>CAVPBH010000001.1:0-7271 GCA_963701775.1 uncultured Chloroflexia bacterium
GTCCTCGCTGCGGCCCTCGCTGCCGACGATGCGGGCCAGCCGGACAGAGCGCAGCCCCGCATAGTGAGAGCCCTGTGCCGGCTGCGCGGCGTCATCGAGGTCCAGCAGCCGGCTCGACCGCCCGGTGAGCCGGGCGCTGAGCCGAGCCAATCCGGCCGAGAGGCGCGCTTCGCGGTAGGCCTGCGCAGCAGCGCGGACCACCTGGCTGTGGCCGAGGCGCCCGCCGGCCGCCGCCCACTCTGTTCCTGTGATCAAGATCGATCCGTTCTGCAGCATCGTGCCCCCCTTTCTGAGCCTTCCCGCCCTTGCCCCTTCTCACTCTCTGAGGCCAGTATAGAGGTGGGGCGGCACGGGGATGTCACGGCGGGCGTTACGGCAGGCGTTACGGTAGGAAAGGGAGCGGATGTCGGCAGTTGACCGGGGAGCCGACCCGTGCTAGGATTGGGCGCGTGAGAGACTTGGTCACGGCGGAGAAGGTGTGAAAGAGGCAAGCAATCCGGGCTCGTTCCACGTGTGGCTGTTGGGGCCGCCCCGCATGGAGCGGGACGGCCAGCCGGTGCATGTGGACACGCGCAAGGCGGTGGCCCTGGCGTCCTACCTGGCGGTCACGGGCACAGCGCACAGTCGCGAGGCACTCGCGGCGCTGTTGTGGCCGGAATACGAGCCGGAGCGCGCCCACGCCAACCTGCGCCGGACACTGTGGGCACTCAACAAGGCAGTGGGCCCGGCGTGGCTCGACCTGGATGGCGACCGCATCGCGCTGAGGCAGGGCGAGGGCTTGTGGATCGACGTGGCGGCGTTTCGCGCCCACCTGGTGGAAACGCTGGCGCACGGCCACGACGCCGGGGAAGCGTGTGAGGCGTGCGTGCCGGCGCTGGAGGCGGCGGTGCGGATTTGCCGCGGCGAGCTGCTGGCCGGCTTTTCGCTGCCCGACAGCCCGGCCTTTGAGGAGTGGCACTTTTTTGAGGCGGAGAGCGTGCGGCAGGCGCTGGCGACGGCCCTGGAGCGGCTGGCCGGCCACCTGGGCGCCGCAGGGCGGTACGGAGAGGCAGTCGCCCATGCCCGGCGGTGGCTGGCCCTCGACCCCCTTCAGGAGGCCGCGCACCGCCGGCTGATGGTGCTCTATGCCCAGTCGGGCCAGCGGGCGGCGGCGCTCCGCCAATTCGAAGAGTGTGCCCGCATGCTGAAGGAGGAAGTGCGGGCGGCACCCGAAGAGGCGACGGTGCGGCTGTACGAGCAGATCCAGGCGAGCCGGACCGGCGCTACGGCCGGCACCGTGGCCTCCCACGGCATGACGGAAGCGGGCACCGGCACGAGTTGGGGCTGCGGGATGCCTCCGGTGGCGGCGACCCGGCTGCCCGTGCCGTCGTCGCCCCTCGTCGGGCGGGAGGAGGAGCTGGCCGAGATCCTGGGGATGCTGGGGAGCGAGGATTGCCGGCTGGTGACGCTGGTCGGGCCGGGGGGCATTGGCAAGACGCGCCTGGCGCTGGAGGCAGCCGGGCGGACGGCGGCGAGCAGCGGGGAGTCGCTCTTCCCAAACGGCACGTTCTGGGTCCCGCTTGCGGCGGTGGAGAGGCGGGCGCTGATGCCGGCGGCCATTGCGGACGCATGCGGCTTTTCGTTCTACCAACGCGAAGGAGAAGATCCGGAGCGGCAGCTCCTGAACTATCTTTCGGGCAAGGGGATGCTGCTGGTGCTCGACAACCTGGAGCACCTGGTCGATGGTGGCGGCCTGGTGGCGGCGATGCTGGCCGAGGGACTGGGCATCAAGGTACTGGCCACCTCGCGCCAGCGCCTGGACCTGAGCGGGGAATGGGTTTACGAGGTACAGGGGTTGGGCATTCCGCAGGAGGGGGAGGAGCCCAACCTGGACCACCACAGCGGGCCGAGGCTCTTTGTACAGCGGGCGCGTATGGCCGGCCGTGCCCACGCACCATCCGCCGAGGATTTGTGCCAGGTGGCGCGCATCTGCCGGCTGGTGGGTGGCCTGCCACTGGGCATTGAGCTGGCCGCGGCGCTGGTGCGTCTGCTGCCGGTCGGCGAGATCGCGGACGAGATCGAGCGCAGCCTGGACATCCTGGACTCGTCGATGCGCGACCTGCCCTCGCGCCACAGGAGCCTGCGAGCGGTGTGCCAGCATTCCTGGCAGCTTCTGGACAACACAGAGCGGCAAGCCTTCCGCCGCCTATCTGTTTTTCGCGGCGGGTTCGGGCGAGCCATGGCCCAGGAGGTGACTGGAACTGGCCTGGCGATGCTCTCGGCCCTGGTGGACAAGTCGCTGGTCCGGCGCCGCTCCGATGGGCGGTTCGAGATGCACGAGGTACTACGGCACTACGCGGCCGAGCAGCTTGCGGCGGACCCGTCCGAGATGACGCAGACAGAAGCGAGGCACGGGCGCGCCGTGGCAGCCTTCCTGCAGCGGCAGGAGCCGGCGCTCCAAGGCCCGCAGCAGTGCGAGGCGCTGGACGAGATCGCGGCCGAGCTGGGGAATGTGCGGCAGGCCTGGCAGTGGGCGGTGGCCCACTGCGATGTTGCGGCGCTGCGCCAGAGCGTGAACAGCCTCTTCCAGTTCTACCTGGTGCGCAGCCGGTTCGAGGAGGGAGAGGCAGCCCTCGCCCAAGCTGCGGCGGCGCTGGAGTCTCCGCGGTGCCGGGCGGCTTACGCCGGCGAGGGCCCGGAACGGGAGCGGCTTCTGGCCTTGGGTCTGATCCCGATCTACGAGGGCCGGCTGGGCTTCTTCGTCTACGGCCGTGACCGGGTCGATACCCTCATCGCGCGAGGGGTCGAGTTACTGCGACCGCTGGGGGCAGGGCTGGAGCTGGCCCAGGCCTACCTGGTCGCCCTATGGTACGGCATCGGGGAGGAACCTGTCGAGTTTGAACGACTGCTCGACGAAAGCCAGGCCATCTTCGAGGAGGCAGGAGACCGGCGCGGCGTAGCGCGATGCGTGGCCGCGCGGGCCTTTGCCTTTGGTCTGAGCCGGGAAGAGACTGTCCGCCTGCTGCGCGAGAGCCTGGCCATCAGCACGGAGCTGGGCGATCTGTGGGATGTGGCCTACACCCTCTTTTCGCTGGGGGAAGCGGCTCATACGGCCGGCGCCTTCGAGGAGGCCCGGCATTACTTTGAGCAGTGCCTGGAGAGTCGAATGCGACTGGGGGATCGCCAGGGCACGGGGATGTTGCTCGACTACCTAGGCTACATGGCGCGCGAGCAAGGCAAGTACGACGAGGCGCGGCGGCTGCATCGGCAGAGCCTGGCGCTCTCGGAAGAGATTGGAGACAAGCAAGGGGTCGCCGGCTCGCTGGACAACCTGGGGCTGCTGGCGCGCGACGAGGGCAATCTGGATGAGGCGCGGCGGCTGCTGGAACAAGCGCTCGCCGTCCGCCGCGCAACGTCCCGCCTGTGGGAGACGGCGGTCTCGCTGCTCGGGCTGGGGACGGTCGTCATGGCCGCCGGGGAGCCCGAGGAAGCCCGGCAGCGGTTTGACGAGGCATTGGCGTTAAGCCGCACGATCGTGTGGGACCAGGGAGTCGCGCTGGCGCTGGCCGGGCTGGCCTGGGCAAGCACCAGGCTGGGCGAACCGGAGCGGGCACGCAAGGAGATGGTTTCGAGCCTGATGATCGCGGGCCTGATGCATAACGCCGTTCAGGTGCAGGACGTCCTGGTGGTGGCGGCACAGGTCCTCGACGCAGCCGGCCAGGGCGAGCGAGCCGCGCAGGTCTTGGCGTTTGTTCTCACGCAGCCGGCCACCCACGCGATGCGGCTGCGGGCGCAGGGTCTTCTGGCGCGGATTGTGGCGGAGCAGGGGCCGGGGACGCTGGCAGCGGCGCGGGCCTGGGTAGCAGGCAAGGATCCGGCCCGGGTGGCCGAGCTGGCTCAGGAGTGGCTGTCGAGCTAGGGCAGGCTCACCCGAGGAGCTCTGCAAGCCGGCGGCCGCCCTCGACATACTGGGGCTCGGCCAGGCGCGGGCAATCCTGCAGGTGGACCTCTCCAAAGAGCAGCCGGTAGGCAAAAGCCCAGCAAGTGGGCTCGCCGCAGACCCCGCAGCTCAGAAGCTTGGGGAGCAGCATATACGCATCCAGCGGGCCCAACATCTGCCGACGCTCGTAGCAGGGGGAGATCTCGTCGCGCCTGCGCCAGATGTCGTTGCAGAGCTGCTGGAACCAGCGCAATTGGGCGACGGCATCTTCCTCGCCGTCAATCTTGGCCATGACGGCCACGTGCGGATAGAAGGTGAGGATGCGCCCGCCACGTTTGACAGTGAGGGTGCCGGCACCGGGGTTGTACATCAGGTTGGCGACGGCGGCATTCAAGTAAGGGAAGGCCGGAGATACGTCGTCCCAAAGCTCGGCGATGACCCGGTTCTTGTTCGAGTCGGCCACGCAATCGCCCACCTGGACGACGGTGAAGCCACTCAGCAGGGCGGGCTCTTCGCCCACTACGTCGGGAACCATTCGAAAACCTCCCGTCCTATGATCTCGATGCGGGTGTGCGTGAGGGCTGCTCCGCGAGCTGCCTTGGCTCGCGCAGTTGGGTGATCAAGAGAATGGCGATGCCCATCAGGCCGACCGCCAGCAGGAGCGCCGGGGTGAAGGCACCATTGGTGCCTTTCAGTGCCTCCATGACGTAGACAAAGACGACGGACACCTGGCCAAAAAGCTGGACGAGCCCGTTGGAGGTGCCTTCGGGCGTGGGCTGGGTGATCTCGGCGGCGTACTGTGTGCCGACAGGGCTGGCGCTGACCAGGAAGAAGCCGAGGCTGAAGGCCGAGAGGAAGAGGAGCCAGGTGCTGGTGGCAAAGGTCAGGCCGACCAGGCCGGGGACGGCCAGGCCGAAGCCGAGAAGTAGGTAGGGCTTGCGCCGTCGCTGCCGGTCGGAAAACGGGGGGATGATGACGGCACCGAGAATCCCTCCCACGAGCATGAGGGCGCCCGTGGTGCCGGCGTCGGTGGGGGTGAAGCCGCGCGGGCGGATGATGCTCTCGACCCAGGTGGTGCAGCCGTTGAAGATGCAAAAGCCAATGAAGGTGATGGCCAGGTAGAGCCAGAAGGACTTGACCCTGAGGGCGTGCTTCAGCCCGTCGAGCATGAGGGAGCGGACCTCCATGCCGGGCGGACAGGGCGGGGTGGCGGGCTTGTCGCGCGCGAAGAGGAGAAAGAGGAGAGCGGAGAAGGCGGCGATGCCACCATAGATAAGCTGGATGGTGGGGATGGACATGCTCTCGAAAAGAAGCGGGGTAAGCACCATGCCGAGGGCGGTGCCGACCAGGTTGGCGAGGGTGATCAGGCCGACGGCGGTGGCGCGCTCGCCAACGGCGAACCAGTTGGCCGGCAGCTTGGTCCAGGCATTCAGGAAGAAGGGCTGGGCGGCGGCGATGCCGATGGTGCTCCAGAGGACGAGGGTGTAGTTGGCGCCGGCGAGGCCGCGGGCCACGGCCAGGACGCCCATTAGAATGGCGCCGATGGAGACGGCCCGGCGGAAGCCGTAGGTATCGATCACCCAGGAGACGGGGATGGCGAGGGGGACGAAGGCGATCATGAAGGACATGGCCAGGAAGCCGATCTTGAGGTCGGTGACGCCGTAGAACTGGGCGGCGGGGCCGGTGATCGGTGCGTAGGCGATCCAGAGCATCTGCATGGTGAGGTTGACGAACATGAAAAGGGCGAGAACAACCCAGCGGTAGCCGTAGACGCGATATTGGTTTTCCATGATGCCTCCCTGCGGGGGGGATTATAGCCGGAAGGGGCAGGGATGACAACCGGGGGTCGTGCCTTTGCCCCAGCCCGCCCGCTGCCTACTTGCCCGGCGCTGAATTCGCCGATACAATGAGATCGTATTTGGTGATTACCCACAAGTGCCTCGTGCCCTGGGGAAGGGGTGATGAGCGGCGAAAGCGAGCGTAGCCGCGGCGAGGAATACGGCACCGATCCCGGTTAGCAGGACATAGGGACCATCCAGATCGAAGGAGAGGCCCAGTTTACCACCGAGGCGGCGAAGCCAGAGGACCATGTGGTGGGGCCAGGCGTGAGCGACATGATAGACGAACAGGGCAGCCATGAGAACCAAGGCGAAGACGCGGCGCATCCGTTCGAGGGTCTGCACCCGCATGTCTTCGACATCCAGCCCATCTTCTTGGTCAAAGCGATAGGTGTGTTCGATCTGGGGCCGGTAGCGCCACTCGGTGTACACGGCTTGGGCTTGTGCAGCAGTAGGGACAGGGATGTTGGTGAGCAGGACGAGATCGCGGTCGTAGTCCGGGTCGTGAGCGACCAGCGCCCAGAGGACCTGGTGGGTGTCAGGGAGGCGGATCATCAGCCAGCCCAGTTGGATATGGACGTGTCGCACCTTGCGAGCGTGGGTAAAAGCGACGCGGAACTTGAGGGGTAGCGGCACAGAAGCCGTCAAATCGTGCAACAGCTCCTCCTCCCAACGGTCGAGCCGGTCATTGTAGACCTCGACGGTGCGATTGTGGGAAGCGCGAATGGTGAAGTCAGCGTGCACCAGGTCTATCTGGTGGAAGATCTTCTGGTCATCCAGTCCCGCATCCCCGACGAAGCGTAGCTTGGTGTGAGGAAACAAGGCGCGGGTGGTGCGAATCGCGTGGTAGATCTCTCGATTCTCACTCACGAAATCAGCCGTCACGTAGGAGAACCAGTTGGCGTAGGTCAACACCGGTTCGGGGAGGTTGACTACGGTGGCGGTGATGGCCGGATAGCCGGGGGTCAGCCGCTTCCTTTGCCCCTTCGGCGGGGGCGGTGTGCTCTTCATGACCGTGGAAACGCCTTCCAGCTTCTCGGTGTACGGCTTCTCAAAGTTCACTGGGTCCAGGGCAACCACCAGGCACGATGGGTTGTGCTCTGCCACGGTCCGTTGCGCCATGCCATACAACCCCTTCAGCAAGTCCCGATGGCTGAAGCGCTCGTTCCACACAAACCGGTAGAACCTCTTGGCCGTGGGCAAGATCGTCTCTCCCTCGCGCCCCACGCCCCGTGCCATCTGGGTCAGCAGAGGCGACTGGCTGCCCAGAATTCCTTGCACCGCCAGCTTCGCAACAGACCGCAGGCGCTGCTCCGGCAAACGCCGCAAGACCGGCTGCAGGAACAAATCCAGGTCCGCCTGCAATTCTGCCACCGGAAGCTTGCCAATTGCCTCACCTTCGAGTATGCTACACATCGCTCCGTCCTCCGCAGTCGTTTGGTGGTTTGCACTCCCAAGCATACTGCGTTGGACGGAGTCTTTCAACCCTCACACCACTTGTGGGTAATCACCAA
>CAVPBH010000002.1:0-111540 GCA_963701775.1 uncultured Chloroflexia bacterium
CATGTAGAAGTAATAGACCACGGTGAACAGCACGAGCACCCACCAGCAGCGAGCAGCATCAGGCCGCGAGCAGGATGAAATAGCGGCCCAGGGTGGTCGTGGCGCACCAGCGCGTAGGGGCCGTTGCTCGCGAGCGTGCGGCCCTTGTCGAAGTGCGGCAAAGCGCCGCGGCTGGGATCGCCTGCCGCCGAACATCGACACGAGGAATCCCGGCAGCAGCCATTGCGGATACCAGTTTCCAGATGATCGCCGCTACGGCCGCGACGCCGAGCAGCACGCGGCTCCTGACCAGTACCTTGCGGAGCGTCTTGTTGCTGAACAGGTGATGGACGGCGTCGAGCGCGGTCTTGGTATCCGGGGGCCACGAAGGGCTGGATTTCAGTACTTGCCCTGGCCCTTGCGCGGGCGCGGGGCGCCGAATATACCCGGCGCAGCGCGGGGAGCGGGCGGAGGCGGGTCATGCGAGCCGAGAGTGCCGCCGTGCGTTCCGGGCCCAGCGTGTCCGGGCTGCGCTTCTGCCGAGTGCTTGTGAGATCGCGGCGAGGTCCACTGGCTCGGCAAAGCAACGCCGGCGGGCCGGGCATCCAGCCCGTGCCGGCTGCAGACTGTGGAGTCCAGCAGCAGCGGCTCCCCGGTGTCCGTGATGAGGATGTTCTTGGCGTTGCGCAGGTCGAAGTGCGCGAGCCGTGCGTTGGCGTGCATCGCGCCGCAGCCCCCGCTCCAGGGCCGGGGAATGATAAGGAGAAATTCGAAACCCCGCAGGCCGCGCAGCTGGGACCCGGCACGAACAGATAGGCCAGGGCCAGCGCGTCGACGCGGAAGGCGCCCTGCGGCGTTGCCGGAACGCCCGCGAGCCGGCTCGGGCTCCGAACTCGCGGCGGAGCAGGAAGCGGCCGACCAGCTGTCGCGTCAGGATCGAGGGCGGTCGGAAGTCCTTGACCGCCCAGACGATGCCGTCGTGCTCGAAGAGATACAAGACAAGGGGGCCCAGCGACCCCGAACTCAGGACCTCCCGGGGGCCACGGTCGAGGTCGTGGCGCGGGGACGGGTCGGGGCGGAGTCGAGTGGCGTGCTGTAGGGGTGGCGGGGGTGCGGGTCATTTCGCAGGGCATGGTCCAGGTCGGTGGCCGGCCCGGGCTGGGTGCGGCATGAGCCCGTCGATGATCCGTAGGATGGGCACCGCATGGCAACAATGCCCAGGCGGCACCCGGCGGCTGAGGCCAGATTCGTGGTTGCGGTGGCGGTCAGATAAAGACTTTGTTTATATTTGCAATCATGCCTTCCGACCATTTTCATTCTGGTGCGCGGCCTGCGTGCCGCCGCCGACCCGAGCCGCCTGCGACTGCTGGGGTTGCGGGCAATCGGCGAGTTCGCGGTGTCCGAACTCACCGACATCCTCGGGCAAAGCCAGCCGCGCGTTTCCCGGCACCTGCGGGTCCTGACCGAGGGGGGGCGGCTCGAGCGGTTCCGGGAACTGCGCTGGGTGTTCTACCGGCTGGCCGCCGAAGGCGAGGGCGCTGGGCTGGCCCGGGCGCTGCTCGTGCATCTGGATCTCCGCGACCCGGTGGTCTTCGCTGAATAGCAAGCAGGGCCGCCCGGAGGTTCTGGCTCGCCGGGCTGCAGGGGCCGGCGGCGCCGCGATGGGGGACGGGAGGACCATCGCCGAGCGCGGCGAACTCGCCGCGGTGGTGGATCGGCGAGTTCGGCGATTGTCGGCTTCGATGCACTTCCTGTACGTCGGCCACGCGCCGACGGAGATGCTGCAGGTGTTGGGACCGACGGCCCGTCGCGTCGTGGGCGTCAGCGATTCGCGCATCGAGGTGCAGCGCGCCCCGGGCCACGCTGCACGGTGCCGCGGACTCGCGCACTGCGTGTTGCGGCGGGGGACCTGCATGCGATGACGGCCGGGTCGGCGGATTTCGACGCCATCGTGCTCGACCGCCTGCTCGGCGATGGTGCGCGCCCCGAGGAGTCGCTCGCCGACGCCGCGCGCGTGCTGCGTTCCGGGCGGCGGGCGTCTGGTGGTGATCGAGGACTACGAGGCGCTGGCGGTGCTGGGGCGGAACGTGCGGCGGCGATCCGCTCGTCGCGCTGCGCGGCTGGCTTGCCGGGAGCGGCCTGCGCTGCGCGGGGTCAGGCCGGTGGACATGGGGACATCGAACCTGCTGGTGGCCGTTGGGCGTCCGGGCAGGGCCAGGCGGCGGCGTGAACGGGGCAGGAGGTTGCGACAGAGGCGGAGCGACATGGCTGCGGCCAAGAAAGGTGAGGCGATCGAAGTCGCCGGCCCTGGCGGGGACCGGTGGCGTCTGCCCTCAGTTCTTCCCGCCCGGTGACCCCGGGATCGAGCAAGCACTGTACGTGCAACGCCCGCTTCAACCATCGTATTGCTCTTCGGGGGACGGTTGCGGGCCTACCTGGTCGGCGCGCGCGCAAGTAGCTGAACAGTACCGGGCCACCTGACTATAGGGCGGCCGCGCCGAAGACCGCACGCTCCAGCCGCAGGAGCGTATCGAAGAAGGCCGGCTCGGCTAGCCAATCGGCCGGGATGTAGTCGGCAAAGGCACGCACGCCGCACAGCGCCACCAGCGTAAGCCCAATCCGTCCAGCCAGGCTGTTACCTCCTCGGCGGTGTAGGCCCGGCCCTGGATGTCGAAGAGTTGAGGCGCAGAAGGCTGCGGTACCCTCGACCCCTGCCAATCCGGGCCTCGGGATCGAGCCGTGACCAGGCCTGGCGCAGGACCTCGGCGTGGCGGTTCACGAACGACAGCGAAAGCAGCCCGCCTGCCTGGAGCAGGGGGGCCAGCCCAGCCAACACCGCTCGCGGCTCGGCAAGGTACTCGATGAGCGTGTGGCAAGTGATGGCGTCGAAGGAGCATGGGGCAAAGGCCCGTGGAGCGTCTCCTCGACTGCCATCGGCGGGGTACCAGCCGGTCACGCGCCCCGGCCGGCAGCGAGCGTGCAGCCTGCGCGGCCTGGTCGAGCATGGCAGGGGCGTTGTCGAGCAGCCAGACGCGGTAGCCGCACGCCACCATCCGCAGGGCCAGCTCGCCCGAGCCACCACCGGCATCGAGGATGCACGGCGGGTGGTGGAGGTCAACGAGGGCCGGCAGGTAAGGTGCCAGGTTGTGCCAAGTGACCTCGTGGCGCGATGCGCCCAGCGGTCCCTGGTTGTAGCTTGCCCAGGCTGCCGCGCCGGCGTCGAACCGGGCGGCCGTGGTATCTGCGTCTATCGTTTCTCCTCTGGGTTTGCGGGTAGGCCCAAGGGCCGGCCCACACCTGGATACGGATGCAGGAGGTATTGTAGCACAGCTCACCGGAAAGAGGTAGCGGGGCGCTCTCGGCCTGCGGCCTTGGGCGTGTGTGCGCTTTCTCGTTTGCCATCCGGTTCGGGAGTGTGATAGGATGGGGCGCAGAGCCCAAGAGCGATATGGAGGGGAAGGATGGAGCAAACAGGCCGCTGGAGGCGCGGAGGGTCTGCCGAGCCGTTCTGGTGTTGGGCCGGTTTGGGGCTGGCCTCCCTTTCTTCGCCCAGCTCTTCTGGAAGACGCCTCCGACCTTCGGGTGCCCGCCCGACTATGCCTTCACGACCGCCACAGCCGACGGGCGGCTGGCGCGCACCAGCGGGCTGTGTGGGACTGGATCGGCGTGGAGCAGGTGTGGGTCAACCCGCGCCCGCCCCTGGCTGGTGGCCGACACCGGCACAATCGGCGGGCCGCGATTGGCAATCGACATCGGACCCATCGCACGGCTGAACGGCTGGTTCCTGGCGAACGTCGTCCAGCCCGGGCATCCGCTGGACGGGCTGGCTGGTGTGGGGGCGCGGAGGCGTTCATCGCCCTCAGCCTCTTCCTTCAGGTCTCTTTAGCCGCCTGGGGGCGCTGGTCTCGCTCGCGGTCTCGGCCCAACTGATGGTCGGCCTCGCGGGTCATCGGCAACCCCTATCGAGTGGGAATGGGGCTACAACCTGATGGTGCTGATGTCGCTGGTGCTGCTGGGGGCACCCTCCGGCCGGGCACTGGGGCTGGACACCCTGCTGAGGCGCGCAGCCCGGCCGGCGAAGGAGCGGGGGAGGCTCCTGGCGCGGCTCCTGTACCTGGCGTCCTGACGCCGCAGCAGCCGGCCATGCGCGGGTGAGAATAGCGAGGGGGGGGCCTGACTGCCTCACGGTGCAGGCTGGTCGCTTTGGGCCTGGCGGGCGTGGGTTCCTATGCCTGGGCCCTGACCCTGTCGGGGACCTGCGGCGCCACACCATTGCCTTCGAGATCGGGTTTGGCCTGGCTTTTGGCCTGTATGCCCTGGCGGTCTGGCTCGGGCCTCCCGCGAGGAGCGCGCCTCGCGGTCGGTGCCGGGGCGGTGATCGTCGCCTTTGCCCTGGTCTACCATGCCCTGCTTGTCTTCATGCCGCCCACGCTATCCGACGATTCCTACCGGTACGTGTGGGATGGGCGCGTGCAGGCGCAGGGGATCACCCCTACGCCTACCCGCCGAACGCACCCGAGCTGCGCTCCCTGCGGGATACGGCGATCTGGCCCTCCATCAACCGCAAGGGCGCGGTCACGGTCTACCCAGCCGGCGCCGAGCTGGCCTACGCGCAGTTGTGGCGGCATCTGGCCCGACAGCATGCGCTGGACGCAGGTGGCCATGTCGGCCGGGGCACTGGCGGCAGGGCTGCTTGCTCCTGCCCCTGCTGCGCGCGCTTGGGGAAACCGGCGGCACTGGGTGCTGCTTTACTGGTGGAGCCCACTGCTTGCCTTCGAGACCGCCCACGCGGCCCACGTGGACGGCCTGGTGCTGCCCCTGCTGGTGGGGGCTTGGCTGGCGCGCGCACGGGGGCGCGACCTGCTGACGGGGGTGCTGCTGGGGGCGGCCGGCGTCGCTCAAGCTCTACCCGGCGCTGCTGCTGCCGGCCCTGTGGCGGCCGCGCGACGACGCCGGCCGGCGGGTGCCGGGGGGGGTGGGGCATGCCGCTCGCCTTGCCAGGAAAGTTCGGCCTGACCTATCTGCCCTACCTTGCCGAGGGCCGGGCGGTAATCGGATTCCTCCCGTTCTACCTCCAGGGAACGGTTCAACATGGGGCTGGCGGCAGGGGTTACGTGGCTGGTCGAGGCGGTGGGCGGGCACCCGCAGAGCGTGGTGAATGCGCTGCTTCTGGCGGCCCCTGGCGGCCATCTCGCTGGCTTTTTCGTGCTTCGGCCGGCGGCAGTCGCCGAGGCAGCCGTCCGCCGCTGCATCTGGCCGGTCGGGGCGTTCACCCTGCTCACCCAGAACCTCTTTCCCTGGTACATGCTGTGGCTGCTCTCCGCTGCTGGCCGCGTGGGCGGCGGGCCCGCGCGCCTGGTGCGGTCCTGGGCGTGGGGCGGATGGCTCCTCTTCAGCGGGCTGGTCGCCCTGGCCTACACCTTTTTCGTCGACTGGAGGCCGGTGCCCTGGGCGCTGGCGGCCCAGTTCCTGCCTTTGTATGGCGCGCTGGCCTGGGACGGCTGGCGCGGCCGGAGGCAACGGCGTGGGCACGCGGCGGGGCGTAACCCGGCGGCGTGGGGCTCTTGCTGCTGGGCGCTGCCAGCCTGGGCATCTATCTTGTCGCCTTTGTCCGGCCCTACGGCCTGGGGCGATGGGCAGCCGTGCCGCAGCAGACCATCGCCAAGATCGCACCCGCTCCGGCCCCGGGCTGCGGTTTCCTACCTGCTGTCGTTCCTGGCCCTGTTCCTTCTCTATGGCGCGGCAGCCCGCCTGGCGCCTGGGCCCCATCGCGCCGCGGCGTGGGTGCCCGTGATCGCCTCTGCCGTGGCGTTCAACGCGGTGCTGCTGTGGCTCTACCCGGTCGATTCGGCCGACGTGTTCGACAACATCATCCGGGGCCGGATGCTCGGCTTGCACGGTGCCAACGTTTTCTACCACACCCCGGCCGAGTTCCCCGGGGATCCCTTCTACGCCTACGCTGCATGGCGCAAGTTCACGTCGGCTTACGGGCCGCTGTGGGAGCTGACTGCGGCTGGCGCCGCCAGGCTGGCGGACGCGTGGGGTCGCGCCTCGCCCATCATCGGGCACGTGCTGGCCTTCAAGCTGGTGGATGTGCTGGCCTACGCCGGCACCGCGGCGTTGATTGGCCTGGAGCTGCAACGCACCGACCCGGAGCGCGCGCTGCGCGGGGTGCTGCTCTTTGCCTGGAATCCGCTGGTGCTGTATGTGACGGCGGGCAACGGGCACAACGACGCGGTCATGGCCCTGTTCACCGTCCTGGGGTTCGTCTGGCTGGCGCGCGGCAGGCTGACGCGCTCTGTCCTTGGCGTTCACGGCAGGGGCGCTGGTCAAGTTCGTCCCCGCCCTGTTGCTGCCGGTCGTGGCGGTGGTCGCGCTCAAGCGCCTGCCGGGGTGGCGCGCCCGGGTGCGGGTCCTGCTCGTGACCGGGCTTGCCTGCTGCCTGCTGGTGGTCTGCGTCTACGCGCCCTTCTGGCAGGGGGGCGACCCACTGGGGGTGGGCCGCCGCGCCGGCCTGTACACCACGTCGCTGCCCAGCCTGATGCGCTGGACACTCGAGCCCATGGCGGGCGCGGGCGCGGCCCAAACGCTGGCGATCGTCCTGGCACTCGGCGCGCTGGCGGCGTGGCTGGCCTGGCGCTTGCTCGTCCTGTGGCGCAGCCGGGAAGAGGCCGCGCCGGTGTCGGCCGGCCTTTCGATCTTGACGTTCTACCTGTTGGTGAGCTGCCCGTGGCTCCAGCCCTGGTACGCCCTGTGGCTGGTGGCGCTCGCCCCGCTGGCGCCGCAGGGCGCGCTGAAGGTGGGGAGCCTGCTGGTCTCCTATGCCTTCTTGCTGAAGATGCCGGCCTTCGACTGGCTGATCGCGCCGGGAGGCAAGCTACCGCCGCGCGTCTGGCGGGAGTGGCCGATTACCCTGGCTACGCTTGGCCTGCCGTGGCTATACTGGCTCCGCACCCTCCTCGTCCGACGCCGGCGCAGGCAGTAGGCATCCGGCGACCAGGACCTCATAGGCCGGAAGGGGCGGGCTGCCCCGCCCCTTCCGGTACATTCTGGACGACTCTGCCGATCGTCTGCCCCTACTCGAACCGGTACCGCCAGAGCGCGACGGCGAAAAAGACCACGGCAAACCCCAGCACGGCCAGGATGTGCGGCATTGTCTGCGCCAGCGACCACCCCTCGACCGTCAGCCCCTGCACCGCCTGGATGGCGTGCGCGTGCGGGGTCAGGTTGGAGACGAAGGCCATGACGCCCCCCAGCTTGAACCAGGGGATCGGGAAGCCGCCGACGACGGCCAGGACAAAGGCCAGCAGCATGCCCAGGTTGTTCGCCTGCTCGCTGGTCTTGGAGACGGCGCCGACCAGCAGGCCAAGCGTGGTGGCGGCCAGGGCAGTGGCCAGCAGGGTCAGCCCGAGGCCGAGCCACGACTGGCCCAGGTTGATGTGGAACGCCAGCCGGCCCACCCCGAAGAGGAACACGAACTGCAGCATCACCACCAGGGTAAAGGTGAGCATCACCCCGGCGATAAGCGCTGCCCGGTGAACGGGCGCGGCGAGCAGCCGGCGGAAGGTGCCCTGCTCTCTCTCTTTGAGCATGGCAGGGCTGACTACCGTGAGGATAAAGAAGGCGAACATCACCGAAAAGCCGGCGATGTACCAATCCATCGGCCCGCCGCCCGGCTTGGTCTTGACGCCCGTCAGGTCCTCACTCCGCAGTGAGATGAGCGGGCTCTGCCGCATCTCCTGCACCTGCGCCCAGATGGCGCCCAGCGTCTGTGCCTCCACCGCAGCCCGGACCTCCGGCGAGGCATCCTTCAGCGTGCCGGATTGCTCCAGGACGGCGTGGATGCCGTAGCGGATTTCGGCCACGGTGCCCAGCTCGGCAACCGCCTGGTTGACGATGCCGGCGACGATCCCAACCGCTGCATCCTGGGCCGGATCGGCCAGGATCTGGACGGCGGTCGGCTCGCCGGCATCGATGGCCGCGGAAAAGCCGGCGGGGACGACGACCGCGGCCGGCTTTTCGCCCTGCGCCACCTTCGAGTCGGCTTCGGAGAGTAGATCGAGCCGGGTGAGGTCGAGCACGGAGACGCCCTCCAGCGCCTTGACCACTTCGCCTCCATAGGCGCCGGCGTCGAGGTTCACCACGTAGGCCTGCACCTGGAGCGCGGGCTCTTCGCCGGCGGCGGTCTGGGAGGTCTTTTGGGCAAAGGTGGAGGGGCCGCCGATCACGGTCGCCAGCAGTAGCGGCATCAGGAAGAGGACAAAGAAGGCGGCCTTGTCCCTCAACAGGACCTGCAGTTCTTTTCCGGCAACGGCCAGAGTGTGTCGGATCATCGTGTCCTCCCTACGCGTCGAACTTGAAGCGCCACACGCCGATGGCGAAAAAGGCGGCCGTGAAGAGCGCCAGGATGCCCATCTGAGGGCCGATGCCGGCCAGCCCTTCGCCGCGCACGATGACGTCGCTGTAGGCCGAGATGGCCCAGTACTGGGGGGTCACCTTGCCGATGGCCCCCAGGATATTCCCCAGCAGGAACTGCGGGATGAAGGCGCCGGCCACGGCGCCGGCAATCCAGAGCACGGCAGACGCCATCCCGCTGATCTGCCCTTCGGTGCGGCAGATTGCCGCGAGGAACACCCCCAGGCTGGTCGAGCAGAGCGCGACCAGCAGCGAGACGGCCGCCAGCGCCGGTAGGTTGCGCAGAGCAATGCGGTCCATCCCCAGCAGCGGCATCAGCCAGGCGCCCACGGCAAAGATAACCACCGTCTGGAGCAGGACGACCAGGACGGCGGCCAGCAGCTTGCCGGAGAGCATCTCGGACCTGCGCAGGGGGGCGGTAAGCAGCCGGCGGAATGTGCCCAGCTTTTTCTCGGAGTAGATGGCCAGCCCGGTCGCCCCGGCGCTCAGGAAGAGAAAGAGGACGGCCATGCCGGGCACGGCGATCTCCATCGCATTCGGCTCGTCGGCGCGCTGCGCCAGGATCGTCTCGGGCGTCTTCCTTTCGACGTCGATGAGCGGCGCGGTCTTGGCGCGCTCGAATTGGCCCTTGGCCTGGGTGATGATGACGTCGGTGGAAAAAGCCTCGGCCCCCGCCGGCACGCCGAACATCATCTGCCCCATCCGCTCAAAGGCGGAGACGAGCTGCGTCTGGAGCGAGAGATCGCCGGACAGGCCGCCGAGCACTGTGACGACGGCCACCGTGTCCGACTCGTTCGCCTCGGGATGGTTGACGAGCCGCAATGTGACCGGCTGTCCGGCGGCAATCGCCTCGGAAAAGCCGGCCGGGATCGTCAACACCCGGTCGATCTTTCGCTCGGCCAGGAGCGACTGGGCCTCGGTTTCCTTGTACAGCATGGGCTCGACGCCGCGGTCGGGGGTCAGCATCTCCAGCAGCACCTGCGCCATCTCGCCGCCGTCGAGGTCGACGATGGGCAGCGTCACCAGCCGCGTGCTGTCCGTGGTCAAGTTGCTGTAGGCGTAGCCAAAGGCGAGGATAAAGACCAGGGGCAGCAGGAAGGCGGTGATCAGCCGGCCCCGGTCCTTGACAAAGAGCTGCAAGTCCTTCCAGGCGATGGTCAGAATGTTCATCGCTGCCTCCCTACTGCCTCAGCTTCTTGCCGGTCAGGTGGAGGAAGACGGACTCCAGGTTGGGCTCGAGGATCTCCAGCGAAGTCACGCGCGCGTCGAGCCGCCCTGTCGCATCCAGGATGCCCATCAGCGCCTCCTGGACCTGGTTGGCCTCAATCTTGAGCTGCGAGTCCACGGGCGTGACGGCCTTGACCGCCGGAAGGCCGGCCACTTCGCGGGCGACCGTCTCTGCCTGTCCCTCACCCAGGCCGACCAGGATCAGGCCGCCCCCCAGGTTGCGGATGAGCCCGGTGGGCGTATCGAGCGCGATGAGCTTGCCCAGGTCGACGATCGCCACCCGGTGGCAGAGCCGCTGCGCCTCTTCCATGTAGTGGGTGGTGTAGATGACGGTCATGCCCTGGCGGTTCAGCTCCTCGACGCCTTCAAAGATGGCGTTGCGGCTTTGGGGGTCGACGCCCACGGTCGGCTCGTCGAGGAAGAGGATGTCGGGCTTGTGCAGCAGGCCGGCGGCGATGTTGATGCGCCGCTTCATCCCGCCGGAGTAGGTGTCGATGGCCTTGTCGCCCTTCTCCGTCAGGCCGACCATCTGCAGCATCTCCTCCACCCGCTCCTGGAGCTGCTTGCCGCGCAGGCCGTAGATGCGGCCCCAGAAGCGGAGGTTCTGGCGCGCCGACAGGGTCGGGTAGAGCGCCAGATCCTGCGGCACCAGCCCGATCTTGGCCTTGGCCTTGTTGGTCTCCTTGGCCAGGTCGATGCCGTCCACCGAGATCGTGCCCCTCGTGGGCGGGAAGAGCCCGGTCAGCATCGAGATGGTCGTGGTCTTGCCTGCGCCGTTGGGCCCCAGCAAGCCAAATACCTCACCGCGCGCGACCTGGAGTGAGATCCCGTCCACTGCGTGGTTGTCGCCGTAGTACTTGGCCAGGTCCTGTGCAATCAGAATCGGTTCAGACATCGCTTCCTCCTTCTTGTGGTCTCCTGGGCAGCCACGAGGGCCGCCCCACGGTCCATAGGATAACGCATGCCGGGTCACCTTGTACAGTGCCAAAGGTCACGTGCTTGGTCACCACTCTCTTCTTTGTGTGCACTTGCTCCATGGGCAAAGCCCAGGAACAGGTGCTCAATGGCCCAATGCATACCGACCGGTCGGTTTGACAAGAAACGGCTTTCTTGGTATGATACCGACCAGTCGGTATCCTGGGCGGAGGTCAACCATGAGCATGCAGCACCGGGCGGAAGAGACTCACCAGCGCATCCTGGACGTGGCGCTGGAAGCCTTCGCGCGCCAGGGCTACGACGCCACCGGCGTGGCCGAGATCTGCGAGGGCGCCGGCGTTACCAAGGGCGGCTTCTACCACCACTTCCGAACCAAGCAGGACGTCTTTCTCGAGCTGCTGGAGCGGTGGCTGAAAGAGATCGACGCGCAGATGGCCGCGGCCCGCAACGGTGGGGGGAGCGTGTCCGGGGGGCTCATGGTAATGACCGGGATGATCCAGAACGTCTTCCTGGTGGCGGGCGACCGCCTGCCGATGTTCCTGGAATTCCTGGTACAGGCGGCGCACAGCCCGGTGTTTGGGCAGGCGACGGCGGCCCCGATCCGGCGCTACGCGGACTTTTTTGCCGGCATGATCGCCGAGGGCACGGCGCGGGGCGAGCTGCGCGCAGTCAAGCCCGACGTGATGGCGAGGGTTTTCCTGGCCTTTGCCATGGGGCTGCTGACGATGGGGCTGGTCGATCCCTTCGGGGCCGACTGGGGCGAGGTGGTGCGCGAGGGGATGCAGACGCTACTGGCGGGACTTCAGGCGGAGGGGCAGGCTTGACGCCCACAGAGGGCCAATTGACGGAGAGGGATGCGGAGCGTCCACGCCGCGGTGCCCATGCGGGAGCGTGGACACCAGGGGTTCGGAAAGCAAGGAGGAACTGCATGAGGGTACTGGTCACAGGCGCATTCGGCAACATCGGCACGAGCACGGTGAGGGAGCTTCTGGCGCAGGGCCACCTGGTGCGGTGCCTGGACCTGAAAACCAAGGCAAATGAGCAGGCGGCGCGCCGTTTTGGCGGCCTGGCGGAAGTCGTGTGGGGTGACCTGCGCAGGCCGGAAGACCTCGCCGCGGCGGTGGAGGGCCAGGACGTGGTCATCCACCTGGCCTTCATCATCCCCAAGCTGTCGGCCACGGGGGTCGACTCGGAAAAGTGCCCCGACTGGGCACGCGCGATCAACGTGGGCGGCACCCGCAACCTGTTGGAGGCGATGAAGGCACAGCCCAGGCCGGCGCGCATCCTCTTTGCCTCGTCGATGCACGTCTATGGGCGCACGCAGCACCTTGCGCCGCCGAGGCGGGTGTCGGACCCGCTCGTGGCGACCGAGCATTATCCTCAGCACAAGATCGAGTGCGAGGAGATGGTGCGTGCCTCGGGGCTCAAGTGGTGCATCCTGCGGCTGGCGGCGACGCTGCCCATCTCGATGAAGATGGACGCGGCCATGTTCGACATCCCGCTGGAGAACCGGATGGAGTATTGCCACACGCGGGACGTGGGGCTGGCCTTTGCCAACGCCGCCGGCAGCATGGATGTGTGGGGCAAGGTGCTGCACGTCGGCGGCGGATCGCGCTGCCAGTACACCTACCGCGAGATCGCCCAGGGAGTGCTGAAGGGGCTGGGGGTCGGCATGCTCCCAGAGAAGGCTTTTGCGACGGTCCCCTTTGCCACCGACTGGTTGGACACCGACGAGAGCCAGCGGCTGCTCCAGTATCAGCGGCACACGCTCAAGGACTATGTGCGGGACATGCAGCGCGCGCTGGGCTTTCGCCGGCACCTGGCCAGGTTTTTCCGGCCGATCGTGCGGGCGATGCTGTTGAGCAAGTCGGCTACCTTGCACCCCAACCGGCGACCCAGTGGACGCGGCGGGCTGGCGACGGCGAAGCAGGGCCTGAAGGCCTCCAAGCGCCGGCCGACGCACGTCAAGCTCGCGTAGGGCGCCGTCACATGGCGTAGACCCCCTGCACCTCGACACGGCCCGCTTCCACCGCGCGGCGGGCGGCGTCGACATCTTCGTGCCGGACGCGGATGCACACGCCACAGTCGGAGCTGATGTGCCGTGGCACGGGGATCATCTTGCAGGCAATTCCCGCGTCGCGCAGCAGTTTCTCCACGCGCATGGCATGGCTGGTGGATTGCACCAGGATGACTGCGTATTCGGGTAGAGCCATCATGCTTGTCAGGCGATCCTCTCCAGGAAAGGCCTACATCTGCACGGTCCGCTTCATCGAGACGGTGCCCTCCAGGTCGAGCCGCTTCATCAGCGCCCTCAGGCTGAGGTCTTCGTCAGGCGCCGGCCTCCCGTACGCAGCTTCCCGGCGCCGGTGCGCCTTCAGCGCATCTTCCGTCAGCTTGCGCAACGAGCAGGTGCTGTGATCCAGGCCCAGCGAGGGCTCGCCGGCCAGCGTCAGCAGGTTGTTGATCGTCTTCCACACCGCCGGCAGTCCGATGGCCGCGTAGAGACTTCTCCAGCGCCGGATAGTCCGGACCGCGTGCTCCTGGACGGAGATGCTGGTCTGCGGCAGCAGGGCCGCGACGTCCGCGGCAATCTCGTCGGCCGGATCGCCGTAGGGACGGAGGGTGTTCCAGCAGCCAATCGAGGTCGCGGCCGAATAGGGCTCGACGGCTCCCCAGGGGCGGCCGTTCAGACTCCAGTCCTGGTAGGGGCCCGGGCTCGCCTGCGTGTAGATGGGCAGGGGCAGTTTGCGGATGTATCCCTCGATTTCGTCATGCTTGTTCAGCAGGAAATCGGCGCACTCCTTGTAGCGCACTTTATAGCTGGTCAAGTGGTCCGGTACGCACCCTCCTACGATCACCGTCAGGTGAAGCACCGCTTCCAGGTACAGCGGCATGACATAGGTGTAGCTGAAGATCATGTCTCCGGTGGCGGCGGCGGGCTTTGGTGCGCCCCAGAAGAGGGACGTCCCGGAAAAGGTCACCGTGCCAGCGTTTTGCACTTCGGTGTAGGGCCGGACCTCGCCGTCCACAGGGTCTCCGATGTTCGAGGCAAGCCGCCTGTCGTAGAGGGGATCGTAGTAGACGCGGTGCCACTTGTCTTCGAGGCAAAGCCCACCAGTAGCGTCGAGGGCGGTTCGCAGGTAGTCGTTGCACGGGTAGGCGTTGGGGTCTGGATTCTCGAGAGGGAAGTCCATTAGCAGCTGCACCGAGCTGCGGGCGTGGACGATATACGTGTCGAGATCACGCAGCCTGGCCAGGATGCCCTCGGCCTCTTCGGCGGCCAAAACCTCGTTGAAGCCTGCCTTCATCACCTCGTACAGGTCGTCCAGTTTGTTCTGGATCTCCGTCAGCTTGTTCTGCCCTGCCGCCTGGCCGTCTCCCATGAAAAGGCTGGCCACCTGTGTAATCGCGCTCGCGGCCGAGCCATAGTAGCCCATGATCTCCGTTACCGCGCCGATCGTGTGCTGGGTCAGGGTAAGCAGGTTGGCATTCTGCTCCCGCAGGTCTTTGACCAGGGTTTCTACACCCATCGCTCTACCACTCCTTCTATTGTAGCGCGACCAGGATGGGGATGAGGCCTCGCCCCGACTCGAGGGGACGCAGCGCCTTGCCGATCACGGCACCAAAGGAGCGCGCGGGGTCCGCTGCCTTCATCGCGTGCCCGGGCACGGGTGACGTGGTGAGCAGGTCGCCGACCTGGATGGGCGCGGCCTGTGCATCGACCTTACAGTAAACCCGGCCGCTCAGGGCGATGGGCTGCCCGCCCCCCGGCACCTGGCTCCGGCCGAGGATGATGCCGGGGTTCACCCCATTGGCGCCCGATACGACGCCGGCGACGCGCCGGTCGTAGGCCTGCGCGCAGGGGCGCAGCGCGCCTTCGTCCTGGATCACGAGCACCGTACCGGCGTCCGCCCCGCCGGCGGCGACCTCGAACTCCTCCGCGCAGTCGGCGCCCAAGAGCAGAACGTCGCCCGTCTTGCCGTCGATCTTGACCGTCTCGGTGCCGGCCTCGTTGCGCACGCTGATGCTGCACTGGCCGCCGTCGAGCTTGATCGTGTCCTTGCCCGCCTGGCTGCGGACGATGACATCGCCCTCGTTGCCGCTGCTTCCCACGTAGAGGGCGGCCGTGGCTGGATCGAACGTCAAGACCACCCTATTGTCGGCGTCCACCAGAGAGAGCGTCCCGCCATGGCCTTGGGCGCCGATGGTCAGGCTGGCTTCAGCGCCGTCCAGGCTCAGCACGGTTTTGCCACCATTGTCATTGACTGCCAGGAGTGCGCCATGCCCCTGTTTTCCGAGGGAGAGCTTGGCGCCCCCGCCGTCGAAATCAAAGACGTCGCGGCCGGCTCCATCTCGGATGCGTAGGTCGCCCTCGATGCCCGGGTCGGCCGCGGGTTCCGGGCCGAGGAAGAGAAAGGCGCGGTCTCCCTCCAGTCCACTGATGCGGCGATCATGCTCGTCGTAGATGTAGATCGCCCCCTTGTCCTCGATATGTAGGTACTTGGTCGAGATCACGTCCTCCAACTTGGCGTTCGATCGCCCTACGCTGCCTACCTTGGGAGCTTTCGGTCCCATCTTCCCCTCCTGCGTTCGGATGTTTGAGCGACGGGGTTACTCGTAGCACAAGCGGGGGACTTTGTCAAGTGCCGATTTGGTGCTTGAGGGTCGGATTGGTCCGCATCTCTTGGCCAATCTCCACAAAACCTCCAAACGATTTCCGCCGGATCTGCACAGGCATCTGCTATTATCATGATCAGTCGGCGCATAGTGCGACAAATCTAGAGCAAGGAGAGAACTATGAAACGAGGCTGGAAGATCGCGGCAATCGTCGCGATGGTAGCCATCCTGGGGACCGCCACAGTCGGAGTCGTGGCCTATGCCCAGGAGGCCACGACCGGGTCGAGCACCATCCTGGATCTCGGCCAGAGGGTCAAAGAGGCAATCGCCGAGGCGCTGGGCATCAGCGTCGAGAAGTACGAGGAGACCGTCACGGCGGCGCAGAAGCAGGTCTTGGACGAGGCGGTCGTCGCGGGCGAGATCACCCAGGATCAGGCCGACCGGATGCGGAATCGCCTGGACAAGGCGCACGGATTCGGCGGTATGGGCAGGATGGGCCGTGGGCTCGGCGGAGAGAGCCTGCTGCTCACGGTGGCGGCCGACAAGCTCGGCATGACCCAGGACGAGCTCATGACCTCGCTGCGGGACGGCAAGACCATCGCCGGACTGGCAGAGGAAAAGGGTATCGATACCCAGGTCATCAGCGATGCCTACCTGGCACAGTGGAAGGAAAAGCTGGACGCGCAGGTCGCGGACGGCACCATCACCCAGGACCAGGCCGACGCCACGCTGAAGGCCAAGACGGAGGCCTTGACCGATCGCTTGACCTCCACATGGGAGAAGATGGGCGGTCCGGGCCGCGGACGGCATGGCGGGCGGCCGGACGACGACACGGATACGAGCGGCACGGACGACCTGTAGCATAGGGCCTTGTGCCCGTCCGCAGCCGGCCATCGCGAGGGGCGAGGGCAAGAGGGACCGCCCTCGCCTCTCCTGGAGCTAGCCGAAGGGGGGTGGTGGCTGATAACGGAATCTGAGCCGTCAGGCTGCGCAGACTTGGGGGCTGTCCCGGGGAGCCGGGGCAGCCCCTCTGTATTGCCCGTCGGCGAGTCACTATCCGGGAAGGTCGCGGCTTCGCGGAAGGTCGGAAGCCTGACCCACCAACCCGTCCTGGCCCCTGCTGCGCGGCCATCGTCTTGCCGGAAGCCCTCGCCTATGCTACAATCTCCCACGTGGCGTGCGCCTGGATGCCCTGCCCATCCGGCCAGGGGCAATCGAGTGCCAACCCACGGGAGGTGGTCTCAGATGAAGAAGTCCGTGCACCATCCACTGCTCAATGCCGCCTGGCTTGCCCTCGGTCTGGCCGCAGGGCTGGTGTTCTTCTGGTTGTTTCCTCTGAAGCTTCTCGCCAGGCTGGCCGCACGGTTCGGCTACTCCTCGCCCTGCCCTGCCTCCCTGGCTTGGCTGGTGGACAACCCCGTCCGCCGCCGCTACATGGGCCGCGTGTTGGATAGGACGGGAATCCGGCCGGGCGAGCGGGTGCTGGAGCTTGGCCCGGGGCCGGGCGCCTTTACTCTGGAGGCGGCGCGCCGCGCGGGCGCGGAGGGCCGCCTGATCACCGTGGACATCCAGCCGGAGATGATCGCCCAGGTGGAGCGGCGGGTGCGCGAGGCAGGGCTGGCGAACGTCGAAACCCACGTCGCAAGCGCGTACGCCCTGCCGCTGCCCGACGCGAGTCTCGACCGCGCCTTTCTGGTCACGGTGCTGCCCGAGATCCCCGAGCCGGCTCGCGCCCTGGCCGAGCTGCACCGGGTGCTGCGGCCGGGTGGAGCCCTGTCCATCACGGAAGAGTTCTACGATCCCCACTATCTCTTCTTGCCCGAGACGGTGCGCCTCGCCAGGCGGCAGGGTTCCGGCTCGAAGAGCACCTGGGCAACCTGTGGGTCTATACCGCAAACTTCAGAAGCGTCCCAAGAGCGTAAGGGCAAAGCGTGGCGCGTGGTTCCATGGCCGAGTTGGGTTGAGGCGCAGACATGCAGGTAGGAAGACTGGTCGGCCTGTCGCTGTTTGTCGCCGTCTGCTGCGTGCTCATCGTTGTAGCGGGTGGGGGCATGGCCTTCCTGCGGCGGCCGGTAGGGGCGACCTACCTCATCTTGTGGTTTGCCTGGTGGGCGTTGATCCTGGTCGGGCGGCGGCGTGGCGTGGCGTCGGCCTATAACCGCAGCCAGCGGGGCATCATGGCCCTGGGCACCCTGGTGCTCGCTTTCCTCGTCGTGCTTCCGCCTTGGGAATACGCCCGCTTCGCCGGGCCGATTCCCCGTGACGGCCTATCGGCGTGGCTCGGCCTGGCCCTATTCGCCGCCGGCATCCTCCTCCAAGCCACCGCATTCTGGGCGCTGCGAGGCCTCTATACGTCGCGACTGGGCGTGCAGCCGGGGCACCGGCTGGTCACGAGCGGTCCCTACCGTCTGGTGCGGCATCCCGGTTACTTGAGCAACTTGCTCTGCTTGGCCGGCATGGGTCTGGCCCTGAGCAGCCTGGCTGGCCTGGGACTGACCCTTCTGGTCGTGCCACTGATCACGCTGCGCATTGGGCGCGAAGAAGAGATGCTCCAGGCCGAGTTCGGCCAGGAGCACGAGCGCTACCGGGACACGGTCAAGTGGCGCCTGGTGCCGTGGGTCTTCTGACTTGGCCGGAGGCCGAACAAAGTACTTCGCATGCTTGAAATCCTTGGAGTCGACGTCTGGAAGCTGACCATCCCACGCAGCCGGCCCTTTGTCATCGCCTTGGGCCAGATCGACGCTGCGGAGAACATCCTGGTCCGCGTGCGCGCGGCCGGCGGCGCGTACGGGTGGGGCGAGGGCTCGCCGCTGCGCTTCGTCACGGGCGAGACGCAGGCCACCGCTTTCCTGCTGGCCGGCGAGCTCGGGCGCCTTCTCTTGGGCAAGGATGCCCTCGCCGTCGACGCGCGCGTCGCCGAGATGGACCGCTTCCTGGCGGGCAACCCCACGCTCAAGAGTGCCTTCGATATGGCGCTCTACGATCTGGCTGCCAGGCACGCCGGCCTGCCGCTGTATGCCTTCCTCGGCGGGGAACGGCGCACCTTCTGGACCGATGACACCATCGGTCTTGACACGCCAGAGGCCATGGCAGAGGCGGCTTTGGACGTCCTGCGGCGCGGCTTTCCTGCCGTCAAGGCCAAGCTCGGCACCGGTCGCCAGGCGGACGTGGCTCGCATCCGCGCCATCCGCCAGGCCATCGGCGGCGATGTCCCCCTGCGGATCGACGCCAACCAGGCGTGGGACGTGCCGACGGCCGTACAGGTGCTGCGTGAGCTGGCAGACCTGGGCGTCGAGTACTGCGAGCAGCCGGTGGCCCGCTGGGACATCGAGGGGCTGTGCCGGGTGCGAGCGGCGTCGCCCATCCCGATCATGGCGGATGAAGCGCTCTTTGATCACCACGACGCGCTGCACCTGGCGCGGCTGGGCGCCTGCGACCATTTCAACATCAAGCTGGCCAAGTGCGGCGGAATCCACACGGCGCTGCACATCGTCGCCGTGGCGGAGGCGGCAGGCATCGCGTGCATGCTGGGCTGCATGTGGGAGACGCGCCTGGCGTTGAGCGCGATGGCCCATCTGGTGTCGGCCCGGCCCACGATCGCCTTTGCCGACTTGGACGGCCACACCGGCCATGCCGAGGACCCCATCCTCGGCGGTATCACCTACACAGGCGGCCGGATCGACTTGCCCGAGGCGCCGGGGCACGGTGCCGAGGTGGACCCGGCGTTCCTGGCACGGATGGAAGGCTATACCGTCGGGCCGGCGGCCCGACGCTCCACCCAAACCCGGGGACCGGGCACAAGGCCCGAAACTACGGGCACGACGTCGTAGTATAGCCCTTGTGGGCGTCTCGACCGCTGGAGACGGACGGGCACAAGGCCCTATGCTACAGGCAGCACCACGGCCGACGGGCGTGCCGTGTCGTGGTAGATCGACTGGTCGGCCGCCTGCATGCGCACGCCCGTCGCCAATGGTTCGCCGGTGCCCAGGTTGCGGCTCCAGCGCGGGTGCGCCCCGCTCGAGACCTGGATCCGCAGTCGGTGCCCCTGCCGGAAGCGGTGCGCCGTCGCCCACAGATCGATCTCGATCCGCAGGCTGCCGTCCGGCTGCACCTCGCCGCGCCCCGGCTCCACCCGGAAGAGCCCGTCACACACGTTGGTCGAGCGCCCGTCCGGCGATACATCGCACAGCCGCCCGGAAAAGTCGGTGTGTGGCAGGCTCGACCGGGCGTACAGCTCCAGCCGCACGCGACCGGCGATCTCCAGGTCGCGCTCAAGCGGGGGCGTCGTGTAGCAGAGCACGTCCGCCCGCGTCTCCAGCGGCCGGTTGTCGACTGCCCCCGCGCCGCGCATCGCCAGCAGCGCCCCGCCCAGCGCCGGCGTCGGGTCGGCTGGGTCGTAGCGATAACCGTCGGGGGGCGAGCCGGCTGGCGGAGGGTTCGTCCCCAGCGTGCCGCCGGCGCCCAGGTAGTAGCGCGTGGGCGAGGCCGCTGGGGGAAAGCGCTCCATGGTGCGCCACTCGCCGGCGCCCATCACGTACAGGGAGACGGGGCTCGCCCGCAATCGGCCCCGCTCGCCCTTCAGGTGGGTGTCGAACCAGTCGAGGCCGGCCCGCAGCCCGGCGAACATCCCGCCGGTGTGGGCGTGGTTCCAGGGACCGATCGTCAGGTAGGGCGACCGGCCGGCCGCTTCCAGCGCCGCATAGTCGCGCAGCAGCCCGCGCAGGTAATAGTCGTACCAGCCGCCCAGCAGGTGCACCGGGGCCGTGACCGCGCTCACTGCCGCGCTGTGGTCCCGCTCCATCCAGAAAGGGTCGTCGGGCCGAGTGCGCGATAGCATGTCAAGGTAGAAAGGGATCGGCTCGCCGGCCGCGACGGCGTCCGCCTCGCCGAGGGGCAGGTGGGCAAAGGCCGCCTGCAGCGTGCGCTCGGCGTCCTTGGCAAAGAACTGCCGGAGCTGCGCACGGCGCGGTTGGCGGTGCAGCCGCGCCTGGAGCTGCATGCCCTGGGACCAGCGCAGCCGCGTCTCCAGGCCAAAGGCGCCGTCCGGGTGCGTCACAGAATAGTTCTCGGCGCTGGCAACCATGACCATCATCGCCTTGAGGTAGGGCGGTGCGCTGGCGGCTAGCGCCCATTGCATGTAGCCCAGGTAGCTCGGTCCCCAGGTGCCCAGCGCCCCGTTGAACCAGGGCTGGGCGGCGATCCACTCGGCGGTCTCGCGCCCGTCGCGCGCCTCGTTCACGTGCGGACGGAACTCGCCCTCGGACTCGTAGCAGCCTCGCGCCCCCTGCACGACGACGTGGTAGCCCCGCTCGGCAAAGCGCCGCGCGGGCAGCTCGGCCATGAAGAGGCCGTTGCCGAGAGCCATCTCCTTGCCGCGGCCGTAGGGCGTGCGGATCAGGATGGTGGGGCAATCGCCGGCTCCCTTCGGGAGGTAGTGATCGGCGAAGAGCCGGGCGCCGTCCGGCATCGTGACAGGAATGTTGCGCTGCACTGTCACGCCGAACTGCGGCGGCGGCAGCTTCAAAAGGCGGGCCAGCAGGTACGCTCCGGGGCGAATCATTGCACACCTCCCGATCGTGGTCCTTCAGCCGGATTGCCGCACGAGGCAGCTTGGCTGATTGTACCACCGGCCGAGTGCTTGTGCATTTCCCCCAGGTCGGGTAGAATGGTGCTTGCCGGCTGCAAGCAAGCCGTCCGGCGGCGCGCCGGCGTATCCTGACCTACACTGGAGCAAAGGAGCGACCTACCATGGAAACGAAGCTAAACGAGTTAAAGGCCCGCCTGCTCGAGGTCGATGATCTGGGCTCTGCCGGGGCACTGCTCGGCTGGGATCAGCAGACCTACATGCCCAAGAAGGGAGCAGAGGCGCGCGGGCGCCAGTCCGCCACCCTCAGCCGCCTGGCGCACGAAAAGCACACCGATCCCGCCATCGGCCGGCTGCTCGACCAGCTCGAGCCCTGGGCCGAGAGCCTGGGGTACGACTCGGACGAGGCGGCGCTCATCCGCGTCACGCGCCGTGAGTACGAGCGCTGGACGCGTGTCCCCTCCGACTTTGTGGTTAGGCAGGCGGAGCACGGGGCCCGGTCGTTCGCGGCCTGGGCCGAAGCCCGGCCGCGCAACGACTTTTCCGCTGTGCAGCCCTTCCTGGAAAAGACGGTCGACCTCAGCCGCGAGTTCTCCGGCTTTTTCCCGGGGCGCGAGCACGTCGCCGATGCGCTGATCGACCTGTTCGACTATGGCCTCAAGGCGTCGATGCTGCGCGATCTGTTCGGCCGGCTGCGGGAGCAGCAGGTGCCCCTCGTCCGGGCCATCGCCGCCCGCCCGCCGGCGGATGACTCGTGCCTGCACCTGGGGTTCCCCAGGCAGGGGCAGGAGACCTTCTTCCTGGAGGTCGTCCAGGCGTTTGGGTTCGACCTGGAGCGCGGGCGCGTGGACGTCGCCCCGCATCCTTTCACCACGCGCTTTGCCCTGAACGACGTGCGTTTTACGGTGCGCTACGACGAGAGCCACCTGGGAAAGGCGCTGTTCAGCGCCTTCCACGAGGCAGGCCATGCCCTGTACGAGCTTGGCAGCAACCCGGCCTACGAAGGATCACCTCTGGCCGGCGGATGCTCATCTGGGGTCCACGAGAGCCAGTCCCGCCTCTGGGAGAACGTGGTGGGGCGCAGCTTGCGCTTCTGGTCGCACTACTACCCCAAGCTGCAGGCCATCTTCCCCGAGCAGCTCGGTGGGGTGTCGCTCGACACCTTCTACCGCGCGATCAACCGGGTGCAGCCCTCTCTCACGCGTGTCGAGGCCGACGAGGTGACCTACAACCTGCACGTGATGATCCGCTTTGACCTGGAGCTGGCTCTCCTGGAGGGCACCCTCGCGGTCCGCGATCTGCCGGAGGCGTGGAATGCGCGCTACCAGTCGGACCTGGGCGTTCTGCCGCCCAACGACAGCGCCGGCGTGATGCAGGACGTGCATTGGTACTATGGTGCAGTCGGGGGCTTGTTCCAGGGCTACACGCTGGGCAATATCCTGAACGCCCAGTTTTTCGATGCGGCGCTGGCGGAGCACCCCGAGATCCCGGACGAGATCGGACGGGGCCGCTTTGAGACGCTGCATACCTGGCTGAAGGATAGGATCTACTTCCTCGGAAGCAAGTACACGGCAGCCGAGCTGGTGGAGCGTGTCACGGGCGGGCCGATGCGCATCGAGCCCTACATCCGCTACCTGCAGGGCAAGTACGGAGACCTGTACCAGCTCTAGCCGGCGCGGCGGGACGCCCAGCGGCCTTCGGACATGGGGGCCGGAGTGGCAATGTGCGTGGAGAACTGGAGGAATCCGGATGAAGAACCGTCGTGCCATGAGCGGGCTTCTCGGATTGGCGCTTGCGGCGACGCTGGTGCTTGCGGCCTGTGGAGGGGCTCCACCCTCCGTCGTACCCCGCAGTCAGCCGGCTCGCCATCCGCCACCCCGGAGCCTGTCATCTCGCAGACCGTGACCCTGGCCGACGACGGCCGGACCATCACGCTCCACGTGGGCGACAGCTTCTTGCTGAAGCTGGAAGAAGGCTATACCTGGACGCCAAGCGTAGGCGACGAGTCCATCATCAGCCGCGACAGGGGCATCACGGTCGTACAGGGAGCGCAGGGCGTATACGAAGCTCTGAAGGTAGGCGAAACGATCCTGGTCGCCGACGGTGACCCCACCTGCCGGCAGTCGAAGCCGCCCTGCATGAGGCCGTCGCGCCGGTTCCAGATCCAGATCGTGGTGGAATAGGATCGCTTCCCCTGCCGTGTAGAGATGGACGACATCCGTAGGCTCAGCCGGTTTGTCAGGCCCTACTGGCGGCGCTCCCTGGCCGCCCTCGTCTTGCTGACCTCCCTGGTGTTCGCCGATCTCTCCATCCCCCGGCTGATCTGGCGCATCTCAGAGAGTGTGGCTCCCCAGGTCATCGGCCGCTCGCACGTGCCATTGCTGTTGGTGCCGGTGCGCGCTTCCATTGCATAGAAGAGGTGCATGGTAACCGCGCAGGAGGTCCCATTGAGCGAGAATAGCTCTTCGCCGCCATCGTCGCTGCCTATCTCTCCTCTGCCCGGCTGGTCAAGCGCTGGTTCTACCGCCACTATGGAATGTGACCCATGAGTGGGTCCCCCCGCCCTGCCGGGCGCTGGCTGCGCCCGCTACTGACTCTGCTGCTGGCCGGATTGGCTGTTCACCTGATCCTGCCCCAGATTGCCACGCTGCAGCACTCGCTCCAGGTCATCAGGGGCATGACCTGGTGGGCGGTGGCGCTGGCCGGTGCGGCACAGGTGGTGAGCTACCTGGGCAGCGGAATGCTGCTGACCGCGATTGCGGCGATGACCGGAGACCGGCTGCCGGTCCTGCGCGGGACGCTCATTACGGCTGCATCCAACAGTGTCGGCCTCGTGGCAGGCGGGTTGGTCGGCAGCGGAGCATCAGCCTATCGCTGGGTCCGTCACAGCGGCGTGAGCAGCGAGGGGGCGCTGCTGTCGCTCTGGCTGCCCGGCCTGGCAGGCGATGGCGTGCTGCTGCTGGTCGCGATCCTGGGCTTGATCTACCTGCTCGTGGTGCACCAGCTTTCAGGGCTGCAAGCCCTCAGCTTCGGCCTCATCCTGCTCATCCTCGCCCTGGTGGTCGCAGGCATTGCCTGGGGTGCGAAGCGGCGCCCGCAGTTGGCCAACCTCACCGCGCGACTGGCCGGGCGCTGGTCGGCTCTGAGCCACCGCCCATCCGACCCGGCCCGGATCCAGGCATCCGTCGCCCGACTCTTCGACGGCCTGGATAGGCTGGGCAGCGGAGGCTGGCGAGGGCCTGCCCTTGGTGCCGCGATCAACATCGCCTTTGACATGCTGACCTTGTACCTGGTCTTTGTTGCAGCCGGCCACCGGGTCAGCCCGGAAGTCCTCCTGGCCGGCTATGGTCTGCCGCTGCTGCTGGGCAAGGTCCCCCTGCTGCCCGGTGGTGTGGGCATCGTCGAGAGCGGCATGGCCGCCGTCTACACGAGCCTCGGCGTGCCGAAGGAAGTTGCAGTGGTAGTCATCCTCATCTACCGCCTCCTCTCCTTCTGGCTTCCGTCGCTGCTCGGCTTTACCCTCGTCCCCTATTTTCAGCACGCGGCCGGCGGCGCGACAACCGAAGAGGTGCCGGATGGCCGGCCCTAGGCACATTCTTGGATCGGAGGAAACACGATGAGACATCTTGAAAGGCACAGGACAGACCGCATCGGATGGCTGCGCGCCGGCGTTCTCGGCGCGAATGACGGCGTTGTGTCCACGGCCAGCCTGATCCTGGGCGTGGCAGCAGCCCACGCGGACTCGAAGGCGATCCTGGTTGCCGGCTTGGCCGGCCTTGTCGCCGGCGCCATGTCGATGGCTGCCGGCGAGTACGTGTCGGTGAGCTCGCAGGCCGACACCGAGCGCGCCGATCTGGAACGAGAGCGCCGGGAGCTGGCTACCGCCCCCGGGCCGGAGCACAAGGAGCTGACGGCGATCTATGTGGCGCGCGGGCTGGATAACGAGCTTGCCACGGAGGTCGCCACCAAGCTGATGGCACACGATGCGCTCGCCGCGCATGCGCGGGATGAGCTGGGCATTACTGCTGCATTGAGCGCGCGTCCGGTGCAGGCTGCCATGGCATCGGCCGCCTCCTTTGCCGTGGGCGCTGCCCTGCCTCTCCTGGCGGCGGCCCTGGTCCCGGTCTCTGCCGTCCTGTGGGCCGTCGCGGCCATCTCCCTCCTGTGTCTCGCACTCCTGGGCAGCCTGTCTGCGCGCGCCGGTGGGGCTTCGGTTCTCAAGGCCGTGGCGCGCGTTACCTTCTGGGGCGCGTTGGCCATGGCGATAACGGCCGGCGTGGGGGCGCTGTTTGGGGTGGCGGCTTGAGGGTGTGCGGGCAGAGTCGCACTTCGAATGGGGGTAGCACAGCCGCACGCCTGATCCTGGCGGCCCTGCTACTGGCGGCCGGGGTCCTCGCCTGCCGGCCGGCGGGCGGGGAATCCCCGTCTCTCACCGTTACTCCCACCGCGACCGAGCCGATCCTCCCCCCGCCGCCGACCCCGGCCGTGTCCGCGACCCATGCCCTCCCAGTCCCTGATGCGGCCTCCGCGACCCCACCGTCGGTCAGGACATCCACGCCCACCCCGCAGCATACCGGCCTCTACACCGGACGGCAGCGCCTGGGTCTGAGCGCCGCGGGTTTGGCTGTCACCCGGGAGGTCGCCGGGCGTCTCGGACTCGGTTGGTACCTCGACTGGGGCGTGAACCCGGGCAGCTACCAATCCGGCCAGGTCGAGTACATGCCCATGATCCGCCTGCCCGGCGGAGAGCCGTACCCCAATGCGGAGGCGCTGCGTACCCTCGTGCCGGCCCTGCCCGGTGCCCTGTGGCTCATCGGCAACGAGCCCGACGTCAGGTGGCAGGACAATGTGACCCCGGACGCGTACGCGCAGGCCTACCACGACCTGTACGCTCTCCTGAAGTCACTCGACCCGACTTGCCGGGTGGCGATCGGCGGCGTGTCACAGCCGACGCCTCTGCGTCTGCGCTACCTCGAAGCGATCCTCGCCGCCCACCAGGGCCGCTACGGCGAGGCCATGCCCGTCGACGTCTGGAACGTGCACAACTTTCTCCTGCGCGAGGAGCGCGATAGCTGGGGGGTGGACATCCCGCCCGGCATGTCCGAAGACACGGGCACGCTGCGCGAGATCGCCGACCACGACTCGATGGTGCTCTTCCGGCAGCAGATCGTCGACTTTCGCCGGTGGATGAAGGCGCGAGGCCTCCAGGACAAGCCGCTGATCGTGACCGAGTATGGCATCCTGATGCCCAACGACTATGGCTTTCCCGAGGAGCGAGTCGAGCAGTTCATGCTCGACACCTTCGCCTACTTCGACTCGGCGGTCGATCCCGATCTTGGGATGCCGTCCGACGGCTACCGCCTGGTGCAGCGCTGGTGCTGGTTCAGTTTGGCCGACGCCCGCTACCCGACCGGCAACCTGCTGTCGGCGGACGGCGCGCTCACACCACTGGGCGAGGCGTTCGCCGGGTATACGCGCCAGCTCAGGTGACGCCCTGCAGGGGAGGGAGCGCCTGCCTGACAGGTGAGGAGGTCAAAAAGCACTGAAGCCTCGGCCCGCTGCTGTCTCTCAGAGGCACACACCCGCTGGCACACCCCCCCGGAGTGGTGGAGTGGCACCGTACCTCCACCTCCTTCACGCCGCATGGGCTCTGGCTAGCTTCTTCTCAGTGCTCTCAGCGCCTTTCATCTTCTCAGCGGTTCAATCCCCGGCTCCCCCGCCCCATTCTTGCCAAAAGCTGCCTCCTCGGGTATACTCCTCCCGCAGCCATGCCTGCACCAATCCATAACCAGGAGGCGCGAAAATGACGCAACCGCTCCGCATCGAGCCCGGCACCCAAGTCCACCTGGCCGACTTCGATCCCGCCTTTACCGGCGACTACACCGGCAAGAAAGAGGGCAAGAAGGTCGTCAAGCGCAACATCAAGCGACTCCGCAAGCTCCAGGACGTCCTCTGGGCCCAGGGCAAGCACGCCGTGCTCGTCATTCTCCAGGGCATTGACTCTGGCGGCAAGGACGGCACCATCGAGCATGTGATGGCCGGCATCAACCCGCAGGGCTGCCAGGTCACCGGCTTCAAGGTGCCCACCGCCGAAGAGATTTCCCACGACTACCTCTGGCGCATCCACAAAGTCACCCCGCGCCGCGGCTACATCGGCATCTTCAACCGCTCGCAATACGAGGATGTCCTCGTGGTCCGTGTCCACAACATCGTCCCGCCCGCGGTCTGGGCGCAGCGCTACGACCAGATCAACGCCTTCGAAAAGCACCTGGCCGAATGCGGCACGACGATCCTGAAATTCTTCCTCTACATCTCCAAGGAGGAGCAGAAGGCGCGCTTTGAGGCTCGTCTGGCCGACCCGGCGAAGAACTGGAAGTTCTCGATGGGCGACGTGGAGGAGCGGGCGCTTTGGCCCGAGTACATGGCGGCCTACGAGGAGGCGCTCACCCGCTGCAGCACGCCCTGGGCGCCCTGGTACGTGGTGCCGGCCAATCACAAGTGGTACCGCGACCTGGTCGTTTCTCAGGCCATCGTCGACACCCTGGAAGGGCTCGACCTGCAATACCCGCCGCCCCTCGAAAACGCCGGCGAGATCGTGATCCCGGATTGAACCAGCCGGCCACCCCAGGCACGATTCTCCATAACAGGTACCGCATCCTGCGCTACATTGGCGGAGGCGGCTCGGCCTGGGTCTACCAGGTCGAGGAGCTGCCGGCCGGCAGCGGCCGCCTCTGGGCACTGAAGGAGCTGAGACCGCAGACGGAGGACCGCACGCAGCAGGCGGCCAACCAGAAGCTCTTTGAGCAGGAGGCGCGCCTCCTGCGCGACCTCGACCACCCGGCCATCCCCGACATAGCCGACTATTTCGAGGAACTGGGCCGCGCCTACCTGGTGATGGAGTTTGTCTGGGGCGAGTCGCTCGAAAAGAGACTTGAGAAGGCCAATGCGCCTCTCTTGGAGACGGACGTCTTGCACTGGGCCCTGCAGCTGTGCGATGCGCTCGAGTACCTGCACGGCCGCCAGCCGCCGATCATCTTCCGAGACCTGAAGCCGAGCAACGTCATGGTGGCCAACACCGGCCAGGTCAAGCTAATCGACTTTGGCATCGCCCGCACTTTCAAGGTCGGCAAGAAGCGCGACACGATCGCGATGGGCTCCGAGAACTACGCCGCGCCCGAGCAGTGGGGCAAGGGGCAGACCGACGCCCGCTCCGACGTCTATGCTCTGGGTGCCACGCTCTACCACCTTTTGGCCAACCTGGCGCCCACGCCGGCCTTCTTGCCCTCGGAGCCGCTGCCACTGGCCAACTACAACCAGGCGGTCTCTCGCCCCACCGTCGCCCTGATCGAGAAGGCGATGGCCCGCGAGCGCACCAAGCGCTTCCAGTCGATCGTCGAGATGCGCCGCGCGCTGGTGGCAGCCCTGCCGGCCGACGAGCAGCTCGCGGCCATGGCCCCGCCGCCGGCTGCGAGCAGCAAAGAGCCGGGCGCAGGGAGCCTTGCTCCGGTCGCACCGGCCAAGCCGCCTGTCGGGGGCAGCAAGCCACCGGTGCCGGCGGCCAAACAGCCGGCTCCGAAGCAGCCGCCCGCCGCGAGGAAGCCGGTCACCGTGCCGTCGTCCGCCAAAGCGAGCCCTACCTCCCTCCCCCCTGCCGCAGCGGGGGGGACGCAGGGGGGGGATTTCCACTCCCCCGCGCAGGGCGGGGGACAGGGTGCGAATGCCACTCCTTCACTCACCATCCCCTGCCCCGCCTGCAAGCGGTCAAACAAGGCCGGCGCGCGTTTTTGCGTTGGCTGCGGCCTGTCGCTCCAGCCCCTTCAGCCGCTCCGTCCGGCCGTCCTGCGTGTCGTCGAGCCGGTGCGCGCCGCCTGGGAGATGCCCGTCGCCCGCAGCCCGCTGCTCCTCGGTCGCGCCTCCGAGGCGGAGGAATACCGCCCCGACTTTGACATGACCTTCTACGACGACGGCGGCTACGTCTCGCGGCGCCACGCGCAGATCATCAAGGATGGCGCCGGCTATCTGATTTCCGACCTGGGCAGCAGCAACGGCACGCTTCTCAACGGCTACCCGCTCCTGCCCAACCGATCCTACCGGCTACGCAACGGCGACCGGTTCAAAGTCGGGCTCGTCGTCATCGAGTTCCGGATGCGCTGAGCCCAGAAGGAGACTCTGCATGAAGTGCCCCACGTGTGGAGGTGACAACCGCGAAGGCGCCCGGTTCTGCCGTCACTGCGGCTTGTCTATCGAACCCGAGAAGCTGGTGTCATCGGGCGGAGTGGAGGCTTCCGCCGGTACGCCCGCCGAGCCCCAGCAGCCACCCCTGCTCCCCGACGGGCCTCAGCCCCTTCAGCCGGAGGAAACCCCGTCGCCGGAATCCGCCGAGCCGGCAGGCTCCGCTCCGGCCGGTCTCCTGACTGCCCCAGAAGAAGCGGCTCCATCTCCGGAACCGGCCGAACCCGCAGGCTCCGTTCCGGCCGCTCTTCCGTCTGCTCCGACAGGGGCGACTCCATCGCCGGAAGCTGCCGAGACCGGAGGCTCCCTTCCGGCCGAGCTCCCAACCGGCCAGGAAGCGGCTCCAACTCCTGAATCGGGTGAATCCGCAGAACCCTGTGAATCCTGTCCAACGCCGTTCCCTCCCGGCACGGTACTCGACGGCCGCTACCTCATCATCGAGATGCTCGACCGGCAAGCGGTGCTGATCCGCTATGCCGCCCGTGACCTTGCCCGGTGCTCTCAATGCGGCTTTGACGCGAACTCGCCCGACGATGCCTTCTGCGCCCAGTGCGGCGCCTCGCTGCCCGGCGGTAAGTCGATGGTGTCCCTCCTGCAGGTGGTCGACCCCGAGGCCGAGCCACCCGAGGGCGAGACACTCGCCGAGCGCTTTTCCGAGGGCGACGCGCACTTCCTCGTCCTTCTGCCACGCCCGCCCGAGCCGGTTGCCAAGCCCGCGCCGGCCGCCGGCCTGCGCCTTCTGCTAGGCCAGGCCACCCACCCCGGGCAGGTGCGCCCTCTGAACGAGGATAGCTTCCTCTCGGTGGTGCTGGCCGGCTCTTCGCTGCGCACCCAGCCGGACGAGAGCAAGGGACTGCCGCTGCTCCTGGGCCTCTTTGCCGTCGCCGACGGCATGGGCGGCCATGAGGGGGGCGAAGTGGCGAGCAAGCTGGCGTTGCACGTCTTTGGTCGTGATGTGGTGAGCGCGATCCTCTCGCCCGCCATCGAGGGCCGCGGCCTGCTGGCCGATGGCGCGGTCGCGCTCCTGGCCCGCACCGTGGAGTCGGCCAACGACGCCGTCTACCTGGCCCGCCAGAAGCGCGAGAATGACATGGGCACCACCCTGACGGCGGCGCTCGTCCTGGACGAGCGGCTCTTCCTGGCCCACGTGGGCGACTGCCGCGCGCTGCGCTGGAACGCCGCCGGCCTCCAGCAGCTCACGGCCGACCATTCGCTGATTGCCTCGCTGGTGGCCGCCGGCCGCGCCGCGCCCGACGAGGTCTATACCCACCCGCAGCGCAGCGCCATCTTGCGCTGCATCGGCGACCGGCCGACCGTCGAGGTCGACACCGCCGAGCTTGCCCTGGCCCCCGGCGACCGGCTCGTCCTCTGCTCGGACGGCCTCTGGGAAATGCTGCGCAACGAGGGCATCGCCGATGTGCTGATGCAGGAATCGGATCCGCAGGCGGCCGCCGGCCTGCTCGTCGCGCGCGCCAATGCCGCAGGCGGCGATGACAACATTACGGTCGTCGTCGTCCAGGCCGAGCCCGCATGAGGGAACCTGGAGTGCGTTTTCGCGTATAGAGTAAAGACCTGGAGGTGAATCTATGCCCAATGAAGTGACCTTGACCTGTCGGCTGAACAAAGCAAAGCTGCCGGTGATGGCCACCCAACAGCTCGTCTATGTCCTGATCGAGGCCGCCACCAGCCCTGCCATGGCGCAGGTGGAGCGGCCCCTCAACCTCAGCCTGGTGCTGGACAAGTCTGGCTCCATGGAGGGCGCCAAGATCCAGAACCTGCGCGAGGCAGCCAAGCGCGTCGTCGACCGCCTTGGCCCGGACGACATCCTTTCGATCATCGCCTTCTCCGATCGCAAGTACATCATTGCCGAGAGCCAGCCGGTGACCGACCGCGATGCACTGAAGAAGCAGATCGACCGCATCCGCGACGGCGGCGGCACGGCCATCTCGGGTGGGATGGGCCAGGGGCTCTTTGAGCTGGAAAAGGCCCTCAGTCCCAACCGGGTCAGCCGCATGCTCCTCCTCACCGACGGCCAGACCTTTGGCGACGAGGAGGCATGCAAGCGCCTCGGCAAGAAGGCGGGCGACGAGGGGGTCGTCGTCAATGCCCTCGGACTGGGCGATGACTGGAACGAGGACCTCCTCGACGCGATCGCCGGTGCCAGCGGCGGCGTCGCCGACTTTATCGACTCGCCGGACAAGATCGAGCGCTTCTTCGACCAGGTGGTGCAGTCGATGCAGGATACGGTCGTCCAGAACGCGGCGCTCCTCCTGCGCCTGGCCAACGGTATCACGCCCCGCCAGGTGTGGCAGGTCCTGCCGATGATCGCCAACCTGGGCTACCGCCCGATCTCCGACCGGGACGTGCAGGTGGCGCTCGGGGAGCTGGAAAAGGGCCAGCCTCGCTCGCTCCTGGTCGAGCTGCTGGTCGGCCCCCGGCCCGAGGGCAGCTACCGCCTCGCCCAGGCAGAGATTTCCTATGATGTCCCCGGCCTGGGCCTTACCGGCGCCAAGGTGCGAAGCGACATCCTGCTCGACTTTACCGGCGATCCTGCCCAGGCCAAGCAGTACGATGCCGAGGTGATGAACATCGTCGAGAAGGTGACCGCCTTCAAGCTCCAGACGCGCGCACTGGAGGAGGCCAAGAGCGGCAATGTCGCCGGCGCCAGCCAGAAGCTCCGCGCGGCGGCCACCCGCCTGCTCGAGCTGGGCGAGGACGACCTGGCCCGCTCGGCCCTCGAGGAGGCCGAGAACCTGGAAAAGACCGGGCAGATGTCTGCCCGTGGCACCAAGAAGCTGCGCTACGAGACGCGCAAGCTGACACAACGCTTGAACCCTTAGGGTCCACAAAAAAGGAGGATCTGATCATGGCAACTTGCCCGACCTGTGGAAACAAGACCGGCGAGGGAGCGATCTTTTGCGACCGGTGCGGCGCCCGCCTGCCCAAGGCCGAGGCTGCCGTAGTGCCGGCGCCTGCGGCAGTCGCGGCGGGCGGCAGCGTCATCTGCCCCGCCTGCGGCGCCGGCAACGTGCCCGGCGAAGCCTTCTGCGAGTTCTGCGGCGCGCCGCTCGCCGCGCCCGTCCCCGATTCCCTCCCCCCTGCCGCAGCGGGGGGGGCTGAGGGGGAGGGCGAATCCGCACCGGCGCCCACGCCCGAGCCTACGCCCGCCGCCGCACCTGAGCCGGCCCCGGCGCCGGCGGCCCCCGGCCCCGTCTGCCCCGCCTGCGGTGCTGCCGTGCTCGCCGGCGAGGCCTTCTGCGCCGACTGCGGCGCGTCCCTCGCCCAGGCGCCGGTGCCGCCTGAGCCTGTGCCTGAGCCGGCCCCTGCGCCCGCACCCGAGCCCGTGGCCGAAGCGGTCCCAGTGCCTGCGCCCGAGCCCGTGCCCGAGCCGGCCCCTGCGCCCGAGCCTGTCCCGGAGCCTGTGCCGGTGCCTGTGCCCGCGCCCGCTCCCGTCCCGGAACCCGAACCGGCTCTGCCGCCCGCGCCTCCGGCCAAGCCTGCCTGCATCATCTGCGGTGCCGAGTTGGAGCCCGGCGACAAGTACTGCTCCGATTGCGGCGCGCTCCAGCCGGCTTCCGCTTCCCTCCCCCCTGCCGCAGCGGGGGGGACTGAGGGCGGAGCCGCCCCGGCCCCAGAGCCCGAGCCAACCCCGCCGGCGCCCCCGGCCCAGGGACCGCGCCTGGTGGTCGCAGCCTCCGGCGCCGAGATCCCGCTCCCGGCCAAGGACGAGATCCTGATCGGCCGTGAAGACCCGGTGAGCGGTATCTTCCCGGACGTCGACCTGACGCCGCACGGCGGCGACGAGGGTGGCGTCTCGCGGCGGCATGCGCGCATCGTCGCCGAGGGCGGTGTCTTCTACCTGGTCGACCTGAACTCGACCAACTTTACCTACCTGAACAAGCAGCGACTGGCGCCCGATACACGCCAGCCGCTCAAGGATGGAGACGAGATCCGCTGCGGGCGGGTCGCGCTCCTCTTCTTGCTTGGTGGATAGAGAAGAGCCATCGCCACCGGGCCCGGGAGTGCTGTGCCCCGACCCGGACTGCAGTCACTTTAACAGGCCCGGCGCTCGCTTCTGCGAGCGCTGTGGCCGTCCTCTTGCGTCCCCGCACTGGTCGCCGCTCACCTCCGGCCAGGAGATGCGCGGGGGCGCCTATCGCATCCTGCACCGCTTGGGCGCGGGCGGCATGGGCACGCTTTACCTGGCAGCCGATACCGGCGCCTTTGACCGCACCTGCGTCGTCAAGGAGCTGCTCGACTACTACGACCCCACCGATGCCGAGGAGGCGCGCCGCGCCCAGGCGCGCTTCGAGACGGAAGCCCGACTCCTCGCCCAGCTCAGTCATCCCGGTATTCCGCGCATCTACTCCTATTTCTCAGAGGCCGGCCGCCACTATATCGTCATGGAGTATATCGAGGGCGAGACGCTCGAGCCCGCCGTTACCCATTTGGACGAGCATGGCGTGCGGGTGCCGGCCCGCGTGCTGCCGGCCGAGACGATCGTACGCCACGTGATCACCGTCTGCCGCGTGCTCGAATACCTGTCCAGCCGGCCCACGCCCGTCATCCACCACGACATCAAGCCGGCCAACCTGATCGTCAATCGCACGTCGGGGGAGGTACGCCTGGTCGATTTCGGCACCGCCCAGGTGCGCACCTCGTGGGCGGCCCAGTCGCGCGCCGGCCGCGCCCTCTCCTCCGTCTTTGGCACCCAGGGCTACGCGGCCCCCGAGCAGTTCGAGGCCAGGTCGGAGCCCCGCTCCGACGTCTTCGCCCTGGCCTCCACCGCTTACCACCTCCTCACCGACGACGACCCAGGAGACCATCCCTTCCACTTTCCGAAGCTGAACAAGCTGCCTGTGGCGCTGAGCGATGCGCTTGCCCGCGCGCTGCGCCCCAAGGTACGCCGCCGCTCCACCGCCGTTGAGCTGCGCCACGCCCTGGAAGCGTGGCTCATCCCCGAGGACGGCGCCGAGCCCTTTGTCTTCCGTGACGGCGCGGTGGCGCACACCACCGAGCAGCTGGTCGAGTTGAGCGAGCAGCGCTGGGCCGACGCCCGCCGCCACCTACGCGACGGCGACCTCGACCGCTGGTTCCGCGCCCGCAACCGGCACGATCTCCTGGCCAAGGCCAGCTCCGCGCGCCTCGAATCGGACCCCGACGCGGCGCTGGAGGCCTTTCTGCGTCGCCTCAACCCGCGCCTGCCTGCCCCACGCCTCACCGTCGAGCCGGCGAGCCTTTCCTTTGGCCGCGTGACCCGCCGTGGAGCTGCGCCCCAGCACCTGGTGGTCCGCAACGTGGGACGGGGCTACGGCCAGATGGCCTTTTCCGCCTCTGTCCCCTGGATCGTTTTTGAGCCGCGCCAGGCCGGCTGTCTGGCCGGGCACGAGACCTCCGTTCAGGTCGTGCTGGATGCTGCGGCGCTGCCCCTCAAAAAAGAGCACCAGGCGATCATCGCCTGCACGTCTGGCCGCGGGCAGCGTATCTCGATCCCCGTCGAGGCCCGCCTCAACTTGTGGGCCGAGGCCGCCCACCGTGTCGCCGTCGCCCTGGCGGCGGCCGGCCGGCTGGCCCTGCGCGGAGCGCGCTGGGGACTTGCCGCCTGGCACCGCACGCTGCGCCAGGCGGTCCGTTTCGAGGCCGGGCCATGGATCCTCTTGTCTGCCGTCCTGGTCTTCTCGGTGGCCATGGTCGTCCTCTGGTCGGACTGGCATGCAATCCCTCTTGAGCTGGAATCCGGTTTCGGGCGGTTTCTCCGGGCGCTGCCGTTGTCTGCCCTGGCGATCTACCTTGTCCCCGCCCTGTTCTTTGGCGTCTTTGGGATCGCGCGCGAGGCGCTCCGCACTCAGCGGCAGAGGGCTCGACCATGAGCACGGCACCCTGCCCCAATTGCGGGCGCCTGAACCGCCCCGGCGCCCGCTTCTGCGCTTCGTGCCAGGCGTCTTTGACCGGCGACCTGGCTGCACCGTCCGGCCCGCCGAGCGGCGGTGCAGTGGGCGGGGGAGCCCCGCTGCCACAGATAGGCGGCCCACAGGCAGGGCAGCTCCTCGGCGGCGGCGACTACCGCGTCGTACGCCCTCTGGGCAAGGGGGGGATGGGCGCCGTTTGGCTCGTCGCCCAGACCCGTGCATTCGACCGGCTGGCGGTGCTCAAGGAGGTCATCGACTACTTTGACCCCATAGACGGCGACGCCCGCCGGCGGGCAGCCGAGCGCTTTGAGGCAGAGGCCCGCACCCTGGCCGACCTCAAGCACCCCGGCATCCCCGACCTCTACGCTTTCTTTTCCGAGGGAGGGCGCAACTACCTGGTCATGGAGTACGTCGAGGGGCAGGACCTGAGCAAGGGCCTTACCCGCGAGGACCGCGACACCGGGCAGCTCCTCGCCGGCGCTTCGCTGCCGGCCGAGCAGGTCGTCCACTACACCATCGAGATTTGCGAAGTGCTGGAGTACCTGGCCCGCTGCCAGCCCCCGGTCATCCACAACGACATCAAGCCGGGCAACATCATCATCGATTCCCACAGCGGGCGCGCCGTCCTGGTCGATTTTGGCACCGCGCGGACCCGCTACCTGCGCGCCGGCGGCCGGCCCGACCCGAAGAAAGAGTCCCTCTATGGCACGGTCGGCTACGCCGCTCCCGAGCTGTACCAGGGCCGCTCCGAATCGCGCTCTGACGTCTATTCTCTGGCGGCTACTGCCTACCACCTCCTCACCGACGATGACCCGGGCGACCACCCCGGCCAGTACCCCAAGCTGGATGCGCTGCCGCGCGCCCTGGGCGACGTGCTGCGCCCCGCGCTGGCCGTCGCGATCGACGACCGTCCTGACGGCCGAGGAGTTTCGGCAGTCGCTCGAGGGCTACCTGGCCGGCGCTGCCGCCCCGACGCGCGGCCTGGTCTTCCCCGACCGCAGCGAGGCCACGACGCTGCCGCAGCTCGTGCTCCAGGCGGCGCGCCACTGGCCGTATTCGGCCGGCCTTCTCCAGGACGGCACGCTGGCGCGCTGGCTGCGCGGCACGCTCCGGGAGGCGGCGGCCGCCCGTGCTGCCGACGAGGCGGTTGCCCGCTGGCCCGGCGACCCCGACGCTGCCCTTGACACCTTCCTGCGCCAGGTGGCCCCAGGCGTGATGCCGGCCGGCCGGTTGGAGCTGCGCACGGGCAGTCTGTCCCTTACGGCGCCAGACTCGGCGCAGCCTGTTCGCAGCCAGATAGAGGTGGCCAATCGCGGCGCCGGCTACCTGCGCGGCAAAGCCTTTTCGACCCAGCCCTGGCTCAAGGTCGCCGGCGCGCTCTTTGCCTGCCCGCCGGGTGGTCAGGTCGCGCTCCCGGTCGAGGCCGATCCTACCGGACTGCTGCCGGGCAGCCCTCACGTCGCCGCGGTCACCCTGGAGCCGGAGGGTGGGGTGCCCGAGGTGGTGCCCGTCCAGCTCGTCGTGGCTGCCGGGCAGGCCCCCGCGCCCGCCGCGCGCGCCCAGGCGTCTATCCGCGTCGAGCCCGGCCGCGTCGACCTGGGCCGCGTCTCACGCACTAGCTTCTCCACCGGCCGGCAGCGCATCGTCGTCACCAACACATCGCAGGACAAGATCCGCTGCCGTGTCGTCAACGCGCCTGCCTGGCTTCAGGTCAAGCCGGCTGATTTCCGCCTGGCACCCGGCAAGAGCGAGGCGCTCGAGCTGGTCGGCCGCGTGAGCAAGATCCCGGGCACTGGCGAGGATGCCGCCCTCGGCATCGCCGTCGAGGGTGGAACCACCCGTCCCGTCCAGGTCTCTGTGCGTGTAAAGGGTCGATGATGGGCCTCCATCTCTCTGTCGGCGGTGCCACCGACCGGGGCCTCCTGCGTGACCAAAACGAGGACCGCTTCTACTTCAAGGTGGTCCAATCGTCCGACGAAGCGCCCCTGGCCCTCCTCGTCGTCGCGGACGGCATGGGTGGCCAGCTTGCCGGCGAGATGGCGAGCGAGTGGGCGGTCCAGACCCTCCGGCGCGAGCTGTCGGTCCTCTTCCGGCCGCAGGACCCCTCGGTCACGCGTCGCCTGGACGCGGAGGACCTGGCCGCGGTCGGCAGCGGCTCGACCGTCCGCCTGCAGGAGACCGACATGGCCCGCCTTTTGCTCCACGCTGTCGAGCGCGCCAACCAGGTGCTTCTCGGCTACGCCCGCCGCTACCCCGAAGACGCAGGCGACCTGGGCTCGACGCTCACCCTCGCCGTCGTCGAGGGCGACCGCGCAACGCTGGCCCACGTCGGCGACAGCCGTGCCTACCTCTGGCGCGACGGCAGCCTGCAGCAGCTTACCGAGGACCACTCCGTGCCCGGTGCGCTGCTGCGCCAGGGCAAGATCACGCCCGATGAGGTCCACGAACACCCTCACAGGAACCTGCTCTACCGTTGCCTCGGCCTCAAGCCCGGCATCGAGGTGGACATCCTCCCCGGAGTCGCGCTGCGCCCCGGCGACCGGCTCCTCCTCTGCTCCGACGGCCTCTGGGACATGGTGCATCCCGAAGATCGGCTGGCTGCCCTCGTCGCTCCCGCGAGGAGTCCATCCGCTCTCTGTCGCGAGATGGTCGAGGCGGCCAACCAGGCCGGCGGGGAGGACAACATAACCGCAGTGCTGGCGCACCTGGAGGCCGGCGATGCCTGATTGCCCACGCTGCGGGGCGCCCGCCAAAACCGCGGCCCGCTTCTGTACCAAGTGCGGCGTCTCCCTGGTGCCGTCCCAGCCCAGCCCCAACCCGGCACGCCCTGCCGGCGCCTCGCTCCTGGCCGGCCGCTACCAGGTCATCGGCCAGCTAGGCCAGGGGGGCATGGGCGCCGTTCACCTGGCGCGCGACACGCAGCTCTTTGGCCGCCTCTGCATTGTCAAGCAGATGCACGCGGCCTTCCTGAGCCAGAGTGAGCGCCGCAAAGCTGAGGAGGATTTCCAGCGCGAGGCGGCGGTCCTGGCCAGCCTCAACCAGCCCGGCCATCCCCGTATCCCCGAGGTGTATGGCTACTTTGTCGAGGGCGGCGACCGCTACCTGGTGATGAAGTACATCGAAGGTGAGAGCCTCGAGAGCCGCCTGGCGCGCCTGAAGGAGCCCCTGGCCGAGGCCGAGGTGATCCGCTGTGCGCTCGAGGTCGCCGACGCCCTCGTCTACCTCCACAGCCGCAAGCCCGAGCCGGTCATCCACCGCGACATCAAGCCGGCCAACATCCTCCTCGATCCCGAGAACCGTATCTGGCTGGTCGACTTCGGCCTGGCACGTGCCATCACCAGCGCCGGTGCCCGCATCATGGCCGCGGGTGGGCGCACCGTCGCCGCCGGCACGCCCGGCTACACACCACTCGAACAGTGGCAGATGCAGTCGTCGCCCAAGTCGGATATCTATGCCCTGGGCGCGACCATGCACCACCTGCTCACCAACCAGGACCCGCGCGACCGCTTCGCTTCCTACGACGAGCTTGACCTCGGGCTGCTGCGCTCGCTGTCGCCCTTGCCTTCCCTCGCCCTGGTCCGGCCCGACGTCAGGCCCGCCCTGGCGGCCTTGGTCAACCGCTGCCTCGATCCCGACCCACGCTCCCGGCCCTCGGCCGCCGAGCTCAAGGTCGAGCTGGACCGGCTGGTTCCGACAGGCAGCCGCTTCTTCGAGACGGTCCAGCGCTGGAGCCCGACCCTCGGCGAGATGATCGGCGTGGCAGCAGCCTCCTTCGTGCGCATGCTCTTCGGGCGCCCCGCCCGCCCCCGCCGGGAGCCGGCCCCCACCACCACGAGGCCGACCCGCTCGGCTGCCGCGCGCGAGCGACGCCGTGAGCGCGAGGCGGGCCCGGAGATCTCGTGCCTGCTCTGCAACGGGCAGGGCGTTCTCCGCGACGGCAGAGATTGCCCCGTCTGCCGCGGCACCGGCTACTGGTTTCGCGAGTAGCCTCTTCTCCCTCTCCCTCGCAGGGAGAGGGCTGGGGTGAGGGTGAAATCCCGCCCCTCAGTTCCCTTCCCATCTTGCCTCTGTCCCGTCTTGCGGTATAATCCCAATCACACCGGCCGTCAAGGGCGACGGCCCAGCCATCTATGCTGCACAGGAGGAGCAACGTGGACCTGAAACTCGACGCTGAGCACAAGATGATCCAGGACATGGCGCGCGACTTTGCGCAGAAAGAGATCGCGCCGATCGCCGCGCACATCGACGAGCAAGCCCTCTTCCCTCATGCAACTGTCAAGAAGATGGGGGAGCTGGGCTTCATGGGCATCGAGATCCCCGAGGAGTATGGGGGCACTGGGATGGACTGCCTGGCCTATGTGCTGGCTATGATCGAGATCTCGAAGGCGTGTGGCTCGCACGGCGTCATCATGTCCGTCAACAACTCGCTCGTCTGCTATGGCCTCCACCACTTTGGCACCGAAGAGCAGAAGCAGGCCTTCCTGGTGCCCCTCGCAAGCGGCGAGAAGCTGGGTGCCTATTCCCTCACCGAGGCGCAGGCCGGCTCTGACCCGGCCAATATGCGCTGCATCGCCGAGCTGGATGCGGGCACGGGGGAGTATGTGATCAACGGCACCAAAGCGTGGGTGACCAGTGGTCCTGTCGCCGACTACATCATCCTTTTTGCCATGACCGACAGGTCCAAGGGCACGCGCGGCATCTCGGCCTTCGTCGCCGATACGACTCTTCCCGGCTTCAAGCCCGGCAAAGTGGAACCAAAACTGGGCATCCGCGCGTCTCATACTTCGGAGCTGATTTTTGAGAACTATCGCCTGCCGGCCTGGCACCGGCTGGGCGAAGAGGGGGCTGGCTTCCGCATCGCTCTGGCCATCCTGGACGCCGGCCGCATCGGCATCGCCGCCCAGGCGGTCGGCATCGCCGAAGCTGCGTTCGAGGCCGCGCGTGACTATGCCAAGGAGCGTGAGCAGTTCGGCCAGCCGATTGCCAGCTTTCAGGCGATCCAGTTCATGCTTGCCGATATGAAGACGCAGCTCGAGGCGGCCCGCCTGCTCACCTACCAGGCCGCGCTGGCCAAGGACGAGTCCAAGGCGACCGGCCGGCGCTTTTCGGTGGAGGCGTCGATGGCCAAGGTGTTTGCCGCCGAGGCGGCCATGTGGATCACCACCAAGGCCATCCAGGTCTTTGGCGGCAATGGGTACAGCAAGGAATACCCGGTGGAGCGGCACTTCCGTGACGCCAAGATCACAGAGATCTACGAGGGCACCAGCGAGATCCAGCGCATGGTCATCGCGCGTGGGGTCCTCGGCTAAGAGAAGAGGGCAGGTATGGAAACCCGCCCTACGGACCTCCCCCCGCTTGCGGGGGGGTGAGGGGGCAATGCTCGATCTGGCCGTTGTCATCGTCAGCTACAACGTCCGCGACCTTCTGCGCGACTGCCTCGCCTCCGTACTGGAGAGCCGGGGCGATCTCGCCTTCGAGGTGTGCGTCGTAGACAACGGCTCGACCGACGGCAGTGCCGACATGGTCGCCGCCGAGTTCTCCCTGCGTGCGCCTCATCCGCGCCGAGAACCGTGGCTATGCCGCCGGCAACAACCTTGGCCTGGGCGCCTACGGCTTTGGCACCGGCGAGGCCGGCGCTCGCTACGCTCTCCTCCTCAACCCCGACACAGTCGTCGCTCCGATGGTGCTCGCCGACATGCTCGCCTTCATGCAAACCCACCCCCAGGCCGGCGTCGCCGGCCCGCGCCTGGTGCGCGAGGACGGCAGTTTGGACAAGGCCTGCCGGCGGGGCTTTCCGACGCCCGAGGTCGCCTTCTACCGCATGTCTGGTCTCAGCCGGTTCTTTCCGAAGAGCCGCCGCTTTGGCCGCTACAACCTCACCTACCTCTCGCCCGACGTAACCACGGAGGTCGACTCGGTCGTTGGTGCCTGCATGCTGATCCGCGGTCAGGTCCTGGCCGAGGTTGGACTGCTCGACGAGCAATACTTCATGTACGCCGAAGACCTTGACCTCTGCTACCGAGCCAAGGAGTGCGGCTGGCAGGTCTGGTACAACGCCGCCGTCACCGTCCTGCACTACAAAGGCCAATCCAGCCGCCAGCGCAGCACCTTTGCCAATGTCCAGTTCTACAAGACGATGCGCCTTTTCCACGACAAGCACTTCAAGGCGCGCTCGTCCGCCCTCACCAACTGGACCATCCACGCCTCCATTGGGCTTCTGGGCGGCCTGGCCATCCTGCGCGACCGCTTCCGCCCGGTGGAGCGCCGGGGCGTGGCTTCGGCCGTGCCCCTTGATGAGAGGAGTACTGCACGATGAAGCGCCGGGGCGATGCCCTCTTCACCCTGCTGCTGGTCGTCAGCGACGTGGCCGTCGTGGGCCTTGCCTTCTTCCTGGCCTACTGGCTGCGCCGCTGGGTGGCCTTTCCGCCACCTGTCTCCATCGCCCCCTTCCGCGACTATCTGCCTATGATGTTCGTCCAGATCGCCACCATGCTGGTGGTCTTTTTCTTCAGCCGCCTCTACGACGTCAAGCGCACTCTGGCACCCCTGGATACCCTCTACCGCGTTTTTGCCGCAGTCTCGATCGGCACCATTAGCACAATCGCCTTTACTACCCTCCTCTTCAAGAACAGCGCCCTGGAGCTTGACTTTCCGCGGGTGATGACCGTCTACGCGTGGCTCGTGACCACCTTCTTTGTTATGGCCAGCCGCTCTCTCTTGAACGCGCTGCGCAACCTGCTGCGCAAGCGGGGGGCATGGGCCGAGCGCATCCTGATCGTCGGCACCGGCGACGTCGGCCGCATGATCCTGCAGAAGGTACGCCAGTCGCCCGGCTTGGGCTACCGCGTGGTCGGCTTTGTCGACGACGAGGCACCGCCCGGTCAGGAGATCCTGGGTGTGCCCGTGCTAGGCGGCGTCGACGACCTCCCCAGTCTGGTCCGCGAGCAGGGCGTCGAAGAAGTGATCATCGGCCGGCCCGAGCTCAGCCACCAGGAGATCCTCACCATCATCTCGCGCTGCGAAGAGGGGCAGGTCGCCATCAAGATCTACCCGGACCTCTTCCAGTTCATCGCCACGGACCTGAGCATCGGCGACCTCGGAGGGCTGCCGCTCCTCGCCGTCCGTGACGTCGCCCTGCGCGGCTGGAAGCTCACCCTCAAGCGCGCCGTCGACCTGGTCGGAAGCGGGCTGGCGCTCGTCTTTCTGTCTCCGTTCCTGATGCTCGTCGCCGTCGCCATCAAGCTCGACTCCAAGGGAGCTGTGTTCTATGCCCAGGAGCGCATGGGGCTGGATGCCAGGCCCTTCTGGTGCTTAAAGTTCCGATCGATGCGCACCGATGCCGAAAAGAATGGCCCTGGCTGGACGACAGCCGGCGACACGCGCGTCACGCGCCTGGGTCGTCTCATCCGGCGCCTCAACATTGACGAGCTTCCGCAGATGATCAATGTGCTGCTCGGTGATATGAGCCTGGTCGGGCCACGTCCCGAGCGCCCCGTCTACGTCGAGCAGTTCCGGCGCTCCATCCCGCGCTACATGGACCGCCACCGCGAAAAGGCCGGCCTGACCGGCTGGGCGCAGGTCAACGGGCTGCGCGGCGACACCTCCATCGCCGAGCGAACCAAGTACGACCTCTGGTACATCGAGAACTGGTCGCTCTGGCTCGACTTCAAGATCATGCTGCGCACGGCGCTGAATATCATCCTCGGCGGCGACCGCAACGCGTACTAAACACTCTTTTAGTCGAATACCGCCGCCGGCGTGAAGTCCAGCTAGAGGTGGCACGCCGCCTGGAGTCGTCGTGACAAGGGACGTTGACTCGGTCAAAGACTTCGACTACATCCACAGCGACGCCGAATTCGACGAACTGCGCGAGCTGTGCTTGGCCGCCTATACCGCCGGCCACAAGCCCTCCAATTGGCGGGTGGCGATGCTAGAGAATTGGAGCTATGCCTCCCGCTACCTTGAGCCGATCGAATACTTCACAAGTCACGTGCGCCTGTGGCGGAGCGACGCGGGACGGCTCGCGGGCGCGCTGATCCGCTATTGGGGCATGACTTGGCCCCAGGTCGTGCCCGGCTGCGAGTTCCTGACGGACGAGCTGCTCGACTGGGCGGAGCGGCATTGGGGCGGCAGCCAGGCCCAGATCGAGACCATGGCCTACGATCACGATGCGGAGCGGCAGGCGCTGCTCCAGAAGCGGGGCTACGAGGACCGGGGCACCATCGAGATCGTGCGCATTTATGACCTGTCTCGCGCCTATCCAGAGCCTGCACTGCCACCCGGGTTTCGCATCACTACTCTTGCGGAGGACGGTCGCACCGCCGAGTACATCGCCCTGCAGAACAGCGTCTGGGGCGCCTCGCTCGGAGAGGCGTGGTTCCGGGGCAAGTCCTCGGCGCCGCACTACTCCTTCGACTTGGATCTTCTGGTCCTTTCCCCGGAAGGCCGACAGGTGGCCTGCTGTCTGGTCTGGCTGGACGGCGCAAGCGGGATAGGAGAGATCGACCCCATCGGAACTCACCCCGGCTACCGGCGCCGGGGGCTGGCCCGGGCGCTGGTGGCCGAGAGCCTGCGGCGAATGGGCGCCGCCGGGATGCAGTATGGCTTCATCGCCTGCGAGGCGGGCGATCCGGTGGTGAACCACCTCTACGCCTCCTTTGCGCCGGCCGAGACCTACTGGGGAAATCGCTGGGTGAAGCGGTTGGCAGCGGGAAGCGCGAACGGCTGAACGGCTGAACAGCCGAACCGCTTGGGAACCCGGTGCGGAGAATCACATGCAAATCGTCCCCTATTCTCCAGCGATTGCGGCGCGGATTGCGGGGCTCTTCTCGGCGAATCCCCCCGTGCCGACGCGCCTGTGGGCGAACCTGGACGGCACGATCCGGGGGCGCATCCTGGTGGATGAGCCGACGAACCCTACGTGCGCCCTCATCCAGGATCTCGCCGAAGGCCCGACCTACCTGGGCGGTGCGCTGACGCCCAGATATCCTGCGCGAGGTCTTCGCTATCCTGCGCGCATACCAAGAGGTCGTGGTGTGCCTGTGGGCCGGTGACCCACTCCTGGCAGCGCTCCCGGAAGGGCCGTACTACGAGGGAGCGGCGATTGACTTCTGGGATCGTTCCCCGGCCGTCGATCTTGGCCGGCTCGCAGCTCTACCTCCCGCCTATTCCATGCGAAGGATCGATCGGGCGCTCGCGCGGGCGATCGACGGGTTCGACTACTACGTTGCGATGTTTGGCACTGTCGAGCGGGCCGTCCGGGACATGATCGGCTACTGCGTCATGCAGGGCGAAACGGTGGTTTGCGAAGCCGTGGCTGCACCGCTCACCCGCGGTGTGGCCGAGATGGGCATCGAGACCGCAACGGCCTACCGGCAACAGGGTCTCGCGACCGCAGCGTCCGCCTATGTAGTCCATGAATGTGAAGCACTGGGGTATCGAGCCTTCTGGAACGCCGCGCAGCAGAATGTGGCCTCAGTCGCGCTCGCCCGACGGCTGGGGTTTCGGATTGAGAAGCCCAGCACTGTGCTGGCTTGGGCTGCCGTCACTTAGCCGGCCGGTGGTCAGTCTTGTCTTCTCACGCCCCCGGCACGCCGCATCCCGCAATTGACACCCTTTCGACACTGTGATACTATCACCCCTTGAGCCGTTAGCACTCGGACTATGAGAGTGCTAATGGCCGAATCGCAACCTGGTCAGAGGAAATGCCGGCAGAATTGACTTCGAGACAGCAATTGATCCTGGGCCTCGTGGTGCGCGAGTATATCGCCACCGCGCAGCCCGTTGGCTCGCGCGCGATCGAGGGCCTCGGCCTTGGGGTCAGCTCGGCCACCATCCGCTCCGAGATGGGACTACTCGAAGAGCTGGGCTACCTCACCCACCCGCACACCTCGGCCGGCCGCATGCCCACCGAGCGCGGCTACCGCTACTTCGTCGAGCGCCTCATGCGCGAGTCGCAGCTCCCCGTCGAGGAGCAGCGCATGATCCGCCACCAGTTTCACCAGGTCGGCGTCGACCTCGAGCAGTGGATGCGCCTGGCTGCATCGGTGCTCGCCCGCGCTTCGGAGTCGGCTGCCGTCGTCACCAGCCCGCGAACCGAGCTCTGCCGCCTGAAGCACGTCGAGCTGATCGCCCTCCACGAATCGATGGCGCTTCTCATCGTCGTGCTCGAAGGGGGCATCGTCCGCCAGCAGATGCTGGCGCTGGAGGAGCCGACCAACCAGGAGACCCTCTCTCAGATTGCCAACCGGCTCAACGACCAGTGCTCCGGCCGCTCGGCCATGCGCGTCGCTGCCTGCCGGCCCCTGCTCGGCGCCGCGGAGCAGCGCATCCTGGGCGTCGTCGTCGAGATCATGAAATGCGTCGACGACCAGAAGAACATGCATGTGTACCGCGACGGGTTGGTCAATATCCTGCACCAGCCCGAGTTCAGCGAGGGCGACAGCGCCCGGCAGATTGTCCAGGTGCTCGAAGACCGCACCAGCCTGGAGCAGCTCCTGACCGAGATGCTCGAGGTCGGCGGTGTCCAGGTTATCATCGGCGGCGAAGGCCGCTGGCACGATCTCAGGGAGTGCAGCCTGGTCGTTGCACCCTATGGCGTCATCGGCGGGGCCACCGGCGCGTTGGGTGTCATGGGCCCCATGCGCATGCCCTACAGCCGTGCCATCTCCACCGTCCGCTACGTGGCGACGCTGATGAGCGACCTGTTCGCCGAGCTCTACGGGATCGATGCGGATGCCTCGGCCTAGGCCCACTATCTAGGAGGAAAGACGTGAAAGAAGAAACAACCCCGGCGGCAGAGCCCGCCGAGCAGCCAGGCGAGCCGGACGCCCTCCGGCAGGAGCTGGAGGCGACCAAGGCCAGGGAAGCCGAGTACCTGGATGGCTGGCAGCGCTCGCGCGCCGAGCTGGCCAATGCCCGGAAACGCTTCCAGCGCGAGCAGGAGCAGGCCTACTCCGGCGCCCAGTCCGATCTGCTCATCCGCATGCTCCCCGTCGTCGACGACCTGGAGCGTGCTCTGGACACGCTGCCCCACAGCCTGTCGGGCCTGACCTGGATCGAGGGCATCATCCTCATCCAGCGCAAGCTCCAGTTGATCCTGGAGCAGGCCGGCGTGGCCGCCATCGAGGCCGCGGGCAAGGAGTTTGACCCCTTCCTGCACGAAGCAGTCACCCACGAGCCGTCAGACACAGTACCGGCAGGGCACGTTATCTCCGAGTTGCAGCGCGGCTACCGCATGGGCGACCGCATCCTGCGCCCGTCGATGGTACGGGTCTCTTCCGGCGCGCAGCAGCCCACCGAGCCGGCACCGGCCGAGCCACAATAGGAACAGCGGAGGAATCGACCCCATGGCGAGAATCGTAGGCATTGACCTGGGCACCACCAACTCGGTATGTGCCATCATGGAAGGCGGCGAGCCGACCGTCATCTCCAGCGCGGAGGGTGGGCGCCTCTTCCCCTCCGTCGTTGCCGTGAACCCGAAGACGGGCGAGCGCATGGTCGGGCAGGTGGCGCGCCGGCAGGGCGTCACCAACCCCGACAACACGATCTACTCCATCAAGCGCCTGATGGGCCGCCGCTTCTCCGACCCCGAGGTGGCCAAGGCCCGCAAGATGCTGCCCTACCGGGTGACCGAGCAGCCCAACGGCGACGCGTGGGTCGAGATGGGTGGCAAGGCCTATTCGCCGCCGGAAATCTCGGCCATGATCCTGCAAAAGATCAAGCAGGACGCCGAAGCCTACCTGGGCGAGCCCGTGACCGAGGCGGTCATTACCGTGCCGGCCTACTTCAACGACAGCCAGCGCCAGGCCACCAAGGACGCCGGCCGCATCGCCGGGCTGAACGTGTTGCGCATCATCAACGAGCCGACTGCCTCCAGCCTGGCCTACGGCCTCGGCAAGGGCGTCGAGCAGCGCATCGCAGTCTACGACCTGGGTGGCGGCACCTTCGACATCTCGATCCTCGACGTGGGCGATCAGGTTTTTGAGGTCAAGTCGACCAACGGCGACACCTTCCTCGGCGGCGACGACTTTGACCAGCGCATCATCAACTGGGTGGCCGACGAGTTCCGCCGCGAGAGCGGCATCGACCTGAGGCAGGATCGCATGGCGCTTCAGCGCCTAAAGGAAGCGTGCGAAAGGGCCAAGATCGAGCTTTCGACCACGCTCCAGAGTGAGCTTAACCTGCCCTTCATCACGGCCGATGCCAGCGGCCCCAAGCACCTGCAGCTCAACCTCACCCGCGCCCGGCTGGAGCAGCTCGTCGATGACCTGATCCAGCAGACGCTCGGCCCCTGCCGCCAGGCCCTCGAAGACGCTCGCCTTGCGCCCTCCGAGATCGACGAGGTGCTTCTCGTCGGCGGAATGACACGCATGCCCGCGGTCCAGGAAGCGGTGCGCAAGTTCTTCGGCCGCGAGCCGCATAAGGGGGTGAACCCCGACGAAGTCGTCGCCCTTGGCGCGGCCATCCAGGCCGGTGTGCTGAAGGGTGATGTCAAGGACGTGCTGCTCGTCGACGTCACGCCGCTGACGCTCTCAGATCGAGACGCTGGGCCATGTGGCCACGGCCCTCATCGAGCGCAACACCAACATCCCCTACAAGAAGAGCCAGGTCTTTTCGACCGCCTCCGACGGCCAGACCCAGGTCGAGATCCACGTGCTCCAGGGGGAGCGCCCGATGGCCGCCGACTGCAAATCGCTGGGCCGCTTCAACCTCGACGGCATTCCGCCCGCGCCCCGCGGCATCCCGCAGATCGAAGTCACCTTCGACATCGATTCCGACGGCATCCTGCACGTCCACGCGCAGGACAAGGCGACGGGGCGCGCCCAGTCGATCACCATCACCGCTTCCAGCGGGCTGGACAAGGGTGAGATCGACCGCATGGTCCGCGACGCGGAGCAGTTCCGCCAGGACGACCAGAAGCGCCGGCAGGAAGTCGAGCTGCGCAACAGCGCCGATTCGCTCTGCTACCAGGGCGAGAAGCTGCTGCGCGAGCAGGGCGACAAAGTGCCTGCCGATGTCAAGAGCGACGTCGAAGGGCGGATCGCTGCCTGCCGGTCGGCGCTCCAGGGGCAGGACATGGCGCAGATCCAGCGCGCGGCGCAGGATCTGACCGAGGCCCTGCAAAAGCTGGGCGCCTCGATGCACCAGCAGCCCGGCGCCGGGGAAGGCGAGGGCGGCGAACCGTCCGGCTCGGGCGACGAGGACGTGGTCGACGGGGAGTACACCCAAGCATAGCCCAGGAGTCCGGCAGAGGATGCAGGCATGAGCGCCAAACGCGACTATTACGAAGTCCTCGGGGTCGGCCGGCAGGCAACCGAGGAAGAGGTCAAGAAGGCCTTCCGCCGCCTAGCCCGGCAGTACCACCCTGACGTAAGCCAGGAGGAGGAGGCCGAGGCCAAGTTCAAGGAGATCAACGAGGCCTACGAGGTACTCTCCGATCCCGAAAAGCGCGCCGCATACGACCGCTTTGGCCACGCCGGTCCCCAAGCGGCTGCCGGAGGCTACCCGGGCTATGGCGGCTTCGGTGGTATCGAGGACATCTTTGAGTCGTTCTTCGGCGGCGTGCGCGGCGGAGCGGCCGCCCGGAGAGGGCCGGCCGTCGGCGCCGACCTGCGCTATGACCTGACGATCCAGTTCGAGGAAGCCGCCTTTGGCTGCGAGAAGCAGATCAACATCCGCCGCAGCGAGACCTGTCCCCACTGCCAGGGCCGCGGCGCCGAGCCGGGCACCCAGCCGATCCGCTGCCCACAGTGCAACGGCACGGGCGAGGTCCGCCGCCAGCAGCAGACCCTGCTGGGCTCCTTTGTCCAGGTAACGCCCTGCCCTCGCTGCCGCGGCGAGCGAGAGATCATCACCACGCCCTGTACCGTCTGCCGAGGCGAGAAGGTCGTGCCGGTTGAGCGCACCATCTCGGTGAGGGTGCCTGCCGGCGTCGACGAGGGCACGCGCATCCGCCTGGCAGGCGAAGGCGAGCCGGGCGAGCGGCGCGGACCGGCCGGCAACCTCTACGTCGTCCTGCACGTCAAGCCGCACCAGTACTTCCGCCGCGACGAGAACAACGTCTTTCTTGAGCTGAGCATCAACATCACCCAGGCGGCGCTGGGCGCCAAAATCACGGTCCCGACCCTGGATGGGGCGGAAGAGCTCTCGATCCCGCCCGGCACGCAACCCGGCGAGACATTCCGCATGCGCGGCAGGGGCATCCCCTACCTGCGCGGCAACGGCCGCGGCGACCAGCTCGTCGTCCTCCAGGTGGCGACGCCCACGAAGCTGACGGCACGGCAGCGTGAGCTGCTGTGCGAGTTGGGCGATTCGCTCGGCAAGGAGCAGGTCCAGAATTGTGAGAAGGGCTTTTTCCAGCGCCTGCGGGATGCGATTGGGATCTGATGGACTGGCTGGAATTCAGCATCACCACCGATAGCGAGACGGCGGAGGCCATCATCGAGCTCTTCAACCGCCATGGGCACGGCGGTGCCGTTGTCGAGGTGCCCGTCGACTGCCTGGAGGACGACCTGGCGACGGCTGCCCCGCCCGCCCAGGTGATCGTGCGTGCCTACCTGCCTGCCGACGACCCCGAGCAAGATCGGGACTCCGGAGAGAAGACGCCAGGCCGCCTTTTGGAGGAGGGCCTCTGGGCTCTTTCCATGATCCGTCCCCTGCCGGCGCCGCAGATCCGCCGGCTGGCTGAGGAGGATTGGGCCAACGCATGGAAGCAGCAATACCACGTGCTGCGCATCGGGCGCCGTACGCGCATCGTGCCCGCCTGGGAGGAGTATGACGCACAGCCGGGCGAGGTGATCGTCCGCCTTGAGCCGGGCATGGCCTTTGGCACCGGGCTGCACCCCACCACCCGGCTGTGCCTCGAGGCGATGGAAAGTTCCGTCGTGCCGGGGTGCAGTGTGCTCGACGTGGGCACCGGCTCGGGCATCTTGGCCATCGCCGCCGCCCGCCTTGGCGCGGCATCGGTGCTGGCACTGGACACCGATCCCGTCGCCGTCACGGTCGCGCGCGAGAACGCGGGGCGCAACCAGGTCGCCGACCAGATCACCGTCCGCCAGGGCTCGGTGCGGCAGGCTCCCGGCTGGTCGCCCGGCGGCGCGGGCGGCACGTTCTACCTGCTCGAGGAAGGCGTCTTTGATCGGGTCGTCGTAAACATCCTGGCGCCGGTCATCCGCTCCCTGGCCGCCGGGCTCGCGGCCCACACCGCGCCGGGCGGGCAGCTAATTGCATCGGGCATCATCGAGACCCAGGAAGCGGACGTTCTGGATTCGCTCCGGGCACACGGCTTCCGCCTCGTGAGCCGGGCCCAGGAGGCTGACTGGGTGGCGCTGGTCGTGCAGCGGGAGGGCTGACCATGCACCGCTTCTTTGTGTCGCCAGCCTGGATCCAGGGGGGCGAGGTGAGCATCACCGGTTCGCAGGCGCACCAGATCGCCGACGTGCTGCGCATGCAGCCCGGCGACCGGATCCTGGTGCTAGACAACTCGGGCTGGGAGATCGAGACCCGCCTGACCGCCGTCGACGGCCGCGCCGTCCGGGGCGAGGTGCTCAAGCGGCGGCTCTCCGAGGCGGAGCCACGCACGAAGGTGAGCCTCTGCCAGGGGGTGCTCAAGGGCAAGCGCCTCGAGTTCACCCTGCAAAAGGGCACCGAGCTGGGCATCGTCGAGTTTGTGCCGGTCATTGCCAGCCGCTGCGTCCTTTCGGACCTGGCGACGGTCGAGCAGAAGCGCGAGCGGTGGGAGTGGATCATCCAGGAGGCGGCCGAGCAGTCGAACCGCGGCCGCAAGCCGGCGCTGCGTGCAGCATCGCTCTTTCCCCAGGCGTGCGAGAAGCTGCAAGCCTCCGGTGGGCTTGCGCTGATGCTCTGGGAAGAGGAAAAGCGGACCACGCTCCGCGACGTGCTGCGCCAGGCGCCGCCGGGCTATGCCGGGCGCTTCCCACCCTTCACCGTCCACCTGATGGTTGGGCCGGAGGGCGGCTTCACCCGCGACGAGGCGGAAATCGCCCGCGGCTACGGCCTGCTGACGGTCGGCCTTGGCCCGCGCATCCTGCGCGGCGAGACGGCCGGCATCGTGGCCGCGGCGCTGGTGCTGTACGAGCTGGGCGATATGCAGTGAAGCGGCGGCGGCCGCACCCAGGGCGCTGCGTTATCCTGAGCCCGGCGCCTGCTTATGGACCAGCCCGCATGGCCAGCGGCGCGAACACCAGGTGTGCCTGACCCGGGACGTGTACCAGGATGTGCCGCGTCATCTCGATCGTCCCGCAGGCATTGGTGACGCCAACCGTCACCGTATAGCTTCCGGCGTTGTCGAAGCCATGGCTGATCGGGTTGCCCTGGCCGGTGGCGCCGTCCCCGAAATCCCAGGAATAGCTGAACGGCTGCTGGCCGCTCTCCACGCTGGCTGTGAACGTCGTCTGTTGCCCCTGGAAAACAGGGAAGGGCGCGTATGCAAAGCTCACTCCCTCCGCCCAGCACACTTCCTGTGCTGTGAAGCCTGTCTGCAGCGGGTTCTCGTAGTAGGACCGGTAGGTAGCGCCGACGTTGGGCTGTCCCGCCGGTAGTATGAAGGTCGCATCGGCGAAGCTGAGCACTCCGCTCGGGTTGCTCACAAGGAAACCTGAATCCCCAAACTGCAGCCCGTCCCCGGTCGGGGGGTAGGGCTCGAACTCCGTGTCATCGTCCGCGTAGTAGTTGGCTATAGCGCCTGTGTCAATCTCGATTTCCTGCACCTCAACAAGTGTGCCGTGCGCCCCACTGATCTGCTTCCATGCGTTCACGGGCGTAGTGGCAACTGTGTCCGGCGACCCGTCGATGGCTACGCCGGCGGGCGTATTGGTGTCATAATAGATAGCCGGGGCCATGCCGCTGGCAACCGGGTCCCGCCAATCACTGGTGATGCGCAGCCAGTGGATCTCGATCTCGTCGCATGGTCCGGCATCGATGTCGTCCAGATCCACCACCGTCCGCGACTCAAAAAAGGATCCATACGACCACTGGCTGTCGGAGGCGTTTCCCCCCCCGACACGCACTCGTCCGTCCACCGTGGGGGTCACATCCCAGGCGATCTCATTGCCCTGTTCGGAGTAAGTGTCCTGGGTGGGGTTAGGTCCGATCCAACAGGTCACAGAGGCACGAAGCTTCGTCCGGTCCACCGCATCCACGCCGCTTTGGTTGAGCTCGAGCGAGTCCAATCCGGTATGCTCCTCGGTGTCGTAGCCGACCACGTAGCTTCCGGCCTCTATCCGCTCGCCGCCCGAGTCCCAGTCCACATAATCCTCCGGTGAGGGTGAAAGTGTAGCCGAACGGTAGATGTAGACCCATCCCTTCTGGCTTGGAGCGAGCGGGTTGGTAATGGTCACCTCGTATCGGGTGTGCGCTTGAGCGTCGGCATTGGCAAGCCAGTCACCGATACCGGCTTGCTCTCCCACGTCCTTCGCCATGAACACCAGCTCATCGTTGGTATCCAACAGGCCATCCCCGGCCTCGTACACGCCGCCAGGGCTCACCTCGTCGACCTGGAATGGGATCTGCTGCCAGGCGCCAGTCACCCATTCATAGGCGAACAGGTCGTGAATTGGCGCACCCGCAAAAGCCGGCAGCGAAGCCGCGCTCATGACCACCGGCTCAAGGTTCCGGGCCCACGTCACGCTCGGCACCGCCGCACTGCCTGCCTCAGCCCTCACGCTCGTCGTGGCGGAGGCGGCATTCGGAGGCACTGCCGCAGCCCCCACCAGCAGCCAGATCACCAGCCCCCACCGCACAGCCGGCAAGACAATCCGCAGAAACCTGACTCTCATGGATTCTCCTCCTCTAGAGATCTGTCGTTACTTGACTGCGTACTCGGTGCACGTGCTCCCCATTCGTTCCATGCAGACCCAAAGCTGATATTCACCGATGGAAAAGTTCTGCGGGCAGAGTTCCTCTCCATCCAGGATCGTCGCCACCAGGTCGTCGTCCCGCGACGTGACGAACACCCGGTCAGTCGTCGGCTCGAAGGCCAACCCATCGCGTCCCTCAGACAGGTCGAGCGCTCGCGGCGCGTCAAAGCCTTCCGGCCAGCCTTTGGGAAGCATCAGGAACTTGTCGAATCCTCCATCCTCTCCGACGGTGGTCAGAAAGACGTGCCCTGAAGTACCGATGTCGGAATTGACCCCGATCATCCGCAGCGGAACCGGCGTTCCATCGGAGCGCTTGATCTCGACCCAGGTGACAAATGTGTCGGTGGCGCCGTCGATCACGGCGATGCGGTTTGTGTCAATCGTCGCAGCGTATACCAGGTTGCGGACACCATCCACGGTGATGCCGTACGGCCCTTGGCTGTAGATATCCACGAGCGTGACGTTGTAGGCGCTGTTGATGACCGCCACTTTTCCGGCTCCGTGCAGTGTCACGTAGGCCTTGTGGGTTGCCGAGTTCGCGGTGACCATGGCCGGCTCGCTGCCGACGCTGAGTGTCTTGACCACGCTGTTGGTCGCCCCATCGATGACGGAGACTGTGCCCGCCGTGTAGTTAGCCACAAAGACCCGGTTCGCTCCGGCGTCCACAGCGATGCCTCCCGGGTGAGGGCCGACGGCAATCGTCTTGACTAGCCCATAGTCGCTTGCACGCAGCACCGTGACCGTGCCATCATGGCCGTTCGCGACATAGATCTGGTTGTTGCCCGGGTTGTAGGCGACCCCATTGGGGTCGTCGCCCACGGCCACTGTCGCTATCAGCTTGTATGACTCGCTGTCCACGACCGAAAGGGTATCGCCCTGGTTGTTGGCTACATACACGCGCTTACCGGCGCTGTTCACGGCTGCCCCGTGCGGCGTGTCGCCCACCGATACCTGCTGCCCCAACGCCGGATAGCAGTCGGGCTCTGGAGGCTCGGTGGTGCAGGCCTGTACCGAAACGTCGTCGACGTAGAAGCCGGCCCCCCCTTCGTGGTCGCCGTCGTTGTAGGCGTTGAAGTAGACCTTGATCGTTTGGCCGGCATAATCGGTCAGGTCATAGCTCATCTCCAGCCAGTCCGTGCTGTTGATGTTGGTCCGCATCAGGATAGCGATGACGGCATCGTTCTCGTCCAGCAGCAGGCATTCCTGCCGGTCGTCACTGTCCAGGTCAGATACGGGGCGGAACCAGAAGGTGAGCGTGACCGATTCTGTGTCCGGTACGCCAATGGTCTGCCTGACCGACGAATAGCTGTAGACGTCAGCCTCTCCAGGCTTGAGCCCAAGCAGCATCGACCGCGCCCCGCTGTGCTTCTGCTCCGTGGTGTAGCGCCCCGGGCGAGGCGTCAACGGTACATACCAGGCGGTGTCATCCTCGAACCCGCCGTTCTGGATCAGCTCCTCGCAGGGTGGAAGCGTGCCATAACCACAGAGCATCAGCGGCACATAGTTCTCCCGAGCCTGCTGGACTTGGACCCGGACCTCCGCGACCACAGGCGCAGCCGTCCCACATGCGTTGGTCGCGGTCAGTGTCACAGGAAAGGTGCCGCTGATGGCAAAGGTATGGCTCACAGGGCTGCCGGCGGCGATGCTGCCGTCATCTCCAAACAACCACTCGAAGCTCATCGGCTCGCTTCCCGTCGCCTCGGCCACAAAGGTCGCCGGCTCGCCGGCTACAGGTGTGCCCGGCTCCCAGCTCATGTGGACGTCGCCCGGCGGCTGGCACAGCACGGTGAGCGTGTCGGACACCGTTGCCTGGCCGCAGGCATTGGCCGCCTCCAGATCGACTGTGTAGGTGCCACTCAAGGCATAGACGTGGGTCACGATCTGGCCGTCCCCCTCCGAGCCGTCACCGAAGGCCCAGGTATACGTGATCAACTCCGTCCCCGATGCCTCGCCGGTAAAGGTGACCACCTTGCCAGCGTTCGGAAGGGGTGGCTCCCAAGTGAAGCTGGCGGAGGTCACCGGCTCGCAGATGACGAGCAGTTCCGCGCTGACGATCTCCTGGCCGCACGGGTTGGAAGCAGTCAATGTCACGGTGTACGCGCCGGCTTCGGCATAGTTGTGTGTGATCACGTCGCCCACGCCTGCTGTTCCGTCACCCAAATCCCAGGCGAACTCAACCGGCTCACTGCCCAACGCTCCCGCGCTAAAGGTCACGGTCTCGCCCACCCCTGGCACCTCCGGCGACCAGGTGAAGCTGGCATCATGCACGGGTTCGCATGGGGGGATGTAGCTCTGTTCCGTGGCAGTTGCCTCCAGCGGGCTGCCGCGGTAGCCGAGGTATGTTGCGCCCACGTTCGGCAGGCCGGGGTCGAGGAAGAAGCGGAGTGCCTCGACAACAGCATCGCCGGATGGGCTATCGATGCGAAAGCCCGCGTCGGCGAACGACCGGTAGTCGCCGGTGTCGTCAAAATCCGGGGTGTCGTCGTCGAGGTAGTAGTTGGAGAGCACGCCGCCATCGACGTCGATCTGTGCTATGTCGACCACGGTGCCCAGTGATCCACTGACCTGCCTGTAGCCGATCACCGGGAGTAATGGCACGCTATCGGGGTTGCCGTCGATGGCTACGCCGGCAGGCCTGTTGCTGTCGTAGTAGGTCGCTGGGGCCATGCCGCTCAGGATCGGGTCCCGCCAGTCGGACGACTGGCGCAGCAGATGGACGTCGAGTTGGTCGCATTGGGCAGGTGGGATGTCGCCGTTCACCGCGACCGCTGCTCTGGACGTCGACATGGAGTAGTAGGACCAACCTTGCTGCTCCAGCGTTCCCCCGCCCACCCGAATCGGCCCATCTATCTCCGGCGGTGCGTAGATATCGTCCGGCAGATCCTCCTCCGTAATGTCAAAGTCATGCGGTATGCCATCGATCCAGCACATGCCGCTCACCCGGACCTTCGATCGGTCCAGGATATCCACGCCTGTCCCGTTCAGCTCCAACGAATCCACAAGGGGATGAGTCGAGGGCTCGTAGCCGACGACGTACGTTCCACCCACAATCTCGTCGCTGCCGGCACTCCAGTCGACATAGTCGGCGGCCGGGGGGGCCAGTGTCGCCGAACGGTACAGGTAGACCCAGCCTTCTTCGCCCGGATCCAGAGGGTTGGTCACACGGACGGCGTAGCGTGCATACTCCTGCGAGTCTGGATCGGGGATCCATGCCTCTGGCGCAGCCTCTTCCCCCACGTCCATCGCCATAAAGACCAGCTCGTCGTTGCCGTCCAACAGCCCGTTTTCGGTGTGGTAGATGCCGTCACCGTCCACTTCGTCGATCTGGAGGGGAACCGGCTGCCACAGATCTCCCTCGTATGCGTACGCAAAGAGCCTGGTAATCGCGACCCCCGCGAATTCGGGCAGCTTGTCACCCGTCAGGGTGACCGGTTCCAGGTTGCGGGTCCAGGCGACGGACGTGCCTTCCAGGACGGCTTTGGTGCCGTACCGGGCAACATCAGCCATGTCGACTTCAGAGGGTAAGGATTCGCGGAGGGCTGACTGCCCTGCACCGGCCGCAGCGGGGCCAAGTCCGACCGCCAGGATGGCGACTGCTACGAGGATGCCAACCCAAAACACTCCCTGTTTCACGGCTCCTCCTATGCGAAAGAAGCAGAAACGGCAGGCATGCCAAGTCCAGCCCCGGTTCGGATGCCATCCGGCCGGCTGGACGCCACGGGCTGTTCGGATGGCTACACCAGTATCGCACAGAAGGCCGATCAGGTCAACCTTCTGTGTGCGATCCATGCCATGGCCCACGGCCTGGCGACCGTTGGCCTCGGACCGCGCATCCTAGCACAGGCGGTCGAGGTGGGTGAGGCTGATCCCCTTGCCCTGCCACGAGGCCTGGTAGTGGAACGCGTTGCCCGGCATCCTGGCCGACAGGCGGGATTTCAGCCCGGCCAGCTGGGGTGGTTAGTCAAGCCTCCCCTCGGACAACAGCAGCGCGGACCAGGAGACCTGGTCCGCGCTGCGGGCTATCATGGCATATCGGCGGCGCCTGGCCAATCAGGCCGGCGGGCCGTATGCATTAGGTGTTCTACCAGCGAGGGCGACGCGCGCCGCCGCTTCGGCGATCGTCGCGCCGGTCGGTCTGTGGCTGAGCCCGCTCGACGCGGATCTCTCGGTCGTCCACCGACTTGCCGCTCAGGGCGGTAATCGCTGCTTGGGCAGCCTGCTCCGTGGCCATCTCGACGAAGGCAAAGCCCTTGGGCCGGCCCGTGTCGCGATCCATGATTAGGTTGACCGACTGGATCTCACCGAACTCTGCGAACAACGTCCGCAGCGTGTTTTCGGTGGTGTTATAGCTCAAGTTGCCGACATAGAGTTTCTGTGCCATGGTACCTCCTACCATCCACTTACTGCGACGTCGGTCGCACGCGGTCCCTTGGGACCCGGCTCGACGCCGAACTCGACGCTCTGGCCCTCTTCCAGGTTCTGGAAGCCCTGGCCGCGGATGGCGGAGTGATGGACAAAGACATCCGGCCCCCCCGCACGCTCGATGAAGCCGAACCCCTTGGCTCGGTCGTACCACTTGACTGTACCCGTGATTCTTTCCGACATACTGTACCTTTCCGATCGTTTGTTAGGAGGAAGGAGCCGCCGGTCCCGGGAAAAGAAAAGAGCGCCCAGACCTGTAAAAGTCTGGGCGCTCATCCTTATTGACAGTCCAGAATCCTACTTCATCCTACGAGCATAGGATATCAGATCCCACAACTTCTGTCAAGTTCGGGCAGGGGTGTGGCGCGGCGCAGCGCTAGTCGAGAGTCAGACAGGTTCTCGCACTCTAGCCCGCAAACGGGTGTGCCCATCACCCTCTCAACAGTCAAACCCAAACACCAGCCGCACCTCCCCCGGCGCCCCCAGCGGGATCAACGCCTCGATCAGGCGCAAGATGAGCCATGCCCTGTTGCGCAGCGGCTCGTACCATTCCAGCCTGACCCAGTCTGGGTCCGCCGAGTACGCCGCGAATAGGCACGGCGGCTCTCCGCTGGCCCGCATGTGCTCTACCTCCTCGGCAGGCACCGAGGCCCGGCATATGACCGGCGCGTCCAGGTCGTACTCGAGCAGCTCCTCCAGCGTGACCCAGGAGATCGAATGGTCGCCCAGCAGCCAATGGTTCTTCTTAAGGGCGGCACGCAGTTCGGGCGAGGCGTCGGGCGGCAGGCCACGTGGCTCGTCGATGGGGGTGATCGGGTCGCCCGTGTCCAGGCCGCCAAAGCCGTAGCCGTTGCGCACGTCGGCCAGGACGGCAAAGCCCCAGTAGTTGCGGTCGCGCGGGATATCGGCCTCGACCAGGTGCCAGCCACCGTCCCGGTAGCATTCCACAACAGGGTGAATGTCGGTGCCCATCTTTCCTCCTGCTCCGGCAGCTCGGAGATCAACTCGTCTATCCGCTCCAGCATGCCAAGGACCTGATCCCAACGAGTATTCGCCGCGCCCTGGGCCAGGCTCAGGTTCGTGCTGGCCGGCGAGGCCGCCGGCGTCCACAGCCAGACGCCGTTCAGGCGCCGGTCGCATGTGCATCGCCTCCCCTAGGTCCGCGGTATGGAAGGGTGCTCTCTCAGCAATCTCTCTACTTCATCCGCCGTCGGCATGGATGGCTGCGCCCCGTACCGTGTGGTGGAGAGTGCTCCGGCAGCGTTGGCAAAGCGGACGGCCTCGCGCAGGGCAACCCCCTTTTCCAAAGCCACGGCCAGCGCGCCGTTGAACACGTCGCCGGCAGCGGTGGTGTCCACCGCGTGGACACGGAAACCCGGGATACGCTCGCCTGAGGCGCCATTGTGCAGATAGGCCCCCTGTTCTCCCATCTTGATGACTACCTGCCTGGCCCCGCGTTTCAACAGGATCGCGGCGGCCCGCTCGGCCCGCGTCGTGTCGTCTACTGCGAACCCCACGAGCGCGGAGCACTCGGTCTCGTTGGGCGTGAGGAGATCGGTGAGGGTGTAGAGCTCGTCCGGGAGTGGGAGGGCGGGCGCCGGGTCCAGGAGAACGCGCACGCCGCGGGCATGCGCCAACCGCGCAGCGGAGGTCACGATTTCGAGCGGGATCTCGAGCTGCAGGAGCAGAGAGTCGGCGCCGGCCAGGGAAGCCCTCAGCAACTCCAGGTCATCCACGCCGACTCTCTCGTTCGCGCCCGGAATGATGACGATGCTGTTCTCGGCCCGATCGTCCACCGCGACCACAGCCACACCCGACGGGCCGGGGGTAACGCTCACGCGACTCACGTCGACGCCAAGTTGTTCGAGACCGTCGCGCAGTGCCAGCCCGAATAAATCCTCGCCAACGCGGCCGATCAGGGCAACCGATGCGCCCAGGCGGGCGCAGGCTGCCGCCTGATTGGCACCCTTGCCGCCTGCTGCGGTGAAAAAGCCGCTGCCGCGCAGGGTCTCGCCAGGCGCAGGAAGCCTCGGTACGCGCGAGACGAGATCCATGTTGAGCGAGCCAAGGACGACAATGCTCATCTGCTTCCCCCGAGGCGACGGACGATGTCACGCGTCCGCTCGTAGAGCAGGCCACTCATTGCAGGTTCACCTCTCCGCACAGGTGGACGCCGATGCCTAGCCTGGCGAGCATGGCGGCTTTCACCGCCAGGGCTCTGCCGGCGGTGGCCGCGTCGGGTGCATAGGCCACCTGGATGTGGTTGGCCTTGTGACGGGCCATCATCTGGTCGCGCGTCACGCCATGCAAGATGGCGTTCATCATCGGCCACTGCTCGGTGGTGGACTTCCACCGGTCGCGGAGCTCCGCCTCGGGCAGGGCGACCACGGTGCCGCGGCCCAGGTCGGCGTGGATCTGTCCGCCCATGCAAAAGACGCGGCTCCAGACAATCTCGCCGGGCTTGCTGACTCCCTTCAGCGTGCCGCCGCCAAGCGGAAAGTACATCGGCGGCTGGCGCTCGCTGACCGCCCCGGCGTAGCCGCCGGCGAAATGCGAGGCCGGAGCTGCACCCGAGATCTCAAAAACCCAGACAAAGTCGTCGATGCCCTCGCCACGGTAGTGCCGTCCCCATCGGATGTCGTGCAGGGTAGTGGACGGGTCGAGGCCGAGCGCCGACCAGGCGCGGTTTGTGACCAGCGCATCCACTGCCGCACCTTCGTCCACCTCGTTGAAGTGAGGCAGGGGCTGGCCGGGATACAGCTCTACGCCGGTGGCTTCATGGTGGACGGGCGGACGCTCGACGTTGTTGAGCAGACCTTCAGCCAGGTCGGAGGCGGGGGTCATGTCCTTCAGCCCTTGCTGGTACTGGATGCCGATGGCATCACAGCCGAATGCGTGGGCCATGCGCATGGCGGCGATGTACATTCTGAGCTGCTCCAGGATCTGCGCGTCGGTCAGCTCGGTGGCCTCATCCGTGCCGGTCAGGAAACGCATCCCGCGTGCGACCAACCAACGGCGTGCGGCCTGCGCCTCGTCCTCGGTTACCCTCCGCATGGCGGCCACCAACGCGGACTGCGACAAGCGTTCCTTGTAGATGCCGCACGCGTTGAGAAGGTCATCTTCGATGATGGCGTTGTACATGCCCATGCAGCCCTCGTCGAACACGCCCAGGATGGCCTTCTTCTGCAGCAGCGCCTGCGCCAGCGACTGCCCCAGGGCGCGCTCGGCCTCCGGAATCGCGGCGGGCTGCAGGTCGCGCACGTGACCGGTATCGTGCGTGATCGTCCCCGTGCGGATCCACTGGCGGATGCCGTCCAGGAAAAAGTCGTCGTAGAAGTCCTCGCTCCAGATCGAGCTGAATGCCACGCCCATCTTGGTCAGGCAGCCGTTCAGGTTGAGCAAGCCTACCAGCCCCGGCCACTGTCCCGACCAGTTGGCCACGGTCAGGATCGGGCCGCGATGGTCGCGCAGCCCGGCGAGGACGTGGTAGCTGTACTGCCAGACCGCCTCGGCCACGATGAGCGGAGCGTCCTTGGGGATCGATTCGAACACGTCCATTCCCATGCGCTGCGAGGAGATGAAGCCGTGCCTCTGGATCGGGTCGTAGGGATGGGCGCGCACCAGGGGCAGGCCATTTTGGGCGAAGGCTGCACCAAGCCTCTGCTCCATGGCTTCCTGTGCCGGCCAGCAGGTCCGGTTCGCGGATAGGCGCAGGTCGCCGCTGGCGACGAGAAAGGCGGAGTGTTTCATCGTTTTCCTCTTGGCAGCGGAATGGAGAGATCCATCGTTCCCTCCTATTCCGGCAGTCTGGAGACCAGTTCCTCGATCCGCTCCAGCCTGGCAAGGACCTGATCCCAACGAGTGCTCGCCGTGCCCTGGGCCAGGCTCAGGTTCGTCTTGGCCGGCGAGGCCGCTGGCGTCCACAGCCAGACGCCGTTCAGGTGCCGGTTGCGCGTCCCGGCCAGCATTCCCACGCGCCACAGTAGGTCCCCGCGTCCCTGGGGCCAGATGCTGCCTTTGCAGTTGCCGGGAGAGCAGGCGCCGCCGATGGCCGGGAAGGTGATCCGGCCGTCGGCCCCGGTCTCTCGCACGATGCCCCGCGTGTACCACTCCGACGTGGAGCCGATGCGATAGGCCGCCAGCAGGGGCGCGCCGGGGTAGTAGTAGCAGAAAGGCACACCCTCCACCGGCAGGCCGTCGGCGTCCACCACCAGGACCTCGAGTGTGGCCGGTCCCTCGTATTCGTGGATCTCGATCAGCCGGAGAGGGCCGCGGCCGCGCCGGTAGCGCGTGCCGTAGGTAGACCGTGCCCATGCCCAGGTGCGCGTGTCGCCCTCAACATCCATGACCAGCGGCTCGACGCGCGCCTTTAGCTCCTTGGGTGGCGTGGCTTCCAACGCGTCGATGACCGGCTTCTTGCTGCCGTACTTGTCGCCGTAGGCCCAGCCGTGCCATGCGTCGTAGGGCCAGCCGCTGGCGCCCATGTCTTCACAGGCCAGCAGCCAGGGGCAGATCGAGAAGAAGGGCGAGGGGGTGTCGTACATCTGCAGCGTCTTCTTGGCGACCATGCGCGGCGTGGTGTGCGGCACCCGGATGTCGGTGTCGGGGCCGGTGCCTGCCCGGTCGCGCGGCACCCAGCCGCCCTCCGTGAGCGCCATCGGTACCACGTAGCCAAAGGTCTCCAGCGACCAGTGCGCCACTTTCTCCCAGCCGCGCCAGCAGGTGTCATCCTGCAGGGCGGTCAGCCCTGGGTTCTGCTGTGTGTCGCGCCGTTGGTTGATCAGGTCGAGCGGCTCCTCCCGCCAGCGCGGATCGCCTGCCATGTCGTCGAGCCCCTGCCGGTACGCCTCGTCCGTCAGGTCAGCGCCGTAGCGGCTCACCGCGTCGTAGGGATAGTCCCGGTGCCGGTTCTTGCCGTAGTGGTGTCCCGCGTAAAAGCCAAGGCCCTGGTCAAAGATCCACTGGCAGTCGAAATCACGGATCGACTCGAAGGGGTTGAAGCGATAGCAGGGTCCGTCGGGAAAACCAACATAACCGCCGTTAGACGCGATGAACCTGGCCGCCTGTGCCCAGACGGTCATGATCGTCTGCCATGCATCGGCCGGCACCCTCTGCCCCGCCCATTCCCGGATGTCGAACGGCTCGTTGCGGACGATCCAGAAAGGCTTGAGCCCATACCGGCCGTACACCTCCACGGTCCAGAGGAAGGTATCCCGCTCGGTGAATTGCGCCGGGAACTGCTTCATCTCGCGGACAATGGGGATGATGCCGGCGTCCAGCAGAACCTCGATCGGGTTCAGCCCATGATGTTTCTGGCGCACCGAGTCGCCGTCCGTCAGGATCACGGCCCACGACATCCCCATGCTGACCATCAGGTCGACCCAGTAGGAGGCACGGTCGAGCCAGTCGCCGTGGTGGCCAAAGGGTTGCAGGTGGACGCCGCGGTGGGTGACGAGGCGCCCGCTCACCCGCTGCGGGATATCGAGCGTCTTGCGGGCGATCGCCTTCATGGCATCCATAGCCCGCCCGTCTCTTCCATCCAACCGGCGATCCGATCGGCGGCATGCCCGACGTCGCCATCGGAGACGTCCAGCTCGAGCACCGGCAGGGCGGATGCCTGGACCAGGCGGCGGATTAGCTCCTGCTCTTCTACAAAGATCCCCAGGTCGTCGTACTGTGCCGGGTTGCCCGACACCTTGAGCCGCTCGGCGCGCGCCGCGGCAAACGAGTCGGGCGTGCGCGTGCAGAAGACGAGACGGAACCCCAGCGCCACCAGCCCTTCCTCCAGCCAGCGAAAGTCGTACTCCTTGCCGTGCGCCTTCACCTGGTAGGCCTGGGTGGAGATGTGAAAGCGGTCCACGATCCAGGAGTAGTAGCGCAGCAGGCCAAAGAGGTGCAGCCAGGTGCGGTACGTCTCCATGGCGAGCGCCTCTTCCTCCGGAAGGAAGTTGATGAGCCCCCTGCCCCATGGCACGTTGGTGAATCCGCACCATTCGGCCGAGACGAGCGGCGAGTGGTAGCGGTACTTGCGCGGGCCGACGATGCGCGGGTGCTCGTTCAGCGCAAAGGCAATCTCGGTCTTTTGCGTCAGGCGCGTGCCTTCGAGAATGATCTTGGGGCACATCTTGGGCATGGTTCAGCTCTCCTACCTTCCCCTTCCAGGGAGAGGGCCGGGGTGAGGGTGGGTTTAGCGCTCGATCTCGCGTGCCATCTCTACCCTCTTACGCCAGCGCCGCGACGATGGCCGGCAGGATCTCGGTCACATCCCCGTGGATGACCACCTCGGCATGCCGGTCAAAGTCGGTCGGCTGGAAGTTGACGATGATCCCCTTGGCCCCGTTGCTCATGGCCACGAAGGGAATATCGGCGGCGGGGATCACCTCGAGCGACGAGCCCGCAACCAGGAAGAGATCGCTGCGCTTGGCCTCCTGGAGGGCGGCATTGAAGACGCGGATGGGGAGCTGCTCGCCAAAGAGGATGACGTTGGGCTTGAGCGCGCCCCCGCAGGCGCAGTAGGGCACCCGGCCCTCGGCCAGCAGGGGCTCGAGCAGCGGCTCGACCGGGTAGACCTTGTAGCAGCGCACGCAGGTCGCCTCGCGCATGTGGCCGTGCAGCTCATAAACCTTCTGCGAGCCGGCTCGCTGGTGCAGGTTGTCGATGTTCTGGGTGATGACCGCCTTCAGAAAGCCCATGCGCTCCAGCTCGGCCATGGCCAGGTGGGCTGCGTTGGGCTTGGCGTCCAGCATCGTGCGGACCAGCGGCCTCATCCATTCGTAGAAGGCTTTCGGGTCCTGCCGGAACGCCCACACGGAGGCCACCGCCATCGGGTCGGACCGCTCCCACAACCCCGAATCGGGGCTGCGGAAATCGGGGATGCCGGATGCCGTGCTGTGCCCGGCGCCGGTGAGGGCCACCAGGCAGCGACACTTCCTGATAAGCTCAGCCGCCTCTGCGATCTCGTGCTCGAAGCTCATGCCTTCTGCCTATCCTCTTTCCAGTACCCCGGCGTGGTCAGGAGGAGGCGCCATTGCCTCCTTTCCGCCGGCCAGCCTGTGCGCGTGGCGCGTCGTCTCGGGCAGGCGGTGGCCCCGCGTGCAGGCCCTCACCAGGTCGACGGCCGTCGGTAGATCGATCCGGTGGCCGATTGACACATACACCGGCTTCTTCCCCGTCGCTGTGCGCAGCACGGCCCCGATCGTCTCCTCCCCGACCTGGAGCGGCGCCCAATCGCCGGCCGCCTCGCCCGGCTCGGCACTGCGCCCACACAGCCTCGACTTGGCGCAGCCGATGCTCGGGCAGTCGAGGATCACTCCGATGTGCGCGGCCAGCCCCAACCGCCTGGGGTGGGCGAGGCCGTGCGCGTCAAAGATGAAAAGGTCAGGCCAGACACGAAGCATCTCGAGTGCCTTCAGCACGGCCGGCGCCTCGCGAAAGGCCAGCAGCCCCGGGACGTAGGGGAACGAGACGGGCGTCTCGGACAGCGCCCACTCCACAAGATTGAGCTGCGGAAAGCTCAGCACTACGATGGCGGCGCGTGCCCGCTTGCCCTGGAAGCCGACGTCCACGCCGGCCACGGTCCGCAAATCGGCCGGGGAGAAGGTGGTCCGGCCAAGGACCTGCCTGGCCAGCCGCGCCTGTACCGCCCTGGCTTCCTCCACCGGCAGATCCCAGGCATGGGGAAGGGTCCATCTCGTCGTACGTTCCTGGACGACCAACCTCGCTCGCCCCCTTGGCTCTTGCACCAAGAATAGCACACCACCCTGTCTTTGGCAAGCTTGACACTGCCCGGCTTTTCAAGTAAGATGCACCGGCCATCTCGGCCCGGAGTGAACCTTGCGCTCGTACCTGGAGTACATCGTCTATCGCCTGGTTGCCCTGTCTGGAACCCTGCCACCCCGCGTGGGCTACCGGTTGGCGGAGTGGGCAGGGCGCCTTATCTATCGCCTCATGCCCAACCTGCGGCGCGATCTCACCGCCAACATCCGCCAAGTCCTCGGGACGGCGGCCACCGACGAGCAGGTTCAGGCCGCCGTGCGGCAGCAGTGCGTCTACGTCGTAAAGAACCTGTACGACCTCTTCCGCCTCAGCCGTGTTTCGGAGGAGGAGGTGAGGCGTGTCATACGCATCGAGGGGCGCGCGCACCTCTTTGACGAGCTGGCTAAGGGGCGCGGCGTGATCGCCATCTCGGCGCACATGGGCAGCAGCGAGACCGTCGCCCAGACGCCCGTGCTGCTCGGCGTGCGGCTCACCGGCATGATCCTCAAGACGGGCTCGGAGCGCCGCTTCCGCTTCATCCACCGTCTCCGGCTCAGCCACGGCCTCAACCTTGTCCCCACCGACGAGTCGCCCATCGTCCTCTTCCGTGCCCTGAAGCGCAACGAGATCGTCTGCCTGCCCTGCGACCAGGACCTGACCGGCAGCGGCCGGGAGGTCACCTTCTTCGGCGCGCGGACGCGCTTGCCCGATGGCCCGCTGCGCATCGCCTACCGCACGGGGGTGAGCGTGCTGCCCGTCTTTGCCCTACGCCTGCCCGATGACACCTTTCTGCTCGAGTTCGAGCCTCCCCTGGAGCTGCCCCACACGGGAGATTTGGAGGCCGACCTGCAGGCCGGCATGGCAGATCGTCGTGTCGGTGTTGGAGCGCCGCATTCGGGCCCATCCCGAACAGTGGCTTGTGACCGGCCGTGTCTGGCCGGAGGAGGCAACGGAATGTCCTTGATTGAACGCAGGGCCCGAGAGATCAGCCGCCCCACGCTGGAGGCCATCGGGCACGGCCTGGCCCGGACCCCACTGACGCCGGATTCGATCACGCTCTTCGGCTTGGTGCTGACGGCCGGTGTGGCCGCGCTGGCAGCGGTGGGCGAGATCCGCTGGGCGGGCATCGCCTACATCTTTGCCGCGCTTTTTGACTCGCTTGACGGCGCCCTGGCGCGGGCGCGTGGCGGCGGCAGCCGGTTCGGCGCCTTTCTCGACTCGACCGTCGACCGCGTGGAAGAGGCGCTGGTCTTCCTGGGGCTGACGATCCACTACGTCCTTCAGGGTGGCGTCTGGGAGGCGCCACTGATCCTCTTCGCCACGGTCGCTTCGCTGATGGTGAGTTATACGCGGGCGCGCGCCGAGGGGCTGGGCGTGGCCTGCAAGGACGGCCTCATGACCCGCCTCGTGCGCCTCGTGATCCTCATCGCGGGCATGATCCTGAACCAGGTGCTCATCGCCGTCATCGTGATCGGCGCCGGCAGCCTGGTGACGTCGTTCCACCGCGTGGTCCACGTCTGGCAGATGACCGGCGGCGAAAAGGGCGGCTGGGGGCCGGTGAAGGAGCCCTATTCCCCCGGAGGTGCCTCGACCTCCGGAGAGGAGTGGAGGAGCTGCCATGAAGTTCCTGTATGGGCTGCTGGCCTTTGTCGTCGTGGCCGTCCTGGCCGACATGCTCGGCTGGAATCCCATCCTCGTCTTTGTCTTCTCGGGTCTGGCCATGGTCCCCCTCGCCGGGCTGATGGGCGAGGCCACCGAAGGCCTGGCCGCGCACACCGGCCCGCGCATCGGCGGGCTGCTGAACGCGACGTTGGGGAACGCGGCCGAGCTGATCATCACGATTGTCGCCATCCGCGAGGGCGTGGTCAACCCCGCCGTCCGGGAGCAGATCCTGGAGCTGGTGCGCGCCTCGTTGACCGGCTCGATCCTGGGCAACATCCTGCTGGTGCTGGGCTTTTCCATCTTGCTCGGCGGGCTGAGGCATGGCGTGCAAAAGTTTGACCGCAGCCACGCGGGCATCAACGCCACGATGCTGATGCTGGCCGTGGCGGCGCTGATCATCCCCTCCATCTTTGGCCATTCAATCGACGCAGTCAACCACCAGGCAGTGGAGTATTTGAGCTTGGGCGTCGCCGGGGTGATGATTCTTCTCTATGTCCTGTCGCTGGTCTATCAGCTGCGCAGCCCGGCCGGCACGGCCCACCATGACGACTAAGCCGAAGGGCCCAAGTCCGGCGGCGCGCCACTGGTCCGTGCCCATGGCACTTGCCGTGCTCTTGGTGGCCACCACCCTGATCGCCTGGATGAGCGAGATTCTGGTCGGCTGGGTCGAGCACGTGATCGCGCAGGTGGGCATCAGCGAGTTCTTCCTGGGCGTCATTATCATGCCGATAATCGGCAACGTGGCGGAGCATCTGGTGGCCGTCCAGGTGGCGCGCAAGAACCAGATGGAGCTGAGCCTCGCCATCTCGGTTGGGTCGAGCCTGCAGATCGCGCTTGTTCGTCGCGCCGTTGCTCGTCTTTGTCAGCCTGCTGATGGGCAATCCCCTTGACCCTGATGTTCAACCAGTTCGAGCTGATTGCGCTCATGGCGGCTGTTTTGATCGGCGGGCTGGTGTCGTTGGATGGCGAGTCCAACTGGCTCGAGGGGGCGATGCTGCTGGCGATGTATGCGATCATCGCTCTCGCCTTCTTCTGGCTTCCGACGTGAAAGAGGGCGGCCCCCGACGAGCCGCCGTCCTCGAGGCCCTTGGTCGCTTGTCGCCCACGGTCCGCCGTGGGCACGGTCGTCTGGACGCTCCGCGTCTGGTCTACTCTCTACGGGTAGATTCTGCCCAGCAGGCGTGGGTAGGGGATCGATTCGCGGATGTGGCTCAGGCCGCAGATCCACATGACCGTGCGCTCGATGCCCAGGCCAAAGCCGGCATGCGGCACCGAGCCGTAGCGGCGCAGGTCCAGGTACCATTCATATGCCTCTCGGGGCAAGGCCAAGGCGATCGATCTGCGCCTCGAGGAACGCCAGGTCGCATCGACCGCTCGCTCCCGCCGATGATTTCCCCGTACCCCTCCGGCGCCAGCAGGTCGGACGACCGGCAGGTCTCGGGCCGGCCGGGCTCCTGCGCCATGTAGAAGGCTTTGACGGCAGTCGGGTAGTGGTGTACAAAGACCGGCCGGTCGAACTGCGCCGCCACGTAGGTCTCGTGGGGCGAGCCAAAGTCTTCTCCCCAGGCCATCGGCGGCACCGGCTCCTCGTTGGGCGGGACGGTGACACCTTCCTCCGCCGCCTTGTTGACCATGGCCACCGCCTCGTCGTAGTGGATGCGTGGGAAGGGCGGGACCACCTTTTCCAGGGGACCCAGGTCGCGGCCGAGCAGCTCTAGCTCCTTGCGGCGCGTCGCGCAGCACCGTCTGGACAATGCTGCTGACGAACTGCTCCTGGATCTCCATGTTCTCCCACATGTCGACGAAAGCCGCCTCCGGCTCCACCATCCAGAACTCCTGGATGTGCCTGCGGGTCTTGCTCTTTTCGGCGCGAAAGGTGGGCCCAAAGCAGTAGACGCGGCCAAAGGCCATGATGTTGGCCTCGTTGTAGAGCTGGCCGGATTGGCTCAGGTAGGCGGGTGTGCCGTGATAGTCGGTCTCGAAGAGGGTCGTCGTCCCCTCGCAGGCAGCCGGCGTCAGGATCGGCGTGTCCATCAGCACAAAGCCATGGCCGTCGAGCCAGTCGCGGATTTCCTTGATGATCGTCGCCCGCACCCGGAGCGTGGCCCACTGCCGCGCCGAGCGGATCCAGAGGTGCCGGTTCTGCATCAGAAATCGATGCCGTGCTCCTTGGGGCCGATGGGGTACTCGCCGGTGACGATCTGCACCACCTCGAGGTCGGTGACCCCCATCTCAAAGCCGCCCGGGATGCCGGGCGCACGCTCGTCGGCACGGATCGTGCCGGTCACGATGAGCGAAGACTCCTGCGTCAGACGGAGGGCCGCGTCAAAGATCTCCTGGGCCACCTCCTTCCGGAAGATGACGCACTGCATGATCCCGGTGCCGTCCCGGACTTGGAGGAACTGGAGCTTGCCTTTGCCCGTCTTGGCATAGAGCCAGCCCCGGATTGTGACCTCTTTGCCGGCATGGTCGGCAATCTTTTCAATGGTGGTAACTACGGCCATGGTTTGTCTCCTTTGATACGAAAAAGGCGGCCTCCGGTCCAAGATCGGTGCCAGCCAAAGCGACTATAACACGGTGGCCCGGCATTGTCAAGAAACCCCACTTTTGGTACCCTTTGCCCGGTGGAACCTGGAGGCAGCCCCGTGCGTCTAAGAAGAGATTATGGCACTCATGGGAGGAGCAGCGTGACCGTTCATCCGGCGCAGCCGGGCCCCTGGAGCGATCCGGCCAATCGCGCGTTCGATTTCCCCACAGACGAGGGACAGCAGCCCCAAAGGAAACGCCGCCTCGTGGTGACCGCGCTTTTCCTGGGCGTTCTCTCGCTGGCCGTGCTGTGCGTGGCGGCCTATCTCGCCGTCCGAATCTTTTCGCCCGACTCGTTCTCCTGGCTGAGTGGCGGGGGTGGTCTGCCCACGAGCACGGCGGGCCTGCCCGGCACGGCCCCCACGAGCGGGCCGGCACCGGGCAGCGCGCAGATCGCGATTAGCCCGGCACAGGGCATGGCCGGCTCACTCATCACGGTCACGGGGACCGGCTGGTTACCGAAGGAGCCCGTCTTTGTCTTTCTTCGCTCGCCCAACGACCCGGAGGGCAAGGGCTACTCCTACGCAGCAGCCGTCGCCGACGACTCGGGCACCTTCAGCGCGGCCTTCACCTTCCCCAACGAAGCGCGTTGGCTGGGCGCTTCGTGGGCGGACGTCATCGCCCAGGGCATCCGCTCCGCTCGGCAGGCGACCGTGCGCTTTGCCCTCTTGCTGCCGACCCCGACCAACACGCCGCTGCCCACAGTGCGGCCGACGCTCGAGCCCACGGCGACACCCGGACCTACAGTGACTGCAACCCCGACTGCCCACGCCGGTGGTGATCATCACCGACTGGCGGGGCGACTACTACGACAACCCTGTCCTGGCCGGCAGCCCTGTGCTGGTGCGCAACGACCTCGACGTGGACTTTGATTGGGGGCAGGCGGCACCGGCCGCGTCGCTCCCCGCAGATGGCTTCTCGGCGCGGTGGAGCCGGCAGCTTGGTCTGTCGGCGGGCACCTACCGCTTCACCGCCGGGGCGGACGATGGGGTGCGGCTCTGGATCGACGGGCAGCTCGTCGTCGACGACTGGCGCGACGGCGCCTTCCGCGCGACGACGGTCGACGTGACACTCGCCGGAGGCCAGCACTTGCTGATGGTGGAGTACTACGAGGCCTCCGGCAGTGCGCGGGTGCTGCTGGACTGGGCGCGCGGCGAGCCGACGGCCACACCCTCTCCGACCCTCTCGCCTTCGCCGACACCAACCGCGACACAGTCGCCCACGCCGACGGTGACTCCGAGCCCCACCCCGGGCGTGACGCCGGGCCCTTCCGGGGATTGGCAGGGTGAGTACTTTGACAACCCAGAGCTCCAGGGAGAGCCCGTGCTTGTACGCACCGACCCGGTGCTGACCTTCGACTGGGGCTCCGGCTCGCCCGACGCCCGCCTCCCGGTCGACCACTTCTCTGCCCGCTGGCTGAGGCGAGCCTGGATGGCCGGCGGAACCTACCGGATCACAATTGACGTGGACGACGGCGTGCGTCTCTGGGTGGACGGCGAGCAGCTGGATCGACGAGTGGCACCCTTCGGGAGGGGCCAGCTATCAGGTCGAGGTCAATCTGGCGGAAGGGGTGCACGACTGGCAGGTAGACTACTTTGAGGATGCCGAAGTCGCCCGCATTGACCTGATCCTCGAGCGGCTCACCGGCACGGAGTAGGGGCTCGGCTTTTGCCGCCGGCTCGCGCCCGTGCTATAATCGGGCGTGGTGATCGAGAGATGCAGCACCCAATAGAGCGCCTCCGCCTGTCCGCCGTGGTCCACGGGCGCGTCCAGGGCGTCGGCTTCCGCTACCACGTACGGCACCGGGCCACAGAGCTGGGGCTGGCGGGGAGCGTGTGCAACCGCTGGGATGGAAGTGTCGAAGTGATGGCCGAAGGGACCCGCCGCAAGCTGGAAGAGCTGCTGGCGTTCCTGCGCGAGGGACCACCTTCTGCCTTCGTCACGGGGGTCGACGTGCAGTGGTCGGCGCCGTCCAACGATCTGACTCACTTCGAGGTGCGCGGCTAGATGCGCAGCAACCCCGAGCGCGCCGCCTGGACGGTCCTCCTGGCCTCGTTTGCCGTCTTTTGCCTGCTGGTCAGCGGCATCCCTCTGGGCATTCGCGCTTACCTGCGCAACGCCCGGACCCAGGAAGACGCCACGATGCAGGTGATCGAAGGCACCGTCCTGGTGCAGCAGCGGAACGGCTCTAACCCCATCGGCGTCACCTCCTCTTCCCAGGGCTGGGCGCTCTCACGCGGCGACCAGGTGATCACCGACAGCGCCTCCTGGGCAACGCTCGATCTCTTTGACCGGAGCAACGTCATCCTCTACAGCAACACGCAGGCCGAGCTTGTCAGCAGCAGCGCGCCGCGCTTTCGGGCCAGCAAGGAGGCGAACGAGACTGTGCTGAGCCTGACCGGTGGCCTGATGCGCGTGGGCGTGGCGCTGCCGGCCGGCCGCACGACCGACGTGCGGGTGCTCACGCCTCATGCGGAGATCGGCTTTGGGGAAGGCAGCTACCGGATCGAGGTCGACAACGAAGGGACGCAGCTCACCGTGGTGCGGGGCGAGGCGTTGGTCGGTCAGGCCGGCGCCCAGGTGAACATCCCGCAGGGAACGCGCACCAGGATCGACCTATCGGGCGCCCCGAGCGAGCTCGTCCCTGCGGAGCGTAACCTGATCGTCAACGGAGACTTCCAGCAGCCGCTGTCTTCGGGCTGGACCACGAGCACGGTCGTCTACGACCGCTCCATCGCCTCGCCCAAGGTCGAGGTCGTCGACCGCGGGGGCCGCAATGCAGTCCACCTGGTGCGGCGCGAGCCCGACGACGGCAACCATACCGAGGTGGCCATCCGGCAGCCTCTCGACCTCGACGTGCGCGACTTTACGCGGCTCGTCCTCTCCTTCGACGTCTTGCTTAGCTTCCAGAGCCTCTCCGGCGGCGGTCAGCTCAGCTCCGAGTACCCGATCCAGGTGCTCATCAACTATAAGGATCGCTACGGCAACGACAACTTCTGGACGCACGGCTTTTACTACCAGAACCAGACTGGCTACGTCATCGCGTCTGACCCCTGGGGACAGCCGTTTGGCGAGCAGATCCCGCCCGGCGTCTGGTACCCCTACGAGTCGGCGAACCTGTTGGAGCTGCTGGGGGAGAGCGGTCCGGCGCACCTCACCAGGATTACGATCTATGCCTCGGGCTGGAACTATGAAGGCTACGTATCCGAGATCCGGCTCATCGCCGAGTAGCTCGGCTGCCCCACCAGTGTTCTAAGCTGGGCCCGGTACCGCTGCCGTATCTCGCCGAACAAGCTGCAATACTGCTCGCCTGCATAGTCCGGGTAAGTCCAGGGCCAGGGGCGGAACCGGCCTCCCTGGTAGGTCAACGTCACTTCCCCGAAGATGCCCTGCCCCAGGTAGAGCCGGTGGGCGTGGTCCTTGGTGGTGGCCAGCACCAGCTTGGCCAACGAGACGTAGCCGGGATCGATGTTCACGGTGCGCCGGCCGTCTTCGGCCATGGCCTGCTCGATCTCGTTGGTAGCGAGCTTGACGGCCGGCAGGTCCGAGGGCAGAGCCAGGGGCTCAAACGTGATGATCTGGCGCACCAGCCCGGTACCCATCTCGGCGGTGTAATAGTCCGTGTGATCGAAGGGCAGTAGCTCGCTCTGGAAGTCGATCGCGCCCAGGCGCTCGGTGAGTGCAGCGCGGGCCGCCGTCAGCGTGGCCAGGTGTGCCGCCAGCAGGCTGGCGATCAGCTTGACCGGAGCTGGATCACGAGCCGTCCCCATGCACTGAGCATACCGCCAAGGCCTTCTCCTGTCAAAGGCCGGCCGAGCTCTTCTTCCCGCTCTGATGGGTGTGTGGGTGGCGCCTCCATCCACACACCCTTGACAAGAATCTTGACAGAATTCACGAGTTATGCTATGATTTCACTGCGATTCAATAGAACACAGCGCTGGTCTGTCAGGAGGAATCATGAAGAGGTTTGGGCTCCGTGCCGTCTCCCTGTGTGGGGCATTGGTTTTGCTCCTGGTGCTGTTTGTCCAGCCCGCGCTGGCTGCGGGCCAGGTGCACGTTGTCCAGCGGGGTGAGTCGCTTTCCGGCATCGCCGCGCGCTACGGCACGACGGCCTCGGCCATCGCACAGGCCAACGGCCTGTCGAACTGGAACCTGATCTACGCCGGCCAACGCTTGACCATCCCCTCCGGCGGCTCCTCCGGCGCGGCCTCGGGCTCAACCTACACGGTGCAGCCGGGCGACACCCTGAGCGCCATCGCGGCGCGCTTCGGCACGACGGTCTCTGCTCTGATGCAGCGCAACGGCCTTGCCAGCGCCAACTACATCTACGCCGGCCAGCGCCTGGCCATCAGCGGCTCCGGCGGCTCGAGCGGCGGCTCTGGCGGAGCGACCGGCGGGACGTACGTGGTGCAGCGTGGCGACACGCTGGCGGCCATCGCGGCGCGCTATGGCACCACCGTCTCGGCCATCGCCCGGGCCAACGGGATCGCCAACCCCAGCCTGATCGTGGTCGGCCGGCGCCTGACCATCCCCGGTGCTTCGGGTGGGGGCACGGTGGCCCCCGGCGCGGGCGGCACCGGCCAGCGCATCGTCGTGGACCTGTCGGACCAGCGCATGTACGTCTACTACAACGGGCAGCTTGTCTGGAACTGGGTGGTGTCCACTGGGCGGCCCGGCCAGTCGACGGCGGTCGGTCACTGGAAGGTGCTCAACAAGATCCCGAACGCCTGGGCCTCTACCTGGAGCCTGAAGATGCCCTACTGGCTCGGCATCTATTGGGCCGGAAGCCTCCAGAACGGCATCCACGCTCTGCCGATCATGGCCAACGGGCAGACGCTGTGGGCGGGTTACCTGGGCACGCCGGTTTCCTTCGGCTGCATCATCCTCAGCACGCAGAACGCGCAGACTCTCTACAACTGGGTGGCGGTGGGCACACCTGTCGACGTCGTCTGGTAGGGGCCGCTCACTCGGGATTGCTCGCGGCGGATCGCCAGATCCGCCGCCCGGATTGCGGGATGTGGCACACGCGTCGGCGTGGTCTGGTAGGGGCCGCTCACTTCGGAGTGCTCGCGGCGGATCTCCAGTTGGATTGCTCGCGGCGGATCGCCAGATCCGCCGCCTGGATTGCGGGATGTGGCACACGCGTCGGCGTGGTCTGGTAGGGGCCGCTCACTTTGGAGTGCTCGCGGCGGATCTCCAGTTGGAGTGCTCGCGGCGGATCGCCAAATCCGCCGCCTGGATTGCGGGATGTGGCACAGGCGTCGGCGTGGTCTGGTAGGGGCCACTCACTTCGGAGTGCTCGCGGCGGATCGCCAGATCCGCCGCCCGGATCGCGGGATCAGCGATCCCGCTCGAGTGTGAGAGCGGAGGCGCGGGATCGCCGGGTCCCGCGTGGCTGCCAAGCTTGGAGAGAATCGCCCGATCCGGGCCACCGGCAGGTAGGCAGAATAGCATGGCGACCTGGCGTCCGGACTTTGACCCCGATCATCTCTATTTTGTGACCACTGCGACAGCCCAACACTTGCACCTGTTCCATCGCGATGTGATGAGGAGGCTCGTGGTTGATACCCTGGACTGCATGCGTCTACGGGGACGCTTCGCGCTCTACTGCTTCGTCATTATGCCCAACCACATACACCTGATTGTGCAGTGCCGCGCCGAGGACCCGCTGGCCGACTGCGTGCGCGACCTGAAGAAGCAGATCGCCGACAGGCTGATCCGGCACCTCCGCGCAGTAGGGAACACCACTGCGCTGGAACAGCTCGTGCCTACGACTCCTGGCCGACGGACGTATCAGGCCTGGGAAGACGGCTACAACGCGAAGGACGTTTTCACTCCAGAGTTCCTCCGAGAGAAGATGGAATACATCCACGGCAACCCCTGTCAGCCCCACTGGAACCTGGCGCAGAGCCCCGAGGACTATGCTTGGTCCAGCGCACGATTCTACTTGCTGGAGGAGCCTTGCCTTATCCCCATTGACAACGCGAAGGCCCTTCTGGCATGATCTGCCGCATCAGGCGGTCCGGCGCGAGCAGAGGGTAGTGGGAGCGAGTGGGGCTCGGCGGATCGCCAGATCCGCCGTACCTGTGATACAATACCACCGGTGTCCACCATGTCCCACAAATACCGCAAGCTCGAGACCACGCGCGACCTGACGCGCCTGATGACCTGGTACTATGCCACGCGCAAGGTCGTGGGCAAGCTGCGGCCGCTGGCGTGGGTCACCAGTGGCGTGCCGGTCGAGCTTCTGGTGGCCATGGGCGTGGAGACCGCCTATCCCGAGAACTATGGCGCGCTCCTCGGCGCTCAGCGGGCGGCGGTTCCCTTGGCCCAGGTGGCTGAGGAGCACGGCTTCAGCCCCGACCTCTGCTCCTACGCCCGCAGCCACATCGGCTCGGTGCTCGATCCGCGCCACGCGCCGCAGGGCGGCCTGCCCAAGCCCGATCTGCTGGTGGCCTGCAACAACATCTGCGGCACGGTGCTCAAGTGGTACCAGGCATTGGAGCAACTGCTGCACGTCCCGCTCTTTTTTCTCGATGCGCCCTACCAGCACGAACCGGGGCTGCAGGATCATGCCGTCGACTATGTCGCTGCCCAGATGGAGGAGATGGTCTCCTGGGTGACTCACCACACCGGCCGCAGCCTCAACAAGAAAAAGCTGGACGAGACGCTCCGGCTTTCGAACGAGGCGGTCTCTCTCTGGAGCAGGATCCGCGAGCTGTGCCAGGCCCGCCCGTCGCCGCTGAACGCGCCCGACCTCTTCACGACGATGGCGCCGATCGTGGTGCTGCGCGGCACGAAAGCCGCCGTCTGGTACTACCGGAAGCTGGAGGCGGAGGTGCAGGGCCGGGTGGCGCGCGGTGAGGGCGCGCTGCTGCAGGAGGAGCGCTACCGGCTGCTCTGGGACAACATCGCCATCTGGCCGCAGCTCTTTCGCCTCTTCAACCTCTTTTCGAGTGCCGGCGCCTGCTTCGTGGTCGATACCTACACGAACGCCTGGTCGCTCTCGGTCGACACGGGCGAGCCAATGCGGGGCCTGGCGCGCACCTATTCGGCGGTCTACATCAACCAAAGCCTGCAGGCGCGGGCTGGGCAGATGATCGAGATGGTGCGGCGATTCTCGGTGGACGGCATGGTCTTTCACTCCAACCGCTCCTGCAAGCCCTATTCTCTGGGGCAGTATGACCTCCTGGACGTGGTGAGCCGCGAAACGGGCGTACCGGGACTGGTGATCGAGGCCGACATGTGCGACACGCGGCTCTTCGCGGAAGAGCCGGTCAAGAACCGGATCCAGGCCTTTCTCGACCAGTTGGAGGCTGCTTGACCGCGGTTGTCATCGCCCTGACCAGCGCCCTGCTGTGGGCGATCTCCTCGGTCCTCTTCGCCCTCAGCGCCCGGCGCCTGCACGTCATCCCGCTGAACCTGGTGCGCGGCGTCGTGGCGACGGCATTCTTCTGGGCGATCCTCCCGTTCAGCGGCGGAGTGGAGGCGCTTCGCACCATCCCCGCCTCGGCCTGGCCGTGGCTTGTCGTCTCGGTGCTGGGGCTACTTGTGGTCGGGGATACCCTCTATTTCCGCGCCATCGACCTGGCCGGTGTCTCGTGGGCCATGCCGGTGGCCTCCATCAACACAGTGTGGGCCGTCCTGCTCGCCGGCCTCGTGCTTGGGGAGCCGCTGACATCGAAGCTGCTCGGCGGGGCCGTGCTGGTCCTCGCCGGCGTCATGCTAGTCGGTAGGAGCATGCCGCACGACACGCCCGCCCACCCGCTGGACACCAAGGCCAGGCGGCTGGGGCTGCTGTTGGCGTTTGCCACGTCGCTCTGTTGGGGGATCGGGCAGGTGGCGCTCAAGCCGGCCTCGGCCGGCATCGATGCGGCAGTCGCGAATGCCGTGCGCCAGCCGATGGGGCTCGCCATGATGCTGGGACTCACCCTCACCACCGGGCGGGGGCGGGAGTTGCGCGGGCTCGACAGGCGCTCCTGGATGATCTTGCTGCTCGCCGCGTTCCTCGGCACCGGGCTTGGCTCGCTTCTTTTCGTCATGGCCATCCAGATGACCGGTGCGGGGCGTGCGGCCGTGCTGACCACGACGGCACCGGTGCTGGCCATCCCCTTCTCCTACCTCTGGCTGCACGAGCGGCCCAACCGCTGGACGATCGCCGGCACGCTGCTGGTGACGGTGGGCATTGCGCTGGTGGCGTGACGTGGGTAATCATTCCTCCCTGGACGGAGTCATGCTGAGCGCAGCGAAGCATCTCGGCAATGGTCAGAAAGGATCCTTCACCCGTGAGTGAGAAGCTGTGGACCTGGTTTCGGCGGGTCAAGGACGCCGCGCGCGGAGGGCTGCACAGCTACGGCCGCATCCTGGGTTACGTGCGGCCACACCGCGGGCGGTTGGCGCTGGCGGCCCTCATCATGGTGCTGGTCGGCCTTCTGACCCTCGTCCTGCCCTGGGCGGTGCAGCGGCTGGTCGATGGACTCGTCGTGGCCCGCGACGCGTCGCAGCTCAACCTGGTCGCCCTCGTGCTCTTTGGCACCTTCCTGGTGCGGAGCATTCTCAACTTCGTATCTACCTACATGTTGGCCTGGGTAGGCGAGCGCGTGGTCGTCCGGCTGCGGCGCGACATCTACGAGCACCTTCTTGCGCAGTCGCTCGGCTTTTTCTCCTCGCAGCGCACCGGAGAGCTAGTCTCGCGCATCAGCAACGACGTGTTGGTCATCCAGTACGCCGCCACAGGCGATCTGGTGAGCCTGCTCCAGCAGGTCGTCACCGCCGCCGGCATCGTCGTTGTCGTCGCGGTAATGGACTGGCGGTTGACGCTGCTGATGGCACTGGCACTGCCGGGCATGATGCTGGTGGCACAGCTCCTGGGCCGTCGCATGCGCCGCATCGCCAAGGTGGTGCAGAACACCCTGGCCCAGGTCTCGGCCACGGTCGAAGAGACGGTGGGGGGCATCCGCACGGTCAAGTCGTTTGCCCGCGAGGAGTATGAGCAGGGGCGCTTTGCCGCCAAGGTAGATACCCTCTTCGAGGCCGCGATGCGGCGCACGCGCCTCAACGCGGCGCTCGGTCCGCTCATCGGCTTGCTTCTGTACGGAAGCATGGTCCTCGTCCTCTGGCTGGGCGGCCGCGAGGTGCTCGCCGGCAGGCTATCGCCGGGACAGCTCATCAGCTTTCTCTTCTACGCCATCATGCTGATCGGTCCCCTGGGCGGCTTCGCGTCCTTCTACGGCCAGGTGCAGAACGCCCTGGGTGCCAGCGAGCGTGTCTTTGAGCTTCTTGACGCGCAGCCAGAGATCGTCGATGCGCCCGACGCGGAGGCACTCCCGGTGCTCGCCGGCCGCGTGACGTTCGAGGGGGTCTGCTTCGAGTACGATCCCCGCCAGCCGGTCCTGGACCAGGTGAGCTTGGAGGTGGAGCCGGGGCAGGTGGTGGCCGTCGTCGGCCCGAGCGGCGTCGGCAAGACGACGCTGGTGAACCTCATCCCTCGCTTCTACGACCCCACCGCCGGCCGCGTCCTGGTCGACGGCCGCGACCTGCGGCAGGTGACATTGCGCTCTTTGCGCGACCAGATCGGCATCGTGCCACAGGAGACCCTCCTCTTCAGCGACACGGTCGCCGCCAACATCCGCTACGGCCGGCTGGATGCCACCCAGGAAGACGTTGAGGAGGCTTCCCGCGCCGCCAATGCGCACGAGTTCGTGCTGGCCGATCTACCCGACGGCTACGACACGCAGGTCGGCGAGCGGGGCATCAAGCTCTCCACGGGGCAGCGCCAGCGGATCGCCATCGCGCGGGCAATTCTGAAGCGGCCGCGCATCCTGATCCTGGACGAGGCCACCTCTTCGCTCGATACCGAAGCGGAGCGGCTGGTGCAGCAGGCGCTGGAACGGCTGATGCGCCCCGACGGCTCCACGCCGCGACCGACGACCTTTGTCATTGCCCACCGCCTGTCGACGATCGTCAATGCCGACCGGATCGTGGTGCTGCACCAGGGGCGGATCGCCGAGCAGGGAACGCACGAGGAGCTTCTTGCGCGCGAGGGCGGGCTGTACCGCCACTATTACGCGCTCCAGTTCCAGTGGGAAGACGAGGGGCCGTAACGAAACGGGGCGAGGTTTCCCCCGCCCCGTTCCTCTCTCAGCAAGCTACTCGCTCGGGTCCACCACCCGCCCCACGAAGAGGATCGTGCCCGTCTTGACGTCGCGGATCAGGAACAGGAAGGGCCGGTCCACCTTGACCTCGATCGGCTCGACCGGGTTGAAGGAGGTCAGCCCCACCACGACGGCGGTCGCCGCGGCCGCCTCCGTGCCGTTCTCGTCCACCTTCACAAAGGCCTTGTGAAAGACGTCGGAGATGAAAAGCTCGCGCTCGGCCGTCATGCCGGTCAGGTCGGCGTCGGCGGTGAAGGCAGCCGGCATGCCCATCTCCGAAAGTGCGTCGCGCAGCGAAAATGCCGCATCGAACTCGAACTTGGGCATCGTCAGCTTGACCTGCTGGGGTGCCAGGCCGGCCACGATCTTGTCCAGGGTCTCCGCGCTGAGCGGCCTCTCATAGACGTCGAGCTGGCCATGCTCGGGCAGCAGGATCACCATCGACATCTCCCGGCCGTCGTAGGGCAGCTCGACCGCCAGGTAGCCGTTGGCCGTCGCATAATTGAACGATTCCGTCAGGCTCATCATCGGCACAGAAATCTGGCTGCCATCGAGCCGGGTGAATGGCAGGTCCGTGGTGTAGGCCTCGTCGAACTGGGTTGCCCAGGCGGCGTTGAAGTAGATGGCGTTGGTGAGCACCAGGCGCGTCAGCTCGTTCACGCCCCCCTCCGGGATCAGGTCCTGGATGCGCTCTTCGGTCTGCTTGCTGACCCAGTCGTTGATCAGGGCGCGCGCCTTGTCCGGCTGCGAGTAGTCGACCCGCTCCATGCCGGCCCCGTAGAAGGCGGAGAGGAGGTCCAGGTAAGCCTGGAGAAACTGGTACCCTTCCTGCCCCCACAGCGCGTTGACGATGTTCAGCCGGAAGCCCTTTCCGTCGCTTGCTTTGGCGCCTTCGCCGCGCTTGGCCAGCTCGGCGCCCAGCGCCTGGAAGGCGGGGTGCAGTTTAGCCTGCGGCAGGGCAAACTGCAGCGCCTTGGCCATCTGCAGCTCCGTCTCACCGCGGGCGCCGGCATAGGTCATGGCCAAGGCCGCCGAGATGGAGTAGGGCGAGAAGAAGAGGTTGCCTTTCTCCGAGCGCAGCACCTCGAAGAGGGCGAGCGCGAAGGCGTTGTTGCCCTTGACCAGGCTGGGGATATCGGCCGTGCCCGTCGAGGTCGAAGGCACGGGCGAGGGCTCGAGTTGCCCGCCCTCGGATGTGCCGGGCGTGGGCTGCGCTTCGCCTTCGCTCGGACCGAACTCGGCCACGCCTCCGTAGGCGTCGACGTCGGCCTCCCATACCGTGCCGGAGACCGGGTTGGTCACCTTGACGGCATAGATCACCTGCTCCAGCGAAGTGACGGCGTAGGCAACGGTCACCGTCCAATCGCCCGCGGTGTATTGCCTGCCTTCGGCGCCGACGATCCCTTCGGGCGTGATCGACTCTTCCGCCCAGTCCAGGTCTCCCTGCGGGGCGGCACCCGGCTCGATTTCGGCCAGGTAGGCAAGTGCCGTGTCACGCGCCTCGACCGGGCCGGTGACGGTCACGGGCTCGGTCTCCGTCGGCTCCTGGCCGGTCTCGCCGGTGGGCAGCGGGGTCACTTCGTCCGTGCCCGAGGCCGGCTCGGACGTGGCAGGGGCGCAGCCAACGGCGATCGACGCCAGAAGGGCTGCGGCCAGGCACAGACTCAATAGCTTACTTGTTCTCTCGTTTCCCATGGTACACTCCTTGCCTTTCCTTGTCCCCGGTTTGCCGGGGTCCTACCTAAAGACGCGGCCGGACCCGCCAGGGTTCCCCCTCTCCCTTCCAGGGAGAGCAGAATGCCCCCTTTGACATCCCCACCGCCGCGTGCTACACTTCCCATCGGAGTATACACCCATGGACTTTTATGTCGAAACCCTGGGCTGCCCGAAGAACCTGGTCGACGCGCAGGCGATGGCCCGCACGCTAGAATCGATGGGGCACCGCGCCGTGGACGACCCGCGCCGGGCAGACCTCCTCCTCGTCAACACCTGCGGTTTTGTCGAGGACGCCCGCCGCGAGTCGCTCGGTGCGCTGCGCCGGCTGGCACGCGCCAAGCGCCGGGGACAGTGGCTGGTCGCTGCCGGCTGCCTGTCGCAGTATTGGGGCGAGTCGCTCTCGGGCAAGATCCCCGGCGTAGACGCGCTGCTCGGCACACGGCGGTGGAGCGAGATTGGCGCGCTGCTCTCCGAGCTGGAGAAAACGCCCGCGCACCGGGGCAGGGAGGTGTACGCCCGCCTGGGCGATCCGCCGGAGACGACAGAAGCGGCCGGGGCCGGCTATGCGCGGCAGGGGGCCTCGGCCTACGTCAAGATCGCGGATGGCTGCTCCGCTCCCTGTGCCTTCTGCGCCATCCCGCTCATCAAGGGGCCGGCCTCCAGCCGGCCTGTCGAGGCCATCGTCTCGGAGGCCGCCGGCCTGGTGCGGCAGGGGGTACGCGAGATCGTGCTTGTCGCCCAGGATACGACGGCCTACGGCCGCGACCGGGGCGAGCCCGATGCCCTGCCCGGGCTCATCGACGCCATCCTGCAGGCGGCACCCGATCTGCACTGGCTGCGGCTGATGTACACCTACCCCGGCCATGTCAGCCCGCGCCTGGTCGAGCGCATGGTGGGCGATGCCCGCGTCTGCCATTACCTGGACCTGCCGCTCCAGCATGCCCACCCGGCGGTGCTGCGGCGCATGCTGCGCCCGGCAGATGTGGACCGCACCCGCAGGCTGGTCGATGACCTGCGTGCGGCCATGCCCGACCTGGCGCTGCGCTCCACCTTCATCGTCGGCTTTCCCGGGGAGACCGACGCAGAGTTCCAGGCGCTGGCCGGCTTCCTGGAGGAGATCCGCTTCGATCACGTCGGAGTCTTTCGGTATTCGCCGGAAGAAGGCACGGCGGCCGCCGCGCTCCCCGGCCCGGTGTCCGAGCAGGTCAAGGCCGAGCGCTACGAGTGGCTCATGGGGCTGCAGCAGCAGATCTCGCGCGAGCGCAACGCTGCCCAGGTAGGCCGCACGCTGCAAGTCCTGGTCGAAGGGCAGGGCGACGGGCTGAGCGTGGGACGCTCCTACCGGGACGCGCCGGAAGTCGACGGCCTGGTCTTTTTCCCGGGCGAGGTGGAGGCCGGCGAGATCGTCCCGGTGCAGATCACGGGGGCGGCCGAGTACGACCTATTCGGAGAGGCGGTGTAGGGGCGAGGCATCCCCCGAAACCAGCAACGCAGCGCCGGCATCCACATCTGGCAGGCTACTGCTGCCCAGCAACCGGCCTCCGGGGATGCCTCGCCCCTACGGCTCCCGCACGCCGTCGTCGTCTGCCCCAATGACCCGGTAGGGAGCGTCGATATAGTCGTCCGAGGTGGGCATCTCCGCGCCGGCCTCGGGCGCGCGGCGCCGGCCGGTCACTTTCGCCAGGTGCTCGCGGACGACTTCGACTGGGCTCAAGTCTATGAAGAACTTGAACGAGAGCAGCAAGACCCCCAGGTCGTCGAGCTGGCCGAGTCCCGGCACCAGGTCGGAGATGATGTCTATGGGCCAGATCAGGTAAGCGGCGCCGGCGAGCGGGATCAGCTTGACCCAGCCCGGCACGCGTTGGTCCTTCAGCAGGTGCCAGAACAGGCGCGCCTGTGCCAGCAGGTTGCCCGCATGGCCCACCTTCTCCCGCACCTGTGCTTGCGACGGGAGCTTGCTCATGTTCGACCTCCAGGTTTGCCCAATCGGGGCGTGCAGAGTATTATACGGCTACGGGAGGGGGTTGGCAAGGCGAGATGGCCGGCATGCAGCGCTTCCTGCTCGACTATACGATGGCCATGCTGCGGGCCGTGGCACAGGCGCGCGGGATTGCGCTCTCCGGCGGCCGGCAGGTCGAGGTGACCGGCGAGCTGGCCGCAGCGCTGCTTGACCCCTTCTCCGTGCGTGTGGCGTTGGCGCAGCTCAGCGAGGGCGGCCGCAAGGCGCTCGAGGCCCTCGTCGCTGCGGGCGGCAAGATGCGCTCGCCGCGCTTCGGCCGGCGCTTTGGCCTGGTTCGGCCGGCCGGGCCGGGCCGGCTGGAGCGCGAGTCGCTGTGGCAGGAACCGGCGAGCCCGGCCGAAGAGCTCCTCTACCTGGGCCTGGCCTTCCGTGCCTTTGACCGCGATGAGGCCGGGCCGGGCGAGTTCTTCCTCATCCCGGACGACCTCCTGCCGCTTCTGCCCGTGCCCGCGGGCGAGCCGCCGCGCTTTTCCGTCGAGGTGGTCCCGGCCCCGGCCCAGCCGCGCGATGCCGGCCGGGCCCTGGTGCTGGACCTCTTTTCCTATCTCGTTCACCTTCATCTCCATGATGTTCGCCCCTACGCCGACGGCCGGCTGGGACGCCGTGACCTGGCCGGGCTGCGCGTCCGCTTGGCCGACCCGGGCGAGCGCCGCCTGGCCTTCCTTCGCCACCTGGCGATGCGGCTCGGCTTTGTCATCCGCCAGGGCGACCTGCTGCGCCTCGACGCGGCGCCGGTCAAGGCCTGGCTGACGGCCTCCCCCTCTGCCCAGTCGTTGGCGCTCGCCGAGGCCTGGCGCGACGACCCGACCTGGAACGATCTGCGCCAGGTGCCCGGCCTGGCCTTCGACGACGACACAGGCCGGCCCCTGCGCAACGACCCGGTTGCGACCCGCCAGGCGGTCCTGGCGCTCCTGGCACGCTGCCCGCGTGATGCATGGTGGAGTGTCGCCTCTTTCGTCGCGGCAGTCCATGGCTTCGAGCCCGACTTCCAGCGGCCCGACGGCGACTATGGAAGCTGGGCCGTCCGCGATACCGCATCGGGCGGCGTTCTCTCTGGTTTCGAGTCGTGGGAGCACGTCGAAGGCGCGCTCCTGGCCGGCCTGCTGACCGGCGTGCTCTCTTGGCTGGGCGTCGTCGCCCTCGGCGCCTCCGAGGCCGGCCCCGTCTGCCGGCTGACCGAGGCCGGCGCGCGGCTGCTGGGCCTGGTCGACGGCGAGCCGGAGGCGCTCCCCGTGCCGCCCATCCAGGTCGGCCCCGACCTGCGGATCGAGGTGCCGGCCCCGTGCAATCTCTATACGCGTTTCCAGCTGGAACGGTTCGCCGGCCTGGAAAGCGCCGACCCCTGCCGCTACCGGCTGACGGTGGGCGCGTTGGGGCGGGCGCTCGCGCGCGGGCTGCGCGTGGAGCAGGTGCTGGCCTTCCTTCAGCAGGCGAGCGAGCAGCGGGTACCGGCGAACGTGCCGGTGCAGCTCCGCCTGTGGGCCGGCCGCTACGACTCGGTGCAGCTCGAGGAGATGGTGCTCGTGCGGGTGACGGGCGAGCGGGTGATGAAGGAGCTGCAGATGCTGCCCGAGACGCGTGCGCTGCTCGAGCAGGTCCTCACGCCGACGACCGCCCTCGTGCGCGGCAAGGACCTGCCCCGCCTGCGCCGCGAGCTACAGGCCCTGGGCTACCTGCGGCCGCCGGGCGAAGAGGAAGCGGGCGACTGACTCCCTCTCCCTCGCAGGGAGAGGGTTGGGGTGAGGGTGGATTCCCACACCACAGATCGATGAAAGGAGCACAACCATGAAAGAGAGCGTCTACAAGTTCATCGAGCTGGTGGGGACCAGCGACGAGTCGTGGGAAAAGGCGGCGAAAGTGGCCGTAGAGACCGCCGGGAAGACCCTGCGCGACCTTCGCATCGCGGAGATCGTGACACTCGACATGCAAGATCGAGAACGGCGAGGTCGTCCTCTACCGGGCCAAGGTCAAGCTATCGTTCAAGTACGAGGGCGCGGACTGAGCTAGCCGGCTCCCGGGCACCCAAGAGTCGCCCTTCTCTCGGGGCCAGGTTCCTTGCCGGGCGTGGCCGCTGGCATGCTGCGACTCGTTCCCCTCTATCTCACGGCAGCTCTTGGCACGTCTTGTCGAACGCCACGTTGCCCAGGTACGTCTGCCACTCGACCGCCGTCAGGTTGCGGTGGGCGATGCGGCAGGCGCGCGCCTGCCACCCGGCCGGGTCCACCTCCCACTGCGTGACCTGCTCCCCGGCAGTCACCAGGTACGGGCCAAAGGCCACCGGCACGCTCCGGTTCACCACGCGCATGCCGCCGCCGAACTGGCCGAGGGCGTGCATCACGGCCGTGTCCCAGAGAATGATCTGCTGCTCCTCGCTGAAGGTTGCCAGCATGCTGCCGTCGGGATTGAACGCAACGCCGATGGCGCTCTCCGTGTGGTCGGTGAGCGGCTCCCCGGCGAGCCGCCCCGTCTCCCCGTCCCAGAGGCGCACGTCGCCTTGAACGCACTCGGCGCCCGCATCCACCCGCCCGCAGCCGGCCGAGGCAAGCCGGCTTCCATCGGCGCTAAAAGCCAGTCGGACTACCCTGTACTGGCCCCCGGTCAGGGTCGAGGCAACGAGGTCGCGCGTCTCCAGGTCCCATAGAAGGATGCGGGCGTCCGCGCAGTCGTAGATCCCTTCCGGGAAGGCGCAGGCACGCGGCCGCAGCCAGCCGGTCTGCGGCCGGACTGAGGGCCATCGCGCTGATCCAACCGGCGTCCGTCGCGGTGAAGGGTTGGGCGGCTTCAATCCCGGTTGCCACATCCCACCATTGGACGCTGGGGCCGGCGCCGGCCACCACCAGGGTCTTGCCGTCCGGCACGAACCCGACATCCCACACCGGCGCTGTGCCACCCTCCAGGGGTCCCAGGCGCAGCGTGCCGCTGCCGGTGTCCCATAGCCGGGCTGTGCCGTCGCTGCTCCCGGAGCCGAGCAGGCCGCCGTCGGGGCTGAAGGCAAGGGCGTTCACGGTTCCGGCATCTCCGTCGAGCGTTCTCGGCGGCGCGCCGTCGGCCATGTCTGCCAGGACAATCGTGCCGTCACTCAGCGAGGCCGCCAGCGTGTGCCAGTCCGGGCTCGCCGCCAGGCTCGAGGCCATTCCCTGCAAGCCGGCGAGCGGCTCGCCCAGCGTCTGCGGGGCCGCCATGTCCCACACCAGCACGCTGCTCTCGGCATTCTCGCTGGCTGAGTTAGATGCCAGCCTGCTCCCGTCCCGCGCCAAGGCCAGGCTGGTGACCAGGTGCGCCGTGCCCCACAGCGGCTGCCCGATCTGGGCCAATCGCTCCACGTCCCAAAGCCGGGCTTCGCCCTGGATGCAGGAGAGACCGTTGCTCTTGTAGCGCGCGCAGCCGCCCGACGCAAGCCGGCGGCCGTCGCCGCTAAAAGCCAGCGCCGCGATCCCGCCGCCGTGGCCGGCCAGGGGCACGGTATAGTTGTGGGTGTTCAGGTCCCAGACAAAGATCAGCGTGCCCAGGGTGCACGCCGCCAGGGGTGTCCCGTCCTCCCGGAAGGCCACGCTCATCTCCGACGCGCCGGGGCATTGCTGGTACGTGGGGCCGAACGTGCCGTCGGGGATGGCCCACATCTGCACCAGTCCGTCGTGCGTCGCGGCGGATCCCGGATCCCGTATGCTGGACAACTGCCGCAGCGTCGCCGAGAGCAGCAGCCGGCCGTCGGGACTGAACGCGAGGCTGACGACCTGCCCAAGCGTCGTGTGGATCGTGCCCGTGACCGCGTCCCGGCCGGCCACGTCCCACAGCGTGATGCCGCCGCCGCTGCCCGATGCCAGGTAGCGTCCGTCGGGGCTAAAGGCCAGGCTCTGCACGGCACCGCCGGCCGTCCCCGGCAGGGAACCGAGATCCTGCCCGTCCGCCGTCCTCCACAGGCGCACCTCGCCTTCGGCACAGCTTCCGTTGTCGCCGCTGCGCGCGCAGCCCCCGGCGGCCAGCGTCTCGCCGTCCTGGCTGAACGCCAGGGCGAGAGTCGTCTCTGTTCCGGCCGAAAGCACCTGCGCGTCGCTCTGTGCCTGCTCCAGGCCCCAAAGGAGGATGGCGCCGCTCTCGCCCCCGGCAGCGACCAGTTGCCCGTCAGGGCTGGCCGCCAGCGCCCAGATGCGATCCTGGCTGCCTTGCAGGAACGTCCGTAGGTTGGGGTAGACCCCCAGGCTGCCGAGCAGCGCCGAGCGCGTGTCAAATGTGTCGTACTGCCCGTAGGCTTCGCTGGCCAGCAGCAGCGCCAGGTCGAAGCGGTCGTCCCGGCGCACCAGGCTCAGGGAGGCGAGCTGGCCCGCCTGGGCACGGCCGCGTTGGTCCTGCGCGATGCTCCTCTGCCGCATGGCATACCAAAAGAGCCCGGCAAAGGTCAGGGTGAGCAGGAGCGCTGCGGCGATCGCTACCTGGAGGCGGCGGATGCGGCGCTGGATCTCACGCTGCTTCAGCGCATCAAATCCCACCCCCAGCATGCCCGCCAGCAGCTTCAATCGGGCATCGGCCCGGCCGTCGCCCTGCGGGCGCGCATCCGCGGCCAGGGGCTCCTGCCGCCGGAGCGCGGGCGGAAAGCACTCCCGGTCGTCGCCGCTGTTGGGCTCGCCGCCCACGATGAACGCGAGGATGCGGCCGGCGCGGCCCATCTCGGCAAACGCCTCGATCTCCCGGTTCACCCACTGGGACTGCGCTGCATTGGGCGAGCAGACGACAATCAGGTAGCGCGAGGCAGCCAGCGCCTCCCCGATGGTCTGGCCCAGGTCGGCAGAAGCCGGCAGCTCGTCGCGGTCGCGGAAGACGGGTTGGAAGCGCTTCGGAGCCGGCTCGCCGGTCGGCGTAGTAGGGCTGTGCTCCACCACTTTCGCCGGGATGCCGTAGGTCTCGATGGCGCGGTGCAGCCACCTGGCGTGGGCCGCGTCCTTGCTGCTGTAGCTGATGAACGCCCAGTAACGGGATGCGGCCGTGGCCGGATCAGGCATCGTGCCCGCCTCCTTGAGCGTACCGGCCATCCTAGTGGCCAAAATCCTTGCTCGCCCGGATCCGGCGCTGCGCGTCTGCCGTCGTCCGCTTAGAGTCCGCCGGCGAAGCCCTCAGGAAGCTGAACAGCTGCTTTGCTTCGTCCATCTCCTCCTCCGCCCGTCCCTCTCCGAGCAGCTCGGCATAAGCCTGCAGGCGGGCCAGGAGCGCTTCGGCCTGCCGGGTGGCTTCCTGCGGCCTGTGAGCCAGCGTGCGGGCAGCGCTCAGCACGCTGGCCGGCTTCATCTGGGCAAAGACCCGCTCGGCGACCGGCAGCACCACCCCCTCGCGAGGCTGGAAGGTGCCCTGGGCAACAAACCGCACCGTGACGCGATTGACGCTGCGCTCGATTGCGTGCCCGGCCGGCGAGCGGAAGGACAGCGTTCCCTCGACGCTCAGCGTGGTGCCGGCGCTCTGCGCCAGGAGCGCCAGCCGCAGCGGGATCTCCAGCTCGGTGTCGCACGGGATATCGCCCACCGAGACCACCGCTTGGCCTGCGGCCTGCTGGACCGGAAACGCAGCCGAGAGCGGGATCAGCGTGGCTCCCGCCGGGACGTCGAGGTGGATCTTGACGTCCCTGGCAGCCAGCATCGCCACCTCGCCCAGCTCGCCGGCCAGGTAGGCGGGGATCTGGCGCGCACCCGTGACGTGGTAAAAGCGCCCGCCGCCCTGCGTGGCGATCTCGGCCAGCAGCGCCTCGTTATAGTCCAGGCCGATCCCCAGGCAGGAGACAATCTCCCCCTGCTGGCGGGCCTGGTACGCCCTCTGGCCGATCCGCTCCAGGTCGGTCTCGCCCACGTTGGCCTGCCCATCGCTCAGCAGCAGTACCAGGTTCGTGTCCTGCCTGCGGGCAGCCGCCTTCTCAATCCCGGCCTCCAGCCCGCCGCACAGGGCAGTCATCCCGCCGGCGCCGATCTTGCTCAGGGCCTTCTTCACCGCCTCGTATGTCTTGCCGTCGACGGCGCTCGGCTCGAAGGGATACGCCACTTCTTGGGCAAAGGTCACCAACGAAAAGACGTCCCCGGCGCGCAGGTACTGGACGGCCTGCTGCACCGCAGCCTTGGCCTGCGCAATCTTGTCGCCCTGCATCGAGCCCGATACGTCCAGCACGGCGGCAAAGCTCATCGGCGGACGCCCGCTTTCGGTGGGCGCGGCCTCATCCGGCGGCACCTCCTTGGGGGTGCGGATGGTGACCAGCAGGTAACGCTCGACGTTGAGGTTCGCCGGCGCGGCGACCTGGTCCAGCTCCATCTGGACCTGGACGTAGGTCGGCTTGGGCGGCTGGATCTCGTACTCCAACCCCCCGCCGCAGCGGGAGCAGGCCTTCACGCCCTTGGGCTCATCCTGCAAAAGGCCACAGTAAGGACAACGCATCACACTGGACATGCTAACCTCTCTTCATGATTTCCGGTTCTTGCGCCAGCGTCAATCTCGCTAATACCCCTCGTGCACGAACCGGTTCGTGGCGGTGAAAAAGACGTACACCGTGTGGTTCGCCGTGCCAAGGCTGTCGCGGAACAGGGCGCCCTCCTGGAAATCCTGCACCATCGGGTCGCCGTCGCCCTCCGAAAAGCCTTTCTCCTCTTCCAGCGCCCAGCCGATGGCCGCCGACCCCGGCCCGCCCAGCTCGCACCACACCTTGCCAAATCCACGCCACGGCTTGATGCGCCCGGCCGGCGGCTCGCCCGCACACGAGTAGACGGGGTCTCCTTCCTCCCACGTGTCGGCAAAGGTATAGAAGATGCCGTCCAGCGTGCCCCCCTCGTAGACCACGTAGATCATCTCGGTGTCGGCGCGCCACAGCATGCGGCCCCGGTCAAAGGCCTGCTCCGCGTCCTGGACGATCGCCGGCTCCAGGGTGAGCGGGCAGCCCAGCGGCTGCTTGTGCTTCTGCCAGACCGCCGCGAACGCGCCTTCCGCATCAAAGGCGCAGGGCGGACGGGTGGTCGGCGTCGGCGTGGGCGTGCGCGTCGGCGTGGCAGTGGGCGTCGGCGTGCGGGTGGGTGTGTTGGTCGGCGTGGGCGTGCGAGTGGGTGTGGTGGTAGGCGTAGGCGTGTCGGTGGCGGGCACCTCGACCGGCAGGGGCATGCTGAAATCGATCACCGTCCAGCTCTGGTCCACGATGTCCCACCAGCCAAAGATCGTGACCCAGACCCCCACACTGCTGCGCAGCCCGGCGCGCAGGGCCAGCGGCGGGCTCTCCTCCAGGTCGACGTGCAGCCCAAAGTAGCCGCTGATGTCGGCCTGGATGCCGACCACGCCATACACCAGGACGCCGAGGTTGACCGCGCCGTGCGCCTCCACGTCGAGATTCCCCGTGAGCCTGGGCGGGTAGGCCTCGAACGTCCTCGTCAGCTCGCCGATCGGCTGCCAGCGCCTGGCCTTCGTGTACTCGATGCCCGCCCGCAGGCTGACCTCCTGCCGGACGCCGGCCTCGATCCCGATCGACGCCGTGCCGTCCACGCCCACCTCAATGTTCAGAACCGGGGTGATCCATACCGGCACCGGCCCGATCGGCACCAGGATCGCATTCAGGACGTACGAGCCGACCGACTTGCTGAGATGCTTGTCGAATAGTTTCGCATTGCCGCTCACGCGGATGTCGGCATACTCCCCCGCCGAGCCCACCAGGTAGAAATTCTTCAGCTCAAAGCCGCCGATGTCGAGCCGGAAATCCATGCTGACGTTGAACTTGATGCTGCCGTCGGCGCGGATCTGGTCGCCCGTCGTGCTGTCCTTTCCGTCGGCGTCGAACAGGACGACGTTGACCAGGTTGATCACCCAGAGATAGCCCTTGTGTTCGTCGATCTGCCCCATGGAGGCGGAGGCAAGCTCGACCCCGGGCTGGGCATAGCCGCCGCGCACGTCCGTGGGCCTCAGCTCCTGCGTCAGGCTCAGGCTGCCCGTCTCGATGGCTTCCGAGAGCGTAGCCTGCTCCGTCCGCACCACGACCTGGTCCCCTTCGGCCGTGACCGACTGGACCTTGCGCAGAAAGCCGTCCGGCGCCAGGTCGGAGATGCCCACGATCACGTCGCCCTGCTCCAGCGACGCGAGCTGGTCGGTCGTGCCGGAAAAGGTATAGACCGACTTGTCCTCCGAGACGGCGGATAGGTTCAACAGCGTCGTGCCGGTCAGCACCACGGTGGTGTCGGGGATAACCACGCCCCCCGCCGGCACGGGAGTCGGCTCCGGCGTGGCAGGGCCGGTGGGCGTGGGAGCCTCGGTCGGGATAGAGGGTACGGTAGGCGTGGGGGTGGCCTGCCGGCCCTTGAGGTAGGAGTAGCCAATCACGCCGAGTGCGGCAAGCAGAACGACGACGATCACCACGAGAGCGATCACGACGCCTTTCGACTTCATCGGGGTTTCTCCTTTCCCGGGCGGGATGCCTGGCTACAGCATACTACCTTTCCGCCTGCGTGTCAATCGGGGTGCAGCGGGGCCTCCGGGCCAAGTCAAAGCCAGGCAGGGGGCCCACCACGCCCCGGCTGTTTACCCTGAGCGCAGCGAAGGGTCTCTGCTGGGCCCGACCGAGATGCTTCGCTGCGTGAGCTTTCGCTGCGCTTGGGATGGCATCCTTCGGTCTGTCACCCTGAGCGAAGCGAAGGGTCTCTTGACTTGGCCCTGACCGGTCCCCCTCCCCGTCCTCCGTCAACGCCCTCCCAATGGTGATGGCCCTGATGCACGTGGATCCCCGGGGCTGCTCCCTCCCCCTTTCGCGTCAGTGGAGCCGTTTCGCGCCGTCCATGGTCGATTGTCTGTGCTCCCGTGGTCCATCGTCCATCGTCCGTGGTCCATCGAGCGACTCCGATCCGGCAGCACCGGCTTTTCCGCCGGCAGCGCATCCCCCGGCACGAGCTGCGCTGGCTGCCCGCGCCGCGTCTCCTGGTTCACAATCCACCCCTCCGCCGCGCCACCGCCACCCGCCGCGTGGTCGAAGTCTTGTCCAGCCCCAACCGCTTGGCCAGCGCCCGCATCGTCACCGGCGCCGCCAGGTACAGGGCGCGCAGCGCCTCCACTGTCTCGCGGATCGTGGGCGTTACCATCGCCTGCGCCCCTTCGTTCAGCAGTTCGGCCACCAGCCCGTGCACCGCCCGGTAGTCGGCAATCTCGGCCACGATCCGGCCGTCGACGATCCGCCTCTGCGCCTGGTGTACGATCGCGTGCGCCTTCACGAGGCTCAGCAGCGCGCCAAAGTCGCGCCGCAACCGCACCGCCGTGGCCTCGCACCGCGCCGCGAGCTGCCCGGCATACGGGATGCTGACCTCGTGCACGCCGGCGACTGCCAGCCACTCCTGGAACGCCCTCCACCGCTCCAGGTCGGCCGGGGCCGGCCCGCGGCCGTTGGCGCGCTCGGCGATCGACGCCAGGATCGACTGCGTCTGCTGCGGATCGTCGCGGATGCTGAGGCTCAGCAGGCGCGTCTCCAGCTCCGCGTCGAGGCAGACCCGGGTCGTAGTCGTGATCAGGCCGGTCGGCCCCTCGCGTTCGAGCACCCTCCCGCCGCCGGGGCCACGCTCCGGCATCTCCACCGTTTCGTACTTGACACGCCCCTCCGACACCAGGCTCCTCACGCCATACGTGGCGAATTCGCTCGACAGCGCGGCGGCTTCGCACAGCACCAGCATGCGGTGCACCAGGGTCTCCGTGCCGTAGACGATGGCATGCTCGCTCATGCCCGACAGGGCATAGTAGGCCGAAGGCGGAAAGACCTGGCGACACCGCTGCACCAGGAACGACTTGCCGCCCCCCGAAGGCCCCTTCACCACCGCCGAAACTGGCTTCTCCAGAAGCCGGGAGGTAAAAGCCAGGTAGAGGAGCTGCGCGTTCTTCTCCTCGCCGACGAGGCCCACCTGCCCGCACAGCGCGCGGAACTCGGCCAGCACGTCCGGGCACGAAAGGAGCGTGCTGGCCTGCGCAGCGAGCCGCTCGATCTCCCGCCCGGCGTTTCCGCCGCCGTGATCTGGCGGAAGGGCGTGGCCCGCGCGATCCCGCTCCGCGACGAGCGCCGCCACGTCGTCGCCTTGCAGGTGGCACTCGCTGATGTCCTTGCGCCCCTCCGGCGGAGTGAGGATCAGAGGTCCGGCAGCGAGTCTCCCACGCGGGCGACAAACTGCGCGCCGCCCTCGTCCGGCTCCTGCCAGGCATACACCGTGAGCCCCGCCACCAGGTCGGCCCACTCGGGCGATCCACGTGGCGCCCGGAGCAGGTTCTGAGTGATCTCCCGACATCGGTCCACCTGGCGCAGGACTTCTTTCAAGGAATCCTGCAGCTCCGCAACCTCCTTTGGATCTCTTTCGCCGATCTGTTTCAGGAGGTGCTGCATCCACTCCGTCTCCTGGGAGATGATGGCAAGGGGATTGTTGATCTCATGCCCAATCCCTGCTGAAAGCTCACCGATGGAGGCGAGTTTCTGGGACTGAACCAGTTTCTCATCGAGGAAGCATGTCTGCTCGTTCGCTGCGGCAAGCTTTTGAAGAAGCTGTCGTGTGTTCATGAAGGTGACAAAGGCAAGGAAGATTCCGGCAACGGCAAAGCCCAGGCTTCCCGTGAATGCTATAATCACGGCACACAGAGCGATCAGAATGCTTGCGGTGTAGCGGGTGATGCTTTGCCTGAAACCCATGGCTTCTCTTACCGGGTGTACTAAGAGCCCGGCCTTTCCTTTGGCTCGCCTGAAGCGATTGAACCCGGTCAGTATAGGGATGAAGAAACTTATGTGTCAAGATCAAAGGTCGGTTGCTCTGCGGTGTGAGGCTTTACCCGCAGAGCAGGTGGCCTCAGGAAGCCCCTTGAAAGCGGCACTTGATCGCTCATCTTGCCGAGACTTACACAACACTTCCTCCCCCTTGATGGGGGAGGTAAGGTGGGGGTGACAAAAGGGACATCCACTCCAATCACCACAACCCCCTCCCCTAACCCCTCCCACCAAGGGAGGGGAAATCGTTGTCGTAGCTTTTTTGCACCCTGGATCCGTAAAACCCATCCCGGTCTTCCAGCGGTGGAGGGTTTAGTGACAACTGAATAGAATGAGGATTGAGGGGATTCCGTTTCGCGAGCGGGACAGATGGGCGTTTTTCATCAGTCTGCTCTGCCTCACTCGTGGACCCAGGAGATCGCCCCTCGCGGACATTCTTCAGCGCAGATTCCGCAGCCTTTGCAGTGATCGTAATCGATGGCTCTCTCTTTGGCTTTCCCGTCGATCCGGATGGCCAGATCAGGACAGTAGTCATAACACCTCATGCAAAAAGTGCAGGTTCCGCACTGAAAGCAGCGCCGGGCTGAGGCGATCCTCTGCGGTTTGTCCAGGGGTCCCTGAGGAGAAGCCGGACGAATTCTGGGCGTTTTCTTGAAATGAGCGAAGTTTAGGTCCTCAAACCGAACAACCCCTTGCAGAGGCCGCGGGATGCGCCCTGTCACGCCCAGCTTGAACACTTCGAAGGAAACGGCTCCCAAACGGCCTACGGCAAAAGGCCGGATCTGACCTGAAGGAGCGCCGCGCAAGTGAAGATCGAGCTGAAGGGCCGCCATTTTACCGGCCGCGATCTGGCGAACCACGGCCCGCGTGGTTTCGCTCTCTTTACCAGGAGGCCCCGATGTCGCTGTTCCCCTTTCATCGAGAACCGCCAATCCGGACCGCAGCTTCACGGGAGCGCTCTCCTTTCGAGGCGGATCACTATCCAGCTTCTGAGACACATAAACGGCGTCAAAGTCCTTTGCCAGATCCTCGTACCCCTGGTTTTGATGCGTACCATGGTGCCCCATACCCACGCCTAAACTCAGAATCCGCTTCACCTCCCATTCAAGATCCGCTCTTTCAGGCGAGCCCTCATGAAGGCTGAGCGAATAGATTTCGAGCTCTTCTCCCTCCTCCAGGATCGTTACCTCATGCCCTGACAGGGCAAGGAAATACGCGCAGGAAAGCCCTGCAGGCCCCCCACCGACCACAGCAACCTTGCGACCCTTTTTCGGCTCACGACCTGCTGTGGCAGGCTCTCGTGCTTGCACCTCCTTAAAGATAGACCATTCAAGATCTCTGACGGATACGGCCTCATCAAACCGTCCCCGGTTGCACACTCTCTCGCAAGGATGGAAGCAAACCCTGCCACAGATCCCGGGGAAAGGGTTTTCCTCTACAATCTTGCTGTACGCTCCAGCAAAATCACCCTTCCCGTTCAAAGCCATGATAGCCGGAATGTCTTCGCCGAGCGGGCAAGCTTCACTGCAAGGGGCAAGCCGGCTCACAAAAACAGGCCGCTCAAACCGCCAGGTTCCGGTGTGAATCGCCGTGGTCGGTTCTTTTGCTGCCGCCATGGGCGGTTTAGAACTTCTTTTCATCGGGAAACCTCTTTAACCTTCTCAAAAGCCTTTCTTGCCGCAGCCACATTGGATTCTCTTTTTACAGGCGCCATTTCCCCGATCACTCTTTCGATGCTCTCCAGATCGAGCAACCCCGAGGCTTTCGCAAAAGCTCCTACCATCGCGGTGTTCACCATGCTGAAGGAGGTGGTCCTGAGCTTGAGCTCCTCGGCAATCGAGGTCGCATCCACCACATAGAAGCCTTTGCACTCCCGGACATCCAAACCCTGGCTGACTCCGCTGTTCACGAGGAGGGATGTCTTCCCGGTCATGCCGGCCATCACCATGGGGTTCTTCAAAAGGTTGGCATCAAAGAGAACGATCCAGTCCGGGGACTGGACGCTGTATCGAAGGGTAATCTCTTTTGAATCCACTCTCAGAAATGCGGATACGGGAGCGCCCCTTCTCTCTGCACCAAAGGAAGGAAAGGACTGGACATAGAACCCCTTTTCAAAGAAAGCCGTCGCAAGAACCTGTGACGCAAGCACGGCTCCCTGCCCTCCCCGCCCGGAAATTTTCACCTCGATCATGATCGCCCCTCCTTGCTGCGAGCCGCCAGGTCCTGGAGCTCTGTCCAGTCCTGGTCCGCATTTCCCTGAATGCCCTGAATCCCTTCCTCGGAGAGACCTTTGAAGCGGCCCTGTGAAGCGACGTACTCATGGACGGGGACCTTCTCACCCATCGGGCTCAGGCGATACTGTTTGCCGCCGAACACTTCATAAAGAGGGAAAATCCGGGACAGCACAGCCAGTCGTCCCAGCTTGACACTGTCTTTCGTGGCGTAAAGCCACCCTGTGGGGCAGGGGATCAGGATGTGAATGAAACGAAACCCCTTGATGCCTTTGGCCCTTCGCACTTTCTGCTCCAGGTCCTGGGGATCGGAGATGGACGCGGTGGCCATGTAAGGGATCTCGTGCGCAGCGACAATGGCCGCCATGCGTTTTTTGGGGCGATCCTCGGGGGCCTGGAAGGGGGTCGTGGTGGTCCAGGCCCCGAGGGGCGTACTTGAACTCCTTTGCACACCGGTGTTCATGTACGCTTCGTTGTCATAGCAGACATAGACCATGTCGTCGTTCCGCTCTGCTGCCCCGGACAGAGACTGGAGCCCGATATCAAAAGTTCCGCCGTCGCCGGCCCATGCAAGAACCTGGGTTTTTGTCTTGCCCAGCATGTCCAGACCGGCTCTGAGGCCGGCCGCCGTGGCGCCTACGGTGCCGAAAGAGCAGTGGAAGAAGGGCAGTTTCGAGGTGGTCATGGGGTAGTATCCTGCCACCACGGATCCGCAGCCTGCAGTGGTGATGATCACGGTGTTTTTGCCCAGAGCCTTGACCACGTGCCTAAAGGCAATAGTCAACCCACACCCGGGGCAGGCAAAGCTACCAGAATGCACGAACTCGTTTTCCATAGTTTCCATCTCAAACCTCCATCCAGAGGAGATCGGTTGGGACCTTGCGCTGCTGCCTGATGCCGGTCACCAGCCTGTCGAGGTGCTCCTTCGTCACGTCCACGCCGCCGAGCCCCCCAATGACGCTGACTATGGGGATTCGTTTCCTGCTTCCATAGAGCGCTGCCTTGATCTCCTGAGCAAAAATCCCTCCGGCTCCGGGCGAAAGATTCCGGTCGATGACGACAGCCTTCTTGAATCCCTTCAGGGCCTTTTTTAGCTCCTTCCCCGGGAAGGGCCGGAAAAGCCGCATTTTCACAAGCCCCACGGTTTTGTTTTCCTGCACAAAAGCCTTAACGGTTCCCGCCATGGTGCCCGCCGTGATCAGTGCAAGATCAGCTCCTTCCTCCTTGAACACTTCAACTGCTTCGTATTGCCGGCCGAACTGAAGAGCGAATTCCCTGCAAATGCGAGACAGTTGAGCCGGAATCCGGTCCATGTCTTCCTGCATCCGCTGCCGCAATTCAAACAGGACCTGGCCGCTCACTCCTCCTCCAAAGGTGCAGGGGTCGCTCGGGTCCAGCCGGTAGCGGGCTTTTCGCGGTGGAAGAAAACGGTCCACTGCTTCCTGTTCCGGAACCTCCACAGGCTCCGAGTAATGAGAAAGAAGAAACCCATCCATGCAGACCATGGTGGGAATCAGGACCTTCTCCGCGAGTTTGAAGGCAATCAAAATGTTATCCAGAACTTCCTGGGCTGTTTCGCAGTAGATCTGGAGGCAGCCCGTGTCTCTCTGCGAGAGAGTGTCATTGTGGTCTACTCCCAGAGACCAGGGCGCAGCCATGGACCGGTTGACATCCACCAGCAGAATGGGAAGCCTCGCTCCCGAAGCCCAGTGAAGAAGTTCATGCATCAACGCAAGCCCTTGAGAAGACGTGGCGGTGAAAACCCTGGCCCCGGAAAGCGACCCTCCGATGCAGGCGGCAAGGGCGGATGTCTCGGATTCCACCTTGATGTACCTGGACTTGAGCTCTCCTCCGGCCACATAGGCGGCGAGTTTCTCCGCGATGCTGGTCTGCGGGGTGATCGGATAAGCGGCAATGACTTGGGGTTTTGCCATCTTGGCCGCAAGCGCCGCCGCATCATTGCCTGTCATGAGCTTTTTCATCTTTTCCTCATTGTTTCGACTGCTCTCCCACATCGGGGCATTGGGGTTTTTTCTTTCGCTCCAAAGTCTCCCGGCCTGCCAGTCGCTGCAGAAAAGACCCCAATGCCCCTTTTGTGAGTTCTACGTACCTCGCGAATACGTTCTCGGCTAATCCTTCATCCCAGAAGCTCAAAGGGTTCCGAAATGATCGGGAAAATGTACCCTCCTGCCGGAATGACGCTCACCGTCTTCTTCTCGCCTTTCTTGCTCTCTTTCTGCAAGGCGGTATCCAGGTCCGGATACCACTTGCACTCCATTGCTTTTGCCAGGTCCTGGAGCACCTCGTGACCGATGAGAGACAGGTTGAATTTCTTGGCCACCGCCACAACAAGTATGATCGCCATGTTGAAATCCATGGCCGCTCCCTCAATGAGGGGCTCGCACCGGCTGAGTTTCTCTGCTGCAGCGGGGTCCACCGTGCAACTGCCGTCGCCCTTGATCCTTTGAATGCTGTCAATGAAAAAGCCGGGCAAAGGATGAACAAGTTCCGTGACCACGAACAAGCTCCCGCCGAGCTTGGTCACCATGGCCGAAGGCATGAAAGACTTCATGATCTGCACGCCTTCGTCATAAGGAAAGGAGGAGACAATGGTCACATCGGTTTTTCCAGAAACCGGGACACCCAGAGCCCGGCTTTGTTCCCGGACAGCGGCCCCAAACACTTCAAGGACATCGCCTGCCAGAATTTTGTACACATTACCGAAAGAGTCGTTGAGGCACTGTACGGAGAAATTAATTCGCGCCAGTTTCGCAATCGCCGTAATGTCCTCCAGAAAAGGATTTCCCTCCACGATCCCGACACGGGCCCTTACATGTAGGACATTCTTGAGATGATGCTTTCTTACGGTTTCAAAGTTGCAGATGGCAGGCATGATGTTCTTGGGGCCCCCGCCGAAACCGTTGTGCACGTGAGGGATGATGGATCCCACCGTGATCTTCACATCCGCTTTCATGACCGTGGCATTGAAGGAGATCTTTCCGTAGCCCGGAAGCTCCCCCATGACCACGAGGTCTTTAGAGCGGGCATCGTGATTCTCTACCCGGTACGCCTTGGCCACTCCTTCCCCGAGCTGCGCTTCGATCTCCTTTTGATCCATAGGCCTGTGAGTCCCTGTCCCGATCACGATGCTCACATTCCCTTTGGGAACTCCCTTGCTCTCAACCCCCTTCAAGAGCCCGGGGAGCAGGTCGCTGATTGGCGTGTGACGCGTCAGGTCGTCCACAACAATCGCCACTTTCGAGGTGGGCTTCAGAAGCTCCTCCAGCTTGGGCGATCCCAGGGGCTTTGAAAGAGCCTTCATCATCATCTCTTGGAGCCCAGCCCGAGCCGGCTGAGCTTCCTTGAAGATCGTATGCTTCACTTCCCACCTCGAAGGAAGAGACACCTGAACGTCACCTTTTTTCAGCAATAACTTGATCATAGCCACACTCCTTTAATCGTTCTGCTCTTGTCTGAGCCCTTTATTCGACGAACCGTGTCAGCACCAAAGAGATCCATGGATCATAGGGAATCAGGAACGGCATGCCCCGATTAGAAGCCCCTCGGAAACCCGGGAATCGTATCCACTCTTGATCAGAGCGGGGATCATGATGGTCCCGATGGCCACCACCATTGCAGGAGATGAACCGGAAATGACGGCAAAGAACATGCACAACAGGACCGAGGTGATCGCAAGGCCCCCTGAGAAGCCTCTGACCAGGGCCATTGACTTGCAGAGTCTATGGACGGCCCTATTCACTCCTGACTCTTGATCCCTTCTTTATCCAATACTCCATAACTCCAGTCCTCCACTACTCCATCTCTTCCTTACTCATCCTTCAAAAACAGCCCCACATACTGGATTTTCTCATTGATCCTGATGGAGTGAGGAAAATGGGCATCGTAGAATATGCAGTCTCCTCCCTGCATGGGATAGTCCTTTCCTGCCACCGTGACCACCGCCTTGCCCTTAATCAGGAAGGCCCATTCAAACCCATGATTGACATGGGTCTCTATCGCATAACCTTTCTTGAGTTCCGCCGATGTCAGGGTGATCCTGTCAGTGATCAGACCTCTTGGCGCAAGGACCCGAATCCCGCTTTCAGGATCCATGATGTCATCTTGTTCCGCCTTCTTGATGAGCACCACCTTCGGGTCGCCCTCTCCAATGAGGGACTCGATCGGTTTCTTGAGATAAAAGGAGATCTCCGTCAGGGTAATGACCGAGGGGGAGGTCATGCCTGTTTCGATCCGGTGAAGGGTCATCTTGCTGATTCCGACTTTTCTTGCCAGAGCTTCCAGCGAGAGCCCGAGGCGGTTCCGCTCATTCCGGATCTTGGTTCCTATTCTCTTCAGGATTTCGCACTGCTGTTCCGAGTTTTCTCTCTTGCTGTGCTTTGATGTAGCCGCCACTGTCTTCTTCTTTCCTTACGCTCCGGCGCGCAGCATGCGCATAAGAGGTTTGACGTTCTCCACAGATTCCAACCCCTGCATTTTTTCGAAGAACTGTTTTCCCCTGTCTGCTCCGATCACGGGCCCTGCAAGATCCAGGAATTTCGCAGCCAGATCCTCCCTTGGCATCGGCTTAAGAGGATCCCCCAGGCAGTCCATCACCTCCCGGGTCAACTCCTGTCCATCCTTGAGGTGGAGAGTTACCTTCGCCGGATTCCTCCCGGGCCGCATTTGTTCGTACTCCTGGGACAAAGACATTTCCACCCTGCCCGCCAGTTCGCGCACCTGCGGGTCATGGACAATGTCATGATCCAGGGTTCGGAGATCGATCCGGCCGCGGCTGAGCCTGGCCGCAATGAGATAGGGCACCGAGAAGCGCATGGCTTCCACGTTGGCCGGTGGTTTGGAAGCGGTGTGAACAGCCGCTTTGAAGCTTGTGACAGTGACCCTCACGATCTCTTCTGAGGAAATCTTCTTTTCCCGAAGGATTCCTTCCAGAGCATCCAGTGCCGGGTGAGTGAAGCGACAGGTGGGATAGGGCTTGAAATAGTTTTCGGCAATCGCATAGTCCTCCCCCAGGCCTGCTACGAGAACCTGGGGGTCGAAACGCTCGGAGACGAACTGGGAAAAAGTCATTTCCAGACAGCCTTCATCCGCCCGGATGCCGGATTCGAAGAACCAATTGGCCAGGAGAGCGGCCTGGCTCACAAGGCCTGCGAAAGTGCTCGCCACGTTTCTTCCGACAAAGGAGTTCTTTACATAGGGTGAAAAGGCGTAGGAGGCAGCAATATTTCCGATCTGCTCAAGGGCCTCGGCTCCCTTGCGCCGGCCGCAGCCTACCCCCAGCGCAGACCCGACCACTCCCCAGGTCCCTGTGGGGTGAAGACCTTTGCGCACCGATGAGGCCCGGCTCACCCGGCTCGCCGTCTCATACCCCAAGATGAGCCCCCGCAGGAGATCCTTTCCCGAGAGACCCCCGGCTTCCGTGTCGGCGACAAGAGCCGGAACAAGCTGGATCGCAGGATGCCCCATGGCCCTGGAATTCCCTTCTTCAAATTCAAGACTGGAGCCGGCCATGCCGTTGAGCAGTGCCGCGAAAAGAGGTTCAAAGCCTCCGGCACGCCCCGGACAGGTCACCCCCTCTTCTTTCCGACACGATCCCGCTAACCGGGCGGCTACGCGATTCACTTCAGGAACGCCTGACCCTACGATTATCACGCCAAGGGTATCCACAAGAACTTGTTGGGCATGGTCAATGACCGACGGGGGGAGGTCGCTGAGATCCGTCTCAGACAGGAATCGGCAAAACATGGGGAACGGCCTGGAGGACATACAACCGCCTTTGCTGAAGGCTTTTGATTCACGGTCTATATTCCGATACGCGTGTACCATTTATTAGACCGCCTGTCAAGACCACCTTTTGTTCCACTGCTCAGAAAATCCCCCTCCCGTCCCCCTGGTGCTTGCCTTGGTCGGGATACATGGTATAAGAGATTGAAAGCGGTTTTTCAGGGGTACCCTCAGAGTGGACGACAAAGACAGTTTTCTCAAAGCCTACCATGAGTTCAGGGACTCCGTCGACCTGACCAGGAGCGGCGTTCTCCCCGATCAGGAAAACCTGGTCTGGTACATCCTGATGGGCGTGCCTCCGGTTCCGGCCGACCAGGAACCTTCTGAAGACGCGCCTGCAGAAGCCATCGACCAGAGGGTGAGCATCCTCAAGGCGGTATTTGTCGAGGCCAACAGAGATCAGGGCGATGAATTCATCGATGAGGGTATGACGCGATACGATCAGGCCGGCCGGATGGCCAAGGCCCTTCTGAAGGAAAACAATAGGGACAAGATCGTCCTTGGAAGACACGGATAGCACTGTCCCGAGTCGACAAAAAACTGCACAAGTCACCATGGGCAATCATTTGACACGCACGGCAGGGTCTGCTAAAGGAAGTTCTGCATGGACAGGCAAGAGACTTTCTGCAGAAAATTAACCAGCAGTAAGGGCTCTCATTTCAAGGGCAAGGTCGTTTCATCACAATCACTGAAAAAGGAGGAGGGCAATGAGGAGAAGTCTGGTTTTCTTTGTTCTTTTGGTGGGGATGCTGTTGGCGTTTTCAGCGCTGGCGTTCAGCGCAGACGTATCCAAGGGAATTAAGGTCGGGAACGCGGGAGCTTTCACCGGCGATGCGGCTGCACCGTGCATGGAAATCTATAACTCAGCCCAGATTGCCGTTGATGAATGGAACGAAAAAGGCGGCATCAAGGGGGTCAAGATTGAACAGGTCATGGGGGATGATGCCTTGGATCCTGCCCAGGGTGTCAACGTGGCGAACAAATTCGTGGCAGACAGCCTGATCTATGGCGTGGTCGGCCCTCCCATGAGCCACATTGCGCAGGCCACGATGAAGATCTACGGGGCCGCCAACCTGACCTGCATCACCACTGCGGCTTCAAAGCCCGACTTGACGGACCAGGGCTTCAAGCAATTCTTCCGGGTGAATGCCAGGAACGATGCCCACGGCTGGAACTGCGCCCTTTTCATTCAGAGAGAGCTCAAAGCCAAGAAAGTCGCCGTGCTCAATGAGAAGGTCGCCTATTGCGAAAATATCGCGAGCGAGACCATCAACGGCCTCAAAAAACTTGGCGTCACGGATATTATGCAGGACACCATCGTGGCGGGTGCCAAGGATTACTCCGCCGTCCTGACGAAAGTCAAAGCCTACGGTCCCGACGTGCTGTTCTTTGTGGCGACCACTGCCCCGGATCAGGCCATCGGCGTCCGACAGGCCAAGGAACTCGGGATCAAAGCGGTCTTCTTCGGGACAGAAGGCGCCCGGGACAAGAAAGATTTCATCCAGGCTTCGGAGGGAGCGGCAGAGGGAGCTTATGTGTACCACTTCGCCCCTGATGTGTTTGCCGTTCCCGAGGCGGCCGGGTACGTCAAGAAGTATGAAGCCAAGTACGGGACCATCAGCGGATTCGGTCCCCCTGCATATGAAGCCATGAACATCCTGCTCACCGCCATCAGCAAGGCGGCTGCGGACGGCAACATCAGCCGCGAAGAGGTTTTGAAAAACGTGGCTGAGACCAAGGGCTACAAAGGGATCCTGGGATTCCCCGTCACCTTTGACAAAAAGGGAGATCTCGAGGGAGGGGCCACCTACTTCTTCAAGGTCGCGGGGAAGGATTTCAAACAGGTCGCGGTGATGACAGGAAAGTAGACGATGTCCTTTACAAAGGTCCTAACTGGTGACCCAGGTTAGGACCTTTATTTTTTTGCGGACTTCTTTCATGGACTTTTATTGGCAGCAACTGCCCCAACAGCTGGTCAACGGTCTTACCCTCGGAGGGGTCTATGCCCTCATCGCGATCGGCTACACCATGGTCTACGGCATTCTCTTCATGCTCAATTTCGCCCACGGCGAAATCTACATGATCGGCGGCTTTGTCGCATGGTGGGTGCTCTACCTTCTGACCGGCAACAACGTGCCCTTTGTGAACGCCGGCGTCCTGATTGCCTTCATGATCCTCATGGCCATGGGCCTGTCCGGTGTCCTGGGGATCCTCATCGAGCGTTTTGCCTACCGGCCGCTCAGGAAAGCCCCTCGAATGAACCTGCTTCTCAGCGCTCTGGGGGTTTCCATCTTTCTGCAGAATCTGGTCCTCAACTTCCAGGGCGCAAAAGCGCGTTCTTTTGCCGTGGCCTCCCTGATCCCTGAAGGTCTGCGGGTCATCCAGGTGGGCGATGTGGTCATCTCCTTCATGAGGATTCTGGTCATTGTCGTCGCGTTCCTGCTCATGGCTCTTTTGACGGTCATGGTCAAGAAAACCAAAGTGGGAAAAGCCATGCGCGCCACGGCCCAGGATATCGAAGCCGCAGCCTTCATGGGCATTGACACGGACCGGATCATCGTCCTGGTGTTCTTCATCGGCTCCGCCCTTGGCGGAGCGGCAGGGGCCCTGGTGGGGTTGATGTTTACACAGGTCGATTACTATGTCGGGTTCCAGGCCGGGCTCAAGGGGTTCACGGCGGCAGTCCTCGGAGGCATCGGCAACATCCGCGGAGCCATGCTGGGAGGCCTTATCCTCGGTCTTCTCGAATCCCTGGCCACCACCTTCTTTCCCGCAACGTACAAGGATGTCGTTGCCTTCATGGTGCTCATTCTTGTTCTCATTTTCAGACCCTGGGGCCTGATGGGAGAAAAGATCCCGGAAAAGGTGTGATGCAACGCGACGCTTCAGAGATGAGTTGGGTGGAGAAAAACAGGCTGATCCTTTACGCCGCTGCCGGCACCGTTTTACTCTTCGCACCCCTTGTGATGCCCAACAATTACTGGCTCCGGATTTATGGCACGACCGGACTGTGGATCATGCTCGCTCTCGGGCTCAATGTGGTCGCAGGCTTTGCAGGCCTTCTGGACATGGCCTATGTCGCTTTTTTCGGCATCGGCGCCTATGTCTTCGCTCTCCTGTCTTCCGGCCATTTCAATATTCACCTGCCCTTTCTTTTGACATTGCCCCTCTCCGCCCTGGCGGCCATGGGAATCGGGTTTGCCCTCGGCTCCACGAGCATGAGGCTCAAAGGGGATTATCTGGCCATTGTCACTCTCGCGTTCGCCCAGATCTTCAGGCTTTTGCTCCTGAACCTGGACAGGCCGATCAACATCACGGGCGGGGTGAACGGCATCTACAATCTCGATCCCATCCGCCTCTTCGGGTTCACGATCGTTTCTCCTGTGGCTTATTCCTACCTGATCTGGATTGCCGCAATCCTCGTGGTCATCGGGTGTTCAAGGCTCAAGAAGTCCCGTTACGGGAGAGGGTGGGAGGCGATTCGGGAGGACGAGCTGGCTGCGGAAGCCATGGGCGTGAACACCACGTGGATGAAGCTCAAGGCGTTTGCGGTGGGCGCTCTTATCGCGGGCTGGACAGGCGCCATTTTCGCTTCGTTCCAGGATTCCGTCTTCCCGAACAATTTTGATTTTCCCCAGCTCGTCATCGTCTACTGCATGGTGATTCTCGGCGGCCTAGGGAATGTCCCCGGCGTGATCCTCGGCGCGGTGTTCCTCTCCATCCTGCCGGAGTTTCTCAGAGAATACGGCGCCTACCGGATGATGACCTATGGGTTGATCCTCATTGTGCTGATGGCCTTGAGGCCTCAGGGTATCATGGGATCCTTCGGCTTTCTTTCAAAAGCCAAGAAAAGGCCTGACAAAGATGAAACCGGTGTGCTCAGGGCTTCCACGGACCTGTACTATCAGGAAAAAGAAGGGGATAGGACTTCCGGCCGAAAGGCTTTCTCAAAGGGGGATCGTGTGGTCCTCGATATCCGGGGCGTGACCATGAATTTCGGCGGCATCATGGCGGTCAACACTCTTGGCTTTCAGGTCCGCGAAAGGGAGATTCTGAGCATCATCGGCCCCAACGGAGCCGGGAAGACGACCCTCTTCAACCTGATTTCCGGCATTTACCCTCCCAGTGCCGGCTCCATCGTGTACGAAGGGAGAAGGATCTCGGGGCTCAAACCTCATCAGGTGGTGAAGGCGGGTGTGGCCAGAACGTTTCAGAACCTCCGGCTCTTCAGCTCTCTCTCCGTCCTTGATAATGCCAAGGTGGGCCGATTCTGCCGCACCAAGGCGGGCCCCTTGTCGATCGTCTTTCACCTGCCTTTGCACAACCGGGAGGAACAAGAAACAGACAGGGCCGTGAAAGAAGTGCTCAGCCTGTTCGGGGCGAGGCTCACGGGCTACCGCCTTGGCCAGCAAGCGATGTTTTTGTCCTATGCGAACCGGAGGCGCCTTGAAATCGCCCGGGCCCTATCGACCAACGCGAAACTCCTCATGCTCGACGAACCCTCCGCCGGGATGAACCCTCAGGAGACGGAGGAGATGACGCGATTTATCAAACATCTCAGGGATCAGTATGGTTACACGATTATCGTGATCGAGCACAAGCTCAATGTGGTGAGGAATATTTCGGACAAAGTCCTCGCACTGGACTACGGCAGGAAGATTGCAGAAGGGACCTACGACGAAGTGGCCAACGACAAGGAGGTCATTGAAGCCTACCTGGGACGGAAAAGACATTAACCTGCTCGCGCCTTTTCCAATAGGCCTGCCGCTCCCTGGATGGGGCATTGGTGTCTTTTCTGAAGTGACTGGCGGGAGGCCTTCCTCATTTCATGGAGTTACGGAATGGGGGACCCGATGACCCCGAGCGAACGCGAGGGGAACAGCGAGGGGGGAGGCAGTGCCCGCCGAATCGCGAGCCGTCAGGCGAAGCGGGCGGGCATCACCCGTCCGTAACTCCTTGAAATGCGCAGGCCGGGAGCCCTTGGAACGAAAGAAAAGATGCCAATGACCCGTTGATCCAATTTGGTTGCAGACAATGATCTGCATTAGGGGAGGGTGAAAGAAAAGAAAGAATCATGAAGAATCAACCTATCCTCCAACTGAAGAACGTTGACACCTTCTACGGGGCCATTCAGGTTCTCTACGACATCAACGTCGAGATCTACGATGGGGAGCTGATCTGCCTTCTCGGGGGCAATGCCTCCGGCAAGTCCACCACCCTGAAGACCATCCTCGGGGTGTGCAGGGTCAAAAAGGGCTCCGTGACTCTTGCGGGTGAACGAATCGATGGAAAGCCGACCCAATACATCGTTTCCAAAGGGGTCGCCATCGTTCCGGAGAACAGGAGGATTTTTCCCAGGCTCACCGTGCTGGAGAACATGGAGATGGGCGCCTACCTCAGGACAGACAGTGACCGCGTGAAGTCCGACATTGAAAAGATGCTTGAGCTCTTTCCACAGCTCAGGGAACGCCTCCACAAGCCCGGAGTGTATCTCAGCGGTGGGGAGCAGCAGATGCTTGCCATGGCAAGGGCGTTACTCTCCAATCCGAAGATTCTCCTCATGGACGAGCCCTCCATGGGACTGGCCCCTGTTCTGGTGGACCGGCAATTCGATCTGATTCAGGAAGTGAACAAGAGAGGGACCGCGATCTTTGTGGTGGAGCAAAACGCGAACATGGCCCTGTCCATCGCCAACCGGGGCTATGTGCTTCAGACCGGTTCCATCGTTCTGACGGACACGGCCCAGAACCTCCTCAACAATCCCATGATGAAAAAGGCCTATCTTGGCGGAGGCGCCAGTTGAACCATCCCTTTTGGCAGGTTTTCCTAAAGATCTTCGCGGTTCGGGAAAGAAAACCTGGCGCTGCCTTTCAACAATAAACTGTCATCTCGCCCCTTCGACAGGCCCTTCGACATTGCACACAGCCATGGGCGGGGCCAATGGCTCAGCGCAGTGTATCCTTGAATTTAGCCAGCCTAAAAAAGACCTATATGATGCTTGAAAAGATCAAATTCAAGGGATGCGCCGAAATCCCGCAGTCCAACCGGAGTGTAGGATCAGGTATCTTATGCACCTCAGGGAACTTCAGAGGCCCTTCCGCATGCCATGCGTATCATTGAGCACCTGCAGGCAAAATGTCTAAAGAATGATGAAACGCGCCCTAAGAAAACTCAGACAAAAGAATTGGGAAATCGTAACCGGCACTTTGAGCGCTTGCTCTTTGGGCTACATTTGGTAATCGTTCTTAAAGGTGGATAATCGCTCCGATCTGCGCCGTGATCACCAGAGCCCAAGCGATCGCCAGGGCAACGAACGTGATCGCCGAGAGGCCCCTGAACCCAAGGACGAAGAGGTTTCCAAGCAACGCAGAAGCCGGACCCGTAGCCACGTATGGGAACGCGACGAGCACCGCTGCCAGTAGCAGCTGGAAACGGATAAAGAGAAGCCAGAGGAGGATGGGGCGGTATCGACTCATCAGAACCTCGTGAGAAACCAGCGGACGAGGGCGATCCGGCGACCACGGCCAGGCCGAGAGAAGGTGGGTGTGGAGACCACGTCGCAGGAGCCAGACGATCGGCAGTCCGACTGCGAGGAGCAGCAGGAGCCACACGACGGGCGCAAAGAAGGTCCGACCCTCACACCGATCGAATGGCTGGCGGCGCTGCACTCGGGCGGAAGAGGCGCCATGCCGCCCGTCTCGACGAACTCCGCAATTGCGCCCCAGAGCCTCTCCCGGATCGCTGCGGAGTGCCGCCCACGCACGAAGATGATATTGGCGGCGGGAACCGGCTTGCCCCGCGTTCCAGACGATGCGTTGATGCTGGGGGCACTCCTGAACCCGTCGTGGCCTGCTCCCCCCAGGTCGCCAAGGTGAAGCGTCTGAAACACCCGCGGAAACAAGGCAACGACCCAGTCCGAGACGCCACGAAATTAAGCACTGCCCCCACTCGCCCGGCCTGGAGCAGCTCGGTCCAACTGAATTGATCGTGAACAACGCTACCCGCGAAAACCACTTTGTCGAACTTGCAGGACGGATACTCGCAAGAGCCTTGGCGAGCATGTAGTTCCGTGGCTGTGCCCCACATAGTGGAAGCGACGTGCATTGGGGTATCTGGCTCTGGCTTCGGCGTACTGATCCATCAGCCAATCAACTCGCCGACGCCTCTGCGCCGGCAGGAGGAACGGCAGCATTGGAAGAAAGCCGTAGGACGAGTCTCAGTCTCTACAATCCGCCCAAGTCGCTTCAATCGCCCTCTGACTTCGTTGGCGATCTTGATCGTCCAGAATCCGAGGTCGCGAATGCCGTGCATCACAAACACCACGTCGGTTACCTCGTCGCGGCGCCAGGTCGGGACGTCGTCCGAAGGGAACACTTCACGCATCCGCAGTTCCTCCCGCGATGCGAGCAGCGCGGTCAGGAAGGTCTCCTTCCTTTCCTTGCCGTGCTCTCGATCCTCGAACTCGATGACGTTGCGGTGCCCGGAAGACTGAACGCTCAGGTAGTGGAAGTCGGCGCCGCTGACGAGATCGATGCTGTCGCTCGGAGACACGATATCGTCTACCGATCCGACGAGCTGGACTGTCACGGCTCCTCCCGGGCCGCGCTCTCGCTGCGCGCGCTGCCGCATCGCAAGCCACTGCAGGCGCAGTTCTGTCACGAATCGGCTTCCTTTGCGGGTCTGGAGAACCAGGGAGCGACGGCCGCGCAGCCGGGACCAGAGCCAGAGGAGCTTTGCTCCAGCGGATAGGGCGAAGGTCCTCCGGAACCGCATCGCATGAGAGAGTGACCAACCGCGATTCAGTGCTGCGATCAGGACGATCCCGCTTACCCGTGCTGCCCACGGCCTGCCAGGCTACCCGCCGAGCCGGGCGACAGCCGCTGGCTCCAGCACGGCGTCTTCGCTCTCGCCGCACGCGTAGCAATAGGCCTTTCTGCAAAGCAGGCCGCCGATGCTGTGGCCAACTAGGAGGATCTCCTCATAGGAGTGTTCCCCGCCTGCGCCGAGACCCTGCGGTCGAGTTCGAGCACGAGGTCCGCTGCCACCTCGGCGGCGTCGGCTGTCGAGAGGAGGCCCAGGGGAGCCTCAAGACGAGGAGGTCCGAGTTCGGCGCTGCCTTCTGGATCGCGCGTCGCAGAGGCGCAAGCGATTCAGGCGAGCCGTTGAGACCGTGAACTATCGCAACCAGTCGCTGGGCGACTCCTCGTTCCGCTGGGAAGAACGCACCTGACCGCGAGGTCCCACCCATGGCAACTGCCAAAGGACTCGGCTTCATCACTGCCTTCCCAATCCCTGTCCCTTCTTGATCAGCTCTTGCGTCTTCTCGCTCACCTTGGTCCAGACTCTCGCCAGGTCGGCGCTGCCGACGATGCCCCAGGCGTTCTTTCGGTAGGTGGCGCCGAGCGAGTACTTGTGGGCGAGGTGAAATAGGGCCGGCGCCGATGTCGTCGACGCCGGCGCGGTCGGAGTAGGTGACCGCGAGGGAGGCGCCGAAAGCACCCGTGGTCGTGCCTTCGGCGCCCGATTTCGTCGACCAGCTCCAGCGGTTGAAGCCGACGACTTCGACAATCAGTGCTGGATGAGCTGCTGGCCGTCGTCCGCGTTGCTCACGTACTCCATGACGACGTCCGGGTGGAGCAGGATGATCTGATTCGTCGGGACCTCGCACCAACCGATCCCCTGGCCTCGGCTATCGGTCGAGCCCTCTCGTCACCCCGCCGGAGTTCACCAGCAGCTCCAGGAGATATTGCGAACGAGTTCCTTCGAAATAGGTCGTCCACTGCGCGGACAGCGATTCTAGTTTCGTCAGCGTTGTCTTCAAGTCCTGGGTGGTGGCGAGAAGAACGACTTGAGTGAGATTCGCCGCACGCAGAGCGACCAGCGCGTCGAGAAACTGCGCCGCGGCTGGACTGATCTCCGGGTCGTCAGCAGCATTGGTTGCGGGTGCACCTTCCAGTGGGCCTTCGCCGGGAACGGGCGATGGCCCGGGTCGCCCGAGTCTTCCAGCGGACGATAGGCCCAGGAGTCGGGATCGAACAGGCGTTGAACGTGGTCGTCGACCGCCGACGGCTCCGTCAGGGCGCTTTGAAGCACCGAGACCAACTCGTCCAGGTTCATGTTGAGGGCGCGGGTAATAGGCCCTGACCGCGGGTCGTTCAACGTCCCCCTCAGGATGAGTTGAATCAGCTCGCGGGCAGCATCGCGTCGCAGCGGCCACGTATCCGCGAACTCTTCCTGCGATGTCAGTTCGGCGAAGCGCTTCGCCAGGGACTTGGCCAGAGCACTTTCGTCAGTCCCCAGATCTCCGAGGCAGCCCCTCACCCGGCCGTTGTCGAGATCGCTCAAACTCACGCGGCGGGGAGGGCTCGTTCCGCATCTCCGCGACCAGCACCTCCCGCGTGGGATCCCAGGCGGCGCAACTCTGAGCCGGGAGCGCGGTCGGGGCGGCCGCGAGAGCCGCGATGAGCGCAAGAACTGCTGAGCTCGGTTTCCACATGATTCCTCCGCGGCTTCAGAACTTGTCGATGGTAGAGAGCACTTTTCGAATCGAAGTCAGGATCTTCTCGGCGGCACCCGTCCGCCTCGGAAGCTCGGAACGGTTTCAGTTGGCTCAACATCTCCGCGAACGGCTCCGGAGGGTTCTGCGCCGCGTAGCTCGCCTGATCCCGGGATTCGATCTCCGGGG
>CAVPBH010000003.1:0-11199 GCA_963701775.1 uncultured Chloroflexia bacterium
GGCCCCCGACCCGCCTGAGCGGCTACCGGCAGCACCCGTGGCCGGCCCCACAGGTACCCAAGCCCCGCCGATGGGCGAAGGTCCCCGGCCGAGCCACGCTACTGGTACCGGAGCGCCTCGATCGGGCTCAGCGCCGCCGCCCGGCTGGCCGGATAGATGCCGAAGAACAACCCCACGCCGATCGACACGCTCAGTGCCAGGGCGATGCTGCCCGGCGTCACGACCGCCCGGCTCGCCCCCAGCAGAGGGGTGACGATCTGCGCCGCTCCCCAGCCGGCCAGGATGCCCAGCAGCCCGCCCGCCAGGCTGAGGACCATTGCCTCGACCAGGAACTGCGTCAGGATGTCGCGCTCCTTGGCTCCCACCGCCTTGCGTATGCCGATCTCGCGCGTGCGCTCCGTCACCGACACGAGCATGATGTTCATGATGCCGATGCCGCCGACGATCAGCGAGATGCCGGCGATGCTGCCCAGCAGGACGGAAAAGGTATCGGCCGTCGAAGCCACCATTTCCACGATCTGAGCCTGGTTCTGGATGAAAAAGTCATCCGACTGCGACGAGGTCAGGCCGTGGCTCGCCCGCAGGATTGCCGTCAGCTCCGCCTCCGCCAGGTCCATCTTGTCTTCGGACACCACCTGCACGCCGATACTCGTCAGCGACGTGTTGCCTGCCCCACCGAACTTGATCTGAGCCGTGCTCAGCGGGATGTACACCATGTCATCCTGGCTCGACATGCCACTTGAGCCCTTGGCGGCGAGGATGCCGATTACCTTGTAGTTTTGGCGATTGATCTTGATCGTCTTGCCGATGGGATTCAGCACGGCGGTCCCGAACAGGTCCTCCGCCGTCGTCGCGCCCAGCACGGCTACTTTGGCCATGCTATCGACGTCCGTGCTCTGGATGAACCTCCCCCTGTCCACCGTCCAGTTGCTGATCCACTGGTAAGCCGGCGTGACGCCGAGCACGCTTGTCTGCGTGTTGTTGCTGCCAAAGGCCACCTGCCCGCTGGTCTCGTACTGAGGGGCAATGCCTGACACAGTCTGGCTCAGGCTCACGATGGCATCTACATCGTCGTCGGTCAGGGCGGCGGAGTTTGGCTCCGACTGGCCGATGCCCCGGAACATCCCCCCTCTGGACGATATGGTGAGCAGGTTGGAGCCGAGGCTCTCGAACTGCTCGGTCACCTGTGCCTTGGCACCGGCACCGGCCGCCACCAGGGCGATCACCGCCCCGACGCCGATGATGATGCCCAGCATCGTAAGGCCGGACCGCAGCTTGTTGGCCGGAAGCGACTGAAGCGCAATCTTGACACTCTCGATGAGGTTCATGGCCTAACCCTCAGTGTGCCGCCACTCAATATCCCGCCGTTGCCCTGCCTGAAGCCAAAGCCGAATGTGTCGTCCTCCGACGTATCGTACACCACGACTACTTGGTCTCCTTCATTCAGGCCGCGCACGATCTCGGTGTACGTCCCGTTGGTGACCCCTGTCTGCACCGGCGTCGATACCGCGTTCCCCGACGCATCCGGAACCATCACGACGTTCCCCGAGTCCCCTTGCTGGACGGCCATGGCCGGGACCAGCAGCGCATTCTCGACCTGGCCGGTGACGATTGACAGGTTGGCGGTCATCCCCGACTTGATCTCCACGCCCTCGGCCCCTTCCAGGCTGATCGGCACCTGGTATGTGACAATGGACTGCGACAGGCTGCCTTCGAGGGGAATCTCGAGCACCTTTCCCTGGAAGCTGTAGCCCGCAAAGGCATCGAAGGTGATCGTGACATCCTGGCCTATCTCTACCTGGCTGATCTCCGTCTCGTCGATGCTGGCCCTCACGCGCAGCTCCGTCAGGTCGGCCAAAGTGACGACCGGGGTACCGGCGGAAACGAGGTCGCCGGCCTCGGCTCCAACCGAGATGATCGTGCCGTCGAAGGGAGCCACCAGCGTGGCTGCAGCCAGGGTGGCCTGGGCCTCTTCCATTGTGGCTTGGGCCGCAGCCACCCGCGCCTGGGCGAGCTCCAGTTGCCCGGCGTCTGGGCCGGCGTTCATGTCAGCCAGGTCCTGCTGTGCTTTGGCCAGGTCATACTCCGCAACCGCCACGGCGTTTTCCGCCTGCGACAGCTCGATGGCCGTGGGGCCGGACTGGAGGTCGGTCAGCTCCGCCTGTGCGTCGGCCAGATCCTGCTCGGCGCGCGTCACCTTATACTGCGCGTTCTCCAGTGCGTTGCTGGCCGCTTCCTGTGCATCCAAGAGCCGGCTTTGTGCTTCGGCCAGGGCCGCCTCTTCTTCCCCTATCTGCTCTTCCAGTGTCTTGGTCTCGACAGGTCCGGATGGCTCCCCAGGTCCTTGGGTTGTTCCCGACTGCGTTGCACCCATCGCGCCCTGCCCGGTGCTGCCCTGCTGCTCGGCCTCCAGGTCGCGAAGCTTGCGCTCGTGCCATGCGACGGTGTACTGGGCGTCGCGCAAGGCCTTGCCCACGGCGGTGCCGTACTGCGCCAGGGTCAGGTTCAGTTGGGCGATCTGCAGGTTGTAGTTGGCCTGGCGCACGGCCCTCGTTGCCGCGGGCAGGTCCGGATCCTCGAGGTCCGCCAGCTTCTCCTGGCGAGCTCGACCGCCGTCTCTGCCTGCGCCACAGCCAGTGCCGCCGCGCGCTTGTCCAGGTCCGTGGTTGGGCTCTCGACCTTCTCGAGTGCGTCCTGTGCGTCTACCAGGTCCGCTTCCGCCTGTTCTACGGCGCGCTGCAGCGAAGCAGGGTCGATGCGCGCCAGCACGTCGCCTTCCTTGACCTCCTGCCCCGCCGCGACATTCAGCTCGATCAGCTCGATCTTGGCCACCTCGAAGCCGAGCGATGCCTGGTGAGGCGCATACACCTCTCCCGTGGGCGAGATCGATGCCGTCAGGTCCCCGCGTGTTGCGGCGACTATCGTCGTCATGCTCGTGGTCTCTTCCGCCCCACTCCGGCTTCGCCAGTAGAGGATCCCTCCCACCGCCGCCGCCACGACCACGAGCAAGGCCAACCATCTCCATAGCTTCTTCATCCGTGTCCTCCGGCCGCCTAGGGCCCTACCCTAACGTCGGGTGGCGCGGCTCCGCCGCCCGGCATGTCGCCGCGCATCTCAATGGCAAAGCCTGGGCCGAACCCGAATATATCGTCGTTCTCCGAGGTATCGTAGGTGACGACGACCTGGTCGCCCTCGTTCAGGCCGCGCAGCACCTCGACGTAGGTTCCATTGCCTAGCCCGATCTGCACCGGCGTCTCAACTGCCGTCCCATCCGCCGAGGTCTGTAGCATGACGACGTCGCCCGAGTCTCCCTGCTGCACGGCCAGGGCCGGGATCAGACAGGGCGTTCTCGCTCTGGCCTGTTATGATCGTCAGGTTGGCGGTCATGCCCGACTTTAGGTCGACGCCTTCGGTCCCCTCCAGGCTGATCGGGACGGCGTAGGTGACGACATTCTGCGACAGCGTGCCCTGCAGCGGCACCTCCAGCACTTGGCCCTGGAAGGTGTAGCCGGTGAACGCATCGAAGGTTATCTCGACGTCCTGCCCGACCTGCACCTGGCTGATCTCCGATTCGTCGATCGTGGCTTCCACGCGCAGCTCAGTCAGGTCGGCTACCGTGAGGATCACCGTGCCGGCGGACACCAGGTCGCCGACCTCTGCCCCGACCGAGACCACCGTCCCGTCGAAGGGTGCGACCACGGTGGACGCGGCTAGGGTCGCCTCGGCATCCGCCAGTGCCGCAACAGCGGCGTCGTAGCCGGCTTGGGCGCGCTTGATGTCGTTCTCGTCCGGGCCGGCCGCGATCTCTTCCCGGTCCGCCAGGGCCTTGGCCAAGTTGTACTCTGCCTGCGCCGCCCGATCGTTGGCCTGCGCCAGCTCCAGCGCCGTGACGCCGGCCTGGAGGTCGGCCAACTTCTCCTTGGCGTCCGCCAGGGCATCCTGCGCCACCAGCACCTGGTTCTCGGCCATCAGCGCGCTCATCTCGGCCTGCACCGTCGCCACCTCGAGTGCGTCTTGGGCATCGATCATCGCATTGTAGGCCACCAGCAGGCTGTCTTGGCCCTTCTCGCTTGCGTCGTTCTTCTGCACCAGCACGCCATGCGCGGCCACCGCCTCGTTGTAGAGCCACTGGAGCGTGTCGATCTGATCCTGGGTCGAGGCGCCCTCCTTCAGGGTCGTGAGGTCTTCCTGCGCCTGGGCGAGGTCGCGGGCGGCATCCTCGACGGCCTGTTCGGACGCCTCGACATCGGGGTTCTGCAGGTCTTCGAGGCTCGCCTGCGCCTCCTCGACGGAGGTCTGTGCCTGGGCCACGTTCAGCTCGGCCCTCTGCTTGTCCAGCTCCGTATAGGGGTGCTCGGCCTCAGCCAGCGCATCCTCGGCCGCCAGCAGGTTCGCCTTGGCCTGGTCGACCGCACGTTCCAGCGAAGATGGGTCGATCCGCGCCAGCACCTCCCCTTGCGTCACCTTCTCACCCGCCACGACGTTCAGCTCGATGAGGGGCAGGCGAGTCACATCGACGGTCAGCTCAGCCGATCGCGGGGCATAGACCTCGCCCGTCGGCGTGATCGAGGCGACCAGGTCGCCCCGCTCTGCCGCCGCGACGTAGCTCGTGACCGTGGACTCGGTCGTCGCGGTCCTGCGGCGCAGCAGGGTAATCCCGCCCCAGGCCAGCCCGCCGATCACGGCCAGGGCCAGCACCCACAGCACGATGCGCTTGATTTTCATAGTCGCCTCTCTCCTACGGCCCTACGGCTGCGGAGTCGCCAGGTCCTCAGAGAAGCCGAGGCCTGTCATTACCCGGATGGAGCGCGCCGTGATGCTGCCGTCCTCGTTCTCCGTGCCCGACACGATGACCGACTCGCCCACCTCCAGGTCGGCGACCGTGGCCGCCATGTACTTCTGGATGTAGGTCGTGTCACTCGTGATGACCTTGACTGTGCCGTCCGCCGTGCTCAAGGTGATCGTATTGCCGTCGATGGCCTGGATCGTGTCGGCAGAGAAGCCGCCCCGACCTCCGACCACCATACCTGCCCCGGGCGTGCCCTGGGCGCCCGGAAACTGGTCGCCACGGCCCATGAAGTTGCCCGACGGGCCTCCGGGGAATTGGCCCTCTCCTATCTGAATGCTGAAAGCCCCGTCGCCGCCGGCCAGGTACTTCATCGGGTCATTGACGACCTGCTTCTGCCCCAGCTTCATGCCGCCGTAGAAGGCTGCCCCGACGGCCAGCGCCGCCAAGACGATTGCCGCCACGCCCATCCATACACGTTTCATCTTTTTCTCCTCCGAACTGGGTTTGAGGTGTTTCCTGCTCTTGGCCAGAGCTAGCTCACGACCATGCCGTCCCTCAGGCGGATGGTGCGCCCCGCACGGGCGCCGATCCCGGGGTCGTGCGTGACCATCACGAGCGTGATCCCGCGCTCGCGGTTCAGCGACTCAAAGATGCGGAGGATCTCCTCGCCCGACTTGGAGTCGAGGTTGCCGGTGGGCTCGTCGGCCAGGATGACGGCCGGCTCGTTCACCAGGGCGCGGGCAATGGCCACGCGCTGCTGCTCACCGCCCGACATCTCCGTGGGGCGGTGATTTGCCCGGCCGCCCAGCCCGACGGCCTCCAGCGCCGCCAGCGCTTTCTCGCGCCTTTGGGGAATGCCCCCATAGACCATGGGCAGCTCCACGTTGCCGGCTGCCGTGAGGCGTGGCAGCAGGTTATAGGTCTGGAAAACGAACCCCAACTTGCGGTTTCGCACGTCGGCAAGCTGGTTGCGGCTCAGCTTGCTCACCTCCTGGCCGTCGAGGTGGTACGCCCCCGTTGTTGGCTGGTCGAGGCAGCCGATGATGTTCATCAGCGTCGATTTGCCCGATCCTGACGGCCCCATAATGGCCACCACCTCTCCGGCCTCGATGCGCAGCGATACGCCCCGCAGAGCATACACCTCGACGGTGCCCATCTTGTACACCTTTGCCACGTCCTGTATCTCGATCATGGCCCCCCTGCCCGCCTCCGACCCCGAATCTGCGGCCAGTGTACCATGGGTTTGTGGAGAACCTATGGAGAAGAGAGGGAGAAAGTGAGGAATGTGCGAGGCGAATCCTGGGCTCCGGTGGGCGAAGGTCTCCGGCCGAGCCCAACATCATGAAACGGCCCGGTCAGGAGACCGGGCCGAACCAAGGCCTCTCCGCCTGGGAGCGGTCTCAGCGCCCCAGCTCGACCGCGATGTACCGGTCCACGATCTGCTCCAGTATCTCCAGGGGCACCATTCCGCTGCCCAACACGGCCCGGTGGAACTCCACCAGGTCAAAGCGGGGGCCCAACTCGTCCATCGCCCTCTGCCGGAGCTCCAGGATCTTGAGCATGCCGATCTTGTAGCCGGTTGCCTGTGCCGGAAGGACGACGTAGCGCTCGACCTCTCCGGACATTCTTCCCGACGGATCGCCCAGTGCCTCGTTCATGTACGCCTTGGCCTGCGCGCGCGTCCAACGCTGGGCATGGAGGCCGGTGTCCGTCACCAGCCGGACTGCGCGCAACAACTCAAGCTGAAGCCGGCCAATGTTCCCATACGGGTTGTCCTCGTACATACCCAACTCCCACGCCAGCCGCTCGCTGTACAGCGCCCAGCCTTCGGCATAGCCGCTGAAGAAGAGGTCGGTCCGGAAGAGCGGAAGGTCCAGCTCCGTGGATACCGCCGTCTGGAACCCGTGGCCGGGGATGGTCTCGTGATACGCCACCGTGGCCATGCTGTACCGGGCCAGCCACTCTCCGCCGACGTAGGCATGGAAGGCACCCGGGCGCGAGCCGTCCCTTGAGCCGGGCACAAAGAAGCCGCCCGATTCCGGATCGCCCACGACGACCACCTGGGTCTCCGGCCGCAGGTCGATCACCTCTCCAATCCGCTCCCTCATCCCCGCCAGCAGTGACTCGTAGGCTGTTACGGCCTGGTCTTTCCCGGCCTGGGTCTGCGTGTTGAGAAACCCCGCATCCTCAATGGCGCGCTGCATCAGCTCGCCGAGGCTCGCGCTCGCCGGGTAGCCCAGCTCCGTGAACGCCTGCCTCAGCTCCTCCTGGATGCGCGCCACCTCGGCCAGCCCCAGAGCGTGGATCTCCTCGGCTGTGAGGTCGGTCGAGGTCTCGCGTCGGAGGAGATAGGCGTAGCATGCCTCGCCATTCGGGAGCCTCCACAGCCCGGCGTCATCCGTTGCCACCTGCGCCAGGCCCTCGAAGTAGCCGGCAAGCCCTCTGTAGGCCGGGATGACCGACGTCTCGATCGCGTCCAGGGCAGCCGCTCGAAAGGCGCGCTGGTCGGCCTCGGAAATCCCCTGCACCTTGGCAAGCCGGGAGAAGAACGACGTATAGAAGGGGGTGGACGCAGCCTTGGCTCGGGCGATGGCCTGGAGGTTGGGAATGGTCATTTCGATGATAAACCGGGGCGGGATCGCACCCGCCTTCTCGCGCCGCTTGAGCCCTTCCATGAGCTGCGCGACCTGGTCGTCCACCCCTGAGAGCCGCGATACATAGTCCTCCACATCCTGCCGGCTCTCCAACGGCTGGATTTCGGTGAAGAGCCGTTCCAGCTCGACGTCGTAGCTGCCCACCATAAAGTGCACCGGGTACTCGCAGTCGGCCAGCCCGTGACCGCGCGCCCGGCCGTCCAGGTACCACTCGTAGACGTCGAAGGATACCTGCTGCTCCGGCGTGAGGGAGGACCGATGGTAGCCCTGCAAGAGATCCAGGATGCCGTCCTCGAGGGCCTGGGTGTCACGGACAAACGCCTCGGAGAGGTTGTTGAGCCGGTCGTTCCGCAGGCCAAAGAGCTGCGACACCCCGGCATACGTCAGCCCCTCCGGGTTTCGCATCAGAAGCTGCCGGTATGATTCGTCGAAGAACTGCTCCAGGGGCAGGCCCTGGAGCCCTGCCAGGATCTCCGAGACGGCGGGCTCCTCCGGCTCGGCAGTGGGTGTGGCGGAAGGAGGCTCGGAGGTCGGCGCGGGGGAGGTAGGCACATTGGTGGGAGGCAGCGGTGTGCTTGTGGGCGGAGCCGGGGTGGGAGTGGGCACAAGCGCCAACGCCGTGCCCGTGGGTGGGACCGAGGTCGGCGCCGGCGAGACGGTCGCACACGCACAGGCCAGGAGCACGGCTATCGTAGCCGTAATGAGCTGCTTGTTGAGCTGGGACATGGGTCTGCTCCTTTCTACCGTCATCAGAAAAACGCGCAGCATGCGCCTGCCGTTCAGTATGCAGCCCTCCTGGGATTGCCGGGCACCGGCCAGGCGCCGTCCATCCCTCTCGTGCAGGATGCGCACCTCGTGTGCCTGTGGTATAATCCGTGCAGCGCACATCAGGTCACGAAAGGAGTCGCAGACCATGCCCGTCAATCTGAGAAACCGCAGCTTCCTAAAGGAGCTGGACTTTGCCCCGGACGAGCTCAAGTTCCTGCTCAAGCTCTCCGCCGATCTGAAGGCCGCCAAGTATGGCGGCTACGAGCAGCCTCGCCTGGCGGGCAAGAACATTGCGCTGATATTTGAAAAGTCCTCGACCCGCACCCGCTGCGCCTTCGAGGTGGCGGCCTACGACCAGGGCGCGCACGTCACCTATCTTGGGCCCGAAGGCTCGCAGATCGGCCACAAGGAGTCCATGAAGGACACCGCCCGCGTCCTCGGACGGATGTACGACGGGATCGAGTACCGCGGCTTTGCCCAGGAGACCGTCGAGATCCTGGCGCGCTTCAGCGGCGTTCCCGTTTGGAATGGGCTCACAAACGAATTCCATCCCACCCAGGTCCTGGCCGACGTGATGACGATGGTCGAGCACTGCGACAAGCCGCTCGAGCCAGATCTCCTACTGCTACCTCGGGCGATGCCCGCAACAACATGGGCAACTCGCTGATGGTGGGCGGATGCAAGCTGGGGATGGACGTGCGCCTGGTGTGCCCCCCGGCCTCTGGCCGGCCGACGCGCTGGTGGAGACCTGCCGGCAGATCGCCGCCGAGACCGGCGCCCGGGTGACCCTCACCGAGGACGTGGCCGCGGGCGTCAAGGGCGTCGACTTCCTCTACACCGACGTCTGGGTCTCGATGGGTGAGCCCGAATCGGTGTGGGCCGAGCGGATCCAGCTGCTGAAGCCCTACCAGGTCAACGCCGAGGCCATGCTGGCCACCGGCAACCCGAACGTCAAGTTCCTGCACTGCCTGCCCGCCTTCCACAACCGCGAGACGAAGGTGGGCGAGCAGATCTACCAGAAGTTCGGCCTGGACGCGCATGGAAGTCACGGACGAGGTGTTCGAGTCCGAGCGCTCGATCGTCTGGGACCAGGCGGAGAACCGCATGCACACCATCAAGGCGGTGATGGTGGCGACGCTGGGAAGCTAAGGAGGTCGTATGGGGGGTTGCTGCATTGTCTCGGCTATCTTCGGGATTGGGCCGCGCCTGGGCATCCTTATCTGGTACCTGCTCCGGCCCGAGCGCTGGCAGGGAACGTTCGAGACCTGGATCTGGCCGCTGCTGGGCTCGCTCGTTCTTCCCTGGACGACGCTGGCCTACGTCTGGCGCTTTCCAGGTGGCATCCACGGGTGGGAAATCGCCCTGCTCGTCCTTGCCGTCCTGGTTGACGTCGGGCACGTCGGGGGTGGAGCCCGGAGCCGCTCTCGGAAAAATAGGATGCCGTCGGGGTCGCTGCGCCCGCGCGTTGCAGCCGCGATCGTAGCCTAGGGCCTTGTGCCCGTCAAGGGGCGTGCCGGCGCCCACAAGGGGCTAGGCTACGGGCCGGGTAGGGAAACCCGGCCTACACACCCGTGGCATAGGGCCCTGTGCTCGTCAATCGGACGTGCCGGCGCGCGCAACGGGCTAGGCTACGGGCCGGGTTGTCGCTGGTCCGTCTCCTCGTGCTTTAGCTCGCGGCGCAACACCTTGCCCACCATGGTCTTGGGCAGGCTCTCGCGGAACTCGACCTGCTGGCGGGACCTTGTATCCGGTCAGCCGCTCGCGGCAGTAGGCCCGGATCTCGTCGACTGTGACCTGCTGCCCCGCGCGCAGCACGATCCACGCCTTGACCGCCTCGCCCAGCCGCTCGTCGGGCACGCCCGCGACGCTGACCTCGGCCACGGCCGGGTGCGTAGCGATCACCTCTTCTACCTCGCGCGGCCACACCTGGAAGCCCCCCGGCTTGATCAGGTCTTTCTTGCGGTCGACGATCATACACGTACGCCTCGTCGATATACTGCCCAGGTCGCCTGTGTAGACCCACCGTCCGGCGGGACGCGTGCCGGACCCTCGCGGATCATGTTCGAGGTCTCCGTGGGACGCTCCCAGTAGCCCACCATGATCTGCGGCGCCTGGATCATGATCTCGCCGACTTCGCCGGGCGCAAGCTCCACTTCGCCCGTGTCGACGTCCACGATTCGCATGTCGACGTCGGGCAGCGGCACCCCCACCGAGCCCTGCCTGTATTCACCGTGGATGGGGCAGCAGGCCGCAGCCAGCATCGTCTCGGTCATGGCGTACGCCTCGAGCAGCCACCCGCCCGTCAGCTCTTCGAATCGCTGCTTTGTTTCGGCCATCAAGGGCGCGGCAGCGGACCAGCAGACCTTCATTGACTTGATGCCCGCTTTGCCGCTCTTGACGTCCGGGTGGTTGAGCAGCGCGATAAAGAGGGTGGGCACACCATGCAGGCAGGCGGGACGGACCTTGCGCAGTGGTGGCGACCAGGTCGTCGATGTCGCGCGGGTTGGGGACGATGGCGAGGGGCCAGCGGGCCACCAGGGCGGTGTTGAGCGCCATGTTGCCGTAGACGTGAAACGCCGGCATGACCCAGGTCAGCGTGTCGTTCCAGTCGTCGAGCACGCTGCGGGCATAGGCTTGGAGCTGGCATCGCCAGGTCTGGAGAGGGCTTGGTGCGTGCCCAGCGCGGCCTTGGGGGTGCCGGTCGTACCGCCGCTCAAAGAGGAGGATGGCCGGTATCCGCGGCCCGGGCAGGCCGCGGGCCGGGCCGCACCTGGTGTCCGGAGCAGGCGGCCAACAGAGGTCGCCGGGCTGGAACGGCCATACGGTGGCCCTCCTTCTTTTCCTTCGCCAGGGTAAAGAGAGGCGCATCACCGGCGACAAGTACTCTTTGATGTTGCGTGGTGATGACGCGCTTGACCGGCGTGGCCGGACTGGACCGCCTTGATTTTGTCATAAAATGGAGTGAGAACGGCGACGGTTTCGGCGCCG
>CAVPBH010000004.1:0-72948 GCA_963701775.1 uncultured Chloroflexia bacterium
CTGGTAGTTCCTATAGGGTGGCACCTGATAGTTCTGACAGGTCGGCCGGGCCGGCCGATCGTGCTTGGCCCCTGCCCACTTCTGTGGTGAACTGACGTCCTCCCCGTCGTTCTCTGGCACGTCCTTCCATTGATCCGCTTTCATTGCCTAGACTTGACAAACCTGCGCACTGGAGTAGAATGGGTTCCAGTATGCACCATACAACTCTTTCTGTTGTGTTGCGCATCTATGAACGAGACAGGGAACATAGATGGCCGAGCGGGTCAGCACGCTCCAACTGAGCCACCTGGAACAGACAGTCTATTTCGCTGCCCAGCGGCACGGCACCAACCTTCTCGATGCCGACGAAGTGACCCGCCTGGCCGCCGTCTCACGCCCGCACGCAGTGAACCTGCTCGCCAGCATGGCCCGCAAGGGTGTTCTCCACCGGATTGGCCGAGGGCGATACGCCGTCATCCCTCCCTCGGTTCTGCACGAGCGCAAGAGCTATGCCACCGACCCCCACCTGGTCATTGACGAGTTGATGAGAGCGGACGGGCTTGGGGATCGCTACTACGTCGCGTATCAGAGTGCGGCAGTCTTCCATGGAGCTGCTCAGCAACTTCCCTTTGTTCTTCAGGTTGCCTTGCCCGTGCAGCGCCGGTCTGTCAACATGGGCCAGGGCGGGATCCAGTTCATTCGCATCCAGCCGCAGAAGCTCTTTGGGTTCCGGCAGATGCTCTACCAGGAGGTTCCCATAAATGTGTCGGATCGCGAGAAGACGCTCCTCGATTGCCTGGAGCGCTATGACCTGTGCGGAGGCATCGGAGAAGCGGCCCGAACTGAGGCCGCTCTTCTAGAAGGCACACGAACTGACATACTGCTTGCCTACCTGGACCGGATGGGCAGCCAGGCGCTCACGCAACGGCTGGGCCTCATCCTGGAGCGGCTCAGCACCGTACAGACGGTGGACCAGGACTTGATCGCCGCCGTCGCCAGAAGGGTAGGACCGCATACCTATCTGCTGGATCCCCACGGTCCGAAGGAGGGTCATGTAGATCGACGCTGGCGCATCCGGGAGAACATCGACGTGATAGGGGAGTTGTAGATGCTGGTCACGACTCGAATGATCCGAAACTGGGCTGATGAGGGTGGCATTCCCGACCTGACGCTCGCCGAGCTGGATTTCCGGCTGGTCCACGCCCTGCGGGCCGTCTACCTCGACCCCTTCCTGTGCGACCGCCTGTACCTGAAGGGCGGCACTGCCCTGAACAAGCTCTATCTGCCCGGAGCGAATCGCCTCTCCGTGGACCTCGACTTCAATGCGATCGGTTCCAGAGAGCAGGTGCTTCGAGAGCGAACGCCGATTGCCGAGGCGGTGGCAGCGGCCTTGAAGCAGCAGGACCCTCGTTACGATCTGACCTACCGCTGGCGATACGACCAGGTAACCCTGTATGCACGCTATGCTCCACTGACCGGCGTGGCTCCGCAGCGGATCAAGCTGGAGGTCTCCTTCATTGAGCGCCTTGCCATCCTTGGACGAATGGAGCAGCCCTTGCTGGCGTCACCGCTTGGTGAGCCGCTCGTGGTCCGCACGTTCCATCTGGAGGAGTTAGTCAGCACCAAGCTGCGGGCACTCTTTGATCGGCGGAAAGGGCGCGACATCTACGATCTGTACCGAGTGACGGACTTCGGTTTGGACCGCCCGGCCATCCGCAAGATGGTTCTCTACTACTTCCTGCGCGCCAACACGGTATTCCACTACTCGACGTTCGTCAGCAACGTCGAGCGCAAGATGGCCGAACGGGGCTTCAGCGATGACGTCCGTGGGCTGATCCGTCAGGGCACCGAGCTGGATTGGCAGGAAGCGTGCAGTCGGGTCCTGGACTACTTCTCCTTCCTTGGTGAGCTGGACGAACGCGACCTGCTCTTTCTCGATATGGCGAAGTACCTGTTGCTCAAGCCCTATCCTGGAGCTCGTGAGGAGATCATCCGTGGCATTGAGCGTCCGCTGGCCTGGCTGATGGAAGGCCTGCCGATATCTGCAGAGGCCCGAGCGATGGCCCAAGAGGAGATGAGGCCGTACATGCCCACGAAGGCGGAATAGGCCTGGGTTATCCGTACTCCATTGTGCGGTTTTTGTGCAACACCCCCCGGACACGCTTTGTCAAGTCCCACAGTAGCCGATGTGGAGGCGGAAACGACGCGGCGCTTGGCGAACTGACCTTCCCCCAAGAAAGTGGACATGAAAATAACCCCGTTTCAGGTCTGTGGTATAATCCAATTCACGGAGGGACCTGATGAGCAAGCCAAGAAGGTCGTACAGCGCCGAGTTCAAGCTGGAGGCGCTGCGGCTGCTGGAGACAAGCGGCAAGAGCGCGGCTGCAGATTGAGCGAGAACTGGGCATCGGCGACGGCTGTCTGGCCCAGTGGAAGAAGAAGCTCAGAGGCCGATGGCGAGCCAGGCCTTTCCCGGCCACGGGCGGGTCCCGGCCGACCAGGAGGAGTTGGTGCGGCTGAGACGTGAGCTGGAGATCGTGCGCCAGGAGCGCGACATCCTAAAAAAAGCAGTGGCCATCTTCTCGCGCCCAAGCACATGAGATTCCAGTTCATCGACAAGAACCGCCAAGGGGTTCCGGTGGGACTGATGTGCAAGGTGCTGGCGGTGTCGCCGAGTGGCTACTATGCCTGGCGCAGTCGGCCGCCAAGCGCGCGAGAGATGGCCAATCGAGAGCTGAAGGCCGCGATCCGGAAAGCTCTGGCCGACAGCAGCCAGACCTATGGCAGTCCTCGGATCTATCAGGTGATGAGGAAGCTGGGTCTGCTGTGCAGCAAGAACCGAGTGGCGCGTCTGATGCGAGCCGAGGGCCTGCATGCCAGACAGGCGCGACGCTTCCGCAGCACGACCCAGCGTAACGGGAGCCACCGTCCGGCGTCGAATCTGCTGCAGCGGGACTTTGGCGCGGAGCGGCCTGACCAGAAGTGGCTGGCGGACATCACCTACATCCCGACTTCGCAGGGCTGGCTCTACCTGGCAGCGATCCTGGACCTGTACGGTCGGCGGGTGGTGGGCTGGGCCATGGCTGAGCGGATGACGACCGAGCTGACCCTGCGCGCCCTGAAGATGGCCTTGCGGCAACGCCGGCCGGGGCCAGGGCTGATCCACCATTCGGACCAGGGCAGCCAGTACACCGATGGTCGCTATCGGGCTCTCCTGGCAAAGCGCAGCATCGAGGCCAGCATGAACGGGGCCGGAACGTGGTACGACAACGCGCCGATGGAGAGCTTCTTCGGGACACTGAAAAGCGAGCGGGTGCATCACATCGTGTACCGGAACCGCGACGAGGCGACGACGGACCTGTTCTACTACATCGAGGGCTGGTACAACCGGCGCCGGCTGCATTCGTCGCTGGCCTATGAGAGTCCGGAGGCTTTCGAGCAACTCTACCATAAATGCCATGAGGCGGGGTTAACTCCCTGTCCACAAAAGTAGGGGAAGGTCAGTTAGCAAGGTTTTCCTTTTCGGGTTGTAGAATCTCTTCGTTTCCACTCATACAGAGTGTTTCCTTGGGAGTATTCAGTCTGAATAGCGAAACGCACGGGCAGTATCGAACATGGCAACAATGTTCTCCGGTGGAATATCCGCCTGAATGTTGTGGATCGGATTGAACAGTGTGCGCCTGAAAAAAGCCGGGGTGTGACAGATCCGACGGACTTGGTATAATGCTGTCATTCTGGTAGCCCGGATGGTGCCATGTATCGCAAGAACCCGCGTTCAGCCAACCGCTCCTGTTGACGGATGTGGACAGCCTGCCTCCAAGCTGCTGAAGCGGGCTGCACAGCTCGTGGGCGGCGACCTTTCGTGAAGAGGTGTTCCGGCGCATCGACGAAGATACCTTTGCGGTGCTGTACAGCGAGAAGGGCTCGCGGCCCAATACGCCGGTCAACGTTCTGGTGGGGCTGGAAATCCTCAAGGAAGGGCGACACTGGTCAGACGAGGAGTTGTACGACCACTTCTGCTGCTCGATCTGCAGGTACGCTATGCGCTGGGCTGCGACATTTTCGGTGAAGATGACTTCTGCCTGCGCACGCTGTACAACTTTCGGCGACGCGTAGTGGATCAAGACTGAGCAGCGGCAAGAACTTCTTTACCACAGTGTTGACCGTGTCACCGATAGCCAGATGGCGAAGCTGAAGGTGCGCACCGAGATGCAGCGGCTGGACAGCACCATGATCCTGTCCAATATCGCGGACCTGGATGGATTGCTGGTCGAGCTGCTGCAAAGGCTGTGGCGCGTGCTGAAATGGAGTGGACCGAGAGCGCCAAAAGGCGGTATTTGAGCCGTATGTGAAGGAAAGCGCCGGTCAGTACGTGTACCGGCTCAAGGGCCGGGAGGTGGTATGGGAGCGGGTCAGGTGGGCCAGGTGCTCTACGGTCTGCTGGGGCGGACTGGCAGACGGCTACGGCGAAGAGCCGCTGTACGCGGTGGCGAAGCGGTTCTTCAGAGGAGAACTTTGTGCTGGAAGCGGAGGCGGTGCGGGCCAAGACCAACGCAGAGATCAGCGCCGGCTGCCTGCAGTCGCTGGATGACCTGGAGGCCAGCTATCGCAAGAAGAGGGCAACCGGGCGTACAAGGGCTACGTGGCGCACATTGCAGAGACCTGCCATCCGGCCAACCCGGGTAGATTAATCGACCAGGTGCAGGTGGCGCCCAACCAGGTGAGCGATGTGAAACTGCTGCCGCGGGTCTCCCCGAGCTGCAGGAGCGCCTGCGGGCGACCCTGCTGGTGACTGACGGGGCGTATGCCATTCCACAGTTGGACCAGCCGCTGCGCGACGCGCAGATGCAGCAGAATCACCAGCGGACTGACCGGTACCTTGCCGACCATAGGCAGGGACGCCTGGCCGTGTCAGACTTCTCGACGACGCTGGATGCCCAGGGTGAAGTGACCCAGGTAAGGTGTCCGGCCGGGAAGGTGGAGCGGATCGAGCCGAGAGGCCAGTCGTATGGTTGGAGCTTCGACGCGGCCGTCTGCCGCCAGTGCCCGTTGGCGGCGCACTGTCCGACACGGCCGGACAAGACGCCGGCCGACTGGGGCATGACAGTGTCCAGGAGGCGAGCCCGGTCGGCGCACAGGCGACGCTCTTTGAGCGGCACAAGGCCGAAGCGCGCAATCTACGCACTGCCGTGGAGGCAGCCATCTTCCAACTGAAGCATGGTTGGGCGCAGGGCAAGGTGCGGGTGCGTGGTCGGAATCCGGGTCGCCCATGACCGTCCTCTGCTCTGCGCTGGCGGTGAACCTACGGCGCATCGACCGCTACCTGAAAGACCGGCAGCGGGGTAAGCTGACCGCACGGCATAGGCGGCCAGCAGTTCATCCGGTGCCAACCGGTTAGAAGGTGCAGGTGACATAGAGAAGCGAAAGACAGGCAAAGGCGGTCCCTTCGAGGCCTCCCGGGGCCTGAAAACTGACCCGTGATGCTGGCGACGGTGAGCCAGCCAGGAGCGACCGACCATCGCGGCCCAGCGGGACAAACTCCGCAAACGGGCCGGCGGGGTGGCGACAATGGGAATGAAGGCCTTGTTTCAGGGCGCACACCGTACCCACCGCCGGGCGCCAAGATCTCGATTTGCTCCCTGACATGTCGGGCAACTTCATCCGGCGTCGCAAAGGGAAGCACATGCTGGGTGTCGCAGCCGCCGCCCCAGAAGGTAGTCTGCTTCCCGAACTCTTCTTTCAACTGTCTGGGATCCATGTTCTTGGCGCTGGTCTGCACCGGGTTGAGAATGTCCACGCCAGCCGCGATCAAATCTGGAATGAGCGTGTATATGCTTCCGCAGGAGTGGAGGAAAACATCGCAATCGGAGTTCTGGTGAACATATTGAAAGAGTTTCTGATGTCCGGCGAAGATGTATTTCCGATACATGCTTCTGGACATCAGCATCCGGTCTTGCATCCCCAAGTCATCCCCGAATTGAACGATCTGCACGTACCTGCCAACCGCTTCCAGATACAACGATAAATTCCTGAGTTGAGTCTCGACGATCCCGCCGATCAACTCCTCGACAAATGTCCCGCCTTCTGCCAGGTCCATCATGAAGCGGGTGAACCCACGCAGGCTGTTGCCTGCCTCCAGAACGCTCCCGCCAAAACTCCCAATGATGGCGAAATCTGTGTTCTCATACAAGGCTTTGGCGCGCAGTTCAAGGAATTTCAAGTCTTCGTCGCTGATGGTGGGCCTGGGGACAAGCTTCAATTCTTCCGGCGTAGTGAGTTGCGCCAACGGATGGAATGCCTCGGAAAAATACGAACTGCCGGCTGGCATTCGTTGGGTGGGGATGCCGTTCTCCCAGATGAGCCAGCCGCCGTTTTCTTCGTCAGGTCGCACATCAATGCCAACCGCAACCTGACACGGCGCGCCATTGGGAAGTCTCCACGGTTTCCAGAATTCTGGCGGAGCCTCGCCCAGCGAGTTCCCCAGTGAAACGACGTCCACATCAAAGCGGGATAATACCTCCGGCTCCACCTCCGCCAACTGCTGTCCCATGTCAAAGATGCGGATGGCTCCATTCTGTATGCCAAGGTGTTCTTTCAAGCGTGCATAGGCGATAGCCATGATCCCGGTTGACGCCATGCCTCCCAGGTCAATGGGAAGGCGGTCGGGTTCTTCATGGCGGATCGATTTCAATACACGTTGCCGTGAGGTCATGGGCAGTGATGGACGCTGCACGTTTTGCATGGGGCTTTCTCCTGGCAAATCAACCTGCCTGTGGCGAACAGAACAGTCTGAATGTTGACAGTGTCAACATTCTACTCTACAATGTTGACATTGTCAACATTTGCGGTATGATATGCCCGTGGCATCGAAAAAATACCACCATGGAAACCTCAAAGAAGCGTTGATCTCAGCCGGGCTGGAGATCCTCGCGGAAAAGGGGGTCGAAGGGCTGAGTCTGCGCAACGTCGCCAGACGGATCGGCGTCAGCCATGCTGCCCCCTACAACCATTTCCCCGATAGGCAAACCCTACTCGCCGCCATCTCGACTGCCGGGCATGAACGATTTCACCAGGTTTTGCTGGAAACATTCGAGAAATTCAAACATGCCCCGGCAGAACTCATCATCGAAATTGCCGGGGCCTACCTGCAATTTGCGTTGGACGACCCCGGCCGCTTCAAACTGATGTTCTCCGGCGCGCTGGAAGAAGAGCGCAATCACCCCGCTTACGTGGAAATATCCGGAAGAAGCATCGCCCTTTTTGAAGAGATTATCGCCTTTTGCCAAGACAAAGGGCAATTGCCCCCCGGCAGGGTGGATAGCCTTGCCATCAAGCTCTGGAGCTCTGTCCACGGGTTCACAACGCTCATGCTGGAGAAGCAGTTTCCCCCGCCATACCTGCAGGAGCAAGAAGTGAAAGAACTACTCAGAGCATTGGTTACATGTTAGCCTTTCAAGATACGAGGGTCTACAGATGGAGACGGCTATGACGACGTCATTGTGGGAGCCTTCCAGTACAACGAATCCACAGGTCGGGTGTACGTCTACCCTGGGAGCGCCCGTGGGTTGAGCATTACTCCTATCCTCTCCGCGACCGGCGAAGGCACGGCAGGGGATGAACGGGAAGGGTCATGCCGACCTTGTCGTCGGGGCCTGCGGCTATGACGATGATACGGGCCGGGTCTACGTCTACCTTGGCGAAGGTGAGTGATCGCCAGTTTTGACGCCGTGAACGCCCGGCAGCCACGCTGGGTTACTTGGAAGGGGAGCGGAGGAGGTGGCAGGGACGAAGACACGGTCGGTGCTTTTTCTAGTCCTTGTTGTTGGAGTCATACTGCTTGCAGGCTGCGGGCACGGAGCAACGGCCACGCCGGTTCTCCCAGAGACAACACCGATCCCGCCGACCAACACACCGGCACAGCTCACTCCCACCCTCACACCGCTTCCCATGACCCCCACACCACTCCTGCCGACCGTGACGCAGATCCCACCAACCAAGACATCTCAGCCTTCGCCAGCCTCTACGCCCCCACTGTCCCCTTCACCGACACAACCGCTCAAAGGCTTGATCGTCTTTTACTCAGAGCGCGACGGCGATGCCGAGATCTATGTCATGAACCCAGATGGCAGCGACCAGCGCCCTTTGACCGACAACGACACCGACGACTATTCCCCAGCCTGGTCGCCCGACGGCAGGCTGATCATCTTTGAATCGGACCGTGACGACCCGCGCCCGCGCGCCTGCTTCCCGAACTGCAACTATAACCTGTATGTGATGAACGCCGACGGCAGTAACCCGCGCCGCTTGACCGATCTGCCGGGCGCCGAGTGGAATGCCCACTGGTCACCGGACGGGACATCGCTTATCTTTGCCGCCGGTGAGATCGGCTCCGAGAAAGCCGGGATCTTCCGGATCGGCGTGGATGGCGGCGAGCCGCAGCCGCTGCTGGTGGATGACTTTAGCAACGACGCCCCGGACTGGTCGCCGGACGGGACGCAGATCGCCTTCTCGTCCAATCGTGAGGGCAACCGGGACATCTTTGTCATGAACGCCGAGGGCAGCGACATCCGCAAGGTCGTGGATACCGGCCTGAACGATTACCTTCCAGATTGGTCTCCCGACGGTTTGCAGATCGCCTTCTTTGCCGCAGATTGGCCGTCGGTCCGGCAGGACATTTACACGGTAGATGCCGATGGCAGCAACCTGCTCAATCTCACCAACACCCCGCGGGTTGTGGACGAGGACCCCACGTGGTCGCCGGACGGAAGCAAAATCGTCTTTCAAACCGACCGGGACGGGAATTTCGAGATCTACATGATGGACCCGGATGGCAGCCAGCCGCAAAACCTGACCCGCAATCGGGGCGCAGATTACTGGCCGGACTGGTTCAGGGTTCCCGCGACGAGAATTGCCTTTGTTTCAGACCACAGCGGCAGGCCGCAGATCTACCTGATGCCTGCCCCGGCAACGCAGACTCAGGAGGCCGTCGCTATCGGCGATTGGTTACCGCTGACCAGTGGCCGGAATGAAAACTACTTCCCTTCCTGGTCTCCAGACGGCACCCAGATCGCCTACTATACCCATTTCAGCATGCAGTCCTGGGCGATCATGCTCATGGCCGCGGATGGCAGCAATCCGCGCCAGTTGACCGCGAGCGAGGGCGAGACGATTTGCAGTTTCGGCCCTGTCTGGTCACCGGATGGTCAAAGAATCGCCTTCACCATTGAGCCAAACCCGCGCCCAACCTGTGAAATGAAGCATACCGAAATCGCCGTCATCAACACCGACGGCAGCGGGCTCAGAATCCTGACTCAGAATGAAGCCAACGATGTAGCATATTCGTGGTCGCCCGATGGCTCGAAGCTAATCTTCACCTCGGACCGGGACGGCGGCAACCAGGTCTATATCATGGACGCGGACGGGGGCAATCCGCAGCGGCTGACGCCCCTGGAGTCCACGAATTCCATGCCTTCGTTGTCCCCGGATGGCCGGACCATTGCCTTTGTATCAGACCGGGATGGGAACGACGAGATCTACCTCATGAATGTAGACGGCTCAAATCCGAGGCGTCTCACGAATAACCTGGCCAGCGATTGGCAGCCCGCCTGGTCGCCGGACGGTACGCAGATCGCGTTCATTTCAGGATCGCCGCGCGGTGGTTTTGACATCTTTGTCATGAGTGCGGATGGCACGGACCTACGTCAACTGACCGACAGCCCCGGCTGGCAATTCGAGCCGGCCTGGCAGCCACTGCAAGGCAGCACCCTATCGCCAAAACCGGAAAGCCGATCCAGAACGCTGCCGATCCCCAACCATGCGGGCTGACAGGCTGCCTTTCGTTCCCGAAGTCGTGGGTAGCCACCGGGCGCAGGACGCGCAGATGGATGTGGTGGCCGTCAACCGGAGAAGGCCATCCTGCTGGGGGAGTGCAAGTGGGGGGTGGATGCCGTCGGGCGGTCGATCCTGCGGGAGCTCCTGGACAAGACACCCCTCGTGTTGCAGGCGCTGCCTGAAGGCGGGGCCGGCTGGACGACTCATCAGGCTCTGTTTGCGCGGGGACAAGGTGGACTGAAGCCCGCGTCCGGCAAGCACATCGAGGTCCGTCGTCGATGCCGCGGCTTGGGCCTTCATACAGGGTAGACCGGCATGGAAGGCAAGGCAATTGTCAGAGAAGGGTACAATGCAATTGCTGCCAGGTACCTTGCGACGCGGAGCGAGGACTCGGAAGATGTTCGGCTGCTCCAGGATCTGGTGGAGCGGCTGCCCAGAGGGGCGCAGGTCCTCGACGCTGGCTGCGGGGCGGGTGTGCCGGTCACCAGGTACTTGAGCGGGTACTTCGATGTCACGGGCGCGGATTTCGCTGAGGAACAGATTCGCCTGGCGCGGCGCACCTGTTCGTTATGGCGCAAAAGGGCGGCGGCTAACTCGGCACCGTTAGCGTGCTCCACCAATCTCGCTGCCGGCTTGTTAAGACTTTTGGGGAACTGGTGAGCGATGAACGCTATTCTACGAACAGATGCAACCCCTGTAGCTGTAGACGCGATCGACCGGATGCTGGCCGAGCGCCACCGCCAGGGGTTCGGCCCCGGCCTGTCGTTGGCTCTCACAACGCGCGACGGACTGGTGGCGACGAGAACATACGGAGTAGCCAATGCCGATCGCGGCGACCCGGTAACGGATCGAACTCTCTTCCAGATCGGGTCGATCACCAAGCACTTCGGCGCCGCGGCCTGCCTGCGGCTCGTCGAGCAGGGGCGACTCGACCTCTCGGCCCCGGTGACCGACTACCTTGCGTGGTTCAGGGTGGGATCAAGGTTTTCGACGCCGATTACGCTGCATCACCTTCTCACGCACACGGCAGGGCTCGTGATGATGATGGACTCGTACCCGTCGAGCTGGGCGCAGGTCTGGATGCTGCGCGAGACGGAGCTGGGCTTTGAACCTGGAGCCGGTTTCTCGTACTCCAACGTTGGCTACAACGTGCTCCAGTGCGTGATCCAGACGGTGACGGGGTTGAGCTTCGATGCCGCCCTGCGCGAGCTGGTCTTCGCGCCTCTCGGAATGGACGAAACGTGGGGCGAGGTCTTCTGGGAGCTCTATCCCCGGCTCGCCGACGGACACAAGTACTCGAGCGTTGACGACCACCCCGTGCCGCGGCCGGAGAAGCAGGCCGTGGTCAACCGCTATCGCGTCAGCCAGGGGTGCGCGAGCGTAGTGACGACGGCAACCGACCTCGCCAGATTCCTTCGGATGCTCCTTCGCGGCGGGCGCGCTGACGACGGAGCGGCCTTCCTTTCCGACGAGTCGTTCGGAGAGATGCTCCGCCCGCACGCCCCGTTCGAGGGGTTCTTCGAGGGGACGACGCAGGGCTACGGTGTGTTGGTCGAGCAGTCGGACGCCGTCGGCGGGCATCGGCGAGTCATCGGCGGCGGGGAGAACCTCGGGTTCGAAGCCATCATGTACGGCGACATCGAGGCCGGCGTCGGTGTCGTTCTCTTCTGCAACAGCTTTGACGTCGCCTGGACGGAGGCGCGGTGGAGTCTGGACGCGCTGATCGCCACCGCCGAAGGCCGCGAACTGCCTTCTGCACCTGCGTTCAAATCTCTGTTCGAAGAGCGCCTCAGCGAGCGCGCGAAAGACTATGTCGGAACGTATACGTCCATCGACCGCTCCTTCACGATCTCCGAGGAAGACGGCGACCTACGCCTCTCGGCCCCAGGCACGAGCGCCCTCCTCAAGCTCCTGTGGGGAGACAGCTTCATCTGCCCCGCGGTGGGGCTCGATCGCGGGATGCTCTCCTTCTCGCGCGATGAGGCCGGCCGGGTGTTCGAGGCCGTCCAGCTCGGCGACGTCTACGCTCGGGATGCGCAGCCGGCACCCGATAGGACGCAGCTTCCCGCAGAGTGGAACGCCTACGTCGGCCACTACCGATCGTTCGGCTCGCTAGTGACGAACTTCCGGATCTTCGCCCGCCGCGGACAGCTATGGTGCCAGATGTGGTCGGGCTACGGCGAGCAGCCGCTGACAGATCTTGGCGGCGGCCGCTTTCGCCGCGGGGGCGAAACGTCGCCGGAGACCTACGCGTTCGACTGGATCGCCGATGGAAAGGCTCTGCGGTGCCGCGCCTCCGGCTGCGACTTCTATCGAGTGGAGGGATAGGCGGGAGAGGGAGCGGGCGGCTTGTGGGCGGCGGGGGCTTGCTCCCCAGAGCGGGTGGGCCCGACACCGGATGTAGGCGACAGCGGCCGCGTCGCTGCGCCTGAGCCGAGCGGTTGGGTGGCCTCTTTCAGCTTCGGCGTAGACAGGTGTGCGGAGGTTCGATGGCTGGAGAAGATAGGGACCGAGCGGATCCACGACTGAGAACGGAGCGGTTGATTCTCAGATCCCTGCGGATGGAGGATGCTGACTTCATCTTTCGGGAATGGGGTAGCTCGGTGGTTACTCACTACATGAGGGATGAGGAACCACTGAGAAGTCGGGAGGAGGCGGAGGAATGGCTGCGGCCGCTTCAGACTCCCGAGGAGATGCCCACATTCAAATGGTGGGGGATTGAGTCCAAGAGAGATCAGGAGTTGATCGGGACCTGTGGATTCTGCCGCTGGAACAAACAGCACCACTGGGCAGAGATGGGGTACGATCTCTGGCCGGATTACTGGGGGCAAGGATTGATGCCGGAGGCGTTGCGCGCTTTGCTGCGATATGGGTTCGACGTGATGGAGCTCAATCGGGTAGAGGCCACGACGCATACAGAGAACCAGCGGTCAATGCGTGTGTTAGAAAAGCTGGGGTTTCAACGGGAAGGGGTGCTGCGGGAGTATTATTGTCGAGAGGGAATGTACAACGACCAGGTGCTCTTCTCGTTGTTGCGGAGAGAGTTGTGGGAGACCATGCGAGAACGAGTATAAGGTTGTCGAGCTTGAAGCCATCCAGGTTGCTCGCTTTCCGCCGCATCAATCCATAATTCGTTAGCCAGCTTTAGCAGGAGCCACGCAAAATGACTGATGTTATGACGGTAGTACAGTGTTGGGACGATGGCTTAACAACCGATGCACGCTTGGCGGATGTTTTCCGCCGAAATGGGGCCAAAGCCACCTTCAATCTGAATGCCGGTCTGCATGAACCTCATCGAAACCCGGTATGGACTTACAAAGGGGTCCAGGTCACCCGGCTCAGTTGGAGTGCTATGCGACAGATATACGCCGGTTTCACAATTGCCAATCACAGCTTGACGCATCCCAATCTCGAACAAATACCCGTGGAGACAGCTCGACATGAGATTGTGGAAGGGCGTGAACAGCTACAACAGTTTTTCGGGCAACCCGTAATGGGTTTTGCATATCCGTTTGGCACATACAGCGAAGTGATTATGGAATTGGTTCGTGAAGCAGGCCATCGCTACGCGCGCACAACTCATAACGTGGAGCAGCCCTATCCTCCGGAAAACCCGATGGCTTTCCATCCCAGCTGCCATTTTCTTGCCCCTGATTTGTGGCTGCGCTATGAAAAGGCCCGCAAAGGCGGCGTCTTCTATTTCTGGGGACATTCTTACGAGTTGATTACGGAGAGCATGTGGGATGCTTTTGAAAAAATGGTAGAGCGGATCAGCACTGATTCAGCAGCTCGGTGGGGCGATTTGGCTGACTTGTTTGACAGCACTTCAGGCAAAGCTGTCTAGCACGCGCTTGCAGGTCCGCAGGGATATGCTGAAGATGGCAGTCGAGATTGCCGGGAATGGGAGCGATATCCACAAATGGGCTGCGCTGGAGAAAACGCAGGCCTTCCCGGTCAAGCCGATTGTGAGCCTGTCCTTTGTCCGTGCAACAGTTGCTGTGCTCCTGTTTATCGTGGCGGTGTTCGTGAATCTTTCATAGATGGCTTTCAGATTGGATTTGTAACAAGTGCCCAAGGTAGCTCATGCGCGCAGCGTGAGCTATTTGATTGTGTATGAATAATCGACCATCCCATTCTGTTGGGACGCGTTTTCATCCTGTGGCAGGAACGAGCGGATGTAGTCCACGGTCACGCCATCGGGCGAGACGGTCACCTGCAGGTAGCCGGATTCGGGTCGGGCTTTTCGGCGCGGGCGGCGTAGAGGGCTTCGCGTCCGTTGGCGGCGATAACCACCCGGAAGCCTTCGGCTTCATGACTCCTCTGCAAGAACTCCGAATCAGCGAGTTGGACAGGGCCAGCGCCCCACTCTCGCCCTCATGAAGACGAGTCTCAGGGACAGCACCGTCTAAGTCAGTGCTTCTGGGTCACTGCTCTACCACAGGTCGCCAGAGCATTACCTTCTTGCAGTGCAGTCATAGGATAACAGAAAGATGTTCAGAAGTTGTTCAGGATGCTTGCTTTGGCACGCTGCACAAAGCCTTGTTCCTGTGCCCGCCACTTGGACAATTCACGCTCACGCAGAGCTTGTAAGATCGCTGCATGATTCTCAAAGTAGGCAAATAGCGACATGTGCGCGATCACCAAATCTCCAGCAATGGCACGTGATGTGATGGCTTCATATCCTCGAACCTGCAAAATAGAGAGGGCGGCATCGAGAGTTTTCTCGCGAGTGGCTTCAAGTTGCGCAGCGGTCTTTTTAGCTCGTGGCATGATGATATATCCTTATCGGGGCGTGAATAACACCTGACCTGTTTTGCGTACAACGTATAATATATGCCTTGTATATGTTATACTATTACAAGGGGGAAAAAGAAACCGGACTAATGAAAAACAAGATGATTTACAGATCAATGGAGATGACATGAAACGAATAATGGCTGTTGCGGGAAAAATCGGAATGTCTATTCTTTCGATCCTGGCGCTCGGTGTAATCGCAATTCTCGTTGCTTGCCAAAACCGGGTTGTTACGATGTCGGCTGTCGAGCGCGCCGGCGACAGTGGGATCGTACCCCATCGTTGATACAGGCCAGAATACGTTTTGGAACAGTAACGGCGAGGAAATTGCCGCCCCTGTTGAAGGTGATGCTTTCTATGGTCAGGATGCACAGTATTCAGGTGTTCAACCTTCCTACACCATAAGCGGCGATGGGCTAACGGTTAAGGACAATGTTACCGGGCTGACTTGGCAGCAAAGCTATGACCATGGGATTTATTACTGGGCTGAAGCTCAAGCTTTAGTTGATCATCTGGACAAACAAGACTACGGCGGTTACAACGACTGGCGACTTCCAACCATAAAGGAACTCTACTCTCTATGGAATGGAAGTACCGGCTGGCCTTATATCGATACGGGCTATTTTTCTATCAATTACAGCAGTGAGGAAGATCTGAGCCATGCCATTTTTTGGAGCAGCGATAAATATACAGGAGTAATGGGCAATACGAGCGAAAAGACTCCCGGTGCAGAACTTGCCTTCGGTGTAAATCTTGGCACAGGACACATTAAGGCGTACAACATTAGCGCCGGACCAAAGCACTTCGTTCGTTTTGTAAGAGGCAATCTTGCCTATGGTGTAAATCTATTTCAAGATAATGGCAACGGAACTATTTCTGATTTGGCTACCGGTTTGATGTGGCAGCAAACCGACAATGGTTCAGGGATCGATTGGGAACACGCGCTGGCTTATGTTCAAATGCAGAACAAAGCAAATTACCTTGGACACAACGATTGGCGTTTGCCCAATACAAAAGAACTTCAAAGCCTTGTGGATTACACACGTTCTCCGGGTGCAACAAACTCAGCCAATGTAGGACCGGCAATAAATCCGCTATTCAGTTGTACCGCTATCACAAACGATGGTGGAAAGGCTGACTATCCATACTATTGGACGAGTACATCGGCTATTCCCAAAGCAAATGGTATTTATGCTTATGCATGGTATGTGGCTTTTGGACGGGCAGAAGATGGAAACGGCGAAGACCTTCATGGTGCCGGTGCAGTGCGTTTTGACGCCAAGATATTAGGGAGCGGCGAAGGAGAAGAAAGAGTTCTCAATTATGTGCGTCTCGTACGAACAATTGACTGACATCCAGAAGTTGTAAAAACTCTGTTGATGAACCGAATAGCCAGTCGTTCATTGTTAGGCGGCATTCAAAACGCAGAACAAAAGAGATGATATGAAACGAATGATGGCCATTGCAGGAAGAATTGGTTTGGGGCTATTCTTGGTAGCAGTGCTCGGCGTGCTCACACTTTGGGCAGTCTACCAAAGCCGGGTTGTGATGATACTGGCTGTCGAGCGCGCCCCGGCGACGGTTGGCTCCTACCCCATCATCGGCACCGGTCAGCACACGTTCTGGAGCAGTAACGGCGAGGAAATTGCCGCCCCGGTCGAAGGGGATGCTTTCTATGGTCAGGATGCTCAGTTCACTGGCAACGCCCCCAGCTATCAAGACAACGGCGACGGGACCGTCAGCGATCTGGTCACCGGGCTGATGTGGACGCAGTCTCCCGATCTCAATGGCGACGGCACAATTAGCGAGGCCGACAAACTCACCCTGGCCGAGGCCGTGGCAAGCACGAGCAACGTGACGGTGGGCGGTTACAGCGATTGGCGACTACCCACCATCAAAGAACTGTACTCACTGATCAACTTCAGCGGGGTGGACCCGCGGTTGGATGACACCGATTCGACGCGTCTGACGCCGTTTATTGATACGCGCTACTTCAAGTTTGGCTACGGCGATATTGATTCGGGCGAGCGGATCATCGATGCCCAATTTGCCACCTCAACCCTATACGTGGGCAAAACCTTCCTTGTGCTGCAAACCATGTTCGGCGTGAACTTTGCAGACGGCCGCATCAAGGGGTACCCGCCAGCGATCTCTTACGGTCAGTGGACAGAGGCGAACTTTTATGTGCGCTATGTCCGGGGGAATCCCGCCTATGGCGTCAACAGTTTCAAGGACAACGGCAACGGCACGGTAACAGACGAGGCGACCCTGCTCATGTGGTCTCAAGATGACAGCGGCGTCGGGATGGATTGGGAGCAGGCACTCGCCTGGGTGCAAGAAAAGAATGCTGAGAACTATCTTGGTTACAACGACTGGCGGCTTCCAAATGCCAAGGAATTGCAGAGTATCGTGGATTACACCCGCGCTCCGGCGGTGACCAACTCGCCAGCGCTTGACCCAGTGTTCAATGCAACCAAAATCACGAATGAAGTCGGTCAGGACGACTACGCCTACTACTGGTCATCCACGACCCACCTCGGCTCGGCGAGAAACGCCGGCGAACAGGCGGTATACATCCCCTTCGGGCGGGCGATGGGCAAGATGTTCGGCATCTGGATGGATGTCCACGGCGCTGGCGCTCAGCGCAGTGATCCAAAAGCGGGTGATCCGTTGGATAACCCAGATGGATTCGGGCCGCAAGGAGACGCCATCCGCATCAACAACTATGCCAGGCTGGTGCGGGACGCAAAATAGACTGAGTCGGCTCTGCCGATCAACTACTCGGAGACGCACTTGGGTAATGTGAATCCGTTTCGGAATATTCAGATCAAAGGACAGGCAGCGCAGTGGCTGAACTTTGGCGCGATCAAGCCATCCGGCTGGATGCGCGACATCAAAGGCAACGTCATGCGTTTGAGCCTGTTGCGCTCCCCGACCCCGCCGCCGACCAGCACCAGAACACCTTTGATGGCCACACCCAGCCTATCTGGGCGGCTGGTCGTGACTTGCCGGCAATCTGCATGTCTCCTCCAGTTCTTGGGAGCGTTGCACAGACGTTGAATTGGCCTGCTCTGGGGGCAGGCCACCACCAGCGCGGCGCGCGGAGAAGGACACCTAGCTACCATGCGGCTCTGCCTGATTGTCCTGTTGCTTGGCGCTCTGTTGATCCTGCCCAGCCTGTCAGGACAGGCAGCTTCCCCATCGGCACGACCGGCCGGCTGCGGTGAGCCGTTTACGCCCATCTTCGACATCCAGGGCGCCGGTGCGGTCAGCCCGTTGAACGGAACAACCGTGACCACGGAAGGGGCGGTGGTAGGCGATTTCCAAGGTGCGCAGGGCTTGAATGGCTACTTTCTGCAAGCTGCTACGGGAGACAACGACCCGCTCACGGCCGATGGCGTTTTCGTCTACCAACCCGGTGGCCTGGATGTGGGCAACGGCGATCTCGTACGTGTCACGAGCACTGCGGGCGAGTACAACGGTCTGACTGAGATCAAAGCTGTCTCCAGCCTGATCTTATGTGCCGCCGGTCTTCCAGTCGCGCCGATCAGCACCGCCTTACCAGAGGCCAACAACGGTGATCTGGAGCGTTACGAGGGTATGCTGGTGACGCTGCTCCAGACGCTGACGGTCAGCCAGAACTACTTCCAGGGCCGCTACGGGCAGGTCACGCTGTCGGCTGCCGGCCGGTTGTATGACCCGACGGATGGTAACGAGCTAGGCGATACGGTCGAATACAATGCCCGTCGCATCCTGATCCTGGACGATGGTTCCACCCGTCAGAACCCGGCGGTGATCCCCGACCTGGGCCCAGATGACACGTTACGGGCCGGTGACACCATAACCGCCCTGACTGGCGTCCTCGACGAAGGGCTGATCGATTCTGTGGGCAGCAGGGACTACCCATACTCCATTGTGCGGTTTTTTGTGCAACACCCCCCCGGGGTACCTGGCATTTCTTGCAGGTCGGTCAAGCCGATCTGGCATGGTCCATGCCCGCTGTAGACTGTCCCGCTTTTTCGCCTCAGGGTCCCGTGTACAAGAGGCTTCTGGCGCCTTGCGTCTGGCCCAGGTCGACTCTCCTGCTGGGCTCCTGTCAAGACCTTCGTCTCCGGTGGAACCGCCGCACTGATTTGCGACAAAGGAGGGCTGCTGGTGATCAGGCGCTTGGTGATTACCCACAAGTCCCTCGCGCTCTGGGGAAGGGGTGTTGAGCGGCGAAAGCGAGCGTAGCCGCGGCGAGGAATACGGCACCGATCCCGGTTAGCAGGACATAGGGACCATCCAGATCGAAGGAGAGGCCCAGTTTACCACCGAGGCGGCGAAGCCAGAGGACCATGTGGTGGGGCCAGGCGTGAGCGACATGATAGACGAACAGGGCAGCCATGAGAACCAAGGCGAAGACGCGGCGCATCCGTTCGAGGGTCTGCACCCGCATGTCTTCGACATCCAGCCCATCTTCTTGGTCAAAGCGATAGGTGTGTTCGATCTGGGGCCGGTAGCGCCACTCGGTGTACACGGCTTGGGCTTGTGCAGCAGTAGGGACAGGGATGTTGGTGAGCAGGACGAGATCGCGGTCGTAGTCCGGGTCGTGGGCGACCAGCGCCCAGAGGACCTGGTGGGTGTCAGGGAGGCGAATCATCAGCCAGCCCAGTTGGATATGGACGTGTCGCACCTTGCGAGCGTGGGTAAAAGCGACGCGGAACTTGAGGGGTAGCGGCACAGAAGCCGTCAAATCGTGCAACAGCTCCTCCTCCCAACGGTCGAGCCGGTCATTGTAGACCTCGACGGTGCGATTGTGGGAAGCGCGAATGGTGAAGTCAGCGTGCACCAGGTCTATCTGGTGGAAGATCTTCTGGTCATCCAGTCCCGCATCCCCGACGAAGCGTAGCTTGGTGTGAGGAAACAAGGCGCGGGTGGTGCGAATCGCGTGGTAGATCTCTCGATTCTCACTCACGAAATCAGCCGTCACGTAGGAGAACCAGTTGGCGTAGGTCAACACCGGTTCGGGGAGGTTGACTACGGTGGCGGTGATGGCCGGATAGCCGGGGGTCAGCCGCTTCCTTTGCCCCTTCGGCGGGGGCGGTGTGCTCTTCATGACCGTGGAAACGCCTTCCAGCTTCTCGGTGTACGGCTTCTCAAAGTTCACTGTCCAGGGCAACCACCAGGCACGATGGGTTGTGCTCTGCCACGGTCCGTTGCGCCATGCCATACAACCCCTTCAGCAAGTCCCGATGGCTGAAGCGCTCGTTCCACACAAACCGGTAGAACCTCTTGGCCGTGGGCCAAATCGTCTCTCCCTCGCGCCCCACCCCCGTGCCATCTGGGTCAGCAGAGGCGACTGGCTGCCCAGAATCCCTTGCACGGCCAGCTTCGCAACAGACCGCAGGCGCTGCTCCGGCAAACGCCGCAAGACCGGCTGCAGGAACAGATCCAGGTCCGCCTGCAATTCTGCCACCGGAAGCTTGCCAATTGCCTCACCTTCGAGTATGCTACACATCGCTCCGTCCTCCGCAGTCGTTTGGTGGTTTGCACTCCCAAGCATACTGCGTTGGACGGAGTTTTCAACCCTCACACCACTTGTGGGTAATCACAAAGGCAATGACATCTTGGCCGATAAGCGATTGGCAGTTCACCAGGGGCGGCTTCGGCAGCTTGTCTCTCCCAGTTTGGCAGCCGGTGTGAGCAGTCCAGTTCGGGTCACGTGAGTCCCATCCCTTTGACATCCCTATAGATGGTCTTGGGATGGTACTGATTTGACAGGAGGCGCTTTCCTCTGCATAATGCGCTCAACACAATCTGTCTACCATCCATGCAGATGGTAAAGGAGGGAGAAATGCCAGATAGCGAGAAGATCACCATTAACATGAACGTGGTGGATCTGGGCAAGGTGGACTTGCTGGTGCAGGAAGGTGTCTATACCAACCGGACGGATTTCATCCGCACTGCCATCCGCAATCTGCTGGACAAGCACAGCTACGAGATCCAGCAGAACGTTACGCGCCATTCCTATGTCATTGGAGTATTGATTTATGACCACGTCGATCTGGAGCGTTTTCGGGCCAGGAAGGAAAGGCTGAGCATCAAAGCAATCGGCATAGTAACACTGGCTAAGGATATACCGGTTGACCTGGCCATGGAGGTCATTGAGTCGGTGCAGGTGCGCGGGGTGTTCAACGCCAGCGAAGCGGTAAAAGCTGCGCTCGCCGACAGGATGCTCTAGGTCTCGAAGGGGAAAGGCGAGGAGGGCTCAGGCTGGCCTACGGTTCCGCAGCACTGTGGGCAAGAGCGACCGTTGGCTTGAGCGCGTGTGCTGGAACATTGGGCGCGAGACAAAAAGCGAGTCTTTGGCAGAATGGAGAAAGCGAAATGGTGCGACTTGTCCCCATGACCGAGGAGGAGTTCGAAGACTTCATGGTGATCTCCATGCGAGATCAGGCTCAGGGCCAGGTGCAGGCGGGCGCCTGGCGAGCGGAGGAAGCCGATAGGAACATAAGGCTGCTGCGCAGCCAGTTTCTGCCTGCCGGCTTGGCTACTCCGAGTCATTTCTTCTACTCTGTAGAGGAAGCCGCCAAGAACGCCAAAGTGGGCGGCCTCTGGTTTCTGGTTGAGGAGGAAGAGGGGAAACGCCAGTTGTTTGTCGTGGACATACAGATCTATGATGCGTACCGGCGGCATGGCTATGGTTCGCAAGCATTCAAGGCTATGGAGGGAAAAGCGCGCGAAATGGGGATTCTGACCGTATCGCTGCACGTATTCGGACACAATACTCCAGCCAGAGCGATGTATGAGAAACTCGGCTATGTCGGAAGAGATACAACGATGTCAAAGCAGTTGGAGGATCTCGCCAGCCCCGCCGCTGCCGACGAGCCATAGCGCTATATGGTAGGGGTCTCGACAGGTAGGGGGCCGTCCTAGCAGAGCGCTCGCAATGTGATCCGGAGGTCAGCCCGGCAACACGCCGCGCACCCAGCCCACGATCCTGGCTCCCACCACCGGGTAGAATTCGACCTTCCGGCCCGGGTTCCTACCCGCGTACCACGCACGGATTGGATCCTCGGGCGCCGAGTCGGCCTTCAGAATCCTTAACGGCTCGGATGCATTTGCCGGCTCCAGGCGAATGTGATCGTCTTCCTGGTAGAATTTCTTCAGCGTGGCTTCTGCCTCACGGCGCTCTACAAAGATGGCGACGGTGGTCCCGTTGGGTGGGGGCGACTCGTTCTGCTCGACGAGGACCAGGGAGCCGGGCAGGATGCCGTCGTCGATCATGCTCTCGCCGCGCACCCGCAGCGCAAAGCTCACCCGCCTTGCCCGGCTCACGCCGACCCGGATCCACTCCTCGAACTGCTCACTCGCCAGCATAGGCTCACCGGCTGCGATGCGCCCCATGACCGGTACTGCGACCTGCGGCTCAGAAGCGGGGCTTTGCGGGGGTTCCGTGAAGAGGCGTTTCATCGCCTGCCGAATCCAGCGCATCGCCTCATCACAGTGCTTCTGCCAGGTCACGTCGTTCAACAAGAGCCACTGGACCTTGGTGGCTTGTAGGATCGCCAACGCCTCTTCGAAGTGCGTCTGCGCATCCATTTCCGAGCCCATATCCTGGTAGATCAGCCCCAACGAGTAGTGGACGATGGCATGGTTGTGCCGGTGCTCGGGGCGGTTCCATTGGGTGAGGTAGCATTCGGCATCTTGGCTGCATTCCAGCGCTTTGCCCGGCATGTCCAGCGCGCGGTACTGGTCGGATAGAAAGACCAGGATGAGCGCGCAGCAGTTGTCCTTTCCCTGGGCGAGCAGGGTATCGGCACGGTTTTTCCACGCCTCCAGGCTGGTCAGGCTGAGAGGGCACGCCGCTTGGGTGCATTCTCCCTTGACCCTGTCTACGTACGGCCCTCCGTCGTCCAGCCACAACAGAGATGAGGGCCAGAGCTCGCGCGGTATGCAGTGCATGCTATCGCCTCCCCGTTCGAACCTATGCGGCCCGAATACGCCGCGTCTCTCTACACAACGGTGATCGTGACGGAATGCGATCCGGAGCCAGTCCGTGCCGTGATGGTGGCCTCGCCCAACTGGCTGCCTGCTGTGAAGGTGACCAGCGCCCGGCCGCGCGTCGTAAAGGCCGAACCTGGCACAATGTTGCCCAGGGTGGCGTCAAGGTGCACGAGCGTACCATCCGGCATCGGGTCTCCGCGGGCATCGCTGACAGAGACTTCGAGGTCAATCGAGCCACCCGCAGGGACGGACGAAGCGGGCACAGTCAGGAGGACAACGGCGGCCGGCTCCTGGCCGCCTAGGCCGAGTGTGTGCTGAATGCCTTCCAGAGCGCGTATGGTCTCGGTCGGAAAGAACACGCGAGAGGAAGGAGCAAAGTCCGCACGGTCCAGCACAGAAAAGAGGCGCATCAGGACGATCTGTGGCATGGCCTGGGCGGGGATAGCCCGGTTGGCGATCTGGCTCTGTATCGCCCGCGTCAGCTGCAAGATCATCTGCATCTGCGCCTCGGCCTTGGCCGTCTCGTATTCGTAGATCCGGGAGGCGTCAGCCTGGGCCAGCCAGTCCATCGACCACCTCTGCCAGCGGGCACTCCATGCCCCGATCCATTGTCGGCCGACGGCGTCATCCACCTCCAGGTTGTCGAGCTTGACCCTGAGGATGCGGGCACCCAGCTCAGGGGCCACTACTCGCAGCTCCTTTTCCAGCAGGGCCTGCACTTCTTCGCGCGCGGTGCCGCTTTCGCCTGGCGTGCGGCCGATGAGCTGATCCATGCGACGACCCGCCACGATCGTCCTGAGTAGCCTGTCTGCCTCCATGTCAAGACGGCCTTCCCAGTCCAGGACGCCGTTCGCGCCATCGCGGCATACCCATTTGCCGGTGGCTGCGCACAAGATCGGTGCCTCCGAAATGGGGTAGGGAATCGCCTCGGTTGGAGGAGTCTGGCTACCCTCGATCTGGTATTGGATCTCGACGCCCCAGTGGACACGGATTCCATCCCGTGTCAGCCCGCTCACGCGCCGGACCGAGCGCTTGGGCCGCAGATCGACCACCGCGTAGATCCGTTCAAAGGCATCGAGCCTGGGGAACCCTGGCTTCTCTTCCTCGGAGCACCCTGCTCTCTTCGGTCGCTTCGTGTCCCAGACCCCCTCTACCCGGGTAAGGCGTCCGGCTTTTTCCATCAGGACGGCGCTGTCGTTGTAGATGACCAGGTGGCCCGGGCCACCGACCTTGGACAGGATGCTGTCTGCCTTCTCCGCCAGGTGTCCCTTCTCGACCTTGGCCCAGGGGCCAAAGGCACGGAGATCGAGCCGGCTGTTGAGGATGAAGCCGAGCCCTTGGCCCGCTCCCTCCAAACCGTAGACTGTCGCCACAAAGCGGGCAGCCATCCATAGCGCCAACGCCATAGCCGCAATCACGGGGATCATGGCGAGAGCGACAAGCAACCAGAATCCGACACTCAGGAGGGACTCGGGCAGGGCGCCCCTGTGGGTCACAAGCTGGGTGAGTATGGCAAGGACGAAGGCGCCCAAGAGGAAGGGCACGCTTATGCCCAGTAGGTTTCCCAGAAAACGTCGCAGGCGTGCGAAACTGAACATGCTCGTCTAGATACCTTGTCCTGCCGATGGCGCGCCTAGCGCAGCCCTTCTTGGATGTCGCCTCGCAATTGCTGCAGAGACTCGCGCAGGTTGCTGGGCAGCGGCCACTGGCCCTCCGTCTCGCTGACAACCTCTCCCAGGCAGTCGATAAACCGCAGCGTCAGAGCAGCCTGCGAGGCCGCGTCCCCCAAGTGGCTCGACTGGGCCACCTGGCCGAAGCGCAGAAGGATCCTGAGCTCGGCGTCGGCGCGCGCCTGCTCCATCTGGCGCGCATACTCGGCCTTGCCTCCGCTAATGAGCGACACGATTTGCCGTTCCCAGTCCGTCCTCCAGTTGGCAATCCGCCTTTCCGTGATCGCGCTATCCTCAGGAAGAAGCTCGGTGGTCCACGCCTCGAGTAGCTCAAGGCCTATACGCCGTAGTGGATCGTGCAGCCCATTGTCCAGCTTGGCGACGATCTCCTGGTACGGGAACCGCTGGGGCTCAAGTGCAGAGCACAACTCATCCAGACTGTAGTGGCTAATGCAATCCTGGAATGTACGGGTGACGATCTGGGGGACAAGGTCTGCCGACCAGTCGAACCTCTCGCTCGCCTTGTCCGCATCTACCGCTTTCTCGGCGGGCTCCTGAGTGGAAATCAGGTGAATGCTGCGACGACGCAGCGGAAACGGCTCTCCGAGTCTCGCTTTTCGCCGCGTGCTTGTTCCAGCGGGAGCCGCCTGGCTGCCTGGGTGGACTCTGAACGCGACAAAGGCCCGACTCTTCACCACCATGCCATCCTGTGTCATGGCCTTCACGTCAAAGGCGCACAACTGTGGTCTGAGATCAATTGCTTTCGGTTCACGGTCGAACATGCCGGTGAAGTTGAGTCCAGACTCGAGGACCCCCTTCACTTTCACGCCGTCGGTAAGGTAGGCCGCATGGTCGCAATCGACAAACACGATACCAGGCCCGGCAAAGAACTGGCTGTAGGGATTGCCGGCCACACGCTGCTCAGTCTTGCCATCCCTGACGAAGTAGTAGGGATAGTTGGTTCCCATCGTGAAGGTGAGCAGGGAGCGGAATGCCTGACGACGTTGGCCCTTGTCCCGCAATGGAAGGACATAGGCCGCCGTGCGGTGCAGGCTGATCAGGAAAATGAGTATAGCCGGCAAGGTGATGGTGAGCAGCCCCACCCAACGGCCGGCCACGTAGCCCACGGCACAGACAGCGCATATCGCAATCCAGAGCCATGCGGTGAAACGGCCGGCCTTGCCTCGGACGATGCTGTTTCCAGCGCGCCAGAGAAGGATCGAGCCCAGAAGGACGCCTGCCGCCAACCCAACCAATGCGCCCACTGTGCCCGCAAGCCTCTGGCCTACAAGCCCGCCTGCCACGGCCAAGGCCGCAGCCAGAGCTGCGCCGACACCGAGCAGAATGGCGCCAAGGGAACCCTGCGTCCGGTAACCCACAATGACGGCTGCCAGGGTCACGACGCCAGCGAGGGCAAGTAGACTGATCGTTCCAACGTCCATGATGCGATCCCCGTAGGCTATCGGGTCATAGCCATTCGAGCCACAGGTCCGAACGAGCACTGTGCCAGCCTAGAACGCGTCTGTAGTATAGCACCTCCTGCAAGAAGACCCAAATGGTCGCGGAGCCGACAAGGCGCAGGAGGGGTAGCGCCGGTAGGGCTACGAGCGTATCAGAAAGGACAGCGAAACTGCCCCAGCGAACGCCAAGGGGTCACCGCCTGCGGCCGGCGGGCCAGCCCGGCCATCCCACGAGCGAGTCAGGGGTTCCTGTGCCTGAGATCGTGATAGCGATCCAGCAGGCCGACAAAGTCCTGTGCCGCCTCTGCACTGACCGGCGCCTGCGGTGCCCGCCGCGCCTGCTCCCAGCGCTGGGAGATCTCGCGCTGCACTTCCTGTGGGTTTGGCACTCTGCTGAACGTGAATGCCCCGGTCCGGCCTGCGGTCTGAACGACCACATCGCCGAAGCCGAAGAGGCGGGCGACGAGGTTGGGCTGGTCGTAGTTCACATCTTGGATCATGATCAAGCGAGCCTCTCGCCTGTCCTCTTTGATGAAAGGCACCTTCTCGTACGTCGATGATCCGGTCATCGGTCACGATATAGACGTCGTTGTACCAGTCTGACGTTTGCCACGCTAGATAGAGGGCTCCGACAAAAAGCAAGCCCATGGCAACAACGCGAGCCATTTGGTTTGGGACCAAGATCAGGAGCCCGATTGCCAGTGCCAAAACAACGGCAGGCCGAAAAGCTGCCTTCAGCAGGAAGAGCCAGTGCTTGCGCCAAGTCCGGGGATGGGCTACCGGCGCAACGCGAACGAAGACCAGGTCGCGAAGGCGGCGCGACTGGCTGGGCGAGGAGGGAGGCCGCCTTGCCGCTGGATCTGACGTGCCGGGTGCAGAGCCGGTCGTCGCGCCCGGCGGAGGCGCATCCAGCGCCGAGCGCAAAGCTCCTATCAACTGGCCCAGGGAGCCCGATTCCGCGCGTGGTCCCTGCTGTGATGCCGATAGCTCCAGCAGCCTGGCGTGCAGCCAATGCGGACGTGGAGCGTAGCGGAACTCAAGCTGCCCGGTCATGCCGGCCGTTTGGACGATCACGTGCCCGATGTTGAGCGCCAGCGCCACGGAGTTGGGAAAGACCACCCGCGCATCCTGTATGCGGCCGAGCTGCGTCTCGTTCCGCGTCTCGGAGGTGAATGGCCTTCTCACAAAGTCGATCACGCGCCGGTCGGTGACGATAAAGTAGTCATAGTACCAAAGGGCAAAGCGCCAAACCAGCCACAGGACTGGCAGGAAGACCAGCCACAGGCTGGAAAATATCCATACGCCGGAAAGGGTCGGAAACCGATCGAGTAGCACGACCTCGAGCGCCAGCGCAGCAGCGAAGAGGAGTGCGGGAGGTAGGAGCCGCCAGAGGAGATACAGAAGGTGGCTGCGCACGAATATCTCGATGCGCTCTCCCTCCTGCCGGCCGGAGAAATCCGTCTTTTCCAGCATCTCGACCTCCTGAGGCCCACCTCCGTTCCCACCGGATAATAGCACACTGGAAGAGCCTCGTAAAGAACGGCCGCCCTGGCTGCAGATGCAGCCAGGGCAGCGCTACGACCTGGGGACGCGGAACTCGGGCCGCCACCGCGCTACGCCTGGTAGGCGCGCGACGTCACATCTCCCCCGTGGCCGGTCCAGTTGGTGTGGAAGAACTCGCCGCGCGGCCGGTCGACCCGCTCGTAGGTGTGCGCGCCAAAGTAGTCGCGCTGGGCCTGGGTCAGGTTCGCAGGAAGGCGCCGGTGGCGGTAGCCGTCGTAGAATGCCAGCGCACTCGACAGCGCCGGGACGGGCACGCCCAGCTGCACGGCGCTCGCCACGACGCGGCGCCATGCCGCATCGGCCGAGGCCATCGCCTGCCGGAAGTAGGGCGCTATCAGCAGGTTAGGCAGGTCTGGATCGGCGTCGAAGGCGTCCTTGATCTTGCCGAGAAAGGCGGAGCGGATGATGCAGCCGCCCCGCCACATCAGGGCGATCCCGCCCAGATTGAGGTGCCAGCCATAGGCCTGTGCCGCGGCGCGCATCAGCATGTAGCCCTGGGTGTAGGACGCGATCTTGGCGGCATAGACGGCCTGCTCCAGATCGGCCAGGAAGGCGGCTTTGTCGCCGCCGAAGCGCGCGCCCGGGCCGCCCAGCACCTGGGCTGCTGCCGCACGCTCCGTCACCAGCGACGACAGGAAACGCGCGAAGACCGCTTCGCCCACCAGGGTCAGAGGCGTGCCCTGGTCCAATGCCGAGGAGACGGTCCACTTGCCGGTGCCCTTTTGCCCGGCGCTGTCCAGGATCAGGTCCACCACGGCTTGGCCCTGCTCGTCGCGGTAGGCCAGGATGTCGCGCGAGATCTCGATCAGGTACGATTCGAGCGCGCCCTTATTCCACTGGCCGAGGACGGCGCTCATCTCGTCGTTGCTCATGCCAAGGCCTTCTTTCATGAGCTGGTACGCCTCGGCGATGATCTGCATGTCGCCGTACTCGATGCCGTTGTGCACCATCTTGACAAAGTGGCCGGCGCCGTTTTCGCCCACCCAGTCGCAGCAGGGCGTGCCGTTGGGGTCGCCCTCGGGCACCTTGGCTGCCACAGCCTGGAAGATGGGCTTGACGTAGGGCCAGGCGGCCGGCGAGCCGCCGGGCATGATCGACGGCCCATGCCGCGCGCCCTCTTCGCCACCGGAAACGCCGGTGCCGATGTAGAGCAATCCCTTCGACTCGACCAGTGCCGTGCGGCGGATGGTCTCTTCGTAGTTCGAGTTGCCGCCGTCGATGATGATGTCTCCCGGATCGAGGAGCGGGATCAGCTTGCCGACAAAGTCGTCGACCGGTTGGCCGGCCTTGACCAGCATCATCACCCGCCGCGGCCGCTTCAGCACCGCCACCATCTCCTCCAGGGAGTGGGCGCCGATGATGCTGGCGCCCTTGGCCGGACCGTTGACGAACTCATCCACCACCGACGTCGTTCGGTTGAAGACGGCCACGGTAAAGCCGTGGTCGGCCATGTTCAGTACCAGGTTCTGGCCCATCACGGCTAGGCCGATCAGGGCGATGTCTGCTTGAACCATGAGTTTCCTCCTATTGAAAGGGGCAACGCACCTTGCAGGTGCGCCGCACCCGTTTTTCTAGCGCTGGATGCGAGCCGAGCCGCCCTTGGCGAACGCACGCACCTGGTCCAGGGTCGCCATCGTCGTGTCGCCGGGGAAAGTGGTGAGCAGAGCCCCGTGCGCCCAGCCCAGGTTCACGGCTTCCTGCTCCGGTTCGCCAGATAGGAGCCCGTAGAAGAGACCGGCGGCGAAGCCGTCGCCCCCGCCGACGCGGTCCAGCACGTCCAGCTCACAGGTAGGCGAAACGAAGGTTTTTCCGTCGATCCAGGCGACGGCGCCCCAGCTATGCCGGTTCGTCGAGTGCACCTCGCGCAGGGTGGTTGCCACTACCTTGACCTGCGGGTACAGGGCGAGAACCTTGTCGATCATCCCGAAGAAAGCCTGGGGATCAAGCTTGGACTTGGCGGCGACTTCCGGCCCCGGGATGCCCAAGCCCATCTGCAGGTCCTCCTCGTTTCCGACGAGTACATCTACGTTCTCCACGATGCGCTTGATCACAGACACAGCCACGGCCTGCCCGCCCCACAGGTTCCAGAGCTTGGCCCGGAAGTTGAGGTCAAACGACGTCACGGCGCCGGCGGCCTTGGCCGCCTTCATACCTTCGACGATGAGCTCGCCTGTCGTTTCCGACAGCGCTGCAAAGATCCCGCCGCTGTGGAACCAGCGCACGCCGCTTGCGAAGATGGCGCTCCAGTCAAAATCCCCGGGCTTGAGCAAAGCACCCGCCTCGTTCGCGCGGTTGTAGAAGACGACCGGCGCGCGCACACCCTGCCCGCGATCGCTGTAGACCGTAGCCATGTTGGGACCGGTCACGCCGTTGTGCTTGAATCGCTTGTAGAAGGGTGTGACCCCCATCGCCCGCACGCGCTCGGCGATCAGGTCGCCGATGGGATAGTCGACCATGGCCGTGGCGATGCCCGTCCGCAGCGCGAAGCAGTCGGAGAGGTTCGCCGCGACGTTGAACTCACCGCCGCTGACGTGGATCTGGCACTGGGTGGCCTTGCGGAAGGGGATCACGCCCGGATCCAGGCGGTGTACCAGCGCGCCCAGGGATAGCAGATCGAGTGCGCCCTGCTGCCGCAGGTTGAAACCGTGCCTCATGTGTTCCTCCTCGTTCGATATAGCGTCTCGCCGGCCGGCGGCACGGCGAGGGTTCTTTCTTCCTAATGGGCACTCAGAGCCTCGGATCGTGCTTCTAGGCGCGCGCCCGCCGCTCGAGAAAAAAGGCCACCGACAGGGCCAAGATCAGAACCCCGATGGCAACGATCGTCAGGCTTGGGTACTCTTTCACGTCGAGAATGATCACCTTGCGCGCGACGGCAATCAGTGCAACCTCGAGCACCACTTCGACATGGATGACATGCTCAGCCAGGTAGGTGCGGATCGTCTCCAGCAACTCGATCCCTATGAGGATCAGAAGGAAGAAGCCAAAGACATCGAGCAGTTCGGTGATGCCCGGCAGCACATAGGGCGGTGTGATGATGTCCTTGATGATAACCCAGCCCAGCTCCACCGTCGAGAGGAGGATGATCAGGGCCATCATGGTAATGAGCGCGAACACGACGACCTTCTCAAAGAGCTTCAGCGCACGATCCATGGAACAACCTCCTCTTGGATCCGTACCGTCGAGGGCTTTGGGCCTTCGCCGCCCGGTGCCGCAGTCCCTAGAGGCGACCACTTCGTCCACCGGCAGGTGATGCCCGGGCTTGGCGAGTCAGGCCTGCATGGCGAAGTTCCTCCCGTGGAGCGATTGTATCTGTGCCGGGGATGGGTGTCAACCCCCCAAGAGCTGCCTGGAGCCACTCAACTCTTGCGAGCTTGGTAATGAAACGCTTGTTCCTGCTCAGTGCGGTCCTGGTCCTAACGCTCGGTATTGCGACTACCGCCTTTCCTGGGTCTCCGTCGGAAGAGAGAACGGATGGTCTCAACAACCTCGTCGGTGGGCAGGGCATCGGCCAACTGCCCATCCAGGCGGGTCTCGACCTGCACCTTCCGGGCAGCGGCATAGGCCTGGTACTTCCCCTCGCGCCGCAGGCGGAGGTGCTCTTTCACATCAGGCCAGAGGGAAACCCAATAGATGGCCGACATAACCACCACATAGATGAGCTCGGCCCAGCCCCGGCCGCGCACCAGGACCCAGGGTATCATTAAGACTGTGTAGATGCCAGTCCCGACCAGGGCATCCTTGACAACGGTACCTACTACAAGGCCAAGCACGTTGGTGACGAGGGTGCCAAGCCAGTCCATCACCACCATGCCCCCGGTGACCGGCGACAGACCCCGCCCTCCCTTGAAGCGGTGCCACACGGGCCAGATATGCCCGACTGTCGCCATGCCGGCCGCGATCAGGTAGTAGGGGGCCTCGGGCTGCCACAACCGGAAGGCCAGGGCAGGCAGGGCAGCCTTCAGCATGTCGAGGATCGCAGTCAGGCAGCCGTACTGCCTGCCGACGTGGTACCCGACGCTCGACGCGGTGGCGGCCTGCGCCTCGAAATGAATGTCGGTCCCGGGCACCGACACCTTGAGCGTGCTGATGTCTTGCCCCGGCGCAACGGCCCGCGCCACCAGGCGGGCAAAGGAGATGGAGCCACAGAGGTAGCCTACCACGGCGGCCAGGAGCGCAATTGTCCAGTTCAATCGTGTTTCCCCTGTCCTCGGAAAGTCCGTTTGCGGCTCAGCGCACTTGCTGGGCACAGAAACCACGGTGGCACCAAGTCCGTGTTCACTCAGCGGTTCTTGGTCCCTCGACTGAAGAGCGAAAGCAGTCTCTCCAAGAGCACAGGCAGATTATCTTGTATCTGCCTATCCACATGGGTATCGACCTGATACTGCCGGGCGTCCGCATACGTGTCGAACGTACCCTCCCGCCGCATGCGGATGTACACCTTGAAGTCAGGCCAGAGCGTAGCCCAGTACAGCACCGTCATGACCACCACGTAGATGAGCTCCGGCCAGCCTCGCCCGCGCACCAGTACCCATGGGATCATGAACACCATGTAGATGCCTGTGACCACCAATCCGTCTTTCACTGCCAAGCCCACCACCATACCCAGGACGTTGGTGATAAGGGTACCCAGCCAGTCAAGTACCAGCATGCCCCCGGTCACCGGCGACAGGCCTCGCCCTCCCTTGAAACGATACCACACGGGCCAGTTGTGCCCAACAGCCGCCATGCCGGCTGCGATCAGATAGTAAGGGCCATCCGGCTGCCAGAGACGGAAAGCCAGGGCCGGAAGGGCGGCCTTCAGCATGTCAAGGATGCCGGTCAGGCAGCCGTAGCGCCTGCCAACATGATATCCGACGGACGTCGCGCTGACGGCATCGGACTCGACATGGATATCGGTTCCCGGCACGGACAGCTTCAGCCTGCTGATATCCTGTTGCGGCGCAACTGCCTTCGCCACCAGACGGGCAAAGGAGATGGAGCCACAGAGGTAGCCTACCACTGCAGCCAAGGCCGAGATCACCCAGCTCATGGGTGTTCCTCCCTCCCCTGGGAATCAGATAGCGAAGTGACATGCGCCTCGCTGCTCGCACCAGGCCTGCCTGGTTCATGGATCCGCACCTGGCCGCGGTAGCCATCCACGGTGACCATTGTGCCGTCGAGAACCTGGCAAGCACCCGGTACCGAGACGACGGCGGGGATGCCATACTCACGGGCGATGATCGAGCTGTGCGACAGTATGCCACCCGACTCGGCAACCACCGCACCCGCCTTGGCGAAGAGAGGCGTCCAGCCCACATCTGAGTAGGGGATGACCAGCACGTCTCCGTGTTCCATCTTCCCCAAATCCTGGATTCCCCGCAGAACCTTGGCCGGGCCAGTGTAGTGACCACGCGAAGTTGGGATGCCCTGCAGGTCCCGTCCCACGCGGGCCTCGACAGGCGGAGCCTTGTCTCCGTAGATGGTCCCGGGCAAAGCGATGTCGCGGACCTGTTCGATCTCGGCTTTCCTGTGCTCGACCCGTTCCCGGTAGATCCCTGGCCGGTCGCCGTCGTGCACCATGCTCCGCACTTCGTCCAGGTACAGGTAGAAGAGATCGTCCGGGCTGTCGAGGAGCCCTCTCCGCACCAACCGCTCGCCCAGGGCAAGGAAGTAGTCCCTCAGCCGGCCATAGCCGTAGGTGTACAGCGAGCTGACCGCCTCCCGATGGAGACGATAGCGCCGTGCGCGGTGATAGAGAGGCCGTGCCACCGTCCGCCGGGCCGGCGGCAGATCCAGGTCCTCGAACCGCTGCCGCAGGCCGGATCCGACCCCGGCTTGGGTGTAGGAAGCTACCATCGCCAGGACCAAGCCCGGATCCTCTCGCCAGGGTTTGGCCGAGAAGTCGTTGCCGCTGTCGCTCAGGTGGCCGAACCGGTCCAGAAACCGCCCCACACCCTCCAGCAGGGAGGCAGCCTCCTGCCGGCCCCTAAGCTCATCGTACCTGCCCTCGGCAGTGAGCGCCTGCAGCGCCGGATCCAAGGCGCGATAGTGCTCGTGCAGGCGTGCTAGGTGGGGGGTGGGATCGAATTGCTCCATCTCCGGCATACCGCCCGTCAGATCCACCGCCTCGAAGTCCACCCCTGCCCTTGCGAGCTGACCCTTCAGCAGGCGGCTGAAGGCCATTGCCATCAGCGGGACGACAATGTTGTAATAGGCAGCCTCCTGGGCCAGCTTGTAGTTCCGATCGATGGCATCGAGAAGCTCGACCTCACTCTCCGCCTGAGCAGGCGCACCGGACAGGTTCTCGAACCCAGCCTTCGCCTCTGCAAGGAAGGGCTGAAGCCTGCGCTCGAAGCGCAGCTTGTCCACCAGAAAGCGCAATACCTTGGGCAGGAGCGCATAGGTCTTGGCACTCGGCCGGAAGGAGGGCTTTTCGGGCCCTTCCACCTCGAGGCCCAGCATCAGCTCGAGCGTCTCACGCGGCATGCCCAGGAGCTCAAAGATCTGCCCTATGGTCCCCATGTTGAAGTACGCCCGGTAGTAGAAGTGGCCGGCGAGGCTGAGAGGGTCGAGGGTGTTTGGCCCGATCAGCTCGGTGAAGAGGCGCACCCACGCCCCATTGACCAGGGGCACGTTGACAGACCAGATGAGAGGCTTGATGATCCCCGGAAGGAACTCCCTCGGGATGCGGTCAGAATAGATCGGCACGTTCAGCGCCGTGATCTCCCGCACCTGTACCCAGTAGAGGGTCGTGCCATCGTACACCCATTCCAGATCCACCGGCTTGCCGTAGGCCTGGGAGATTGCCTTGGTCTGGCGCACGACTTGCTCGATGAGCGCCAAGGGGATCTCCTCGCCATCCGGTTTCTGGAGCCAAGTCCCCCATTTGCTGACCCAGCGCTGCGGGGTGATCCCCGCCTGGACTATCGCCGCGCCACTGCCTTTGACCGCCTCCACGATCACCTCATTCAGCCCCGTCATCGGGTTCCTGCTGAACGAGACCCCCGCCACCTGCGGCTGCACCATCTCCTGGACAATCACGGCCATTTTCAGGTGCTGCGGCGGGGTGCCATGGCGCTCGAGGTAGGTCTGCACGTCCGCGGAGCGCGCGCCGTTCCACACCGACTCGACCGCACGCACGATACCGTCGAACCCTCGGACGTCCAGGTAGGAGTCGAACTGCCCGGCGAAGGAGTAGCCTGGATCATCCTCGACATTGGCCGAGGAACGCACGGCATACGAGGAATCAGGCTTCAGGCAACCCGCCACCTCTCTCCGGAGCCGCTCCAGGGCAGCAGAGCCATCGGACTGGTAGTCCAGGTACAGGTCCCAGGGGCAGATCCAGGAGGCCGGCACGGGAAGGTTGTGCCGGATGAGGAAGCGCAAGTTTTCGGCCTTGGCGCCGATAGCGCCAGGGATGTGTGGATCCCTTAGGTCGTAGAGGCAACGGGTATGCATGCTTACTTTCCCAGTACCGCTGATATCGGCCCGTGGCCGTTGCTGATGAACAGGAACATGGAAAAGGATGGTCGTGAGGCTGTGCCGCGCCTCGCTGTGGCCTTTCGTGCCTCGTGACCGACGCCGGTCCTATTGTGCACAAGAGGGACTTGCCTCTCACGCAACACCGGGTACCTCATTGTACCCGCATCCGTTTCCCCAGGCAAAAGGGAATCGGGTCTGAGAGCCTAGGCCGGCCCAAATCACCGGACTGCTCTACGTGGCGCAGGTTGCGGGGCGAAGTCCCCACGGCCGGCCTGCACATTCCCAGCGTCGATTTGACGAGGCTCGTGGCTCAGCGTACAATACAATCGCTATCTAGACCATATCCTTTGGTTATGCCTCCTAGGAAAGGTCGTATTCCTATGGTGACCACGTCGTATCTCGCGCCATGGGACTGAGGGATGCACGCAACACCCCAGAAGAGGAATAGGCGAGGAATAGGCGGAGGCACTCCCTGCAAGGAATCGATGATCTACTTCGATAATTCAGCCACAACCTGGCCCAAGCCTGCTGGCGTGGGCGAGGCGATGCTCCATTACCTGGGCCACGTTGGGGCGAACCCCGGCAGGGCAGGGCACCGCCTGGCGGTGGAGGCAGCCCGCAGCATCTATGCTACGCGCGAGTCGGTGGCCGAGCTTTTTTCCGCGCCCGACCCCCTCCGCGTGGTCTTTGGAGCCAACGCCACTGAGGCGCTCAACCTGGCAATGCGGGGGCTGCTCCGCCCCGGCGATCACGTCATCACCAGCAGCATGGAGCACAACTCGGTCATGAGGCCGCTGCGCGCTCTTGAGCGCCAGGGCGTCCAACTGACGGCCGTGGGTTGCTCGCCGGAGGGGTATCTCGATCCGGCCTTGGTCGAGGCGGCGATCCGGCCAGAGACGCGCATGATCGTCCTCAACCACGCATCCAACGTGGCAGGCACCCTCCTGCCCGTGGCGGAGGTCGGGCAGATCGCGCGCAGGCACGGCTTGCTCCTGCTGGTGGATGCCGCGCAGACGGCGGGGGCTTACCCAATCGACGTGCAAGCCGATGCCATTGACCTGCTCGCCTTCACAGGGCACAAGTCGCTCTACGGGCCGATGGGCACCGGTGGGCTTGTGATCGGCGAGCGGGTGGATGCCGCACTCCTGGAACCGCTCAAGCGCGGCGGCACGGGAAGCCGCTCGGAGTGGGAGGAGCAACCCAGCTTCTTGCCCGACGCCTGCGAGAGCGGCACGCCCAATGCCGTCGGCCTGGCGGGGCTGCACGCCGGCATCCGCTGGGTGTTGGAGCGAGGCGTGGAGGCGATCCGGGCACAGGAGATGGCGCTGGCTCAGCAGCTGATCGATGGACTGCGGGTAATCGGGGGTGTGAAGGTGCATGGGACCCTCGACGCAATGCGCCAGACGGCCACGGTGTCGTTCAACATCGCAGGCATGGAGCCATCCGAGGTCGGTCTGCGCCTGGACGACGAGCACGAGATCCTGTGCCGCGTGGGGCTACACTGCTCCCCCTCAGCCCACAAGACGATGGGGACCTTTCCGGCAGGCAGCGTGCGCTTTGGGCTGGCGGCCATGAATACGGCCGAAGAAGTGAGCACCGCCGTCGACGCAGTGCGCCGGCTCGCCCAAGAGAAGCCATGACCTCGCAGGCACCCGCTCGCCAGCAACCCCGGGCGCAAAGAAGCACCGGCAGAGAGCATCAGGCTCGGTCGCCGGGCAGTCGCTCGCGCAGCCAGGAGCGAAGCGGCTCCAGCACCTCAATATCGCCCCAAGGAAAGGCATCCTCATAGACGGCACTGACCAGGCCATTGAGCGTCGGCGCCCGGCGCTCCGGGGGCATCTGAGGCAGCAGGTTCACGGGGTAGTTGTACTCGGAGGGCAATAGGCAGATGCGCTCCCATGCCAGTCGCTGGGCGACCAGCGTGCTGAGCACGGCCTGGTGCAGGAACACTTGGTGTAGCTCGTCGTGGCAGGGGCCTGACTGGAACCCCTCGTCCGAGACCAACCGCATGAAAGCCTCCCACCAGGCCCGGAACAGACCCTTGGTCGGATTGAGAGAAAAGCAATGGGTGTTGAAGTAGGGCCGCAGCACCTGCGAATCCACGAACGACTCAACGGTATGTGACATATCGTCGACGCCGAGCGCCTGGTAGATTCCCTGCCAGTAGCCGTCGAGGGGCTCATAGGCCAAGGAGCCGACGTTGCGGTGGTGGACCGTCCGGAATGCGGCGTCAAACGATGGGTCGAGGTCAAAGAGAAATGGCGGCCGGACGATCAGGCTGTCGAGGCTGAGCCAAACCAGCGAACGGACGGTCGGCCCCGCCATCTCCTCTGCCCTGGCGCAGGCGAACACCTTGTCGGCAAAGGGATAGCGCGCGCACTCGCCCTCGACAGCGAGGGGCAGGCGATGAACGCCCTCCATGCCGGGCAGGGCGCGCGAGACGTGCACCGGATCGAGAACGAATGCCCAGACGGGATAGTCGCCCAGGGGTTCGCCAAAGGCGCGCAGGCTTTCTATGACGAAATGCGCCTGCCGCTCTCCCTCAGCCGATCGGAACATGAGCACAAAGACTGCTTCTGCCATGTTTGTCCAATTACTCCGCTTGTCCCCGGTATGCGGAGGGCTTGTCCACGCCGCTACGCCAGCGACTTTGTCAGGAAGTACTTGCCGTATCCTCCGGCGTAGTCTTCCAAGATCCCGAACACCTGGTACCCAAGTTTCTCATAGAGTGGTTTGGCTTCAAAGCCATAGGTGTCCACATGTGCCAGGGTGCAGCCGAGCTTTCTCGCTTCCTCTTCGGCCAGGCCGACCAGCCGGGAGCCCAAGCCGCGGTTCCGGAGCGGTTCGTCCACCCACAGCAGGGTGATGTAGGCCCCGTGCCCAAAATGGATGCCCTCGCTCAGGAGGGCGGGCGGGCCATGGCCGACAGGAAACGCCTGACCGAGAAAGGCTGCCCGGAGAGGAGGACCTGTGCCCGGAACAGGGAAGCAACGGTGCGCAGGGCAAGGTAGGCCGTGGCCGTAAGCAGGGACACCGAGATCAGCAAGTGCCACCAGGGCACAGGTCCGGCAGACAGGCGCATCACCATGACGACAGGGGCAGTCAACGGAAAGAGACTCAGCGCAACGGGCAGGGCTGCCTGCGAAGCACCGGACATGGAGGCGACAACGCTCACTGCATAGCCGGCAGAAAGAGGCGACAGTACCAAATAGGTCACCTGGCTCACCTCTTTCAGGTGCGAGGCGAACGCACCTGCGCCGGCCATCAGACTGGCGTAGAGGGCAAAGCCGAGCAGGAAAAAAGCCAGCCCCCAGGCCAGGAGCGAGGGGGGGAAAGGGGCGCCGGCAGGCAGACCCAGCTTCTGCCCTCCCGCTCTGAGCGAAAGGAAGACTATCCCCAGCCAGACCGAGGTCTGGAATAGGGCGGCCAAGCCCAGGCCGCTCACCTTACCGGCAAAGATCTGCGCCGGGCTGGCGGAAAGCATCAGCACTTCTATGGTCCGGTTCTCCTTCTCGCCGACCACGCTCTCCGACAGGAGGGTCGAGCTGATCATGAAGGTTGCGAAGAAGAGGACCACCATGAGCGCCGGAAAGACGCGAGCCCATAGGCTTGAGGAGCGCTGCCCCTGGCGGGCCTCCGCGCCATAGTCAAACACCTCCAGGTCGACGGGGTTCCAGACATGCTCTGCGAGGTCCTCGTCCCCTCCCAGCAGGTTGACAAAGAGTGTGGAAACGATCTGCCACTCGTGGCCGTCGGCCGTGAGGGGCCTGGAATCCGGGTAGACGTAGAAGAGCTCCCCCTTCTGCAGATAGTCCGGCGGGATCACATAGTAGGCGGAGATGCGGCCCGAGGCCAGAGCCTCCTGGGCTTGGGCCTCGCTCGAAAAGGGCAGCAGGTGGCCGGATGGGACGACGCGGGGAATGGCCTGGATGAGCCCGCTCTGGTCGACGTACCCCTCGACCGGCGAGCGACCTGTGGCCCGCGGTGATGACGAACTGCTGCCGCTCCCCCCGGAATCGTCACCCACGAGGGACATGCCGGCCACGACCACGACGACCAGCAGCGGTACACCCAGGGTCGCCAGCAGAAACGACTTTCGCCCCAGCGTGGTGAGGAGCTCATGGCGCAGGATGAGCAGCGTCTGGCTCATCTTCCCCTGGCCTGCACGAGGTCGCGCAGCCCAAGCCGCTTGCCATAGCGCAGCATCCCGAGGCGGAAAGCACGGCTAGCGAGCCAGATCGCGGCCAGGGCATAGAGAGTCTGGGCGACAAAGGCGACGGCCACCTGCCCGGTGGGCACTGCAGCGAAGAGGTTGCGCAGGACCACCGTCAGCAGTGCGGAGAAGGGCAGGAAAGAGAGGGTGACTGAAAGGGCACTGTGCGGGGAAGAGACAATCGCCCAAGCAAGCCATAAGGGCAGCGCGTGCAGGACGGAAAAGAAGGTGCCGGCCGATTGGCTCTCCTGGCTGGCGGTAAGCGTTGCCCCTGCAGCCACCATCAGCGCCGAGGCAAGGATGAAGCAGGGAATGGCGAGAGCAGCCGAGGCCAGGACCGATCCCCAGTCAAGGCTCATGTCCTGGAGCCAGCCAATGCCGGCCGAGCGCGCGACGGACAGTGCCAGGAACGAGAAGAGGGTCCAAGCCACGATCTGGGTGAGACTGACGCCGGCAATGCCAACCACCTTGCCCGCGACGAGCTGAAGCGGCGAGACAGAAGTGACCAGGACCTCGATGGTGCGGTCCTCCTTCTCCTCCGCCACGGCCTGCAGCAAGTATCCCGAACTCATCAGCACGAGGAGGAGAAAGACGAGGCCGATCAGGAGCGGCATAAGGATGGCGAAAGTGGGGCCACCGCTCGGGACATGGCGCCGGCCGTCCAGTGAAGTGACGGTGACGTTGTCGCCGACTAGCAGGGCACGGCGTGCATAATCCAGGGACCGGCCGGCCAGCAGGTTGATCCGGACGAAATCGAGGAACTGGCGGGTGGCGTTGCTGCCAGGTGGGTGGATGTAGACGAGATCGACATCCCTGGTCTTGAAGTAGTCCGCCTCCACCACGTAGTAGGCTTGGAGCTTGCCGGCATCGAGGGCAGCGCGTGCAACCTGCTCGGTTTCGAAGGGGACGAACTGCACGGGCTTGCCGAAGCCGGCCACCCATGCGTCGACGGGCTGGGCGAAGAGATCGGCGTGGTCCACGTAGCCGACGGGGGCATTGTTGATCCCCCTCGACTCCATGAAGATGCCGACCCCAACCACGCCGGCCACCATGGCGGGCACGCTGAGCAGCGCCAGGAGGAAACTGCGCCTGAAGACGTTGCGGCGGTACTCGTGCAGGGCGATGCGGATGAGCTTGGCCATCAGGCTCCTCCCAGCACCGCACGGACTTCGACCCGGGTCTGCCTGCCGAGTGTCATCGTCCACGCCTCCTGTACATAGCATACCATGCACCGCGGCATGTGTCCTCCCCCACTTGGGGTATCCGGTGGGGGATTCGCGCCATCTGGTGGCCCGTTCCGTGCGTATTCGCTGCATCTGCGGAACTTTTTCCGGGTTACTATCGTCAATAGCCGTGAGCCCTAGATCATCAGAGCTGGGGAGTCACTCAAAAGGTCGAGATACGAGGAGGGAAAGGAAATGAAACAGAACATTGCTGTCATCGCCGTCCTAGTGATCGCCGTTTTGGCCGTCGCTGCCTGTGGAGGCAAGGCCGAGCCAACTGCCGGCATGCCCAACCCGGCGTCTGTCTTCTGCGAGGAACAGGGTGGCAAGGTGGAGATCCGCACCGCCGCCGACGGAAGCCAGCAGGGCTTCTGCATCCTGTCCGACGGCACCGAGTGCGACGAGTGGGCCTACTACCGGTCCGAGTGTGGCCCGGGCGCAGGCACCAGCGGCTCCCAGATGGCCAACCCCGCTTCGGTCTTTTGCGAGGAGAAGGGGGGCAAGGTCGATATCCGCACCGCCGCTGACGGAAGCCAGCAGGGTTTCTGCGTCTTCTCCGACGGCACCGAGTGCGACGAGTGGGCCTACTTCCGCGGCGACTGCGCGCCGGGAGCGCCCAAGCCATAGGCCGGCCTGCCCGGCACGGGCCGGTGACGTAGCAGAGGCTTCCGGGGTCCCCCGAGCCCCGGAAGCCTGTCCGTTTGGGTCGTTGAAGGCTGGCTCCTCGCTATGAGCGGAGGCCGCCCGCCGGGCCAGCCAACTCCTTCCTGTCGTTCTTGCCGATCCTCCTTCTTGATGGTATCCTCTCCGGCGGAGGGCAATTGACCACGCATGGAGACAACGCAGCAGGCCCCGGCCCGACTCTCATCCCGCATTTGGATCGCGCTCATCCTGCTCGGTTTTGCCGGGCAGTTGGCGTGGGGCGTGGAGAACCAATACTTCAACACTTTCGTCTATGACAATATTACCCCCGACCCCCGACCCATCTCCTGGATGGTGGCCGCCAGCGCCCTCACGGCCACGCTGACCACGATCTTGATGGGCGCCTTGTCGGACCGTGTGCGCTCCCGGTGGGGCAAGCGAAAGCCTTTCATCCTTCTCGGCTACCTGGCATGGGGTGTCCTCACTGCGGCTTTCCCCACCGCGGCCTATCTCAAGCCGGTGGGCCTGGCGATTGGCATGGCCATCCTCTTCGACTGTATCATGACCTTCTTCGGCTCGACGGCCAATGATGCCTCGCTGAATGCCTACGTCGCCGACGTGACGACCCAGGCCAACCGGGGCCGCGTCGTTGGCGTCATGCAGATCCTGACATGGGTGGCGATCCTGATCGTGTACGGTGCATCAGGCATGATCATCCAGGCCTGGGGCTACTTCACCTTCTTCTACCTGATTGGGGGCCTGGTCTTCCTTCTGGGGCTGGTGGGCGGCTGGCTGGTGAAGGAGACCCCCGACCAGAGCAGACCTGCCGGATCGTACTGGAGCCAAATCGCCGGGTCCTTTCGGCTGGAGAGCCTGCGGGCCAACCGAGGATTCTTCTTGCTCCTGTGTGCTTTGATGCTTTACGGCATTGCCGAGCAGATCTACTTCCCCTACCTGATCATCTATCTCAACCACTACCTGAAATTGCCCACGCTGCAGGCCTCCCTGGTCATCTTTTTCTGCATCCTGCTGGGCGGGATTGCCTTGGCCTATCCCTTTGGCCTGCTGGCCGACCGCATCGGCCGCAAGCGGCTCGCCATTGGTGCCATACTGCTCAAGGTGCTGGGGCTCGTCCTCTTTTCGCTGATGAAGGAGATGGCCCTGTTGACGCTGACGGGCACCTTCTGGCTGGCGGCGATGTCGGCATGGCTTATCAGCACCGGCGCCTGGACAAAGGACCTCTATCCGGAGAACCAGCGCGGGCAGTATGCCGGGTATTTTATCCTCTTTACCGTTGCCCTGGCCATGATCCCGGGCTCCTTGATCGGCGGATGGTTGGGAAGCACGTTTGGCATCCCCACCGTGCTCGACGGGAAGGCCGGCTTCATCCCGACGCCGCTCCTGTTCCAGGTAGGCGCCCTAGCGACGCTGGCAGCCCTCGTACCGATGGCATTCATCCAGGAGAAATCGTAGGCGAAGGGCGCCAGGTCTTTTCTGGAGCGAGCCGAGGTAGAGTCGATGGGCTGGAAACCGGTCCCGGGGACAATCATGACGCGCTGGGCAGCGGACGTCTCGCCCGAGAACGCCTGGCGAGAGTATCCCCGGCCGCAGATGACGCGGGCGAGATGGCTCAACCTCAACGGCCTGTGGGAATATGCCGTCGTCCCGAGGGGAAGCGAGCCGCGGGCCTTTGAGGGCGAGATCCTGGTGCCCTTTTGCATCGAGTCGGCGCTGAGCGGCGTGAAGCGCCCGCTTCTGCCCACCGACTGGCTCTGGTACCGGCGCACGTTCCGGGTGCCCGAGGAATGGGGTAAGCAGCGTGTCCTGCTCCATTTCGGTGCGGTCGATTGGGAGGCGACGGTCTGGGTAAACGGGCAGAAGGTGGGCAGCCACCGTGGAGGATACCTGCCCTTCTGGTTTGATATCACGCGATACCTGCAATCACCGCGGCCCGACCAGGTGGGGGAAAACGAGCTGCGGGTCGCCGCCTGGGATCCCACCGACCGGCATTGGCAGCAGAGGGGCAAGCAGGTGCTCAAGCCGAAGGGGATCTGGTACACGGCGGTCTCGGGTATATGGCAGACGGTCTGGCTGGAGCCTGTGCCCGAGGTTTCTGTGGCGGGACTGAAGCTGACGCCGGACGTGGACTCGTCCAGCCTTCGGATAGAGGCTCGCCTTGAGGGCAAGGCAACGGGGGTTGACCTGGGAGCAACGGCCCTGGACGGAGGCCTACCGATCGCCACTGCTACCGGCCCGGCAGGCCGACCCCTCACGCTGCCGATCCCCGGCGCCCGGCTGTGGAGCCCGGATGAGCCCTTTCTCTATGACCTGGAGGTCGAACTGAGCCGACAGGGGCGGGTCGTCGATCGCGTGGGGAGCTACTTTGGGCTGCGCAAGCTCGACCTGGGACGGGACGAGAAGGGCCGACTAGGGTTGCGCCTGAACGGCCTGCCGCTCTTCCAGTACGGCCCCCTCGACCAGGGCTACTGGCCCGACGGGCTGTACACCCCGCCATCGGAAGACGCCCTACGCTCCGACGTGGCCCTAGTCAAGGCACTGGGCTGCAACATGCTGCGCAAGCATGTCAAGGTGGAGCCGGCCCGCTTCTACTACGAGTGCGACCGGCAGGGGCTGATCGTGTGGCAGGACATGCCGAACGGCGGCAGGGCAGTGGGTGAGCTGCTGTCGTTCGTGGCCATCCTCTCCGGCAAGCTCAAGCGGCGCGACGACGTGCTCCGGTGGCGAGCCGGACGGGGGATGGCGGCGGCGCGGGAAGACTATGAGAGCGAGCTACGCGAGATGGTGGATCATCTGTATAGCTTTCCGTGCATCGGCGCCTGGGTACCGTTCAACGAGGGCTGGGGGCAATTCGACTCCGTCCAGGTGGCCCGGTGGCTGCGGTCCTACGACCCGACCCGGCCGGTCGACCATGCATCCGGTTGGTTTGACCAGGGGTGCGGGCAAATGCGCAGCCTGCACGTCTATTTCAAGGCGCTGCCCAGTGACGCGCCCGAGGGTGAGCGGGCGATGGTGCTCTCGGAATTTGGCGGGTATTCGCTCAGGGTGCCGGAGCACGAATGGGACCCGGGAGCGGAATTCGGCTACCGGAAGTACGGTTCGCCCGAGGTGCTGACGGAGGCCTACGTCGAGCTGCTGGAGCGCGAGCTCAAGCCGTGGATCGGGCGCGGGCTATCGGCGGCGATCTATACCCAGACGACCGACGTGGAGACGGAGGTCAACGGGTTTGTGACGTATGACCGCGCCATCGACAAAATGGACTTGGAGCGCCTGGCTGCGGCGCACCGCAGCCTGTACGAGATAAGCACCCAGAGGTGAGAAGATGCCAGCTTATTTGCCATCGGAAAGCCGATATGACACGATGCGGTATAACCGCTGCGGCCGGAGCGGGCTGAAGCTGCCGGCGGTGTCGCTGGGGTTGTGGCACAACTTTGGTGGGGTGGACAGCCTCGAGAATGGCCGCGCCATCGTGCGGCGTGCATTGGACCTGGGGATCACCCACTTTGACCTGGCGAACAACTATGGGCCTCCCTATGGCTCCGCCGAGGAGACCTTTGGGCGGATCCTGCACAAGGACCTGGCACCCTACCGCGACGAGCTTGTCATCTCGTCCAAGGCGGGCTGGGACATGTGGCCGGGCCCCTACGGAAATTGGGGCTCGCGCAAGTACCTGGTCGCCAGCCTGGACCAGAGCCTGAAGCGGATGGGGCTGGAGTATGTCGACATCTTTTACCACCACCGGCCCGATCCAGAGACACCCCTTGAGGAGACGATGGGGGCACTCGATCAGATCGTCCGCCAAGGGAAGGCGCTGTACGCCGGCATCTCGTCCTACGATGCCGGGCAGACTGCGCGGGCGGCAAGCATACTTCGCAGCCTGGGGACGCCGTGCCTCATCCACCAACCCGTGTACAACATGTTCAACCGCTGGATCGAGGCCGATCTACTGAGGGTGCTGGAGGAAGAGGGGATAGGCTGCATCGTGTTCTCGCCCCTGGCGCAAGGCCTCCTGACGGACCGGTACCTGGGCGGCATCCCGGCGGGGTCGCGGGCCTCCAAGCCCTATTCCTACCTCCGACCAGAAGCCATCACCGAGGCCAAGCTGGCAAAGGTCAGAGCCCTGAACGAAATCGCCCAGGCACGCGGCCAGGCTCTGGCCCAAATGGCACTGGCGTGGAACCTGCGGTTCAAAGCGATCACGTCGGTGCTGGTCGGAGCAAGCCGGGTCAGCCAGATCGAGGAATGCGTCGCAGCGCTGGATCACCTACCGTTCACGCCGGACGAACTGGAAGCGATAGAGGGGATTCTGGCACATTAGCCCTCGCGGGTGCCGCGAGGGCATAGCCAACCGGCACTAGACCGAGCCAGGAGACGATCATGAAGGTCGCGGTCATTGGCGGTGGATCCACCTACACGCCCGAGCTTGTCCGTGGCTTCCTGGAGCGGACCGCATCGTTTCCGCTGACGAAGCTGTCGCTCATGGACGTGGCGGGCGAGCGCCTGGCGATCGTGGGCGGACTTGCGGAGCGCATGGTCCGGGCCCAGGGCCAGCCCTTCCGCATCGGGCTGACCTGTGACCTGTCCGAGGCGATCGAGGGGGCGGCCTACGTCATCACTCAACTGCGCGTGGGTGGGATGGAGGCGCGCCGTGAAGACGAGTACTTGGGGCAGCGCCACGGGCTGATCGGGCAGGAGACGACCGGCGTCGGCGGCATGGCCAAGGCACTACGCACCATCCCAGTGATCCTGGAGATTGCGCAAACGATCCGCCAGCTTGCGCCGGGGGCACTGCTGGCCAACTTCACCAACCCCTCAGGACTGGTCACCGAGGCAGTCAGCAAGTACGCGCCCGATATCCCGGCCGTGGGCGTGTGCAATGTCGCCCTCACGACCAAGATGGAGCTGCTCGCTGCGCTGGGCAGACCCACGGCTGACGGCGTCGATCCCGCGGAGGCCGAGCTGGACACATTGGGGCTGAACCATCTTTCCTGGCACCGCGGACTGCGCGTGCATGGGGAGGAGCTCTGGCCGCTGGTCATGGAGGGTGCCCTGCGCCAGCTCCGGGCAGACCCCGAGCCGGAATGGGACGCTCGCACGATCGAGAGCCTGGGGATGATCCCGAACTACTACCTGCATTACTACTACTACACGAATCGCAAGCTTGCCGAGCAGGCGAAATGGCCTCCCTCGCGCGCCGAAGAGGTGATGGCCGTGGCGGAGGGGCTACTGCGGCAGTACGGAGAGCCAGGCAGGACCGAGCCTCCCCCTGACCTGATGAAGCGCGGAGGGGCGTACTACTCGACGGTGGCGACACAGCTGCTGAGCGCACACTTCAACAACCTGGGCGAGACCCACGTCGCCAATGTCCGGCACGGGGGCGCCGTGCGCGGCTGGCCGCCTGACTGGGTCCTCGAAATGCCCTGCCGGGTAGACGCTGGCGGCATCCACCCGCTGCCGGCCGAGCCACTTCCGCCGGCGTGCTTTGGACTGCTGGCCCACGTGAAGGCCTTTGAGCTCTTGACGGTCGAGGCGGCCGTCCACGGTGACCGGAGGGCAGCGTACCACGCACTGCTGGCGCATCCCCTGGGCCCGAGCGCCGACCGGGTGGGGGAGGTCCTCGACGACCTATTGGAGACGAATCGCGGCTACCTGCCGCAGTTCTGGATGGACCAGGCATGAGCCACTACTACCTGGGTGTCGACGTCGGAGCGACCAAGACCCACGCATTGGTGGCCGACGAGACCGGCGAGGTCCTCGGCTTTGGGGGGAGCGGGCCGGGCAACCACGAACTGGTTGGCTATGGTGGGCTCGGCCATGCCCTTCGGGACGCGACGGCGGCTGCAATGGGCATGGCAGGTGTGCGCGGCAGCCAGATCGCGGGGGCCGGGTTTGGCATTGCCGGCTACGACTGGCCCAGCGAGCGGCAGGCGACGCTCCAGGCTGTGAGCACGCTGGGGCTCGGGGCGCCGGTCGAGGTCGTCAACGACAGCCTGATCGGGCTGCTGGCCGGCGCTTCCGAAGGATGGGGCGTGGCCGTCGTGGCCGGCACCGGCTGCAACTGCTGGGGGTTGGATCGCGCGCGCCGAACCGCGCAGGTGACAGGCCACGGCTGGTGGATGGGAGAAGGGGCAGGCGCCAGCGAGCTCATCTGGTATGCCACGGCCGCAGTATCGCGCGCGTGGTCGCGGCGCGGCCCCCCCACCCGGTTGACACAGGCCTTCACGAAATGGTGTGGCGCGCGCGACGCCGACGATTTGCTCGAGGGGCTATGCCAGGAAAGGTACTCCCTGGGGGCCGATGCTGCTCCACTCGTCTTCGAGGCGGCGGGCGCGGGCGACGAAGTGGCGCGGGGAGCCATCGCATGGGCCGGCCGCGAGCTGGGCGATCTGGCCTTGGGGGTCATCCGGCAGCTAGGACTTGAGGCGCTTGAGTTCGAGGTCGTGCTGGTGGGCAGCCTGTACGACGGCGGGGCGATGCTGATCGAGCCTATGCAAGAAACGATCCACCGGGCCGCCCCAGGGGCGCGGCTGGTGCGGCTGACGACCTGGCCGGTGATCGGCGGGGTGCTGCTGGGGATGGAACAGGCCGGGCTACGGGTGCCCGGCCTGCGAGAGAAGCTGATCGAGTCGGCGGCGGCTCTGAAAGATGACCGCCCGCCTACCCAGAGCGGGCAGCGCCCCTGATCATGGACGGGCCGGCTTGACGGCCCTCACCTTGACGCTGAACACCCGGTGCGCCACATCGTGCGGCGCGAGCCCCGATCCTCGGAGGATCTCTTTCGCCTTCATACCGTCCTCCCCCGCGGCAATCACCTGTACATCGTCCCATCCAGCCGCTTCGTCGATCTCCGCCTGATCGCGCGAGAGGACGTCTACCTGCTCAAACCCTGCCGCCCGGATCTTGGCGAGGTACTCCGACTCCTCCAGTGCACCGGACACGCAGGCAGCCCAAGCATCCAGCCGGTCGCGGATGGCCTGAGGAAGCTCTCCCTGGACTACGATGTCAGAGACGCTCAGCCTGCCGCCGGGGCGAAGCACGCGGAAGACCTCGCGGAAGACCATGTCCTTGTCGGGCGAGAGGTTAATGACGCAGTTGGAGATGACGACATCTACCGACTCGTCTGGAAGAGGGATGTCCTCTATCTCACCGAAGCGAAACTCGACGTTGGATGCCCCAAGCTTCTTGGCGTTGCGCTGTGCAAGGCGGATCATGTCGGGCGTCATGTCCAGACCGATGACCCGCCCTGCGGGGCCCACCCGCTTTGCCGCGAGAAAGCAGTCGATGCCACCACCCGATCCCAGGTCGAGCACAACCTCCCCCTGCCGGAGGTCGGCGATGGCGAGGGGGTTGCCGCACCCCAGCGAAGCGCCGGTAACGGTATCCGGCAGGCCGGCGAGATCCTCGGCCGGGTAGAGCCGAGCAGCGTCCGCCGCCTCGACAACCTGTCCCGAGGGACCGCAGCAACTGCTCCGAGTGGGCTCTTCAGCCCGAGACGGCGCCTCATCACGAGACGGGCCACAGCAGCTCGCCCGCACCACACGTACCGGCTCGTCGGATACGCCTCGGGCTATTTGGCCGTACGCATCGCGCACGGCCTTTTTGATCTTGTTCTCCGCTTCCGTGTTACTCATCCTCGTTCTCCTCTATGATATACCTATTTGAATACGTCTATGGGTTTGGGTAAAAAAGAAGACCCTAGGGGCACTCGCACGCTTCTTCCGCCTCGAACTTGGCCATTAGCTGGCCACAGCACAGCACGACGTTGTCGCGGTTCAGCGAGTAGTACACGAGCTTGCCTTCTTTGCGGGTCGTGACGAGCCTGAGGCGCTTGAGGACGCTCAAGTGATGGGAAATGGACGGCTGTGTCATATCAAACGCATCCACGATATCCCCGACGCACCGTTCCCCGTCCAGCAGGATCACCAGGATCCTCTGCCGGGTGTCGTCGGCCAGAGCCTTGCAGAACTCGACGCAGTCTATGGACATACTCGCCGCCACATCCTGTAGACAGATTTGAATATATCTATATGATAGCACGATTGCGATGCCGTGTCAAGGATTGTCCCGGGCTAGAATCCGAAGGAAACTCGCAGAATCGCGGCGAGTTTCAGACGTGCAACGCACGCCTGGCTGACCGGTGGTCGGCGGCAAGCTCAGCCGAGATCCATCCGCTTCTCCAGGAAGCGAACCAACATGGCCAGGCCGAGGGTCATGACGAGGTAGAGGAGAGCCACGATGCTATAGGTCTCGAAGAACTTGAAGGTCGAGGCGGAATAGACCTTGCCCAACTGGGTGATGTCCTGGACGCCGAGGGCCGAGACCAGGGCCGAGTCCTTGAGCATGGCAATGAACTCGTTGCCCAGCGCCGGCAGGACGTTCCGGACTGCCTGGGGCAGCAGGATAACGCGCATGGTCTGCCAGTAGGTGGCGCCCTCAGTCGCGGCCGCTTCCTTCTGTTCTTGGCCGATGGACTGGATGCCGGCTCGAAAGATCTCGGAGATGAAGGCGCCGTAGCCGAGACTTAGGGCCAGGATGGCGCGCACGGTGAAGTTGACGTCGCGGGGGTTGATCGCCGTGAAGGCCCCAGCCTGGATCAGCGGGCCGACCGCCCAGTTGATGGCCTTCACCAGGGCAGGCGCACCCACGAACGAGATATAGTAGAGCAGGACGAGCATGGGCACGCCCCGAACGATCTCGACATAGAAGGAAGAAATCTCCTGCGCTACTCGACTGCGGTGCACGCGCAGCAGGCTGAGAAGGAGACCCAGCACGAACGCCAAGACATAGGCGATGAGCGACACATAGACGGTGGTCCAGACGCCCTGCAGGACCGCTTGCAAGATCACGCGCGAGCCTGCATCGTTGGCCACGATCCAGAAGGCGGCCACGGCCAGCAGGATTGCGACCAGCAGCCAGTAGGGAAGTCGCGACAGGCGATCGGCGATCGGCAGCAGGTGCGATCGACGCGTCCGCGGGACTTGGGCGACGCTCACCATGTCCTCCGGCAGGATCGGGTAGGGAGGAACGCCCTCGGCAACCGCATGTGGCTGCCGAGGGCGTGAAGATTATTGGGCCGGATCGTACTCGAAGAACCAGCGGATGCTGAGCTGATCCAGGAAGCCATCGGCCTTCATGTCGGCAATGGCCGCGTTGAAGGGAGCGACCAGGTCGGAGCCGGGCGTGAAAATGAAGCCATAGTCCTCCGACTTGATGGCATCCCCCACCAGCTTGAGCTTGTCGGGGTTCGCCCCGATGTACCCCCGACTCGAGGCGGCGTCCATGAGGACCATGTCCACGTCCCCGGTGATCAGGGCCTGCACTGCCGCACCAAAGTTCTCGAAGAGCTTGATACGTGGATTTGCCTCGTCGCCATCCAGGACGTCGTACACTGCTGTGTAGAAGCTGGTGGTGCCGGTCTGCGAGCCGATCAACAGGTCGGCATTGGCCGCGAATTCTTGCGGGGTGGCGAAGCGGCTCTCGTCCGCGCGCGTCAGCATGAATTGCTGCGCCGTCATGTACGGATCGGAAAAGTCCACTTCTTGCTTGCGCTCGTCGTTGATCGTAATGCCGTCCATGCCGACGTCGAACTGCCCCTCTTGCACCGCCACAATCATGGTGTCCCAGGCAGTCACTTTCCAGTCGACCTTGCAGTTCAGGCGGCGGCAAATCTCGTTGACCGCGTCATACTCCCAGCCGACGGCCTGCCCGGTCTTGGGGTCCACGAAGTTGAGCGGCGTGAAGTCGTTGCCGGTGACGGCAACCACCGTCCGCCCGCCCAAGTCGGGGAGGTTCAGGTTGTCGCGGGTGTCGGTAGGTGTCGAGGTGGCCGCCGCCCCGCAGGCAACCAGGGCCAGGCTGAGCAGAACAAACAGACTCAAATAGACGACGCTTCTCTTCATTGATCCTCCTTGCCGAAATAACCTAGAGTCGCGGGCCGGCCTGTGGTGGCTCTCCTGGCAGCTCAGTCGCAGGCCACAGAAGCCTGAGCCAGGTTCGTGAGCCTGCCAGGTGACCGGTCGCGCGAGAGGAGTATAGCACAGGAAAGGGGCTGGGGCAAGCGAGGCAGGCTATTGTTGCCGCAAAGGCGCCTTGATGTTATGTAGTGTAAGAGCGTTTTTTTGGGAGTTTATGCCGGTTGTGCGACATGATTATGTTATATTTCGCGAAATGTTTTGTTTCTGCGCTTATCGCATCACTATTGCTATCTTGATAGGCTATCTTCTTGTATTATGCATTGTAGAAGTATTTCAATGTTTCACATGCGCTCTGCAATCCTTAGGTGTATTTCCGCGTGGTTCACACGTGTTATCACCGTTCCTAGATTTAACTTGACTATTTCAACCTTCCATGCTACAATTCACATCAGTACAACACTCTCTTGGCCAAGCCAGGCATCGCAGAGAATCATCGCGGGAGGCAAGGATCATGCCCCAGGGGCTTCCATCAAGTCAGAGTGGCACCAACTCGAAACGCGGGCTCGCGGCTCGAACGGATCGAGGCGCGGCTACAGGCCACCGCCTGACCAATCTCGCCAAGCTTTACCAGGTGCCCGTTTTCGCTCTGAGGGCGTTGGTGGAACGCGCGGCCCCTGGGCAGGATCTGGGGGGGCTGCGCCAGGCGGAGCTGGTGCGCCGGGCCGACACGATGCCCGAGATCCACGAGACGGACGTCGACGGCCTGTACGAATCAGCCCGCTACGGCCAGCAGTTGGCTTTCTACCTGTACCTCTTGCCCACCGGGATGGAAGAGCCGGGCATGGAAGAGCTCCAGGCCTTTCTGGACAATGCAGTCGCCCGAGATCGGACCTGCGGACGCGGCAAGGGCTGCTCCTGCCACGACTACGAGTGCGAGTCGTGCCCGCGCCAAGTCCGGCTGCTGGACGACGAACGGTGGGACTCGTTCCGGGAGCTGCGATTCCGGTACTATGTGAGCCACCGCTTCCTCAACGCCGACGAGCGCGCTGACGAGGTGCTGCAGAGCCGCTACGGGTTCCTATGGCTGGACCTGACCCAGGGATACCTGGTCATCCTGACGCGCGACGAACAGGTAAAGGGGCTTCTGATTGGCGCGCTGGAAAGCTGCCTGCGCACGGCCCCTGTTGCGGTTCACTTCCCAAAGGAGCTGATCGACAAGCACTTTTCCATCGAGAAGGCCAAGCAGCTCTCCTACTATGATCCTGGAACGGGGGTACGCCGCTGCATCTCGGGCTATGGTCTGTGGCAGAGGTTCGAACAAGAAATCGCGGCGCGGGAGCAGCAGTACACGCGCCCATCCTCGCTTTACGATGAAGAAGTCGCACAGGGGATCGTGAGCGGGCTGGAAGTGCTGGCCACCAAGGGCAAGATGCTTCTCACTCGGACCCTGCCGACTTCGGTCGTACGTACCTGGGCCCGGCAGAGGCTGCCGGACCTCATGCGCGACGTACGGGAGCTGCAGGCTTACCAGCCCCAGGCGCTGGGGCAGCCCATGGAGACGGTGCGCCGGCTTCGGCTGCCGTCGGCTAGCCGGGCTACCATCAACCTCATCGTGCAGGCACTGCTCCAGGTTGCGCGGGAAGACGTGACGAGCGTCGGCTTGCCCTACTCGGCGCTGGAGATCTATGACTCGCTGGCCGGCCGGTATTTCCAACCCTACCTGCGCGGCGAGTGCAGCCAGTGCGCCGAGTCGGCAGAGCTATGCCCCGAGTGTGAAAGCCAGGACGTGGTGATCGAGGGCAAGACGGTGCGCTGCGGTGCGTGCGGAGCGACCCTATCGGACAATGGCCCGGTCACGCTACACTGCATGAGGGGCCATGCCACGACTATCCCCCTGGCCCAAGCATGGGACATTGCCCCCAATCACTGGCTCCAGAAGCGCATGGCCCGAATCTTTGCCGACCTGGGCAAGGTATGGGATGAGAGCAACGACTATTTCTACATCGAGGGCAAGACCCTGTACCGGCTGCGCAAGGGCAAGATCGACACAACCTGCCTGCCGCCGGTCGTGCAGAACTATATCAGCAACTTCTGGGATCCGGTGTCGGGCCAGGTGCACACCGGAAGCGGCCAGATCGTGAATGGCGGAGGCAATGGCAGCCAGCCACCCGCCAGCGTGGAGGCGCTCTTGGTGCCCATGGCTGCGCTGGGCAGTCCGATCCCAGCAAACGAGGAGCCAAAGGAGGAAGGTGAAGGAACCATGCTGCGAAGAGATGATATCCGGCCCACCGTCACGTACACGCCGACCTTTCACGGCCCGATCTACGGCCCTGCCCATATGGGCAGTGGGAACCTCAATGTTCAGAACATGAGCTATGGACTGCAGGTAGATGACTTGGCCGCGCTCTTTGCCGGACTAAGCAGGACGGTGCAGGAGCAAGCGCCAGCCGAGAAGAAGCCAGAAGCCATGCAGAAGGTGGCCGAGCTCAAGAGTGCCATCCAGTCGGGCAAGCCAGACGTGAACCGGATGGAGTCGGTGCTCGACTGGTTCAAGAAGTATGTCCCGCAGTTGGCCGGAGCGGTGACCTCGGTGATTGTCAATCCCATCGTCGGCCGATTGGTGGAAGCTGCCGGGGATGCCGTAGTGGAGGCATTCAGGCGGCGATTCAGCCAGGCATAGCAGCCAGGCGGCAGCAAGCGCTTGGGCAAGCCACCCGGAGGGGAGCGACTATGACGAGCAAGAAGAGGCATTCAGAAGCCAAGTCTCTCGGCGGCCTGGCGGACGGGCTGCGAGACCTGGCCAGGAAGCCGCGAGGTGGTGACCAGGGCACAAAGCGGCGGCCACCGATGGACCAGCCGGCTGCCGCCGAGAACCTGCAGGAGGCGGCCATGGAGGCCTACCTCGACCGCATGACCCGGCTCCTGTTGGACAAGGAGTTGCTCGTCTCGAAATCAACAGATGCGGTCCAGGTAATTGCGCGAGCCTATACACTCACGGCGCTGCGCAAGCTGGATGGAGCCAGAAGAGGAAGCCTCGTGCGCTTTCTCTATGACTTGGGACTGCTGGGCCGATCGCTCGCACTCGATCTCACGGGAGCACTCCTCTCGCAGGCCGACCTACACTATGCCAAGCTGAGCGAGGCACGGATGGGCGGGTCCGATCTGAGCCAGGCAAGCTTGTGGATGGCGGATCTGGTGGGAGGCTACCTGTCGCAGGCCAACCTCAGCCGATCGGACATGCGTGGCTCGGACTTGACGAAAGCCAACCTTTCCGGCGCGAACCTGGGAGGAGCCGTCCTGCATGCAGCCAAACTAGGGAGCGCTGACCTGAGCAGCGCCGATCTCAGCGGTGCCAACCTGACGCAAGCGGACTTGCAGGGGGCGAACCTATCCGGAGCGAACCTGAGCCGAGCCACCCTGAAGAAGGCCAGCCTGGCAGGGGCGCACCTGGATGGAGCAACCCTGTCCGAGGCGATCCTTCGGGAAGCCGATCTGAGCGACGCACTACTGCCCGAGGCGAACTTGGTTGACGCAGACCTGGTGGAGGCTAACCTGAGCCGGGTGACGCTGACCAGGGCCAATCTGCACGGGGCCGACCTGAGCCGGGCTAACCTAGCTGGCGGCCGGATGGACGGTGCGACACTCGGGGACGCGAACCTGAGCGGAGCGAACCTGGCGGGCGCCAACCTATCTGGGAGCGACTTGGCCAGGGCGGTGCTTCAGAAGGCGTCGTTGGGCATGGCGGTACTGAACGAGGCGATCCTGAGCAAGGCCGACCTGAGTGAAGCCGACCTCCAGCAGGCAGAGATGTGCCTGGCGGAGCTGGTCGAGGCCGACCTGAGGGAAGCGGACTTGACTCGGGCGGACCTCAGCGGCGCCAACCTGCGCATGGCCGACCTGACCAGGTGCCGGCTGATGCAGGCCAATCTGAGCGAAGCCGACCTGAACAAGGCCAAACTGCGTGCAGCAAACCTGCGCCGGGCGAGGCTGGAAAAGGCTGACCTGCGCCGCGCCAACCTGGAGGAAGCCGACCTAATCGGCGCGTGCCTGGAAGGCACTGACTTGCGAGGAGCGAACCTTCGCGGGGCGCGCGTATCGCCGGAGCAGCTTGCCCAGGCAAGGTCGCTGGACGGCGCCACCTTGCCCGACGGCACTGTGCAGGGAGAGACGGTTCAGCCCCGGCCGGTGTACGCCGTGACGGCGCAGGGGACTCTCGGCTACGGCCGCGCCGGGTGACCAGCTAGCCGGCGGCCCACGAAATCTCCCGGCCTCGCGGGTCTCAGTCGCCTGCCCCCTCGAACAGCTCCTGCAACTGGTGGTAGCGAGCGGGTGATAACCTGCCCTGCGGCTGGGCGCGGATCGCGCGCTTGAGCCCGCCGGGGAGGAGCACAGGCCGCGGCGGGTCGCTGACTTGTAGCTGCACGCGCGGATTGTAGAAGACGATCAGGTTCTGCATCTCGACATCTTCGATGCCGTGCTGTTGGAGGAGCTGCTTAAGTGCGCTCACCTGACGGTCGCCCTCTGCGAACGGCCGGCCCAGCCCCTCATCACTCAGGAACCGCAAAACGCGCCCCAGGCTGAAGCGCCGGTAGAACTTGCCCTCGTAGCGAATGGCCCCGTCCTGGCCCATGGGAGTAAGGACGAAAAGGCCGGCCGGACTCAGCACGACATGCGGGGCAGGCAGGGTATAGCTGTAGAGCCGGAAGCGGTCGTCAAAGCCCTTGAGACCTGCAGCCAGTGCCTGGTCGGCCCGAGGCTCTCGAACCCAGCGGTTCATGTAGGCGAAGCCGATAGTCGTTCCGACGAGGGCAATGGCCAGGCAGCCGAGGGAAATCCAGAGATAGTAGACTACGGTCATCCGCAGTGCCAGGATGAGCCCGGCGACCAGGAACCCCAGGCTGCCAAAGACAAGAATCTTGCCCAGGAGCGCGCCACGCGCGATCTTGCGTTGGTTGGTGATACTTCGCATAACTCGACCGTCCTGGCGTCAGAGTTGGAGAGCTATTGCTCGAACCGGGCGAGCACCAGGCATGCGTTCTGGCCTCCCAGCCCAAAGGAGTTGGAGAGAGTGGTCCGCACCGGGACATGCCGCGCATGGTTGGGGACATAGTCCAGGTCGCACGCCGGATCGGGTACTTCGTAGTTGATGGTTGGGTGGATGATGCCCTCTTGAATTGTCTTGATACAGGCGATGGCTTCGATGGCCCCCGCCCCGCCCAGAGCGTGCCCAATCATGGACTTGGTGGAGCTAACCGGCAGCGTGAAGGCCTGCTGGCCGAACACTTTCTTGATGGCCGCGGTTTCTGCCGGGTCGCCGACCGGGGTGCCGGGACCATGGGCGTTGACATAGTCGATCTCCTCTGGCGATACCTGCGCGCTCGCGAGCGCCCAGCGCATGGCCCTGGCCGCGCCGGCGCCTTCCGGATCGGAGGCGGCCACGTGATAGGCGTCAGCATTGGCAGCGTAGCCTAGCACCTCGGCATGAATGTGCGCGCCACGATCTAGGGCCTTGTCCAGGCGCTCGAGCACCAGCACGCCCCCCCCTTCTGCGCAGACAAAGCCATCGCGCCGGGCATCAAACGGCTTGCAGGCCTGTTCCGGGTGGTCGTTGTCAGATGCAAGTCCCCGCATGGCGCAGAAGCCGCCTATGACGACCTCGCAGATGGGCGCATCGACTCCTCCGGCGAGGACCAAGTCGGCCACCCCGCGCCGGATCTGCTCGGCTGCCTCGCCGATGGCCTGTGTGCTTGCGGCACAGGCCGTCACGACCGTGGCGTTGTGGCCCTGGCACCGGAAGCGCAAGCTCAGGTGATGAGCCGGCATGTTGCACAGGATCTCGGCAGCAGCAAAGGGGCTGACCTTGCGCAGGCCCTTTTCCTTATAGGTGTCCCAGTTAGCGACGGCCATATCGAAGCCGCCGACAGCAACGCCCATGACCACACCCGCCCGCTCCGGATCGGGCACCTGCTCACCCAGGCCCGCATCGGCCATGGCCTGGACTCCGATTGCAGTGGCCAATTGCGAGACACGCGCGATGCGCCGTGCTTCCTTGGCATCCATGTACTGGGACGGATCGAAGCCTTTGATTTCCCCAGCAATGCGCACAGGCAGGTTGCTGGCGTCAAAGAGAGTCACCGGCCCGATACCAGACTTGCCGGCCACAAGCCCGGCCCACGTCTCCTCGACCGTCAGGCCCAGGGCGGTCAGGGCACCCATCCCGGTAATGACAACTCGCTCTCGAATACTCCGCTTGATCACAGACTCTCCCTCTGCCTCGCCAGGAGCGGCGGGACCGGATTATGAGGACGGCGTCTCCAGGGGCGCCTCGTAGCCGACCAGGCCGTGTTTGATCGCTTCCAGGATGCCGTTCTCCACCGCCTGCGCGGCCACACGGATACCGTTGCGAATGGCCTTGGCGTCGGAGCGGCCGTGGCCGACGATGACCACCCCATCCACACCGAGCAAGGGCGCGCCGCCGTACTCCCGGTAGTCCAGACGGCGCCGGAGCGAACCGAACGCAGGCTTGGCCAGGAGAGCCCCCAACTTGGTGATAGGTCGGCTAGTCAGCTCCTGCCTGAGGATGTCCAGGATGAGCTTGGACACACCCTCGGCAAGCTTGACGATCACATTGCCGGTGAAGCCATCGGTGACGACGACATCGGCGATTCCCCAGGGGATATCCTTGCCTTCGGCATTGCCCACGAAGTTGAGCTTGCTGGCACGCAGGAGCGGCACCGTATCCTGGACAAGCTGGTTCCCCTTGCCCTCCTCTTCGCCGTTCGAGACGATTGCAACGCGGGGGTTGGTCACACCCAGCACACGCTCGGCATAGATCGAGCCCATGATGGCAAACTGGAGGAGATACTCCGGCTTGCAGTCTGCATTGGCCCCGATGTCCAGGAGGAAGCAGAATCCCGAAGGGGTCAGGCTGGGGAAGATCGTAGAGAGGGATGGCCGCAGTATGCCACGGATGCGTCCCAGGCGAAAGAGTGCGGCCGCCAGGGCACCGCCTGAGTTCCCGGCGGTGAAGAATGCATCGGCCTGGTGCTGCTTGACCAAGTCCATGCCCACGACCATGGAGGAGTCTTTCTTGGCCTTGACCGCTGCGGCCGGGTGCTCATCCATCTCGATCACCTGGCTGGCATGGTGAATGGTCACCGGCAGCCCGGTTACCTCGTGCTTTGAGACCTCAGCCTGGACCACGTCCTGCTGGCCGACGAGGATGATCTCAATCCCCAGGTCACGAGCAGCCTGGACAGCACCTGCCACAACCAGTGCGGGGGCATGGTCGCCCCCCATGGCATCGACTACGATCTTCATACGACTTCTCCTGAGCTAAGGTGGGTTACTGCTTCTCCAGATCAATGCTGCCAGACCCGGTGTGGGCATAGATAGTGCCCTGACCGCCGGCGCCGATCGTGCCCTTGACTCTGTTCCGGGAAACCTGGCCCGAGACATCGTACTCGACATCGATACCGCCCGAGCCGGTGCTCAGATCTACCGCGACATTAAGGGTGGCAGGCAGCCGGAGCTCGATCCCACCGCTGCCGGTCTCGAAGCGGCAGTCGCCCTGGGGCGTACCCTCGTACTCGATCCCGCCGCTGCCCGTTTTGAGGTTTGCCGGACCGCCGCCGGAAGAGACGTCAATACCTCCAGAGCCGGTGCTGGCCCGGATGGCCCCGGGGACGTTCCGTAGATCGATCCCGCCGGAGCCGGTATCGACGACCAGGTCGCCCGTGAGGCCCTCCACGTCAACACCGCCTGATCCGGTATGCAGGTCCAACCGAGTGCCTGCCGGTGCCGTAATCTCCAGATCGACATAGACCATGCCCAGGCCAGACGGAAGCCGGGTTTCGACCAACACCCCCGCGCCTTCCTGCGCCATATCGATGGTGATCTGGTCACGCCGTGACTTGCTCCAGCCTTTCTTGGTGGCAATGACCTGGATCGTGCCCTCTTCGCCGGCTCGAACCGTCACTCCACCGGAAAAGTTCTTGACTGTCAACTCGGGTGAGGCGCCCACCTCGAAGGTGCGCTCGATCTGATCCTCGCCAGGGGCATTGATCCCAAGATCGAGCTTGGGAAGGGTCAGCGCTCCCAGCGCAACGGCGCCGATTGCCAGCGCGCACAAACCCATGAAGACCAATAGCACGATCACAAAAACCCAGATGCTGCGAGTATTCCTCTCCATTTCCTCCTCCTCACTCCATGCAAGAATCGAAAATGCTCCGACGCTGTGGGCTAGCCGAATAGACGTTCCAGCTCTGCCGTGGTGGGCTCCGTGGCGACGTGGACTCCGTCTACCAGGATGGTCGGCGTGGACTGGTAGCCGCCGTTCAGCTCTTCGCAATGGCGGGCGGCCGCGGGGTCCCGGGAGATGTCGATCTCGGTGTAGGGGATGCCGTGCTGATCCAGCCAGGACTTGACGCGCATGACACTCCCACACCAGGGGCGGACGTACAGGGTGATTCTCGGAACTGGATTGACCACATGTACCTCTTCAGCAATGAATTTCACTCATCTTACTCCAATAAGCACGAGAGCGCAAGTCCATGCGGTGGAGCACGGCATGCCCGCCGCCCTGCCCGGCCCGCCACAGCAGGTCGCAGAATTGCGATCCGCTGCCCACAGTGTATAATAATGGGCAAGCAGCCTAGCGGATCGCGCGGGGTGGCGCGATGGCTGTCGTGGAAGCCCTCCATGGCTGCCAAGCGCATCTTAGCAGTACGCGGGACGCCGGGTTGAAAACGAAGGATGCGAGAATGCAGTATTGAAGGTCCGAAACACCGGCTTGACAGAGAGCCAGGAGAAGAGGAGGTGGGTGCCGTTCCAGGATACACAGTCAGCAACCAAGCAGTCTAAACACAACACGTTGCACACGAATTAAGTTGGAGGAGAGAAATGAAGAAGTGGTTTTTTGCCCTAATGACCATCCTGGTGGCGATGAGCATGCTCATCGCTGCCTGTGCGCCCACCGCGACCGAAGTCGCGCCTGAGCCGACGACCGAAGTTGTAGCCGAGCCGACTGCAGTATCCGCCGAGCCGGTGACCATCACCGTCTGGCACCAGTGGAGTGGTGACTACCTGACCGCCATCGAGCAGGCGTTCAAGGACTATACCACCGAGCACCCGAATGTCACCATCGACCTCTCCAAGCCTGAGGATACGTCCAACGCCCTCAGCGTGGCCATCCCCGCCGGCGAAGGCCCCGACATCATCGGCTGGGCCAATGACCAGATCGGCACCCAGGCGTTGGCCGGCAACATCGTTGCCCTCAACGACTATGGCGTCGACCTGACCTTCCTCAACACCACCTACGAGCCCGCTGCCGTCCGCGGCGTCGTCTGGCAGGACAAGATCTGGGGTCTGCCGGAGAGCCAAGAAGGTATCGCCTTCGTCTACAACAAGGCCCTCGTCACCGACGAGTACCTTCCCACCGACCCGATGGACTTTGACGCCCTGCTCGCCAAGGCGCAGGCCTTCAACACCGCCACCGGCAAGTACCTCGTCTGCAACCAAGCTCTCGGCAACGCCGACGCCTACCACGCTGCTCCGATCTACTTCGGATTCGGCGTGCCCGAGTACGTCGACGACCAGGGCAAGGCTTACCTGAACACGCCCGAGGCGCTCGCCGCCGGCAACTGGCTGGTGGAGTTCAGCAAGGTCGCTCCCGCTGAGACCAGCCACGACATCTGCAAGGCCATGATCACCGAAGGCGACGCAGGTGCCTGGTGGACCGGCCCCTGGGCCATCGCCGACCTCGAAGCCGCCGGCGTCGACTACGGCATCGTCCCCATGGGCAAGCCCTTCGTCGGCATCAAGGCGCTCATGCTGAGCAAGAACGCCGTCGACCGGGGCAACGAAGCCCTTGCGATCGACATCATGAAGTACTTCACCAGCGGCCCGGTGCAGGCCAAGATCGCCGCCACCAACAAGACGATCCCCGCCTCGACCACTGCCATGAATGATACGGCCGTCCAGGCCCTCACCACGCTGAAGGGCTTTGGCGCTTCGCTGAACCTCGGCGTGCCTATGGCCAACACCCCCTTCGCCAACGCGCAGTGGGGCCCGGTGGGCGACGCCACCACCGCCATCTGGACCGGCGCCCAGACGCCTGAAGAGGCACTGGCTGCGGCCCAGGCTACGATTGAGAAGGCGATCGAGGACATGGGCGGACCCGCGGCGTCGGGCGTGCCCGTGGTAGAGGCCACGGCCGCCCCTGAGCTTGCCGGGGCTATCAGCATCTGGCACCAGTGGAGTGGTGACTACCTGACCGCCATCGAGCAGGCCTTCAAGGACTACACCACCGAGCACCCGAATGTCACCATCGACCTCTCCAAGCCTGAGGATACGTCCAACGCCCTCAGCGTGGCCATCCCCGCCGGCGAAGGCCCCGACATCATCGGCTGGGCCAATGACCAGATCGGCACCCAGGCGTTGGCCGGCAACATCGTTGCCCTCAACGACTATGGCGTCGACCTGACCTTCCTCAACACCACCTACGAGCCCGCTGCCGTCCGCGGCGTCGTCTGGCAGGACAAGATCTGGGGTCTGCCGGAGAGCCAAGAAGGTATCGCCTTCGTCTACAACAAGGCCCTCGTCACCGACGAGTACCTTCCCACCGACCCGATGGACTTTGACGCCCTGCTCGCCAAGGCGCAGGCCTTCAACACCGCCACCGGCAAGTACCTCGTCTGCAACCAAGCTCTCGGCAACGCCGACGCCTACCACGCTGCTCCGATCTACTTCGGATTCGGCGTGCCCGAGTACGTCGACGACCAGGGCAAGGCTTACCTGAACACGCCCGAGGCGCTCGCCGCCGGCAACTGGCTGGTGGAGTTCAGCAAGGTCGCTCCCGCTGAGACCAGCCACGACATCTGCAAGGCCATGATCACCGAAGGCGACGCAGGTGCCTGGTGGACCGGCCCCTGGGCCATCGCCGACCTCGAAGCCGCCGGCGTCGACTACGGCATCGTCCCCATGGGCAAGCCCTTCGTCGGCATCAAGGCGCTCATGCTGAGCAAGAACGCCGTCGACCGGGGCAACGAAGCCCTTGCGATCGACATCATGAAGTACTTCACCAGCGGCCCGGTGCAGGCCAAGATCGCCGCCACCAACAAGACGATCCCCGCCTCGACCACTGCCATGAACGATGCAGCCGTCCAAGCCCTGGCCACCCTGAAGGGCTTTGGCGCTTCGCTGAACCTCGGCGTGCCTATGGCCAACACCCCCTTCGCCAACGCGCAGTGGGGCCCGGTGGGCGACGCCACCACCGCCATCTGGACCGGCGCCCAGACGCCTGAAGAGGCACTGGCTGCGGCTCAGACGGCCATCGAAGAAGCCATCGCGGCAATGAAGTAGTCCGTCTAGGAGCGGGGAGAGGGCAGCCTCTCCCCGCTCTTCCTCATCCGTACCCACCGAAGGAGGTGCAGTATGGTTGGTTGGTCGGGACGCCGCCTAGCGTTGACCATTTTCGCCTTCATCGCGCCGACGCTCCTCGGCATCGCGGTCTTTAGCCTCTATCCTCTCCTGCTCAACGTCTTTGTCTCCTTCACCGACAGGGGCAAGTACCACCCAAATCCCGATTGCACGCAGACGGTCTGGAAGATCATGGATCCTGCCTGCTGGCGCGGCAATGCAACGCAGGGCCTGGCGACTCCCTATGCCTTCCATCAGCCGGCCACCAAGAACTACACCGACCTCTTGGGCGGGCTGTTCAGCAAGGAGGCTCTCATCGCCCTCGCCTTCATTCTCCTCGCCCTGCTCCCCCTGATCCTCGCCTGGCTGGTGAACCGGTACCTGGACCGCAAGGGCAACCGTACTATCTCGGGGGGGGCCATATGGCTGGCCGGGCTGTTCGGCACGCTGGCTTTGGGTTGGCTGGTGAACGTGCCCGACCAGTACCAGATGCTCCTCGACACCGGCGACTTTATCATGGTCAATGTGCGGACCATCCTCTACGTCATCATCTGCATGCCCCTCCTGTTCATCATGGGGCTGACCATGGCCATCATCCTGAACAACAAGCACCTGAAGGGAGTGACCTTTTTCCGGGTGGCGTTGATTGTCCCGTGGGCCGCCTCGACAGTGGCGATCATGATGACCCTGATCTGGCAGTTCTTCTTCCGAGAACAGGGCACCATAAACCAAGTCATTCGGGCCATTTTGCCCGGCTTCGGGGGGCCGGTCTACCTCAATAGCGCAGGATGGTCCTGGTTCATCGTCGTTCTCGTCCAGGTGTGGTACACCTATCCCTTCTTCATGGTCACCCTGCTGGGAGGCCTGCAGGGCATCCCCCTCGACCTGTACGAGGCGGCAGAAGTCGACGGGGCAAGCTGGTGGCAGCAGCTGCGCAACATCACACTGCCACTGCTCCGGCCCGTGGCCCTGCCGGTTGTCGTCCTCAGCTCTCTGACCACGTACAAGATCGACGCCATTATCTGGGCGCTCACTCGCGGTGGTCCCACAGCCGGAGCGGGCAAGCCGGGCGCCACCGAATTCGTCATGGTCCATGCCTACAAGCAGATTTTCCAAACCCAGGCCTTTGGGCGCATGGGGGCGTTCGCCGTGATCTTGTTCATCTTCCTGTTCGCTGCCACGCTGTACAGCCTGCGGCTCACGAAGATCACGAAAGGAGCCTACGAATGAACCGACCACCTACGACCGGCGCCAAGGTTGTCATGTATGTCATCCTGATCCTGATGACGCTCTTGGCCCTCTACCCTATCTGGTTTGCCATCCTGGCTTCGGGTCGAGCGGGCCAGCGTCTGTACACCTTTAATCTGGCCGGGATGTTCGTGCCTACGGAATGGACCTGGGACAACTACCAGACGCTGCTGCGTGACACCTCCTTCCTCACCTGGATGAAGAACAGCCTGATCGTGGCGACGTTGACTTCCATTGCCTCGGTCAGCCTAGGCACCACTGGGGCATTTGCCTTCTCCCGCTTCAAGTTCAAAGGCCGCGAGGCCGGCCTGATCCTCTTCCTGGCCATCCAGGCCTTTCCGGGCATCCTGGCCCTGGTCCCGATCGCCCAGATCTTGAGCGCTCTTGGATTGTATGGGAAGATCTGGGGCCTGGTCGTCGCCTACATGGCCGGGCAGCTCGTCTTTGCTACCTGGATGCTCAAGGGCTTCTTCGACACCATCCCCATTGACCTCGAAGAGTCAGGCAGGATCGACGGCTGCGGGCCGATCCAGTCGTTCATACACATCGCCCTGCCCCTGGCCCGCCCGGCCCTGGCGATTACCGCTCTGTTCGGCTTCATGGCCGGCTGGGGCGAGTTCTTCTTGGCGAACATCCTCATCCCCGCTCCCGATGCCAAGAAGACGGTCATGGTTGGCATGTTCCAGATGGCCAACGAGGTCAACATCCCATGGGGCCAGTTCGCCGCCGGGGCGGTGATGGTCATCCTTCCCATCGTCCTGATCTTCCTCTGGCTCCAGAAGTACATGGAAGCCGGCCTCACCGTGGGAGGTGTCAAGGGCTAGCTCCCATCGAGCCCGCAGGGATTTGCCGTCGCGATCCGCCCTGGCTGGGCCAGGAGCGTAGCAGCGCCGGACCAGCGTAGGGCGAGCGGCCCGTCCTGGCACAGCCAGGAAAGCCAGGGGCTACTCGCCCTACATGTATGTAGGATACCGAAATGGAAGAGTTCATCTTCGGCACTCTTGCCACTGACGACCTGAAATTGGTGCATCACCGCGCCAGCCTGCGGGGCCTGCAGCACGCTCACGACCTCTCCCCGCGCGATCCTCTGCCCGGCGAGCGCGTGACGGTAACTGTGCGCGTAGGGCATGACCTGGATGCCCAGCATGTGGTCTGCTACTACACCACCGACGACACGGAGCCGATGGGCACCCGCGGCGTGGCCGACAACGGCTGTGCCCTGCCTCTCGAGCGAACAGAGGTCATCTGGGATACGCTTGCGTGGGGCTACGTCTCCCTCTGGCAGGGCACTTTGCCGGCCCAGAAGGAAGGCACCGTCGTGCGCTACCAGATTGGTGCGTGGTCGGGCGAGGGACGCGAGGTTTTTGCCGACTGGCCGAACGTCCAGGCCACCGCCGAGCGGGCTTCCAGCGCCTTTTTCCGAGGGGAGCCGCTGCCCGATACGCCGCTGGGAGACCCGTCGCAGCGCCACACCTTTGCCTTCGGCATCGACCGCCTGGCGCCGCCGGATTGGGCGCGGAAGAGCGTGATCTACCAGGTCTTTGTCGACCGTTTCTATCCCGGCCACGGGAAGGAATGGCTCCAGACCACGGACCTGCGCGGATTCTGCGGGGGGACCCTGTGGGGCTTGATCGAAAAGCTCGACTACGTGTCCGATCTCGGCGCCGACTGCTTGTGGCTCAGCCCGATCTCTCCCAGCCCTTCGCACCACGGCTACGATGCGACCGACATGGAACACGTCGAGCCGCGCCTCGGCGGCGACGATGCCCTGCGCGCCCTGGTCGACGAGGCCCACCGCCGCGGCATCCGGGTCTTGCTCGATTTCGTGTGCAACCACATCTCGGACAAGCACCCCATCTTCCAGGAAGCTCGCGCCAACCCCGCTAGCCCCCACCGCAACTGGTTCACCTTCGACGACTCTGAGTTTGGCTACCGTACCTTCTTCGCCGTGCGCTCCATGCCCCAGGTGAACCTCACCCATCCAGGCGCGCGCGCCTGGATGATCGATACGGCCCGCTATTGGCTCCGCGAGTTCGATGTGGACGGCTACCGGCTCGACTATGCCAACGGCCCTGGTCCCGACTTCTGGACCGACTTCTGGAGAGCCTGCAAGGCGGAGAAGCCGGATTGCTATTGCTTTGGGGAGGTGGTAGACGCCCCGGTCGCACAACGGGCCTACGTCGGCCGACTGGACGGCTGCCTGGACTTTTTCGCCGGCGACGCCATCCGCCGCGCCCTTGCCTTGGGCCGGTGGACCGAGGAGCACATGGAACGGTTCCTGGCGCGCCACGCAGCCTTCTTCCCCGATACGTTCCTGATGCCCACGTTCATTGACAACCACGACATGGACCGGTTCATTTTCCTGGCGGGCGGGGACAAGCAAGCACTTATGCGCGCCGCTGCAGTCCAGATGCGGTTGCCCGGCCCGCCGATCATCTATTACGGGACCGAGGTAGGGCTCTGCCAGAGCCGGAGCACGCGTGAGGGGATGGGCCTGCACGTCTGCCGGGTTCCCATGGCATGGGGTGAGGAGCAGGACCAGGAGCTGCTGGCATACTACAAGGCACTGATCCGGGGACGTCGATGATACCTCCCTCGAAGAAGGGCAAGCGCAACCGGGTTGTCGCGCTGATCGGCATCGTGCTGATCGCGGCGCTGCTGCGTGGCTGGGCTGCGCTGCGCCTGCCCGTGGACTATGATGAGCCGACCTACCTGGAGGCGGCGTATCGCTATGCCCGGGCACTGGAGGCCGGTGACCTGGATAGCGTGATCGACAACACCGCTACCCGGGAGCATCCGCCCCTGGTCAAATTCCTCTATGGCCTGGTGGTGCTGGTGCTCGGGGAGGAGGCCGGCTGGACGGTTGCCCTCTACGGGGCTCGCGTTCTTTCCGCTGTGCTGGGTACTCTGGCTGCCTTGCTCCTGGCGCTATTCGATCCAATTGCAGGCGGCATGATGGCCGTACACACGCTGGCCATCAAGTACACCAGCCAGGCATACCTGGAGGCGCTGCCCCACCTGGCCTCGCTGGCTGCGGTGTTTGCGCTTGTCCGCTCCCGGCCGGCCGGCGCGGAGCCCGGCCGCAGAGCGCCCGACGCGTGGTTTTGGCTCTCGGCGGTGGCCCTGGGTGTCACGGCGGCGGGCAAGTACACCTATCTGCCCGTGGTCCTTGTCCTCCTCTACCTCGCCCTGTTTGAGAAGCGCACCCGATGGCACAGTATACTCCTCTACTTCGTGCTTTCGATTGGCGTCTTCTGGCTGCTCAACCCCACCCTCTGGCGCGAGCCGGTCACCCGGTTGTTCGACTCGCTCTTCTTTCACCTGCGCTATTCGCAGGGGAGCGAGGTAGAGATCGCCGGTCTGCCCTGGTACCAGCCGCTCTACTGGATCACCCGATCCCCGCCGTCGACCTGGCATCCGGAGGTGTTTTTCTACCCAGGCCTTGACGCCGTCATCACCCTGTTGGCGCTCGGCGGCCTCTACTGGGAATGGCGCGAGAGGCGCTGGGTTGTCGTGTGGATCGCCGCCGGCCTGCTCTTTTTGCTCGCCTGGCCCACCAAGTGGCCCCAGTACACACTGATCCTCACGCCCGCGCTGTGCCTGGCCGCATCGTCGGCGGTTGTCCACGCCTACCGGTGGCTCAGGGAGCGGGAGCTTTACTGGGAGTGGTTCCGGCAAATGGTGCCCAAGCCGCCGCTTGCCTTCTGGATCCTCCTGGGCATTATCATCCTGGCAATCGCCATCGGCTATTCGGCAGCCACGCTGCAACTGACCACGGCACGGCTCAACTGGTCACACTTCACCAGTGACAGCACCCAACTGCCCAGCGACACCGTGTACGACCTGCAGGCCGGAGCGGATGGCCAGATGATCCTGGCGACCGATCATGGAATGGCAATCTGGTCTCCGCCGGCCGCCGCGGATCTGCCAGACCAATGGATCCTCTACACGACCGAAAACTCCCCCCTGCCGAACAACAGCGTGCGAGCAATGGCCCGCGACGAGGCCGGCCGGCTGTGGCTTGGCACGGAGCAGGGCCTGGCCAGTTTCGATGGATACCAGTGGGAAACGTACCTGGCCGCCGACCTGGGCCTGCAGGGGGATGCCGTTCACGCCCTGGCAGTCGGAAGTGACGGCCGCCTATGGGTGGGTACCGAGACGGGTGTGGCCGTCCTGGGTGGTCAAGGGTGGACCACCTTGACAACCGCGACCTCCGGCCTGACGAGCGACCAAGTCTTGGCCCTGGCCGTCGAGAGTGGGACCGCTGGCGACCGGATTTGGTTCGGCACCCGCAGCGGGGTCGGTCGGCTGGACACCAGCACCGGCCAATGGACAAGCTTCCCAGAGGATTTCGATCCAGCCTCGGGCGGCGCGACGGAGCTGACTTTTGACTCCAGCGGCCGGCTGTGGGCGGGGACGTCGGGAGGAGGGCTGGGCCGCTGGGACGGTACGGCGTGGGAGTTCTATCGCACCAGCAACTCGGACATCCCGTTCAACACGGTGAGCGCTATAGCCGAGGTCAGGCCTGGCGTGTTGTGGGTCGGGACGGCCCGGCCGACCGAGGTCGGAGGTGAGATGGCCGAGTATGACGGCCAAACCTGGAGGGTCTATGATCGTGCGTCCGGATTCTCCGGGGCCGAGGCGCTGGCGATCGTCCAGGACTCGGAGGGACGGTGGTGGATCGGCACGCGCACGGCCGGCGTAGATATCTACCACGCCAGGCAGTGAGCCGTGACTTGCGCGCATGTGGGCTCGTCAGCGGGCGCAAGCCTCTGCAGACGGTTTGGAGTACAAGATCTGAATTGGAGGAGCGAAGATGAGAAAACAATGGTCCCTGTTACTGGTCATGGTGTGGGTGATCAGCCTGTTGGCTGCCTGCGGCACGCCGGAGGCGACGGACACCCCTGAACCCGGGCCGCCACAGGCCGAGCCCACGACTGAGGGCATGGCCACCGCGCGCACGAAATACAGCCTGTGGCCGTGACCTGGATGGCCTGGGCGCCAACCTCCACCAGACCCATCTCTTCAGGGGCTTGAGTCGCTCGAGTTCAGGGGCGAAGGTTTCGCGGAAATTGATCAGGTGCGCCAGTTCGACCGATTCGTACTCCACGCGACCCTGGCACATGAGCCCCATGATGACGCTGCGCCGCAGCAGGTCGTCGCGTGTCAGCGCCAGTCCGCGCACCACCGGCAGTTCGTTCTGGGCCAGCGCGTCTTCGTATTCGCTCAGCGTCTTGGCGTTCTGGCTGTAGGTGGCGCCCACGCGGCCGATGGCCGACACCCCCAGGCCGATGAGGTCGCAGTCGGGCTGCGTGGTGTAGCCCTGGAAATTGCGGTGCAGCCGGCCCTGCCGCTTGGCCACCGCCAGCGCGTCGTCGGGCAGTGCGAAGTGGTCCATGCCGATATAGACATAACCGCTGGCAACGAAGCCGGCCAGCGCGTTGCCCAGCATCTGCACCCGCTGCTCTCCGCTGGGCAGGTCGGCCGGGGCGATGCGACGCTGCGGCTTGAAGCGCTGCGGCAGGTGCGCATAGGCGTACAGCGCGATGCGGTGGGGCGCAGCGTGCAGACCTGGGCGATGGTGCGGCTGAAGGACTCGGGCGTCTGCTTGGGCAGGCCGTAGATGAGGTCGGCGTTGATCGACTCGAACTTCAGCGCACGCGCCTCGTGCACCAGTTCCTGCACGCTGTCGTAGGACTGCACGCGGTGCACCGCGGCTTGCACATCGGCGTCGAAGTCCTGCACGCCGAAGCTGACGCGGTTGAAGCCGATCGGCCAGGTGGCGCAGCCGCTGCCGGGTGGCGGTGCGCGGATCGACCTCGATCGAGACCTCGGCACTTCGGCAGGATGCGGAAGGCCCCGCGCACCAGGCCCATGAGCTGCGCGAGTTCCTCGTCGGAAAGGAAGGTGGGCGTGCCGCCACCCAGGTGCAGTGCGAAAGCCCCTGCCCGCGCCCCAGTTCCTGCACGTGCAATTCGATCTCGCGCGCCAGCAGTTCCAGGTAGCCCGCCGCGCGGTCGTGGTGCTTGGTGATCATCTTGTTGCAGGCGCGGTAGTAGCACAGCGAGTCGCAGAACGGGATGTGCACGTACAGCGACAGCGGCGGCGCACCGCCCACGACCGCACCTTGAGCTCGCTGGCGCAGGGCCTGGCGGTATTCGGTGGGCCCGAAGGCTTCCACGAAGCGGTCGGCGGTGGGGTAGGAGGTATAGCGCGGCCCCGGGACGTCGAGGCTGCGCAACTGGGCATCGGTCAGCGTCGCCTCGGCGGTCGCGGTGGGGGCTGCATTCATGGCGCTACTCTGCCGAAGTCGGGAACAAGCATCTTTGATCTTAAGCAAGAGCGGGTCCGACTGCCCGAAGTGGGCGGGTCGCCCCAGGGCCAAATCGGGTCGCGCGTCGCTTGGGCCATACTCCGGGTCAGGGATCCACAATCCAAGACCGTGCAGAAAGCCACCCAAACTTCCGCTGTATGTCATCCGCATGGAACCGTTCAAGGTGGCCTGCGGAACTGCAACCTGCGCGAACTGTGTCTGCCGGTGGGCATGTCGGTGGAGCAGATGGAGCGGCTGGACGCCATCGTCGCCACCCGGCGCACGGTGGTGCGCGGCGACGCGCTGTACCGCGCCGGGACCCCTTTGCTCGCTGTACGCGGTGCGCACCGGCTTCTTCAAGACCTGCGTCTCCTCGGAAGACGGCCGCGACCAGGTCACCGGCTTCCAGATGGGCGGTGAACTGCTGGGGCTGGACGGCATCGGCAGCGACCGCCACACCTGCGACGCCATCGCGCTGGAAGATGCCAACGTCTGCGTCATTCCCTACCACCAGCTCGAGGACCTGTCGCGCGAACTGTCCGACCTGCAGCGCCAGTTCCACCGCATCATGAGCCGCGAGATCGTGCGCGACCACGGCGTGATGCTGCTGCTGGGCAGCATGCGGGCCGAAGAGCGGCTGGCGGCGTTCCTGCTGAATCTCACCCAGCGCCTGCGGGCGCGGGGCTTCTCGGGCAGCTCGCTCATCCTGCGCATGACGCGCGAGGAAATCGGCAGCTTCCTCGGGCTCAAGCTCGAAACGGTGAGCCGGGCGTTTTCGCGTTTTCAGGAGGAAGGCATGCTGGAAGTGCGCCAGCGGCAGATCGAGATCCTGAACCAGGCCGCGCTGCAGAGCGCTCGTCAACGGCAGCAACTGCTGAGCTCCGCTGCCTGGCCCTGCCCGGGCGAGGTTTCAACCGCCCGCCGCCGGATCGGCGTTGATCTCTTCGGCGCCGCGCGCAAGCACCAGGTCAGTGCGCAGGCGGCCGCCGCCACCGCCCAGAACACGAAGAAGGCCACCGAATAGACGGTGGTGGCCGACAGTTCCAGCGCCTTGCCGCCCGGCAGGCTGAGCGTGGCCGGGTCGACGAACGCGAAGACCGCCATCTCCAGCGCGCCGGCGCCCAGGAACGCAGGCCAGGCGATGATGGCGACGCGGCGCGCGAGCTGCTTCATGGTGCAGGCGCCGGCTCAGGGTCGCGGCGTGGCGGCATGGTTGCGCCCCTGGACTGCCGGCATCTCGGAGGCGCTGGCTGCGGGCGGTGCCGAAAGCACGGGGTCGGGGTGACTCAGCGCGAGTGCAGGGTGACGAAGCTCGCCACCACCACCAGCAGTGGGGCCGCCGATCACCAGCCAGACGATGGGCAGGCGCCACCAGGGTGTGGAGTCGTTGTCGGGTGCGGGTGGCAAGGGCATGGCGATCTCCTGGAGGCGCGGGGCAGCGAGGCGGGCCGGTGACTTTCAGCGCGGCACGACGAAGGTGGAATGCTCGACCACGGCTCGGCGTGTCGGCGGGGTGTCCGCGATACGTTCCACGATGAACTCGATCGGGTGCGAGCCGCGGCCGGCGGCCACCGCCACCGCGGGCGCCACGCGCGCGGCCACCGGCACCCAGCGTGCTGCGCCGGGTCGACCGCGATCACGGTGTCGCCCAGGTCGGTGCGCAGGCCGGGCAGGCCATCGGCCCGGATGCGGTAGCGCTGCGCGCGTCGGTGGTGTTCATGAGCTGCAGCCGGTAGACGTTCTCGACCCAGCCGTCGTCGACCAGCGCGCCAGCGCGCCGCGGTCGCGACCACGTCCACCTTGAACGGGCGAGCGCAGCGCCAGGCTGGTGCCCGAGGCGACGCAGGATCAGCACCAGCACCGACGCGTAGACCAGCACCCGCGGCCGCGGGCGCGCGCTGCAGCAACTGCCGGCGGTCCAGGTGCCGCGCCATGCCGTTCTGGGTGTCGTAGCGGATCAGGCCCTTCGGGTACCCCATCCTGTCCATCACGCCATTGCAGACGTCGATGCAGGCCGCGCAGCCGATGCATTCGTACTGCAGGCCCTTGCGGATGTCGATGCCGGTGGGGCAGACCTGCACGCACAGGGTGCAGTCGATGCAGTCCCCAGGCTCGACGCCTTCGGGTCGGCCTTGCGCGCGCGCGAGCCGCGCGGCTCGCCGCGGCCGGTGTCGTAGGTGATGATCAGCGTGTCCTTGTCGATCATCGCGCTCTGGAAGCGCGCGTAGGGGCACATGTACTTGCACACCTGCTCGCGCATCCAGCCGGCGTTGCCGTAGGTGGCAAAGCCGTAGAAGCAGATCCAGAACCAGTCCCAGGGGCCGAAGCCCAGCGTGGAGGCCGCCAGCCGCCAGGCTCCGGATGGGCGTGAAGTAGCCGACGAAGGTGAAGCCGGTCCACAGCCCGATGCGCGATCCAGACCAGCTGCTTGCCGCCCTTGCGCAGCAGCTTGTTCGCGCCCCAGGGTGCCGCGTCCAGCCGCATGCGCTGCGCGCGGTCGCCTTCGAGCTTGCGCTCGACCCACATGAAGATCTCGGTGTAGACCGTCTGCGGGCAGGCGTAGCCGCACCACAGCCGGCCGGCCACGGCGGTGAAGAGGAACAGCGAGAGGCCGCCACGATGAGCAGGCCCGCCAGGTAGATGAAGTCCTGCGGGTAGAGCACCAGGCCGAAGATGTAGAAGCGCCGCGCGCCCAGGTCGAACAGCACCGCCTGGCGGCTGTTCCAGTCCAGCCAGGGCAGGCCGTAGAAGACGAGCTGCGTGGCCCAGACGAGGGCCCAGCGCCAGCCCGCGAACCAGCCCCGACACGGCGCGGGCGTAGATCTTCTTCTGCGCCTGGTACATCGAGACCAGGTCTCGCGCCCGTCCGCGCTGCCCGCCGCAGGGGCAGGCACGGGGGGGGTGGCGGTCGGGGTCGGGCTCGGCGGCAGCACGCTCTTCAGTTGCCCGCGACCCGCGTCGTCTGTGACAGGTTCAGCACATAGGCCCCCAGCACATGGACCTGCTCGGGTGTCAGCAACCGGCCCTGGGCGGGCATGGCGTTGTTCTTGCCCTGCGTCACGATATTGACGATGGCCTGCTCGCCCCAGCCATGCAGCCAGATCTTGTCGGTGAGGTTGGGCGCGCCGAGCAGCCGGATTGCCCTTGCCGTCGGCGCCATGGCAGGCGGCGCAGACGGCGACTTGTCCTTGCCCAGTTGCGCCGCCACGCTG
>CAVPBH010000005.1:0-13896 GCA_963701775.1 uncultured Chloroflexia bacterium
TCTACAAGCATGGGTACTGCGTTTCCTTCTTTAGATCATGAACCCCATTCCCCGGCCTATCCAGGGAATGGGGCCATCTACCGGCCCGGTCAGTTGTCGCACCTCTGCGGCGCAGGCAAAATGATAGCACCGGCCGCGGGGGATGTCAACTTGGAAGCGGGGATGCGATCCACCAAGGTTACGAAGAGGCCAAAGCCCCGAACGATGTCATGCTGAGCGAAGCGAAGCGCCTCGGTCTGGCCCAGCAGAGACCCTTCGCTGCGCTCAGGGTGACAGGACCAGGGGCGAAGTGGGTCCACTGCCTAACTTTGACGTGGCGCTGTTGGCGAGGTTCGGCGGGTTTGCCGATCCGGCGCCGGTTGTGCTAAGCTCGAGGCATCATGACACGGGTGAGGCGAAGATGAAGAAGGCCTGGTGGAAAGAGAGCGTCGTCTATCAGATCTACCCGCGCAGCTTCTGCGACAGCGACGGGGATGGCATCGGCGACCTGCGCGGGATCACGAGCAAGCTGGACTATCTCCAGGCGCTCGGCGTCGACGTCGTCTGGCTGTCGCCCGTCTACCAATCACCCAACGACGACAACGGCTACGACATCAGCGACTACCGCGCCATTATGGACGAGTTCGGCACGATGGCCGACTGGGAGGAGATGCTCGCCGGCATGCACCGGCGCGGAATCAAGCTGGTCATGGATCTCGTGGTCAACCACACGTCGGACGAGCATCCCTGGTTTGTCGAGTCCCGCAAGTCCCGGACGAACCCCTACCGCGACTATTACACCTGGCGCCCCGCCAAGGACGGCCGCGAGCCGAACAACTGGGCTTCCCACTTTTCCGGCTCGGCCTGGCAGCTCGACGAGGCGACGGGCGAGTACTACCTGCACCTCTTCTCCAAGAAGCAGCCGGACCTGAACTGGGAGAACCCCAAGGTCCGTGCGGAGATCTGGGAGATGATGCGTTGGTGGCTGGACAAGGGCGTCGACGGCTTTCGCATGGACGTCATCAACATGATCTCCAAGGTGCCCGGGCTGCCCGACGTGCCGGGGGGCTTCGGCCGCTACCAGTATGGCGGGCTGTATTTCATCCACGGTCTGCGACTCCTGGAGTTCCTCGCCGAGATGAAGCGCGAGGTGCTGTCGCGCTACGACATCCTCACCGTCGGCGAGACGCCCCTGGTCACCACGCAGGACGCGCTGGCTATCGCAGGCGAGGAAACCGGCGCCCTGAACATGGTCTTCCAGTTCGAGCACATGAACCTCGATGCCGGCTTCGGCGGAGATGCGTCGCAGAGCAGCGTGAGGCCCGAGTGGCTCCCGGACATGGTGCAGGTGATGACTCGCTGGCAGGTGGACCTGGAGGGCAAGGGCTGGAACAGCCTCTACCTGAGCAACCACGACCAGCCGCGCGCCGTCTCCCGCTTTGGCAACGACGGCCGGTACCGCGTCGAGTCGGCCAAGCTGCTCGCCACCTTCACCCACATGCTGCAGGGCACGCCGTACGTCTACCAGGGCGAAGAGATCGGCATGACCAACGTCGCCTTCGAGTCGATCGACGACTACCGCGACATCCAGACGCTCAACCTCTGGCGCGAGTGCGTCGACGAGATGGGGATGACACCCGACGAAGCCCTGGCGATCGCCCACGCCAGGAGCCGGGACAACGCACGCACGCCAATGCAGTGGGACGCGAGCCCGAACGCCGGCTTTACGACGGGCACGCCCTGGATCAGGGTCAACCCCAACTACCAGGGCATCAACGTCCGGCAGGCGACGGCCGATCGTGGGTCTATCTTCTACTACTACCAAGATCTCATCCGGCTGCGCAGGCAGAACCCGGTGATCGTGTACGGCCGGTACGACCTGATCGCCGGCACGGACCCCGCGATCTATGCATTCACCCGGTCGTGGCAGGATGACCGCCTGCTGGTGCTGCTCAACTTTTCGGGGGGAACGGCCGCCTTTGCGCTACCGGATGAGATCCGCTGCGATGCGGCGGATCTGCTGATCGGGAACTATGACGTCGACCCGTCCGAGGATGTCCGGGGGTTGAGCCTCCGGCCCTATGAGGCACGCGTCTACCGGATGCGGTAAGAGGGAGACAAAAAGCACCGGCCTCCACCCGCCGCGACACACGTCCCGGTGGTGGAGGCCGGCGAATCATGCCTCGGCAGATCGGGCAATCGGGCGCGCTCCGCCCGACGCCCAGGCTGCCTGCGGCCGGCCTGCCCGGCGGCCCGGTCCTGTTCGTCCGAGGTCCGGCAGGCCGGCTCTTCACGCCTGGTCGACGCCTCTACTCAGGCTTCTTGTCCTTCTTGTCCTTCTTATCCTTCTTGTCCTTTTTCCCCTTCTTGCCCTTCTTGTCCTTGTCCTTGGCCATGAGGTGCACCTCCTTGATTTGAGATGCTTCACTATACCACGATTGGCGAAAAAACACAATTCGGGCGCAGGGCCTCTTACAGGACGGGTGCGTTTCAGAATTCTGGGTAACTTGGCTCAGGCGGCCTTGGCGAGGCGGCGGCAGGCGCTTTCCCATCGTCCGCTGTGCAGCTCGCCCAGGGCGGCCAGCATCCGTTTGGCGCCGTTCGTCGCTCCAGGATTGGCCTCCCCGTTTCATTCGCCATTGGACCACATTCTTTGCGCCGCTCTCGACCGTGCCACTGCCGATCGGCCGGCCCTCGGCTCGAAAGCGGCCATAGTCCATGCGCCTGGCATGTTGGATGATATACCCCTGCACATTGCGAATGACCTTCCCTCGTTCCCCACGTCTCCGAGGAAGCCGCATCAAGGCCACCCCCACGGCAGCCACCCGTCCCTCCCACAGTTCGGCCTTGCGCTCCGCCAGCCAGGCTTGTCCCTCTGGCTGACCCCTCTCCATAGGCCGCGGCCGCTGCTTTCGCCAGGTTCTGGACTGCATGTGACCAGTCCAGCACCTCCACCCGCCTGTCTGGGCAGGTGCCTCCTCACCAAGTCCCAGATCCACTCTGCGCCATCATTCACACTGGTGATCTCTGCCGCATCCATCACCCGGCGCCGTACCAGTTCCGCCCTCAGCCCCGGCTCGAACGTCTCTTTCGATCCCCAACACCGCCCGGTAGCTGTGCTGCCCCAGCTTCACGCTCTCTTCACCCCGGCCTTGGCCCTCTTCCCTCACCCCTTCTGACGGCACGGTCTCTACCTTCGACACTGAGACCATCTTCACTTCGCGATAGCCTTCGCCTTTGATCCGGATCATCGACCCGTCGATCGACACGCTGGCATGCTCCTCCACCGCTGCCTGAGCTGGCACACACGCTTTTTCCTCTTCGGCGTCACTCCCCCACTCAGTCAGTTCCTGTTCCTCCGCTGCCAGCTGTTGCTCGACCTGCTCTGCCACTTCCCCATGGCGACGCCACAGCGTCGCCTTCGACATCCATACCCCCACCAGCCGGCCCAATGTGCTTACCGCGATCCCGAAGGACGGTTGCGTCGTCCCTAACCAGGCCACCGCCTTCACCAACCCTTCACTCCACCTCTCCCGCCTCAGCCGCAGACGTCGGTCTAGGGGGGAAAACCCCCGCCTCGCAGCGGGGACAGATGTAGTATGCCCGTGGAATCTCTGCCTCCACCCTCAGCCCCTCAACTACCTTCCCAGGATACCCCTTGAATACCATCTCCCCACCACATCGCTCGCAGCGGCGCCCTTCGGGCGTGGCCCCCAGGTCCCCTTGCCGCAAGATCAACTGCAAAGCCTTACCCAACAACCCCCGCCCTTCCTCGCCAAGATAGCTATCCATCTCATCGAAGGTGGCCTCGGGGTGGGCCTGGTACCAGGCATTGAACTCGACCCACAGGGCTTGGGCCGCTTCCGAGAATATCTCCGACGCCTGTGAGGGTGACAGTCGTGCTTTCTCGGATCGTGTACTCATGCTCAACCTCCTCGGGACTCGTTGCTTCTCCGCAATGTCCCTTCCTTCTACCACGATCCTTGGCTCTAGCGCAAAGCCATCACTTATGTTATCCAGAAAGATGAAACACACCCTTACAGGACCTCTGGGCGGGTATGGAAACCCGCCCTACTGCCCCTCCTATGGGTTCATTTCATAGGCATCGCGCAGCGAGTATACCTCGTGCCAGACGCGGTCGTAGCGGCCGGCGTCCTCGGCCGGCCGGCGGAGCATCCTGAGGCAGTAGTCCATCTGCTCGGCGGTGCTCGACGGCTTGCTGTAGAGCTGGAGCGCGAACTTGCTCACGTCGCGCACCAGCACGTCAAAGACCTGGTCGACGAGGTCGTCGCCGATGCCGTACAGGCCGGCCGATTCGAGGATGAGCTGGCCGTAGACGACCAGGGTAAAGATCTCGCCCAGGGCGAGGAGGTAGTCGACGTCCTCGGTCTGCGGGCCGGCCGGCGTCGCCATGGCAAGCAGGGTCTTGAAGGCGTCGATCTGCTCGCGGAAGATGCGGACGTTGGGCAGGTCGTAACGGGCCAGGATGGGGTTGTAGTCGTGGAACTGGATCCGGCCGAGGCCGCGGGCCGGACCCTGCCGGAAGAGGTAGTCGTCGCTGACGGGTGCGTCGACGACGGCGATCTCGGGATAGGGCGCCGGGTTGAAGAAGTAGTTGGCCATGAACTTGACGATGAGCGCGATGTTGACGTGGACGGTGCCCTCGAGCTTGGGCAAAGCGCGGATGTCGCGGGCGGCCATCTCGAAGTACATGTCGCGCTCGAAGCCCTTGGCAGCGATCACGTCCCACAGCAGGTTGAACACCTCTTCGCCCTGGGTGGTGACCTTCATCTTGACCACGGGGTTGTAGAGGAGATAGCGGCGGTCGGTGGGAGAGGCGACGCGCTGGTAGTCGGAGGCGCGGAGGGCAAAGAGCTTCATGGCGACGAGGCGGGCGTAGGCGTCGACGAACATGCGCTTGACGTGGGGCATGTCGGTGACGGCCATGCCATACAGCCGGCGGTAGGAGGCGTGATGGATGGCCTCGTAGAAGGCATGGGTGCAGATGCCGATGGAGGCCCACCCCAGGTTGTACTTGCCGACGTTGACGGTGTTCAGGGCGGTGTCCCACGCTTCCTGGCCCTGGGCAAGGATGTCGGCCTGGGTGATGGGATAGTCGCGCAGGACGAAATCGGCGACGTAGGACTGGGTGTTGACGACGTTGGCGACCAGCTCGTAGCCGCGGTTGCGATAGTCGGCCACGAAGAGGACATACTCACCTGTGCCGGCCATCTTGCCAAAGGTGGAGACCATGGGCGCGATGTTGCCGTTGCCGATGTAGTACTTTTCGCCGTTGGCGCGGTAGGTGCCGTCGGGCTGCGGGGTGAGGGTCATCTCGGTGGAGTAGATGTCGGCGCCGTGGGCGCGCTCCGAAAGGCCGAAGGCAAAGACGGCGCCCTCCTGGAGCAGGCCGGCCGCGCGGCGCTTGAGCGCCTCGTTGGCGCTCATCCAGATGGGGCCGAGGCCGAGGATGGAGACCTGCCAGGTGTACCAGTAGTGCAGGCCGTAGAAGGCGAGGATTTCGTTGAACTCGCAGTTGCGGTAGGTGTCCCAGCGGCATCCGGCATCGCCATAGGCGGATGGGGTGAGGAGAGTGGCGAAGAGTTTCTCATCGCGCTGGAAGTCGAGAAAGTCGGCGTACCAGACGCGCTCGCGGTCGTCCGCCTTGAGTTTGCGCTTGCCCTTACGCTCGAAAAAGCCGACGGCGGCCTGCATGATCGCACGCGAGCGCTCGTCGGGATAGGGGCGGATGAGGTGACGCGGATTGAGCAGGATCATTGGACCTCCCTGTTCGTGACATGGCCGGCGGCTGCGCCGGGTGTGATGGCTTGCGATGCGGGCATTGTAGCCGGAGTGGGCGCAGGCGTCAAGATGGACGACGGACGATAGACCATAGACGATGGACGGCCGGTGCGGCACGAGGCGCACCGCACCGGCTCAAGGGCCGACCCCCCAGAAGCGGACGACGTTGTCGCGTCCGGCCGAGACCAGTGTCGCGCCGTCTGGGGAGAAGGCCAAGGACCCCACATCCTCGGTCGGGCCGGCGAGGGCAACCAGCTCCGTGCCGGTGGCGACATCCCACAGCCGGATCTTCAGGTCATCGCCGGCCGTGGCCAGCACGCGGGCATCGGGCGAGAAGGCGATGCGCGTCAGCCGGCCGCTGCCTAGCGTCCAGGTGCGCGCCTGGCGCCCCTGCACGGTGTCCCACAGGATCAGCGAGCCACTGCTCCAGCTCGACAGCGCCAGGCGTGTGCCATCGGAGGAGGCGACCAGGCAGGAGATGCCGCTGCCGGCATCGCCCAGGAGGTGCGTCGCCTCGCCGGTGACGACGTCGAGGGCGTCGAGCCCATAGGTGCCGCCGGCATAGACGGTGCGTCCGCCGGCCGAATAGGCAATGGCGTTGGCACTCTTGGCCACAAGGGTGTTGGCGAGCGCGCCGGAGGCGACGTCGTAGAGCTGGACGACGTCGCCTTCCTGGACGGCGAGGGTCGCGCCGTCGGGGGAGAAGGCGGTGAAGGAGCCACAGATTGAGCCGCGGCTGATGCTGGTATCGTACAGAGTGTGCAGCTCGGCGCCGCTTTCGACCTCGAAGAGCTTGACGCCGCTTGCGTTGAGCGCCAGGAGCGTGCCGTCGGGCGAGACGACCAGGTCGGAGAAGCTGCCCTCGATGGGGAAGGTGCGCACTTGCTTCAGTGTGGCGGCATCCACCCAGGCAATGTCGTAGGCGACGACGGCCAGGGACTTGCCGTCGCGCGACCAAGCGGCGTAGCGGCCGAGATCGGCAGCGCTGTCGAGCAGCTTGACCTGGGTGGCGTTGTCCGGCGAGATGGCCCGCTCCGAGAGGACTGGCAGCGTCGGAAAAGGTCCGGCCGCAGGCGTCGGCTCCGGCTCCGTGGACTCACCGGCCGGCTCGAATGTCCAGAGGAGCACCTTTCCCCGCTGGTCGGCTGAAGCGAGCGCCCCACCGGGGGAGAAGGCAAGGACGAGCGGGCTCTCGGTGTGGCCGACCATGGAGGCGAGCTCGGCGCCGGTGGCCGTGTCCCAGAGCCGGATGCGGAGGTCGTAGCCGGCGGAGGCCAGCACCCGGCCGTCGGATGAGAAGGCCAGGCGAGTCACGATATCCTCGTGGCCGGCGAGGGTGCGGAGCGTGCGCCCCGAGGCCGCATCGCGCAGGATGATGGCATTGCTCCATGAGCCAGCCGTGGCCAACAGCGTGCCGTCGGGCGAGAGGGTCACACAGGAGGTATCGCCGGGGTTGTCACCGATGGCGAAGAGCTCCTCGCCGGTGGCCGGGTCAAGGGCGGCGGCGCCGTAGCGCCCGCCGACGTAGAGGTTCTGGCCGTCACGGGCGTAGGCGACCGACACGGCCCCCTGGAAGACCAGGGTCTGCGGCTCCCGGGCGCCGGCGACGTCGAAGAGCTGGATGGCATCGCCGACAATCGCGGCCAGGGTTGTGCCGTCTGGCGAAAAGCTCATCTGCGAGCCGCATTGGCTGCCGGTCGAGACATGCTCTTCGAAGAGGGTGCTCAGCTCACCGCCGCTTTCGAGGTCATACAGCTTGAGCCCGCTGCGGTGGACCGCCAGCGTCTTGCCGTCGGGCGAGAGGGCCAGCCCATTGCCATCGGAGTAGCCGGCGATGGAGCGGACCTGCTTGAAGCCGGCTTCGGTGTCGAGGACAAAGACCTGGCTCCCGCCGACGAGGAGGTAGCGGCCGTCTGCCGTCCAGAGGACAGAATAGCCCTCGACAGGCACTGCAGGACCGGGGATCCCCCGGAGGGCAGGGACTGCCTCGGGCTCGGCGGTCGCCGTGGCCGGAGCGGGCGCGGTGGTCGCGGTAGCCGCGGGAAGTGTGGGCGGCGCGGTCGCCGGGCCGGCCGTCGGAGGCGCTGGGAGCGCGGTGTCCGTCGACCGAGCGGCGGCGACAGGAGCGGTGGAGACTGCGGTCGGGCCATCACTGGCGGGTAGTGTGGGTGTCACGCGGCCTTCCCGGCCCCGTACGAGCGACGAGATGGCGAAGCCGGCCAATGCCAGGAGCAGAACCGCGCCAAGCGCCAGGAGTATCCACTGCCAGACCGGCCGCCTCGGCTCGGGGTGGGGCAGGCCGCCTCCGCCGGGTTCCTGCGGGCCGGGAGGCACGGGCGGCGGCCCCTGCGTGCCCAGGAGCGCCTGTACCTGGTCCGCCAGCTTGCCAAGGTGCTGCTCCAGGGGCGGGGTGACGGCGTCGAGCCAGTGGATGGACTTGATGTAGTACCCCATGTCCCTGGAGGGCTGGACATCGTCGATCCGGAGGGGGAGGATGGGGATGCCCTTGTCCACCGCTTCTCCGACTTCGCGGATCACTTGCTGCGACCGGTTTGAGCCATCCGAAAGGACCAGCACGAGCACGCGACTCGCATCGATGGCCTCGATCAGGGCGCCGGCCCAGGTCTGGCCGGCGGGCACGTCACGCGGGGCAATCCAGCAGCGGACCTTGCGGGCTTCGAGGTGGGCACATACCGCGTCGGCGACGGCCTTGTCGCGGCTCGAATAGCTGATGAAGACGTCGTGAGCCATGGTTCCCCCTTGCTCGGGATGCGCGCCGTGTGTGCTGGGGAGAGTATACTATGGGCGGGTAGGCGTGTCAAAGCAGGGAGAGCGGGAACAAGGCCCTATGCTACGCCGGTGAGAGGACGAGGTGCAGCGCACCGGCGAGGTGCGCTGCACCGGGTGTGAGAGGACAGTGGGCGACCTGCCGTCAGAAGCGCGCCATGAAAGTCTTGACGTGCCAGGTTGCGTCCTTCTCGCTCAGCGTGGCGCACAGGATCTTTTCGCCGTCCGTGCGCACGTTGACGAGACCAAAGACGAGTCGGGCGGCGATCTGGCGGGCGCTGAGGGGCAGCGTCTTGGTGGTCGGCTCGCGGTCGCCCGGCTTGGTCTCGGTATAAGTGACCATGACCCGCTTGGGCGCCAAACCGGTGCAGGCGCCGATCGGTTGGCCCGCCTCATCGCGCACCGAAGCACTCACGGGCGTGCCGAGCCCGACGCTCCGGGCCAGCTCCGTGCAGTAGACGAGGGGCGAAATCAGCCGGTCACCCTCGATCTGCAGGTGTCCCGTCAGGCCGCTGGCCCCCACGATTGTGGGACGTGGGTGGTCGTACCCCTCGCTGTCGCCGGAGGAGATGACCCACGCGGCGGGCTCCACCTTTTGCATGAACTGGAGCGCGACCTCATCGCTCCCATGGTGGCAGGCCTTGGCGACGTCGCAGGTGAACTGGTCTTGCTGCCCGGCAAAGTCCGCGAGCAGCGATGCCTGGCTGTCGCGGTTCAGGTCACCCGTGAGAAGGATGCGTGCCCGGCCATAGTCAATGCGGAGCAGTACGCTGTTGCCGTTGGTGTTGATGCTCTCTTCGGCCCGGAAGCGGCGAATGGCAGGCTGCCCATCCACCTGGAACTCGACCGGTGCCAGCACCTTGACGGAGGGCAGGCCTGCGGCCGGCGCGAACCCGGGCAAAAAGCCGGTCTGGCTGCTCAGACGCTGGATCGGTGTCGGCATCCCATCCGCCCGACGGGCCTGGGTGACGCACTCCATGAACTTGCGCCAGTCACCGGCCAGCCGGGGTTCGGCACCGGCCTGCACGGCCGCCACGACCGCGTCGCGGTTGCCCATGAGCCGCGTGAACATGTCGCCCTGCGGCGCCGGCTGCCAGGGCCCCAGGACCTTGCCGCCTGGGGCGGCCCACCAGGCCAGGCCGGCGTGGTAGAATGATTCGACGCGCACGTCGGCCAGGTCCAGCCCTGCTTGCTCGTCGGGGTTGAGAAGATCCCACAGACCGCCATAGTGGTCCTGGTCGTTGTGGGTGCAGATCATGGCGTCGAGCCTGATCTGGTCGTCTCCGTAGTCCTTGGCGAACTTCCAGTCAACAAAGTCGGCGGCGTTGGCCGCCGTGGGCAAGCTCTTGCGCGGCCACCCGCCGTCGATCAGGATGTGGCGGTGGTCCGGCGTGCGGATCAGGACGCCGTCGCCCTGACCGACGTCGATGACATAGATCTCCAGAAGGGATTTGTCGCCGAGGTTGCCGTTGGCGACCCAACCGGACTTGCCGCGGGCGCGTACCTTGCTGCGGGACGCGCCCACCTGGTCCACCCGGACGCGATCGCCCCAGAGCAATTGGGTCTTGGCCTCACTGCCCGTTTCGTCTTTGTAGAGTGTCGCCGTGTCTTTGCTGATGTACTTGATAGTCACCGGACCCTCCTTTCACGAACTGACCGGAGCATTCCCGGCGGGCTGCGATGGGGCTCTATGGAGCCGGGTGGCGTGTGTATTCGGCTGAGGATCGGACAAGCGTTGTCCGAGGGTATCATACCACACTGTGCGCCAGAGTTCAATAGGCGAAAGCGCCTGATCGACGGACTTGGCTGAAGGCCACAGGAGGCGACCCACGGAAGGCCGCCCCTATCTTCACGGAAGGCTGGTCAGAGGCAGCCTAGCGCGTCGCCTGCGGGAGGTACGCCCGGTGCCACCTGCCTGCGGTGGTATGCACCGGGCCAAAGAGCTGGCTCTGACCGTAGAGGTCGAGCGCCTCCAGCCTGTAGTAGTATGTCAAGCCGTCCGTTACCGCCGCATCTTCGTAGAGGTAGCTCGCGGGCAGCGTGGGCCCGCCCTGGGCGGGGACAACTTGCGCGTTGAGCCGCGCGTACGCCCCGTCCGGCGCGTCAGTGCGCCAGAGGTTGAAGCCGGCGACGTCGATTTCGCTGAGCGTCTGCCACGCCACGCGGATGCCCGCCTGCTGAGCCGTCGCGGTGAAGGAGCCCAGCTCGACCAGGGTCGGCGCATAGCAGGGGCTGCCGCCGCTAGGCACTGCCACAAAGTCGACGGCGCAGTCATCGGTATCGTGCGGCGCATCGGGCAGGAAGCTGCGCTCCAGCGAGCTGCCCTGCGGCGCGCCGGGGTGGGCGCTGACGCCCGGGTAGGAGCCGCCCTCGTACACCAGGACGTCGATCACGGTATCCGAGCCGTCCAGCAGCAGCACCTCGTCGCCGGTGTTGGCGAGGGAAGCACTGCCGTCGCCCCAAACGCCGTACGGCAGCATGTCAGGCGTGGCGTCCGTGTTCAGAAGCTCATACTCCGGTGCGGAGGAGCAGCCGTAGCCCAGGGCGTCGAAGGCGGTCGCCCGATTGGCGACGACCACTGAGGCCCGATCGGCGACGGTGCCGCTCGGGAACTGCTTCATCCCTTCGCCTCCGCCCCTGGTCTCCTCATCCCCCACTTTGTAGCCGCTCAGGTCGATGGTTTCGCCTGAGACGTTGGTGATTTGGATCCACTCCTCGTTGGGCTCTGTGCCGCTGGGATCGTAGTACGCCTCGGAAATCAGGAGCGGCGGGTAGGGCTCGCCAGCGGGGGTGAACCAGACGTCGAAGAAGTAGTTGATCACGCCGTCACTAACCTCGTTCCAGGTGTTGGGGCCGATCCAGGTTACGGCGTCGAGCGCGTCGGAGATGGAACCATCGCCAATCTCGCGCGTGCCGCCGCCGTTGTTCTGGGCAATCATGACCGTAAAGCGCAGCCGCTTGGGCAGAGTCACCCCCAGCGAGGTCCAGGGCATGCTGATCTCGATCGTGTCGTTGGCCGAGGAGATGTAGCTCGTCCCCGTGCTGGACCAGGTAAAGGCGGCGTCGTAGAGGCCGGTCTTGTTCAGGTTGGCGACGATCTCGCGCTCCCAGAGCGCAGAGCTTCCGACCTGGGTATCGGAGAGATCGCCCAGCCAGCTCTGGCCGGTGCCGTCGAGCGTGGTGTCGACGGCGATGCCGGCGTAGGGCCGCGACGTGTCGGTGATGTCGGCAAAGCGGAGCAGCGCGTAGAGGTTCGTGCCGTCGCCGGTGATGCGGAACTCGGTGAGATCGTAGTTGGTGTCGGGATCATCGCCGTCGGTGCGCTGATCTCCGGTCGCGTCTGCCCAGATGTACTGGCCGCTGCCGCGCCCGCTTCGGCCGGTATTGGGCGTGGTGGGCGGGTCGAGCGGCCAGCCGGGCGGGTCCCACTCGCCCGGATCGCCGTCAACCGTGACCGGCGCGCCGTGGTAGCCAAAGGTCCGGCCCGCCTCAGAGTCGTAACCCCGCGCCCCGACGATGACGTCGGCGTAGCCGTCGGCGTTCACGTCGCCGGCCGTCTCCAACGAGACGCCGTAGTAAGCATACCCCTGGTCGCCCGCCGCGGTCCAGTTGGGAGAGGTCGACAGGCCCGCGCCCGAGCCATAGTAGAGGTAGGCGCGGCCCTGGTCGCTATAGTATGAATCATCCCAGCGGATCGCGCCGACAAGCACATCGTCGTAGCCGTCACTGTTCACGTCGCCGGCCGTTGCCACCGAGTAGCCGAACCAGGAGATGACCACGTTGCCCTCGGCACTCCAGTCGTGGGTCGTGTTCAGGCCGGAGGGCGAGCCGTGGTAGACAAGGGCACGGCCCTCCTCCGCCTCTCCGTTCTGGAAGATGTACGCTCCCACAATCAGGTCGTCGTAGCCGTCGTCGTTGACGTCGCCGGCGGTGCTGACCGACCAGCCGAACCAGGCGTTCGCTTGATTTCCCTCCGCCTGCCAGTCGGCATTCAAGGGCGAGCTCGTTCGATCCCAGCCCGGAATCCGAGCCGTGGTAGACAAGGGCCCAGCCCTCCTCGTTTTGGCCGTCGTCGTAGCGATAGGCGCCAATAGCCACGTCGTCGTAGCCGTCGCCGTTCACGTCGCCGGCCGTGCCGACCGCGCAGCCGAGCTCGGCGCCATCCTGGTCGCTCTCTGCCCACCAGCCTATGCCCCCGAGCCCGGAGGCCGACCCATAGTAGACGAAGGCACGACCCTCGTCCCCCTGGCCGTCATCGTAGAGCCGAGCGCCGACGATGACATCGTCGTAGCCGTCACCGTTCACATCGCCCGCGCTGCCGACTGAGTAGCCGAACTGGGCATAGGGCTGGTCGCCTTCCGCGCTCCAGCCGTGGGCGGCGTTCAGCCCGGCGGCCGAGCCGTAGTAGAGAAAGGCGCCGCCCTCATTGGTCGAGCCGTTGTCATACATGTAGGACCCGACAATGACGTCGTCGTAGCCGTCGCCGTTTACGTCGCCCGCCCCGCCGACAGACCAGCCAAACCAGGCATTCTCCTGGTCGCCCTCCGCCGTCCAGGAGAACGTCGGGCTCAGGCCGGCGGCCGAGCCGAGGTAGAGAAAGGCCTTCCCTTCGTTGGCCAGGTCCCCGTCGTAGAGATGGGCGCCGACGACCACGTCGTCGTAGCCATCGCCGTTCACATCGCCCGCACTCGCCACCGAGTAGCCAAACCAGGCCTGCGCTTGGCCGCCGGAGGCCGTCCAGTTGGCGATGGGCGGCAGGCCGGTCACGCCGGCGGGCGGGGCCGCTGTCGACGCGTCGCCCGGCGCGGCGAGCGCGGAGGAAAGCAGGGCTGCGATCAGCAGAAGGGAGACAAGGGGCAGCTTCGGTATCTTCATCGTTTCCTCCTGAAGGCCGGGCGACCGGCCCCAGATCGGCGCCGGTCGTCCATTCCCGCTAGCACAGTACGACGGAGTGGAGGAAGGAACATGCCTGTGCCGGTCCCAGCTCGTCGAGGATTTCCCGGCCGCAGTAGCTGACCACGCGCGGCGGCTCGTATGGGGGCGGGGCGGCGGCAGTTGGCTCGGGCTCGGTCGCCTTTGGGATAGTCGGCTCTTCCATTGGCCCTCCTATTGGCACGATCTGACCGGGTCTGTCGCCCATCCGCGCATGGACGGCAAACACAGTATGCCATGCATGCGAGGAGATGTCAAGTGGCCAAGTACGAAATTCGTACTGCGGCCGGCGGGCTCCACATCCGACACAGGTTCTCGTACCGGCTCCCAAAGCCTCCCTGCCAGAGCAGTCGCGTAGTCCAGCTTCACGGGCATCCCGGCGTGTGGTATAATGGC
>CAVPBH010000006.1:0-70330 GCA_963701775.1 uncultured Chloroflexia bacterium
TCGAAGGCCGGACCCTGGGCCGCAGGACCCCTCTCTTTGCCGACTGGTCGGTCCCGCGGGCTGCCCTGCTGCCGGACGAGGCCGGCACCCTTCCCCTGCGCGCGCTGATCGAGCGGGTCGTGCGGCAAGAGGTGGAAGCCTTCCGCGAGCGGCAGGAGGAGCGGCGGCTGGTGCGCGTGCTGACGCGCGGCGAGATCGAGCAGGGCGTCGCCGCCGGCAAGGTGGACATGGGCGGGCGCGAGCTGGTGCAGGCAGTCGATGCCGAGGCGGCGGTGGCGGCGGCACTCCAGGCGTTCGAGGACCGGCTCTACCTGGTCTTTGTCGACGGCCGCGAGGAGACGAGCCTGGACGCTGCCGTGCACCTGGCGCCGGGCAGCCGCATCTCCTTCGTCCGGCTCGTCGCACTGGCGGGGGGGTAGGTGCTCAGCCGGCAGGAGGTCCAGGCGCAGCTCAAGAGCTTCCAGGTGCCGGCCGGCGCCGGGCTGCGGCTGTCGCGCGTGAGCGGGCTCGGTCGCCGGACGCGCGGCATCGCCCGCGGGCTGCTGGGCTGCGACGGATCGGGCAAGCCCATACAAGAAGGGAGCATCCGCCTCAAAGCGTTCGACGTGGCGTTGGAGGCACTCGACGGGCTTCGACCATCGGACCGGGCCGAGATCTGGGGGGCGCTCTTCCCGGGCATCGCGCCGCACGCCGAGCGAGCCTGGCAGCTCCAGGTGGGCATGCCCTACCTCCCCGGCGCGCTGCGCCGCCCCTTCCGCGCGCCGGGCAATCCGCGCGCGTCGCGCACCCTGCGCGGGCTGTGGCTCAAGGAGCTGCTCGGGCTGACAGAAAAGTACGACCGCGACGCAGGCTGGCTCGCCGCCTGGGCGCCCCACCTGGGCTGGGCGCCACCCTTCTGCCTCAATGCCCTGCTGGCTGCGGCCATCGACGGCGGCGGGGCGGAGGGCGAGGCCGTCTTCCAGACTCTGTGCGCGTCCGCCACCGGAGAGCACGAGATTGGCATGATGGGCCGGCACGTGCCCGGGGCGCTGCTGGCGGCCTCGCGGCCCGACGGCTGGGCCTTTTTGGAGCGGATGCTGCTGGCGGCAGAGCGCCAGGAAGGGCTGCGCCAGGCGATCCTGGAGACGGTCGACCTGGCCCACCCGCAGGCCTTCCGGCGCATGCTGCGGCTGGTGCTGGACCACAACCTGGTGCGATTTGCGGCGACGGTGCGCGCCGCCGGCACCTGGTTCGGCCTGCCCTTTGACGTCGAAAAGTCCGCCGACGTGCGCTCGGTGCTGGAGCATGCACTGGCCTACCTGGAGGACCCCGCCTCACGGTTGGCGGCGGTCGAGCGCGGCAGCGGGCGTGAGGCCTTCCTGGCGCTGTGGGCGTCGGCCTTCGAGGACGCGGTGGCGGCATTGGGCCCGGCGACCCGCCTGCTCTCGGACCACGACCCCGAGCGGCGCTTTGCCGCGACCTACCTGCTGGCGCAGGCGAACCTGGTGGGCGGCCTCCAGGCCGCCTCGAAGGGGCTGGGCGACGGCGACCTGCGCGTGGTGTGGGCGGCGGTGCAGTGCTACCTGCCCGATGTGGACGAGCGGCTGGTCAGCCCCGCCCTCTTTGAGAGCCTCGAGCAGGTCGCCGCCCGGCTGTCAAGAGAGAAGACGCTGGAGCCGGTGCTTTGGCCCTGGCTGCGGCCGACGCTCGACCGGGAGACGGTGTACGGCGTCCTCGTCCAATGCCTGGGGGATCTGCCGGCGACGCGCCTGGTGCGCCACCTGGCGGCCATGCCGGTCCGGCAGCGGGCAGGCGCCGCGCTGCTGCTCGCCGGGATCGGACCGACCCGAGGCGCGGGCGGCGCTCCTGGAGCTGCTGCGCGACCCGTCGGAGGCCGTGCGCGAGCAGGTGCTGAAGGGACTGGCGCGGCAGCCGGTCAAGGCAGAGGAGGCGCTCGTCCTGGAGGAGATGCTCTCGCGCAGGGCGTCGGACCTGCGCGAGGGCGTCGCCGCACTGCTGCTGGGGCAGAAGGACGGCGCGGTGCTTGCCAGCGCCCGGCGGCTGCTGGAAACACCCGACTCGCTGCAGCGGATGGCAGGGCTGGGGCTGCTCCAGGCGATGGTCGAGGCGGGGCGCGCGGCGGGCGAGTGCCGTGCGGCCGCCGCCGGCTACCAGGCGCGCACGACCAACTTGCCCGAGGCGGAGCGGGAGGTGCTCGACCGGCTGCTGGAACGCGGGCGCCGGGAGCCCACCCTGGAGGACGCGCTGGGGCTGATGGACCCGGCGCAGCGCAGCCGGCCCGTGCCGCCCCGGCGCATCAAGCCGCCCCTCGCCCGGCCGGGCGAGCGGTCGATGGTCAGCGAAGTGGCGCTTGCGTGTCTCGAGTCGCTGGACAAGCTCATCCACACCCACCGGCAGGACCCCATCGCCTGGGAGGCGCCCGGCGGGCGGCGTGAGGAGCTGCTGGGCGAGGTCCAGTCATTCTTTGTGTGGCCCGACCTGACCTTGGCACCCGAGCAGGATGCCCTGAGGCTGCCGCTGCGCGAGCTATGGGAGGAATGGTGGGCGGGGCGGCCCCCCGCGCTGCGCGACCCGGACGGCCTGGAGCTGCTGCGCGCCGACGTGCTTTTCCATACGCGGCGTCGCCAGGAGGACTTCCTGGCAAAGCACCCGGCGGGCTGGCTGCGCGAGGCATGGGCCTTCCTGCTGGGCGACGCCGATCGGCCCACGCTGCGCTACGAGGCCATCGTGTCGGTGCTGATGAGCTGGCTGATCCGGCTGCACTCGCCCGCCGGCGGGGCCGATTTCGTGCTGGATGCACTGGAGTTCGCCCTGGGGCAGGTCCCGCCCAAGGAGCTCGCCCGTGCTGCGCCCAGGGCCGAACCAGGCCGGGTGATCGCCGTCAAACCGCTGCCGGGCACGCCCGGCGCGGACGACCCCGAGTGGCGGGACGCGCCGCCCGTGGCGGCCTGGCTGTCGCTGGCGCGGCACCACCGGCGCCACTGCCCGCAGGCATGGGAGGCGCGGCACCACCTCCGCCTGTGGGGCCTGCTGCGCTGGGTCGACGAGCCGGGCGTGCCCGTGCCCCGGCGCCGGCCCGCACTGGAGGAGGTGATGGCTGCCTTCGAGGCAGGCGGCGCCACGGAGGCCGACATCCTCGACCGGCTGCTCGGCACCCGCACAGAGACAAACGAGGTGTGGCGCAGGTGGGGCTTTGACGACCTGCGCACCCTGACGTCGCGCAAGCCGGCGCCCATCGCCCTGCGCTACCCGGTGCTGCAGGAGATCGCCGCCCGCTGCCGCCGGCGCATCATCGAGGTGGAGCTGGCCCGCGCCGAGCTGCCGACCGCGGCGTCCATCCCGGCGCGCGTGCTGCGCTCCTCCGGCGGAATGGACGTGCTCGTGCCGCTCCTGCGGGCGATGCGCGGGGAGCCCTTTGAGCGCAGCTACAGCGGCGCCCTTTCCCGGGCCGGCGTCTTCGGCCACCTGGTGGCGGTGAGCGCCCCGGAGCCGGGCGACACGCCCGAGGCGTTCGCGGCGGCGGTGCGCGAGGCCGGGCTCGGCGAGAAGCGACTGCTCGACCTGGCAGCCTACGCGCCGCAGTGGGCGCGCTTCGTGGAGCACGCCCTGGCGTGGCCCGGCCTCGAAGAGGCGGTCTGGTGGCTGCACGCCCATACCCGGGACCGTAGCTGGACGGTCGACCAGGAGGTGCTCGAGGGGTGGAAGGCGGAGATCCAGCAGCGGACGCCGCTCCTGCCCGACGACCTACTGCAGGGCGCGGCCGACGTGGCCTGGTTCTGGCGCGCGTACACGACACTCGGCGAAAAGCGCTGGAACGCGCTCGACCGGGCCGCCCCCTACACCGGCGTGGGCGGCGGGCACAAGCGGGCGCAGCTCTTTGCCGACGCGATGCGCGGCCGGCTTTCGAAGGAGGATGTCCTCCCGCGCATCACTGCCAGGCGCCACCAGGACTCGTTGCGGGCGCTGGGCCTGCTGCCGCTGCCGGAGGGCGACGGGCGCGAGGCGCAAGTCCTGGAGCGGTACGAGGCAATCCAGGAATTCGTGCGGACCGGGGCCAAGTTCGGCGCGCAGCGCCGCGAAAGCGAAAAGCTCGCCGCGCGCATCGCGCTGGAGAACCTGGCGCGCACGGCCGGCTACCCCGACCCGCAGCGGCTGGAGTGGGCGATGGAGGCGCGCCAATCGGCCGACCTGTCATCCGGACCAGTGACGGCGTCCGCCGGCGAGGTGACCGTCGTGCTGGCGCTCGACGACGGGGGCCGGCCGCAGATCACGGTTGCCAAGGCGGGCAAGCCGCTCAAGGCGATTCCGCCCGCCGCAAGGAAGGACCCGGCCGTGGCAGCGTTGCGGGAGCGGGCGCGCGGGCTGGAGCGCCAGGCGTCGCGCACGAGGCAGTCGCTGGAGCAGGCGATGTGCCGCGGCGATGCCTTCACCGGCGCGGAGCTGCGCCTGCTCTCTGCACACCCGGTACTGGGTCCGATGATCGAGGACCTGGTTTTCCTCGGGGAGCCGGCCGCCGGCTACCCGGCCGAGCAGGGGCAGGCGCTGCAGGCCCACGACGGCCGGCGGGCGCCCGTCGCCCCGGAGGAGCGGCTGCGCCTGGCGCACCCGCTCGATCTGCTGGAGACGCGCGAGTGGCACCTGTGGCAGCGCGAGTGTTTCCTGGCCGAGCGGATCCAGCCCTTCAAGCAAGTCTTTCGCGAGCTCTACGTTCTGACCGAGGCCGAGCGCGCCGACGGCAGGGTCTCGCGCCGCTATGCCGGGCACCAGGTGCGGCCAGGGCAGGCGCAGGCGCTGCTGGGCGGGCGGGGCTGGATCACCGAGCACGAGGTGGGCACCTACCACGCCTACCACGAGTGGGGCATCACCGCCTGGCTCGACGTACCCCTCAACTACCTCACCCCGGCCGAGGTAGAAGGGGCGACCATCGAGGGGGTGCATTTCACCCGGCGCAGTGAGTGGCAGCCGATGCCCTTGGCCGAGGTCCCACCCCGGCTCTTTTCGGAGGTGATGCGCGACCTCGACCTGGTGGTCAGCGTCGCGCACATGGGCGGCGTCGACCCCGAGGCGAGCGCCTCGACGGTGGAGCTGCGCGCCGGGTTGGTGGCGGAGACGTGCGCTGCGCTCAAGATCCCAAACGTACGCCTGCAATCCCCGCGCGCCCTGGTCGAGGGCCGGCTGGCGAGCTACTCTGTCCACCTGGGCAGCGCCGTGGTGCACCAGCAGCCGGGCGGGCACTTGTGCATCATCCCGGTGCACGCCCAGCAGCGCGGCCGGCTCTTCCTGCCCTTTGCCGACGACGACCCGAAGACGGCAGAGGTTCTGTCCAAGGTGCTGCTCTTGGCGCGGGACTGGGAGATCAAGGACCCGGTGATCCTTGAGCAGATCCTGGCGAAGCGGTGAGGGGTCTACCCCCACCCCGCCTCCCCCGCTGCGGCAGGGGAGGGGAAAGAGGCGCAATGATAACCCCATCCGGTCCGGCCAAGGCGGTTGATGGCATAACGGCCATCTGCCTCCCTCTTCCTTTCGGCAAGAGGGGGGTGAACTGCTACCTGCTCGACACCATGGGCAGCTTCGTCCTGGTAGACACGGGGCACGCGAGCGCACGGCAGGCACTCCTGGCGGCGCTGGAAGAGGCCGGCTGCCGGCCGGGCAGGCTGCGGCTGGTGCTGCTCACGCACGGCGACTTTGACCACATCGGCAACGCGGCCTACCTGCGCGCAGGCTTCGGCGCGCAGGTCGCCATGCACCAGGAGGATGCGGGGATGGCAGAGCGCGGCGACATGTTCGCGGGCCGGAAGACCCCGAAGGCGCTCGTGCGCGCCCTCGTGCCACGCCTGGTGCGGCTGCGGCCGGCCGACCGCTTCTCACCCGATGTGCTGCTCGAAGAGGATACGGACCTCTCCCCCTGCGGTCTCGACGGGCGCGTCCTGTGGCTGCCGGGCCACTCCCGCGGGTCGATTGGGGTGCTGACCGCCGGCGGGGCGCTCTTCTGCGGGGACCTTCTGGAGAACACGAAGGGGCCGGCGCTCAACTCACTGATGGACGACCGGGCGGCGGGCCAGGCGAGCGTCGAGAGGCTGCGGGCCATGGCCATCAGGATGGTCTACCCGGGGCACGGGGCGCCGTTTGGGATGGAGGCGCTGGCCCGGACGTGAAGGACGGCCTTCCCGAACGCTCGTTGCTTCCGGTGAGTTGGACGGCCATCAGGCCGTGGCCTTGTACTCCTTGTTCACGGCCGGCAGGAGCGTCAGGGCGATGAGCACCAGCCCCCAGCCCAGGACAAACCAGTGGAGAAAGACGGCCTCCCGGAGCATGATCATCTCGACGACGATCCAGATCAGGACGATGACGCCGGCTGCCAGCGAGGCGGCCCAGGCCCAGTGCATGCCGCGGAAGGGGTTGAGCGCCTGCGGCCAACGCCAGCTCGGGCGGGTCCAGAGGCAGTAGGCGACGACGAGCGGGTAGACCCCCAGGAAAAGCAACAGAACCAGGCCCGGGACCAGGAAAGTGGCGAAGGGCGAGTGCTCCAGGTTGGACAGGGGCATCTGCATAAGGCTGCCGTCGGGGGCGGCCATGAGCATTGCGCCGCAAATGACGGACGACACCCCCAGGAAGGCGAGCAGGACCAGCAGCAGCCAGAGGGCGAACGGCCTGCGATGCGCACGGTTTCTCATATCGCATTCTCCTTTGTCGGCGGGCGCGCCGCCGCGGGCCACTTTAGCACGGGCGGGCGGCGGTGTCAAACTGCCTCGCCGTCCCACCGTACCTGCGTGTGCCGCCCGGTGTTTTCTCTGTGAGGGTCAACACCGGGAGGGACAATGGACCATGGACGATGGACCACGGGGCATGAACCACCGATGACGCCCACAAGGGGTTACGCTACGGGGAGGCGCACCCCCACCTTGCATCCCCCGCTGCGGCAGGGGAGGGGAGGACGAGATGCACGTAGGCTGGCGCCGCTGAGCGTGCTGCTATGCCTGCTTGCGGCCGCGCTCGCCTGCGGCCGGCCACAGGCTACGCACACACCGCCGGTTACGGACGGACCGGTCGCTGCGCCGGCCCCGTTCACCATCGCGCTCGAGTACGCGATGCTGGGCCTGGGCGAGGCGTATGCGCCCACCGGGGTATCCTTCGCCAAGCCGATGCCGGTGTACAGCGTGTGGGGCAACCTGGAGCCGGAGCCGGGGAAGTGGGTGTGGGGTCCGCTGGATGCGCTGGTGAGCGAGTACCAGTCGGCCGGGTTCGAGGGCCTTCAGGTGCTGCTCACAGCCGAGTCGCCCTGGGCCGCCAGCCGGCAGCCCAAGCCGGGCGACCTGGGAACCACCTTCCCCCAGGAGCAGTACCTGGGCGACTATGCGGCCTACGTGACGGCCGTGGTGGAGCGCTACGACGGCGACGGCCAGGCCGACATGCCCGGCCTGCGCGGCGGCGTGCACCAGTGGGGCGTGGAGCGCGAGTTCACGGGCTACTGGCCGGGCACCGCGGAGGAGTATGTGCGTCTGCTGCGCATCGCCTACCCGGCGATCCACGCCGCCGACCCGCAGGCGCAGGTGCTGCTGGTGGCACTGCTCTTGACCGACGGGTTCGACGGGAGCCCGGCGCGCGCCGAGAGCGAGCGCCGGCTGGCCAAGGAAGCCAGCTTCCGCAAGAGCCTGGACGAGACCCTCACGATCCTGGCCGAGTGCGACGCCTACGACGTGGTTGATTTCCACGCGCTGGGCCACTATACCGAGATCGCTCCGACGGCCGCCTGGATCCGCGACCAGCTTGCGGCCAACGGCTGCGCCGAGCGGCCGATCTGGATCGGCGATGCTTTCCCCATGTCGGCCATGGTCGCCTTTGGCGGGTTCGTGCCGCCGATGCCGGTGGCGCCGGTGACGCTCGCGACGCGCGACCAGGTGGTGGCGCTGCTGAAGGCCGTCGCCGACCCGGCCGACCCGGCGCACGCGGCCTCGAAGGCGTGGCTGGAGGCGGAGGTGGCGAAGGGGCTGGTGAAAAAGATCGTCGCCTCCGCCGGTGCCGGCGTGGCCGGGATCAACGTCGGCAACCTGGAGGACTGGACAGACGGGCCTGCCCGGCGCCGACAAGCTGGCGGTGCCCTCGCTGGGGGCATCGATGTTCATGGGGCTGATGGATACCGCCATCACCCAGGAGAATGCCGGGCGGCGCCTTCCCCTTCACGGGCCACCTGCAGGCGAAGGCACGCCGAGCCGGCGACCTGCGCCCCGGCTTTGCCGCGATCAGGCTGGCGCAGGCACGGCTCAAGGGCTTTGTCTCGGTCCGGGCGCTGGACCTGGGGCCGGGGGTGTGGGCGTACCGATTCGAGCGGCCGGCAGGGCCGGTGTGGGTCCTGTGGTACGACGACGGCGGGCTGTACCTGCCGGGAGAGGTGCCGCCCTCGACGACGGTCTCGCTGCCGTTTGGGGCGGAGCGCGCGCGGGTGACGTGGGTGCCGGTGAGCCGGGAGGAGATGGAGCCGAAGTCGGAGGCGCTGGCGGGAGGGGCGACGCTGATTCTTGCGCTGGACTCGAAGCCGGTGTTCGTGGAGGAGGCCCCGTAAGGGGCGGAGGGCTGGGCGTATCGGCCTGCCGGGGCCCCAGGCGAGTGCAGGCGGGCTCACCGGCGTGCCGTCGAGCAATCTGGCCTTGGCTCACTCGCCACGCAGCGAATGACTGTGCCTTGTGAAGGAGAGAGGAATGAGAATACTCAGCAGGAAAGCCTTTGGTGCCTCCCGAGAGTTCCTTGAAGTTACTGCACGCCCCCTTGAGGTCGCCCAGTTTCGGCACGCATTTCTCGGAGTCCCCACGGAGCCGGTCCTCAATGCTCTCAGAGGATTTCGAAATGACGATGGCGGATTTGGTCACGCGCTGGAGCCCGACCTGCGCACACCTGACAGCTCTGTGTTGTGCACGTCCATTGCTCTCCGTATTCTCCGCTCGCTTGAGATCTCAACAGAGCATGCTTTCGTTTCAGGCAGCATTGGCTATCTGCTGGCGAGCCTGGACCGAGAGCAGTGCGGATGGAGAATCATCCCGGAAACAGCAGAATCCAGTCCACGTGCGCCCTGGTGGTACCAGAAAGGCCGTGAAGAGAGTTTCGATGCCTTCTCACTGAATCCTACCGCAGAAATACTGGGTTATCTGTTCGACAACCGAGAGCAGGTGGGGCAGGAGGTCGTGAGTGCCGTGTCAGATCGGGTTTTCCGCGAGCTCGGTCGCCCCCTGGAACTTGAGATGCACGAACTGCTTTGTTGCTTGCGACTGTTCCAGACAAAACACCTACCAGACAAGTACCGAGGCCAACTTCTTGCCAGGCTGAATCAGTCGATCAAGGGCGTAGTCGCGTGCGATCCGAAGGATTGGACAGGTTACAGCCTGCGGCCCCTACAGGTTGCGGATGCCCCGCAATCACCTTTTGTCGCAGGCCTGCGGGATGCCGTGGCTGACAATCTGGACTACGTGATTGCCTCTCAGAACGCAGATGGGTCCTGGACTCCGACATGGTCATGGGATGATGCCTTTCCAGAGGCATGGGCGAAAGCCAAGGATGAGTGGTCCGGTGTCATCACGCTGGACAATCTCCTGACCCTGCAGAGGTTCGGTAGAATCGAAGGATTCGCTTAACGAGCTGGACACAGGCTACGGCTGCATCTGGTGGCCCCTTGGTATGGCAGACCGTGGCGTTCTCAGCGTGACACATATGCTCAAGGGCGGCGGCGCAGCCCTCCTTCAGGGCCCGTGCCGGTTCGCTCCGGTCGCCAAAAGAAGACGATGACATGGATGGTTCACGGAATCTGTGTTACAATGGACGGGTGGTAAAGGCTCCGATCTGGGAAGAGGACACATGTGGAGGTGCTTGGCACTGGGTCCAGATCATCCGTGTCTCCGAGCGCAGTGAATCGACGCCGTGTGCGACGCCGGAATGGCGACGCAGGGCAACCCCTGGATGCCTGCTAATTGTACGGGCCAGGCGCGGAGTTGAGGGGCAGTGAATGGAAGCCGTATGGACGGTTGAGGGCGACGAAACAAGCTGGACTGCCTGGGCGGAGAATAGGGCCGATGCCTCTGCCTCGGATCTTGTTCGGGAGTTGATCGCGACAAGGAAAGCTGGCCCTCAGGAATGGGCGGTGGACATCGGATGTGGAACCGGGCGTGCTTTCATCCCTCTTGCCGAAGCGGGCTATCGGGTGATTGGGATTGATCCCACTCCCAAGTGCATCGAACTGAGCTTGCGCAGAGCGCGCCAGTCCGGTATCATGGCCCATCCTATCCAGGCGTCAGCAGCTCGACTTCCGCTCAGAGCAGCTTTGGCTACCTATGTTTTCGCCTTTGGGACTCTTTTTCATCTCAGTCCCATGGAATTGACCCTGGCTCTTCACGAAATCCAGCGCGTGTTGCGCCCAGAGGGGGAAGCGCTGCTGCATTTCCTCGATGTCGAGGACTGGCGACGTTCGCTTGGCAAGGAGATTGATCCTGACCAGGCGCCTGTTCCAAGTTTCCGGGCGGTAGTTACGTGCTTCTGCCCACGCCAAGTGATAGAGGAGTGGCTCGAGGAAGTGGGACTTGGGCTTCTGTCGCTGGAACTGAGAACAAGTGCAAGCGAGGCCGGCCAACAACGCAACTGGCTGGCTCGGTGTCGCAAGTCAGATGAGCATTCATAGCCCGCCCAGCAACCGCGTGCAGACGACACGCAGCGATCGTCAGTTTTTCGCCCGATTGTGGGCTAGCGATATGCACCCATCGTGGTCCACTTGGACGCCGGCGCCGCGCCGGCACTTCATGGACAAGATCCCTGCGCCTTCACTGAGCGCTATGATCAGGACGCCAGCCGTTGGGAGCTACGTGTCGAGACAATCTGGGCTATCCTTAGGCAGGTCTAGACGCGCTGAGCCAGCCACTCGATCAAGCAAGAGAGCAGATAGTGGGATGAAAGGTACAGCATTCTCATCGGCGGCATGTAGTCATGTAGAGAGGAGCTGCCATGTCCGAAGCCAACAAGGCCGTGGTCCGACGCTATTTCGAGGACGCGCCATGCCATCCAGCCGCCTGCGACGAGATCTTTGCGCCGAGATTCCTGTTCCACACGATCCAGCGAGCGTCGCTCACACCGCAGACGATGGAGTCCAGCCCGACAGACGAACGGGCCGCATACGAGCGGATCAAGGTGGTCTGGGGCGGCTGGGCCATGACGATTGATCAGATGCTCGCCGAGGGCGATCGGGTCATGGTGCAGTGGACGTTCTGCGGTGTGCACCAGGGTGAGCTCGATGGACTCCCGCCCACCGGCAAGCAGGTCACCTGGTCGGGCATCAACATCTTCCGGCTGGCAGACGGCAAAATCGCGGAGGTCTGGGACATCTCGGATCGGCTATGGATGTGGCAACAGCTCGGCGTCCTGCCTGACATCAGGGAGGCCATCGCCAAGGGCAGGGAAGCCACAGCAGCCCAGACGAGTGGCAGGGAAGCATAGCGGTGAGTTCCTTCGCTCGATCCATCATCCATGAGGAGGCAAGTCAAATGGTGCGATACATCCTCGTCAGCGCTATCAGTGGAGTCCTGTTCGGCATCCTGGACGCTGTGGTCAACGCCAATCCTCTGGCCCAAAGGCTGAACGCGGTCTACAAGCCCATTGCCCGGACTTCCATCAACCCTCTCGCAGGCACCGTGATTGACCTCGTATATGGATTCGCCATGGCGGGAGTCTTTCTGCTTCTCTACCAGAGCCTGCCCGGCGAAATCGGCCTTGTCAAAGGAGTGAGCTTTGCCCTGTTGGCATGGTTTTTCCGCGTGGTCATGTCCGCTGCGTCCCAGTGGGTGATGTTCAGCGTGCCCGTCAAGACATTGCTCTATTCTCTCGTCACTGGCTTGGTCGAGATGCTGGTACTCGGCGTGCTCTACGGGCTGACCCTGAAACCGGCGATGTGAGCTATCCTTGGTGGAGGCTTGAATGAGCAGTCATGTTCCTGGTGCCGCCGGAACCGGCGACGCCAAACGTATCGTCGAAGCAGGATACGACCGGGTAGCCCTCGACTATGCGCGCCTTGAGGGCGTGGCTGAATGGCCTCGGATGAGATGGCTCCGGCGGATGCTCGGCCGGCTGGCGCCGGGCTCCTCGGTCCTCGACCTGGGCTGCGGTTCGGGCGATCCGGCAGACGTTGAGATTGCGCGGCAGCACTGTGTCACCGGCGTCGACATCTCGCAGGCACAGATCGACCTGGCGCGCCAGAACGTCCCTGCAGGATCCTTCATCCATGGCGACGCTGGCTCGGTTGAGTTCCCCGCAGCAAGCTTCGACGCGGTGGTCTCTTTCTACACGCTGGAGCACATTCCACGAGAGGAGCACGAAACCATCCTGCGGCGCGTCCACGGCTGGCTGCGACCGGGTGGGTACTTTCTTCTCAGCCACGAGGCGGGCGAGGCTGAAGGCATGGTTGGCCGGTGGCTGGGCGTGCCGATGTACTTTAGCTGCTTCGACCCCGAGACCGTGAAGCAATTGGTCTGCGGGGCCGGGTTCGAGATCGTCGAAACCGCAATCGAGACCCAGGTGGAGCAGGGCACCGAGATCCCATTCCAGTGGGTGCTTGCCCGCAAACGCTGAAGCGGAAAAAGGGGGTCCCTGGGATCCGTACGGAGAGAGGAGAGCGGCTATGCTGGACTTCCAAGCGTTCCACAGTGGAGAACTCACCTTCCCCGAACTGGTTACTGGCCTCACACAGGACGACCTGCGCACGCTGACCGACGAGATGATCGACAGGATCCTGGGCCTGATCGACGGGTGCGTGGATGCTGATGTACCCTTTGAGCCGGTTGACCCGCAGGCCAACGATCCCTTTGCCGCCACACCCGAGGAGCTGCACATGCCCTGGACCCTCGGCCATGTCATCGTCCACACCACGGCCTCGGGCGAGGAGTCGGCCGCGGTCGCCGCAGAGCTGGCGCGCGGGGTTGCGTATCGCGGCCGTTCCCGGTATGAGATGCCCTGGACCGAGATGCGGACGATCGCCGGCTGCCGCCAACGGCTGGAGGAGAGCCGGCGGATGCGGCTGGCGAGCCTGGGGATGTGGCCTGATGCGGCGCACCTGGAGAACGAGTACCAGGCATGGACGGATGGGCCGATGGTGAACGCGATCGGCCGCTTTGTCCTTGGCCTGATGCACGAGGAGGCTCACCTGGGGCAGATCGGCGACGTCGTGCAGCAGTCCCGAGCGGCGCGCGCCGCATAGCGAGGAAGGGTCATGCTCTGGGTCTTTCTGGCCATCTTTGCTGGGGCGGTGCTGCACGTGCTGGAGGAATATGCCTGGCCCGGTGGCTTTCCCGCATTCATGAAACGCATGGCGCCGCGCTTTGCCCCCGCCGTTACCCCGACGCTTGCGGTCGTGGTCAATGGTGCGTTCTTGCTGCTGTGCCTGGTGACTGCAATCTCCTGGCGAGCGGCGCCCGTGCTCGGGCTCTCGGTCGCAGCCCTGCTGATCGTGAACGCCGTGACGCACATCGGGGGCGCCGTCCGGGGGCGAGGATACGCGCCCGGCCTGGTCACAGGCACGCTGCTCTACCTGCCGTTGGGCGCCTTCACGTTCCATGCAGCCCTGACCGAGGCCTGGGTCACGTCGCGGCAGGCGCTCCTGGCCGGATTGCTGGGCCTGGGATATGCAGCCGTGCCGCTGGTCTGGCTGGGGCTGGTTTCCCTGATCCGGAGGTGTCGGCCGGGCGCGGGCCTGCTCGTTCTGCTGCTCCTGCTGGTCGCAGCATGCACAGGGCCTCCACAGGCACCATCACGCCCATCCTCCACGCCGCTCACCGTGCCGCCTGTGGGCATCTCTACTGAGCCAATCCTGGTCCTGGCCGGCGGCACATTGATCGACGGCACCGGTGCGCCGTCTGCGCCCGATGCGGTGGTCGTAGTCCGGGGGAATCGCATCCTGGCGGCCGGCCGGCGGGCCGATGTCGCCATCCCCGCCGGTGCGTCAGTTGTAGACGTTTCCGGGGCCACAGATCCTGCCCGGCTTCATCAACGCTCACGTCCACGGCGGCTACGACGCGGCCGCGCTGGCCGCCTGGGCACAGGGTGGCGTCACGACGGTGCGCGACCTGGCCGTGGAGCCTGACGGTGTGGACTGGGCGCTTCGCGACGAGGCGTGGGCCAACCGCAAGCTTGCGCGCCTGGTGGCCGCCGGGCCGATGGTGACGGTGCCCGGGGGCTATCCCATCGCCTACTGGGGCATGCCCGCGCTGACCGTGGCCTCGGCCGAGGACGCTCGGGAGAAGGCCGGCGCACTCTTGGACCAGGGCGCCGACCTGATCAAGATCGCGTTGGAGTCCGGCGCCCTCTTTGGCCAGGCGATGCCGATGCTCTCGCCGGAAGAAGCCGCGGCCATCGTGCAGGTCGCCCACAGCCGAAGCAAGCCGGTCTCCACCCACGTGACCGTCGCGGCCGACCTGCCGGCCGCGCTAGACGCTGGGGTGGACGATGTCGCCCACATGGCGACAGATCGGGTTCCTGACGACCTGATCCAGCGCATGGTCGAGTCGGGCGTGTACTGGGTGCCGACGCTGGAGCTGTGGCAGGGGGTGGGCTTGCGCCGGCCGGCCATCGCCGACAACCTCCGCCGCTTCGTCGCAGCCGGCGGCCATGTGGCACTCGGCACCGACTACCTGGGCGCGCCGAACGTCCGCTTTGACCTGGGCATGCCGATCACCGAGATCGAGCTGATGGCCCAGGCCGGCATGACGCACATGCAGATCATTGTCGCAGCCACGCGAAACGCCGCGCACGCCTGCGGGCTGGAGGGCGAGCTGGGCACGTTGGAGCCGGGCATGCTCGCCGACGTGCTGGTGGTGGACGGCGACCCGTTGGCCGATCTCCAGGCTCTGACCCATATGCGGCTTGTCCTGCGTGACGGCGTCGTCATCATGCAAAGGGCTGTGCCGGTGCAGTGAGTCTGCCCATCGAGGCTGCGCCAGGTGGGGATTCCTGGTGATCGAAGGGAGAGCAACCCATGTCAATCCTGAACCGCATCGCCGCCTCGCAAGGCCGGCGAGACGAGGCGCCCAACCGGGAACTGGCGCGCGAGCTGGCCGACCAGGGTGACCGGGATGGAATCCGCGAGCTGGCCGCCAACCTGGACCACCCCGACCAGAACGTACGGAGCGACTGCCTGAAGACGCTGTATGAGGTCGGCTACCTGCGCCCGGAGCTCGTCGCCGGCACAGCCGGCGACTTACTGCGGCTGCTGCACGACCGGAACAACCGCATGGTCTGGGGCGCGATGCTCGCGCTGAGCACCATCGCGTCGCTGTGTGCCGATGAGCTGTTCCGGCAGCGGGAGAAAATCCAGGCGGCGATGGCTGAGGGCTCGGTCATCACCGTAGACAACGGCGTCAAGACCCTGGTCACGGTCGCAGCATCGAACGCGAGCTACCGGGACGAGCTGTTTCCGTTTCTGCTGCACCACCTCGAGACCACCCGTCCCAAGGACGTGCCACAGCATGCTGAGGCCATCCTGCAGGCAGTGGATGCAGCGCACGCAGGCGCCTTCGTCGCGGCGCTGGAGAGACGGATGGCGGGAATGTCGGCCTCACAGGCCAGCCGGTTGAGAAGGGTGATCAATCAAGCCCGGCAGTCTGGGCAAGAGACTCCAGGGGAGAAGGAGGATGCATGAGCACTGAGGCCGAACATCTGTCGGATGCCGTGCGAGCACTCTTTGTGTCCAACGATCACGGGCTGTTCACCTCGTTTGCGACTGCGGTGGCCGGTCTGACGGCCGCTCAGGCGGCCTCGGTCCCGGCGGCGCGCTTCAACAGCGTTTGGGCTGTCGTCAACCAAGTCCGCTTCTGGCAGGAGGTCACTCTGCTGCGGCTGCGCGGGCAGCCGGTGGACCGCACGGCACTGGGTGCAGACAACAGGTGGCCGCCTGCGCGTCAGCCCGCTGCCGATCCGGGCGCTTCCCCGGATGACGAATCTGCCTGGCAGGCGGCCGTCGAGCGCTGCGGGGAGGCCAACCGTGCGCTGGCTGAAGCAGCGGCTGCACTCTCCGACGAGATGCTGGCAGCGCCCCTGGCCCCGGGACGGGCCGCGCCGTGGCAGTTGATCTAGGCCATGATCGCGCACAACGCCTACCACACGTGCGAGGTCATCTCCATCCGGCACATGCTGGGCCTGTGGCTGGACACGTGAGGGGAGCGAGGGAATGAACGATCAGTCGAAAGGGCCGTCCTTGGCTGAGAACCGCCTGTACGGTGGCCTGGCCTGGCTGTGGCCGATCCTGAGTGACCCAACCCACTACCGCCACGAAGCCACCGCATTCCGCGACGCCATCCGCGCTCAAACCTCCATCCCCACGACCACCTTGCTCGATCTCGGCTGCGGTGGCGGCCACAACGACCTGCATCTCAAACAGGACTTCCAGGTAACGGGGGTAGATCTCAGCCCAGGCATGCTCGGACATGCCCGCCGGCTCAACCCGGAGGCGACCTATGTCCAGGGCGACCTACGCACGGTGCGCCTGGGAACAGCCTTCGACGCGGTCATCATTGCCGACGCGATCGACTATATGCTGACTGAGGCCGACCTGGCCGCGGCCTTTGCCACTGCCCACGCTCACCTCCGGCCGGGTGGCGTATTCTGCACCTACGCCGAACACACGCGCGAGCGCTTTACACAGAACCAGAACAAGTGCTGGACCCGGAGCCGCGAGGGAGTTGAAGTCACCTTTCTGGAAAACAACTACGACCCCGACGTGTCCGACGCGACATTCGAGGGGACCTTCGTCTATCTGATCCGCGAGCGGGGCCGGCTGCGCATTGAGACCGACCGACACTTGCTCGGCCTCTTCGACCTGCCGACGTGGCGCCGCTTGTTGACGGCTGCCAGGTTCGAGATCGTCGAGACGACCCTCGCCGAGGAAGATGAGCCGCCAATCCCGATGTTCATCTGCTCTTGCGGGGACGAAGCCGATCCAGGCAAGTAGATGAGAAAACAGCGTCGTGCTCCCCCCTTCTTGATCGGGCTCCTGGGTCTGCCGATCCTCGTGGTGCTCCTGGGTGCGTGCGGCCCAGTCCCCACGGCAGCCCCCGGCTCCGGCCCAGGCTCAACCCGCATTCGCGCCGCCGACGAGGCAGAGATGGTGCTCGTACCGGGCGGCGAGTTCTCGATGGGCAGCGCAGACGCCGACCCCAAGGCCGGCGCCGACGAGAAACCGCAACAGACCGTCTACCTGGATGCGTTCTGGATCGACCGAACCGAGGTGAGCAACGCCCAGTACGTTGGGTTCCTGAATGCCCTGGGCGCATACACGGGCACCTGTGGGGGGTATGACTGCGCTGAAACCAAGCGCGAAGACAAGTACAGCCACATCCTCGGCGGAGCCCAGGACGGGAGCTACGTAGTTGAGAGCGGCTTCGAGGATCATCCGGTCACCCAAGTAAGCTGGTACGGCGCCCAGGCCTATTGCGCATGGGCCGGTGTCAGACTGCCGACGGAGGCTGAGTGGGAAAAGGCCGCCCGAGGTACAGACGGCCGCCCCTATCCCTGGGGCAACGAGCCGCCCGACTGCGACAAAGCGCAATACGGCGACTGCGACGGGGCGACGGAAGCGGTTGGCTCCAGGCCGGCTGGCGCCAGCCCCTATGGCGCGCTTGATATGGCCGGCAACGTGTGGGAGTGGGTAGCCGATTGGTACGATCCGGCGTACTACGGCTTCTCTCCGGCGCAGAATCCCCGGGGACCAGAGCTGGGCGAACGGAAGGTGTTCCGGGGAGGATCGTGGGGGTACCCGCCGGCGTTTCTGCGGGCGGGCGACCGCGCCCGGAACCGGCCCACGTATGCCGGCTTCAATGTGGGGTTCCGCTGCGCGGCGCCGCAGTTGCCCTGACACCGGCGGCGGCAGCCAAGGAGCCAGCCGTGGACAACGGCCGACCACCTTCGTGATGGTCCAGGCAAAGATGACGCCAAGTCAGAGAGGCTTCTGCAAGTACACGTTTCGGGACTACACAGGGTACATCATTGCACCCTGGACCTCGAGTGTCGGTCACGATGTGGTGACAATCCGACACGGTGCCGCCGTGCCGCCCTGGAGGGATCGCGACATCCATTTGCACACTGATTCCGAGGAGTACTACTTCCTGGTTCAGGGCGAACTGCAGGTACTGGTGCCGCATGGGATGTTGACGGTGAAACCCCGTGAGGTGCTGATGATCGAGCCCTACCGTGCCGCACGCGGTGGTTGGTGGCACAGGGCCTATCGAGCACTTTGTGCTGCGCATGCCGGGGACGGAGGACCGGCAGGTGGTGGGCAGAACACCGGCTGACGCTGGGGCTGTGGCAGAGGGGGGAGAGCGGATACTGCAAGGGGAGTGGGGCTGCCGGGTGCCACTGGCCGAAGCGCGGTATCAGAACTGCTGGCTGTTTGGCATGGGCCAGGCCCATTTCCGTTCGGACGTGATGTGTCTGGCCTACCTGGACTTTAGTGCGGAGAGGCTTGGCGCAGACAATCACCGGCATCGGTTGCACCTGCATCGGGAATCGTGGGAGTTCTACGTCGTTCTGCAGGGGACCAGGGTGCTGCGCATCGAACAGGAGCTTGCCGAGGTCGGCGCGGGGGAGGTTCTGGCGGTGCCGCCGCGGGTCAAGCACGTGCTGCATGGTACGGAGACACCCTTTGTGGGATTCACCTTTCGCACGCCACTGCTGAACGACAAGGTTGAGTTCTGAGCGGTCGCCTGCACTGCATGCGCTGTCTCAAGCAAGGACAAAGAGCATGAACATTCCTATCGACTGGCTTCTCGAAGGTGGAACGTGGATCGAGTATAGGACGAGGCGCGATTTGCTGGGGCAGTCCGAGCAAGAGCCGCCGGTCCAGGCCGCCCGAAAGTCTATGCTGGCGAACGCTCAGGTGCAGCACCTGCTTGCGGAGCTATCGGGATGGCCGGGGAAGGTCATTTCGAGCCACAAGAGCGCCGGCCAACCCTTTCACAAGCTCACATTCATTGCCGATCTGGGCCTTGTGGCCGATGACCCCGGCGTGGACGCGATCGTGGCGCGCATCTTGCAGCGCCAATCGGCCGAAGGACCGTTCCAACTCCCTACCAACATCCCCACCCACTATGGGGGAACGGGCCAGGATCAATGGGCGTGGGCCCTGTGTGATGCGCCGCTCATCGTGTACGCCTTGGTCAAGTTCGGCCTGGGAGGCGTGCCGGCCGTGGAGGTGGCCGTCGAGCACCTGGTGGGACTGCTGCGGGACAACGGTTGGCCCTGCGCCGTCTCCAAGGAGCTGGGCAAGTTCCGCGGGCCGGGGCGGAAAGACGATCCCTGCCCGTTTGCCAACTTGGCCATGCTCAAGGCACTGTCGGCCATTGACGAGCTACGCGATAGCGACGCCTGCCGGATAGGGGCCGAGACACTCCTCACCCTGTGGAGCGAGAGCACCACGCGACACCCTTACATGTTCTACATGGGCTCCGACTTTCGCAAGCTCAAGGTGCCCTTTGTGTGGTACGACCTCATGCACGTGCTCGACGTCCTGTCACGCTTCTCCTGGCTTCGGAGCGACAGCCGGCTGCTCGACATGCTTGCGATTCTGAAGGGCAAGGCGGATGACCACGGGCGCTTTGCCCTCGAATCGACCTGGACAGCGTGGAAGGATTGGGAGTTTGGGCAGAAGAAGGAACCTTCTCGTTGGTTGACGCTGTTGGCGTGGCGGGCTATTCGGAGAGCCGAAACCGCCTGAGACACTCACTAGCCTGCCGGAATGGCGATCCAGGACAACCCCTGGATGCCCGGCCGATGTACGGGCCAGACGGAGTTGAGAGCGAGAGGCGGCGAATGAAAGCCGTATAGACAGTTGAAGGAGACGAAACAGGTCTGCGCGCCCAGCCACCACCTCTCGGCCCCGGAGGAACGGAGCCCGGATGCATTGCCTCCTGGCGCGATCTTTGTGGGCTGGAGCAAACCGGGCGAATAGGAGAATACGACGGCTATGGCCAGGATCTGGCGTCTATCGCGTCTGGTACTACTGAGTGCACTCCTGGCTGCCTGTGCGGCCAGGGCCTGGGAGCAGGACCCCAATGTGCAGGCGGCACAGAGCGCCTGCAAAGGCGTGGCCTCAGCAGAGCGCTACGCCTGCGTCGAGCGCCACGCCGTGCAGAGCCTTTCCCCCGACATCTGCCGCCTGCTTGGCATTGGGCTGGACGATGCCTGCCTTCAGTCCGTCTACGAGGCCGCGGACGATCCGGCGATCTGCGATCGGCTCTACCTGGATGGCGTGCGGCCTACGTGCCGCGCCTACTACGCCACGCGGGCCGGCAAATCATGGGTTGACGTCCTCTTTACCTGGAATCGCGACGGGGTCGCCGAGCTGTGGACGATAGACCCCGTGCTCGGCGCAGTGCAGCGGCAAGTCCGGCCCAATCAGGTGATCCAGGATCCGGCTCTGTCTCCGTCGGGCGAGACCATCGTCTACGTGCGCGTGACCGGCGACTATGGCGGCATCGCCTCCGAGCTGTGGCTGATGGACCGGGATGGCGCCAATCCACGCTCCCTGTACGTTCCCCCACCCGGCCGGAGCGTGCTGCACCGCCCGGCCTGGCAGCCCGACGGCCTGGAGGTCTACTTCCTCCAACAGGGCTCTGGGGCTGAGGACACCCTGCTGCGCATTCCCGTAGGCGGCGGCGAGCCGACCGCCATTCTGACCGACTGCCTCGACTTTGCCCTGTCACCCGATGGCGAGCGACTGGTCAGCGTAAACCTGGCTCGGCAGTTGACCGTCTCCAGTCTGAATGGAACCCTGGCCCGAAACCTCGAACCGGATGAAGTCCATTTCTCCGACTATGGCCTGTTGGCTGCCTCCCCTGATGGTGCGCTGCTGGCCTTTCGGGCCACCGAACAGGGCGGAGAGGATACCTGGAACCTGTATACCATGGACTGGGATGGCCGCAACGTGCAGCGGCTGACCGACCTGAAGGGCTCTCATCCCCTCAGCTCTGGCAGCGGGCAGGTGAGCGGCCTGGCATGGGCATGGGATGGTAGATGGCTGGTCTATTCGGTAGACGGCCAGGCGGAGCAGGGCGGAATCTGGCTGGCAGACCTTCGAGACAGGGTGCCCGTGCGGCTCTTTGATCCGCAAGAAGGAGCGGCATTCGCAGTCCAGGGGCCCTGGCCGGAACGGCCCTAGCCCGATTGCCTGCATGCCTACCACCGATCGTTTCTGTCATTCGCTACGGAGAAGTGCATGGCAAGACTTGGAGCAGACCAAAGACCGGACTATGAAGAACTGGGTGTCATCGAGGGATACGACAAATGGGGCTCCACATACGATCGGGACCCCAACCCGCTGATCGCCGTGGAGGAAAGGGTGACCCTGGACGTGATAGGCGACGTCCGGGGTCAGCGCGTGCTGGACCTTGGCTGCGGCACGGGTCGATACTGCGTGCTTCTGGCCCGGCGCGGAGCTGAGTTGGTGGGAGTTGACCCGTCGGAAGAGATGCTGGAACGCGCGAGACGAAAGATCACCGCTCTTTGAAGAGTATTGGCGCCTGTGCACGGAACTGGGGTTGTGCTTCGAGGATGTCCGAGAACCAAGAATCGACACCGGCTGATCGCGAGCTTCCCATCTCTGAAGGAGTACGATGGGATACCGTTGGCCATCATCCTCAGGCTGCGAAAGGGATGATGCCGATACGCCATGAGCAGGGAAGCTGTCCTGAGCTATTACCCGGCCTGCGTCAAGTCTACGAGCTGTATCAAGAGTCCGGTTTCGCGCTCGCGAGAGACGATCCAGAGTTCCCGCTCGTACGGAAGGCCTTGCCTGCGAGCAACGGCAGCCCAGAGGCAGTGGCGGATGCATGGGCAAGATTGCTGAGCGTCGACCGCGAGAAGAGGGTGCTGCCAATGGACCCGCATTTCACTGCCGCGACGTGAGTGCTCGGAAGAGTGGAGGGAACAGGATGCGTTACCGATTGGCCGTTGAGGACATGGAGGCGGATCACTGGGTAGCCTGGACGCTTGACCTGCCCGCCTGTTTCAGTTCGGCGCGTACAGAAGCTGACGCCGTTGCCCGCGCGCCCGAGCGGATCGCAGAATACTACGCGTGGCTGTGCGCTCACGAGACCACATTGCCTGTGCTCAGCGGACCATTTGAGGCAGAAGTGGTCGAGACCTTTCACTCGTTCGCCAGTAGCGAGGATCCTGAGTACCTCGTCAACGCTTTCTTTGAAGGTGACCGCCGGCCTCTGGGCTATTGGGACATCGCGGTGGCCCTGTGGTTACTGCATTGGACGCGCGAAGACCTGCTGCGTGTGGTGGAGCCCGTCCCGCAGGACCGGCTCAGACAACCAATCGCAGGTGAGGTGCGGGGGTCCGTTGCCGGAATCCTCAGGCACGTGGCCGGAGCGGAGAACTGGTATTTCGGCCATCTGGATCTGGGTCTCAGTCGAGCGCAGCTTCCCTCTGACCCCTTCGAGATGCTCCGAGATGTGCGTGCCCATACGCGGGCGCAACTCATGCAGCTAGTTGGTGACGGTCGGATCACAAGGCGGTGTGACGAACTCTGGTCAGCGCGCAAAGTGCTTCGGCGCACACTGTGGCATGAGCGCGACCATACGCAACACATCGCCCGGCTACTCGCGTGGAGGTAGAAAGCAGCACTCCGATGGACACAGCCAAGCCGGTCCGCTTCATTCTGGACAGGGGTTCTGATCTCGAGAAAGCCAGAATCAGGTGGATTCTGTACGGCGTCAAACCAGGACCGAACGTGACCCTACTCCTGAGTAAGCTTCAAAACGCGGATGGTGGCTTTCCACTCGACCTGGATTGCGACGAGCGTTCTCCTCATGGCCGGACACCCCTATTCCGAAGCTGCCAGCAAAGGCGTACAGGCGTTGCTGGCCCGGTCACCTTCCGAGTGGGCGGACTCGCAGATAGCCTGGGCACTGGACTGCTTGGGCCGGGCAGGATTGGCGAGAGACCACGCACTCATTGAGAAGTGCTTGTCAGAACTGCTCCGAAGGCAGAGGCCCGATGGGAGTTGGGCGTCGGAGGACGGCGAAGCGTATGCAGTGGGAGCCACGATTCAGGCAGTGAAGGCGCTCAAGCACTATGGCCTGTTGCCGGCAGGGTTTTGACGAGCAAAAGGCACACTCGGGGCCAGCCCAACCTGTCCGGATCTGGCCTGCACAGATAGGCAAGGTCCAACGTGGCGCTTTTCCAGACGCCGGCTCGCAGCTTGGCCCGAGGCCGCTGCGAGGCCTAGTCACACACACTGTCTGGCAGGAGGCTGACATTCCCGATGTGCAACGATGAACGAGTCTATAAGGAGTACATAGCACAGACCTTCAACAGGACGGCTCCGACCTACGATCGCGTTGGGCCCAGACTCTTCTCCCACTTTGGCCATCGCCTGGTCGAGTTGGCCGGGATAGGCAATGGAGCATCAGTTCTTGACGTTGGCTGTGGGAGAGGCGCGGTTCTCCTCCCAGCCGCCGAAAGCGTAGGAGTATCGGGAGAGGTCATCGGGATTGACATTGCCGAAACAATGCTGGAGCAGACAGCCAACGACATACAGGCTCTCGGTCTGGAGAACACAAGCGTATGTCATATGGATGCCGAAGCGCTTCGCTTCCCGGACGCCCGCTTCGGCTTTGTGGTCTACGGTTTTGCACTGTACGAGTTCTATGATCTCGATCGGGCTCTTTCAGAATCTCACCGCGTTCTCAGGCCTGGCGGTGTGTTCGCAGCATCCCTGTGGGGCAGGAAGCTGGACGGGCGCTGGGATGGTTTTCGTAGCGTGGTGAAGTCCTATGAGGGCTCGTTGAGACCGGAGCCGGAGGCAAAGAACATGCCTCGGCTTCGTGAACCCGTAGACATTGAAGCAGTGTTGTCAAAAGCCGGGTTCGTTACCATTCAGACGGTGGCAGAGGAGAAGGAATTCTGCTTCAAGGATGCAGACGAGTGGTGGGCCTTTGAGTGGTCGCACGGGAACCGTTTCCTGTGGGAGAGAATGGAGACTCCCATTCTGGAGCGATGTAGAGCCGAACTCCTTGAGGTTGTCGGCCGGATGAAGCAAGAGGCCGGCATCCCTATCGTGTTCCAGATTCTTCTGACGAGGGCAGAGAAACCTCGTTGACGGAGTCCATCGTGTCCGAGACAATCACCAATCCGCTGGACTACTATGCGTGCCACGGCCCGACAACCAACCCTGGACGGCACGCCAAACTGCTTGAGGGCTTGCCCACTGAGATTCCCGCGCTCTGTCAAGTCGTGCAAGGCCTTCTCATGCACTATGGTTTCGCCCAACCTCTGTACGGTCTGGAATTGTCCGAGGAGAAAAAAGAGGAACGAGAGCTTCGCTACGTGGCGAAAATGCTAGCCCGTATTCACGAACTGGATAGCCGCCCGCTCACAGCCCCTCGCCCACCGGAGAAGCGGCTGATGGTCAACTGCCGTGACCTGGCAGTCTTGTCTTGCGCGGTGCTGCGCCACCATGGCGTGCCTGCCCGCGCCCGCCGTGGGTTCGCCACCTACTTCCATGGCCCGGCGTCCAGGCCTGGCTTCCACGTGGATCATTGGCTGTGTGAATACTGGAAGGCAGATGAACGGCGTTGGGTTCTGTTCGATTCAGAAGTGGGTCCGGATGAGCGCGAATACTGCCAGGTGACCATCGATAAGCTGGATGTGCCTCAAGACCAATTCCTTGTTGCCGGTAGGGCCTGGCAGCTCTGCCGGGCTGGGCAAGCCGACCCCGACTGCTTCGGCTTCGAGGGCGAGCACGGGGAATGGTTCATCCAGGACAGCCTCGTGCACGACCTGGCGGCGCTGAACAAAGTGGAAGTACTGTGCTGGGATGGATGGGGGCTGGCAAGTAGAGAAGCCGAAGATGACGTCGTGGTAGAAGATGCGGCTCTGCTGGATCACGTCGCGGCCCTGACCGTGGCGGATGATTCGCGCTTTTTCGAGATGCGGGCACTCTACGAGAGTGACGCTCGCCTTCGCGTGCCTGGGATTCTCAGAAGCTACACCCGAACAGGGGTTCGGCTGGTAACGCTGACCGGATAGGAAACAGGAATGGCAAAGGACAGGATCGATCAGATAGAGGCATATGTCAGACGGCTGATGAGCACAGCCGTTTCTCCTGACTTGAGAATCGCTCATGACCTCAAGCATGTGGATAGAGTGAGAGGCTGGGCACTTATCATCGGCAGGGACGAAGGACTCGATCTAGAGCTTGTCGAGGCAGCGGCCTTGCTGCACGACATAGGCTTGACCTGCCTCGAAGCCGAACAACGCAGCCAACACGCCCAGGCGAGCGCTGAACTCGCCACGAGATTCCTCAACGAGCAACAGCTTTTCAGTCACGGCGAAATCGAAGTGCTTGCAGATGCGATTCGCTGCCACAGTCTGCCCGACGGTGGCGGAGTGATAGGAGCAGTTCTGCGGGATGCCGACAAGCTGGACGCATTGGGTGCGGTTGGCCTTATGAGGGCCTTCACGTCCAAGTACGCCAAACCGGAGTATGACCCCGGCCATCCCAGTGGCGACACCTGGCAGATGACCATGGGCGAGTTTGAGAAGCGGTTTTCTGAGGGCAAGGGAATCGGGGAGTACATCCTCGACCAGGTGAACTTCCAAATCAGTTTCTACGGTAAGCTACTTACAGAAACGGCTAGGCAGATCGGAAAGCCACTGGTTGACTTCATGAGAGCCTACGTCGTCCAACTCGATTCTGAAATCCATGCGACGCAACAGCAAATTGGCCAAAACCACTGATCCAAGGCGAGTGGTCGAACATGGCTGCGACAGGGTAGCTCACGATTATGCGCGCCCTGAGAGAGAGTCGGATTGGCCCCGGATGAGATGGCGCAGAGCACCGAAATCCCTTACCTCTGGGTGCTCGCTCACAAGCAGTAAGGGGGGGCAGGCATGGGCCGGCTGTTGAGGTTCCTCGGGTTGGTCCTGGTGCTCGCGCTTCTGATGTACAGCGCCTGGTACGCAAGTGCCCGCCTGCTGCCGGAGGGGCTGCTGCGGCCCTTCTTCGTGGGGCGCTTCTCGGCTGTGGTGAGCGAGTTCACTTTCTGGAAGGTGTTCGCGGCGAACCTCCTGGTAGGGTTGCTCGGAGTCCAGTTCATGAATCTCTTCCGGGTGGGCAGGTACGCTGGTGGGCTGTATGTCCTGCCGGTCTTCTGGCTGATCTACGGCTTGCTGCTGGGCACGAACTCATTCGTGTTCGCCGGCGCACCGGTGCCCCTTTCCCTGGATGTGCTTTGGACGCGCACAGGCTTTGGCGAATTGGTCGCCTACAGGTTGGGCTACGAGGCCTCGCGCGAGTGGGCCGTTTGGAGGCAGGAAGGGGTGTGGTCGGCGCCGAGGCTGATTGCGGACCTGCGCAGACCCATCGCCGCAGACTTGGCGTACTGGACGGCGAGCCTGATCCTGCTGATCGTGGCGGTCGCCCGGGAAGTCGGTCGCTGAGGACGGGTGCGCTTGGAGGTGATGGCCGCACTTCTGACCGGCCGCGCAACAATCGAGAGGGGTGACACATGAAGATAGAGAAGCTGGCAATGGCACCATTCGACGCGACGCCTATGGGTGTCGTGAAGGGGGCGCTGGAGTACTTCGGGAAGGTGATGATACCGCTCTTGAAGTTGGTTGTGGGAGAGGCGTGACTCTCCTCCCAGCCGCCGAAAGGGTAGGAGTATCGGGAGATGTCAGGGGCGGATTTCGCGTACACAGCCGTCGGTCGCGCACTGCCCCGGCAGGGACATCGTGGAGGTAGGCCATGCAACGGCTGAAAGACAGGGTAGCGGTCGTAACGGGGGCCAGTCGCAATTTGGGGCGTGGCATTGCCCTGGTTCTTGGGGAAGAAGGGGCCACGGTCTACGTGACAGGACGAAGCGTTCGTGGGGCACAGACACAGGATTTCCCGGGCGCCAATATCGAAGATGTGGCAGAGGAAGTCAGGGCGCGAGGGGGAGTCGGCATCGCTGTTCGTTGTGATCACAGCCAAGACGAAGAGGTGAAGGCGGTCTTTGACCGTATCAAACGCGAGCAGGGGCATCTCGAAATCCTGGTCAACAACGCCTGGGGCGGCTACGAGACGATCACGGATTGGTCCAGTTGGGGGGCTGTGTTCTGGGAGCAGCCTCTGTCACGCTGGGATGCGATGTTTGGTGCCGGCGTGCGCTCCCATATGACGGCCAGCTACTTCGCAGTGCCCCTGATGCTGTCCACGCGCCGGCAGAGGCGGCTCATTGTCAACACCACTGTGGCTATGGAAGAGGAAGGGTATCCGGCCAACTTGTTCTACTGGTTGTCCAAGGTGGCTATCAACCGGATGACGCACAAGATGGCCGAGGAGCTAGAGAAGCGCAGAGTGGCGGTGGTGGCCCTGGCCCCCGGTTGGCTGCGAACGGCGTTCATCCTCCGGATGTATGCGACAGACGACAGGAGCGCGCACCGCATCTCAGCGCTTGAGAGCAGCGAGTCGGTAGAGTATGCGGGCCGGGCCGTGGCAGCCCTGGCGACGGACAGCAAAGTGATGGAAAGGACGGGACGCGTTCTGAGAACGCGCGAGTTGGGGCCCGAGTACGGTTTCACCGATGTAGATGGGAGACAGCCTCCGCTTGGATGATCATGTGTGATGGCAAAGGACAGACTCGAGCAGGCGGAAGGAATCGCCAATTTGGCCAATGCAGTGGGCATACCGGCAATGAGAAAGGTGGCGCGCGAGATTGCAGGCTGGTCAGAGGAGCTGGGAGAGGAGACAGCAGCCAAGTGCCTGCGGCAGGTCCGCGAGTACTTGAACTCCCCACCAGATCTAGAGGGAACTCGTCTCACGGCCGGCCGGGACCGGTACATCGCATTCCTGCAAGAGGCAGGGCCATTTGCCGGGTTGGACTTCTCCGGGGCTATCGGCTGGCTGTCCGAGTCGATGGCGACGATTCCGGAGCTGGCGGAGGCCATTCGCGGAAGCGATCTGGGGAAGGCCGCGGCCTGCTTTGACCGTGTCGCGGACGCAGAGACAAAAGCCTTTGCGGAGTTGAGCAAGATAGTGGGCGAGGCCGGACTCGGGTAGAGAGTGTGGGCTCAGGCCTGAGTAGCACCATGCAGATCAGAGGAAAGCAACTCCTTTTGAGAGACGACGACAGGCCGGCAGACGATGAGGACCTCTTTCGCTGGATGAACCTCGAAGAGTGGAACTACCTCGATGAGCCTGACAAGGCCTTTGAGGCCATCACTCGGGATGAATTCGACTCGAAGCTGGCGGAGCGACGAAAGAAACCGAAGGCGCCCACACCCGGCAGCCACACGTGGCACGTGGATACTGCCGAAGGCGCTCACCTCGGATGGTTGAACAACTATCATATGGACCCAGCCGCAGGTAACGCGAAGGTAGGCATCTGCATCCCAGAGCCGGAGTATAGGAACCAGCCCACATCGGGCCGAGTACTCGGTTCGGGGCGAGCCTCTGGAGTTCATCCATTTTGCTCTTTCCCGCTCCGAGTGGTTATCGAGGGCGTTGTCTTCTTGGGAAACGCCTGGTTCTACTACCGTACTTTCCCAAGCAGCCTGTTTCGCGGACAATGGTGGCAACACCAGGCCGCTGGAGGGCTGATGACGACTGAAGAACTGGACGAATGGGCCGTAGATTTCTTGCAGTTCTGCACCCGGTTCGCTGACGTTTTCGGCCGTAAAGAGCCGCGAGCACAGGCCATCAAGTACCTGCGCGGATTATTGCAGGAACAGCTCGATGGCTGTCACCTGGCCGGCACGCACCATCTGCGCGTAGGGCGCTGGGACGATGCCATCGGCAAACTCGATCCGCCCTTCGTCTGAGACGTGCAAGGTAGTCAGCCATTTGTGCGACGGACCGCTTCCTTCGTCCCGCCAGGTATCCACCCGGTTCGGATTGTGGATCGTGACCGGCGTGTGTCCCAGGAAAGCGAAGGTAACCTGGCCCTCGGCGTCGAATAGCCAGCCGGGCAGGGTTGGCTCGAACGCCAAGTGCAGATTGCCGTTCTGGACGAAGAAGGGCTGGCGGCCGGCCATCATTGTCGTCCACATGCTCAGGAACTCGGCCGTAGCGCCGCTCAGGCGGGCGACGAACCCAGCGCCGTGCAGCGACTCATCAGGGTGGGCGCTGCTGACCAGGAAGGACGAGTTCTCTAGAGGACTGCGGCCATAGACGGCCGGGTCCTGGAAGCAAATCAGTGCCTTCTTGAAGTCCTCGTAGAACTCGGTGTACAACCCCGCCCGCAGCACCTCGAGCAGGTACTTGTATTCCATGTGCAAGAAGATCGACTCATTCTCCAGCCAGCCAGGCGTGAAGGCCCGCGCCCGCCCAATCTCGTGCGGTTGTCCCTCCAGCGAGGCGTTGACTTTGTACATGCCCAGCTTGCGGTCGTACAGGTCACTGCTCTTGACTTTGGCATGTAGGTCGCGGGCCGAAGCCACCTCCGGCTGCATCTTCAAGACATGGATCGGCCCCTCGAGAAACAGGGGGAGCACAGCCGACTGGAACTGCCTGGCCCTCACGTAAGGCCGGCCCTGCCCATCACACTGTGGCTCGCCGCCGGCGCCGGTGATGCGCTCATAGCCGGCGACGGTGTAGGCAAAGTAAGTCGGCGGGATGCCACCGTTCATCTCCACGGCGCGCCCAATGCCGGTCCTCACCTTTGCCAGGAAGGCCGACAGAAACGTCGTCAGCTCGTCGAGGAACACAGATGCTGTCTTCCCGTCAAAGCCCAGGCGGACGCGCTCGCGGTAGGCTTCGCGGGCGGCGGACACGGCATCCCAGTACTGGAAGTCCCGGTCCGCATCGTCCGACTCCCGCCACGCCTCGAGAGCCTGCGACACTTCTCGTAGAAGGCTGTGCTGTTCGGCCGGAAACTCAACCGTGCCCACTCCCTTCTCCGCCATCGCCTTCATCAGAAAGGAGAGCAATCGCTCCAGCTCGCACGTCTCGCACAACGACGAGCCAAACAAGCCAGGTAGTCCGTTGAGCGCGTCGTACCAGCCCGGCTTGCCCGCCTCCATCTCGACGCCCATGCCCAACGGATCGAGGGTGGCGAATTTGATCAACGCCAGGCCCACCAGCTTGGCCAAAACCGACGTGCGAAACACCTCGCCCCTGCCGTGGGCCATCCGTACCAGGTGGGGGACTTTGCTGCGAGAGGCGATCAGGGTCGCCTTTTCCTTGTCCTTCACCACCGCCCCATACTGGCGCACCCGGCCGTCGGCGGTGAGTACGTACTTGCGGGCGCGGGGTTGGACGACGGCCGGACTGTCGAAGTAGGGCACAGCCTGCCTACCGAACAGCAGTTCGTCCTTCTGGTCGGGATAGACGGCCAGGTATGTATCGATGAGGTCAAGATTGTAGGTCCAGTGGTCGATCCAGTATTCCTCGCCTGGTGTGGCCTCGAAATGCTGTTCCGCATGAGCCAGCACTCTGGCAACCAGGGCTTCGGGGCTGACCTTCATTCCCATCTCGCCCTTGGCGATGGCCAGCAGCAGCCGGCCGGGTGTGAAAGGATGGGCCAGCAGCGGCGCCAGCCTATCAGGATGCTCGACGAGGGCCAGAACATCAGCGCGGCGCTCTGCCGGCAGAGTAAAGCGGCTGCCCTCCACCATCAGTGGATTGTAGCCGTCGGCCTGGATGAGGCCCAGGAAGGACAGCACATTGAATGCCCTCACCTCTGGCTCGAGGAGGACGTCGTTGCGCCGGTTCTGGTTCACGTCACGGTAGTTCGCGTTGCCCTGCGAATAGGGCTCTGCGGCGACGGAGAAGTAGTTGTAATCGCGCTCCAGATCACCGTGCTTCCGCGAATAGATATGGTAGACGAAAGGCTTGTCCTCGCTGCCCAAAACAAGTGGCCAACCGCCCCGCAGCACATTGTCGAGGAAGGCTTGGCGCGTGTAGGCGTCGAACCGGGGCAACGAAGTGCGCGTGGCGACGGCCTCGGTGAGGTCGTCGACCAACCGGTTGGCCTCCTGCCGCTTCTGCTGCACATAGGCCGAGCGGGCCAGGCGTGCCTCTTCGCTGCGGACGTATCCGGCATTGCCGGCGTGGCCGATGATGGCATACAGTGTCTTCGCCTCGCCCGGGTCCAGCACGACTTCGGCGCCGAAAAAGCCACAGGGCGTCCGGCCGGTAGTGATCTGCCGCCTCCGGCTCAGATCGGCCAGCGGCCGTGCGGCGAACCCGTCGGGGGTACTCAGGGCCGTATTCTGGCCGAAAACGACGACCGGATCGACAAAGGACAGCAGCCGTCCTCCCGAGCCATCGAAAGATAGGTAGAAGTGCCCGGCCTGGATCTCATTCACCTCGGCAGAGTCGCTGGCGCTGGCCTGGAAGCGGTAGAAGGGTACGCCTTCGTCCAGGTTGAACACCCTCATCCACGCTTCGATGGTGCGGCCCATCTCTTTCAGCCCACGATTGTCCACCCCGTAGGGCATGACGCGGGCCAGGCCGTCCAGCACTTCCAGGGCCAGCGGCTCATTCCCGACGTTGGCCAGCGTCAGTTGGCGCACCAGCCCGGCAAAAGGTTCGCCGGGCAGGGTGAAGTAAAGGACGTTGGTCTGGATGTTATGGGCGGCACTGGTGGTTTCCAGCTCTAGCTCGTTCATGCCGATACACATCCGGGCGTCGTCGCCGACGTCCGACGGGGCAAAGGGCTCGTAGAGCACCGTGCCAGCGCCGTGTGCCAACTTGAGAAACGTGCGAAAGCCGGTGTAGGGCGTGGTTTGGTATGCCTTGTTGGCCGGCTCGAACTCCATGATGGGGTTGTCCTTGCTCTCGATCCCAAAACTGGCGATGGCCTGGCCACGGTTGACGTAGAACATCCACATTGGAATGCCCAATGGCCCGGCGATACCGGGCAAGAAACTGGAGAACGGTCGCGCGCCGGCATAGTCTCGGATTACAAACCGTCCGCGTTCGTCGAAAGCAGAATCCCTCATCCTCTGACCCTACACTCTGGTCTTGACTGGTGAACTGGCGGCCGATGGCATCGAGGTCACACGTTTGACTGGGCTATCGTCCAAGTCGCGGCGCCTGTCCGCTCTGGCGGATAGACCTTGGTTCTAGCGGATTGCCTTCTCCGTCTCCCGGTCAAAGAGATGGATGTTGTCCATGTTCACGGCGATGTCCATGCGGTTGCCGACGCGCGCGCGGGTGCGCGGGTCGGTGATGGCGATGAACTGCTTCTTGCCGGTCAGCAAGTACACATAGATCTCCTTGCCCATCAGTTCGGTGACGTCCACATCGGCGGTCATCGACTCCGCGCGGATGCCGGGCGGTACGAACTCGCGGTCGTGAAAGTCCTCGGGCCGTGCGCCAAAGACCACCGACTTGCCTGCGTAGGGCTTGGCCGCCGGCAACTTCTCGGGCGGGAGCTTGAGCCGGAACGTGCCTCCGTCGACGTACAGGTCGCCATCTTGCTCGACCAGGGTCACGTCGAAAAAGTTCATCGCCGGGCTGCCGATGAAGCCGGCCACAAAGATGTTATCCGGGCGGTCATACAGTTGCTGCGGCGTGTCGAGCTGCATCATCAGGCCGTCCTTGAGCACGCAGATGCGGGTGCCCATCGTCATGGCCTCCGTCTGGTCGTGGGTCACGTAGATGAAGGTGGTCTCCAGGCGCTGGTGCAGCTTGCTGATCTCGGCACGCGTCTGGACGCGCAGCTTCGCATCCAGGTTCGACAGCGGCTCGTCCATCAGGAACACCGCCGGCTCGCGGACGATGGCACGGCCGAGGGCCACGCGCTGGCGCTGGCCGCCGGAGAGCTGCTTGGGCTTGCGGTCCAGCAGCATCTCGATACCGAGGATCCCCGCTGCTTCCTTCACCCGTCGCTCGATCTCCTGCTTGGGCGTCTTGCGCAGCTTCAGGCCAAAGGCCATGTTGTCTCGGACAGACATGTGGGGGTAGAGCGCATAGCTCTGGAACACCATGGCGATGTTCCGATCCTTGGGCGGGACGTCGTTCACCACCCGATCCCCAATCGAGATCTTGCCCTCACTGATCTCCTCCAGGCCGGCCAGCATGCGCAGGCTGGTGGACTTGCCGCAGCCGGAGGGGCCGACGAAGACCAGGAACTCCTTGTCTTCGATAAAGATGTCGAGGTCCTGAACGGCCACGACCTCACCGTACTTCTTCCACACGTGGTCATAGGTGATGCTTGCCATTGTGGGTCTTCTCTCCTTTCATGCTGTTTCTATGTTCATCCTGCCGGCTCCTTCGTTCCCGCACCCTGCCCCCCACACTTCGCGGAGGGGACAGGGTTTGGGACCAAAAGAGGAGAAGCACGCTCTACGGATTCAGCGCCTGGAACACGCGCACGTAGTCGACCTGCAGTTGAGCGGGGAAGGTGGTATCAAGGCCGATCGGGCCGGCCAACTGACCGCCCACGGCCAGGTTGAGGATGACGAAGAATGGGTGATCAAAAACCCACCTGCGGTCACCGATGTCGGCACGGGCCAGTGTGTAGTACTTGGCACCGTCATAGAACCAACGGATCTCGTCGGCCTGCCACTCGATGGCGTAGGTGTGGAACTCATCGGCGATGGCATAGGCCTGTCGATTCCATTGGCTCATTCCCAAGGCGCCCGAATAGCCCGGTCCATGCGCTGTGCCCATGATCAGGTCTGGCTCCCGGCCGACATGCTCCATGATGTCGATCTCGCCGCAGTCGGGCCAGTTTGTCCCGTCAAAGTCCGCCCCGAGCATCCAGAATGCAGGCCACAGGCCTGCGCCACTGGGCACTTTGAGGCGGGCCTCAATCCGCCCGTACTGGAAGGTCTGGAGACCCTGCGTCTTGAGCCGGGCGGAGGTGTAGTAGGAGCCTTCGTACTTCTCCTGCCGCGCCTCAATGACCAAAAGACCATTCTCGGTGCGGACATTCTCGGGGCGCGCGGTGTAGTACTCTGCCTCGCCGTTGCCCCATCCGCCGGCACCGATGTCGTAGGTCCAGTTGGCGCTGTCGACGGCTGTTCCGTCGAACTCATCGTGCCAAACCAGCTCCCAGCCGGGCGGCGCGGAGATGGGGGTGGCCTCCGGTCCGGACGTTCTTGCCGCACAGGCCATCAGAAGGCAGGCCAAGCCAAGCATCAGCAGAAGGAAGCCCGGCATTCGCTTCATCTTGCTCTCCCCTTTCCAAGTCGGGCCTAGCCCTTGACCGCTCCCTGCGTCAGCCCAGACACGATGTAGCGCTGGAGGGCGAGGAAGATGATCACCATCGGCAGGGTCATGATCAGGACGGCAGCCGCCAGCATCGGCCAATTGCTGCCGTACACGCCATTGAAGACGATCATGCCCCGCGTAATGGGGTAGTAGTTCTTGTTCGTCAGGTAGATGGTCGGCAGGATCAGCTCGTTCCAGATGCCGATGGCATGCAGGACCGCCACGGTGGCTACCGCCGGCCGGATCAGCGGGAAAACCACTGTCGTGACAAACCGCAGATACCCACAGCCGTCGATCGCGGCGGCTTCGTCGAGCTCCTTGGGAATGGTCTTGATGTAGTTGACCAGGATGACGATGCCAATCGGGTTGACCAGGAACAGCATGACGTACCCGACTGGATTGTTGTACAACCCGAGCCTCAGCATCAACTGGAACTGCGGAATCAACGCCACGGGCAGGAATAAAGCGATGACGTACAGGGTGAGCAGAAAGCCGGCACCTTTCACATAGCCGCGCGAGATCGGAAACGCGACAAAGACCGCGGTCGCGAGGTAGATAGCGGTCGCCGACAAGGTGTATAGCAGCGTGTTGGTCAGGTAGCGAGGGAAGTTGGCCTTGTTCCACGCCTCGACAAAGTTCTGGAAGTTCAGTGATGTCGATAGGGAAGTCGCATTCTTCATAAAGTCGGGCAGCGTCTTCACGGCGGTATTGACCAACATCACGAGAGGCCCGGCATAGATGATGGCAAAGAACAGGAGGGCCAGGTACACGCCGATGCGTCCCCATGGGATCCGCCTGGGAACGGCCGGTTCGCCGGATCGAGGTCTGACAGCCGAAGTGGTGCTCATCCCAAAATCCTCTTTTCCCTGCGCCGCAGAATGGTCTGTACTGCCATGCCGATGACCAGGACCAGGCAGAACAGGACGATCGAAGCGGAAGCAGCATAGCCCTGCCGGAAGGCGCTGGTAACGCTCCCCGAGGTCTGGCCGAATCCTTGGGCAAAGATCAAGTAGCCGAGGACCTGGGTCCCATTGCGGTAGCCGATCAGGACCAGGAACAGTTGCCAGGCCTGCAGAGAGCCAATGATGTTCAGCAGCAAGTTGGTGTTGACGACAGGGGTCAACAAGGGCCATGTGACGTTCCTGAAAACCTGCCAGGAGCCCGCGCCGTCGATCCGAGCGGCCTCGTACAGCTCATCCGGGATCGTCTGCAGACCCGAGATGAAGATCATCATCGTCGTGCCCAGGTTGGCCCAGATCTGCACGGCCATGACCCAGGCGAAGGCCTGGCTGGGCTGCGCGCCGAAGAACTCGGACTGCAGGCCTACCACGCCCAGTAGCTTGGCGACAGGGCCGCCCAGCGGATAGAGAAAGAGCGACCAGATCAGGCCTTGGATCACCGCGCCCAGGATGACGGGCATGAAGTAGAGTGTGCGGAAGAAGTTGGTACCCTTGAGCCGCTGGTTCACGAGCAGTGCGACGATCAGCCCGAGCACAAACTGGATGGTCGTCACGAAGAGACAAAACACCAGCGTTCGCCCGAGCGCGGCATAGTTGTCCGTAGATGCCTGGCCCATGAACAGGAACTCTTTGTAGTTGTCGAGTCCAACCCAGTTGATGGGTGCACCCTTGATGCCCGTCGCGTCCGTGAAGGAGTAGAAGGCAGTGGCGATCGATGGGCCCAGGCTAATCAGCAAGTAGAAGAAGAGGCCTGGAAGAAGCAAGAGATAGGGCGTCCATCTGGCCCTGCCGCGACCGAAGTGATAGCTGACCATGGCATGCCTCCAATCTGACTGTTTCGGAGGTAGGCTTCTCGCCCGCCGGACGAGAAGCCTACCTGGGTCGGCAAAGGGCTGCCTATTTGTTCGCGTCCAGGCCGGACTGAAGGTCTGCCTGGACCTTGTCGGCCAGCTCTTGCGGATCAGCGAAGGTGCCGAACGGCTTGAAGTACGAAGCGTACGGATTGGCGTACTGGCCGGCGCCCTTGGGCGCCGTCCAATACTGCTCGTAGCCCACGCGGAAGTTGGCCAAGTAGGGCGCGACCTCCTGCCCGATCTGCGTATTCAGGGTGGCGTTTGGCTGGGTGGGGATAAAGCCCACCGCGTTGGCAAACGCCTGGTAGTTGGCCGGATCGGAGAACTCGGTCAAGTACTTGACGGCTGCATCCTTGTTGGGGGTGTTGGCTGCAATGACCCACCCCTGATCATACTTGCCAAACAGGTACTTGTTGTCGTCTGCGTTGTTGCTGCCCGGGAATGGGATGTAGCCCCACTTGAAGGCCGGCTGAGCCGACTCGATCGCGGAGGCGTACCACGTTCCGCCGGGGAACATGGCTACCGCGCCAGAAGCGAAACGCCCTGGAGCAGCGTCGCCGGCGATGCCGCTGGCTCCTCCTTCCATCATGCTCTGGGCGTAGACCTTCATCGCATTCCACATCTCGAGCGACTTGGCGTCGTTCCACTTGATCGTGCCCGTCCACAGGCCCTCCACTAGGGCCGCCTGGTCAGGATAGATCGAGCCAATCAGGCCGTACGCACCGACGAAGATAGGCCAGCCATCCTTGCCGCCCGCGGTCATACAGGGGATGTTGGCCTTTGTGAAGGTCTCGCACGCTGCGACCAGCTCATCCCAGGTGGTGGGGACCTTGACGTTGTTCGTGGTGAAGAGATCCTTGTTGTAGTAGATGCCGCTGTAGGAGACACGCCCCAGGTTGATCTCGTAGACCTTGCCGTTGTAGGTGCCGGCGTCCTGGATGGCGGAGGCGTCGTAGTTCTTGACGAACGGCTGGTCGGAGATGTCCATTAGCAGGCCGGCGTCGATCAGCGTCTGCCAGTTAGGCGGGGTTACATTCTTCATGTACGGCTGTGCCGCATTGGCAAAGCCGAACATGTCGACGACGTCCACATCGTTGGCCGTCAGGCGTGTCTGGGTGACCGTGCTCAGGTCATTGGCGTTCACGACCGACATATCCACAGTGATGTTCGGATACTTGGCCTGGAACTTTTCGTTGAAGGTGGTCACAAAGTCGACCATGGGTGGGTTCTGGTGGACGAGGACCCGGAGGGTCACCTTCTCCCCAGCCGCAGGGACACTGGTCGCAACAGCCTTCGTCTCACCGGCCGCTGGGACCTGGGTTGCTGCGCCGCCACAGGCGGCCACAAGCATGGCGAGCAGCATAAGAATGCTGACAAGAGTCATTGCCTTTTTTGACATGGGATCTTCTCCTTCTTCATACGTGACTAATGGAATTCGCGAGATGATTTGTGCCCGTCTCAGTTTGTGAGGAATGTCCGCTGCAAACACCACCCCCTTCCGCTGCGCATGGAAGCGCTTCCACTTGTCGGCAAAAAAGAGAAGCCGTCCGGCGGCTCGCTCATGCCGAATCTGTCTTGCCTCTTCCGTCTTGCTTGGCCGGTTGCTCGGCTTCTATCACGGTGGAACGCCGCGAGGCCAGCGAGCGCGCGACGGCATTGGGGTGATAGCCTTTTTCGTGAATGATCTGCCACACTCGCTCGCGAACCTCGGTCCGGACACCTGGGCGCCCGTTGATGACGCGCGAGGCGGTGGAGCGCGAGACTCCGGCCAGTTCTGCGATCTGATCAAGTGTCAGTGTCATGTCACCCCTCGGGCGCGGCGCTGGAACCGCTTCCAATCCCTACCATGAGTATATGGCTCCGGCAGGACCAAGTCTTGCCGAAAAGCGAGAGAGAAGCGCAGTTTTCCGAGAGGATGCCGGGGGAAAGCTCGGTGGATGGCTACTTCCGGCGATACGCCTTGGGGGTCATCCCGGTCTCTCGCAGGAAAATCCGGCTGAAGTAGCTGCTGCCGGAGAAGCCCACTTCCAGGGCGATTTCCGTGATGCTCTTGTTCGTGGAATCGAGCAGGTGCTTGGCCTTCTGGATGCGATAGCGGTTGAGGTACGCGACGGGTGTCATGCCCATCTCTTTGTGAAAACAACTGGTCAAGTAATCATCGCTGAGGCCCACATGCTTGGCGAGGTCCTGGCGCGAGATGGGATCGGCATAGTGCTCGTGGATGTAGGCCATCGCCTGCCGCACAAGGCGCTGTGCTTCGGCGCTCAACTCGCGCCGGGATGCCAGCGCCGTGCTCAAGTGCGCCAGCGTCTCCTCCAGCCCAAACAGCCCCTTGCTCAGGACTTTTGCCACGCCCCGGTTCAGCCGGGCCATGTCCGATTCCATCAGAACCTGTCCGGTGACGACGATCACCGGGATGTCTCGCATAGCCTCGTGCTCGCGCATTGCCTCCAGGACGGCGAAGCCATCCATTTCTGGCATCATCAAGTCCAACAGGACCAGGTCGGTCGCCTCGTGCCGCAGGAAATCCAGTGCTTCTCGACCGCTGTGTGCCTTCAGCACACGGTTGGAGGACGATTGCATCTGCACGATCCGAGCGTGCATCTCCAGCGTGTTCGGGTCGTCATCCACCACCAGGATCGTGCGCGTCGAATGGCCCGGACCTGCGGCCAGCCACTGCTGATCGAGCGCCCGCGTGAGCTCCGCCAGCTCGATGGGCTTGGTCAGGTAATCCAGCTCGAGCACCGACCCGCCAAGTTGCGAGAGCGCATAGAATAGCACGGGAACGCCCCGGGTCGCTGCGTTGGCTCTGATCGTTCTCAGGGCATTCCAGGTCTGGTTGGACGCCACGCTAATGTCGAAAACGACCGCGGCTGGCGGTGACACTGGCAGGCTGGATTGCCAGTCTGACAGTTGGTCCAGAAGCGCCATCTGCACCTGGAACCCACGCTGCTCCAGATAGTCACGCAATCGCTCGCCGGTCCCCGAACGGTTGGTCAGGACCAGTACACCCTGATTCCCAAGCTCGGAAGCCACCGGTCGCGCAGCCAGAGACCGTGCCGGCGGCTGCACGGTGGGCAAGCGTGAAATAGAAAGTGGAGCCTGCCCCTTCCTGTCCTGTGGAGTGCACGCCGATTGTGCCGCCGTGCAGCTCAATGAGGCGTTTGCTAATCGCCAGTCCGAGCCCGAGACCGCCGTATCCAAGCGCGACGCTGCGCTCTGACCGGCAGAACTCGTCAAAGATCGTTTGTTGTTCCTCGGAGGGGATGCCCAGCCCGGTGTCATGCACGCTGACGGTGACTGCCTCGGGGCCGGACTCTAGGGTCAGGCTGACCCGGCCCCTCATCGTGAACTTGATCGCGTTGTTGATGAGATTGAGCGCGACCTGCAGCAATCTCGTCCGATCCCCCCACACCCAGGGGCCGGACGAGGGCAGGTGAGCCTGCCAAGCCAGCCCGCGTTCGAAGGCCAAGCGACGGCCGGTTTCGGCCACCAGGCCAAGGGCCTGGCCCAGATCGACGAACTCGTTCACCAAGCGCAGTTGCCCGGCGTCGCTGCTGGCCAAATCGAGTACATCACCTATCAGCGCGCCGAGATGCTGAGCGTTGGCGTATACCTGTTCCACATCGCTCCGATACGGCTCGGGCAGCGGCGAATCGCTCTCGTCGCTCTCCTGCAAGAGAACCCCGCTCAGGCCCACGATCAGGTTCAGCGGCGTGCGCAGCTCGTGGCTGACGGTCGAGAGAAAACGGCTCTTCATCTGGTTGGCTTCTTCGGCGAGGCGGCGGCCCTCGGTGGCCTCCCGGTGCAACTGTGCGCTGTTGAGCGCTGTGGCCAATTCCTGGGTGATCGCGCCGTACAGGTCCAGGTGTGCCGTATCAAAGACGGCATAGCCCAGTTGGCCACGGGGGCCTGTCAGCGGAAAGACGGCCAGACTGAAGGGCTGGTCTATCGGCAGTAGATCTCTGGGTGGAAAGTCGCGGCTAGGGAAGCGGGGGATCGGCGGATCCGACGACGTGAGGTCCCGCAGCATGGTCCAGGCGACCGGATCGCCGCCTTCCCCGCCAAACAGGGCTAGCCACGCGGTATGGATGCCCATGGTCGGCAGGTGCTGGGCCAGGACCTGGTAGATATGCGCTTCGTCGAGGGCAGCCAACAGCCGAGCCGTCAACGTGCCGAGGCGATTAAGCCTCCAGCGTTGGTCCACCACGTTTCGGCGGAACTGATGCTGCACGCTGCCACTGATGGTGAGGCGTGCCCGATCCAGCCACTCAGCTCCTAGGCCTCGGGTTGCAGCAGGCAGCCCATCTAGGGCAGCGCCCAATCTTGAAAGGGCCGCCTGCCAGATGTGCACATCATCCCCACTGGCCGCCCATTGACGGAGAACTGCCTCCAGAGCCTCCTGAAACCGTGAGGGGTCTTCCCGCTCAACGCTGGCGTCAAACGCGGAGACCAAGCACCGGCACAGGGCCTCAATCTCATCGGAGGACAGGCTTTGGGCCTCGGCCAGGACCAATGCCGCCATGGTCCGCACCAACTGCCTACGGCTCGTCGTCCGATCAGGCATCTCGGTTCGGGGGGCGGCGACAGTGGGCGCTGCGAGGCGCAGGGCGTTCGGACCGCAGCCGCACGACTCGCGAGCCACCAGGCTTGTCTCGATCAGGGCCGATTCGACGGTCTCGGCCTGGCCCGTTAGGTAGCGGTAGAGCGATTCTACGGCCCGATAGCCCATCTGGCGCAGTGGGATGCGTACACTGCTGAGGGGCGGTTCCTGGACGGCGCTCTCTGGACGGTCGTCAAACCCGATGATCGCCACGTCGTGCGGGATCCTGTAACCGGCCTCGCGCAAGGCCTGCACGCCGCCCAGGGCTGACTCGTCGTTGCTGGCCAGGACGGCGGTCAAAGGCACGCCTGAGGCCAGGATCTCGCGCATGGCAGCATAGCCGCCCTCGTATACATGCCGTCCCCAGCCTACCAGGCGTGGATCGGCATCCAGGCCCAGCGCTTCCACAGCATCGTGATAGGCCTGCAAACGCCCTCCGGTGTCGCCCTCGATGTCCTCGACGCTGCCGGCAATGAAAGCGACGCTCCGGTGCCCGTGCTCGACGAGATGTCGCACGGCTTCGAGCACCCCGCTGCGATTGTCGGCCACGACCGAGGGACCCTGTTCTCCCGCCGCGACAAAGATCAGCGGATGCCCGGTTGCGCGCAGCTCCTGCATATAGCGCGATCGGGATTCGGAGTGTAGGGGATTCACGACGATGAGGCCGGCGGTGTTCCAGGGACCGATAGGCACAAAGTCCGATTCAGAGGAGACAAGCGGCCATGCCGCACGCAGGGACCCGCTGAGGCCCGTCCAAGGTCCCATGCCGCACCCGAGGAGCAGGTTGCAGCCCAGGTTCTGCGCAGCCAGGCCCGCCCCTCGAAAGATGGGATCCAGGTAACTGAGGGGCGTCGGCGTCCAGGCAAACTGCCAGCCGGCCAACACCCCGATCGTAGGTTGCCCGTGTCGATATGTGGATGGCATCCGCAATTCGCTCCAGGCCGGACAGAGCCCGGCCACGCTCAGCTTACCGCAGACGGCCAGACATGTCAAACCCTACGCCCTCTCGCCGAGAGGTGTCGATCGCCGACTTCCGGCCGCTGCCTGCCCGTTCTCTCCTCACCATCTTGGCTGTGGCGGCCGGTGGGTGTCATCTGCCACCCGGCTGCCCTTCGCCGCGGTAACCAGTCGGATCTGGCCGCCTGCGTGGCGGAGGTCAGCTCGCGGACGGGGCGGGTGAGCGAGCGTGCCAGGAGCACCCCCAGGGCCAGCGCGACGACGGTGGCCGCCACTGCCGCATAGAGCGAGGAACGATCGGTGCGCGCCTGGTACTGCTGCTCCTGGGGCGAGAGCTCCGGGGCTTGCCCGGTGAGGAGCGCCGCGCCGACCACCTGCCCATTCACCTCCACCTTGACGCCGCGCGCCAGCTCCTCGGAGGGCACCTGGGCGCCGAGCCGGAATGGCCCGGCAGGCAGGACCACGCGGCCGTCTGCATCAACCAGGGCAAAAACGTAGCTCGAGCGCGGTTGCTGTTCGCCTGCCTAGTCTCCTGACAAGGGCGGGGCGGCGCCGGCAATGCTCACCAGCAGGAAAGCCAGGACTAGCTTGAAGGCCAGGGTACGGGTCATCGCCGGTTTGTCACGCCGCCTCGGCTTGTCGTCCAAGACCAGGATAGTCTTTGCCCTCTGCTGTTCGGTCTCGGTTGCGGATGCTCTCATGGTATTCCCATGTGAGCACGGTGCACGGGCTTCTCCCAGCCGGGGCGCTGCCCGTCAAAGCCCCAACTGCCGTCCAGGTTGTAGCCACCCCACTCAAAGTGCCTTGCGGCAGCCGGGCCACCGCGCCCCTCCTGGCCGGTGCCGCCAACCAATTGGTGGATAAAGACGAACTCGAACCTGTTGGTCTCCGTATCAGCCTGCTATGATAGGCGGACTGGCCGGACCTGACTCCCCCAGCACGACTCGCAAGCGCGAACCGGTTTGTGGACAAGCGGCGCACGTCTGGTACAATCACAAGGTTACTATCTTGTTGAAAGGATCAACCAATGAAGCCACGGACTATTGTTTTTCTGACCCTGATCGTGCTGCTGGCGGCTGCCTGCAGCGCGGAGGTAGCCACGCCGACGCCCCAGCAGACCGGCGCCGGAACCGCAACGGCGACAGAGACGTCTGCCCCCTCGGCAGCAGAGGCGATCACCGCCACGGAATCGATCACGGCGACGACCACGATCACCCCCACCGGCGGCGTAGAGATCGCTGTGGCCGCACTCCAGAAGGTGGAGGGGACACTGGCCACGGTCAACGGCGAGGCGATCACCTGGGCCGAGTATGAGCCGGAACTGCTCCAGTCACTGTACAGCGTGACGTCGTCCTACCAGGTGGACTGGAACCTGGCCGAGAACATTGCCCTGCTCGCGGGCTTCCAGGATCAGATCCTTCAGACGGTGGTGCAGCGCACGCTGCTGAGGCAGCTCGCTCCGATGGAGGGCATCGTCGTCAGCGAGGCGGAGGTGCAGGCCCGAGTCGAGGAGCAGAAGCTCGCGATTATGGAGAGTGGCCAGTACAGCTCGTGGGACGAGTTCAAGGAACAGGCCAGCGTGAGCGACGAGTACTTTGCCCGCCTAATGGCGGACGATCTTCTGGTGGAACGGCTGACTGAGGCGCACGCGCCGGCCCGCGAGGCGGAACAGGTACATGCCCGCCACATCCTGGTGGCCGACGAGGAGACCGGCAAGCAGGTTTTGGCCCGGCTAGAAGCGGGCGAGGACTTTGCGGCGCTGGCGGCGGAGCTTTCGGAAGACACGGGCAGCAAGGACGCCGGGGGCGACCTGGGCTGGTTTCCTGCCGGCGCGATGGTGCCCGAGTTCGAGGAGGCCGCGTTCTCGCTGGAGGTGGGCGAGACCAGCGGGTTGGTCCAGAGCGACTACGGATACCACATCATCGAGGTGCTGGAAAAGGGGCTGCACGAGCTGGACGAGTCGACCTACAGCTCGATGATGGACGAGGCCTTTTCGGCCTGGATGGAAGAGGCCCAGGCTGCGGCGAAGATCGAGACGCTGGTCCAGTTTTCCGCAGAGGAGTAGGGTTGCGACAAGAACAGACCTGACGGGTTCTCGGAAACCCGTCAGGTCCTGCTGGATGCGGCCGAGAGTAGGGAAGTAGCGACTGGCCGCCGGCCTACGGTCGCCAGGGAGACTATCGAACCTAGGCCCCTGCGTGCTCGAACTGGCTGTTGTAGAGCTCGGCATAGAAGCCGCCACGTGCCAGAAGCTCTTCGTGCTTGCCCTGCTCGACGATGTCGCCCTCGTTCATCACCAGGATCAGGTCGGCGTTGCGGATGGTGGACAGGCGATGCGCGATGATAAAGCTGGTGCGGTCCTTCATGAGCTGGTACATCGCTTCCTGGATCAGGACCTCGGTTCGCGTGTCGACCGAGCTGGTCGCTTCGTCCAGGATCAGCATCGCCGGATCGATCAGGATGGCGCGAGCGATCGTCAGGAGCTGCTTCTGCCCCTGGGAGATATTGCTGGCCTCCTCGTTGAGCACCAGGCCATAGCCTTCGGGCAGCGTGCGCACAAAGTGGTCGACCCGGGCCGCCTTGGCCGCCGCGATCACCGCCTCGTCGCTGGCGCCCGACGTGCCATAGCGGATGTTTTCCATGATCGTGTCGTTGTACAGCCAGGTATCCTGCAGCACCATGCCAAACATGCAGCGCAGGTCCGCGCGCGTGAAATCGCGGATATCGTGGCCGTCGATCAGGATTCGGCCGGCATCCACGTCGTAGAAGCGCATCAGAAGCTTTACCATGGTCGTCTTGCCGGCGCCGGTGGGGCCGACGATGGCGATCCTCTGCCCCGGCTTGATGTCGGCAGAAAAGTCGCGGATGACGACCTTGTCCGGGCTGTAGCCAAAGCGCACGTTCTGGAAGGCGACGTGGCCCTCGATATTCTCCGCGCTTACACCGTGCTCGGTGTCGGGGACTTCCTCGGCCTCGGCCAGGAACTCGAACACGCGCTCGGCTGCCGCGGCCGTCTGCTGCAGGATGTTGGAGATATTGGCAATCTGGGTGATCGGCTGCGTGAAGGAGCGAACGTACTGGATAAAGGCCTGGATATCGCCCACCGTGATCGCGCGCTGGGCTGCCAGGTAGGCTCCCAGGATGCAGATCGCAACGTAGCCGAGGTTGCCGATAAAGTTCATGATCGGGAACATCAGCAGAGACAGGAATTGAGATTTCCAGGCAGAGTCATAGAGGACGTTATTGAGCCCATCAAAACGCTGCACACTCTCGGCTTCGCCGTTGAACGCCTTCATCACCACGTGCCCACCGTACATCTCTTCGACGTGGCCGTTCACGTGGCCAAGGTAGTCCTGCTGCCGCTTGAAGTACTTCTGCGACTGAGTTATCACCAGGGCAATGATCCCCATCGAGAGCGGCACGATCAGGAGCGCCGCCAGAGTCATCTGCCAGCTAATGGTGAGCATCATGATCAGCACGCCGACCACCGTCACCACCGACGTGATGATCTGCGACAGGCTCTGGCTGAGCGTCTGGTTCAGCGTATCGACGTCGTTGGTCAAGCGCGAGAGCACTTCGCCGTGGCTCGTGCTGTCAAAGTACTTGAAGGGCATGCGATTGATCTTGTCGGCAATGTCCCTGCGGAACCGATAGGCAATGTTCGTGGAAATGTTCGCCATGATCCAGCCCTGGATATACCCAAACAGGGTGGAGGCGAGATACAGCGCCAAAACGGTCAGGAGAATCCGGCCGATGTAGCCAAAGTCGATCCCGGAGCCGGTCCCGGCGATCTGGGCAACGACGCCCTCGAAAAGCTTGGTGGTCGCCTTGCCGAGGATCTTGGGTCCGACGATGGCAAAGACGGTGGAACCCACCGCGACGAGCAAAGCGAACAGGATGGCAATCCTGTACGATCCGAGATACTGGATCAGCTTGCGCATGGTACCCCGGAAATCGCGAGCCTTTTCGCCCCTCATCATGGCCATTGGGCCGCCGCGTGCCATGGGGCCCCCACTCGTGGGCCGGCCGGCAGGTGTGCGTGATGTCGTGCCGCCGTGAGCGATCATACGAGCTCCTCCTTGCTGAGCTGCGAGTAGGCGATTTCCTGGTACGTTTCGCAGCTCTCCATGAGCGCCTGATGCGTTCCTTTGCCGACCACCCGTCCTTCGTCGAGCACGATGATCTGGTCGGCGCCCTTTATGGTCGCTACGCGCTGGGTGACAATCAGTACGGTAGCGTCTCCGGTCTTTTCCTTGAGTGCCTGGCGCAAGGCCGAGTCGGTCTTGAAATCCAGTGCCGAGAAGCTGTCGTCAAAGATGTAGATGGGCGGCTTTTTGACCAGCGCACGCGCGATGGCCAACCGCTGCCTCTGGCCTCCCGACACGTTGGCGCCACCCTGGGAAATCTCGGCCGAGAACCCTTCGGGGTTAGCCAGGATGAACTCGCTCGCCTGGGCAATGTCCGCCGCTTCCTGCAGTGTCTCGGGGCTGGCGTCCTGGTCGGCATAGAGCAAGTTGCTCTCGATTGTGCCCGAGAAGAGCATGCCCTTCTGCGGTATGTAGCCGATCTTGTCGCGCAGGTCGCTCTGCCTGACCCGGCGAATGTCGATCCCGTCCACGCAGATGGAACCGCCGGTCACATCGTAGAAGCGCGGGATCAGGTTGACGACGGTCGATTTGCCCGAGCCCGTAGAGCCGACGAAGGCCGTGGTCTCTCCGGGCCTGGCCGTGAAGCTGATGTCGTGGAGCACATCTTCGAGAGCGTCGGGATAGCGGAAGGCAACATGCTCGAACTCGATCGAGCCGGTGAACGGCTCCCTGAATTCCTGCGGGTCTTCCGGATCGGTGATGGAGATCTTCGGTTTCGAGCACGTCGGCAATGCGGTCGCCCGATACGGCCGCCCTGGGCAAGAAGATGAACATCATCGACAGCATCAGGAAGGCGAACACGATCTGCATCGCATACTGCATGAAGGCCATCATGTCGCCCACCTGCATGGTCGATTGGGCGACCTGGTGTGCACCCACCCAGATGATGCCCAACGATAGGCCGTTCATCACCAACATCATCACCGGCATCAGTGTCACCATCACGCGGGCGACAAAGAGGCTCGTGCTGGTCAGATCGCGGTTCGCTTTGTCGAAACGCACCGCCTCATCCCCCTGCTTGTTGAAGGCGCGGATCACCATCATGCCCGACAGGTTCTCGCGCATCACCAGGTTGAGGCGGTCGATCAGGCTCTGCATGATCTTGAACTTGGGCAGCGATATCGAAAAGACGATCGCTATCAGGCCGACAAGGACAAGCACCGCCAAGGCAATGATCCACCACATGTTGGCGCTCTTGCCGAGAGCCCGGATGATGCCGCCGATCCCGATGATGGGCGCGTAGAACACCATGCGCATGATCATGCCGATCACCATCTGGACCTGGGTGACGTCGTTGGTCGAGCGGGTGATCAGCGACGCGGTCGAGAACTTGTCGAATTCCACGTTGGAAAAGCTCTCGATCCTCTTGAAGAGCGCCTTGCGGATGTCTCGCGCCATGCCGGAAGAGGTTTTCGAAGCCAGATAACCAACGGCGATCGTGCAGACTCCAGCCAGCAGCGAAACCAGCAGCATCAAGCCGCCGATGCGCATGATGTAGCTCCGCTGGAGCCTGGCGGCGTCCATGCCGAGTGCTTCGTACTCGGCCTTGACTGCGCCGGCGGCCATCTGCGTAATCATGCTGTCCCCGAGGGCGGCGAACTTGGCCTCGATTGCGCTGCTGATGCCCGCCGACTGCGCCGGGGGAAGCTGCTTGAGCAAGGCAAACAGATCCGTGCCCGGCGGGAGCTTCGAAAGGTCAAAGCCCATGCCCTGGCCCAACGCCGCCGCCTTTGATGGGTCGGCGATCATCTGCTCGATGCTCGAGACAACGACCAAGGCCTTGCCCATGATCCGATTCAGCGCATCGGTCGTGGCCTGGTCCACCTCTTTCAGCACATACACTGCGCCGTCGGCCAGACCGGGGTAGGCCGCCCGGTACTGCTCCGCCTCGGCGGAGCCAGGCTCCACCAGGAGGTAGCTGTCGAGCACCAGCGCCCTGTCCTCGTCGCCCATGAAGATGACCAGCCTGTCCATCTGGCTCTGGCGGATGGCCTCGGGCACCGCGTTTTCCACGCCGCCCTGCTGGATGCCGTTGTTGACCATCTTCGACAGGTAGTCCGGCAGCGCCAGCTCGGCGTTGGCCTGCACAAAGAGCAGGACGATCGTAATGAGAATGAGTAAGAGATACGGCTTCAGGTACTTGCCCAACCTAGACATCTGGCGATGTTCCTCCTCGCACGGATAGTTCGTCCGCCTCGACAGGCTGCCCGAGGCCGGCCGCCTTGTCGATCAGGATGTTGAGCGCGGCGACGACGGTCTCTTTTTCCGAGAGAGACAGGGTCTCCGCGAGATCCGATAGCCAGCTTTCGCGGGCGTGGATGCCTGCCTGGAGAACCTGGCGGCCCTTGTCGCTCAATACAATACGCTTGACGCGCCGGTCGGCCGGATCCTCCGAGCGCACGATCAGCCCCAACTGCACCAGCCGCTCCAGCATCTGGCTCGCAGCAGAGCTGGTCACGCCCAGGCTATCGCCCAGGTCGGTGACGCCGGTTCCCCCCCCGTGTCGGACCTGGAAAAGAGCGCCGAGCTGCGCGAGCGAAAACCCGCTCGTCCTGGCGTAGCGCGCAAAGTCGTGCATCGAGCGCTGCATGAAAACGGCCATCCATCGGCGCAGCACGACAAGAACTGGATCAACCTGCTGCATACTTCACCCCTCTGACTGATTAAGCGCGCTACACCATACAGCCGTCTTGAGCGCCTGTCAAATCGTGAAGGCCCGCAGACAACCGCAAGGCCGGCGCCTGGGGCGCTCAGCGTGACGGTCGGGTGAGTTGGGCATGGCCCGAAGCGCGACGGCGGTCCTTTGACAGACACACCATTCCGGGCGATAATGGGGTGCCGTGCGTACCCGGCGGAGGTGACAACATGACCACATCGATCTATCTCGTCACAACAGAATCCCACTGCGGCAGGTCCCTGATCTCCCTGGGCCTGACGGACCTTCTCCTGCGCAAGACCAAGCGCGTCGGCGTGTTCTGCCCGATCGTCAGCAGCCAGGCGGCCGGGGTGCGGGACAAGAACATCGATCTGCTACTCACGCATTTTGACCTGCGCCTGCGCTACAAGGACACCTTTGCCTTTCTGCGGCAAGAGGCGACCGATCTGCTCAGCCGTGGCCGCTACGACGACCTGATGACGGGCATCATCGAGGAGTACAAGGCACTGGAAAGCCAATGCGACTTTATCCTGTGCCTCGGGTCCGAGGCGGAGGAGGGCGGCGCGGCGGCCGAATTCGGTTTCAATGCCGACGTTGCCAAGAACCTGGGCTCTTCGGTCCTCATACTGACCAGCGCGGCGCACCGGGATGTGGCACCGGTGGTCAGCACGGTGCGTGCGGCGCTCAGTACCTTTGCCGAGCGAGGAACCCCGGTGCTGGGCGTGGTGGTCAACCGCGCCGATCCGTCCAAGGTAGCGGAGCTGACCACCGCGCTCCGGGCAGAGCTGCCGCATGAGGGTGTCGTGCTGGCGGTCGTTCCCACCAACGACACGCTTCAGAGTCCCACCCTACGCGAAATCGCCGGCCAGCTCGGCGCGGAGACGCTCTACGGCGCCGACCAGCTCGACAAGCTCGCCCGCGGCTACCTGGTCATTGCCATGCAGCTTCAGAACTACCTGCCTCGCCTGACCGAGGGCGCGCTGCTCATCACGCCCGGCGACCGCGATGATGTGGTCGTCAGCGCGCTGCAGGCGCACAACTCGCGCTACTACCCATCGATCTCGGGCATCGTCCTGACCGGCGGATTTCGGCCGGCACCGTCGGTCGCCCGCCTGCTGGATGGCCTGCCAAGCATCGTGCCCATCTTGTCGGTCAAGGCCGACACCTTCACCACCGCCACCCAGATGGGCACAGTCCGCTCTCACATCACGGCCGACAACCATGCCAAGATCGCTCTGAGCCTGGAGCTTTTCGAGGAGCATGTCGATACCGAGGCGCTGCGCGCCCAACTGTCCAGCGTCCAGGTGCGGGGTGTGACCCCCAGGATGTTCATCTACGAGCTGGTGCAGAAGGCCAAGGCCGACCGGCGCCACATCGTGCTGGCAGAAGGCAACGACGAGCGCATCCTGCGAGCGGCCGCGCTACTGCACAACCGGGACATCGTGGACCTAACTCTGCTGGGCGACCCGCGCGAGGTGCGGGATACCATGCAGCGGCTGGGACTTGCAGGTGGACCTGGAAGCAGTGCCGGTCATCGAGCCGCAGCATGCGCCCAAGCTGCAAGAGTACGCCGAGGCGCTCGTCGCGCTCGGAAGCACAAGGGCATGAACCTGGAAACGGCGCTGGACCTCATGTGCGACGTGTCCTACTTCGGGACCATGATGGTCTACAAGGGCGACGCCGACGGCATGGTGTCGGGGGCGACGCACACCACCCTGCACACCATCCGGCCGGCGCTGCAGTTCATCAAGACCAAGCCGGGCTTTTCGGTGGTGTCCTCGGTCTTTTTCATGTGCCTGGACGATCGGGTGTTGGTCTATGGCGACTGCGCCGTCAATCCGAACCCCACGGCGGAAGAGCTCGCCGAAATCGCCCTCTCTTCGGCGGACACGGCGCAGGCGTTTGGCATCGAGCCCAGGGTGGCGATGCTCTCCTATTCCTCGGGCGAGTCGGGGGTGGGCGAAGACGTCGACCGCGTGCGCACTGCCACCCTGATGGCCCAGGCGCTCCGGCCTGGCCTGAAGCTGGTGGGGCCGATCCAGTACGACGCAGCGGTGGATATGGGGGTGGCTGCGCAGAAAATGCCCGGCTCCGAGGTGGCCGGCCAGGCCACCGTCTTCATCTTCCCCGACCTGAACACGGGCAACAACACCTACAAGGCGGTCCAGCGCGAGACGGGCGCCATCGCCATCGGCCCGGTGCTGCAGGGTTTGCGCAAGCCGGTCAACGACCTGAGCCGTGGCTGCACCGTCGAGGACATTGTCAACACCGTGGTGATCACGGCCATCCAGGCGCAGACGCTGTAATGCCCGCAGTCCAAGAGGACCTGGGCCGGATTGCGCTTCTCCCGGAGGACGGCTGGAACCCTTTCCGGCAAGCCGTCGTATAGGGACAAGAATCCAATCAGAAAAGGAGAGTGACCCATGGCTGACTACGCTGCTCGTCTCGAGATCGACTATCCGGAAAAGCTGGACAGGCTGACAACCTTCTTCCGTCTACTCTGGATCATCCCCATCGCCATCATCTTCGCCCTCATCTCGGGGGCCGGAGAGACGGTAACCAACACGATTGTCCTCAACGAAGCCGGCGAGGTTCTGAAGAGGACCCAGGAGACGGCCGGCGGGCTGGTGAGTGGCATCGCTGCGGCCACAGCCCTGATGATCCTCTTCCGCCAGCGCTATCCGCGCTGGTGGTTCGACTTTTCCCGCGGAGCTGACCCGCTTCGGCTACCGGGTCGGCGCCTACTTCTGCCTCCTCACCGACCAATACCCGTCGACCGTCGAAGAGCAGGCCGTCCACCTCGAGATCGATTACCCCGACGTGGAAAAGGACCTCAACCGGTGGATGCCCCTGGTCAAGTGGTTCCTGGCGATCCCGCACTACATCGTCCTGGCGTTTCTCGCCATTGGCGCATGGTTCGCAGCGGTCATTGCCTGGTTCGCCATCCTCTTCACAGGCCAATACCCGAGAGGCCTCTTCGACTATATCGTCGGCGTCGGCCGCTGGGGCCTGCGGGTCAACGCCTACGCGTTCCTGCTGGTGACCGACCGCTATCCGCCGTTCAGCTTGCGCTAGGGACCAGCACCGGCTCGAACCGTAAGCTTACCACCCAGGAGAAAGAGGCCGGCCGGCGCGGGCGCCGGTCCGGCTTCTTGCCCGGCACGTGCCCGCCCAGGGTCGCCGGCGTGGCCCTGCTCGTCAGGAGAGGCGTGCTTGTCAGAGAGTCGAACCTGCGATTTCTGCGGCCGTTCAGGCAGGCAGCTATACGTGCGCGGCCAGCCACGCCTCCACGTCTCGCAGCACCGTGCCGCGCTCTGGCTCGTTGTGCGCCTCGTGGTACAGGCCTTCGTAGACCTTGAGCGTCTTGTCGGCCGAGCCGATCGCATCGTACAGGAAGCGGGCATCGCCCGGGTTCACCATGCGGTCGGCGCTGCCCTGCAGCAGCATGACCGGCAGCGTGATCTTGCCTGCCTCCGCGGTGACCCGCTGCATGGCGCGCAGCATCTCCGCCGATAGCCGGGCCGGCGTCTTGCCGTGAAAGACCAGCGGATCGCTCACATACGCCTGGACGACCGCCGGATCGCGGCTCACGCCCGTGGCATCCAGGGCGATCACGCCCGCCTTGGGCGCGAGGCGCGACAGCACCCGGCCCATCGCAATCGTCGCCGCCGAGATATTCTCGGGGACCCGGGTCAAGGGAGCGGAGAGGATCGCGCCCGCCAGGCCGGCTTGGCGATCGAGCAAGTAGAATGTGCTGATCAGGCCGCCCATGCTGTGCCCGTAGAGAAAGACCGGCTTGCCCGGTTGGGCCTGCGCCACCATTCCCCGGTACATATCCAGCGTTTCGGTGTAATCCTCAAACCGCTCCACGCACTCGCGGGCGCCTTCGGACTTGCCGTGCCCGACGTGGTCGACCCCATACACGGCATAGCCCAGCGGCACCAGGTGGTTTACCACGTTCGTGTAGCGGCCGCAGTGCTCGCCCAGGCCGTGCACGACGAGGACCACTGCCTTCGGCTCGCCATCAGGCAGCCAGCACTGGTGGCAGATACGGGTACCCCGAACGCCCTGAAAGAAGCCTTCTTGCCTCATGGCTGTTTCCCTCCGCTCTGTATTCGACGGCACGGCCTGTACCGCGCCCCACCCTTCCATTCTAGCGCACCATGGCCGGCCGGTCAATCCTTCTCCTCTCGCACGGTAGGGCAATCGCATCTTACTGGAAGAGGCCGGCAAGGACCGTTCGCAGGTACTCCTCGTCCCAACCGGCACGGAGGCGCTTGTTGCCGATGCCCACCTTGGCGGTCTTCTCCTGTTTGAGCAGATTGACTGCGATGTGACGCAGAATGGCGAGGTTCTGCGGTCCGTGATCTTTGCGTACGCGACATTCGTCTTCACGAAATGCGATGTCCAGAACCCAATGCAGGCTGTTCTCGATGGCCCAGTGCCTTCTCGTCGCTCCCAGCAACCGCTCGGCGTTTCCGGCCAGGCTCGAGATGTAGTATCGGTCTTCCACAGTCTCCTGGTCGCCCACGCTGCGTCTGGCCTGCACCTTCACCACCGAGTTGAGCTTGGCCCATTCGCTCGCTCCCCGTAGGAATCGCAGCACCTCCGGGTCCGAAATGACCCAGCAGGTCCGTTTCTCGCGACGCCCATGATTCTTGTCTACCGTGTAGTCGCGCTCATACGAGTAGGCTCGGTACCGGCTGCTTTCCAAGTCATCGAACAGCAGCTTCACGTCTTCGTGCATGTGCGGCTGGTTCTCCTTGAGAGCCAGCACATAGTCTGCTCCCTGCGCCACGATCGTCTTCGCAATCTCCGTTTGACACCCCATCGCATCGATGGTCACAATGCACTCCGAGACCTCCAGTACCTGTAACAAGGCCGGAATGGCGGTGATCTCATTGGACTTGTCATCCACCTTCACCTGGCCCAGAACCAACTCATTGGCAGTGGCCCAGGCACTCACCATGTGGATGGCGCTTCTGCCTATGCCTGTGTCATGTGAGCGCCGTACCGTCTTGCCATCGATCGCGACCACCTGCCCTGCGGTGATGTCGCTGACCGCTGCGATCCACTGCAGAAAGCACTTCTCAAACTGCTCTGGCTTCAGTCGGGCAAACACCCGCCCGAATGTGTCGTGGGACGGAATGCCATTCGGTAGCTCCAGAAACCGCTTCAGCCATGCAAGCTTGGCCTTGCCAAACAATGTTACTGCCACCCAGCTATCTGCCCCACAGATGACAGCGCAGATGGCAATCACTACGATGTCCAGCAACAGATGCCGCTTCGTACGCTCAACGCGGGGATCTTCCAGATCCACGAAATGGCCAACGATGGATGCAGCCGGTTCTCGTTCCATTCGGGTATCCTCCATGCTTTTCCGGAGGATACCCTACTGGGCGAAACCGTTCAACTCCCAAACGAGTTTAGATGCAATTGCCCTATCTCGCACGGTGCGTCAGCGCACGAAGGCGACGCCTCCGTCCACGGATAGGATTGCACCGGTGATCTTGGCCGCGCCCGACGACAAAAGGAAAAGGGCCGCGTTGGCCACGTCGGCCGGCTCGATGTTGGTCTTCAGGGCACATCGCTGCCGGTAATACTCGGGTATCTCTTCCTCCGAGATGTTGTAGCGCCTGGCCGTGCCGAGCCGGTAGCTGTCGTCTTCCCAGAGGGCCGAGCCTTCGAGCACCGCGTCCGGGCAGATCGAGTTCACGCGTATCCCGAAGGCACCCAGTTCCAAGGCCAGTGCGCGCGCGAGCGTCAGCTCCCCGCCCTTGGTGGCGCAGTAGAGGCTCTTGTTGGCCGCCCCCTGCAGGCCGTTCTTGGAAGAGACAAAGAGCATCACCCCCCGGATGCCTGCCCGCTTCATGATCCCGGCTGCCTCACGCGCGCACTTGATGTAGCCCTTCAGATTGGTGTCGACGATCCGGTCGATGTCCTCGTCCGTGAGATCGTCCACCGCCTTGATCTGAGTAGCAGCAGCGTTGTTGACCAAGATGTCGAGCCGCCCGAACTCGGTCAAGGTCAGGTCAAAGGCATGCCTTACCTGCCCGCTGTCGCACACATCGGCCACGACGGCCAGTACCCGTCCGGGTCCGAACTGGCCTACCAGCTCCGCATCGAGTCTTCGCAGCCGCTCTCCGGCCACGTCCACGAGGGTCACGTGTGCACCGGCTGCCAGCAGCCCCGTGCCGATGGCTCGGCCGATTGCGCCGGCTCCACCCGTGATCAGGGCTACCTGGCCGGCCAGGTCTGGATAAGCGTGTGTCATGTCTCTTGTCTCCTCACCGAATGGGCAGCCGGGAACCTCCGAGGGCCGAGCTGCGCCAGGGACGCTTTCCGCATCAGTGGTAGAGCCTCGCTTCCAGGGCTTGATAGACGTCGTTGAAGGCCGCCCGCCGCTCGCGGTAGAGCACCGCAGTGGGCCCGTCCGGCGCAGAGCGGGCCACCATCCGCACGCTCCGCCGGAGGGCCTCAGGCATGTCCTGGTACACGCCAATGCCCAGTCCGGCGAGCAGGGCCGCACCCAGGCAGCCGGGCTCCCGGACATCTGCGACCTCGACGGCCTGATCCAGGGCGTTGGCAATGATCTGCCGCCAAAGCGGCATCTGGCTTCCGCCGCTCTGCCCGGTGCGTACGACGTGAATCTGCTCATCCGCGGGCGTGGGCGATCGCCTGGAGCGCGTCCATGCAGTTTGCGATGGCAAAGGCCACCCCCTCCATGATGCTGCGCACCAGGTGCCCGCGGCCATGCCAGTGCCGGATGCCGAGAAAAGCGCCTCGTGCCTCGGGGTTGTAGAAGGGCGATCGCTCGCCAAAAAGGTAGGGATGGAAGAGCAGGCCGTCACACCCGGCGGCGACGCCCGCTGCCAGCGACTCCAGGGCCTCGTAGGAAGCCGGTTCTTCCGCCAGGTCCTGGCAGCACGCTTCCTTGAACCAGGCCAGGGCGGACGAACCGGCCATGGGAGAGGCCGAGGCGGTAAAGCAGCCGGGCACGACGTGCTGCTGAATCCAGACCATCTCCTCCAGTGGCCTAACGAGGCCGGCAAAGGACGCCCGCAGCGTGCTGTTCGTGCCGAGCAGCAGGCCGGCCTCGGCCGAGCCCGTGATTCCCAGGCCAAGCAGGGCACAATGCGAGTCGCCACCGCCATAGACGACGGGCGTCCCGGCGCGAAGGCCGGTGGCCTGCGACGCGTCCGCAGTGACTGTGCCGGCCACCTGCTCTGAGCGGCCGATCTCGGGCAGCTTGCTCCGCGGCAGTTGCAGCAGCGAGCAGAGTTCATCGCTCCAGTCTTGCGCCGGCATGGCAATGAGGTGGGTGCCGGTGGCGTCGCACAGTTCCGTGCCGATCTGCTCCGGTGAGCCGGAGGCGAAGGTAGTCCTTGGCCAGGAGGATCCAGCGGGTGTGGTCGAGAGCACCGGGATCGAGGGTGCGCACCAGGTGGACGATGGCCGGCAGGTGGCCCGTCGTCACCCGGCTGCCCGAGATCTCGGGCCACATCCTCCAGGATGCCGCTCTGCTGCAGGTCCTCCAGGCTCGCTCCCAGGCGGCTGTCGTGGGTCACGATGGTGGGCCGGACCGGCTCGCCTGCGGCGTCGACAAAGACGGGGCAGTGGTGGAAGCCACACACGCCTACCGCCGCGACGTCGCCGGCCGCGCGGCCCGCCTGGGCGAGGGCCTGCCGGACCGCCTGGCAGCAACCGGCCCACCATGCCCTGGGATCCTGCTCGGCCCAGCCCACCGGCCCGGGCAGGGTGCGGTTCGGCGCCCTGCCCAGGCCGAGGAGCGTGCCTTCCAGGTCAAAGAGGGCGGCTTTCAGGCCGCTTGTCCCCAGGTCAATTCCCAGAAGGCTTGGCATGTCGTCCTCTGTCGATCCGGACAGACCTAGTCAAAGGAAACGCAGGTGATCTTGGCTTCCTGGCGGGCGTCACGCAGCATGACGATGTTGTCCGGCACTTCGTCCAGGCTGATGCGCTTGGTGACGATCCGGGTCATGTCCATGCCATCGGCCATGCACTCGATGACCCTGGGGAAGGTGCCGTCCCCGGAATGGCCCTGGGAGCCGATGATGCTGGCCCGGCGAACCTGGAGCACTTCGCCCGTGACGGGCATCTTGGCATCGGCGCGCGCCAGCACGACGACCTTGGCGTTGAGCGCCCGACCCTGCCAGATGGTCTGCTCGATCTGCGGGTAGACGATGGTGGGCAGACCGGTCGCCTCCAGGTAGAGGTCGGCACCCATGCCACGGGTCAGGTCCAGCACCTTCTCGACGAAATTCTCCTTGGTCGGATCGATGGCATGGTCGGCCCCCAGCTTCAGGCAGAGCTGGGCGCGCGACGGCTCGGGCTCGGAGATGATGACCGTTGAGGCCCCCTGCCGCTTCATGATCGCGCAGGCAGCCATTCCGACCGGCCCGCCGCCGCAGATGACAACCTTGTCGCCGGGGCGGATGCCTCCACCGCGCTGGATGACGGCCGTGTAGGCCACGCTGGTCGGCTCCACCAGGCTGCCCGCCACGAAAGAGTCCTGCCCGTCGTAGCGGTCGGCGAGGGGCTCAAGGCTCCACAGGGTGCGGGCGGGGACGAGCACGTACTTGGCAAACCCACCATTGCAGTTGATGCCGATCTCGTCGAGCCGCTCGCAGTGGTTGGGGTAGCCGTCGGCGCAGGGCCTGCATTCGCCGCACCAGATCATCTCCTCGGTGCAGACCCGCTCCCCGCCTTTGAAGGGCCGGTTCGTCGTCTTGTCGCGGGCCTGGCTGCCTGCTTCGACGACAACGCCCGAGACCTCGTGGCCCAGGATCGCCGGAAAACCGGTGAGGCCCGGGTACCAGCATGTAGCCTTCCTGGTCGGCCTGGGCCATGTGCACGTCGCTGCCACAGATGCCGCACGCTTTGACCTCGAGCAGCACTTCGCGGGGACCGGGGACGGGGATGTCATGGTCCACGATCTTGATGGTTGGGTTCCGCCAGACGCGGCTGCCCAGATAGGTCTGCTTTCCTTCGATGTCCTTGGCTCCCAGCACAAAGCCAGGCCTGGGATCCCAATCCGCAAACAGCGTTACACCTCTCATCTTGCCTTTCATTGTTCTTGTCTCCTTTGGTTTCGTTGATCTATTCCTGCCATCCTGCTGGGCAGCACGGTGAGCAGGATCATTGAGCCAGCAGGCAGCGGGCACGCCCGTGCAGTTCCTGAGCAAGCACGAAGGGATCCCATTCCCAGTGGTACGGCCCCATCTGCTCGACACACCATACGCCATCGTAGCCTGTGCTCCGGATGGCCTTTATGCCTTCCGCCAGGGGAAGGATACCATCCCCCAGCAGGACGTCGCGATCGTCGTCGCTCCAGACGCTGCCCCGGCGCGCGGTAACATCGCCAAGGTGAGCGACCACGATCCTGGCCGGATCGAGGGCAGCGACCTCTTCCCAGGGCGTTCCCCCGGTCCAGAGATGGAAGGTGTCAAGGCAGAGCCCAATATTCTCGCGGTCGGCCTCTTCGAGCACCTCCAGTGCCTGGGAGAGCGAGTGGAGCGGCGTGAAGGTGACCGGTTCCAGAGCCAGTGTGACGCCGAAGGGGGCGGCGATCCTCGGCCAGCTCGGCCAGCGAACGTCCCACCTTGAACCGAATCTCGTGCCAGGGCTGCCCCCGGAGTGCGGAAAGCGCCACGACCTGCAGGGCCGGGCAGCCCAACGCCTGTGCGATCTGGCACAGTCGTTCGCACATGGCGCGCAGCTGCCCGCGGAACTCGGGCTCCTGGCGTTCGATGTCGAGAAAGGAGTTGATCATCGTCACCCGCAGCTTGCCGAGCGAAGGCAGGATCTCGGCAGGCACATAGCCGGCATCCAGGTAGCGCAGAAGCTTCGGGGCATAGAGCTCGATGGCCTCGTAGCCCGTCTCTCGGGCCACCCGGATGTCGGTCATCAGGTTGGTATGCAGGATCGTCCCGCTGTGCAAACCCAAGAGCATCGTCACTCCCCCTCCCTTCAGGGCAGAACCAGGATCTTGGCGCAGTCCACGCCAAGCTTGCCCAGCTCGAAGGCAGCCAGGACCTGAGACAGCGGGAAGCGGTGGGTGACGACCGGCATGAGGTCCACCAGCCGGCGCGACATGAAGGCGAGAGTCTTGGGGAAGTAATAAGGGCTTCCGCTGGAGCCAACGATCGTGGTGCGGGAAAAGATGGCCCTTCCGATCTCGATGGGGATCTTGCGGCCCACGCTTTGCCCAATCAGCACGATGCGTCCCTGCCGTCCGACCACGTCCAATGTGGCGGCCAGCGCTCCGCTACTGCCGGAGCACTCCAGAACCATCGTCGCACCCCGGCCGCCGGTGTGCTGCTTCACCTGCTCGACAAGATCCCCGCCGGTGGGGTCGAGCACAACGTCGGCGCCAAGGTCTTGTGCCATCCGGCGCCGGAAGGCCTGGGGCTCGACGACGATCACGGATGCGCCGGATGCCTTGCACGACAACATGGTGAACAGACCGATCGGTCCCGCACCCATGACCACAACCCGGTCGTGAGGCGCGGCACCACCGCCCGAGCCCCAGACGGCGTGATAGGCCACCGACACCGGTTCCACCAGGGCCGCTTCCTCGTAGCTGACATTGTCGGGGATCTTGAACAGCCGCTCCTCTCGGGCCAGTGTGTACTCGGCCATGCCCCCAGGGTTCTGCCAGGAGAATCCGTACAGCTCCATGTCGGGACACATATTGGGTTCCATCCCGTCCTTGCAGTTGTCGCAGATGCGGCAGGGGATCGGCACCTCCGCCACCACCCGGTCCCCCCTGGACACCGACCTGATGTCGTTGCCCACCTCCACGACCTCTCCCGACCACTCGTGGCCGGGAACGAAGGGGAAGGTGCCTTCGTGGTTGGTGCCCTCCCACATGTGCACGTCAGTCCCACACAGTCCGGCAGCCTTGACACGTATGAGTACCTCGTTGCCGGCGGGCCTGGGATCGGGAAGCTCCTCCAGGCGCAGATCCTGTACGCCGCGTAACACTGCTGCTTTCACGCCAATCCTCCCTGAATCGCGGTTTCTTGTCGCATGTCTTCCTGTCACCGGGCAGTCCGGAGTCTTCTATCCAGACGAAGCACGAACGGTCAGTTGACCCTTCAGGGTCACATCCGGGCCGGGCAGTGCGCTGTGCCCCTCGTCCGACAGCAGTGCCCGCATCAGGTCGATTGCTCCCTGGCCCATCGCAGCAATCGGCTGGGTGATCGTGGTGAGCGGCGGGTGGCAGAACTGCGCAAAGACAATGTCGTCAAAGCCGACGACGGCCAGGTCCGCCGGCAGAGAGAGGCCCGCCTTGCGGGCTGCGTCGATGAGCCCGATGGCCGTCATGTCGTTGTAGCAAAAGACGGCGCTGGGCGGAGGGTCAAGCGCAAGCAGCACCGGTAGGGCCTTCTGCCCGCCGTCGCTGAGGGCCGTACCTTGCACGACCAAGGACGGGTCGAAGGCGAGGCCGGCCTCCACGAGAGCCTGGCGATAGCCGGCCAGCCTTTCTTGGTTGTCCCTGCGGTCGGGGGGCGAAGCCACATAGGCGATGCGCCGGTGGCCGCGGCGGATGAGATGGTCCGTAGCCAGGCAGCCTCCGTGCCGGTTATCCACGCCCACCGAGAAGACGAGCCGGTCGCCTGGCCCGGCAAGGCTGTTGATCAGCACCACAGGGACGCGCGGCCGGTCGAGGTGCTCCTGGTACAAGGCACCGACCCGCGACGAAGCGCGATGACGCCGTCCACCCGCCTGGATTGCAGCATCCGGGCCGCGGCCATCTCCCGACTCGGGGATGTCGTCGGAGATGGAAAGGATGACGACAAAGCCCCGATCGTGTGCGGCGGACTCGATGGCCTGGACCAGGGCTCCGATGAAGGGATCGTCCAGGGTGGACACGACGACGCCGATGATCTGGGTCCGGCCGCGGACCAGGGTCTGGGCGGCAGCATCGGGGATATAGTCCAACTCCTCCGCAGCGGCCAGGACCCGGCGGCGGGTCTCATCGCTTATGCTTGCCTCCGCTACCTGGTTGAGGACGAAAGAGACGGTCGTCTGCGAAACGCCCGCTGCCCTGGCTACGTCGTAGGACGTGATCCGTCGCTGCACCAAACCCGCCCCCTCGGATCCGGACTAATGCGAATTAGTAATTCGCATTAGCAGTATAGCCGACCTGCGCGGGTTGTCAAGCAGGCGAGCCCGAATGGCAGACAACGTCCATCCTGTCCTTGACAACGCATGGAGCCTGTTGCAGGATAGGCCTGCGTGCACACGTAGCTCGGGACAGTGTCCGGTTGACCTACCAGGGGGGAGAGAATGTCCAATCTGAATGTGCTGGCATTCGACCTGGGCGCCGAGAGCGGCCGGGCAATCCTCGGCCATTTTGACGGAGAGTGCCTCCGGATTTCGGACCTGCACCGCTTCGCCAACGGACCGGTGCGGCTGAGCGACGGGCTGCACTGGGATGTCCTGCGCCTGTGGAGCGAGATCAAGCAGGGCATCGCCCTCGCGCAGCGCGAGGGCGGGCGGGACCTTGCGAGCATCGGCCTCGACGCCTGGGGCGTCGATTTTGGACTACTCGACCGGGATGGAGCGCTGGTGGGCAACCCGTACCATTATCGCGACTCCCGCACCGACGGCATGCTGCAGGAGGCTTTTCGACGCGTCCCACGGGCGGAGATCTTTGCCCGCACGGGCATCCAGTTCATGCAGATCAACAGCCTGTACCAGCTCCTGGCGATGGCCGTGCGCCGCTCGCCGGCGCTCGAGATGGCCTCGACCTTCCTGACCATCCCTGACCTCTTCAACTACTGGCTGACGGGGCAGCGGGTCTGCGAGCTCAGCAACGCCACGACGACCCAGTGCTTCGACCCGCGCCGGAACGACTGGGCACGAGAGATGCTGCGGGACTTGGGCATCCCGGCCGGCCTCTTTCCACCGGTCGTGCAGCCGGGCACGCGGCTGGGTCCCCTGGCGCCCGCGGTGGCCGAAGAGGCGGGACTGCTGCCGGGCAGCGGCCCCGAGGTGATCGCCCCGGCCTGCCACGACACAGGCTCGGCGGTGGCTGCCGTGCCGGCTGAGGCCCCGGGATTTGCCTGGATCAGCTCCGGCACTTGGTCGATCGTCGGGGCCGAAGTGCCCGAGCCGGTCATCACCGAGCGCAGCCTGGCCTCCAACTTTACCAATGAAGGCGGCGTGTGCGGCACAGTCCGCTTCTCACGGAACGTGACGGGGCTGTGGCTGGTACAGGAATGCCGGCGCACCTGGACGGCCCAGGGCCAGCCGCACACGTACGCCGAGCTGACCCAGATGGCCGCGCGGGCGAAGCCCTTCCTGGCCGTGCTCGACCCGGACAACGGCGAGTTCCTCAAGCCGGGCGACATGCCGGCGCGGATCCGCTGCTATTGCCAGAAGACCGGCCAGGCAGCGCCCGAAACCATGGGTGAGATCGTCCGCTGCGCCCTGGAGGGGATCGCGCTCAAGTACCGGTGGGTGTTGGAGCACCTGGAGGAGATGCTGGGCAACCGCCTGGCGCCCCTGCACATCGTGGGCGGTGGAGCGCAAAATGAGCTGCTTTCGCAGCTCACCGCCGATGCAACTGGCCGGCAGGTGATCACCGGCCCTATCGAAGCCGCCGCCGCCGGCAACATCCTGATACAGATGATGGCCCTGGGCCACATTGGCTCGCTGGCCGAAGCACGAGCCCTCGTGCACCGGTCTTTCCCAAGCGCCGTGTATGAGCCGGCGAGCCGGGCAGGGTGGGATGATGCCTTTTCGCGGCTGGTGGCGCTAGCCCAGTAGCCGTCTCCAGGAGCCGGCCTCCCGCGCCCCCCTATTTCGAGGCGCTGCGACGCCCTGTTCCGCATGGGGCGACCCCGTGCATCGGAGGGCCCAGGTACACGGCGGTCGCATTGCTAGAGTTTCATCTGCCCCCTTCGGTACGCTTCAACAGATACGGTCAGTGATTTGACAAATATCACAAGGAATGCTAGAGTATATCAGCAAGAATCAACAATCCCAGGTACGGTTCCAGAGACCAGGGCATACAGAACAATGGGTGAGATGACTACCTTTGAGAGAAGGCAGCGCATTGTCCGGATTCTGCTCGAAGAGCCAGGCATCAAGGTCACCGAGCTGGCTGGCCGCCTGGATGTCTCGCAGGGCACAATCCGCAACGACCTGAAAGCGCTCGCAGAGTCGGGCGAGGTCTCCCGCGTGCGCGGCGGAGCCGTGATCACAACCGGTCACCGGTGCGCCAGCCCTTCGTTTGCTGCCCGCATGCAGGTGCGCGCGGCGGCCAAGGCTCGGATCGCCAGCCGGGCGGTTGAAATGATCGAAGACGGCGACTCGATCATCCTGGACGCCAGCACCACCGTCTTTGCCTTGATCCCCCATCTGCAGCGCCTGCACGACCTGACCATCGTCACCAACGGTATCGAGGCAGGCCTTGCCTTGGCCAAGAACGCGTCCCACACGGTCATTCTCGTCGGCGGGGTACTGCGTCCCGACGGGACCTCGGTTGTCGGCCACCTGGGTGCCAAGATCCTCGAGAACCTGCACGTCAAGACTGCCTTTGTATCCTGCTCGGGATTCACGCTGCAGGCCGGCCTGACGGAGATCGACATCCAGGAAGTCCTGCTGAAGAGCAGGATGATCGGCTGCGCGGAGCGAGTGGTAGCGCTCATTGATTCGCAAAAGTTCGGGCGCGTGGACCTGACTTCGTTCGCCGGCCTCGCGCAGGTCTCCCACATTGTCACCGATGGCGACCTGGAACGTCCCTTCCTTGACGAGCTGCGCCAAACCGGCGTAGCGCTGACGATCTGCGGTGAGGACACGGAGGGAGCGAACACTTCGAGAGGCGAAAAGCCGTCGAGATCTTAGCCCCGCGGGGGTCGCGCGTTTCCGTCCACAACCTCCACGGAGGCGTTCCACCCGAGAAGAGCGTGGCCCTGTTTGAGGCTAGGTACGAGTAAGGCCCCTGCCGGCAAGGGGAATCGATCGGAGCACCTGCGCGGCTGTGGCGTGCCGGCCACCAGGAGTACACCATGACCGAAAGGACTTGTGAAACGCAGATAGAGCAGGCCTATCTCCTGGCCCAGGAGAGCTACGCTGCACTGGGCGTCGACACCGAGCGGGCGCTGGCCCGGCTGGCGCAGGTGGCACTCAGCCTGCACTGCTGGCAGGGCGACGACGTGGCGGCTTCGAGAATCCCAGGCGGCGAGCTGGGCGGCGGCATCGCCGCCACCGGCAACTACCCGGGCAAGGCGCGCAACGGCCGACGAGCTGCGCCAGCGACCTCGACCAGGCCTACCGCCTGATCCCCGGCCGGCACCGCCTCAACCTGCACGCCATCTACGCCGAGACCGGCGGCCGGCGCGTGGAGCGCGACCGAACTGCGGCCGGAGCACTTCGCCGCGCTGGGTGGACTGGGCCAAGGCCAACGGCCACGGCCTGGACTTCAACCCCACCTGCTTCTCCCATCCCATGGCCGCCAGCGGCTTCACCCTGGCCAGCTACGACCCCGCCATCCGCCGCTTCTGGATCGACCACTGCATCGCCTGCCGCAAGATCGGCGCGCACTTCGGCCGGGAGCTGGGCACGCCCTGCGTGACCAACATCTGGATCCCCGACGGCCTCAAGGACACCCCGGTCGACCGCACGACGCCGCGCGAGCTGCTGGCGCAGTCGCTGGACGCCGTCCTGGCCGAGCCAGTCGACCCGGCGCTACAACCTGGACGCCGTCGAGGGCAAGCTGTTCGGCATCGGCTCGGAGAGCTACGTGGCCGGCTCGCACGAGTTCTACCTGGGCTACGCCATCACCCGCAAGGTGCTGCTATGCCTGGACAGCGGCCATTTCCACCCCACCGAGACCATCGCCGACAAGATCTCGGCCGTCCTGGCCTACCTGGACGAGATGCTGCTGCACGTCAGCCGCGGCGTGCGCTGGGACAGCGACCACGTGGTCACGCTGACCGACGAGCTGCAGGCGATCATGCAGGAGATCGTGCGCGGCGACTACCTGGGCCGCGTGCACATCGGCCTGGACTACTTCGACGCCAGCATCAACCGCGTGGCCGCCTGGGTCATCGGCGCGCGCAACGCCCTGCGCGCCCTGCTGCTGGCGCTGCTGGAGCCTGTCGACCAGCTGCGCGCACATGGAGGCGGCCGGCGACTACACCGGCGCGTCTGGCGCTGCTGGAGGAGCTGAAAGGGCATGCCGTTCGGCGCGGTCTGGGACTACTTCTGCCTGCGTGCAGGGCGTGCCGCGTCGGCATGCCTACCTGGACGAGATCAGCGCGTACGAGGCGCAACGTGCTTTCAGGCGCACATCGGAGGAGGCACTGAGGAGAAGAAATATGCAGACGGGTGACGTCCTTGCGCAGCTTGTGGCCATGACCAGCAACCTGGGCGACCCGGCCAACGACTATGCCATCCTGGGCGAGGGCAACACCTCGGCGCGGGCCGGCGCCGAGCACCTTCTGGGTCAAGGCCAGCGGCGCCGAGATGCGCACCATCGAGCGCCGGCGGGCTTCGTGCGAGGTGCGCTTTGAGCCGGGTGCTGGCCCTGCTGGACAGGACCGACGCTGACCGACGACCGAGATCAAGGCCGGCCTGGCAGGCCGCCAAGGTCGATCCGGCCGCCAGCGGCGCGTCCCTCGGTCGAGACGGTGCTGCATGCCCTGGCGCTGCAGCTGCCGGGCGTCAACTTTGTCGGGCACACCCACCCGACGGCGGTCAACGCCATCCTCTGCTCGCGGCAGTTCGGAGGAGGCCATCGCCGGCCGGCTGTTCCCGGACGAGATCGTGCTCTGCGGCCCGGCGCCGGTCTTCGTGCCCTACACCGATCCCGGGCTGCCCCTGGCGCGGCGGGTGCGCGCCGCGATCGACCGCTACCTGGACGACTACGGCGAGACGCCCAAGGTGATCCATGATGCAGAACCATGGCCTCATCGCCCTGGGCCGGACGGCGCAGGAGGTGGAGAACATCACGGCCATGGCGGTCAAGGCGGCGCGGGTGCTGCTGGGCACCTATGCCCTGGGCGGGCCGCACTTTCTGTCGCCGGCGGCCGTCGACCGCATCCACACCCGGCCGGACGAGCGCGTACCGGCGCAAAGCGTGGGGAGCCGGTGAGCGGCGATGGCGCCAGGCGACAGAGAGAGGCGCTTGGCGAATGACAGATCGAGGCCGCGGTCAGCCGAGCTTGAGAGCAGGCTGAACGATTTCGACCCGGCCGTCCGGGCGAGGCGCTGGTCGAGTTGCTCGACCTGGCCGATCGGCAGCCAGTCGCGCTGCCGCCGCGAGGCGGACGTGGCCAACATGCACTGCCACACCTTCTTCTCCTTCAACGCCTATGGCTACTCGCCCAGCGCTGGCCTGGCTGGCCCGGCGGCGCGGCTTCCGGCTGCTGGGCATCGTCGATTTCGACGTGCTGGACGGCGTGGACGAGTTCCTGGACGCCTGCGAGCTGCTGGGCGTGCGCGGCAGCGCGGGCATCGAGACGCGCGTCTTCGTCCCCGAGTTCGCCGCGCGCGAGATCAACTCGCCCGGCGAGCCGGGCATCTACTACCACATGGGCATCGGCTTTGCCACCGGGCAGCGTGCCGGCCTGCCGTCGCCGGCATCCTGCACGACCTGCGCGCGCGGGCCGCCCAGCGCAACCGCGAGATCGTCGCCGCGCGTCAACGCCTATCTGCGCCCGGTGGCCATCGACTACGAGCGCGACGTGCTGCCGCTGACGCCGGCCGGCAACGCCACCGAGCGCCACATGGTGCTGGCCTACATGCGGGCGGCCGAGCGTGCTGTCGCCGACCTGGCCGCCTTCTGGGCCGACAAGCTGGGCACTGGAGCCGGAGCAGGTCGACGGCCATGATGCCCGACTCGCCGGCAGCTTCCAGAACCTGATGCGCGCCAAGCTGATGAAGCAGGGCGGCGTCGGCTACGTCGCCGCCCGAATCGGCATTTCCCCACGCTCGAGGAGTTCCACGCGCTGATCGTGGCCTGCGGCGCGCTGCCCTGCGCCGCCTGGCTGGACGGCACGTCGGCCGGCGAGCAGGATCCCCGAGGAGCTGGCTGAGCTTCCTGATCGACCAGGGCGTGGTGGCGCTGAACATCATCCCCGACCGCAACTGGAACATCGCCGACCCGGACGGACGCCGCCTCAAGGTGCAGAACCTGTACAGGGTCGTGGAGGTTGGCCGGGCGCTGGACCTGCCGCTCAACGTCGGCACGGAGATGAACAGCTTTGGCCAGAAGCTGGTGGACGATTTCGACGCGCCGGAGCTGGCCCCGGTGCGCCAGGCCTTCCTGGACGGCGCCTACTTCATCTACGGCCACACGGCGCTGCAGCGCGCGCTGGGCCTGGGCTACCAGAGCGCGTGGGCGCAGGCCACCTGCCCACCCGCCGCCAGCGCAACGAGTTCTACACGCAGGTCGGGCCGGCGCTGTGCCCGCCGGGCCGGCGCCGGCTGCGCGAGCGGCTGCGACCCGGATCGGTCGCGGCAGTAGACCGCCGGCAGACGTGCTGCGACCAGATGTGAGCACGCTGAACGGAAGCCATGTGACGACCGATCAAACTTGATCCGTGACCGCTACCGGCGGCCGCCGACAGCGACCGCTGCCGGAGCGCAACCGCCTCTGGCCGCTGTACGGCGCGGGCTTGGAGAACCTGGGGCTGGACGGCCAGCCGATCGAGGTGCCCATGCCCGCCTACGGCCCCGACGAGCTGCTGGTGCGCCACGATGCCTGCGGGCTGTGCTTCTCCGACATCAAGGTCATCACCCTGGGCCAGCAGCACCCGCGCATCTACCGCGACATGCGCGCCCAGCCGGTCACGCTGGGCCACGAGGTCGCCATGACCGTGGTGGGCGTGGGCGAGAACCTGCGCGGCCAGTACCACGTCGGCGACCGCTTCACCATCCAGGCCGACATCTTCGTGGACGGCGTGGGCTACGCCTACGGCTATGAGATCCAGGGCGGGCTGTCGCAGTACAGCGTGATCGACCAGCGCGTGCTCAACGGCGACGACGGCAACTACCTGATCCCCGTGCAGCCCGAGACCGGCTACGCCGAGAGCGCGCTGACCGAGCCGTGGGCCTGCGTCACCGCCGCCTACGGCCTGACCTACCGCACCGGGCTCAAGCCGGGCGGGACGGCGTGGATCATCGGCAGCGGCGCCAGGGCACAGGCCAGCACCGACGCCAGCTACACCATCAGCGCCGGCCTTGACGAGGCCGTCCACCCGGCGCGGCTGCTGCTGACAACGTCCCGGCCGGCCTTCGACGCCTGGCTGCGCGAGCAAGCAGCAGCGCTGGGCATCGAGGTGATCGACGTGGCCGACCTGGCCACGCCGCCCGTGACGCCGGTCGACGACATCGTGCTGCTGGGCGCCGACCCCGACCTGATCGAGGCGGTCAGCCCGCACCTGGCCGACTTCGGCGTCGTGGCGCTGATCGCCGAGCCGCCCATGCCGCGCAAGGTCAACCGTGGATATCGGCCGCGTCCACTACAACCGCTGGGTCTACGTGGGCGGCAGAGCCGTGACATCGCCCGCGCCTACAGCCGACGTGCCGGTGCGCTCGGCGCTCAAGCCGGGCGGCCGGGCCTGGTTCGTCGGCGCGGGCGGGCCGATGGGCCGCATGCACGTGCAGCGGGCCATCGAGGTGGCCGGCCGGCCGCGGCACCATCGTCTGCACCGACGTCAGCGACCTGCGCCTGAACGACCTGCGCGCCTCCTTCGCCGCCGAGGCCGCGGCCAAGGGCATCGAGTTCATCTGCCTCAACCCGATGGACAAGGAGGCGTACTGCGGCCGCGCATGGCGCCGCTTCCAGGGAGTCAGGGCTTCGACGACATCATCGTGCTGGCCCCGGTGCCGGCCGTGATCGCCGATGCGGCGACCTACCTGGCCCGCGGGGCGTGATGAACATCTTTGCCGGCGTGGCGCGCGGCACGATCGCCCAGCTCGATCTGAGCGACGTCTATCTCAAGGACGCGCGCGTCATCGGCCACTCGGCCTCGACCATCGACGACCTGCGCCTGATGCTGCACCAGGCCGAGAGCGGCGAGCTGTCGCCCAACCGCTCGGTGGCCGCGGTCGGCTCGCTCGAGCGCCGCCGCGGACGGCCTGCAGGCCGTGCACGACACCGTCTTCCCCGGCAAGGTCGTCATCTTCCCGCACATCAGGAGCTGCCGCTGACCGCCCTGCCCGACCTGAAGGACACGCTGCCCAGCGTCCACGCCAGGCTCAAGGACGGCCGCGAGTGGACGGTGGAGGCGGAGGCGAGTTCCTGCGGGTGATGCTGCCGTGAGGAGGATGCATGGACGAGATACTGGAGACAGGATCGCCCTGGTCACCGGCGGCGCGCAGGGGCTGGGCGAGGCGATCTGCCACCGGCTGGCCCGCGAGGGGGCGCACGTGGTGGTGGCCGACCTGAACCTGGACGGCGCCGAGCAGGTGGCCGCCGACATCGCGGCCCAGACCGACCGGCGCGCCATGGCCGTCAAGGTCGACGTCACCGACGAAGCGCAGGTGGAGGCGATGGTGCAGCGCACGGTCGAGCGAGTTCGGCCGGCTGGACATCGTGGTCTCCAACGCCGGCATCCTCATCGCCGAGGCGGTGGACGAGTTCCCGGCCGAGAAGTGGCGGGCGGTGATCAACGTCAACCTGATCGGCTATTTCCTGCTGCGCCAAGCACGCCGCGCGGGTGATGAAGGCCCAGCGCAGCGGGGTGATCATCCAGATCAACTCCAAGTCGGGCAAGAAGGGCAGCTACAAGAACTCGGCCTATGCGGCCAGCAAGTTCGGCGGCATCGGCCTGACCCAGAGCATCGCCCTGGAGCTGGCCGAGTACGGCGTGCGCGTCAACGCCATCTGCCCGGGCAACCTGCTCGACTCGCCGCTGTGGGTCGACTCGCTGTACAGGCAGTATGCCAAGAAGTGGGGCATCACCGAGGCCGAGGTGCGCCAGAGGTACATCGACCAGGTGCCGATGAAGCGCGGCTGCACCTACGACGACGTGACCAACGTGCTGGTCTTCCTGGCCTCGGACCAGGCCAGCTACATGACCGGCCAGGCGATCAACGTCACCGGTGGGCAGGAAATGCGATAATCAAGGAGACCCATGCAGAACGCACAACCCAACCAGTTCACCGGAGGCCCACGGCCTGACCAAGGAAAAGGCGCTGGACCTGCTGCGCCAGATGTGGGAGATCCGGGTGTTCGAGGAGACGGTCTACGACCTGCTGGGGCGCAACATCATCAAGGGCGCATCGCATCTGTACGCCGGCGAGGAGGCCGTGGCCGTGGGTGCCATCTCCACCCTGCGCGACGATGACCTGATCACCAGCACCCACCGCGGCCACGGCCACTGCCACGCCCGCGGCGCCTCGCCTGGCCACGACCGAAGAGGCCCGGCAGGACCACTACAACAAGATGATGGCCGAGCTGTGCGGCCGCGAGACCGGCTACTGCCTGGGCCGCGGCGGCTCGATGCACATCGCCGACGTGGAGAAGGGCAACCTGGGCGCCACCGGCATCGTCGGCGGCAACATCCCGGTCGCCACCGGCGCGGCGCTGGCCCAGCAGATGCAGGGCACCGGCCGCGTCGTCCTCTGCTTCTTCGGCGACGGCGCCTCCAGCACCGGCAACTTTCACGAGTCGCTCAACATGGCCGGCCTGTGGAAGCTGCCGGTGGTCTACATCGTCGAGAACAACCTCTACGGCATGTCGGTGCCGCTCGACAAGGCGGCGGCCAAGGTCAGACATCGCCGACCGGGCCTGCGCCTACGACATGCCGGGCGAGACGGTGGACGGCATGGATGTCCTGGCCGTGCGCGAGGCGGTGGAGCAGGGCCGTGGAGCGCGCCCGGCAGCGGCGAAGGCCCGTCGCTGATCCAGTGCAAGACCTACCGCTGGTACGGCCACTCCCGCTCCGACCCGCGCAAGTACCGCACCAAGGAGGAAGAGGCGGAGTGGAAAGGGCGCGACCCAATC
>CAVPBH010000007.1:0-38819 GCA_963701775.1 uncultured Chloroflexia bacterium
GCACTTGTGGCATGGGGCGCCGCGTGCTATAATGGCTTTGGTAAGGAGCCAGAGAAATGTTTTTCGACATACGGTACTTGATCATTGCCCTCCCCGCGCTGCTGCTGGCGTTCTACGCCCAGTGGAAGGTCAATTCGGCGTACAACAAGACAGCCGCGTGCCCAACCGGCGGGGCCTGACGGGCATGGATGCCTCGCGCGCTCTCTGCGCAGCGCCGGGCTGCAGATCCCCGTCGAGGAGGCGCCCGGGAAGCTAAGCGACCATTATGACCCAGGAAAGAATGTGTTGCGCCTGTCGCAGGGGGTGTCGCGAAGCCCCTCGGTGGCCGCGTTGGGATCGTGGCCCACAAGGTCGGTATTGCCCTGCAGGACGCGACGAACTATGGGCCGCTGCGCGTGCGATCTGGCCTGGTGCCGATCGTGAAATTGGCTCGTGGCTGGGTCCTATTGTCTTCATCGCCGGGTTTCTCCTTTCACAGGTCACGGGGTCGACGCTGGTCGCGTGGATCGGGCTGTTCCTGTTTGCCGGCACCGTAGTGTTTGCGCTGGTTACCCTGCCGGTCGAGAGGAATGCGAGCAAGCGCGCGCTGGAAATCCTGGGTGGCTATGGGCTTGCAGACGGTGCGGAGCTCGCGCAGACGAAGCAGGTGCTCGACGCTGCGGCATTGACGTACGTCGCCGCCCTGGCCCAGTCGCTCTCGACGCTTCTGTACTACGTTTTCCTGTTGACGGGCTTTTCGCGAAGAGACTAGCCTTCGAGACAACATCCGAGCGAGGGGCTGAGCAAGACTCAGCCCCTCGTTTACTTTAAGCGCGTGCAACAGCGGCATCCCGGATTTGACATCCTGGACGGGGAAGTGTATAGTACGGATACATCAGTTAGTAAGGTATTTAACCCATGGCTATCCAGGAACAGATGCGCAAAGGGACGACCACGGTGATCGTGCTGAACCTCCTGGCGGAGGTTGGCCGGCCGATGTATGGCTACGAGATTATCCAGGAGCTGGAAGCGCGCAGCCGGGGCGAGTTTCGCTTCCGAGAAGGGCTGATCTACCCACGCCTGCACGAGATGGAGCAGGACGGGCTGCTGCGGTCGGAGTGGCAGGGGGAGGAAGGTGAGCGGCGGCGCAAGTTTTACACGATCACGGCAGAGGGCCAGCGGCGCCTGGCGGAGGAGCTTCAGGATTGGCGGAGCTTTGCGCTGACTGTGAACCGGCTGCTGGGGGCGGAGAGCAAGGCGTGAGCGACATCGACGGCGTCCTGGCGCGCATCCGCTCGCAGATGAAGCTGGACGGCGAGACGGAGCAGGAGATCCTGGCCGAGATTCGCAGCCACCTGCAGGAGGCGGTTGCCGAGGCGCGCGCGGAGGGGATGGACGAGACGGAGGCGCTGGCCAGGGCAGAGGCCCGCTTTGGCGTCGAGGAAGAGGTGGGCAGGGATTTGCAGGCTGCGCATGCGGGGTGGGGCACGGCCGATGCGGTGCTGGCTGCCGCGCTGCCTGTACTGTGTGCCCTGGTCCTTCGCTGGCTGGCCTTCGCCCCCGACGGGACGGCGGTAGGCTGGCAGCAGGTGCTGAGCCGGCCCGCGTTTTGGCTGGTCGCCCTGGCCGGCCTGCTGCTGCCGGTCGTCAAGTTCAGGCGATGGCGCTATGCCCTCGCCGGCTGGGCCGTCTTGTGGACGTTGACGGTGATCTTTGTCGTCTCCCCTGCCCTGCGATGGTAGGGCAATCTGCGGACCCAATGCAAGCTTGTGCGAAAGGTGATGGAATGATGAAGGACCTCGCTGTGATCGAAACAATCCTGCGGAACCGTTTCCACTTTTTCGTGGAGATCCGCGACGGGATCGGGCTGAAGGAGAAGATGCAGGCAATGCTCATCTCCAGCCTGATCTTCCTGGCGATCTATGGAGCGGTGATGGGCTCGTCCGCGAGCCTGTGGCAGGCGCTCAGCTCGGCCGTCAAGCTGCCGCTCTTGTTCGTGGCGACGCTACTCATCTGCTCGCCCACGCTCTACTTCTTCAATGTGCTGTACGGCTCCAACCAAAGCCTGACGCAGAACGTGGCACTGATGCTGACAGCGATCACGGTGACTTCGGTGCTGCTGCTGAGCTTTGCGCCGATCGTGGTCTTTTTTCTGCTCACCACCTCGGGCTACCAGTTCTTCAAGCTGCTTAACGTGGCCTTCTTTGCCATCTGCGGCATCGTGGGGGTGGCGTTCCTGAGCCAGGGGATGCGCGTCGTCTCAGCGGCGGGCGAAGAAGGGGTGCGGGCGCGGCGGTGGGTGATGTGGCTGTGGGTGCTCGTGTATGGCTTCGTCGGCAGCCAGATGGCATGGACGCTGCGGCCCTTCATCGGCGCCCCGAGCATGAAGTTCGAGCTCTTCCGCCAACTCGGCGGCAACTTTTACACCAACATCTTTGCCAGCATCGGCGAGATCTTGGGCTTTTTCGTGGTGAAGTAGGAGGAAACGATGACCGAGCAGGCCCCTGGGCGAAAGCCTTCGACCACGGACCAGATCTTGGACTTGCTGTTGGATGCGCTGGCCGAGAGACAGAGGGCGCGGGGAGCGGAGGCTGTGCCGCTACCGACTCCCACGCGCGAGGCGGAGATCCCACCCTCACCCCAACCCTCTCCCTTTAGGGGAGAGGAAGACGCAGCCCCCAGCCTTGCCCATGCCCTCGAGGCAGAGGGAGGAGCAGAAGCGCCCTGCGAGCCTGGCGGAAGCCGCGCGCCGGGAGCCTCTCCCGATACCCGAGCTTGCGCCCAGGCCGGGGGAGAAGGGGTGGCAGCCGCCGGCACGTCTGCCCTCCATCCAGATGGGCAAGTTCCTGGGCCGGCTGGCGATCGCGGTTGCCATCCTCGTCGTGCTGATCAACATCCCGGTCAAGAGCCACGGCGTGAGCCTGGCGCGCATCCTGCCGGACACGGCATCGCTCATCATCCGGGATGGGCTGGTGTTGAAGGGGACGGGGACGGAGATCTATATCCTGCAGGACGACAAGCTGCGCTGGATCAGCTCGCTGGACGTCTTTGAGCACCTGGGGCTGACTTGGGCCGACGTGCACGTCGTCGACGACGCGTTCCTCAAGCAGTTTGAGATGGGACACCCGATCCACCTTATCTTCAAGTGTAATGGCAGCCCGCACATCTATGCGCTGGAGAACGGCAAGAAGCGCTGGATCAAGGATATCGACACGTTCACGGCCGAGGGATACGTGTGGGAGGACGTGCAGTTTGTGACGTGCCCCTACCTGCGCGGCCTGCCGGACGGGCTGCCGATCCCGGAGGATGCGGGGACGCCGCCCCAGCCGTAGCGGACCCGGCACAATCCATGCAGATCGCCGCGAAAGCCCGGTTCTGTTTTGACGGCAGGTGTGCCGCTGTGTACAGGTGCTCCACGGCTTGGTGCGCGAGATCGCTATCCAGCGCTTCCTCCGAAACGGTCCTGCCAGCCGGGTATCGGGCAAAAGACCCTCCCACCAGATAGGGCCGAAACCCATCGGATGGCTGATCCATTCGGCGAGCTTGGGTGGTAGCATGTAGACTCGAGCACGCACTCTTGCTGCTATCGTTCCGGCTGACAATACAAGGAGGGGACCTACAATGGCAGAACCACTTGATTCGGTAATGGCGTTCCACAATGCCTTCCGGCGCGACATGAGCATCATTGATGCTGCGGCACTTGACTCCGCACGCGGCAAACCAGGGATGGCGCCGACGATCGAGCGCTTCCGGTTCTTCAACGAAGTGCTGGTTTGGCACGCACACGGCGAGGAACTGGGCGTCTTTCCGGCGGTTGAAGCCGTTGCGCCTTCGGTCGCCGAGGCGTACGAGAGAGATCACCGAGGGTTGGATGCTGCATTCGACGCCTTGAACGCGGCTGTGTCTGCACACGATGCCTTGGACACGGCGCGCGCCTCTGCCGCCTTCAAGTTCCATCTCGACATCCACCTTGGTAAGGAGGACGCGCACCTGTACCGCCTCATGAGGGAGCGCGTGTCACCTGCCGACCAGGCTAAGGCAGTCGGCATCATGGCAAGCAGCGTGCCACAGGACCGCTTTCCGGAGGCGTCCCGGTGGCTTTTCCCCTTGTTGGGCGACGACGACCGCGAAAACGTGGTCCGAGTCTGGCAGACCATGATGCCGCCTCCAGTATTCGCGTTTGTCAAGCAGCTCATCCGAGAGGCAATCGGAAACGAATGGGCAGAGCTGACACGTCGAATCCCTGAGCTGGTGTAGGCGGCCGGACAGCCTGAATCGACGAGAAGCGCGACTGGGGTCCCGAGGCGCGGACTTGGTCGCGGCCTCTCGCGTTCGCTCAGGTGTGGGCGGTGGGCTGTGGGGCGAGTGGCGTACCCGTAGGCCGATGGTGGGTGCATGGGCAAGGACGCCATTGCCCTTCAGGCGTTCTATGCTCGCGTTTTCGGCTGGAAGCTCAGCCCACCGTTGGCCGAGTTTGGCAATTACAGCCTTCTCGACAACGAAGGCAAAGACATTGGCGGTGGCATTGGCGAGGGGGATCCACAGGTGACCGTCTACATTGAGGTCGATGATCCGCAGGCCTACCTGGACGAAGCGGTAAAGGCCGGCGCCACGATACTCATGCCGGTTACCAAGATCATGGAGGGCACGACTATCGCCCTGTTTGCCGATCCTGACGGAAACGTGACAGGGCTCCTGGAAGCACAGCCCCACCGAGAGGAGGCAGCATGAAAGCGGACCAAACACCAGCCACGACTATAGATGAATACATCGCGGGTTTTCCACCTGATGTTCAGGAGATCCTGGAAGAGATCAGGACGACGATCAGGGAAGCCGCCCCTGGGGCCGAGGAGACGATCCGCTACGCCATACCGACCTTCACACTGAAGGGGAACCTGGTCCATTTCGCTGCATTCAAGAGGCACATCGGGTTCTATCCCGCGCCGACAGGCATGGAGCAATTCCAGAGCGAGCTATCTCCCTATGCGAGCGGAAAGGGCACAGCCCAGTTTCCGCTCGACGGACCAATTCCCTATGACCTGATACGCAGGATTGTGCAGTTCAGGGTGAAAGAAAACCTGGACAGGGCAGAAGCGAAACGGAGCAGGAAGTAGCCGGGTCTGATCAGGCGCTTTGCTCTGCCGAAGCCATGAGCGAAGCAGGTCAGGGTATCTCGAGCAGCAAGCGGTCGTCGGGCAGGAGGACACCGCTGCGGCCGACGGCCGGCAGGCGCTCTCCGGTGCGCCAGTCGTAAAAGCCCAGAGCCAACCGGTAGGGCACCGGCGCTCCTGCCACGTCGAGCGGGATGCGGTAGACATCCCGTATGGGCTGCCCAGGCTGCCAGGCATCGGTGGGAAAGAGCCCGCTGCCGGTGGCCGTATCCCGCTGGCCCACCTTTTGCCCATTGGCATCCAGGACGTGCAGAAAGAGGGTGTAGGACCAGGGCTGCACCGCGGTTGTGTCGAGGGTTAGCTCCGCTACGACCACCTCTCCGCCGGCCGCGCTCTGCACGTGCGCGCCGGCATCCAACGCCCGCAGCGTCTCGCCGAACGTTGCGAGCGGCTGCGCCGGAGCCTGCTCCACGCGCTCGACGGGCGCCAGCTCGGCCCACTCACCCAGGGGCTCGCCGGTCCCGCCATCGGCCAGGCGAACGCGCAGGCGATAGGCGGCCTTGGGCGCCTCGCCCGGCAGGAGAAGCTCGTACCAGCTCACGGCCTGGCTGCCGGCATCCCATTCCTGCGGCCGGTAGTCGAGAGACTGCTCGACCCTGGCCCACTCCTGACCTTGGTCGTCGAGCAGGGCCACCTGGACACGGTAGCCGGCCCCCCTATCCGGCTGCGGCCCGGCAAAACGCCATTGCAGCGACACCTGGAGCGCGGACCCGGGCTGCGCCTGGCCCTGGATGCCGTAGCCGGTCAGCGTGACCCCTTCCACCAGGGTGACGCCGGCCTGGACCTCGCGGCGGTCGTGGTACCCGGCGCGGTAGACCAGTAGGCTGGGCTTGCCTTCGGCCATGTATGACTGGTGCAAGAGCTGGCGATCGGGCAGGTAGCGGGCAAGCCATTCCTCTGGGGTCTGGGCGCGGCCGGTGAGGAGGTAGGTGGCGTCCTGGGTTTCCGGCGGAAGCGGCAGGGTCGAGCGGCCGTCGAACCAGCGCACCGCCTGGTCACGATAGGTGAAAAAGTCCTGCGTGGGCGTTTGGCTGTAGAGGAGCATGAAGCTCAGGTGGCGGTAGAGATCGGAGGATACATACACGGGCCAGGGCTGTGGATTGGCGCGCAGCCATTGGGCCGCCTCCACAGCATCGCCCTCGTACGACTCGTAGGTCTCGGGTGAAGTTGCCCACTGTGCATAGTCCCGGGCCGTCCACGCGGCGGCCACGCATAGCGGAGCGACCAGCAGCAGGGCGACCAACAGGCGTCGGAGCCGCGGCGCGAGGCGCTGCGCTCTCAGCCAATCTACCCCGGTCCCGACGGCAATGGCCGGGAAGAAGTAGAAGGCAGGCATGACACCCAGGGCCCGGTAGGCGGTGGGGAAGCGGTCGACGGCCAGGATGGCGGGGAGAAGGAGGATAGGCCACCACAACAGGAGAAGGAGATGGGTGGGCCGCTTCCAGCGGCGCAGGCAGATCAGGAGGCCCAGCAGCGCGAGAAGGGCACTGACAGGCTCGAGCAGTGCGCGGCCGGGCAGGTTGAACACTCGCTCGACGTCTCCATGACCGGGCAGGAAGAACTGGGCCAGATTGGCTACCAGTGACTGGCCGATGCGCAGCCAGGGAGAGGAAAAGTTCGAGGCGGACACGGCATTGGCCCGCTGGAAAAAGCTGCCGGGGTGCGCGAGGAAATACCAGCCCAGCGGGGCAAAGACGGCAGCGGCCACACCGAATAGAGCGGCGATGGGCCAGAACATGCTGCCGAGGAACGAGCCTCTTGCCCAAGCTCTGCTGCGCGGCGCTTGGAGCCAAACAACGGCCGCCTGCGCCAGGAGGAAGACGCCGAAGAGAAGCGGATAGAAGCGGCCGGCGGCGTAAAAGTGGGACGAGAGGCCGAGGAATAGGCCGGAGAGCAGGAACCAGGCCCAATAGGGCCACCGCGACGGCAAGAAGCGCGCTCGGGGCGCTCCGGCCTGGGCGGTGGACGGGGCCTCGTGCAATCTCACGCCGCGCCAGAAAGCGGCGAAGGTCAGTGCCCCAAAGAGGGGCGTGTAGGACCCACGCTCGCCAAAGCGGCTGAAGCTCACGGCCCAGTAGGCCGTGGCCTGCCAGAGGGCGGCGAGAAGCGGGACGTAGGCCAGTTGCCCCTTGGCCCTTTCGGAGTGGAAGAGCTCGCGCCCAAGCCAGTAGACGGCCAGGGGGGTGAGGATGCCGCCGACGACGGAGACCAGCCGGATGGCGAGCGGCGTGACGCCCAGCAGCTTGAAGGAGGCGGCCACGAGGAACATGTAGAGCCCTTCGCGCCCGTAGTTTGTGGGGAAGAAGACACTCCCGCGCCCGGCCAGCACCTCCAGCGCATCCAGCCCGCTGACGGCCTCGTCGCCGAAGAGCGCCGGCGGCGCGCTGCCGATGTGCCATAGCCGGAACAAGGCAGCCACCGCCAGGATCAAGAGCAGGACTGCGCCATCCTGGAAGCGGCGGCGCAGCGTGCCGTGAAGCATGCGGGGCACCCTCACTCCTGCTCTTTGCCGTCCAACTGCGCCCGCAGGCGGGCGTGGCTGGCGCGGGTGATCGGATACCAGAAGAGGAGCGGCAGGCTGAGGATGAGCACCACGGAGGGCACGACGCCGAAGAAGAGGCGGATGCCCAGCAGCGCATGGCCGGTCTGGGCGACGTTGGGCACGTAGCCGTAGAGCTTGAGCGCCCAGCCGCTGACCGCAATGCCCAGCGCGCCGGTGAACTTGGTCAGGAAGGCCCACATCCCGTAGTAGATCCCCTCGCGCCGCTCCCCGGTCATCGCCTGGTCAATCTCGACGACGTCGGGCATCATGCTCCAGGGAAAGACCCACTGCGCAGAAAAGCCAAGGCCGGCCAGAAAGGCGATGGCATAGAGCACGACGGAGGGCCGGTGGGGCAGGAAGAAGCTGCCGATCACGGACAGCGAGGCGATGAGCAGCCCCAGGGCATAGGACGGCCCCTTGTTGATCCGGTCGGACACCGCCTTCCAGGGGAAGAGAAAGAGGCCAATGGCACCGAGCAGGGTGAGCATGATGAACGGCAGCTGCGATGCCATGTCCACCTGGTACTCGACGAAATAGGCCAGGAGGCTGGTCAGGAGGGTGAAGGAAAAGCTGCTCAGGAACTGGGCGGCCATGAGCTGCATGAAGGGCCGGTTCTTGAAGGTCAACAGCACCGAGCGCAGGGGTGGGATGGTCGAGGGCTTGGCGAGCAGGCGCTTGGGCTCCTTGACACCGAAGGCGGTAACCAGCACCGTTGTGAGGGCAATCAGCCCCAGCACGGCACCCATGCCGCTGTAGCCTGCCTTCTCACTGCCCAGCAGGCCCTTCAGCGCGCCGGCGAGCGGGGTGGTGGCGGCGGCACCGAGGATGTAGCCGACGACGGTAAAGACCATGCGCACGGTGATGAGCGAGGTGCGCTCGTCATAGTCGTAGGTCAGCTCCGGGGAGAGGGCCGAGTAGGCGGTGCTGACCGCTGTGTGCATCGTATCGAACAGCAGGTAGGAAAAGAGGACGACCACGAAGGCCTTGGCGCCCGTCATGCCGGAGGGCATGGAGTAGAGAAGCCAGGTGGTGAGGCCCAGGGGCAGCGCGCCAAACAGCATGTACGGCCGGCGCCGCCCCCAGCGCGAGCGGGTGCGGTCGGAAAGCCAGCCGATGAGGGGGTCGTTGACGGCGTCCCAGGTGAGCTTGCCGACGAGCAGCGCGGTGCCGGCCAGCGCCGAGTCGACGAGGACCACGTCGGTGAGGAAGTAGAGGAGGAAGAACTGGACCGATGCGGTGAGCATGGCGATGCCCAGGTCGGCCACGCCGTACAGAAGCTTGATCCGGTCTGAAAGCCTTTCCTTCTTCATCAATGCCTCCTTTGAGAGTACCTTCAGTGACCAGGCAAGAAGCGACTGAGGTCGCTACTACGATGGTCCGCGACCCCGAGAAAGGTGCTGGGCCGCGGCCAGCAGGAACTCGTCGGCGCGCACGACCTTGACCCGCAGCGGGTCGAGGGTTGCGACGAATTGGCTCACGTCGGCGATCGGTGGTCTTGTAGGCGCTCAGGTGTACGCCCACAAAGCGCGGCGTGGGGCCGGGCGCCACGACCAAGGCACGCACGGCCTCCAGGCAGGTGGTGCTGTCGTCCCAGATCTGCGACAGGTGAGGCCAGGCGTTGGCCACGAAGGCCTTACCGCCCACCAGGCTCTGCGGCGTACGGCCGAAGTGGACGTAGCCTGCCAGGAAGCCGGCCATCTCGGCGAGCCGGGCGTGGGCGCGGGCGACGCGCCGGGGCGGATCGGCGATGTAGGAGGTGAGGACGCGCACGCCGGCGCGGCGGCACACGACCTCGGTCTGCCGGAGGTAGGCATCCAGGTCGGGAAGGAGCGGGGGAACGACGTAGCCTGCGCCGGACGGCCCGGCGACGAGATAGTCGGCGGGCGTGCGCGTGCGGTAGTAGCGGCTCAGGAGGGCCGGGGCAAGCTCGGTGAGCAGCGGCTGCGTTTCCCAGTTGAAGGGCACGGAGCCGCGCTCCTCGCGCCGCCAGTTGCCCAGCTCGGCGGTGCCCATCAACACCAATTGGTCGCCGTCGGAGAGGGTGAAGGTGAGATAGACTTTGTCGGGCTCCAGCCGGACATCCTCCGGGCGGGCGTGATCCTGCTCGAAGGGGCCGTCGAAGGGGACCTGGCTGTGGAAAGAAAAGTTGCTCGCCAGGTGGCTGGGCACCAGGCGGAGCCCGTTGGCAGATAGGAGGACCATGAAGGAGAGCTCGTCGTCGCGCCGGGTATGCCAGCCGAAGATGGTGGGGAAGGGGGGCGGCGGACGATGGACGATGGACGATGGACGACAGGACGCGGAGCGTCCGGAGAGTCGTTCCCACGCAGAGCGTGGGAACGAGGGGCTCCCCTGTGTCACGGAGCGCTGGAGGCGGGTCGCCAGGCGCACTTCGGGCGAGACCACGCCCATCAGCGCCAGGCCCAGCCGCCTGACGAGGCCGTCCAGCCGCAGGGCGAAGAGGCTGTTGCGCAGACCCCAGGGCCCCGCCACCAGCAATAGAAGAAGCTTCTGACCCAGGGCACAGGCCCGGTTGGCTTCGCGGCTACTGAGGCTGTAGACAAAGATGCGGCGCTGAACGATATAGTCGGCGAACTCGGGGCGCTCCCAGCCGGGCTCTACGCAGGCGATCTGCCCCGGCGTGCAGCGCGGAAAAAGCTCGGCCAATGCCCACTCGTACAGGCGGACGCGGTCGGGCCACCGGCCGCGCAGGTCATGCAGGATGGGTAGGCCGGCGGTCTCGGCGGCCCAGGGCACGAGGTCGGGGTGGACGACGAGCAAATCCTCGAGGCCGGCGAGCATGAGGGCAGCGTTGACCGTGTCGGGCAGGGCCGGATCCCAGACGACGAGTCCGCGCAGGCAGCCGGCGTGCTGCCGCACGGCGGCCGTGAGGTTGGGCAGGGGTTCGGCGTGGAGACCGAAGGTCTCCCGGTAGTACTCCAGGTTGAGGAGGTCCGAGTCGCCCACGTAGGCGCGGTACTTGGCGTGCCAAATCTCCTCGGGCAGGAACACCTCGTTGGTGGTGCGCGCGCGGACGTCGTCGTAGATGCCGCAGTCAAGGTAGAGGCGCGGCCCCGGGCGGTTGGCCAGGCCCTGGAGCGACGCGGCGACGAGGCGCTGTGCGTAGGTCAGGCGGGAGACGTCCAGAAGCCTAACGGCGTCCATTGTGCCGGGATTAGACCCTCACCCCAACCCTCTGCCTAGTAGGGAGAGGGGGGATCGCGTAGGCGCCCCAGAGGGCACGTGCGGTGCGCTCCCACTCGGGGAAGGCGGCGGGCTCGGCCGGATAGGTCTGGTAGTGCTGCTTGACCTTGCCGGCCAGGCCGGAAACGGCCAGAAGGCGGCGCAGGCTGGCGGAGGAGAAGCCTCCGCCGAGGACGCCGCCCGCCATCTTGAGCCCCATGGCGATCGTCGCCTTGGTGTCCATTGGCATCTCAAAATGCAGGTTGAGCGCCTCGAAATCGCGCGAGGTGAAGATGATGCCGTGATGGAAGAGCCAGTCGACATCCTTGCGGGACAGCTCGGCGGTGGCCGGAAGCTGGGCGAGTCCGGCCGCAAACTTGCTGCCCGTCCCGCGGAACCAGCGCATGTTGTAGGGCCAGAGGGCGGCGCGGGTGGTGTCGCCCTTCTTGAGGGCGGCGACGATCACCTCGGCGGCGATTTGGCAGGCGCCAAAGCCGCTGGTGACGCCTTCGCCGTTGAAGGGCTTGTTCTGGAAGGCCGCGTCTCCGACGGCCAGGAAGCCATCGCCGACGAGGGAGAAGGGCGAGCGCCGGAAGGGAGTGGTCCCCTGGCCCCGCCATACCACGCGGCCGGGGTCGCCAAAGTACTCCTCGCGCCACTCGCGGTGCTTCTGCCAGGCATAGTCGTAGCTGCCCGGCTGGCCGATGCCGAGGATGACCTGCTTGCCGGGGCCGAGGTTCCAGAAGGCCTTGTGGAAGGGGTAAAAGTTGGAGCCGGTGGGGTAACGGTCGCCGGTGCCCTCACGGTACTCGAGGCAGACGAAGAGCCGGTCGGAGTCGCGGATGGGGTCGGTCTCGATGCCAAAGGCGGGTGGAAGCTTGGTGCGCACTTCGGCCTTGAGGCCGGAGGCGTCGACGACGAGGGGGGCGCGCGCCTCGAAGGGCTCGCCGGCGAGCTCGCCCTGCACGCCTGCCAGGCGGGTGCCGTCGAGGAGGAGGCCGGCTACTCGGGCGCGCTCGAGGATGGTGCCGCCGCTCTCGCGCACGTAGCGGTGCAGGCGCTGGTGGAAGAGGGGCTTGTGGAGCACATAGACGGGGTAGCGGATCAACTGCTTGACCTTCAGATCGGGCGACCACATGAGGCCGGCTTCGTCCAGGTGCTCCATCTCGGCGCCCTCGGGCAGGGGGATGTTGTACTCGGCGAAGCGCACGGCATCCATGTGAAAGATGTCGTAATGGGTGCCGAGGCGATCGAGCGGGCGCTTTTCGAGGATCAGAACACGAAGGCCGGCCTGGGCAAGGCGCCAGGCAAGGTAGCTGCCGGCGGTGCCGGCGCCGACGATGAGCACGTCGGACTGGAATGTGGCTGGCATGGATTCACCCTCCGTACAGACGCCCACAAGGGGCTATGTTACGTGCAGACTCCGTCGTCGCATGGCTGGGCGGTTGGGCCCGACATTGGCGAGGAGTATAGCACAGGGTGATTGGAAGCACAAGGAAACGGCGAGTACCTTGGGCGCTGGGCGCCGGGAGCAGGGAGTGGCGCGCTGCAGTGACGCAGCCTATTGAGACTGCTGGAAGGGTAGATAGATGCGGCGGCGCTCTGGCATGGCTACGACCCAGACTGGACTGGACCAGGCCATGACCGCTCGCTCGCCCACCGGGTGAGCCTGGGCAAGTCGAACGTAGTAGAGGGCATCGCCGATCAGGTCTGGATCGGCCCAGGTAAGAGCGGCGCTGCGCCCCTGGACCCCCGTCACCGAGTAGGGGACGGTGTAGGTGATACCGTCATACTTGACAACCTCCACGTAGGAGAGGAGATCGGTGCCCGCAATCTCGACCTCGATGCAGGGTGCGTGGGGCAGCGTAACCGTGAGCACATCACCCATGAGAAAGCCATCTACCCGGAAGTCGAGGTAGATGCGCTGCCCGGTGGTAGCGTAGGTATGGCCGGCAGCCATCGCATCGAACAAGGCTTCTCTCGTCAGCTCGGGGGCGAGGACGGCGGTCAGGCCGCGGCTGGGCTGACCGGGTCGGGCGGTGTGCTCGTCGCCCCCTGCCACTACCCCCAGGGGCCGACCCGCAGCCCACCCATCTTGTGCATAGTGGGGCCCGGGGACGCTCTGGACGCCCGGCGCGCCGACGCTCTCGTATGATAGGGGATGGCTTGGATCGTACAGCTCGCTTTGGCCGTGCGAGGAGTAGATCTCGATCGACCGCTGGAACAGATCATCGGCGGGATCCCACTCGACCGTTGCGGTCGGCCCGTCACGCCACTGCTTCCCAGTGTGGTGTGGAATGGTCAGTGCCCTCCTTCCCTGGAGCGCTGCCCACAGCTCTTCCACAGTGGGATACTGCTGCACGTCGGCCATGTCTTCTTGGTCATCCCTGTACAGAACTGTCCGGTGCCCGTCAGGCTCCCAGACCGTCCACTCGTAGCCAAGGAGCGTGACGAACTGCCCAGGGGCGTAGTACTGGGCGACCAGCGATTGGTTAAGGGCCCACTCGTCCGGGGTATAGCCACCTTTGATGTACGAGTGGTCCGTCGTGGCGTAGAAACCGAGGCGAGAGACAACCCGGGCGTACTCGTACGCGGAGGCAGGCCGGCCTTGCGCGTCTGCGCTCAGGTCGGTGTGCGAATGAACGTCTCCCCAGTAGAGGCGCAGGTCAGGGCTAGCAGCCTGGCAGTTGATCGGGTTGCTGGTGATTCCGGCCGGCACCAAGATCTCATCCGTGACCGTAATCCACGCCGGCCCAAGGGCATTGAGGGTTGCCGTGAAGGTGCGAACCCCACCATCGGCGGGCGCGAAGGTATAGGGCGGCGGCAGGACAGCTGCGGGGTCGGTCGAATCGAAGGCGAGTGTGCCGGTGTAGTCCCGTGCCGCATTGAGATCGGAGTCTTGAGCCACGATGGTCAGCGAGAAGGCCTCGCCGGTCGCCACACTGGAAGGCGCCACCGCCAGCAGGTGGTCGGCCGGCCCAGGTAGGGAGACGACGCGAGGAAGAACGCCCAGCAGGGCATACGCCCCGTTGCCATCGACATCCACGGCAACCCCCACTATCTCCTCGTCGGCCTTGGCCGCCGCGCGGATGCCTCGCCCCCCCCCGCTTGTATCGCCAAACGTGCAGGTGATGACATCCCCCTCTATCAGGCTTGATCCTGTGACGGTCATCACGGCGGTCCAGTCATAAGGGTCGTCCCGGCCGTCGACAGCAGAGTGGACGACGTCCAAGAGGAGATGGGCCGACGGCGAGGAGGTGACGGCCGAAACGTAATAATCGCGGGAGGGGTTCAGGCTCAGCCCGTGGTTGGGCTTTTCGATCCAGCTCTTGGGCAGCTGAACCTTGAGGCCCCCTCCGGCGGCCATGCCGGCACTACCGGCCGTGTAGACCACCTGCTGCGTATTCCATGTCCCGGCGATTGCAGAGCCGGGAGAGACGGAAGGCTGATCCCGTCGACTTTGCAGGGCCGGCGTCGCCGTGCGCCGCCAGGGCCACAATCAGCGTCGCGGCAAGGAGCCACACGACGAGAAAAGGCACTGCCGCAGCGGTCTGCCAGTGACGGCGCGAGAGATCGTGGAGCATCTGAACCTCCCCACGGAGATCATTATGCCACACACGCTCGGTTCTGGTCAATTGGCCGGATGGTGGGAGAAGAAGCTTCACCCCGGAGCTTGCCCTGGAAGGGAGAGGAGGAAGTTGACGGAGCACGGCGGAGCCCCTATAATCACTGCTTATGGGACCAGAGGGTGGAGTGCGAGGGTGGGGCAGGCGGGCGCTGCGGCGGGTGCTGGAGCTGGACCGGCCGGTGCCGGAGACCAGCGAGGCGGAGCGCGCGGCGTTCGTGGAGCGCAACTTTCGCTGGAATGCCTTCGCGAACCTGATGGACGGCTCGCTGTATTGGCTGGCGCTGAGCTTTATCTCCGCGAGCACAATCGTGCCGCTGTTCATCAGCAAGCTGACGACGAGCACGGTCCCGATTGGCATCGCGGCGATGATCGCGCAGTCGGGATGGAGCCTGCCCCAGATTTTCACGGCGAACTGGGCAGAGCGTCTGCCCCGGCGGAAGCCGCTGGTCATCTACCTGAGTGCCGTCGTCGAGCGAGTGCCGTTCTGGGGATTGGTGGCCGCCGCGGCCATCGCGGGCAAGTGGGCGACGCTGAGCCTGGGGCTGTTCCTGGTGGCGTATGCCGCGCGTATCCTGGGGGGAGGGATGGTGGCCCCGGCCTGGCAGGACATGATCGCGCGCGTGATCCCGCTGGAGAGGAGAGGCCGCTTCTGGGGGCTGACCTCGGCACTGGGCGTGGGCTGCGGGGTGGCCGGATCGGTGCTGAGTGCGTGGCTGCTGCGCACGCTGCCTTTTCCCAAGAGCTTTGTGGTCCTTTTCCTGATGGCGGCCCTGCTGGTGGCGACTAGCTGGTTCTTCCTGGCACAGACGCGCGAGCCGGCGGAGCGGGTGACGGCGCCGCGGCAGAGCCAGCGGCACTTCCTGGCAAGCCTACCGGCGCTGGTGCGCCAGGATCCGCCCTTTCGCCGCTTCCTGATCGCGCGCGTGGTGCTTGCACTGGCGGCGATGGGGAGCGGGTTTGTTACGGTGTCGGCGCTGAGGCGCTGGTCGGTGAGCGACGCGACGGTGGGCATCTATACGGCCATGCAACTGGTCGGCATGACAGCCGGCAACCTGCTCTTCGGATGGCTGGGCGACCACCACGGGCACAAACGCCCGCTGGAATGGGGCGCGCTGGCGTATGGCGCGGCGTTTGCGGTGGCGTGGCTGGCGCCGGCTCCTGCCTGGTACTTTGCTACCTTTGTGCTGCTGGGGATTGCGGCCGGCGCGATGACGGTGTCGGGGATGATGGTCTTGCTCGAGTTCTCTGAACCGGAGCGGCGCCCGACGTACGTAGGAATCGGGAACACGGTGGTGGGGGTGGCGAGCCTGGCCGGTCCCCTGCTGGCTACGGGTCTGGCGAGCATCGACGTGACCTGGGTGTTCGTGCCGAGCGTGGCGTTCAGCCTCGCCGCGTGGGCGGCGATGCGCTGGTGGGTGGCGGAGCCACGCGGGGGACACGGGGACGCGGGGACGCGGTGACGGGGAGATTGAGACTCGTGGTCTCCCCTACCCTGCCACTCTGCCACTCTGCAGGGGTGTGCCCTCAGGACGTGTAGAGCTTGCGAGTGGCGACCAGGAGTGCAAGGAGCACGAGGTCGATGGCAGCCGTGATCCAGTCGAAGAGGCCGACCTGGTCGGTGAAGGTCAGGACGAGGTTAGCGGCCAAGACCACCAACGCAAGGAAGTAGAATAGGCGCCGGCGCGTGCCAAGGCCGATGCCGCACACAAGCATGACCAGGACGTTGCCGAGCATCAGGATGCCGACGATCCAGGCCGTGGTGGCCTGGACCCCAGTGCGTCCTGAACTATCGACGAGCCAGAGGATGCCGAAGGCCAGCCAGACCGCGGCATTCAAGAAGAAGAGTGCCTGGGCAGCTCGGGCGGCGCTTTTCTCCCGCATGGTTGGAACCTCCCACGCCCAGAAGGGGCTATGCTACAAGGCAGGCGGCAGCCGCGCTGAAGATGGGGCTTGCCATCGACGGCCCAATGGAGTATGCTGTGGGTGACTGACAGCCTGCCCGGAAGGGCATGGACGGGGAGGTGATCTCCCCAGGCCCGGGGGCGGGTGATGGAGGGTCTGATGAAGAAGAGAGTGACTCTGAGCCTGATCCTAGTGTGCGGGCTGGTTATGGCGATGGGCGCGGGGCCGGCGGCGGGCGCCGGAACCGAGGGCACGTGGAGCCCCACCGGGGAGCTGGGCGCGCCGCGCGCCTTCCACACGGCGACGCTGCTGGCCGACGGCCGGGTGCTGGTGGCCGGCGGCTACACCGAGGGTCCGCTGGCAAGCGCGGAGGTGTATGACCCGGCGACCGGGCTGTGGAGCGCCACGGGCAGCATGAATGAGGCGCGGGTGAAGCACACAGCCACGCTTCTGCCCAACGGCCGGGTGCTGGTAGCCGGTGGGAGCGCCGAGGGTGTAACGAAGGCAAGTGCCGAGATATGGAACCCCGCTACGGGCCTGTGGACGACGACGGGCAGCTTACTCCACCCGCGCCAGAGCCACACGGCGACGCTGTTGGAGGATGGTCGCGTGCTGGCGGCGGCCGGCACCGACGGCTACAACGATCTACAGAGCGCCGAGACCTACAACCCAAGCAGCGGCCTGTGGACGGCGACGGGCAGCCTGGGGACGGGACGCCGGGCGGCGCACGCGACACGCTTGGCCGACGGGCGGGTGCTGGTCGAGGGTGGGCTGGTGGCAGACATGCCGACGCGCAGCGCCGAAGTATATGAGCCGGCCGCCGGGCTCTGGAGCGCCACCGGCAGCCTGGAGACTGAGCGCTACAACCACACCGCCACGCTGCTCCCGGACGGCCGGGTGTTGGCGGCCGGAGGGACGTCGACGGCTCTCTACCCGACCGCTCTATCAAGCACTGAGCTGTACGATCCGGGCACGGGGCAGTGGACGGCGGGCGACGATCTGGCGACGGCGCGCCACACGCACAGCGCCACGCTCCTGCCCGATGGGCAAGTGCTGGTGGCGGGAGGGCTCGATGCCGACGTCAGCCCGCTGGCGAGCGCGGAGCTGTACGAACCGACCAGTGACACGTGGAGCGCGACCGGCAGCCTGGACGAGGCGCGAGGGTCGCATTCGGCCACGCTGCTGGTCAACGGCCGGGTGCTGGCGGCCGGTGGGGGCGGTGCGGAGGGCTACCTGAGCAGCGCGGAGCTATACTTGGCGGCGTCCCAGACGATGCACGTAGGGGGCATCGTCGGGCGGCTGACCGTGGACGTCCACGGGCGGACTGTGCTGGTGGCACACGTCCAGGCAGTGGATGAGGACGGGAGCCCACTGGGGGGCGTCGACGTGGAGGCCTCGATCACGGCGCCGGGCGGGGTGACGTACCAGCGCACCCGCATCACCAAGCCCTCGGGCTATGCGCGCTTTGTGTGGGGGTCGGGCGCGGACGGCGCGTTCCTGTTGTGCGTGGACGACATGGCGCTGGCGGGGTACGTATACACCCCGGAGGACAATGTCGTGACGTGCAGAGAATGGCAGAACTGAGATAGGAATCGATCGGCGAGGGCCGGCCCGGTTGGGCCGGCCCTCGCTGCGTCTAGGGAGAACGCCTACAAGGGCCAGGCTACGCGGGGAGGGAGAAGAAGACGCCCAGGTTGCGGGGGAGGGTGTCGAGCGAGTCGAGGAGGTCGAGGCGGTCGAGCTTGGCGGTGGCCGCAGGCGGCAGTTGATCGCGCGAAGCGCCGGAGAGGAGGAGGGCGGTCTCCTCTTCGTCAAACTCCTCGCCGCCTTCGATCCAGCCGAGGAAGGGAATGGTCTCGGGGCAGGTACGCTGGCAGTGCATGCAGCCAACCAGGCAGTTGTGCCAGGCGGGATCAAGGGTGGCGGCAAAGGGGACCCCGGCGGGCAGCTCGTTGTGGAAGGTGATGCAGCGCTCGGCGCGGAGGAGGAAGCGGTCGGTAGGGATGGCCTGGGTGGGACAGGCGCGCCGGCAGGCCAGGCACGTCTGGCATCGGTCCATCATGTGCGGCTCGCGCCACTCGTCGTGGTCGCAGGGAAGGTCGGAGAAGTAGGCGGCGAGCTGGTGGAAGGAGCCCATGCCGGGGACGTAGGTGATGTTATTGCGGCCATAATCGGCCAGGCTGCTGCGCACAGCGAGGATCTTGACGGGAAGCCGGGCGCGGGCGAGGCTGTAGCCGTGTGGCGCAAGCCACGCCGAGAGGAGGCCGGCGATTTCCTGGCGGACGGTCTCGTAGTGGACGTAGGTGGGCGGGATGATGAGGGTGACGGTTCGGCCGTGCCGGGTGAAGGTGGCCTGGTGCTGGGGGCGCGGCTTGGCGACGACGATGATGCAGGCAGCGCCGGGCAGCTCGGCAGGCGGGGCAAAGTCGAACCAGTCGAGCCGGCCGCGGAAGAAATCGGGGTCGAATAGGCCCTGGGCGTGGCGGTCCTGGATCTCACGGCGCAGGTCGTCCAGGCGGGCGGTGGAGACGACGCGGGCGCGGAGGTTGTGCGGCTCGAGGTCAGAATAGAGGGAATCGATCAGGGTCGGCACGTAGACTCCTCGGATTTTGGATTTCGGATTTTCGACTTTGGACCATGGACGGTCGAGCAAGGCGCAATGCACCATGCGGAATGCACAACTGAAGGGCGGAGTGCGGGGTCACGGGGAGGGCCAGGAGCCGGGGGTGAGGAGGTAGGAGAGCCGGGTGCAAGGGCAACCCTCCCCCATGGGAGGGCTGCCCCTGCATTGCCTCGTCACTTGCCGGAACGGCCAAGCCTACTGGTCTTCGATCGTGCCCGGCTGGTTGTTGTGAATCAGGTCGAAGGAGGACATAGTCCCCCGCCCGTCCACCCGCGCGAAGTACAACCCCAGCGGACCCGCATAGTTCTCGTCGCCACTGCCGGACTCGACGAACAGGTAGTAGACCCCATCGTCGTCGAAGGGCAGCGCCACCTGGAACTTGGGGCAGGCATTCTGAGGAGGCGGATAGATGCATGGCATTTCGTCGTCGCCGAATATGAAGCAGCCCGACACGTCGTCTACCGTTGACACGCAAGCCTCGATGTCGAATGCGCTGGCAGCCGACAAGGTGTCCACCTGGAAGGTGAGGAGCGAGCCCGCGGTGGCGGTGAAGGAGTAGACGTCCTGGTCATAGCCGGGCCACGAGTCGCCGAGTTTGAAGCGCAAGACCGGCCAGAAGTCGCGCGAGACGAAGGGCATGTAGTACGTGTAGTGTTGCGTGGGCCCGCCCGCCGGTGCGGCAGCGGCGGGCGATGGGTCGACGGGGGTCGACAGGGCGGGTACGGCTGCGGTGGCAGCCGGCAGGATGACCAAGAGCAGGGACACGAGAATAAGAAGACGCCAGAGCTTTGCCATGTTATCCTCCTTGTGCAGAATCAAACCAACACATTCTGCGAGGCAGCCTTGTATCGGATGCGACCTTTCGGGCTGCCCGGCAGGCGACTCCTTTCTCGCCGGGGGCAGACATCGGCTCGGCTGGCCTCGCCGGTCTGCCTGCGCTTGCGGGTACTCTGCTGCGTTGAGAGAACTATGGTCCTGACTAGAAACCAGTATAGCACAAAGGACGGCAACCGTCAACTCGAGCCGGCGAGTCTGGCGGGGCAAGAGTTACGGCCAGACTCGGCGAAACGGTGACGCGGCGGCTTGGCAGAGCGCGCCATACCCATGATGGTTCGGCCGGTACGCCTCCGCTGGGCAGGTGGCTTCGGCATTAGTGGCCCCGAATGACCACGGGCATGTATACCCCGAACTCCCGGTGCCAGATGCGCACGCGCACCTGGTCGACGGTCACGTCATCCTGCAGGCGATAGACGTCGATCGTGCTGTTGGTCAGGTTCTGCCAATTGGCGCCCAGGAAGGTATCGCCGTCGACATTGCCCCCCGCGTTCTCGTGGTGGATGCCGATGCCGCCGACGGCCGTGTCCTTGAACTCCATGCGGACGATGTAGCCTCCGAGACTGCCCCCCACGCCATGCTGGAGAGTTAGCGTCTGGTCCGGGGCGACATTGACCCAGCCGCTGTCGTAGGCAGTGGGCTCGGCCAGGTCGATGCATACGCGCACCCAGTCGGCAAAGGGGTCATTGGCGGCGCGCCGGACCCGGATCGAGCTATTGGTCAGGTCGGTCCACCAGGCGCCCCAGTTCGAGCCCGCCGCTTCCATGCCGCCGTAGCCATGCTGGTTGACGCCATAGGCGGAATTGTCGCTCTCGAACCAGAGGCCGACCTGGTAGTCGTCGACGCTGCCCCCGAGGTCGTGGCCAAAGAGCACGCTGCCCCCCATGGGGATGCTGGTCCAGGCGCTGCAATACTCGGGCGGCCTGGTCAGGCACCCAGATCCAGATGCGCACCTGGTCGGCAAAGTCGTCGCCGCTAGAGCGGGTGACGTCGACATCGGACGCGGTAAGCTTCTGCCAGTAGGCGCCGTGGTAGACGCCGCCCTGCTCGAGACCCCCATAGGCGCGCGTGTTGATGCCGAAGCCGTCGTCGGTGTCCCAGAACCACATCTGCATGGCATAGTCTTCCAGGTCGCCGCCCAGGCCGTGCTGGAGGGTCACGGGGTTGTTGTGTGAGAGGGGTACCCAGCCGCTGCCCCACCCCGAGCCGGTGATCGAGCCTTCGCGGCCGGCGGCCTGGCTGCCCGTTGGCAAGGCGGACAGGGCCAAGACGAGAACCAACAACGCGAATTGCGCCAGCTTCCGTTTCATTGAGCTTGCTCCTTTCTTATGCACGCCTCCCTGCTGAGAGTATTGTACACGCAGGCGGACGGCATTGCAAGCCTGGCGGGAAGGGCCTATGAGAAACCAAAGGGCTGCCAACGGATTTGGAGTACGGACTGAACGGATTGGGCGCCGGGCGGCTTGACAGGATCGATCATACCCAATATGGTTAGGCTCATACACGGCTGCGCGGCGGCCGGGGAAAGGAGAGAGGGAGATGCAAGTTCGAGACCGGCGATTGGTCCTGGTGGGGCTCGGGCTGGTGCTGCTGGCGGCGGGGCTGGGATGCGCGTTCCTGGGACCGGTGGAGGTGTATGTCTTCTACCTCTTTTCGGAGGGCGGGCGCTTTGCCTACGAGGGCTTCCGATTCGGGTCGTTCATGTTCGGGAACATTGCGCTGCAGGTGGCGGGCTACTACCTGGCGGCGGCGGTGCTGGTGCCGTTGGGCTACGGGCACGTTCGGCTGCGGCGGTGGGCGCGGCCGCTGGCGGAGGCGCTGTTGTGGACGTGGGTGGTACTGGGCGTGCCGCTGCTGTTCGTGCTCTTTTTCATGACGGTCTCGGTCAAGAGCTTTTCGACGGGCGGCGGGGTGGCGTTTGTGGTGCTTCTGGCGCTTTCGTATTTCGTGCTGCCGTGGCTGGGGATCCGGTTCTACCGGGCGAGGAACGTGCGGGGGACCTTTGAGGCGCACGACCCGGGGCCGAGCGCGGTGGAGGTGCGGCCGGTGCCGGTCCTGGTGCTGTGCCTGCTGGACCTCTTCTTCCTGGTGGCGCTGCACGTGCCGCTGCTGTTCGGTGGGCTGTTCCCGCTCTTTGGAACGCTGCTGGGCGGCATGGCCGGCTTCTACCTGGTCGATGCCTCGGTGCTGGTGCTGGCGCTGCTGCTGTGGGGGACCTGGGAGCAGCGCGCGTGGGCGTGGTGGGGGTCGGCGGCGTACTACGCGGTGCTGGCGGCGGCGTGGATCGTGACGTTTGCCCGGACGCCGTACGCGGCGCTGCTGGCGTGGCTGAAGCTGCCGCCCACGGAGATGGAAATCCTGTCGGGGATCCCGCTGCGGGGGTGGGAGATGGGCGCCTTCGTCGGGCTGCCGATGCTGGCGTGCGCCGGAGTGGTGTTGGGGTGCCGGCACGGGTTTGGGCGGAGGGCGGCGGGGACTTGGCCTGGGCCACGAGAGGCGCGAAGGTGAGGCGCAGGCCGCAGGAGGAGTGGGGGGTACTGTCTCACTATCTCGGTGCCTACACAGGTACGGCTGAGGATAGTTTTTTGGGGGAAACAATTATCGCATCGCCTGGCGGTGGGCTTGTCGCAGGGCGATTTCATGGACGCGGAGCGTCCGATGTGCGTGCCCACGGAGTACCGTGGGCACGAGTGTGAACCGCTGAGAAGATGATTGGCGCTGAGGACGCTGAGGGTGGTACAATAGGTGCCGATGGACGGCGCCAGGGGTGCCTGCCCGGCCTTGCCCTTGCCGAGGTGCCCGGCGCGTGGTCCCGGTTTGGGTGTTTGGCCATACGGCCGTACGGCTGTACGGCTGTACGGCTGTCCAGGGCCACCGGTTGGAGGGGAGAGGAGTATGAGCACAGGCAACCATGGTTCTCCGCTGGATCCCCTGATCCGGCGCGCGCCGTCAGGGTGCTGATCGTCGACGACCACGCCGTGGTGCGCCAGGGTCTGCGCACCTTCCTGGAGCTGCAGGACGATCCGTCGGGGCTGCCCATCGAGGTGGTGGGCGAGGCCGTCGACGGCGCGCAGGCGGTGGAGGCAGGCACGCCGGCTCCGGCCCGACGTGGTGCTGCTGGACCTGGTGATGCCCGGGATGGACGGCATCCAGGCGACGCCCAGGATCGTCGAGGCCAGCCCCGGCACACGCGTCATCATCCTGACGAGCTTTGGCGAAGAGGACAAGGTGGTCCCGGCCATCCGCGCCGGCGCCCAGGGCTACCTGTTGAAGGACATTGCGCCCGCCGACCTGGTGCGGGCCGTGCGCGCGGCCTACCTCGGCGAGGTGCAGCTTCACCCCAAGATTGCCCGGACGCTGATGTCGGCGGTGGCGGCCAGGGCAGAACCCCCTGCCGGACAAGCCCCGGCCTCCCCGGAAGAGCTGACGGAGCGGGAGATGGAGGTGCTGCGCCTGATCGCCCGGGGGTTGAACAACCACGAGATTGCCGAGGAGCTTGTGATCAGCGAAAAGACGGTCAAGACCCACGTCAGCAGCATCCTGGGCAAGCTGCACCTGGAGGACCGCACCCAGGCGGCCATCTATGCCCTGCGCCACGGCCTGGCGCCGGATGGGGACTGATGCACGTCGTCGGGGTCTACCTGATCTACGCGGCGGTGGTCGTGCGCGGCCTGGTGCGCCTGCAAGACATGCAGCATCCCGGACAGGTCGTGGCCCTGCTGGCGCTGTATGGCGTGCTGCTCGTCGTCGAGACCTGGCAGATCCCGTGGCGGCCGGAGCGGCCCGCGGGCCCGGGGAGCGTGGAAACGGCCGGGCAGTCCCACCGCCGGCTGTGGCTGCTGGCCGCCTGCTTGCTCGTGCAATCGGGCCTGGTGATCGGGCTGCTGCTCAACCGCGAGGTCCAGGACTTTTTCGCCCTGTTGTTCATCGCGCCCAGCCTGCAGGCGGTCCTGTTCTTCGGGCGGCGTGCCGGGTTCGCCTGCATCGGCGCCCTCACGCTGGCGATGGCGGGCCCATTGCTGGCCTCGGAGGACGGCTGGGGCTTTGGGCTGGCGATGGTCATCAACTACGGGGGCTTGTGCTTCCTGCTCGGCGGCTATGCCCACCAGGTGCGCATGGCCGAGACGACGCGCCTCCAGAACCGGCAGGTGCTCGGCGAGCTGCAGGCGGCCCACGGCCGGCTCGAGGGGTACGCGGCCCAGGTGGAGGAGCTGGCGGCCGAGCAGGAGCGCTACCGGCTGGCGCGCGAGCTGCACGATTCGGTCACGCAGACGGTGTTTGGCATGAACCTGACGGTGCAGAGCGCGCGCCTGCTTCTCGACAGAGAGCCCGGCGCGGCGGCGGGCCAGCTTCTACGGCTGGAGGAGCTGGCGTCCGGCGCGATGGGCGAAATCCAGGCCCTGGTCTCGCAGCTCCGTCCCACGCCGGCGGCGGAAGAGAGCCTGCCGGCCGTACTGCGCCGGTTGGCCGCCGAGCGGCAGCTCCACGACGGACTGCAGGTGACCCTGGAGGTGGAGGGCGAGCGGGCTCTGCCCGGCGCCGTGATCGCCGGGCTGTACCGCATCGTCCAGGAGGCGCTCACCAACGTGGCCAAGCACGCCGGCACGCGCGAGGTGAGCGTGCGCCTGGACCTGGGCGGGGACGTTGCCTGCGTGGAGGTCGAGGACCGGGGCCGCGGCTTTGACCCCCAGGCGGCCCAGGGCCAGCAGGGGCACCTGGGCCTGACCGGCATGGCGGAGCGGGCGCGGGAGATCGGCTGGCACCTGACCGTCGAGTCGACTCCCGGCGCCGGCACCCACCTGCGGGTCGAAGAGAACCCGGCGGGAGGGGAGCCGTGAGCCGGGCATCGCAGCCCCGCAGCTACCGGGTGAGCACCCTGATCGGGCTCCTGCTGCTCGGGGTGGCCGTCCTGCGGGCCATCGTCGCCTACCTGGGGCAGCCGGTCCTTGTGACGGCCCTCCTGCTGCTGGCGGGCTATGCGGTGCTGTATGTCACGGAGCCGCTCTTCTCCCGGCGCGCGCGCCGGTACCGGTACCTCTACTTTCCACTGCAGGTCGCGCTGCTCTTGGTTCTGACCAACCTGCGCCCCTTCCTGGACAACTCCTGCTCCCTCTACCTTCCCCTCGCCGTGCAGGCGCTGCACGCCTTTTCGCGGCGGGCGGCCCTGGCCTGGATGGGCCTCTTGGCCGTGCTGCTCGGCGGCACGCTGGTCGCCGGGATGGGGTGGGCGGAGGGGATCGGGCTCAGCCTGGTCATGATGGCGGGCGGTGCCTTCCTGGTGTCGTATGACCTGCTGTATGCGCGGACGCAGGCCGGCCAGGCCGAAAGCCAACGCCTGCTGGAAGAGCTGCAGCAGGCCCACCAGAGGCTGCAGGAGCACGCCGCCCAGGCCGAGGAGCTGGCCGCGGCGCGCGAGCGCAATCGCCTGGCGCGGGAGCTGCACGACTCGGTGAGCCAGACGATCTTTGGCATCACCTACACCAGCCACTCGGCCCGCCTGCTGCTGGAGCGCGATCCGGCGCGCGTGCCCGAGCAGCTCGACCGCCTGCAAGAGATGACGGGCAGCGCCCTCGGCCGGCTGCGCTCGCTGATCGCCCAACTGCGCCCACCCCGCAGCCAATAGTCCCCCGGTCGTAGTCGTAGAGTCGTAGTTCGCCGGCCGTAGTCGCAGAGTCGTAGGGCCGCCGGCCGTAGTCGCAGAGTCGAAGTCCGCCGGCCGTAGTCGTAGAGTCGTAGTTCGCCGGCCGTAGTCGTAGAGTCGTAGAGGGCCGCCGCCGAATGAATTCGGCGGCTGCTATCGGAAACCCGCTGAAGCGGGTTCGAGCGGAGGCAAGGCGCTTCAGCGCGTTTGGCCCGCCGGGCGCCGGTCTCTGCCGAGGCGCGGGGCTACGGGCCGCCGCCGAATCGGAGCTTTCGTTGGCCGCCGGGCGCCGGTCTCTGCCGAGGCGGCTACGCGCGAAGCGGGTTCTGGTCCCCCGGTCGTAGGACCGCAGACGGAGGGCCTCCGTCCGCAGTGGGAGAGAGGAATCCGCCTGGCTGCCCGCCAAAGTCCCATCCGGCGCCCGATGCGCGCCGGGTGGGACTCTTGTATAGTGGGGGCAAGCAGAGGGAGGTGCCGGGCAATGGTGGATGAGAGCGCGAGAGGGGTGGGCCTGACCAGGCGGCGGGTGCTGATCGCCGACGACAGCCCGCACGTGCGCCGGGAGCTGCGCACCCTGCTGGAGCTGGCCGGCCCGATCGAGATCGTGGGCGAGGCAGCAGACGGCCGGGAAGCGATCCGCCTGGCGCAGGCCCTGCGGCCCGAGGTGGTGCTGATGGACCTGGAGATGCCGGTGCTGGACGGCTACGAGGCGGCGCGGCAGATCAAGGCCGGCGATCCCTCCTGCCGGGTGATCGCGCTGACGGTACACGGGTACGAGGCGGCCCGGCAGAAAGCCGGCCGGTCCGGGGTGGATGCGTTCCTGGTGAAGGGGGCGGACATGGAGAGCCTGGTGGAGACGGTCGTGAGACCCTAAGGGTTTCCAAAACCCTTAGGGTCTGGGGAGGAAAAAAGGAGGACACGATGGCGGAAAAGCAACGGTTCTACTTCTTCGACAATCTGCGGGTGATCGCCATGATGCTGGTGATCGCCCACCACGCCGCGATGCCGTATGGACCAACGGGGGGCATGTGGCCGGTCGGGGAGGCGGTGCGCGCCCAGGGGCTGGACGCCTTCTTCACGGTGAACCGCTCCTTCGGGATGAGCCTCTTCTTCATGATCGCCGGCTACTTCACGGTGCTGTCGTGCGACCGGATCGGGCCGAAGGCCTTTATCAAGAACCGGCTGGTCCGGCTGGGGATTCCGATGCTCGCCATATCCCTGGTCTTTGTGCTGCTCGGCGTCTTTGTCTTTGGCGCGCACGACGGCAAGCTGGGCTCGGCGTGGCCGATCGAGGCGGGCCACATGTGGTTCGTCCAGCACCTGCTGGTCTACAGCCTGGTGTATGCCGTGTGGCGCATGGCCCGCCCCGGCCGCGGCGGCGCTCCAAAGAAGCTAGCGGCGGTGCCCCGCTGGTGGGCGATCGTGGCCTTTGCGCTGGTGCTCGGCTTCGTGTCGGGCGTGGTGCGCATCTGGTACCCGGTAGACCGCTGGAGCTACATCCTGGGATTCCTGAAGGTGGCCTGGGCCGACGTCCCCCGCGACCTCAGCCTCTTTGTCCTCGGCGCGGTGGCGTACCGGCAGCAGTGGGTCACGCGGTTCCCCACCCGGGCCGGCATGGCGTGGCTGGGGGTCGGCCTCTTCCTGGCGGCGGCGTGCTACGCCTACGACCTGGGGCTGGGGAGGTTCCTTGGCCTCAGCCAGACCGCGGCCGACGTGATCGAGATCTGGTGGGAGTCGCTGCTGTGCGCCAGCATGTGCATCGGGCTGACCGTCCTCTTCCGCGAGAGGGCGAATGTGCAGACCCGCCTGCTCAAGTGGCTGGCGGAGGGGCAGTACACGGCCTACGTCATCCACGTGTTCGTCGTGATCGGGTTCCAGGCGCCACTGCTGACGGTGGCCCTGCCGCCCTTGGCCAAGTTCGCGCTGGTGACCGCGGCCTCTATCCCGGCGACGTTCCTGATTGCCGGGTTGATCCGGCTGGCGCCCCACGCGCTGCGCGGCAGGAGGGCGGCGGCCGTGCGAGAAGCCGCACTGCAAGGGCGCCAAGACGCCCAGGTATCTTGATGCGCTGCGGGTGCTGTTTGGGATGAAGGCCAAGGCGAAGGCCGGGGGGCTACCGGGCAGACCCTAAGGGTCTTCGAGACCCTTAGGGTCATGTGTGCCGGGGCAGGTGAGGAAATGGCCTCTTGGGCGGCGATCACCCGTTCCATCAGATCGCTTGCCGGCTGATCCACGACCCGGCGCGCAGGATCGGCGTCGTACCAGGCGACGATCTCCTCGGCGCCTGCCGAGAAGGGGATGGTTGCCGCAAAGCCGGGGACGAGGCGCTTGATCTTGGTGTTGTCAAAGATGACGCTGTGCGTCTTGTCGCCGAGCAGGCCGGCTCCCATCTCGGGATCGAATGCAGCGATCACGTCCGACGGCACGTGCACGATGTGCGGCTCGACGCCTGCGGCGTGCGCCAGGGTTGTATAGATCTGATTCCACGTCAGCACCTCGTCGGAGGTGATGTGGAACGCCTGTCCGATGGCCTGCCGGCTGCCCAAGAGCCCAACGAACCCCCGTGCAAAGTCCGTGTGGTGCGTCAGGACCCAGAGGGAGGTTCCATCGCCATGGACCATGACCTTCTTCCCTTTGCGCATGCGGTCGAGATCGGTGTAGTGGCCGAGGAGGGGGACCTTGGTCCTGTCGTAGGTGTGCGAGGGCCGCACGATCGTCCCGGGGAAGCTGCTCTCGCGGTAGGCCCGCATCAGCCGCTCTTCGCACTCGATCTTGCCGCGCGCATACGCCCAGAAGGGGTTGCCCAGAGGCGTCGACTCGCGGATGGGCAGGCCGGGGATGGGCTTCTGGTACACGGTGGCCGAGCTGATGAAGACATACTGCTGCGTGCGATCTCGGAATAGGTCGATGTCGCGCTCCACCTGGTCCGGGGTGAAGTTGATCCAGTTGACGACCACATCAAAGGATAGGCCGCCCAAGGCGCGCTCCACCGAAGCCCTGTCGCGGATGTCGCCGAGCAGGACCCGTGCTCCCTGGGGGACGGGGCGCTCGGTCTGGCCTCGATTGAAGAGATAGAGGTCGATCCCGCGCTCTACTGCGAGGCGCGAGCAGGCCGAGCTGATTACGCCGGTTCCGCCGACAAAGAGCACCCTCATCCTGAATACCTCCTGTACGCGATAGGGCCGCGTTCCTGCGAGGTGGCGACACGGCACCGGTGCGGGCGTGCCGGTCGTGGACTCGACGCAAGGGCTTGTCACTACGCTTCCCTCTCTATTATGGCACACTTTGGAGCGATAGGTCAACGGGCAGACCCAAGGGTCTTTTAGACCCTTAGGGTCTGTTTGCGCGGGCGCGGCTTTCCACTTTCCCACTTTCCCGGGGGGTGTGCTCCGGGGTTTCTACCCGGGCTCGTTATTTGCGTTTCTGACACAATATGATAACATGTTCGCGCTCTATGTGCGTTGGTGCAAATAAGGGCACGGCGATTGGAGGTGCTGCCCATGAAGGCTGAGCTTTTCCGTGACAGCCCGTCCGGGCGCGCAGTGCGCACACCTGCGGGGTTCTGGGCCTTTGTGCCCAATCCCCTTCCGCCTGCTTTCCCATGGACAGAGACCCTGGTGGCCGCCCTTTCGGAGGCCGACCGGGCGTTGGGCGAGCTGGCAGGCCTTGGCCGAGCCCTGCCCAACCCTCACCTGCTCATCCGGCCCTTCGTGCGCCGTGAGGCGGTGCTCTCCTCACGGATCGAGGGCACGCAGGCTTCGCTGTCGGAGCTGTATGCCTACGAGGCGGTGCAACCGGCGCTGTCCGAGCCAACGCCCGACGTGCGCGAGGTGTACAACTACGTGCGAGCGCTGGAGCATGGCCTGGAGCGGCTGGCGAGCTTGCCGCTGAGCCTGAGGCTTATCCGCGAGATCCACGCCGTACTGATGGAGGGGGTGTGGGGCGAGCGCCAGACCCCCGGCGAGTTCCGGCGCCTCCAGAACTGGATCGGGCCTCCCGGTTCCACGCCGGAAAACGCGCCGTACGTCCCACCGCCCGTCCCGGAGATGGAGGAGGCGCTGGATTCCTTCGAGCGCTTTTTGCACGCTCCTTCGATGCTGCCGCGGTTGGTATCGCTGGGGCTGATCCACTACCAGTTCGAGGCGATTCACCCGTTCCTGGACGGCAACGGCCGAATCGGGCGGCTGCTCACCACGCTGCTGCTGTGCGCATGGGAACTGCTGCCCGAGCCGCTCCTGCATCTGAGCGCGTACTTTGAGGCCCACCGGCAGACCTACTACGACCTTCTGTTGGCCGTCAGCCAACGTGGGCAGTGGGAAGATTGGCTGGTGTTCTTCCTTCGCGCGGTGGCCCTCCAGTCGCGGGATGGGGTTGCCCGGGTTGGCCGGCTGCAGGATCTGCGTGAGCTGTATCGCGACCGGCTGCAGGGGGCCAGGGTCCCGGCGCGCCTGCTGCAGGCAGTGGACCTGCTGTTTGCCCAGCCGGTCCTGAGCGTGCGGCAGGTAGAGGCTGGAGTTGGGGTGAACTTTTCCACGGCTCAGAGGTACGTGGACCAACTGGTCGATTTGGGCATGCTGCGGGAGGTCACGGGCCAGGCGCGCAACCGGGTGTACCGCGCCGAGGAGGTCCTGCGGGCGATTGAGGAGCCGCTGGACGTGTGAGTGACGTGGGGGGGGCGCCGGGCCAGAAGGGGTTGGACCACGGAAGGGCTTGGACCACGAAACGCGCGAAAGAAACGCGAAAGACGCGAAAGGGAGGGGGGTTACTTTCCCACTTTCCCACTTTCCCGGGGTGTGCCTCCTGGTGTTTCTTGTGATGTAGGGACCTGTGCCCGCCGCTATGGCATCGCGCACCGGAACCCAAAGTTGTCCACCGTGTTCGCCGGGGGGCTTTCCAGCCGGCAGGCCGTGCGCATGCCCGACCGGTCGTGGTTCCAGGATCCCCGCGCAGCACGCGCGAGTAGCCCGTGGGCGGCCCGGTGGGGTTCTCGGAAGGCGAGCGATCGTAGTAGCCTGCGTCGTAGCGCTCGGCGGTCCACTCCCAGACGTTCCCGGCCATGTCCAGCGCGCCGTAGGGGCCGGCGCCCGCCGGGTAGCTGCCCACCGGGGCGGTGGTGGCGTAGCCGTCGTCGAAGGCCTGGTCCCCGCCGGCACAGCTTGCATCGCAGTAGTTCACCCGCGTGCCGTCGAACTCGTTCCCCCAGGGGTAGATCCGCGCGTCGGTGCCGCGCGCCGCCTTTTCCCACTGGGCCTCTGCCGGCAGGCCGGCACCGGCCCAGGCGCAGTAGGCGGCTGCGTCGAACCATGAGACCTGCACGACGGGATGGGTGTCCTCGGCGCTGCTCCCCGGCCCGGAGGGATGCTGCCAGCCTGCCCCGGCCACCTTCTGCCACTCGCCGCTGCCCTCTACCCGGGCGTACGCCCAGCCCTGCTTCTCGGCGGTGGTCAGATAGCCCGAGTCCAGGACAAAGGCGCGGAACTGCGCCACGGTGACCTCCGCCTGGTCGATCCAGAAGGCGTCGAGGTAGATCGCGTGCTGCGGCTTTTCGTCGGGCATCGCGCCGGCCGCTCGATCTGCCGAGCCCATGGCGAACGTACCCTCGGGGACGAGCACCATGACCGCGCCGTCCTGCGGGCGCGTCCGGGTCTGCACCTCGACCGGAGCCATGCTCGGCACTGCCGACGGTGTGAGGGTGGGCGGCGCGGTAGGCGGCACGGCGGTGGCGGTTGGGCTTGGGAGAGGCGTGGGAGGCAGGGGCGTCGCAGCCAGCGTGGGCGTCCGGGTTGGTGCCGGAGTAGCGCTCGCTGCCGGGACAGGCGTGCCGGTTGGCTGCAGCACCACCTGTGTAGGCGCCGCCGCGTGACCGCAGGAGGCAAGGACGAGCAGGCAGAGCAGCAGGCAAGTGACGGCGGCCGGGCGGCTCATCGGGCCCTCCCCGCCAACCCGACCAGCCAGGCATCCCATCCGGGCACCTCCTCGCTCAGCCGCGCGGCAGCGACGACCGGCAGCCAGCGGCGGTATTCGTCCTCTCCGCCGGGCCGCAGCCTGAAGTAGCGGCGGAGGTACGCGCCGTGAAAGGCGCGGACGAAGGCTTTCGCGGGCGCGCTCGCCACCTGTCCCGTCTCTGCCGCCCCCAGCACCAGCAGCGTGGTGCGGGCCACATCGGCCAGCGGGTTGCCGCGCGACGCGTCCATCCAGTCGATCACGGTCTCGCCCTGCCGGGTGACCAGGATGTTGCCCGGGTGAAAGTCGCCGTGGCACAGGCGGTCACCGCCCGGCAGCCCGTCCAGCGCCGCCCGCACGCCGGCCCGGAGGGTATCCGGCAGCGCCTTTGCCTGCCCTATCTTGTCGATCAGCCTCTGCCGCTGGGTGGGGAAATCCGGCCCGGCGGCGCCGGCGTGCATCTGGGCGTGAAGCTCGGCCATCCGCCGGGCATGCCGGAGAGCGGTCCATGGCTTTTTGAAGAGCAGGCCGGTCATGGGGCTGCCGTCGATGCGCTGGTAGATGAGGCCGGTGCGATCGCCCACGCGGAGAATCTCGCCCACCGCCGGGACGGGCAGTCCCGAGGCGTGCACGGCCCGCGCGATCCGCGCCTCGTAGTCGATGCTCTCGGGGTCGAACCAGCCGTAGAAGAGCTTCAGAAGCTTGCCTCCGGTCCAGGCATAGATTTCTGCCGTGCGGCCGTAGGCGATGGGTTGGCCGAGGTCGGTGGTCATCTCTTCCTCACGCGCCAGAGCCGTAAGGGTCTGCAGATGAAGGCAAGGCGCTCGTCGGTGCCGGAACCACCTTTGAGATGGCCTTCGGCGTGGCGGACGAGCTCGAGGGGGCCGTTGACCCAGGGCTTGACGTTGTGCATTTTCGCCTCCACCAAGGAACCGAGAATGGATCGATTATGTGAGCGACGGCGCCGGAAAAGCTTGCTGAACCGGGGAGGATTGTAGCACCGGTGGCGGGCGATGCCAAGAGAGCGGCCAGCCGATAGCCTCGTGCGCACCGGTGTGCCATCGGGTGTCTTTTGCTGAGGATCGGCACCGGCTAGGGGTGGAAGGGCGCGGGAGCACGGCGGACAGGCCGGCGTGGGCGGAGGGTCCGTGGTGCCGTTCGTAGAGGGCGGGAGGCAGCCGTGCCCATCCTCGTGCGCTATCGCTCAGGACGGCAGCATTTGTCGCGGACGTGTGGTAGAATGGAATCCATGAGGCCGGCGGGACCGCGCGGCGCGAGCCGCACAGCAGGCGGCGGTTGCAGGCTCTGCCCGTGGAGCAGGAAGGAAGGTACAGGTGGCTATCACGATTGTAGGGATCGATTGCGCGACAGTCAATGAGAAGACGGGGCTTGCGCTGGCGCAGTATGATGGGCAAGCGGCTCGCATTGAGGAAGTGGCCGTTGGGTCCAAGAAGGAACCCGTCGTGGAGACCGTTGCTCAGTGGATTGCAGGCCAGTCCGCCGTCCTGATCGCGCTGGACGCCCCGCTGGGCTGGCCTGCAGAGCTGGGCCAGGCTCTTTGCGGCCACGAGGCGGGGCGCTATGTACCGGCGGAGGCAGACGTGCTTTTCCGGCGCACCACAGACAAGGAGATCAAGCGCCGGCTTGGCAAGCAGCCACTGGACGTCGGCGCCGACCGGATCGCCCGCACGGCGCTTGCCGCCCTGAAGCTTCTGCAGGGCCTGCGCGAGAGGACCGGTGAGGCGATCCCGCTGGCCTGGAACCCAGCGGTAACCTCGCCATGCGCCATCGAGGTCTATCCGGCCGCAACGCTGGCGGCACACGGAGTCGAGGCCCCGGGCTACAAGGGCAAGGAGGGTCGGGCCGGACGCCGGGCCGTGCTTCGGTTCCTGGCGAAACAGGTCGTTCTGCCCGACGACGCCGCCTTGAGCGAGCAAGAGGACCATGCGCTGGACGCGGTGCTGTGCGTATTGGCCGGAGTCGAGTTAAGCAGGAAGGCCGGGATTATCCGGCTCGCCTACCGGCCAGGAAGGCGCTGATAGCCAAAGTCAGCTGAGCCCACCCTGCTCCCGGCCCCGCAAGCGCTCAACCACCTGGTGCTACCGTGCGACCATCGCCGATTCTCAATTGCTTTCTCGCCGTTCCAGCCGCTCCTCGATCGCAAGCTTGTCGTAGACCGAGGTCGTGTGCGGCACGAAACCAATTGGTTCTTAGGCTCACGAGCCGGTCCGTACTGAATACGAGGAAGTAATCCCAATCAGCGACTCTTCCAGCAATGAGAGCAGGCCCGCAGCCCATTCCTGGAACGCGCTCGCACGGCCCCAGAACGCCCATCGCAAAGCAGGCGCGCGCCTGGAGCGTGTGGACTACCCCGCGTGGCGGAACGTTCCGCCTCCTTCATTCCCTGGGGTTAGCGCCAAGAAGGGTTGGCTGCCCTTTCCTGCCACCGATAGAAACGGCGAAAAGCGAATCTCTGACGCAGCCATAACAGCGTCGGTGCCGGAGGCGCCACAGCGGGGACGGGCTGGTGCCCGGCGTGCCGGGCACGACCTCAATGTCCACATCCCGCGGCCACCACAGCCGCCACGAATCAGCCTCCCGCAGTGCGCGCAGAAAGGGGTTGTCCCTCGAACCGGCTCGGCAGGTCGTCCATCGCAAGCTCCCGCCCCTCAGCCAGATTTGGACCAAGCGTATTCTGCTTCATGCCCCACGCCTTTCTCCCCATAGCGGTGCAGCGCGTACACCACAAGCAAGCACTGCACCAGAGCAGCGTTGTCGTCGGCCACAAAGCGCGCGAACGGGACTTGGTCAGTCTGCGCTTGGTCGCGACCGCTTGCTCCATTCTTCCAGTGCAGCAGAGCGTGGGCGGTAATACTGCATAAGAACCAGCCGGGCCAGCACGGTCACTCCATATGCCTTCAGCCGCCCTATCGCCGGCTGCCCGGTGCTTGGGACCTGGTAAGGGTAGTCCTGCACCTCAAGCGGTAGCCATTGGCTCTCTGTGGTTGCATAGAAGCGTGCAACCGCGATGCCGGCCAGCAGGGAGGTAGCCAGGAGCACAAGGGCGTAACGAGCCGCGCGCCACGGGACCACATTCGATAGATCGGCCCCAACGGAGGCAAGAAGGCTCAGGCAGATGCCCAGCCGCTCCGTTAGCACCACCAGGATCGACAGCTCCCGCCGTGCGCGCTGAAGCGCCTCAATCTGGGGTGCAGGCGAGGAACGTCGCCGGCGCATCAGACACTCTCCGATCAGTACCATGAGCTGCGTCCTGCAGCCACTTTCGCGACGGAGCGTCCTCCGGGACCTTGAAAACCACCTCGCCGACCACTAGGTCGACCAGCTCCTTCACGATTATGGCCCACCATGTCCGAAAGTTGGGTAGCTCCAACGCCTGGCCCAAGCAGCCAAGCGAGCTCGCGGCGCAAAGGTTTTGGGCCCAGCACGAAAAGGTCATACATGATGACGATCAAGCTGCAGAGACACCGTGTTGATAAGGCGCTCTGTGGTCGGGATGCGAGGGCCCGCTTCACCACTTCTTCCGGGTACTCGCCCTGGCTCAGCCAGTCGTCGATCAGATTTGGGTCAGAGCGGCGGAGTGCGAACGAGCAGGTTGGTGATGGCTTTCGGACCGACCCGTCGTCCACGCCCATGATGGGCTCCAGGCCCATCAGGACCGCCTTGGGCATGCCGGCCTCAAACTGGCCGCTCAGCTCCTGGGCGAAACCTACAACCGCAGATATTCCATGTTCCCGCGTTAAATCGCTCTCTCCAGGCTGTGCAGAACAACGTCCTGAGGACAACATCTCTCCTCAACGTGCAGGTTGCCCCGATGCACGCTCCCAGGCCCGCGACCACGGTGTCTGTCCGGATCGGAACTGGTAAGTATCCTGTGCCGCGGGCTGCCCATAGTAGCAGGGTCCTTCTGAATGCCGGCGCTCACTTTCTCCATCAGGTCCATGAATTCCCTATCCGGATTCCGGAATCCGCATTGCGGCCTGCCATAGGTTCCACGCAGGGGATGCAACCCACGACGGGGAGGCGTCCGCTTGAGGGCCTCGTCGGCGAGATTATTGGCCAGGGCCAGAGCCGCGTTGAAATCCTTCACACCATAGGGGATGAAAACAATCTCGGCCACGGAGCGTCCCACCGCATCGTCCAGTCTTCCACAGCGGGAGCAGGCCGGCGACCGCAAAGCCCTCGGTGTCGCCGTCCAGGTAGGGGAATCAGGCTGCGCAGCAGCCGCTTCTGATCGGCAGTCAGCTGAAAAACATGGGCCAGCGTGGCAGTGCTGGCCCATGCCTTCTCCCCATCCTTCCATGACGCGCAGGACAATGTCCAGCAGCGGACATCTACCCGCGTAAAGAATGTAACCAGGATCCGCGGTTAGGCGGGCCAACGGCTGGGTTTCCTCGCCCCCTTCCAGGTGGAGAATGCGGCGGAATGCCCCGCGGCCCAGGGACACAGCCTCCCCATGGACCTTACTGGATCCTCGTGCTCCTGACCAAAGTATGGCACCGCCGATGCCTCAACGCCGACTCGGTCACGGCTGGATCCGGCAGTTCCGAAGCGTCCACAACCCTCTCACTCAGCTCCTCTCGAGGGCATTTGAGTCCGCATGTCGGGTTCCTCTCGCGCCAGAGGTAGAAGATGCTCACCGCGGGCAGCGAGGCGAAGGGCCGGGGACGTTGGACGCCACATTCTGCAGGAAAGAGGTATCTTTAGATACTCCAGGCCGCCTCCACTGCAAGGCTGCGCTCAATCGGCAGCTCATCTCCTGGGTCCTTCGCGGGACGGACCAGCCTGCGCAGTGCTTCGAAACGGGTACGCGGAGCCGGCGTGAAATCCCCGACTAGCTCGTGCACCAAAGCCTTGGCTTCGTCAGGCTTCTCATCTCCATACTCGGTCAAAGCGGCCACCAGAACCGTCCTGAGGAGCCGGTCTCGCGGCTGCCCGGTATGAGGCTCACAAAGAGTGCCTTGTTCCCGGCCCCGAGCTCGCGCGTAACCAATGCCTTGACCAGCACGCCCCACAGGAAGAGATGGTTCGCCAGAGCAGCAATCGCCCTCCCGTAGAAACCAGTCTGGCTCGAGGCCGAGCGCAGGCCGTGAAGAGTCGCCTTCCGCCAAAGTATCGCAGAAATGCTCTACCGGGAATGCGACTTCGTAGCTCGTCGGAGTTGCCTGCTCCATGATCAGATCGGTAACTGTTAGCCGGCGGTATGGGCATCGACCGGCTCGCCGTCCAGGTCATCGTCGCTGTGGATCATCTCCCACACACGCCCTGGGTTCCAGGCCCTGCGTCGTGAAGGGCTTCAGCCGTCTGCCGGGTTGCTATAAGTGCCATCGGAGAGCATGAGCGGTACGATCTCGCTCGAAGGAGATCGCAATCCTCCTGTTGCACCTCCTTACTCTCGATCATCGCCGCCACATAATCCGGCATGAATGCGCATCCGTATCCCCGTTGTCGGGGATCGCCTTGCCACGATGGATCTTCGCCATCAGGCGCAGCACCAATGGATTACGCGATGCGTTCCGGACCGTCGGGTCCAGGTCTTCGTATTCGGTTTTCAGGTCGTGCGCTATCTGGTACTCGGCGTATACGAGCGGGAGTTCCTGTTTCTGGAAAGGCACGAGCGAGACCGTGAACTCCTCCAGCTCCACCTGGAGTTGGTCTGTGCGCGGTTGCGCGGTAGTACCGATCCTCGGCCAGCTTCATCCTTCCCTTGAGGGTGGGCCACGCCTCCGAGCGGCAGCTGATCACCACCTTCAGCCAGGGGGCCTGGCTCTTGCGCACCCAGCCGTTGATCTGCGCAGTAGCTCGCCGCCATACTGGTTCTCCGTTTATGGATATCTAGCACGACGATCACGTCTTGCCGGCCATTTCCTCGCGCTCCTCCAGCTCGCGCAGCGGATCAACATTATCACCGTCCATGGTATCAGGTAGCCGTTCAGGTCGTCGCAGACCATCCTCATGAGAGAGTGCGCGCGGAGCAAGCGTCGCTGCGTTATACATGAGCAGCGCGGTGCGTTCGTCTTCGGAAACCTCGTCGGCCAGCGATAAAAGGAAATTGCAATTCGCCCATGCCCGGCGCCGGTGAGCACGAAGCAGGTCTTTGTCGGATGCCAGGAACTTCTCGGAACTCCGGAGCATCTCGTTCCGCTGCAGGTACAGCTCCCGCTGGTACTTGCCCTGCGCGGCTCCCATCCGCTCATTGGTCAGATCCGCCGTCCATACCGCACCGCCTCCCACGATAGGCGCATTTTCTTGCCGGCCAGTATCTGTTCCTGGACGGATTCGGCATCTGCTGCAGCTCTTCAACCAGTGCCGGATCCCCGCCGCTTGACCTCCTGGGCGGGAAACGGCCTTGCGATATAGGTAACGGTCGGCAATTCGCCTTGTCGTACACCGCCGCATCGTGCCCTCCGCGCCCCGCCGGAGAGTGCTCTGCGTCCCTGCCCAGAGTATGAGCAGGGGGTGCATCCCGAAGCAGTGATTGGCCCTCCCTCTTGAGCAAGTAGAAGCAGCCAGCGCGGCTCGCTGCTCCCAACCAGTCTCACCCGCCGGCGGTGATCCGTTTGCCGGTGTAGCACCCGAGTTCGGTATCATCGCCTCGGGCAGCCCACGATGCGGACCGAGGTTGTAGTCTGGCAATAAAAAAACAGAATCGCGCCAGGACTTCCCTCACAGCGGCAGCACTTCGCCCCCAAGCTCCGCCCACTCCTCCTCGCCACTGGGCACTAGGCGGTAGTGGGCGAGTTTGTTGCGCTTGGTAACCAGCGCTTCAAAGGCAGCGCGCACCCCGGCGCGGCGTTTCGGGTGACCCCGGTGGCGTCCCAATACAAGTTACAGCTCCGGAATGAAAAACAGTTCTGGCGGTCTCATAAGACGACTGACAGGAAGAAAAGTTCCTTCCAGGCCCCAAGGCTGGCCTCCTTCAACTTGGCGCGAAGCATGACGTTCAGATCGGGAGAGGAGATCTCATCGACATCGTGCAGGAGGTACTGGTCAGCAGCTCAAGGGTAATGCGGCAGGCCAACTAAAAGACGTACAGGGCTGTGCGAGTGCGCGTCTGCCAGTCTGCAGCGTCCAGCATTCGCCGGTAGTTGACCGCGATAAAGTAGGGGTACTCAGCGAGGACAAAGTCATCGAACTGCTCGGGGTCATGTCCTTCGTTGACCTGCTGGCTGCCACGGGCTACCTCCAACGATATTGTCCTGCTGGACCGGGCGATTGCCCCCAGCCATAAATAACGGGGAGTCCTGCCGCGCCGGAGCCGATTTTACCCGGTCTGTCTCGGCAACGAGCTTCTTCTTCTGAGCTGCAGCGCCATTGTAGCACACGCGCAAGCGCATGCCAAGTGCCGGCTGGCGACG
>CAVPBH010000008.1:0-30533 GCA_963701775.1 uncultured Chloroflexia bacterium
GCAGCGCGGGCCGCGGCCAGCGCAATCAGCCCCAGCCCCATCGAAGTCGAGCGCGCGTCGACGACATGCACCGGCACGTCGTCGAACATCTGCCGGGCAGCCAGGGCCGAGGCCACCGTGCCGCTCAGCTCTGCCGAGATGTGGATCGAGACGATCGCTTCCGCCTCCCCGGTCAGGCTGCGGTAGAACTGCAGGAACTCGCCTGCGGAAGGCTGCGAGGTGGTGGGCAGCTTCTTGGCCTTGGCAAGCATCGGGTAGAACTGCTCGGTCGTGATGTCCACGCCGTCGCGGTACTGCGTCTCCCCAAAATGCACCCAAAGGGGGATGACACGCAGCCCGGCCTGGGCGGCCAGATCAGACGGCAGCCCGGCCGTGCTGTCGGTCACGACGATGACTTTCTTCATGATTCCTCCTCAGCGGATGATCGAATACCCAACACAGTGTATAACAGCGAGGAGGGCGAAAAGATGCGCGCGAGGGCTGGAGAAGACGGGCCGTCCTGAAAGCGCAGAAGCGAGTCCCTTACCGCACCTGGTACGGCACGTCCGTGACGGTGATGCCCGGCTTGAACAGGAGCGCCATGCGCAGCATGAGCGCCGCCTGGGTGTGCAGCAGGTTGTGCCACCAGCGGCGCGGCACGAACTGCGGCACGACGATGGTGATCAGCTCGTTGGGCTGCCTCTGGCTGGCCAGCTTCTCGATGTACTCCAGCAGCGGCTCCAGCAGCAGCCGGTAGGGCGAGTCGAGGATCACCAGCCGCACCCCCTCGCCCCAGGTCTCCCATTTGTCCTTGATCTTGTCGGCCTCGGCCGAGTCCATCGAGACATGGACGGCGGTGACGTCGTCCGACAGCACGCGCGCGTAGCGCAGCGCCTTCAGCGTGCCCTGGTGCACGCCGCTGATCGGCAGGATCACCCGGTGGCGCGTCGTCGCCGGCGGCTCTGCCCAGTAGTTCTCCAGCGACAGGTCGCGCCGCCAGGTTCCGGTAGTGGTGGTGGATCGTGAAGAAGACGAACACCAGCGTCGGCGATCAGGATCACGACGATCCAGGCGCCGTCCCTGAACTTGGTGACGGCAAAGACGAACATCACGACCGCGGTGCAGACGGCGCCAAAGCCGTTGATGACCATCTTGAGCTGCCAGCCGCGCTCGTAGCGCAGCGTCGAGCCGCGTTCCTTGATCTCCTGGCCGGGCGCCAGGTGGCCGATCTTCCACCAGCGGCGCGCCATGCCGGCCTGCGACAGCGTGAAGGAGAGGAAGACGCCGATGGCGTACAGCGGGATCAGCGCGGTGACGCTGGCGCTGGAACACGATGATCAGCAGGCAGGCGATCACGGCCAGCAGCGACGATGCCCCGGGAGTAGACCAGCCGGCTGCCGCGGTAGGTGAGCTGGCGCGGCAGGAAGCCGTCGCCGGCGTGCAGGGCGCTCAGGCGCGGGAAGTCGGCAAAGGAGGTGTTGGCCGCCATGATCAGGATGAGCGTGGTGCCGGCGATGGTCGCCAGGTAGAGCAGGCCCCGCCCGCCGTAGGCCGTCCGGGCCAGCTGCGAGATGACCGTCTCCGCTTCGGAGGGGACGCGCCGATCTGCCCGGCCAGGAAGCGTGATGCCCAGGAACAGCGTGCCCAGGATGGCCGACATCCAGATCAGCGTGATGCCGGCGTTGCGGCTGCGCGGCTCCTTGAAGGCGGTGATGCCGTTGGAGATGGCCTCCACGCCGGTCAGGGCCGTCGTGCCGCTGGAAAAGGCGCGCAGGATCAGGAACAGCGCAATCGCCTGCGCCGTCGTGCAGCGTCTCCATGGCGGCGGGTCGACGACCGTGCCCAGCGTGCCGGTCAGGTAGCGGACCAAGCCGACGCCGACCGTCAGGAACATCATGACCAGGAAGAAGTAGGTGGGCAGGGCAAAGACCGCGCCCGATTCCTTGACGCCCCGCAGGTTGATGAGCATGACGAACAGCACCAGGCCCACGGCGATCCAGACCCGGTAGGCGTACAGCGCCGGGAAAGGCCGAGGCGATCTGGGCGACGCCGGAGGAGATCGACACGGCCACGGTCAGGATGTAGTCGGTCAGCAGGGCCGCGCCGGCGATCTGCGCCGGCAGTTCGCCCAGGTTGTCGCGGGCGACGATGTACGCGCCGCCGCCGCCCGGATAGGCGTGGATCGTCTGCTCATAGGAGAGGGTGACGATGGCCAGCAGCGCGACGATGGCCAGCGAGATGGGGAAAGGCATAGCCGAAGGCCGCCGTGCCGGCCGACGGCCAGGATGACCAGGATTTCCTGCGTGGCGTAGGCCGTGGAGGACAGCGCATCGGAGGCGAACACGGCCAGCCCGACGATCTTGCCGATCGTCTGGTGGGGCGCATCGGCGGTCGCCAGCGGCCGGCCGATCAGCCAGGTGCGCCACGAGCGGGGCGGCGTGTACTCGGCCTCCATGCTCACGACGGTCGTGCCGTTCTTTTGCTTCCAATTTGATGGTAGCCATAATGCTTTTACCTCTCGGTCCTGATACATGCCCGACCGAGGCACCTGGCAGCAGGCACCCGGCTGAATGCAGAGATCTACGGCGCCTCAAGACGGGCTCGTCAAGCTCAGTATCGCCCGGACAGTATATCTCGAATCGAATCAAGAAAGGCTCAACGACGGGCAATCGTGTCAAGAAAGCGTCAAGACGCGTGTTGACCAGAGCTTGAGCAATGCGGCGCCGGCCTTGACGCGCAACTGAGCCAATCTACGGTACAATGTGCATGCGATGGTCATCGAGCCATCGCACTCTTGTGCAGCATAGGGGAAGCATGGGCATGGACCTTGTCTACATCGCACTGGCAGTCGCCTTCTTTGCACTTTCTACCGGCTTGCTCGCGCTCTGCGAGCGGCTCATGGGAGGGGCAAGGTGAATGCGCTGTACCTGATTGCAGGGTTGATCGTCCTGGCCCTCTTCGTGTACCTGCTCGTCGCCCTGCTGAAGCCGGAGGCGTTCTGATGTCCGCGGCAGCGCTCGTCCAGGTCGGGGTCTACCTGCTCCTGCTGCTTCTCCTGGTCAAGCCCCTCGGCGCCTACATGGCCCGCGTCTACCAGGGAGAGCCCATCGTCTTGGCACGCGTCTTCGGGCCGGCGGAGCGCGCGATGTACCGGCTGGCAGGCGTATGTCCCGAGAAGGAGATGGATTGGAAGCGCTACGCCGGTGCCCTGCTGCTGTTCAGCGGCGCCGGCATGGCACTGCTCTACCTACTCCAGCGGCTGCAGGGTGGGCTGCCGCTCAACCCTGCCGGGCTGGCGTCCGTTTCCCCCGGACTGGCATTCAATACCGCGGCCAGCTTTGCCAGCAACACCAACTGGCAGAGCTACAGCGGAGAAACGACGATGAGCCCACTCACGCAGATGGTGGGGCTGACGGTGCAGAACTTTTGCTCCGCTGCCGCCGGCATGGCGGTCCTGGTGGCACTAGTCCGCGGCCTGGCGCGCCACTCTGCCCGCACCATCGGCAACTTCTGGGTTGATCTGACGCGGACGACGCTCTACATCCTGCTGCCGCTGTCTCTCGTGTTGGCCCTGCTGCTCGTGTCTCAGGGCACGGTGCAGACCCTCTCGGCCTCGCGGGCGGTGCCGCTGCTCCAGGGGACGGCCGACGACCAGGGCAGCGCCGTGACCAGCCAGGTGCTGGCGCTTGGGCCGGCCGCGTCGCAGATCGCCATCAAGCAGCTCGGAACAAACGGAGGCGGTTTCTTCGGCGCCAACTCTGCGCATCCTTTCGAGAACCCGACACCCATCACCAATCTCCTCCAGATGTTGGCCATCCTCGCCCTCCCGGCGGCGCTGTGCTACACCTTTGGCAAGATGGTCGGCGACACGCGCCAGGGATGGGCCGTGCTGGCAGCAATGGGCCTCGTCTTTGCGGGCGTTCTAGCCCTTGTCGTGGCTTCCGAGCAGAAGGGCAACCCTGCTCTCGCAGGGCTCGGCGTCGACCAGGCCGGAAGCAGCACGCAGCCAGGCGGCAACATGGAAGGAAAGGAGATGCGCTTCGGCATTGCCGGCTCCGCGCTGTGGGCGACTGCCACGACCGCCGCCTCGAACGGCTCCGTCAACTCGATGCACGACTCTTACACGCCGCTGGGCGGGTTCGGGGCGCTCATCCTGATGCAGCTCGGCGAGGTGATCTTTGGCGGAGTGGGCTCAGGGTTGTACGGGATGCTGGCCTTTGTCATCGTCGCCGTATTCGTCGCCGGCTTGATGGTGGGTCGCACGCCCGAGTACCTGGGAAAGAAGATCGAGGCGTACGAGATCAAGATGGCCTCTCTACTCATCCTGATCACACCGCTCCTGGTGCTTGGCCTGACCGCGATGGCAGTGGTCACCGGGCCGGGCCGGGCGGCCATCTTCAACCCCGGGCCGCACGGCTTCAGCGAGGTGCTGTACGCCTATTCGTCGCTGAGCAACAACAACGGCAGCGCCTTTGCCGGGCTCAGCGCGGACAACCCGTTCTACCACATCACCGGAGGGCTGGCGATGTTGGCCGGCCGCTTCTGGCTGGCGATCCCGACCCTGGCATTGGCGGGGAGCCTGGCCGCCAAGAAAAAGAGCCCGGCCGGCGCCGGCACGCTTCCCACTCATGGTCCGATGTTCATCGCATGGCTGATCGCCGTAGTGATCCTTGTAGGGGCGCTGAACTACGTTCCGGCCCTGGTGCTTGGCCCGATCGTCGAGCACCTGATGCTGGGAATGTAGGACAATGCACAAGGCAGAATGACAAGGCACAAGGCGGAATGCACAATGCACAAGTCGGGTGGGGCACTTCGCCCGCAGGATCGCGAGAGACAGCCATGATGACCAGATCTCAGGAGTCAGGGGGGACGTCGCTCCGCCGGGCGCTGTACCGCCGGGCACTCGCCGACGCTTTCCAAAAGCTGGACCCTCGCCACATGGTCCGGAATCCCGTCATGTTCGTGGTCGAGGTTGGCAGCCTGCTGACCACCGCCCTGTGGCTGCAGTCCGCCCTGGGCCGCGGCGAGGCGCCGGCCGGCTTTGTCGGTGCGGTGGCTGCCTGCCTGTGGGCCACCGTCCTCTTCGCCAACTTTGCCGAGGCCCTGGCCGAGGGGCGCGGCAAGGCACAGGCCGAGGCTCTGCGCCGCACCCGGCAGGAAACGCAGGCGCGCAAGCTGCGCCGTCCCCAGCACGACAGCCCAGTGGACCTGGTGCCGTCCACCGACCTGCGCCAGGGGGACCACTACCTGGTCCGGGCCGGCGACATCGTACCTGCCGACGGAGAGGTGGTGGAGGGCATCGCCTCGGTGGACGAGAGCGCCGTCACCGGCGAGAGCGCCCCGGTCATCCGCGAGTCCGGCGGTGACCGCAGTGCAGTGACCGGCGGCACCCGGCTGCTGTCCGACTGGTTGGTGGTGCGAGTCACGGCTAACCAGGGGGAAGGCTTCCTGGATCGCATGATCGCACTGGTCGAAGGCGCCCGCCGGCAGAAGACGCCGAACGAGATAGCACTGAACATCCTGCTGGCGGCCTTCACCATCATCTTTCTTGGCGTGTGTGCGACGCTGTTGCCCTTCTCGCTGTACGCCGTGACAAGCGCCGGCCGCGGCAGCCCGGTCACCGTGACGGTGCTCGTCGCGCTGCTCGTGTGCCTGATCCCAACCACGATCGGGGGCTTGCTGTCGGCCATCGGGATCGCCGGCATGGACCGCCTGATCCGGCGCAACGTCATTGCGCTGTCGGGCCGAGCAGTGGAAGCCGCCGGCGACGTGGACGTGCTGCTGCTGGACAAGACGGGCACGATCACGCTCGGCAACCGGCAGGCGGTGGCGCTGATCCCCGTCGGCGGCATCGCGCCGCGAGAGCTGGCCGAAGCGTCTCAACTGGCCTCGCTGGCCGACGAGACGCCGGAAGGCCGCAGCATCGTGGTCCTGGTGAAGGAGCAGTATGGGCTGCGCGGCCGTAGGGTGGGCGCGCGAGAGAACGGGGGCCGGCCCGCCGAAGATGACCAGGCGGAGCCTACGGCCGACGCCATGCGCTTTGTCCCGTTCACTGCCCAGACGCGCATGAGCGGGGTGGACATGGACGGGTTGCGCATCCGCAAAGGGGCACCGGATGCTATGCTGGCCCTCATCGAGTGCGAAGGCACGGCGGCGCCTGCCGACCTCCGCGGCACTGTCGAGCGGATCGCGCGCGACGGCGGGACGCCCCTGGTCGTGGCGCGCAACGGCCGGGCGCTGGGCGTGATCCACCTCAAGGACATTGTCAAGGGTGGCATCAAGGAGCGGTTCGCCCAGTTGCGCCGGATGGGCATCAAGACGGTCATGATCACGGGCGACAACTCCCTCACCGCAGCGGCCATCGCTGCCGAGGCGGGGGTGGACGACTTCCTGGCGCAGGCCACGCCGGAGGCGAAGCTGAGACTGATCCGGGAGTACCAGGCCGGTGGCCGCCTGGTAGCCATGACGGGCGACGGCACCAACGACGCCCCGGCGCTGGCCCAGGCCGACGTCGCCGTCGCGATGAACTCTGGCACGCAGCCGGCCCGCGAAGCGGCCAACATGATCGACCTGGACAGCAATCCGACCAAGCTGATCGAGATCGTGGAGATCGGCAAGCAACTCCTGATGACGCGTGGGGCGCTGACCACGTTCAGCATCGCCAACGACGTGGCCAAGTACTTTGCCATCATCCCGGCGGCGTTTGCCTCGACGTACCCGGCGCTGGGGGCCCTCAACTTCATGCGGTTGGCGAGCGCACACAGCGCGATCCTATCGGCCGTCATCTTTAACGCGCTGATCATCGTTGTCCTGATCCCGCTGGCGCTGCGCGGCGTGCCGTACCGTGCACTGGGCGCGGCCCGGCTCCTGCGACACAACCTGATGATCTATGGCCTGGGTGGGCTGGTGGCTCCGTTCATCGGCATCAAGCTGATCGACATGCTACTGGTGGCCCTGCGGCTGGTGTAAGGAGGGAAACGGTGCGAATGAACCTGCTCAGGGACCTCCGGCCGGCGGTCGTCCTCCTGCTCCTGCTGACGCTGCTCACCGGCGTTGCCTACCCACTGCTGGTCACGGGCATCGCCCAGTGGGCCTTTCCACACCAAGCCAACGGCAGCCTGGCCGTCCGGGAGGGGCAGATCGTCGGCTCAGAGCTGATCGGCCAGGCCTTCCAGCCGTTCGACGACCCCGGCTACTTCTGGGGGCGCCCTTCGGCCACGATCCCCTTCCCATACAACGCAGCCGCCTCTGCCGGCTCGAACCTGGGCCCGAGCAACCCATCCCTGGCAGAAGCGGTGCGGGCGCGTGTCGCTGCCCTTCGGGCGGCTGATCCGGGCAACGCCCGCCCGATTCCCGTCGACCTGGTCACCGCCTCTGCCAGCGGGCTGGACCCGCACATCAGCCTGGCTGCGGCGCTGTACCAGGCGCCCCGCGTGGCGCGGGAGCGGGGAATGTCCGTGGAGGATGTCGAGGCTCTGATCCGGCGGTACACAACCGGCCGGCAGCTCGGCGTCCTGGGGGAGCCCCGCGTTCATGTCCTGGACTTGAACCTGGCACTGGATGCGGTACAATAGCAGGCGATGAGCGAGCGGCGATCGCCCCAGCGTCCCAGTCCAGACGAGCTGCTGTCCCACGTCCAGGCAGACGAGCGGCAGAAGACCCGAGGACGGCTCAAGATCTTTCTCGGCTATGCCGCCGGGGTCGGCAAGACCTATGCCATGCTGGAAGCCGCGCACCAACGCCTGGCTGAGGGCGTGGATGTGGTGGCTGCTTATGTTGAGACTCACGGCCGGCTCGAGACCGAGGCCATGCTGGCCGGGCTGGAAGTGCTTGCCCGGCAACAGGTGGAATACCGGGGGCACCTGCTGACCGAGCTGAACCTGGACGCGGTCTTGGCCCGCCGTCCCGCGCTGGCGCTGGTCGACGAGCTGGCCCACACCAACGCGCCCGGGCTTCGCCACCCCAAACGCTACCAGGACGTGGAAGAGCTCCTGGCTGCCGGGATCGACGTCTACACCACGCTCAACGTACAGCACCTGGAGAGCCTGAACGACGTCGTCGCCCAGATCACGGGCGTCCGCGTGCGCGAGACGATCCCGGATCGGGTGCTCGACGAAGCAGCGGACCTGGAATTGGTCGACCTGCCACCCGCTGAGCTGCGGAACCGGCTGGAGGAAGGCAAGGTCTACGTCCCCGAGCAGTCGGCCCATGCCATCCGCGAGTTCTTCCGCACGGGGAATCTGAACGCCCTGCGCGAGCTGGCGATGCGCCGTGCGGCCGAGCGAGTGGACGAGCAGATGCGGGCCTACATGCAGGTGCGCGCGATCCCCGGCCCGTGGCCGGCGGGCGAGCAGGTGCTCGTGTGCGTCAGCCCGAGTCCGAACAGCGAGCGCCTGGTTCGGGCGGGGCGGCGGCTCGCAGGTGAGCTGAGTGCAGGATGGACCGTCCTCTACGTCGAGACGCCGGGCCGGCGCATCCTGGCCGAAGCAGAGCAGGATCGGGTAGCCCGCACGCTCCACCTGGCCGAGGAGCTGGGCGGCCGGACGGCCACCCTGGCCGGCGGCTCCGTTGCGGAGGCGGCCGTCGAATACGCCCGGCGGCACAACGTGACCAAGATCGTCGTCGGCCGGTCGCTCGAGCCGCGCTGGCGCAGGCTTCTTCGTGGGTCGGTGGTGGATCAGATCGTCCAGTCGGCCGGCGCCATCGACGTGTACGTGATCGGAGCCGAGGCCGGCAGCGCGCGCCCTTCCGAGGCAGCAGGGTGGCGCCCGCACCCCCCCTGGCGGCGCTACCTCCTGGCCGCACTGCTCGTGATCGCGGGGAGCCTATTGGGCAGCGTGGTGCACCGCTTCCTGGCGCCGACCAACCTGGTCATGATCTACCTGCTGGTGGTCGTCCTGGCTGCGCTCTACCTGGGGCGCGGCCCCGCCGTCTTGGCCGCCGTCCTCAGCGTGCTGGTGTTCGACTTTTTCTTCGTGCCTCCCTACCTGACGCTGGCGGTCTCGCAGGTGGAGTACCTGGCGACCTTTGCCGGGCTGCTGATCGTGGGCTTGCTGATCAGCGGCCTGGCCGCGCGGCTCCAGGAGCAGGTCGAGGCCACGCGCAGCCGCGAGCGCGAGACGGCGGCGCTGTACTCGCTGAGCCGCGACCTGGCGGTGGCCGTGGACCTCGATTCGGTGGTCGCAGGCCGTCGAGGCAAACGCCGCGGAGACGCTGGGGCGAGAGCTGGCCGTACTGCTGCCCGACAGCGCAGGGGCGGGTTGAAACCCGCCTGCACCCTCACCGCCACCCCCGCGCCGCTTGACGAGAAGGAGATGGCGGTCGCGACCTGGGCGTACGAGCATTGCCTGCCGGCCGGCCGGGGGACCGACACCCTGCCTTCCGCCGGCCTGCGCTACCTGCCCCTCACCACGGCACGGGGCAAGGTGGGCGTCCTGGGCGTCTGGCCCGCCGAGGCCGGCACCCGCCTGCTGACCGCGGAGCAGCGCCGCCTGGCGGAGGCATTCGCCAACCTGACCGCCCTGGCCATCGAGCGCGTGCACCTTGCCAAGGCGGCCGGCCAGCTCGAGCTCCTGGAAGCCACCGAAAAGCTCCAGACGGCCCTGCTGAGCTCGATCTCGCACGACCTGCGCACGCCACTGGTCACGATCACCGGGGCGCTGACCACGCTACAGGAGAAGGACGTGCGCGATCGACGAGCGGTCGCGCGCGATCCTCATCGACGCGGCCGCCGAGGAGGCGGGGCGCCTGAACCGGCTCGTCGGCAACTTGCTGGACATGACGCGCTTGGAGGCCGGTGCCATCCACGTCCGCGGCACGCCGAGCGACGTCCAGGACGTGATCGGCGCTGCGCTGCAGCAGGTGGGCGGGCGGCTGGGCGACCGCCCGGTCGAGATCGACGTCCAGCCCGACCTGCCACTCGTGCCCATGGACTCGACGCTGATCGTCCACGCCCTGGTCAACCTGCTGGACAATGCCCTGAAGTACTCGCCGCCCGGCTCGCCCATCGGCGTGTGCGCGCGGGCCTCCAGCACCGAAGTCTCCATCGAGGTCGCCGACCGGGGCACCGGCATCCCGGAGGAAGACCTGGTGCGCGTATTTCAGAAGTTCTTCCGCGTACAGCGGCCCGACAGCGTGACGGGCACGGGCCTGGGCCTGTCGATCAGTAAGGGGTTGGTGGAGGCCCACGGCGGGCGGATTTCGGCGCAAAACCGCCTCGGAGGCGGCACCGCGATCACGTTGGTCCTGCCGCTGCCCGGGGCGGCAGAGTAGGCGGTAGACCGTGGACCACGGACGACAACCATGGACGACGGACGTGAGTAGGAGGAGCCATGAGCGATAGCCTTCGCGTGCTAGTGGTCGACGACGAACGGGCGATCCGGCGCTTCTTGCACGCCTCGCTCACCGCGCACGGCTACACCGTGTTCGAGGCGAGCACCGGGCAGGAGGCCCTCTCGGCCGTGGTGGGCATCCGGCCCGACCTGATCATCCTCGACCTGGGGCTGCCCGACCTGGACGGCCTGGAGGTGACGCGCAAGCTGCGCGAGTGGTCGCAGACGCCGATCCTCGTCCTGTCGGTGCGCGAGGAGGAGGGCACCAAGGTGGCGGCGCTCGACGCCGGCGCCGACGATTACCTGACCAAGCCGTTTGGGATCGGCGAGCTGATGGCGCGCATCCGGGTGGCCGTGCGCCACGCCGACCAGCCGGCCGGGGAGCCCCTCTTTGAGGTGGGCGACCTGCGGGTGGACCGCGCGCGGCGGCTGGTGACGATGGCCGGAAACCCGATCGTGCTGACGCCCACCGAGTATGACCTACTGCGCATCCTGGTGCAGCACGCCGGAAAGGTACTGACCCACCGACAGCTCCTGCACCAGGTGTGGGGGGCCGGCTACGAGCTGGAGACCCACCTGCTGCAGGTGAACATCTCGAACCTGCGCCGCAAGATTGAGCCCGATCCCTCCCGGCCGCGCTATATCCTCACCGAGGTTGGGGTGGGGTACCGGCTGCGGGATGAGTGACGACGGACCGTGGACCATGGACCACAGACCGTAGACCGTGGACCGGTGCGCCGGTTCCCGCACGAAGCGTGAAGCTCCGGAGGCTACCGGCGTGGGCCCCTTTGCGGTGACTTCGGATGCTGCTCACTGTGCCAGTGTGCCAGTGTGCACACACATACTATGGCTGAGGTCGGCATTTTGCGGGAAACAATTGTCGCCCATCGCTCGGCAGGATCGTGGGGATTGGCCGCGTCGCAGTCCATCTGGAACTCGCCGGAGGGCACGTAGACCATCCCGTAGTACCAGCCAATCGATCATCCTCATGCGGCCGGAGCCATAGCCAGGCGCCGGGCGTAGCGCTCCACCCACCAGTTGGACCAGCCCCACATGGTCGAATCCCGCATGATCTGCATGACTTCATCGCGCCCGACCTTGGCCTTGCTCTCCAGCACGCGGTAGTTGCGGCGACTGACGGCCAGTGTCCGCTCGGCCAGCAGCAGGGGAAAGAGACAGGAAAGCCGGATGGCGTGCTGCCAGGACGGCAGCATTTCGAAATAGGTTTTCGCTGCCTGCAAGTGGCGTTCCGCCTTGGCGGCCAACATGTCTACCACCTGCATCGCCTGCTGCTGACGGGCGGGATCAAACAGCGCTTCCCGCGCGATGCCGGCCCGGGCACAAAAGCTCTCCGGTACGAAGATCCAACCCCGCTCGTAATCGTCGCGCAGCCCCCGCAGGATGTTCACCGTCTGGAGGGCCAGCCCAGTCTCACGGGCCAACGGAATCAGCCGGCCCATGCGTCGACGAATCGAAGGCGAATGCCAAGCAAAGAGCTCGGTGACCAGATAGCCCACACGCCCGGCCACCTCGTGCATATAGTCGTCCAGGTCGGCTTCGGTCAGCACCAGGGGGCCGCGGGCAACCCAACGGGCCATGCCCTGCGTCGAGTCACGCACATGCTTGACGATGGGCACGCGTACCTCTTGGGGCAACTGGTGCAAGGCGTCAACAACCCGCACCACATCTTGAGCCACGAGCGCATCGGGCGTCATCTCGTCGGGAAAGGTCACCTGCTGTGTCCACAGAGACAAGGCCGCCTCTCCCGCCAGGACCTGATCCCACAGACACAGCAGCTCTACCTTTTGCCGGCTTGACATCTCAAGGTTGTCTTCGAGATAGTCCGATACCCGCAACAGAAGATAGGCAACCGTCATGGCGCATCTCAATTTGCCCGGCAAGCGCTCGATTCCGGGGGCAAAGGTCCGGCTCGATACCCGTAGCAGTTGCTCCAGATCCACGGCATCTCCCGTCAAGCGGAATCCCGGCTCAGGGACTTTTCGTTGGCAGCGAGGCTCTACGAGCCTGGAAGAGCTGGCAAGGCTTCTCTTTGATCCGGGGCCACTATACTACGTTTGTCGCCAAACTGCCAATCCGTTTGCACAGCGGTTGGTTCGGGGGTATAGTGGGAGCAGCAAGGTGCGACTATGGCGGAGCAAACGTCCTTGCCCAAGAGTGGCAGCCCAGAACTAGAGCTAGAACTTGCGCAGCGCGAGGCGGAGCTGAACATCATCAACAGTATTCAGCAAGGACTCGCCTCGCGTCGCGAGGTCCAATCCATCTACGATCTGGTCGGAAATGGAATTCGCGACTTTTTCAACGCCCAGGTCGTCATGATCTCCACCTATGACCCGCAGACCGACTCGGTCGAGCATCGATACGCCATCGAGCGCGGAGAACGCGTCTATGCGCCCGGGCACTTCCCACCCGGTGGATTTCGCACTCAAGTTGTAGAAACGCGGCAACCTGTGCTGGTGAACACGAACGTGGCTGAACAGGCGGCGCGCCTCGGCCAGCCAACCCTGCCCGGGACCACTACGCCCAAATCCTGGCTTGGCGTACCCATGCTGGTTGGCGAGCAGGTCACAGGCATCCTGAGCCTGCAGAATGTCGAAGAGGAAAACGGGTTCGACGAATCCGATGTCCGCCTTCTGCAGACATTCGCCTCCTCCATGAGCGTCGCCCTCGAAAATGCACGTCTCTTTGCCGAGACCGAGCGCCTGCTCAAAGAATCCGAGCAACGCGCCAGAGAATTGCGGATCATCAACAGCGTGCTGGAGGGGCTGGCTCAAGACCTGGACATGGCTTCCATCTACGCATTGGTGGGCGAGAAGATACGCGAGATGTTTCCACGGGCGGATCTGACCATTGGGGTCTATGATCCTGAGGCCGATCTGCTCTCTGCGCCGTACCTGGTCGAAGGCGGCACGCGTGTTGCTTTCACGCCGTTCAAAGTGGATGGGAGAGGATTCATCGGGCATTTGCTCCACGACCCTCACACGTTGCTGATCAATGAAAACATGGAGCAGGCAGTCACCCAGTATCAGAGTGCGGATGCCACGGGCGCGGGGCTACCCAAGTCCGCGCTGTATGTCCCGTTGACCATGGGGCGGGCCATGCGAGGCGAGATAGTCTTGGTGAACATGCAGGAAGAACACGCGTTCAGCCACTCCGACGCACGCGTGCTGGAGACTCTTGCCAACTCCATGAGCGTTGCTCTCGAAACTGCCCGCCTTAGGGAGCAGGAGAAGAAATACCTCGTGGCGCTCGAACACGAGTTCGAGATTGGCCGCGAGATCCAGGCGGGGTTTCTGCCCGACATCCTACCGCAGCCAGAAGGTTGGGAGATCGCCGCGTCGCTCCAGCCTGCCCGTGAGGTTGCCGGAGATTTCTACGACGTGTTCGAACTGCCCCAAGAGAAGATCGGGCTGGTCATCGCCGACGTGTGTGACAAGGGCCTGGGAGCGGCGCTATTCATGACTCTGTTCCGCAGTTTCATTCGTGCCGTATCCAATATCGATTTCTATGCGCGGGTAGGATCGGGCAACGGGTACTCCCCCGCGGATCGACTGAAGAACGCCATCTCACTGACGAACAACTACATCGCCGAGACCCACGGCACTACGGGTATGTTCGCCACCGTCTTTTTCGGGATACTCGATCCGCACACGGGCGTATTGACCTACATCAATGGCGGTCACCTGCCGCCGATACTGATCAATAAGCAAGGAGTAAAGCAAGTTCTGAAGCTCACGGGCCCTGCGCTAGGCGCGGTGCCTGATGCAGACTATGGCATCATGGAAGTGGTAGTTGAACAAGGTGACACGTTCTTCGCGTATACCGATGGGTTGACTGATACGGCAAACCCCGCAGGTGTTTGCTATAGTAAGGAGGGACTGATTCCATTGCTTGCCGAGGACCAGGCTTTGTCCTCGTCGCTGGTGCGGATTCAGAAGCAAATCGAGAGCTATGCCACGGGCGCGCAGCAATTTGACGACATCACCATGCTGGCCGTTCGACGCATGAGATAAGTGGACCGCCGCCGAATGGAATTCGGCGGCTGCTACCCGAAACCCGCTGAAGCGGGTTCAGCAGCAACGCGCTTCAACGCGTTTGGCATTCCTGGCGCCGATTTGAGCCGATGCCGGGGCATAGTTCTCTCCATCTGTTACTGCCGTTCATGGTGTCGCTATGGGTTCAGTAGCCTGGTGAACGAGAGCGAGGCTAACGTCCAGGTACCGCCTTGCTGCACATACACTTCTGTAACCACGAAGGGATTGGTCACCTCATTGCCGCCAGCAACGGCTACCAGACGGGTTTTGTTCAAGAGGATGGCAGTCGTGGTGCCAATGAACCGCACCGACGCTTCCTGGATATCCACGTTCTTGTAGTGAATCCCTCCGCTTCTGATGACATCGAGTTCCTGGTCCTTGGACATGGTTCCGCCCATATGGACAAAGACAGCCTCTTCATGGAAGAGGGCGGCGAGGGAATCTACTTTGCGCTGTGTCGCTCTTTTGTCCTTGCCGCCAGCACGCGTGTCGGCTCCAGCCGTGTGTACTGGCGACACCTCGCTGACCAACTCAGACTAGATCACATCAGCTTGCGATAAGATACCACGCGCTGGTACGGACGAAAGCCAACGCTTTGATACAAACCCAGGGCGCCGGATAGGTTCTCGGCTTCAACACCCAGTCCCGCGGTAGTCAGCCCCCGCGCCTTGAAGAGGTGCAAGCTGCCGACGAGCAACGCGCGTCCCAGGCCCTGCCTGCGCCAGGGGCGGCGCACGAACAGGTCATCCGTCTCGCCCCAGGCGCCTTGGTGGATGACGTTGATCGCGGCGCCGGCAACCTGATTGCCGTCCCATGCCACAAGCCACAGGCTCGGGTCCAGATCCGGCGTCGCCACCCACACACGGTAGCTCTCCTCGCTGGGAGCGACATGGTCCTGTTGGTCACGGAAGCATTCCTCACCCGCCTCCCATATCGCGCGATAGTGTTCGGGCAGACGGTGGTAGGAGCGCGAGCCCGAGCGGCAAGACGGCCTCGGGCAAGTCATCGTCCAAGGGGCGCTGCATTTCAAAGTAGTAGCGCACAGGGGCATAGCCCAAGGCACGCAGTATATTGATGCGTGCTTGCCAGGTCTCCGGCACCTTGCTGGCGAACCAATGCCGCGCGCTGCTGGGTCCGGCAGAGGCCGCCACCCGTGCGCATCGCTCCATGTAGCGCTGCATAGCCAGCTCTAGACCACAGCCGCGCCACTCTGCCACCAGGTGCAAGTTGATGAAGTGAGGGCAGGCACCGTCGTCCTCCTCACGCCATTCGTGTTGGCATAGCCAATCAGCGTCCCGTCTACCTCCACCAGCAGGGTGTCCTGCTGCGGATCCCAATGGACAGGATGCGCGTAGATGTTGGCCAGCCCTTCCGTCGTGATGCGCTCGCTATTCCGGTCGGCGGCGAGGCTGGCGTTAATCACGGCCGCGATGTTGGGCCAGTCTGCTTCGCCACGAAAGTGACGAAAGACCAACCCAGGGATCACGGGCGCTTCGGGCAGGACGATACTGAATGAGTGATGCATCACCGTTATCCATTGTGCTGTGCAACCGCCTAACAGCCTCGGCGTCCGCTGCCTGCGACCCTGTGCTGGCCGGAAGTGCGCACCTGTTCAGCCCCGCCACTCACGATGGACAACCCCTTTGGGTTATTCAGGCTGACCAGTTGACACCTGAGCGGAGGGCATTTGTGGCCGGGACAGGGGTACCCGCTCCAGTCAAGCGGGTGGAATATGCAGCTTGGTAGTCAAATGCGGCGTGGACATGGCACTCGCTCATGGATTCCTTTGCCTAGAGCTATCATACCGCACCTTACTTGTGCCTGCAAGAAGCAAGGGATCGAGCCGATAGGCCGGTCCTTCGCCGGAGGAATCGACCAAGGCCGTTTGGGATATTCCGTGGTTTGTTGCTCGAAGGGGACCGCAGTCCCCGTTTCTGGTGCATTCCAGGCTGTTTGCGAAAACGTGGACTGTGGTCCGATCCTAGCGCCGCGGAGTTTCCCGAAGAACCTCGATTCATCGATAGATCGAGATGCCTCAAGGGAGATCGTACAGCAGTTGGTACTTTGCCCATGAGGCGGCTGCAACGCGACTGCTCGAGCACGCCGACCGCCTCGTTGCCATGGTGTCACAGCATCGTTACGGCTGGCACGGGTCTGGCCTTGGCCACAGGCCGGTGATCGTTAAAAAAGGCGTCAACTGCCAAGATCACCGCTGTCCCCCCTTGACAAGACCCCTCCCCCATGGCAGGATCATATCTACGATATGATCCTGTGAACGCTGATCCGCCTGCGATGCGCAAAAATAGGCTGCCTGTCTTGAACGCAACCACCAATCCGAAGACAACGCGGCAGCACCCCAAATGGTACGCGACTGGGTCGAGGATAGGCTGCGTGAGGCCATCCTTCAGTGGCCTGTTCCAACCTGGAGAGTGGCTACGCCAACAGCGTGTCGCCAACCAGTTGGGCGTCAGTGAGATGCCCGTCCGCGAGGCGCTCAAGAAACTGGCTGCGGAAGGACTGGTTGAGTATCTCCCCTATCGCGGCATGCGTGTGCGCGAATACTCGGCTGATGATGTTGCCGATATCCACAAAGTTCGCGCTTTCATGGAGGGCATGGCAGCCTATGCTGCTGCGGAGAAAATTACTGCTGAGGAACTGGTCGAGCTCAGGGCATTGGCAACCCAGATGGAAGAGCGTTTAGCCCCAGAAGACCTGGCAGAGCACCGTGAACTGAACCGTCGCTTCCACGAAGTCATCTTCACCGCCTCTCATCGTGCCTATCTCACCCACGCACTGAGACAACTCTGGATGGTTTTCCCCTCGATGCTGTGGGGAAGCCTCTCAGCCACAGCCAATAAGCGCACGGTTGAGCAAGATATCATCGATATTGAAGAACACCGTGCGATCATTGGCGCTCTAGAAAAGAGAAACGCAACGGAAGCCGAGCGGGCGATGCGCCAACATATCGAGGGCGCTGGAAATCGCTTGCTCCATATCTTGATGACCGGCACAAATTCTGCGCCTGGAAAGGCTTGAGGGTTGACGCTGTGCCAGGCATTCGCTGAGATCATAGACCCGTCACAAATCATGATCGTTTCAGTGTTTCAACAATCGAATACTAGGCTTATCAAGCAAAAGGAGAGAAAATTATGAAAGAATAGTCTTGTTTACCTTCGTGTTCGTAGTTTTCGGGTCAATTGCGTTTGATGCGTTGCGTCAAGAAGCAAAAACTCTTGTTAATGGAAAGGAACTGCTCATGAAAACCGCAAAGAAGTTAGGTCTGTTGACACTGGTCATGTTGATCTTTGTGCCAACCTTCGGGTTCCGTAACGTTACCACCAACGCCGTGGCGTTGGGTCCGGCTGCGATTCCATCGTGGCTGGTGGTCTCCCTCTTCTTCTTCCTGCCGCTCTCGGCCTTTATTGCGGAGTTGGCGTCCGCAAACCAAGAGAAAGGCGGCGGGATATACAGTTGGGTTGAATGCAGCCTGGGAGAGAAATGGGCTTTTATCAGCACCTGGTCGTATTTCGTTGCCAATTTGTTTTATCTGCAGTATGTCTTTGCCAGACTGCCCGTCATGGCATCGTGGGCGATCTTCGGGGAGAATAGATTCACTGATGCAAATGCCAACCTGTTGCCGTACATGGGGATGGTCCTCTGTGTTCTGCTGACGTGGATCGCCGCCAGAGGCGTGCGCTCCTTTTCAAAGCTTAGTGATGTGGGAGGCCCGCTCACGATCCTTCTCGTCGTGCTGTTCGTCGTGTTCGCCATTGTCGGACTGTTGCTTGGAACACCGTCTGCGACGGAATTCACGGCTGGGAACGTGATGCCTGATTTTGACATTACCTATTTTGCCACGTTTGCATGGCTGCTCCTCGCTGTCGCAGGCGCCGAGGTCGCTGGAACCTATATCACCGATGTCGACAAGCCGAGCAGGAACTTCCCGCGCGGCGTGATTATTGCGACGTTGTTTGTAGCTGCGGCGTATATTATCGGCTCGCTTGCCGTGAGTCTGGTTGCCTCGCCGGAAGCCCTTACTCAGGCTGGATTGGCGAATGCCGAATACGTTGTGTATCAGATTCTGGCGGAGAACTTCGGACTCAACGGCGCAATAATGGTCCGTCTGGTTGCCTTTGTTACATTCGTTGCCTCGATAGGCGGTTTTGTTGTATGGATGGAATCGCCGATCAGAGCGATGTTTGCCGACGTGCCGGAGGGCACATTTCCGCGTTTCCTTACCAAGAAAAATGAGGCCGGCACGTTGAAGAACGCGCTTTGGACACAAGCCCTGGTTTTGATTGTTCTGATAGCGATTCCGTTGTTCGGGCTGAGTGGCGTTGAATCGTTCTTCGTACTCGTGACCAATATGACAGCCCTGTCGCTAGTGATACCGTATATTATCCTGGTCGCGGCGTATATTGCCTTCAGGCACAAGAAAATGGAAGCGCCGTTTACCATGTTGAAAGCGGATTCGGTCGCATACATTGCGGCCGGCGTCACATTGGCGTTGAGTTTTGCCGCATACCTCGGCGCCGGGTTGGATTATGTTGTCGGCGCGGAGAGCGCCGGCGAGGCGATAGGCTGCGGTGCTCCAGACGTATGGCGGGCCGATCATCCTGATTGTCGTGGGGTACGGACTCACCTTGCTCACAAAGCGGAAGTATCTTGCGACATTAGCAGCGGGCGGAAAATAGCATTTCTTGTTGGGAATATCGTCAGGCACTGGGTCTGTTGGATGGGAATGCTGTAGATGTAGGAATGGGATTGAACAGATGCAGTGCCTATGGTCAAACCTGAAAGGTTTCCCAAAACCTTTCAGGTTGATTTTCAAAGGAGTCAACATGACCTAGCCACTCACCTGCCACAATGAGACTACGGGAATCCAACATAGGAGAGAATGATGTCCGGGCATGACCACCTTTTTGTTCCTATATGTGATTCCTGTAGTATCAAAGGAGAGATACGATGAATGCAATAACGCAAGAGATTCTTGACACGTTTAACCAAATTGCGGCGATCCCTCGCTGCTCAGGCAATGAGGAAGCCATTTCGCGTTGGCTGCAACAGTGGGCCGGGGATCATGGTTTCGAGTATCAGGCCGACAGCGTGGGGAATCTGGTCATCCGCATTCCGGCGGCCGCAGGATATGAACAGGCTCCAATTGTGGTTATTCAGGGGCACACCGACATGGTTGGGCAGAAGACGCCCGAGTCGAAACATGATTTCAAGACCGACCCGATTCGACTCGTCTATGACGGGGACTGGCTGAAAGCCGATCGGACCACGCTGGGCGCTGACAATGGCATCGGAGTTTCCATGGGATTGGTTCTGGCAAAGGACCCGAACCTGGCGCACCCGCCGCTGGAGTTACTATTCACCGTGGATGAAGAGGTCGGGATGAGCGGAGCACGCGCCCTGGGCCCGGAGTTTGTGCGGGGCCGAATCTTGGTGAATATCGATTCCGAAGAGGAAGGCATGTTCACCGTCGGCTGCGCCGGCGGCAGAACTACGACCATCACGCTCCCGCTCACGTTTGCTTCGCTTCCGGAGCAAGTCAAACCCTTTACATTAGCAGCAAGAGGCATGAGGGGAGGTCATTCGGGAGATGACATTCGAAAATACAGAGCGAATGCCAATAAAATCGTGGCGCGCGCCCTAAACAGGATCCGAGCGTCCTTCGAGATTAGATTGGTCGCCTTCAAAGGTGGTTCCATCGCAAATGCCATCCCGCGTGAAGCAGAAGCCACGTTCGCGGTTGATCCGAAATATGTTCCGGCGATACAGGCGCAGATGGCTGACTATGAATGCATTGTCCGGCAAGAGTATCCTGACGATCCCCATGTGACGATACGTTTGACTGAAGCGGCTTCCGATTTTACAGGCTATGCGACGGCGGCCTTTGACTATTTCGCCAAAGAACGGCTTCGAACCGGATTAAGCCAGCAGAACACAGATACCATCATCAACCTCTTGTCCGCGCTTCCTCATGGAGTGGCTCGCATGTCACCGTCTATCCAAGGGCTTGTGGAAACGTCGAACAATCTTGCCATTGTCGAAATCCGTAATAGCCTGCTCCATGTCTTGAGCAGTCAGCGTAGTTCCGCGCGTCGCGGCTCGACGAACTCACGGCCCGGATCGAAGCGTTGGCTCTGCTCGCAGGGGCTTCTGTCAATAGCAGTCCTGCGTATCCGGGCTGGAGTCCGAATATGGCGTCGCCATTGTTAGCGCGCTGTCAGGAAACCTATCGCAAACTTTTCGAAAAAGAGCCTGGGGTCGAATCGGCTCACGCCGGGCTTGAATGCGGGATTATCGGGTCAAAATACGAGGGCATGGATATGATTTCGTTTGGTCCCACGATTAGGGATTGCCATTCGCCGGATGAACGCGTGTATATCCCCTCAATTCCTCGGGTGTGGGATTTTCTTGTGGACCTGTTAGCGACGTATCAATAGCTGGTGGACTGGCTGAACGCCGGTATCGTTTCTGCCCGAGCGTTGCCATCCTCGTTGGGCACGGCTGAGGGGGCGGTAGGCATGCGATGCCAGATCCAGGCCGAGCCAGCCCGCAGGCCGGCTCCCAGGCAGCAGCTCACCGATCTTGACCCTGCCGTGTCGCGGCCGACTGGGCTGCCGCGGAGGGAACCGCCGCCGAATGGACCGCCGCCGAATGAATTCGGCGGCTGCTACCCGAAACCCGCTGAAGCGGGTTCAACAGCCACGCGCTTCAGCGTGTTTGGCATACGCGGCGTCGGTTTCGACCGATGCCGGGCCTTCGCGAGCGGTTCCGATGACAAGAACTCGTATAGCTTTCCCATGCCGTCGTCTTCCAGCAGCATTGCGTTGACCGGATACAAAAGGAGCGATTGGCTTCGCCTTTGTGGATGTCCCTCGACCTCTTCCGCCATGACCACATCCCAGGGTTTTGAGAAAGCAGTGGGAACGCTGAGACTGGAGTGTCATTCTGAGCGACCCCTTCACCGCGCCCAAGGGCAGGCCCCGGGAGCGAAGAATCTCGGTTCAATCGCTTGAAACCGACCGCAAAGCGCAGCCGAGGTTCTTCGTCGCTCGCTGCGCTCGCTCCTCAGAACGACAACTCGGGCTGCGGTACTAGGGCAACCCCGTGCCTGACACGATTGGCACGAGCCCCGCTGCCTCCCACACGGAGCGCGTCCCGGCCCAGTCATCCTCTCCCGCCGTGCCGGGAGCGCTCGCCAGCGCCGCACCTCCCGCCTGCTTGCCTGCCCACCCACCCTTGCCTGCTTCCCCAACAGGACGAACAGCCCCATCGTGTCGCGCGCCGCGCACTGCGCCCGAGGCTCAGGACGCGTGATCTGTCTCGTCCGTTCGGAACGCGACATCTTGTCTCGTGGCGCCTGCTACCGGGCTACCTCTCGAAGCAGGCGAATTTGGCCGTGAGGTGTAGGAGAAAGGAGTCACAGATGAGAGGCGATAAGGCACGTTGGCGCCGGCGATGGCCGGCGGTGGGCCTGGTGGCCCTGCTCCTGGCCGCGTTGGCGGGGAGTCGAACCATCACTCGCGGTGCCACACCGGACCCCGCAGCCGTTCCACAGCATAGGTACGGCAGTATCCCACTCGACCCGGCTACATACCGGGAGCACCTGCGGTGGGAGGATGCGAGTCTCGCCGGCGAGCTGCCCCCTGCGTACGACGCCCGCAGCTACGGCTGGGTCACGCCGGCCAAGGATCAAGGAGACTGTGGCTCCTGCTGGGCCTTTGCCAGCGTGGGCGCCATGGAATCGCACCTGGCCCAGTTCCACGCTGCCCCGATCCTCGACCTGTCGGAGCAGCAGCTCGTGTCGTGCGACACAGACCAGAACGGCTGCGACGGCGGCGGACCGGCGGCGATCCTGTTCTGGGACGGCCAGGGCCCCATCTACGAGTCGTGCTTCCCCTACGAGGAAAACGACACCGAGCCCTGCTCCGGCGCCGATCCATGCGATCAGCTCGGCTACCGCGTCGTAGACTGGGATACCGTCCCGACCGGCATCGACCAGATCAAGCTGTCGCTGTACAACCGGGGGCCAACCTGGTTTTCCTTTGCCGTCTACTCCGACTTCCCGGGTTACTGGGACTGTTTCCTCCTTTGCGACGATGTCTATGTAAATGAGGCCGATTCCACCCTTGAAGGGTGGCATGCGGTCCTCCTCATCGGCTGGAGCGACAGCAGAGGCGCCTGGCTCCTCAAGAACAGCTGGGGCGCCGGCGGGCCGCTGGGCGACGGCACCTTCTGGATGAGCTACGACGGACACGCCCACGACCTGGGTGTCGAGGTGGTCAACTTTGACGTTGTCCCCGCCGCCGACCTCCCCTGGAGGTTCGTGTGGCAGCGATGGGCCACCCAGCAGGGCGGCTGGCAGGACGGCATGAAGTGGCGCGCCGGCGACTACGACGGAGACGGCAAGACCGATCTGGCGGCCCTCTTCCAGGAGGGCGGCAGGATCAGCATCGACGTACACGCCTCCACGGGCTCGGCCTTCGAGCTCGAGCGTTGGGCAACCCGGCAGGGCACCTGGTCTGACGCCATGCAGTGGTACGCCGGCGACTACAACGCCGACGGCAGGACCGACCTGGCCGCTCTCTTCAAGGACAGCGGCAAGATCAGCATCGACGTGTACTCCTCGACGGGCACCTCCTTCGAGCTCGAGCGTTGGGCCACCCAGCAAGGAGGCTGGCTGGAAACGATGCTCTGGTTCGTCGGGGACTATGACGGCGACGGCACCGACGACCTGGCAGGCGCCTTTCCCGACGGCGGCCAGATCAGCATCGACGTGCATGCGTCGACGGGCTCGGCCTTCGAGCTCGAGCGGTGGGCAACCCAGCAGGGCGGCTGGCAGGAGGGCATGAAGTGGCGCTCCGGCGACTACAACGCCGACGGCAGGACCGATTTCGCTGCCCTCTTCCAGGAGAGCGGCAACATCAGCATCGACGTACACGCGTCGACCGGGACGGCCTTTGAGCTCGAGCGGTGGGCCACGCAGCAGGGCGCCTGGTCCGATAGCACGCGCTGGTTCGCCGGCGATTTCGACGCCGACGGCCTGGCCGACCTCGCGGCCGCGTTCTCCGACGGGGGCAGGATCAGCATCGACGTGCACGCCTCCACGGGCACGGCCTTCGAGCTCGAGCGCTGGGCGACCCGGCAGGGCAGCTGGCTCGACGGCATGAACTGGTTCACGGTGGACAGCAACGGCGACTTGGCAGATGACCTGGCAGTCGCGTTCGACGACCACGGCAAGATCAGCGTCGACGTGCACGCGTCCACGGGCACGGCCTTCGATCTCGAGCGCTGGGCCACCTGGCGGGGTGCCTGGTCCGAAAGCATGGTGTGGCTCGCCGGAGACTATGACGGCTACGGCAGAGACGACCTGGCGGCTGCGTTTCCGGACGGGGGCCAGATCAGCATCGACGTCTATGCCGCAAGGGGACCGGGGAAGGTGTTTCTGCCGCTCGTGATGAGCGACTACTAGCCTGAAAAGAGGGCCGGCCTGCGGGCGGAGCTGAGGCGGCTCGAGCTCCAGCGGAAGAACCAGGAGATCAGAGTGACGCCGGATCTCATCGAGTCGCTGCCGGCGCCCATTCACGAAGTACTGGCCGGAACAGACATGCGCGCCTAGCGCACGGTGCTGTCGAAAATCCTCGTGAGGGTGGAGATGGGGCGAAATGAGAGGACGCTCACCTACACCTTCTGCAAGTGCAATGGCCTCTCGCTCCCCTATGGCGACCGGCCGTTGAGTGCGTCCTGGCCGAGGTTCTCATCCAGGCGCTCGAGCTTCCGGCTGCCCGGGATCGGAACAATCCACGGCTTCTGCGCGAGCAGCCAGGCGAGCGCGACCTGAGCTGGTGTCGCTCCCGTCTGTTCCCCGATCCTGGCAGCCAGGTCAATCACCACCCGGTTGGCTTTCCGCGCCTCCGGCCTAAAGCGAGGGCTGCGGCTGCGGATATCAACACGGGCGGAGGTTGTGTGTTCAGAGAGGATCGTGAAGCAGAGCCCGATCCCCCGTACCATCCACCGGGACGATCGGGGAAACGACCGACCATAGCCAGCACAGATCGGACTCAGTCGGATGTCGCCCGCCTGGGCGATTCGCCACGGGCCTGGCGAGGGCAGATCTGCGTACCCGCTCGAAAGGGGAATGCCGTTCTGCCAGGGTTCGCTAGCCGGTGCCAGCCGCAGCGCGCCTCGCTTTCCGGCTAGGGCGCAGCCTTGCAGCCAGGATTCGCATGCCAGCACGGCAAGGGCCAGCACGGCGCAGACCCAGCCGCCCCATAGCCTCAGCCTTCCCTCCCCCTGCCCCCACCAGCTTGCAGCCAGCAAGAAGGCCGAGACGGCAGCAGCCAAGCCCCAGGCGAACAGGTGAAAGACCCGCGGCCGCGGCGCTCTCCGCCTACGAAGAGGAGCAGCGTGCTGAGAAAGGGCAGCAGCGGCAGGGAGAACATGATGAGCGCAGCGACATTTCTGGTTCATGTCGGAGACGACGAGAAGCGGGGGTTGCTCCAGTGCCTTGTGATACCGGAGCAGTTGCCGATAGGCGGCGTCCAGGTCCCTGTGCTTGCCCTCGTACTCCCAGGCGAAGTAGCCTTTATTCCAGACGTCGGCCCAGCCCCCGCTGCCACTTGACTTGGAGGCTCCGGCTTCAAAGGCAAAGGCCTGGCCGGTGGGGTCCCCCTCGGCCGGCGTTGGATGGCCGACGAGGCGGCAGAGGTCAATGAAGTGCTCTTGGGCACCAGCCCGCTCTTTGAGCTCGCTCTTGCGCCACTTGGCAACGAACTCTTGAGGGGAAAGAGAAGGTTGCATGATTCACCCACTGGCGGCTCTAATCAGCGACACAAGGCGAGGTACGGTGGACATTCCTACGGCCTCGGATCATACCAAAGCACTCCCGCTATCGAAAACCGCTGTTATGCCAGACTAACACAAGGCATCGTCGGTCGTCCACCCCCAGTTGACCTCCCGCCCGATTGGTGGTACACCTCCCGCAGGCTCTCAACTTTCAAAGGAGAAAGGATAGGGACCATGAACGAGCAGTACGAATCCATCCTCGACGCCATCGTGCAGGGCGACGACATGCTCGCCCCACGGGCGTCCAACAAGCCCTCGACGCAGGCCTGCCCCCGCTGGAGATCCTGCACCAGGGCGTCGTCGCCGGCATCACCCGCACCGGCGAGCTGTGGGCGGCCAACAAGTACTTTCTGCCCGACGTGATCCTGTCGGTGGAAGCCTTCAAGGCCGCCATGGTGCCCCTCCAGCCGCGCCTCCAGGGCGAGTCGGGCGGCGGAGCGGGGCGAGCGTTCGTCCTCGGCGTCGTCCACGGGGACGTGCACGACCTGGGCAAGGGCCTGGTCGCCGCCATGCTCCAGGCCTCCGGCTTCCGGGTCGTCGACCTGGGCATCAACGTCGCCAAGGAGCAGTTCATCGCCGCCGTGCGCGAGCACAAGCCGGCCATCCTCGGGCTGGGCGCCTACATGAGCACCACCATGCTCCAGATGCCGGAGGTGATTGCCGAGCTGGAGCGGCAGGGGCTGCGGGAAGGCCTGAAGATCATGGTCGGCGGCGTGCCCACCAGCCAGGAGTTTGCCGACCAGGCCGGCGCCGATGCCTGGGGCAGGGATGCGCTGGACGCCGCGCAAAAGGCGCTCCAACTGGTAGGAGGGTAGCAAGATGGCCAGCATGCTTTCCGCAATCCACCCCATCCTGTGGGGCAACGGCCTGCACATCGGCAAGCTCGACGGCCAGGGGCGTCTCCTGGCGACGATGATGGGCGCGCACGCCGACGTCGTGCCCTTCCAGGGGCCGCAGTGCCACGACCACGCCATGACCGTCGCCCGCGTCCCGGCGCACAAGTACTACTTCGACGCCGAGCTGCTGGTGGACACCCAGATCGCCGTCGAGCGCTGGTACGGCTTTGACACGCTCACCATCATCCCCGATGCCTACAACTTTGAGGTCGAGGCCCTCGGCGCCAAGTTCATCTACAGCGACGACGCCATGCCGACGGTGGACACGACCGATCCGCTCATCAAGAGTCCCGCCGACCTGGACCGGGTCGGCTCGCTCGACCCCACCAAGGGGCGCATCCCGATGGGGGTCGAGGTGGCGCGGCTCATCTGCGAAAAGGCCTCCGGCCTCCTGGCCGCCGGTTTTTTCTGCTCCCCATTTAGCTTGATCTGCCAGGCGATGAGCTACCCGAAGGCCGTGCGCGCGCTCAAGCGGGACCGCGCCTATGCCGAGGAGCTGTTCGACTGGGCCGAGAACGAAGTCATCTTCCCCTATCTGAAAGCGCAGCGCGCAGCCGGCGTCAAGCAATCGTTCGGCGCCGACGCGTGGGCCGCCTTCCCCAACCTGACGCCGGCGCTGATCGACGAGTGGGTCATTCCGTCGGCCGTGCGCCTGCGCGCCAAGGCGAAGAAGGAGCTGGGGATGAGCGTCTCGGCCGGCGCCGGCTGCGGTGACTACTGCGAGGAGGATCCAGCGCGGTTCGACAAGAAGATCATGTTCGAGTGCTGGAGGGTGGCCGCCAAAAGCGGGTTCCTCAACGTCGCCTTCTCGGCCATGGGCCGCACCCAAGACTGGGACATGCGCTGGCTCCAGGAGTACGCCGTCCAGGAGGGGGGGCGGAGGAAGCTTCCGATATGGCCTCGCTGAACGGCCGCTTCGTGCGCGACTCGGCGCCGGAGCAGATCGTGGCCAAGATCCGCGAGTGGATCGAGATCATGGGGCGCGACGGGCGGCTGATCTTCTTCATCGGCAACGTCCCGGCCGACACGCCGCCGCTCAACATCCACACCGCGGTCCACGCCGTGCGGACGCTGGGGCGCTACCCGATTGCCGCCGACCTGAACAGGGTCAGGGTCGACGTGCCCGAGTTCTTGCCCTTTGACGAGTGGCTGAAGGGCCGGCCGGAGGAGCAGACGATCCTGCGGGCGCGCGGGTAGAACCCGACCGTAGGGGCGGGTTTGAAACCCGCCCCTACAAATCCAGGCTCGCCAGCAGGCGCCGGAGGTACGTCTTGTCGCGGCCGGCGAGCTCCGGCGACACGACTGCCCCTTCCTCCAGGAAGTGGCGCTTGCCGCGGCCGCGTGCCCGCCCGGCCGCCGTGTGCATGTCCAGCGCATAGTCGGGGATTTCGGGCAGCCGACCGTCCACCTCCACCGCCTGCTTCACCCAGCTCAGCAGCTCGTCGCTGCCACGATCCTTGGTGCAGCCGCACAGGAACCGGACTGCGTGGATTGCCATGAGGGCCCGGTCCCCCGCGCCCGCCGGCAGGCCCCGGTGCATCTGGTAGAGCGCCCGCACCAGCACCGGCGCATCCGGCCGCCCAAGGCCAATATCCTCCACGCTGATCACCTGCAGGCGCTGCCAGAGCTTGGTCTCCAGCTCCTCACCCGTCGCCAGCATCTCGTAGGCGAGCAGCGCCGCGTTCTCGGTGTGGCCGCGCCGATTTCTTTTTGGAGCGCCGACACGACCTCGTCGGCGGCCAGCCCGTGCCGGTCTGGGGAATCCCCGCCGGCTTTCGTCCGTGGGCACGCCTCTCCTCCAACCAGAACCTCCGCTTCGCGACTAAACGTGCCATCATTCTCGTGGCCCCTTCGCTGTGCTCAAGGGCAGGCTCCGGCGGCGAAGACTTGGGGTCTGCCAGCGAGATCCTTCGCTTCGCTCAGGATGACTAACGGCGAGGCGGCCGGTTGCTTGCCGAAAGAGTGGCGCGACGCGCCATGGGTAACTCAGGATGACAGCATTCGAAAATCTGACAGCTCCGTGGAGACTCACCGTCCCTAGTGCGCGACCTTTTCGAGCAGCGCCTGGTATTCCTCCGGCGTCAGGATGCGCCGCGCCTTGCCCGGCCGGCGCGGGATCGTGCCGTGCGGCACACGGTCACCGACGGGCTGTGGTTGTATTCCACCCGGATGCGATGCGCAATCACTTCGCCGATGCCGGCCCTGTCGCCCTCGATGGCGATGTAGAGCCGCTGCAAGCCCTTGCGCGTCGGGTGTTCGGCCACGGTGAGCGCGTACTCGGCTCCCGTGCCGTCGACCTGCAGCAGGATCTCTTCCAGGTAGGTGCGGTTCACCACGACGCCGCCGGGGATGACAATGTCGTCGACGCGGATGCGCCCTGGGATGCGCCCGACCCACTTGTGGCCGCTGCCGCACGGGCACCTTTCGGGCAGCGCCATCAGGCGGTCACCCGTGCGGTAGCGGAACAGGGGAATGGCCTCTTTCGTCAGGCTGGTCAACACCAGCTCCCCCATCTCGCCGGCCGGCGTCGGCGTGCCGTTGTGGGATCGAGTACTTCGGCGATGAAGGAATCGGATAGGACGTGCAGGCCGCCACCCACCTCGCATTCGCCGGCCACGCCCGGCCCGTAGAACTCGCCCAGCCCATAGTTATCGCGTGGCCAGATGCCATAGCGCTCGGCGATGCGCATGCGCACGGCTTCGGAAGAGGGCTCGGCGCCACAGCTCACTTTGCTCAGCGATAGCTCGTCGGCGTGGACGCCATATTCGTCCAGCATCTCCTGGAGCCGCGGCGGAACAGCCCAGCAGCAGGGCGTTGGCCCGCAGCAGATGGTCGAGGGGGATCTCGCGGCGTATATCTGCCGTCCGCGCAGGTGCGCCATCACCTTGTCGGTCACACCCGGGCCAAGGGACACGGGCATGTAGGTCGCACCCAGCGCAATCAGGCCAAGGTAGAGGCCGCCGCCCCGGTGAACTCGCCAAAGGGCATCAGGCCCAGTACGGTGTCGCCTTTGCGAAAGCCGTTGAGCCAAAAGACCGTGGCCGTATTCGCTGCCCAACGGGCCACATCCCCCGGTGTAGGCAAAGACCTGGGCGATCCGGTCGTGCGGGAAGAGGTGTGGATGAGCGACACCTCCGCTGCCCCGTCGCCAGCAGGGTGGAGGAGTCGCGCAGGGAAGCGGGATCCGACCGGATCTCGTCGGATGTGGTGAACGGCAGCCGCGCCAGGTCGGCCAGACCACGGATCGAGCCGGGCGCCACGCCTGCGGCCTTGTACTTGGCGCGGTAGAACGGGGAATGCTCGAACGCATAGGCCACCGCCTGGGGCAGTAGCTCATCCTGGATCTCTTCGATTCGTCGGTCGTCAAGCCAACCCGGCGCTGAAAGAACTCGTCGGGCAGCGTGTAGCTCATCGTGCCAGCGGCCATCATCTCCTCCATACGGAATTCAGAGTGCCCAATGCTCAATGCAGAATGCGCAATTGGGGTCCGGTCCTGGTGAATTCCTCCTTGTGCATTGCTCTTTGTGAGCTTTTCCTTGCGCCTTCTTCCTTGCGCATTCGGAATTGTGCCTTGTGCATTGCAGCCGGCGGTGTCAGGCGCTGGCCCAGGTAGGCGCGCTGCACCCCGGGAATCCGCAGCAGCTCCTGCGCCGTTCCCTGCATGACCACGCGTCCCGTCTCCATCAAATAGGCGCGGTCGGCCACCTGGAGCGCACCCTGGGCGTTCTGCTCTACCAGCAGCACCGTCCGGCCCATCTCCCGCAGCAGGCGGACAACGCGCAGCACTTCCTGCACCATCAGCGGAGCCAGCCCAAGCGAGGGCTCGTCGAGCAACAGCAGCCGCGGCCGCGACATCAGGCCGCGTGCCAGGGCCAGCATCTGCTGCTCTCCGCCCGAGAGGGTGCCGGCAAGCTGCCGCCGGCGCGCGCCCAGGATCGGAAAGATCTCTCCCATGAGCCGAAGATCGCGCTCCACCTCGGGCCGGTTCTCGCGCCGCCGGCGGTTGTAGGCCCCCAGCTCGAGGTTCTCCTGGACCGTCATGGAGGCGAATAGCTCGCGGCGCTCGGGGACATGGCTGATGCCCCGCCTCTTCATTTTGCTCGGTTCATTATTTCCCTGGATTGATTTGATGGTTATCTGGTCGCCAACTTTGACTTCGCTCTGGTCGGCAACTTTTTTATCAATCAACACATCTTCTCCGAACCGCGATTGATCACCAGCGGGTGCCCTTCCAGAACCTCCGGGTGCGCCAGGTTGGCCAGTTTCTATCTCCAATTAAACCAAACATCAATATCCTCGCGGGCCATCGGGAAAGGTAATGGTTGCGTTACTCAGACCAATCGGCCCGGCAGCCTGGACACCTGCGACTCGCTCGATGTCGTTCAGTTTGGATAAACCAATCCGACGGATCGCGTCTC
>CAVPBH010000009.1:0-10185 GCA_963701775.1 uncultured Chloroflexia bacterium
GAGGGGTGATGCCCGGCCTCGACGGTGCCGGCGTGCGGGAGCGGCTGCGCGCCATCCGGGCGCTGCTGCGGCGGCTCGGCGACGGCCCCCGGCACCCTCTCTCCCAAAGCTGAAGACACGACAGCCGCGGCCAGGACCGCCCGGCGGGAGTACCCGCCCGGCTCCGCACAGTGAGGCGCACTCCCTCGCCCGTCACCTTGAATCTGGCAGTGTTTCGGACCGGGATGCCGGCGCGACCTGACGTCCTTGCTCACATCGCCGCTACGTGGTAATATGCCACTTGGGTGCTGCGCGATGCGCGGGCCGCGGCGACAGCCAGGCCACGCCAACCCACCAGCCGCCGTGAGCCAGAATCGGCAACGAAGGCGCTCGCTCGCACGGGCCTACTCATGATTTGTGACGTCTGCTCCCGTGAGTGCACCAAGACGCAAGACCAGGGCCAGCGGCCGCTGGAGCCTCAACCTCTGCGCCGCCTGCTACAATCGCCTCCTCAGCCGCAAGCTCGCGGCACGGCCCGCACCCGCCGAGCTACTCGAATCGGCCCGCGCAGCCGGCGGCCCTCCCTTCGAGTGGCCCTTGTGCGAGTACTGCGGCGAAGACGTCAACCAGCTCGACCTCGGTTACTACACGCTCGCGGGCACGCAGCGCCGCTTGCTCTCGTCCGCTGCCGCAACAGCCACAACGGCCTCCTCAGCGCGGATGCGACTGCCGCCAAGCTGCGCGAGCGCGCCTGCGAAGGACTCTGGACCGTCACCGCACGACTTCACAACGCCCGAGAGCGCCGCCGGTACGGCCGGCTCGGGCAGCCGCCCGCGCAGCCCAAATCAAGGCCGAAATCCAGCAAGGCACCTGCCGACCAGTGGCAGGGTCGCCCAAAGCACTCCAGCTCGGCCGCGTCGGCGCACCGTCGACCCCATCCTCCCGCTCTGCCAACAGGAAGCTCCACGCCGGGGCCCGCGTGTCCGACCTCACCGGACCTGAGCGCGACGCTCTCAGGCCGTGCAACCCGCGACAACTACCGCCGCCGCATGTCCGATCCCGCCAAGCGCGCAGAAAAGCGGGCCAAGGAATCCGCGCGGCGCCTCACGCCCAGGCCCCATCAGCCCAATCTCATCCTCACCCAGGCGCGTGAAGCTGCCGGCTACACCCTGTCTGCGCTCGCCTCTGCCCTCGGGTCCACCGTGAGACCGTCAGCCGCTGGGAGCGCCACTTCGTGCTTCCCCGCTCCCAGCCCCTGCGCCTGCGCGTCGCCCAGCTGCTGGGCTGCCGGCCCTGGACTGGCAGTCCGACGCTCGATCCAACTCCTCGGCCCTGCCTGCTGCTCAATTGCCCCTTCCCAACCTCGGCCTCATTGCCCCAGTTGCATGCCGAGTTCAGCCCAGCGGGCTGAGACACAACCCTCACCTTCTCCCGGAAGCCACGCTCGCACCCCGATTTGACAGGCCCGCTGTCGCTCCAGGTAATGATATCGCATGGTCAATATATAGCACCTCTATACGCATACGACTCTGCAGAGAGGAGCGAGAGGCATGGATCTGGAAAGGGTCGGCGTACTGGAAGTCCTTGATCAACATGAGCCTGAGCAAGTTTCTGATCCTGCAGACGTTGCACCAAGAGCCCTGTCACGGGTATGCCATCCTGGAGAGGTTGGAGCAGCTTCACGGTAGGCTGCTGCGCGCCCACCTACGGGAGGGATCTATCCGGTGCTGAAAGCAGCTCACACAAGGGGGACTACGCCAGGGCCAGGGCAGAGACCGTGGGCGAGGTCGAGGCACGACGGGTCTACGAGCTGACCGAGAAGGGAAACGGAGCCTATCAGGCGGCCGTCGGGGCGTGGCAGGACGTGGTGCCTCTTCTGGTCAAGATTGTGGCCGAGTCCAGAGCTTATAGAGCTGCGGGAGATACTACTATGGGCGCGTCATTGCTGACGGCGGCGAAGTTCTTCGTCAGAGATCCTGGCGGAGCTCATTCCGCTATTCTTTGTCATCACCTTTCCTGGCGGGCCTGATCCTCGAGTATGTATCGCCGGAAAAGATCCGGAAGGTCCTGGGAGGCAAGAAGGGGCCTGGTGGCAGGTTGGCAGCCATCCTGCTCGGATTCGTCACCCCCTTCTGCTCCTGCTCGACCATTCCCATGCTGGCTGGGATGGTGGGAGCGCGTGTGCCCATCGGCATCCTGACCACCTTCCTCTTCGCCTCGCCCTACCCGGTGGAAATCGCAGTGGTCGTGCTTGCGCCTCTGCTTCGGCATCCCCTTTGCCCTAGCCTTCTTTCTCGCGGGCGGCATCGTCGCCTACATCGGGGGGTGGTTGGTCGACCGGGCGCACTGGGAAGATCAGGTCAGAGGGAGATCGCCATCCCCGAGCTGTCCCTAGGAGACGCGGACCTCGACGGGGTCGCCGCCATGCTCGAGGACGGCTTCTGGGCAAAGGTCAAGCGCGCCCTGCGGTACGCCGCCGGCTTCTTCAAGAAGGTGTTCGTGTACCCGGTCGTGGGCAGCGCCGTTTGGAGCGCTCATCTACGGCTTTCTGCCGGAGGACCTGGTCGTCAAGTACGCCGGCGGGGCCAGCCTGCTTCGCCGTCCCCATCGCCGCCCGGATCGGTACCCCGTTGTACCTCGAGCTCGGCGGCCGTGATCCCGATCGTGCTAACTCGCTGTCACTCAAGGGGATGAGCAACGGCGCCATCATCGCCTTCTTGATCACCGCGACGTCGATCAGCCCACCGACTGGAGCTCATCATGCTGGGCGCGATGTTCAAGCGCAAGTACATCGTCACCTTCGTCGTGGCCATGATCATCGCGGCAATCGTCACCGGCTATACCGTCAGCCTCATACACTGATTCGGAGGGGAATGATGGAACAGAAAACAACGGAGATCATCCTGGGCTCGGGCGCGTGCTGCTCGCCGTCCCTGGGCCGCCGTCGAGAAGGAGCTGGAGAAGCGCCTGCGCCAGGCCATCGAGTCAGTTGAGCCTCACTGCGGAAGTTCGGGGTCGTGTCGCTGAGCGGGGTATTGGCCAACAAGGCGGATGTGACCGCCGAGCAGTCACGCCTCCTTCAGGCCTTTCTCCAGAAGTACGGCGCGCGCTTCGCGCCTGCCGGCCTCGCAGGCACCCGCGTCCTCTTTGCCGGAAACTCGCCCGGCGCCCGACAAACTCGAGGAGATCCTGCAGACCTTGTAGCCGGCCACAGCGTGACGGGACAGGCCGGCCCGGCGACCTCTCAGCCGCCGGACCGGTCCCCGACTTCCCACTGACCGCCCGTCCGCTTATTCGACAGCCGTCAGCCCTACGCTTCTCGAGCTCCTCGCTGATCGTCTCGATCGAGATGCCGCCCGCGATCCTCGGCTGCCCATCGAAGGCGATGACCGGCAGGCTCACATTCATCATAAACACCGCCCGGTGCGCCAGCGGAAACTCGTCCATGCGCGGCGAGAATACGTCGATGTACTCCACATCCGTGCCGTCGCCGTAGTAACGGGCCAGCCTGCGTTCCAGGTCCGCCGCCTGCTCCTCCATGGTCGGGGCAGGCAACAGCCTCCCACCGTTTCCTCCGGCCGTCCGGCCCACAACCTGGGCCGCAAGCCGAGCCTCAGCCGCACCCTGGCGTCTCCAGAGCCGTCCCAAAAACCTGCACCCTTACTTTCACCTTCTCGCCCTCAGCCATGCGGCTTGTCTGCTCCTTTTTGTAATTCGAAATCGTGCATCCGCGACTCTCGCGGAACGCGTCAGGCTTCCTGGCCCGACTTTGCCTGCTTCTTTGCCGCCTGCGCCCCGCAAGGGCCGGCGGTATTCGTGCCAAAGAACCTCCACTCAACTTTCTTGCCAGATAGACAATCGTCAGCATCAACGGCACTTCGATCAGCGGGCCGATCACCGTCGAAACAGCGACCATCGGGCGCGCCGCAAAGGCAGTAGCGCAATGGCGATCGCCAGCTCAAAGTTGCGGCCCGTGCAGTGAAAGGAAGTCGTGGCCGAGTCGGCGTAGCAAAAGCCCACCTTGCGGCTGACCATCAGAACGCCAAAGAAGAGCAGGAAGAAGAACAGCACCAGCGGCACGGCCATCCGCCAGATCAACTCGGGCTGTTGCAGGATGACGTCGCCTTTGAGGGCAAACATGACGACCAGCGTCAGCAGCAGGGCGATGAGCTGCACATCTCCAGCACCGGCAGCGCCTTGTGCTCGAACCAGGCCTGCCCCTTGGTTCGCAGCATCCACCGCCGAGACAGGGCGCCGAACAACAGAGGCAGTCCCAGGTACAACAGCACGCTCTGCGCCACCAGGCCAATGTCCACAGACACCCGCGCGCCCAAAATGAGCCAGATGAAGAAAGGCGTCGTCACAATCTGGATCAGCGAGTTCCAGGCCATCAGGACGATCCCCAGCGGGCCATTGCCTCGCGCCAGATCGGTCCAGACCAGCACCATGGCGATGCAGGGCGCCACCCCCAGCAGGACAAGGCCGGTCCACAGGTCGGGATAGTTGCGCAGAAACATCCAGCCAAAGAGATACAGCAGGAACGGATTGAAGGCATAGTTGAAAAAGATGACGATGGCCGGCCGCTTTCCAGTCGCGGCACGGCCTTGCCGCACCTGTCCCAACTCCAGCTTGGTCATGGCCGGGTAGATCATGACAAACAGGCCGAGCGGGAATGCCCGGCTCCAGGGCCTTGCCGACCGGCGGCAAGAAACTTGCCCAGGAGCAAGCCGCGGCCATGGCCAGGATGATCCACACCGGCAAGAGCTTGCTGACCAGGCTGAGGCCGGGCTTTTGCTGAGGTGATGCGACTGCTGCGCTACTCATTAGATTTCTCCTCTATTACCGAAAACTATTGTGTGTTCTGTCGTCTTGTCCTACAGATGCGACACTGAACTGCCGCCAGAAGAGCCACGAAGGCCGGATGGAGTCCCTGCTACGCTCTGGCGGTCCAGCGCCGCAGCAGGGTTCCGGCACCTCGCGCGACGATCTGATCGCGCACCTGGCGAAAGGCGGCCATTCTCTCCTCGTCGCTGCCGACCGCTTTCGCCCGGTACTGGGAAGCAACGATGTGCAAACGTTGCCCGCTGCCCAACCACAACGGGCATTCCTCCGCTGCGGTGTCGCACACCGTCACGACCAGGTCAAAGGGCACAGCGCGGAACTCCTCGGGCCGGCTTGGGAGCGGCCGTCATGGGGACGATGCCAATAATTCGGCCAGGGCGCGCGTGGCCATGGGATGAACAGTCGCCAGTCGGCCGTGTCCCGGCGCTGGCGGCCTGCCATTCGTCTCCAAACCGGGTGGTTTACGACGGCCTCGGCCATCTGCGACCGGGCCGAATTTCCGGTACAAAGGAACAGGACTCTGCGTTTCACCACTCTGAGCGCCTCTTGTCAGCACACGTGGCGGCCGGCGCCACAGGCCGACCTCCGGTGCCAGCTTCGTCACGTCCAGCAAGGCGAGGTAGCGAGCGTTCGAGCCTCTCCCAGCCGCTCCGCAACGATGGAGTAGTAGACCCACTGCGCATCACGGCGGTCGCACACCAACCCGGCCTGTCGCAGCACGCCCAGGTGGTGAGATGCCAGCGGTTGGGGCAGGCCAGAAGCTGCGCCATGATGTCGCAGACACACGTCTCCTGTTGGGTCGGCAACTTCAGAATGCGCAGCCGGTTCTCGTCGGCGATCACACGCAGCATGGCAGCGAGCTCCTCCACGCTTTCCCCAGTCGTATCTGTGCTCATGGCCTCGTTTCGACTCCTCACTAACTTCCAGTCGCCTGCCTATCCAACGCAGGTTGATACGCTGCCTTTGTGTTGACGGTGCTGTCAAGTCCGGGCCTGTCATTTGTTCTTTCGCTTCCTCCCTCCACCCCTGACGTCCGGCACGCCCATACGCCGGGCCTGCGCCGGGCACTGGATGATCCCCCGCGCCCACAGGCAGTCCCCACACACGGGGAACTCGTTGCCAAAGCAGTCCTCTTCGTTCGTCTCGGCATACTGGCAGCCGCCGCAGTCGGCGCAGGGCGAAAAGTCAAACTCGATCACCCGCTCCCGGAAGCGGCGGAACTCCTCGTGCGCCCAGATGCTGCCGATCGGCTCTTCTTTGACGTTGCCCACGCTGTAGCGGCGGATGGCTTTCTCTCGTCCCAGGACGTAGCAGGTGTACGAGTGCATCAGCGGGATGCAGGGGCTCACGCTCCCGTCCCAGCAGACGGCAGCAGCTCCCTGCCGCACGAAACGGCAGTAGCCGGCGCCTTCCATCGGCCGCCCTTGAAGCGGATCGATCAACCCCCCGTGCCGCATCAGCCCTATGAGCGGTTCGAGCGTGTCGCGGCGCGCGTCTAGTCGGGGCAGCACCATCTCCGGAGACCAGGGCGAGCGCTGGCGGTGCGAGCTGGCGGTCGAAAGGCCGTACAGGATGTCGTCCTTGTACTCGCTGCTGTACGGCAGAACGTTTGTCACCACCACAAAGCTTGCCCCCATGGTCAGAGCGAGCCGGCGCAGTCGCGGCAGCTCCGCCAGGTTGCGCTTGGTGGCAACGAACTCCAGGCCGATCTCAGGGTTGGCCCGCTTCAGCTCCCACTGCAAGTCGCGCAGGACGGCCACGTTCTCCTGGACCGTGCCCAGGTCGGCGCCAGGCCGGGCGCCCGCGTGCGCTTCGGGCGTCGCTCCATCCACGGAGAGCACCAGCGAATCGAGCCCGGCCTCGATCAGACCCTTCGCCTTCGGCGAGTCCAGGAGCAGCCCATTGCTGATCATCTCGGTGCGGGCGCCCAGCTCGTGCCCCAGCGCCACCATCTCGACTATGCCGGGGTGGAGAAGCGGCTCGCCAAGGCCCCAGAAGGCCATCGTGTGCAGCGAAGTGACACCCCGCAGACCCTCTACCAGCCGGTGGTACGTATCCATCGTCATCGTGCCGACGGGCTCGTTCCAGGTATTCCGCACGCAGGTGCCGCACTTCAGGTTGCAGGCCGAAGTGGGTTCCACATACACCTTGCGCAGCGGTGGGTCAGACGGCCGCATCATCAGCCCGTCCTCCGTCTCCTCGATCGATAGCTCCGCCGTGGGCGTCAGACCCCAGCGCTGGCGAACCGCGTTGGGTAGGTGCAGGTACCCCTTGCTGCCCACGCGCGCATGAAGGCCTTTCGCTTTGCCCGGAACTTGGCGCATTCTCTTCCTTCTCTCGTTCACCCCCCACGATCCACGCGGGTGAATAGACCATCGGCTGCAGGGGGGAGCGCCTATGCGTCTGTCTTCGACAAGGCCCTAGACCCGCCCGTCCCGCCGCAGCGCACCTGTACGATCTCCGCCAGAATGGCGAGGGCAATCTCGGCCGGGCTGCGCCCTCCCAGATCCAGCCCGATCGGGGCGCGCACCCGTGCGAGCTGCTCGTCCGTCACCCCATGTGCCCGCAGGTGGTCAAAGATGGTCCGCACCTTGCGCCGGCTGCCGATCATGCCCACGTAGGCCGCCGGCGTGTCGAGCGCCTGGTGCAGCGCCTGCTCGTCGGTCAGATGCGTCTGGGTCATGATCACCACGAAGGTCCAGGGCGTGATCGCCACCGGGTCGAATTGGGGCAGCGTCGCTCGCTCCGGCTGCACGTCGACCACTCGCACCAGGAAGCCTGCGACGCGCGCCATCTCGGCCAGTGGGCGGCCCAGATGTCCGCCTCCAACGATGAGCAGGACCGGCGCCGGCCGGTAGACCTCGACGAAGAGGGTCACGGCGCCGCCGCACAGCGTCCCCAGAGCATCCTGACCCGCCGCGTGCAGCGCAGAGTGGAACAGCCGCGACCGGCCCTCCTGCAGGGCGGCCATGGCTTCTTCACGCGCCTGCAGTTCCAGCTCGCCCCCGCCCACGTTGCCCGCAGCTCGGCCATCGGGCCATACAAGCAGCTTGAAGCCCACCTGGGCGGGCGATGCGCCCTGCACATCCACCACGGTCGCCAGGGCAACCGGCTCGTTGTTCTCCAACGCCGCGTTCAGTGCGGCGATCACGTCTCTCACGATCTCTTCCTCCCGCCGGACGGTCACACGTCGATCCGGCCGATCGGCCCATCGAGCTCCAGCCTGACCTTTCCATACCCCTGGATGTAGAACCAGACTTCCTGGCTCACGGGCGGAACCCGCGCCCACAGCTCCCGCGGCATGTACACCGTTCCGTAGCGCCTCCCCCACTCGCCGACCACGATTCCGACGTAGTCATCCGGGCTGTCAGGCTTGCCCACCCGACCGGATGGGACCTCACCGCCCATTCATCAGTCGACGACCATCAGCCGCAGCTCGATCGTGAGCGCGCCCCCCTCGTCTTTCAGATACTTCTTGAACCAGCCTGACTTGGTCTTGGCCAGGATCATTCCTCTCCCTCGCTACCGGTCCATCCGGGTCCGAATCTCGCGCGGCGGAAAGCGGATCGCCCCGCACTGGCACACCTTGGCGCACGAGCCGAAGCCGTCATCGTGACTCCTGCCCCTCCGTGATCCTTGCTTGGGAAGCTCCCATCTACTCCTGTCCTGCCTCCAGGTGGCCGCGCAGCCCCTTGCGTCGCACATCCTGCACCTGCGACCAGACCACCTCTTTCAGAAAGCGCAGGGCTGCTGCCTCATCCCGGTCGACGACGATCATCTGCAGTTCCTGCTGTTCGCACTCGTCCAGCACCACGGATATCTTTGCTTCTCTTCCCACTTTGATCCCTCCGACCCTATTCGCTGGCCCCGAGTCACGCAATCCACAGGAAGTACAGGCCGACGCCGATGATGATCACCCCGCTCACCCGCTCGATGACCGTCGACCAGCGGCCCAGCGCCTGCAGCTGCTTCAGCGCCCCGGCAAAGGTCCCGGCCAGGAGGATCGGCACGCCTCGCCCCAGCGAATAGACGAACAGCAGCGCCGCGCCGTAGACGAGCGCCCCCTCCTTGCTCATCACGTAGGTCAGGATGGCCGCCAGCACCGGCGTGGCGCACTGCGAGGCCACCAGCCCGGAGACCAGCCCCAGCGCCAGCGCCCCCGGCACGCCCCGCAGCCGGATCCGCTCACGCAGCCGGGCCAAGCCTGATACCTGGGGAGGGTTGAAGACCCCCAGCATCGACAGGCCGATCAGCATGCAGACGGCAGCGAGCAAGTAGTACCACACCCGCGACGTGCCGCCGATTAGCCCACCGACCAGGCTGGCGACGACGCCCAGCATCATGAAGGTGATCGCCAGCCCCACGGTGAAGGTCAGCGACAGCGCAAAAGGACCGCCCGCGTCCGAGCTGGCCCGACCCGCCGACATAGCCGATGATCAGCGGGATCATGGCCACGTTGCACGGGCCGATGCTCGTCACGATGCCCCCCAGGAAGACCAGCACAAAGGCCAGCGGCGAGGCGGTTTGCAGGACGGATGGGTCCAGATCCACGCTACTGCCCTCCCGCCAGGAACCGCAGCTTCTCCCGCAGCGCCTCCGCCGTCATCACGCCCAGCACGGTCTCCTGCTGTCCCGACTTGTCGTAGAATATCTGGGTCGGGATGGCGTAGATGCGGGCAACCTGCAGCAGCTTGGTATTGGTCTTGTCGTACACGTCGACGTCGACGAGCCCGACCGTGCTCTCGAACTCGGGATACACCTCGGCCACGATCGCCATCATCTCCTTGCACTTGGCGCAGTTGGTGGAGTGATAGAAGCCCAGCGCCGGCTGCCCCGCTGCCAGCAGGCGCCCCAACTGCGCCTCCGCAGTCCCGCCGGACACGGTGGTTGCGGGGACCTGGGCGGACGCCGGCTTCGCAGCCGAGGTTGCCGGCGGCTGGCTCGCCGCTCCCGGAATGGCGTCGGCCGGCGCGTCGCCTGCCGACTTGGCCCCCTTAGCGACCAGGATGATGATGGCCGCCAGCAGCACCACGCCCCCAATGATGGCGGCCTTGGGGAACCCCTTCTTCGGGCCGTGCAACCTTCTTCTGCGCGCGTCGTCTATGGCTCATCATCCACCACTCCTTCTCCCTGCTCCACTGCCTCTGCCAGCCACTCCCGGATTCCGAGCGCAGACGGCACCCGCCCGCCGCAGACCAGCTTCCCGTTGATCACCAACCCGGGCGTGAAGAGCAGCCCGTAGCGCCGAAAGTCCTCGGGCTCATGCAGGTGCATCAGGGTCACCCTCTCCAGGTCCTACCTCGCCGGACTCGCTTCGGCCATCAACTCCAGGACGGCGACGGCAAGTCCCTCCAGGCGGTAGCA
>CAVPBH010000010.1:0-39695 GCA_963701775.1 uncultured Chloroflexia bacterium
TCCGTTCCGCGGGCAGCGGCGCGGATGGCCGGGTCGTCGAGTAGTACCCGCGGCGCTCGGGGGGAATGAGCGCCGCGATGTGCCGCATGATTTCGTGGCCGATTTCGTCCAGCCGTCGGCGGCCTTCCCGCCCCCGGCCCTCTGCCCGGAAGGGGCCAAACGGCTCCCAAACCGCACGGTCACGCGCGCGCGTCGCCTCCGGCGCAGGCTCGGCAGGACGTCGTACGTGCCGTCGATGCCGACGGGCAGGATCGTGCGCCGCTTCGGACCGCCAAAAAGGCGGCGCCGGGCGCGCCGGCCGCAGTACCGGTCCCAGGACCCGCCTTCGGCGCGATCCCCACCACGCCGCCCTGGGCCAGCACCGCTTCCACGGCACGCAGCGCGCCCCGCGGGCCGTCCCGCGGTGCACTGGAAAGTAGCCCCACAGTTTGAGCACCGAGGTGCCCCACGAGGGCCCGCTCGGCGTGCGAAAGCCGCCGATCACCTCGATCGGCCAGGGCGTCACCCGCAAAACCAGGGCCGGATCGACAAACAAAAAGTGGTTGGCCGCGAGCAGCAGCGGGCCGTCCTTGGGCACGTGCTCGCGGCCGTAGACATCGAGGTGGGTGAGGGTGTCAAAGAGGACGTGGACCACGCCCCGCAGCACGCCGCGGATGAGGCGCCGGCGGGGGTAGCGAAAGAGTTGGGCGGTTGCATCGCCATCGAGCGCTCCCTTCATTGCTGCTCTCGTGCGCCCATTGTAGCAGAGCCGCGGCAGGCCGTCAAACGCCTGGTCGGCGGCCTGGGAGCTCCCACTGTGCCAGTGTGCCACCGTACGGGGAGTGCATCACCCCTCGGGTGCGTTGCGCCTGGTCTGCGTTCCCGCCCTCAACGCTATCCGGGCGTCCCGCCCCTGGGGACAGGACGCCCGGTGCCGGGCCACCGGCCGCGCGGACCGGGTGGCTAGAGCGCCTGCGGATCTCGAGCAGGAACGCGCGCAGGTACGACCGCTCGGCCTCGATCAGCCGGCGGACGTCGGTCTCGTCGCGCTCGACGGCGGCGATTGCCTCGTCGCAGGTGTAGAGCCGTCCGCTGATCGCCTGCATCCGAAAGTCGGGCCCGGCGCGCAGCCGCTCGACAACCAGCCTCTTGAAATCGGCCTCCGAGAGGTTTCCACGGGCACGATCGCCTCGCGGCCCGACACGATCTCGTCGTAGTAGATCAGCTTCTCGCGCGCCGGGTCATACGCAAGCGGCTTCGCCCGGCTGCTTGCGTCCATCTTGGGCACTGGCATTGGCTTCCCCTCCTGGCGGCCCGCTCACCGCACCGGCAGCACCTTGTGCAGCTCGCCGGCCTTGACCAGCGCCTTTTCCAGGGTCAGGGAGATGGCCAGCAGATCCTCACCCAGTGGTGGGGCGAGATCGTCGCCGCCGGATCGCCCGAGGTGAGGTCGTCCCTATCCTGCGTCGGACGGCCGCCGTCCAGGTGCCGGGCACGGAGGCGATGGCCGCATTGAACGCGGCGACGGTGGCGTCGTGCGCCTCCTGGGCGGTGTCTCCGTTGGCCATGGCGAAATCCCACGCGGCATCGGCCTCGGCAAACAGCTCCCACATCGACGCACCGCCCTCGTCCCAGACCAAGTTAGAGTTCTCCCGGTAGCCGCCGAAGGAGTGGGCGCCCTGGGCCACGGTATCGGGCCCTAAACTGAAGCCAAGGTGAAACCCGCAGAGCGGATGACCGCGGGATGGAGAGGAGGAGAAATGGCGCAAAGGCCGCGTTGGATCGGGCACAAAAGGCGGTCCGTCTCGGGAGAAGGGATGGCGCGATGGCTGTTGGCCCGCAGACTCGAGATTGACAGAAGTGCACTATCCTGATAGGATACTTGTAGCTGCTGACAAGGAATCGGCACAGTTCAACCCACCGCACCACCATGCTGCCCCACCGTCGCATCAACGCAGCAAGCCTGAGGCCCTACGGCCCGATTTGCTAGTCCGGGACTTGGAAAGGAGACAACATGGCCGCAGATCTCATCAAGCAGGCTATGAACGCCTATTGTCATTCTGACGCCAACGACGACGGCGATTGGGCCATCGACACGCTGGACTATCTGCCGTTCGAAGATCCCGACGAGCAGATTCGGTTCGACGCCCAACTGGTTCTGGTGCTCGTGGAATCGAGGTTGCTCGACACGCTGCCGGACGGAGTGCCCTGGGACGAGGACCTGCTCTCAAGGCTGATCCGGCTCAAGGCCGACCTCCGGCGGGAAGGGCGGCTCTCCAGCCGGTTCATCAAAGCGCGGGTTACGCCGGCCCAAGGCACCAGGATGGGCGCACATTGCTGGCCATGCGCACTTTTCTCACCGCCGTCCGGAATGCGTTCCCGAGCCTGCAGGGTGTGATCCTGGTAGGCGCCTTCCCCGAGGCCATGCTCGTCCGGCTGTTCCTGTGGCGCAAGGACAACCTGGACTTCCAGGTGGGCGACACCATGCACCATGGTGTGAGCATTTTGTGCGCCACGCCCGAGATCGTCGCCCACCGCGCCGACCTGGTCCTGGGCGACCTGACCGGCAACTGGGACGCTCTATATCGCGAGGCATCAGGGATTCCCTCCTGGGAGGCCATGCCCTCTGCGGACGATAGGCGGCTGGCCGCAGGCCAACACCATTTTCACGTCCACGGAGTTCACCTTCGAGACCCTTTTCTTCGAGGACTTTTTCTGGATCAAGGATGCCGTGTACGCACTGCTGGCCTCTCCCCCTGAACAGCCTGATGACCTCTGGGCTCAGATCCACAACATCCGCTTGAATCCCGAATTGGCGCCCGGCGACCGCCTGCTCCCGAATCCGATCGCGCATCCCGATATCGCCGTCTCGCGCATCAATGCCTACAACGTCGCCGTGCGGCCCGACCCAGCCGTGGTGGGCACCGACGGCCGGTTTTTTCTCGACGCCAACGGCGAGCCGCAGGCCTTCCACACCAACCAGAACTTGGATCTGAGGGGCGAAGGAATGGTGCGCGATCCCGTCCTGGAGCGCCGGCTGTTGGTGGAGTATTTCGATCGGAACCACCAGCACCGCAGCGGCGCCTTCTCGAACCTGCCCTACCGCACGGCCGCGATCGCCGCAGAGACCTTTGGTGTTGGGGGCATGAACGCCTACCTGGCCCACGCGTCGAACAGGTTCGCACCCAGCGTCGCCGTGGACCACGCAAACCTGTTGGAGTATGTGCAGTGGCTGCAGCGGCCGGCCGTGCTGCGCGGCATAGACTGCCATGGTACGCCCTGGTATACGTCGTTCGAGGAGGACTACCAGGCCGCGGACCTGGAGGCCGCAGCCGGTGGCAAGCCATGGCGCTGGATCCAGGACGGGAACGAGGTCCGGCCCAGTCTCGAAGGATTGGGCAAGTTCGCCGACGTGTTCTTGCACAAGACCCTGTGGTACAACCGGCTGCTGCGAGGCCAGGGGGCGAGTGTGGTTGTGCACAAGTCGTGCGAGGCCAACAGCCCGGCACGAGCGGCCGATCTGCCGTACAATGCTCCGCTGTACGCCACCTGGCAGAACGTCGAAGGGATGCTGTTCTACCTGAATACGGTGGCGGTGATTGCCAGGGCCAAGGTGTTCAATGATTTCCCGAAAGGCTTCACTGACGCCCTGGCCGCCTCTCCACACACCACTCTGGGCGCGGCGTGGAAGGCTACCTTTGACAACGAGGCAGCCGATGCGAGCCTGGCCCAGGACAGCGAGAGTGTCAGAGCCAAGAGCTCCTACAACTGGAGCCTTCTGGGAGACTGGACCCTCTGCATCGACGAGTGGGATGTCTACAGCTCTTGGAAGCTTGTCATAGCGCTGAGCCGGATGGGCAAGGCGCCGCTGGCCTCCGGCCGGCCTTCCGCCTATGCCTGGGAAGGGCATCCCGGCCGGCACGTGGTATTCCGAGGCACGGACAGCCGCATCCACGAGCTTTGGTGGCACGCGGACACAGGCTGGCACCATGCCGACCTCAGTGACCAGACGGGTGCTCCCCCTGCCTTCGGCGACCCGGCCGGCTATGCCTGGGACGCACACCCCACCCAGCACGTGATTTACCGGGGTGCGAACGGCACGATCCACGAGCTGTGGTGGAGCCAGGACGCGAATTGGAACCACCAAGACCTGAGTGGGATCACCGGCGCTCCTCCCGCTGCGGGCGACCCGGCCGGCTATGCCTGGGAAGGGCATCCCACCCAGCATGTGGTGTACCGGGGCGTTGACGGTCACATCCACGAGCTGTGGTGGAGCGATGATGCGAATTGGAACTACGCAGACCTGAGCGGGCAGACGGGCGCTCCTCCCGCCGCGGGAGATCCGGCCGGCTATGCCTGGGAAGGCGACCAGACCCAGCACGTGATGTACCGGGGCGTGGATGGCCACATCCACGAGCTCTGGTGGAGCGACGACGCGGATTGGAACCACGCAGACTTGAGCGGGCAGTCGGGCGCTCCCCTCGCCGCAGGGAACCCGGCCGGTTACGCCTGGGAGGGCGACCAGACCCAGCACGTGATGTATCGGGGCGTGGACGGCCACATCCATGAGCTCTGGTGGCGCGAGGACTCTGGGCTGGCAGCACAGCGATCTCAGTGGCGTGACAGGCGCCCCTCCTGCGGCGGGGGATCCGAGCCGCCTATGCCTGGGAGCGCGATCGCACCGAGCACGTCCTCTACCGCGGCACGGACGGGAATATCCACGAGCTGTGGTACTATGCCGAGTCGGGCTGGCAGCACGCCGACCTAAGCTTGGCCACCGGCGCACCGGCCGCAGGGGGAGATCCGGCTGCCTACGCCTGGGAGGGGGGCGGCACGCAGCATGTCGTCTACCGGGGGGTGGACGACCAGGTCCACGAGCTGTGGTTCCGCTCGCGGAACTATGTGCCTTGACGGTGCCGGCCAGGGAACGTTGTCCGTTGCACTGGCCTGCCGCTGAAAAGGCCTCCGGACCGTCTCTTGACGGCCGTGTATCTGCGGCATGTCGGGTACGGGTGCCTTCTCACCATGCCTGTGATAGCTCCTATGCGGCCCGCTCCAGGTTCAACGCCGGCAGCCGCTCGAGAACCTGGTCGTCCGTGTGCCGGTGTGCCTCTCGCCCGGCCGTGGGAGTGAGCGGTCGCGACGCCGGGTGCGGGATGACTCTACTCAAAGAACCACCACAAACCGGAGAGGGGCACGGATCCACGCGGGTCAAAGATCACCGGCGTTTTCCTCTTTGTGCCCTTCGTGTTCTTCGTGGATCGCGCACGCGCCCGCCACGCCGTCGACGCGCGCTGCAAGTTGCCGCCAGGCGATGGGCGATAATTGTTTCCCCCAAAAAACTCCATCCACACCCATAGTACCTAGTGGCACAGTCGCCCTGCCCCTGCCGAACACCCCGGTGCACACCGTTCGCAGACCAGAGGCGATTTATGGAGCAATGACTCTCCGCGTCCTTCTTCGCGTCTTTCGCATCGCCCTCGCGCCTTTCGCGGTCCAGCCCGCCCGCTTGCCTCCCTGTACCGCTCGTGCTACAATGCCGGGCAACCTCACAGCAAAGGAGATCGCAAACATGAAGTGCAAGGAGTGTGGAACAGAGAACGTGGGCACCAGCCGCTTCTGCACCAAGTGCGGCGCGGCGCTGGAAGCCGGCCCCGCCCTGCAGCCCCTCGATACCGAAGTGGAGCGCGTGCAGAGCGAGTTCTCGGGCGGCCGCGGCCGCGTCAGCTACCGGATCGACGGCACCACCCTGCAGGTGGTGACGATCGAGCTCGAGCCCGGCGAGATTGTCTACTCCGAGTCGGGCGGCATGTCCTGGATGACGAGCAACGTGGAGATGAACACCGGCTCGGGCGGTGGGCTGGGCAAGATGTTCCGGCGCGCGCTCTCCGGCGAGACGCTCTTCATTACCGATTTCTTTGTCCGGAGCGGCCGCGGCATCGTGGCCTTCGCCTCCGAGTTCCCGGGCAAGATCCTCCCCTTTGACCTGAAGGAGGGCGAAAGCATCATCGTCCAGAAGGACGCCTTCATGTGCGCCGAAAAGAGCGTCGACCTGGACATGTCCTTCCGCAAGCGGCTGGGCACCGGCCTCTTTGGCGGCGAGGGCTTTATCATGCAAAAGATCACCGGCCCCGGCCTGGCCTTCCTCGAGGTCGACGGCGAAGTGGTGGAGTACGCCCTGGGCCCCGGCGAGGTACTGCAAGTGGACACCGGCCACCTGGCAGCCATGGAATCCAGCGTCGACTTCGACGTGACGATGGTCAAGGGGTTCCGCAACATCCTGCTCGGCGGCGAGGGGCTTTTCCTGGCGTCCGTCCGCGGGCCGGGCAAGGTCTGGCTCCAGACGATGCCGATGACCAAGCTGGCGCGCAAGGTCGCGCAGTTCATGCCGCAGGTCGGCGGCAAGGGCTCCAGCGGCGGGCTCAACGTGAACTTGGGCGACCTGCTGCGCGGCTAGCGCGGGGGGCTCTGCCCTCGGGATCGCCCGAGATTCACATAAGAGGGCAGCGCGCCGCGCAACCGGCCGTGGCCTGCCAGGCGGGTTGTTGCGTCCTCGCCGATCTGTCACTCTGAGCGACCGCAGGGAGCGAAGGTTCTCGCTCCGGGGCCGGGCGGATCCTTCGCTCTTGCGCAGGATGACAGGGCCAGCAGACTATGCAGTTGCGCCGGCTTGCCCGCTGCAGACCCGCGTCATCTGCCTGACAAACCGCTCGACAACGTCCGAGACGGCAAACCTCGGCTCCCCGATCAGGTAGGAGTGGATCGTATCGTGAAAACTCTGATGCCAATGTCGGGGGATGCCGGCTTTGCCCACGATCGCCCCGGCGATGCTCCCCGCCGTGGCCGCGGTACAGTCATTGTCCATCCCCATCGCCACGGTCTCGCCGATGACCCGGCTCAAGTCCGTCCGGCCGATGGCCAGCCCAAAGACGGTCAGGCACGCATTGTTGACCGCGTGCGCGCCCCCCATGCCCTCGAAGCGCTGCTCCACCGCCTGGCGCGCCTCACGATACCCTGAGATGCGAGGTGCCACCGCCAGGGCCCAATGGATGTGCCGCGCCAGTTGGCAGTTGGCGGGGATCTCGGTTAGCCCGATCCGTATCGCCTCGAGTGGGTCCTTCACCTGGAACGCCGCCGCGATCGCAGCCGCGAAGAACATGGCGCCGTAGATGCCCTGCCGGCGATGGCTCAGGTAGGCATCCCGGTACGCCAGCTCCGCCGCCCGCTCCGGATGGCCGGGGGCCAGGTAGCCCCACGGATCGGCGCGGATGTCCGCACCAATCCATTCGGTGAACGGGTTGTCGGTGGCCCCGGCCTCCAGCGCCGGTACCCCTGCCCTGAGATTCCTCAGAGTGATCTCTTCCGCCGTACAGGCACAGGGCAGATACCTTAGCCAGGCCCTTCCCACATCCTCTGTGTCAAACTCCGGCCCATACTGCTCGACGATCAGGAGCCCCAACAGCGTGTAGGCGATATCGTCGTCCACAGGCACGCCGTCCATCTTGGTGCGGGTGTAGGCCTCGCGCGGGCTGCGGTCGTAGCGCACCTCAAAGGGCTGGGGGACGTGCTTCCAGTAGTCGGTCGGGGGGAAAGGGTCCTGGTTCTCCCGGGCAAGGTCTTCCATGAGCCTGACCGGCCAGCCCTCCACCGGGCAACCCAGGATACAGCCGGCCAGGCGCCCCAGCAAGGCACCTTCCAGCTTCTCCCGGTAGACAACCCCGTCGACGCCGTCCCAGAGCCGCCTCGGTCCGGCCGGCCGCAGTCGCCGGATGCCCGCCAGGTCGTCTGGCTCCTGCCCGGCAAGGTCTGGATCGTCCGGCAGCGCTCGCAGCCCCTCGAGGACCGACCGGAGGGCTTGCTCGGCCTTGGCGACCAAGGCGTCGATGCCTTGGGCGCCGTAGTCGTGCTTGAGGTGACCATAGAGGTCAAGCTGCTCGACGAGATGCCTGAGCTTCGATATGTCCGGGTAGGCCATGCCGTGCACCCTCTATGCACCCTGCTTTGGCTATCGCGCGCTAGCCGCTCAGCCCCTTCTTCATGAGCGCGTCGGCCCAACGCGCGGGCATCTTTTCCAGGAACACGCGCTGCGAATCTGGCTTGACGGAATAGCAGGTGTCGGGCCGGTCGGCGGTGAGCGCTTCGTGCACCGCCTGCGCCACGAGCACCGGATCGTTGGCCTTCTCGTATTCCTGGGGGATGAGCGCCTGCATGCGGGTCAGCACTTGCTTGAAGTAGGTGGAGCGCTCGATGACGCCGGCGAGCATCTCCGGCAGGCCGCTCACCATCCGTGTCTTGAAGGGGCCGGGCTGGACCTTGATCACCTGCACGCCCAGGAACATCAGCTCGCGGCGCAGCGAATCCGAGTAGGCCTCGATGGCGTGCTTGCTTATGGCATACGCCCCGTTGAAGGGGCCGCCGCTCTGCCAGCCGGTCTCGGAGCTGATGTTCACGATGCGCCCCTTGCGCTTGAGGACGAGCGGGAAGAAGGTGCGGTTGACGCGAAAGACACCCATGGCGTTGATGTTGATCACGCGGAAGAGGGTCGCCTCGTCCATCTCGATCATCGAGCCCATGGCGATGGTCCCTGCCATATTGACCACACCGTCCAGCCCGTCGGTCTGGGCCTCCACCTCGTGCAGGGCCGCGCTGATGCTTGCCTGGTCGGTCACGTCCACCACCAGGGGGTGGATCCCCTCGACCTCGCGCAGGGCATCCAGGCGCTCGGCGTCGACGTCGGCGGCAAAGACGCGCCAGCCTCTTTCCGCCAGGTAGCGGGCGGTACAGCTCCCCAGTCCTCCGGCAGCGCCAGTCAGAAGTGCGACTCGTTCGGCCATCGTTACCTCCTCGTATGATTGTCTGCCCAGAGGGCAGGCTGTTGTGCCGTCGTCATACCTCTCCCTCGCCCTCGCTCGCCCGGCTCAACAATGGCCAGGTGATGGGCGTTTCAGGCCAACGCGTTAAAAGTTCTGGAGCGGCATCAGGAAGTAGACACCCTGGTGGCTGTCGCAATGGACTTCGGGCAGTGCCGCAAAGCCCAGCGAGAGCTTGATGTAGTGGTTCGCGTCGCGCCCGTTTTCATACCGCCATTCTAGCAGGGCTCACGCCCGCCGTCAAAACGCGCGTTCATGTGCCGGCCGCGAAGAATCCCTCCCTCCTCTCAGCCTACGGCACGCCCGGCCCCATGATGTGCCAGTGCATGTGCGGCGTGACGCCCGGCGCGGCCGCATTGGCCCGCACGTAGAACCCTGCCCTGTCCAGCCCGAGCGCGCGGGCAACCTGCTGGATGGCCTGGAGCATCGAGGAAAGGAGCGCGCCGTCCAGCGCCAGCGGGTCCATCAGGCCGGAGACGTGGGCCTTCGGGATGACGACGACGTGGATTTCGGCCTTGGGCCGCGGGTGGTGGAAGGCCAGGACGCGCTCGTCTTCCCAGACCCTCTTCACCTCGATCTTGCCGGAAAGGATATCCTCGCAGTACCAGTCGCGACGTGCCATGGTTTCCTCCGTCAAGGTGCGCCGCACCTACTCCTCAACCGCGTCCTCTCGCAGCAGGACGACAAAGGGCTTGCCGCTATGGGCCGCCTCGAAGACCTCGACGACACGAAAGCCCAGCCTCTCCCAGACTCGCAGGGCGCGCTTGTTGAAGGCGGCCACCGTCACCCGAAAGGCCGCCGGCGCGAAACGGCCGCGGGCGAGCTCCAGCCCCGCCTCCCAGAAACCGGCGCCCAGCCCCCGGCCGGTGCGGTCGGGCCGCAGGCCCCCGCCCACGTCCAGTGCATCGGCGGTGTAGCTCCCGCCCGCCACGCGGCAATCCTCCCCAAAGCCGACAAGCCCGACCAGCTCTCCGCCCCGGTCCCAGGCAGTGTGGTACAGGTGGTCAGGGTTCAGCAGGCAGAGGACCTGTGTCTCAACCCCGTCGTCCGGGCAGTTGTAGAAGTCATAGGGCGGGGGGTAGCGCCAGCGTGCGATCTCGCGCGCGCTCGCCTCGTTCATCGGACGGAAGAGCCAGCCTCCGACCTCGTCTGTGGTGCCTGGATCGCTCATAGCAGATGCGCGGGTATCTTACCAGACTCGGAGCGCGATGTCAACGCGGCGGAGGAAATCCGATGACCCCGATTGCCGAACGTCTCTGACGGAGGCAAGGGCTCGCCCTGGTGACCTACGCCCATCTGTGAGAACGACCGGACGGCACACGCAGGGAAGGCTGGGGCTAGAACAATCCGCGGGGTCCGCGGTAGACGCGGTAGGACGTCTCCGATAGGACAACGAGGCTATGGGAGAGATCGAGGGTCTCCCTCATGCCTGACCCAAGAAATCGCGTCAGAACATCGTTCACAGCCTCGACGGTCTGCCGGTGCAGACGCAGGACGATGATGCCAACATGGCCGTCTTCGGACATGTAGAAGATCTCGCCAAAGTCCAGGTCGTGTGTCAGGATAACGAGGCCTTCGCCTTGCCAGGGAAGCGATCTCCCGGTCGGCGAGCCTCCAGGGGCCGTCGCGGCGCAGGCTGCGGCAAGGGAAGCCCATCGCCGCCAGGTGGTCGGCGGTTTCCGGGGAGATGTTCTCATCGGCGAGGAAGGAAAGGCTCATGCGAGCACAGGGCCTGCCGGGAGTGGGTAAACCTCCTCAAAACGCATCCGCTGCTCGGCATACTGCAGCGCAGCGCGGATGTCTTCGGAGACCAACCCCGGATAGGCCTCCAGGATCCGCTCTTGAGTATAGCCGGACGCGAGCAAGTTGAGGATCAGGTACACTGGGATGCGCGTGCCGGAAATCACCGGCTTGCCCATCAGGATGTCCGGGTTCACCTCGATGCGTTGGCGCTCGTCGCGGGTAGTCTCCATGCTGCCTCCCGAATGGCACTTGTCTCTCGACTGGGCACAGTTTATCACGTCTGGTCGCCGTTGGCAAGCACCGGCAGAGGCAAACGTGGCTGTGAGGCTGAGTGGCCGTCCAGCAGGCCCAAACTGGACAGGCCGGCCGTCACCTACTTCCCCGTGCGCCGCTGGGGACCAAGCCGCCGGCTGCCGCGCCGGCCACCGGAGTCGTGCTCACCGATACGCTGCCTGCCTGCCGGACTGACCTTCGAGTCGGCCGCTCCCCCGCCGAGCGCGACGGAGCCTTTCCTCACGTGGCAGGAGGGAGGCCTCGCAGAGCGGAGCGGCCCGTTCACCATCGTCCTCTACGCGCGGGCCGCGCCCGATCTGCCGGTGGGGACACTCCTGGTCAACAAGGTGGCGCTTCGCGGCACGCCGGAGGAACTGGAGACGCTCAATAACCAGGCGCTGGCCGAGATGCGGATTGGCCGTGCGGCCTTCGTGCCGCTGGTGGGCAGGGCGTACTAGCTAGGGGCCGGGTATGGAAGCCCGGCCAAAGACCCCACGAACGCCCACAGGAGGCTATGCTTCGTTCGTGTCGTCCGCCGGCGCCCCTGGCACCACGTCGGGCAGCTCCAGCTCCACGCGGCGGATCGGCCGGATGAAGGCGGCGACGACCGGCGCGGCGGCCACCACGAGGCCGGTGAGCAGGATGATCAGGCCAAAGCCCCGGCCCGCGCCCACCCCCAGGATGCGCCCAAAGCTGCCGGCCAGCGCCCCGCCCTCGGCCATGAGCGGCTCGGCCACGCGGTCGGCCAGAGGCCCGGCGACGAGGTACGCCAGCGGCGTGATCGCGCTGCCGATCATCATCCGCGCGGCAAAGACGCGCCCCTGCACGTCGGGCGCTACCTTGGCGAGCCAGATTGCCTGGCTGGCGGCGTTGGCGATCGGCACGATGGCGAAGAAGACGAGGTTGCCGGCGCCCATGAACAAGGCGCTCGGCCGCAGCCCAACGACGGCCATGGCCAGGCCCGAGAGCGAGATGCCGGCAAGCACGGTGAAGATCTTGCGCTTCGTTCCCCCCCAGGCACTCATGGCCAGGCTGCCGCCCAACATCGCCAGCCCGCTGACCGAAAGAAGGCTGCCGAGCACCTCGGTGCCATAGCTCGCCAGGACGAGGGGCGTGAAGAGCGCGCTGTAGAACCCGAGCGAAAAGTTCACGATGGCAAAGAGGATGAGCATGCCCATGAGCCCGCGGCGCTCGCCCAGGTACTTCCAGCCAAAGGCCGCCTCGCGCAGCAGCGTGCCGCGGCCGGCGGCGATGCCAGACGTCGGCGCGGGGCGGGGGATGCGGACGAAGAGCAGTGTGCCGGCGGCAAAGAGAAAGGTCGCAAAGTCGACGAGCAGCACGCCCTCGATCTGGATCGCGGCGATGAGAAAGCCGGCGAGCAAGGGCGCCACGATGGTCGACACCGCGTCGGCCACCTGCATCAGCCCGCCGACCCGCCCGAACTGCTTCTTGGGCACCAGGAGCGAGGGCAAGGCCATATAGGCCGGACGCTGGAAGGCGCCCAGCGCCGAGGAGAGGGCGTTGCCGGCGTACACGTGCCACACCTCGAGCCGGCCGGCCGCGAGCAGCCCAAAGATGGCGAGCGTGATGAGCGCCGCGCCGGTGTCGCTCAGGATGAGCACCTTCCGCCGGTCCCACCGGTCGACCAGCGCCCCGGCGAAGGGCAGGAGCAGCAGGTTCGGCACGCTGGCGGCGACCATCGACAGCGCGAGCTGCGTGGCCTCGCCGGTGCGCTGGTAGAGGTAGACGGCCAGGGCAAAGCCGGTGAGCCCGGAGCCGACCAGCGAGACAAGCTGCCCAAACCAGATGATGAGAAAGGTGCGCATGCCCGAGCGCTCGCGCGGCTGTGGTTCCAAGAGGCGGTCCTCCTCGTGAGGAGGTACTATACTAGAGGGGCGGGGGATGGGCAAGCGGGATGGCTTGTGGCGTATGGCTTATAGCGGTTGGCTGATGTGCTGTGCGTCTCTGTTCGGTCCGTGGCGACGACTCTGCCCGGATGATACGACCAAGCGCGCGGGTTGTCGAGCGTCTGCTAACCTACCAGGAAACTCGAAGCTTCCTGGTAGGTCGACGATGACACGAGGCAGTTCCCTCTTGCCTCCGGCCCTCTACTGGGGTGGCTCGATCGTGATCGGCTCGTTGATGTCAGTGACCTCCTGCTCCACATACACCGTATCGGTGCTCGAGTGGCCCGAGACCTCGGTCGTGCTCATCTGCGTCACCCACGCCCGCACCACGAAGGGTGACCACCCGGCCTTGTCGGCGACCCAGATCTCACCCTGCACCAGGATCGTCACCTTGCTTGTGGCCTGGATCGGCGTGGTCATTTCTACCGTATAGGTGTACGTCGAGTCCACCAGGTAGTGCTTGCAGCGGACGCCGTTGACCGTTTCCTCCCCGGCCCGCGTCAGGCTGTCCTTCGCGATCTCGAGTGATGATTGTCCCAACAGCCAGGCAATCTCGTCCTCCAGCGGGGTCTGATCCTGGATGCTCACCGGAAGCTCCGACTGGGAAAACTGCTGGAGAGATGCCGCCAGGTCCTCGTCCGAAAGGTCCGTCTCGTTCCAGGGCATGTCCTCGAACCGCATCCATAGCGTCTGGCCGACGACGATCACCTCCATCTGAGTATCCCCGGTGGTCGTTTGGTGGAAGGCTAGCGGGTCCATGACAACCTCCACAAGCCCCTCATCCTTGACCTCCCCCTGGGCGTCGTCCTGGCGCGTCACGGTGTGGACGCGATAGCTCGCGGGTCCGGTGGCCATGCCTGTGGCGCTGGTGGCCTCTGCCTCGGCAGTGGGGATCTTCGTGGCGGTCGCTGTGGCCGCGGCGGTTGCCTTGGGGATGGTTGTGCTTTTGGCCGTGGGCGCCGCCGCCGTGCTGCCGCCGGCACCTGGTCCGGCTTTCACCGTGTTGGTCGCCGCCGGCTGGGTGGCAACAGGCTGCGTGGCCTGGACGGAGGCAGGCTGGGTGGGCGGCAAGGTGGTCGAGGTCGGGCCGGCTCCGCCACAGGCAGAGAGCAAGAGGCTCGCCACCAACACCGCTGCGAGCAAAAGGCTGCGGGCAAGGCTTCGTTTCACGCTCACTTCTCCTCCTGAATCGGGTAGTATGGGCGCATTATACGCGTTCCTGGGCGGGGGCACAAGCGCCAGCTCCGCGCGTGGGGTATGGCAAAGCCTGTCGAATGGGTTCTATAACGTGCCCGCGTACTTGACGCTCAATCGGAACTGTGGCATTATATTCTGTTGGGCATTTTGCCTGACAGATGGCAACACAACAGAATAGGATGAGAGGAAGAACAAATGAATACGGCAAAATGGTCGTCCAAGGTATCGGCGGCTCGTTTCTACGAGGCTATGGCATACAATTGCCCCAACTGCCAGGCGAAGCTGAAGGTGCTAGAAGACCCAGCGGTGGTTCAGGCGAGCGATGTCATGTTTGACAGGTGCTCCGAGTGTGGCACGTACATTTACATCAATATGCTTGGCGGGACGCCCGTGATCTTTGAAGGCTTCTCTGATCCCGACAAGATGTATGCAAGAGCACGTGAGCTTGCCCACCTCCGCAAAGAGCGGCCAGCAAGTCACTCAGCTGCGCAGCCTCAATATCAGTCGCCTCGGAGGAAGAGCTTGCCCTGGTGGAAACGTCTGCTAGGCAAGAAGCAGTAATCTTGCTGCGTGGGCGTGTGGGCGAGGTGGGTTGCGTCCACCTGCGCCTGGGTCAGGCACGCCCACGCAGCAGCGGCGTCAGGAGCGCCCCATCGCCTTCAGTCTTTCCAGGTTCAGTCGCACGGTCCGGGTGTTCGGGTGGTTCGGCCCCAGCCGGGCTTCGAGGATCGCCACGGCCTGCTCGTAGCACGTCAGCGCCCCCGCCAGGTCGCCCATGTCTTGGAGCAGGCTCGCCAAGTTGTTGAGGCCGAGGGCGGTGTGGGGATGGCGCTCGCCCAGCACCTCGCGCCGGATCGCCAGGGCCCGCTCGAGGTAGGGCAGCGCCCCCGGCAGGTCGCCCATGCCATAGAGCAGGTTCCCGAGATTGTTGAGGCTCACGGCGGTGTCGGGGTGGCGCTCGCCCAGCACCTCCCGGTTGATCGCCAGGGCCTGCTCGTAGTAGGGCTTCGCCCCCGCCAGGTCGCCCATGGCCTGGATCAGCATGCCCAGGCCATCGAGGCTGTGGGCGGTAAGGGGGTGGCGCTCGCCCAGCATTTCGCGATTGATCGCCAGGGCCCGCTCGAGGTAGGGTCGTGCCCCCTTCAGGTCGCCCATGACCCTGAGCAGCCCACCCACGTTGCTGAGGCCGGCGACGGTGTCGGGGTGGCGCTCGCCCAACACCTCCTGCCAGATCGCCAACGCTTGCTCCAAGTAGGGCCGCGCCCCTGCCCGATCGCCCATGTCCTGGAGCAGGAGGCCGATGCTGTTGAGGCTTGCGGCCGTGTCGGGGTGGCGCTCGCCCAGTACCTCCCGCCGGATCGCCAGGGCCTGCTCGAGGTACGGCCGCGCACCTGCCCGGTCGCCCATGTCCTGGAGTAGGCGGCCTAGGTTCTTGAGGCTTCCGGCGGTGTCGGGGTGGCGCTCGCCCAGCACCTCCTTCTGGATCGCCAGCGCTCGCTCGAAGTAGGGTCGCGCTCCCGCCCGGTCGCCCATGGCCTGGAGCAAGGCGCCATAGCTGCCGAGGCTCGATGCGGTGTTGGGGTGGCGCTCCCCCAGCACCTCCAGGCGGATTGCCAGCGCACGCTCCTTATAGGGCCGCGCACCCGCCAGGTCACCCATGGCCTGGAGCAGGGAGCCCAGGTTGTTGAGGCTCTGGGCAGTGTTGGGGTGGCGCTCGCCCAGCACCTGCTGCCGGATCGCCAGGGACTGCTCCAGGAGGGGCCGCGCGCCCGCCAGGTCGCCGGTCGTCTTGAGCAGCAGTCCAAGGTTGTTGAGGCCCGTGGCGGTGTCGGGGTGACGCTCGCCCAGCGCCTGCCGCCGGATCGCCAGGGCCCGGCGGTAGAGCGACTCCGCGTAGCGGTTTTGGCCGGAGTAGCGAAGGAAGAAGGCAAGCTCGTTGGCGACGATCCCCGCACGCTCGGGCGCGACGCCCGTGCCCGCGCTGCGCTCCCACGCCTCGTAGGCGGCCTCGTAGCGCGCGCCCATCCCCTCCACCTCACCCAGCCACAGCCAGTAGCCCAGCAGCTCCTGCTGGTCCCGCCTCAGAACCCGGTCGAAGCGCTCCACCTCCAGCAGGCAGGCGCGCAGCCGGTCACGCTCCCCCGCCTGCCATAGCAGCCAGGGCAGCTCGTCGCAGGCGCGAGTCGTGACCGGCTCCGCCTCAAAGTAGCCGGCCAACCGCAGGCGCAGCGCGCGCTGCACGTCCTCGCCGGCGGCGTAGCGCCGCTCCACCGCGGCCCGCAGGAACTCGTGGGCAAAGCCGAGGATGCCGCCCCGGTCCACCAGCGACTCGTCCAGCGCGGCGCGCAGCGGCGCCCAGAGCGCCGCCGGCAATTGGGGCAGGCCCGCCGGCCGCAGAAGCGCCAGCAGCTCGGGCTCGCTCAGTCCGCGCCGCGCGGCCCACACCAGTGCCAGCGCCTCCCCCACCAGGCCGGGCCGGTCGCGCTCGTACGCCTGCTCCTAGCGGGCGAGGATCTGGTCCAGCAGCGCCGGGATGTCCGTCGCCGCCAGGTAGCCGCCCAGACGCTCGTCGAGCCGGTCGTGCGTGCCGGTCACCCGCAGTTCGTCCAGCAGCATCTTCAGGTAGAGCGGGTTGGCCGCCGCCGGCGCGTCGGCCAGGCGCTCGAGGCGCGGGCCATCGAGCTGCTTGCCGAAGCGGGCCAGGTAGGCGGCGATCATCCGCCTGCGCTCGCCGGACGTCAGAGGCTCGACGCGCAGCGCGGGCCAGCCCCGCCGCTCGACGGCCTCCAGTGCCTCGCCGGGCAGGGTCGAGACGATCAGCCGCAGGGGTCCGGCGAACGGTCCGTCGGGCAGCCAGCCGAGCCGTCGCGCGCCCTCGCTCTCCTCGAGCTGGTTGAGGGCGTCCAGCACGACGATGGCGCGCACGCCGTCGCGCTCCGCCTTGGCGCGCAGCTTGGCCAGCCACGCGGCCAAGTCGCGCAGGGTCGCCTCGTGCGATACCGGCAGGTCCGCCTCATCGCCCGTCCAGCGCTTGATCTCGGCGAGCAGCCGGCTCAGCAGCCCCCAGTGACTTGCGCTGCCGGGCGTCCCGCCGATGTAGTGCTGGAAGACGAAATCGCCGGGGTGGGCCACGCGCCAGTCCCGCAGCCAGTTGGCCAGGAGCGCCGACTTGCCGCTGCCCGACTCGCCCAGCACGACCAGCGGGCCGCCCTGCGCCGGGCGTGACGGTCCAGCGCCTCGTAGTACTCCGGCCTCCCGATGTAGATCCGGCGGCGGGTCTCGGCAAAGGCCTCGTGGTCGCGCGCCTCGCGCTCGAGCGGGTCGGGGATCGACTCGGCCGGGTACTGGGCGTCGATGGCCGCCTGGAGGTCCTCCTGCACCAGCGCGGCCAGCGCAGCGCGGGTCGGGATAGTCCTCCCGCAGCGGGATGCCCTTCTCGCCGCAGGCGGCGCGGATCCGCTCCTTGAGCGCGGCCTGCCGCTCCGCGGCCTCGGGCGACTCGGCCTGGAAGTCAGGCCCGCGGCCGGCAGCGTAGGCCGGGTCGCGGAAGTAGAAGAAGGCGCGGCCGGCCATCTCGGGGTCGTTGAGCACGCCGTGCAGGATCTCCAGCTCGGTGACGCTCCTGTCGTGCAGCTCCTTGAGCCAGGGCTGCTCCTCCTCCAGGTCGGCGGTGAAGGCCTCGTCGCCCGGCACCCAGCCGTAGCGCTCGCCCAGCAGGCCGATGAAGAAGGGCCGGCAGGCGCGGATCTCGTCCAGGCAGAGCTTGAGGGTCTCCCTGCGGGTGGTCTGCTCCTCGGAGATGCCCCAGCGCAGGTCGACCTCGACGAGCTCGACCTGGCGCTCGCGGCAGAAGCGGCGCAGCTCGGGCCAGGCCTGGGTCATCAGCTCGTCGCGCTCTCCGGCCATGTCGCGGAAGGTGGAGGAGACGAAGACGCGGACGCGGCGGTTGTCCGCAGCGGGGCGGGCGGCAGGTTGCGCCGGCGGCCCGCTCGCGCCGGCCGGCGGGCGGCGGCGCGTCCTCCGCCGGGCCGGCCGGCGGTCCGCCGGGCGGAGGGGACGAGGGCTTTAGTTCTTTCTTGCCGAACAGCCGTTTCCAGGCCATGGTCTGATCTCCTCAGTCTATCTCGGCACCACTCGCTCGCGACGCGACACGCAGCCGTCAGGAACGGGCTGTGGTGCGGCGACGTTGCTGCCCTGCGGGCAGCCGGATGGGTGGGCTTAGCGCGGGACAGTTTCGTGCCGTCGCTCCAGGGGAGGCGCAGACAGACGACGGGGCCTGCCCCGCACATGAATGCGCGGGGAGCTCCGATACAGGTGCATGGGAAAGCGCAATGCGGTCACCCCGGCGAGTTCTGCTGGCTGTGCGCCTACTCTACCGGCTTGTTGCACACCGGGCAATTGCTGCCCGCGTTGGAGCAGCCACGGCATAAGGCCGCCCCGCACGACTTGCACCAGTGCGGATATGTCTCTATGGCAGCCCGAACCTCTTCCCAGGAGGTAGCGACAGCTCCCACCGGAAGTTTCAGGACTTTGCCGCACTTTTTGCACTGGAGGGTTTTGTCCTCTGCTTTTCCGCGGCCAAACAACCGTTTCAAACCCATTGTTTCTCCCTTTTCTTGTTCCGTTCGAACGGAACCCCCACGCTGAATTTGTCGAACCTTCACCGTACACCCGCATTGCGCTTCTGTCAACCAGAGGGCTCGGCCTAACTGCGCCAGGTGCATCGCACCTCGAAGGCGCGTTGCACCTGACCGGCCAGCCGGACGCCGGCCTAGCGACCGGGCGGGTCCTCACCCTGGGCGTGGGCTTCGGCTCGGCGGCCGCGCCGCCGAGCCAGAGGAGCCACCTATTCCTGCCGCCGGCGATGCGCAACCCGTAGGGGCTGTCCGAAAAGCACGAAGCCTGTCATGCTGAGCGAAGCGAAGCATCTCATTTCTCTTCGTTTCAGGCGGAATCAGAGATTCTTCAGTCGCTGCGCTCCCTCAGAATGACGGTTCTTTGATAACCCCTACAGCACCTTGCTCATGTAGTAGCGCGTGTGCCCGGGTGGAAAGTCGGGCAGCGCACAGAGGACCTGGTAACCGAGCTTTTGTAGAAACCCGGCGCCTGGAAGTCAAAGGTGTCCAGGAAGGCGTTCTTGGCACCGCGCTTGCGCCCCTCCTCCTCGGCCAGCGCCATCAGGCGCCGTCCGTACCCGAGGCCGCGCTGCGCCTCCTTGAGCCACATCAGGTCGACGTGCAGCCACTCGTAGAAGACGGCGCCGATCACGCCGCCCAGGATCTCCCCGTCCGGCGCGCGCAGGACGAAGCAGAGCCACTGGGCGCGGTCACTCCCCGCGTGTTCCGTGTTGTACTGCGTGATGCCTGGCCCGATGACGTCCCACGCCGGCTCGTCCAGGTAGGTGATGGTGTATTCTTCAGCCATGTGATCTCTCCCTTTCTGCAGTCCTATGGTATGCCCCACACACGCACGGTCCCGTCCTCACCGGCGGAGTAGAGCAGCGTGCCGTCCCCGGAGAAGGCCACCGCCTGCACTGGGCCGGTGTGCCCCTCCAGGCGGGTAACCTCGCCGCCCGACACGTCCAACAACCGCACGGTGTAGTCGTCCAGGCCAAGTGCCAGCAGAGTGCCGTCCGGAGAGAAGGCCAGGCTTGTGACCGCCCCGCCCAGTTTCCGCCAGCTCTTGTGCATCACGCCGTCCGCTGCTCGCCACAGGATCGCCGACCCGTCGTCCAGCCCGGCCGCCACCGACTGACCGTCGGGCGAGAAGGCAACGCCGGTGTAGGATACCGCCTCAGGGCCTTCGAGGGTGCGCAGCGGGCTCGCCGTCGGCCATGCTCCACAGGCGGACGTGGTCGGTCGGCTCGGTGTACATGTCGGGATCGGGCGCCGAGGCAAGAACCTGCCCGTCGGGCGAGAAGGCGACAGCCGCGATCCGTCCCTCGTGCCCGTCGAGTGTGTGGAGCAAGTTGAGGTCGCTCACCCGGTACAGGAATACAACCTTGTCATATCCACCCAGGGCCAGCAGCTCGCCCGTGCAGTCCCAGGCCAGAGCCCGGAGCTGTTTGAAGTACATCATGGGGCTGGCCAGGCGATCCCCCCAGGTGCTCCAGATCGAGAGCGTGTTGAAGCCGGTGACGGCCAGCCGCCGGCCGTCTGGCGAAAAGGCCACCCTGCGCGCCTCCTCGTCCAGGCTAAGCTGCCATGCACCGTCGCGCGCGCTCCAGAGCTGAGCTGGCTCACCGCCCGGCGCCATGGCAAGCAGCTCGCCGGCCGGGTCCAAAGCCATAGCCAGGAAACCGGCCGTGCTCCTTTCGATCTCCGGCACCTCCTCGCCCCACCGCGCCAGCTGCACCGCCTGGGCGGCGTTGGCCGGCGAGAGGGCGGCGGCCGGCTCAGGAAGGGGCGTGCCGGCCAGCGACAGCGGAGTGGGAAGGCCCCCCGGCTGCCCCGTGGATTCTGGGGCCGGCGTTGCAGCCCATATCGTGGCCCCGGTGGACTGCGAAGTGCCCGGCGGAACGGGAGAGGCCGTAGCACTGGGCTCCGCAGTGGCGCTGTTCGACGTGGGCGAAGGCGTGGTCACCTCCGCTACGGCCGTCGGTCCGCCCTTCGTTGTCTGGGCCACGGCCTGGGTGGCGCGCCCCTCCCCGCCCGAGCGGCTGAGAACCCAGCCCAGGCCCACCGCCAGCAGCGCGACAGCCGCCACAATCAGCCCAATGGCCGGCGCGCTCAGTTTTCTCTTCCTGGGTGGAGGCGGTGGAGGAGGAGGTGGTGGCTCCACCTGCAGCAGCGCCTGCACCCGGCGCACCAGTCGCTCCAGGTGCCGGTCCATCTCGGGCGTCAGCGCGTCCAGCCACTGGATCGTCCGCAGGTAGTAGGCCATCGCCTTGGTAGGCAGCACCTCTTCGACCCGCACCGGGATGATGGGGATGCCGCGCTCGGCGGCCTCCACGACCTCGCGGAGGACCTGGGGCGAGCTGTTGGAGCCGTCGGAAAAGATTAGGACAAAGACGCGGCTGGCGGCGATGGCATCGACGAGGGCCTCCGCCCACAGGGCGCCGGAGGAGATGTCGCGCGGGGCGTACCAGCAGCGGATCTTTTGCGTCTCGAGGGCGTGGCACGCCGCGTCGGCCATTGCTTTGTCGCGTGTGGAGTAGCTGATGAATACATCGTGGGCCATAAGCACCCCTCTCCTTTCCCCATGAGCCGGCGCTCGCCCCATTGTATACGAGCCGGGGGAAAGGCACAAACGGGCCTGTGTAGGCCTTTCGGGAAGCTCTGAGCTTCCAGGAAAGCCGCGCGGGACTTGGCGCCGTCTGGCACCTGTGGTATACTGGCTGCGGCGCGGCACAGGCGCTTGCCGCCCGGGAAGGTCACGATGGTAAGACGGATGCTCTTCTTGCTCCTGGCAGGCGGGCTGCTCTTCCTCGGTGCGTGCGGTGGGCAGCCGCAGGAAGATCCGACGCCCGAAGACGAGGAGCTTCTCGCGCCGGCGGCAACATCGCCCAACCCCGCCGGCCGCCCGGGCGCGCCCCAACCCGGCACGCCGGTGCGCATCCTCTTCCTGCACCATTCCTGCGGCGCCAACCTGGTCGCCCAGGGCGGCGTGCGCGAGGGGCTAACCGCGCTCGGCTACGAGTTCTACGACCACGGCTACAACGGCGACGGGTTGGTCCTCGCCGACGGCACCTGGACCGGGGAGAATTACGACATCCCCGACGACAACACCGACCCCGCCGGTCTGGCGGTTCTCTTTGCCCAGCCGCTCGACGACCCGCCGGACAACGCCTTCAGCCGGCTCATGCAGTACGACGTGCTCGCTTTCAAGTCGTGCTACCCCGTCAGCCTGATCGAGAGCGACGAGCAGCTCGCCGAATACCGGGCCTACTACCGGTCGATGCGCGATCGGATGGACGAGGTGCCGGACAAGCTCTTCATCGTCGTAACGCAGCCGCCCGAAATCCCCAACGACACCGGCCGCGAGGCGGCCCGGCGGGCTCGCGCCCTGGCAAGCTGGCTGGCGTCGGACGACTTCTTGGCGGGGCACCCGAACGTGGCCACGTTCGACTTCTTTGACCTTCTGGCCGATCCGGACAACGACATGTTGCGGCGCGAGTACCGCACCTCGAGCAGCGACGCGCACCCCAACGAGCGGGCCAACCGGGCGATTGGCCCGCTCTTCGTCCAGTTCGTGGACGAGACGGTGAGGGGGTTTCGCGCCGACTAGCCACGGCCTGCCACTCTTCGCACGGTTTCCACCGAAAGAGACCCGCCATTGGTGCGTTCCACCTGCTTGACAGCCAGTACCTGATGTGGTACGATATTCGTACCGTATCCACGAAGCATCGCGCTCTTCAACGCAGGGCCTCGACCTGGAGCCGCCGTGCTGCCGGCTCGATAGGGCGAGGCCTGTGCTTTCTCCAGCGGCGCCGTTTGAGCCCCAGGCCCAGATTGGCAGACGCCCGTAGGTGCAGCGCACCCTCGATGTGCGTCGCACGACGGGACCAGAAAGGAGGTGTGCCCACATCCGACCCTCACCATAAGGCCGCATGATTCTGCGACGAGAAAGGAGACAGCCATGGGACGCACAGAACGTGTTCGAAGGCTTGACCAGGCGGCCTTGGACCGGTGCGACGCCGGCGTCCGCCGCCTGCTGAAGATGAGTGACCGCGACATCATCGCTGCCAAGAAACGGGACGACAAGCGCGTGGCGGCCGAGGTAGCGCGCATCGAGGCACTACCAGAAGCGGAGAGGCGCGTCGTACTGGAGCGGCCGCCAGGGCGCATCGTGGGCCGCGCGCGCACGGAGCGCATCCTGCGCGCCGAGGCGCTGACCGCCCTGCCGCACCGCCACTTTGGCGTGGTATACATCGACCCGCTCCGCCCGCTCCGGATCCGGACGCGCGCGATCGTCGACTTTGCCGGGAACGCCGCCGACCTGGAGGCGATGGGCATCACCGTCTTTGCCCACGTGCAGAACATCTTCACCATCTCGGCCACGCGCGCGCAGCTTTCTAGCCTGGCGAGCCAGGCGGCAACGCGCAAGATCCGGCTTCCACGCCTGCTCTTCCCTACGCTCGACGAGGCCGGCCCTGCGGCCGAGATCGACCATCTGCACGCGGTCAACGCGGAGGGCGACGGCGTCTTGGTCGGCGTGATCGACAGCCCGCTCGATGTGCGGCACCACGCCTTCCTGGACCCCGGAGCCGGCCACGGCACGCGCGTCCGGTTCATGTGGGTGCAGGACCCGGAGATGCCCCCAGGCGGGGCAGCGCTGCCCGGGCAGACCCCCGAGCAGTATGCCGCCGACCCGGCGCACCCCGCTGCCCCCAATTTCGCGGGGCTAAGCTACGGCCGCATCTACGACCAGGCCGCCATAGATACGGCCCTCGGCTTGGCGAACCCGTTCGGCACGGGCGCCAGCCAGATTGCCATGACGCCGGGATGGGGGGAGCATGGCACGCACACGACGGGCATCGCCGCCGGCAGCGGTCATGTCGACAACTGGGCGACTGCACCCACACAGATAGGCTCGGCGCCCCTCGCCGACATCATCCACGTCTGCTACCGCTGGTCGACGGCCAACCTCCAGAGCGGGGTCTTTGAGGACGATATCCTCAACGCTCTCAACTTCTGCTTGCGAGTAGCGGACCGCACCGGTCAGCCCATCGTCATCAGCAACAGCTATGGGGGCAACGTCGGCCCTCACAGCGGCTTCTCCGAGTTCGACGTCGCCCGGGACGCCCTCCTCGACTCGCACCAGGGCCGCTCGATCGTCTGGTCCGCGGGCAACGACGACAACGACGACGGCTTCCGCCGCGGCACCATCGCCGCAGGCAACACCGAGACCTTCGCCGTGCACATCCTCCATGCCGGCTGGGACCTCTGGCTCGAAACCTGGTACACCGGGCCCGAGCTGGAATACAAGATGGACTGCGGCGCCCAGACCACCAACTGGCAGGGTGCCGGGGCCGAGTTCGACGGTACCGTGAACGGCTACCACGTAGAGGTCGACCGTGAGTTGGAAGCCGCCAGCGGCCGGCGTGGCCTGCGCCTCTATGTGCAGAGCCCTGGGACCGGCTGGACGGTCAACTTCCGCAACCCGGCGGGGGGCGGGCAGGTGAGCTACTGGAGCTGGATCGGTGGGCAGGCACACTGGCACTCGGTCGACGGCGCAACCCGGGGCGAGCTGACCATCAGCGATACAGGCTGCTGCCGGTCGATCCTGACGGTGGGCGCCTGCAACAAGCCGGTGGGCGCCAACCCGGAGTTGATCGCCGCCTACTCCGGGCGCGGGCCGACGCTCGAAGGACTGATCAAGCCCGAGATCGTTGCCGTCGGCACCGACGTGTCGTCCGCCAACTCGGGCACGACCGGCGGGTACGTCTCCATGGACGGCACCAGCATGTCGACACCCCTGGTGGCAGGTGCCATCGCTCTCCTCCTGGAGAACGACCCGACGCTGAACCAGGATGCCATCAAGGCGCTCCTGACGCAGACGGCGGACCGCACCGGGCTGAACCTGAACCCGGCGGCGCCCGGCTACGATCCGCTCCAGCGCAACGCCTACGGCTACGGCCGGCTGCGGATGCTGGCGCCCTTCGATCACTCGTTGCCGCTGCGGGACGTGGACGTCTGGGTCCGCAAGGCAGCCGACGACTATGGCTCGCAGCCCTACCCCGGCGGCTGCTTCTGCCACGCACCGGAGGTCACGATCCTCGATGCCGGAGGGCACGCGACCACCCAGCTCGACTGGGACCAGCCGCACACCGTCCGGGTGCGCGTCCACAACCTGGGCGACACGCCGGCGATGACCACCCACGTGGAGATCCGCTACACCCGGCCCTGGGCAGCGCCCAACGACTGGATACCCTGCCGCGACGCGGCCGGGAACACCATCGAGCAGGATGTCGACATCCCGGACCTGGACTACGAGGACCTGGAGTTCACGCAGGAGTGGGTGCCGCACGAGGCGGACCTGCCGCCGGGTGGCGCGGAGTGGGGGGACCACTTCTGCCTGCTGGTCGAGGTGTTCCACGACGACGACCCTTGGACGTATGGCGAGCCGGCCTCGGCGGGCGGCGATCCCTGGACCCGGAACATCAAGGGCGTCAACAACGTTGCCCTGCGCAACGTGACGATACAGTGAGGAGGCCAAGATGAGCAACGCCATCCAGTGGAAAGGGCAACAGGCATTTTACGTCTCGGGGACCGAGCGGGCCGACAACACCCTGCGCATTGCGGGGGCCGCACCCAAGACAGAGGCGCTGCTGCGGCTGGTGCTGCCGACGCTGTGCATCACCTACGCCGACATGACGTTTGCCAACGACATCGGCGGCCTCCAGGAGAACTGGCCGGGCTCGGCCTGGTACGGGCCGAGTACTTTGATCCCCCGGTCGAGATCTATGGCGAGGACGAGATCGAGCGTCTCACCTGGATCCGGGGCGCGCAGCGGCTGACGATCGGGCCCGACAAGACCATCGTCGAGTGGTGGGGGCACAGGTCGCTGGTGATCCCCAAGCTGCGCATCGGCGCCAAAGAGCCGGCGCCGGCGCTGCTGGAGGTCCCACAGGTGACGGTCACGCTGACCCAGCCCTTCACCGCGCAGATCATGCAATACGCCGACGGGCGGCACATCGGCGGCGTCCAGGTGGTCAAGCACCACCCCGACTGGAAGCCCGAACCCTCGCGCGAGGAGTACCGGCTCTGGGTGCGGGCGGTGGACACCAAGACGCGGCACGCAGTGCCCGAAGCCCTGGTCACACTCTTCCTTTGGGAAGGAGGGCGCTGGCCCGGCGAAGGCGACTACCGCCCCGAGGCTCAGTGGTACACCGACAGGATGGGCCTCGTCGACGTACCTGGCCTGCCCTGCAAGGGCAAGCAGATGGTGACGGTCGAGTCAGGCCGGCACCAGCCGGAAAAGTGGCGCTTTCGCCCGCTGGACGGCCAGTGGGTGCGCCGCACCTTCCTGCTCACCCCGTAGGGGCGGAGCATAGCCCCAACACTACCCGACCTTCCAGGAAGCTGCAAGCTTCCTGGAAGGTTATCCAGGGCTACTGCTCTCTGGCAACGAGCGGCAGGAATAGCGGGTAGTTCCCCTGCCCCACCTGCCACAGCACCGGCTTGGCGTCGACCTGCACGCCGTTGGACCAGAGCGACTCGGCGAGAGTCGTCTCTCGTCCAGGTGCCGGGCAGCACGCGGAAGGTCTGTGTCAGGGTGTGGGGTGCGGGCTCGCCGTAGGGCACCTGCCACTCCAGGCTGTCTGCGCCGGCCACGACGACGCCATCGCCCGCCTGGTAGTCCACCAGCTCCAGCTTCGCCGCGTCCCATCCCTCCTGCAGGGAAAAGTTGTGGCCCACGATCGTCTCGCTCACCGTCACCATGTCGTTGGCCTGCACGACGACAGGCACGCCGGCCTGCCAGGGCGTGCCGTTCACTTGCTTGTCCCAGGCAAGGCATGAGGGGCACTCGACCAAGCGCTGATTGTGATTCGTGACCCCCAGGAAGGCGCCGCCCACGATCTGCAGGTGACCCGCCAGCAGGTCGGCCTCGGTCTCGACGACGACCTGCGCCAGGCGCGGGCCCGCGTGCCAGGCATTGTCCGACGCCGCCCAGTAGGCGGTGCGATTGGACTCGCTGAAGAAGTAGTAGCCGCCCATCAGCCAGAGCTGGTCGCCGTGCAGCGTCGCGTCTGCGGCGCCGAACCACGTAGCAGGCAGCGGGGGAAGCCGGGATCCTCGGTCCAGGTGTTTGTCGCGGGGTCGTACACCTCGGTCGTGCCCAGGTCGCCGTTGTCGTCGTAGCCGCCGGCCACGTAGATGTGGCCGTCGTAGGTCCAGGAGGCGGCCGATGCCCTGCTGTAGAGCATGGGCGCCACGGTCTCCCAGGTGCCTGTTGACGGGTCGTAGCGGTCTACCTGGTTGGTCGTCAGGTCATCGGGGAGCTCGGTGCCACCGATGAAGTAGAGCCGGCCCTCCAGCTCGACCGCCTCGTAGTAGGCGCGGTCGAAGTGCTGGGCCGGAACGGCCGTGCCCGTCCAGGTATTGGCTGCGATATCATAGTCGAACAGGCTCTGCGTGACCGGCCACTGGCCGTCGGTGCGGGCATAGAGGTGGCCGTTGTAGGCCACGCCATCGGAGGCTTCCCCGAGCCGGCCGGGCAGGGCCGCCAGCGTCGTCCACGTGTCGGCGCGCGGGTCGTAGCGGTAAATCCGCTGCCGCACCGAGCCGTAGACGTAGAGGTACTCCAGTCCGTCGCCGGGATCGGTCGCCGAGACCACCGCCCAGGCATAGTCGGCTTCCGGCGACGGCGCCACCAGATCCCAACGGCCCATTGTCACCGTCTCCTGGAGCGCCGCCGCCGCCGAGTACCCGTTGCCCGAAATCTCCACCAGCCCCTCGACCACCTCGCCGGCCCCTGAGCACAGGTCGGGCGTGAGCACGACGTCGAGCGAGACGCTCTCGCCATCGCCGATCGTCAGGGCCGCCGGGCCGGTAAGCGTGCCGCTGCCCCCCGGGACGGAGTATACAAAGCCAAAGGTGCCCGACGACCCGGTGCGGTTGGTCACGCTGAAGGACCCCGGCTGCGGGAGGCCGTTGCAGCCCTGTAGGAGCACTTGGGCGGGCTCGACGTAGATGCCCGGCGGCCAGGTGCAGGGTGGCACCGTTGCCGGGGGCCGGCTCGCCTCGTCGCAGGCGGCCTGCCCCGCCGGCGTGTAGCCGTCTCTGCTGCAGGGGTTGTGGGGCGAGTTGCCCCATCCGTCGCCGCTCCAGTACCACGATTCCAGGGCATACGGGCTGCCGCTGCCGGCGGTGACCTCGAAACAGTAGACCGCCACGCAATGATCCACCGTGTCCATCTCGCGGGTGTGAGTGACTTGCACCTCGTTGGGAGCGGTCACAAAGGCCCACTCAAAATCGTCGGGGTCGGCGAAGGAGCCCACGTCGCAGTAGGGCGTGCCCTGAACGTAGACATTGCTTACGCTCCAGTCCGCGGGGAATCGCATCCAGACATCGTAGGCATATTCCCAGTCGTCGGTGTAGGTCTCGGCGCTGAAGCAAAAGGTCTGCGCCGCGCCCGGGGCAAAGCACGCATCACCACCGGCAGCGGGGTCAAAGGCGACGAACGAGCCGCTCAGCGACTCGGGGCCGGTCGGGGCCGCGCCCGCCGGCAGGCTGCCCAGCAGCAGGGCAAGGAGGACCAGAAAGACGGCGAACCTGCGGTTCTTCATGCGACTCTCCTCGTCGGGATTTCCGCGCATCGGGTTGCACGGACGGTCCGATAGTAGCACAAGCGGGCCTGTGGCGCAACGCGGTGGGGCAGCGAACGCCGTGTAGCCCGCAGTCCCCGGCTTGCCGGGCATACGCCCGAGCAAGCCCAGGATTCCTCCTGCCGACTCGCTTCCGCCTACGGCTCCGCCTCCAGGTGCGACGACACGCTCCCCGAGAAGGAATTCCCCAGCGCGTCCTTGCCCTTCCAGCTCACGGTCAGCGTCCCGCCGCGCAGGTCCGGGTCACCCGGGTCGCCCGTGCCATACGTCCGCACCCACGAATCGTACGTCGCGCTGCCCTGTGCCCACACCACGATCACCTCGTCGTGCCACTCGCCCGACTCGCTCCACCAGACATCGCCGTTCACGTCGATGTAGCGCCGGCCGATCTGGCCGATGGTGCCGTTGGTCCCGCTCTCGTTCGTAAAGGTCACCACGTACGACCACTCGCAGGCGCCCTCGCCAATCGACAGGCACGGGATCGAGTCGGGCAGGCTGCCGCGGACCTTGGCCGGGCCGGCCGGTGGCTCCGTCGGCCACGGCGTCCAGGTTGGCTCGGGCGTCGGCGTGTCCTCCGGCGTCGGGGTGATCGAGGGCGTCGGTGTGGCCGTCGGCTCGACGCCGGGACATTGGAGTGTCACCTGCTGCGGCGCGCTCACATGCCCGGCGGCATCGCCAATCGTGATCTGGAGCACCACCACGTACTCCTCCTCGCCGCACTCCCACGTGCCCGTGACCGATGTCCCGTACTTTTGCTCCACCGCGTCGGCCTCGACCGTGCCGTCTTCCACGTTGAGACCGGTGCCCGTCGACGAGGCAATCTCCCAGTCGACCAGGGTCGCGTCGCCGTCGGCGTCCGAGAAGGGGATTTTGATGTAGAAGGTCACGTAGCCGCCGGGCCTTGTCTCGCTCACCTCCAGCGGGCCCAGCACCGGGATGCGATCCGCCTCCGGCATCGTGGTCGGGCTGGGTGTGGTGGTGGGCGTGGGCGGCTCGGGCGTGACCACGATGTAGGTGATGGCTGGCGCCGGGCTGGGCGTCGCCGTGACGTAGATCACCTGCGGCGACCCGCAGGCAGAAAGAAAGCCGGCCAGTGCGACCGGCAGGACAAGGAGCAGCCAGAGCGTTTTCTTCATTGATGATCCCCCCAGAATGAGCGCAACCGACCCATTATACACCAGCCGGCGCCGCCCGGAAAGCCGGCGGGGGTGTCAGGCCGGCACCGGCTCGCCACATGCACGCCTGGGGCTGTCCGAACAACGTCAATCTGAGGGAGCCCTTCGCTCCGCGTGACAACCTCGAGCTTCCTGGATAGCCCGGGGGCCGTTCCCCACGCAAGGGTGCCCACGCTCCGGCGTGGGCATCAGGAAAAAGAGCAGCGTCCTCCCCGCAGCCGCGGGGAGGACGCTGAATCGTCGGCTAGACGCCCCTACTTGGTCTTCTCGGTGAAGAAGAAGAACCAGAGGAAGAGTGCGAGCACGAGCCAGAGGATGACAAGGATCCAGCCCAGGCCGGTAAAGGCACCCCTGAGTTGGGCGACAAGTGTGAAGATAAAGCCGAGCGTGTCGGCGACGGCCAGGCTGAGGATCACCTTCTGGCGCAGCACCGAGGCGGTGGCGTTGCTGGCAAAGTAGCAGATCAGCCCGATGCCAAGCAACGTGGCGCCAAAGAAGGTGGATATCAGCTTGACGAGGTCGGCCATGCCTGCCCGGAGTGGTTCCCCCACCGGCCCGGCCAACTGCCCTAGCGCCGCGGCTACCTGGTCCGGCAGCTTGGACAGAACGGGTGAGACGAGAAACCAACCGAGGAAGGTCTTGGCAAAGAAGATCATGCACAGGGCAATCACAATCGAAATGACTGCTTTGACCAACAGAAACCACTTGGACTTCATCTGGAGATCCTCCTATTCCCACCGGACGGGCCGCCCGCTCTGGGGCGGTCACGCCGGAGCGCCGGCGGCCGGGTGACGGTCCCGGCCGGCTGTCCGGCTGGCGGTGACCGGGCGACCATCCCGGCCCGCCGTCAAGCAGTGGAGCTCGTTGACGATAGGCGCCTCCTTCCGCCCCCGGGCGCCGCTGTGTGCCCGGATGGCGCGTGATGATCGCGGCCTTGCGCTATGAAATACAACACCGAGGGGGAAGAAGAGTTACATCGGCTTGAAGCGCATTGCAGACCAGACTTCGTCCAGCGCCACCTGCCGCACCGGACGCCAGCCGCTCGGCTCTACCGCGCGCCAGAGGATGTCCCGGCTCAAGTCCGAGGCCACGCCCGAGGTGAGCTTCGGATAGGCGATCCAGAGCGGGCCGCCGGCGGGAGCCGCGGCGATGGCGCCGGCCAGCAGGCGGCCGACGTCGGCCAGGCAGCGCACAAAGAGCAGCACGATGTCGGTGGTGCCCTCCGCCCCCTCGCGCACCTCGATCCCGGGCAGCTCCGCCGCGAAGGTGGGCGGGACTCCCCCCGGCGCATTCAGCACCGCCAGGCGTGCGCCCGGCTTGATCTGCAACTTCGATGCGAGTGATGAGGTCATTGTTCCACTCCCTTCTCTCGGCATTCTAGCAAAACACCAGGGTCCCGTCAACCGCGCTCGTCACATGCTGGCCGATGGCCGGCACCCAAAGACCCACCCTCAGCCGTAGTACTTGTGCAGACAATCAGGCGGTTGCACAGTTGCACGGCCCGCACACCTTGGTGCGGTGCACCTGCCCTTGGTGCGCTGCACCTCTCGCGCCTGGGCGTACCTGCCCTTGGTGCGCTGCACCTCTCGCGCGTCCTGGTGCGGTGTACCTGCCTTTGGTGCGCTGCACCTCTCGCGCGTCCTGGTGCGGTGCACCTGCCCTTGGTGCGCTGCACCTCTCGCACGCTCTGGAGCGCTGCACCCCAGCCAGGAAGCCCGTCCCCGGTTGACAGCCGGCGGCCGATGTAGTACGCTCTTCGCTACCAAGAGGACACGATGACCAAAGACAGCCAGGGCCTTGCCAGGCTCCTCGCCATGGATACCGGCGACCTGCTTGCCTACCTGGGCACCCAACTCGACGCCGAACGCCACGCGGTCCCGCTGCCGCGTGAGCAGTGCCAGGCGCTGGCACGCCAATGGCTCGACGCGCACGGGCCCGAGTTTGGGCAGCGCATCCGCGCCGCCAAGACTGTCCGGCGCTACCTCCACCGGGGCGGGGCCCGCAACGCCCTCCCCCTTGCCTCGGCCGTCGCCGGCTGCATCGCGCCCGTTTGCGACGATGCCGCGCCCGGCGTCGTCGCCGTGCTCCTGGTAAAGCTCGGCCTCGACGATCTGTGCGAGGGCAGCGCCGGCCCCCAGGCGGGCGCCCGCTAGCCGCGCGCAGCCGCCGGCCTGCGCACCATCCACCGCTCCGGCGCCGGCAAAAGCTCAAAGCCCCCGTAGCGCCGGTATAGCTCGTGCGCGTCGCGCGTTGCCAGGACAAAGAGCTTAAGGTCCTTCAGATCGGGGTGCCCCACGGCCGCCTCGACGAGCCACTTGCCCAGGCCGCGCCCGCGGTGCCCTTCCAGGACAAAGACGTCGCACAGCCAGGCAAAGGTGGCATAGTCCGTCACCACCCGCGCGAAGGCAGCCAGCCCCTCGGCGTCGTAGATGCCAAAGCAGAGCGAGTGGTCGATCGAGCGCTGCACCACCTCCGGTGGCCGGCCCTGCGCCCAGTACGCCCGCCGGCTGAGCGCCTCGTGGACGAGCGCAACGTCCAGCCGGCTCCTATCGGTGCTCAACGTATAGCCCTCGCGCGTCTCATCTGGCATGGTCATGCGCCCCCCTCATCCCTTGAGCCCTATTGTACTCGCTTTTTCCTCCCGCGCCAGACCCTATGGGTCTGGAAGACAAGGTCTGCCCTGGAGAAAGATCTTGACAACCGCCCGCACCTATGGTATACTCCCGGTAACGTTACCGGATACGTTACCGGGTGGCGTGCCTTCTTGTAGGCGGACGGGAGGGAGAGGGAGTGCTTTCGGGCAGGAGGACCCGCCGGGTCACCATCAAGAGCATTGCCCGGGAGGCCGGCGTTTCGCTGACCACGGTGTCACGCGCCCTCAACGACCGGCCCGATATCGACCCCGCCACCCGCGAGCGCGTCCTCGCCGTGGCCCACGACCTGGGCTATCACCCCAGCAGCCTGGCGCGCGGCCTGGTCACGCAGCGGACCTACACCCTCGGACTGGCCGTGCGCACCCTCTCGGATATGTGGGTCGTCGAGGTCGTCCCCGCGATCGAAGAGGTGGCACGCACCGCCGGCTACGAGGTCTTTGTCACCACCCACTACGCCGACGCCGACAAGGAGCGGCGCGTCCTGGACACCTTTCGCAGCCGCCAGGTGGACGGCATACTGGTCGTCAGCCCGACCCTGGGCGCCGCCTACCCCCGCTTCCAGGAGGAGTGGGGCATGCCCATCGTTCTGATCAGCCCGCTGGTGGACACGCCGCACCGCCTGGTGGTGAGCAATGACGAATTCGAGGGCGCCCGCATCGCCGCGCGCTACTTGGCCGGCTTGGGGCACCGGCGCATCGGCCACATCGGCGCCCCCACCTGGGCACGCCCGGGCATCGATCGCCTGGAGGGCTACCGCCGGGGGCTTGCGGAGGCCGGCCTGCCGGACGATCCTTCGCTAGTCTACATCGGCGATGCCAGCGTAGCCAGCGGTCTGCAGGGGGCCGAGACACTGCTCGCGCTGGAAGATCCGCCGACCGCCTTCTTCTGCTTCAGCGATCTGACCGCCGTCGGCGTCCTGCGCGGCGCGCGCGCGGCGGGCCTGCGAGTGCCGGACGACGTGTCGGTGATCGGCTTCGACGACGTGCTCCTGGCACGCTACGTGGAACCGCCGCTGAGCAGCATCCGCCAGGACATGGCCGGGCTCGGGCGCCGTGCCACCCACATGCTCCTGGACGCGATCGCCGGGACCGAGCCGCGGGAGTCGGTCGAGCTGCGCCCGCAGCTCGTGGAACGCGGCTCGTGTGCGGCCGCCCCCGGCGATCGGCGGCGAGCGACGGAGGGCCTCGGGTAGGTGACGCAGTGAGACGGCAGATGGGTATCCGGGAGAGGTAGCATGACCAATCCGGCTCTGCGCAGGCTGGGCTTCTCGGACACGGATCGCGTGGTTATCCTGCACGCCGACGACGTCGGCATGTGCCAGGCGACGCTGCCGGCCGTCGCCGACCTGTTTGATGCCGGCCTGGTGTCGTCGTCGGCGGCGATGGTGCCCTGCCCCTGGTTCGCGGAAGTGGCAGCCTTCTGCCGCGCGACTCCCGGGGCCGACGTGGGCGTGCACCTGACCACGACCTGCGAGTACGCGCGCTACCGCTGGGGGCCGATCTCAACCCGCGACCCGGCGAGCGGCCTGATGGAGGAGGATGGCGGCTTTCACCAGACCGCGCTCGCCGCGGCGCGCTACGGCCGGCCGGAGGCCGCGCTGCGCGAGATGGAGGCGCAGCTCGAGCGGGCGCTGACCGCCGGGATCGACGTGACGCATGTGGACTCGCACATGGGAACGGCCTGGTTCCCCGGCACCCTTCCCGGCTACGTGCGGCTTGCGCGGCGCAGCCGCCTGCCCCTCTTCCTGCTGCGGCCGGAGCCGGCCACCTGGCGGGCGTTCGGGGATGGGGGCTGGGTCCCGCCCGGCGAGGAGATGCTGAGCCTGGCGCTGGAGCAGTCGCGGGCGCTGGAGGCGGAGGGCTGGCCGCTGCTCGACCACGTATTCATGATGCCGCTGGACCAACCGCGCGACCGGGTGGAGCAGGCCAAGCACGCCCTGGACGCGCTGCCGCCGGGGATTTCCCACTTGATCCTCCACCCAGCGGTCGATTCGCCGGAGCTGCGCGCCATCGCCTGGGAGGACTGGCCCAGCCGGGTGGCCGATTACGAGGCCTTCGCCAGCCGGGAGCTGCGGGAGCACGTGCGCCGGTCGGGCGTGCAGGTAGTCGGCTACCGGGCGCTGCGCGACCTGGTGCGCAATGCGTAACACATCAAAGTGCACAATGCAGAATGCACAATGCACAAGCGGTCTGGATAGAGGTCTTTGCCCAGCGGCACGAAGGGAGGTGATCTCGCAGGAGAGGAGAAGGGGTTGGTGGGTGCCGTACGGGGAGACAGGATCTTCTGAAGCGTAGCCTCGTGTCCGATGGGGGACACGGAACAAGAGAACAGTGTTCAGGCATCGCGCCCGGCGATTCCGGGCTGCCCACAAAGGAGGGGCAAGATGAAGGAGTCGATTTCACGTCGGGAGTTTCTGAAGCTGGGTGCATTGACGGCGGCCGGCCTTGCTGCGCCGGGGCTACTGGCGGGCTGTGGCGCCAAGCCGGAGGCCACGGTCGTGCCGACCATCGCGGCGACCAAAGCGCCGCAGGTTGTGGACTTTAGTCTCTGGTACCGCTACTTCTGGGAGCCGGTCAAGACCACGTTCGAGGGCATCGTCGCCGACTTTGCGGCGGCGAACCCCAACATCACCCTCGCGCAGAACTTTTTCGGCGACGAGGACTACAAGTCGACCATCAAGGTGGCCATGGCATCCGACGACCCGCCAGACCTCTTCTACGGGTACGGCGGCAACTGGATGAAGTTCCTGGTGGAGGAAGGCCTTGTGGCCGACGTCTCGGGCTACTACCAGCAGTACAAGTGGCTGGACCGCCTGAACGAGCGCGTCCGCAAGCTGATTACGATCGGGGGCAAGCACTACTTCGTGCCCACCGAGCTGTGCACCGCCGGCATCTACTACAACAAGGACATTTTCCGGCAGGTGGGCATCGAGCCACCGGAGGTGGTGACCTGGGACGAGTTCCTGGGCTACTGCGAAACGATCAAGGCCGGGGGCTTCCTGCCCATGTGCCTGGGTAACAAAGAAGGCGGCTGGACGCAGTGGTGGTGGGACTACTCTGTGGCGCGCGAGAACGGCAATGACTTCCGCAAGAAGGTGGTGCGCGGCGAGGTCCCCCTCAACGACCAGGGTGTAGTCGCCGGCCTGGAGCGGATGTGGACCGACATCTTCCAGCATCCGGGGTACATGAACGAGGGCATCAACGGCCTGGACATCTTTGGCTGGCTGGGGCTGATGGCCTCCGGCACGGTCGGCATGACGCTGATCCACCACTTTGTGCCGCTGCAGCTCCTGCCGCAGCTCTGGGGCGACAAGCCCTTTGAGCTGGGCTTTTTCATGTACCCGCAGGTGCACAAGGATATCCCCATTGCCAACGACCTGTACGTGGAGGGCGTGCAGGCCATCAGCGCCAAGAACCCGGCCCCGGACGAGGGGGCCAAGTGGCTGGACTATATCATCTCCGAGGGTCCCCAGAAAAGGTGGGCGGCCATCGACTGGTTCCCCACCATCCAGGGGGCCGATGCCGCGCTGCCGGCCCTGAGCAAGGAGATCTTTGCGACGGTCGAGAAGTACGATGCCTTTGCCCACCTCGACCTGGAGTTCCATCCCGAAGTCGTAACCGCCATCTTCTCCAACATCCAGGCGGTGCTGAACGGGACGCAGACCATGCAGCAGGCCATGGACGCCGCCCAGAAGGTGGCCGAGACCGTGCCCTGGGTGGGTGTGCCCCAGGGGGAGGCGTAGCCGGTCCAAGAAGTGTCATTCTGAGGGAGAGAAGCGACCGAAGGTTCTCGCCCGGGCGGGGTGGGGCGTACGGGGGAGCGCCCCACCCCTGCCCGGACCAACCGGGCAGGGGAGTGGCCTATGTCGATGGTACGCCAGTTGCGAAGCATGTCGCGGCGCCGGCGGGAGGAGATGCGCACCGCCTACTTCTTCCTGCTGCCTGCGCTGCTCATCTACCTGGTCTTTGTCGCTTGGCCGGTGGTCCAGTCGATCTACTTTGGCTTTTTCGAGTGGAACGGCCTGGGCAAGGAGATGACGTTCAACGGCCTGCAGAACTATGTGGACATGTTCACCAAGGACGCCGTCTTTCTGCAGTCCCTGGGCAACTCGCTCATCGCCACCCTGGTGCTGGCGCTGGTGCCCACCGCGCTCGGGCTGGGCTTTGCCGCGCTCTTCAGCAGCCTGCGCGGCGGAGGGCTGTACCGGTCGGCCATCTTCTTGCCCTACCTGGTGGCGATGGTGGCGGTGGGCACCATCTGGTCGTGGATCTACAACCCGCGCATCGACGCGCCCGGCATCCTGCTCCAGGCGGTGGGGCTGGGGGGATGGGTCCACGACTGGCTGGGCGACAAGGCGACCGCCTTGGCCGCCGCGCTCGTCCCCGGCATCTGGCGCTTCACCGGCTTTGCCATCGTCATCTTTTACGCGGCGATCCAGTCAATCCCGGTGGACCTGTACGAGGCGGCGCGGGTGGACGGCGCCAGCGGCTGGCAGAGCTTCTGGAAGATCACCCTGCCTCTGGTGCGCCAGGCCATGATCATCGTCGTGGTGTGGATGACGATGGACGCGCTCAAGCTCTTTGACCTCATCTTTACGCTGACGCGCGGCAACCCCAACCACGCCACCGAGATGATCGCGACCTGGATGTTCGCCAACACCTTCCGCCACTACAAGATGGGCTATGGCGCGGCCATGTCGGTGGTTCTGTTCCTGATCATCCTCGGCTTTTCGATCATCTACATCCGCTGGGCCACACGCGGGGAGGAGGAGCGATGAGCGGTCACTTGTCGAGGCTGCGCCGCATCCGGCCGGGCCGGGTGGCGCTGGAGCTGCTGGTCGTGCTCCTGTGCCTGGCCTGGCTCAGCCCCTTCTACCTGCTCGTCGTCAACACCTTCAAGACGATGCCGGAGATTTCGGCCGGCCCTATCTCGCTGCCGGATAGCCTGCGCCTCGACGCCTATGCACGGGTGTGGAAGGAAGCGCACCTGGGCGACTATTACAAGAACAGCCTGATCATCGCCTCCGTCTCCGTGGTGATCAGCGTGGGCGTTTCGTCACTGGCGGCCTATGCCTTTTCCCGGATGCGTTTCGTGGGCAAGCAGGCGCTCTTCTTCTTCCTCCTGGCCGGGGTGATGCTGCCGCTCCAGGTGGTGCTGGTGCCACTCTACCGGCTGCTGAGCGGCCTGGACATGCTCAGCAGCTACCGGGGGATGATCGCGCTGTACGTGGCCTTTACCATCCCCTTCGGCGTCTTTATCCTCACCGGCTTCTTCAAGTCGGTGCCGGTCGAGATCGAGGAGGCGGCGCTGATCGACGGCTGCTCTTGGTTCCAGGCCTACCGGCGCATCGCCCTCCCACTGGCCGCGCCCGGCCTGGTGACCATGATCATCCTGGAGTTCATCTGGTTCTGGAACGAGTACTTGGTGGCGCTCACCTTCATCCAGAAGGAGGCGATGCGCACCGTCATGCTCGGGGTGATGGTGATGGCCAACACCTTCCAGCTCGATTTCAGCAAGCTGACGGCGGGCATCGTCGTTTCCGTGATCCCGCCGATCGTGGTGTACATCTTTTTCCAGCGGTACCTGATCCGGGGCCTGACGGCCGGCGCGCTCAAGTGAGCCCGGCCAGGGTGGAACCGGCCAAACCTGCGTAGACCGGAGGAGACCTTGACTGCCGTGCAGCGCTATCTCTCCAGTGTAGACAAGAGTCCGCCTTCTCCCGGGGGCAGAGCCCTTTCTCTTCGAGGCCGGGCCGGTGGGCTGCCTTCTCCTGCACGGGTGGGGCGGCACGTGCGACAGCCTGCGCTACCTGGGCGGGCGCCTGCAGGCGGCCGGCATCACGGCCTTTGCGCCGCTGCTGCCCGGCGCCGGCACCAGCGCGGCCGATCTGAACCACACCCGCGCCGCCGACTGGGTGCACGCCGCCGAAGACCACCTGCGCGATCTGGCGGAAGTTGTGCCCCACGGTGTTTGTGGCCGGCCTGTCGATGGGCGCGATCCTGACCCTCTACCTGGGCGCGTCGTTTCCGCGCCTGGTGCGCGGCATCGTGCCGATCAACGGCGGGACGGAGCTGGCGAACCTCGACCTGGCCCGCATGGCCTTCCGGCGCGGCCTGCCGGACGTGGTGCCGAGCTGGGACGAGAGCTGGCTGCTGAAGGACCGGACGGTCCAGGAAGTGGCCTACCGCGAGATGGCGCGCACCACGATCGTCGACGTCATGGGTCTGGCCAAGGTGGTCGAGGAGCTGCTGCCGGCGCTCACGGTGCCGGTGCTCTTCCTGCAATCGATCGACGACCGGGTGATGCCCGCGCGCAACGGCCCGGCGATGGCCCAGCGCGTCGCCTCGAAGGACAAGCGGGTCGTCTTTCTCTGGAACTCGTACCACGTCGCCACGATGGACTATGACAAAGACCAGGTGGCCGGCGAAGTCATCGGCTTCATCCAGGCACGCGCCTGAAAGATCGTAGGCCGGGTTTCCATACCCGGCTCCGGCGAGTGGACGGGTAGGGAACCATGAACAGCAAGGAACGCACGCTTCTGGCGCTGCGGCGCCGCGAGCCGGACCGGGTGCCGGTGTGGGTCACGGTGGTCGCCGAGCTGGCGGAGCGGCTCGCCGAGGTGACCGGCATCCCCGCCGACCCGCTGGATGCCTATCTCACCAACCGCATCTCCCACGCGCGGCTGCTCACGGCGCTGGGCAACGACGTGGTCGGCATCGGCTCGACGGCGCCGCCCTCCCGCCCGACGCACGAGCGGCCCGACGGCTACCTGGAGGACGAGTGGGGCTTTGTCTACCGCCGGGTGCCGCACCCCTTTGGCGTCTACCTGGAGATCGTGGGGCGGCCGCTGGCAGGCATTGCCTCGGCACGCGAGCTGGCGCGCTACCGGCTGCCCGACCCGGCGGCGCCGGGCCGCTTCGACGCCGCGCGCGGCCGGGCGGCGCTCTACGGTGGGACGCACGCGCTGCTGGGCATCATCGAGTGTACCGTCTTTGAGATGGCCTGGAACCTGGTCGGCCTGGAGCCGTTCCTGGCGGACATGGCGCTGCGGCGCGACTACGTCGGCCCGCTCCTGGACGAGGTGGCCGAGTACAGCATCGGCATCGGATTGGCCCTGATCGACCTGGGCGCCGATGCGCTGCTCACCGGCGACGACGTGGGCATGGACATCGGGCCGATGCTGTCGCCGCGCATGTGGCGCGAGTGGCTCAAGCCCAGGCTGCAGCGGGTGTTCGACGCCTACCGCGCCGCCCGGCCGGACATCATCCTGGCGTACCACACCTGCGGCAGCGTGCTGCCTTTCGTGGGGGAGCTGGTCGAGATGGGGGTCGAGGTGCTGAACCCCGTGCAGGTGACGGCGCGAGGGATGGATCCCGCTGCGCTCAAGGCCGAGTATGGGCAGCGGCTGGCCTTCTGTGGGGGGATCGACCAGCGGGAGGTGCTGCCGCACGGCACGCCGGCCGGCGTGGAGCGCGAGGTGCGGCGGCGCATCGGCGAGCTGGGGCCGGGGGGCGGGTACCTGGCGGCGCCCACGCACGACATCCAGGCCGACACGCCGGTGGAGAATGTCCTCGCCATCTTTGAGGCGATCCGGCGCTGGGGCGGGTATGGACCCTAAGGGTCTCGAA
>CAVPBH010000011.1:0-265534 GCA_963701775.1 uncultured Chloroflexia bacterium
TGACAGAGCGGTACGCACCGGCCTCCTATTCTCTGAGACCTGACAGGTCCTGAAGACCTGCCAGGTCTCTCGTTTCCCGGCCCTTCTCCTAGCGTCTCTCCCTCCTGTTCATGCATTCTCCACAAGTGTGTGGTAGACTTGGCCGCGGACTCTAGGGCTGAGGGGCCATGATCGACATTCAGAATGTCGCCCAAGATCTACAAGATGGGCGCAGTAGAGGTGTATGCTCTGCGGGGCGTTTCGCTGCACGTGGAGGCCGGAGAAGTGGTGGCCATCATGGGGCCCTCCGGCTCCGGCAAGTCGACGCTGATGAACATCATCGGCTGTCTCGACCAGCCGGTCGGCGAGCTACCATCTCGACGGCGCAGGACGTCGGCGCTGAGACGACGACCACCTGGCGAGCGTCCGCAACCGGAGGCTGGGGTTCGTCTTCCAGACCTTCAACCTCCTGCCGCGGGCTCACGGCCATGCACAATGTGGAGCTGCCCCTGGTCTACGCCGGCTGCCGCAGACGGCGCGAGCGGCGCGGCCGCGCTGGAAGCCGTGGGGCTGGGCGATCGCACGCACCATCGGCCCAACGAGATGTCCGGTGGCCAGCGGCAGCGGGTGGCCATCGCCCGCGCCCTGGTCAACGAGCCGGCCATCCTCCTGGCCGACGAGCCGACCGGCAACCTCGACTCCAAGTCGGGCGAGGAGATCATGGGCATCTTCGAGTCGCTGAACCGCGAGCGCGGGATGACGCTCGTGACTCGTGACGCACGACGCCGGGATCGGCGCCCGCGCCGGGCGCACCATCCGCCTGAAGGACGGCATGGTCACGGGCTAGTCTGCGGTCCTCAGAGGACGAACTCGGTTCGGAGTGAGAAACGACGATACGGACGAGAAAGACACAAAGATGAAGCTCAAACGGATCCTGCTCTGGGTTCTTGCCCTGGCCGCCACCGGTGGGCTGGTGTGGGGAGGGGCCACGCTGCTGCGCCGGAGGAACACGACAAGCGAGCCCACCATCGTGAGCTACGTAGCGGCAGTGGAACGCGGCGACCTGGTGGCCTCGATCACGCCGACGGGCGAGGTCTATGCCCCACGTGCCGCGGGAGCTTGGCGTCGACGTGATGCGCCTGCCGCTGCTCGAGATGAACGTGGTGGTCGGCGAGCAGGTCGCCGTAGTCGAGGTACTGGCGCGGATCGACCCCGTCTCACTGGAGAGAGCCGTCGATCAGGCGAGCGCCAACCTGCTGTCTGCTGAGGCGTCCCTTGTCCTGGCCAAGAACCCCTATACAGCACTGGACAAGAAGCGCGCCGAGCTGAGCGTTGCCCAGGCGGAGACCGCCCTCGAGGAAGCCCGCGAAGGCCTGCGGGACATCCAAGACCCGGATGTGGGCAAGGCCGAGGAAGTCGTCGAAGATGCCGTCCGCGACCTCAAGCAGGCACAGGACGATCCAGCCACCCTGAAGAAGGACCCTGCCACCCAGGAGCAGGTAGACTTCTTACAGTGGATCTACAACCAGGCGCTCGTCGCCCACGGGGATTTCGCCGCCAAGAACGACGCGAGTGAACTCGGCCAGGACCGGCTGGCCGTGGCCTACAACGAGATGATGGACGCCAAGGACGCGCTGGAGTCGGCCCGACTGCAGGCCGAGCTGAGCCTGTTGACGGCCGAGAACCAGGTAGCGGAGGCGCAGGATGCCCTATCCGATGCCCGGGAAAAGCTTGACGAGCAACAGGCCGGCGCGACGGCCCTGGAATTGGCGCAGGCCAACGACCAGGTAGCGCAGGCCGAGTACAACTTGAGCCGGGCCCAGGAGGAGCGTGCCGCGATCGAGGCCGGTCCGGAAGAAGAGGCCATCCAGGGTGCCCAGGCGAGCTACGCCGCGGCCCTTGCCGCGCTCGTGGAGGCCGAGGCCGCACTTGCCTCAGCGACGATCCTTGCTCCCTTTGACGGAACGGTTGTCTCGGTCGGGGCAGAGGCGGGCAGCCTGGTCTCCGCCGGCACGGCGATCGTGACGATGGCCGACCTGACCGAGCTGCGGGTGCAGGCAGCGATCTACGAGACGGAGATCAGCCAGGTGCAGGTTGGGCAGGACGTCGAGATCACCTTCGACGCATTCACGGGCCAAGTCTTCCAGGGGAAGGTGCTGGAAGTGCCCCTGCAGGGCACAGTCTCGGAGAACCTGGTCACGTACGCCGTACCGGTGAGCCTGGAAGGGGCGGAAGGGATCAACCTGAAACCTGGCATGACGGCCAACCTGACCATCATCACGGGCCGGAGCCAGAATGCCCTGTTGATACCGGTCCTGGCCGTGCAGCAGGGAGATTCGGGCAGCGTTGTCCGGGTGCAGAACAAGGACGGCACGACCTTTGACACGCCGGTGCAGATCGGGCTGGGCAACGGAACCCATGTCGAAGTGCTGCGCGGCCTGAACGAGGGAGACCAGGTGGTGGTCACCTACGACACCTCAGATGACGAGATGTGGTTCGGCTACGGCCCAGAGTTCGCAGGGGAGGGGCCGCCCCCCGACATGGTCATCCCGGCCGAAAAGATGCCATAGGGAGCAGGAGAAGGGCGATGAGAAAGTGGTGGCGGTGGCTGGGACTGCTGGTCCTCGTGGCAGGGGCCGTAGGCGGTATCCTCTACTGGCGCAGCCGGAACCGGACCCAGGAATCCACGAACATGACGGCCGTGGTCAGCGTTATCCGGGGAGACCTTACGGCATCGATCTCGCCCACGGGAGAGGTGTACGCACCGCGTTGGGCATCGCTCGGCTTCGAGGTTTCGAGGATCGAGCTGATCGAGCTGAACGTGGTGGCCGGGCAGGAGGTGAAGAAAGGCGAGGTCCTTGCCAAGATCAACCCGGCTTCCCTCCAACGCGCGGCGGAGCAGGCCGAGGCGGACGTGGCAACGGCGCAGAAGGCGCTGGAGAAGGTCCAGAGCCCCAGCACAGAGATGGACAGGCGCGCAGCGGCGCTGACCGTGACACAGGCGGAAACAGCGTTGGAGAGGGCGAAGGCGAGCCTGGTGGCTCTGAAAGAGCCTGACCTGCCGGAGGCGGAAAAGGCGGTGCGCAGAGCCACCTTCGGCCTCGAAAGCGCGAGCCTGGGCCTGTCCATGGCGCAATACAGCGCGACCGTGGGCAAGGCGGTGCGCGACGCCCGGTACGCCGTCGCCTGGCACGAACGCAAGCTGCGCGACCTGGAGGGTCTGCTCGCCTTGGGCCAAGCCGGTCAGGAAGACGTGGCCTTGGAGGAAGCCGCCCTGGCCGAGGCACGCGGCCTCCTTGCAGACGCCCAAAAGGCAGCCGGCACGGCCATCGACGACGCACGGCTGAAGGTGGCACGGGCCGAAGAGGCGCTGGCCAAGGCCCGAGACGAGATGGCCGGTCTCCAGGCGGGACCGACTCCGCTGGAGCTTGCGAGGGCGGAAGATTCCGTGGCTGTGGCCGATTACGATCTGGCCAAGGCCCGTGAGGAGATGGCCGACCTTGACGCCGGACCAGACAGCGGCGAGCTAAAGCTCGCCCAGGCACGGCTTGAAGCCGCCCAGGCAAACCTGGAGGAGGCCCGGGCTTCGCTTTCGGCTGCGACGATGCTCGCTCCTTTTGACGGAACGATCGTCTCTGTCGGCGCACAACCCGGCGATCTCGTCTCTGCGGACATGCCGGTCGTCCTCGTGGCCGACCTGGACGAGCTTCGCGTACGGGCAACCATCGACGAGACCGAGATCAGCCAGGTGCAGGTCGGGCAGGAGGTCCTGATGACTTTCGACGCATTCCCGGGCTACACCTTCCAGGGGAAGGTGCTCGAGATCCCACTCAAGGGCACGGTATCGGAGACCATCGTGACCTATGCGGTGCCCATCAGCCTCGAGGGGGCGGAGGGCATCGACATCAAGGCGGGCATGACCTCGAACCTGAGCATCGTCACCGGCCGGGTCACGGACGCCCTGCTGGTCCCCGCCCTGGCCATTCAAGAGGGGGACTCGGGGAAGGTGGTGACCGTGCAGGACGCGGCCGGGGAGAGCACCACGACGACTCCCGTGGAGGTTGGGCTGACGAACGGGGTCTATACTCAGATCGTGCGCGGCCTGAACGAGGGAGACCAGGTGGTCGTGGAGTATGACCCTTACGGAGAAGAGATGTACGGCTTTGGCTTCGGGCCGGGCGGGCGAGGCGCCGTGAGAAGCGAGACCATCGAGATCGGGCCATGAACATCGTCGAGAACGTCAAGATCGCGCTCAAGTCGCTGCCGGCCAACAAGCTGCGCTCGGGCCTGACCATGTTGGGCATCATCATCGGCGTCGGGGCGGTGATCGCCCTGGTTGCGGCCGGCGCCGGAGCCAAAGCCCAGGTGACGGAGGATTTCGAGAGCCTTGGCTCCAACCTTCTCACCATCTACCCGAGCTGGGGGATGTTTCGAGGCATCGGGATGGAGACGGCGAGTTACCCGGTCCTGACCAACGGCGACGTCGCGGCCATTGTGAGCCTCGCACAGAACGTATCGGGCATCTCGCCGGAGTATGAGTCTTACGGCCAGGTTGCCTTTGGCAGCAACAACACCTACGCGACCGTGATGGGCGTAGTCCCGGCCTATGCCAAGATCCACAACTGGACGGTGGACAAAGGGCGTTTCATCGGGCGCACCGACGTGGAGAGCCTGGCGAAGGTCGCCGTCCTGGGGTCGGGCGCGGCCGAGGAGCTGTTTGGAAGCGCCGTCCGGAGCCCCATCGGCAAGATGGTCAAGATCAATCGCCAGAACTACCAGGTGGTCGGCATCCTGAAAGCCAAGGGGGAAGGCGACCCATTTGGCCTGGACCAATCGGTCTACATTCCGCTGACAACTGCCCAGGTCAGGTTCGGCGGGGCTGGCGACACTTCTCTGACGACCATCAACGTGCAGGTTGTGTCCGAGGACAAGATGGAGCTGGCCATGGCAGAGGTGAAGGCAATCCTACGGGCACACCACGGCCTGACCTCGTCGCAGCCGGACGATTTTTCCGTGGAGAACCAGACAGAGCTCGTGGAGATGGTGGCGTCTTCGGCCAGCACCTTTTCGGCCCTATTGGCCAGCATCGCCGGGATTTCGCTGGTGGTGGGCGGCATCGGCATCATGAACATCATGCTTGTCTCGGTGACGGAGCGCACTCGAGAGATCGGGATCCGCAAGGCGGTGGGAGCCAAGGACCGCGACATCCTGGCGCAGTTCCTGGTAGAGGCGGTGGTCCTCAGCCTGGTGGGCGGGCTGCTGGGCATCCTGGCCGGCTGGGGTGCGGCGGAGATCATCGCCAGAGTGCTGATGGAAGTGGGCCGTGCCATCGTGACGCCGGGAAGCATAGCCCTGGCACTGGGCGTGTCGATCGGCGTGGGGTTGTTCTTCGGCATCTATCCGGCCAGCCGAGCGTCAAGGATGAGCCCGATCGAGGCGCTCAGGTACCAGTAGCCGGGCTCGGTCAGAGACCTACGCCCATCGCCGTGGCCGGGCTCAGCCGCAGACCTTCGCCGGCCGGGGAGTTGGCGCAGCCACGGCTTGGTGGTACAATCCTTGGCCATGCTGCGCACTGGGCCCCGGCTCCTGCCGGGGCCTCTTGTCCGTCGCAGCATGGCGGAGGACCTGTGGCGACCAACACCAAACAACGCGAGGCGCCCGGCCGGCTGGCCGGCCTGTGGCGCATGATGGCCGGGTTTCGATGGACCTACCTGGTGGCAACCCTCAGCCTAGGGGTGGCGGCCTTGGCACGCACCGGAAACTCGCTGCTTCTGCGCGCCTTCGCCGACGACATCCTGGGACACCCCGAACGAGCGCGGCTGCTGCCCTTCATCGGGATGGGGTTCCTTGGGCTGGCCGCGCTGCAGGGCAGCTTTACGTTCCTCAGCGGCCGGCTGGCAGCCCGCACAGCCGAAGGGATCGTCCGGCGTCTGCGCAACCAGCTCTTTGATCACATCCAGCGCCTCTCCTTCACCTACCACGACCACACATCGACCGGCGAGCTGATCCAGCGCTCGACCTCGGACGTCGACGCGGTACGCCGCCTCTTCTCCGACCAGGCCATCGAAGCCGGCCGAGTCCTGCTTCTCTTCACGGTCAACTTCACGGCCATCTCGCTCCTGAACCTGAAGCTGGGGCTCATCTCGATCGTGGCAGTGCCCATCATCGTGGTCACAGCGCTCCTTTTCTTCCGGCGCCTGACCAAGGTGTACGAGTCGTACCAGGAGCAAGATGCGGTCCTCTCGACCACGCTCCAGGAGAACCTGACGGGCGTGCGAGTGGTGAAAGCCTTTGCCCGCCAGGCATACGAGAGGCGCAAGTTCGAAGGCGACAACTGGGAAAAGTTCGTGCGTGGGCGCCGCCTCACGCGCATGCACTCGCTCTTCTGGCCGGCATCCGACATTGTCTGCGGCGCGCAGCTCCTGGGCGGAATCACCATCGCCGCACTCATGGCCATGGACGGCACAATTACCATCGGCACCTACCTGGCCTACATTGGGCTGGTTCTGTGGCTGATCTGGCCTATGCGCAACCTGGGCCGGCTGATCGTGCAGATGTCCAGCGGCCTTGGTCTCCTATGGCCGCGTGACCAAGGTCCTCTCCGAAGAGCAAGAGGACTTGGAGTCTGGTCGCCCACTCCCGGCAACCGGCGTGCGCGGCGAGGTCGCCTTCCGCGGCGTCTGCTTCGAATATGGCGAAGATGCCCCCGTGCTGCACGACATCACGTTCGACTGCGCGCCCGGGCAGGCAGTGGCGCTCCTGGGTCCAACCGGCTCAGGCAAGACCTCGCTCGTCAACCTGCTCCCGCGCTTCTACGAGTACACGGATGGAAGCCTGACCCTGGACGGCATCGAGCTGAAGGAATACCCGCGTCACGCCCTGAGGCAGCAGGTCGGCATCGTTGAGCAGGAGCCGTTCCTCTTCTCGCGGACCATCCGCGAGAATATCACCTACGGCGTTGGCCGCGCGGTGCCCGATGCGGAGGTGGAAGCCGCGGCTCGCGCGGCGGCGATCCACGACACAATCGTCTCCTTCCCGCAGGGTTACCAAACGCTGGTGGGCGAGAAGGGAGTCACTCTCTCGGGCGGGCAGAAGCAGCGTGTCGCAATCGCGCGAACGCTGCTGAAAGACCCGCGCATCCTGATCCTGGACGACTCCACGTCGTCCGTCGACACAGAGACCGAGGCGGAGATCCGCGCCGCGCTCCAGAACCTGATGCGCGGCCGCACGTCCTTCGTCATCGCTCACCGCATCCAGAGCCTGCGCGAGGCCGACCTGATCCTGGTGCTGGATCACGGCCGCATCGTGCAGCGCGGCACACACGACGAGCTGATCGCCCAGGAAGGGATCTACCGGCGGATCCACGACATGCAGGCGCGCATCGAGGTCGAGCTCGAGCAGGAAGTGGCCACGACCGTGGGGCCGCACGGCGCCGCCGAGGGCGTGGAGGTGGACCATGTCTAGTTCGTACGAGTTTGACGAGCAAGAGTTCGAGTCCAAGGTCAACACCCGGATCGTCCGCCGCATCTTTGGGCTGGCGACGCGCCATTGGCGTTGGCTGGCCGGCTTCCTGGTGGCGATAGCGCTCGTCTCGACGCTCGATTCCTACTTCACCTACCTGAGCAAGTCGATCATCGACGACGGCATCGTCGCCGGCAACAAGGGCATACTCCAGAGCCTGGTCATCCGCTACGGCGCGCTCACCGTCGTCCAGGCCGGCCTGGTGCTCGCCTTCATCTACTTCTCTGGCGTCCTGGGCGAGCGGATCCGCTACGACCTGCGCAAGACCCTCTTCAACCGGCTGCAGGACCTCTCCTTCTCCTACTTTGACCGCACGCCCGTCGGCTGGATTATGGCGCGCGTCACGTCGGACACCGACCGGATCGCCGAGTTGGCGACGTGGGGGCTGCTGGACGTGACGTGGGGCGTGATGAACACTGTGACGGCCATGTACTTCATGCTGCGCATCAATCCCCGGATGGCCGTGCTGGTGCTGGCCATCATCCCGGTGCTGTTGGTGGTGGCCATCGAGTTCCGCAAACGGATCCTGGTGCAGTTCCGCCAGGTGCGCAAGACCAACTCCAAGATCACGGGCGCCTACAACGAGAACATCACAGGCGTGCGGGTGGTCAAGGCGCTGTGCCGAGAGGAAGAGAACCTACGCGAGTTCGGCGAGCTGACGAGCACGATGTACCGCGCCGCCTTCCGCGCGGCCTGGCTCTCGGCGCTCTTTCTGCCGGTCGTACAGATCATCAGTGCCTTTGCGCTGGGGGGGATCGTTTGGTACGGAGGCGTCCAGGCACTGGGCGGGAGCATGACCGTGGGCGGGATCCAGGCGTTCGTCTCGTACGTAACGTTCATGCTGTGGCCCATCCAGGACATTGCGCGCGTCTATGCCGAGCTTCAGCATGCCGTAGCGTCGGCGGAGCGGGTCTTTTCCCTGGCAGACGCGGTGCCCGAGGTGACCGACCGGCCGGGCGCGATCGACGCCGGCACGATCCTGGGCGAAATCGAGTTCGACAACGTCGACTTCTGGTACGAGGCGGACAAGCCGGTGCTCCAGGGCCTGTCACTCAAGGTGCACCCCGGCGAGACGATCGCGCTGGTAGGGCCGACCGGCGGCGGCAAGAGCACCATCGTGAACCTGCTGTGCCGCTTCTACGAGCCCCGCAGCGGCGTGATCCGCATCGGCGGGCGCGACTACCGCGAGCTGTCGCTGGAATCGATCCAGTCGCGCATCGGCGTGGTGCTCCAGACGCCCCACCTCTTCTCCGGCACCGTGCGCGAGAACATCCGCTACGGCTGCCTCGAGGCCAGCAACGAGGAGATCGAAGAAGCCGCCCGGCTGGCCGGGGCTCACGAGTTCATCGTGACGCTGGAGAAAGGGTACGATCAGGAGGTGGGCGAGCGGGGAGATCTGCTCTCCGTCGGCCAGAAGCAGCTCGTAAGCCTGGCGCGTGCAGTCCTGGCACGGCCCGAGATCTTTGTCATGGACGAGGCGACGAGCTCAGTCGACACGCTGACCGAGGACCTGATCCAGCGCGGCATGGAGGCCCTCTTGCACAACTGCACGAGCTTTGTCATCGCGCACCGCCTTTCGACAATCAAGCGGGCCGACCGGATCCTGGTCATCCAGCAAGGGCGCATCGTCGAGATGGGGAGCCACGCCGAGCTTGTCCGCGCGCGGGGCTACTATTACCGGCTCTACACGCGTCAGTTCCGTCAGCAGCGGCAGCGCGAGTTCGACCCAACTGCCGAGCTGGGCGTCTCACTGGCCTGAGGACTCGATCCCGTACTTGCGCCTGCGACGGGGCTGTGGTAGAATCAGCATGAGCCCAGAGAGCTGCGCGGCTCGGCCGCATGACTGGCCGCGAAGGGCTCGTGCTGTGCACGCCGGACCCTCTGCGAGGCAGGACTGCTCGTAGGGCCGAGAGGGGCCGACTGCGAATCATCGTTGGACCGAAGAGAGGAGACAAACAATGCCGAAGCTCAATGCTCCAACCAAGATCGTGTGGCAGGTCGCACTCGTGTTGCTCGTACTTGGCGTCATCGGCGTCATCTTGGCCCTGGCGAAGGTCTGGAATCCCGGAGTGCTCATGCCCGTGGGCGCCCTGCTCGGGTTGGTGAGCGCCGCCGCTCTCCTGGCCGCCAGCGCGACGAAGAGGCTCTAGCGCCGAGTATTGCTTGCCCCGGTCCCTCGCGGCGCGGACGGCCCCCGAGCCGGATGGACCGGGAAGCGAGCCGGCCCGGCCAGCGTCTGCTGGCCGGGCCGGTCTTTGTGTTACGCCTCTTTCCGGTAGGTGGCGTGCGTCTTGACCACCTCAAAGCCCATGCTGCGGTAGAGGTGGACGGCACCGTTGGGGTTTTCGGCATCGACCCCCAGCCCGGCGTGGTCCATGCCGCGCTCCCGGCACACACGCAGGCTGCGGGCAATCAGCGCCTTGGCGAGGCCCTGCTTGCGCCAGGGCCTGCGCACCGAGATGCCCTCGGTCCAGCCGCGCAGGCGGCCATACGTCTTGTTCTGTTCCGGGTCGATAAAGCACTGGACCATCCCGGCCACCTGGCCATCGCACCACGCCACCTGGAAGGTGTCGATGAAAGGCAGTGCCCACTCCTCAAAGCTCCGGTACTGCTCCTCGCCCCACTCATCCTCGCAGTAGCCCCAGTGGTCGCGGAACGCCTCGCGCGACGCCTCCCAGAGGGTGGGAAGGTGCTCCGCTACCACGGGCCGCACCTCCAGCCCTGAGGGAAGCGGCAGGTCGGGGATGGCCTCCAGGTCGGCCCGCACCATCTCGTAGCCGTAGCGCACGACGCGGTAGCCGGCCTCTTCCAGGAGCGCCGCCCAGTGGGTCTCGGCGTTGCTGGCGGAGGCCTGGTAGAGCACCGGGCCTTCGTGAGGACGAAGTTGAGCGCACTCGTCCCGGACCTCTGCGAGCCGCGCCTCGTTCCAGCGCAGCATGGCGTGCCGGATGCCCCGGCCGCGCTGCTCGGGCAGCAGCTTGGTGAAGTGGAAGAGGAGGCGGTTTCCTTCCGCCTCGTCCAGCCAGAAGACGCGGCTGTAGCCGACCAGGCTACCGTCCAGCTCGACCAGGAGCGCATCCCGGTAGGGGTCGCTGTTGATCAGGTGCCGGTATTGGTTCGTGAGATTGTCGAGCGTCTCGACCCAGTCGTCGTGGTCCTCGACCCTGGAGCCCTCGATTACCGCCAACATGGACGGTAGGTCTGCTTCGCCGCGGTAGTGGCGAAAGCCCAGGCCCGCGATGTGGGGCGCACCGTCCAGCTCCACGTATCCGTTCGTATTCGTCTTCTCCGTCATGGTGTTTCCTCTTCTACGACGGGCGGAGGCTCCTCGTGCCACCCGCCCAGTACATCGCCGAGCACCCGGCCCCACATCTCCTCCGCCAGTGCCGCCGGGTCGTACCCGGCTCCCTGGGGGCGAAGTAGTCGTTCACCCGGCGTCAGGTCGCGCTGAAGGATCCAGCGTGCGTCCGGATTGGCCGACGGGTGCACGACCTGCGGAAAGTCGATCAGCGTGATCCGCCCCTGCCAGTAGAGGATGTTGTAGCCCGACAGGTCGGCGTGGATCAGGTCGTTCCGGAGCATCAGCTCCACGTTGCGAAGGACCTCGTCCAGCAGCCGGCGCGCCTCGCGCCTGCCGAGGGTCACCGAGCTGAGCGTCGGCGCTGCCTGCCGGTCGTCGCCGATCATGTCCATCAGGATGGCGTTCTCGTTGCCGCCCCATGGCCTTGGCACCGCGCCACCGGCGCGGTAGAGCCGGTCGAGCGCCGCGTATTCGTGCATCAGCCAAGAGGTGTGTGCTGCCTCCATCCCGTAGCCGCTCTTGTTGCGGATGGCGCGGGCGATGGTCGCCGGCCTGCTTGCCTGCTGCCTTGCCGCCCACCACCATCACTTCGCGGCCCTGGCGGTAGAGGGCATCGTTGCGCAGGTTGCGGAACATCCGCGGACGGTAGACCTTGGCGGCGAGCAAAGGCAGGTCCGTCCCCCCCACCCCGCCTCCCCCGTTGCGACGGGGGAGGGGCAAGGGCGGGCCGTCTGTCGCCGACCGGTCAGGAGATCGGTCGGCATCCGGGCCGGCGCACAGGTAGACGTTGGCTTCTTTGCCGCCTTTGACCCGGGCCAGCACGTCGCTGATCAGGCCCTGGTCGTAGAATCCGCGCAGCGACGACAGCAGCCAGCCCTGCTCGTGGCGCGAAGGTTGGTAGCTGGGATGGAAGCCCAGCTCCAGCCCCTCGGCGCCTTCGGTCACCTCGGCCAGTAGCTCGTCGCGCTTGCGCTCCGAAACAGTCGCATACTTGGGCTTGCTGCGGCGTTCCGCGCGCCTGTCCCCGTAGCGCCGTTCATACAGCGTCTCGTATGTTTCGAACCGGTCTAGAGTCTCTTCTTCTCCTATCACCTTCGTATTCCCTGCAAGGCGGGGGGTCAACCCCGCTGCTCATGGTTCTCTGATGGTCCTCCGGTAGGCGACTTGCACCTTTTGTACCCGGAAGCCCAGTCGCTCATACAGCCGCACCGCACCTGTCAGGTTTTCGCTGTCCGCGCCCAGGGTGGCATACTGCATGCCCTCCTGTCGCAGCAAGTGCATCGAGTGCACCAGCAGCGCCCCGCCCAGGCCGCGATGGCGATGCTCGCGCAGGACGGCCAGGGTGTTCACCCAGCCTTCCTGCCGGCCGCAGTGCTCGATCCAGTTGGGATCGATCGTGGAGAGGCCGATGCCCACGGCCCGGCCGGTGCTCTCCTCCTCGGCGAGGGTCCAGAGCTCGGGCCGGAAGCTGGGCTGCTCCATCCATTTCTGGAACTCGTCCAGCCCAAAACCGACAAATCCCCAGTGGTCACGAAAGGCCGCGACGTCCACTTTCCAGACGGTTTCGGCGTCGCGCTCGGGGTCCATCGGCCGCAGCCGGTAGCCCGCCGGCAGGTCGACCGGCGGCAGATCGCCGTCGATGGGCCGGGCCATTTTCACGTAGGTGCGCACGGGAGCCATCCCAAGCGCCGAGAACAGCGCGTGCCGGCCGGGCTCCACATCGGACCCGCTGGAATGGAAGTGGATCGGGCCTTCCGGCGCCTCAGGCAGCCGCTCGTAGGCACGCCCGAGGCTTGCCTCGAACAGCGCACGGCCTATGCCCTGCCGGCGCCAGGCAGGATGCACTGCACCCCACGTGTAGAATGTAGAGTCGCCCGCGCCGTCTGGCTTGCGCAGGAACTGCTCGCAGTAGCCGACCAGGCGGTCCCCGTCGAGTGCCACGAAAGTATCCTTGTCTCCCTGGTAGCCGGGCCAGGTCCAGTCCCGCTCCAGGTCGTCCACCGTCGCTACCCGGTCCTGGTGGTCCACCGCATCGGCCGCATCCAGCAGCTCCGACACTCCGCCAAAGTCCTCTCGTCTCAACGTCCGGAGCGTTATGTTGTCTTTCATCTTCTCCTCCTCCTTCTGCTTGCACTCCCCCCCGCCCATCCTCCCCCGTCGCGACAGGGGAGGGGACAGGTGGCACTCTACAGCCGCCAACCCCGGCGCGGCGTTGCACCTGTCATGTCGACAACACCTGCCTCGTCGAGCACGGCCGAACGCCGCAGGCGGTCATCGGCCCGCTGGAAAAAGACCTTTTCCAGGATTGCCGCCATCACGTACAGCGTGCAGGTGATCACAAAGATCGGCTTGAAGCCGATGTTCGGATTCTGCTGCATATAGCCGCTCAGGAACGGCCCGATCGTCCAGCCGATGTTCCAGCTCACCCCCATCAGCCCGCTGACCGTGGCGCGCTCTCGCTCGTGCACCTGCTCCATGGCAAAAGCAGTGTAGAGCGGGTTGCCCATGTTCATCAGCGCCGCGCGCGCCCACATGCCAGCCGCAGCCACCCAAAACCAGGGCGCAAAGCCGATCGTCAACAGGAAGGGGATCGAGGCAAGCTGGGTGATGACCAGCGCGCGGATCCGCCCCCAGCGCTGCGCAAGCAGCGGTGAAGCCAGCGTCGCCAACCCGGTGATGATCGCCGAGACCGAAAAGATCGTACCGAGCATCCTGTCCGGTATCTCAAAGGTCTGCTTGAAGAACAGGTTCATGTACGGGATCAGGATGGCCGCGCCCATCGAGATGATGATGTTCGGCAGGAAGATGCGCACGACCAGCCCCACGTCACTCAGGTTCTGCCACGGCCAGATGGAACGCACCGCCACTTGCGGCCGGCGCACTTCCTTGATCGCCAGCAGCGGCAGGATCGAGAGCGTCGACAAAAGCACCGTCACCCCCAGCGTGGCCGCGTAGGCCGTGGGGCTCTCGACACCGGCCTTGAATAGCCCTCCGAACCAGGTCGGCAGGTAGCCCCCCACGAAGGTACCGGCGAAGCCGACGAGCGTCTGCAGCCCAAAGTTGGCCGAGAAAAGCGTGTTGCGCTCCTCGGGCGTCGAGTTCTCCATCATGAAGGGTGCGCTGGAGACCATCCCCAGCGACTGGGCGATGCCAAAGCCGATGACCGACAACTGCAGCCACACCGGGCCCGGCGCCACGACGATGCCGAGCGTTGCCGCGGTCCGCAGCACCGACGCCAGGAGCATCGAACGCTTCCGCCCAATGCGATCGACCAAAACGCCTGCCGGTATCGTCCCGATCAGCGCTACGAGGTTGGGCATCGACTGGAGCGACCCCAGGAAACTGCGCGAGTAGCCCTGGCTGACGATGAAGAGGTTGAAGATGAGCTGGTAGATCGAAAAGCTCACGCCGGTGATGACCACGCTCAGCAGGAAAGCCTGCGCGTTCGGGCTAAAGCTCTTCAGTTGGCGCGCATAGCGCGTGACAGGGTTGGTCATGGAAGCTCCTCGATTCCTGTTGGGTTTCGCCTACTCTGGTGGCCCGCGCCTCCAACAAAAAGAGCCGCGGGAGATCGTATCCCCCACGGCTCGCCGACGCCAGGCAAAAGAAAAGGGCCGTGGGGACTGGTGCCCCACGGCCCCGAATCAGACAGACTCAGGCTATGGGCGCACCACGACGGGCACCGGTCTCCCCGGTGCCGGCGGACACGACGCGAACCATGTACTTGCCGTGGAACATACCCTCGCCTCCCTTCGTAAGATGGGTCACATTCTAGATCGGGCCGAGAGGGGTGTCAAATACGGCTCCCCTCGTTGCACATGCCTCCTACCCGATTTGGGTACAGCGTCAGGGGATGGCGTCCGGCCTATGAACGCCTGATCAGCCTCCGGGCCCCCCAGGCTTGAAGAGAGATGGCGACGATGCCGGCATAGACGATCACCTTCTGCCCGGCCGCCTGGATCACAAGTCCCAGGTCCGAGCCAGGTGAAGGTCCCGCTCGGAGGAGGATCACGTATGCGCCCAGGAGCAGGGCAAACGCCAGGTAGAGCCATGCATAGCGCCGCGGATAGCCCTTGGTCAGCAGGATAGCCCCCATGAATGCGAGCGCCGCCGGCAAGAAAGCCTGGAAGGCCAGCAGCACGAACCAGCCGTGGATCGCAAGCCCTCGGTCGTACGGGGCGAATGCCACGCCGATGAAGCCGGCGCCGGAGACGATCCCGCAGGCCAGGCCCAGCCAAGAAAGGAACCGGGCGGACCGCGGGGCGACGAAGAAGCGGAGGTTGGCCCAGGAGAAGAGGATCAGGCTGATCCCAACCAAGGTCAATGCCACTGCGAAAAGCACCATCGATGGCGTGTTTGACTCACCGCTCGCGGTGCGGGTGCGGCCCAGGTCGCTGAAAAAGTTGTGGAAGAAGGAATAGCCCGAGGTGCCGGGATCGGCCACTGTGCCGCCGGGGTAGAAGAGCATAGCCAACAGCGTGAGCACCAGGAACTGCACGCAGCCGGCCATGACAAGTCCAAACGCGCGCTTCTGCCACAAGCCTGTCACGGGTTCTTCACTCCGCCAGCCGGGCCCGGACGTCACGTCCCCCAGAGCAGCAGTACAGCCAGGCCCGCCAGGGCGACCGCGCCGTACTCCAGTAGAACGCGGCGGGTCAGTTTGCCCTGAAGCGTCTGGCCGGCGACGCCGGTGGCGATATAGAAGCCAAAGAGCAGCGCCAGCCCGCCGGAGATGCCGCCCAGCCGCATATAGTTCATGGCCCAGATGACCTGTCCGGTGGACAATCCGGCGATCAGCGCATAGAGCGCCGTCCGCCCGAAGCCCCGGCCGGCCCCCCGCAGCAGCTCCAGAGCGAGCAGCGCTCCGACAGCCGTGACCGCCGTCGCTGAAACCAGGCTGCGCGCCTTGACCGAATAGATCAGTACGAAGGCCGACAGGGCCAGCAGGTAGGCCCAGCCGTTCAGCAGCAGCCTCGCTGCCGGGTAGCGCCGGTCGGCAGGATCGATGGTCACATACTCGGCGGAAATGAGCAGGATGAGGACAAGCCCCGCCAGGACGTAGCCGGCCACCCGGTAGGCGATCGAGGGCAGCTCCGGCAGCAGCACGGCCGCAAGCGCCGTCGTCAGCCCCGGTACCGTCCAGGTGACGAAGGAGAAGCTGCCGTCGCTCTCTCTCGCCCGCGGGTGCAGCCGCACGACCGTATCGGTGCCCGTACAGACGATCCCGGTCAGCAGGAGCGCGATCATGGTCGTCTGGGTGATGCTGACGGTGAGCGGCGAACCGAGCACCATGATCTCGCGGCTCCAGGCCGGGAAGTTGAGGAAAGCGGCCAGGACTAGCCCAAGCACCACCAGCGTCGCCAGCACGTTGGCGCGGTTGTCGTAGAGCATGGCGCCATTCTACACGGCGCCAGGGAGGTTGTCAAGCGGGCTGTTGCGCCTTCCGCCGGAGGGGTCAAGCGGCGGCAGACAGACGATGGGAGGGGCAAGGTTCTGAGCTAGGAGCGAGCTTGACACCAGAACATTTGTGCGGTACACTGAGTGCGCAGGAGAAGAGCGATGGATCTGGTGGAGAAGGTGCAAGCGCTGGGCGAGTCGGCCCAGCACGACCTGTGCAACTCCTGCGGCCTGAGAGAGAGCCGCCGGCAGGACGACCTCGGCCGCTGGATCTATCCTGCCGCTCTGCCCAACGGGGGGAGCATCCGGCTCCTGAAGGTGCTCCTGACCAACGTCTGCGAGAAGAACTGCTACTACTGCGGGATTCGCGCCCGGCGCGACGTGCCGCGGACAAGCTTCACGCCCGACGAGCTGGCCCGCGGCTTTGACCAGATGAACCGCGCCGGCCTGGTCGACGGGATCTTCCTTAGCTCTGCCGTGTGCCAGGGTGCCGGCCCGACGATGGACGGGATGATCGCCGCCATCGAGCTGCTGCGTGAGCGCTATGCGTTCGAGGGGTATGTCCATCTGAAGCTGCTGCCCGGCTGCTCCGAAGCGCACGTCGAGCGCGCGATGCAGCTCGCGCACCGGGTTTCGGTCAACCTGGAGGCGCCCAACCCCGAGCGGCTGGCCCGCATCGCGCCCTACAAAGAGTTCTACGACGAGCTGACACGCCCCATGCAGATCGCCAGCCGGCTGCTTCAGAGGCAGGGGGTCTACCCCCCTCGATCCCCCCCGCTGCGGCGGGGGGGAAGCCAGGCGCAAGAGGAGGACTGCTCGCCCCCTCCGGACAAACGACTCAGTTCGTGGTAGGCGCTGCCGGCGAATCGGACCAGGAGATCCTGTCGACGACCTGGCGGCTCTACCAAGAGCTGGGGCTGGCACGAGCCTACTTCAGCGCCTTCCAGCCGGTGCCCGGCACGCCGCTCGAAGGCCTGCCGGCGGCACCCGCCTGGCGCGAACACCGGCTGTACCAGGCCGACTGGCTGCTGCGCTTCTATGGCTTTCGCTACGATGACCTGGTATTCGACGGCACCGGGAACCTGCCGCGGCGCGCCGATCCGAAGCGGCTGTACGGCCTGCGCCACCCCGAGCTGTTCCCCGTCGAGGTGAACCTGGCCACGCGCCAGGAGCTGCTGCGCGTGCCCGGCATCGGCCCCCGGTCGGCCGGGCAAATCCTCCAGGGCCGGCGCTTGGGCAAGCTGCGCACGCTGGAGGAGCTTGCGCTCACGGGAGCCGACGCCGCTCGCGCCGCGCCATTCGTGCTGCTGGACGGCAGGCGGCCACCCTTCCAGCTCCGGCTGTGGGAGGATGACGGGTAGGGCTCGGCCGGAGACCTTCGCCCGTCATGGTGTGCTGATGCTGTCACATGTCTCGTGGTTCTGCACAGGATCGTAGACCATGCCCTCCTTGGTCGCGCCGGTCACGCAGAGCTGGTAGCTGCCCACCTGGCTCAACAGGAGCTTGAACACAGCCGAGCCCGTGGTGCCGGTCATGGCCTGGGCGCTCTTCTGCCTGCCGTCGGGCACAGTCCAGACCACGGAAACCGTGGCCTCCGAGACCGGATGGTGTTCCGCGTCTCCGACCTGCACTACGCCCCGCACAAGGTAACGGCTGCCAGAGAGCTGGGCTTTCATCTTGATGCTCATCACGTGCATGGGCGCCGGCGGTTCGTACCGATTGGAGACCGTCACCGTCCAGCCTCGGAGTGTCTCGGCATCCACGGTCACGGTGATGCCGGCGGCAGCATCCACGAACGACTGGCCGACGCTGAAGAAGGCGTCGCCGGTGTTGCCGTCGCGGTCGACGTCGACCACGTGCGCCGGCTCCGGGCGCCCCGTGTCCACGTGATGGATGATGACACCCTGCGCCGGCAGCTTGACGTCGTAGCTGACCTTCCTGCGCGCTTCCACGGTATAGAAGGAGGTTGGCGAGTTGTCGATGGGCACAATCGCCGCCAGGTAGTTGTCGTCGGGCATGAACACGAGCTGCTCGAGGGTCAATGTCTGGCGCATACCGGTGCCGATCCGTGCCATGCGGTCCATGGGGATCCAGCCCTCGATGTCGTGGTGGTAGGCGATGGTGCCCTGGCCCACACAGCCGTAGACGGGATCGGTCAGGTTGCCGCAGTCGGTCCAGATGTCGCTCATCACGTCCCACCGATTGTCGTACACCTGGCCATAGTCGCCCGACGAGTGGGGCATGCCAAAACCGTGGCCCGTCTCGTGGGCGATGACGCCGATGTTGCCGTAGCCCCACGGCGGCTCCCAGGTGACGCGATAGAGCCGGTTCTGGCCGTCGCGGTTGACGTACCAGCTTCCGCCCCAGGCGCAGCAGTCAAGGTCGGCGTTGAACATGAGGTTTATGCCGACAAAGGCCGGGAAGTAGACGTCGGCATCGGCGACCAGCGTGCAGTCGTCGACGGCGCGGCCCCAGTCGAGCTCCACGTCGCCATCGCCGTCGTTGTCGTACACATAGTAGGAGCGGGGCTGGGGCAGCATGTACCACCCCACCGCGTCGCTGCCCACCAGGTCGATGTTCTGGTATGAAACCTGCTGCCAGTAATGATCCAGGCCGGGGAACACGTCGGAGTACATACCCTCGAAGTAGGCCAGGTCTTTGGGCTCAGCGCTATAGTCCCGGAACTTGCACATGACCGACACCCAGGGCTGTGAGCCGACGAGCCCCTGCGGCTCGGCCTGGGGGCCGGGGCCGGCGAGCCCAATCGAGTCGACGCGCAGCGACTCGCCCTCCCAGGCGCCCACGATCTGGACCTCCTGCCGGTTCAGTGCGAGGAGGCCGCCGGCCGGCCGCGCAGCGTCGTGGTCCATGAGCAGCGGCACCGTACCGTCCTCGGTCCCGAGCTCGTAGTGCAAGGGGGCCGCAGAGCCCGCGCAGTCCAGCGGGTCGCCCCAGACAATCCAGAACTTGCCGGTAAGAGACACGAAGCCGTCGACCGCAACGGGCGCCTTTGCCTGCGCCCACGCCGGCAGGCCGGCCAGGCACAGCACCAGGAGCAGCACAACCCGGAGCCGCCACCCAGACGCACTCCTCTCCATGCGAGGTTCCTCCTTGTCTTCTATTTCGGGCACGCAGCGCCCGTACCGGTATTGTACAGCAGAAGGCGCATGCCGCCAAAGGCCACGCCGGGCAGTTTGACAGCCACACCCATCGGTGCTATGCTGGAAATGGAGAGGAAGGAAGCAGGAGCCAAGAAGCCAGAGACCGGCCCGCCATCGTCCAGCACCCGGCCACAATCACCTACTCCTCGCCCTCGACGCGCCCGGCTCCGACACCTCGTAGCCGTTCTTGCCCTTCGCATCCTGGATCCTGGGCGGCTACCTAGAGCGAGGGGAGCACAGCAGGACAAGGAGGGTCTATGCAATCGAAGGCGATTCTGACAGGTGCGTTTCTCCTGCTGCTCATCCTGGCCGGCTGCGGGCTGACGCTCGGGCCCACACAGGCGCCGGCAGCCACGCAGCCTGGAGGCGCAATGCCGCCGACGGCGACGCCAGCGCAGCCCACAGCAACTCTCGTGCCGCCCAGCGCGGTCGCTGCCTCGCCTTCGCCACGGCCCATCCCGGCCGTGACCGAGACTCCGACGCCCACGGGAGCCCCCATGGCCCCTGCTCCCACGAAGAGCTGCGGCAGCGGCCCGCCGCCCGCGTCGCTGAGCCAGTTTCCCTCGCCCGCGCAGACAGTCACCGACGGCAGCGTCGAGTATGTCCTGGTCGGGCGCACGCTCACGGTGGACTATCAACTGGTCGACTCGGAAGGCACGGCGGAGGCCTACCTGCACCTGGTGCAGGCAGAGAGCTGCACGGTCGACCGCCAGATTGGAGTACGACTGGGTCTACACGGCGCACTATGCCCGCCGCTGCCCCCAGGGCCTGGCGGACTTTCCCGAGCCAGAGTCGGGACCGTGGGGCCTGGTGGTCTCGGGGCGGGCCTTCTGGAAGAACGGGTATCTCGTAGAGCTGAGCGGCTCGGAGACGAGCAACGCTGCCGAGGAGAATGGAACCTGCCAAGGCGTCACCTGGCGCTACATTGTCTACTTTGCCGGCACACCGGCTCCCTTCCCGGCCGAGGCGAGCACCCTGCTGCTCCTGGGTAGCGGGGTCACGACGCTGGCCGGCTGGGCGGCGCTGCAGATCCGGGGGCGAAGACGAGCAGGCCCGGCGAAGAACAGCCGCCGGCCTAGCGCATCAATGAAGGGGAGGAATGAAATGACCAAGCGGACAAGTCTGTTCCTGGGAATGGTCGTGCTGCTCGTCGCGGGTGCGCTGCCCATGGCAGCCGGCGCCGGGGCGCGTGCAGCCGGCGGCGCTGGACGCGGAATTGCTGTCGGCGCTGCAGGGGGGCGGAAGCGCCGCTTTTTCGTCAAGATGGCAGTCGAGGCTGACCTCGGCGCAGCCTTCGACATGGATTGGGCCGCCCGCGGCGAGTACGTGTGGCAGGCGCTCGGCACGGTGGCAAAGCACTCGCAGGCGCCCGTGCTGGCCTATGCCCGGCTGCACGGCCTGGAAGCACACTCGCTCGTGGCCGCCAACGCTGTGTATGTCCGTGAGGGCGACCTGCAGGCAGCGCTCGATTTGGCCGCGCTCCCCGGAGTGGCCTACCTGCGCCTGGAGCATTTCTATCCGGTGGAGGAGCTTGCCTTCTCCCCGGAAGGCGAGATGTCGTGGGGCGTAGCCGACGTCAAGGCACCCGACGTCTGGGCACTGGGGTATCGCGGGGCTGGGGCCAAGGTCGCCAGCATCGACACCGGCGTGCAGTGGGATCATCCGGCACTGGCCGGCCAATATGGCTGCCCAATGGACCCGGGCAACCCGGCCTGCTGGTATGATCCCGGCAACGTCTGCGGTGGGGCGCCGTGCGATAACAACGGCCACGGCACGCACGTGACCGGCACGATGGCAGCCGGCGACGATCCCGCGTTTGCGCATACAGTCGGCGTGGCGCCCGACACCACCTGGATCGCCTGCAAGGGCTGCGAGTCAAGCTCCTGCAGTGAGTTCGCGCTGAACGCCTGCGCGGATTGGGTGCTGGCGCCCGGCGGCAACCCGGCCAACCGCCCGGATGCGGTCAACAACTCCTGGGGCGGGGGCGGCGGCGACCCCTGGTTCCAGGCGAAGGTACAGGCATGGGTGGCAGCCGGGATCTTCGGAGGCTTTGCCTCGGGGGGAAGCGGCCCGGGCTGCGCGACGATTGGCTCACCCTGCGATTACCCAGGGGCCTTCTGTACGACAGGGCACGACGAGAACCGAATCCACGGCTCTTTTGCCAGCCTGGGGCCGGGTGCCTTTGGGCATGACCCCTACACCAAGCCCAACATCTCGGCGCCCGGCGTCAACATCTGGTCCACGCTGCCAACCAGTACTTGGGGGCTGTACAGCGGCACCTCGATGGCCAGCCCGCACAGTGTGGGGGCGGTGGCGCTGGTGCTTTCCGCCTGCCCGCACCTCAAGGGCGATGTCTACGGGCTTTTTGAGGTGCTCCAGGACAATGCCGATCCTGCGCCGGACGGTTATTGCGGCGCCCCGCCCGACGGCGAGGGCAACTACACCTACGGCTATGGCTACCTGAATGCTCTGAACGCAGTGGAGGCATGCGCAGTTGGTTCAATGCACGTCGGCAACATCACTGTGGCGGGCAAAGCGAGCGGCGGCCAGTATCTGCTCCAAGGCAAGGTGCCGGTGGTGACGGGCGACGGTATCGCCCTGCCGGGAGCCGCCGTCAGCGCGCAGTGGACGCTGCCCAACGGGCGCACGTTGCCGGTCAAGACCGCGCTGTCGAACAGCAGTGGGTTCGCCAAGTTCCAATTGCAGCGTGCGCAGACCGGCTGGTACCAACTGTGCGTGACCAACCTGGCACTGAACGGGTATCTCTATGCCGAAGGCGATAACGTGGAGACGTGCGACGGCGTGAGCGTACCGTAGCCGGCGAAGCAAGAGACCTGACATGTCTGAGACGCGCGACGTGGGCCAAACAGAGGGATGGGCCGAGTTGACAGCCTGCCGATCCCTGGTATAATGGGACAGATTTGGGCGGGAAGGTCCGCCCGGGAAGAGGACAGGCAGAGCATGCGGTTGAGCGCCACGGCAGTGCACCCGTCGGCACCCAATACGAATAGGGCCTGTAGTGAGTCGACCTGCCAGGCCGGGCAGGGGCGGTGTGTCTTCACGCCGCTCCTGCCCGGCCTGTTCTTTGTTGACTCACGGGAGCATCGGGTACGAAAGGGAAAGGAGGTGGTACGCAGACAGCCACACATCGGACGTTCCGGGTAGTTCAATGTTCGGGAGTCGTTCTGCCGAGCCGGGTTGAGGGTAGCCTGGCGAATCCACTGGTGGAAATCGGCCATCTCAAATCCAAAGAAGGAGACACATGATGCGTATCTCGAAGAAGATGTTCTACCTGCTCTTTGCTGTGGTCCTGCTGGTGGGCTTGGTCCCACTGACGGCCGCAGCCCAGCCGGCAGCCGAGATTGAGCAAGCGCTGCTGGACCAACTGGCGGACGGCTCCGCCAACTTTTTCGTCAAGATGTCGCTTGACGCCGACACCAGCGCGGCCAAGGGCCTGGACTGGGCCGCCCGCGGCCAGTACGTCTGGAACGCCCTGAATGAAGTCGCGAATGCGACCCAGGGCCCGGTCCTGGACTATTGCGCCAAGAACGGCCTCAGTTGCGCGCCGATGCTCATCAACAACTCGGTCTTTGTGCGCGGCGGCAATCTAGACGCGGCCCAGGGCCTGGCGGCCCTCCCCGGCGTCGCCTTCCTGCGCCTGGAGCGGGTCTGGGAGATGGATCCGATCAACGGCAGCGCGGGCGTCAACGGTTTCGTGACCGCTGCCGACGCTTCGCCCGATGCGGTAGCCTGGGGCATCACCTACACCAAGGCGGACCAGTTCTGGACCGCCTTCGGCGTGCAGGGTGATGGCATCAAGGTGTCCAACATCGACACCGGCGTGCAGTGGAACCACCCGGCGCTCGACCAGGCCTTTGCCTGCCCGCGGCGACCCGACCAACGCCGACTGCTGGGCCGACCCGAGCAACATCTGCGGCGGCACAGCCTGTGACAACAACGGCCACGGCACCCACACCATGGGCACCATGGTCGCCGACGACGATCCGGGCCTGACCTACCAGGCCGGTATGGCGCCAAATGCGACCTGGATCGCCTGCAAGGGCTGCGAGACCAACTCCTGCTCCGAGTTCGCGCTGACCACCTGCGCGGACTGGATCCTGGCCCCCGGCGGCGACCCGGCCAACCGGCCGGACATCGTCAACAACTCGTGGGGCGGCGGCGGCGGCGACCCCTGGTACCTGAGCTACGTCCAGAACTGGGTCAACGCCGGCACGTTCCCCGCCTTCTCGGCCGGCAACAGCGGCTCGGGCTGCGGCACCCTGGGCACCCCGGGTGACTACCAGGAATCGTTTGCCAGCGCGGCACACGACAGCGGCGGCACCATCGCCTCCTTCTCCAGCCGCGGACCGAGCGCCTTCGGACACGATCCGTACACCAAGCCGAACATCTCGGCCCCCGGCGTGAGCGTCTGCTCGACTGTGCCGACCAATAGCTGGAGCTGCGGCTACAGCGGCACCTCCATGGCCAGCCCGCACACCGCAGGCGCTGTGGCGCTGCTGTGGTCGTGCAATCCCAGCCTGATCGGAAACATCGATCTCACGTTCCAGGCGCTGCAGAACTCTGCCGCCACCGCGCCTGCCGGGAACTGCGGCGCACCGCCTGATGGTCAGGGCAACTACACCTTCGGCTACGGCTACCTGAACGTCCTGGACGCCGGCATCGATGTGTGCGGCAGCGTCGAGACCGGGACCCTGCAGGGCCATGTCTACGACGACGGCGGCAGCCCACTCGCGGGCGCCACAGTCAGTGCCCAGGGCACCCTTGAGGGCGCCGGCACCAATGCCACCACCGACCCCAACGGCTTCTACACCATGGAGCTGGTGGTCGGCACCTACGACGTCACCGCCAGCAAGGTCAACTACACCTCGCAGACTGTGACGGGTGTTGGGGTCCTCGCCAACCAGACGACGACCCAGGACTTTCAGATCACGTTCCTCGGTGCCTGGACGCAGATCGGCCTGCCGGGCGGTTGCCCCGAGTGGACCCGCATCGACGCCGAGTACTTGCTGCCACCGGCAAGGCCTACATCCTGGGCGGCCGCGGCGGCTCCGACGGTGCCTCCACCACGGAGATATCTACTCCTTTGACCCGGCGACCCAGAGCTGCACCGACACGGGCACCAACATGTTGACGCCCATCTCCAACTACACCATCGTCCCGGTAACGGCGGCGCTGCTGTGCACCTTCGGCGGTCGCGACTCGGCTGGCGGCATGATCCTCAAGACTCAGTGCTACAATCCGGTCGCCAACACGGTGGCCTACAAGGCCGATCTGCCGAGCACCTTCACCGGCTTCCTGCCCGGTGGCGCGGCCGGCATTGGCGGCAAGGCATGGGTGTTCGGCGGGTTCCGCAGCACAGGCTCGCCCTACAACCACGCCCTCACCTACGAGTACGACCTGGCTGCCAACACCTTCACCGCGAAGGGGCAACATCAGATGGGCCGGGCCTACATCAACGTCGTCGTGGTCGACGGCATGATCTATGGCTTTGGCGGCGACACCTTCGACGGCACCAACCTGATCGCCCGACCAAGACCGAGGTCTACGACCCGGCGCTGGGCACTTGGAACGACGCCGCGGTTGCCGAGCTGCCGACGGCCACGGGCGAAGGCCGCGCCTATGGCTTTGACGCGGGCTCGGACTACGCGCTCGCCGGCCAGGTTGTGATCGCCGGCGGCGGCCTGTGGCCGGCCGACACGAACGAGGCCTTCCTCTACGACATCGCATCCGGCACCTACGACTATGACTTCCCCAACCTCAACACCACACGCCGCAACCACGCCGGCTTCTTCGTTCCCGGCGACCCGGGCGTGATGTGGGTCTACGGCGGCCGCGGCCGGAGCCGACACCCCGCCCTACGCCCCACCTGAGTACTACGAGGTGCCGGCGGGCGGCGTCGAGCAGACGCTGACCTGCGGTGACATCGTCTACAGCGGGCGCATGGATCCGTACGGCCGCCTGCTGATCAAGTGGCAGGTCCTGGCCGTCGACCAGGACGGCGCGTTCCAGGGTGGCGTCGACGTGACCGCCGACCTGACTTGGCCGCTGGGAGGTCCCATTTCGCGGACCCGCGTGACCAAGTTCGCCAACGGCTACGTCGCGTTCCCCTGGGGCTCGCCCGTGGGCGGACTGTGGACCATCGACGTGACCAACATGGTCTTGGCCGGCTACACCTTCGTCGACGGCGCGCAGTGCTCCGCCGGAGCGAACTGGTAGCCACCGAATCGCAGACCTGACAGGTCTTCGAGACCTGTCAGGTCTCACCTGACTCGAAGGCCCCAGGGGTCTGAACGACCCCTGGGGTCTTGTCTTGGGACGCGGAATCCGGACCACGAAAGGCGCGAAATGCCGCGAAAGGCACGAAAGGGGCTCTCCCCAGTCACCAGTCATGGATGGCCCAGATGTTTCGCGCTCTGGCTCCTGGGGTGCCTGCTGGCGCTGCTGTTGCCCAGGGGGATGCGTGCGTTGCAGAGTGCGGAGACCCCGGCAGCACCGGTGCAGGCGTTCGACCTACTGACGCCCAGGCAGGGATGGGTACAGGCCGGCGGGCGGCTGTACGCCACCGGCGACACCGGTACCACCTGGAAAGAGATCACGCCTCGCGTCGGCACGGGCCAGCTTGGTTGCGTACAGCCTCGGCAGGCGGCCGTCTCTTTCGCCGGCCCGCAGGCCGGCATGGCCGTGCTGACCTGTCCCGCGGCCCTGGGACCTGGCGCCACCGTGCTGGCCCGCACGGTCGACGGCGGGAGCACTTGGTCGCTGCTCCCCTTCCCGGCCGAGGTCGAGGACGCCTTCACGCTCCCCACCGGTGCACTCTATCTCCAGCTCCTGGATGCGCGCACCGCGTGGCTGGCCGTTGACGCGCTTACGAGCAGCAACTTCTCCTTAGGCCGGCTCTTTGCCACGAGCGATGGAGGCGAGACCTGGCAGGAGCGTACGGCGCCCACCGGAGGCCCCGTCGCCTTTGCCGATCCGCTGACCGGCTGGGCCGCCGGCGGCCCAGCCGGCGATGCGCTCCACCAAACCCTCGACGGCGGCCTTACCTGGACCGCCCTCTCCCCCTCTCCCTTCCAGGGAGAGGGCTGGGGTGAGGGTGGATCCACGCTTTTCCAGCTCCCCACACTCCTGGGCGACGGCCGCGCACTCCTACCGGTCACCCTCTCCACGCGGGAGGGCAGCGCCGTCCGGCTGTACACAACGTCCGGCGAGGGACCGGGCTGGCAGCTCGCGATTGAGATAACCACCAAGACCGTGTTCTCTCCCGGCGTGGCGGTGCCGGTGGCCGCTCTCGACGCACAGCGCTGGCTCCTGCTACCCGGAGGCGACACTCTGCTCCGGATCGAGCCTTCCGAGAGTGAGGCAACGGCCTGGGATGCCGTGCCCGTCAGCGGCGGCGCGTTGGTCGCTACCATCCGTACCTTGGATATGGCCGGCGATCGGATCGGCTGGGCGCTCTCGCAGAAGGGGAGCTGCGAGCCAGTATGCCGCCAGGAGACCGCCCTGCTGCGCACCACCGACGGCGGGGCTATGTGGGAGCAGATCCTGCCCTCTCCCTCGCAGGAAGAGGGTGGGGTGAGGGTGGATCCCGGAGCCGGCGTACGTGTGCCTACCGCCACCCCGCCTCCCCCGTTGCGACGGGGGAGGGGTACCCTTGCCCCTGCCGTAGGGGGGGGATCTGCCTCCCACACGCGCGCGATCACGGGCCAGGGCTTTGACACGTGCGAGGCCCCCTCGCTGGACGCGCTCGAGGTCTGGTTCGCCCACAGCCCCTACCGGACCATCAACCTGTACATCGGCGGCGTGAATCGCGCATGCGACAACGTGCGCCTCACTCCGAATTATGTCGATGCGTTGGCCGTCCAGGGCTGGACCTTCATCCCCACCTGGGTCGGGCCGCAGGCTGCCTGTTGGGGCTACCCGGGCGTCAAGATGAGCTACGACCCGGCAGTCGCCTACGAGCAGGGACAGGCGGAAGCAGAGGCGGCGGTCGGCGCGGCCACCGACCTGGGCCTGGCAGCGCCCGGCGAGGGCACCGTCGTCTACTACGACCTGGAGGCGTACAACACAGGCAACGCCCCCTGCCGCCAGGCGGCCAACTCCTTCATCCAGGGCTGGACCGAGCGGCTGCAAACGCTCGGCCAGGTGGCAGGCGCCTATGGCGCCGGCTGCGCATCCGCCCCCAGCGACTGGGCGACCCTGCCCAGCCCACCCGACGCGCTCTGGGCAGCGCACTGGATCTACGATTTCTACACGCCCGAAGCCACGGTATGGGACGTCGCCTGCCTTTCGAACGCGCTATGGCCCAGCCACCAGCGGCTGCGGCAGTACACAGGCGGCCACAACGAGGTATGGGGCACGACCAACCTGACAATCGACTGCGACGTGATCGACGGCATCGTGGCCGACGTGAGGAAGGTCTGGAGATGCGAGCCAGGGGGACCCTGTTGGCACGTCTACCTGCCGTGGATCCGGAACAGGGTCCAGTGACCCTGCGGAGCCTGTAGGGCGGGATTCCATTCCCGCCGAGAGATGCCGGCCCGGCCGGGTATCGATACCCGGCCTACCCCAGGGACCCGCTGGGCGCCGCTGCCGCCCCCTACCCCATCACAATGCGGTTTGGCCGTGGCGGGCTCTTTCGGCTATAATGCCCCTCGCGCCACGGTTGCGGCTCGCTTTTCCGGGCGCTGACACAGGATGGCCTGATGAACAAGGGAACCGGCTACGCTCTTGGCTTTCTGCTCGTGCTCGCGGTAGTGGCACTGGGCTTCTACGTCGCCTATACCAGCTTCCAGTCGTCGCGGGCGGCGCTGCTCTTCCAGCCTACCCAGGCACCACGCACGTCGACACCGACCTCACGGCCCACAACGGCGGCGACTTCCACCGCGACGCCCTCGGTGGCACCGGTGCTCACAGCCACCCTGTCGCTCACCGCGACGCTGGAACCCAGCGCGACACCCGTCGGCCAGGGGGCCCAGCCGGCCAACACCGCCAAGCCATCGCGACACGCCCGCTCCGCCCACTGCGACGGTACCTTCGGCTAGCAGCTTTGCCTTCCGGTTGGCCGGCCCGCCCGCGCCGGAGGCCGTGGGGGGCTGCTGCTACATCCGCGGCACCGTGCGCGACGCGGCCGGCAACGGGCTGCCGGACGTCGTGCTCCAGATGACCGACGAGTGGGGAAACGTCGCCAACGCGACGACCAAGGCCGGCGCCGAGGCAGGTGTTTACGACTTTCCGCTTGCGATCGGCCAGCAGGCGCTCACCTTCCGGATCAAGATCGTGGACGCCCAGGGTACGGTGATCTCGACACAGGTCGAGGTCACCTTCGATCCGGCGGTCGCCCCGAGCTACCGCGTCGACTGGAAGCGTAACTTCTAGGTGTTTTCTCTGGTGCCCACGCTCCGCGTGGGCACCGACCGTTGACGCTCTGCGTCGGTGACCAGAAGCCAGCGCAGAGCGCCGACGCAGGCGTTCCGACGGAGACCGTCGGAACGAGAAAAACGAGAAAGTCGCAAAGAGAGAGCCCGCCCTCGTTTGAGAGCGGGCTCTCCTATCTTCTATCTGCCATCTGCTATCGGCTATCCGCTATCAGCCATCAGCCATCCGCTACTTGGCCATCTGCTGCAGCGCCGTATACACGGGCAGGGGATTCCAGGCGGATCCACGATGCCCCACTGTGCAACTTCTCCCGTGCTGTTGACGACTCGGAAGTTCAGGTTCCAAAGGAACGCCACGCCGACAAAGCCCCAGCTCTTCATTAGCTGGTAGGCGCGAACCGTCCAGGCCGCCTGCTCCTCGAAGCTGTTGTCGTTGGCGTATTCGTAGCCTGGTGCGCCGGTCCAGCCCGATGCCCAGCCGAACTCGGTCGGCCAGATCTTTTTGCTGCCGTCGCCGTTGGCCTTCATGATAGAGTAGTAGTCGTTGAGGGTGGAGTTAAAGCTCCAGGAATGGTGCAGCGACGAGCAGGGGCCCAAGAACGAGGCGCCGTTGGCCTTGATAAAGTCGCACGCCGCCTGCCCGCCCTTGCTGTCCGGCGACACGTTGTAGCCGCTGGGGTGGGCGCCGATGGCGTCGCTGTAGCTCTTGAGGCCGTTGGCGTACATGCCCTGGAGATACTGCTCGTCGTCCATCGCAAGGGGCGCCGGGGCGCCGGTGGGCGTCAGGGCACCGCTGACCACGATCATGCTGGGGCAGTTGGCCTTGATGGCCGGGTAGGCCAGCTTGAGCAGGCGCATATAGGCGGCGGGGTCGAGCGGCATATTGCCCCACTCGTAGTGCAGGTTCTGCTCGTTCCAGACCTCGAGGGCTTTGACGCTGGAGCCGCAGAACTCTTTCGCCATCGCCCCCAGGAAATCGGCAAAGTCCTGGTAGTTGTCGGGCGGGCCTTCCACGTTCATGTCTCCGCCCGGACGTGCCCACTTGGGCGCCTTGACCACGGAATAGAGCACGCTCATGCCCCGGGCGGCTGCCTCGTTGGCGATCTGGTGCAGCTGGTCCCAGTTGCGCTGGCCCTTGCTGGGCTCAAAGTTCTTCCACTCGACCTGCTGCTTCATCCACTTGAAGCCCATTGCTGCGGTCTTGTCCAGCGCGATCCCGGCCTGGCCGTTGTCGATCATATGTGCCTGGACACCGTAGCCAAAGGCGGTGTTGGGCGGAGGATTCCCCCCGCCCGACGGCTTGGCCGTGGCTTTGGCCGCCGGCTTGGCCGTCGGCTTGGGTGTCGGCGTGGGTGGAACCGGCGTCGGCGTCGGCGTCGGCGTGGGTGTCGGCGTCTCCGTGGGCAAGGGGGTCGGCGTCGGAGTGGGCGTGGGCAGCTCGACCACGAAGGCTACCTTGTCGTCGCCTGCCAGCGTCTCGCCAGAGTTGGCGTTGATCTGAGCGGCCACTTGGTACTTGCCGGGCGCGTCGGGGGCGATGAAGACATAGTCGCCCGACCCCAACGGCACAACCTGCTCGACGACCTGGCTGCCAGTATCGGAAAAGACGGTCCAGACCAGGTTGAACTCGCTGGCCTGCGCCGCCGGCGCCGAGCTGGTCGACGACTGGTACTCCTGCACCAGGTCCCAGAGGCGCGGGTCGTTGCCTTGGTCCCACAGGCTGCGCACCGCGACACCGCCCACGTTGAAGCGGCGGGCGAGAGCGAGCTTTTGCGCAAAGCTGTTGGCGTCTTCGAGCCACACCTGGCGGTCCTGGCCCGAGACGTCATCGTGGTACGTGAAGGTATAGTGACCGGTGGCTGCGTCGAGCGAGATGCCCGGCGTCTCGAGGCCGACCGTCACCTGGTCGCCGGGGATCAACAGGTCCTTGCCGCCCTGCTTCACCACCACCTTGCTCAGCTCGGCCAGTGCATCGTGATAGGTACGCTCGACCAGCACTCCTCCGTCGTTTTCGACACTGAGCGCGCTCATCTCGGGCCGCACTTTGTAGCGCTCGACCTGGCCCACAGCCCAGCCCAGGAGCGTCTCCACCTGGCCCCCGGCCGCATAGGCCCTAGGGTCTATCGGCGTGGAGAACTTGAAGCCGTCCACCACGTTGCCCAGCTTCGCCCAGTCGTAGGCGCCCGTCTCCCAGCGATCCTCGGCGATCTGCACCGACGCCTCGACGTGGACGCTGATCTGCTTACCCTCGGCGTGAAGGGCTGCCGCAAGGTCGGTGACAAAGGCGGTGAATGCGTCACGCAGGTCAGCGCTGATGCCGCGGTAGTCGACGTCGATGCCGCTGTACATCTCGCGGGTGACCAGGTTCACAATGGCCTGGACGTGGGCCGCGCTCGACTCCGGGACCGCGAGCATGTTGTCGACCCAGTCGGTGCGCACGACGCCGTCGTAGTACCAGTTGCGCAGCAGCGGCACGATGCTGTACGATTCCTGGCCGGCGAGGTCCGGGAGGCTGGGCAGGCTGCCCGAAACGCCGCTGTCGCCGTCGAGATAGTAGCCGATCGGGTTCAGCTCGACGAGCGAGTTGCTACCCTCGGCCGGGAGCCCGGCGAAGTCGGGCAGCTCCGCACTCACTTGGGCCGGCCGCCCGCTCACCTGGAAGACGGCGATCGTCTGGGGCACGTAATCGAGCTGGCTGGTGAGGACATCGTCCTCCGGGACACGCTGGCTGGGGACAAAGACCCACTCCGTGCCGGTCCACTGGTAGAGAGATAGGGTCTCATAGGGCTCGGCGTTGTTGGGCACCGGGATGGAGAGATCGACGTGGGTCGCAGGCTCGCCGCGAGCCTCGATCTGGTAGACCGGGCTCTTGACCAGGAGCGTGGCGGGCAGCGCCCTGGCTGCCTCCTCCAGGCGGCTTCCCGCGGAACCGTCCAGGAAACTGGCCATCGGCACGGAGCCAGCCTTGAGCTTGACATCCCCCTGCAGGCCGTCGGGCCAGAGAGTTACCTGCATGCCGTCGGGGTCGCTCGCCGAGCCTCCCGTTTCGGCTTCGATCGAGCTGAAGCCGGAGCCCATTAAGCGTTCCGAGGCCGACACCGGCGGCAGCAGAAGGGCAGCGACCACCAGCACGGCAATCACACCGTAGGCTATCATGCCGCTGCGCTTGCCTTCGAGCCAGCCTCCCAGTTTGCCCAGGAAGCCAGTCTTTTCTTCGTCCATTCTGTGTGTCTCCTCCGTTGGTTGCTTCTATGTGACCTTACCAGACATGTCAGGTCTCGTCGCCCTTACGCGAAAAGGCCCCGCACCGAGCCTCCACCGGCCGGCTCGACCCGGGGTCTGCTATCGAGCATCAATTCGACGCGTCGTCGCTGACTTCAACTCCCTGCTGCTGCGGCGAGCATGGGGCGATTCTAGCACATCGAGATCGATAGCGCAAATCGGTTGCCCATGGAGTGCAGGAGTGGTGCGGCCACTTTGACAAGATCGTGCACCTGTGCTAGAGTACCGCGCAATCGGGAACTGAGAGAGAAGCGATGAGCACGCAGCGGACGCCGGCATGCCCTTGCCCGCCGCCAGGCACCCAGTCTGGATAGTCTGCTGCGTCCTCCGTCCGCGTAGAACCCGGGCCAGCTCTCCAGACAGAGTGGGAGGGCTGGCCTTTTTGTATGACAATGAAGATCCTGACGATCAGTGACAAGGTAGATCCGCTGGTATACAGCCCTGCGGTCCGGCGCCTCTTCGGAGACGTCGACGTCGTCCTGGGCTGCGGAGACCTACCGCACTACTACCTGGAGTACATCGTGACAATGATAGGGGGGCCGCTCTTCTACGTGATCGGCAACCACAGCTTGGAACTGAGGCACGGTGCTGACATGCCGTCCCCGCGCATGCCGCGCATTCCCGGGGAGCCAAACACGGGGGCGCAGAGCGAGCAGCGGCACGAGCCCGAAGGCTGCGAGAACATCCACGGGCGTGTGGTGCGCTATCACAAGCTGCTGCTGGCCGGGCTGGAAGGCTCCATGCGGTACAACGACAAGCCGGACTACCAGTATACCGAGCGGGAGATGGCCGCCCAGGCGCGCCGGTTGGTGCCGTCCCTGCTCTGGAACCGGCTGCGCCACGGGCGCTACCTGGACATCCTAGTGACCCACGCCCCGCCGGCCGGCATCCACGACCTGTCCGACCCGTGCCATTGCGGCTTTCGTGCCTTTCGCGCCTTCATGGAGCGGTTTCGCCCGAGCTTTCTCATCCACGGCCACATCCATCTCTACGGTACGGGCGAGGCGACCGAAACGATCTACCAGGGCACACGGGTGATCAACAGCTATGGCTATCGCATTGTCGAGGTGGACGATGGGACACTGCGGTAGATTCGCCGCGCCCGCTGCGGCAGCGGGAGAAAGGGCCATGGCATAGGCCCATGAGCGGGGTACCGGTCATGTCGGATGACGCGTTCCGGGTCGCCCGGTGGCGCGCGTTCTTCCAGCACATGCGTGCGTGGATCACCGGGCACCGGGTAGGACCGCTGCTGTCGCTCGACGCGGTGCGAGAGAAGCTGCACATTCGCGGCCAGCACTATGCCGGGCTCCAAACGATCCCGATCCAGCGGATCGTCGGCAGCGTGGGGCGCTACCACGACTTCAACCGCGCCTTCCTGCCCGAACAGGAGTATCTGAGACGGCGGTGGAGGCGGATGTACGAGGCGGCCCACAGCATGCAGGGCTTTCCTCCAATCGACGTGTACCAGGTGGGTGAGGCCTACTTTGTGCGCGACGGGCACCATCGCGTTTCGGTGCTCAAGGAGATCGGTGCACCCACAATCGAGGCATACGTCACAGTGCTGGAAACGCCGGTCCCGCTGCCGGCCGACGTCACCGACGAGCAGTTGGAGCTCAAGGGTGAGTACGCAGCCTTCCTGCAAGAGATCGGGCTGCAGGCCTTGCGGCCGGGCGCCGACCTCCAGTTCAGCATGCGCGGGCAATACCCGAAGCTTCTGGAGCACATTGGTGTCCACCGCTACTTCCTGGGGCTCGAAGAGAAACGCGATATCGCCCAGGCAGAGGCCGTGGCGCGCTGGTACGACGAGGTCTACCTGCCGCTGGTGCGCGTCATCTGGGAGGAAGGGATACTGAGCCTCTTTCCCGGCCGCACCGAAGCGGACCTATACCTGTGGATCATCGAGCACCGCTACTACCTGAGCGAGCGCAGCGACCAGGAGGTGCCGATCGAGGATGCCGCGGCAGGATATGCACGCGAGTTCGGGCAAGGGCCGGACAAAGCCCGATGGGCAAGCCGGCCCACCAAGGAGGAAGAGAACGATGGCGGACGAGAAGAAACTGACGACGCGGAGTGAGGACTACTCCGCCTGGTACAACGAGGTGGTCCTGCGCGCCGAGCTGGCCGACTATGCGCCGGTGCGCGGCTGCATGGTCGTGCGGCCCTACGGCACGGCGCTGTGGGAGTCGATCCAGTCGGGGCTGGACCGTCGATTCAAGGAGACGGGCCACGAGAACGCCATGTTCCCGCTGCTCATCCCCGAGTCATTTATGCGCCGGGAGAAGGAACACGTCGAGGGCTTTGCCCCCGAGCTGGCGGTGGTGACCATCGGCGGCGGCAAGCAGCTCGAAGAGCCGCTCGTCATCCGGCCCACGTCGGAAACACTGTTCGGGCACATGTACTCCAAGTGGATCCACTCCTACCGCGATCTGCCCGTGCTGCTGAACCAATGGTGCAGCGTGTTGCGCTGGGAGCTGCGGACGCGGCTCTTCCTGCGAACGCTCGAGTTCTATTGGCAGGAGGGCCACACCGCGCACGCTACCTTCCAGGAAGCGCAGGAAGAGACGATGCGCATGCTGGAGACCTACGCCGATGCGGCGATCCGCGACATGTCCATCCCGGTGATCAAGGGGCGCAAGAGCCGCACGGAAAAGTTCAAAGGGGCGGACAACAGCTACTCGATCGAGGCGATGATGGGCGACACCAAGGCACTCCAGGCAGGCACCAGCCACATGCTGGGCCAGCGCTTTGCCCGGGCGTTCGAGATCCGATTCCTCGACCAGAACAATGAGCTGCAATACTGCTGGACGACAAGCTGGGGGGTCAGCTCGCGCATGATCGGCGCGGTGATCATGGTCCACGGCGACGACCAGGGACTGAAGCTTCCGCCGGTGGTGGCGCCCATCCAGGCGGTCATCGTGCCCATCTGGAAGCAGGAGGAGCAAAAGGCGGCCGTCCTGGAAGCGACCCAGCGGGTACGCGCCCAGCTTGCCGGGTCATTCCGCGTCAAGGTCGATGCGCGCGAGGAGATGACACCCGGCTTCAAGTTTAACGACTGGGAGATGCGCGGCGTTCCACTGCGCATCGAGATCGGCCCCAAGGACGTTGCCAGCGAGAGCGTGGTCATCGCGCGACGCGACGTGCCGGGTCGGGCCGGCAAGCAGGTCGTGCCGCTGGCCGGTCTGCAGGAAGCGGTCGGCGACACCCTGAAAGCGATCCAGGTAGGCCTGCTGGAGGCAGCCATTGCCTTCCGCGACGCGAACATCCACACGCCGGCGGACTATGACGAGCTGAGACAGGTTGTCGAGATAGGCTGGGCACGTGCGTTCTGGTGCGGCCAGGACGATTGCGAGACGCGCATCAAGGACGACACCAAGGCGACCAACCGGTGCATCCCGCTCGACCAGGAGGGGGCCGGGCCCGGCCGCTGCATCGTCTGCGGCCAGCCGGCGCAGTCGTGGTCGTACTGGGCCAGGGCCTACTAGGACGGTCTGTAGCATAGCCCTTTGTGGGCGTGCCGCGCGTTTGACGTTTCGTGCGGGCCAGGCTACACTTGGACGGACGGCGAAAGGAGAGAACCATGATTCAGTGCAAGAGCTGCGGTGCACAGAACCCCGACTATGCACGGGAGTGCGACTTCTGCGGGACGGCGCTCGATCGCCCGGAGCTCAGCGCGGCGGCAGCGCACCTGCGCGACCAGCTGCTGGGCATGAGCCTAGGGGCGGAGGATTTCAACACCATCTGCTTTGCCCTCCAGGTCGACTGGCGGCCTTACACGGCCATGAGCGACGAGGCCGGCAAGGCCGAGATGCTCGCCCGCCAACTGGAGACGGAAGGCCGGCTCAAGGAGGTGGATCGCTTTCTGCGTGATTTTCGCTTCCCGCAGAGCTATCCGCCCCTGCCGGCGCCGCCGGCCGATAACCTGTACCTTGCGTATGTCTTTGCCGTCCAGAACGTGCAGACCATGGACGAGCTGCAGAAGCTCGTCGATCAGATCGGGATCAGTGATGCCACCCAACTGCCCGGCGTGACCGTACCCCACAAGCTGCGCGATGCGATGTGGGCCGCCCGCCGCGCCAACGCTTTGCCCGACGTGCTTGAATGGCTGCGCACCCTACGGCCCGCACCGGCCCTGCGTCCGCGCCGCCGTCCGACGACGACTTGGAGCTAGGAGAGCAAGCGATGAAAACAGGACGCGTACGAAGCAAGGAGGAGATGCCGGCCGAAGCGCCCCGGCCGGTCGGCGAAGGAGGAGAGCCTGCGGCCCAGCCAGTCTCACCTGCGCTAGCGCCTATAGGCATCGGCCAGCCGCCGGCACCACGGAACAAGACGATCCAGCTCGTCTTCGTCGCCGTCGTCGCCCTGATCGCCTGCATCGTGTTCTTCACGCTCATGCGAAGCTGCGGGCGTACCGACGAGTGGGTGCAGGCGACGAAGGTGGACGGCAGGTGGACGTCCGGTGTCCAGCTCTTTGTGCCCCAATTGCAGACCAATGAGACCTGGCAAACCTCCTGCACCGGTTCCCAGGGCATTGTACAGCAGGCGACATGCGTGCTCAAGCCCACCGGCAAGTTCGAAAGCCAGCCGAGCCGCACCTACGACGAGTATGCGGTCAATTCCTACTACGACGAGACCTACCAGAAGACGTACGATGCCCAGGGCACCGAGTTCGTGGTCACGCAGCTAGGCGGCGACGACCGAGTCGTGAACAACCAGCGCCTCGTCTCGAAGGAGTATCTCAAGAACGACACCTGCCAGCAGACCGAGTACACGGTTTGGATCGATGACCCGAAGGATTCGACGCAGGAGATCGAGGTCTATCTGTACGACTGCGAGGTGTGGCAGACGGTCACGGTCTACGACTCGGAGCAGGCTCCCTGGTGCCAGTGCCAATTGACGGTGCTCGCGCCGCAGCCGGTGGAGACTCTGATGGGGACTGGGGTCACCGTCAACTGGCCGGTGGCGCTGATCCCGGAGGGCGGCAAGGCGGACCAGTCGTTCGAGGCGTCCGTGACCTTTGTGGCCGGGGATGGACAGTACACGCTGACGCAGACGACGAGCGACCCGGCGCAGTATCGGGACTGGCTGACGGCGCCCTACTACTTGGGCATCCGTGACGGAAAAGCCATCAAGCTAAGCAAGACGCCGCAGAAGTAGAGCGGTTCGTGAAGAGGAGGGGGTAGGGATGCAAATAGGGCATCCCTACCCCCTCTGTCTTGCGGAAGCGGCCTAGACTCGCGCGACAGCCAGTGCTGCGGCGATGTCTTCGGCGATCATCTTCCGCTTGCTCTTCTCGATGAAGAAGCTGGGCCCTGCCTGCAGGTAGGACGGGAAGGCACGCGCGCCCCGAAAGGTGAAGGTGCCGCCCCGGATCTTGTAGGTCGCGCCCGCTGGAACGGCGCGCGGCGCGCCCTGCCGGCGTGCGATGGCGTTGACGGCCTGGATGGCCACGTCCCCCATAAGCAGGTAGGCCTTGACGTTCGGAAAGAGCGCCAGCTCCTGCTCCAGCAGCCGCGAGCATTCCTTGATCGTCGCCGTTTGGACGCCATACCCCGTCTTGCCGCACTTGACCGCAGTGGTCAGGTACACCCCCATGTGCAGGATGTCCCCGATCGAGCCTACCACCGCGCCCGCCTCCTGGAAGGCCAGGAGGGTCGTCTCGGCAAAGAGCGGGCTGCCCGGCGCGTAGTAGCCGTTGGTTGGGTCCTCGGGCACGGCCTCGGAGATGAGCACCAGGGAGACGCGCTCCGGTGTTATGTCCACATCCGGAACAGCATAGCATCCCTGGTTGACATCGGTGCAGGGAAACGCCTGGCACCGGACCAGGTCACTTACCTTCATCGCACTCGCCTCCGTGCTGTGAACCAGATGCCAAGGCAGGCGAGGTGCGGCGCACCTTGGAGGTGCGCCGCACCTATTCCAGTCTACCGCTGCACGTCAAACGCGTCAATGTCGTACGAGGAGAGGCTGAAGAGGCTGCCGTCCAGGTACAGTGTCGTGTTGTAGGTGCCGGCTGTGGTCGACCCAAGGGCCGTCGGCTTGAAGACAAAGATGTCCTCGTTCTCCCCCGAGATGCCCGTCACGGAGAAGGTGCCAAGGGTGCTCAGATAGACGTAGGGGTAGGGCGTGACTGCAGTATCCAGCCAGATGCCGTCCACGTCTTCGTTGGACGTGGTCGAGAGGCCCACGTCTGAGCCGTCAAAGTACCAGCTCCAGGTGCCGGCCGTGGTCGAGCCCCACGACGTGGCGGTGAAGCGGATCAGGTCCTCATCCTGGCCCGAGATGCCGGTGACAGAGAAGGCGTCGCGGATGGAGACCACCATCGTGCCGTCGGCCAGGAAGAAGAGGGCGTCGACATCCTCGTAGGTCGTGCTGAGGCCCACGTCCGAGCCGTCGAATTTCCAGGTGAAGGTACCGGCAGTGGTGGAGCCGAGCGAGGTCGGCGTGAACTCGACGATATCGGGGTCATTCACCGTGCCGACGCCCGTCACGGTCGTGTTCCCATCAAACGACATCAGGATGTGGCCGTTGTCCAGCACATCAAAGGCGTCGATGTCGGTCGTGATGCCCACGTCCGAGCCGTCAAACACCCAGTAGTAGGTGCCGGTCGCCGGGTCGAGTGCCACGATGTCCTCGTCGTTCACCGTGCCCAGGCTGCCCAGGCTGGCGTTGGCCGAGAGCGAAAGCCAGACGGTCTCGCCCGACGGCACTGGAGTGGGCGTGTTGGTGGGCGTGGCGGTCGGTGTGCTTGTGGGCGGCGTGACGCCCCCCTCGAGCCAGGTCAGCACCTTGCCCAGTACCGTCGCACGCGTTGCCGCGGCGCTGATCCCCTCGAACCCGAAGGCAAAGTACACGAGCCGGTAAGTGCCCTCGTAGCGCAGCGCGCCCCAGGTATAGGTAGTGCCGGTATAGTCGTAGAGGCCCACCGCGCCCGTGCCCAGGCCAATGGCCGAAGGATAGGTCTGGTTGGAGGCGCCATCGCCGCCGGTGATCGTGATGTCCGCCCCGGCCATAATGTCGTAGCCCGTCAGCGTGGTCACGTTGGTGTCGTCGGCGACGTACGTGGCTCTCAAGTAGTTCGCGAAGAAGGCATCGGTGTTGATGTCGTAGCCGATGTCCTGCCCGGTGAGGAAGAGCTTGCCGCCGCCGTTCAGGTAGGTCGTCAGGTTGGTGATGTCGGCCGTCGTCAGCGTCGTGGAGTAGTCATTGCCGGTGAACCAGATGACGACCTGGTGCGCCTGCAGGGTGACCGCCGAAGGCGAGCCCGAGTTGTAGACGTTCCAGGTATCGTAGCCACGGCCCAAGCTGCTCAGCGCGGCGGTGAAGTAGCTCTCGTAGGCCGAGCCGGCGTCGTCATCCACGAGCAGGATTGGCTGGACAGGGGCCGGCGTGGGCGTGTTGGTGGGAGTAGGGAGGGCCGGGGGGCGTCCACCGCCACAGGCATTCACCGCAGCCAGGACGTTCAGGTAGCCGTAGCCGAAGGTATAGTTGCCCCCATCGCCGGGGTTGCCGCAGTTGCCGGCGGGCGGGGTGTCCGAGTTGTTCTGCAGGAGCTGGAAGGTGCCGTCGATGTTGCCCTTGAGGCTCGGGCAGGCCTGCCAGATGAGGGCCACAGCGCCAGCGGTATGCGGGCTGGCCATGGAGGTGCCGCTGTAGCTGCAGCTCCAGCCGTCGGTCGGAATCGACGGAGCAGACGTTGACGCCGGGAGCCGAGATGTTCGGCTTGGTGTAGGGAGCGTGTCCGAAGGCGCTCGGACCCCGGCTCGAGAAGGAGGCGATGGTGCGGCTCGGAATCGTGGGCCGCGCTGGCAAAGCTCTCCTGGTAGTCGCCGGGGCTGCCCAGCGTGCTGCACGACGAGCCGGAATTCCCGGCGGAGAAGGCCGGGAAGATGCCGGCGGCGCGCCAGGAGTTCACGTAGGACTGGTACCAGGTGTCGCCGCCGCCGCCGCCCCACGAGTTGTTGACCACGTTGGGCCGGTTTGCCGTGTTGCCGCCCGGCTGCAGGATCCAGTTGGCGCAGGCAGTCAATTGGCTGTCGCCGCAGGAACTGGTGCTGCACCCTCGACAGGCGATCCAGGTCGCGTCCGGCGCCATGCCTGCGATGTAGGTCAGGCTTGTGTCGTCGTCGCCGACCATGGTGCCCATCGTGTGGGTGCCGTGGCCGTTTGCCGTCGGACGGTGTGCTGTAGTTCCATACGGGTCGTACCAGCACTTGGAGTTGCCCGGGTCGGATAGACAGGCGTAAGCTTGGTCCAGCGCAGGGTGCGTGTACTGCACGCCGGTATCGATGTTGGCGACCTTGATGCCCGAGCCCTGGTAACCCAGCGCCCACACCGACGGTGGCCTTGGTGTCGGTCAGGCCCCAGGCGGTGATCGCGTCAGGCGCCGGCTGCGCTCCGTCGGTCAGGATGGGCTCTGGCAGCGGCTGTTGGCGCTCGAGACGCAGATAGCTCACCTCCGGGAAGCCGAGAAGGCCATTCGCCAGCGCCTGCGGCGCTTGGGTGATGTAGATCGAGTTGTTGATCGGAAATGACTGGTAGGGGATGCGCTGCGCATCGAGGCTGGCGCGCACGTTGGCCTGGCTGCGCTGTGCAACCTCCGCGAGCGCCCGCCAGACGTACTCACCTTGCGCTTCCCAGGACATGGAGTAAGCCGCCGTGAGGTCCGCCTGGTCGCGGAACATCACAAAGAGGTTGGCCTGCCCCTCGCCTTCCAGCGCAGCCTGAAGCTGCGGCTCAATGTAGGCGGGCGTGGCTGCGCCGGTAGAGACAGGCGCCTGGGCGGCCGACACCAGGCCAATACCCAGGGAGGTGATCGCCAGGACGGCGACCAGGGCGATGCGAAACCAGTTTTCTCTCTTCACTGTGCATTCTCCTCATCTTTGGTGGGTTTGTCCATGTGCGCGGATGGGCTCAGGCAACCGGGAGAGAACGATCCATAGGCTTGCCTCCTTGCCAGATAGGTTAGGAAGGCATACTACCATCGGGCCGGGCGCAAGTCAAGTCGGCTGGATTTCGCCCGCACCGCACGGCCAGAAGTTTGGCGTAAAGAGCGGAGCCTCCTACGGGCAGGTATGCCCGTAGGAGGCTCCGCTTCCGGTGTAGACTTGGGGGAACAGTCCTGCGCCGGTACGCAGGGCCGAGCCCCCCGGCCTAGGCAATGGCTGGCCGATGTAACCTGCCATACATGCGCCGCATGACCGCAGAAAACGCGGCAAGAAGCGCCGCCGGCACGATGATCCGCAGGAGGATCATGCCGATGATGACACCCACCCCGGCAGATAGAACATACTGCCAGAATGTCACCTCAAACGCCACAATGAGCCCGAGTAGCCACTCCATGCTGTCCTCCTCTGGGCACGCACTCCTGGCGCCCCAACAACCTGCAATGAAGCATCGATACTGGATTCTCAAGGTGCAATCCACGTGTCCAGTAGCTCTATTGTATCACACCACAAGGGATTGTCAAGGTGCGATTGGCGAACCTTTCGACGATTTAATCTTCGACTTCCATCACTGAGCAGCCTTGGGCTGGCAGGTTTCGTCTCCACGTGGCCGTTTCTCGATCCCCAAAGAGAAGTGCAACGCACCTGGGAGGTGCGTTGCACTTGTCGTTATCGTTGCGATCGCTGCATTGCCCGGGCCGGCTCGCCGCGCTTCTCACCCTACCGGTAGTGCCGGTGATCTCTCCGGGCTACCCGCACCGCCGACGGCCTGAGGTTGCGCGCTGCCAGCAGGCCGGCGACTGCGATGGACAGCCCCAGCAGCAGCCATCGGGCAACCTCGGAATTGCGCAGGGCCGAAAGCAAGGCGGCCCACCCGCCTGCCTGTACGGCCGGCCGCGCCGCAAGCTGGGTCAGGGCCAGCGCCGCAGCATCTCGGACCGAAGCCGACGTGTCGGACGAGCGAGCACGGGCAAGGGCGCGCTGCGCGCCCGGATCGGCGATCTCGCCCAACGCCCAGGCCGCCTCGCTCCGCACGCCTTCCTGGTCGTCGCGCAGCGCATCGACCAACGCCTCCGTGGCCGAAGCCGACCCGATCCAGCCGAGTGCCTCGGCGGCATTGCGGCGCTCCACGGCGCCCTGCGCCTCCAGGCGCGACACGAGAGGCTCGACGGCAGGCTCGCCTAGCGCCTCCAAGGCAGCCAGTGCGGCGTGACGCCGGACGGTCACTTCTTGGTCGGCCAGCGGAGCCAGCAGTGCGTCGACGGCGTCCGGGCTGCCGATCTGCCGCAGCGCTTCGGCCGCAGCACCGGCTGTCGCCGGCTCTCCCTCCATCAGCAGTGCAGACAGCGCCGCAACAGCCGGATCGACGCGCAGCAGGCCCAACGCGCGGGCGGCATTGCGCTTCACCTGCGCGTCGCCGCCAGCCAGCGCGGCCTGAAGCGCAGGCACCGTAGCCGGATCGTCCAACCGGCCGAGCGCATCGGCCGCGGCCTGTGCCACCAAGTTCTCCGGATCGGCCAGCGCGGCCAGGAGAGCTTCGCCCGCGCCCTCCGCACGGGCCAGGCCCAACAGCCGGGCTGCATTCGCCCGCTCTCCGGTCGTGCCACTTCCGAGCAGGCTCAAGGCAGCGGCCACGTTGGGCTGGTATGCCTGAAGGCCTTCGGGTGTTGCAGCCAGCACCGTGAGGGGCCGGCTGGGCACGGGCACCAGGTCGCCGGCACGCTGCGCCTCCGGAAAGGCGGGGCCGGCAAGACGTAGCCACGAGACGCCGCCGTCCAGCGTCACGAAGGCGCCGGCGGGCGATTCGTGCAATTGGGTGCCGCCCACCAGGTACGACACGCCGGCATAGAGCACGTTCGGCTCAGCGAAATCGGCCCGCAGGGCAGTGATGCGCAGCGTCAGTCCGGCCACCTGCCCCAGCCCATCGACGACAACTGCCAGTTCAGGCCGGCATCGCCGCTCTTCAGGATGCCGGTACCCTCGGTGCCCAGGTACAACGTCTGGGCATCCAGCGCAGCCAAAGCCGATATGCGGCCCGGCACGGCTCGGGCAGCCGTGAATGTCCGGCCATCATCGTCGGATAGATAGAGCGAGCCGGAGGTAGCGGCAAAGAGCCGCCCACCGGCAAGCGCCAGGGAGCGGACCGAAGCACCGGCCAGCTCCGTGCCGGCGGCAGCCAGAGGCGTTGGGGCATCGCGGTCTACCTGCCGCCAGATGCCCTGCCCGTCCGTGCCGATGAAGAGCTGCCCGTCGGCGCCAAAGGCCAGGCTCAACACGGGAAATGTCGAGGCCACGTTACTCCACCGCTCACCCTGGTTGCCGGAGCGGAGCAGGCTGCCGTCGCTCAGGGCGACCGCCACGCGGTCGGCCCCGTCAGACGCCCAGGCAGTAACAGACGCGATGCCGGTCCTCACCGGGACGGGCTGCCAGGTTTCTCCGCGGTCCGCACTGCGAAACAGGACCGTACGCGCGCCCGAGGCCGGCTGCCAGGCGGCGTAGAGCATGGCCGCCGGCGGCGTCTCGTCAAGGCCGGAAACCGGCTCTGCCTCGCGGGGCACACGGCCCCATGCAAGGGCAGCGCTCAGGCCGGCGGCCAGGATCAGAGCTGCCAGCACCCACCTCAATGTTCGATTCAACCGTCTCTTTTCTGCCATACCTCACCTCGTTCTTCCCGCGCAAGCCAAGTAGCTCGCGTCAGGGCTAATAGTTACTATTTCCTTCATCTATATCATATCACGAGCCAGCCAGGATGTCAAGCCCCTGCGCACATCTCTCACGCCACTCTTATGCCTAGACGGCCTAGAGCTCGCATTGGTTCCCCCACGTAGGCAAAAAGAAGAAGGGCACGAAGGTCTCCCCTCGTGCCCTTGGCGCGCTTCGTAAGCGGTTACTTGTGGCGGAGCAGGCGCATGCCGTTGAATGTGACCAGGAGCGAGGCGCCCATATCGGCAAACACGGCCATCCACATCGTGGCCAGCCCGGCGACGGCCAGGGCCAGGAAGACGGCCTTGATGCCCAGCGCCAGGACCACATTCTGGAAGATGATGGAGCGCGAGCGCCGGCTGAGCCGGACGGCAAAGGGCAGCCGTGCCAGGTCGTCGGCCATGAGCGCCACGTCGGCCGTCTCCAGGGCGGTGTCGGTGCCGGCCGCACCCATCGCGATCCCGACGGTGGCTCGAGCCAACGCCGGGGCATCGTTGACGCCGTCTCCGACCATGGCCACTGCACCGTACTGGCCCAGCAGTGCCTCGATGGCCGCCACCTTCTGCTCGGGCAGCAGCCCGGCCCGGACGTCGGCCACGCCCGCGCTGCTCGCAATCGCCCGCGCCGTCGCCTCGTTGTCTCCGGTGAGCATCACCGTGCGCTCGATGCCTACCTGCGCCAGTGCTTGCATGACGCCCGCCACACCGGGCCGCAGGGTATCGGCGACGGCGATGGCGCCCAACACACCGCAGCAATCATCACTCACCACCATCGCGGTCTGGCCGCCGGCCTGGGCCGCATGGACGCTGGCGCACAGCGGACCCGTCAATCAACTCGGGATGGCTCTCGTGGAGCAGGGTGTGGGCGCCGACGGTGACGGCGTGGCCGTTCACCTGGCCACGCACGCCGCGGCCGGCCATCGCCTCCACCGACACGGCAGCCTGTTCGCCTTCGACCAGGCCCAGGGCCGCAGCCTCCTGCACCACCGCCTGCGCGATGGGGTGCTCCGAGCGGCGCTCGACCGCGGCCGCGGTCGCCAGCGTCTGCAAGCAGGCCGAGCACTCGCGCCAGGGTACTCCCTCCTGGTGGTCGAGGCAGCGCACGCTCACGACGTGCGGCTTGCCGGCCGTCAGGGTGCCGGTCTTGTCAAAGGCGATGACGCGCAGCTTGCCCAGCGCCTCGAGGTGGCTTCCGCCCTTGATCAGGACGCCCGCCCGCGCCGCGCGGGCGATGGCGCTGACGATGGTCACCGGGGTCGAAATCACCAGGGCACAGGGGCAGGCAATCACCAGCAGCACGAGTGCCCGGTAGAGCCACTGCGGAAAGAGCGTCCCAAAGGCACCGGTGCCCGCCAACCAGCCGGCCAGCGGCGGCAGCAGGGCCACGGCGAGTGCGCCGGCGATGACGGCGGGGGTATAGACCCGCGCAAAGCGATCGACAAAGCGTTGCGATGGCGCCTTCTGGGCCTGCGCCTCCTCGACCATGCGTATGATGCGCGAGATGGTGCTATCGATCGAGCGCCGGCTGACGCGGAGGGTGAGAGCGCCGGGGCCATTGACCGTCCCCGCAAAGACCTCGGAGCCGGGCACCTTGTCGGCGGGCAGGCTCTCGCCGGTAATCGGGGCCTGGTTGACAGCCGATTCACCTGCAAGCACCAGGCCGTCCATCGGGATCCGCTCGCCCGGCTTGACCAGGATCCGGTCGCCGGCGCGCAGCTCCTCGACCGGCACCTCCTCCTCGCGGTTACCGTGCAGCAGCGTGGCGCGGCGCGGCGAGAGGTCCATCAGCCCACGGATGGCATTCCGGGCGCGGTCCATCGTGTAGCCTTCCAGCGTGTTACCCAGCGAGAAGAGAAAGATGGCGACGGCGCCTTCGGCCCACTCGCCGACAAAGATGGACCCGATGGCCGCGATGGACATGAGCGCGTTCATGTCGAGGGAGTGGGCGCTGCGCAGGCTGGCCCAGCCGGCCCGGGCGACGGTGAATCCGCCGGCGACGATCGCGGCAATGTAGGCCGCCGCCACGGCCTGCTCCGGCAAGTGCGCGAGATGCAGCCCGAGTGCCAGCAGGATCAGCAGGCCCGACGCAAGCGTGCTCAGCTCCCTGCGGTGCTGCCGGATCCAGGCACGCCGGCCGCCCTCTGCGGCTCCATCCGTCGCCTCCGAGACCAACCCGTAGCCCATCTCCCGTGCCACGCGCTGCGCAGCGGCCGCGATCGCGGCATCCCCCGAGGGTGTGATCCGGGCACGCGCCAGCGCAAAGTCGACGCTCACCTGGGCTATCCCAGGGACGTTGCGCAGCGCCTCTTCCAGGTTCAGCGCGCAGTCGGCGCAGTCGAGACCCTCCACCCGGAACGAGAGCTGCGCCGGCGGCTCCGCCTCTGCGACGTCGTAGCCCAGGCTGCGGATGCGGGCGGCGATAGCTGCCCGGTCGATGCGGCCGGCGTCATACTCCAGCGCCAGGGTGCCCCCGGCAAAGTTGGCCGACGCCCACTGGACGCCGTCCAGCCGGCCCACGCCTGATTCGAGCGTCCGGGCGCAGTCGGCACAGTCCATGCCGGCAATCGGCAGTGTCTCGTGGTGGTACTGGGTCTCGAGCCGCGCCCCCTCCTCGGTCATGAGCGCTTGGACGCGGTCGTGGTCGATCTGCTCCGGGTCATAGTGGACGCACAGCCGCGGCGAGTCGCCCGCAGCATCGATGTGGGTCACCTCGATGCCTTCGTGGGCCGCGATGCGCTCCTGGAGCCGGTCGATACACGCCTGGCAGCCGCTGCCGGCCGGCAGCAGGAAGCAGGTCTCAACCTTGGCCTTCTCGATCATCCCCTACACGCTCATTGCCTGGCCGGGGGAGCCCCCCCCGGAAAGCAAGCTCCCCGAGAGCCATGCCCTGGAAAACCAGAGGGGCAAGGGCCTCGGGGAGCCTGGCAGCGGGAGCGGGAGCGCTATTCTTCGCGCTCGACGATGACGATGACTTTGGCCTCCGCTTGGGGGGCCAGGTGGATCGTTATAGTGTGGGCGCCCAGCTCCTTGAGCGGCTCTTCCAGCACGATCTTGCGCTTGTCGATCTCGCGGCCGACCTTGGCCTGCAGCGCCTCGGCAATGTTGGCGTTGGTGATCGAGCCGTAGAGGCGGTCGCCCTCGCCGGCGCGCGCATGGAAAGTCACGGTCTGGCCGTCGAGAAGCTGCGCCAGGGCCTGCGCCTCGCTCTGCGCGCGGGCCTGCCGGCGGGCTTTGGCCTCGCGAGCCTTCTCCGCCGCCTTCACGCTTCCGGGCGTGGCCGGCAGGGCCAGCAGGCGCGGGATGAGGAAGTTGCGGGCGTAGCCGTCGGCCACCTTTTTGACGTCACCGGAGTGGCCAAGGCCCTCCACATCCTGTAGTAATAGAACTTGCATGGTCGTTGCTCCGTGTGGTAGGTTTCGGAGGAGTATACCGCACCTTGCCCGGCCGGGCAAACGGAACGAGGCCGATAGGTGCCGCTCCCGCGCCGTAGGCCGGGTTTCCATACCCGGCCCTTCCGATGGGCGAGGGTCTCCTGACCGAGCCCACTTCGCCTCGGTCAGAGACCTTCGGCGAACTCGGCTAGCTGTAAAGGTACTTCTCCCACGCCTCCGGCGGGGTGGTGCCGGTGAGCCAGGTGATGGCCAGGTAGCGCGGACGGGTAGGGTGCCGAGGGCTGGGCAGGTGGGCCTCTTCCGGCGTGCGGTGCCCCTTGCGGCGGTTGCAGGGCGCGCAGGCGGTAACCACGTTCTCCCAGCAGGTGGTGCCGCCGCGAGAGCGCGGGACGACGTGGTCGATGGTCAAGAGAGCCTTTCCCGGCTGGGCACCGCAGTACTGGCAGGTGTACCCGTCGCGGGCCAGGATCGTGCGCCGCGAAAGGGGCAGCCCAAAGGAGCGCGGGATCCGCACGAAATAGACCAGGCGGATGACGAGCGGCACGGGCATCGTCGAGTGCTCCGCACGCAAGTAGGCCTGGGCCGCTTCGACGATCTCGGCCTTTTCCTTCAGCAGGAGGACGACGGCACGGCGAACCGAGACGACGCTGAGCGGCTCGTAGCTTGCATTCAGGACCAGCACCTGGGTCATCTTCCGCCCCTATTGCACCCGGCGCCTGGGGGTTGGCACGCCCTCGGGCGTCGATGGGCCCTGCAGGGATCGAACCTGCGACCAACCGGTTATGAGCCGGCCGCTCTGACCGCTGAGCTAAGGGCCCCGGCAGGTTCGGGGGCGAGGCTTTGAACCTCGACTCAGGGTTCCAAAGACCCTTGTCCTACCATTAGACGACCCCCGAATGTCGACGGGAAGATTGTAGCATAGGGCGAGGAAAGACGCAAGCGCGGAGGACCGAACCACGGGGCGAGACATCAATGCCTCCAGGAGGCCTGCTCTACTCCCCCACGATCGCATCCTAGATCGCCTGCAGCTCCTCCTCCGAATAGAAGTGGATTACCAGCCGGCCGGCACCCTTGCGGCTGCGGAACAGGTTGACCTTCGTCCCCAAGCTCTGGCGGAAGCGCTCCTCCAGGGCGGCCGTCTCGGGCGGCAGGGCTGGCTTGGCGCGGACGACCGGCGCGGTGGCGGTCAGGCGGCGCACCAGCTCCTCCGTCTGGCGGACACTGAGCGCGCGCTTGGTAACGACCTTGAGCGCGGCGGTCTGCGCCTCCGCCGTCGGCAGGCCGAGAAGCGCGCGCGCATGCCCCTCGTGGATGTCCCCGGAGCCGAGCGCCTCCCGCACTTCTCCGGGCAGGCGCAGCAGGCGCAGCGTGTTCGTGACGGTCACCCGGCTCTTGCCGACGCGCGCCGCCACCTGCTCCTGTGTCATCCCAAAGTCGTCGACGAGCTGCTGGAAGGCAGCGGCCTCCTCCAGCGGGTTGAGGTCGGCACGTTGGATGTTCTCGACGAGCGCCAGCTCCAGCACTTGCTGGGGCGTGGCCTCCTTGACGATGACGGGAACGGCCGCCAGGCCGGCCAGCTTGGCAGCCTGCCAGCGCCGCTCGCCGGCGATGAGCTGGTAGTTCTCCGGCCCCAACTGGGTGACGATAAGCGGCTGGATCAGCCCGTGCTCGAGGATGGAGGCAGCCAGCTCCTGCAGCGCCTCGGCATCCATGCCGGAGCGGGGCTGCATCGGGTTGGGGCGAATCGCCCCCACGGGCACCTGCAGCACGCCGCCCGGCTGCTCTTCTGCCGTTGGGATCAGAGCTTCCAGCCCTCGACCGAGTCCGCGTCTCTCTTTCACGCTCGCCTCACCCTTCCGGCTAGCCCAGCCGCTCGATGAATTCCTGTGCCAGAGCCTGGTAGGCCTGGGCGCCGCTCGACTCGGGGGCATAGCTCATGACCGTCTCGCCGTAGCTGGGCGACTCGCCCAGGCGCACAGTGCGCGGGATGACGACCTTGAACACATAGGCCGGGAAAAAGCGCCGTACCTCGTCGACGATCTGGCGCGAGAGGTTGGTGCGGGCATCAAACATGGTCATGATCACGCCGGCGATGACGAGTCGCGGGTTGAGGTTGTCGCGCACCAGGTAGATCGTTTTCAGCAGGTGGCCCAGCCCCTCGAGCGCCAGGTACTCGCACTGCACGGGGATCAGGACGCCGTCCTGGGCGGCGACGAGTCCGTTGATGGTGAGGAGCCCGAGGCTGGGCGGGCAGTCGATAAAGACCAGGTCATACTCGCCGGCGGCCGGCGCCAGCGCCCGGCTCAGCCGGTGCTCGCGCGCCATGGTGCCCACCAGCTCGACCTCGCCGCCCGCCAGCGCCGTGGTTGCCGGGAGAAGGTGCAGCCCTTCTTGAGCGGTACGCACGATGGCCTGCTGCGGCGGCGTGCCGTCGAGCATAACGTCGTAGACGGAGTGGGCCAATTTCGTACGGTCCACGCCGAGGCAGGCGGTTGCGTTCGCCTGGGGGTCGGTGTCCACGACGAGCACGCGCCTGCCGGCGGCAGCCATGTAGGCGCCGAGGTTAACGGCGGTCGTGGTCTTGCCGACCCCGCCCTTTTGGTTGGCGAAGGCAAAGATGCGGGCCATGGGTGCCCGCATTATAGCAGAGGCGGGGGAAAAGGGCGAATCACCGAGGGGGATGAACGGCGCCTCAGAGCCCCAGAAACCCCGTCTCGTCATTCTTGACAGCCCCTGCAAGGTGTGCTAGATTCGGCAGGTCCGCATCGCGGACGACGCAGCAATCCGCCTACGCAATGGCGCAGGTCCTCTCCCGGTAGGGAGAGAGGGCAACGACTGCCCCGCTAGTCCATCCCGAATCGACGAGAGGTGCCCTAGTGAAAGAAGAGTCCCTGCGCACCCTGCGCCCGGTCATCGCCGCGCTGGTGGTGTTGGCCGCGCTCGCACTGCTGCCTGTCAACACCGCCGGCCTCGCAGCCGCCGCGCCTGCGGCCACGCCGGTGCCGGCCACCAGCATCCCGGACAAATGTGCCGGCTGCCACTACCCGCCCACCCGCTACCATTATGGGCTGGCCTGCCACCAATGCCACTCGGCCAGCCGCTTTGTGCCGGCCAAGGTGGCACGCCCTCCCCATCCCATGCCGCTGGTGGGCCGGCACGAGACGGTGGCATGCAGCAAGTGCCACGGCCTGGTCCGCACCCCCTCGACCGAGTGCACCGCATGCCACGCCGCACCCAAGGCGCACCTGGCGGGCTCCTGCACGAGCTGCCACACACCGGACGGCTGGGCCGAGTCGGCCCGCGCCGCCGGGATCGCCGGCCCGTCCGCACCCCACGTGGTATCGGCCGGTGATGACTGCCTGACCTGCCACGCGCCGGGCGGTCCCAACTGGCCGGCCCCGGCCGATCACAGCGCCTACAGCCTCGCGCAGTGCCGGCTGTGCCACGCGTCATCCAGCAAGGCAAGCGTGATGGTGGACCACAGCGGCGTCGAGGGCCTCTTCCAGGGGACGCACACCCTGCTTTCCTGCCTGCAGTGCCACGCCGGCGGCCAGTTCCAGGGGACGGCTTCGGCGTGCGTCGCATGCCACCAGGACGATGACCGCCACGCCGGGCAGTTCGGCCAGGACTGTGCCCGCTGCCACTCGCCGCAGGGCTGGGCAGGCGCGGCCTTTGACCATGGGGGGACCGGTTTCGCACTGGACGGTGGGCACGCCGGCCTCGCGTGCACGAGCTGCCACACGGGCGGCGTTTTTGCCGGCACACCGAGCGAGTGCGGAGCATGTCATGGCGAGCCGGCCTACCACGCCGGGGTGCTCGGCACCGGCTGCGCCGAGTGCCACACTCCGGGAGGCTGGGTTCCGGCGTCGTTCGGGAGGCCGCACACCTTCCCGGTCAACCACAAAGGCGCTTCGAGCTGCCGCACTTGCCATCCGGCGAGCCTGGGCGGGTACACCTGCTTCGGCTGCCACAACGAGGCCGAGCTTCGCCCAGAAGCACGAGGAACACGGCATCCCCAACTGGGGCAACTGCGTGGAATGCCACCCAGACGGCAGGGAGCCCTAGGCAGCTCGGGCTCCCTCCCTTGGCCCGTCGACTTGGGTGATGGGCACGGGGCCTAGGCCCCCTCGGGCGCTGCCTGCTGGATAACCTCGCCCCGCTTGCCGCCTGCGACATGCTGCAGGTAGGGGAACAGCAGGAACCCGGCCAGGGACGGGAGCCAGAAGGCGATCAGCCGGTAGGCCAGGACGACCACGACAGCAACCTGCTTCGGGACGCCGAGGCCGGCGAACAGGCCGACCATGGTGGTCTCTACGATCCCAATGCCGCCCGGTGTGGTTAGTGGCGCCTTGGCCAGGAGCATCGGCAGGCCATAGGCCGCCACGACGACAGCCGGGCCAATCGGGTGGCCGGCGGCGACGAAGCAGAGGTAGAGCGTCAGCATGTCGAAGAAGGTGGTCACCACCGCTCCCAGCACTGGGCCACGCCAGCCGCCCTCCCCCAGCCAGTCGATCCCGCTAAAGATGCGGGCAACCCCGTCCTGCGCCGGGGCGGGATCGAAGGGACGGCGCCGCAGGGCAGCCCAGCGTGCCGCCGAGCGCGTAACCAGGTCCGCGAAACGGGCACGCCGCCGCGAGCCCCAGGCGATCGCGGCTGATGACGGCACTGATGCCTGCCAGGACCGCTAGCGAAGGTGATAGCCAGGGGCACCGTGAGCTGGTGCAGCAAAAGCAAGTAGGCCAGGCCAACCGCGGTGACAACGGCCAGCACCCCGATGTAGAGCAGGACCGGCAGCCAGAGTGTGACGAGCGCCCCCGCCGGTCCGACGCCGCTCCCGCGCACCCAGCGGCGGGCCGCGACCCCCGCCGGGACGATCCCCCCGGCCACGAGGCCGACGGAGGTGGACGCAGCGGTGATGAGCGCACCTCGGACCAGGCCCAGCCGGTCGCCGGTCATCCGGGCGATGGCGCGCAGCAGTAGGCTGCTCCCCACAAAGCTCGTCAACATGGAGACGACCGCCAGGGCGAGGACCCACCACGACATGCCGCGAATGACCTCCAGCGAATGCTGGAGTGTAGTGATTTGGGGCAAGAGCAGGTGCACGGCCAGGCCGAGCACCACCACCGTGAGAAGGTGCCGCAGCCAGTGCGTGGGTAGCCGGGCAGACCGGCGCGCGCTTTCTGCGGTCTCGGGTGCGTCTTCCACCGGGGCGGGTGTGGGTGTTCTGCGCATGTGCCTAGTTCTCGCCGCCACAGGCAGGCGCCTGCGCCTCAAGAGCCGCAGGCGGACAGTGGAGCGTCCTGCCCTTGGCGCTCCGCAGGAGCCGTGCAGCGCGAATCCGAAGACCTTGCATCACAGGCATCCTCTCGCCGGGCCGGTCACGCGGCCGCCGGCACGACCAACCGGACGCGCTCAGACCCCAGGACCTGGGCAAGAAAGCGCGCGGCGGCCCTGCCCACCTGGTTATAGAGCTGGAAGTGGACCATCTGCCCGCCGGCAAGCCCGATCTCCAGCTTGTCTAGCTCCTCGTCGAGGGTCACGGTCGCCACGACGACCTCAGACAGGGGGATCGCCCCGTTGCGCCGGTCGGAGGAAAGCAGCTCCCCGGGAGGGGTGTCGTAGAAGGCAGCCCAGATGGGGCTGCGCCAATCGTAGCGATCGATCAGCGTCCGCCAGGGTACGCCGCTGCGCTTCTCCTCGTCCTCGAGGCGCTCCGTCTCGGCCAGCCAGGTGTCGTTGGTCTCCTCGGTCTCGCGCAGGCAGAGGACTCGAACGGTGGTGATGACGAGGTTGAGCTGGGTCGTCTTTACCCGCCCGAGCAACCCCTTGCCCTCCTCCAGCCTCTCGGCCGGTAGGTGACCGACGACCGTCTCGGCCCTCTCGGCGTCCGCGGAGTCGACCGGCGCGCCGCACATCTCGCAGAAGCGACCGCCGGTTTGCAGTGGTGAGCCGCACTGCTCGCAGAATCGTTTCGGTGCCGTCATTGGCCTTTGCCTCCCACACGGGCAGACTCGGACGCTCCACGGGCCAACACCAGCCCGAGGGCATGCCAGTGCGCCAGTGTAGCATAGGGGAGCCGGAAGGTCAAAGCAGGAGCGAGATGTTTTGACCGCCAGACCTCCGAGCTGCGAGAGCTCGGAGGTCTTGTTACCAGACGCCGGGCAGCAGGCGGTAGCGGGTCCGCCGTGCGTACTCCGTATAGCCCGGCAGCGACTCCTTGAGGGTCTTGTCCTCCAGCGCCGTGCGCGCCACCACCGCCGCGACCGTCAGCGCGGCCGGGATCAGCGCCCAGAGCGAGTCGAGCAGCACCGGCATCGCCAGGTAGGCCAACACACCGCCGGCATACCCGGGGTGCCGCACCAGCCGGTAAGGCCCGCTCGTGACGACCTTCTGGCCGCGGTCCTCCTGGATGCGGATGACGGCGGAAAAGAAGGCGTTCACGACAAAGGCCCAGGTCGAAAAGGCGTAGGCCGCGACCAGCACGCCGCAGGCGACTGCCTGTGCTTCGACCGGCAGGTCCGTCGACCAGGCAAAGCGCTCGTCCAGTCCGGCCACGATCCAGAGGGCCAGGGGCCCGACGATGGCGCCCAGGGGCAGGAGCAGCCGGTCCCAGCCCTGGCCAAAGCCCTTCTCGACAGAGCGCCCGCGCTCGGCCAGCAGATCGGGGTTGGCCCGCCAGGCCATCAGCCGGCTGGCGAGGGTGCCCGCCCAGTGGATGGCGACATAGACCCAGGCGGCGGTCCAGCTCCAGCGGCCGGCGGCCACGAAGAGGACCAGCGGCAGCAGGACGACGACGACGAGGAAGCTCAGCACGGCGCGCAGGGTAATGCCGCCTGGCGGCTCGTTCACCCCGGTGGGATCTGTCGGTGTGCGTGGCGTCATTTGCATCCTCCAGCCCAAGGCTACAAGAGCATTGTAGCTCAGATGCGGTCCAGTGACAAGGACACCCGCAAGGGGCTATGCTACCGGACCGTCACCGTCAGCGAGAACGCCCCCGCTCCCCCGTACGACGACACCAGGATGAAATAGTCCTGCGTGGACGCCAAGTCGCCGCTCCAGCTCTGCGCGCCGTCCACGTAGCGCTTGAGTACCGTGCCGTCAAACCCCCAGATCGAGGGCAGGATCGTCGGGTCGGCGGCGTCAAGCTCGACCTCCATCTCCTGGCCGGCGCCCGCGCGGAGCACGTACAGGATCGAGCCATAGCTCTCCACCCGGCCCGTCACCGTGGCGCTGACGGCGCCCGGCGCAAAGGAAATCCGCGCCGGCACCGACACACGCAGCGTATAGTCCGCCGCGCCCCCCTCGGCGATGACCTTCACAAAGTAATCCTGCGTCGACGGCAGATAATCGCGCCACAGCGTGTCGCCCACCGCGGCGTGCTTGAGCACCGTGCCGTCCGCGCCCCAGATCTCCAGCAGCACTTGGCCACCCGACCAGTCTGCCTGGACGTCGAGGATCTGTCCCGCCGAGGCGCGCACGACATAGACGTCCATGCCCAGCGCCGCCAGGCTTCCGCTCTCTGTCGCCGTCGTGCCGCCAACCGGGAAGGAGATGCGCACCGGCTGGGGCTCGCCGCCCGCCGGGATGCCAATCTCGAGCCGGTAAGAGGCTACCGCGGACCAGTTGTAGAGGTAGATGAAATAGTCCTGGGTCGCCGGCAGCGTGCCGGTCCAGCTCCAGCCCGGGTCGGCGTCCGTCTTGAGCAGGGTGCCGTCAAAGCCCCAGATCTCCACCATCGTAGCGGGAGAGGGCGAGTCAATCGCCACCTCCATCGTCTGCCCGGCCGAGGCCTTTAGCACAAACAGGTCGGGGATTGCCGGAGCGAGCAAGCCGTCCACCCGGTACGAGGTCGCCCCCGGAGGCGAAGGAGATGCGCACCGGGATGCCGATGGAGAGGGAGAAACCCCTCTCGCCGCCCAGCGCGTCCACCTGAAGGAAGTAGTCCTGGGTGGAGGGCAGCGTGCCGCGCCACCAGAGCCGGCCGTCGCTGGCGCGCTTGAGCGTCGTTCCGTCGGCGCCCCAGATGGCAAGCTCGGCCTGGGCCATCGCCAGGCTGACCTGCACATCCATGAGCTGCCCGGCGGAGGCGCGCAGGACAAAGAGGCTGGGCGCGCCGGGGCGGGCCACTCCCTCGGCGACGAGCGTCGTCCCGCCTGCCGGGAACTGAAGCCTCGCGGCGGCCGGCGCCGGCGTAAGTGTGCGGGTGGGCGGCGCAGAGGTGGGAGTGGGCGGAGCAGGTGTGAGTGTCGGCGGCGCGGAGGTCGCCGTAGGCGGCTCGGCCGTCGCCGTAGGCGGCGCGGGAGTGAGCGCGGCCGTCGGCGGGAGCCCGGTGGGTGCAGCCGGCGTCAGGGTAGGCACAACAATCGTGGAGCCGGCCGGCGTGGCACGGCCCGCCCAATCCTGGACGCAGCCGGCCAGCAGCAGGGCCAAAGCAGCCAGCAGCAGGAGCGCAGACCATTTCTTCATAGTGCGATACCTCCGGTGCTTCATTATATCACGGCAGGCGGTGTTGTCAACGGCCGGTTGGGTAGGCCGCGCCTGCCCGACGGAAGAGGGCTTCCCACCCTGAGCGAAGCGCAAGGTCTCTGCTGGGCCAGACCGAGATGCTTCGCTTCGCTCAGCCTGACATCCTTCGGGACATTGCCACGCCCCGAGGCCACGGCAGGCAAGCTTGACACCGGCCGCCTCGTCCGCTATACTCGCCTCACCGGCGCGGCCTCCAGGGCAAGAGCAAGAGCGGGCCGTGATCCGGCGGGGAAAGCCCGCACGAGGGGCGTGGCCCGTTGAAGGCCAACCTCCGCGAGCCAGGCAGAAAGGAACGCCAATGACCAAGGGAAGGGGAGTCGTCGGGATCGGCGGAGCCATCGCAGTGCTCTGCTTCTTCCTGCCTTGGGTGCTTGTCTCGTGCAACGAAACGCCGGTGGCGCGATGGAGCGGTTGGGACATGGCCACCGGGCCGGCGATCCACACCGTATTCGGAGAACAGCCGGCAGGCGAGAGCTACCCGGCCCTCTTCGTCGTGCCGGCCGGCGGCATCGTCTGCGCCGTGCTGGCGCTCCTGGGCTACCGGCGGCGGCTCGCGCTGCGCGCCGGCGCCCTGGCCGCCATCGGAGCGGCGGCAGCCAGCCTGCTGGTCCTGGTCATACAGTTCGCCAAGCTGGGGTCGCAGGCCGCCAACCAGGAATCGATGTCGATCATCTCGGGCAAGACCCAGGCAGGCCTCTGGGGCACGGTCGCCGCGTTCCTGGTGGTCATCCTCGGCGGCGTTCTGGACCTGGTGGCTGCCAGGAGAGAGCGGCCGCCGCAGGGTGCCGCCCCCCCGGGGGATGCTTCCGTGCAGGACGGCCAAACCTAGGCCGGCTCCGGTCGAGTACTGCTCCGCGCATTCGTTTGCCGGCTCCTCCAGGATCACCCCCGCGTTTCCCAAGCCGGCCCACCCGTGCTACAATACCCGCATCAACCAGGAGGGCCCCATGAAGAAACGCCGAATCCTATTCTGGATCCTCGCGGTCGTCGTCGCCGCCGCGCTCGCCGGCGGAAGCTGGTTCCTTGCCCGCCGGCTCATCCCCACCCCACAGGTGGCGGTCGTCTACATCGACCAGGACCTGTACGAATCCTACACCAACCTGATCGGCCAGGCCCTCGAAGACCTGGGCAGCGACGGCGCCGTGCGTGCCGTCGTGCTCGATATCACCTCGCCGGGCGGGGGCGTGACCGCCAGCGAGAGCCTCTACTACGACATCCTGGCGCTGCGCGAAAAGGTGCCGGTCGTGGTGTCGATGGGCGAGCTGGTCGCAAGCGGCGGCTACTACATCTCGGCCGCGGCCGACCAGATCTATGCCAAGCCGACCTCGCTCGTGGGCAACATCGGCGTCATCTCCTACGCGCCCGACCCCGACCTCGTCGACGAGCTGCTCATCACCACCGGCCCCTTCAAGCTGACCGGCGGCACGGCGACCGAATGGACCCGCCAGATGGAGACGCTCAAGAATACCTTCTTGGCGGCCGTCCTGGCGCAGCGCGCAGACCGCCTCACGGTGCCGGCGGAGACCCTCGCACGCGGCGAGCTGTACATCGGGCTCGATGCCGACAAGATGGGGCTGGTCGACGAGCTGGGGTCGCGGGCCGACGCGATCGAGGCGGCCGCCCAGATGGCAGGCATCACCCGCTACGACGTCGTCGACCGCACGCCCGAGCTGCCTGCGGATGACCTGGGCCTCTACTTTGGCGAGACAGGCGCAGAGCCGGCGGAAGCAGGGTCCGCTGCGGCCCCCGCTCCGGCCGGAAGGCTGGCGCCGGGCGTCTACTACCTCTACCTTCAGCCGGGCCAGTAGCCGGTGCGATCCACGGAAAGAGAGGCAGACAGAATGAAAAAGCTTTGGATTGCGTTGCTGGCACTGCTCCTGCTCGCCCTGATCGCCGCCCCTTGGGCGATCCGTTACTTCACCTACCACCAGGGCAGCCGGCAGTCGCGCACGATCGCCCGGCCTGACCTGAGCGCGGTGGAGGTCGCCGCGCCTGCGCTGACGGCCTACCAGGACGAGGCCGAGCCGGCCCCCGCCGGCGCCATCCTGGTGGATGCCCTCCACGACAACCTGTACAAGTCCACCGACCTGTCGCTCCTCCAGGAGCGGATTGCCGCACGCGGCCAACGGCTGGAGATGGTCTACTCGGAAGAAGACCTGCCTGGGATGCTGCGCTACGCCAAGGCACTGGTCGTCATCTCGCCGCTGGCGGACTGGAGCGCGGGCGAGGTCAAGCTGGTCGGCGAGTTCGTCGACCGCGGCGGGCGGCTGCTGCTGGTCGCCGATGCCACCCACTATGCAGCGCTCACCGACGAGTGGGGCTACCTCATCGGCCTCGACCACGACGCCCCGCACCTGAACAGCCTGGCTGCCCAGTTCGACGTCTTCTTCCAGCCCGACTATCTCTACAACATGGAAGAGAACGCGAACAACTATCGCAACATCAAGCTGAGCGACTTGGCCGAGGATGCGCTGACGGAGGGAGTCGAGGAGCTGGTCTTTTTCGGCACCCGCTCGGTCCAGTCCAAGGCACCTGGGCTGGTGGTCTCCAGCGCCGGCACCCGTTCGAACTCCGACGACCGGGCCGAGCAGCCGGCGGCGGCGGTGCTCGCCACAGACGGCCGGGTGCTGGCCTTGGGCGATTCCACCTTCCTTACCGAGCCCTTCAACGGCATCGCCGGCAACGACCGCTTTGTCTCCAACATCGCCGGCTTCCTGAGCCAGGCGGAGCGGACCTATGCATTGGACGAGTTCCCCTACTTCTTCGGCGACACCGTCGACCTGGTCTACACCAGCGATCCGCTGCTCGATAGCGACCTGCTGCCCGGCGGCGGCGACCTCCAGGCGCTCTTCGCCGAGGCCGGTAAGGGCCTCTCGATCCAGGCGGACGAGGACGCGGCCGCCGACACACTCTTCCTGGGGCTCTATGGCGAGGCAGTGGAGGTGGAGGAGTACCTGGCCGAGGCGCAGGTGACGCTCTACCTGCCGCCCGAGGAGGAGCTCGACGTCGAGCCCTGGCTCGACTACACCACGACGCTGACCGCCACGGAAGAGTTCACGCCCAGGATCGACATCGGCTCGGTTGGGCCGATGGTGATGGAAGGCACGGCGCTCATCCTGCGCGCGGCAGACGGCGACCGGCACATCGTGATCGTCCTCTCGGACACGGTCCTGGGCCTCCAGGCGGCCGTGGAGCGGCTCCTCGATGGCGACCTGGAAGGCTGCGTGCTGCGGGAGGGCGAAAGCGACCTGGCCCTCTGCTCGACCGGCGAGCTGGACGAGGGCGAGGGGGCCGGCGGGTGGCCGGAGCCGGAGGAGCAGGAAGACTGGGACGACGGCGTGGGCTCGCTCTTCCCCCTCGCCCTGCCAGGGAGAGGGTCGGGGTGAGGGTCGTGCCCCGCCCCGCTGAACAACCGTGCCGGCGGCGGGGTTTTACACTTGATCAAGCTTTGCGGAGGGGTATGATGGCAGACGAACGTCAAGTTGCATTCGAAGTAGTGATCCAGACGACGCCCGAGATGGCCTTCGAGGCGCTGACCAAGGCCAGCGAGCTGCGGGAATGGTGCTGCGACGAGGCGCGCACCGATCCCCGCCCGGGCGGCCGGCTCGAGATGGGCTGGAACTCGGGCTATCGAGCACGCGGCAAGTACACGGCTGTGGAGGCGCCGCGCCGCGTCGCCTTTACCTGGCAAGGAGGCGAGCCGGCCGAAACGGCGATCGAGGCCACGGTCGAGCCGCTGGCGGAGGGCGTCCGGGTGCGCCTGGTTCACAGCGGGTTCGGCGAAGGCCCCGAGTGGGACAAGGCCCTCTCCGAGTCGGAGGAGGGCTGGGGCCCCGGGCTGGAGAACCTGCAATCGACCCTGGAGACGGGCGTGGACCTGCGCTGGGTGCGCAAGCCCTTCATGGGCATCTACCTGGACATCCTGACGCCAGAGCGGGCAGAGAAAGAAGGCATCGCCGCCGAGGCCGGCATCTACATCAACACGGCGCTCGATGGGAGCCCCGCGCAGGCAGCCGGGCTGGGGAAAGGCGACGTCATCGTCTCGATGGGGGGCTTGCCGACCCCCGGTTACCTCGAGCTGGGCAACGTCCTGGGCGCGCACCACGCCGGCGACGTCCTGCCGATGGAGGTCGCGCGTGGGCAGGAGCGGCTGACGATGCAGATCACGCTCGGCACGCGCGCGATCCCCGAGGTCCCGGCGACCGCCGAGGAGCTGGCGAGCCGCGTCGCCGAGATCTATCGCGAGGGCGACGCCGCACTCCAGGCTGCCCTGCAGGGGGTGAGCGACGAAGAGGCGGGCGTGCAGCCGGCCGAGGGCGAATGGTCGGTCAAAGAGGTGCTGGCGCACCTCTCGATCGTCGAGCGCGACCAGCACTGCTACCTGGCGGTTTTCAGCCTCGACGGCTGGCTCGACACCGGCCCGACCAACCCTTCGGTCATTGCCGGCCGGATGGCCGCAGTGCGATCGGTGGATCCGGGGCTGGGCGACCTGGTCGAGCGGCTGACGACGGACGAGGCGGAGACGGTCGCCTGCCTGCGCGGGCTGCCGGCCGAGGCGCTCCAGCACAAGGCGCGTTTCCGGCGCATTGCCCTCCAGATGATCCAACTACCCGAGCACACACACGACCACCTGGAGCAGATCAAGGCCGCGATCGCAGCCGTCCGCGGCTCATAATGCACGGAGGGTGCGGCCCGGCAAAGCCGGGCCGCACCCTCCGACAAGATCCAACTCAGCCTAACGGGTTCTGGCGGGCCTGGTGGGCGAGGATGATCGCCTCCGCCACCTCTTTCATCGACTTGCGGCGGTTCATGCTCATCTTCTGGATGCGCCGGAACGCGTCGGCCTCGGAAAGGCCCTCGGTATCCATCAGGATCCCCTTGGCGCGGTCGACGTACTTGCGCGTCTCCAGCGTCAGCTCCAGGTCGCCGACCTGCTTTTCCATCGCCTTGAACTCTTTGAAGCGAGCCAGCGCCACCTCGATCGCCGGCACCAGGTCCGCTTCGCGGAAAGGCTTGACCAGGTAGCCTACAACGCCGGCCTCGCGCGCGCGAATGACCAGCTCCTTCTGACTGTAGGCCGTCAGCAGCAGCACCGGCGCGATCTTGCCCTCCGTCAGGCTGCGCGCCGCGTCGATCCCGTCGAAATCGTCCCCCTCGAACTTGATGTCGAGGACCACAATGTCGGGGCGCAGCTCGCGCGCCAGGTTCACCGCGCTGCGCGCATCGCCCACCTCTCCGACGACCAGGTAGCCGAGGTTGGTCAGCATCTCCCGCAGGTCCATGCGGATGATCGACTCGTCGTCGGCAATCACCACTCTTGTTCGCTCTGCCATTACTTGCCTCCTTGCTGTTTCGGGAATGTGACGACAGCAGAGACGCCCTTGTCCCGGCCGTGTAGCTCAAACGTACCCTTCAGATCGCCCGTCGCCAGGGTTCGTACGATCTTGATGCCCAGGCTGCCGGTCTGCGACAGGTCCAAGTCGTCGGGCAGCCCGACGCCATCATCCTCCACGGCAATGGTGATCTGGTCGCCGTCGTCGCCCAGGACGACAGAGACACTGCCCCCCGCCTGCTGCTCAAAAGCGTGCTCCAGCGCGTTCTGCAGCAGCTCGTTGATCACCAGCGCGCAGACCGTCGCCGGCTGCGTCGGCAGGTAGATGTTCGGCCCGCGCAGGTCCATCCGGATCGACTTGCCGTGGTCGACGACCCCCTCGCGGAACATCGAGATGATGCGCTGGCTCACGTCGCGGATGTTGATCAGGCTTGCATCCTGGTGGGCCAGGAACTCGTGGATGACCGCCACGGCCAGGATGCGGGTGACACCTTCCTCGAGCGCCAGCCTCACATCGTCCGAGCCGGCCCGGCGCGCCTGCATGCGCAGCAGCGAGGCGATGGTCTGCAGGTTGTTCTTGACCCGGTGGTAGATCTCCTGGATCATCGCCACCTTGACCTTGGCCTCTTCCTGCTGCCGGCGCGCCTCGGTCTGGTCGGCGATGGTGACGAGCACCCCCTCGGGCCGGGGTGCCGTCTCGCGGCTGCCCACGAGGCGCCGGCCCCTGCGCGACGGGAAGAGCGGGATGGCCTTCTTGGTCCAGATCAGGTCGCGCACCTGGATCTCGCGCTCGACGCAGGCGCCGGTCTCGAACGCCTCGCGCACCGGCTGTCCGTCGTCGAGCTCCAGGTCCTCGAAGTGGCGCTTCAGCAGGCTCGCGGTGTAGCCGAGCTTGCGGTAGAGGCTGGTCGCGATGCCGCTCACGTACTGGATGCGATGGCCTGCATCGATGTAGACGATCCCATCGTGCTCGCCAAAGGGCGAAAGCCCGTCGGCGCACTGCATCGTCCCGGCCAGGATCTGCTCCTGGAAGAGGCGCAGCGCCCGCCGGAAGACTTTGCTGCGGCGATGGTGGCGCTCGCGCTCGATCAGGTTCGTCTGGATGACCAACGCGCCGATCACCGGCCCGCCCGGTAGGAGCACCGGGAAAGTGTCCTGGACGATGGGCGCCCGTTGGGCCGAGGTGCCGGGGCCGGCCTCGCCGTGCCGTGCTACCCCCGCGCTTCTGCGCCCGTCGGCCAGCGCCCGAAAGACGTCCGGCTCGTCGGCGGCCTCCACCGGGCGGCCCAAGAGCGACTCGGGGTGGATCGGCACGATCGAGTGCGGGCGTGCCTGCGCCGCGACGACGGCACGCCCCGGGCCGGCCGGGCAGTAAAGGAGCACGTCGGAGCGGCTCACGTCGGCCAGGAGGCCGATGTGCGCCTTCAGCCGGTCGAGAAAAGCGATTTCCGCTTGGGTCAGGTCCTCTGATAGTTGAACAGCGCTGTCCATGCCTTGTCGCCGGCAGGCTTGCTGCCTGCCGCGTCCCTTCTATGACGTCGTATCAGTGTAGCGGAGAATCGGCGTTCTGTCAAACGAGCGATGGACGGGATGGACGCTGGAACAGCCGTTTTGCAGAGCGCCTGGTTTGGGGGCATAATGGACGTCGTGTACTCGGAAGGAGGGTTCCATGGAAACACAGGAAACGCGCGATCCAACGCCACCTGGCGAAGGTGAGCCATCGGCCGGCACGGGGCACGAGCTGTCCGGCTCCATTGAGAGGATCAACGCGCGGCTGGCACTCCTGACCGACCAGGTCGACGCGCTGCAAGTCGAATCCGCCGGGCGAAATAGGCCCTGGTACCGGGAGCCGTCGCTCATCATCAGCCTGTTGGCCCTGGCGATCTCGGCTCTCTTCTCCGCAATCGGTATGAGGCAAGTGAATGCCAAAGACATTGCGGCCAAGCAAGAGTCGCTGCGGCAGGCGGTGGTGCAGATCGTCGACAGCCAGACCGAGATGTCGCAGGCCGCCCTGGAAAACAGCGGCAATCCGTTGATGGCTCGTTGGGCCAACAGCAATCTGAACTCGAAGCGGCAGGTGCTGATCGAGACGGCGCTGGCCCTGGTTGGCGAGCTGGGCGATTCCGTCGATGCTTCTTCCCTCACGCCCCTGGGAGGCCAGCTCCAGCTAGACGGAAGGTACGATGAGGCGCTCGCCCTCTACTTCAAGGCTCTTGACCTGGTCGATTCGCCCGTCGTACGAAGCGCAATACTGAGGTCGATTGGGGGCTCATACAGATTGCAGGGAAGCGCGATGTACGACGTGGACAAGAGCCGAGACTACCTGCAGCGAGCCGTAGACCTTTTCAAGGACCAGGACGACGATGCCAGCAGTTTTTACCTGGCGGACAACTTGCTGTTCTGGGCTGAGCTTGAGCGGTCAAATGGAGAAGCCGAGATGGCGGACTCTTTGTATGCCCAGGCCACAGCCGCAGCCGAGTCCATAAGCCTCTCCAACACCGCACGTCAAGTCATCCTCTCGCAGATCCAGCAGTCTCAGAGCAGCCCGGCGGAGGCGTCGCAGGCCGCCCCGGACCTGCGAGGCGAATGGGAGCTGCGCTTTGCCGACAACTCGTCCAAGCACGGCACGGCACGTATCATGTACGACCAGGCGTCCGGCACGTACTACGTCAGCATCCTGGTCCTTCTCGACGGTGCAGTGCTGGAAAGCCGGACAGGAAGTGGCACGACCCCCGATGCGAGCACGCTCCTCGTACAATGGCAGGGCACGCGGTACAGTGACCAGTATCAGATGCCGGTGCAGGCTTCCGGTGTCTTGGAGCTGGACATCCAGGCGGGCGGCCAAGAGCTCAGCGGGACGGACTCTGCCGTGGGCGACCAGCAGCACAGCATCACACTGGCCAGGGTTGCGCCCTGAGGGAGGCGAACCACTCTGTCACCCCTCCGAGCGGCCGGGCCCTTCCTCGGCCCGCTTGGGTGGGGCAGCGGGCCGCCTGCGCCTGAGCCTTGGCTTGGCCCTCGGCTTGGGCCTCAGATCGGCCAGCTTTGCCACGAAAGCCGCCAGCCGGCTTGCCCGCTCGGGCTCTGTGGCTCTGCTCTCTCCCCCCCTGGTCATGCACGTAAAGCAGATCGGCGCGGTGAAGGCAAGCCCGCCCCGTCCGTCACTCAGCGCCTCGGCCCACACTTCTTCCCCGAGCTCCCGCCCGCACAGCCGGCACACCAGGTCGATCTTGTCTCTTTGGGCCTCAAGCCGCAGATAGCCCAGGCCCAGACCGGCCGGCGGGGCATAGTCGGGCTTGGGGAGTGGGGTTGTCTCCGGATCTTTCACTCTGCCTTGCTCCTTTCGTCCATCGAGCCGGGAGGTCCCACCCTCGTCTAGGTGTGCACCGTGCCATCAGGCATCGTCGCGTTCTCCAGGCTCTTGGCCTCGGCGAGCTGCTCGGGGGCAACGCACGCCTCGCTCAGGTTGGCTTTGGCCAAGATGGCGCCGCTCAGCATGGCATTGGTCAGGATTGCCCCGCTCAGGTCGGCCCCGGCCAGGTCGGCCTCTCTCAGGTCGGCCCCGGTCAGGTTGGTATGGCTCAGGTTGCACCCGCACAGGTTGGCCCTGCGCAGGTCGGCCTCCCTCAGGTTGGCCCCGCTCAGGTCGGCCAGATGTAGGTCGGCCTCGTGCAGGTCGGCCCGGCTCAGGTCGACGTAGGGAAAGCTCCGCTCGCCGGCCTCGCACCTGCTTACCAATTCCTCAGGATCCATGCTCGTTGCTCCTTTCGTCACCTTCTCCCACCCGGAGACGGGGCGGCATGCCCACCAGAGGCCCGGCCTCTCGGCATTGGCATTCAGGTTCGCCGCACACGGTAAAGCTCCGGCAGGCGACGTAGAATCTGACCTGGTCGAAACCATGGTCGGAGGGCAGATGCTCCGCTTTGGCCTCAGAATCAGGGCGACGGCGACGGGCGACCTCGGGACTGACCTTCATGCGGAGCGCATGGCCCACCCATCCCCGGCTGCGCTCGCGCGCCCGACCGCCGACGGAGTGCGCAGGGGCGCACTTCACCTAAGGTCACTATACCACGGGAGGGTCGATCGAGCGAACAGGGTTGACGCTCAGCCGGAAGGCCGACAGTGGACCACGGACGACGGTGGCCAAGTCATCCCCGGCTGCGTCGCCGGCCGGACGGTCGACGCCGGCCACAGCCCCACGGTCGCGCCCGGCGATAGTCGGTAATTGTTTCCAGAAAAAAACGCGTGCGACGGTAGTACCTGTGCGTACAGTGGCACACTGGCGCAGTTCGGGGACGTCGCACGACTTGACACCCGCCTGCGCCTGTGCTACCTTATGGGCGTAGCCAGAATCTCGCGCGCCGAACGCAGGATGTCGACGACACCCCTGCGGCGGGGGAACCAAACGTGGGGCGAATCGGCCGGAAGGCCGTAGGGTAAGCTTCTTCTGCCCGAGCCCGCCAGCTAACCTCGCAGGCGTCGAAGGAGGACACCGGGTCGCAACCTCGGTGCCCTTTTTTTGTTGTTCGAGGGCACCGCAGGCGAGACACTGGCACCACACTTTCACAGGAGGTGCACAATGCCAGGGTATGTCCTTCTCGATTACGTCAAGATGGACCACGCGGAGAGGATCCGCAAGGCGGAGCGCGACCGGTTGGCCAACGAGTTCGTCAAGGCCAACAAGACGCCATCCGCGCTCAAGTCCCTGCTGCTCGCGCTCACGGGCAGCTAGGATGCGGGACCAAGATCCCGCGCAGCAAAGAGCACCCCGCAGAGCGACCGGCGGGGTGCTCTCCTTAGGCTAGGCTTTGTGGGGGCGGGTCTCAGACCCGCCTCTACACCTTTCGGGGGGCGGGCATAGCACCCTACCCCCACGTTCCCCCGTCGCCATCAATAACCTCCCGAATCCGTGCAATCTCGCGCTGATCTATTTGCATAAAAAGTGAATATGTGGTATACTGGGTAAAGGCAGACGAATCCTATTAAAACGCACTGGTGTACCATGACAAAACGACAAACCGGAGAGGATCAGTCCGCGCCGATGCGCTCCCTGCGCCCCATCACCCCCCAGGAAATGAGGCAGCGGCTGGGGCGCGGCGGCAAGGTCGCCTGGATCGACCGCAAGGTCACCGCCGTCGAGGAACTACGGGCCCACCCGCGGCTGGTCATCACCGGGCGCATGGAGCTGGGCAAGAGCCGCGAAGCGGCCGAATTGGTGCGGCTCGCGGTGGCCGCCGGCCTGGTGCCCCAGGACCGGGTCTTGGAGCCGGGCCCGCTCTTCTACCTGCTGAGTGAGGATGACCTGCGCGCCGACCTGCGCCGGGTGATGGATCCGAAGCGGCCGGTGCTCCTGGTGCTGGATGCGTTGTCGTCGCGCTACACCGGCGCCGGCCTGGAGATGCTGTCCGAGGTGCTGGCGGCGCTCCAGGGCAGTGCGGCGCTGTACGTCGTCGCGACGGCGCGCCCCGACCGGATTTCGCCCGCCTGCCGGGCGTGGCTGACGCGCATGAGCTTCCAGGCCGTCGCCCTGCCCGACCTGGACGCCGAGCAGACACGCCGGCTGTTTGACCGGGCGGCCGGTGCCTACGACGTGCAGCTCGACGACGCCGCCTACGAGGAGCTATCCGCGCGGGGCGACGGCACGCCGCAGTTCGTGATCACCTGCATCCGCCACCTGCGGCTGGAGAATGCGCCCGAGGCCGACATGGGCGCCATCCGGCGCGTGATCCGCGGCGGGCTGGCCCGCCTCTGGGCAGAGGCCCGGCGCGCGATCCACGACAAGGGCGCGCCCGGACTGGTCCTCGATTCGCTGGCGACCTTCCACGCCGCCGGCGTCTGGCCGGCGACGCCGCTCGTTCTCGCCTATGCCGCCCACCTGGGCGAGCAGGAGAAAAAGACGCGGGCCTGGGCGTCGGCTTCGGCCCTGGAGCATGCGCTGGCGCCGCTGGCGCGCTACGAAATCGTGGAGAGCGCCACCGGGCTGACCTATCCCGAGATTGCGGTGGAGGAGATGATCTCACCCGACGCTGCCTGGCAGCGGCTGGGTGAGTTCCTGGAGCAGCGGCCGGGCCCGCTGAGGCGCTCGCCGCTGAGGCGCTTGAGCAGCGAACCCGAGGTCCACGCCGAGGCGCTGGTGGAGCTGGCGCTGCGGGCGGAGGAGCGGGGCGATGCCAAGAGCGCTCTGCGCTTCCACGACGCGGCGCTGCGCGTGCTCGCCGCCCCGGTGCTCTGGAACCGGCGGGGCCAGGCGTTGGCGGCCCAAGGCAAGCTGGAGCCGGCGCTGGCCGATTTCGACCGGGCCCTGGCGCTCAACCCCCGCTATCCGGGCGCCTACCTGAACCGCGGCAACGTGCACGCGCAGAAGGGCGACTGGGGGCGGGCCCTCCTCGAGTACGACCAGGCGCTGGCGCTCGAGCCGCGCTTTGCGCGTGCCTGCTACTGCCGCGCCGAGGCGTACCGCGCGCAGGGCAAGGTCGACGCGGCCCTGGCCGACTATACCCAGGCCATCGCGCTGGATCCGGCGCTGTCGGTCGCCTTTGGCCACCGCGGCGAGGTGCTGCGGCAGCAGGGCAAGGTGGACGAAGCGATCGACGACCTGACACAGGCGATCCGCCTGGACCCACAGGATGCGCGGGCGCTGAACAACCGGGGCATCGCCCGCGCCCAGCAGGGGCGCCGCCAGGAGGCGATCGCCGACCTGACGCAGGCGATCGCGCACAACCCGCGGCTGGCAGAGGCCTACAACAACCGCGGCAACGCCTACCTGGACGACGGCAAGCCGGAGCAGGCGGAGGCCGACTACACCCAGGCGCTGGCAGCCGACCCGCGCTATGCCGTGGCGCACTGCGGCCGGGGGCGCGCCCGCGCCGAGCGCGGGGACCTGGAGCAGGCAGTGGCCGACTTCACCAGCGCGCTGCTCCTGAACCCGCAGTACGCCGAGGCCTACGTCGAGCGCGGCATCGCCTACCGGCTGCTGGGCAGGCCGCAGCTCGCGGTGCCCGACTTTTCGCGGGCGATCAGCCTGTCGCCGCAGGACATCGCGGCGGCGATCGGCCGGGGCAATGCCTACGCCGACCAGGGCAAGTGGCAGCAGGCGGTGGCCGATTTCACCCATGCCCTGGCGCTGGACCCGCGCTCCACCATCGCCCTGCTGAACCGGGGCATGGCGTGGCGCGAGCAGGGGCAGAGGCTAAAGGCCCTCACCGACTATGCCCATGCACTCGACCTGGAGCCGGACAATGCCCATGCGCTGATCCACCGCGGCCTGGCCTACGCCGAGATGGGCCAAACGGTGGAAGCGATGGCCGACCTGGACCGGGCGGTGGCGCTCCACCCGCAGGATGCAGAAGCCTACCTGGGGCGCGGCACGGCACTGGCCGCGCAGTCGCTCTGGGAGCAGGCAGTGCGCGATTTCAACCAGGCGATCACGCTGCGCCCGCAGGACGCCGAAGGATATCTCCGGCGCGGCCAGGCCTACGCGGCACAGGGGCAGGCCGAGCAGGCGATCGCCGACTATGGCCAGGCGGTGCAGCTCGATCCGAGCCTGGCCGAGGGGTACGCGGAGCGCGGTCGGGCCCTGGCGGCACGGGGCAGCCTGCCGGAGGCCGTCTCGGACTATACCCAGGCGCTGTACACCCGCCCGGGGCAGGCAGACGTGCACTTTGACCGGGGCAACGCCTACGGCCTGATGGGCGACCTGGACCAGGCGATTGCCGACTATTCCCACGCCGCCGAGATCGATCCGCGCGACGCGCGCATCTACTTCAACCGGGGGCACGCCTATGGGCAGCAGGGCCGGTTCGAGCTGGCGATGGCCGACTTTGCCCAGGCGATCAGCCTCGATCCCGCATCCTCGGTGGCGCACCTGAACCGCGGCCTGACCTACGGCCGGCAGGGCGCCTGGCAGCAGGCGATCGACGATTTCACGCAGGCCGCGGCCCTCGACCCCAAGTCGGCGGCGGTCTTTGTCGGGCGCGGCGTGGCTTTTGCGCAGCAGGGGCACCTGGACGAGGCCATCGCAGACTATTCCCAGGCGATCGCGCTGGACCCGCGCTCGGCGGGCGCCTACAACAACCGCGGCCTGGCGCGTGCGGAGCAGGGACGGTTGGACGAGGCGTTGGCCGACTACAACCAGGCGATCGCGCTCGATCCGGGGTTTGCCGGCGCCTACAACAACCGGGGGGAGGCGTACCGGGCGCAGCGGCGCTGGCAGGCGGCGCTGGCCGACTATGGCCGGGCGATCGCGCTCGACCCGCAGCTCGTTCCGGCCTACCACAACCGCGGCGCGACCCACGCCGAGCAGGGAAATCTGGCAGAGGCCATCGACGACCTGACCCAGGCAATCGCGCTCGACCCCGAGTTCGCTACCGCACACTTTGACCGGGCGGAGGCCTACCGGCGGAGCGGCCGGCCGGCGGAGGCCGTCGCAGACTACACACGGGCCGTCGAGCTGGCGCCCGACGCGCCGTCCGCCTACCTGGGGCGCGGTGCCGCCTACCTGGCGCAGGGGGATGCCCAGCGGGCCGTCGCCGACTATACCCAGGCGCTGGCGCTCGATCCGAAGAGCGCGGAGGCGTGTGCCGGCCGCGGGGCGGCCTACCGCCAGAAGGGCGACCTGGCCCAGGCGGCGGCCGACTATACCCAGGCCCTGCTGCTTGACCCGCAGTCCGCCGACGCCTACGTCGGGCGCGGCACGACCTATGCGGAGCAGGGGAAGCACGCCGAGGCGATCGCGGACCTGACACAGGCGCTGGCGCTCCGCCCGGGTGCAGCCTCTGTCTACGTCGGGCGGGCGGCGGTATATGCGGCGCGCGGCGAGCGCGCCAAGGCGATCGAGGACCTGGGCCGGGCAATCGCCGCCGATCCGGCCGGGACAGAGGCGTACGAGAGGCGCGGGGAGCTGCTAGAGCAGCGGGGCGAGCTGGCGCACGCAGTGGCGGACTACACGCAGGCGCTGAGCCTGCGGCCCAAGGACACGCGTCTGCTGCTGCGCCGAGGCAACGCCTTTGCTGCGCAGGGAGAGCTGGACGAGGCGATCGCCGACTATGCCCAGGCGATCGAGCTTGCGCCCGAGCGCGCCGAGGCCTACTACGACCGGGGCCTGGCCTACCGCGCTCAGGGCAAGCCGGACGAGGCGATCGCGGACCTGACCCAGGCACTGGCGCTCAACCCGGAGTTGGCCGAGGCCTACGCCGCCCGCGGGCAGACGCGGGCGGAACAGGGCGAGCGCGAAGCGGCGGTCGCCGATCTGACCCAGGCGCTGACGCTGCGGCCGAAGGAGGCGCAGACCTACTTCCAGCGCGGCGTGGTGTACGGCCAGATGGGCAAGCAAGACCAGGCCGTCGCCGATCTGTCGCAGGCCGCGGCACTCGATCCGAAGGATCCGGCGATCTTTGTCGGGCGCGGGATCGCCTACGTGGAGCTGGGCAAGGCCGATCTGGCCATCGCCGACTGCGACCAGGCGCTGGCGCTCAACCCGCAGGCGGCGACGGCGTTCTACTGCCGCGGCTTGGCACGCTGCCAGGCCGGCGAGCCGGAAAAGGCAGTCGAAGACCTCTCGCAAGCGATCACGCTCGATCCGCAGGACGCCGACGCGTACGTGGCGCGCGGCCAGGCCCTGGTCGCCCAGGGCGACCTGCCGCATGCATACGAGGACTATTCACAAGCGATCGCGCTCGACGCGGAGCACATGGAAGCCTATCGCAAGCGCGCCGAGCTCTTGGCGCAGCAGCACTCTTGGAAGAAGGCGCTGGCGGACTATGGCAAGCTGCTTGCGCTGGCGCCGCAGGACGCCGGTGCCTACGCCGGACGCGCCGGCATCCACACCCAGCGCGGCGACCTGGAGGAGGCCATCGCCGACTATACCCGGTCGATCGGCCTGCAACCGAGCGCGGCGACCTACACCGGCCGCGGCCGGGTCTACGGTGCGCAGTCGGGCTGGGAACAGGCGGCGGATGACTTTTCGCAGGCCATCAGCCTGGACCCCCGCGACGCGGCAGCGTACAACCTGCGCGGGCGGGCGTGCGCGCAGATGGGCCAGTGGGACCGCGCCATCGCCGACTATACGCGCTCGATCGCGCTCAGCCCGCAGAATGCCGAGCCCTGGATGAACCGTGGGCTGGCCTACGCCACTCAGGGCGAGCGAGACAAGGCACTGGCGGACTATGACCGCGCCGTGGCGCTGCTGCCGGAGGACCCGCGGAGCTACCTGGGGCGCGGCGATGTGCGCCGGCTGAGGGGTGAGCTGGAGCAGGCGATTTCCGACTACTCGCGCGCGATTGCGCTCCGCCCGGACGACGCGACCGGCTACAACAGGCGCGGTCAGTGCCTGGCCGTCCAGAAGCAGTACGAGCAGGCGATGGCCGACTTTGATCGGGCCATCCGGCTCAACCCCAAGCTGGCCGACGCTTACCGGAACCGCGGCAATGCGCTCTTTGAGCAGGGGCAGCTCGAGCGCGCCATCGCCGACTATGACCAGGCGATGGCACTGGACCGCCGCGACGCCGGCAGCTACGTGGGGCGGGGTGGGGCGCTGGCCGACAGCGGAGAGCTCGAGCGGGCCATCGCGGACTATACCCAGGCGGCGACGCTCAATCCCAAGGACGTGCGCGCCTTCCTGGGGCGCGGCAGCGCCTACGCCGACCGGGGCGAGCTGGACCGGGCACTCGAGGACTATGACCAGGCGGTGGCGCTGGCGCCGCGCGAGGCGGCGGCCTACGTCGGGCGCGGGCACGTCCGCACGCAGCAAGGCAAGTTCGGCCCTGCGGTGGAGGATTTCACACAGGCGATCTCGCTCAGCCCAAAGCAGGTGGCGGCGTACGTCGGGCGCGGCCTGGCGTACACCGAACAGAGCAAGTTTGCGCTCGCGCTGGACGACTATGCTCACGCGCTGACGCTCGACCCGCAAGACGCGACGATCTACAACAACCGCGGCATCACCTACGCCGCGCAAGGCGAGCAAGCCCGGGCAGTGGCAGAGTACACGCAGGCGATCACCCTGAGCCCGCTCTACGCGGAGGCGTACAACAACCGGGGCATCGCCCAGGCGGAGCAGGGCAACCTGGACCAGGCGATCACGGACTATGGCCAGGCGATCGCGCTCAACCCGCGCTACGCCGTGGCCTACTTCAACCGGGGGCAGGCATACAGCGTGCGCGGCCGGCTGGAAGCGGCCATACAGGATTTCACCCAGGCAATCGCGCTCGACGCGCGGGATGCGCTGGCCTACTGCCAGCGCGGCGTGGCCTACTACAAGCAGGGGGACCTCTCGAACGCGATTTCCGATTTCACACAGGCGGTCACGATCCAGCCGGAGTATGTCGAGGCGTACAACAACCGGGCCATCGCCTACCAGCAGCGGGGCAAGCTGACGCAGGCGCTGCAGGATTACACGCAGGCCATCGCGCTGAACGGGCGCTTTGGCCCGGCCTACTACAACCGGGGGCTGATCTACTCGGACCAGGGCAGCCTGGCGGAGGCAATCGCCGACTTTTCCAGGGCGCTGGAGATCGATCCGCGCGACGCGGCGGTGTACAACGTGCGAGGCTGGGCGCACTTCCGGCAGGGCAACCTCGCGCAGGCGATGGCGGACTATACGCAGGCGCTGGCGATCCACCCGCAGTACGCGGAGGCGTACATGAACCGCGGGCTGGCGTATGCGGAGAACAAGGTACGGGCGCGGGCCGTCGCGGACTTTCAGAAGGTGCTCAACCTGACGAAGGATCCGGTGCTGCGTAACGCGGCATACGAGGAGCTGCGGAAGCTAGGGGCGATCGCGTAGGGAGCCTCCCCTGCCGACAGGATTACAGGATTTGCAGGATTGACAGGGTACTGGGGATGAGGACAGGGCAGGCGCGATGCCTGCCCTTCTCTATTGCACGATCTTCGTCCCCGCGTCCTTGCCCCCGCGGCCCATCTGCGCTATAATAGTCTCGGCGCCTGGGGCCATCCCGGCCCGGGCGACCACAGAGACCACCTTGGAGGCAAGATGAAAGGCACCACTCAAGTAATCGACAAGCTGAACGCCCTCCTCTCGGATGAGGTGACGGCCATTAGCCAGTATATGGTCCATTCGGAAATGTGCGCCAACTGGGGCTACGGCCGGCTGCACGAGGCGGTTGAGAAGCGGGCCATGGACGAGATGAAGCACGCCGAGATGCTGATCGCGCGCATCCTCTTCCTGGAAGGCGCGCCCATCGCCAAGGCGCATGGCCTCGCAGATCGGCGCCGACGTCCCGGGCCAGCTCAAGAACGACTGGGACGCCGAGGCCGGCGCCGTCAAGGCCTACAACGAAGCCATCGCCGTCTGCGTCGCCCAGGGCGACAATGGCTCGCGCGCCCTGCTGGAGTCGATCCTCAAGGACGAAGAGGACCACATCGACTGGCTCGAGGCGCAAAAGGACCAGATCGGCCAGATGGGGCTGCAGATTTTCCTGGGGCAGCAAGTCGGCTAACCCGACCGAGCTGCAGGTGTGCCCCCGAGCCGCGCAAGTCGCGCTCGGATCCGGTTGCTCGCGCGGGATCTGGCGATCCCGCGCGAGCGCGAGGAGTTCGGCAAGGAACTCTGACTGGGCATAGCTGGAACGCCCCCTTCAAGTTGACAGCTCGCGCCAGATCGTGTAGCATGCCGGCACCTGCCGTGCAGCTATTCTGCCATGGCAGAGATTCGGACGAGGAGCCAAGATGGACACGACGGTCCAGGTACGGCAGCGCGGCACTCTGACTCTGCCCGCCGAGTTGCGCGACAAGTACGGCATCGAGGCCGGGGACACCTTCCGCCTGGTCGACCTGGACGGCATTTTTGTGCTGACACCGATGGTGGCCATGGTGCCGGAGCTGGCCCGCGAGATCGAGCGAGCGAGGCTGGAGGCGGGGATGGCCACGGAGGAGATGCTTGCCGGCCTGCGCGAGCAGCGCGAGCGCTACTACCGGGAAGCGTATGGCAGCGACCAACCCGCCTAGGCCGCGCGTCCTGGTGGACGCGGATGTGCTGTTCGCGGGTTCTGCCAGCCCGACCGAGAATGGGGCAAGCCTGCTGATCCTGCGCATGGCCGAGATCACGCTGATCGAGGCCGTTGCCAGCGTGCAGGTCGTCGCCGAGGTGGAGCGCAACCTGGAGGCAAAGCTACCCCAGGCGCTGCCGGCCTTCCGACTGATCGTCAGCCGCTGTCTGCGCATCGTATCCGACCCAGAGCCTGCAGATCTTGTTCCCTACTCCGGCTGCGCGCATCCCCAGGACCTGCCGATACTGGTGACTGCCCGCCGCGAGCAGTGCCGGTGGTTGGTCAGCTTCAACGTGCGCCACTACCGGCCAGGGGTGCCGGAGGTCACCGTGCTGCGCCCCGGGGATTTGGTGCGGCGCGTGCGAGATCTGCTGGTAGACTTGCCCGCCGGCATGTAGCGGGAGTCGAGCCGCATGGCTCGGCGCACGCCGCATCTTGGGCTACAATGGCAGCCGGCGGCAATCATCGCACATCGATCCATGGGAAGCGAGCAGCGAAGGATAAAGACGGATGCCCTGGCCTATTATCGGACATGAGTGGGCGGCGGACCTGCTGCGGCAGTCATTGGCCGCAGGGCGGGTGTCGCACGCCTATCTCTTCTGCGGCCCGCCGCAGGCCGGCAAGACGACGCTGGCGCGCATGTTGGCGCAGGCGCTCCTCTGCGCCGAGCCGGAGACGCCCTGCGGCCGCTGTTCTTCGTGCATCCGGATCGCCCGCAACAGCCACCCCGACGTGCAGGTGATCGACGGGCGCGGTGCCGGCGGCCGTCTGCTGATCGAGCAGGTGCGCGCGCTGCAGCACGACGCCTCGCTGGCGCCCTACGAGGGGCGCCGCCGGGTCTTTATCCTGCGGCAGATGGAGCTGGCGACCCCGGAAGCGTGCAACGCCCTGCTCAAGACGCTGGAGGAGCCCCCGGGGCGTGTGACGCTGGTGCTGACGGCGGCGCGCCGCGAGATGCTCCTGCCGACGATCGTCTCGCGCTGCCAGGTGCTGGAGCTGAGGGCAGCCGCGCCGGCGGTCATCGAGCGAGCGTTGGAGGCGCGCGGGGTGCAGGCAGCGCAGGCGCGCCTGGTCGCCCGGCTTTCGACGGGACGGGTGGGCTGGGCCCTGCAGGCGGTGCAGGACGAGTCGCTGCTGCGACAGCGCAAGCAGGACGTCGACCAGCTCTTTGGGCTCATGGCCGCCGGCCGGGTGGAGCGGATCGAGGCAGCCTCGAAGATGAGCCGCGACCTGGCCGGGGCGCGCCGGCTGCTCCAGGTGTGGACCGGCTGCGCGCGGGACCTGTTGCTGCTCCAGGGCAACGGCACCGGCGCGGTGGTCAACGCGGACGAGCTGGAGCGGCTCGTCCCCCTCGCCGGCACGGTGTCGATGGCGCAGGCGGGGGAGCTGGTCACGGCCATGCAACTGACCGCGCAGCAGCTCGCGGAGAATGTGAACGCCCGGCTGGCGATCGAGGAGTTGTTGCTGCGGCTGCCCTACCGGCGAGCCGCGGCGCAGGATTCTTAGAATAGGAAAGGTGGCCTATGCCCCTGGTAATCGGTGTGCGGTTCCATCCCGCCACCAAGATCTATTTCTTTGACGCGGGCGGCTTTGAGGACATGACGGCCGGCGAGGAGGTCGTGGTCGAGACGGCACGCGGCGAGGAGGTCGGCCGGGCGATCGTCGCGCCGCACGAGGTGACGGACGCCGAGATCGTCTCGAGGCTGAGGCCGATCGTGCGCCGCGCCTCGCCGGTGGACCTTACGCAGATGGCCTTCTACCGGAACAAGGAGCAGGAGGCACTGGCCAAGTGCCGCGACAAAGTGCGGGAGCACAACCTGCCGATGAAGCTGGTGCGGGCGGAGTACAGCTACAACGGCCGCCACCTCGTCTTTTTCTTCACCTCGGAGAAGCGGGTGGATTTCCGCGACCTGGTGCAGGAGCTGGCGCGAACCTTCAAGGCACGCATCGAGCTGCGGCAGGTGGGGGTGCGGGACGAGGCAAAGCTGCTGGGCGGGATCGGCAAGTGCGGGCTGACGTTGTGCTGCTCCACATGGCTGGCGGACTTTCACCCAGTCTCAATCAAGATGGCGAAGCAGCAGGACCTGCCGTTGAGCCCGATGGAGATCTCGGGCGTGTGCGGCCGGCTGCTGTGCTGCCTTGCCTACGAAGAAGACCACTATGCCGAGACGAAGAAGAGGCTGCCAAGGCGGGGAGACGTGATCGATACGCCGCGCGGCAAGGGCAGAGTGGTGGGCGTGAACGCCGTGAAGGAGAGCGTGCAGGTGGAGCTGGAGAGCGGGGTGGTGTTTGAGCACACCGGTGAGGAACAGCCTGCCGTCGAGGCCGCACCTCTCCCTCCTGCGCCTCCCCGCCCGCAGGAGAAAGCCCCCGGCACACGCAGGAGCAGGAAGAAGCGAAAGAAGCCTAGCGCGGCTCCACGCTAAAGCGGATGGCGGTTCTTTCCTGGCCGTCGATGTCCACGTCGGCAAAGGCCGGGATGCAAATGATATCGACCCCCTCCAGGGCCAGAAAGCCACGGGCGATGGCCATGGCCTTGACGGCCTGGTTGACGGCGCCGGCACCGATGGCCTGGACCTCTGCACGGCCGCGCTCACGGACAATGCCGGCGATCGCGCCGGCGACGGCGGTTGCCTTGGATTGCGCTGCCACCCTGATTGTGTCTGCCATGTCACCACCCCCTGGTGGATCCACCTGCCTCCGGCACATGGCGCATGCCGGAGGCAGATGGCAGGCTACTTGGCAAAGTCCACCGCGCGCGTCTCGCGGATCACGTTGACTTTGATCTGCCCGGGATACTGCAGGTTCTCTTCGACGGCCTTGGCGACGTTGCGCGCCAGCTCAATGGCAGCCAGGTCGTCGACCTGCTCGGGCCTGACCATGATGCGGATCTCGCGCCCGGCCTGGATGGCATAAGAGTCGGCAACGCCGCTGAATGAGTTGGCGATCTCTTCCAACGCCTTGATGCGGGTAACGTAGGTCTCGGTATCTTCGCGGCGGGCACCGGGGCGCGCGCCGGAGATCGCATCGGCCGACGCGACAATGATGGCTTCGAGGGAATCTCCCTCGGCCTCACCGTGGTGGGAGGCGATACAGTTGATCACGGCCGGCGGCACGCCGTAGCGCTTGGCCTGCTCGGCACCGATCAGGGCGTGGGGCCCCTCGACGGTGTGGTCGATCGCCTTGCCGATGTCGTGCAGCAGCCCGCCGGCCTTGGCCACCTGCACGTTGGCGCCCAGCTCGGCAGCCATGATGGCCGCCAGGTGCGAGGTCTCGACGGCGTGCTGGAGCTGGTTCTGGCCGTAGCTGCGCCGGTACTGGAGGGCACCCAGCAGCTTGATGATCTCGGGGTGGAGCGCCGGGACGCCTGCGTCGAGCGCGGCGCGCTCGCCTTCCTCCTTCATGATCAGCTCGACCTCTTCCTTGGCCCGCGCGACCGTCTTTTCGATGCGCGCCGGATGGATGCGGCCGTCGGCGATCAGCCGGCCCAGGGCCACGCGGGCGATCTCGCGCCGCATGGGATCGAAGGACGAGAGAATGACTGCCTCGGGGGTGTCGTCGACCACCAGGTCGACGCCGGTCTCTTTTTCCAGGGTGCGGATGTTGCGCCCCTGGCGGCCGATGATGCGGCCCTTCATGTCGTCGCCCGGCAGCGGGACGGTGGAGATGGCAACTTCGGACACCTGCTCGGACGGCGATGCGCTGGATGGCAAGCACGACGACCTTGCGCGCGCGGCGATCGGCGTCTGCCGTGGCCTCGGCCTCGATCTGGCGGATGACCCGCGCCATGTCCTGGCGAGCGTCCTGCTTGACCGTCTCGAGCAGCTCTTGCTTGGCCTCTTCCTGCGTCATGGCAGCCACGCGCTGTAGCTCGACCAGCTTGTCCTGCTCCAGCTTTTCGATCTGGTTGGCCTTCTTGTCGATCAGGCTCTGCCGCTGGCTCATTCGGCGATCCCTCTGATCGAGCTGCTCCTGGCGCTCGTCGAGCCCGACTCGCCTCTTCTGCAGGCGCTCCTCTTCCTTACGCAGCTCCCGTTCCTGCCTCTTGACCTCCTGTTCGCCTTCGGCGCGCACGCGCAGGGCCTCGTCGCCTGCCCTCACCTGCATCTGCTTGGCCTTGGTCTCGGCCTCGGCGACGAGCAGCTCGGCCTGGTGCCGGGCATCTTCGACCTCGCGCTTGATACGCGCGCGAACAATCGAGTAGCCGACGGCCAACCCCAAGGCCAACCCTAGGACCACCGCAATGACCGCGGGGATGATGATGGCGGCGAGGCTGGGCCTCTGGGCCTGGGCTGCGGCCGCCATGATGACCGCGGAGATGATGGTATGCTCCATGGAAAACCGTTCCTTTCGTATATAATGATCGGCGCCGTTCCCGGCCGCCGTAAAGCCGCTAGAACATGCTACTCAAGCTCGGTAAGCTCTCTCCAATGGCGCTCGGCCGTCTCTTTGGCTACCTCGTACTCGAACCCCCGCCGGGCCAGGAACTCGACCAGTTTTCGGAAAAAGGTCGTCTTGTCCAGGTCCCGGAGCTGCTGCGCCTTGCGGGCGGCTGCGCGGTAGGCGCCGTCGGCGCTGTCGAGCGTCTCCAGCGCGGCCTCAATCGCCTCGCGCTCGACGCCCTTGGCGCGCAGCTCGTAGCGCAGTGCGGCCGGGCCGCGCGGGCGGAAACGCTCGCGGTTCTCGACCCAGAAGCGGGCAAAGGCCTCGTCGCCCGACAGGCCGGCCTGCTCCAGCCGCTGCACAACGGCCTCAACCTGGTCGTCGGCGGCACCGTGGCGGCGCAGGTAGGTGACGAGCTCTCGCGCGGCTGCGCGGGCGATACGATAGGTAGCCCAGTGCCGAGTTGTATGCCTGCTCGGTGTCCCCCTTTTCTGTCAACTCCGTTGACCTGGTCGTCGGACAGGAGCTGGCCGACCTTGAGGCCGGCGGCAACAATCTCGGGCACGCCGAAAGCAAAGCGACCGTCCAGATAGACGCTCACCCGCTCGCTGTCCCGCTTCTGGTACTTGAGCGCCGTGATCCTGCCGGACAATTCTTCCCCCAAAACACACGCGCGGCCGCGGTGACAAGCGCACCACAGCCGCGCTTCTCCGCCGGGATGGCTCCCGGTGGGAGGTCATATGCCGAGACTTCTCTAGGACGAATCCAGGGGGCCCGCTACCGGCCTGGCGGAGCGTGTACGCGGCTCATGCCCCCGGTACTGCCCCGCTCTCCCGGGCCGCGTACCGCGAGCGCCTTGCCCGCACTTCTCTGCTGTATCGTCGAACCCCGGCCCCACCGGACCGTAGCATAGGGCCTTGTGCCCGTCGGTCGCCCACAAGGGGCTATGCCACGCAAACCGGCAGTGCCGGGAAAAGAGCACGTCATACTCGGCATCTCGCACGGCTGCGGGAGCGGTCTCACCGACCAGATCCACGCAGTCTTCCACACAGCCTGGACGGCCGTGCGCTCCCTGCTGCGGCTGCTCTGCCGCAGGATAGCCCACCGGCCGGCGCGTGCGCGGGCTACGCCTTGTCCGCCCTCGCGGCCGCAGCGACGCCCGCAACCTCGGGCAAGCCTGAGGCGCGGCGAATGGCGTTCTCGATATCCAGGCAGAGTGCCTGGTTCTCCCTCAGCGCCTGCTTGGCGGCCTCCCGCCCCTGCGCCAGCCGTTCCTCTTTGTAGAGGTAGAACGACCCTCGTTTCTCGATGATCCCGAGCTGCACCCCGAGATCCAGCACGCCCCCTTCCTTGCTGATCCCCTCGTCGTACATGATGTCGAACTCGCACTCGCGGAAGGGAGGCGCAACCTTGTTCTTCTTGACCTTGACCTGGGTCCGGTTGCCGATGACCTCGCCACCGGCCTTGATGGCCTCGATGCGCCGGATGTCGAGGCGGACCGACGCATAGAACTTTAGCGCCATGCCGCCCGTGGTCGTCTCCGGGCTGCCGTACATCACACCGATCTTTTGGCGGAGTTGGTTGGTAAAGACCATCGCCGTGTTGCTCGTCTTGATCGCCCCGCTCAGCTTGCGCAGCGCCTGGCTCATCAGCCGCGCCTGCAGGCCCGGGTGGCTGTCGCCCATCTCTCCCTCGATCTCGGCCTTGGGTACCAGCGCCGCGACCGAGTCGACGATGATGACATCCATGGCCCCACTGCGCGTCAGCGCCTCGGCGATCTCGAGCGCCTGCTCCCCGGTATCGGGCTGCGAGATGTACAGCTCATCCACGTTGACACCGCACTTGGCCGCGTAGAGGGGATCGAGGGCATGCTCCATGTCGATGTAGGCGGCCACGCCTCCGGCGCGCTGCGCCTCGGCGACGATGTGCTGGCAGAGGGTGGTCTTGCCGGAGCCTTCCGGGCCATAGATCTCGATGACGCGGCCACGGGGGACGCCTCCGACGCCGAGGGCCAGGTCCAGGGCGAGCGAGCCGGTGGGGATCACGTCGATGTGCAGGTGGCCCGCCTGGCCCAGGCGCATGATCGAGCCTTCGCCGTAGCGCTTCTGGATCGTTGCCAGCGTGGTTTCCAGTGCCTTTGCCCGGTCGCTTCCAGCCATTGCTCTGCTCCTTTGTGATTCGGTGTCTGGCTATTATAGCGCAGGAGGCGCTGGGGCGCAAACCGGGAGGCGGATGGAATGAGGCTTGCGACGTGCCGTTTGCATGTCCGGCGCCTTCGTGCTAGATTGTGTGCATTCAGTTCCTTCCCTGCGCGGCACTGCGGGACCCTGCAACCTATGGAGGAGAGAATGACCACCATACTTGAGGAACATGGGATGGGGTGGCTGAGGGACTATCCCGATGCCCGGGACTATACGGTGGACCACACCGAAGTCGCTCCTGAGCTGAAGGCACTTGGCGAGAAGAAATCGGTGAAGGCCATGCTGGCCAAAGTGGGCGCGACAAAGCCAATCCGGAGTGAGCTGCCCACCGAGGTAGACCTCCGGCCGTGGTGCTCCCCCATCGAGGACCAGGGCATCCTGGGGTCATGCACGGCCCAGGCCGGGGTGGGTCTCGTGGAGTACTTTGAGAACCGGGCCTTTGGCCAATACCTGGACGGCTCGCGGCTCTTTCTGTACAAGGCCACGCGCAACCTGATGGGCTGGACGGGGGATTCCGGTGCCTTTATCCGCACGACCATGGGCGCGATGAGGCTGTTCGGGATTCCGCCCGAGAAGCACTGGCCGTATACGGATGGGGAGCAGTTCGACGAGGAGCCGCCGGCCTTCTGCTATGCTTACGCCCTCAACTACCGGGCGATCAGCTACTACCGCCTGGACCCCTATGGAACCCCAGAGGAAGCGCTTCTCGCCCAGATCCGGACCAACCTGGCCAATGGCCTGGCCATGATGTTCGGCTTCACCGTCTATTCCTCCATCGGCCAGGCCAAGGAGAAGGGCCGGATCCCCTATCCCGCCCCGAAAGAGTCGGTGATGGGCGGGCACGCGGTGGTGGCGGTCGGCTACGACGACAAGCTGCCGATCCAGAACACCAACGTGGGCGGCCGGGAGACGACCGGGGCGATCCTGGTGCGGAATTCGTGGGGGACGGAGTGGGGCGAGGCCGGCTATGGCTGGCTGCCGTACGAGTACGTTCTGAAGGGTCTGGCCGTGGACTGGTGGTCGCTCCTGAAGAACGAGTGGGTCGACACCGGCGAGTTCGGTCTGTAGCTGAAGACATCAGGCCTACAAGGTCATTCGCCTCGTTCCCACGGTCCCCCGTGGGAACGTCCACCGGGCGCTCCGCGCGGATTCCGTCCGCTGCTGTGGGGCAGGTCTCCATACCCGCCCCGCGCCGTCACACGTCGGGGGTATCGCCCGTCGAGCTCCCTACCTTCAGCCGCAGCCTCGCCCGCCGGTGCTCCAACCCGGCAAGGGTTTCGGTGCGCTTGGGGCCCGGCGGGCCGGCCTGGGCCAACGCCAGCGCGCGCTCCGTCCAGGCCAGGGCCTGCGGCAGGTCGGCGTCGTGCCACTCGTAGTGCTTGGCCAGCTCCTCGCAGGCATACACCGCCCCGGCCACCTCGGCCAGCTCCCGCCACCAGACAAGCGCCTCCTCGCGGCGCTGCTGCCGCTTGAGCAGGAAGGCCAGGTCACGCCTCGACGCCTCTTGCACCTCGCGCGAGCGGCTCGTGCGGGCGGCCAGGGCGAAGGCTGCCTCGGCGCGCTCCTCCTCGCCCTGGTCGTGCAGGAAGCGGCCCAGGCCATACAGGTCCTCGCCCGGCACCTCGTCCGGTGGCGGGAGGGGAGAAGTCAGCAGGGCGCTCTGGTGCGCGGCCAGGGTGACCAGCGACAGGATGTCCTGGGCGTTGTGGTAAAAGATGCGCGGCATCTCGCGCGCGTCGCCGGTCCGGGCATAGTCGACGTAGAGGCCGGGGATCAGCCAGCCGGGCACGTCTTCCTGCTCGCGCCGCACGCCCAGCACCTCCACCTCCAGCGACGAGAGGGCACACGACTCCAGGCGATGCCTCCAGAAGGTGCGCGACGTCGGCAGCAGATCGAGGTGCGGGGCGCCGGAGAGGCGCGGCGGCCTGGCGGGCCATGACGAAGCGCGTGTCCAGGAGCGGCATATCGAACTGCTTGCCGTTGAAGCTGACGACCGCCTCGTAGCCGTCGAGCAGCTCGCCCAGGGCCTCAAGCTGCGCCGGCTCCTCGTGGTAGTCGCGCATGAAGAACTGCCGGAGGGTGAAGGCGCCTTCCTCAAAGGCGCCGACGCCGACGAGAAAGACGTAGGTGCCGGTGCCGCCCGCCAGCCCCGTCGTCTCGGTGTCGATGAAGGCGATGCGCGCCGGATCGACGAGCGCCAGCCGCTCGTCGCGCGCCAGCCGGGCGGTGACGTGGGGCAGGTGGGCCAGGAGGTCGCCCAGGCGGTGCGCGCCGTGCAAGTGCTCGGCTGCGTGCGATTCCGTGTGGAGAAAGAAGGAGCCCTGGCGGTTGGTCAGGACTTGGCCGGGGACGAGGTCCTCGATCGCCTTGCGGCGGCGCGGCTTCTGGACGGCCTGGGCGCCGCGGTGGATGCCCAGGCGCCGTAGGCGCTCGCGAAGTCCTGATCCCCAGAGTTCCGTGCCCAGTTCCTGCCGCGATCCAGGGGGCGTGCCTACGGCTTCAGCAGGCCGAGCAGCACGCCGGCGGCGTTGTAGCCGGCATGGATCAGGATGGCCGTCGTGGTGTTGGCGCGCTTGCGCACCAGGCCGAGCACCAAGCCGATGACAAAGACCTCCAGCATGGCAACGGTGAAGCCATACTGGAGGTGTCCGACCGCAAAGAGGGCAGCCGACAGCACGAGCCCGAGCTTGGGCTGGAGCGCGCCGCGGAAGAGAAGCTCCTCGCTGATGCCGGCCGACAGGCCGAGCACGATGGCGCCGCCGACGCTCATCAGTCCGCCAAAGAGCTGGTCGGTCACGTCGCTCAGTGCCTGGTAGCCGGCCGGGTCAAGCGCCGACCAGGCCGCGTTCACACCATAGTCAAAAGCGAGCAGCAGCGCGACCAGGGCAACGGCCAGCAGGAGATGCTTCCAGCTAGGCGGATCAAGTGACAGACCCAGGCGCTCCATGACCTGAACACCGCTCCGCCGGACAAACAGGCCAACGCCGGCCAGGGCCAGGAGCAGGAGCGGAAGCCCAGAGAGGAGGACGTCCCAGATCGTCAGCGACATCTCGGCCTCGGCTAGGTTGGAGAGGTCGCCGATGAGGGCCATCTGCCCCAGGGTCAGGCCCACCTCGTAGACGGCAAAGGCCAGGGCGGTCATGTGGACGATCGACGCGGGATCGATAGGCAGGATGCGCGCGAGCCCGCGGCGCACCGCCGGGATCAACGGCAGCGCTGCCAGGAGGCCGGTGCCGAAGAGAACAGCGGTCAGGCCCCACAGGTTGAATTCCAGCCCCGCAGCCGAGGCTATCTCGGGATCGAGAACCTGCATGGCCGCGCCCAGGAGGGCAAGCGCCGAGCTGCCCAGGAGGGCCAGGTCGGCCAGGATCAGGAGCGCGTACGTGGTGTTGCGTGCCCAGGGGTACCGCTCGCCCAGGTTGGCGACGGCGACGAGGGCGACGAAAGGCAGGAACATGAGCAGCGAAAGCAAGCCTTGCATGGGGTCTCCTTGGGGGGAGATTGTAGCACGGTTGGCGGCGGCGGGCAACTGAACCGCTGATGGGATGAGGGGCGCTGAAAGCGACGAGGGAGGGTTCAGCCTGAGGGCTCGCTTTGCGGTCGAGGCCGTAAGCTGCGCTCAGTGACAGGGCCGGAGCCCAACCTGGGCGGAACCGGACATGAGACAGGAGCCCGGTTCCGCCCCGAGAGGTGGTCACGGCACCGGCCGGTCCGGCGCCACGGAAGGTGCCCTAGTAGGTTCGCGCCGCAGCCGGCCCGTAGAGCGCCGTCACCCCATTGAGGTCGACGCTTTCCAGCCAGTAGAAGTAGCGCTTGCCCGGCTCGACGGTCGTATCCCGGTAGCTGTAGACCGCACCGAAGGGGCTGCCCGGCGGCACCTTGGTGGGGATTAGCTCGGCGTTCAGCTTGGTCTTCGGACCCTTGCGCGTCAGGGAGCGGTACAGGTTAAAGCCCAGGTTGTCGGTCTCCTGCGCTGTTTCCCACCCCACCTTGATATAGCCGGGCCGCGCCAGCGCCCTGAACCATTTCAGCGTCACGCTGGTCGGGCTCGCGTAGAAGCCATAGTCGTATGTGCCGTTCGAGTACCCCTCTGTGGCCACGACCGTTTCGCCCGATGCGAGGCCCGAGTCCAGGCCGCGGTCGGTGCCACTGGCCGGCGGGAGAAGCAACCATGTTCGCCGGCGGGGTCACTGCGATGGTGTACGACGGCTCACCCGTGCCGGCCCCGTCATAGTTCTCGTCCAGGAGCAGGTTGCCGAAGGAGTAGGACCCATCGGAGCCGGTCTTGGTCTTGATGGTTGTCGTACCTGTGCCGCCGGGCCAGGTGATCGTCAGGGTGACCTCGACATTGGCGATTCCTGCCTCGCCCGCATCCTGGATACCATCCTTGTCGGCGTCGTCCCACACCCAGTTGCCGAGACTGCCCGGCTGCCGGTAGTAGCCAAAGTCGGCGTAGTTGACGGTCGTGCTGCCGGTGAGAGTCACCGTCAGTCGGGTCGGACTGGCTGTGGCCGTCCGTGTTCGACGTCCCCAGCGAATGCCAGTAGCCGTCGAGCACGTTGGCCTCGTCGGTGACGTCCACCGTGTAGGTGCCGTCGGGCAAATAGCCGAAGGTGTAGTTGCCGGACGCATCGGTCGTGGTGGTCGCCACGATGTTGCCGCTGGCGTCGCGGAGCACGACGGTCACGCCCGCCAGCCAGCCGGTTTCCGAGGTGTCCATGAAGCCGTCGGCGTCTGCGTCTGTCCAGATCGTGCCCGACACAGTGTTGGTGCCCCGGTAGCCCAAGTCCTGTCCCAGGTTGACCTGGCCGGCAGCCAGGGTCACGGCGGATTCGCTCGCAGTCCCGCCGTCCGGATCGACCGTGTTGGTCAGGCCGGCCGGCAGCGTCGCAGTGGCGACCTTCACGACGTAGTTGCCGGCCGCAAGATTGGCAAATGCGTAGCTCCCGTTCTCGTCGGTCGTTGTCTCCGCCACTATCCGCCCGCCCGCATCGTACAGGCGGACGGTGACACCCTCCAGCCCCTCGCCGGCGGAGTAGCTGTTGCTGCCGTCCAGGTCCAGGAAGATCGTGTCGCCGATCAGCCCCTCGCCGAGCGCCTGTCCGGGTGGCGCGTAGGCAAAGTCCTGCGCCTGGTTACCTCCAGGCGCCAGATCGGTGACCGCGCTGATGTTGGCCGTGGCGATGCCGTTGACATCATAGGTCGGCGTCAGGCCGGCCAGCACGTTGGCGGTGTCGTTCACCCAGACCAGGTAGTCATCGGTGCCCGTGCCGTCGGCGACAGGCACACCAGTGAACAGATAGTAGCCGTTGGCGTCGGTGACGTCGGTGGCGACAACCAGATCGGTGCCCGGCTGGTAGATGCCGTCGCCGTTGACGTCCTTGATCAGCGCCACCGTCACACCGGCGATGCCCGTGTCGGTGCCGCTGACCCCAGCGCTTCCGTCCGAATCCAGCCACACCCGGGCTCCGATGGTCGCTCCCACATCCGTGTTGGGCATGTAGCCCAGGTCGGCGTTGACGTACACGTCCCCGGGGCCGAGCAGGATGGGCGTGGTCGTCTTGCCATCGCAGGAAGTGCACGCCGTGCCCGGTTGGTCGGGATCGCCGGTGAGCGTGTAGCCGGTCGGGGCGGTCGGGATGCGCACCACGTAGGCGCCCGCCGATAGCCCGTCAAAGATGTAGTTGCCGGTCGCGTTGGTCGTCGCCGTCGCGGCGACCACGTCATCGGCCGTGCCGAAGAAGCCGTCGGCACCGGCGGTGACCAGCTCGACGGTCACGTTGCTGAGCCCCATCTCCTCGGCGTCCTGCACGCCGTCGCCGTCGGCATCGATCCAGACGCGGTCGCCGATGGCGCCCGTGCCCGTATTGCCCGTCACGTCGGATGACGGTGCCCAGTTGTAGCCAAAGTCGGCCGTCATGTGCTCCGCACCCGCCGTCACCGTCACAGACGAGCTATTCGCCGTCCCGGTGCCGTCCTCGTCGTAGGTGGGGTTGGCCGCCAGCCGGCCGGCATCGACGCTCGGGTCTACGCTCACGGTGTAGCTGCCGACGGGCACGTTCGAGAAGACGTAATTGCCGTTGGCATCGGTATAGGTGATGTAGGTCTGCGATCCGTTGGTGAGCGTGACCTTGACGTTGGCAATGCCGGCTTCCCCGGCATCCTGGATACCGTCGCCGTCCTCGTCCAGCCAGATCCGGTCGCCGACCGTGCCGGCCAGGAGGCTGCCGGCGCCGGTCTGGCCGGTGTAGGAGACGCCGCCCGTCTCCTTGTTGTAGTATGTGGTGCTCGCCGCGTTGGCGAGCAGGTTGCTGCCGGCCGGCAGGACCGTGATCGTGACCTGGTCGGTGCCGGTGCAGCCATACTGGGCACGCGCCGTCACCGTGGCCACGTACGTGCCGGGGTTGGCGTAGGTGTGCGCCTGACTGGTCGAAGTCACTGAAAGTCGACGACTGTGCCATCGCCGAAATCGAACTTGTAGGTGAACGGCTTGCGGCCGCCCAGGGCGGTCTCATCCGCCATGAAGGTGACCAACTGATCTTCCAGGGTCGTCGCCGGGGCGGAGGCAAAGGGACGCAGGCTGCCGTAGCTCGCCTGGAGCTTGAAGAGCAGCCCGCTGTGGTCGCACCCCGGGCAGTCCGGGAATGGGTGGCCGTTGTGGGTGTTGTTCAGGAGCCGCACGGCCAGGATATTGATGCCGGACTGCACGCCGCCGCTCGCGTCCCACGTGGAGGAGGAGCTTGCGCTGGTGTGCTCGCCCAGGTAGACGCCGTTCAGGTAAGCGGCCGACTTGTCGTCCCCGGAGATGGTGAGGGTGGCGCTGCGGCTGGTGGCGTTCAGCGGCAGGCAGAAGGCCTGCCGGAAGAAGCTGTAGTTGGGCGTGTGTCACGCCCTCCGCCTTGCGCGAAGTCCACTCTGCGTTCGGGTCGAGCGTCGACGGCGGCAGCCAGAGGGATCTCGATCGTGGCAGCGAACGGCTGCGCCCAGGTCGAGTCGTCAAAGGCAGCGCCGCCGCGTGGGTTCTCGTTCCAGCCGACAGGCGCCGTGCTATCAAAGGCGTTGTACAGCCCGCGGTAGGTGAGGCACTTCACATTGTACACGGAATCGCACCAGGGCAGCGAGGAGTACTGCGACGTCTTGCTGACCACGGTCACGCTGCCGGTGCCCGGTTCCGTAGAGAGGGTGGGCGCCGTCTGCGTGGCCCCACCCGCGCCGGAACCTACCGTCACCTGGAAGCTGACGGTGCCGCTGGCACCGGCCGCCACGTCACCCAGGTCCCAGGTGATCGTGCCAGCCGCTATAGGTCCCCCCATCCGAGATGCTGCCGGCGACCAGGGTTGTGTTGGCCGGCAAGGTATCGGCGATGGTAGCGTTGTAGGCCATCGTCTCGCTGTTGTTCTCCCAGCGGATGCGGTAGGTGAGCGGGCCGCCCCCAGGCGCCGCGGGCGTGACGCTCTTTTCCAGCAGGAGATAGGGCGCGACGACCGTGTCGCTGTCGATGGCGGAGTTGTCCGAGAGGTCGTGGTCGGTCTCGCTGCGCCGATGCTCGCGTGGTTCAGGACCACCGCGCCACGCAACAGGTCGCGAGTTGGCGGTGACGGTGACCTGGATGGAGCCGGTTCCGCCCGCAGCCAGGTCTGGCGATCGTCCAGGTGATGGTACGGCCGCTGACGTTGTAGTCGGCCACGGGTTCGGAGGACTGTAGGCGACATCGTCCGGCAGCATGTCCGCGACCACGACGCCCGTGGCTCGCAGCCGTGGCATGTGCCGAGTTCCCGTAGGAGATGGTGTAGACGATCGTGCTGCCGGCCAGGACCTGCGTCTGGCACCATCGCTCTTTGTCACGTACAGGTTCGGCGCGAGGTGTTCAGGACGGTGTCGATGTCGGAGGCCTCGTTGTTGGCCACGCTCACCTCGAAGGCCGTCGTGTCGGCGCGGGCGTAGTTGGTCAAGGTTAGCGCCGTCAGCCAGCGCCGCCCGCAACGGCGACCGTCACCGTGCAGCTCGTGCTGGCGCCGGCCGCCAGGTCCGCGAGGGCCCAGGTATAGGTGGACCCAACGATGGTCGGGCTGCCGGGGCACGTGGAGCTGGTGTAGGAGAGGTTGGCGCCGATCGTATCGGCCAGCGTCACGCCGGTGGCCAAGCCGGTGCCGACGTTGCTGATGGTCAATGTGTATTGGATCGTGCCGGGCGAGGTGGCCGTGGTCTTGCCATCCGTCTTGGTGACCAGGAGGTCGGCGGGCTTGACGACATAGTCCTCCACCTCTCCGCCGGCCACGTAGCCGGTGGGCGCAACAGCGACCGTGCAGTTGCCACCGCCGTCGGTCGGGCTGAGCCGGAAGCGGAGGTAGAGGTTGCCCGACGCCGTGCCCGGCGGCAGCGTCACCGAGAGCTGGGCCGTCCCGGTACTCACCTTTACGTTCTGGATGATATGCTCGGAGTAGGTGGAATAGGTGTCGTAGCCACCGGCGGCCTTGGTAAAGTTGCCGTCGGCTGCGGGCGGCGCGGCGCCGGCGTCGTTGGTAAAGTCCAGCCACCCGTTCAGGCAGCCGGGCCCATTCGCCACCGTCACGCTGACCTTGCCCGAGGTGCCGTTCTGCCAGTCGGGCTGGCTGCCGGCGATCACGATGCCGTCTTCGTCGTCTGTCCGGTTCAGGTCATCGCCGTCGGCGCCGGCGGTGGGCTGGCCCTGCAGGTCGCGGTCGATGCGCGGCGCCCAGCTTCAGCCAGACGCGGACAGGGAGTGGCGCGGGCCGTTCGCGGCCAGCGATGTGCCGTAGGTGTCGGGCAGGTCGCCCCAATCGTTGGACGCCACCAGGTTGGTGGTGCAGCTCTGCACGTGCCGCCGCCCGTGTAGGCGATGTCGCAGTTCTTGATCTCTTCGTAGACGCCTGCGACATCGATGTTCTTCAGCGTGACGTCGAACCGGACGTAGAAGGTCGTGCTCGCAGCCAGGTTCCCCAGCAGGACACCACCCGTCACGTCCAGCGGGAAGGCGGTTCCGGAGCCGTCATCCGGGATGGTCGCCCAGCCGCTGCACCGTGTCCTTCGCCGTGGAGAGGGCCTTGTAGTCCGTCTTGTCCGGAGAGGCACGCCGCGTCGTAGACGTAGACGATTGCCCACAGCGCCCGAGCCGGTGTTCTTGACCGTGATGTTATAGGTGGCGACATCGCCCGGGCTGAGCACGCCGTCGCCGTCGCTGTCGGTCTTGAGCTCCAGGCTCTTGGTGCCCTCGATGAGGCGCAGCGGCGGGATCGAGGTGCCCACATCCAGGGCCGGCGCACCGGTGCTGGCTGTCTGGGGATCCTGGCCCCAGGCCAGCGCCAGGTTGCAGCCCGGGGGTGCCGCCGCGGCCCTGGCCGGATGCCGTGCGGCTCCAGACCCGCGCGCCGCTCTGGTCGTACGGCTCATTGTCCAGGCCGGGCTCGAAGAGGCGCACGGATTTGAGACGGGTGATCGACATGCCAAGGTCTGACGAGCCTTCGCTGATACCGTCTACAGTGTCCAAGGTGTCTCCGTCTCCGTTGAGGTCCACCTTGTCTGGCGTGTTGTCATTGTTCCAGTCCACGTAGACGTAGGTGCTGCCCGAGGTGCACGCCGCCGTCACCCACAGCGGGCCGGCGTTCTGCGTCTGGCTGGTGGCGGACGTAGGGTCGCGACCGAGGCCGAGCCCGACGAGCGCCTCGGTAGAGAGGTAGGCATCGGGGTAGAGGGTGAAGCTCCAATCATAGGTATTGGCGAGCGCATCGACCGTGCCGATGGCAAAGATCGGCAGGCCGGTCGGGGCTTGGTTCACATCGGAGGCGAAGCAGCGCGCCCCCTGGTTGTTGATCAGGTCGATGGTGGCTGTCCCGCGGGCGGCAAGCGGCCCAAGGCGTGTGTTGGCCACTCCAGACCGCTCGCACGTCACGTAGATACTGCCGTTGGTGCTCGGGTTGTAGAGGAAGATGCGGGTCGGGCCAGAGTTGGACGTGTCCACCCCCACCGGGCTCCAATAGCTGGTGCCGTAGGCGCTGACCGGCAGCAGGTTCATGTCGCGCGAGCCCCAGCTACCGCCGATGTCGCCGGTGAGGAGCACGACCTGGATCGGCTTGTCGGACTGGACCCGCGCGCCCTGGCGCAGGTAGTCACAGCCGGAGGCCCAATTGTGATAGCCCTCCAGGTAGGTGCCGGCTTCGTTCAATGTCACCGTCGTCTCGTAGGCGCCGTCGGCGTCGGCGTCGATCTGCACCTGCGTGCCGTTCTGGGCTGCCATGATCGCCAGCGCGCTGTACTCGAACATCGGCGAGGAGTTGGCCGTGTTGCAGCCGATGGGGGCCTCATAGGCCGTGCCCCACTCGGCCGTCGAGTACATCTCGTGGGCGAAGGCGTTCACGGTTCCCGGGGTGGCAGCCCAGGTGGCGCGCGCCATGGAGATCGAGCTGCTGGCGCCGACCTTGTCCTTGCCGTCGAAGTAGAGCGTGTTCTGGTTCCTGGGCACCACCACCTGGCTGCTGGGGATCACGATGTCGCCGGCGACAAAGGTATCGTTTCCGTCGGTGCAGGTGATGTCCGTACCGTTCTTGTTGGGCGCGCAGCCGTCCGAAGCCTTGCCGTTGCCCCAGACCTGCGTGCCGCCAGGGTTGGCAATACTGTACAGGTTGGTCGGGTTGGCGATGTCCGAGTCGTACCCGTTCTCCCACTGGTCGTAGTAGACATAGGTGCCGTTCACGCCTATGGCGATGGAGAAGTAGGTGACAATCGGGGATCGGGCGTCGGAATTGATGGAGTACAGCACCGTCAGCGCGTCGGCCTCGGGCAGCGTGACGTAAAAGGTCTGCACCGGCGCCGGGTTCGCCGCCAGCGCGATGGGCATCCGCAGGCCCAGCACCTGCGGGAAGAGGCTGCACACCAGGGCCAAGATGACGGCCGTCAGAGAGACGCTTCGACGGCGCAATCGATTCGTCTTCATGTTATACTCCCTCCTCTTTGATCTCTCGCGTGTGGCCAAAGCCACGTCCGCGTTCCACCTTGGTCGACCTGATCTAGGGTGATCCTGTTATAGTATAGCCACATGAACGTTACATGTCACGTTACAAGATCGGGCTGACGCTCGGCGACCTCCGCGCCGGCGTGCGGCTCGATGCATTCTGGACCTCCGGATTGCGCAATCAAGGAAAGCGGGCTATGCCCACAGAGCGCGTGCACGCACACGGCAGAAGCCGGGCCAGGAGCCGGCTGCGCAAGTTGCCTTTTTCGCAGGTATGTGGTACGATTTGTGAAAGTCCGAGCGCGACCACACGCGAAGGGGAAAGGACCCCGGCAGGTCCTACACTCGAGGCGCTGATGGAGTACCTGGATGAGCTTGAGGACTGGCTCGCAACGAATGCCACCGTCCGCCAGTCGTCGGCGGCCAAGGGGGGTATGGGGGCTCGCCCCAGATGAAACCCACCTGCCCTTGAGTCTCCGGCCGCGCGGGCGCGCGCCTGCCTGCGGCCCTGCCGAGCGTTCGAGGGCGAGGGGACTCCTCGCCCTCTTTCGTAGGGTGGGTTTCTTACCCGCCACAAAGGAGGAATTCGATGGCCCAAAGATCTTGATCGGCGTGGCCTGGCCCTACGCCAACGGCTTCCAACATATCGGCCACCTGGCGGGAGCCTACCTGCCGCCCGACATCTTTGCCCGCTACCACCGGCTGGCCGGCAACGACGTGCTGATGGTCTCCGGCTCGGACGCCCACGGCACCCCCATAACCGTCCGCGCCGACGCGGAAGGCGTCGCGCCGCGCGCATCTTTGAGCGCTACCACCAGACCTTCCTGGAGACCTACCAGCAGATCGGGCTGACCTTCGATCTCTTCACCCACACCGACACCGAGAACCACGCTCGGATCGCCCAGGATATCTTCCTAAAGCTCCTCGAGAAAGGCTACCTGTACCGGGAGGTGCAGCAGCAGCTCTACAGCCCGAGGGAGCGGCGCTTCCTGCCCGACCGCTACGTGGAGGGCACCTGCCCGCATCTGCGGCTTTGCCGACGCGCGCGGCGACCAGTGCGACAACTGCGGCAAGCTGCTGGAGCCGACGGAGCTGATCAACCCGCGCAGCAAGGCCAGCGGCGACACGCCTGGAGCTGCGCGAGACGGAGCACTTTTTCCTCGACCTGGCCAAGCTGAGCGACGAGCTGGAGGAATGGCTGAGCAGCGGACAAGGAGCACTGGCGGCCCAACGTGCTCAACTTTGCGCGCAACTATGTGAAGCGACGGGCTGCGCGGCCGGCCCATCACCCGCGACATCGACTGGGGCATCCCGGTTCCGCTGCCCGGCTACGAGGGCAAGTGCCTGTACGTCTGGTTCGAGGCGGTGATCGGCTACTTCTCGGCGAGCATCGAGTGGGCGGCCAACCAGGGCAGCCCGAGGCGTGGAAGGAGTGGTGGTACGACCCGGAGGCCGCAGACCTACTACTTCATCGGCAAGGACAACATCCCGTTCCACACCGTCATCTGGCCGGCCGAGCTGATGGCGTCTGGGCAGCTCTACGGCGACGACCCGCAGGCGCCTGAACCTGCCCTACGACGTGCCGGCCAACGAGTTCATGAACTTCAAGGGGAGGAAATTCTCCAAGAGCCGCGGCGGGCCGTGTGGACGTGCCCTACTTCCTGAGCCGCTACGACCCCGACCCGCTGCGCTACTACCTGACGGCGACGGCGCCCGAGACGCGCGACACCGAGTTCTCGTGGGAGGAGTTCGTGGAGCGGAACAACAACGAGCTGGTGGCGACGTGGGGCAACCTGGCCAACCGGATGCTCAGCTTTGCCTACAAGCAGTTCGACGGCCGAGTGCCGGAGCCGGGCGCCGCTGGACGACGGCGGACCGGGAGCTGCTGGCGCGCGCGAGGGCGGCCTTCGCGGCCATCGGCGACCTGTACGCCGGCTGCAAGTTCCGGGCGGCGCTGGGCGAGGCGATGGCGCTGGCCCGGGAGGCGAACGGCTACCTGGACCGCAAGGCGCCCTGGTTCCAGATCAAGGCGGACCGGCAGGCGGCGGCGACGACGCGTGTACGTCATCCTGCGAGTCGTGGACAACCTGAAGACGCTGCTGGCGCCCGTTCCTGCCGCACACGGCGCAGCGGCTGCACGAGTACCTGGGCTACGACGGGCAGCTCTTCGGCACGCAGCGCGTCGTCGACGTGCAGGAGAAGGAGCGCAGCCACCAGGCGCTGACGTATGACCCGGCGGGCGCCGTGGGTCAGTGGGCGCCGAGCCGGCTGGAGGGTGGGCAGGCGCTGCGCAAGCCGGCGCCGCTCTTCAAGAAGCTGGAAGAGAGCGTGATCGAGGAGGAGTACGCGCGGCTGGAGGGGTAGCCCCAGGTAGACCTGACAGGTCTTGAAGACCTGCCAGGTCTCATAATATCTCAAACCACATCAGCACGCCCATCACGACGAACCCCACCGCGGCGATCTTGTGCAGGATGTTCGTCGGGACGACGCGCGTGAGCAGCTCGCCCCCCACCACCCCCAGACCCGTGACGACGATCAGGGCAGCGGACGCGCCCAGGAAAACCCACAGCGGCGCCTTGTGCTTGGCCGTCATGGTGATGACGGCGAGCTGCGTCTTGTCCCCCAGCTCGGCGATGAAGAGCAGGGCGAAGGTACTGAGCATGACCTTGATATTGTCGGGCATGGAGTCTCCAAGTGATCTGGTGCAGGGCAGCGAGAACCCACCCTACCAACCCACCAGCGGAACTGGAAGCGGGCGGGATAAATGTGCGAGAGCGCGTCGCCGGGGAAGGGCTCCCCGTGGCCGGGATAGACTGTGCGCGGCTGGAGCGCCTGGATGCGCCGGTAGCTCTGCTCCCAGGCTTTCCGGTCGGAGATGTAGATCGGTCGGCTGGGCACAGTGTAGTTGACAAAGAGATCGCCGACGAAGGCATCGCCGTCGGGCGTGAGGACCGCCAGCGAGCCCGGGGCATGGCCGGGCACGCGCACGACCTGCGCCTCGACACCATAGGATGAGAGGTCGGCGCCCTCGTCGAGCAGGACGTCGGCCTCCAACGGGGTGTAGGACAGAGGCCGGAGCGAAGTGCAGATAGGCCCGCCGGATCAGGTCACCGCGCAGCGGTTTGGCCCGGCGGGAGGGCGTTTCGGCGCACCTGGGTGAAGGCCGGCTCGCCGCGAAAGGCGGCGACGGGTGCCCGGCACCATGCCTTGACCGCCGGCACACCTCCAAAGTGATCCAGGTGCCCGTGGGTGACCAGGATGAGGTCGATCTCCTCGGGAGCGATGCCCGCCTGGGCCGCGCCGGCGGTGACGAGCGACGCGCTGCGTGGTGGGCCGGGATCGATCAGGATCGTCCCCTCCGCACCGCGCAGCAGGTAGCAGTTGGTCTCGCGGACGACGATGCGCTCGATATGCATGTTTCCCTCGCTAGGCCGGGCGTAGACGCCCGGGCAGGGGCGTCTAGACGGAGGAGGAGCTGAGGCGCAATGATGACAGTACGAGTTGACAGGAAGCGGGGGCAATGATATACTCTGTCTGTGGCTTGTTATATCAGCTTGGCAGCTCCTGTTCTTGACGGGCAGCCAGTGCAGGCAGGCCGGTACTGCGGCGAAGGCCCTGCCGCAGAAAGGAGGGTAGCAGACATCGACTCTTCATCTTCCTCGCAGTGGTTGGCTTTGACCAACCAAAGTCAGCCGACATTCGTCTGCATTCCAAGGAGGGGAATACCATGTTTGCGAAGCAATCTATGTTTGCCGTTCTCGTCTTGGCCATGGTCGTGGGGCTGGCCGGCTGCGGCGCGACCCCCCGAAACTATTCCTTCAGACCGTGGAGGAGTCCCCAAGACGGTCACCGTCCTCCAGACCGTGGAGGTCGAAAAGAACCATGTGCAGGTCCCGGTGGAAGTTACGAAGGTAGTCGAAGTTGAAGAAGGAAGTACCCGTCGAGGTTGACGAATCGCGCTGGCTTACGGGCGCTTCCTGCGCATGTCGTTGCGCGGCCCGGCCCAGGCGCCCTTCGACGCCATTCGTCAGGCAGTGGCTGCCAAGTACCCCAACATCGACGTGCAGCTCAACCTGTGCCCGACTCGATGAACGCTTGGCACGATGCCCTCGCCATTTGACTGATCTCAGCCGAGGATCCCACCGTGGACATCTATGGCATGGACACGCCGTGGGTGAAGGAATTCGGCAAGGCGGGCTGGGCAGTCCCCCTGAACGACAAGGTACCGGAGCTGGCGAACCTCGAGCCATGAGGCCTCGACGTCTTCTCCTACGACGGCCAATGGCTCGGGCGTGCCCTTCTGGGGCAGCCTGAGCGGCCTCTTCTACCGGAAGGACCTGGTGGAGCAGGCCGGGTTTGCAGCCGCCCGAGACATTCGACGACCTGACCGCGATCGCGGAGAAGGTCATGGCGGCCAACCCGGACATGTCGGGGTTCCTGTGGCCGGGCGCCAAGGACGAGGCGCTGGTGATGGTGTGGGCCTCGATGCTGTACGGCTTCGGGGGCAAGTACTTTGACGATGCCGGCAAGTGCGCAGTCAACTCGCCGGAGGGTGTCGGCAGCCAGTCGAGTACCTGGTCAATGCCCTGGAGACCGGGATGTCGCCCGCAGAGACAACTGCGTGGACGCCAGGAAGAGGCCCGCACTCGGTTTGCCGGTGGCAACGGGCTCTTCCTGTACAGCAACGCGGACATGGTCAATTGGCTGGACAACCCCGGAGAAATCCGCGATTGCCGGCAAGTGGGGGCTCATTCCGCCGCCTGCCCAGCCAGGCGGGCGCAAGCTCGGGCATCACGGGCGGCTTTGCCTTTGCCGTCAACCCGTTTACCGACAACATGGACGAAGCGCTGAAGGTGATGGACGTAATCGCCAGGCATGGAAGTTCAGAAGGCGTTTGCCATCGCCTGGGGCCCGGTGCAGTACTACAAGGGGCTGTATGACGATCGCGGACATCCAGGAAGCCAACGCCAACTCGGGCGCCATCGGTGCCATCCTTTCGTCGGCGATGAACCGGCCGCCGAGCAGCAACTATGCAGAAGTATCGACCATTCTCCAGGAGGAGATTCACTCCGCGCTCACCGGCATCAAGCCGGTGCAGCAGGCTCTCGACGATGCCTGTGTGAGGGATCGACGAGGTAGAGTCACAGTAGACGTGTGACCAGCGGGCTTTGGGGCCAGCGGGCACAGCCTGGAGCCTCAAAGCCCGCCCTTTCTGCCCGGCAAGTTTCCGAGCGCGAGGGAGTTACGTGAGATCGAGAATCGGCCTGCGGGAGCCGGCGATCGCCGCTCTGTTCCTTGTCCCGGCGTTCGCCGGGCTGCTGATCTTCTTGTACTACCCGATCGTGCAGACCGTCATATACAGCTTTTTCCACCTGGATCACTCGACCAGGTGGCTGGAGGCGCCCTTTATCGGGCTGAAGAACTACCAGGACGTGCTGCGCAGCGAGCCAGTTCTGGTCTTCGCTGCGCTTCACACTCATCTTCACGGTGTCGTCGGTATTCCTACAGTTCTGGATCGGAATGGGATTGGCCATGGCTACCTTCTGGGTGATTCCCAAGCTGCGCGGGGTGCTGCGCGCGATCATCATCATACCCTGGGCAATCCCGCAGATAATCCAGGCCTCCATGTGGAAGTGGCTGTACAACACCGATGTGGGACTGATCGGCGACCTTCTGACCAAGGCTAGGGCTGGTCGACAAGCCGCCTCTCTTCCTGGCGGACCCACACCTGGCGACCATGAGCGTGATCCTCGGCACAGGTATGGAACGCCTCGGCCATTACCGCCATCTTTCTCATGGCTGGGTTGGCTGGGGTACCCGATCACCTGCACGACGCAGCCAAGATGGACGGGGCGCGTGCCTGGATGCGCTTCTGGCACGTGACGCTGCCGATGATGATGCCACGATCCTGGTGATATTGCTCTTCCGGACGATGGACGCGCTGCGGGCGTTTGACGTCATCTACGGCCTGACCGGCGGTGGTCCGGGCACGACGACGGACGTATTGAGCTCCTTCGCCTACAAGTACTACTTCAAGTTCGTCAAGTTCGGCGCCGGATCGGCGTATGCCATGGTCGCCTTTGTGCTGGTGATGATCTTGAGCTTCATCTATATCAAGAGAATTCAGCCACACCTGGCCTTCAGGAGGTGAGTGGAGTGAAACGCCCGCGCGCCAAGTGGACTCACACCCTCCTTTCGCTGGTGGTCCTTGCCGCCATCGCCGTGTACTGCCTCTTTCCTCTCTACTGGATCGTGATCACGTCGTTCAAGCTGCCCGGCAGCGAGTTCACACTGCCGGTCGAGTATTGGCCGCGGCGGTTTTCGCTGGAGAGTTACCGGATCATCCTTGGGCCTGACTTCCGCGTCCAGAACGCCATCAAGAACAGCCTGATCGTCTCTAGCTGCGTGACGGCCGGGTCGCTCTTCATCTGCTCATTGTCGGCCTACTCGATCGCGCGGCTGAGGTTCAAATACCGGTTCCAATCGCTGATCGCAATCCAGGCGGCGGGCATGGTCCCCGCGATCGTGACCATCGCGCCGACGTTCATCCTGGTGCGCTCACTTGGGCTGCTCGGCGACTTGGAAGGGATGATCCTGCCAAACATCGTCTACAACATCCCGCTAGGCACCTTCCTGATGGCCGCCTACTTCGCTGGCTTCACTCGAGCTGGAGGATGCCGCCAAGATGGATGGCTACGCTCCGTTTTCGATCTTCCGGCAGGTGATCATGCCGCTCGCCGCTCCCGGGCTCTTCGCGGCGGGGGTGATCGCCTTTCTCGGCTCATGGGGCGAGTTCATGCTCGCTTTCACAATCAGCATGGGCCTGCCAAAGGCCCAGACGGTGCCAGTAGCGATCCTGGGCTTGAGCCAGCAGTTCCAGCTCCAGTGGGCATGGGTATCGGCTGGGATCGTGCTTTCGCTGATCCCGGTGATCGTGATCGTTCGTCTTTCAGAAGTGGGTGCTCAAGGGGCTGACGACCGGTGCCCTCAAGTACTAGTCTCCGACGCTGGAGAGGTATGGGCAAATGGCGCAGGTGCGGATCGAAGAGGTAACGAAAAGGTTCGGCAACGTCACGGCCGTCGACAGCGCATCGCTCGTCTTCGCCGACAGCCAGCTCACCGTCATGGTCGGCCCTTCGGGATGCGGCAAGACCACTCTTCTGCGGATGATTGCCGGACTCGAGCTGATGGCTCCATCTACCTGGGCGACAGGGTCATCAACGACGTCCCGCCGTGGGAACGGAACATCGCCATGGTGTTCCAGAGCTATGCCCTCTATCCTCACAAGTCGGTCGCCGACAACATTGCCTTCCCGCTGCGGACGAGAGGGGTGAAGAAGGCAGAGCGCAAGCGCATGGTCGAGCAGGTGGCGGCGCTCGCTGGACATCGTCTGGCTTGCTGCACCGCAAGCCGCGCGAGCTATCGGGCGGCCAGATGCAGCGGGTCGCGCTGGGCCGGGCCATCGTCCGCAAGCCCGAGGTATTCCTCATGGACGAGCCTCTGTCGAACCTGGACGCCAAGCTGCGCGTGGAGATGCGCGCCGAGCTCAAGCGCTTGCAGAAGGACCTGGGGGTGACGACCATCTACGTTACGCACGACCAGGCAGAAGCCATGACGATGGGCGACACGCTGGTTGTGATGAGGCACGGCCAGATCCAGCAGGTGGGCGCGCCCGAGGCCTGTCTACCTGCATCCGAGCAACGTCTTTGTAGCCGGCTTTATCGGCAGCCCGGCCATGAACTGCATCCGCTGCCAATACATCGCCGCTGAAGACACACTCGATTCGCCGGCGTTCTCCTGCCGGGTGCCGGAGCAATACGGCCATCCGCTGCGGCAGCACCCCCGTCGCAACCTGATACTTGGGATCAGACCCGAGGACCTCTTGGTAGAGACCGAGTACACCGCCGCTGCCAAGCCGGCGCGTGTCTATGTCTCGGAGCCCATGGGCAAAGAGACGCTGCTCACGGTGGACGCCAACGGCACCCTGCTCAAGGCCACCACCCCCCCCAGCTCCGCCTTTCGATCGGCGATCCTTGTGTGGCTCCGATTCGACGAGCGTGCCGTGCGGCTGTTCGACGAGGACACCGAGCGGCGATCGCCCCTGACGTGCCGCAGGCGCCTGCCGAAGGATTGGAGAAAGAGCGAGTGGCAACCGACGCGCACGCGCCCGGCGCAGGGCTGGATATCGTCGTCGTTTCCCACTCGCACTGGGACCGCGAGTGGTACCGGCCTTTCCAGGCCTTCCGGCTGCGCCTCGTCGAGATGATGGACGCGGCCATCGACACCATGGCCACACGCCCTAACCTGGCACACTTCCTGCTTGATGGGCATCTATTCCTGAGAGGACTACCTGGCACTGCGCCCCGAGCGCGAAGCCGCCCTGCGCAGCCTTCTCGAGGGCGGCAGGTCGAGCGCCCGACCCTGGTACGTGCAGCCCGACGAGTTCCTGGCCTCGGGCGAGGCCCTGATCCGCAACCTGCTCCTGGGCATCCGGATCGCAAAGGAGCTGGGCGGGACGACCAGGGACAGCTGGCTGCCAGACACCTTCGGGCATGCCGCACAATTGCCGCAGATCCTGCGCGACTTCTCCATCAAGACCTTTGTTTTCAGTCGTGGCCTGGGCGATCACCTGGAGGTGCCGACGCTCGAGTTCTGGTGGGAGGCGCCCAACGGTGACCGCGTGCTGGCACTGCACCAGGCTGGCGGGTACTGGAATGCCGGCAACCTGGGCTACCCATCCTTCTGGGGAGACACCAGGGGGATACCGCCGGATCCCCGCGCTGGCCCTGGCACAGATCCGAGCGTTGGCGGGGCAGCTCGGGCCGCAGGCCTCGACCTTCGTCATTGGCGCCTGGAATGGGGCGGACCATATGCCGCTCCAGGCATCGCTCCCCGGCCTGATTGTGTATGTGAACGAGCACCTGGAAGGCTGCCGGGTTCGCCAGGGAAGCATCCAGGACTATGCGCGTGCGGTCTTGGCAGCCGAGCCCCGCCTGCCGGTTGTGCGCGGTGAGCTGAGAGGGTCGCGCTACCAGGCACTGCTCTACTCGACGCTGTCGAGCCGCATCTATCTGAAGCAGGCGAACCACCGGATCCAGCGCCTGCTGGAGCGGCAGGCAGAGCCACTGGCAGCCATGGCTTGGCTCGCAGGTCAGCGCTATCCCGCTGCGCAGCTTCGAGAAGCATGGCGGCTGCTGCTTCAGAACCAGGCCCACGACAGCATCTGCGGGTGCGGAATCGACGACATCCACCGGGAGATGGTGAGCCGGTTTGACCAGGCGGAGCAGATTGGGAATGCGGTTCGCGAGGAGTCACTCCAGGCGCTGGCCGGGCAGGTCGAGCGCGGCGTGCCCGAGCCCGGCTCATTGCCGCTACTGGTCTTCAACCCCCTTGGCCGGGAGCGGAGCGAGATTGTCGATTTGACCCTTCGGCTGCCTGGGCGCCGCCCCGGCTACGTTGTGACCGGCGCAGACGGCGGCGAGGAGCCGGTACAGGTGCTGTCGTGCCACTCCGAGCCCTACCCCTGGCTGGACCTGAACGCTGACGGCCGCCGTCATCCGCTCACGGAGCCTGGTTCTGGCGCGAGTGCACCATGGCGCTCGACGGGCTGGACCTGGCAGCCTACGAGTGGCGGGAGTCAGACGCCGGAGTTGAGCTCCATCTGTGGCTGGCTGAGCGGGCAGCGGGCAGCGGCGAGACGACGGCGCGGCTGGTCGCGGAAGTGGAACGGCTGCCGGGGGCAACGCGAGTGCACGAGACCGCGACCTACACCGCCGTCCACCTTGCCTTCTCCGTCCGCGTACCAGCATGCGGCTACGCGGTCTACCGGCTGGAGGCGCGCGACGGCCCCCGAGTCCCGATTGCCGTCCGCACCGGCGAGAACTGGCTCGAGAACGAGCTGTTGCGCATCGAGATTGGCGCCCAGGGTCTGGTCGACGTGACTGACAAGAGGACGGGCCGCACGCTGCACGGCCTGCACCGGGTCGAGGACGTGGGAGACGCCGGCGATCTGTACGACTTCTGTCGGGTCTCGGCGCCGGACCCAGGCGCCGTGCTCGAGGAGTGCTCGTGCACCCCAGGTGTGTCACGGCAGCGGGCTGATCGCCGAGCTGCGCCTTGCCACCCTGTACAGCGTGCCGGCGTCCCTGGCGCCCGAGGGCCTCAGCCGCTCGGCGCAGCAGGTCCCGCTCCCGATCTCGACACTGCTGCGGCTGCGTGCCGGATGCCCATGCGCTAGAGATCGTTTCCACAGTGGAAAACCAGGCGCGCGACCACCGGCTGCGCCTCCTCTTCCCGGCGGGCGCGTGCCGCGCAGCCCTTCACGCGGACGGCCAGTTCACGATTGTATCTCGCGCGCCGACTCCGAATCGTGAGCATCGAATGGTGCCAGCCGCCGTCCGGCATTGCACCGCACCACACCTGGTTTGGGACGGACAACGGGGAATGTGGGCTGGCCATCTTGAGCGAGGGACTCCCCCGAGCACGAAGGCGTCCCCGGAGAGGGTGGCCTCGAACTGGCGTTGACCCTGCTGCGCGGCGTGGGCGAGCTGTCGCGCGGCGACCTGAGGACGCGACCTGGGCAGGCGGGGCCATGTCGTCCGACCCCGGACGCCCAATGCCCGGGAACTCACACCTTTCGCTACGCATTCCTGCCCTACGCGGGCGACGTGTTGGAGGCGGGCATCCCGCGTATGGCGGCCGAGTTCGACTCCTCCCGCTCGTCCGGCCCGTGCCGCCGGGGCACGGGCCACTGCCCGCCTCGCTGAGCCTGGTGACTCTGACGGGTGCCCACCTGGAGCTGACGTCGCTCAAGCGCAGCGAAGAGGAAGGCTGCCTGGTCGTGCGCTTCTACAATGACGGGCAGAGTGCGACGCTGGGCAAGATCGACTTTGGCCTGCCCATGCGCAGGGTGCACAAAGCGACGGCCGAAGAGCAGCGACTGGGCCGGCTTGACCCCGCCGAAGGAGGGTACGCCCTAGAGGTGCAACCGGGTGAGCATCTTCACGCTGCTTGCGGAGCTGGGCCTGGCAGCCTGTGAAAGAGGGAACGATGGCATGGACCTCGCGTAGGCGGCTGCTGGGCGGCACTCAACCGTGGCGTGCCGGACCGGGTGCCGGCGACCACGCACCACCTGATGCCCTACTTCCTAGACAAGTACCTGGGCTGCGCGTCGGAGGTCGGGTTCTTTGACCACTTTGGGCTGGATGCAATCCGCTGGACCTCGCCGGTGAAGCCGGGTCGCGGCCAACGCCTGGTGCCCTGTCCCCTGATGCCCGATTTGCAGGGCCAAGAGATCGTCAGCGACGACTGGCGCATCGAGCACGAGGATCTGCCGGGCCAGGCCTACCCCACGCGGCGCTTCCACGTTGCGACGCCCAGGGGAACGCTGACGACAAGCATCGCTTATGGCGAGCATACAACCTGGCAGGTGGAGCCTCTGATCAAGGCCAAGTCCGACATCGACCTGATTGCCGAGTTTGCGCCCGCCGTTTTGTGTGATGTGGAAGCAGTCAACCGCGCCGCCCGGGAGTTCGGCGAGAGGGGGATCGTACGGGGGGCAATTGTGTCGTTTCCCCTGCATGGCCAGCCTGGCTGCTGGCAGGATGCTGCGTGCCTGGCAGGCATCGAACGGCTCATACTCGAGACGTTCGACGATCCTGGCTGGGTACATGCGCTGCTCGGCATCCTGCAGCGGCGAAAGGCCGAGTACATCCGGTCACTTTCCGGGGCTCGCTATGATCTTCTGGAGTTGGGGGGCGGCAGCGCGTCGACGACCGTGATCTCGCCACGTATCTTTGCCCGTTTTGTGGCACCCTACGACGGCGCGCTGATCGCCCTCGCGCACGAGGTGGGCCAGCGGATCGTGTACCACACGTGCGGCGGAATGATGCCGATCCTCGAAGCCATTGCCGACATGCAGCCCGATGCCATGGAGACCTTCACGCCACCGGATATGGGGGGCGACGTGGACTTGGCAGAGGCGAAACGGCGCATCGGCGACCGGGTATGCATGATCGGCGGGCTAGACCAGTTCCATAGCCTATGGGGCTGCTCACCGGAGGAGACCCGGCGCGCCGTGAGACGATGTTTCGACCAGGCGGGCGGGCAAGGGGGGTACATTCTGGCACCGTCTGACCACTTCTTCGACGCAGACCTGGCGCTTGTTGCTGCCTTTGCAGACGAGGCACAGCGCTGCGTGTACGTCGGCGGGCAGGAGTAGCTCAAGCTTCACATCCCGGCAAGCCGGGGACGCCCGGCTGGGTACGCCGATGAGCGCAACTTTGTCGGGAGGGAAGTCATGGGGTATAATGGCAGCAGGAGGAGACCATGCGCTGGCTCTATCTGCTGCTGCTCGCCCTCCCGGCGGCCGTAGGCGGCTGGTGGGGAGTGTACAACGTCGCAACCAAGCAACACCCTGCGGGCGAAGCCCTCCCCCGCTTCTACGGCTTGCTGGCGCTGGCCGCAGCCGGCACACTGGCCCCGGGCATCGCCTACCTCAATCGCCGCTTCCTTTCCCCTGACGCTTTCCGGCACTACCGCTGGCGGCCGCTCCGGCAGGCGGCCTGGTGCGGGCTCTGCCTGGCCTCGTGGGCATGGCTGCAGCAATACCGCGAGTTCAAGTTCATCTACGCCATCTTCATCGCCCTCGTCTTTGTCGCGCTGGAGCTGCTCTGCCAGAGGCTGTTCCGGGGCAAGCCGCACAAGGAAGGCTCGCATGGAGATTGACCAGGCACTGCGCAGGCTGCCAAGCGTCGACCGGCTCCTCCAGGAGGAGGCCGTGGCGCGGCTGGCGGAGCGCTGGGGGCATGAACTGACCGTGGGGGCGGCCCGCGAGGCGCTGGACGCTGCCCGGGCTTCGATCCGGGCAGGAGACGCGGCCCCGTCACTTGCCGGCTTGGCCGAAGAAGTGGGCACGCGGCTGGCTGCACGGCTCCGGCCGACCCTGCGCCCCGTCATCAACGCCACCGGCGTCATCATCCATACGAATCTGGGCCGGGCGCCCTTGAGCGCCGAAGCGCGGGCGGCGGTGGACGCGGTGGCGCTGGGTTACTCGAACCTGGAATACGACCTGGACTCGGGCGGCCGCGGCTCGCGTTATGTCCATGCGGAGGAGCTTGCTCTGCCGGCTGACGGGCGCCGAGGCGGCGTTGGTGGTCAACAACAACGCCGCGGCCGTGCTGCTGGTGCTGATGGCATTCGCCCGCCGGATGGAAGTCGTCATCTCGCGCGGGCAGCTCGTCGAGATCGGCGGTGGCTTTCGCATCCCCGACGTCATGCGCCAGAGCGGCGCGTCGCTGGTCGAGGTGGGCACGACGAACCGCACCTATTTGCGCGACTTTCAGCAGGCGATCACCCAGGACACCGTGGCACTGATGCGCGTCCATCACAGCAACTTTCGCCTGAGCGGCTTTGTCCACGAGCCAACGCTCGCCGAGCTGGTCGGCCTGGCCCGTGAGCAGGAGCTGCTGGTGATCGACGACCTGGGCAGCGGGACCCTGCTGGACACCGCGGCCTACGGGCTGGCGCACGAGCCGACGATCCAGGAGAGTGTCGCGGCGGGGGCATCGCTCGTGACCTGCAGCGGCGACAAGCTGCTGGGCGCGACGCAGGCGGGAATTGTGCTCGGGCAGGCGGACCTCATCGCGCAGCTCAAGCACTTTCCGCTGACGCGGGCGCTGCGGGTGGACAAGGGCACGCTCGCCGGGCTCCAGGCAACGCTGCGCCACTACCTGCTGGGTGAAGCGCCCGAGAAGGTGCCGGTGTGGCGGATGATAGGCCGGGATGAGCAAGGTCTGCGGGAGCAGGCCGTCGCCTGGACGCGCCGGCTGCTGGAGCTGGGTGTCGGGGCCGAGCCGGTGCCGGGGCGCTCGACGGTGGGCGGCGGGAGCCTTCCGGGGGAGACGCTGCCGACCTGGCTGGTGGCGGTAGCCGGCGCCGGGGGCATGGGGCCGGATGCGATGGCGGCACGGCTGCGGGGCGGCACGCCGGCGCTCGTGGCGCGCATCGAGAACGACCGCTTGGTGCTGGACCCGCGCACGGTGCTCCCGGAACAGGAGGCGGAGGTGCCCGAGCTGGTGGCGCGGGCGGTGCAGGCGTAGTGAGCTCGCCCGAAAGGCCTGCCAGGGCGACTGAAGCAGAAACACCCTCACCCCAACCCTCGCCCTGCGAGGGAGAGGGCGAAGAGGCCCCCCAAGAGTCCCGCGCGCCGCGGCAGCGTGGAGGCTCGGTTCCCCCTCCCCTGTCGCAACGGGGGAGGCAGGGTGGGGGTGACACGGCGCAAGTAGTGCGGGCAGCCGGCCTGGTGATGGCGCTCTTTGTCGTCAGCCGGGCGCTGGGGCTGCTGCGCGAGATGGTAATCAGCCACCAGTTCGGCACGAGCGGCACCCTGGACGCCTACCTGGCGGCCTTCCGGCTGCCCGACATCCTCTTCCAGATCGTTGCCGGGGGAGCGCTTGCCTCGGCCTTTATCCCCACCTTTGCCACGTATTGGGAGCGGGACGACCGCGCGGGCGCGTGGCGACTGGCGAGCGCGGTGATCAACCTGGTGTTGGTGATCACGGTCGCGCTGGCGGCGGTCGCGGCGCTGCTGGCCCCCTGGCTGGTGCGCGAGGTGATCGCTCCGGGCTTTGACGCAGAGCGGCAGGCGCTTGCGGCGAGCTTGATGCGGCTGATGCTGGTCACTCCGGCCGTGTTTGGAGTGAGTGGCGTGATCATGGGCATCCTGAACGCGCGGCAGCACTTTTTGCTGCCGGCCGTCGCGCCGGTGCTCTACAACTTGGGGATCATCGGCGGCGCGCTCTACCTTGCGCCGTCGATGGATGTGCGCGGGCTGGCAGTGGGCGTGGTGGCTGGCTCGCTTGGCCACCTGCTGGTGCAGATCCCGGCGCTGGCGCGGCAAGGGATGCGCTATGCCCCGGCGCTCGGGCTGCGGGATGCCGGCGTCCGCGAGGTGGGGCGGCTGATGCTGCCGCGCATGCTTGGGCTGGCAGCGGTCCAGCTCAACTTCCTGGTCAACACGATCCTGGCGTCTGGGCTGCCGGCGGGGAGCCTTTCGGCGCTCAACTACGCGTGGCTGCTGATGCTGCTGCCGCAGGGGGTCTTTGCCCAGGCAGTGGCGACGGCGGCATTCCCGACCCTTTCGGCGCAGGTGGCGCGCGGCAAGCTCCTGGAGATGCGCGGGATGCTCGCCGCGACGCTGCGCGCCGTGCTCTACCTGGCGCTGCCGGCAGCCGTCGGATTGGTGCTGCTGCGGACGCCGCTGGTGGAGGTAGTTTTCCAGCGCGGCGCCTTCACCCAAGAATCGACACGGATGGTGGCCGGCGCGCTGGCGTTGTATGCGCTCGGGCTGCCGGCCCACTCGGCGGTCGAGATCCTGGTGCGCGCCTTCTATGCCATGCACGACACCCGGACGCCGGTGGCAATTGGCGTCGCGGCGATGGCGCTGAACATCGGGCTCAGCGTGGCTTTCATGGCCGCATTCGGGGCGGCCGGCCGTCCGCAGTACGGCGGGCTGGCGCTGGCCAACTCGCTGGCGACGACCCTGGAGATGGGCGCCCTGCTCCTGGTCCTCCGCCGCCGGCTGGGCGGGCTGGAGGGCCGCCGCCTCGCCTCGTCGCTGGCGCGCGTGGGGCTGGCTTCGGCGGCGATGGCGGCGGTTCTGCTGGCTGCGGGATGGGCGCTGGCCGGAGCAGGCGTCTGGCTGCGCGCCGGCGTGGGCATCGCCGCCGGCGCCGCGGCCTACGGCGGGGTCAGCCTCACGCTGGGCGCGACGGAGCCGCGGGCGATGATTCGGGCGATGCGGAGACGCGGGGACGCGGGGAGTCAGTAGCACGCAGCCGGGCTACCGAGCGGCTCACACGCCCCGCGGCACTCGGCCACTTCAGTGCGCCACGCCGCCAAGTTGACAGCACGCCTGCTCTGTCGTATACTGCTGGCCGGCACGTTAATTGGTCCTCACCTCTTTTGAGCGATCGGAGGCAATCCATGATGAGAACGGGACGCAGACTGGGATCCGCTGTGGCAGTACTGCTGGCGCTGGTGCTGTTGGTGCCCGCCGCTGCAAGCGCCGGACGGGCGGCCGGCTCTGGATCGTCCGGCGGGAGCGGGCCGGCGGGGGTCTTGGCCTGGACCCGCACGCTGGACCCTGTCACGTTGAACGGTGCGGCTCTGCCCGCCTTCCTCGGCGCATCCCTCGCCGAGCTGTACGTCTACTCCTATCGTGGCAGCGCCTGGGCGCAGGTGCCCTTCCAGTTCGACGAAGTGGACGCCTCGGGGGAGTATGCCGTGGTGAACGGCCTCCTGGACGCCGTGGATGAGCTGACCTTCATGGGCGGCGACCTGGGGGAGCAGGCATCGCCGGCGCAGTGGATCGATGACCCGGCCTCCCAAGCCTATCCCCGCTTCGAGGTGCGTGTGACCAACCCCCTCAACCCGGCCGAGGAGGGATGGGTGTACGTTTACCGCTCGCCCACCGTGGCGCCGGGGTATGCCGACTATGTCGCCTGGGATGGTGTGGGCTACCGGATCCTGGGGGGCAGCTACGTGATCGGCCTGGACCCGTCGGTGATGGCGGGGACCGCGACGCTGGAGCTGAACGGCAGCGGCGTGGACGTGCTGGACCGCATGAAGATCCGCGCCGGCGTTACATGCTGGATTGGAATCTTCCCGATCTCCATGACGTTGACCGAAGAGGACCTGGCGGATGCGCTCCAGGCCGTGCCCGAGATTGACGGCGCCGTACGGGTGGGAGGCGGCTCGACGGCCGCAGCCATCTGGTTCTACCGCTCCGCCTATGCGACACAGCTCTCCGTGAACGCCGAAGGGCTGGAGCTCGACCCCTGCACCTCGATCACCATTGACTACATCCGCGAATCGTCGGACTGGCTGGACCCGAGCGCCACAGGCATGGCGCCCGCCACCTACTACGACGACAACACCCCGGGCGGCGTTCCGGTCGACGGCATGCCGGACACGGTTCCGGCCCTACCCGCCGTCACGTGGCAGCAGGTAAGCGGCGGCCGCGGCACCGTCGTCACGGCTCTGGACATCAGCTTCGAGTCAGGCACAATCTCCAACTACTACCTGGACAAGTCGGCCCTGAACGGCAACGACACGGGCGACAAGCGCTCCTACGGGGACGCCGGGTTCCGCGTCGATGACCCGGCGGGCATGGTGCAGGTAGACCTGGCGACGTATGTTCTCGATCCACTGCAGCCCAACCAGGGTGCCCTCTACAAGTCGTACCAGGCCCATCCGCTCGAGGCCACGGCCGCGGCGCAGGCATGGCAGCCACCCTGCGAGCCGCCGGCAGGGCGCGGCGTTCACCTGGGACCCGCCGGCGCCCCTCTTCGGTGAGATGGTCTCGTTCAGCGGCAGCGCCTCTGGCTCCGAGCCGATCGGCTACACCTGGGCTTTCGGCGACGGCGGGACCGGGAGCGGCCAGTACGTGGCCCACACCTACACGGCACCCGGCACCTACACCGTGGCGATGACCGCCGGCAACGATTGCGGCAGTCAGTCGGTCCAGAACACGGTCAGCGTGCTGGGAACGGTGCACCTCTCCAAATGGGCGCTGAGCTACCGCCGGCAGCCCAACGGCAAGTTCGTCCTGCTGGCGCAGGGCAAGGTCCACAACCAGAATCACGGCGCACAGCCGGGGATTGCCGTCTCGGGCGTATGGACCTATCCCAACGGCGCGACGCGGCCGGGCACCTCGGCCCCGAGCGACGCGGCCGGCCGCTGGCGGCTCCAGCGGTCAGTCACGGCGTGCGGCCTGTACGCCTTTGACATCACGGGCATGAGCGGCCCGGGCTACCTCTACGATCCCGGCACGAACGAAATGCCCACGCACCTGGAGATTGCCATCCCGTGCGAATAGGCTGAGAGTTGGCCAGACCCAGGCTCTCTCCCAAGGGGGGCTAGCAAACAGCGGCGGTCCGGAGACCGCCGCCGTGTATATGCGTCTGTTCCGGGCCGGCCTCCCGGCCGGCCCGATCGTCGGACTAAAGCCTGAGCCCGCGTCCCAGTTCCGGGACTTGCTCCTCGTCCTCTTCCTTGCCAAAGGCCAGGGTCCTGTCCTCCTGGTCGAGCACCTCGACCGAGAGCGCGAGCGACTCCAGCTCCTTGACGAGCACCTTGAACGATTCGGGGACACCAGGCTCGGCGATCGGCTCGCCCTTCACGATTGCCTCGTACGTCTTGGTGCGGCCCTTGACATCGTCGGACTTGACGGTCAGCATCTCCTGGAGCATGTGGGCGGCGCCATACGCCTCCAGGGCCCAGACTTCCATCTCGCCGAAGCGTTGGCCGCCGAATTGGGCCTTGCCGCCGAGCGGCTGCTGCGTGACGAGAGAGTAGGGGCCAGTCGAGCGGGCGTGAACCTTGTCCTCGACCAGGTGGGCAAGCTTCATCATAGAGATCACGCCGACGGTCACCGGTTCGTCGTAGGGCTCTCCGGTCTTGCCGTCGTAGAGCACCATCTTGCCCGTGACCGGCATGGGACGGCGGGTGCGCTTGGCGACACGCAGGGCGTTGGCGGTGAGCCCCTCGTCGATCTGCGGGTCGAGCGGCAGGTCCAGAGGCCACTCCCGGCCCTGGCTTTCGAAGGACTCGCGCATGAAGAGGATCCACTCGCGCAGGCAGACTGCCTTGGCCCGCTCGCGGCTGCGGATGCGCTCGGACATCGGGCGCGGAGCAAAGTTGAAGGAGATGAACTGGTCGGGGTCGTAGCCGCGCTCCTTCAGCCACTCGACGAGCACCGAGCGGCGGGCATAGTCGCGATCGGTCATGATCAGCTCTTCGTCGTAGCCGAGCGGCGCGAGCGTTTCCAGCAGGTAGAGGCCGATCGTCTCCTGATCGGTGGCCTGTTCGGGGTCCATGTCAGCCTCGGCGGCCCACTGCCACGCCCTTTCGGTGATCACATCCCAGGCGCGGTCGATCAGCCAGGCGCGGGCCAGCTCAGCCTCGATCTCGAGCTCATCCGCCCCGTCAAAGACGGGGGAATTGGCGCGAAAGCCCAGGCGGTTGGCGGCCCATCCAAGGTGCGTCTCCAGGATCTGGCCGAGGTTCATGCGGCCGGGGACGCCGAGCGGGCTCAGGATCAGCTCGACGGCGGTGCCGTCCGCCAGGTAGGGCATGTCTTCCACGGGCACGATCTGGCTGATGACGCCTTTGTTGCCGTGACGACCGGCCATCTTGTCGCCCTCGGTGATCTTGCGACGCTGGGCGACCATAACCCGCACGGCCATCTCGACGCCGGCCTGCATGTCGCGGTGCTCGTCGCGCCTGAACTCCTTGACGTCGACGACGATGCCGTGCTCGCCGTGGGGCAGGCGCAGGGAAGAATCCTTGACCTCGCGCGCCTTTTCGCCAAAGATGGCGCGCAGCAGCTTCTCTTCGGGGGTCAGCTCCGTCTCGCCCTTGGGCGTGATCTTGCCGACCAGGATGGCGCCGGGATCCACTTCGGCACCGACGCGGATGATGCCGGTCTCGTCGAGGTCCTTGAGGGCCTCGTCGCCGACGTTGGGGATGTCACGCGTGACCTCTTCGGGGCCGAGCTTGGTGTCGCGCGCCTCGATCTCGTGCTTTTCGATGTGCACCGAGGAGAACTTGTCGTCGCGGACCACCTGTTCGGAGACGAGGACGGCGTCCTCGTAGTTGCCGCCCTCCCAGCTCAGGAAGGCGACCAGCACGTTCTGGCCCAGCGCCAGCTCGCCGTTCTCGGTGGACATCGAATCGGCCAGGATATCGCCCACCTGGACGTGCTGGCCCTTGATCACGATGGGATGCTGGTCGAGGCAGGTGCTCTGGTTGGAGCGCTGGAAGCGCCGCACGCGGTAGGTGTGCCGATCTTTCTCGCCCTGCACGACGACTGCGTCGCCGGTCACGCTGACGACTTCGCCGTCTTCCTCGGCGAGAATGAGCTGGCCCGAGTCGATGGCGACCTGGCCCTCGATGCCGGTGCCGACCACCGGCGCATCGGGGCGCAGGAGGGGCACAGCCTGGCGCTGCATGTTCGAGCCCATCAAGGCGCGGTTGGCGTCGTCGTGCTCGAGGAAGGGGATCAGGGCTGCCGTGACGCCCACGATCTGCTTGGGCGACACGTCCATGTAGTCTGACTTTGCCGGCCGACTCTTCCAAGAACTCTTGCATCCGCCGGACCGAGACCCGCTCCTCGACGAACTGGCCGTTGTCGTCCAGCACGGCGTTGGCCTGCACAATGGTGTACTTGTCCTCCTCATCGGCCGTCATGGTGACGATTTCGTCGGTGGCCATGGGCCGGATGCGGACCTCGGGCACGTCGGCAAAGTAGGCCTCCAGGCGCTCCGCCGTGGCCTCGTCCACCCGCTGGCCGGCATCGACCAGGATCTCACCGGTGGCCGGATCGACGATCCGGTCACGCACGATCATGCCGGCGGTACGGTCGCGCCGATTCGGGACGACGTGGATCACCTTGCGGTAGGGCGTCTCGATGAAGCCATACTCATTCACTCGCCCATAGGTGCCCAGGGAGCCGATCAGGCCGATATTGGGGCCTTCGGGCGTCTCGATCGGGCAGATGCGGCCGTAGTGGGAGTGGTGGACGTCGCGCACGTCAAAGCCGGCGCGCTCGCGGCGGAGGCCGCCGGGGCCGAGGGCGCTGAGGCGGCGCTTGTGGGTCAGCTCGTCGAGCGGGTTGGTCTGCTGCATGAACTGCGAGAGCTGGCTTCCGCCAAAGAACTCGCGGATTGCGGCGACGACCGGCCGCACGTTGATGAGGGTGATGGGCGACATCTGCTCCGGCTCGCGGATCGACATGCGCTCGCGCACAACGCGCTCCATGCGCAGCAGGCCGATGCGGAGCTGGTTCTGGATCAGCTCGCCCATCGTCTTGACGCGGCGGTTGCCCAGGTGGTCGATGTCGTCGGGGCCCTGGATGCCGTTGTTGACCTGGATGATGCGCTCGACGACGTGGACCAGGTCCATGGGCGTCAGCGTATGGATCTCGCGCGGGACGTCCAGGTTGAGGCGCTTGTTGAGCTTGTAGCGGCCCACTTTGCCCAGGTCGTAGCGCCGGGGTGTAAAGAGCATCTGCTTGATAAAGTTGGCCGCGTTGTCGCGGGTAGGCGGGTCGCCCGGGCGGAGCTTCTTGTACAGCTCGAGCTGCGCGTCCTCGACCGACTTGGTGGTGTCTTTCTCGATGGTCGAAACGATGTAGGGAAAGTCGGGCATGTTGTCCGACTCGGCAAAGAGCTGGCGCAGCTCCTCGTCGGTGCCAAAGCCCGAGGCCCGCAGCAGGATGGTGACCGGCAGCTTGCGCTTGCGGTCGACCTTGACGCTGATGACGTTGCGCTTGGAGGTCTCGAACTCGAGCCAGGCGCCCCGGTTGGGGATCAGCTTGGCGAAGCAGAGCTCGCGGCCCGAAAGCCGGTCTTCCTCCTGGGTAAAGTAGACGCCGGGCGAGCGGATGAGCTGGCTGACGACGACGCGCTCGGCGCCGTTGACGATAAAGGTGCCGTTGGCGGTCATCAGGGGGAAATCCCCCATGAAGACGTCCTGGGTGGTCCACTCGTCGTTGTCGCGGTTCCAGAGCGCGACCCGGACGTAGAGCGGCGCGGCATAGGTCATGTCGCGGTCGAGGCACTCTTCCTGTGAGTACTTGGGTTCTTCGAAGCGGTAGCTGAGCCCGAGCTTCTGGTTGATGTCGGCGTTAAAGCCGGGAAAGTGCAGCTCCAAGGAACCATTGAAGGACTCGATCGGCGAAATCTCGTCGAACAACTCGCGCAGCCCTTCCTCCTGGAACACCGAATACGAGTCCAACTGGATCTCGATGAGGCGTGGCAGGGGCAAGACGTCGGGGATGCGCGCATACGACTTGCGTCGCGGTAAGATAGACATGCGTCTCTTCACTCCTTGGTTGATTCTGTGGCAAAGCCCGGAGCCTTGCCAGGACTAGGGCACGCAATCCGTACGCGGTCCTGTTGGATGCATCTGGGCGCCACCGGGGGACGCGAAGAGGTCGCGGAAGAAGTGGCGGACTCGCATGTGCATCAGAGTAGAACTCACGCAGGCGCAATCAGTTGGCGGACTCTGCCGCAACAAGTGATTATACTCCGGGGGCGGGAAGGGTGTCAAATCGGGGGTGGGGTGTGGCGAGGGCCACGTCAAAGCCGTGGTTACCGTAGGGGCGGGCCACTGTGCCCGCCCAGAATCTGGGCAGACACGGGGGTCTGCCCCTACAGGTAGCGGTCATTCGCCGCGCCTTCCTGATTTGACACGGCCCTGCCGTGTGCCTTCCGGTACAGCGGGGGGCGACTTGGCACATGGACACCCAGTCCGAAACCAAGCAAAAGAGTGCCGGTGGGCAGGCACGGGTTGGGACTCCCAACCCTATCACTGTTCCGCCAGTGCCTCGTACCGCTCGGGTGAGTCACCAAGGAGCCGCGAATTCGGCCATGACGCACAGCGCGTTGTACCACAACGCATTCCACTCGGCAGGCTTGCCGATGCGGGGGGGTGACCACCCAGTCGATCACCTTGGCGTCCGTCCGGGTGAGCTCCACACCGCGCTCGCCGGCGTAGAGCAGGCCGTCGGCGGGGTCGAAGTGGATCTGGTAGCGAATGCCGCGCACGTGCCAGTCGACGATGTCCTGGAGTACCGGGAACAGATCGCGCAGCAGGGTGTCGTCGCCGGTGGCCTCGTGGTAGGCGCGGATGGCCTCAAAGTACCACAGCGTTGCATCGACGGTGTTGTACTCGGGTGCCTGCCCCTCGTCGGGGAAGCGGTCAGGTATCATCCCGCGATCAACATAGTGCGGAACTCAAACTGCCGTATTCCATAACCTTTCGGGCCTGGATGGCTTGTCCTCCGGAGGTCACGCAGGGCCACGTCAAGGCTAGGGGTGCGGCCGCAGGATGGGCGGCGCCTCCTGGGATCGCCACGCTCCTGCGTGGCCCTTGTCGGGCTGGAGCCCGGCGATCCCAGGCGCCGGCCGGCCAAGACCTGTCTGCATATTGACTTTGACATGCCCCTCAGCGGGGCGACCAGGCGGGCCAGGTGCCATCCAGGGGCGACGTCAAATCGGTCTGCCCGGAGCCGTCCGCCTTCATCACACAGATCTGCGTGGAGCCGCCGTGGTCGCAGGTGTACGCAATTCGGGTGCCGTCCGGCGACCAGGTGGGCTTGTAGTCGACGGCGGGGTCGTCGGTCAGGCGGGCGAGACCCGTGCCGTCGGCGTTCACGATGTAGATGTCGGAATTCTCGCCGCGGTAGGACGTGAAGGCAACGCGGGTGCCGTCGGGCGACCAGGCAGGCATGGTATCCTCGCCGGGATCGTTGGAGAGGTTGGTCAGGCCCGGCGCGCCGGCGTGAGTGACATAGATCTCCGAGTTGCCGTCGCGCATGGACTCGAAGGCGATGCGGGTGCCGTCGGGTGACCACGCAGGGTTCAGGTCGTCCGCCATGTCGGCCGTCATCCGGATGAGGCCGGTGCCGTCCGGCTGCATGACGTAGATGTCCCATGTCCCGTGGCGGAATGACTCAAAGGCGATGTAGCGCCCGTCCGGAGACCAGGCCGGGTTGCGGTCCCAGGTCACCAGGTTCGTCAGGTTGGTCAGGCCCGAGCCGTCGGCGTTCACGACGAGGATCTCCAAGTCGTCGTCGGCGTTGGTGTCGGGGGTGCCCGCCAGGTAGGTGCAGAACGCGATCCGCGACCCGTCAGGCGACCAGGTGGGCGTCTGGTCACTGGCCTGGCTGTCCGTGAGGTTGGTGAGCCCCGAGCCGTCGGCGTTCACCACGAAGATATCGCCCTGGGCGCCGCGATTGGACATATAGGCAATGCGGGTGCCGTCGGGCGACCAGACGGCCTCCATGTCGTCGCTCTGATAGTCCGTCAGCCTTGTCTGGCTCGAGCCGTCGCCGTGCATCACATAGATCTCGATGTTGCCGTCGCGGGTGGTCATGAAGGCGATGTGCCCGCCTCCGGCGAGAGGCGTTGGCGAGGGCACCGGCGTGGGCGGCAGGACGGGAGCCGGCTCGGGCGTGGGCGAGGGTGGGCCGCCCGCGCATGCGCAGGCGGCGAACAGAAGGATCAGCAGGCCGAACAGGGGCCGGGGATGGAATCCCGGCCTACGCTGCGGCTTCGTCATGCTTCACCTCCTGGTTTTGGGGCGGCGCACACGCCGCAGCAATCAATCGTGGCCCGGGGAGTGGAACGCGCCGGCAAGTGTTTGCCATTGTGCCGCAACTGCGTCCCGACCAGAACCGCCGACGAAGTCAGGCACCACGCGTTGCTGCACAGCCGAGCGCGAGCATGGCCCGGACTCTGTCAAAACCTATTTGCATTGTACACCCATCCGGCCCGATTGGCAAATGACTAGCTTAAAGCGAGGACTGGGCCGTCTCCTTCCAAGCCCTCAGCACCTCCGCCACGGTCCACGCCTGGGCGATGCAGCCGCGCGGGGTGTGGGGCGGGTCCCCGTCAAAGATCTCGCTCAGGCTCCCCACGCAGTGCGCGTCCAGCTCCTGGATCAGCGGCGCCAGGAACGACCGCGCCAGTGCCGGGTCGCGGTAGACGCGCAGAGTGCGCGCTCACGAGCGGCCCGATGAGCCAGCCCCACACTGTCCCCTGGTAGTAGGCCGCATCCCGCGTGCGCCGGTCGCCGCTGGATTCGCCTCGCTCACCACAGACGTGATGACCCTTGTAGTCGGCACGGTTCGGCGTCTATTCCTACGCTGGCCTGCACGATGGCCGGCCCCATGTCCTGTCGTTCAACTACCGCTCCCTGCCCCTGTCGATCATCCAGGCGATGGCCAAGCCCTGGCCCCTGTTCAAGTACATGTCGTACTGCATCGAGCAGGATGCCTACCACTACGGCGGCTGGCTGTCGTGGGCATGGGCCATGGTTCGGGAGTGGTGGCTGGCGCAAAAAGAGACCTGCAACCTGAAAGGAGAGAAAGCACTATGACTCAAGAGGACGTGATGTGCGATGAGGACAACAACCCGATTGCAGGACCGCTGGTGTTTCAGCCGGAGCGAGTCCGCGGCCTGGCCAAGAGGCTGGCGCAGTGGATCTTCCAGGATGTTACCGACACCAAGTACGATGGGCCTATCGGGTCTATTCACTCCTGCGGAGAAACGATCCAGTCCCGCCCTCGCTATCTGTTCGGCTACCCGGTCATCGTGACTACGGCCCATTGGGCTGACGATCCCGAATATGGCGTGAGCCTGGAGATCTTGGGCAAGACGGTGTTTGAGATCCCCCTGGTGATCCCCGAAGCCCCCGCCGGCTACTACGACGATGACGGCGCCGGCGATCTGCCGTTCTAGAGTCGTAATCTCCCATATGGGAGATTACAGGCCCCGCCCTGGTGCGGAGAAAGAGAGGAAGAGCATGACTCACCGCTGCATTGTCGTTGGTGCCGATCCGAACAAGGCGGGTATGGCCACGGTCATCTTTGCCCGCTTTGATGGCAGCAAGATGGTAGCCAACCACACCCACAAGCGCCACGTCGACGGCAAGAGCTTCTGCCGGCTGGTCGTGGCTATACATCGTGCAGCCTTCCACATAGAAGGAGCGCACATCACCCCGGTGCTTGGAACCATAGGCTACTCATTGCAGTACAGTCGCCAGGCGTAGAAACACCAGAGCCAGGACCCCCGGCAGAGCCTGACTCTGGCTCAGAAGCTCACTTTCCTGCCGAGGCCACACACCGAAAGCCGATGTGGTTCTCGCGTGCGCTGGGGCCCCAGGCGCCGCGCCTCGCGGCGCGGGCGTCGTTGTAGGAATAGCCCCAGGAACCACCGCGCAGCGTCCTGGTCGTCCCGGATGGCGGACCCTGTGGGTTGCTGTAGGGAGAATAGCCGTAATAGTAGGCGTCGTACCAATCGTTCCCCCACTCCCACACGTTGCCGCTCATGTCCAGCGCGCCGTACGGGCTTGCCCCGCTGGGATAGTCGCCCACCCGGCTGGTGTCCCCCACGCAGAGGTAACCGGAGCCGTAGTAGTCATAAAAGTTGGCAAGGGTGCAGTCGATGGCCTGGTCGCCCCAAGGGTACACCCGCGTGTCGCTGCTGCCCTTTGCCGCCTTCTCCCTCTCGGCCTCCGTCGGCAGGCGCTTGCCGGCCCAGGTGCAATAATCCGTCGCGTTGAACCAAGAGACGTAGATGACAGGGTAGTCGGCGAAATCCGGATCGTCGTAGTAGGACGGGCGGGTGTAGGAGGAGTTGTACATCGGTAGGTCGCAATCGCCGTCGGCGACGCACTGCGCGTAGTGGGCGTTGGTCACCTCGGTTCTGTCGATGTAGTAGGCGTCCAGGTAGACGGCATGCAGCGGCAGTTCAGGGGGCATGCAGTACATGGGGAGCTTGTCCTCGTCGCAGCCCATCTGGAACTCGCCGGCGGGGACATAGACCATGTCGGCGGTGGTGAACAACCAGACGGGGCCGACGGTCCCGGCCTGCTCCTCGTCTTGCGCCACCACCTGCCAATAGTATTGCGTGTTGGCGAGCAGCACGCCGGGGTCGCAGGCAGTGATGGGCACGGTGGCGCACACCTGCACGTCGGGCGTGCCGTCGTCCGCCTCGAAGTAGACATCGTAGGTCACGGCGTCGCCATCGGGGTCGCCGCCGATCCAGGCCAGGTTCGCCTCCAGGCTTTGGTCTGTCACCCCATCAGGGGGCGATGGGCTCCATGGCACATACGGCGGGCGGTTGGTCGAGGTGCCGGTCTCAAAGCTCCACACCGTCCCCGGGTTCGTTCGCCCGTGCTCATCCTGCGGCACCACCTGCCAGTAGTAGAGCGTGCTGATCCCCAGCTCGCCGGGGTCGCAGATGGGGCTCACCGTGCCGTCGCAGGCCAGCACATCCGGCGTACTGTCGCCCGCCTCGAAGTAGACGTCGTAGGTCACGGCGTCGCCGTCGGGGTCACCGCCGATCCAGCTCAGGTCCAGATAGAGCAGTTGGTTCGTGGCCCCGTCGATGGGCGACGGCGACGACGGCGCATCCGGAGGGTTGTTGGTCGAGGTGCCGGTGATAAAGCTCCACACCGCCCCGGGGTTCGTTGCCCCGAGCTCGTCCTTGGCGATGATGCGCCAGTAGTAGTGGGTGTTTGCGGCCCGCGTCCCCGGGTCGTAGGTGGTGCCCGCCTGGGCCTCCGAGACCCGCACATCGGGCGCACTGTCGTTCTCCTCCAGGTAGACGTCGTAGGTCACCTCGTCGCCGTCCATGTCGCCGCCGGTCCAGGACAGAGTGCTGTTCCGGGGCCGGTCCGGGGCGCCGTCGAACGGAATCGGGTTCGAGGGCGTGTCGGGCGGATTGTTCACATCGGCCTGCGCCAGGACCAGCCGATACTCGATGGCCAGCACCTCATAGTCGGCGAGGGTTTCGCCCAGGACCTCAACTTTGACGCCTACCGGCACTTCCAGGCCTCCGTAGAGGGTCCACCACGGATTCTGGAAGACGTCCGCCTCCAGCTCGAGGTAGGCATTGAGGCCGGCGTAGGGACCGGCCACGCCGTACAGGAGCAGCGCTAGCTGCGGGCCGGCAGCTCCCTTCACGGTCATGCCGAGCTTCGGCAGGGTTGGGGGATTGAACTGGAACTGGTTGCTGAACTCGTGGATCGGGCCCCAGGACCCGCCGGAATACTCGGCGCCGACCCTGAACGTTGCTTGCTGTGTCACCCCGGTCGTCACCGCGGCCGAGACTTCGCCGTCCACGCCCACGCTGACTGTCAGCACCGGCACGATCACCACCGGGACGGGCCCGATCGTCACCGTGATGGGGCTAAACTGGTAGTGGGCGATCTCGACCTCCTTTTCGAAGGTGAGCGCAACCTTCCAATTGATCGCAAGCTCCGCCGTCTCGGTGGCACTCGTGGCAAACCAGATCTTCTTCACCTGAAACCACCGTATTTTGACCCCGAAATCGAACCCCACTTCCAGCGAGAGTGTGCCGTCGGCGGTGATCTGATCATAAGTATCGCGCAGGTCTCCGTTGGCATCGTACAGCACGACGCCCTCCAGCTCGAAGCGGAACTGCAATCCGTCGGTCGACGGAGTCATACTGACCCCGTCAGCCTGCGTCCCCGCACGCACTTGCCCAGGCGTCAGCGTCTGGCTGACCTGGAGCGAGCCCGTGTCGATGGCCTCTTCGAGCGTAGCCGACTCCGTTTCGACCACCACCTCTCCGCCCTGCGACGAGATGGACGTTACCTTGCGCAAGAAGCCATACGCCACCGCCGCCGCTACGTCGCCCACCATGATGTCCCCCGGATCCAAGGCCTCCAGCTCCGGCGTCGACTGGCTGAAGGTGTACGTGCCGTCGCCCGAGATCGACTCCAGGTACTGGGTGGTCGAGTCGGGCAGGATCTCGGTCGTGTCGGGGATGACGGGCGGCTCCTCCTCGTAGGCGCGAGCCACCAGGGGTAGGTCCACGACGTTGGGCCAGGACCGGGCGGCTGCCCACGGGCTGTTGGAAGCTGCCGAGGTGTTCGGCACCTCATCCTGCGTCTTGAGGGCAAAGTGGTAGCGCTGGCCCGGTGCCAGCCCAGACACCGTCATGTTCTCCACGCTGCCTGCCGGGCTGGGGAGCGGTTCGCCAGCGACGTCGCTGGAGCTGGCCCAGTTGTCCTCGGTGATGGGCGCCGTGTTGTAGCGCACCACATAGGTCGTTGCGGTGCCGGTCGTGCCGTCATCGCCGGGGGCGATCCAGGAGAGTTCGACCGTGCCAGGTGAGCCACCGGAACCGGCGACCAGGTTGGCGACAGGCGCCGGCGCGATCGTGTCGGCCGCCGGGCCGGCGGCGCGGGCTTGCGGTCCGGGCAGTGGAGAAAGAGGGAGCAGGAGGCCAAGCAGAGCAACCACAGCCAGAAGACGATAGCGATACGTGTTCTTTGACATGGTGACCTCTTTGTCTCTTGCACACGAGCGCTCCCCGCGAGCCACGCAGAAAGCGCAGCTTCAAACGCCTCGGCGCGTGAGGGAGTCGGGGAAGATGGGCCGAGCACAGGCACTTGCTCGTTAGCCGGCGAGCGCCGATCCGACAGCCTGGAACGCAGCATAGCACCGGCCATGCGACCTGTCAAATGCCCTGTCCATGTCCTACCGCGCCCGGCGGTGCCGCGACCGTGGGCCAGAAAGACACCAGCGCTGAGGCCCCGGCAGACCCCAGCGCTGGCTCGAAAGGAGGATGCTGTGCGCCAAGTGTACCATGAGGGCATCCCCTTGTCAAGTGTCGATTTGACTCACTAAGAATGTTACCGAAGACCATGCCCACCAGTGAGGGTATTGAGACCAGATACGGCATCTGGTTTTCTTCACCCTCTGTCCGAAGAGGCTGCCTATCGGTGATGCAGATCCTAAGGGTCTTGGATTTCACGTCGGTGGACTCCAGGATTGCGCAGGGGATGACCGGCCACAGCCGAGAGTTGCACGACGACCTCTTCTCCAGGGCACACCCCGGGAAAGTGGGAAAGTGGGAGAGTAGCCCACCGCAGACCCTAGAGGTCTTGGAGACCCCTAGGGTCTGGTTGCCGCCAACCTGCGATAATTGTTTCCCGGAAAAAATCTCCGCGACGGTAGTATGGGTAGACTCCGAGACCGTTGCCCGCCCCCCCACTGCGGCAGGAGAGGGGACAACCGCACGCTTGACACCCAGACCGCCCTCAGGTACAATGACGGCATCCAGGGAAGGAGCCTTGCCGATGCCGGACCGGGCCGAGTACCACTACACGATCAAGGAGCTCCCCAGCAGCGAGCGCCCGCGCGAGCGGCTGCTCAAGTACGGTGCCCAGAACCTCTCGACCTCGGAGCTGTTGGCCATCGTGCTGCGCACCGGCACCCAGAACGAAAACGCACTGCGGCTGGCCGAGCGGCTGATCGCCGAGTACCGGAGCCTCGGCGGGCTGGCCCGCGCCGACGCCGGAGAGCTGACCGAGACGAAGGGGGTCGGCGACGCCAAGGTGGCCGAGATCAAGGCCGCGCTGGAGCTGGGCAAACGGCTGCAAGTGGAGGCGCCGGAGGAGCGCGCGCAGATCCGCTCGCCGGCGGACGCGGCGCACCTGCTGATCCCGACGATGAGCCTGCTGGAGCAGGAAGAGCTGCACGTCCTGCTGCTGGATACCAAGAACCGGGTCCTGGCGACCGACGTGGTGGCGCGGGGCTCGCTTAACGTAACGCACGTCGAGATCGCCGGCCTCTTCCGGCGGGCCATCCGCCAGGGACAGTGCGCGGCGATCATCCTGGTGCACAACCACCCGTCGGGCGACCCCACGCCTAGCCCGGACGACGTCGCCGTCACCAAGCAGGTGGTCGAGGCCGGCAGGCTGCTGGATATCGAGGTGCTGGACCACCTGGTGATCGGCGGGCAGCGCTTTGTCAGCCTGAAGGAAAGGGGACTGGGCTTTGGCTAACGACGGACGAAACCGGCGGCGGGACCTCCTGCTGGCCAACGGAGCGGCGCTCGTGCTTCTGGCCGTGGCTCTGCTCGTGGGTTGGTGGGAAGCGGCTGCCTTCGGGCTCGGGGTGCTCCTGGTCATGGACCTCCTGGTCTTTGTCCGGGCGTGGACCGGCCGGCCCAAGGGGGAGTGAGATGGCAAAGGGAAGCAGCGTGCCGGGCATGACACGCCTGCCGGCCACGCTGATGGAAATCCGGCGCCTGTTCGACGCCTTTGACTGGACGGCGATGGCGCGGCAGGTGGAGGAAGAGACGCTGACCCAGGTCGCCATCGTCGGGCCGGTGAACTCGGGCAAGTCGACGCTCTTCAACTTCCTGAAGGGGCACGACATCTCGCCGGTGGCCCCGGTGCCGGGCACGACGCGCGCGCTGCTGAACGAGCGGTGGGGGCCGTTTACGCTGGTCGACACGCCGGGGTTCGGCGAGGTGGACGGCGTGGACCGGGCGGGGATCGCGCTGGGCGGCATCGAGGCCGCACACGTGATCATCCTGGTGCTGGACGCCGGCGCCGGCGTGCGCCAGGCCGACTATGCGCTTCTCCAGCGGCTGCGCGCCACGAACAAGCCGGTCATTGCCGTGCTGAACAAGATCGACCTGCTCGGCAAAGAGGGGGAAGCGGTGCTGATCGACGCGCGGGGCAAGCTCGGGGAGCCGGGGCTGATCCCGATCTCGGCCAAGAAGGGCACCAACATCGCGCGGCTGCTGCTGCCGCGGGTGGTGGACGCCCACCCGGCGCTGGCGGTAGCGATCGGCCGGGCGATCCCGGCCTACCGCCGCCAGGCGTGCCGCAAGGTGATCCGCAACGCGTCGCTGCTGAACGCGGCGATCGGGGCGGAGCCGATCCCGGGGCTGGACATCCCCTTCCTGCTGGCGTCGCAGGCGCGCATGGTGCTGCGCGTCGCGGCGATCTACGGGGAACCGATGAGCGCGCAGCACGCCAAGGAGCTGATCGCGACCATCGCGGGCGGGGTGGCACTGCGCTACCTGGGGCAGGAGGGGGCAAAGCTGGTGCCGGCGGCGGGGTGGGCCATCGCCTCCATGGTGGCCGCGGCGGGGACCTATGCGATCGGCCACGTGGCCGTGCAGTACTTTGAGCACGACAAGAAGCTGACGGCGGAGCAGATGCAGGCGCTGTACAAGCGCAAGCGCCGCGAGCACGACCGGGAGCTGACCGAAGAGACGGTGCAGGAGAAGTGAGCAAGATGCCCGAGCCGGTCGTGGTGCTCATTTCGGCCTCGTCGCAGGAAGAGGCGGAGCGGATCGCGACGACGCTGGTCGAGGAGATGCTGGCTGCCTGCGTGAACGTGATCCCGGGCGTGACGTCGATCTATCGCTGGGAGGGCAAGCTCGAGCGCGCGGAAGAGTGGCTGCTCGTGGCCAAGAGCCGCAGCGACGTCATGGGCGAGCTGGTGCAGCGCGTCCTGGCGCTCCACAGCTACGAGGTGCCCGAGATCTTGGCCCTGCCGCTGGCCGGCGGCAGCGAGGCGTATCTGCGCTGGCTCGACGGCGCGGTGCACGGGAGCTGGCACGCGCTCGACTGAGCGGAGGGGGTGAGCCATGCGGGACCTGATCAACCAAATTGCCCAAGCGTACCGGTCGGCGAAAGTAGAATCGCAGGACGCCTCGGCGCTGCTGGTGCGCGCCCAGGAGCCCGATACCAAGCGGCCGGTCTGGATCCAGATCATGCGGGGGCTGCTGCCGAGCGACCCCAAGATCGCGGCGCGCTTCCGGAGCCTGGCGATGGCGATCCGGCAGCTCAACCACCCGAACATCGCGGCCATCCGCGACGTGGGCGAAAAGGGAGGGCTGCCCTACGTGGTCGTGCGCGCGCTGGAAAAGGCGCAGCCCTTGGCGGCAAGACTGGACCAGCCCTGGGCGGTGGATGCGGCAGCCGACGTGGTGATGCAGGCGGGCGATGCGCTGGAGCACGCGTACAAGAAGGGGGTGCTGCACGGGAGCCTCTCGCCTGACGTGCTGTGGGTGGAGGAAAACGGCCAGGTACAGGTGACAGGCCTGGGGGTGAGGCAGATCCTGGAGCTGCTGCAGGTGAAGCTGCAGCAGGCGGACTCGCCCTACGTGGCGCCGGAGCGCCGGGGCGGCGGTCCGGCCGACGCGCGCGCCGACGTCTACTCCCTGGCGGCGGTCCTATACAGCCTGCTATCGCGGCGCGCGCCGGTCATCATCCAGGGCAAAGTCCTGCCGGCGAGCCGCTTCAACCCCGACGTCCCGGCGCAGATGGACGGCGTCATCGCCAAGGGGCTGGCGCAGGACCCGGCCGAGCGCTACGTGGACGTACACGCCTTCGTGGCGGCGCTGGGCACGGTGCCGCTGATCCCGGCCGTGAGCGCGGCGCTCTCGGCCCCAGCCACTCGGACTTGTGCCAAGTGCGGGACGCGGAACCCGAGCGGCCGCTTCTGCACCAAGTGCGGGGCGACGCTGCCGCCTGTGGGCGCTGCCACGCCCATTCCGCCGGCGGGAGAGGCAATCGCCGTAGAGAAGGTGGCGGCCAGCATGGTTGAGGGCGCCCCGCCCGCGGCACAGCCGAACTCCGCGACGACGGGGCTGAGACGGCTGTGGGACCTGTGGGGCCTGTGGGGCCTGGGACGGCTGTGAGGCCCCCCATGGGGTCTGTGACGACTGACACGGCTCCCCGGTTTCCCGAGCCGCTGCCGATGCCGGAGATCGACCTGGAGGGCGTGTGGGCCCGCCTGGCCGAGCAGACGCGGCTTTGCATGCCCGAGCCGCCGGCGATGCCGGTGATCGACTGGGCGGAGGTCGCGCCGCCGATGCCGGAGATACCGACGAGTTGGTGAGAGACCTGACAGGTCTTGAAGACCTGTCAGGTCTGGTCGACGAAGCTACTGCTTCGTCGTCTCGTCGAGCTTCTTGACCTCGGAGGCGAGGTCGTCGCCCTCTTTCTCTCCGTCCTTGACCGCGCGCTTGAAGCCGCTGATCGCCTTGCCCAGCGCGGGTCCGACGTCGGCGATCTTGCCGACGCCAAAAACGAGGGCCACAATGACAGCCACGATCAGCAGCTCTTGCCAACCAAATCCACCCATGTCTACCGCTCTCCTTCGTTTCTATCCGGGCCGTGCGCGCGCCCAGAAGGGTCCATCCATTCCAACGCGTCGTCCAGATCGCGCCGCACCAACGCAAGCAGAAAGGGGAGATGCCTTGCACCCTCCCCGTCCAACGCGCCGGCCGCGGCCAGCGCGGTCCGCGCCGGCAAGGTCTCGCCGGCGAGGGCCAGCCACTCGGCATTGGCCCGGAGCCGACGCGCGAGCCGGCGGGCTGTGCCGGGCTCGGCCACGAGCTCGGCAGCGAGCCTCCGCACCCAGATCTCCCGGTCCCACGCCGGGCGGCGCAGGGCCGTGTCGGCCGCAGCGGTCGCGGCTTCTTGGGCCGGATGCCAGGCCAAAAACGCGGGATGCCCGGCCAGCCGGCCCGACTGCGCCACCAGATCCTCCCCAGCGGCTTCCGGCTCGATCAGGGGCGGCTGCGGGAATGCGGCCAGCCGGATAGCCCACAGCCAACTCCCCAGGAGCCGCAGCACCCCGGGCAGCGGGATCTGTGTCTCGCGGTTCTGCCCAAGCGCCTCGGCGACGAGACGCCGGCCTGTGTCCCAGGCCACCTCGGCCAGGGCCATCTCCCCGCGGCCCATGCGGATGGCGGTCCAGGTACCGGGCGGCTGCCGCCTGGGCAGCGAGAGCTTGGGTACCTCGCTGTGCTGCACCGCGTTCACGACGCCTGCGTCGTCACTCAGCACCAGGATGAGCACCTGGCGGGCCAACGGCCCTGCCGTCTCCTCGGCGAACCAGACCTGGCGCTGCCCCTCGCCGTCCAGCGGGCCGGCGAGCGCCCGGAAGGCGGCCGTGGCCGGCGGTAGCGGCCCAACCTCGAGCCCGGCGAACTGCTGCTTGCGCAGCAGCCGCTCGGCCTGGGGCCTGAGCGCCGGCTCGACCGCCGGGATGAGCGTCTGGAGCGCCCGCGCGCCTTCCGGCAAGCGCAGACTGCCCAGGGCATCGATCGCCTCGGAGGCAACCTCGACCCGGACATCTTGGGCGAGCATGCGCAGCAACTCCACAGGACGCGGCCCCGGCATGTCGCGCAGGGCCGAGACCAGTGCCAGTAGCACGTCGGGCTCCTGCTGGTCTAGCTCCTGGACGGCGTCCGCCAGGACCGCGGGATCCTGCTCTGCGCGATCCAAGAGCCCACCGAGCGACGAAACCGCGGCCTCGGCCGTCTCGGCCAACCCCGGCCGGAGGTCATCCGGCACCTGGATCCCCAGAAAGCGCTCCAGGATCGTCACCGCGGCGGTGCGCGCGGCGAAGCTGTGTCCGGGCTGCTGCAGCAGGAGGTAGAGCGCGTCGACCGTCTCACCGCGATCGAGCTCCGCAGCCACCAACCCCAGCGGCGCCATCGATTGGGCATCGGCCCGGTCGAGAGCGGCGATCAGGCTGGGGATGACCCGGGAACCGGTCTTGGCGAGCGCCTGGACCTGGCGCCGCAGTTCGATCTCGGACGATGCCTTCAGGAGGCGGCGCAGTGCAGTGTCGATCTTCCTGCGGTCGCGTAGCTTGGTAATGATCTTTGCCCCAGTTAGGGACACTCTATCTCCTCGTGATGCGCCTGTGGGCGCCGGCAGACCGGCACCCATAGTGCATTGTACCATACGACTGGGGGCGGCTGCAAGCGACGGCGGGCGGGCCACCAGCACAGAGGCAGCGGATAGGCGCCCTCACCCCTGCCCTCTCCCACGGGGAGAGGGGGGAAGAAGGCCCCCCGTTCGGGTCCCCCTACCCCACCCGTCCTGGGGATGCAGGTCCACCCCCTCTCATCTTGTGGCAAGGGCGGGCTTGCTGCATAATGGGGCCACAATCCATATTTCAAGGGGGAAAGAATGGCTGAACAGGTAAGTCGTCGTACGTTTCTGAAGGGGCTGGCTGCCACAGCCGCGCTGACGGCCGCCGCCGGCACGCTCAGCAGCTGCGGGAGCACAGGCACGTCGAATGTGCCGAAGAAGTGGGACCGGGAGACGGATGTGGTGATCGTCGGGTATGGTGGCGCCGGCGCGGCGGCCGCCATCGCCGCCCGCGAAGCGGGGGCCGAGGTGATCGTGCTGGAGAAGCGCGAAGTGCCGGGTGGATCGACCGCCATCTGCGGCGGGATCATCTATGCCGCCAACACGTCGCCCCAGAAGGCCGCCGGGATTGCAGACTCGGCGGACAAGATGTACCAGCACTGGCTCAATGCCGGCAAAGGGTTCAACAACCCGGAGCTGGTGCGGATCGCGGCCGATGCGTCGGCGGCGAACGTCGAGCAGCTCATCAAGCTCGGTGGGACGTTTGGGGAGCCCACGGTGACGGGAGCCGAGGTGAACGTCGGCAGCGAGCCGATCGCGCGCGCACACACGATCAGCTACGGTGAGCTGAGCGGCGGGTCGGCGCTGTTCGGCGTCCTGTCGGGCGGGGCAAAGGCAGCCGGCGCCGAGATCCTGATGGAGACGCCCGCCAAGCAGTTGGTCGTCGACAACGGCGTCGTGGTCGGGGTCAAGGCCGAGAGCGAAGGCGAGGATTTGTTCATCAAGGCGCGCAAGGCCGTCATCCTCGCGAGCGGCGGCTTTACCCGCAACCAGGAGATGCAGGCCGCGTTTACCCGCGACGGCTACTACAGCCAGCCGCTGGGCACGCCCGGGCTGGACGGCGACGGCCACAAGATGGCCTTTGCCCTCGGCGCGGACGTCGCAAACATCTCCGAAGTGCTGGGCATCCCGGGCCTGACGCTGCCGGGCGCTGTGTCGGCCACGTACGCCTTCTGGACCTTTGTCCCGACGGTTGCGGCCCTGCTGATCAACCTGAATGGGCAGCGGTTCTGCGACGAGTTCTCCTTCTACGACTGGAAGAACACCGCGCTCCTCGCGCAGCCGGAGCACCGTGGCTTCTCGGTATTTGACGACGCCACGCGGCAGGCAGCGCCGGGCATGATCGTTCTCGGCTTCAGCGAGGACCTGGCGGCCGAAGTTTCAGCAGGCACGGTGCTCAAGGCGGACACGCTGGCCGGGCTGGCGGAGAAGATGGGCGTTCCAGCGGCAGCGTTCGAAGCGACGGTTGCCAAGTGGAACGAAGACGTTGCAGCGGGCACAGACACTCTGTTCGGCCGCACTGGCGGCCTTGGCCCCGTGGCGACCGGCCCCTTCTACGCCTTTGCCACCTACCCCACGTCGTTCGACAACTCGGGCGGGCTCAAGATCAATGCCAAGGCCCAAGTCGTGGACGTGTGGGGCAACGCGATCTCGCGGCTGTACGCGGCGGGCCAGGTATCGGGCGGCCTGATCGGCGAGCACTACTCAGGCAGCGGATCGGCCATCAACTGCCTCATGACCTTCGGGCGGATCGCCGGCCAGAGCGCGGCGGCAGAAGAGTCGCTGTAGAAGTGTTCCCTTGGGGAAAGCAACGATGAAACGCCTGAAGAAGATGCGGCCGGTGACGATCGCGATCGTCGCGGTTGCTGTTGTGCTCGTGATCGGCGGGGCGGCAGCCGGGATGCTGGTCTACCACGAGCAGCCGCAGTTCTGTGCGGACCTGTGCCACATCATGCAGCCGTACGAGGATGACTGGGCCTCGTCCGAGTACGAGGCACACCTGCACGCCGTCAAGGACGTCGAATGCCTGGATTGCCACGAGACGAAGGTCGGCGAGCAGATCGAAGAGCTAACCAAGTTCGTGACGAAGGACTACGAGACGCCGCTGCGCGAGCGCAAGATCAAGCAGGAGGCGTGCCTCTCGTGCAAGGAGCATGACTCTTATCCGGAGCTGGCCGAGACGACGAAGGACTGGAAGCGCAACGTGCACGCCTCGCACTGGGGCGACATGGAATGCTACCTGTGCCACAAGCAGCACCGGGCGAATGTCCTGTACTGCACCAAGTGCCACACCGACCTGACCCTGCCCGAGGGGTGGGAGAAGAACACCGAGATCGCCGGGGACTAGGCGCGGCTACCCCAACGTCCTACCAGACCTGACAGGTCTTCGCGGCCTGTCAGGTCTCTTATTTCACAGCAGATGTCGCTGGCGGGCGACCATGACCGCCTCCAGGCGGCCGCGCACGCCGAGCTTGGAGAGGATGACCTTGACGTGGCCCTTGGTCGTGTTTTCGCTGATGAAGAGCTTGCCGGCGATCTCGCGATTGGTGAGGCCCAGCGCCATCAGGCGGAGGACATCCATCTCGCGCGTGCTCAACAGCTCCGCAGCCGACCCGCCCTGGACGACCAGGTCGGCCAGGAGATCGGCGGCCAATGGATCGAGAGCGGTGTGTCCCCTGGACACGATGACAATCTGGTCGCGCAGGGCCAGATTCTCGGCATCCTTGAGCAGGTAGCCGCGCGCGCCAGCGCGCAGGCAGGCTGCCACCAGGTCACGATCGGCGTACGCACTCAGGATGAGCACGGCCGTCTGGGGACTGGCGTCGCGGATCATCCGGCAGAGATCGGCGCCCCCCACATCAGGAAGCTGCAAGTCCAGAAGGACAACGTCGGGCTGCACGGCCTTGATCTGCTCCAGCGCCGTGACGCCGTTGCCGGCCTCGGCCACCACCTGAAAGCGGGGATCGGGCTCCAGGATCGAGCGCAGGCCCTGGCGCACGATGGCATGGTCGTCCACCAACATGACGCGGATGGGGTTCACTGTGGGTTAGCTCCTGTCGGGCTCAGGCGCCCGGTCAGGCACACCTTGCCCGCTGCCGGGAAGGTGCACCTGTACAATCGTGCCGTGCTCGTCGTTGTTGCCGATGGAAAAGCGGCCGCCCAACTGCATGGCGAGTTGCCGCATGGTGCTGATGCCAAAGTGCAGGCCGCCGGCGGCGGGATCGACGGCGCCGGCATCGTCGAGCCCGATGCCGTCGTCCTGGATGGTCAGCGCGAGAGCGTCGTCATCGCGGCGCAGGCTGACTATGACCGTGCCGGCTTTCGAGTGCTTGCGGGCGTTGTTGAGCGCTTCGCGGGCAATGCGAAAGAGAAGCTCGGACGCGGTGGGAGGCAGAGGCGCCAGGTCGGGCGAGGCGATCAGCATGGCACGGATGCCGCTCTCCGCCTGGAACTCAGCCATGTGGGCGCGCAGGAGGGCGACCAGGCTGCCTTCGCCGGCCTGCGCGCTGCCGCGCAGGGCGAAGATGGCGCTGCGCAGCTCGTAGCCGGCGCGTGCCACCAGCCGGCGCACCGTCTCGATGCGCTGCGCGACCTCCTCACCGGCGGGCGCGTGCTGCTGGCACCACTCTGCTTCGATGCCGATGCGGAAGAGCTTTTGTGCCACGGTGTCGTGTAGGGACTCGGCGATGCGCTGGCGCTCCTGGAGGCGGACCAGCTCGGCGGCCTGTTTCACCAGGCGGCTGCGCTCCACCGCGATGGCCGCAGCCCCGGCCAACTGGCTGAGCACTCGCTCGTCTCGCGGCCCAAAGGCACCGTAGACCTTGTTGGCCGCCACGAGCGCGCCGGCCGGGTCCGAGGGCGGGCCGAGGGGCACCACGAGCAGTGAGCGCGCGCCCAGAAGGCGGCACACCTCGCCGTCGCCGGTCGAGTCGCCTTGGACGTCGAAGGTGCGCCACACTTGGCCCGATTGGAGCGCCCGGCCGATCATCGAGTCCTGCACGGGCAGCCGAAACCCCGGCGGCAGCCCTGACAGCGCCATGCCGGAGCGACAGGCCAACAGCAGATCGTCATCCTGCACCAGGAAGACGAGCGCCTGCCCGGCAGAGGTCAGATGGAGCGCCTGGTCGGCAACGAGCTGGAGGATGAGCGAAAGCTCCAATTGGCGGTTGATCGCCTGCTGGACTTGATACAGGGTCTGGAGCTCCTGGGATCGCTGGCTGAGATCACCAAAGTGCACGGCGTTCTCGATCTGGGCCGCTACCTGCCGGACAAAAGCGAAGACGCGCGACAGGTCGTCCTCGGTGTAGCGATTGCGCTCGGCATGCGCAAGGTCGAGCATCCCGGCGACGCTGCCGCCGATCGTGAGCGGCAGCCCGATCCAGGAGCCGATGTAGTCAAAGGTCTGCTCGGGCACATCCCGGGTCGCTTCCAGGAACGAGCGGGCGACGTCCGAGCCGCCCCTGGCATCCGCGATGAGAAGCGGCGCGCGGGTCGTGATCACGCGGCGGGCGCCGCCGGCGCGGGCCAGCGGGAAGCTGAAGTGGCTGGCTTCGCCAATCGGAACCGGCCCACGATAGGCCAGTAGAGTGATATCGTCACCGTCCCGGACGTAGATCGAGACGTGGGTCCAATCGACGAGGGTACCGATCTGGTCCAGGATGGGCGTAAGGAGCGGGTTCTCGGAGCGGGTGGGCGGCATGGTGGTGCTCATGGCTGCGGCTGCGGGCGAGAGTTCCCCCACCCCGCCTCCCCCGCTGCGGCAGGGGAGGGGATAGGGCTACCCCAGGGCAGCGCCGAGCTCTGCGGCCTCTTCGTCGCCGGCCTGGACGGGGCGGTAGGTGGCGGGATCGGTGAGGCGGTCGGTGTAGAGGACGCCGTCGAGGTGGTCGATCTCGTGCTGGAAGACACGGGCCAGGTAGCCCTCGGCCTTGTGGCGTACGGGCTTGCCGGCCTCGTCGAGGCCCTTGACGGTGACCTCGTCGGCGCGGGCGACCTCGCCGACGTAGCCGGGGATGGAGAGGCAGCCTTCGATGCCGATCTGCTCGCCCGAGGACTTGACCATCTCGGGGTTGAAGACGATGTAGGTCTCGGCCGGGAGGCCCTCTTCTTCGTCAGCAGGCAGCTCGGCGACGAAAAAGCGCTGGCGGATGCCGACCTGCGGCGCGGCGAGGCCGACGCCGTTGGCCTGGCGCATCGTCTCCAGCATCTCCAGGGCGAGCGCGAGCAGGCGCGGGGTCACCTTCTGGACCTTGCGTGCCTTGGCGCGGAGCACCTCGCGCTGGGCCGGGTTTTCGATTGTGTAGATCTCGAGCACGGCTTGCGTCCCTCTTGGTTGAGCGTCGGGCGATTGTAGCATCGGGGGCAGGGGATGTCAATGTGTTGCGGACGATGGGACGCGGAGGGTCGCGGGCGGGCGCGCCGCCGCGGAGCGACGGCACGAGGGCCAGCAAGGCAGGGGAAACGTATCAGGCCGGCAGACTCCAGAGGCGGACGGTGGTGTCGCTGCTGCCGGAGACGACACGGCCGTCGGGCACAAAGGCGACGCAGTTGACGTTGCCTGAGTGTCCCGAGAGGCGGGCCAGCTCCTGCCCGGACGCGACATCCCAGAGGCGGATGGTGTTGTCGATGCCCCCGAGCTCCTGCCGGAGCCGGTCGTCGTAGTAGTCGGTGCCGCTACAGGAAAGGGCCTGCCGGCCGTCGGGAGAGAATGCCACGCCAAAGATGTTGCCGTGGTGCCCGGAGAGGGTGCGGAGCTTGGCTCCGGAGGCGAGGTCCCAGAGCTGGATGCCTTCGGGATCGGTGGAGAGGGCGAAGAGGCCGTCGCGTGAGAAGGCGACGTCGTACACCAGGTCCTGGTAGGCCGCGTCCAGCCAGGCACGCCGCACTTCGCGGTCGCCTTCGAGGTCCCAGATGCGCATGGTCATGTCGTTGGCGGCCGACAGGGCACGCCGGCCGTCGGGTCCAAAGCCGACGCTCAGGACGGGCTTGGTGTGGCCCACCAGGCGGACCAACTCAAAGCCGCACTTGACCTCCCAGAGACGGACGGTGTTGTCCTCGCCACCGGAGAGGACGAGGGAGCCGTCGGGGGAAAAAAGGGCCGAGGTGACGCCGCCGGTGTGCCCGACCAGCCGGACGATTTCGCGGCCGGCGTCGACATCCCAAATCCGGATCGACGCATCGACAAAGCCGCCGGCGGAGAGGGCAAGCCTGGCATCGGGGGAAAAAGCGGCGGCCAGGACGGCGTCTTTGTGGCCGGGCAGGCGCGAGCGGAGCTTCCCGGTGAGGAGGTCCCAGAGGTACAGGTTGCCCTTGTCGTCGCCGGAGAGTGCGTAGCGCCCGTCAGGCGAAGCCGCGATGGAGATGATCTTGCCGGAATGGCCGCGGAAGAGGGCAAGCTGGTTGGGGGGCGGCGGTGCGGCGGGCAGGTCGGGCTGGACCGGCGCGGGGGTGGGCGCGACTTGGGAGGCGCCGCAGTTTCCACAGAACTTGGTCCCTGGGGTAAGCTGGGCACCGCAGCTCACGCACGCCTGGGCCAGGGGCCGGCCGCACTGCGCGCAGAACTTAGCCCCGAGTGGGTTGGCGAATCCACAACTGCTGCAGGTTTGGGTCATCGCAAAGCTCCTATGAACGCACAGAAGGCAGATGATTCACTTCGCGCAGCATAACACGCGTTTGGGGACGCGCCCCGGTCCTATTGCTTCACACACCTCACGATCACGTTGGTGCATGGGTCGCGCTCGGGGTAGTAGCCATCGTTGCAGACCAGGGTGGAGAGGTCGTTCTGGTGCGAGTTCTCCACGGCGTTCTCCTGCTTGCAGGCGAGCGAGCCCTGGGGCCCGGCGTCGTAGCAGAAGCCGGGCGGGCAGGGCTCCACCGTATAGCCCTCGGGCGACCAGGGGCACTTGCGGCGCTCCGGCACCTGGGGTGGGCAGGTTGGTGTGACGCCAGGCTGGGGCCGCCCGTGTCTCGGTTGAGCGCGGGGCCGGACTTGCTTGGCGACGTATACCAGATGCAAGCAAGGCCCCGATCAGCGCGGCCGCGCCGAGAAGACGCCTCAGGCTCTTGGAGCAGCCTCCGCTCTTCTTGCCGCCCTGGGAGGCGGGTTGGGAGGAGCGTTGAGTGCTGACCTGCGAGCCACGCTGGGCTTGCTGTCGCTGGAGAGTTTCGCGCTGCGCCTGCTCACGGAGGGTCTGCTGGCGCTGCTGCTCTGCGCGCTGGGCTTGCTCGCGTTGGGCCTGCTCCTGCTGCTGCCTGGCGCGCTGCTGCTGCTCCTCCCAGGCCTTCCTGGCTTCCTCTTCGAGCTTGTCCTTGATCTCGTCCTTGACCTTCTTCTTGGCTTCTTCCTCCAGCCGCTTGCGGGCTTCCTCCTCGAGCCGCTTGGCGCCGTCGGAGCGCTCGGCCTGGCGGGAGAGGGCGTCCTTGGCCTTGCGGGCAAGGTCGTAGTTGGCGCCAGCGCAGGTGGTCTGACGCTCGACCTGGCTGCGAATCTCGTCGGGGGTGGTGCCGTTGAGGCGTGCGATCTCGTCGACGGCCTCGGGCCTGGCAGCGACTTGCTGGAAGACAGTTGCCCACTTCATCGTGTTCCTCCTGGTCACGCGTGAAGAAGTGGGCGCAGTATAGCGGAAATCGCGGTGGGCGTCAACCGAGCGGGGAGAGTGTTGCAGGGTTCGCGGGTCCTTCCAGCCGCAAGGGAGCGGTGGAGGCCAGGACCAGGGCGCCTACTGTGCCAGTGTGCCAGTGTGCACACACATACTACCGTCGAGGGATATTTTTCCGGGAAACAATTATCGCAGACCTGGCGATGGAATCACTGAGGGGATGAGGGAGGAATGAGGACACTGAGGAGAGAGCCGGGATCCGGCGATGGCCGCCGAAAAGCTGCCTTACCCTGTTCCCAGCCACGCCTTCGCCACGGGGCGCCAGTCGGCGTCGATGGTGAAGGGGTTGAGGCGGACCACTTGGCCGCAGTGGGGGCAGGGAAGCTCGCTGCCCAGGGCCGTGCCGGGCACGTCGGACCAGGTGCGGCAATGAGGACACCCGAAGGAGGCCGGGCCCTCTAGCGCCCGCCAGGCCGTGACCACATACCGGCCTGCAGTGAGATTCTCCAGCCGCAAGAAGCTCACACGGCCTGAATCGTCGCCCACGGCCAGGCATTGTCCGTCCGGTGACACGGCAAAGGGACCGCCACCCTCGGCCATGAAGACAGCCAGTGCGGACCCGCTCGCCGGACCAGTTCTGTGTCCGGCCGAGATGTCCCACACGCACATTGTCCCGTCCTTCGACTGAGAGACGGCCAGCCGCCCGTCCGGCGTAACCGCTATGCTCTTCTCTGCCAGGCTGCTGGGACCAACCAGGCTGAGAATCTCCCGGCCGGTGGCCACTTCCCACACCTTGAGCGCGCTCGGCCCTGCGATCCCGCCAGAAATCGAGACGGCCAGCCTCCCGTCCGGGGTGAGTGCGACGGCCGTGATCGCCCCAAGATGCCCGCCCAGGATGCGCAGCTCCTTCGCTGTCACCACGTCCCACACCCTAAGCGTATCGTATGAGCCCGAAACGGCCAGGAGTCCGGCAGGCGTCAACGCCATAGCAATCACATCCTCCCGGCGAACCGCAACGCTGTGCAACTCCTCCTTGGTGGCTACCACCCACACCTTGAGCAGGTCGTCGTCTGACCTCGAAACCGCAAGACGCCCGTCGGGCGTGAGCGCCACCGACCTCACCCGGGCACTGGTAACCAGCGCGCGCAGTTTTCTGCCAGCCATCACATCCCACACGATGAGGGTCTTGTCGATCGATGCCGAGACGGCCAGTTGCCCATCCGCCGCCAGCGCCACAGCCGTGACTTCCTCCCTGTGGCCGGCCAGGGTGCGAACCAGCCTCCCACGCACGAAATCCCACACCTTGAGTGTCCCATCCCACGACGCTGAGAGGGCCCGCCTGCCATCAGGCGTCAGTGCAACGCCGCTGATGGCCGACGTATGGCCGGCCAAGGTGCGCAGCACCCTTCCGCTTGCGACATCCCACACCTTGAGGGTCTTGTCCGAGGATCCGGAAACGGCCAGCCGACCATCGGGCGCGAACGCCACGGCAGTGACTCGCTGCCGGTGGCCGGCCGGGGAATACCGATCCTGCCCGCTTGGTAGCTCCCAAGCGGCAAGTACACTTGCCGGCTGCCGATGCCGCCAGACGCCCGTCCGCCGTAACCGTGACGGCAGTGACCTTCTCGGCATGGCCGGCAAGGGTGCACACTTCCTCTCCACTTTCGAGATTCCACACTTTGAGCACATGGTCCTCTGAGGCTGAGATGGCCCGGCTTCCATCGGGTGTCACTGCTACGGAATTGACCGGGCCACTGTGGCCGGGCAAGGTGCGTGGAACGACAGCGCCTGCGTCGCCGGCATCCAGGGCCGCCGCGATATCCCAGACCTGGAGCGTCCAGTCCTCGGACGCCGAGATGGCCAGCCGCCCATCCGGCGTCAGCGCAACATCCCTGATCGGGGCGCTATGGCCGCCACTCAGCGTGCAGAGCCTCTGTCCACTTGCCAGGTCCCATACCTTGAGTGCCTTTCCTGACGTCGAAACGGCCCTCTGCCCATCGGGCGTCATCGCGACTGCCTCAACCAGATGTGCATCGCCGGGCAGCGTCTGAAGCTCGGTGCCGAGCACAACATCCCACACCTTCAACGTTTTGTACGCTGCCGAGAGGGCCACCCGACCATGCGCCGTGAGCGCCACGGCGCTAATCTCCTGCCTGTGGCCGGACAAGGTGCGTAGCTCTCTCCCGCTTTCCAGGTCCCACACCTTCAGCGACTTGTCTTCGGATGCCGAAACGGCCAACCGCCCATCCGGCGTCATCGCGACAGCGGTTACGGTCTCCTTGTGACCGGCCAGGGAGCACAACTCCTTCCCGGCCGGCACGTCCCAGACAATCAACGATTTGTCCTTCGAGGCCGAGATGGCGAACCGGCCGTCCGGGGTCAGCGCGACGGCCCTGACGGAATCCCGGTGACCGGACAAGAAGCTTAGCCACCGCCCGCGCGCAAGGCTTGCAGCCGTCGTGGCCAAATCCCACACCTTGAGCGTCCCATCCCACGATCCCGAGACGGCCAGCCGCGCGTCGGGCGTCACTGCCACTGCCCTGACCCAACCCGTATGGCCGGTGAGGGTGCTGCAGCTCCCTTCCGCTCGCAACTTCCCACACCTTGATCGTCCGATCGTCTGAACCCGAGACGGCCAGTCGCCCATCAGCCGTGATCGCCACGGTACTGAACCCCAGTCCGTGGCCAGTCAAGGTGCGCAATTCCTTCCCGAGCACCACGTCCCACACCTTGAGCGTCCCATCCCACGCCGCCGAGACGGCGAGGCGCCCGTCCGGCGTAATCGCCACGCAGGAGACCTCGTGGGTGTGGCCCGTCAGGGTGCGCAACTCCTTTCCGCTCGCCACGTCCCACACCTTGAGTGTGTGCCGGGCCGCCGAGACGGCCAGCTGCCCATCCGGTGTAATCGCCACACAGGAGACCACCCCGGCATGGCCTGCCAGGACACGCACCTCCCGTCCGCTCGCGACGTCCCACACCCTGAGCCTGGTGTCTGCCGGCAGGGAGGACTCGCGACCCAGCGCTTCGCCTTGTGCTGAGACAGCCACTCGGCCGTCCGCAGTGAGCGCCACTGCACTGACCAGGTCGGTGTGCCCGGTCAAGGTGCGAAGACCTCTTCCACTCTCCAGATCCCACAGCTTGAGCGTATTGTCTGCTGATCCCGACACGGCCAGCCGCCCATCCGGTGTCAGCGCCAGGGCTGTGACCGAGTCACCATGGCCGACCAGCGAGCGGAGCTCCCTCCCACTCGCCAAATCCCGCACCCTGAGCGTGTTGCCCGCCGAACCGACGACCAGCCGCCCGTCCGCCGTCACAGCCACGGTGTTCTCTTTACCGACATGGTCGGTCAGGGTACGCAGCAGCGCAGCGCCGGGTGCGTCCAAGCTCGCGCTCATGGGCCGCAGCCAGGGTACGCTGGTCTCGCGGCCCGCTTGCTCCAGCAGATTGCGGAACTCCTCCTCATCGCAAGCGAGCAATCTCCCGGTGAGCTGGCAGGGGAGCTGTCGCGCGTCTCGGCTCAACATGTGGGCGGAAAGGCGCAACGCTCCCTGGAGCAGCGACAAGCGTCGCCGCCCTTCGAGGCCAAGGCCAGCTTCGGCGAGATCGGCCAGGCTATAGTCCGCGATCAGTGTCTCGACGCCGCTGCTCTCAAGCCGCGCCTCAAGATACCTGTAGTCCCACAGCAGGTCTGCGTAGGGGCTCGCGCCATCCCAGCGTGCGCAAACTGGTAAGCCAGCCTCGGCCAGCTTGCGCCGGTTGGGAGTCTGCTCGGCCCCCATCCGGAGCGGCTGGGCGTCGAAGTACGCAGCCAGCGAGGCATGCCACTCCCGCGCCGGGCGGCTCTCGGGGTGAGCGTCCGTCTGCTCCTCGCGCGTGACGTAGCGCTCCAGAACGGCCAGCTTGAAGGACTCGTAGAAGAAATCGGCCCGGCCCTCGCGCCGGGCAAGGTAGGGCCGCACCTGGCGCAGCAGCCCATAGACCGCCTCTGCTGCCCTCTGCCGGCCGGCCTCGTCGTCGGGCAGCAGCCCTTCCCGCACGAGCAGCCCGCTCAGCTCCTCGACGGTCAGCCCGGTGCGTGCGTGCGCCAGCCAGCCGAAGAGGCCCTGGGCACGAGAAGTTCCGGCCGGACCGGCGAGTAGGCCGGGTCGCTCTCCAGCCGCCGCAGCAGCCCGGCGAAGGCCGAGACCGGCGTCGCCGCCAAAGTCGCTCTCGGATCTTCGGCGCCCAGGTCGGCAAAGGCGCCAAAGACGCGCAACTCTGCAAGCACCACCTTCAAATAGAGCGGGTTGCTGGCCCCCTCGGAGTGGATCAACGTTTCCTGGTGGCGCTCGTCCAGCTCCTTGAGGAATTGCGACAGATAGGCGCGCACGAGCCTGCGCCGGTCCTCCAGGCTTTCGAAGGGCCTCACCTCGGCCAGGCATCGCTTGCCCGCCCGCCCGCAACGTCTCGAAGTAGGTCTCGGCCTGCGGCTCGCCGCGCTTGAAAGAGACGACCAGCTTGATCCGGGCAGGCAGCGCCAGGGGCAGCCAGGCCAGGTCGCCCAGCCCGGTCTCGAGCTGGTTCAGCCCGTCCAGCACCAGCACCGTCTTGCCGCGCTTGCCGGCGGCCGCCAGCAGCCTGGGCAACGCCGCGCGCAGCTTGTCCGGCTCGGCCGGGATCTCCTCCTCGAGCTTGCCGGCGACCTCTTTGAGCTCCCCCAGAAGCGAGCGCAGCAGCGCATCCACCGTGGTCGAGCCGTCAGAGGCGCCGATGAAGCGGTAGTGCAGGCTCTCGCCGGCCTTGAGGGTCAGCTGCAGCGCGGTCAATCCAGCGCGCCAGCAGGCTGGTCTTGCCCAGGCCGCCCGGCGCGGTCAGGAAGAAGGGCTGGCTGGAATCGTCCTGCAGGTAGCCGTCCAAGCGCGGCAGAAGTCGCCCTCTCGCTCGATAAAGCCCTCGCCGGCGGCCTGGAGGAACTGCGCCTGCTGGTCCAGCTCGCGCTGGAGGGGAGTGAGGACGGCCGCCTCGACGTGCTCCGGGTAGCGGGCCTGGATGGCGGCCTGGAGGTCCGCCAGTGACTGTGTCCGCCAGCGGCTGGCCCTCGCAGGTGAAGTCAGCCAGCCGGCCCTGAGCCAGCCGGGCATTGAAGCGCTCGGCCTTCTCCCGCTCTGCGGGTCGCCGATCTCGCCGTCCTCATCGACGCGCACCCCTGCCTGCGCCCACTGGGCGGACCAGCGCCGCCAGCGCTGCCTCGCCAGGCCGCGCTGCCCTCGCTCGGCCGTGGAGGGGCATTGCAGCGGCAGGCGGATCTCGGGCGTACTCGCCGCCGGCGTCCCAGCCGCGCCGTGTAGGCATGCGACCGGCCGCCCGGTGCGCGGGATCTCCACCGTCCCGCCAGCGCGCCAAGCTGCTACGTCGGCCTCGGCCGCGCGCGTACCGGGGTCCGCGATGCCCTCGTTGGTGTAGACCTCGCGCAGCTGGGGCACGTCGCCGCGGCAGATACATCCAGGTACTCCGGCTGGCGCAGGTAGAAGAAGGCGTGCTCGACGCGTGCGTATGCTCGCGTGCCGCCTGCCGCGGTCACCTTGCCCCGGTGGAGCGGATTGACCAAGCGCGTGCAGGATCTCCAGCTCGGTAACGGAAGCGTCCCCCGCGTATCGCGTCCAGGCTCGGGATAGGCCGCGTAGGTCTCGCGCCGAGATGTCGTCTCCGGCCGGCACCCAGCCGCGGCGCTGGCCCAGGAAGCAGAGGAAGAAGGGCCGGCAGGCGTCGATCCGCTCCAGGCAGACCTGCACGACGCGCTTGTTCTCGCGTGGCGTCCGCCTCGGTGACGCCCCAGCGCAGGTCGATATCGACCAGGCGCAGCTTGCGCCGCTCGCACCATTCCTGGAGCCGGGGGAAGACCTGCTTGACCAGGTAGTCCCGCTCGGCGTGCATGTCGTTGAAGGTGCTGCTGATAAAGACGTAGACCTTTTCCCATTGGACGGCCATAGCACTCACCCCAACCCTCTCCCCGGCAGGGAGAGGTAGAAGCCTCGAATCTCGTCAGCCGGAGGTGCTTCCGTTCTGCCAGAAACACCAGTCTCCCTGTGCGGCGCTCTGAACTTGAGCCAGATCGGCGGAAGTACAAGAAGAGAGGTGACGGCGGTGATCAGGAAGGGAAGCCGCGGGCTGAAGCGCTCCCACAACTGGGCACCGATCCAGGGTGCCGGCAGAGCCAGGAAGCCAGCGCTGCTGCGGAAGACGCCGGTGAATGTGCCGAGCAGGTGACGGGGCACCACTTTCGAGATCAACGACTGGTAGGCCGGCCCGAGGAAACCGCCGCCGACGCCAAAGACGACCCAGGCCAGGGCAAAGACGGCAAAGCTACCGGCCCGGAGAAAGACGGCAAACCCGGCGAAGATGAGCAGGAATCCCATCACGATCGGTACCCGCTCCCCGTGGCGGTCGGTGAGCCGCCCGAGAGCAGAGGCACAAACATGCTGGCCAGGGCATTGATGGAGCCAAGTAGGCCGATCCGCTCAATCGAGATGCCTCCCACCTTTTCCAGGTAGAGGGGTGCAAGCTCGCCGGATAGGCGGAAGGCGATGTCGGACGCGCTGTCGGTGACAAAGATCCAGGTGATCACGCCGCCGGCCAGCACCATGCCGACCATGGCGGCCATGCTTTTCTTGAACGAGGCGGCCGAGAGGCGCCCACTGCCATCCGCGCCTGGCGGGGATGGCTCTCGAGGCTCTTCCGCGAGATCTCTCCCTTCGCCTACGCGCGTACCGGGGGTCTTCCAGGCATTGGCCATCCAGATGCGCAGCCCGGCTGCGGCGGCGTAGAAGGCCGCGGCGACCACGAGCATCATCTTGAAGCCGTAGGCGCCGGCCAGCAGGCCGCCGAGGGGCGGACCGAGTACGCCGGTGACGCCGTAGATGGTATCGGTGATGCCGTATACTTTGCCGCGGTTCTGGTCACTCGAGTTCTCGGCGATGAAGGCGCTGAAGCTGGGCCCCACCAGGGCGAACGGAAACTGGTAGATCGCCAGGGCCACGATCATCCACTGCCAGGTGGGCGCCAAGAGCAACGCGGCAAAGCCGACGACGCCGCCGACGCTTCCGATCGCGATGGCCCGCAGCCGGCCAATCGAGTCGGAAATCCAGCCGCCCACGATCTGGAGCGCGAGGATGGCGATCGACGAGACGGTAAAGACCAGGCCGACCTGCCCGACGCTGGCCCCCAGCTCGGTGAGGTAGAGCGGCATGAGGATGGGAGACATGGAGCCGGCGACGTTGGCCAGAACCATGGCCAACATGAACCAGCGCATGATGGGTGTGAGGAGAGGCGGCTTCTTGGCGGTGTCGTTCATGGTTTCATGGAGTCCACCCTCACCCCTACCCTCTCCCTGGGAAGGGAGAGGGGGAAGGCGTTACAGGGCCATCGCGACGACCTCGGCGATGTCCAGGAGCTGCGTCGAGCCGGCCTGCGGACGAGCGGCCAGAGACTCGCCGAGCATGATCAGGCAGAAGGGACAGGCGGTGGCAAGCAGGTTGGGGTTGAGGCGCGCGATCTCGTCCATGCGCACCTCGTTGACGCGCTTGCCGGCCTCGTGCTCCATCCACATGGAGCCGCCCCCGCCGCCGCAGCAGAAACCGCGCTCCCGGGACCGGGGCAGCTCGGCCAGGCGCAGGCCGGGCACGGAGGAGAGGATCCGGCGGGGCGCATCGTACACCTGGTTGTAGCGGCCCAGGTAGCAGGAATCGTGGTAGGTGGCTAGGCGCGGGGCGAGATCCTTCGGTCGCAGCGCTCCCTCAGGATGACGGGTATGGGGGGCCTCAGAGTGGCGATCCTGTGTGGGCGCGGCGGGGCTGAGCTTGAGGCGGCCGGCGGCAAGCAGCTCCTGGATGAGCTGGCTGTGGTGGAGAACCTCCCACTGACCGCCGAACTGGGGGTACTCGTTCCGCAGGGTGTTGAAGCAGTGGGGGCAGGCCGTGACGATGCGGCCGAAGTTGTACTGCTTGAGCGTCTCAACGTTCTGCTGTGCCTGCTGCTGGTAGAGGTACTCCTCGCCGGCGCGGCGTGCCCACTCGGCGTTGCAGGACTCTTCTTGGCCGAGGATGGCAAAGTCGACGCCGGCGGCGCGCATGATCTGGACGAGTGCCCGGGAGACCTTCTGATTACGCGGGTCGTAGCTGCCGGCGCAGCCGACCCAGAAGAGGATGTCCGCTTTGCCGGCATCGGCCATGAGCGGCACGTCGAGGCCGGCGGCCCAGGCGGCGCGCTGGTGGCGGGCCTGCCCCCAGGGGTTGCCCTGGCGCTCGGTGGAGCGCAGCGCCCCAGCGAGGGAGTCGGGCAGGCGGCCCTCTTCCATGGCCAGGTGGCGGCGCATCTCGACGATGTCGCCTACGGGCTCGATGAAGACGGGGCACTCCTGCTCGCAGGCACGGCAGGTGGTGCAGGACCAGAGCGTGTCGTCGTGGATGACGTCTCCGGCCAGGGGCTTGTCGGCGGGCGCGCCGGAGCCGAGCGCCAGGCGACGGAGGAAGGGCAGGGCCTTGACGATGGGCTCCTGCCATCTCCAGAGGGCGCCGGGGTATTCACTCATGCGGTCGCGCAGGTCGATGACCAGCTTTTTTGGTGAGAGGGGCTGGCCGGCGGCGTGGGCGGGGCATGCGTCCTGGCAGCGGCCGCACTCGGTGCAGGCGTCGGTGTCGAGGAGCTGCTTCCAGGTGAGGCGGTCGATGGAGCCGGCGCCGAGGGGGCCTTCGGCTTCCTCGATGTTCTCTATCTTGGGCAGGGCGCCGGGGAGATCGAGGCGGCGGAAGAGGATGTTGAGCGGGGCGGTGACGATGTGGCGGAACTTATAGTAGGGCAGCGAGGCGACCAGTCCAAAGACGGCGAGCTGGTGGATCCAGTAGACCCAAGGGTAGAGGGGTGGAGGGAGCGCCTTGGCCGGCCCGAAGAGGCGCGCGATGGCGCTGCCGAGCCAAGACCAGGCTGCCCAATCGGGCTGCTGGCCGCGCAGGCGCAGGACCTCGATCCAGAGGCCGGTAAGCGCGATGAAGCCGAGCAGGCCGAGGATGAGGGCGTCGTCGCGGCGGATGGTGAGGCGCTCGGGGCGGAGGATGTAGCGGCGGAAGGCGGCGAGTGCCAGCCCAAGCAGGAAGAGGAGCATGAAGGCGTTGAGGGTCGCCTCGAACCAGAGGTAGAAGCCGCCGCGGAGGAAGGGGAGGCCGAGGTCGAGCTGGACGCCGACCAGCGATGTGCCGATGAAGAAGGCGAAGAAGCCGTAGAAGATGAGACCGTGCATGAGGCCGGGGTAGGCCTGGGCAAGGACGCGGCGCTGGCCGAGGGCGTAGAGGAGGAGGCCGCCGAGACGCCGGGCGAGGTGGTCCGTGCGGAGCGCGGGCCGGCCGATGCGCCAGAGGCGGATGCGCGTCCAGAGGCCGTAGGCGACGAGGAAGCCGCAGAGGATGACGAGGGCCCAGTGGGCGGGCTCGGCCCATGCCGGGAGGTACCAGAGATCGGCGCGAAATGGCTGCATGGAATCAGCCCCCTCAGTCTATGGTCAGGAACGCGGCAGGCAGCCACAGCAGGGCAAGGATCACGAAGTGCATGAGCGTGCCCGCGAGCGTGAAGAGAATGACCATCTCTCGCCTCTGAGCGGAAGTCAGCCCGAATCGCCTGGCGAAGAACCAGGCTCCCAGCAGGGCGACGGCCGCAAAGCTGATCAGGTCCAGGCCGATGCAGAGTGCCATGCTATCTGGTCAGGTCCATCCGGCACCTCCTCTCAACGAGACACCCACGCGCCGGCCCGCGGGCGGGCACGGAGGCCCGCCCCTGCAGGGCGCAGGCGCGGCGGTCAGGAAACCGCCGACGAACGACGGGAACGACAGCGCAGCTACGGCGGTCAGGAGACCACCGATGAAGGATAGATCCACGAGACCGCCCACGAGGATTGGAGTGTTGCGGCATTTCACCGGGCGCGGAGCGCCCACGCCGACGTTCCCACGCAGAGCGTGGGAAACGCAGTTCCCGAGGGCCGGGTATGGAAACCCGGCCTACTGTGCCCAAATCCTCGTACACAATGCGGCTGATGGTCTGGCCGAGGCGGACGGAGTAGTTGGTGCCGCGGTCCTCGGGATAGATCTGGAGGGTGTTGGCCAGGTAGAGGCCGGCAAGCCCGGTGCGGTGGCCGGGATGCGCTGGGAGTAGTTGCAGGTGACGACGGGCTGGCCCGACTCGGCACGCAGGACGATCTTGGTCTCGATCCAGGAGGCGTCGAAGGCGGGGTTGATGCGCTTGAGGTGCGGCAGGTAGAGGGCGAAGAGCTCGTCGGCGCTCATGCGGAAGCGAGGGTCGTCCCGCTCCAGGTAGTTGGAGACGTAGATTATGTGCCGGCCCTGGTACTCGGAGGGCGGCACATAGTTGGTGTGCTCGATGACGGCAACGAAGGGCATCGTGCGGTCGGCGACGTTCATCCAGTAGATGGGGCTGAGGCTCTGCTTGCTGGCCATGAGCAGGACGACGGCGGCCTGGTAGCGGATGGAGCGGAGGCGACCCGCGTACTCCTCGTCGAGAGAGGGCGGGGCGATCTCGAGCATGTTGTAGCCGGGGACGGTGGCGATGACGGCGTCGAAGGGGATGGTCTCTTTGGCGGTGACGACGCCGGTCACGCGGCGCGGGTCGTCGGGCGCCGTGGTGAGAGCTGTCACCTCGCTATTGAGGCGCAGGTCGGCGCCGCCGGCGCGCAGCCGGTCGAGCAGCGCCTGGGTGATGATCTCAAAGCTGCCGTCGGGGTAGGCGAGAGTTTCTTTGGCGGCGGCGCCGCGCCGGGAGGAGCCGCGCACCTTGATCTTGCCCCACAGCCAGGTCATGGATACCTGGTCGGCCAAGTCGCCGAACTTGCCGCGCAGCAGTGGCCCCCAGAAGCGGTCGTAGACCTGCCGGCCCATGTAACGCAGGATCCAGTCGCGGGCGGTGATGGACTCGAAGCGGCGGTAGTCGTCGAAGCGCGGCAGGAGCAGGTACATCAGCCCCAGGCGGACGCGGTTGAAGAGGTTGACGGGGCTGAAGCGGATGAGGTCGAAGGGAGTGACCAGGTCGTAGATGTGGCCGTCGTGGTACCAGCCGACCTTGGACTCGATCCAGCGCAGCCGGCCGCCGATGCCCAGCTCGTCCATCAGGCCGAGGATGTGGCTATCGCTGCCGAAGAGGTGGTGGTAGAAGAACTCGATGCGGGTGCCGAGCAGGGGCAGGGTGGCCGCCTGGCCGCCCCACTGGCCGTACTTTTCCAGAACAGTGACGGCGTAGCCCTTCTTCTGGAGCTCGTAGGCCGCGACCAGGCCGGCATAGCCGCCGCCGATGATGCCGATCCGCTTGCTCATTCCCAGACGTCCGGCTCCGGCTCCGAGGCCTCGACCGCCAGCTCCAGGTCGGTCTCGCCGGCCTCGTAGCGGGCCAGGTCAGCCTTGGCACGCGCGTACTGGGCGATCAGCTCCTCGTCGGTGCCCTGGTAGCGCGCGATGGTCTGCGTCGCGCACAACTCGCAGCCGCGCATGAAGCGGTAGCTGCCCGAGAGACAGCTCAGGCAAGCGTCGAGGCGGATCATCAGCAGGCAGAAGGCCAGCTTGTCCGGGTGCGTCTCGGGCAGAGGGATGATGGCCGCAACGAAATCGCGCCACACCTCGCCGCGCAGGTCCCGGAGCGCCGGGATCAGCTTGGGGGGGAAAAGCAAGTCGGTTCTCTGGTTGATCGTCATGCTGCACTCTTCTTCACAATCTGCTCGTGCCGGTGCACCAGCCCTTCCCAGGCGGCCCACGGCACAGTGATGCTTCCCAGGCGGCTGCCGGCGGTCCCGCCGTGGCAGTCGCTGCCGCCGGTAATGACCAGCCCGTGCTTGAGCGCCAGGTCGAGAAGCTGCCGGCTGGCACCGCGGGTGTAGTTGGGGTAATAGATCTCGATGCCGGCCAGCCCAGCCTTGCGCAGGCGGGGCAGCCAGCGCTCCAGGTTGAGGGCGGCGCGGCACTCGCCGTCGTGGCTGAAGAAGTAGGGGTGGGCCAGGACGGGCACGCCGCGGCTCCAGCGGACCAACTGGATTGCCTCTTCGGGCGGGAGGCGGAGGCGCTCGACGTAGGCGGGCCGGCCGCGGCCAATCCAGAGGTCAAAGGCCTCGTCGTAGCTGCGGACATAGCCGGCTTCCAGCATGGTCACCGCCACATGGGGCCGGCCGATGGAGTGGCTGCCGCCGGAGACCTGCATCAGGTGATCCCACTCGATGGGGAAGCCGAGGCCGGAGAGGCGGTCGAGCATCTTGGCGGCACGCTCGCGACGCGCCACCCGGGTGCGCGCCAGGAGGTCCTGAAGTTCCTTGTTGTCCAGGTCCACAAAGTAGGCGAGGATGTGGATCTCTTCCTGGCCGCTGATGGTGCTGATCTCCACGCCGGGGACGATGGTCAGGTTGGTGTGCTGCGCCGATTCCATGGCAAGCGGCACGGCCTCGGTGGTGTCGTGGTCGGTGATGGCCACGACCTCGAGACCAAAGTCCATGGCCTGCGTCACCAACTCCCGGGGCGTCATGCCGCCATCCGAGGCCGTGGTGTGCGTGTGAAGGTCGACGCGGTTGTCGTGTGCTGTTGAGATACCCTATCCTCTATCCTACGGCTGCGCCGTCTTGGCCGCTTCCTTGGCCCGCCTCGCCTCCGCCTCGGCGGCGGCGTCGGTGGGGTGGAGGGAGGCATAGTAGCTGGCCGGGACCAGGAGCTTGTGGATGTCGAGGAAGAGGTCCTGGTCGCGGTCGGTGACGGCGATCTCGTGCACCTGGTTCATCTTGATGGCGTCGAAGGGGCAATACTCGGCGCACGAACCGCAGTTCATACAGATCGTGGCGTCGATCCAGAAGCCGGCGGGCTTGGCCCGCGGGCGGCCCTTGTCGTCGGTGCCGCGCTGGATCCAGATGCACTGAGGCGGGCAGACGCGGGCACAGATGCCACACGCCGTGCAGCGCGGCTCTTCCGGCTTTTCGTCGTAGACCAGCATGGGGATGAAGCGAAAGTTCTCCTGCCGCTTGATCTTTTCCTCGGGGTACTGGACGGTAAAGATCCCCTTGCCGTCGACGGCCTGGCGGCGCGCGGTCCACTCAGGGCTAATGCGTGGCTCCCACGGCTTGCGGTCGTAGACGAACGACTCGACAAAGTGCCGCATGGTGACGTAGAGGCCTTTGAGCAGTCCCAGTCCAAACATTAGCGATCTACCTCCCCAAGCGTAATGTCGATCGTGCCGAGGATGACGATGGCGTCGGCGAGCAGGTGCCCGACCGACATGCGCTCCAGCGCGCCGAGGTTGATGTAGCTTGGGCTGCGGACGTGGTAGCGGTATGCGTTGGTGCCGCCGTCGCTGACCAGGTAGAAGCCCAGCTCGCCCTTGGGGTGCTCGACACGGCCGTACCATCTCGCCGGCCGGCACCTTGGGGTTCCAGACCTTTTTGGCTGGGCGGATCTCGCCGCGGGCCGGGATGCGGTTGAGCGCCTGGCGCAGGATCTTGATCGCACTCGTGCATCTCGTCCCTGCGCTGGAGATAGCGGTCGTAGACGTCGCCGGTCTGGTAGGTGGGCACGTCAAAGTCGAAGGAGTCGTAGATGGAATAGGGCTCGGCCCTGCGGATGTCGTAGCGCAGGCCGGCGGCGCGGATGTTGGGGCCTGTGATGGAGTAGTTGGCCATCTCCTGCCAGGTCATGGCGCCGATACCGCGGGCGCGGGCGATAAAGATCTCGTTGTCGGTCAGGAGCGTGTTGAACTCGTCCAGCTTGCGGTCGAGGCGATCCACCTCCTGGCTGCAGCGCTTGAGCCAGTCTGCGGTGACGTCGCGTGCGACGCCGCCGAAGCGGAAGTAGTTGACCATCATGCGCGAGCCACTGATGGCCTCGAAGAGGTCAAGGATGCGCTCGCGCTCGTTGAACGCGTAGACGAAGGGGGTGAGCATGGCCCCCAAGTCGTTGAAGAGGAAGCCGGTCCAGAGGAGGTGGTTGACGATGCGGGTCAGCTCGCCCACGATGACGCGGATGTACTCGGCGCGCTCCGGCACCTGGATGGCCATCATCTTTTCCACCGCGACGGCGTAGGCAAAGTTGTTATACATCGGGCTGAGGTAGTCGAGGCGGTCGGTGTAGGGCATGTTGCCCGTCCACAGGTTGCGCTCGGCGATCTTTTCGTGGCAGCGGTGGAGCTGGCCGAGCATCGGCGTGACACTGGTGACCGTCTCGCCCTGGAGGCCGACGAGCATGCGAAAAACGCCGTGGGTGGAGGGATGCTGCGGGCCGATGTTCACGTAGACCTGGTCGGTGCCGATGCCGTTGACGTCGATCTTGGCGCCGGGCAGCACGTCGATCTCGGGGAGCGGCTGCCACTTGTCCGGCGCGGGATCAAAGCCCTCGGGGTATTGCAGATTGGCCCGCCATCGGACGCGCTGCTCGGCCGTCCGGGGCTTGACGTCACCCGCGGCCGGCCAGCGGCTGGAGTAGGGCTTGTGCTCCTCGGTGTAGTAGGCCTCGTGCCAGTCCTTGCGCAGCGGGTAGCCGTCGAACCCATCCCAGAGGAAGATCCGGCGCAGGCACGGGTGGCCGTCGAAGCGGATGCCGAACATGTCGTAGGTTTCCAGCTCCTGGAAGTCGGCGCCGGCGAAGACGGGTACCAAGCTCGCAACGTGGGGATTGGCCCGGTCGGGGATGCGTACCTTGAGCGAGAGGCCGGGACCGACCGAGCTGCCCTGGGTCGCGTAGAGGTTGTAGATGACCTCGAGGCGGTCGGGATAGTCGGAGGCGGTCAGGTTGGTGAGCCAATCGAAGCCGGCGCCCTGCAGGTGCACCATGGCGTCCAGCAGTTGGCCGGGGGCGACGACGAGCCAGTCGCCGTCGCGGTCGACGACGGCGCCGGGAACCGCTTCGTTCAGTTGTGCCTGGATCTTGTCCAGATCGAGTGCCATGCTTCTCTCCCTCAGGTTACGATCCACGAAGGACACGAAGAACACCAAGGTGTCTTGCCGACGGTGGTCGCGCCCACGGTTGGTGAGCTCGCAGAACCATCATGCGTCGGGCGGCTGATCCGGCTTCTCACGCGCAGCGGCGCTGATCTCGGGGATCCGCCGGGTATCGACGAGGTCCGGCCCGCCGATCAGGGGCACGGGCACCTCGGGGATGGGCTCCTTGCGGTACCAGCGCACCTGGTCGATGCGCTCGCCCTGGATCTTTTTGTGGAGCATGATGTAGGCGTTGAGCGTCGCTTCCGGGGTGGGCGGGCAGCCAGGGATGTAGAGGTCGACGGGCAGGAACTGGTCGACGCCAGAGACGACGTTGTAGCCCTCCTTGAACGGCCCGCCGCCGGAGGCGCAGGCGCCCATGGAGATGACGTACTTGGGCTCGGCCATCTGGTTGTAGAGGGCGACGATCTTGGTGATCATCTTCTTGGTGACGGTGCCGGAGATGACGATCAGGTCGGCCTGGCGGGGGCTGGCGCGGGCGAGGTCCATGCCAAAGCGGCCCATGTCGTAGCGGGAGGCGCCGGCGGCCATGAACTCGATGGCGCAGCAGGCGACGCCGAAGAACATGGGCCAGAGGGAGAACTTGCGTCCCCAGCCGTAGACCTGGCTGAGGCGGGTGAGGAAGACGTTGCCCTTGAGGTCGTCAGGAACCTCGATCTCGACGGGCTCCGGGATGTCGTCACTCATGCGGTCCCTCTCCTTCGAGCGATAGTGGAAGACAAGCGGGGGAGATTATAGCAGGGAGCGGGCAGGTTGTCAAGGGAGTTGACGAGAGTTACCAGGTCCATGCCGGCGTGGGCACTGATGACAGTGCCTTTGGCCCAACCCAGTGCCCTGTGGTACAATTCCGGCGCAGTGAGGGTGCAGATCCACCAGCGCCTCTTGTACCCCGGACTCGCTATCGAAGCACCCACGAGAGAGGAAAGACCGTTGTCAGGCACACGTGCAGGCCGTGCCGGACCGGCGGAGCTTGGAACGAGAGAGAAGGATAGGGGATGACTCCAATGGGATCGGAGCAGGCAGAAGTGCCCCTTTGCCACGGGATTGTGGCCGTGATCCCCGCGCATGACGAGGAGCTCTCCATCGGCAGCGTCATCCTCAGGGCGCGCAAATACGCCCAAACCGTCATCGTTGTGGACGACGGATCCACAGATGCAACCGCCGAGATCGCCCGAGCTGCGGGCGCGATCGTCCTTCGGCATGAGAGAAACCGCGGGAAGGGGGCAGCCATCAGCACAGGGATCCGCAGAGCACTGGAGCTCGCCCCGGGCGTCGTCGCCATCCTGGACGCTGACGGCCAACATCGCCCGGAGGAGCTGCCGTCTGTCGTGGCTCCGATCCTTCGGGAAGAGGCCGACATCGTGGTTGGTTCTCGCTACCTCCAGAGAGGTAGAGACGTGCCTCGCCACAGGAGATGGGGGCATTGGGCGTTCACCTCTCTCACCAATCTTGCGTCTCGGGTTCGCGTCACCGACTCTCAGAGCGGTTTCCGGGCTCTTTCGCCGCAGGCTGCCGCAGCCGTTGCCTTCTCGTCGGAGGGCTTTTCGGTCGAGTCGGAGATGCAGTTCTGGGCCCACGAGCATGGGCTGCGCCTTGCCGAGACACCGGTGACAGCCCTCTACAATCGAAGGCCCAAGCGGTCTGTCGTGGCTCACGGGCTGATGGTCCTCAACGGCCTGCTGCGCCTGATGGGCCAGTACCGGCCGCTTCTCTTCTTCGGCGTTCCGGGATCGCTCCTGGCGCTCGGCGGCCTGGCGTGGGGGGTCTGGGTGGTGGATATCTATCACAGGACGCAGGAGCTGGCCATTGGGTATGCCATGATCAGCGTGCTTCTCTTCATCGTGGGCAGCCTTTGCCTGTTCACGGGCATTATCCTGCACTCGGTGCGCGCGCTCCTGCTCGAACTGAAGACCCCCGTGGCCCATCCAGTGCCGAGTGGCAACCCCGGTCCGGAGGATCCGTGAGTCCTGAGCCACTCCCGAGTGCAACTGTCATCATCGTGAGTGCCAACCACCTTGCCCATCTCGAGAGATGCGTGCCATCGGTTTTGGGCCAGCAGTACGACAAGATGCGAATCCTCGTCGTCGACAACGCCTCCACCGATGGCAGCGTGGAATTCCTGAAGCGCGAATACCCTCAAGTGCAGATCATTGAGAATTCGACGAATCTGGGCTACGCAGGGGCAAATAACGTGGGATTCCAGAACTCGGCCAGCGACTACTTGGCCGTGCTGAACCCAGACACAGAAGTGGCAGACGACTGGCTGCGAGAGCTGATCCTGGCCCTGGAGACGTGCCCTGCTGCCGGATTGGCGACCTCGAAGGTTCTCCTGCTGCGGAGCCACGAGCGGATCAACACCTGTGGCAACGAGATCACCTTCGCCGGTATCACGACCTGCCGCGGCCTCGGCCAGCCGGCGGACAGATATGCGAGGCTTGAGCGGGTCTCGGCCGTGTCGGGATCCGCTTTTGCCATCAGACGCTCTGTGCTGCAGGAGATTGGGCCCTTTGACGAGTCGTTCTTCCTCTACTATGAGGATACCGATCTGTCGCTGCGTGCCGCCCTGGCGGGGTACCAGTGCCTGTATGTGCCTACGTCGATCGTCTACCACGATTACGCCTTCCGATTCACCGCATCGAAAGCCTATCTCCAGGAGCGTAACCGGATCGTGTCCTTGCTGAAGGTCTTCCGGTGGGGGACGCTGGCCGCGCTCCTGCCGGCACTGCTCCTCGCCGAGGCGATGGCTTGGACATTCTGCGCGCTGAAGGGGAAGGACCACCTCCGCAGCAAGCTGCGCAGCTATGGATGGATCGTGCGGAACCGGCGCCAAGTTTGGGAAGCGCGGCGCGAAACGCAGGCCCTGCGAAGAGTAGGGGACCGGCGGCTGCTTCGCACGATGAGCCACCGGCTGAGCTTTGCCGGGACCACAAACCGGCAGGCAGCGCGAGCGCTGGAAGCGATCGTCCAACCGTTTCTCTGGGCGTGGGGCGGCCTATGCCGGGCCGTGGTCTTCTGGTAACACAGGGATGCGCATTGCTCACGTCACGGCGACCTTTCCACCGTACCGCGGCGGCACGGGAACCGTCTGCTATCACAATGCCTTCGGCTTGGCCCGGCTAGGTCACGAAGTCACCGTCTTTGCCCCGGGCGGCGAAGGGGGAGACGGCGTGGATCACCCGGCGTTACCGTCCGCCGCCTGCCGGCCCTCTTCCGCATGGGTAACGCGCCGTTCTTGCCGGGGCTCTTGAAGCTGCGCGGGTTCGACGTGGTGCACCTGCACTATCCGTTCTTCTTCGGGGCAGAGAGCGTGTGGCTCCGGTCGCTCTCCGGAGGCCCCCGCTACGTCGTCACCTATCACCAGGACGTGCTCTTCGCTGGGCCACTGCGCCTTGCAGAAGCTGCCCACCACTGGCTGCTGGGCCGGCGCGTCCTCGGTCGCGCGGCCCGCGTGCTCGCCACATCGTGGGACTATGCGCGGGCGTCGCGGTTGAGGGGCCTGATGGACCGCAGGCCCGGGATCGTCGACGAGCTGCCCAACGGAGTGGATCCATCCCGCTTTCACCCAAGCGTGGAGGGCGCCTCGGTACGCGCGCGCTACGGCATCGAACCTCGGGACCCGGTGCTGCTGTTCGTCGGGGCACTAGATCGAGCGCACTACTTCAAGGGCGTGGGAATCCTGCTTGAGGCCTTGGCCCAGTTGCCGGCTTCACTCCGCGCCGCCCGGCTGCTCATGGTGGGCGATGGGAACCTGCGCCAGGCCTACCAGCAGAGGGCAGCGGAGCTGGGCGTGGAGGATCGGGTCACCTTCTGTGGGCGCGTGCCAGACGAGGAGTTGCCGGCTCACTACGCCGCCTGCAACGTCCTGGTCCTGCCGTCGACGACGATGGGCGAAGCTTTTGGCGTGGTGCTGCTGGAGGCGATGGCCTGTGCCCGCCCAGTCATCGCGAGCAACCTGCCCGGCGTGCGCACCGTGGTGAGCGACGGGGTGGACGGGCTGTTGGTGCAGCCGGGAGAGACGGATGACCTGGCACACAGACTCAGGGCAATCTTGGATGAGCCAGAGCGACAGAGAATGATGGGAGCACGAGGTCGGGCCAAGGTCGAAGAGCGCTACGCTTGGTCGGCCATTATCCCTCGGCTAGCGTGCGTGTATGAGGAGTCCATGGAACAGGACGCCCGTGAGCAGACAGGGAACGCACTCTGATGTTTGACTGGCTTTGCAGACCATCTCCGACACACGATGCACAACCCGGGCTTGGGCACGCTGTTCCTCCCGAGTACCTAAGCATAACGATCCAAGGAGGTGATGAGAATCCGTGAAGGCTGTGATTCTTGCCGGCGGCCAAGGCACCCGCCTGGCCGAGGAGACCGAAATCAAGCCCAAGCCCATGGTCGAGATTGGCGGGCAGCCGATCCTGTGGCACATCATGAAAGCCTATGGCCATCATGGCTTCAACGAGTTCCTGATCGCCCTCGGCTACAAGGGCAGCGCAATCAAACGATTCTTCCTGGAATACCACGCCTTGAACGGCGACATGAGCCTGCGGCTGAGATCGGGCCAAGTGGAGCGGCATGGAGCCGAGTGCGAAGACTGGACCGTTCACCTGCTGGACACGGGCGCCGATACCCAGACCGGCGGTCGCCTCAAGCGCCTGCAGCGATACCTGCACGCAGAAACGTTCATGCTCACTTACGGCGATGGAGTGAGCAATGTCGATCTGCGGGCGCTGTTGTGCTTCCACCGGTCTCACGGCAAGATCGCCACCGTCACCGCCGTCCGGCCGCCGGCCCGATTCGGAGGGTTGGTCATTGACGGCAGCTTGGTGGCAAGCTTCAGCGAGAAGTCTCAGATCGGCGAGGGCTGGATCAACGGCGGCTTTTTCGTCTTTGAGCCACAAGTGTTCGACTACCTGGACGGCGATCAGACCAACCTGGAAGCCGACACGCTGCCCGCGGCTCGCCGCCGACCGCCAACTGGCCGCGTACCGGCACGAAGGTTTCTGGCAGTGCATGGATACCCTGCGAGAGAAGCGCCTCCTGGAAAGCCTCTGGCAGGACAGCCGGCCCTGGAAAGTGTGGGAGGGATAGTATGAGGGTTTTGATAACCGGCCAGGAAGGCTACCTCGGCTCCGTCATGGCACCGGTGCTGTTGGCGGCGGGGCACGAAGTGATGGGATTCGACACCTGCTTCTTCTTGGAGGAGCGCCAGTCGATGAGGGGCGAGTTCCCGCACATCCGCAAGGACATTCGTGATCTCATCCCACAGGACTTGGAGGGCTTTGACGCGGTGATCCACCTGGCCGCCCTGAGCAACGATCCCATGGGCGAACTCAACCCGGAGCTTACCTACGAAATCAACCACCATGCCACGGTGCGCATGGCCCGGCTGGCCAAGAGCGCCGGGGTGGGGCGGTTTCTGTTGGCGTCCTCCTGCAGCGTCTATGGAGTGGCTGACCAGGAGGAGCGGGCCACGGAAGAGTCTCCCCTGCGGCCTTTCACTGCCTACGCCCGATCGAAGGTGCGCGCCGAGGAGGACCTGTCTGCACTGGCGGGCGATCGGTTCAGCCCGGTCATACTTGCGAAACGCGACCGCCTATGGCTGGTCGCCCCGTTTTCGAGCCGACTTGGTGGTGAACAACCTGGCATGCTGGGCATATGCTGCCGGCGAGATCCGCATCCTCAGCGACGGCACGCCATGGAGACCGGTGATCCACGTGCAGGATATCGCCTCAGCCTTTGCGGCTGTCCTGGCGGCTCCGCGGGAGGCCATTCACAACCAGGCTTTCAACGTGGGCGCCAACGCGGAGAACTACCAGGTGCGAGAGCTGGCCGAGATCGTGCAAGAAGCGTTCCCAGGGTGCAACGTGACCTACGCCGAAGACGGCGGTCCGGATCCGCGCAGCTACCGGGTGGATTTCCACAAGATCCAGCGCCACCTCCCCAGCCTCCGGCCGGCGTGGAACGCGCGCCGCGGGGCCGAAGAGCTGCGATCGGCATTCGAGAAGGTTGTCCTCACCCGGGAGGATTTCACCGGGCCCAAGTACGTCCGGCTCGCCCGGCTAAAGGGCCTGTTGAGAGAGGGCCAGTTGGGCCCGGATTTGCGTTGGCTGTACGCCTGAGGCTTTGTGGGAACTAGCGAGGGGAGATGACAGGAACCTTTTGGCGTGACCGCCCCACCTTTGTGACTGGCGCCACCGGGCAGTTGGGCGGATGGCTGGTCAAGCGCCTGCTCGGGGCAGGGGCGGACGTAGTGTGCTTGGTGCGCGACTGGGTGCCACAGTGCGAGGTGGTGCGAGGCGGCCTTCTGGATCGCGTCAAGGCCGTGCGCGGGGATCTGCGCGACCAGGAGTTGATGCGACGGGCGTTGGGGGAATACGAGATCAACACCGTAATCCACCTGGCCGCCCAGAGTATCGTGGGGGTCGCCAATCGAGATCCGGTCAATACCCTCGACACCAACATCCGAGGCACATGGACCCTGCTCGAGGCGTGCCGCCTCACCCCCACCGTCAAGCAGGTGGTCATGGCTTCCACCGACAAGGTCTACGGCGACGTCGAAGAGCTGCCCTACACCGAAGAGATGCCCTTCTTGGCGCGCTATCCACACGATGTCAGCAAAGCCTGCGCGGAGATGGTCGCGCGATGCTATGCCGACACCTACGACCTACGCGTGGCCGTGACGAGGTTGCCCAACATCTATGGAGGCGGCGACCTAAACTGGAACCGGATTGTCCCGGGCACGATCCGCTCGGTCTTCAAGAGCGAGCGGCCCGTTATCTTGTCTGACGGCAAGTTCATCCGCGACTATCTCTACGTGGAGGATGCCGTGACCGCGAACCTTCTCTTGGCGGAGCGGCTGGCGGAGACACCCGAGCTGCGCAGCCAAGCGTTCAACGTTTCCGGCGAGACCCCGTTGACCGTGCTGGAACTTGTCGGGAAGATCATCCGGCTGATGGGCTCGGAGCTGGAGCCGGACGTGCAGAACAAGGCCCAGCAGCAGATCCTCAACCAGTATCTGAGCGCCGAAAAGGCGCACGAGCAGCTAGGATGGCATCCCCGGTACACTGTCGACCAAGGATTGCAGGCCACGATCGACTGGTACAGGTCATTCTTCGCCGGCCAAGGCTCAGAGAGAGTGGTAGCATGCGCGTGTTCATGACCGGTGCAGGCGGCTTCATCGGCTCGCACCTGGCCCGGCTCCTGGTACGAGACGGGTGTGAGGTGACAGTGCTGCTTCGCCCCGGGAGCGATCCCTGGCGCATTCGCGACCTCCTGCCCGCTCTGCACGTAGTCGCGGGCGACGTCCTGGAGCCCGGGGCAGCCTGGGCCCGGAGCCTGGAGTCGCTCCGCCCCGAGACCTGCATTCACTTCGCCTGGTGCACCGAGCCGGGCACCTTCCTCCACAGCGCGCAGAACCTGCACTACGTGGCCGCGAGTATAGAACTGGCCACCCGGCTGGCCGGAGCAGGATGCCGCAGGCTGGTCATCGCCGGTAGCTTTTCCGAGTATGACCAGAGCCTGGGGTACCTGGCGGAGACGTCGGCGGTCCGGCCAAACACCCTGTACGGAGCGGCCAAGTCTGCCCTGTGCCAGGTTCTGACGCTGTGGGCGCCCGAGGCGGGGATCGAGCTGCTCTGGCCGCGCCTCTTTAGCGTCTACGGGCCGGGGGAGCACGAAAGGCGCTTCGTCCCGGCGGTGGTGACCGCAGCGCTGCGCGGCGAAGCGACCCGCCTGACGCCAGGCGAGCAGATGCGCGACTATCTGCACGTGGCCGATGCGGCCGGCGCGGTGTGGGCAGCGGCCCAGGCAGGCTTGACGGGGCCGATCAACGTCGGCTCCGGCAGGCCGGTGGCGATCCGCGAGCTGGCCACGCGCATCGGGGCGTTTGTCGGGCGCCCGGAGCTGATCCGCCTGGGCGACCTGCCCTACCGGGAGGGCGACCCGATGTTTGTGTGCGCGAACACGCAGTTGCTGCAAAGAGCCACCGGCTGGACGCCGCATTTCGACCTGGAGGCCGGCCTGCGCGACACGATCGGCTGGTGGCAGGCGCACTTGCCGTCGAGAGCCCAGTTGCCAGGGCGTTGATGAAGAGCTTGTCAGAGTATGCCGACCCCACAGGAGTGCCATCGAATGCTCTTTGAGCTGGCGAGCATCGTTGTTGCTGCCCACATACTGATCACTTGGATCCACGCTGTCGTGCGGGGCGGCCGTGCCCGCCAGCAGATGGAGCGCACTCGCTGGCGTGTTCAACGGCTTCCGGCTTTCCGTTTTCGGAACAACTTCGAAACCGGCGGATCGGACATGGCAGAGGGGGATGGCGAATCATCGAAGCCGCCCGTCTCGATCCTTGTACCCGCCTGGTGCGAGCGAGGAACGATTGAGAAGTGTATCCGCGCCTTGCAGTCGCTGGACTATCCCGCCTGGGAAGCGCTTATTCTGGCAGGGGGTTCGGACGGAACCTATGAAGTGGCCCGGCACCTGACCGCCGGCGATGTTCGGTTTCGGGTTCTCGAACGAGGGCCAGAGCCGAAGAATGCGGCTATTAACCGCGGAACCAAGGTTGCCAGAAGCGATATCCTGGTACTGCTGGATGCCGACAGCATGGTGGAGCCAGGCTGGCTATCAGCGCTGGTCGAGCCGTTGACTTCGGGGGCATCGGCGAGCATTGGCATGCATTTCCCATCCAAGATGACCTGGGTCAGCATGGGAGAGCATATGGAGATTCTCCAAGCCTACGGCATTCTTGGGACCAGCCTGGGCCAAGGGTGCTCTTCCTTAGCTGTCCGGCGCCAAGTTCTCGAGCGCGTGGGCCCGCTTCCAGTTGGTGCATTCTCCTGGGAGGATGCGGACGTCGGCGTCAGGCTGGCAGAAGCCGGGGAGAAGGTGGCTTTTGCCGGAAATGCTCGCCTCCGCAACGAGCGGCCGGCGAGCCTTGCGGAGTACTGGGCTACAGCGATCCGGGTCCACCGTGCTCACCTTGTCCTGCTGTGGAACTGGCGAAGCGCTTTGATCCGGCGGCCCAAGTGGATGTTGTTCGAGTGCTATTTCCACCTACTCAGCGCTGTCCTCTGTGTCGGTGCAGTGATTGGTCTTGGGATTGCTCTTGCTGTTCCAGCCTCGGCCGGAATGGTCGGCCAGATCATGGCACTGGTTGCCTTGTGGATCTTGGGGCGACGGGCAGCCTTGGGAGCAGAGATTGCGGCCTACACGCGGGAACTGAAATGGCTCCTGCGTGCTTGGATTCCGCCGGCCCTTCTACTAGTGCAATTGACCACTGCCAATATCGGATTGCTCACCGTCTGGCGTGCGGTTCCGTTTGACTACAAAGGTCGGCGGGAGAAGCAGACCGAGGTTGGCTCGCCCACAGAGAGACGGGATTCTTGAAGCAAGACAGCACCGTGTTTGGCCACCTTCCTGATTCGGGTTGCAGCCGGCCAATGGATGCCAACAGCTCGCAACTGTGGGACGACGTCTGGAAACACGACTGTTCAGCGGCTGAAGACGTCTGCGCCTTGGTGAGGGAGGAAAGGGGCATTCGGTGGCAGCGGCTGGAGGGCATCGTACTGCGGGAATTCGGGGGCTTCAGCGGCCTCAAAGTCGTTGAGATTGGCGCCGGTGCAGGGACGAATGCTGCGATTGCGGCCAAACGGGGCGCCCAGGTCACCGTGATGGATTACTCCGAGGCCGCGCTGGAAAGAGCCAGCCGTTTCTTCCGGCACAACGATGTGTTGGCTGACTTTGTCCAGCAAGATGCGCTCACACTGCCGCAGGAACTACATGATACCTTTGATGTGTCGATGTCCTTTGGCTTAGCAGAGCACTTCAGAGGCGCTGCCAGGGTAGCCATCATTAAGGCACATCTCGATGTGCTGCGAGGAGGCGGCATTGGCTTCATCTCCGTTCCGAACAAGTACAATCTGCCGTATCGGATATGGATGTCGGCAGCCATCCGCAAAGGAACCTGGATGGTCGGGGAAGAACATCCCTACTCCCGGCGCGAGCTGGCCCTCATTTGCCGACAGCTTGGGATCGCCGAGTACTCGTTCTTTGGTGACTCGCTGATCAAGTCACTGAGCTTCATCAACCCGTTTCTCCAAGTCGCAAGACTGCGAAGGCGGTTCAGGTCTCAAGAGGCCGGGGGTGTCTCAAGAATCAGACGGCAGCGCGGAACGCCTCTGGATTCCTATCTTGCGTATGCCCTGGTCCTGTGCACGAAGAAGTAGAGAAACCTCGAGTTGGGAAGAGAACTGAGGATTCAGCTGATCGCCAAGCCGGACAGCCGGATGACCGGCCTCCGCCGATACCAGGATACCCTCTACGGGCAGCTCGTGAACTCTGGGTATTCTGTCCAGTTGGTCTATCCGCAGCAGCCGTCTCTCCGATGGCTGACCAAACTCGGACAGTGCCTTGGATTGGACTTGGTCGCGTTTTTTCGTAGTTACCCTCTCAGGGGGAGTTACCCTCAGGCGGATGTGTACCACATCGTGAACGAGAGCCTGGCGACCCTTCTGGTGTTCAACCGTCTCAAGCCCGGTGTCGTGACCGTGCACGGCCTTCTGCCCTACTTGCTGCGAAAGAAGCATGGCCGGAATCTCTACCGCAACAGAATCCATCGCTGGTTTGACGCAGTCTCGGTGCGTGGGTTGCGGCGTGCCCAGGGCATAATTGCAGTATCTCACTTTCTCAAGGCAGAGCTGATCCGCCACGCGGGTGTACCGGGCGACCGTATTCATGTCATCCACGAAGCTGTTGACCACGCCATCTTTCGCCCCCAAGCTGTGCCGGCTCAGTTCAGACAGCGGCACGGGCTAGACAACAGATACCGATATGTCCTGTATGTCGGGTCAGAGCAACCAGAGAAGAACTTTCTGACCCTCATCAAGGCGTTTGCCGTCCTCCGCGAGCGAACCGCGGGTGTCAAGCTACTCAAAGTAGGCCAGCCCGAGTACCTATCTGAGAGGGAAGCGGCCTTGGAGCTTGTCAGGCAGCTCGGAATAGAAGGAGATGTGCTCTTTATGGGGCACTTGGGAGATGAGCTGCCTCTCATTTACAATGCGAGCGACCTGCTTGTTTGTCCATCCCGCTTCGAAGGCTTTGGGTTCCCGCCTCTAGAGGCCATGGCTTGCGGCATTCCGGTCGTGTGCTCGAACGCTGGCGCCCTGCCGGAGGTTGCAGGTGATGCCGCGCTCTTGATTGACCCCATGGACAAAGATGGCTTGGCCGAAGCGATGCAAGAGATGCTTTGTGATGAAGGCTTACGAAAGGACTACATCGCACGCGGTTTGGACAACGTTCAACGCTTCAGTTGGGATGTAACGATGACGAAGACGATCGAGGCATATCAACACGCGGCCTCGCGCACCTGGTAGGTGTGACGTGTCATTGGGGGCAAGGAGGCCAGCCCAGCAAAGGCTCTTTAGGAGGTCATCAAGAGATGGAAGCTGACAGGGCTGAGGAGCCTCAACAAGAGGAACCCTCGGAGCTCTGGGACACATACGACCAGCATTACGGACGCATGGGCAATGTGCCACCGGCCATGGATGCTTCGTATCGTGGCAAGGAACCTCATTTGCGGGCGGAGTGGCTCCCTCCGAACAAGGAAGCCGCCATCCTGGACATTGGCTTCGGCTGGGGCAACTTGCTTCGGTCCCTCTGGATCTCGGGGTACCGAAACCTCTACGGGGTCGATATCTCCAGGCCCATGTATGAGGCCGCTCTGGACGGTCTTCCTGAGGGGATAGAGCTGGAATGTGCCGATCCACTCATCTACCTGTAAGGCACACCTTGGATGCTTTGACCTCATCACCCTCTTTGACGTGATCGAGCATATGCCCACACGGCGGGCCCTTGGGTTGCTGAAAGGCTGCCTTGATGCACTGCGGCCGTCGGGGAAGGTGGTTCTCCGGACTCCCAACATGGCCAATCTCCTAGCACACTACATTCGGTATGCGGACCTAACGCATGTCCAGGGGTACACCGAATGGAGCTTGTATCAATTGCTAGATATGGCAGGCTTCTCGGATCATCGTGTCGTGGTGGAGAACTTGTCAGGACTCGCAGGTTGGAAGTCTCAAGCCACAATAAGGCACCCCTTCGCCGGGCTCAACATTGAAAGGTTGCTTAGTATTGCATTGCATCGTGTGCTATTCGCCCTGCATCCTCAGATTCCGAGACCTTCCATGTATGATTTCAACATCTCGGTGCAGAGCACGAAAACCGTGAAGTAGACATCGCACCTTAAGCGACTCCAGAGGGCCATTCGTCACCATGCGCGTTGCAGTTGTACATCCAAGTTTGCGAGCCCGCCGCGGAGCTGACCGTGTGGGCATGTGGTTAGCAGCAGGCCTGGCTCGTCGTGGTTACGACGTTCTTCTTCTCACCGCCGAGTACAGTGACGAGTTGTACGGTTCGCGCGGGCAACTTGCCTTTCAGCTGGTGGAAATCGGAGGACCCGGCTACGGCAACTCTGGGCTCGCGGAGATGCTTCAGCTAGGTCGCAGGCTGAGTGGTTTCCTTCGCGCCTGCGACATGGTGGTGGCCAGCAACTACCCGACGTACCAGTGGGTCTATTTTTCGCGGCAGGGGCGTAGGCGTTTTCCACCGGTGCTTTGGATGTGCCAAGAACCACCCCGCGTGCTATACGACCGGGAGTTCAATGAGCACTCTTACGGCATCCTTCCCTTAGAGTCAGTGGGTGACAGGTTGGGTCGTTGGATACAGGAAGAAGGCATCGTACAGACTCTGATCAGGCGCCCAGGTCTGCTGCTGCCCGGTGCACTTGTGCAGGCAATTCAGCGTGTGGTTGACCGGCGAGCAGTGCGGTCCGTCGATCAGATCGTCTGCAACAGCGCATTTACTGCCGAACGAACGGCGCGCATCTACAGGCGCCAGGATATTGCGATATGCCACTTGGGCATCCCGGAACCCGTCTTCGCGGACCTGGAACCTCCGAAGAGCCCATATCTTCTGACTGTTTCACCTCTGCAGCGGATCAAGAATGTCGAAACGATTATCCGGGCAGTGCATCGCCTATTCCTGGATGGGCAGTTCACAGGCTGCAAGTACGTGATCGTGGGTGATGGCTACGATCGTTTGAGGCTGGGGCATCTAGTCGCCGGCTTGGGGCTGCAGGACATCGTCGAGTTTCGTGGGTTCATAGGCGACAGCACCGATGACGGTCTGGAGCGGCTTTACCATCATGCGAAAGTGATTGCCTATCTTCCGTTTGATGAGCCATTCGGGCTAGTCTTTGTTGAAGCGGCAGCCCACTCCAAGCCGGTAGTCGCTCCGAACCAAGGGGGCGCCCCGGAGATAGTGGTGGACGGTAAGACGGGGTTCCTGGTTGACCCAACAGATGTGGATGGCGTGGCCGAAGCACTGCTGCGCCTTCTCAGAGACGGCGCCCTTGCCGAATGCCTCGGACGGGCAGGCCAAGCACGCTTTCAGGAGCGATTCACGGTCGACGCATTTCTCGATCGCTTTGAGACAGTGATGAAGGATCGACTCCTCAAAACAAGTCCGTCGAGCTAAGGCTTTCAAGATATCACCGACAGGTATCCAGCTCTTGAACCGTATTGCCAAGAATGCTGCTCTCAGCTCCGCAGCAACGCTCGTTGCTGCCGTCTTGGGGTTTCTGACATCGATCGTCGGTGCCCGGGTTTTGGGCCCATATGTGTTCGGGGAGTTCAGCCTACTTGTCTGGGTCTTTGCCACGCTGGTCTTGCTGGCAGATCCCGGAATCTCGAGCGCGACCGCCAAGTTCACGGCGGAACTGGAAGGGGCGCGCCAGCGAGCGGCTGCGAACCGGCTCACTTGGGGATTGTTGGTCGTTCAGGTGGGAGTCGGCGCGTTCGCTGGGGTGTTGCTTGCCGTCTTCAGCCCTGACCTGGCAGCGACGCTCAACCAGCCGGCGGCGCAGCCCTACCTGGTCGTTCTCGCGCTGGGACTGCCGGCGGCTATGACCTGCGGGGTGCTGCGCGGCCGCCTGGCCGGACTCCAGCGCTACGATCTGATCAGCAGAGTGCTTGCGCTAACTGCGGTCCTAACCCTGGCCGGAACGATCTCTTGCTCCATCGTGGCCTGGGTATGCCGGGCCTCATCTGGTTGGCCGTCGGTGTCCACCTTCTGCAGCTCTTGCTTCTCGCTATGCTGGTCTGGAGGCGACACCCTCTGCGGCCGTTGGAAGCCGTTTCCGCGTCGCTGGTGCATCGGGTGCGCCGCTACTGCGCGGGAGCATTCATCATCAGTACCTTTGACGCGATCATCTGGCAGCGTTCGGAGACCTTTTTCCTCGGGCGCTACAGCACGGTGGATCAAATTGGGTACTACGGATTGGCCTACAGCATATCGGGTGTCCTTGCCACCATGTTGCCATTCGCCGCCTCAGGCGTTCTCATGCCCGCTCTGTCCCATCAATTTGGCGCCGGGGAGCGAGATACCATGCAGCGCACCTATGCGGCTGCCACGAAGTATGTGGTTATCCTTGGCCTTCCGTTCTGCCTGGGTGGAATCGCGGTTGCCAAGCCGGCCATCGAATTGATCTATGGGGGCGGGTATGCGCCGGCTGTGTGGCCCCTGCAGATCCTGCTGGTTTCCGGCGCGGTCGTGGCAATGGCAGGCCCCACCTCAGCCCTCTTCCTGGCCCTGGGCAAACCATACCTGGCAGGGTTGTGGGGAATTCCGATTGCCCTACTCAACCTTATGCTTGGCTACAGTCTTGCAGGTCCCTATGGGGCCGTCGGGGCAGCGCTGGCGAATTCCATCTGCCAGGTATTGGGTGTCGCCGCCGGCATCACCTACTTGTCACATTTCCAGCAGTTCCGCTTGCCTGTTGGTGCGCTCTTGCGAACAACCATGGCTGCGAGTCTGGGCGCGGGGCTGACCTACCTCATTGTCACACTGCTCGCGGGATGGGCGGGATTGGTCGCTGCTGTGACCGCGAGTGCAATTGTGTACATTCCGGCGTTGCTGCTGGCCGGGGCTCTCGATTCATCCGACTTTGCTGTGCTCAGAGGACTCACGAGCGCGCTTCCACTTCGGAGCGGCCATGTCACCAGGCGCCTGGTGGATGTCACGGAAGCAGCCAATCTTCGGCTAAGGGAGGTCTTGCACACAAGAACACGATGACCCATTCATCCTATTGTCTGTCGCTTCTCGGAACATTCGAGCTTGCCCAGATGCCTATCCAAAAGCGACGCAAGCGATGAGTCACGCTCTTGGACTCTGGCGGACGGCCTGCCGGTTGGTCAGTGTCGCCCTTGTTGCGGTGATCGTGGCAATCGTTCCCGCAGAAGCGTCAGCGGCGAGTCTTGAAGATGGGGTGCGTGATCTGTCTTTTGAGCAGCGCGACCTCAATGGCGATGCCATCCCGGACATGGCGATACTCATGACCAGCTACGAGGGTGGGCGCTATCGAGTGGCCGTTTATGACCAGGGCCATGATATGCCCTGGAGTGACGACTGGCGGAAGGGCACCGACTTCTTGGATGATACCTGGCTATTCCAAACGGAGAGCGGCGAGCAGACCAGACTGATCATTCGCTTCAGCCGGAGCACGGAGGGCTATCTGGCCGAGTTGTACGATGATATCGATGAGGACGGCCATGTAGCATACGAGATTCGTGACCAGACGGGCATCGAAGTCCTGGAGTCGGCCTATCCAGCTGCGCGCATGGCGGCCCAGAAACCCTGGCTGCTGCCGGGTGGCCGGGTGAACTACATGGTCCAGATTGCCACCTTCCAGCCTTGGCCCATTCCGTTTATGCAATCGTCGGCCGTGCCGTACCTACCGCAAGATGGCAGCCCTTCCTACACCCACGACGTGGTAGACGGTGACGCCAACGGGATTCCTGACTATGAGCTAAGGCTTGCTTTTCCCAATGTCCCGGGCGATTGGGGCGTGTTCCGTTCCACGATCAATGCCAATGTCTCGCAGACATCCCTGCCCGACTTTCAAGGAGCCTTCTTCTGGCCCTATCTTGGCTATGCTGATCCTCAGGAGTGGAGCCCTACCAGCCTTGGCAGAAAACCTGGAGACACGACTCCTCCCATTCGGATCAACTGGCAGGCGGGACGGATCATGGGGATTGCTGCGCTCTTTCCGATCTACGGGACGGGCAATCAGTGGTCCATGCTCACGACAAAGGCCATCGAGAAGAACAAGGTCAACGAGCTAGACTGGGAGGCGTTCGCCTACTATGACTTCACCAGCGATACCATCGCGGACGTGCTCTTCCGCTTGATCCACCAGCCGGTTGCGCCTGTCCGCGTCGGCTCTGCCGATCTACGCATGGAGCAGGTATCGTATGCCTGGCACTACCAGAATCGCGATGCTATGAAATGGGATTACGAGCTGGAGCTGGCGGCTCTGCACAGCTTGCCCACCACCGTGGTAGAATTCCAGGATTTCGCCCTTCGCACGGTTCCCTATGAAGACCTGCTGGAGCACTTCAGTGAGCCAACAGACTGGGCATATGCGACGTTCGTTGCCGCAGAAAGCAACGCCTATGAAAGCAACGAGGGGATCTGGGAGTGGGGCACCCTCGAGGGCATCCAGACGGATTCGACCCTGCTCCCCGAGGAGCGATCTGTGACCGGGGCGATGGAGGCGCAGCAGGGGTATCTCCGAGGGTGGAGGGATGGCTCACCCGACGGTCTCTACACTGAGATACGCGAGGGGTTCCGTGGCGAGTATGCGGACCTGAACGGTACTGCCTCTTTGTACATCAGCCCCGTGGATCAGAAGCTGCATCTTACGCGGGCAACCCACGGCGTCTGGAACCTGGGAGGCGACTCGGAGGTCCGGTACGGGAATCTCGACGGCGATGCCTACCTGGACCAGTGGCAGTACATCGAGCACGGCGAGGTCAAGCGCCAGTTGAACGGCGCCGGAGCATTCTTTGTCTACAGCGACTCCGACCGGGCCATCGTGAAGCAGGCAGAAGGCATACCCTTGCCGTCCGAGGCGCTGCCACCGCGCACGCGTGAGGAATGGCTGTCGCTGGGTGAGAAACTGGAGACGGGCAGGAAGGACCGGAGCCCTGAGGACCTGGCGGCCATGCTGGAGCAGTTCGCGGGACCCCAAGCCGAGGTCCGAGGTGCCGGAATAGAGGAATTCCGGCTCACAGACGCCGGATTCCGATTCGTCCTGCAGCTAGGCAGGGGCTATTCCGTGGATCAGGCCGCCCTGCTGCCCCTCAGTGGACTGGTACCGGGCCGGTATCTGGTGGCCTACGACGGCCGATTCTCCGTTGTGCCTCTGGCCCCGCCCGCGCTGTCGGTCACGCTGCGCCAGGCAGATGCGAGGTCCAGCCTGTCGCAGGCCCCATTCGCCGTCGAGGTGAGCATCGAGAACCGGGGCCTGGAGGACGCCCGGGACTTGACACTGGTGGCTCAAGCGGAGTCCCAGGATGAGACCATCGAGTTTGCGCGTCAGCAGACCAAGGCTCTTGCGGGGAAGGTCGAGAGCCTTCTGCTAACCTGGCAGCCGCCACGAGCTGGGCCGTGGGTGCTGCAGGCGCGCGTAGCCTCCGGTGACGGCACGCTGCAGGCTGAGTCTGACTTGGCCGTGGAGGTGACTCGCGGAGGGGAGATGGCTTCACTGCTGGGAACCGGAGCCGTGCCCTGGTGGGCCGGCTTGCTGCTTGCCGTCACGGCTGCGTTGGTGGGCCTGGCCGTGGCGTTTTCGGGCCGAGCGGATCAACCGGAGGCCGGCGGGTGACAAATCCGAGTGCCCCGGAAAAGGGCAAGGCGACGAGCGGAGCGGCAGTTGCGGTGCTGCTGGTTGCCGTCGGCGTGCTGGCTGCCTACTTCCTGGTCCGCCGCGGCGGCCTTTGGGGCGAAGGCGATACCTATGCCTTCACGGAATTGGCTGCATCGCTGATGCGCGCGGAAGCGCTCACTCCTCCCGGCGGCGCATACCCCCATGGGTACGGCTACCAGTTCCTGCTGGTCGCCCTGTCCGCAGCGACTGGTCTCAACTTGGCTTCCTTGCAGCTCTACGTCTCAGGGTTTCTCACAATGTGGCTTGTGCTGCCGGCATGGCTGCTCTATCGAGAGCTGACAGGCACAGGACGGGGCGCGACCCTCGCGACCGCCATACTACTGATCCAGCCCGAGTTCCTCTTTCCTGTGATGCGCGGCAGCCACGAGAAGATCACCCGGGGACTCATGCTGTTGCTGTCTGTACCTGCTGGTGCGCAGCCTGCGCGCGCGTGACCGGCTCGGGCGGTTTGCCGCGATGGTGCTGGCCTTTTACCTTACGGCTTTTGCGCTGATAGCCTTCAACACCCTCATGGCAACGTCATTCATCGCGGCTGCGGGCATGGCCCTGCTCGCGGGATGGCTGGCTCTCCAAAGAGGGAGGAACGCGCGGGAGCTCAGTACGGCGGTGCGTCGCCTTGGCTACGCCGTAGCCATCTCGACCGGGCTCGCTCTCACCTTTGTGCTGTTCCTGTACACTCCAGCCCACCAGAACCTCCTGCTGCTCAAGTCCATTGGGGAGAGGTTGGCCGCTCTCTTCCTTGACGTGGAAGCAGCCACTCTGACACAGCCCTATGCCTCGTTGCTCACCGGCTGGGTGAGCCTGCCGGTGTACCTGGCCCTGAGCCTGGCCAACTGGCTGCTGTTGGGCACATCGGCCCTGATCTGGCTGGGCCAATTGGCGGGCTGGCTGCGGCGCCGGTGGCAGCCCAGCGAGCCGCAAGTCCTTGTGTGGGCGTTCTATGCTGCGTTTGCCTTCATCACGGCCCTCAGCATCGTCGTCGACCGTGTCGGCACGTCCGCCGGCAGCAACTTTCAGCTTCGGTCGTTCCCGGCCTTTGCCATGCTGGCCGCGCCCCTGGTGGCAAGATGGGTGCAGGAGTCGGACCGGAGGGGAGGTCGGGCAAGCCGGTTGGCACGCTCCGCCCTATGGCCAGCCATGGCTCTCTTGACGATCCTGTCGGTGCTCAAGTTCACGAATGAACCGCTCTTGAGCAACCAGTGGCTCTTCTACACGCCGGGTGAGATGAAGGCCATCCGGTGGGCCAACGATCACCTCGCTGCCCGTTCTGTCTGGGCCGGGTACGATGGCCGGCTGACAGCGGCCGCCGGCATTCGCACCATAGACACACCGCTCGCGGCTCGCCTGGACGATTGGTCGGTGGATCCATCGACACGCGATCTGATTGCTGTCGGATGCAATCCGCAAGCTTGGACGCCGGCTGAACGAGCCTCTGCCGGTTGAGGGAGACAGCTTGCTGACGTACGACAACGGCCAAGCCCAGGTGTATCACCTGCGCCCACGAACGCCCTACCAGCGTTAGGCCAGCGTTCGTGGGTAAAGGAGAGACGAGGATGCGGATAGGCCTGGTTGCTTACGGCCTGGAAAGGCCACTGCAAGGGATCGGCCGCTACACTGTGGAGCTGGGCGCGGCTCTCGCCGGCGCGGGGGTCGACGTGGTGCCCCTGTGGACCGGCAGGCGCGTGCGGGGAAACGGAGGGCTCGCTCTCCCTGGGAGCCGGCTGCTGCCGGGGCTCTTGACCGTCGGCCAGGCTGAGATCGCGTGGCTGGCCCACCGGCACGGGCTCGACCTGGTGCATGACCCGACCGGCAGTATCCCCTTGGGCCTCACACGGACAGGGCGCGTGGCAACGATCCACGACACGATCCCGTACATCCTTCCCGAGACCTGCACCAGGCTGGACCGGCTCATCTATCGCTGCTGGCTGCCCCTGATCACGCCGAGCCTGGATGCGATCGTCACCATCAGCAAGACCTCCCGCGCCGACATCTGTCGCTACTTGCCTGTCCGGCCGGAGGATGTCGCCGTTGTGCCAGACGCGGCCGGCCGCAGATTCCGTGTGCTTGACGAAGGCAGCGTGAGGCCAGCACTGGCCAAGTATCACGTCGAGAGACCCTATGTGCTTGCCATGGGCTCGGCTTCACCCAGGAAGAACGTGGGTGGGCTGCTCGAGGCCTTTGCCCTCCTGAGGCGGTGGACAGGCCGGCGGCAGTTGGTGGTGGTCGGAGGGCGAGCGGCGGGGTGGAGCTCTCTCCTGAAGACGGCGGAGCGGCTGGGCCTCGGCGACTCTGTGCACTTTGCCGGCTGTGTGGACGACCAGGACCTGCCGGCCCTGTATAGCGGCGCGGACCTCTTTGTGTTCCCGAGCCTGTATGAGGGCTTTGGGCTGCCGGTGCTGGAGGCCATGGCGTGTGGCACGCCGGTCGTAACTTCAAACTCCTCGTCTCTGCCCGAGGTAGCCGGGGACGCCGCCTTGCTGGTCGATGCGACCGATCCAGAGCAGATTGCCCTTGCGATGCTGCGCGCGCTTTCGGAGGCCGGCCTTTCGGCAGAGCTGCGCGAGCGGGGCTTGGCCCGTTCTGCCCTCTTTACCTGGGAGCGCACAGCGCGAGCCACGGTCGAGGTGTATGAGAGGCTATTGCAGCCCGGCCATACACGATGAGCGGGGTGGCCCTGAAAGCGGGGAGTGCGCTATGCGAGACTACGGGAGCGGATCACCGTCGTGAAGGAATGAGATGCCCGTGGACAAGGTGTCCGAGCCAAGGTCAGAGATTGGAGGCAAGGGGCGCGACCTCTTGTGGATCCTGCTGGCCGGGCTCGCCGCGGTTGCCGTGGCAGCCCTCGACCGGTGGGTCAGCCTGCCCGCGTTCGCGTCTGCGGCCGTGCAGGTGCTGCGTGTCCCCTTCGGCCTTGCCTACCTCCTGTTCATGCCCGGTTACTGCCTGACCGCTGCGCTCTTTCCCTACGCGGATGACATCGACGGCCTCGAGCGCGCCGGCCTGAGCCTGGGCCTTAGCATCGCCTGGATTCCGGCCCTGGCCCTGGCATTGGCACAAATCCCGCACGGCCTGAGCACCTGGCCCATCCTGCTTGGCGTACTCGCTTCGACAGGGCTGTTCGCTGCCGTGGCGGCATGGCGGCGGGCTCGCAGCCCAGCCGGCTCTCTCTTTGTCGCGCACCGCTGGCGGCCGTTGGTGTGGTGGCAGGCGCAGCCCATCCCGAATAGGCGCGTCTACGCACTATGCGCCGGTGCCGTTCTGCTGGCAGGGATGGCGCTGACGTGGACCTTCTTGGTGCCCTCGCCCAGCCAGCACATGACCGAGTTCTACCTCTTGGGTCGTGACGGCCGGGCAGAGAGCTATCCCCGCGAGATGGTTGCAGGCGAGACTATCACCGTCACCTTGGGGATTGCGAATCGGGAGGGCGCCACCTGCACGTACCGGGTCCAGTTGCAGGCTCAGGGCCAGCAGGTTGGTGCAGCCGGCCCAGTCGTGCTGCAAGACGGCCAGGTGTGGGAGAGGGCGATTGTGCTCACGCTATCCCAGCCGGGAAATGACCAGCCGGTCGAGTTCGTGCTGTTCCGGGATGACGGTGTGGAGCCCTATCGCACCCTGCGGCTGTGGATCAACGTGGTGGAAGAGATAGAACTGTGATGCGGCGTCCCGTGGCGCACCAGCCGCTCGTTCCAAAGCCCCACATGATGAGAGCGCTTGCCTACCTGGCCGCGGTCACCCTGGCGGAGTTGCTCGTGACGTATGCCGAGCCGCGACTGGGCATGGCCGCTCACTGCCTGCTACTGGCCGTCCTGCTCGTGGATACCTACCGTGTCGAACAGGCGGAGGAGCGGGGATTCCTGCTGAGCCTGGCCTTTGCCCCTCTCATCCGCATCCTCAGCCTTTCGCTCCCGCTCTCCGGTTTCCCAGTGGTGAGCTGGTACCTGCTGACGAGCGTACCGCTCTTCGCGGCCGCGTTGGTCGCCGCGCGGATCCTGGGCATTCCTGGACAGACATGGGACTGAATCTGCGCGGGTGGCTGCTGCAGATTGCGATCGGGCTCAGCGGCCTGGCGTTTGGCGCGCTCGAATACGTCATCCTGAGGCCGCAGGCCTTGGCTCCCGCTCTCGCATGGGCCAATGTGTGGTGGCCGGCCCTGGTCCTGCTCGTCTGCACCGGCCTGCTGGAGGAGATGATCTTCCGCGGGCTGCTGCAGCGCACTGCAGAGACAGTGCTCCCGCGATGGGGGCTCGTGTACGTGGCGCTGCTCTTCGCCGTGCTACACATCGGCTATCGTTCGCTGGTCGATGTGCTGTTCGTCTTGGTGGTCGGCTTATTCTTCGGCCGCATCGTCCAGCGCACACGCTCGCTGGTCGGGGTCACGCTGGCCCACGGCCTGACGAATATCATGCTCTTCCTCATCATGCCGTTCCTGGCCGGGCCGGTACGGGGTGGATAAGCCGTGCCGCGCCGCCACAGGGCCAGGAATGCAACTGGCCGTGCCTGGGCACGGCCAATCCATAGGACGGGATATGGCTAGCTTGAGCGCTAGCGCAGCACCTGGATGATCTGAGTGGCAGCGACCAGAACGAATGCTATCAGGAGCGGCACAACCGCGACATTCAAGGCCCGCCCCAGCAGGAGGAGGCGAGGCTTGTCGGTGGCGGACAGGACTTCCTTCGAGATCAACAGCCCCAACAGCATCGCCACCGCCAGAAGACTCAACCCGGCGATTACGGCGACTGTTGCAGTGGTAACCGTTGATACGGTTGTGGTAGTTACGGTCGAGATCATAAACCACTCTCTGAGACGAGCTTGACTGTGCCAGATGACAATCGCAGTATAGCACGGACGGGCACCGACGTCAAGTCGATAGCCAGGTGGATCACAAGCAACGAGCTGATCCTGCTGTTGCTGGCGGCCCCCGCGATGCTCTTTGCGAGCCGCTGGAGCGTGGTGGCCGCGCCGGTGATCCCCCTGGTATGGATCAGCCGCCGCGTCTCCCAAGGTCGCTATGGCGCTGCGACGCCCATGGATGGGGCCCTCGCCCTGCTGTTCCTTGCGTCACTCGCCGGCCTGATTCCTTCGGTCGCGCCGGACCGCAGCCTGGCCCGGCTGTGGACCCTGCTTCTGGGCCTGGCGCTGTTCTACGCGCTCGTGAACCGGCTGACCACTCGCAGGGAGTGGCTCCTGGCAGGGGATCTGCTGATCGCGGGCGGCACGGGCCTTGCCCTGTTGGCCCTGGTCGGAACTGACTGGGCCAAGGTCCGGCTGGTCGACATGTCGATCTACCGGCCGTTGTCGGCCCTGGCACAGTGGCTTCCGGACTCTGCCAGGATCAATCCCAGGGTCGCCGGCATGGCGCTGGCCATGCTCATCCCTTTGGCGGTAGGCCAGGCAGTCTCCGGCGATCGAGGGCGTCGCAGACTCCTCGCCTGGTCGGCCGCGATTTCGATGGCTGTTGTCCTGCTACTCACACAATCCCTGCAGGCAGCCTTCGGGCTGGCGGTGGCGCTGCTTTGCCTGGCAGCGTGGCGCAGGCGTTGGGTTCTGCTGCTGGTCCCTCTTGGCCTAGCAGCAGGCGCCGCTCTGCTCGTCTGGGGGCCACAGAAGATTGCCGGCACTCTTCTCACTCCAGGCAATGTCCTTGGCGACGCAGTGACCCTGCGCTTGGACATGTGGAGCAGGGCACTTGCCATGATCAGAGACATGCCATTCACGGGAATAGGGCTGGATACCTTCCCCCTGATCCAGACGGGCGTCTACCCAGGGTTCTATCTCGGCCCGGAGCCTCATGCGCACAACCTCTACCTCCAGGTGACGCTCGATCTGGGCGTGATCGGTCTCGCTGCCTTCCTCTGGTTGGTCGCCGTGTTCTTCCGTTCTGCTCGGATGGGCCTTGCGCACATGATGGACCCCAGGCGTCGTGCGCTAATCACTGGCGCTGCATCCGGCGTTGTCGTCTATCTGGCCTCCGGCCTGGTGGACACGCTCTGGACCGCCAAGCCGAACCTGCTCTTCTGGATGCTGCTCGGCCTGGTTGCTGCGGGGCTGCCACGGGCCGTGGCGCAGCCCCGTGCCCGGGGTAGACAACGGCAGTGGGCCTTTGCCGCACTGATGGTGGCGTTGGCGGCAGCCGGCGTGCTTCTCATGCCCGGCGTGAGGCACAGGAACACCGGCATGATCCAGGCGATCAACGCGCTGGCGGAGAACCGAGACCCAAGCCAGGCAAACGTGAAGCGAATGGCACGTGCCGCTGCCCACCTGGAAAGGGCGGTGGCGACGAAGCCGTCCAGCGGCACGGCCTTTCGCACGCTGGGAAGGCTGTACGGCCAGGTGGGCCGATACCCGCAGGCGGTCGAGGCGCTGGAGCAGGGAGTGCGGGCGGATGGCCAAAGCCCGTTGGCCCAGTATGCGCCCTGGCTGCTATGGGCGCGCCGAATCCGTGACGAAGATCCCTCGCCGGCCTGCGACGATCTTCTTCGGGTCTATTCGCAGTGGATGGCCCGTTTTCCCGGTCACGCCGAGTTCTACATTCAGATCGCAATGGTGTCGGCAACGTGCCGGGATGACCCAGCGGCCGCCCGTGCGGTGCTCGGAGCCGGTACAGCGGCCCATGCCGAGCCGGCGGGCCTTTTGACCTACTACGCCGAGGCCCTACGCAGGTAGTAGCGCCCGGTTCGTGCTACAATGTCAGGCACCCTGCAGATTGACAAATCGCCCGCAGCCTGGTATAGTATCTCAAACGATGCATGGCCGGACCCTCCGGTCACGACGGAAAGCGGATGGAGACAATGCGCAGTCCCTTGTCGGGCGTGACTCGTCACGCGGTAGCTCTGGTACTCGTGGGTGTCGTTCTTCTGGCGTCCAGTTTCCTCGGTGCCCCCGCGCCCGTCGACGCGGACCCCCCGACCTGGGTTCCGCCAGATATCTACAAGTATGCCGATCCGGGGCAGGTTGCGCCCGGCACACACTTCGACTTTGTGGTCTCTGTGATCAACGATCCTCTGAACGAGGCCATTTGGTCTGAAGTTGCCATCACGGATGTGCTTGATCCCGCCTTCGAGATCGTGGGTGTGGACGTCGACCCGTATGCGGACGACGTATCTATTGTGGGGCAGACGGTGACTGTTCTCCTGAACTCCTTGCAGCCCCAGTCGTACCTTGCCGTCTACCTCCACTGCAGGCTGTCCAGCTCGGCCCAGCCGGGAGACGTGATCAATAACATCGCCAGTTTGACCTATGTGGACCCAGATGGCAATCCGAGGGGACCTGTCACGGCACAGGCTAACATCACGGTTACACGGAATGTGATCCACATGCCCTTGGTTGCCGGCAACTGGCCTCCCATTCCTCAGACTCCCGTGCTGCAGCCCATCGCAAACCCGTCGGGGCTTGGAAGCTACAGCGTCAACTGGAGCAATGCCCACTGGGCCGAGCTTTACGTACTGGAAGAGGCAACGGATAGTGGCTTCAGCACCGGTGTTGTCGTATTCGAGGGCCCTCAGACCAGCTATCAGGCCAGTGGCCGGGGTGCGACGCGATACTACTACCGTGTCAAAGGTCGCAGCGACTGGGGCGACAGTGCTTGGTCTAACGTGGAGTGGACCGATGTCCTGTGGGAAGCGGAGCCCAACGACGATGCCTTCACCCAAGCCAACGGCCCGATCCATGCAGGGCCGACCTACCATGGCACAGTCCCAAGCCCGTCTGACCCGCAGGACTATTACTACTTCGAGCTGCCCGGAGCCGGCGGCGTAGACGTGTGGCTGTCCAACATCTCGGCTGGCAACAACCTGGACTTGGTCTTGCGCGACGCCTCGCTAAACTTGGTGGGCTACTCCGGGAGGCTGGGCAACAACGACGAACACATCTTCGTTGGTGGCCTGGCACCGGGCAAGTACTTTGTGCAGGTCTACAACCGGAGTGGGCCGGGCAGTGGACAAGCCTATGACCTCTTGCTGGAGTACTGATCGCGACACGGCGGACCCGGTTGGCGAATGATTCGCCACGGGTTTGGTCGGACGCTCGCCGTCGTGGCTGTGCTGACCATCGGCTGGGTCAGGCCGCTGCACGGTGCTGTCAGAAGCGAGAGCCAGCCCCTGCCGGGCATCTGCTCAGATGCCGACCGGTTCGGATTCGGCAGGGACAAGCTCGGCAATCCCATCGATACGTATGACATAGGAGCCCTCCACGCGGGCTGGTACACGGACTTTGGTGTGGAGGCCGCTCCCGTGCTCCTGGCCGGCCTGCGGTACGTCCAGGTGATCCGCGTCTCTGACGACGGTCCCTTTCCTCCCTTCTCCGCCTGCTCGCGTTGTCCCACCTGGGACGAGATCCATCTGATCGCCTCGCAGAATCCGGGCAGCCTCTGGCTGATCGGGAACGAACCCGACCGGCAGGACTATGTCGGTGCAGTGCGCTACGCACAGCTATATCATGGCTTTTACGCCTTCCTGAAGTCGGAGGACCCCTCTTGCCTGGTCGGGGTGGGAGGGGTCGTGCAACCCACGCCGATCCGGCTGCAATACCTGGACCTGATACTCGACTCGTACGACGCGCAGTTTGGCGGACCGATGCCCGTAGACGTGTGGAACACGCACAACTACGTCCTGCGCGAAGGCACCGACTGGGGATGCGGCCTTCCACCCGGCACCGATCCGGAACTGGCCATTGAGTACGACATCCAGGAACACGACATGCTGGATCCCTCTCCGACCGATCCGGCCCACCTCGGCTGGAAGCAGCATCTCGTGCTCCTGCGCCAGTGGATGCGCGACAGGGGCTACCGTGACCGTCCCCTGATCATCAGCGAGTACGGCATCCTGATGCCCGAGTTCTACGGATTCGATTCGGATCGCGTACGCGCCTTCATGCACGAGACGTTCGACTGGCTGATGGAGGCCACGGATCCCGCCACCGGCTACCCGGCAGACGGCAACCGCCTAGTGCAGGCCTGGAACTGGTTCAGCCTGGACATGGACACGTTCGAGGGCTACCCGACCTGGAACCATCTCTTCGATCCCGACACAACAGGGATCACTGCTCTTGGAGCAGATTTCGGGGCGTACACCGCCCCCCTGGCGGCGGTGTGTGCAGATGAGGCTGATCTTCGGGTCGTTGACATCGACGAGGAACCTCTGGAGTGGGGGGCCACTGGCCGGATTACCACGACCGTCACAGCAGAGATCATCAACTATGGAGGGAGCGCGCCCGGCCCGGCGATGGTCCGTTTCGAGCGCGACGGCGCGCCCGCAGGAGAAGTTTCCCTGCCCGGACTCACCTACTGCAGCCGGGAACGGGTCAGCGTCGTGTGGAGCGACATTCCCCAGGCCGTCTACTTGGTGACCGCCACGGTCTTCACCGACCCTCCGGGAGACTGTGACCCGAGCAACGATAGCCTATCGGCGTCGCTGCTGATCGCAGCACCTCGCGCCTTTGTCCCGGTGTGCCGGAAGTGAGAGCGAGCAGGCGCACGTACGATTGAGGCGCGGCCTGCGGGCCGCGCCTCTTGCGTTCGCCGTTCTGCGTGCTTGCCCGCCTGCTCGAGAGAGCCAGGGCCGCACCGGCCAGGTGCTAGGGCGGCGGTGGGCCGGAGGTCGGTTCTGCCCCGCGATTGGAGCGCAACCAGATCAGCCTCGAGGCGAAACTGCTGGGACTCAGGGGGATCCCAATGGGCCTTCCCACGGCGTCTTCGCCCGTCTTGCGCATCACCTGGACTGACCAGCGGAAGACGGCGTCGTCGCACAGATCCACCAGATAGGCATGGTCGCTCATCCTCCAGCTCGTTTCCTTCGTCCAGGGTATCTCATCGAACCAGATCAGTCGCGAGTGCAGATAGGTGACAGTGATTGCGTAGTAGGCATCGGCGGGTATTCCCTGGACAGGATGCCACTGGAGGAGCACGGCGTCGTCTCGATAAAAGACCTCGGCATCTGGCGGGGAGACCAAGCCTGGAGGATAAAGGTAGGGAGCAGGAGTCGCCGTCTTGGCCGGCCTCTTTGTCGGCCCAGGTGTCGGTGTGCGCGTTCGCGTTGGGGTGGCCGTACTGCTCGGCGTCGCGGTCGGCGTACTGGTCGGCGTGCTTGTCGGCGTACTGGTGGGCGTGAGGGTCGGCGCCGGCGTCGGAGTCTTTGAGGCGACAGGGCTCGGGGTCGCCGTGGGTGATCGGGTCGGCACCGAGGTGGGCACCAAAGTGGGCGTAGGTTGGCTGGTCGCCGTGACTGCGTCGGCAGGCGCGGTTTGCGCCAGCCTGGTTGCAGCGGCGGCCACTTCCTCCGGCTCGGTGGCCGTATCGATCTCGACAAACGCACTCATGCCCCAACGAAGGTCCAGATCGGTTGTGAGCTCCAACTCAATGATGACCTTGTAGACGGTATCTCCTCGGCGCTGGGTGGCCACTGGCGCTACGCGCAGCACCGTGCCCGACAGCACATGGCCGTCCATGGCGTCGACCGTGACTGCAGCCCGCTGCCCGGCCTGGACGCGGCTGACATCGACTTCAGAGAGGTCCTCGGTCTCTGCCCGAAGGCGGGTGAGGTCACCCAGCATGACTGCCGGTGACGCGGGCTGCACAAGCTCGCCTTCGTCCACTAGAATGGCGCCCACGGTTCCATCAAACAGCGCCTTGAGGGTGGCGTCCTCCAGGGCGTTCCGGGCAGCGGACAACGCCGCAGACGACTGGGCCGCGTCGGCGGCAGCAGCCGCGATATCCTCTTGCCGGCTTCCGGCCTTGAGGGCGTCTAGTTCTGCCTGTGCCTGCACCACCTGGGCTTCAGCCATCGCCACTTCTGTCTGCGCCTGCGCCACCTGTGCCTGCGCGGTACGCACAGCCGCCCCAGCCACGAGCTCTTGGGCCCGCGCCTGTGAGAGCCGCGCCTGAGCGGTCTGGACGTCTGACCAGGCCTGTGCCACCTCCGCCTGGGCTGCGGCGATGTCTTGTGGCCCAGCTCCAGCCTTCAGCTCCTGCAACTCCAGCTTGGCGATCTCGACCATGTTCTCGAGAGCGGCGATCTTGCCTACGAGAAAGTTCCGCGCAATGTCCTTCATCAGCTCGACGATTCGAAGCTCCGCAACGGCGAGATCGACCCTCTTTTGGGCAATCTGAATGTCAAGCGCACTGGCGCCGCTCTTGGCCTTGCTCTGCCTGGCATTGGCTGCACTCCAGGCTCCCTCCATCACAGCGACTTGGCCCTCCGCCATCTCGGTATCGGCCTGCGCGGCTTGCGCTGCGGCCTGCGCAACGGCCAACTGCCCTTCTGCGACGACAACGGCCCCTTCGGCTGCGCGCACGCTTGCCCCGGCGATCTCAACGGCGGCCTCGGCCGACTCCACTTCCTCCTGCCGGGCGCCCGCTTTGGTCCTGGCGAGGTTCGCCTGTGCCTGCGCAAGGCCCGCCTCGGCCTGAAGGATGGTCTGCTCCAGATCCCGCGTGTCCAGCCTGACGAGGTCCTGGCCGACCGTGACCAAATTGCCCTCCTCTACGAGGATCTCCTGCACACGCCCCAGGGTCTTGAAGCTGAGGGCCGCGCTCTTCCGCGGGACGAGCACTGCCTGGGCCGAGACCACGGCCTCGCCAGAGACATTGACTTCGGCGCCCTGTCCGGAGGGCGAGGAGCCGCGCCCCGTCTCAATCTCGGTGAGGGCGCTCATGCCCCAGCGGAGGCCGGCGTCGGTCCCGGCCTCGAGGTCCAGGGTCACTTTGTAGACAGTGTCGCCGCGCTCTTCGGTCGCGACGGGCGAGACGCCGGAGACGGTGGCCGGCAGCTCCTTGCCGCCGAGCGCATCGACGGTGATGGTCGCCGCCTGGCCGACCTGCACCCTGGAGACGTCCATCTCGCTGAGATTCTGGGTCTCTACCCGAAGGCGGCTCAAGTCGCCGAACTGAAGCGCGATGACCTGCGACCCGACAAGGTCGCCCTCATCGATCAGGATTGCCCCGACCGTGCCGTCGAAGGGCGCCTTGAGGAGTGCGTCCTCCAGAGCGTTCTTGGCTTCGGCCAAGGACGCCTCAGCCAGCTTCACCTGGGCCTGGACAGCCGCAATGTCTTCGACGCGGCTGCCTGCCTTGGCCAAATCGAGCTGGGCCTGCGCCTGCACCGCCTGGGCTTCGGACTTGTCTTTCTGTGCCTGGGCCTGAGTCACGCCGCCTTGGGCCGCCTGGACGCCTGCCAGTGCCTGGTCGGACAGCGCCCGGGCCTTGACCACCTGTGCCTCGGCAATCCTGATGCTCGCCCAGGCCTGTGCCATGAGCGACTTGGCTTCGGCGATGTCCTCCGGACGGGCACCTGCCTTCACCCTGGCAAGGTTGAGCTCGGCAATCTCCACCTCGACCTGGAGCCGTTCCGCCTCGCCGGCATAGGCCTGGCCGATGTCGTACATAAGCTGCTTGTCGTAGAGGTTGTTCTTGGCAGCCTCTAGCTGTTTCTCGGCGATCTGAATATCGAGCGCCGTAGGCTGGGCCAGGAGCTTGTTGTAGGCCGCCAGCGATGCCTGATAGGATGCTCGGGCCGCAGTCAACTGGCTCTCGGCCACGGTGATGGCCTCCCGTGCTGCTCCCTGGTCTGCTTCTGCGCCAGCCTCCTTCCCTTCGGCAATGGCAACCGCCCCGGCAGTGGCACTTGCGGCAGCCCGTGCGACCGCCGCCCCTGCCTCCACCGCGGCAATCTCCTCAGGCCGAGCGCCGGCCTGGGCCTTGGCCAACTGGGCCTGCGCCGACTCCAAGCGAGCCTGCGCCTGAAGCACAGTCTGTTCGAGGTCCCTGGTATCGAGCACGGCCAACTCCTGGCCTGCGACTACCCGGTCCCCTTCGGAAACCAGGATCTTGTCGACGCGGCCAGAGCCCTTGAAGCTCAGATCGGCCTTCCTGTAGGGCGTGACAGCACCTTCTGCAGACACGGAGTCCGGGTTGGACACGCCCGGCGAGGCTGTGACCGGCACGCCGGTAGCCTCGCCCTTCTGCCAGGGGAGGCTGCACGCGGACAGGGTGGGCACCAGTACCACAGCCAACAAGACCAAGACCGAGAGAAAACGACGTTTGATCATAATCCTAAAACCTCTTCCTGCCTGCGCCTTTCAGCCGCTCCTTGACACGAGGCCCGTGCGGATGGCGACTGCCACTGCCTCGGTGCGCGAGTTCACGCCCAGTTTGTTCAGGATGCTCGTGACGTGGGCCTTCACGGTCCGCTCGGTGATGCTCAACTGCTTCGCAATCTCTTTGTTGGCCGCGCCCGTCGCCATCAGGCTGAGCACTTCCTGCTCGCGTTGAGACAAGGACTCGCCACCCGCGTGCCTCTGTCCTTCGGCGTGAGCCAGCAGTGCCTTCAGGATCTCGGGCGGCAGCAACGACTCGCCCCGCGCCGCCGCACGCACAGCGCCAAAGAGCGCAGCGCGGCCCGCATCTTTGAGCAGATACCCGCGCGCTCCGGCGCCAAGCCCCTGGACGATGTGAGCGTCGTCATCGTAGGTCGTGAGAATGACGATCTCGATGCCCGGATGCCTGGCCCTGATCCGGCGGATGGCTTCGATTCCATCGACATGGGGCATGCGCAGATCCATCAGCATGACATCGGGCGACAGCGTGCCGGCCAGCTCCACGGCTTCGGATCCGTCACTCGCTTCTCCCACGAGGAGAATGTCATCCGCCACGGCCAGGATACTCCTGAGCCCTTCCCGCACGAGCTCGTGATCGTCGGCGATGACCACCCGGATGGGCACAGAAACGTTGGCTCCCTCAGGTGCAGTCACGGAGAAGACTCCTCGCCGGCCCCAGCACCGGCGATCGGACCTTGGCCTGGGCCGCGCTCGGGCTCAGGTGCGCATTCCAGGCTAAGGACCAAGGTCGTCCCGCCCAGCGGAGCGCTCTCCACACGAAGGGCAGCTCCGATGCGCTGGGCACGCTCGTGCATCCCCTGCAGCCCAAAGCAGTCCGGGCGCTGCATGGCCGCATCTGCATCGAATCCCCTCCCATCATCCTGCACAAGGAGCTGCAAGTTGTGGCCGTTCTGCACGAGCTTGACCTGCACGTGACGGGCACGCGCGTGGCGTCCCACGTTGCTCAGGCCTTCCTGGACGATGCGCAGCACCTGCTGTGCTGCGTCCGGTGAGACCGGTCCGGGCTTCCCTTCCACGACAAATGTGGCCGGCACACCCGAGGACGCCTCGAACTCCGATACTTCGCTGGCCAGAGCGGCAACAAGATCCTTCTGATCCAGCGCCGACGATCGAAGGGCCTGGATGGCCCGGCGGGCCTCGTGCAGTGTCTGCCGCGAGCGCTGTATGGCTTGTTGTACCACCCCCCGGGCTTCGGCAGGCCGGCCCTTTTCCAGGTGGCCGTCGGCCGCTTCGAGCTGCAGGATTACGCCTGCCAGGCCTTGGGCCAAGGTGTCGTGCATCTCCCGGGCCATGCGCTGCCGCTCCTGGCCGATGGTCAGCTCCTCTACCTTTTCTGCATACTCCGTCAACTGCCTTTGGGCGGCCTCGAGCTCCTGCACCAGCGTCTGGGCCGCGTAGCGGGTGCGACCCTCACGTGCCAGCAACAAGGCGTAGAGCAGAATCCCACCAAAGAGCACCGCAGACAGCGGAAGGGAGTCCACGAACTCCTGCGAGCCCCAGACCAGGATCATGTTGAGGGCCATCACGCCGAGGTAGAAACAGGCAGACAGGACGATTACCCGCCATTCCGGCCAAAGCAACGCGGCCGTTTCTGCCATCAGCGTCGCCCACATGCCTACAGAGAGGCGCTGCTCGAGTGTCAGCACGCTGATGACAACGACGATTGCAGACTGAGTTAGGCAGTATGCAATCCGCTTCTGCCGGGTCTTGGGGCCGCCCGGAGCCAGCAGCCGAAGGCTGAACCAGTGCAAGGCAATGTGCGCCAACAAGAAAGCCACAAACAGGGAGAGGCGCACCGGACCGAACGCCTCCGCCTGGGACCGCGCCACGATGACTCCTAGCGCAGCGAAGGAGACGGACATGAAGAGGTACAGGGCAACAGCCATGGTGGCGGTAGCCCTGTCAGGCCAGCCAAACAGACGGAGCAGGCGATTCATGCGGGCGTGCACTCGAATTCTATTATACCATGATGCCGAGCAGCAGGTCAATTGTCTCCAAGTACAATGGCCAAAGGTACTAGGCCAAGTGTGTCCTGCAGGACGATGTGCGAGCCGGGAGAAGCAGGTACAATGGCCTCAGTTGACAGTAAGAGAAAACGCGGCAGAACGCCGCTTGCCGCAGCGACCACTCGGGGGAATGGCCGCTGCAGAAGGAGCAAAGAAATGAATGGAAAGGTATGGTTCGCCAGGTTCCTCTTCTACTTCCTGATTGCTGTGCGGGGCTATGCCCCGGAAGGGCGCAAGCCGAAGGCGGCGTCCGTACAACGTCCGCAGCCGGCACCCATCGTCCAGCTCAAGCCAGCAACGCAGGCCAAGTAGATCTTCCAGGTAGCGAGAGAGCCTCGACTCGGCAGGCGGGTCGAGGCTCTCTCCTTTTAACCCTTTCCCCTCCGTCCCCAAGCTTCAGGCCGCTTGCACGAGCCGGTGCTCTACGGCACGATGTGGAGCAGCTCGGGGTGCGCGATCATGCCGTTGTCGATCCACCACCGGATCCACTCGCGTACTGTGGCCTCGATGGGTGTGAAGGCAATGCCCAGCTCGGTCTCTGCCCGCGAGCAGTCGAACCTCTGCCCCTGGGCCGGGTGCCGTACCGCATTTCGCGTGAAGGCGGCCGGCTTCTTCTTGATCCGGGCACCCATCTCGGCCAGGAATGCGAACGCCATCGCCACTCTCGGAGACAGGAACACCTTCTGAGGAGGTATTCCCGTGAACCGCGTGACCAGGGCATGCAGTTCCCGTATAGAGATGGTGGTGGCCACCAGCAGGTACGCTTCTCGCACGGGCTCCACGACCATCGCCCTGACGTGGGCACAGGCGACGTCGCGCACATCGACCACCGGGAACCCACCTTCGAGGCTGGGCTTCTGAGCGCCATTCAGCCGGTCGACGATGCCGGCCCCGAGCGGCCCCGGACCCCGGTCCCCGGGACCGATGAGCGCTCCCGGCAAGATGTGCACCACCGGCAGGCCCGCTTCGCGCGAGAATGCAGCCGCGACCTTCTCCCCCTGCACCTTGCTGCGGACGTAGGGGTCGTCCACCAGCTTCATGTCTGCGGGCGGCAGGTCTTCGGTGGCCACGGTACGCCCTCGCGCATACCGGGTCGAGCAGCTACCGGTGAGGACCACGCGCTCGACGCCAAGCTCGTGCGCGGCGCGCAGCACATTCAGTGTACCCTCGACATTGGTGCGGACAACGGTGTCTTCCTCAACCCGTGTCGCACCGACGAAGACCTGGTCAAGCAGGGCCGCCGTGGAATGGGCATAGGTGCAGCCCTTCAGAGCAGCGCGCAGACTGGCGATGTCCGTCACATCTCCCTGCCGCGTCTCCACCTCAATGCCCACCAGGGACTTGGCTTTCTCCGGCCTCCTTGCGACGACGACGGGGGCATATCCGGCCTGGAGCAGCTTCAGGACGATGTGCGAGCCCAGGAAACCGGCGCCACCGACGACGCCGACCCTCTCACCTGTCATTCGCTCTTCCCGGAAGCCTTTCTCCGCCTAGTGATGGGTGACGTTCACAGTGCGGCCCTGGGGCGTGCCCGCCTTCTTCGCCAGCTCGCCCATGTGGTGGAGCCACTTCAGGACAAGCTCATTGACTAGGTTGAAGCGATACTTGGCCGAGCCGTAGTGGAGCGCCAGAACATTCGTGAGGTATTGGGAGACGGCAGTCACCTCGCTCCACATGAAGTCAAGCTCCCCCATCTCGCCCTGCCAAAGCGCCCTGTGGCTGGTGACCAGAAGCCGGCCCTTGCCGACGGCGTCCCAGCCGGCCACTTCGAGCTGACCGGCCTGCCTTTTGGGCGGCTCTCGGCTCGTCCAGCCGCTGAACAAGGGGTTGGGCCGGTGCGGTGACAGCAGAACGTCAGGTGCTTCCAGGTACACCTCTTCTCCAGGCAGCAAGCTCACGTCGGCCACCTGTATAGGCTTGGGAGAGAAGTTGCGGTTCATGTGCTCGTACCACGTAGAAAGCGCCATGTCCAGTCCGATCACATCTGGCGGACCTTCCAGAACCTTCATGCGGAAGTCATGGCCCGACCGGCGTTGAAAGTCCCACAACGTTCCGCATGCCCGGCAGACCACCGTCTCGCGCCGGAAGGGGGGCTGCCGGTGGACCAAGGCATCGTTGGTGCGGCATACCGGGCACTGCCACAGAAGCTGGGTCACCCCTCGCTTGTTGAACCGAACCTTGGATGGAGGGACATCGGCCAGCGGCTTGGAAGGCGGCCGAAGCTGCACCGGCTCCGTCACCTCCACACCATCGCGCAATACCGGCCCGATCCAGCCCGACAGCCCACCCGGCCCGTAGTGGATCCGCTCAAAGTACTCCCTGACGCGGGCCTGTCCCCGTACCATGTCCTCGTCGGTCACGTGGTCCAGCGGCACGTCGGTGAGCGTGAAGGGCTTGTCTATCACCAGCTTCATGCGCCCCTTCAGGCTGGGAAGGCGCTGCCAGCGGGGCCAGATCTCATAGGCGCCGATCGTGACCAGCGCAGGCGAGATCGGCGCCGCGGTGCGCAATGCCAGCCAGACCATGATGCGCCCGAAGGCCACGGGCCGGCCATCCCACGTCGCATCGCCCTGGGGGTTCTCGAGCACGACGCCCTTGTCCAGCAGCATGCGATAGCCGTCCATCATGCCCTTCGCAAGATGCGGGGCTGAGTGAGGGGTGAGGCCGCGGGTCACCAGGCTGCCCGCCGTCGCTTTCTGGATGTACGGGACACGGAAGAGCTCCTCCTGGAAGAAGGCCAAGACTCTGGCCTTGCCGGGCGCCAAGTCCATCTGCTGATGGAGTGTCTTGGTGGACACGTACATCGCGGAGATGAGGCCCATGAGCCCTGGCTCCGTGTACCAGGTGATGTACGGGCCCTTCTGAGGCAGGTTCTCTTCCCCCTCGACGCGGAAGCCGTATATCAGCCTGTTCAGGAGGGTCACCGTGTCGAAGGGTGCGTCGTAGACGAACGCCTTTAGCCGGGAGTATCCCTTCTTTCTCTTCCTACTCGGCCCTTCTCTGGTCTCTTCCATCTGCTGCTCCCCCCTTTCCTGTGCATCACCATCTCGGCGAGATAGCTCGCCTCGGCAGGCGGGCCAAGGACCGCTTAGATCAACTCCTCCCCACTTCACCCTGCGGCCCTAGCCGCGATCCCCTGGACAGGTCCAGTGCCGCCATCTCACGCGGCGCGGACTTGCGGGCGGGTATCAGGAACAACACCGAAAGAAGCGCCGCGGTGCTCAGGATGATCGTGGCCCACGTGAACGTCCCCTGAGCCTCCTGCATCCACCCGATGAACAGAATGCCCAGACCGGCAGCCAGCACGCCGGCCAGATTCCTCAACGAGATGGCCAATGCCCTGATCTCGACGGGGTTCGTGTCGCCGACGATGGTATCCATGAGAGGCGTCAGGGCACTGAGGCTGGCAAAACTGGATACCAGTGAGAAGAGGATGTACCCGGAGAGCAGCCACGGGCTGATCCGGTAGGAAGGCAGCACCAGGTAGGCCAGTGCCTGGAATACCGCCGCAACAAGGCTTGCGATCAGCAGCGTCCGCACCCTGCCGTCCGGGCTCTTGCGGACGGATTCGTCCGATCTCGTCGCCCAGAAACCGGTGCCAATCATGGTCAGGGATTGTGCTCCCATCACGATCGCCATTGTGACGGGAGCGCCAAGCCCATACTCCTCCTTGAAGATCGTAAACACGTAGTACCCGATCCCTCCGACTGAGGCCTGCAGAAGTAGAAAGTACAGGGTGAAACTGAGGTTGCTGGGCACGCTGAAGACGCGTCTCAGTGCGCTTAAGCGGGGTCCCGGAGGGACCTCGAGGGTGTCTTGTGGTGAGGGGGAACTTGGTCCCTCCTGTGCCCCCCGAGCGGGGATGCGGATGGAGAAAAGGACCACCAAACCCGCGAGGCAGTACAACCCCACGATGAGCATCGGCACCTGCCAGGAGAGGGAGTCGACCAGCAGGCTGGGCAGGATTGTGCCTACGCCGGCACCTGCCAGTCCCGCGATGCCCACGACGCTCAGTGCCTGCCCCCTGGCCGCCTTTGGGATCATGTCCATTACGATGGTGGGAGAGAGTGCCAGAAAGGCCGCCCGCCCGACGAAACTCGTGACGTGACCCCAGAACAGCAGGGGATAGGACGGGGCGACAATGGCGAGAAGAAAGGGAAAGGTGCTGAGGAAACCGCCCGCGATCAAGAGCCGCTTCCGCGGAGCCCTTTCCCCCAGGTAAGCCCAGATGACGGCTGCCATGGCCATCGCAATCCGGCCATAGGCGGAGACGTCTCCAATCTGCCGGATCTGCGTTACGTATGGTATCGCGTAGGCCATTTCCTTGGTGAGCGTCACGAGGATCGCCGGCTGCGCCAGCGTACCGGAGACCACAAACAGGAACAGCTTGAAGTCTCTGCTGTATCCTTCCAGCGTCCACGCCCTAAACAGCCCCGTTCTTCCTCCTGGCCGCGAGCTCCTCGACAATCTTGGCGTACCTTTCTTCGTTGATCGGGTAGGCGGCAAATAGGATAGCGGAAATCAGGATGAACAAGCCCACCCCGAGGTGCTTCACAGCGTTTATTCCGATCAGAGCACTCTGTGTCTGTTGAACTGCATTTGGCACATAGCCGGTCAGTGCCAACAGGTATCCCATGATGGCGCCCGCCAGTCCGCTGACAAGTTTGTTCCCAAAACTGATCGTGGCAAAGATGACACCTTCCGATCGTTTGCCGGTCCGGTGCTCGGTGCACTCGACCGTATCCGCCAGCATGGCCTGATTCAGAGCGCCTGGTGGTCCCATGCCCACAGCAAGGACCACGCTGAGTATCAGCATCACCGGGATCTGGCCGTAGGGTACGAAGAAGAATGCCACGTTTGCGAAGAACCCGATCAGGCCGAAGAGTATGTAGGTCCTACGCCGGCCTAGCCTCCGGGCAATCGCCGGGAAGAAGAAGATCGCAATGGCCATAAAAACGCTTGTTAGCAGCGACGTGAGGCCGAACAACTCGGCTCTTCCGACGTTGTACTTGAAGTAAAGCACCGAGGCAGGTCCAATCAGCGCGACTGCCAGGTTGATCGAGACGAAGCTGCCCAGAAGGATCATCAGCGGCCTGTTTCCCAAGATGATCGTGAAGAGATCCTTCAGGCCATAGTTTCTCTCCCTGGCCGGCTGCACCCGCTCCCGGACGCCGACAACCATAAACGACGCCAAGATGACCGTCGCCACGGCATAGACGACGGAGGCCGCCGTCCAGCCAGCTTGGGGGGTGGCGAAGCGGGCGACCAAGGGAAGCGTGATGACGGCGGGGATGATGTAGCCCAAGATGCCCATTGCCGCACTTAGGCTGGAGAGGACATTGCGCTCCTGTATGTTCGTGCTCATGCTAGGTAGGAGTGCCCGGTTCGGGATCTCCATGAGATCCTGGACAAAGCCATACAGCAGATACGTGACATACGCCCAGACCAACTTGCCCATCGTCGATAGCTCTGGGGCAGCGAAGAGCGCCACAAAGTTGAGGCCGGCAAACAATGCGCCAAACAAAAGCGCAGGGCGAAACCGGCCCCAGCGGGTCACCGGCAGGCGGTCCACCAGGTACCCCATGAGAGGGTCGTTGATCCCGTCGGCCAGGCGAGCCACCAGGAAAAGCGTGCCCGCGGCCGCCGGGCTGATACCAAACACATCGGTGTAGTATATGAGAAGGAACGCGCTCATCATGCTCGACATGAGGACACGGGCCATGTTCCCCGACGTGAACGCGAGCCTCTCGACAAACCCTAGACGCACATCGGCGCCGCCGGTGCTCTGAGACGCGGAGACTTCCTTGACCGGGCGTTCCACCACCAGACCTCCTTTCAGTTCCTCTTTTGCTCAGGCCGTTTGCGTGATTGAGCGCCTCAGTCCGAAAGGTGAAGCAACTCGGGGTGCGCGACCATGCCGTTGTCAACCCACCAGTGGATGGACTCACGGACCGAGGTCTCGATAGGCGTATAGACCACACCCAGCTCGGCCTGCGCGCGCGAGCAGTCGTATTTCTGCTTCTGAGCGATGTGCCGCACCGAGTTCCGCGTGAAGGGAGGGGCTTTCTTCTTGGCTCGTGCGACCATCTCGGCGAGGAAGGCAAACCCCATCGCCATCTTCGGAGAGAGAAACTGACGGATTGGCGGTATGCCCGCCAGCCGAGTGACAAGCAAACTCCACTCGCGTGATGGGATGGACGCAGCCACCACCAGGTACGATTCCCGCACGGGATCTACTTCCATCGCCCTGACGTGAGCATAGGCAGCGTCGCGCACATCGGTCACGGGGAATGCGCCTTCGATGCTGGGGTTCTGCGCGCCGTTGAGCCGCTCGACGATTCCGGAATTGAGTGGGCCAGGGCCCCAGTCCCCGGGGCCGATCAACGCCCCGGGTAGGAGGTGCACCACTCTCAGGCCAGTCTGGCGCGAGAACTCGGCCGCGGCCTTTTCTGCCTGTACTTTGCTGCGCACGTAGGGATCGCTCACCAGCTTCGTATCTGTGGGCGGCGAGTCCTCGTTGGCCACGGTGCCGCCCCGCGTATAGCGGGCCGAGCAGGTGCTCGTGACCAGCACGCGCTTCACGCCAAGCTCGCGTGCAACGCGCAGCACGTTCAGCGTGCCTTCGACGTTGGTGCGTACGGCTTCGTCCTCCTGGACTGGGGTAGCGGCGGTAAAGACCTGGTTCAGCAGTGCAGCAACCGAGTGAACGTAGACACAACCCTCCAGTGCCCTGCGCAGGCCTGCTGCGTCCGTCACGTCGCCCTGCCGGGTCTCAACCTTGACCCCGGGGAGGACTTGAGCCACCTTTGCCGGGGTCCTTGCGACCACCACGGGGATGTAGCCCGCCTTCAGAAGCTGCAACACGATGTGCGAGCCCAGATACCCGGTCCCGCCCACAACAGCCACTCGTTCTCCGGCCATGTTCTTTCCCTGCCTTCCTGTGTAGTGAGCTTGGACCTCCGGACAAGTCCGGAGGTCGCCATTCTAGCACAAGCCCTAGTAGTACGAGACCGTGAGCTTGTGGCCGTCCAGCTCGGCCTGCTTACGTGCCGTCTCGCCTGCGTAGAACAGCCACTTCAGAGGCTGGGCACTCCCCAGGTTGAACCGGTAGGAGGCACTTCCGTACTTGATGCCCAGCGTGCTCGCCATCCAGAGATAGACGGCCGTCACCGAGGGCCACTCGAAGTCGAGCTCGCCCTGCGACCCCTGCCAGAGCAGCCGGCGGTTGGTGAGGAGCAGCCGTCCCTTGCCGATGACATCCCAATCGGCCAGCTCATGATGGCCCAGGGGCTGGGTTCTGGGCGGCTGGCGGCCAGTCCAGTTGTCGAACAGGGCATTGGGGCGGTAAGGCACCAATTCCACATCCGCCCGCTCCAGGTGAACCTGCTCCGCCGGCCACAGCTCAACCCCGGGAACCGAGATGGATGCGGGCCGGAAAGCCCGCTTCATGTGCGCGTACCAGGTAGAGACCGGCATATCGAGCCCAACCAGGTCCGGTTCACCCGTAGTCACCTTCAGCCGGAAGTCGTGCCCAGGCACCGACTTGAGCTCCCAGCGCGTCCCGCATGCCTGGCAGGTCACCGACTGGCTCCGAAAGCGGGGATGGCGGTGGGCCAGCGAATCGTCTGTGTGGCACACCGGGCACTGCCATAGGAGCTGAGCGATCCCCCGCTTGCGCGCCGGGATCTCCGGTACGGCCTGCGGGACGGGGCTGAGCGGCCGCGCAGGAGGTCGAAGCACGACCTGTTCTTCGGCGACTTGTTTCCCGTTGCGCAGGACAGGGCCGGCCCATCCGCTCACGCCTTTCGGGCCGTAGACGATGCGCTCGTACTCGGCCCGGACGCGGACCAGCGCCCTGTCCACGTCTTCCTCGCTGACTTCGGACATCGGTTCGTCGACCAGCGTGAACGGCTTGCCCACGGTGAGCTTGAGCCGCCCGCGCCGGCCGGGCCCGGCCTGCCAACGCGGCCAGATTTCGTAGCAGCCCATGTTGGGCAGCGTGGGCAGCAGCGGCGCGGCCGTCCGCAGGGCGAGCCAGGCGATCGAGCGCTTGATCGGCACAGGGCTCCCATCCCAAGTGGCTTCGCCCTCGGGGTTCAGCACCACGATGCCTTTGTTGTTCAGGCCGCGGTAGCCATCCAACAGGTTCAGGGCCAGTTTGCCTGCCGAGTGCGGGACAAGGGGGCGGTACGTACCCCTGGCCTTGGAGCCGAGCGCCTCGCGGAAGTACTTGAGCTTCCACAGCTCCTCTTGCATGTAGGTGACCGGTTTGACCGGCGACTTCTCAAAGTGCTCTTCCAGCAGCGAAAGGGCGATGTAGCCGGAGAGGAGCATGCCGATCAGTCCCTGCTCGGTTACCCAGACGATGTAAGGTCCCTGGGCCGGGACATTCTCCTTGCCCTCGACATGGAACCCGTAGAAGGCACGGCCCATCGAGGCAGCCATCATCCACGGGGACCTGATGAGGGTCGCCCGAATGCGGCGCTTCAGTGGCCGCTTGGGCGGCTTGTACGGTTGGTCTATCGAGTTCACCTTTCCCTCCTTGTTAAGATTGGGACTTGGTCGCTTGGCTAGGATTTGCCAGCCACCCGGCCCTCCACGCCACGGACGCTCTACAACCCGGATGCGTTCTACTCGAACGAGATGGTCAACGGGTGCCCGTCCGCCTGCGCCACCTTCTTGGCTACATAGCCAGCGTGATTGAGCCACTTCAGGGCCAGCGCGTTTCGCAGCTCAAAACGATACATGGCCGCGCCGTACCGGATTCCCAGGACGCTCGCCAGGTAGATCGATACAGCAGTGACCGACGGCCACATGAAATCGAGCTCCCGCTGCGGTCCCCGCCACAGCAGCCTATGGCTTGTCAGCAGAAGCTGGCCGTCGCCGATGCTCTGCCAATCCGCCCACTCGTGGCTACCCACCTGTCTCTTGGGCGGCTCGCGCTCGCTCCAGACTTCGAAGAGCGGGTTAGGGCGGTAGGGCATCAGCGGCACGTCGCTCTTCTCGAGGTACACGTCTTCATCCGGCAGAAGGGCTACCCCGTGCACATGGATTGGTGCGGGCCGGAAGTTGGCCCGCATCGCGTCGTACCAGGCGGACAGGGGCATGTCCAGCCCGACCAGGTCCGCCGGCCCGCCCACGACCTTCAGGCGGAAATCGTGGCTGATCACGCGATGGAGCTCCCAATGCGTGCCACACGCCTCGCAGCTCACGGTCTTGGGCCAGCGCCGGCGCCGCGACTGCACCAAAGCCTCGTCTGTGCGGCACACCGGGCACTGCCACAGGAGCTGTGCAACCCCTCGTGAGCCCGGCTTGACCGCCGGCGGGAGGGGTTGCACTGCAGATGGATGCTTGGACGGCAGATCCAGCTTGACAGGGGTCGCGACCGGCACTCCGTTGCGCAGGACCGGACCTGCCCAGCCACTCACACCACCTGGCCCGTAGCGCTTCTCGAATTCCTGGCGCAGCCGAGCGTCGGCCCTGGCTATGTCTTCCGGGCGCACCTGCGCCAGCGGCTCTTCGCACAGCTTGAAGGGCGGATGCACCGGCAGCACGATCCGTCCCTTGCGGCTCAGGCCAGACTGCCACCTGGGCCACACATCGTAAGCCCCAATTGAGGTAAAGATCGGAAGGACCGGCGCCGCAGTGCGCAGTGCCAGCCAGGGCAGGGAGCGGCCGATCGGGAGGGGGCGGCCGTCCCACGGCGCATCTCCCTCGGGGTTCACGATCACGATCCCCTTGTTCATCAGCACGCGATAGCCATCGATCAAGCCGAGCGCAAGCTGGCCGGCCGAGTGGGGGACAAGCGGGCGGTAGTTCCCTGCCGCGCTCGAGCTCTCATCGGGGTTTTCGAGGGCCTTCTTGAAGAACTGGAAGCGAAACAGCTCCTCCTGCATGTAGCTGACGTTGTTGTTGCGGGCCTTGGCCATTTCCCTGTGCAGCACCTTGATCGAGACAAAGCCAGACAACGCCATGCCAATGAGGTTTGGCTCAGTGAGCCAGACGATGTAGGGGCCTTCTGGGGGTATGTTCTCCAGCCCTTCGATGCGGAAGCCGTAGAAGAGCCTGAGCAGTAGAGCCCCAAAGTTGAAGGGCGCATCGAACACCATGGCACGCAGACGGCTATAGCCTGTTTTGGGCGTGTCTTCACTCATTCAGTCCTCACCTCCTATCCGTGACTATCCAGCTACTACTCGCTAGTGATGGCTGACCGTGACGGTGTGGCCGTCCTCGGCCGCGGCCTTCTTGGCCATCTCGCCCGCATGATGCAGCCACTCGAGGGGCAGCACCCGGCTTAGCTTGAAGCGGTATTGCGCCGCGTGGTACTTGATGCCCAGCACATCTGCGAGGAAGAGATAGACGGCGTTCACCGAGTGCCAGTAGAAGTCGAGTGACCCTTGGGGCCCCTGCCACACCAGCCTCTGGTTGGTGAGCAGCAGGCGTCCTTCGCCGACGGCGTGCCAATCGGCGAGTTGGTGTCGACCAGCTCCCTGGGACCTCGGTGCCTCCCCGCTTACCCAGGCATCGAACAGAGGGTTGGGGCGGTGAGGCACCAACTTGACACCCTGGGCCTCCAGGTAGACCTCCTCGCCCTCCTTCGGATCGAGCCCTTGCACACGGATCGGATTGAGACGGAAGCCCTTGTTCATCTCCTCGTACCAGGTGGAGGCGGGCATCTCCAGCCCGACCAGGCTATCCGGGCCCTGCACAACCTTCAGGCGAAAGTCGTGGCCGGGCTGGTGGCTGAGCTCCCAGACGGTGCCGCACGCCTGGCAGCTTAGCGTCTGCTGCCTGAAGCGGGGTCGGTTGTGCAGGAGCGCTGCGTTCGTGCGGCACACAGGGCACTGCCACAGCACCTGGGCCAGCCCGTGCTTGCCCAACGTCATCTTGGGGCCGGGCGGCGGCACGGGGGCCAGCGGCTTGGAGGGTCCTTCGATCTGAACCGGTCCGGACACAGGTGTGCCGTTGCGCAGTGCCGGACCCACCCACCCCTTGAGGCCCTGAGGGCCGTAGATGATGCGATCGTACTCGGCGCGGATCTTGGCCGTCGCTTCGGCGATGTCCTGGTCGGTCACCCGCTCCAGCGGCTGATCGGCCAACTTGATCGGCTCGCCGATCACTACCTTTATCCGGCCCTTGCGGCTGGGCCGCGGCGACCAGCGTGGAAAGACTTCGTAGACGCCGATGGTGGTGAGTACCGGCAGGACGGGTGCGGCCGCGCGCAGCGCCATCCAGGGCGTCGCCGCCCCGATGGGCAGCGGCCGGCCGTCGTACGAGGCATCGCCCTCGGGATTGAGGATCACGAGGCCCTTGTTGAGCAGGACACGGTAGGCCTCGAGCAGGCTTGCGCTGAGCTGCCCAGCAGCGTGGGGCAGCAGGGCACGGTACTTGCCGCGCGACTTGGGGTTCTCGTTCACCGATTTGAAGTAGCTGATGGCAAACAGGTCCTCCTGGAAGAAGGTTAAGGCGTTCTTGGGGTGCTTGTCCAGCTCCTTGTTGAGAAGAACGATGCTGATGTAGCCCGATAGTATGGTTCCCAGCAATCCCTGCTCGGTTATGGAGACGATGTAGGGGCCGTTGGGCGGGATGTTTTCCTTGCCCTCGATGTGAAAGCCCCACAGGACGCGCGCCAGCATGGCCATGATGTTCCATGGGGAGTTCACAACCACGGACCGCAGTTTCTGAGCCGTGGTGGCGCCTTTGCCTTCCTCCAGTTCTGACATTCGCTTGGCCTCTCCTCAGTTTAGTAATTCGAGACGGTCACCTTGTGGCCGTCGACCTCGGCAGCCTTCTGGGCCATGACACCGGCGTGGGTCAGCCACCGCAGCATGAGTGCGTTGTTGAGATCGAAGCGATACAGCGCCGTGCCATAGCGGATCCCCAGGATGTCTGCCACGAACTGGTAGACGGCCGTCACCGACGGCCACAGAAAGTCCAGCTCGCCCTGAGGGCCCTGCCACAGCAGCCGGTGACTGGTCAGCAGCAACCGTCCTTCGCCGACAGCAGCCCAGTCGGCGTATTCGCGCTTGTCCCGCGGCTGGGCCTTCGGCGGCTCGCGCCCCGTCCAGCCATCGAACAGCGTACTGGGCTTGTAGGGAACAAACGGCACATCGCCCTTCTCCAGGTAGACTTGCTCCCCCGGAAGCAATTCTACGCCGGACACGGAGATCGGCTTGGGCACAAAGTTCTGCTTCATGTGCTCGTACCAGGTAGAGGCGCCCATCTCCAGGCCGATCAGCTCTTCCGGACCTTGCACCACCTTCATCCGAAAGTCCTTGTCCACCACGTGTTGCCACTCCCAGACGGTGCCGCACGCGTGGCAGCGAAGGGTGTGCTTCTTGAAGCGCGGATGGCGAAAGGTCAGAGCCTCATCGGCCCGGCACACAGGGCATTGCCAGAGCAGCTGAGCGATGCCACGCTTGCCGCGCGGCAGCGCCAGGATCTCGGGCGGAACCGGCGTCAGGGGCTTGGCCGGTGGCCGGAGCGTGATTGGCTCCGTGACCGGCTTTCCGTTGCGCAGAATGGGACCTACCCACCCGGCTATCCCACCGGAGCGCCCGTAGGCGACGCGGTCGAACTCCTCGGAGACGCGCGCGGTGCCTCTTTCCACGTCTGCGTCGGTGACGTGATCCAGTGGCCTGTCCGCGAGTGTGAAGGGCTTGCCCACGGCGAGCTTCAGATCCCCTTTGCGGCTGGGCATCGTCTGCCACCGGGGCCAGAGGTCGTAGGCGCCGATGGTGGAGAGGCAGGGGATGATCGGGGCACCGGTGCGCAGGCTCAACCAGGCCGCGGAGTGGTGGCACGGGACAGGCCGGCCGCTCCAGGTCGCCTCACCCTGCGGGTTGAGCACCACGATGCCACCCTGCTTCAGGGAGTGGTATCCTTCGAGCAGGTTCAGTGCCCAGACACCCGCCGAGTGCGGGACCAGTGCCAGGTACTTGCCTCCCATGCCACTTCCAACCTTGTTCTCGCCGGTGCCGAGTGCTTTGCGGAAGTAGCTGAAAGACCAGAGTTCTTCTTGCATGTAGGTGGTGGTGCCGAGCGGGTTTTGCTCCAGGATCTTGTGGAGCATCACGATGGAAAAGTACCCAGAGACGAGCATCGAGGCCAGGCCGGTCTCGTTGACGGCCAGGATGTAGGGTCCTTTCTCCGGGATGTTTTTCTCGTCCAGGACCTGGAACCCCCACAGCAGGTGGCCAATGCCGCCCGCCATGTACCAGGGCAAATCGTTTGCGAACGATCCAAGCCGCCTGCGAAAAGACGGCCGGTACGGTTTCGACTCAGAAGTCATGTTCTCTCCTTTTCTACTCGAACTGAAGCGCCTCAATCACCTGCAGGGTCGCGCCTCTGCGTGCGGGCATTAGGGCAGCCAACTGCGAGACGACTAGGGCTATGACGAACCCGAGGACGAGGCCCTGGATGGGAGTGACCTGCGTCAGTTGGTAGCCCTGCGTCATATTCGCGCCCCCGATGAACAGCCGCGACATGAACAGACCGTACACGAGGCCAAACACACCGCCCATTACACCCACTGTTCCCGCCTCAGACAGGATCATCTTGACCACCTGCCAGCGGGTCATGCCTACGCCGCGCAGCATGCCAATCTCGCGCGTGCGCTCCAGCACACTCATCGTCAGCGTGTTGATCACGCCCAGCGCAGCCACGATCACAGCGATGAGCCCCAGAACATCGAACATCGAGAAGGCCTCCGACACGACCGACATGGCCTCTTCCTTCATGGTCTCATTCGACTCGATGGTCAGGTGCTGCCGTTCTCCGTAGACGCGGTCGATCTCCTCGGCGACCTCGGCCCGCGTGGCGTCGGGGAGGAGCTTGACCTGGAACGCGCTCACGTCGTTCACCCCGAAGTAGCGGCGAAGGTCTTTCCAGCTGCCGTGGATGGCGAAACCGCGATCCTGGAACTCGCTGACGACGGCCCCCACTTCAAAGTCCCGCTGGCCACGGCGCGTCTCCAGCCGGATGGAGTCCCCCGGCTGGAGGTCATACTTGTCGGCGATGACAGTGCTGATGAAGACAACATCACCCTCCGCCAGACGGTCCATCAGCAGCTCGCCGTCTGCTTTGCTGTCGGAAAAGACGAAGGAGGTCACTTGCCGGTAGGACTCGGGATCGTGAGCGTAGAAGGCGAGTGAGTCCTCGGTGCCATCCGCCTTGAGTACCTTCACATCCACACGCCTCATGGGCGTCACCACGTCAACGCCCAGGACGGCTTCCAGGCGCTGGCCCATGTCGTAGCGTAGGGACCGGGCGGAGTAGACGTACAAGTCTCCTCCGATGTAGCCATCGATCCAGGCCCGCACGTCCTTTTCAAACGCCGCCGCCAGCGCCTGGATGCTGTAGACCATACCGATGCTGACCATGAGCGCGATCACCGTCATGGTGGTACGCTGCTTTCCACGCTCGAGGTTGCGGGCGCCAAGCTGCCCTTCTCCGCCGTAGAGGCGGCGCAGGAAAGGACTCAGCACCTGCACCCAGGCATGGAGCGTGACCGGGATGATGAACATGAACGCGACCGATAGGGCTGTGACGGAGACGTTGCTGAGATAGTATTGGATGGAGGCCGGCACGGTAATGTAAAAGCCCGCGACGGCGAGGCACAGCAGGATGATACCCCACGGCCAGCCTCGCCGGACCCACCACTGCTCGTGCGGGTTGCCACGCGCTCGCAACGCCTCAAGCGGTGAGATGCGGCCTGCCTGCATAGCCGGGATGCCTGATGCCAAAAGAGTCACGGCGAGCCCCACGGCGATACTCGTGGCGAGGCCGCCGAGCGGCACCTGAACAGCACGCACTGGCTGATTTAGCAGCTGCCCCATAAGCCCGATCAGCCCGCGCGCGAGCAGGATGCCCGCACCCACGCCCAGTCCAGCGCCCACGATGCCGAGGATCACCGACTCGGTCATGATCTGAGCCATCACCTGTTGGCTGGTCATGCCCACGGTTCGCAGCATTCCGATCTCGCGCGTTCTCTCAACCACTGTCATGGTGAAGGTGTTGTAGATCAGGAACGCCCCCACGATGATGGCGATCACGCTGAAGAAACTGAGCCCCATCTGGTAGACATCCAGCATCTGCACCACGCGCGCGCCCTGGCTCGCGGGATAGGTGACGGTGTAGGCTGTCCCCAGGCGGTCCTCCAGGGCTGCTTTCAGGGCGTTCAACCCGGTGCCACTGGCTTGGTCGGATTCGGCCACAACGTCGATCTGATCGATGGCCCCACTACGACTGAAAATCTCCTGTGCTGCGCCCATGGGCATGACACCAAAGGCGCCGTTGTTGGTCTGGCCCACTCCTTCTTTCGACACCAGCCCCGTAACGCGCACCGTCTCATAGCCCGACTCGGTGAGGAGATCCACGTCGTCGCCGACCTCGATCTCCTGCTCATCGGCATAGTCCTTGACCAGAATCAGCTCGTAGGCATCCAGGTCGGCGCTGAAGAAGCTCCCATCGACGATCTTGTACTCGCGGGCCCTCTGGTCGATGCTGGGGTCAATGCCGTACACGATCAGCCGGGTTGTTGACCCTCCCAGCATGCTCGTTTCTCTCTGGCCCCCCAAGTCCTGCCCAGCCAGAAAGACCGTCATCTGGAGAGATGGTACCGCGTCTTGGACCCCGGCCGTGTTGAGAACAGTGCCCCTCACGCGCTCGGCGAAACCCTGTTCATCATCGGTGGCGCTGAGCACCACGAGGTTGGCCTTGCCCGAGGCCGCACTGAAGACGTTGGTGAGCGAGTCCAAGGTACTGCGATTGGTGATGTTGATGGCCAGAATCACAGCAACGCCCAGCACGATACCCGCGACGGTGAGCAGAGTGCGGGACGGGCGCGCTCGGAGCGAGCGGAGCGCCATGGAGAGTGTGTGTCTCATTTCGGCTCTTTCGTCATGCTAGGTTGTCAGGCTCTCCATCGTCTCCAGGACGGCCCGGACTCGCTGCGCCATGTCGGGGAGACCCTTGCAGTGCACCTCAGTGCTGATCCTTCCATCCGCTAGGAAGACGACACGGTCGGCATAGGCAGCGGCACGGGAGTCGTGTGTGACGATCACCACGGTCTGGCCAAGCTCATCGCACGAGCGGCGCAGGAGATCCATGATAACTGTGCCGGTCTTGGAGTCGAGGTTGCCGGTGGGCTCGTCGGCAAGGACCATGGCCGGCTCGGTCACGAGGGCACGGGCGATGGCCACCCGCTGTTGCTCCCCTCCTGAGAGCTGGTCGGGCTTGTGGCGACGACGGTCTTTCAGCCCGACCAGCTCCAGCAGGTAGGTGATTCGCTCCTCGTACTTCCGAGGGTTCTGCCCATCGATGATCAGCGGCAGGGCAACATTCTCCTCCGTCGACAGGGTTGGGAGAAGGTTGAAGAACTGGAAGATGAAGCCGATGTTGCGGCGCCGCACCAACGTGGCCTGCTTGTCGTTCAGGATCGAAAGCCTCTGGCCGGCCAGGGTCACTTCCCCATCAGAGGGCTTGTCCAGCCCGCCCAGCAAGTGGAGCAGGGTGGACTTGCCACTGCCCGAGGGGCCCATGATGGCCACAAACTCGCCTTTCTCCACGCAGAAGTCAACGCCGTCGAGCGCGCGCACTTCGTGCTCGCCCATCTGGTACTTTTTCCGCAGGCCGCGGGCATCGAGGATAGCAGCCATGATTCCCTTACGCAAAACTCCTCAGGTAGTACTGGTACGAATCTCCGACCGTCTGGATATCCCAGAGGGCCTCCGTGGGGATCTGCACGCCAAGCCTTTCGATGGTCAGCGCCATCTCCAGCCAGCGGATCGAGTCTACCATGAGGTCGTTTAGGAACGATGCCTCCGGTGTGAGCTTTGCCTCGTCGACCAGCAGGACTTCGGCAAGCATTTTCCTGAACTCTTCGAACGACAGTGGCTTTCTAGTCTCCGACATGATTGGTTCCTCTCTGTTCCTCGATTATTTGTTTCTCGGTTCTACATGAATAGCGGAGCAACCGCACCATCTATTTGGTTCGGCTATACGTGATCTGATCTCCCTCCGTCCCAAGCAGCCACGCTGCCTTCACCTTGCATGGCATCCAGGTAGCTGATAGCCACCTCAATGCCCGTCAGGACGTCGAAGGCCTGGAAGGTTCCCGTGCAGTCGCGCCATAGCCGGTACGCCGTATGCTTGCCGTCTGCCAGGGCCGCCGCAAGCCGCTCACGAGATGCGGCCAGGTTCGCCCGGTCGCGAGCGACCAGGGCGCTTGCGCTGTGGGCCGGCAGGCCATGGCCGGGCAGCACCTCGTGCACGTCCAGGCCGCCCAGGAGCTCCAACGAATGGGAGAACGCCGTCACCTGGTTGGTGCCACTCCCCGCCGCGGCCACAGGATAGGGCACCGGGATAAAGCCATAGTCGGGCAGCAGGCAGTCTCCCGAAATCAGCCGCCCGCTGCCGGGCTGGTACAGGCAGATGTGCCCCAGGCAATGCCCAGGAGACGGCAGCACCTGCCACGGCACTCCGCCCATGTCGAGGGTCTGGCCGTCCTCCAGCACTTGCACGCTGCCTGCCGGCACCGATTCCGCAAAGTGTTTGTACATCGACGTCCGCAGCCGCAGGATGCCCCACGCATCCTCGGGCGCGCCCGCCTGGCGCAGGCGTGCGGCAGACCGATCTGCAAGACGTACCAGCTCCGTATCATAGTCCGTCAGGCACTCGATGCCCTCTGAGTGTACGAGCACTCTTGCTCCCGATTCTTCCACGATCTGATTCGCCAGGCCAAAGTGATCCAGGTGCGGATGTGTGATAACCACTTGGTTGATGTCGGCAAGGCCAAAGCCCCTGGCCGCCAGCGCGGCCCTCAGAGCCTCCATCACCTTCGGCGACTTGGGTCCTGTGTCGACCAGCGTCAGCTTGTCTCCCTCGACGAGATACGCGTTCACCGACTTCATGGGGGGAGGCATCGGCAGCACAAGCGTGTGGATCACCGCTGCCTCCCCCAGGTTGCTGCGACTCCTCTCGGGCATCATACAGGCGCTCGGGCCGGTTCTCACGATGGTCCCGGCCGGCAACAAGCCGCTAGCCGGCACCCTGTTCCAGCTCTTTCGCCGCCTCTTCGCGCAGCCTCCAGCGCTGCACGCGCTGCGTTGCGCTCACCGGCAAGCTCGGGACAAACCGGACCTCATCCGGCAGCTTGTGTGTGGCTAGCTGGCCTCTACAGTAGTCCACCAGCTCGACGGCCGTCATTTCGACGCCGGGGCGCAGCACCACATAGGCGCGCACCCGTTGGCCGCCGATGGGGCTCGGTACTCCGATGACACCAGCGGCAGCGACCTTGGGGTGCGTGCGCAAGAAGTTTTCCACCTCCTCGGGGTGGATGTTCACCCCGCCACGCCGGATGGTCTCCTTGTCGCGGCCGACAAAGCGGATCCAGTGATCCGCCACGTAACGCGGCAAATCCTCCTCCTTCACGTAGGGCCGCAGATCCTCCTCCGTCAAGAAGCGGCCCAGGTCGCCGGTGTGGAAGAATCCGTCCCGGTCAAAGGCCCGTGCGGTGAGATCGGGCCGGTTCCAGTACCCGGAGAAGACCGCCGGTCCGCGAGCCGTCATCTCCCCCACCTGGCCCGAGGGCACTTCCTGCCCCTCCTTGTCGACGATCCTCAGCTCGATGTGGGCAGCCGAGCGGCCGTCGGAGATGGCAGCCAGCTCATCGGGGACGTCCCTTGGGAAGTCGGTTATGCCCCGCACCTCAGTCATGCCGTAGCCCGTTGAGACAGAGCACCTAAAGCGAGCCCTTACCTGGTGGACTAGCTCAGGGGTAATGGGCTCTCCAGCTAGGACGATCTCGCGCACAGAGGAGACGTCGTACTGATCGAACGTGGGGATGCCCATGATCCAGCGGATCATGGTGGGGTAGGAGAAGAAGTAGCTGGCCTTCTCGTCCTGGATGGCCTGCAGGATGAGTCGAGGATCAAAGCCGGGCAAGAGCACCAACTTCATGCCATAGAGGATGACACCGGCCAGCATGGCGAACCCACCCGTCATGAACAGCGGCGGTATCAGGAGGTGGCACAGGCACTTGTCGACCTTGTCGGGGTAGCCGTTGGACTCGACGAAGAGGAAGTTGTGGTGGGTGGACATCGCCCCCTTTGGCGAACCGGTTGTGCCGCCTGTGTAGAAGAGAAAGGCCAGGTCGTGAGGTGCCAGGTCTGGTCTCACAAACGAGGGGCGCGGTGCCGGCCTGTCTGCGGCCATCATCTCGTCCAGCGACAGGTACCCATCCCGCCTGCCTCCCACCAGGATGACGTGGCGCAGGTCAGGCAGATTGGGGCGGATCTCTTCCACCATGGCAACCATGTCGCGGTTCATGAACTGCGAGAGCACGACCAGGGCCGATGCGCCTGAATCGTGCAGCACAAACTGGGTCTCTTGCGCCTGCAGCATTGGGTTGACTAGGACGGTGACTACTCCGAGTTTCGCCAAGGCAAAGGCCACCAGGGGGATCTGTGGACAGGTCGGCAGCATCAGCCCTACGCGTTCGCCCTTGGTCAATCCCAGGATCTCAAGCTGCGTCACAAGGAGGTTGGTGATGTCATCCCACTGGCGGTAGGTGAGCCGCATGGGGCCCGATACGATCGCCTCGCGCTCGGGGAAGTGGCGGGCTATGCGCTCCAGCGCCTCTCCAAGCGTCTGTTCGGCTGTGAGCGTGTACGGTTCCACGGATTGCCTCCTATGCAAGACTGGGCGTCATCCCCCTCTCGAGGGCAGGCCTACGGGCCTGCGCCACGAGAGGGTTCACGTACCGAAAAGGCTCTACTGCTGTCCTGCCTGCTCAATCTCCTTCATTGCCGCTGCACGCAGCATCCATCGCCTCACGCGCTGCGTCGCACTCACCGGCAAAGCCTCCACGAACCTCACCTCGTCCGGCACCTTGTATCCCGCAAGGGTTCCGCGGCAGTACTCCACGACTTCGGTCGCCGTCATCTCCACGTTGGGGCGGAGCTGGACGTAGACGCGGATCCGCTCGCCGGAGATCGGGCTGGGCAGGCCAATCGCCCCTACACCCGCGATCTTGGGGTTGGTCTTCAGGTGGTTCTCGATCTCTTCGGGATAGACGTTCATCAGCGAGCGCCGGATTGTGTCCTTCTGCCGGCCCACGAAGCGGATGTATCCCTCGTGATTGACATAGCGAGCCATGTCGCCGGTGTGGAAGAAGCCATCCCGATCGAACACCTGGGCATTCAACTCAGGCCGCTTCCAATAGCCGGTAAAGACCGCCCTGCCGCGCACCATGATCTCGCCCACCTCACCGAAGGGAACCTCGCTGCCATGCTCGTCGACCAGCTTGACTTCCAGGTCGCCGATCGCCCTGCCGTCGGTCGTGGCACTCAGCTCGGGAGGATCGCTCAGCAGAGTGCTGGTGATCCCGCGCATCTCGGTCATGCCATAGCCTACTGTAACTGCGCACTTGAAGCGCTGCCGAATCAGGTTGACAAGCTCCAGGGTGATCGGCTCGCCCCCCAGCCCGATGCGGCGCATGGACGACACGTCGTACTGGTCAAAGGTGGGCAGGCCCAACACCCACCGGATCATGGTCGGGTAGGTATCGGTCATGGTCACCCTCTCGTCCTGGATGGCCTGAAGGATAGACCGGGGGTCGAACTGCATGAGCCCGACCAGCTTCATGCCAAAGAGGAGCGGCAAGGTCACCGATCGGAAGCCGAACGTCAGGAAGAGAGGAGGGATCTGGAGCATGACGGCGTCCGGCGTGTTGTGGTTGGTGTTGAGCGCGTCCACGTAGAGGAAGTTGTAGGACGTGACCGGTACCGCCTTCGACGTGCCGGTCGTGCCCCCCGAAAAGAGCAAGGCAAAGGGATCATCGAAGGTCACGCCGGGCCGCACGAAGGTCTCCTGCGGCGCGGGCGGCTCCGCCTCCAGCATTTCCTGGAACGAAGCATACCCCTCGCGCTTCGGTCCCATGACGATGACCGGGCCGAGCTTGGGCAGCCTGGGGCGCAGCTCTTCCACCATCGCCACCAGGTCTCGGTTGGCGAAGGGCGAGACGACAACCAACGCCTTCGCGTCGGTATCCCGGAGCTGGAACTCGACCTCCGCCGGGGGCAGCATGGCATTGATCAAGACGCCGATGGCGCCCATCTTGGCCAGGGCCAGCATCACATAGGGAAGCTCCACGACCGAGGGCAGCATGACGCCCACGCAGTCCCCTCTCGCGATGCCCATCTGCTCGAACTGGACGAGCAGCCGGTTTGTCCTGTCGTTCCACTCTCCAAACGTGGCTCGTCTGCCACCGAATACCAGGGCCACTTTGTCGGGGAATCGCCGCGCCTGGTGTTCCAGCGCCGCTCCGACCGTCTGCTCTGCGGTAACTTGAAACTCTTGTGACATGTTCTCTCCTCGTACAGAATAGATGTTTGGCGGTTTACGACTGAGCCTGCTCCAGCTCCTTCTTGGCCTCTTCGCGCAGCTTCCAGCGCTGCACCCGGCGGACCGGGCTCAGCGGCAGCGCGTCCACAAAGCGCACCTCGTCCGGGATCTTGAAGGGAGCCAGGCGCCCGCGGACGTGGTCCACCACCTCGGCAGCCGTCATGGTCTGGCCGGGGTGGAGCAGCACGTAGGCCCGGATGCGCTCTCCGGCGAACGCGCCCGGCACCCCGATGACGCCCGCGTTGGCGATCTTGGGGTAGGTCTTCAGGGCGTTCTCGATCTCTTCGGGGTAGACGGTCTGCATGCCGTGCCGGATGGTGTCCTTGGACCGCCCGACGATGCGGATGTAGCCATCCGCATTGACGACGCGGCCCAGGTCGCCGGTGTAGAACCATCCGTCGGCATCCTTCGCCAGGGCGGTCTCCTCCGGGCGGTTCCAGTAGCGCTCGAGCACCGGCCTGCCCCGCACCGCGATCTCTCCGATTTCGCCGGCGGGAACTTCCTGGCGCTCCGAGTTCACGATCTTGAGCTCGATCTCAGCGAAGGGCTTGCCATCCGTGGTTTCAAGGATCTCAGGCGGGTCGGGTGGGTCAAAGATGGTGGCGGCGATGGACCGCGACTCGGTCATCCCGTAGCCGGTGATGCTGTAGGCGCCGAAGCGCTTCTGCACCGTCCGCACCAGCTCGGCACTCACCGGCTCGCCGCCGATCGCGATGGCACGCATCGAAGAGAGGTCGTACTGGTCGAAGTTGGGCAGGCTCAGCATCACGCGCAGCATGGTCGGGTAGCTGAACATGTAGGTGATCTTTTCGTCCTGGATAAGCTGGAGGATCAGGCGCGGATCGAACTGGGGCATCCCCACCAGCTTCATCCCGTAACCGACGGCAGTCCCCAACATGATGAAGCCGGCCGTCATGAACATGGGCGAGACCATCAGGAGGGCGTCGTTCTCGTTGAGCCATTTGCCTTCCATGGCGTCCCAGCGGCCCGCGTCGGGATAGAGGTACTGGAAGGAATTGGACACCACGCCCTTGGGCGAGCCGGTGGTCCCGCCGGAGAAGAAGAGGAACACCGGGTCTTGCCAGGTAAGCCCCTCCCGAACGAAGGTGGGGCGCGGCGCGGGCTTTTCGGCTGCCAGGAGCTCAAAGATAGAGCGGGCACCTTCCACCGTAGGCCCCAGGACGAAGACGTGCTTCAGCTCGGGCAGGTTGGGGCGCATCGCGGCGACGGCCGCGACGTTGTCGCGGCCCATGAACTGGGGGAGCATCACGAGGATCTTGGCCCCTGCGTCCGCGAGGATGTACTCGACTTCGCCAGGCTGGAGCATGATGTTCATGGGGACCGTGATTGCTCCGAGCTTGGCCGCGGCCCAGGCCGCAATGGGGAACTCGACACAGGAGGGCAGCATGATCGCCACGCGGTCCCCCTTCTCCAGGCCCAGCTTCTCGAACTGAACGACCAAGGTATTCACCTTGTCGTCCCAGTCCCGGAAGGTGAGCCGCGAGCTTCCAAAGACCAACGCCTCTTTGTCGCCAAAACGGCGGGCAGCGGTCTCGAGAAGCTCCCCGACAGTCGTCTCGCACTCGTAGCCGTACTTTCCCATCGTCCTTCTCCTTTCCATCCCGATATGATATGGCTTCAAGGACGCCGTACCGTCCTTGGCCGATTGTTCTTGCCTAGATGTAGCGCTTTTCCCTAAGCCACTCCTCCGTCAGGCGCATCCCCTCGTCCAGCGAGATGCGGGGCGTATAGCCCAGCTCGCGGCGAGCCTTGTCGATGCAAAAGACCGCCTTCTGCGTCATGAGGGTCACTGCTGCCCGCGTCAGGGACGGCGGCCGGCCCGATGCCTCGGCCCTGGCCTCTGCCTCGGCCGCCTTCTGCCAAGCCCTCTCCCTGGTGATCGAGGGCAGGGGACCTTTGCCCACCATCCGGGCATAGTATCCGAAGAAGTCACGCCAGGGCGTGCCGATCCCGTCGCTGATGATGTACGCCCGGCCGGCCAGATGGTCGTTCTCGACAGCCAAGAGGTAGGCGTCCACCAGGTTGTCCACATATAGATGGTTGCTGAGGCCCTCGCCGCCGTCAATCAGCTCCATCCAGCCCAACTTGATGGCAACCACCGGGCCCAACGCAGCGGTGGTGGAGCGCGGGCCATAGATGTCGGCGGGGCGGAGGATCGTGGTGTGTAGGCCCTTTTCCCGGAGGTACTTCTGGACTAGCTCCTCGGCCGCGATCTTGCTGTCGGCATACGGATTGCCGGACGAGCGGTTGAAGGGATAGGTCTCGTCCGTGCCGTCGGCCGGCTCAAGCCCATAGACGGCGATCGAACTGGTATGAACCACACGGGCCACGCCCACATCGACGGCAGCCCTTGAGGACGTATTCCGTCCCCAAGGTGTTGGTGCGCTGCATCTCCTCGACTTTGCCCCACTCCCTGGCAATCGCGGCGCAGTGGAACACGACATCCACCCCGTCAAAGGCAGAGCGAAGCGAGTCGGGCTCGGTAATGCTACCGGGACAGAACTGGATGTCGAGGCCCTGGAGGTGCTCGGTGCGGCTGGTCGGGCGCACCAGCGCTCGGACGTGGGCCCCCTGCCGTGCCGCGAGGCGAACGGCCAAGTGCCCCCCGACGAATCCAGAGGCACCGGTCACGAGGACCGTTCTTCCTGATAGATCCACTCCATCCCCTCCTCCAGGGCACCTTGCGTGCCCTGCGGTGACACATCTACCTACTGCCCGGCTGCAAAGCCGCGCACGACAGTCGGCAGATAAGTCGTGTAATACGCCGACACATCAATATAGTCCTGCTTGATCTCCGTGTCAACCCCTCCTGGACCGCTGGCCGTCAGCGAGACCGTGTATAGCCCGGCGACGGTATAGGTGTGCGCCGGGTTGCCACAGCTCGTGCTCGTGCCACCGTCACCGAAGGTCCAGGCGCAGGCATCGTAGCCGCCCGTGGACTGGTTGGTGAAGGTCACGAGCAGCGGGATGACACCGCTCGTGGGGTTGGCAGTGAAGTTGGCCAGGACGGCTTCATACACGCCGATGTAGCCCGTCCGGGTCAGGGTGTCCGTCCCCCCCGGGCCGCTGACCGTCAGCGTGACGGTGTAGACCCCAACCGCAATGTAGGTGTGAGTGGGGTTGTTGCAGTCGCCGCTCGTCCCACCGTCGCCGAATGTCCAGTCGCAGGTGTCAAAGTCGCCGGTTGAGCTATTGGTGAACGAGACCAGCAGCGGTGCGCCCCCCTGGGTGGGGTAGCCGGTGAAGGCGGAGTGCAGGCCCTCGGCGACGGTGATGTACTCCGGCCGGGTGAGGGTGTCGGTGCCGCCCGGTCCGTTCACGGTCAGCGTAACGGTGTACGTGCCGGCGGCCCCGTAGGTATGCGCCGGGCCGTCGCATGCGTCGCTCGTCTCGCCGTCGCCAAAGCTCCACGCGCAGGTCGTATAATCGCCGGAGGAGAGGTTGGTGAAGCTCACAAGAAGGGGCGGTGCGCCGCCGGTGGGATCGCCGCTGAAGCCTGCGATCACCGGCGCGTAGACGGCGATGTAGTCCGCCCGGGTGAGCGTGTTCGTTCCCCCAGGTCCGCTTACGGTCAGCGCCACGGTGTAGACCCCTGCCGCGGTGTAGGTGTGCGTCGGGTCTCCACAACTGCCGCTGGTTCCCCCGTCGCCGAACGTCCAGGCGCAGGATCGTAGTAGTCGCCGCCGGATTGGTTAGCGAACGACACTATGTGGGGTGCGATGCCGCTGGTGGGACTGCCGGCGAAGCCCGCGCTCACGGGCTCGTAGGCGGCGATGTAGCTCGTCCGGGTGAGCGTGTCTGTTCCCCCGGGACCGCTCACCGTCAGTGCCACGGTGTAGAGCCCGGCCACGGTGTAGGTGTGCGTCGGGTCGCCACAGGAGGCGCTCGTCCCACCGTCGCCAAACGTCCACGCGCAGGTGTCATAGTCGCCACTGGACTGGTTGGTGAACGAGACGAGGAGGGGTGCAATGCCACTTGTAGGATTGCCCACGAAGCCCGCTTGGGCGGGCACAACATAGGTCTGGGCCGTCGCCGCTGCCTGGAGCGGGTTGGCGTGGTACTGCGCGTAAGTTGCCCCGACATTGCCCTGGTTTGCAGCCAGTACATAGTTCGAGAAGGAGAGGACTACCTGGCCCGTGGGGCTGGTCAGCAGGTAGCCTGCGTCTCCGAAGGATTGCTGGTCGCCCGTGTCTGAGGGGTCGGAGACCTGGTCGTCTTTGTAGTAGTTGGTGACCGCGCCACCGCCAGGGGTGATGTCCGCCACCCGGACCAGGCTCCCCTTTGCCCCGCTGATCTGCTTCCATCCCGCGACCGGCGTCGTGGGGACGGAGTCGGGGCTGCCGTCTACCGGCACACCTCCCGGCGTGTTGCCGTCGTAGTAGGTCACAGGAGCCATGCCGCTGTAGGCTGGGTTGCGCAAATCATCCGAGAAATCGCACGGCGTTGAAGACAATCTGCGAGCAGGGCGCGGGCGGGTTCACGCCGCTTGCATCGAACTCGGCGCGAGCCTCCCACATCGAAGCGTAGGACCAGGCCTGGGAGGTGAGCGTCCCTCCGCCCAGCCGCACCGGGCCCTGGATGCTCGGGGTGACCGGCTGGTTCGTTATGTCGTTCTCCGTCAGGTTGAATGGCTGCCAGAAACCGAACACTTTGCACTGACCGGCCACGCGGAACTTGGCCCGGTCCAGCACATCCACGCCGGTCCCGTTCAGCTCAAGCGATTCCATGCCCAGAGTGGCTGGCGGGGGTGTACCCGGCGACGTAGGCGCCGGCCACAGTGCGGTTGTTGGCTGCGTCCCAGGAGACATAGGGGTCAAAGGTCGAAACCAGCGTGGAAGAGCGATAGACGTACACCCAGCCCTTCTCGGCGGTGTTGAGCGGGTTTGTGACCTGGACCTGGTAGCGGGAGTAGGTCCGAGAGTCGAGGTCATCGAGCCATTCGTAGACGCCGGCCGTGCCGCCGAGGTCGGCTGCCATGAAGACGAGCCGGTCGTTGGCGTCCAGCTTGCCGTCTTCGACGACAACGTACGCGCCCGTGGAATCGACCTCGTCGAACTGGAAGGGCACCTCGGTCCAGACCCCGCCCTCGAAGGCATAGACGAAGAGATCGCCGAGCGTCACGCCGCTGAAGAGCGGTAAGAGGCTGCCGGTGACAATCGCCGGGATCGAGCGTGCGGGTCCAGGCCGTTACGCCAGCGTCCTGCTCCGCGTCCAACGCCGGCCGGCCGGCAGTGGATGCGACGCGCAGCGTGGATGCCGCCACCCGGCCGCCGTTCACTGGTGCCGCCGGAAGGAGCAGGATGCTCAGAAGGATGGCCGCGGCGAATCTGGCCGTTTTCTTTGCCACAAGACTGGATCTCACTGGGTCTCCTCTAGACTGTGTTGTCATACTATAGGCCGGCGTCGATCCTGGTCGCCGGTGAGCTGACTTCCCGGTTCCCGTCCAACAGGAAAGCCGGCGCACGGCGAATCCCATTCTAGGGACGGCGCTTTCAGTCCTCGCTCAGGAAATCGAGTACCTCACGGTTGAAGCGGCGGCTCATCTCAATGGAAAACGCATGGGATCCGCCCTCGACCAAGACCAGCTTGGCATGGGGAATCCGGCTCGCCAGAAGGTGCGAAGCCGTAGGATCCACGACCCGGTCTTTTGTCCCGGTCAGCACCAACGTGGTGGCCTGAATGCTCCCGAGGCGTTCGAGCGTATTCGCGCGTGCCGGAGCCTGCAGCTGTCCCGCCAGACCCTCGAGCCCGATTCGCTTGGCATAGGAACCGGCCACGAGCCCAATCAACGTGCGATAGCCCCACTTGTTGAAAGCCAAAGAGACCAAGACCGGCATCACCTTCTTCAGGTTGACGCTCTTCATGCTCTGTTCAGTGCCGCCAGGTTCCAGGCCAAGCGCCTTCTGGACGCCGGCTGTGCTCCGCTCAGACTCGCCGCCGACCGCCACGGAGGCGGCCAGGATGAGCTTTCTTACGCGGCGTGGGTAGCGGATGGCCAACTCCTGGGCCACCAGGCCTCCCAACGAATAGCCCAGGATGTGCGCGCTGTCGATGCCAAGGTGGTCCAGCAGCACGATGGCATCGTCGGCCATGTCCCCGATTGTGAAGGCCTTCTGTCCCGCCCGCGTCGGATCCACGCCTCGGTTGTCGAAGGTGATGACGCGGTAGTGGCGCTTGAACACGCCGGTCTGGAAAATCCAGGCCTCCTTGCTGCCGCCGAGGCCCATGATCAGGACGAGCGGCTCGCCCTGCCCCTGGATCGTGTAGCAGGGGAGGATGCCCTCTCCGCTGGCTTGTGGCACTTCCGTCTCCATGGCGCTCCCTCGGACCACCGAGCGATGGATCGACTTGGTCCGGACAATCTAGCAGAGATCCGGTTCTCCGTCAAGTCTCTGCTTGCAGCGCGTGCAGTGCCAGAAGCGCGCCCCGCACGCCCAGAGACTGACACCGCCGGCCCGGCGCTACTACTACGGTGCGTTGTACAGCAGGACAGGTAGGAAGATCTGATGCGTCTCGGCCACAACGATCACCTTCTGCACAACCTGCTGTCCGCAGGCATTGGCTGCCGTCAGCGCCACGCTGTAGGAGCCAGCGGCGGTGTAGGCATGGGTCACCGCCGGTCCGCCGGCCGTGGTCCCGTCGCCCAAGTCCCAGGCATAGGTGATGGGCGGGGTCCCCAACGCCGTCGCGCTGAAGGTCACCGGCTCCCCGACCGCCGGCTCCTGCGGGGTCCAGGCAAAGTCGGCCCCACTGACCGGCTCGCATGCGGGCTGCCAAGCCTGCGCCGTGGCCGTTGCCACCAGCGGGTTTGCCTGGTAGGACCTGTAGAGGGCGCCCAGGTTCGGCTGCTGCGGATCGAGGACATAGCTCGACGAGTCTACCTCGACCAGGCCTCCTGGGTCCTCCGCGTAGAAACCCGCGTCACCATACGAGCGCTGGTCGCCGGTGTCGTCGCCGTCCACCGTCGAGTCGTCCAAGTAGTAGTTGGAGATCGTTCCGGCGCCGAGGCTGACGCCCATCGCCGTTACGATGCTGCCCCGGCTGCCGCTCACCTGGCTCCAGGTGTCCAAAGGCAGAGCCGGCACAGGGTCGGGCACACCATCCACCGGCACGCCGGCCGGCGTGTTGTCGTCGTAGTACGTGGCGGGTGCCATGCCAGAAGCGCTCGGATCCAGCCAGTCCATCGATTCGCGCAGGGAGTCGATCGTCAGCGCGGTGCAGGAGTCCGGTGGCTCAAATCCGCCTGTGTCGAAGGTGGCCCGCAGCCTATAGGTCGACCGGTAGAACCAGGCCGACGCGGAGGTCGTCCCGCCGCCCACCCGCACGTCGCCGTCGATGTTCGGCACCAACTGAACCAGGTCCGCCAGGTCTTCTTCGCTCAGCACAATGGAGATGGGCAGCGGCCCAATGTAGCAGGTGGCTGCGGCGCGGATCTTCATGCGGTCCAGCACGTCCACTCCACTGCCGTTCAGCTCCAGCGTGGCGATCCCCGTCATGGCCGCGGGGTCCATGCCGATCGCGTAACTGCCCGCCTCGATGCGGTAGCCGTCGCCGTCCCATTGAACGTAGTCAGGGTGCCCGGGTACCAGGGTCGAAGAGCGGTAGAGGTAAGCCCAGCCTTCTTCGACTGGATTGAGGGGATTGGTGACGCGCACCTCGAACCGGGGGTGAGTCTTGGATGCCGCGTCGTCGATCCATTCATCGGGCGAAGCCTGGTCACCCAGGTCACCGGCCATGAAAGGTGAGCTCATCGACCGCATCCAGCAAGCTGTTCACCACCGTGTAGGTCCCCGATGCGTCTACTTCGTCGAACTGGAAAGGCACTTGTTCCCAGGCACCTCCGCGGTACGAGTAGACGTACAGCTCATCGAGCGGCGCGCCGGCAAAATCGGCCAGACCTGCGCCCGCCAGAACGGCAGGCTCAAGCGTGCGGGTCCACGATAGGCTCGCGGCCGCAGCGGTGCCCGGCAGCACACCCGCGGAGACGGCCGTGCCGCGCGCCTGGTGCCCCTGAGGGGGGATGTTGCCCGTCGCCCGGCTGATGCCAGCGCTCACCGACACCAGCGACGCCGCCGCGAGCAGTACCGCCGCGGCAAGCGCTAACCTGCGCCCGCCTTTCCCCATCGACAACCTCCAGTGGTATGATCTATCTGGTGTGCCGGCGCCGTCCCGGCTAGCGGGAAGGAGGCTCGCCGGCCGTGTCTTCGTAGACCAGGGGGCGGAACTTGCCCGAGGTCGAGACTCGATCTGCCAAGTCAGGCACGATGCGAACCACCGGCTCGTAGATGAGGCCGTTATCGATACCGGCACGCAGCGACTGCAGTTGGTCGACGGCCGCCTTCACTGCGGCAGCCATCTCGGCTTCGTCCACGGGACCGGCAGGCCGGACCAGGATCTGCAGCAGCGGCTTGTAGCCCTGGCGGCTGACTCGAAGTTGCCAGCGTGCCACGGAAGCCGGCCGAGCAATGCTATCCAGCTTCTCCTTGAACTCAAAAGTCGAGACCCGGATCACGCCCAGGTTGACCATGTCATCGGAGCGCTGCAGGAAGTTGACGCGTGGCAGGGTCCGCCCGCAGGGGCAGGGCTGCGTGCTGACGACGCGGATCAGGTCGGAGGTGCGCCAGCGCACCAGCGGGAAGGCGTCGCCCCAATGGGTCAGCACCAGCTCGCCCTCGTCTCCGGCCGAAGCCTCCCAGAGCGGGTGGGCGGGAGGCACAAAGCCCTCCTCCTCGTGCTCGCGGTCCAGGTCGGCCTGGTAGATGATCTCAGGCAGCGAGACGTCCATCCAGACGTGAAGGCCATCCTGCGCACTGCACTCGATCAGCGGCACCTGGTACTCGGAGAAGGTGTAGTAGTTGTACGAGAGCTTGAGGCCCCAGGCATCGTAGAGCGGCTTGCGATACGGCGCCAGCGGCTCGCCGGCAAAGACGCCGGTGTGCACGCGGACCATGTCGCGGGGCTGCACCTTGCGCACCTTGGTGAACAGGTAGGCAAGCAGTGTCAGCAGGCTGCGCTTTTCCTTGAACAGCGCCTGGGCAGCGCGCGGCGCCTCCTCGGTGATCCCTTCGGCGATGCGCATCATCAGGCTGGGGAAGGCAACCACCACCGTCATCCGGCGCTTGAGTGCCATGGTGACGCTGTCGGCCGCCTCGTCGAACGAGAACAGGACGCACTCGCCCGATTCGATGTCCTGGGGGCCGTCGCCGCGCAGCTCGTTGACCAGGCCTGGCCAAAAGCCCGTGTCGCTGATGAAGGGGGCCGGTGCAAGGACGCCCAGAGCCACATCCTTCCGGGTGCTCGGCACCTTGCCGAAGTAGCTCGTGCGAAAGCCGACGCGGCGCGTCGTCTCCAGGTCTTGCCCGCCAATCGGAACCCACTTGGGCACGCCGGTGCTGCCCGAGGTGCTGACCCAGAGGCGCGGGCGCTCGCTCGCTGCAGATGAACTCGTCGGGGTGGTGGCTGGCCTGCGCCGCCCGCAGGTCGGATGCGGTGGTGTAGGGAACGCGCCGGAGATCGGCGTAGGACCGGATGGCAGCGGGATCGATGCCGGCCGCCTCCCAGCGGGGGCCGTAGAGCGGCGAGCGCGCAGCACGACGAAAGAGGTCGGTGTCGGCCAGCCGCTCTTCCAGCCGCGCGGCCATCTGAGACAAGGGCGCGGTTTCGGCCTCCGGCTGCCAATAGCGCTTTTTCATCGTGGCTGCTCCCCTTCCGGCGTGGTGCGGGTCGACGATGGACCATGGACGATGGACGACGGTACAAGGGAGGGGACACCGGCCACAGAGCCTGGAGATGGCGCTGCGGCCATGCGGCCGAGAAACTGGACGCGCGGATGGGTGATGCCGCAGGCGCATGGATCGGTGCCTACCACGCGGATCCGGTCGCCGGTGCGGTAGCGCACCAGGGGCAGTGCCTCGGCGAGCGTGGTGACGACGTATTCGCCCTCGGTGCCCGGCGGCGCCTGGTCGACAAAGAGCGCCTCCCCGCCGGATGGCAAGATCTCGTGGATCGCGCCGTCCATCCACAGGTGCAGCCCGGCATGGGCCGGGCACTCGGCATACATCTCGCGGCACTCGGCGCTGAAGTAGAGCGAAAAGCTCTCTTTGAGCCCAAAGGTGGCTTCCAGCTCGGCCCTTGCGCCTGTGCCGGCCGGCCCGCCGGGCCCATCCAGAGGCTCGCCCCAGAAGATCCCAATGCCAGGACGTGCCATCAGCCGCTGCGCGTCGTCGCCCAGCTCCTTGGCCAGGATGCTAGCGTCGGCAACCGAGCCGGCCAGCCAGCGAGGCTGCTTCTGGAGTGCAAAGCGCTCCCAGTGGTTCCGCCAGAGCATGGACGTGGCGCCGATGATAAACTCGAAGCGGCGCGAGCCGGCCAGGTAGTCGGCCCGCTCCCAGAGGTAGGGCAGGGCGTTGCTGACGCGCGGCATGGCCTCGTTCATGACCAGGAAGAGGGTGGATGCCGCACCGTCGTCGTGCTCGGAGAAGACCTCGAGGACGCGCTGTGCCCGGCCGAACCAGTGGGCCGTATCGCGCAGCGTCAGGGGCAGCCACTTGCGCGGGACGGGCGGGGCGCCCTTCGAAGTGACCCAGATGCGGGGAAGCGTGAGAAGCGCCTTGCGGATGGTGGCACCCGTTTCGGCCATGGCGAGCAAGCCGGTGCCGTCGATGAAGGGCAGCTCACGCAGCGCGGCCCGGCCATGCAGCCGGTCGGGCTTGACGCCGGCTGCCCGCCAGCACGGCCCATACAGGCTCGAGGCAGCGGCCTGCCGGAAGAGGCCGCGCTCCTCCAGGTCGCCCTCCGTCGCGGAGACAAGCTTCTCCAGCGGCAGCCGGAGGGCAGCCTCGCCTGAGTGAGGCACAAAGAACTCCTTGGGCATTCCTCTCCCTCCGTGACGGGTTGTCAATGTGGACGCCGGTCCACGACCATGCGAATCTTGGAGGGCGCCTCGCTCTGTAGCGTGCCCGCATCCAGGAACTCGATCTCCAGCGGAGCGATGACTCCAGACTGGTAGATATCGTGGTGCAAGAAGTCGAGGCTTTCGTACAGGCGCTCACGGATGTGCTCGCCGAGCCCGTCCGATGGCCCCAGGACCTCCACCCGCACGCGCAGGTGGTCCTGGTAGCCCAACTTGTCGATCACGACCTGGAAGCCGGTGAGGCCCTCAACCGGCGTAGCGCGGCCTCGAATTGGGCCGGAAATGTGTTCTCTCCCGTCCCCAGGAAGAGCATGTCATCCGTGCGGCCGGCGATGCGGCTAATGCGGTCGGTCGGCACCTGGCCGCATGGGCAGGGCTCGTCGGGCATCAGCCGGCCCAGATCGCCGGAGCGATAGCGCAGCAGTGGTGTGGCCTGGCGATTGACCGTGGTGTAGACCAGCTCACCGAGCTCGCCGCGGGGCAGCACCTCGCCTGTCACCGGGTTGACCACCTCCACCAAGACGTAGGGGCTGAAGTGGAGGCCCGCAAGTGCGCTGCACTCCCCCGCGCCCGCAACGCCCAACTCAATCATGCCGTAGGCGTCATAGACCTGCGCTCCCCATGACTCCTGAAGGAAGGCGCGCAGCGCCTCGGACCAAGGCTCCGATCCCAGGCGGATGAGGCGAACGCCGAGCGATCGCAGGTCGTATCGCTTGCCGGCTTCCACGGTCAGGCGGTGGACATAGCTCGGCGTGCCCATGAGCAGCGTCGTGCCAAACGTCTGCATCATCTCGATCTGCTGATCAACCGATAGAGCATTGCCGGCCGCCAGAGTGAGAACTCCAAGCCGTTCGAGACCGTTTTGGGTCAGGTGCCCGGTCGGCCACGATGGGTTTCCGTAGGCAAATAGGATCTGCGCCACGTCCGACGGCTTGACTCCCATGATGGACAGCCCGACGCTGATGGTGCCCTGGATGGTGGTCCAGTCCCTGCTCGAAAAGTAGACGATCTTGGCCTTGCCGGTGGTGCCGCTCGATGGGACAGCGGCTACTGCCTGCTCCCGTGGGATGGCCAGGAAGCGAGATGGATCGGCGCGCAGCTCCGCGGGAAAGGTGAAGAAGCCCAGGGCAGGCAGATCGGCGACGTGGCGCACGCTCTTGGGGTTCAGGCCGAGCTTCTGGAATTTCTCCCGGTAGAAGGGGCTGTTTTGCGCCGTGTACGGCAACTGCTGCTGAAGCAGGGCATCCTGATAGTGATGAAGCAGCCGGCGGCCCCGCTCGCTGGTCAGCCGGCGATAGATCGAGGAATAGACGGCATCTCTCATGTGCTAGTATCGCCCCTGGCTTTCTTTCGGGCCACTCTCTCGATGACCACAATGGCCACGGCCAAGATCGCCGCGGCGAGGAGGAACGAGCCGACTGCCGGAAGGAAGGCGCTAGCCTCGGGGTCTTGCATACGGATGTGAGTATCGTGAGGAGCAGGAGGCACAACCCTTCCACCCATCTCACCTTGCCGTCGATGTAGGCGGCCAGTACGGCCACCAGGAGCACGCCAAAGATGACCGCTGCACGCCGTCTCGCTCCCTGTGAAATGAAGTGCAAGCGGCTGGGCATAGCCCACGGCCAAGCCTATCAGGCCGCCCACGGTCGCCGGCAGCAGCGCCTGCTTCTTCGACCCCGCGACGCGGTGAAGTAGAAGAGCATGAAGAGAAACGGCCAGCGGGGCAACCCGAGCTTGTCCAACAGAACCAGGAGCGCTACGCCAACGACGAGGACAAGGATCGCGTACAGGACGTCTTTGAGGACTCGTTTGAGGATCTCCATCGCTCCTTTCCCTGGCTGAAAGGCCCTCGTGCGTCCCTGGGCCGGTCGCCCGATCTGGTATTGTATCACGCATGCCGGCGCCGCGCAAATGACAGAAGAAAAAGGCGCGCACTCTCCAGGCACGGCGCCGGTTGCGCTTGGCTAGGCCCGGCGCCACGCACTGAAGGTGCGCGCGGAAGACTCAGTACGCCGACCGGCTGGGGCTCGCAGCGACCAGACAGCCGCACGGACGCTCTCCGGTGCGTCTGCCCGGAGAGCGTGAGCTTGGGCCCTACAACCCCGCCGGCCAGGCGACTCCCTCTACGGGTAGAAGATCTCCTCGCAGGTGTTGTTGTTGGATGCAGGATCGTAGACGTAGCCCCACTTGACCACGCCGACGACGCACAGAGTCCACCAGCCCTGGTACTGAGAGTTCATCGTCCATGCGGCGCGGCCGTCGGGCTTGGTGACGTGCACACCAAAGACCGGAATCTTGATGGGCTTCCAGGCGTGGACAAAGACCATGGCATCCGGCGCAGGGTTTCCTTGATCATCCTGGATCCAGACGCCCCCCCAGACCTGGTTCCCGCCCTGAATGGGCCGCCCGGTGAGCGTGATCTGGCTCACGTGAAGCTTGGGCAGTGCCTGCGGCTCTGCTTCTTGCGCCGTGACCGCGCCCGCTCCAAGAACGAGCGAGAGAAGGGCCACGATGGTGACGAGTACGACTCGCTTCTTCATTTTCAGTCTCCTTTCCTTCTTTCTCACGACAAGGTCGAGGACGAACAATGGCAGTATGCCACAGAAGGCGCGATTTGTCAAGGCCCGTGATGTTGGCAGTGTACCATTTTCGGTGGGAATTGTGTGAAGGGCGTCACAAGCCTGGGGGCGGTTTGCGCCTCTGGCAGGCCCCCGCGCCCCGACGGGGCGCAGAAGGCTGCCGCGTGCTCGTCAAGCGACTTTGCAGCAGCTGGGTGTTGCGCGCCCAGGCAAGGTGCACGGCCTCCTACAAGCCCAGAATGTAGCCCAGCGCACGATCCCGTATCCTGACGGCGGCGGCCTCGTCCATCTCGTTCTGCCGGTACTTGACCACCACGTTCATTTGCCCGCCCACCGTCAGCACGGCGAGCATCATCCTGCTGCCGGGCCCGATAGGCGGGAGGGGACACAGGGTATCCAGGCGATAGGGCGTCCCCAGATCTGGCAGGGTGACGCGCCCGATGTTGGTCACGGTCAGGCACCGCGTCCCTGCTTTCACCCTGGCCAGGCCAGACAGGAGCCTGTGCCCTCGGGTCCACTGGTCCGTGGCCACGGCCGCCGCCAGCCCATCGGCAATCGATGGGTCAAGGCCCTCCAGCACCAGTGGCCTGAGCAGCCGCGGGCGGTTGCCGAGCGCCTTGTGAATGCGGACATGGGCCTGGAGCGCCAGCTTCCAGAAGGACGAGGAGGGCCTGGAGCGCAGCACGATGTCGATGCCCGAAGCATACACGCCCACGGCCAGCCCGGGAGATTGCAGCAGCCGATCTCTGATGTTCACGGGCACAGATACCTTCTGGCGCGCGCCGTTCCTGTGGGGCAGGACACCGGCCTGGGCCAGGAGAAAGGCGGCCGCGAGCGCGCCCGTGACCGATACCCCGTGTGCCTTGCAGCGGGCGGCCAAGGCGGACGTCTCCTGCGCGGACAATGTGCACGCCAGCAGGCCGTTCTGCTGGCGTGCCCAATAGCAGCGGTTCAGCTCCCGGTAACTGGCCTCGTCCAGCACCGGCCGGCTGCCCGGCCAGGCGCGGTTGAGCAGGCTCACGAGCCCCTTGAGCAGCAGATTGTCGCTTGCCGAATGGCGCACAGTCTGCCAGGTGACCTCCGGAGGGGGGAATGGCGGCGTCACCTCCGGGCGGGGTCGTTCAGGAGCGCGACGAGGTCGCCCATCACGTGAGCCAGCGAGTAGCCGTCGCACACCACGTGCGGGGCGATGGCTAACAGGTCCGAGCGGCCATCGCCGCGCAGAAGGAAGAAGCGTGTGACCGGGCCACGGCCATACGCGAACGGCAGTCTCTCCTGCTCAAGGAAGACCTCGCACCAATCATCGCCGGAAACCATGGGCCGCACCTCGAGCGGAAACGCACCCACACCCTCCGTCGTCAGCCAGGCGCTGCCGTCTGGCTCCATGCGGACGCGGCCGGCCAGGGGTGGGTGCAGCGTCTGCAGCTTGAGCAGGGCGCCTTCGAGCAGCTCGGTTGGGATGTCTCCCTGGACGCGCGCGACCATGCCCACCGCCCAGAAGGGCGTCCACAGGCTCGGCCGAGCGTAGGAGATTTGTCGTTCGTGATACTGGTTGCTTGACTCCATTGTCTACCTGCCAAGAGAATTGAGCGCCGTGCCTGCGGGGGCTATTCGTGCCTCATCGCCTGGCTGATGCTCACACGGGCCGAGCGGCGTGCCGGCGCCAGGGCGGCGAGCTGAGACACACCCAGCGCGATCAGCAGGCTCAGGAGAAAGGGCGTGGCGGTAAAGACGTACTCCAGGTCGTAGCCGCTGATCAGGTTGGCCACCGTCACGAGCACGCGGCTGAGGATATAGCCGAACACGAGCCCGTACAAAGCGCTCACCACACCGATGATCAGGGCTTCGGCCAGCACCATGCGCACCACCTGCCAGCGCCCGCTCCCCAGGGCGCGCAGCATGCCCAACTCGCGCGTGCGCTCCAGGACGTTCATGGTCATCGTGTTCAGGAGGCCCATCGTCCCAATAATCACCCCGACGAGCCCCAGCACATTGAAGAGGCTGGTCAGGCGGTCGTAGAAGGCCAGGACTCCCTCCTTGAAGGTCTGGGTCGACTGCACCTGGATCCCCTCGCGATCCTCATAGCGGCTGCGGATCGCCCGCCCGACCTCCTCCGCATCGTACCCCGGGGCGACCTTGACGGTGAAGAGGTCGGCGCCGCTCTCGCCAAACAGGCGCTTGAGGTCCGAGTAGGTGCCGGTCACGACGAGGCCGTTCTGGTCGAACTCGGTGACCAGGGCAGCGATCGTAAACGCCTGCTGGCCGCGGTGGGTGAGGAGTGCCAGGCGGCCGCCCTGCTCCAGGCCATACTCCTCGGCGACCACGCTAGAGACGAACAGGGCGTTCCCCTGGCTCAGCGCTGCCCAGGCGGCCTCGGAATCCCCTGGCCGGAGACGAACTCCTTGTCTCCGACCCGGCGGAACTGCTCCGGATCGATGGCCACGAAAAAGAGTGTGCCGGACTGCTGCTTGGTGCGGTCCAGCGAGGCGCCCGCCACCTGCACCTCGATCACTCGGGAGGGGCTGGAGGCCTCCACGCCCGGGGTGTCCTGCAGCTTCTGGGCAAAGGACTGGCGCATGGGGTAGGGCGCCTGCACGATCAGGTCTGCCCCTAGCGCGTTGTCCAGCCAGTCCGTGACATCCCGTTTCATGACAAAGACCAGCACGCCGACGTCCACGATCATGATCAGCGAAATCGACAGCGAGGCCACGGTGACCATGGTGCGGATCACCGAGCGCTGCACGTTCCGAGCGCCAAGCAAGCCCATGGCGCCGTAGAGCCGGGCGGCAAGCCGCCCGGTAGACCGGCTCCAGCACAGTGAGGGCAAACGGCACCGTCAGGACGGTGCCCATCAAGAAGGCGACGAACGCCGCCATACGCACGGGGACGAGAAGCTGAGTGGGCCCGGTTGCCGGACGGTAGAGGAATAGCAGTCCGGCGGCCAAGAGGGCGAACCCGCCCACCCAGACCCGCGGTCCGAGCTTGTTTCCCGACTGGCTGCGGGCAGTCAGCGCTTCGACCGGCGAGATGCGCGCCGCCTGGTTGGCGGGCAGCAGGGTGGCGAGAAAGGTCCCCAATAGGCCGACGCCGGTGCTCTTCACCAGGTTCGCCAGCGAAAAGCCCAGGGCCGACCCCTCCACCTGGAAGAAGCCACGCATCAAGCCCATCAGCCCACGCGCCAGGAAGACGCCGGCCCCGACGCCCATGAGGCAGCCCACCAGCGACAGGAGCGCGGCCTCCAGAAGCACCTGGCCCATCACCTGCCGGCGCTGCATGCCGACGGCCCGAAGCAGGCCGATCTCCTTGGTCCGCTCCAGCACGGTCGTCGCGAAGGTGTTGTAGATGAGAAAGGCGCCCATGAAAAGCGCGACGAGGGAAAAGAAGGAAAGGGCCAATTCGTAGGTGCTCGCCATGCGGGGGACCTGGTCCGAGCGGGCAGATGGGTAGGTGACGCGCGCATCCTGGCCCAGGCGGCTCTCGAGCGCGGATTTCAGCTCGGCCAGGGCCATCACGTCGTCGCCGATGCCCGCCTCGGCCTCGATGCTGATCTCACTGTAGCCCGGCCCAAGCTGAAATAGCTCGCGCATCACGTCGATCGGCAAAAAGACCACGTTCCCGCTGTTGAGGATGGCGGCGCCTTCGTCGGCCAGGAGGCCAGCAATCTCGAGGCTCTCCGTGCCGGCCGGTCCGTACAGCACCAGGTCCCCCCCAACGCCAGGCCGTTCTCTTCCGCGAATGCCTGGGGCACGAGCACCTCGTACGCCCCTAGGGCCGGGAACCGGCCCTCGACGAGCGTGTACACCCTCATCCGAGGCTCGAGTGCGGGGTCGATGCCGTCGGCTTCCACGCTGAGCCCCATCTCGACCTTGCCGGCGGCGGTGTGCGATAGCTCCCCCTCTGCCAGGGCACCCGGCAGCACGGTGTCGGCGCGGAGGATCGGAACGGCCAGATGAACGCCGGGCACGCGCCACACGGCGTCCAGTACCGTTTCTCCGACAGTCGCCTTGTTGCCTGAGGGGACGACCTGAAGCTCGGCACTGCCCAGGGTGCGTTTGAAGAGCGCGTCCAGGGTGTTGGTCGCGTTGCGGTTGGTGATGTCAGTGGCCAACACGGCGGCCACGCCAAGCGCGATTCCCAACAGGGTAAGCAGCGTGCGCCCCGGGCGCGCGCGCAGGTTGCGCCACGCCATCGCGGCGAGAGGCAGGCGGGTGGAAGGCATCACGGCGCTAAGGTATCGGTTGGCCACAGTGGCCACAGAAACGAGCGGCGCCGCTCACGGGTTGGCCGCAGTGAGGGCAAGTGGGCGTCGCTTCCGCCGGCCCGGCCCAGGCTTCCGATCCCTGCGTGGTCTGAAGGGCGGACGGCAAAACTGGCGCACCGCAGGAGCCGCAGAACCCACCCTCTGGCCGGACGGGACTGCCGCAGCGCGAGCAGACGGCCCCGGCCACCGGTGGGCGCTGTGTCTCGACCAGGCCCGGCCTCGGGACACCGGCCGGGCTAGGACGCACAGGCGGCGCCTGGCGCACCTTCCGGGACCTTTTTCCCAGTGCGACCAGCCCGCCGATGGCCAGGAGTCCCAGCCCTCCGCCGGCAATCAAGCCCCAGGGCGCGCCGTCGGGAGGCTCGGGGTCGGGAAGCACGGCAGACTCGACGGCGCCTCCGCTCTCTTCGGGCACAGCATCCACCGGGGACTCGCGGCCCCTCCGATGGATTCGAGCCCGGCATCCACCGGGTAGTCGACGGCCCCTTCGTAGGGCCCCGGTTCCTGTGACAGAACGGCCTGCATCGCCACCGCGGCGGCGGGCGCTTCCTGTGCCGCCGAAGGCTGCACCGGTCCGTCGTAGGTGAAGCTGACGGCCTCGCCCTCCCCGGCAAAGACTTCGTTGCCCGCCTCGTCGGTCACGCTGGGCGACCCGGCAAAGTTGTACAGCGTGGTGCTCCCGTCCGGATTGGACGTCAGCGACGCTTCACTACGAAAGGTGATCAGCTTTTTGCTGACGCCCATTTCCACCAATTCGGCCAGGTCCGCCGTCGACTGCCAGGACTCGACAAGCAGGGCGGTCCACGCGCCGGCCGCCGGCCCACCAAACCAGGTTGCTCCCGCGACAAGGCCGGCTTTGACCAGCACATCGCAGCCCTGCCCGATGGCAAAGCGAATCCACCCGGATTCCTCGCTGGTCCGCGCCCCATAGTGCGAGCCGTCGCCAAACATGACCTCGGCCGCCCTCTCGTTCACCAGGCGCTGGGAAAACAGCCCGTTCACCCCATCGGCCCACATCACCGCCACGGCAATCCCATCGCCAGGCTGCATGTTGGCGCCACACGTACCACAGTAGAGATCATCATGCAGGCTGATCATCAGCTTGGAGCCACCGGCGACAGGGTAGAAATAGTCCGTTTGGGTGGCAGGAGGTTTGAAGCTCGCATACTCCGAGGAGCCCGGCGCGGCGAGATAGACGCGGCTGAACACCTCCGCGGGCTCGGGGTAGGCTGCGCCCACGCCCTGCTGGCTATATCCCTTGGGCAAGCCCACCTGGCCGGCCCCTGGTACCGGCTCCGTCAGGCGCCGGCCATAGCCGCTCATCACAAACTCAGAGTAGGGCGACTCGTTGAGCAGCATGGTCCGGATCCACCGGCTGTTGCCCGTTGGGTCCTGCGCCGAGTAGAAGAAGACATCCCGGATAAAGACCGGGTGGCGGATGGTCACCGGGGCCCTCTGCTCGATGACCGTGTCGTACGCGCCCGGCTTGGCCGCCATCGCCGCCCACAGCTCGACGGCGCACGGGAGTTTCCTGCCGAACCGGTACATCCGGTCGAAGTCCAATACGACGCGAAGCGTCAGCTCGCCCTTGGCATCCGTGACGGCTTGCAGCGTGTCGTCCACCGCCAGGTTCTGGCTCACAGCCGACCAGCCCTGCGATCCGGCATCCCAGGCGGCGTACTCGTCGGCCAGGCACTGCACGTCGCCGAGAAATCGAAAACTGATCGGCTCGTTGGCGAGGGGTTGGCCGTTTTCCTCCGCCTTGATGGCAAAGGTCAGGGGCATGTGCACCATGTCCGTGCCGTCGTAGCCGGTGGCGGTCAGCTTGCGCTCGACCAGTACCGGCCCCGTGATGGTCCACCTGTCTTTCCAGGCATCCACCTCGGCCACTATGGCGGCAAAGGTATCCTTCTCGGCGTTCTCGCCGAGCGCCGCGGGCCAGCTCGTATAGGCTGCGATCGCTTCTCGCACCACCGTGCAGAGACCGCCCGGCGTCGTCTCGAAACAGGTCTCACGTCTCAGGGAGGTCGCTCCGCCCTCCCAATGCCCCTGCACGCCTTCGTCCGTCCAGTCGCCGGCCAAGTAGGAGTAACTTGGGTAGCTATAGGAGATCTCGACGACCGTCGCCCGGTAACCGTGAAACGCTCCAGTGGTCACCTTGACCTGCGGGTCCACCTTCCTGCCGTCCTTCAGCGTTGCGGGCTGCACGCTCGCAGTCACCCGCTCGGCAAAGCCGGCCAAGAAGTCCATGTCGTAGATGACGACCAGGTCGGCACTGGAAAAGATCGTCTCCTCTCCCTCGACCATTTCCCCCCTGGTCAGCTGCGCAGTGTAGCCCGTGCGCCCTGTGGACTTGCCTTCTTCTACGCGCGTCCAATATCCGAGGCCGCTCTCTGTCCATTTGGGCGGGATCGGGCTCAAGTCGACGACCGGCGGCTCGGCCCGAGGAGCCAGGGGTGGAAACAACAGGCTCAGAAGGAGCACGGCCAGCAAGGGGATGGATAGTCGGTAGAGGTGGGAATGGGTCTGGGCGCTTCTGTTCATCGGGGTTGTCTCTCTCTCGAAGGATTCGGTGAATGCTGCCGGACCACGCCCCTCGTGCTCTCCAGGCGGCATACAGGAACAGGCCGGAGAGCGGCGCGGCGTGATTATGCACCCGCTGCCGCGCAGACACAAAGGAGGAGTGGCCGCTTGCCAGGCTTGCCGGGGAATCGCGAGAGGGGGCAAGGGACAAAGGACCAACGGGTCCCGTAAGGCGCCGGCTGCGGTCCCGCAGCCGGCGCCGCGACGAACTACTCCGCGGAATGGCTAGCGCGGGATGCGCAGCTTCCAGCCGGGCCGGATCAGGTTGGGGTTCTCGATGCGGTCCTTGTTGGCCTCGTAGATCTCGGGCCAGCGCCCGGCCTTGCCATAGAGGGCCTTGGCGATACCGCTCAAGGTATCCCCTTTCTTGACCACATAGATCTCGACTGCAGCCTCGGTGGGCTGGACTACCTGGGCCGGTCCTGCGGCTGCCTGGCCGGCGGACTGGACTACCTGGGCCGCCTCCGGCTGCTGGCCGGCGGACTGGACCACCTGGGCCGCCTCTCCGGCTGCTTGGCCGGCGGACTGGATGGTCTGGGCTTCGCGCTCTAGGGCCTCGGCTTCGCGTTTCATGGCCTCGGCCTTTTCCTTCAACTGCGCTGCCTGGCTCAGAGCGGTCTGCGCGTCCGCTTTCCCGGCCTCTTCTTCGCGCTTTCGAGCCATCTGCTCGGAAATCTGCTTGGCCTGAGCCGCGTGCTGCTGCCGGGCCTTCTCCGCCTGCTCCTGGGCCTCGCGCTCCAGCCGAGCTTGCTCTGCTGCCTGCTTCTGGGCGGCTGCGTCGGCCTCAGCCTTCGCCTTCTCCTCTTCCGCCTTCTTCTGGGCGGCTGCCTCGGCCTCGGCCTTCGCCTTGGCCTGGTGCTCCTCGACCCGTCTCGAGGCTTCCGCACCCATGGTCGCCGTGTGCCGGCGGCGCTTGTCCTCGATTGTGGCCTTCAGGGCAGTGGCAAGTGCAGCCATTGCCTTTTCCTCCGCGGGACTGGCACCCCCGCCGGCAATCAAGCCCTGCTCGCGCGTGGCCTTGGCGACGGCTTCGGCCGCGCTCATGAAAAAGTCCCGAACGGCATCGCCCTCGTCGTCGCCGGTCTTGGCCTCCAGCAAGACGCCCACCTGCTCGAGCATCTTCAGTACTTCTTCTTCCTTGGCATCGACCTTTTCGTCGACGTCCTTCTGCCCAGCGATGATCGACTGGATCAGGGCAGATTGCCCCTGGTACTGGCTCAGGAACTCCCTGAGCGCCTTGGTCTCACCGCGCCGGGTAAGGATGCCGCCGCGGTCCGCCACCGTCATCAGGTGACGGATGAGTTGGGGAGCGCCGACCAGCTGCTTCCACTCTGTCGCCGAAAAACTGCCTGTTGTCATGGTTCTCTCCTTGTGATGTGTGATCCCTGGCCGTGAAGCCTTCGCGTGCAATGTAACCTATAATAATCATAGCACGTGAACGTTACATGTGCAATTACAACATGGCACGCCGTGGGTGTCCGAAGCCGAGCGCTCTGAGCAGGTGGTGGTCGGGACGGTGTCGACGCTGGAGCCAGGAGCCGTCCGGCCCCTCGCACGCTTGACACCCTCTCATGCCGTGTGATAGAATGGCGCACTGGAAGCGCTGCCATGCCCGGCGGGGAGCAGAACGTGAGGGAGTCTGATGTTGTCCGAGGCCACCACGGCACGGCTTTCGACCCACGGCGAAGCGGGTCTCCAGGCCGGCACCTTCCCGTGCGAAGCAGACGGCCTGTGCCTGTACCTGCTCGTCCCGCGCACCTCGGACCACCTGTTCAACCTGGAGCATGGCTCCGAGGTGGTGATCACGACCGACGATTCCCAGTTGCGCGGCACTGCCTGCGTGGTCTCGGACCGTCCGGCCGGGCTGGCCCTGTGCCGGCGGCCCGATGCTGCCTGGTGCAAAGTCGTCCGGGTCGACGCGTCGCGCTTGCAGATCGAGAAAGCCGGCGAATCCTCAACCGCAGAGACAATCGACATGGATTGAAATCGAAAGGAAGGCAAGATGAAACGCATCCTGATCGCTGCTCTTCTCCTCGTCGTGCTGGCCGGCTGTGCCGGCATTCCCTTTGGCGCCTCGACGCGCGGCTCGGGCCGCCTGGTCAGCCGTTCGTATGACCTGGACGGCTTCTCCGTGATCGACGCGAACAATGCCGCCCAGGTGGAAGTGGCACTGGGCGATGAGTTCCGCGTCGATGTGGAGGTGGACGACAACCTGGTGGACCTGCTGAATGTGTCCGTCTCCGGCAAGGCACTGCTGATCAGGCTGAAGCAGGGCCCGTACACCAAGGTCACGCTGCGTGCCAAGATCACGATGCCGGAGCTGGCCGGCATCAAGCTGAACGGGGCGAGCACGCTGCACTCAGAGGCCGCAGGGCAGGACCTGGACCTGGACCTGAACGGCGCCAGCGTGGTGAACCTGACCGGCACGGCCGGCCGCGTCACGCTCAAGGCCAACGGCGCCAGCCAGGCATTGCTGGCCGGCATGGAGGCCGGGGACGTGCAGCTCGATGTCAACGGCGCGAGCCACGTAGAAGTCCAATCACGCGGCGCCGTCGGAGGCCGGGTGAATGGCGCCTCAACCGCCACTGTGAGCGGCTCGCCCACAACCGTCGACGTCAAGGCCGAGGGCGCGTCGCGCGTGGTCACCAAGTAACAGGCAGCTTCTATTTCGCACATGGGAGGGGTCTTCTCCCATCAAACCGGGTTCACCCAGTTGAGCAAGCTATGGGCAGGCCTGGCCTTCCACGCGGTGGCGACCGGCCTGGTCGTGGCCGCGATATTCTTCACCATCCCGCTCTTGACCAGCGCCCCAATTCCGTGGCACATATTCGGTCCGATGGTCCTGATCGGCACCGGCGCCGTTGTGCTGATCAGGGCATTCTTCCTTCGCAAGGAGTAGGCGCATGGGTGGTGCAGCGGCAGCAGAGACCTCGAGGGCACGGCGATTCGAGCTGGACTGGCGCTGGCGGTGCCCATCATGTTGTCGGTTGCCCTGCCCAATCCCGGGAGCTTCTTGGGCGCCCGGAACTTTGGCTGGAGTGTTCTCGGCTACATTCCCGTTTTCCTGAACGGCCACCTCCTCGTCTCCCACGACGGGCTGTACGAGAGGGTGCAGCGCGGGCGGTGGGTCTCACTGGCTGCCGCAGTGGGCTGACCACCCTCGGCTTCCTGGTCGTGCGTTGGGCCCTGCCTGACCTGGTACAGTGGGCCGTCATCGCCCTCAGCTCCCTCGCGATCTCCCTGGGCCTCTACTGGCTCGTGATCCGGCCGCTCAACCCGCTGCGCGTCCTCTTTGGCATGAAGCCGCGGCCCGGCAGGCGCACCCCTTAGGAAGCACGCACCCGTCGCAGGCGAATCCCCCACCTCGCTCCCCACATTGGGGGATGACACCGCGCCCGTCGGGTGCTATTCTGTGCGCGTCACGAGCCGACAGAGACTGCGCCAGGAGGAAGCTCATGAGCGGGACCGCGACGGCAGAGGAGTTCCGGCCGGGCTGGGGAAAAAAGTTCTTCACGATCTGGGGAGGGCAGGCACTCTCCCTGGTCGGCTCGGCGCTCGTCCAGTTCGCCCTGGTCTGGTGGCTGACGGTACGCACCGGCTCGGCCACGATCCTGGCGACGGCGACGCTGATGGCCCTGCTGCCGCAGATCGTCCTCGGCCCCTTTGCCGGAACCCTGGTCGATCGCTGGAAGCGCCGCACCATCATGATCGTGGCAGACAGCTCCATTGCGCTTGCCACCGTCGTGCTGATGGTCCTCTTTGCGACGGAGCGGATCGCCGTCTGGCACGTCTACCTGCTCCTGCTGGTCCGGTCGCTGGGCGGCGCCTTTCACTATCCCGCGATGGCTGCATCGACCTCCCTGATGGTGCCCGGCAAGCACCTGGCGCGCGTGGCCGGGATGAACCAGACGCTACAGGGGATCGTGAGCATCTTTGCGCCGCCGCTCGGCGCCCTGCTCCTGGCGGTCATGCCCACGCAGAACGTGCTCGCCATCGACGTCGGCACGGCGCTCGTCGCCGTCGTGCCGCTCCTCTTTATCGCCATTCCCCAGCCCGAGCGCCGGCGGGACCGGGAGACGGGCCTCCTGGAGAAGACGTCCTACTGGCACGAACTGCGCGAGGGGTTCCGTTACGTCCTGCGCTGGCCGGGCCTGCTCGGGCTCATCCTGCTGGCGATGATGCTGAACTTTTTGCTCACCCCGACGAGTGCGCTGACGCCCCTGGTCGTGACCAAGGTGTTTCAGAAGGGCGCGGCGGAGCTGGGCTGGGTCGAGGCGGTCTTTGGAGGGGGCACCATCCTGGGCGGGCTCCTTCTGAGCATATGGGGAGGCTTCAAGCGGCGCATCGTCAGCTCCATGGCCGGCGTGATTGGGGTCGGCCTGGGGGTGCTGCTCTTTGGACTGGTGCCGGCCAACCTCTTCTACCTTCTCCTCGCGGCCGCCCTTCTACAGGGCTTTGCCATCGTCTTTGCCAACGGCCCGCTCCACGCCATCTTCCAGTCCACGATTGCCCCCGACTTCCAGGGGCGGGTCTTTTCCATGATCGGCGCGGGGGCGGCGGCCATGTCGCCGCTCGGCCTGCTGATTGCCGGGCCCTTCGCCGACCGGCTGGGCATCCAGACGTGGTACGTCATCGCAGGGACGGTCTGCGTCGTGGCGGCCCTCGCCGCCGGTTTTGTCCCGGCGATCATGAATATCGAGCGCAACTACGCGGGAGCGGAGAGCGTGCCTGCGGACTCCAGGCTCTAAGGTCCATCAAGGCCATCAGAGCCTGGCCTGACATTGGCGGGCCGCGCGCGCCCACGCCGGTTTGGGCCTTTCGGGCCTCCGTGATAAGATTGTGTCGGAACCGGCCCCGGGAGCGCCGGCTGGGGCCCTCCCTGGGACTCGCTGCAGGGAGGCACCATCGTGAAGGAATCCCGTCTGTCACACGCCGGGCTTCATGCGATTGTGCTCCTGTCACGGTCCTTCTTGGGCTTGTGCCCGTATTCCCGCAGCCGGTTGCGGCTGCTTCCGCCTCGTGGCTGGCGATATTGCCATCATCGGCGCCAACTTTGACGACCCTGACGCGTTTGCCTTTGTTCTGCTCGTAGCCGTCGAAGCTGGCACGACGATCAACTTCACGGACAACGGGTGGCTTGCCAACGGCGGATTCCGTTCGGGCGAAGGTACCATGACCTGGACTGCCGGCACCGGGCTCACCGCGGGGACGGTTGTCAATCCAACTGTTACAGCGCATGCTATTCTCCGTGAGTGGAGATCAGATACTGGCCTACCAGGGAGCGGCCGGCAGTCCTACCTTTGTCTATGCGCTCAACAACGAAGGCGGCTGGAGTCTGGCAAGGCCGATGGCTCGGCCGACAACGAGCACCACGGCGTTGCCGACTGGGCTGACGGAATGGCACTACTGCGGTCGCGTTGGGCAGAAATCGAAAACGCCGTCTCCACCGGGTATCACCTCCGCACGAGGGCTGAACTGCTGGCCGCGATCTCGACAAAGCCAACTGGACTGGCGCGATACCGTGCGCCGGGCCATGCGGGCCGGTCCCTTTACCGTAGTATCAAGCGACCTCGCCCCCACCATCTCCACCACCGTCCCCACCGACGGCGCTACCGGCGTGTCGACGACGGCGGACATCACGATCAGCTTCAGCGAGGCGGTGAACGTCACCAGCACCTGGTACACCATCACCTGCGGCTCGTCCGGCAGCCATACCGCGGCCGTCACAGGCGGGCCGACCGTCTGGACCCTCAACCCCGCTGCCGACTTTGCCGCGGGCGAATCGTGCACCGTCGTGCTGGAGGCCGACTACATCACCGACCAGGACACCAACGACCCACCGGACAACATGGCATCCGACTACTCCTGGAGCTTCACGACGGCGGCTGCCGCAGTCCCGATCATCATCAACGAGCTGGATTCCGACACGCCTGGCACCGACCTCCTCGAGTTCGTCGAGCTGTACGACGGCGGGGTGGGCAATACCTCGCTGACCGGCAAGGTCGTCGTACTGTACAACGGCAGCAACGACTTGTCCTACGCAGCCTACGACCTCGACGGCTACAGCACCGACGCCAGCGGCTACTTTGTCCTCGGCAACTCGGGCGTGACCGGCGTCGACTATGTCTTCAACAATGACACGCTGCAGAACGGCGCTGACGCCGCTGCGCTCTACACGGCCAGCGCATCCGATTTCCCCAACAATACCGCGGTCACGACCAGCAACCTAGTCGACGCCATCGTCTATGACACGTCCGACGCGGACGATCCCGGCCTTCTCGTCCTGCTCAACACCGGCCAGCCCCAGGTGAATGAGGACTCGGCCGGCACCGGCCCCACCGTGTCCAACCAGCGCTGCCCCAACGGAAGCGGCGGCGCGCGCAACACCAGTCCCTACCTGCAGGCGCTGCCCACCGCCGGCGCGGCCAACAACTGCCTCGTCTGCACCACCATCCCCGCCATCCAGGGGAGCGGCTCCTCCTCGGCGTGCGACGGCCGGACCGTCGCAACGCTCTCCGGCTGCGTGACAGGCGTGACCGCCACCGGCTTCTACATGCAGGACGTCGCGGGCGACGGCAACAGCGCCACCTCCGACGGCATCTACGTCTATGTGTATTCCACCTGGACCAACCCCCAGGGCATCGCGGTCGGCTACACGGCGACCGCCGTCAACGGCCAGGTGCAGGAGTACTACAACGCCACCGAGCTCTACAACCCCAGCTCCGTCTCCAAGGGCTCGGTTTGCTCCCTGCCCACGCCCGTGGCGGTGACGCAGATCCAGACGATGGGGGCGCACAACGTCGACCAGTACGAGCCGGCCGAGTTCATGCGCGTCTCGATGGATATCGACGGCTACGTCCAGGGGCCGACCAAGCGCTTCGTCTCGCGCTTTGCCCACGGCGACCCCGAGATCGGCTTCATCAAGTGGGGCAACCAGAACAGCATCCCGAACTCTCCGCGCCTCTTCGAGGAGGACTACACCGGGTACGGCGGGCTCAACTACCTCTCCGGCGCCTGCAACAAGGACCTGCCCGACGTCGACTTTGGCGACCGGATCCAGGGCACGGGCATCACCGGCGTCATGGGCTACCACTTTGACAAGTGGCAGCTCATCGTCGACGAGACCCTCAACCAGAGCCTGACGGTGACCAACAACGCCGACGTGACCGACGACGAGCCCGCGCTGGGCAGCAGCCAGTGGGGCATCTGTACCTACAACCTCGAGAACATGTTCGACTCTATCGACGACGGCGACGGAGACATCGGCGACTGGCAGCCGCCCGACGTGGCGACCTACAACCGGATGATCCTCAAGCGCGCGCTGGGCATGGCCGTCGACCTGGAAAAGTGCAGCGTGATCGGCGTGCAGGAGATGGAGGGCAAGGACCAGGTGTGGGACGACCTGGAGGCCGCCATGGAGGCCGCCGCCCCCGGCTCGAATTTCGAGTGGGACTATTACGAGAGCCAAGACGCACGCGACATCACCGTCGGCATCTTGTACGACGTGAGCAAGGTGACGCTCAACAGCAGCACCCAGCGGCAGGGCTGCACCACGACGAACTATGGCGTCAACTATGCCAACGCCAAGGGCACACGCGTCATCGCCAACCCCTGCGGAACGGGCACCTACGCGCTCTACGACCGGCCCCCCTACGTGGCCCGCCTGACGGCCACCGGGGTGACGAACGGCCCGACCTTTGTGGTCATCGTCAACCACTTCAAGTCGATGAGCACTGAGACGTACGACACGCGGGTGCGGCGCGAAAAGCAGGCGACGCACAACGTGGCGCTGGCCCTGGAGTACAGCCAGACCTACCCCAACATCGCCATCGTCGGCGACCTGAACGACTATATCGGCTCGACGCCGATCGGCATTCTGAACGCCGGCACCACCTACGACGGCAAGGCGCTGGTCAACGTCCACACCGCCCACATCGCCAAGGCCGACCAGTACACCTACAACTTCTCCGGTGAGTCGGAGGTTCTGGATTATGTCTTCCTCTCCAGTGCCTTCGACACGGCCCACTTCCTGGCTGCCAGCCCGATGCACATCAACTCCGACTTTCCGGACGTCGGAGCCGCTCTCCGGCGACAATTGCGGGGGAGGCACCTGCATTTTCGGGGGCGGCGGGATCGAGGACGCGACCAGCCGGCATGCCTCGGACCACGACCCCGTCTTTGTCCGGTTCGACATCAACCCCACGGCCGTCGCGCTAAAGCGCTTCGAGGCGTGGCCCGAGGGTGCAGCCGTCCACGTGCAGTGGGAGACGAGCCAGGAGATCGACAACCTGGGCTTTAACCTCTACCGATCCAACACGCGCACCGGCACCAAGATCAGGCTGAACCGGGCGCTCATCCCTACCCAGGTCCCGCCCGGCTCACCCTTTGGCGCCGTGTACGACTGGATCGACGCATTCCGGCTGCGCTCCGGCCGGCGCTACTTCTACTGGCTGGAGGACATCGATCTCTACGGCAACGCCACGCTGCACGGCCCGGTGCGGGTGACGGCGCCGTAAAGGCAGAAGGTGAGGAGACCCTAAGGGTCTTCAAGACCGTTAGGGTCTGACAACTCGCAAGAACGACCCCGTCGCCGACGCCTCGACCAGCGCTACCTGCTCCGGCGTGCCTTCGGCCACCAGCCGGCCGCCGGCATTGCCGCCATCCGGTCCCAGGTCGATCACCCAGTCGGCGGCGCGGACGACGTCCAGGTTGTGCTCGACTACGACGACGCTGTGGCCGGCGTCCACCAACCGCTGGAGCACCGCCACCAGCCGGGCGACGTCGGCCGGGTGCAGCCCAGTCGTCGGCTCGTCGAGCAGGTAGAGCGTCCGCCCTATCGAGCGGCGGGCCAGCTCGCGCGCCAGCTTGACACGCTGCGCCTCGCCGCCCGAAAGCGTCGTGGCCGGCTGGCCGAGCGGCAGGTAGCCCAACCCCGCCTCGACCATCAGCCCCAACCGCGCGGCGGCCGCCGGCACGTCGCCCAGGAGGGGCAGCGCCTCGTCGATGGTCAGGTCGAGCAACTGGGTGATGTTGTGGCCGTGCAGCGTCGCCGCCAACACCTCGCGCTTGAAGCGGCGGCCGTGGCAGGCCGGGCAGCGCACCTGCACGTCGGCCAGGAAGTGCATCTCGACCGCCAGCACGCCGGCTCCCTCGCACCGCTCGCAGCGGCCGCCCGGCACGTTGAAGGAAAAATGCCGGGCGTCAGCCCCAGGCGGCGCGCCTCGGGCGTGGCGGCAAAAGCCTCGCGGATCGGCGTGAAGGCATCGGTGTAGGTGGCGGCGTTCGAGCGCGGCGAGCGGCCGATCGGCCCCTGGTCGATGGTCACGATCTTGTCCAGTTCTTCCCAGCCCTCGATTGCGTCGTGCTCGCCCGGCGCCTCGCTTGCCCCGTAGAAGCGCTGCCGGGCTGCCCGGTCCAGCACGTCGAAGAGGAGAGACGACTTGCCCGAGCCAGACACGCCTGTGACGGCGACCAGCATGCCCAGCGGCAGCCGCACCGTCGAGATCCTTCAGGTTGTGCTCGCGCGCCCCACGGATCACGAGCGCCCTTCCGCTGCCCGGCCGGCGCATCGCGGGCACGGGCACCGACAGCCGGCCGGAGAGATAGGCGCCGGTCACCGACTCGGCGCAGGACGCCACCGCCGCCGGAGGCCCGGCCACGACGACCCGTCCGCCGTGCCGGCCGGCGCCCGGCCCCATGTCCACCACGTAGTCGGCCGCCGACAGCATCTCCAGGTCGTGCTCGATGACCAGCACCGTGTTGCCCAGGTCGCGCAGGCGGCACAGTACCTGGATCAGCCGCGCGGTGTCGCGCGGGTGGAGCCCGATCGTCGGCTCGTCCAGGACGTAGAGCACCCCCGTCAGCCCCGAGCCCAGGAGCGAGGCCAGCCGCAGCCGCTGCGCCTCCCCGGCCGAGAGGGTCGGCGAGTCGCGGTCGAGCGTCAGGTAGCCGACCCCGACGTCCACCAGGCGGCGCACCCGGCCGCGTAGATCGTCAACGATGGGCGCGGCGACCGCCCATTCCTGCGCCGGCACCGCGTCGCGCAGCCGCTCCAGCCAGGCCGCGAGCTCCGATAGCGGCAGGCGCTGGACGTCCACGATGGTCTGCCGCGCCACCGTCACGCTGCGGCTTTCGGGCCGCAGCCGGGTGCCTCCGCAGTCGGGGCAGCGCTCTTCGCGCAGCACGCCCTCCATCCTGTCGCGGTAGGCGGGATCGTTTGCGTGCCCGGCAAACCGACGCCGGAAGCCGGTAAGCACCCCCTCAAAGTTGCCGCGAGCCACGGTGTCGGGCGGCTTGATGCCGGGGAAGTGACGCTGGAAGAGCGCCCCCTTGACGCCATAGAGCAGCAGGTCACGCTGAACCTGCCCGAGTGCCCGCACGGGCAGGCCGGCGTCGAACTCGAAGCCGTAGTGCCGGCCCGCGGCCGCCAGCGACTCTGCATACCGGGCTATGAAGAAAGAATCCCACCCCAGGACCGCCCCGCCGTGCACCGAGCGTTGCGGGTCGATGACCGCGTCCACGTTCACTTCGTGGGCGACCCCCAGCCCGGTGCAGGTGGGGCACGCCCCCTCCGGCTTGTTGAAGGAAAAGTGGGCCATGCCAATCTCGGGGATGGGCGCGCCGCAGTGCGGGCAGGGATAGGTCTCTTCCGCCTCCGCGTCCGGCGCCGGGCCGGGCTCGGCCGCCTCGACCTCCCATCCCTCGGTCGCGCCGGTCTCGTGCGAGGGCGGGACGTCGCCACCGCAGGCCGGGCAGGGCCGGTGGCCGATCCGGGCGTAGAGCACGCGAAGATAGGTGAACACCTCGGTCGTCGTGCCCACCGTCGAGCGCGGGCTGCGGTTGGAGAGGCGCTGGTCGACGCTGATCGAGGGCGACAGGCCCTCGATAGCATCGACCTCGGACTTGTCGGCGGCGTAGGTTACCAGCCCAAGGGACTCCATGTACTGCCGCTGGCCTTCCTTGTGCAGCGTGTCAAAGACCAGCGTCGACTTGCCCGAGCCCGAGAGGCCGGTAAAGACCACCAGCCGGTTCTTGGGGATGGCGAGGGTGACGTTTTGGAGGTTGTGCAGCCGAGCGCCGCGGATGACGATGGAGTCAGACATCCGGGCGCCCTACTCCGCCGGGCGTGCCGCAGCCTGGCGCTTCTTGTATGCCTTGATCCACCGCATCCCGTAGGAATCACGCCCCATCGACAGGTCGGCAGCCAGGATGGACATGGTGACGGCGGGGATCAAAGGGTTGGTGATCGGGCAGGTGAGCCCGGCATAGATGGCCATCGCAATGAACGCCGCGTTGATGGCGGGCCGATCTGGCATGCCAAAGGAGATGTTGCTCGCTCCCATGGTGATGTTCACGCCAAACTCGGCCACGATCAGCTTAATGGCATCGAGCGACACTCGGCCGGAGCTGCTGTCGGCACCCACGGTGAGGGCCAGTGGGTCGATCACGATGTCATCCGCCGGGATCCCCAGCCTTGCCGCCTCCTCGATGATCTTGGCGGCCACCTTCAGCCGGCCAGCCGCCGTCTTGGGAATGCCCTCGTCATCCAGGCACAGGCCGATCACCGCGGCGCCGTGCTCCTTGACGATGGGCAGTATCGTCTCGAGCTTGCGCTCCTCGCCGTTGACAGAGTTCACCAGGGCCTTGCCCCGGTAGACCGAAAGCGCGGCTTCCAGCGCAGCCGGATTGGCGGTGTCGATGCAGAGCGGCACATCGGTCACCTCCATGACGGCCTGGAGCACGCGCGCCAGCAGCACTGGCTCGTCCGCGCCGGGCACGCCGGCGTTGACGTCGAGGATGTGGGCCCCGGCCGCGACCTGCGCCAGGGCATCCGTGCGGGCGATGTCCAGCTCTCCGGCGGCGAATGCAGCCAGAACCTGGCTGCGCCCCGTGGGGTTGATACGCTCCCCGATGATCACGGTCGGCTTGTCTCGATGGATGTGGACTGGCTTGCCGGCCGATGACACTACTGTGGTGAGGTTCTCTGTCATGCTTGCCTTTCGCGACTGCGCTACTCCCCCAGTGGTGAACGCCCTTTGGTCGTGCTAGTGTGTGAGCTGATGACCTGGCGCCAAAGAGCGTTCACCTAGGAAGAGGAGAAGCTGTCGATTTCCTAGTCTTCTGTCTGGGCACCAATGATGACGGGCTTCGCCAGGGGCGGCTTCTGAATGCCTTCGACCAGGCGCTTGCACATCTCCACGGCCTCAGTTGCGAGCCGCGCATAGCCATCCACGCCGCATTCCACGGCCCATTCCGGTGTGACCGGCCCACCGCCGACGATCACAAAGTACTTGTCCCGGATACCCATGTCGCTGAGGTAATTCACGACATCCTTCTGGTAGGGCAGGCTCGTCGTGAGCAGGCTGGACATACCGATGATATTCGCGCCCACCTCCTGGGCCTTCCTCACGAATGCCATCGGAGCAACGTTGATGCCCAGGTCGTAGACCTCAAAGCCAGAGGCCGCCAGAACCGCGCCGACGAGGTTCTTGCCGATGTCGTGCATGTCGCCCACAACGGTCCCAAGCACAACTCTGCCCCGCGAGATACTATCTCTGTCCGCCCCCTTGAGGGTCGGGACCACGACGTCCAGGGCGGCTCTGCCAGCCTCGCCTGCCAGCATGAGGTCAGGCAGAAAGACCTCGAACTTTTGGAAGAGCTCGCCTATGCGCCCCATACCGCGCGCGACCCCCCCCTGCATGATTTCTACCGGCCTAATGCCGGCCGCCAGCGCCGCCTTGGTGGCTTCGCGCGCCGCATCCTCATCGCCCGCGACGATGGCGTTCTCCAGGTCCAAGAGCACAGATTCTTTTGTCATTGGTGATTCTCCTGAGTTCTAAACTGAGAGAAGTGAACTGCCGGGCATCTGGCACCCTACTCCGCCGAGAGCGGAATCCCGAGGTCGATGCATTCTTTCCTGACCCGGTCGTACATGGCGCGCCACTCCTCGGTCGGGACAAGCCGTTGGACGTCGTAGCACTTGTCAAAGGAGTAGCCCTTCGGCGGGTTCGGCAGGCGCTCCTCGTACTTGGCGATGAGCACGTTGACAATCTCGTTGGCCTGCGCGCGGCTCATTCCGGCCCCGGCCTTGATCACTTCGGCCGACCACTTGCACTCCAGTGGGCTCAGGTGATCGGTGTACTTGCCAGCAGCCGAGCGCGGACCCAAGCCAATGCTAATGCCCGATACCGAGAGGTTCAGGGCCGTCGCGGCGCACTCATACAGGAGCATTTCTGTGCCGGGCCCGGCCGTCGGGTTGATGGAGGTGTTCTTGAGTACCGGGGTGTTCCGGCTCAGGGCCTGCAGGAAGATGCCGAGCACCCACTGTGCATCACGACCTGTGTTGCCCATGTACCGGACGTCGTATGGCGAGCAGCCGCCGTAGGTCGCCTGATGCACAATGTAGTGCGCCAGGGAGTAAGCAATCGCGACCAACGCAGTGCCCTCGGGCCCGCCCGCATATCCGCCAATCATGGGGAGCGAGCTGGAATAGATAGGCGCGCCCACATTCACCGCCTGCACGACTTTGTGAAGGCAGTTGTAGTTCGTCTTCAGATCGGAGGGCCCCAACACCATCGCGATGTCCTTCTTGGGAGAGAGGCCGCCTTCGACGGCGAATCCACCCATCTGCCCAAAGCAGGTAACACTGCTGATGATTCCGGTCACAGGCATCCCCGTGCGGCCGGCGCGCCACAGGGCCTCGTGCGTCAGGCGGGCGTTCAGCATACCCGCCATCGTCTCATAGGGGGTCTGAGACCGCACCCGGTGGCCGTAGACCGTATCGAGCGAGCCGCCCTGCAGGATATCAATCTCGTGGTTTTCTACGATACCCTGCATGACAGGAACCCACAGCCCCTCCGATATCACGATGCCGAGAGGTGACTTGAAGAGCGGCTTGCGAGGATCCTCTGGCTTCCTCGGGAACATGGTCACCTGGTCGCGTCCGAGGCCCAGCGTGAGCTCCGGCTTGATCTTGTGCAACACATCCCAAAGCTCGGCCCGATTGAACGTGATGCGGCGCTCCGTGTCGATACAGAGCATTCCTAGCTCCAGCGCCAAGTCGATGCCGGCTTCGAAAAAGCGGTCCGCCAGGGCGTCGTCCGTGTTCACGGGGTTTTTGGACGCACAAGTGCCGGCCAGGTTGTGCTTCTTCAGCATCTTGGCGGCCGTTCCTGGGACGATGCGCATGTCCCAGTCCTTTACCGTCGTGACCGGCCCCGCATGGGCCCGGTCCAGAACTTCCAGCATATTCGTAACTGACATGATCTACCTTCCTCTGTTTTTCGTCCTGCGACTCTTGCTCAGGTTCATTGCAGCGCCAATGCTGCCAACCGCACTACCGTCATGGTACCGCCAATCCACGCCTCCTACGCTCACCAGTGGTAAGCACTCCTCAACCACAATCATTCGTGGCGCCCAGTGGGCAAGAGCCAGGCTCGCCTTGCAGGCCGGGCTAGAGGCCCAAGCCAGCTCTCTTTTCGGGCGCTGGCTCGCCTCTGGCATTCCATCCGCGCAGGCGGTAGTAGGCCTCCTTCGAGGCCGCAAAGATCTGCCCGTGCTCCGCCTGCAGCAGGCGTGGAGGCAGCGTGTCGTCTGCTGCCGTCAGACCTCGCCCCAGGTTGGTCAGGCGCTCCAGGTTGAAAATCCGCTCACCGATCGTCGCCAGCGACTCTGCGGTGTAGCCGATCCCGGTTGCGTGCGTGAGCGCGGGCGCGTAGCCGGGCAGCCCGAACGTGCCATCCACAAAGACGCACATGATGAGCGAATCCCTTACGCAAGCGGCATTCTGATAGCGGATCACAAGGCCTGCCAGACCCTCCGCGTCCAGCTTCGGCCCAAAGATCTCGTCTCCCACGGTCCATGCCCGGCAGTGACAACCGCCCCGCTGCGCTGTCGCATACGCCAATCCCATGCCGGGGACGCGCCGGGGGTCATACGCAGCCAGCTCGAGACCCTTGGAGTGCATCCCATAGTCGACGCCCCAGGTCTGTTCGACCTGGCGGATGCCCTGCGCCAGCAGCTCCCCATCGCCCGAGTGCGTCGCGATGGACCGAATGCCTTCGAGCAGATCGTCAGGGGAAGCGAACCTGCCTGCATGCTCCTGGACCATGCCGAGCAGGCTTCCTACGGACATGGTGTCCATGCCATACTCATTGCAGAGGTGGTTTGCCCGCGTGATCACAGCAAAGTCCGAAATCTCGTTCTGTGGCCCAAACGCCCAGATCGACTCGTACTCTGGAGACTCGTACACCTGTCCGTCAATCGACACGTGCTTGCGGCACTGCACCGGGCAGCAATTGCATGTCGTGCTCTCTGCCACGAACTCGGGCACGATGCGACTGGCATAGAGAAGGGGCGCCTGGTCAAAGCTAGACCTCCGGAAGTTTGCCGTGGGCAGGCCGTTGGCCTCGTTCATCATCTGGACGAGGTTCGCGGTTCCCATGGGCCCCTGGACGTCTGTCAGGTAGGCGTTCTCGCGCACTGCCTTGTTGGCGCTCCGCAGGTATGCTCTGAAGGCTGTCTCGTCCGAAATCTCGGGACGCCGCTTGCCGCGCACAACGATCGCCTTCAGGTTTTTGCTGCCCATGACCGCCCCGAGCCCGGCGCGGCCGGCCGCATGTCCCTCATCTCCGCGCACGCTGGCAAAGACGGTCAGGTTCTCGCCGGCCGGCCCGATCAGGGCAACCTCCCCGCCACGGTACTCCTTTTCGAGGGTGGCCCGCACATCGGTCACCATCCCACCCCAGAGGTCAGGACGCGGCACCACGCTGATCTCATCCTCGTCAATGACGAGGATGGACGGCCCGGAAGCCTTGCCGGTGAGCACGTACGTCGGCGTGCCCGTCTGGGCGAGCTTGTCTCCGAACTTGCCCCCCATGCACGAGACCGAAACCAACCCCGTCGCCGGCGAGACGGAATAGAAGATGACCCGGTTGGCGGCCGGGAATCCGGTCCCGTTGAGCGGACCGGCACTCACAATCAGTGGGATCTCGGCGTCCAATGGAGCCGAGTGCGCCGGAAGCAGCTCGGCCATAAGCTTGGCGGCGATGCCCAGTCCGCCGATGTATTGCTCCTGGTCCTCGCGCGTGAGCGGACGCTCCTCGGCACCTCCCTTCGTGTCCAGGTCTACGATCTTGTACCTCATCAGCGATCCCCTTTCAAACGTGCTGCTACCCGACGCAGGACTGCCGAAACCCTGCAGCGGCGCCCTGCGCCGGGTCCGCGTCTACCGGGCAGCTAGAGCGCGGCCGTGAAAAGCGCAACGAGATCTGCCTTGGTGGCAGGCCTCGGGTTGAACCCCACGTTGCCGTCCTTGATGGCGCATTCGGCCATGTATTCAATCGTGCTGGGATCGACGCCTACCTCAGAAAGCGACTGGGGGATGCCCAGCCACTTTGACAGCTTGCGCACGGCGTCGACGGCCACGCTGGCTGCATCCAGCAGAGATAGGCCCTCGACATCTTCGCCCATCGCAATGGCGATGTCTCGGAACTTGCGCGGGCAGGAGATCAGGTTGAACTCCATCACGGTGGGCAGCACGATCGCGTTCGCCACGCCGTGCGGCAGGTCCAGCGTGCCTCCCAGGGCGTGCGCCATCGCGTGCACCAGGCCGAGGGCCGTGTTGCTGAAGGCAAAGCCTGTGATCGTGCTCGCGTACAGCATGTTCGCCGTCGCGTCCAGGTCCCAGGTTGTCCCCACAGCGGGTGCGAGGTTCTCGGCGACCAGCTTGATCGTAGCCAGGTTCAGGGCGTCTGTGATCGGCTCGGCCGCGTTCGATACATAGGATTCGATCGCGTGAGTGAGCGTGTCCATCCCCGTGGAGGCCGCAATCCGATGTGGCAGGTCGAGGAGCAGAAGCGGATCCAGGATCGCCTTCCGAGGTGTCATCTTGTCATCAAGGAGGAGCATCTTGTACTTCTTCTCGACGTTGGTGATCACGGCCGCGTTTGTGACTTCACTGCCTGTGCCATAGGTAGTCGGAATGGCCAGGAGCGGAGGCAGCGCTTCCCTGATCTTGAAAAAGCCCTCGTAGTCCCGGATGTCACCCCCATTGGTGCACAGGATACCGATGGCTTTGGCCGTATCGATGGAGCTTCCTCCGCCGATGGCCAGCAGCCCGTCGCAGCCGTGCCCGCGGTATTCCGCCAGCCCATCGTTCACTGTCTCGATGCGGGGGTTGCCCACGACTCCGTCATAAACTGCATAGCCAATCCCCGCGGCCTCTATGGCAGGCGTGAGCTTGGCCAGGAGGCCGGCTCCGACGATGCCCTTGTCGGTGCAGACTAGCACCTTCTTCACTCCGAATGACTTGAGCTGCTCGCCCACACGCCCTGCTGCACCGGGCCCCATGAGTAGACTCGTGTGCATTCCGAACTCCAGGATGCGAAACGTTCCCATTCTTGATTCCTCCCTCAATAGAATCTGATTTAGGAGCCGCGCGAGCGGTTCTCGCGCCTACTCAGAAACAGCCGCCATTTGGCCGACACGCCTGCGCCTGAGCCACGAAGTCAGAGAAACGACGATCACCGTAATCAGGTAGGGCAGCATCTCGACAACCTGCTGCTGCAGTGCGACCCGGGCGATCTGAACCTTGAACCCGACGGCCTCGGCAAGCCCAAAGAGCAATCCTGCGAGGAGAACCCAGATCGGGTTGCCGTCGCCAAAGATCACGGCGGTGAACGCCATAAAGCCTCTGCCCGCCACCATGCCTTCGGTGAACATCGAAAGCGAGCCAGTGGAGAGGAAGGCTCCGCCCAGTCCACACAGAAAACCTCCGGCCAGCAGGCTTCCGTAGCGCACCCTCTCGACGCTCACGCCGGCCGTTCGCGCAGCCAACGGCTTCTCACCCACGGCGCGAATCCGGAATCCGAGCGGCGTCTTGTACAGCGCCAGCCAGATGACTGGAGCCAGCAACAGGGCGGCATAGACAAGCGGCGTGTGATCGTTCAGGATCGGGCCAAGGATCGGAATTGCCCCCAGGAAACCCAGGTCTACCTTGGCCTGTCCCGCCACACCCGCCAGGGCGTGCGTGCCCGAGGTTCCCAGGAAAACCCGCAGCAGGTAGGCAGTCAAACCATCAGCGAGGATGTTGATGCCCACGCCGGTGATCACGTCATTCGTCTTGATCGTGATGACCATGAAGGCAAACAGCAGGCCAACAAGAGCGCCCGCGACCCCACCAGCAAACACACCGATCCACACATTGCCGGTAGCCTGTGCCACCGCGATGGCGAAGAATGCGCCGACAATCATTTTCCCTTCAAGCGAGATGTCGAGGATACCGGCCTGATGAGCAAGTACCCCACCGAGTGCCGCAAGAAGGGTAGGGGTGGCCAGCCGGAGCATTGACTGAAACAGGCCAATGTCGAATATCCCTTCCATGGTGTTCTACCCCCCCACCTGCGGCATCGTGTCAGACTCCGGGCGGGCCTTGGAGAAGTGCTTTCTCCACCAGGCCCGGAACCCACCCTCGCGCCGTATGAGGGCCCACGCACCCTGGGCCGTGACTCCCAGGACGATGATGGCCTCAAATATGGTGACCATGGCCCGGGGCACTTCGGTGGTTCGCTCCACGGCCGTCGAGCCGGCGCGTAGGGCGCCAAAGAAGACGCCAGAGAAGATCACGCCCAGGGGATTGTTTCGAGCCAGAAGCGAGACCACGATGCCGTCGAACCCCAGGCCGGTCGAGAAGCGCTGGACAAAGGCCCGGTGAACGCCAAGGACTTCAACGCCTCCGGCCAGGCCGGCGACCGCGCCGCTGATGAGCATGGAGATCACGATCGTCTTCTTGACGTTGATGCCCCCATACTGCGCAAACCAGCGATTGGACCCAACAATGCGCATCTCGTACCCAACCGTAGCGCGGCGGATTACGAAGTAGAGCAGGATGGCCAGCGCGATCGCGATGAAGATGCCGGCATTGGCCTGCGTCTTGGCGATGATGCGGGGCAGCTCCGCGGCTTCGACAATGGTGGGGCTGCGAAAGGTCGTGCCCTGCGGGCCCCACTGCCGGATCGGGCCAAGAACCAGGTAATCCGTGATCAGGATGCCAATGTAGTTCAGCATCAGGGTCGTGATTAGCTCGCTGGCGCCCGTGGTGGCCCGCAGGATGCCCGGGATCGCGCCCCAGATGCCTCCGGCGACCATCCCGAGGGCGAGGGCCGCCAGGGCCGTGACCCAGCCGGGCGTGCCCGTGAGGCTAAAGCCCACCCACGCGGCAGCTACCGCGCCAAGGTAGAGCTGCCCGTCCACGCCAATGTTCCACATCGAGGCGCGGAACGCCACCGATACGGCCAGGCCGGTCAGGATCATGGGAGTCGCCCAGCGGAGGGTATTTCCCAGGCTCACCTGGCTGCCAAATGCGCCCTTGAAGAAGCCCGCATAGACGGCGAGCGGGTTGTAGCCCGATAGCAGCAGCACGATCCCCGAAACCAGGAATGCCGCCACGATGACCAGCGTCTGCTGGAGAAGCGTGACCAAGAAACCCTTCAGTCGCCCCATGTGTATGCCGCCTCTTCTCTCACCATGCCCGTTCCATGAGCCTGGCCGGGGTCAGGCTGCCGCCGAGCCGTCCTCACAGCCGACTCCGGGCCACGTGCCCCCCGTCATCAACACACCAAGCCGGTGCTCGGTCGCCTCTCTCTGCGGGACTTCCGCCACCAGCTTGCCCTCGTACATGACAAAGATCCGGTCGCTCAAGGATAGGACCTCGTCCAGGTCCGCCGAGACGAGAAGTATGGCACAGCCCTGGTCCCGCATGACGACCAACTGCTTGCGAATGAACTCCGAGCCCCCTACATCGACGCCGCGTGTCGGCTGCGCGGCGAGCAGCAGGCGCGGATTCAGAGCAAACTCGCGCGCCAACACGAGCTTTTGGATGTTTCCGCCAGACAGGGTGCCTACCCGTGTCTCCTTTCCGCCGGCGCGCACGTCGTACTTGGACATGAGTCCTCGCGCATATTCCGCGACGCGCCGCAGGCGCAGGAGGATGCCCGACCAAGAAAGTGGAGGCCGGTGGTACGACGCCACGATCGCATTGTCCTCCACCGAATCGTCGCCACTGACGCCGAATCTCATCCGATCCTCTGGGATATGGGAGATGCCCAGCTCGCGGTGGGCCCGCACCCCCAGGCGGGTCACGTCTTTGCCGTCAAGGTGGACTGCGCCTGTCTCGGCCGGCCGCATCCCGGTCAGTACCTCGACAAGCTCGGTTTGCCCGTTGCCTTCCACGCCGGCAATTCCGACGATCTCCCGCTTCTCGGACCGAAAAGCAGACGTGATCGAGCGCCTGCAGACCGTGCGCGTTCCTGGCACATAGCTGGTTGACCTTGAGCACCTCGTCCCCAGCCTCGGCCGCCTCCTTCTCGACGTGAAGGAAGACCTCACGGCCGACCATCAGCCGTGCCAGCTCATGCTCCGACGTGTCCCGGGTGCGCAGAACCCCAACGTTCCGCCCTCCGCGCATCACCGTCACCCGATCCGAGACGGAAATGACCTCCCTCAGCTTGTGAGTGATGAGGATCACAGCCTTGCCCTCGGCGGCCAGCGCTCGAAGCACCGCGAAGAGGTCCTCGGTCTCACGGGGAGTCAGCACGGCCGTCGGCTCATCGAGGATCAGGATCTCGGCGCCGCGATATAGCGCCTTGAGGATCTCGATGCGCTGCATCGTGCCGACCGACAGGTCCGTGAGCCTGGCGGTCGGATCCACGGCCAAGCCGTAGCGCACCGATAGATCATTGACCAGTGATACTGCCTTTTTCGAGTCAAAGAAACCGTGCCTGCGGGGAAAGTGGCCGAACACGATGTTCTCCGCCACCGTGAAGGATGGGATTAGCATAAAATGCTGGTGGACCATGCCGATCTTGTTCCGGATGGCGGCGTGTGGGCTGGAGATCACAGCAGGCTTGTCCCGGAGAAGGATCTCGCCGGACTCGGGTTGGTACAGCCCGTACAGGACGTTCATCAGCGTGCTCTTCCCGGCACCGTTCTCCCCGACGACCGCGTGGATCTCACCGGCCTCCGCCCTGAAGCTGACGGCCTGGTTGGCCAGGACCCCCGGGAAGCTCTTTGTTATCTCACGCATCTCTACGAGCGCAGCCACTGTTCACCCTCCAGCTTGCGATCTGCGGGGATGGTGGGCCCTCCTGCCTTGGCTTTACGAGGCGTCGGAGGGCCCACCATCCAGGTATGGTGAGGCCCGACTAGAGGCTATTGCTTTGGAGCAACGGTCTGCCCACTATCTTCCTTGAAGATGACCTCCAAGGCGCCAGACTCGATCTTGGACGCGGCCTCCGACATCGCCGCCTCGGCTGCCGGGAGCTTGTCCACCATTTCCTTGGGCCCATTGGCCTTGAAGGAATCGAAGGAGCCATACGAGATGTTGATGGAGCCGCCGCTGATGAACTTGGCGATCATGTGCTCGCCCGTGAACTTGCCTTCGACCAGGTCCTTGACCGTGACATACACCGAGTCCGACCATCCGAAATCCAGAGCTGTGATGTAGTTGGCCGGTGCTAGCTCAGGGTGGAAGACGGGGTCGCCGATCACGAAGTTGCCGGTTTCCTTGGCGGCTTCAACGACTCCCAGGCCACTGCGCGAGGCATCGGTCATGATGATGTCCACGCCCGAGTTGTACATCAGGAGCGCAAGCTCCTTACCCTTGGCCGGGTCTTCGAAGCTGTTGGTGTAGCCAATCTGGATCTCGACGGCAGGGTTGACGGACTGCGCACCCGCCGCGAAAGACCAGTAGTTGACGTTCATGTCGGGCGAGTCGCCGCCGAGAATGCGGCCCAGCTTGTTCGGTCTTGGTCATCTTGCCGGCCAGGACACCAAGCAGGTAGCACACACGGTAGCCACGATACTCCACCGTGCGCACGTTCGGGAACTGCTCCGAAGTCCAAATCCAGATGCCGAGGAACTTGGTATCAGGATAGTCTTTGGCCACAGCTTCCAGGGCATCGGCCATCGCCGGGAAGGTAACGATCACGAGATCGTAGCCCGCCTCGGCCATGGCCCGAATGTTCTCCTCGTGCTGGGCGGGATCCGGGGACTCGAGGGTTTTGGCCTCGACGCCGAAATCCTTGGCGGCCTCGTCGAGTCCCTTCTTCAGGTCATCACTGGGTCCCTGGTCTCCAAAGCGCTGGTTGACCACCAATGCCACTTTGTACGTCTTGGCCGTCTCTGCCTTGGTGGCCTCGGGCTCCGTGACCTCCGTCGCTTTGGACCCGCACCCGGCCATCGCAGGGAGCAGGAACACCACAACGAGCAACAGACTGAGCAACTTGCGTGCCATCTTACATTCCCCCTTTTCTAGTCTTCAAATGCTTGCGCAACGGACCTACGACTTGTTTCCTCCCGGACAAAAGTGCCAGTGTCCCTTTCTCTTGCCTCCTTTCACTATGCGACAGGGCGTTGTTCTCCCCACGCGACGCCTATGCGCTGCCGTCTGCCAAAGCTGACCTAGGCCAGATCCTTCATCCGGCCGCCTCGCCCGTCTGCGGGCTGACACCGAGGACGCGCATGAATAGCTGGACGATCGGGCCGATGATCAGTGCGTAGACCAGTGTGCCCCAGCCCAGCGGGCCTCCGAGAGCTATCCCGAGGGCCAGCGCAGCCACCTCCAGGACTGTACGCGCGCGCCGCACGCTGCTCCCCGTTAGCTTGCAGACGGCAAACATCGCGCCGTCGCGCGGGCCGGCTCCGAGGTCCGCCCTCAAGTACAGTCCCGTCGCGAATCCAATCACCCCGGTCCCGCCCAGCAGCATCACGATTCGCCATCCCAATTGGTCGACGTCCGGCACGTACGGATACCACACATCCACAAAGAACCCGACAAAGAACATCGTGACCAGGGTTGCCCACCTGGGTTTGATGCGCGCCACCAGGTAGGTCAAGACCACGAGCAGAAGGCCGATAAGCTGTCCCACTCTCCCCAACGACAGACCCGAGAGCCGGCTCGCTGCCACCTGCAGAACCTCCCAGGGCGCCACGCCAAGCCGGGCTTTGACCGTCAGAGCGATCCCCAGGCCCCAGACGACGCAGCCCGCGAACAGCGCCAGCCAACGGCCGACAGTCTGCCACACGGGCATCCTCTCGGTGCGCGCTCCTCCGCCTACCATTGGAGCAGCTCGCGCTGCGAGTGCGGCGACGGCCCATCAACGTACAAGCTCGATTGCCCCAAATGGGCAAACTACAAGGCACAGCCCGCACCCGTCACACGCCTCTGGATCTACCAGGGGTGCGGCTTCGCCCTGCGAGATTGCATAGAAGCCTCCGTCGCGGCACGCCGGAATGCACTTGCCGCAGTTCTTGCAGTCCTCGGTCAGGATGCGCGCCTGCAACCCTGAGCGTGTCTCCAGGTCCCTGATCGTGGGTTTCACCAGCACGTTGGCGAGCCCTACCATGTCTGATACGCTGGAGAAGCCCTTATCCGCTACGTACCTGGACAGGCCGGCGATCAGCTTGTCTATGACGCCATAGCCGTTCCACATGACGGCGGTACAGACCTGCACCGTACCCGCCCCGAGGAGCATGTACTCGGCAGCGTCCTGCCAGGTCGAGATGCCGCCGATGCCCGACACCGGCAGCAGGCCCGTTTTCGCCATCAGCGAGACGGCCCTGAGGCCGACCGGCTTGATGGCAGGACCAGAAAGGCCGCCGTACGCCGCGTGCCCCTGGACGGTTGGCATGGGCTCCATGGTGTCCAGGTTCACACCAACCAGGCACGGCAGCGTGTTGATCCCCGACACGGCGTTCGCGCCAGCCTGCGTCAGGGCCTCCAGCATCTCGGGGAAACTCGGCACAAACGCCCCCAACTTGACGATAAGCGGCTTGGGGCAGACCTCACGCACCCACTCGGTTACCTGCGCGGCAAGCTCCGGCACCTCGCCGACGAGCCGTCCCCGGACGAGCTGCGCCGACGAGTGAGAGCACGATGCGTCCACTTCGATGGCGTCCACCTCCGCCTTCATCATCCCTTCCGCCAGCCACTGCCAATCCCCCTTGTCCATCGTCGCGGCGATGCTGCCCACGATCACGTGGCCGGGATAGGCCTCCTTGATGGGCGGCAGCTCCGCCTGCCAGTCGGCCATCTCCATATGGCCGCCCGATGTGGCGATGTTCTGCATTCCGATCAGCCGCCCGCCGTACTTGAGTGGGGCCAGCATCGGCTGGGGCTCGCGAGACAGCCAGTTGCGCCGCAGTGAGGGTGGCTTGAGCGTCTTGGTTACTGCACCCGCCCATCCGTGTTCGAACGCCCTTGCGATCAGGCTCCCCGTCAGCGTCGGCGACGCCGAAGCGAGCATGAACGGGTTCTTGAGCTTCAGGCCGGCAAACTCTACTTGCAGGTTGATTGGTTGGTGTGCCACCCACTTCTCCTTGAGATTGTGCTAGGCGCCCAGGCAGATCCAGCCACCTCCGGCGTAGCCGCTTTCGCGGAATACACTCTCGCCTTGACGAAACCGGAGCCTTCCATTCCGGTTTAGCTTCCTGTGCCGTTTCCAGGGGAGGCAGGGGGGTGGATGGCTCCCTGTTGGGTCTTTAGGAACTCGACGATGGAACTCCCAGCGGTGCGGATGTGCTCGGAAACCGAGAGAAGCCGCACGAATTTCATCGCCCGCCCGGATGGCCTCGAGGAGGAGATGGTGCTGATTGATCGATCGCTGGGCGCGCCCAGGTATCATCCACAGCAGGTTGGTCGCGAACCTGGGCCACAGGCGCTCGATGATGTTCACAAGCGTGGGCGATCCGGAGGCCTGGTAGATCGTGGTATGGAAGTCGTAGTTGAGCCTTCGAACCTGGACAAAGTCCATCCTGGACAGGGCTTCTTCCATGCCCTTGGTCAGGGCTTCCAGGGTCTCGATATCCTGCTCTGTGAGTCGTGGGACCCCGAGCTGCACCGCAAATCCCTCCAGCAAAGCTCGGATCGGCGTGATCTCCTCGGCCTCTTGGGGTGACACCTCGGATACGTACGCGCCTTGGTAGGGGATGCGCTCGATTAGCCCTTCGGCCTCTAGAATGCGGAGAACTTCACGGATCGGGGTGGAACTCATGCCTAGCTGGGCGGCCAGCTCTTGCTGCTTCAGCTGCTGTCCCGGCTGAAGCTCACCTCTGAGGATGGCCTGCCGGAGGATGCGCGCACCGCGCTCCAGTTTGGTCGAATCCGTGCTTCGATCGGTCGAGTCGCTCACCGGTATCTCCCTTCGGGGCAGTCATCAGCCCGCTGGACTCGCAACAAACCATGGCACCCTTGCCTGCAGCACTGTATCCTATATACAATACAATATATTCTCCAGATTGTCAAGTCCGAGTTTGACTCTAGCCATGATGGTACGCCTGCCCCTCGCGGTCGAACAGGCATCAGTCAGGCCGAGGCGGGAAGGGGTAGGCCAGGTATGTGGGAGATTCAGGGCACACCGGTGAGCGTCCCCCGTGCCTGAAGCACGGACAGGAAGAATCAGAGGAGGACGGCCGGCAATCGCACGCCCAACTTGGCTCCCGGGCAAGAGAACAACGAAATGACGGCGCCCGGTAGGGTCATAGAGGTGCTCAGCAGCGGCCGCACCTGCTACATGCGCAGCACCCGGCCGGCGCCCTGGCCAACCAGAGCGCTAAGTGGCTTCGCATGGGACAGACATACGGCAGAGAATCTGCTTGGCCTTTTCGAGAGCGAGCCATCACCAGCGCTTGACAAGCAAAGGCATCATTCTACTTTGCAGGCCAGTCAAGCGCATGCCCAGAAATGTCCAGCGCCTGCCCCACCTGTGCCTGGCTGATCACCAAGGGGGGGCGATACCCGCACGGTCGTCCCGGAGTTGACGGTCCGGCATGCGACCGCGCCCAGCTCGTTCCCTTCCCCACGAAGGAAGGCGTATCTTCCTCTCGCTGCATCTCCAGGGCGGTCAACAGGCCGCGCCCCCGGACCTCCTAAAGTAATCGTCTACTCGACTGGATTCTGCTTCTTCGCGCCAAGCCCCGCCAGGACCTTGTCGCGCGTCGCAGTCAGACTTGGGCAGTGCACGACAAACCCTAGAGGCCTTTACTCGTCGTGAAAATGAACCCGCGGAACAGGCCGGCCTGGTAGAGCCCCCACATAATGACTCCAAGCGCTGCGACCAACAGCAGGAAGATGACAACATCCTTGGCCTGGATGTGCATCTTGTGGAGGTAGGTCCTAGTTGGGAACGCCCCAAACGCCTTGCTCTCCATAGCCATCGCTGCCCGCGTCGACTTTCTGATCAGGCTGACCAAGAGAGGAATCGTGAAGCGCTGGTACTCCTCCAGCTTGCCCATCAGACCTGGCCGCTCACCGACTCCACGGATCCCGTGAGCAGAACGGATGATGTCGAACTCTGTCTCGACCTGCGGCAACATCCGCAAAGCAAAAAAGACGCCAAAGGCAACGCGGTAGCTCATTTTCAGCTGTTGGATAAGGCTGAGGACGAAGTCCTTTGGATCGGTCGTCAGGGTGAAGACCATGGAAATGCTGATGATCGTCAGCATGCGGAAGGCAAGGGCCACGGAGAAACTGAGCGCTTCCTTGGTGATGACCAAAGGTCCCACAGCTACCAGGGCTGTTCCCTCTCCATGAAACAGGAGCTGAGCGATGCCGAATCCAAAGGCGATGATGGTGAAGGGTGCCAATATGGCGAAGAAGCGGGCGGGTGGTACTCGGGAGGCTACCAGCGCCAAGACGAGCGTCACTAGAAACAGGACGACATTCGGAATGGGATCATAGGACATCGTGGCCAGCACTATAATGACGACGCACCCCAGGAGCTTCACTAGCGGATGCCACTGATGAATGGGCGTCGCCTGGCGGACGTACTCAAGCTTTACCACAGCAGGCCTCCAGTATGGAACGATAGGCTTCATCCACCGTCAGCAGGGTTGGGAAGGCGGAAATGGTCTTCTGCAGGCACTTGGATAGGCGGAAGATAGGCGGTGGCAGCAGGCATGTCTCAGCCAGCAAGATCCTCCTGTTCGAAGAGCTCCAGAGGGCTGCCATCAAAAGGCGTCTGTCCGTTCCACACAACGGTCACGTTTCGAGCATACTCCGCCACCAGTTTCATGTCATGCGTAACCATCACGATGGTACGCCCGTTCTTGTTAAAGGTCCTCGATGAGCTTCATGAGCCGGCCAGCTGTCAGGCGATCCTGGCCAAACGTCGGCTCGTCCAGGATTAGGATGTCTTGGCCGACGACAAGCATAGTCGCCACGCCAAGTCGGCGCTTTTCCCCACCGCTGAGCACATAGGGATTGCTGTCGGGCACGTGCTCCAACTGGACAAGCGCAAGCGCCTGATGAACCCGCTGGTCAATCTCGTGCCGATCGACTTTCTGTCTTTTCAGGCTGTAGGCCAGTTCGTCGTACACGTTGTCGGTCACGATCTGGTGTTCCGGATTCTGAAACACAAAGCCCACCTGTCGCGCAATCTCGCGCAGCGACAGCTCGTGAATATCCTTTCCATGCAGGTAGACGTGGCCGGGAGACGGCCGGATGATCCCGACCAAGTGCTTCATCAAGGTGGATTTGCCGGAACCATTCGGGCCGACGATGGCCACGAAATCCCCCTTGCGCACCGCAAGGTTCGCATCGGCGAGTGCAGGTTGGAGCTGGTGCGGGTAGCAATAGGAAAGGTGGTCCACTTCCAGGACCGAATCTCCATCTGGAGCGACGCCACGGGCGGAGGCCGACGCCTGCCATGCATGCCCCTCGCGCCCATGCAAGAGGCCAGGAGACCGTCAGCAGCCTCGTTCACGGTCAGTGGTCTGCCTCCTGCCAGTTCTGGGAAACCTGCCTCCCGCAGTTGCAGAGCCAGTTCGACGATTTCGGGTACCCAGATGCCCCAGATTCTGGAGCGTGGCCGGGTCTGTGTCGTAGAAGACCTCGCGCGGCAATCCAGAGGCAACCACTCGCGATCGATTGTCGAGCAGGATGATGCGATCGACGATGTCGACCAATCTCATCCACCTTATGCTCAACCATCATGATGGTCTTGTCCACCACCCGAGCGCAGTTCCCGCAGCGTTTCGAACACCATTGCCGTACCGACAGGATCCAGGTTCGCCGTCACATCGTCGAAAAACAGCACCTCGGGTTGGAGTGTCAGAACACTGGCCAGGGCCAGCCGTTGTTTCTCCCCCGCCCGACAGCGCAACCACCGACTTTCCCATTAGGTGTTGAATGCGAACCCGTTCGATCGCCTCCCGGACGCGCGCACGTATCTCATCCTCTGTCAGCTTGAGGTTCTCAGGGGCAAAGGCCAGTTCGTCATTCACCTCCAGCATGCAGAACTGGCTCTCGGGGTCCTGGAATACCATACCCACTCTCTTCGAGAGGTTGGCCACTGGCGTCGTTTCTGCGGGTTCGCCAAACACTTGCACCGAACCCGTGTACTCACCCTCTAGGCTCTGGGGGACGATCCCGTTCATGGTCAGGCCGAGTGTAGACTTGCCACAGCCACTCGGCCCCAGCAGTAGGACGAATTCGCCCTTCTCCACCCGAAAACTAGTCCCAGCAATACAGGGCTCATCGGCACCCAGATGCCGAAAGGTCAAGTTCTCGACCGCAATCGCTGGAATTGTCATATGCACTTCTCCCATAATCATCCCAAAGCCAGCGGCTCATCAGCGTAGCTGCCGACCGCGCTAGTCAACCCAAAGCCACTATCCGAGGCCACCGGGCGTGCCGCCCTGAGTGCCGATTCATCCGCTCTGTGGCCGAGCGATCCCGATGGGATCCCGTGCATCACTTGCATCATCGAACTTCGTCCGCGAGGAGCTCTCGCCTCGAGATCGCCGTTTCACGTAGCAGGCGCATCGCGCAGCCGACATCGGATGCTGGCAGCCGCGCCCGTGCGACTGCCACGTGCAGATCCCCGCCCTAGCCAGAGGGTTTCTTCTCCCTCTTCTCCTGCAACGCCGCCTTCCCCAGATTGAAGCCGCTCAGCACGCCAGTGCGCGCCACCCCTCTGCCGATGGCCCAAGACAGAACGGCGCCCAATACTATGCCACTAACGATCCGCACCACCAGGGTCGCAATCCGGTATCCGACGGAAAACTCGGCGTAGCTATACTGGAAGTACTCGTAGATGTAACAGGCGATGGCGGTGATCGTTGCTCCCACCGACAGACTCACCAGGTTCCAGCGGCGGTAGCGAAAGGCCAAGAAGCCCAGTTCTGCGCCGCCGCCGTTGAGCAGACCATAGATGAGTGCGATGATGCCCCAAGGATTGCCGGCCAGGGCTTGCCCGAAGCCATTGATGATTCCAGCCAGCAGCGCAGCACCGGGCTTTTGCACTATGTATCCCGCCAAGAGCGCGGAAACAAAGAAGAAGCCGTACGTTATGCTGGATCCAAGAGGCCCCAACAGGGAAATCATCATCATGTCTAGGGTGGCATAGTACGCAGCTAGCACACCAAAGGCGATCCCTACCACCGCGATAAGGACCAAGTCTCGAACATTAAGGACCTTGCTCTTCCCCACTTGCCTTCCTCCTTTTCTGATTTGGCCCACCACAGGGCAACCACACCACGAACATCATCGGCGAGACCGCCAGCATCCACCCAAGGACAAAATCCGTGTTTGTGCAGCACAGCATCTCCGCTGGCTATGACATGTTGCCTCTCCCAGGTATCGACGGCCAGGCGACCCTAGCCCGGGATCATGTGCAGAGTCCGGTCGCTTTGACGTACGACGGAACCCGTTGACTCTTTGGGAAAACGATGATGGAGTTGCCTGCCGTGCTGACATGCTCGGCAACCAGATTCACTGCGCGGATTGCATCACGCTCCCCGATAGCTTCGAGGATGACACGATCCTGTTGGATAGGTCTCTGGGCGCGCCCAGGGATCATCCACCGAAGGTTGGTCGCAAACCGGGACCACAGGCGCTCGATGATGTCGATGTCTTGGCTCGTGAGTCGTGGAATCCCGGGCTGAACGGCAAGCCCATCGAGCACAGCTCGGATCGGGGCTGTTTCCTTGGCTTCTTCTGGGGATAATTCGGATACGTACACACCTTGATAGGCGACACTCTCCATGAGCCCCTCAGCCTCGACGATGCGGAGCATTTTGCCGATCGGCGTAGAGCTCATGCCCAACTCGGCGCATAACGCCTGCTGCTTCAACTGCCGCCCAGGCTGAAGCTTGCCCCTGGGGATCGCGCGGCGCGGAATACACGCGCCGCCGCTCCAGTTTGGTGTTGTCTGTGACGAAATAGCTCGCTTCACTCACTGTCCCTGTGGCGGGGCGGCCATTGCCCTATCCATGTATCCACGATCTCCGCCCGCATCAGGCACTGGGTAGATTGTATATCATACGATATATGACCCATGAAGTCAAGTCGGCGTGCGACAAAGATCATCTGACGTCTGGCTGGCGTGCTTGAGAGGAGAGAATCCGAGCCGCAGACTACCGCCGCAGAACCCTTCCACGGCGTGGGCCGGGGATCAGGCGCCCATCCTGTACCACGACCTGCCCGGCGATCAACACGGCGTGGATGCCGGCGGGCGGCACGTCGGGCTGCTGGCGGGTGGTGCGGTCGGCCACCGTGGCCGGGTTAAAGAGCACGAGGTCGGCGGCGGCGCCCTCGGCGATGTGCCCCACCCCAGTGAGGCCCATCCGCGCCGCCGGATAGGACGTCATCCGCCGCACCGCCTCCTCCAGCGAGAAAAGCCCCAGGTCGCGGCTGTAGCGGCCCAGGATGCGCGGGAAGGTGCCGTACGAGGCGGGGTTCGCCTTGCCGCGGAGCGTCAGGATTGTGTCGGTCATGAAGGAGCAGAGCGGGTGCGACAGCGCGGCGCGGAGTGGCGCCTCGTTCCTCTCGTCCCCCGAGTAGGTGTAGAGCAGCACGCGTGCCTTGCCCCCGCTTGCGCGGGCCACGTGCATGTAGGCGTCAAAGGGCGGCATTTTGAGCCGTCGAGCGATGGCGGCAAAATCGAGCCCCTCCATCTCGGCCAGCTCGGGCGCTCCGACGTGCAGCAGCATGATGTCGCCGTAGCCCAGGCCCAGGGCCAGGCGCAGGATGTCGATCTCGCGCTTGAGCCGCTTGAGCGACGCCGGATCGTCGATGTGGCGGTCAAAGTCGGCCAGGAACCAGGCGGGGAAGACGACGTTGACGGTCGTGTTGCCACAGGTGTAGGGGAAGGCGTCGAAGGCGACGTCCAGCCCGGCGGCGGCCGCGCGCTCGATCTCGCGCAGGACGGCGCGATGGGTGCGCCAGGTGCGCCGCCCGACAAAGATCTGGTGGGAAAGCTGCAGCCGCACGCCGGCCCGCCGCCCCAGGTCGAGCAGCTCGCGCACCGAGCGGAGGTTATGCGCCGTGCCGCCGATCATCGGCTTGTAGAAGGCCGAGACCCAGGAGTAGGCACGGCCGTGGACGGTGAAGGTGCCACTCCGCTCAGCTACGACGCGCAGCAGGGCAAGTAGCTCATCGTTGCCGGCAAAAACGCCCGGCGCGTACGCCAGCCCGGCGGACAGGCCCAACGCTCCCTCCTCCATGGCGCGTCGGGTACCCTGGCGGAGACCCTCCAGTTGAGCAGGGTCGGGCGCACCGGTCGAGCCGCCCATGACCGCATAGCGCAGTGCGCCGTGGCCCACCAGGAAGCCGGCGTTCAGGAGCAGCCCGGCCCGCTCCATCTCGGCCAGGTACTCGCCGAAGGAGCGCCAGCGGTAGTCGAAGGCGCGCTCGCGGCACATCTCGGAGTAGCCGTCTTCCAGGGGGATGGAGGCGCCGGTGACGGGCGCCGGCGAAAAGCCGCACTGCCCGGCGACGACGGTCGTCACGCCCTGGAGCAGGAGCGGGGCCAGGATGGCGTCGTGGTCATCTAGGGGAAAGATCCAGTCGGCGTGGGAATGGACGTCGAGGAAGCCGGGCGCGACGGCCAAGCCCTCGGCGTCGATCAGGTGCCGGCCCTGGAGGGGCTCGCCCTCCGAGAGGGCGGCGATGCGCCCATCACGGAGCCCCAGGTCGGCGCGGTAGCGCGGCCGGCCGGTGCCGTCGAGGATTGTGCCATTGCGGATGATCAGGTCAAAGTCCACTTCCATCTCCTTTGGCCGAGGGATCGCGAGGGGGTTACCTTGCGGACTGCCGGCATCCTACTCGAGCTTCTTCCTTGCCGGGGCCACTTCGTAGAGGGCACAGTCCTCCTGGAGGGCACTCCCAGCTTCGACGGCCGCTCTCTCGAAGTGGAGATTCGCCGCAGAAAAGAACCCGGCGGTCTCGGCCTTCAGATAGCGCGCCGCCATCCGGCAATACTCCGGATCGATCTCGACGCCGATGCTGTTTCGGTCGGTGCGCACCGCCGCAATCATCGTGGTCCCCGACCCACAGAAGGTATCCAGCACCGTGTCGCCGGTGAAGGAGAACATGCGGATCAGGCGCGTGGCAAGTTCCAAGAGGAAACGGCGCAGGATGATGCTTGGTAGACGCGCCCGTGATGGTCCATATCTGCTGGAACCACCGGTCAAAGTCTGGATTGGCGATCCGGCTTGCCTCTCGCTGCGCCTCAGTTGGCTTTCTGTATCCACCAGGCTTGCGCTGCATCAAGATGAACTCGATGTCATTCTTGATGATGGCGTTTGGCTCGTACGGCTTGCCGAGGAACTTGGAGCCGTTCTGGACCTCGTAGGAGGCGTTCGCAATCTTGTGCCAGATGATGGGGTTCAGGTTGTCGAAGCCGATGCGCCGGCAGATCACGCAGATATCAGCGTGTAAGGGGGAACACCAGGTGACGTCCGAAGTCCCGCCTCGCGACGCAGACATCCCCGACCACACACACCAGTCGGCCACCGGGAACCAGGACGCGGTACACGTGCCTCCACACCTTCTCCAACTCGACCAGGAATGCCTCGTAGTCGTCGATATGGCCGAGCTGGTCGGGATTCTCGTTGTAGCGCTTGAGGTTCCAGTATGGGGGCGAGGTCACGACGAGATGCACCGAACCGTCGCCCAGAAAGGAGAGGTCCCGTGAATCGCCGTTGATGAGCCTGTGGAGAGTCAGCATCCATGCAGTTACCCGAGTCCGACTACGTGAGCAACCAGGACCCTGGCAAAACGCTCAACTGACAGGTCGTCCGCAGGTGTCAAGAAATCCCCCCGAAGACCGCCGGCGGCAGTGGAAGCCACGAAGGCTACTGCCGTGTACTGACGCTCAAGCACGAGCTTCCGGCAGAAGAGCTCGTAGCGCCGCATGTAGGAGGCACCGCCGAACTCGGGAAAGACGGAAAAGTGCGGCTCCTGCACCTCCACGGGCTTGGTGGATTCCTCGCAGTCCTCCAGCATAAAGAGGTAGCCAAGGAACGGCTGAGGGACTGGCCCGGAAAAGCACCTTCCCGGAAGGCGGTCCAGAGATCGACCGCACTTCCAATTGCCTCCTCGGTCCGGTTGTTGAAGTTGTTGCTAAAGGACGGGCCGACCTGCGACTTGGCCTCGATGGCGGCCAAAAGCTTCTCCCTCGCGCACGACGAGCAGGGCCCACTGCTTCGTTGGGCGGAAGTAGCCAGGAAGCTCGACCGCCTTCCTCCTGAACACGCAGTGCGTCGGGAATCCCCGATTCCAAGATGAGCTCCGTGAAGAGATCGACGAAGCCATCCATCTGTGCGCCACCGGTCACAGCACTCCGGAGGCCCTGGTCGGCCCTTCCGCCCAGGGCTTGCCTATCCTGTTGTCGGGCCCGAGTCTGCCAGTAGTGCGCCACGGCCCGACCAGTCCGTGCATGCAAATCGCGCAGAATAGCTTCCATGTTCACCTGACGCCATACTACCATCCAACGAGCCTGCGGTCAAGTAGCTCTAGAACGGCCCGTACCCGGTCGCCACGGCGATGCCCGAGAAAGGCAACCGAGATCGCAAGCAGCGCAAGCCATAGCGGCCAGGACCACTTGAGCCACTTGGTGTAGCGCACGGTCGTCAGCCCCAGGCAGATCAGGAGCATGGCGTTGGTCGGATAGATGAGGTTGGCCGGGCCGTCGCCCAGGCAGTAGGCCAGCACCGTCTGCTGGCGGGTCACGTCCAGCATGCCCCCCAGCGGCAGCAGGATGGGCAGCATCAGGAACCCCTTGGCCGAGCCCGACGGAACGAACACCTCGATAACCATTGTCAGGCCGTAGATGAGCAGGACCATGGCAAAGGGGCTGGCGGAGGCGAGCGGCGTGGCGGCCGCGTGCAGGATGGTATCCAGGACGCCGCCCTGCATCACGATGTGCTTGACGCTGGTCGCCAGCAGGATGAGGGGGATGGCCGGTGCGATGCCCAGCACGCCCTGCCAGAGCGCAGACCAGGTCTTGCGTCCCATGCCGGCGATCAGCCCGGCGCCGATGCCGGCGACCAGGAAGAGCACGCCGACGATTGGGAAGGCATAGTCGGAGATGGCTTTGACAAAGGGCGAGGCGAAGAGTACCACCAAGACGACGACGAGGAAGGCGCCGAACCAGGTGAGCGCGGCGCCGAGCTTGGGGTTCTCTTCGGCTGCGGCCTGGAAGTTGCCGTAGCGCTTCCGGTCGGCGTCATCCTCGCCAAAGATCGGCGAGGCCTGCGGGTTGCGCTCGATGCGGCGGGCGTAGCGCGTCAGGAAGAGGGAAAAGACGGCGTACACGACCAGCCAGAGCACCACGCGCAGGGCCATGCCGGAGAACATCGGCAGGCCGGCCAGTTTCTGCCCGACGCCGACCGTGAAGGGGTTGGTGATGGCGGCGCTAAAGCCGAGGTTGGTTGCCAGGATTGACATGCCCAGGCCGACGAAAGCATCCCAGCCCACGGAATAGGCGAGCGCGACGCATACGGGCACAAGGATGATCGACTCCTCGACGATGCCAAAGAAGGCGCCCATCAGCATGAAAAAGGCGACGACCACCAGCAGGAGCAAGTACTTGCGCCTGGCATACCGCTTGACGATGCGCGCCAGGAGGGTGTGGATTAGGCCGCTCTTTTCGAGAATGGAGAAAGAGCCCCCGATAAAGATGAGAAAGAGAAGGATGACGATCAGCGTCAGGTTGCCTGGGGCGCCCAGCACCTCGATAGGCGCCAGGAACCAGCGCCAGATGGGATAGTCGGGGCGTTCGGTCAAGCGGAAGGAGCCGGGGTCGATCGATTCGATCTCGTCGTGGACGACCCGGTCGTAGGCGCCCGCCGGGATGACGCGGGTGAGGACGCCCGCGACCATCATGAGCAAGACGAGGATGATGACCGACTGGATGAACATGCGCCGGCCGATCTTGATGCTCGAGTCCGTGGTTCATGAGACACCTCCGTGTGCCAGATTGGCCCGATTGTACACCAGGTTACGGGGCAGCGCAAAGAAGCCCAAGAGGGGCTGGTCCAAGACGGGCTGCCTGTAGCATAGGGCCTTGTGCCCGTTCGGACTGGGACGCCCACAATGGGCTAAGCTACGGCGGCGCGAGACGGAGAGACGCCCACGAGGGGCTACACTACGGCGCGTGTGTGCCTCACCCCAGTTGCCGCCCGATCGCGTCCATCACCTGCCCGGCGACGGCCCGGTCGCGCTCCGCGCGCCGTGCCGGGATGTTCGGCTCAAAGACCGGCCCGAAAGACACCCGAAGCCGACCGGCCGGCCTCCTTCACTCCCACCGGAAGCACCGGCAGCCCGGCGCGCACGAGGTGCGCAATGAACTCCCCCACGCCCGGCGGCGGCTCCACCAGGTGTCGCGTCACGCACGGCAATGCCCTCCGGCGAAATGCCCATCATCCCGCCGGCCGGCGCCAGCTCGCGGGCCAGGCGCAGCGCCTGCCGGACGGATCGGGCGCGGGCCTCGACCTCGGTCGGATCGGGGGGCATGGGCGGCATGAGCACAAAGCCGTAGATGCGCCCGACGCGGCGAAAGGCCCACCAGGTGGCGGGGGTGATGAGCCGGCTGCGCCAGGTGCCGGCGGGGTAGCGCCAGGCCGCGGCCATGACCCAGTGGATTTCGATCTCGGCCAGGGAGGTGCGCTGCGCCGCTACGGCGGCGCTGACGGCCAGCGTCAGCCACCATGAAGGGAACCACTCCGGCGAGTAGTGGTTGCAGGCCACGAGGCAGGGCCCCTGGGCGGGGACGTGCTCCCGGCCGGCGACCTCCACCGGCGGGCGCAGGCTGGCCACGGCGGCCTGGGCATCACGGCTGAAGGAGCGCGGCTCCTGCCGCAGCACGGAGAGGGCGAAGCCGGGCAAGATCCGGCGCGGAAGGCGGTAGCGCGGCACGGGTGCGGCAGTCGTCGGTGCACCTCCTGCTCATGGGCCGAGCTGAACGTGCCCGGCCGCTGAAGCGAGTATAGGGCAGGAGGCCGGGCGGGTCAAGTCCCGACGGTGAAGATCACCGGGCGCTTGGCCGGCCCGTTCGATCCCACGATCAGTCCGTCGGCCATCTCGATCGTGCGCATGCCCGCCGAGACGAGCTGGCGGGTATGCGTGACGAGCACAAAGGCCAGCCCTAGGCTGGTGTGAAGATCGTGGAACAAGTCCATGATCTCCCCTTCTGTTCTCTCATCCAAGTTGCTGGTCGGCTCATCCGCCAGCAGAACCTCTGGATGGTTGATCAGAGATCGCGCGACGACCACCCGCTGCTGCTGGCCTGCCGAAAGCTGGCGCGGATACGAGGACAGCTTGTCGGCGAGGCCGACCCTGACCAGAAGCTCTTTGGCCCGTTCCCGCGACTCGGCCGCGTTTCCGCCGGATCCGAAGGTGGTGGGCAGGAAGACGTTCTCGAGCACGGTCAGCGTCGGCAGCAGGCTGGGGAACTGGAAGACAAAGCCGATCCGCTGGTTGCGCAGGTGAGACTGCTGCGAATCGGTCAGCTTCCACAGCTCGACGCCGTCAAAGGTGACTCGCCCCGACGTGGGACGGGTCAAGCCGGCAGCGAGGTTGAGCAGCGTGGTCTTGCCCGATCCCGAGCGGCCGACGATCGCAACAAACTCCCCCGCCGCGATCTCCACGGAGACGCCGCGCACCGCATGGACGGCGTTTCCCTTGCCCAGGCTGTAGACCTTGGTTACGTTCTCTAGCGTGATCATGGCCGCTACTCCCGCATCGCTATCGCCGGGTCTTGGCGGCTGATCCGGATGGCCGGCAGCAGGGCGGCCAGGAAGACGGAGAACATGGCCAGCAGCAGGCCGATCCCGATCTGGAGCGCCAACGAGCCCGGCGCCGGCAGGAGGAACGGCACCCCCAACGAGGTCATAATGAGCTTTCGGAAGAGATAGATAGCCAGCACCGCCAGGAAGGCCCCGACCGACGCACCGCAGAACGCCAGGAGGCTCGCCTCGGCCAGCAGCGACTGGGAGACAAAGCGGCGCGTCGCCCCGAGCGCCCGCAGCACGCCAAGCTCCCTGCGCCGCTCGTTGGCTGCCATCAGGTAAACCATGCCGATCAGGACGATCGCCAGCGGCCAGATGAGCGCCGCGATGATCACGACCGTGTTGAGCAGGCTCTTGAGCTGCGTGCGCGAGGATGAGAAGAGACTGTCGCTCTGGATGGGATAGATCCCCGGGACGCTGCGGTAGATCTCGACAGCAATCTCCTCGTTGTTGGAGCCCGGCTTGGTCTGGAGCAGGACGGCCGAGACCTGGTCCGGCGGGATAACGAGAGGCTCCACAGCCGCGGTCTGGGAGATGCGGGCCACCTCGCGCGCCGTATCCAGGGTAAAGAAGACGCTTTGGTCCAGCCCCGTGCCGGTTGGCTCGAGGTTCCCCTTGAGCGTCAGCCGGGAGCCGTAGACCAGGATACCATCGTCCCCTTCCGTGGCAAAGATATAGTCGCCCCCGATGACCTCGCCCAGCCCCAGCCCACCAGGGAGCTGCCTCTCCAGCCAGGGCCGCACGGTAAAGTCGGTCTCGGGATCGTAGGCAATCATGAACATCTCCGAGACCGAGCAGCACGAAGCCCCGACCAGCGTAGACAGATAGATCTGTGGGGAGACGGCCGTCACCCCGGGGATCGTCGCCAGGGTCTCCACGTTGTCTTCCGGCATCCAGAAGTGCGCGGGGGCGCCCATCAGGAGCGCGCCTTCTATCTCGGTCTGGGCGCCCTCCGGCACGACGACGATGTCGGCACCCAGCCGGGCAGCCGCCAGCTCCAGGCTGGTGGCTGCCCCGCGCAGGAGGAGCGTGGAAAAGAGGGCAAAGGCCGCCACCAGCAGGGCGCAGAGCGCCACGACCCAGCTGCGCAGGCCGTTGCCGGATATGTTCTTCCAGGCAAGTTGCAGAAGGCTCATACCGCTACGCCGCCGGGGGCACCGTCTCACGGGCGGCAAAGAACAGGGCAACACTGACCACAATCGCCAGGATGCCCGCGGCGAGAATGATGGGCTTCATCATCACGTTGCAGTACATCGAGGCAGACATGCACGTCCCGATCAGCGAGGTGGCGAACAGGATCGCCAGCATGCCCGACACCGCGCCCACGATCGCGGCGAAGCGCTTGGTTTCCCTGCGCCGGCCGATCAGGGCAAAGATGCCGGCGAGGCCCAGGGGGACGGCTGCCGCGATTTCGGCGACGCCCGTCCAATGGCACTTCATGGCCACGGTCTTGCCCTCAGCCGTCGTCAGCGACTTGCCTTGCGATTGGCAATCGGTAAAGACCGGTGCAATCGCCAACACCAACGCCAAGAAGATCATCGCTATGCCCAGAACCTTAGTCATTTCTCCCTCCACTTTGAGTATGTTTCCGGCGGTCACTGCCGCACGGTCATGACACCTTCGTACCAATCGTGAGGACAGCTGAACCTGTATTCGCCCGGCTCGTCCGGCGTGAAATCCAGCACCTTCTTGTCGCTGGGCGAGGACAGGATCATGTACGTCTCCTTACCCGCGCCCCAGCGGACGAACAGCTCATTGCCGCCGGGGACGTAGCCGAGCTGCCGGAAGGTCAGGCGGACCGGGATGCCGGCCTTGACGGCGAAGTGATCGGCGTGTAGCCGCTGCGCGAGGCGACCAAGACCACCGCCTGGATGCCCTCGGCGCTCACGGGCGCCTCTTCGGCCGGCAGCAGGTTGGCCAGCGTCGCAGCGATGTCCTCCAGCGAGGCAGCCACCTCCGCGACAGGCGGCGCGCCGTCCTTGACGGGCACCAGCAGCTCGAGGGCCACGTCTTCGGGACAACTGGTGGAAGTACCCATCCGCCGTTCCGCGGAAGTGGCGCCCATCCCCCAGCGTGCCCGACCCGGCCAGGAGACCCCAATCGGGATTGCCGATCTGGAACGCCTCGATTTGGATCCAGTACGTCGTGCCGGCCGCTGCCTCGAAAGGCACCGGCAGCTCAAAACTGTACTCGTACGTCTGCACCTCACCCAGCACATCGGCCGGCGTCTCGCCGGCGTTTCCCCAACCCTGTAGTGGACGAGGGGGGCGGCCGCAAGGTCCGGTTCGGAGCCGGCTGGGATCGAACCGTAGATGCCGAGGGTGAAGTCGTCGACCGGACCGCCGGAGCCGGCCTTGGCGGGTCGTAGCCGCCGCGCCAGCGCACTTCGGTGATCGTCTCGCGTCTCGAAGCCGACGTTCTCCCAGACCGTCCGGTCGGTGGTGCTGCCCTCGGGCTCGCGCCAGGCAGATGCGATCAGCAAGCGGAGGGCTTCGGGGGCTGGCTGTAGATGACGACGGCGGACGGCACCGGAGTTCCGGCGTCCTGCTTTGGCGGAGCCGTCGGGATGGTCTTCTGCGGTGTGGGATCCCGTGCCCCGCACGACAGGATAGAAAACGCCAGCAGCAGGAACGCCGCCGTTCGAAAGACTCTAGGAGCATTGGGCCTCCTGGGCCATCGGGGGAGGGCGCTTGCGCTCCCTCCTCGGTAGGGTTACATGCCCACTCGTCGAGGGCGTATTGTACCACGTACGTTTTCGTTCGCCACATCGGGAGAGGGATTGCTCCCTCTCCCGATGTGGGCGTCTACGCTATGGCGTTATGATTGGGAATGGCGCGGCATTCACCCAGGCGGACACGCCCGAGCCGTTCTTCGCCTGGATCCTCATGTAGTAGGGTGTGGAGCGCGGACAGGTCCCGTGGTGTAGGTGAGAGCGTTGGCCGCGGCGGTGAAGGTCACCAGGTTCTGGTAAAGGCCGAGTTGGTCGCGCGCTGGATGGTGAAGCCGGTCTTGTTCGTGGCATTGTCGACCCAGGTAGCGTGATCCGGTCGGCGTTCCCGCTATACCGTGCGGCGGTCGCCTGCACGTTAGTGGGAGCAGCCGGGGCGCCGGGGATCGCGGCGACCGCGGTGTTCGACCAGGCCGACCAGGCCCGCGCATTGATAGCGGCCACGTCGATTGCGTATGGGTCAGGGCGGGCTGACGGTCAGGTCCAGGTAGGTCACGCTGGTGCCGGAGCCGGCCTTGGCCGCGACCTCAGCCAGCAGGGCCCAGACGCCACCGGAGAGTCTCCGCTCCACCACGAAGCCGGCCTCATTGTTGGCGTTGTCCCTCCAGGTCTGGCGAGCCCTCGGACCCGTCTCGGGGACGGCGGTGAGCAGGGACGGGGGTGACGGCGGCAGGGCCGGAAGCGTGCCGGCCAAGGTGATAGCGGAGGCTCCGGACGTCGACAGGTTCATGTAACCCGGGGGGGTGAACGAGTAGCCCACCGTGTTGGTCGCGATCACCTGGTAGTAGAGAGGCCGCTTGGCTGAGCCGAGGATGTCGACGTAGGTGGTGGTGTTGGCAGCCAGGTTGTCGATCAAGGTGGTCCAGGGACCGGTCGACGTCAGGGCTCGACGTACCGTAAAGCCGGTCTGTTCGTAGAGTTGTCCGTCCAGGTCAGGGTGATCCGCGGCTGGGTGTGCCGAGTGGATCGCGGACACGATTGACCGGTAGGGGCCCGTCGGCGGCACGGCCACGGAGATGGGCCGCATCATGTCCATCTCTTCGTGGCTCAGGATGTGGCAGTGCCAGACGTACTCCCAGCCGAAGTTGTTGCGCTCGTTCGTGAGGGTGTCGGGTCCCCATTGGCGTCCACGTTCGTGAACTCAGCGTCGAGCCGGTCGGCATGGCCGGGTTAAGCGGGCGGACGCTGTCGGGCGGCGTCGAACGGCGCATGGGGACGCCGGCCGCAGGGCGACGATGGTGTCCTCCAGCGGGCTCATGCGGACGGTTTCCTTCCAGCCCAACTCGTTAGCGGCCGGCTTGCGGATCACCCCGTCCCAGCCCACGCGGTTGATGCACCTGCACGTTGAACAGGTGGAAGTGGATGGGATGCGTGTCGACGCCGTTGTGCGTGATCTTCCAGATCTGCGTCCCGTCGGTGGCAACGGCAATCGGGGTCACCACGACATTGGCCTTCGGCAGATTGGTCGCGTCGATCAGCTCGCTGACCGGGTTCACGTACGGGTAGAGGTAAGATGCCCCCCCCGATGGGCCCCGGGATCGTTTCGAGACCGAGGTTGCCGCTCATGCGCCCGTAGTCGCGGTCGAACACCACGCCCTGTTCGCTTGATGGATCTGCTTCGTCCCGAAGGCCATCGTGAGTTGGCCGAGCTGACCACCGGGTGTCTGCGGCAGGTCGTGCTTGAAGGTCAGCGACGTGTCGTAGATCTGCGCGGTGCATTCAACGGTCCGTTGGTCACGAACGCGGTGCCGTAGGCCGAGTTGTACTCGCCCTGCCCAACAATATTCGGGTGCTGCCCGTTCTGGAACACGCCCTGGCCGCCCAGGCTGGTGGCCTTGAAGGCAGTGTCGAGCGCGGCCAGCCTGCCCGCGTTGACGTAGTTGGGAATCGGGGTAGTCTGTGTGCCCGTCACCTTGATCTGCATGATGGTGC
>CAVPBH010000012.1:0-168492 GCA_963701775.1 uncultured Chloroflexia bacterium
CACCTTCTCGGCTTCCCAGGCCCGGTCGGCACCATCTTCAACATGAGCGTCGGCTACAACATGGCGGGCATCCTTACCCCGCCCATGCAGCGCTTCATGGATCGCTGTCCGACGCCTCGGCCGAGATCGCCGCGCTGGTCGAGCCGCGCTGCGGCGGCGGCTGCCCCAGTTCGCCTACGACCTCCTTCCCGCATCTGCGACTCAGGTGACCCTCTCCACCATGCACGGCTGCCCGCCGGATGAGATCGAGCGAATCGCCCGCTATCTCATCGAGGAGCGGGGCCTGCACACGATTGTCAAGCTGAATCCAACGCTCTTGGGCCGGGAGGCGGTGATGCGCATCCTCCACGATGACCTCGGCTTCCGAGAGATCGACATCCCCGACCGCGGTCTTTGAGCACGACCTGCAATACGATCGGGCGGTGGCCATGATCCGAACCTGAAAGCAGCTCGCGGCCGAGCGCGGGCTGGCCTTCGGCGTCAAGCTGAGCAACACCCTGGCCATGGCCAACCACAAGCGCTACCTGCCGGGCGACGAGATGTACATGTCGGGCGGGCGCTCTACCCGTCACGATCAACCTCTTCCACAAGCTGGCTCCAGGAATTCACGGCGACCTGAACGTCTCCTACTCCGGCGGGGCGCCGACGCGCAGAACGTGCCGAGCATCCTCGCCTGCGGCGCGCCGGCCGTCACCGCCGCCTCGGACCTCCTCAAGCCGGGCGGCTACTCGCGTATGGTGGCACTGGCTGGAGAACCTGGCAGCGCGAGATGCAGGCGCGCGGCGCCGTGAGCCTGGACGATCTCCGCGCGACCGGCATGGCAAACCTGGAGCGCGCGGCCGCCGGCGCGCTGTCGAGCCCGCGCTACAAGAAGAGCTTCTTTCCCTTCGGCCTGCCCAAGGTCGAGTCGGCGCTCGATCCGTTCGACTGCATCGCGGCACCCTGTGTGGAGCAGTGCGCGGTCTGCCAGGATGTGCCCGAGTATGCCTGGTGATCGCCCGGGGCGAGTACGATCGCGCGCTGGGAGGTGATCCTTCACCGCAATCCCCTGCCGGGCATCACCGGCTACGTCTGCACCCACCTGTGCCAGACACGCTGCACCCGAAACAACTACGACGAGCCCGTTGCCATCCGCGACCTGAAGCGCTTTGCCCGGAACGGGCAGGCGGCGCGCTCACGAGGCCGGCGCGCGGCGATGGGTCGGCGCGTGGCCGTCGTCGGCAGCGGGCCGTCCGGCCTGTCGGCTGCCTACTTCCTCGCCCTGAACGGCGTGGCGGTCACCATCTTTGAGCAGCGCGAGGATGCCCGGCGGGATGCCCTTCATCGCGCCGCGCTTTCGGCTGCCGGCAGAGATCGTCCAGGCGGACATCGACCGGATCCTGGCGCTGGGCGTCGAGATCAAGCTGAACCATCGCATCCAGGGACCGCCCGAGGAGCTGCTGAAGCAGGGGTTCGACGCGGTCTATGTGGCCTGCGGCTTCCAGCAGGATGCACCGCTGGAGATCGAGGGATGTCGGGACAGGGCGTCTATCCGGCCCTCGACTTGCTCGAGCAGGGTGGCGCGCGGCGAGCGCCCCGACCTGGGCCGCCGGGTGCTGGTGATCGGCGGCGGCAACACCGCCATGGACGCGGCCCGCACCGCGCAGCGGCTCACCGGGCAGCCGGCGACGGTCGTCTACCGGCGCACCCGGGCCGAGATGCCGGCCGAGGAGGAGGAGCTGCGGGACCTCTTCGACGAAGGCAACCAGCTGATTGAGCTGGCCTCGCCCCACCGTGTGATCCTCGGAGGGCGGCCGGATCGCCGCCCTGGAATGCCTCCGCAACGAGCTGGGCGAGCCCGGCCCGGACGGGCGGCGGCGAGCCCGTCCCTCTCCCCGGCAGCGAGTTCCAGATCGAGGCCGATTCCATCATCGTCGGCCATCGGCCAGAAGCCGGATACCGCGACTCTCCCCGATCGGCCGCGGCCTGCCCTGCGCCGAGACGGCACGCATCGTCACCGATGCCGGCGACCGACGCGGCGCCGAGGCCGCTGCCGTCTATGCCGGGGGGGACGTCACCCGCGGGCCGGAGACCATCATCCGGCCTGCGCCGACGGCCGCCGCGCAGCCGAGGCCATCTGCCGCCAGTTCGGCATCGCGTTCGCCTCCGCCGGCCGCCCGCCCCGGCTCGCCGAGGACGACATCCTCCAGGTCAAGCAGGCGCGGGCCCGGCAGGGTGCCCAGCACGCGGCCGGAGATGCTGCCCGCTGGGCTAGCGCGGCGGGTTTGACCTGGTGGAGCAGAACACTGAGCGAAGCAGGATGCCCGGGCCGAGGCGGCAGCGCTGCCTCCAATGCTCGACCTTCTGCGACAAGTGCGTGGAGGTGTGCCCCAACCGGGCCAACTATCGCCTTCCCGCTGACGCCGGTCCGCTGGCGGCTGCCCGTGCTTGGCCTTTGACCGACGGCGGCTGGCAGTCGGCAGGCTAGGAGAGATTTGCGGTGGGGCAGCCGCGGCAGATCCTCCACGTCGCCGATTTCTGCAACGAGTGTGGCAACTGCGCCACCTTCTGCGTCCACCAGGGCAGGCCCTATGCCGACAAGCCGCGCCTCTTCCTACAGCGGGCCGATTTCGAGGCAGAGTCGGACAACGCCTTCTTCGTTGAGGGCGGCACCATCTGGGCACGCCAGGGTGGGCACGAAGCCGGCCTCGCCCTTCGCGATGGGAAGCTGGAGCTTGACACAGGCCGGGCGACGATCCTGCTCTCGGAAGGCGTGTCCGAGGGCGCCTGGCAGGTCGAACAAGCAGTACTGCACGAGCCGTTTCAGGGGACCTTGTCTCTCGGACAGGCCGGGCCGATGTGGGTGCTGCTCCGGGCGCTCTCCGGCCCGCTGGCCTTTCTCCTGCCGGGTAGATAGCATTTGGGCACAAGGGGGCGTACGGCCGGAGACCGGCCGCAGAGTGGAGGATGAGAAGGGAGGTGTTGCCGCGAAAAGGGTAGATCGTGCCGGACAATCGCCTGTCGTGATTCTCAACACATCCAACAGAAGAAGAGGAGGAGCAGAAATGTTCAGCAAGATGCGATGGTGCTTTGCCATCCTGGTGGTAGTGACGCTCGTGTTGGCTGCCTGCGGCACGCCTGAGCCCGCTCAGACCGAGAAGCTCAAAGTGGCCTTTATCTACATCGGCCCGCCCGGCGACCTGGGCTGGACCTACGAGCACGAGCGGGGCCGCCTGGTGCTCGAGGAAAAGCTCGGCGACAAGGTCGAGACCGTACCGTAGACGTCCCCGAGGGCCCGGACGCCGAGCGGGTCATCCGCGAGTCTGCCCAGAGGGCTACAGGCTGATCTTCACCACCGCTTTGGCTACATGGACCCCACGGCAAACGGTCGCCAAGGAGTTCCCCGAGTCTATTTTGAGCACTGCTCGGGCTACAAGACCGCGAGAACTTCGCCACCTACTTTGGCCGGATCGAGCAGCCCCGCTACCTCTCCGGCCTCGTCGCCGGCAAGCATGACCAAGACCAACAGATCGGCTACGTGGCCGCCTTCCCGATCCCCGAAGTCGTCCGCGGCATCAACTCCTTTACCCTGGGCGTCCGCGCGGTGAACCCCGAGCGCCGAGGTCCGCGTCGTCTGGACCAACACCTGGTACGATCCGGTGAAGGACGTGAGGCCGCCGTCGCCCTGCTCGATGCCGGGCTGCGGACATCATCGCCCAGCACCAGGATACCACCGAGCCGCAAAAGGCCGCGCCAGGAGCGCGGCAAGCTGAGCATCGGCTACGACTCGGACATGAGCAAGTTCGTCGGCGACACCGTGCTCACCAGCCCCATCTGGAACTGGGGCACCTACTACGTCGACACCGTCCAAGAAGCGCATGGACGGCAAATGGAAGACCCACTCGTACTGGGGCGGCATGAAGGAAGGCGTCGTGGACCTGGCCCCGCTCAGCCCGAAGGTGCCGGCCGACGTCGAAGCATCTGGTCGAAGCAGGACAAGGCAAAGATCCTCACGGGCGAGTGCGACGTCTTCTGCGGGCCCATCAACGACCAGACGGGCAGGCGTCAAGGTCGCCGAGGGCCCGTGCATGGACGATGACGAGGCCTCAACATGGACTGGTTCGTCGAGGGTGTGCTAGGTAGCATAACCCAGTAACAACCCGGTAGCCCCGCCGCTACGGCGGCTGCACCGGTAGCGGTGTGGGCCGCCACCGTATCCTCCTGGGGCAACTTGGGAGCGAAGGATGGTCCGAATCTGTGGATCCCGGCAGCTCCGGTCCCGAAACCGCAGCCGAACTCATGCCGTCGCAGATGCGCGGCATCACCAAGCGCTTTCCCCGGCGTGCTGGCCAACGATCACGTCGACCTGGACCTCGCCAAGGGCGAGGTGCTCGCCCTGCTCGGGCGAGAACGGCGCCGGCAAAAGCACCCTGATGAACATCCTGGCCGGCCTCTACCGGCCCGACGCGGGCGAGATCGTCCTTCACGGACGGCCGGTGCAGCTCTCCTCTCCGCGCGACGCGATCGGCTGGGCATCGGGCATGGTGCACCAGCACTTTATGCTGGTCGAGACCATGACCGTGGCCGAGAACATCATCCTTGGGCTGCAGGGCACCGCACGGCTTCTGCCTGACCTGGCCCAGGTCGAGGCGCGCATCCACGAGCTCTCCGAGCGATATGGCCTGCAGGTGGACCCGGCATGCCTACATCTGGCAGCTCTCCGTGGGCGAGCAGCAGCGGGTCGAGATCCTCAAGCTCCTCTATCGCGGCGCAGAGATCCTGATCCTGGACGAGCCGACTGCCGTGCTCACTCCCCAGGAGGTCGGAGGAACTGGGCCAGCACCCTGCGCCAGATGGTCGCGCGAGGGCAAGTCGGTCATCTTCATCACCCACAAGATGGACGAGGTGATGGCCTTCTCCGACCGCGTGACGGTCCTGCGCGCGGGTACGGTCATCGCCACGCTGCCGACGGCCGAGACGACCAAGGCCGAGCTGGCCCGCCTGATGGTCGGCCGCGAGGTACTCTTTCGCCTCGAGAAGCACCCTGCACGAGCCGCGGCGACGCGGTGCTCGAGGTGCAGGATCTGCACGGCACAGAACGACAAGGGGCTGCCCGCGCTGCGCGGGCGTCTCGCTTCAGCATCCGCACAGGGCGAGATCCTGGGCATCGCCGGCGTCGCCGGCAACGGGCAGCGGGAGCTGGCCGAGGTCATCACCGGCCTGCGCCCGTCGACCGGCGGGCAGGTGCTGGTCTGCGGCGCGGACGTCACCGGCAGTCGCCCGCTACAGATCGATCGAGGCCGGCGTCAGCCACATCCCGGGCGACCGCGTGGGCATGGGGCTGGTGCCGCAACATGGCCGTCAGCCGACAACCTCGTGATGAAGGCCTATCGCACGCCGCCCTGGTCGCACGGGCTGTTCCTCGACGCGCCAGGCCATGCGGGACTTCGCGCGACGCGCTGATCGAAGCCTTCCACATCGCCACGCCGCGCCCGAGCACCGCCGTCACGCTGCTCTCCGGCGGCAACTCTGCAAAAGACGATCCTCGCGCGCGAGATCACGTGCCGGCCGCGGCCTGCTGGTCGCCGTCCATCCCACGCGCGGGCTGGACGTGGGCGCCACCGAGGCAGTCCGCAAGACGCTGCTCGAGCAGCGCGACAGAGGGCGGCCGTCCTGCTCATCTCCGAAGACCTGGACGAGCTCTGGCAGCTCTCCGATCGCATCGCCGTGATGTTCGAAGGGGAGATTATGGGCATTGTCTGACCCCGAAGAGCCGCTGTCCGAGGAGCATGGGGCTGATGATGGCCGGCGAGCGCCTGAGCGAATGCCGGCGCGAGGCCCCTGGCCGCAGCCAGTCAGGGAGAGGACACCATGATGCTGCCGCTTTGAGAAACGCCTGGCCCGCTCCCGCACGGCCGTCGTCACTCGTGCCCATGGCCTCCTTCCTCCTTGCCCTGTTCTTTGGCGCGCTGATCCTCTTGGCCTGGTGGGCACAACCCCTGGCTGACGTACGCCGGCGATGGCGAATCGGGCGCCCTCGGCACCGCGTCTATGCCCTGTCCGAGACCATGGTCAAGGCGATCCCGCTGATGCTGACCGGCCTGGGCTGTTCCGTGGCCTTCCGCATGCTCTTCTGGAACATCGGCGCCGAAGGCCAGTTGATCATGGGCGGGTTCGCCGCCGGCGTCGTCGCCTCTGTTCCTAGGCCGAAATCGTCCCGGCTCCCCGCTGGACCTGCTGCCGCTGATGCGCATCGTCGGGATCATCGCCGGCGCCCTCTGGGGCCTGGTCCCTGCCTTCCTCAAGGCCTAGCCTGAGGGTCAACGAGATCCTCACCACGCTGATGATGAACTACATTGCCATCCTGTGGGTCGTAGCATACCTCTACTACGGCCCCTGGCACGATCCCAAGGGCTACGGCTTTCCGGGCACCGCGCATTTTCCGGAATCGCCTGGCTGCCGCGCCTGGCGGGCCGCACCCACATCGGCGTCTTCTTCGCGGTCGCCTGGCGGCTATCCTGCTCTGGTTCGTGCTGACGCGCACGCCGCTGGGGCTACGAGATCCGGATCATCGGCGAGAACCCGCGCGCGGCGCGCTACGCCGGCATCAGCATCGCCCGCAACATCGTCGCTGGTCATGCTCCTCTCCGGCGGGCTGGCCGGCCTCGCCGGCATGTCCGAGGTGGCGGGCATCATCGCACCGGCTGCGGCAGGGCCTCGCTGTCGGCTATGGCTACACGGCGATCATCGTGGCCTGGCTGGCCTAGCTCAACCCCTGGGGCGTGCTCTTTGTCGCTTTCCTGATGGCCGCTCTGCTGGTCGGAGGAGCTCTCTGAAGAGCACCATGCGGCTGCCTGCCGCCGTCTCGGAGATCTTGCAGGGCGCCATCCTCTTCTTCGTGCTGGGCAGCTCAATCTCTGCGAATTACCGCCTGCGGCGCGTGAAGCGCGAGCCGGCGACCCAGACACTCGTGGACACCGCAGAGCCCGGCACGAACGCGGCTGCGCCGCGGACAAGGAGCCAGCCATGACTGAAGCATTGATCATCTCCCTCGTGACCAGGACGGTCGCGGTGAGCACCTCCCTGCTTCTGGCGACTCTGGGCGAATCTACACCGAGCGTTCCGGCATTCTCAACCTCGGCGTCGAAGGAATCATGATGATGGGCGCCGCGACCGGCTTTGCGGTCTCCTACCACCTGGGGAGCGCGTGGCTGGGCCTGCTCGCGGCCATCCTCGTCGGCATGCTCCTCGCCCTGATTCACGCCTTCCTCTCCATCACCATGCGCGCCGAGCAAGTGGTCAGCGGCCTGGCCCTCACCACCTTCGGCATCGGCCTGGCGACCTTCATGGGGCTGCGGTTGGGCCCCAACGGCCAGGCGCTGATCGGCCAGCAGGCCGCGGCCTTCCAGCCCATCGCCCTGCCGGGTCTGAGCAGATCCCGGTGCTCGGACCATCGCTCTTCGGCCAGAGCATGCTCACCTACATCCTCTACCTGCTCATCCCGGTCCTCTGGTTCTTCCTGTACCGCACCCAGCCCGGGCTCCATCTCCGCGCCGTCGGCGAAAAGCCCGTCGCCGCCGATGCCATGGGGGTCAACGTCAGCATCGTCCGCTACGTCTACACGGCCCTCGGCGGTGCCCTGATGGGCATGGCCGGCGCCTATCTTTCCCTCTCCTACCTGAAAGGCTGGCAGTTGAACATCACCGGCGGGCAGGGCTGGATCGCTATCGCCCTCGTCATCTTTGCCGCCTGGGACCCGCTGCGCGCCGTGCTCGGCGCGCTGCTCTTCGGCGGCATCGGCGCCGCAGGCTTTTCCCTGCAGTCGACCGGGACGACCATCCCCTCCAACCTGCTCAACATGATGCCCTACATCCTGACGATCCTCGTCCTGGTGCTCATCACCTGGCGCGAGTCGGTCAGCAAGCGAGTCGGCGCCCCCTCTGCCCTGGGCCTGCCGTACGTTCGCGAAGACAAGCGATGAGAGTCACTGCCAAGTTCTTGGCTATTCCACCGGCGGCACTCAAGCAAAGCAGCTTCGAGCTCCAGGTGCCCGCCGGCACCACGGCCGGCGGGCTGGTGGCCCTGCTCTCCGAGCAGTACCCGGTGCTGCGCTCCTTCACCCGCTTTCTCGCCGTCTCTGTGAACCGCGCCTACGTCGGCCTCCAGGCCGAGCTGCACGATGGCGACGAAGTGATCTTTTCCCCGCCCGTCGGCGGAGGAGACTAGGTGAACCACCCGATGACGACCCTGCTGCTCAAACACGCCGATCTCCTCGTCCCGATGGACGCTGCCCGGCGCCGCATTCCCGACGGCGGCCTCTTCGTCCGAGACAACCGCATCGAGCAAGTCGGGCCGACCTCTGAGCTCCCCGCGGAGGCGGACCGCGTCCTGGACGCACGCGGCATGGTGGTCCTGCCGGGGCTGGTCAACTGCCACCACCACCTCTACCAGACCCTGACGCGGGCCGTGCCGGCCGCGCAGGACGCCACCCTCTTCCTGTGGCTCAAGACGCTCTACCCCATCTGGTCCCGGCTGACACCGGAGGCGATTCACGTGAGCGCCCTGGTGGGTCTCGCCGAGCTGATGCTTTCGGGCTGCACGACAGCGTCCGATCACCTCTATATCTATCCGAACGGCTGCCGGATCGACGATGAAATTGAGGCAGCGCGCGAGATCGGCATCCGCTTTCACGCCAGCCGCGGCTCGATGAGCTTGGGCGAGAGCCAAGGGGGCCTTCCGCCCGATCGTGTGGTCGAAGACGAGGCATTCATCCTGAAGGACACGCAGCGCGCCATCGAGACCTACCACGAACCTGCGCGATTTGCCATGTTGCGCATTGCCGTTGCCCCCTGCTCACCCTTCTCGGTCACGCCCGACCTGATGCGGGAGGCTGCGTCGCTCGCCCGGGCTTATGGCGTGCGCCTGCACACGCACCTGGCCGAGACCCAGGACGAGGAGCAGTTTTGTCTCGACCGGTTCGGCCACCGCCCGGTGGACTACGCAGAGGCGCTTGGCTGGACCGGCGACGATGTCTGGCATGCGCACTGCGTTCACCTGAGCGCGCCCGACATCGCGCTCTTTGCGCGGTCTGGGACGGGCGTGGCCCATTGCCCCAGCTCGAACATGCGCCTGGCCTCGGGCATTGCTCCAGTGCGCGCCTATCTGGACGCGGGTGTTCGGGTGGGTTTGGGCGTGGACGGCTCGGCCAGCAGCGACTCGTCCCACATGCTGGCCGAGGCGCGCATGGCCTTGCTGCTGCAGCGCGTATCGGGGAACCCGGCCGGCCTCTCCGCACAGGAGGCTCTGTGGCTTGCCACGGCCGGTGGCGCGCAGGTCCTGGGGCGCGACGACATCGGCGCATTGGCCCCAGGGATGGCAGCCGATTTCATTGCCTTCCGACTACACCGGCTCGAGTATGCCGGCGCGCTCCATGACCCAATGGCCGCGCTCGTCTTTTGTACGCCGCAGAGAGTCGATCTCTCCGTGATCGACGGCCGGATCGTCGTGCAGGACGGGCACTTGCTCACTGTAGACCTCGATCCCGTGATCCGGCGCCACAACCAAATCGCCCGTGACCTGGTGAATGGAGAATGAACAAGGCACAATGCACAACGCCCAATCCTGCAATGTGCCTTGAGGAATGCGCATTGCCATGAGAGGAGACGACAGATGACGGAGTACCGCCCCGTGCCCGGCGTCACCGACGCCGAGTCCTGGGAGATCGCCTGTAATGCAACCCTGCAGACAGTGTTCGAGTGTGCAGGCTGCCCGGAGGTCTTCCGGCGCACGCTCACTGGCCCAGTGAGCTGGCAAGTGCGCAACCGCACCACGATAGATCGCGTGCTCACCACGCCAAGCGCGGCTCTATCCTGGTTCGCCGTGCTTCTGGCATTCGGTGCGGAGGTTAGCGTGGAAGGGCAGGGGAGAGTACCAATAGACCTGTTCCTGGATCGCCGGGTAAAGGGCCGCCCTGACCTCCTGCACGTGCCTGCCCTCGATCGAAGCGGCAAGCCTCTCGGAGACATTCGCTGGGGAGAATCCCGCGTGGCCCGCACACCTTCGGACGAGCCGATCGTCTCTGCGGTTGCTGTTGTCGAAGGGGGCGCTGGCGCCGTCACCCGCGCCCGGCTGGCGCTTACCGGCGTCTGGCCCCGGCCGGTCGCCCTGGCAGGTGCAGCAGCCCTCCTGGTGGGCAGCCGTCTGACCGCCGACCGCGTCCAAGAGGTGGCAGCCGCAGTTGTCTCCGAGGTCGCGCCAAAGGGTGATTTCCTAGGCAGCGCAGAGTACCGGCGCGCCATGTCGGGTGTCATGGCCCGGCGCGCTCTAGAGGGGTGTCTCAAGGGACATGACTCGGAACACACCGAACGGGAGGCCGGTCATGGGCGCTAGGCTCGAGACTGTAACAATCACCATAAACGGAGAACCCCGGAGCTTTGCGGTCGATCGCTCCGAGACCCTCTTGGAGACACTGCGTCGGGCCTCCTACTTCGGTGTCAAGAATGGCTGCAAGTCGGGTGACTGCGGTGCCTGCACCGTCCTGCTCGACGGTCAGCCGGTCCATAGCTGCATGACGCCCACCCTCCGCGCGAATGGGTGCACCGTGATCACCGTCGAGGGCCTTGCCCAGGGCGGGCGTCTGCACCCGCTTCAGCAGGCATTCGTCGAGTGCGGGGCGGCCCAATGTGGCTACTGCACACCGGGCAAGCTGCTGACGGCCAAGGCCCTCCTCGACCGCAACCCCAATCCCACCGAGGAGGAGATTCGTGAGGCGCTGAGCGGCGTGCTTTGCCGCTGTACCGGCTACGTCAAGATCGTCCAGGCGGTACAGCGTGCTGCTGCCCTTCTCCGCGGCGAGGATGTGCCGCCCTTCGGCCCGGTGCGCGTCGGCCTCCCGGCCGACGCATCCCCCGCCGAGGCCACGGAGCACTACCTGGACAGGACGCATGCCGGAGAGCTGCTCGGCCCGCTCGTCATCACGCCGCCGGAGATGCCGCCGCTGCGCGTCGTTGGCCAGCCAGAAGCCAAGGTGGACTCGGTCAAGCTCGTATCCGGCCGTCCGGCCTACACTGACGACATCAAGCTCGATGGGATGCTCTACGGTGAGCTGCTCACCAGCCCCTATGCCCACGCCCGCATCAAGCGCATCGACGCGTCCCGCGCGCGCGCCCTGCCCGGTGTGCACGTTGTGTTGACGCATGAAGACGTCCCTCGCATCAAGTATTCGACAGGCGGGCAGAGCTACCCCAATCCTCCGCCGCACGACCAGGTGAGCCTCGACAACAAGGTACGCCACGTCGGGGATCGCGTCGCGGTGGCGGCCGCCGAGACGCCCGAACTGGCGCGCCAGGCGCTCCGCCTGATCGAGATCGAATGGGAGATCCTGCCGCACGTCTTGGACCCGGAAGAGGCCATGCGCGAAGGCGCACCCGTGATCCACGACGAGCCCGACACCGAAGGCATCTACAATGCCGAGCGCAACATTGTCCACCACATCGAAGCGGAAGGCGGAGACAGAGAAGTCCAGTGGGCCAAGGCCGACCATGTGTTTGAGGGTGAGTTCCGCACACCGCAGCAGCAGCACTGCCACATCGAGCCCCATGTCTGCATCACCTATTGGGACGAGAACGGGCGGCTGGTGGTTCGCTCCAGCACGCAGGTCCCCTTTCACGTCCGGCGCATGCTCTCGCCACTGATCGGGTTGCCGGTCAAGCAGATCCGGGTCATCAAGCCGCGCATTGGGGGTGGTTTCGGCAACAAGCAGGAGATGATCCTGGAAGATCTCTGCGCCCACCTCACGCTGGCCACAGGCCACCCGGTGCGCATGGAATACAGCCGCCAGCAAGAATTCACCTCTTCGCGCAGCCGCCACCCTCAGATCCAACGCTACAAGATCGGCGTTACGCGTGACATGCAGATCGTCGCCATCGAGCTCTACCTGATCGGCGATACCTGTGCCTATGGCACCCATGGCCTCACGGTCCAAATGGTGGGCGGCCAGAAAGCACTGACACTCTACAACGCCCCCTACAGCAGGTTCGTCTGCGACGTGGTCTATACCAACAAGCCCACGCCCGGCGCCTTTCGCGGCTACGGGGCGATGCAGTGCTATTTCGGCCTGGAGACGCTCGTCAACGAGGTCGCCGACCGGATGGGCTGGGATGTGGTCGAGTTCAAGCGCCGGAATTGGATCAAGCTCGGCGATGAGCTTCTCATCGCCAAAGCATTGGGCGAGGGACGTGAGGGGTTCGAGCAGTACATCCGCTCTAGTGGCCTGGAGCAGTGTGTCCAGGCCGGCATCGCCGCCACGGACTGGTATGCCAAGCGCAACACCCTGCCCTCAGTTGCGGCGCGGTCTCCCGACCGCGCCGGCTCCGTCCGCCGCGGCATCGGCATGGCCGTGATGCTGCACGGGAGTGGGGTGGCTGGCTTGGACATGGCGGCAGCCAGCATCAAGATGAATGACGATGGCTCCTTCAACCTCCTGGTCGGCGCCACCGACCTTGGGACCGGCTCCGACACGATCCTTGCGCAGATGGCCGCCGAGGAGCTGGGTGTGCCCCTCGACGACATTGTCGTCTACTCCTCCGACACCGACTTTACTCCCTTTGACAAGGGGGCCTATGCCTCCTCCACGACCTACATCAGCGGCGGAGCCGTTCGCCGGACCGCGCTGGCCGTGGCCGGCCAAGTCAAACGGCACGCGGCTGTCATGCTTGGTCTTGACAGCACCGAAGGGATGGTGCTCCGCGACCGGCAGGTGATCGCGTCCGATGGGAGGTTGCTCAGCCTTGAGGCAGTGGCGCTCAGCAGCCTTCACCAGCAGGACCAACACCAGATCGCGGCCACCGAGTCCAACATGAGCTACGAATGTCCTCCCCCCTTCGCCGCGCAGTTCGTGGAGGTGGCTGTGGATACCGAGACGGGCCAGGTGACGGTGGAGAGGATAGTGATGGCCGTCGACTGCGGGCGTGTGATCAACCCCATCACCGCCTCGGGGCAGGTGGAGGGCGGCCTTCAGCAGGTGCTGGGCTTTGCGCACTGCGAAGAGATGGTCTATGACGAGCAGGGCCGTATGGTCAACCCGCGCTTTGGCGCTTACCACGTCTACAAGGCCAACGAGATGCCCAAGCTCGACGTCATCTTCGTGCAGACCAATGAGCCAAGCGGCCCGTTCGGCGCCAAGTCGGTGTCGGAGATCCCGATGGACGGTTTCGCGCCGGCCCTGGCCGACGCCATCCACGACGCGACGGGGGTCTGGCTGCACGACCTGCCCTTTACCCCTGAGAAGGTATGGAGAGCACTGCATGCTTGAGTTCTTCGAAGCCGGCCTGCCCGACCTAGATCCCGCAGTCGCCCGCCTGATCGACTATGAGGCAGAACGACAGGCACGGAAGCTGATTCTGATCCCCTCCGAAAGCCAGGCGCCCTTCGCAGTTCGCGAGGCGTTGGGCTCCGTCTTCCAGAACGTCTACGCGGAGGGCTATCCCGATCCCGAGCTGCACGGCCTGTCGCAGGACGACATTCTTGACTACGAGGTGCAACTGGCGCACTACCGGCGCCACAGCGACCTCCGCTACTATAAAGGCGTCGAGTACGTCGACGTCCTGGAGATGCTCGCCCGCCGCCGGGCCGCCGAGGCGTTTGCAGCCAACAAGGTCACCCCGGAAGAGATCTATGCCAACGTGCAGCCCCTCTCCGGCTCTCCGGCCAACAGTGCGATCTATGCCGCCCTCGTTCCGCTGGGCAGTACGGTGATGGGCATGAGCCTTTTGCACGGCGGCCACCTGACGCACGGAAGCCCGGCCAACCGTTCCGGCAAGCTGTATCAGATCGTCTCCTACGGCATTGACCCCAAGACCGAGCGGCTAGACTATGACGCGATCGAGGCAATGGCGCAGAAATCCCAGCCCAAGATGATCATTGCGGGCTTTACCTCCTACCCTTGGAGCCCCGACTGGGCGCGCTTCCGCCGCATCGCCGATGGCGTCGGCGCCTACCTCCTCGCCGATATCTCGCACATCTCTGGCATGGTGGCGGCCGGCGTTGTCCCCAGCCCCGTCGGCCATGCTCATGTCATCAGCTTCACGACCCACAAGAGCCTGTATGGCCCTCGCGGTGCCTGCATCCTGACGACCGACAAGAAGCTGGCCGAAAAGGTCGACTCGGCGGTCTTTCCCGGCGAGCAGGGTGGCCCCCATGTGCATGCCATCGCCGGCATGGCAGTCGCTTTTGGCCTGGCACGCACAGCCGAGTTCCGGGCTCTCCAGAAGCAGGTAGTGGACAATGCCGTTCACCTGTCCCAGGAGCTTCAGCGGCTTGGTCTGCGCATTCCCTATGGAGGCACCGACACCCATATGCTCCTGGTCGACTGCAAGAGCGTGCGCAGCGACTGGGGGATCAGCCCCGATGCCAAGGCCGGCACGCCTCTAATGGGCGACTCGGCCGCTCGCATCCTGGACCTGGCCGGAGTCGTGCTCAATCGCAACACCATCCCAGGTGACCGGAGCGCCGCGACGCCTTCTGGCATCCGCATGGGCACGCCCTGGATCACCCAGCGCGGGGCCAAGCTCCCCGAGATCGAGCGGCTGGCCGGCATCATTGCCCGAGTGCTCCGGGCGACTGAGCCGTACGCCTATGCAGGCAGGCGCGGTCCCGCCTACCGGGCCAAGATCCCGTTCGACGTGCTCGAGCAGGCCAAGTGGGATGTCGTCCAGCTAGCGTGCTCGATGGACCTCGCCTGCGACTACAGTCCCAGCGGCTATCCGCACCACTATTTCATGTTCAAGCCAACCTCCGATCCCGGCGGCGACTCGGACGTGATTGAAATCAGCGGCTTCCATGCACGTGGCTTCTGCAACGTGGCCATGACCAACGACGTCTATGCGCTGGAGGCGGGGGCGTGCCAGCCGACCTGGATCTTGGAGCCGAGCGGCGACCTCATGAGCCCTGGGGTGCTGAAGCGTCCGGGACAGGTGACCGACTTGCTGCAGTTGCTCGTGCCCAAAGCCTGCGAACCGCGCGTCGCTCACTGGCTGCGCTCGCTGTCGGATGGCTTTGTCCACATGGATGCCGAGGATACCTATGCCCTGGCGCCCGGCCCCGTAGTGGTCCGGAGGCTGAGCCACAGGCTAGCCGAGGAGTGGCCTGAGCCTTTGCCGGTCGCTGGTGCCTTTGATGACGAGACCACCGGCTGGGCCTTTCACAAGCCCTATTGGATTGGCCAGAAGGCGCGCGCCGATGCGCCGGGTGGATTGCAGGCTCTCCCGGCCTTCACGTGGGCGGAGCCGGCAGAGTCCGAAGAAGGAACGTCTAGCAGCGGCGGAGTCACCCCGCCCCAACGGCAGACCACGCTGTACGAGACACACCTGGCCGCCGGGGCCAGGATGATTCCCTTTGCCGGTTGGGCTATGCCTGTCCAGTATAGCTCTGTCCAGGAAGAGCACCTGGCAGTGCGCCAGGCTGCCGGCCTCTTTGACGTCGGCCACATGGGCCTCTTGGAGTTCAGCGGCGAGAACGTGCACCTCTTCCTCACCACCGTCACCACCAACGACGTAACCCTCCTTGGCAAAGGAGAGGCCCAGTACTCTTTTCTCCTGGATGCTGAGGGGCGCGTGCTTGACGACGTCTATGTCTATCGCCTGGAGCCGGACCACTATTGGATGGTGGTCAACGCGTCGAACAACGACAAGGCCCTGGCCTGGTTGACCGCCGTCCGGGAAGGGCGCGTGCAGATCGACGGGCGCCGGCCCTGGTCCCACGCCCTCGGGACCAGTTGCGTGATCATCCGCGACATGCGAGACCCGGCAAGGGGGAGCGGGATGCGCATGCAGCTTGCCCTGCAAGGGCCACGCTCGCGCGACGTCCTGCTGTCCCTGATCTCGGAGCGCGATCCGCTGCGTGAGCGCATCCTGGAGTCAAAGCGCAACCAGATCGTACATGCGCGCATGGCCGGTTTCGACCTCTACCTCTCTCGAACCGGATACACCGGCGAGCCGATGGCGTTCGAGATCTTTGTCCACCCAGCGGCAGCCGCAGCCCTGTGGCAGGCACTCTCTGAGGCGGGCAAGTCCTTTGGCCTGCGGCCTTGTGGCCTGGCAGCACGGGACAGCCTGCGCATCGAAGCCGGCCTGCCGCTCTATGGGCACGAGCTTGCTGGGCCGCTCGACCTCAACCCGGCCGATGCCGGTTTCCCTGCATACGTCAAGCTCTATAAGCCCTTCTTCGTCGGCAAGGAGGCCTATATGGCTCGCGAGCGGGGCCGCGATGCTCGCCTGATTCGATTCCGCTTTGACGAGGAGCGGGCGCGCCTGCCCCGCCAGGGTGATGTCGTCGTCAGCCGGAAAGGGCGCGTAGTTGGTACGGTCACGAGCTGCTCCATCGATAGCGAAGGGCGGCTCACCGGTCTCGCTTTCGTGCAGAAGGCATACGCTGCGCTGGGCGAGCGGCTGGGCATCTTCCAGCTCGAAAACCGCGCCTGGGCCTCGAAGCCGCTCTCGGGCCTGAGGACAGGGGACCAGGTGCAGCTTCACGATGACATAACTGTGATCAAGCGCTTTCTAAACAAGCAGGAGTAGCAGGTCGCCTATAGACCCAGGCGAGGAGGGAGCCCATGTTCGAAACCGCGCCACCGTTACCGGTCTGGCTGGAAGAGTCCCTTCCTTTTCCGCGGCGCATCTACCGTGGGCAAGCCTACGCCCTTCACTTCATCGACGCGGGCGAAGGGCCGGCGGTCCTCCTCCAGCACGGCAATCCAACCTGGTCGTTCCTCTGGCGCAGAGTGATCCCGCACCTGCTCGATGCCGGCCTTCGGGTCATTGCGCCTGATCTAGTGGGCCTTGGGCTCAGCGACAAGCCGCGCGATCCCATGGTGCACACCCCGGACTTCCACGCCGGGCAGGTGGCCGGGCTGGTCGAAGCGCTTGGCCTGGAGAAGGTAGTCATCGTCGGGCAGGACTGGGGCGGCCCGATTCTCGGCCTACTCGCCGCGCGCGAGCCGGAGAAAGTGGCCGGCGCCGTCTTTGCCAATACCAGCCTTATTGCGCCGCGGCACGCCGGGCCCCTATCCTCGTTTCACAGGCTGGCTTACATGCCCATCATCAGCACCCTGGCCTTCCGGGCCTTCGGCTTCCCGCTCTTCATCCTCGACCGCGTACAGGGAGACCGGCGAAGCATCGGCCGGGCCGAGAAGCGGGCCTATCGCTACCCGCTGCGCCGCTTTCGCGACCGGGTAGCCCCGCTCGCCCTGGCGCGGATGGTGCCGCAGGGCTTGGATCACCCCAGCGTGCCCGCGCTGCGCGAGGTGGAGGCGTGGGCAGGCTCCTTCTGCCGCCCTGTCGGCCTGGTCTGGGGTACCCGAGATCCGATCCTTGGCCGAGGGCTCAAGGCCATGCGGCGGCTCTTTCCGGCTGCGGAGGTGGTAGAGACGCAGGCCGGTCACTTCCTGCAGGAGGAGGTACCCGAGGAGATTGCCGGCGCCGTCCTCGCCGTCGTGCGCGCCGGCTAATCGGCCGGTTCCACAACAAGCGCCAGGCAGGTCGCGCCGCCGTCTGCCTTGGCGAACTCACTCAGATCCACCGGAAGGACCTCAAAGCCACGCTCGCCGATCAGCTTGGCGGTGTGCGGGTAGCCTGCGGGCACGACGACGGCGCTGCCAAGTCCGAGCGCGTTCGCCGCGTAGGCTTCCTCGGCCGGGACGCGGACAACCTCCATCCCGGCGAAGGCTGGCCTGCCGGCGTATAGGTCAGAGGCAAGGACTATCCCGCGGCCCAGGTAGGTGATTCCGCTGAGCAGGTGCAGCCCCTCCGGCACGGCAAGTCCTTCGACGGTAGCCCCTCCATTTCCAGCCGGTCACGCAGTTGGGCCAGGCCTGCCCTGTTCGTGCGGGCCGACAGCCCAACAACCAGCCGTGATCCCATCACCAGAACGTCGCCCCCTTCCAGCGTGCCGGGAGGCTCAACCTCGGAAGTCCTAAGGGCTTGCAGCGTCTCCAGTGCCAGCCGGACGCTGGCCTGCTCTCCCCGGCGGCTTGCCGCGCCAAGGCGGGCCATGACCGCCGTTCCACGCCAGATCACGGCGCAATCTTGCACAAAGCATGCGTCGGGGAACGCCTCTTCGGGCGGCAGCTCCAGCACCTCGACCCCGACCGCTCGCAGCGCGACGCAGTACTCGGCGTGCTGCCGGCGTGCCCGGTCCATGTCGATGGCAGGCCGTGGCACCTGCGCACTGAGAGCGCGAGCATAGCTCTCCCCGGGGGGGCGTACAATGACTTTCATGCGACCTCTCCTCCCCCTGAGGATAGCACGGTACCCACTCACCGTCAACAGCTGTGCTCCCTTCCGAGTTCCGGAAGCCCTGAACGCATCTTTGACAAGGCCCGTCTTCTCGCGTATATTAGGTGTGCGCCCAGGGCCGGGTGCCGCGCAGCAGCCGGTGCCCAGGGCAGCCCACCCGGGACTGGTCACGTTCGGAAGGCGACTATGGAAATCGGTACAGTCCGCCAGGTTGATATCGATCACGAGATGCAGGGCGCCTACCTGGATTACGCCATGAGCGTGATCGTGTCGCGCGCATTGCCCGATGTGCGCGATGGGCTCAAGCCCGTGCAGCGTCGGATCCTCTACGCCATGCACGACATGGGCATCAGCTCCGACAAACCGTACAAGAAGAGCGCACGCATCGTCGGAGAGGTCCTGGGCAAGTACCATCCCCACGGAGACGCGGCGGTCTACGAGACGATGGCGCGCATGGCACAGGACTTTAGCCTCCGCTACATGCTCGTGGACGGCCAGGGCAACTTTGGCTCCATCGACGGCGATAGCCCCGCTGCCATGCGCTACACCGAAGCCCGTCTCGCAACCATAGCCGAGCAGCTCCTGCTCGACCTGGAAAAGGAGACCGTCGACTGGGTACCCAACTTTGATGCAACCCTGACCGAGCCGTCCGTTCTGCCCGCGCTCGTGCCCAACCTGTTGGTCAACGGCACGTCGGGCATTGCCGTCGGCATGACCACCAACATCCCACCCCACAACCTGGGGGAAGTGGTCGATGCCCTCGTCTACCTGATCGACCATTACTACAGCCTGGATGACATAACGGTCGAGGATCTCACGCGCTTCGTGCAGGGGCCGGACTTTCCCACCGGCGGCGTGATCTATCGCTATGCCGACGAGGGCGACGGCGACCGCATCGACTTGATCCGCAACGCCTATGCGCTGGGCAAAGGTCACCTGACCGTCCAGGCCCACGTGTTCATCGAGGAGATGACGCGCAATCGCAGTCGCATCGTCGTCACGGAGCTTCCGTACCAGGTGAACAAGACGCGGCTGATCGAGCGCATTGCGGAGCTTGTGCGCGACGGCAAGCTCGAAGGCGTCGCCGACCTGCGCGACGAGTCCGATCGCCAGGGGATGCGCATCTGCATCGAGCTGACCCGCACAGTGGAGCCGCGCGATATCCTCTCCCAGCTTTTCAAGCTGACACCGATGCAGACCACCTTCGGCCTGCACATGCTTGCGCTGGTAGGTGGAGAGCCTCGGCTCCTGCCGCTGAAGCGTGTCCTTGTCCTCTACCTGGAGCACCGCCAGGAAATCGTGGCCCGGCGCAGCCGCTACCTCCTGGAGAAGGCCAAGGCAAGGGCACACATCCTTGAGGGGTTGCTCAAGGCCCTGGACAACATCGACGAGGTGGTGCGCATCATTCGTGGCTCGCAGACGACCGACACGGCGCGCAAGAACCTGGTCGATCGCCTCAAACTGACCGAAATACAGGCAGATGCCATCCTCGAGATGCCGCTGAAGCGGCTGGTTGCCCTGGAGCGCCGCAAGATCGCCGACGAGTACAAGGAAAAGCTTGCCGAGATCAAATCCCTGACCGATCTGCTCAAGAGCCCTGCCAAGATCCGGGGCGTGATTCGGGATGAGCTTCTGGCCCTCAAGGCCAAGTACGGTGACGCGCGCCGCACCCGCATTGCCGACCGGGAGAGAGGACACCACACTGCCCGCGACCTCGTGCAGGCGCAGGATATTGCACTCACTCTGTGGCAAGATGGTCAACTGAGCATGACCGCCTCCGTCCCGCGCGGTCCCTTCAAGGCTGCACCGCTGGCGCATGCGCGGGCCAATACGCGAGACGATGCGCTGCTGTTCACCGCCAGCGGCAAGGCAGTCCTGGTCCCGTTGCACCAAGTGCCCGACGGTCAATCCGTCCCGCTGGCCAGTGTGACCTCGCTGGAGACGACAGAGAAGCTCGTGGGGCTGGTGATCCATCATGCATCGCCGCCCCTGGAAGGAACGGGCAGCGCTGAGCCTGCCCCTGAGTCGTTTGTCGTCCTGGCGACGCGGCAGGGCCGGATCAAGCGTGTTGCGCGCGATGACCTTGTTTCGGCCGCCGGCCGGGGGCCGGCCGTCGTCATCGGCCTGGACGAGGGCGACGAGCTGGGCTGGGTGGAAGCTACGGATGGCTCACAGGAGCTGGTCTTGGTCACCCGCCAGGCTCAGGCGATCCGCTTTGCCGAGGCCGAGGTGCGACCCATGGGGCTGCCGGCGGCGGGCGTCCTCGCCGTCAAGCTGGAACAGAACGATGCGGTGGTAGGCATGGGCACCTATCGCGCTGGAGCCTTCGTTGTCACCTTCACCGACGCCGGCTTCGGTAAGCGAACCCTTGTCGAGCTCTTCCCGCTGCAAAAGCGCTACGGCAGTGGCGTGCAGGCTGCCAGGTGCACGGCCAGGACCGGCCTCCTGGCGGTGGCGGCACTGGCTGCCGAAGAGCAGGATCTGGTTCTGGCTACGATGAAAGGCAACGTGTTCACGGTTGCCGTGGCGGCTGTCCTTCCGGCGGGACGTGCAGTAGCAGGCTCCAGCACGCCGCAGGGCGGTGCCGTGCCCTACTTCGAGCCGGACAAGCACGGACTGCCCACCCGGCTGACCGTGCTGGAAGGGGCAGGCAGCAAGAAGGCTCCCCCGCATCCCAGTGCGCAGCGCACTGAAAAGAACAAGAAGGCCCTCGTTGCCGCTGGGACATCGGAGAGCTCGGTCAAGGCACCGGCAGGCAAGAAGAAAGCCGGCGCGGCCTCGGCCAAGTCCAAGGAACCAGCCACCAAGAAGGCAGGAAGCGCGGTCTCGGCCAAGGCCAAGGCATCACGCACCAAGAAGGCGCAAGGGGCGCCGGAAGGCGCTACCAAGCCGGCGCCGAAAAAGCCTGCAAGCAAGCCGGCCACGAAGACTACGCCTCCGGCCCCCGCCGCCGGGAAGCAGAAAGAAGGTGCGGCGAAGAAGCCTGCCGGAACTCCGCGCAAGGGGCGTGAAGAGGCGGAGCAGATGCCGCTTCCGCTCGATCCGGTCGAGAAGGCAAGTACCAAGAAGACGGCGGCCAAGCGCAAACCGACCAGGACGCCTTAAGGCACCTCACCAGTCCGCAACCCAAGGAGATTGGCATGATATCGACGTTTCGTGACACTCAAGTCACTTGTCGCGAGTGTGGAAAGCAGTTCATCCTGACCGTGGAGAAGCAACGCAAAGCGGCGGAACAGGGAGAAAAGGTCCCCGACACGTGCGTGACCTGCACGCAGCGTGTCCGGTACCGGGGCAAGCTGCACGGGCGCGTCAAGTGGTTCAGCCCCGAAAAGGGCTATGGCTTCATCACCGATGATGCCGGCAAGGATACCTTCTTCCACAGGGACGGCCTCCTATTGCTTGAGGGCCAGCCCCTTCCCCCGCTGGACGAAGGCCACGAGGTCCTCTACGAAGTGATGGACACATCGCGAGGACCTCAAGCCTTCCAGGTCGAGCTCTTTGCCTAGTCCGCTGCCCCGGGGCTAGTACGCTCGATTGGTCAATTGGAACGAGTCCAGGAAGTCGACGACCGCCGCCTCGTTGACACGCTCCTCCGGGGCCAGGACTGCAACCATGTAGAGGCGCGTGGGCACCCAGTAGAGCCGGCTCCGGTGGATTGCCTTCGTGCCGTCTTCCAGCTCGGCACTGATTTGGATCTCTCGCCCCACGATGCCGGCCAATGTGAGATTGCCCTCCGATAGGAGGGCGCCCCCCAGGCCTGTGACCTGCTCGTCGCGTACGGCCGCAAGGAACGTGGCTGCTTCCACCGCGGCGTACTTGGCGGGATAGTCGGCATACACAACCGAGTAGTCAAGCCCGCCGCTCTTGCCTTGCAAAGTGGTGATCTCGAGAGTGCCGATGTTGGTCTCGACGGTCTTGGAGGTCTCAGTGAGGGCTACGGGCGATGTGATCTTGAACCCACCAAAGGGCGAGGTGATCGGTACCGCAGTAGGGGCTGGTGTGGCAGCGTCGCCGCCACAGGCGGCAAGAAAGACTGCCACAGCTATCAGTGTCGTGAATGCCCATCGGTTCTTCATGGTCTCTCCTGTAGAATAGTGCATGCTAGCTTTACGCGCGTAGCTCGACTATGTCTCTGTCGTGGAGGACATAGTCGCGCCCGACCAGTTGTCCCTTGAACTCGGCGCTTCCCCACACCCGTGCCTGCTTGAGGTGCTCGTAAAAGTCACGGTGGACCCGGCCGGCGAGGTACTCGACTGTGCTCCCTTTGGGCAGCACAAAGGGAGCATTCCGGTCGGGGTCCTTGCCCGGTGCCTTGGAAAAGACGCGGATGATCTCCAGCAAGTCAAACACCTGTTTCCTTAGCAGGTGCAGGTTACGGCCAGACTCCGCCGAAACGGCAAGCACAGGCCAGGGCTCCTCCAGCAGCTCTAGGAAGATGCCATACTCCTCGTCACTCGCTTCGTCGTCGCACTTGTTGGCCAGCACCAGGAACGGCTTGTACGTGATGCGGTTCTCCTCGGGGTATCTCCCCTCCCGGTGGCGCGGCGCCAGGCGGTGCTCTTCGATCAGGGCGCTCGCATCGGCAAGCTGCTGAAGCGGATCTGTCTGGATGTCGAGCACCAGCAGGATGACACCCACTCGCCGCATGAGGTCAAAGAGACCGGGTTCCACAAAGTCGGGATTCAGCGGCGGAGTGTCGATCAACTGGATCTGGATCTCGTCGAAAACCATCATACCGGGCATTGGCTCCCATGTGGTGAAGGGCCCGTCCGATACCTCCGGCTCAGTGTTGGTCAGTGCCCTAAGAAGCGCCGACTTGCCCACGTTGGTGGGTCCGACAAGCACGGCCTGCCCTGCCCCTTCCGGGGTCACGTGATAGCTGGAGGCGTGGCGGCTGGCGCTTTTCTTCGATTGCGTTTCTTGCTTCAGCCTCGAGAGCTTGCGGCGCAGGTCCGCGCGGAGATGGTCGGTCCCCTTGTGTTTGGGGATCGTTCCGAGCATCTCCTCGAGTAGGGCGATCTTGTCTTCCGTCGACTCGGCCAACCGGAAGCGCCTCTCGACGGCAAAGTAGTCGGGCGGAAGGTTCGTCGGCATGGTCACTTCTCTGGCGGCCATTATAGCCAGCGGACGGTGGCGCGTCAACTGCACCCGGCCACCGAGTGACCGGGGCCAAGACGCTGCCGGGTTCTCTTTGCGCTCCCTGCGCGTGCACTTGACTTGGATTGGCCGATGACTATAATCGGTCAAGGGTGGCAGACATGGTTGAGACAGCATCAGAAGACCTCGCAGACCGGCTGAGGCGCGACCTGACCGACGAGATTGCCGTTGCCCTTGGCTTTTCGTCCAAGGGCCTCGCCCGCAAGATCATCGGGCCAATCGTGCACCTGCCTGCCATGCGCTTTGCCGAGTGGCTGGCCGAATTCGACCGGCTGGTCACTGAGAAGGGAACCCGCGACGCAGCTCAGGTGCTCTTGGCTCGCCTGGTGGCAGGCGTTCGCGCGCACGGTGTCGACAGGGTTCCTTCCGAGGGGCCATTGATCTTCGCCTGCAATCACCCGGGCGCCGTGGACGGGCTTGCCGCCCTTTCGCAGATGCCTCGAGGCGACATAAAGGTCTTTGCCACGGGCCAACCCATCCTCCGTCGCTTCCCATGCGGCAAGCAGCACCTAATCTACGTTCCCCGCCCGGGCGAGGGAGAGCGGATGAAGCCTGTGCGAGAGGCGATCCGGCACATGGAGACCGGGGGCTCCGTGCTCATCATGCCGGGTGGCCACGTAGAGCCCGAATCCGGCCATCTTGCCCGGAGCCCGGGAGGACTTGGATGGTTGGTCGCCCAGCCTCGAGCTCCTTCTCCGCCGCGTGCCCGAATCCAGGTTACAGGTTACCATCATCAGCGGAGTTCTTGAGCCGCGCTGGCTCAAACACCCATTGGTGCGCCGGCGCAGGGGAAGCCGAGAAAAGCAGTTGCTGGCCGAGTTCCTCATGATCATCCGGCAGGCCCTGCTCCGCCGCCGGGAGCCACTCGTCCCCGACGTCACTTTTGGGCAGCCTGTCACGGCCGCTCAATTGCAGCCAAACGGCCCGTCTGGACCCTTGATGCCGGCCCTCATCGAGCATGCCAGGTCTGTCTTGGACGAGCACATGGCCCTCATCGGAGCGGCTGCGGGTAGAGAGCTCGGCCAACCCCCCATGGCCCGGGCAGGCCTCTGATTTCTTGCGGCCTGGTCGGGGTGGCTTCACCGTCTAGGGAAAACGTGTTCAAGTTCCACGATCCGGGCCGGCTCGTCGATGGCGACTTGGTGCTGGTGCTGTACGAGAGGTATTGGGGCGATCCGGCCAAGGGGAAGGTGCCGGCCTATCGCTTCCTGATGACCCGCGTGCGCGATGGCGAGGAGCTGGGCTCGATTGAGCTGCGGATCGGCAACACCGACGACATTGTGCTGTATGCCGGCCATGTTGGCTACGGCGTCGAGCCCTTTCACCGTGGACATTACTATGCCGCGCGCGCGGTTCGCCTCCTCGTGCCGCTGGCGCGTCGGCACGGGCTCGGCCCCATCTGGATCACCTGTAACCCCGATAACCACGCCTCGCGGCGGACCTGTGAGTTGGCCGGTGCGACGCTCGTCGGGATTGTCGATCTGCCGCCCGACAACGACATGTATCGGCAGGGCGACCGCCAGAAATGCCGCTACCGTCTGGATGTGCCGGGCGGCGGGCAGGTCACGCTCCGCAGCCCTAACCTTTCGGCGCCTGCTGGCACCCCGCGAAGATGAATCTGCCTGCCCCCGTGTCCTAGTATCGCTTCCAGCTTCCGTCCTCGCCTAGGCTCAGGAGCAATGGAGGCAACCCGGGGGCTGGCGACCACCATTTGCCCGAGGCGTCCTGGCATTGCGGTATGCTGCGCGAGCTGAGAATGAAGCCGCGCTCGAATGGCTGCAGCCCGGCGCAGAAGCCTTTCTCGACGTCTGTTGCCCAGCCGAGCTGGCCGGTCTGCCCACCCAGCTTGTAGTACCAGACAAAGCCGAAACCACGAACTGGTTCAAAGAGCCCTGTGGGTGGGGTCAGAGGGGGAGGGTTGGTGATGCCGTCCCAGCGCCAGCCTTCGCCGCCTGTGGCCCAATCTCCGGCATTCTGGTTGGATCCGCCTTGCCAGTAGAATACATACGCCCAGTCGTTGTCGCTGCGCCAGAGCATGGAGCCGTGCTGGAAGGGCTCCCACGCAGCCCATTTCACAGCCGCGCCGGCGGTGGGGCAGCCCAGCTTGGCCCTCTCCCAGGCGGGCGCGAGATCGGGATCGACGAGGATTGGGCACGGAGGCAGCGACGGCGTGGGGGTAGGAGTGGGAGTAGGGGTGCGGGTAGGCGTGGGCGTGGGTGCTGGAGTGGGCGTGTAAGTGGCTGTCGGCGTCTGCGTCGGCGTTGCACTCGAGGTGCCGGTGGCCGTCGCCGTAGCCGTCCAGACGTCGGTGACGGCAGCCAGGGTTGGGCTCTGGGTCGGGGTGTCGGAAAGCGGTACGCTCTCTGGGCTGGCACTCGGCGTGGCGCTTGGCCGCCCTGCCCCTGCCTGGGCGGTTTGCGTGGTCCATTGCTGCGCCAGGGCCTGGGCCGTCGCGTTCGTGTCCGGCGTCGGATTGCGCAGCTGCACACTGCACGCGAGCATCGGGAGCAGCGTCATCGCTGCCACGGTCAAGAGCGCCAGGATCCGCGGTAGGCGTCTGGCGGCCGGCCTGTCGCCCTGGGACTCTGCCAGTCTACGAAGTTTCTGCCTTTCCATCGTTCTGAGCCTCCTTCCTCCGCACAACAACAGGACGGCGCGCTTGCCGCTCTGTGTGCCCGGTCCCGATGGGAAGGTTCGCTCCGGCGCACCATTGCTCCGCGATCAGCTTCCCGCACGGGATCTGCACCGCTGAGATAAGTGTACCTCAGACCCGCCACGTTGTCAATAGAGATTCCGCGCTCCTGGCGACGTCGTCTTCTGGCCACTCTCTGCTTTGACAGGCGACCAGAGACGTGCTATCGTGCTTCGGCTCTTGCCGAGGGCGCATTCCAGGGAGGTGTGGCACCACATGACAACGGAGTCCGATCTGGCTCGTCAGGCCACCAGGGAAAAACGCTACGCCGCGTTCACTTCGGTCGTCGCGGCCGTGCTGCTCACCGGCCTCAAGCTAGTTGTGGGCATACTGACGGGCAGCCTGGGTATCCTGGCCGAGGCAGCGCACTCGGGGTTGGACCTGGTCGCTGCCCTGGTCACCTTCTTTGCCGTGCGCATCTCCGACCGCCCTCCCGACGAGCGGCACCACTTCGGCTACGGCAAGGTCGAGAACCTCTCCGCGTTGATAGAGACGCTTCTTCTCCTCATCACCTGCGTCTGGATCATCTATGAGGCCGTTCAGCGGCTCTTCTTCCGGCCAAAGCCCATAGAGGTCAGCGTTTGGTCGTTTGCAGTGATGACCATCTCGATTGTCGTGGACATTACGCGCTCCCGGATCCTGTATCGGGCAGCGCGCAAACACAACAGCCAAGCCCTAGAAGCCGACGCACTCCACTTTTCGACCGACATTTGGAGCTCCTCGGTCGTCATCGTTGGCCTGATATTGGTTGTCCTCAGTGAGCAGCTTGGGTCGCGGTGGGCGTTCCTGGAAAAGGGTGACTCAGTCGCCGCGTTGGTCGTGGCCTGCATCGTCGTGTACGTCAGCCTCCAGTTGGGAAAGCGAGCAATCAAGGTCCTCCTGGACGTGGCTCCCGCTGGGCTGACTACGCAGCTCGTGGCCGAGGCCAAGTCGGTGTCCGGCGTCCAGAGCGTTGGCCCGGTCCGCGTGCGTCAGGCCGGGGCCTCGCAGTTTGTCGAGATCACGGTCCTTGTAGATCGCAGCACGTCGTTGGAGGAGGCCCACCAGATCGCCACGGAGGTCGAAAAGCGTCTGAACGGTGTGGTGACCAGGGGCGACGTAGTGGTCCATGTGGATCCGGTGCGCCAGACGGGCGAGAGCCTCACGCAGACCGTCAGCGCGATTGCGGCTCGGTATGGCTTGCGCACCCACTACGTCCACGCCCACGAGATACACGGGCGCTGGTTCCTGGATTTGCATGTGGAGGTGCCGGCCGATCTGACCCTGGTGCAGGCACATGATCGCGTCAGCCGGCTGGAACTGGCCGTCCGTGAGGAGCTGCCGCAGGTGCTCGACATCCACAGCCACATCGAGCCGCTGGCGGCGCCGGTGGCACCGGTTGAGGAGATGGGGCCTGAGGCAGAGCGTGCCATGCGGAAGCAGATCGAAGCCATCCTTGAGGGGATTTCGGGGCTGCGTGGAGTCACGCGCCTGCATGTGCGTCCATGTCCCGACGGCTACGATATTGCCATGGATTGCGTCGCCGATCCAGACCTCCCCGTGTCCGACGCACACGACCTTGCCGACCAGGTGGAAAAAGCGATTCAGGCGGGTATTCCGGGCATCTGCCGCGTGCTTGTCCACGTCGAGCCAGAGGGAGAAACCCTCGGGGGGTGACGGTCGGCCGGTGCGGCCTAGCTCAGCCCGAAGGCCCTCGGCAGCGCAGAGCCCAGTCTAGCGCTTACAGGGATCGTAGTCGCGGCCGAGAATGACCTGGATATCCACGGCCGGCCCGGAGTTGGGCAGGCCCTCCACGGTCGTCATGTCCTGGATCGCCGTCGGGGGTAGGCCGAGCATCTGTGCCACTTCGTCGGCAGCCGGCCGGCTGCCCGAGAAGTACAGAATCTGAGACACTGCTTGGTCTCTCTTCTCTGTTGCTCCCGTCCCTGTCACCTGGAAGCCACCCCAGCGCAGCGCCGCGCCCGCAAGTTCCTGGGCATCTTTCCGCTGCGATCCGTTCAGAACTTGGACGCGCACCTTTTCGGCGGTGTCCAGGCTCTCTGCGGCAACGCCATTGTAGTAGCTCTCTATCAGCGCCCGTATCTTGTCGGTCTGGGGAAGGAGGACAGCAGCACCCTCCGGCGTGATCCACGATTGCACCTGCCCCGCCCCGATGGCGCGGTTGAGGATCCGCTGCGGCTTGAGCCGGGCTCCCACGTAAGCCAGGTTGATCACTTGGCTCAGAGGTAGGTCCGTCTGGTAGTTGTCCGACAGTTGCTTCCAAAGGGTCGGTATCTTCGGGATCAGGTCGAGTGTCAGTGCCTGTTCCCAGAGTGCCATGAGCACTTTGCGCTGCCGGCGCCCTCGGTCAAAGTCGTTCGTGCTGTAGCGCGATCGTGAGTAGCGCAGCGCTTCCTGGCCACTCATGTGGTGCATTCCGGCCGTCAGGTCGATGTCGGGCAGTGGGCACTCGACGTCGATGTCCACTCCACCGACCGTGTCGATGATCTTCATGAACCCCTTGAAATCCACTCGCACGTAGTAGTGGATGGGAATGCCCAGGTTGTACTGGATCGTCTGCTTGACCCGCTCGGGGCCGTTTCCCTTTTTGGCAAGCTCGCCCCATAGGTCCGCCGTGTTGATCCGGTTGTGGCCATGCCCCGGGATATAGACCCACAAGTCACGCGGGATCGACAGCAGGCGGACTAGCTCGTTCTCCAGGTCAACCGAGACGATGATCATGCTGTCGGTCCGCCAGGCCCCGCTGTTGGGCCGCTTGTCGGAGCCCAACAGGACGATATTGAGGTTCTGCTGTGGGATCTTGACGTCAAGTGCGCCCGGGACTCCAGGAGCAGCGACTGGTGTGGCTTCCGCCGGCAGGCCTACTCCGGCGTCAGGCACGCCGGGCTGCGCTGCGTTCGAGGTGGAAACGGTCGGGAAGGGCGTCGGCGTGGCAATGGCCGACACCTGCCCCGGCACATAGAGCCGTTGGTCGATGAATATGGTCGTCGTGTTCAGGCAGTTCACCCGCATCAGCGCCTCGACGTCGCTTCCAAAACGCTCGCCCAGCGAGTATAGGGTGTTGCCTGGCTGGACCACGTAGATTGTCCAGTCGTCTGGGGGGACGCAGACAGGCGGTGTCACGTCACCGGACGGGGTCTCTGTCGGGACGGGCGTCGGCTGAGGTGGCTCCGTGGGGGAGGGCACGCTCTCAGCCGCGCCGGCGGGCTCGGCCGCCGGCGTTGCGGTCGCCGCAGGCTGGTAAAGCGCCGCCTGGGCCTCGTTCTGGTCGGCGCTGGCGCTCCTCCAGTAGTCCACTCCAATCGCGGCCGCTGCCGCGAGCAGCACTATCGCTGCCGAGATCAGGATCAATAGGAGGCGGTCTGGCTTGACGTCGGCTGCCTGCCGCTTTGTGCTCGTCCTTGTGCTCGTACCTTCCTCCGGCGTGTCTGTCAAAGGCCCTGCAATGGAATCACAAACAGCTGCATACTAGCACAAATCGACTAGAAACGCAACTTAACCGCTAAGATCCGTGGGCCACCGGGCAGGGGGCCGAGATCACTCCGCTGGCTCGTCCGTCTCTTGGAGGAACTCCTCCGGCGGCGTGGGGGGGTGATCTTCCTCCGCCAGGCGGTGCAGGAAGGCCCGATCCTCGGCAGTCAGCGTGGCGTGTGCGAGCAGGTCGGCCCGTCGTAGCCAGGTACGGCGCAGCGCCTGCTGCCTGCGCCAGCGCACGATCTCGGCGTGGTGGCCCGAAAGCAGCACCGGTGGAACAGGCAAGCCGCGGAACCTGAGCGGGCGCGTGTAGTGAGGATACTCCAGCAGCCCCTCCGCATACGAATCCTCGAACGGGGCGGATGGCTCGCCCAGCGCCCCGGGGATCAGGCGAGTCACTGCCTCCACGATGACCATCGCCGGAATCTCGCCGCCGGCCAGGACAAAGTCTCCAATCGATATCTCGTCCGCAGCCAGGCACTGCTGCACTCGCTCGTCGATCCCTTCATAGCGCCCGCAGATCAAGAGCAGCCTTGGCTTGCGTGCCAGCTCCCGAGCCACAGCCTGCGTAAAGGTGCGCCCACTCGGGGTGAGCAGGATCACCGAGGTGCGGCCCGTCTCTTCTCCCAAAACTCCCTCCACCGCAGCGACGATTGGCTCGGCCTTCATGATCATGCCGCCGCCACCGCCATAGGGGGTATCGTCGGTGACCTGGTGGCGGCCCTGCGCATACTCCCGGATGTTGTGGATGGTGACTGTCAGCAGCCCTGCCTCGCGTGCACGCCGCAGGATCGACTCCTCAAACACGCCGGCAAAGAGGCCGGGGAACAGCGTAAGGATGTCGAAGTGCATGCTTGCTCTCTCGATTCAGCGGGATTGGCTTGTGTAGGCTCTTCTGCGATCGCCGGCATTTTACCAAGTATGTTACGATCTGTCAAAGAGACTGCACGAACTCTGGCATAATGGAACCAGACGCCTGTCCATAGCGTCCATGAGATAAGCATGGGCACTGTGCACCATGCGCGTTGTACGTTGGTTCGTTTGCAGTGCGAGAAAGGAGAATGAACATGCGAGGGAACATTGTACGTTACGGCAGCCTGATCGTGATGCTCGTGGTGCTCCTTGGGACGGGGAACCACGGGTGCACGAGCCATCGAGTCCGGGACCGATGCCTGCTTCCCCACGGAGCTGGCCAGGAAAGACGTCGGCGCGTCCCCTCATGGGATCGCCATCAACCTCTCCGCAATGCGGATCTACGTCGCGAATCACGATAGCGACACGCTTTCGGTCCTCGACAGTACCACCTACGCCGTCGTCAAGACCGTCTCTGCCGGCGATGGCCCGAACGGCGTCGCCTACAACTCCAAGAATGGCTACATCTACGTGGCCGATCGCAACTCGAACAAGGTGCGTGTCATTCGCGCCAGCACCTACTCCTTTGTGAAAGACATCTCGGTCGGCAGCCTGCCGAATGGCGTGGCCGCCAACAATGTCACCAACAAGATCTATGTCGCCAACTATGGCAGCGGCACCGTGTCCATCATCAACGGCTCAACCAACACGGTGGAAAAGACCGTCACGGTCGGGAGCGAACCGGCGAACATCGCGATCGACACAGGCCTGAACAAAGCCTTTGTCTCACTGCATGGCTCCGGCCGCATCTCCGCCATCAGCGGAACCGGAGCAGTCACTTCCATCGACGTCTACAGCGCCGGACCCTATGGCATCGCCGTCGACACCCTTCGCAAGCTCGTGTATGTGGCGACCATCGACACTTTCCGTATAGCCGTCGTCAATGCCAGCACCAACACCTACCTCGGCTGGGCCGAGATCCGGCGCATGCCCAATGGCGAGCCAGTTCCGCTCCGTATGGTAGCCGTCAATGCCAACGTCGGCACCTCGGGTCACGTCTTTGTGACGACCTCATCACTCGATGGCGGCTGGGACAAGGTCCTGACTCTCTCCAAAGGATGGCCCGAGTACTTCTCCCGCGCCTACGCCATGGATGTCTATAGGCCGCAGGAGGGTGTCCTGATTGAGGGCATCAACAAGCGGGTATTCGTCACGGCACGCGGCGGCAACCAACTGGTGGTCGTGCAGGACGGCGAGCCGGTCTGCCCGACGAACTTTGGCGAGGGTTTCAAGGTCACTGTCTGCGTAGCCAATCCGGATGGCTCGTGTAATCAGCTTCTGGAGCACTAGACCCTCCTGCCTCCGGCACCTCGTCAGGCCCTGGGGACCCGCCCCCGGGGCCTGTTGCGTTCAGCCTGTTGGCCCCCGAACGATCCTGTGGTATCCTGCCCGTGGCGCCCTGGCTGGTATCGTTGTTGGCACCTAGTCCGACAGTGCGTAGAAAGGAACCGTCATGAAACAGGACCTGGATCGTCTGATGGCCGAGCGTGGGCTGGATGCGCTCGTTGTGGTCGGGCAGATGCGCGGCAACCCCGCCCTCTTCTATATGGTGAACGGAGCGCACGTGCTCGGCGGCCGCGTGATCAAGAGTCGTGGAGAAGTGCCTGCCTTCGTTCACTCCCCCATCGAGCGTGAGGAGGCCGCTGCCAGTGGCCTAACGCTGGTGAACGTCGGTCAGTACGACTACCAGTCCATCCTCCGTGAAAAGGGGTCGGAGCTCGCTGCCGAGGTTGAGCTCTATCGCCGCATATTCGCCGATCTCGAGGTGCGGGGCAAGGTCGGCTTCTACGGCATGGCCGACGCCGGCCGATCGTGGCTCCTGCTGAATGCCTTGAGCGACCAGCTCAGGGAAATCGAGATCGTCGCCGAGTTTGCCCAGACGGTGATCGACCAAGCCCGCGCGACCAAGGACGTCGCCGAGGCAGGGCGCATCCGGCAGGTGGGCCGGCGCACGGTGGCCGTGGTCGGCGAGACGATCGAGTACCTGCAGTCGCACGCGGTTAAGGAGGATGCCTTGGTGCAGCGTGACGGCACGCCCCTCACCATTGGCCGGGTGCACCAGGAGATCCGGCGCTTCCTGTCCAAGCAGGGGCTGGAGGCACCGGAGGGCACCATCTTCGCCATCGGCCGCGATGCGGCCGTTCCCCATAACCATGGAAACGCGGCGGATCTCCTTCGGCTGGGTCAGACGATTGTCTTTGACATCTATCCACGCGAGGTGGGCGGCTACTTCTTTGACATGACCCGCACCTTCTGCCTTGGCTACGCTCCGCCCGAGGCGGAAAGGCTCTACCAGGACGTCTACGACTGCCTGGAGCACGTGAGCGGTGCCTATGCGGTCGGCACCGAGCTCAAGCTCTACCAGCGCATGGCCTGCCAGTTCTTCGAGGGCCGAGGCCATCCCACGATCGGCTCCGAGAGCCGCACCGAGAACGGCTACGTGCATGGGCTCAGCCATGGCATCGGGTTGGCCATCCACGAGGAGCCCTCCTCAAGCGACGTCCCCACCAACACGACGGTCATCCAGCCCGGCCACATCTTCACCTGCGAGCCGGGGCTCTACTACCCCGAGCGGGGGCTCGGAGTCCGCATTGAGGATGTCGTCTGGATCGACCCGGAAGGCACCGTGGAGATCCTCACGGACTTTCCAAAGGAGCTTGTGGTCAAGGTCGGTGCGTGAGTCTGGCGAGGCGAGCAGGGTAGGGTCTACGACATGGCGATGACCGAGCGGGCAAGGCGGCTGCGCGCCGAGAGCCTCCAGGCAGTGCCGGCGATCTCGACGGAGCGGGCGGAGCTGATCACCCAGTTCTATCGGCAGCATACCGAGCTGCTGTCCGAGCCCGTGCGCCGGGCACGGGCCTTTGAGCACCTGCTGGAACACCAGACGATCTACCTGGGTGAAGACGAGCTGATCGTGGGGGAGAAGGGCCCGGCACCCAAGGCGACGCCCACCTATCCCGAGCTCTGCTGTCACACCCTGCAAGACCTGGAGATCCTGGACGGCCGGGAAAAGATCCCATTCCGCGTGGCCCCCGAGGCGCGGCGCGTCTACGAGCAGACGATCATCCCCTTCTGGCAGGGCCGCACGATGCGCGAGCGGATCTTTGCCGAGATGACGGCAGAGTGGCACGCAGCGTACCAGGCCGGCATTTTCACCGAGTTCATGGAGCAGCGTAGCCCCGGCCACACCGTCCTCGACGGCAAGATCTATCAGAAGGGGATGCTCGGCTTCCAGCGCGACATCGACCGCGCCCTGCTCGAGCTGGACTACCTGCGTGATCCCGGTGCCTACGGCAAGCAGGAGCAGCTCCGAGCGATGCGCATTGCCGCCGGGGCGCTCATCCGTTTCGCGGAGCGCCATGCGCTGCGGGCCGAAGAGCAAGCTGCTGCTGCGCAGGCTGCCGGCAGGTGCCAGAGGGCCGAGGAGTTGCGGCGTATTGCTGCCGTCTGTCGCCGTGTGCCTGCAGATCCGCCGCGCGATTTCTGGGAGGCACTTCAGTACTACTGGTTTGTCCACCTCGGCGTGACGATAGAGCTGAATCCGTGGGATGCATTCTGTCCTGGGCACCTGGACCATCACCTGACTCCCTTCTATGAAAAGGGATTGGCAGGAGGCACGCTTACTCCAGATCGTGCCGAGGAGCTACTGCAGTGCTTCTGGATCAAATTCAACAACCAGCCGGCACCGCCCAAGGTGGGCGTAACGGCGGCCGAGAGCGGCACCTATACCGACTTTGCCCAGATCAACCTGGGCGGGGTTCGCGAGGATGGCAGCGATGCAGTCAATGAGCTGACCTACCTGATCCTGGACGTGATCGAGGAAATGCGGCTGCTGCAGCCCAGCTCCTCCATCCAGGTCAGCAAGAAGAACCCCGACCGGTTTATCAAGCGAGCAGCTCAGATCATCCGTACGGGTTTCGGTCAGCCTTCCGTCTTCAATTGCGATCTGATTGTCCAGGAGCTGATCCGCATGGGCAAGTCGGTCGGCGACGCCCGTCAGGGAGGCTCTTCCGGCTGTGTCGAAGTGGGTGCCTTTGGCAAAGAGAACTACAACCTGACCGGCTACTTTAACATGCCCAAGGTGCTGGAGCTGGCCCTGAACGACGGGCTCGATCCGCGTACAGGGCGGCAGCTCGGACCCCATACCGGACGTCCTACGTGCTTTCAGACGTTTGACGAGCTCTTCGCTGCCTACCGCGTGCAATTGCATCACTTTGTCGACATCAAGGTCCGCGGAAACAACGTCGTCGAGCGGCTGTACGCAGCCCACATGCCGGCCCCCTTTCTGAGCTTGCTCATCGACGACTGTGTGGCGACAGGTCAGGACTATCACGACGGCGGAGCTCGCTACAACACCACCTACATCCAGGGCGTTGGTCTGGGGACGATGGCCGATGCCCTGACCGCAATCCAGGTTCATGTGTTTGACCGTGGGACATTCTCGCTCCCGGGCCTGCTGGAAGCTCTGGCGTGTGATTTCGAGGGGCATGAGCGCGTGCGCCAGTTGCTCCTGCACCGGACGCCCAAGTACGGAAACGACGATGACATGGCCGACGATACCATGCGCGCTGTCTTTGAGGCCTACTTCTCGGAAATCGAAGGGCGGCCCAATACCAAGGGTGGGCAGTACCACATCAACCTGCTGCCGACGACCTGCCACGTCTACTTCGGGTCGGTATGCGGAGCCACACCCGACGGCCGCCAGGCAGGGACGCCCCTCTCAGAAGGGATTTCCCCGGTGCAGGGGGCGGACCTGCACGGTCCGACGGCCGTCATCCGTTCTGCGGCCAAGATGGACCACGCTCGCACCGGTGGAACTCTGCTGAACCAAAAGCTCACGCCGGCACTGCTGGACCGAGACGACGGGCTTGAGGATCTGGTCCACCTCGTCCGGGCCTACTTTCGGCTGGACGGCCACCACGTCCAGTTCAACGTGGTCAGCGCCGAAACGCTGCGCGAGGCGCAGATGCATCCCGCACAGCACCGGGATCTGATTGTGCGCGTGGCCGGCTACAGCGACTACTTCTGCGACCTGGGAAAGGCGCTGCAGGACGAGATCATCGCACGGACGGAGCACCGCGCCTTTGGCTAGGATGGGTCCGCCCTTGCGCCAAGTGCACTCTGACCCATTCTCGTTCACTTGTCAGGGTTGACACTCCGCACGCCTTCATGTATAATTGGGCCGTTCAGGTGCTCCAGGAGATCAGCGCGGCTGGCCGCAGGCTGTCTGGCCGTCCGGATTGTGTGACTCGGCTTCCCTCCTGGAAGCTACAGCGGGCAGGGGGCCGAGTCTCTTGTTGTCTGTGCAGCGAGGTCTAGCCTATCCGTCGCTTATAGCCCGGCCTTACGGATGATCGGCAGTGGCGAATCGCCGGACGAAGCCAGGGCGGATAGAGTTCCAGGAATGGTCACGAGGAGATTGTATGGAGATCGACCCGATCCAGACCGGAAGTGGCTCGAATGACCACGAAGAAGCAGTCCCGAACGTGACGTCAGGCGAGGCGTCGGCTGCGTCCTCGCCTCAGTCCGGCTCACCAGAAATGGCCGGCCTGCCAATGCAGGATTGGGACTACCAGCAACCCAAACGCGGACAGATCCGGCCCGGCGTCATTCTGTCGATCGGCGAGCAGGAGATCATTGTTGGGTTGGATGCCAAGCGGGATGGCATAGTCCCCTACGCCGATCTACAGCGCATGGGCCCCGAGGCCGTCGCCCGGCTCTCCGCGGGCGACCGCGTAGACGTGCTGGTTCTCCAAACCGAGGAGCTGGAGGGCAATCTCGTCGTCTCCATCTACCAGGCCAGGCAGACGAAGGACTGGCAGCGTGCGGCCGAGCTTGCGGAGAGCGGCGAAATCGTCGAAGTCCCCATCATCGGCTACAACAAGGGCGGCTTGGTCGTGCCGGTTGGCGAGCTGCGCGGATTCGTTCCCGCTTCACAGATCCCTGGATTTCCACAGGGGCTGGACCAGGAAGAGAGGCTGCGGCGCCTTTCCGAGATGGTCGGGCCGACCCTTAGGGTGAAGGTGACCGAGATCGACCGGCGGAGTCGCCGGCTGATCCTCTCGGCAGTGGCGGCCGAGCGCGAGTGGCGTCAGGCGCAGCGCGAGAGGTTGATGGGCGAGCTCCGCGAAGGACAGGTAAAGCGAGGGCGGGTCAGCAGCCTTGCCGCGTTCGGTGCGTTCGTGGATTTGGGTGGTGCTGAAGGGCTGGTACATCTCTCAGAACTGAGCTGGCATCGCGTGCGTCACCCAAGGGAAGTGCTCAGGGTGGGCGACGAAGTCGAGGTCTACGTCATGAGCCTCGACGAAGAGAACAAGCGCATTGGCCTGAGCCTGAAGCGCCTGCAGCCGGAGCCCTGGGCGCTGGTCGAAGACAAGTACGAGCTTGGGCAGTTGGTCGAGGGTGTTGTAACCAATGTCGTGGACTTTGGTGCCTTTGCCCAGATCGAGGAAGCGATAGAAGGCCTCATCCATGTGTCCGAGCTGACCGACGAGCCGCTCACGCATCCGCGTGACATCGTCAGGAGAGGCGACCTCCTTCTCTTGCGGATCATCCGCATCGACTTGCGGCGCAAGCGGCTTGGCTTGAGCCTGAAGCGCGTGCTCGACTCAGAGTGGGCCGATTGGGCGAGCAAGCCCGTGGAGACCGGCACGCAGCCGGCGGGCCGGGGCCGCGGCAGGCAGCGGGTGCGCCCGGCCACCAAGCCGCAGCCGAGGCCGCACGAAGAGGAGCCCGAGGCGCCGGAGACCCGACCGGATACAGAAGATCGTTTCGAAGCAGAGCTGCCGGACGAGGTTGCTTCGGAAGCATTCGAGACCGCCCACGCACCAGATGTCCTGTTGGAGACTCGACTGGGCGAGGAGGACAGTGCAACGCTCGCCACCGTGCAGGAGACAGACGTCCAGCAGGAAGCCGAGTTGCCGGACCAGCCTACTGCAGCAGCACGCGAAGTTTCCGGTGAGGCCGAAGTTGTGCTCGATACTCCTCTACCCGAGCCGGATGATTCGTCCGATGTCGGCACAACCGGGGCCGACATCGAGTGACCGGGCACGTACCGTAAGAAAAGGGTTTGTCATGACAATCACAGATCCAGGTCTAAAGGAACGCCTGCAGCTTGAGCTCGACGAGACACTGGCGGAGATCGCCCGCCTTGGCGAGCGCCTTGAGGGAGACAAGGGCGAGTATGGCTTGGGCAAGGGCGATCCCGGTATCTACGAATGGGAGATGTGCCTTGCCCTGAAGCAGCGTGCGGAGGCAAAGGCCCAGTCGCTGGAGTCTGCCCTGCGCAAGGCAGAAGAGGGCGATTACGGCGTCTGCGAAAGGTGTGGAAAGCCCATTGATCCTGCACGCCTGGCGATCCTCCCTCACACCAAGAGGTGCATCAACTGCGCCTCGAAGCGCTGACCGGACGTGCCCACATAGGTAACCTGAAGAGCCGAATCGACCGCCCCGGGCCACTTCCCGGGGCGGTTTCTTGTCCCTCGCTTATGGGATGGGCTTGTGCTGTGATCCCATTTGCCAAGCGACGGCCTTTCCCGTAATATGGGTCCGATTCAGTTGAGTCGAGGAGGACTGGTTGATGGACAACGCTGTCAGAATCCCTGCGAGGATTGAGCGGCTCGGAGAGCTGGCCGATAACCTCTGGTGGAGTTGGCACCCCTTGGCGCGTGACTTGCTCCGCACCCTGAGCCAGCCCCTATGGACAAGCACCAGGCACAACCCTGTGCGTATGTTGCAGCAGGTTAGCCCGGAGCGGCTGGAGAGCCTTGCAGCCACGCCAAGTTTCGTCGCTCACTATGACCAGGTGATGGCTGCCCTGGATTCCGACCTGGCCAATGGGCACCTATGGTTCCCCGGACACTACCCGGATCTCGCCCGTCCTGTGGCCTACTTCTCCGCCGAGTTCGGCCTGCACGGGTCGCTGCCGATCTACTCGGGTGGGCTCGGAATCCTTTCCGGAGACCACTGCAAAGAGGCGAGCGATCTGGGCCTTCCCTTTGTGGGCGTCGGGTTCCTCTATCCCCAGGGTTACTTTCGCCAGCACTTGCCTCCGGACGGCCGCCAGCAGGCGATCTACGACACGCTAAACTACGACCAGGTGCCCCTCTATCCCGTGCTGGCGCCAGGCGGCGAGCCGCTGCTGGTCCAGGTGTCGCTTCGCGGTGTGCCCGTGCATGTCCAGGTGTGGGAGGTCAAGGTTGGGCGTGTCAACCTCTATCTCATGAATACCAACGTTGCCCAAAACGCTGCGTGGGATCGCGATCTCTCCGCGCGTCTGTACGGCGGGGACCAGGAAACGCGCATCCGGCAGGAGATGGTCCTTGGGCTCGGGGGCGTGCGAGTTCTTCGTGCTCTTGGCATCGCTCCCTCCGCATGGCACATGAATGAAGGCCATTCTGCCTTCCTGATCCTGGAGCGCCTGCGCGAGCTCACCCAGGCGGGCACACCGTTTGACGAGGCACTCGCCGCTGTGCGGCGCACCACGGTCTTCACGACTCACACCCCGGTGCCGGCCGGCCACGATGCTTTCCCCTTCCACATGATGGACGAGTACTTTGGCAAGATCTGGCAGGAAATCGGGATGAGCCGGGAGCAGTTCATGGCCTTGGGCGAGCACGAGGGCAGGTTCAACATGACCGTGCTGGCGCTCCGCGCAGCGGGCCAGAGCAACGGCGTCAGCCAGTTGCACGGCGAGGTATCGCGCAGGATGTGGCAGGGGGTATGGCCTGGGCGCCCGGTGGACCAGGTGCCCATCCGCGCCATCACCAATGGCGTCCACGTGCCGAGCTGGATCTCTTCAGAGCTCAAGGATCTCTTTGCACGCTACCTCGGGCCTGATTGGGAGGTGATCCACGACGATCAGGCTCTCTGGGAAGCGATCGATGCCATCCCCGACGGTGTGCTGTGGGCCACACACCAACAGCTCAAGACGAAGCTCCTCGCCCACGTCGACGAGCGAGCCCGTTCGCTCTGGCGGAGCGGAGGTATGGAGCCGAGCCAGGTGCTGGGCTCGGGCGTGCTGCTCGATCCCGAAGCCCTGACCATTGGCTTTGCGCGGCGCTTCGCAACCTACAAGCGGGCCACCTTGCTCTTCCGCGACCCGCAGCGACTGCGCCGTATCCTCTTCGCCGAGCGGCGGCCGGTCCAGTTCATCTTTGCCGGCAAGTCCCATCCGGCAGACGGGGGCGGCAAGGATCTCATCCAGCAGGTGTACCAGTTCGCGCAGGATTCCGACTTTGGCGGGCGGATCGCTTTCCTGGAGGACTATGACATCCATATGGCGCGCTTCTTGGTTCAGGGCGTGGATGTCTGGCTGAACAATCCGCGCCGGCCCAACGAGGCGAGCGGCACCAGCGGGATGAAGGCCGCGATGAACGGCGTGCCGAACCTGAGCGTCCTGGATGGCTGGTGGCTCGAGGGCTACCGGCCGGCACACGGGGACCGGTCGGCCAACGGGTGGTCCTTCGGAGAGACACCGTACGACAATCCCGAGGTGCAGGACGAGGTCGATAGCCAGGCGCTCTACCGCCTCCTGGAGGAGCAAGTGGCGCCGCTCTTCTTCGACAATGGCGCCGACGATGTGCCTCATGGTTGGGTGCACATGATGAAAGAAGCCATGCGCACCAGCATTGCCGCGTTTGGCACCCGGCGCATGGTGAAGGAGTACATCCAGCAGTTGTACGTGCCTGCGATGCGCGGAGGGTAGCGGCAGGACCGGCTCTATCGTGCGCTCCAGGCCAACGGCAGTTCCGTGCCCTTTGACGGATGTCTGGTGCTGTGTTATAGTACAGGTGCTTTCAAGGAGATGACCGTTCCATGGCAGCAAGAGAGATGAAAAGAGTTCTCGTCACCGGAGCTGTTGGCCAGATCGGCTCGGAGTTGACGGTAGAGCTGCGCCGGCGTCTTGGCGCCGAAAATGTAGTGGCCACGGGTCACCGCTCCAAGCCCGAGCCCCATGCTGTGCGAGGGACCTTTCGAGTTCATCGATGTCAGCCGCAAGGAGACGGTGCTGGAGGCTGTCGACAAGTACCAGATCGACACCATCTATCACATGGCGGCCATCCTGTCGGCTGTCGGTGAGAAGAACCCCGGCCTGGCCTGGGACGTGAACATCAACGGTCTCTACAACGTCCTCGAGGTGGCTCGCGAGCGGAACCTGGCCCGCATCTTCTGCCCCAGCTCCATCGCCGCATTCGGCCCAGACACGCCCCGCGACAACACGCCCCAGGAGACGGTGCTGCGCCCGACGACGATGTACGGTGTCACCAAGGTCGCCGGCGAGCTTCTGTGCGACTACTATGTGCGGCGCTTCGGTGTGGACGTCCGAGGGGTGCGCTATCCCGGCATCATCAGTGCCGAAACGCTGCCCGGCGGCGGAACCACCGACTATGCGGTCGCCATCTACTACGAGGCCGTGGCGAAGGGCCGGTACACCTGCTTCGTGCGCGAAGACACGGTGCTACCTATGATGTACATGCCTGATTGCATCAAGGGTACCCTGGATCTCATGGAGGCCGACTTCTCACGGCTCAAGCACCATGCGGACTTTAACCTTGCAGCCATGAGCTTCTCGGCCGGAGAGCTGGCGGCGGCGATCCGAAGGCACGTTTCCGGCTTCGAGTGCACGTACGAGCCCGATTTTCGCCAGGCAATTGCCGACTCTTGGCCTAGGTCGATCGACGACCGTGCGGCGCGGGACGAATGGGGCTGGCGGCCGGCTTACGACCTCGATGCCATGACCGTGGACATGCTGGAGAAGCTGGGGAAGAGGCACGCCGAAGGGCGGCTCTATCCCGGCGCCGAGGCGTGCAGCTAGGGAAATCGGTGTGCGTCACCACGGACTCGCGGGCGATGGCTGCAGGGGGGCGTGAGGCGGCCGAGGCGCGCGCGGAGGCATGAGGATGGGCCAGGCGCTACACGAAAAGTACTTGCCGATCCTGCGCTTTGCGCGTGGGGAGCGCTTCTTCCCGATGGCCGTGCGCGAGTTTCTCGCCTACTCGACTCTCCGGAGGAAGGGGCAGCCCGAGCCCCTGGTGGAGCGTGGCCGGGTCACAGTCGATCTCCTGGCGCGCGAACAGAAACAGCCCATCGACGTCTTTGTCCAGTCGGTGCCCGCGGCATTGGCCGACCAGGATGTGGCATCGCGATGGGGCCGGGATGTGATCGATGCGCTGGCCGGAATCTCGCGCCGCGCAGCGTCGTGGCAAATGGGGCTTGCCCAGATGGCCTACCTCTGGCTCAGCCCCAAGACGCAGAAGGCCACTCAGTTGTTCTGGTGGAACCCCCTGGTCATGTCCCTGATCGCCATGGGGCGCACGTCAAGGTCCGATCTGCCTCGCCTCGACCTTCCCCCGGAGATTGGCCAGGCCGCAGCCGAAGCCTATGCGCGCAGCCGGGCAAGCATCCCCACCCCCACCTACTACTACCGGGTAACGCACGACTTGAGATACGTCTGCTTGCAGTACTGGCTGTTCTATGCCTTCAACGACTGGGCAACCTCCTATGGCGGCATGAACGACCATGAGGGCGACTGGGAGGGCCTGTATCTCTTCTTCGAGCAGGACCAGGCCGGGCAGCCGATCGAGCCACCTGCCTACATTACCTACGTCGGCCACCACTCCAGGCTGACCAAGCCCTGGGATCATCCCGACGTAAGCCGCGAGGGGACACACCCGGTGGCATTTGTCGCCGGAGGGTCGCATGCAACCTATCCCGAGGCCAAGGAATACGATCTCATCAGGATCTATGGGCTGGTCGACTATGCCACCGGAGATGGCGCGACCATCCGGCCGGCCGACTGGCGGCCCGGCACAAGCCTCGATGACGAGCCGTGGGCCGTGCCCTATTTGGGCACCTGGGGCACGCGCTACTGGCTGGGCTCATCCTGGGTCGAGCGCCTGCTGAGCGGAGCGCGCCGCAAGCTGGAAGAGTTTGGGCTCCCCGGCGTGAGCGGGCCGCGCAGCCCGCGCTACACCGACGAAGCCACCGAACGCCCCAATTGGAGCCGGGTGGTCGAATGGGCCGGCATCTTTGACCTGCCGGCGCCCAGCAAGTAAGGGATGGGTGCCGGCGGGCCGGCGAAGGTCACGCCGGCGTCCAGGTCGATTAGTCAAATACAGGGCCCGATCGGGCTCACCTACCGAAGGAGGAACCGTGACAGACAAATTCGATTTCATCCGTGAAGACGTGGCCGGCCTGCAGCAGGCCGGGTTGTTCATCAACCTGCGGGTGATGGGCTCAGCAGCGGACGGCTGGATGGTCGTCGACGGCCGGCGGGTGCTCAACTTTTGCACCAACAACTACCTCGGCCTGGCGAATCATCCGCGCATGAAAGAGGCAGCGACAAAGGCGATCGAGACGTGGGGCGTCGGCCCGGCAGCGGTGCGCTCGATAGCGGGCACGCAGGCGCTGCACGTCGAGCTCGAACGGCGCCTGGCGGCCTTCAAGGGTGTCGAGGATTCACTGTACGTGCAGTGCGGCTTTCTGGCCAACCAGTCGGCGATTCCGCCTTTGGTCGGCGCCGACAAGGCCGCAGGCGCGCAGGACGTCATCTTTTCTGATAGGCTCAACCACGCCAGTATCATCGACGGGGCTCGCCTCTCGGGCGCCAAGATCATGGTTTATGAGCATTGCGATGCCCGTGACGCGGAGCGGGTCATCCGCGAGAACCTGCCCAACTTCCGCCGCGGGCTGCTCGTGACCGACGGCGTCTTTAGCATGGATGGGGACATTGCTCCGCTGGATGAGCTGTACGAGGTCGCCGAACGATATGGCGTCATCACCATGGTCGACGATGCGCACGGCGAAGGCGTGCTGGGCGGTGGCAAGGGCATCGTTCATCACTTTGGGCTCCAAGGCAAGTTCGACGTCGAAGTGGGGACCCTGAGCAAGGCGTTCGGCGTCGTAGGTGGCCTCATCGCCGGCAGAAAAGTCGTGGTGGACTATATCCGGCAGAAGGCCCGCCCCTTCCTCTTCTCCAGCGCGGTGACGCCGGCAGACACGGCTGCCTGCATGGCGGCCGTGGATCTGCTCGAAGAGAGCTCCGATCTCGTCGAGCGCCTGTGGGAAAACGCCCGATACTTCAAGGCGGGCATGGAGCGGCTGGGGTTCGATACCGGCCGCAGCCAGACCCCGATTGTGCCCGTCATGCTTGGTGAGGCCCCGCTTGCCCGCGACTTTTCCCGCAAGCTGTTCGAGAACGGCGTCTTTGCCATGGCCATCGGCTTCCCAACGGTGCCTCGCGGTCAGGCGCGCATCCGAGTGATGAACACGGCAGCCCACACAAGGGAGGATCTGGACGCTGGCCTCGTCGTCTTCGAGCGTGTGGGCCGCGAGCTGGGCGTCATCTAGTTCCGAGATGCCGCGCTCTGAACACGGCGAGATTTCTTGACTTCTTGCGTATCCTATGGTATTATATCGGTAGTAGCGAGCTTCCACACAGAGCTTTCTGTTTTCATGGAGGGCCTGGTGGACAGGAGGAGGATACGGTGAGACACAAGATGTTCAGTTTCGGAGCCCTTTTGCTGGTGGCGGTCCTGTTGCTGGTGAGCATGGCAGGTTGTCAGAGGGAGGCCTCAGTACGTGTGACCGCCGGCGCCACGACCGCAGCGGGTGCGACTGGGTCAACGACACAGGGCACTGTCGTGCCCACAGCGGCGGGCGGTGGGCTGATCTCGCCTGTCGGCGGAGCGACGGTTATCTCTGCGCTGACACCGGGGCCGGGTGGCGCGTCCGCCACCCAGGAGCCGGCCACGACCGGGTCGATCACGCCGGCTCTACTGCTGCCAACGCCCGTCGTGGTGCAGCCCGCCGCAACCCAAACGCCCATGCCGTCTTCGACAGACTACACCCTCTACACTGTGCAGCAGGGCGACACCCTCTTTGCGATCGCGGTGCGCTACGGCACGACCGTGGCCGAGATCGCGGCCGCAAACAACCTCGCAGATCCCAGCACCATCGTGGTGGGCCAGGTGCTCAAGATACCCACGGGTGGCACGAGCAGCCCCGAGCCCGGCTCAGGGCAGTGCCGCTACTACCATACGGTCAAGCCAGGAGAGTGGATCTGGCAGATTGCTCGGGATTATGGGGTGGACCCCTATGCCATCCTGCGGGCGAACGGGTTGACTGTCCAAACGGGGAGCAACATTTCAGCGGGTGATCGGCTGTGCATCCCGTAGTGCCAAAATGAACACAATCCGGCCCAGCAGCGTTTTTGTTGCAGAGGCCGAGTGATACGCTTGGCCGACGATTAGCCTACGGCTCTTCGTCATTTGCACATTTCGGACGTTCGCTTGACACTCACAGTGGAGTGTGTTAGTATGGAAGTGTGCCCTCCTGTCCAGGACGGACCGGCGGATTGGCACACAACGTGCAGGATATGCACGTACGTCTGAGCTGAGAACGCTAAGCAAAGGAGGTGATTTTGCGGGAACGTCTCAGGGATCCCGCTCCTGGTAAGCCCGTAACGTAGTAGCACAAAAAAAGAAAGTTTGAAGGAGGAGGACAATGTCCAAGAAGTTTATGTCCGTGCTCGGGTTGCTGGTCGTGGCAAGCATGCTGCTGGCAGCCTGCGGAGCGACGCCCACGGCGCAGGTGATCGAAAACACCGTTGTCGTGCCGGGCGCCGACCAGACGGTCATCGTCAAAGAGACCGAGGTCGTCACAGAGATACAGACCAAGATCGTCGAAGTGACGGCGGTCCCTGAGCCGGTGACCCGCACCGGTGCCTGGGTAGACCAACTGGTCTTCACCGAGCAGAACGATGCCCAGGCTGCCGTCAAGCAGCTCCAGGCCAACGACGCCGACATCTATGCCTACACGGTAAACGATGCACAGCTCTTCGAGACCGTGACGGGCGACCCCAACCTGGCCTACACCACCGCCTACGGCTCGTACAACGAGATCACGGCCAACCCGGTTGCGACCTTCACTGATGGCCGCATCAACCCCTTCGGTGTCGCCAAGTTCCGCGAAGCGATGAACATGCTCATCGACCGCAACTACATGGTTCAGGAGATCATCGGCGGCTTGGGCGTGCCCAAGTTCTCGAGCCTGAACTCTTCCTTCCCCGACTATGCCCGCTACGTGGAAGTGAACCGCGAGATCGAGGCCAAGTACGCCTACAACCCCGACAAGGCCAAGGAAGCCATTGACGCGGTCATGGCCGAGATGGGCGCCACGCTGGGCGCTGACGGCAAGTGGCAGTACAACGGCGCGCCCGTGACCCTGATCGGTATTATCCGCACCGAGGACGAGCGCAAGGAGTACGGCGACTATGTCGGCCAGCAGCTCGAGTCCGTGGGCTTCACTGTAGACTACCAGTACAAGACCCGGTCGGAAGCCTCGCCCATCTGGAACCAGAGCGACCCGAACGAAGGCCTCTGGAACTTTTACACCGGCGGCTGGATCACCACCGCCATCAGCCGCGACGACGCCACCAACTTTGGCTACTTCTACACCAACCTCGGCTCCGGCTCGCCCCTGTGGCAGAACTACAAGCCGTCCGACGAGTACATGGCCGTCGCCGAGAAGCTGTGGGTCAACGACTTCGCTGGCATGGACGAGCGCGGCGAGCTCTTCAAGACCGCCCTCACTCTGTCGTTGGAAGACTCGGTCCGCATCTGGCTGGTGGACGCCATCTCCTTCGCCCCGCAGCGGGCTGACATGCAAGTCGCCTATGACCTGGCTGGTGGTGTGGCCGGCTCTTCGCTGTTGCCCTACACCATCCGCTTCAAGGACAAGGTCGGTGGGACCATGCGCGTCACCCAGCCCGGCGTGCTGGTCGAGCCCTGGAACCCTGTCGCCGGCACCAACTGGATCTACGACATGACGCCGATCCGCTCGACCCGGGATGCCGGCACCATCGCCGACCCCTACACCGGCCTCTACTGGCCGCAACAAGATAGAATCGGCCACCTGCACCGTCAAGACCGGGCTGCCCGTGGCCAAGACCCTGGACTGGATCAGCCTCGACTTTGCCGACACGATCGCAGTCCCCGAGACCGCCTGGGCGGACTGGGACCCCGTGAACCAGGTCTTCATCGAGGCCGGCAAGATGACCACGCCGACCCTGGAGACCAACACCAAGTGCACGGTCACCTATCCGGCGGATCTGTGGGAGATCACCAAGTGGCATGATGGCAGCCCGCTGACGATGGCTGACTTCGTCATGAACATGATCGTGACCTTCGACAGGGGCAAGGTCGGCGGCACCATCTACGACGAAGCGCTGGCGCCGCAGGTCGATGCCTTCCTGTCCCACTTCCGCGGTGTCACGGTCGACTCGACCGATCCGCTCGTCATCACCACCTACGACGACCTTTACTACCTGGACGCCGAGTGGATGCCCACTACCTGGTTCCCGGACTATGCTCAGGGCCCCGGTGCATGGCACAACATGGCCGTCGGCATCACCGCCGATTCCAAGGGCGAGCTCGCCTTCTCGACCGACAAGGCAGGCACGCTGGGCGTTGAGTGGATGAGCTTCATCGCCGGCCCCAGCCTGTCGATCCTCAAGGCTGACCTGGACTCGCTGGCTGCCAAGGGCTCGATCGTCTACACGCCCACCCTGGGCATGTACCTGACGGCCGACGAGATCGCCGCCCGCTACACAAACCTGACGGACTGGTACAAGCTGCAGGGTCACTTCTGGCTCGGCACCGGCCCCTTCTGGCTGGACAAGGCCTTCCCAGTAGAAAAGACCGTCAGCCTGCGCCGCTTCGAGGACTACCCCTACCCGGCAGACCGCTGGTCCGGCTTCGGCGTACCGCCGATCCCGGTCATCGAGGTCACCGGCCCGGCATCGGTCAAGGTCGGCGCGGCGGATGCGGTCTTTGAGGTCTCCGTCACCTTCGACGGCGCGCCGTACGCCAGCAAGGACATCCCGGGCGTCAAGTACCTGGTGTTCGATGCGACCGGTGCGCTGGCCGGCAAGGGCGATGCAGTACTGGCCGAAGAAGGCAAGTACACCATCACCCTCCCTGCCGACATCACCAACAAGCTGACCGCCGGCTCGAGCAAGTTGGAAGTGGTCGTCACCTCCAACCTGGTGGCCATCCCCGGCATCTTGGACTACGAGTTCGTCGTCCAATAGGCCGGTAACTGGCATGTGCGGCCCGATGGGGGTTTGGGTGACCTGCCCCCATCGGGCTTGCCTGCAAAACCGGGGTAGTCATGGCGGTGCGCCGTCAGCGACCCAATTCCCCGGGCCTCAGCGGGCATCGCGCCTGAGGCTCGACCCCCACAGGGGGAAACCTGCGCAGTCTCCAGAGTGAGGTGCTACTATGAGCGAAGCGACCCTGGCCGCCGCGCCAAAAGCGGAAGCCTCTGAGAAGAAGGGCGGGTCCAGCACGTTGGTGCGGGTAGCCCGCTACAGCCTCGTCCGGCTCGTCATGCTTGTTCGTCACCGTCGTCGTCGGCGTCTACCTGACCATCCTCATCGCCAACATGGGCGGCCATGTCGACAAGATCCAACGCGGGCAGATCCGCGAGTCCGTCGACCAGGCCTTCGCCATGAACCCCCAGTTCAAACAGTTGTCCGAAGAGCAGAGACTCAAGATGCGCACGGAGCAGTACGCCCTCATGGAAAAACGCTTGGGCCTGGACAGACCCTTCATGGTGCGCAGCTTCATCTACCTGAAGAACGCCATCACCCTCGACTTGGGCCGGGCCCTGCAGATGGCCAGCGACAGCGGCTCCAAGCTGGTCAAGAACATCCTGCTCGAGCGCATGCCGGCCACTCTGGTGTTGTTTGGCACGGCGGACCTCATCCTTTTCGTCATCGGCGTGACGATCGCGCTGTCGGTCTCGCGCAAGTATGGCAGTGCCATCGACAAGTTCTTCGTCATGCTCGCGCCGACCTCCTCTGCTCCTGGCTGGTTCTACGGCATCTTCCTCATCCTGATCTTCGCCGCGCTGCTGGGCTGGCTGCCCTTCGGCCACATGGTCGATGCGCCGCCGCCGGACAACAAGCTCCTCTACGCCGCCAGCATGCTCAAGCACATGATCCTGCCCGTCATGGCCCTGACCATGACACTCCTGCCGATCCAGATCTATAGCTGGCGCACCTTCTTCCTGATCTACTCCAGCGAGGACTATGTGGAGATGGCCAGGGCGAAGGGCCTCAAGGACAAGGACGTGGAGCGCCGCTACATCCTGCGCCCTACCCTGCCCACGATCATTACCAACTTCTCTCTTCTGGTCATCGCGATGTGGGTCGGTGCGCCGATCTTTGAGACTGTCTTCCAGTGGCCCGGATTCGGCCGTGCGCTGTACACGGCCATCGGGTTGTACGACACGCCAGTCATCGTCGGTGAGGCCGTGATCTACGCCTATCTGCTGGCCATCACCCTATTCTTGCTCGATTTTGTCTATGCGCTGGTCGACCCGCGGGTCAAGGTCGGCGGAGGCCAGGGGAGGGCAGGGTGAAACTCAAAGCTACCTTCAAGGAGCTTCTCCGTTACCCCTCGGCCATCATTGGGCTGGCGATCATCCTGCTATTGGTGATCCTGGCCGTCTATGCCGTCGTCAGTATCCCCTATGATAAGGCAGTGCTCCTGTGGCGCGGCGGCAAGGACCCGGCGACTGGTCTCGACATCTGGTACCGGAACCCGAAGTATGCCGGGCCGGCCTGGACGAACCTTCTACGCCGCGACAAGCTGCCAGAGACCATTATTCTGAGCACGGCGGAGGGCACGGCGCAGAAGGAGGTGCAGGCGGGCGAGGTGAACGTCATCACCATGACCTTCCCCTTTGACTTCGAGGCCGGCACCTTCGCGGCCGACATGATCCTCTACTTCGACGCCAAGTACACCGAGAAGAGGCCGCACGTCTCCATGTCCTGGACCAAACCCGATGGCACGGTGCTGCGTGTGGCAGACATCGGGGTGGAAACGGGCCAGGCCTACCCCTTTGGCCAGGATGCCAAGCTGACGAAGAAGCTGGCTGGCGTCAATCCGGTGAAGGGCCTGTTTGCGGTGGACCCGGCAGCACAGCCGCCTGTCGTGATGAAGGGGCAATACTCACTTCAGGTCATCGGCTTCACCTTCGAGCCCGATTCCACGCTGGACGCCGAGCTGATTGTCTATGGCCAGTTGGCCGGGCTCGCCGGCACCGATCACCTACGCCGCGATCTGATGGTCGCGCTGCTGTGGGGCACGCCGGTGGCCCTCTCTTTTGGCCTGCTGGCCGCGCTGGGCACCACCATCACCACCATGGCCATCGCGGCGATCGCGACCTGGTTCGGCGGCTGGGTGGATGCCCTGATCCAGCGCATCACCCAGGTCAACATGGTGCTGCCCTTCCTGCCGATCCTGATCATGATCGGCGTCTTCTACTCGCGCTCCATCTTCGTCATCCTGGGAGCTACCATCCTGCTCAGCATCTTTGGTGCGTCGATTATCACCTACCGCTCGATTTTCCTCCAGGTCAAAGAGTCAGGCTACATCGACGCGGCCAGAGCGTACGGTGCGGGCAGTTGGCGCATTATCTTCCGCTACCTGACGCCGCGCATCATCCCCATGATGATCCCGGCTTTGGTGACGGGCATCCCCGCCTACGTTTTCCTGGAGGCCTCGCTGGCCGTGCTCGGGCTAGGCGACCCCAGCCTGCCGACTTGGGGCAAGGTCATCAGCGACGCGCAGGCAAACGGAGCCCTCTACCAGGGCCTCTATTACTGGGTGCTCGAGCCGGCCGTGCTCCTGGTCTTGGCGGGCATGGCCTTTGCCCTGCTCGGTTTCTCGCTGGACCGCATCTTCAACCCAAGACTGAGAGGTCAATAGGACCGTGAGCACAGCAACTGCTCCAACAGCCGACAACAAGCTACTGCGCGTCGAGGACCTGGTGATGTACTTCCGCACCACCAAGGGTGAGGTCCAAGCGGTCGATCAGGTCGACTTCGACTTGAACTACAACGAGGCCGTGGTCATCCTGGGCGAGTCAGGATGTGGCAAGACCTCGCTGGCCAAGGCCATCCTGCGCCTGCTGCCGAAAAACGTGGGCACCTACTCCGGCAGGGTTCTGCTCGAGGGCCAGGATACGATGACCCTGACGGACGAAGAGTTCCGTGAGCAGATCCGCTGGGTCAAGATGTCCATGGTGCCTCAGGCCGCCATGAACTCCCTGAACCCGGTGCTCAAGGTAGGGGACCAGGTGGCCGAGCCGATGATTATCCACCACCAGGTCAAGAAGCCGGAAGCCCTCGCCCAGGCTCGGAAGATGTTCGAGCATGTCGGAGTGCCGGCCAGCTTCATGAGCCGCTACGCCTTTGAGCTCTCTGGCGGCATGCGCCAGCGCGTGGCACTGGCCATGGCTCTCGTGACGGCACCGGCCCTCGTCGTTCTCGACGAGCCGACCTCCGCCCTCGACGTGCTGACCCAGGCCAACATCTTTAACACCCTCAAACGTATCAAGCAGGAGCTCGAGATCGAGCTTCATCCTGATTACGCACGACATCGCGACCTCGAGCGAGCTGGCGGACCGGGTGGTGGTGATGTACGCGGGCGAGATCGTCGAGGTAGGCGACTCGGCAACCGTCTTTGTGGAGCCGCTCCATCCCTACTCCAAGAAGCTGCTGGCGAGCGTACCGCGGCTGCGGGCCAACCAAGATCCCGACTTTATCCCTGGCCAACCGCCCAGCCTGCTTGACCCGCCCACGGGCTGTCGCTTTGCCGACCGTTGCCCTTCACGCTTCGACAAATGCTCGGAGACACCCCCGACGATCAAGAGGGGCAGACTTCAAGTCAAGTGCTGGCTATACGCTTGAGACGGGAGCAGACCATGACCACCGATGTAAACGAAGCAGTCAAGGAAGTGACCCAGCCTCCGGTCGAGAGCGCGCCGGCAAGCAGCAACGGAGCTCTGCTGTCGATCCAGGGCCTGCGCGTCTGGTACGAGCTGCGGCGCTTTGGCTTTGGCCACGCGGGTTACGTGAAGGCAGTAGACAACGTATCGTTCGACTTGGCGCATGGAGAGGCCGTGGCCGTCGTCGGTGAAAGCGGCTGCGGCAAGTCCACCCTGATGAAGACGATCCTCGGCCTGGTCAAACCCACCAAAGGGAGCGTCGTTTTCGAGGGCACCGACATCGCCACCCTGAGGACAAAGGCCTTGCGCTGGTATCGCTCGCAGGTGGGCTATGTTCAGCAGGATCCCTATGGCGCCCTGGCACCCTTCATGACCGTGGAGCGCATCCTGCACGAGCCGATGACGATCAACGGCATCTCGAGCAAAGCCGATCGCCAGGTGCGGATGAATCGGGTGATGGAAGAAGTCAAGATGACTCCCATCGAGGACTTTGTCTACAAGTACCCCCACATGCTGAGCGGTGGCCAGCAGCAGCGCATGGTCATTGCCCGGGCCATGGTGCTCAACCCCAAGATGGTTGTCGCAGACGAGCCGGTTTCAATGCTCGATGCCTCCGTGCGTGTCGAGATCCTCAGGTTATTGCGGGGCCTCCAGGAGTCGCACAACCTGGCGGTCATGTACATCACGCACGACCTGTCCACGGTGCGCTACTTCTCCGAGCGCATCTTTGTCATGTATGCCGGCAAGCTCGTCGAAAAGTGCAAGGTGGATGACCTGCTGCGCAACCCGCTCCATCCCTACACCAACGCTCTTCTCACCGCTTCACCTGACCCCGATCCGCACAACCTGCACATCTTCAAGGAAGTCCCACCCGGCGAGCCGCCCAACCTAATCAAGCCGCCCCCGGGCTGCCGCTTCCATCCGCGCTGCCGGCACATGATCAAGGACCTGTGCGACGTCGAGGAGCCGCCCGACTTTGAGCCGGAGGCGGCCCACTCCGCCGCGTGCTGGTTGTACCGATGAGACGCTTCTCTCCAGGGCCGATGATCCTGGTGGGTTTCCTGCTGGTGCTGGTAGGGGCAGTGCTCCCCTGGCTGATCGTGCTGCAGGTCATACCCTCTAGTTTCGCCCTGAACTTCATCTCTTTTGCGGCATCGATGCTGGGCCTGATGCTGGGCATTGCCGGCACTGCCTACATCGTTCGTCTGCGCAGAGACAAGAAGTAGAGCTTGCCCGACCCGGTTCGTCGGCCACGGGTCCGGCGCGGTTGCACGAGAGCATGGGTCGATCCAAACTGACAGCGGGGGCGCCAATCGGTGCCCCCGCTGTCTATTCGGCCAGAAGGATGCTGAACGGAATCAGGGCTTGGGCGTTATCTATCTGGGGCGTGGCTCCGGTTGTGCTTCTCTGCCTATGAGTGCAGGGAGAACCAGAGGTTTTGCAGATGGCTGATAAAGGGACCGAGTTGCTGGCTCAGGCAGAGCGACTTTTCAAGGCGAATCGCCTCCGCGAGGCAGACATCTTGCTCCGGCAAGTCCTTGAGCTCGACCCCGGCAACGAGCGCGCCTGGCACATGCTCAGCTTCGCTGCAAGCAGTCGCACCCGGCAGATAGATGCTCTGCGCCGCGTTCTGGCAATCAATCCAGGCAATCGGGCAGCCCGTGCACGGCTTACTACGCTTGGTTCTAGTGCAGTGCCTCAGGCAGACCAGGAACTGGCTCCGCCAGTCGCGGTCCCGGAAGGCGGAGAGTCAATGAGGCTCAGATCGTCCAGCACGATTCTGAGAGTCGCCCGGTATACGCTTGTCCGGGTGATCGTTCTCGCCCTCATGGTGGCCATCGGCGTCTTTCTGGCGATCGTCGTGCTCAACTACGGCGGCTACATTGACAAGATCTTCCAGGCACAGATCGATGAATCCCTCAACACCATCTCGCTGGCCAATCCTGGACTCACGCAGGAGGAGCTTCTCAAGATCACCGAAGAGGCACGGGCGGGATTGAGAAGGGCCTATGGCCTGGATCAGCCCTTTCTGCTGCGCTGCGTGCGCTGGTTCTGGAAGGCTGTCACCTTCGACTGGGGTGATGCCTATGTCTCGCTGATCTTGCGAGGGCTCGAGTCGCGCGCGCCATCCGTGCGGAACCTAATCCTGCTGCGCCTCCCCAGGACCCTTCTGCTGGCCGGGACGGCCAACCTGCTGGTTTTCATCGCAGGCATCCTCACCGCCCTGCGCCTCTCTCACAAGCACGGGGGACTCCTGGACCGGCTGGTGGTCGGTCTCTCGCCCATCTCCACGATTCCCAACTGGGCCTATGGCATCCTTCTCACCGTCATTTTTGCGGGGGAGCTTCACCTCCTGCCGTTCGGCGACATGTATGACGCGTTTCCTCCCGCCACCCAGCTCGGCTACGTCCCGATAGTCTTGAAGCACATGATCCTGCCGGTGACCGCCATTTTCCTCAGCCTCTTTTTCCAGAGTGTCTACGCCTGGCGGACCTTCTTCTTGGTCCACTCGGGTGAGGACTATGTCGAGATGGCCAAGGCGCAGGGCCTTCCGAAGCGTACAGTCGAGCGCCGCTACATCCTGAGACCTGTCCTGCCCTACATCATCACAAGCTTCACCATGATGCTCGTCACCTTCTGGCAGGGGATTCTGGTCTTGGAGCTGCTTTTCGACTGGCCGGGACTCGGGCAGCTTTTTGTGGTCGCTTTGCGGCAGAATGCCAGAAATGTCACTACGGCCGTCATCGTTGTATTCGCTCTGCTGCTCGCGCTTTCGGTCTTGCTTCTGGATGTCATCTACGCGTTTGTCGATCCCCGTGTCCGGGTCACGGGCAATGGCCAGTCCGTGCAGCCGGTGGGCCGGCGCAAGCTCGGGCTTCCATCCTGGCTTGCGCGTCGTCCAAAGCAGCCACCGGCGCCCAAGCCTCCGCGCGCCTGGGAGAGCCCGGTCCCCAAAGTGGACGCTGCCCCCCAGTCGGCCCGGACAGGCACAACGGCGGCTGCTCCACGCCGCCTTGGCGTGCGTAGCATCCTGTCCGTTCTGCGCGATCTGGTACGCTACCCCTCGGCGGCCATCGGCATCCTGATCATTGTCGCCCTGATCGGCATGTCGGTCTATGCGTTGGTCACGATCCCCTACAAGGAGGCCTGTGCTCGGTGGCGCCCACAGCGTGCAGACAGTTACCTTGTGCCGGAAACCGGCCGGCCGGAGTGGACCAACCTCTTCAGGCGCAGCAAGCTGCCGCCCACGCTTGTCTTCAACAACCAGAACGGTGCCGTCTCCAAACAGGTCACAAGCGTCGATGGCTCCGGCCAGATCACGCTCACGTTCGACTTTGACTACTCGTATGGCGGTTTTCCCCAGGAAGCCGCGGTCTACTTCACGGCGGCGTATCAGTCGAAGAAGCCCTTCATCGCCATGGCGTGGGTGGCACCCGGTGGCAGGCGAATTGACCTCGGGCGCTTCTCAGTCGTCAATGGCCAAGTATGGTACGCATCCAGCGCGCTTCCCAAGATGGAGATCGCACAGGCCGGTGTCCGGCAGAAGGAGTGGATGCAGGGCAGGGGGGGCGCTTCCCCCGTACAGGTGCTGTTCCAGGAACCATCCTCTGAGGGCTCTGAAGCGGACAAGGGTATCTACCGGCTCGAGATCCAGGCCTTTACCTTTGAGCCTGACTCCGATGTCGATGCCGAGCTCGTGCTCCGAGGTCAGGTCTATGGCTGGGCCGGCACCGACTCGGAGCGGCGAGACCTTGGCGTGGCACTCCTCTGGGGAGCACCGGTGGCGCTTGCTTTTGGCCTCTTCGGCGCCATTGCCACCAGTATCCTTTCAATGGTCTTTGCGGCTGTTGGTGCCTGGTTTGGCGGCTGGGTGGATGGCCTCGTCCAGCGCCTCACCGAGATCAACATGATCCTGCCCGCTCTCCCCATGGCCATCATGATTTACTGGCTCTATGCGGGAAGCATCTGGGCGATCCTAGGGGTCATTGTTCTTCTCAACATCTTTGGTAGCTCGGTCAAGAGCTATCGCGCCGCCTTCCTGCAGGTCAAGGAGGCACCCTACGTCGAGGCCGCGGAGGCCTATGGCGCGAGTGGTGGGCGGATTATCCGCCGGTACCTGGTGCCGCGCATCCTGCCAATCCTGATCCCGCAGCTGGTCGTGCTTGTCCCGACCTACGTCTTTTTCGAGGCGACCCTGGCATTCCTGGGGGTCAGCGATCCGGACCTCCCCACCTGGGGCAAAGTGATCTACGATGCGTTCAACTACGCCGCCTGGGCAGGGCACACCTATTGGGTCTTGGAGCCCACACTGCTGATCGTTGTCACCGGCCTGGCCTTTGCCCTGGTCGGATTCGCCCTGGATCGTATCCTGAACCCCAGGCTCAGGACCATCTAGCGTATGGCGGATAGCAGGTGGCGGATGGCAGTACCGTGGAGCATGTCCAGACCTCGTAGGCCGGGTTTCCATACCCGGCCCCGGCTTTGGCTTCCAGACGATGGGGCATAGGGTGACGGCGTTGTTTGAGGCATGGCGCTGGCTGCGCTGGGTTCTGGCGGCAGCGGTCCTGCCGTTCGCTGTGCTCGGCCTGGTGGCCCTGTCGCAGGAGATCGGCGACCGTGCTCGCTTCGACCCGGCTTACTTCGTCGAGCCCTACCTGGAACGCTACAGCAAGCCTACAGCCGCGGTGAAGGCGCTGGAGAGCGGCCTGCGCCGGGGGGACCAGGAGCTGCTGGTGGAGCTGCAGGGGCTGAAGAGACCTGTGAGGTTCAACACGAGCTCCGGAACGACCTTTGTGGAGCTTTGGGAGCGGTCCGGGCCCTACTCGGTCTATCTCTTCGTTGACCGGCAGACCTACAGACGCTACCTGATCCCCTTCGAGGAGGTTGACGGCCGCTGGGTGGCCGGCCCCCGTGATCTGCGGTTCTATCTTCAATCGGGTCACTGGCGGGAACCGTTCCTGGTCGGCGCGGGCATCTGGTGGGGCCTGTGCTGCGTCAGCAGTGGTCTGCTGCTCCTCGGCCGCAGAACCGCACGCAACGGCTCGTAGCCGGGTGAGTGGCGCCCGGTAGATTGGTGGCCGGCTCTGGGTATGCTAGAATGGCGCCCATGACGCGCACACGGGCTCTGATTCTTGCCGCGGGAATTGCTGCGTTGGCGGCCCTGATCCTCCTATCAGGCGGCCTGGCAGAGCTCCGCCTGGCCGCCGGTTCGCAGCTTCCGGTTGTGGCTCATGAGACCGAAGGAGACGGGAGTGGGGGCGCAGCCCTGAGGCTGGACGAAGCCGCCATCGACCTGATCGCAAAGATCGTCCTTTTCTGCGTGCCCGTGCTCCTACTTGCGTTGATCATCGCCCTCATTGTCTCACCCGAGATGCGAAAGGATACCCTGTCTCGCCTGCTCTTGCCTATACTGTTTCTCGGCTACCTGTACTTCGTTCGTGACAAGTACCAGGCACCCCCGGAGGAGACCCCCACTGCGGCGGTTCCCGCAGATTCGGGCGCCGCGGTGGTTTCGGACGCGGGCCCAACCGTCACATTCGACGCCAATCCGCCCGAGACCGTCGTCTGGGGCACGCGGATTGCGGTGGGCATCGGGGTGGCCCTGGTCGTGGGCGGTGCGCTCTGGCTGCTCTGGCGCAGCCGCCGCTCGCCCGAATCGCGGCCGCTGCAGCAGGTGGCCGAGCAGGCCAGGCAAGCCATTGGGGCCATTCAGTCCGGGGCAGATGTCCGGAATGTTGTCCTGCGCTGCTACTTCGAGATGAGCCGTGTCCTTAGCGAGGAAAAGGGACTCATGCGGCAGAGCACCATGACCCCACGCGAGTTCGAGCGCAGCCTGGCGGCGGTGGGCCTCCCGCAGCCGGCTGTGCAGCGCTTGACGCGCTTGTTTGAGGGCGTCCGCTACGGGTCCAAGACGGCGGACGGCGACGAGGAGGAGCAGGCTATCCTGTCGCTCACTGCGATCGTGGACGCTTGTCGGGGTGAGGCGTAGGTGGGCTTGGGATGCGGCTGGCCCGTCTAGTGCGCTCGTGGAGGCGCCCGCTTCTCTTCCTCTTGGCAGGGCTGGCGATAGCGGTCCCGCTGGTGGTGCTCGCGGCCCGCTGGGCGGCCGGCCGGCTCTCGACGCAGGTCTGGTACATCGTCTGGTACGCCGGCCTCGTTCTGGACTCCGTGCCCCAAGAGATCTATTGGACGTTCATGGTGCTTTTCTTTGTGGTTCTGGCCGGGCTCAGCTTGATCCGGCTTCGGCGTTCCGCACCAGCCGGCAACGGGCGCTTCCGCTCCGCCCCTGCACCCGTGCGCGAGTTGGCGAGCCTGATCGGCGACTCGGATGACGGCTACTACTTCAGGTGGAGTCTCTCCCAGGAGCTGAGCGGCCTGGTGGTCGATGCAGTCGAGGGGCACCATCCGGGGCCGGCCGATCTGCGGCGTACGTGGTTTGCCGCTGAGAAGCCTGGAGTGCCGGCTCGCATCCAGGCCTACGTCAAGGAAGCGATCTGGGGATCTTCCCGGGCCGATAGCTCCGGGGTACCGCTATGGAGGCGTGTCATCCTCCGCCAGCGGCCGGTGTCGCCTCTCGAAATCGAACCGGAAGTCGTCGTGGAATTCATAGAGGAGCAGTTGGAGGGAACAAATGACCGACGGCGCAGCTAGCATAGCCGGGCTCAGCGCCCGCGTGATCGAGCAGGTGGAGCGGGCCATCGTGGGCAAGCGGCAAGTCCTGGAGAAGATGATGGCCTCCATCTTGGCCGGCGGCCACGTGCTGCTCGAAGACTACCCAGGTCTTGCCAAGACCCTGATCGCCAACAGCTTTTCGGTCGCGCTCGGGCTCAAGTTCCGCCGGATCCAGTTCACCCCCGACCTGCTGCCGGGAGACATCACCGGCGGCTACGTCTACGACCGGGCCAGCGGCCGCTTCGAGCTTCGGTCTGGGCCCATCTTTGCCAACGTCATCCTCGCCGACGAGATCAACCGCGCCTCGCCCAAGACCCAGTCTGCGCTCCTGGAAGCGATGCAGGAGTACCAGGTGACCCTCGAGGGAGAGACGATGAAGCTGCCACAGCCATTCATCGTCATGGCCACCCAGAACCCCATCGAGTACGAGGGTACCTTCCCGCTGCCCGAGGCCCAGCTCGACCGCTTCCTCATCAAGCTCTCCGTGGGATATCCCTCGCAGGCAGAGGAGCAGGAGATGCTGCGGCGCCGGCGTGAGCGCATGCGCGACGAGTTCGACCTGGTGCAGGTCACCGATGCCGAGGAGCTGCACGCCGTGCGCAGCGCGGTAGAGAAGGTCCATGTGGACCCCGACATCGAGCGCTATATCGTAGCCATCGTAGCCGACACGCGTGGCCGCCGGCAGGTGGCCGTCGGCGCCAGCCCTCGTGGGTCGCTTGCCCTCCTCAAGCTCTCTCGCGCGTGGGCAGCCATGCAGGGCCGCGACTTTGTCCTCCCGGACGACGTCAAGCTCTTCGTTCTCCCTGCACTCGCTCACCGGCTGATCCTGGAGCCTGATCTCTGGATGAGACGCCACGCCGCCGAGGAAATCCTGGAGACGGTGCTCAATTCGGTCCCCGTGCCCGTCCAGGTTGGCGCCGGATGATCCGTCCGGCCGTGCAGGAACGCACCGTGAACCTGGTCGGGCAGCCACGCCCCGGCGCCCCTACGCGAGCAATGATTCGATGAAGCGACTCGTCCTGCTCGGCGTCCTCGTTTACCTGTTGGTCATCCTGGGCCTCGCCGCGCTCAACAGCCGGCTGCTGGCTCTGGCCATCCCGGCGGCAGTCTACCTTCTCTTTGCCCTCGCCTATGCGCCGGAGCCTCTCCAGCTCCGGGTCACACGCACGACGAGTACCGATCATACCCTGGCCGGTACTCCGGTCACCGTCTCGTTGGGCGTCGCCAACCACGGCTCAATCCTCGAGAGGGTGACCCTCGAGGACAGGGTACCCCAGGGCATGCAGGTCATCGAGGGCAGCCCACGGTTTGCAGCGGCCCTCGGCCCAGGCTCTATCCTGGAGTGGAGCTACACGGTCATGCCGGGGCGCGGCCTCTTTGACTTTGAGGGCGTCGAGGTCTCTGCAAGCGACCATCTTGGCCTCGCGCTGCGCCGCGCCACCCTAGAACTGCCCGGCCATTTGACGGTACTGCCCGAGCCCTTCCGCCTGCGAAGGATGGCCATCCGCCCGTTCCGCACCCGCGGCCACGCCGGCCCGGTGCCTGCGCGCCAGGGGGGCTCCGGCACCGATTTCTTTGGCGTCAGGGAGTACCAGCCCGGCGATCCCCGGCGGTGGATCAACTGGCGCGCGAGTGCCCGCCATCCGGCAGTGCTCTACACCAACGAGTTCCAGCAGGAGCGCATCGCCGACGTCGGGCTGATGCTCGACGCACGCTCGCGCCACGACGTCCGCGTGGACGGACGGTCCCTCTTCGAGCACTCGATCCGGGCTACGGCATCGCTGGCGGACCTGTTCCTGCGCGACGGAAACCGCGTCGGGCTCCTGGTCTTTGGCCAGTACCTGGACTGGACCTTCCCCGGCTACGGCAAGGTGCAGTCTGAGCGCATCCTCCGCGCGCTGGCGCGAGCCCGCCCGGGGGACAGCCAGGTGTTTGACAGCCTGGAGAACATCCCCACGCGCTTCTTTCCTGCCCAATCGCAGTTGGTCCTGGTGAGTCCCCTGTCGCAGGACGATCTTCCCGTGCTTTTGCGCCTGCGGGCGCGCGGCTACCAGCTCCTGGTCATCCGCCCCGATCCCATCTCTTACGAGATATCGGGGCTGGAGCCCAGTCACTCCGTGGAACTGGCACGGCGGATCCTGCACGCTCGGCGCGCCCTGGTGCGGCGCGGGCTCCAGCAGGCAGGCATCCAGTTGGTCGACTGGCAGGTGGACCGGCCTTTCGATCAGGTGCTGCACGGTTCTCTGGGCCGGGTACCGCAGTGGTTCCGGGCCGTCAGCCTGCAGGTCTAGAGGTCGCGGTATGGTAGCCATTGTCGGCTTGGTGAGCATCGCGGTCTCCGGCGGGGCGTTGGCGGGCGGCTATGCGCTGGCCGGCCGGCCCGTCGAGTCGGCCCTGAGCGCGGCTGTGGCGATCGTGTGGCTGATTCTCCACCGGCGCGATGTCACCTTTGCCGGCGATTTCGGACTGATCGCCGCCACGGGGGCGGCGGTCATAGGGATGATGCTCAGCGCGGGGTCCGCCTGGATGCTGGTTGGCCTGGTCGCAGCGCTGACTGCGTGGGACCTGGAGGCGTTCGGCCGGTGGCTACAGGATTGCCCGGCCGTCGACGAGGCAAGGGCGCTGCAGCGCACGCATCTCCGCCGGCTGCTGGCCGTCGATCTGCTCGGCCTTGGGCTCGCGCTTCTGGCGCTCCAGTTGAGCGTGAGGTTGCGGCTCGGAGTCCTGGTGCTCTTGGGCGTGGTGCTGGCGATCGGGCTGAGCCGCGTGGTACGCTACCTACGCAGGCAGGCCGAGTAGGCCGCCTGCTCGCCGGACCTGGTGGGATCGTGGATAACCAAGTCGCTGACTCTCTGTGTGGTCTGCTTGCCAGCGCATGGAAGGCGCGCCGGGCCAACTTCCCAGACGAGATCACCTGGTCTTTGCCCGCTGGACACGGCGGTCCTGAGCCTCACCGGGGAGGAGTGTGCCCTCGACTGCGCTCATTGTGGCGGCGTCTACCTGCGCTCGATGAGGCCCATCTGGGATGCCGAGCCCGATGGCAGCACGAGCTGCCTCGTCTCTGGGGGCTGCGATCCTCAGGGGCGGGTGCCGGTGCTCGCGCACCTCGATCGCGTGCGCGCGTGGCGGGCAGGGCGCCGCATGAACTGGCACGTCGGCCTGATCTCCGAGGTCGAGATCACGGCCATCGCCGGCCTCGTGGACGTCATCTCCTTCGATTTCGTCGGAGATGACCGCACCATCCGGGAAGTCTATGGCCTCGACCGCACCGTCGAGGACTGGGTGCAGGCCTACCGGCTCCTGCGGAGACACGTCAGGGTGGTGCCCCACGTCACCATTGGGCTGCGAGGAGGAGAGCTCGGCCACGAGCGGTCCGCATTCGACCGGCTGGAGGAGCTGGGGGTGGACGCCCTGGTGCTTCTCGTGTTTGTCCCCACCCCTGGGACGCGCTACGCCGGCTGCGAGCCACCCCCGGTCGACGCCGCAGTCCGCCTGATCGCGGAGGCGCGCCTGCGCTTCCCCACTTCGAGCCTGATCCTGGGCTGTATGCGGCCGCGCGGTCCCTACCGCAGCCGCCTGGATGAGCTCGCGGTGCGCGCAGGGATCAACGGCATCGTCAGCCCCTCCAGGACGGCAAAGCAGGCAGCAGAAGATCTGCGCCTCTCCCCGCTAGTGCAGCGCGAGTGCTGCGCCTTCGAGTCACCGCGCCAGTAGCTTCTTGTCACGGACCGGCCTTGGTGCTAGAATGCATCGGCCGGCCCATGACGCCATCAGCATCAGCCATCAGCCATCAGCTATACGCCATCGGCCATCCGCTATCAGCTACGAGGAGGTTCATAGACCAACATGGAATTCGATCCCGGATGCAAGTACAGCGAAGAGCACGAATGGGTTCGCCTTGAAGGCGAAGAAGCCGTCCTGGGCATCTCGGACTATGCCCAGAGCCAGCTCTCGGACGTGGTCTACGTGGAGCTGCCCGAGGTAGGCGACTCCTTCGAGCGCGGCGAGATCTTTGCCACGGTCGAGTCGGTCAAGGCCGCCTCCGACGTTTTCATGCCCGTAGGCGGCGAGATCCTCGAAACGAACGCCGTCCTCGACGATACGCCCGGCCTGGTCAACCAGGACCCCTTCGGACAAGCCTGGCTTGTCCGCATCCGCATCGCCGATTCCTCGGAGCTGGACGACCTGATGGATGCGGATGCGTACCGGGCCTTTGTGGAAGGCCTGGCCTAGCCCCTGGTTGCCGTCCCTTCTACGGCACAGGCCGCGCAGCCTGCGCCGTGGGTCATCTGCCGTCCAACGGAGGAGACCATGACCTACCTACCCCATACGGGCTCTGATCGCGCCCAGATGCTGGAGGCGATCGGAGTGGCCGCAGTTGAGGACCTGTTCCGGGATGTCCCGGAATCGTGCCGCTTTCCGGAGCTCCGTCTCCCACCTCCGCTTTCCGAGATGGAGATCCTGGCCGAGCTCCAGGCGATGAGCGAGGAGAACCAGGACACGGGCCACTACCCGTGCTTTCTCGGCGCAGGCGCCTACCAGCACTACGTTCCCCGGGTGGTGGACGCCATCATAAGCCGCTCCGAGTTCTACACCGCCTACACACCTTACCAGCCCGAGGTGAGCCAGGGCACGCTCCAGTCCATCTTTGAGTACCAAAGCATGATCTGCGCGCTGACCGGCATGGAGGTGGCGAACGCCAGCCACTACGACGGCGCCACGGCGACTGCCGAAGCGGTCATCATGGCCCTCAATGTCGCCAAAGGCAAGCGCCGGAAGGTCGTCCTCTCGCCGGCCGTCCACCCCGAGTACCGGGCTGTGGTGCGCACCTACATTCAGGGCATGGGCCTGCAGATTGTTGGAGACGACGCATCGCCGAACCTGCAGGCAGACCACCCTCTTCCTCCCCTGGACAAAGAGACCGTTTGTGTCGTCGTCCAATACCCCGATTTCCTGGGCCAAGTCCAGGATCTGCGCGGTCTGGCAGACGAGGCGCACGCGGTGGGTGCTCTGCTCGTGGTGGTCGTGGACCCGGTTAGCCTGGGCTTGCTGAGGCCGCCCGGCGACTTGGGTGCCGATATCGTCGTGGGTGAGGGGCAGGCGCTGGGCAATGGCCTGAGCTTCGGCGGCCCCTACCTGGGGATTTTTGCCTGCCGCGAGCGCGATGTGCGCAAGATGGCCGGCCGGCTGGTCGGTGAGACCGTCGACATGGAGGGGCGCCGCGGCTATGTGCTGACCCTGGCCACCCGCGAGCAGCACATCCGCCGCGAGAAAGCCACCTCCAACATCTGCACCAACGAAGCCCTTTGCGCCCTCGCGGCCGCCGTACACCTGGGGGCGCTCGGCAAGGCAGGGATGCGCAAGCTGGCCGAGCTCTGCTACCACAAAGCCCACTATGCCGCGAGCCAGATATCTCAGCTACCCGGCTACCGGCCCTTTGGCGTCAAGCCCTTCGTCAAAGAGTTCGTCGTGCGCTGTCCCGCATCCGTGCCGGACATCAACGCCTACCTGCTGGACGAATGGGGCATCATCGGGGGGTACGACCTGGGCCGAGACTATCCCGACCTGGAGAATCACATGCTGTTGTGCGTGACAGAGATGATCCGCCGCGAGGAGATCGACGTGCTGGTCCGCGGCCTCGAGGAAGCGGCAGGGGAGGTGGCCTGATGAGAACCGAGTTTGGCGTGCGCTGTTCGGGTGCCGAGCCCGTGATATACGAGCTGGGCAAGCCCGGTCGTGCCGCGACCACCTTGCCGGCTCTGGATGTGCCGGAGGCCGCATCACTTCCGCCGGACCTGCTGCGCGACGAGGTCGATCTACCCGAGGTGAGCGAGCTCGACCTGGTGCGCCACTATGTTCGCCTCAGCCAGTTGAACTGGGGCATCGACATTGGTTTCTATCCTCTCGGCTCCTGCACCATGAAGTACAACCCCAAGGTCAACGAGGCCGCTGCCCGGCTGCCCGGTTTCGCCCAGACCCATCCCTACCAGCCTGAACACACGGTCCAGGGCAACTTGATGCTCATGTTTGAGCTCCAGGAGATGCTCAAGGAGATCGGCGGCTTCGCCGGGGTGACGCTCCAGCCGGCCGCCGGGGCCCATGGCGAGCTCACCGGCGTGCTGATCATGCGTGCCTACCAGGTGGACCGGGGAGAGCCCCAACGCACCAGGATCATCGTGCCCGATTCCGCGCACGGCACCAATCCCGCCACCACGGCCATGAGCGGTCTACAGGTGGTGGAGGTGCCGTCCGACGATCGCGGCAACGTCGATCTCGACGCCCTGCGCGCTATCTGCGACGATACGATCTGCGGCATGATGCTCACCAACCCCAACACACTGGGCCTCTTTGACGAGCACCTGCCCGAGATCGTGGAGCTGGTACACCGCTGCGGTGGGCTCATGTACGGCGACGGCGCGAACCTGAATGCCATCATGGGCATTGCCCGGCCGGGCGACCTGGGCTTTGACGTGATGCACTTTAACTTGCACAAGACCTTCAGCACGCCCCACGGCGGTGGCGGGCCTGGAGCAGGGCCGGTCGGCGTCTGTGAGAAACTGGTCGACTTTTTGCCGGGGCCCATCGTCGGCCTTTGCCATCACGAGGACGGGTGCGGCTGCGGCTGCGAAGAAGACGCCGGCGAAGAGACGGTGAGCTTTCACCTGGCTATGCCGGAAAAGAGCATCGGGCGGGTCAAGGCCTTCTTTGGCAACTTTGGGGTCCTGGTGCGGGCCTATACCTACATCCGGATGCTCGGAGCCTCGGGCCTGCGCGCGGCCAGCGAGATGGCGGTACTCAATGCGAACTACCTGAAGGCCCGCCTGAAGGGCGTCCTCCCCATCAGCCACGATCGCACGCACATGCACGAGTTTGTGGCCATGGGCATCATCGACGGCGCGCCCGACATCAAGGCGCTAGACATAAGCAAGAGACTCATCGACTATGGCTTTCATCCCTCAAGCAACTACTTTCCCTTGATCGTCCACGAGGCGCTCATGATCGAGCCCACCGAGACAGAGAGCAAGGAGACCCTGGATGCGTTCGCCGAGGCCCTGGCAGCCATTCGCCAGGAGGCCCTGACAAACCCCGAGGTGCTCAAGACGGCGCCGCACACCGCGCCGCTGCGCAGGCTTGACGAGGTGCGCGCTGCGCGCGAGCCGGTGTTGCGCTGGAAAGGATAGCGGGCGCCCCAACCAGGCGGCCGTAGTCTACAGAACAGAGAAGGGGCGGGTCAATCCCGCCCCTTCTTGCATGCAATCCTCGCTGCGGCCGGTCTCCCGGCCGTGCCCGCCGGCTAGGGAATCGTCACAACCACGGTCATGTTCCAGAGCAGTCTCGGATCCTGCTGCTCGGGGTGGATCTTCACCTTGTAAGTCACCTCCCCCACCTTGTCGACACCGAGTGGCTGTATCCGCGCCACGGTACCCCGCAAAGACAGGCCCGGAACCGCATCGAACGTCAGGGTGACTGCCTGGCCTTCCTGGACGCGTGTGACGTCCAGTTCCGCCAAGTCGCTCGTCTCGACCATCCACTCAGACAGGTCACCCAGCTCCGCGATCGGTACGCCGAATGCGGCCTGCTCCCCGACTGCTACGCGTAGCGCGGCCAGGGTGCCGGAGAAGGGCGCGCGCAGCTCCGTGTCGGCGAGCGCAGCCTTGGCCAGGTCCAGGGCAGCCTGAGCCTGGCCGACGGATGCCTGCGCCGCAGCCACCTGCTCTGCGCGCGCGCCTGCCTCCAGAAGGCCGAGCTGCGCCTGCGCCTGGCGGACGGCCGCCTCGGTTCCGGCGATCTCGTTCACGGTAGCCGGCTTCAGCATCCGGGCCAGGTTGGCTTCGGCCTGTTTCACTTGGGCGCGCGCCTCGGCCACCTGGTACGCCTCTGGGGCTGCAAAGAGCGAGTCGTAGCGCGCCTTGGCTGCCTCGTAGTTGTTGGTTGCCTGTTGGAGCTGCAGGCTCTCGGGAAGCATGCCTGCGTCAGGGCGGCCCGCGACCCGGTCATAGGCGGCCTGCGCCGCCGCCAGCGCCGCTTCGGCATTGGAAAGCTCTGACTCGGCACCGATGCGTGTGTTCTTGTCCGGCCCATCGTAGAGCCTCTGCAGGGCAGCCGAAGCTGCCTCCAGGGTGGCACGCGCCGCGGCGATCTCCTGGGGCCTGGTGCCTTCCTGCAGGCGGGCCAAGCCGGCCTGCGCGCCGTCCAGCGCCGCCTGGGCAGAGTCGATCTCCTGGGTGCGCGGTCCTGCCTGCAGAAGGTCGAGGCCTGCCTGGGCACCGGCCAGAGCTGCCTCGGCTTGGGCGACGGCGGCCTGCTGCTGCTCGTTCCGCAGCCGCAGGATCACCTCCCCGGCGTTTACCGTGTCGCCTTCATGGATCAAAACCTCGGCGACAACCCCGCTCACCGGCATGCTCAGGCCGGCGTTCTGTACGGGCAGCAGCCGCCCTTCGACGATGACCGGCGGGTTTGAGACAGAAGCCCCGATGGTGGTACCGGGTACCTCCGGGGGTGTGTCGGCTGAGGCCTGCGCGCCGGTCCAGGACGGGACGAGGACTATGGTCAGTGCGATGCCCGTTGCCAGGACCAGGGCGATGCCCAGCAGGGCAAGGATTCGTCTCTTCTTCATTTGTTAGCCTCCTCAGCTAGTAGGTGCGTGAGTCACGGTTGGCCGGGCCGTCTGTGGCCGGACAACATCATCTGCGATCAGTCCGTCCGCCAGGCTGACGGTCCTCGGAACGCGAGCGGCAAGCTCGTCGTCGTGGGTGACCATGAGGATCGTCTTGCCCTCGGCCACCAGGGAATGGAACAGCGCAAAGGTCGCTTCGGCCGCGCGCGAGTCGAGGTTCCCCGTAGGCTCGTCGGCCACGACGATGGGTGGGTCGTTGGCCAGGGCCCGTGCGATGGCCGCGCGCTGCTGATGGCCCCCAGACAGGGCAGACGGGAACTTGTGGGCCTCTGCCGACAGCCCGACTTGCTCCAAGAGGTGCATGGCGCGGTCAAAACGCTCGCTTGCCGGCAGGCAGCCGCACAGGTCCATGGGCAGTAGCACATTCTCGACCAGCGTCAGCGTGGGCAAAAGCTGGAAGAACTGGAACACGATGCCCAGGGTCCGGCCACGCCACTGGGCCATCTGGCCTTCGTCCAGCGCGCGCAGCCGCGTGCCGGCGACGGTCACTTCCCCTTCGGTCGGGTGATCGATGCCGGTAAACATGTTGATGAGCGTCGACTTGCCGCTCCCCGACTTGCCCACCACGGCCACGAACTCCCCTCTCTCGACGCGCAGGTCGATCCCGCGCAGTGCTGTGAAGGGACCCACTGGGGTCTGGTACAGCTTGGTGATACCCTGCAGATCAATCGCCGGGGCGGTAGTAGGATGACTAGCCATGGACTTTTCCGTTGCCCCCTGCATCGCCTCCGGCCCGTGCCGGCGCGGGCACGATCGCGCCGTCCGCGAGATGGACGATGCGCCCCGTGCGGGAGGCCAATTCTCGATCGTGAGTCACCATCAGGATGGTCTTTCCCTCCTCGACAAGCTGCTCGAACACCTGGAACACGTCAAGTGCGGTCCGGGAGTCCAGGTTGCCGGTGGGCTCATCCGCCGCGACCAACATCGGATCGTTCGCGAGCGCTCGTGCGATGGCCACGCGTTGGCGTTGGCCACCGGAGACCTCAGAAGGGAGCTTGTCGGCATGATCCTGGATGCCCACGCGCTCGAGCAAGTCCAGCGCACGCCGCCGTCGCTCCCGCGGTGAGGCGTACAACCCGGCAAAGTCCATGGGCAGCATCACGTTCTGCGCACAGGTGAGCATCGGCAGTAGCTGGAAGAACTGGAACACAACGCCGACGTGGCGCCCACGCCAGGCAGCCACATCGTCCTCGCTCATCCGGTGGATGGGCCGATTGCCCACCTCGACGGCGCCCGACGTCGGCCGGTCGATCCCGGTGATCATGTTGATGAGCGTGCTTTTCCCCGCGCCCGACTTGCCCACCACTGCCACGAACTCGCCTTGGCGTACCTGGAGGTCAATCCCTGTCAGCGCGTACAGGTCTCCGGCCAGAGTCCGGTAAGCCTTCGATACCCCCATCAGGTTGACGAGGACGCCTGAGGACTCACTCATAGGCCAGTACCTCCCGGACGGTAAGGCGCACGGCGCTTCGTGCCGGGCCAAGACTCGCGGCGACTGCGACGGTCTGCACGGCAAAGAACCAAAGCAGGGCCGCGAGCCACGAGTATTGGTAGCTGAGCGGCAGCTTGATGAGCGCGATCCCCAGTTGGCTGCTGATGAAAGGGCTGATGAGGAGTGAGATCAGCACCCCAACCAGCCAACTGACAAGTCCGATGATGACTCCTTCCGCAACGACGATCCGGCTCACGGCAGCATTGGATGCGCCCACCGCGCGCAGTACCCCAATCTCGCGCACCCGCTCCATGATATTGATGCTCATCGTGGTGGCCAGTCCCAGGCCTCCGACCGCGGCCAACAGAAGCGCCATCAGGACAAGGAATGAGACCACGATGGTGAAGAGCAGCGAGTTTTCCGATTCGACCATCTTCGTCGTCTGGGTGCCGCCCACTTCCATTCCGGCGCTGCTGAGGGTCTCAGACAGCAGCGTCGCCGCCCGTTCCTGCGACTCTGCGTCGTGGCCATCGATCCTGGCGACCAGTCGTGTGCCCTGCCCGGCGGTGCGCGTGGCGTACGCATAGTCGTCCAATCGCACGTAGGCCGCCGTGCCCCTGGACTCGGCAGGCACCACCCCGACGACACGCCAGGTGGCTTTCCGTCCGGCGATCTTGAGCTCGAGATCCGAGCCGACCTGCAGATCCGGCTCGCCGTCCAGCATCTCGGTGTTCACCACGATCGGGTTCGCGACCCGGCCCGCGGTGTCCGCCAGCCACCGTCCCTCGAGGATTTCGGGAGACATAAAGGTCGTGCCATCGGGCACGGCGTAAAGCGCAAAGAAGTCACTCTCTGTGTCGCCGGATCGCACGCGGGTTGCGCCTGATGCCGACCAGGTCTCGACCTCCGTCACCCCCGGGATCTGCAGGGCTGCCTGCTCCAGGCGCGCGGCTCGCTCTGGCCGGCCCAAATCCACGGCGACATCGTACCGGTGGAAACGCATAAAACCCTCAAGCGTGGCATTCACCGAGACGCGCGCGCTGATCACGGAGATAAAGAGGGCGGTGCCCAACGTCAGGACCAGCAGTGTCTGGGCGAGGCGCCCTTTGTGCCGCAGGGTGTTGCGCAGTGCCAGAAGGAAAGGCCGCCGGATGCGACGGAGCTTTTCCAGGGGGGCCAGGAGCCGGTCGACCCATCCTCGCCCGTAGCCTGCGGCGCCCAACCCCACGCCGCTCATCGCCTGCTGCGTGGTGGTGCGCGTGCCGCGCAGCACCGGCGCCAGCCCGGCCAGGAGTGGAAGTAGGATCCCTACGCCTGCCTGGACCGCGAGCAGTGCCACGGGCACGGTGTAGCTCTCCGGCATGACGTTGAGCAGGTTGTTGACCATGGCAGTCATGAGCAGCCGGGCCGTGAGGAGAGACAGGGGGATGGCGGCTGCAATGGCCAGCAGCCCATAGGCCAGCACCGTCGTCATGTACAGGACCACGATCTGTCCGCGCCGTGCGCCAATCAGCTTCATCACCCCGATGTGGGGGATTTGCTGTGTGATGAGCGAAGACATGGCATTGACCACGAGAAAACCCGACAAGACCAGGATGATGAGGCCAAATGCGGTCAGGATCAGCACGACGGTGTCGATGAAGGGGGCAGCCAGGCTCTCCGTGATCACGCTGCGACCCAAGATAGGCCGGCCGCTGCGTTTCAGAAAGGCCTCGACCTCATCTACCACAGATAGGATGTGGGTTTCGTCGCCGGGGTTCTCGGCGACTCTAATGCGCAGCTCAGTGTATGCCGTGGGAAGGCCCAGGCTTTCCAGGGTTTCGAGGCTGATGTAGCCGAACGAGGTACCGGTGATCTCGGGGCTCGGTTTCTGGGCGTCGTGGGCCGTCCCCACGACCTCCAGGGTCCTGACTGTGCCGCTGTCCAGCTCTATCTCCATGGGATAGCCGACACGCGCCCCAAGATAGGCCGGTGACATCCGCTCCAAGACAACCTCTCGCTTGCCGGGCGGCCATGTTCCGCCCAGCGGCGTGACGGCATCCACCTGCTGCGAGGTCGAGCCGGGCACGGCCACCAGGACCAGATCGTGAGGAGAGCCGGCTTCATCGTAGACCAGGCCGTGCACGAGGGTGCGCCCTTCGGCGGCCGCCACCCCGGGAAGACGTGCGACCCCCTCGGCCAGGTCGGCCTCAAAGAGGTACGTCTGGATCACCGCGGACGCGGGAAGAGCGCCGGCCTGGTCGCCGTCGTACTCGCGCACCAGGATTGTCCTCGCATTGACCACGACACCCACGGCATACACGCCGACGGCAATCGCCAGCGCGACGATCAGGGTGCGTGTCCGGTTCTTCCACAGGTCCACGAGGACCTTTTGCCAACGAGTATCGAGCATGCTGTGCAAGAGTTCCCTATCTGCCCACAGAAACCTCCGGGGGCTAGGCGCCGCCCGGAGGTTCGGTTCTGTACTAGCCAATCATACTCGCGAGTGTGTCATGCCGGTAAGTGTCAACTGTCACGAGCGCTGTCATATGACAGTGCACCGCGCCTCGGAACCAGCATGGTCTTCACCCTCGCGCTCAGATCTCGTTCGCGCGATCGGCCCTCGTATGGTACAATGGCTGCGTGAAAGAAACCGGCCCAGAGCCCGGATTCGTCCAGGCCTACCGCCTCTTTGTCGTTGTCCGCATCCTCTTTTGGATCGTGATCGGACCGATCCTCGTCGTCTTCGAGTTGGCCGCCAACCCCGAGCTGACCCCCGGTCAGGCGTCTGGCATGCCCCTGGTGGAACGCTTCACCATGCCGAGTGTGGCGCCCGTGCTCGCCGTCGAAGTTGCCCTGCTGGTCCTGCTCGTCGTCCCGCAGGTGCGGAGGCTCCGGAGCTGGTTTGTGCCCCTGACGCTTCTTGTGGGCCTCGGCCCGCTCCTGCTTGGGTACTTCTGGTGGCCCTCCGAGAACCCCCTTCAGACGCCCTTTGCCATGTTCTTCTTCGTGATGCTGGTGCTTATCGCCTGGCAATACGGGTACCGCTTCGTGTTGCTCTTTGTGTTTGCCCTGTCGGTCTACCAGTCCTGGCTGTTCATGGTCCCTGCAAGTGTGCCATGGACCGCCTGGTTCGGCTGGCTGCTTCTCCAGGGGGCGATGATGCTGCTGGTCGGCTACGTGACCGCAACCTTCGTGACGGTGCAGCGCGAGCAGCGCCATGCACTGGCAGAGGCGTACGAGCAGCAAGCCTTTATCGCCCGGCGCTTGCAGCGTCACGCCGCAACAGTGGAGGAGCTGGCCATCAGCCGTGAGCGCAACCGGCTCTCGCGGGAGCTGCACGACACGCTCGCACACTCCTTGAGCGCGGTGACCGTCCAGCTGGAGGCGGCACGCTCCCTATGGGATGGCTCTCCCGACAAGGCGCGACGGATGGTGGAGCAGGCCGACGAGGCCGCCCGCAGCGGGCTGACGGAAGCTCGGCGGGCCTTGCAGGCACTCCGAGCCTCGCCGCTGGCCGACCTGGGACTGGCCCTGGCCGTCGAGGACTTGGCCGAAACGGCCGCGCAGCGCGCCGGGGCAAGGCTGGATTTGCACATCCAGGCCAAGCTTGGAGGCGAGCTCTCCCACGCGGTGGAGCAGGGTACATACCGGATCGCGCAAGAAATGCTTGAGAATGTCGTGCAACATGCCGGGGCAACCTCCATTTCTGTATCGCTCGAGGAGAGAGAAGGCCGGCTCGAGCTTTGTGTCGAGGACGACGGCCAGGGCATCGACCTGGATGCCGCGACGGCCCCCGCCGCCGCAGACCGCGACCGCCTCGGCATCCGCGGGATGCGCGAGCGAGCGACACTGATCGGCGGCAAGCTGGAGATCAGCGGCAGGCCTGGTCTGGGAACACGGGTGACGCTCACCATCCCGTTGTGACGGCGAACTGCGGGGGGCATGTCGCCTGTACAGGGGCATAGTGCGGTTACCAAGGGAGCGAGGATGGTTCGCGTTCTGATTTGTGATGACCAGAGGGTGGTGCGCGAGGGCCTGGCGGCGATCCTGGGCACCGACCCGGAGATTGAGGTGGTCGCGCTGGCGGCTGACGGACGTGAGGCGCTCTCACTGGCGCCGGTGGCGCAGCCCGATGTGGTGCTGATGGATCTGCAGATGCCGGTCATGAACGGCGTCCAGGCCACCCAGCGGATTCACACCTTGTTCCCAGGTGTCCGCGTTCTCGTACTGACGACGTATGCGGACGATGCGTGGGTGCTGGATGCCGTGCGTGCCGGGGCATCGGGGTACCTGCTGAAGGATACGAGGCGTGACGAGCTGGTGGCGGCCATCAAGGGCACAGCGCAGGGGAAATCGTTTGTGGACCCCTCGGTGGCCGGCAAGCTGATGCGGCAGCTTGCATCGGCGCCGGCCACTCCTGTTCACGATGCTGCACAGGCAGAGGTATTCACCGAGCGCGAGCTAGAAGTGCTCGGACTGCTCGTCCAGGGGCACAGCAACCCCGAGATCGCCCGTCGCCTCTACCTGGCAGCAGGCACCGTGCGAAACTACGTGAGCAGCATCCTTCAGAAGCTGGGCGTGCCCGACCGGACGCAGGCGGCCGTCGTGGCCATCCAGCGAGGTTTGGTCAGGCATGGGGGCCACGATCGCCCCTGATGGCCGGGGGCACTTCCATTCCACGATCCCTGTCTGCCCGGCCGCGTGGCTAGGGCACGAAGGTAGCCATGCGCATTGAGATCCGCGGCGCCGGCGAGCACAACCTGAAGGGCGTGGACGTCTGCATCGGCGACGGACTGACCGTCGTTACCGGCGTCTCCGGCTCGGGCAAGACCTCGCTCGTCTTTGACACTCTGTACCACGAAGCCCGGCGGCGCCTGCTGGACGTGATCGCGACGAGCCGGCCGGGCGGCTGGCGCCACCAGCTTGCACCGGCCAAGGTGGAATCTGTCACCGGGCTCGGGCCTGCGATTGCCGTCGGCCAGAACCTGCTCAACCGAAACCCCCTCTCTACCCTGGCGACCGCCTCTGGACTCCATCCCTTCTTTCGCCTTCTCTACACCAACTATGGCGTGCGGCACTGCCCCAAGTGCGGGTCCGCCCTGACGGTGCTGACCGAAGACGAGATGGTCGAGCGGCTTCACACTATGGGCAGCCACCAGGTGCGTTTGCCTCTTTGCGCCCCTCATGCACGGCGTTCCGGGAAGCCATCACACGCTTCTCGAGTGGCTGTCAGGTGAGCCGGGCGCCGGCACCCTCTGGGTCGACGGCGCCCCATGGCTGTCTCAGCCGCTCGCGCCGGGGCAGCCCCACGACCTGCAAGTCGAGCTGGGGAGCCTCGCGCCGGGCGCTTCCACGGGTCAGGCCCGGGACCTCGTCCAAAAGGCGGCGGCCCTTGGTGCGCACGCCGTCACAGCGCGCAGCGCAGGCACCGAAGTGACGCTATCCGGTGCCCCTGTCTGCGCCTCCTGCGGCGCCTGGTTCGGCCGCCTGGAGCCCAAGCACTTTCACCTTGTCTGCCCCCACTGCGCCGGCGCCGGCTGTGCCCGCTGCGACGGGACGGGGATGCACCCCCAGGCCGCCGGCGTTCGATGGCAAGGTCTGCGCCTGCCGGATCTGCTGGCCCAGACGGTGAGCGACGCCCGGCAGCGCTTCGCCGGCTGGGACCTCCCGTCGACCGCCCGGCGCCTTCACGCCGAGGTCTCGCGCCGCCTCGATGCGCTGGATCGGGTCGGGCTCGGCTACCTCACCCTCGATCGCCCGTCGCCAACCCTCTCGCGCGGCGAATCGCAGCGGGTGCGCCTGGCCCAGGTCCTTACCAGCCGGCTGGAAGACATGCTCCACGTTCTCGACGAGCCCACCATCGGCCAGCACCCGGCCGACGTGGCCCGTTTTCTGCCGTCCTTTCGAGCGCTGGCCGGGCCCGTGGTCTTTGTCGAGCACGACCGCATCGCCGCTGCGCAGGCAGACCATGCCGTTGACCTGGGCCCGGGAGCAGGGACCGACGGTGGGCGGGTGGTCTTTGATGGGACGCCGGCCGGCCTGTGGGTCGCCGGCACCGCGACCGGCCGCTTCTTCAGCCTCCGTGACCGAGTCATGGTGCCGGAGCCTCGGCCTCAGCCGGAGCGGTTCCTGGGTATCCATGGCGCGCACCGGCACAACCTCCAGGAGATCGACGTCGAGATCCCGATTGGCCGGCTGACCGTCATCACGGGCGTCTCCGGATCGGGCAAGAGCACGCTGGTCGAGCACGTGCTCGTGCCTTCGCTGCAGCAGGGCAAGCCGGTCGGCTGCCGGGCCATCTCGGGGCCGCCCATGGCGCCGGTCCTGGTCGACCAGAGCCCTATCGGCCACAACCCCCGCTCCAACCCGGCCACCTACACCAAGCTGTCCGACTGCATCCGCGACCTATTCTCCCAGGCGACCGGCCTTTCCCCTTCCCACTTTTCCTTCAACCGTCCCGAGGGTGCCTGCCCAACCTGCGAAGGCATGGGCTCTGTCGAAGTCCGGATGCAGTTCCTGGAGCCAATCTGGATCCCGTGCGCCGACTGTGCCGGGCAGCGCTTCAGCGAGCAGGTGATCTCTGCCCGTGTTCCCTTTGGCAACCGGATGCTCTCCATCGCCGACTTCTACCAGCTCCCCCTCCGGGACGCGGCCATCCTGCTCTCCGGCGATGTACGGCTGGACGTCAACCGGCGCTCCACCGCCGAGCGCCTCCTGCGGGCGCTGCTCGACGTCGGCCTCGGTTACCTGCCGCTTGGGCAGCCCTCACCGACCCTGTCCGGCGGCGAGGCACAGCGGGTCAAGCTCACCAAGTACTTGGGCCAGAGCCGGCTCGTCGACCGGCTTCTCGTCCTCGACGAGCCCTCCACCGGTCTCCACCCGCAGGACCTCGACGGGCTGCTGGCGGTCCTGGATCGTCTGGTGCGCTCGGGCGCCACCGTCGTCGTGGTCGAGCACAACACCGATCTCATGCGGGCGGCCGACTGGATCATTGACCTGGGTCCCGGTGCCGGCCCGCACGGAGGGCGCGTGCTGTATGCCGGCCCGCCGGGCGGCCTGCTCGACGTGGGCGAGTCGGTCACCGCCCAGGCCCTCCGCGAGGAGCAGTCCATCTCTCCGCGCAGCCACGCGGAGGTCCGGGGCGCCGCGCGGCCCGATTGCATCGCCATCCGCAACGCGCGCGCCAACAACTTGCAGGGTCTGGACGTCGATATCCCCAAGGGCAAGCTGACCGTCGTCACGGGTGTCTCCGGTTCGGGCAAGTCGAGCCTGGTGGGCGACGTCCTCGAGGCAGAGGCGCGGCGCCGCTACCTGGAATCCCTCTCCATGTACGAGCGCCAGGGCACGCAGTGAAGGCCCCGAGGCGCCGGTCGACTCTATCACCGGTCTCGGAGTCACGCTCACCGTCAGGGGATTGCAGCCTCACCTCTGGAGTGCACTGACACACTTTACCCGGCGGGCAAGCGTCGGCCGGGCCACGGAGCTGAGCCACCACCTGGCAGTCCTGTTGGCATCGATTGGCCGGCGCCGCTGCCTGCACTGCGGGGCCGAGATGCACCGCGGCGAGGCGTGGCACTGCCCGGCCTGCGACGCGACCGCCCCCATCGCCCAGCCCCGCCACTTTTCCACCACCAACTATGCCAGCGCCTGTGACCGGTGCACCGGTGTCGGTGTTCTGCTCTCGCCGCGTCCGGAGAAGCTCATCGTCCACCCCGAAAAACCGCTCTGTGGCGGAGCGATGCACTCGCCCGGCTACTGGCCGCAGACCTACCTCTGCCAGGACACCGGCATCTGCCAGGCGTTGGGCGCGCGCTACGGCTACGATCCGTTTCAGACGCCCTGGGATGCGATGAGCGAAGAGGCCCGCCACGCCTTCCTCTTCGGCGATCCCGAGCCGCTCGAGCGCACCTACCGCAGCAAGAGCCACGGGCGCCTCGTCACCGGCACGCAGCGCTGGGAGGGCTTTTTCGGCGGGTGGGTGACCGACTGGGACGTGCACGGCACCTACACCCACGCCGAGCCCTGTCCGCTCTGCGCCGGCTCCGGCCTCAAGCCCGAGTTCCTGGCCGTCACCCTCGCCGGCCACAGCCTCCACGAGCTGAGCCAGATGCCTCTCGACGAGCTGGACTGCGTGCTGGGGGGGTTGCCGGCGCTGTCCGAGGGGCCAAGCCCGCTGCGCACCAGCCTGGAGACCGCCCGACGCCGGCTTCGCTTCCTCCGGCAGGTCGGCCTGGGGTACCTGGACCTCAATCGCCCTCTCCGGCACCCTCTCGGCCGGAGAGGCGCAGCGCATCCAGTTGGCGGGCCTCCTGGGCAGCGGGCTGACGTCGCTCACCATCCTGCTGGACGAGCCGTCGCGCGGCATGCACCCTGCGGAGCTGGAGGCCCTGCGCGGCGCCCTCGAGGAGCTTCGCGATGAGGGCAACACAGTCATCGTCGTCGAGCACGACCTGCTGCTCATCTGGGCGGCCGACCACGTGGTCAATCTGGGCCCGGGGGCCGGCGCCGCCGGGGGCCGGCTCGTGGCCAGCGGCACACCCCGGGAAGTCGCCCAGGCCGATAGCCCCACCGGCCGCTGGCTGCGCGGCTCCCCTCTTGGTTCTCGCCCCGCTCCTCCCGCCGCAGCCGGTCTCCCGGCCGGGCTGCCCGCTCGCCGGCAGCCGAAGGGTTGGCTCACCATCCGTGGCGCGCGCGCCAACAACCTGGTGGGCGAAACGGTCCGCCTCCCGCTGGGCACACTCACCGGCGTCTGCGGTGTCTCCGGCTCCGGCAAGAGCACGCTCCTCGTCGACACACTGGGGCGGGCCCTCGTGCGCGTGGAGCACACGACATCCTTCATCCAGGAGCCGAGTGAGCCCGGCGCGCACGATGCCATCGAGGGCGCGCCTGCTCGAAGCATCCTGATCGACCAGAGCCGGCAGGGGATCCACAGCCCGGCTGCCTTCCTCGGCCTGACAGCCCCTCTCCTAACCCTCTATGCCGCTAGTCCGGATGCGCAGGCGCTGGGCCTCGACGCCGGCGAGCTTGGGCGCCCCTGCTCCGCCTGCAAAGGCGCCGGGGCTCACCGCATGGAGATGGGGTTTTTGCCGGACCTCTTTGTCGAGTGCGAAACCTGCCGGGGTACCGGCTACCTGCCGGAAGCGTGGGAGGTGCGGGTACGTGGCTGCGCACTGCCCGAGATCAGCGCGCTGACCTTCGACCAGGTCGCCGGGCTCTTTCCCGACGAGGAGCGGCTCGCCCGTCCGCTAGAGATGGCGCGCCGCGTGGGGCTCGGCTACCTGGTCTGGCGCCAGCCCTCGTTCACCCTTTCGGGTGGCGAGGCCCAGCGGCTCAAGATCGCCCGAGAGCTAAGCCGGCGGGCGCCGGCCGAGACGCTCTACATCCTCGACGAGCCTACCGTCGGCCAGCACATGGAGGACGTCGCGCGGCTGGTCGAGGTCCTGCACTCGCTCGTGGACGCCGGGCACTCTGTGTTCGTCGTCGAGCACCATCCCCTGCTCTTGGCCGCGTGTGACTGGCTTGTCGAGCTCGGGCCGGGCGGCGGTCCGCAGGGAGGCCGCGTGGTGGCAGCCGGCCCGCCCGGAGCAGGTGGCCTCCGGGGCCACTGCGACCGCGCCCTACCTGCGCGAGGCGCTGGAGGCTGCATGGTGACTACACCGAATGCCCGTGCCGGTACCGCCTGGGTTCCCTTGCTGCTGGCCGATCCCTCCCCGAACCTGAGAGGGCTCGTCCTTCGCGACCTGCTTGGGCGCGAGGCAGTCGACCCGGAGCTGTGCGAGCTGGAAGCCCTGCGTGAGACGGACCCAGTCGTGCACGATCTGCTTGCGCTCCAGCAGCCCGATGGGTCGTGGGCGGGCCGCGGGGCGGCCGGCGACGCCTGGCACGGCCTCCAGCCGACCGCCCAGGCACTTGTGTGCTCTGGGCTATCTGGGATTCGGCCCGCAGCACCCCGCGGTGCAAAGGGGAGCGGAGTACCTGTATTCCTTACAGCAGGCCGACGGCTCCTGGCCCCTGCCCAGGAGCAAGGCCGAGCGCGAGTTCAGGGAAGCCTATGAGATGATGCCGATCCAGACGGGCATGCCGCTGCGTGCCTTGGCTGCCGCCGGCTTTGCCACCGATCCACGCAGCGAGCGGGCCTACGAGTGGCTTCTGGGGCAGATGCTGCCCGACGGGGGCTGGCCCTCCGGCACCAAGGGGGGCAAGCACGTCTTTCCCGGAGGGTACCGCCGGCTGGCCCATTCGCGCTTCGGCTGCCGCTCCAACACGACGTTCGCCGTCGCCTCGCTGGCCTTCCATCCGGAGCGGCAGGACAAGCGAAGCGGCCCGCCGTGGCCTCGATCTCCTCTTGGCCCACGAGACCTTGCAGGCCCATACCCTCGGCTTCGAAGTGGCGCGGACCATCGGCGCCGAGCCGGCCGGCGGTTTTTTCACCTACTTCGCCCGGTACGACGCGGCTCTTGTGCTCGACTTGTGCCGGCGCATCGGGGCCAGCTTCGACGACGCGCGCGTGGCGGAAATGGCGAGTTTCGTCCGGGGGTTGCAGGGGCGCTATGGTCTGTGGGACTATCCCTCGCACCCGGAGGTCTCGCGCTGGCTCACCTTTGACCTGCTGCGGTCGCTATCTCGGATCGAGCCGCACACGGACTGGGTCAGCCGCGAGCCGCGCACGCCCTTCCAGCCCTATCCCAAGCGCCCCAAGCGCTACTAGGGAAGCCTCATCTTGGCGAGGTAGATGCTGGCCTTGCCTTCGTGCGAAGAATAGTAGCTTACGCACAACACGTTGCCACGCACGGCCAGCCCAGGATAGCCGGTGTCGCCGCCGGATGGAAGTTGCAGAAACTCGGTCAGGGTGCCAGCTTGAGGGTCAAGCCACAGCAGGCCGGTATGCGTGTTGGGCGAATACACCCGCGCCCCTACCACGATACGGCCGTCGGCCAGCTCGAGCATGTCCGGCCCACCCAGGCGGTAGTTGGTCTCCTCCAGGCCCAAGTGCTATAGGGGGGGACAGCCGTGCCCATCAAGGCAAGTGAGGTCGTATACGGGAGCTACGGGATCGCGCCGCGTGATGGCCAAGAGATCCGCGTTCGGGCCGGAAGAGCAGCACCGTTTCGTTGGCATACGCACCGCTCACGAGGGGGCTGATGACAGGGGTGAAATCAATGCCCTGCTCCGGGTTGCCCGAATACAGCGTCGTGTGGTAGGGCGGAATCGTCCGGTATCCGACACTGTATCCTTGCGAGCCCTGCCAGGCCACACGCCAAAGCCAGTAGTTCAGATCGCCCATCGTGCTGAGTGCCGCCCAATTCTTGCCATCAGACGAGGTCCAGTAGAGGGAGAGATAGCGGGTGGGGCTGATGTTGCGCTGGGCTGCTGCCGCGTTGAGCATTAGCTTCCCTTCAGGGGTGATGGAGAATTTCGGGTCGCGCAGGTCTACGAGGGGCGCGACGAGCAGCGCCACCGGTTCCCACGTCGTTCCGTCCGGCGAGAGCAGCACGCGGATCTTGCCGTCCATGGAATCGTGAGATGTTCCCTCCCGGAAAGCCAGGAAGAAGCGGTTTCTGAAGAGGATCAGATCGGTAAAGGCGTTGTCGGGGGCTGCATCCCACACCTTGACCACCTTGACATCATCCGGTGACAGGTTGGACGCGGCACCCTGCCCCACCGTGAGCAGGAGCAGGATCAGCGCAGCTGCCAGGACGACCAGAAGCCCCCATACTCTTGTTCTGGGTACGAGCCCTTTATCGACACTGTGTTCCATCGTGACCTCCAAAGCCGCTCGGATGTTCAAACCCAAGTAACGCGAGTCATCCCTTGCCATCAGGCAAGCTGTGTGAGCCCGCCATAGGCCCGCCCACAGGGCAGTTCTCGGGCCGGCTTCATCTCAGGGGGACGGGAACAGGCCTGACGCGCCGGCTGGCAGAGTCAGGGATCCCACAAAACCGCGGATGGCCTCCACGAGCTCCTCCGCTCCCGCGTAGGTGATCCCTTCCCGGAACCAGACGGAGCACGTGCTTCCGTCCTCGTATTCGACAAGGTAGGACGTTGTACCACCTCCGTCCGGGCCGTCCTCGGGGAGGATTACCTTGATCCCGGCGCAGTCGACAGAGCCCAGCCGCTCAAAGAGCTCCGTCACAGCCGGGAACTCGGCCAGAACCCACGTCCCGGCGTTGACGCCCGAACCGGGGTCCCCCGTTCTCTGGAACTCGATACCGGTCCTGGAGATCGTGTACTGCTCAGACCAGGGGACGGCGACCGGTCCGGAGGTTTTCTCCAGGACGACGCGGTAGACGGCGCGCGGGCCGGGTGTCGCCTCGGCCGGCGCCTTGCAGGCACATGGCACAAGGGCACACAGGAGCAGAAGAAGGCGTCTCATGCCGCAAGTATACACCTGAGCGGCCTGGCATGTCAAAGGCACAACCGCCCTGCCTTCCCACAGCAGGGCCCACTCAGGATCCCCAGTTGCGGAAAAGGTCCCTTTGTGGCAAAGTGCACTGGTCTTCTCGCTGGTGGAGCGGGCCTTCGCCTCGCCAAGCGAGCCATAACCGGTGGGGGTGCAGACCAATGGACTATGAGCAGTCGCTCCAGGATCTGGTGGATGGACTGGGCACTTGGTTCCAGGATGAGCAGCGTCTCTGCGACGGCCGCATGACGTCCGACCTGTACCCGTACGAGAAGCTCTTCTCCCCAGTGCAGGTCAACGCTGTCAAGCTCAAGAACCGCATCGTCATGGGCCCCATGGGCAACGTCTCCATGGTCGATCCCACGGGCCGGCCCACCGCCAAGATGATCGAGTACTTTGTCGAGAGGGCGCGGGGCGGCGTCGGGCTGATCACCTCGGGCCTGGTGCCCGTCTCCTTCTCCGAGGACCCGTCTCTGCTCGAGCCGGGCGATCTTTCCTACTTGCCCCGCATCGACGGCTCTCGCACCCTCTTCGCCGGCTGGCGCGACCTGGCCGAGGGGGTCCATGCCTACGGGGCCCACTTCTTCATTCAGCTCACGCCCGGCGTGGGCCGCGTCGGGTCGCCGGAGTGCCTCGTGAAGAGGCACAAGCTGCCCGTTTCGGCCTCCTGGAACCCGAACTTTTACATCCCCAGCATCCCCTGCCGGCCCTTGACCGACCGGCAGTGCCGGAAGATCATCGCCGCGGCCGGCCAGGCTGCCGCCGATGCCAAGGCCTGCCTGTGTGACGGCGTCTACCTGCACGGCCATGAGGGCTACCTGCTCGAACAGATGACCAATCCGGCCTTCAACCGCCGCAGGCTGGGTGCCTTCGCCGATTGGCAGGCCTTTGGGCTACTCCTCGTGGAGGAGATCAGGAAGCGGTGCGGGAGCAGGTATCCGATCATGTACCGCATCGACCTGTCGCTGGCCCTGCGCGCAACCTATGGCGATGAGATGAGCCGCATCCGCTCGCTGCGCAAATTCGGAAACGAGCGCACGGTGGAAGAGACGCTGGCGTACATGGCCAACCTGGTCAAGGCCGGCGTCGACATGTTCGACGTCGATCTCGGCTGTTACGATAACTGGTGGCTGCCCCACCCGCCGGGGCCCATGCCGCCCGGCTGCTTCCTGCCCGTCGCCCAGATTGCCAAGGAGTACCTGGCCCAGACCGGGGTCAAGTCCAACGCCGGCCTGCAAGTGCCCGTCGTGGCCGTGGGCAAGCTCGGCTATCCTGACCTGGCCGAGCGGGCGCTGCGAGAGGGCACGTGCGACCTGGTCATGCTCGCCCGGCCGCTCTTGGCCGATCCCGATTGGCCGCGCAAGGCTTATGCCGGTGACGTGGCGCGCATCCGGCCCTGCATCGGCGACCAGGAGGGCTGCATCAACGAGTTTATCCACGGCGGGCACATCCAGTGTGCGGTCAACCCTCGCACAGGCTTTGAGGAGCGCATGCCGGCGGACGTGCCCCCTGCCCCGATGAAGAAGAAAGTGGCGGTGGTCGGCGCCGGGCCGGCCGGCATCCTTTGCGCCTGCGCCGCTGCCGAGCGGGGCCACCGGGTGACGCTCTTCAACGACGGCGCCGGGGCCGGAGGCATGCTGCTTGCCGGCTCCGTTCCCAAGATCAAGCAAGACGTGGCGAACTATCTTGCCTACCTGGAGCAACTGCTCCGCGATCATGAAGCAGATTGTGGCCTCCTGGTCCGGCACAGCACCCCGGCGGCCGTCGAGTCTCTGTTGGCGGGTCAGTTCGACAGCGTCGTGCTCTGCACCGGCGCCCGTCCCCTCCGGCCTGCCGCAGAAGGCATCGATCGCCCGCACGTGGTCCAAGCCATTGACTTGCTGCGATCGGCTCGTCTCCCCGACGGGGTCGAAAGGATCGTGATCGTTGGGGGGGGCGAGGTCGGCTGCGAGACGGCTTACCTGCTGGCTGCCGAGAAGGGCAAGCACGTAACCATCGTCGAGATGCTGCCCTACTTCATGAAAGAAGCCTGCACCTCGAACCGGGGGTACCTGATCCATCACCTGCGGAAGCTGGGTGTCGTGCTGCTCAACTGCACCCGGCTGAAAAGCATCGAGGAGCGCACGGTGACGGTCCTGAGAAACGTCTCGCCCACCGTGCCGGACCCTTACGTGACCTGGACCCCGGTGCTGCCCGAAAACGTCAAGAACCCGCTCGCGAGACCTCTGCGAGTGCGCGAGGAGTTGGTCACGCTCGAGGCCGATCTGGTCGTGCTGGCCACCGGACTGAGATCCGACGACTCGCTCTACCAAGCGTGCCTGCAGGCCCAAGTCGCGCCCGAGATCCGTGCCATCGGCGACGCCTTCGCACCTGGGCGCATCCTGGAAGCGACCCGGGCAGGCTATGCCGTGGGCAGGAGCCTATAGACCAACCAGTCAGGACTCGGCCGGAACCCGGCTCAGGTCAAAGCCGGGGGTGCCGGCCGGGATATGGTCTGGCTCGCGCACCTCGGCCAGGGTGATGGCACCGGCAGGGCAGCGCGTGACGCACTGGCCGCACCCAAAGCAACTGCCGGGCAGCGTCTTGAGCCGGCCGTCGGCCTCCTGCAGAGCACCAAACAGGCAGCGCTCCACGCACTCCAGGCAGTCAATGCACAACTCCAGATCGACCGTCGCACGGAAGCGGCTCTTGGCCGTCACTTCGTGCATCCCGTAGGTCAGCAGCGGGGTGAGAATGCCGCAGCAGCAACCGCAGCAATTGCAGATCACGTCGATGCGGTCGGTGTTGACGGTCTGGTGCACCAGGCCAAGCTCTGCACATCGCCCCAGGATCGCCAAGGCCTCGTCCACGCCAATCTCGCGACCTGCCTGACGGTAGAGAACGTAGTCGGCCAGCTCGTCGAGCGACAGGCAGGTCTCGAGAGGGTTGTCGCAGTTCCTTTCCCGTTTGCGGCACGGGCACTGCTGCACCGCGATCCGGCGCGCGCGACTGATGATCTGCGCCGCCTCCTCGTGGGGCATGACTCGACTTCCCGACGGCACCGCTTCTCCCACGGGCAGAACCCGAAAGTTCCAGGGCACATTGCCCGTGGCGGGCCATAGCTCCTCGTGGGCAAACTGCTTCCACAACTCAAGGTAAGGCTGGCCGAACCGCTCGGACCGCGGATCAAAGAGCACCGAGTCCATGAAACGGCCGGCATCGGTCAATTGGTAGTGAGGTCCGTCGGATGTCGACTTACCGATGAAGACCAGGCCGCGGAGGAATAGATCGTGCAGCTCAGCCGCTACCTCGTCCAGAGGGCGCGACATCTTCCCCGCCAGCGACGGCGGCGTGCCGGGCAACCTCAGCATGGTCTCGGCTTCGGCTTCGGACATCAGGCGGGCCAAGATCTTGGGCAAGACCTCCGATTGCTCGAAGCCAAAGGCAGCAGACAGACGGGCAAAAACACTCGGTGACGTCATGATTCCTCCCCACTATTGGCTCCGGCCGCGTGCTGCAACGGGCCACACATCCTCGATCCGGCCATCCCGCGTCACAAAGTACCGGTCATGCAGGTTGATGGTGGTGCAGCCGTGCCCTGGCACCAGCCGTACCTTGTCGCCGGGTTCGAGCTTATCGGGTCCCGACAGCACAATCCGCCCGTGCTCTTCCGACAGAGCCAGCACTTCGGCGCCGCCTACCCCGAGCACGCGGGGCATCCCATGGTCAGGAGCAATCGTCTTCATCCCCGCGTCGATGATGGCCACGCCCTCCCGTGGTGTGCTGACCACGGTGGCCAGGACGGTCAGTGCACACTCGAATGGTACCCCGACCTCCTGGTAGTCAGCATCCATGGTGGCGTAGGAGCCTACCTGGATCTCGGTGATTCCGGCGAATCCGCCGCCCGTGTCAAACGTGCCGGTGCCGCTCGAGCTCACGATCCCTACTGGCACATCGTTGCTCCGCAGCAATTCTGCAGTGTCCACCAGCAGTTGGAGGCAGCCTGCTGCGTTCTGTCGCCGCTCTGCTGCATCTCGAATGGATACAGTGTGCCCTTCGTAGCCCATGAGCCCCATCAGCCTCAGACCGGGCGCACCCAGCACCCGCCGAGCCAGGGCCAAGGCTGGCCCTCCCGGCTGGACACCGCAGCGCATCATGCCCACATCCACTTCGATCAGCACGCCAAGCGTCGCCCCGGCGGTCGAGAAGGCCCGGGAAAGATCGGCCACGTTTCGCGCGTCGTCCACGGCCACCATCACATCTGCATAGCCTGCGAGATTCAGCAGCCGCCCGATCTTCAGAGGACCGACGATCTCGTTCGAGATCAGGATCCCGCCGATTCCGGCCTTGGCCATGACCTCGGCTTCGCCGAGCTTCTGGCACGTCACGCCGATGGCGCCTGCGCGGAGCTGCATCGAGGCAATCTTCGGGGATTTGTGGGTCTTGGAGTGCGGACGGAGGCTTACCCCCGCCTGGCGGGCAAAGGCCGCCATCGCCTGGATGTTGCGCTCCAACGCGGGAAGGTCCAGCAAGAGCGCCGGCGTGTCGAGGTCTGCGTACCGCTTGTCGTCGATGGTCATGATCCTCTTATCCCCTTGTCTGGACTGCGGCCGGCTCGGCAAACGTGGGCAATCATACCATAGCCTGCCGGCCGGGGCAACCGGCTGACCGGAGCTCATGGCCGTCTTGGTGCTGGCTGTTGTGCCCGAGACGCGCCGTGGAATCCGACTTCCGCTATGATGCTCGCGTGAGCGAGGCTGGCTTTCAGCGGAGGTAGACAGCGTCAACTGACGCAATGATTCTGCCAGCCCAGGATGCGCGGGCACCCACTTGAAGTCTGAATGGCTCCATGGAAGTCCTTCGAAACGTCAGATAGGTCTTGAGACGTTTCGCCGGCCAGGTCACGCCGCGCTGACGATCCATTCCGAAGAACATGCGCTCTGATCTGGGAGTACTCAGAGAGGCGCGTCCCATCTGGGGTGCACCGGCGCGACTCGAGCTACTCGCGCCGCGTCTTCCACTCGCGCTGGAGAGTGAGTCGCGGCACCTGCCGCGCTTGGCCATGGACTTCGCTGTAGTATGTCACTCGCCGGGGAGGAATGCCGTACTCCTGCCGCAGCCCGTCAATCTCCGCCCTCATCTGGGCCTCGATGCCCGCCGCGTCCGCGGGCTCGATGAGCGTCCCGTCCGCCGGGCAGCCGTATCTCTTCTCACAGCGGCACACTACCTCGATGCCCTGCTCGGTCCAACCCCAGGAGCGAACGGCCACCGTCCGAAGCCCCTGCGTCAGCACAAAGGCTGTGACCACGGGCTGGTCTGGCTCGATCTGCACCTCGATCCGCGAAGGGGTCGGCCCGCGAGCCGCCTTGGGTGCAGGCCGAGGTGCCGGGCGTGGGCCAGTGGTCTTCGCTCCGGCCTTGCCTTGAGGCAGGGCAGGCCGTTCCTGCTCAAGCACCGGAGGCGGAGGCCGGACTGGCTGGGGAGGAGGCTGCTGCTCTGCCGGCTCGGCGGGACCGCGCGTGACGCGGGCCGGCTGGCCGGCATCGGCGTGACAGAGCCCCCGGTGCGCGCGGCAGGTGGACCGCCCGCACTGAGGGCAGCGATTGAGGCTGTGCAGGCACACCGGTGCCTTGCATACGACGCAGGAGCTCACCTGGCCGGCGCACAGGCGGCAGTAGACACGCTTGCAGTCCGTACACTGCTGCTGCCAGCAGGCACTCCTCGTGGGCCAGGTGCCCCCCGCTGCACAGCATCAGCCGTGTCGCCGCCCGCCCGCACACGTCGCACGCCAGCGGCTCGATGCGATGCAGCAGCGGATCCCAGACCACCGTGCGCTCGACACTGGCTGTTCGGTTGCCGATCTGGACCGCCAACAGCACCTTGGGCAGGTGGATGACCTGGAGGTTGATCAGCTCCAACTCCACCCGGAGGCGAGCCTTGGCCTCGGCGTCGGCCAGCTTCGCCTCCCACTCAGCGCGTGCAGCGGCCAGCTTATCCTCCAGAACGGTGCGGCGCTGCGCTGCGCTCTCAGAGCCGTCATCCGGCAGTTGGCCGGCGGCGCGCTCGCGGCGGCGCTCCAGGTCGCGGCTAATGCCGTCATAGTACTCGTTCAAGCGTGCGCGAATCCAGCTCCAGGTAGCGCGCAGCGCGACGCCGAAGCGGCTCCAGCTCAGGCTTCAGTGCCATGCTCAGCAGCGTCAACGGCCCGCTCCAGCAGCCTGTCCAACACCGGCCGGCTGAGGGGTGCGTGGCCGGGCAGCCAGCGCACCGGCGCAGGTAGGTGCCGGTCGGGCGCCGGCGCGTCCTCCAACTGTGCCAGCCGTTCGACCTGCGCCAGATCGGGCACGGCAAAGCCGGCCTGGACGTCCATGACCACCGAAACCAATCGCTCGCGTTTCTCGTCGGTGATCAGTGCCGCCTTGAAGTTCAGCGCGGAGGAGATGGCAGGTGGCCACGAACTCGGCCTGCCCGCGGCACGTCCGACAGGCGAGCGTTGGGGAAGGCCAGCGCCTGGCGTGCAAGGCTCAGAAGCCCGCGCTTGTCGGTGCGCACGTTGTTCACAAAGGCCTGCGTGCAGCCGGGCTCGGCGCGGACCTCCTCGACCAAAGTCTCGACCAGGGGGTGGCCATATCCCAATGAGGTGACCTCCGCCCTGGCGCCCGCGGCCGGGCTTCGGCAAAGGTCAATCGCTGAAAGGCCGGCACCCCCCAGCGGCGGGCGACTTGGTCGGGGAGAAGCACGTCGTAGACGTCGAAGGCCGGCGCCTCGACGAGGCCCCCTGCCTGGTGCAGGGCACCAAGGACAAAGTCGGCCAGGTCACTCATCCGCGAAATCCTCCCCGAACAGCGCCTCGTCGTACTCGCGCGTGTGCTGATACGCCTGGCGAGCCTCGGCGAGGGCATCGCCCAGGTGGCCAAAGCCGGCCGCGGCCTCGCTCCGGCGTGCGGGCGTGCACCCAGGTATCCATCACAATCTCCTCGAAATCGCGCTCGTCTTCCAGGTGGCCCAGGATCATGTCCATCTCGCCGATGACCAGCTCGAACATGTTCAGCTTGCGGTCGAGGATCGTCCAGGAGATAGTCCTCGACGGTGCCCTCGGCCGAGAGGTTGATGATCTCCACCGGCCGGGTCTGGCCCACGCGATGGATGCGGCCCACGCGCTGCTCGATGCGCTGCGGGTTCCAGGGCAGGTCAAAGTTGAGCATCAGGCGGCAGAACTGGAGGTTGCGCCCCTCGCCGGCAGCCTCGGTGGAGAGGAGGACCTGCGCGCTCTGCTCGAAGCTGCGGATGGCCTCGTCCTTGTCCTCTCGCGAGAGCTGGCCGTGATAGAGAACAGTGTCGACACCTATTCGCCGCAGAAGGTCCAGCCAGCAGAGTCCAGCGTGGCGCGAAAGTGGGTGAAATATGATGAGCTTCTCTTGCCGGTCGGCAGCCAGTCGCGACACCAGAAGCCGTTCCAGGGACTGCGCTTTGGCCCACGACTTCAGGCTGCCCGCGCGCTCGGCTAGCGCCCTCAGCAAGTCGCGCTGGCCGGCCAGCGCCGGGTGCTCGTGCCAGCGTCAGCAGCGTCGGGCGCGCAGCGGCCGGCGAGCTGCCGATCTCTCGCTGTAGCGTGTGCAGGGTGAAGCGATACACGGCCGGCAGCAAGGGCTCACTCCCTTCGCCCTCGCGTCCGCCAGCACCCGAAGTCGGCGATGAGGCCGATGCAGCGGCGCACAAGGTCGCTCATGTCGTCGTACAGCGCCCGCTCGTCGGGACCCAGCTGCAGGCGGACGGTGTGCGCCCTCCGAGGCGGAAGCTGCACACCCGCCTGTCCCCGCGTGTGGCGCACCATCACGTCGGCGAGCAGCTCGCGCAGCCGGCCGCGATTCTTGGGTAGCCGCGGGTCGCCGCTCACGACGAACTTGCGGCGGAACTCGCGGGGCGTCTTGAGCTGCCCGGGCTTGAGGATGGTAATCAGGTTGTAGAGCTCATCCAGGTCATTCTGCACTGGAGTGGCAGTGAGGAACAGGATGAACTTCTTCTGGAGCGAGTTCACGAACTTCCAGGAAACACTGCCGCGGTTCTTGAGGTGGTGCGCCTCATCTACGATCACCAGGTCATAGAACAGATCGGTGATGGCTTGCCGGTGTTCGGGGCGGCGGGCGGTGGCCAACGAGGCGATGACGCGCGGAAACGCGGCCCACGCCCCGGCTCCCAGCTCCCGGAATGCTGGATCGTGCGTGGCCACAAAGTCGGTCAGGCCGAACTTGGTGCTCAGCTCTTCTCGCCATTGCTCCACCAGTGCCGGAGGGGTGATGATCAGCACCCGGCTGACCATGCTGGCGCAAGAGGTACTCCTGGAGCACCAGGCCCGCCTCGATCGTCTTGCCCAGGCCAACCTCATCGCACAACAGCCCCCGGCCACGGAAGCGGCGCAGAGCGATCTGGGCGGCCCGGACCTGGTAGTCAAACGGGACAAAACCAAGCCCCTCCAGGCAGAGCAACTCGTCAAAACCGGCCACGAGCGACAGCCGCTCGGCCTGTAGCCTCAAGTCGTAGGCGGGCAAGCTGGCAAACTGCCCCGCCGCAACAGCGGCAAGCACCTTCTCGGTGCCTGGCCGCAACTGCACTGCACACGGTCGATCGGTCACAACCATATCCCTCTCAGCGCCGCCGCACAGTCTGCCACACAGCCCGAAGCTGCATCAGGGGCCATTGTACCGGCGACAAGGCCGACGCGCAAACGGCCGAGTTACGGTGCGCCCCGGGCCGCGTGACTCGCCAGGGAGGTAATACCCATTGGGTCCGGAGGGTGGCGGCTCGCGCGTGCCCTGCCACTCGTTCTCCAGCACAAAGCTCGAGGCCGCGCCATCCAGGTTCAGCAGGTTCGTCCGCTCCGGCTCCCATCCCCAGCTCATCACCAGCGGGTCGAGCAAATGCTGCACCTCGCGCCGGGCGTAGAGGAACGCGCTGCCGGGTGGACCCAAAAGCCACTTGTGGTTCTGTACACAATACCAAAAAGACAGTGGTTTGGACCGTGCACCTTGGGGTGGGTCCCAGTCACTGGCGGACCGACAAAAGAACGGGGGCAGGAACACGCCTCCTGCCCCTCAGGTGAGCTGCCGACCGCTGTTACTTCTTCCGGCTTTGCCAGTGCCTCTGCGCCTCGTCATACAAGTCGTCCACGCCCATGTCCCCGAAGATCCGGTCCTGCCATTCCAGGTAATCTCCCTGGCCCGGGCTGATCTGAACGAGGAACCGGATCGCATCGGCGTACCCGAGCCTGTCTATGAGTGCCATATAGCCGCTCTGCCGCAATGCAGTATCGGAACGAGCGAATTGCTCATCCAAGATCACATTACACCTCCTGGAGCAAGTCGACAGGGTTGATGACCTTCAAGGTCAGCATACCCTGCTCCCGTAGCCTCTGGCCTTGCCGGACCAAGCGGGCGTCGCAGGTGACCAGGTAGTCGCAACCGGATGCCGCGGCACACGCCAGGTGCAGTGCATCCCGGCCTCGCATCTCATGGACATCCGCCAAATGTCGGGCCAATCTCCTGATCTCCTCATCGGGTTCGATGCTGCTTTCACAACATTGCGCGACACGCGCAACGAAATCCCTGCGCTCAGGGATCGGATCACGGCTATTCTCATAGTCCAGTACGAACGACCACCGCGCGGCGAGTCGCCCGCCCTCTACCAGAGAGAAGATCATCGTGGTGGCGACCGTTTCCAGCCGGATGCGCATCTGGTTTTGGTCATCAAACGGCCGCTTGTAGATATTCATGTCGAGGTAGAGAATTGGCATCTCCGCTCTTCCCAACCCTACACAGGTGGCCTATCAGACATGAGGAGATCATACCGCAGAAGCATGGCAAAAGCAAGAGCGTCAGACGCGGGCGACAACCATCTGTGGAAGTACCTCTCGCAACGCGCCAATCAATGCCTCCACGTCTTCCGTCGTGTTGTACCCCTGCACCGACACCCGCACCAACCGCTGGCCGTTCCATTCGATGATCGGCACCTCCACCCAGTATTCCTCCCACAACCGACGCTGGAGCGCCGCCCCGTCACACGCGGGCAGCGGGAACGCCGCCATCTGCGCATACCACTCGGGCGAATCGGGGCAGGACTGCTCTAGCCCGGTCTGGTGGGTGATGAATTGCCGCGCACAGCGGAGCAGCTCGCTGTTCAGTCTCTTTCTGAAGAACTTGCAGCAGTCGAGATGACAGACAGGTAGCCTCCCTCTGCGCCGGTCAGATCGACACTGAGGATGAGCCGCTTGTTGTCGTCGAACAAGGCCAGTTTCCGTGCGACCATATCCGCCAGCAGATCTCGCAGTTCCTTTCGTGTCTCTCCCTGAAATCCTGGCAAGGTTTCTGCGGCTTGGTCAAGCAATGCCCGACGCTCATCCGCAGGCAAAATCGCGGCATTCCAGGCCAGGGAAACAATCTGGAACAGCACGCGTTGGCCGTTGTCCGTGCTGGCCAGCCCCAGGTACGGCTCGACGAAGGCTTTCAGCACCTCGGACATCCTGACCTCTCCCCTTGGCTCGATGCGCACCTGGGCACCTGGCGGCAGATTCGGCATTGCCCGGCGCGCATGGGCGCGGAGCAGGTTCTGGTTGGGGCTTTGGCCCTGCTTTCGCTTTTTTCGCGTCCTCTTGGTCACTCGGAGTCTCCAATGGCCAAACAGCGGACTTGGCGCGGGAGCAGGTTTTCGAGCGCTCGCACCAGCGCCTTTACGTCTTCCGCCGAATTATACCCCTGCACCGACACCCGCACCAACTGCCGGCCGTTCCACTCGATAATCGGCACCTCGACGCGGTACTCGTCGTACAACCGGCGCTGGAGCGCTGCTCCATCGCACAGCGGCAGGGGGAACGCCGCCATCTGGGCGTACCAGTCGGGCGAATCGGGGCAGATGGGTGGCAGGCCGGTCAGCTCCTCGATCCGGCGTCGCGCCTCGCGCAGCAGCTCGTGGCACTCGGCCCGCACCCGCGGCCAGTCGTGCTCGGCCTGGAATTGGATGGCGGCGGGGACGGAGAGGTAGGCCGCCGGGTCGCGCGTGCCTTGCCATTCGTTCTCCAGCACAAAGCGCGACTCCGCGCCGTCCAGGCTCAGCAGGTTGGTCCTCTCCGGCTCCCACCCCCAGCTCACCACTAACGGCTCGATCAAGTGCTGCACCTCCCGCCGGGCGTATAGGAACGCGCTCCCCGGTGGTCCCGAAAGCCACTTGTGGCAGTTTCCCGCGTAGAAATCCGCGCCCAGCGCCGTCAGATCGAGCGGGATCTGACCCGGCGCGTGTGCGCCGTCGACTACCGTCCACAGCCCCGCCTTGCGCGCTCGCCGCACCAGCTCCCGTACCGGGAAGATAAGCGCTGTCGGCGAGGTGATGTGGCTCAGGAACAGCACTCGCGTCCGATCGGTGACCCCCGCCCACAACGCCTCGACAACCTGCTCCGCCGACTCGACCGGTAGCGGCACCGGTTGGTTGATGTACCGGGCTCCTCGCTTTCCGCATACGAATCGCCAGGTGCGATCCAGTGCCCCATACTCGTGATCGCTCGCCAGCACCTCATCTCCCGGCTGGAGCGGGAGCGACCGCGCGACCACGTTCAGTCCCGTGGTCGCGTTGGGCACGAACACCAGGTCATCCGCGCCAATGTTTACATAAGCCGCGAGGATCTCTCGCGCCGACCGCATCAGCGCGTTGAACCGCCGCCCCAGGAACTCGACCGGCTGGCCCTCCAGCTCCCGCTGCCACCGTTGGTACTCCTCGAATACCGCCCGCGACCGGGCGCCAAACGACCCGTGGTTGAGAAACACGACGTCTGGGCGAAGAAGGAACTGGTCTCGTAGGCTCGTACCTGCGTGCATAGGACGCTGCGAATCCCCCTTTTCGGGCAACCTCTCTTCTGGCACTCCGGCTGGGGCCGATTATACCGCGCCTGCACCTGCCTCACCAACTCTGCGCCAGAAAGCGGCCAACGGGCCATTGACAGCCGGGAGCACTTCTGCTAGACTGGCTCCAGGAGAAAGCATGAACCAAGAAGCCCGAGATCGAGTCGCCCGCGCTGTGGTGCATCTGATGGATGCCGGCTGCCACTGATCCGAAGCCATCGTGCTCGCCGTGGGCGAGCATCTCATGGGCCCGCTGGACGCTCGCATCCGGCGAATGGCATGCGGTCTGGGGGGAGGCATCGGCGGAACCCACCAGGAGGCATGCGGCGCGCTGACCGGCGGCGTCCTGGTCCTGGGCGCGCTCTACGCACGCACCTCGCCCGACCAGGAAGACGCCGAGCTCTACCGCCGCGCCTCTGCCTTCCGCGAGCAGTTCCTCGCCGAGTTCGGCTTCACGCGCTGCGCCGACCTTCAGGCCAGCGGGTTTGGCTCCAACGGCACGCGGCCCTGTTCGGCCTTGGTCGAGCGGGCAGCGCAGCTCCTGCTCGACGGCATCGAGGAGTAGCGCCGGCTTCGTAGGGAGCCCCGAGTGAGCGTAGCAGAGTGTCCTAGCCCGTGGGTGCTACGTTGTCCACGCTCAGCGTAAAGGTCCCGCTGACTCCGTTGACCTTGACCGTATAGGTGCCGGCCTTGAGCCCCAGCACGTCGAGAGAGATCGTCGTCTCGAACGGTACCAGCGCTTCCGTGCACAGGGCATCGGCCGGCCGGGTCGTCCCGATCGTGACGGCAAACGCGCTGCCTTGCTGCTCCTGGCTGATCTCTCCGAGCGTCGTGCACCCGTCGCGCAGGTTGCCGGCAGCCCGGACCTGCACCTGCACCGGGAAGGACTCCAGGATCAGGATGTCGATCGTCTCGACCGGCGCCAAGCCATTGACGACGTCTCCTCCGGGCGACGGCGTAGCGCCCGGCTCTTGCGTCGGAACCGCAGCCCACCGCGAGTATCACCAGGACCAAGGCTAGGTTCAAGGTGCTTGTCCAACGTACCTTCATCTGTCCTCCTCCTGCTCTCCCAGACGGAGCCGAGCCCATCTTTGTTCCGTTTCCGCCGGCTCGTCGGCTCCGCCGTGTGGCTGTCGCCGGTGCATTTGACCGATCGTCGTTCTTGTACTATACTGCACGCGGAAAAGGCACCGGCCCATGCAGAGACCATTCTTTATCACGCTGGCGCAACTGGACCCCCAGCACTTTATCGCAACGTGCCGGAATGCTCTGGTGCACGTGACCTGGGGCCGCGTGACGGTCCGGTTCACTCGCGACGAGTTTCCACGGCTGGCCCGGTTGCTCGAGTTTGCCAACAACGCCAGGCCGCCGGCCACCTTCCGCGATGGTGCCGTCGTCATTACGACGCGGCCCGACGAAGACAACGAGCTCCAGCTTGGCCCACTGGTCCTTCTCCTGCCGCGCGACGAGTTCCAGCGCTTCTCCCAAGCAGTGCAGGACGCCGCGCGTGGCCTCGATCAATTCCTTGCTCAGGGCGGCTTTCACGACCAGCCGGGCGAGCCGGAACCTGGCCTGCTGGAGCAGCTCAAGAAACCTGGCTTCTCCAGGAACTAGGCCGGGATAGCCATCCCTCCGCGTCGCTCGCACTACATTCGCTCGGGCGCGCTGACCCCCATCAATCCAAGCGTCCGGCCCAGCACCAGCTTTGCCGCTTTTGCCAGCCGCAGCCGCGCTTTGGTCAGGTCTGCATCGGCCGGCTCGGAGCTGACTACGCGGCAGTCGCGGTAGAAGGCGTGGAACCTGGCCGCCAGGTCCTGCGCGTAGTGCGGCAGGTGGTGCGGCGCCTGCTCGGTCGCGGCCAGCGATACGATCTCCGGCAGCTCCAGCATCTTGCGCACGAGCGCCATCTCGGCCGGGTGCGTGAGCAGCGAGCAATCGGCCCCCTCATCGTTGTGCCCCAGCTCGGCGGCATGCCGCAGGATGCTCGCAATGCGCGCGTGCCCGTACTGGATGTAGAACACCGGGTTCTCGTCAGACTGTGACCGGGCCAGGGCCAGGTCCAGCTCCATCTGGCTGTCGGCGGTCCGCGAGATGAGGAAGAAGCGGACCGCATCCGGGCCAATGTCGTCCAGTAGATCGCGCAGGTCCACCTGCGTGCCGGCCCGCTTGGAAAGCCGCACCTGCTCGCCCCCCTCCAGCAGGGTCACCAACTGGTACACGTACAGGGTGAGCTGCTCCGGGTTCAGTCCCAGCGCCTTCATCATGGCTTTCATCCGCGGCACATGCCCCTGGTGATCCGCCCCCCAGACGTCGATCACCCATTCAAAGCCGCGCTCGATGAACTTGTTGTAGTGATAGGCAATGTCCGAGGCAAAATAGCCCGGCTGCCCATTGGAGCGGATGATCACTTCGTCCTTGTCGCCGCCCAGCGCCCTGGCGTTGAACCACACCGCGCCGTCGGCCATGTACAGGTGGTCACCCTCGCGCAACAGGGTCATGATGTGATCGAATGTGCCCTCCGTGTAGAGCGAGCGCTCCGAGAACCAGTTATCGTAGTGGATGTTCATCCGGGCGCAGTCCAGGCGGATATTCTCCAGCGCCATGGCCAGGCCCATGTCGCGCATCTGCACGCTGGCCTCTTCGCGCGGCAGATCGAGCAGGCGGCCGCCCTCGCGCTCGGCGATCTGCTGCGCCCAATCGACCACATACTTGCCGTGGTAGCCGCCCTCGGGGATGGGGCCGGCGTCGTGCCCGAGAACCTCGCAGTAGCGGATGTACAGGCTCTCGCCAAAGACATTCATCTGCGTGCCGCCGTCGTTCAGATAGTACTCGCGCTGCACGTCATAGCCCGCAGCCTGGAGCACGTTGGCCAGGGTATCGCCCAGCGCCAGGTTGCGCGCAAAGCCCACGTGCATCAGGCCGGTAGGATTGGCGCTGCCGTACTCCACCTGCACGCGCTTGCCGTGGCCCACGTCCACGTTGCCAAATGCATCGCCCGCCTCGAGGATGGCCTCCACCTGGCCGGCCAGCCACGCCTCGTCGAGCGCGATGTTCAGAAAACCGGGAGGCACCACCTCGACTCGCCCGATGAAGGGAACACCCTCCAGGCGCGCGGCGATCCGCTGGCCGATTTCCACGGGAGCCAGGGTCGGCTTGCCGTCCGCTTTGAGCGCCCGGTTGACTGCCGCAACCATCTTGAGCGGGAGCGTGCACGCATAATCGCCGTGCTGTGCCCGCTTCGGCCGGTCGATCACCACCTCGGGATGTCGGTCTTGGGCAGGTCCCCTTGCGCTGCGCCTTCTTGGCTGCCTTCTGGATCAGCTCTGCCAATGCAAGTCTAACCATGCGTTCTCCTGCGGATCGGCGTTCTCTGCCGGGTTCTTCGACGGTCGAATGCCCCACCTAAGGCAGGGGCACCATGTCCAGCCAGTTTGGACCGACCTTGGCGTCCACCTTCAGGGGTGCTCGGAGTTGGTAGGCGCCCTCCATGGTCTCGACGACCAGCGGCGCGACGGCTGGAAGCTCAGCCTCAGGCACTTCGAGCACCAGCTCGTCGTGCACCTGCAGGATCATCCTGCTCCGAAGCCTGCCCTCTGCGAGCCTGTCCCACAGGTTTCTCATGGCCACTTTTAGGATGTCGGCCGCGCTGCCCTGGATCGGCGCATTGATCGCCATGCGGTAGGCAGCCTCTCGCACGGTATGTTGCGCTGCCGCCTGCGTGCTCAGCTCGGGGAAGTAGCGCCTCCGCCCCAGCAGAGTCTCGACATAACCCTGCTTCTGTGCCAGGGCGCGGGTCTGCTCGATGTACTCCTTGATCTTCGGGTAGGCCTGGAAGTAGGTCCGGATGAAGGCGTCGGCTTCCTGTTGGCCCAGCCCGGTCCGCTCAGAAAGGCCAAAGCCCGTCACGCCGTAGCTGATGGCAAAGTTGGTCATCTTGGCCACGCGCCGCTGCTGCGATGTCACCTCGGCCAGCGGCACGCCATAGATGGCGGCTGCCGTGCTGGCGTGGATGTCCTCCCCCCGGGCAAAGGCAGCCAGCATGGCCGGATCCCCGGAGATGTGCGCCAGGATGCGCAGCTCGACCTGTGAGTAGTCGGCGGCGAGGAGCAACCGGCCGTCCTCGGCCACAAAGGCTCGCCGGATTTCACGGCCGGTGTCGGTGCGGATCGGGATGTTCTGAAGGTTCGGGTTCGACGACGAGAAGCGGCCCGTGGCTGCCCCGGCCTGGTTGTACGAGGTGTGTACGCGTCCCGTGCGCGGGTTGACCAGCGCGGGCAGGGCATCGACGTACGTTCCCTTCAGCTTGGAGAGCTGCCGGTGCTCGAGGATCAGGTCGACCACCGGGTGCCGGCCCTTCAGCTTGTCCAGAACGTCGGCCGCCGTGGAATAGTGGCCCGACTGCCCACGCCGCATTCCGGGCAGCGAAAGGCCCATCTCGTCAAATAGGGCCACAGCAGAGCTGCTGCGTTGAGCTGATGTTGAGGGGGTGGCCCGATGTGGCCCTCGATCTCCGTCTGCAGCTCGCCGAGCCGTTCGCCAAACTGCCGGCTCATCTCCGCAAGGACGTGCACGTCTAGCTTGACGCCCAGCCGCTGCATGTCGACAATGATTGGGATGAGCGGCATTTCCACCTCGGAGAAGAGCGGCCACAGCGCCTTCTCCTTGAGCTCCGGCAGGAGCTGGTGGGCCAGGCGTAGCGTCATATCGGCGTCCGCCCCGGCATAGGGTGCGGCCTGCGCCACTGGCACCCGGTCCATCGTGATCTGCTTCTTCCCACTCCCGATCAGGCTGTCGATCGAGGTCATCTCGATGCCCAGCCGGCTCCATGCCAGGTTCTTGAGACCCAGGTTATGGCTGCCGGGGTTGATCAACCATTCGGCGATCATCGTGTCGCAGGCGACCGGCCCGACCGTCAGCCCGGCAAAGGAGAGGACGGTCAGGTCATAGTTGGCGTTGTGGGCATACTTCGGCAGCGCCGCATCCGCCAGCAGAGGTCGCAGGCCATCGATAACGACCTGGGTGTCCAGGCTGCGTCCCTCTTGGTGCCCGACCGGGACATAGTACGCGATGCCTTCCTGGACGCACAGCGCGATGCCCACCAGGCTTGCAGCCGCAGGATCGACGCTCGTGCTTTCCACGTCGACGACCAGCTCAGGAGCCTTTCTCAGCTCCTTGACCATCGCCTCAAAGGCCGGGATCGTGTCGATCACCTGCGTCTTGGTGGGGCCATTCGCCGGCGCCGGCTGTTCCGCTGCGGCCTCTCCGAACAGGCTTAGCTGCTTCGCGGGTGCAGGCTCGGACTCGGCCGGCAGGCGCGACAGCAGCGCCCGGAACTCCAGATCCCGGAAGAGGGCTCCCACCCGCTCCCGGTCAATGGGCTTTACGCTGCAGGCCTGCAGGTCCAGCGTGACTGGCACGTCCTCGACGATGGTCACCAGGTGCTTGCTCTGGAAAGCGCTTTCCCGGCCCTGCTCCAGTGCCGCACGGTACCGCGCCGGGCTGACCTCCTCCAGGTGAGCATAGATCTCCTCGACGGTCCCGTACTTGCGGAGGAGCTCGGCTGCGGTCTTTTCGCCGATGCCTTTGACCCCCGGCACGTTGTCGCTGGTATCGCCGACCAGGCCTTTGAAATCGATGAGCTGTCTCGGCTCGAGGCCATACCGCTCACGGATGCCCGCTTCGTCGTAGGTGATCGTCTCGCCGAATTGCCGGCGCGGGGTCAACACCCGCACGCCCGGACGGATGAGCTGGAACGTGTCGGAATCGCCGGTGACGATCAGTGTCTCCAGCCCCAGCGCGCCTGCCTGGCGTGCCAGGGCGGCAAGCACGTCGTCGGCCTCATAGCTCTCCGCCGTGTAGGTCGGGATACGCAGAACCTCGAGAAGCTCGTGGATCCGTCCGAACTGCGAGCGCATGTCATCGGGCATGGCCGCGCGGTTGGCCTTGTAGGGCGCATACTCCTCGTGCCGGAACGTTCGTCCCAAGTCAAACGCGACGGCCAGGTAGTCAGGTTTCTCATCACGCAGCACGTTGAGCAGCATGGAGGCAAACCCGAAAACGGCGTTCGTCACCTCTCCGCTGGATGTGGCCATGCTCGTCGGCAAAGCAAAGTAAGCCCGGTACACCAAGGCGTGGCCGTCGATTAGCACCAGTTTGGCCGGTCTCGCTGTCATCTTGTCCTCACTCGGGCGTCCATGGGTGGCATAGACCACCCCAGATCAGTATAGCCGAAAGGGGCTCACGGGGCAAGCAGTGGCCCGCGAAACCTGCGCGGCCGGGCTCTCCCCGCCCTCCTCAGTGATATCATCCTCCTCATCCCCTCAGTGATTCAGGCCGACCACGAGCCCGCCCTACGACGGCCAACCCTCCGCCAACCCGAGCAGCCGGCGCCGCAGGAACTCCAGCGCCAGCACCGCCGTCCATGTGCGTGCCCGGTAGTCCCGCCCGGGGTACCGGAAGCGGCGACTCTGTGCGCCACCCTCAACGGCGATTGCGACCCAAGGGCCGCCCGGCTCCTCTGGCAGGACGGCAAGCCCGTACGTAGCGTCGCACGTCCGGCGGACTGCCTCGGCTACGGCTTCAGCCGCCCCCCGGGCAGACGGCTGAGACTCTTCGAGGGCCCTACCCTGCCGGGCGCCGAGCAGGGCCGTGAGCCCACCGGTATCGTACGCCACCACGCTTCCGCGGTAGACCTCCTGGAAGCTGCCGAGCCGTCGAGACAGCTCGCCCTGGGTGATGGTCTCGGCCAACGCCACCGTCTCGCCCCGCTCTTGCAGTATCTGCGCTACCACGTCCTCGAGGGTGGCCTCTCCGGTGGCGTATACCGCCGCGCCGAGTCGCTCTCGGACCGTGGCCTCGAATCGGGCCACCATCGCTTCCGCTTCGGCTGCCGTCGCCGCCTTGGCCACGATCCGGACGTCCGTCTGACCGGCGTGGGCCGAGAGGCCTACGGTTGGATTGGAGGACTGCTCAAGGTCGGCGATGGCGGTATCCACCCGGCTTTCGCCCACCGCCACGGTGCGCAGAACGCGCGTTACGATGTACTCCTGCCTCCCCAAGCGCTTCTGTAGATACGGCGCGACGGCGTTCTGCATCAGGTAGCGCATCTCGCGGGGTACGCCGGGTAAGGTAATGATGGCTCCCTGCCCCTCCTCAACGATGAAAGCCGGCGCCGTGCCGACTGGGTTCTCAATCGGGATACAGCCCTCCGGCAGGCAGGCCTGCCGCCGGTTGTTCTCGGTCATGGTTGCCCCGATCCGGTCAAAGAACCCTTGGATCTGGCCGAGCAGCTCAGGCACAAGAACGAGCCGGCGGCCAGTCGCTCGGGCCACCGCTTCACGCGTGACGTCGTCGACCGTCGGCCCGAGGCCGCCGGTCACGAGGATCACATCGGCGCGGCTCAGTGCCAGTGTCAGCGCTTGCGCAATTCGGACCTCATTGTCGCCCACGGTAGTGCGGAAAAAAACGTCGATGCCTAGGTCGCGTAGCTGCCTGGCCAGGTACGTTGCGTTGGTGTCGTCGATCTGTCCGAGGAGCAGCTCGGTCCCGGTGGTGACGATCTCGGCGCGCATCGTGTCCTCCTACCCTGAGCCTACCGGACCCGCCACGGCCAATGCGTAGACGTCCGGATTCAAATACTTGTGCGCCACCTCTCGCACATCGCCCACGGTGACAGAGTTGACAAGCCCGGGAAGCCGCTGGAGGTAGTCAAGTCCCAGCCCGTAGCGCTCCATGTCCAGCAGAGATCGGGCAACCCCTTCATTGGTCTCGAGCCGAAGAGGCATGGAGCCGGTCAGGTACTGCTGGCTGTCGGCAAGCTCCTCTGCCGGCACCGGCTCTTCTCGCAGCCGGCGCACCTCGAGGCAGATGCTCTCCACAGTGCGTTCTACGTTCTCCGGGCTCACGCCGGCGATGGCCGACCACGAGCCCTGGCCCAGGCCGGCTTCCAGCTCGCTGTACACGTAGTATGCCAGACCCTGTTCCTCGCGGATGTTGTCTCCCAGGCGTCCCATCATGCCAAAGACGCCGAGCACTGTGTTGGCCAGGTGCGCCTTGAAGAAGTCAGGATCCGCACGAGCCAGCCCGGGCCATCCGATCACGATGTCCGCCTGCGTCTTTCCCGGAACCGGGACCGCGCGTGCCCTCCGCTCGCCAAGCCGGACGCGTGGCGGTATCTCCAGGTTGGGTACCGCATTGGGAGCGAGCCATCCGCCTAGCTTCGCCTGAACCTTCTCAACCACGGCCTCAGGAGCAACCGCGCCGACCACGGTGATCACCAAGCCCTGGGGGGAATACCTCTGTCGATGGAAGTGGGCGATCTCCTCGCGGCTGAGCCCGGGTACGGTCTCCTCGTACCCCTGGACGCTGCGGCCATACGGGTGGTCAGGCCACAGAAGGGCATCGAATGTCAGGCCGGCCATCCGCTCCGTGTCAAATGCCCGGCGCTGCAGTCCTGTCAGGACTTGCCCGCGTAGCTTCTCTAGCTCGTCAGATGGGAACACCGGGTGCTCGAGGCAGTCATGCAGGATGTCGAGCAGGAGATCGACGTCCTCGGCCAGCGCCTTTCCGCCGAAGGCAGTCGTGTGCACCCCGGCCGAGAACCCCAACTGCGCACCCACCGACTCCAAGGATGCATTGATCTCCCCGAATGTCCGGGACTCTGTGCCGCGCATGAGCATGCCGCTCACGAGGCCGGCCATGCCTGCCTGCGACGCTGACTCGCTGAGGGAGCCGGCCCGCAGGTAGCCGTTGATCACTACCGACGGACTGATTGGGTTCTCACGGGCCAGGACGACCACGCCGTTGGAAAGCTCAGCTCGGGTGATCGTCTCTGGTGAAGGGATGGACATTGTCACGTAGCACACTCCGTGGAGGCACGCCTGCCGGCCCGCTCGTCCCGTTGCCTGCCTCTCGACGAAGCAACGAAGGCGAGGCACCGGCCAGGCCGCTAGAGGCCCTGCGGCAGATAGTGGCCCACCGTGCGGTTGCGCTTGACCAGGATCGCCTGTGCGCTGCGCTGCACGTCCTCTACCGTCACAGCCGAGAGTCTCTCCAAGTACGACGCGAACCAGCTGGTGTCCACTGCGACGGAAGACCAGCCCAGCCAGAACCCCTGGTTTGTGACGGATTCGCTCGAGTAGGCGAACTGGGCCTTGGCCTGTTTGACGGCCGTAAGGAGCTCGTCTTCGGAGACAGGCCGCCCGGAGGCGCGCTCGAGCTCTGCGTCCAGGGCCTCCTCCACCTCCACCGCGGTCCGCCCGGCTCGAACGGTGGCCGAGATGTCAAAAAGAAAGGGGTCGTGCATCGGGTAGAGCGAGCCAGAAACACCGGCTGCCAACCCGGTATCCACCAGCGCCTTGTAGAGGCGCGAGCTCCGGTTCGGCGAGCCGCCGCCAAAGATGGTCAATGCCGGCGCGCCGGCCAGGATCGTCGCCAAGACCACCAACGGAAAAAAGTCGGGATCCGAGGCCGCTGGCGCATGGTAAGCTGCCTGGAGATAGGCCGTGTTCCCTGGGCCTTCCAGGCTCACGCGCCGCTCGCCCTGCTGCGGCGGCTCGGGTCGGTGCACTTGCCTGGGATCTGCACGCGGCGGTATCGGCCCAAAATGGCGCTCGATGGCCGCAAGCATTTCGGAGGAGTGAAAATCCCCGACGGCTACGGCAATCGCGTTGTCTGGACCGTAGTAGCGCTGGTAGTGCTGCCAGAGGTCTTCGCGCGTGATCCTCTCCAGGTCGCACATGTCGCCGATCGTGTCGTGGTGGTAGGGGTGAACCCGGAAGGCCGCGCCGACCACTTCCTCTCCGAGCAGAAAGGTGGGCTCATTCTCGGCTCCCCGGCGCTCGGACATGATCACTGTGCGCTCGAGCTCCACCTCCTCGGGATCAAACAGCGAATGCACCATCCGATCCGCCTCGATGCGCAGGCCGAGATCGACACGGTCCGCCGGCAGCGTCTCGAAGAAGGTCGTGAAGTCGAGCCACGTGAGGCCGTTCATCGAGCCCCCGGCACGGGCGATCTGCGTGTCGATCTCGCCCTTTGGGAAAGCGTCGGTCCCCTTGAAGAGCATGTGCTCTGCCCAGTGGGCGATGCCCGTGATGCCCGGCACCTCGTGGCGGCTGCCTACTCGGTACCAGACCCAGAAGGTGGTCACCGGAGCGAAACGGCTCTCCTTCAGGACGACGGTGAGCCCGTTCTCCAGCTTGTGCCTTTGGACAGTCATCTCGCGTACCCTCGTCCCATGCCCCGGTAATCAAACCCGAGGGTCCGCATCTCTTCCGGGTCGTACATGTTCCTCCCGTCGACGATTCTCGGCTGCCGCATGGCAGCCCTCAGTCGAGCGAGATCGAGATGCCTGAACTCGTTCCACTCCGTGACGACGACCAGGGCGTCGGCGCCTTCTGCAACCTGGTATGCGTCTTGGCACAGCGTCACGTTGTGCAGGTACAGGTGGGCATTGGACATGGACACAGGATCGTAGGCCTGGACCTGGGCGCCTTCACTCTGCAAGAGGTGTATGATTTCGACGGAGGGTGCCTCACGCATGTCGTCGGTGTTGGGCTTGAAAGCCAAGCCCAAGACGCCGACTACCTTCTCGTCCAGGCTGCCGAGCAATGCCCGCAGCTTGTGTACCACCTGCCTCCGCTGGTCACGGTTGATGTCCATCACCGCGCGCAGGAGCTGCGGGTGGCAGCCGTGAACGGCTGCCATGTGGGCCAAGGCCTGAACATCCTTCGGGAAGCAGCTACCTCCATAGCCGATGCCCGCGTCGAGGAACTGCGAGCCGATGCGTTTGTCGTAACCCATGCCGACCGCTACTTCCTTAACGTCGGCTCCCAGTGCCTCGCAGATGCTTGCGATCTCGTTGATGAAGGATATGCGTGTCGCAAGGAAGGCGTTTGACGCATACTTGATCATCTCTGCCGTGCGCAGATCGGTCAGGATGATCGGCGCCCGGATCGACAGGTAGAGCTGCGCCACCCGGGCGGCCGCGTCAGGCTCCAGCGACCCAAGGACGATCCGGTCCGGGTAGAGGAAATCGCTGATGGCCGATCCTTCGCGCAGGAACTCTGGGTTGCTGACGACCCAGAAATCGATCGGTTGAGGTTGATGGCGTCGCACGATGTCCGATACCCAGTCGCCGGTTCCAATGGGCACCGTGCTCTTGTTGACGATTGTGAGCGGGTGATCCATCGCCTCGGCAATGCCGTCGGCCGCGGTGCGCACGTATTGCAGGTCGGCCTCCCCCCCACTTCCTTGAGGGGTGCCCACCGCGATGAAGGCGAACTCGGCTCCCCCGAGCCCCTCGGCATACGATGAGCTGAAGCGAAGCCTTCCCGCTGCAGCGTTGCGCCGCACCATTTCTTCCAGCCCAGGCTCGTAAATGGGCATGGTGCCGGCTTGCAGCCTGGCGATCTTGGACTCGTCTATGTCAACGCACGTGACCCGGTGGCCTTGATCGGCAAAGCAGGTGCCTGTGACCAGGCCCACATAGCCCACGCCAATCACACATATCGTACGCATTGGCTCATGACCTCGGAAAAGGGCGGAGTTGGCCGCCGAGTTGAAGGTTACGGGCAACTTATACCATGGGTGCCCGGCTCAGCCAAATGGGCCGCCAGTTCAAGCCAGCCTTCTTCCGGCGGCCGCGCTTCACGATCTCGCCGCTTGTCCAAAAAAGTTGGTGATTACCCACAAGTGCCTCCTGCTCTGGGGAAGGGGTGTTGAGCGGCGAAAGCCAGCGTAGCCGCGGCGAGGAAGACGGCACCGATGCCGGCCAGCAGGACATAGGGGCCATCCAGGTCGGAGGAGAGGCCCAGTTTGCCGCCCAGGCGGCGAAGCCAGAGGACCATGTGGTGGGGCCAGGCGTGAGCGACATGATAGACGAACAGGGCAGCCATGAGAACCAACGCGAAGACGCGACGCATCCGTTCGAGGGTCTGCACGCGCATGTCTTCGACATCCAGCCCATCCTCTTGGTCAAAGCGATAGGTGTGTTCGATCTGCGGCCGGTAGCGCCACTCGGTGTACACGGCTTGGGCCTCTGCGGCAGTACGGACAGGGATGTTGGTGAGCAGGACGAGATCGCGGTCGTAGTCCGGGTCGTGGGCGACCAGCGCCCAGAGCAGCTGGTGGGTGTCGGGGAGGCGGAGCATCAGCCAGCCCAGTTCGATGTCTACGTGTCGCACCTTGCGAGCGTGGGTAAAGGCGACGCGGAACTTGAGGGGTAGCGGCACAGAAGCCGTCAAATCGTCCAACAACTCCTCCTCCCAACGGTCGAGCCGGTCATTGTAGACCTCGACGGTGCGATTGTGGGAAGCGCGAATGGTGAAGTCGGCGTGCACCAGGTCCATCTGGTGGAAGATCTTCTGGTCATCCAGGCCCGCATCCCCGACGAAGCGCAGCTTGGTGTCAGGAAACAAGGCGCGGGTGGTGCGAATCGCGCGATAGATCTCTCGGTTCTCACTCACGAAATCAGCCGTCACGTAGGAGAACCAGTTGGCGTAGGTCAGCACCGGTTCGGGCAGGTTGACTACGGTGGCGGTGATCGCCGGATAGCCGGGGTCAGCCGCTTCCTTTGCCCCTTCGGCGGGGGCGGTGTGCTCTTCATGACCGTGGAAACGCCTTCCAACTTCTCGGTGTACGGCTTCTCAAAGTTCACTGGGTCCAAGGCAACCACCAGACACGATGGCTTGTGCTCGGCCACGGTCCGTTGCGCCATGCCATACAACCCCTTCAGCAAGTCCCGATGGCTGAAGCGCTCGTTCCAAACAAACCGGTAGAACCTCTTGGCCGTGGGCCAGATCGTCTCCCCCTCGCGCACCACGCCCCGTGCCATCTGGGTCAGCAGAGGCGACTGGCTGCCCAGAATCCCTTGCACCGCCAGCTTCCCGACAGCCCGCAGGCGCTGCTCCGGCAAACGCCGCAAGACCGGCTGCAAGAACAGATCCAGATCCGCCTGCAATTCCGCCACCGGAAGCTTGTCAATTGCCTCACTTTCGAGTATGCTACTCATGGCTCCGTCCTCCGCAGTCGTTTGGTTGTTTGCACTCCCAAGCATACTGCGTTGGACGGAGTCTTTCAAGTCTCACACCACTTGTGGGTAATCACCAAAAAAAAGCCCTTGACAACGAGTCGAGTTTGTGCTATGCTCTGCGCCAGCCCAGCATCAGGAGTGCAAATGCTTCGCCCTGAACGTGTCACCGAGGATGTCTACGTCTTCGTCAGTGAGCTATATGTCGAAGTGGCAGCGGCGGTGGTCATCACCACCGACGGTGCGGTGGTCATCGATACTCTCCCTTTTCCTCAAGAGACGGCGCTCATCCGGGACTTTGCCTGGCGGTACTGCCCGGAAGGGGTGCGCTACGTGATCAACACCCATCATCATGCGGATCACGTCTACGGCAGCTATCTGTTCCCCGAAGCAGAGCTCGTTTCTCATCGGCTGTGTCGCCAATTCCTGTTGAAGGTCGGGCCGGAGAGCCTTGCCCAGGCGAAAACCCAGACTCCGGCGCTTGCACCGGTCAAGCTGCGCATCCCGCACCTGGTGTTTGAGACCGATCTCTTGCTACGCCTGGGGGACAAGACCATACACCTGATGCATGCTCCCGGCCATACGGCCGATGGGGTGATCGTGCACATGCGAGAGGACAAGGTGCTAGTAGCCAGCGACATACTGACGCCCGTCCCCTTCATAAGCGAGGGGGATCCGGCCGCGCTCATGCAATCGCTCAAACTCGTCAAGGAGTTGGGTGCGGAGAATGTGATCCAGGGCCACGGAGGAGTTTTGCTGCGTGGCGAAATCGATGAGACCGTCGACGGCAGCATCTCCTACCTGAAACTCGCCGAGAAGAAGGTCCGCGCGTTGGTAGACAGAGGTGCCCCGCCGTCGGAGCTGAGGAGAATCACCATCGAGTCGTGCGGCAAGTCCCGCATCCCCCTGGGTGGCCTGGTGCAACGCCTGCATCAATCCAATCTCCAATTCCTCTACCGGCAAATGGTAGCCGAGAAGCAGGGCTTGGCGTAGGTCCAGCGTGCCGAACTTGCTGGCGGGGAAGGTGCCGGGCTCGAAGGGCGCGGGCACCTTGCCGGACTATCTCCTGGTCTTCGATGGTGGGAGCCTGGGCAACCCTGGTCGAGGATATGGCAGCTATGCTGTCACCCGCACGAGGGACGGGAAGCAGCGCCTGCAGCGCTTGGAGCTTGGAAGCCACTGTACAAACAACGAGGCCGAGTACGATACGCTCATTGCTGCCTTGCAGGACCTCATCGGGCGGATTGAGGCGGCCCAGCGAAATCCGTCCGAGTTTTCCCTTGAGGTTCGTGGGGACAGCATGCTCGTCATTCGCCAACTCCAGGGCAAGTGGAAGGTCAAGGAGCCAAGGATGCAGGAACGGGTGGACCGTTGTCTCCCTCTGCTGAGGCGGTTCCGTTGCTTCGAGTTGAAGCAGCAGCCGCGAGAGGAGTCGCTCCGGGTGCTTGGCCACTAGCGCAGGGACAAACCGGCACTCAACGCGTCTGGCGCGCACGGCTGGTTCCTGGAGCTGCTCGATGGCTCGCGCGGGCCCAGCCCTCAACATCGGGCTGCCCCGTTTGACAGGCTCGCTTCTCCGTGCTATACTGCGCGCCAGTCGAATAGTTCACAGGCTGTGAAGGGAACGAGTAGGCAGAGCAACCCGGCCAGAGAGTCCGGCCCCGTGCTGCAAGTCGGATACGGCAAGCCTGCCCAAGATCCTCCCGGAGCTGCCAACCGAACGTCCGCCCAGGTCGTTGTCCAAGAGAAGCCCAGGGCGGCCCAGTAGACTTGGCCGGAGCGCCTCCGTTATTGGGCGCGGGTATAAGCCCAGAACTGAGGGCCGTACCCGAATGAGCGAGCGGTCACGCTAAGCAGGGTGGTACCGCGGGGGTGTCGTGCAGGCGCTCTCGTCCCTTGGGGATGTGAGCGCCTTTCTATTTGGGCCCGTCGGTAAGCGATCCTCGCCACGGCGAGGAAGCATCGTCGTAAGGAGTTGCAGAGTGAAATTCGTTCCCTACAGCAAGCTGGCGGGTGTGCCGAACATCATCGTCGATGGCGCCGCGCAGGAAGACACCGTCCTGACGATCAGCCATTGGCCGCGCAGCGGGTCGCCGGCCGAGTTCCGAGCAGACACAAGCACCGAAATGGTCCTGAACTTTCTCTCGATGCCGGGCGCAGGCACCAAGTACGCCCCCCGCGTGCGCGCCGTGTCGAACAACCACTTCGACGAGGATGGTCTGTGCGCGGTGTGGGCCATGCTCAACCCCAAGCGCGCGCTCGAGCTGCGCGACGCACTAGTGGATGTAGCCACAGCCGGCGACTTTCACACCTATCGCCGGCCCCAAGCCGCCAAGGTTGTCTTTACCATTCGCAGCTATGCGGATGCCCGGACTTCACCTCTGGAGGCCAAGATCCAGGGAGACGACAGCACCGGCAGTGCCCGTTACCAGGCGCTCCTGCCTTTGTTGGAGAGTTTCCTTGAAGATACTCCGCGCTACAGCCCATTCTGGGACGCTGAGTGGTCAGAGATGCGTCGGAGCATCACGTCCATGCATTCCGATGAGGCCGAGCTGAGCGAGATGGCAGCCGTCGATCTGGCCGTGGTCGAGGCACGCGAACCGCTCCATTGGATGGTGCTCCACAACCAGACGCAGTGCCTTCGGGTACTGACTGCCTTGCCTGGTGGATACTACGAGCTGCGCTATCGCTACGAAACCTGGGTGCAATTCGCCAGCCGTCCGGTGAAACCCCGGGTCGACCTGACACCGCTTCTTCCACGACTGCAGGCCTTGGAGCAGTCTCCGGCCCGGTGGACCTTTGACGGAATCGCCGAGACCACGCCTGCGCTCCGACCCGTGGGACCCGACGGGCAGCCGGCAGCGAGCAGCCTGAAGCTGGACAGATTGGTGGCCGAGCTGGTGGCTTTCTACCAGCGCGAGCAAGACAATCAAGATTTGCAGTGGAATCCGTACTAGCTACGAAGCCAGAGGAACCATGTTCGAGAACGTGCCCAATCAAGTCGACTTTGTGAAGCTCGAGCACGAGGTGCTCGCCTTCTGGAAACGCATCGACGCCTTCGGAAAGCTTCGGGCGAAGAATCGCGGCAAGCGCAAGTTCCGCTTTATCGACGGACCGATCACGGCCAACAACCCGATGGGGGCTCACCACGGCTGGGGCCGCGCCTACAAGGACGTCTTCCAACGCTACCAGGCCATGCGTGGTCATGACCAGCGTTGGCAGAATGGCTTTGACTGCCAGGGCTTGTGGGTTGAGGTGAACGTCGAGAAGGAAATGGGCTTCGCGACCAAGCGCGACATCGAGGCATATGGCTTGGCCGACTTCGTCGGCCTGTGTAAGCAGCGCGTCCTCAAGTACGCGGCCGTCATCACGGAGCAGTCAGAACGCTTGGGGTACTGGATGGACTGGAATGCCCCAGACCAGCTTCGCTTTCTCGAGAGCAAGATGGCCGAAGACCCTCTTCAGATCGTCACTGTCGAAGGGCCCCTCGGGCCGGTGAGCGGAACGGTGGAGCAGATTGTCGGCCGGCTGGGGCTGCCCGAGCTCGGCGGAAGCTACTTCACCTTCAGCGATGAGAACAACTACACTATTTGGTCGGCACTGAAAAAGTGTCACCAGAACAAGTGGATCTACCGGGGGACCGACGTGATGCCCTGGTGTGCTCGTTGTGGTACTGGCATCAGCCAACACGAGATCGCCACGGAGGGCTACAAGGAACTGACCCACACCTCCGTCTTCCTACGATTTCCCTTGCGCAATCGTCCCGGCGAGGACTTGCTGGTCTGGACCACCACCCCCTGGACCCTGACCAGCAACGTGGCGGCTGCGGTGCATCCCAGGCTGCCCTACGTTCTCGTTGAGCAGGCCGGTTTCCGGCTCTGGTTGAGCAAGGGCGCTCTGGCCAACGCGCTGCGCGGCCCATACACGGTGCTGGACGAGCTGCCGGGAACCGGGCTCGAAGGCTGGACGTATGACGGTCCCTTCGACGAGCTGCCGGCACAGAGGGAAAGCGGAGCAGCGGACGTCCATCGCGTGATCCTCTGGGATGAAGTGGGAGAGGCAGAGGGCACCGGAATCGTGCACACCGCACCCGGCTGCGGCTCTGAGGACTTTTACCTTGGAAGACAGCACGGGTTGCCGGTCCTTGCCCCGCTTGACGAGAGTGGGATATTCCTTGATGGCTTCGGCTGGCTGACCGGCATGTCTGTGCACCAGGTCGCGCAACCCATCTTTGACAGTCTGAGGGCCAAGGGAATCCTTCACCGGTTGGAGGAGTATGCCCACCGCTATCCGGTGTGCTGGAGATGCCAAGAAGAGTTGGTCTTCCGGCTGGTGGATGAGTGGTTCATCTCCATGGGGGACGTGCTCGACAAGCCCTACGGGCAGGTGACCGAGGGTGAGAAGGCGACCCGGCTGCGCTACCAGATCATGGATTCGGTGCAAGAAACGCGCTGGATCCCCGACTTTGGTTTCGAGCGGGAGATGGACTGGCTGCGCAACATGCACGACTGGATGATCTCCAAGAAACGCTACTGGGGCCTTGCGCTGCCCATCTGGGAATGTCCGAGTTGCGGGTGGTTCGACGTCATCGGCAGCCGGGAGGAACTCGAGGCGCGTGCGGTTGCTGGCTGGGAGGAGTTTGAAGGGCACACGCCGCACCGGCCCTATGTCGACTCGGTCAAGATCCGATGCGACAAGTGCGGGTCGCCGGCGAGCCGCATCCCAGACGTGGGCAATCCGTGGCTCGATGCAGGCATCGTCGCCTACTCGACCATGAGGTACAGGACCGATCCGGCCTATTGGCGGGAGTGGTTCCCCGGTGACCTGATCAGCGAGTCTTTCCCGGGGCAGTTTCGCAACTGGTTCTACAGCATGCTGGCTATGAGCACCATCATGGAGCGCCGGGCTCCCTTCTGTACGGTACAGACCTATGCAACCCTCCTGGCCGACGACGGGCAGGAGATGCACAAGAGCTCGCGCAACTTCATCGACTTCAACGATGCTGCCGACCGGATGGGCGTGGACGTCATGCGCTGGATGTACTACACGCACAAGCCGGAGCAGGATCTGCTCTTTGGCTACCAACGGGCCGATGAGACTCGGCGGAGCTTCTTGCTCCCACTCTGGAATGTCTACTCCTTCTTTGTGACGTATGCGAATCTGGATGGCTGGACGCCCGGGCCGCAGACTGTCGCTCCCGGACCGCAGTTCCCTGCCCTGGATCGCTGGATAGTGGGCCGGCTGAACCAGGCGCTGGCGCGCGTCACGGAATGCCTCGATCAGTACGATCCCTACGGGGCAACCTTGGCAGTAGAGCCACTGCTGGATGACCTGACCAACTGGTATGTAAGACGCAGCCGCCGCAGGTTCTGGAAAAGCGAGCATGATTCAGACAAGGATGCGGCCTACTCTGCTCTCTATCATGTCCTGGTGACGATGAGTAAGCTGCTCGCTCCCATGGTTCCTTTCGTCAGCGAGATGATGTACCAGAACCTGGTGCGTTCGAGCGACCAAGGGGCGTGCGAGAGCGTCCATCTCTGCGACTGGCCGGCCCCTGACCTTGGGGCAGTGGATCAGGAACTGATGGATCGCATGGTCCTGGCCATGCAGATCGCATCTCTCGGGCGCTCAGCACGAAGTGCCTCAAACGTCAAGCTCCGGCAGCCTCTCGCCCGTGCGCTGGTCTTCGTGGGTGAGCAGGCAGTGCAGTTGGGCTCTCTTGTCGATTTGGTGACCGACGAGCTGAACGTCAAGTCCCTCCAGTTCGTGACTGAAGAGGCATCGCTCGTGGAGTACGAGATCGGCCTCCTCCCGAACCTGCTCGGGCCCAAGCACGGCCGGCGCTTTCCATTCCTACGCAGGGCAGTGGCGGCAGCCAACGCCTCAACGCTGGCCAGGCGGTTCAAAGCTGGATTGAGCGTTCTCCTGGAACTGGAGGATGGCGAGTCGCCCGTGGAGCTACTGCCGCAGGAAGTCGAGGTGCGAAACCACGGGCGCGAGGGCTTTGCTGTGGTCGAGGATAAGGGCCTGGTTGTGGCAGTCGACGTCACACTCACCCCCGAACTGGTGGGCGAGGGCCTTGCCCGGGACCTGGTGCGACGTATCCAGTCCATGCGCAAAGACGCCGGCCTGCAGCTGAGCGATCGAATCGTGCTCTTTTACGAGGCCGATCCCACTCTGCACTCCATCTTGACGACCTGGAGAGACTACATTCAGGGCGAGACTCTTTGCCAAGAGCTGGTCGAAGGACCACTTCCCAGCGGACTGGATCGGAGCGAGTCCTTCAAGCTTGAAGGGCACGACGTCGCGCTGGGGCTGACGAAGGCACGATAGCATCAGGCTCAAGCCTCGCCGAGCCGCCTTCTGCAAGAACTCGAACCGCTTCTGCGGCGAGCACCTGGCATACGGCGAGCTCAGGGGGTATGATCCAGGAAATCGATTGATGGCGTTTCTTGACCCGCTGCACAGGGTAGAGTACAATCCGGTGCGCCGGAATGGCGGGAACCTTGAGGGGAGGTAGAATGGCAGTTCGAAATCAGGATGTGCTCCGCGCGTTTCTTGAGCACGAGCGGGCGCGACTTGGAGCCGTGATCGCCCAGAGCGAGACAGAAGGGGGAGAGAACCTGGGCTACGGCAACCACATGGCGGACGACGCCAGCGAGGCGTTTGAACAGGCCAAGGAATTGGCCCTGCACCAGAACGCGCAGAGATTGCTGGATCAGGTTGAGGGCGCTCTGGTGCGCCTCGATCAGGGGAGCTATGGGCTATGCGAGCGCTGCGGTAAGGAGATCGATCCCGCACGGCTAGAGGCGCTGCCCTACGCTGCGCTTTGTCTGCGTTGCCAGCAACGCGTGAACCCCTGAAGACGTGGCACAGCCTGCGTCGTCTCCATCAACTGCCTCAGGGCGGACTCACCTCCGCAACTGGATACTTCTCCTGTGCCTGGTGGCCTTGCTGATAGCTGTGGACCAGCTCACCAAGAAGCTAGTAGTCGGCAGCTTAGCGGTCAATGAGGCTTGGGCACCTATTCCTGCCTTGGGGAAGGTCTTCACGATCACCCACGTCCAGAATACCGGCATAGCCTTTGGCCAGCTTCACGGTCTTGGCTGGGTTTTCTTGGTCGTCAACATCGCCGTCCTCGTTGGCGTGATTGCCTTCTTTCCCCAGATTCCCACTGGCCTCTTGTCCCTTCGCCTTGCGTCAGGTCTCATCATTGCCGGTGACCTGGGCAACATGATCGACCGCCTTCGCACGGCAGCCCGCATTATGGGCGAGGGGGCCACATTCTGGGCTGCGCTGTCCAGGGCATCTGTCACGGACATGTTCGATTTCAAGATCTGGCCGGTATTCAACGTGGCCGATATGTGCTTGGTGGCGGGCATCATCACCGTGGGGTGGGTCATGTGGAGAATGGAGTCGCGTGCACAGAAGGCGGCAAAGAACCGTGCCGATGACAATGCTGAGCCTTCGGTCGATGCGCAGCGAAACCCATAGCCCGCGTCGGCAGGATGGAGCAGTCGCCGGGGCAGATGCCCCGGTTTTGTTTGACGGCAATGAACGACAGTCGCATTGAGCTCCGCGCAGCCCAGGGGGGAGTCCGGCTTGACAGGTTCCTGGCAGCGGCTGCTCCCCAGTTCTCCCGATCGGCCGTCCAGCGCATGATAGACGGCGGGCATGCTCTGGTGAATGGCCGTGAAGCCAAGGCGAGCCATAGACTTCGCGCGGGCGACCTTGTAGTGCTCGATCCTCCCCCGCCGGAATCCTCCCAGCTTGGTTCCGAAGCGATCCCCCTCGCAGTGGTCTTTGAAGATGCATCCATGCTGGTGGTAGACAAGCCGGCAGGAATGGTGGTCCATCCCGCGCCAGGCCACCGCGGTGGCACTCTCGTCAACGCACTTTTGTCTTACTGCCCAGAACTCGCCATCACCGGCGGCGACCGCCCCGGCATCGTTCATCGCCTCGACCGAGACACATCTGGGCTGATCATGGTGGCCAAGACCGACGTGGTACGGAGAGCACTCCAACGGCAGTTCCAGGAGCACCAGGTACACAAGACGTACCTGGCACTTCTGGACGGTCATCTACAGCCCAGCTGGGGGCGCGTCTGTGCGCCGCTCGACCGCGATCCTAGGCACCGGCAACGCATCTCGGTGCAAACCGGAGGACGCGATGCCACAACCGAGTACCGTGTGCTGGAGTACTTGACGCAGAGGGCGGGTGCTACGCCGGGTTCATACACTCTGGTTAGGGTTGAGCCCGAGACAGGACGCACCCACCAGATCCGCGTTCACTTTGCCTCCATCGGCCATCCGATAGCAGGCGACACAGTCTACGGCAGGCGGCGCACGCCGCTGCCGCTCGGGCGCCAGTTCCTTCATGCCTGGAGACTCCGCTTCGAGCATCCTACGACGGCAGTGCCTATCGAGCTCGAAGCTCCACTGCCACAGGACCTGGTTGCCGTGCTGGACCTGCTCAGGCAGCCATCGTAGGCCGGTCCTTGGCACCAGCTTCCATGGAGATCGACGGCTGGGCAGATCCCGCGCCTATGAGGTGTTGCCCTCTTCCCTAGGCGGAGGTCTCTGGCTTCTTCTGCGTCTTGTCCTTCTTCTTCTTCTTGGACTCCTTGTCCTTCTTGCTGCCTTTGTCGCGCTTGCCTTTCTGTGCCATCGTCCCGGCGTCCCCCTTTCTGTGGGCGTTACTTCGGCCGGCCGTCTTTCTTCTTGGCCTTGCCGTCCTTCTTCGCGGGCTTGCCTCTCTCGTCTCCGGTTGGTATGGGCTTCTTTCCACTGGCGATCGGATCGGGCGGCAAGTAGTTTAGCTCACCACTCAGGACCTCAACGAGTGTCTTCAGCGCGCGTACACGGGACCACCACTTGTCGTTGCCCTCCACGATCGTCCACGGAGCGGTCAGCGTGCTGGTCTTGAGCAGCATCTCGTTGATGGCCTGCTGGTAGGCATCCCACTTGTCCCGGTTGCGCCAGTCCTCGTCGGTAAGCTTCCACGCCTTGTACGGAGTCTCTTGCCGCTCCTGGAAACGGCGCAACTGCTCCTCTTTGCTGATCTGGATCCAGAACTTGGCCAGGATCGCACCCGAGTCCGCAAGCTGGCGTTCAAACTCGTTGATCTCACGGTAGGCACGCTTCCAGGCTGCCTCCGTGCAAAAGCCCTCCAGCCGCTCAACCAGCACGCGGCCGTACCAGCTCCGGTCAAAGATCAGGATCTGCTTCTCGTCCGGAGGCCTCAGCCTCCGCCAGAACCGGTACAGGTAATGGTGGGTCTTGTCCTCTCCCTGCGGCGCGGCAATGGGAAAGACCTCGTAGCCTCGCGGGTCGAGCTGTTCAGTCAGGCGCTTGATGTTTCCGCCTTTTCCGCCGGCATCCCAGCCTTCATAGACAATCACAAGAGACCGCCTCTGCACATAGAGCTGGTAAGCCAGGGCCCGGAGCATGATTTGGTACCGGATCAGGTCACGGACGTATTCCTCTCTGGAGAGGCTCTTGTTCAGGTCAAGCGTCTCCAGCATTGCTTTCCTCCTCCAGATCGCTCCAGGCGCTGGCTTGCGCCTCCAGCTCTTCCTCCAGGCTCGTGCTGTCTGCGTCGTCTTCGAGATCCTGGGCTTCGCGCGCTGGCCCTGCTGGCAGCGCGATGCCTCTGTCTGTGAGCGCCTGCTCCATCCGGCTGATGATCGTCTGAAAGACGCGGATGCGCGCCCATCTCCGGTCGGTTCCCTCAACGATACACCAAGGTCCCCATTCTGTGTCCGTATGCTCGAGCATTTCTTCAATGGCGATGACGTATTGCGCGTACTTCTCGTGGTGTACCCAGTCTTCGGCCTGCACATGCCAGGCTGTGAGCGGATCGCGCGACAGTCGCTTGAACCGGCGCTCCTGTTCGTCCTTGGAGATGTGGAGAAAGAACTTGACAAGCCCATAGCCGTCGTCGAACAGCGTGCGCTCAAAACTCGCGATGTCGCGGTAGCCCTTTTGCCAGTCTCGCTCAGCAGTGATACCTTCCACTCTCTCGACAAGAACGCGTCCGTACCAGCTTCTGTCGAAGATGGCCATCTCTCCGTAGTTGGGGATTCTCTGCCAGAAACGCCACAGCCAGGGAAGATGCGTTTCGTAGGTACGCGGCGCCTGGATTGCATGCAGCTTGAAGCCGCGCGGATCAAGGCGTGACGTGAGCAGGTTGATTGTGGTACCCTTGCCGGCTGCATCCCATCCTTCGAAGAGGACGATAGTCGGGATGCGCGCATCCCAGCACGCCTTTTCGAGATCATAGAGCCGCTCCTGCAGGCGCGGCAGAAGCTCAGCGTACGTCTTCTTCGCCAGCTTTCGGGACAGATCCACTTTCTCGAGCATGGGTCAATCTCTCTCTAGAGCGTGCCTACCGCGGCAGCCAGGTCGCGAGCGAACTCTGGCGCCGTGATTGTGGCCCACACGGCCGGGAAGCTTGCCACCAGTGCCTGGATCTCCGACTGGCGCGCCGCCAGATACAGAGCCACGCCTGGGGCTATCACCGGATCTGGGCTGCGACGTAGCTTCTTGCCATCGGGGACGCCGCCCCACGTGCCCCACACCAGAAAATCGCGCAGGACGCCACTGGCGACGACCCCATCCTGCAGTAGCCCCAACTGATCTTGCAGCGCCACCGCCTTCCTGATGAGGATCTGGCTCGACGGTCCAAGTACCTCCGAGAAGAACTCAAGTGCATAGCGCAGCCGCTTGGTTGCGATGCGCAGGGCGTGGTACCTGTCGAGTGGTGTGTTGGGCGCCTCCACCCACCCTTCGTACGCGCGGACCGCCGCAAATCGCTCCATAATGGCCATCGGCGCGACGTGGCGCACGAGGCAGGGCTCTGGTTTCCCCTCGAGTTGCTGGTGCGCTGAGCTCTCGTTTTCGTGGAATTCGATGAACTCGGCAAACCCAGTCACGAAGCTTCCGAACGCCGCACTGTCGAGGTGGGCAAGCAGGCGCCCTCGCGCGGAATCGTGCTGTGCGCGGAGCTCCGCCACGAAAGCGTTCAGCCCGCAACTCTGGGACTCGGGCACGGTCTCCCGGTAGGCCTGGGTTCTCTCCTCGAAGACGTCTAGGTCTCGCACCGCTCCAAGTGCTCGACCGGTGCGTCGCAGTGTCTTCAGGAATGGGGCGATGACGCGAGGCGGATAGTAGTCTCCGAAGATGCGGAAGGCCGCTCGCATGCGCCGAGTTGCGACGCGCATGTCGTGCAAGGCTTCAATCTCTTTGCCCTCGCGCGTGCCCGGCTCGCTCAAGAGCATGCGCCGGAACTGGAAGCCGAGCACCCGGCGTCCGGCTTCACTCATCAGGTCACTCGCATGTAAGTCCGGCCTCTTCTGGGGAACAAGGGACTCGGCGGCGTTCGGATGGGGCTGCGTGGGCTCAGGTGAGAGCACCGGTCGGGGTGCATCCGGGCTCGGAGCCGATTCGACGCCCCGCGGGAATATCCCCATGCGATGCTCGCAAAATGCGCGACGCCAGTAGCGTGCACGCCGCGGGGACAACTCCGAGCGCGCCTGCATCTCAGCCAGCGACGCACCTTCGTCCCATGCCAGCACGAGCCGCGCACGGCGCGACAAGACCGGTCGTTCCTGTGCGAGCCGCGTCAGGTACGCGCGCTCCGGTGGTGCCAGGTGGGGAGCAGATTCTATCGCTGTCGGTTTGGGTGCCCGGTCCACCCCGAGGGTGTCGAGGGCGCGCTGGAACTTGGACTCGGTGTTTGGTGCTAGTCGCCAGGCCTTCTGTAGCTCGGCGGAGATACGCTCCAGGTCCTGTTTCGTACCGCCGGGTAAGAGTTCTATCTCGAGCTCCAAGTACCTGTCGACCACTGTACCGTCTTCTCCGGCAGACGATCTCACCTGCACGCGGTCGCCGCTGAGCTCGGCGATGAGCCTCTCGCCGTCGCGTATCTGTCGGGTGAGCCTTGACTGATCGATTCGGAAGAGGAGGGTCGGAGATCTATCCCCTGCGAGTTGCAGGGCCATGTCGCGAGTCGGACCTGCAGCCCACTGCGTGGGAGGCAGCATGTCCGGCAGCTCGAGTTCGTGCTCTTCCCGGAAGTGAATAGCCCCCTTCGCCTTGCCCAGCCCCTTAAGCGTCGCAACAACCCGCTCGCCATCGCGCCGAAGCCGGAGAGCATATCCGCCGGCCAGGAATGCGCCGTCTAGGGTATCAAGGTAGCAATCGTGCAGCTCACTCAGCACCGCCGGGCCAAGGGCGTACCCTGCCAGGGCAGGCACTTCGAGTAGACGAACCAGGGTCTGGTCGTCTGGAACGCTGAACTTGGCCTCGATCTCCAAGACGGGTGCCCTCCACGACTCGAGCGTCCAACCGCAGTTCCCGCTTCTGCGGACTGTCGGAACTCGAGCAGTATACCACAGAACTCCGGGGAGGTCTAACACAACGCTAACACTCATCTAACCAGATTCTAATGGAGGTCGGGGACAATAGGTAGCATAGAGGCCTCGGCTATGCATCGGGGCCAGGCAAATTGTCCGCAGACAAAGGAGTACATCAGATGGCAAAGATAATCGGAATCGATCTGGGAACGACCAACAGTGTAGTCGCAGTGATGGAAGGCGGCGAGCCTGTCGTAATCCCGACTGCTGAGGGGGCGCGACTGTGCCCTTCTGTGGTGGCGTTTTCCAAGACAGGCGAGCGCCTGGTCGGCCAGACCGCTCGACGCCAGGCAGTTGTCAACCCTGAAAACACCGTCTATTCCATCAAGCGCCTCATGGGACGGCGATACGATGATCCCGAGGTGGCAAAAGCTCGCAAGGTGCTGTCGTACAAGATCATTGCGGGCGCGCAGGGTGACGCTCGCGTGCAAATGCCGCAGACGGGTCGGGAGTACACTCCCCAGGAAATCTCGGCCATGATCCTCAGAAAACTGGCGGACGATGCTGAGGCCTACCTCGGGGAAAAGGTCACACAGGCGGTCATTACGGTGCCCGCCTACTTCAACGACTCACAACGTCAGGCGACCAAGGATGCCGGCCGGATCGCGGGACTAGAGGTGCTGCGCATCATCAACGAGCCGACAGCGTCGGCCCTGGCCTACGGGTTGGACAAGAAGGGGGCGGAGACCATCCTCGTCTTCGATCTCGGTGGCGGCACCTTTGATGTATCCATTCTGGAAGTAGGTGAAGGGGTCGTCCACGTCAAGGCCACCAACGGCGACACCTTCCTCGGAGGCGATGATTGGGACCAGGTTATCGTGGACTATGTGGCCGATGAGTTCAAGAAGGAGCAGGGGATCGATCTGCGCCAGGATCGGCAAGCGCTGCAGAGGCTGCGTGAAGCGGCTGAGAAAGGCAAGATCGAGCTGTCGACTGTCGTTGAGACAGAGATCAACCTGCCTTTCATCACGGCTGATGCATCTGGTCCAAAGCACCTGCAGATGAAGCTGACTCGGGCCAAGCTGGAGCAACTGACTGAGACACTGGTTGCTCGCTGCCGTGGACCCTTTGAGGCAGCGCTGCGAGATGCCAAGCTGTCGGCTGGCGATATCGACGAAGTAGTCCTGGTCGGCGGCGCAACTCGCATGCCGATGGTCCAGGAGCTGGTGCGCAGCCTGATCGGCGGGAAAGAGCCTCACCGCGGAGTCAACCCAGACGAGGTTGTGGCCGTGGGAGCCGCCATTCAGGCCGCAGTGCTCGCCGGCGAGGTCAAGGACGTACTGCTGCTCGACGTGACGCCGCTTACACTCGGTGTAGAGACTCTGGGGGGCGTTCTGACGCCCATGATCCAGCGCAACACCACCATCCCGTACCGCAAGAGCGAGGTCTTTAGCACAGCCGCCGATGGGCAGCCTTCTGTGACTATCCACGTCCTGCAAGGCGAGCGCCCGATGGCCGCCGATAACGTGTCACTGGGCCAGTTCAACCTCGACCATATCCCGCCGGCGCCGAGGGGCATCCCGCAGATCGAGGTGACATTCGACATCGACGCCAACGGGATCTTGAACGTGACTGCTCAGGACAAGGCGTCGGGCGTGCAGCAAAAGATCACGATCACTGCCAGCACCAATATGGGCAAGGCAGAGGTCGAGCAGAAAGTGCAGGAGGCCAAGCGGTACGAGGCTGAGGACCGGCGTCGGAAAGAGCTGGTGGAGGCACGGAACGCGGCTGATCAGGTCGTCTATCAAACCGAAAAGATGCTTCGTGATCTGGGCGACAAAGTTCCGGCGCAAGACCGCACGACCATCGGGCAGACTGCTGAGGAGCTGAAGAAGGCCAAAGACGGCGATGACGTAACGCGAATTCGCCAGCTTACCGAAAAACTGCAGCAGGCCAGCTATGCGCTGAGCCAACAGATGTACGCCCAGTCTCAGCCGTCTGGCGGCCCAGCACAAGAGCAGCCGCCCCAGGGTCCAGGGCCCTCCGGCGACGATTTCGTGGATGGTGAGTTCCGGGAAGTGTAGACGCAAGCTTCTAGTCTGAAGCGCGGATTGGCTTAGGCATATGGAGTACAAGGACTACTACAAGATCCTGGGTGTAGAGCGGAGCGCCTCTGAAAAAGAAGTCAAGGAGGCGTTCCGCCGGCTTGCCCGGAAGCATCACCCTGACGTCAATCCAGGCGACAAGTCTGCCGAGGAGCGCTTCAAAGAGATCAACGAGGCGTATGAAGTACTGTCCGACGCCGAGAAGCGCCGGAAGTACGATCAACTGGGCGCGGACTGGCAGAGCTGGCAGCAGACCGGCGGCCAACCGGGTGACTATGATTGGAACCGGTGGGCCGCCAATAGGCCACGTGGCGGAGCGCACGTACGATACGCCACGCCGGAGGATCTCCAGGACATCCTTGGTGGAGGGGGCTCTTTCTCGGACTTTTTCCGCCAGGTCTTTGGCGGTGCCGGCGCCGAGAGTGCCGGCTTTGGTCCTCAAATGCGCCGGTCTCACGCCCAGGATGCCGAACAACCCGTCGAAATCAGCCTGCACGAGGCATACAGCGGTGCCAAGCGTCTCGTGCAGGTGGGAAACCAACGGCTCGAGGTCTCAATTCCGCCCGGCGCCAGGACGGGAACCCGCCTCCGAATGGGTGGTGTAATGGGGGGGGCAGCTGGTGGGCAGGCTGCCGACCTCTACTTGAAGCTGGTCGTGGCTCCAGATCCACGCTTCGAGCGGAAAGGCGACGATCTGCATGCCACGCTGCCGGTCGACCTGTATACACTCATGCTGGGAGGCGAGCTCCGCGTGCCCACGCTGGAAGGCGAAGTGGTGCTGTCCATCCCGGCCGAAAGCCAAAACGGGCGTACGTTCCGCCTTCGCGGCAAAGGGATGCCCCATCTCGGCGAGCCGGGCAAGCGGGGTGATCTCTTTGTCCGGGTCGAGGCGCGACTCCCCATGCACTTGACGCAACGGCAACGTGAGCTGTTTGAGGAGCTGCGGTGCAGTGGGCACTAGGTGCGGCGACACGCTTTGGTCTGGAATCTAGTGAGGTGACATAAGCATGTTCCGGAAGATAGTACTGGCCCATGAGGGCTCGCCGGCAGGTGAACGGGCTCTCCTTTACGTAGAGCATCTAGCTCGCAGCGAAAACGCCGAGGTGATTGTCGCGCATGTCTTCGACGTCCCGGCTCGCTACCTCGCAACCGATGCTTACAGTGAGCTGCATGCGGGATTTGAGAAAGCGAGTTGGGAAGTAGTGGATGACGCAGTGCAGGAGCTGCAGAAGGCCGGTGCATCCGCGCGCGGCGAGGTGCGTGAGGGGGCTGCCGCGCATGGTATCCTGGAAATCGCCGAGGTGGAGAGCGCTTCGCTGATTGTGCTTGGCACGCGCGGGCCTTCCAGCGCTGCGGAGCTCTTGCTCGGTAGCACAAGCACGGAGGTCCTGCGTTATGCGCGGTGCCCGGTGCTTGTAGTCCCGTAGCCGTTGATTGACCTTGAGACGGTGCTTTGAGGAAGGGGATGCTCCAATGCAGGCCAGGAGAAGGGCGTCTGCTACCCTGCTTTTGCTGTCGGTCACGCTGTTCGCTTGCTCTCTTCCTACACGGTTGTCGGATCTGCTGACACTTGTTCCGGTGCATGCGCCAAGCCCTGTGACCGAGAGTGCCGATCTTGCTCAGGCTACGCAGCCCCTGGCGCCGACGCAGGTGCCGGCATCCACGTCGATACCGGCTGCCCCTCTCGCGACTGTGAGCCCATCGATCTCCCAGCCAACCGACGCGGCGCCTCGTGAGCTGGCAACTCTAGAACAGCGGTTCGCCAAGATCTACGCAGACGTGGGCCGCAGTGTGGTCAACATCACCAACCGCAGCTATGCCTATGACTGGTTCATGCAGCCGGTGCCCCAGGAGGGGACGGGCTCTGGGTTTGTGTTTGACTCCGAGGGCCACATCGTCACCAACTACCATGTCATAGAGGGCGCGCAGGAGCTGTTTGTGACCTTGGCCGACACGGCAACCTATCCCGCTGTTGTTGTGGGTTCTGATCCCTCAGTGGACCTTGCTGTCATCCAAATCGACGTGCCAGAAGCAGGATTGTGGCCTGTGCCGCTGGGAAGGTCCGACGATCTCCAGGTGGGGCAATGGGCCGTCGCCATCGGAAACCCCTTTGGCCTGGAGCGCACCCTGACCGTGGGCGTGATAAGCGCCCTTGGAAGGACGATCCAGAGCCCCGACCAGGGCTTCATCGGCGAGATCATTCAGACTGACGCCGCCATCAACCCTGGGAACTCGGGGGGGCCGCTGCTGGACTTGTCGGGGCGCCTGATCGGGGTCAACACGGCCATCCTCAGCAGGGGCCAGGATTCGGCGGGGATTGGTTTTGCCGTCCCGGTAGATACGGTGAGCCGGGTGGTGCCGGCCCTGATCTCCCAGGGCTACTTTCCTCATCCCTGGCTTGGTGTGAGTGCCTGGAGCCTGTCATCCGATCTAGTGCGGATCCTGAGGCAGGTGGGCATGGTGATCCCGGTCGACCAGGGCGTCTTGGTCGTGGAGGTGGCAGCCGGCAGCCCGGCAGCCGCGGCAGGCTTGCGTCAGGGGGGCCAGCAGGTTCGCATAGAGCGGGTCATATTGACGGTTGGGGGCGACATCCTGACGGCCATCGACGGTCAGCCGCTGGATTCGGAGAGTGATCTGGTGCTGTTCCTGGACACGCAGGCGGAAATAGGCCAGACGATTCAGGTCACGCTTTGGCGCGACGGCCAGCAGCTTGTTGTGCCAGTAACGCTGACGGAGCGCCCGCGCTAGCGTATCGTTCGGCCGGATTCTGTCCATTGCGGCCATGCAATGCCGGCCTTGCGATTTGACTCTGTAGCGCAGGGGAAGTATAGTACGTGCTGGCGTTAGCACTCGGTGTGTGAGAGTGCCAACGCATTCATGATGTAAGAGTAAGGAAGATACAGGAGGGAAACGATGACACTGAAGTTGAGACCATTGGGAGACCGGGTGTTGGTCGAGCCGACCGAGCGGGAAGAGATGACCGCGAGCGGCATCTACGTGCCGGAGACGGCGAAGGAAAGGCCGCAGGAGGGCGTGGTAGTTGCGGTGGGACCTGGCCGGAAAGACGACGACGGGAAAGTGATCCCGATGGACGTCAAGAAGGGGGACCGGGTGCTGTACGCCAAGTACGGTGGGACGGAAGTGAAGCTAGAGGACAAGAAGTACCTGATCCTCAAAGAGACCGACATACTGGCGATCCTGGACTAGGCCAGGGCAGAAGAGAGACAAGGGAGAGATACGATGGCGAAGCAGATATCGTTTGCGGAAGAAGCGCGCCGCGACCTGAAGGTAGGCGTGGACGCGTTGGCGAATGCGGTGAAGGTGACGTTGGGGCCGAAGGGACGGAACGTGGCGCTGGACAAGAAGTGGGGGGCGCCGACGATCACGCATGACGGCGTGACGGTAGCGAAAGAGATCGAGCTGCCGTTGGCGTTCCAGAACATGGGCGCGCAGTTGTTGAAGGAAGCGGCGACGAAGACGAACGACGTGGCGGGGGACGGGACGACGACGGCGACGGTGTTGGCGCAGATGATCGTGACCGAGGGACTGCGGAACGTGGCGGCCGGAGCGAACCCGATGCTGATCAAGAACGGGATTGCGCGGGCGTCGGAAGCGATCGTGGGCGCGCTGAAGGCATCGGCGGTCGAGATCGACACGAAGGAAGAGATCGCGAACGTGGCGGCGATATCGGCGAACGACCGGGAGATCGGGACGCTGATCGCGGACGTGATGGAGAAGGTGGGGAAGGATGGGGTGATCACGGTCGAGGAGAGCAAGGGACTGGCGTTCGAGACGGAGTACGTCGAGGGGATGCAGTTCGACCGTGGGTACATCAGCGCCTACTTTGTGACGGATACCGAGCGGATGGAAGCAGTGATCCAGGATCCGCTGATCCTGATCTACGACAAGAAGATCTCGGCGGCGCAGGACATCATCCCGTTGCTGGAGAAGCTGGTGCAGTCAGGGCGGAAGAACCTGGTGATCCTGTGCGAGGACGTGGACGGGGAAGCGCTGGCGACGCTGGTGCTGAACAAGCTGCGGGGCGTATTCAACGTGGTCGCTGTGAAGGCGCCCGGGTTCGGGGATCGTCGGAAGGCGATGCTGCAGGACATTGCGGTGCTGACGGGCGGCGAAGTGATCACGGAGGAGATGGGACGGAAGCTGGAGACGGCGACGATCCGGGATCTGGGCCGCGCGGACAAGGTCGTGTGCACGAAGGAAGAGACGACGATCATAGGCGGGGCCGGAGACGAGAGCCAGATCAAGGGGCGGATCAACCAGATCAAGGCCGAGATCGAGGCGAGCACGTCGGACTATGACAAGGAAAAGCTCCAGGAGCGGATGGCGAAGCTGACGGGCGGGGTAGCGATCATCCGGGTCGGGGCCGGCACAGAGGTGGAGCTGAAGGAGAAGAAGCACCGGGTAGAGGACGCGCTGAGCGCGACCCGAGCGGCGGTGGAAGAAGGGATCGTGCCGGGCGGTGGCGTGGCGTTGATCAACGCGATACCGGCTTTGGCCAAGATCAAGATGGAGTTCGAGGACGAGAACACGGGCGTGACGATCGTGAGGCGGGCACTGGAAGAGCCGATGAGGCAGCTGGCAGTGAACGCGGGACGCGACGGGGCGGTGATCGTGGAGAACGTCCGTCGGGAGCAGAAGGCAAAGAAGAATCTAAGCGTCGGATACGACGTGCTGCGGGACGTGTACGTGGACATGATCAAGCAGGGCATCATAGACCCGGTGAAGGTAACGCGGAGTGCGGTAGAGAACGCGGCGAGCATCGGGGCAATGATTCTGACGACCGAAGCGCTGATCAGCGACATACCGGAGAAGGAAAAGGCGGCGCCGACCCCGCCGATGCCGGAATACTAGACAGAGTTGAGACTGAGGGCCACGCCCCATCACGGGCGTGGCCCTGCTGCGCGAAAGACGGCGCGTGAATGCCATGCCTATCTACGAGTACGAATGCTCCGAATGCGGAGCGCACTTTGAGAAGATGCAGCGGATCGGCGATCCCCAGCCCGTCACGTGCCCCAACGGGCACGTGCGGATCCGCCGGCGTCTGTCCCAGCCGGCGATCATCTTCAAGGGCTCGGGATTCTATGCCACCGATCACGGTCGCAATGGGACTGGGAAGTCGCAGCGCAAGAGGCGCGAGGAAAAGCTGCCCGAGCCTGCTTCCGCCCCCAGTACGAAGACGGGGCAGGCAAACTAGAGCGGGCACTCCACGAGTTCTCCCTCATTTCTCCACGAATCCTCCATGGCTGTGTGATAGACTCCCACGCGGAGCGCGAGTACAGAGCGAACTCATCCGAGAGGTGATGTACCATGATAGACGTCACCGGCCTGCGCAAGTCTTACGGACCCGTGCAGGCCCTGCAAGGTGTTTCCTTTCACGTTGGTGCCGGCGAGATCATCGGTCTGCTAGGACCCAATGGCGCCGGCAAGACCACCATGATGAAGATACTTACCGGCTATCTTCAGCCCTCCGGTGGCATGGCTCTCGTGGATGGCCTGGATGTAGTGACTGATGCGCTGGAGGTACAGCGGCGCATCGGCTACCTGCCCGAGAATGCCCCTCTCTATCCCGAGCTTTCGGTCCAAAGCTACCTGAAGATGATTGCCGATCTGCGCCAAATCCCCGCCAATGACCAACCTGCGCGTCTCACCGAAGCCATCCGCGCCACGGCCCTTGTGGACCATCGCACCCGGCCCATTGGCCAGCTTAGCAAGGGCTTCCGACAGCGAGTGGGCTTGGCGCAGGCAATCCTTCACAAGCCCAAGCTCCTGATTTTGGACGAGCCCACCATTGGCCTGGATCCGACCCAAATCGTGGAAGTACGCCACCTGATCCAAGGCCTGGCCCGGCATAGCACGGTGCTGCTGTCGACGCACATCCTGTCGGAAGTGGAGGCCGTCTGCGACCGCGTGATCATCCTCTTGAACGGGGAAATCCGGGCAGATGCGCGGCTGGCGGATCTCGAAGCCAGCAACGATGCGATCCTGGTCCTTGAGGCAGGCACCCCAGACGTGTCGCCGGTTCTGCGGACCCTGTACGGAGTCCGCTCGGTGGATGCAGCGCACACGGACGATGGGGTTTCCTACCGGCTGCGAGGAACGGGCAAGGCAGACCTGCGGCCGGCCATCTTCGGCTTGGCACGAGAGAAGGGGTGGGCGCTCAGGGAGCTGCGTCGCGATCATCGCACCCTGGAGACCGTGTTCAACGAGCTGGTGACAACTGCGGCCGCCGAGGCCAAGCCCCACGCGGAGCTTTCCGAGAAGACGGCGGGAGGGAAGGCAGCATGAAGCAAGTGTGGGCAGTAGCACGCAAGGAGCTGAGCGCATACTTTGGCTCTCCCCTTGCCTTGATCTTTGTCGGAGCCTTCCTGGTCGTAACGCTCCTCATTTTCTTCTGGGTGGAAACCTTCTTCTCCCGGGGCATTGCCGATATCCGGCCGCTCTTCAGTTGGATGCCGATACTGCTGCTTTTCCTCGTAGGTGCGCTCACGATGCGCCAGTGGAGCGAGGAACAGCGCAGTGGCACCATCGAGGTCCTCCTGACCCTCCCGGTCAGGCGTGTGCAGGTGGTGTTGGGCAAGTTCCTGGCCGTCATGATCCTCGTGGCTCTGACCCTGGCGCTAACACTCTTCCTGCCCATCACCGTGGAGATCCTGGGCCCGTTGGATTGGGGACCGGTGATCGGCGGCTACCTGGCGGCACTGCTGCTGGCGGCTGCCTACGCGGCCATTGGTCTCTTCATCTCGTCGCGTACCGACAACCAGATCGTATCGCTCATCCTGACTGTTGCACTGGGCGGGCTCTTCTACCTGGTTGGAACCGATTCTGCGACCAATGCGGTCGGCTCCAAGCTAGGCGACATCCTGCGTGCCATTGGCACGGGGAGCCGCTTCGAGTCGATCCAGCGAGGGGTGATTGACCTGCGCGACCTGGTGTTCTACCTGTCGCTGTGCGCCCTGTTTCTCACACTTAACGTCCTATCGCTGGATGCCAGGCGCTGGAGCCGGGGCGGGCAGACGGCAGGCTACCGCCGCCGGCGGATCGTGACGGTAGTGCTCATCGCCGCCAACTTGGTGGCGCTGAACGCGTGGGTTTACCCTCTGGGCAGCATGCGCGCCGATCTCACGGCCGACAAGCTGTACAGCCTGTCGCCTGCGACCAAGGACCTGATCTCTGGTGTGCGGGAGCCGCTGCTCATCCGTGGCTACTTCAGCGAGAAGACACACCCTCTCCTTGAGCCCTTGGTGCCGACCATCCGCGACGTGCTCGAGGAGTACCGGATCGCGTCGAAAGGCAAGGTCGAGATCGAGATCGTCGATCCGCAGCAGGATCCAGAGGCGGAAGCAGAGGCCAACGACGTGTATGGTATCCAGCCGACGCCTTTCAGCATCCAGGGGCGCTACGAGCAGTCGGTCGTGAACTCCTACTTCGATCTCCTGGTGAGCTATGGGGACCAACACGAGGTGCTTGGATACCAGGACCTGATCGAGGTCGAGTCTTCGGCGACGGGTGATGTCGAGGTTCGCCTGCGCAACCTGGAGTATGACCTGACGCGCACCATCAAGAAGGCAGTGTACGGCTTCCAGGACCTGGACTCTGCCTTTGCCTCCATCCAGGATCCGATCAAGCTGACGGCGATCATCACGCCTAACTCGCTGCCATCAGGGCTTGTGGGTGTCCCCGCGGTGGTAGACAAGGTTGCGAGTGAGCTGGCGCAGCAGTCAGGTGGCAAGCTCACCTACGAGTCGATCGACCCCGATGCGTCGGGCGCTTCCCTGACCAGGAACGACCTCGCCAACACGTATGGCCTGCGGCCGATATCCGCAGGGATCTTTTCGCCGGAGACCTACTACCTGGACCTACTCCTCCAGATCGGTGACCAGACTCAGCTCCTCTATCCGGCCGGAAATCTGACAGAGGCCGACATCCGCACCGAGCTCGAGTCGGCCATCAAGCGCGCCGCGCCCGGCTTTCTCAAGACGATCGGGCTGTGGCTGCCGGACCTTGGCCAGGTGACGAACCCCTATTATGGAACGACGGCGGACCCGATCTCGAGTTGGAACCTGCTCCGGGAGCGCCTGAGCCAGAACTACACAGTTACAGACGTCGACTTGACCTCGGGACGCGTGCCGGGAGACGTCGACGTGCTCGTGGTGGTGGCCCCCCAGGACTTGACAGACAAAGAGGAGTACGCCATCGACCAGTACTTGATGCGTGGGGGCGCGGTGGTGACGACGGCGGGAGCCTTCTCGCTGGATCAGGGCCAGTTCTACGGCGGTATCACGATGCAGCAGCTGGCGGGCACCCTCGGGGGAATGCTCCAGAGCTATGGCGTCGAGGTTGGGGAATCGATGGTGCTGGATTCGCAGAACGAGCCCTTCCCGACACAGCAATACCGGACTGTGGGGGGTGTGCAAGTGGCAGAGATCCAGCAGGTGCCCTACCCCTACTTCGTCGATATCCGCTCTGAGGGGATGGCCAGGGAGAGTCCGATCACGGCCAGCCTTCCGGCGGTGTCGCTGCAGTGGTCGTCGCCCATCACTCTGTCTGAGGAGCTGAATAGCGGCCGTGAGGTGACGACACTGGCCCAATCGACGTCCGGCGCGTGGCTGAGCGCGGCGACCGACGTCACACCTGATACAGAGACTTATCCGGAGTATGGGTTTGCCGTAGCGGGCGAGCCCCGATCCTACGTGCTGGCGGTGGCGCTGCGGGGATCGTTCCAGAGCTACTTTCGGGACAAGAGCTCGCCCTTCGAGTCTTCTGCGGGTGTGTCGGTGACCCAGACGCTCACCTCGACCGTCGGCACCGTCGAGTCTTCACCTCAAACGGCACGGCTGGTCGTCATCGGGAGCAACGAGTTCGTAGACGACGCGGTGCTCCAGCTTTCGCAGAGCATCTCGGGCGAGCGCTATGCCTACAACCTCCAGCTTGTGCAGAATGCCGTGGACTGGGCAGTTGAGGATGAGGATCTGCTCTCCATACGCTCGCGCGGGACCTACTCTCGCTTGCTTAACCCTGTCCCTACCAAGACGCAATCGTTCTGGGAAGGCCTCAACTATGCGCTGGCCCTCTTGGCGCTGGTTGCGATCGGCGTCGTGTGGACGCTGCGGCGGCGGGGCGAGCAGCCGATTCCTCTGGAGGGCGAACAGGAAGGGCAGCCGGGCCCAGAGTCCGGGGATCAGGAGGACTAGACGATGAACAGGCAAAATCAGATCCTGGCCGCGATCCTCGTGCTGCAGCTAGTTGTGGTGGCAATCGTCTTCTGGCCACGCAGCAGCGCCGGGACGCCGGGACAGCCGCTCTTCCCGGGCGTAGAGACGAGCCAGGTTGTCAAGCTGACGGTCACCAACACCGGTGGTGAGCCGGTCGAAATGGACAAAGGTGACGCCGGCTGGGAGCTGGCGGGCACCGATGGCTTTCCGGTGGTGAGCAGCACAGTGACGTCTGCCCTGGAACAAATCGTCGCGCTCTCGGGTGATCGAGCCGTGGCGACAACCGCGTCCAGCCAGAAAAGGCTAAAGGTGACGGCCGATGACTACGAGCGCCTCGTCGAGTTTGAGCAGTCCGACGGCAGCCGGCACTTCCTCTACGTCGGGACGTCACCGAGCTATAGCACGACCTATGTTCGCGCCGACGACCAGCCGGAGGTCTACCTGTCCACTCTGAAAGCCTCGGACCTGGGGAGCGGACCTTCGTCCTGGATCGACACGACGTACGTGACGGTCGCGCAGGACCAGGTCACTGGGATGACGCTGCAGAACGAGCAGGGTACTTTCGGGTTCGAGAAGGAGGGAGACGTCTGGACGATGAAGGGGCTGGCGGCAGGGGAAACCTTGGATACCAGCAAGGTGAACGTGATCCTGAGTAGCGTCAGTTCGCTCAGGATGGTCCAGCCCCTGGGCAAGACCGAGAAGCCAGAGTATGGCTTGACGGAGCCGCTAGCGGTGCTCGAGATCACGACGCCGGCCAAGACGTATGTGATCAAAGTTGGCGCGCTCGCCTCCGACGGCAGCAGCTACGTGGTCAGCTCTTCCGAATCCCCCTACATAGTGCGGGTTAGCCAGTACTCGCTGTCCAAGTTGGTAGACAACGGCCGGGATGCCTTCCTGGTCCAACCGACTCCGGTTCCCACGCCGGAACCGGCGGCAACACCTTAGCCACAAGCGAAACCTGACCGGTCGAGAGGCCGGTCAGGTTCTTTCTTGCCCCGACCTGCCGCCCGAAAAACTCGATTGCCTTCGAGGGCTCGGTGTGGTACAATTGCAGTCAGAAGATGGCCTCTGAGATAAGCCGGCGCGACATGCTCAAGCAGATGGCCCTAGCCTTCGGGGCACTCGTCCTCCCGCAGGCTGACTCCCGCGCACCCGCCGGCCGGGTTTTTCTCGATATACCCTTCCACTGGCAGCTCCATACACTGAGTTGCGAGGTTGCAGCCCTCCGCATGGCGGCCCGGTACTTCGGTGCTACCTGGCCAGAAAGCGAGCTTCTGCGGCGCATGCCCACGGATGCGACTCAGCCCGAGACAATAGGGGATCAGGTGATCTGGGCCGATCCGAACCGTGTTTTCCCTGGCAACGTCAATGGCTGGCAGTTGTACCACGGTGGAATCTGGGAGCACCCAGAGAGGTCGAGGCAGCGTCTCTGGGGCTACGGAATGCACGGACCGGCCATAGCCAACTTGGCGACGCGCATTGGCCTGCGTGCCGAAGTTCTGCATGGGATTGGAGATGTGTACGATTCCATCGACCGTGGCCGAGTTCCGATCGTGATCGTGCCGGACGGCGGCAAGGCAGAGGCGAGGCTGTGGATGTGGCATACACCCAATGGCCAGGCAGTGCCCGTGATGAATCGAGAGCACTCTGTGGTGGTCAAGGGGTACAGCGCTGACCAGGTTTGGGTCAACGATCCAAAAGGGAAGGTGGCGCGCTACGACCGGGAGGACTTTGAGCGAGCTTTCTCTCTGCTCAGGAGTGGAGTGGCGATCGGGCCAGGGTATCGCATGGGACCCCGGCGGTATTTCGCGCTGTGAAGGAAGGTATCCGTGGCAAGCGACGGCGAGACAACGGTTACGGAACTCAAGAACGCGGTGGCTGCGTTTGTCGCGGCCCGCGACTGGCAGCCATTCCACACCCCCAAGAACCTGTCGATGTCAGTTGCGATCGAGGCGGCAGAGCTGATGGAGTGTTTTCAGTGGCTGACGGACGAGCAATCCCAGGCATCGGCCAATGACTCTGGCCTGCATGCCGCAGCCGCCGACGAGCTGGCCGATGTGCTTATCTACTGCCTCTCGCTGGGCAATGCGCTTGAGATTGACCTGACTTCTGCTGTGCTGGACAAGCTTCGGACCAACGAGACGCGATATCCTGTAGACGGGTTCCGGGGCCGTTTCCGTAAGCCTGAGCGGCAGCGGTAAGAGAACGAGATGGCGGGAAGCCTGCACCCTAAGCCTGGGTCGACGCCGGAGGCACTGTCGTGGCCCATCGACCAGCCTGGGTTCGATCTGCCCTGGTTCTCGTCCCCTGCGAACTTGGCGCTGGCCACGGATGAGGTCCACCTATGGCGGGCCACGCTCGATCTCCCTGCAAGCGTGATCGAGCGGATGGCGTGGGCACTGTCGGAGGAAGAGCGTGCCAGAGCCGGACGCATCGTACCCGACCAGGCAAGGGCCCGCTTCGTTGCCGGTCGCCATATCCTCAGGACGGTACTGGGCAAGTATCTAGAGCTTTCCGCCGAGAGAATAGAGCTCACCTACGGCCCGCATGGCAAGCCCGAGCTGGCACCCGAACATGCATCCGGTCTCCTGGCATTCAGCCTGACGCATTCCCACGATCTTGCCCTGGTTGCCGTGACCCTAGGACGCGCCGTTGGGGTAGATGTCGAGCTTCTGCGCCCTGTGTCCGATGTGGCTGGGCTCGTGGCGCGCGTGTTCTCGGCCAAGGAGCAGGCGGAGTTTCGTGACCTCCCTCTAGACAGAAGGCTGGAGGGGTTCTTTCGCGGCTGGACCGGCAAGGAAGCCTGGCTGAAGGCGAAATCGACAGGGTTGACTTGGCCGCCTGACTGGTTCTCCGTATCGCTGACCCCGGGCGCGCCAATGCGATTGCTCGAAGTGAAAGGCGACCCCAAAGCACCGGATAGGTGGGCGCTTGCGTCTTTCACTGCGGCGCCTGGCTACCTGGGAGCACTGGCCGTAGAAGGGTTGGGTTTGCGCCTCGCTTCATTCCACTACTCCCTTGCATCGGGTCACGCTTGATGTAGAGTGCTTCCGGGTCAGCTTCGAGCGCCCGAGTTGAGTGGGCGCTCGGTGGACCAAAGCCGCATTCCGTGTTAGGATGCGTCCATCACACTCCCGGAGAGAACTATGCGCCGATATCAGGGCACATTCGAGCTGATCTGCAACACCTACTCCGGCGAAGCGGCCTGGCAGATGGTCTGCGACTTGAGCCGCTTCCACCGCATCCAGGCGAGCCCCGGACATCGTCAAGCAGCGCAGCTCGTGCGGCAGCGCGCGCTCGAGGCAGCGCTGGAAGTGGCCATCCTGTCCTATCCGGCCGACGAGGCGGCATCCTTCTGGGCGTTTCCGAGCTTCCAGGAATGGGAGTGCGAGCTGGCGACCCTGCACCTGGTCCAGCCGGCAGAGAACGCCCGGCGGCTGGCCGACTATCGTGAAGTGCCGATATCCGTCATCCAGCGTAGCTCACCCTATGACGGCGAGGTAGAAGTGGTGCTGTTGGAGGACGGCGAGGAAGAGGCGGACTACGATGGGCTTGACGTCGCCGGAAAAGCCGTGCTGACACACGGCGACGTGCGCCGGGTCTACGAGCTCGCGGTCGAGCGACGTGGGGCGGTGGGCATCCTCTATGATGGGATGCGAGTTGTCCCTCCGGTACGGCCAGAAGGGGACCTGCTCGATGTGCGCCAGTACACCGGCTTCTGGTGGCGGCCTGGCGACCGGAAATGCTTCGGCTTTGTGTTGACACCGCGGGACGGGGCAGCCCTGCGCAAGCTTCTCAAGGCAAAAGAGACGGTGCGTGTCTCGGCCCACGTTGTGAGCCGGCAATACGACGGCGCCATCGAGGTTGTCTCTGCCACGATCCCCGGAGTCACTGACCAGCAAGTGCTGGTCGTGGCCCACCTTTGCCATCCATCGCCGTCGGCGAACGACAACGCTTCGGGCGCGGCCGCCGTGCTCGAGGCGGCCCGCACGCTGAACGCCCTGATTCGCGCTGGTCAGCTCCCTCCGGCGCAGCGGACGCTGCGCTTTCTGTGGCTGCCCGAGATGACCGGCACCGTCGCCTATCTCTCAGGGCATGAGGATGATCTCAGCCGGATCGTCGCGGCGATCAACCTGGACATGGTAGGCGAAGACCAAGGCCAGACCGGCAGCTCTTGGCTGATCGAGCGGCCACCCGATGCTGCGGCTTCCTTTGCACCGGAGCTACTGGCGATCCTGCGTGAGGGGATGGTCGGCCTCAGAGGGATGGCGGACGTCTCTCCCAGCCATACAGGTGTAGGTGAGTTCCCCCTCTACCGCCTGGCCGAGTCGGCGTTCTCAGGCGGCAGTGATCACTACATCCTATCTGACCCGACCGTGGGCGTACCCACACCTATGCTCATCCAGTGGCCTGACCGCTTCTACCACACCTCCGCCGATACGCCCGATCGCACTGACCCCAAGAGCCTGGCACGCTCCGGTGCCCTCGCTGCCGCCTACGCCTATTGGCTTGCCGCGGCAGAGGTAGATGAGGCGGCCGAGCTGGGCTATCAGATGGTGGCTCGCTTCAAGGCAGGGCTCGTGAAGGAGGCGCAGGCAGCCGTCGCGGAAGCCATGCAGGCGGAAGACAGCAGCCAATTGGCTGAGGTTCTAGGGCAGTTGGACCGTCGGTTGGCCTACCGTTTGGACCGCCAGAAGGCGGCCCTGCGGACACTGGAGCGGCTGGCCCCTCTCGAGTATCTCGTGGTGGACATGCAATCCGAGCTCGATAGGACCGCAGAGCGCGAGATGGCCTGGGCACAGGGAGCGATGGATCAGGCCTGGACCGGATTCAGCGCGCTGGGCAAGAAGCGGAGGAAGCGTGAGCCGGGGGAGGCGGTGGAGCCGCCGCAGCCACAGGGGTTGGTGAGGGAGAGCACGCCGTCCGAGCTAGAGGCTTCAGAGCTTGTCCCGGCGCGCCAGGTTCGAGGCCCCGTGCCGCTATCTGACTACCTCTGGAGGCTTGACCCGGTTGAGCGAGCAGCCTACCGTGCGCTACTTGCGGCACGGAAGGGAGCGAGCCTCGGCACGCTGACGATACTCGCGCTGTACTGGGCAGACGGGAAACGAACCGTGCTGCAGATCGCCGACCTGGTTGAGCTCGAATCAGGCACTCGCGATGTGGAGCTACTGGTTGCCTACTTCAAGCTGCTCGACAAACTGGGGTTTGTCACTCTGCAGCAGGGGCCTGGCTAGGAGAATCAGAGCCAATGCGCGTCGCGATCAACGGATGGTTTCTCGGCCAACCGGGAACGGGCAGCGGGCAATACCTGCGAGGGCTGCTGAGTGCCCTGGCAAATAGGGCGGGTGAGCACGAATGGCTGTTGGTTGTGCCTCGCTCGCGATTCGAGCTGAGCTCGCAGCCATTGGATCTCCGAGTTCTCACCTTGTCGTCGCGACTGTGGAGCGGCAACTTGGGCAAGGTGCTGTTCGAGCAGATTGCCTTTCCGTGGGCGTGCAGGCATCTGAGCGCCGACGTCGGGCACGTGCCCTACTGGGGGTCTCCACTACGATCCCCTGTGCCCATTGTGGTGACGGTGCATGACCTGATTCCCCTGCTTTTGCCGGCCTATCGTGGTGGCCCATTGGTGCGCCTCTACACCCGGCTGGCAACGGCTTCCGCACGCGAGGCCACGTTGGTGCTGACAGACTCGCTTGCCTCGAAAGGCGACATCGAAGCACACCTTGGCATGCCACCCGAGCGTGTGCGCTGCGTCTACCTGGCGGCCGGCGGCGACTTTCAGCCCAGGCCAACAGCCGAGGACGCCGCGATCCGCGCTCGCCATGGGCTACCCTCGCGCTATGTTCTCTACCTGGCAGGGCACGACGTTCGGAAGAATGTTGAAGGGCTTGTCCATGCCTTCGCGGAGGTGGCGCGGGCCGACGACGACGTGATCCTTGCGATCGGGGGTGAGCTGCCCGCTGACGCGCGCCAGAGCTCATGGGTCCGCGGCAAGTCTCCGCTCTTCGACCCGCGGCCCCTGGTCAGGAGCCTGGGATTGCCGGGCCGTGTGCGCTTCCTGGGGGCCGTCGCCGACGACGACAGAGCAGCGCTGTACCGGGGGGCAGCATGTGCTGCGTTCGTGTCGCGATACGAGGGATTCGGCCTGCCTGTGCTCGAGGCCCTCGGAAGTGGCACGCCCTTGGTCACATCCAACACCAGCTCGCTCCCAGAGCTGGTCGGCGACGCCGGGTTTTCGGTCGATCCGGACGACACCAACTCCATGGCCGGCGCGATTCTGTCATGCCTGGTCGACGAGAGCTTGGCGAGTGACCTGCGCGCCCGTGGACCACGGCAGGCAGCCCGCTTCACCTGGTCCCAGACCGCACGCGAGACGCTGGCGGCATACGAGGATGCGGCTTCGAGAGGATCAGGACGATCGCGTGCCAACTGACTGCGATAGCTCGGCAAGCCGCTCTGGCCGCAGGGTGACACTTTGCGCGTCTTGATGGTCTCCAAGGCGTGTGTGGTCGGTGCCTACCAGAGAAAGCTGGAGGAGCTGGCCCGTCTGCCCGGCGTGGAGTTGGCGGTCGTCGTGCCGCCTGCTTGGCGCGATCGAACGGGCACTCTTCTGTTGGAGCGGCGATACACCCACGGCTATGAGCTTGTCGTTCTGCCTTGCGCCTTCAACGGCAACTATCACCTGCACTTTTACCCTGGTCTTGGCAAAGTGATGCGCCGGCTGCGGCCTGACCTCGTCCATCTCGACGAGGAGCCGTATAATCTTGCCACCGCACATGGCCTCTGGCTGGCGCGCCGCCATGGCGCACGGAGCGTTTTCTTCTCCTGGCAGAACACCCTGCGGCCGTATCCTTTTCCCTTCTCCAAGCTGGAGCGCTACGTCCTGCGCAACGCGGACTATTGCATTGCGGGCAACCAGGAATCGTCACAGGTGTGGCGCGCGAAAGGGTACCAGGGACCGTTGGCCGTCATCCCCCAATTCGGGGTGGATCCCGAGCTGTATGCTCCCGGACCTGGGCGGAGTGCGCAGAGACAGGGGCGGGAGCTGGTGGTCGGCTACGTGGGCAGGCTGGTCGAGGAAAAGGGGGTTGACCTCTTGCTGGAGGCGCTGTCCGGTGTGCGGTGTCCCTGGAGAGCGGTCATTGTTGGTGGTGGGCCTGCATTGCCGGACCTGCAAAGGCAGACGCAGCGGCTGGGCTTGAGCGCCAGGGTGGAGTTCAAGGGGACCACACCCTCGGTCCAAATGCCGGGCGTCTACCAGGGCCTCGACGTCCTGGTGCTCCCGTCGAGAACACGGCGGAATTGGAAAGAGCAATTCGGCCGTGCCTTGGTTGAGGCCATGGCGTGCGGGGTAGTGGTCGTCGGATCGGACTCGGGAGAGATCCCGCATGTCATAGGAGACGCCGGGCTTGTCTTTCCGGAAGGCCAGGTGGAGGCGCTGCGCCGGCAGCTCGAGCGGCTTGAGGCGGATGGCACGCTGCAGAGCGAGCTCTCCCGGCGTGGGCGCCGGCGGGTACTGGCGCACTACACCCAAGCCGCGATCGCCGCGAGAACGCATGCAGTCTACGAGGCAATCCTCGCCACCGGTTAGCGCGGGGCGTGCGACCATGGCCTCGGGAGGGCAAGCGGGGGCGCTGCCGTCGTGCTTCGGGCTCCATTTGCGCGCGCGAGCCTGCCGTGATATAATGGTCCTTTAGGTGAGCGGGCACGGGGGCCTCCCTGTGCCTTGCGATTGTGTGGAAGCTAGAGGCGAGCAGAAAGGAAGCGGAAAAGTGACACTGAGCAAGGCGGAAAAGACCGAGATTATTCACGAGTACAGCGTGCACCTGGGGGATACCGGCTCTCCAGAGGTGCAGATAGCGATTCTGACCACTCGAATTAGCCAGTTGACGGAACACCTCAAGGTGAACCGGCATGACGAGCACTCGCGACGGGGTCTCTACCGGCTGGTGGGGCAGCGGCGTCGTCACCTGGCGTATCTGAAGAACAAAGACCAGGAGCGCTACCGGCGAATCGTCGAGCGGCTCGGGTTGCGCAGGTAATAACAAACTCCGAGACGCTTCTCCTTTTGGGGTTCTCTGGCATCAGAAAGTCGAAAACCGGAGAGGGCTCGAAGTAGCAGTAGCAGTACGGAATTCGGGGGAGTCGGTAAGAGTCAGGAATTGGGGAGTGTGCCCCGGCCGGTGGCTGCCGGGACACACTCCCCAGTCCCTGGACCCTTCTGCTCCCCTAGACAATTTGGAGGACAAAAGTGAATAGCAGCAAGACGTATGTTGCCCAGGTTGGTGACAAGACACTGACCATCGAGACTGGCCTGCTGGCAATGCAAGCCGGGGCGGCGGTGACCGTCCGTCTCGGCGACTCGGTCGTGCTCTGCACGGCCACCGCTTCGGGCCCACGGGATACCGGGGGCGAAGACTTCTTTCCCCTCACGGTCGATTTCGAGGAGCGATTGTATGCGGCTGGCCGCATCCCCGGCAGCTTTTTCCGCCGGGAAGGCAGGCCCACAGAACAGGCCATCCTGACGGCTCGGCTGATCGACCGTCCGTTGCGGCCTCTGTTTCCCAAGGACTACCGCAACGAAGTGCAGGTCATCGCGACTGCATTGTCGTCGGATTCGCAGAACTACCTGGACGTGCCGGCCATCATCGGCGCATCGGCGGCCCTCACAATCTCCGACATCCCCTTCTTGGGGCCCATCGGGGCCTGCCGCGTCGGCCTTATCGAGGAAGAGTTCGTCATCAACCCCACGGCCGACCAGATGGAGGCCAGCAGCCTTGACCTCCGTATGGCCGCTACGGCAGATGCCCTGCTCATGGTGGAGGCTGGCGCGAGCGAGGTCCACGAGGAGGTGATGCTCCAGGCCCTGCAGGTTGGACATCAGGCGATGCAGGAAGTGATCGCTCTTCAGGAGAGGATGCGGGCCGAGGTCGGAAAGCCCAAAGCCCTCGACTACCCGGTGAAGACGATCGACGAGGCTGAGCGGAATCGCATTGTCGAGCGAATCGGGAACCGCGTCGCGCAGCTCGTCACTCGACCCATGAACAAGCGCGAGTGGGGCGAGGCGACCGAGGCGCTCCAGGATGAGATACAGCAATCGTTTGCCGATGACGAGACTGTGATGGCCGCACACGTCCGGGCGGTGTACGAGGATGTTCTGAAGGCCGAGATGCGCCGCAAGATCCTGGAACGAGGCGTTCGGGCCGATGGGCGCAAGTCGGACGAGATACGGCCTATCTGGACAAAGGTGGGTCTGCTCCCGCGCGTGCACGGTTCGGGCCTCTTCACCCGGGGCGAAACGCAGGTGCTGAGCATCGCGACGCTTGGAACTCCGCGCGAGGAGCAAAAGCTGGACACCTTGCGCCCGGAGGAAGTCAAGCGCTACATGCACCACTACAACTTCCCTCCGTTCAGCACCGGCGAGACCTGGGCGAATCGTGGCCCGCGCCGTCGTGAGATCGGACATGGCGCGCTGGCCGAGACGGCGCTGCGGGCGATGATCCCCGCAGAGGAGTCGTTCCCGTACACGGTTCGTGTCGTGTCTGAAGTTCTCTCTTCGAACGGCTCGACCTCGATGGCTTCTGTGTGCGGCAGTTCCCTGGCCCTGATGGATGCTGGGGTACCGATCAAGAGCCCGGTGGCCGGAATTGCCATGGGGCTGATCAGTGAGGGCGATCGCTACGCCATACTGAGTGATATCCAGGGACTCGAGGATCACCTCGGGGATATGGACTTTAAGGTGGCGGGGACTCGCGAGGGGATCACGGCACTGCAGATGGATATCAAGATCAAGGGGCTCAGCTCCGAGATCATGTCCAAGGCAATGGCTCAGGCTCGCGCCGGCCGGATGTTCATTCTGGACCGCATGGCAGAGTCTCTGGCCGAGGCGCGCGCCGAGATGTCGCCCTATGCGCCGCGCATCACAACCATTCATGTCGATCCCGAAAAGATCGGCAAGATCATCGGCCCAGGCGGCAAGATGATCCGCAAAATCCAGGAGGAATGCGGAGTCGAGATCGACATCCAAGACGACGGCTCTGTGTTCATCTCGGCACCCGAAGGACCGGCGGTCGAGAAGGCCATCTCCATGGTCGAGGGGCTGACCGAGGAAGCGACCATCGGCCGCGTTTATGTCGGCAAAGTGGTGCGCACCGAGGCCTATGGAGCCTTTGTAGAGATCCTGCCGGGTGTGGATGGCCTGGTGCACATCTCGCAATTGGCCGACTATCGCGTCCCCTCCGTGGAAGACGTCGTGCACGTGGGTGACGAGGTAATGGTGATGGTTATCGACATAGACGACACCGGCAAGATCCGGCTCTCTCGCCAGGCTGTCCTGGAGGGATGGACGGCCGAGGAGGCTCGGGAGCGGGACCGCAAGGGCGGACCGTCCAACCGAAGTGGCGGGAGCCGCGAAGGGTCGCAAGGCGGCAGACCATCGCGTGGGCCGCACGTGGGCAGCTCGAACCCCCGGGACGAGCGCCCGCCTCGCCGAAATCGTTAGTGGATCCGGCGTGTATCGAGAGCCGCCGGCCGAGCCGAACGGCTCTCGATACACTAGTATTTTGGAGAAGCGCACAGGCGAATGAACGACGCCAACGCGCAAGGGGAAGCTGAAAGCCCGGCCCCGGCTCGAGGCTCAGGCAAACGGCCAGGCGTTTGGCGGGCGATGCGGGAGCTGCTTGAGACCATTGTGCCGGCGCTCCTCATTGCTCTGCTCATTAACGTGTTTCTCGGCCAGGCCACGCGAGTGGACGGCCAAAGCATGGAGCCAAGCCTACACACCGATGAGCGGCTGGTCGTGGAAAAGCTCTCGTACCGCCTGCATGGCCCCCAGCGCTTCGACATCGTGGTGATCCGGGTGCCAAGCCAGGGCGACGAGCTTCTCATTAAGCGCGTCATTGGCCTTCCGGGTGAGACTGTGGAAATCCGCGACGGGGTGGTGTACGTCAACGGGGTCGAGCTGGGTGAGCCATTCGTCGAGCAGCGGACCTATCCCGGCCGGGATGCCAAGGTCACCGTGCCCCCTTTGCACGTTTTCGTGATGGGGGACAACCGCACGCACTCGAACGATTCGCGGAGCTTTGGGCCGGTGCCGATCGACAACATCGTCGGCCGGGCGTGGCTTGCCTACTGGCCCCTTGAATCGGCCGGCCTGGTGCACTGAGGATAGTGAGCCATGACCTCGCCCAAGTGGAGCCACACGACCAAGACCTGGGTCGTAATTGGCCTGGCGGTGCTCCTGTTGCTGGCTGCCTATGGCCTGCGCGCCCTGCTCCCCCCGCTGGCGCTGGCCGTCGTGTTGGCCTACCTCCTGAAGCCACTTGTCGACCAACTGGAGCGGCGGACCCGGATGCCGCGCGTGTGGGCTACGCTGATTGTATTCCTCCTGGGAATCCTGGTGCTCAGTGCCATACCGGTAACGGTTCTGCCGGTGGCCGTTACCCAGACCACCCTGATGCTCAAGGAGCTCCAGGGCCTGCTGAAGGATCTGCAGGGCTGGATGGAGGAGACCTCTTTCCTGTCGCGTTCCTTTCAGGTCCTGGGCTTCAAGTTCCAGCTCGAGGACTTGTTCGCCAACTTGCAGGGGTCGCTGCAGAACCTGATCCAGCCGTTTTTCTCCGAGACTCTTGGCCTGCTCTTCGGCATTGCTTCGAGCATTCTTTGGGTAGTCACGATCTTCTTGACGGCGTTCTGGACTGTCAAGGATGCGCATGCCCTGCGCTCTTTCCTGGACCGCCTTGCCCCTCCCGGCTATGCCTTGGAGCTCAGGCGACTTCGAGAAACGATCTCCTCCGTGTGGCGGCAGTTCTTCCGCGGCCAGCTTGTGCTTGGGCTTGTCGTTGGGACCGCCGTGGCAATCACCCTGACGGTCGTCGGCCTGCCGAACGCAGGCCTGATGGGTCTCATCGCCGGCCTGCTGGAAGCGATTCCCAACTTCGGCCCAATCCTGGCGGCCGTGCCCGCCATCCTTACTGCCATGCTGCGTGGGTCCTCCTGGCTGCCGATGTCGCACATGGGGTTCGCCGTGGTCGTGGCCATCATCTACCTGGTGATCCAGCAGCTCGAGAACAACATCCTGGTCCCTCGCATCATGGGTGGACGCCTGCAGCTTCACCCCGTTGTCGTGATGGTTGGCTTGCTGGCGGGCGGCATCCTGTTTGGAGTGGTTGGGGTATTCGTCGCGGCTCCGGTGGTCGGTACACTAGCCGTTCTACTGCGCTACGTCTATTCCAAGCTGCTCGACCGGGACCCCTTCCCGCCCGAAGTGAAGGTGAGTCCCAGGGACCTTTTCCCAGGCAAGATCGGCGCCGTCCTGTTTGACCTGGACGGTACGCTGGTCGATACCGATGACAATACCGTGGCCCAGCTCGAACGGCGCCTTCGGCCCCTGAGGCGCATCCTGCCGGAGCGCGATCCGCAGCTTGCAGCGCGCAAGCTGGTCATGGCATTTGACCGGCCGGTCACACGCATCCTCGGCCTGCTGAACCATGCTCGCCTGGACGACAACATCGTGGGCCTGGCCGACCGGCTGTACCGGCTGCGCGCCATTCGCCCGGCAGCAGCCCTGCGACCGGTCCCGGGCGTCCTGGAATTGCTGCCGGCACTGGCCCGCACGCACAAGCTGGCGATCGTCACCAACCGCAGCCACCGCGAAGCACAGGCATTCTTGGAGGAGCAGGGCCTCGCCAACCTCTTCGCCGTGGTCACGGGCCGTGAGGACACCTGGCACCTCAAGCCACACGCGTCCCCCGTGATTCACACGGCGAAGCGGCTGGGTGTTCCGCCTGAGCAGTGCCTCATGGTCGGAGACACGGCGGCCGACGTCGTCTCGGCCCGCCGGGCAGGTGCGCTGACCGTGGGGGTGCTATGTGGATTCGGCACCCGGCGCTTGCTGGAAAAAGCGGGCGCGGACCTGGTGCTGGAGTCTACGGCTGACCTTGCAGAGTGGACCCGGCCGGCCGAGTAGGCGGCAGACGGGTCGCACGGCCAACGCCGCATTCTCTACTTGGTCTGCTCTTGGCCCTCGCGGCTTGCCAGGTGCAGCTTGGTGAATAGCCATGGGCAGAAGAAGGCGACGGCCCAACCCAGCAGGGCGTATCGCACGAACCGGATCACAGCCTCCAGGCCATAGGCCATGCCGTCTGGAAGCAGCAACTTGGGCCCCGCCCACAGTGCGGCGATGATGACGACTCCGAGCAGGTAGCGTGCGATCCGCTGCCACCATGCACCGTCGACCCGAAAACGGATCCACCTTCGCTCCATGATCACCCCGATGCCCAAACCCACGAGGGCGGCCGACGGAGTAATGGCCCCTTCGGCGGGATAGAGGCCGCTGGTGTCGGCAGGGTGCACCAACATGAGCAGGACGGGCAGCCCCACCGCCAAGGCCACCTGACCAACCACACGCTGCTCGTTGAACCAGCGCTTGACGTGGGGCTCGAGCACCGCATAGGCGGCGAGAAGGGCGAACCCAATCAGCCATCCGCCCAGCACGTCCTGCGGAAAATGGACCCCGAGGACGATTCTCGACAGCCCGATCCCCAGGATTGCCAGGACGGCAAAAACCCGGACGGCCCAGTGCCGGAACCGAACGCCCAAGTAGCCCCAGTTCGCCACGGCGTTCTGGGCGTGGCCGCTTGGGAAGGATGGGCTGGTCTCGATCCGCGGCGCCTTCATCTGGATGCCTGGGCCGGAGGGCCTCGGGATAGAAAAGATGTACTTGATCGTGCTATTGAGCCACGCCGACAGCATGGAGAGGTAGCCCAGGCCAATGCCGATCTCGCGGCTGATGCACCAGTAGATCAGGGGAAGCAGGAGCAGGTACAACTCCTCGTATCCGAGAATGGTCAAGATCTTGGACACCCAATCCAATGCGGGGAAGCTATGAGCCTGCACCCAGGCGATTATCTCGCTACCCCACGGTACGAGCGATTCGAGCCACTGATCCATTGCCTATCCTCCTCGATTCTAGCCTTCGTCAGGATGGTTCACGGCCAACAGGCGCCTCGCCTTCCACGCTGCTGCACGGACCGCACCCGGGATAGAGACAAGGCGCTCTCGCTTGTTCTGAAAGTCGGGAATGCTGCCGGTTGTGAAGTAGGTGATACTCCCTTTCCCTTCCGGGCGCCGCCGGCCTGTGGCTTCTAGGACGCGCTCGGTCTGGCGGGCTACGGCCGGCGCGGGATCGATCACCTCGACGCCAGGTCCTACCACGCGCCGGATGGCGGGGAGAAGAAAGGGATAGTGAGTGCAGCCGAGGACGAGCGAGTCGACGCCCACACTCAGCAGAGGCTGCAAGCAGGCGCGCAGCAGGGCTTCGGTCTGCGGATCGTCGAGCTGGCCCGCCTCTACACGCTCGACAAGCCCCGGGCACACCTGCGTATGCACGATGGTTTCGTGGGCAAAGCGCTCTACCAGCCGAGAGAAGAGCTCCCCCTGGAAGGTCGCCTGGGTGGCGATCACGCCGACGTGCCGGCTGCGGGTACGCTCGGCCGCCGGCTTGACTGCCGGCTCCATGCCGACAATGGGGATGTCAAACCACTCGCGTAGCCGGTGGAGTGCGGCTGCCGAGGCGGTGTTGCACGCCACGACCACCAGGCACGCGCCATGCTCGATCAGGAAGGATGTGATTCCGCGCGCAAAGGCCCGGATTTCCCCTAGTCGGCGCGAGCCGTAGGGCACGTGAGCCTCGTCGGCCAGGTAGATGATATCCTGGCAGGGAAGGAGGCCGACAATCTCGCGCAGGACCGAGAGACCTCCGACGCCCGAGTCGAAGAGGCCAATCGCAGGAAGGGGATGGATGTCCGGCAGCGGATTCGTTCCCTCCACGGTTTTTCCCTCTGGTCTGCGAGGTCTCGCCCCGGTTCTAGCCCCGGCAGGAGGCCACGAAGGCGTCGAACAGCCGCTGCGCCGCAGCGTCAACCGCCACGAGCTCTTCAGGGTGCCACTGGACGCCCACGGCGAAGGGATGATCCTGCACTTCGACCGCCTCCACGACCCGATCGGGGGCACGGGCGGCTATCGAGAGCCTGGGAGCAAGCTTCTGGATTGCCTGGTGGTGAAAGCTGTTGGTCTGCAGAACGCTCGCCCCGGCAACTCGATGCAGCAACGAAGGCTGCTTGACCTCGACCTGGTGCGCCACGTAGGTGCGCGGCTGGCCCTGCGTGTCATGGCTCCCGGTCTCGCGCTGTCGCTGCGAGAGATCCTGGTAGAGGGTGCCCCCCAGCGCCACGTTCAGCACCTGGATGCCCCGGCAGATCGCCAGCAGGGGTTTGGGCGCGTCGGGATTCAGTGCCCACTGAACGAGGAGCATTTCCATTTCGTCGCGCACCCGAGACACGCTCCTCAAACCCGGGCGGGGGCGCTGGTGATAGAGCGAGGGCTCCACGTCGCCGCCGCCAGGCAGAAGAATACCGTCACAGCGCCCGTACAGGGCACACAGGAGGTCTACTTGGGCAACGTGTGGGATGAGAAATGGGGCTCCGCCTGCCTGCTGGACGGCGGATACGTAGCTCTGATTCTGTGCATACCGCGCGGCCGATTCGGGGAGCTGGAGATCCATGCAGGTGATGCCGATGACAGGTGTGTGCCTGAGGGGCATGGTAGTTGATCCTTATCGAAGCGGCCTTGGGTTCGAGCGGCACGCTAGGGTGTGGACGATGGCTGTGGCGTTGCACTCGCCCTGGGAGTAAGGGATGGAGAGGCGCTGGGTGTCCTGGTGACGATGGGGCCGGAGGTGGGCGTGCCTGAACTGACCGTGTCGCCGGCCTTTTCGAACACCAGCTCGACAACTTCTCGTGCCCCGCCAAGCGTTCCCAGCTTCTCGCCGTTCAGGGTCAGGGAGACAGCGGCCGCATTGCCGATCCTGACTTCGATGCTCTGCTCGCCGAACCAAGACTTGTATGTGCCGGCCGGGAGCTCGCCCTGGAAGTCACGGACGCCGTCCACCGTGATCTGAAGCCACGAGGTGTCGGTAAAGGCCAGCTCCAGGAAGATGCCCGTGTAGATGGTTGTCGTCGGCGTGGCGGATGGACGGCGTGTCGGAGTCATGGTGAGTGTGGGAGCGGCTTTGGTCGGGGCATGCGTTGCGCTCTTGGGCGCAGCCTTGGCGGTCTGGGTGGGCGCGGCGGTCGGCAGACCCTTGTCTGCTTCCTCGACGACGGCGGTCGGAGTGGCCGGCCGGGAATTGAGCCAGGCCAGGTATGGGGCGATGCGCGGATATTGCCACCAGGCGACGGCGACCAGGGCGGCCACCAGGAGAAGAGCCGGCACGAGCCACAGCCAGCGGCGCGCGTGGCCCGGCATCTCGTGCAGGGCCACCGGCTCAAACGTGCCGGAGGCGAAGGGGTTGGATTCGTCGGGGGCCACAGTCACCTGCGGGACCGGTGCGACGGCGGCCGAATAGAGACGAGCGGCTTCCTCGACGTCCAGTCCGAGGTAAGATGCATAGTTCTTGACAAAGCCACGGCCGACCACCGGGTCGGGCAGGCACTGGAAGTCGCCCGACTCGAGGGCCTCGAGGTACCGGGACCGGATGCGGGTATCGGCCTGGGCTTGCTGCAGGTCGATGCCGAGCGCCTCGCGGCGCTCGCGCAGCCATTCACCCAACGGACGTGCGCTGTCGTTGCTCACGGTGCCCACTATAGCGGACGTGAGGCCGATTGTCAAATCCCCGTCCTTGCGGCAATCGGCGGGCCCGGGGCGGCCGGCGGGCATCGAACTGCGCCCGTGGACCACTGCCGCGGTGTGTGCTATGGTGTTGGGCATGCTCGACGGCATGGGGAGGCGGGGCGGAAGCTTTGCGGATCGGGATGAGGGGTACTACAATGGGGGTCTGTGAGAGTGTCTTGAAGCCACCCATGCCCAACCCCACGCTGCAGCTCAGCCGGATGGAGGCCCGGAGATTCGTGCTCCGGCACCAGGGGCTGTGGCCGCCCCGGGCGCTGGAGGGCAAGGCCGGGGCCGAGGCCTTCGTGCGTCACGTAAGCTGCATCCAGTTTGACCCCATCAACGTGGTCGGCCGCAACCCGGACCTGGTCCTCCAGTCTCGCGTGACCGGCTACGCCCCGAGAATGCTGGAGGAGCTCCTGTACGCCGATCGGGTGTTGTGGGACGGCTGGGACAAGGTCGGCTCGATCTATGCCACGGACGATTGGCCCTTCTTTGCGCGGCACCGAGCGCGCATGGTCGCGCGGTGGGGCACGGACGGCGGCCCCGGCACCCAGATAGCACAGCAGGTCCGGGAGGCGATCCGCGAGAGAGGGCCCCTCAGCTCCAATGAGCTGGAGCACAAGGAGCTGTTGACCTGGTCATGGGGGGTACCGACTCGGCAGGGCCGGGCGGCGCTCGAGATCCTGCACGCCATGGGAGAGCTGGGCATCCACCACCGGTCGGGGACGCGCCGCTACTTTGACCTGATCGAGCGGCTGCTTCCTGCCGAGGTGTTGGCCTGCCCGGATCCGAACCAGACGGTGGAGGCCTACCAGGATTGGCATGTACTGCGGCGGGTTGCGTCGCTGGGGTTGGCGGGGTCAAACGGCAGTGCCGAATGCTGGCTGGGCATCCTGGATTTGAAGGCCAATGCGCGCCGGGCGGCGCTGGCGCGGCTCCTGGAGCGGGGAGATGTGGTGGCGGCCGACGTGGAGGGAGTGCCGGGAACGTGCTTCCTGCGGACCAGGGACCTGCCGACGCTGGAGGCCGTAGGGGCCGGGCAAGCGCCCGCGCCGAGCGCGGCCTTCCTGGCGCCGCTAGACAACCTCATCTGGGACCGGCAGATGGTGCGCCGGCTCTTTGGCTTTGGATACAAGTGGGAGGTGTACACGCCGGCAGAGCAGCGCAAGCATGGCTACTATGTGCTGCCGGTGCTGTACGGCGACCGTTTCGTCGCGCGCCTGGAGCCCGCCTTTGACAAGAAGGCACGCGAACTTGTCATAAAAGACTGGTGGTGGGAGGAGGGCGTGGAGCCTGATGGGGCGATGGAGGCAGCGCTCCAGGAGTGTCTGTGCGAGTTCAAGAGATTCCTGGGGGCCGGCTGCTGCCGGATTGGGCCGAGCTGCGGCAGTGTGGGGAGCCTCCGGTGGGCTGAGGCAGCCGGGTGACCCCTGTGCGCATCCTGCTGCTGGCCGACACCCATCTTGGGTTCGACTCCCCACTGCATCCGAGGGTGGAGCGCCGGCGGCGAGGGGACGACTTTTACGTCAACACGATGTTGGCGCTGCAGCCGGCGCTGCGCGGAGAGGTCGATCTGGTGGTCCATGGGGGGGATCTCTTGTACCGGAGCCGGGTACCGGCGTCGCTCGTGGAGAGGGCGCTGGCCCCACTCATCCAAGTTGCCGAGGCAGGGACGTCCGTCTACCTCGTGCCCGGGAACCACGAGCGCTCGCGCATCCCACTGCACCTGTGGGCGCGGCACTCGAATCTGCACATCTTTGACCGGCCGCGCACCTTTCTCTGCCGAGCCGGCGCGTGCATGGTAGCGCTTTCCGGCTGGCCGTTCGTTCGTGCGGTGCGCGACCGGTTCCGGTGCCTCGTGGACGAGTGCGGGTTGGGCCGGAGCGCGGCAGACGTGCACCTGCTGTGCATGCACCAGACGGTGGAGGGGGCGCAGGTGGGGCCGGCGAACTATACCTTTCGGACGGGACCGGACATCGTGCCGGGCAGGGAGATCCCCTCAGGAGTGGATGCCGTCCTTGCCGGGCACATCCACCGGGCGCAGGTGCTGAAGCGCGACCTGGCCGGCAGCCCGCTCGCGGCGCCGGTGATCTACCCTGGCTCGGTCGAGCGGACTGCCTTTGCCGAGCGTGACGAGACCAAGGGGTACGCCATCGTGACGGTCGGTGCGGCGGGCGAGTGGGGCAAGTGGCGGGCCGAGGCACGGTTCGTCCCACTCCCGGCCCGGCCGATGGTTGTGGTCGCCCACGAGCCGGAGAGTGCCGAGCCGGAGGGCCTGGCTGCCGGCCTGGCAAGGCGACTGGCGGCGCTGCAGCCGGATAGCGTGGTGCGGCTCGAGCTGCAGGGCGAGTATGCTCCGGCGGCGCGGGCCGTGCTGAGCGCAGCGCGGCTGCGCAGCCTGGCGCCTCCGACCATGAACATCGAGCTGGCGCCGGAGCGGCGATCAACGGATTCGGAGAACGGATCGAACGGATGGGCGAATGCGCAGGAGGGGAGCCGCTGAGGTCCCGAAGACACTGAGGGCCCGGCCAGAGCCCGGCGAACCCAGGGCAGGCGCAGACTGCACCCGGTTTCGCGGCTGACTTGCCAGCCGCCGGGGCGCGTGATACACTGGCATCGCCCGCTATCCCGCGGGCTACCGGTCACACGTATACACACACGAAAGGAAGGCAAGCATGAAACGCAGGTCTATGACGATCGTGATGGTGCTGGCAGCCCTTCTGCTGGCGACGAGCCTGGTGCCGGCAGCGGCCCTTGAGCCGCAGTCGCGCTCGATGGTGAGGATCGACTGGCGGACGGAGGCCGACCTGGCGCTGGTCGAGGCTTCTGGCGTGCTTGTGTACGCCCGGCTGGAATCGGGCGGCCAGACCTATTTCCTGGCGGGGGCGACGACGAAGCAGGTCGAGTCGCTCCGGGGCGACGGGCTGAATGTCAGCATCCTGGATGCCACGGTGGACGGCGGCTACTATGTCGCGTCTGCCGTGCCCGGCCGGGCGGCGCCTGACTGGCAAGCCTACGGGCGGCTTCTGCTCGACGATGGGACACAGGCCCTGCTGCGCGCCTCGGCCGAGGACGCGGAGAGGCTGTCCCTGGCCGGCGCCCAGATCCGGGCCGTCACGCTCTCGCCCAAGCCGGTCAGGCCGGCCTCCGGCGGTGGAGCGATCGAAGCGGTGGAATGGGATCCCCTGATCCAGTCGATGATCGACCAGGTGACGTCGGACCAGGTCAGCCAGTATGATCGCGAGCTGGCGGGCGAGCTGCCGGTGTGGGTCGACGGCGCCTGGTACACCATCACCAGCCGCTATACCTACAGCGGCACGCCGATCCAGAAGGCCACCAGCTACATCGGGGAATTGTGGGAGAACCTGGGCTTGGACGTCGAGTACCACGTCTGGGGAGGGGCTACGTACCCCAACGTGATCGGCGAGCTGCCCGGCCTGGTCGAGCCGGAGAATGTCTTTATCATCGGCGGGCACGTCGACGCCGTCTCGGGCTCGCCCGGCGCGGACGACAACGCCAGCGGATCGGTGGCTGCGATGATCGCCGCGGATATCATGACGCAGTTCCAGTGGGGCTGCACCCTGCGCTTTGCCGTCTGGACGGGCGAGGAGCAGGGGCTCAACGGCAGCTATGCCTATGCCCAGCGTGCCTACAACAATGGGGAGAACATCCTCGGCTACCTGAACCTGGACATGATCGCCTGGAACACGCTCAGCAGCCCGCGAGGCATCGACCTCTACTACTCCAGCAGCGTTCCGGGGACGCTGGAGATGGCACAGCAGTTCTCCGACGTGCTCACCGCCTACGACATCGACCTGGTCCCCGACCTGGGCACGGGTGAGGGCGGCAGCGACCATGCTTCGTTCCTGGACTTTGGGTACAAGGCGATCCTGGGCATCGAGGACGAGGGGGACTTTAACCCCTACTACCACAGCTCGCAGGACACGTCGGCGCACACCGACCTGGCCTACTTCACCGACTATGTGAAGGCTTCGATCGCGGACTATGCGCACCTCGCCGGCTGCCTGATCCCGAGCGGAATCGGCACGCTGGAAGGGCATGTGACGGCCGCCAACACGGGCGCGCCGATCGCGGGGGCTCTGGTCACGATCACGGATCCGGAGAACCACACTTCGACGGTCACGACCGGCGCCGACGGCTACTACACGAAGACGCTGCTGGAGAACACCTACACCGTCACGGCCTCGGCCTATGGCTACAATCCCAAGACGGTGGCGGGTGTCGTGGTATCGGCCGACACGGTGACGACGCAGGACTTTGCCCTGACGAAGGCGCCGGTCTTTGTGGTGAAGGGGACCGTCACCGACTCGGCCTCGGGTACGCCCCTGGCGGCGGAGGTCGCCTTCGAGGGCTCTCCGGTGGTGGTGTCGACCGATCCGGCGACCGGCAAGTACCGGGCCGTCATGGCGACCGGCACCTACGTGATGCACGTTTCGGCGGACCTCCACCAGCCGGAGGAGCGCACGGTGGTGGTCAATGTAGGCCAAATCCAGGATTTCGCCCTGGACCCGTTGCCCTGCATCCTGCTGGTGGACGACGACAACAACGCCCCGGACACCCGCCCCTACTTCACGGCGGCGCTCGATACGCTGGGCTACGAGTATGACGTCTTCGAAACGAGCGGAGGCAGCGGGCCGGGCCTGGACGGGCTGCTCGGCTACAAGATGGTGTTGTGGTTCTCGGGCGATACATACGGCGGCACGGCAGGGCCGAACTCGGGCGACGAGACGAACTTGACCGCCTACTTGAATGCGGGTGGGAACTACTTCCTGACCGCCCAGGACTACCTGTATGATATGGGCGTGACCACCTTTGGCCAGAGCTACCTGGGCATCGGCTCCTACTCCGAGGATGCCGGCAATGCCACGGCCATCACCGGCGTCGCGGGGGATCCCGTCGGCAGCGGGCTTGGGCCATTCTCGATGACGTACCCCAGCGGCTTCACCGACTATGGCGACAGCGTGACGGCCGGCAACGGTGGGTCCCAGGCCTTCCGGAGCCAGGGCGGCGTCAACCTCGACGTGGACAAGACGAACGGGACGTGGCACACAGTCTTCTTTGGCACCGACTGGGCGCCGGTCGCCAACAACAACGCGGCCAACGGCCGCGCGGTGATGCAGCGGGTGATCGACTGGTTTGGCGGCTGTGCGGCGCCGGCGACGGTGCACGTGGGCAACATGATCGTGCGCTGGAAGGATGCCGGTGGCGGTGTCTTCAGCGTGATGGGCAATGTGCCAATCGCGGATCAGGCCGGAGCCGTGGTGCCCGGCGCGACGGTGAGCGCCCGGTGGACGCTGCCGGACGGTTCAACGCAGGACAAGACGGCTGTGAGCGGTGCGACGGGCGTGGCCAAGTTCCGGGTGAACAACACACAGCACGGGGAGTATGAGCTGTGCGTGACGGACGTGGTGGCAGCCGGGTACACGTATGACCCGGGGCAGAACGTGGAGACGTGCGAGACGGTAGTCGTACCGTAGCCTTAGGCAGTGGACAGGGGGCAGGGCACAGGCCCTGCCTCCTGTGCGCTGCATGACGGGACGCGTCGCTTGCGTGCGGCGGGACGGTCTGGTAGAATGTTTCGGTCTGGCCCCCATCGTCTAGAGGCCTAGGACACAGCCCTTTCAAGGCTGCGACAGGGATTCGAATTCCCTTGGGGGCATTTTTATCACCGCCCATACTCCCCAATGCAAGGGCAGCGGTAAGTACCATACCAGGAGGTAGGTATTATGGTCGCCGCCCTATCACTCGCGCAGTTGTACCAGGGATTCGAACTGAGCCGCCAGGCTGACGGGTGCCGGGACACCACGTTGGCAATGTATCGGCTGGCCTACAGGTCTCTTGGGAAGTCCCTGCGACCGGAGGCAATCGCTGACGCCAGCCTTATCACCCCACAGGACTTGCTTGTATGGGCAGCAGCTATCCGCCCACTAGCAACTGCAACAAGGGACCAGCGGATTGCCAAGGTCAAGGCCATTTTCCATTGGGCGCACCTGAACGGTTTCCTGCCCACCTATCCTGCGTCCGTTCTACGGCGCCCAAGACGAGACTGGCAGCCGGACCCGCTCTCAGTTGACGAAGTAGGGCGGCTGTTCGAAGTCGCCAGTCATGGGCGCAACGGCATCCGAAACCGGGCTATAGTGTCTGTGTTGCTTGACTCGGGCATCCGTTCCGCAGAACTGTGCGGGCTCCGGCGCGCAGACTTCAACCTGCGAATTGGCCAGTTCACGGTAACCGGAAAGGGAGGAAAGACCAGGTCCGTCATGGTTGGCAAGCGAACCCGTGACACCATCTGGCGCTACCTGGCAACCCGCCCACCGGACGACTCGCCCTGCTTGTTCCTGACTGAACACTCCCGCCCTTTCAACAAGGATGTACTACACAGGCTTGTCGCCAACATGGGACGGGACGCAGGCATTGAGCGACTCTACCCCCACCGCCTCCGGCACACCTTTGCTGTTCTCTATCTGAGGGGTGGAGGCGACGCATTCAGCCTGCAAAGTGTCCTGGGACATGAGTCGCTGGTCGTCACCAGAATGTACGTCAAGTTGGCGGCAGCAGACATTGAGAGAACCTACCGAAGCCCACTCGACGCACTAGGAGCATGAATTGCGGAGACAGTTCGGGAGCACATTGTGGCGCCTTTCTGTAATTGACTCAGGTCTCGAAAAAGAAGGCAGGGCCACGCCATAATTGTGGCCCTGCCCACAAGTCCTACGCCTAGGAGACCGGCACGTCATCCTCCTTCCGGGTCCTCAGAAGCCGACTCGCGCTCGTCGTCCAGGATTTCCATGACTTCATCACTTCCGAGCAGCGAGCCAAAGTAGCTGATGCGTTCCCATGCCATCAACTTGCGCATTCAGCCAGCAGTCGTTGCAGCTGCCTGGCGGCTGGGTGCCAAAGATGTGAACTCTGCATGGAAGCGGACTAGGGCTCTGAGTTCGCCCCGCATCAATTCGACAGTCACCATTTCTCTCGCATCATTTGTGTCCGTCACGTGCTCTTACCGCCGCCTGGTCTCCGCCACAACCTGCTCCTGGACTTCAATCACTTGCGGTTCCTGTTGCTTCACATTCTTCGTTGTACTCATGGTTTGCCTCTCCTTTTCTTGGTTCTGGATTCACTTGGAACTGACATCTACCCTGAAGCTATCTTTCACATGCTAGCTCATAGGCTCACCCTCCCTTCCTGGCACCGATTGTTGGCCCGGCGCAACCTTTCTTTCCGTGATGTTTGGCGCCCCACAGCCCCGCCGCGCCACACTTCACTCCGCCACAAGCACTCTGCAACTGGATTTGACAAAGGGCGCCACATACCTCTGTCCCCCAAAATGCAGGCCGCAGTCTCATCCAGGTGGCACACTCTCAATCAATCCTCTTCAAAGAAAGCCTTTGGCGCCTTTTGCGAATCCATCCACTTCATGAAGGACACCAAGAATCGAGCGGTGAATGTGAAGCCGTCCTGAAGGAAGACTCACTTCGTTTCGTCCGCAAGCGAAAGCTTGCGGGAAATATACTTCATTGGTTCTACTTAGTATGGTTTTTCTTTGTCCGACACCCATGTCAGGGACGGGGGTGAAACCAGCGTCAGGGATGGGTGACACCAGTGTCAGTGCCGATGTCAAGAAAACGCGACACGCCACTTGAGTCGATGGTGGTGACTCCAACCGCGCCATGCTATTCATCTGCCTCCCCCGAACTGTCTGCCGCCCACTCTGGCCGACCAAACGAGAAGTATCGGAGAACTCGGTAGGTGTTGGACGATTGCCTCCCGTCGAAGTAGGTGGGTGTCCGGCTGATTAGGTTGAGCGCCACCAGTGTGTTCAGTGCCCTTGTCACCTGCCGTGTAGTGTAGCCCGTCCGCTTTGAGAGCGTCTCCACCGATGGGTAGCACTCCCCCTTCCCGTCGATGTGCATCCCCAGGGCAATGAACACGGATAGCGGTGCTCCGCGCAGCTTCTTCAGTGTGCCATCCTCACGCAAATCCACTGAGAGCTTGATGAATATGTCACTCACCAGAGCACCCTCCCGCCGACACGCTTCCACTGCATGGCATCTGGGTCCTCTCCTCACCAGCTTCCCATTCTTCCGCCAGCCGAAGCAGGTAGGAGTACACTTCGTGGAGCGCCTTCGCTTTGCGGGCGTCCACATCCGCTTCAGACCGAAGAGTGGTGGTGACCACCCTAGCCACGCTGCTCTTCCTCAAGGGTAGAGGTTGGGCCAGTGCCGAGGCCCGCCCTAGGCTGAGAGTCGCGCACCCGTAACTCCCTCCGTATTAGCCTGCGCACGAGCACTGCCATCGTCTCACCCTGCTCTTTGGCCAGTTCTCGCAGGGCCTCCTTGTCGCTGAGCAACAGCTTCAGGGTCAACCGTCCAGTCCTTTGTTCCATTGTTCATCCTCCCAAACAAAAAGTGGTATCCAATCCTGCAATAAGGATACCACTTCTTGGAGGCCCTATGCGTTATTCTACCGGTGCCACCTTGTCTACCACAGCATTTCGGGATTCTGGTCTATCTAACCCTGTCACTCCTCTCCCATTTCCAGCCCATGCTTCGATACGCATTCCTGACAGTGTCTTCCGTGTAGTCGCACCCGTCTATCCTGCCTGCTTCCATGGCGACCTTGGCAAGCGACCAGGTGGGGTGCTCATCCTTGAGCTTCCTGAAGCTGAGCGCCCGGTCCTGTGTCCTGCGTGTCGTCCCCCGCTGCCTGCGGACTACGACCGTTGCCTGCGGTACAGACGCTGGGGTAGCAGGCTGCGCTGGCAACTGAACCTGCTTCTCGGCAGGTAGTTGGATGCTATTCTCCAATAGAGCGAAGGTATCTGGGAACCGGGCTACGAGACTCCTTACGAACTCTGCAATGGATAGTGCGATGCGTGGACTCCCGTCGCGCTCAATGTGGAAGTCGAGAAAAACCGCCATCGAGTCCTTGTCATCGACTTCCTCATACTCTTCCACATAGGCGCGATAGAGCATGGCGTCAAAGGCTTCCAGAAAGGATACCGCCCAGTTTGCCAGCAGCCAGTAGTGGTGTGGGCGCGAACTCAACGGCGACGAAACCTTCTGGAACATGACCAAGTACCCGGAAAGCGAGCAGTGCCAGACAAAGTAGTCGTCTCCGGTCTCGCAGTACATGGACAGCAGGCGTTCCAGGTTATCTTTCGCCCCTATGTACCGCAGGCGTATGGCTGGCTCTGTCAGCCTTCTGTAAGTGGGTTGTGGCGTCAAGTTGGCGTCCAAGTGTTACGCTGTCTGGACCTCAGCTGTCCTCAGTGTAGTTTCCCAGGGAATCGGATACCTCCCAATTCTAGCAGACCAACCTCACTTCGGCAAGTCTCCGGCGGCGGTTCTGGTCTCAGGCGCTGCTCCAAGGCTGAGGCCAGAACTGCGATTCCCTCCTTTGCCAGCCAGGTTCATCTGTGCTAGAATGCTCGAAGGGGGGCGCCACACACCTACCCTCAAAGAGTCAGCCGGAGGTAACTACGAGAACAACAGGGCGGGAAATGCACCTGGTCAAGCAGGTCGGGGAGTACCTGGTCTGCGCTGAGCTTGGAAGGCGCGGGTACATTGCTACCAGCTTCACAGGAAACGTGCCAGAGTTCGACATTCTGGCGATTGACAAGGACAATAGGCTTCAGTCCCTTCAAGTGAAGGCCATAAGGCAGCGCGGGAACTGGCAGTTTGATGGCAGCCGTTTCCTTGACATTTCTCTTGTGGGCGCCGTCCAGACAATCAAGGGGAAGGTGGCCCTTCACGACCCAGACCTAATCTGTGTGTTCGTCAGGGTTGCGGAGCCTGACCAAGGGTCTGGCAAGGATGAGTTCTATATCTTTCGGCTGAAGGACTTACAGGACAGGCTCCTGCAACTGTATGGGGATTGGCTTGCAGCCCACGATGGGAAGAGACCCAAGAAGCACGACTCCATGCACGTGTCAGTCTCGCCGCAAGACCTGGCGCCATACCGTGATAACTGGGACCTGCTAAGCCAGCAGCCTTGAAGGCGATGGCCAGATGGGTGGTGAGAAAACAGCCATGCACTCCGTTCCTGAATTGCCGAACGTCCCTGCCGTGGTTGCCATGTATGGCGGCAAGGGGCGTGGGCGATTCGTGGCCTATGTGGGCATTGCCGACAAGCTGAAGCCTCGAATCGCCCAACACCTTTTCCGGCACAAGAGCCCATTTCACCGACGGTCGGGCTGGTAGCGAGCGCATCGTCATTGGTGGAGTGGACCTTTCGGTGCGTCCACAAAACTGGATTGTGAAAGGAGGGGATTGCGTCCATGCAGGCAACTTGTGGCAAGGAAGACTGGGACATGCGAATCCGCCTGGCCTCCTGGGAGCAGGCCAATCTGTACTTGCGAGACACAAGTAGGCGTATTGAGGAACACATAATTATTCTACCTTACAGTCGCGACTGCGGTCATCGCAGCTGTAGTCTATGGCCTAAGTGTAGGTGCCACTAGCACGCCTACGCGTGCCATCTGGCGCTAGGGACCTTACTACTCTTCGCGCTGGGTGAGGTCTTGTTTCTGCGGCTGATAAGCATCAAGATTCAGGCAACCCAACACACTGCGTGGCAAAAGACGGTATGGTACGGCATGGTCACGGTACTGCACGGCGAAACCTTGGCGGTGAAGAAACCAGTAGCGCCTACGACACCGTGGCCCCTTCTCTCGGGAGGTGATTGCCATGCTACGCTCCTGTATGTTGGCAACTGCCTGTTGCTGTCGCTGTTCGTTGTGACGTTCACAAGTCTATTGCTCGAAGCAAGTCACAGGGCGCTCTTCCAGGTGAGCACGTTTCACTTCGTGGTGTATGGCGTTCCGAGCGGGCTCTGCCTGGTCGCCTCTTTTGGTGCTACATCGACTTTGGTTGGTGAGAGGCTGGCATCGGGCATTTACCGAATTCGACCACGTAGTTTCGATTGTACTGCCACCTCTTTCTGGGCCGTCTCAGGGCTTCGATTTCGGCCATGCGAGCCTTCTGGGAAGTTGGTAATTCGCACCCTGGAAGAGGCGTTTGAGCGGGTTGCAGAACTTGAAGAACGAGTCCGCGCTCTAGAGCAGGGTTCGACCTAGCTTCGGTTGGTCTGACGGGCACCAGAGGCAGGAGTAGACCTACGTGGGCGGCAAGCACACCGATTCGAGAGCATCGCGGCAGTATCGACGATACCAGGTTGTTTGGGGCTTTCGAGGAGGGTACCCCAGAAGAGGTCAAACAGGGCGTGGTCGCGCTACTGGCGCCATACTTCACAAACCGTGAAGTGCTGGACAAGATGGCAGTCAACGCCCTGATGCCTGATGCAATCCAGTTGGCTAGGCTCGCCACCCAAGGCTGGCCGCTGGAATGCCTGAGTCCGCACTGGCAAGTCACAACCGTGCCAAGGCGGTGAACAGTCAGCAAGAGCCTGAAGGCTTGTGTGGATTGGGCACAGCCAACCCTTGAGGGCGTCTCAGTGTTTTGGAGTCTGTTCCATCTTGAAATCGATGTGGAGGACCTGGCGCTAGACGAGTTTGCGTTTGAGGGCCTCAGGAGCATCGGCGGAATGGTTGAAGGCGCCATGAAGCCCGTGCTAAGGAAATGCTGCATCAGGTTAGAATTGGAGGCGGTGGAGCTTCCGAGTTCGCAGGATATCGAGTCCCTTGACTTGGGGGGGAAACCCACCGCGTGAGCTGATAAACAAGAGCGGTTATCCACGATATCCTGCCGCCCTCCCTGGGCCGTTGCACTCAACCAGTGGCGGAATATCGCCCAGCACCTATCTGTTGGGACGGAGGCCGAAAATTATCTGCTGGTACGGACCCTCCAAGCGGGAGGTTCGCCTCACAAGGCTTGACCTGATGCGGCTGCGCCAGCGGATAGCGACACTGAGCAGCTTGAGGCTTGCCCAGACCCTGTTCTTCATGGACAACCTTCTCGAAATGCAGGCTCTTGGCCTGCTTCCCCTAAACCTGAAGTTGAGGCCCGAAGTAGAGGTACTGAAACTTCACTTGTGGTGTGGCGTCACAGGGATTCGAAGTGGTGGACGTCCGGCTCGACGACAGTTGTGCTCTTGCATACTTAGGGACCGCACACTGAGAACCCAGATAGGCGGAGGCTCCATTTGCTTAGCTTGCCGGTGCCCTCTGGGAACACACGCAAGCCCCTGAGGCAGACTGTGTATCAAGAGCAGACGGTATCCCGGTTCAGAATTCGGGTCAGAGAGTGGAGGACTGCAGAGGCCACGGTGGTCTGGCCCCCTCTCCGCGCTGGTCGAGGAGGCCGATGCCATCGACCTGAAGTCGGGCATGGTAATCCAAAAGCAGTGCCCCCGACTTGAACGGGGTCGGGCCATTATCCCTCACCGCTAGTCAGTTGGCTATTTACTGTTGGCGCTCTAGTTGAGGAGAGCGCGGGCCGCAAGCCGCAGGGCTTCATCCTGAGCACCAGCAGCAATCTTCTCCAGATAAGCCCTGTCGTTGTCCAGCAGCCAGGTCAGGCTCTTGCCCTTGTGAGGACCGGACGGGACTGCCAGGTGGCCGTTGCCATTGGCGCCGTTCCCGTTCGGCTTGGGTGCAGCAGGGCTGAGGGCTTTTTTATTGGCCTTCGAGCCTTGGGACGGTCGCCATTGCCGCCTGAAGCCTTCTTTGGCGCCGGCGTACCGAGTGCCCTGCTCAAGAGCGCCAGACCCTCTTCCGGGAACTGCTTCTTCACCGGGTCGTATGGCGCCCAAATCCGGGGAAGGCGGTACAGATAGGCGCCAAGCCCGAACTTCACACAAGCTCTCTTGAAAGCCTGCGCCGCACTCGTGGTAGCCTTGTTCTTGGGCCCACGGTCATCGTCGCCGCCAGGAGAGTCGTCTTCGCCAACGTCACATCGAGTAACGCCAAGGATGGTCAGGTGGCAGACCACAATCTGACCATCGTTCTGGACTTCGTAGCTGTCGACCATTCGCCGCCAAGGACTTCGTTCAGGCGGTCCATGTAGTGTCGTGGGTCCACATACGCAAGCGCCATGGCCTTGGTCTTATCCTTGTTTGTGGAGCCCGGCTTCAATGACACGGCTTCGACCGGGAACGGCTTGCCCAAAGCTTCCAGAATCTCCATGCTCAGCCGGGTTTCCATTGCGTTTCCTCCTGTGATAGTGTTACTTTCCCCAGGAAACTTCAAGAAGGGGCAGCACAGAGCCACCCCTCTTGTCTGTCACCCTCCACCACTTCAGGCCAGTAGGCCGCAATGGCCTCCGAATCGAACGACGCTTCCAGGGCCGCCACAAATCCTTCCTCCCCGGCCCACATGCCCTCAATCAGGTCAACGCCGTCTCCAAGGCAGACCTCTTCACCGACCTGGGCGCCAGACTCGTCTACCAGAATAGCCCAATAAGCAGTGGCGCCATCAATCACCTTGACCTTCATCGTTCCCTCCTTCTTGAATGGACCTCTGTGGCGCCACGTTCTCGTCAAGCAGAAGCGCCAAGACCTTTTCGACCGTGCTGAGTGCGCGGACTATCGCCTGAATTGGGTCATCCGAGTAGAGCTTGATGTAGTTCCAGGCGTTGCCCGACCTGTCGCCCAGGCCGTAAAGCTGCATCAAAACCGCTCCCACGAATTCTGCGATTGTCTCCTGTCTGGTGTCCTGCCCACCTTTGAGCTTTCCTTCGAGCCGGGCATGGGCAGCGTGGGCCAGTTCGTGGAAGAACGTCTCAACATCATGAGTGCCAAGCCTGATGTGGGAACCGTCCGTGGCGCAGCTTCCAAGCTTTCCAACTGGCAGCGGAATGTAATCGACTCGCACGCCAAGCCTCTTCGCCACATCCGCCAAGGGTGGGAGTTCTCGTGGCTCGTAGTCCACCTTGGGCACGTTTTGGCCTTCTGTGTCGTGCACCGCAAACACAGCCACTGACCGGAAGCCCCTCAGAACCTGAACCTGCCTGCCGTCCTCTAGCTCCATCGGCACCAAGATTGGCGCGAGGATAAAGGCTGCACGGGTCCCCATCTTCACATGACGGCCAACACTCTCCCACTGGCGAAAACCACGGCAATCCAGAGTTCCACTCTGCATGTAGGCCAGGACGCGATTGCTCAGGCTCCACTTCTCGGAGGGCATTCCGCCACCCTGAGGCTGGATTCTGGCGATTTCCACGATTGGGCTAATGTCCCCCGCCTTGAACTGCGCCACAACCTTGTCCAAAGCCGCTTGAGCGTTATCCGAGAGCTTCATCTTCGATGTTGCCTCCTCCAGGTCTTGAATAGAGATTCCGAAAGTCAGTTCGTTCCCGTTGACGAGCAGATGGTCGCCATACTCATCGTGAATGGCTTCAATTGTGGCGCCATAATGCTTCTCCAAGAAGATACACAGCCTCTTCCTCAGATTCAGGGTCATAGAAGAGCAGCCGGGCCAGGTCCATGGGGCCTTCGGCCACCATCTGCCGCCTTCTCCGCCAGATGCCAAGCCACATTTCTCCGCTGTCCATGGTTCGTTCTCCTTCTTTCCCCAGGAAAGTGGGCCTAGAATCCAAGGCCACGTTCCTTCAGGCTCACAAAGCGGTGGCCGCGATGATAAGATGGTCAAGAACCTCAATGTCGAGCAGCCTTCCGGCCTCAACCGCCTGCCGGTGACAGCAACATCTTCAGGGCTCGGCGTGGGTCGCCCGGAAGGGTGGTTGTGAAAGAGGATGATGCTCGCTACATGGCGGCGAATGGCCTCTCTGAAAAGCTCCGCCACCCGAATCATGGTCGTGTTCAGCGAACCTTGGTAGACCGTGGAGATAGTCACGACTCGGTTCTTGGTGTCCAAGAGCGCCACACGAAGCTGTTCTTGTTCCAAAAGGGACATTTCGACCATGACAAGGTTGGCGGCATCGGCAGGGCTTCGCACCTGTGGGAGTTCAGCAGGCCGCTCGATGGTCACCCTTTGGGCAAGGGATAGTGCGGCTTTGATGCGTTGTGCAGTCGCGGGGCCAATTCCGGGCATGGCTTGAAGCTCGTCGGTGGAAGCTCGCGCAAGACCCACCAGGCTTCCATAGTGAGCCAAAAGGGCGCTCGCGTCGTGCAATTGGAGGGAAGAGCCCAGGATAACTGCTAGAAGCTCGGTGTTGGACAGTGCTTCGGCGCCACAATGGTCAAGCCGATAGGAAGGCCGTTCAGTGGCGGGAAGGTCATGGATAGAGAGCTTGCGGTTGGCGGGACGGTCGTGCCAGAAGGTCATCTGAGTAGTCATGTTCACTCCTTTCAGATATGGCGCCGCCCGGAGACTCTGGTCGCCTCCGGGCGGATATGGTTCTGGGACTTGATTCAGTTGGCAGGCTGCTTCAGGTATGTCTGTCTACGTTGCCGAAGGCCCTTCTCCCAACCAAGCCATTGAAAGCCAGATGGGACATAGCCGTTGGCTTGCAGCCAGCGATAGAGGTCAGGGACAGTCTGGGTCGGCGGTTCTGTCTGCTTGCCCATCCGCCAGGAAGCGAACCAAAACGCCGTCCCCATTGGTATGGGGAAGCACCTTCTCGTCAGACGCTTCATAGGCCATGACAAGCTCGATTCGCTGAGCCTGGGTGGGAATTCCCTGGGAAGTGGGCGCCACACGCTGCTGTTTCAGAATAGCCGCAGCCTTCAAGGACAGGACTCGCGCCAGACGGTGCTTACACCAACCGCCCTTGACTCCATTCTTGGCGTAGTCTGGGCACGAACAGCGCCCGTTGACCGAGTAGACTGAGCCAGGTTCGCTGCCCTGCATCAGCCACGTGTCCTGCTTATCTCCAAGGCGGTGCCAGCGATAGGCTTTGGCGATTGTGACGGCCTTGGGGAGCCTGGTGAGGGCTTTGGGGTTGTCCTTGAGGTAAGCTTGGGCTGCCGCCATGGCAGCATCTACCGCCAGGTCCCACATGCTAGGCTCGGGTACAGGCTGCACCTGCGCTGCTTTCCATGCCTGAACCTCTGTCAATTGGCGCTCCAAGTCGGCACGGATTTGGGCCTTCGTTTCGGCCAGGTCCTTGAGGGCTACCGGAATCCAGGTGTAGTGGACGCGAGAGGCCGATTCAAGCGACCGGAAGAGGTTCAGTCGGCGCTCTACTTCTTGGTGGGAGAACATGATTGGCGGGTCTTCGTGGAGGTAAATCCGGCCCTCCTGGGTATCGATGCGGAAGCCAACCATCTTCGCGGGATAGGTCACGTTGTCCATGTTTCTCTCCTTTGTTTGGGCTCAAAGTGTGGCGCCAGGCAACATCACAAAGAAGGGGCGCCACAATGGACGCCCCCTGATGCTAGCTCAGCCACTCGATACGTTCGACGCGCAGGTGGCCGGGATTGGCTTGGCCCTTGCGGGTAGCCATGACAGTAACGATTCGCCCGTTGCGCACGATTGCCGCCAGAACATCTGAAGGCGCCCACTGCTCGCGGTCACTGAGGCAAGCCTTCCGGTCGGTGGCCTGGCAAAGCGCCGCATCACCATCGGGCATTGCCTGCTCAAGGCGGCTCCTTCAGCGCCGCCACCATGCTTGGCTGAACGCCAAGCTCCCTGACAGACAACAGCGAGCCTTTCTCTCTGAATGGGCAGTCATGCTGTGCCATGTTGCATCCCCTTTCCTTGATTGGGACTTCATCAAAAAAGGGAGGCCCTGGGCCACGCCTGAATTAGGGCACCTGGGGCCGTGGTTGGCGCCACGGACAAGCTGGCATGTCTATAGCGTCCTTCAGGACTTGGACCAGATGCTCATGAGAAGGAATCTCGTTCCCAGGCGGGATCAGGCTGCTGCCAAGGAAGCCAGGTTCGCCCAGGTAGGCGAGAGCGGTTTCCATGTGGCGGCAGAATGGGTCTCGCTGGCGGGAATCTGCTCGACCAGCAGGCAGTCATCGAAGACCAGTAAAGTTGTGTACATCTGGGCTCTCCTTTCTGGGTAGGAATAGAGAGAGCCCCGGTCGGGGGGTGACCAGGGCTCCCCTATGGCTGAGGGGTGCGGCAGGGGGCAGGGGTGACAGGGGGGGCCGGGGGGAGAGGGGGTAGGGTCGGGTCTAGGGATTACTACTATAATATCCTAATGGCTCTCCGCAAATTGTGGGCTATTCTGGGAACCGCAAACCGGACGACACAGTCTGGCGGGGAATCGCCCATGTAGAGGGGTACGCGGTATTGCCTATCTGACACGGAGGATTGGGGCGCCACAATAGGACAAGGAAGAATCGCTGGAAGGGGCGGCTGACCTGGATTCAGCACAAACCAGCACAAACTGCGCCACATTGGCCGAAGTGTGCTGTATGGAGGGAAGGGGGTCAATAGCCTTCTCGCAATAGGGTGAGCAGACAGGCGGCCCCATTCCAGGCTCTCCTTGTATCCTTGCCCAAAGATGCTCTCTGTGGTAGACTGAGCGCAACGTGAGGCAGGGCGCGTGGCGAGCACTGCCCACCTACATCCCGCCCATCTTCACTCTTGGCTACGACACCACACATCTGGCGGTCGGCACTATTTCCGATGGCAGGAGGGTTCAGTTGGAAGCAGAGCCTGTGGCAGAATTGACGGTAGAGGCAACTGACCAAGCTTCGCGGCCTTCATTAGTCGGCCCTATATTCGCGCTGAGTCACGTGAACGGCTGTCAAAGGCCAATGCCTTGATGATTCCCACCGAAGGCTATGCAGAAAGGCCCGACCTGGTTTACTTCCCTCACGGGACAGGCGACCTGTTTCATTTCCTGACCGAGAAGCCTGCTGACAATCTCATGGTTGATGTCTGTATCGAAGAGGAAGACTACAAAGAAGTAGCTCTTCATGCAGATTGGGTGATAATCGGACATTCATCACTGTGAACCTCGTGGCGCCGCTGCTGGTGAAGCTAATAGCCGAGTACGTGAAGCATCGCCTAGGCAAGCTGAGCCTGGCTCCATTGTCAAGTCCAAGCTGATTGTGTATGACGAACGGAGCGGGCGCAGCGCAAGCCTGACATACGAAGGCCCCGCAGCGAAGTACCAGGACACCATGACAAAGGCTCTCTCCAATCTGGATAGCCCGCGCCGGACGCTGCCGCCCTCGAAGCGAAAGCGAAAGAGCCGTCCGAAGAAGAGGCACTAGCAATGCCTGCACTGGACCTGGAATGTGTGGACACATACCTTGCCAGCGTGGCTAGTCGCGGGGAGCAAGGGCAGGAAGACGATAGCAGCGTCGAAGCTGCCATGAAGGCGGCGAAGGCACGCGCCGTCGAAGAGGGCGACCAAGCAACTGCAAAGCGAATCTGGTGCTACCAGCAGATTCTGCGAATACAGCAGAGCTACTTGGCGGCCTTTCAGGCCATGAAAGAGGGTCGCTTCTACGACGCTTGGTGTCTTCTTGAGAGGGTTGAAATCGAGCTTAGCTTCTTGGAGCCACATCTTAGCCCAGAGATAGGGCACGACGATTACCGACTTGCCTTCATAGCGACGGAGACGAAGCAGTTTCAGGCGCTGTATCCGTACAGGTTCTTCTTGAGTCCCGCTTGGCTCTATCTGGAGAAAGTCTGCTCTATCTGCGGCAAGCCAGTTTCGCTTCGCAACCCCTGTGGGCACAGGAAGGGCGAAGTCTACAACGGCGAAATGTGCGGGCATGAGATTACCAAGTGCGAGCTACTCGAAATGTCGCTTGTGCCGAACCCTGTGCAGAGTACTCTGTGGGCTTCTTGCGGACCCCGAAACAGGAGACCAGACGGACCCCTATGACTACAGCCTTGTGAAGTATGTGATTGAGGGGCTTCGTAGCCCCTTCGATGCCTGGGGCGCTCGCTGGACGAAAATCAGGCACCCGCACTCTCTCTACGCGCATGTTGGCAGAACTGAGAAATGCCCATGCGACTCTGGCTTGCTCTACAAGGACTGCTGTCTACCCAAAAACGGAGTTCTGCGCCCCCATGTGCAGATTCTGTTCTAGGTACCACCGCCGCCTGGTCTGCCTCCAATCGTATTTCCCTCGCAGGTGTGCAGGTCTAGCCGAGACTGCTCTGGTGGCCTCAAGCTGCGCGCATGGCCCTAGCGGAACCGTGAGGACCGCAAGGAGCACTTCATTTCCCCGCTGCACACCGCGCCACACTCTCCCCGGTGGTAACTCGAGCATGGCGCTCTTGTTGACAGGGCTTTCCGGGTTGCCGCACTGTCGCCATCCCGATAGACGCACCGGCGCAGAAAGCGGGATGAGGCTTTGTCTGGCGCCCAGCCCGAGCCCTGAGGCATCTTGTTATGTTGTAGACCGGCAAAATGAATCGCCACCAGGCCAAACCAGAGGCCGCGCCATTCTACGAGTGGGGCCGAGACGTTAGGGGGGCATAGTCAGGCGCTAGAATGGCGAGTCGTTCTGCTTAGTTGGGCTGTTCAGCAACACAACGGCTGGCTGCCGCACACGCTCAGCTTTGCTTTTGCCGTTTCAGCCATAGGGTGGTTATGGAAGTCGCCCCGCTCTCACACGCGGCGCCTAGCTCCCATCCTTGCTCCCCAAGCTGATGTAGCGTCCAGTGTCTTGTGCTCACTCCTGAATCCCTTGAGTTCTGTAACTCTTCCGCCCTCATAAGAAGACATTCGCAGTCACACCGAACCCAAAGGCGTATCTTATCAGCATATTCCCACTTCACCATGGTGTACCTCCTTGTTCTCGCATCCTATTGATAGGCGAGATTGCGCGGCCATGTGGTCATCGGCAACGTTTCCCGAGTGCCCCAGTAATCAAGGGTAGGGCCTCTTCGTCTTCGGAATCCCTGGGTCCAGAGTAGGTGAAGGTCATCCTTTCGACCGCTCTGGCGCCAGCCATGGGCAAGCGCAGGTGGCGCTAAGGACGCCTCCATCGGGGGTGGCAGTCGGACGGGCCACCCAGGCGCCACAATTGATGATCCTCTCAATACTGGCCCCCCGCTTAAGGGCTTTGACGCTACTGAGGTCCATCCTGGAAGCCAAAGCTATTGTGCAAGAAGAAGCCTGGCAACTCGCCTCGCGTCTGCCGACTAGGCAAGCAGTAGAGGCTATTTGCTCCAAGCAATATCCCCATGCCAGATGTACCATGTTCCTCAGAAGGTCTCCAAGAACCGCTATTCTGCCTTTCCGTCCTTATTGTAATCGACAGGCACAGTTATGTCGTCCGCCTTCCCCCACTGCACAACTGCCTTCAGGAGTTTTCGGTCAGGATATATCAGTTTCCGTCGGATGGTCTCCAAACGCATCCATTTGCCATCGCCGTTGTAGTCTGCGGGTACAGGTATATCACTGGCATTCCCACTGCTCAACTGCGTTTGGTCGGTGTCATTCAGAATGTACCAGTTCCCTCGGACGACTCCAAACCGCAATTTCCGCCTTACCATCGCCGGTAGTCGCAGGTACGGGTATGTGTTTGTCGCTCCCCACCGAACTGATATGCTGGAATGGTCTCGTGCCTCATTGGGCTTTGGCATTTCTGTTCTTGCTACGCCGTAAGGGAAAGCCCGATCTTGCGTAACATAGAACAATCCAACGCCGACAAGGACTAAGCCCCTGCACCAAGTCCGATTCTCCAGCGACTGTATACACAAAGGAGAGTTTCCCAGAGGCGGGCGCCGGTGGCACCAATCAAAACTATTATCACCACGACAAACGGCCAATGGAGCATTGTCCATTAGTTTCTGGATAATTGTTTCGTCCGGCATGTCTTTTATTCGAACCAGCATAGTACCTGTATCAAGACACTCAAGTGGCACCCTGACTGTTGTGTACACGAATCGTCTCGCCTTCCGCTCGGCGTCTTGCCGCCCCCACCCCACTTCTTGTAGGTGGGCCAGGTCGAGACTAATCGCCCCTGACCTACTAATGCCCCCTTTGGCTCCTGTTCTGTCATCTTTAAGAGCATCCTGGTGGCTCATCACCGGAGCATGGTAAGTGCCCGGACTCATAGCTCCGAGACTCTACCATTTGAACAGCTTCGGAACGATGGTTGCTACATCGTCTTCAATACCCAATGCCAGATAATCCCTTCAGGGCCAGACTTGAGCCAGGCTTCATCATACAGAATCCACCTCAGAGAAATGCCTGCGTGCAGCTGCACTCGGTCTGGGCTGTGGCGATATGCCCCGCCACAAGGCAATACTGCACAGATGGGCTCGGGCAAACAAGCTCATCCTGTTCGACTTGACTTGTCAGTGCCGCTGTGACCACCTAGGGTACTTCTCCTCAGTGAAGACCTTGTAACTTGCGGCCCTTTGTCTTTCCCCGAAAGCGCATCTATCGTGACGCCACGTGAGTCCAGATACGATTGATTCAACCATACCAATGAATTGTCTTTTGCACGATATGCCAGGATATCTATCTCCGGTCGGGCAGCGAATGCTTATCCAGGTCTACCTTCTCATCTTTTGAGGCTCGACCTTGTAACCTATGTGCGTCCAGTATCCTTCTTGCCAGAGAAGACCAGCCACGATTTCCTCGAAAGCATATGGCCTACCTGTCCTTTCCCTCAAGCGTAACATTTGCCCACAGCCAATTATGTGTCACGAAAGGGCCGCCACCCGCATAGATGAGGCCTAGCCTGCACCGCCAATGCGCTCGTCACGGCTCCATTAGCGGCGGCTGCATGTGCGCATCGTCGGCCTTGGCCTTTGGCGCTCTCCTGAAGGTGGTGCTCACCTGCCGCAGGGGTGGCATGTCGATGCCCTTCCCTGCCAGAAGGTCGGCCACGGTCAGAATCTGTAGCTTGGGGTGGTTGCTATTCCAACCCGGCGAGTGATAGAACCCGGCGCCTGCTGCTTCGGTGCGCATTGGATGGGTTGGCTCCTGCATGGAAATCAGTACGCCAATTTCGGCCTTCTCTCTTTCGACAACACCCCGTAACTCGTGAACATGCGCCACACCAGTATGACCTGCTTTGACTGACAGAATCACCTGCTTGGTCTTGCCGCCCTCAGCCTCATCATGGAAGTACAGTCGGCCATCAATGCCCCTGTCGCTTCCCTTTTTCTGCTCAACAGGCCGAGCGCCAACCAGACCCAAGGCCCACCACTGGAACTGGTACGGGTCCTGCTCCGCCAGAGTCTGAGCGTCGGGCAGGCTTACCGGTTCGCCAATCACCTTGTAGGTAACCGAATCTCCAAAGGCATCCTCAAGCGAACCTTCATCAGGGTTATTGCCAGGTGGGTAATGTCAATGCCAACCCAACGGCGGTTGAGCCTCTGGGCTACGGTTATCGCCGTGCCGCAGCCGCTGAACGGGTCAAGGACCGTATCCCACTCGTTGCTGCTGCAGTTATGATGCGCTCTAGCAGAGCTTCTGGCTTTTGGGTGGGGTAGCCAAGACGCTCCTGCGCCTGGGAGTTTATGGGGAAAATGTCCGTCCAGATGTCCTGCAAAGCAACGCCCCGAACCTCGTCAAGATACCGCTTGTACCGAGGAACCTTGCCCTTCGGGGGCCAGTAGATTCGGCCCGCAGCGTCCATCCTCCAAGTGCTCGATCGTGAACTTCCAATGGTAACCCCTGGCTGTCGGGTCAATTCCGTGCCACGGGCTTCCTGACGACCCATGTCGCACACCCGCAGCCGTGAGATTGTCCAACTGATACCTCCTGCCATCCGGGGTCACATGCCGATACTTGGTGGCAAGATACTCCTCCCCGTGGGGGCTGTACTGCGGATTCCAGACGGGCGACTCACCCTTGGTGTAGTATGAGGATGATGTCATGCACAGGGCCGTATCTCTTCGCTGAACTGTGGGCAGTGGTCCGTTTCCAGACAATCTCATTCCTGAAACATGCGGGGCCAAATACGGCATCCATCACAATCTTGAGATAAGCACTCGCCGTTGGGTCACAGT
>CAVPBH010000013.1:0-8566 GCA_963701775.1 uncultured Chloroflexia bacterium
CCTGCCCTGTTCGCGCCTGCCGCTCAGCCGCTCAGCCGCTCAGCCGCTCCCCCCGCTGCGTATTCCTCGCTTCCCCGGTCCTCCGTGGGAGCGCCGTCACGGTCGCTCCGCGGCTCGACTCTTGCCCGGTGCGCCTCGCCCCTGCTTCCGCTTTCCACACCGGAGCAAGCTCCTGGCGATTGCTACTCGTGCGATTCGCCGCCCTCGTACTTGCCATCGGCCGGCGTCCAGCTCCCGTCCAGGTAGGCCGCCACGCCTGCGCGCACCGTGCTCACGCTGGTGCCTGGCAAGAGACCCTCCAGCATCTTCATTTCGGTGCCACGCCGGGATCGCGGTCCCGCTCCGATCATCGTGTACAGTGCGTCCAATGGCACGCCGTACGTTTCCGACACCCCTTCCAGCGTCATCCAACCCTTGATCCCGGTCGGATCGGGCCGGCCGCTTTCGTCGACAATCACCTCTCCTCGCCCGCTCGTCTTCCACGTGCCGGAGGCCTTGGCGACAAAGACGCTGCCCAGCAGGGCCACTACCACCAGCAGCGGCATCAGGTACTTGTTGATCTCTCACCGCCTTCACGCCACACTCTCCTTCTTGCCAGACTTGAGCTTGGGCAGGGCCGGGCCCAGGGTCACACCCAGTGCCGCTTCGTGGGGGCATGCGTCGACACATTCCAGGCAGCCGATGCAGTTGGCAGACACGGCCGGAGCGGCATGCGCGACGTCGATCTTGACCGGGCATGGCTTGTTGCACACGGCACAGCCGCGGCACTCGCTTTCCACGCGGCGGATGCGCAGCAGGCTGAGGTTGCCCAGCAGGCTGATCGCACCTCCCAGCGGGCAGGCGTACCGGCACCAGGCCCGCGGGACAAACAGCACCACGCCCACTACAACAAGCGCCACAAGGTAGGCGAGCCAATTCTCCGCCAGGTTGAACTCAAAGATCCAGCCCAGGCCGAAAAGGGTGCGGTATGGGTCACCAGCCGGCAAACCACAGCTTGACACTCGCGATGGTGGCGGCGATGATGCCCACCAAGCTCACGTAGCGTCCATAGGTCAGGATCCGGTCCATCTTGGCGGGTACTCGGACCTCGGGCAGGTGCAGCTTCTTTCGGATCCAGCCCAGAAGGTCCTGCAGGGCGCCGAACGGGCAAACCCAGCCGCAGAAGGCGCCGCCGGCCAAGATCGTGCCGGCGACCAGCCCCAAGGCCAGGACAAGGTTCGAGGCATGCGTCATCTGGATGAACTTGCCCCCATCCGATGCCCATCGCCAGAGCGTCTCAAAGCCGCCGAACGGGCAGTACGCATCGATGGATGCCATCTTCTGGCTGGTCACCGTGTAGTGCAGCACGCTTGTGACGAGGATGAACAGCCCGAAGGCTGCCTGTGTGGCCCGGCGCAGTACCCGGGTCCGGTTTCTCTTGAGGTCCAATCGAAGGCGGGTCATGCTAGGCATCTTCTTCTCCTCCCAATGCTCCTCCCGCAGGCGCGCAGCCTGCGGGAGGTTCGATCTCGCTGATTATCCGTTGCGACGGCCACGACCGGCCCACAGCGGCCGCCCGCTCTCCTCGCGGAGCTGCACCGTCTGGCCCGTGCGGACGTTGGCCATCTGGCCAACTTCGATGCTGTCACCCTCGTAGAACGCCCTCAGTGTCAGTTGGTCGCCCGGCCGGGCCGCAAAGCCCTGCTCCTGGGCGAACCACCACGGCCGGTTCTCGACCACGATCTGTTCGCCCGAGTCGAGCTGTACCACCATTGCATCGGAATCTAGGCTGGCCACGCTTCCCTGGAATGTGAGCCACTCCTCTACCACTGCTTCGCCGGTGCCCGTCCCGTCGCCGATGCCGAGTCCGCGCACCTGCTCGCCTGTTCCGGCCTGGGCGGACAACCCCTCTGCTTCCGCGCTCGATCCATCGCCGATTCTCCGGCCCGCACCAAAGCCCTGCGCCTCTGGTCCGTCTCCCGCCTTGGCGGCGGTGCGGACAACAGCTCCTGCTACCAGGATACCGACCAACCCCACTACGACCAATCCCCACACGATCTTCTTAGTCATCTTCTCTCCTTTAGCTTCTTGTTTCTTTTCTGAGCACGGTACGTCTTAGCCTTCGGCCTGCGCCTCGGCCCACCGAGGGCGCCGTCCAGCGATTGCGCCAGGCGCCGGGTCACATTCTCGACCCAACGCCAGTGGATTGCCAGGTGTGCCACGGCCGCCACGGTCATCACCACGCCGGCCCATGTGTGGACCAAGTCCCAGGTGACGGCCTGGCTTGAGCCGTGACCGGACGGCGCGAAGAGCAGGTAGATGCCCGTCACGGCAGTGATCAGGCCGCTGGCCGCGACCAGCACGTTGAGAGCAATGTTCCGCCTTGCGCCGCGCGACAGCCCGTGGCCTCGCGACGGGATCGCCTTGAGGATGCGCCTGCCCATCATCCCCACCCACGCCCAATGAAGCGCCAGGTGGACGACCACCACCGCGATCATCGCCAACCCGCCCCAGGTATGAAGTGCATCCCAGGTGTCTCGGCTGAACAGGATGGTCACGCCGTACAGTGGGTTCCTGCCGCCTTGGTAGCCCCCCGAGGGCAGGTACAGAAAGTACACGCCCGACAGAACAGCCACGATCCCGCTGAGTGAAAGAGCCGCGACGATCAGCCAGTTGCGGCGCGTCTGCGGCGAAAGGTTCGTTCGATTTGCCATGGTCTTGATGCCTCCCTAGTGTGTGAGCCTGGCTGCGCTCCCCGGTCCCCAGAGGTGCCGGGCTCGCGCAACACCTGTGATTCTACCGTGGACGTGTGAAAAAGGTATGAAGGAGGTGTGAGTTTCTTGCTGCATGGAGCGGGCGCGGCGTTCCGGGGCACCTGCCGGCTTCGAGGGCGGACTTTAGGGCGCCACGGCGGGAACCGGGATCCGGTGACTTGGCGACCTCGGCGTCGCCGGCTGAAGCTGCCCGCAGGTGGCAGGGGGACTAGAGGGGGTCCGGTTTCGTCACCACGGCCCAGAAGGTCCTGCCGACACGAACCAGCCGAACGCCCCCGCCTACTGCCTCAAAGATTCGCTGCACTGCAGGGGGCGGGTGAAAGTGACTGCGCATCAAGACCAGCTTCTCAGCCAGGGCGATCAACCGCCCCGGTGATTTGCTCCACGTTCGGTTCCTCAACGACAATCCGTCCGCCCGGCGCCAGAACGCGCAGGAACTCGGCGGCTGCCCGTCTCTGGTCCCGAAGATGATGGAATGCATCCACGACCAGGATCCGCGCATAGGCGCCGTCGGCAAAGGGCAGTTGCTCAGCTTGACCTTGTACCGCCGTCAATCCTTTCAGGCGCGCTTGCTCGAGCATGGCTGCCGACTCGTCCAATACCACGACTTCATCGACCAGGCCGCGTAGCGCCTGCGCGACCCGCCCGGTTCCGCCGCCCACGTCGAGGAGCTTGCCGTCTGCTGGCAATCCCAACAGGCTGCGCAGTCGGTCGGGATCAGGCGGGGCCATTACCCGGTCATAGATGGACGCGACCAGGCGAAAGTGATCCATGGTTCCTCCAACGCGTACAAGCTCTCAGGTCGGCCCGATCGTCAAGCCGGCCGGAAAACACCACATGAGTTGCGACAGCGCCAGGAGCAGCATGAAACCCGAGATGAACCCAAAGGTCAAGTCGTGCTCATCGTCCCGAGCACTGTATCATGCGGCCATCACCTGGTCAAGGTCCCGGCCCAAGAGAGCAAGCCGTACTGCGCCATTGTCCCAAACACCTGATATGTTCCCCGAGTGTGCTAGTATGTATGTGCAGAGTGCATGTACATGGAGCCATCAAGCAGTTCTGGGGCGACGTTTTCTGGGGGACGCTCGACTACCTTGTGGTGGACCTGCCTCCCGGCACCTCGGATGCGTCGCTGACCGTGATGCAGTCGCTGCCCATCTTGGGCATCATGCTGGTCACCTCACCCCAGGACCTGGCCGGCATGGTCGTGCGCAAGGCGGCCAACATGGCCCGTCAGATGAGCACGCCCATCCTGGGGCTGCTAGAGAACATGAGCTACTTCGAGTGTCCTGATACCGGCAAGCGCCATGATCTCTTTGGCCCCAGCCACGCCGAGGAGACGGCGCGTCGTATCGGTGTGCCTTTCCTGGGACGTCTGCCGGTCGAACCCGAGATCGCCCGGCTGTGCGATGCGGGACGGATCGAGAAGTACTCGGCCACCGGGTTTGCACCCATGGCCGGGGACCTGGTCGCGGGACTCCCTGCAGCAGGGCGACGGGTTGCCGGCTGACCGGGCGCGGAGGCAATCTCAGCAGCGAGATGCAGAGTCAGTGGACGCTGTGTCGACTCTGCGACGGCGCGTCCATGACATTGCGGAATATCCAGGCTATAATGGCTCCGACCGGCCGAGTACTGAGGCGGTACCGGGCCAGGCGAAGGATCCAGCTTGGGGGAGCAGGCAGACCTGCTGCGCTGGTCTGCGGGTAGTCGAAGCCACCGAAGGAAGGGAGATCGAGGGTTGGCAAAGAAGGAAGTCGATGGAGCAGCGATCTCTGTTCCCAGCGGGGGCTGGGGTTGGTTGCCGGCCCCCGCGTGATTCCAGCGGACTCGCACAACTGCCGCCAATGATAGAGAACCGGATCGAGGACGGCTTGGACCTGCTCTGGCACTCGCAGCCACCTATGGCTGCCCTGATGCGGTACTTGTGGGAGGAAGCCGCGAAATGGACATTGTGTACCAGCCGATAGGCATCATTCACAGCCCCTTTCTAAGCGTTGAACACATGCCCATACAGCCGGTGGGCGCGGCTGGGATACGTGGAGAGGTTGAGCTGTTCGCCGAGTTTGTTGCTGGACTCCAAGATCTGGAGGGCTTCTCGCACATCATCCTGCTGTACCATTTCCATCGAGTGGGCGCGCCCAGGCTGATCGTCACACCTTTCCTTGATCTGGAGCCGCACGGAGTCTTTGCGACTCGGGCACCAACTCGGCCCAATTCGATTGGCCTGTCTGTTGTCAAGCTCCTGAGCGTCGAGGGAACTTACTGCACATCGAGAATGTGGACATCCTGGATGGCACCCCCTTGCTGGACATCAAGCCCTATGTACCCGAGTTCGATCATTATGACGTGGAGCGGACCGGGTGGCTTGCATCTGCCAATGGCAAGGTCGCGGACGAAAAGTCAGATGGTCGCTTCGGAACCCGTTAGGCCTGTGTCAACGAACGGAGAGATGCATGGACAAACCAACCCTGATCGCGATCTGCCGCAGCCGGCGGCGCAGCGAGCCCAAGGCCGACGTCGGCGAGGGGGCGTTGCAGCCCGGCTGGGGGCTGGTAGGTGACAGCCATGCCGGGCCGGCTCGCCCAGGGTCGCTGGGAGATCAGCCTGCTGGCCTGGGAGAACGTCGAGCGGCTCAACCAGGAGCATGATCTCGGCGCCGTGCCGGGGAGCTTTGCCGAGAACCTGACAACGCAGGGTCTAGACACTTGTCTGTCAGAGTCCAAACGCGGCCTTGGCCGATCACGGAACAGCCGCCCGAAGAGCAGCCGGCGCAGTGCCCGCCGCACCCATTCGCTGCCGCTCGCAGGTAGCCGAGGCGCGCCAGTTCCTCCAGCATCGCCTCCACCAGCGGCCGGCTGACCGACAGGTGCCGCGCCAGTTCCTCACAGGTAGACACGCCACCTTCGGCGATGAGTTTCAGAAGTTGTTCAGCATGTCAGCCTCAATAACCGCGGTCGGTCTCTCAGAACAGCCGGGCGGCCTGGTAGACGATGACGCCGCCGGCCGACGAAAGAGCCGCCCAGGAGGCCGACGCCAAACGCCGTCCACTTCCAGCTTCCCGTTTCTTGCCGATGGCTGCCACCGTCGCCACGCAAGGGATGAAGAGCATCTGCACTACCAAAAAAGCGAGTGCCGCCGGAGGGGTCAGGACGCCGCCAGGGCGGCGCTCAGGCCGCGGTCCCGTCGCCAAACAGCACCCCCAGCGTAGCGACCGAATTCTCCTTGGCCACGAGACTGGTCAGAAGGGCCACCACCATCTTCCAGTCCAGCCCCATGAGTGCCCCCAGCGGCGCGAGTGCCTTGCCCACCCCGGCCAGGTAGCTGGTCTCGAGCTCGCCGTTGGGCAGCGTCGACAGCGCCCAGACCACGCACCGACATGACCAGGATGAGGGACCCGGCCTTCTTGAGGAATTGCACGACATTGTGCCAGACCTGTAGGCCGATGGTCCGGAAATTGGGCCGGTGGTAGAGGGGCAGCTCCATAATGAAGGCTGCCGGCTCACCCTTTAGCACCCATTTGTTGATCAACACCCCGACGATGGCCAGCACACCCAGGCTGATGGCAATGAGTCCCCATGACACCAGCGTCGCTGCCCGCCCAAAGAAAACGGGAGCCAGGAACACCATGACCGTCATGCGGGCTGCGCACGGCACCAGCGGCGCCAACAGGATGGTGAGCAGCCGAGCCCGGCGCGAGTCGATGATACGCGTGCCCACACTGCCGGCACATTGCAGCCAAACCCAGAAAGAGCGGCAGGAAGCTTTTGCCGTGCAGCCCCATCAAGTGCATGAAGCGGTCCATGACATAGGCGCCGCGGGCCATATAGCCCGTGTCCTCCAGCAGGGCCAGCACGGCGAAAAAGATGACCAAGATGGGCAAGAAAGTGACCACCGTGCCCACACCGCCGAGGATGCCATTCACCACCAGGCTCGCGGACCCAGACAGGAGCATTGGCCAGCAGCCCGCAGGCCAGCCCGGGCCAGGCCGCCGTATCACGGAGCGGTCCAGAAGGCCTGGAGCGGGGCGCCGATGGTGAACGTGAGCCAGAACACCAGCCCCAGGATGGCCGGCCAGCATGCCCAGGCCCCACAGTGGATGGGTCGCCCAGCGATCCAGCCGTTCGGTCAGGGTAATCTGCCCGGCGCGGTGGACGGGTGACAGCCGCCCGGATCATGCGGCCCACCCAGTCGTAGCGCCCGCTGGCCACGGCCAGGATCGCGTCTTCGTGGGCCAAGAGGATGTCGTGGACCTGCGCCCACGACCTGGGCAGGCAGGTGGGTATCACGCATCATAGCGGTGATCTCAGCATCGCCCTCCAGCAGTTTAAGGGCAACCCAATCGCCGGGGTAGGGCGGGGGTACACTCGGGCAATCAGGGCTGGAGCTGAGCCAGCACCTCGCGGTGATCCTCGCGGATCTCCGGCACATGGGGCTGGTATGGGACCTCGCCACGGGCCAGGCGGTCCACCGTCGCCACCAGTTCGCGCACCCCCTGATTCTTGGTGGCGATCATGGGCACAACCGGCACCCCCAGAGCGGCCTCCGGACCTGGGGCTCGATGTGGACGCCCTCTTCGGCCGCCACGTCCACCATGTTCAGGGCAACCACCAACCGGGGCAGCCAGCGCCAGAAGTTCGGCGACCAGGTACAGGTTGCGCTCCAGCGATGCGGCGTTGAGCACCGCCAGGACCACATCGGGCTTCTCCTTGAGGATGTAGTCGCGGGCGATGACCTCTTCCTGTGAGTTGGCCGTCAGACTATAGGTGCCCGGCAGGTCGACCAGGTGCATGGTCGTGCTGCCGGTGCGGTAGGATGCCGGTCTTCTGCTCGACCGTCTTGCCCGGCCAGTTGCCGACGTGCTGATTCGAGCCCGGTCAGCAGGTTGAAGACGGTCGACTTGCCCACGTTGGGCTGCCCGGCCAGGGCCACCGTCAGCCCCGCTTCGCCGGGGAGAGGGGGCGCTGCGATGGTGCTCATGGAAGTCGGCTCGGTACTATGCAACGCCGCTCACCGCCGTCGGCCATTCGACGAGGATCTGCCTGGCCTCTCCGCGTCCCGACGCCACGCCGTGCTCACGTAGGGCGACCAGAACCGGACCGTGTCCAGAGTTCTGGAGCACGCGCAGGTAGGCACCCGGCGTGAACCCCAGGCATGCCAGGCGGCTCACCAACGAGTGCCCTCCGTCAAGCGCCCGGATGGAGACCGACGCGCCTTTCGGCACAGAGCCCAGGTCGAGCGAGCTGCCTGGTGCACTCCTGGGCGCGTCATCTTCCCGCACTTCGGCCTCGTCCTGGCACCCAGCACAGTAGCCGGTCAGCTCCACCTGGGCGCTGGCGACGACAAAACCACTGGCCCGGCCGATGGCCTGCGCTGCATCGACAAAGGCACGGCTGTCGACCTCGACTACCCGGCCACACCCAGGCAGACGAGGTGGGAATGGCCATCCTGCGCATCCAGCTCGTAGTGGTGGTGCTCCTGGTGAGGGGGGATTTCCGCCTTCACCGTACGACCCCCGCCTCCATCAGCGAGTTCAGTGTCCGGTAGACGGTCGCCAGGCTCAGGCGGGGATCTTGCTGCCTCGCGCGGTCATATACCTCCCGCGCATCCAGGTGGCCGCCTGCTTCCGCCAGGATACGCAGCAGCAGCCGGCGCTGGTGCGTCATCCGCTTGCCTGCGGCTCGAAAGCGGCTCTCGCTCACGACTGCTACATCGTCCATGGCCCTGCCTCCTACATGCAAATGGAGCTTCCTTATCGCTTCAAATCATGCCAGATTCGAGCACGGAAGTCAAATGCAGGCTGTACCGTAGCGCCG
>CAVPBH010000014.1:0-214848 GCA_963701775.1 uncultured Chloroflexia bacterium
CAGCAATACGAACTGGAACCAAGGGAGGCATGCGAAGGACATGGCCGCCATTGCTGCGATAGTCGAACGAGGTAGTGAGGAAGAATAGGCCCAGGCCGATCCCGAAGTAGATGAGCTGGCGGCGGACGGGGTTGCCCACGCCGAACGTATTGACCGTGGCGCTGTAGATCATCGTCACACCAAAGGCGACGAGCACCAACAGCGTAAGAAAGAGAACGGGATCGAAGCTGCGCCACGCGCGCCTAACGTTCACCCTCAGCTCCGAAGGAGGCCGGTTTCTTGGAGCCGGCGCGGCGGGCGGGGCCGACGAGGGGAATGTCGGCCACGAGCCGGCTCTGTCGCTTGCTCTGGGTGAAAGTCACCTCGACGCTGTCGGCATCGATCTCGACGTAGCGGGAGATGACGGTAATGAGCTCGTCCTTCATCCGTTCGAGCATGGCAGGGGAGATCTTGATCCGATCGTGCACGAGGACGAGCTGGAGCCGCTCCTTGGCAACCTGGCGGCTGGACGGCTGCTTCTCACCAAAGATCCGATTGAGGAAACCCATTGTGCCTCCCAGTATGGCGCTGGCCAGTTGGCCTGTCGTTCGATCTGTTGCTCACTTGCCGAACGCTCGTGCCAGGCGGCCGAAAAGGCCTTCAGGCTCGAGGCTCATCAGCGGTATCTCCTGCCCCATCAGCCGGCCGGCGATGTTTCGGAAAGCCTGGCCGGAGGGGTGCCGGCCATCCAAGACGACCGGCGTACCCTGGTTGGTGGACACGATGACCTGCCTGTCCTCCGGGATGATGCCGATTAGGTCGATGGCTAGGATCTCCAGCACATCCTCTTTGCTGAGCATCTGGCCGCGGCGGACCATCTCGGGATTGAGTCGGTTAATGATCAGGAGCGGCGGTCCCTTTTCCTCGGCCTCGATCAAGCCAACGATGCGATCGGCATCGCGCACGGCCGAGACTTCGGGTGTGGTCACGATCAGGACGCGGTCGGCCGGGGCGACCGCATTCTTAAAGCCCTGCTCTATCCCTGCCGGCGAGTCGACGAGGACAAAGTCGCAGGAAGGGCGAAGCTGTTCGCAGATCTCGATCATCTGAGCAGGCGTGACCGCGCTCTTGTCTCGGGTCTGCGCAGCAGGCAAGAGGTGGAGCTCGGGTAGGCGCTTGTCACGGATCAGGGCCTGCCGCAGCCTGCAGCGGCCCTCGACAACGTCGACGATGTCGTAGACGATCCGGTTCTCAAGGCCCATCACCATGTCCAGGTTGCGCAGGCCAATGTCCGCGTCGATAGCGACGACGCGCTGCCCCAACATGGCGAGGGCGACCCCCAGGTTGGCGGTGACTGTGGTCTTGCCGACACCGCCCTTTCCAGACGTGATGGTAGCTACGGTTGCGGTCATATTCACCTATCCCAACGTTCGACGACTATGGTCCCCTGCTGCACGGCGGCCATTTCCGGGACCTTGGGCGGGCGCGCGCGATCGGGGGGGGTGGCAATGAGCGAGCCTATGCGTATCTGGCTCGGGGCAAGCTGCAGGGCACACACCACGGCCGATTCGTCGCCGAGCGCGCCCGCATAGACCACGCCGCGCAGCTTGCCCCAGACGATGACGTCGCCGCCCGCGACGATCTCGGCACCGGGGTTGACGTCTCCTATCAGCGTGACGTGGCCGGCGAACTCAATCTCCTGGCCGGCGCGCAGGGTGCGGCGCACCACGATGCCGGGAAGCTCCTTCTGGCTCGGCTCCTGGGAGGAGACATCCCGGGGAACAGGCGCCCCAAGAGTTGTCTCCAGCCCCAGCTCGCCGGCTGAGCGATAGGTGGTGGGGTGGCTGCCCTCGACGGCCCACAGGCTCATGCCGGCCTGTTCGAAGATGGCGCCGATGGACTGCAGCTCGTCCACGGTCAGAGGACGATCTCGTACCTTGAGCGCGGCACGGCCCCCCAAGAAGAAGGATGCCCGGGAGGCAAGCCGCGACTCCAGCTCAGCGCGGATCGCATCGAGCGGGCCCTCGCCGAGGGTAACGGCCAGGCCATCCTTGGTGCCCTTGATGACGACAGATTCATCCACGGCGAATCCCACCTCCACTCCTAGAAAGCCGCCACTTCCAAAGCCATGTCGCCAAAGTAGCCCATAGAGCGGGCCAAGTCGGCCGCCGAGTAATAGACCTCAAGCCCCGTCCAGGGATCGTTCGCCCAGAAGCCCTCGGCGTCGTAGCCGGTGACCACTACGACATGCTGGTTGGGCACGAGGGTCACTTGCTGGCCCGAGATCGTCTGCTCGACCGGCGTGGCTGCCACCAGTTGGTACGTCACCCAGGCGATGACGGGATTGCCGCGGGCGAGAGCCGCGCGGATGCCATCGAGTCCACCTGATACGGGCAGTGCCCTGAGGCCGTTGGCCTCGAGGATGGCTTTGATCGGCCCGGCGTAGACGCCATAGTCCTGGATACCTCCGGTAGGACCGTCGACGTTGCCCCGAAACCCCAGGTACGGGTTTTCGCTGAGCGGCAAGGCCGCGAGCACGTCGGCCTCACTGAGATCCAAGCCGTGATAGCGCGCCGCCATGGAGGCGGCGGAGGATTCGCAGCTCAGGTTATGCGCCTGCTTCTGCGGCACTACCTGGATCCGCGCTTCGGCCGGCAGGGAGGGCGAGCTGCCGGACAGGCTGTTGAGGCGGTCGGTCAGGCCGTCTAGGTCGGACTGGAAGCCGTCGACTTGCGCCTGAATCGCGTTCAGCGTCACCCGGAGATCCTCCACCTGCTGCGTGCCGTTGGCCGCATCGACCGCCTGCTGAAGCGCGGCCAGCTTCTGGGCCGGGTCGCTCGCTTCGAGAGCAGCGAGCCGCTGCTCGGTGACGGCCGCAGAGTCTTGCAGAACTCCCAGGCGCGACTCCAACGAAAGCCGCTCGTCCTGAAGCGCAGCCACCTGGGCTTCCAAGAGTGCGACCTTTTCGGCCTTGCCCCGGAGTAGCACGACAAGCAGAGCACACACGGCCGCGATGGCGACAAAGCTGACCAGGACGACCCAGACTGCCATGGGTGGAGTCCGGCGGCGAGGACCGATGGTAGTCATGGCTGAGCCTCCACTCGTTCGCGTTCAAAGTAGTAGGAGAGGATGTCGCGGCCAACGGGGACCGCCGCCGCGGAGCCCTGTCCACCGCCGTACACAAAGACCATAAGCGCGATTTCGGGGTTCTCGTAGGGGGCAAAGCCGACGAACCAGGCGTGCGTGGGCAAGTTGCCGTCTTTGTCCCGGTCGGGGAGCCCGTCCTTGTTCGCGTCTTCGAAGTACTCGGCAGTGCCCGTCTTGCCGGCAGCAGCAACCTTGAGCGACCTGAGCACCCAGGCAGTACCGGCGGGGCTGGCGACGGCAGCACGCATTCCCTGGCGAACGAGGCTCAGGTTTGCGGCGGAGACGGGCACGGTGCGGATCACGTCCGGCGCAAAGGCGCGCACGACGTTGCCCTCCGAATCGAGGACCTCGCGTACCAGTTGGGGCCGGTAGAGCGTGCCCCCATTTGCCACGGTGGCCACCAGGTTGGCCATTTGGAGGGGCGTGGACAGCACAAACCCCTGCCCGATCGACATGTTGTAGGTATCGCCAGTCGTCCACGACTCGCGGTAGTTGACCCGTTTCCACTTGGGGCCGGGCACAAGGCCCGTCGTCTCTCCGGGCAGGTCGATGCCGGTTAGGGCCCCCATGCCAAAAAGCTCGGCATACTGCGCGATCCGTTCCTCACCCAGCCCCTGGAAGTAGGTGCGGTATCCGCCGCCCACCTGGTAGAAGTAGTTGTCGCACGATTGCGCGATCGCAGAAAGCAGGCTGAGCGAACCATGGCTCCCCCCGTACTCGGTGTGGATCCAGCAGTAGAAGGGCTGTGCCAGGCTGGGATCTTCGGGGTAGTAGCGGTTGGGCAGCCAGAGGATGCCACCGCAGTGGAGAATCGTGTCGGCGGTGATGACGCCCTCCTCAAGGCCGGCAGAGGCAACAATCAGCTTGTAGGTCGAGCCGGGCGGAAACATGCCGGAGATGGCGTGGTTGACGAGCGGCCGAGCCGCATTCTTCTGGAGGGCACGCAGGTCCTCGGTCGAGATGCCGCCGGTGAACAGGTTGTTGTCATAGGCGGGCAACGAGACCATGGCCAAGACTTCACCATTCTGCGGGTTGAGTGCGATGACGACACCCTGCTTCTTGCCCAAGGCCTTGAGCTGCTGGCTGAGCACTTCCTGGACCTTGGCTTGGAGATCGAGATCAATCGTGAGGCGCAGGTTGTAGCCAGGCTCAGCCGGCTGGGGCTCGCCCACAATCCGCACTTCGCGCCCGGCGACGTCGACCTCGACGAGCTTTTGCCCGGACTTGCCGCGCAGCTCGCGCTCGAAGGAGAACTCGATGCCCGTGAGCCCGACCGAATCCGTATTCGGGTTGTAGCCCGCTGCCTCGTACACCTCGGCTTGAGCAGCGGGAACCGGGCCGACAAAGCCCAAGACGTGAGAAGTGAGGGCGCCGTGGATGTACTCGCGCTCCGAGTCGGTCTGGATGATAATGCCGGGCCAGTCCAGGTGCTCTTCTTCCAGAAGGAGAGCCACATCGCGGGGCACGTCCCCCTTGACCCGGACGGCGCTGAAGGGAGCAAGCTCAGCCGTCTCCAGCACCTCCAGGAGCGGCTTTTCCGAGGACAAGGCTTGATGCTTGCGCGTGCCGGGCGTGACCTCGCGCAAGGGGCTTCGGAGCGGCACTTCAAGAAGGCCGGCGAGCCGTGTCAGGAGGATGAGACGCTCCTGCGCGTCCTCGGGCAAGTAGGCAGGGACGATGGCAACGGAAAGGACCGGCAGGTTGCGCGCCAACTGGTAACCGCGCCGGTCGTAGATCACGCCGCGAGGAGCGAGATCGGTTGCGAGGCGGAAGCGGTTCACGTCGGCAGCCTGCCGGTAGGTGGAGCCCTGGACGATCTGAAGGCGACCGAGCTGGCCGACTAGGGCAAGCAGGGCCAAGACAAGAAGACCACGGTAGACGACCAGCCGCCCATCCCTGGCAGGCTTGCGCTGCTGAATCAAGCTACCACTCCATCTCCTGGCGGCCAAAGCGGCGGTATAGGCCGCGCAGCAGGAAGTAGACCATGGGTAGCAGGAGCAGGTTGAGGATCGCGGAGGGGAGAATGATGCGGCCCAAGCTCTCGATCCAAAGCACCGTGCGGCCTGCCAGCAACATGGCCAACAGTAGCATCAGGTCGTATAGGGCAGTTGAGACAACTGTCACGACGATGGGAAGCAACAACTGCGCGCGAAAGGCCGACCTCTGCGCCAAGCCTGCCAGGAAGCCCACGGCCGCCAGAGCGACGGTGGCTGCGCCGGAGGGCATGCCCGAGAGCAGATCGAAGAACAGGCCGGCAATCAGGCCCCAGATGAGTCCGGCACGGGTGCCGCGCAGGAGACCCCAGCTCACCACGAAGAGGAGCGGCAGGTCGGGGAACACGCCCAGATCCTGAGGTGCGGCATGGCACTCGCCTGCACGATAGCCACCAAGAAGAGGGCAGGCACGACCAGATAGAGAGTCACTGTTCAAAGCCGGTGACCACGAGCACGGATTCCAGGTGGAGAAAGTCGACGGTGGGCTTGACCGTGGCGCTCTGATATAGGTCCGAATCCTTGCGCAGCACGCCGGTAATCTGCCCGATAAGGATCTGGCGCGGGAGGTTGCCCCCGAGTCCCGAAGTGAAGACGGTGTCCCCCACACTGACCGAATCGGCCTGCGGAATGTCGCGCATCAACAGGGAGCCATCGGGCCGGCCCTGCACCAAGCCGGAAGCCCGGGTGCTCTGCGTGAGCGCGTTGATCGAACTGCTCGCGTCCGTGATCAGCAGCACCCTCGACCACCCGGCTCCCACCTGGGAGATGCGGCCGACCAGGCCGCGCTCCGTTACCACGGGCATGTTCTTCTCAACACCCGATTCGGTGCCCACGTCTAGGAGCACATAGCGCTCCAGGTTGCTGGGGTCGAGGCCAATGACGCGCGCGGTGACATGCGCCCCAGAAACATCAAACGCGGGCAGCGCCTGGGCGAACGAAAGCAGGTCACGACACTGCGTCGCCTCAACGAGCACCTCTCGCAGGCGAACGTTCTCCAAGAGCAGGCGAGCGTTGTCCGACTCAAGCATCTCGTTCCGTTCGCGCAGGCCTTGGAGGTCGCGGCCGGTCTGCGTCTGGTTGCCGGCCCAGTTGATCACGGATGTGACGGCCTTCTGGAATGGCGTGGAGATGCGCACCGCCAGGTTCCCCACGGGATCGAGCCATCCGACACGGTGCAGGATGAACCCGAGCAGCGCCAGAAAGAACAGGACAAAGGGAAGCAGATTTCGCAGGCGTTTGCTGCTCATGGGCCAAGCCCGTTAGTGAACGGTGCTCCCCCGCTGCAGGCTGGCCAGGACTTTGTGCAGCCGGTCGAGGTCTTCCAGGACCTTGCCTGCGCCACGCGCAACGCACGTCATTGGGTCGTCTGCCACAAAGACGCGCATCTTGGTCTCCTCGGAGAGGCGCTCGGCCAGCCCCTGCAGAAGCGCACCGCCGCCGGCCAGGGCAATGCCCTGCTCCATCAGATCGGCGATCGAGCTCCGGAGGTGTATCATCCAGCGCCTCCCGGACCATTTCGACGATCAGTTGGACGGAACTCGAAAGCGCCTCCCGGACCTCGACGCTACTGACCTCGATGGATTCGGGCAGGCCGGTGATCAGGTTCCGGCCCTTGACCGTCATGGTCTGCTCTTTCTGAAGAGGGTAGGCAGAGCCGATGGTGATCTTGGTGCGCTCTGCCATGCGCTCGCCAATGAGCAGGTTGTACTTCTGGCGGCAATACTGGATGATGTCGTCGTCCAGCTCATCGCCGGCAATCCGCAGGCTGCGGCTGACGACGATGCCGCCGAGCGAGATGACGGCGACCTCGGTCGTGCCACCTCCAATATCCACGACCATGCTGCCCAACGACTCGGTGACGGGCAGGCCGGCGCCGATCGCGGCGGCCATCGGCTCCTCGATCAGGTAGGCGGCGCGTGCCCCGGCAGAGAGAGTGGCGTCGTGCACGGCGCGCTTTTCCACCTCGGTAACGCCGGAGGGGATGCCGACGACGACCCTGGGCCGGGCAAAGGGCAGCACTGCCTGGTCGTGTACCTTCTTGATAAAGTAGTGGAGCATGCGCTCGGTGACGTCAAAGTCCGAGATCACGCCGTCGCGCAGAGGGCGAATGGCAATGATGTCGCTGGGTGTGCGCCCGATCATCTCCTTGGCATCCAGGCCGATCGCCAGGACCTTCTTCGTCTTCTTCTCAATCGCAACGACGGAAGGCTCGTTGATGACAATCCCCTTGTGGCGCACGTTGACCAGGGTGTTGGCGGTACCCAAGTCGATACCGACATCCTGTGAGAAGAGCCCCAAGATAAAGTTCGTAAGACTGAACACGGCCTTGCCCTTTCTTGGCAGTCAAGTGCGCCGGGGCGAGCTCCGGACTGGGCCAACTATACACCAGAAAGGCGAGCGCGGCAAGAGACGACGGACGGCAGACGATGGACCACGGACGACAGCACCGGAGGGGACGCCGTTGTCTCTCGTGCCGTCGCTCTGCGGCGGCACGCACAGCCGGACGCTCCGCGTCCCAAACGAGGCCTACAGGAGGCTGGTAGGATCCACGTCGATCCGCCAGCCCGAGGGCAGGATCACGTCGCGCAGGAGAGCCGCCGGATCGGCCCCCCGCAGCACAATCTGCCAGCGGAAGCGGCCGGCTGTCTGGCTGAAGGTGCAGGGCGCCGGGCCAATCAGGTCGACCGGGGCCCCACCGGCCCGCCCCTCGCCGCCGAGCCAGCGGGCGAGTCGCTGTGCTTCCTCCTGGCAGCGGATGGGATCGACATCCTGGTAGCGGAGCGCCACGAGCCGGCTGAAGGGAGGATAGCCCAGGCGTCGGCGATACGATAGCTCCTGCTGATAGAAGCCGGCGTAGTCGTGCTGGGCTGCAGCCTGGATGGCATAGTGGTCCGGATGGTAGGTCTGCACGATGACCTGCCCGCCCCGGCCGGCACGGCCGGCCCGTCCGGCTACCTGGGTGAGAAGCTGGAAGGTGCGCTCTGCGGCGCGGAGGTCGGGCAGGTTCAGAGCCGTGTCGGCCGAGACTACACCAACAAGGGTGACGAGCGGAAGATCGAGCCCTTTCGCGATCATCTGTGTGCCCACCAGGACATCGGCGCTGTGGTCGAGAAAGGCCTGGAGATAGCGCTCGTGATCGGCTCCGGACGCCGTGTCGCTGTCCCAGCGAAGAAGCCGAGCAGCGGGAAAAAGCTCCTTCAGCTCTGCCTCTACGCGCTCGGTGCCCAGGCCAAAGTGGCGGATTCTCCGGCCCCCGCACTGAGGGCATTCCACCGGGGCAGGCTCACGGTGGTTGCAGTGGTGGCAGACAAGCCCCTCCGGCCCGGTCCGCCTGTGCGGTCCAGGCTCTCCTGCCGCGGGCGCCCGCGAGCGGTGAAGCGAGAGCGGGATGCCGCAATCAGGACAGCGGGCTACGTAGCCACAGTCTCGGCATAGGACGGTACTGGCGCTGCCCCGGCGGTTCAGGTAGAGGATGGCCTGCTCGCCTGCCAGGAGTGTCTGGGCAAGCGACTGGCGCAGGGCTCGGCTGAAGATGGACCGGTTGCCGGCGCGCAGCTCCTGGCGCAGGTCCACAACGCGCACCGGAGGCAGACCGGACACATCCTTCTCGGCCGCCCCGGCCGGCAGGGTCGGCGGAACAAAGCGGCGGGGCAGCTCGAGAAGCCGGAGGGCGCCCTGCCGGGCGCGATAGGCCATCTCCAGATCGGGCGTGGCGGTGCCAAAGAGGACCGCCGCCCCGGAAAGCCGTCCGAGCTCCAGGGCAGCCTCGCACGCATGGTAGGCAGGCAGCGGGATAGGCTCTTCCTGCTTGTAGGATCCGTCGTGGGCTTCGTCAACCACGATGAGCCCAAGGCGGGAGATGGGCGCAAAGAGGGCGGCCCGCGAGCCGATGAGCACATCCACCTGCCCACGCCGGACCGCATCCCAGACATCGTAGCGTTGGCCCTGGCTGAGCTGTCCGTGCAGGAGGGCGACGCGGCGCGGAAAGCGCGCCTCAAAGCGTCGAAGGGTCTGTGCCGTGAGTCCGATCTCGGGCACCAATGCCAGCGCACGCCGGCCCATAGAAAGGACGTGCTCGATGGCCCGCAGGTAGATCTCGGTCTTCCCCGAGCCGGTAACCCCGTGCAAGAGGGCGGCGTAGGGCTCTCCGCCGCCAGCCTGCCCGCCCAGCCCGGCCCGCAGGCGGGCCCAAACAGCATCCTGCTCCGGAGTCAGTTCCGGCCGCGCCTCGGCTGACAGCGGCTGGGGGCGGTCGTAGGCCTCGGCGTGCAGGCTGACCAGCCCGCGTTCTGCCAGGCGGTGCAGCGCCGCAAGGTCGGCGCCGGTCTGGGCATAGAGCCCTCCGACCCACGCGCGGCCGGCTGAGCCGCGGAGCACATCCAGGAGGGCGCGCTCCTTCTCGCCACCCCGCAGCTCCACGACCTTGTCGACGATCTGCTCGCGGGGGAGAGTCAGCAGAACAAGCTGGGGCTCTTCGATTCGGCGGACGAGATGCTTCTTCTCCAGCTCCCGAAGCACGGCAAGCGAGATGCCCTGCTCGGCAGAAAAGGCAGCGAGATCGACCGGTCCAGGCTGCCGGTACAGAGCAGCCAGGGCAACCTCCTGCTGGTGGGCGCGGCGAAGGTCTGCCGCGACCTCGGGATCCGCATTCGGCAGGGGGACCAGCAGTGTGCGGCGTGCAGTGACCTGCACCCAACCCCGGCGCGCAAGCGCATGCACAGCAGAGGGCGGGCACCCAGCCTGGGCGCAGAGAACGTCCAGGGGAATGGGAGAGTCCAGTTGGCAAGCCAGCAGCATGAGGAGGTCTGCCTGCTTGCTTGCGCGGCCTAGCCTGGGAAGCGCTGCCTCGATGGAACGATCGTCGGCCAAGAGGCCCACATACTGGATGCGAGGCGGTGCCGCCCGGGGTGGGATCAACGCGAGGCGGGATTCGATCAGCCCACGATCGGCCAGGCGATCGAGGATTGCATCGCCTTCGCCGCCGGGGAACCGGCCCACGAGTGTGCTGAGCCGCTCGCGGCCCGCGCGCCGATCTAGCCGCCTAAGGAGATCTGCCTCCTCCGGGGAGAGCCTGTCGGCCGGGCCGGGGCGCCGCTGGACCACCACGAAGGTCCTGTCCTCGAGCCCGGGAGGCAGCATAAGCCGGAGCGACTGGCTGAGAGGAGCGAGGTAAGTATCGGATATCCACCGCGCCAGGTCAAGCTGGAGAGCGGTGGCAACCGGCAGCGGATCGAGGATATCGACAATGTCGCGAATCGCTGCGGGCGCCAGGCCCGCCGGTGGCAGGGGATCGACAGAGGCAATGACTCCAAGGGCAGTACCGGACTGGAGAGGTACCTGCACGAGCAGGCCGGGGGACGCGGCATCGGCCAGGTGATCGGGCAGCCGGTAGGCAAACCTCTGCGAGCGCCAGGATGCGTCGCGTACAGGCTCCGAGCCGGGCGGGAGACGGCGGTGCGTGGGACGAGTGAGTATGACGCCGGCGTACATGTCAGGGCGCCAGGACAGGCCACAACACGCCGCCCGCCCACTCGGGGAGGGCCGGCGATCCCAGTCTAGGGTTGGGCTTGCGATGCGCGCTCATAGACCGCAGCGGACATGTAGCCGACGGTGTATTCCCCAGGGCGACGCTGGCCGGTGACGTCGCCGGAGTTGGTCTGGTGCAGCACCTGCACCGCGTTCGCACCCATCGTCCGGCAGGCGTGCAGCACGGTCAGAATTGGCATCCTTCCGCAGACCGAGCAATCGCGGCGCATGAGCTGCAGAGTGAGCGCCGAGAGGTCAAAGGCGGCTACGGCATCGACAACCTGCCTATCGCGCCGCACGACCTCGTCGTAGCTCGTGATGTGGTGCAGGTCGGAGCTGGCGACCAGGAGCAGGCCACTGCCGGCCCAGGAAGGCAGCCCGTTCACCTCGACGAGGGCTTGCGCCAGTTTCTGTGGCAGCTCGGGATCGTCCGTGCTGAGTAGGATGGGAAGCAGATGGAAATCGCCGAGGATGTACTGCAGAAAGGGAAGCTGGATCTCAATCGCATGCTCCGCATCACCGCGGATGCGCTGAAGCGGGATGCGGGTGGCCAGTGCGGCGGCGAGGGTGTGGTCGACCGGAATGCGGCCCAGGGGCGTCTCGTAGGCATCCTCGGCGCTGACGGCGGGGGCGTCAAACCAGGCACGGTGGCTCGGTGCCAGGACGACTACGGTGCGGAAGGTGCGTCCTCGGAGCTGCTGATACGCATGCGCGGCAGTCTGCCCGGAGTAACTGTAGCCCGCGTGCGGGGCGATCAGCCCACACAGGCGGCCGGCCACGGGAGGGCGGTCGGCGTGAACGAAGTAGCCGTCCAAGTCGCGTCTCAGGGCAGTCTCTGTGCCCGGGTACCAGCTCCCGGCTATGACCGAGCGGCGAATCGTGGGTGCGTTCATCTCCCCTCCCGGAACTGCGGGCTTCCGGCATCCTGCAGTGCCCCTACAGAGCCACCTTGCTGCGGCACCGAGCGGCAATGCTCTGCCCGCATGATCGCTACGACGTCGTCGACGGCCTTCTCAAGCTGGTCATGGCGGTTGACGACGACATAGTCGAACTCGCGCATGCGCTCGAGCTCCTTCGCGGGCAGTCTTGATGCGTTTCTTCAGCTCTTGAGGAGACTCGGTGCCGCGCGCGCGCAAGCGCAACACGAGCTCCTCTTCCGACTCCACCGTCAAGAATATCGTCACGGCGGCGGGTATCAGGCCCTTGACCGTGGAGGCGCCTTGCACATCCACCCGGACCACCACGTCCTTGCCCGAGTCGAGGGCCTCCAGTACATGAGCCTTGGGAATGCCCTTGTTCTGCTCATAGACGACGGCATTCTCCAGGAATTCTCCTCGCGCACTCATCGCCAGGAACTCATCATGCGTGACAAAGTAGTAGTCTCGGCCGTCTACTTCGCCAGGCCTGGGGGGGCGGTCCGCCACAGTAACCACGAAGAAAAACGGGCACCCGCGCTCCTGCAGCTTCTTCACGACCGAGTCCTTGCCGGCCCCTGAGAGGCCGGCGATGACGACGAGCAGCGGAACCGCAGGGCGGTCGTAGAGCGATGGGCTTGTCTTTTTCACGGATGTACCTTGGTCTGCTGGAAACTTGCCTGCGATTGGTGGCAAAGTATAATGTGCCGCAATCGAGGGACGCTATGCCAATCTATGAGTATCGATGTCAGGATTGCCGCCGCCGGGTGAGCCTATTCTTCCGGTCCTTGAGCTCTATCCCGGAGCTCCCGGCCTGCCCGCGCTGCCATGGCACCAACCTCAAACGCATCATGTCGCGGGTGGCTGTGCTGCGCTCCGAGGAGAGCCACATGGAGGATCTGACCGATCCTTCGGGGCTTGGGGACCTGGATGAAAACGATCCCAAGAGCATGGCTCGCTGGATGCGCAAGATGAGCGCCGAAACGGGCGAGGAAATGCCCGAGGAGTTCGACGAAGTCATGGGGCGCCTCGAGTCGGGCCAGAGCCCAGAGGAGATCGAGGAGTCGATGCCCGAGCTCGCCGACGGCCTGGGCGCCGGCGACGACATGCTGGACTGAACCGGGCGGCGGCGTATCTCAGCCACGGGTCGCTCGCCGGCTAGAAATGCTCGAAGCGGCTCACGTCCAGGACAAAAACCGTCGCTCCGCCGAGCTGCACCTCCACCGGAGTCGGCATGTACATCTCCCCCGGCTCCATGACAGGCGGCAGAGGGTTGATGAACTGGCGGCGGGTGCGGCAATTGTCGTGGATTAGCTGCAGCACATGGTCGACCCTATCGTCCTCGGTGCCGACAAAGATCGTCGCGTTTCCCTGGCGCAGAAACCCCCCGGTTGTGCTGATGGTCGTCGCCCTGTAGCCGGCATCGGTCAGCGCCGTCACCAGGCGCCCGGCATCGTCGCTGTGAACGATGCTCATGATAAGCTTCATCCCATTCCCCCTTTCGCTTGCAGGCTGCGAGCCAAACACGATACCACGGCCGCGCGGATTGCGTCCTGCACCTGCTCGCTGCCGAGCGAGGCGTCGACCACAACCCAGCGCTCTGGCTCCTCGGCGGCCATGTCCAGATAGCCGGCACGCACGCGCCGGTGGTAGTCGAGCACCTTCTGCTCCATCCGGTTCCAGGCGTCGCCTCCGCCCCCCAACTTGCGCTGCAGGCCAATCTCCACCGGCACGTCAAGAAGCAACGTCACGTCGGGCACAAGGGCGCCTGTCGCGTAGCGACTGATGGCGCGCAGCGCTGTCAAGTCGCGCTCGTAACCATAGCCCTGGTAGGCCAGGCTCGAATCGGAAAACCGGTCACACAACACCACCCCTCCGCGCTCCAGGTGAGGCCGGATAACCTGGCCGACGTGCTGCGCCCGGGCAGCGGAGAAAAGGAGGAACTCTGTCGAAGCGAGCATCTCCGTGTGGGCAGGATCAAGCAGCAGGGCGCGGACGCGGTCGCCGATGCGCGTCCCGCCGGGCTCGCGCGTGGCAAGGACGTCATACCTCTGCTGCTCGAGGAAGGGGACCAGGAGCTGCATCTGAGTCGACTTGCCACACCCCTCGGGACCCTCAAACGTGACGAATAAGCCCAACTCACCCCCGCTCTGCGCCCATTATAGCGGAGAAGCGAGGCATTGGCAAGATCAGCCTGCGCTTCCCGCAGCGCCACGTCAAAGTCGTCCGCGCAGGCCGCGGAACCCCCGAACGCGAGCGCGGGATCGCCAGATCCCGCGCTCGCGGCGGCGATCTGGCGATCCGCCGCGAGCAGAAGGGGCCAATTCGCGACTTTGGCACGGCCCTGGCGCTTCACGCAGCGCCGGACGCCTGCTCGAGCAGGCTTGCGCGGTACTCATCCTCCAGGATGCTCATGAGGACAAAGTCGTGGTAGCGGTGGCCGTGGTAGTAACCGTCGCGCTGCACCCCCTCGCGGCGGAAGCCGACCGATTCGTAGAAGTGGAGAGCACGCTCGTTGAAGCCGACGACGCCGAGGGCCACCCTGTGGAAGTTGAGGCATCCGAAAGCATAGTCCAGGAGCAGCCGGATCGCCTGGGTGCCAAAGCCCTTGCCCCAGGCAGTGCGGTCGCCTATGATGATGGTTAGGTCGGTCGTCCGCCAGGCATGGAACATGCGCAGCAGGCCCGCCTCACCGATCACCCGGTCGTCCTGCGTCAGCACAACGGCAAACCAGACCCGGTCGCGCTCTGTCCGCACTCGCTCGAAGAACTCGGTGGCTCCGGCCTCACTCATGGGCAGGACTTCGGCGGTGAGCGCCCGGATGTCTGGGGCGTTGGCCCACTCCCGGATGAGGGCCAAGTCGGCGGATTCGAGCGGGCGCAGATAGACGTCACGGCCTACGAGGAAAGCGTTTCTCATGGTCCTTGCCTACCTTGTCATCCTGAAGAGCGCAGCGATGAAGGATCTCCCCTCGCGCAAGGGCGGTTGTAGTATCAGCGACTAAGCCAGATGACCGCCATGCCGCCTTCGACACCACGTTTCACCACGGCCTCGGCCTCGGCCGCGTCCACGGGGACGGTCTCGACCTGGATGGCCAACGAGGTCAGGCTTTCGATCATCAGCTCGGCAAAGCGCGATAGCTCGGCGTCGTCCCCTGGAAAGACCAGCCAGGCGCCAAAGCCGTTGGGGAAGCCGGCCTCGGCAAGAAGCCGGGCAGCCTGGTCGGGGACGAACTCGTTCTGGCGCGCATCGGGCGACAGCTCGCCCTGCTGCCAAAGCTGCACGACGACGGCCACGTCTCTTCCGTCAAAGGCCGCCGAGACATACTTCTCCCACGCGACTCCGACAAGCAGCGCCTTCTGCGCCTCGGCAGAGTCGAGCGGCTTGCCCGCAAGAACCACCTGGATTTGAGGCCGGTTCTTCAGGATCTCCTGGCACTCGGCAAGGCGAGGTTGCTGGCGGCAGGCCAAGACGAGCAGCGGCGGAAGCTCGATGGTGCCCGCGGGCGAAATCCCCTCCCTGCCCGGCACAGGGGCAATCACGAGCTCGGTGAGGTCGGGCGACAGAGGCGCGTAGGCGTAGGTCTGAGCCGAGTCGAGAACCACCTCCCGGTTCTCGGATTCGCCCAAGCGCGGGTCGGGCATGACATACTCGTGCAGCACCTTGTCGCCGGCGCGGGCAGAGACGGACAGGTCCGCCAACGCACTATTGGCCTTGACGGGACCAAAGACGATGGAAGCGCCCAGGGCGACGATACCATCGGCCCTCACCTCGATCTCGACCGCGAGCTGCGCGACTGCCGTCAGCATCGCGACGTCAAAGACCTCCGTGGGTGGAGCTTTGGTCGCCACCGGCCGGATGACGACCGGCTGGGGCGTGGCCGCGCAGCACTGAAGTGCCAGGATAAGCGGCAGGAGCAGGCCGGCTGTCCTGTACAAGCTCATTCGGTGCATAGTTCTCTCCTTCGCCTATTCCACGACAGGTCAGGGACAGGCAGGCCATGGCATGCAGTCACCGCTCAGGCAGTTGTCGTAGCGCCAGTAAATGCGCAGCTCGCAGGCCGGGCCGAAATCAGAGCCGGAGAAATGCTGGGAAGTGCCCATCAGGCAGCCGGTCGAGCCCTTGGGATCGACGAACCAGTAGGGCTTGGTCTCGATGCCGCTGGCAAGCTGGGTGCAGTCGGTCGGCTGCAGGCCGGCGGTCGGAGCATACGCCTCGCAGTCCTCCAGGCTCTTCCAGAGGTTGGGGACGCACTTTTGAGGCGAGTAGCTGGAATCGCAGCAGTACTCATCTTGGAGGTCAAAGAGCGCATGGCCTGTCTCGTGGATCAGGCTCTTGTCGTTCGTGATCTCGGACGACATGACTGTTCCCGAGCGGCAATCGCGCAAGTTGGCCGAATGCAGGAAAGCCACCGTGTCGGCGGTGAGCTGGAGGGTAGCCATGTTGGAGGGCTTGGTGAACTTGCACGTCTCAGTGTAGGTACCCGAGACACCAGAGTAGTAAAAGTTGTAGAGAGAAGAATCGCTCCGTATCGCCTCGTACCCAAAGTATATGCCTTCGATGACGTCGGTCAGGCTAGAGCGCAGAGTATCCTCGTCGATGTCATTGGCCGGTATCAGGATGACGTCCAGGTGCGTCAGCGGGGCGCCGTTCACCCGCACCGGGATCGGGTCGCTTGGCCAGGGATAATCGCCTGCTGCGAAGGAGTAGGCCTCCTCAGTCGCGATGCCCGAGCCGTCATGGGCCACGGCAGAGATACGGACCAGAGAAGCGTCGGGAAAGGGGGCTGGCATGGTGTACGCACAGTGAAGGGCAGGTACGACGTCGACTGGGTCGCAAGTCGTCAGTGTCCCGGACGCAGCCAGCGTTTGCTGGTGCGCGCCCCCCGCGCCGGCAGAAAGCTCATAGCGCTGGTACGAGAGAATGATCCGATCGACGGAGCCATCCGCAGCCGCCTCCAGCGAGACGGCCTCGGTGTTGGTAGGATGCGCCGGCACGTGACTCAAGGTCACGGTCGCGGCGCCGATGGGAATCGCCTCAGTTGGGGTGGGCGTCGTGCGAGAGCCGCACCCAGCCAGCGCAAGGAACCCGGCGAACGCCACTAGCCCGACGAGCCACACCGCGTGACCGGCCCATTTGCCCATCCTCCCCCTCCTGTACCGGCCCTGCCGGTGTCGACTTCCAAGGAGGCCGGTACGCTTCTATTACACCACAATGTGCCGCAGTACGCAAGTTCGCCCGATGAAGGCATGGAGCCCCGGCTTGCACTCCGAGGCAGGATCGGGTAGAATGCTCACGGGGTTCTCGGCGCACCGATTCTTGAGTCAGAGAGGAGTCAACGTATGAAACCTTGGCTGAAAGCAGGACTCATTGGAGCGGCCATTCTGGCCGGATTCGCCGTGCTGAGTCTGGTCCCGGCCGTCGGGGGATGCTGTTGTATTGCGTGGCCGGTGTTGTATCTCGGAATCGGCTTGCTGGCCGGTTCGTTCGTCCCGCCGGTCCGCGATTCCGGCACCGCCGCAGGCCAGGGCGCGCTTGCGGCGCTCTTGGCACAGTTCCTGGGTGGGCTCGTCAACACGGTGATCGTGGCCATCCAGAGTTCCACAACAGACGTGTCGCAGGTGTACTCGGACCTGATCACAGCGTGGCAGAGCGCCGGACTGGACACCACCACACTGCAGGGCGCCCTGGAGAACATGCCGTCTTGGCTGACCGGACAGGGTGGTGGCTTGATCGCCGGTGTGGCGTCCGGCGCGATGTGCCTTGTGGGTGGCCTGATCGTGGCAGCCATCTTGGGTGCGCTGGGTGGCCTGATCTTTGCCGCCCTGAAGCGCGAATAGCATTCGAGGAGAACCCCGAGCTGGGCTGCCCAGGCCGGGGCAGCCCATTTCGTTGAGGGAGTGGGTGCCGGCCCACCCGGCATACGATCAGATCAACACAGGATAGGACAACTATGACTGAAGCAACGGAGAACGGAAGCGCCGGAGAAGTGCACTGCCCCGAGTGCGGGGCCGTGATGGACGAGCAGGACACCGTCTGTCCCGAGTGCGGAGCCGAGTTCGGATTCTTCTGCCCCACCTGCGACAAGGAGGTACCCTCCGAGGCCACCGTCTGCCCCCATTGCGGCGCAGCGCTAGAGGCCGGCTTTGTCGATGAAGGCGAGGCAGAATTCGAGTTTGTCTGCCCCGACTGCGACAAGGTGGTGCCGGCCGACGCCACCGTCTGCCCCCACTGCGGCGCAGAGCTGGAGGCCGGTTATGTCGACGAGGAACCCGAGCCGGCCGTCGAGCGGGCCGAGTTCTGCGGCAACTGCGGCGAGGCCATCGGTCCCGACGACGAAGAATGTCCGGCGTGCGGCGTGGACCTCTGCCCCGACTGCGGCGGCGCGCTCGGTGCCGAAGACACGGCCTGCCCGCACTGCGGTGTGCAGTTCCTCTTCTCCTGCCCCGAATGCGGGAAGGACCTGCCACCCGAGACCGATCTATGCCCTCACTGTGGATTCCAATTCGCGCAGCCGGGCGAAGAGCCGCCCGCCGAGGGTTGAGGCCGGCCGCCGCACGGCACGAGACCGGGAGCCAGGCAAAACAAAGTGGATGATCCAGGCGGGATACCCCTGATCTACGCGCCTGCCGACCCCGTGCAGGACAACCCGGACACCCTCCGCTGCCCAGCGTGTGGGACGGGGGTGTCCTACCTGGACGGCATCTGCTCTGCCTGCGGCCAGGTCTTTTGCCCTGGCTGCGGGCAGGCGCTGGACGACGTCGATGCGGACGCCTGCCCGGCCTGCGGCCTGCGACTCCTCTTTGACTGTCCCGGTTGCGGGTTTTCCGTCGCTGCCGGCGCCCGGCTCTGCCCCGAGTGCCACGTCCTCTTTGTCCGGCGGTGCCCCGCCTGCCACGCGCGGATCATGGACGCGCCGGAGGCTTGCCCCGAGTGCGGGCAGCCCATCGAGATGCAGCGCCGGAGCCTGGCCACCATCTACCTCCAGGGACCGGGCCTGGTGCTCCTCCAATGCCCGCAGTGCTCGGCCAAATACCCGAGCGACATGGGCGCCTGTCCGGACTGCGGTCAGCGGGTGTGCCCGGAGTGTTATGTCCTGTTGTCCGGCGAAGAGCTGGACTGCCCGCACTGCGGGTTCCACGCAGCCCGGCCATGCCCTGCCTGCGCGGAACAGGTGGGGATGGGGCTTCCCGAGTGCCCCGCTTGTGGGCAGCCACTCTGCCCGGCGTGCGGCGCATCCGTCGGCGACAGCGACACCACATGCGCCTCGTGCGGGACAGAGCTGACGCTCTGCTGCCCGCGCTGCAAGGCAGAAGTATCGCCCGACAGTGAGCGCTGCCCCAACTGCGGACTCGACCTGAGCGGCAAGTGCCCCACCTGCGGCGCCCTGGCCGATTCCGGCCGGGGCCGCTGCGGCTGGTGCGGCCAGGCTCTCTGCCCGGAGTGCGGTGCCGCCGTCGGCGAAGGCGATGCGGCCTGCCCCGCGTGCGGGATCGAGCTGGCCCTCTACTGCCCGATATGCGGCGAGGAGGTCAGCGCCGAGGCGCGCGCCTGCCCCCGGTGTGGAGAGGCGCTCGACGGCTGATCACAGGCTCCCCTTGGCGAACCCCCCGTCGACCAGGATCGTGGTGCCCGTGATATAGCCCGCGCGCTCGGAGGCAAGGAAGGCCACCAGCGCCGCCAGCTCCTGTGGCTCGCCCATCCGCTTCATCGGCCAGCCGGCCGTCATCGCCTCCATGACCTGCTCGGGAGGCTTGCCCTGCCGTGCAGCGCTCGCCTGGACCAACGCCTCCACACGCCCGGTCCGAGTGTAGCCGGGCGCCACGTTGTTGATCGTGATCCCATCCGCGGCAACCTGCGTCGAAAGGGTCTTGGCTAGGCCCACCACCCCCAGCCGGTAGACGTTGGAAAGCAGGAGATCGTCGATCGGCTGCTTGACAGACACCGAGGTTATGTTGACGATGCGCCCCCACTGCTGGGCACGCATCGCCGGAAGCACACCACGTACAAGGCGCACCGTGCTCATCAGGGTGCGCTGGTGGGCCTCCAGCCAGGCCTGGTCGTCGAAGGAATCAAAGTAGCCGGAAGGCGGCCCGCCGTTGTTGGTCACGAGCACGTCGACACGGCCAAAGTGGCGCAGGGTTTCGTCGACGAGATGGGTGATCTGGGCCGCGTCGTTCAGGTCCACGGCCAGCGGCAAGACGGTCACCCCAGTAGCACCTCGGATCTCCTCGGCTGTTTGGGCCAGCCGCTCGGCATCCCTGGCACAAAGCACCAGGTCGGCGCCCTCGCGGCCCAGCTCCAACGCACACGCCCTCCCCAGGCCCCGGCTCGAGGCCGCCACCAACGCCACCCTCTTCCTCAATCCAAGATCCATGATCCCTCCCAGGTCCGGACATGCCGGTTGCAGTATACCATCGACGGGCGATTTGACAAGCACTGGGCCGCAGAATAGAATGACGGCTCCGCCCAGGAGAAGGAGAATGCCCTACATCAGTGAGCTTCTAAACAGGCCTGTGGTTGACATCAATGGAGAGCGAGTCGGCACGGTCTCTGACCTGGTCGCAAGCACGCTGGCCGGGATCCCTCACCCCAAGATCGTGGCCCTGGTTGTCAAGCGGCGCAGGGGCGATCTGGCCGTGCCCCTGTCCTGCGTGGCGGCCATGGTTCGGCCCGCGGTCGTGCTCTCGAAGGCGGTCCGTGATGTTGAGGCGTATGTGCCGGCCGAGCACGATCTCTTCGTCGCCAGGGATGTACTGGACAGGCAGATCATCGATGTCAACGGCATCCGTGTCGTCCGGGCGAACGACGTGGAGCTGACACGTGTGAGTGGGGCATACTACGTGGCGAATGTGGACATAGGCAGTGTCGGCCTGCTGAGGCGAATGGGCCTGCCCAAGGCTACCCAGCGATTGGCCGCCCGCCTGGGCAAAGGAGGGCTTCCCGGGGCAGTGCCATGGAGCGATATCGAGCTGGTGCCCGGCCCTCAGCCGATGCGGCTCAAGGTGCCGAGCGACAAGATCACCGACCTGCACCCGGCCGACCTGGCGGAGATCCTGAGCGACCTCAGCCGTGCCGAGAGCAGCAAGCTGCTGGAAGCGCTCGACGTCGAGACGGTCGCCGACGCACTGGAGGAGGTCGAGCCTGACTTTCAGGCCAGCCTCGTCGAGACCATGCCCAACGAGAAGGTGGCCGACGTCCTCGAAGAGATGGGGCCAGACGAAGCGGCCGACCTCTTGGCGGAGCTTCCGGAGCAGCGCAGCCAGGAGCTGCTCAACCTGATGGAGCACAAAGAGGCGGAGGATGTGCGGCGGCTGCTGGCCTTTCCTGTCGATACGGCCGGCAGTATTATGACGACCGAGTATGCCGAGGTTCAGCCGGCGCTGACGGCGGCCCAGGCGATCAATTCGCTGCGCGAGACCGCATCCGAGGCCGAGACGATCTTTTACGTCTATGTGACCGAGCCAGGGGATCATCTGGTGGGTGTCTTTTCGCTGCGCCAGCTCATCATGGCCCGGCCCGACACGCCGGTGAGCGAGATCATGGAACGGCGGCTGGTCACAGTGAGGCCAATGGACCGGCAGGACAGCGTCGCCCAGGTCGTGGCCAAGTATGACCTCCTCGCGGTTCCGGTCGTCGACGAGATGGGGCGCATCCAGGGGATCGTGACGGCAGATGACGCGCTCGACGCGATCATCCCCACGGCATGGAAAAAGCGCATCCCACGCCTGTACCATTAGCAGGGCCGCGGACATGGGTTTCTGGAGCCGGACCAAGCCGCTGAGGATCCGCTTCCTGGCACTGCTCGCCGTCGTCGGGCCGGGCATCATCACCGCCAACGTCGACAATGACGCCGGAGGCATCACCACCTACTCGGTAGCCGGGGCGCACTACGGCTACAGCCTGCTGTGGATGATGCCCCTGATCGCCGTAGCACTCATCGTCGTGCAAGAACAGAGCGCGCGCCTGGGCGTAGTTACAGGCAAGGGACTGGCGGACCTCATTCGTGAGAGCTTGGGTCTGCGGGTGACCGCACTACTCATTGGCCTCGTGCTCCTCGCCAACCTGGCAAATACCGTCAGCGAGTTCGCCGGCGTGGCGGCGAGCATGGAGATCTTTGGCGTCAGCAAGTACATCTCCGTCCCGGTCGCGGCGGTGCTGGTCTGGGTGCTGGTGGTCAAGGCCTCCTACAAGTGGGTCGAGCGGATCTTTCTGGTGGCGAGCGCCATCTACCTTGCCTACGTGGTCTCCGGTATCCTGGCCACGCCCCCCTGGCACGAGGTCGCACGGGCCTTTGTTACGCCCAGCTTTCACTTTGACGCAGGCTATGTGACATTGGCCGTCACCATCGTCGGCACCACCATCGCGCCCTGGATGCAGTTCTACCAGCAGGCCTCCATTGTGGACAAAGGGCTCAAGCTCGTCGACTATGGCTACGAGCGCCTGGATGTTGTCCTCGGTTCTCTTTTCGCCGTGTTCGTGGCGGCGTTTATCACAATCGCCTGCGCTGCCACCATGTTCGCGAGCGGCGTTCGGATCGAAACGGCCAAGGACGCCGCTTTGGCGCTCGGGCCACTCGCAGGCAAGTACGCTTCCACCCTCTTTGGCGTGGGGCTCCTGAACGCCTCGGTCTTTGCCGCCGCGATCCTGCCCCTCTCCACGGCCTACCTCGTGTGTGAGGCGTTCGGCTGGGAGGCGGGCCTCGACAGAAAGTGGCGCGAGGCGCCGGTGTTCTTCGGCCTGTACACCGCCTTCATCGTCGTCGGTGCAGCCATCATCCTGCTCCCCATCAAGTCGCTCGTCCAAGCCATGCTCCTCAGCCAGACCCTCAACGGCCTGCTGTTGCCGGTGATCCTCGTCGTCATGTTACGTCTCGTCAACGACCGGAGGCTCATGGGCCGCTTTGCCAACGGGCGCCTGGCAAACGCCGTCTCATACGTGATCGTCGCTGCCCTCATCGCATTGACCGCTATCCTGATCTTCACCACCCTGTTCCCCAAGGCCCTCACGTAGCCGCAGTTTCGCCGGCAGACCTGGCATCGGCCAAACGCCGGGCGGGTGCCCGGGAGAGGCAACCAGGGCGCCGGCCGTAGCATAGCCCCTTGTCGGCGTCCGCTCCCGCCGCGCATCGGACTTACGTGGCCCCGCCACAATTCAGGGTCAACCTCCTACAACAAGCAGATTGCTTGGTGATTACCCACAAGTGCCTCGTGCCCTGGGGAAGGGGTGATGAGCGGCGAAAGCGAGCGTAGCCGCGGCGAGGAATACGGCACCGATCCCGGTTAGCAGGACATAGGGACCATCCAGATCGAAGGAGAGGCCCAGTTTACCACCGAGGCGGCGAAGCCAGAGGACCATGTGGTGGGGCCAGGCGTGAGCGACATGATAGACGAACAGGGCAGCCATGAGAACCAAGGCGAAGACGCGGCGCATCCGTTCGAGGGTCTGCACCCGCATGTCTTCGACATCCAGCCCATCTTCTTGGTCAAAGCGATAGGTGTGTTCGATCTGGGGCCGGTAGCGCCACTCGGTGTACACGGCTTGGGCTTGTGCAGCAGTAGGGACAGGGATGTTGGTGAGCAGGACGAGATCGCGGTCGTAGTCCGGGTCGTGAGCGACCAGCGCCCAGAGGACCTGGTGGGTGTCAGGGAGGCGGATCATCAGCCAGCCCAGTTGGATATGGACGTGTCGCACCTTGCGAGCGTGGGTAAAAGCGACGCGGAACTTGAGGGGTAGCGGCACAGAAGCCGTCAAATCGTGCAACAGCTCCTCCTCCCAACGGTCGAGCCGGTCATTGTAGACCTCGACGGTGCGATTGTGGGAAGCGCGAATGGTGAAGTCAGCGTGCACCAGGTCTATCTGGTGGAAGATCTTCTGGTCATCCAGTCCCGCATCCCCGACGAAGCGTAGCTTGGTGTGAGGAAACAAGGCGCGGGTGGTGCGAATCGCGTGGTAGATCTCTCGATTCTCACTCACGAAATCAGCCGTCACGTAGGAGAACCAGTTGGCGTAGGTCAACACCGGTTCGGGGAGGTTGACTACGGTGGCGGTGATGGCCGGATAGCCGGGGGTCAGCCGCTTCCTTTGCCCCTTCGGCGGGGGCGGTGTGCTCTTCATGACCGTGGAAACGCCTTCCAGCTTCTCGGTGTACGGCTTCTCAAAGTTCACTGGGTCCAGGGCAACCACCAGGCACGATGGGTTGTGCTCTGCCACGGTCCGTTGCGCCATGCCATACAACCCCTTCAGCAAGTCCCGATGGCTGAAGCGCTCGTTCCACACAAACCGGTAGAACCTCTTGGCCGTGGGCAAGATCGTCTCTCCCTCGCGCCCCACGCCCCGTGCCATCTGGGTCAGCAGAGGCGACTGGCTGCCCAGAATTCCTTGCACCGCCAGCTTCGCAACAGACCGCAGGCGCTGCTCCGGCAAACGCCGCAAGACCGGCTGCAGGAACAGATCCAGGTCCGCCTGCAATTCTGCCACCGGAAGCTTGCCAATTGCCTCACCTTCGAGTATGCTACACATCGCTCCGTCCTCCGCAGTCGTTTGGTGGTTTGCACTCCCAAGCATACTGCGTTGGACGGAGTCTTTCAACCCTCACACCACTTGTGGGTAATCACCAAAGATTGCCTATTGACAACAGAACAAGTGTTCTGGTATAATGCGGAGGAGAACATGCGTTCTATCCGCACTGGAGGTGGGCAATGAAGAGTGGACTGCTCTGGTACGACGCGGACTCACAGACGAGTCTCCCGGCAAAAGTGGCGCGGGCCGCGCAGCGCTACCGGCAAAAGCTCGGGCGCTGCCCGACCCTGTGTTATGTACACCCGACGGCGTTGGGCGGCGGGGAGCTAGAGCTTGCCTGCCGGCTGGACGGGGGCATCACGATCCGGGTGCGGATGGTCGCCGCCGCACAGGTCCTGCCGCACCACTTCTGGCTGGGCGAAGACGAAGCGCCTGCGCCCACCAAGCCGCCGGGAAAGCGCGAAGCCAACTAGACCAAGTCCAAGGTGAGATCTACATCCCTTGCGTCCGTAGCCTGTAGACCCGGCTTCGGTTGAAACCGAAGCCGGGTATGCCAAACGCGCAGAAGCCCGTTACTCTTGAACCCGCTTCAGCGGGTTTCCGATAGCCGCCGCCGAATTCATTCGGCGGCGGCCCGTCCGGCGGCGGCCCATCCGGCGGCGGCCCATCGGCGGCAGCCCTACTGGCTGAGCTCGATCACGAGCAAATCGAGTGCCAGGGGCGGCTGCGATCTCTCCCGTCTTGATCGCCCAGTCGGCAGAGACGAGCCGGCTGTGTGCGGACTCGAGCTGCGCCATGGAAAAGGCGCCGGCCTGCAACGACGCCTTCTCCACCACAAAACGGTGCAGGCCAAGGCGCCGGATGATCTCCTCCTGGCTCAACCTCTCGGATCGCAACTGCCCCACTTGTATGAGGATGCGGATCTGGCGGGCGAGCATCCCCAAGATGTAGAGGGGTTCCGCTCCATCCTCGATCAGCTGGTGGACCAGGCGGAGCGCGCGTCCCGTCTCGTGTCGCCCGAGGCAATCGGTAAGCTCAAAGATGACGGCCTCCCGTGCCTGGCTCACCAGCAGCTCGACATCCTGCTCGGTGATCCGCTTGCCCTCCGTGTAGGCGAGCAGCTTGTCGATCTCCGAATCCAGCAGGCGCATGTCTGGGCCGGCGAGATCGGCCAGCAGCTTGGCCGCTTCCGTGCTGATCTCACCCTTCAGCGCGCGCACCCGCTGGACGATCTTGCCGGGAAGCTCTTTGTCTCCCGGCCGCTTGTATTCGACAACGTGCGCACCCTGCTGCGGTCCCCGCTCGCGGGCGAGCTTGACGATCCGGTGTGCTTCTTCGAGCGGCTTTTCTTCCACGAATACGAGGCGCGTGGTTGGCGGCAGCTTGGGCAAGTAGTCGAAAAGCTCGGCCAGGTAGGCACGCTTCCAGGCAGGATCCTCCTTTTCGGCCGGCTCCTGGTCCTTGGCCTTACGCTCTGGCGCAAGGCGCGCAAGCAGGCCGCGGACGATCACGAGCCTGCGCTCCGACAGGAACGGGATCGTGTCGCACGCGTGGCGGAGCTCGCCCATCGTGGCCTGTGCCGTGAGCACGTGGGTGTTCAGGTCGGCCATGGCCGACTCACCGCCGAGCTTCTTCTTCAGCTTGCCCAGTGCCTCGTCGAGCGCCAGCTCGTCGTCCCCGTGCAGGATGTAGAAGAGGCCCGTCTCCGGCGGTGCGGGGTGGCGATTCGGGCCGAGGCCCCCGGGCGAGGCGTACCCGCGGCCGGCATCGCGCCTACCCTCGCCGCACGCGGATCCGGTGCACGAGAAGCCCCCCCTGCCCCTCGCGCCGGACATCCACCAGGTGGGCGCCCTGCAGCGCCGGCGAAGTGGTCACCCGCTCCTGCACGAGGTGCGCCAGCGGCTGGGCGACCACGGCCGCCAACGTGGCAACCAGCAGCACCAGCGGCAGGCGCTCCCAACGGGACCGCGCCTTCCCCAGCCCCGCTGCAAAGGCGGAGCCTCCCACGAGCACGCCCGTCACGACGGCATTGGTGCCGCAGTTGGGATGCACCGCGAGGTGGGCATCGCCGCCCTGCAAGCGCGCCAGCGCCTCGGCCGCCGCGGCCTCCACATCGCCGGTGTCGGCCGGGCCATAGAGGGCAAAGCCCGAAGGCCCGCTCCTGCCCACCAGTCGAATGCCCGGGCTGCGCCGGGCGAGCAGGTGCAAGGTCGCGTGCTCCAGGGCGTGGTTCTGCCTGATAGAGTTTAGTAAGCCACGGATCATGGATCTCAATCCTTTCGGGAGCAGGTACATTGTAGCACAAACCGCCTCGCCGGCCAAGTCACCTCCCGCCATTTAGCCCTTTGTGGGCGTCTTGCGTAGGCCGGGTTTCCATACCCGGCCCGTGTAGGCCGGGTTTCCATACCCGGCCCTTTGACGCTGACCTGTAGGGCCCCATGCCCATTCTTGACGAAATCGGACCGGGCAGCTATAGTGACACCCACTTCGGGGAGAGAAATCGTTGCAAAGAAAAACCAAGAGCCGGCCGTGGGCCACGAACCTGTTCGTGGTCGCCTTCCTTCTGGGCCTCGGCTACGTGATCTGGCTTTCGACGAGCTCGCCCCGAAGCGAGGCCACACCGGTTCCCTCAAGCCCGCAGGGCACCGAGGTGCGCCCTCCCACGCAGACGCCCAAGCCGACGCGCACGCCGCGCCCGACCAAGACCCCCAAGCCGAGCGCGACCCCGACGCCCGAGCCGCTGCGGGTGGGCATCGTCGCCGGCCACTGGCAGAACGACTCGGGCGCCGTCTGTCCCGATGGGCTGGAAGAAGCAGCCATCAACCTCGACGTGGCGTCGCAGGTGGTCGCGCTTCTCGAGGAGGCGGGCTACACGGCCGATTTGCTTCCCGAGTTCTCTGCGGACCTGGCAGGATACGGGGCTGCGGCCTTTGTGTCGATCCACGCCGACTCGTGTGAGTCGGCCGGTCTTTCCGGCTTCAAAGCCGCCCGTGTGGCCAGCAGCGCGATCCCGGAGATGGAGGATCGCCTCGTAGATTGCCTCGTGCAAGAGTACGCACAGGCGACCGGCCTCGCGTTACACGAGGATACGATCACCTTCGACATGACCGACTACCACGCCTTCTGGGAGATCGACCCGAACACACCGGGCGCGATCATCGAGCTGGGCTTTATGGACGGGGACCGCGAACTGCTGACCCGCCACGCGGGCCGCGCGGCGGAAGGTGTGGCGAAGGGCATCCTCTGCTTTCTCGAGGGCTACTAGCGCCGGAGCCCGCCCCGCAAGCCTCCTACTTCTTCTTGGCCCGGAACTGCACCACGGCTCCGGCAATCCCAAGCAGGGCCCACACCACAAGGTAGAGGTTCACAGCCGTGCCCGCGGACAGTGCGGCCGATGGGCTGCCCAGCAGATCGCCCCAGTCGACGGCCTGGCCGGCCAGGAGCGCGGCACCGGCCCTGGCAACCAGCCAAGAGCCGCTGAAGGCAGTCGCCAGGATGATCACGACGCGCTGGGCGACGACGGCCAACACGCCGACCAACACGGCAGCCACGACGGCCGCGATCACCTGCCCGTTGCCCCCCAGGTTGGCGCCGAGCATGCCCCCCAACACTGCGCCGGCCGAAGCGCCCAGCAAAAAGATGCCGAACTTGTACACGGCCGCCGAAAGGGCAGCCCCGATCAGCCCGCCGACGAGGGCTGCGATCAAAGTCACCCCCGTGCTCGCCCCCGCCAGGTTGGCCAGGGCGAATCCCAACACGGCCCCCACGGCAAAGCCAAAGAGGGCCAGCACCACCTTGATCAGGCGGTAGCCAAAGAAGCAGATCCCGAGGCCCACCAGGATCGCGATCACGGCCGCGGCCACCCCCGCGCCGCCTAGCCCTCCCAACACGCCACCGTCCATCTGGCTCACTCCTTTCGTGCAGCCACGCCCGCGGCGACCGGGTCGCCTTCGGGTCGCTGAGTCTCGCGCGATATGGTCTTCTCCGCGTGCAGCGCTGCCCCGAGCGCTCCGACCGTCTGAGGGCTCTCGGGCACCGTCAGGGCGACGCCCAGCGCCTCCGAGAATAGGCGCCGGAGGCACGGGTTGCGGGCCACGCCGCCGGCAAAGACCAGCCGCTCGCGCACGCCCACGCGCCGCACCATGCCGGCCACGCGCTCCACCATCGCCTGGTGCAGGCCCAGGGCCACCCGCCGGCTGTCCTCGCCCCGCGCAATCAGCGAGACGACCTCCGACTCGGCAAACACGGTGCACATCGAAGAGATGCGCACGGCCCCACCCTGCGCGCGCAGCGCATGCGGCCCGAACTCCTCCACGCTCATGCCCAGCGTGTGGGCCATATTCTCCAGGAAGCGGCCCGTGCCCGCGGCGCACCGGTCATTCATCTCAAAGCGCAGCACACGCCCCCCGGGCCCGACGTGGATCGCTTTGCTGTCCTGGCCGCCGATATCCAGCACCGTCGCCGCATCGGGATAGAGATGCGCGGCGCCCAGGCCATACGCCTTGATTTCCGAGATCACCTCGCCGGCCAGGGCGCGCTCGGCCGCCAGGTTGCGGCCGTAGCCCGTGGCCACCAGGCGATCGTACGCCCGCCCGGCCAGGAGCGCCCGGCTGTTGCCGAGAGGATCCGTACCGGTGTCGACCACGGCCGCACGCCGGACGCCACGGCCGTCCCATTCGACCAGGGCAATGGTGCGCGAGCCGATGTCGAGGCCGGCGACGAGCATCGGACTAGGCCCCTGCCTCCACGCACAGGTAGAGCGTGAGGGTGGGGAACTCGAGGCGATAGGCGAACCCCCCGGCAAGGACCGCCGACTCGCCCTGGCTCAGGTGGGTAACCAGGCCCGAAGCGCTCTCGACCTCCGCGTGGCCGTCCAGGAGCCAGATGAGCCGGTCGCAGGCGACCGCCACGGGCTCCGTGCTCAGGGGGCCGTAGCCGGCCTTGATGGACGCACGGCAGCCGTTCAGCGGCCCGAGGTCCACGGCCAGGTCGGCCGTGCCGCCGGCAAACACCTGGGCGGCGGCCTGCTTCCGCGCCCGTTTCTTGAGCTGCTCGACGTCGCTGACACGTAGCTCCATACGCCCTCCCGGTCCGCCAGGCTCCGACACCAAGAGGATTGTACCCCAAAGGCAGATGCGGAGCAAGCCGTAGGCCGGGTCATACCGGCCCTACCCCGGGTTTCCATACCCGGCCCGTAGCTACATCCCCTGGTACTTGGAGTCGTCCAGCTCCTTCCTGAGCCGCTCCTCCTCCGACGCGGCGGGCACCTGCCCCGCCGCCGGCTCCACCTCCGCCTGCTCGGCGGCGCGCAGCTTCTCGAGCGGGACCCGGCGGAACACACTCCACTTGCCGCAGTAGGGGCAGCGCTGGAACTTGCCGCCCACCAGGTTAAGCCCCAAAACAGGAAACGCCACCGGGCGGCCGCACTTGGGGCAGATCCTCCGCCCAGAGGGTATTGGCGCGGCGTGCCCGGCGGCAGGCGTTTTGCTTTTCGCCCCGTGACCAGCGAAAAGACAAACGTCAGGAGCATCGCCCCGAAGATGACCGCCAGCAGGGGCACGACGATCCGCACCATAGCCCGTTGCTCTCCGACGCGGAGACAAAGGTGGCGCCGATTGGTGCGAGCGAGCTCTTGCCCGCCGCCGTAAAGCCGGCGGCCCGCATCGTGTGCGCGCCCGCCGGGTAGTTGTCGGTCACAAACTGCAGGTTGAACGGGCGCGGACGTGCGCGCCGATCTTGTGTCGTCGATGAAGAACTCGACCCGGGCCAGGCTGGCGGGCCGGTGACCTTCATCGAGAACGTGCCCTGGATGTCGCCGTTGAGCCCTCCGTAGCCCCAATCGCGCGACAGCTACAGGGTCAGCCCGCTCATCCTGGGCAAGTGCCCCCGGGGGAGCGCCGGGCGCAGAAGAGCACGACCGGCAGGACCAGCTCCGAGCTTTTTCATCGGTTCACCTCCAGCGTGTCAGGATCGCTTCGCGCTGGAAGACGCGCGTTGCCAGGAAGACCATCAGCGCGTCCACAGCGAACAGCACCACCGCAACCACCGTGATGACCTGTTGGTTCATGACAAACAGGCCGGAAACCTGCCCGAAAAAGCCCGCCAACACCGGGAGGATGATGAGCATCGAGATTTGCTCCGCGACGCGCGGGTCGTTGACGCGCGAAGAGACCATCAGCGAAAAAGTGACTGCCAGCACGGCCATCAGCGGGCCGACGATAAAGATGGCGATCAGCCAGCGCACGTCAAAGCAGGCCAGCAACAGGGCTTTATTCGTCACGATCAGCGAGCCCCGACGGCAAAAATGGCGTAGGCGGCATACGTGGCCAGCACCGCCGGGATCGACCGCCGCAAGGCATTTGCCCACCAGCAGCTCCAGCGTCGTAATGGGCGTGGCAAGCAGGGGCTCCAGGCTGCGCGTGGTCTTTTCGCCCACGATCGAGTAGGCAGCGATCGTGACCGGGATCGCCACCGGGATGAGCATAAACAGCATCATGAACTGGCTCACCAGGAAAACCTGGAAGCAGTCGGCGCCGGTCAGGCCGGCCGGGACAAGGGCCGGTCGCTTCTGCCGGCAGCTCCGGTGTCGAGCCGGAGGACGCGCCGACGCGGCGCCGCGCGTGCTGTACAGCATGACCAGCGGGATGGCGGTCATCAGCAGCGGCAGGAAGGCCACCGTAAAGATCACCATGCGGTTCCTGAAAACTTCCATCCATTCCTTGAGGATGATCGTCCTGATTTTTTCATGGCAACCTCACACGCTCTTGACGAGCTTCAGGTACACATCCTCCAGCGAATGGCGCAGCTCGCCGACAAAGACGGATGTCCGCCCCGGCGCCCACCAGCGCCCGCACGAGCTCGGGATTGCGGGCCTCCGGATCGTCGAGCGGTGATCACCAGCTTGTTTTCCACCAGCTGGACTTCTTTCACAAAGGGTAACCGGCGCAGTGGGCCGCCAGGCCTCATCCGCCGCGCGCAGGTGGAAGACGACCTTGCGCCCGAAGACCGAGTTGGCGCAGGTTGGTCGGGGTGTCCACCACCAGCAGGCGCGTCTTGAAGACGCCCACCCGGTCGCACAGCCGGTCGGCCTCATCCAGGTTGTGCGTACACAAAAAGATGGTGCGGCCCTCCTTGCGCAGCTCCGCGATGAAGTCGCGCACCAGGTGCGAGGCTTCGGGGTCCAGGCCCGCGGTCGGCTCATCGAGGAAGAGGATGCGGGGCTCGTGCAGCAGCGCCCTCGCGATCGCGAGCTTTTGCTTCATGCCCTTGGAAAAGGTGCCCACGGCGTCCTTGCGGCGCTCCCAGAGCCCCAGGATGCGCAGGTACTTTTCGACCTGGCCGCCACGTCTTCACCTCGTACAGCGCGGCAAAGATCCGCAGGTTGGCCTCGGCGGGCAGGTTGTCGTACATGCCGGGCGTCTCGGTGAGCAGGCCGACGGTGCGGCGGATGTGGGTATCGTCGCGGCCGACCTCCAAGCCGGCCACAGTCGCCGACCCGCGGCTGGGGCCGATCAGGCTGGTCAGCATGCGCACCGTGGTGGTCTTGCCGGCGCCGTTGGGCCCCAGGAAGCCAAAGACTTCGCCCTCGCGCACGTCGAGGCTCAGGCCGTCGACCGCCAGGATGGTACCGAACTGCTTGGTCAGGTTTTCTGTATGGATCATGCGCACCTACACGTAACGAGTGTCCGCCAGCTTTTCCGGCGTCTCTTCGAGCGGCGTGGGAGCAAACGCGGCCGGCGGAGCGGGCCGCAGCGGAGCGGGAGGCGGGGCCGGCTCCGCCCGCCGCAGGCGTAAGATCAGTACCAGGCTCACCAGCGCGAACCCGCCCACGATGGCTTCGGTCACGTAGACCCCCAGGGGCAGGGCCAGCACCGCCGCCGCGTCCACCAGCGCGTGGAAGGCCACCGCCAGCGCCACCCAGGCAGGCTGCCTCCGGACAAAGGCCTGGAGCACCAGCACCGACAGCGCGACCTGGATGGGGAGCGCGAGAAGGCGCTCCACCGTGCCGAGCAGCGAGTCGTACCAGGGCATCGACCAGTAGGCCGAGATCTGCCCGAGCGCCTGGCTGACCTGGCCGGCGGGAAGGACCTTCGAGAGATCCGTGCCGCGCAGGGCAGTGAGCTGGAGGTAGCCGTACAGGGCCAAGGCGCCGAGGAGGATCGCCTCGGCTCCCCCGTGGCCCGCGCCGGCCAGCACGCCCCTGCGCCACGAGCGGGCATCCTTGAGCCACCAGCGGAACATGCCCCAGCGAAAGAGCTCCTCGAAGAGGCCGGCGCTCAGGCCCAGGAAGGCGGCGTTGAACGCGCGCTGGCCCGCCGCGGGCAGGTTGACCAGCGAGGTGCGGTTCAGGAGGGCGCTCATCCCGAGGTTAAAGGGCACGTGGCCGGCCTGCGAGAGCAGAAACGTGGCGGCGCCGGCGAGCCAGATCCGCCCGGAGAGCTTCCAGCGGCTGGTGAGATAGAGCGCCAGCCCGATGGGCAGGGCGATCATCGATAGGGCATTCAGAAAATGAGTGAGCGACAGCGTGTCCACGGCGCCGGTTCCCGGTCCGGAGTATACGCCGAAAGGCTTGGACGTCAAGATGCCGGGCACCCTCGATAATTGTTTCCGGCAAAAAAGTTAGGGTGCACCCACCCCTCCCCACCCGGCGCCTGCACCCATGGTTGCCGGAGACCGCACCCACGTGCCCAACGGGTAGGCCGCCGGATCCCCATAGACCCTAAGCTTACATTTCGCACATTAAGAACCGAATAGAGAGCTGAAGTAGCGGAATCGCTCCTTTGATGGCAAAGTATTGGTTGCGAAGACCGAACTGCCGGAGCGATTCCAGATGCACTTTGCCACAAAATCGAAGCGAACGCAAATCCTGGTCTGGCTCATTTGGGCCATCGCCTGCCTGGTGTTCTTGCTGGCAGCCGAAGGCGATGCCATGGCGATCAGGCACCGGCGTCTGATCTGCCCGCGCTGCGCCGAGGCTCCGCCATGAGCCGGGAAGCGGCTTCTCGTTCCCCTGGCAAGCCGCGTCGTTGGCGCAAGTGGGCCTGGCGGCGATACTGTGCCTGGCGGCGCGCCCAGGACGAGCGGTGTGGGTCGCTCGCCTGGCGCGGTCTGGCCCTGACCGGGGCACTGACCCTGGCTCAGTTGGTCGACCTGGTGACTCGGGCCCAGTTCCGGCGCCATCTCGGCGCCCTGCCCGTGTTGTATGCCCTGCTGGAAACCTTGCAGGTGCGGGCCATCATCAACCGCTACTGTCCAACGCGGGCTGAGGTGGATCATGGCACGGTGGCGCTGGTCCTGGTGCTCAACCGGCTGACCCTGCCGTTGCCCTCTATCAGATGGCCGACTGGCTGGCCCGCACCGTGCTGGTCTCTGTCCTGGGCATACCGGCCGCCAAGTTCAACGATGACCGGCTGGCTCGGACCTTGGATGCCATCCAGCCGCACTGCCAAGCTATCTGGCAAGAGGTCATCGACCGGGCGATCGTGCAGTTGGCCCTGGACTTGTCGGTCATCTTCTACGATCTGACGGCGTTCGTCGTGCACGGCGCCTACACCGGCAGCCAGCACGTCGACTTTGGCTTTGCCCACAACACGCCGATGGACAAGCGCAAGTTCAAGGTCGGGCTGAACGTGACCCCCGATGGCCGCATCTGTCGAGTATGGACTGTGGTCAGGCCGTACCGCCGACATGGCGACCGTCCAGGAGAACATGGAGCGCCTGAAGCGGCTGCTGCAGCGGCCGGCTGCTCGGTGCAGGAGACGCTCATCGTCGGCGACCGGGCCAACCTGGACGACAAGCTGGCCCTGGCCTACGACGACCATCACCTGCGCTATCTGGCCGGGCTGCGACTGCTCAAGAAGGTCCATCAGGCCTTGGTCTGGGACCCATCTGATGCGCAGTTCTACGCCCAGCCTTTGACTGCCGACCACGGGCCGCAAGGCTACTATGGCCTGCTGTGCCAGGTGCCCTTCAAGCCGAAGGACAGCCACGTCAGGTCGTCCACCGCGGCTTGGTCGTGCTCAGCGGACCGATGCGCACCGCGGTGCGGCAAAGTCGGGCCACGCAGTTGAGGGCGTTACACCACAGCCTGCGCCAGGTAGAGGCCAAGATCGGGCAGCCCCGGCTGCAAACGGTGAAGGCGGTTCAGCGCCGAGCGGATGTGACGCTGAAAGCGTCGCCGGTCGGCAAGCTGATGCGCGCCAAGGCGAACCAAGACGAACCAGGCCAGGTTCGACTGCGGTGGCGGGTAGACCGTGAGGCGCTATACCAGGTGATGCACGGGACGGTCGTTACCTGCTGGTCACGAACGATGGGTCTCTCTCGCCCCAGGAGATGTTGGCGCTCTACCATCGCAAAGATGATGTCGAAAAGTGCGCCCGGGTCACCAAGAGCCAGTTGCAGGTCTCGCCCATCTATGTCCACAAGGACGAACGCATCGAGGCCATGCTGCTTCATCAACATGCTGGCCTTGCTGGCCTACAGTGTGTTGGAGCGCCAAGCTCGCCAAGGCGGGCTGCAGATGACCACCCGGCGCATCATCGAGAAGTTGGAAAGCCTGGAGGTCGTGGAAACACACTGCGTCGATGGCAGTTGTCTCCTGCGGCTGGTGCCGGTGGACGAGGAGCAAGCCGTCCTGTTGTCGGTCCTGGCCCAGGTTCTGTCTGAACTGCGGCTCCCGCGCTGGCCACATCCCTTCCTGCCTGCCGGACAGGACCTGCCGTTGGCGTTACCCCCTCCATGGAGGGAGAAAACGACGGTGTAGGCCCGGACTCGCGGGAAGGGCAAGGTACGCGCTGGGGTAAAAGAAAAGGCCCATGTGCCCCTGATCTCGGTCGGCGTCATCCTGGCGTAGTCTCAAGCTGCCCAACTATGGACACTTGGCTTACGGCGCCGCTACACTATCAGCGAAGCTCTGCTCTCTATTCGGTTTGTAAGGTGCGAAAAACAGGCTTAGGGTCTTGAAGACCCTTAGGGTCTGTCAGCGAGGATGGCTTCCAGCGACCGCCCTTCGCGGAACATGCGTGCCAGCACCTCCGGCAGCTTGTGGTGGGCAAACTCCGCCGCCAGCCGCTCCACGTCGTACTCGACGCGGTGGTGCAACACCAGGATCTCCTCCGGGCCCACGTCGAGCATGGCATACGAGGCACGCGGGTCGCCGTCCGTGGGCAGGCCGGCGCTGCCGGGATTGACGATCCACACGCCCTTGACCTGCCGCGCAAACGGCTCGTGCGAGCAGCCACACAGGATCAGGTCGGCCTGCGCCTCGGCGGCGAGCTTGGCCAACTGCTTCTCGGGCGCATCCTTGCCAAGGCAGCCATCCTCCGCACCGGGGATGCCATGCGCCAGCAGCACGCGCCTGCCGCGCACCTGCATCCGGATCTCGCGCGACAAAAAGCGCAGGTACTTGCGGCTCCTGCCCGAAAGCTGGTCGTACGCCCACTCCAGGGCCAGGTACTCCTCGAACCCCTTGCTGCGGTGCCACTTTTCCTTCCGCTTCTTGAAGCGCACCACCTGCCGGTCGTAACCGCCCAGCGTGCTCAGGGCATACTTGCCGCGCAGGCGCCGCACCACTTCTTCGGGAAACGGCCCGTACCCCACCAGGTCGCCCAGGTTCCAGGTCGCCTCCGCGCCCTCCTGGCGCGCATGCTCCAGCACCGCCTCCAGCGCGGGAAGGTTGGCGTGAAGATCGCCCATCAGTGCCACGCGCATCTGCCTACTCCTCGTTCCAGAGCCCGCGGTGCTCGATCATCCAGAGCTGCGAGCTGAGCTCGGGCTCGCCCTCCTGGGGGCGCACCCTTTCGTATTGGCCGTCCGGCAGCAGGCGCCGGGCCTGCATGTTGTCCAACAGGTGAACGCGCAGGATGTGCTCGTACACCGACTCGCGCAGATCGGGGTCCTCGATCGGGTAAAGCTGCTCCACCCTGCCGGTCGAGGTTGCGCGGCATCAGGTCGGCGCTGCCCAGCAGCAGCTCCTCGTCCCCTCCGTTGCGAAAGTAGTAGATGCGCGGGTGCTCCAGAAAGCGCCCGACGACGGAGGTGACGGCGATATTCTCGCTGATGCCCGGCACGCCGGGGCGCAGGCAGCAGATGCCCCGCACCTGGAGGTCGACTTTGACCCCGGCCTGCGAGGCGCGGTACAGGGCCTGGATGCAGCTCCGGTCGACGAGCGCGTTCATCTTGAAGGCCAGGTAGCCGTCCCCCGTCTCGCGGTGGCGCTCGATCTCGCGCTCGATGCGCGCCAGGATCTGGCCCTTCATCAGGTCAGGCGCCACCAGGAGCTTGCGGTACGACTGCTTGTACGAATAGCCCGTCAGCACGTTAAAGAGGTCCGACACGTCGGCCGCCAGGTCCGGGTCGCTCGTGAAAAAGCCCACGTCGCTGTACAGGCGCGCGGTGACGGCGTTGTAGTTGCCGGTGCTCATGTGCACGTAGCGGATAATGCCGTCCGGCTCGCGGCGGACGATCAGCAGGAGCTTGGCGTGGACTTTGAGGCCGACCAGGCCGTAGACCACGTGCACGCCGGCCTGCTCCAGGGCGCGCGCCCACCCGATGTTGTTCTCTTCGTCGAAGCGTGCCTTCAGCTCCACCAGGACGGCCACCTGCTTGCCGTTCTCGCGCGCCTTCATCAGCGCGGCGACGACCGGCGAATCGGGCCCCACCCGGTACAGCGTCTGCTTGATGGCGAGCACGTCGGGATCGTCGGCGGCCTCATGCAGCAGGCCCACCACCGGCGCAAAGCTGTCGTAGGGATGGTAGAGCAGCAGGTCTCGTCGGCGCAGGATCGGAGAAGATGCTCTCGCCCGTGGTGAGGACGGGGGGCGTCGCCGGCTGGAAGGGGACGTCCTTCAGGTCGGGACGGTCGATCTTCGTCAGCTCCATCAGATCGGCCATGCCCATCGGCGCCTGCCTGGCGTCGACCTGGAAGGGTGCCAGGTCCAGGTTGCGCGCCAGGATGTTCCGCAGCGGCTCCGGCAGGGCGTCGTCGATCTCCAGCCGGACCGCAAAGCCGAAAAAGCGCTTGCGGACGCTCTCCTGGATGGCGGGCAGCAGGTCGGAGGCCTCGTCTTCCTCGATCTCGGGGTCGGCGTCGCGCGTGACGCGGAAGGGGTAGGCGGCCTGCACCTCCATCCCGGGAAACAGCATCTCCAGGTTGGCGGCGATCACCTCTTCGATCCAGACAAAGTTCGTGGCCGCTTCTTTGATCAGCCCCAGGCTTTCGTAGCTGTCGGCTTTCTCCTCGCTCGGGATGCGCAGCAGCCGCGGAAAGACCGGCGGGACCTTGATGCGGGCAAACCGCTCGCCGTGGCGCGGGTCGCTCAGCGCCACGGCCAGGTTCATGCTCAGGTTGGAGATGTGCGGGAAGGGGTGGGTGGGATCCAGGGCGAGGGGGGTGAGCACCGGAAAGATCTCCCGCTCAAAGTGCTTGCGGAGAAGCTTGCGCTGCTTGCTCTTGAGCTGCGGGTAGTGCAGGACGTGGATGCCCTCCGCTTCCAGCTTGGGCAGCAGGTCGGTGTGCCAGCAGGCCGAGTGCCGCTCCAGCAGCGGCGGCAGCACCTGGCGGATCGCGCGGAGCTGCTCCGCGGGCGACGTGCCGTCGGGCGGCGCCTCGACGGCCTCCGCCGTAAGCTGCCGGCGCAAGCCCGAGACGCGCACCATAAAGAACTCGTCAAGGTTGCTGGAGAAGATCGACAGGAACTTGACCCGCTCCAGCAGGGGGTGGCGCGTGTCCAGGGCCTCTTCCAGGACGCGCAGGTTGAACTGCAGAAAGCTCAGCTCGCGGTTGATGTATAGGCTGGGGTCGTCCAGGCTGGCGAGCTTGGGCCCGCCATCCTGGTCCTTTTTCCGGGTTCTAGGCACTCTTCCCTCCACAGCACGGTGGATGCCCTGGCCTGCATGGGCTTCCGTAGGCCCTAGTATGCCATCTCTCCCGCAGGAGCGCAAGCCCATGCACAAGGGCGAGCAGGGCCACGTACAGGTCAGGCAGTGCGCCCAGTTTTCCCCTGGTCCTGTCACCCTGAGCGAAGCGAAGGGTCTCTGCTGGGCCATCACCTCGAGCCAGAGAAACCATGTGCCAGATTTGGCAGGCTTGGGCTTGGTGGTAGAATGGTGTCCGGCCCCAGGGGGGGCCGCCTGTTCTTGGCGAAAGGAAGTCGACTGCAAAGGAGTGTCGTCATGAGCATCATCGAGGTGAGTCATCTGACCAAGTTCTACGGCAAGGCGCGGGGCATCGAGGACGTCTCCTTCCACGTGGACGAGGGGGAGATCTTTGGCTTCATCGGGCCCAACGGCGCGGGCAAGTCGACCACGATCCGGCTGCTCTTGTCGCTGATCTATCCCACCATAGGCAGCGCCACCGTCTTTGGCAAGGACTGCATCAAGCACGGGCCCGAGATCCGGCGGGACATCGGGTACTTGCCCTCGGAGGTCTTTTACTACGAGCGGATGAGGGTCATCGACCTGCTCAAGTATTCGGCCAGCTTCTATAACAGGGACTGCACGCAGCGCATGCACGAGCTGGCGGAGCTGATGGAGCTGGAGCTGCACCGCCGCATCCAGGACCTGTCGTACGGCAACAGGAAGAAGGTGGGCATCGTGCAGGGGCTCCTGCACCAGCCCAAGCTCCTCTTCCTGGACGAGCCGACTGCCGGCCTCGACCCGCTGATGCAGCGCAACTTCTTCGAGCTCGTCCGGCAGGAGAACCGGCGGGGAGTGACCGTGTTCTTCTCCTCGCACATCCTGGGCGAAGTGCAGCGGCTGTGCAGCCGCGTCGGCATCATCAAAGAGGGCCACATCGTCGAAATCGCCGATATCCGCACCCTGCAGCAGAGCAACTACAAGAAGGTGCGCGTGGAGGCCACGGGCCTCGATGCCGCCACCTTCGACATGCCCGGCGTGACCAACCTGGAGCAGGGCGACGGCGCGGTGCGCTTCTTCTACAAAGGCGACATCAACACGGTCTTGCACAAGATCGGCGACATCACGGTCTCGGACGTGACGATCGAGGAGCCGACCCTGGAAGAGATCTTCCTGCACTACTACGAGTAGGGGACGACCATGAGAAAGAACATCTTCCTGCACGAGCTCAAGATGTACGGCAAGTCCGTGGTCACCTGGTCGCTGTCGATCGCGGCACTGATCGGCGTGTTCGGCTCGCTCTACTCCGGGTTCGCCGAGGATGCAGCGCTGCTGAACGAAATGATGAGCAAGTTCCCACCGCAGCTCCTGGCGGCCTTTGGCATGAGCGGCGTGGACCTCTCTACGGTCCCGGGCTACTTTGGCCTGATCTTTCTCTTTGTCCAGATCTGTCTGGCGATCCAGGCCGCAAACTATGGGTTCGCGCTGGTCTCGATCGAAGAGAGAGAATGGACGGCGGATTTCCTTCTGGCCAAGCCGGTGGGACGCCCGCAGATCCTGACGAGCAAGCTGCTCGCGGCGCTGTGCGCCCTGGCTATCACCGACGTCGTCCTCTGGCTCAGCACCTTCGGCTTCATCCAGGTCTTCAAAGGGAGCCACACCTACGAGACTGGCCCGATCCTGCTGCTGCTGGCCGGCTGCGCGATCTTCCAGCTCTTTTTCCTGGCGGTAGGCCTCGTCATCTCGCTGCTGGTGAAGCGGATCCGGAGCGTGACGCCGTACGCGATGGGGCTTGCCTTTGGGATGTACCTCCTGGCCGCATTCGGCGACATGCTGGGCGAAAGTGCCCTGGAAAAGCTCACGCCGTTCAAGCACTTTGATGCAAGCTACATCCTTCAGAACGGAGCATTTGACGTGCCCCTGGTGCTGATCAGTGTCGCAGTGATCGTGATCTCTCTGGTGGGCAGCTATCTGCGCTACGCCAGGAGGGACATCCCCTCCGTGGTGTGAGGAGGCAACAAGATGAACATATTCCTGCGTGAGCTGAAGGCAAACCTGAAATCGCTGCTCATCTGGGGCGTCATCGTGGCCTTGTTCATCATGGTCGGAGTCAGCAAGTTCCAGGCGTACTATGGCAACCCCGAGATGCTCAAGATCCTGGACACCATGCCCCCGGCCCTGCTCGCGGCCTTTAGCATGGATGCGTTCAACCTGACGACGGTCAGCGGCTTCTACGGGGTGATGTTCGCCTACTTCGCCCTGATCCTTGCCATCGCGGCCGCCATGTGGGGCAGCGACATTATCTCGAAAGAGGAGCGCGACAAGACCGTCGAGTTCTCCCTGACTCTGCCGGTGACCCGCAGCCGCGTGGTGACGGCCAAGGCGTTGGCGGCGCTCGTCAACTGCATCCTGCTGCTGCTCATCACCTGGGGCGTCTCGGCCGCCAGCGTGCTCCGGTACAACCCGGACGCGGCCTTCTACCGGTTCCTGGCGCTGTGCATGGCGGCGCTTTTCATCATCGTGCTCATCTTCTTGGCCATCGGGATCCTGCTGGGCTGCGCCCTGAAGCAATACCGGCGGGCCGGCTCGGCGGCGGTCTCTGTCCTGCTGGTCACCTTCTTCCTTTCGATCATCGCGAGCATGAACAAGGACCTGGACTGGCTCAAGTACCTGTCTCCGTTCAAGTATTTCGACGCGGGTGTGATCCTGCGCGAATCGAAGCTGGACCCCATCTTCGTCGGGCTCTCGCTGGCGATCATCGTGGTGAGCATGGTGGGCGCGTACCTGACCTATTCCAGGAGAGACCTGTACATCTAGCGAGCCGCCTCGCGGGCACGGCCGCGGCGGCCAGAAGGGAGAACTTATGAGCGAGACAACGTACGACCTGGCGATCATTGGCGCGGGACCCGGCGGCTACGTGGCAGCCATCCGCGCGACACAGCTCGGCCTGAAGGTCGCCCTGGTCGAAAAGGAAAGGCTGGGCGGCGTCTGCCTCAACTGGGGATGCATCCCCACCAAGGCCCTGCTCCGCAACGCCGAAGTGATCTCGCTCCTGGGCGAAGGCGCCGAGTTCGGCTTCAAGCTGAGCGGCTTCGAGGCCGACTATGGCGCCGCCGTGGACCGCAGCCGCAAGGTCTCGGAGCGCCTCGTCAAGGGCGTCGAGCTGCTGATGCGCACCAACGGCGTCGAGGTGGTCGCCGGCAGCGGCTACCTCAGGTCGCCCGGCGCCGTCGAGGTCACCCTGGCCGAAGGCGGCGCCCGCACGCTGCAGACGCGCCATGTCCTGATCGCGACCGGAGCGCGGGCGCGGTCGATCCCCGGCATCTCACCCGACGGCGAGCGGATCCTGACCTCGCGCGAGGCCATCGTCCTGCGGGAGCGCCCGGCTTCGGCGATCGTCGTCGGCGCTGGCCCGATCGGCATGGAGATCGCCCACGTCTGGCAGGCCTACGGCGCTGAGGTCACCGTCGTCGAGATGCTGCCCCGGATCCTGCCACTGGAGGATGAAGAGGTCAGCGCCGTGGTGGAGCGGGCCTTCAAGCGGCGCAAAGTGAAGCTGCTCACCTCGGCCCGCGTCGAAGGCATCGAGACGACGGCGGACGGCGTGCGAGTCCGCGTCTCGAGTGACAAGAAGGGAGAGCAGGTGCTGGAGGCCGAGCGCGTGCTCATCGCCATCGGGGTGCGGCCGAACAGCGAGACCCTCGGCCTGGAGCAGGCAGGCGTCCGGATGGAACGGGGAAACGTCGTCGTCGACGACCACCTGCGCACCAACGTACCGGGCGTGTACGCCATCGGCGACGTGACGGGCAAGCTCGCCCTCGCTCACGTGGCGTCGGCCCAGGGCATCGTGGCTGCCGAGACGATCGCCGGCGCCGATACGCATGCGCTCGACTATGAGGCGATGCCGCGCTGCACCTACTGTCAGCCCCAGGTCGCCAGCTTTGGCCTGACCGAAGCCCAGGCGGCCGAGCGCGGGCGCAAGGTCAAGGTCGGCAAGTTCCACTTCCTGGCGAACGGCAAGGCGCTGGGCCTGGGCGAGCGCGATGGATTCGTCAAGATCGTCGCCGACGAGGAGAGCGGCGAGATCCTCGGGGCACACATGGTCGGCCCCGAAGTGACCGAGCTGCTGCCCGAACTGGTGCTGGCGCGCACCTGGGAGCTGACGCCCGAGGAGATAGCCCGCAGCGTGCATGCCCACCCGACGCTGAGCGAGGCAATCGCCGAAGCCGCACACGGGGTCTTTGGCAAGATGATCCACGCCTAGCGCGGAGACAAGCGCCCACCCATACCAACTCGAACGCGGCCGTTGCGCCGGGGGGCTAACAGGCGGGGGTCGCCTGGCCTTCCGCCCTCTCCCGCAGCGGCGCAAAACTGAGGCGGTGCAGCGCGCAGGGACCCAGCGCGCGGAGCGCCGCGCGGTGCTGGGGGGTGCCGTACCCCTTGTGGCGGGCGAAGCCGTAGCCCGGAAAGCACCGGTCGCAGGCCCGCAGCAGGCGGTCGCGGTAGACTTTGGCCACGATCGAGGCCGCGGCGATGGAGAGGACCAGGGCGTCGCCGTGCGGCAGGCTGTGCTGGGGAAGCGCCACGGCCGGCAGGCGCAGGTGGTCGATGAGAAGCGCCTCGGCCGGCGGACTCAGCCCTTCGAGGGCCTGGGCCATGGCCTGCCGGGTGGCAGCTACGATGCCCACGCGGTCAATGGTGCCGGCCGGCACCGCCCCCACGCCCCAGGCGAGCGCGTGCTCCTGGATGCGCGCCAGGAGCTGCTCCCGGCGAGCGGGCGTGAGCTGCTTGGAGTCACGAACCCCCTCCAGGTGGGCGAGCAGATCGGGATCGCCGGCTGGGAGGACCACGGCTGCGGCGACCACGGGACCGGCCCACGTGCCGCGGCCGGCCTCGTCGAGGCCGGCCACAACACGAAAACCCTGCGCCCAGAGACGCAGCTCAAGGTACAGGTCTGGTGAGGTCTGCCGTGCGGGCAAGGGCGAAGGTTATCGCTTTTCCTTCAGACGGGTGGACTTGCCTTGGCGATCGCGCAGGTAGTAGAGCCTGGCGCGGCGGATGTGTCCGTGGCGCAGGACTTCGATCTTTTCGATGCGCGGTGAGTGGATGGGGAAGCTTCGCTCGACGCCTATGCCGTGAGCGGCAATACGCCGCACTGTGAACTTGGCGTTGGCCCCACTGCCCCGGGTGACACGGATGACCGTGCCGCGCACGAGCTGGATACGCTCGCGGTCGCCTTCCACGATCCGGAAATGGACCTGCACGTCATCTCCCACGCCGAGGTGAGGCCTATCGGACTTGAGTCCGATATCTTGCTTGAGCTGCTGCTCTTCGACTGATCGCAGTAGATCGCTACTCATGGTGACGTATTCCTTCCTAGGTTGTGCAAGCGACGATTATACCAGCACGGAGCATAGGCGCCAAATCCGGGGCGCGCTCAGGCCAACCACCCGCCGGAGTTTTGGGCCGCCTCCCGCGGCGTGCTATACTCCGCCCACGACTCGACATGGAGGCCCGGCAATGCGCATTCTGGCCGTAGACGTGGGCACAGGCACGCAGGATATCCTGCTCTTCGACACCGAGCGGGAGCCCGAGAACGCCCTCAAGATGGTCATGCCTTCCCCTACTCTTCTCATCGCGCGTGCCGTTCGCGCGGCGACCCGCGCGGGTGACAGTCTACTGCTCACCGGAGAGACGATGGGCGGCGGGCCAAGCGGCTGGGCCGTCGACGAGCATCTCAGGGCAGGCTATCGCGTCTTTGCCACGCCCGACGCCGCTCGCACGCTCGACGATGACCTGGAACAGGTGGCAGAGAGGGGCGTGCGCCTGGTAAGCGAAGACGAGGCGGCCGGCCTGCAGGGCGTCCGCCGCCTGCGCCTCCAGGACTTGGACTATGCGGCGCTGGCAGGCGCCTTTGCGGAATTCGGAGTTGACCTGAGGGAGGTAGACCTGATCGCGGTCGCGGTGTTTGACCACGGGGCGGCCCCGCCGGGCGCGAGCGACCGCCGGTTCCGCTTTAACTATCTGGCCAATCGACTGGTGAGCGGCCTCGGTCTCTGCTCCTTCGCTTTTCCACGCGAGGGAATCCCCGCCAGCATGACCCGCCTGCGGGCGGCAGCCTCTTCAGCGCCGGGCGATCGCCCGGTCCTGGCGATGGACACCGCCCCGGCAGCGGTCTTGGGCGCGCTGGAGGATCCTGTTGTGCGGCGCGCGCAGGAGGCCGTCGTGGTGAATGTGGGGAACATGCACACGCTGGCCTTCCGCTTGCGGGGTGGCCGGGTGATGGGGCTCTTCGAGCACCATACCGGGATGCTCGACGGCACAAGGCTCCGGGAGATGCTGGAGCAACTGGCTGCCGGCACCATGTCGAACGAGCAGATCTATGCCGGGCACGGCCACGGAGCACTGAGCCTGGAGGAGGCCCCGCCGAGCGCCGGCCTGGTCGCCGTAACCGGCCCCCGGCGCGCGCTCCTGGCCGGCGAGCCGGTGCAGTTGGTCCCCGGTGACGTTCCGGTGCAGCCCTATCTGGCCGTTCCGTACGGGGACATGATGATGGCCGGCTGTTGGGGGCTGGTGCGTGCCGCAGCGATGGTCTTCCCCTGGGCAGCGCAGGCAATCGCCGGGGCGTTGGGACCGGGTGCCTAGCCGCCAACCCTGCGTTGGCGGATGATCTCGTACAGCAAGGCGGCCGCCGCGGCCGACACGTTCAGCGACGTGGCAGTGCCCCGCATTGGCAGGCGCACCAGCACATCGGCCGTGTCGCGCATCGACTGCGGAAGGCCGTGACGCTCACTGCCAAGCAGCAATACGACCGGCCGGCAATAGTCCACATCAAAGTGGATGCGCTCGGCATGCGCCGACGTGGCTGCGATGAGGATGGGCAGGCCCATCGCTCGGATCTGTGCGTACCACGGCAGGAGCGCCGCCTCGCCGGCCACCCGGACGATCGGTACGGCAAAGAGCGAGCCCATCGTTGCGCGCACCGTCTGCGGATCGTACACGTCCGCCGACGGCCCCACGACCACCAGGCCAGACGCTCCGACAGCGTCCGCCGTCCGGATCAGGCTGCCCAGGTTGCCGGGATCGCGGAGCTCGTGGGCGACGAGCACCAACAGATCCTCGCCCAGCGGGATGGAGACGAGTGAGTGCTCTTCGAGCCGCACAACGGCGGCGATGCCCTGCGGGTCCTCACGCTCCGAGAGGCCCCGGAACACCTCGCCAGAAAGCGCAAAGCGCAGCGAGGCGTCCACCCGCTCGACGAGGGCACGCGCCCGCTCACTCACCAACAGCTCCGGGGCATAGACGAGGGTCTCGATGGGAGCGGCAGCATCGAGGGCTTCCTCGACAACTCGGATGCCCTCGACCAGGTAGAGCCCTCTCTCTTCACGGTACTTGCGCATCCGCAGCGAGCGCAGCAGCTTGACGCGCGGGTTCTTGGGACTGGAGATCACGTCCATTGGGCGGATGCCTTGCCGGGTGCCGGCCGCCGGCAGGGTGACCCCACCGGCGTCTGCCTAGCGTGCGGCTTTGAGGCCGTTGACCGCAGGATCCTGGCAGACGCAGGCTTCGCGGGCCTGGTCGCCGCGCGTGGCGGTGCCGTCATACGAGGTGCCTGCCGAGTGCATCTGCCATCCATCCAGGATCATCGGCAGCGGACCATCGGCCGCGATCCATTCGCCATTGTACTTGCGGCCAAAGTGGAGGTGAGTTGCGTCGCCAAAGCCCCCCTCGCAGGAGGGATGGCCGATGCGGTCGCCCTGTCGCACCTCGGTGAGGACGGGCACGCGGCCGTCGCGACCGACATGGAGGTAGAGGATCACCCAGCCGGTCTGCTCGTGCCCGTCGCCGTCCAGATCGAGCTTGACCTGCCCCTCGGCACTCTGGACGACAAGGCCTGCCGCCACAGCCGTCGTCCAGGAGGCGGCCGGCTGGCAGCCAAGGTACCCCTCGCCCGGGACAAAGTCGACGGCGGACCAGGCGCTGCCCTCGCCCCAGCCCCCATGCGGCCCGCTGGTCAGGTACCATTCCTCGTCCGCCGCCCAGGGCAGGCTCAGCGCGGGCTGCTGGGTGCCTGCGGAGATCAGGGGCTCGACAACGAAGCTGGCCCAGTCGCCGAATAGTGCGCGGTAGGCCGTGGCGAAGGTACCCGCAGCGCCGATATCGGCCAGCCACGCCTCGCGAGTCGCCCCCAAGGAGTAGAAGTAGTGCAGGCCGGCGGTCGCGGCATTGAGCGCCGGCGCGCACGCCGTGGCCGTGCCGTCCCCCCAGTCGAGCGGGGACATGCCCCTGCCACGCCAGTCGTAGTAGCCCTGGTTGAGCTGGTTGGCCGCCCAGGCAAGCTGCAGGCTCAGGAGTTCTCTCCCGCTGCGCATGTCGCCCATGGCATAGTAGCTGGAGGGCTTGGCGCCCGAGACCCAGCCGCTCTTCGACTCGAGCACCGCGAGGAGAAGCCGGGGGCCGACGGAGTAGTCGCGCACAGTGAGGGCGACAATCTCAGGGCCCGTCAGGAGCGTGCCGTTGACAACCTCGGTATATGCCGCCAGGTACCCCCCCTGCTGAGCGCAGAAGGCGCTGATGTCGAAGCCAGCGTAGGCCGGCCCGTTGACGAACTCGCTGTCGGGCAGGAGGATGTCGACCGGTCCCGTGGCAAGCTGCGAGGAGGGGATCTTGAGCTGCTGGCCCACCTGGAGCGTGTTGGGATCGGTGATGCCGTTGGCTTCGACGAGCGCCGCCAAACCTATGCCTAGGCGGGCAGCAATAGAGCTCAGCGTGTCGCCACTCTCGACCGTATAGACCTGGGGAAGCGCGGTGGCCTGCGCCGGCACGCCGACGTTGGGCATGCCCGTCGCCGCGGTCGGCGTCGGGGCCGAGGTGCCGTCCGGCAGGGACGTGCTCGCCGGCGTGACACCTGCCGCGCCGGGCGTGCGGCCGGCGCGCTGCTCCTTGGAGCAACCGGCCAGCAGGCCCACAATGAGCATCGTCACGGCAAGCGTTCGGAACCTGTTCACTCCAATAGACCTCCGAGCCTTCTGGCCCATTCTACCACAAGTCCAGCCCGGCATGCTATTCCCGGTCGAGGACAACCACCTCGCCGGCGTACAGCCCGCGGAAGCGCTGCCCGTCGCCGGTGGTGCCGATCCCGGAGCCGTAGTGCATCGGCACCGCGATCTGCGGCCCGATGGCACGCGCGGCGGCCGCAGCCTCTTCCGCCGTCATCGCATACGTGCCGCTTACCGGCAGGAGGGCCACGTCGCAGCGGACACCGCTCATTTCCGGGATATGGTCCGTATCTCCGGCAAAGTAGACGCGCACGCCGTCGACCGTGATTATGTAGCCGACGTGGCCGGCCTCGGGCGGGTGAAAGGGCACGCCCGCGTCGCGGAACTTGTTCACGTTGTACGCTGGGACCGCCTCGATCTGCACGCCCGCCACCTGCAGCGTGTCACCGGGGCGGACGATCAGCGCGCCGGGAAGCTTGGCGGCCGCGCCCGCGCTGGCGACGACCAGCGTGTGGGGACCCCGCACCTTGTCTATGTCCTCGGGCGAGCAGTGGTCGTGATGCTCGTGGCTGACGAGCACCAGATCGGCGGCCGGCAGCGGGCCGCGCAGCTTCCAGGGATCGAAGTAGACGACGGGCGGGCCGTCGAGCCGGAAGCTATCGTGCCCCAGCCAGTGCAGTTTCGTCACGATCGTCTTGGCGTCCATTGCATTCTCCTCTTGGTGGCCGGTTTCCCTCCGGCGATCGCGCCGCAGGCCGGGGCGCCGGTTGGGCTAGGCTCCTGCGGGCGGCACGTAGCCGACCCAGTGAACTCCGTCGATCCCGGCAAAGCGCCTGCCCATGACTTCCAACGCCTGCGGGTTGTTGTCGACGAGCACGAAGCGCCTGTCGAGAGCCAGGCAGGCGGCACCGGTCGTGCCGCTGCCAGCGAAAAAGTCGAGCACCAGGTCACCCGGGCGAGACGAAGCCTGCACGATCCGCTTCACGATCGCCAGCGGCTTTTGCGTCGGGTAGCCCGTCCGCTCTGAGCCATGGGTCGGCACGATCGTGTGCCACCATGTGTCTGTGGGCAGCTTCCCGCGCGCCGCTTTCTCCGGACCGACGAGCCCGGGCGCCATGTAGGGAATCCGCTCGATCTCGTCATAGTTGAACACATAGCCATGCGGGTCTTTGGCGTAGAGAAGGATGTTGTCATGCTTCGGAGGCCACTTTTTCCTCGTGCGCGCCCCGTAATCGTAGGCCCAGATGATCTCGTTGATGAAGCACGCGCGGCCAAAGATCGCGTCGAGCTCGACCTTGGTGTAGTGCACCTCGCGGTAGTCAAGGTGCACGTACAGGGAGCCGCGGTCAGCGAGCACCCGGTGCGCCTCGACCAGCCGGGGCCGCAGAAAAGCGAGATAGTCCTCGTAGGCGTCTTCGAACGAGTGCCTGGCGAGGAGGGTCGTCTGATAGCGATGTCCCTGGAAGCCGGTGCGATCGCCGCCGGCCGAGCGCACGGTGCGCAAGGAGGTGCGCTGCTGGGCCTTGCCCGTGTTGAAGGGCGGATCGATGTAGATGAGGTCAACGGAGCCCTCGGGAAGGGTGCGCAGCACATCCAGGTTGTCGGCCAGATAGATAGTCCCGCCCATGATCATCATGCCAACCCGGCACGAGTATATCGCAGGAGAGGCGGATAGGCAAGCGCCTCGCTCTCCTTCCGCCAGGCTGTCGACCTAGACGCTCGCGCCGCCGGCCGCGTAGTCACAGAGATCGCGCAGCGTGCAGATCTGGCAGCGAGGAGCCCGGCTGGCACACACCTGCCGCCCATGCCGGATGAGGTTCAGGTGAAAGGAGTAGTAGTCGGCCGGATCGACCAGGGCGGCGAGCTGCTCATGCGCCTGCTCGCGGGAGACCTTGGAAGCGATGAGGCCCAGCCTGCGCGTGACGCGATGGATGTGGGTATCGACCGGGAAGGCCGGCATGCCGAAGCAAAAGAGAAGCACGATGGCCGCCGTCTTCGGTCCCACGCCGTGAATGGAAGAAAGCCACGAGCGGGCCTGTTCCACCGGCCATTCGGCCAGCAAGTCCAGGGTCAGACTGCCCATCTCGCGCGTGATGAAGCGAAGCGCTTCCTGGATGCGCGGGGCCTTCTGGTTGGCGAGGCCGGCAGGGCGAATCGCGTCCACGACGGCACTGGGGTCGGCATCGCGGACCTCTTCCCAGGTGACAAAACGCGCCCTGAGCCTGCCAAAGGCCACGTCGCGGTTGGTGTCGCTCGTGTTCTGGCTGAGGATCGTGCTCACCAGCTCCGAGAGGGGATCGAGTCCGGAGCGCCAATCCGGCTGCCCATACGCTGCCAGCAGCCGTCGGCTCACGACTTCAGTCTTGGCCCGGAGGCCCGGGTCGGTCTCTACCACATTCGTCCCCTCGTTCTGGGCAGCCTGCGCCGAGTGCCGGCAACTGTGGACCGATTGTACCTGATCTGCACACGCGGGACAAACATAGGCCTTGGGGGGTCCAAGGGTCTAGCCCCCAATATACTCCCTGAGGCCGATTGCGGGGCGGGCCGCAACGTGCTAAACTGATTCTAGCGAGTTTCAAACGGGATTTGATGGTCTCCGGGCGGTGCACACGGCGCAAGCAGGCCCTGCCACCGGATGGAGCAAGCGGGAGGTTGGCATGGAACAGACCAGTGGGCTTATGACGGCGAAGGAGGCGGCGGCGTACCTGCGAGTCAGCCTTTTCACGCTGCGCAAGATCGAGCAGCAGGGCCTCCTCGTCCCTTACCGCACTCCAGGTGGGCACCGGCGCTATAGCGTCGAGATGCTGAACGAGTACCTCGAGCGCAGTCGCCTTGCGCCGCCTCCGGGATAGCCGGAGCAGGCGCGGGGCGCCGGCCGCTCGGCATCCCCGATTCGGCCCCCTCTGATTTTTGCACTTTTCTCCATCCTGGGTATACTAAGTGACGAGCATATCTGACTGAGAGCCGGGCTCTCAGTTCTTTTGTTAGTGAGGGCCCCTGGAGCGATCCGCTCCAGGCGCTCTTTTTGCTATACCAGCTTTGGGACGTTCCAGTCGGGCGCGAGAGCCGCCTGGGCGAATGGTCATTTGTGAGGTGAAGGACAAGACATGACACTGCAAGAGGTCTTCCTGACGGCAGAAGGCCGGAGGAAGCTAGAAGAAGAGCTCGAGCTCCTGACAACCGTGCGCCGTGTCGAGGTGGCGGGCGCCATCCGCGAAGCCAAGATGGACGGCGACGTGATGGAAAACGCGGGCTACGAGGAGGCCAAGCGCCAGCAGGCCTTTCTCGAAGGCCGCATCCGGACGATCGAAGGGCTGCTAAAGAGCGCCGTCATGATCGAACCGAACGGCAACAAGGACGAAGTCGCACTGGGGACTCGCGTGACGGTGGTGGAGGCCGGCTTTGACTCCGAGACCTACACGATCGTCGGCTCGGCCGAAGCCAACCCGGGGCAGGGCCGCATCTCCAACGAGTCGCCCCTGGGCAGGGCACTCATGGGTCACAGGCCAGGGGAGCGGGTAACGTTCCAAACCCCGGGCGGACCCATCGAGGTCGAAATCCTGCGGCTGGAATAGGACCGGCGACACTGGCCCCCCTGCCAGCGCAGCCCTGGTGGAAGGAGCAACGGATGTCTGAAGACCAGTTGGGCGACCAAGAACAGCAGCGCCGCCAGAAGCTGCAGCGGCTCCAGGCTGCCGGCATCGATCCCTACCCCGCCCGCTCCGAGCGCACCCACATGGCGATCGAGGCCGTCCAGGCCCTCGAAGCGCTGCCCGAGGGCGCCGGGCCGGCCCTCGTAACCGTGGTGGGGCGGCTCGTGAGCAGCCGGGTCATGGGCAAGTCGTCGTTCGCCCACATCGAAGACGGGTCGGGGCGGGTACAGGTCTACCTGCGGCAGGACTTGCTGGGCGAGGAGGCGTACGAGCTTTACCGTCGCGATCTGGACCTGGGCGATTTTGTCGAGATCACCGGCGAGATGTTCTGGACACGCACCCACGAGGCGACCGTCCTGGCCAGCCGGCTGAAGCTGCTGGCCAAGGCGCTGCGCCCACTGCCCGTCGTGAAGGAAAAGGACGGACGTGTCTTCGACGCCTTCGCGGACAAGGAGCAGCGCTACCGGCAGCGTTACGTCGACTTGGCTGTGAACCCTGACGTACGCGAGATCTTCCGCATCCGCGCGCGGGCCGTCTCGGCATTGCGCCGCTACCTCGACGAGCGTGGCTTCGTCGAGGTGGAGACGCCGGTCCTGCAACCGATCTACGGGGGTGCAGCCGCGCGGCCCTTTACGACGCACCACAACCAGCTCGACCAGGACCTCTTTCTGCGCATCTCGGATGAGCTGTACCTGAAGAGGCTCATCGTCGGTGGACTCGAGCGCGTTTACGAGATCGGCCGCGATTTTCGCAACGAAGGCATCTCCTTCAAGCACAACCCCGAGTTCACCCAGATCGAGTTCTACCTGGCCTATGCCGACTACCAGCAGGTGATGAGCATGGCCGAGGAAATGGTCGCCTACGCCGCCCAGTCCGCCCTGGGCACCACCAAGATCCGGCGTGGAGAGCAGGAGATCGATCTTGCCCCGCCCTGGCGGCGTCTGAGGCTGCGCGACGCCGTGCTGGAGTACACAGGCATCGACTATGCCCAACATCCAGACGCGGACGGCCTCTACCAGGCGATGGTCGACCGCGGTTACACGCCAGAGCGCAAGGCGCTTTGGGGCAAGCTCGTCGATCCGACGCTGATCGACTACATCGAGCCCCACCTCATGCAGCCGACCTTCCTGTACGACTATCCACTCGAAGTTTCACCCCTGGCGAAGCGTAGGCCCAATGAGCCGGGCGTTACCGAGCGATTCGAGTTCTTTATCGGGGGCGTCGAGATGGGCAACGCCTTCAGCGAGATCAATGACCCAATCGACCAGCGAGAACGCTTCCTTGCGACGAGCCGCGCTCTTGTAGAAGGCGACGACGAGGCACATCCCCTCGACGAGGACTATCTCACCGCGCTGAGCTATGGAATGCCGCCCACCGGTGGCTTCGGCATGGGTGTGGACCGGCTTGTCATGCTTCTGGCCGGCGTGGACACTCTGCGCGAGGTCATTCTCTTCCCACACCTCCGGTCCAGGGGCTAGGCTTCACAAGAGAGAACGGGGGGGCCGAGCAGGATGGGCCTCCCCGTTCTTCTTTGCGGGTCGAGCTTGGGCTAGAGCTGGGCCAGCTTCTCGCTTGCCTCGAAGCGATATCCCACACCCCGTACGGTGCGCAGGAGCAGGGGATGGTGCGGATCCTCCTCGATCTTTTCCCGAAGCCAGCGCACGTGCACGCTCAGCGTACGCGTGTCCCCGACGTATTCCGCCCCCCAGACGGCGTGGATGATCTCCAGCCGCGTCAGCACCCGGCCGGCCTTTTCCATGAAGAAGGTGAGGAGCGCAGCTTCCTTGGGCCGAAGGACGAAGGTGTGCTCGGAGCGGTGCAGGCGGCGCGTGCCCGGCTCAAAGGTCAGCGGGCCGGCGCGCATCTCGCGCACAATGAGGGTCTTGGCTAGCTTGGCCACCCGATAGAGCAGAGAACGGGGGGTGCAAGGATGGATGATACACTCGTCGTCCTTGCCGCCGGGGTCGACACATCTCTTGTTCACCACCAGGATGCGCGGCACGTCCGGGACCTCGGCGTGTAGTCCCTCGCACACCTTGCACCCGCTGCGGCCAAACGAGACCACGTTGATGAAGACAATGTCCGGCCGGAACGAGCCCAGGCGGCCCTGCGCCTGGTTCAGCGTGCGGACGCTGGCCACCTCGTAGCCCTTGCGTTCCAGGCTTGGCACGAGCAAGTCCGCCGAGACTTTGCTCTTGTCAAGAAAGAGTATTCTAAGGCTCACGGCTGTCGACTCCCCGGAATTTCCTTCATCAAGTCTAGGACAATGGGATTACAGCCAGCATTACAGTCCGGGCCAATCGCGCATGATATCGGCGGCCTGACTATACCACAACTGGCCCCAGGTATCAAATTGCCAAGCCCACGCCTGTAGCCCAGGGCTTCGCGCGTTCCCGGCCGTCGGGCGACCGTAGAGTACTCGTCGACTTGACCACTTGACAGTGGGCAGGGAACTGATATAATTGAACTAGGACCATTAGGACAATTCTGATGCAGATAGAGATCGATCTAGAAAGCGGCGTACCGATCTATATGCAACTGGTCGATCGCATCCGGCAGATGGTCGCCACGGGCAGCCTGCAGCCGGGCCAGCAGCTTCCGACCATGCGCCAGTTGGCCGCCGATCTGCGGATCAACTACAACACCGTCGGCCGCGCCTACCTGCACCTGGAGCAGGAGGGGATCATCTCCACCCAGCAGGGACGCGGGACCTATGTCGCGTCGCGCCTGACGGGTGAAGAGGTCGAGCGCCTGCGTGTAGCCAAGCTGCAGAGCATGATCGACCAGCTCTTGCACGAAGCAGTGGCCATGGGCTACGGAGAGCCCGAGATCGTGCAGAACTTTCAGGACCGGCTGCACGCCGCATCACAGGCCAAGTAGAAACGGCCCTCGTGGCCGCTGGTAGGGGCGGCCCCCAGTGGGCGCCCAAGAGAAGGAGGCAATCGAACATGATGGTCGTACCGGCATCCAAGAAAGCAGCCGAAAGCAAAGGCAAAGCTGCGCAGCCAGACCTGGCCAAGAGCCAGGCCAAGGTGACGAACGGCGTTTCGCTGGCGCTCTTCTTCCTCGTCCTGGCGATCTCCATCGGCTTGGGCATCGGGCTGTCAGAGCTGGCCGGCCTGGGAGATGGTTGGGTTGCCGCCCTCATCCTGGGCGGCACGTTGGTGGCGACGTACCTGCTCTTCGCATTCAAGATCGCCGACCAGTGGGAAAAGGCCGTGGTGCTGCGCCTGGGCAAGTTCGCCGGCCTGAGAGGTCCAGGGCGCTTCTGGATCGTTCCCATCGTCGACACGATCCCAAAATGGGTCGACCACCGCGTGATGGTGACGCCCTTCAACGCCGAGAAGACGCTTACGAAAGATACCGTGCCCGTCGACGTGGACGCCGTGCTCTTCTGGGTGGTCTGGGATGCGGAGAAGGCGGCACTGGAGGTGGAGAACTATCGGTCGGCGATCGCCTGGGCAGCTCAGACGGCCCTACGCGAGATCATCGGCCAGATGGAGCTGGCCGACATCCTGGTGGGCCGTGCCAAGATGGACGCCGACCTCCAGAAGATCATCGACGCCAGGACCACTGCCTGGGGCGTGACGGTCCAGTCGGTGGAAATCCGCGACGTCATCATTCCCGAAGCCCTGGAGGATACCATGAGCCGGCGCGCACAAGCCGAGCGCGAACGGCAGGCGCGCGTCATCCTCGGAGAGAGCGAGGAACAAATTGCCCAGAGCTTTAGCCGGGCCAGCGTGGCCTATGCTCAGAATCCCACCGCCCTGCACCTGCGGGCCATGAACATGCTTTTCGAGGGCCTGAAGGAAAAGGGCGCGATGATCATCGTGCCGTCGAGCGCCGTAGACACCATGAACTTGGGGGGGATGATGGGCCTGGCCTCTATGGCCAAGCACGCCTCGTCGGGCGAAGGTCTCCAGGCCGAGCCCCCAGAAGCTGAGAGGTAGCAGCGATGTCGGGCGAGAGCATGGCGGCGGATGCAATCGAAGTCGTAGTCGACGGCATGTTCAGGACGCATCATACGTTTCAGATGGAGAGCGGGGCGCTGGGGGAGATGACGGTGCCGGCGTTCCGGCGCGACGCCACGTTCCACTCGGCCGAGGGAGCGGAGCTGACGATCCGGAGCACGAGCTGGCTTGGCGGCCGGTACGAGATGCGCTCGGGCGAGGAGGTGCTGGCGACGTCGCATCCTCGGGGCGCCTTCCGGCAGGCGATCGACATCGAGTTCGGCGACTCGCTCTACTCCGCCGTGCCGGCGGGGGCCTTCCGGCAGGGCTGGTACCTGGTGGACGCGGTGGGGACGCAGCTTCTCAAGTTCCAGCCCAGGGGGGCGTTCCGCCGGGGCGCGTACCTGGAGATCCTGGCACCCGTCCGGCTGGAGCTGATTGCGCTTTTCTACTACCTGGTGTACCAGCGCAAGCAGGAAGAGGCCGCCGCGGCAAGCGCCAGCGCGTCGAGCTAGCCGGCAGGACCATGGACCACAGACCACCGACCACGATTGGCCGTCCGTCGTCTATCGTCTATGGTCCATCGTCTGTAGTTCGTTTGGAGGTCTGAGTGATCGAAGTCGAGAACCTGGTGAAGCACTACGCCCACGTCCGGGCGGTGGACGGTGTCTCGTTCCACGTGGGGCGGGGCGAGATCTTTGGCCTGCTGGGACCCAACGGCGCAGGCAAGACTACCACCATCCGGATGATGATGGACATCCTCCGGCCGGACAGCGGACGGATCGTCCTGCTGGGCCAGCCGGTCAGCGAGGCGAGCAAGGCACGCATCGGCTACCTGCCGGAGGAGCGGGGCCTCTACAAGAACTACAAGCTGCTGGAGTGCCTTGTGTACCTGGCAGTGCTGAAGGGCGTGCCGCGTGCCGAGGCCAGGGTGCGGGCCATGGTGCTGCTCGAGCGGGTCGACCTGGCGGACTATGCCAAGCGCAAGACCAAAGAGCTGAGCAAGGGGATGAACCAGAAGGCGCAGTTCCTGGCGGCCATCGTGCACGACCCGGAGCTGCTCATTTTGGACGAGCCGTTCCAGGGGCTGGACCCGGTCAACACCGAGCTGCTAAAGGCGATCCTGTTGGAGGAGCAGGCGCGCGGCAAGACGATCATCCTCAGCACTCACGACATGAACCAGGTCGAGGCGATGTGCAACCGCATCCTGCTCATCAACCATGGCCGCGTGGTGCTGTATGGGGCGCTGGACGAGATCAAGGCCGGCTACGCCGAGCATGCCGTCGCCGTCGAGTGTGACAGGCTGCCCGAGTCGCTACCCGGCGTGCGGGAGGTGCGGGCGGTCAATCACGGGCACGAGCTGGTGCTGGAGCCCGACGTGACGCCGCAGGCAGTGCTGAGGTCCCTGGTGGAGGCCGGTGTCTCCATCCGGCGCTTTGAAGTGGCGGTGCCGCCGCTGGAGCAGATCTTTATCAGCGTCGTGGAGGGAGCCGAATGAAAAAGATGTGGGCCGTTGCGGCACAGGAGATGGTCGTGAACCTGCGCCGCCCCGCCTTTATCATCATGACCATCCTCTTCCCGGTGCTGGGGCTGGTCGCCCTACTCGTCGGCTCTCTCTTCGGAGGCAAGGTCGGGCAGGCACTGGAAGCCCAGTTCTCGGGCAGAAGCAAGCCAATGGGGTATGTCGACCAGAGCGGGCTGCTCAGCGCGGAGCTACCCCAGTATGCCGGCCGGTTCGTGGCATATCCTGACGAGACGGCCGCGCGCGCGGACCTGCTGGCCAAGACGATCGACAACTATATGGTCGTGCCGCAGGATTTCCTGCAGACCGGGCGAGTCACAGTCTATGGCTCCAAGGGCGGCTTTGCGACCATGACCTCGGGCGACAGTGACCGCATCCGGCCTTTTCTGGCCGATCACCTTCTGACCGGGAGGGTCGACCCGGACATCCAGGCACGGGCGACCGGGGCTCTCAGCATCCAGCCGGTCACGCTGAATGCCGAGGGCGAGGTGAGCACCGAGAGTGCTTTCAGTTGGCTGGGCGATTTCGTCCTTCCCTACGCCTTCTCCATCCTCTTCCTGGTCACGATCTTTACTACGTCGGGGTACCTGCTCGAGAGCGTGAGCGAGGAGAAGGAAGGGCGAATCGTCGAGATCCTGCTGTCGTCGATCAGTCCGACGGAGCTGCTCGCCGGCAAGATCCTGGGGCTCGGGGCGGTAGGGCTACTGCAGGTGATTGTTTGGCTTGGGTCGGCTGTCGCACTGGTCGCGCTGGCGACGGCCGCCTTTGCGCTGGTGGGCGTCATCAGGTTCACGCTGGGGACACTGCTCTTGTACATGGTTTACTACCTGCTGGGCTACCTGCTGTATGCTACGCTCATGGCGGCGGCCGGCTCGCTGGGCACCACGCAGCGCGAGAGCCAGCAGATCGGAGGCATCTTTTCGCTCGTCGCGGTCATCCCCTGGATGCTGATCAGCGTAATCTTTACGAACCCGAATGCCACCATAGCGGTCGTGCTGAGCTACATCCCGCTGACCGCGCCGGTCATGATGATCATGCGGCTGGGGTTTGCGCAGGTGCCATCGCTCCAAATCGCCATCAGCCTGGTCCTGCTGGTGATGGGGCTGGGTGTCAGCCTGTGGGCCGGCGCCAAGGTCTTCCGCATGGGCATCCTGATGTATGGCAAGCGGCCCAGCCTCAAGCAGCTTTGGACCGCCTTCCGGCAGGCATAAGACAGGAGCGGCCCATGCCTGACACCGTCCCCTACCCCGACAGCCTCGTGCTCTTCAAGAACAAGCCGGCCCGCGTCCGCCACGTCGGCAAGGTGCTCGAGATCGAGCTGCCCGGAGGCGAGCGCATGAGCGTCCGCAGCAAGGACGTGGCCGTGCTGCACCCGGGACCGCTACGCGCGCTCGCGGACCTGGTGCCGGTGAGCGGCGACGTCGAGACCGCCTGGGAGCTGCTGGCCGGCGGCAAGACAACCCTCACCGAGCTGGCGGAGCTGGCCTACGGGGAGTACGCCCCGGCGACCGCCTGGGCCGCCTGGCAGCTAGTGGCCGACGGCCTCCTGTTCCGGGGGACACCCCAGGAGATCGTGGCACGCACCCAGGAGGAGGTCACCCGCGAGCGCAGCACGCGCCAAGCCCGCGCGGCCGAGGCAGAGGCCTGGTCGGAGTTCGTCGCCGGCGCCAAGGCAGGTGACATCTCGCATGTGGACCCGCGCTACCTGCGCGAGGTCGAAGACATGGCCCTGGGACGGAGCGAGAAGAGCCGGCTGCTGCACGAGATGAGGCGCGCCGAGACGCGCGAGAGCGCCCACGCGCTGCTGATGGAGCTGGGGCACTGGAGTGAGTGGGTCGACCCCTACCCGCAGCGCATGGGCGCGACGACCGCGCAGGTGGCGCTGGACGTGCCGGCGCTGCCCGAGGAGGCGCGGATCGACCTGACGGGGCTGCCGGCTTTTGCCATCGACGACGAAGGCAACCAGGAGCCGGACGATGCGATCGGGTTGGACGGAGACCGGCTCTGGGTGCACGTGGCCGACGCGGCCGCACTCGCACCCATCGACTCGCCGCTGGACGTCGAGGCGCGTGCGCGCGGCGCCACCCTCTACCTGCCGGAGGGCCCGGTGCGTATGCTGCCCCAGGGCGTCGTAGACTCCCTGGGGCTCGGGCTGGCGGAGGTGTCGCCCGCCCTGTCTTTCTGCCTGGAGATGGATGCGCACGGGCGCGTGCGCCTGGCCGAGTACGGGCCAAGCTGGGTGCGCGTCACGCGACTGACGTACGAAGAGGCCGACACCAAGCTGGCCGAGCCGCCCTTCGCCTCGCTGTGGGCGCTTGCCGAGGCTCACCGCCGGCGCAGGCGCGCCCAGGGCGCCCTCTTCATCGATCTGCCCGAAGTGCAGATCCACGCCGGCGGCGGCGAGGTCGCAATCCGGCCCCTGGTCTCGCTGCGCAGCCGCGACCTGGTCATGGAATCGATGCTGATGGCCGGGGAGGCGATTGCCGGCCTCGGGCAGGAGAGCGGCCTGCCGCTGCCCTTCACCTCGCAAGACCCGCCGGCCGTCGACGATGCCGGAGGCCCGCCGGTCACATCATGGGATCCCGGCGACCTGGCCGGCATGTACGCGATGCGCGGGCGCCTGCGGCCCAGCCAGTACGGCTCGGCGCCCGTACCGCATGCCGGGCTGGGGCTGGCGGCCTACGTACAGGCGACCAGCCCGCTGCGCCGCTACCTGGACCTGGTGACGCACCAGCAGCTCCGCGCCCACCTCGCCGGCCGAGGGCAGCTCACTGCCCAGGAGATGACGGAGAGGGTGGGGGCGACGATGGCGGTGGTAGGCACGGTGCGCGCGACCGAGCGGCTGGCCCGGCGGCATTGGACGCTGGTGTACCTGATGCTGCACCCCGAGTGGGAGGGCGAAGGGGTACTGGTGGAACGGCGGGGCCGGAGGGGGATCGCGCTGATCCCATCGCTGGACCTGGATACCGTGGTGCACCTCCACCACGATGCCCTGCTGAATGAGCGGCTGCGGCTCGTCACGGCCGAAGGTGAACCTGCCGCTGCTGGAGGTGCGGTTCGAGGTAGTGGACTAGACGGCGGCCGGGTATGGAAACCCGGCCTACAGACGGGGGCCGGGTACGGAAACCCGGCCTACAGCTACGGCGTCGGGACGGGCACAAGGCCCTATGCTACGGCTCCGGGAGGGGCCTCTTCGCCCTGCCACAGGCGGCGCATCTCCTCGGACGTCTGCAGCAGCTCCTGCAGCGTGCCCGATGCCTCGACGCGTCCCTCTTTGAGCAATACGACCTGGTCCGCCCGCAGCAGCGCCGGCCTGCGATGTGACACCACCAGGCAGGTGCGCGAGTCGCCGCCGGTGCCGCACTCCGCGAGCCGCTCCCAGAGGAGCGCCTCGGTCTCGGCGTCCAGCGCCGAGGAGAGGTCATCGAAGACGAGCAGCTCCGGCTCGCGCACGAACATCCGGGCGGCCGCAGCCCGCTGGCGCTGCCCGCCCGAGAGCTTGACGCCCTTGGCGCCGAGCATGGTATCCAGCCCGGCCGGAAGCTCCTCCACGTCCTGCTCCAGAACGGCCGCGCGCAGCGACGCATCCAGCCCCACCCTGTCTTCGGGCAGGCCCATCAGGATGTTGTCGCGCAGCGACTCGCTGAAGAGGAGCGGCACCTGGGGCGTGTAGGCGCTGCGCGGCGGGACAAAGAACGCTGCCGGGTCCGCGACCGGGGCGCCGTTCCAGCGGATCTCGCCCGCGTCGCGCGGCAGCAGCCCGAGCAGCACTCGGAGCAGCGTCGTCTTGCCCGAGCCGACCCGGCCGGTGATGACGACGAACCCGCCCCGCGCCAGGCGCAGGTCTACCCGCTCGATGCCATGCTCCGAGCCAGGATAGCGGTAGGTCAAGCCGGCAGCTTCGAGCACCTCCAGCCTGTGCTCCGCCGTCTTGGGTTGGTAGGGCACGGCCGGCAGCTCGCCGTGCAGGTAGACCGGGTGCGGCTCGACCAGCTTCTCGGGACGCGCATCTTGCAGAAGTGCCAGCAGGCGCCCGACCGACACGCCGGTGCGCTTGTACCAGGCCCACCGCTCGCCGACCAACCCGGCAAAGTCGGTTACGAACCCCAGGTAGTAGACAAAGAGCGCGAACTCGCCCACCGTGAAGGTGCCGGCCTGCATCTGGCCGGCGGCGAGGAGGAGGATGCCGCCGGTGCCGAGGTTGGCCGTATTGCGGAACATGGAGTTGACCACCTCGGTCAGCAGCCGGTCCCTCAGCCCGGCGATCCGGCGCGTCTCGTTCAGCCGGCGGAAGTGGCCCACCAGGCGCCCCTCGGCGGCCGCAACCTGCACCGCCTGCACTGCGCCAAAGGTCTCCCCGATAAAGTCGGTCACCGCCCCGGTCGCCTTGCGAAACGCCTCCCGGTAGCGCTCGATGCGGCTCAGCGTCAGGTTGACGACGATGGCGACCATGGCCAGCGGGAGAAAGACAAAGAGAGTAATACGCACGTCGATGCGCAGCATGACGATCACGGCCACGAGCGCAAAGAGTCCGAAACCGGCCAGGATGATGGATTCCGCCATAAAGCCCGAGATCTCGTCGACGTCCTCGCGGAAGCGGCTGATTGCCTCACCGGGCGATTCGGGCACCGCGCGCGCCCCAGGCCGGGTCAGGATGTGCTCAAAGACGTTGCGCCGCAGCAGCGCCGCCACCGAGTAGAGGAAATTGGCGTAGCAGGTCACGTCGAGAAAGATGGCGATGCCGCGCGCGAGCGCCAGGCCGATCAGCAGGGCAATCAGGGACCAGAGGCCGAGACCCACGGTCGACTCGCCGGCGAGCATGTTGAAGAAGGTGTAGATGACCCAGCCCACGAGCTGTGGAAAGACGCCGAAGAAGAGCGTCTCAAGGATGCCGAGGGCCAAGTAGAGCCACGGCCGGAAACGGATGAGGCGAAGGACGTACCACCAGGTGGGACGCTCCTTTGCGCCCGCTCCGGCCCCACCGGGCACCGCCTTCCGCACCCCGGCGCTCATACGAGGACCTCCTCGAGCCCGGCCCGGAGCAGGTGGTAGAAGTGCGAGCCGGGATCGGACGCCAGCGCGGCCCGCTCCCCCCACTCCTGTATCCGCCCCGACTCCAGGATCAGGATCTGGTCGGCGCGGTGCACCGTCTGAAGGCGGTGCGCGATGACAATCGCGGTCCGCCCCTGCACCAGGCGCTCCACCGCGCGCTCGACCAGCCGCTCGGTCGCAGGGTCGAGGCGCGACGAGGCCTCGTCCAGGATGACCAGCCCGGGATCACGAAGGAAGATGCGCGTGAAGGCCAGGAGCTGCGCTTCGCCGGCCGAGAGCCCCCCGCCACCCGATTCGAGCAGCGTATCCAGCCCGTGCGGCAGCGAGGCCAGCCATTCCTCCAGCCCCAGGCCGGCGATCACGGCCCTGATCCGGTCGTCGGGCACGTCCGGGTCAAAGAGCGTCAGGTTGTCGCGCACCGTGCCGTGGAAGAGCTGGATGTTCTGCGTGACCATGCCGACCCGCCGGCGCAGGTGGGCCAGGGGGATGCACCGGGCGTCGGCGGGATCGTCCGCATCGCCCAAGCACACCTGGCCCGAGTCGGGATCGTACAGCCGAAGCAAGAGGCGGGTGAGGGTCGTCTTGCCGCTGCCGGTGCGCCCCAGCAGCCCCAGCACCTTGCCCGGTGACAGCCGGAAGGAGAGGTCGTGCAGGACCAGGTCCTTGGCGGCGTCGCCGGACGCCGCCTGGTCCGCGTAGCCAAAGGAGACGCCCCGAAGGTCAACGGCGAGCGCGCCTTCGGGCAGCCGGACGCTGCTCTCCCCCTCCCGGAGCCGGCTCTGCGTGCGCAGCAGCTCCTGCACGCGCACCAGCCCCGCGCCGGCGCGCTGGAGGCTGCCCATCTGGTGCGTGATCTGCTCGATGGGCCGCTGAAGCATGTTCGAGTAGTAGAAGACGATGTAGACGGTGCCGAGGGTAAGGATCTGCTTGTCAAAGAGATAAGCGCTCACGCCAAAGGCAGCGGCCGTCCCCAGGGCGAAGAGGAAGAAAGAAACGTTGAAGAGGATGTTGAACATGAGGGTGGCCTTGAGCGACTTGCGGAGGAGGTCGCGCATCAGGACATAGAAGCGGCGCATGGCGTAGCGCTCGGCGCCGTTGGCGCGGATGTCCTCCGTGCCGGCCAGCCGCTCCTCGAGAAAGCCAAAGAGCTCGGCGCTGACCTGCCGCTCTGCCTTCCAGTGCGGCACGGCGATATCGCGGAACCGGGCCAGGACGAGCAAGGTGATCAGAGCAAAGAGCGCCAGGGCGAGCCCGACGCGCCAATCGATGAGAAAGAGCGCGACCAGGATGCCGGCCAACAGCAGGACGTTGCCCACGACCTGGACGACGAACTGCGAGAAGAAGTTGGTGAGCGCGGTGACGTCGCCGTCGATGCGCTCGATCATCTCGCCCGGTGTGTGCGCGTTGTGGAAGGAGAGGTCGAGGCGCAGGCAGTGCTCCGCCACGTCGGCCCGAAGCGCGTTGGTGGCGGCCCAGCCGACGCGCTCGCCGACATAGACCTCGGCGACGGAGAGAACCTGCTGGACGAGGGCCAGCCCAAGGAAGAGGAGGGCCAGCCGGATGAGGCCGGGCATGGCCCCGCCGGCCTGGGCGGAGTCGAGGAAGCGGCGCATGATCTGCGGGTTGACGAGCTGGAGGGCGATGCTGCCGAAGAGGAGCAGGGCGAGCAGGAGCACCTGCCAGGACTGCGGCGCCAGGTAGCGGGCGAGGAGCGCGCGGTATTCACGCAGTGGGATCTTCAAGTCAGGGCCTTTTCGGGAAGATTCTAGCACGGGGGAGTCAGAGGGTCAAGGTGATTTTGGATTTTGGATTGCGGATTTTGGATTGCCGAGGGCGTCCTGGTAGGGATCCTGGGTCTCGGCGGCGGCGCGCTCGTTGGAGGCCGGCGCGGAGGTGCGCACCCACCCTGCCGACTCGTCGTCGATGCGGACCGGGAGGGTCGCCGGGGCTTCCGGGCGTCTCCGGCCGTGGTGCGTGCTGTCTTCAGCACGGGGGGGCGGGTGAGGGTCACGTTTTTTCCTGGAAACAATTACCGAGGTCGGTATGCGTGCATGGTGCGGCGTGGGGCCGGCGGGCTCGGGGGAGGTGGGCGGCCCGGCGCGCTGATCCTCCCGGCCGTGGCCGCAATCTTGGCGGCCGGCTTTCTCCTGGGACGGAGGAGGGCGGGGTTTTGAGTTCCGACGGTAGGGGCAACCCCCTGTGGTTGCCCCCCCGTGGCTGCCCTGGGGCGGGCACGGGGACCCACCCCTACGCGGGGCCCCAAAGTTCTCCGGCGCTGTGACTTGGCCTCCGGCCAGTCTGTCGTATAATGCTCGGCACGAGGCAGCGCCCGAGCGGCCATGCACCCATCGACGGCAACCAGGGCCGCTCCGGAGACTGCCACACAAGGAGGAAGGGAAGACATCAAGTGCAACGCACCCCTTGCCGGCGTATGCCCTGCGCCGGCGCGGCCGCGCCGGTCTCCTGACCGCGCTGATCATCGCCAGCCTGCTGTTCCTGTACTGCGGGGGCGGTGAGCCCACTCCGGCGGCCCAGGTCGGGCCGACCGCCGCCCCGCCCACGGCCCAGCCGAGCAAGGCCGGCCCCACAGCTCCGCCGCCTACGGCCAGGCCAGCCCAGGTCCCGCCGGCGGCCACGCCGTCGCCCGTCCCGCCCACGGCCACGCCGCTGCCCATCCCTGCCACCGGCCAGATCCTCTTCCAGACAACCGCGACGGCGGCACCGAGATCTATGCCGTCAATCCCGACGGCAGCGGTCTGGTGAACCTGACCGACGACCTGTACGACGACTGGACCCCTTCCACAAACGCCGACGGGCAAAGCTTTGCCTTTGCCTCTAACCGCGACGGCGGTTCGCACCTCTTCCTGGCTGCGGCCGACGGATCGGGCGCCGTGGACCTTTTCCAGGCGGGGGACGACTCGGCCGACGGGCGCGACCCGGCCCTTTCGCCCGATGGTAGCAGCCTGGCCTTTACCTCGGACGAGAGCGGCAGCGCCGACCTCTACCTGCTCACCTCGGGCGGCGTGGCCGTGGGGGCGATTACCGACAGCGCCCCCGGTTTTTTTGACGAGCAGGCGGCCTGGTCGCCGGACGGTGCCCAGATCGCCTTTGCCAGCTCGCGCGACGGGAACTGGGAGGTGTATGTCGGGGCAGCCGGCGGCGGCGATCCGGCCGACCCGGCCTGGTCGCCCGACGGCCGGAGGATTGCCTTTGCTTCGACGCGTGACGGCAACCCGGAGGTCTATGTCATGGACGCCGGCGGCGGCAATGTCGAGCGTTTGACCGCCCACGATGCCTGGGACGGTGCGCCGGCCTGGTCGCCGGACGGGCAGTGGATCGCCTTTCACTCCGACCGGGACTGGAATCTGGAGATCTACTATATGCGCGCCGACGGCTCGGGCGTGACCCGCGTGACGGACCATGAGGCGGAAGAGATGGCCACGTGGGCCGAGAGCATCGGCCAGACGGAATCCCCCATCGATGTCCAGGCCGAGACGCCGCTGGAAGACGAGGTGCAGTAGCTGATGGGCCAGCCCGACTTTGAGATCGCCGAGGGCGGCCTGACGGCGGCCGGGACCGAGTCGGTCAACGGCGTGCCCTGCCGCAAGTACCTGGTCGATTCCGTCTATGTCACCACGGTGACCTTTACTACACCGATCAAGCAGACGGCCAAGAACACCGTACAGCTCCAGGGCGAGATCTGGCTGGCAGATCGGGCGGCCTGGCCGGCCTTTGCCGTGAGGGCGCGCCTGCTGGAGACGCTGACGACCGAGATCGCCGGCGGCCCGTCCGATACCAACGTCCGCTACATTGAACAGGACGTGACCGACGTCAACTCGCCCGACATCGTGATCACGGCGCCCGAGTAACTCCGCGAGCGCCCTCGTCCACATCCGCAGAACACGAGCGCGCCGGATGGGCCGGCGCGCTCTACGTTCGCCCGAAGCTCTGTTGGGGCAGACTCGGAGGTCTGCCCCAAGGACGGGCGGTCACCGGTGCACGCCCCTACACGGGGCCCTGATCGGCGACACTGCCGGTTTGACGTCCAGAGCCGATTTCGGGTATGATTGCCTGATCGCGGCCCGGTGCGGGCCCGGCTTTCTCAGTCTACGAGCGCAGGAGGCGACACGATGATCGGGTTTTCGCTATCTGATGAGCTGCTCGAAATCCAGGCGCGGGCGCGCAAATTCGCGCAGGAAGAGATCCGCCCCATCGCGGCCGAGTACGACCGCCGCGGAGAAGTGCCGATTCACATCGCGCAGAAGGCCAAGGATGCCGGCCTGTTCAACGTGATCATCCCGAGGGAGTATGGCGGGATGGGCTACGGCGCATTCGAGAGCGCCCTCATCGCCGAAGAGCTGGGCGCTGCCTGCGCCGGCATGGCCACCAGCCTGATGGTGAACGGACTGGCCCTGACCCCCATCCACATGTTCGGAACCGAGGAGCAGAAAGAGAGATTTATGCGCCCGGTGGCCGAGGGCGCCAAGTACGCTGCCTTTTGCCTGACCGAGCGAGACGCCGGATCTGATGCCGGATCCCTCCAGACCAGCGCCGTGCTCGACGGGGAGGAGTTTGTCCTCAACGGCCGCAAGTGCTTTATCACCAGCGGTGGGCTGGCCGAGATCATGACCGTCTTTGCCCGGACCGAGAACGAGCCCGGGGCGCGCGGCGTATCGGCCTTTATCGTGCCCGCCAACACACCCGGCATCCGCGTCTCCAAGGTCGAGGACAAGATGGGCCAGCGCGCCTCGAACACGGTCGAGCTGACCTTTGAGAACGTGCGCGTTCCCCAGGCGAACATCCTCGCCAAGCGAGGCCAGGGCTTTACCATCGCCATGGAGACGCTGGACTTTGGGCGGTCGGGGGTGGCCGGCATCAGCGTGGGCGTGGCGCGGGCCGCGCTGGAGTACGCCCTGGCTTATGCCAAGCAGCGCAAGCAGTTCGGCGCGCCGATCATGAGCAACCAGGGGATTTCGTTCATGTTGGCCGACATGGCGATCAAGGTCGAGGCGGCCCGGCTTCTGACCTGGCAGTCGGCCTGGCTGGTCGATGAGGAGGAGCGCGCTACCGTCCAGTCGGCAATGGCCAAGTGCTTTGCCTCGGATGCGGCCATGGAGGTGACCACCAACGCGGTTCAGATCCTGGGCGGCGTCGGCTACATGAGGGACAACCCCGTCGAGAAGCTGATGCGCGATGCCAAGCTGCTCCAGATTTACGAGGGGACGAACCAGATCCAGCGGCTGGTCATCGGCAGGCTGCTGCGCGTATAGGCGGAATGCTGAACCACTGAGTCAGGCCACATACCCCAGCCCGCGCAGGTGCCGGCGCATCCTCTCTTCTTCCTCGGCGTCCATCTCTGGTGCACCGCCTTCTGCGGCTGCTTCCTCCTCCGCCTCGGAGAAAGAGATCGTCAAGGAGGCGCGCAGCTCGTCGCTCATGGCCTGCGCCAGCACCTGGCCGTCCATCGTGGTGGGGATCGGCTCGCCCATCAGAGCCAACACCGTGGGCGCAACGTCCAAGATGGAGGCCGCTTCAAGGTGCAGGCCCTGCCGGATGCCGGGTCCCTGGAGGAAGAGAATCCCTTCCATGCGGTGCATACCGCTGCGCATGGGGCTGGGCGTCAGCCAACCCCTGGAGCTGAAATTCATCGTGCCCACGGGCCACCTCCTCAGGTCATAGGGCATGAGGGTCAGATCGGGCGCCTCGTCGACGTGCTTGCCGTGGTACAGCTCGCCGGGGCGGTAGAGGGCACCGACCAGCGGCTGGCCGGTGTGCGGATCGCGCAGCGCCTTGAGCTCCGCCGCAACCTTTTCCAGCAGCGCCTCCACCTCGGCCCCCGGTTCGACGGCGCCCTGTGGATCGCGGCCTTTCAGATTGACATAGAGTGAGCCGGTGTAGCCCAGGGCGAAGAGCCGGCTGCGGGACCAATCCACGTCGGCGAAGGAGAGGAGCATCTTCTGGACCAGCTTGCCCACAGACGCACCCCGGCGCCGCTTGCCCTCGCCCACCGGCCCGGTGAGGAGGCCCTGTTCCTTAAAGATCTCCATGCGTCTCTCCTGGCGCGCGCGCTTGGCCACCCCCAGGCGGCGCACGATGGCGACCAGGTTGACGCGGGTGATGCCCGCCTGGAACAGTGCCCGGCGGAAGAGGGTCCCCGGCGTGCGCTTGAGCTTGAGGTAGCCGTGCTTGAGCAGCCAGGGATTGACGTCAAAGTAGCCGTCCAGCCGGCCAAAGCCGTGATCGGACATGACGACGACGTGCACGTCGGGGCCGGCGGCGGCGATGAGCTCGCCAAAGGCGGCGTCGATCTGCCGGTAGCACTCGCGCAGCGCGGTCGCCAGGAGGGTCCGGGTAGGACTCGGTCCGAGACCTTCGCCCATCGCAGGCGGCGGGGCCAGCTCGCCGGCTTCCTCGGTCTCGCGCCAGAGAAAGTGGCTGGCGACGTCGGCCCCGGTAAAGACGGACATGAAGAAATCCCAGGGCTCCCGGCGCAGCAGGTTCAGCGAGACTTCCAGGTTGCTCTGGTTCAGCCGGGCGATTCCGTCCACAAACTGCTGCTCCTCGCCGGGGATGAGCAGGGGAGGGGGCAGGAAGTTGAAGGAGGGCACGGCGCGCTGCATCTCTGCCTGGAGCTCGGGCGGCCAGGTGCCGTCGGTCGCATCCGAGGGTGTCAGCAGGCCGCTGATGAACAGCCCGTTCACCGGCTGCACCGGGTAGGTGACGGGCACGTTGAACACGGCCACGCGGCGCCCGGCACGGCTGAGCAGGCCCCACAGCGGAGTCCCGCTGCGGCGGCTGGCGCTGCACAGCCAGGTCTCGTAGCTGCGCGGGCGCCTGATGGCAAAGTCGTAGATGCCATGCTGGCCCGGATTCGCGCCGGTCAGGAAGGAGCTCCACGCGGCGGGGCTGTCGGGTGGGATGACGCTCGTCAGGTTTCCCGAGGCGCCCTCGCGCATCAGCCGGGCCAGGTTCGGCAGGTAGCCGGCTTCCGCCCAGGGGCAGATCGCGGCCAGGGTGCCGCCGTCGATGCCCAGGATCATGACCCGGCGCCGCGCTGCGGCGGCTGATCTCTCAGGTTCAATCATTTCGCGATTCCCCTAATGCTTGAGCAACCGGCGCGCCCCGGGACGGGGCGCGGAGCGACACCCAGCAACTCACCACTCACAACTCAAAACTCACTTGACGTTCACCCACAGCTCATAGGGCGGCAAAAAGTTCCCGGTCTCGTCGATCACCATCAGGCGGAGCCGGTAGCGCCCCGCCGCGAGGGCGGAGGTGTCCCATTCGGCCAGCAGGCCGTCGTACACCGGCGCGTGGTGCAGCTCGCCGACGAGCTGCCAGGCGCCGTCGGGCCCCTGGACCTCCAGCTTGTAGTAGTGAAAGCCCGGCTCCAGGGCGGCAGTGCCGGTGACGCGCACCACTCCCTTGACCGTGGCCTCGGCCAGGGGTGAGGTGATGACCACCTTGATCAGGCGGATCAGGTTCTCTTCGGCCTCGAACTGGAGCGCGTCCGACGCGGCCAGCGTCAGGTGGATGTTCCACTGCTTGACCGCCTCGTCGCGCCGGCTGACGCGCTCATAGAGCTCGGCGAGCTGGTAATGGGCGTCAAGATAGGTCGGCGCCCGGGCCAGCACGGCCTCGTATTCGCGGATGGCGTCTTCGACGCGGTCCAGCCTGAGGTAGGCACGGGCCAGCAGGCCGGTCGGCCAGACCTGGTCCGGCTCCTGGTCGCGCCAACTCTCGAATAGCTCCAGGTAGTTCTGGAGTGGTCCCCAGCTCTTGTAGATGGCGATGATGGCGTCGTAGCTGGCAGGGCGGGCAGGATCCAGGCGCAGGGCGTGCTGGTAGCTGTCAATTGCCTCGTTCATCTGGTTCAAGAGCTGATAGCCATAGCCCACGCGGTCCCAGACGAGCGCGTTTCCGGGAAAGAGATCGGCGGCCTGCTGGAAGAGCTCCCGCCCTTCGTCGATGCCCGTGGGGCGCTGCCCGCTGAGCCAGCGGTTGACGAGGAGCGTCCCCAGCGAGCTGTAGGCGTTGGCGTTGCCCGGATCGCGGGCCAGCGCTTCGCGGTAGGCCGCTTCCGCCGACTCCCACTCCCTCAGGCCGACGTACAGGTTGCCCAGCAGGAGATAGGCCCAGCCCGAGCTGAGATCCAGGGCTGCGGCCTGGAGGTAGAGGTCCGTGGCGGCGGCGTTGTCCTTGAGGGCGGTCATGGTCTGCGCCAGGCCGGTGTAGGCAAAGAGGTTGGCCGGCTCTCGCTGGACGGCCAGCTCATACGTGTCGCGGCTCAGCTCCAGCTCGCCATCCAACCGGTACTGGAGGGCCAGGGTCATCAAGGCGCCCCCCAGGCTCTTGTTCAGGTCCGCGGCCTCCTCGTAGCGCTCGACCGACTGCTGGCGGTTGCCCTGGGCGCGCTCGCCGCTGGCCATCGCCCGCAGGACGTCGACGTTGCCCGGCTCGAGCGCGTAGGCGGCCTGAAACTCGGCGGCGGCGGCCTCCATCTCTCCCCGGATCTGGTAGGCCCAGCCCAGGGCCAGCAGGGCCGGGACGTTGCCCGGCTCGAGCTGCACCGCCTTCTCGTAGGCCCGCAGATCCGCGTCCGCGTCGAACAGGGCCGAGTGGGCATCGGCCGACACGATGTAGGGCCATGCCTTTCCGGGGTTGGCCGCGATGGACCGGTTGGCGACGGCCGGCGCCTCCGCCGCGCGACCGAGCTGGCGCAGGGCCTGCACCAGCGCCTGCGCTACCTGCTGGCTGTCGGGGGCCTCTTTCGCGGCCTTCTGTAGCTGGGCGAGGGCCTCGGCGAGCTGCGCCCGGCGCAGATATTGGTTCGCCAGGTTGACCCAGGCGCTCCCATACAGTGGGTTGGCGTCGACGGCTTCCCGGAAGGCCGCCAGGGCCTCATCGGCCAGTCCCTGTCTCCGGTAGACGTTGCCGCGCCCGATGTAGGCGTCGGCGTAGGTCGACTCCCGCTTGAGCGCCGCCGAGTAGTCGGCCAGCGCCTCGCTCAGTTGGTTCGCGGCCTGGCGCTGGTTGCCGGTCGCGGTGGACGGCCACCCCGAGTTGGGAGCGATCTGGCCCGCCGTGGCGTACATGGACACGGCGTCGGCAGGTAGGCCCTGGAGGAGATCCAGTGAGCCGGTCTGCATGTAGGAAGAAAGGTAGGGTGGCTCCATGCCGGCCGCCTGCCGGTACTCTGCCAGCGCTCTCGTCCTGTCGGCACGGATCAGGTAGGCGTTGCCCAGCGAGGTGTGGGCCGAGCCGGAGGCCGGCGCCTTCTCGGCGGCCCAGCGGAGGCTGTCCAGGGCGGCGCCCGCCTCCGCCTGGCTCTGTTGGAGCTGCGCCAGCGAGACCAGGATGGCGGGATCGGCCGGCGCCAGGCGGTTGGCCTCTTCGTAGGCGGCTCGCGCCCGGGACACCTGGCCCAGGTCATAGTTGACAAGTCCCAGCTTGTACTGGGCCTGCGAGCTGCCGGGCTCCCACTGCTGCGCGGCCTGGTAGACGGCCAGCGCCTCCTCGCGGTCGCGCCCGGCGCGGTAGGCGTCGCCCAGCGCCAATTGCGCCCAGGTCGCGCCCGGAAGCCGGGCCAGTAGGCCCGTCGAGCACCCGTTCCGCCCCCGGGACGGGGGCGGGAGCGTGGCGTCTTCCGGCTCCGAGCCCCGGGACGGGGCATCGTCGGGCGCGCCGTCGCAGAACAGGGCCGCGGCTGCGTCATAGTCCTGCCGGGACTGGTAGAGCTGCGACAGGCCGTGGTGCGCCGCCTGGTTGCCGGCGTCCAGCGCCAGGACCTGCTTATAGGTCGCTTCGGCCAGGTCATCCTGGTCCTGGACCTGGTAGACGCCGGCCAGGGCCAGGTAGCCGGCCGGGTTTCCGGGCTCGGCCTGGATGGCCTGCCGGCAGGCAGCCAGCGCCTCTTCCCACCGGCCGGCCGCCAGGTAGGCGTCGCACAGGCCCGACAGGTTGGCGGCCACGCCGGGCAGCTCGGCCACGGCCTGCTTGTAGACCTCGATGGCCTCCTCGTAGCGGGCCCCGTCCAGGAGGAACTGGCCCAGGGAAACCAGGGCGTTGGTGTCGCCGGGCAGGAGGTCCGAAGCGGCGCGCGCCGTGGCCTCGGCTTTCTCCTTGTCCTCCTCGGCCCAGTGGGCGCCGGCGAGCGCGCCGTAGGCGGCGACGAACGTGGGGCCGACCGACAGGGAGCGGGTGTAGGCGGCTGTGGCCTCCTCGGGTTGGGCCTGGGCCTGGTAGAAGCCGCCCAGTGAATAGTAGGCGGAGGCCGAGCCCGGCGCCGCCTCTACGGCTGCCTGGTACTGCTGCCTCGCCGCCTCGAGCTTGTCCCGGTTCAAGTAGAACTGGCCAAGGGCGACATAGTTGGCGGGGTCGGCCGGAGCCGCTTTCTGGCCCTCCAGCAAATAGCCTTCGGCCCTGCCGGCGTCGCCGGCGAGCAGGAGGGCGGTGGACAGAGCCGAATAGCAGGCCGGGAACGTGGGATCGTTGTCGATCGCCGCCGTGAGGGCGGCGATGGCCTTGTCCTCCTCTCCCTGGAGCTGATAGAGCGCAGCCAGGTTGTTGCGGGGAATGCCGGAGGCGGGGGCGGCGCCGACGGCGTCCAGGAGGGTGGCTTCGGCGTCTGCAAAGCGGTTCTGTGCCTGGTAGAGGCCGGCCAGTTGCGTGTAGCCGCTGGGGGTGTTCAGGCTGTTGGCAATGGCGGCCTGGAAGGCCTCTTCCGCCTGGGCGATTTCCCCCAACGAGCGCCGGAGGCTGCCGAGGGCGACATAGCCCTGTGGATCGCCGGCCGCCATCTCGGTGGCCTGCCGGAAGGCGTCGAGGGCCTGCTCGGTTTGGTTCAGCGCCTGGTAGGCGCTGCCCAGGCCGACGTAGCCGGCCGCCAGGTCCGGGCGGATCTCGACGGCCTTCTGGCCGGCCTCCGCCGCCTCGTCAAAGCGCGCCTGGGCCTGGTAGAGCGCCGCCAGGCCCTGCCAGGGAGAGGTGCTGGAGGCGTCGACGGGGATCGCCTGGCGCAGCGCCGCCTCGCTTTCCTCCCAGCGCGCCAGGCTGCGCAGTGTGTCACCCCGCCGCACGTAGGCATCGACGGCGGCCGGTTCGACCCTGGTGGCCTCTTCGAACCGGGCCAGGGCCTCGTCCCACCGGCCCTGGCTGCGGGCCAGGTCGCCCAGGTTGACCAGGGGGGACGCGCCGGCCGGGGCCAGGGCTTGGGCGGCCCGGTATTGGGCCTCGGCCTCGCCGGGCCGGTTCTGGGCCTGGTAGAGCTGGCCCAGGGCAATCACCAGGGTCGAGTCGGCGGGGTCGGCGGCGATGCCCTGGCGGAGGACGGCTTCGGCCTCGCCCGGCCTGGCCTGGCCGCGCAGGACGTTGGCCAGGGTGACGAACCCGTTGCCAAAGACCGGGTCGATGGCGACGGCCTGGTGGAGGGTTTCGAGGGCGGCATCGATCTGGCCGCGCTGGGCGTAGAGCGAGCCGAGCTGAGTGTAGCCGCTGCCCGAGGCGGGTGCAGCCTCCACCGCGGCCTGGAACTGGGCCAACGCCCCACCCCGCCCCGTCGAATCCGTGCCGGAGCTCGTAGCGGCCTCGGGCCGAGAGGAACAGGCCGAGCTGGACGTAGCCGTTCGGGCTCGAGCGGTCGGCCTCGACGGCGCGCTGGAAGGCCGCCTCTGCCTGCGCGTAGTGCCCCTGGGCGGCGTACGTGGGAGGCCAGGCCGATCCAACCAAGGACGTAGGACGGTGCCCTCTGGGTCGCCGTGAGCCACTGCGCCTCTGCTTCTGAGCGGCGTCCCAGGATCACGAGCAACTTGGCCAGCGCATCGTACGCAGCGCCCGACAGCGGCGAGGTCTCGACAGCTGCCTCGAGCGTCTGCTGAGCCAGATCGTTCTGTGCAAGCCGCTGATAGGCCTGGCCGAGGGCGATAGCAGCGGCGGCGTCGAGGGGGGCCAACGCCACGGCCTTCTGGAATGCCTCGACGGCTTGGCTGCCCTGTCCCTGCTGCAGGTACAGGGAGCCCAGGCTGCGCCAGGGCGAGCTCTGCGAGCGGTCCAGCTCCGCTGCCTTCAGGAACAGGGCTTCCGCGTCCTGGGACTTGGCCAGCGCCTGATCGACCTGGGCCAGGCCGATCAGCGGCTGGGGGTTGGCGGGCTCCAGTTGAGCCGCCTCCTGGTAGGCTGTGGCGGCGTCTTGCCACTGCCCCCACGCCCGGTATGCGTCGCCGAGGCTGACCTGAGGGCCGGCCGACGCCGGCGCCAGGCGCGCGGCGCGCTCGTACCTGTCCAGCGCGCCGCTTGTCCCTTCCCGCACGTTGCGGCTGCGCAAGAAGGATGCCATGCTGGTCTGCAGATCGGGCGAACCGGGGATTGCCTTCTCAGCCCGAAGGTAGACCTCCTGGGCGGCGTCAAATCGCCCTTGCTGTACATCAAGTGCGGCCAGGGACGTATAGGCGCCCAGGAAGACGGGCTGCGTCTGGATCGCTTGTTCGAAGAGGGCCTCCGCCTCAGCGTCACGCTCCTGAAAGACGTACGTGTTGCCGATCGAGGTGTAGAGCAGCGCCGAGTTCGGGATGAACTGGAGACCGGTGCGATAGAGCGCCTCCGCGGCCTGGAGGTCTCCGGTCTGAGCGTAGACGCTGCCTAGGGCGGCGTAGTACCACTCGGCAGTTGGGCCGAGATCGATCGCCTGGCGGTACGCGTCCGTGGCGGCCGCGAGGCTCCCTTGGGCAAACCAGAAGTCGCCCAGCGCCTTCTGGGCGGCGCCGGAAGGGGGCTCGACCGCGGCGGCCTGTTCGAACAGGGCCAGGGCCTTCTCGTTTTCCCCCTCTTTTCCGCCAGCAGGCCGCGGCTGACAGCCCCCTGCGGGCTGGTGGTAAGCACCTGGGTGGCGGTGATATAGACGCGCTCTGCCAGATCCCATTGCCCCTGGACCTCGTAGAGCGAGCCGAGAGCCGTGTAGGCCCTGAGGAAGCCGGGGTCGACCTCCATGCCGGCGCGGAATTGGCCTTCGGCGCTGCGCCGGTCGCCGGCCTGGGCCTGGGCTTGGCCTAGGGAGACGCGCATCAGGCCAAAGCCTGGGCTGAGGTCCGCTGCCTGGGCGTAGAGTTGAACGGCCGCGACAAGGTCACCCAGGGATTGGGCGAGGCCTGCCTGGCTCAGGAGCACGTTGGCGTCGGGGTACTGAGGCAGGAGGGCCGCCGCGCGCCCATAGATCTGCTCTGCCTGGCTATAGTCAGCCTGGCGCTGCCAATAGCCCCCCAGCGCCAACAGAGGAGAGGTAGAGGCGGGATCGATCGCGACGGCGGCCTGGTACTGGACCAGGGCATCTGCGTCGCGGTCCAACTGCTCGTACATGCCTCCCAGTGCCTGGCGGAAGCTGCTGGAGTAGGGGGCGGCCACGGCGGCCTGGAGCGCGTGGCCGGTGGCTGTGCCCAGGTCACCCCTGGCCAGGGCAACCTGGCCAAGGCCCTGGTAGGCTGCGGCGTCGAGGTAGTTCATGCCCAGCGTCTTGAGGTAGGTAGCGGCCGCTTCCTGCTCGCTGCCGAGGGCCAACTGGCCGGCGGCGTAGCTGTCGTAGTAGGCTGGGTTTTCCTCGTCCCAGTCGATGGCGAGCTGGACCTCGGATAGGGCGATGCCGGGCTGGCCGAGGGCGGAGCGCAGGCCGGCCATGGCCAGGTGAGCATCGCCCAGGCTCAGCTCCCGGTAGCCCAACAGCTCCTTGAGGGCTGCCACCGCCGCAGGGACACCCTGCTGGCTGCGCACGATGTTGGCAAAGGCCGCATAGGCCCCAGGCGCGAGGGGATTCAGGCGCAGGGCGGACCGGTATTTCTCCAGCGCTTCCTGATGCTTCTCCTGGGCCTCGAGGAGGCCGGCCATGGCAACCTGGCCGCGCGAGTCCCAACGGTCGAGCTGGATCATGTGGCCGAAGGCAGCCTCGGCCTCGTCCCAACGCGCGGCGCCCTGATAAGCCTGGCCCAGCTTCCGGTTGTTATCCTGACTGTCGGACAAGGCTACAGCCTCGCGGAAAGCGGCAATGGCCTGGGGATAGGCCCGGACGTTCATCCAGGAGGAGCCCAGACTTCTGTAGTAGGCGGACGTTCCCTGAGGCTTGACCAGGACGGCCGCGGTCTTGTAGGACTCTTCGGCCAGGTCGGTCCGGCCGAGCGCGTAGCCAAGATCACCCACGCGGGAGACAAGGAGGCTGTTCCACGGCTCCAGGGTCGAGGCCTGCTGGTACGCCTGGAGGGCCTGCTCTCCCTTGCCCAGGAGCGCGTAGAGCTCGCCCTGCAGCGCAAAGGCGTGGCCCGCCGGCACGATCTGGCCGGCCGACTGCCAGGCCGCCAGGGCTTCATCCCGCCGGTTGACCTGGAGGTACGCCCGGCCCAGCCCGATTGCGGCCAGGTAACGCGCGTCCGCATCCCCGGTGCGAAGAATCTCCACAAAGGCGGCGATCGCCTCCGGGAACTCTTGCGCGGTCAGGTGTGAGTTCGCGGCCACAATGGGCGCGCCTGGATCGGGTGCCACGATCCGGTAGATCGTCCGCTCGGCGGCCGTGGAGACCGGCTGAAACATCGCCGGCAGGTGGCGAATCTGCTCTTCCAGGGGATGGTCCAGGCGGACGATCAGGTACTCCGCCCGCCAGTGCTCGATCACCTCCATTAGCCTCGAGTCGGCAAACTCGGCGTTGTTATAGTACAGGCTGTCAAACAGCCGCCGCCAACCTTCATCGCCAAGGCCCATGCCCATGTAGCTGCGCACTGTGTTGGTGGACCGGAACTCCATGACGTTGGCATAGGGGGCATAGGCGCCCAGGCACATGTTGATGCCTGACTCGGCGAGCACGATGGTGTCGCTGGAGGTCAGTTCCCGGAACGGGCGCAGGATGGGGTCGGCAGAGACGCACAGATTATAGTCAGTGTCAATCCTGGCGTCGGACAGCAGCCGAAAGCTCTCCTGGGCATGGGGGTAGGCAAGGTAGACGGCAGCGGCCCAGAGGGCAATCCCGACCAGTGCCCGGAGTACGGCTCCTACCCCGCTGACGATGGCTCGGCGGGGATCGTCAGATCCGGCCGGAGCGGGAGTGCCGTTGCCAACTGCTCGGCGGGGATCGTCGGATCCGGCCGGGGCGAGAGAGGGGGTGCCTCTTCGCCTCCGCGCGGAGCCGGCGGCTCTCGCGGCGGCGCCGGGAGCAGGAGCCCGGGTGGCGCCGGAGGAAAGCCGGCGCAGCACGGACCAAATCCCCCACCCCACGGCCACCGCCGAAGCGATGCTGACAGGCCAGTTGATGCGGAAAACCAGCCAGGGCGTGATCAATCTGCCCAACAACTGCACCGCCGGGGCGAACAGAGAGACGGCGCAGATAACCACGACCATCCCGAACAGCAGCCGCGCTCCCCGATGGCGGAGCTGCGCAAAAAAGAGAATCGGCAGGCCCAGCAGGGCGGGCAAGTGAAGGCCCTGCAGGATCAGGCGGGGGTGCAGCGTAAAGCTGCCGTCCTGGTAGACCCAGAGCCGTTCGGCGTAGAACGCAAGCCGCAATTGCGCGGCAAGGTGAGCGTCGCGGGTGTCGGCAAGGTCGGTTGCGACAATTCCCAGATCACCCCCGCCCGACAGCCGAATGAGGGAATAGACGGCGGGTGTGAGGGCCACCGTCAGGATGATGACCGTGAAGGCCAACCTACCGACGGTGGCCAAGCTGTGTCCCAGCAGCAGCTCAGAGACGCCAAAGCCGATGAGCGACAGTCCGATCAGGACGACGCCGATGGGGTGGGTCAGGCCCGAGGCCGTGGCGGCCATGAGGAGCCACAGCCAATCACGCCTGCGGTGCTGATTGAACTGGTCCATGACCAGCGACAAGGCAACGGGCAGAACGATGAAGCCGGCGACGTCCTTGTCCAGGTCCGGGCGAACCACTGTTTCGTAGCCGGCCACGGTGCCTTCGTTCGTGGTCAGCAGGTAAAAGATCCACACGACCGTCACCACCGCCGCCGTGTCTCTGCGCCCGGTGACGGCGCGGGCCATCCGGTAGAGGGCGGCCAGCGTCAGCAGCATCAGGGGCAGGCGCAGAACCTGGAACTGATCCCAGGGGTTCTGCCCGGTCAGGCGGGACATCAGGGCCTGGTCGACCAGCCAGGCGCTAAAGTCAAAGCGGGGAGAAACGGGCACGCCCGCGCCGAGCTTGGGCTCCTGCACCATCATGTGCTCGTCGGCGAGCATATTCTGGATGTAGGCCCCCGCGTCCATCTGGTCTTGATCGGTGGGGCTGTTCAACTGGTAGAAGATGGTGCCGGCCACCATCGCCAGCAAGATCAGCCAGAGCCAGAAGGGAGTACGGTCCTGCCCGCTGCGCGAGCGCGGCTCACCTGGGGCCAACGCGCAGCGCAGAACCGCCCCGGCGAGCAGGGTCGCGCTGAGGATCAGAAAGCCCCACAGCACGAATTGGATATTGGTGCGCAAGAAGATGGCAGTCTGCGAGATCAGGCCGACCAATGCCAGGCTACAGACAAAGGCGAGCGCCAGGCGCTCCCACCACGTCTCGTCGTCGCCCACGATGCACAAGAGGGCTGCGCCGGGGAGCATAAAGAGGGCCAGGCCCACCAGGGCCAGGGGCAGCGTCGCCATCGTGCCCGGCTGCGACCCGGGCGTGACCAGGCCGCCCAGCACCTGGCGCAAGGGCCAGCCGACGGCAGCCAGAACCAAGAGCACCCAGAGCTCAGGGTAAGCCCGTACGCGACTCCAGACCGCAGCCCCTCGCATAGTCCGTTCAAACACAGAGGCACAGAGAGCACAGAGGATTTCTCATGATAACTATGCGCATCTCTGTGTTCTCTGTGCCTCTGTCAGCTCCCGCTGGTTCTTCAGCAGCTTCCTATGCCACGTATCCCAAGTCGCGCAGGCGCGCGCGGATAAGCTCCTCATCCTCTGCCGTCATCCCGCTGAGGCCCACTTCCGCCGCCGCCGCCTCCTGCTGGCTGTAGGCGATCTCCAGTCGCCCACGGAGGTCGTCGTCCAGCGCCCCCTCCAGCACCCGGCCGTCCATCGCCCGTGGGATCGGCGCGCCGAGGAGAGCCAGCACGGTCGGCGCGATGTCCATGATCGAAGCCCCTGTCAGCTCGACTCCACGGCGCACACCCGGCCCCGTCATAAACAGGATGCCGTCCATGCGATGGGACCCGGAGCGATCCGGGCTGGGGGAGAGCCAGCGGTTCGTCGCAAACTCGACGAGGCCTACGCCGATGGTCCTGGGGTCGCGCGGCATAAAGACCAGGTCGGGCGCGGCGTCGATGGACGAGCCGGAGTAGAGCGTCCGCCCGCGGTGGATCTCGCCGACGAAGGGCAGATCGGTGCCCGGTTCGCGCAACTGCCGGAGCTCGCCGGTGATCTTGGTCAGGAGGGCTTCATACTCGGCCCCCGGTGCCACGATGCCCATCGGCTCTCGACCCTTCAGGTTCACCGTGATGGGGGCAAAGAATCCGTTGGAGTAGGCGGTGGTGCGCGACCAATCCACGTCGCGGAAGGTAGGAAACAGGCTCTGGATGACTCGGGCCACCAGCCCGATGTTCTTGCGCGACGTGCGGCGCATCGGCTCGCCCAGGCCGAGCTTGAGCAGCAGGCCAAAGATGGCCAGGGGGGTAATGCCGGCGCGGTACAGGCCGTAACGAATCCGCGAAGGCAGCGAGCGCTTGAAGTGAATGTAGCCCTGCTCGATCAGCCAGGCATTGACCGACATGTACTGGTCCAGGGGGCCAAAGCCGTGGTCCGACATGACAATCACCACGGTCTCCGGGCCGGCGGCCTCCAGCAGCTCGGCCAGGGCCGTATCTGCGTCGCGATAGCAGTCCTGGACGGCGCTCGTGACCCCGTCGCGCAGCGGCTGAGGCGCCGAAGAAGCCCCTGCTTCCATCTCGCCCCACATATAGTGGGACATGATGTCGGTGCTCATAAAGACGGTGACGAGCAGGTCCCAGGGCTGCCGATCCATCATGTAGCGGGTGGCCTTGAGGGTTGAGCCGATGAGTGCCCGGACCGTCTGGACGAACTCGGCATTCTGGCTGCGAGAGTGCATGCCCGGAGGCGAAAAGTTGAATTCGGGCACAGCCTCGTGCAGCTCTTGCTGGAGCTCCGGCGGCCAGGTGGCATCCTTCGCCGACGCCGGCGTGAGCAGGCCGCTGACCATCAGGCCGTTCACCTTATCGGGCGGGTACGTCACGGGCACGTTAAAGACGATGACCCGCTTTCCCTGCCGGCTCAACAGCAGCCAGAGGGGGGGGCTGGCACGATAGGTGGAATTGACCAGGTAGGTCTCGTAGCTGTCCGGCTTGCGGCCCGTGAAGTCGAACAGGCCGTGCTGGCCTGGGTTCATCCCGGTGGCAAAGGAGGTCCAGGCCGTGGGCGTCATGGGCGGCACGATAGACCGGAGGGCCCCCAGGCACCCTCCTGCATGATCCGCCGGAAAGTGGGCAGAACTCCGGCCTCTGCCCACGGCCGGATCAGGTCCAGGGTAGCTCCATCAAACCCGATGATCATGACACGGCGCGGCTTGATCTCTTCCATTGCCCGCTCACCGGTCCAGCCAGACCGTGGGGTCAGGCGACCAGCCAGGCCGGCGCAGCTTGCGCACCAGCCAGCCCCGCTCGGTCGTCCGCTTCTGAAGTGCGAGCCGCCGCTTCGGCTGGCTGCGCGGCATGTGGGCCACGGCCATCGCCAGGCCCAGCAGCGCCACCGGCACGGCCGCCAGCGAGTAGGCCAGGTTTCGCCAGCGCGACAGGCCATGCTGCCCTCCACGATGGACGTGCCCCAGCAGCAAGCGGGGAAGAATGGCAAGAAACTCGCCGCCGTGGCTGACTTTGAAAAAAGCAAGGAGGTTGTTTCGAGACGAGCGAAGCGCCTTCAGCACCGTTCGCCGGTTCAGCTCGATCTTCCAGTCGCTATGGTTGTAGGCCACCGAGCGGGGCACGAAAAAGACCTTCAGCCCCATCGAGTTGATGCGCAGGCACAGGTCGATGACATCTCCGTACATGAAAAAGTCGTCGTCCAGGATGTAGCCCAGCTCTTTTGCCAGGCGGAGGTCGAGCAGACAGGCCGCCGTGTCGGACGCCAGCACCTGGATGGGAGGAGAGGCGTCGGTCAGAGGCACCCAGTAGTAGTCCAGCACCCCATTCCCGGTCAGATCACAGACATACGCCCGCGCCGGCCAACCTACACGATCCTGCTCCTTGAATTCCGGCCACCAGGTGAAATAGATGTCGCTCGTCGCCAACCGGGCTGCGGGGTCACTCCTGATTGCCTCGAGCAAGGCCGACAGCCAGCGGCGATGCACGACCACGTCCTGGCTGACGTACGCCACGTACCGCCCACGCAGCAGGTCCGGGCCGACCCGGTTCAGGCCCGCGTCGACGCCCAGGTTCTGCTGGTGGCGCACCAGATGGACCTGGGGGTAGTGCTCTGCTACATAGTCGGCCGAGCCGTCGCTGGAGGCGTTGTCGATCACCACCACGTCGTACTGCTCGCGAGGTAGATCCTGGTCCAACACCGACCCGAGACAGCCGTCCAGGTATCGATGCCCGTTGTGGGTCAGGATCAGCACAGTCACCAATGGGCCGGCGACCGGCGTGCCTGCGACGTGCCCTGCATCTGCCATGATCTGCTCCTCTTGGCTACCAAGATTGCCGGTGCACGACTTGTCCAGGGACCGGGATGGCCGCGATGCAAGACAATCGCCGCCCGGTGCGTGGCACGCCGGCTACCCGTGCCGGCCTGCGGCGCCGGAATCGAGCCATTGTACCCCAGGCTATTCTATCGGTCAAGCCCCGGCTTTGCGGTGAGTCTGAAGGCAGCATCCTCGCTACGGCTCCTCGACCAGGATGGGGTCGTCGCCCAGAAGGATCGCTTTGGGGTCGGCCTGGCCGGTGGCTTGCGTCACCAGGTTTGTTACCGTGACACTGGCAGCGTCCACCGCCAACGCAACCGTCCCGCTCCCCGGCTGCGTGCGCCACACCATGTAGAACTCGCCTCCCGAGCTGTAGTAGCGATAGCCCCACAGGCCGGCGGGAAGATCGAGCCGTTCGGCGCCGGTCGCACCGCCGAGCTTGAGCGCGCTCGCCTGGAAGGCGGCGACGCCCGGCTTGGGCCCATCGGGGCCCATCAGGGCGTTCGTCATCGTGCCGGCCACCAGGGGACGCCCCGACCAGCGCGAGTAGATCAGGTAGGGTACGCCCTCGCCGACCGCCGCACCCAGGAGCTTGGGCACTGCCTGGGCCTGCTTGGTCTCGTCGTAGGTCTTTGGGTCTGCCCAGCCGTAGCCCAACTCCCACAGGTCGATCGGCTTGTCGAAACCGGCGGCCTGCATCTTCTGGTGAAACCATTCGAGCACGCCGGGCAGCATTTCAACCTGAGGAGAGTGCCAATGGAGCTGCAGGATATCATAGTAGGGATGGTTGCGCAGGAGCATGTCCAGCCACTCCAGGTGGCGCCGGCCAAAGTCGGCATTCATCAGTGATTGAAACTGTCTGGGGGTTGAGATCTGTACGGCGACCGGTGCGGCAGCGCCGCCCGGTGGATAGTTCGCCCAACCCTGGTTCAGATAATCCACCGCCTGCTGTTGCTGCCCGTTCTCGAACAGGTCGGCGGCAATCAGGAAGAACAGGCCGGCGCTGGTGATGCCGTCGTTCTCCACGATCGCGCCGGGATCGGCGGCCTTGATGGCCCCGTAGCCTGTCCTGAGTAGCTCGGCGTACTCGTCTACCGTTCCACCCCAGTAGAAAGAGAAGGCGCCCTCATTCTCGATCGCCCACCGGATGTCCAGACCCCGGTAGCGCGTCGCCAGGGCGTAGACAAAGTCATGGTAGTCCTGCATGTTGAGAGGAGGCATGGAGGTCTGCGGCAGAGGGACGCCCGGTTGAGGTTGGGTGCCCCAACTGGACGTGGAGCGGATGTGGGCGCTGATCGTCACGCCGCAGCTATGCAGCTTGGCAACGCCTTCGTCCAGTTCCGCCCAGCTAAAGCTGCCCTTCTTCGGCTCATAGGCGTCCCAGGCCAGCCGGATGGTGGTGGCACGGACGCCCAGCTCCGGCATCTGCGGACAGAGCGTGGGGATATCGTCCGTCCACAGCTCCAGCCCGATGAGGGGCCCCACCGCGAGCGGCGGAGGTGTGGACGGCTCGGCCGGCGTGGTTGCCTGGGGCCTCGTCAGGGTGGCAGAAGGCGCCACGGTCGAAACGGCCGTCGGCGCCACGCCGGTGGGCGCCGGCGCCCGGAGCGTACCGGTCGGCCCACAGGTGACCAGCAGCAACATGGCAACCATGCTCAACCCCCCTTGCCAAACGCAGACCCAAGGGATCCTTCTCATGCTCGGCTCCTTCAGCGGCTCGGCCCTTCGCCTTCCTGCGGTGGGGCTTTGCCCTCTTCCAGGTAGGAATCCTCTTCGTTCACTTCCCAGACGTCGTGGGCTGCACCCAGGATGTTCCTCGCCGCATAGATGCCCGTCAGCATCGAGTGATCCTGGTTGTTGTATCGGTGTAGGCCGTTTCGGCCGATGGTTTGCAGGTTGTCGAGGCCGGCGATGTAGTTCTTGAGGGTTTGCAGGTGTGCCCTGTACTCGCCCATGTAGACCGGGTAGGCCTTGGGCTGGCGGACCACCACGCCGTCAAAGACGTCGGATTCCAGGCCGAGGTCGATGGCTTGAAGCTCGCGCTTGGCCAGCGCGACCAGCTCCTCATCGGGCATGCACCATGTCTCGTCGCCTTCGTTGCAAAAGTACTCCATGCCCAGGCTGGTGACGGTGGGATCCGGCACCAGCCGCGAGCTCCAATTGCGAAAGTTCTGGATTCGCCCCACCTTGACCGCGGGGCTATGAATATAGATCCACTGATCCGGGAACAGGTCCTTCTTGCGCAAGAGAAGGATCACCGTCAGGAAATCACGGTAGACCAGGCTGCGAGCGGCCTCGACCACGTCTGGAGGCGCCGGAGGGTCCAGCTTGAGGACAAGCTCAGACAGGGGCATGCTCGAGATGTAGTGATCCCCGTGCACGGCCTCGCTCTGGCCGGCGCCATGCGCAATCTCTACATTCTGGATGTGGTGCCCGTCGCGGTTGACCCGAATCACATCGCTGCTCATCCGGATCTCGTTTCCGGCCGCGCTCAGCAGGTCCGTCATCCGAGACCACAACATGCCGGGCCCGAGAGCCGGATACCAGAACTCCTCGATCAGGGTCTTTTCGCCCCCACCCCCGCCCTTGAATACCGCGTTCCAGACCGCCTTGGCGAACGAGAGCCCTCGGATCCGCTGGGCTGCCCATTCGGCGCTGATCTCCGCGCAGGGGACTCCCCAGACTTTTTCGGTGTAGGTCTTGAAAAAGGTCTGGTACAACCGCATGCCGAAACGATTCGACACCCAATCCTCAAAGCTCCGTTCGGGCTTCCTCGGACGTAGACGCGAGTAAACATAACTCACGAAGGCCGAGGCGCTATACAGCACGCCCAGCTTGGCCAGGACATCCATGAATCGAAGCGGATAGGAGAATCGTTTGCCGCCGAAATAGATGCTCGACAGTCGAGGGACCCTGATCAAGTCATCGCCCAGGACCCGGCGCCAGATGGCCTCGACCTCGGGGGCCTTGGTGAAGAAGCGATGTCCTCCAATGTCAAAGCGGTACCCCTTGTACTGCTCGGTCCTGGCAATCCCGCCGACCAGATCGCTCTTTTCGAGCACGATGCTGGAGACTCCCCGCTCACTCAGCTCGTAGGCCGCCGTCAATCCGGCGGGTCCGGCTCCGACGACGACGACACGCTGGCCTGACGTTTTCATCGCCGGGCGTTCCCCAGGCGAGTGGCGATGGACCCTGAGCGCTATTCATCGTTGCCTCCATCAAATCGCAGACTGCTCCGCTGATTCTCGTCTCCCCACGCGACCAATTGGCAATCTCGGCAACTCCGCCCCCATTACCCCACATATCCCAGGGCCGCCAGCCTCTCCCGGATGGCCTGTTCTTCCTGCTCACTCATGGACACCGCCGCCCGGCCTGCCTCGCTCCGATCCTCGCGGTAGGTAATGGCCAACTGCGATCGCAGCGTCTCGTCCAAGGCCGACGACAGGACCCGTCCGTCCACGTTCGTGGGGATGGGCACGCCCATCAGCGCCAGGACGGTCGGCGCCACGTCCACCAGCCGCGCCTCTTGGAGCCGGCAGCCGGGCAGCACATGCGGCCCGTGCACCAGGAGGACGCCGTTCATCCGGTGCGTGCCGGTGCGATCAGGACTCGGCTCCAGCCAACGGTGAGAGGCAAAGTCGTGCTGGCCAAACCCCTGGTTGCGCCAGTCCTTCGGCTCGAACATCAGGTCGGGCGCCCTTGCAGTGTGCGGGCCGCTGTACAGATTCTTCGGGGCGGTACACCGCTCGGACAAAGGGCTCGCCGGTCACCGGGTGGCGCAGCGCGCGGAGCTCGGCCTCCAGCTGCCGGAGGAGCGCCTCGGCCTCGGCGCCGGGCGCGACGATGCCTTCCGGCTGCCGCCCCTTGAGGTTCAGAAAGATCGGACCTCCAAACCCGGCCGAGTAGGCGGTCGTGCGCGACCAATCGACGTCGGCCAGCGACAAAAGAAGCCCTTGACCAGGGCCTCGAACAGGCCGCGGCGCCGGCCGGCGGTCTCTTGCACCCGGCCGCCCAGCCGCAGCCGGCGCGCCAGCGTCAGCAGCGGCAGGGGCGCCACGCCCAGGCGCCAGGCCAGGGTCTTGAGCAGCGCCAGGGGCGACCGCCGGAAGCGGAGATAGCCCCGCCTGGCCAGCCAGGCGTTCAGATGCAGGTAATAGTCCAGCGGCCCAAAGCCATGGTCGGATACCACCAGGACATAGGTGTCCTCGCCCGCCGCCTCGAGCATCTCCCCGAGAATGGCGTCGGCCTGGCGGTAACAATTCTGAATGCTGAATGCACAAGGATCAATGCACAAGGCAGGGTCCGCAGCTCCGCCTTCTGCATTCTCCCTTGTGCCTTCCGCCTCGGCCATCTGCCTCCAGAAAAAGTGAGACACAATGTCCACGCCGATGAACACCGTGAAGAGCAGGTCCCACGGCTGCCGCGCCATCAGCACCTGGGTCGCGCGGAGCGTCATCTGGTCCCAATCCAGGATGCTCTGGACAAAGCCGGCCTCCTGGCCGGGCGCAAAGATGCCCGGTGGATAGAAGCCAAAGCCCGGAACCGACTGCTTGAGCTCTGCCAGCAGCTCGCGCGGCCAGGAAGCGTCCTCGGCGTCGTTCGGGGTGAGCAGGCCGCTGACCATGAGCCCGTTCACCTGGTCCGGCGGATAGGTGGCCGGCACGTTGAACACCGTGGCCCGGAGCCCCTGCTCGCCGACCAGGCTCCACAGCGGAGCGCCGTGGCGATGCGACGAGTTGACCAGGTAGGTTTCGTACCTGTCCGGCTTGCGCGCGAAAAAGTCCAGGATGCCGTGCTTGCCCGGCCCCAGGCCGGTGGCCATGGAGCTCCAGGCCGTAGGCGTCACCGGGGGCGCGGAGCTCTCCAGGTCGCCCCAGGCGCCCTGCTCCATGAGCCGCCGGAAGTTGGGCAGCAGGCCCGCCTCGGCCCACGGCCGGATCAGGTCAAAGGTGGCGCCGTCAAAGCCGACGACCATGACGCGATTTTGGATTTTGGACTTTGGACTTTGGATTGGGGAAGCCTCCAGGTCCATCAGATCGCCTAGGCCTCTGTTCCTTCTGGCGCAGCGGGGGAGCGCTCCCGCGCTGCCCGGCGCAGGCGCGGCGCCCAGACGCCGACCGCCGCCAGCCCTCCGGCCAGGCAGGCCGCCGCACCCAGGCCCAGGCTGACCGGCGCGCTCGCCAGGCTGGCGACCCAGCCCAACACCAGGCCGCCCGCCTTGGGCGTCGCCCCGCCCATGAGCATCATCAGGCTCGTGACGCGTCCCCGTAGCTCGTTGCGCGACTGGAGCTGGACCAACGTGAAGCCGACCGTCTTGATGGCCAGGCCCAGCCCACTCACGACGCTCAGCAGCACGCAGGCCAGGACAAAGCTCCTGGTGAAGGCAAAGCCGGCCGTCGCCGCAGCCATACCCAGGACCATGATCAGCATCAGGATGCCCCGCTGCGCCTGGGACCTGCCCGGCAGGCTCGCCACCGCCAGGGCACCTACGATAGCCCCCACTCCGGCGACGGCATTGAGGATTCCCAGGCCGGTGGCGCCGGCCTGAAAGATGTCCCGGGCAAAGACCGGCAGCAGGGTCTGGTAGGGGAAGACGGTGAGGCTGGCGAGCGCAATGACCAGGAATGCGCCGAAAATCGCGCGCTCTGCGATCAGGTAGCGCACGCCCTGCACGAACTTGGCCCCCATGGAAGCCCTGGACGTCTCCCTGGGGCTCTCCTCAAAGCGCATGGCGAGGAACGAGAGCAGGACGACGGCGAAGCTGAGCCCATTGAGGGCATAGGCGCCGGCCACCCCGAACAGGCTGACCAGCAGCCCGCCCAGCACCGAGCCCACGACCTGCGCCACGTGGATCGTCGAGGCGCCCAGAGCCATCGCGCTGTCCAGGTCTTCCTCGCCGACGACGTCCAACACCAGGCTCTGGCGGACGGCCGTCCCCATCAGCTCCAGGGCGCCCAGGATCACCTGGAAGACGACGACGTGCCACACCCTCACCACGCCGGTCCAGGCCAGGAGAGCCATGACCAATGGCGGAAAGATCTGGCAGGTGTAGGCCACCACCAGGAGTCTCTTCCTGGACATCTGGTCGGCCAGCACCCCGGTGATCAGGCTCCAGGGCATGAGCGGGATCATGGCGATAAAGCCCACCATCCCGAGCGAAAGGGCCGAATTGCTCAGGTCATAGACCAGCCACCCCTGGGCGACCGTCTGCATGTAGGTCCCCACCAGGGAGACAAACGTGCCGAACAGGAAGAGGCGGAAACCGCGATGCCTCAGCGCCCGGAACCCCGATCGCCGGAGGCCGGGCGGCTTGCCCTCCTGGGCCGTGGTGTACGCGTCTACGTCAGGCAGACCGCTCAGAATCTCTTGGCCCTCCAGGCCGGATCGCCGCAGGAGACGATCTCCGCGCAAAAGCTCGATCTATCTTCAGCCTGCCGTCGCATCGAGCAGCTCCCTCTCCCATTCCTCCCGCAGCAAACCGAGAACCACCTTGTCGTGGAACTTGCCCTGGCTGAACGCCGCCTGGCGGAGCACGCCCTCGACCTGGAAACCTGCTGCCTTGAGCCCCGCGACGACGCCGCGGTTATAGTCGTACACCACGGCAAAAAGGCGGTGCAGGTTCAGCTCGTCAAAGGCAAAGGCGATCAGCAGCAGTGCGGCTTCCTCGGCGCAGCCGCTGCCCCGCTGGGCCGGGTCCAACATGATCTGGCCAAACTCAGCCTCCTGGTTGCGCCAGTCGATGTGGTCGAGGCCGATCACGCCTACCGGCTCTCCCGCCCGGTTATCGACCATGAGCATCAGACGGCTGCGGTCGGCCAACAATCCCTCGTACCACTTTTTCTGGCCCCCCGGATTGACCGGGTAGGGCGAAAAGAAAAAGCGCCGGTTTTCCGGGGCATTCCGCCACTTGGCCAGGAGCGGCAGGTCGCGCTCCTCGACCGACCGGAGGACCACGAGCTTACCTTGGATCATTCTACCTCCACGACCTCGCCGTTTACGTAGGACGCCTCGGACGAGGCCAGAAAGAGAACAGTCTCGGCCGCCCGGCGGGCGCCGGCGGCCGTCATTTCGTTTCCCGCCTCTTGGTGGACCACGATTGCGTTGCAGGCGATCTTGCGGCGGCCATACTCCTTGGTCACACTCCGCACGAAGGAATGGAGCGCCGTCTGGGCCGCCGCCAGGCACCCGGGGGAATTCTGGATTTTGGATTTCGGATTTTGGAGGGAAGTGATCCCCCCCTCAGTTCCTCCCGCTGCGGCATTGGAGAGAAGAAACACTATCCGGCCTCCCTCGCCGCCGCCCAGGAATTCGTCCACGGTGCGCTGGGTGATCAGGAAGGGGCGGCGCAGGCAGCGCGATAGGCACTCCTCCCACTCTGCCGGCGAGGTGTCGGCCAGGGACCGGCCGGCGAAAGCCGCCTGGGTCTCGACGTCGTTCACCACCAGCACGTTCAGCGCCGGCAGCCGGTCGAAGGCGGCGTCGAACAGGCGCTCCACCTCCGAGGGCTGCGCCAGGTCAGCCGCGAGGTACGAGGCCCTGCCGGCCGCACCGGCCGCCTCGCACGCGGCCAGGACCTCCGCGGCGGCCTCCTCGCTGCCCGGCGCTCCGGTAAAGAGCAGGGCCGCGCCGCGCTCCGCGGCCAACAGCACCACCGCGCGCCCGACTCCGCTCGTCCCCTCGACGACGACCATGCCCTGATCCTCGAACTGAACGCTCATCTCACACCGCATCCTGGTAATCAAGTACTTGTCCATCCGGTCTCAGGGCCACGCAGGGCCTCAAAACCCCCTTCAGGCTCGCGCGGGATCACCAGATCCCGCGCTTGGGCGGAGGATCTGGCGATCCTCCGCGAGCGGATGGGGTAGGCCGGCGACATCGACGTGACCCTCAATTTCGTCCAATCCGTGCCAGTGCCTGCTCAAAGGTCTCCAGCCTCGCACCGGGCACCGTACGCTTGGCGAACCCCAGGAGGCTCGTCCCCGGGCCGCACTGGACGTACTCCTCGATGCCGGAGCTGCCCAGGAAGCGCAGGCCCTCCTCAAAGAGCACCGGGGCCATGATCTGGGCGATGAGCGACCGCCGCACCGCCGTGGCATCGGCCAGCGGCAGAGCCGTCACATTGTCGATCACCGGCAGAGCCGGATCCCGGAAGGCCGTCGCCTCGACGAGCGAGGAAAACTCGGGCAGCATCGGGGCCAGCAGCCGGCAGTGGAACGGCGCGCTCACGGCGAGCGAGACGGCCGAGCCGCCCTCCTCCTCGCAGCGCTCTGCCGCGGCGCCCACGGCGTCCCGCTCCCCCGAGATCACCGTCTGCCCGGGCGAGTTGTGGCCTGCCACGTTCACGGCGCCCACGTCCCCGGCGGCCCGGCACGCCTCGTAGACCTGGTCGCGCTCCAGGCCGATGATGGCCATCATGGCGCCCACGCCCTCCGGCACGGCCTCCTGCATCAGGCGCCCCCGCTCGGCCACCAGCCGCACCGCGTCGGCAAACCCCAGCGAGCCGGCCACGACCAGCGCCGAGTACTGCCCCAGGCTGTGACCCGCCAGCATCTCCGGCTCGAGGCCCCGCGATTGCAGGTGCAGCGCGTGGGCCACCGAGAGGGCGAGGATCGCCGGCTGGGCGACGGCCGTCCGGCGCAGCGTCTCCGCCGGCCCCCCGGCCATGATCCCCGAGAGGGAATATCCCAGGGCCGCGTCCGCCGCCGCCAGCGTCGCCCGGCACTCGGGGCAGCCGGCGAACAGCTCCGCGCCCATCCCCACGGCCTGGCTGCCCTGGCCCGCGAATAGGAATGCCGTCCGATCTCGGCGAGCGGACGACTCTGCTCCGGCCGGATCGCCAGATCCGGCCGTTCCGCCGTACAGGCGGGGATCTGTCGATCCCCGCCGAGCGGATGGAGCGGATGACGTCGAAATCCTGTGCATCCCGGTAGGTCCTGTCTACGCCTTTCCCACGACGAGGGCGGTGTTGAGGCCGCCAAAGCCAAAGGCGTTGGACATGGCAATCTCGATGCGGTAGGGACGCGCCTCGTGCGGCACGAAATCCAGGTCACACCCGGCGTCCGGCTCGTCCAGGTTGATCGTCGGGTGCACAAAGCCATGCTCGATTTGCAGCACCGTCGCCACCAGCTCCACCAAGCCGGCGGCCGTCAGGCAGTGGCCGGTCATCGACTTGGTCGAGTTCACCGGGATGCGGTAGGCGTGCTCGCCCAGCGCCATCTTGATCGCCTCCGCCTCCACCACGTCCCCGGCCACCGTCGACGTGGCATGGGCATTGACATAATCGACCTGCTCCGGCCGCACTCCGGCGTCCTCCAGCGCCAGGCGCATGGCCCGCGCCTGCCCCGCCGCGTTGGGCTTGGGCAGCCGCGACGCGTCCGAGGTCGATGCACCTCCCAGCATCTCGGCGTAGATGCGCGCACCCCGCGCCTGCGCCGCGTCCATCGTCTCCAGGATGACCGCCCCTGCCCCCATGGCTGGCACAAAGCCCTCTCGCCGGGCGTCCCACGGCCGGCTGGCCCGGTGCGGCTCGTCGTTGAACGACCGCACGGAGACGGCCTCCAGCATGGCGTACCCCTGGAGCATGACCGACTCCAAATCCACAAAGCCGCCGGTGACCAGCATCGCATCGGCGCGCCCCGCGCGCAGCAGGTCCATGGCGCTCATCAGCGCCAGGTTGCCGCTGGCGCAGGCGCCCCCGACGGTAAAGCTCGGCCCCTGCACCTGCAACAGCTCCGAAGCCACCGACAGCACGTCGGTGTCGATGCTCACCAGGGCGTACAGCGCGTCAATATACTCCGGTTCCTCCTCCAGCGTCACCACGTTCTCGTGGATATAGCCCGCATTCAGATTGTGTCCGGCCAGGATGTGGCCGAACCTCTCCAGGTTGAACCGGGGATCGGGCAGCCCCGCATCCACGAACGCCTGTAACGCCGCCGCCGCCGTAGCGCGGCCCGAAAGGGGCGTCGCCCGCAGCAGCCGCAGCGCCTGTTGGACCAGCTCCGCCGGGTAGGGGCGCTCCCTCGTGGGCGCCCCCATCCGCGCCAGGTGGGCCTTGTGATCGAAATCGCTCAGGTCGCCGCCGATCTTGCAGTCGATCCGCCCGTCCATCTTTTTCCAGCGGGTGATCCCCGACCGGCCGGCCATGAGCGAATCCCGGTACTCGGCCAGCGTCTCGCCGATGCCCGTGACGACCCCCATGCCGGTCACGACGACCGATTTCGGATTTTGGATTTTGGCTTTTGGATTTTGGATCCCAGACCTGTGCATTCTGGCGATCCCGGCTACCGCCGCGCAACTCAAAACTCGGCCTCACGTATAGCGACTTTAGTCGCTTCTCAGCCTGGCGACTCAAGTCGCTACTACGGGAGCGCCTTCTGGCCTCAGCCAGAGCCATACTCAAGATTTCTGTCATCACGTCCGCCCGCCGGACGACGACGGAGAGGTTGAGGCCGCCAAAGCCGAAAGAGTTGGAGACGGCCGTCTCGATGTGGTAGGGACGCGCTTCGTGCGGCACAAAGTCGAGGTCCATCCCCGCGTCCGGCTCGTCCAGGTTGATGGTCGGGTGGACAAAGCCGTGCTCCATCTGGAGCAGCGTTGCCACCATCTCGACGACACCTGCCGAGGTCAGGCAGTGGCCGATCATCGACTTGGTGGCGTTCACCGGGATACGGTAGGCGTGCTCGCGCAAGACCGTCTTGATCGCCTCGACTTCGGCCACGTCGCCGACGACCGTCGACGTGGCGTGGGCATTGATGTAGCTAACCTCCTCCGGCGCCACCTGCGCATCCTCCAGCGCCAGGCGCATGGCCCGCGCCAGTCCCTCCGCGTTCGGCTTGGGCAGCCGGCGACGCATCGGTCGCCGACGCCGCACCCAGCAGCCCGGCGTAGATGTGCGCCCCGCGCGCCCTCGCTGCCTCCCACGTCTCCAGGACGACGGCCCCCGCGCCCATGGCCGGCACAAATCCCTCGCGCCGGACGTCCCAGGGCCGGCTGGCCCGCTGCGGCTCGTCGTTGAAGGAGCGGATCGACAGCGCTTCCATCAGCGCCCAGGACTGGAGGACGACAGGCTCCAGCGCCCAGGCCCCGCCGGTGACCAGCACCCGGTCGGCCCGCCCGGCGCGCAGGAGGTCCAGCCCGCACAGCAGCGCCAGGCTGCCGCTGGCGGAGGCGCCCCCCACGGTAAAGCTGGGCCCCTTCAGGTTCAGCAGCTCCGACGACACCGACAGGACGTCGGTGTCCAGGCCCATCATGGCGTAGAGCGGATCGATGAACTCGGGCTCCTCCTCGTACTCCAGCGCGGTCCGGCGAATGTAGTCGGAGTTGAGGTTGTGGCCGGCCAGGACGTGGCCGAACCGCTCCGGGTTGTGGGCCGACTCGTGCAGGCCTGCGTCGACGAAGGCCTGGAGGGCAGCGCAGGCCGTGATCCGCCCCGAGAGGGGCGTGGCCCGCAGCAGCCGCAGCGCCTGCCGGACCAGCTCCGCCGGATAGGGGCGCTCTCGTGGGCGCCCCCATCCGCGCCAAGTGGGCCTTGGGATCGAAATCGGTCATGTCGCCGCCGATCTTGGAGTAGGTCCGCTCGTCCATCGACTTCCAGCGGGTGATGCCCGACCGGCCGGCCATCAGCGAATCCCGGTACTCGGCCAGCGTCTCCCCGATTGTCGTGACGACCCCCATGCCGGTGACGGCAACGGATTTTCGATTCTGTCTCTTTGCTCTAGCCACTCCGCTGGACAGGCGTGGATCTGGCGATCCCCGCCGAGCGAAAGACTCTGCTGCGGCCAGATCTGGCGATCCGCGCCGAGCGAAAGACTCTGCTGCGGCCGGATCTGGCGATCCGGCCGCTCCGCTAGACAGGCGGGGATCTGGCGATCCCTGCGGAGCGGGTGAAATCGGAGTCCTGCTCATCCTGGGAAATCCTGTAAATCCTGCCTACGCCACCGTCCGACGACGACGGAGAGGTTGAGCCCGCCAAAGCCGAAGGAGTTGGACATGGCGATCCCGATGCGATAGGGACGCGCTTCGTGCGGCACAAAGTCGAGGTCCAACCCCGCGTCCGGCTCGTCCAGGTTGATGGTCGGGTGGACAAAGCCGTGCTCCATCTGGAGCAGCGTTGCCACCATCTCGACGACACCTGCCGAGGTCAGGCAGTGGCCGATCATCGACTTGGTGGCGTTCACCGGGATACGGTGGGCGTGGGCGCCGAAAACCTCCTTGATGGCCTGCACTTCCACGATGTCGCCGACGACCGTCGACGTGGCATGGGCATTGATGTAGCTAACCTCCTCCGGCGCCACCTGCGCATCGTCCAGCGCCAGGCGCATGGCCCGCGCCTGGCCCTCCGCGTTCGGCTTGGGCAGCCGCGACGCATCCGACGCCGACGCCCCTCCCAGCAGTTCGGCGTAGATGTGCGCCCCGCGCGCCCTCGCTGCCTCCCACGTCTCCAGGACGACGGCCCCCGCGCCCATGGCCGGCACAAATCCCTCGCGCCGGACGTCCCAGGGCCGGCTGGCACGCTGCGGCTCGTCGTTGAAGGAGCGGGTCGACAGCGCTTCCACCAGCGCCCAGGACTGGAGCCCGACCGGCTCGAGAATGCCTGCCCCACCGGTGACCAGCACCCGGTCGGCCCGCCCGGCGCGCAGGAGGTCCAGCCCGCACAGCAGTGCCAGGTTGCCGCTGGCGCAGGCGCCCCCCACGGTAAAGCTGGGCCCCTTCAGGTTCAGCAGCTCCGACGACACCGACAGGACGTCGGTGTCCAGGCCCATCATGGCGTAGAGCGGATCGATGAACTCGGGCTCCTCCTCGTACTCCAGCGCGGTCTGGCGAATGTAGTCGGAGTTGAGGTTGTGGCCGGCCAGGACGTGGCCGAACCGCTCCGGGTTGTGGGCCGACTCGTGCAGGCCGGCGTCGACGAAGGCCTGGAGGGCAGCGCAGGCCGTGATCGCGCCCCGAGAGGGGCGTGGCCCGCAGCAGCCGCAGCGCCTGCCGGACCAGCTCCGCCGGATAGGGGCGCTCCCTCGTGGGCGCCTCCATCCGCGCCAGGTGGGCCTTGGGATCGAAATCGGTCATGTCGCCGCCGATCTTGGAGTAGGTCCGCTCGTCCATCGACTTCCAGCGGGTGATGCCCGAGCGGCCGGCCATCAGGGAATCGCGGAACTCGTCCGGCGTCTCGCCGATGGTCGTCACGACACCCATGCCGGTCAGGGCGACCGATTTTGGATTCTGTCTCTTTGCTCCGGCCGCTCCGCTAGACAGGCGGGGATCTGGCGATCCCCGCCGAGCGAAAGACTCTGCTCCGGCCGGATCTGGCGATGCGGCCGTTTCGCTAGCCAGGCGGGGATCTGGCGATCCCCGCCGAGCGGGTGATATCGGAATCCTGCTCATCCTGGGAAATCCTGTAAATCCTGTCTACGTCACTCGCCCGACGACGACGCAGGCGTTGAGGCCGCCGAAACCGAACGAGTTGTATGATGGCAATCTCGATCCGGTGCGTCTCGCGCGCTGCCGGGGCAAAAGTCCAGGTCCAGCCCCGGCCCGGGCTCGTCCAGGTTGAGGGTCGGATGGACGAAGCCGTGCTCCATCTGCACCAGCGTCGTCACAAACTCGACCATGCTCGCCGCCGTCAGGCAGTGGCCGATCATCGACTTGGTGGCGTTGACCGGGATGCGGTAGGCGTGATCGCCAAAGACCTCCTTGATGGCCTGCACCTCCACGATGTCGCCGACGACCGTCGACGTGGCGTGGGCGTTGACATAGTTCACCTGTTCCGGGGCGACGCCCGCGTCCGCCAGTGCAGCCTTGATGACCCGGACCTGGCCCTCCACCAACGGCTTGGGCGACCGGGTGGCGTCGCAGGTCATGCTTCCTCCCAGCAGCTCGGCATAGACGGGCGCGCCGCGCGCCCGAGCGCCGGCCAGGGTCTCGAGGATCACGGCGCCCGCCCCCTCCGCCGGAACGAACCCCTCCCGCCGAACGTCCCAGGGCCGGCTGGCCCGCCACGGCTCGTCGGCGAACGACCTCCACACCAGCGCATCCACGATCGCCCAGCCCTGGAGCGCCACCGGGTCCAGCTCCTGGGAGGCGGCCGTGACCACCGCCGCGTCGGCCCGGCCCAACCGGAGCAGGTCGGCGGCGTTGAGCAGGGCGACGTTGCCGCCGGAGCAGGCGTTGCCGACCATGTAGTTTGGGCCCTTGACCGTCAGCAGCTCGCCGATCTTGCCCAGCACGTCGGTGTCCCACAACACCACGCCCAACAACGGATCGATATAGTCGGGATCGTCGTCGTATTCGAGCACGTTCTGGACAAAGTAGTTCATGTTGAGGTTGTTGCCGCCAAAGACGTGCGTCAGCCGCTCCGGCTCGATCCGGGCGTCGGGCAGGCCGGCGTCCAGGTAGGCCTGGAGCGCCGCGGCCGCAGCCAACTGCCCGGTCAGCGGCGTGGCCCGCAGCGTCTGGTGCGCCCGCTCGACCAGGTAGGAGGGATAGGAGGACCCCACCCGCGCCAGGTGTGCGCGCAGGCTGAAATCGCTCATGTCGCCCCCGACCTGGGACAGGCACCGCGCATCCATCTGTTTCCAGCGGGTGATGCCCGAGCGGCCCGCCATCAGCGAATCGCGGTATTCGAGGAGGTTCTCGCCGGTGGTGATGACGATCCCCCTCCCCGTGACGACGATCCGGCGGTCGTCGTCCTCCCGGCTGCGCCTGTTCGTCATACCTTGGACGCGACCCTCTCAAAGACGTCGACCAGCCCTTTGAGATTGGTCACCTCCATGAGCTCGCTGCGAGGCACTTTGATCCGCAACTGCTTCACAGAGCGGGAGACCACCTCGACGATCTCGAGGGAGTCGGCGCCAAAGTCGCGCATCGAGTGTTCTTCCAGCACCTCCTTGCCCTCGGCGCCCGGAATGATTTCGTAGATGTTGGCCTTGATTACGGCAAAGATCTCGTCCCGTGTCATGAGAGAATTCCCCCTATTAGATTCCGGCCAGGGCTGCCACAGAGCAGACCTTGCCATTCTGCAAGCACTGCCCGAGAACTACCACGAGCATGCCATCCTCCAAAACCTGGGCGACGACCTCGAAATCTGCTCCCGGGAGCACCGGACGAAGGAATCGCGCCCCAAAGACGTGGGTCAATGCCACGCTGTCGACTGCTTTGGCCTGCGTCTGCATGACATAGAGAAGGGTCCCGGCCTGGGCGATGGCTTCGATCTGGAGGGCGCCCGGCCAGACCGGGTAGTTCGGAAAGTGGCCGGACAGCAGGTCCGACGCCCCGGAGAGGTCGAACTGGGTCCGGATGAGCCCCGCCTCGAGATCCACCCAGGCCACCCGGTCCACAAAGAGATAGGGGTGGCGATAGGGGAGCAGCGCTTCCACGCCCGCCCGGTCCAGGACGGGGGCTTGCTCAACTGCTCCGCGGGGATCGCCAGATCCCCGCGCGGCGGGCTGGGCGGCCGGATTTGGCGATCCGGCCGGAGCGTGCGAAGCGGACGCGGCGGCCGAAGGGCGCCCCGGCAGCAGGGGCCCCTTCAGGGCGCGCTCAAGGAAGGCGACGACCTCTTCCGGCGGATTCCAGTTCATCAGGCCCTCACCCCATGACCTCGCGCAGGCCCCCGGCGACGTAGAGCGCCTGGCCGTTGGCGAGGCCCGCCCGCTCCGATGCAAGATAGAGGACTGCCGAGGCAATCTCGCCGGTCAGCGCCGGCCGCCTCTGGGGCGAGGCTTCCCGGACGGCGCGCTTCATGGCCTCCGGGATGTCGCGGATCAACTCGGTCTCGACGGCGCCGACGACGACCAGGTAAGCACGGATGCCGTGAGCGCCCTCTTCCCAGGCGATGGAGCGCGTCAGCCCGATCAGTCCCCCCTTGCTGGCGGCGTAGCAGGCCGTGGAAGGGGCGCCGTTTTGCTGGACTGAGCCGATGGAGATGATGGTGCCGCGGGGCCTCGGTCCGGGACCTTCGGACAACACAGGCTGGGCGCGAAAGGCGCGAATGGCGCGGCGCGAGACCAGGAAGGGGCCGGTCAGGTTGGTGGCGATGACCTCGTCCCAGGCTTCCAGCGGAAAGGATACCAGGAGAAAGTCGCGGGTGAGGCCCGCGTTGTTGACGACGACGTCCACGCGGCCAAAGGCGCCGAGGACCGCCGCAAAGAGGGCCTCTACGTCCTCCTCGCGCGAGATGTCGGCCCGGACCGCCAGCACGTTCTCCGGCCCGGTGCGGCGGCCCGCTTCCTCGACCACGGCCTCTGCCTCGGTCCCCAGTCTGCGGGCGCAGAAGGCAACCCTGGCGCCGCGTGCCGCGGCTTCGAGCACCAACTCGCGGCCGATGCCGCGCGAGCCGCCCGTGACCAGCACAACTTTTCCGGCCAATTCCCCGGAATCCAAGGGTCTCCTCCTGGGTCGTCGCTGCGGCAAGATGCCGCGTCTCGCTGGCTACAGATTGTGGGCTCGGGCAGGGAACGACCGGATGGTGTCGATCACCAAGTGGACGTCATTGTCCGACAGGCCCGGATGCATGGGCAGCGACAGGATGCTATCAAAAGCCCGCTCGGCCGCCGGCAGCGACGGCCGGTTGCCGTAACAGCTATAGAGGTGGATCGGCTTGTAGTGCACGCCCGTGCCGATCTGCCTTTCCTGGAGATAGACGTTGAGATCGTCGCGCCCGTCGACCCGCACGTGGTAGATGTGCCAGGCGGACTGCGAGCCGGCGGTATCCATGGGCGGCGTCTGGAGCCAGGGCAGGCCGGCCAGGCCCTCCGTGTACATCTCGGCGATGCGCAGGCGCCGCGCGTTCGATTCCGGCAGCTTGCGGAGCTGGACGAGGCCGATGGCCGCGGTGATGTCGTTCATGTGGCACTTGAGCCCGACTTCGTCCACGAAATACTGCCACCAGTAGGAGCGGTCGGCGCCGGTGCGATCCCAGGTGCCCCGGTCGATCCCCAGCCAGCGGAGACGCTTGGCGCGCTCCATGATGGCCTGGTCGCCGGTGACCAGCATGCCCCCGTCGCCGGTCGCGATGTTCTTGACGGCGTGGAAGCTGAAACAGGAGAGGTCACCGAGAGTGCCGGCCTTGCGGCCCTTGTACACCGAGCCGCAGGCGTGGGCCGCGTCCTCGATGATGGGGATGTCGCCGGCAGCCTGGCGCAGCCGGTCCATGTCCACCGGCCGCCCGCCATAGTGGACTGCGATGATGGCCTTGGTGCGTGGGGTGATCTTGTCCGCCGCGTCGTCGATGTCGATCCCCAGCGTCTCGGGATCGACGTCGGCAAAGATGGGCGTCGACAGGTTGTATGCCACGGCGTGGGCAGTGGAGACAAAGGTCATTGCCGGGACGATCACTTCGTCTCCGTGGTTGATGTGTAACAAGCGCACGGCCAGGTCGAGGGCTGCCGTGGCCGAGTTCAGGCCCACGGCAAAGGGCGCACCCAGGAATGCGGCGAAGGCCTTCTCAAACTCGGCGGTCTTGGGGCCAAGACCGATCCATCCAGAGCGGAGCACCTCGGCGACGGCGTCGACCTCCTGCTCGTCCATCCATGGCTTGAAGAGCTGAATCATGGCCACGTCCTGTCAGTCTCCTATTGTGCCCACATGCACCTGCCTCGGAGACGAGTCTCCAAGGCCCGCCTGGCCCGGACTGGCGATGCTGCTGTACTCCCGGGATTCAAGTCGCTTTCCTGACAACGGCAACGCAAGACGAGACCAGCGCAGACGACCGTAGCGCCGACTGTGAGTCTGCAGGCTGCCCCGCCCCAGAACGGGGAGCATCCTACCTCAGGATGGTGGGTTTGTCAAGTCCGCTGTCACTCCCAGCGATTTTGCATTACTATCGTGGAAATGCAAGTTATCCGGTGAAGATGTGCAGGGTGATGGCCCGGATCCTCACAAAACGCCGGGCGAGCGCTTGTCTCATGCTCCGGCCGGATCGTGAGATCCGGCCGTCGTGCCCGACCACATCGCTCCGGCCGGATCGCTAGATCCGGCAGTCGTCGAGGCGTGGCGGGGATCTGGCGATCCCCGCCGAGCGTATGAAAGCGAACCCTGCCGAGCATCCATGCCCCCACTGCTCCGGCCGGATCGCCAGATCCGGCAGTCGTCGAGGCGTGGCGGGGATCTGGCGATCCCCGCCGAGCGTGTGAAAGCGATCCCCGCCGAGCATCCATGCCCCCACTGCTCCGGCCGGATCGCCAGATCCGGCCGTCGTCGAGGCGTGGCGGGGATCTGGCGATCCCCGCCGAGCGTGTGAAAGGATCCCGCCGAGCTGTGAGCAAGCCCCGCCGAGCGTGTGAAGGCAAGCCCCGCCGAGCGTGTGAAGGCAAGCCCCGCCGAGCCTACGATATCGACGCGGGGCGAGCGCTATTCGCTCCTACGGCACAGTCCTGGAGTCGCACGTTTCGACGTTGGCCGCCGGATCGTAGGCCCAGTTCGTCTTGGCAATGTTCGTCACGCAGATCTGGTAGGTCCCCGTCTGGGGAGAAAGCACGCTGAATTGGGCCACGCCCTGGGTGTTGCTCATCACCTGCTGGTTCTGGGTGCTGTTGTTGGGCAGCGTCCAGGTGGCATAGACCTTCGCCCCGGGGACCACCACGTTGTTCTGGTCGACGACGGTGACCTTGGCGATGACCTTGTACTGCCCGCCCGAGCGCTGGTGGCTCAGCACGATGCTCTTGACGTGCGCTCTGCCGGCCAGGACCGTGATATAGTTCGGCCGCTGCAAGGTGCTGGTCCCGCCCGGCCCGCCGACGGCCAGGGTCACTTTGTACATGCCGGCGTTGACATAGGTGTGGCTGGGGTGCTGCGCGCTGCTGGTGCCGCCGTCGCCAAACCACCAGGAGCTAGACGTATAGTCCCCCGTCGAGGTGTTGGTAAAGGCCACCGTCAGCGGCTTGATCCCCGTGGTGGGCGTCCCGGAAAAGTTGGCGTTCACCGGCTCATAGACGACGATGTAGCCGGCGCGCGCCAGTGTGTTGGTCCCGCCCGGCCCGCTGACCGTCAGGCTGACGGCATAGCTGCCGGCAGCGGTGTAGACGTGGCTTGGGTTCGTCTCGGCGCTGGTCGAGCCGTCGCCGAAATCCCACAGGCTACTGGTATAGTCTCCCACCGACAGGTTGGTGAAGGCCACCGTCAGCGGCCTCACCCCATACCGGGGAGTCGCCGAAAAGTTGGCGTGCACCGGCGCATAGGCCGCGATATAGTCGGTGCGCGTCAGGGTGTCGGAGCCGTAGAGGCTGCTGACCGTCAGGCTGACGGTGTACCGGCCGGCGGTCACGTAGCCGTGGAGTGGGTTGGGCGCGGTGCCGGTGGTGCCGTCGCCGAAATCCCAGAGCCAACTGCTGATGGTCCCCGTCGACTCGTCGGTGAACTGCACGGTCAGGGGGGAAAGCCCACTCGTGGGCTGGGCGCTAAACGCCGCGTCCGGCACCAGGTGCTGCTCCAGGACGAGGTCCAGCTCCGTGGTCTGGCCGGAGTAGACCTGGACGCCGGTTACCGTGACCGTAACGTACCCCTCCTTGTAGGCGGTCACGTCGTAGGCGCCGGGCGGGAGAGACAGGGTGCAAAAGCCGTCGGGGCCGGTGATGGTCTGACCGCCGCCCGCCGCCCCCTGGGCGCCCACCGTGGCACCCTCCACCGGGCCGCCGAACTGGTCGTACACGTGCCCCTGGAGCGTCCCCAACTGGGTGAGGGCAAGGTCCTGCACGGTCGTCTGGTTCGCCGCTACAACCACGCCGGTTGCGCTTGCGCTCGTGTAGCCGGGCTTGGCTGCCGTGACGTCGTACGTGCCCACCAGGAGCTGGAAGGTGTAGAAGCCGTTGGGGTCGGTCGTGGCCTGCACGCCAGCGCCTTCGCTGCCTCCGGTGGGCAGGCTCTTGAGCCTGGCGCCTTCGATGTAGACGCTGGCGCCCTCCACCGGGTTGCCCAGTTGGTCGCGCACGTGTCCTTCCAGTGTGCCCCATTGGTCGAGCGTAAAGCCCTGCACCGTGGTCTGGCCGCTCGTGACCACCACCCCAGGGATGGTTTGGGACAGATAGCCCGACTTGGAGGCGGTGACCACGTACGTGCCGGGCCGGAGATCCAGGCCATAGTCGCCGTTCGAGCCGGAGGTCACCTGGACCCCGGCACCCCCCTGCGCCGGCTTGGCCGCCACGACTGCGCCTTCCACGGGATAGCCCTGGCCGTCGAGAACCTGTCCCTGGAGCGTGCCCAGCGGCACGCCGGAGCACTGCTGCACCGCGGCCAGGACGTCGAGGTAGCCGTAGCCATAGGTGTAGTTTCCCTCTCCGTCGGGCGGCGCGTCGCAGTCTCCCTCAGGAGCGCCACCGGCACTGTTCGCCAGCAGCGCAATGGTCTGGTCGATCTTGCCCGTGTACTGGGGGCAAGCGGACCAGACCAGCGCCACCGCGCCGGCGGTGTGTGGGCTGGCCGTGGAAGTGCCGCTCATTGCCACCCAGCCGTCGCCCGGCCAGGCCGAGATCACATTCACCCCAGGGGCGCTCAGGTTCGGCTTGGTGTAGGGCTCATGCCCTGACGAGGCCGGACCCCGGCTGGAAGAGCCGGCGATGAGGCGACTGCCGTCGTGCGCTGCCGTCGACATGCTCTCCTGGTAGCTCCCCGGAGCAACCGCCGTCGAGCAGCCAGGCCCGCCGTTCCCCGCAGAAAACGCGGGAAAGATGCCGGCCGCACGCCAGGCGTTCACGGCCGGCTGAAACCAAAGATCCCCTCCATCTGCGCCCCAGGAGTTGCTCACCACGTGGGGCCGGCCGGCCGGATCCCCTCCCGGAGCCAGCATCCAGTCGGCACAGGCAGTCGTATCATACTCGGGGCAGCCCGCAGGACTGGATGGGCAGCCCAGGCAGGCGATCCACTGACTGCCGGGGGCCATGCCGACGATATAGTCGAATCCGAGATCGTCGAGGCCGACCGCCGTAGCCAGGGTGTGCGTGCCGTGAAAGCTCCCCGTGGGAGAAGCCTCGCACGGCCCGCCACCCGGCCCTTCGCAGTCGGAGTCGCCCGGGTCGAGCCAGCAGTCTGTGTGGGGACCGGAGCCACAGAGGTAGTTCGGCTCCAGCGCCACGTGGGTATAGTCCACTCCCGAGTCGATGCTGCCGACGATGATGCCCTGGCCCCGGGCGCCATACTGGCTCCACACCTGGTCGGCCTTGGTGTCCAGGATCCCCCAGGCAAATGTGGCCGTCTGTGCCCCTCGCTGCGGAAGGGAAGCCGGCTGGGCTTCTTCGACCGGAATTTGCCAGATATCCGCTCCAGGCGCAGGTAGGCCACGCCCGGCAGCGCGGCCAGCTCCAGGGCCGCGTCGAGGTTCCCTCCCCGGATATAGACCGAGTTGGTGGAAAGGAACGAAGTGTAGTCGAGGCCGTGCCGGCCGGCGTAGTCGAGGATCGGCGCCTGCGTGGCCGAGGCCACTTCACGGAGCGCGTTGACCACGGCCTCGCCCCGCGCGTTCCAGCCGGCGATGCCGTAGGCGGCGCTCAGGTCGGCTTCCACCGCCATCTTGACGAAGAAGTCAGCGGTGCCCTCGGCCTCGAGTCTATCAAGCAGATCTCGCTCGATCAACCCTGGCTCGGCCAGTGGCCTGGCCGATACCGTAAATGGCATCACACCCACCAGCAGGACGACTACCATGAACGAGTACAGAGTCTTGTTGGTACGCACGTTCCCCCCCAATCCTGAGACAGCCATGTCTGTAATCTGTTGTGCTCGCACGGAGTGTGACCCACAACAATAGGCAACAGAACGAAACCGACAGCGATCCTGCCGGATTGCGTCTTGATACTAGCACATGCCGATCCGCGCGTCTATGGCTGGTGAGCGCTGATTTGGATCGACTTTCGTGCGGAAAGTGTTTTCCTGTGAGGATTGGGCAGCAGCAGAGTATCACCTGCTGAGGCGACAGATTCGAGGGGCGTCGGAAACCCCAAGGATCTCCGTGCCGCTACGCTGTCCACGTCAACTTTCTCCCAGATTTGTACCCGTGTGCGCCATGAAAGAAGCCGGGGCTGGAAATCCTCAAGGAAGGGCGGCACTGGTCAGACGAGGAGTTGTACGACCACTTCTGCTTCGATCTGCAGGTACGCTATGCGCTGGGCTGCGACGTTTTCGGTGAAAATGACTTCTGCCTGCGCACGCTGTACAACTTTCGGCGACGCGTAGTAGATCAAGCTCTGAGCAGCGGCAAGAACTTGCTTGCCACAGTGTTCGAGCAGGTCACCGATAGCCAGATGGCGAAGCTGAAGGTGCGTACCGAGATGCAGCGGCTGGACAGCACCATGATCCTGTCCAACAGTGACGATGTCATCCATGAGGACTGTTACGATTCCCAACGTTGAGCTGACTTTGGATCAGCCCTTGACGGCTATTCGACAGCTTGAGCCTGCCGCGCGCTCGGAGGTTGCCAAGGCTTTGATGGAAACGGAGATGGATGCGCGCATGGCTGAGCTGATCAAGAGCCTGAGCAGTAGTCTGTCTGCGGATGATATCACGGATGCTGACATCGTGGCTGAGGTCAATGCCGTCCGAAAGAAAAATGGTCGTGCCTGTTACCGTACCGCCTCGTTGTCGCGACCGCAGAGATCACCCGGTGTTGGCCGCAGCGATTGATGGGCAGGCTGACGCCATCGTCACCGGTGACGCCGATCTGCGGGCAGACGACGAGCTACGCAGCGCAATGGAGCAGTACGGTGTGGCGCTCTGGGGTGTGGATAGGCTACTCGAGAGATCGCGAATCGATTAGGGCTGCACGCCTTTTGCGTCAATCCAACGGTGGGAGCTCGATCTTGATGTCAGCGGGAGCGAGGCCCGTCGCTCCCGTATCAACATACCATGCATGGCCCTCGAGAGAGGGTCAGCTTCATGAGAAGGTGCCCCGCCTTGGTCTTGAGGGTGACTGGCCTACACGAATCAACGCTCAGGGAACGCCAGCTATCCTCCGTTCTTCTTGCGCAGCCTTGAGAGCCAGCGATCAGCCTTGTGAAGTTGGCCGGCAGCATGGACTGGGCTTCCAGGCCGGTGTCGCGGTCTGGTCGTGGTGTGGCGGTTTCGCTGCCCGACCAGTCGGTCTTCCTCTTGAAGGGGTTGACCTTCAGTCGAGTGCCGCAGCCTGGCTGAGGACAGGAGCCCTCACCGCCCAACCCCGTAGCCTGACCCCATGCCGGTCCTCTCTACCCATTTTTCCAGGTACTCACAATGAGCGCCCGGATCTCCCGCCTGACCTTTTCCTGTTGCTGCAAGGGCATCTCCGCCGGGAATCTGTAGTTGAGTGCCGCTTCGATTTCGTCGACAACCCATGAGTCTTCTATGCGGCGGTCGTGATAGCGCAATCGAGTGTGAAAGACAAGGTCCTTGATCCGGGGCTCGATCTGGAGCCGAAAACGCGGGTCCATGGAGTATGCATCCCGGGACGTACGTACGCTTGCGCCCGCTTTCCGCAGGATCGCCGCGATCTCGGTAAATCCCCGCGATTCAGCCTTAGCCAATGGCGTTGCGTTTCCCCGGCCGGGGACGTTCACGTCCGCCCCACTGTCGATCAGCGCCTGGACCATCTCGGGGCCATGATTGAGCGCATAGTGAATCGGGTAGCCATCTTCATCCCCGGGGTCACAGGCGTTGGGATCCGCGCCTTTGGCGAGCATTGCTCGGACGGCGCGCAGATCGCCTGCGAGGACTGCTTGCGGAAGCGATGCGTGCTTGGTGCCAAAAATCTTCATTTCATTCTCCTTCGATGAGCCCTATTTCAGTCGTTCGATTAGCGGCGTGACTTGGCGGGCGAGCTGGTCCAGGCCGTGCTGCCTGCATACCTGGTACGCTTCCCTGGCTGCAGCCAGCGCTTCTTTCCTCCTGTGGAGAAGCTCCAATGTGAACGCCCTGTTGGCCATGGCGTGTGCCAGGCTGCTGTGCAGCCCCAGTTCGCGGCAAATCCTCTCCTTCTCGGCTGTCAGCTCCAGCGCACGCTGGTAGTCCCCTGTGTTCAGGGCCACCAATGCGACATTGCCGAGGCAGACCTGCAGCTTTTCCCGGTCGCCTATCTCCCGGCTGATTCTCTCGCCTTCGGTGAACTTTGCGAGTGCCGCTTGGAACCTCCGGTTCTCAAGCAGCTCGGTACCTTCATTGTTGAGCGCTGCTACGACCTCCCCCCTGTCTGGGCGAGCGGCGCCGTGCTTCTCTACCGCCTCGAGATAGCCATCGACGTGGTCCATCAGCCACCGGATCTTTTCATCGGAGGGGTTGGCCGCCAGGTACTCCTGCACGAGTGGCCTGGCATCATCCACGACGAACCTGAACTCTCCGACATCCAAACGCTGGCCGGTCCGCTCCATCGTCTTGCACGCATCGTCCGAGACCCGGAGTGCCAGAGTGCCAAACTCGTAGGCGACCCGGCTCCAGGCCTCCCTCGACAGCCGCATCGCCTTGCGGTTGAGGAGTATCAGGTGATAGGTGGCATTGGCTCGGGCATACTCACCTCGATCCTTGCTCGGATCGCTCCTGTTGTAGCAGTCCTGGGCCAGGCTCTCGAGCACGCTGGACCACGGCTGCCCTCTCTCCTGTGCATCCTTGATGTGAGGCACCATGCCGCGCAGCACATCGTCAGTGGGCTGGATGCTCCGCAGCCTGTCCGCCCATTGAGAGTACTCCTCGTAAGTCAGCGACAAGTGCATCAGGTTCTCGAATGTATTGCCCACGATCGACGGCATCGCCTGCTGGACCTTGGCGATGCCGAGCCTGTCGGCTTCCTCGACCAGCAGCCGGTAGAACTTGCGCGCCTTCTCGCCGTCCCCGATGTGGGACCAAAACAGAGCCCCAAGGTTGTATGCGGCAAACACCTTGCCCAGGGAATCCCGGCAGTCGTTAAGGGCCCCGAGCATCTCGTCGCGTGCTGAGGCAAGCCTGCCTACCTTCCCCATCGACACTGCGGTATCCATAGCTGACGACAGCTTTGCGTCCATCATCCATTCTCCATTCGGCATAAGAATATGTGCGATTGTGCATCGGCCAGCAGGATGGCAGCCCCTTCTCCACCACCTGCCGACATCACCTGGAGCGGCACGGATGGCGAAAGAACCGCCTTCCGTTCCGAGGTCCTGGAATCCAGGCAGGAGATACTGCCGTCCTCGCTCAACAAGTAGAGGTTCGAGCCGGTCCTGCAGTCGGCAGCCCTGACATAGCTGCGAAGCCAGTCGATGGCCCGGTGGCTCTCACGCCGCGCGATGAATTGCTCGACGGAGCCCTCCCTGATTCCCCTGGCGGCATTTGCACTGTTGCCAAGGATGACGATGAGCGAGTTCCTGCTTGCGTCGTGGGCCATCGTCTCGACGAAACCTTCCGACTTGCCAAACAGGCGCCGTCCTACCTGGTGCAGGCGCCGGTCAGGGCCGGCCTCAAAGAACAGCAGTGTGTCGGGACGCTCTTCGCCGGACTCTGTCCGGTCAGAGCACCAGCCGCGCCACACGAGTGTGCGCCCTGCGCACAGAAGCTCCTGTACCCGTGCGATCGTCGATTCCGGCGACCATGCCGGCCTGACCGACCCATCCGTTTCCACGCGGTGGAGCTCACCAAGCCGGTCGGCCATCCAGAATCCACCGCCTGGATCACCGGCAACTGCGGCAATCGAAGTTGGAATGGCCCTTACCGGGCGGCGAGACTCCGAGATGCCGTCCAGCACAAATCCGGTCCCGTCGGAGCTCGCACACAGCAAGTTGCCCCGACCGTCCATGGAGAACCTCATGATCCGGGAGGGATCCACGGCCAACCCGGTTTCGCTGCCCGAAGCTGTGTCGACGAGCAGGACGCTCTTCTCGCGCTTCACGACGGCACAGGAGTGGCCTGCGGTCCTGAACAGGGAGAGAACCGTGCGCGGCCTTGGTTCGTTCCCGAGCACAGCCGCGAGGAGCGCCGCCGTGGATTGGCTGACTGCCAGGAGCGTGCCCTGTTCCGAGAAGGCCAGCTGCCGTGCGCACCGGGAAACGGCTTTTGTCTGGCTCGACTGGAGCAGCATCGGGCCGCCCGTCTCCTCAAGCCGCCAGCCATACATCTCTTCCCAGTCGGTGGCAAAGACCAGCGAGCCACTGCGGTACGCCATGCAGGTCGGCAGGTCTTTGGCCGTCACGCGTGCAATCTCGTCGGCTGCTCCTTCGACGCGCAAGACCCGGATGTCACGGTTGGAGAAGGCTGCCGCCACCCTCGAGGTTCCGCATGCGCATAGCGCAACCACCTCTGCGTTCTCGATCCGGCACAGCTGTCGATAGGTCCCATTCCCCTGGAGCAAGAGCTGTGTATCCACACCGGAGCTCACTGCCAGGACCAGGCTGCCGTCCAGTGCGGCTACCGACCGCAGCTCTCCTGGGCCATCGGTGCCGCCGGGATCGACGAGGCAGACCTGCTCACCCGTGGTCGGCTCGAGGCCGACAATCCCCCCGTCATCTCCCTGGTAGACCAGGCGATGACCGTCCCAGTGCATGGCCGGGGCGTCAAGCTCCGGCAGCAGGTAGCGGAACGCTGCCGCGACCCTCTGCCTCGCCAGCCCCTGGCTGCTCCAATCAAGCTCCAGGACATCGGCCTCCCCGTTCTCATAGGCGAGTACCAGGAGCCGGCCGTCCTGCGATGCGAAGAGGGCCAGGGGCCTCATCCGCCGGACGGCAATCGTCTGGTCGAAGGAACATGCCCTCTCGATATCCACAATGCCGATTGCTCCCAGGCGAATCACGTGGAACGCAAGCTTGGCCTTGGCCGCCAGACACACCGCGCGGCTTGGCTGAAACTCCCAGCTGGATACCAGGCCGAGGGTCGTCATGCCCGCATCCGTTCCGGCGCGCGGCTGCTCGGCCTGTCTCTCGGTGCGAAGCCAGGCCTGCGTGTACAGCCCGCGGCCTTGGGCCAGCTCGACCTGTGCCTTCGCCCGCGGGAACCCTTCGTGGGATAGAAGGGCCGCCAGTTGGCCGTCGTGCCGGAACAGGGTCTGGGCATGCTTGGCAACAAAGGCGCGATATTGCCCCGTGTCACCCTTACCATCCGCACCGGAATAGTCGTCCAGCAGCTGCCAGACGTCGTCTACTGAGGTCCTGGCATTCAGGTAAAGGACGTCCTCCAGCAGCTCGGTCAGCTCGCCCTCAGCCTCTTTTCCTGACCTGAGCAAGTGATAGGGCAGGTCGCTCAAGCCGTGAGGATCGTTGCCCGTCCACCCCCGGCCGCCGGAGGGGTCCGCCTTGAAGCGGAAGTAATCCGCCAGCCTTTCATGGTAAGCGTTGATCCTGGCCATCGGAAAGAAACTCTTCGGCCGCCACATCCCCCAGCTCGCGGTGATAGAAGCCCAGGAGGGGCTGCCGTCCACCATCCGCTCGGTCAGGTAGGGGGCCAGGTCAAAGGACAGGCGCGACCAGAGCACCACCGGAGGCGCGGCCCATCCGGCTTGGGAAGCACTTCCTTCAGGAAATCCGCCACTGCTTCCGGGGGGTTGCGGATCTCCTTGAGCCACGCCAGGGCGGCTCTTTCTCTTCGCTGTGTGGGGCTGCCCGGCAGCGCCCGGGGTGAGCCGGTGATCGCGGCGGTACTGGATCGCGCAGTGCACCAGGTCCGCCGGCAGATGATAGCTCTTCTTGAAGAACCATTCATACACCTGCAGATCGCGCGAGAGCAGGTCGATCAGCTCATCCTCCGCCAAACCATAGCGTGAGGCGGCCAGGTACCCCAGGGCGCGCGGCACCAGCATCCTCGCCGTGGTTGCTTTCGTTCTTCAGCCGGTCGATCGTATTTTGCTGGATGATCCCGGGATGCCGGCCGCCAGCTGCTCCGGGGGCTGGTCTGCAGATGTCCACAGCCTCGCCTCCTCGAAGGCCAGCTTGAGATAGAGCGGGTTGCCCTGCGATTGTCAAATTTATCCAGCACCGCCTGGCGCTGGGCGGCCTGCAGCGTGCGGTTGACGCTGGCCAGCCATTGGGTCAGCAGTTCACCGCCCTCCTGTGGGGAGAGACCCTCGAGCGTCTCTTCGATAGCCTGCTTGGATTTGAGGCTCGTCAGAGGTTTCCTCGGCGCGCGTGGAGGCGACCAGCGCAACGTGCTCGGGCAGCCGTCGGGCATCCAGGCCAGGCTGCGCGCCCCCTGGCTGGCGGAAAGCTGGTCGAGCGAGTCCAGGAAGAGGATCAGCGGCTTTTCGGCCGAGCGCCAGCAGCATGCGCTTTCCCAGCTCGGGGACCAGGTCGCGGTACGCATCGGGACGATGGCTTCGGATCCGCCCCATAGCGCCGGGAGATCTCGCGGCACAGGCTCTCGAGCAGGCTGCGCCCGTCCGAGGAGCCGGGGGTGGCGCCGATGAAGCGGTAGACGATCTGCGCCCTGGGGTGGGATCCTGGGACTGCTGCAGGGCTTTCGCCATCAGCGCCGACTTGCCCGTGCCGCCCGCCCCGACGATCGCCAGGCTGCGGCGCCGGCTGTCCGCTCAGATAAGCCTGGATATTTGCGAGGATCTGGTGCGCCCGACAAAAAAGCGCAGGCGTCTTCTGCGAAATTGCAGATGGGCGAGCCCCTCCTCGTCCAGCTTCGCATCGGGCCAGAGGCCGGGCACAGCCTGCCCGACCGGGCGACCCGGGCGGGGACGATCTCCTCCTCGATGATCCGGGCCAGAGAGCACCAGACGGCTTCGGCAGAGGATGCTGGGGGCATAGCCCGGCTCCAGCATCGGCATGCAGTCAGCCAATGCCTCGGGCAGGGCGCCGACGTGGTCGGTGGTGATCCCGCGCCCCGTCCAGCGAGCCTGTAGGAGAAGACCTTGCCAGGAACGGCCTCTGGGCGGCTTTCGATCCCGTCTTGATTGCCCAGGACGTGGGACCTCAGGCGGCTCTTGAGCCTGTTCTGGCTGTCATGCGCCGCCGTGTCTCGCGTCCACTCTGTTTCGTCCAGGTTGTCAAAGTCGTTGGCGGTAAAGTCGACCAGCACCTGCCAGAGGGAGCGCAGGACTCCTTCCGCGGGCGTTGCTTCAGGGGCGCGCCCAAGTTCTTGTCGGATGCGCCGGGCGAAGTCCTTGGCGGAAAAGTTCGGCTCGATGTCGAGGGTGACGCGCACGAGTTGCCTGGCAGAGCCTGTCCTGGCCGCCCGGGTTTTCTTTTTTCAGCCTGTCCACGACGAGGGCCAGGAATTCCGAGGCGTTGAACTCTCGCGGGAAACCGGCGATGCTGCGGAAAAAACAGAAGACGTGCTCGGGCGCATCCTGCACCCGGAGCGCCCCGGCGGCGATCTCCTGCTCGGTGGCGGACGCGGCGTAGGGCAGGCGCTCCTCGTCCGTAAGGCCCAGCTGATCGCGGCGGCCCTGACAGGATGCGCGTGCAGGCGGGTCTCCACCGGCTGCCAGTCGTCGTATCTCCGTACGGGCCGTGTCCGCTCGCGCGGCTTTCAGGCGCCACTCGGGCGGCACCGCATTCTGATCCAGGCATGTACCATTCTGCAGCAGGGACCGTGTCTGCCTGCCTGTCTCGATCACGCCCAGGATCTGGCGAACTCGCCGGCGGGGATGCTGCGACGGGGGCGGGCGCCAGCCGTAGCGGTCCCCAGCAGCACGATGAAGTTGGGACGCGGTGAGGTCTGCTGGCAGCGGGCGATCTCGCCCAGGCAGATGCTCATGGCCTGCTGGTCGAGCGAAGCCTCTTCGCTCACGCCCCAGCGCAGGTCGATGGCCTGGAAGCGGCGCCATGCGCCGGCGCAGAGCTCGCGCAAGCGCGGGAAGACGCGCGCCTGCAGGGCATTGCGCTCGGCCTTCAGGTCGCTGAAGGTGGAGCTGACGAAGATGCGGAAGGTGCGGGCCGCTTGGGCCATGGTCGTTTCAGTCTCCCCGCCTGGAGCGCCTGCTACAGGTCGACCAGGTATTCCCCCCGGGCCTCTCTCGCCCGAGGGCACGGCCCGTCGCGCGAGCGGCGCGCCAAAGGGACCGCGGTGTTGACTCATGTGCTTATGTTCTGGGCGTGGTCGCTGCGCCGGCTGCGACCAGTGAGTATGTGAGGGTGATCTAGCCCTCTGGTGGCGAACTACGACTGTACCACGATCGAGCGCAGGGGGCAAAGACTCGCACCAGCCTCACCTGTCCAGGCGGCGAGTCCCTTTGGCTAGTGCTGCATGGCCTCTGCGTCAGTGCAGTGGAGGGAGCTCCCAGGTGATGTCACAGGGGGAGCGATCCCCGTCGCTCCCGCTCCAGCAATCGGCTGCAGCAATCCGCGGTTCCAGCACTTACGGTTGCGGCAGGCGCGCCCCAGGACAGAGTCCAGCCTCAACTACTGCCTGGAGCAGGCGCCCGGGATCAGAAGTTGCGCAACACCACCGGCAGGAAGATGCCGTAGCCGCCGACGGTGATGCGTACCGTGGCGATGTTGGAGCCAGCGGCCCTGTCGATGGCGCGGTAGGTGAAAGTGTCCAACCCGCTAAACTCGGCCGCCGGCGCATGGGTGAACGAGCCGCCGGCGTGCAGGTCCAGTGTGCCATGCGCCGGGCCGGTATCCAGCACGGCGGATGTCCGAGCAGCACCTTCTCCGGCGGGCTCGTGTCGAGCGCCGTCGTCCTGGATTGGCTGCGTCCTTTCGTCAGCAGGTGAGGCCCATGGGGCGACCAGCCACCGGCGCCAGACAACGAAGGAAAACGACTCCGGCTACGGGCTGACGACGTCCGAATCGATGTAGCCTGCCAGGTGCCGCACCAACCTGGCCGGCACGTTGTGCTGCTGGTGGTCCATGACCGTCTTGGTGTCGACCGGCCAGCGGTCTGGGCAAACGGGCGAAACGTACTGGTCCACAAGGCCGATCATATGCCCGAATTCGTGCGCTGCTACCGAGGCGCCGTCCGATGTGTGCCAGTGGAATACGGTGGTTGTTTCGTCACTACCGGGGAGAGGCGGGGGGCTCACAATCAAACCGACGCCGGGAAGGGTCCCGCTTTGGTCGAATTGGAAGTCCAGCCGGCAGGCCAGCTCCCCCGGCCGGGCGCAAGCCCACTTCTGTTCCAGAAATTGTGGATCCCGCCAACCCAGAGCTGGACGCAGTTGAGCGAGGACTCCGCGGAGACCCCCGGCTCCACGACCAGGTTGACGCACATTAGCACGTGGGTCCAGGACTGGCGCCACGCCGCCGTCCACACGTAGATACAGTCCTTCTTATCATGTATGTGGAGTGTCAGCGCCATCGCTTCCAGCCGCTCGCGCAGCGACAGCGAATAGGACCCGGGCGCCTGCTGGAGGAGGTCGGTCAGCACCGAGAAAGTCGTGTCCGCGATGCCGCCGTGCACGCGCGCGATCCCTTTTACGCTCAGGTCACCGTGCTGCATCGTGTTCCTCCTGATCCAGCCCGAGCATGGTGCGCGCCAGATCATCCAGGCCAAGCAGCGCTTGCCCGGCCGGCCCGGGAGGCGGCAGGCCGTGGACGGCCAGGCGACGCCCCGCCGCGCTGCGGATGGAAATAGCGCCTGACCGACTGCCCTGCCCGCCTGGAGGGTGAGGATGCCGACCACCGAATCGGGCACGAAGGCTGCCTCGCTCCGGGGCACAAGGCTCTCGAAGCCTGAGCCTGTTGCGCGGAAGAAAGCGGCGGTCTCTTCATCCGGCAAGCGTGTCGTCGCCTCACGCAGCTCTATGCCGCGCGGCACGTCCAAGTACGTTGCATGCGCAGTACCATCGCGGTACACCCGGAGCTTCTTGTGGAGCTTCTGCGAGGGCATCCCACCGAAGAGCTCGTAGATAATCACGACCGGCGCGCCGGTCTCGCCGCTGCCTACGGCGGCCAAGAACTCGGCCAGCACCACCCCTTCACTCGAGTCAGCCACTTTGTCCTCCTGGGACCTACTGGAGTGCGACGAGGATGGGTATGAGGCTGCGGCCGTCCCGAGCCGGCCTGAGCGCCTTGCCGACGACGGCCGCGAAGGCCCGGGCCGGGTCGGTTGCCACCATAGCGTGGCCGGGCGTAGGCGAGGCGGTCAGCAGGTCCCGACTCGGATCGGGCCAAAGGCTGCGTCCACCTTGCAGTAGACCTTGCCGCTGAGGGCGATCGGTGCCCGATTCTGGCGGGAGTCCTGCCTGCCGAGGACGATCCCAGCGTCAGGTCCCCGTAGCCTGAGACGACGCCGACCACCCGCCTGTCATAGGCCGCGTGGCACGGGTGCAGCCGCCCCTCGTCGTCGAGCACGACCACGGTCCCTGGCTCAGCGGTCGCCCCGTCGGCCAGGTCGAACTCCTCGGCGCAATCCGCGCCTCTCAGCCGGATGTCGCCCGTCGCTGCGTCCAGCGTGATCCTGTCCAGTCCACTCGCATCGCACACGTTCAGTTGGCCCGCCATGCCCGCACTGCCTACGTCAACCTTGGCATTCGGCCCATTCAGGGTTATCCTGGCAGACCCAGCCTCCCCCCGCATGGTCAGCGTGCCTGTGGAGCCCACAAGGTCGCAACTGCAGCCGGTAACCCCGTCGTGAACGTACACCCTGCCAGGATTGTCCATCGTACCGGCGAAAACAGCGCCATTCACCAGTCTGACAGCTTCTCGCGCCTCGCCGTCAAGCACTTTTATCGTTCCGCCATGCTCCTTGCAGCCGGCAGAAAACGTCGCCCCCTCGCCGTCGAGCTCCAGCGCTGTGCGGCCCTCGTTGTCGCGGGCCAGGATCGACCCGGCGGCATCCTGGCTTCCACCCACCGTGACGGTGGCGGTCTTGCATTCGACGAGGAAGGCTTGCCCGCCAATCGCATTGCTCATCGACAGGGTGAGGCCGAGCCCATCTACGCAAAGGGCCTTGCTGCCTGAAATGCTGCCGCTGATATCCAAGCCTCCGGCATTCAGTTCTCCGCCGAGGTACAGGGTCGGCCGAGAACCCTGGACCGAAACGGCAGGGGCTCCGTTCGAATCGAGGATGCGGAGATCTCCGTACTTGCCTTCCGCGCCCAGATGAGGCGGGCAGTGTGAACGTCGAGAGGGTCGTAATACCAGTCGCTATTGAAGTGAAAGACCGTCCTGGAGGCCTGGTCGTTGACCAGCAGGCTGCCTTTCGTCCCCAGGCCACCGATGCAGACCGCACTCGATGAGTCGGCCACATACACTTCGTTGTCGTTCTCGTCCAGGATCCGAAAGCCGCCGGGCGTGGTGGCCGTCGCCTTTGCCGTGATCCACGTTTGCAGAGCGATGTTCTTCACACCAGAACCGATCCCGGTGAAGAGCTTGAGCAGGCTATTGAATACGGAATCTTTGCCCATTTATGGGATCTCGATGGCGTCGGAAAAGACGATGCGGGTGCCGGCCGGCAGCCGGAGCATGAGCCTTGCCGTGACCATGTACTCCTCGTCCGACTCACCTGACGCCCCGCTACCCGCCGAGCCGACGGTCGACGGCGTCTCCGGGCTCGCGCCTGCAGCGCCTGGCGGCACCTGGGCCTCCAACACGAGCACTCGTAACGGCCCAGAGTATGCCGGCTCACTCTGTGGCACATCGAGGGTCTGCTGCCACTGCATCCACTCTTTCGACCCGCCTATCCGAGGGATGAAAGATGCGGCCAGCGCCTTCCACCCCAGCTCGTCCGTTTCGCCCGCCTTCGGATACTCACGCTGCTGCAGCACCACCCCCATCAACGGCGCCGTCGATCCCCTCCGACCTGGAGATTCGTAAGCCGGCCCACCAATCGAAATCGGGAGCTTGTGCGACCCCATCAAGCCGAGATCGTACGTGACCACCCGATCCGGGACGACCTGAACCGGGTCGGTGAGCACCACGGGCGAGAGCTCGGCGCCGGCCACCGAAATGGGCTGGAAACGGGCCAAGGCCAGGCGCACGAACGGGAAGTACACACCCTCCCCTCGCTGCGTTACGGGGTCGTACCACATCGTTTTCAGCTCGACGTCACAGTACCACAGCTTGCGATCGGCATCGAACTCGGGTTTGTAGCCGGCGGCCTCCACCTGGGCTGTGGGCCGCTCGGCCAGCGACAGGCCCGACCCTGTCTCTATTGGGCTCGAGAAGTCGGATGCTCGCAGTGGCTTGGTGCGCGCTGCCGCCCAGATGGGATCCATGCCCCATTCGCTCGTGTACTTGAGTAGGGCCGTGGCCTCCAGGCTGCCGAGTGCCACGTTCTCGGGTCTCACTAACGCCGCCAGCAGCTCTCCGTCGCCGGACGAATACCACGGTCGCTCCAGGTAAACGCGCAGACCGCCTCCCCACCGCCAGTGCGTCACCACGTCCCCCTCTCTGGTCTCGGTCCGACGAAACGTCGGGACGATATAGAGCGGCTTGGGGGCGGCAGGCCGCGCCGAGTTGGGGACGTCGATATCCTGGCAGGCGACCTTCGCCGCCGTCGTGCCGGCTTCGGCCAGGGTGGGCCGGATAAGCTCCTGCGGCGGGGTTCCAACCGGGAAGTACTCGCGAAAGCTCGTCGTGGCCGTGAGGCTGTACGTCACCTTGTGGTACTTGGTATCGCCGATCGCATGGACTAGTTCGCCCAGGCCCCAACTGCCGCTGAGAGGTTGCGCCGGCGCGATCTCGCCCACATGCATGTTGTACCGAAGAAGGTCCGGGTTGGGAGGCTGCGGGTCGGGGTCGAAGGTATCCTTGCGGATGTCGTCGAACGGGTCCTGCCAGCTCGCCTGCACGTCTGCCTTGCCGGTGCTCTTGAGGTGCACGCCCGCGCTGCCGTGCAGCGTGACGGACGTCCCGCCCAGCTTCTTGCTCGCCTGGATCGGCGCCTCGTCCAAGTGGATCGCGGGGATGGCCAATGGCTGCTTCACCGCATGCACCAGAACCAGGTTGCGGTAGGGCAGGCACAACCAGTTCCGGCCCTGGAGGGTCAGACCCGATAGATGCGCCAGCCGCTGCTGAGCCTGACCGGCAGGTCCCGCCAGTACCTTCTCCCTGGCCCAGCCCCACACGCCTACCTTTTCGAGGTCCGACTCGTCCAGGTAAGAGCTGACGCGCACGAGGGCCGTTTCCCCCTGGGCAGCTCCACGGTCACCACGCCCGCCGCCTCATCCTTCTGCGGGGCAGCCGGCGACGCGCCGGCAGGGATGCCGGCCAGGCGAAGGTTGAATGCCTTCAGATCTGCTGGAGCCTGGGCATTGGCCGGCTCTGCTTCCTGCCACTTCCAGTGGAACGGGTTCTCGTGAAGCAGCACCGGCTTCCCCCCGCCGCTGAAAACCGAGCCGGGCACACCCGGAAGGCCGAGGAGCATGATGCCCCGTGAATTGGGATCGGGCAGGTAGCTGACCGGCTCGGGCGTCACCGTCTGGACCGGGATGGTCGTCTTCTTGTCCTCCGACAGCTCCTCCTTCACGCCGGCGGCCGGCTTGAGCTCGAGGGTGCCCAGGTCGAGCACGTGTGTGGGCGAGTTGGCTTCGCGGGCGGCCAGGTCGTAGCCGGCCGCGTCGCCCGCCATGCCTGCTGGGCCGTCGAACCGGCCGTGCAGCTCGGCCATGAGCTGGGCGACCTTGGGCGGAAAGAGATAGCGGCTGGTGGGTGCGGCCTTGATTGTCTCGACCGGATCGCCCACGCTGCTGCGAACCACCAACCGCTCCAGCGATTCGCCCTCGGCCGGCTTGGCGGCCAGGACGGCCACCGGCGTGCCGACCGGCTCAAAGCGCCGAAATGCGAAGGGCGGCGATACTTCGGGATATTTGTGTTGGAAGGCGTCGTCCTCCTCCGGTCCAAACACGCTGTTGCCCGCCAGGTCCACGACCCGGGCGCGGAGCTGGTAGGTGTAGCCAAAGCGCAGCCTCGGCAGTGACCGGGGTTTCGCCACGAACGTGGTTTTCAGCTTGAACCGCGTCGCCGGGTTGTCCGGCTGATCAGGATGGGGCTCTGTAGCCTCCCGGTTGGGGATGGGCTGGCCGGGCCGCGGCGCGCAGAGGCTCCAGCCGTTCCAAGTGAACAGGGATTCGTGGACGCGCAGGACTCGCGGGCCGGTCGCCGACAGGGGCTCGGTGACGGAAAGCTGGACGAAGCCCTCGTCCTCCAGGCCGGCACCCGAGCCCGGCACCGGGTCGGGCTCGGGCAGCGTCAGCGGGCCGTCGAGGAACTCGTAGGTACCCAGCCGGCGGCAGAGCGAATGCCACTTGTTCGACTTGTCGTCCCAGACGTCAATCCGGTAGCCGAGCACCAGATCTTCGGCGTAGTACTCGTCACCCGGCAGTGGATGCGGGTCCGGAGGTCCCTGGAGGGGCAGCTTCGGCGAGCCATCCGCCGTGGCGCGGCTGTGATTCAGTGACCACGACCGCACCAGGTTGTTCCGCAGCTCGACGCTCAGATCGGGCCGGATGACCGAGATGCCCGCGGTCTGCAGGCCCGGCAGGCCGGTTTCCTCTATGCTGACCGGCGACGAGAGGCCGTGCTCTTTGGTCGCGACAACGTTCGTCGAGGCGTCCTGAAGCTTGATCCCGCTCCCCGCCACGTCGATCTGTGTCACCCGGAAGCGGGTCTTGTCGTCCAGGTGCAGAAGCCCGTTGTGAATCTCGGGGTCCACCGGCCGCTCCAGGGTCACGAACAGGCGGTCTTGCAGCCGGTAGTGCGTCTTGGGGCAATGGGAGGGCATGGTGTCCGGAAACTGCAGCGGAAGGCTGGGAAGGATCTGCACGGTGGAGGTCTCGGGCGGTAGATCGTCGCCCAGGGTCACCACCAGGTCCACCACCAGTCCCATCATGCGCAGCAGTCTCGGGTAATCGCCCAGCGCGGCGACCATCTTGTGGAAATCGTACTCTTCGTCCAGGTCCCGGTCGGGCAACGGTGTGGGCGCCTGCGTTTCGCCCGACGCGTAAGGCTCCAGGAACCGGCGCAACTGGCCAAACGCAGCCATCGGGGGGGTGGCCGGACCGCCGCCCGATCCCCAGGAATGCCAGATCACCGGGTCGCCGATCATCGTGAACGGCAGCATGGCCAGAAACCCCAGCTTCTTGAGGATCTTGCGCGCCACGCCCATCGGCCACGCCACGCATCCCCAGTGAGAGCAGCCCTTCTTGTCGTCTTTCGGCACGTCAATGTGCACCGGCCTGGGTTTCCTGGGCGCGGGCGCGCGCGGCACGATGGGCTTCACAGGCAGGGCAATGTCGGCGATTCCGGGGACCGCCGCCAGCACGCTCCAGCCGGGCACCGTCTTGCCTGCGCCATACCGGTCGTCGGTGGCTACCTGCTGGTAGACCTCTTTCACGGTATCGTGGATGACGGCCGCCGGAAACGTCTCCAGACCTACGCCCGACAGGTCCTCGAACACGTCGGGGAGGACCGGCGTGTTGGGCTTGAACAGGGCGCGCCACGCGTCGGAGCGCAGGTGTACATCCTCGGGCACCGCCTCCAACTCCAGCCCTTGCCCGAACTGGACCCTGAACGTGGCCTGACCGATCGCAGCCGGCCAGTCAGTCCAGTCAGGAAACGTCCCCAGCTTCGCCGGTCCGGCATTCGCGTCGTCGTTCCACAGGTGGGGAGACACGAACACCGACAGGTGCAGATGGGTCCCTTTGGCCACCGGGCCGTCGCTTTTCCGCGGCAGAGCCGTCCAGATGATCGTCTGTTTCCACATGGCTAGCCTCCAATGACCACCGGGTAAGCATCGTCAAACGCATCGCAGTACGAGCCCCACTGGACCGGCGCCACCTGCTTGCGGAAGCTGGGATCGGACCCGGCGAACTCGCGCTCCATCGAGATGCCAACCGACTTGCTGAAGAAGAGGATCTTGATCTTGACCGTCAGCCTGGCCTCACCCCACATCTTGCCGGCGTGAGCGGGAACGGGATCTGTCCCGGAATCCGGTTTGGATGTATAGGTCAGGCCCAGGTAGAACTCGATCGAGACGGTGATGATGCCCAGCACCGACAGCGCCCCGGCGGCCCGGAAATAGCCGGTAAACGATGTTCCGTTGCCGGCCGCAGACTGGAAGTAAAAACCGCCCATGATGGTCACCCCACCGCTGGCAACCCCCAGGTTGATGACAGCGCTGGCGCCGAACTCCAATGAGCCTTCCAGGCAACTGCACGCCTTTCAGCGACAGCTCGACGGCAAAGAACCCGCCGCCGCCGAACCCCGAGACGGTGAGGATGAAGGGCTGGTACCGCTCGCAGAAGGCAAAGCGCAGGTACATGGGCGTGTCGCAGAACGGCACGTACAGCCCGGCCCCGAGGCTGAGGTTCTGCATGGTCATGACCCCAAGGCCGACGGTTGGGATGCCGAGCGAATAGCCCAGCTTCAGGCCGGGAGTGGGCGACCCCACGATCTCGAGCGACGGCGGATCGCTGAAGCCTTCGCTGGGGATGTACTTTTGCAGGGTGTTGATGAACTTGAGCACGCCCTGGAACTCGACCCCTCCGACCTGGACGGACACGTCCACTTTCTTGCCCGGTTCCGCCACGAACATCGATCGAGTCGAAGGTGATCGTGATCACTTTAGAGATTTGTAGGGCAGCAGGGTCAAGGAAAAGTTGGACAGCTTGCCTGTGGTAGAAGAAGCCGGCGGCTTGCCGTCGAGCGGGGTGTCCACGCTCGTACGCAGTTTCAATTCGGCGCTTGGCAATGGATCGAAGCCAAAGTCGCGCGACGCCTGACTAGCTGCGCCCTCGGGAGATTCCACTCATAGACCGTGCTGATGGCCTTGTCGTCCCGGGTCACCGTGAGATGCGGGATCTCGGTGTTGGTCGGATTGAACTGGATGTCGGGTGCGATGATGCATCGCAGAGGGATGCCGCCCAGGAGCACGATGCTATCGCCGGGAAAGACCGCCTCTGGGCGAAAAACGCCGTCGACCATCCCTCTGTCAGTGATCTCGCCGGCCGGCTCTGTTATGCCGCCGACAGGCCCCAGGGCCCGTGATAGGCCGTCGATGGAAAACGTGGGCGCCACCAGCCCGCCGGCCTGCTCCGCGCTGAATTCGACCTTGGGAGGTGCCGCGATCCGCGCGAAAACCTGCCCGTTGTTACCAAAGCTGTCGCCGGCCGCCGCCGTGAAGGTGGGCTCGAGCGTGATGATCGATTTCGCGGGCGTGCCCAAGAGCTGCTTGACGGCCGGGATATCGACATCGGCCTGGGCCATGATGGGCCAGAAGTGCGGTGTTTCGTCCTTCTTGTACTCGGCGCCGAGCGTCAGAGACTCTGTTTCCAACGTCGTGTCGCCTTTGTCGCCGGGCGGTGCATACGCGATCTGTTGGCCGTTCATGGGGCGCTTGCGCCGGCTTCCATTCGCCACTTCGTTGTACTTGTTAGCGTAGTTCCTCCGCGAGAGGCTGATCAAGCTTCTGTTCCAAGTAGATGAGCGGGGCAGTGAACTCGATGGTGCGTCCCTGCCAATCGGTAGCCTCCAGCTGAAACTGGAAATCCTCCGCCCCCTCTCCGCTCTTGATGCGTGGATAGAAGACGGTGCGATAGGCTGGGCAGGGAAGTATGGCGTCGCCTTCCTCGGCGGGAGTATACAGGTCGGGGGTCACCTGGGTCTTGATGGTGACAGTCCGGAACGGGATGCTGCGATGGGCGTAGCTCTTCTGTGGCTCGCGCACGATGACAAACATGCGCTGGTAGAGATAGGCGACCATGCCATGCGTGCCGCCCTGCGGGCAATCGGTGAACTTGCGCTCGGTGATCGTCACCAACGAAGCGCGGTGTCCGAACGGAAACAGATAGCCGGCCGTGACGACGCGCACGTAGTTGTCTCGCCCCATCGCCGCCTCGTGGCGCCACTGCTCGACCGAGAGACCTGTGGGTGGCTGCCAATCGCCCTGCACCTTCAGCCAGGCGCCAAGCGAAGACAGCATCATCTGTTCGGTGTGGACCGGAGCCGGCTCAAAGTCATTGCGCTGCCAGTTTGAGGTGAGGTGGACCAGCTCGTTGCGCTGCGGCCCGGTTAGCGACGAAATGAACGAGGGGTCGCTCTCAGGCATGAGGGTGTCGAGGTTATAGTCCGGCGACCAGACGGCACGCAGGGTCACCTCTTCGCCGCGGACGTTGCCCAGGCGGCTGTGCCACAGCTCAGTGCTGTCGCCGTGCGTCACAGGGAGCGCCGCGTGCGACCAGGAGCCATAGGGATCGGGCGACAGGTAGAGGCGGTACGGCACCTCAATGGCCGTCTGGAACGGGCCGGGGACCGCGATCGCCGGCGGCGGGGGAAAGTTCAGCAGCCGCAGCAGGGCGCCGACGGGCACGCAGCCGATAGACCAGGTGCCGTACGAGGCCACGGGCGCAACCCTCAGCGGAAGCCGCGTCAGCGCCTCGAGCAGCCCCTGCACGGTATAGTCGATCGACTCGCCGGCGGGGATGTTGAAGGCCAGCCGGCTGACACCAGCCGGCCGCGCCTTGACCAGTCCGGGTTCTGCAACAGCCTTGCTAGGAGGCCCCCGCAGGGGGCCGAAACCGCTCTGCTCAAAGAACGCCTCCTCGGCCATGTGTTGGGACGGGAAATAGACGGCCAGACGGGCGCCGGGCCGGCCCAGCACCTTGCCCGAGGAGTGCGGGCCGGGTGGCACGAAATGCACGTCCTGGAATTGAAAGACGAGGACCAGGTGGTCCTGGGGCCGGATCACGGGCTTGACGAAGCTCACCAGTTTCGCCGCACTTTGGCCACGGTACAGATGGAGCTTGGCCAGCACACTCTGGCCGAGGGGCAGTTGGAGTTTGGTCATGACATCCGTGCGTGCCGGCGCCGCATGGGACGACGCACAGCCCGCCCTCCTTTCTGGATGCTACCGAGCTCTTCAGGTCGATCGGTTGGGCGAAGGGCTTGCGCCGCTCTCTCAAGGGAATCGCCGGTACAACACGGTGAGACAACTTCGGGCCGACAATGAGAGTGGAACAGAGACACCGCACTTGTACCAGGAAACCGGAAAAGTGTCAAATCCGCCCAGGCCGCGGAGCAGCTTGGCGGAGAGACAAGTTCTCTGCGAACGAGATGGGTGATGCACTTTTCCCTGCTTGGCTCAAGCGAGTCCACAGAAGAGAGAGGCCGATGGCCCCGCAGGGTCGAGCTCTGGACGAGAGACGCTGACAAGGGGCTATGCTACAGGCGGAGCCCGGAACAGGCGAGCAGGTGCGCTTGACGCCGCGGGGGCAGCGCGTATAATGGTGCGCGAGGAGTGATGGCCACGGATCCACTGGAGCGCGCCCGCAAGCTGCGAGAGGAAGCCGACGTCGTCATGCGCGAGGTCGGCGTCCTGGAGATCCTGCGCCCCTACGGCCGGGTCGTGCCAACCGGCTCGTACTTCCTGGACGTGATGGCCTTTCCCGACATCGATCTCTATATGCCCAAGGTACGGATAAACGAGCTCTTTTCGATCGGCGGCCGGCTTGCCCGCTCGCCGCTGGTGTTCCAGGTGGTGATGGAGAAGGATTTTCAGCACACGATGGCCGGCGGGTACTACCTGAAGCCGCGCATCCGCTACGGCGACTGGGGCCGGCCCTGGAAGATCGACATCTGGTCGATGGACGACGCGGCAGTCGACGAGCGGATGGCACCCATGCACCGCTTCCGGGAAAAGATGACGCCGGAGCTGCGCGAGGCGATCCTGCGCTACAAGGTCTCGATCCTGACGCCCGAGCACCGCACCCCGACGTACAGCGGCTACTACATCTACCGCGCCTTCCTGGACGAGGGGCTGTCGGATCCGGAAGACGTGACGCGGTACCTGGTCGAGCATGGCATCAAGATGTAGCGTCGGGGCGGGTATGGAAACCCGCCCTACGGCAGAGAGGCGGGGAGGGGATGTCCTTGTCTGAGCTGAGGAGTGGGCTGGTCGTCCAGGCGCAGAGCAACCAGCACTTGGTGCTCGACGGCGAGAGCGTGGTCCTGTGCCGCACGCGCGGCCGCCTGAAGCGAGACCAGAGCACGACGACCCTGGTCGCCACCGGCGACCAGGTGCGCTACCGGCCCACGGGCCCGGACACCGGCGAGCTCGAAGAGGTGCTGCCCCGCCGCACTCAGCTCAGCCGCCGGCGGGCGGGGCCGGGCCGGCTGCCCATGGAGCAGGTGATCGTCGCCAACCTCGACCAGGTCGTGCTCATCTTTTCCGTCTGCGAGCCGGACCCGAACTTGCGCATGCTGGACCGGCTGCTGGTGATCGCGGAGGCGAATGAGCTGCCGGCCCTGATCTGCGCCCACAAGATCGACTTGTTGGAGGACCCGGAGGAAGCGCGCGAGCATTTCGGGGTGTATGAGGAGATAGGCTACCCCGTCCTTTACACCAGCGTCCTGACCGGTGAGGGCGTCCCGGAGCTGCGCGAGCGGCTGCATGGCAAGATCTCGGTGCTGTGCGGTCCCTCCGGCGCGGGGAAGAGCAGCCTGATGAACAACATCCAGCCAGACCTGAAGCTCGACACCCAGGAGGTCAGCGACTCTACCGGCAAAGGCCGGCACACGACGGTGTCGGTCTGCCTTTGGCCTCTGGATGGGGGCGGATACGTGGCGGACACGCCCGGCCTGCGCGAGGCCGGCTTCTACCAGATCGATCCGGAGGACCTGCCCTGGTTGTTCGTGGAGATGCGGCCGTACCTCAGCGACTGCCGCTTTTCATCCTGCTCGCACACGCACGAGCCGGGCTGCGCGGTGATCGGCGCCGTGGAAGCCGGTGCCATCAGCCTGGAGCGGCACGACAGCTACTGCCGGCTGCGGCAGGGCGAGTGATCCCCACCCAGCCTCCCCCGCTGCGGCAGGGGAGGGGAAGGGTGCTTGCCCGCGTCAGTCGACGACGCGCATGAAGCTTATGTCGAGTGCCCCCTGCCCCGTGCAGCGGGCGTCCAGGTCCCAGTCGCCCGAAGGGAAAGAGGCAGAGCGGCACGCCTCGGCCCGGCAGGCCTGCACGCAGTAGTCGTAGGTTCCGGCCGGGAAGCCACCGTACAGCGCGCGGCCCGGAGAATAGCAGGCCCAGCCCAGGCCGGAACCCTGCACCTCGAGGCATGCTCGGCTCCCGGTCTGGTTGTCCAGGGTCAGGGTGTGCCTCGTGGGCAGCTCCCCTTCGGTCAGCGACAGGCTGCCCTCTTTCACCTTCATGCCGGGAGGCAGATCCGGCACCGGCTCACTCCCCGGTAGGCCCTCCGCGCCGACATACTTGTGGAGCACAATGTTGTCGACGTAGAACCCCTCGGCGTAGTGAACACTGCTATCGCTCTCTAGGACCAGGGCAACCCACACTTCGGGCTCCCCACGAAGGTCGCCCAACGTAGGCACATCCGTCAGGTCGAACGACTCGGCTAACCAGCCACCGCTATCACCGGTAGCCCAGATCCCATAGAAAGGTTGGCTGAGGTTGGTTGAGGCTCCCCAATAGCCGTAGTCGTACCCGTACTCCACGTCGAGCCACAGTTGAAAGGTCATCTCAGCGTCGGAGGCCCCGACCAGGCTGAAAGGCCCGTAGATCATCCATGCCTCGGCATAGTCGGGGTAGCTGCTGAAGCAGCCCAGGCTGCCGCCCTGGGCACCCCCGCCGACTGCCCAGCCGCTGTAGCTGCCACCGAAGGCGCGGCAGTTGCGCTTGGCCCAGTAATACTCGCCGGAGTAGTAGCCGTTGTCAAACACCTGCCATGAGCCAGGGAAGGTGCCCTCAAAGTCGGTGCTGACGATGGTCTGCCAGCCGCCGGGGCTCACCACGGTCGACTTGGTGTTGCTCCACGCTCCGCATCCATAGCCGTTGCAGCCTTGGACCCGATAGTACCAGGTACCGTTGGCCTGGCCGGAGACGCTATACGAGGTCGAGCTCCCGGAGTAGCGAGTCGTCGGGCTGGTGAACGAGCTGTTGTCGTCCTCCTGCAGGGTGTAGTAGTCGGCCAGGGAGACCGTCGACCAACTGACGGTGTAGTTGCCGTCGCCGTCGCCATTGCTGATGTCATACAGCGTAGGAGCGCCGGGCACCGGGGGGTAATTCCTTGTGGCAAGGGGCAGGTACAGCCACTCGTCGGCCGGACCGCCGCAGCTCACTTGCAGGTCGGCGGTCATCGTGGCGCTCGAGTTGCTCACGTTCGTGGCGCCGATGCAGGTGTTCGTGCACGTCGGCCCCCCATACCATGAGCTGCTCTCCGGGTCGGTGGACATGGTCCAGGTGCGGTTGCTCGTGACGCCGGGGAACGGGTCGCCGGTATCGCCCCAATCGTTGCCCCACTCCAGGTCGCTCAGCCCGTCGGCCTGCTCCAGGGCCAAGAGGTAGTGGTAATTGTCGTCACACTGGCAATGGGGCGTCGAGGTGCACTCGTAGTCGTTCTGCTTGCTGTAGACGTTCATCGCCTCGTCGGCGTGCCACACCAGGAGGCCGTTGCCGGGCAGATACTCGTCGTAGGAGCCGCTTACCTGCTGGCGGTTCTCCAGAAGGAAGTACTCCTGCGCACCCAGGACGCCGGAGCGCAGCTTGAGCACCGTCTCGGCCGGCGGCGGGTTGCCGTAGGCCCGCGGGATCGACCGGCCGGTGACGTTGCTCGAGATCGGGGTTGCTGTGACAAAGCCCATCTGCGTGCGGCTCCAGGCGTCCGGCCAGGCCGGGGAGCTGCCGTCGGTTCCCCATCCCCCGCTGTTGGGCCCATTCCACGAGCCGCCGGCCATCAAGCTCCAGTTGCCGGCGCCCGCGGAGGAATTGTCCCGGTCATAGACATCGGGCAAGCCCCAGAAACCGTGGCCCATCTCGTGCGCAAAGACGCCGATGGTCATGTCGCTGGAGCTCGGGCTCACATCCTCCCAGTACTCGGGCATGATCACGTAATCGCGGATCGTCACACCGTCGTAGTTGCGCGGGCTGTCCAGCACCCAGGAGTGCGACCAGATGTCGTTGGGGTTGCGGGTGAGTTCGGCTCCCGGTCCCGCATGGATGAGCATGATCGGCTCGGCGTAGCCGTCGCCGTCGTTGTCGTAGTTCGCGAAGTTGACGACGCCGTTCACCGCGTCGACGATATCCTCAGCCAGCTTCTGGCAGTTGTGTGGATAGGGGGCGTCGGTGCACTTGGCCCCGTAGACATAATAGGCGTAGGTCTGCGGGGCGCGCTTCCACCCGATGCTGCTGGGCAGGTTCACCGTCACGATGTCGACCGTGGCGTAGGACACCTCGGAGAAATAGTCGCGCACCGAGCCCCGCCCACCGACGGGCGCCGCAAAGATCAGCGTGTCGAAGTAGGAAGCCGTCACGGTCTTGACCTTGTCCGAAAAGTCGACGACCACCGCCAAGGCATTGATCGACCCCGTGATTGAACGAGGCGTGCGGCCCGCGCCATCCAGGCCCGGACGTGCGGCGGGCGGCACCACGTCTCCGCGCGCGATCGCATCCGCCAGCCGCGGATGGGGCGGCATCGCCTGGGCACCACCCAACACGGGAGCAGCCGCCGGGATCACCGGGAAGCTGAGGCAAATCAGTACGGCCGCACACAACAGAGCTCGCTTCATATGCACCTTTGCACCCTCGATTCAACGCACCTACTTCTCGACGGCCTGAGCTACTTCCAGCAGATAGTCCTCACCTGCCTGGGTGACGACACCAGTCAGGCGCAGCCGCTTGCCGACAAAGGCAGCCATCGTCTTGGGCTGTTCGGTGCCCTGGGCCGGCTGCATCACCTCCAGCGGGGCCCAAGCGCTGGTCGCCAACTTGTGGCCCTGGCCATCACCCAGGAAGAAAGCGACGTTGGGCATGTCGCCGGTCGATTCCAGGACGCCCTCGACGATCACCTGTTTGCCCGCATAGGCTGCCGGGTCGAGGGCAACGGCGGTGAGCAGGGCGGTTGGGTCCAGCTCGGGCGTGGGTAGAGGGCTTGTCTCGCGCGTATCCGAGCCGCAGCCCGACGCAAAGAGGCAGAGCACCAGCAGAAGGGCCAAGAACGACTTGCGCAGTATCACAGGTACTTCTCCTTTCGCCGCGGGCCCAGACGCCCGCAGGTAGCTCACAGGCTCATTGAACCACGGCTCGGCGGCGATGTCAAGTAGCGCACCATGCGCCGAGGCGCCCCAATCGAGCCATCCCCCCGCAAGCAGCCGGCTGCCCAACTTGGCCCGGCCTATCTGCCGCGTCGCGCGGTTGCCTGCTGGGCTGCGGTATGGTACACTTCCAACCGAAGCGCTACCGCGGAGCTTCCGCAGCGCTTGGGCCGCTAGAGAAAGCGTCATGTCCGTGCAGAAGGAGCAGAATGAGCGGGCCAGAAGGCAGTGAACGTCTAGTGCTCGTTGTGGTTGCCATGCTGTTCGGGCTGATCCCTGCCGCGATCGCCCACACCAAAGGCCGAAGCTTCCTGGGCTGGTGGCTTTTCGGCACCGCTCTTTTCATTGTTGCCCTGCCGGCTGTGCTGCTCATCGAGAAGAACCTTCAGACGTTGGAAGCGCGCGGGCTGGCAGCGGGCATGAAAAAGTGTCCGTACTGCGCCGAGCTGATCAAGGATGAGGCGATCGTATGCCGCTACTGTGGGCGGGATCTGGTCGCGAGTGCAGGGCCGCGGACAAAGAACTGCCCGGCGTGCCAACGGGCCATGGCGTCCAGTCTGGACGCCTGTCCAACATGTGGTGCGACCTACGATACCGCGCTGCGGGCCGCCCATGAGCTGGAGTACGGCCCCGAACCTCGGACGGACGGCAGTCTCAGCAACCCGTGACGAGACTCCGCGATGCCGTGCATAGTCACGGGAGAGGGGCCTCCAGGGACCGCACCTCACGCTCGGCGACCATCTGTGCATGCCACACAAAGGGAGGATCCCATGAAACCGAGACAGATTCGAGATGGAGTTCAATTGCTGGGCGCGGTGGACTGGAACCGGCGCCTGTTCGATTCACTGATTCCCCTGCCCGACGGCACCAGCTACAGCGCCTACCTGGTGGAGGGCTCGGAAAAGACCGCTCTCCTGGATACGGTCGATCCGGCCTGGGAAAAGCTCCTTGTGCAGCAGTTGGCCCAGGTGGGCCGCATTGACTATCTTGTCTCGCATCACAGCGAGCAGGACCATTCGGGGGCTATCCCCGCGATCCTGGAGCTGCATCCCGAGACGATGGTGATGTGCAGCCTGAAAGCCAAACCACTGCTTCTCAGCCATCTGGGCATTGCGGCGGAGCGGATCCAGGTCGTGGAGGATGGCGAGACGCTGTCGCTGGGCGGCAAGACGCTGCGCTTTGTCTACACACCGTGGGCTCACTGGCCAGAGACGATGGTCAGCTACCTGGCGGAGGATCGCTTGCTTTTCTCCTGCGATCTGTTTGGCTCGCACCTGGCGACGTCGAACCTGTACGCCGGCAGCGAGCCGTCTGTAATGGAAGGGGCCAAGCGCTACTATGCCGAGATCATGATGCCCTTCCGCAAGCCCATTGCCAGGAACCTGCAAAAGATCCGGGCGCTGGATATCGATCTGATTGCGCCGTCACACGGCCCGGTCTATGACCGGCCGGAGGAGATCCTGTCGGCCTACGAGGATTGGGTGTCGGATCGGGTCTCGAACCAGGTCGTGATCCCGTACGTGTCGATGCACGGCAGCACCCAGGCTATGGTCAACTATCTGACCGCGGCCCTGGTCGAGCGCGGTGTCGAGGTCAAGCCGTTTGAGCTGACGACCACCGACATTGGCCGATTGGCGATGGCGCTGGTGGATGCGGCGACGGTGGTGATCGGCACGCCCACGGTGCTCAGCGGCCCGCATCCGACAGTCTTCTCGGTCACGAACCTGGCCAACGCCTTGCGGCCGAAGCTGCGGTATGCGGCCATTGTCGGCTCGTACGGCTGGGGCACCAAGGCGGTGGAGCAGATCTCGGCCCTGATCCCGAATCTGGAGGTCGAGGTGCTGAGCACGGTGCTGTGCATGGGCGTCCCGCGGGAGGATACCTTCGCGGCGCTGGATGCCCTGGCCGACGCCATCCGGGACAAGCACTCGGCGCTATAGTACTACAACCTGAGATGTCATGCTGAGGAACGCAGCGACGAAGCATCTCCCTTCCGGCGAGCCGGCTACGCGGTGCCAGGCGAGATTCTTCGCTCCCTACGGTCGCTCAAAATGACAGATTGCGCAAGGTTGTAGTACTAGTTGATCGCCGCAGCGGCTGACTCTCTCTTCCCTTTTTCCTTCTCCCGGTGTACAATGGCCCCAGAAGCCATCCGTGACGAGAGGGTCCGACCCATGGCCAGGTTCCTGCCCGAGCCGTTTCGCATCAAGACTGTCGAGCCCATCCGGCAGACGACGCGCGAGGAGCGCGCCACGCTGCTCCAGGAAGCCGGCTACAACCCGTTCCTGATCCGCGCCCAGGATATCTACATCGATCTTCTGACCGACTCGGGCACGTCCGCCATGAGCGACAACCAGTGGGCGGGGTTGATGCTCGGGGACGAATCGTACGCCGGCTGCCGCAACTTTTACAGCCTCGAGGCAGCCATTCGCGACATCTTTGGCTTCCGCCACTTTGTGCCCACCCACCAGGGCCGCGCCGCCGAGAACGTCCTCTTCTCCGTCCTGGTCCGGCCTGGGCTGCACGTGCCCAGCAACATGCACTTTGACACGACGCGGGCCAACATCGAGGCCCGGGGCGCGTCCGCCGCCGACCTGGTGATCGACGAGGGTAAAGACCCGACCAGCCATCACCCCTTCAAAGGCAACATCGATACCGGCAAGCTCCGCGCCTTCATCCGCCGCGTGGGCGCGCGCAACATCCCCCTCGGCATGCTCACCATCACCAACAACTCGGGCGGCGGCCAGCCCGTCTCCATGCAGAACATCCGCGAGACGGCGGCCGTCCTCCACGAGCACGGCATCCGCTTCTTCCTCGATGCTTGCCGCTACGCCGAGAACGCCTACTTCGTCAAGCTGCGCGAGCCGGGCTACGCCGGCAAGTCCACGCTCGAGATCGCACGCGAGGGATTTGCCTATGCCGACGGCTGCACGATGAGCGCCAAGAAGGATGCCCTGGTCAACATCGGCGGCTTTCTCTGCATGAACGATCCGGAGCTGTACGAGCGCGCCTGCCAGGAGCTGATCCTGCGCGAGGGGTTCCCCACATACGGCGGGCTGGCCGGGCGGGACCTGGAAGCGATCGCGCGCGGGCTCTGGGAAGGGCTGGACGAAGGCTACCTGGCCTATCGCCTGGCGCACACGCAGTATCTGGCCGACCGGCTGCTGGAAGCCGGCGTGCCGATCGTCGAGCCGCCGGGCGGCCACGCAGTCTATCTCGACGCCCTGCGTTTCTTGCCGGGGATGCCGCGCGACCAGTTCCCCGGCGCAGGCGCTGGTCGCCGGCCTCTACCTCGAAGGCGGCATCCGCGCGGTGGAGATCGGCAGCGTGATGTTCGCCCACCGCGACCAAGAGACGGGAGAGACGGTCTATCCGGACCTGGAGCTGGTGCGCCTGGCCATTCCGCGGCGGGTCTACACCCAGTCGCACCTCGACTATCGTGGCGCGATACGATCGTCGACCTTTGCCGCAACCGCGACAGGATGCGCGGGCTGCGGATCGTGTACGAGACGCGGTTCTTGCGCCATTTCACGGCGCGGTTCGAGCCGGTATCAGGATAGGCCGGACGGACGGTCCCTTCCTGCGGCGGATCTCAGCGATCCGCCTTGAGCAACCGTAGGAGGCTTAAGATGTACTGCCCACAATGCCTGACCGCCAATGACCCAGGGGCAACGCACTGCGCCCACTGCCGGGCCGACGTGACCGGACTCAACGATCACGTATATGCAGGCAAGCAGTTCGTTTTCGCCCGCGCCTCGGACAAGCGTCCTGTCGCGCTCGCCCTGGACGGCGGCGCGCCTGAGGTGGTCGCGTCGCCCACCATCCACTCGCGGCACCTCCACAGCATCGCCTTGGGCGAGGGGTACGTCGATTTCTCGCACCTCACCCGGAGCCTTCACCCGCCCGAGGCGGCCCCGGAGTTGCCCCGCCTGCCTGCGCCCGCCGGGCCGGACCTGACGGCGGTCATCACCGAGCGCAAAATCTACCGGCCCAAGGAGGAGGCGCGCATCTTCTTGCTCGCGCCAGATGCTCCCGGCGGAGAGGTAGAGATGGAGGTGCTGCTGGCCGGGCAGCAGATCACCAAGGAACGGGTGACGCTGGACGAGGTCGGGCTCGCCCTCCGGCCCTACTCCGACCTGGAGGAAGGGGAATACCGTGTGCTTGTACGGCGCCGCGACGAAAAGGGCGAGTTCAACTCCGGCCCAGTGCAGTGCACCTTCAGCGTGGCCGAGTTCTCCCTCTCTCCCCTGACCGCAATCCTGGAGGAGCACAGCCTGGTGAGCGGCTCGCTCCGGTTCCGGCTGCGGCTCATGGCGCTCTCCGTGCCCTACGAGGGGAGCGTGGAGCTCGGGCTGCAGTGCAAGGTGTGCGGCGGCCGGGTCGTGGCCACGCAGCAGGCAACGGCCGCCCTGGGCGTGGTTGAGGCCGCCTTTGACATCAGCGGCCACGGCGGGCCTTTCCATGTCCAGATCACGACGCCTGGGGGCGAGACGGCCAGCGTGGCCTTCCCAGGCACCGAGCGGAGCGAACGGGAGCGCGTGACGCTGTGCAGACTCGGGCGAGAGGCCGACGCCGGCCTGCTCCCGGGCGAGGACACGAGCGAGGTGCGCGGGCTGCACGTCGGCTACGGCGGGGCGCAGACTACACCCTTGCGGCTGGAGAGCGCAGTGGCGCCGTATGGGCGCCTGTCAGTGGACTACCGGGCGCTGGCTGCGCAGGTGGTGCTCTTTGACACCCTATCGGGCGACACGACCGTGTTGGAGTTTGGGCCGCTCGGGCGCGGCGACATCCTCGAGTTCCCCGTCGCGGCCCCCTACACCCTCTTCACCGTTGGCCTGCTGACAGAGGAAAGGGCCTACGAGGCATGGGGGATCGTCATCCGTCCGCTCGACCTGGAGGCCCGGCTACTGGCGCCCGAAAGCGCCGCCCCCGGCGCAGAGATCGCGATCCGAGTGGAGTCGCAGCAGCCGGCATCGTGCTTGCTGCTCGTCTACGATGCGCGGCTGGAGCACGAGAGCCCCGTGCCCAAGCTCGCCAGGCAGATGATCGACGCCATGCGCTCCTCAGGCCAGGGCCTGGTGGAGCAGGAAGCCGTGCCCCTTTCTTACCGGCCCCGCTACCGGGAGCTCGGCTCGGCCCTGAGCGAAGACCTGGACATCCCCTCTTTTCTGCGCCGCCGGGGGGTGGATGCCGACCGGGTGCGGGCACGGACGAGCCGGCCCCAGCCGAGAGCTTCGCTCGCGCTGTTCCAGAGCGCAGTCGCGGCCCCTTCTTCTCCCGCTATGGCGGGCATGTCCGCTCGGGTGGATGTGGAGCCCGAGGCGCCGGCCTTTGTCGAGGTCCCGAGCCGGGAGGACTTTCCGGAGCTGGCCTACCTGGAGCTCTTTGCCGTGCGCGAGAGCGCCGAGCGTAGCGTCCGGCTGGGTGACCAGATCGGCCTGTGGCGCTGCCGGGCCTACCTGGTGGCGGGGCTCGACGTCAGGGAGCTAACGGCCGACGTCGAAGCGGCGAAGGCCGTCTACGCCGAGCTCGACCTGCCGGCTAGCGTCTCGCCGGGGGACGACATCCTGGCGTCGGTGCGCTACCACACGGAGCAGCCTGCGACGCTGGCGATCACGCTGCCCGGCGGCCAGACGATCTCTGGTGCGGTGCTGGGCCACGGCGCCGAGCCCATCCATTTGGCGGGGCCGGGTGAGATCACCGTGCACATCTGGGGAGAGGCGGGAGACGATTGGACCGCGCGCACCGTTCCTCCGCCGGGCCGGCAGGTGGTGACTGCCTCGCAGATCGATATCCTGATGCGCGGCCAGTCGACGCAGGGAGAGCGGGTGGTGATCTACCCCGGTCCGGGCCACGTGCTGGCCGAGACGATTGAGGCCCTGGGGAAGTACCCCTTTGGCTGAGCGGAGCAGACTTCGAGCACCCTGTATGGGCTTGCTACCGGGTACAGAGCCATCGGCCAGGGCGGCGTCCCCGGCGACTCTTGCCATTTCCGCCAGCGGATCGATGCCGGTCTCAAGCGTCTGGAGAGCTTCCAGGATGCGCAGGGCATGTTCGCCATTTGGTGCGGCGGCCAGCCCGGCGTGGAGATCACCGCGCGGGTGGCCCACCGGCTGATCGGCTTCGACGGGCTGCCTTTCGAGAGTGCGCTGGGCATGCGCGCCAAGGCGGCCGCGGCGCTCAAGAAGAAGAAGTACCGCGACAACCAGCTCCTCCCACTGGGGCAGCAGTTTGCCGCGCCCATGCGGACGACCGCCGATGCCGTCGCGCTCTACTTCTACGGTGACGGCAAGCGCCCGGAGGCGCTCGAGCTCCTGCGGCGCAGCGCCGAGCGCGTGGACGGCACGGCGCGCTGGCCGGCATCGGAGAAACACTACTGGGGAGGCGTCGTCGAGGCTACCTGCGACGCGGCACGCGTGATGCTCGATGCGCGCGACGCCCTGTTCCTGCCCGCCTTCCGCTACGTCTGCGGCAAGCTGGTCGACGGCATGCTCTATTCGACGGCAGACACGCGGGCCCTGGTGGAGCTGCTGGCGGCGCTGCGCTACGACCCCGCCCAGACCGCGCGAATCGACGGCGTCGAGGTGGCGTTGGGCAGCGTTTCCACCGGACGCGAGGTGATGGCCCTTTCCGATTACCTGATTGTACGGACAGACCAAGAGATCGAGATCGATCACCTGGAGCCGCGGGCCGACTTCCGCTTCGAGCTAAGCCTCAGCAAACTGAGGCCGCGCCTCGGCGAGCGCATCCAGGTGAAGGTTGTGCCCAAAGAAACCAGCATCGCGCCTCTCGTGCGGCTCTACCTGCCGGGCTGCCTGGCATTCCTGCAAGGGGGCGCCAATGCTCAGACCGCCCACCTGCCCATCACGCACCAGGAGATCATCGTGGATGCCATTGCCGTGCGGTCCGGCCGTGGCAAGCTCTACGCAACGGTGCACGACATGTACGATGCCGAGAAGGTCGGCACTCTGCCCGGGATTGACGTCCAGGTGGAATGACAGCATGAAACTCACCTACATCCGCTGGTCCATGACCATCATCGAGACAATGGGGCTAACTATCGTGACCGACCCCGTTTTCCGCATGTTGGGACTACGGCAGGATCCGTCGAGCTACACCTTCGAGAGGATGCCGCGGCCCGACCTGGTCTTTGTCTCCCACACCCACCCCGACCACTTTGAGCCGGCGACGCTCAGGCGGCTTCCACCCGGCACGCCGGTCTGGATGCCGGCCGGAGAGCTGGCCAAGGCGCGCAAAGTGACCGGCGCTGCCATACGCGGGGTGAGGGCGTGGGACGAGGAGACGTTTCACGGCGTGCGGCTGACCGTCGTGCCGGCCGTACACGGCGGCGGCGAGGTGGGGCTCGTCGTCGAGGGCGACCGGACGGCCTACTTTGCCGGCGATACCTCCCTGGGCAAGACACTCTTCGGGGCCATCGGCCGGCGATGGAGGCTGGATGCCGTCCTGCTGCCGATCGGCGATCTACGGACCCTGGGGATGTCCGTCGGACACATCGGCCCCAAGCAGGCGCCGGAGGCCCTGCGGCTGCTGGGCGAGCCGCACATCGTCGTGCCGACGCACTATACCGGGATGAGCCTCATGCCTTTCATCTACTGCCCGGGCACGCCGCGCCGGCTGTCGGAGGTACTGGACAAGGAGGGTGTCGGCTCCATCGTGGCCGTGACCCGGCCCATGGACACCGTCGAGTTCTAGGCGGTGCAGGCACCGGAAGTCGTGTAGACACTCGGCCGTGCGACACGCGACCGCGGAGGATGGGCGAAGGGATGCGTCGCACCTGTGCCTACCGCAGCAGCGGCTCGATCGCCCGGATGGACTGGGACCCGGCCCAGGCGATCAGGATCGACTTGATCGTCTTGCCCAGCCAGCAGAAGAGGAGAAAGCGCCACAGGGGGTAGCCCAGGCTGCCGGCCGCGATCCCGGCCAGGTCGACAATCGGATTGGGGATGATCGACAGGACAAGGATGGTAAGCGCACCCCGGCGCTGCATCCAGCCTCGCAGCCGCTCGTAGGTCTCGCGCTTTTCGATGACGGCCCGGCCACTAACGCCGAGGGCGTAACCCGTCAGCTCGCCCAAGGCCTCGCCTACCCCGGCAGACAACCCCACCCAATAGAAGGGCAGGGCGCTGCCCATCGAGAAGACCAGGAAGATGCTGGGGGCCGGCAGCACAATGGTCGCATTGCCCAACAAGCTCACCAGGAAAATGCCCGGATAGCCGACGGCGGCGAGGCCGGCGAAGCGATCGCGGAAGAGGTAGATGGCCACGCTCAGGGCGATCATCGCCAGGAAGATCGCGACACGGACGGGCGTGCGCGACAGGAGGCCGCCCTTCTCCGGGAGCGCACCACTCCCCGCGGGCGAGCTGCTCGGCGGGAGGATCGGCTCCTCAGTTTCCACTGCGCCGCTTCATTGGGCGCTCGCGCTCTGCGGCCGCCCGGCCGGCATGGGGGCACCGACGCGCGCCACCCGAGCCGGCCCGCTCAGGCCATGCGTGGCGTTGACCGCATCGACCACCGCGCGCGCCTGCTGCACGACGCGGTCATAGTGCACGACCCGGTGCCCGGCCAAGATCACGACACAGTCGGCCTCCGCCAACGCCTGGTCGTCCAGCGGCACGCTCTCCAGCCAGCGCTCCTCACGGAAAAAGACATCGCGCCCCACGCGATAGCGCGGGACGTAGGGGTCGTGATACGCAACCTGCGCTCCCCGCCTCAAGAGCAGCTCGATGACACGCTCTGCCGGCGAGTTGCGGGCGTCGTCGATGTCCCGCTTGAAGGCCACGCCCAGCACAAGAATGCGCGAGCCCTCCAGCGGCTTGCCCTCCTGGCCCAGGAGCTGTCCCACCAGCTCCACGACGTGGTAGGGCATCGCCTGGTTCACCTCGGCGGCCAGCTCGATGAACTTGGTGTAGAAATCGTACTGGCGGGCCTTCCAGCTCAGGTAGTAGGGGTCGACCGGGATGCAGTGGCCGCCTACACCCGGCCCGGGATAGAAGGGCATGAAGCCGAAGGGCTTGGTGCGTGCCGCGTCGATCACCTCCCACAGGTCAATGCCCATCCGCTCCGTGAGAAGCGCCAGCTCGTTCACCAGGGCAATGTTCACGCTCCGGAAGATGTTCTCGAGCAGCTTGCACATCTCGGCCGCCCGGGGCGAGGAGACGACGTGGACGTGCGCAAAGAGCTGGCTCAAGAGCAGCCTCGCCAGCTCCGTGCAGTGCGGGGTCAGCCCGCCGACGACCTTCGGGGTGTTCTCCACGGTGTACTGCTGGTCGCCGGGGTTGATCCGCTCGGGCGAGAAGGCCAGGTAGAAGTCGACACCGGCCTTCAGCCCCGACTCTTCCAGAATGGGCAGGACGAACTCTTCGGTCGTGCCCGGGTAGGTGGTCGATCTGGAGGATCACAAGCTGATCGCGGCGCAGGCGCGCCGCGATCCCTCGCGCCGCCTGCTCAATGTAGACCAGGTCCGGCGCCTTCATCGCGTCAAAGGGCGTTGGCACGCAGATGAAAATGGCGTCGACGCCGCGCAGCAGGTCATAGTCGATCGTGGCCGCAAAGCGCCCGTCGCGTACGACCGCGGCGACGTCGGTCGAGGCCACGTCCTGGATGTAGCTGCGGCCGCCGTGCAGCGTCGCCACCTTGCGCTCGTCGACGTCCAGGCCGAGCACACCGTAGCCCGCCCTGGCAAAGCCGACGGCCAGGGGCAGGCCGACGTACCCCAGCCCGATGACGGCGATGCGCGCCGATTTGTCGACGACTTTGCCCGTCAAGCTATCCACGGTTTGCCTCGCCTCCTGGCTCCCCTGCGCCGCCAGGGGGAGCGGCCGCGATCTCGCGGAGCCGGCGCAGCAGGTTGCCCCTGTCCCCCTTGCCCGGAAAGTCCACCTTCTCCAGCCGCCACACCCCCCAGAGCGCCACCAGCAGCACGATGCCACCCACGACATAGCCCTCGACGATGCTGGCCTGGGTCACGAACAGCGCCAGCACCCCCAGGCCGGTGCAGGCCAGGTAGCAGATGAGGACCGACTCGCGCCGCGTCCAGCCCAGCGCCACCAGCCGGTGCGATACGTGGTCCTTGCCCGGCGTGGTCAGGGGGTTCAGGCCGCGCCTCGAGCCGCGATACGATGACCAGGCCGGTATCGAACAAGGGCAGGCCCAGGATCAGAACCGGGACCATCCAGGTGACGATCTCGAGGCCATCGGGAAAGCGCAGCTTGATGGCGGTGGCAGCCAGGACGAAGCCGAGGAAGAGGGCGCCGGCATCGCCCATGAAGATGCGCGCTGGGTTGAAATTGTACACCAGGAACCCCAAGCAGGCGCCCACCAGCGCCGCCGAGAGGGCGCCGACCAGGTACTGGCCGTTCATGGCCGCGAGCAGAAGGAAAAAGACGGCGGCCACTGCCCCCACCCCGCCCGAGAGACCGTCCATGTTGTCCAGCAGGTTCATGGCGTTGGTGATGACGACGACCCAGCCGAGCGTCAGCGCAATGTTCACCCACTCGACGCGGAAGGTGCCGACGCGCACGCCGGAGAATACCAGGATCGACGCGGCGAGGAACTGCCCAAGGAGCTTGAGCCAGGGGCTGAGGCTGCGCCGGTCGTCCCACACGCCCAAGAACGACATCAGGCTGGCCCCGACCAGAATCGAGATCAGCTCCCTCAGGCCGTACTTGTTGCCAAAGAGGAGGACGGCGGCGATGAAGGCGCCGAAAATCGCCACGCCCCCCAGCAGCGGGACGGGGCTGGCATGCAGCTTGCGCGCGCTGGGCCGATCCACGACGTCCAGCCGCAGCGCCAGCCGGCGAATGAGCGGCGTGCCACCGATCGCCATGGCAAGGGCAGCCGCAAAGATCAGCATGTAGGCTGTGGCGTCGGTGCCGTGCGGGCCGGTCATTTTTCCTCGATCTCGATCGTCAGGATTTCGTCGCCCACGAACTTGGGTCCTTTTTGCGGATCGCGCGGGGTAAGGGCCTGGAGCACGTCCAGCCCTGCGGTGAGCCGCCCAAAGATGGTGTAGCCGCCGTCGAGCCACGCGGCGGCCGCATAGGTGATAAAGAACTGGCTGCCGTTGGTGTTGGGGCCGGCGTTGGCCATGCCCAGCACCCCCGCCGAATCAAAGTGCAGGCTGGAGTCGATCTCGTTGGCGAACTGGTAGCCCGGCCCGCCGGTGCCGGTGCCGAGCGGATCGCCGCCCTGCGCCATGAAGCCGGTGAGCACACGGTGGAAGGTGGTGTGGTCGAAGTAGCCCTCGCGCGCCAGGAAGACAAAGCTGTTCACCGCGAGCGGTGCCTTGCCGGGGTAGAGCTCCAGCACGATGTTGCCCTTGGCGGTAACGATGGTCGCCTGGTACGACTTGGCCGGGTCGACGGTCATCTCGGGATACGGACTTGAACATGTTGTTCCTTTCTGCGGGTAGGAGATCGCCGGCGCGGGTCTGCGCGCCGGGTGATGGGTGTCGGCTCGGCCGTCGATACGCCCAATTCCTCCAGGAACGCCTCCAGCACCGCCTTGTCCTCGTCCGGGGCGGCTGCCAGCGCTTTCTGGGCAGCGGAGATCGCCTTGTCGGTTTCGCCCTGCTGCTGGTAGAGCAGCGCCAGGTTCTTGTTCGAGGAATAGTCGTCGGGCAGTACTTCCAGCACCGTCAAGTTCTCGGCGATTGCCTCGCGGCCACCTTGTTTTCCTTGGCATAGGCGTAGGCAAGAGCGCTGTGCGCCGGCACGTTGCCGGGATCCAACGCGACGGCCTGCAGGAACAGGTCGATCGCAGCCGCCCACTCCTCGGCCTCCATCTGCGCCCGCCCCTGCTCGATGAGCTGCTGCACCTTCGCGGCATCCTCGGCAGAGAGGTTGGTGCTCTGCGCGCGAAGCTGCGCCACGTACGATTCCATGGTTTCCTTCTGGGATTCGGGCGCCAGGGTCAGTGCTTCTTCCGCCTCGCGCAGCGCGTCCGAGATGCGCCCCATCTGCTGGTAGAGAATCGCCAGGTTCTTGCGGTAGCCAAAGTTCCTGGGGCTCAGCTCCACCGCTCTCTGGTACGCCTCCAGCGCCTCGTCCATCTTGCCCTGCTGGCTATAGGCATAGCCCAGCGAGCTGAGCGCCTCCGTCGACCGGCTGCTGACACCCAGCGCGCCCTGGTAGGCATCCACGGCCTCGGCCCACTGTCTCCCGTCGAGATAGTACTCGCCGAGGAGCAGATAGGTCTGGGTGTACTTCTTGTCAATCGCAAGCGACTGCTCGAACTTGACCAGGGCGGCCTCCTTTTGCCCCAGCGCCAGGTAGGTCTGCGCATACTCGTTCAGGAGCTGGACATTCTGGGGGCTAAGGGCCGTGGCGTCGGCGTAGTAGACCAGCGCCCGGTTGAGGCGTTCCGTCCGCTGCGGCTCTTGGCCCAGCCCGCCCCAGGTGCGGTAGAGGCGGCCCAGGTTCGCCGAGTGATCGGTGTTCAGGGGCGCGATCTCGCGCGCCTTGCCGAGGGCCAGCTCGCTCTCGGCGAACCAGGCATCGGGGTTCTCGGTCCCGGTCGCGCGCCCCTTCTCCATCAAGGCGCGGCCCAGGAAGAGGTAGTAGTAGTCCTGGTCAGGCGCCACCTCGATCGCCTTTTGATAGAAATAGATCGCGCCCTCCCAGTCGCCGGCCTTTTCGGAGCTGAGGCCCTGCTTGTACATGATATCGGCTCGCACGATGCCCAGGTTCGAGACGACGAGCAGCACGATGGCGATCACGGGCAGGGCGATGGCCGAGGCCAGGAGGACCGCGTCCGCCGGCTTGCCACTCCACCTCCAAGCCTTGGCCGGGCGGCGGAACAGGAAGGTGAGCGCCAGAGCCAGTGCGGCGACGGCGAGCAGGAGCACGATGTAATAGTAACTGGCCGTGTTCGGCAGAGGGTTGGTCGCATCGGCCGTGGCCAAGGTCACCGGCCGGATGCGGACTGCATGCAGCAGGCCAAAGAGCAGGACGCCGAGGAAACTGCCGCCGAGGTAGACGCCGGCGGCGCCCAGCCACTGCTGCGCCCCCTTGTCCTTCGACTCGTCGCGCGCGGCCAGCTCGGCCAGCCCTACCAGCCCGACCGTCGCCCAGACGACCAGGAAGACCACGAGCATGATCGGGGACGTGGAGCCGTCCTGCAGAGTGAGAGAGCGCCAGATCGTATCCAGCGCACCCCTTGCGCTATCCTGGACGGTGACATAGTCAAAGAGCATCGTCCCCAGGATAAGGATCGCCAGCAGCGTCCACAGGACGATCGTGCCCCACCAGTCGTCGGCGTATGGCCTATGGCCGATGGCCGATGGCTGATGGCTGATGGCAGATGGTTTCTTGCGCTTGCCGGCGGAGGGTTGGGGCTTGCCCTTCAACGGCCGGCTTGGCCGCAGCGGCTTGGGTTCGGCCTGCGACCTGGGCCTTTGCGCCCTGCGCCTGGGGCACGGGCTCCCGGACTGGGACAGGCTGCCCCTCGGCCGGCTGTGCGGTGAAGCGCGTGCCGAGGATCGCCAGAAGCGCCGCGTAGACCCAGAAGTAGGTGCGGGTCGAGGCGATGGCGATGCCAAAGTGGATCTCGACAAAGTGCGCCGTGATGGCCGAAAGGAGCGCGATCCCCCACAGCACGTGGCCGCCGCCCAGCGACTCGCGGAAGGCACGGTCGGCCGTCGCCTTTCGCGGCGACCAGGAGCAGGTACCCCCCGAGTCCGAGGATGATGACACCGCCCGGGATGCCCACGCCCAGGTAGACCGGGCCGCCCCAGAGCCAGCTCACCAAGGCGCCAACGATCCCGCCGCCGATCCAGAGCCCCAGGAACGCCCACCTCTGCCACGGCGCGCGCACCAGCCCCAGGACTTTGAGCGCATAGTAGAACACACTGGCAAAGACGAGCATGTAGACCAGGAAGCCGACGACGCCCGTCTGGGCCAGCGCGTCGAACGTCTCGTTGTGCGACCGGTCGGGCGAGGCGTTGCGCTTCTCATAGTGTGCCAGATCGGCCGGGTAGAAGCGGTTGTAGGCCACGTACATGGACTCGGGGCCGTATCCGATGAGCGGCCGCAAGGCGTTGGCAGAGTCGGGGCCGCCCTCGGCGCCGGGTGTCACCAGAGGATCGTGCGGCGTGACCATGTCGATCACGCCCTCCCAGATCAGCACCCGGACCTTGCCCGTGCCTTCCTCCGTTTGAAGCACCTTGCCCAGCCGGCCGATGTAGCGCGTCTCGCGCAGCTTTTCGATCAGGGGTGTGTTCACCGTGTTGAACACCACCAGGAAGGCAATGATGGACAGGTAGGCGCCGAAGACCGCCCACGTGAGCCCCACCTTGCGCTTTAGCAGGCCCAGCGCCGCCACGAAGACAAACAGCGCCAGCCAGCAGGCCCAGCAGCGGGCCGCGGCTCTGCGTGTAAAAGATGCAGATGAGCTGAGCGATCAGGATGATGAAGTAAGTCGAGAGCAGGAGCAGCCGCGCAGATCGGCTTGCGAAGGTAGTAGGCAAAAGCGATCATCGCCGCGACGAAGATGATCGCCGCCAGGATCCCCAGCCACATGTGGCCCGGAACCTCGACACCCGCGGGCGGCGGCAGGATCACTTCCTGGAGCCAGGAGAAGGCGAGCAGGAACGCAAAGGTGAGGGGCAGCGAGATGGCGAGCAGCCGCATGCGTCTTCCGGCCGGGTTGAGCAGGTAGATCGGTACCTGCAGCCCGAGCCCAACGGCCAGCGCCACCCAGACGATCCAGCTCGATCCCGAATCCTGCCGAACCATCATCGCCGCCAGCAGGCAGACCGCCAGCAGCGCAAAGGCGAGGACTCCCCACAAGCCGTCGCGCGTCTCGACAGGTCCGGTGACCTCCTTCCAGTTCTTCAGCAGGCGCACCAGGGTCAGGGGCACCAGCATGATCAGGTAGGCCGCCACAAAGATGGCATTGCCCATGTTGGAGGCGACGCGGTTCGTCACGTCCCCACCCCAGGGCAGCGGGTCAAGTCCAAAGTGCTGCACCAGACCATAGAGGGCGATCGGGAAGCTCGCCAGGATTGCCGTCGTCACCAGGCGGTCGAATTGGCGCCGGGTGCGCAGCCCGTCCAGCACGAGAAAGAAGAGGACGACGTAGGAAAAGGTCGTGTAGGTGCCCTGCAGGCGCTGGTACGAGCCCAGGAAGCTGACCGCCGGTGCCACCGACAGGAGCGTGCTGATTATGTAGACCAGGACCAGCAGCAGGGTGGGCAACACAAGGGGCTTTTGGACCAGGCGCTTCCACCACCCCGGCTGCGTGCCTTCGCTTCGCTCAGGGCGGCCCCCCCGCTGCGGCAGGGGGGAGGTAAGCCATGGCGCCAACGCCACTGCGCCAGTCTTCGATGGCCCGCACCAGCCACGCGGCCGCCATCACCAGGATCAGCGAGCGCAGAAGCGCGATCTTGTCCGGCTCAAAGACCCGCTGGGAGTAGATGTTGAAAAAGAGAGGCACGACGACGATCGCGACCAGCCATCCGGCCTCGATCACCTTGTCACAGAATACGCTCAACCGTGTACGCATCAGAAGCCCAACCTCGGTAAACTGGATCGAAACCACTCAAGTGTCCGCACCAGCCCCTCTTCGAGAGGCACCTGGGCGGTGAACCCCAATAGCTCGCGTGCCCTTTCGACGGCCGGCCGGCGGCGCCGCGTCTCCTCGAAGCGATCCCCATAGGCCTGCCTCGACGGCACGTGTACGATATCGCTCGTGGAGCCAACCAGCCCGCGGATGAGCTGTGCCAGCTCGACCACGGACGTCTCCCGGTCGGAGCCGATGTTGAACACCTGTCCAATTGCTTCCGGCCTCGTCCCGGCAAGAATCGTGCCCCGCACGGTGTCTGCGACGTAGGTGAAACAGCGCGTCTGTTGCCCGTCGTCGAACACCGTCATCGGCTCGCCCGCCAGCGCCTGCGTGATCAGGCGCGCGACGACACTGCCATAGCCTTGCGCGTCCAGCCGCGGCCCGTACGAGTTGAAGTAGCGCACCACGGAAACCGGCATCCCCCGGCGCGCATAGTCGAGCGCCAGGTGCTCGTCGAGCGCCTTGGCCAGCGCATACGACCAGCGAGGCGCCGTAGTCGCGCCGAAAAGGCTGTCGTCCTCCTCGCGCAGCGGAAGGGCCGTGCTCTTGCCGTACACTTCCGAGGAAGAGACGACCAGGACGCGCGCCCGGTTCCGCCAGGCCTGATCGAGAACGACTTCCGTGCCCAGTACGTTGGTGCGGATGCACTCGCCCGGGTTTTCCACCACATACTTGACGCCGACGACTGCCGCCAGGTGGTACACCATCTCCATGCCGGCCATCACCTGGGCCATCAGCGGCTCGTCCAGGATCGAGCCCTCCACGAAGTGGAACTCTGCCCGCCCTGCCAGGTGCTCGACGTTGGCCCGCTTGCCGGTGGAGAGGTTGTCCACGACCCACACCCCGTGGCCCTCGCCCAGCAGGGCATCCACCAGATGCGAGCCGATGTAGCCCGCGCCACCCGTCACCAGGACACGCATCAGGCCCGCCTTTGTCAGGGATTCGATCTCGCGCATGCGCAGAGCCACTCTATCCCAACCAAAGGCCTGGTGAACGAAGGCGAGCCCCGCTTGCCCAATCCGGGCGCGCAGCTCGTCGTCGCGCAGCAGGCCCACAATCTTGCCCGCCATCTCATCGGCGCCGTCCGCGACCAGGAGATCGCGCCCCGCCTGGGCGCCGAGGCCGGCGTTGACGAGCGATGTCGTCACCACCGGGCGGCCCGCCGCCATGGCCTCCAGCACCTTGTTCTGCACCCCCGCCGCGAACCGCAGGGGAGCGACGAAGACCGCGGCCTGGTTCAGGTACCGGTTCAGATCCTGAACAAAGCCGGTCACCGTCACGCCGGGCAGGCTCGCCAGTCGCTGCACTTTGCCCGGAGAAGCCCCCACGATCTGGAGCGCGCAGCCCGGCACCTGCTCGCGAACGCGCGGCAGGATCTCACGCGCCAGAAACGTCACGGCGTCGATATTGTGCAGGACGCCCAGGTGCCCGACAAAGATCAGGCTGTCGGGCCGAACGACCTCCTGGATCGGGAAGAAGCGCGAAGCGTCCACCCCGTTAGGCACGACACGCAGGTTGGCCTTGGGGCACTGCGCCGCCAGCACCTGGCGGTCTGCCTGGGAGATGAGCCATACCTCGTCGAACGCGCCGGCCACCCAGCGCTCGTAGCGACGGATGCGCGGTCCCTCGACGCGGTAGATCAGCCGCCAGGCGAGGCCGCGATAGGGCAGGGAACGGTCTATCTCCTGCGAGATGACGTCGGTCAGGTCGACGATGCGGTAGGCGGGCGTGCAGTGCTCCAGGTAGGGCGCCATGCGAAAGAGATGCGCGATCGCGGCATCAAACGGGTGCCCTTCCGCAGCCGCCTCCGCCACGACCTGCTCCACCAGCCTCTGCATCGCGCCAGAGCGGTAGTAGAGTGCCTGGAGTGGCTCGCGCCTCCAGGCATTGGCAGCGGCCGCCAGCGCCGAGCGCCGAGGGCTCATCGGGACGATCCGGATGTCGCGGCAGAAGGCACGCAGGTGGGCCGCCTGGTCGAGCTCCCCTTCGCGGGCAACGAACGAAACCAGGCTCACCTCGTGCTCCGAGGACAGGCGCTCGAGGAAGTGATAGGCCCGGAGCCGGTCGCCCCGATCGGGCGGATACGGCAGCCGGGAGGTCAGATAGAGAACGCGCATCGGAGCATTCTACCACACTATGCGCTTTGACACCACCAGTACATCCGGGTAGGATGGAGCCTCCAGGAGGAACCATGATCCAGTCGCCCGTCCTGATCATCGGCTGCCCGCGGTCCGGCACCACCTTGCTCTTCAACGTCCTCTCCGAGGTGCCCAGCCTGTGGTCGATTGGCTACGAGAGCAAGGAGATCATCGAGCGCTACCACGGCCCGGCGACCAAAGGTTGGGCATCGGGCGCGCTCGAGGCGGCCGACCTGACGCCCGCGTCGAGCGCCTACATGCTGCGCGCTTTCGAGCTGGGCGCGGCACCAGGCACCTTCTGGCAGCGCGTCGGGCGCCTGCGGAAAACGCTGGGCGGCAGCCGGCGCTATCGCGCCATCAAGAAGCGGGGCCGCACCCAGGCCACCGGCGCGGCTGCCAGCAGCGCCCTTCCCCAGCAGGGGCTGGACGCCATCCGCGCATACCGTGCGAGCCCGGAACCGATTGTTTCCGCCGCGCCGCCCCGTACGCCTGGTCGAGAAGACGCCGGAGAATTGCCTGCGGCTGCCCTTCCTCCTCGCGCTCTTCCCTGACGCCCGCGTCCTCTTCCTGACCCGCGACGGGCGCAGCAACGTCCACTCGCTGGTCGAAGGCTGGAAGCAGCCGCACCTCTTCCCGGGCTATCCCGTCCCGGAAAAGCTCGCCATCCCCGGCTACACGCGCGAGCGGTGGGCCTTTACCCTCATCCCCGGCTGGCGCGCGCTGGCGCACAGCACGCTGGAAGAGGTCTGTGCCTGGCAGTGGATCCGCTGCAACGAGGCGGTGCTGGCGCACCGGGAGGAGTCCGCGGGCCGGGTCCCGTACCTGACCATCCGTTACGAAGACCTGATTGCGCAGCCGGCGCAGGTGCTGCCGCGGGTCGCTGCTTTCCTTGGGCTGGACTTTCGAGCGGGACCTGGGGCGCTACGCCGAGCACCTGCCCCAGATCAACGCCGTGTCGACGCCCGACCGGGACAAGTGGCGAAGGCAGGATCCACAGGCGCTCGCGCGCATCGACGCGCTGATCGGGCCGATGATGGAGCGGCTGGACTACTTGCCGGATAGCACCCGCTCGTAGAAACCGACCAGCCGGCGCCCCATCTCGTCCCAATTCCAGTCCGCCTGCACGAGCGCCTGCCCCCGCCGGCCCATGGCCCGCGCAGCTTCTGGATCGCGCAGCAGCCGCAGGATAGCCTCGGCGTGCGCCTCGGGGTTGGCCGCGGCGACCAGGTAGCCGTTCTCCCCGTCCCGGACGAAGGGCCGCGTGGAGGCCAGGTCGCTGCTCACCACCGGCAGGCCGTAGGCCATGTACTCGAAGAGCTTGGTGGGGACGTTCTTCTCGTTCTTGGCCACCGCCTGCCAGGGCACCCAGCCGACGGCAGACCGGGCCAGGTAGCGGCCTATCTCCTCGAAGGGCACCCGCCCGGTGATCTGAAGCGCATCCGCCACGCCCAGGCGCTCCGCGTCTGCTCGGATCTCTTGCTTCAGCCCGGCAGGCTCAAAGTGCCCGACGACCAGCAGGCGCGCCTCCGGCAGTCTCTTCGTGCACCAGGCGGAAGGCCTGCACCATCAGGCTCGAGCCCCGGTTGCGCTCCATCCCGCCCAGGTAGAGCACCACGGGCTCCCGCCAATCCCCTCCGGCTGCGGCAGCCGCCCCCGCCTCGACGAAGGAGCGCTCGGGTAGGTTGTAGAGCGTCTCCTTGGGGCAGACGACGCCGGCAAATGCCCCGGCGATCTGTTCATCGGAGAAGATGAGGCCGCTCTGCAGCCGCGCCAGGGCCGGCTCCAGCCGGCGCAGCAGCCAGGCCACGATGCAGCGCAGCCGACGCGGCAAGTACTCTTTCACCTCGACAAACTCGGGGTACGATTCGTGGATGTCGTAGATGGTTGGCTTGCGGCTCAACAGCCGCAGCCAGGGCATGACCAGCAGCAGCTCGGGATCGTGAAAGTGGTAGATATCGGCGCGCGTGCCCAGCGCCAGCCGCAGCAGGCGCAGCCACAGAAGCGGGCGCAGCCAGCGGCGCACCCGGGGCAGCGCCACGATCCGGATCCCTTCCTTCACCTCGTCGCGGGGATGGACCGCGATCAGCGTCACCCGGTAGCCGGCCTGCTGCAAGCTGCGTGCCTCGCGGTAGAAGACGCGGTTGTCCAGCGCGATGTGCACGCAGGAGAGGATGCAGGCGTGCGGCATCAGACTTCCTGGACCTGGGCGCGCCGGCGGATCAGCCGCGCAGGCACGCCCCCGACGATCGTATAGGGCTCCACGTTGCGCGTGACCACGGCGTTGGAGCCGACGATGCTCCCCCGGCCGATGGTCACCCCCGGGAGGATCACGGCACCAAAGCCGATCCAGACGTCATCCTCGATCACGACCGGGGCGTTGGTATAGCCCTGCTTTGCCATGGGATGGCTTAGGTTCGCAAAGCCATGCTTGCGCGTGATCATGCGCACGCCGGCGGCGATGAGGACGTTGCTGCCAATGGTGATGGGTGCGTTCCAGGGATAGAACTGGACACCGGTCCCGAGGTAGCAGTTGTCGCCTACCGACACGTTGCCTGGGCTGTTGATCATGACATGCTCCGCCACGCGCAGGTTCGAGCCCGCGTGCGCCAGCAGCCCGGAGTAGTACCAGCCGCGCAGCCGCTTGACCCGATCCAGCCGGTGCAAGTTAGCGAGACGGTAGACGGTACGACGCAGCCAACCCTTCATAGATCTCCTCGTAACGCCGCATCCAGACGCGGCTGTCGGCCCGCCGGCGCACCAGATCGGCGCCGGAGGCGGCCATGGTGCGGCGAAGGCCGTCTTCGGATAGTAGCCGGACGATTGCACCACTCAGAGCTTGCACGTCGTGCACCGGCACGATGAGCGCCTCCCTCTCGTGCTCCACCCACTCGTGCAGCGATGGCAGGTCGCTCACCACCGGCACGGCGCCGCACGCCAGCGCTTCGAGCACGGACGACGGCGTGCCGTCCGACGAGGGCACCGACACGGCGACGTCCGCCGCGCGGTACAGGTCGGCGATGTCTCTCTCGTCCGGCAGGTCGCCCACGTAGCGCACGGAAGCCTCCGCCCCGCCTGCGCGCACTACCTCCCGGAACTGACCCAGGAGCCGTGTGTCACTGTTATGCGAACGGATGACAAACTGGGCCTGCGGGCACTCGCCCAACACCTTCGGGATGGCGTGCGCGACGTCCAGCGGGTTGTAGACGGGCTTGACCGACCGGACGCTGAGCACGACCGGCCCGCTCCCCAGCCCCAGCCGCTGCCGAACAACGGAGCGGTCCTCCGCCGGGTAGTAGATGGCGGTCTCGACGCCCCAGGGGGCCACTTCCAGCCTGCCGGGGCCGGCCCCCAGGCCAAGCGCGGCCTCGGCCAACCCATGCGAGACGCAGGTCACATGGTCCGCCCGGCGCAGGACCCACCGGGCGAGCATCCGCTGCGGGAGAGAGCGCCGCGCGCCGACCATCAGGTCCGAGCCCCACGCCGTGACCAGCAGAGGATGGTAGCCCGTCGCCGCGCCCAGCCAGCCGGCCGTCGCCACCTGGTGGGCATGCAGGACGTCGGGCTGAAGGTCGAGCACGGTGCGGCGCACCGCACGCGCCCAAGAGGGCCAGCGCAGCTTGCCCCGCGCCCAGCGTGGCAGGCCCGCGGCTGAGTCCAGTTGGCGCACGCCGGACGGCATCGGCACCTGTTCGGCCCCAAAGCCAACCAGGTACACCTCGTGCCCCATCTCCAGCAGCTTGCGCGCATAGCGCTGGGTGTGGATCGACCGGTTGGCGATCAGGCACAGCCGCATGGCTTACTCCGCGGGCACAAACTCGGCCCGGTGCTGCTCGAACTCCTGCGTCGCCCGCTCATAGTCCTCCCACCGGCCGATGTCCAGCCAGATCCCCTCGAAGGGATAGGTCGCGACCTTCTCGCCGGCCGCCAAGAGCTTCCTGACCAGGTCGGGCAGGTCCAGGCGCACCCCGACCGGGATGTAGTCCAGCACCGCCGCCTCAAAGATGTAGATACCGGTGCTCACCGAGTAGTGGTAGGAGGGCTTTTCGATGTAGCCCGTCACCCGTCCCTCGCCATCGCTCTCGATGACCCCCAGGTCAATGTTCACGTCGCGGCGAAAGGTGGCCAGCGTGGCGATGGCGCCTCGCTCGCGGTGGCGCGCCCAAAGCGCCCCGTAGTCGAGCGTCGTCAGCAAGTCTCCGTTCATGACCAGGAAGGGCTCGCCGGGGCGCTCGATGAGCCCCAGCGGACCCGCCGTCCCCAGCGGCTTCTCCTCGCGCGAATAGCTTATCCGCACGCCCAGCTTCTGCCCGTCGCCAAAGTAGGCCATGAGCAGCTCGGCGAGGTAGCCGACCGCCATGGTTATGTCGACGAAGCCCGCTCTCTTGAGCTGCCGCACTACGACCTCGAGGATCGGCACATCGCCGATCGGCATCAGCGGCTTGGGCAGCACCGCCGTGTAGGGGTGCAGCCGCCGTCCCTGGCCGCCTGCTAGTATGACTGCTTGCATAATAGAGCCCCCTTCCCCTGGAGAGCCGGCGCCCACGAGGGGCTATGCTATGGTGTATGAGGCTAGACCTCGTACACCCCAGGCCGGTAGCGATCCATGTTCTGCCCGATCCACGCGATCGTCCGCCGCAGGCCCTCATCCAGCCCCACCTGCGCCTGCCAGCCCAGGAGCTGCCGCGCCTTGTCGGCGCCGGCATGCAGCTTCATCACCTCGCTCTCGGCCGGCCGCAGCCGCTGCCGGTCGCCGAGGACCGGCAGGTCCCGCCCGGCAAGCATCAGGATCTTGGCGGCCAGGTCGCCGATCGAGATGCACTCGCCCCCGCCGATGTTGATCTCCTGCCCGACGGCCTCCGGCTGCCACCCCACACGCAGGAACCCCTCGACCGTATCGTCCACGAAGGTAAAGTCACGCACCGGGTCGAGCGCCCCCAGCCGCACCTCGCTGCCGGCCAACGCCTGGGTGATGATCGTGGGAATGACGGCCCGTGCCGATTGCCGCGGCCCGTACGTATTGAAGGGGCGGATCGTCGCCACAGGGAGGCCGAAGGACCGGTAAAAGCTCTCGGCGATCTTGTCGGCGCCGATCTTGCTCGCCGAGTAGGGCGACTGCCCCTGCAGCGGGTGGGCTTCGTCGATCGGGGCATAGCGCGCGGTGCCATACACTTCGCTGGTCGAGGTGTGCGACCACCCGGTCCGTGCCCAGGTCGCGCGCCGCCATCAGCACGTTGAGCGTGCCGAGCACGTTTGTCTCGACCACCTCGCGCGGGTGCACGTAGGAGTAGGGGATGGCGATCAGCGCGCCAAGGTGAAAGGCAACCTCCACGCCGGTGAGCGCCTTGCGGATCGCCTCGCCGTCGCGCAGGTCACCCGACACGACTTCGAGCGACGCCAGCACGTCGCGCGGCAGCAGCGACAAAAGCCCCACGTCCTGCCGCGAGTTGTAGCGCACAAAGGCCCGGACCCGCGCCCCCTCGCGCACCAACCGCTCGGTGAGATGGCTTCCGATAAAGCCGCCCGCCCCAGTCACCAAGACGCTCCTGCCGTTCCAGTTCATCGCACACTCCTGGGCGGCATCTGCCGCCTCCACGAATCGAGCACGTCCAGCAGAGTCTGCGTGCAGTGGAATCTCGGGCTGCCAGCCAGAGGCCTGCACGAGCCGGCCGGCGTCGCCCACTTGACTGGGGACATCGGCTTGTTGCCATCGCGAGGCAGCGTGGTTGACCGCGATCCCGGGGTTGGTGAGCGAAAGAAGCGTGTCGAGGAGCCACCGGATTTCGATCCCCCTGCCGGAGCAGATGTTGTAGACCTCTCCAGGCCGGCCCTGCTCGCCGAGCAGCCGGTATGCACGGACGGCATCGCGAACGTCGGTGAAGTCGCGCACGGCGTGCAGGTTGCCCACCTCGATCGCCGGCTGCTGGAGTCCTGCCTCGATGCGGGCAATCTGCTGCGCAAAGGCGGAGGTCACGAAGGCGGGCGATTCGCCCGGACCGGTGAGGTTGAAGGGCCGCGCTCGCACGACGCGGAGCCCGTAGCGCGCGTGGTAGGAGTAGGCCAGCATTTCCTGGGCAACCTTGGACACGGCGTATACATTCCTCGGCCGGAAGGGCTGGTCCTCGCCGATCGGCCGCTCGCCCGGCTCCACCGCCCCATAGGCGGCACTTGACCCTGCGACCACAATCGCCGGATCGAAGCCGGAGAGGCGGACTGCCTCCAGTAGCTGCCCGGTCCCCCGCACGTTCACATCATGGAGTGCGTCCCAACCGGCCTGCGGGCTGGTGAGCGCGGCCAGGTGAAAGATGTGCGACGGCTCGACCTCGCGCAGCAGCTCTTCCCAGCCGGTCCAGGTCACGAATGTCGCAGGTATGCATCGTCACCCCGGCAGGCACCTCACCGCCGGCCTGATCCAGGCCGGAGACCCGATAGCCGAACGCCTGGAGATGCGCAGCCAGGTGCCTCCCGCAGAAACCGAGTGCCCCCGTGATCAGGGCGTGACGCTGCATGGTCATCGTTCTCGCTCCTCCGCCGCGCGCGCTTGGACCACCTGCTCATACAGCTCGGCGAAGCGCTCACCCGCGCGCGCCCAGGTGAACTCGGCACGCACCCGCTCCCGGGCTCGCTGCCCCAGCGAGCGCGCCAACGCCGGGTCCGCCAGCAGCCGCACCGTCGCCGAAGCCAGGGCGCCGGCATCGGGCGGAACCAGCAGCCCCGTCTCTCCGTCCGAGACCAGCTCCGGGATCCCGCCTACGCCCGTGGCAATCACCGGCTTGCCCAGCGCCATCGCCTCCAGCACCGCCGTCGGCGAGTTGTCGAGCACGCTGGAGTGCAGATAGAGATCGGCGGTCGCCATCAGGTCGGCGGGCGACTGCGGCCGGTAGCCGGTGTATTGAAAGGGCAGACCTCGGGTCAGATCCTGCGCCCACTGAAGCGACGCGCGGTCCCGCCCAGGGTCATTGACACCTCCGGCTACGACAAAGAGCACGTCCGGCACCCGCTCGACAATGAACGGCGCCGCCGCTGCGAGGATCGCGAGCCCTTCGCGGCGATAGGGCGCATAGAGGTTATTCACCGTCAGCACGATCGGGCGGTCCTCCGGCAGCCCAAGCGCGCGCCGCCCTGGGAGTCCCGCCTCCTCACTCGATAGAGCGATCCCATTCGGGATGACGGCGGCGCGCGTCGAGCCTATCTGCACCGCCAGCCTCTCGCGCAGCCAGCGCGACGAGGTCGTCACTGCGTCGCAGTCGCGGAAGGCACGTCGCTCCGCCGGCATGTACAGCCGCCTACGCAGCCGGCTGCTCCGCCGCTGGCCCATTTCGGTGACGAAATCGCCGTGCACCGACAGGATGACGGCCGCCGGCCCACGGCCGCGCGCCAACTGGGCCGAAAACGCCTCGTACACCGCGACGCAGTGTACCACCTTGATATCCTGCTCCGCGATCAAATGCCGGCCTGCCCGCGCCGCGGCGACGAGCGGCCCCCAGAAGCGCAGCAGCGGCACCCGCGCGACGCGCGGATCGACCGGGAGAAAGTGGAGGTCCGGCCCCCAGCTTCGCTCCGTGCCCCTTGTGTTGTGGTCCATCTGTTCCGCGTTTTGGCCGAACTCCTCTCCGGCTGCTCGCAGTGCGCGCTTGCGCGCGCCACCGGCCACGGTCCCCGGAGCCGCATAGCCCCACGTCAGAACGTGCACGCGGTGCCCCATGCCCCGCAGCGTCGTCACCATCTGCTGCGTCCACCGCACGACACCGCCATGGCGCACCATCGGCAGGGCAGAGAAGAACAGCACGTTCATGGTCTATCCTCCCCCCTGCCGCAGCGAGGGGGGCGGAAGGGGGAGGGCCTCCCCTCCCACCATACCCGCAATCAAGTCCACCAGCCGCCGCGTCGCCCGCCGGTCGCGCGGCCCAAGGAGATCGTCGAGATATGCCTGGCCCTTCTCTATCAGCTCTTCCTGCCGCCCGCGGCTCCCAAGCACCCCCAGAATCGCCGGAACGATCTGCGCCACGTCCCGCACCACGAGGCACCCGGCCGCGATTGAAGTACAGGAGTCCACCTCTTCGAACCCGCACATGAGGTAAAGCACCGGCTTGCCCAACAGCATCGCCTCGACGCCGCCCGTGGTGGGCAGGTTCGGCACGACCACCAGGTCGCACGCCGGCACAACCTCCTCCAGGAATGCATGCCGTGCCACCGAGATCCCGGGGCCCGCCTCCCGCCAGTCTGCCAGCGGGTGCTGCAGCCCGGAATAGAAGGCATAGTCGTCAAAGCGCGGGTGAGGTTTTATCGTCACGTGGATCCCATGCTCAGGCAGCCGCTCCAGCTCGCGCCAGGAGAGCAGGTGCTGCCTCTGATTGTAGTACAGCATCTGCCATTGCGCAACGGCCGTCAGCACAACCACGCGCGGCACGCGGGGCGTGCGTGCACTTGGCCCGCCCGCATCGCCCTGCCCGAACGTGTCATAGTGCGGGTTGCCGATGGGCACCAGCGATGAGCGCGCCTTGCCCAGCACACGCTCGAAATCGCGGACGTGGACCTCCCCCCAGACCGCCATCCGGCCGGACTGAAAGTCCCGGTAATGCATGTTGTTCAGGCCACTGTGGATGAGCCCGAGCGTGGGGATCCCCTGCCGCCGCGCCTCCAGTACCAGCGTCCGGACCGGAAAGGAGACATCGTTCGAAGCAAGCACCATCTCCGGCCGCAGCCGGCGCAGCCAGGTGCGCACGTCCTGCCGGGTCGCCAGCGCGTGGGGCAGCAGGTGGAGGTAGAGGCGCGCGAAGAAAGGCGACAGCCGCGGGTTGGCAAACAGGCATGGGTGCGCGCCCCGGTAGGTCGCCTGGCCCGCCTGGAACGCCTGCCACCTACGCCTGCACTCAGGCAGGTAGCGCCCCGCGCGCAGCATGGCATTCCAGGGGACGAAGTGAAGCACCGGGAACTCGTACTTGCCGGGGCGGTTGAGCATCGACTGGTCGGTCTCTCCGGCCCGCAGGAGCAGTGCGCGCACGCGGCCGTCCGCCTCGACCGCCGGCAGCAGCCTCTGCTGGTTGATCGAGTCGACCCCGGCGCCAAAGGCCAGCATCGCAGGCCGCCGGTCGAGCCGCTGCCGCAGCCAGACGCCGGCCAGGAGGCGCCCATTGTGCGCCTCCTGCGCCAGCGAGCGCAGCAGCCGTGCGGCACGCCCGCGCAGGCCACTGCGGCCCGCCGACCCCACTCCGCCGGCAGGCAGCGCAGTGATGCCAGTCCGGGCGGGTTTGAAACCCGTCCCGACGACCGGGATGCCGCGCATCTCCGCCTCGTATTCCAGCACTGCCGATACTTTCTCGTCGAGGCCGGGCGCCGCCAACACCTCGGCCGGCCGCAGCGCATCCAGTGCCTGCGAGATGACTCGCTGCGCGACAAGGATTTCGTGCAGGGGCTGCAGCACCTCCAGCCGGACCGCCTCCGACAAGTCCGCATCCTCGGGCTCGGTCAGGAGACCTTCGCCCATCGTCCGAGAAGCTATGCCCACCGGCGATGCCGCCAGCCAGATGCGAGACACCTCCTGTGCCTCTTTGGCCGCGGCTGAGAACGCCTCGGCGGTCAGGAAATCGGTGTAGGGGTAGAACTCGAGTGCCTCCCGCTCGGCGGCCTGCCCCAGCGACAGCAGCGAGGAGAGGCCGACGAGAGCCACCCCCTCCGGCAAGCCGGGTGGGGTGTCCAAGAGCGCCTGGAGCTGCGCAGCCGATTGAAAGAAGACGGCGCGGCGCCTTTGCTCGGCCACGCTAGCGCCTCACCGCTCGTCCCAGGCGCGCCCGCAGCCGCCGTCCCAACGCACGCACACCTGCCTTCTCGCGCGCGGTCAGGAGCAGCACCCAAATGGCCGGCGGGAATGCGACCAGGAGGGCAACCTTCGCGGCCAAACTACCCCACCAGGACCCCAAGTCGATGAACCAGCCCATGCCCAGCGCGATCCCCAGGGCGGCCGACAGCCCCATGCGCCGCCAATCGTACCCGAGCGGAAAAACCCGCAGACTGAAGAGGCTGATGAGCACGGCGCGCACGAGAAAGGCAATCATCGTCGACCAGGCGGCCACCATCATGCCATAGCGCGGGATCAGCAGCACGTTGATGGCAATGTTCAAGACAGCCGCGATGCCGGTGTAGAGCGGGATCTGCCCCGTCTTCTTGACGTATGACGGGCCAGAAACCATCACCAAGTACAACCCGTGCAGCCCGTAGGCAATTGCCACCGGCGGCACGACCTGGTACGAAGGATGGAAGCTCGGCGCCGCCATGAGATAGACCACCTCGCGCGAAAGAAGCACCGTCCCCAGCGTCAGGAAGGTCAGCGCATAGACATAGTAGGTGACCAGCCGCGCGAGCGCCTCCTTGCCCCCCTCTTCCTTCGCCGTCCTGAAGTAGAAGGGCACCCAGGCCAGGTTCACCGCATCCAACAGAGCGGCGAGCATCAGTCCAAAGCGGTACCCCACGGTATAGAGCCCCAGCGCGTCGAGAGGGACATAGTTCTCCAGGACGATCCGGTCGGAAACGTTCAGCACCCAGTTGGAGAGCCGATGCGGGACGAAGGGCAGCGCATAGGCAAGCGAGGCACGCAGGACAGGGCGGTCGAATGCCGCGCGCATGCCCCGCCAGGCGATCCAGGTATAGGGCACCGCGTACACCAGGTTGGCCAGCAGGGTCGCCAGGAAGATGCCGGCCACGCCCCTGCCCAGGTAGACGACAAAGACGATGTTCAGCCCGACGCGAAACAGGAACTGCGAGACCGAAAACAAGACGAAGGTGCGGGGCTGCTCGCGCACACGGAACATGACCGTCGGGATGACGGCTGCCACGCTCAGGTAGGAGCCCCACAACGCCAACCGCCCGTACGGCCGGAAGGGCACGTCCCTGAACGCAAGCTGGAAGAGCCAGTCGCCGGCCAGGTCCAGCACCACCGCCACGGCCAGTCCAAAGACGTGGAGAAAGACCCAGGCCGTGCAAAAGTACCGCTCGCGCTCCTCCTTCGTCTCGAAATCGTAGTAAAAGCGTGCGACCGCACTCTCCAGGCTGAGCGTCAACACGATGCTCAGCACCCCCATCACGGCCGTCACCGAGCCGTTGATCCCATACTCCCCGGGCGTGAGGAAGCGGGTGTAGAGAGGAATCAGGAAAAAGGCGATCCCCTGGTTGAGAAACGTGCCCAGTCCGTAGACGGCGGACTGCTTGGAGAGCCTGGTGACCTTGCCTAGCATGGGAACCCTCAGGCAATCATGTCCCAAACCAACGGAGTTCCGCGCTCAATGCCGCAGCGGGCGCGCCGTCCCAGCACCTGGCCAAGATAGCGGGTGTGGAGTCCCATGCCCGGCCGGATGGAGCGCACATTCTCCTCCGTGAAGGGCTCGCCCGCAAGCATCTCCTGGACGACAAAGAGCGACCGCCGGAAGGCCCGGCTGGCCGACTCTTTCTCACTGACCTGGTAGCACACGCCGCCCAGCGCCTTTTCCGCCTCGCGAATGGCGGCGACCATCGCCTGGAACTCGCCCGGCTCCAGCGAAAAGGCGCTGTCCGGCCCCTTCATCGCCCGCGACAGGCTCAAGTGCTTTTCGACGATGCATGCCCCCAGGGCAACGGCAGCCGCCGGCACGGCGATGCCCAACGAATGGTCCGACAGGCCAGCAGGAACGCCAAAGGCCTCCGCCAGGTGTGGGATAGTGCGCAGGTTCATCTCCTCCGGCAGTGCCGGGTAGGCGCTCGTGCACTTGAGAAGCGCGAGCTGCGTCGCCCCGGCGTTTCGAGCGGTGCTCACCGCCTCGTCGATCTCGGCCAGGGTGGCCATCCCCGTGGAGACGATCATTGGCTTGCCCGTACGGGCGATGCGCCGGACCAACGGCAGGTCCACGATCTCGAACGATGCGACCTTGTAGGCCGGCACCCCCATCTCTTCCAGGAAATCGACGGCGGTCGCGTCGAACGGCGTGGAAAAGAGGTCGAGACCCAGATCCACGGCGACGGCCATCAGCCGGGGCTGCCACTCCCAGGGTGTGTAGGCCTCGGCGTAGAGGTCATGGAGTGTTCGCCCATCCCAGATGGTGCCCCCGATGCGGAACTCGGCGCGGTCGCAGGCAATCGTCAGCGTGTCGGGCGTGTAGGTCTGGAGCTTGACCGCATCCGCGCCAGCCTCGGCTGCCGCGCGCACGATGCGCACCGCCTGCTGGAAGTCCTGGTTGTGGTTGGCCGACATCTCGGCCACAATGTACACCGGCCTCCCCGGCCCAATCTCCCTCTCGCCTATCCTGAGCATCGCACTCCCTCATCTATACATCATACCGCCCGGCCATCTGCCCGAGCACCTCCGACCGGCCCTCGCGCCGGAACCCCACCTGCTCAAACACGCGCCGCGAGGCCTCATTCTCCGGCTTGATGTACGCGACCAGACTCTCGGCCCGGCATCCGCGCGCGGGCCGCCAGGATCGCCGTGCGCAGCAACGGGCCGGCCAGCCTGCGCCCTCGGAAGCGCGGCTCCAGCCCCAGCGAAACGGTACCGTCGCCGTCCGTGCGCACTTGCCCCAGTGGTACCCACGCACCCGCCTCCCATGCTTCCCCGATCATCAGCAGGACCTCCGGGTCGCCCAGCATTCGCTCGAACCACCGCACGTGCTCCTCCCAGGCGACCGGCTGCGGGCGAAAGCTCATCCGCCGGGTCAGGGGGTCGTTCGCCCAGCCAAAGAGCAGCTCGCGATCTGCGGGAGTAGCCGCGCGGGCACGCAGTGCACCCTGGGCAAGCACCGCTGCCACCCGTTCCGCCCCGCGCCCGTCCACCAGGCCTGCCCCCGCCCGCGCCATCGACGACCGCCCCTCTGCGTCCGAAAGCAGGCCACGCAGCGCCTCGGCCATGGACGGCGGGGTTGCGTCTTCATGCCATCCCAGGTTCAGCGCCGCGCCCATGCGCGCCAGCTCCTCTGCGTTGGGTCGCTGGTTTTCTGCCAGGATCAGGAGCAGCGCGGGGACCTGCATGAAAGCCAACTCCCAACAAGTCGTCCCCGCCGCCGACACGGCAATGTCGGCCCAGGCCATCAGGTCCGGCATGTCACTGGCATTCTCGACCACAGACAGGCTCGGGCTGCCGGCCTGTCGCACCGCCTGCCGGATCGCCTCCAGGTGGGGATTGCTCCCGCCCACCACAATCTTGGCCTCGATTCGGGGCAGCCCAACCTGCTGCAGTGCCGCGATCACCTGCAGCGTGGCGTTCCCGGGATCGGCCCCCCCATCGTAACCAGCACCCGGCGCGCAATTGCCTCCGCCGGGCGGGCCTGGCCGCGCCAGGGCCAGAACTCAAGTCTCAGCAGCGCGTAGCTCGTTCCGAGCAGCAATTGGGTCGCCGGCTCGCGGCTGGGGTAGAGCGCGTCGCTGGCATCCAGATTCTGGTTGAGCACCAGCCCCGCCCAATAGTGGTCGGCGTGGCCATAGTCGTCGACGGCCAGCAGCGGCAGCCCTGCACGCGCGATCGCCTGCTGGTACTCTCCGGAGAATCCATACCCGTCGACGACCGCCCAGGCCGCGCCTTCTCGCCGCGCCAGGGCGAGGGTCTCGGCCGCGTCCTGCGCCGAGCCAGAATCCGACGCCAGGCGCGCCACCGCGATGCCTTCGTCCCACAGCCGCGCCTCGAGCGCAGGCGTCATCGAGGCACAGGCGACCAACGCCCTTCCGCCGCCTTCCCGCCACGCCTGCGCGAGCGCCAAGCAACGCATCACGTGACCCGTCCCTACCTGCGGGGTGGCATCGGCGCGGATCAGGATAGGGGGTAGAGGTGCGGCGGGCGTCGAGGGCTCGGTCACCATCAGCCCTCGTGCAGCGCCTTCTGCTGGATGCTGCGGTTCAGATCGGCCAGTGCCGGGTTCCGCTCCAGCAAGTCGAGCACGTCCATCCACCCGAAGGTGTCGTCGTCCCCGAAACGCCGGTAGATCTCGCGCACGAGCGACAGGTCCTCGGCCGTGTCCACCGTCCAGCGGTAGTAGGGGCGGGTCTGAGACCCGCCCCTACCGGCCTCCTGCCCGTGGGTCACCGAAAGCAAGCGGAAGCGCTCCGGGTGTTGGTAGAAGTAGGGCGTGACATGGACCCGCTCGTAGGGCTCAGCCGCCTCGCGCCAAGCCCTCTCCAGCGCCTCCCGGCTCGCCACCTCGGTATCCAGGCCGCGCGGATAGGTTCGCCGGAGCACATTGCTGGCATAGTCCGGCTGCCAGTCGAGGAACGCGCCTATCACGCGGTCGATCACGCCCGGGTCGATGAGCGGGCAATCGGACGTGATCCGCACGACGGCGTCTGCCCCGAAGCGGCACGCAGCCCGGTAGAATCGGTCGAGCACGTCCAGCTCGGAGCCGCGGTACAGCTCGACTCCCAACCGCTCGCACTCACGCACGATCGGCTCGTCGCCTTCGGCCGCCGTCGCCGCGACGACGGTCTGCCGCACCGATCCGGCGTGCTGAACGCGGCGCACCACGCGGGCCAGCATCGACTCACCGCCGATATCCGAGAGCACCTTGCCGGGCAGCCGCGTGCTGCCCATGCGGGCCTGGATGATGGCCACGACGTTCATCGCATTCCCTCGCGCGATGGCGCCGGCCCCCTCAGCAGCCGGCCTCCATCGCCGCGCCCTTTTCCAGGAGCCACCAGTGGGTACGGTCAAAGCCGTCTTCGGCTCCCCAGTGGCCGCTGCGCAGCAGCGCCAGCTCCGGGCAGAGCGCCTGGTAGTGCCGCAAAAAGTCCCGCTTCCAGAGCAGGTCGTCGTGGCCCCGGTAGGGGATGGAGGTCTCCTTCTCGGCATAGTACTCGACCGCCAACACGTAGCGCCGCGAGACCCGGCAGATCTCTTTCACGGCCGCCGGCAGTGCGTCCGGCGGGATGTGGATCAGGACGCCGGCGGTAAACGCCAGGTCAAAGGTGCCATCGCGAAAAGGGATATCGAGGGCTTGGCCCTGCAGCGCCGAGAATCCAGATCCCGAGGCCCGGGCAATCTGCAGTGCATGGCGGTTGGGCTCCAGCCCGACGATCTCTGCCTCGGGAAGAAGGTCCGCCAGTGCCTGCAGGTTGTGCCCGCGGTTGCAGCCGACCTCCAACACCGAGTGGATCGGCAGGCCCGCGAGCATCTGCCGGAAGGCCAGCAGCCTCACGCGCCAGTCGACCAGGTTCCGGTCGGTGTAGGCCGTTCCGAACTCTCCCTCCCAGACCGCAAGCTGATGGGTCATGCGTCATTGCCCTCTGCGTGGGCGGGTTTGAAACCCGCCCCTACTGCTCGTACGCCGTGATGACCTTGGTCACGGCATCGACGACGTCCGCCACATCCCGGTCGGTCATCGCCGCAAAGAGCGGCAGCGTAACCAGCCGGTCGTACGCCCTCTCGGCAGCGGGGCACAGTCCGCGCCGGAAGCCCAACCCCTGGTAGTAGGGATGCCAGTACACAGGGATGTAGTGCACGTTTACGCCAATGTTCTCGGCGCGCAGCGCCGCCATGACCTGCGCCCGGCCGGCCTGCAGCCGCTCCAGGTCGAGCATCACAGGGTAGATATGCCAGGCCGGCTCCCGGTCGGGCCGCACGGCGAGCGGCTGCAATGCAGGCAGATCGGCGAAGGCCGCGCCATAGGCCGCAGCGATGGCCCGCCGCCGCGCCAGCCAGCCGTCCAGCTTGCCAAGCTGGCTGAGCCCTAAGGCGCAGTTGATGTCGGGCAGCCGGTAGTTGTAGCCCAGCGCCACCATCTCGTAGAACCACGACCCCATCTCCGCCCGCTGGCGGTGATCGCTCGTGATCCCGTGGCTGCGGAACCAGCGCATCTGCTCTGCTGTCCCGGCGTCGCCTGTGGTGATGACGCCGCCCTCGCCTGTCGTGACGTGCTTGACAGGGTGCGTGGAGAAGGTGGTCAGGTCGCTGACGGCGCCCACCCGCCGGCCGCGGTAGAGAGCGCCGAGGGCATGCGCCGCGTCCTCGATCAGGGTCAGGCCGTGCCGAAGCGCAATCGCGCGCAGCTCGTCCAGGTCGGCCGGCTGGCCGGAGTAGTCGACCGCCACAATAGCCTTGGTGCGCGGCGTGACGGCCGCTTCGGCGGCCGCCGGATCGAGGTTCAAAGTGTCCGGCTGCACGTCGGCAAAGACCGGTGTCGCGCCCTGGTACAGCACGCAGTTGGCGCTGGCGGCAAAGGTCATCGGCGGGACGATCACCTCATCGCCGGGGCCAATGCCCGCAGCGAATGCGGCCGCGTGCAGCGCCGCCGTCCCCGAGCTGACGGCGACGGCATGCTCCGCGCCGGCCCGCTCTGCCCAGGCCGCCTCGAACTCGCCGACCATAGGCCCCGTGGTCAGCCAGTCGCCGCGCAAGACCTGCACCACGGCGGCGATGTCCGCCTCGTCGACGCTGTGCCGCCCATAGGGCAGCAGCGCCTGTCGGACGGGCGGGCCACCCTCGATCGCCAGCTTGCTTCTCATCGCACCTCTACTCCTCGACGATGGCGCGCAGCTCATCGCGCGATAGCCACCAGGTGTTGCCGTCGCTCGAGTACTTGGCTCCCTCCTCCATGGGGCGGGCGCCCGGGTACTCGCGCGCCTGCCACCAGGGATGCACCGGTTGGATCAGGTACATGTCGTCGAACTCGAGGACGTAGCGCGACTCGTCGCGCGACACCAGCACCTCGTGCAGCTTCTCGCCCGGGCGGATGCCGATCGACTCCCTCTGGCAGCCGGGAGCCACCACCTCGGCCAGGTCGGTTATGCGCATGCTCGGGATCTTGGGCACAAAGACCTCGCCGCCCTGCATCAGGCCCAAGCACTTGGCCACGAACCGCACCCCCTGCTCGAGCGTGATCCAGAAGCGGGTCATCCGCTCGTCGGTGACTGTGATCTTGCCCGTCGCGGCCTGCTGCCGGAAGACAGGGATGACGCTGCCGCGGCTGCCCACGACATTGCCGTAGCGCACGACAGGCAAATGCGGTGCCGCCGGCCCCCGCGTAGGCATTGCCCTGGACAAAGAGCTTTTCGGCGACGAGCTTGGTCGCGCCGTACAGGTTGATGGGGTTCACGGCCTTGTCAGTGCTCAGTGCCAGGACCCTCTTGACGCCAGCGTCGATGCTCACGTCAATGATGTTCGACGCGCCCAGGATATTCGTCTTGACCGCCTCGAACGGGTTGTACTCGCACGAGGGCACCTGCTTGAGCGCAGCCGCATGCACCAGCACGTCGACGCCCTGGACGGCGCGGTGCAGCCGCTCCCGGTCCCGCACGTCGCCGATGAAATAGCGCAGGCGCGCATCGTCCAGTGTAGACCGCATCTCGTGCTGCTTCAGCTCATCCCGGCTAAAGATGATCAGCTTCTTGATGCGCGTCTCCCGGAGAATCGTCTCGGCGAACTTGCGCCCGAAGGAGCCCGTGCCTCCCGTCAGCAATACCGTCCGTCCCGTCCAGTCCATCATCCCCCCGCAGGGGCGGCGCTCCGTGGCCGCCCTCTCTTCCATCCCGCCCTACAGCACCACGAGCTCGCGCGGCATGACCGAGAGCGTCTCACAGCCCTGTTCCGTGATCACCACGTCGTCCTCGATGCGCACGCCCCCCATCCCCGGCAGGTAGATGCCCGGCTCCACCGTGAAGGTCATCCCCACGCCGAGCAGATCCAGGTTCCCTTCGACGATGTAGGGCGGCTCGTGCGTCTCCAGCCCCAGCCCATGGCCGGTGCGGTGCAGGAAATACTCCCCAAACCCGGCCCGCGTGATCACCCGCCGTGCCGCCCGGTCGACCTCCTGCGCCGGCAGGCCGGGGCGCGCCGCCATGCGGCCCGCCTGGTTGGCCGCCAGCACCGTGTCGTAGACCCGCTCCACTTCCGCACCGGGCCGGCCCAGCACGAACGTGCGGGTCAGGTCTGACTGGTACCCCTCGTATACCGCGCCCCAATCCACGACCACCAAATCCCCATCGACCAGCAGCCGGTCCGAGGGTCCCGCGTGGGGCTGCGCCGAATTCGGACCGGCCACCACGATGGGCGAAAAACCCTGCGCCTGGCTCCCCTCCGCTAGAAGCGCGATCTGAAGATTGGCCGCCACCTGGCGTTCCGTCCGGCCGGGCGCGATTGCGCCCTCCGCCAAAAGCCGCCCAAGCGCGGCCTCCGCGATCCGCGCCGCCCGGCGCATATGGTCGAGCTCTGTGGCGTCCTTGGCCATCCGCAGCGGCGGCAGCCAAGGCTCGACGGCCAGGAGCCGGCCGCCTGGGGCCGACTGCTCGATGCGCCGCAGCTCCAGCGCCCGCATCGCCAGGTACTCGACCCCGATTGCCTTGCCCTCCAGCCCCAGCTCTTCGGCCACCTCGGCAAAGGCAGAATCGTGGCCCTCCTCGTCGCGATAGGCAAAGAAGGGCACATCCGCGCCCAGCGCCGCGCGCGCCGCCGGCGCTTCCAGCGCGGGCAGGAGCAGCACCGGCTTTCCCTCCCTGGGGACAAAGGCGACCGCCGGACGTTCGCTCAAGTGCATCGCCAGCCCAAAGAAGTAGCGCAGGTTGGCCCCCGGGACCAAAGCGACGCAATGCACCCCGTTGGCCACCTGTAGGCGCTGCAGCGCCTGGATCCGTGCCTCGTTCATCTCCCTCTTACCCCCTCCCAGAACCTCGGACTCCACAGCGTGGTCCGGAACCACTTGGCGATCTGTGGATCGGCGACGCTCAGCGCGCGCCGCTCGCGGCAATAGGCTGCCAGCGACTGAGCGAAATAGTCGCGTATGCCGGACCGGGCGGTCTCGTCGAGCCCGTAGCCCAGCGCAAATAACGGTGCCAGCCGCTGCCCCGCCTCACGCCAGGCAGGCACCATTCCCCCGCCCTCGGACAGCCAGGCACCTTCCGCCTCCCCGCCGCAGCCAAGATGGTGGTCCACCAAGTGCGCCATCACATGCAGCGCGCGGCCGGGAGCCTCTCCGGCCAAATCCACCAGGGAGACCAGGGCCACCCCCCGCAAGCTCCGGCCACGAAAGTCAAACTGCCCCGGCTCATACCTGGAGTCGCCGGCGATCATGACGGCATACCCGCTCTCCCACCGCAGCAGCGCATCCCACAGCCCAGACGGCAGGCAGGCTACCAGCCGGCCCAGCACCTGCACCGGCGCCCACTCGTGCGCGTATTCGCCCCTTGCCGGCCCGGTGATCGCGTCCAACGCCCCCGGCATCAGCCGCGCCCTGGCGCGCAGCCAATCCGCCGCAGCATCGCAGATCGGGCGCCCGGCACCGTCGAGCACGCCTACTCCCCCAACATCTGGACAACCACAGAGCGTGACCGTGGCCGGTTGTCGAAATCGAGCAGCACCACCTGCTGCCACGTGCCCAGGGTCAGGCGGCCCTCGACGAACGGGATAGTCAGAGAAGGGCCCAGCAGGGCGTGGCGGATGTGGGCGTGCCCGTTGCCGTCGCCCCAGCGGAGGTTGTGCCGGTAGTCGGCGCCCGGCGGGGCAAGCTGGTCGAGCAGGTGCTGCAGGTCATGCACCACGCCGGGCTCGAATTCCATCGTCGTCAGAGCGCAGGTCGAGCCCGCCACAAAGAGAGTGGCGATGCCGCCTCCCAGCCCCGAGGTCTGCACCTCGCCGGCCACCTGCTGCGTTATGTCGATAACATCCCCATTGCCGCGGGTTGCGACCCGGATCTGCCGGTTCACGACCATCGGCTATCCCCCGGCGTCCCAGGTCGCTTCGAAGCTCCACCGGTGGCCCGGCAGCGGCACCAGCTCCACCCAGGTATTCCCCGGCTTCAGGGGAAGTGGCACTTGCCCGGCCAGGTCGCGGAGCAGCAGCATCTCGTCACGCTCGGGCCGCGCCCACAAGCCCTGGGTGGCCAGCCCGTCGCGAAACAACACCATCGGCCCCGTCCCCCACAACTGAATCTGCACCGAGGGCCAATTCGTACGCGGATAATCCTCGTAAAAGTCGGCGTTGACGTGCGTCGCATACGCCACGACGATGTTCGTCGCCGTGATCTGCTCGCCCGAGGTCGCATCGACAAAGGGCTCACCGGCCACCCAACGCAGGTACACGCCCCTGGCAGCGTCGTACCGCCACTCTACCTTCATGTCGCTGCTCGGAAAGGGGACCGAGATGTGGGTGGCCGCCTCGCCCGAGGCCGGCGGCTGTGAGTCAAAGGTCAGCCCGTCCAGCTCCTGCCTCTCGTTGAGCCCTAGGCCGTCCGCGATCTTCCACACCTTCGCCGGCTCCACAAACAGGGTGTGCTCAATCGGTACGCCCTTGGCGCGCAGCTCCGTATCCCGAAAGAAGGCATCGGCGTGCCAGCCCCAGTTCTGCACGAACTCACGGTCCTTGAAGTCGGCGTCGATGAATTTGGGATAGAGGCCGGGGCTCGTTCCCAAAAGACCATCAGGGCCTTGTACATCGGGGCCAACTCCAGGTCGATAAAGCGCGCGCTGCGCGTCGATCCGGCGCGCGTTGGGCTCTGGCAAAGGTAGATGGCCGTGAAGCGGGTGATGGCCGCCTCGGTCAGGTGCTCGTAGACGATATCGGCATACGGCAGGCCATCCTGCGGGCGCGAGAGAGCCGCGTTCTGGATTTTGACCGCCATGGGTCGCCGGTTCAGCAGCGCCGGGTCCTTCACCTCCAATCCCGTCAGCGGGCAGACGTTCTCGGCCAGGGTCGGCCAGGGGGTGGCCGTCGGCTCGACGGCCAGGGTCGGAGTCAGGGTAGGCGTCGCGGTGGGCAGCGTCGTCGGAGTCAGGGTCGCGGTGGGCGAAGCCGGTGCCGGCGTATTCGTGGCCGTAGCCAGCACGGGAAGAGGCTTGGGCGTCTTGGTCGGCGTCGCCGTCACCTGCGCCGTTTCCCGTGAGCCGCAGGACGCAAAGGTCAAGAGAAACACGACCAGGGCTGCTCCAACCAGTAGTAGCGCACCTCTCGACCGGCGTCGTTTGCTCATTGGGCTCGATCCTCCTCGATGGTCGCAGCGCATGGCGTCGATGTGCGCTGGCGAACGAATCGATTATAGCACACGCCGAACCCTTTTCTCAAATCGCGCCAGAGGCAAAGGGTCTGCCTGCCCGAATTGACATGTGCCGGCTATGAGGGTACAATCGCATGCACGGGGGAACGCGATATGGTCGCCGACGGGATGGGCAGCGATGCCGGACGTCACTACTTTCTGCCCAACAAACAGGGCCGAGTCTTTCTCCTGTCCCTGGAGGACGTCATAGGGCGCAGCGCGCTCCACGCCGCACTCAGCCACGCCAAGCTGCGCCACCTGATCAACAACTACCCTCCCGACAATCTCGACCTTGTATGGCGTTTCGACGAGGCCTCCGCCATCCAGCAGGCGTTGGAGGAAATCCACGGCGAGCGAGCCGGCCGCGCCATCGCCGTCCGCGCAGGGCGCGCCTCTCTCTACCACATCCAAGAGGACCTAGGCGCCGTTCTGGGCCTCGACGACAGGCTCTTCCGCCTGCTCCCTCTTGTGCCCAGGCTCCGCGCAGGGCTCAATGCCCTGGCCGAGTTGTCCAACAAGACGAGCGACCAGGCAGTGCGCCTGGAAGAGGCATCCGACCGATTCCTGTATCACGTCGACCGCTGCCCGGTCTGTTGGGGGCGCACCGCCGAGGAGCCCATCTGCCGGACCGAGGTCGGCATGCTGCGGGAGGCCATGTTCTGGGTCAGCGGCGGCCGGAACGTCGCCGTCGAGGAAGTTCAGTGCCTCGCCCAGGGCAGCCCAAGCTGCACCTACGCGGTCAAAAAGCACCCGCTCGATTGACCACTCCCCTCGTGCCGTAGCATAGGGCCTTGTGCCCGTTCGGCGCCCAATGACAGATGTCGGGCCCTACCGCCTTCCCACCGGCGCAAGGTAGAGTGTAAACTGCTCCTCCCCGTCGACGCCCAGCAGCCGGTCGCACGCGTCCTGGTCGTAGGCGGCGATGGCACACGTGCCCAACCCCAGGCTCTCGCAGGCCAGGTACAGGTTCTGGCAGACGTGGCCGGCATCCAACGCGATGACCTTGTGGGCGGCCAAGTCGTAGCGCCATTCCATGCGCGCCGGGATCGCCGTCCAGAAGAATGTCACGGCCGCGCGGGCGACAAAGCCCTGGCCCAGGCTGGCGACCGCGGCACGGCGCCCGATGTCAGGATCGAGGTCAAGCTGGGCCAACTGGCCGTCGAAGGGCAGATAGCGATACAGGCCGGCGGGCAGGCCCTCGACGCGGCTCACGGCCAGGTAGGTCTCAAAGGAGTGGCGCGCGCCGGCCGAGGGCACACTGCGCAGAGCGACGGCGGGGCCCATGACGCGGCGCACGCCCTGCGTCGCCCAAAGGAGCGCGGCCAGCTCCTCCAAGGTGAGGGAGCCGGCGGAGTACTGGCGCACGCTCTCGCGGCGCGTGATGGCTTCGCCGACCGGCATCTGTGCCAGGCCGGCCAGGGCCGCCCGGCCGTCAGGCAGATCGACGCGCGCGGCATGGCGCGGGTAGGGCGCCTGGAGCGGTGGGGGCGGCAGGCCGCGGCTCTGCTCGGTCTGGGAGAAGTCGATCTGCTGGCGGATCGAGTCCTTGAGGAGAGATCGGTTGGCCTGGTATCAATCGTTGGGCATGGCACTGTCACCTCGCTGGCACCCAGTATGGCACAAGAGCCCGGCCCCGTCAAGCGCGATTTGTGGGGCCGGCAAAGCGGTGGCCAAGTCGCCGGCTCGCTCTGAGGACACCCGAGCAAGCTCGGGCCACCGGAGTCCACCACTTGCCGAAGCGCTGTCCTCGTAGGCGCACTGCGTGCCCGCTGGTCTCCTGGCCCCCTCTGCCAAGGCCAGGCATCTGCGCTATCATGCAGCCAGTCGGCCTGAGACCCGGCACCTCGTAGTGAGAGGGGGCGTCTGATCTATGCGGACGAGGGATCCGACCGGTATTTGGCACTGACGTGAAGAGTGCCGAGGGCAGCCTGACCTATCCGGGTTGGGCCCAATCGCGCCTGGCCATGCGACCGGCAAGCCGGGCTCGAAGAGCGGTGCAGCACTGCCACTTGCCGGCATACATTCGGAGTATGTACGCCTATAGGGCGGCCATGGAGTCGTCATGCAAAACGTCGTCCTGCTCACGAATGCAGTCCCCGTCTATGGCTTCCTAAGCCTGATCGATGCCCACCACCCGCACCGCGAGCCATCCCGGCGGCTCAAGATCCTGGACTGCGGAGCCGGAGGGCCAGTTCCCCCGCTCGCCCTCTTTCAGCAACACGGCTTCGAAGCGTGGGGAATCGACGCCTCCGATGCTCAGCTTGACAGGGCAAGGCGCTTCTGCGAGGAACGGGGCGTCGAGTTGAACCTGCGGCCCGGCGACATGCGCCACATCCCCTTTCCAGACGAAACCTTTGACTGCGTCTACGAGCATTTCTCTATGTGCCACCTGACCAAACGCGACACCGCCTTGGCCGTCGGCGAGATGCGCCGGGTACTGGCGCCTCGGGGGCTATGCTTCCTTGGGGTCATCTCCGCCGACTCCTGGCCCAAGTCGCTCTTCGGGCAGGAGAGTGAGCCGGGAGAATTCTGGGGAGAAGGAGAGGGGGATGGGCCGGCATTGCACACGATGTTCACCGATGCCGAGGCAGGGGCACTGGTTGCGGCCTGGAGATCCTCTCCATGGAAAAGCGCGTCCAGTACATGCGCGACTACTCGGAACAGCTCTCTCTGGAAGCTTGGATGGAGTTCCATCAAGAGGCAGGGGGCCACATCTCCCCGGATGCCTGGCAAGCAAGCTATGCAAGCCGGTCCAGTGCGTTTCAGTACGCGCACTTGTACTACTACCTGCGCAAGCCCGGCTAGGCGGCGAGTTGTGTCGCCGTTTGGCAGTGGCACAACGTTGGAAGCAGCCGGTAGAGAGGAGAACCGCATGGGCGAAGCATTACGCAGAATCGACGAACGGATCGCGCGCGCTATGGACGACATCCGGTCGGAGACGGCCTTCCAGGGCCGGTGGGGTCCGTCGCATACCCTAGCCGAACGGATGGCCTTCTTCCACACCCCAGGCATCGGCCTGGCTCTCGTCGAAGACTATGAGCTGGCATGGGCCGGCGGCTTTGGGCACCGCGAGGCGGGCGGCGACGAGCCGGTGACGGCCGGCACGCTCTTCCAGGCCGCGTCGATCAGCAAGCCGGTCATGGCGCTGGCCGTGATGCGCCTCGTGCAGGATGGCGTGCTCGACCTCGACCGCGATGTGAACGACTATCTCACCTCGTGGCGGGTGCCGGCCAACGACGGCTGGCAGCCGTGCATCACGCTGCGGCAGCTCCTGAGCCACACAGCGGGCGTGACCGTGCACGGCTTCCCCGGCTATGCGACAAGCGAGCGGTACCCGGGTTGGCGCAGGTCCTGGAAGGCGATCCCTACGCGAACACCCCGCGCATCGAGGTCGAACATCCTGCCCGGCCTCACCGGCCGCTATTCCGGCGGCGGCAGCCTGATCGCCCAGAAGGTGCTCGTCGACCGGTTGGACAAGCCATTCCCCCAGATCATGCGCGAGGTGGTGCTCGGGCCACTGGAGATGCACGATAGCTCTTTCGATCAGCCCCTGCCGCAAGCCTGGGCTGCTCCGCGGCCACCGGTCACCCGTACAAGGGCGTCCCACTGCCCGGGCGGTACCACGTCTATCCCGAGCTGGCCGCAGCCGGGCTCTGGACGACGCCAACAGACCTGGCGCGGGTAGGGATAGAGCTGATGCGGGCGGCCAGCGGCAGGCCGGCGCTGCTCTTCAGCCGCGAGACCGCGGAGGCCATGCTCCAGCCGCAGCTTGCCGATTCGGGCGCCGGCTACCGGCCGGCACTCGGCTTCTTCCTGCGGGGCGACGGCGACGCCCGGTTCTTCTATCACCCCGGCTGGAACGAGGGCTTTGTGGCGCACGCGCAGTTCTTCCCGGCCACCGGACAGGGCCATGTGGTGATGCTAAACTCGAACGAGGGCAATGACCTGATGTTCGACGTCGGACGCGCCCTCCACCGCGAGTTTGGCTGGCCCGGGGACCTGCCCGCCGAAAGGACCCCGGTCGAGGTCGATGCCCCGGAGCGCTTTGCCGGTGAGTATGCAACCGGAGGCAGGGACTGGTCTCAGGGCCAGCGTCCTGAACGGGAGTCTGCACTCCAGGCCGGCACTCAGCCGCCCTTGCCCATGTGTGCCGGCGCTCCACTCGAGTATTTCTCGCGCGCGCTGAACACCACCCTTGCGTTCCGGCAGGACGAAGCAGGCGCAATCACCGGCCTGGCGCTGCAGCAGGAAGGCCAGACCTTCGAGGCCGAAAGGAGCACACACCCATGACCACCCCTGAACCACCTGGCAACCGCACGATCTACCACCCGACCCTGCGGGCCATGGTCCTATTGGACGCGCCCACGGGCGTCCGGATCTCGCCCGGCGGGCGGCGTGTCGCCATCGCCGTCCGCACCACCGACTGGAAAGAGGACCGCTACGAGACCGTCTGCCACGTCCACGATTTGGAGGCCGGCACCACCTACCCCCTCAACCGCACCGGCAGCGCCCAGCAAATGGAGTGGGTGGACGACGGGACCCTCGCCCTGCTCCGGCAGGACGGCGAAAAGGCCCAGGTCTGGCTGTACGAGGGGCTGACCGGCGACGGCTGGCAGGTGACGGAGCACAAGACCGGCGTGCAGTGGTTCCAGCCCTTCGCCGGTGGGATCCTCTATTGCGCCAGCCACCCGGAGCGCGACGAGAAGAAGCCGCGCGCAGACCGTTTTGGCAAGTACACCCACTTTGAGCAGGAGGAGAGCCCCTCGGCCCTGTACTACGTCGGGCTGGAGGAGCTACGGCACCACCATGCCCGGCTCAAGGCAACGACCGAAGACGAGGCCAAGGAGCTGGTCGCGCCGGTCATCGAGCTCAGCCGCCTGCTGGAGGAGCGGCTCGCCATCCGCGAGGTTATCCCCTCACCGGCCGGCGACGCCCTCTACCTGAACACCTGGAAGCGCGAAGACTTCGTCTACGCGCGCGATACCCGCGCCTACTGCATCCGCCTCGATGCCCGTGCTGCCCTGGCCGAGCACATGCGCCGCGAAGAGGCCAAGCGTGCGGGCAAGAAGGAGCCGGCCCATGGGCCGGCACCGGAGGCGGCGCCCGCCGAGGAGGATACTCTGCCTACATCGGCCAGATCGCGCGCCTCCAGGTGCCGCGCGCCGCATCGGTGGCGGGCGTTTCGCCCGATGGGCGCCGGCTGGCGGTGCTCTACCAGGCCCGCGACGACAAGATGTTCACCCGCACCGACGCCTGGCTGATCGACACCCAGGCCGCGCTCGATGCGCCCGATCCAGACGCCTTCCTGGCGGCCATGCACAACGTCTCCGCGGTGGTCGACCAGGAGTTACTCGAAGCCTGTTGGGTGGAGAGCGGGCTCTTTGCCGTTTGCCCGGAGGGCACCCGCACGGCGCTGCTGCGCCTTGGCGGCGACGACACCTTCGCGCGCCTCGATCTCCAGGGCCTCTTCGCGGTGCCCCTATGGCACTGCTTCCACGTCTCGCGGGCCGGGCGAATCGCCTTCGTCGGCGCAAACGCCCAGGGCGTTCCAGAGGTCTTTGTGGCGGAGCCGGGGGGCAACGGGGCACCCTACCGGGTGAGCCAGCTCACCGGCTTCGGCCACGCGGTGGAGGGCTGGGCACTTGGCACGGTCGAGACGATCCGCTGGACCAGCCGCGACGGCACCGAGATCGAAGGCGTCCTGCGCAAGCCGGCGGACTTTGACCCGGCGCGCAAATATCCCCTCGTACTTCGTCGTGCACGGCGGGCCCCATGTGGTTCTCGCCGGAGAACCTGGTCGGCGGCGAGGAGCGGGGCTACTACCCGTCGGTGCAGTTTGTCAACAAGGGCGTGCTGGTCCTCAAGCCCAACTACCGCGGCTCCATCGGGCGCGGCCAGGCGTTCACCGAGCTCAACGTGAACAACCTCGGCATCGGCGACCTGTGGGACCTGGAAAGCGCGATCGACCACCTGGTGGCGCTGGGCTGGGTGGACCCGGAGCGCGTCGGCTGCATGGGCTGGTCGCAAGGTGGCTACATCTCTGCCTTTGCCGGGCTGCACTCGGAGGCCTTCCGTGCGGTGTCGGTGGGGGCCGGCATCTCCGACTGGTACACCTACCACATCAGCAACGACATCCCGGACTTTACCGTCGATTATCTCTCGGGCTCGCCCTTCCGCGATCGCAGCCTGTACGTCAAGACGGCGCCCATCAGCAACCTCGCCCACGCCCACACGCCGATGCTCATCCAGCACGGCACGCGAAGACCGCCGCGTGCCGCTCTCGAATGCCATGGAGCTGTACCGCGGCCTGAAGGAGATGGGCGTTCCGGTCGAGCTGTTTATCTTCCCCGGCATGGCCCACCCCATCACCAAGCCGCGCGAGAACCACGCCGTGATGCACCAGAACCTGGCCTGGTTTAGCCATTACCTGCTGGGAGAAGAACTGGATTGGTCGTCAGAATCTCTGTGAGATGTCCGGCCTGCGTGACGACACGAGGGAGAGAGCCATGAAGAAGATGACTGCTGCCCTTCTCGCGCTGCTTTGCCTGGGCGCGTTGCCGCTGACCTCCTGCGGCCCTGTGCCCTGGAGGGCCGTGGTTGCGGCAGTACAGACCAAGGTCTCGGCGTTGGCCGGTCCGACGTCCACGCCGACGCCCTATCCATGCCCGCAGGCAACAGCCGAGTACTTCTACGTCGACCCGGTCCTATCGCCCACGGACGAGCTGGCCCAGGTGGTCGTCGTACACATGGGCAATATGGAAATGGCAACGATCACGACCGAATCGGGGGTCTTCACTGCGGCCGACGGGCAGGTCGAGGTGCAGCTTCTGCCAAACACCGCGCACCACCTGGAGGTGGAGGCCAGAGTGCGGCAGATGACATCCTTCGACGGCTGCGTCTATGGCGGCTACAGCCTGCACACCACGACGGACTACAGCGGTGCGCCGCTGATCATCGTGCAGGGAAAGCCCGCTCCCCCACGGATTCCAGAAGCGACGATCGACGTGGGCAACGCCGGCCGACTGGTCGAGCTAGCCAGCTTTGGCCCCCAAGTGCAGAGCGTGACCGACTTTTCGTTCCTGGGTAACGACACGCTTCTAAGCGTGGGCTATGCCGACGATGTGGGCCGGATCAACGGCTGGAGCCTTGTGACCGGCGAGAAGGTCCTCGAGATTGAGGGCTCTGCGGCAGAGGCGTTGGCCGTCGTGGCCAGCCCTGACGGGGCACTCATCGCGACCGGCGGCACGGGCGGGGACGCGGCCGTACGCCTGTGGGTTGTGCTGACCAGTGCAATGCAGGAGCTGGGCCGGCACAACTACCACCTGGAAAGCGTGGCCTTTAGCCCGTCCGGCGCTCTCCTGGCGAGTGGAGACAACGGCGATGTAGTTCGCGTGTGGAGCGTGGAGGACGGGCGTCTGGTAGCGACCTTCACGGGCGATGTGCCCGGCCGGCTCCAGTCGTTCACCGATCTATACTGGCCGGACGACCAGACGCTGATGGCAGGCGGGGCCTATGCTGTGTATGCGTGGGATGTGACGACGACCCAACTAGTCCGGCGAGTGCCCGCGCCGGAGGGCGTGCAGTTCCTGGTCGGGACGGCCTTTGCCCCCGGCGGGCAGCGGATCGCCGCCGCCGCGCAGGACAATCGGCTATACCTCTGGAACGGGCAGTGGACCGCGTGGGAAGTGCCCGAGGCCGGCGCCGTGCTGGCCTCCGTGGCCTTCAGCCCAGACGCGCGCCTGGTGGTAGCAGAGACCCACACCGGCGCCTTTTACGTGTGGGATGTGGCCAGCGGCGCGCTGCTGGCCACCCGGCAGCCGCCCGGCCCGCAAGACGGGGTCTCGGTCCGTTTCAGCCCTGACGGCAGGTATCTCGCGACCGGAGGTTGGGGAGCGCCCATCCGGGTCTGGGGTGTGCCGTAGGAGAGAGTGGTCTGCAGTCCCGCACCCCGATGGGCGCCGGCTGTCGACGGGGACTCCGGCCACGCCGTCGCCTACCGATGGGCGGCGTATGCGGCGGAGAGCCCACAACTCGTCGAGTGGGCAGTTGCCTCCGACTCCAGAAGCGCGTACGATGAAGAAGGGGGAGATGCGCATGAAGGCGACACCGAAGAAAGACAAAGGTAGAGCGCTGTGGGCATCCCCCCCATGATTTGACGTCTTGCCCAAAACCCGCTATCCTATCCTGCGTCGCATGGGGGTGGTTGAGTCCCGGTGGGCTCCGCGGTCTTCAAAACCGTCTGAGGGGTGCTGCAGAGGCGGCCCTGGTGGGTTCGACTCCCATCCACTCCCGCTATGAGTAGCCTCCAGCGCGTGCTCCTTGATTCCGACCGCCGCTTCACCCTGGCGGCCGTGGCCGCGCTCTGCGTGGCCGCGGGCCTCGTCGCGGGCGTCTACACGGCGATCCTCTCCCCTCTCTATGCCGTGGCCGCCGCGCTCGCGGTGACCGCCGCGCTACTGATGCTCCGCAACACCCAGTGGTCCTTCGCCGCGCTGATCGGGCTCATCTGCCTGCTGCCCTTCGGCGCCCTGCCCTTCAAGATAGGCTTCACGCCTACCTTCCTCGACCTTGCCCTCATCGCGCTCTACTTCGTCTGGCTGCTGCGTATCGCCACCGGCAAGTCCACCGGCCTGGTCGGAAGCCCGCTCGCCCTGCCTGCCATTGTCTTTATGCTCCTCGCCTGCGCCTCGTTCATCGCCGGCATGGGGCACTCGGCACTGAATCAGTACGTCGTGCGCCACTTTGCCGAGCTTCTCCTGAGCATCTGCCTTCTCTTCGTCGCCCTCAACACCGTGCAGACGGCGGCGCAGATGCGCACGCTGATCCGGCTCCTGATCGTGGCCGGCTTTGCTGCTGCGCTCATCGGCGTCGTGCTCTACTTGCTGCCCGACGCCCTCTCCATCCGCATCCTGTCGGCCCTCGGGCGATTTGGCTACCCGACCGGCGCCGGCGTCCTGCGCTATGTCGAGGACGATCCCGCGCAGCCCATGCGCGCCATCTCCACCTCCACCGACCCGAACGTGCTTGGAGGCCTCCTGATCCTGATCACCACCCTGTCGGCGGCGCAGCTCTTCTCGCCCAAGCCGGTCCTGCGGCACTGGGTGCTGGCCGGCATGGTGCTGATCGATGCCCTTTGCCTCTATCTGACCTATTCGCGGGGCTCGATGGCGGGCTTTGCCGTCGGGCTGGCCATCCTTGCCGTTGTCCGCTACCGGAAGCTGATCCCCGTCATGGCGGTGGGCGGGCTGCTGCTTCTGCTGCTGCCTCAGACCCAGGAGTATGTGCAGCACTTTATCGAGGGGCTCCAGCAGCAGGATCTGGCGACTCAGATGCGCCTCGGCGAGTACAAGGATGCACTGATCTTGATCGGCCGCCACCCCTGGATCGGCGTCGGCTTTATCTCGACGCCCGAGGTGAGCCTCTACATCGGCGTCTCGAACGTCTACCTGCTGATTGCCGAAGAGATGGGCTTCATCGGGCTGGCCGCCTTCCTGGTCATACTCGGCGTCTTTTTCCGGGAGATGCGCCGCGCGTGGCTTTCGATGGAGCGCGGTGGCGAGATGGCCGGGATTCTGCTCGGGCTGGCAGCCTCGGTGGCGGGCATGCTGGTCGGCGGCATCTTTGACCACTATTTCTTCAACCTCGACTTTCCCCATTCTGTCGCGGTCTTTTGGCTCTACCTGGGTTTGGGCATGACGGCCGCTCGGCTCGGACTTCAGCAACCGAACTTGTCATGGCAAACCAACTGTGGTACAATCGGTGTGCAATCGCTCTAGAGGAGGAAGAAGCATGGAAATCAGGACACAAGCACTGCGGCGCTGCGAGCTGGTCACAGTCGTCGGCCGCATCGACAGCTCTACCGCCCCCGACTTGGAGAAGGTGCTGCTGGGGCTCATCGCCGCCGGCCAGAGGAACGTGGTCGTCAACCTGGCGCAGTGTGACTTTATCTCCAGCGCCGGCCTCAAGGCTCTGCTCTCAGGCTTGATGAAGGTCCGCAAGGCCGTGCCCGCAGGCGACCTGGTCATCGCGGAAATCCGCCCCGAGCTGAGAGAGAGTTTCGACCTGGTCGGTTTTGACCGGCTCTTCAAGTTCTTCGACAGCGACGTCGACGCAGTGGGGAGTGTCTAGGCTCACGAGGGCAGCCGGCTGCCGCACGCAGGGACTGCGCCGGGCGTAACCGGCGCAGCCTTGTCGCGCGCAGCGGTGTCCCTGCGCCTGGAACAGATTGTGGTATGGAAAAACGTCGCACCTTGAGGCTACCTGCCGTCCTGGAGTCGATCCCCGAAGCCATCGACTGTGTCGGCGAGTGCGCCCGCACGATGGGCTTTGACGAGAGGGAGATCCATCGCATCCAAGTGGCGGTCGACGAGGCCTGCGCCAACGTGATCGAGCACGCCTACGACGGCATGCCTCCGGGCGAGATGGAAGTCGAGTGCGCCTGCAAGGGGCACGACTTTGTGGTACGTATCCGCGACTGGGGCCGCTGCTTTGACCCGACCTGTGTCCCTGTACCGGATATCGATGCGCCGCTGGAGGAGCGGAGCCTTGGCGGCCTGGGGATCTTCCTGATCCGGAGGACGATGGACCAGGCCGAATTCTCCTTTGACCCGCTCCGCGGCAACGAACTGGTAATGGTCAAGCGCCTGGCGCCCTAAAGGTCCCCGCTTGCACGTTCAAGACCCCTCTCCCTGCCCGGCCGGGATGACGGACGAGAGCACTCCGCCTTCTGCCTCTCGGGCAATCCTGGCCGCTCTCGGCAGCCTGGTGGCCGGACTGGCAGGCGCCGCGTTGTTGGCCACCTCGCTTGCCATGGGCGCCGGCCGGCTGCCGTGGTCGGCCCTGCTGATCGTCGCGCTCTTCCTGCTGGCGCTCGCCCTGGTCGGCGCCTTCCTCCTGGTGCGGCGCTGGTCCGAAAGCCAGCTCCAGCTCAACCGGCGTGTCGCGGAGCTGTCGGCGCTCGAAGAGGTCGGCCGCGCCATGGCCCAGGCCCAGTTCGACATCGCCGCCGTCTGCCGGCTCCTCTACGAGCACACCAGCCGGATCGTCGATACGACGATCTTTCACCTGGGCCTCTTCGAGGGCGACAACTATGCCATCAAGCTCTGGATGCGCGAAGGCGAGGCCGAGCCGGGACGCACCTTTCGCATGAGCCCCGGCGTCGGCCTGGTCAACTGGATGCGCGACTCCAAGCAGCCCCTGATGGTGCGTGACTTCCAGGAAGAGATGGACTCGCTGCCGGCCCGCCCGGCCTACGTCGCCGAGCGGCCGCCCCGCTCTGCGCTCTTTGTGCCGCTCATGGCCGGCGAGTCGGTCATCGGCACCCTCTCGGTGCAGTCCTACCGCCCCGACGCCTATGGCCCCAACGACGAGCGCGTCCTCTCTGCCATGGCCAACCAGGCAGCGCTTGCCATCCAGAAGGCGCAGGCCTTCGAGCAGGAGCGCAAGCGCGCACGCCAGCTCCATACCATCGGCCAGGTATCGCGCCAGGTGACGGCCACGCTCCGGCTGGAGGAGCTGTTCCGCCAGACCGTGCACCTGGTGCGCGAGAATTTCGGCTACTACTACGTCGGCATCTTTACGGCCAACCGCAAGTCGGAAAAGGTTGACTTCCAGGCCAGCGCGAGCCTCGGCGAGCGCGAGATCTCGGTCAGCGTCGACTGGGGCCAGGGGATGATCGGCTGGGTCGCCGCCCAGGGCCGCCCCGCGATCGCGAACGACGTCCAGAAGGACGAGCGCTACCGCTCGTTGGATGCCCTGGAGGAAACGCGCTCCGAGGTGGCCGTCCCTCTGTGCCTCGACGAAGAATTGGTGGGTGTGCTCGACGTGCAGAGCAACGAAACGGACGCCTTCTCCGAGGATGACCTCTTTATCCTCGAGACCGTCGGCGCGCAGGTGGCGATCGCCATCCAGGAGGCGCGCCTCTACGAGGCCGAGAAGGAACAGGCCTGGCTCTCCACCGCCCTCCTCCAGGTGTCCGACGCGCTCAGCCTGCTGTCAAAGATGGACGAAGTGCTGACCACCGTCGTCCGGCTGACGGCGATGCTGGTCGGCGTCGAGCGCTGTGGCATCCTGCGCTGGGACGAGTACGAAGAGAGGTTCATCCCCACCGAGTCGTACGGCCTGTCGCCGCAGGAGCGCGAGCAGTACGCGCGGATGAGCTTCCCGGCCCATGCTTTTCCCGCGCTCGACCTCGTGCGCCAGGAAAAGGCGCCTGTCCTCGTGGACACTGCCTACCAGCCCGGCCTGATCCCACAGGAGATAGCCGATGCCTTTCAGATCCGGCAGATGGTGGCGCTGCCGCTCGTCGCACAGGGCGAGCTGCTCGGCGCGCTAATCGCGGACTATGCCGGGCGCCCGCACACCGTCGACGAGCGCGTCATGGCCATGCTCAGCGGGCTGGCGCACCAGGCGGCGATGGCCATTCTGAGCGCCCGGCTGCTCCAGTCGCAGCAAGAAGAGACCTACACCTCGATGGCACTGCTGCAGGTGGCCGACGCGGTCAGCCACTCCACGGACCTGCGCGAATCGCTGACCGCCGTGCTGCGCATCACGCCGATGCTGATCGGCGTCGATGCCTGCGCCCTCTTCCTGTTGGACGAGGAAGGTGCGCTTGTGCCCTACCTGCAGTACAGCCTTCCCGTGGAGGCAGAGGCGGTCTTCTGGGCCTCCAGCGTGGACTTCAGCGATCTGCCTGCCTGGACGCCGGTCGCGGGGAAAAAGTACACCACCGCCGCTGAGGTCCCGCCCCTGGCCGGCCTCGAAGCTGGCCTGGGCGGCGGCAGCCTTGTGCTGCTGCCGGTTACAGTGCGAGGAGAGCTGGCAGCACTGATGGGGATGGTCTGCTCGGGCTCGTTCCGCCGGCTGACGGACCGCCGCATCGCGATCTTGGCCGGGATCGCCGACCAGGTTGCCGTGGCCATCGAGACCAACCGGTTCCTGCAGGAGGCAGCCGAGCAGGGGCGGATGAAGCATGAGCTGGCTGTAGCGAAGCGCATCCAGATGAGCTTCCTGCCCGAGTGCTGCCCCATCATCCCCGGCTGGGAGGTGGCTGCCGTGTGGCGGTCGGCGCGCGAGGTAGCCGGCGACTTTTACGACTTTATCCCGCTGCCCCCGGAGCCGGGGCGCGATCCGGGCCGCATCGGCATTGCCGTCGCCGACGTGGCCGACAAAGGGGTGCCGGCTGCGCTGTATGCGGCCCTGTCGCGCACCCTGCTGCGCACGATGGCCATCACAGGACGCCCTCCGGCCGCAGCCGTCGCCACCGCCAACGACCTGATCCTGGCGGATACGCGCGCCGAGCTCTTCGTCACTCTCTTCTACCTGATCCTGGAGCCGGCTACCGGCCAGAGTCTCTTATGTCAATGCCGGACACCCGCCGTCCCTTCTGGTGCGGGTCGAGAACGGTGAAGTAGAGGAGCTGCGCACCGGCGGGATGGCCATGGGTGTGCTGCCCAGCCTGGAATACGAGGAGCGTACGGCGCACCTCGATCCAGGAGACGTGCTCATCCTCTACACCGACGGCATCGTCGAGGCCTCCGACAATGCAGGCCGGTTCTTCGGGCGAGGGCGCCTGGCGGAGGCGGCACGCGCGGCACGCCACGAGCCGGCCGAACAGATGGGCGAGTGGATCGAGGCCGCGGTCGCCCAGTTCGTTGCCGGCGCGCCCCAGTCGGATGACCTCACGCTGGTCATCGTCCGGCGATTGCCCCAATGAGCCTTGTGATGAGCGACGCACGGCCACCGGCAGACGCCGGCTATCCGGAGCGGCTGCGCGCGCTCCTGGCGGGACGTCGCCGCCGTGTCTGCCAAGACCCAGCACTCCGCTGTGCAGCGGTCCTTGTGCCACTCCTCCTGAAGGACGGCACGTGGCACTTGCTCGTCACGCAGCGCACCAACGAGGTGCCGCACCACAAAGGGCAGATCTCATTCCCCGGCGGGGCCTGCGACAGGGAGGACGCCGACATCCTGGCGACGGCGCTGCGCGAGGCGTACGAGGAGATCGGCGTACCGCCGATGGCCGTAGACGTCCTGGGGCTGCTCGACGACATGTTCACGATCAGCCACTTTGTGGTCACGCCCGTGGTCGGCGTGATCCCTTACCCCTACCCCTTCCGCATGAACCCGGCCGAGGTCGAAGCTATGGTGGAGGTGCCCCTCTCCTTCCTGCGGGACCCGGCCCACCTTCGGACGGAGCAAGTCGAGTTCGAGGGAAAGCCGATGGAGCTGCTCTTCTGGGACTATGGGGCGTACACAATCTGGGGCGCGACCGCCCGCATCCTGAAGGGGCTCCTGGAGCTGGGGTAGGGGCTCGGTCAGAGACCTTCGCCCATCGAGAGACCTTCGCCCATCGACGGTACGGGCACAAGGCACTACGCTGCGGGGCGACGGGCCGCCTGGAGCGCCTCGAGAAGCTCGTCGTGCAGGAGGCCGTTGGTGGCCACCAGGCTGCCGCGTTCCAGCGACCAGGGATGGCCTTCGAGATCCGTCACGGTGCCGCCCGCCTCTTCGACGAGCAGCCACCCGGCCGCCCAGTCCCAGGGCCGCAGGTATTTTTCCCAGTACCCCTCGAGCCGGCCATCGGCCACGTGGGCCAGGTCGAGCACGGCCGCTCCCGCCCGGCGGACGCCGTGCACCCGCGGCATGACGGCATTGAACTCGGCCAGGTTGTTGTCTGCCCCTGCCGCCCGGTTGTAGGGGAAGCCGGTCATCAGAAGCGCCTCGCCCAGGTGTGCCACCGTCGACACATGCAGGCGCCGGCCGTCGCACCAGGCGCCGCGCCCACGCTCGGCCCAGTAGGTGTCGCCGCGCATCGGGTCATGCGTGACCGCCACCTCCACCCGGCCGCCAATCACCAGCGAGATCGAGACGCCCCAGGTGGGATAGCGGTGCGCATAGTTGACCGTGCCGTCGAGCGGGTCGACGATCCAGAGGCCACCGGTGCGGCCAGCCGAGCCTGCCGCCTCTGGTGCAAGCGATGCGAGGTCGCCCAGGCCCTCTTCGGCGAGGATGCGGTGCTGAGGGAAACGGCCGCGCAGCGACTCCACGATCAGCGCTTCGGAGGCTGTGTCCGCCTCTGTCACCAGGTCGCTCGGCGAGCTCTTGGTGCGGACCGTGTGCGCCCGCTCAAAGAGATCGCGCAGCAGGCAGCCCGCCTGCCGGGCCGTCTCGATCGCGCAGGCCAGCTCTTCGCCGCCTACTCGCTCCAAAGCAGGTCCTTGTCGCGGAAGAGGAACGCGGCCAGGAGGAAGAGCGCGGCCGCGCAGGCGAGGGTCGCGACCACCGCGACAAAGTAGGTCCGGTCGTGCATCTCGGCCGACGCGCGCGACAGCAGCGTGCCGACCGGCCACACCACGCGCTCGACGATCCGCACCGCCCAGCCGGCGCCCCGGTCGAGCAGGTCTGGTTTGCGGTCGTTGACCACGAGAACCGCCACGACGAGCAGGTAGCCCAGAAGGTTGGAACCGCTTCGGCTGACCAGAGCCGACAGCGACAGGGCCAGCGCCGAGACAAAGAGCCACAGGACCGTCCAGGTAGGCACGATCCAGATCAGCGAGGGCCACGAAAGCGTCAACCGTCCGGCGAGTAGGTTTGCCCCGACGATCACGATCGCCAAGATCCAGGTGATGCCCAGCCCACCGGCCACGATCGCCCCCAGCAGCTCGGCGCGCCTGCGCAGGCGCCCCAGGATCGGGAAGGATGCGGCCCGGTCGGCCTTGCCGGCCAGGAGAAGCGTCGCCAGGAAGCCGATGGTGCCGATGCCCAGGCCGCCGACGGTGATGAGCTGCGCCTGGTCCATCCCATACTCGAAGGCGATCAGGCCAAAGGCCACGGCCGCCGCCAGCGGCGCCATGCCAGCCAGCGCGCCAAACAGCTCGCGGACCAGGTAGAGGGTGAGCGTCCAAAGCCGGCTCATCCCTGCGTCGCCTCCAAATAGACTTCTTCCAGCGTCGCGCGCGCCTCGACCAGCTCTTGGATGTCCACGTCGGCGCCCAGGAGAAGGCGCAGCACCTCTGTCTTGCGCTCGACAGCATCGCCCACCAGCTTGATGCGTCCCTCCGAGGCCAGGATGCCGGGGGCCAGACTCCGGATGGCCGAGGGCAGGCCGGGAGGCATACGCCCGGTTGAAATCGTGACTTCGGCGCGGCCCGGAAGCAGCGAGTCCAGCCGCCCACTGCGGGCCAGCCGGCCACGGCTCAGCATCGCCACGTGGGTGCAGACGCGGGCGACGTCGCCGAGGTTATGGCTCGAAAGCAGGATCGTCTTGCCGGCCTTGTGCAAGGCGTCGATCTGGTCGCGCATCAGCTTCTGCCCGGAGGGGTCGAGGCCGAGCATCGGCTCGTCGAGCAGCAGCAGCCGGGGATCGCCCAAGAGTGCCTGGGCAAGCCCCACTCGCTGAAGCATCCCCCGCGAGCAGCTCCCCAGCCGCTTGCCTACCGCGTCCTCCAGGCTGAGCTCGGCAAGGAGTCGGTGCACCTTGTCGCGCAGCGCCTGACCACGCAGCCCGCTAAGCCGTCCGATCAGCTCCAGGTACTCGCGCACCCGCATCCGGGAAGGATACAGAGCCCGGTCCGGCAGGTAGCCGATCTGGCCCGGCGGCAAGCCGCCCCGGTCAATCTCGCCCTCTTCGGGGAAGAGGAAGCCCATGACCAGCCGCAGGAAGGTGGTCTTGCCGGCGCCGTTGGGCCCCAGCAGGCCCAGGACGCTGCCCTCCGGCAGGCTCAGAGTCAGCCGGTCGAGCGCCAGCGCCCGCCCGTAGCGCTTGGATACGCCGCGAGCGCGTACCAGGGGTGTCTCAATCACTGCCCACGCCACACAGCCTTGCGCTTCTCGAGAAAGGCATTCACCCCTTCGGCCCGGTCTTTGGTGCCGAACACCTCGCCAAAGAGCGCTGCCTCGTGCGCGAGCCCGGAGGCGAGCGAGCCTTCCAGCCCTTCGTGGATCGCCCGTTTGACAAGCGCGAGGGCCAGCGGCGCCTTGGAAGCCAGCTTGGCAGCGAGCGCACGCGCCGCCTGGTCCAGCTCCGCGGCCGGCACAACGCGGTCCACCAAGCCGATGCGCAGCGCTTCGGCGGCATCGACCGGGTCGCCGCTCATGCACAGCCACTTGGCGCGTCCCTCGCCGACGAGGCGGGCCAAGCGCTGGGTGCCGCCGTAGCCTGGGATGATGCCTAGGTTGATCTCGGGCTGGCCGAGGCGTGCCGTGTCTGCCGCCAGCCGGACGTCGCAGGCCATGGCCAGCTCGCACCCGCCTCCCAGCGCAAAGCCGTTGATGGCGGCGATCACGGGCTTGGGGAGTGCCTCCAGCTTGGCGAGCACGGCCTGCCCGCGGCGGGCGAAGGCGGCCGCGTCTGAGACGGAGCCCAAGAGGTTGAACTCGCCGATGTCGGCCCCGGCCACGAACGCCTTGTCGCCCGCCCCCGTCAGGATCAGGGCGCCCACGGCGTCGTCGGCTGCCAGCTCGTCGATGGCCGCATCCAGCTCTGCCATCGTCGCCCGGCTGAGCGCGTTCAGCACGTTTGGACGGTTGAACACGACGCGAGCGACGCGGCCGTCACGCTCGACGATCAGGTTCTCGTATTCCATCCTGTCCCTGCCCTACTGGTAGTCGTAGAAGCCCTTTCCGCTCTTGCGGCCAAGCTGCCCGGCCAATACCATCCGCCGCAGGAGCGGAGGCGCCGCATAGCGCCGGTCCTTGTACTCCTCGAACATCGCATCGGCGATGAAGAGACAGGTATCCAGCCCCACAAAGTCAAGTAGCGTCAGCGGTCCCATGGGATGGTTCAGGCCCAGCTTGATGGCCGTGTCAATGTCCTCGCGCGTGGCCAAGCCATCCTCGTAGACCCGCACTGCGTCCAGCACATAGGGAATGAGCAGGCGGTTGACGATGAAGCCGGGCGTGTCCTTGGCCGTCACCATTGTCTTGCCGAGCGAAGCGCCAAACTGCCGGGCAACGGCCATCGTGTCGTCGCTGGTGAGGATGGTGCGCACAAACTCGATGAGCGGCATGACGGGCACAGGGTTGAAGAAATGAATGCCCAGAACCTTGTCGCCGCGGCGGGTGGCGCTTGCCATCTCGGTCACGCAGAGCGAGGAAGTGTTACTGGCCAGGATGGCATGGGGGGCCAAGATCCCGTCCAGCTCGGCAAACACTTGCTTCTTGAGAGCCATATTCTCGACGGCCGCTTCCACCACCAGGTCGCACCCGGAAAAGTCGGCCAGGCTCATCGTGCCATGGATCCGTGCCCAGGCCTGTGTGGCTTCTTCCTGCGTGATCTTGCCCTTCGTCGCCGCCGTCGTAAGCGACTTGTGGATGCGAGCGAGACCTTTCTGCAGCAGCTCCTCGTTCACCTCGCGGACGATGACGCTGTAGCCGGCCCGGCCGCACACCTCGGCAATGCCCGAGCCCATCAACCCGCACCCGACGACCCCGACCTTCTTGATCTCCATTCTTCCTTCCTCCATGTACAATCTCGGAGCGTGACCGTCCGGCGCAGGGCCATAGGGCCGTAGTGCTATCGCTCCTTGCGGCGAGGCTTGACGTAGGGCGCCCGGCGCTGTGGCTTTTCAGCCCCGGTCCAACTGGGCCGCGCATAGTCATCTACCAGCCGCGGTCTCCAGGAGTCGAGGTCCGTTGGCTCGGGAATCACCTCTGCTTCGGGCTCCTTCTCCTTGACCGTCTTGGCCGGGATGTGCAGTATGGCCATGACGGCTTCGGTGCGCCACAGCTTGGCGGCTTCCATCTCTCCCAGCTCGACCAACAGACGGCGCAGCTCAGGATCCTGTGTCATCTGCTTGTCGGCGAGCTGTGTCAGGTACCATTCCGCTGCGCGCTGCAGGCCGTCGTAGACGAAGCGGAGCTGGGCCTTTATGTCGGTCCTGCCGGATGCCTGCTCCAACAGCTTGTCGTTGAGCTCCAGGTCCTGGGTAGGGAGACCCAGCCGCCGGAGGTAGGTCGCCAGTGCAGAGACCGCAGCCTGCTGGCCCTGGATCAGCGTGTGCAGCAGCTCGATCATCTCGGGAGCCTGGGCGGACTCCAGGTAGGTCTCGAACAGCTTGACATACGTGAGCTTGTACCGCAAGTTTCGCGTCAGGCGAACGGCAACAATCGATTCAGTCATGGTTTTCCCCCCTGGGCGCATTGTACCACGCCTGCCGCTCAGCCCGCAATCGCGGGCTGCCCGTGTGTGGGGACGCACGCCGGTCTCTGGATCAGCGGTCGTTTCCGAAATCTTGGAAACGTAGGGAAATCGTATAGAACGCGTCAAGCAGAGATCATCGGGCTGTAGTACACTCTAGCCGTACAATCTCTTCTCCTCCTTTTGTGAGAGCTAAGGGTCCGGGCCACCCTTAGCTCTCGCTGCATTTGGCGGCGGTTCCGCATCCCATGCGCGCAGCTCCTTATCCGATTGGCCCGGCGGCGTGTTTGCTGGTACAATTGCGCGTTAGTGAAATCGGGTTTGCGAGTTTCGAGTGGAGGCCGGTTGTGAAAACAAGCTGGCGCGGAGCGCTGGTCTATCTGCTGATCCTGACTGTGGTCGGCGTGCTGCTTTTTCGTGTCTTTCCCATGAGCCAGAGCCAGGAGGAGGTGACCCTCTCCAAGGTGGTGCAGGACATTGGCTCGGGACAGGTGAAGAGCATCGTCGTGAACGGCGACACCATGGCGGTCACCTACAAGAGCGGAAGCGAGGTGCTATCCCGCAAAGAGGAGGGCATCGAGCTAACCAAGACACTCAAATCGCTTGGAGTCGACCCGACTGCCCTGGACGGGGTAGATATCCAAGTCAAGCCTGTGAGCGCGTGGGGGCAGGTCCTGGCCGTGGCCGGCAGCATCCTACCGCTCATCCTGGTCGCGGTCCTCTTCCTGTTCCTGATGCGCCAGGCCCAGGGTAGCAACAACCAGGCAATTGCCTTCGGCAAGAGCCGGGCGCGCGTCCTCACCGGGGAAAAGCCCACGATCACCTTCGACGATGTGGCCGGCGTGGACGAAGCGAAGCAGGAGCTCGCGGAGGTCGTCGAGTTCCTCAAAGAGCCCCAGAAGTTCATCTCGCTTGGCGCCCGGATCCCCAAAGGGGTCATCCTCATGGGGCCGCCGGGGACCGGCAAGACCCTGCTGGCCAAGGCAGTCTCGGGCGAAGCCGGCGTGCCCTTCTTCTCCATCTCCGGGTCCGAGTTCGTCGAGATGTTTGTCGGCGTGGGCGCAGCGCGCGTACGCGATCTCTTTGACCAGGCCAAGCGCCACTCGCCCTGCATCATCTTCGTCGACGAGGTCGATGCCGTGGGGCGGCACCGCGGCGCCGGGCTGGGCGGCTCGCACGACGAGCGCGAGCAGACGCTCAACCAGATCCTGGTCGAGATGGACGGCTTTGGCACCGACACGAACATCATCGTGATCGCCGCCACCAACCGGCCTGATATCCTCGACCCCGCGCTGCTCCGCCCCGGCCGTTTTGACCGCCGCGTGGTGCTGGACCGGCCGGACATCAAGGGGCGCAGGGAGATCCTGGCCGTCCACGTGCGCGGCAAGCCCCTGGCGAAGGATGTCGACCTCGACGTGATGGCGCGCCAGACGCCGGGCTTTGTCGGCGCCGACATCGAGAACATGGTCAACGAAGCAGCCATCCTGGCAGCGCGCCGCAACCTCATGTCCATCGGAATGGAAGAGCTGCAAGAGGCCGTGGAGCGGGTCGTCGCCGGCCCGGAGCGCAAGAGCAAGCTCATAACCGCAGGCGAGAAGCGCGTGCTGGCCTACCACGAGGCCGGGCACGCCCTGGTCGAGTCGAGCCTGCCCAATTGCGATCCGGTTCACAAGGTCTCGATCGTCGCCCGCGGCATGAACCTGGGCTATACGCTGAGCCTGCCCGAGCAGGACCGCTACCTGTATACCCAGGACAAGTTCGAGGACGAGATCGCGGCCATGCTCGCAGGACGGGCATCGGAGGAAATGGTCTTCGGCGACAAGTGGACGGGAGCCGCGGACGACTTGGAGCGCGCTACCAAGCTGGCTCGCAAGATGGTGACAGCCTACGGCATGAGCGAGCGCCTTGGCCCACTGAGCTTCGGCGACCGGGAGGAGCTGGTCTTTCTCGGGCGCGAGATCTCCGAGCAGAGGAACTACAGCGACCACGTGGCCGAAGAGATCGACCAGGAAGTGAGCCGGATCATACAAGAGGCGTATGCCCGGGCCAGGGGAATTCTCACCCAGTACACGGACAGGCTGAACGCGCTGGCACAACGCCTGATCGACGTCGAAACGATCGAGCGGGAAGAGCTGCAGGCCATCCTCGCCTGACCTGCCCGCACATAAATATCATAAGAATTGACAATTTCCCCTTCTTGTGCTATGCTTCGACCAAAGAAGGAAGGTTGAAGATGCAGAGCACACGCCAGGAGATCTTGGACATCCTCAGGCAGGGCCGCCAAGCAACGGTCGAAGACCTTGCGGAGCGGCTGGAGCTTACCCCCATGACGATCCGCCATCACCTGAACGTGCTTCAGGCACAGGGGTTGGTGGAGGCGCTCAAGGTACGCCGCCTGCAGACCGTCGGGCGGCCGCGCCTGGTCTACACCCTCACCCAGGCGGCGGACGAGCTTTTTCCGCAGGCCTACGGGGAGCTGGCGCGCCACCTACTGGGGGAAATGAAAGAGCGAGAGAGCCAAGCCCGAATGGAGCAGGTGTTGCAGGGGACGGCCGGGCGGATCGCCCGCGGTGCACCTCCCCCCGTTCCGGGGCAAAGCTTCGAGGAGCGCCTCGACCAGGTGTGCGACTACCTGGGCAAGCTGGGGTTCCTCTTCACCTGGACCGAGACGGATGAAGGCTACCTGCTGACCAATGCGAACTGCCCCTACCGGCGGGTCGCGCAGGAGCACGCCGAGGTGTGCGGCATAGACACCCTGCTGCTGCAGCGGCTGCTCGGGGTCGAGCCCCAGCCCTTTGGCCAACTGCGGGACGGTGCCGAATCGTGCACCTGCCTGGTTGTGCCGCCCGAGTAGCGGCGACTGACAGGATTGACACGATTTGTCGGATTCACAGGATTCCCCTTTTGCTTCCTGCCAATCCTCCAAGTCCTATTATCCTGCAAAGCCGACTGCTGCGCGTGCTACGGAGCAGGTGATGGCGACGGCATGGGGGTCTGGGGGACGACGGGCTCCCAGGCCAGGCCGGCCAGCGGCCATTGCAGCAGATGGCCTGCCGCGTCGAGCGCGACCAGGGCCGTGCCATCGCCCGATAGCTCGAGCGGCGTGGCCGCCAGAAGTGGCGGGCCGGTGTACTTCTCCCAAGCGAGTAGCGCAGGCTGCCCACTTACCGGCCACAGGCTGCCGGAGCGGAAAAGCTCCGGCTCCGTCGCCGGATAATAGGGCATCCACACCAGGTAGGCAACCCCCTCAGGTGTGACCAGCAGCCGGCCGTCCCCCGATTGGGCAGGCACCGGGCCGGGCCCCAGCTCCATCCAGGTATCCCCGCCGTCGTTTGAGCCCAAGAGATAGGCCTGGCCGCCTATCTCCAGCGAGATCGAGAGGCAGTAGACCACGTGGCAGGAAGCGTAGTCAGGCGCTAGGAGGAAGCGCCGCCAGAAGTAGCCGCTGCCCGTGTCTGCCAGCGTGTGCCAGGTGTCGCCTCCGTCATCCGAGCGGCGGAAGCCGTAGTGCTCGACGAACAGGGTGCGATCCCGGCCAAAGCTCGGCGACAGGACCACCTGGCTCGGCCCGCCGGGGTAGCTGTCGGGCGGGCGGTAGAGATAGGTCAGCCCGAGCCAGGTTGCTCCGGCATCCACGGAGCGGTAGAGTCCGCCGGCGTGGGCCGAGGCATACAGAGTGTGGTCCGTCGCGAACGCCGGAGAGATGACCAGGTCCGAGACGCCCAAGTCGGTAAGCCCCCGGCTGGCCAGGTTCCAGGAATCGCCCGCATCGGCCGACTTCCAGATACCATAGCCCTGGTTCCCGGTGCTCACGGCCGCAAAGAGCGTGTGATCCTCCTGGAAGGTGGGCGAGAGAGCCAAGTCGGTGGTCATGGCCGCGGGCAGCCCACCAGCCAGCCGCCCCCAGGAACCGCCTCCGTCGTCGGAGCGGTAGGCGTGCCAACTGCTGTCCAGCGCAAAGAGGGGCTCCCCGTTGCGCGGGACAAAGAGGCGGTAAGGCCCGGCCGTGGCCAGGTCCGCCGGCTGCGGAGGCTCGGCCGATACCGGCTCGCCACCCGCCGCGCTCCAGACCTGCACCAGGCCATCCTCGCGCACCAGGTAGAGCAGGTGGCGCACCGGGTCGAGCGCCGACAGGTCATACCCTAACGGGATGGGCACAGCGTCCAGCACGTCGAGCGTCGTCGCGCTCAGAACATAGAGCCGGCCGGCTTCGTCGCCGCTGGCAGAGACAAAGACCCGGCCCAGCTCGGGGTCTGCCCGGACGCCGCCGTAGAGCGAGTCGATGCGCGCCGCGTAGGAGCGGCCGTCCACGAGCAGGCTGGTGGACGAGCCGGCCAGGTGCACGCGCGAGATGTACGCCCAGCCATTGCCCGGGGTTATGTCCACAGATATCGGGCTGCGCTCCCAGTCTTCGAGCACCTTCTCGAAGGTGACCGGCTCGTAGACGTTCAGGTAGCTGCCGCCGTTGGAGCCGGGCACGCCGTTGCTGATGATGGCGAAGATGCGCCCTGTGCCCGAATCCACCACCGCGTCGACGGCCGTGGGATTGGGCGAGTAGCCAGGGCTCTGCGGGAGCGTATCGGAGATGACGCCGGTCACGGACAGGGTATCGAGATCGACCAGGTGGATGCCCTCGCTCACGATGTATAGGCCGCCCGAGTGGCCGTCGGCCACCGGGACTCCTGAGAAAGGGATCTCGCCGGTCTGCACGAGGCGATCAGCATCATAGACCCGCACCGTAGACGACTGCCATCCGCCGGTGTAGTAGCGCCCGTGGGCCGGATCCACGGCAATCTGAGCCCCGCCGGGCAGCAGTGCTCGCTCCGCGCCGGATACGCCGTCCACCACGTGTAGCTCGCCCGCCGTGTCGGCCACGAGCAGGTAGCCGCGCTGTGGGTCGACCTCGACGTCGGTCACGCCGATGGCCGTCGGATAGGCCGCGAGCACGCGGCCGGTCTGCATGTCCACCTCAGCAATCCGGTTCTCGTACGTGAAGCCGACCCAGAGCCGGCCGGTTGCTTCGCGCCCAGAGCATGGTGTAGGGCGCCGACGAGAGGGCAATCTCGGCGACCTGCTGGCCGTTCTCCAGGTTGAGCACTTCGACGGCATAGTCGGAGTAGACGTCGCGGCCGAGGAAGAGACGGCGCCCGTCGCTGCCGAGGGCGAGGGTCGTGCGGCGGTTCGTGTCCCCGAGGGAGCGCTCGGCGACCAGCCGGCCCTCGGCATCGATGGTCCACAGCTGATTCGTGGTGGCCGTCCCCGGAGGTGACGTACACCTCGCCGCGGGCCGGGTTGGCAACAAATCCCTCGGGCTGCCCGGGCAGGCGCAGGCTATTCCGCTCGGCCAGCGTCTGCCTCTCGTAGGTGAGGAGCGAGCAGCCGCCTGAGTCTTGCACGACCAGGTAGATGCGCCCGGCGGCTGCATCCAGCGCAAGGTCGAGCGGGCTGGAATCTGGAGGCAGTGAAGCCTCCCCAAGGACGTGGTAGTCTGACGCATCCAGGAGGCGCAGGGAGGCAGCGCCCGCCACGGCGAGGATTCCGGCCTGGGCATCGAGCACCAACTGGTCGACGTCCTCGAGCGTCGTGACCAGGTCGAGAGTCTCGGCGTCGAGGACGGCCGCCGTCTTGTCGCTGCGAGTCACGGCATAGACGCGGTTCCGCAGCGTGTCGACGGCCAGGTCGTCGCCACTCTGGTCGTCGGGCCCAGTCTCGGCCACGATCAGCACCCGGCCGGAGGAAGCGTCTATCGCGGTGACGGAGGCAGGATCGCGCCAGGAAGACGCCCGCGAGTGCGGGCGTAGAGGCGGTTAAGGCCAGGGTGGAAGGCAAGCGGCTGCGGGTTGTAGCTGTTGCCGGCCGGGACGCGGAAGTCGAGCGTGCGCAGGTAGGCCGGCAGCCCGGAGAGGGGCACCGGGGTGGCTGAGGCAGGTGGGTTCTCAGCCGGCCCGCCGGTCGGCGCCGCCGTAGCATAGCCCTTTGTGGGCGTCGTGGCCGGCGCCGGGGTATCGTCCCCTGTGGGCGCGGTCGTGGCAGAGCAGGCCGACAACAGCATTGCCAGGAGCAGCAATAGGCAGGCTGCGCGCATGGAACACCTCCGCGCACATTGTACCTTGCCCCCGCACGGCTGGCAAGACGAGACCCTAGGGGTCTGGGAGACCCCTAGGGTCTTTTTTGGCCAAGAACCTCCCCGGAGGCTATCCCCCGGGGAGGTTGCTCACGTCTCAAAGTGCGCCGCACCGACGAGGTGCGCCGCACCTAAGCGATGCCCACCAGATGCCAGAGCCGTCGCACTGCGGCCCGTCGAGGAAGGTGTAGCCGGCCAGGGTCATGTTGGTGACGTCGATCTGCCAGTTGCCGGAGTACCAAGAGCCCCACGGGAACTTGGCAAAGCCGTCGTTATGGGTCCAGCGGGTGCGGGCGAAGGGACCGCCCTGCGGGGACCAGAGCCACGCATCCACCGCCACCAGCGGGACGCCGGCACCGTACTGGTCGATCGCCTCGACCTTCCAGCGGACGTAGATCCGGCCGTAGGGGTCCATGGCAGGCTGTGCAAGGATCGCGCCGCAGGTCATCGTGTTTTCGCAGCCCGGGCAGCCGGTCAGGTCGATGCACTGGGTGCTGCTCAGCCCGGCGTTGTTGCTGTTGCCGCCGGCGACGCACAGCATCTTGTGGCCGTCCGCCGGCCGGTTGAAGATGAAAGCGGCGTGGAAGTCACGCGCCGAGGCCATCTCCGGCAGCGGGTCGAGCCAGGTGTTGTTCAGCGCGTCGTAGACGTAGGTCGTCTTCAGGTCGCCGGTGCCGGGCGTCGTCGCGCCGCCGTTCATGTAGCAGAGGCCGGTGTCGGGATCGGCCACCCAGGCGGGCGCCCAGATGGCAGTCTGGGCCGGGGCGGTGCCGCCCGGCGCCATCTGCGTCCAGGCGCCGGAGGTCATGTTGTACTCCCACAACCCGGTCATGGCCCCCGTGGCGTCACCGTAGAGATAGACCTCGTCGCCCATCTGGCAGCCCGAGCGGGCGTAGTTCGAGCCGCCAAACGGCGGCGGCGTGCCGACCACGGTCCAGGTGTTCGTCAGTGGGTCATACTTCCGCACGTTGCCATCGGCACCGTAGCCGGTGATCGACCAGGCGAAGCCGCCATAGCCGGCGGTGACGTTGTCCATGCGGCCGAGGTTCGGTTCTTGGGCGATTGCCGACGAAGGTGGGCCATACTTATCGGCCTCTCCGGTGTAGGTGAAGCTGCCAATCGAGCCACCCAGCTTGTAGAGCACGCCGTCCACGACTGTCGCAGAGGTGCGGTACACGGCCGTGGTGGCGATGTTGCCATCGGTCATCCACGCGCCGGCCCCATAGTCGTAGTAGTGGGTGGTCTGCGAGATTGCGCCGGCCTGCACGCCGGCCACGATCCAGAGCCAGTCGCCGGTCTTGGCATAGCCCATGGCCCACACGTCGGCCGGCATCGCGCCGAGGTCGGCGTTCTCGGCGTTCCACTCGGGCGTGGTCGCCACGTCGGTGTGGAGCGTAGCTACGTCGCTATGGCCGTTGCCGTCAGCGGTGACCGTGGCATCGTCCTCCGTCCCCCCGCAGGGGATGTCGACGTTGACGGTAAAGCCCACGGACGTGCCGGCAGCGGCGAACACGCTCGCCGGGCCGTAGGTGTTCCACGCCCCCGCATAGGTCATGGCAAAGTTGCCGTCGGCGCCGGTGTTGTTGAAGAGCGTCAGGTTGTAGGTCTCGGTCGTGTTCTCGCAGCCCGAGCCCTCCTGGTACTCCGGCGACAGGTAGACGCCCGCCGCACAGGTGGGCACGGTCAGCCGGAGGCTGCACAGCCTCGTCGCAGGAGTAGTAGCCGCTGTTGTCGCAGGCATCCACCACGCCACCGCCGTAGCCGTCGGAGTTGATGTACCAGGGGATGGGCGCCGGCGCCCCGGTGGTGACGTCCATGCAGTAGACGGCCTCGCATTCATCGCCGGCGCTGGACCAGGTACCAGGTCTGGCCGAAAGTTGATTTCGTTGCCCGGGGTGAAGGTGAGGTCGCTTGGGTAGCCGCCTCCTGAGCAGGAGTAGGCTGCAGCAGGTAGCCGTTGGTGGCACTCCAGCCGGAGGGGAGCTTCATCTGGAGCCCATAGGGCCAAGACCAGGTATAGGACTCGACGTGGTAGTTGAAGCAGAGGTAATCGGTCCCGCCGCTCGCGCAGAGGTCGCCGTATTGGCCATTGTCCCACGCCGCGAACGAGCCGGAGATGTCCTCGATCCGACCACGCTCCTTGACCGGGGCCGAACTGCACCCCGGTGCTGACGTCGGGCTTCTGCGCCGACGCGGCGGAGATTACGGTGCCCAGGACCAAGACCAACAGAATCGAAAGATAGACCAACTTCTTCATTTCGGGAAGTCTCCTTTCACTTCACCGTGCTGAGTGAGGGGGCTTGCCGCCCCTCGGGTGCGCAGCCCTTGCCGCGGGCTGCGTGCGGTACGTCCCGTCTGAAGACTCGCTCTACACCACCTCCTTTCCGATGGATCCGCCCGCCGGGCCTATCCGTGCGGAACCCCTGTGAAGGTCCAGGCAAGCATTCTCCCCCAACCACTCGTCGAGCCGGAGAATCCGGCCCGGAAAACAAAGAGGCCGGGCTCAGCGTGCCTCATAGAGGCCCACCAAGCCCGGCCTGGCAGCCAGACCAATCCCAGAAAGTGCAGCCCTCGACGATAGCCCGATGCTCTGTCGCGGATCCGCGGTGCACGAAGCACCTTCCTCTCTCGTTTCCCGGTGCGGGCAGACCGGCCCGCCCGCCTCACCTCGATGGCAGTATACCACCGCCCCGCACCGATGTCAAATCGCGGTGCGCCATCTTGGGCGCGGGGCGGGTATGGAAACCCGCCCTACGGCCCGACGACAAAGCTCTTGCAGACGTTGGTCTCGTTCGCGTCGGGCGCGTAGGTGTACCCCGATTTCTGCATGCCGGTCACACAGAACTTGTAGGTGCCCGCTAGGCTGCTTGACAGGTTGAACGTGGCTTGCCCATTGGCATTGCTGACGGCGCTCTTCTGCAGGACGCTGCCGTCGGGCAACTTCCACTTTCCGGATACCGTAACAGCGGGAGCCGGCGCATGAGCCTGGTCGTGGACTGCCGCGGCGCAGGAAACCTTGTAGGTTCCGGGCGGCGAGCCTGCGCGCCAGGCGGACTTGAGCCGAAAGAGGTGCAGGGTGAGGACGACGGTCGCCGGCTCGGTGTTCGACCATGGGCCGTCGCCGGCCGGATTGCCGGCCCGCACCCGGTAGTACCAGGTGCCGGTCTGCTGGCCCGCGATCTGATACTGGCTCGCCGCGCCGGAGTAGCGCACCGCCGGCGACGTGAAGGCCGGGTTGTCGTCCTCCTGGAGGGTGTAGCTCGTCGCGCCGGCGGCGTCGCTCCAGTCGACGAGGTAGCTTCCATCGGCGTCAGGGTTGGAGATCGGGGCCAGCAGTGGTGCGCCAGGCACGACCCCAGCCGACTGCACGTTGCTCCAGGGACCGTCGCCGAACGGATTGCTCGCCCGTGACCGGTAGTACCACAGCCCCGCCGGCTGTGCACTGACTGTGAGCTCGCTTTCCGGCCCGCTGTAGCGCACGGTGGGTGAGGCAAAGGCCGGGTCCTCATCCTCTTCCAGCGTGTAGAGGGTCGCCCCGGTGGTGTCGCTCCAATCGACCTCGTACGCTCCATCCCCGTCCGCGTTGTCGATGGGCGACAGGGCCGGCGCGCCGGGCACAGGCCACGTGCTGCCCAGCCAGGCCAGGACGGAGCCCAACACCTGGGCACGCAGGTTTACCGTATCGAGCCACTCGAAAGGCCAGCCCAGAAAGACCGTCTTGAACGCCTGGGTCTCATAGTTGGTCGAGTTGGGAGGGTAGGGCGCCGTATCGTACCGGAACGGCGTGCCGGCGCCCGGGAGAGCATATACTTCGTCGTCGTAGGGTCCCTCAAAGTCCCCGGGCGGCCAGTACTCCCCGAAGTCATCGGGGCGGACCAGGGTCAGCGGTCCGATGCCATCCCCGATGGGGTTTCCGGGCAGGCCGGCGGTCGTCGTGTAGACCCACGCGTCGGATATGCTCTGAACCCCGAGGTAGCTCTGCATAAAGGGCGTGATGGCATCGGCCTCGAAGTAGTACTCCTGCGACGAGAGGAGAAACCGCCCACCGGCGTCCAGATAGCTGGCGACCCGAGTCTCGTTCTGCGGAGTAAAGACGCCAGGATCATCGTAGAAGTCCTCGAAGGCATAGCCGGTGAACCAGATGACAGCGTCACGGCCTGCCAGGGCTGCACCCGTCGGTTGGCCCTGCGTCTGCACATCCCATACCTCGTAGCCAAGCCCGAGCGCCTCCAGTGCAGACGTGTAGTAAGGGCGGCCGCCGAGACTCCCGGGGTGGGTGTATTGAAAGTCCCAGTCGTCGTCGACGAGCAGGATGTCGGGCGTCTGCCGTAGGGCAGCGACGGGCAGCGAAGACACCGCCAGTGCAAGGCAAAACAGGACCACAAGACCCGCAAGCTTTCGCATCTCCACTCCCTATGGACCGACGACGACGGTCTGGCAGGCGGGCACCTCGTTGGCATTCGGGTCGTAGACGTAGCCCGCCTTGGACATGTCTGTGACGCAGAATTGGTAGGTGCCGACCTGCTTGCTGTTGAGCTGGAACCTACCCTGGCCGCGCGAGTCGGTGAGAGTCGTCCGGTTAAGCTGGCTGCCATCGGGCCGGGTCCACGTAGCCGATACGGTGACCCCCTGCACGCCGGAATGATTCTGGTTGTGCACACGCACCGAGCCCAGCAGGATGTAGGTCCCGGGGACAGAGCCCAGGCGCCAGCTCAGCTTGTTGTAGTTGAGGTGGAGGGTATCGCCCGCGACGACGGAGATCGTGTGCTGCACCACCTGCTGCCCGCAGTTGGTGGCGGTCATCGTCACCGTGTAGCTGCCGGGGGCGGCGTAGGTATGCACTGCAAGATTTCCGCTGCCGGTCGTCCCGTCGCCCCAGGCCCAAGCGTAGGCGATGGGAGGCGAGCCATCGGCGGTGCCGGTGAAGGTGACCGGCTGGCCGACGAAGGGCCCTATGGGAGTCCAGGTGAAGCCGGCGCCAGACACCGGCACGCAGGCCGGGCAGGCCAGCGACTCTGTGTTGAGCAGGCCGTAGCTCCAGGCCTCGTTCTCGTAAAGCCGGCCCGAGACAACCCAGAAGCGGCTGCCGTCTCCATCCCCCTCCAGCGCGTACAGAAGATGGCCCATCTTGGGCAGCCAGCCCCAAAGGTCCTGGACCGAGTCGTAGGCCAGGACGGAGGCCGAGGCGGTGACGTCGGTGCTGGCGCCGCCGGCCAGGACCAGGTAGCGGTCGGCGAGCACGCCGTCCGCGGCGCGCACCCAGCCGTCGGCCGGCAGGGGCGCGACCACAGACCAGGCGTTGGCCACCGGATCGTATACCTCGGTGGTGCTGACGTAGGTGATGTTGGAGCTCATGCCGCCCGCCACATAGATCTTGCCCCCTATGACGCCCGCGAGGGGGTAGCGCCGGGCGACGCTCATCGAGGGCAGGCCGGTGTTCCAGGTGTTCGTGGCCGGGTCGTACGCCCACAAGGTCTTTTGGTAGGTCGAGCCGTTGGTGCCCCCGATCACATAGTACTTGCCGCCCAGGGCCACACCGGCGTAGGCAAAGCGGGGCTGCGACATCGACGTACCGGTTGTCCAGGTGCAGGCGACCGTGTCGTAGATGTAGAGGCCGGCATTGGCATAGGTAGACCAGCCACCGGCGACATAGATCTTGCCGCCAATCGCCACGCCGTCGATCCAGGTGCGCGCGCCCGGCATGTCGGCACCGTAGGTCCACGTGTTCGAGGCAGCATCGTAGACGTCCAGCCAGGGCTTGACGCCGGCGTTCCTGCCCCCGATCTTGAAGAGCTTGCCGTTGTCGTAGACCAGGGCATGGTCGCTCGTGCCCCGCCCCAGGGCGACGGTCGCCAGGTCGGCATAGCCGGAGGCGAGCGAGGCCATGGTGACGATGCTTGCTTCGGCGGCGGCTCCGCCCTGGCCCGAGGCAGCCACGTGGAACAGATCGGTCTCCATCCCCCCGGCGTTCCAGGGGACCAACCCGGTGACGGTGATGGTGTCGGTCATCAGGTCGGGAATGGTCCCCGTGTCTGCCGGCCCGCCGACGGGCCATACAGAATCGTACTCGAGCGCAAAGCTCTGCTCCACGCCGGTGCCGTTGACGACTTCCAGCTCGTAGAGCACATCGTTGCCCGGGCAGTTGGCGCCGGTCTGATACGAGGGGGCGAGGGCAACCCCTTCGGACAGGAAGAGGGTCCAGGCGCGCAACGCCCCTTCGTCACCGGCGGCGTCGTCGCACAAGGCCAAAGTCCAGGTGCCCTGGGCGCCGGCAAACTGGAAACCGGACAGAGGATCGCTGGGCTGCCACCAGTTGGGGTAGTGGGGCGGCGGAGCGCTGTGGTCGGTTGAGTCGGGAAGGTTGGGTGACGAGTCATCCAGCAGGACGTTCGAGTTGTCGGCACTGCCGTCGGGGTGGTTCAGCAGGCCGATGGCGGTGCCGTCGGGTGCGGTGAGGACAATGGAGAGATCGCCCCGCCAGGGGTGCTCGATCCAGAGGCCGACCTTGACCTCGGCGATCGGAAAGCTGTCGGGCACGGTCAGGGTGGAGCTGATCAGGCTCGGGCAGGAGGCGTCGGGGATCGGCATGGGCGTCGAACTGGTGTAGACGTGGGTAGCCCGGATCGCGGCACGGTCCCCGGGTAGATCGAGGGCAACACGCTCCGCGGCAGGGGACAGCCCTGCCTTGGAGCTCACCGCAGCTTCCTGGCCCGAGACTTGCAGCAGCGAGAAGGCTGCCAGCAACAGGGTGGCAATCAGAGCCAGCAGGACAAATCGCAGCTTCATGGCCTCTCCGGTACGAGCGGGATATGGGAGAAGTATACCCGGAAGCGGGGTGCTTGGCAACTTGCCGGTGCGGCGCACCGGATGCGGATGCGAGGTGCCCGCCACTTTCGTGGTGGCGGGCACCAGATCCTAGTTCTCTGTCAGACCTCCGAGGTCCTCAAGACCTCGGAGGTGATGCTCACGTTACGGCGCGCAGTTCGGCACGTCGTTGTCGCCGGGCACGTAGGTGTAGCCAGGCTTGGTCAGGTTGTCCACGCAGAGCAGGAAGGTGCCGGGATTGGCGTAGCCCCAGTGGAAGCGAGCCCAACCGGTGAACTTGGTCACGCGCGTGCGCACGAACGGCCCGCCGCCCGGGCTCCAGATGGAGGCATCCACCGTCACGCCACCCAGCGGAGTGTGGTTCGCGTCGTGCGTCAGGATGTTCCAGCGCGCCACCACGCGGCCGTAGGGATCGAGCGCCTGGGCAAAGGCGATGTGGCCGATGTGCACCGTGTCGGCACCGCACTCGTCCACGATCAGGGTCACCGGCACATCGATCTGCGGCTCGTCGGCATCGTTGCTGTCGATCCGCAGCACACCGTTGTATGTCCCCGCCAGGAGCCCGGTCGAGTCGAAGGTCACCGTAACATCTTGGCACAGCCCCGGATCGACCGTCCCGGAGAGCGGCTCCTCGGTCAGCCACGGCACGTAGTCGGGCGGCGGGCCGGCGGTCGTCTGTGTCGCCCCTTCGAACTCACCCAGAGGAGCGCTCACCGCCAACGGCGTCACTGCGCCGGTGGACAGGTTGACTGTGCCATAGACGTTGGCCCCGGAGCCGGTGTACAGCCAGATGTAGAGGGTCCCGTCCTGGTTGTCAAAGTCCATGCCTTGGGCGTAGTTGGCCGCATATCCGGTCGAGCCGACGAGCGTCGCGACGCCGGTAGCGGGATCGACCTGGTAGATCGCGTCCGAAGTGATGTCGTGGCCGTACATGAGGCCATCCCCGTTGACGGCGATGGCGATCATGGTCGACACGCCGTAGGTCCCCACCAGCGTGCTTGCCCCCGTACCAGGATCGATCGTGAAGAGCTGTGTGGCGGTCGAGCCGTAGAAGACGCCACTCACCGGGTCGATGGCCAAGCCGGTCCAGTTGGCTGCGCCGCCACCGGGCGGGCACGACACCAGTCCGGTAAAGGCGCCGGTCGCCAGATCGATCGTCCCCAACTGGTCGGTCGTGTCGTTGAGGGCGAACAGCGTCGTCGCGGCGGGATCAAAGTCGATCCCATAGTAGGCGTTGGTGTTGGTGCCCACAACCGTCTGCCCGGTGAAGTCGTTCAGGGGGAAGGAGACAAAGTTGTCGGAGATGTAGCCAATGTCCTGGGCAAAGCCGACGTCGGTCGGAGCGTTCGCCTTCGAGGCCTCGTCAACTTCGGTCAGCTCCCAGTCCAGGGGCGCGTTGCCGAGGTTGCAGATGGTGAGCGTCTGGACTTGCTGCTCGTCCGGGCAAAGCGTGGCGCTCAGATCCAACGGGCTGACGTCGATCTCGGGCGCGCCCACGTAGCAGGCCACAATCTGGACGTCGTCGATTTCCCACCACCAGGCAAAGGCCGCGCCGTCATAGTAGTAGAAGCGCAGGATGGCGCCGGTGGCGCCCGCGAAGGGGGTCAGGTCAACCGACTGGGTGAGCGGGCCGCGATGGTCGGCCGCCCAGTGAAGAAGGTTGACCCAAGTCGCGCCGCCGTCGAGGCTGATGTCCACGTCGGCCTTCTCGTCGGTGTCGAGGTTGTTGTAGTCGGTCTTGAAGATGAGCTGAGTGAAATAGCCCGGATCAGCCGGGATGTCGAAGGGCGGGGTCCACAACTGCGCCGTGGTCAGCGCCGCCGAGCCTCCATAATCGTCGTCCACGATGGCGAACTTGCCGGTGCCGCCGGTCAGGTTGCCGCGCGGCTTCAGGTCCTGGTCGGTCCAGGCCATGCCCGCGGTGTCGTGGGCTTCCACCCAGCCGGCCGGCGGGAAGGTGTCGCCTTCAAAGTCCTCGTGCAGCAGGACCATCTCCCAGACTTCGGTGGCAGCCTGCACCACCACCGGCTCAGGGATCTGCGGGTCGTTGATGGTGGCCTCGTTGACGACCACAATGCCGCACTCGGGGTTCTCGGGCGTCACGGAGAAGGTGACGGTCACCGGGTTCTCCGGCGGCTGGCCTACCGTCTCGCCGCTGCCACGCACGAGCCAGTTGCCGGCGAAGCCAAACGAGTCGATCGTGCCCCACAGCGAGTCGGCCGGCAGGTTAGGAGGGCTGGGCGGATCGCCCGCCCACGCGGCGACCCAGGAGCGCACTTGGCTAACGCCTTGGTCCAGTGCGGCAGGGAAGTCAGCCGGGCTCACCCCGCTAACCTCGTAGCGGTTGATGACGCCAATCAACACGTCGCCTGGCCCGTTGAGGGTCAACGGCGTGGCGAGGGTATAGGTGCTCCAGGTAGTGCCGTCGTTGGCCTGGACCGTCACCGGATAGGTCGCTAGCCAGGCCGCGTCGCTGGGGTCGCCGCCGTTTGTGTCCTCGTAGACAACCAGGTCCGCGGCGCCGCCGAGAGGCACACCGGTGTTTCCGAAGAGGACCGAGATGGTCTCGAGCTGGAAGGGTAACTCCGCCGGATCCGGTGTGAACCGGTTGAGCCACAGGTACTGATACCCGTACGTGCCGTCGTTGAGTCCGATAAAGTTCTCTGCGCTGCCGTCGTCCAGAATGAGGTTCACGGCCGCGTCAGTCTGCGGCGGGGGACCCGACACACCCGGACCACGGACGGCCTGCAGCGAAAGGTTCACCGGCAGTCCCGCAGCGGCGCGCGGCGCTCGGATCGACTGTGCCTTGGGCGGCCCTGCCACCTCGCCGGCCCAGTATACGACGCCGCTGTCATACCAGCAGTCGCCGCTGGAGCAGGCAACGTCGCCGTTGTAGACGGTGCCGGCGGGGATGGGGTCGACCAGGCTGGCGTCGAGCGCCGGGGCGAGGCCGGTGTTGAGGATCTCGATCGTGTACTCGATCGGCTCACCGAAGACGACCTTGCCCGGGGCCGACTTGGTCGACAGGCTGAGGTTGGGGCCGACGAGAATCGACCACTCCCAGGTCAGCCCGCTGAGCGGCAACTTGGCCTGGCTCAGCTCCATCGTGTCGGTGTTGAGCGTGCCGGGCAGCGAGTCGGTCCAGCCCACGGTTCCCGTCTTGCGGTTCAAGAAGTCGGTGTTGGTGTCGCCCTTGATGCCCACCTGGTCGAGGCGCACGGTGGTGTTCTTGACGAAGGATCCGTAGACAAACTCGACTAGGTTGCTGGTCTCGTATAGCCGGATCTGGAAGTTGTAGCTGTCCCCGTGCCGGTCGAGCCATAGTGCTTGAAATCCTTCCACTGGATGACAAACACCTGGTTGGGGGAGGTACCCAGCAGCTCCGAGCGCAGCTCGGCAGCCGTGTTGCCCTGGAGGTCCTCACCCAGCGCCGCGACCAGGTTCTTGCAGTTGGTGACATCAGTGCTGCTGATGGGGGTGTAGCTGCAGGAGCCGCTGAAGGCTGTGCCGCCGAAGCGAACAAAGCCGTTGGTGTTGATGCCGAGCTGCGTGTAGGCGACGTTGTTGTAGGTGAAGGTGAAGCCGATGTTGATGGTGTTGTAGACGTTGTCGTCGATGGCGCCCGAACCGTGCAGCGTACCGCCTGCGATCTCGGTGTAGGTGCCCAGCGTCTGGCTCCAGGCGTAGTCAGTGCCAACGCCGGCGATGCCGGCCTGGTGGGGCAGCCCAGGATACTCGGGCAGGCCCTTGCCCTCGGGCGCTGCCTTCTCGGGGGCAGGCTCGGCCACATCAACGTCGGGTCCCTGCGCCATGGCCGGCAGGAACAGGCCGGACAGCAGGACCACGAGGAGAACGGTCGATAGCAAGATGCGCGTCTTCATAGCTCTTTGGAATCCTTTCGTTTGAGTCTGAGTTTCGAAACGATCGGTCGAAAGGCCAGATAGCTTGGTCCATCACCTCCTTTCAACGGGGGCAAGGGAAGGCCGGACCGCGTAATGCCTGCCGGCTGCCTTGCCGAAGCAACTCCACTTGTCAAACAGGGAGCAGCATACCACGTTGGGCATCACAAGTCAAGTTCGCCGCGGAGACGCCAAGGACCCCAGGAGCCGTAAAGGTTCCTGGGGTCCGGATGGGCCTGAGGTGCAGCGCACCGGCGAGGTGCGCCGCACCGATCACATGGCTACCAGGTACCCGCAGATGTACACTGCGGCCCGTCGGCAAAGGTGTAGCCCGCCAACGTCATGTTCGTCACATCGATCGTCCACAGACCGGAAACCCACGAGCCCCACGGGAACTTGGCAAAGCCGTCGTTGTGCGTCCAGCGTGTGCGGCTCACCGGCCCGCCCGTGGGCCACCACAGGTTCGCATCCACAGCCACATTCGGCATGGCCACCAGGTTCTGATCGATCGCCTCGACCTTCCAGCGGACGTAGATGCGGCCGTAAGGATCCATGGCCGGCTGCGCGATGAAGGCGCCGCAGGTCAGCGTGTTGCCGCCGCACTGTAGCACCGTCAGCTGCACCGGTACCGTCACCGTCGGCTCGTCCAGGTCGTTGCTGTCGATGACCAGGTCGGCGAAGTAGTCGCCGGCCGCAAGACCGGCCGAGTCGAAGGTCACCGTCACGTCGGTGCAATCGCCCGGGAGGACCGTGCCGCTCGTCGGGTTCTCGCTCAGCCACGGGGCATCGAAGGCGGGCACGGCCAGCCAGAGGATGGCATTGTGGACGACGTCCGGCATCTGCCCGGTCCACTGGTAGGCCTGGCCCACGTAGCCATTGATGGACACCACCGTCTGGTTGTCCTTGGCTGCGACGAAGGACAGGCCGTCGGCCCACTGCGCGATTTCGGTCGAGCCCGCCGTCAGGTAGGTGCCGTTCATGCGGTAGTACTCGCACACGTTGGTCACACCCGCCATGATGGGGTGGCTCGGGTCGAAGGTGCCCAGGCAGACGGTGCCGAAGTACAGGCTGGCGCCGTTCATGGCGGTGTAGCCCTGGTCCATGAAGCGGCCGCCCATCTGCCAACCGTGGTTGCCCATGGCGAACATAAGGTTGATCACCCTGCCGCCCGCATCCACGTAGTCGGCCAGCACGTTGCCCATGCCGACGGGGTCGGCGTAGACATAGTTGGTCCAGGTGAGGACGACGTCGTACGCCTGGAGCTCGGCCAACGTGGGCGTCGCCCCCTGGGCGTCGAAGAGGTCCACCGCACCCAGGTCGCCGTAGCCCTGCAACAGCGCCTGGATCACCGCAGCGTCATAGTCCGAGTAGACCAGCAGCACATCCGGTGGGGCGTTGATGCCGGCACGGCCTTGGACGGTGTAGCTGGCCGCGGGCCGGGCCACGACTGCCCCGGCTGCTGTGCCGTTGCCCGCCGCTTCCGCACGGGCCGGGATGGTCACCTTGCCAAAGCCAAACTTGGGCGCGGCCTCGGCCAGGGTCCAGGTTAGGTCGGCCGTGCCCACGTTGCAGATCTGAAGCGTCTGCTGCGTTACGGTATCGGGGCACTGCTCCGCCGAGAGCGACGTAGGTGTCACCTCGATGTCCGGATAGGCGTTGCAGTCGATCACGTCCATCTGCACCGGCACAACGACCTGCGGCTCGTCCGGGTCGTTGCTGTCGATCAGCAGGTCGCCAAAGTAGCTCCCCACCGCCAGCCCGGTCGAGTCAAAGGTCACCGTCACGTCCACGCAGTCACCCGCCGGGATCGTCCCGCTGACCGGGTCTTCGCTCAGCCAGGGGAGCGGGTGCGCCACCGCTCGCCATGGCCACTCACCTTCCAGTGCCGGAACGCGAAGTCCAGCTGCGTCGGTCCGATGACCATCCAGCTCTGCCAGCCGTCCCGTAGCCAAAGGCCCCACCCGGGTTGATGAACTGCCCCACGTACCCGTTCAGCGTGTCCGCCGCCTGCCGGCCGTGCTGGCCGCCGCCGCCGAAGCTCATCGTCGGGTAGAACACCAGCCACCGGCCCTGCCGGCACATTGACCGGCGTTGCCAGGCTCGAAGCGTTCGATGGCATCCCCGGCCTTGGTGATCGTCACCTCGAATCCGTCGGTGCCAGCGTCAGCGACCAAACTGCTCCGCCGCTCGCGGGTCGCCTGCCGGCACACGCCGTTCTCGCATGATCTGCCACTCAGCGACGTTGCGTTGAGCAGGCCGATGAAGCCATTCCACCCGTTCCTGGGACAAAGACGGTGTCGATGCCCACGCGTCGGCATTGATGAAGTCGTCCGCAGAAGGAGCTGGAGGTCGGGTAGTCCGGAAATTCGTGGTTCACGTAGGCATTCTGGTTCGTCGAGCATCAGGGCTGGTCCCACAGAACCGTCTGCGGGTTGGCCGAGTCCGGCGCTGCCCCCGCCGGCCGGTGCGAGGCGGAGATCGCCGCGTTGAAGCCCCCCGGGTCACCTTGGCGGGAACGGGGGCATCCAGCCGCCGCTTGAGCCGGGCACTTCGTCAGGCTCCAGGTCAGGTCCGACCGCCCACGTTGCAGATGGTCAGTGTCTGCGTGGTGGTCGTGTCCTGGCACTGCTCGGCGGACAGAGAGGTCGGGCTCACGTCGATGTCGGGGTCACCCCCGCCGCCTGCCACGAGCTCATAGACACCAATGCGGTCAGACACGCCCTGGTTCAGGCCCAGGAACACAACCGTCCCGGGAACAAGGCTGTCACTGATGGCAGCACCACCGGCCATCTCGCCCGCTACTCCGCTGCCGAGAAACGAGACGCCAGTCAGCAGTCCGCTCGTTGGGTCGAGCTGTGAGGCGGTCAGCAACGGGTCAGGCCCATCCTGCGACCAGAGCCACAGGAAGGGACCGCCCGCCGACGCGGTGTCCCAGGCCATGCCGTAGGTCGACAGCCCCACCGCCGCGAAGGAGTTGATGATCGCGCCTGTGCGGTCGAACTCGTAGATGAGGCTATCCCAGTTGGCGGCCCAGAAGTGGTCGGTCGCCGGGTCGTAGGCCAGGGCGCGGGCCGGGTTGATGGGGCTTGGAGTGGTAACGCCTGTCGCCGTGCCTGTGGCAGGGTCGATCTGCTCCACCAGGGCCGAGTCAGAAGCGTACAGGTAGGTACCGTCGAAGGCCAGGTCGCGCCAGCCCCAGCCGGCATCGCTCGCTTGGTCGTATACGCCTACCACGGCGCCGGTCGTGTCCAGCTTGTACAGCTTGTTGGGATCAAGGCCGGAGTTCCCGCCAGTGACCCAGTAGTTCGTGCCGTCAAACTCGACGCCCAGAATCTGAGTGTCAAGAGTCGTGGCCCCGGCATCAATCTCGAACAGCAGGTCGCCGAGTGCCAATGGGCCGGCCGGCGCATGAGAAACGGGCGCCACATCAGCCGTTTCAGGCTCCTGCGCCGCAGCCAGGGGCAGCATGGTTAGAACGAGCACTAAAGCAAGCAGGAATGACAGTCTCTTCATCTTTGGCTTTCTCCTATTTGTGTGAGTTTGGATCGACTTGCGCGGCTTGAGGGTTTCTCTTCGATAGGCCTACCTCCTTGCTTGATGGTGCCTGCCGATACAGGCCGCCAGCGGCCTCCACTTGGGGAAGCGGCCGTGCCGTAGCCGGGCGGTTGAAGACGGGCAGGTGCCGCGGCTTGCCCCGATCTTGCTCCTAGCAAAACCAAGCATACCACGCAGGGTACGGAACCCGGCAAATGAGAGGGGCAAGATCGCAGAAGGACAGGTGCGGCGCACCCGTGAGGTGCGCCGCACCGATCAAGTGGCTACCAGGTACCCGCAGATGTGCACTGCGGCCCGTCGGCAAAGGTGTAGCCCGCCAACGTCATGTTCGTCACGTCGATCGTCCACAAGCCGGATACCCACGAGCCCCACGGGAACTTGGCAAAGCCGTCGTTGTGCGTCCAGCGTGTGCGGCTCACCGGCCCGCCCGTGGGCCACCACAGGTTCGCATCCACAGCCACATTCGGCATGGCCACCAGGTTCTGATCGATCGCCTCGACCTTCCAGCGGACGTAGATGCGGCCGTACGGATCCATGGCCGGCTGCGCGATGAAGACGCCGCAGGTCAGCGTGTTGCCGCCGCACTCCAGCACCTCCAACTGCACCGGTACCGTCACCGTCGGCTCGTCCGGGTCGTTGCTGTCGATCAGCAGGTCGCCAAAGTAGTCGCCGGCTGCAAGGCCGGTCGAGTCGAACGTCACCGTCACGTCCTGGCAGGTGCCGGCCGGCAACGTGCCGGTGGTCGGTGATTCGTCTCAGCCAGGGGATGTCGACCAGCGGCGCGCTGACGTACTCCACCGTGTCGATGCCGATGTAGTTGGAGTTGTCACCGGAAGGCCCGCCGTCGGTGACGAAGTAGCGGAAGGCGATGCGGCCCGTAGCCCCGGCGGGGATGCCACTCAGGGTGGCCGAGAACTGCGTCCACACCTCCGGATAGCCACCCACCAACCACGGTGGGTTGACCGAGAGCAGCACCGTGGTAAAGTCACCGACGTCGAACGCGGCTGACGCCCACGTTGGTGCTGGCGCCGGCCGTGCTCAGCCGCAGTTCCAGCCGGTCAGGCCACATGCTGCCGGTCGGGGACGCGGGTCCAGAACGAGATAGCGTCGCCGTTGTTCAGGCTGATCTCGGGCGTCAGCATCCAGTTGCTGATGGTGCCGATGCCGGAGGTGTTGTTGAAATTGGCGCCAATGTAGGCGGTCGATGCGCCGGCGTGGGCGGGGAAGACCGTGTCGTTGCCCTGGAACCAGTCGGTGAGGCCCAGGGGCGAGCTGTTGTTCTGGAAGAACCAGCCCTGGCCCGGCAGCAGCGTGATGTCGTCAAAGCCCTCGCTGAAGCTAGCCAGCGAGGTGTTCTGGATCGGTTGGGCCGCGCCCGCCGAACCGCCGCGGCTGCCGGTGGCGCCCGGCGCAGGTGGGCGGGGCGCTGCGCCGCCGGCCGTGCTCAGCAAACCGGAGACAGGCTCCTCACTTATTTCCCAGGTCAGGTCCTCGCCGCCCACGTTGCAGATCGTCAGCGTCTGCGTGGTGACCGTGTCCTGGCACTGCTCGGAAAAGAGCGAGGTTGGGGTGACCTCGATGTCGGGGTCACCGCCGCCCCCGCCCGGGCCGCCAAAGTTGTCCAGGCGGGCGATGCCAACATAGCCGACAATGCCGATGCCTGTGCCCTCGGGCGCCGGAGCGCCCGAGCAGACGTAGGTCTGGTCAGGCTGCGCCCCGCCGTCGACGTTGGTGAACTCGATCGTCACGTCGTTGCCCACGCGCGTCGCCGACATGTGCGCCGTGCTGAAGGGAGAGGACAGGGCAAAGAAGCCCAGGCCAAAGCCGGCGCCGTTGTTGCCCGTGTAGCACGCGGCGTTGCCGAACTGGTTACCGCCGCTCTGGTTCTGAACTTTCAGGAAGAGGTTGCTGTTGCCGGCGCCGTAGTTGAGCAGCAGCCCGGTATACTGGAGGGCCGTGCCGTTGTCTGCAATGTCCGCCTCGGCAAAGTTGCCGTCGCCCGGCGCGCCGTTGAAGGTCGCGCGCGCCATGTCGCCGCACACCGCGGCGTTGTTCGAGACGTTGCAGTAGCCGTCATGCACTGTCCAGTTGGCGCCGATCGGCCCGTCGGCCCGGTTGAAATCGTCCAGGACAGCGAGTGTTCCGCCCGCGGGGACGTCCGGGCCCCATGCGGCGGCACCGTCTGGCGCCGGCTGCACCTTTGTCAGATCCACCAGTTCTCCGGCGGAGGCTGCCAGGGGCAGCATCGCCACGAGGAGCGACAAGATTAGCAAAGTTGACAGTTTCTTCATCTCCCGTTTTCCTTTCGTAGAGAGTGAACTACCAGCGAAGTGCGGGGCGACGCGCATTCTCGATAGGCAACCTCCTTCCGCGCTGGGCGGATTGACGCCCGGCACGCCTGAGGGCAAGGTGGAACGGTGCGTGCTGCAATGTGAATGCCCCCAGTCGACGCCCGGCGCCAGCCGCATGCTACACCACGATCTCCGAGAATATCCCACAAGTACTGTACCACAGTTCTGGACCGGCGCCAAGTTCCGGAAAAAGTGCCACGTGCTTAGCGTCAGGTGCAGCGCACCAAGGGCAGGTGCGCCGCACCGAGTCGCATCCAGGGTAGGACGGGCCAGGTTGACAAATCAGGAGGCTCATGCTAAGATTGCTTTCGAAAGGAGAGACGCCCATGTCGAAACTGCTCAAAGGTACCTTCCTGGTCCACGCGATCGTCGCAGTCGTCCTGGGGGTCGCCCTGTTGGCCGCCCCGGGGCGCGTGCTCGGCTGGCTCGGATTCCCGGGTCTGGACGGCTTTGGGAACTTTTTCAGCCGGCTGCTCGGCGCGGCGGTGCTGGCCCTGGCCTGGATGTCGTTCCGGGGCTGGCTGGCCTCCGCCTGGCGGGACGTCGCCATCATCGTCGAGGGCGAGGTGTTCTACACCGTACTGGGATGCGTCGGGCTGCTCCGGCTCGGGCTGAAGGGCCACTGGGGCTGGCTGCTGTGGAGCACCTTCGGCGTCCTGGCAGCCTTTGCCGTGGTGTGGATCCTCTGCCTGCTGAGGGGGAGCCGGGCTAGGAGCTGAGAGCCAGACGATTCGTGCGCTCTGCGCCCTGTTCTGACCGGCCGTCACTCTGAGCCGCCGAAGGCGGCGAGGAGTCGCCGGGCCGCGCAACCGAGATCCTTCGCTTCGCTCAGGATGACGAGCGTGTGGCCCTCAGGGTGACGAGCGTGTGGCTCTGTAGAATGCCGGCGCTCTGCCGGCGGGTGCGCACGCACCAAGGGCCTCCGGGATAGAAGTGCATCCCGGAGGCCCTTGACCGTTTCTAGTTGCTGCCCTTCGCCTTCTCGTAGCGATCGACCTCTCGCATGCCTCCCCAGCGCTGCGTGATCTGCTCATCGTACTGGTCCGAGGTCCAGACGACGGCCATGACGGAGGCCTTGAGCTCGGCCTTGTCGCAGGTGGAGCCGACGATGCTGTGCTCGAAAAAGATGTCGCCGTCCTTGTCAATGCCAAACGCGCCAAAGCGCTTGCTGTCATTCTCTTTCAGCAGGAACAGCAAAAGCTCCGGGACCAGGTCGGGCTGGTAAACGACGTAGGAGCGCACCATCACCACGGCGTCGTCTTTGCCCCACGGAGCGATGACGATGTGAGTCATCGTCGAACCCACCTGGATCAGGTAGACGGGCCGGTCAGGACGCGCCTGGGACTGCTCCCCGAAGATGTCCTTCATGAAGCCGCCAACCTTCTCGTACACCTGTTTCTGGACGTCGCTTTCAAACTCCATCTTGGTCTCCTTTCAGCTGTCTCGATCTGAATGTTGCCCGCCTGGTTACAGAGGAGGGTTACCTCTCCAGGCTCCTTCAAGTATGGGATGAGAAGGGGAAGGACCTTCTCCTCGACAAGGCGCTCTCCCTGCATGAGATTCCCCGCCTTGACGATCTGGCCGGAGAGCCAATCGGCCATGCTCTGGTCCCAATGGATCGCCAGCCCCTGGCGCTGATAGCGCTCGGAAAGCGAGGGAAAGACCCACTTCTTGAGCCACGACTGCAGCCGGTCGGACGTCGGCCGTTCCGGCATCCATGCAAAGTCGATTCTCGGCCATGAGCTCGGGCGACAGGATCCTCGAGAGGTCGGGGAAGGGAAGCTCCTCCTCGGAGACTTCGTTGCGGCCCCGGGGGACCAGGCCAAAAGGCCTTCCCGAGCGCTGCTCCGCCAGCGTGGCCGTGAGGACGACAATGGCATCGCTGAGGTAGATGCGGCGCCCGTGCGACTCGGTGAAAAAGCCGTCGTGGAACGCCTGCGCCAGCAGGGGATGTGCCTGAGGGTGGCACTCGTCGATGTTGGTCAGCAGGAGCACCGACCAAGGCTGCTGTGTCAGCTCGAGGTGGAAGGGGACCGGGTTGTCGTGCCCGATGTAGCCCGGGGCAGAGCCGATCAGCCAGTTGACATCCCCCTCGTGCTTGATGCGCGACATGTCGAACTCGATGACCCGCTCGCGGTTGCCAAAGAGGGATTCGGCGAGCACCTGGGCCACGAGCTCCGGCACGTGCCCGGCCGGCCCGGCCACGAAGAGCACGGCGTTCGGGCGGGTCGGCTCGATATCCAGGCCGCGCATCGCGATCTCCAGGCGCTGGCTGACCAACGCCGCGGACGCTTCGGGGCAGAAGGCCTCGTCGAAGAGGCTCAGCTTGACGGCGTCCAGGCGCTGGCTCAGGCCGGCGCCCAGCTCTGTGGGCATGCCTACCATCCGCTCTACCACCCCCTGGACGAGCGACGGGGTGATCTCGGAGATGCTATTCAGGAAGGCGTAAGACACGCACTGCTCCAGCAGGTCGATGCCCTTGTCTGGGAAGTGGCGGTTCCGGAGGTAGCGCTGCGCCAGGAGGATCATCAGGCTGAGGGCCTGGTCGGTAATGGTTACGCCTCGCTCACGGATCGCGCGCTCGCGCAGATTGCGAAGGATCGCGAGCGTCGCGTCGGTCGAGAGCTCCTGAACGCGTACCGGTTGGAAGCGCCGCTCTAGGGCGCGGTCCTGCTCCATAAAGCTCGCGTACTCGGCATCGGTGGTGGCGCCGATGACGGCCAGCGCCCCCTTGGCCAGGGCTGGCTTCAGCAGGCTGCCGATGTCCGACACCTGCCGGATGCCGCCGCTGCCGACGATGGTGTGGATCTCGTCGATGAAGAGGACTACCCCATCCTGGGAAGCCTCCTTCAGCACCTCGCGCACGCGCTCCTCGAGCTGCCCGGCCATGCTGGCCCCCGCCACCAGCGACGACGCCTGGATGGCAAAGACGCGCAGCCCCTGGAGCGGCTCCCGGACGTCACCAGAGACGATGCGCTGAGCGAGTGCCTCCACGATGGCCGTCTTGCCTACGCCCGCCGGGCCCACCAGGATGGGGTTGCGCTTGGTCCAGCGGCACAGGGTCTGCATGACGGCCTCGAGCTCGATCTCGCGCCCGAGGATGACCGGCAGCCGACCCTCCAGTGCCTCGCGGCACAGGTCGCGCCCAAACTGCTCGAGCTTGGGCGTCGGGTTCTTGGCCCTGGGCCGGTAGGCGGTCGCCCGCTGAGGGGTGCCCCCGGCCTTTTCGGCCGGCGCATCGACCTGCGGGCTCACTGCAGGACCGGATTGCGGGCTGCTTTTCCACGGAACGGCCGGCACCAACTGGAATCCTGCCTTCTTGAGAAGGACAGAGGCAAGGTCCCGCTCCGAGGCCTCGCTGCGCCCTGTTTGGGTCGCCAGCTCAAGCGCTTCCTTGAGGAGGCCGTCGGTATCCAGGTTTCCGCCGCTGTCGCCTTGCTCCAGCGATTCCTTGATAGTGCGGGTGTAGGTCGCTGCCGAGAGTCCCGCTGCCAGCGACTCGGCCATCGGCCCGTGCCGCTCGAGTAGGGCCAGCAGGAAATGGTTCAGGCCGGGCTCCTTGTGGCCAAAGCGGCCCGGCACCTTGAGGGCTTCTTCCCAGAGGATTTGGGCGCCCGGTCTGAGGCTCGAGAGTTCGGTCATGGGTCAGGTTCCCTCCTATGGGCGGCGCGTTGATGGGCGGCCTGGAAACGGTGTTCTGTCCTGGTTCGAGGTAGGCCCGATGGCAGTATAGCACGCTAGGACTTCTGCAGCAACTTGGCCATTGGACAAACCACATGGGCTGTGGTATGCTCTGCGAGCCACTGGAATCCAACCATCATCTCAAAGGAGAGGTGCACATGGACGAGCGACCTTGGTTCAAGAGCTACGACCCCGGCGTTCCCCGGACACTTCAGCCCTACCCCGAGCGTACCCTGATGGACGTCATGGCCGACACGGTGCGCGAGCGGCCGGGGCATACCGCGATGATCTTCAAGGGCGACCGCATGACCTATGCCGAGATGGAGCGGCTCACGCAATGCGCTTCGCCGCGGCGCTCCTCGAGCTGGGGGTGCAGAAGGGCGAGCGTGTGGCGCTGGTGATGCCCAACTGCCCGCAGGCGGTGATCGGCCAGATCGGCGCCTGGAAGGCAGGCGCCATCGTCGCGCCCATGAACCCCTCTATACCGAGCGGGAGCTGGAGTATCGCCTGGTGGAGATCGGCGCCGAAACGGTGCTGGTCATGACTCCGTTCTATGCCAAGATCAAGGCCGTCCAGCCCCGCACGCAGGTCAAACGGGTCATCGTGACGAACATCAAGGAGCACTTGTCGCCGGTGATGCGCGTGCTCTTTACCCTGGCCATGGAAAAGAAGCAGGGCCACCGCGTGGCCGTTCAGCCCGGCGACCACCTGCTGGCCGACTCTCCTCCGGAAGCACGCAGGCGCGGCCCGGCCTGTGACCCTGCCCGGGCCGCAGGACCCGGCCATCCTCCTCTTTAGCGGCGGTACGACCGGCACCCCCAAGGCCGCGCTGGGCACGCACCAAGCCCTCATCCAGACCGCGATGCAGCTCCAAGCCTATGCCCGCAGCGTGCTCGACGACTGGGACGACACGCTGACCTGGGTCATGCCGGCGTTTCACGTCTACGGCAACATGGCGCTCAACACCGCCCTGGTGGCCCGCTGGCCCCTCGCCATCGTCCCCAACCCGCGCGACATCGACGACCTGGTCGCCACCATCCGCAAGGTCCGTCCCGCCTGCCTGCACGGCGTGCCCACCCTCTTTATCGCGCTCCTGAACCACCCGGACGTCAAGAGCGGCAAAGCGGGCATCAAGTCGATGAAGATCTGCTGGTCGGCCGCCGCGCCGCTTGATGGCCGAAACAAAGCAGCGATTCGAAGAGCTGACGGGCGGGTGGCTGCTGGAGGCGTATGCCATGACCGAGACGATGCTGGCTGCGGCCTGCTGCCCGATCCACGTGACATACAAGCAGGGCTCGGTGGGCGTGCCGCTGCCCGACGTCGACATGCGCATCGTGGACGTCGACACGGGCGAAGTGGAGCTGCCGCCCGGCGAGGTGGGCGAGATCATAATCCAGGCGCCGCAGATCATGGTGGGCTACTGGGAGCGTCCCACCGAGACCTCGAACATGATCCGCGAGGGTCCGCATGGAGCCCCCGCCGGACGGATGGGTCTACACCGGCGACCTGGGCAGTGGACGAGGACGGATACGTGTATATCGTCGACCGCAAGAAAGACCTGATCAAGCCGGGGGGCTTCCAGGTGTGGCCGCGCGAGGTAGAGGAGGTGATCGCTACGCACCCGGCCGTGGCCGAGGTCAGCGTCGCGGGCGTGCCCGACGAGCGGCTGGGCGAGGCGGTCAAGGCATGGATCGTGCTGCGCGCGGGACAGCAGGTCACCGCCGACGAGATCCGGCGCCTACTGCCGCGAGCGGCTGACCGGATACAAGGTGCCGCAGCAGGTCGAGTTCCGCGAGAGCCTGCCCAAGACCATGGTGGGCAAGGTGCTGCGCCGCGAGCTAAAGCACGAGGAGACGGACCAGCGACAACCCGGCCCGTAGCTAGCCCCTTGTGGGCGCCGGCACGCCCCTTCGACGGGCACAAGGCCCTAGGCTACGATTGCGGCTGCAACGCGCGGGCGCAGCGACCCCGACGGCATCCTATTTTTCCGAGAGCGGCTCCGTGCCCCGCCCCCGACGTGCCCGACGTCAACCAGGACGGCAAGGACGAGCAGGGCGATTTCCCACCCGTGGATGCCACCGGAGAGCGCCAGACGTAGGCCAGCGTCGTCCAGGGAAGAAAGAGCGAGCCCAGCAGCGGCCAGATCAGGTCTCGAACGTTCCCTGCCAGCGCTCGGGCCGGAGCAGGTACCAGATAAGGATGCCCAGGCGCGGCCCAATCCCGAAGATAGCCGAGACAGTGCAGCAACCCCCCATACGACCTCCTTAGCTTCCCAGCGTCGCCACCATCACAGCCTTGATGGTGTGCATGCGGTTCTCCGCCTGGTCCCAGACGATTGAGTGCTCAGACTCGAACACCTCGTCGGTGGCCTCCATGGCGTCCACGCCGAACTTTTGGTAGATCTGCTCGCCCACCTTGGTATCGCGGTTGTGGAAGGAGGGCAGGCAGTGCAGGAACTTACAGCTCGGATTGCCGCTCAGGCGGATCGCCTCCATGTTGACCTGGTAGGGCTGCAGGAGACGGATCCGCTCGGCCCAGACCAAATCGGGCTCACCCATGGATACCCAGACGTCGGTGTAGAGATAGTCGACGCCCTTGACCCCCTCCGCGACGCTGTCCGTCAGGGTCAGCCGGGCACCGGTCTCGGAGGCAATCTGCCGGCAGGTCTCCACCAGCCCCTCGGCCGGCCAGAGAGACCGGGGGGCACAGAGGCGCACGTCCATCCCCAGCTTGCATCCGCCCACCATGAGCGAGTTGGCCACGTTGTTCCGGGCATCGCCCAGGTAGCAGAAGGAGATCTGGCCGAGCGGCTTGTCGCTGTGCTCGGCCATCGTCATCACGTCGGCCAGGAGCTGGTGGGATGGAATTCGTTTCCTTGCAGGATGAGCGCCGCCACCCCGGACACCACGCCGGTGGCCTGGAAGGTGCCGGACATCAGGAAGTACTCCCCATCCTTCGGCTCGATGAACTCGGGGTGTTGCGTGGCCAGGCGGTCGTTCGGCTCCATCAGGCCCAGCATGCGCCCGCCGGGGGCCACCAGTTCGGGCTTGACGAAGCCGTCCGTAGTGGGACCCGCCGCCGAGAAGGAGGCGAGCGTGTTGTCACCGGTACTCGAGGTGTTGTTGTCGGTCATGGCCCCGACGGTAATGATATAGGGCACGTTGCCCGGCGCGCCAATGGTCATCGGTTTGGGGCCGGTATTGCCGGCGGAGGCGACGACCACGATCCCCGCTTTCCAGGCCGCCATCACCGCCTGGTTGAGCGGGTCCTGCCAGTAGTGGGAGCGCACCGGCGCGGAGAAGGACAGGTTGAGCACCCGGATGTTGAACAGGCTCTTTTTGGCGACGATCCAGTCGAGGGCGGCGATGACGTCGGCGTAGGTGGCGCGGCCGTTGGCGTCGAAGGCGCGCACCGCCACCAGATCTACCCCCGGCGCCACGCCGTTATAGGCGCCGCTGCTGGTCTTGCCGTTGCTCAGGATAATGCTGGTCACGTGCGAACCGTGGCCGCTGTCGTCATTGATATCCTGTTGGTATTTTCCCTTCACTAAGGTTTCGTTCCGATAGGTGCTGTCGGTACGTGAGCGCACCACATCGTACTGGGCGCGCACGCGGAAGCCCTTAACGTCGTTGTCGATCAGCCAGCTCTTGTCCCACAGCCCGCTGTCGAGGACCGCGACGGTCACGCCGCGGCCGTCGATGCCCATCTGGTGAAGCTGTTTGGCGCCGACCAGGGTCGGGTAGCGGGTTTCATACACCGTGCCGGCGACCTGTGCGGCGCCGTCGGCATAGACGTGCTTGACTTGGGCGTACCCGCGCAGAGCCTCGATCTGGGCCGCGCTTAGCCGAGCGCCGACGGCATCAATGATGTCCAGTCGTGGGTGATCTCGCCACCCATGGCCGCACGGCCGTCCGCACCGCCGCCAGATCGTCACCCTGAATGATGAGGGCTTGGGTCTCGGCCGGACCGGGAAGCTGGACTAGGGCGGCCGTGCCCAGG
>CAVPBH010000015.1:0-874174 GCA_963701775.1 uncultured Chloroflexia bacterium
ATACCCACGTATCCCCACTGGGGCGCAGTGCCCTTTAGGATCACGCGCCGGTGAGCGTCCACCAAGGCCGCCATGGGGTTGAGCATGTACAGGGTCAGCAGCTTGCTGGGCACCATGCTGACGGGATAAATCACGAGTGTCGCATACATCCAAGCTGCACTGCCACAGGCACAGCGAAGCGGATGTCTCGGTAGAACACGTTGAGCGCGGCCGCGAAGAGCACGATGCCCGTGGTCAGCACGATCTGGATCGCCAGCAGCACCGGTACAAGAAGCGCGACGGGCCGCAGGGCGATCTGTGTAGACCAGCATCCCGGCGAACACGGTCGATGCCACGCAGAAGTCAACCAGGCTGGCAGCAATGGCGGAAAAGGGCAAGATCTCGCGGGGGAAGAAAGATCTTGGTCACCAGGTTCATGTTGCCGACAACGCTGGCACCCCGAAGCCGATGGATGTCGACAGCAGTGTCCAGGGCAGCAGGCCGCAGTACGAAAAGACGGGATAGGGGATCCCGTCTGTCGGCACCTTGATGAAGCTGGAAAAGATCACAGCAAACACGACCATCAGCGCCAGCGGCTGCAGGATCGCCCAGGCGACGCCTAGCAGCGACTGCTTGTAGCGGACATTGATGTCCCGCACCGTCCACTCCCACAGGAGCTCGCGGTAGCCGTAGAGCGCCTTCAGGTGTTCGAGCATTGGATCCCACCACCTCTTCGCTTGCCGGCCGGCTGCTGGCTCTCGCCGGGACCCGGGCTACCGGAGCCTGCGCCCTGCCATCCGTGCGGCCACGATGCCAGCCAGCACCAATAGGGGGGCGACAATCCCGATCACAAGTGGCTGTATGCCGCTGCTGCGTGCGCCTGGAGCTTCCTTCTCAAAGCCTGCAGGAGCAGCGCCGTGCGTGGGCGAGGCTTCAGGCACGAGCGCGGCGGAGTCGACAGTTGCGGCCACGGCTGCTGCGGCCGTCGTCGGCGTAGGAAGCGGGCGAGCCTGCACCGGTGTTGCGTCAACACGGCTGCTCACCCAATAGATGTCGAGCTGGTACTCGCTCCGGGTCCCAACCGGCACCATCACCACCGCATGCAGCACGTTGCCCAGGCTGAAGGTGACGCAGCGTTCGCCATGTTCTGATCGACCTGGAGCCCTAGCTCTTCCATGTTGCCAGGACATCGGGCGTGAACCAACGGTCTCCATCCACTTCAGGTGAAGGAAGGGATCTCCGCAGGGTTGGGTGGCTCGTGACCGTCACCCAGTGCAGGCTGCCGCTGCCGTCGACCAGCGAGACCGGCGTACCCCTGCTGCCCTCCCGGTGTCAAAACCACGGCCGGTTGTGTCCAACTCTGCCCCCAGTCCGCCGACCAGGTGTGGAACTTGCTGCGCCGGTCTGAGGTGCCGCTGAATACCACGTGCACCTGGTGCTTGTCGAGGGTCGTGACTGCTGGGCAGTTGAATGGGCCTTCGGCCAGGAGGAGAGGCTCAGACCACGTTGTGCCGCCGTGGGTCGATCGCGCGTAGTAGATCCCCCTAGGCGGGAAGGTCTCCGGGTAATCGTACCACGCCCACACTGCGTGCAGTGTGCCGTCCCCCGCGGCCGCCAGCCGGACGTCGCCCCAGCATCGAGTCGCTCCCCAAACGCGAGCCCTCTATGCCTGCGGGCACTCCCACGTGCATCCCCCATCTTCCGAGGCCACGTGGTAGATCCCCTGCTCCGGCTGCAGGATGACAGCGTAGACGACGTGCAGCCTCCCCTCCGGGTCCAGCGCGATATCCAGGGCGGCCCCGCCCTCTCCACCGGCGTTGAGCGCCAGCGGCTTGCTCCACGCCGCCGCACTGTCGGTTTCGCCGGCCCATGCCGAGCTGTAGTAGATGCGGCCGTCCCATCCCCCTGTCCACACCAGGTGCACCCGGCCGTCTGGCGTCGCCACCACGGCCGGTTCGCTGGCCGTCGACTGCTGCCCTTCGGGAGAGAACAGGATGTCCACCGGCTTCGACCAGCCGGAACCATCCATCGCGCATAGTAGATCGTGTCGGGGCTGGCCTGGGTCAGGTCTCCAGGTTTTCGGCCCAGAAGAGGTGGACGGATCCGCGCGCGTCTGCGACGATGGCGGAGACTCCGAGTCGGTTGTGGTGTTGGAGACGTTCGACAGGGGCGCTCCACGCGCCGGCCACCGCGCCTTGGGCCGCCAGCGCAGCCAGCCGGGCGCTTGCCACGAAAAGAAGTGTGAGGCCGAGAACCACAGCCTGTCGTCCCGCATTGCGCGATTTCATCGCCCTTTCACCGCTGCGGGGGCGGAACTCGCAGGCAAGCGGCAAAGCGCACGCATTGCGCTGGACAGAGGAACGATGCGGCATTCACGACGGAGGGGGAGAGGCTCTTTCATGTAACTCGTAACATGTGGGCAATGGAACGATGAGGCTTGTGATACCCCCAGACACCGGCGGTATACGGTCGGCCCGGAGTTGGCGTCTTGGGCGGCCTGCCGTGTGGCGATGCCGACACGGCGGCCGGTAGCTCGTCGTGTCGGCACCCGCATTCCTTACCACTGCCCCTACTGGCCCCCCGTGGTGCGCCAGGCTGGCGAGCGCCGGACCTGCTCAGAGAGCAAATCCGGCGCTCAAGTTCATTCCTCGATGAATTTGCCCGATCCCAGGTATATGGTCTTGCACGTCACCACATTCGCGCCCGAGTCGTAGAACCAACCATCCTTGGTCACGTTGGTCACGCACACCGTGTAGTCGCCGATCTGGCTCGGATACCAGATGATAAACTTGGCCGTGCCCCATTGATCAGCCACACTGCTCTGCTGCGTTTTCTGCCCCAGCGGCCAGGTCCACTCGACGTACACTGTCGCGTAGGAGACAGGCCTCAACGCCTGATCCCGAATCGAAGCCCACCCTGAGACGTAGCGCGGAGGCGCCGCGTGGCCGAAGGTACCCATGTCGTGCACGTGCATTCGGTTCGCCTGACCCGTCCAGGGCGAGAAGGTGATGCAGTCGCACACGGCCGAACCCAGTCCGCTGGTGTTCGTGGTGTGGTACGGCCCGCTGACATGCCCCCACCAGTTGGGGGAGCCGTCCACGACCGGAGTCACCACGTCGGAGCACATGCCCCAGCCGTTGGTCGTCGGCGTCCCGGGTGTGCCGTTGTTCGAGAGGTCGTTGTTCTCGGCCGTCATCGCCGTGAACGCACCGGTGCCGCATCCGCTGCTGCACTTGGAGAAGCTGATGCCTCCCCAGAACCCGGTAACCGTGTTGTTGCTGGCGGTGATGCTCAGGTTGTTGTTGCTGTAGCCCGCATCCGCCGCGATGCCGTAGGTGCCGCTCTTGGCCCCGCCGAAGGTAACGCTGTTCCGCAGGATGTCGATGACCAGGGTCGCAGCCGGAGCCTGGCCGTCCACGCCAAAGCCCATCTTGTCAATGGCGATGGCCTCGCACCGGGCGGGTCGGATGCCGCGATGCCCCAGCCACAGCCGTTCGCCTTCACGAGCGTCACCGTGTTGTCGTTGATCTGCCCGGGGGCGTCGATGTCGTACATGCCCACCTGCCCGCTGACCGTGTTGTGGTGGATGTTGAGGTTGGCGTAGTAGTTCAGGATGCTGGTGGCAACCCAGTCACAGGTGCCCGGGCCTTCGTAGGCGATGGCCGACAGGTTATTGTAGGCTATCGTCCCAGTGCCCAGCAGTCCCTGCACCTGGATGCCGTTTTGGGCGTTGTCGCCCGAGGGCAGGACACCCCGGCCGGTGATGGTGTTGTGCTGGATGTCGAAGACCAGTGGCGTGGTGCTCGTCGCGATCAGCGCCATCGCGTTCTTCTGGAAGGCGTGGATGTCCGAGTAGTTGACGTTGATGGTGCGCGAGGTGCTGTCGTTGTTGTAGAATAGGATGCCGACCGTCTCGTTGCCGGCATTGGCCGGTGATTCCTGCAGGTTGTCGATCCGGTCGTAGCTCACCGTCCCGCCGGCATTGACGAATGCGATGCCAATGAAGCGGTTGTTGAGGGCGCCCTTGTTGTCTCCGTCAACCTCCAGGTTCTTGATTGTGATTGGGTTGGCGTCATGGATGTAGACGACTGGGACCCGAGGTCCGCCGCCGAGGTCGAAGCAGGTCCAGGTCGCGGGAGACTGGACGACCGTGCTATTGATCCCCGCGCCCTGGACGGTCACCGCCTTGGCGACGACGACCTGCTCGGTGAAAGGGTGCCGGCCGCCGCGGTCACGTTGCCGCCGGTGGCGTAGTTGACGCCGGCCTCGATGAGGAGAAGCCCTTCACCGTCGGCGTGTCGGTCCAACCGGCGCATAGCCAGCGCGGTGTGGCGGCCGGACTCCCGCGTGACAAAGGTGACGTCGTTGCTCACCGGGTTGCCCTGCAACCCGACGTTGAACGTGTTCGAGGCGTCGGCCGGCCGTTGACGCTGCCCGGGTAGTTGTCCACGGCGCTGACCGCGCCGGTGGTGTTGTTCATGCCGTACGACGTGTTGCTCTGGATGCAGTTGTCGGTGAAGGTGCCGTCTGCCGTTGGCGATGTAGACGCCGGTGCCGTTCCCGGAGATGGTCGCGCCGCTCACGGTGGCGGTGGCGCCGTCGACGTCGATGCCGATGGCCGCGTTGGCGTAGGTGCCACCGGTGACGGTCAGAGACGTGGTCGTTGCCTGGAGCGATGTCCGGCGCCATGACGGACTTGGCGTTGCGGAGCCACTCCATCTGCTCACCGCCCTGAAGCCCGCCCGGTGCTGCACGGCCAGCACCAACTTTGCTTCCGGCTGGGCTCATGGTGATGGCCAATGGTGCCGTCGAGCGTCAGCGCGGTGTTGTTATAGGCGCAGCCCCAGCCCGAGGTGCACGCGTAGTTGTTGAGGTAGACGCCGGTGGTCTTGATGTTGTACAGGCCACCGCCCGTGGCAACGATTGGGGTGGAGGTGCTGAGGCCATGGGCATACAGCCCCACGTCGCAGTTGCCGCCGCCGTTGACCGTGTTGCCGCTGAAGGTGAGTGCCCTGTCGCCCGTCACGTTCTGCAGGTAGAAGCCCCAGAACTCTTTCCCGGTCATGGCGCTCGGCGTGTTGACGGTGTTGTTCGACACGCTGAAGGACGCCGCAGTTCCGCTGCGGCCGTTCACCCAGATGGCCACGTTGCGGCTGGTCCAATCCCAGTTGTAGTCGACGTTGATGGTGTTGTGGGCGATTTGGGGGAGCGAAGCCGGAATCTGCGGCGACGCTCACCTGGTGGTAGCTGACGGCGCGCGTTACGTTGTCGGAGACGTTGTACGAGACGTCCGTCTCCGCCGCGTAGATCTGCACGGATTCCCACATGTTGTCGAAGAGGTTGTGGACGATGTAGTTGCTGGAGTGGTCGGCGTCGTAGGGCGTGTCCAGGTAGATGCTCGAGTACATGAAGTCGCGGATGATGTTGTTCTGCACTCCAAGGTGATCCAGCACGTAGTAGCCGGCGTTGTCGATGGCTGCGTTGGTGTTGATGTCGGCGCCGCCCATCGAGTAGCCGCCGGTCAATAGCGGGCTGTCGCCGCTCAAGGTGCAGCCGTCGATCGTCACGTTGCTGGCCTGAAGGTCGATGATCGTGCCATAGTTCAGGTAGTCCGGCTTGTTGGTGAACGGCACAATTATCGTCTCCAGGTCACGTGCGGGTCGTGTTGGGGTCCTTGCTGATGTTGGCGCAGGCGAGGGTCAGCGACTGGGCGATGACGAGGTCCTCGCCGAACGTGCCTGCCTTGACACAAACCGTGTAGCCATGGTCGACCCCATCGATGCCGGCCTGGATAGAGGCGTAGCTGTCCCGGCCGGAGACCGTCTGTCGTCACCGGGGCGAAGCTTCGCGCCCCGTGCAAGTCATCCAGCCACGGCACAAAGTCGACGTTGTCGCTGACCGGGTCGCCCTGGGAGCCGACGTTGAAGGTGTTGGAGGCGTGAGTCGGGCCGTTGGGGCTGCCCCAGTAGTTGAGCTTGACATCCTGGGTGGCTGCGTTGGTCCAGTAGCCGACGTCGTTGTTCCAGATGCAGTTCTGGTGCGCCGTGAGAGTTACAACTCCTCCGAGACCCTCATAGGCGACGAATCCGTAGCTCCAATTATGGACGTCGTAGTTGGTGACAGTCACGACCGGGCTGTCTGGATATGCCCAGACGTCGATGCCGTAGCGGTTGTAGTTGACGGGATCTCGGTGCCGGTCAGATCGACGTGTCGATTGTCAGAGTCACGGCGCCGCCCTCAACCTGGCCCTTGCCCGGAGCGCGGGGGGCGTCCACGGGCGAAACGGGGACCGGGCCATGTCGCCTTCCAGCAAGCTCAGCGTGCCGCCGGAGTCGCGGACGCTGATGCCCCCGGCCGATGCGATATCGCCGGCCACGATGGTGAGCCCCTGCACCGAGCCGCTCGTGTCCTGGTAGACCAGGCCATCTGCGAGCTCGTCACAGATCCGCCGGTAACGGCGACATTGCCGGCTTCGTAGAACAGCATGCCGCTGGCTACCCAGCCACCGCCTGTGTAGCCGATGCCAGCCACATCGCAGTCGGTGACCGTGCCGCCGGCACCGTCACTGATCTGGATGCCGTTCTGGGCGGTGACGCCTGTCAGGCCCTTGCCGGTGACATCGCAGTCGTTGACATTCGCCGTCAAGCCGTCACCTCTGAAGACCATGCCGGTCTTCTGGAACTCGGTAACGTAGCATCCATTCACGTTCACGGTCCGCGGCGTTGAGGAGTCGACGTAGCCGTAGATGCCGTTGCCGTGCTGCGCGCCGCTAAAGGGGTTGTTCTGGATGTTCCAGACTTGACCTGCTCACCGTTCCGCCTGCGTTGCAGTAGGCGATGCCGACGAACCTGTAGTTGGCAATGCCCTTGCTCAGGCCGTCCACCGTCAAGTTCTGGACCACGGCGCCGTCAGATGTCGTGGGCGAATACGATCGGGTAGATGTTGCCACTTGCCGGTGCGCAGTATTTGGTCAGCGTGTCAGGTGACAGGACGGATGTGTTGGCCTTGCCCGCGCCTTGGACCGTCACGGCCTTGGCGATCTCCACCTGCTCGGTGAAGGTCCCTGCCACAGCGCTGACCGTGCCTCCGGTGGCGGCGTCAACGCCGGCCTGGATGGAGGAGTACTTGCCCGGCGGTGTGTCTGTCGTCACCGGGGCAAAGCTGGTAGCGCGGCACGTCTTGAGCCACGGCACAAAGTCCACGCGGTCGCTCACCGCGTCACCCTGAGTGGACACGTTGAACGTGTTGGAGGCGTGCTTCGGGCCGTCCGCGCTGCCCCAGAAGTTGTCCTCGGCCACGGCTGTGTCGGTCCCCTGCCAGTCGACGGCCCTGGTGTTCCCCGAGAAGCAGTTCCCGGTGAGCGTGAGGTCCGTCGCCAGGACGATGTGCCCGTTCCATGGCCGGTTGTACAGGCCTGCGTACAGGTTGTTGATGTTGTTGTTCTGCACGACGAGGCCCGTGACGCGGCCGATGGGCTGGACACCGCGGCTGTCGGTGCCTGCACCGACCCCGTTCATCGTGTTGCCCTCGATTCGGACGTTGGAGAGACCGCCCGGGCTAACGTCGGAGGCGTTGTTGTTCCATAGGCCGATCGCGCGCCTGTAGGCCTTTAGGTTGTTGAATGTGTTGTTGATGATGTGGATGTCGCTGTAGCCGCCGGCTGCGCCCGTGAAAGCGGCGACGAAGCTAATGCCGTTGCCCCGCTCGTTGTTGGTGAAGAGGGTGCCACCGCCCATGTCGATGATGTTGTCGTGCACGTGCTGAAGCGTGGCGATATCCGCGCCGCCGTAGTTCATGGCAAACAAGCCGTCCGTGCTTACGTCGTCGACGCCGCGGTCCCAACTGTTGAAGCCGATATCGGTCGGCCCGAGCCACTTTTCCAGCAGCATCGTGTTGGAGCAGCCGCCCAGCAGCGTGTTGTGGTTAAAGTCGAGGGCCGCCGTGGCGCCGTAGCCGGCGATGAAGTCAAAGTTGTCGCCGGTGCCGCAGGTGCGCGTCGGGTTGGCCGACGTCTTCCAGCCCTCGATGCAGTTGTTGCTGATGGTGATCGTGGAGCCGGCGTCCGTCGAGCGGGCATAGATGCCGTTCGAGTTCTGGCCGGTGAGGATGGTGAACCCATCAAACTTGACGTTGCCTGGGGCGGGAAGGTCAATCGTGACCTCGGTGAAGATGTCGAAGAAGCTCGTGACGTCGATCACCGAGTTCCCACATCCGGCGCCCTGCACCCAGACGGCCTTGGTGATCTGGAGGGCCTTGTCGCCTGCCTGGTTGAACACGCCGGCAAGCACGTTGACCTTGCCGCCGGGTGCCACTGCATCGATGCCCTGCTCGATCACGGGAAGCAGTCATAGCCGAAGACGTGTCCCATCGGCCGGCGCAGTACGGACCGCGGTGGCGGCCGGCTTGACCCACACAGTGGCCTGGGGCGCCCAAGACCGAGCCTTCGAGGACGAAGGCCATGTCCTTGGCGGGCGGGATGGGCGCAGTCACGGTCGTCGACCATGGCACCCAGGCCGCATGCGTCTCCCAAAGTCCCGTGGGGTCCAGCAGAGCCGCCTGGTTGGGCGCGCCGTAGGCCGAACCCTTCCAGTACCACTGGGCATTGTAGGTGCCTATGCCCCCTGGGGGAACCTCAGACCCCGGGTAGGAAGGCCAGGCCAGCAGCCACCAGGTGCCCGCCGGCAGCATCGGGCGCGTGTAGCCCCCGGCAACCATGTCCAGATTGATCCGGGCGCTGTTGTGCGTAACGCCGAGTGGCTGGGGACCTGGTGGGGCAACGAGTGGGGTGGCGAAGCACCAGTACGCCGTGGCCCCCGGCGCGCCTGCTGCATCGGGGTAGATGCACCAGGTGAACTGGCCGGCCGTGTTGAGGCCGTTGCCGTCGGCGTTCATGCCGTAGACGATGATCTTGTCAATCTGCCAGGGCACCGTGTTGGTAAAGTCGCCCGCGGTGTTCACTTTTCGCACGGAGCCCAGATACTCGATCGAGTCAAAGACCCACTTGCCTCCCGGCGCCTGGGACAGCAGCGTCGCACTGGTGCCTCTGTATGGCTCCTCTGCGATGTCGGTGCCGACCGGCCGGCCGGCGAACGCTGTGCCGGCCATCAGAGCCGAGATCAGCAGGACCAGGAATAGTATTACGCTCAGCTTTCGCATTGTCGTCTCCTTCTACTTTCGTTTCCCAAGTCTCGAGGGTCGCTTCTGGGAGGGAGCGTCCCTCGCGCTGCTCCTGGCCGTTGCCAGGGGGGTGCTGCGCTCCTTGAGGATCGTTTCGCTAGACTCCTCCTTTCTTCTGGATTGTCGAGCCGGATGCTCAATGCCATGTCCGGCAGGTGCCGGCCACTGCTCGGTACGACAAGCCGTACAGTGTGCGTGTTTCTGCTATGGGGCACCTCCGCCGGTGCCGGGTCAGCACTCGCGTCCACTTTCTCGCTGCTCGACGGGGGGCCGTGTGCGCGAAGGCGAGGCACGGCCCAATAACCTGCTCTGACCTGGAAGGCGCCCTCACCTGGAAGATGGCGGCCGAAGCTTGCTCGGGGGCACACGCCGTTCTTGACATTAGAATAGCACAACGCTCGGATAGTGTCAAACCCGGTGCGGCTTGCGTTCTCTTGCGGGGCGAAACCGTGCGCGGGCAGGCGGGTTTCCATCGCATTGCATCTGCCATCCGCCATCTGCCATCTGCCATCCGCTATCTGCCATCTGCCATCCGCTAGCTGGCATCCGCCGACCTCTCTGCCGGCCTCCCGTTCAAATCCGCCGTCACCAGCCCCTCGCGCTGGCTCAGCCCCTCCAGCACGCGCATCACCACCCACGAGATCGCAAGCTGCACCCCCACCAGCACCAGGAGCGCGCTGCCCAGGAGCCACAGCCACAGCCGGCTCACCGGCCAGCCCGCCAGCCCAAACCCCAGGCTCACCCCGCCCAGCACCAGCCCGGCGACCATCGCCAGGAGCCCCATCCAGCCGAACTGCCTATCCAGCGGCGGGTCAAAGATCGGCTTGCCAAAGAGCCCCTGCCGCACCGGCTCGCGGTGAAAGAGCGCCACCAGGTAGTTGAAGGTCGCCCCCAGCGAAAAGAGGGACACGCCGGCCACGGCCAGCACCTGCGCCGAAAAGACGGCGAGCGTGCCCACGCGTGTGCAGCTCGGTGTCGCCGCTCAGCCGCTCGATCACCAGCCCCAGGCCGATCAGGAGCGCGATCCCCACGAACGCGACGCCGATCGCCCCCAGGATGCGCACCGGGTTGTAGCCCATGGCCGTCCAGACGATCGATTGCAGGAAGCGCGTGCCGTCGCGCACCACCGAAAGCTTCGAGCGGCCCACCCGCTCGGCGTAGGGGATGGGCACCTCCACCATCTTCAAGGTCTCGTGGATCGCGCGTGTGGACATGACCGGGGTAAAGTTGAGCCCGTCGGGCAGGGGGTAGAGCCGCGCCAGCACCTCGCGCCGGATGACGCGCATGCCGCTGGCGCTGTCGGTGATGTGCTTGTTGCCGATGAGGCTGACCAGCCCGGCAAAGAGGGTGTTGCCCACCCGGCGCGTGGCCGGCATCTGGCTGTCGCTGCCGGCCATCCGCGAGCCGATCACCAGGTCCGCTCCCTGTTCGGTCGCGGCCCGCAGGAGCGCCGGGAAATGCTCGGGCGGGTAGGTGCCGTCGGCGTCGAGGAAGCCGAGCCACGTGCCGCGCGCCTGGGCAAAGCCGGTCTTGAGCGCGGCGCCGTAGCCGTGGTTGGTCTTGTGGCGCACCAGGCAGGCGCCCGGGTAGCCGGCGACGATCTCGGCGGTGCGGTCCCGGGAGCCGTCGTCGACGACGATCAGCTCAAGCGCCACGCCCATCGCCTCCAGCGCCGGCGCGATCGCCAGCACGCGCTCGACGATCGCGGCGATGCCGGCTTCTTCGTTGTAGGCGGGGATCACGACGGAAAGGATTTCCGATTCTCGATTTTGGATTGCCGATTGCCGATTTTGGATTCGGGATGGCGTATGGTATGGCCTCATGGCTTGATGGCTGATGAGCTGATGGCGGATGGCTGATGGCCTATGGCCGCGCCGCCGGAGGACCCTCGGTGGTCCACGCGGGGCTGGGTACGTCCACCACCAACATCATGGATTCCGGCTCAAAGGGGATTTCCGTGGCCAGCATCTCCTGGGCGCCGATCCGCAAGGAGTCGATGACTTCTCTCGGGTTCTCTCCTGCGCGTTGACACCCGGCAGATCCACCAGCCAGCCGATCCACCACCCATCGCTCTGCTTGATGATCGCTCGATACTTCATGCCTCACTTCACCAATGACATGGTGCTTTCAGATGGTTGATCCGCTGCGTTCTCCGACTCCAACAGGCATCGAAATGGTGAGGCGCGTGTTCGGCGTAATGTCGACCTCGCAGAAGCCCAGACCCTCACCCCGCTCGGCGCGATAGGCCGCAATCAGCTTCACGACGTCAACACAATTGAACACAGCCTCCTCAACCGTATCGCCTTCGGCGAATGCGCCCTGCAGGCCTGGAACTGAGGCCAAATAGCCATCACCGTTTGGCTCCAACACCAGCGACAGGAAATACGCTCGTGCGTCACTCATTGCCCGTTCCCCCTTCTCAACGTGGATGTGCTACTCTGCAGCGAAGAGCCCCCGCCATATGGCACACCCCATTGGCCATCAGTCGTCAGGCCGGGTTTCCATACGCGGCCCGCCATCGGCGGAACGGAATCCCGCCCTACCCAGCCACTCCCTCCCCTTGTGCCTTGTGCATTGTGCCTTGTGCATTGCCCGATGTGCCTTGTGCCTTGCGCCCTGCGCCTTGCGCCCTGAGCCACCGCGCCGGCCGCCACGATGGCCAGCGCCGCGAAGGGGATCAGCGCCACATCCACCGCCATCCGGTAGCGGATCTGCGCCCAGGAGACGATGTGGATGCCGGCGTAGGCGACGATGAAGAGGTAGAGGAGCAGCCAGCGCCGCCACTCGCGGGCCGAGAGGACCAGGCCGGCGATCATGAAGGGCAGGCAGGCCATGAAGGAGAGCGACCGCGAGATGTTGCTGATCAGGCTCGACTGCTTCGACGGCCAGAACATGAAGAGGGTCGCCGCCCGGTCCAGGCTGAGCAGCAGGAAGCGCCCCGGATCGTCGGCCACGAGCCGCATCCCGCGCCGCATCAGCTCGTTGGTCAGCTCGGCCTCGTTGGCGTCTTCCAGGTCGGCCGGGATGGGGAACATGGCGTCGCCGATGAACTCCGTCCCCAGGTCGGGGTGGTTCGCGTTCCAGAAGACCTGGCCGGCGGAGGAATTGAGCAGCAGGAACTGGCCAAAGACCCGGTAGTTGCGGAGGGTGAAGGGCAGGAGGAGCAGGGCCGCGACGAGCCCCGCCAGCGCCACGTGCCCGATCTTGACCCGGCGCCAAGCCTTGGCGACGACGTAGAGGAAGAGGAGCAGCGCCGCGGGCATGAACACCTGGCGCACGAGGCTCGCCAGGGTGACGGCCAGCCCCCAGGCCAGCCAGCGCTGCCAGGTGGGCCGCTCCGCCAGCTTGAGCGTCAGGATGAGCGCCCAGGCGACGAGCACGAGGTAGACGCCCTCGGACTGGAGCGAGGCGCTGTAGAGGAGGAAGTAGGCGTAGAGGGCAGTGATCGCGGCGGCGACCAGCGCGACCGTTTCCGCGCGCTCCCCGTTATTCCGGACGTCCGCGGACACCACCTGCTACCGCCCACGCCTCCGCTATCCGCATCCGCCATCTGCTATCTGCAATCTGCCATCTGCTATCCGCCATCTGCCATCCGCTATCTGCCGCGTCAGCACGTACACCTGGTAGGGCAGGAGCGAGCAGATGAGGGCCTGGACGATGCGCGCGGCGATGGCGTGCGGGCCAAAGAGCCAGTAGATGCCCGACAGGAACATTGGGTAGATGAAGGAGTAGTAGGCGGTCGGCGCGCCGGGCTCGATGAAGGGCCAGGGGGGACGGGTGAAGACAAAGCCCTTGCCGGCCAGCAGGTTGAGCGCGAGGTCGTGGTAAAAGATCTGGTCGTACGCGCCCGAGACGGGCACGACCTGGTTGCCGAGGAAGAGGGCGGCGGCGACGCGGGCGATGGCCCCCACGAGGAGGATCAGGATGAGCCAGCGGGCGTTGGATTTTGGATTTTGGATTTTGGATTTTGGATTTGCGATTTTGGGTTGCATTGGGCGAAGGGCTGATGGCGTGGATGGCTGATGGCTGATGGCTGATAGCTGATGGCTGATGGCTGATGGCTGATGGCTGATGGCTGATGGCTGATAGCTGATGGCGAATGGCGATCGGCTATACGCTATCTGCTATCGGCTATTCGCTGCCTTCCGGGCAGGCTCCGCCGATCTGGCAACGTGAGGCATTGCCAGATTGCCTTGACTGGCCCCTGGAGTGGCAGGTGGGGTTTGTGGCCGAAGACAGGATTGGGGCCGGGGGGCCAGCCGCGGCTGACAGGGAGTATACCACGAGTGCCAAGGGCGTGCAACTGGCAGGGGATCGTCGTGCACGCTCGGGCAGCGGACGCGGATAGCGGATAGCGGATGGCGGATAGGATAGCGGATGGCAGATGGCAGATGGCAGGCGATGGCATGATTGTTTCCCGAAAAACAGCCTATCTCAGCCATAGTACTTGTGCATACAGTGAGACAGTGAGACAGTGGGCCGATGGCCCATAGCAGATGGCGGATAGCGGATAGCGGCCATTAGCCATTTGCCATAAGCCATGTGCCACGAGTCAGAAGCTGTGGTACAATTCCGCCATGGCGCACGCGATCGACCACTTTGTGCCGGGAGAGATCGGCCACGCCCCGCCTCCGGCGGCGCGCCTTTGGTCGCCCATCCCGGCCGGCGTGGCGCAGGCCTACGTCGAGGCCTATACGGCAGCCGGGCGATGCGGTATTGCTGCCCTATTGCCAGGGAGCGGCCGAGGTACGCGAGGTGCTCGCCGCCGGCCGCAGGGCGCTCGCGGCCGGCTATGACCCGCTGGCACTCTTGACGGCCGGGGGGGACCTGTGGCCCGTCGCGCCGCGCGAGCTGGATGCCGCGATTGCCCGCCTGGGCGACGGGCTCAAGCAGGGCGTGCCGCTGCGCCGCACCCTCTCGGACCTGTATGCCACGCCATGTCCTGCCTGCGGCCGCCCCGCCGTCGCCGACCACTTTGTCTGGGATCGCGACCTGGGCCGCGCCATCGCCCGCTGGGTCCACTGCCCCGAGTGCGGCTGGGACGGCCAAGCGGCCCTGGATCCCGACGACGAGGCGCGCATGAAGGCGGTGCCGGAGCGGGGCCCGCACTATTTCTACGTCCTCGACCGCGTGGCGCCGGAGGAGCAGGACGCCGGGCTGCGCTCGCGCATGGAGTCGCTGCTGAAGCTCTATTCGGCGCGCAGCCTGTATGCGCTGGCCGAGCTGACGATGCGCATCGACGCGCTGCCCGCCTCGCCCGTCCGGCAGGCGCTTCGCATCCTTCTGCTTGACTGCCTCGACAATTGCTCCGCGCTGGCGCCCGTGCCCGGCGGTGAGCCGCGCCCGCCGTCCTGGAGCCGGCCGGCCCGCTACGTGGAGCGCAATGTGTGGCTGGCCTTCGAGGAGGCGGCCACGCGCCGCCGTGCCCTGGTGGGAGCCGCTGCGCCTGCGCTGGCCGGGTCGCTCGGCGAGTTCTACGAGGCTCCGGCCCCGGTACGGGGGGAGGCCGCAGCCGGTGCCGCGCCGCCGGCCCCAATGCAGGGGGAGTCCCGCCGGCCCCTATGCAGGGGAGTGCCAGGTGCCGTCCTGCCGGCCGGCTTTTTCTGCCAGGCATCGCTCCGCGAGCTGCGCCGCGGCGTGCCGTCGCGCTCTGTGCGCCTCATCCTGGCCTCTCCGCCGCCCCTCGATCCGGCCGCCTGGCCCTTTGCCTGCCTGTGGAGCGGCTGGCTGTTGGGCCCGGGTCCGGCCGAGGCGCTGCGCGCGCTGCTGCGCCAGCGCTCGCCCGACATTGCCTGGTACGCCGAGACGATGGGGCGCTCGCTGGGCGCCCTCGACGACTTGTTGTGCGACGGGGGGCGGCTGGTCCTCGTGCTGTCCGGGCAGCGCCCGGCGCGTGGCGGAGGCGATTGCCCTGGCCGCGGCCCGCGCTCACCTCGGCTTTGCCGCAATCCACCAGGGGGGCGACGGCTACCGGTTGGAGCTGGCACCCGGCCTGGCGCGCCCGGCCCCGGTGCGCGACCGGGCGGCTGTTGCCCCTGCGGGGCGGCCTGTGCCGGGGGTGGGGGGCGACGCGGCCCGCCCGGCGGTCTATGCCTTTGCCGAGCTGGAGCAGGGGCTGGAGCAGGTTGCGCGCGAGGCGGCGTCTGCCGCGATCCGTGCCCGCGCCGAGCCGGTGGCCTGGCCGGCGCTGCACGCGGCCGTGCTGCGCGCCCTGGCGGCCGGGGGCTGGCTCTCGGCGGCCGACGACGCCCTGGTCAATGTGCCGTCGTCCCTCTCGCTGCTGGCGGCCCGCACCCGCGCCGCGCTCGAAGGCCCCGAGTTTGTGCGGCTGAATGCGACGGGCGTCGAAGGCGGCCTCTGGTGGCTGGCGGGCGCGGAAGGCTTGGGCACTGCCCTGGCCGATCGCGTGGAGGCGGCTGCCTGCCGCATCCTCTCGGAGGGCGGCCCGCTGGCACCGGGCGCCTTCGCCGGGCTGGTGTGCCGCGAGCTCCCGGGCGATCTCACCCCGGAGCCTGACCTGCTGACCGCATGCCTGCACGCCTATGCCGTGGAGACGCCCTCGGGGCGCTGGCAGCTCCGCGCGGAGGATCGCCTGGAATCGCGCGCCGCCGAGCGTGCGTCGATCGTGGATGGGCTGATGGGCTTGGGCCGGCGGCTGGGCTACCGCGCCGCCGTCCGCCCGCCCTTCGACGTGGGCTGGTACCGCGCGGGCCAGGTGCACGCGGTCTTTGCCGTGCGCTGGCAGGCCCTGCTGGGCGAGCTGCTGCCGCTGGCGGAGAGTGCGCCGGGCGTCCAGCCCTACCTGGTCATCCCCGGCGGCCGCTCGGCGCTGGTGAGCTTCAAGCTTGGGCGCAACCCGCTTTGGCAGCGCCTGGTGGACGAGGGGCACTGGCACTTTGTGAAGTACCGCCACGTCCGCGATCTGCTCGCTCAGCCTGATGCGGATGAGTACACGCTGCGGACGATCGTCGGCCTGGACCCGATCGTGGAGAGGGAGACGGTGCAGCTTGCGCTGTTCTGGCGATTTTGGATTGGGGATTTCGGATTTTGGATGACTGGAGGTAGGAGGCGGTCTGTAGTGGCGACTTCAGTCGCTGTCTGGCCTGAAGCGGCTGAAGCCGCCACTACAGGGACGTGTCCCAGATGGCGGATGGCAGGTGCCTGGTGGCAAGGGAGGCTTGATGGAAGCGCGCGTTGAGATCTCGAGGATTCAGCAGGTTATTGAGGCAGTCGAAGCTCTGCCGGCAGACGAGCAGCTCCTGCTGGTGGAGATAATCCGGCGGCGCCTGGTCGAGCAGCGACGGGCCGAGCTCGTGGCAGAGGTTGCTGAGGCCCGGCAGGCCTACCTGGCAGGCGATGTGCGGCGCGGGTCGGTGGAGGAGTTGCTGAAAGGAATCGACCAATGGAACTGACGGGAAAACGAGTGGCCGTGTTGGCCGAGAACATGTACCAGGAGCTGGAGCTCTGGGTGCCGCTGATGCGCCTGCGGGAGGCGGGCGCTGAGGTGATCGTCGTCGGCACGGGCAGCGCGCCTTCGTACACGAGCAAGTATGGCTACCCGGTGCTGGTCGACTGCGCCGCCGGCGAGGTCGACCCGGCCACGCTGGATGGGGTGGTCATCCCCGGCGGCTACGCGCCCGACCTGATGCGGCGCTACCCGGCGGTGCTTTCGCTGGTCCGCGCCCTCTTCGAGCAGGGCAAGGTCGTGGCGGCCATCTGCCACGCCGGCTGGGTGCTGGCATCGGCCGAGGTGCTGATGGGCAAGCGCGCCACCTGCGTTGCGGCGATCAAGGATGACATAATCCACGCCGGGGCCGCGTACACCGACGCGGAGGTGGTGCGCGACGGCAACCTGATCACCTCGCGCATGCCTTCGGACCTGCCCGCCTTCTGCCGGACGATAGTCGAGGCGTTGTCCGGTGCCTAGCAGCGGGCCGCCCCAGGCGGGCGACGGCGCAGGGCCGGCGGGGTCGCGCTGGTACACGCGCGGTGGAGACGACGGCTATACCGGGCTGCTTGGCCCGGAGCGCGTGCCGAAGTATGACCCGCGCCCGGAGGCCTACGGCACGGTGGACGAGGCGCAGGCGGCGCTCGGCCTGGCGCGCGCGGCGGGCTGCGCGCCGGAGGTAGGGGCTATCCTGCTCGAGGTGCAGCGCACGCTATCGACCCTGATGGCCGAGCTGGCCGCCGCTGGAGCGGAGGAGAGTGCCTTCGCCGGACGGATCACGGCCGCGCACGTAGCGCAGCTCGAGGCGTGGCTGGCCGAGACCGAGGCGAGGGTGGAGGTGCCGCGCGGCTTTGTCGTCCCCGGCGACAGCCTGCCGGGCGCGGCGCTCCACGTGGCGCGCACGGTGGTGCGCCGTGCCGAGCGGCAGGCTGCCCGCCTCCTGCACGGAGGCCTGCTGGGCAACGAGCTGGTGCTGCACTACCTGAACCGCCTTTCGTCGTTGCTCTTCCTGCTGGCGTACGCGGAGGACCGGCGGGCCCGTTCCACAGGCACGTAGGCCGGGTTTCCATACCCGGCCAAGTCCACAGCACGTAGGCCGGGTTTCCATACCCGGCCAAGAAGGCGGGAATGGAATCCCGCCCTACGGTCCCCGGCAAGCCGAGGATGCGGAGGTGACAGATGACCGAAGGCACAAGGCTTCTTCTCGGAGCGCACGAATCGAGCGGCGGCGGCGTCGCCAAGGCGATCGAGCGCGGCGCGCAGGCCGGCTGCGACGTCGTCCAGCTCTTTCTCAAGGGACCCAGCCGCTGGGCCTCGCCACCCCTGGTCGAGGCCGACCGGGTTGCCTTCCGCGAGGCCGTCGAGCGCACGGGCATCTGGCCTGCGTTCGGCCACGGCCAGTACCTGCTCAACCTGGCCACGCCCGACGACGTCCTCTGGATCAAGTCGATCGAAGCCCTGGCCGACGACGTGCAGCGCTGCGAGTACCTCGGCCTGCCCGGGCTGGTCATCCACCCCGGCTCTCACATGGGCTCCGGCGAGGAGGCGGGCCTGGCCCGCATCGTCGCCGCGCTGGACGCGCTGCATGCCCGCCTACCCGATTGCCACGCCCAGGTCTGGCTCGAGGTCACGGCCGGCCAGGGCGGCCACCTGGGCTACACCTTTGGCCAGATCCGCGCCATGATCGACGGCGTGCAGGCGCCCGAGCGGCTGGGCGTCTGCTTTGACACGGCGCACGCCTTTGCCGCCGGCTATGAGCTGCGCACGCGCGAGGGCTACGATGCGACCTGGGCCGAGTTCGACGCGGTGCTGGGCCTGCACCGGCTGCGGGCCATCCACCTGAACGATGCGCGCAAGGGGCTGGGCAGCCGCGTCGACCGCCACGAGCACATTGGCCAGGGGATGCTCGGCCTGGACGCCTTTCGCTTCCTGGTCAACGATCCCCGCTTCCGGGGCATTCCGATGGCCCTGGAGACGGACAAGGGCCCCGACCTGGCGGAGGATATCGAGAACCTGCGCGTGCTGCGTGGGCTGGTGGAGTAATGGCAGGATTGCAGGATTCCGCGGATGTGCGGGATGATGAGGTGCAGCGCACCTGGGATGGGCAACGCACTTACTGAGGTCGCAGCGCACCTACGAGGTGCGCCGCACCTGGACCGGGGTTGGGAGTGTGAGCATGGAATTGGATGTGGCACGATTGGCGGAGACCGAAGGCCTGTTGATTGCCTTTGCCCAGCGGCTGGTGCAGACGCCCAGCCTGCCCGGCCAGGAGCGCGACGCGGCCGAGCTGGTGCGGAGCGAGATGGAGATGCTCGGCTACGATTGCGTCTGGGTCGACGATGCCGGCAATGTCCTGGGCCTGGTGGCCGGAGGGGATGGCCCCTCGATCATGTTCAACGGCCACCTCGATCACGTGGACGCCGGCGATCCGGCGCTCTGGCCTCACCCGCCCTTTGGCGGCGAGATCCACGACGGCGAGCTGTGGGGCAGGGCCTCGGTCGACATGAAGTGCGCCCTGGCCGCGATGGTCTACGCGGGAGGGTACCTGAAGGGCCTCGGCCTGCGCCCGCCGGGTGACGTGATCGTGGCCGGGGTCGTCCAGGAGGAGGTGGGCGGCCTGGGCTCGCGGCACCTGGCCAAGACCCTGCCCGTCGCGCGCGCGGTGATCGGCGAGGCGAGTGGAAACCAGCTCCGCCGCGGGCACCGCGGCCGGGTCGAGCTGGTGGCCCATCTTGAGGGCCGCTCCGTGCACGCGAGCATGCCGGACCTCGGCGTGAATCCCCACGATTCGCTCGCACGCTTCCTGGCAGGCCTCCGGGATCTGCCCATGGCCGCCGATCCGACCTATGGGATGTCGTCGGTGGCGCCCACCCGGGTGACGAGCGAGCCGAACAGCGCCAATGTCACGCCCGCGGCACTCCACCTTGTGCTCGACTGGCGCAACATCCCGGGCGAGCGGACGGGCGCGATTGTCGCCCAGCTCGAGGATCTGTTGGCGCGCAGCCTCGAGCCCGGCTGCCGCGGCCGCATCGAGGTGGCGTCGAAGGAGCTGGTGAGCTACACCGGCGTGGTCTACCGCTATCCCGACGAGTTCCCTTCGTTCACGACAGAGCCGGACGATCCCTTCCTGGTGCAGGCGCAGGCCTGCCTGAGCGAGGTGCTGGGGCGCAGCGTCGAGACCGGCACGTGGCGTTTCGCCACCGACGGCGGCCACCTGGCCGCGGCCGGCACGGTCGTGATCGGCTTCGGCCCAGGCGACGACAGGGTCGTGCACACCGTGCAGGAGAGGATGCCGCTGGAGCAGCTCCTCGAGAGCGTGGCGGGGTACGTGGCGTTGGCGCAGGTCGGCTGATGTTGTGGATTTGGGATTGATGCGGAGGGCTGATGGGGGATTGAGGCAAGGTGCAAAGCACCTGACGGGGTCGGGGGATGCGCAGCGTACGTAAGCTGATGCACGCGGCGCTGGCGATCGTGCCCCTGGCCGGGTGGCTGTTTGAGCCCTGGGTCGCGCTGGCGCTTGCCGGGCTGCTGGGGCTGGGCAGCCTGGCGCTGGAGGTGGCGCGGCGCTCGTGGCCGGGGATCGATCGCACCTTGTGGGGCCACGCACCCGGCCTCTTCCGACCGTGGGAGCAGCAGGGCATCCTTGGGTCCACCTGGTTTGTCGCCTCGATGCTGGGCGCGCTGCTCTTCTTTGGCCAGGACGTGGGCGGCCTGGTTGTGCTCTTCCTCGCCCTGGGCGATCCGGCCGCCGAGATTGCGGGGCGGCGCTGGGGCCGTCCGGGCGTGCGCAAGACGTGGGCCGGCAGCGTGGCCTGCCTGATGGTCTGCCTGGCTACGGCGACGACCGTCGCTCTTCTCGGCTTCGTGCACCCGGTGGTCGCCGTGGCCGGCGCCGTGGCCGCGGCCGCGGCGGAGCGCTGGTCGCCGCCGCCCACCGACAACATTTGGATGCCGCTCTTTTCTGCCCTGGTGATGGCTGCCTGCCACCAGCTTCTCATAGTCTGACCCAATCTGCCTGAATGAGGTTCCCCATGCACTGTCTACGCTGCGCTGCCGAGCTTGAAGAGCGTTCGATTCGATGGCCGAGTCCGGGCCGTTTGCCCCGACTGCGGGTGGGTTGACTACCGGCAGCTCAAGGTGAGCGCCGGTGTCCTCCTGGAGCGAGAGGGCAAGATTCTGCTCGCCAAGCGAGGGCCGGAGTGCGGTGCCTTCCCCGGGACATGGAACCTGCCGGCCGGCTACTGTGAGGCCGACGAGCCGCCGCCGGTCACGGCCGAGCGCGAAGCGCTCGAAGAGATGGGGCTGCGGGTGAAGGCCGGCAGGCTGTTTGACCTCTTCTATTTCGACGACGATCCCCGAGGAAACGGGCTTTTGCTCGTGTACGAGGCGACCCTCCAGGATTCGAGCGGCACGCCGCCCGCTCTTGCTCTCTCCAGTGAGGCCTCGGCCGCCGGCTTTTTCGGTCCCGACGAGCTGCCGGAGCCGCTGTGCGGCGCCGGCCACGACCGGGCCATCCTCGCCTGGAGGCGGCCGCGCGCTCGATTGCTGGGTGCCGGGCGGCGATCTGCACTTTTGCCCGCACTGCGCCCAACCCCTCGAAGAGCGCGAGGCTTTTGGGCGGCCGCGGTTGGCCTGCGCGACGTGTGGCTTTGTCCACTTTCGCGAGCTCAAGGTGGGCGTCAGCCTGGTGATTGAGCAGGAAGGCCGCATCCTCCTGATCCGCCGCGCCGAAGAGCCGGGCAGGGGTCTGTGGGCGCTTCCTTCGGGCTTTGTCGAGTGGGACGAGCGCCCCGAGGAAGCAGTGTGCCGCGAATGTATCGAAGAGACCGGCCTGGTCGCCGCACCGCCGACCCTGATCGGAGCCTCCTACTACAGCGACGACTACCGCGGGCCGGGCATCAACCTCTCGTATCGCGCGCAGGCCATCGGCGGAGACCTCCGCGCAGGCGACGACGCCCGCGAGGCCCGCTTCTTTGCGCTGGATGAGCTGCCGCCGCCGGAAGAGATCGCCTTTTCCGGGCACGCCAAGCTGCTCGACACGCTTCGACGCGATCCTTCGTAGGGGCGGGTCGACCGCGCTTCCCCCGCCGGTCCTCCGCGCACGCCGGGATTGTAGGGCGGGATTCCATTCCCGCCTGGCCGGGTATGGAAACCCGGCCGCCCCTACAGACCCGGCGACGCCGGCTGTTTGTGCACCAGTGCACACGTGTGCTAGAATGGGTCCGTTCGCGCCGGACTGGGGGCTTGCCCCCAGGGGCAGCCATGGCCGGCAGCCTATCGCCAAAGGAGCACACGACAGTGAGGTCAATCGATACGCCCGAATGGGTCCGCGATGCCATCTTCTACCAGATCTTTCCCGACCGGTTCGCCCGAAGCGAGCGGGTACCCAAGCCGTCCAACCTGGAGCCGTGGGACAGCCCGCCGACCCAGCATGGCTTCAAAGGGGGCGACCTGATCGGCGTCGTCGAGCACCTCGACTACCTGCAGGACCTGGGCATTACCGCCCTCTACTTCTGCCCCGTCTTCCAGTCCACGGCCAATCATCGCTACCACACCTACGACTACTACAAGGTCGACCCGATCCTCGGCGGCAACGAAGCACTGCGTGTGCTGCTGGACGAGTCGCACCGGCGTGGGATGCGGCGTGATCCTCGAGGGGTCTTAACCATGCCAGCCGTGGCTTCTTCCAGTTCAACGACATCGTGGAGAATGGCCCCGCTTCGCCCTATATCGACTGGTTCAACGCCCGGCAGTTCCCGCTGCAACCCTACGACGCACAGGGTGGGCAGCAAGGCTACGACTGCTGGTGGGGGCTGCCGGCCCTGCCGAAGCTGAACATCAAGACCCCGGCCGTCCGCAAGTTCCTGTGGGACGTGGCGGCCTACTGGATCGAGTTTGGGATCGACGGCTGGCGGCTCGATGTGCCGGCCGAGATCGACGACGACGAGTTCTGGCGCGAGTTCCGCCGCCGGGTCCGGGCGGCCAACCCCGAGGCCTACATCGTCGGCGAGATCTGGCACGAGTCCCAGCGCTGGCTCCAGGGCGACCAGTTCGACGCGACGATGAACTACATGGTTACGCGTGCCTGCCTCGGCTTCTTCGCGGGCGATAGCCTGAACCAGGACGAGGCCTCCCGCACCGGCTACCACTGGGTTGAGCCGATCGACGGGGCCGGGTTCGCGGCAGAGCTGCGCAGGCTCCTTGCGCTCTATGCGCGCGAAATCAACGAAGTGCAGTACAACTGCCTGGGGAGCCACGACACGCCGCGCTTCCGGACGCTGGCGATGGGCGACAGCACGGCCTACCGTCTTGCGACTCTCTTCCAAATGACCTACGTGGGAGCGCCGAGCATCTACTACGGGGATGAGATCGGGCTCGAAGGCCGGCACGAGCCCGCCAGCCGCCAGGGATTTCCATGGGACGGCCGGGGCTGGGACGGGGATCTGCGGGACTATATCAAGCACTGCATTGCCCTTCGCTCAGCGCACCCCGCGCTGCGGCGCGGCGACCTGACCTTCCTGTTGGCCGAAGGGAGCGCTGTTGCCTACGGCCGGCGCCTGGGGGAGCAGACGCTGATCGTGGCACTGAACGCGGCGCGCCGTCCGGTGGTTCTGCCCATCACGGTGGCCGGCTATCTGCCCGACGGCACAGCCCTGCGCGATGGGTGGACGGGTGAGGTGCTCACGGTGTCCCAGGGGCGAATCGACGTGGCGGTGGCGGCACGCGACGGGACCGTGCTGCGGGTGGACGTCGCATAGCACACCGCCGGAAAGTGGGAGAGTGGGAGAGTAGGCCGGCGGGCGGGTGGCCGCCGGGGCGGGAACGGGCGCGGAGCGCGCAAGACGGCGCTCCACGGGGACCGTGGGAGCGGAAGGCGATGACCGTGGCCCGGCCTCAGGTGTAGCGGCGCACCTCGAAACGGAACATGCGCACCGGCTCATTTGGGTCTCGGATGCCGGCCTTGTGCACGCGTGTGTAGTATACCTGCTGCTCGACGGTCTCAATCCCCTCGAGGTCCGGCAAAAGCAGGCCGCGCCTCCCGGGGTGCGTGACGGACTCGACGATCAGCCCGTAGCGCTTTGGGTCGAGCTCCTCGGGACCCTGGATGGGCTCCGGCTCGCCTAGCACGTCGACCTTGACGTCTAGCCCTTCCAGCTCGCCGGATGTGATGGGTGGGAAGCGCGGATCTCGCGTGGCCGCCGAGATGGCGTTCTGGATGATCTCCTCAGCCAGGCTGGCCTCGACTGGCTGGATGGTGCCGATGCAGCCCCGCAGCGCACCGCCTCGGTGAAGTGAGACAAACGCGCCGGCCCGCTGGACCATCTCGTCGCTGAGCTCTTTGGGCCGCGCGATCCGCTTGCCGGTGCGGACGTAGGTCTCGATTGTCTTGCGAGCCAGCTCGACCAAGGGGTGCGATTGGACAGGATTCACAGGATTGTTCGGATTCACCGGAGCCTCCATCCAAGCTGAACAGGTGCAACGCACCTCGGAGGTGCGTCGCACCTTGACTGCACCCACGAGGGGCTAGGCTACAGATCGCCCAGCACCTGGCGGGCGATGACCAGCCGCTGTATCTCGCTGGTGCCCTCGCCGATGGTGCACAGGCGCTGGTCGCGGTAGATGCGCTCGACCGGGTACTCGCGGCTGTAGCCGTAGCCGCCGTGGATCTGGACGGCCTTGAAGGCGGCGCGCTCGGCCACCTCCGAGGCGTACAGCTTGGCCATGGCCGCCTCCTTGGTGAAGCGTACGCCTGCGTCCTTCATGGCTGCCGCCCGGTAGACCATCAGCCGGGCGGCATCGATCTCGGTGGCCATGTCGGCAATCATCCACTGGATCGCCTGGAAGTTGGCGATCGACTGCGCCGAACTGCACGCGCTGCTTGGAGTAGGCCGTCGCGTGGTCCAGGGCCGCCTGCGCCAGGCCCAACGCCATCGCGCCGATGCTGATGCGCCCGCCGTCCAGCGTGATCAGCATCTGCCGGAAGCCTTCGCCCTCTTTGCCCAGGAGGTTCGCTGCCGGCACCCGGCAGTTCTCGAATGACAGGGCCGAGGTGACCGAGCCCTTCAGCCCCATCTTCGGCTCATTCTTGCCTGGGATAAAGCCGGGCGTGCCCTTCTCCACCAGGAAACAGGAGATGCCCCGAGTTCCTGCCGCGGGATCGGTCTTGGCGGTGCAGTTGACCACGTCCGCGATGGCGCCGGACGTGATCCACATCTTGCTGCCGTTCAAGACGTAGGAGTCGCCATCGCGCACGGCGACCGTCCGCGTCGACCCGGCGTCGGAGCCGGCCTCCGGCTCGGTCAGGCCAAAGGCACCGAGCCCCTGGCCGCTGCACAGGTGGGGAAGCCATCGCTGCTTCTGCTCTTCGCTGCCAAAGTAGTAGATCGGCGCGCAGCCGAGGCTGACGTGTGCAGCAAAGATCAGGGCCGTGGAGCCGCAGGCACGCGCCACCTCTTCTACGGCGATGGCATAGCTCAGGTAGTCACCGCCGCCGCCGCCGTAGCTGCTCCGGGTAGGGCAGCCCGAGCAGGCCCAGCTCGGCCATCTTGCGGATGTTTTCCGCCGGAAACTGCTCGCTCTTGTCGACTTCGGCGGCGCGGGGCGCGATCTCTTTTTGCGCCAGGTCCCGCACCATGTCGCGCACCATGCGCTGCTCTTCGTTGAGTTCCAGGTCCATGGATGCACCCCCGATTGGATTTGATTGGATGGCCGATTGCCGGACGGCGCAGACCGGCAGGCCCTATGCTACGCTACGACCTCGCCGATGAGGCGGGGCGCGGCCCAGACCGCCCAGGCCCATTGGTGGTTGCCCAAGCCGTCGGTCACGAACTGGACGCGGACCACGTCTCCGGGCAGCGAGGGCATCTCTACCTCGTGCTCAAGCCACCGGCAGGCGTGCTGCGTGTGGCTCCATAGCCGCCACTCGTTGACAAAGACGCGGAAGGCGACGATGTTCCCAGCGGCGAGGTGGGCGCCATCCCGGATGCCGGTGGCGAAGGCGAGCCGCAGGTTGCGCACATTGGCCGGCACAGGCACCTGGTATTCCACCACAGATGCGCCTTGGATCGGAGGGTGCTGCCAGAGCGCCATGCGCCATTCGCCGTTGCAGGCAGCTTCGCCCACCTGTACATCCATCCCGGCCGGGCCGCGCTCGGCGCTCACCACCGCACGATGGAACTCTTCGACAAAGTCAAAGCTCCATGGGGAACCGGCACCGGGCTGAGCGGCAGGCGCCTCTTTCCACTTCAGGTAGTCGACGAAGCGCGCCAGCTCCTGCAGGCTCTCCGGCGACAGCGACTCCAGATCGCCAACGATCTCATCCAGACTTGGCATTGTACCTCTCTACTCTGTCCGGTTAGGCAGCGGAAGCGCAAGCCCTACCTCGTCATCATACATCTTGCCGTTGCGGCGGAACCCGACCGCCTGGTAAAAGCCCTCGGGGCTGCCGGGCCCCTCCACGCAGCTCACCAAGAGCTCTGTGGCTCCTGGGCGGGTCTGGACGTACTCGATGAGCTGCTCGACCGCCTGCCGGCCAAAGCCTTTGCCCTGGTGAGGCGCGGCGATCATCAGCCGCCACAGGAAATAGACGGGCTCCTGCGGGTCGTCGTACAGCATGATGAAGCCAACCGGCGTCTCGCCGGCATAGATGGCGCGGTACCAGGCCTTGGGCTCGAAGAGCGCCTCGGCGAACGAGATTGCGTTGGGCGCAACAGTGTATCTCTTGGGCGGTACCAGCGTGTCGGAGAGCCGGCAGATCGCATGTACGGTCTCGCCCGTCACGGGGCGCAGGCTGACGGCTGTGCCGGCGGGAGGATCGGCCTGCTCGGTTCCCGCTGTTCGCCGGGCATGACGGTCGAGCAGGAGCTCGATTGCGTCGCGCACGGGGCCGTGAAGCTCGGGCGGAAGATCGCGCACCAGATCCTCGAGGGATTTGTCCGTCCTGGTCATGGAGTTCTCCTTCCATCGCTATTCTATCAGCTTACAGGAGGCAGTGCAAGATCGGTGGGCACATGCCGATGAGGGGGACGCGGAGCGTCCGGCGGGCGTGCCGCCGCAGAGCGACGGCACGAGGGAATCTGGACGTACGCCTGAGATGGGGCGGTAGGGGCGGGTCTCAGACCCGCCCCTACAAGGGATGTCAATGGCCGAACTTGGCCTGGAGGATCTCATCAAGGGAGGGGCGACCGATGACCTGGAGCTCGTACCGCACCCGCTGGTAGGGACGGTAGATCTCCAGCAGCTTGCACAGATCGATGGGCGTGGCGACGATCACCAGGTCGCACGGCGTCGCGTTGATGGTCTCTTCCAGCTCGCGAATCTGCTTCTCGCCGTAGCCCATGGCGGGCAGGACCGGCCCGGTTGTCGGGTACTTGGCATAGGTCTCGAGGATGGACCCGACGGCATAGGGCCGCGGGTCGACAATCTCTTCTGCGCCGAATCGCTGCGCCGCAACAAAGCCCGCGCCATAGGCCATCTCGCCATGGGTCAGGGTCGGCCCATCCTCGACGACCAGAACCTTCTTCCCGCATATGGCGTCGATGTCGTCCACAAAGATCGGAGATGCGGCCTCCACAATGGTGGCTCCTGGGTTCACGGCACGCACGTTCTCACGGACCTGGCTGACGTGCGCGAGGTCGGCCGTGTCGATCTTGTTGATGAGCACCACATCGGCCGACCGCAGATTGGCTTCGCCTGGGTGATAGCTGAGCTCGTGCCCAGGGCGGTGTGGGTCGGCGACGACGATGTGCAGGTCGGGCCGGTAGAAGGGAAGGTCGTTGTTGCCTCCATCCCAAAGGACGATGTCGGCCTCTTGCTCGGCCTGGCGGAGGATCGCCTCATAATCCACGCCGGCATACACGACCACACCCCGCTCGATGTGCGGCTCATACTCCTCCCGCTCCTCAATCGTGCACTCGTGCTTGTCCAGGTCTGCGTAGTCGGCAAAGCGTTGGACGGCCTGCTTCGCCAGGTCGCCGTAGGGCATGGGGTGGCGAACGGCCACCACCTTGTACCCCATGCGCTGGAGAGTGTCGGCGACGTACCGGGTGGTTTGGCTCTTGCCGCTCCCGGTGCGGACCGCGCACACAGAAACAACCGGCTTGATGCTCGGGATTGCGGTTGTCTTGGTCCCGATCAGGCGGAAATCCGCGCCTGCGGCCAGCACCGCCGATGCCTTGTGCATGACATACTCGTGTCGCACATCTGAGTATGCGAACACGACCTGGTCCACATCGTGCTTGCGGATGAGTTCCAGCAGCTCATCTTCCGGCACGATGGGAATGCCCTTCGGGTAGAGCGGTCCGGCGAGCACTGCCGGATAGAGACGGCCTTCGATGTTGGGAATCTGTGTCGCGGTGAAGGCGATCACTTCGAAGGCCTGGTCGTGCCGAAAGACGGTGTTGAAGTTGTGAAAATCGCGCCCAGCGGCGCCCATGATCACGACGCGAGTGCGTGACATAACGTTGGTCCTCCTTGAGCCCTATGTTGGATATCGTATGATTCGGGCACACGAGGAGTTTTGTGTGCCCTCTTTTTGAGGCTGCGGCGTGCGCCGGGAGAAGCCGCCTAGTCGCTCACGCTCTTTTTCGGGCGGGCGATGGCCGCCAGGAGCACGCCCAGGCCATACAGGACGATCAGTGGCGCCATGACGAGCGCCATGTTGAAGGGATCTACCGTCGGCGTAATGATTGCTGCGATGACGGCGATCACCAGGATGGCGTACTTGAAGTTCTTGCGTAGGAACTTGTGGTCGACGAGTCCAAGCTTGGCCAGCACGAACATGAACAGGGGAAGCTCAAACGCCACCCCAATCCAGAACAAGAGCGCTGTGACGAAGGTGAGGTACTCCCCAATTGCCCACTTTTGCTCAATGATGTCGGCCATGAAGCCCTGCAGGAATGGGATGGCCGATGGGATGCGTCAGGAAGTAGGCGAAGGCGACGCCGGCCACGAAACAGACCGTCGCTCCCGGGACAAGGAGAAGCATGTAGCGCTTCTCCGTCTTGGTCAGGGCGGGCATCACGAAGGCCCCGATCTGGTAGACGATGAAGGGCATCGCGAGTGTCACCCCGCAGATGAGCGCCACCCGCATGTAATTGCCGATCGATTCGGTAGGTTTCAGGGCCTGGGGAAGTGTATCTCCTAGCGGCGCGATGAGTATCGTGAGCACTCGCTTGGCCAGGAACATGCTGGCTGCGGTGCTGACAAAGAGAGCAATGACGGCACGTAGCAGCCGGTCGCGCAGCTCCTTCAGGTGCTCAATCACCGACCTGGGCCTGCCCATAGCCGGGTCCGCTGCAACAGGCACGCTGGCGTCAGACATCGAGCCGCTCCTCTACGCCGGCATCCCCGGCGAGCGCGACCACGCTCACATCCGGCTTCACGAGCACAGCGGCCCCTGCCGCCGGCGCAGACGGTACCTCGTTCCGTTCAGCCGCGAAGCGCCGCCCATGGTCCGGACTGGCTCGCGCGTGGTCGCCACCGGTTCCAGCAGTGTCTTGGCCTCCAGGTCCAGGGAGGTGGCTTGCGAGAGGGAGCGGATGGCATCACGCGGCAGCGACTTGAGCGCCTCGGCCGTGTCGCGCACCTCCTGTATCGCCGACGGCAGTGACGCCAGCTCGGGGCCGAGATCGCGGCTGAGATTGGTGTACATTCTGCGCAGGTCCCGAACGAGCGTGCCCAACTTCCTGCTCATTTCGGGCAGGCGCTCCGGGCCGAGTACGATCAGGGCCAAGAGGAAGATGACGATCAGCTCGGTGATGCCGATATTCCCCAAGATGTTCATGGTCGATCGCCCGCGGATTCCTGGGCTACCACGGTACCCAAGACACCGTTGACAAAGCGGCCAGAGGAGTCACCACCAAAGGTCTTGGCGAGCTCCACTGCCTCGTTAATGGCCACCTTCACCGGGGTGTCGGCCCCAAAGAGGATCTCGTAGATCGCGATCCGCAGGATGTTCCGGTCGATGATGGCAATCTGGTCCACCGGCCACTCCGGTGCGTAGCGCGCAATCAGACCATCCAGGCGTTCCTGGTGAGACGTCACGCCGCGGGCAAGCTCCTGGGCGAAGATGACTCCGGCATCGGAAAGCTGCGAGTCCTCCAGCCTGTGCGCGAGGGCTTGCTCGGGTCCATGCCCCGTGCAGTCGACCTCGTAGAGAGCCTGGAGAACGGCGACCCGGGCTCGATGCCGCGCCTTCACTGCGACGATGCCTCCATCAGCGCTCGGTCGCCGGTTCCATAGACACGTCTTCCACGTGGACGTTGACTTCACGGACTGCCTTGCCGACAATGTCCTGGATGGCGCGCGTGATTTCGTGCTGCAGTTGGCGTCCCATTTCGAGCAGATCCACCCCACGCCGTGCGATGAGGTAGACTTCGACGGCAACTTGGTCTTGCTCTACACGGACCTCGACACCCTGGCCGACCGTGTGGAAGCCAAGGAGACGCCTCACGTTGGGCACAGCCTCGTAGAGGCTGGCAACGCCCGGCACGGATAGGGCCGCCTTCTGCACGATCGTGACGAGAACGTTCGGAGCGATCGTCACTCTACCCAGACTTTCTTCCATCGGTCTCTCCTCCCTGCTGCCTGAGCCCTCAAAGAGGCTCAGGCGATCGCCAGGCCGCCATCCACGGCGAGGATCTGGCCCGTGATAAAGCACGCCCGGTCGGAGGCCAGGAATGCGACCGCCTCTGCAATCTCCTCTGGTGTTCCCGTGCGCCCGAGGGGGGTGCGGTCAATCGCGACCTGTACCAGCTCGGGCGGCAGGGATGCTGTCAGGTCGGTGCTCACGAGGCCGGGCGCAATGGCGTTGCAGGTAATGTTCCGCGATCCCAGCTCCTTGGCCACTGTCTTGGTCAGGCCAATCAGGCCAGCCTTTGCGGCAGAGTAGTTGGCCTGTCCGGCATTGCCCGCGAGCCCGGCGATCGACGTGATGTTCACGATTCGGCCGTAGCGCTGGCGCATCATGGGCCTGGCGGCGGCCCGGATGCAGTTGAAGCTTCCCTTGAGGTTGGTGTCGACGACGATATCCCAATCCTCCTCGGTCATGCGCATCAAGAGCGTGTCGCGGGTCGTGCCCGCGTTGTTCACCAGGATATCGATGCGGCCAAAGGCCTTGATCGTGGCATCGATTAACCCCTGGGCCTCCGAGGGGTGGCCAACATCGCCGAGGAACGAGAAGGCGCGCCCGCCCCCGGCCACTATCTGCTGCACCACCTGGTCGGCTGCCGCGGTATTGGTCCGGAAATTCACCGCCACGCTGGCTCCTCCGGCAGCCAGGCGCAGGGCGATGGCCCGGCCGATTCCTCGTGCCGCGCCCGTGACGACCGCTACCTTGCCTTCAAAGCTCATGCCTCCTCCGAAGTCACTGCTTTCTTGTTTCCTCCCAGGTCCAACGAGCGGACGGCGGCTGCATCGCCGATGCTCCAGGTCTTGGCGGCGGGCAGAATGCGCTGCACGAGGCGCGCCAGCACATCCTTGGGGCCAATCTCGATAAAGCGGTCGATGCCGTGCTCTGCCATCCAGCGAACCGACGCAGTCCATTGCACCGGACGGGTCAGTTGCCCGACGAGCTCGTCGCGGATTTCCTGCTGCGCTTACCCAGCGGACGGGCGCTGATGTTGCCGATTACCGGTGTCTCGGTTGGGCGAATCGGGGTGGCATCGACTGCGCGCCGGTACTCCTCTGCCACAACGGCCATGAGCGGCGAGTGCGCGGCGATGGAGACGGCCAACGGCACGATGCGCCTGGCTCCTCGGCTCCGCAGGATTCCGACCGCCCGCGCGAGGGCCTCCTGGTGCCCCGAGATCACCATCTGCTCGGGCGCGTTGTAGTTGGCCACCTGAATGGGTTTTCCGGTCTCGTTGCGCGCTTCCAGGCAGGCCTGCTCCACGTCAGCATCGTCCATCTTGAGGACGGCGGCCATGCCTCCGGGGCCTACGCTCGCCGGCCAGCTTCATGAGCCTGCCGCGCTCGCGGGTGAGGAGGAGCCCCTCGGCGAAGCCGAGAGCGCCGGCGGCTGCGAGTGCCGTGATCTCGCCCAAGCTATGGCCGGCCGTTGCGGATGGTGAGGGCAATCGCCCTTCCGCACGCAGGGCCTGGAGTAGCGCCATGCTGGTGACAAACAGAGCCGGCTGCGTGTTGACTGTGTCGTTGAGGGCCTCTTCTGGGCCCTCGAAGCAATACTTGGAGAGCTCGAAACCCAGAATCTCGTCCGCTTGCCCGTAGAGGGAGTGCACGGGCGGGAAAACAGCGGCCAGCTCCTGGCCCATACCCACGAACTGCGAGCCTTGCCCTGGGAAGAGGAGTGCCGTCTGCGCGGCCATCCTCTCGCCTGCCTCATCCGGCCGGTCCAGATGGCCCACCTAGCCGCCCTTGGCCAACTGCCGAGCGATCACCATGCGCTGGATCTGGTTCGTACCCTCGTAGATCTGGAGGAGCTTGGCGTCGCGCATGAGCTTCTCTACCGGATAGTCCCGCATGTACCCGTAGCCACCCATGATTTGCACTGCGTTGGTGGTCACGTCCATCGCAGCATCGGAGGCGAAGCACTTGGCCATGGCAGCCCGCATGGTGACTTTTTCGCCGTGATCGGCCAACCACGCCGCCTGCCACGTGAGCAGACGTGCTGCCTCCACCTTCATGGCCATGTCGGCCAGCATGAAGGAAATCCCTTGATTGGCGATGATCGGGGTCCCGAACTGCTTGCGGGATTTGGCATACGCCACGGCGTGCTCGAGTGCAGCTCGCGCGACCCCGACGCTCAGGGCAGCGACACCCGAGCGGCCGAAGTCAAGGCACTCGAGCGCATACGTGAAGCCCCATCCCGGCTTGCCCAAGAGGTTTTCCTTGGGCACGCGTACGTTTTCGAAGCGCAGCTCGACAGTGTTGGAGGCGCGCTGGCCCATCTTGTCTTCGACCTTGGTCACGGAGACGCCGGGTGTGCCGCCAGGCACAATGATCGCGGAGGCGCCCCTCGGCCCGCGTTCTGGGTCAGTCAGCGCAAAGACCACCATCACTTCCGCCAGGGCACCGCTCGTGATGAAGCACTTTTCTCCGTTGATCACCAGGTCGTTGCCATCGGGCAACGCCGTGGTCTTGATGGAACCGGCATCGGACCCGGCGTCGCGCTCGGTCAGGCAAAAGGCGGCGTACTTGCCCTCTCTCGCAATTGGCTCCAAGAACCTGTGCTTCTGATCGTCGGACCCGTAGAAGTGAATCGGGGTCAGTGCCAGGCCGTTGACCATGATGGTCACGCTGATGCCCGCACAAGCAGCCCCCAACTCCTCCGCAATCAGAACGTTTTGGAAGGCACCATAGCCCATGCCCCCATACTCCTGGGGAATGGTCATGTTGAAGAGACCGGCCGCCCGCGCCTTCTCACCGAGGCCAGGGGGGACCTCCCCTCTGCGGTCATACTCCGCCGCGATGGGCGCGATCTCTTCTCGGGCGAACTTGCGGGCCCGAGCTTGGATTTCGAGATGGTCATCCGAGAGCGAGAAACCGATCATGTTGCCTCCCTGTTGGCTCGTCGTGACGAGGCCGGTACAAAGGCAAGGCCGTGCGAAACCCGTTCCACACGGCCTGTCTTGCCCATGTTAAGCCGGTGGCTATTTCTTCTCTTCTTTTTTCATCTCGATGACTTCGATGCCACGGTAGCTGCCACATGATGGGCAGACTTCGTGGGGCAGACGCATCGCATGGCACTTGGGGCAACGAACCATGTTGGGCGCCGACAAAGCCAAGTGGCTTCGCCTTCTGCCCTTGCGACCCTTGCCCAGTTTACGTTTCGGTAAGGCTCCCATCCGTCAGATGCTCCTTTCGTTCGAATCTGTCTCATCGCGTAGGAGTGTGCCCAGAGCGGTCCAGCGAGGATCGATCGCCGGTTGTGTGCAGTGACACTCACCCAGGTTGCGGTTGCCGCCACAGTTCGGGCACAATCCCGCGCACTCGGGGCGGCAGAGCATCTCCATGGGCGCAGCCAACCACAGGGCTTGGCGAACGACCTCGCTCAGGTCCAGGATTTGGTGCTCATCAATTAGCAGCGCCGGATCCTGCTCCTCATCAGGCACCTTGTCGAGTGGAGCGTCGGCGATTGGGTTCGTTGGAAAGAACTCTTCTTCCAGCTCGAACTCAACCGCAACGCTCGCGGGCTCGAGGCACCTCTTGCACACGCCTTCGACCGTGGTCTCCAGTGTACCCGTTACCAGGATCCCCCTGGCTTGTGCGCATCAAGATGACTGACCCAGTCAGCGGCCTCAGGGGCCTCAGCTCTGGATCCAGGTTCCGGATCTCCTCAGTCAGGTCGTACTTCCTGAATCCCCCCGTTGTACCCTTGAGGAGCTGCGCGACGTTGTAGCGCATGCTTCCGTCCTGGTTACCTCCTACCGCAAGTGTTTGATTATACGGGCTGCGCGCTACTCTGTCAAACCCCCGGTCTCGCGTCGCTCATCCTGGAGCGAGTGTTCCGCCGCATGCACCGAACGCCACGGGTACGGCACTCTTCACCTGGGCTGGCCCGGATCCTCGGTCTCTTCCGGCGTCTTGGCCAGCCTGGTCAATCCGGCGCGGACTGTGGAGGCAACGCGCCCAATCTGAGCTTCCAAGGTGCCGAGCTGGCCGTCGAGATCTTGGAGCACCCCGCTGGCGTACTCGTCGGCCCCTGCCTTGAGCGACTCTGCCTCTCTCTGTGCCCGCTCGATAATGGTCTGAGCCCGAAGGTTGGCGGCAGCGACGATTTCATGCTCTTCGGCCAGCAGCGCCGCGTTGTCCCGAGCCTCTTGCACAATCCGCTCGCCCTCAACTTCGGCGTCCGCGATTGTCCGGTCACGCTCTTGTACGATGCGGCTGGCTTGCCGCATCTCTTTCGGGATGGCCGTGCGTAGCTGGTCGATTAGCTCAAGCATCTCATCCTCATTCACGACCACGTAGGCGCTCATGGGGATTCGCCAGCCTTCGCTGACCAGCTTCTCGATTCTCTCGACATAGTGGTTGATATCGCTCATCGGTATCTCCTCCCAAGGTAAGAATCGGGCTTGCTCTTGGCACTCCGATTGCTCATCAAAACTGTGCTGCCGAATTCACCTGTCGCAAGGCTCGGGTGCAAGGCTAATCCCTCAACGAGACGAGCCTCACACGCTCTTCGCCTTCATGCCCCGGTTCGTCGAATTTGCGCTTGATAGCCTCGGCCACGTGAGGTGGCACCAGGCCGGAGATGCAGCCTCCAAGCATGGCGACTTCTTTGACTGTGCTGGCGCTCAGGAAAGCATACTCCTGGCTGGTCATTAAGCATACGTATTCGATCTCGTGTGCGAGTTTCTTGTTGGTCAGGGCCATCTGAAACTCCAACTCAAAGTCCGAGAAGACCCGCAATCCCCGCACAATGGCCATGGCACCCAGCCGCCGCGCAAACTCGACCGTGAGCTGGTTGTAGGTCGCGACGCTCACATTCGGCAGATGGCCCACAGCCAACTCGAGCATCTCCATTCGCTCGCGTGTCGTGAAAAGCAGGTTCTTCTGCGGCCTATCGTATACGGCTATGGTCAAATGCTCAAATATCGTGGCTGCGCGCGTGGCGATATCGATGTGGCCGTTGTGGACTGGGTCGAAGGTTCCTGGGTAGATCGCGGTGGTCATTTCCTTCTCCTAGGAGGGTTAGCTCAAGTCGCCCTCGGCTTGCCAGAACTGGGCCAGCCTTTGGCCCAGCAGCCGGTGCTCCGGCAGGCCAAGCCATGGGTCTTGGCGGAAGATCGTTCTCGCTTCCTCTCGCGCCTGCTCAAGTGTCTCGAGGTTGCTGAGACTGGCCAGGCGGAGGGTGGGTAAGCCGCTTTGCCGCACGCCGAAGAAGTCGCCGGGGCCGCGTAGCTCGAGGTCCTTTTCGGCAAGGACAAAGCCGTCTTGTGTCTCCTCTATTGCCTTCAACCGCTCCCATGTGCTCCGGGTTTGGGGGTCGCCGGGTGAAGCTGAGTCGGAGAGAAGCAGGCAGTAGGATTGGTGTGCTCCGCGCCCCACCCTTCCTCGGAATTGGTGGAGCTGTGCCAGCCCGAACCGGTCTGCCCCTTCTATCAGCATCACGGTTGCGTTGGGGACATCGATCCCCACCTCGATAACGGACGTCGAGACGAGGATTTGGATCTCGCCCTGGCGGAAGGAACCCATGACAGCTTCTTTATCGCGGCCTCGCATCCTGCCGTGCAGCAGGCCAAGTCGCAGATCGGAGAAGACGGAGCTCTGCAGTCGCTCGAACTCTTCTACGGCCGCCCTGATCTCCAGTTTCTCCGATTCCTCGATCAAGGGGTATAGGATAAAGACCTGGCGGCCCTTCGCCACCTGGCTGCGCACAAACGCATACGCATTCTCCCGTTCTTTGGGCAGAAGCCAGCGCGTCTCAATGCGCTGGCGTCCTGGCGGCATCTCGTCGATGAGCGACACGTCCAGATCGCCGTAGACTGTCAGCGCCAGGCTGCGCGGAATCGGGGTTGCACTCATGACGAGCACGTGAGGGGATTTCCCCTTCCCACGCAGCGCCGCGCGTTGAGCCACCCCAAAACGGTGCTGCTCATCGACCACCACGAAACCGAGGTCTCTGAACTCGACGCTTTGCTGGATCAGGGCATGTGTGCCGACCACGATGTCCACTTCGCCCGAAGCGGCCGCTTTGAGGGCCTGCGCCCTGTCGGCCCGGCTCAGGCTGCCGGTGAGCAGGGTAACTGAGGGCGTCCTGCCCATGCCCCAGCCTGGGCGGACCAGCAGCTCGGAGACGGTGCGATGGTGCTGTTGTGCCAGGATCTCTGTCGGAGCCATGAGGGCGGCCTGCTGGCCGGCTGCCAGGGTCAAGAGCATCGCCGCAGCGGCGATTACCGTCTTGCCCGAGCCGACGTCTCCCTGAAGAAGCCGGCTCATGGGCTGCGGGCGGGCCAGGTCGTCCAAGATCTCGCCCATGCAGCGCTGTTGGGCAACCGTGAGCGTGAAGGGGAGCGACACCAGAAACGAGTGCACCAAGTCCTGGTCCGTCGCGATGGGAGTCGCCTGTTGGGTCTTCCAGCGCCGTCGCTGGTTCATGAGTCCGAGCTGGATCAGAAGGAACTCGTCGAACGAGAGACGCTGCCTCGCGCGCTGGGCCAAAGGCACGTTGTCGGGGAAGTGGATCTGCCGGATCGCTGTGGGCAGATCAAGGAGCGCTTGGCGCTCCCGGACGGCAGGCGGAAGGTGATCCTCCAGGCGCGGAGCCCAGTGGTCGACGACCTGCTTCATCAACCGGCGCAGCCAGCGGGCACCGATGCCTGCCGTGAGAGGATAGACCGGCACCAGGCGGCCGGTGTGGATCAGGTCGGACTCTAGCGGCTCCCATTCAGGAGACTGGAAAGAGAGCCTGCCCTGGTACTCTGTCACGCGCCCACTGAAAACAATCCTTCTGCCCGTGCGCAACTGGCGCGCCATATACGGCTGGTTGAACCAGACGGCCTCGATCGAACCCGATGCGTCGGAAATCGTGCTGCGTACGATCGATCTGCCGCCGCGCGTATCGCGTGAGGTTGTCGCCGCGACCATGCCGATGATCGTGGTCTCTTCGCCGTACATCAGGTGGCTGATGGATTTCAGGGAGCTGTAGTCGTTGTAGCGGTGGGGATAGTGGTGAAGGAGATCGTCAACGGTCGCGATGCCCAAGCGCTCAAGCTTCTCAGCGTAGCTTGCCTTGATCCCAGGCAGTGCGCTCACCGAGGCCTGCAGCCCGGTGGCAGCGCGGCGCGCCGGCGTGGCGGCGGGCGCAGCAGTCGTCTTGCGAGGAGGATACGGACTCTGCCGCAGCAGCATCAGGGGAGTATTCGCTCGCTGCCATTTCCCTCACGGCCGGCCGTCCGTCGCGCACAGCAACGTGCGGCTGTTCCAGGAGCGCCAAGATGGTGCCGATGATCTCCTGACGGGCGCCCGGATCTGCCCCTGCATAGCGGCTGAGATCGGCCGCGATTCTCTCGATGGTGCCGACCGAGGTTTCGTCCTGGGCGCCCGCCAATGCTTCGGCCCGCCAGCGGGGAGCCAAAGCCTGGAGCCCGCCGATGACCACGCGGTTTTGGCAGCCCTCGTGTCTTTCAGCTTTGAGGATCTTGTCGAGCTTCTGATAAGCTGCGACCATGTCTTACCCAGTGGCCGGCTTTACTCCGCTGCGCTTTAGCCCACAGACGCCGACGGCGCCCAGGCCAAGGTGCGCGGTCAGCGCGGCGCCGGCAGGAGCGACCGGGATCGCCTGTTCGGGGACGACAGCCTTCAGCCTGCGCGCCAGCTCGGCCGCAAGCGGCTCCGCTGCGACATGCATGACCGCTAGATTGGATACCGGTCCCCAGCCCTGCACCTCATCGATCATCCGCGATAAAGCACGGATGCGTGTCCGTACCCTTCCCAGAATGGATACCTGGCCATTCTGGATTGAGAGCACGGGCTTGATGTGCAGCAAAGCGCCCAGAACAGCCGAAAGCTGGCCGATGCGGCCGCCTCGAACCAAGTTGTCCAGAGTGTCGATCATGGCCACGACACGCACTCGGGGCAGCAGGGAGTGAACCGCCCGGACGACTTCGGCACGAGTTGCACCGCGGCCGGCCATCTCAGCGGCCTCGATCACGATCCAGCCCAGCCCCATGGAGAGCTGACCCGAGTCGATGACTTCGATCCGGCTCGCGTCTGGCAGCAGTTCGGCCGCGGTATGGGCGGAGTTGATCGTGCCGCTCAAAGTGCCGGCAACGTGTATCGAGACGACGGCGTCGAACCCAGAGCCATTGAGAGCCTCCTCGTAGACGCTAAGGAACTCTGCTACCGGCGGGTGCGTGGTTCGCGGTGGCGTCGGGCTGGTCGCCATCTTCTCGAAGAAGGCTTGGGGCGCAAGGTCACACCCATCCCTGATGATCTCTGATCCGAAATAGATGTAGTTTGGGACGACCGAAATACCCAGCATCGCCGCGGTCTCGGGAGACACGTCGGCACTGCTGTCCGTTACTATTCGCACCAATGCCGCTCGATGGCGGCGCGGACCGGAGCTTCCGTCTGCGGCAGCAGCGGTGTGCTCGCCTTGCGTGAGCAAGCTAGTGCCTTTCGTATACGATGACGCCCAGTCCCTGCGGCCCGACGTGACATGCCAGCACGGGATCATACTCGATGACGGGGAATTGGCGGCGGGGGAGGACTTCGCCGAGAAGGCGGCGCAGGTCGGCGACCATCTCGTCCATGCTGTCCTCCAATGGGCTGCGGAGAATGACAACTTTCTCTGGTGCGGCAAACTCGCCCACAAAGTCAGCAAGCTTTTCGAGAGCCGCAGTACGAGTGCGGACCTTTTCCATCGGTACGACATCGCCGTCTTCTACCAGCAGGATGGGCTTGATGCGAAGTATGGTGCCCAGGAGGGCTTGTGCCGGCCCGATCCTGCGCTTCTGCTCCAGGTAGTCGAGACGTTCAACGAAGAAGACGGTGTAGATGTGTGGCAGAAGGGCTCGGACGAGGCGTACAAGCCCGTCAAGAGGTACGCCAGCCTCTGCAGCCTTGGCTGCTGATTCTACCACGAGGCCCAGTCCCCACGAGCTGGAGAGGGAATCCATGACGGTTATGCGGCAGCGCCCCATGAAAGGACGGGTAGCGGCCTGTGCCCTCGCAACGCCGTTGCTGAGGCGGCCCGAGCCGAGAATCACGAGGATGTCTTCCGTTTCGTGTCTCAAGCGCTCAAAGGCCTCTGGGAACGCCTCGGGGGAAAAGAGCGCCTCGGTTGGCTTGGCGGGACCGTCAGCCATCCTGTCAAAGACGCGCCTCCGCGATTCGGGATCGGCTGCGTCGATCAGGAAGCGGTCGACCCCAAAGCGGACCTCCAAGGGCAGGACGGTAATCTGGTAGCGCGCAACCAGCTCGGGCCTAAGGTAGGCGGAGCTGTCGGTTATGATGCGGGTGTTTGCCATCGTGTCATTCGCCTTTGCTGGGGTTACTCGGCAGACACAATAAAGTGATAGTGAGGCTGGCCCCCATTGACGAGCTCTACTTCCTGTTGGGAGTAGATGTCTGCCAGCTCGTCGGCAGCGGACTGTGCCTCGGCCGGTGAAACTGAGTCGCCGAAGTAGAGGGTGATGATCTCGCGCCCTTCTGCATGCATTTCTCGCAGGGTTGCCTTCAGCACCTCGCGGAGCGAGCCAGCGCTGGTCCGGATTTTCCCATCTACCAGGCCGATGAAGTCACCCTCATGAATGCTGAGCCCGTTCACGTGGGTGGAGCGCACTGCGATGGTGATCTCTCCCGTCTCGATTGTGGTGGCTGCGTTTGCCATAGAGCTGGCGTTGGCCGAGAGGTCGGACTGGTAGTTCAGCGCGAGCAGAGCAGCAATGCCCTGAGGCACGGTGGTGGTCGGGATCACGACGACTCTCTTGTTGCACAACGACTTGGCCTGCTCGGCAGTGGGAATGATGTTCTTGTTGTTGGGCAGAACGATCACTTCGTCTGCCCGCACGTCCTCGATTGCCTGGAGCAACTGCTCGGTGCTGGGGTTCATCGTCTGCCCCCCCGGCACCACCCGGCTGGCCCCAAGGCTTGTGAAGACCTGTAGGAGCCCTTCGCCAGGGGCGACCACGACAGTTCCGATGCCACCCAGCGGCTCAGCGGAGACAGGGAGCTGGGCTTTGCTGACTACGAACTCCTGGTACTGCTCCTGCATGTTCTCGACGATGATCTTGCTCAACGATCCGCAGTTCACCCCGTAGCTGAGCGCCGGCCCTGGGTCAGGTGCGTGCACGTGCACTTTGATCGTGTGTGTGTCACCCACCACCAGGGCCGAGTCACCCATAGACGCGATCGTGTTGCGGATCTCGTCAATGTCGAGCGCTTCTCCGCGTATGATGAACTGGATATCGTAGCCGTACCCTTCTTCGCCGACTGGGCTCGGAGCATTGAGGTGGACGGCCGCGGATAGTTCTGTGTCCATAGTCACCTGCTCGCCCCGAAGATGGCGGAGCATCCCTTCCAAGATGATGAATAGCCCCTGGCCGCCGGCATCCACAACGCCAGCTTCGGCCAACACCGCGAGGAGAGTCGGCGTTCGTGCGACGGACTGCCGAGCCTCATGTACGGCCTGATCGAGGACAACGCGGAGATCAGGGCTGCTTGCAGCGGCCGCGACGGCGACCTCGGCGGACTCGCGCGCCACCGTCAGGATGGTGCCCTCTACCGGCTTGATGACTCCTTTATAGGCCGTGGTGGCGCCTTCGCGCAAGGCCGCTGCGAACTGGACCGCATCGCAGGTCTTGGCACCGTTCAGGCTGCGGCCAAAGCCCCGCAGCACCTGTGAGAGGATCACCCCCGAGTTGCCCCTAGCACCCATGAGCGCGCCATGCGCCAGCTTTTGGGCGATCACACCGGCTTCATCGTCCGGGCAATCCTGGATCTCCCGGTAGGCGGACTGCATCGTAAGCAGCATGTTCGTGCCTGTGTCGCCATCTGGCACGGGATAGACATTCAAGGAGTTGATGTGCGCTTGGTGCTGCTCCAGCCACCCGAGGGCTGATCTGAACAGTTCCTTGAGCGTCTGTGCGTCACAGGGTGCAATGTCGCGTGCCTGCTCTGACTGCGGCAGCCGTGGATCGTGCCGGCCTGGTGCGGTCCGATGGTGGGTCAATGCGCATGCCTCCTCAATGTCCGTGTGCGGCCGATCTCTTGCTGGGTGTGGGGAGGGTTATGCATCAGTTCTCCTGGCTGCCTCGAAGATCCTGGACATGGACGTTGACTGATGTGACGGGAATGCCCAGTGCCTGCTCGAGCGCATACTTGACGCCGCTCTGGATGTTGTGCGCAACCATGGTGATGCGAGTGCCGTACTGGATGACGACATAGAGATCCACCACCACCCGGTCGGCGTCGATATGCACATTCACACCTCGATGGTGGCTCCCCGGCTGTAGGATCTCGGCGATTCCGGCGGCCAGGTCTTTGCTGGCCATGCCCACGACGCCGTAGCATTCCAGGACTGCCTGTGCGGCAAGGCTGGCAATGGCGGACGTAGCTACTTCGATTTTGCCCAACTTGGTCTCTTCCATGGATTGAGAATCCTCGCTTCTATCTCCCTGCGCACAATGACCGCGTCAGTTTGCCAATAGAACACGCCTGTGGTACTATAGTTGCCGCAAATGCAGGCACTCCGGGCCAGCGTACGTGCAGGCTGGCTCGATTCATGTATGAGAGGTGGTACGATGGCAAAGTGTGATATCTGCGGCAAGGCTCCGACCTTTGGGCACAATGTGAGCCACTCCATGGTGAAGACTCGCCGCTCGTGGCGACCGAATGTCCAGAAGGTTCTCGTCTATGAGGACGGCGTGCCGAAACGGATGAAGCTGTGCACGCGGTGCCTACGAACCGTGCAGAGAGCACGCGAGTAGGTTTCGGTCCTTTCCGCGCCCGCGTGGCCGGCCCTGTCCTAGCAGGGCCGGCCATTTCTTGTCTCAATCTAGGCTGCATTTCTGAGCCGCGCGATGGCTTCTCTGATCCCATCCCTTGCCCTAAAGATCGCCGATCCGGCCACCAGGAGATCTGCCCCGGCCTCGACCACATGACGCGCGGTATCCGGGCCTATGCCTCCATCGACCGCCAAGCTGGCAGTGGAGCCGAGCTGATCGAGCATGGCGCGAACTCGACGAATCCTGGGCAGGGCGCTCTTCAGGAACGCCTGCCCCCCGAATCCCGGGTTAACGGTCATCACCAGGACGATATCCACCTCGGGCAAGATTTCCTCAAGCGAGACCACAGGAGTCGCAGGGTTGAGACTGACGCCAGCCCGGCAGCCCAACTCCTTGATCCGGGCGACCGTGTAGTTGAGATGAGGGCATGTCTCCACGTGGACGGTGAGGCTGTCCGCGCCCGCGTCGCTGAATGCGGCCAGGTAGCGCTCGGGTGCAGTGATCATGAGGTGTACCTCGAGCGGCAGCGTGGTGGACCTGCGCGCTGCCTCGACTACGAGAGGTCCCATCGTGATGTTGGGCACAAAGTGCCCATCCATCACGTCCACGTGAATGCAGTCTGCCCCGCCGGCTTCGGCCTCGGCGATCTGTTGCCCGAGCCTGCTTATGTCTGCGGAAAGGATAGACGGCGCGATCTTGTAGGCTCGTGTCTCCACACGCTTCTCCAAAGTGACAGGGAAAGATGCCATATGATACCCTCATCTGCCTGGCAATGCAAGCGCCCTGACAGGGCTTACTGGTATGCCCAGCACGATGCCTCGTCTAGAAAGAAGGGGCTGGTGCAGACAGGGTATGGCGCTGGCGGAGCTGTCCGCAGCCGGCCTGGATCTCGACGCCGCGGCGCATGCGCACGGTGGCTGGGATGCCAGCGGCATCGAGCTGCTGCCGGAACAGCTCGACGTTCTCTGGTGGGGAGGGCTGGAACCGCGAGCCGGGCGTGGGGTTGAGGGGAATCAGGTTGACATGGCAAAGGACGCCCTTCAGAAGCGCCGCGAGCCGGCGTGCCTGCTCCACCGAATCGTTGATGCCCCGGATGAGAGCGTACTCGAGGCTGACACGCCGGTGGATTGCATCGATGTACTCGCGGATTGCCTGCATCAACTGAGTCAGAGGAAAGCGATCGTTGACGGGTACCAATTGACTCCGAAGCTCGTCATCTGGAGCGTGAAGGGAGACTGCCAGGTTGACCGGCAGCCCTTCGCACGCGAGGCGGCGGATGCCTGGCACAAGACCGACGGTGGAGATGGTGATTCGCCGTGCCCCCAGCCCAAAACCATCTGAATCCGTGAGGGCTTTGACCGCCTGCCACGAAGCCTCATAGTTCGCCAAGGGTTCTCCCATGCCCATGAATACGACGTTGGTGAGCGCCCCTGGTCCGGCAGGCCGCCCAGCGATGGACGGGCGGCCCTCGCGGAGCAGGCGGGCGAAGTGGAGCACTTGGGCAACGATTTCTCCGGGTGTCAGGTTGCGCTGAAGCCCTCCCGCCCCGGTGGCGCAGAAAGCGCAGCCCATCGCGCAGCCAGCTTGCACGGAGATGCAGGCTGTTAGCCTTCGATCGTAGGCCATCAGCACTGATTCGATCGTGGCGCCATCCTGCAGGCTGAAGAGCACCTTGTGCGTGCGTCCGTCTGACGATACTTGCTTGGCCACGGCGGTCAGCAGTCCGTGAACGGTCTCGGAGTCAAGCCTGGCTCGCAGCTCCGCCGGCAGGTTGGTCATCGCCTCCGAGCTGTCTGCCAGTGCCTGGTAGATCCAGCGCCAGATCTGATCGGCCCGGAAGCGGGGCTGCTCCCAGGCGGCCATCAGCGTGGCGAGATCACCTCGAGTGAGATCAAGGAGCGCGATACGCTCAGCCATCGAGCGTCGCCTCCCAGACTGCGTGAAGCTCTCCGAGGTCACGATACACAAGGTCGGGCTGTATCTCGGAGGTGGCAAGCATTTCGGGGTGCGTGACGCCGCTTAGCACGAGGATGGTGCACAGTCCAGCCCGCCGGCCGGCCAGGATGTCTGTCTCGAGCCGGTCGCCGATCATGGTCGTGTGCGTACGATCGGCGTCCAGAAGGTACAAGGCCTGTTCGAGCATGGCCGTCTGGGGTTTGCCGATGATCGTGGGAGACACTCCGGTCGCCGTCTCCAGGAATGCCAGGAGCGAGCCGCAGCCCGGGATGATTCCCCTCTCAGAAGGGAAGGTGCGGTCGGGATTGGTCCCGACAAATCGCGCGCCGGCGCGGATCTGGAGGGTCGCCTGGGCGAGCCGATCGAAGCAGATGGTGAAATCCATGCCGGCGACGACATACTCGGCATCCTCCTCGACGAGGGCAAAGCCTGCCTCCTGGAGAGCGGCGCGCAGCCCTTCCATGCCTACTACGAAGACGCGGGTGCCGGGGGGCGCCACTGTGAGAAGATAGCCGGCCGTTGCCTGGGCAGAAGTCAGAACCTCTCCAGGCTGGACGTCGATGCCCATGAGCGCGAGCTTGTCCACATACTGCTGAGGCGTCCGGGTGGAGTTGTTGGTGGCCAGCACGAAGCCGAGGTTGCGCGAGCGCAGGAAAGCGATGAAGCCGGCGGCGCCGGGGATCGGGTCCTGGCCCCGGTAGAGGACGCCGTCCAGGTCAATCACCAGGTGCTTGAGTGTGAGCAGCGAGGTCTCTCGTCGCATCGCTTTGCTCTCTGATTCTGCCTCGGGCCAATGAGGCAAAGACTCCGCCTACGCACAGAACGGCAAAGATGACGAACGCCGTTTTCATGCTGATCAGGAAGGCGGGGTACACCGACGGGGTGATCGACACCTCGCCGATGAATAGGGCAAAAAGCAGCATGGCGATTCCCATGCTGAGCATCTGCCCGACCAGGCGCATCGTCGCTAACGTGCCGGAGGCGACGGAATAGTGTCGTCTGTGTACCGATCCCATGATGGCGCTCATGTTGGGGGAAGAGAAAAGGGCATAGCCAAAGCCTATGAGGGCGAGGCGCGCGATGATGGACCAAATCGGCGTGGCTTGGTCGATCAGGAAGAGGGAAACAAGACCTACGGCCGTACAGGCCATGCCGGCAGATGCTACCACACGGGCTTCGACCCTGTCAGAGAGGCGTCCGGCCACCGGGGAGAGGATGGCCATGACTACAGGCTGGGCGATGAGCACCAGGCCGGCGCGCTGTGGGCTTTGGCCATGGATGTACTGGAGGTATAGGGACAGAAGAAAGGCGATGCCCGAAGTGGCGCTGTAGTGGATCAGCGCGGCAAGGTTGGAGAAGGCAAAAGGACGGTTCCGCGCCAGTAGGCGCACGTCAAGCACGGGATAGCGTGCCGCGTAGCTCCCAGGCGCCGAAGAGCACGAGGCCGGCGATGCCCAGGGCAATCAGAAAGGCGCCCTGCGTGCGGGGCAGCCGGGAGAAGCCGAGCATCGTTGCCGTGAGAGCCAGAGCCAAGAGCAGAGATCCGACCAGGTCAATCCTCTCACCACGTGCCTCTGCCCATTCACCCTCGAGCTTCCACAAGGCAAAGGCGAGCGCGGTCAGACCCAGGGGAATGCTGAAGTAGTAGAGGCTTCGCCAGCCAAACGCGCCAGTCAGCAGGCCGCCGATCGTTGGGCCAAGCGAGAGGCCGAGATAGACCGCGGCGACATTGATGCCCATGACCCGGCCTCGCTCTTCCGGCGGGAAGACCGAGGTGAGGATGGCCACGCCGGTCCCGAAGATCATGGCACTGCCGACACCGAGGAGTACCCGGGAGGCGATCAGCATGGGGCCGGAGACGGAAAGGCCGGACATGAGCGCTGCCGCGGTGAAGATAGCGATACCGATGCGGAAGATCCGCTTTCTGCCGACGATGTCTGCCAGCTTGCCAAAGGGCACCAGGCATGCGGCGGCCGCCAGGAGGTAGGCCATCCTGATCCAGCCAAGCTGGATCGCGTTCATGCCGAACTCACGGCTGATGGCCGGCAGTGCCACGGTCGTGGCGGAATCCATGAAGGGTGTCAGGAAGCCGCCCAGCGTCGCTGTGACCAGGGCTGCTCGGCGGGCCGAAGAGGAAGGGGTGGCTAGCGTCGTATTGCCTCCCTGGTGACCACTCCGGCGTAATCGTCCGGGGTATCGATGTCCTGGATGACGGTGGGATCGTCCACTTCGATGCAGACCAGGTCTGCGCCTGGCCGATCGAGGAGTGACCTCGCTCCCTTGTCGCCTTGCAGCCGCAGCAGCTCGGGGAAGAGGGTGTGAGCAAAGAGCACGGGGTGGCCGCGCCGGCCGCGGTACACAGGCGCTACAATCGCGGCGCCCGCGTGCAGGTAGCCTTCCACCAACCGGTCGATCAGGCCCGTAGACAGGCCTGGGTGGTCGGCCAGGATCACGAGAGCGGCTTCAGCGTTTGGGCTCAATGCACGAATGCCGGCCCGCAGGGACGTGCCAATGCCTTCGGCCCAGTCAGGGTTGTACTGCACGCACACCGGCAGTCCGGAGAGCGCCTCCCGCACCTGGACGGCGTCTGCCCCAATCACGACGACGACCTGGGCCAAACGGGCAGCGCAGGCGGCCTCCGCGACCCGCCGCAGCATCGGCTGCCCGTCCACGAGCAGAAGCTGCTTGGGTCGCCCCATGCGTCGGGAGCCGCCGGCCGCCAGGATGACCGCGGCGATCTGAGGCTGAGCAATGACTTGGTGCATAGGGAGCGATTGTACCATCGAAGCCCAACAGGAACAAGGGAAAAAGACGGGGCGACGGAACTCCGTCGCCCCGTGGTTTCTATCCGCCGGGAAGAAAGGGTGGCTCGCCTAGGCCAGCTTGGTGGCGCAAAAGGCGCAGCGCTTGGCCTCGAGAGGGATCTCGGATAGGCACTCGGGGCACTTTTTGGTCGTGGGCGCTGCGGGTGCGGGCTCTCCCTTTTTCCGCGCGCGCTCGATCGCCCTGACGATCAGGAAGACCACGAAGGCGATGATCAGGAATATGATGATGGTGTTGATGAACGCGCCATAGTTCAGGGTCGCAGCCCCTGCTTCTTTGGCAGCCGCGAGTGACGCGTACTTCTGGCCATCAAGTGAGACAAACAGATCGGTGAAACTGACCTTGCCCAGCAGCAGGCCGATGGGAGGCATGATGATGTCGTCGACCAGGGACTTGATGATGGCCCCAAAGGCCGCGCCGATGACGACGGCAACGGCCAGGTCGATGACATTGCCTCGCATGATGAACTTCTTGAAATCCTTGAGCATTTGCATCCTCCTCTGATTGGAATGTATCGAGTGCCACCCGGCGGATAATCTGTTCTACCTTGGCTGCAGTGGCCTGGAGCCACACTCTCTAGGCGAAATGCCAAGTGCTCAGCGCGATCAGGAGCTGGCCTCCATAGTAGAGGAAGAGGCCAAAGGGCTCGGCCCTGAACGGCCGGCGAAACCGGTTGATGGCGAGCAGTACGTCGGAGAGCATGAAAAGGATGGCTCCGGCTGCGATCAGCCATGCCTGTGAAGAAGTAAAGTACTCGCCAAAGTGCGTCGAGATGGCTCGGTTCACCATGATCAGGATGACCAGGGTGTAGATGAGCACGGGAGCAGCCATTCGATCCAATCCCGGCCGGAGATAGGCAAAGAGGACCACACCGACCACGAGCAAAGCACCTCCGACAACCCAGTCGCCGGCGTGGAATCCGTTTGGGGCCGTGAAGGTAACGGCATAGACCACGTGCGCCAAGAGGAAGAGGACCAACCCAATGAGGAACCAACGCTTGGTGCGGAGCATGAGGGAGACGTCCCCTCCCAGAGAGAGAAGAAGACCGAGGGCAATGGCCCACGAGTATGTGGGTTGAGTGCCGGCCTGCAGAAACGATAGCAGGGCGATGGCAATTACCAACAGCGTCGAGGTTGGCTTGGCTACATACTCCAGCCTGCGCCTGCCGGTAAGTCGTGCCCAGACGAGCAGCGATACGGTGACGCAGAGCAATGGGATCAGGATATAGAGAGCGGTCATCTCTCACCCTCTGTGCTTCCGGAATCTGCCGTGCATTGTAGTGAAGTCGCCGAAATGCACAAGTGGGCCCACGCCTACATCCTGTCCGGGAGCTCCACGGCCCAGGATAGTCACCGAAGGGCTTCCTTCCGGAAACTCCAGGGCGCGGTCGCGGCGCTCGCGGTAGACAGCGCGCAACAGCTCGATGTGTAGGTTGTTCCTGCCGTGCGGCATCATCCTGGCAGGAAGCGCATAAAGACCTGGTTGCCGAGGAGCCTGCCGCGCTCCGAGAGCCTGATCCTCTCGGCGTCGGATACCACGAGGCCAAGCTTCTCGAGCTCAACTATCTCACGAGCGAACCGCCAGCGCAAGTCCACGCCAAAGCGCTTGTGGAAGCGGGCGTATTCCACTCCTTCCTGCAGCAGACGTAGGCCGAGCATCATCGTCTCCCCGATCTCCAGGTCCGGGGCAATCGCTTCTTCGTAGTCGACTGGGCCCTGTGCCGAACGCAAGCGGGCCACATAGTCTGCCGGCGAAGATACGTTCGCTCGGCGGCAGCCGTCCATCCAGGAGTGAGCGCCGGCTCCCAGGCCGAGGTAGGGCTCGTTGCGCCAGTAGACCAGGTTGTGCCGGCATTGCGCGGCCTCGGACAGGGACCAGTTGGAGATTTCGTAGTGGAGGAAGCCGTTCTCCGCAAGCAGGCTCTCGGCGGCCTCGTACATGTCGGCGGCCAGATCGGGATCGGGCTCGGGCAGCCGCCGGCAAGCGATTTCCTCGGCCAAGGGAGTGCCTTCCTCCAGGGTCAGGGCATAGAGCGAGAGATGATCGGGCTGCAAGGCGAGGGCAGCCTCGAGCGAGGCCTGCCACGTCCGCATGGCCTGGCCTGGGAGGCCATAGATCAGGTCGAGGTTGAGGTGCTCGAACCCGGCCGCATGGGCGGCGGCGGCTGCCTCGACCGCCTGGGCACGAGTGTGGATGCGCCCGAGGAGCGACAGCTCGCATTCGTCAAAGCTCTGGACGCCCAAGCTCAGGCGAGTGAAACCCATGGAAAGGAGCGACTCGAACAACGCCCTGTCCACCGTGCCTGGGTTGGCCTCGATGGTCATCTCGCCGAGATGGGCCAGGTCGAAGGTCGAGCGGGCTGCCGCCACCAGGCGAGCAAGAAGGAAAGGGGGCAGCACAGTGGGTGTGCCGCCCCCAAAGTAGATCGTCTTGACAGGCAGCGAGCCTGCCCGCTCCATTTCCTGGACCAGTGCGTCGACGTAGCCGGCATGGAGCGCCTCCATGCCCGGGAAAGAGCAGAAGTCGCAGTAGCTGCACTTGGCCCGGCAGAAAGGGATGTGAATGTACAGGCCGACAGGGCTACTCGGACAGGTAGCTGTCGACGGCCTTCTTGCTGATGCGATACTCGGCTCCGATCTTTTTCGCTTTCAGCTCGCCCGACTGGATCAGCGCCAGAAGGTCCGCCTCGCCCACGCGCATGTAGGCGGCTGCCTCGGCCAGGGTCATGATCTCGGGCGCCGCGGCCGCGGCAGCCGCTGCCGGCTGGGCTTGGGCCTGCTGCGCTTGGCCTGCAGCCATTGCCCCACCGATCGCCTGCGCCATGATGGCCCCCATGCCGACGCCAGCACCGACGCCGACACCGGCACCGGCCAACTCGCCCCCAGAGCCGCCCGACTCGGCCGCCTTGCGGATGCCAAGCGCGGCCTGGTATTGGAGGTACTTGTTCATGTCGCCGATGGCGCCCATGGCCGCCCGCTCGTCAATCGCCCGGGCCGTCTCTTCGGTGGGGCTGATCGAGTTGACATAGAATGTCTTGAGCTGGACGCCCAGGTTGCCGAAGTCGTCCTGGAGCTTGGCCCTTGTGCCGGCGCCGATCTCATCGTACAGGCTCGGCAGGTCGAAGAGCCCTTTGCCAAGCGTGCCCAGGAGGTCGGTCAGCTTGGCGACGATCATGCCGCGCAAGAACTGGGCGATCTGATCGGTTCCATAGAGTCCCTGGGCGCCGACGATCTTGTTGACGAAGAGGGCAGGGTCACTGACCTGCATCGAGAAGGTGCCGTATGCCCTGAGCCGGACGAGCCCAAGGTCGCTGTCGCGGAGCGGGATGGGCTCGGAGGTGCCCCACTTGAAGTCGATGAACTCGCGCATGGAGACGAAGTAGACCTCGGCGGTGAACATCGTCTTGCCATCGGTCACCTTCTTCAGAAGGCCGGAGATCAGCGGCAGGTTGGCCGTGGTGATGGTGTGGCGGCCGGGGCCGAAGGTATCGTAGGCTTTGCCATCGCGGAAAAAGACCGCCTGCTGGTACTCGCGGACGATCACCTGGGATCCAAGCCGAAAGTCGCCAGAGCCGAACTCGGGCAACCTGCGAACCATCTCATCGGCTTCTTGGTTGGGTACTTCAACTACGTCGATTATGCGTGCCATTTTCATCTCTCCTGTCGCTCTACTACTCGAGTGACTCTTCTGCGCCCTGCAGAATGACGTCCCGGCGGCGCCCAAAGGTCAGGCTGGCCTGCTCGACAAGGAGGACCAGCTCGGCGATGGCTACCCCCACCCCTTCCTTGATGCTGAGGGCGGAGGTTACTTTGTCGATCTGGGCCGCTATCTGCTCGCCAAAGTCCAGCATCGCCTCGTCGAACTCGTACAGCGCGTCGAGCTCCTTCTCCTTCACCTTGACGGCGTCAAAAAGCCCGGCGTAGCCGTAGGCTGCCGTCCGGATGCGGTCGATGAGGATCTGGAGCTTCATTACGGCACGCTCGACGTCGTCCAGGAACTCGATCTGGGCCTCGCTAATGAGCTGTACCTGCAGCTCCTGGAGGCGCCGGCGCTGCTCGTCAAGCGCCGCAGCCACCTGCATGCGGAGGAGCTTGTCGGATTCCCGGCGCAGCTCCTTCTCCTTGTAGCCCTTGTAGCCCGGGATCTTCTTGACGAATTTCTCGAAGCCACTGAGGCTTTCTTCCACCTTCTTCCTTGGACTCATTCCTGATTCCCTCCTTGTCTTTGTTTCGATTCGGAAGTAAGACGCTTTGGTCGTTGGGGGCGCCCGCCGATCGAGCGCCTCACGTTCTCATCAGAGTGGTGATGCCGGGCAGACGATTGAACATCCAGATCGCCAGCGGCAATCCGATAACCGTGAGCGAAATCGCCCAGGCAATGTTGGACCAGACGAAGCTCAGCCACCAACCGATCAGCACGAAGTAGAGCGCACGGCCGAGCCAAGACCTCTGAGGCAGGCCAGACGTCTGCCTGAAGTCCGTGCCCGTGCCGACAATCACCTGCTTGTAGGGCTGTAGGGTAAGCACCTGTGGCACGCGGTTGAGCATCCACAACCCCACCGGCAGACCGATGATCGTGGCATTCAGAAACCAGGCCACGTTGATCCAGACGCCGGTGGCATACCATCCGAATAGGAAGAAGTAGAGAATCCGCAAGAGCAGAGGCATGCCGGGCTCTCGCACGACCGTTTGTGTGCGACTCATGGTATCCTGTCCTTTCCCGGCACGGCATCTTTGGTCAATACCGTGCCATTCTACATCCCTTCTACGAAAAACACAAGCGAAAGTTGCCGTCGTGTGAAACCTGGAGCCACATGCTCCTGGGCCCGACACGCCGAATTGACAAAGCCGCGAGACCAAGGTACTCTTCCTGCGCCATGACAGACGATAGTGCGATGAGCGAGGCACAGCTCTGGAACCAGGGTGACGGCAAAGGCAGAGCGGCCCGGACCGCGGAAATCCTGCTGACGCTTGGCAAGTTCGGCTTTGGCGAGCTTGTCGAGCGGGCTTGGTGGGCACGTTGGCTGCCGGGCCGCCCCCAACGATCCGCCGAGCCCGGCCAGGGGGAGTCGGGTGCCGTGCGACTGCGCCGTGTGTTCGAGGCCCTTGGGCCGTCCTTTGTCAAGATCGGCCAGTTGCTCGCGTCGCATGCCGGTGCGCTCCCCAAGGAGTACCGGGACGAGCTGTCTCGCTTGCTCGATAGCACTCTGCCGCTGCCGTTTCCCGTGATGGAGGAGGTCCTGGCAAGCGAGCTGGGTGAAGAGTGGCGCAGCCGGTTTGGCGAAGTCGACCCGGTGCCTCTTGCCAGCGCGTCGATTGGACAGGTCCACCGGGGCAGGCTGGCAGATGGGAGCAATGTTGCCATCAAGGTCCAGCGCCCGGGTGCCCAGGCGATCTTTGACCGGGACTTTTGCATCGTGCGCGACCTGGCGCGCTATACCCGGCTGCATGCGCTCCTGCACATGACCCGTGAGCAGCTTGAGGCTATCATAGACGAGATCATTGGCTTCACGACCTCCGAATTCGACTACTGCCGCGAGGCGGAGGCGGCGCGGCGGCTGAGGGCAATGGAGATCGACGGGATGGCGGCGCCGCACGCCTACGACGACCTGTGCACCAGGCGAGTTCTGGTGACGGAATTCCTCGAAGGCGTCACGCTCAACGAGGTCCTGGCAAGGCTGGACGATCCCCAGTGGCTTGACGAGCATGCCGTGGATCGGGACCGACTTGCCCGCCAGATCATGCGGAATCAAATCGTGCAGGCGCTGCGCTACGGCTTTTTCCAGGCCGACCCGCATCCGGCCAATCTGATCCTGATGCAGGACGGCCGGCTGGGCTACGTCGACTTTGGCATCGTGGGAGAGCTGGATGAGGAGTCGCGGCGCGATATCGTCGATATGGCGCTGTTCGAGATGCTGGACGACTATGAGGCGGTGTGGCCTATCCTGGCGAGATACGGCACACCCACCGCCCAGACTGACATGCGGGCGTTCAAGGCCGAATTCAAGGAGCTGTCGGCCAAGTACAAGCGAGAGGGAGTCCGCACCTTCTCAGGGCGTAGCCTGGGGATCTATATCGAAGAGCAGCTCATGCTCTACCACAAACACCACATGCGGGTGGCAACGGGCTGGGCCACGTACTTGCGGGGTGTGATTGTCTACGGAAACACGGCGGCGGCGCTGTCGGAGAAGCTGAACTTTATGCGGGACAACCTGCCGGTCTTCCAGGAGATCAAGGCCCGACAAGCGCTCGCCGATCTCACGCTTGGGCGCGTGTGGACAGAGGGTGTCGTGCGCCAGGCCTATGACCTCCAGCGGAGCCTGCGGGCGCTTGCCGTGCTCCTCCGGCGTGCCGAGGAGGGGGAGCTCTCGGTGCAGGCAGACGAGAGCCCTCGAACGGAGCGCGTGCGCAACGCAAGGCTCCGGGTGACGGTCTGGACTGCGCTGACATTGCTCCTGACTTGGCTCACGGTCACGCTCCAGGACACGGTGCTCGTTGCCGGCGCGAGCTGGCTGATTGTGGGCGGGCTCGGAATCGCGCTGTGCGCGTGGAGGCTGGCGGCCGCGCTGCGGAGACTGGGTTCCTGAGTTCTTGCGGCAGAGGTGAGTTGTGCTACAATGGGCGGGGAGCCAGCGCGACATGAGCACGTCAAAGCCGACCGCGTACCTCTTTGCCGGGGACAGCCTGACCGAGGGTCTGTGCGGGGAAAGCTATGTGGATCGCGTGCGGCGTGGCCTTTCGCTCCGCCACGGCACACACGGATGCGTGGCGCTGAACGCAGGGCGAGGGGGCGACACGGTGCGATCTCTCTTGGCGCGGATCGATGATCCGTTGCGCGACGCACGCCCCCGGTGCGTGATCCTGGCCATCGGCACGAACGACGTGTGGTTTCGCTGGCTGGGCGAGCACAGCGTGGGCTGGTGGCTGTGGCTGCGAGTGCACGAGCTGCGTACCGGGCAGGCGCCCACCCGCAATCTTGACCGGTTTGGCGCCCTGTATCGCGAACTTGTCGACCGGTCGCGTGCCTTGGCCGGCGCGCAGGTCGTGGCCTGCACGATCAGCCCGATCGGGGAAACCCTATCATCCCCCCTCAACCGGCAGGCGGCTCGCCTGAATGGAGTGATCCAGCAGGTCGCCCTGGAGCGTCACGTCCCGGTGGCGGATGTCTGGCAGGCCTTCGTCGAGCATCTCTCGGTCATGCCACGGCTGTCGGGCCATCTGCCGCGCACGTGGTGGTCGCTCGCGTGGGATCAGCGCCGCTTGCGGCGCACGAGTCCTGACGAATTGGCCCGGCGACGGAATCTGCACCTGACCTACGATGGCATCCATCTCAATAGCCGCGGGGCGGACCTGTGGGCCGCGACGGTGCTCTTGGCGCTCTCTCGCGCCGAATCGGCCATTCGAAAGGAAATGTGATGTGGCCCAAGTAAGCGGCGGCACAAGAACATCGTACCGCGGCGTCCTGGGGGTAGCCGTCCTGCTAGCGTTGTTCGGCCTGACCTTCTGGTCGGCGAGCGCCCAGGATGGGAACGCGCCGGACGCCGGCTACAACCTGCTGGCAAATGACCATCTGACGGCTTACGATCCCCCCTATGGTCACTGGTACCCCTGGAATGCGTGTGAGGTCGATAAGCAGGTAGCCGCCGGCTGGCACCGTTTCAACTCCGGCGCGGTGGCGCCGGCCTGGTTGTGGTCCGAGGTATATGCCTTCCAAAGCTGCATGGGCGATGGAGTCTGGGAGGAATGCATTGGAGCTCCCCCACTGGATTGTCAGTTCATCGCCGGACTCGATCCGTACGATGCCGGCATCTACCAACGCGTCACAGGGCTGACTCCCGGGGTGGGGTACGGCTTTAACATGGTGATGCTGACAATCTATGAGTCTGCCGGCGAACCCAGGGCCGACGGCAAGATGTTCAAGCAGATAGGTATGGACCCCACCGGGGGCATCGATCCGCTGGCGCCAACCGTCGTCTGGACAGAGCCGAATGGCATGGACAAGGCCTGGGATCTGCAGCAGAGAACGTCTGTCCTGGCCGAAGGCTCGGCCATGACGGTATTTGCGCGAGTTATCAGCACGGACCCAGCCTTTCACTGGCAGCAAGTCAACCTTAGTATTCTGGACTCGGCGATCTTGGCCAGGACGCCGACGGTGTCGGCCAACTCACCGTCGAACAGCTCTACGACTGCGTTCTGGGTGAGCTGGGACGATGTCGCACTGGCGCCAGGTGCCAAGTACTTCCGGGGATGCGACGTTCAGTGGATGGACGAAGCAGCGGGCGTCTGGCACGACTGGTTTACCCAGACGATGGAGGAGGGGGCTACCTTCCACGGCCAGTATAATCACACCTACCGCTTCCGGGCGAGGGCCTGGCAGCAATATGAAAACGACGCCTGGCTCCACGGCCCGTACAGCGCTACCTACGACAGCCGCACCCAGGTGCTCTGGGGAAGTCTCACCGGGCACGTCGCCAGCCCGGAGGGATGGCCGCTGTGGGGAGCGATGGTGGAGGTTGCCGAGACCGGGCAGACGGCTTGGACGGGCTGGGATGGGAAGTACCTGATCAACTTGCAGCCAGGCAACACCGAGCTGAATCTGTCGGTGAGCAACTCGGGGTGGCTGTCGCCAGCCGATGCACATGGGGTCGATGTGGCCCAGGGGCAGACGACGACCGTCGACTGGTTTATGCGCCCGCCAGACGACGCCGTGGTGAACGGAGAGTTCGAAGAGGGGCTGGAGGGTTGGGAGGTCCTTGCGGACGCGGGCGTGACGCCGGAGGTGGTCGCGGATCCGGTGCACACCGGGCTGAGCGCGCTCAAGCTGGGAGGGAAGGCCACGCCCAGTCATACAGTCGCGGTGAGCCAAACTCTGACCCTGTCGAGCGCGTGGGAGCCTACTCTTTCCTTCCTCTACCAACCTGCGGAGACCGATGTGGGAGACCTATTCACGGCGGAGCTGACCCTGGTGCAGGACATCACGCCCACGCAGGCGGTGACCACTACCTGGACGGTCATCCCTTCGCTCGACGTGGACGGCTGGACCCATTTCTGGACCCCGGTCGGTCCTGCCGATACGTACGTGTCGGGCACGCTGAGCGTCCAGTTCCGTGTCTACGATGATGGTGGTGAGGAAACCGTAGTCCATCTAGACGAGGTGAGTGTGGGCGCCACGCCTGGCGGCCCATACCGGGTCTACTTGCCGGCCACGTCAAAGACCCATTAGGCGACCGCGCCCCGGGCCAGGAACCCGTCTTCCCAGCGAAGATTGGTTCCTTCTTTTTTCCCTCAGACGGAGGTATGGTAGACTGTTGTAGAACCCTGGGCATGTGGAGGACTGTGATGGATCTCTTGGTCGTGTCCATAGAAAAGCCTGAAGCGATCAACTTTGTGCTCGGCCAGACGCATTTTCTCAAGAGCGTCGAAGACATCCACGAGGCCATGGTCAACTCCGTGCCGGGCATCCGGTTTGGCCTGGCCTTCTGCGAGGCGTCGGGCGCCTGCCTGGTCCGCTACAGCGGAACCGACGAGGCGATGGTCGAGTTGGCGCGGGCAAATGCCCAGGCAATCGGCGCGGGCCATTCGTTCATCGTCTTTCTCGGCGAAGGGTACTTCCCGATCAACGTGCTGAATGCCCTCAAAGCTGTGCCAGAGGTGTGCCGCATCTTTTGCGCGACGGCCAACCCGACCCAGGTTGTGCTGGCGGAGACAGAGCAGGGGCGGGGCATCCTGGGCGTGGTCGACGGCTTCTCGCCCAAAGGCATCGAAGGAGTCGAAGATATCAACTGGCGCAAGGGGTTCCTGAGAAGGATTGGCTACAAGCTCTAGAGGCATGGGTGATTCGCCGGAAGTGACGGACGAAGCGAAGCGCGCGGAGGGCGGCAGGGTTCTGTTCATCTTCCTCGATGGGGTGGGCCTGGCACCGGCGGGCCCGGACAACCCGTTGAGCAGTGTGCCCATGCCCCGGCTGCGGGACCTGCTGGGCGGTCCGCTCGCGCTGGACGGCAGGCGAGACGCGACAGAAGACCTGGTCTTCCATGGCGTGGATGCTTGCCTGGGCGTGGCAGGCGTGCCACAGAGCGCAACCGGCCAGACCGCGCTCTTTACCGGGGTGAACGCTGCCGCGTTGGTTGGAAGGCATGTCACCGCCTATCCCACAGGGCCCCTGCGTGAACTCATTGCCGAGCACAGCCTTCTGCGCCAGGCAGCCGAGACGGGGGCGCGGGTCCTGTTCGCCAATGCTCACTCGGAGCGTTTCTGGCAAATGGTGCGGGATCGACAGTGGCGTCTGAGTGCCTCAACGTTGACCGCGCTGGCAGCAGGCGCACCGATCCCGACTCTGGAGGATCTCTTGCAGGGCCGCGCTGTTATGTGGGACATCACTCACGAGATCGCCAATGAGCAAATGGGCTATGAGCTGCCCCTGGTGTCCCCAGAGCTGGCGGGCACCCGGCTTGCGGGGCTAGCCGGAGAACATGACTTGGTGCTCTTCGAGACCTTCCTGACCGACCTGGCCGGGCACCGGCGGCTGGATCCAGCTTGGGTGCTCCCGCGCCTCGACGCCTTCCTGGGAGCCGTGCTCGACGGCCGCCCACGTGATTGCACGGTGGTCGTTTGCAGCGACCATGGCAACCTGGAGGATGCGCGCAGCAAGCTCCATACCAGCAACCCTGTACCGCTCCTGGCTGCCGGTCCGAAGGCGACTGGCTTCCGAGAGGTACGGGACCTCACCGGCGTTGCTCCGGCGATCCTCGGGGCGCTTGGCGTAGGCAGTGGGCTGGCCGGAGCGGTGCAACAAGACGGCACAAGGACGATGCACCATGACTGAGCAGCGGCTGGGTCTGGTTGGGCTCTTGCTCGAGGCGGCAACACTCAAATGGATGGTGAGGACCGGTTGGCGGATGCGGGGGGTGCCCAACCCGGAGAGCGTGGCGGAGCACAGCTATGGCGTGGCGTTCGTGGCCCTTGCCATGGCCGACGCAATGAAAGCCGATGCCGGCAGCGCCAGCCTCGATCTGGGACGCCTGCTGTCGATCGCCCTGCTACACGACCTTACGGAGGCGCGTCTGACGGACCTGCCCGCGACCGCCGTGCGGGTGTTGGGTGGAGAGGCGAAGCGGGAGGCAGAAGCAGCCACACTGCAGCCGTTGCTGGAGCCGCTTCCCTCGCGCGAGCTGCTAAAGGGCCTTTGGTTCGAGTTCGAAGATGCAAGCAGCCCGGAAGGGCGGCTCGTGCGGGACGCAGACAAGGTGGAGATGATGGTGCAGTGCCTGCGCTACGAGCAGGCCGGCAGCCGCGGGCTAGAGGAGTTCTGGCTGGCGATGGATCGCCATCCTTGGCACTATGCGTTGAGCGCGCAGCTCTATGCGGAGTTGAGGGCGCTCAGGCCGAGATCGGACCAGTGCCGGTGAGCCATGGTGGGCGTTGAGGGGTCGGGGTGACCGAGACAATCCATAGGCATACGATGCAGTGCGTAGCCGCCGCTGTGCTGCTCCTGGCGAGCCTGCTTCAGGCAGCCGGGCCGGCGGCTGCACAGACGCCGACGGCCGAGCCAGTGTCCTACACCGTCCAGCCCGGAGACACCCTGTTCAACATTGCTCAGCGCTTCGGCACGACCGTCGAGGCTATTGCGGGAGCAAACGGTATTCCGGACGCTGCCCTAATCGAGGTGGGGCAGAAGCTGGTCATTCCGGCGCCGGAACCAGAGCCCGACGAGGCCCCTCCACCTGTCTACGTCGTGCAGCCCGGGGACACCCTCTTTGGGATCGCGCAGCAGTTCGGTACCACGGTCAAGGCGATCACCGTGGCAAACAACATCCCGGACCCCTCGTTCCTGGACGTGGGCCAGAAGCTGGTCATCCCGGATACACTCGAGGAGGTTGGGGGGCCGCTTGTGGCTGTGCGGCGGATGCATTTGGTGCTGACCGGCGAGACGCTTCCCTTCCTGGCCTTTCGCTATGGCACGACCATGCGGGCGCTTCGCGAGGCCAACGATCTGGGCCGGCTAGGCCTGCTGCTGCCGGGGCAGCAGATCGTGATACCCGCACCAATGTTCGCTGGGCCGGCTACACCGCGACCGCCTACGGTATCGACCGCGCCTGAGGTGGTTGTGCAGGGCCAGACGGTCGTGATCCGGGTGAGCAGCCCTGACGAGCTCGCTCTGGCAGGGAGATTCGTCGACCAAGACCTGCGATTTCAGGCAGACGCGGGCCGGTATTGGGCACTCGCCGGGGTCGATCCGATGACCGCGCCTGCCGAGTATGCGCTGTCGCTGGAAGCCATCGAGCAGGACACCGGAGACAGGCTGTCCATAGAGACGGTGGTGCATGTGGCAGCCGGTACCTTTGCCACCATCAATATCGCCGTGCCTTCGGACCGGATGGACCTGCTCAACGCGGACCTGAGTGCAGCGGAGCGGGAGAAGGTGGCCCAGGTCTTTGCCCAAGCCACGGGCGCGAAGCTCTGGGCCGGCTACTTTGGCTATCCGTTGGCGGACGTTACAACGACGGCAGGCTTTGGCCAACGACGCTCATATGCCGGCGGACCGGTGAGCAGCTATCATAGTGGGCAGGATCTCGGTGCCGACAGTGGGGCGCCGGTCTATGCGCCGGCGGCGGGCACGGTCGTGCTCGCCGAGGCGCTCCAGGTGCGCGGCAACGCGATCATCATCGACCACGGGTTGGGGGTCCTGACCGGGTACTGGCACCTGTCGGAGATCGACGTTGTGCCGGGCCAGTCAGTTGCACGCGGAGAGGTGATCGGGCGCGTCGGCAATACGGGCTTGTCCACAGGTCCTCACTTGCACTGGGAAATGCAGGTGCATAGCGTCCCCGTCGATCCTCTGCAGTGGACGCGGCAGGCCTTTCCATGAGGCGACGCGCAGAGCTTTGGGGCGCTGAGTATCCTCCTGCTCGCTCTTGCGCTGCGCCTCTTTCGCCTGGGCGCGCAGAGCCTGTGGTATGACGAGACGGTGAGCGTCTACCTGGCGGGGCTTTCCGTTCCCGACCTGATCGCGCACACGGCCGGCGACATCCATCCACCGGGCTACTACCTGCTCCTGCACGCCTGGACGAGGCTGGCGGGGAGTAGCGAGTTCGCGGCTGCCTTCCTGTCTCTCGGGTTCGGCATGCTGCTTGTGGCCCTGGCCTACCGGCTGGGAGCGCGGGTCTTTGGACGCAATACGGGGCTGTTGGCCGCTCTGTTGGTGGCTTTCTCCCCCTATAACCTTTGGTACTCCCAAGAAGTCCGGATGTACACTCTCGGCGCAGCACTGGGGGTGGGGGCTCTTTGGTTTGTGGTCGTACTGATCACCGAGCGGCACAGCAATCGCCCGGCCTGGCCGGGGTTGGTGGCTTATGCGCTGTTGGCAGCGCTTGGGCTGTGGGTGCTGTACTACTTTGCCTTCCTCCTTGTGGCACTCAACCTCCTGGTTCTGGCCTGGTGGCTGGCCGGACGGCGAGCCCTAGGGGCCGGCTTCGGCTGGCTGGGCCGCTGGCTGGCCGCACAGGGGCTGGTTGTGCTTCTCTATGCACCCTGGATTCCGGTTGCCTGGCGCCAGGCAACAGCCCCTCCCGTCCCGCCCTGGCGCAGCCTGACACCCGTGGGCAGGGTCATCGTCGAAAGCTGGTCGGCGCTCAGCCTAGGGCAGGCGGCCGAGCCTGCGAGGGTGTGGCCGGCCCTGGTGCTGACTGCGCTTCTCTTCGGGCTCGGACTGGCGTCGGTCTGGCTGCGAAGGCGAGGAGAGCAGCGTCCGGGGGGGGATGTGTCGATCACGGCAGCGGCCTTCCGGCTGGGTGATCGGGCAGGGGCATGGATGTTGGCCGGTTTCGTGCTGGCGCCATTGGCCCTCATCTGGCTGGCGTCGTTCATCAGTCCGCTGTATCACGTGCGGTACGTCTTTACCTACTCGACGCCTTTCTACGTAATCCTCGCAGCCGGGCTTGCGTGGCTGTGGCAGCGCTGGCGGCCGGCCATGTGGGCTGTGCTGGCTGCTCTGGCTGCGTTCTCGGCAGTCTCGGTGTGGACCTACCACATGGATGTTCACTATGCTGCGGATGATCATCGGGCAGCCACCCGCTTTTTGGAGGAGCGATGGCGGCCGGGTGATGCCATCTTGGTCGACGCCGGATACGTATACACGGCGCTGGTCGCATACTGGGATGGCGAGCCGATCGAGTGGCGCGGGCGCCTGGTGAGCGGGGAGGGTCTCGACTACGGTGACCTGGCGCTGACGAGCCCTGTGGTCGTCTTGGCGGGGACCGTCGGTGGCGACGCCGCGCTGGGCTGGGGCGATCCCCGGTCGGACTTTTACGCGATGCGGCTTGCGGATACCGAAGCTGCGCTCGGCACGGTCTTTGCAGACTTCAACCGGGTTTGGCTCTACCGCTGCTACGACACGGTGACAGACGCTGAGGGCGTCATCCGAAGTTGGCTGGATGGGCACGGAGAGCTCTTCGAAGACCAGGTGTTCACCGGTGAGTCGCAGCTTCGGGTACAGGGCTACCTGACGGGTCGAGACCCGTTGGTGGGCACGGTGCGGGTGGACGAAGTACTCGTCGACAACTCGCTGGACCTCCTGGCACTGAGGGTGCCCACGGTGCCTGTGCCGGTGGGCGGCCATGTGGATGTGGCGCTCGTATGGCGCGTGGGCGATCTGCCAGAGGACGGCCGCATCCTGTTCGCGGGCCTCTTTGCCTCTGGTCAGCGCTGGGCGCAGACAGACGTTCGCTCTCTGGGTTCCCTCTACCCGGTCGAGTCGTGGGTTCGGGGTGAGGTCGTTCGTACTCCCTTGAGGGTACCTATCGCGGTGGGGACGCCTCCGGGCCGCTACCGGCTGGAGATTGGGTGGTACCGATTTGTCGATGCACAGCCTGCCTGGATCCCATGGGGCTCTGGCAATCTGCTCCTGGCGGGAGAGGTCGATGTGATTGCACCGCCCGACTGGTGGGCACTGCCTTTGCCTGCGGTGGGCGAGCGTCTCGACGTGACCATCGGCCACGGCCTGCGCTTGGAGGGACTCAACGGCGGGATCTGGTCGACCTCGCCCGGGGAGACGGTGAGGGTCGAGCTTGTATGGCAGGCCAGCCGGAACGAAGTCGAGCCGGCGACGACGGTGCTGGTGCTGACCGACGACGCGGGGCGGGTGGTATCCGAGACGCCGATGGGTGCGGTGTCTCTCACCCTTGAACCCGGACAGGCGGTACGTGTTGCCGATGCGTTGCCGGTGCCGCAGCCTGGGATCTACAACCTGGCGGTTGGCCGCCGGCAGACAGATGGGTCCTGGCTGCCTGTGCGCCGTGGTGTCTTCTCGCTGGGGGCAACCATGCCTCTAGGGACGATCCACGTCGTAGCGCCTTCAGGGCTTGACCAGGCAACGAGATAGGTTCGATCCTGGAACGGAGAGATCCTTGTCGACGGCTCACAGCTCGGAGAGCACAATGCGGGGCGCACCGGGAGCGGCGCGAATCGAGTGCGTGGGCGTTCGTGCGCTGGACAAGCGCCGCGTGGACGTGGCCGTCGACCTGGTGCTCGGCCCAGAGCCACTCTCGGTGGAGATGGTGATCGTCGGGCCGGAGGGCAAGGAGCTGTGCAGTGTGCAGGTGATCCACAACCACCAGCCGGCGCTCGACAAGATCATGCACCTGCGCGCCGATGCTGAGCCTGGAGAGCACACCCTTCACGTCGGGCTGTTCCGCGAAGAGGATCTGCTGGACCATGCGGTCCGGCACTTTGCCTTCCCGGCAGCAGAGCTTGGACAGGGAGGCTAGGGCGACATGGGCTGGCCTCCAACCTGGACAAGGCTGTGGCTCCTGCCGGCGCTGGTGGTGGGGTTCAGCGTTCACGAGCTGGCGCATGCACTGGTGGCGTATCTTCTGGGGGACACGAGCCAGGTAGCCCGGAAGCGCCTGAGCTTCAATCCGCTGCGACACGTTTCCGTTTCTGGGATGATTGCCTTCATGCTGCTCGGTATTGGCTGGGCCAAGCCTGTCTCCGTAGATCCAGCGCGCTTCCGAATGCGAAACCAGGCATTCGGGATGTTCCTTGTCTCGATTGCCGGGTCGCTATCGAATCTGCTGATCGCGCTGGCTTCCCTCGTGGGGCTGAGCCTGGTGGGCTTCGTCGTGGGGATGGCTGCGGGCGTGCCGTGGGACGACGTGGTGCGCTACATGGTGACCGCGGACGTGGCGTTCGATCTGCACGGCCTTGTGGTCGCGCTATCGTACTACATGGTGTCGGTGAACCTGCTGCTGGCCCTGTTCAACCTTATTCCTTTGCCACCGCTGGACGGGTTCAATGCGCTGTTCAGCCTGGTCGCGGCCATCAGGCACTCTGTCGGCCGGGGTCGCAGTATGCGCAATCTGGGGCCTTCAGTGGCAGTGCCCAGTCAGACGGGAGAAGGCAACCGCAGCCCTGCCCAAATCCACTTTGACATAGGTCTCGAGTACCACCGCGATGGCCAGCTCGACGAAGCCATCGCGCGTTACCGGCAGGCGCTTGCTCACAGCCCTGGGCTTTCCCTGGCGCACTATAACCTGGGGCTGGCCTACTGGGCCAAGGGGCGCCTGGACTTGGCTGCCCAAGCGCTCAAGGCTGCCGCCCAGGGCACGGACCTCGCGCTGCGCGGAGAGGCGGAAGAACGCCTGCACGACCTAGCCCTGGTGCGGCAGGATAAGGTCGAAGAGCCGGTTCTGCCCCCTCCTCCGCTCGGGGCCAGTCCCGCAGCAGCGGCGCTGCCCCCCGCGCCGGCTGCCCTCGATCCCACCATCCGGCGCCGGTTGTGGCTGCGGCTGATCTTGGGAGGGACCGGGTTTGTCGTGTTGTCCGTCGCCGCCTGGCTGTTTGTGACATTCGTTACGCTTTCGGCATTTGCCGGGGGTTAGGCTCGGCCCGGTGCGCTATGTGAGCAACCCGCCATAGCTGCACCGGAAGTTGACGGGCCGGCGAAGGTCGAGTATACTGCGCCCCACGATGCGGGGTGGAGCAGAGGCAGCTCGTTGGGCTCATAACCCAAAGGTCGAAGGTTCGAATCCTTCCCCCGCTACCTGATGGCAGATGGCAGACCAAGCCATCTGCCGTCGTGTATAGGGACCCGGCGAGGTAGCTCAATGGTGGAGCAGGGGACTCATAAGCCCTTGGTTGGGAGTTCAAATCTCCCCCTCGCCACACGCAGCCTATGGCGTAGCACGGGCCGCCGGTACACTTACCGGCGGCCTGCTGATTTCCTGCCCGCTTCGGCCCAAGCCGTCCTAGGCTAGCTGCAGTTGCACTCCTCCTCGCTGCACTCGCAATCGCATTCGCAATCACAGGCAATGGCAACTGCCTCGATCTCGACGCGGCCGCCGGCCGGCAGGGCAGCGACCTGCACGGTCGAACGCGCAGGTGGCGTGTCGGTGAAAAAGGTGGCGTAGACGGCGTTCATGCGTGCGAATTCGCCCAGGTCGGTCACAAAGACGGTGGTCTTGACCACGTGCTCGAGGCAGGAGCCGGCGGCCTCGAGGACCGCCTGCAGGTTCTCCAGCGCCCGCTTGGTCTGGCTCTCGACGTCGGGTCCGGCCAGTTGCTTCGTGGCAGGGACAAGGCCCAACTGGCCGGCCGTGTAGATCAGGTCGCCTATGCGGATTGCCTGGGAATAGGGGCCGATGGCGGCCGGTGCTTGGTCGGTAGCGATGACTTCTTTTCCCACGTGACTCCTCCCAAAGGTTCTTCTAGAGTGCGGCGAGACCGGCCTCGAAGGCGTGCCGGCCGCCGTGTGATGGATGGCGGATGTAGGGTGCGGAGGTTGCCAGCTCGGCGAGGGCGTGGTGTGCGACGCGGCCCACCGCCACCGGCTTCGCACCGGGGAAGAGGGCCAGCAGCATGCCAAGCACCTCGATACCGGCCTGGATTTCGCGCCCGGGGGCTCGATTGGAGAGGGGATTGGCCGCGCAGCAGGGATGCCAGGGGAAGGCGTTCCATAGGAGGCAATCCCGGCGCGCGCCCAGTGTTCCCCAGACAACCTTGGCCGATCTTCCTCCCAGGGGCTCTCCCTCTCGCTGCTGGCCCGCAGATCCAGTCCGGCCGTCCAAGAGAGGGCTGCCGGCCCGACGATCTGCGCTTCGCACGTGAAGGGAATGCCCGAGAAACGACAGCCGGCGTAGCCGGCCGCCTCGCCGATGAGGAGAAAGCGTGCCTCGGCAAAGAACTCGATGTAGCAGCGCAAGTTGCCGAGGCGAATCTCATCTGCGCCAGGGCGATCCAGGCCGGCGTGGACCTGGCGGTACTGGTTGAAGGCGCAGGGCGACGAGTAGGCGGTCAGTCGCTCGATCAGCCGGCCGAATTGCTCTGCCATTGCGCGCTATCCGTGTCCGCCCGCGGTGGCGCGCAGCGTCAGGGTGAGGCAGGACAAGCCGAGATCACGGCGCACGGTCTCGGCGGCTGCCTGTTGGTCCGCCTGACTGCGGGCGACGAACTGGGCGGCGCCATCTCCCTGCGAGCCGACGCCCTTGCCACCCCAGACGAAGGGCGCAATCGCCTGGTGGTTCAGCACCCAGTGCAGCATGGGGGCGATCAACTCACCGGGGCAGGCCGGCAGTGCGTAGCGGTCGAAAAAGGATTGTGCTTCGGTCATGAGAGCGCCGACCCACTGGGCGTTGCCTGCCCTGATCGCGCCGACCGCTCGGGCGACGATCCTCTTGTTGATCGGGCCGAGAACCTGTTGAACGCCGCGCTCCATGTCTCCCTGGGCAACAGGGTAGCAGCGGTTCAGGTCCCGCAGGATGCGCGGTGTGTCCTTCTGGGCGCCCAGATCGACGAGAAGCAGGTGGATCTCGCCCCCGACGGTCAGCTCGGCGACGGTCAGGTCGTCGCCGTCAAACGTCATGAGGAGAGGTCGCTCACCGAAGGCGCATCCCTGGTCCATGCGCCCGCAGCGCGATGGGGTGGTCGTCTCCCCCAGGTAGGCCAGCTCCATCTCGTCGCGGACGGTTAGCCCGAGCCCATACAGCTCGTTGAAGGCGCGCGCCGTCAGGACGCAGATCGCGGCACTGGAGGAAAGGCCCTTGCGGACCGGCAGTGTGGTGCGATAGTTGTCCAGCACGAGCCCGGCAACGCGGTAGCGGGTAATGACCTGGTAGGCCGTGCCGGCGACGTAGCTCCAGAAGCCGCCCTGCTGCGCCTCGGCCAGGAGACGATCTGCGTCGAGGGGGAGCGAGAGCGGTCCTTGGCGCTCGCCTGAGGATGTGGTGGCGGTGAGGACCAGCGCCCTAGGGTGGCGCTGGACATCGGCATAGATGCCCTGATCGGTGCCGCAGATCAGAGTGTAGCCCTTCTCGAGGGCCGGGTTGTCACGCCGGTAGCCGCCGGCCCAGTCGGAATGCTCGCCGAAGAGGCAAAGGCGGCCGGGGACGACGAACCTCATACGAGTCCCAGGAATGCCAGCCGCTCCGAGGTTGGTACGCCCTCAGGCGTCCAGCCGCGCAGCCGGTAGTAGTCCGATAGCTGGAGCGCGAGGTCTGGCAGGACGCCGGCGGCACCGCCTGTGGGGCGTGGTTGTGTCAGAAGCCGGGCGGGAAGCGTGTCGTCTGCCTGGGTGATGCCCAAGCGCAGGTTGATAAGGCGCTTGAGGTTAAAGATGCGCTCGCCTGTCTGGAGCACATCCTCCGCCGTCCAGGCCCAGCCCGTGGCATGGTGTACCAGCTCGGCAATCTGCTGCGGTGTGACGCGGCCTTTGCCGATGAACTTGCAGAGACCGAGAGGGTTGTAGACGCCCACGTAGTTCTGAAAGTCCACGGCCACCTGGGCTTTGCCGTCGCTGTCGTGATCCTCCCACTCGGCCGGGTCGTACCAGCCGGGGAAGCGCACGCCGTATCCGACCCAATAGGAGATTGCCTCTAGGTGGCAGGCGCCGCGCGCGCCCGTGGCGTAGTTGGCCGCCATGCTGACAAAAGCGCGAGGATCATGGTAGGGGATTTCCATGCCCTTGACGTGGATGGCCATCGGCTCGGCCTCTGGGCCGAGCCGCCGGGCAGCTTCTCGCACGCCGTCCGCCAGCAGGGCGCCGATGCCCTGGCGCCGCGCGATGGCGTGGACGGCCTCGATCATGGCCTCAACGTTGCCCCAGGCCATGTCCAGCCCGCCCGTGCCGGACTTGCTAATCAGGCCGCGCTCGTAGGCTTCCATGGCAAAGGCAATGGCGGAGGAGGTGCTAATGGTGTCCAGGCCGTAGCGGTTGCAGAGGTCGTTCATCGCGGTGATGGCGTTCAGATCATCACATTGGCAGTTTCCGCCAAAGCCGGCCAACGTCTCGTACTCTGGCCCGTGGCCCCAGATGCCGGCGTAGGGACCTTCTGGGATGCGCACGTTCATGCCGCAGCCGATCGGGCAGGCAAAGCAGCGGGTATGGCGCTCCAGGATCGTCTCGGCCATGCGCTGGCCCGAGATCCGCGCGGCTCCCTCCTTCCAGTTCCCCAAGGTCCAATTGCGAAGGGGCATGTCGCCGGTCAGCTCGGTGCCAATGACGCCGCCCGGCGTGCCAAGCTGGGACATGCCGACCGAGTTGCCCTGGATGAACTGGTTCAGCGTTTTGACATAAGCTCGCATGCCTGCCGGGTCGGCATAGCCGGGATGCTCGGAACCGCGTACCGACAATGGCTTTGAGATTCTTGGAGCCGAGAAGCGCGCCCATGCCGCCGCGCCCCGCGGCGCGCGCATGGTCGTGTCCCCCCTGCATGACGGCGGCCATGCGCACTTGGTTCTCGCCGGCGAGCCCGATGCAGGCTACCTGGGCCTTGGGATCGGTCTCTGCGCGCAGGCGATCGAAGGTCTCGAAGTGGTCCATGCCCCAGAGGTGGGCGGCGGGACGGACTTCGAGCTTGCCGTCGTTCACCCAGAGGTAGACAGGTGCGGTTGCCCGCCCCGTGAGTATCAGGCCGTCCAGCCCGGCAGAGCGGAGCTCGGCGCCCCAGTGCCCGCCCATGTTGGACTCGTTCCAGATGCCGGTCAGGGGCGAGCGGCCACACCAACTGCTCCGGCAGGCGGTCGGCGCCATCGTGCCGGTGAGCAACCCGTTGAATACGAGCAGCGGGCTCGCCGGATCCAGAGGGTCAAGCGAAGGGTCGAGCTCCCGGTCGAGAATGCGCGCGGCCAGGCCGCTTCCGAGCAGGAAGGGCTGTGCGTCCGCCTCGGAGATCGTCTCGAAGAGGACGCGGCTCGTAGAGAGATCGATGCGTGCGAACTTGCCGGCGTATGGGTGTTGCATATGACTCCACAAGTCTGGAACTGAGTCCTGACATCATACCACACCACTGTCATGACGCAAGAACGCGAGCCGGAGGTCCGATAACGGCCCGGTAGGCGTGCCAGTGGGCTCCTGACAAGTGGACCTGCCGCGCAGAACGTGATACAATTGCGCTATCCTGTCGTGTGGAGGTGAGGAGAATGGGCTCCAGTGCAGTCAAGGTGAGAAAGATCGCGATCACCACGGGTGGAGGGGATGCGCCCGGCCTGAATGCCGTGATCCGGGCCGCGACGCTGGCTGCCATCAACCGCGATTGGGAGGTGTATGGCATCCGTGAGGGGTTCAACGGGCTGCTCATGCCCGAGCGCTATGTGGAAGGTGGCCTGTTTCGCCTAACTCGCGACACGGTGCGCGGCATCACCCACCTGGGCGGGACGATCCTGGGGACGACCAACCGCGGCAACCCTCTCCATTTCCCCGTGCGAGGAGTCGATGGGCAGTTCAGAGAGATCGACCGGAGCGACGAGCTGATCCAGCGCTTTGGACTCCACGAGCTGGATGCCCTTATCTCGATCGGCGGCGACGGATCGATGGAGATCGCGAACGTGCTGGCCGAAAGGGGCATGTGGGTCGTCGGCGTTCCGAAGACGATTGACAATGACCTGGACAAGACGGTGGTCACATTCGGTTTTGACACTGCCGTGTCTTTTGCCGTGGAGTGCCTTGACCGGCTCCATTCGACGGCAGCCTCGCACAAGCGAGTGATCGTCGTGGAGGTGATGGGCCGCTATGCGGGATGGATCGCCCTGGAGAGTGGCGTGGCCGGCTCTGCGGATGTGATCCTGATCCCGGAGATCCCGTACGATCTCAACAAAGTCGCCCAGAAGATTCTGGACCGGGAGCGGCAGGGGAGGACTTTCTCACTGGTTGTGGTGGCAGAAGGAGCTGTACCTAAGGGTGGGACCGTCACGGTCGCTGGGAAGGAAGTCGGCCGGGCGGAGCGCCTGGGAGGCGTCGGGGAAAAGGTGTCCGACGAGCTGCAGAGTCTAGCTGGGAAAGAGACTCGGCTTGTCGTTTTGGGACACTTGCTTCGTGGGGGTTCCCCTACGGCGACCGACCGCCTGATTGCGCTGCGCTTTGGTGCGGCAGCCGTTCGCGCGATTGACGAAGGCCAGCGTGGGATTATGGTCGCCCTGGACCCACCCAGGGTCAAGTATGTTCCGCTGGTCGAGGCGACCCGGCGCATGAAAAAGGTGCCGCTCAACTCGGACCTGATGCTGACGGCACGCGACATGGGGATCTGTTTCGGAGACTAGCCGTCGTCGCATGCTCCCTTGTTCAACACAGAGGGACGCGACCCAATCGGAGCCCTTTCCCTGTTGGGGAGAGGGCTCCGCTCAGTGGTTGGGGAAAACGAGCTCTTCCTTGCCGGAGAGCTTGTCCTGGATGCGCTGGATGACGGTGCTCAAGTGCCTGGGCTTGTGCACAAAGTCGAGGTCCTGGGTGCGAATGGCGAGCACAGGGCAGAGATCAAAGGCTTGGATCCATTCCTCGTAAAAGCTCTCCAGCAGTGACAAGTAGTCGGCGGAAATGCCGCTTTCCATGTCGCGGCCGCGGCGGCCGATGCGCTCCAGGAGGACCGGCACAGGAGCCTGTAGGTAGATGAGCAGGTCTGGCCGCGGCAGGCCGGAGACGATCTGTTCGAAGACGCGCCGGTAGGCCTGGTAGTCGCGCTCACTCAGGTTGCCCATGTGGTGCAGGGCACGGGCAAAGATGTGCGCATCTTCGTAGATGGAGCGATCGGCGATCGCCGACTCGGGGCAGTGGGCCAGCGCGAGGTGCTGCTGCGCACGATGCCCGAGAAAAAAGACTTGCAGGTGGAACGACCACCGCCTCATGTCCCCATAGAAATCGGCCAGGTACGGGTTGTCTGCGACTGACTCGAAGCTGGTACGCCAGCCGAGGCGGGCGCCCAGGCGCTCGGTAAGGGAGGTCTTGCCGGTGCCGATGTTGCCGGCGACGACGACAAGCTTCGTGCTCATGGCATGCTCCTGCTACATCTTGGCTTCGGCGCGGCCGGTGTCGATGCGCTTCCAGACAACGACGATGGCCGTCGTGATCAGAGCTGCGAGGATCGCTTCGGGGATGCCCTGCGCCACGCCGACCGCGACCGCGGGACCGGCCGGCCAGTATCCCCGCAGCACGCCCATGCCGAGGACGCCGACGGTGTTGGTCAGGCTGCCGACCACGGCGCCCACGACCACGGCGACGTACTGGTTGACGCGCTTGAGGGCGACATACGCCAGCCAGGCAGCAACGCCGATCAGCAGCCGAGGCAGGATGGCTACCAGCGGGTCCTTGAAGGCCGGGATGGTACCCTGGATGAAGCTAAAGATGCCAAAGATGAGGCCGACGATCGTGCCTACGACCGGGCCTTCCATTACCCCACCGACGATCACGGGAACGTGCATGATGGTGGCATCGGCGACGACGGTGGGCACGGTGATGAATCCAAGGCGGGTCCAGCCAAGCAGAATAGCGATGGCGGACAGCACGCCAGCAATGACGATCTTGCGTACGGGCAAGGCTCCTTCTTTCACAATCCTGTCTCCTTCCTTCGCGAGTCTAGCATACAACAGCGGACACCACAACCCTGGATCGAAGCCGATACCGCCCGGCGCCTGCTAGACCGGGAACCAATTCCGCAGAATCAGCACCGCCGCCGAGAAGGCGAGCGTCAGCGCATAGACCAGGTAGTCGACGCGCGCAAAGTGCAGCCTTACGTAGGTCGTACGGCCCCGACCACCGATGTAGCACCGGGCTTGCATGGCCAAGATCAGGTCCTCAGCCCGCCGAAAGGCGTCGAGAAAGAGGGGCACGATCAGAACGGCGACCTGGCGGGCAGTGGCTATGAATTGCAGCCTTCCGCGCTGCGCGATGGGTGCGCCGCGCGACGCTTGGGCTTTCAGAATGTTCTCGAGCTGCTCGGCGAGGAGGGGAAGAAAGCGCAGCGCTATCGTTGCGACCAAGGATAGCTCGTGCGCCGGAAGGCCCAGCCGGCCAAAGGGCCGCAGCATCGCCTCAATGCCGTGGGTCAGGTCGGTGAGGCGCGTGGTATTGGTCAGGAGGCTGGTCAGGAAGAGGAGCTCTATGAAGCGCGACATCGAGACAATGACCGCCTGGACAGACCCGTTGGTGACATGGATCCAGCCCCATCGCCACAGGGTGATGGTTTCTTGGCGGTAGGGCACGTAGGCGTTCCCGTAGAACAGGAGCTGCATCAGTGCCAGGAGCAGGATAAACGGGATGGCGGGTCGCAGACCGGCCAAGAGGTAGCGAACTGGGATGCGTGCTGCCAGCACGAGACAGAGTGCGACAACCAGAAGGACAATGTTGGCCACGTATGAGCGGCTGAAGGTCACGGCGAGGGTAAGGAAGAGAAACGCCGAGATCTTGGTCCGGGGATCCAGCCGGTGGACTACGGAATCCCCGGGGATGTACTGGCCGATGGTGACATAACGGAGGAGCTCGAAGTTCTCCATATGTTGTCAGTCGCCGGAGCGGATCTTGTCCCCGGAGGCGGCTAGTGGCCAAGGGCAGCCCACAGCACCTCCACCCCTTCGGCGACGCTCAGTGGGGCGGCGCCAGTCACCAGGCCAAGGGCTGCCAACTCGTGCGCAATGGCCGTTACTTGTGGCACGTCGAGGCCGCATTGCCGCAGTACCTCGGCTTGCGCAAACACCTCGCGCGTGGGCCCGTGCAGCGCCACTCGGCCCTGTTCCATGACATAGATCCGGTCTACCAGGCCGGCGATCTCTTCCATGCTGGGAGAGACAAAGACCAGGGTGAGACCCTGGTCGCGGTGCAGGGCACTGAACCTGGCGAGCATCTCGCGCCGGCTGCGCGGGTCGAGGCCTGAGGTAGATTCGTCCAAGATCAACACCTCCGGCCTGAGTGCAAGCACGCCCGCAAGGGCGACCTTGCGCATCTCTCCGCCGCTCAAAGAGACGGTGAAGCGGTCTTTGAAAGCTTCGAAATCCAGCCCGACCATCTCCATTGCCCAGCGCACACGCTCGCGCCGCTCGGGTCGCTCCAGTCCCAGCTTCTTGGGGCCAAAGGCGATATCGTCGCCCACGAGGCGTTCGAAGAGCTGCTGCTCCGGGACCTGGAACACCAATCCGACCTGCTGGCGGATCCGCCGCAGATCTGCCTTGGGATCGCCCAAGTCCTGGCCGGCGACCACCACTTGAGCGGTGCCGCCTGGTCGCAGGAGGCCGTTGAAGTGCTGCACGAGGGTGGACTTGCCGGACCCAGCGCGGCCGATGATGCCCACTGACTCGCCTCGGTGTACCACCAGGCTCACGCCGCGCAATGCGGTCACCGCAAGGGGCGTTCCGCGCAGGTAGGTATAGTGCAGGTCCGAGATCTGGATGATCGGCTGGGCGCTCATTGGGTGACGTGCTCCTACTGTCATGCGCGTGCCGGTGCGCGCCGACGAACGGCGTCGACGACTTCGCGAACGGTCAAGAGATCGTTCGGGAATGAAGGGTCGCGTTGGTGGAGCAGGTACGCTAGCTCGGTGGCCTGCGGCACGTCAAGCTGCAATCGTCGCATCTCTTCCACCCGAGTCAGGACTTGGCGCGGCGTGCCTTCCAGCACGATCTTGCCAGCCTGCAGCACGATGACGCGCCCGGCTTCTGTCGCCTCATCCATGAGGTGAGTGATGGCGACGACGGTGATCCCCTGCTCGTTCAGGCTGTGCACAGCAGCAAGGACCTCGCGGCGGCCTTCGGGGTCGAGCATCGAGGTGGCCTCGTCCAGGACAAGGACGTCCGGCTTCATGGCCATGGCGCCGGCGAGAGCCACTCGCTGCTTCTGCCCCGCGGATAGGCGGTGTGGCTCGCGGTGCCGGAGGTCCAGCATGCCGACTGCCCCCAGTGCCCATTCCACGCGTTGGTGGATTTCCTCTTCGGGCACGCCGAGGTTCTCTGGGCCGAAGGCTACATCTTCCTCGACGATGCTGGCGACGATCTGGTTGTCGGGGATCTGGAACACCATTCCTACCGAGCGCCGGATGGCCCAGGTGTTCTCCGGAAGGCGAGTGTCCATGCCCTTGACCCAGACCTCACCGGCCGTGGGTCGCAAGAGCACGTTCAAATGGCGGGCTAGGGTGGACTTGCCAGAGCCGTTGTGGCCGAGTATCGCCAGGTACTCGCCCGGGAGGACGTCCAGGTCGATGCCATCCAGTGCCTGGATTGGGCCGGCCGACTCGGCGCCATAGGTGTGGCGCAGCCCGCGGATGGCGATGATTGGCTGGTTGGTAGGAATAGGCAAGGCGACCCCTAGCGCAAGAGCGGCTCGCACCAGAGGAGCGCAATGGCGGCACGCCCGTCGGTGATCTCGCCCGCACGAACCATCCGAAGTGCCTCGTCCGGAGAAACCAGCCGGATCTCCATCCGTTCGGTTGGCTCCCGGCGTGTATCGCCCAGCTCCACATCTGTCGCCAGGAAGATGTGGGCCTTCTCGCTGGATATGCCGTTGGATGGGTAGAACCACCCGATGTAGCGGAGTTCGCCGGCGTGCCCCCCAACTTCCTCTTCGAGCTCGCGTGTGGCAGCCGCCTCCGGCGTGGAATCCGAGCCCAGCCCGCCCGCCGGAATCTCGTAGCAGTAGCCGCCGACCGGGTACCGGTAGTTGTGAATGAGCACTACCTGGCCTTCACGCGTGAGCGGAAGGATGGCGACAGACCCGATATGCTCGACGACGGTGTAGGTGAACTCGCGCCCTTCGTCATCGCGCAGCAGGTCCTGCCGGAGGCTATACCACGGGCTCTCCCAGAGTGTCTGCCTGTGGAGAAGCTCGTAGCGGGGGGGCTCGGTCAGAGACCTTCGCCCATCGGGGGGTTGGTCGCAGCTCATGGCGCCTCCCGGATCATCTGCCCCGGTGCGGCCTAGTATTTGCGCACAAGGTTGCGGTATGCCTGGGGCTGGCGGCACTGGATATGCTGCAGCTCTTCGCGGGTCTTGCGAATGGCATCCAGGTCGATTGTCGCCACGGCGTAGGCGCTTTCCTCTTCCTCGATATAGACGTAGGTCTCACCGCGCGGACCGACGATCCGGCTGTCGCCGAAGAAGCGGTAGGTATACTCCTCGCCGATGCGGTTGCTGGCAGCCACATAGAGCGAGTTCTCCAAGGCGCGCGCGTGGACATAGGTGCGCCATTCGTCCACTGCAACTTCCTGGTCCTGGTCTGGTGATTGGGTCCAGCTCGCGCACACGCACAGCAGCTCCGCGCCGTCGAGCGCCAGGCTGCGCGCTGCCTCGGGAAACGCCAGGTCCCAACCTAGCAGGACGCCCACCTGGCCAAAGTCTGTTTCGAATACCGGTAACCGGTAGCCGGCACGGAAGGCAATCCGTTCCTCCCCGGGTAGGTGAACCTTGTGGTATACGCCCAGCACCTCTCCTTCGGAGCCGATGAGCACGGCGGAGTTGTAGATGATGGACTCGACCTTCTCCTTGGAAACGAGGCCGAAGAGGATGTGCGTGGAGTAGTCGATCGCGCGTTGCGCAAGCAGATGGACACTCTGGCCGGGCAAGCGCTCGGCGACATCGGTGAAGGCAGGCCCGAGCTCGTAGCCCGTCGTCGCCAGCTCCGGAAAGACGATCAAGTCGACCTTCTTCTGCTCGGTGCAGATCTTGTCGACGAGCTTGACCATCGTGCTCAGGTTCTCTTCCACTTTCCCCAGCTTGGGGGCCATCTGGACTACGGCAATTGTGATCTCGCGCATTTCATGCTCCTTGAGACGAGTCAACCGGGTGGAGTATACAGCCAAAGGGGACGCGGGGCAAAGGGGTGTGACCTGCAAGCAAGGGGCAGAGCGAAGGTGCCTACGTCTGCTTGAGTACTCCGAAGGTGACCAGCTCGACCCCGAGCGTACGAACGCGCTCGATTGTGGAAGGATGAGTGAGGAGCGCAACCTCCGTCTCGCGCTCCTGGCGATAGGAGCTGGAAGAAAGCGCGCCGTCCGCATACCCCGGGTGGCACATCAGCTCGCTGGTGCCCTCGGGTAGGCCTTCGAGAAGGGCAGCAAGGTTGTCGACGGCAAGTGCCTCCCGGCCGAAGAAGGTGCCTATGAAGTAGTCGGGATGGGCGAGGCGGCGTGCCTTCAGAAGCGCGCTATTCGTGGCAATCATGCCCCGGACCAGGTCGCGAGGAAAGCCCTCGAGGAAAGGAAGGGTCCTGACTGCCCGAGGGAACTCGGTCTCGGGCGGGAAGGGCACGCGCAGGGGCAATCCGTGATCGGAGGCCAGGTCGGCATATACCTGGAAGAAGGGAGGGTAGAGGTGGACAAAGTGGTGGCAGTCGAGGTGGTCGGGTGGGCGGCCGGCGAGCGCGACGAAGCGCTCCATCTGCGCGGTAAGCTCGGCGCGGAGCTGTGCGATGGGGATGCTTTCCGCCCGGGCCCACACCGTGTGCTGCTCCAGGAAGCGGCCCTCTTCGTCGACGAGGCCGGGTACCTGGTCGGGTGGCAGGACCGGGCGCCACGCGGTAAAGACGAGGTGCAGGCCGATGCCCAGGGCAGGGCAGTCGAGCGCCTCGGCGAGCTGGGTCTCGATATCCGGTTGGTTGATCATGACTGTGGTGCTGGTCACGATCCCCTGCCGGTGTGCCTGGAGGATGCCGCGCGAAACTTGCGGCGTTCGGCCGTAGTCATCGGCGTTGACGATAAGTTGCCTGGTCAAGGATGGGTCTCCCATGAAACATGGGCACAAGGCCCTACACTGCGCCCGGGCGGGGCGGGCCGGGCTCTCAAGCCCGGCCCGCCTTCTGCCTTTGTGCTATGGAACGGTGATCGTCTTGCAGGTCACGTGGTTCTGGTTCGGATCGTAGGTGTAGCCTGCTTTGGTGACGTCAGTCACGCATATCTGGTACGTGCCGGTCAGCGTGGATTTGGCTCGGAAGGGAGCAATGCCGGTGGCGCGTGTCACCGCCTGCTTCGTCAGGTGGGACCCGTCGGGCAGGGTCCATTCGACCGTGACCGTGGCACCTGCCACACGCACGTGGCTCAGGTCCGTGATCTGCACCTGGCCGTCGACCGCGTAGCGCCCGCTGCCCGCGTCCTGGTAGACCATCTTGATCGCCTTCACGTGCATGATCCCCCCAGATGTCACGGTGAAGGCACCGGGCAGGGAGGCTTGCTGGCAGTCACCATTGTAGAGGACCAGGTCGTAGGTGCCTGCTGCCATGCCGGAGGGCACCACGGCCGTGATCTGGGTCGGGCTCACCAGCACAACGTTGTGCAGCCAGGTGCTGCCCAGTCTCAGGCTGGGAACGCCGGCAAAGTTGGTGCCCGTCACGGTGACCGGCGTGTTGGCGTCCGGCGGGCCCGAGTTTGGCGCGATACTGACGAGGGTGGGCGCAGGGTTGGGAGGCATCGGCGTGGTGATCTGGACGTCGTCGATGTACCAGCCCGTGTCGGACACAGACGAGTCACACCCCAGCCGCCAGCGGATCTGGACGCTCTGGCCCGCAAAGGAACTGAGGTTCACGCTGACCTCGGTCCAGGTGGTCAGATCGCCGGTCCACGCTTGGCGGCCCCCGAGGGGGTTGCTGCAGCAGGTGTTCACCGCGCCGTTGTAGCCGTTGGCGGTGATGTAGCTGCCCAGGTCAGTCCATGACTGGCCGCCGTCCGTCGAAATCTCCAGCACCGAGCCATCGTAGTCGGTGCCTTCGAACTGGTATCGGTGCCAGAAGGTGAGAACGCTCCCGGGGCCCACGGGCACGGCGGTGGTGTTCCAGAGGCGGGTGTCGGTGACGACCGAGTCATCCGGCACGAACCAGGAATGCGTGGGGCTGTGGGATTGGGCCGTCGAAACGGCCCAATGGTCCACGCCCTGGGTGGCCTGGTGGGTCCACTGGCCGCTGCCCGATTCGATGTCATCGTAGAAACCATTGGTCAGGGCGACGGTGGCAAAGTGGAAGGGAGAAGCCCATGCACCCGTGCCGCAGGCGTTTTCGCCCTGCACGTGCCACCAGTAGCAGGCACCCCCGTCCAAAGGTGCGGTCGTGGCGTAGCCGGTATCGGCAATGTCCGTGACGTCCAGGACCGGGTTCGCAAAGAGCGGGCTCTTGTCGAGCTGGAGATTGTATGTCGTGGCCTGGGGAGCGCCATCCCAGTCGAGCATCGGCACGAGGGCCTGGCCGGTTGCACCGTCTGAGGGTGCCACGAGAGCGGGAGCGACCGGCGCGCCCGTGCGGAGCCGCAGTGCGAGGAGTTGGTCGAGCGTGAGCGAGCCGTCGCTTGCCAGTACCGTGATGTCGTACTCACCGGCGGGTGTCCCGGCGGCGACGCCGAGGGCCAAGTCCGAAGTGTAAGGCGCCGGCGCAGAGGCGGGCGCAAAGGTTGCGGTGATGCCGCTCGGCAGGGCTTCAGTGCTCAGCCCGACCGTACCGTTGTAGTTCATGATGGACCCGACGGTGGCCGTGGAGTGGACCGTACCGCTGGTGCAGATTTCGTGCTCGGATGGGTCGACTGCCAGGGTGAAGGTGGGAAGGTCAGGCTCCAGGAAGAGCTTGACGGCAGGGTCGCCAAGGACGTTGTAGGTCTCCCAGTAGTACCGGGCGCTGCCGGGGTAGGCGCCCTCGACTCCGACCAAGCCTGCGTCGGTCATCGTTGCCACGGTAGGATGGGGATCGGCACCAAAGAGGTTGTCGAACATCCTACGCTCGAGGATGTCGTCTTCGTCCCAGTAGCTGTAGGTCGAAGACCCCCAGTAGGCGAGCGCTCCTTTGTTCTGCTGCAACACCCAGGTCTCGCCGAAGACTTCGGTCTGGCCAAAGTCGCCGCTGAGGCAGGCGTGGCTGGCGACGAAGGGGAACATGCCATCATTGGTCAGGTTTCGGACGTCTGTCGGTGTAAAGTCCATCTCCCAGCCGCTGTAGCTGCCGTGGCCCGTATAGATGATCGCCCAGCGTCCCTGGTTGAATGCACTGATCAGGTCCTGGTGATCCGCTCCATAGGTGACGCAATAAAGCTTGTCGCCTCCCGGCTGCGGGTTGTTGGGGAAGGTACCGGTGTAGCCGTTGGGCAGCGTGTAGCTGTTGATGACATAGTTCTGCGTGGCCTCTCCGACCGTGTAGTTGTCGCAGGTGGTCGGGAAGGAGGCAGCCTTGATCCAGGGTTCCTGTCCGGTGAGATTCGCATAGGCCAGGTACTTGTCGACCATGTACGTGGTCTGAGCCGCGGAGCGAACGGGGAAGCGGCCACGCCCCATGTCGGGGTGCCAGTCGCTGGACCCGTCCATGCAGCCGTAGTAGAGGTCCGTCGACGTGCCGATGACTGTGCCGGTATAGGTAGGGATTGTGTTGGTGTCGCCGACGAGCAGCACATAGGCGGGCGGCACCGGCCAGGTGTCGTAGGCAGTCTGGATGTAGGCCTTGATTCCGGCGGTCGTACCTCCGTTGGGGATCTCGGAGGTCTTGGTCATAGTGACGTCGTAGCCGCGGCTTTCCTTGAGGCCGGCGAAGGGCAGCATATTATCGTAGTAGGCGTCGGCGGTGATGATCAGGTAGCCGTCCGCGTCGTCCTGCGCCAGCTGGCCCGCCCCGCGTCCCTGGTTGTAGTTGAGGAGCTGGCCTGCCAGTCGTGCTTCGAAGGCGGCAGAGGCGTACCGCTCTGACATGGCCTGCGTGAGTCCTGTGTCACTCCCAGTCAGGCGGAGGCGGAAGGTAACGGAGTGATAGAGCCGCAGGGTCCCGGCAGCAGGGTTGTAGGCGACGGGCCACACCTCGACCGGCTGGGCGCGGTGCCCGCGGACGGTGTAGGCTTGGCCAAGGGCGAGCGGAGCGAGGGGATAGAACCCGCCCGAAGCATAGAACTCGTCGTTGACCTGGAAGGCGGCGTTCTGCTCAGCCTCTTCGGTCTTGCGGAGGGGCGGCTGGACGGGGACGATGGGGTGGAGGTCCAGGTCGGCCAGTGAGTAGTCCGTGTAGTCGGCCGAGAGCAACTCGACCGTGACCTGGGCGCCGAACGGGATTTCGACGTCCCGGCGCAGAACGGGCAGGTCGGGCATCCCCACCTTGGTGGAGTGGCCGTATCCGTCGCCGTAGAGCCGTGAATAGTCCTGGCCACCAGCCTGGATGTCGGTGGCCCAGACGCCCGGCAGGCCGGCGTGGAGGTCGACCGCGCTGCCGTCGGCCCGGAGCACGCTCATAACCGGCTGAGCGACAGGGGAGATGCCGTCAAAGGGGAGCCATTGCTCCTGGGTATCAGCACCTGCGGGGAGAGCCATGGTCAGGAGCAGGCCAAAGCAAAAGAGCCCCAGCAGGCATCGGAACGCCTTTCTCGTCATCGCACGTTTCCTCCCTTGGAAAAGCTCCCGGCAGAGCTTCCGGCCGGGGCGCCTGTCATTATAGTTGCCTGCGTGCCCGTTGTCAAACCGGCCTCGGGCCTGACCCGTTTGGAGTGTGCAGGGCATTTGCTTCGCTCTGGCTTAGCGGGTATAATCCCGACCGGTGGCGCCGAGAGCGCCGATCAGAGGCTAGAGGGGGGTCGCCGTGAGGAAACCACGTTCACGTGTCTGGTTTGCCGTCGTTCTCTGTTCGCTCCTTGCCGGCCTGGCGGGCTGGCCGGTCATGGGCCACGCACTCCAGAGGCCCGCAGTTGTGACACCAGAGCCCTTCCCCTTTTCGGACCGCTATCCGGCGCAGGTGCGTCTGTCGACGCCTGCGGACCTGGAGCGCCTGGTCGAGCTGAACATCGACATAGCCCAATTGGAGCTCGAGACCGGGGGCTATGCACAGCCGGGGACGCCCTTTGTGCCCTTGATCGCGACGGTCTATGTGAGTCCGTCCGAAGTCGTGTCTCTCGGGCAGGAGGGACTGGTCGCCCAGGCGATCCCCAATGAGGCCCTGCGAGCATGGCGTCTCTATGGCCCAGGCACCGAGCAGCCGAGTGGCTGGCCGACCTACGATCAGTGGGTGGCGCGGATGCAGGCGCTCGTCACGAACTATCCCAACTTGGTGCGTATGGTCTCGATCGGGCAGTCGGTCCAGGGCCGGCAGCTATGGATGCTCAAGATCACCGACTATCCGGACGTGGAAGAGAACGAGCCCGAGTTTCGCTATGTGAGCACGATGCACGGCACCGAGCCGGTGGGTGCCGAGCTGTGCCTGCGCCTGGCCGAGCTCCTGACCGCCAACTATGGCGTCGATCCCACGCTGACGACCATTGTGAACGGCATGGAGATCTGGCTCTTTCCTCTCTTCAATCCAGACGGATACATGGCGGGAAGCTATTCCAACGCACATGGCGTGAACCTGAACCGCGACTTTCCCGACCGGGTCACAGACCCGGTGGACGATCCCGCCGGGCGCGAGCCCGAGACCCAAGCAGCGATGAGCTTTTCCTACGGCCACAGCCTGACGATGGGGGCGAACTACCATTCTGGGGCGCTCGTCGTGAATGTGCCGTGGGACAGTGTGCCGAACCCTCCGGACTATGCGCCGGATGATGCGCTCTACCTCGAGTATGGCGAGGGCTATTCCTCGCGCAACTCGCAGATCTGGAACGGAGGGTTCTCCCACGGCATCACGCGCGGCTGGGAGTGGTACATCATCCGGGGAGGAATGCAGGACTGGGCCTATCACTGGCACAACGAGCACCACGTGACAATCGAGGTCTCGAACTCGCAACCGCCTCCGTACAACCAGATGGACACCTACTGGACCAACAACAAGGATGCGATGCTGTGGTGGATGCAGCGCTCCCTGATGGGCGTGCGCGGGCTCGTGACCGACGCGCTGACCGGGCTGCCGCTCGATGCCACGGTGGATGTGCTGGAGTTCAGCAAGCCGATGGGCACCGACCCGCAGGTCGGAGACTATCACCGCCTGCTCTTGCCCGGCACCTACACGGTGCGTTGCAGCGCGGAAGGCTATGTCGAGCAGACGTGGACCGTGCAGGTCGCGGATGGGCCGGCGACAGTGCAGGACTGCGCCCTACTACCCGAATCGCTACCCAAGGTCCACGTGCAGGCCATCAGGGTGCAGTACGTCGACCAAGGTGGTGGACGCTACGTGGTTACGGGCAGTGTTCGCATCGCAGACGAGGCCGGGCTGTTTGTGAGCGGTGCGACGGTGAGCGCCGACTGGACCCTGCCCAACGGCAGCGTGGTGCCCCAGCAGGCACTGACCAGTGCAAAAGGCCTCGCCAGCTTCCGGACCAAGTCGCGGACGGCCGGCGCTTTCGAGATTTGCGTCACAGACGTGGTCAAGGTGGGATACCTGTATGACCCGGCCCAGAACCGGGTCACGTGCGGTACTGTGACCATTCCGTAGGCCCGCGCAGTTGACGCAATACTGACCGAAGGATAACAGATGAAACGGATGACCGGCGCCGAGGTGCGCCAGAGCTTTCTCGACTTTTTCGCCGGCAGAGGGCACACGATCGTCCCGAGTGCCCCGCTGGTGCCGGTGGGCGACCCCACCCTGCTGCTGACCAATGCCGGCATGAACCAGTTCAAGAGCTACTTCCTTGGGCTGGAAGAGCCCCGCCATGTGCGTGTGGCAGATGCCCAGAAGTGCATGCGCGTCTCGGGCCACCTGAATGACTTGGAGGAAGTCGGCCGTTCGGCGTTTCACCACACCTTCTTTGAGATGTTGGGCAACTGGTCCTTCGGGGACTATTACAAGCGCGAGGCCATCCGTTGGGCATGGGAGCTACTCACCGGCACATGGGCTATGGAGAAGGACCGGCTCTGGTCAACTGTGTTCCAGGACGATCAGGGCGACCTGGGAACGGATGAGGAGGCGCTGGGCTATTGGCAGACGGAAACCGACATCGCGCGTGACCACGTGATATTCAGTGGGCGCAAGGACAACCTCTGGTCGATGGGCCCGACAGGCCCGTGTGGACCCTGCTCCGAGATCCACTTTGACCGGGGCATCGAGTACTGCGACAAGCAGGCGGATCCGTCCCATACCTGCCAGGTGAACGGCGACTGCAGGCGCTTTGTGGAGATCTGGAACCTGGTCTTTATCCAGTACAACCGGGATGCGGCGGGCAAGCTGGAGCCGCTGCCGGCCCGCCACGTGGACACCGGGATGGGCTTTGACAGGGTGACGGCGCTGTCTCAAGGGGCCGAGACGAACTACGAGACGGATCTCTTCCGCCCCATCTTGCTCCGGACCCAGCAGATGCTGGGGCACAGCGAGGAACAGGTGCGGCAGAACCAGGTCGCCTACCGGGTCATTGCGGATCACAGCCGGGCGATCACCTTTCTGGTGGGCGATGGAGTCATCCCGGGCAATGAAGGGCGGAGCTACGTCCTGCGCATGATCCTGCGCCGGGCGGCGCGCTTTGGGCGGAAACTGGGCTTTGCCGGGCCGTTCCTTGGAGACCTGGCGCAGGTCGTGATCGAGATGTTCGGCGGGCACTACACGGACCTCCGGCGACGCCGTGAGTTCATTTTGAATGTCATCCGCCAGGAAGAAGACCGCTTCCAGCGTGCGTTGGACGTGGGTCTGGCATTGCTGGATACCATGGTTGCCGACCTACGCGCGAAGGGCGAGTCCTGCATCCCGGGCGCCGACGCTTTCCGGCTGTACGATACGTACGGTTTTCCGCTCGACCTGACGCGCGATGTAGCCGCGGAACAGGCCTTCTCGGTGGACGAGGCGGGTTTCAAGCATGCCCTGGAGGAGCAGCGCGCGCGCGCCCGGGCGACCCAGCAGTTCGTGGTCCAGGACAGCAAGGAACTGGAGGTCTACGTGCGGCTCGGTGAGGATCTCAAGGCGCAGGGCAGACTAGGTACGGAAGGGGTCGAGAACCTGTCGCGCGACATGGTTGAAGTGGAGACGACGCTGCTGGCCCTGCTCCGTGCTGGCGTGCGGGTCACGGCGGCGAGAGAGGGGGACGAAGTCGAGGCCGTGCTCGCTGCCACGCCTTTCTACGTCGAGAGTGGTGGGCAAGTGTCCGACACGGGCAAGCTGGCGCACTTCGTGGGTGAGGAAGAGGAGCCCAGGTGGGAGATCGAGGTGTTGGAGATGCGCCAGCCGGTTCCTGGCCTGGTGGTGCATATCGGGCGGGTGACCCTTGGCCGGCCGCAGGTGGATCAGCCGGTGACGGCCATGGTCGACGTGGACCGGAGAATGGACATCGCCCGCAACCACAGTGCTACCCATCTCTTGCACAGTGAGCTGCGCTACATCCTTGGAGAGCACGTGCAGCAGGCCGGCTCGCTGGTTGCCCCAGAGAGGCTGCGGTTCGACTTCAGCCACGGGAGCATGCTAACCCAGGATGAGATCGATGCGGTCGAGCGGTCGGTCAACGACGCCGTCCTGGCGAACTATCCCCTGGCAACGGAGGAGATGGGGTACCAGGAGGCAGTCTCCGGGGGGGCGACGGCCCTATTCGGAGAGAAGTACGGCGACCACGTCCGAGTTGTCAAGATCGGATGGGAGGACGAGCCGTTCAGCCAAGAGCTGTGTGGCGGCACACACGTCATGCAGACCGGAGATATCGGCTTCTTTCGCATCCTGTCGGAGACGAGCGTAGGCTCAGGGGTGCGGCGAATCGAGGCCGCGACCGGTCGGCCTGCGCAGCGCCTGGTGCAGAAGAGGTTGGGCGTGCTGGATGCCGCGGCCGTGCACCTCGGATCGCCGGCCGACGACGTCGAGCGGGCGGTGCTGCGCCTGATGGGTGAGCTCCATGCCAAAGACAAGGAGATCGGCGAACTGCAGCGAAGGCTGGCGCGCGTCGAGTTCGAGGGACTGCTTGGGAGAGTGTGCGATGTCTCGGGTGTGCCCGTGCTCGTGGCGAAGGTGGAGGCGGCTAGTGCCGAGACGCTGCGCGAGATGACCGATTGGCTGCGGGAGAGGCTGGGCTCGGCCGTGGTCGTCCTGGGCGCGGTCATCGGCGACAAGCCCAGCTTCGTAGCGGCCGTCACCGCGGACCTCGTGGAGCGCGGCCTGAAGGCCGGCAGCCTGGTCCAGGAGGTGGCACGCGCCGTGGGTGGCGGAGGAGGCGGCAAGCCGACCCTGGCGCAGGCAGGCGGTCGGGATGCAAGCCGTCTGGAGCAGGCCCTGGCTCTGGTTCCAGGTCTCGTGCAGGAGGTGCTCTCGAGATGAAGCGGCGCGCCGGGGCCAAGAGCCCGCCGCCAGGCGTAGACCCGGAGGGCCGTGGGGGCAGCGATAGCTGGCTTTCTCGGATACCTATCCGGGGCCGGAAGCAGCAGCCGGCGGCGCAAACTCCCTATGCGGTGGTCGATCCCGGCTCAACTTCACTGCGGATCCTGGCCGTAGGTCCTGGTGCGGGAGGCCCTACCGTGTTTGGGTGGGGAGAGAGGCCAACGCCGCCTGACTCCTCGGCCACGGGTGCCGAGTTCTCCCGGGCCTTTGAGGAAGCCCTGGCCGAGGCCGAAGCGATGGCGACTCAGCGGGCGGACCGTTGGGGCGGTGCGGATCAGAATCGTCGTCGGTCTTCCGGCCTGGCAGTTGAGAGGATGGGCGTCTCCGGTGATCCAGAAGCGCAGCCTGGCGTCCCGGGAAGTGGACGAGCGCGAACTGGAGACTGTCCTGGCACGCGCGCTTCATCTGTCCGTCAACCGGCTTCGTGCGCCCCATGACCGGGAGTGGGTGGTGCTGGACGCCGTCCCGGCTGCGCTTGGCGTCGACGGTGAGGGTGTCACGGATCCGGTGGGCTTTCGTGGGGCCGAGCTGACTGCCAGCGTCTTTGCTGCCGCAGCGCGGCGACAAGCTGGTCGAGGCGTGGGCGGAGCTTGCCCAGAAGCAAGGTTTCTCGGCCCTTACAGTCACAGCGGCTCCCATTGCCCTGGCCGCCTGTCCCTCGGGGGCGCCCGGAATCATCCTTGACGTCGGAGGAGCGCACACCTGTGCTGTGTGGTGGCGCACGGGCCGGCCGCTTGCTGCCGGAAGCGTCGAGGTCGGAGGGCGCTTGCTCACCGAGTGCCTGGTACGCCAGTGGCGCCTATCTCCAGAAAGGGCTGAGAAACTTCTGCACTCGCTGTCGGCAGGGCTACTTGCGGCGGATGTGAGAGAGCAGGTAGTCGAGGTGCTGCAGCCTGCGCTCGGGGTATGGCGCCAGGCCGTCGAGGGGCTACTTGCGGAGATGCACGACATCTCGAGCGAGCCGCTGCCCCACCGGATGCTCATTTGTGGCGGAGCAAGCTCCCTGCCCGAGATCGTGGAGGAGGCTCGCGCTCTCTTCTTCAGCCAGAGGCTAACCTTTGGCCGCTATCCCGAGCTTGCCCGCCTGCGCCCCACCGACGTCCCAGGGATAGCAAATCGCACTGATTTCGGTCGAGGGGCCGGCGATGTCTCGGCTCTCGCACTGGCAGCCTGGAGTGCCCGTTTGGGGCATCCGGCCGGCAGGCCGGCGCGCATCCTGCAGAAGCTGTGCCGGTAGGGGACACTCGCACTCCCGGAAGGTCTGCGCACATATGCAACAGGTGATCTACCTCCAGCCAGACGATGACTTGCCTGCCATCCGCCATCTCCTGGAGGGCGCACAGGCGAGGCGGGTACTGCTGGTGCTTCCCGGAGGCTATACGGGGCTCCGTGATGCCCTCACCCTGCGGCTGCTCCGGCGCAATGCAGCCGAGCTGGCCATCGAAGTGGCACTGGTCACGAGGGACGGCCGCACGATCGAAATCGCCCGGGAGGAAGGGATTCCCACGGTGCCTTCGGAGACGGTAGGCAGATGGGACCTTTGGCGAAGCCGGCCTCCGAGGCGGTCCGACGCGCAGCAGGCTGCTGCCAGGCGTGTCACACGGCTGCGCCTTGGGCGCGGTGACCCGGGCTATGCAGGCCGGGCACAAGTGTGGGTCGGACGAGCGATGGCTGTTTTGCTCTTCGTTCTCCTTCTGGCCCTGGTAGTGGGGCTCGCCGCTCTCACCGTACCCGAGGCGCGGATCAGCGTTGTCCCTTACCGCGAGTCGGTGGAGACCCGGCTGCAGCTTGTCGCCGATCCCGACGTCGAAAAGGCCAGCCTGGCCGACCTCACGATTCCCGCTCGCGTGGTGGAGGTAGAGGTCGAGCAGGTGGGAGAAACCCCCACTCTCACAAAGAGAGATGCGCCTGATGCACCGGCCACGGGCAGCGTCATGTTTATCAACCAGGCGGCAGCCGCGCGGGATATCGTTACCGGAACCCTGATTCGCACGTCCACGGGCACGACCGTTCGCTTCAAAACGGTGGAGAAGGTCAGCCTCGAAGGAAGTGTCGGTGCCACGGTCCAGGTCAAGATTGAAGCGCTGGAGCCCGGCCCGGTCGGGAATGTAGCGGCCGCCACCATCAATACGGTCGAAACGCCCGAGCTGCGGGGCAAGGTGCGTGTCATCAATGAGAAGGCGACGAGCGGCGGGGGCGTCAAGCAGGTGGGCGTGGTAACCCGTGCCGACATGGACAAGCTGAAAGGAGACCTACTGCAGCAGCTCCAAGAGCGAGCGTACGGGGAGCTGCAGGGGATGCTCAACGCTCAGGAGTATCTGCCACCCGAGTCGATGACGATTGAGATCTTGTCTGAGGTGTACGACCAATTCCTGGACGCACAGGCGGAGGCACTGCACCTGACGCTGCGGGTCTATGCTGCCGGCACGGCCGTCGACCAGTCACAGGCCAGGCTTCTGACGGAGCAGTCGCTCAAAGCCAAGATACCCACGACGTACATGCTGGAATCCGACGAGATAGCCTTCGAACTTGGGGATGATCTCCGAATCGACGGGCGCAAGGTGCACCTAAGTGCGGGGGCATCGGCGGCGCTGGTGACCGACGTCGATCTCAAGCAGGTGCGCTCGCTGGCAGCCGGGCTCAAGGTCGACGACGCTGTGCGAGCCCTGAACGATACGCTTGTACTTGGAGCACCTCCCAGTATCGTCGTGCAACCCGAATGGATCAAGCGGTTCAAGTGGCTCGACCGTGTCCCCTACTTGCCCTTCCGGATCCAAGTGCTGGTGCTCAGGTGAGCAGGTCGCTCGCGCTTGATGTGGGAGAGCACAGGATCGGCGTTGCAGTGTCGGACGCGAGTGGGATGATTGCCTCTCCGCTGGAGGTGATACGGCGCAGGTCAAAGGTGGAGGACTATGCGCGAATCGCGGAGCTGTGCCTGGCGCAGCGCGCGGAGGTCTTGGTGGTGGGCCATCCCCTGAACGCCGACGACAGCGCGGGTCCACAGGCGAGGCGTATGGAGAGGTATGTAGCGGGCCTCTCGGAAGCTCTGCAGTCCTCTGGGGTGCAGATCACGGTTAGGCTGTGGGATGAGCACGGCTCCACCCAGCGCGCGCAGGAGGCTCTCCTGGCCGCGGGGCGGCGCTCACGCGTTCGGCGGGAACGGATCGACTCCGCGGCGGCGGCCATCATCCTCCAGGACTACCTGGATGCCCACCGCGGCGTGCTATGAGGGTACTATGAGAGATCTGCCGTTTGCCACTCTTGTCGCGTGGGCCAAGGTGGCAGCCATTGCGTGGGGTGTGGCGCTGGCAATCGTGCTGCTGGCAGAGGTACGGCCGGCCCAGCGCATCGTCCCTGACTGGCTTCGCAACCTGTCGCGTGTTGCCCTCCTTTCCGGCACTGTGGCGATCCTGACAGTGGGGGCACTCGTGGGCGTTCGCCTGGTGGGTGAGGACTTGCAGGCCCGACCGGAGGCCGGTACCCAGGCCCCACTGGAGCTGTCGTTTGAGTCTCCCAATTCTTTCTTCCAGAGCCTGTACCTGAGCCAGCACCAGGAAGAGCTGGCGGCGACAGGCGAGGATCCGACGCCGGTCACATTTGTGGTCGAGTCAGGTGAGACGGCGACGGCCGTGGCTCAGCGGCTGGAAGAGCTGGGGCTCGTCGTAAGTGGGGACGTCTTCCGGCGCTACATGTCGTACACTGGCCTCGATGCTAGCCTGCAGGCGGGGACCTATACATTGCGGGCAACCATGACTATCCCAGAGGTCGCGGATGCGCTGCAGGTCGGCTCGGTCGACGCGGTGATGGTGACCATTGTCGAGGGCTGGCGCGCAGAGCAGATCGGGTGGCTGCTGGAGCAGCGTGGGCTGATGTCCAGCGACGAGTTTCTCTCAGAAGTGCGCACGGGGCAGTACGACTATCCATGGCTGTCCAGCAGGCCAACCGGCGCATCCCTGGAGGGCTTTCTCTTCCCCGACACGTACGAGTTCCCTGCCGAGACCACGCCGGCCGATGTTGTGGACCGCATGCTGGGGGACTTTGACCAGCGTGCGGCTGCTGCGATTGAGGCCGCGCTGGGAGGACGCCAGATCTTTGATCTGGTTACTAGCAGCTACCGGCCTCTCACCGTGTATGACGTTGTCACCCTGGCCTCTATCGTCGAGCGCGAGGCCGTCGTTGCCGAGGAGCGGCCGATCATCGCCAGCGTCTACCTCAACCGGCTGGACCCAACCTACGTCAACGAGACCGCCCTCAGGATGAACTCCGACCCCACGGTGCAGTATGCCAAGGGCTACGATCCGGCGACAGGCAACTGGTGGAACCCCATGCTGCCCGGCGAGGGACTCACCGTGGATTCACCCTACAACACCTTCCGGAGGCAGGGACTGCCTCCCGGTCCCATCTCGAATCCCGGGATGGCCTCGATCGAGGCTGTGCTGGTGCCAGCGACGACGACCTATCTCTACTTTCATGCCGTCGGCGATGGCTCGCATGTCTTTGCCTCCACGCTGGAGGAGCATCTGAGGAACCAGGAGAAGTACCAGTGAGGCGGGGAGCGGGCGTGCGCCTTCTGCTCTTGGCTTCTTGCCTCGCCTTGCTCACGTCGTGCAGCTTCCCGGGCCGCGTCCCCGAGACCGTCAAGATCGGCCTGTCAGCGCCCTTCGAAGGGCTCTATCGCGATCTCGGCTACGAGGCGCTGTACGCCGTCCGGCTGGCGGTGCGGCAGGCCAACGACGCCGGTGGCATCGGGGATGGCCGGCTGGTGGAGATGGTAGCCCTCAACGATCTGAACGAGCCTCGAGAGGCTGCGCTCCAGGCCGCGGAGATGGCGGTTGATCCGGGGATATTGGGGGTTGTCGGCGGGCTGTCGCCGCGGACGGCCGCTGCTGCTGCGCAGGAGTACGAGGATTTGGGTATGCCCTACATTGCTCCTTTCGCCGATCCAAGGGAGCTAGGGCAGGCTGCGGCCCGTCTGTCAGTGGGCAGCTTGGGTGCCCGAAGCGTGGCGATTCTCTACGGAGAAGATGGCGCCGACTTGGCCCAGGCAGAGGGGTTCGCCGAGACGATTGCCAGCCTGGGGGGCATTGTCCTCACACAGGCCCAGCCCAAAGAGGGCTTGGAGATCGCGGGCATCTTGGCCCGCCTGGACGAGGTGCCCGATGCCGTCTTCCTGGCATCCGAAACGTCCCGATCTGCAGAATGGATTGTTGCGCTGCGCCAGGCGGGGTTTGGCGGAACTCTCCTGGGAGGGCCCGAAGTGGGCAGCCGCCTGACAGCCGATATCGCAGGCACGGCCGGCGATGGAGTGTTCTTCGCGAGTCCTTTTCGTTTGGGGCCAGCGGATCCCGGTTTCCGGGCGGGCTACGAGGCGTTGTCGGGTGGCGTGGCGCCCGGAGGGGTCGCGACGTGGTGCTATGCTGCGGCGCGTGACCTGTTGGATGCGATGGACGCTGCGCTGCGAAGCGGAACAGAGCCATGGCGGTCCGGCACGGCAGCCGCTCTGGCCGGCGTGCGTTCCGAGGAGTGGGTGGCCGATCTTTACGTGATCCGCGGCGGAGAATTCCTGCCGGCGGCCGAGTATCAGTAGTTGGCTGTCCTGCGCGTTGCCGAGGGCAGCTTCAAGAGGAGGTAGCCATGCGCGTTCTGATGCTTTCCTGGGAGTATCCTCCGAACGTTGTGGGAGGGCTGGGCAAACACGTTGCGGAGCTGCTGCCACCCCTCGGCCTGCTGCCCGGACTGGAGGTGCACCTGGTCACTCCTGGCTGGGCCGGGGGCGAGCCGCTGGAGCATATTGGGCCGGCGGTGGTGCACAGAGTCGATCTGCCGGCGCCGGTAGGCGACTTTTATACAGCTGCCTGGCAGGCAAACCTGAAGCTTGAAGAGTTCGCCCAGCACCTCTGGGAGACGGCCGGCCCCTTCGACATAGTCCACGTCCACGACTGGCTGGTGGCCTTTGCCGGCGCAGCGCTTAAGCGGACCTACAAGGTACCCCTGATCAGCACGATCCATGCGACGGAGCGTGGCCGGGGCCGCGGTAACCTAGGCAGCGACCAGGCACGCGCCATTCATCATGTGGAATGGTGGCTGACCTTCGAGTCGTGGCGGGTCATTGCCTGTAGCCAGTACATGGCCGACGAAATCACCACCTACTTCCAATGCCCGCGAAGCAAGATCGACATCATCCCGAACGGCGTGGACACGACCCGCTTTGATTTGCTCGAAGGCCAGAGCCTGGCGCAGTTCCGGAGCCGGTTTGCGCTGCCGTCGGAAAAGATCATCTTCTCAGTGGGCCGTGTTGTCCAGGAAAAGGGGATGCAGGTCCTGGTCAAGGCCATGCCCCTGGTTCTGGCCCAGTACCCGTCCGTCAAGGCCATAATCGCCGGGAAGGGGCCCGAGCTCGATTCGCTGCGATCTCTGGCCTGGAGCAGTAACGTGGGCGAGAAGGTCTTTGTCGTTGGCTTTGTGAGCGATGCTGACCGGGATCGTCTCTTCAAGGTGGCCGACTGTGCGGTGTTCCCCAGCCTATATGAGCCCTTTGGCATAGTGGCTCTGGAAGCTATGGCGGCGCGCTGTCCCGTGGTCGTGAGCGAGGTTGGGGGCCTCAAGGATGTGGTGCAGCACGCGGAAACAGGCATCACCGTCTACCCGGACGATCCGGCTTCGCTGGCATGGGGTATCCTGCACACACTGCAGCACCCGGAGTGGGCAGCGGCGAGGGTGGCGAATGCCTACCGCGTTGCCCGGGAGGAGTACAACTGGCAGCGTATCGCCCGGACGACGGCCTCCGTCTACGAACGGGTCATAGCCGAGAGGGCGCAGGCGTCCTGGTAGGGCGGCGCGGCGGCTCAGACGATGATCTGGTGTGTCAGTCTAGGCGGGATGACGGGCTCGTCGCTCCAGAGATACGCTTCGAGCAGGCGTTCGCAAGCCTCTGCCAGCTTGGACTCGTCGTTGCCGTGGATGATCAGCAATGGCTGACCTCTATCGACCCAGTCGCCGATCTTGGCGCTGAGCACCACCCCAACCGCATGGTCGATAGTGGTCATCCTTCTCTGCGCGTCCGCCCCCCAGCAGCATGGCAGCCAGGCCGACCAGGTCCGCGCGGACGCCGGAGACGTAACCCGAGCGTGGGGCGGCGAGGGGCAGCACCAGACGGGCTGAGGGCAGACGCTCCGGGCTTTCGACATAATGTGTGTCGCCGCCCTGCGCCGCGATCCACTCACAGAACTTGAGCCATGCTTCGCCCCGGTCGAGGAGCTTCTCCAGCGCTGCTGTGGCCTCGAGGAGATCTGTCTTGCCCGCCAGCAGGAGCATCTGGGCGGCAATGGTGAGGCAGTGCTGCCGGAAATCCGCGGGACCGCCTCCGTGGAGTGTGTCGATGGCCTCGCGCAGCTCAAGTGCGTTGCCGACGGCGTCTCCCAGCGGCTGGCTCATGTCGGAGATGACCGCCCTCACCCGGCGCCCGACGCCCTGGCCGATCCCGACCAATAGACGGGCCAGATCCAGTGCTTCCTGCTCTGTCTTCATGAAGGCCCCGTCGCCCACCTTGACGTCCAGGACAATGCCGTCGGCGCCGGAGGCGATCTTCTTTCCCATGATCGAACTGGCAATGAGCGGCGGGCTCTGGACGGTGGCGGTAACGTCGCGCAGAGAGTAGAGCTTGCCGTCGGCTGGCGCCAAGTCGGCGGACTGGCCCGTCACCACGACTCCGACGCTCGCCAATTGGTGCCGGAACTCGTCGATCGTCAGGTCGGCCCGGTAGCCGGGGATCGACTCGAGCTTGTCAAGGGTGCCGCCGGTAAAGCCCAAGCCACGCCCAGACATCTTGCCAACCTTCACGCCGGCAGCCGCCACGAGCGGGGCAACCACCAGGGTCGTCTTGTCGCCCACGCCGCCGGTCGAATGCTTGTCGGCCACAAAGGGTGCGATGTCGTGAAGGTCGAGCTGCTTGCCCGAGTGGACGACGGCCATCGTAAGGGCGACGGTCTCCCTGCGGTCCATCCCGCGCAGGACGACGGCCATGAGCCAGGCCGCAACCTGGTAGTCGGGAATGCTGCCCTGGGTGAACCCCTGGACGAAGTAGGAGATCTCCTCGTCCGTCAGAGACTCTCCGTCCCGCTTCCGGGCAATGATGTCGACCGCGCGCATAGCATCCTCCAGAGTGCCCGGAGTATAGCACAGGCAACCTGATTGGAAAAGACGGCATGCGCGTGGTATAATCGGCGCCGGTGCCGGGCAGAGAAATGGACAGGAGTGGTTTGGTCTTGTGGCCGAAGTGATCGTGATCGGGGGGGGACTGGCAGGCTGCGAAGCCGCGTGGCAGGCAGCGGAGCGCGGCTGCCATGTGACGCTGTACGAGATGCGGCCCGCGCAGATGACGCCGGCCCACCAATCGGCGCGACTGGCGGAGCTGGTCTGCTCCAATTCGCTGGGCTCCAACCTCGTAGACCGGGCGCCGGGGCTTCTCAAGGAGGAGCTGCGGAGGCTCGGTTCCATGGTGCTGGCGTGTGCCGACGCAACGGCGGTGCCGGCCGGCGGCGCGCTGGCCGTGGATCGCGATGCCTTTGCGCAGTGCGTTACAGAGCGCATCGAGGGCCATCCGGGCATCGCGTTGGTGCGAGAGGAAGTGCTGGCTATCCCCGAGGGTAGCCCTGTGGTCGTCGCCACCGGCCCCCTCACCTCTGCGCCGCTCAGCGCGGCCATCGCCGCGCTGACTGGGGCGGAACACCTATCCTTCTTCGATGCGATGGCGCCGATCGTCGCCTCCGACTCGGTCGACGAGCAGGTTGCCTTCCGCGCCAGCCGCTATGGGCGCGGGAGCGGCTCGTCTCCTTCTGACGAGGAGGGCGACTACCTGAACTGCCCTATGACACGGGCGGAGTACGAGCACTTTGTGCAGGAGCTTCTTGGCGCGGAGTCCAGCCCGCTGCGAGGCTTTGAGCGAGAGGACGCGCACTTCTTCGAGGCATGCCTTCCTGTGGAGGAGATAGCGCGGCGTGGGCCGATGGCCTTGGCCTTTGGCCCGCTGAAGCCGGTCGGACTGAGGGATCCACGCACGGGCCGGCGTCCCTTTGCCGTCGTGCAGCTTCGCCAAGACAACCTGGCGGCCACCCTCTACAACCTGGTGGGCTTTCAGACAAACCTGAAGTGGGGCGAGCAGGAGCGCGTCTTCCGGCTTATCCCCGGCCTTGGGCACGCCGAGTTCGTGCGCTATGGCCAGATGCATCGCAACACATTCCTCTGTTCTCCCACTCTGTTGCGACCGACGCTCCAGTTCCGCGGGCGGGATGACCTCTTCTTTGCCGGCCAAATCACGGGGACGGAGGGGTATATCGGCTCGGTGGCCAGCGGCCTGGTGGCGGGGCTGAACGCGGCCCGGTTGGCGCGCAGGGAAGCGGCCGTTACGTTTCCGGTCGCCACGATGATCGGCGCCCTCTGCCAGTACGTCTCGGGCGCAAGGGCCGAGGGCTTTCAACCGATGAAGCCAAATTTCGGCCTGCTGCCTCCCCTCGAGTCGCCCGTCGGCCAGAAGCGGGAGAGGTACCAGGCGTACGCCAGCCGAGCGCTGGCGGGGATCGATCGCCTCGTCGAGGAACAAAGCCTTCTCCCGGGCCGAAGACAGGGGACCTGATGCGCGTGAAGCTTGCCTACGGCCGGCACGGCCTCTGGGTCGAGCTTCCAGATGGCGTGCCTGTGACGGTGATCGAGCCGCGGCCGGTTTCCGGGCTTGAAGACGAGACGGCCGCGCTGTTGGCTGCCCTGCGCTCGCCGGTCGATTCTCCTGCCTTGGCCTCCTTCCCTGGGCTTGGCGGAACGGTCGCGGTTGTGTTCAGCGACCTCACCAGGCCCATGCCGAACGACCGTGTGCTGCCGGTCCTTCTGGGTGAGCTAGAGCGGGCTGGGGTGGCCGACGAGCAGATCCTGCTCATCAACGCACTTGGCACGCACCGTCCGCAGACCGGGGATGAGCTACAGCGGATGTTGGGCGCGGAGTTGGTCGGGCGGTACCGGATTCTGCAGCACGACGCCTGGGACGGGGCGACGCTGGCTGAAGTGGCGCGGAACGGTGCCGGCCGGCCGGTCAAGGTGAACCGGGCCTACCTGGATGCCTCACTGCGGATTCTGACCGGGTTCATCGAGCCCCACTTCTTCGCGGGCTTCTCCGGGGGACCCAAGGCGGTGCTGCCGGGTATCGCTGGCCTGGATGCGATTCTGGACAACCACGGCCCGAAGATGATCGCCCATCCCAATGCCACCTGGTTGGTCACGGAGGGGAATCCTCTCTGGGAAGAGATGCTGGCCGTTGCCCAGGCTTCGGGTCCGGCGTTTCTCCTGAACGTTAGCCTGAATGCACGGCGTGAGATTACCGAGGTGTTCGCCGGGAACCCGGTGACCGCACACCGCGCCGGCGTTGCGAAGGTGCGGGAGACCGCGAAGTGTCCTGTTGCGGAGCTTCACGACATCGTCATTACCTCGAACAGCGGCTATCCGCTGGACCTGAATCTATACCAGGCAGTGAAGGGGATGTCTGCGGCGGCGCAGGTCGTGCGTCCAGGCGGTCACATCATCGTCGCGGCCGAGTGCTGGGACGGTATTCCGTTCCACGGAGAGTACAAGCGGCTGCTATGGGAGAGCCGCTCGCCCCAGGATCTGCTCGATCGAGTGCTTCCCGCGGCTGGGACCTGCCAGGACCGCTGGGAGGCGCAGATACAGGCTCAGATCCAGTGCAAGGCGACGGTACACGTCTACGCCGGAGGGCTCTCGGACGATGATCTGCGCCGCGCCTTGGTGGTGCCGTGCCGCTCGATCGAGGACACGGTAGCGCGGCTCTGCCGCGAGCGCCGCGGAGCGACCGTGGCTGTTCTGCCCGATGGCCCGCAAGTTGTGCCCATGCTACAGACTGCCGGCAGGCGCCGCCTTTAGCGATGTTCGTTTTGTGCGCGACGGGCTTGGTGTGATAGGCTGTGCGTCGTGCCGGGGCAATGCCGGACGCCAAACAACGGAGGAACCCACCCATGAAACTGCGGAGCATCACCATCTGCATCTGCCTGCTTGTGGCAGCGCTTCTGGCAGGCTGTGCATCTGGCACGGCCGGCGGCGAAGGACGTATCTGCTTTGTGTCCACGCGTGACGGGAATGGCGAGATATACTGCATGAATCCCGATGGCACCGGTCTGCAGAACCTGACGAGCGATCCTGGGGAGGACGAGCTGCCAGCCTGGTCTCCTGATGGCCAGTGGATCGCCTTCGACTCCGACCGCGGAGGAACCCAAGATGTCTATGTGATGAATCCAGAGGGAGGCGATCTCCGTGCCGTCATCCAGGGTCCGGAGGACGAATGGGGCCCGGCGTGGTCGCCCGACGGCGCGCGCCTGGCATTCATGAAGCAGGACTCGGCCGACATCGACATCTTTGTCGTGAACCTCGATGGGAGTGGGCTGCTCCAATTGACCGACTCGTCCGAGGTCGATGCCTGGCCGGCCTGGTCTCCGGATGGGCTGCGGATTGCCTACGAGTCGGGTGGGCAGGTGTTCGTAGTGAACGCCGATGGGACGGGCCGGCAGCAGTTGACGCGCGTGCCCGACGGTGACTACAACGTCTTCCCGTCCTGGTCGCCGGATGGGACCAAGATCCTGTTCCGTTCCATGCGCGACGGCAACTGGGAGCTGTATCTCATGAACCCGGACGGGAGCGGCCAGGTGAACATCTCCAAGAACGCGGCCGAGGACATTGCCCCGGCCTGGACGCCCGATGGTGGGCGAATCCTCTTTGCCTCGGATCGCAGCGGCAACCTGGACGTTTACGTGATGAACTCCGACGGGACCGGGGCAACACAGCTCACCAGTGATCCCGGCGATGACGGAATGCCGTCTTGGTCGCCCGATCAGACGCGGGTGGTCTTTGTCTCAGGGCGCGCGGGGGAACCGGACATACTGGTCATGAGCGCCGATGGCAGCGAACAGGTGAACTTGACCGACAATGAGGCGGACGACTACAGCCCCATCTGGCGCCGTTAGAAAAGCGGCGGGGCGCCGAAGGGCGCCCTGCAGAAAGGCCGGTCAGCAGGAGGAGTGCCCGGTCGAGTCGCCGTCGCCCGGTTTCTCCTCCTGCTCGCTGCCGTCTGAGTCATGGAGCGCCTGGGCAAGTTGGTCCAGTCTGTTGGCGACGAGGAAGTTGACGCTCCCCTCGGGGTAGCTGCCGTCCGCCCGCTTCTCACCGGCCGGCACCCCGGTCAGGATCTCGATGCCCTCGTCGGCTACCCCAACCGACCAGACATGGAACTTGCCCGAAGCAACGGCCTCCACTATCTCTTCTCGCAGCATTAGGTCGGCTGCGTTCGCCTCTGGGATGAGAACCCCCTGTTCCCCCGTGAGACCTCGCGCCTTGCATATGTCGAAAAAGCCCTCGATCTTTTCGTCGACTCCACCAATCGCCTGGATGTGGCCCTGCTGGTCCACCGAACCGGTCACGGCGATCCCCTGCCGGATCGCCAGTCCGGAGAGGCCAGATAGGAGGGCATAAAGCTCGGCGGAGGATGCCGAGTCACCATCCACTTCCGAGTAGCTTTGCTCGAATACAAGCCGCGCCGATAGGCTGAGCGGCGTGTCCTGGGCGTACCGTCCGGCGAAGAAGCCGGACAGAATGAGGACGCCCTTGGTGTGAATCGGACCGCCCAGCTTGGCCTCCCGCTCGATGTCGACTAGCCCTTCGCGGCCGGGGGTGATGGTGGCGGTAATCCGGCTCGGCTGCCCGAAGCCGACATCCCCCAACGCGATCACCGAGAGGCCGTTCACCTGGCCCACGCATTCACCGGTAACATCGATCCGGATGGTCCGGCGCTTGATCATCTCCTGGATGCGGGCCTGGACCAGGCTTGAGCGATAGAACGATTCCGCGATGGCCTTGGTGACGTGGCGGGCACTCACCAGGGCAGCGCCCTCCTGGGTGGCATAGTGGCTGGCCTCGCGGATGATGTCGGCGATCTTGCCAAAATGGGTCGAGAGCTTTTCCTGGTCTTCGACCAGCCGTGATCCATGCTCGACGACCTTGGCTACCCCCGATGCATCCAGATGCTGCAGCCCTTCGCCGCGACAGATGGTGGAGGCAAAGGACGCATATTGCCGGGTGGTGGCGTCTGTGCGATCCATCTGCGTGTCGAACTCGGCTTTGACCTTGAACAGCTCCCCAAAGTGCTCGTCATACCCGCCCAGCAGGTAGTAGACTTCCGGCTGGCCGATGAGGACGACCTTGATGTCGAGCGGAATGGGGGCCGGCTGCATGCTCCTGGCAGTGGCGACACCGAGCCGCTCCGACGTATCTTCGATGGTGATCTGCTGGCTGCTGAGAGCTCGCTTCAGTCCGTCCCAGGCAAAGGGGTTGCGCAGTATCTCTTCCACCGGCACGACCAGGTAGCCTCCGTTGGCCCGGTGTAGGCTGCCCCCACGGACCAGGGTAAAGTCCGTGGTGAGCACGCCGTACTGCATCTCCTGCTCGATGCGCCCAAAGAGGTTGGGGTAGGTCGGGTTGGTCTCAATGATCACCGGCGCACCCGTTTGGCCGCCGTTGTCCACCAGTACGTTCACTTCGTACCTTTTGTAGACTTCCTCCTGGGTCTCTGGGGGTTCAGCGGGCGTCGACGTTTGGTCGTCTGACTCTCCCTTGAAGTCGTCCAGATGCTGGAGCATGTCCTCCTGCACCTGGTCGAGATAGGAAAGCACCTGTTCCATCGTGGCGTACTTTTCCCTCATGGGCCCAACCAGGAGGCCCAGAGCATAGCGGGCAACCTTTTGGTCCAGTTCTGCCAGGCCCTCCGTGGCTCCCCGCTCGATACGCTTGGCCTGGCGGATGGCTGCCTCGATCTGCTCCTGTAGTTTCTGGCTCTTCTGCACGATTGTCTCGCGCTCGGCATCGGGCAGGGTCGAAAACTCTTCTTCGCTCACGGGCTTGCCCTCGCGGAGAGGGATGATCCTCAGGCCGGTCGTCGTGGACTCGAGCTCGAACCCCTGTTCTCGTGCAGTGCCGTCTAGCCGGCCAAAGATCTCGTCCCTCTGGCGCTGGAAGCCCTGGGCCACCTCCTGCTGGCTTGATGCATAGTTGTCACTCTCAAAGAGCGCGCGGATGTCACGGCGCGCTGCGGTGACCAGGCTCTTCATATCGGCCCGGAACTGCCGCGCCTGTCCGGGCGGCAGGCGAAGTGCCTGCGGGCGGTACGGGTCTCCGAAGCTGTGCACGTAGCACCAGTCGTCGGGCACTGGACGCTTGCGGGCGAGATCCTGGAGGAAGCCGTTCACCGCGGTTGTCCTGCCCGTACCCGGGATTCCAGACACATAGATGTTAAAGCCCGGGTGCCGGATGCTGAGGCCAAACTGGAGTGAGCTCACGGCTCTGTCCTGGCCGATGATCGTCTCCAGCGCCGGCACTTCGGCTGTGGAGGTGAACTCCAGGCTGCTCGGGTCACAAACGCGGCGCAGTCGTTCAGGGGCAAGTTCACTTGGCATGATGTCGCTTCCTCTCTACTTTTCCGTCAGTAACCGCAGGGCCTCGATGAGCTGCGTATCTCCGCTGGTCTCGAATTGCTCGGCGGTCATCTCGGTCACCTGCGCCGGGCTGAGTATAGTGCCCGTCTCGGGTAGCACGACGGGCACATCTGGCTCGATCCCCTGGTGCCAGATCACGCGGCCGGACGGCGTAAGCCACTCCTGCGTGGCCAATAGCAGGGCGGAGCCATCCGAAAGGCCGACGGTGCTGAGGACCGTGCCTGTGCCGAACGTCGTCTCGCCCACCAGCTTCGCTCGCTGCGCATCCTGCAGAGCGCCCGATACGATCTCGGAGGCGCTCGCCGACCCCTGGTTGATCAGCACAACCATCGGGATGCTCACTGCGACGCCTCCCTCCCGGATCGGCTCGGATGTGATCGTACCGTCGGCCGCCTTCTGCTGAAGAACATTGCCGCTGGCGAGGAATTGGCTGGCGACGCCGATGGCCTCGCTCAGCAGCCCGCCGGGGTTGTTCCGCAAGTCGAGGATGACGGCGCTGAGTCCCTGCGCCTGGACCTCGGTCAGGGCGTTCTCCAGGTCCTTTGTGACGCCATCGCTGAAAGAGACAATCCGCACCAACGCCACGTCGGTGCCGGGCACCTGCCCCCAGGCGACCCGCACCTCCTTGATGCGGGCCCGGGTGACCGTTACCTTGCGGTCCTCTCCCGTTACCGGATCGCGAATTGTCAAGGTAACCTCGGTGCCTTCGGGACCCCGGATGAGAGCGATTGCCTCGTCGAGAGTCAGGCCGGCGAGGTCCTTCTCATCCACCTGGAGGATGATGTCGCCGGCGCGCAGTCCGGCCGCCTCCGCAGGTGACCCGTCGATCGGGGAGACGATTACGACTTGCCCGTCCTTCATCTCTACGTAGGCGCCAATGCCCTCGAAGGAACCCTGGAGTTGTTCCTGCTGCTGCCGGCGCATCTCAGGGCTCAGGAAGCGACTGTGACCGGTGTCGCCCAACGAGTCCACCATGCCGCTGATGGCCCCGTAGGTGAGCGTCTCAGAGACGACAGCCGGTCGATCGACGTAGGACTGCTGGATGGCGTTCCACGCTTCGGCTATGAGCCTGAAGCTCGGAACGGCCTCCTCCTGGATGTTGTCAAGGGGCGAGTAGCGAGATAGGACCAGCCTGTCTAGGGCTACGCCTCCGGCCAAGCCGAAAGCGAGCGCACCGCCCACCAGCAGGGCGGTGATCAAGGCGACATAAGTCCAACGAACCATACTACCTCCAGTCTGTTGCGAGCCCTCCGAGGGCCTGCGTGTTATGGCTTGCTTTCCCGCTAGCCGGGCCGAGGTTCCAGCTTGTAGCCCACCCCGCGCACGGTGACGATACGTTGGGGATGGCGAGGGTCTTGCTCGATCTTTTCGCGCAGCCAGCGGATGTGGACGTAGACCACTTGGGGCTCCCCCTGGTATTCTGCACCCCATACCCGTGCCAGCAGGGCATCCACGGAAAGGACCCGTCCTGCCTGCATGGCCAAGGCCTGCAGCAAGTCGAACTCGCGCGGGGAGAGCTCCAGTAGCTTGCCGCCGACGCTGACGGTGTGCCTGGCCGGGTCGATCACCACGTCGCCTACCACCAGTGCTTGAGCCTCATGCACGTCGGACGCAGCCGGCACCTGCGTTCGACGCAGGACGGCCTTGATGCGGGCGACGAGGATGTCGATGTCAAAGGGCTTGGTTACATAATCATCGGCGCCCAGCTCCAACCCGAGCACCTCGTCCAGCTCACGGCGGCGCGCCGTTCAGGAAGATCACTGGGGCGCTCAATTGCTGCCTGAGGTGGCGCAGCGCGTCCAGGCCATCCATACCGGGCAGCCCAATGTCGAGGAGCACGAGATCGGGCGTCTCGGAGCGCACGATGGCAAGGGCAGCCTCGGCGCTTGCGGCCGTAATGGCGCGGAATCCAGCCCGCTCGAGGTTGAACGCCAGGCTGCGCCGCAAGAGATCGTCGTCATCTATGAGCAGGATCTGTTTTGTCAAACGGAATCGCCCGGCCCCGGGCACTCTCCTTGGGGCGCGATTACTCTTCGCCCAGGTAGGCTTTGCGCACCATCTCGTTTTGTTGCAGGGCACTGGCCGAGTCGGAGAGCACGATCCGCCCCGTCTCCAGGACGTAGCCTCGATGCGCGATCGAGAGCGCCATCAGTGCATTCTGCTCGACCAGCAACACGGTTGTTCCCTGCTCGTTGATCTCTCGTATTGTATCAAAGATCGTGTCAACGAGAATTGGCGCAAGCCCCATGGAGGGTTCGTCGAGGAGAAGCAGGCGAGGGCTGGCCATCAGCGCGCGGCCCATGGCCAGCATCTGTTGTTCACCGCCGGACAGGGTACCGGCCACCTGCCTGGCCCTCTCTTTGAGGCGGGGAAAGAGCACAAAAACCCTCTCCAGATCACGCTGGATCTGGGGCTTGTCACGCCGGGCAAAGGCTCCCATGGAGAGGTTCTCGACGACGGTCAGGCGGCCGAAGACACGCCGGCCCTCCGGCGCCTGGGCGACCCCACGGAGGACGATCTCGTGTGCGGGCAGCCGGTGAATCCATTCCCCGTCGAGCCGGATGGTGCCCTCCCTCGGATGAAGCAGGCCACATATCGTATTCAGCGTGGTGCTCTTGCCGGCACCGTTGGCGCCGACCAGCGTGACGATCTCACCGCGCTCGACATGCAGGGATAGCCCTTTCAGCGCGTGGATAGCGCCGTAGTACGTATGGATGTTCGAGATCTCAAGCAGGGCCATGCTGCGTGGCTGCCCCCCTTCCCAGGTAGGCTTCGATGACTTGAGGGTTCCGTTGGATCTCCTGGGGCGTTCCTTCTGCGATCTTGACCCCATAGTCCAGCACCGTCACCCTATCGGAGATGCCCATCACGACGCGCATATCGTGTTCGATCAGAAAAATCGTCAGCCCTCGCTCTGTGCGCAGCTTGCGGATAAAGGCCATCATCTCCCCGGTCTCCGCCGGATTCATCCCGGCCGTCGGCTCATCCAGGAGGAGCAACTTGGGCTGGCTGCCGAGGGCTCGGGCGATCTCGAGGCGGCGCTGATCGCCATAGGGCAGATTCTTGGCGAACTGGTCGCCCTTGCCCTGGAGCCCGACGAAGTCGAGCAGCTCACAGGCACGGGCAAGAGCCAGTCGCTCTTCGCGCCGGCTGCCGGGCAGTTGGAGCGTCGCACCGATGGCTCCGGATCGCAGGCGGCAGTGCTGCCCAACCAGGATATTCTCGATAGCCGTCATCTCGGAGAAGAGGCGGATGTTTTGGTAGGTGCGGGCAATGCCGAGTGCAGTGATCTGATCGGGCCGAAGGGCGTTGAGCGGGACGCCTTCAAAGCGAAGCGCACCCTCCTCGGTTTTGTAGAAGCCGGTGATGCAGTTGAAGAATGTGGTCTTGCCCGCGCCGTTTGGCCCGATGAGGCTGACGATGCTCCCGGCCGGCACGGAAAAGTCCAATTGGCGGACGGCAATCAGCCCGCCGAATCGCTTGGTCACCTTGTGCGCCTCGAGGATGCTCATGGCGTCTCACCCTCCGTCTCGCACTCCAATAGTGGGGCGGCGGAGGCTGGCGGCGATTCCTCTTTGTGCAGCTCCATCTTGCGGCGCCTGGAGGGCCACAGCCCTTCGGGCCGGACGATCATCATGATGATGAGCAGTGCTCCGAATACGAGCATGCGGAAGTCGGACAGTTGGCGAAGGACCTCTGGGATCCCCTTGAGCACCACTGCACCGACGATCACGCCGGGGATGCTGCCCATGCCGCCGATGATGACAACGCAGAGGACGTTGATCGATACCAGCAGGACAAAGTCCTCCGGCCCGATGAACTGGTTGCGCGAAGCGTACAGGCCACCGCCCAGTCCGGCAAAGGCAGCGCCGATGGCGAAAGCCAGGAGCTTGTACCTGAGCGTGTGGACGCCCATCGCTGCCGCGACGTCTTCGTCCTCTCGCATGGCCATCCAGGCGCGGCCGACCCGCGTCTGCTGGAGCCGGCTGGTCACGTAGGCAACCAGGGCAATCCCGAGCAGGATCAGGTAGACAAAGTACAGCTCGCTGCTCAGGTCAAGGCCGAACAGGCTGGGGCCGGCCACATCGCGCACGCCGCGCGGGCCCCCGGTAAAGCTCGTAAGCACGTCGCTGCGCGAGAGGATGCGGATGATCTCTCCGAAGCCTAGCGTAACGATGGCCAGGTAGTCTCCCCGCATGCGCAGGACCGGGATGCCAAGGAGAACGCCGGACAACGCCGCCATCAGAACGCTGATCGGCAGCGCCAGCCAAAAGCTCATCTCGATCCCGTGGGGGGCAGGCGCAGTCAGCAGGGCAACCGTGTAGGCGCCGATGGCAAAGAAGGCGACGTAGCCGAGGTCGAGGAGTCCGGCCAGCCCCACCACGATGTTCAGGCCCAGCCCGAGAAGGACGTAGGTGCCTACGGTGCCCAGGTTGTAGTTCCAGTACTGGCCCAGGACCAGGGGCGCGAGCAGCACGGCCAGCAGGCCAAGGCCAATGAGGATCTGCTTGGAGTGTCGGTAGCCCGAAAACCGCCTCACTGGAGGCGCTTCCTTCAGCGAGGTCCGCAGACGCGCGCGCGCCGAGCGGATCGCTGCACCCCAGGCGTACTTCTCCGCCGCCCATGACAGGGCTCCGCCGGCGAGGCCCGCAGCCGTAAGGAGGGCCATGCTTACCGCAGCAGCCGAAGCCGGCCGTAGCCCCAGGCTCAGGAAGCTGACGACGTCGGGCGTGAGCTGCGCAAGCCAGGTCCGGATCGCATACCCACTTTCGGACAACCAGGCAACGGCCCATATGAAGAGCGCGAGGAGCAGCCCGTGGGCCAGGCCCGCGGCCAAGCCTGCCACCAAGGCGCCCTGCAGCGACTTGCCACCGGAATGGCGCCTGGCCTGGGCGCCGCCCCACATCGCCACCAACACCAGTCCCAGCCAGGCACCGGGCGCCTGGCCCCCAAGCCGAAGCCAACCGCGCAGGGTGTTGCCAAACAACGTGGATAGCCCGAGCAAGATCACAAAGACGTTGATCACACCCGTCGTCAGGCCGTCGCGCAGGCTCAAGCGTATGCGCATGGTGTATCTCCGCTATGCTTTCTTCTGTGCCAAGACCTCACCCAGCAGGCCGGTTGGGCGGAAAATGAGGACCAGCACCAAGATGGCAAAAGCCACCACGTCCTTGAGCTGGTAGTCGATGCCCAGAACTGCCGGTCCTACCGACTCGAGGATGCCGAGCGACAGCCCTCCCAGCATGGCGCCCGGAACGCTTCCAATGCCCCCCATGACTGCTGCGGTGAAGGCTTTCAGGCCGGGCACGAACCCGACAAACGGGTAGATAATGCCCATGTGCAGGCCCCACATAACGCCGGCAGCTCCGGCCAGAACTCCACTGATGGCGAAGGTATTGCCGATGACCCGGTCGACGTTGATGCCCATGAGTGCGGCCGTCTGCTTGTCCTCGGCAACGGCGCGCATAGCTCGCCCCATCTTCGTTCGCATCACGAGAAAGTAGAGACCTACCATGAGAACGAGGGAGAGAACGAGGGTCAGCACACCAGTGTAGGTGACGAGCACCTTTTCGCCCCCAACCAAGACCGTCCAGCCTGTGTTCCGTTCCAGGAGGCTGGGGTTCGGAAAACTCTGGCGCGCCGCACCAAACATGAGCTGAGCGGCGTTCTCCAGGAAGAGCGATGCGCCGATCGCACTAATCAAAGGGACAAGGCGCGGCGCTTTGCGCAGTGGCCGGTAGGCAATCCGCTCCAATGTGACGGCCACGATCATGGCGGTGAGGATGCCGACGAAGAAGGCAGCCCCCAGCGAGAGGAGTGACGTGGCGATGGTCCTGTCCGCAAAGCCGGACGCGCCCAAGGCGGTCAGGGTGAAATAGCCGGCGAAAGCGCCGATCATCATGACGTCGCCATGTGCGAAGTTGATCATGAAGAGGATGCCATACACGAGCGTATAGCCTAGGGCAATCACTGCATAGACGCTGCCCAGGATGATGCCAGAGATGGCGAAACGTACCCAGACATCGGGGCCATAGGCCTGCTGGGCTGCAAGCACAGTCCAGAGGCGCCACACCAGGAAGGCGAGCAACATGACGCCAATGGCAGGCCGGACCCACTTCGCCACGCTGAGTCGACGCCGGATGTGAGGCTGCACGTCAGCCACCATGTAGGTCTCCCCTCTTATGGGGGACAGGCACGGGTGCCTGCCCCTACGGAAACGGGCGCCCGACGAGCGGGTTGCCGCCGGGCGCCCACCACGGGCACAAGGCCGTATGGCGTTGCACCAATGGGTTCATGGGCAGCGCGCCCTGGGCAGGCGCGCTGCACCGAACCTACTGACCTGGTGCTATCTCCCAGGCGCCGTTCTTCACGATCTGGAACTGCGGGCTGCCGGCGCCCATCTCGCCGGTACCGTCGTTGGACAGGGTTCCGGTGAGGCCCGGAAAGTCCTTAAGGCTGCGGACGGCATCGGCCAGTGCCTTGCGCGGGATGATCAGGCTGTCGCCACTCAGCACCGATACCTTGTCGATGGACGCGATCAGGATGGCAGCGGCATCGTGGCCGTGCGGGCTGAAGGGGCTGAGCTTGCCCTGCGGGTCGCCAAAGTCGGCCTCATAGTCGGCCTTGAACTTGTCGAAGGCAGCCGTGGGAGGAATGGGGACGTTGGTTGAGTAGGTGCCTTCTGACGCAGGTCCGGCCAGATCCAGGTAGTTGACGCCGAAGGTGCCATCGCATCCGAAGAACTTGGCGTTCTCGAGGCCGGCGGCGGCCATCTGGCTGACGATGACTGCCGCGTCGGCGTCGTAGCCGCCGTAGTAGATCAGCTCAGGACCGAGCGACGCGATATCGGCCAGGGGAGCACTATAGTCGGTCTCTCCCGGGGTGATCCCCTGCATGCCCAAGACCTCGCCACCCAGAGCCGTGAAGGCACTGGCCATGCCCTCGACCAGGCCCTGACCATAGGCCCCACCGTCGTGCACGACTACCACCTTCTTGACGCCAACCACGTTGTAGATGTAGCTGGCTGCCATCTCGCCCTGGAGCTTGTCGGAGAAGGCCACACGGTTGTAGATCGTTGGCCCCTTGGGGGGCAGGTCGGCGCGGGTGGTGGAGGGAGAAATCGTTACGATGTGGGCAGCCTCGTAGATCGGCAGGGAAGCTTCGGTCTCGCCTGAGAAGGTGTGGCCGACGACGCCGGCGAGGCGGGGGTTCGTGGCGTTCAGGTTGGCAACCGCCGCGCCCTGGTCGGGCGCGCCCTGAGTATCCTGGATAATCAACTCGATCTTGAATCCCTTGACCTCCGGCACCGCCTTCACGGCCAGGGTCGCGCCGCGGGAGATGTCGATACCGAACGCGGAGTAGTCGCCGGTGGTGGGGCCGATGTAGGCGATCTGGATCGTCTCGCCCTTGGCGATGGTGACGCATCCCCATGCGTCTGTGCACTCATACTCGGCGGCACCGCACGCCGCCAGGACCATGGTTACGACGAGCAATAGGGCCAACAGAAACGACGTTCTCTTCATCAGAATCCTCTCCTTTTGATTTGTTTGCTGGCTTGTGAACTTGCCGAAAGATAGACAGAGTCGCTCCCGGTGCTCACCCCCTTTCTAAGGTTGAGGTGGCCTGGGAGGCGACTCTGCCTTCCCTGGTCTCCTGCGCTAGCGCAAGATTGTACGCAAAAACCGGAATCCTGTCAAATGCTGCCCAGTGACCTTTGGCCCTGGCCGGCCGGCTGGCTGGTGGGCTATCCCTGGAGCCGTTTCATCTCCTCCTCGATCAGCACGCGCCGCAGGACCTTGCCTACGGTGCTCTTGGGCAGCTCTTTGCGGAACTCGACGAACTTCGGGACCTTGTACGGGGCCAAGTTCTGCCGGCAGAACTCGATGATCTCCTCTTCGGTGGCGGTCATTCCTGGTTTGAGGACGACGTAGGCCTTCACTCGCTCGCCCTTGTCCTTGCCCGCCGGCACGCCCGCGGCGGCGGCTTCGAGGACCTTCGGGTGCATGTAGAGCACTTCCTCCACCTCACGTGGATAGATGTTGAAGCCACCAGCGCCCAAGATCATGTCCTTCTTGCGATCGACGATCTGGAAAAAGCCGTCAGTATCCATGCGGGCCATGTCGCCGGTGTGCAGCCATTTCCCTGGGCCCAGGCTCGGGTGCTCACGCAGCACGTTCGCGGTCTCGGTGGGCATGTTCCAATATCCCAGCATAACCTGCGGGCCCTGGATCACCAGCTCGCCAATCTCGCCTGTGCCCATCACCGTCTCGCCTGTCTCGAGATCCATGATGACGGCGAGCGTGTCGGGCCACGGAAGGCCGATCCAGCTCCCCTCCTTGCGCTTGCCATAGATCGGGTTGGCATGGGTCACCGGCGTCGCCTCGCTCAGGCCGTAGCCTTCGACCAGCTTGCCACCTGTCAGCTTCTCAAACTGCTGCTGGACCTCCGGCGGAAGGCCGGCTGCGCCACTCACGCACACGCGGATGGAGGAGACCTCGTACTTGCCGATGTCCGGGTAGTTGTTAAAGCCCACGTACAAGGCCGGGACACCGGGGAAGAGGGTAGGCTTGTGCTTATTGATCGACTTGAGCACGTGGGACATCACGCGCGGGTTGGGGATGAGCACCATCGTCGAACCGATGTAGACCGAGGTATTCATGCACACGGACATCGCATAGCTGTGATACAGGGGCAGTGCCGTGAGCATGACCTCCTTGCCGGCCTTGGCATCGACTACCCAGGCGTTCGTCTGAGCTGCGTTGGCGACCAGGTTTCGGTGTGTGAGCTGCGCGCCCTTGGACACGCCTGTCGTGCCACCGGTGTACATAAGCACCGCCGTATCCCCAGGCAGGACTTCGACGGGGGCGGGAGCATCGTCTCCCGTGGCCAGGATGTCCTGGAACCAATAGGTGGCAGCGTCGCCGGAGATATCCTGGAAGTGGCCCTCCTTCTTCTCCTTGGCTACCTGGAAGAGGAACTTGAGCACGGGAGGAAAGTACTCCTTGATGTTGGCGACGATCACGTGCGCCAACGGCGTCTCGGCCCGGATCGCCTTGACGACCGGGTAGGTCAGGCTCAAGGCCACGATCACCTTTGCGCCCGAGTCATTGATCTGGTGCTTCAGCTCGCGCGCGACGTACTGGGGGTTGCACGGCACGACTACACCGCCGACCATCACGGTGGCGTAGTAGGCGATTACGAATTGGGGGCAGTTGGGCAGGTAGATTGCCACCCTGTCCCCTTTTCGGACGCCCAGTTTTTGGAGGGCGGAGGCAAAGCGCTTTGTGAGGGTGAGAAGCTCGCGGTAGGTCAGCGATGCATCCATGAGGCGATCGCCTAGCGGCTCCACGACATTCCCGAACACGGTGGCGGGCCTTTCCGGGAACCTGGCAGCCGCATCTACCAGGAATTGCTGGATCGGCACCTTTGGATAGTCAATCGTTTGCGGCACACCACGATCGTACTCCTTGAGCCAGGGTCTGTCCACGTTCTTCCTCCTTTCAAGGTTCGATGCTGTCACGCGTGCCTCGATGCTGGGGCGTCGTGTGCAGCAATATGCGGCAGTATACAGAAAAGGTCCCTTTCTGTCAAGATTCCGCACTGAGTATAGTATACATAACGTCTAGGCTCCACTCATCCTTAGGTAAGACCGCACCAGGCGGATGCCGGAGAAATGGCCGAGGGTGAAGTAGGCAATGAAGGGATCCCGCCCGAACAGCCTACCTTTGATCTGTCGCGGTGCAAGCCCTTGATCGTGCAGGGCCGAGATCTTCGCGCCGAGCGACTCCAGGTAGGCAACCTTATCTACAAGGGGCCGGATCCCCTGTGCGCGCACCGAGCCGCTGCCCGAGAAAATGATCGTCACGGGCAGCTCGCTCAGGCGCTTCAAAGAGGCTATGATGCCGTGGATGTCGAAGCCTGCCCGCAGGGCACGGTCCTCCCCGCCGATGTAGGTGTCGCCCGAGAAGAGCCATCCTTGCTCTGGCTCGAATAGGGCGATGTGATCTGGGCTGTGCCCCGGTGTGGCGATCACCCGAAAGCGGTGGTGTTCGGTCTCAACCCAGTCGCCCACGGCTTCGGCACTGGACGGCCTGGGCCGGCCCCAGCAGAGATGGCGGTAGGGTTGGAGCGGCTGGAGCCGCGGGTTGGCCAGGATGGGTAGCGCAAGAGCATGTGCCCGGGCGGGGCAGCCGAAGAGCGCCCGGAGCTCAGCGTTTGCCCCGATGTGATCCTCGTGGCTGTGGGTGTTCACGATTTGCGCGACCTTCCACTGCCGGATGGCCGAGGCCAACTGGCCTGCGGTGTGCGCGCAGCCCGTGTCGATCAGCAGCCCATCCACCCAATAGGCCGCCGTGTGGTATGGCCGCCAGCCCAGCAAGTCACGGGCAAAGCGCAGCTTGACGACCTCGCCCGAGTCGATCGCCGGCTTGATCTGGAGCACTCTTCGGTCTCCGCCTAGTCAAGCTCGCGCTTGATCGCCCTGCCCAGCCGCGCGATGCCCTCGCGAGTGATGCCAGGCGCCGAGTAGGAGAAATTCAGCCTCATGCAGGAGCGCCCCTCGGTGAATCCGGTTGGATAGAAGGCGTGACCCGGCACAAACGCCACTTTCTCCTGTACGGCCACTTTCAGCAGCTCGCCCGCGTCGATCGATTTCGGGCATGCAGGCCCAAAGGAACAGACCGCCCAGGGGCCGTGTCCAGGTCACCTCGTGCGGGAACTGCTCCTCCATGGCTGCGAGCATCACGTCGCGGCGCTCGTGGTAGAGCTTGCGGATCTTGCGCACGTGCGCGCGGATCAGGCCGCGCTGGCATATGTCGTACGTGATCAACTGTACCAGGGTGCTGGTATTGAGGTCGGCACCCTGTTTGGCGTTGATGAGCCTCCCGATGACCTGCTTGGGAGCCACGATCCAGCCAAGCCTCAGCCCAGGAGCCAGCGTCTTGGAGAAGGTGCTCAGGTAGATGGTGTTCTCCTTGTGCAGCGCGCAGATGGGAATGATGTCCTCCCCTTCGTAGCGCAGCTCACCATACGGGTCATCCTCGATGATGAAAGCACCGTGCTTGGCAGCCAACTCCACAAGCCGCACCCGCTTGGCGTAGCACATGGTGGTGCCGGCCGGATTGTGGAAGTTGGGCAGGACATAGATGAACTTGACTCCGGGCTGCGTCTCGAGCACGTGCTGAACGTCGTCGAGGCACATGCCGTCAGGCTCTTCCCGCACGCCAATGTAGTCGGGCCCGTAGACGTTCCATGCCTGGATGGCGCCCAGGTAGGTCGGCAGCCCTACGATGATCTTGTCGCCTGCGTTGAGAAAGACCTTGCCGAGAAGGTCAAGCGCCTGCTGCGAGCCGTTGGTGAAAAGGAGGTTATCCTGCTCGGCCGGCAAGTTGTACTTGGCCATCGCCTCGATGAGATACTCCTTGAGCGGGGGATATCCTTCTGTGGTCCCATACTGGAGCGCTACCTCGGGCTCGTGGCCCAGCACCCATGCGCACGCATCCTGGAAGTCGCGCACCGGGAAGGCCGCCGGCGCAGGCAGGCCGCCGGCGAAGGAGATCACGTCTGGTTGCATCGTGAACTTGAGCAGCTCGCGGATGACGGAGCTTTTCATTCGGGCGTTGCGGCTGGCCAGAGCCGCATCCCAGTTGGTGCTCACTTGACCATCCAGATGGTGATTCGAATCCATGGACAAGCCTCCTTGCTTTCTTCTTAGTGGCACGCCGTAACGTGTCGTTGTTTGGTCTGCCCGCGCTCGGCGGCGACGATCTCTCGCAATCTCTGCCGCCGGCGGGGCCCGCTCATTCGTTCGAGTGTCCGAATGCCCAGGGGGTCGATTACCTCGTTCAACAGCCGTACCTCCTCGGCAGTAGGCGGAGGTGTCTCGCCCAGGTCATTGGCCACGTCCAGCGCAAAGCCTGTGTTGCCCCGGACCTGCTCGACCGAGACCCTTGGGTGGAGGGTGCGCAGACGCATCCTCCCGTCAGGGAAGTCGAAGGTACCCAGATCACTAATCAGCAGCCGTGGGCCCGGCCGGCGACCGGGCCGGTCTGGCGTGGGCATGCCCACGCCGCTCACAAAGTCGGTCTTGGGGACAAACACCGCGCGGCTATGGCGGGGCACATAGAGATAGACGCGGGGATGGAAGGGAGTGATGTCGGCAATCCCCCCGCTTCCGGGGAGCCGCATCTGTGGGTGATGGTAGCTGCCTATGACGACATTGTTGAAGTTGCCGTAGGGATCTACCTGGGCGGGGCGAAAGAACTCCTTTGGCGCCAGGGTGGGCAGCATTTCGCAGGCCGCTTCGCAAAAGCCCCACTTGGATAGCGCGTTGCCCAGCCACAGCTCCTCAATGCGCGTCAGGCCCAGGCGACCCGGACGTCGACACAGGACGTTGCCGATGGCGGAGGCAAAGACCACGTTGGGTGCGTGTGTCAGTCTGGCAAGAAGGTAACCGGCAGCCACGAGAGGCGTGGCGATTCCTTGCGCCAACATCTCGCCATCCTCAACCTGGCGACTGATGCATACGCACAACACGTCGTCGGCCGTGTACTCGGCCCCTGCCGTCATCTATACGGCGACCTTTCTCTACGGTGAGCGGGCACCTACATTCTACCACAGGCTGCCCAATTGGGCAACTAGCAGCACGACACGACATCGGGCGGTGGCCTGCCTTGTCTGAAGCTCTCGAGGTACGCACCGAAGCGGCCGGAACCCGCTTGCTCCAGGTAGGCCAGCAGCTCTTCTCCGTCGACCGGGTAGAGAGGGTAGCACGAGGTGGGCCAGGCTCCACCGGGCACCTCGACGACGCACGTCGTGCAGACGCCCGGTCAGATCAGCCGCCCCGGCCAGCTCCTCGACGACGTGCTCGGCTGTGACGATTACCTGGCCGGCCACGGTCGCCAGCTCGCGATCGACGGCCAGGTTACCTCCGGCGCGTGCATTCCCCAGGCGATCGGCCTCCAGGACATGGATGACCGCGGTATCGACGGCCAGGGCCGGGAAGGCGGTGTAGGTTTCGCCTGAGTAGGGATCCAGGACTGTCTTGACATCGGGTCGCACGCCGGGAAGGTCCGTCCCGATCCATGCCCGGCTGGGCATGAATCCAACCCCCGCCAGCGAGGCGCGCAGGCCGAAGGCGATCGATGCCTCCGACTCCTCGACGACATCCAGAACTCCTTCCGTGGCATGCTGCGTGAACATGGGGGCCAGTCCGAACCCTTCCAGGCCAAAGTAGCAGGCTCGAACCCGGGCGACCCGCCCGGCGCCGACCAAGAGGTCGCTCTCAAAGCCGCAGGTCAGCGCCAGCAGGGTCAGGCCGGTTACGTCCGTGCCCAAGAGCGCCCTCACGAAAGCCACGGGGCGCCGGTAAAGCGTCATCCCGCCCAGGGCCAGTACCGTGCCTGAGCGGACATGCTGCACTGCCTGCTCGAGCGAGACCACTTTGTTCATGGCAGCGCCTCATCGCCGGGCTCAACGCTCGCGTCCGGTCCGGCCAGACCGAGGCGGGCGAGGGCAGCCCCTATCTCTTCGATGCGCCAGATGACCTCGTCTACCCCGTCACCGGCTCCGGCCTGCCGGCTGCCTACCAGGATGGTGGCCATCCCCAGTGCCTTGGCGGGCTGGAGGTTACGCAGGCTATCTTCCACGATCACGCAGTCCTGAGGCCCGACGCCCAGCAGGCGGCAGATGGTTTGGTAGGCCGCCGGTTGGGGCTTGCTCTCATACTGCATGTCTCGCACATCTACGATGCGGGCGAAGTGGTGCCGGATTCCCAGCATACCCAGCACCCGCTCTGCGTGCTCCCGGGACGAGTTTGTGAACACAACTTTCTCCAGGGGTATGCAGCCCAGGATCGCGTCGAGCTCCGGGTTCGCCCGCAGGCACCGGTCAAGGGGGATATCGTGCACGTAGCGCAGGTACTCCTCCGCATCGATCTGGTGGTTGATCTGTAGCCCGCGCAGCGTGGTCCCATAGTCGCGGAGATAGCTGCGCCTGAGTGCATCTGCCTCGGCGGGTGTGAGGCTCAACCGCCGGCGTACATAATCCTGCATCCGCACACGGATATAGTCCATCACCCCGGCATCGGAAGGATAGAGGGTTTCGTCCAGGTCAAACAGAAGGATGCGGGTCACGTGTCCACGAACTCCTCCAGGCATTGCCTTAGCACGGCCGAATCGATGTTGCGGCCCGTCAGAATGGCGACCACCTTTCTGCCCTGGGCAGCGACCTGCCCTGCGAGAAGGGGAGCGATGGCGATGGCGCCCGAGCCCTCAACCAGAAGCTGCTCGTGGGTGACGAGCCATCCCACAGCCTGGCGCACGGCCTGCTCCGGCACGACCAGCACCTCGTCGATCAGGCCCGCCGCAATCTCGAAGGGCATCCGCCCGAAGCCGCCTGCCAGCCCGTCACAGATGGTCGGCCCGGCCGGGTAGGTTTCGTACGCCCGGCCGTCGCGCAGCGATAGGTAGGCCGCCGGGGAGGCTTCTGGCTGCACTCCGACGATCCGGATGCCAGGCCGGAGGGCTCTTGCGGCCACGGCCACGCCGGCGACCAGCCCTCCGCCGCCGACGGGAATCAGCAGGACGTCGGCGTCGGGCAGCTCGTCCAAGATCTCCACGCCCACCGTGCCCTGGCCGGCCATGACGGCCGGATCGTCATACGCCGAAATGAAGAGGGCACCTCGCTCGGCAGCGTGCCTCTCGGCCTCAAGGCGTGCTGTGTCGTAGTCGGCCCCGGCGCAGCGCACGTCGCAGCCCGACTCGGCCAGCCGGCGTACCTTGTTGGGTGCAGCGCTCTCCGGCACAAAGACCAGGGCCGGGGGCATGCCCAATGCCGCGGCAGCAAAGGCCAGCCCCAGGCCGTGGTTGCCGGCGGAGGCAGTGACGATGCCCCGAGCGCGATCTTCGGGTGAGAGCAACGCCAGCACTGCCAGCGCGCCGCGTACCTTGAAGGAGCCGGTGCGCTGCCAGCACTCGAGCTTGAGGAAGACGGGGCCGCCGGCGCGGCAGCCAAGTGCCTGCGAAGGGAGGATCGGTGTCGGCCAGATGTGCGGCCGCACCATCTCCTGTGCGGCCCGGATGGCAGCCAGGTCCAGGCCCGTCACGACACCTCGACGACCACGGCGCAGCCGTTGGCGCCCGCACCGCACAGCGTCGCCACGCCGCGGCCTCCGCCCCGGCGGCGCAGCTCCAGGATCAGCGCCATCAGGATGCGCGCACCGGTGGCACCCACCGGATGGCCGATGGCGATAGCACCGCCGTTGACATTGACGTGCCCGGGATCCAGACCCAGCTCCGCGATGCAGGTGAGGGGAACGGCGGCGAACGCTTCGTTGATCTCCCACAAGTCGATGCCCTGCACGTCCAGGCCGGCGTCCCGAAGGGCGATGCGCGCCGCCAGCGCGGGCACAGAGTTGATCTCCGGGGGCGGGGCGCCGGCGCGGCCGGCGGCAACAATCCTGGCCATGGGCGACAGGCCCAGCGCATGTACCGTCTGTTCGTCTGCCAGGATCAGGGCGGCTGCGCCGTCGTTCAAGCCCGGGGCGTTTCCGGCGGTGATTGTGCCGCCGGCCTCGAACGCCGGCGGCAGCGCGGCGAGCTTCTCATAGGTTGTGTCGGGCCGGGGCTGTTCATCGCTCGTCACGGTGACAGCCCCCTTGGGCGCGGGCACCCTCACCGGGACGGTCTCTTCGGAGATGCGCCCCGCGGCGCGGGCCGCCTCGTAGCCGAGCTGGCTGCGCAGTGCCCACCGGTCCTGTGCCGCACGGTCTATCCCGGCGGCCAGGGCCGCGCGGCCGGCGTAGATGCCCATGTGCACCCCGGTGATAGGGCACGTGAGCGCCGCCGTCAGGGCGTCCACGATGGGAGCGTCGCCGAGCCGGTAGCCAAAGCGGGCGCCGGGCAGCGTGTAGGGGACCTGGCTCATGCTCTCGAACCCACCGGCGACGATGGCGCTTGCCTGCCCGTGCCGGATCCGGCCGAATGCCAGCTCGACGGCGACGAGGGCCGAAGTGCACGCCGTGTTGACATCCAGGACCGTGGCCGTGGGCGAGAGACCCGCCCGCAGCGCCACCTGCCGCCCCGGCACTTGGCCAAGCGACGCGGCGCCCATGCAGTTGCCCAGGATGGCTTCCTGGACCGCTTCCGGGGCGAGGCCGGCGCGCGAGATGGCTTCCCGCACGGCGACGGCACCCAGCTCGACGGCCGGCAGATCACGGTAGATCCCCCCAAAGCGGCCGAAAGGCGTGCGGCATGCGCTCACGACGTACACGTCTGGCATGGCACCTCCGTACGAGCGCTCGACTATCCCGGCGTTTTCGTCTGCGGGCCGGGCTCCGGCGTCCATGATAGCACAAGTTGCCGCCGGCACCAATAGCGGGGCGGGAGGCCAGCGACGCCTTTGTCCCTGGCTCCCGCCCCGGGAGACCGCATACGTGTGAGCGATGCTCCGGTGGCTTAGGCCATCGCCTCCAGCATGGCCGGGATGACCTGGCGTGCATCGCCGACGACAGCCACGTTGGCGACCTTCATAATGGGCGCCTCCGGATCGGGGTTGATGGCTACGACGAACTTGGACCCCTGCAACCCAAAGTAGTGGTAGACGTCGCCCGAGATACCGCAGGCGATGTACAGGTCGGGGGCTACGGTCTGACCACCCGCGCCCACCACCCGCTCCTCGTCAATCCACCCGGCATCGAGCGCGCCGCGGGTGCCTGCGACCACCCCGCCCAACGCGTCTGCCAGGCGGGTGACGAGGGCGAACCCGGCCGCGTCCTGCATGCCGCGTCCTGCCGAGACGACGATGCGCGCCTTCGAGAGCGGCACGGCCGGCAGCTCGACTGACGGGACGTCTCCCTCCCGGGTGAGGCGGGCGCTGACTCCCTCCAGGTTGACTTCCACCCTCTGGATATTCGGCGTGCGCTGCGCCTGCCCTGGGTTTGCGGAAGGCCCCAGGCTCCAGCGTGGCCATCTGGGGCCGTGCATCTGGGCAGGCAAAGGTGTGGAACACCTCGCCCCCGAGGATGCCGAAGGTGCCCAGCAGCAGTCGCTCTGTCATGTCCGCTTCCAGCGCCACGCAGTGGCTGATCAGCCCGGTACCCAGCTTCTGTGCCAACCGCGGCGCAAGGTCGTTGCCGAGTGAAGTGGCGGAAAGCAGCAGGATCTCGGGCCGCATCTCCTTCACGAGCGCAGCCAAGACGTGCGTATACGCCTCCGGCTGGTACTCGGCCAGGCCAGGATCCTCTGCCAGGAGAACCCGCTCTGCGCCATAGGCGGCCAGCTCCTGGCCGAGCGCCTCCACGTGGTCGCCCAGCAGGACCGCAAAGACGTAGCAGCCGATCTGGTCGGCCAGATCACGCGCCTGCCCCATGGCCTCGACGGACGCCGGGAGCAGCGTGCCTCCCGGTGCCTCGGCCACGACCCAGATGTTGCGATAGCCCTCGCCCGTCTGCTGGATCGGGGCGGCGGATTCCTCCATCTCTTCGTCAAGAAAGCTAAAGTCCATAGTTGCCTCCGATGGATAGGCCACTCCCTCTGGTCGCCGCGGACCGGGCAGGGAGAAGCCGCATCACCTGACGATCTTTTGGGCCCTCAAGGCGGCGAGGATGTCCTGTGCCATGCCGGCCGGGTCTCCCTCGAACTGCTCGCCGACCTGCAGCGGGGGAGGGAAGCTCTCCCTCCGGAAGCTCAGCAGCGGCGAGAGCGCGCCCTCGTCCAGCCCCAGCTCCTCTGCTCCCCAAGTGGTCACCTGCCATTCGCGGTACGCATTCATGATGCGGGCGCCGTGGGGATAGCGCGGCGGGAAGGCGCGAGGCGCAACCGTCAGAACCGCCGGGAGCTGGGCCAGGACCGCGCAGTAGCCTTCGCCCCAACGCCGGACGGCGCGAAGCCCGCCTTCCTCGAAAGAGGCCGCATACACGTCGGTGATCTGGGCCATGCCGAGCGCCTCTGCGAGCCGCGGGCCGGTCTGGCCTGCGCCCGTATCGCCCGATTCGCGGCCGGTGATCACCAGGTCGGCGCCTCCCAGCTTCTCAACGGCTGCTGCCAGGATGCGGGCCGTGACGCCGATATCGGCTTCCTCGAACGCCTTGTCGCAGAGCAAGTAGGCCGAATCGCAGCCCATGGCCAGCGCTTCGCGCAGGGCATCGTCCGCCTGGGGCTTGCCGGCACACAGTGCGACCAGCTCGGCCCCGCCGGCTGCCTCGGGAGCGGACTCTACCAGGCGCAGAGCAGCCTCGATCGCTGCCTTGCTGCCGGGCTCCAGGATGTACTCCTCCTGGTTGACGAATATGCGCTCCTTGTCACGGCGCACGGTGATGCCCCGCGGGTCCAGTATCTGTTTGACGGGAACGATGATCCTCATCGGGTTCTCTCCTTGGGACCTCCTACGTCGGGATCTTGACGCCGTACGGACGGAAGAGGTTGGCGGCGATGACGATGCGCTGGATTTCGTTCGTGCCCTCGTAGATCTCGGTGATGCGCTGATCGCGCCAGCCCCGCTCGATCTCGCAGTCGCGGCTGTAGCCAAGCGCCCCGTGGATTTGCAGCGCCTTGTTGGAGCAGCGGCCGGCCACTTCGGAGCCAAAGAGCTTGCACGCGGCGGCTTCCATGATGTGCGGCTGGTGGGTGTCGATCAGCCATGCTGTGCGGTAGACGAGCGAGCGAAGCGCCTCGATCTCGACAAACATCTCCGAGATCATGAAATGGACTGCCTGCTTGGTGGCAACCGGCACGCCGAACTGCTCCCGCAGCTTGGACCAGGCGATGGAAGCCTCCATCGCCGCCTGGGCACCACCCAGGCAGCCGGCACCCAGGCTGGCGCGCCCGATGTCGAGCGACTTCATGAAGGTCAGAAAGCCGGCACCAAACCGGCCCAGGACGTTCTCCTTGGGCACGCGCACATCCTGCAGGACGCACTCGGCTGTGGAGCTTCCGCGGATGCCCATCTTGTTCTCCAGGCTTCCGATGGAGAATCCGGGGCTGGCCGTCTCCACGATAAAGGCCGTAATGCCTCCATAGGCGCCCAGCGAGGAATCGGTCACGGCCATGATCACGATCGTGTCGGCGATATCGCCGTTGGTGATAAACACCTTGGTCCCGTTGATCACATAGTCGTTGCCGTCTCGCACGGCGGTGGTCTTGATCGCCGCTGCGTCCGAGCCTGCCGCGGCCTCGGTCAGTCCAAAGGCGCCGATGTGCTTGCCCTGGGCGAGGGGGATGAGGTACTTCTGCTTTTGCCTCTCGGTCCCGTCCAGGTGGATCGACATCGCCGCGATGCCGATGTGGGCACCGACGACGGTGGTAGTGCTGCTGCACACCCGGCCCAGCTCCTCCGCGAGGATGCAGTAGCCGATCTCTCCGCCGCCCATGCCGCCATACGTCTGCGGAAAGGGCACGCCCATCAGCCCCAGCGACGCCAGCTTCCTGACCAGCTCAGAGGGCACCTCATGCTCACGATCGATCTTCTTGGCCAGGGGCTTGATCTCGGTATCGCAGATCTCGCGCACCACCCGGCGGAAAAGCTGATACTCCTTCGGGAAGCTAAAGTCCATCGTCGTCCCTCCTTATGGCCGGATCTCCAGCCCCTCAGCCCGGTAGATGTCGCGGGCGATCAGGTACTGCTGGATTTGGCTAGTCCCGGCAATGATCTCCAGGGCGCGGCAGTCCCGGTAGTAGCGCTCGATGGCATACTCCTTCATGTACCCGTAGCCACCGTGCACCTGGAGCAGCTTGTTGGTCACTTCGTAGGCCGTGTGCCCGGCGAACAGCTTGGTGATGGATGCGTGCTGGCGAAAGTCCTGGCCCGAGTCGGCCAGCCAGGCTGTGTGGGTGACGAGGCCGCGTATAGCCTCGATCGAGACCTTGGCGTTGGCGATATAGTTCTGGATGATCTGCTTCTGCGCGATGGGGACGCTGAACTGGATGTGGTCCATCGAGAACCGGACAGCCTCTTCGAGTGACCTCTCGCAGGCCCCGAGCGCGATGGCTCCCATGCCCAGCCGGCTGTAGTTCAGCGCCTGCTGCGCGATATCCAGCCCTTTGCCCTCTTCTCCCAAGCGCTGGTCCGCAGGAATGCAGGCGCCGTCGAAGTAGAGCGTGTTGAAGCTTACGCCGCGGAGGCCGAGCGTCTTTTCCCGGTAGCCGACCGTCAGGCCGGGCGTGTCTCGCTCGACGAGAAAGGCCGTGATCCCGCCTGCGGCCCGCGCCAGAACGCAGGAAGAGCCCGGCCAGCGCGCCGTTGCCCACCCAGACCTTGCTCCCGGTGAGGCGGTAGGAGTCGCCGTCGCGGACGGCAGCCGTGCGCAGCGAGGCGGCGTCCGAGCCCGCGCCCGGCTCCGTCAGGGCAAAGGCGCCCAGCAGCTCGCCCATGGCGAGGCCTGCGACGAACCTATCGCGCTGATCGCCCGTGCCGTGGTCCAGCAGCGGCTTGACGACCAGGCTGTTGTGCATCGCCAGGGTAGACCGCGGTCGACATATCGGCGCGCGCCAGTTCCTCGAGCATCAGGGCATACGTGTAGACGTCGAGCCCGCAGCCGTCCATCGTCTCGGGCACCAGCGCAGCCCAGAACCCCTGGTCGACCGCCTTGTTCAGCAGCTCGACTGGGGTCTCTTCTGCCTGGTCGATCTGCTCGCCGTGGGGCCGGATCTCTTTCGTGCAGAAATCCGCGAACATTCGCTTGAACATCAATTGGTCTTCGCTGAGTCGTAGGTCCATGCCGTCCTCCTTGGCCTATAGCAGATAGCTGATAGCTGATGGCTGTAGCTGATGGCTCATAGCTGATAGCTGATAGCTGATGGCTGATAGCTGACTGCAAATGGCCTACGTCAAGCAGCGTCCTGCCATCCGCAACGCGCTATCTGCTATTCGCCATTCGCCATATGCTATCCGCTATCTGCCATCTGCCATCTGCTATCTGCCATCCGCCGCTACTTGTCCTTGAAGACCGGCCTGCGCTTCTGCAGGAAGGCGCCCACCCCCTCGCGCATGTCTTCGGTGGCCGTCAGGCCGGCAAAGATGTGGGCATCGTTCTCGATCGCCGCTCCGAGCGCCATGTCTTGGCCTTCGTCGACGGCCTGGAGGATGGCGCCCATGGCCAGCCCACCCCACATCGAGAGCGCCTTGGCCCAGCGCTTGGCTTCGCGGACGACCGTTCCGGCCGGGACAACCTTGTTGACCAGGCCGATGCGGTAGGCCTCCGTCGCCTTGATGTTGCCGCCGCCCAGCATCAGCTCCAGGGCGTTGCCCTTGCCCACCAGGCGCGGCAGCCGCTGCGTGCCACCCCAGCCGGGGATGATCCCGAGCTTGATCTCGGGCTGGCCCATCTGGATCGAGTCTTCGGCCAGCCGGATGTGGCAGGCCATGGCCAGCTCCATCCCTCCGCCCAGGCAGTAGCCGCCGTTGATGGCGGCGATGACCGGCTTCCGGCAGTGCTCGATCTTGTCAAAGACCTGCTGCCCGTACCTCACCACCTCGAAGCCGTCTTCGGGTCCCTTGATCGCGGCGATCTCGTTGATGTCCGCCCCGGCCACGAAGAAGGTGCCGGCGCCCGTGATGATGATGACCTTTACCTGCGGGTCCGCAGCCATCTCGTCAAACGCGGCATTCAGATCCAGCATCGTCTGGGTGTTGAAGGCGTTGGCCGGCGGATGGTCGATCGTGATGATCCCGGCGCGGTCCTCGACGGCAACTTTGACGAACTGATACTCTCCCATCGTTGTCTCCTTTCAGGCTATTCCAGCCTATCTCAGGCACGTGTACTCCCGGAAGCCGAGACCCGTCTTCTTGCCCAGGTTCCCCTGCGCGCACCTTCTGGTACAGGATGTCGGTCGGGTGGAAGCGCGGGCCAAGCTCCTGCTCCAGCGCCTCGAGCTTGGCCACCACCACGTCCAGTCCGATCTCGTCCATGTACTCCAGCGGCCCCATCCGCACCAGCTCGCCGCCCTTGTTGACCTGCATGCCGATGCCCGCGATGCAGGCCATGTCCACATCGTAGACGTTGGCGATGTTCTCGGCCACGCACATCGCCGCCTCGTTGAGGAAGGGCATGATCAGCCGGTCCACGCTGAACTTGGTGCCCGTCTTCACCTCTCCTGCCTCCTGCAAGCGCTGGATGAGGACCTCCATCGGCTCCGCATCGGCCGCCGTGTAGATGTAGAAGCCGACGCCCGTCTTCTCGCCGAAGCGCTTCTTTTCCACCAGCTTGTAGTACAGCTTGGCAGGACGCACCCTCTCGCCGTACTGGGAGTAGAGATACTCGCCTACGTGCGCGCAGACGTCGATGCCGAGCATGTCCATGCAGGAAGAAGGGCCCCATAGGCCAGCCAAACCCATCGTGCCCCAGCGCCTCGTCGATCTGCTGGACGGTGCGGCGCCCTCCTCCACGGCCAGCACTGCCTCGTTCAGGTAGGGCATCAGCAGGCGGTTCACCAGGAAGCCCGGGCACTCTTTCACGATCACGGGGATCTTGCGCAGGTCCTGGGTGAATTGCTCCACGGTGTCGATCGTGTCCTGGTCCGTCTGCGCCCCAGGGATGATCTCCACCAGCTTCATGACGTGCGCCGGGTTGAAAAAGTGCATGCCGATGACCTTGTGCGGCCGGCCGGTCGCCGCTCCCATCTCGGTGATGGACAGCGCCGAGGTGTTGGACGCGAGGATCGTGTCGGGCATGCAGACCTGGTCCAGCTCTCGCAGGACCTGCTGCTTGATCGGCATCACTTCCGGCACGGCCTCAATGACAATGTCCACGTCGGCAAGGCCGTCGTAGCTGAGCGTATACTCGATCAGGCTAAGCTTCTCCTGCATCTGGCCGGGCGTCATCTTGCCCTTGTCGACGCGTGCCTGGTAGATGCCCTCCACCGTCTGCTTGGCCAGGTCCAGCTGGCTCTGCACGATGTCCTTGACCACCACCGGCAGCCCGGTAAAGGTGACCACCTGCGCGATGCCGCCGCCCATCGCGCCGGCGCCCACAACACCGACTTTAAAGATCCACATTGTTCCTCCTCCTCTGTGTCCCCATGCCTGCTTGCAGTCAAGCCACTCTACCAGGCTGGGCAGCGCGCTACCAGTTGGCAGTGCATCGCAGCTCGGGTTATCAAGCCGAACGAAGTAGACCCAGTGGTCAGGGTACTTGGCAAAAGCGGCCGCATCGGCCTTGCCCAGCGTTGCCCCGACGAAAAAGTCGCCGCTCTCGGGCTCGATGGCGACTACGCCGGCTTGCCCCTGCAATTCAGGCACGCAGCTCGTCCAGGCGCGCCCGGGCCTTGGCTTCAAACGCCGCCCTGATCTTCTTGTCCTGCCACATCGTCACGTCTGCCATGATGCGTCCTCCTACTTCCGCTCGACGATGATCGTGCCGCCCATGCCGCCGCCTACGCAGGCGGTGATCAGTCCCAGCGACACGTCGCGCTTGATCATCTCGTTGACCAGCGTGACCATGAGGCGCGTCCCGGTGCATGCCGACCGGGTGACCCAGTGCAATCGCGCCCGCCGTTGACATTGACCTTGTCCCAGTCCCAGCCCTGGTCTTCCAGCTCGATGCCGACCGCCATGGACTGAGCGGCAAAGGCCTCGTTGATCTCGATCAGGTCGATGTCGGTCAGTTGAAGCCCGGCTCGCTTCAGCGCCTTGGGCACCGAGTAGGCCGGCCCGAGGCCCATGATGTCAGGCGGGATAGCAGCGTACGCGTAGCTGCGGATGTAGGCCAGGGGCGTGAGGCCCAGCGCCTGCGCCTTCTCTGCGCGTCATGACGATCACGGCAGCCGCCCCGTCGCTGAGCGGACAGGAGTTGGCGGGGGTGACTGTGCCGCCTTTCTTGAACACCGTGGGGTACATCGCTGCTTTCTGCACCGTCAGGGTGGGGTTGATGCACTCGTCCTGGACGATGTCCTCGTAGGCCACTTCCTGCCCGGCCACCTTCTTGCTGACCCGCACCGGGACGATCTCTTCCCGAAAGCGGCCCATGCGCGTGGCCCGGAAAGCCTTCTGGTGGCTCTTGACGGCGAACTTGTCCTGCTCCTCCTGGCTGATGTTGTACATCATGGCCAGGTTCTCTGCCGTAAAGCCCATGATCATGTCTGCACACCGGGTCCGTCAGGCCTTCCCACAGCGTGTCGACAAAGGTGTCGTGGCGCAGCTTCAGGCCCCACCGCGCGCCCCGCACCACGTAGGGGGAGGTGCTCATGCTCTCGGCCCCGCCGCAGAGAAAGACCTCTCCGTCGCCGGCCTGGATGGCCTGGCAGGCAGCACGTGATCGACTGCATGCCCGACACGCAGTTGCGCTGCACGGTGTAGCCCGGCACGTGGACCGGCACCCCGGCCAGCAGCGCAGCCACGCGCCCGATGTTGGGCGCGTCGCTCTGCTGGCCGATGCAGCCCAGGATCACGTCATCGAACAGGTTCGGCGTCGATCCCGATGCGTTGGATGACCTCACGGAAGACAAGGGCAGCCAGATGTTGGGCCGTCAGTGAGCCGGAATGCTCCGCCGTGGCTGCCGATGGGGGTTCGCACCCCGCCGACGATGACGATTTCCCTCATGCCTATTCCTCCTTCTTTGGTTTCGGTGCCACGTCCGCTTTCGGACTGCCGTCGCACAAGCCGTTCAAAACCAGCTCCACTGTCGACTCATAGAGGCCGTCGACGCTGGAGCGCAGCATCCGCTGGCGCATGGGGTGCGCCATCAGCACCAGCACGCCGTTGAGGGCCGCCCACACCGAGCCGGCCGCCCGCCAGGGATCGTCACGTGAAGAAGACGCCCGTCTCCGCGCCGCGCCGCACCTGCACGGCCACCAGCTCGAGCCCCTGGAGGCTCTTCTTGAGCACCGTCTGGTGCAGCCGGCGGGGATCGACTCCTCGAACCGGCCGCGGTCGAAGGCCATGATCAGGCGGAAGTAGAGGGGGGAGGACTCGCAGAAGCCGCGATAGGCATTGGCCAGGGAGCGCAGCGCGTCGACCGGATGGGACTGGGGGCAGGGCGCCTACGGCCGTCTCCATTTTCTGGAGCAAGAGATCGAGGCCCTCCAAAAGCAAATGAGCAAGGATCTCCTCCTTGCTCTTAAAGTACAGGTAGATGGTGCCCTTGCTGACCTCAGCCCGGGAGGCGATGTCGTCCATGGTGGGACGGTGGAACACCTCGCTCGAGGAACTCCTGGCGGGCTGCATCCAGGATCTCCCGGCGGCGTTGGGCCTTTTCACGCGCTCGACGTTCAGCCGTGCTCAAGGACTCACTCCCGTCCTCCTGCGCTGCGTGGCGCAGGGCTACACGCTATCCGCTGATGCCGAACTGACGGTCACTCACTGACCGAGAGTCATTGTACCATGGCTGGCGCTGTGTGTCAAATCGGCCAGCCGGCCGATCTCAAAGGTGTGCTGTACCTGCTTGACTGGGAGAGACCCCAAGGGTCTCCGAGACCCTTGGGGTCTGCCGGAGATTGACACAGGTGGGGAAGGTTGCTAGAATGGCCTCGCGGTGCGGCAGAGTGGGCCGCACCAGCGTCGAACAGGAGGAACCGCTATGCTCAAGAGCACCCTTGGCACCGCTCGTTCGCGCATCCTTGCTGCGCTCCTCATCATCGCCTTCCTGATGGCTTCTGTGGCCGTACCTGCGGCCGTCACGCAGGCCGCCGGCGCGGGCCAGTGGCAGAGGGCCGACGAAGAGGCCGAGATTGCCTACCAGCCCGACTACCTCGACCTGGCCTCCGGCGACCCCTACGCCGAGCATTCCGTCTATGCCTGGCCCTTCGCCCTCGAATCGATCGGCCACCTGATGCAATCCTACCAGTACTACGGGGGCAGTCCCTACTTCCATCACGGCATGGACATCATGGCGCCCAGCGGCACGCAGATCATCAACCGTTCCGGCGGACAGGTAGTCAACATCGAGAACTACAACCCCGGCTGGAACCTCTATTGGGAAGTGGCCATCCTGGACTCGGAAGGCTACCTATGGCAGTACCACCATGTCGACGAGCCGACGATCCCGGATTATGTCTGGACCAAGTACTATGAGTATCTGGCCGACCCCGTGAACGGCGGCTTCGTCCCCGCCGACACATGGATCGGGAACATCGTCTACTGGACGGTTGGCTACCCGGGCGCGCCCACCAACTTTCACCACATTCACCTGAACATAATCGGCGGCGACGGCTTCTACCTGCAGGGCATGGCGTTTCACACGCCCCTCGCCGACGATGATGCGCCCGAGGTTCAGGCAGTGGGCCTGCTGAAGAACGGCCAGATCTATCCCGGCAACCAGGTCGAAGGAGCCTATAGCCTCTACGTCCACACGCGCGACCTGGTGCTCGCGCCCGAATGGTACGGGTACTGGCTGCCTCCCTACGAGATCAAGATACTCCGTCGACCGGCAGCCGGCGACGACCGTCTGGCGCTTCGATACCATCCCCGGTGGGGGCGACCGGTATGCCTATGTCGAGGACTTTTACGTGGTGCCTCCGACCTGCGGCGACTATGACTGCAACGAGTTCTATATCGACCTGGGCTTTACCAAAGGCGAGCCGGAGGGCTTTCCCTCGACGCCGGGAGAGCACACCGTCCTGGTAAAGGTGCGGGACTATGCCGGCAAATGCGCCGTGAGCAGCTTCACCTGGACGGTGCTGGGCGCAAATAGCGCACACATCGGCGATCTCGACGGCAACCGGGTTGTCCGCCCCAGCGGCGCCTGGACCGCCAAGGTGACGGTCGCCGCGCACAACCAATACCACGCCGTCTTGGCCGGTGCGACGGTGTCCGGACAGTGGTCAGACGCCACGACGTCGAGCTGCGTGACCGGCACGAACGGTCGCTGCATCGTGGTCAAGAGCCTGGGCAGCTCGGTGCCGAGCGTCACTTTCACCGTGCAGTCGGTTACGAAGAGCGGCTACCCCTATGCGCCGGCGGCCAACCACGATCCCGACGGTGACAGCAACGGCACGGTCATCACCATTTACAGGATCCAGTAGACTCCCTGCGTCATGGGTGCGGCGCACCTCGAAGGTGCGCTGCACCTGGAGGGCGTGATGCGGCCACGTGCGCTGCACCTTGATTGGGTGATGCGGCCAGGTGCGCCGCACCTGGGGAGACCCAGCGCACCGTGGCGGCCGGACAGACCCCGCACGAAATCGCACCACAACTGAAGCCCAACTGCCATAGACCCATTTCGAGCGTTGTGCTACCCTATGGAGGATCCGCAACTGCACACTCCGGAGGGAAAGCAATGAAGCCCGTCAAGAAAGCCCTATTTCTCACCGTTGTGCTTGTGCTCGTCAGCCTGGTGATGGCGGCGCCCTCGCCGTCCATCACGTATGCACAGACCGGCCCCCGAAACGTCATCCTGTTCATCGGCGATGGCATGGGATCGGCGCAGGTGGCAGCCGCCGGGATGTACGGATACGGGCAGGCCGGCAGTCTCGCCTTCGAGCAGCTACCCCATACCGGGGAGGCCACCACCTACTCGGCGAACTTCCCAGCTCCCGACTCGGCCGCTGCGGGCACGGCCATGGCCACCGGTTTCAAGGTCAACGACGAAGTGGTGAGCATGGCCTACCCCGGCGACGGCCGGGAGCTGGAGACGACGCTCGAGTTCCTCAAGGCCCGGTGCAAGTCGACCGGCCTGGTGACCACGACCTACGCCACGCACGCCACGCCGGCCACCTTTGGAGCCCACGAGCCTAGCCGTGACAACCTTACCCAGATCGCCGGTGACTATCTGAACCAGACGCGGCCCAACGTGATCCTCGCCGGCGGCGGCAACGGCATGAGCCCGTCCGGCGCCGCGGCGGCGGGCTATACGGTGGTCACCACCCGCGCCCAGATGCAGGCACTCGACACCGAGACGGCCACCATGGTCTCCGGCCAGTTCGGCAGTGGAGTGTTTGCGTACGAGTGGGACTATGCGAGGGGCGCCTCCAGCTTCTTCGATACCTACCCTCACCTGTCGGAGATGACCCAGACGGCCCTGGACATCCTGGACAATGACCCCGATGGTTTCTTTCTCATGGTCGAAGGGGGCCTGATCGACTACGCAGGCCACGCCAATAACCTGCCGGCCAACATCTACGAGACGCTCGAGCTCGAAGCGGCCTTCGAGGTCATCTGGAGCTGGGCGCAGGGCCGCACCGACACGCTGATCATCGTCACCGCCGATCACGAGACCGGGGGGTTGACGGTGCTCCAGAACAACGGCCAGGGCAACTGGCCCACCGTGAGACTGGTCGACTACCGACCACACGGACACCAACGTGCCGGTCTACGCCTGGGGACCGAACGCGGAGATGGTCGCCGGTGTGATCGACAACACCTACATCCACGAGGTCAGCACGGCCAACGCCGGCAGCCCGGCCTGCGCCCCTCCCACCTGCCTCGTCCTCCAGCCGGGCAGCACCGGGCTGGACGCGTATCTCAAGCAGGACAAGCCGAGCGAGCGCCGGGGGAGCGACAAGGAGCTCAAGATCCTCACCGAGACCGGCAAGCTCCAGCGCTCCCTGCTCCAGTACGACCTGTCAGCGGTGCCGGCAGGCGTTACCGTCGACCGGATCACGCTCTCCTTGTGGGTGAAGGACCTGCGCACGGGGCCGGTTGCCGTCCGCGCCCACGGCGTGCTCGAGCCGTGGAACGAGGCGCAGGTCACCTGGAGACACCGCGATCAGGCCGCAGGAGTGCTCTGGAGTTCCGCAGGCGGCACCTACGATCCGGCTGTCGTTGCCACCGCGACCATCAGCCAGAAGAACGCGTGGGCCTCCTGGGACCTGACCGCCCTGAGCGCGAGCTGGCTGGGCGGCGACAACCTGGGTGTGATCCTGGAGGCGCCGGCCACTTCACCCAAGTCGGAGATCAAGTTCAGGAGCAGCGACGACACCGACACAGTCCACCGCCCCAAGCTGGAGGTGTGCTACCAGCCCTGATCCCTTTTGCGTATTTCATAGGTTTCTGCGATAATCTGCCTGTCTGTGCGTGAGCCCGGAGAAGTGGGCGGCGGCGGGCATTCGCTCCACAGCCCGGAGGATCGGAAACCAGCGTATGGCAGACCACAGCACGACCAAAGGCAGACAAGAGCCCGGGCGACCCGGCGGCAGGAAGAAGGGAGCCGGCGGAGAAGCTCGGGCGTTTCGCTGCGCAGCAAGAGGCCCTGAGCACCGGCCAGCTACTCGAGACGATCCTGGATCACACTCCCACGCTGATCGCTTTTCTGGACTCGCACTTTACCATCCTCCGCGTGAACCGTGCCTATGCCGTGGCTGAGGGACATGACCCGAGCTACTATGTGGGCAAGAGCCACTTCGACATCTTCCCCAACCCTGAAAACGAGCGGATCTTTCGGCGCGCGGTCGAGACTGGCCAACCGCACTCTGTCCGTGCTCAGCGTTTCGAGTATCCCGGACGCCCAGAGCGCGGAGTCTCCTACTGGGACTGGACTCTCCAGCCGATCCTGGACCGGGAGGGATCCGTCACTGAGCTGGTCCTGAGTGTGCAGGATGCCACCGATTGGATCCTTTCGCAGGAGGCAACGCGCGAAGCCGAGGCCAGCTTCCGCCAGCTTGCCGAGAATGTGAGCGATGGTTTTTGGATTGCGGAGCTCAGCTCCGGTGAGGGGCCCGGAAAAGTCCTCTACGCCAACCCGGCCTTTGCGGAGATCTTCGGCCTCACGGAGGAAACCTCAAAAGACTACAATGCCTGGTTTCAGAGGGTGCATCCCCGCGACCGGGCGCGGGTTCTGCAGAGAATGCGGGAGTTCCGCTCCGGGCAGGCCGAGCGCTACAGCGTCGAGCTCAGGGTCGTCCACCTTGATCGTTCCACACATTGGCTCTGGGTCAAGGCGCATCGCGTAAGCACGGGGCAAGGCCGGCTCGAGCGTGTTGTGGTGCTCATCCGCGATATCACCGAGCGCAAGGCAGACGAGAGACGGCTGCGTGGGGTACGGAGACGGCTGGCCAGGCGGGTCCGGGAGCTCAGGACGGTTCATGAGGCCGGCCGGCAGTTGGCGACGCTGCATACACCGGAGACGCTGGCCCAGGCAGTCATCGACACGCTGGAAGCGACGCTGTCCCACGAGCATGGCGCTGTTCTCGTGACCGATGCGGCAACCGGGGACCTCCTTCCCTTTGCCCTGAGTAACCCGGGCGGCAGCCCGGAGGCCTTGTCGGCCAATCGGGCGTACGTGGCGTCCCACCGGCCGCACCTGGGACAGGGGATCACCGGCTGGGTGGCCCAGACCGGGCAGAGCGTGCGCCTGGGAGACGTGTGGCCGGACCCGCGCTATCATGCCGTGCGTGAGGGCATCCGCTCCGAGTTGTGCGTGCCTCTGCGCTTCGGGGACCGGATTCTGGGAGTGCTGAATGTCGAGACGGCCCAGCCCAATGCCTACAGCGCGGCCGACCGGCGCGTGCTTGAGACTGTGGCTGCGCAGATCGCCGTTGCCATCGAGAACGCCCGCCTCTATGAGCGGGAGCTCCCGGCAATCGCGGATTCTGGAAGAACGCGTGGCCGAGCGCACGGGCGAGCTCTCCGCGGCCGTCCGCCGCCTTGAGCAGGAGATCGCCGAGCGCAGGCTGGCCGAGGCGGATCTAGCCCGCTCCCATCGCCTGGTGTCTGCCCTGAACCGGGTGTTCTCGCGCTTGCAGATCGGGCTCGACATGCCGGCTGTCTTTGAGGCTCTGGGGGTCGCCCTTGAGTCGGAAAACCTGACCGGCCTGGTCCTGATGGTCGACGCGAAAACGGGGCGCTTGTCCGTGCAACATGCCTCCATCTTGCCTGGTGCACTTGCCCTGTACGAGTCCCTGGTCGGCCGACCGCTTCTGGGCTCCATGCTCTCTGCAGACGACGAGCCTTTCCACGCAGTTCTCGCAAACGGACATGCCGTGTATACGGCAGATGCCTGGCCGGTCTTGAACGCCTGCTGGCCCGGTGTGTCGCCTCGCGAGATCGAAGCGTGGGTGGGGGCACTCGGCATCGTGCCTGAGCATCCCACGATCTATGCGCCTATCGTTCTGGGGGAGCGGCAGCTTGGCATCCTCGCCGTCACGGGTGCCGGGCTACGGGAGGAGGACCCAACTGCCTTCTCGCTAATCGCAGATCAGTTGGCGAGTGCCCTGGAGCGCCAGAGTCTGGCCCGCCGGGCCGCCGAGGTTGAGATTCTCCGAGAAGTGGACCGCTTGCGCTCAGAGCTGATCGCGAATGTATCGCACGAGATCCGAACGCCCCTGGGGATGATCGATGTGCTGTGCACATCGCTTCTGGCCGACGATGTGGTCCTGGATGCCGGAACACAGAGGAGCTTCCTGGTCGGCATCAAGGAGGCAACGCGGCGGCTGGCGGCGATGGCCGAGAACCTGTTGCAGCTCAGCCAGGCCGAGGGCGGGAGGCACGTGCTGCACAGGCGGATCACGGACCTGGGGAGGGTAGTCGCCGCTGTCGTCGATCGCACGATAGTCCAGACACCGCTGCACCAGTTGGTCAACTCGGCGAAGGACAAGTCCTATGGGGTGCTCGTCGATCAGGAGCAGATCGAGCTGGTGCTGAGCAACCTGCTGAACAACGCAATCAAGTATTCGCCCGGAGGTGGGCAGATTGTCGTGGATCTGGTCAGGCAGAATGAGGGGGTGATTCTCTCTGTGAGCGATCAAGGTATCGGCATCCCGGAAGCGGAACAGGAGCGCATCTTCGAGCGCTTCTACCGGGTGGACAGCCCGACAGGCCGGAAGGTGGGCGGTGCGGGACTGGGACTGGCGGTGTGCCGCGCCGTGGTGGAGGCCCATGGAGGAAAGATGTGGGTAGTCAGCCACCCTGGCCGGGGCTCTACCTTCTATGTGCTTCTGCCCATCGAGCGCGACGCCTCAGCCCGGCCCGGGAGGAAGAGATGAAGAAAGGCAAGCAGCAGATCCTGGTCGTGGACGACGAGCCGCGCTACGTGTGGGTGATCAAGATCAACCTGGAGGCCAGGGGGTTTGACGTGCTGACGGCCGACACCGGTCCGGCAGCGATCGAGATGGTCGCCGCACACAGCCCCGATCTCGTCCTTCTCGACCTCCGCCTCCCGGACCTCGACGGCGTCGAGGTCTGCCGGCGCATCCGCCAGTTCTCCGCCGTTCCGGTAATCATGCTCACGGCCCTTGCCCAGGAGAAGGACAAGGTCCTCGGCCTGGATGCAGGGGCGGACGACTATCTGACCAAGCCCTTTGGCGTCGAAGAGCTGCTCGCCCGCGTCCGGGCCGGCCTGCGGCGCGCGAGCTACGTGAGCGACCAATCGGCCGATCCCGTCTTTGTCTCGGGCAGCTTGCGCGTGGACATGGCCCGGCAGAGGGTCTCGGTGGACGACCAAGAGGTCCATCTCACCGGGACAGAGTATCGGCTGCTGTGTGAGCTTGTGCGCAACGCCGGCAAGATCCTCGTCCCATCCTACCTGCTGGAGCGGGTATGGGGCCTGGGCTACGAAGGCGAGTACCGGCTCGTTCGTCAGGCCGTGCATCGCCTCCGTCGCAAGATCGAGCCCGATCCAGACAATCCCCGGTACATCCACACGAGGCAGAACCTCGGCTACCTCTTCAATCCGGCCGAATAGTCAGGCCCAAGCGATCCGCTTGGATTAGGCCTGGAACATCCCTCTGCATCGTCCGGACCCCTCCGGAACGCGCGCCTGCTAAGATTCCGGCAGAGGTCGTGCAAACGGCGTCGGTTTGTGTTGCGTGCCTTGGGAACGGCCTGACGGCGTTTCTGGCACGCGGCCAGGTAGTGAGGGACGGAGAGCAGCCCATTGGACGATATGCTAGCTCCGAAACGGGACCAGGCAGAGTCCGGAAACGGCAGGCGCGTGGCTGTAGTTGGCGACAGCGACCTGGTCTGCCGGGCTATCAGGCTGGCCCTGCGAAGCCGCCTGAAGATAGACGTGCGGGACATGAACGGGTGTGGGGCGTGGACTCTACAATTGGGGCGGTCCCCGCTTGGGATCTCGTCATTGTTGCTGTCACCTCGGAGAGCGGCGAGCCGATCGCGGAGCTGGCGGAATCGTCCCTGATCCGGTGGATCGGCCGGGCGCCGCTGTTGGTCATCTCCTCCAGGCCCTTCGATCCCTCGCCAGAGTTCCGGATCTCCCATCTCCGCTTTCCTTTCGATCCCGATCAGCTCTGCGATCGGGTTCGGCTGCTTCTGAAGGCGAGCACGGTCGCAGTCGGGGATGCGGTGCTAGTCTGAGACTTGGCCCACTGTATTGTGGGTGGAATACTGACGCATTAGCATTGACTCAACCAAAATGACCCGGTATATGGAGGTAGCGCGATGATTGTAGGGACACACCGGTCAAGTCGTTCACAGCGGTTGTTCAGCCTCGTAGCATTGGCGACCATTGCGGCCATGCTGCTGAACCTGGCCCCCGGGATCCTCCCCGGCACCAAGGCGCCCGAGGCGCTGGCCCACAACCTGCAGACCCGCATGGTCTACATGTTCCTGGACCTCGACCACCCAGGCCATGCTGGATGCCCGCATGGCGGCCCCTGGCTGGACGCCGCCTGACCCGCTGCTCCAGGCCGGCGACGAGCTGGGCCTGATCATCAAGGTGGTTCCGCGCGATGGCACCACCACCGGCGTGGGCGGGCACGTCGACTTTTACGTGCCCAGCCGGCGTGGACGTGGTCGACGTCGGCTACATGGTGCCCGGATGGCTCGGGCGGCTTTCTCAAGGTGGCCATGAAGGGCCAGTCGCCCATCGCCATCGGCGACGGCCCGATCGGCGCCAAGACCACCTCCCAACTGATCGGCCTGGGCACCAACTACACCAACATCAACGGCGTGACCGAGGCGCCGGTCGGTCACCGCTTCGGGCCTGCACCGCGGCACGATTGCCGGTGTCTACGGCGACACCGGCATCTTCTACTCCACCGACCCCGACACCGCCTATGGCTCCTGGCAGCAGTTCACCGGCGACTGGAACGCCGGCGGCGCTGAACAAGCTGCGGCTCCTGGCCTTCACCCCGGCCAACGGCAAGACCATCACCAACAACAGCGGCGACACGGTCGTGCCCTGCAACAAGTGGGACGCCGAGCAGCTCTTCGCCTGGGGCGTCAAGGGCACGCACCTACGCCGCCGGCCGGCAGCGCGCCCATCGTCGACTACGGCGACGGCCGCGGCAACTCGCCCTGGGGCTTTGCCGCCGGCACCGGCGGCCCCCAGAGCGGCTATGCCTGGAACTTTGACTGGGACGAGTGGCAGGCCAGCGGCAAGACGGCGGCTGACATGCGCGGCGGCCATGGGCAACGACGAGATCGGCCCCTGGCAGCGCATCCAGTACCCCGGCAGCCGCGTCTCCTTCGACCAGGCCGGGCTGGACAGCACCGTCCTGGGCTATGCCAGCATCGACGCCAGCAACATCGGCTACGCCGTCAGCTCCTGGCCACACCCGCTCGACCGGCCACAGCCCCAAGGCCGTCCGCTGGGCGGTCGGCCAGCTCACCGCCTACCGGCCCGAGTACGTGTGGGTCAAGATCAGGGTGAACAGCATCGTCGAAATCACCGACCCATCCGGCTGCCCCCTCTTCAGGGGTGACACCTTCGGCGGCGATGCCGGCGGCACCGACAACGGCAAGGACCACCTGTGGCGCTACTACGAGCCCACCGAGGTCACCTGGAACGGCTGCCTGGCAGCCGGCAAGCCGGCCACGCGCGAGATCGTCAAGGTCGGCGACACCTACCAGTACAAGCTCAAGGTCTACAACTTCCAGAACTTTACGCTCTCGTCGGTGGTCGTCAAGGATACCCTGCCCGCGGCGTGACCTTTATCAGCGCCGTCCCGGCCCAGAACAGCGGCCCCAACCCCCTGGTGTGGAACGTGGGCACCCTCTTGCCCGGCCAGAAGTGGGAGGCGACGGTCACCGTCAAGGCCACCGGCACCGGCTTCCTCGACAACTGCATGGACGTCTCCTCCGCCCAGTTGCCCACGCAGACGGTGTGCGACACCACCGAGTCGGGCAGCTACGTCTACCTGGTGCCGACCAAGACCGCCACGCCGGCCAGCGTGGCCCCCGGCGGCACGGTGACATACGATATCCTGGTCAAGAACATCGGCACCGGCCCCACGGGCAACCCCGTTACCGTCCAGGACTTCTTGCCGGGCGGCATGGTCTACGACGGCACCTTCACGCCCGTGGTCTATGTGAACGGCGCCATGGTCACCCCCACGGTGAACACCAGCAACCCCGCCAACCCGGTCTTCACCGTGCCGGCCGCCATCAACGGCGGCGCCCAGATGACAATCAAGTTCCGCGCCGTCGTGCCTGCGGATGCCAACCCGCGGCGTCTACTGCAACTCCTACTCCGTCACCCAGAACGGCGTGCCCATCACTACCGGCTCCGAGGGCTGCATCAACGTCGGCGGCGCCAAGATCGGCGACACCATCTTCCGCGACTGGGACGGCGACGGCACCCAGGACCCGGGCGAGGAGGGCATGCCCGGCGTAACGGTAGAGCTCCAGAATGGCACGTGTACTCCCGGCCTGAACTGCCCGACGTTGGCCACCGACGCCAACGGCCACTATCTCTTCTCCGGCTTGACGGCAGGGAATTATACCGTCGTGGTGCCCACCCCTGGTACCGATGGTGTGCCCGGCGGCTACACGGTCACCGCCGACCCGAATGGCGCCCCCTACACGACCTCGTTCACCTATGCCCTCTCTACCGACGAGCTCTATCTCGGCGCCGACTGGGGCTACAAGCCTGGCGGTGCCGGCTCCATCGGCGATACTGTCTTTGACGACAAGGGCAACGACGGCGCCTTCAACCCGGCCCTGGGCGACGTGGGCATACCCAACGTCACCGTCTGGCTGTACGAGGATACCAACGGCAACGGCGTCGTCGACGCCGGGAGCGATCTCCTGATTGCGACTACCAGCACCGACGCCAACGGCAACTACAGCTTCACCGGGCTGGCCGAAGGGATGAGCTACGTCGTCGACGTCGACCAAACCGACAACGACCTGGTCAACGTCTACTACGGCGGCTCTCCTTTCGTCCCGACGACGGCCGACCCGCAGTCGGTGCCCGGCCTCAGCGGCGCCTACCTCTTTGCCGACTTTGGCTTCTACGAGGTGGTGCCCGGCTCCATCGGCGACCAGTTGTTCGTCGACTCGGACCACGACGGCCAGTATGACGCCGGCGAGCCGGGAGTGCCCTTCGTCGACGTCAAGCTCTACCAGGACACCAACGGCAACGGCACGCTCGACGCGGGCGAGCCGCTGCTTGCCACGACCACCTCGGCGGCGGACGGCACCTATTCCTTCACCGACCTGCCGGCGGGCAACTATATCGTGGACGTGGTGGAATCGGACGCCGATGTGCCCGATGGTTACGTGGTGGGCAACGACCCCGCCGCTGTGACGCTGGGCGTAGCCCAGGCCCGGACCGACGTCGACTTTCCCTTCGACAGCTACCTGACCAAGACGGTAGACAAGGCGACGGCCAACCCCGGCGAGACGCTCACCTACCAACTGCGGCCGCGCTATCCGCGCTCGGACCAGCTTTCGTCGGCCAACGTAACGGACCTGATCCCGACGGGCACGACCTACCTCGCCGCCAGCGTCAACGCCGGCGGTGAGGCGCTCGACAACACCGAGCCCCCGGACGGCATCATCGACGAGGTCGCCTGGGACATGGGCTCCACCACCGGGGCCGTGCCCGGCTTTTCCGGCGGCACGGCGCTGTGCCCCGCGACGCTGACGCTCCAGGGCACGACGAACTCGTTCGACACCTGGATCAGCGAGGACGGCGCCAACAACCAGGACAACAACTACGGCGGAGACGCCGACTTCGAGACCGCCAACGAAGCGCTCAAGGACAGGAGCGCGCTGCTGCGCTTCAATGCCGGCAACGCCACCCTGCCCACCGGTTGGGTGCTCGACCGGGCTGTGCTGAAGCTAACGGCCACCGGAGGCAGCGGGGCCAACCGCCAGGTTGAGGTGCGCGAGCTGAACACAGCTTTCGAGGAAGGCACCGGAACGGGCGGAGACCTCTGCGGTGTTTCCAGCAACGGCGCTACTTGGGACGATCCCAACTGCTTGCTGGCGGGCACCTGGGCCGGCGGCGGTGACTTTGGCTCCAGCGACTATGGCGCAACCTCCCTCGGCAGCATCAATCCGACCGATCACACCGTAACGTACGCCGTTTCGACCAGCCAGCTAAAGGCCGTGGTCGAAGGCTGGCTCAACGGCGGGACCAACAAGGGCTTCGCCGTCGTCGGGGTCGGCAGTGCCAACAACGCGGTGACCTGGGCATCGTCGGAGAACGGGACCGCCGCGAACCAGCCCCAGCTCGTGCTCTACTACCGCTCCCCGCAGCCCAGCGGCTGCTCCGGCACGTTCGCCGTGACTGCGCTCGGCGATGCCGACATCGACGAGGACAACCCGACCACCTGGAAGGGCGGCGACAACGCCATCAAGACCCAGCCCAGCCCGGTCGGCAAGCGGCGCTACGGACTCATCCAGTTCGACGTGGCCGGTATCCCGGCTGGGGTGCAGGTCACCGCGGCGACGCTCTCGCATCGAGGTCTCGGGCAACAGGACGAAGCACCTGGACCAGCTCCGCGCCGTGGTGACGCCCTGGACCGAAGGCACGAGCAGTGCTGACGGCGTCACCTGGGGCGATCCCAACGGCACCGGCGCAGGCGGGGACTGGGTGAGCGCCGGGGGCGTCTTTGGCACCTCGGACTATGGCACGACGGTCTACGGCTCGCTCAACCCCGCGACCAAGGGCGTCAAGACGGCCGACGTGACCGGACTGGTGCAGGACTGGTACGATGGCTCCATTGCCAACAACGGCGTTGCGCTGATTCTCGACCGGCACCAGACACCGGCGAGGCTCAAGTACAAGAGCCGCGAGACCCTCGACCCAGATGGGCCCAAGGTCACCGGCACCTGGCGCGTCGATCCGCCCAACCCGGACCGGGTGACGCGGCTGACCGGCTGAGCGCAGCCTGGTCACCACCGGCGACGTCATCAAGGTGACCCAGTCCCTGCAGAACCTGAGCGGCTCGGCCGTGACCAACGTCGCGCCCACCGGCTTCACCGCGACCGGCGCCGGCGGCGCCAGCGCCGTATGCACCGGGCCCACGCCCGCCAGCCAGACCTCCCCGGCCAACTCGATCATCTACTTCACCTGGAACTGCACCATGAGCGCCGGCGCCAACGTCGGCGGCAGCGTGACCTTCAGCGGCGCCGCCAGCGGCACCGGCCCCACGACTCTGGGCGACCGGCTACAGCAACAGCGTGCTGGTCAGCCCCGTTCTCCAGTTCCAGGTCACCGTCAACAACCCGCCCGGCGTGCCGGTGGCGATCAACATGGGCGACCTCAAGTGGGCGCTGCCCGCGGAGCTGGGCACGGTGTGCTACACCATCGCCGACGGCTACGGCACCAACGACGTGGACTATCTGCGGATGGTGAACCGCGAAACGGGGGCCGTGACGCACATCGGCGCCCTGGGCACCCAGAGCGGCGAGGCCATGGTCTGGAGCCCGGACTATAGCACGCTCTACGCCGCCAACGCCAACCAGTTGGGCACCCTCAACCTGTCGAGCGGCGTCTTCACCGCCCGGCCCACCACCATCGCCAGCGGCGCGGACCCCATGAACGGCGAGTTCGGCGCGATCAGCGTCGCCGACGTGGACGGCATCACCTTTGACCCGGCCACGGGCAAGATGTGGGGCGTCCACCGCCGCGAGGCGACCATGACCCAGGTGGACGTGCTGATCCAGATCAACCCGGTCACCGGCAAGTACGTCAACGACGCCTTCGGCCCGAACATCGACTACATCAAGATCCCCACCAACCTGCTGGCCACGCCGCTGTACGACGTCGACGACCTGTCGTTCGATCCGGCCACCGGGCGACCTGTACGCCATCGCCAACGCCACCTCCGCCAGCCCCTCCGTGGGCGACCGCCTGGTCAAGATCAACAAGGCGACCGGCGCCGTCACCGACGTGGCGCGCATCACCAAGTCGACCGGGCGGCAACCTGGACGACGTCGAGGGCCTCAGCTTCTTCGGCGACGGCGGCCTGTACGCCACCACCGGCTACCACTCGGCCACCGGCGACACCAACAAGCTGTGGCTGCTGGACAAAACCACGGCCGTGGCGACCGAGGCGGCCGTGCTCGGCACGCAGGCCACCTACAACGACTATGAGGCGGTCGCCTGCCAGGGCGGCTCGCTGAGCACCGACACCGCGCCCAGCAACGAGGTCACCACCGGCTTCAGCGCCAACATCGGCGACCGCGTCTGGTCCGATACCGACGGCGACGGCGTGCAGGATGCCGGCGAGCCCGGCCTGGGCGGCATCGAGGTGTGCGCCACGCCGACCGGCGGAGGGGCTGCCGTGTGCACGACCACGGACAGCCTGGGCAACTACCGCATCTACGGGCTCACCAACGGGGCGCCGTACAACGTCACCTACACCCCCGCCACCGTGCCCGGCGGCTATGTGCCCACCACGCCTGCCACCCTCACCCGCACCGCCACGCTGGCCGGCGTCAACGACGCCGACTTTGGCCTGCGCCGCCCGGCACCGCCACCATCGGCGACACCGTGTGGATCGATGCGGACGAGGACGGCGTGGTCGATCCGGGCGAGGACGGCCTGCCGGGCATCACTGTCAAGCTGTACGTCGACGTCAACAACAACGGCATCGGTCGACGCCGGCGACTACCTGCTGGACACCAAGATCACCGACGGCAACGGCAACTACCTGTTCACCGGCCTCCAGCCCGACGACTACCTGGTGGTGGTCGACGAGACCAGCCAGGTCACGTCGCCCTACGGCGGCGGCACCAGTACACTGGCGGCGGCCATGGACTTGGTCGTCCGGCACCAACCCGCGCGACGTCACCATCACCACGCCGGGCCAGGCCTACGACACCGCCGACTTTGGCTACAACTGGGGCGGCTCCATCGGCGACTACGTCTGGTGGGACAATAACCAGCAACCAGGCCTACGACCCTGGCCTGGGCGAGACCCCGATCGCAAGGCGCCATCGTCCTGCTCTACGTGGACGTCAACGGCAACGGCATCCTCGACCCGGCCAACGGCGACTACCAGGTCGGCGGGGCCGCCATCACCGACGCCAACGGCGACTACCTCTTCGACAACCTGCCGCCCGGGCCGTACCTGGTGGACGTCTACGAGGACAGCATCACCACTGGCGGCGTGCGCGACATCGTGCCCACCACGGACAACGTCCGGGTCGTTACCCTCGGACCGAACCAGGACGTCCTCGACCGCCGACTTTGGCTACTTCCAGGGCGCCCGGGTCGAGGGCAACGTCTTCTGGGACGAGGACCGCAACGGCCTCTTTGAAGGCGGCGAGACCGGCCTGACGCCGGTGACGGTGACGATCACCGGTATCGACATGTTCGGCAACCCGGTGTCGGCCACCGTCGACACCGATGCGGACGGCCACTTCGTCTTCATCGTCCCCGAGGGCGACTACACCCTCACCTACAGCACGCCCGACGTGCTGGCCATCGATCCGACGCTCCAGGACGCGACCACGCCGACCAGCATCGCCTTCCACGCCTACCCCGGCGAGGACTGGCACCCAGTGTTCGACTTTGGCGTGGACAACAGCGGCAAGATCGGCGACCTGGTGTGGAATGACGCCGACGCAAGCGGCACGAAGAACGGCAGCGAAATCGGCTTGCCGAACGTGACGGTGGACCTGTTCCAGGATCTGAACAACAATAACCTGTGGGACACGGGCGAGCCCCTCGTCGCCACGCACCGCCACCGACGCGGACGGCGCCTACCTGTTCGAGGGACTGCCCGACGGCAACTACGTGGTGCGCGTCAACCCCGCCACCGTCCCGGCTGGCTGGAGCCAGACCTACGACAACTCGGCGCCCACCAACGACAACACCGGCCAGGCCGACGTCAGCGGCGGCGGCAGCGTCCTGACCGTGGACTTTGGCTACAAGGCGCCGAACCCGCACACCGTCAGCGGCAAAGTGTGGGATGACCTGAACGCCAACGGCAGCCTCGACGGCGGCGAGCCCGGCCTGCCCGGCGTCACCGTCTGCCTGTACACCGACACCAACAACAACAACCTGTACGACGCCGGCGAGCCCTCGTTCGCCTGCGACGTCACCGACGCCAACGGCAACTACTCCTTCCCCGGCGTGCCGGACGGCGAGTACGTGATCATGGTCGACGACGACCACCACGCCGAGCACCGCCTACGTCCAGACGGGCGACCCGGACGCGACGGTGGACCACCAGACGGGCATCACCGTGGCCGGCGCCGACGTCACCAACAAGAACTTTGGCTACCACGAATACCTGGGCACCATCAGCGGCACGGTCTGCGACGGCAACGGCGACGGCCTGTGCGACGATCCGGGCGAGTATCCGGGCATCGCGGGCGTGCCGGTCTTCCTGACCTACGCCGGGCCGGACGGCATCCTGGGCACCGCGGACGATGTGGTGACCAACACCACGACGGACGCCAACGGCGACTACAGCTTCACCAACCTGCCCTGGGGCATCTACCAGGTGACCAAGATCACGCCTGCCGGCTACGCCAGCCTGGCCGACGCCGACGGCGGCAACCCCAACAACATCACCGTGCAGCTCGACGCCGGCTTCGACGGCATCGTGGGCACCCCCGACGACCAAATCGTCAACCCCGACCAGGACTTTGAGGTCGATCCCGCGCCCGGCGCCGTCGGCGACACCGTCTGGCTGGACGTGGACGGCGACGGCGTGCAGGACGTGGGCGAGCCGGGCCTGCCCAACGTGGATGTCTGCCTCTACAGCACCACCGGGCCGACGACTCATCGCCTGCACGACGACCGACATGAACGGGAACTACCTGTTCACCGACGTGCCGCCGGGTACCTACTACGTCGACCTGACCGAGGCGACGCTGCCCGGCCGGCCTGACCGCCGCGCCGGGCTCGCCGGAGAGTGTGCCCTTCCCGCTGGGGGCGGGCCAGAGCAAGCTGGACGTCGATCTGGGCTACGTGGGCGCCGCCCCGGCCAAGGCGATCATCGGTGACTTGGTCTGGAGCGACGACGACGGGGACGGCCTGCAGGACCCGGGTGAGCCGGGCATCGCCGGTGTGACCGTGGAGCTCAAGTATACGGATGGCAGCCCGGTCGACTCTGACCCCGGTACGCCGGGCGTCCAGCCCACCGTGGCAACCACCGGGCCGGACGGCCACTACTACTTCACCAACGTGACGCCGGGCGAGTACATCGTCGACGTCACCGACACCGCCGGCCGGCTACACGCTGACCAGCGGCCCGCAGTCCAACCCCGACGCCACGCTGCCGATCACGGTCGTGGCCGGCGACGCCTACCTGAACGCCGACTTTGGCTACCAGAAGCCGAGCCTCGCTTCGATCAGCGACACGGTCTGGTACGATGCGGACCGCGACGGGATACTCGATCCGGGCGAGGTGGGCATCCCGGGCGTGACGGTCAACCTGGTCGACAGCCTGGGCAACGTCATCGCCACCGGCGTCACGGCGACAGATGGCACCTTCTCCTTCGACGGCGTGCCGGACGGCACCTACACCATCGTCATCACCGACAACACCGGCCAGTTGACCAATCTCCAGTATACCACGCCCGAGGCGGCGGCGGGCCAGTTGCCGGTGACGGTGGCGGGCGCCGACGTGACGGGCGAGCACTTTGGCTACGCGGGGCTGGGCCCCATCGGGGATACGGTCTTTAGCGACCACGACGGCGACGCCGTGCAGGACCCGGGTGAGCCGGGCATCGCCGGGGTGACGGTCAAGCTCTACTTCGACGACGGCGACGGGGTGTTTGAGCCGGGGACGGGCGACGTCTTGATCGCCACCCGGGTCACCGGCGGCAGCGGGGAGTACCTCTTTGCCGACCTGCCGGCGGGCACCTTCTGGGTGAGCGTGGACGACAACCAGGCAGCCCTGACCGGCTACACGCCGACGACGGCCGACCAGGATCCGGCAACGGCGACGACGACCGAGTACAAGGTGACGCTGTCGACGGCGAGCCCGGCCTACCTGGACGCCGACTATGGCTACCAGAAGACGTCGCTGGCCGATATCTCGGGGACGGTGTGGAACGACACCGATGCGGACGGCAGCAAAGAGCTGCCGCCCGAGACACCGCTTGCAGGGGTGACGGTCCAGCTCGTGGACGCCAACGGCAACGTTGTAGCGACCACCACTACCGACTCCGAACGGCAACTACACCTTCTTCGACGTGGCGCCCGGCAACTACACGGTAGTGGTACCGGACGTCAACCCGGTGCTGGACGGCTACACCCTCACCAGCGGCCTGGACGAGATCCCGGTGACGGTGGGCGCGAGCAACATCACCGGCATCGACTTTGGCTACGTGCGCACGCCGGGCACCGGCGCCATCGGCGACCGCGTCTGGCACGACGCCGACAAGGACGGCGTGGAGGATGCGGCCGAGGGTGGCCTGCCCAACGTCACGGTCAAGCTGTATGACGCCGGCCCGAACGGCGTGCCGGGCGGCGGGGACGACGTGCTTCTGGGCACGGCGCTCACCGACATGAACGGCAACTATCTGTTCACCGGGCAGCCGGCGGGCAAGTACTACGTGGACGTGGTGAGCGGCATCCCGGCCGGGCTGTCGCCCACGGTGGGCACGACAAATCCCTCGGCGGTGGTCAACCTGAGCGAGGGCGAGGAGTATCTTGACGCCGACTTTGGCTACGCGTCGACGACGAACTATGCCATCGGCGACCTGCTGTGGTACGACGCGGACGGCAACGGCCTCCAGGACTCGGGCGAGGTCGGCATCGGCGGCGTGACGGTCAAGGTGTACGACAGCACCAACACGCTGGTGGGCACCGCAGTGACCGACCCTGACGGCTCCTGGCTCGTGACAGGGCTGAGCGCGGGCGCGACCTACCGGGTGGTGGTCGACACCGCCACGCTGCCGGCCGGCTACAACACGACCCCGACCAACTACGGCGGCGGCGCAGCGGACCAGCAGTTCCTGATGCCGACGCCGGGGGCGGACGTGCTGTACGCCGACTTTGGCTTCAACGGCGGGACGCCGGCGACCATCGGCGACACCGTCTACTACGACGCCGACGGCGACGGCACGCAGGATCCGGGCGAGCCGGGCATCCCAGGGGTGACCATCAACCTGCTGGACGGCGGCGGCAACGTCATCGGCACCGCCGTCACCGACGAGAACGGGCAGTACCAGTTCTACGGCGTGCCGGACGGGACCTTTACGGTGGACGTGACCGACGTCGGCAACGTCCTGCCCGGGCTGAACTCCAGCGACGACCCCGACGGCGGCACGCCCAACGGGACGACGACGGTGACCGTGTCCGGCGGCCAGGTGACCGCCATCGGCGGCGTGCCGTGCGTCGGCTGCGGCAACAGCGTGGACTTTGGCTACGCGCCGCCGACCGGCGGCATCGGCAGCCAGGTGTGGCACGACGTGGACGGCGACGGCCTGTTCGAGCCGCTGGGCAACGACGGCCTCCCCGGCACGGCGGACGACGAGCCGGGCCTGGAGGGAGTGACGTTGGCCCTCTGGCTGGACGTCAACGGGGACGGCGCCATCACGCCGGGCCTGGACAACCTGCTGCGCACCACGAGCACCGACACCAACGGCGAGTACGAGTTCAGCGGGCTGCTGCCGTCCAAGTACGTCGTGGACGTGACCGACAAGCTGGGCGTGCTGTCCGGCTTTACCAAGACGGTCGGCCCGACGCCGGGCGCGGACAACAACAGCCAGACCGACCCGTACGCGGTAACCTTGACGGCCCTGGCACCAAGCAACTACACGGCCGACTTTGGCTACGAGGCGACGACGCCGCGCACGCTGAGCGGCATCGTCTTTGACGACGTTAACAAGAATGGCGCGACGGTGCCCCATCCCGAAGCCGGCGAATCGCCGATCCCCGCAGTCCTGGTCTACCTCTACCGCGACCTGGATGGGGACGGCGTCCTGGATCCCGAGGATGCGCTGATCGGGACGACGGTGAGCGATCCCTACGGCGGCTACACCTTCGCCGACCTGCCGGACAACGCCAAGTACATCGTGGCCATCGATGCCACGGGCACGACGGCGGACGGCTGGTACCAGACGACCCAACAGCAGAATCCGCCTAGCCCACAGACGGCGGTGCTGCCGGTCAGCCTGGCCGGCTCGGATGTCACCAATGCCGACTTTGGCCTCTGGACGCCGGAAGGCATTGGCTCGCTGGTCACCGTCGACAAGGTGCTCATCTCCCCGATCGGCGGCACCGTGCCGGTGAGCACGACCGCCGTGTTTGAGATCCGCATCAAGAACACCGGGACGACCGTGCTGACAACGGTGCCGCTGTACGACTACTTCTGCCCGGCCTGCCTGGAGTTCACCTCGTGGAGCATCCCGCCCACGTCGGTGGATCACGAGCTGGGCATTGTCTACTGGGCGAACGTCCTCACGCCGCCCGACACGCTGCTGCCCGATGAAGAGATCGTGATCACGGTCGACTTCCACGCCATCGTGGGCGACGGCATGTACTGGAAGGAAAAGTGGCACGACTACGCCCTGAGCGGCATGCCCGACTTTGACCAGAAGCAGGACAACTGGGGCTTCTTCCAGCCCGGTCCGGTATGGAAGTGGAGCTACTGCGGACCGGTGGCAGCGGCGAACTCGATCTGGTGGTTCGACTCCAAGTTCGAGGATCCGAACTCGCCGCCTCCGCCTGCCAACAGCGACAGCTACGGCCTGGTGACCAACGGTGGCAACGCCTGGGACGACCACGATGCGCGGAACGTCCAGCCTCTGGTAAACACGCTGGCCGGCCTGATGGGCACCAACCCGGCCACGGGCACGAGCGTCAACAACCTGGCGGCCGGCATCCAGGCATATCTCACGCAGCAGGGACTGCAGGCCGACTACACCGTTACCTCGGTGCCCAAGCCCGAGTTTGAGCTGATCGAATCGGAGGTGCGCAAATCGGAGGACGTCATCCTGCTGCTCGGCTTCTGGCAGGAAGTGGCACCGGGCGTGTTCGAGCGCACCGGCGGCCACTATGTCACCGTTGCCGGCGTCGACTCAACCAACAGCCTGTTGGGCCTGAGCGACCCGTACCGCGACAACGCCGAAGCGGGTGGGCCGGGCCGCGTGCGGCCAGCGCCGCACCAGCACCCCGGCTTCCCCGTCCAGCCACCGCTGGAGGACAAGGTCCACAACGACGCCTGGTACGTCTCGCACGATGTCTACGGGGTGGCGGCGAGCCCCTCGCCCGGCGGCATCTGGGGCCTGCCGGCCTACGCAACCACCTGCGCCCAGGTCAGTCCCTTCGACGGGCAGAACGTGGGCACGCTGCCCAACGGCGCGCCCTGCCAGACGGGACCAACGATCTACACCGAGATCGAGTACATGGTAGCCGTGTCGCCGCTGGTCGCCAGCGATCCTTGCGTGCCCACCAACAACGTGGCGGTGGTCAGCGGGGCGCAGGACCTGACCGGCGACGTGGCGCCTGACGTGCAGGACAACGAGCAGATCATCATCAACAGCCGGCCCGCCTCCATCGGGGACCGGATCTGGGTAGACGAGAACGGCAACGGCGTGCAGGATGCCGGCGAGGCTGGCATCGCCAACGTGACGGTGGGGCTGTACGACGCCACGGGGACGACCCTACTGGCGACGACGGTGACCGACACGGACGGCGGCTACCTCTTCACCGGCCTGGCGGCCGGGACGTACGTGGTCAAGGTGGACACGACCACCATGCCGGCGGGGCTGGCGGCGAACCAGACGGGCGACCCGGACGTCACCTTTGACGACCAGACGACGGCCACGGTGGTGGCGGACCAGGAGTTCGTGACGGCGGACTTTGGCTACAACTGGGTGCCGCCGACGGACACGACCAACCCGCCGCCCGGGGCGACGGGCGCCATCGGCGACCGGCTCTGGATCGACGCAAATGGCGACGGAGTGCAGGATCCGGGTGAGGCCGGGCTGCCGAACATCCCGGTGGCGCTCTGGTACGACTCGAACAACGACGGCGCCGTCGACATGATCTACGGCAATACCACGACTGGGCCCGACGGCGGCTACATCTTCGACGCGCTGCCGGCGGGGATCTACGAAGTGCGGGTGAACGGCGGCGTGACGCCGATAGGGTACACGCAGACGGGCGACCCGGATGGCACGCTGGACAACAAGACGACGGAGCCCATCGTCCTGGGGCCGGGGGACGTGTACCTGAACGCCGACTTTGGCTACGACCCGGCGGCGGGGAGCACCATCGGCGACCTGGTGTACGTCGACCTGAACGGGAACGGGGTGTGGGACGCCGGGGAGCCGGGCATCCCGGGGGTGACGGTGGCGCTGCTGGACGGCGCGGGGAAGGTGATCGCCACGACGACGACGGACCCGAATGGGCAGTACCTGTTCGCGGGTCTGCCGGCGGGGACCTACACGGTGTGGGTGAACGACACGGACCACGTGCTGGGCGAGGTGGTGCAGACGGGTGACCCGGATGCGACGCTGGACAACCGGCACACGCTGGCGGTGGACGGGACGTCGTCGTACCTGGCGAACGACTTTGGGTACGCGGCGCCTGGGCAGGACCCGGGTGAGGGGCTGATCGGCGACCTGATCTTCCTGGACGCGAACGGGAACGGGCTGTACGACGCCGGGGACAGCGGCCTGGAGGGAGTGACGGTCAAGCTGTACGACGCGGCGGGGACGACCCTGCTGGCGACGACGACCACGGACGAGAACGGGAACTACTACTTTGGCGGGCTGAACGCGGCTGGGACGTACACGGTGAAGGTGGACACGACGACGCTGCCGGCGACGGTGACGAACAGCGTGGACCCGGACATGGTGTACGACAGCACGGCGGTGCGCAACTTGGCGGTGGTGGGGCCAGTGGACCTGGCGGCGGACTTTGGGTACAAGGCGACGACGCCGAACACGATCTCGGGTACGGTCTGGGAGGACTTCAACGGGAACGGGACGTTGGACGGGGGCGAGACGGGTGTGCCTGGAGTGACGGTGGTCCTGCGCGACGCCAACGGCGACGTGGTGGCGACGGCGACGACCGACGCGAGCGGCAACTACAGCTTCCCCGGGCTGCCGGACGGGACGTACTACGTGGACGTGACGGACAGCGCCAACCTCTTGGACGGCTGGTGGCACTCGACCGGGCCGGTACCGGGAGCGGATGGCAACAGCCAGACCGACCCGTACGCGGTGACGGTGGCGGGTGGGCAGACGGACACGACGGGCGACTTTGGCTACTACCTGACGCCGGCCTCGCTGGGCAACTGGGTGTGGGACGATGCCAACGGCAACGGCATCCAGGACCTGGGCGAGCTGGGCATCCCCAACGTGCAGGTGACGCTGGACATCACCTACCCGAACGGCGACACGACCAAGCTGGTGACGACCACCGACGCCAACGGCTACTACCGCTTCGACGGCCTGCTGCTGGACGAGACGTTCGACGGCATCGGCCTGGGCGAGCCGGGCTACACCCTCTCGGTGGCGACGCCGATCGGCTACGTGGCCAGCCCGCAGAACCAGACGACGGAGGACAAGGACTCGGACAACCCGGCCGGCGAGCCGGTGGTCAGCCCGGAGAACCTGGCCAGGGGACAGACGCAGGACAAGTACGACTTTGGCTTCCACGAGGCCCTGGCGGTCCCCGCCTCCATCGGGGACCGGATCTGGGTAGACGAGAACGGAGACGGGGTGCAGGATGCCGGCGAGGCTGGGCATCGCCAACGTGACGGTGGGGCTGTACGACGCCACGGGGACGACCCTGCTGGCGACGACGGTCACCGACTCCGACGGCGGCTACGTCTTCGCCGGCGTACAGCCCGGCAGCTACGTGGTCAAGGTGGACACGACTACCATGCCGGCGGGGCTGGCGGCGAATCAAACCGGTGACCCGGACGCGAGCTTCGACGACCAGACACCGGTGACGGTGGTGGCGGGCGAGGAGTTCGTGACGGCGGACTTTGGCTACAACTGGGTGCCGCCGACCGACACGACCAACCCGCCGCCCGGGGCGACGGGCGCCATCGGCGACCGGCTCTGGATCGATGCAAATGGCGACGGGGTGCAGGATCCGGGTGAGGCCGGGCTGCCGAACATCCCGGTGGCGCTCTGGTACGACTCGAACAACGACGGCGCCGTCGATGCCCTGTACGGCACGACCAATACCGGGCCCGACGGCAGCTACATCTTCGACGCGCTGCCGGCGGGGACCTACCAGGTGATCGTCAACGGCGGAACGACGCCGGCCGGATACACCCAGACCGGCGACCCGGATGGCACGCTGGACAACAAGACGGTGCCCATCCCGCTGGCGCCGGGGGACGTGTACCTGAACGCCGACTTTGGCTACGACCCGGCGGCGGGGAGCACGATCGGCGACCTGGTGTACGTGGACCTGAACGGGAATGGGGTGTGGGACGCCGGCGAGCCTGGCATCCCGGGGGTGACGGTGGCGCTGCTGGACGGCGCGGGGAAGGTGATCGCCACGACGACGACGGACCCGAATGGGCAGTACCTGTTCGCGGGTCTGCCGGCGGGGACCTACACGGTGTGGGTGAACGACACGGACCACGTGCTGGGCGAGGTGGTGCAGACGGGGGACCCGGATGCGACGCTGGACAACCGGCACACACTCGCCGTGGATGGGACGTCTTCGTACCTGGCGAACGACTTTGGGTACGCGGCGCCTGGGCAGGACCCGGGTGAGGGGCTGATCGGCGACCTGATCTTCCTGGACGCCAACGGCAGCGGGACCTACGATGCAGGCGACAGCGGCCTGGAAGGGGTGGTGGTCAAGCTGTACGACGCGGCAGGGACGACGCTGCTGGCGACGACGACCACGGACGAGAATGGGAACTATGCCTTCGGCGGGCTGAACCCGTCGGGGACGTACACGGTGAAGGTGGACACGACGACGCTGCCGGCGACGGTGACGAACAGCGTGGACCCGGACATGGTGTACGACAGCACGGCGGTGCGGGACCTGACGGTGGTGGGGCCGATCGACACGGCGGCGGACTTTGGGTACAAGGCCAACACGCCGAACACGGTGTCCGGCACGATCTGGGAGGACCTGGACGGGGACGGGACGCTGGAAGGCGGCGAGCCGGCCAGTCGCCGGGAGTGACGGTGGTGCTGTACGACGCGAACGGCGACGTGGTGGCGACGACGACGACGGACGCCAATGGCGACTACAGCTTCCCCGGGCTGCCGGACGGGACATACACGGTGGACGTGACGGACGACGGCAACGTGCTGGGCGGCTGGTGGCACTCGACCGGGCCGGTGCCGGGAGCGGATAACAACAGCCAGAGCGACCCGTACCCGGTGACGGTGGCGGGTGGGCAGACGAACACGACGGGCGACTTTGGCTACTACCTGACGCCGGCCTCGCTGGGCAACTGGATGTGGCTCGATGCGGGCGGCCCGGTGCGGCACCGGCAACGGCATCCAGGACGCGGGCGAGCTGGGGATCGCCGGAGTAGACGTGATCCTGTACATCACCTACCCGAACGGCACGCTGGTCAAGCTCGCAGGCGACGACAGATGCGAACGGCTACTACCAGTTCGACAACCTGCTGCTGGACGAGAGCTTTGACGGCTAGCCGGCCCCGGCGAGCCGACCTACTACCTGCGGGTCGACATGAGCAGCCTGCCCAGCAGCTACCTGCCCAGCCCGCTCAACGCAGACGACGGAGGACAAGGACTCCGACGATCCGTACGGCGAGCCGGTGGACAGCCCGGAGGCGCTGCTCCAGAGGCAGCTTCCAGGACAAGTACGACTTTGGCTTCTACGAGAAGCCGACCAACGTCGTGCTCCTCTCCTTCACGGCGGCCTGGGAAGCTAACCAGTACGTGAAGGTCGACTGGGTGACGGCGGCGGAGCTCGACAACCTGGGCTTCAACCTCTACCGCGCAGAATCCTACGGCGGGCCGCGCACCCAGCTCAACGCCCAGCTCATCCCCAGCACGGTGCCGCCCGGCAGTGGTCAGGGGGACGAATACACCTGGCTGGACGAGACGGCGGTCACAGGGCAGAACTACTACTACTGGCTGGAGTCGGTCGACGTGTACGGGCTCACCGAGATCTTTGGGCCGGCGAGCACCGGCGGCTCCCAAGATCTTCCTGCCGGTGATCATCCGCTAGCACCGGCCGTACGGAGCACAAGACCTGACAGGTCTCGAAGACCTGTCAGGTCTTTCTTTTCCCCCCGCAGGTCTATCCACACTGCGCCCGCAGGCGTGTGCAGTAGCGTGCGTACTGAGGGCTGCTACGTGTTCGCTTACGTGCGGAATGCGTAGCATTTGCGTGCAGGGGCCGGTTGTGTTATGGTATGGCTGATCCACCGCAGGATTCCATATCAGGAGGCAGTCGCAATGCTCACAAAGACGGCCCGTATCCTATCCATTGCACTTCTCGTTACACTGGCGCTTGTGGCCCTGCCGCGCCCCGATGCCCAGGCGACGACCGCTCCCACGGTCAACGGCCTGCTCTACGGCGACGGAGACATGGCCAACTATGACCTGTTCGCGCGCTCCATTCCGCTCGAGCCGAATGGCCGCTGGCGGGGCAACATGTACCTCCGGCTGATCGGCGGGACGCTGTACGTGGCGGTGGTCGAAGACCGCACGGTCAACGACAACGTCTTTGGCAACAACAGCGCGCCCAGATCAGTCCGTACCAGGATGAGTGCGGGCTGGGATGGCCAACGGGCGGCGGACAAGCTCATCGGCTCGGACCACATGGAGTTCAACCTGTCGTGCGGGGCCAACTCCTGGACCTGGAAGCAGGACTATGTGTACGATGCCGACGGTGACAAGAACCCGGCGGAAGCGGACTGGCTTTCGGATCCAGACGGCGGGGATGGCGGCGGGACGCCGCCGCCGCACCTGGTGGCGTCGGGGAGCTCGTTCCAGTGGGACTTGAACAACTATGCCTCGGGCGGCTCACCGCGCTGGGACGTGACGCTGGGCGGGACGCGGAGCGGGACGGGGAACTGGAAGTCGCCGGCGACGGGCGGTGCCGCGGACACGAACATCCTGGACGAGCCGGGCTATCCGGCGCTGCCGGACGACATCACGTATGACAATGTGCACGGCTGGGAATGGCCGGTGGTGTACGAGTTCAGCGTGAACGTGGCGACGGACTGCGGGAGCAACCCGATCACGGTGCAGGTGATCACGTCGCACAACTCGCCCTCAAAGGACGGGACGGGGGGCGTGCCGTTCGAGCCGGAGGATCTGATCGACTATGGTGATGCGCCGACGGACCGCTATGCGACGCTGCTGGCGAGACAACGGGGCGCGGCACATCCTGCTGGCGAATGGGCCCATCCTGGGCTCGATGGTGGATGCCGACATCGACGGCCAGCCGAGGTTGGCGGCAACGGGCGACGACCTGCTCGACGGCCTGGACGACGAGGACGGCGTCTTTCCTGCCTTCTGTGCTTCTGGTGGGCAAGCCGGCCGTGGTCGGCGTGACCGGCACCGGCGGCGCCAAGCTCGACGCCTGGATCGACTTCAACGGCAACGGCGTGTGGACCGATCCCGGGGAGCAGATCGCGACCTCGGCTTCCCTCTCGGGCGCGCTCGATGCCATCGCCTTCACCGTGCCGGCCGGCGCCAACGTGGGCACGACCTACGCCCGCTTCCGTGTCAGCAGCGCCGGCGGCCTGGCGCCCCACGGGCCAGGCGGCCAACGGCGAGGTGGAGGACTATGCCGTGACCATCGCCCTCAAGCCCGAGCCAAAGATGGTCGTCGCCAAGGACGACGGCGTCGCCTTGGTCACGCCCGGCGACACGGTCACCTACCTGATCAGCTACAGCAACACCGGGGACGCCGACGCGACCAATGTGAGCATCACCGACGTGCTCCCTGCCGGCATGACCTACGTGGTCGCCAACCCGGCGCCCACCAGCGTCACCCCCGATACGCCCAATCCGGGCGAGACGTCGGTCGTCTGGGACCTCCCCGACGCCGTTCCGCCGAACACCGGTCCTTTCGTCATCAGCCTGACGGCCAGCGTCGATCCCGGCGTCTCTCCGGGGACATTCCTGACAAACTGGGTTACTCTCTGCTTCGAGGATTCCGAGGGTGCGGTCTACCCGTGTGAGAGTGACGACGACACCGACGAAGTGATCGCGCCGGTCATCACCAAGCAGGTCGACAAGGACCAGGTCTGCCCCGGCGAGACGCTCAACTACACCCTAAAGACCGGCTACACGGGCTCACCGCTGCTCCACTCGGTGCCCGTCAGCGACACCGTCCCCGCCGGCACGACCTACGTGCCCGGCAGCGCCAACGCCGGCGGCACCTACGATCCCGGCACGAATGCGATCACCTGGGACCTGGGCAGCAACGTGCCGGGCGTCCCCGCCTATTCCGTCGGGTCCGGCCCCTGCCTTTCGGGTGACACGGCCGGCAGGGCCGTCTACGCCGACAACACGGCGATCCCCAAGGTCCGCTTCTGGGATGGCGCAGCCTTTGGCAGCGAGGTGTCGTCGCTGAGCCTCACCGCCCGCTATCGCGTCGAGGCCGGCGCCTCGGCGCCCAACCGCAGCGAGAGCTTTGTCATCGGCGTCAACGGCAGCAGCCAGGTCGTCGGCGAGTATTGGGATGGCATCCAGTGGACGGCCATCCCCGGCAACCCCCTGGGCACGGTCAGCGAGAGCTACTGGTGGGGCGCGGACGTCGCCTACCTCCAGGCCAGCGGCACGGCCGTTATGGCCTGGGACGACAACAGCCAGCCGGCCGGCCAAAAGCTGCGCTACCGGCTCTTCAGCGGGTCCGCCTGGACGGCCCCGGCCCCCATCACCGCCTACACCGGCGCCGAGCCGCAGCAGATGCACATGGCGTCGCGGCCAACCGGAGGCGAGGTCCTCCTGGTTGTGAACGACGCGAACGCCGACGACTATGCCCTGGTCGGCGACGCGGATACCGGATGGGGCAACGCCGTCGCTCTCGATGCTTCCGGCACCGCAGAGCAGGACCAGACGGCGCTCAACGTCGCCTACGAGCACCAGACCGGCCGGGCCCTGGTCGCCTACGGCAAGGCTGCCGACCCCAAGGTCTACTACCGCATCTGGAACGGCTCGGCCTGGAGCAGCGAGGCGTCTGTCTCCGGCGCCGGGTGGCGTCACGTTGGCCCCAAGTTGGATTACCCTGGCCTCGGATCCCAGCATGCGACCGCCTCGTCCTCGGCGTGCTGACCACCGGCGGCACCTCCGCCGACGTCTGGCTCAACGTGTGGAGTGGCACAGCCTGGGGCACGTCGAGCCTGGCAACGGGGACGGCGTCCGACTCTACCTTCCCCGCCGTAGCCGTCGCTTTCGAAAGCCAGTCGAGCCATGCCCTGGCGGCGTACGGTGTCAGTGGCTCGTCTACGGTGTACTACCGCACATGGGCCAGCGGCAGCGGCTGGACGGTCCAGCAGACCGGCCCCGTCGCCAGTGGCGGTGCCACCAACTCCCTGATCCTCGACTCCGACGCCAACTCAGACCGCATCATGCTGTCTGTCCAGGATGCCGGCCAGGACCTCAACTACGTGCTGTGGGATGGCCTGGCCTGGGGTGCACGCTTCACGGCAGAGACCGGCACAGGGGAAGTCAAGAACCAACCTTTCCTCTTCCTTTGGGATCAGCACCTGAGCTGCGGCCGCTCGGTTTCGGTGATCCTCCCCGCTTCCGCAGACACGCAGCTCAGCAACATGAGCCCCACGCTCAACTATGGCACCTGCCAGACGATCGAGTCGATGAACCAGGGTTCGCCGGCCATGGTCCGCCGGCCCCTCATCGCCTTCGATCTCCCCGCCCTCCCCGCGGGCTGCACGGTCAACTCGGCCATGATGGACCTCTACACCTACAACGTGGCCCAGGCGGGGACCGTCGTGAACGCCCACCGGCTCACCTCCGGCTGGGCGGAGGGTACCGTCTGTGCCGCCGCCGGCACGGCCAACTGGAACGATCGCCTGTCCGGCGTCGCATGGACCACACCCGGCGGTGACTTGGACCCCGTGGCGGCGGCTTCGGTGACCGTCAACGCGGCGGGCACCTACACCTTCGACCTCACCGACTTGGCGCAGGCATGGGTAGACGGCACGTACGGCAACTATGGCGTGATCCTCGACGAGCCCACCAACTTTATGCCAAACGGCGTGGCCTGGTGGAGCAGCGAGTTCGCCACTCCGAGCCAGGCGCCCAAGCTGAGGATGACCTTCACCTGCGCTCCGGCAGGAGCCAGCCTGGGCAACACCCTGGATGCCATGCCGCGGCTGGTCAACAACGAGGATTCTGATCACGGTGACCATGGCCCTCACCGCCACTCGACCCACGACCCAAGGGACCGTGGAAGCGCGCGTCGTGGGCACCACTGACGATGCCGAAGAGGAAGGGCCGGACGGGGTCTTCGGCGGCCCTGGCTACATGTACCTGAACAGCACCGACCTGGAGCTCACCCAGGACATGGAGCCGGCGCAGTCGGGCACCCAGGTGGTGGGTATGCGCTTTGCCGGCGTCAACGTGCCCAAGGGAGCGACCATCACCGCTGCTCACATCACCTTCCGCGCCGTGCCGCCCGACCCGCCCAACACGAACACGGGCCCGACGACGCTTGCCGTCCAGGCCCAGGCGGCGGACAACGCGCCTACATTTGCCTCGACGCGCTGGAACCTCTCCACGCGCTCCCGCACGGCGGCGTCGGTCGCGTGGGTGCCGGCCTCGTGGACATCCGGCCTCGACTACGACACGCCTGACCTCAAGACCGTCGTGCAGGAGGTGGTCAATCGTGCGGGCTGGGCGAGCGGCAATAGCATGGTCTTTGTCGTCACCGGCACCGGCTCGCGCTCGGCCGCCAGCTACGACGGCGAAGCCGCGAACGCACCTCAGCTCCACGTCGAGTGGCAGTACACTGCTCCGCCGGTCCCCGTGGCGCCGCTTCCGCTGGTCATCACCGGCACCAACGGCGTCGGCGCTACCTGGGTTAGCGGTCCCACACCACCCTCGGCCCCGGTCGGCGCGGAGCCGGCCTTCTTCACCTGGATCTACCGGGCCGTCGGCAGCGGCAGCGTCGGCCAGCTCACCTTCGGCGGCCAGGCCTCCGACGGGACCGACACCTGGCCCAAGGCGCAGTCCAACAGCGTCATCGTCGTGCCGCCGCTCACCTTCGCGGTGACGGTGGATGGGCCGCCGCCCACGGTGCAGCAGGTGCGGAACGTCGGCTATCTCTCCGAGGGCACCAACCTCTTCCCGCCCACGCCCAGCAACGAGGTCATCACTTTGCTCTGGCAAGTGGATCTGGAGCTGACCAAGTCGGCCCTGCCCGAGTATGTGGCCCTGGGCGACACACTGAACTACACGCTGGACATCCGGAACAACGGGCCCGACGATGCCACGGGGGCGGTCGTCACCGACAAGCTCCCGCCCGGGGTGCGCTTTGTCTCGGCTGCGCCCAGCCAGGGCACCTGTGCCCAGGCGGGTGGCGTTGTGACCTGCCAACTGGGCGACATGGCAGTCGGCTCCACCGCTCAGATCACCATCGTGGTCGTCGTGGAGCGCATGACGCTGGAGGGGGAGCTGCCCGCGCCTGAGGTCGGCGAGCCCACCGCCACGGTCGAGCAGGGCACTCCTGGGGGCCAGGCAGAGGGCGGGCAGATCGAAGCCGTGCCGACCGTGAACGGCCTGCTCCACGGCGACGGCGACATCGCCAACTACGACCTGCTGGGCCAGTCGATCCCGATCCCGCCGAACGATCGCTGGCGGGGCAATCTATACGCCCGGCTGGCCGGCGGGACGCTCTACGTGGCCGTGGCCGAAGACCGCACCGTCAACGACAACGTCTTTGGCAACAATAGCGCGCCTGATATCCAGTACCAGGAAAGTGCAGGTTGGGATGGTCAGCGGTCGGCGGACAAACTCATCGGCTCCGACCACATGGAGTTCAACCTGTCCTGCGGGGCCAGCTCCTGGACCTGGAAGCAGGACTATGTGTACGACAGCGACAACGACAAAAACCCGGCGGAAGCGGATTGGCTCTCTGATCCAGACGGCGGCGATGGGGGTGGGACTCCCCCTCCGCACCTGTTGGCGTCGGCAAGCTCGTTCCAGTGGGACCTGAACAACTACGCCTCGGGCGGGCTTCGCCGCGCTGGGACGTGACGCTGGGCGGGACGCGCAGTGGAACTTCCGCCTGGAAATCGCCGGCGACGGGCGGCGCCGCGGATACGAACATCCTGGATGAGCCGGGTTACCCGGCGCTCCCGGCGGATATCACGTACGACACCACGCACGGCTGGGAGTGGCCGGTCGTCTACGAGTTCGCCGTGAACGTCGCCGCCGACTGCGGCAGCAACCCGGTCACGGTGGAGGTAATCTCGGCCCACAACTCGCCTTCAAAGGACGGGACGAGCGATGTGCCGGTCGAGCCGATTGAGTTCGTCGACTACGGCGACGCGCCCAGCCCCTATCCGACGCTGCTGGCGAGCAACGGCGCGCGGCACACCCTGCTGCCCACGGGTGTGCCCATTCTGGGCTTGATCGTGGATGCCGACACCGATGGGCAGCCGAATACGGCCGCGACCGGCGACGACCTGCTCGACGGCCTGGACGACGAGGACGGCGTGACCTTTGTCGCCGACCTCTTCCCGGGGACGACGGCGCCCATCCAGGTCGCCGGCACCGCCGGCGCCAAGCTGAATGCCTGGATTGACTTTAACGACAACGGCGTGTGGACCGATGCCGGCGAGGCGATCGCCACGAACTACTCCTCTCTCGGGCGGCGTCGACGTCATCAACGTCACGGTGCCGCTCAACGCGGTGGTGGGCACCACCTACGCCCGCTTCCGCGTGAGCAGCGCCGGCGGACTGACGCCGAACGGGCTGGCGGCCAACGGCGAAGTGGAGGACTATGCCGTCACCATCGGCGAGGCGCGCCTTAGCCTGGGCGATACCCTCTGGCGGGACGAGGACAACGACGGCCGGCTGGACGGTGGTGAGGTCGGCATCCAGGGCGTCACTGTGTAGCTCTTCCGCGCCGGCGACGATCCGCAGACCGATCCTGCGCTGGCGACCCGGGTTACCAACGCCACCGGCTACTACCTCTTCGACAACCTCCTCTCCGGCAACTACTTTGTCTACGTGCCGGCGTCGCAGTTCGCCCCCGGCGCGCCCCTCGAAAAAGCTCGCCAGCAGCACCGGAAACGATCCGGCGCCCGACCCCGACGACGACGTGAACCACGACGACAACGGCACGCCCGATGCCTACGGCGGGGTCACCACTGCCGTCATCACCCTCGCGCCTGCTTCAGAGCCGGTCGACGACGGCGACGGCGACAATATGACAAACCTGACGCTCGACCTGGGCTTCACGCCGAAGGTGGACCGCCAGGTGATCAAGATCGTGGACAACCCGGTGCCCGAGGAGGGCGCCACCATCGTCTACACGATCACGGCGCGCAACAACGGGCCTGCAGACACCACCGAGGTCGTCGTCTCCGATATCCTGCCGCTCGGCGTCACCTACGTCAGCCACGCCGCCACCCAGGGCACCTACGACCCGCTGACCGGCCAGTGGCTGGTCGGCAACCTGGTCAGCGGCGCCTCGGCAACGCTCACCATCACTGCCACGGTCGACAGTGGCACGGCCGGCTTTGTGATTACCAACAAGACGACCATCACCGGCAAAGAGCTCGACCTGATCTTCTGGAACGACCACGACGAGGTCGATATCGTGCCCAGGTTTAGCTGCCCGCCCGGCACGCTGTTCAACCGGGCCTGCGTCGCGGGTGACGAGTGCGACAGCAACCCGTTCAACAACTGCGACCACACCTGTACGCCGATCGTCCAGGCCGCCATCGGCAACTATGTCTGGCTGGACGAGAACTCGGACGGCTATCAGGATGCCGGCGAGCCGGGCATCCCCAACGTAAGGTGCTCCTCAAGAACTCGGCCGGCACGGTCATCGCCTCCACCTACACCGACGCCCACGGCGGATACCTGTTCGAGGTGGCACCCTCGGCGACCGCCGTACTACGTCCAGGTGGATGAGACGACGCTGCCGGTGGATCATAACGGCAATGCCGGCCTGACGCAGACTCCCATCTACCCGCAGCCGGGGTCTGACTTTGCCAACCAGGACCAGTCTACCGGCTTCGGCTATGCGGTGACGTGGGGCCGGGGCAGCAGAACCTGACCGCGGACTTTGGCTACAACTGGAACCCGCGCGACTGCGTGGTAGGGAACGAGTGCAGCGCCGCCCTGGGCGACCGGGTATGGATCGATGCCGACGGAGACGGCGCGCAGGATCCCCAGGAAATCGGCATTCCCGGCGTTGTCCTGAAGCTGTACTACGACGCCTCGGGCACGGGGGTGTACGACACGCTCTACACCGCGGGTGGCTACAACCCCACCGCCACCACCGACGAGACCGGCAGCTACATGTTCCGCGACCTGCCGGCCGGCGCCTACGTCGTCCGGGTGGACGCCGCCAACTTCGGATCGGGCGCCGTCCTCCAGGATTACCGGCAGACCGGCGACCCCGACCACTTTGGCACGACCGGCTTCAACGACAACCAGACGACGACGCCCGTGGTCCTCTCGCCCGGCGATGTCTTCGTCAATGCCGACTTTGGCTACCAGCCGGCGGCTACCAACAATACCATCGGCGACCGCGTCTGGCTGGACGTCGACAACGACGGCGTCCAGGATGTGGCGGAGCCGGGCATCCAGGGCGTCGTCGTTCAGGCGACCTGGTATGGGATGGACGGCGTCCTGGGGACCTCCGACGATGTCATCTACGCGACGATGACAGACAACGAGGGCGAGTACCTCTTCACCGGGCTGGCAGACGGCACCTTCAAGGTCACGACGAACGTCGCCGGCAACTTTGCGCCGAGCGGGCCGCTTCAGGGCCTCGTGCAGACGTACGACGCCACGCCTCCCACCAACAACCATACCAGCACCGTGACGGTGGCCGGCGGCCAGACGAACTTGCTCCAGGACTTTGGCTACAGCCCCTCCAGCACGCCCGGCAAGGGCGCCGTGGGCGATACCATCTTCCACGACCTCAACGGCAACGGCCTGCCCGACGACCGCGAAGGGATCCCTGCGGTGAAAGTCATCCTGTACGACGCTCTGAACAACGTCGTGGGCTTCACCTACACCGACGCCCAGGGCATCTATGGCTTTGGCGACCTGGATCCGACGGCTATCTACAAGGTCAAGGTGGACACGGCCACCCTGCCGCCCGGCCTGACCAACAGCGTCGATCCAGACGGCGGCACGCCCAATGAGTCGATGGTCAACCTGACCTTCTCCCCGACTGGCATCAACCTCGACCAGGACTTTGGCTACGTCGGCAACTTGTGCCTATGCAACACCATCGGCGACCGGGTGTGGCTGGATGTCGACCGGGACGGGGTGCAGGATGCGCCGGAGCCGGGGATCGCCAACGTGATCGTGCAGGCCACCTGGTATGGGCGCGATGGCATCCTGGGCACGGCGGACGACGTCATCTACACCACTGTGACCAGCGACACACCTCACTACGAGTTCACCTGCCTGCCAAATGGTACCTACGACGTCACCACCAACGTGGCCGGCAACTTCTCGATCGGCGGTCCACTGGAAGGGCTGGTGCAGAGCTACGACGCCACGGCTCCGACCAACGACCACACCAGCACCGTGACCGTGAGCGGTGGCCAGACCAACCTGGACCAGGACTTTGGCTACAGCTCGTCGAGCACACAGGGCAAGGGCGCCATCGGCGACACGATCTTCTACGATGCGAACGCCAGCGGCCTACCCGACCTTGGCGAAGGGATCCCGGGCGTGAAGGTGCTGCTCTACGATGCCGGGAACAACCTGGTGGCCACGACCTACACCGACGCCTACGGCATCTATGGCTTTGGCAACCTGACCCCGTCGGCCACTTACAAAGTCAAGGTTGACACCTCCACCCTGCCGCCCGGCCTGGTGAACACGGTGATCCGGACGGCGGGACGCCCAACGAGTCGGTGGTCACACTGGGTGCCTGCCCGGCCTGCATCAACCTCTACCAGGACTTTGGGTACGCGGGTTACGGCAGCATCGGCGACACGATCTGGTTCGACGGCAACGCCAACGGCACCGGCCCGTCGATTCCGCCGGTGGACGGCGGGGCGGCCGTCAAGCAGGGCAACCCGGCCAACCCGGCCGACAGCGCCGACTATGGCATCGCCGGGGTCACGGTCGCGCTGATCCGCGACACGAACGACAACGGCGTCCGCGACGCGGGTGAGCCCATCGTCGGCACGACGACGACCAACGCAGGCTGGGCAGTACCTCTTCAACGGCCTGCCGTTTGGCCGCTATCTCGTGTGGGTGGACGACACGGAGAATGTGCTGAGCGGGCTCAAGCAGAGCTGGGACGCGAACGGCGTCCTCGGCTCGCCGGACCTCAGCGCAGCAAGCATCTCCCTCTCTGTGCCCCGTGTCCGGGACCAGGACTTTGGCTATGCCCCCGCCCTACCGGTGGGCAGCATCGGCGACACGGTGTGGCACGACGTCAACAACAGCGGCGGCGACCAGAGCACCCAGGGCGTCGAGCCGGGTATCCCCGGCGTGACGCTGCGCCTCTACATGGATCACAACGCCGACGGTGTGGCCGACGATGTCAATGGAGATGGAGCGACGAACACGCTCGACGCCATCTCCTCCACCGCGACGGACGAGCAGGGCCGCTACCTCTTCACCAGCCTTCCGCTCGAGACCTACCTGGTGCAGGTCGACACGGCCACGCTGCCGGCAGGCTTTACCACGACGCCCACTTACCAGCCGCCAGGCGCCTCGAACAGCCAGTCCAAGGTCACACTCACCGGCGCCAGCCCGGACAACCGCAGCCAGGACTTTAGCTACTACAAGCCGGGCGTCGGCTCCATCGGCGACCTGGTGTGGGGCGATTTCAACAGCAGCGGGACGGCGACTCCGGATGCCGGCGAGCCGGGACTGGGCGGCGTGACCGTGCGGCTCTACGACGGCTCCAACAACCTGGTCTCTACCGCGACGACCAACGCCTACGGCCTCTACCTGTTCACGGATCTGCCCTATGGCACCTACACCGTCGTGGTGGATGGACCACGCTGCCGGCCGGGTTTGCGGCTCCTGCCACCTACGATCCCTTCGGGACCAAGGACGGCCGCTCGACTGTGACGATCAGCGCCGGTACGCCCAACAACCTGAGCCAGGACTTTAGCTATCCGCCGGCCTCCACACCGCTGTACAGCATCGGCGACACGGTATGGTTCGACGTGAACGCAAGCGGCGGCAACCAGTCCACCCAGGGCGCCGAGCCCGGCCTGGCCGACGTGGTCGTCCTGCTCTACGACGGCGGAGGCGCCTTGCAGGGAGCGCGCGTGACCGACGCCAACGGCGGCTACGTCTTCACGGGTCTGCCGGCCGGCACCTACAAAGTGCAGGTCGATACGACCACGCTGCCGGCCTACGTGAGAACCATCTCCAGCTACGAGCTGGACGGCAACGGCGACAGCCAGGTCACACTGACGGTGGGCCCCTCCAACCAGGCGCCGCGCAACGTGGACTTTTCCTATCCTCCGTTGCTGACCACGGGCGCGATCGGCGATACCGTCTTCCTGGATGCCAACACCAACTTTGCGTTCGAGGTGGGCGAAGGGATTGGCGGTGCCGGCGTAAAGCTGTACGCCGCCGACGGGACGACGCTGCTCTCCACGACGACCACCAACAAGGACGGCTACTACTACTTCGGCAACCTGGACCCGACGCTGACCTACGTCGTCAAGGTGGACACGACGACACTGCCGCCTGGCCTCGGCAACTCGGTGGACCCCGACGGCGGCAACGACAGCAGGTCCGTAGTCAACCTGGCTACCACGGGCCCGATCAACCTCTTCCAGGACTTTGGCTACATCCCGGCCGGGGCAGCGGGCAGCATCGGCAACCTGGTGTGGACCGATAGCAATGCCGACGGCATCAACCAGGGGCCCAACGGCCCGGACGGCCTGGCGGGCACGGACGACGACGAGCCGCCCTTCGGGGGCATCACGCTGGAGCTGTACTACGACGGGAACGGCAACGGCCGCGTCGACCCGGGCGAGCCCTCGCTGGGCAACACGACGACTGCGCCGACGGCAGCTACCTCTTCGAGAACCTGCCGGTGAACGATGGCACGGGCAGCGAGAAGTACGTGGTGAACGTCACCGATACGGCCGGGAAGCTGGCCGGCTACTGGCACTCGCTCGGCAACCAGTCGCAGGCGTCCGACAACACCAGCAAGCTCGATCCCTACGGCGTGACCCTCTCTCCGGGGACGCCCAACATCCTGACCGCCGACTTTGGCTACTACGTGGAGCCGGCAGCGCTGGGCAACCGCGTGTGGCTCGACAGCGTGGCAAATGGCCTCCAGGAAGCTGGGGAGCATGGCATCGCCGGCGTGCTGGTCACCCTCAAGACCCTCTATCCGGACGGCACCCTCACGACCCAGGTGACCATCACCGACAGGAACGGCTACTACTCCTTCGGGAACCTGCTGCTCGACGAGAACTACAACCGGGGCACGGCGGGCGATCCGGCTGTGGATAACCTGCCCAAGTTCACCATCTCGGTGGACACGACACAGCCGGTCGTGGCCCCGTACGGGCCGACGTTGGTCGACGTGAGCGGCAATACCCGTGACAAGGAAGACTCCGACCTCCACGCCGGGGTCGTGGCGCTGCCCGTACAGGGGTTGACCGACACGCAGCCCGGGGAGACGCCGGTTGGTGAGCAGTCCATCGCGTCGTATGACTTTGGCTTCAAGATCGTCCCGACGGCCGTGGTGATCTCGTCCTTCACTGCAGTTGTACAGGGCCAGGCAATCCTGGTCCAGTGGGTGACCGAGAGCGAGCTGGGCAACCTCGGCTTCAACCTCTACCGGGCCGACTCGCCGGTCGGGCCGCAAACAATGCTGAACGAGGCCCTCATCCCAAGCCAGGTGCCGCCCGGCAGCCCCGGCGGCGCCACCTACGAATTCACGGACGGCAGCATCGAGTCGCAGGTCTTCTACTACTACTGGCTGGAAGCGATGGACGTCAGTGGGCAGGTGGCCCAGTTTGGGCCGGTGACGGCCATGCTGGGCGGCTATCGCATCTTCCTGCCAATGGCTTCACGCTAGCCAAGGCGGCGCGCCCTGGCCTCTCTCGATCGCCCCTGCCGGAGGAATGCCGGCAGGGGCGTTCTGTCTTTCGGTGCGGGATTTGACAAGACCTCCATTTGCGACGGATAATGGGCACGATGACGGCGGGATCAAGACGGCTATGGAGCGACTTCCCACACTTGCGTGGGCAGGGCTCGGTTCTGCACCTCGCGCCGGCCAATGGCTTCCCGCCATCCCACCTACAGGCAGCTCCTCGAGGCGCTTTCCGCTCGCTATCGACCCCTGGCGTTGCTGCCTCGCCCGCTCTGGCCCGGCAGCCGGCCCGAGAGCGCACCCGACTGGCACGCACTGGCCGCCGACCTGATCGCGGGCCTGGACGAGCTGGGCCTGGCCGGAATCGTGGGCGTCGGCCACTCCATCGGCGGCGTGCTTACCCTTTGGGCGGCCATCGAGCGGCCGGACTTGTTCCGTGCCGTGGTGCTGATCGACCCCGTGATCTTTCCTCCCGACCTGCTGGATCTCATGCGGGCCGGGCGTGCCGTGGGGCTCGCCCGGCGCATTCCCCTGGTCCGGGCGGCGCTGCACCGGCGGCGCCTCTTCCCCGACCGGCAGGCCTGCTTCGACCACTACCGGGCCAAGCCGCTCTTTGAGCGCTGGAGCGATTCGGCCCTCTGGGACTATGTCGACGGCGCGACGCAGGTGCGCCTCGATGGGCAGTTTGAGCCGATCTATCCCCCCGAGTGGGAGGCGCACATCTTCGCCACCGTTCCGACCGATGTCTGGCAGGGGATGGAGCGCCTGCGCGTTCCGGCGCTCGTCGTGCGCGGTGACCTTTCCCCGACCTTCCGCGCGGCCGCCATGGCGCGGATGCAGCGCATTCTGCCGGCAGCGCACTTCGTCACCATCCCCGGCGCCGCACACTTGGTTCCCATGGAGCGCCCGCTTGAGGTTGCGTCGGCCATCTTGGAGTTCCTCGAATCCATTTGACCTGAAGATCCTTTCGGCGGTACAATGCGCCCCAGGAGGTGCTCATGACTACATCTCTCCAGTCGAGTCCTGCATCCCTCGCTTCGGTGAGGGCGGCCTTGGACGAGCTGCTGCAAGTGCGTGCCTACTGGCCGACTGGCAACGGGCTGGTCGATCGAGGGCAGGCAATCGGTCGGCAAGGTGGGCCTGGCGGTCAACCTTTCCTTTCGCGCGATTGACCAGGCCTCCGGCGCGGCTGCGACTTGCTCATTGCTCATCACCCGGCGCTTCCGAGCACCGACGTTCACCTGGTCGAAGACAAGCTGGCGCGGCTGCGCCAGGCGGGAATCAGCCTCTATCTCTGCCACGAATCGCTGGATTGCGCCCGGGAGTTCGGGACAGCCGACTCTCTGGCGCGCGCCGTGCAGGTCGCCGTCCAGGCATCCTTCGAGCCGGACGGCCTGCTGGCCTGTGCCGTGCATGGCATCACGCTCGGGAGCTTCTCCGAGCTGGTGACGCGGGTCGGCAACCGGCTTGGGGTCGAGGCCCGCGGCTGGAAGAACACGGACAGTTTTGGCCATGTGGCCGTCATCCCGGGCTGGGGCGCCCGGCCGGCGTGGATGCGCCGCGCGCAGGAGCTGGGCTGCGATACGATCCTCACCGGCGAGGCGCTCCTGCCCGGCCTGCTATTCGCCCGCGAAGCAGGGATCAACCTGGTCCTGGCCGGCCACCAGGCAACCAAGACCCCTGGTGTCATGGCCCTGGCGACGCGCATCGCCCGCGATCTCAAGCTGGAAGTGACTTTCATCCCCGAGGACCTGGTCGAAGCCGCAGCATGAACCATGCGAAATTGCATTTTTAGCGGATAAATGGTATAGTATCGGCTAGGATAGAACAAGGACACAGGGAGGGGAACAATGCCAAGCTATGACGCTGGTCCCGGAGACTGGAGCGATCGTGACTGGGAAGCGCCTGACCACAAGCCGGCAAACCAGGCCAAGCGTCGCCTGACGCTGCCTCCCTGGCTGCTGCTGACCGGCGCGGTCGTCATTGCCGTACTGCTCTGCGTCGCACTCGTCCTGATCGTGAAAGCCTTTCGCGCCGGTCGGGACGCCACGCCGACGGCCGAAATCACTGCCGCGCCTGGCGTCGTGCCGACGTCCACCGCCATCTCCGTGATAGTCGCGACGGACGTCGTCACGCCCACGCGGACCATCGAGCTGCCCGGTCTGGTGACACCTTCGCCGGTCGTCTTTACCGAGATTGCACCGGGCGCGCAGGTCGTCGTCAATGGGACGCTCGGCCAGGGGCTCAACCTCCGGGCCTCTTACAGCACCTCAGCGCGCCTGGTCGGAAGCGCCAAGGACGGCAATGTTCTGACGGTGCTTGAGGGTCCCCAGGAAGCGGACGGCTACACCTGGTGGAAGGTCAAGACGGCAGAGGGCAAGGAGGGCTGGGCAGCCGGCAAGTTCCTGGTGCTCAAGACACAGTGAGCCGGCGTACTTGTGACGACCATTGACCTGCCCGCCCGGCTGAAGGCACGCCTCAGCCAGGGCCATCCCTGGGTCTATCGCACCCAGGTTCCCGGGGCACCCACTTTGCCCTCAGGGACCTGGGTGCGCGTGCGTTGCGGCGGCTTCTCCGGCTATGGCCTCTGGGACGCCGACAGCTCGATCGCAATTCGCCTCTTCTCTCGGCACCGCGTGCCCGATGCGGCGTGGGTTGCCGCCCGGGTGGAGGAGGCTTGGGCGCTCCGCTCGTCCATTCGCGAGACGCCTACCACGGCTTACCGTTGGGTCTATGGCGAGGGCGATGCGCTGCCCGGCGTCGTCGTAGACCTATATGGCGAGTTCGCGGTCATAGAGACCTTCGTCGAGAGCGTCGATGCCCTTGTGCCGTGGGTGGCCGATGCACTGCACATGCACGCGCGGCTCCAGGGGATCGTATGGAGGCGGCGGGGCGCGGAGCCGAGAATGCACTGGGGCCGGCGGCCTCCTGCCGGCTTGGTGGTGGAGGAGCATGGGCTGCTCCTCTACGCCGACCTGTGGGCAGGACAAAAGACCGGATTGTTCCACGATCAGCGCGAGAACCGGCGGGCGCTCGCTCCCTTCTGCCGCGGCCAGTCGGTATTGGATTGCTTCAGCTATACGGGTGGCTTCGCCCTGCACGCCGCACGCGCCGGGGCCTCCGCCATCCTCGTGGTCGACCGGTCAAAGGAGGCGGTGCAGGCTGCCCAGCGCAACTTCCGCCTCAACGAGCTGGACGTTGAGCCGCACACCTGGCTCGTGGAAGATGGCTTCGAGGCGTTGCACAGGCTGGCGGGTGAAGAGCGGCGCTTCGGCGTGGTGATCCTCAATCCGCCCAGCCTGGCACGGGACAAGGAAAGCCGGCCGGGCGCCGAGCGGGCCTACGTCCGGCTCAACCGCCTGGCAATGGCGTGTGTGGAGCCGGGCGGCCTACTGGCCTCTGCGAGCTGCACCAGCCAGGTGTCGCCGGAGGCATTCCGGGACGCCCTGGCCGAGGCAGCCCGGCTTGCGGGCAGGCGGCTGCAGATCGTCCATGATGCGGGCCAGCCGGTCGACCACCCTGTCCCGGCGTCCTTCCCTGAAGGGCGATACCTGAAGTTCGTCATAGCCAGGGTCCTTCCCCTGGCCTAGCAGAGACGCAAAGGCCCGGCGCCACCCCGCGGCGCCGGGCCCTTCCCTTGGCCCAGGTCTGGGCGAACCTTACCAGTGGATCTGGACGGTCGTCCCGTTGGGCGCCCACGCATACAGGGCGGCCGCGTCGGCGCGTGTCAGGTTGATGCAGCCGTGGCTCATCGGGTGGCCAAAGTTGTTGTGCCAGTAGGTGCCGTGGATGGCGTAGCCGCGGTAGAAGAACATCGTGTGGGGCACCCCGGGCAGGTAGTAGCCGGGCCCGCTCATCGCGATTGCCAGGTACTTGGAGTAGATGCGGAAGGTGCCGGTAGGCGTGGGATAGGCCGGGATGCCGGTCGACACGATGAAGGAGTACACCACCGTGTTTCCCGCGTGTGCGTACAGGCGCTGGCTGCTCAGATCGATCTCGATCCATTTTCCGCCGCCACCGGACGACCCGCCTCCGCCGCTGCTTCCCCCACCGCTCTTGCCGCTGATCGTGAGGCGCTGGCCGACGTAGATCAGGTTCGGATTACGGATGCCGTTCGCGGCGGCGAGCGCGCTCACACTCGTCCCGTAGCGGTAGGCAATGCTGGCAAGCGTCTCCCCGCGCTGGACCACGTGCACCCCGCCGCTCGACGATCCCCCGCCGCCCTGCCCACCACCGCTTCCCGGGATCACCAGCCGCTGGCCGGCCCAGATGTAGTTGATGTTCCGGATCCCGTTGGCGTTGGCAATTGCCCAGGCCGTGGTGCCATAGCGCGCCGCGATGCGCCCGAGAGTGTCTCCCGGCCGGACCACGTACACCGTCTGCGCGGCATGGGCCGCTGGCGGTACGGCAAAGGCGACGATGGCCAGCAGCGACAACAAGATAGCCGTCCAATGAATCATCCGTTTTGTTGACATCGCCAATCCTCCTGGGTCTGGTTACAGGTTCCTCTCATTATACCCCGATCCTGCCCTCAGCACATCCCCTCAGTGGGGGAACTGCAGGGTGGATGTTGTTGCCCTATGCGTCCTAGTCCGCGAGGCCCGCGGGTGGAGAGGCAGGGCTGCCCTGCATCCTAAGGCCTGGGCACCCAGTCGTCGGGCAGTTGCACCGCGACCACCTCTCCGCGGGCGCATACCACGCCGTGGACCGAAAGCGTCGTCGAGACAACAATCTTGCGGCCCTTGATTTCCTTCACCTGGGAGCGAAGCTCCAACGGTCCCTCGATGGGCGTCGGCCGCACATAGTCCACGTGCAGCGACGCGGTGACGAACCGCCTCGCCGGCAGTGAGTCCATCTCCCGGCCCTCGGCCCGGTAGGCGGCCGCCGCGGCCGTGCCGGTGGAGTGGCAGTCGATCAGCGACGCGATCAGCCCTCCGTACACATAGCCCCGAATGGCGGTGTGGTAAGGCCTCGGATGGAAGGTACAGACCGACTCCTCGCCGTCCCAGGTGCTCTGGATGTGCAGGCCGTGCTCGTTCAGCCGGCCGCAGCCGTAGCAGTGGGCAACACTCTCGGGGTAGAAATCCTGGAAGGCTTGTTGGTTCATCGTCGTCTAGATCCAGCGCAGGGCAACGCCGAAGACCAGCAGTGCCAGGATGTCCACGGCAAAGATGGTTCCCACCGCCAGCATCTTGCTCCGCACCGGCTGCATGTCGTGCACCCAGAACGAGACCAGGAAGAAGGGCAGGTAGCCGATGAGGAAGATCAGCCAGGGCGCCCCGATGTTCCAGAAGGGATAGTCCCAGGTCAGCGCTCCGGCGAGGTTGAGGAGTACCTCGACAAAGACGCAAAAGATCGAGCCGGCGACGGCGAGAAGAAGCCGGTTGGGGATGCCCAGGATCTTCAGCGCCTATCCGCCGGCAGCATCTTGGCCCAGACGATGCCGGAGATGGCGAACATGAAGCAGATCTCGATGTTCAGCCCGATCAGGATCACGTAGGCGAGTCTCCGGGCGTGCCCCATACCGGCGCGCGGTTGGTGAAGTGAAAGACCAGGCCGTTCCAGATTTCGTTGAACCAGTCCATCCCCCAGAAGGCGAGCCCGGCAAAGACCAGGCTCCAGTTGCGCCGCTCGACCTCGACGGCGTAGACATAAACGACGAGCGCGAAGAGGGGAATCACGTACCATTGGAAGGTCTCGGGATTGCGCAGGACGGCCAGCGCCTGCTGTGCGGATTCGGTCGGCATCATCGCTCTCCTTTCGGGTGTGCTAGGTACGGCACGCATGCTGCGGGCACAGTCTACCGCAACTTCCCGGAGTGGTCAATTGCGACCGGTGGCTCTCTCCTGCTGCCGCAGTCCTGCCAGCTTGCTCTGAGCCACCGGCGGGGGGGGGGAGATGGTCGATAATTGTTTCCAGGCTTTTTTCGATGCATCCCACCATACCGTGATAGAGTGATAGGGTTGTAGAGCTGGGCGCGCCTTCGCGCCAGTGCTACAATGCCCTGGCAAGGGAATGTATTCGTGACAGCAGAGACAGATCTCTGCCCAACCTGGACGATGGTTCTTTTCTCCATCTTCGGCCTCTTACCCGGAGACCCCATGCCGCGCCGCACAGTCTTGTCCGGGACGCGCCCAAGACGATCCTCAACAAGGGCAAGCGGGCCGATCACTGGTTCTGGACCCGCTCAGCGTACCCATACAAGGGCTGCCAGCATGGCTGCCTCTTCTGCTACTGCCGTGATGAAAGCAACCGCTGTACTTGGCCAGCAGCCATAGCCGCGGCGCAGCCGTTTGACACGGAACGGAACAATGTGATAAAAATCTCCGTGCACGGATCGCAAGTGTCAATTGGGCGTGAGCTGATGCTCATCGCCAAGCCTACGAAGTCTTGGGTGTGGCGCACTGGAACGGAAGGCTAGCATGTCAGAAAGCACTCGGATCACGTTGGCATTACCGACAGATGTCTATCAAGAAATCAGCGCCGCCAGAGAACGGCGGGAGATCGACAGCGTCACTGGGTTCATTCGTGAGGCTGTTGAGGAGAAAGTAGCCAGACTGCGCTGGCAGCGGAGCCTGGCCGAGTTGCGGGACGACATCCGAGGAGCAGGGGGACTCAGACTGCAGGGCAGCAAGGAGGAGATGATTGAGCGCCTTAGGGAGACTCGGCGTCAGATTTTTGAGACCGAGTACGCTCATCTGTATCGATAGCAATCAGTTTGTGTTCGGCCTGACCGAGACAAATCAGGATTCGGTGAGGCTCCTTGATGTCCTTGGCGAATTCAACATGGCAGTTCCTCGCCTAATCGTCCAGGAAGTGACCCGAAATCTGGACACGGCCGCCCAGGTCCGCAAGTTCTTCCGCTTGTTGTATGCAGCTCCCAACGTGGCAGTCATCGATGAACCGGTGCCGCGCGATTTGGCTGTGAAGTACGAGCAGCTCGGCCTGCCGGAGAAGGCCGATGCTGTGATCGGCGCTTTCGTCGAATGGGTGGGAGCCAGTTATCTTGTTTCAGACAACCGTCATTTCCTGCACGACCTACAGGCCAGCGCTTTCGAGGTTCTCACCCCGGCCGAGTTCCTTGCCCGCTTGGGTACTATCTGACCGTCGTAGCAAATCCATGCCGCGCCGCACGGTCTTCGTCCCCTACGCGCCCAAGACGATCCTGAACAAGGGCAAGCGGGCAGACCACTGGTTCTGGACGCGCTACAGCGCCTATCCCTACAAGGGCTGCCAGCATGGCTGCGTCTTTTGCTATTGCCGCGAGCAGAAGTACTGCCCCTATGACGATCCTGCTCGACTTCGCCTACGTCATCCAGGTCAAGGAGAACGCGCCCGAGCTGCTGCGCCGGGCGCTGAGCCGGCTGCCGGTGGACATGGTCATGCACCGGCGACTACCAGGCCGCCGAGCGCAAGTTCGGCCTGTCGCGCCAGATGCTGGAGGTGTGCCTGGAGCTGGGCTTTCCCGTCTTCGTCCTGGAGCGCTCGCCGCTGGTGCTGCGCGACCTGGACTTGCTCGAAGGCGATCAACGCAGCGGGCCCGTCGCGTCGTCGTCTTCAGCATCGATCTCGGCGCCCGATTCGCCCGGCTACGAGCGCGTCTGCCAGATGGAGCAGCTGGCCCCGCCGCATGGACAAGCGGTTCGCGGCCATGGAGCAGATCGCGCAGGGCCGGCATCCTGACCGGCAGCATGCATGATGCCCATCCTGCCCGGCCTGTGCGACAACGACGAGAACCTGGAGGCGATCGTGCGCTGGACGGCCGGAGCACGGCGGCGCAGTTCGTGCTCGCCGGCGGGCCTGACCCTGGCCGACCAGCAGCGCGACTTCTTCTTCGACGTTCTGCGCGAGCGCTTTCCCGACCTGCTGCCGCTCTACCGAGCGGCTCTACCCGCCGGGCAGCTACGGCGCCAGCGCGGCGGCGACTGGCACGGCCCTGGCCGGCGCATCCGCAGAGTTGTGCCAGCGGGACGGCATCTCCGACCGCATGCCCCGCCCGATCATCCCCGGCGACAAGCGAGCCCTCGAACAAGCGGGTCGTCGAGGAGCTGGCCAAACCAGGTCTACGGCATGGAGATGGAGAGGCGCGCCAGGCCAGCGCGTCGTGGGCCTATCGCAAGGCGGCCTGGGCCATCGAGGACCTGGAGCAGGACATCGGGCTGGTCTACCGGCAGATGGGGCGCAAGGGGCTGGAGGGCATCGAGAATGTAGGCCCGCGGCTGGCGGGGGTGATCGGAGCATGGATCAGAAATGGGCCGGCTAGATCTATGCGCCGCTGTCTGGCTCACCGGTCGGATGGGCTTGGCATTCCTGGCTCTGTGCGGCTCTGAATGCATCGGGCCGCCTTGCCCTCCCGGTCCAGGGCAGGCTTGCTACGTTCGACACGGGCAATCTGGCTCTGCATGGTGTTGCCGCTGACAAGCCATCAGGAGCAGCCGGGCACCGCGCCAGCGCCATGCATCTCAATCCGAGAGGAGCGACACTCAGTCCATGAACCGCATAGCCATTATCGGCGCCGGGAACATCGGCACTGCCATCGCGAACGGCCTCGTGAGTTCCGGCCGGTTTCCAGCCAAGAGTATCACGCTGACGCGGAGGAGGGTGCACCTGCTTGCCGGCCTGGCAGAGCAGGGGTTCACCATCTTGGCAGACAACCGCGAAGCGGTGAGGGCGTCCGAGGTCATCGTCATCGCCGTGGAGCCGCAGCAAATCGACGGCGTCCTGGCAGAGATCGCTTCTGACCTCGTGCCGGGCAGGCACATCGTCATCTCCGTCGTCACAGGTGTTCGCACGGAGCAGATCGCCCGCCAGATCGGTGAGGGGATAGCCGTGGTCCGTGCGATGCCCAACACCGCCATCGCCGTGCGCGAGTCGATGACCTGTATTGCCTCCGAGGTCGCCGATGGTCCTGCCCTCGATGTCGCCAGGTCCATCTTTGACACGGTGGGGCGCACGATAGTCATAGCCGAGGAGGAGATGATCGCGGCAACGGCACTGGGTGCCTGCGGCGTGGCGTTCTTCTTGCGCGCCATTAGGGCAGCTTCCCAGGGAGGGATCGAGATTGGGTTCCGTTCTGCAGATGCTCTTGCCATCGCCGCGCAGACGGCGCGTGGCGCTGCGTCGTTGCTGTTGGCTACAGGGCATCATCCTGAAGATGAGATCGACCGTGTGACGACCCCTAGAGGATGCACCATTGCCGGTCTGAACCAAATGGAGCACGAGGGGTTCAGCTCGGCCATGATCACGGGAATCACCGTGTCGGCCCAGAGGGCGTCGCAGCTCTACACGAGGCCGCGGGATGAAGACTAACGCGGCTGACCGCGATGGCGAGCATGCCGCCTCGAGTCCGATCTTCCTGGTAGTCGGGCCTCCGGCCGTCGGGAAAAGTACCACCAGCCGGGCACTGGCTGCGCGCTTTCCCAAGAGCATCCACATCCCCGTCGACGACGTGCGGAACATGGTTGTGTCAGGAATCGCACTCCCGGGAGATGTCTGGAGCGAGGATCTGGCCCAACAGGTTACCCTGGCCCGCTCAAGCGTGGTTCAGATGGCCCACGCCTATCATGGCGCCGGGTTTGTGGTGGTCATCGATGACTTCTTGGATCCCAATCACCGGTCGGACTATCACGCATTGCTCGGTCACCCGGATCTTCACAAGATCGTCCTGTTCCCAGACCAGGAGGCAGCGCACCGGCGCAATCTGCAGCGGTCCGGCGAGAGCCCAGCCCGCGCCTACATTGACGAGGGGGTGCGCACTGTCTACAGGCAGCTTGGTGGCTCAGTGCCGCAGCTCGCGCAGGAGGGGTGGCTGGTCGTCGACACGACGACCCTGAGTGTGGAGGATACGGTGACCGAGATTCTCCAACGGACGACCGCCGGTGGATAGCTGGTCCATGCCCACCTCTGGCCGAGAGCACTCAGGATCATGAAGCCGTACAGCGACCTATCCCGTGCCGGCAAGCTCCGCCGGCTCCGGGAACTCGCCGTGGAGGCTCTGGCCTACTACGAGCTCAAGAGCCCGGAGGTTGCCTACCATGGTTTCGAGACCAACCTCCTCTTCCGGGTGACCGAGGCCTCCGGCGAGCGGTTCATGCTCCGCCTTGCCTCTCCCGGCTGGCGCACGATTCGAGGATCTCCGGTCAGAGGCCATGTGGCTCATCGCCCTCGCTCGCGAGACCTCCGTGCAGGCACCGAGGATCGTGCCGGCGCGGTCCGGCGAGTGCGTCCTGCCCATGAGCGGGCCAGGAGTGCTAGAGACATGGAACGCTACCCTCATGACTTGGATCCCCGGCCGGCTGCTCGGACACTACCTCACGCAGCGGAACCTGGAAAAGATGGGCGCGCTGTTCGCCGAGCTTCACCACCACGGAGCCTCGTGGGTCCCCCCTGCCGGCTTCTCCTCTCGGCGGTTCGAGCACTGGCTTTCGAGGGGTGAGGAGAACCTGATCGTCGATGCCCAGGCGCCGGCCATGTGCACCCTGCCTGCTCCTCTGCGCGACATGCTGGGTCGCTTGCATCGCCACGTCGAGTCGTCGTACGCGGCGATCGACCGCTCGGATCTGCGCGTGATCCACTGCGACCTTTGGCACGACAACATCAAGCTCCACCGCGGAGTGCTGCATCCCTTCGACTTTGAAGATACGGTGTGGGGGTACCGCGCGCACGACATCGCGATGGCCATGCTCGATCTCCTCGAGACGACCGGCGATGAGCGCTACCCGGCACTGCTCGCGGCGTTTCGGCGTGGGTACGAGGCCCACATGGCCTGGCCCGGCGAACGCATCGAGCCATTCCAGATCGGCCGCCTTCTCTGGAAGCTCAACTGGATCGCGTGGCGCCAGCCGCAGAGGCTGCTGAGCACGGTAGAGCGCCACGCTCCGGTATTCGAGCACTATGAACAGACCGGGCGTGTCACCCGCCCACCGGCAATCTAGCACAACGACGTGCTGCCGATGCCAGGCAAGCCGGCGTCGACCATCATCTACCAAGGAGGAACAAATGTCGCGCGTAGCCCTGAATCAACCCGCTCCAGACTTCAGCCTGCCCGATTTCACGTCCAGGATTGTCAGCCTCTCCGATTTCCGTGGCCGGAAGAACGTCCTGTTGGTCTTCAACCGAGGCCTGACCTGACCCTTCTGCCGCGCGCACATGGCGCAGTTGCGCCAGGAGCATGCCCAGTTCGTGGCCCGCGACGTCGAGGTGATTGTGGTCGGCCCGGACGATGCCGGCGCATTCGCCGAGTACTGGCAGAAAGAGTCGCTGCCCTTCATCGGCCTGCCCGACCCCACCCACAGCGTGCTCAAGCTCTACGGCCAGGAAGTCAACCTCTTCAAGCTGGGGCGCATGCCCGCGCAGGTGCTCATCGACAAGGCCGGGCTTGCCCGCTTCGTGCATTACGGGCATAGCATGAGCGACATTCCCCCGAACGAAGAGGTGTTGGCCTTGGTCGACGAGATCCAGGGCGAGTGAGCGCGCGCCGACATGCCAAACCGAAATCGTTGCCGGTCAGTTTGGCCCGCGCCGGTCATTTGCCCGCGGGCTGCTGCTGGGCTACAATAGGCTCACAGGAACGCGGGACATGGGTCCAGACAGCCTTTTCGCCGTTAAGCCCATCGGCCGGGTGCTCCGCGGACGGGCGCGAGACGCAGAGGGCGACCGCTGGGAAGAGGCCGAGTCGGAGATCGAGATCGATCCGGCCTGGCAGGATGCCTTGGACGGGATCGCAGAGTTCTCGCACCTGTGGGTCATCTGGTGGCTCGATGATACGGACGATGCTCCCATTCCCCTACGTGTCCACCCACAGCGTCGCCCGGACCTGCCTCTCGTCGGGCTCTTCGCTACCCGCTCCCCTCGCCGCCCCAATCCTATCGCGATTACTGCGGTGAGCTTGTTGGCGCGGGAGGGCGATAGACTCCGGGTCCAGGGTCTGGATGCCTTTGAGGGAAGCGCCGTGCTTGACCTGAAACCCTACCTGTCTAGGGGAGACCAGATACCAGATTCACACCACCCAGAGTGGCTCAATCGCCTCTGGCAAGAGAGCCAGTAGCCGGAAGAACAAGACCCATCTAGGAGGACCAACGTGACAGACAAAGCAAGCATTGAAGCGCAGCTCGATGAGACTGCCAAGATCACGCCGCAGAAAGTGCCCGGCCTGAATGCCGTCGTCGGCCTGGACCTCGCCGGGGAAGGTGGTGGTCGGTGGACACTGCGCTTCGTCAATGGTGCCATGACCTGGGCGGAAGGCCTGGACCCGGCTGCCGAAGCGACCCTCAAGATGGCTGCCAAGGACTGGGACGCCTTGACCCAGAAACAGCTCAACCCCGTCTCGGCCTTCATGACGGGCCGGCTCAAGGTTGTGGGCAACATGGCCGTCATCATGAAGCTGCAGACCCTATTCCAATAGCCAGATCGCGCGCCGGTCGCGCTGCCGCTGTGGGCTCCCCGGCTTTCTTCTGGCCCTGCGCTGGCGTGTGGCGCGGGGGCACTTTGCGTGCCTGCGACGGTTCACGCAAGGGCCGATGCCAAGCACTCGCCTTGAGATCGAGAGGCACCCTTCAGTTGTCTGCTTGTCCGCACCGCCAGGGAATGGTAGAATCGGAAGAGTATGGGAGCTGCTCGATGGGCATCCGATCTGCGCGAGGAGAGTAAGGCGATGGAAGGCACCATGCTTCAGGGCAGAGTTGCGATCGTGACCGGCGCGTCGCGAGGGATCGGGCGGGCAATCGCCCTGCGCCTGGCACAGTCGGGCGCCAGCGTTGCCGTCTGCAGCCGCAAGATTGAGGGCGTCGAGGCGGTGGCTGCTGAAGTCCGGGAGCAAGGGGGACAAGCTCTTGCCATCCAGGCCCACATCGGCCACACGCCGGAGGTGCAGGCCCTGGTCGAGAAGACCATGGAGTCCTTTGGCCGGGTCGACATAATGGTGAACAACGCAGCCACGAACCCTCATTTTGGACCTCTGTTGTCGGCCAGTGAGGAGCAGTGGGACAAGGTCCTGGACACCAACGCCAAGGGCGTGTTTCGCCTGTGCAAGGCGGTGGCTCCGCTCATGGAGGCGCAGGGGAGCGGCAAGATCATCAACCTCGTCTCCATTGCCGGGCTCAGACCCTCTCCGGGGATGGGGCTGTATGGGCTCTCCAAGGCTGTCATCATCCAGCTCACCCAGCAGCTGGCCGTTGAGCTGGGCCCCTCCAACATCCAGGTGAATGCCATCGCCCCCGGCGTAATCAAGACCCGCTTCAGCCAGCTTCTATGGGAAACGCCCGGCATCTCCGAGCGGGTGCTGGCCCATACTCCGCTGGGGCGATTTGGCGAGCCCGAGGACGTGGCCGGCTTGGCGCTCTTCCTGGCTTCGTCCGCATCCGACTATGTCACAGGCGCGGTTTTCGTCGTCGATGGGGGATTGAATGTCTCTCCGGTGATGGGGTAGAAGGATGGGCCCTCGTCGCGAGTAGCTTCGGCAAAGGAGTGACCATGCAACGCAAGTACGAGCAGCTCAAGACGCGGCTGGCCGAGATCGACGATCTCATTTCCTCGGCCGCGGTGTTGTCCTGGGATCAGGAGACCGCCATGCCACCCGGTGGTGCAGCGGCCCGCGGGCGCCAGATGGCAACTCTTGAGACGTTGGCGCACCAGAAGTTCACGAGCCCCGCCGTTGGCCGGCTCCTGGACGCACTGCAGCCATGGGCACAAGGGTTGCCCTACGACTCGGATGAGTCCAGCCTGGTCAGGCTGGCGCGCCGCGAGTTCGCGCGCGCAACGCGGATTCCTTCGTCCTTCGTATCCCGCCAGGCCGAGCACGGGGCCCTCACCTATGCCGTCTGGGCCCGGTCCAGGCCCAAGAACGACTTTGCGGCCGTCCGTCCATACCTGGAGAAGACGCTTGACCTCAGCCGGGAGTACTCCTCCTTCTTCCCAGGCCACGAGCACCCAATCGACCCGCACATCGACCGCTCGGACGATGGCGTGCGGGCATCGACTCTGCGGGTGCTCTTTGGGCGCCTGCGGGACAACCTCGTGCCCATGGTCCAGGCCATCTCGTCGCAGCCCCCGGCCGATGATTCCTGCCTCCACCGGGCTTTTCCGGCGGAACGGCAGCGCGAGTTCTTTGAGCAGATGATCCGGGCGGTAGGCTACGACTACGATCGAGGCCTCCAGGCAGTGAGCCCACATCCTTTCACGACCAAGTTCTCGATTGGGGATGTCCGGTTCACTTCGCGCCTGGTGCCGAATGACCTGGGAGAGGCGGCCTTTGGCTTCCTACACGAAGGCGGGCACGCGCTGTACGAGCAGGGGGTAGACTGGTCGCTCGAAGGCACGCTCCTGGCAAGCGGAACCTCTTCCGGCGTGCACGAGAGCCAGTCTCGGCTCTGGGAGAACATCGTCGGGCGCAGCCAGGGTTTCTGGACTTACTGGTATCCGAGGCTGCAGGTGGTTTTCCCTGAGCAGTTGGGTGGTGTTCCCTTGGACGTCTTCTACCGGGCGATCAACAAAGTGCAGCGCTCGCTCATCCGCACCGAGGCGGACGAGGTGACCTACAACCTGCATGTGATGATCCGCTTTGGGCTGGAGATGGATCTGCTCGAGGGCAAGCTTGCGGTGCGTGACCTGCCGGAAGCCTGGCGCGAGCGGTATCGGACCGATCTGGGGATTGTGCCCCCTGACGACCGCGACGGGGTGCTCCAGGATGTTCACTGGTACGGCGGGCACATCGGGGGCTCGTTCCAGGGCTACACGTTGGGCAACGTGCTGGGAGCACAATTCTATGCCACCGCCCTGCGCGAGCATCCCGAGATCCCAACCGAGATCGCCGCCGGCAAGTTCGACACGCTGCTCGGATGGCTCAGGGACAAGATCTACCGCCACGGATCCAAGTTCAGCCCCAACGAGATGGTCGAGCGCGTGACCGGTGGACCGATCCAGATCGAGCCCTACATTGCCTACCTCCGGACCAAGTACGGCGAGCTGTACCAGTTGTAGCGGCACGAGGCCCGGCGATGGCGACTCAGAGAGACCAGGGCGATCCGCATCCTCCTCTCAGGGGCCGGCAATGTGGGTCGCCGGTTCTTGGAGCTGATTCAGCTCAAGCGCGACGCCATCCGCGCCGCGCGAGGGCTGGATCTCGTGCTGGTTGGAGTGGCCGATTCGTCCGGAGTGGCTGTGTGCCCTCACGGGCTCGACGCCGCCACGCTGATTGCGCTAAAGAGGGCAGGCAGGGGAGTTGCAGAATGCCCGGCCGCGGGGCTGCCCGGGTGCACAGTGCGCGAGATGGTGAAAACGGCCGGCGCCGATATCTTCCTAGAGGCCTCGCCGGCCAACCTGCGCGACGGGCAGCCGGCGCTGGGGTGGATCGAGGCTGCTCTCGCGCGCGGCATGCACGTCGTCTTGGCGAACAAGGCCCCGCTTGTACACGCCTATCCTCGCCTGGTGAGCCTCGCGGCCGGCCATGGCGTGCAGATCCGCTTCGACGCCACGGTCGCCGGCGGCCTGCCCGTGGTCAACCTTGGACAGCGCGACCTGGCCTCCGCTCGAATCACCCGGTTGGAGGGGCTTCTCAACCTGACCACAAGCCTGATTTTGGGCCGCATGGCCGACGCCGGTCTGAGCTACGAGCAGGCCCTGGCTGAGGCGCAAGCGGCGGGCCATGCGGAAACCGATCCGAGCCTGGATGTAGAGGGCTGGGATGCCGCCGTGAAGCTCGTGATCCTGGCCCAAAGCGTGCTGGGCACACCGACTTCTCTGGGCGACGTGGCGGTCGAAGGCATCACCTCGATCACCAGGGATATGCTCGTCCGGGCCACAGCCCAGGGTACACGGATCAAGCTGCTCGCCCTTGCCGAGCTGGGCGAGGAAGGCTATCGCCTGAGCGTCGGACCGGCTTGGCTGCCGGTGAGCCATCCTCTGGCGCAGCTAGGACCCGAGCAGATGGGCGTGGTGTTCCATACCGATGTCTGCGGCGTGGTCTCGGCCTCAATCGTCGAGGCGACGCCCATGCCGACTGCCTTCGCGATGCTGCGTGACCTGCTGGAAGTCTACTCCCACGAGGAGGTGCACCCATGAGCTGCGACGAGCTGCGCAAAGCCAACGAAGAGACGCGCGATGTCTGGAACGAGAATGCCGCCTTCTGGGACCAGCGCATGGGGGAAGGCAACGACTTTGTCGAGCTTCTAACCTGGCCGGCCACCGAGCGTCTTCTTGCATTGCGCCCGGGCGAGCAGGTGCTGGACGTGGCCTGCGGCAACGGCCTCACCTCTCGGAGAATGGCTGCCGCGGGGGCAAGCGTCGTGGCCTGTGACTTTGCCGAGGAGATGATTGCCCATGCTCGTGCGCGAACGGTCGAGCATACGGACCGCATCCAATACCTGGTGCTCGATGCCACGGATGAAGCAGCCCTATTGGCACTGGGCGAGGCGCGTTTTGATGCGGCGCTGTGTGCCATGGCGCTCTTTGACATGGCAGAGATCGCGCCCCTGATGCGTGCACTGGCGCGCCTCCTGCGCCCGCACGGAAGGTTTGTTTTCTCGATAACCCATCCCTGCTTCAACCACGCGCGCATGTCCCAGCTGGCCGAGATGCAGGACCGGGAGGGCACGGTCGTGACCACCTACTCAGTTAAGGTCACCGGCTACAAGACCCCCTCCATAGCGCACGGTGTGGCCATCGCCGGGCAGCCGAGGCGCCAGCTATACTTCGACCGGCCCTTGGAGGTTTTGCTTGGCACTGCCTTCGCGGCCGGATTCGTGCTCGACGGCCTGGAGGAGAGGGCCTTTCCCCCGGAGCAGCAGTCGGGAAGGCATCCCCTCAGTTGGAGTGGCCGCTACTCCGAGATCCCGCCTGTGCTTGTGGCGCGCCTGCGTCACGGCAGCTAGGTTCGGGTCGATGGCCATGCGCGTCGCATGGAGCATGCGACGCAGGATACTCTGGGAGGAGGACATCATGGACGAGGCAGGAATAGCCGTACTGACCCGAGGGCTCCTGGTGAGCTATGACCCTGCTGATCCCGGACCGACGGCAGTCGCGCTGCGCGACATCTGGCTGCGCGGGGCACCGGCTCAGGCCATTCCCCTTTCGCCTGGGCCGAAGGCGTTCGTGCGGGATTGGGGCATCGCCGATCCCGAGTTCGCGGCCGCCGGCACGCCGGTTCCCCTCCTGACCGCGATGGGCAAGGAGATCGGCACCCTGGCACGCAAGCGGATCCCGGACTACTTGCCTCTCATGCGCCTGCTGTGGGCGGACTTTGGGCGCGAGGGACGGCTCGTGGCGGTCGTTGCACTGGGACCCATGGAGCTCGCTGCGCCGGAGGTAGTGATTCCCGTCCTGCGGGAAATGGCCGGGTCCTGCGAATTCTGGGAAGACTGCGACCAACTGGCCATGAAGGCTCTCGAGCCGGTTCTGCGCCGCAGTCCGGAGAAGTGGCTGGACCCGCTGGGGACCTGGGTGCTGGATAGAAACAAGTGGGTGAGGCGTGCGGGGCTCACAGCCATTGGCCGGCTCCCTATGAAGAAAGCCGTCTACACCGAACGATGCGTAGCGTTGGTTGCGCCGGCGCTGGGCGATCCTGACCTGGATGTGAAGCGTGCTCTCAGCTTTGCCCTCAGGGTATGCGCCCGAGGGGATACCGAGCCGGTTCGGCGCTTCATCCTGGCACACCAGGATGCCGTCGATGTGCACAGCCTCTGGGTGTTGTGCGACGTGATGCGCTCCATGACCAGGACGCTGCTTCCGGCTTTCGCCGACCTGCTTCCTGTCTACCGAGCATGGCTGGATCTTGCCGCGCCTCAAGCCAGGCGCAGCGTCGAGGCGGCCATCCGCCTCATGGAAGGCCTCGGAGGCTAGACGCCAGGGGCCTCCCAGACCCTTGGGGTCTGGCGCGCGAGACTAGGGTTTGTCTCCCCGGATGTACGCCTCGGCCATCTCCACCAAGTCCTTGTTCCCAAGAAAGAGCGGAGTGCGCTGGTGCAGGCGTGTTGGCTCGATGTCGAGGATCGGCCGCGTGCCGTCCGATGCCGCGCCACCGGCCTGTTCTGCCAGGAAACCCAGCGGCGCTGCCTCGTACAGCAACCGCAGCTTGCCACGGGGCAGCTTGGGGTCGCGCGAGTCTGCAGGATAGTAGAAAATCCCCCCTCCGAGCAGGTTCCGGTGAAAGTCCGAAACGAGCGACCCAATATAGCGCAGCGAAAGGTGCTGCGTCTGAAGGAAGTTGGTATACTCCTGGATTTCGCGCGACCAGTAGCGCTCATACCCTTGGTTCACGCTATAGAACTTGGGCTTCTTCGGAATCTTGATGTTCGGGTGTGTCAGAAGGAACTCACCGACCGACTGGTCCAGCGTGAAGCCGTGGACGCCCTGCCCGGCGCTGTACACCATCATTGTGCTCGGTCCATATAGGATGTAGCCGGCAGCCACAATGTCCCGCCCACGCTGAAGGCAATCCTGCAATGTCCCGCGCGCCCCGTCAGCACTTTTCCGCCGGAGGATGGCAAAGATTGTGCCAATACTGACCGCATAGTCTATGTTCGAAGAGCCGTCCAGCGGGTCGAATAGCAGGACATAGCGGCCCGTGGGATACTCATCCGGGATCGGGATGATGTCAGAAGATTCCTCCGAAGCCATGACGGCCAGGCGGCCCGTGAACTCGGTCATGCGCACGATGGCCGTGTTGGCATATTGGTCGAGCTTTGCCACTTCTTCCCCTTGGATGTTGAGCCGGCCGGTCAAGCCAAGGATGTCTTCGAGCGCGGCGCGCGTTGTCTCGCGGCCGATCAGCTTTCCGACCAGGGCGAGATCGTAGAGGATGCTGGTGAGTGTACCGGTCGCTCCCTGCGGCTGTTGCTGCATGATATGCCGCTCAATCGTGATGACTCTTTCTGTGACGCCTTTGTCCACAGTAGCCTCCTTGTGTTGGGGTCTGAGCCAATCATAGCGCGAAAGTGCGAGAAGGGCAAGTCACGGTTGGTGAGGTCCACTGGTCTTGCGGCCTGTCTCGATCCTGGCTATAATCTGCGTGCCGTGTGACGGAGAAGCAAGGATGGCGTCCCAACCCTGGCCGCGCCCTAGTTCCTGCACGGCAGCGAGGAGCAAGAAGTGAGCGATACGCCGATTACCCGTGAAAGGTTGCTGCGAATCCTGGACGGCCAGGCCGCCAAGACGCGGTCGGTGCTTGCAGGGCTGGAGGAGGCGCAGCTCATCCAGCCGGCGCGTGACGATGGCTGGACGGCGAAAGAGATCCTGGCGCACATGGCCTGGGGGCACGAGGGAATGCTGGCCTGTGTTTTGGACCAGGTCCCGGGAGGGCAGGACGAATCGGCATTTGAACTGGATGCCTACAACGAGGCGCGCCGGCAGGCTGCCGCCAACATGTCCGTGGCGGAGGCGCTTGCGTGGCTCGAGGAGGCCCGCGGCCGGGTCCGGGCGCTCATTGAGCAGGTGGACGAAGCTCGCTACCAGGAGATGGTACACACACCCTGGATGGGCGATCACCCTCTGGGGCAGTTCCTGATGTTCCCCTCCCTGCACGAGGGGGGGCATCGCACCGAGCTGGCTGCCTGGCGGGCGAGCCTGGGAGAGTCTGGACAATGACCGATCCCCTGGCACGCTACTCGCGCCAGATGATTTTGCCCGGCTGGGGGCGCGACGGCCAAGAGCGTCTGGCCGGGCGTACTGCGGCTGTCATCGGCTGCGGCGCCCTGGGCAGCCACATCGCCGCCCACCTGGTGCGGATCGGCGTGGGGCACGTGATTCTGGCCGACCGTGACTTTGTCGAGTGGCACAACCTGCCGCGCCAGGCCCTCTACACGGAACAGGACGCAGCCGAGGGCATCCCGAAGGCAGTTGCTGCGGCACGGCGCCTGAGGCAGATCAATTCCCTGGCGCAGGTCGAAGAGCGTGTCGTGGATGTGGATGCGGACTCGGTCGAGGAGCTGATCTGCCAGGCCGATGTGGTGTTCGACGGCGCAGACAACTTCGAGGTGCGCTACCTGGTCAACGAGGCCTGCGTTAAGCATCGGTATCCCCTGGGTCTACGGGGGCGTGCTTGGCACCTACGGTCTGTCTGCGGCCATCGTACCCGGAGAGACACCCTGCCTGCGCTGTCTCCTCGGCCCCATGCCGGCGCCTGGCTCTGTGCCGACGTGTGAGACTGCCGGCGTCTTGGGGCCGGTCGTAGCCACGGTGGCTGCCCTCGAAGTCACCGAAGGGCTCAAGATCCTGTTGGGTCAGCGGCAGGCGTTGTTGCACAGCCTGGTCATGGTTGACCTGTGGACCGGCGATTTCGAACGGGCGCAGACGCAAAAGGGTGCCGAAGCCTGTCCGGTGTGCGATGAGCGCCGCTTCGAGATGCTCACGGCTCACCATGGCAGCTGGACCGAGGCGCTGTGCGGCCGGGGCGCGGTTCAGATCACACCTCGCCCGGCGCCTTCGCTCGACTTGGAGGCGATTGCGCGCCGGCTGTTGGACCTGGGCCCGGTCACCGTCAACGACTACCTACTCCGTTTTTCGGCGGAAGGGTGCGAGGTAACCCTCTTTCGCGACGGACGGGCCATCGTGAAAGGAGCGCCCGGCCCAGCAGAGGCGCGGGCGCTCTATGCCCGCTACATAGGAGCTTGAAGCCGGTTGGGTCAGGCCGCAGTCCTGACCCAACCGGAGAATGCTAGAACGGTGCCCCGGTCAATGACTCTATGTAGACACGCACTTCCGGCATGAGCAGCAGGCGGTCACGGAAGAACGTATTGACCATTTCCATGACGAGGCGATTGGACTCGCGTATGACCTGGTCCCGCCCTTCTCCCAAGTCGCGGCGCCCGGACACGTCATCACGCAGAGTGAGCAGCGCGTCGACCAGCTTCTCTTCGCTCGCGCCTTCCACGGACTTGATGACGGACCGGATCAACCGGTCCACCTGCGCTGTCATCGAGTCGCGATCGAGGTCAGCCTTGCTTTCCATCGCTTCATCGAGCGTATCGAGCAGCGCGCTGACCTGGTAGAGCAGTGCGGCCGGCTCGTCGAACAGCTCGCGGATGTAGGCTGCCTCTGTCCAGTGTCCCTCCAACCGGAAGATGTTGTACAGGCGTTTGGCCACCTTGCCAAAGTTCCTCGGATCGCGGCTGCAGTATTTGACCACTTCGTGCTTTAGGGCGTCGGTGTACTCGTGCAGCGCCTCGGGTGAAAGGTGTTGCACCAGCTTGCTGAAAAGCGGGATCGAGCCCGCATCCAGGTAGATCTCCTGGAAGTAGGGATCCAGGACGCCGTCCAGCGCGACAATCTCGCCGTTGGGTCCTTCCCAAGTCACGTCCAGCATGTTGCTGGCGTGCACAACCGTGCCCTGTCCAGGCTCGACGATCACCCAGTCCAGCTTGCACCATCCGGGCTCGAGGCAGCCGTAAGACCAATCCACCCTCAGTGGCTCGCCGCCCGGGCCTGTCATATCAATGTGTCCTTGCTTCACTTCGACGGCATTCCAAGAGATGGGAGTTCCCCGCTTGACTGGCTTCCCGTCGCGCAGGGCTGCTTCCTGGAATGTCCCCCACTTGGCCTCGACGAATTCGTATGCTTCCCCGGAGAACGTAGACAGCGCCTTGTCGCGCATGACGTCTCCCAGGATCATGCACGCTTCCTCGCGCGTGGGCGCCTTGATATTGACTCGCTCGAAGAAGTCGGCATCCCCGGGGAACAACTGCACGCGCGACTGCGCCGCGCTCCCCGACAGCGAGATGGCCGTCTCCACGCCAGGGCGATCCGGGATTTCGACGATCGCCGCCAAACGCCGGTAGCGATCGAGGACCTCGGGACTAAAGTCCAGCAGAGCTACCCTGTGGCCAAACGTTCCACTCTGGCTATCCACCGCCCAATCCTGGGGTAGCGCCTGTGCCGCGGCCATGTCGGCCAGCCACCGGGTCGCTTGCGTCTCGTCCACCTCGACACCCAGCTTCTCGGCCGCCTCGACGATCTTGTCCATCTCTTGATCCGCCGGCGATGTCTTCTCGGCTTCTTCCTCGGTCATTGACAGTCTCCTTTCGCTAGTATCCTACGGCGCAGCCGTCCTTGCGAGGATCCGACCCGCCCCAAAGCACTCGGTTTTCATGGTCAACCGCGATGACTTGACCACCACCAAAACCGGGGGAAAAGGGCTGCTCGGGCACTACTCGGTGTCCCAAAGCCGCCAGACTCTTTCGTGTAGCAATCGGCACACCGGTCTCGATCGAGACGCGGCGGCTTCCTCGCTCATCTATGCGAAATCGAGGCGCGTCCAGGGCAGCCTGAGGGTCCAGGCCGTAGTCCACCATGTTCACGAGCACCTGCAGGTGGCCCTGGGGCTGCATGAAGCCGCCCATGACGCCGAAGCTGAGCCACAACTTGCCGCCACGCAGCGCCATGGCCGGGATGATGGTGTGGTAGGGACGCTTGCCACCGTCCAGCACGTTGGGGTGGCCCGGCTCCAGGCTGAAGCAAGCTCCCCGGTTCTGCAGGCAGATGCCCGTGCCCGGGACGACCAGCCCGCAGCCAAATCCGTAGTATAGGCTGTTGATGAACGACACAGCATTGCCCTGCGAATCGACCACGGTCAAGTAGACAGTATCCCTGATGCTCCGGGATCCCGGGCGCGGCCAGCTCGAGTGCTTGCTGCGGGTGGATGAGCATTCGGCGTTGCGCAGCATACTCCTTCGAGAGAAGCTCCGTTAGCGGCGCCGGTGCGATGGCCGGGTCTGCCACGTACTGCGCGGCATCGGCCATGCCCAGGCGCATCGCCTCGATCATCGTGTGCCAACGGACGGGATCAAAGTAGGCCGACTCGCTCCAGTCCTCGTTCTCCAGCAGGTTGAGCGCCAGCAGCGCGGCCAACCCCTGGCCGTTCGGCGGGTGCTCCAAGACCTCGACGTCGCGGTAGGTGGTGCGGATGGGCGCGTGCCAGGTCGCCTTGTGTCCGGCCAGGTCGCCGGAGGTAAGGAACCCACCGTGAGATTGCACGCACTGCGCGATCTTCTCAGCCAGCTCCCCTGTGTAGAACGCGCCGGCTCCGCCCTCCGCGATGGAGAGCAGCGTGGCCGAAAGGTCCGGTTGGCGATGGATCTCGTCCGGGCCGTGGAGCCGGCAGATAGACGCGAGTCGCCTCAGCGTCGAGCGATAGCTTGCCTCCGGAGTTATGCCAGCCGGCGCTGATGCGTTCGCTGACCGGGAATCCCTCCGCGGCCGTCTCGATCGCCGGCGCAAGGCACTCGGCCAGGCTCATCTGTGCCAAAGCGTTCCAGCAGTGCCGACCACCCGCTCACCGTGCCGGGCACTGTCACGGGTAGAGGGCCTGTCAGCGGGATGGTCTCGAGGCCCAGGCGCTGGGCTTCATGGAGTGTGAATGTCTTCGGGGAGCGGCCGCTGGCGTTCAGTGCAGTCACCTGGCCGGATGCGGCCTCGTAGGCCAGGGCAAAGCAGTCCCCGCCGATGCCCGTGGACATGGGCTCGACCACGTTGAGCATGGCCGCCGCCGTCACGGCAGCATCGGCTGCATTCCCTCCCGCCATCAAGGCGCGCAGTCCGGCCATGGCAGCCAGCGGCTGGCTGGTCGCGACCATGCCATGCCGTGCCAGCACCCCGGAGCGGCGTGAAGAAAAGCTCGGTTTCGTCATCGCACTGTCACCCGATAGCGATATCCTGCCCATTCGGTGGTCGCGGGCGTGATCCCCGACACGACCAGGACGGCGCGCTCGACCTGCCCTCCCACGCCATCGATCTCTACCGTGCCACGCATTTCTTTGCCCAGGTTCAGAAGCGTGACCTGGGTCTCTTGTCCGAGCGTGATCAATTGCACCACGAACTCCTGTGGCACATAGCCCGTGGCCCGGAGCCAGCCCTGGGCGTCCCACGCGGTGTCTTCGCCTTCGGCATCGTCAACGAATGAAAGCTCGGGGATTGAGATGTCGTCCAGGCATACACCGGGATAGTTGATCGCGTCGTCGTAGACGACCTCAAAGCGGATGAGCACCCGGTGGCCGGCGTGGGGGCTCAGGTCGAATGTGTGTTCCACCCAGCCCGGCTCGCTACCACCGCCGCTCAGCCCATTGAGCGCCGGTCCATAGCTGGCCCCAACCGGGTTGATGGTTGTCGTGTGCGCGCTCGCCAACAGGTCCCACGTCTGGCCGCCGTCATCCGATACCTCGACATATCCATAGTCATAGTCGGTCTCGAGGTGGTACCACGTCCATGCAGTGAGGGTCGCCCGCTCAAGCCCGGTCAGGTCAAACGCGCGCGTCAACGTGACATCGCTATCGTCGCCGCGGTTGGACCACCAGAAATGGTCGCCAGAATGGGGCTGGCAACCAACCAGTGGGATGACCAGGCTGCCTGTGATATCAACGGTGACGTCGCCAGGGTTTTCCAGCTCGATGTAGTCCACCCCGAACTGGTGTACCGACGCCTCGGCCTGGAAAGGGAACACTGTGTGGTGCGCGGCTGCATCCGGGCGGATAGGCTCCAGCGCCCGGTAGCCGTATCTGCCTCCATAGACTTCTGTGTCGTCGAGATAGTTGGCCACGGCCCAGTCGGCATATAGGGCCAGGGATGCCTGCTTGCTGGCCCCCGTGCTGAGAACTGCGTCGACGCCAGCCATCCCGTTCTCTTGCTCAACTGCCAGGCTGTGCAGTTTCTCTTCCCCGTGCTTGTCCAGGAAGTAGGCTGTGAACAGGTAGCTGGCCCCATAGTGGGCGGACGAATCCGACATCTCGGGCCAGTTTGTGAGTTGGGTGTCGGGCTGTCTGGAGTAAGCCCTTTCAGGCGCCCCCGTCTCGTACCCGTTCACGTGGACCGCGATCTCCGACAGCCCCTCGTTCACCCAGCTATCTTCGTTCCGATCCTGGGCCCACTGGCTCATGTGCTGAAGCTCGTGCGCCAAAACCCCATCGAAGTAGCTTCGGCCCGGCATGGCGTTTTCCAGGTTGATGTAGAACATCTCGTGCTCGTTGGAATGCTCGCTCGCGATTGACGGAAAGGCATCCGAGCTCGAGAAGTAGCCGCCGACGCCGGGCACTTTGCCGAGAAAGATGAAGATGTGAGGATCCCCATCGACGCCTGGGTTGGGCTCGCTACCGAAGAGGCGCTGGTTTGTCGGGTAGGTCTGCGTCTCGAAGCTCTGGGCGGATCGTCCAGGTCTTCCGCCGGTATCTCATACTCTTCCTCGACCCACCAGTAGGCGTGAGGGGTCGAATACCTCAGAACGGCCGTCGTCGTGAAGTAGGCGGATGTATCCTGGTTGTGCACCCAGAAGCCGAGCCGGTCGCCGAGCTCATAGTCATGTGCGCCGGCCTCTTCTTCCGGGAGTGCCTTGTGACCCAGGCGCTGTGCGAGATCAATCAGGTCTCGGCGCGGCAGTCGGGTCTGGCTGATCCTTTCCGCCGTTGCCCTCTCTGCCGCCGTAGCCTGCCGCTCAAAGCGCGCCGGATCGGGGGTGGGCTCCGGCTGCGAGCTCGAAGAGCTCCAGGACCAAGACCAGTCTCCGCTTTCTCTCAGGGACCGCGCGATGACGAAGGCGCTGCCGCCGACAACCACGACACAACAGCATGCGACCAGCGCTAGCCCGGCAATCAGGAGGGGAACCCACCGCCTTTGCTGCACGCTGCGACCCGTCAGGCGGCACTAGTCAGGAGGGCTGCTACCTGGTCTTCTCCCAATGTCTCGTTCTCGATGAGCTGTCGTGCCAGGCTGTCGAGCGTGTGACGGTGCTGAGCCATGATGTCCACCGCCAGTTGGTGGGCGTGGCTGATGATGCGCCTCACTTCGGCGTCGATCCGCCGCGCAACCGACTCGCTATAGTTGCGGTGCTCGGCGATGCTCCGCCCAAGGAATACCATCTCCTCTCGCTCGCCGAAGGTCATGGGGCCCAGCTCATCACTCATCCCGTATTCCATCACCATCCGGCGCGCCAGCGAAGTAGCTCGTTCCAGGTCGTTGCTTGCGCCAGTCGTGGCACGCTGGAAGACCGTCTCTTCTGCTGCACGCCCGCCCAGCATCGTCACTAGGTCGGCCTGGAACTTGGCCAGGTTTGTCAGGTAGCGGTCCTCCTCGGGAAGCGTGATCGTGTATCCCCCGGCCATGCCGCGTGGAATGATGCTTACTTTGCGTACCTTGTCAGCCTCGGGCATCTTGGAGGCAGCGAGCGCATGTCCAGCCTCGTGATAGGCAATGACTGACTTTTCCTCGTCGGTGATGATTCGGCTCTTGCGCTCCGGCCCCGCAATGACGCGCTCGGTCGCTTCCTGAAACTCGGCCATGCCGATGATTCTCTTGTTCCGGCGGGCGGCCAATATGGCGGCTTCGTTGACGAGGCTCTCAATGTCGGCTCCTACAAAGCCGGGCGTCATGCGCGCTAGCGCTGCCAGGTCCACGTCCGGACCCAAGGGCTTGCCTCGGACGTGCACCTCAGGATCTTTTCCCTGCCCTTCATGTCAGGCCGGTCGAGCACGACTCGGCAATCAAACCGGCCGGGGCGGAGAAGGGCCGGGTCCAGGATGTCGGGCCGATTGGTGGCGGCGATGACGATGACATTCGTATCGGTGTCAAAGCCGTCCATCTCCACGAGGATCTGGTTGAGGGTCTGCTCACGTTCGTCGTGTGAGCCTCCCAACCCCGCGCCGCGATGGCGGCCGACGGCGTCAATCTCGTCGATGAATACGATGCAGGGGGAGTTGCGCTTGGCCTGGTCGAAGAGATCCCTCACCCGGCTGGCGCCCACCCCCACGAACATCTCGACGAACTCGGAGCCCGAGATTGAGAAGAAGGGAACACCGGCCTCTCCTGACACTGCCTTGGCCATGAGCGTCTTTCCCGTGCCGGGAGAGCCCATCGAGATCACACCCTTGGGGATTCTGGCACCCAGGGCGATGAACTTCTGTGGCTCCTTGAGGAACTCGACCACCTCCGCTAGCTCCTGCTTTGCCTCTTCGACGCCGGCGACGTCCTGGAAGGTGATGGTTGGCTTCTCACCGCTGAACATGCGCGCCCGGCTCTTTCCGAAGGAGATAGCCTGGCTGCCAGTGCTTTGGGCTTGCCTGAAGATGACTAGAAAGAAGACGCTCACCAGTAGGATGGGCACGACCCAGCTCAGTATGCCCAGCCAGCTCATGAGGCCACTCGGACCGGCCCATTCGAACTGGACTGCCTGCAAGTCCGCCTCGCTGGCGCCCAGGTTGGCCAAGGTCTCAAGCAGTGAGCTGCCACCCTCCTTGTTCGAGGTTGCCTGTGTTCCATCCCTGCGCTCGATGCTCAGACTGTCTCCCTCGACTGTGACTTTCGCCACCCGCTGCTCTTTGATCTCCGTCGCAAGGTGTTGGAGAGTGATGGCGCTCGCCGCGTGGCGGCGGGCAGATACCTGAGAGTAGACAAAGTAAGCAACAAAGGCTGCCAGTGTGAGGTACAGCAGCCAGCGTATCAGACGCCTTGGTTCCAATTTCGCCTCCCTGTGGTGCGGGCGTAGTCTAGCATAGAGGCAGGCGTGTGTCAAGTAGGGTGGCTCACAGTCGGCCGCGGCGCCCAACAGGGACTGTCTCTGGGGCCCAACGGCGGTCCCCAACTTGGACAGAATCGGCCGGCCTGTGGTAGACTGAGCTCTGTTCAGGCCGAACAGGGAATCTGGACGACAAGTCTTGGCTGTCCTCCGACTCATCGCGGTCCCACGAGGACGCATGAGCGACAAGGTGGGGGGAGCAATCCCCTTGCCCGCCACTACGCAAAGGAGGCCTGCCCGCTGGCGCACCCGTGTGCGCGGCGGGTGAGGGTCTCCTTTCTGCTTAAGCTTTGCTAGGAAAGGCGCTGACCTTGGGAACTGAGCAGGATCACATCCAGGTGGAAGTGTGGCTCTATGGCCCGATTGCTCGCTACGCGGGCGAAGCGAGCCGGGGCAGCCATGCCCAGCTCTTCATCGGCTTGCCGGTCGGTAGCACGATGCAGGACCTGCTCGCCCTGCTTGGGCTGCCCGACGAGGAGAAGGGCATCACCTTCATCAATGGCAGTCTGGCGGCACTGCCTGGCCTGGACACCGACAGGACGGTGACTCTGCATGACGGGGATCGCATAGGCATCTCGCACCGCAAGTCCATGTGGCCCTTCCAGTACCGGTTTGGTGCGAGCCTTACCGAGGAAGTGCAGGAGGAGTTTCGCGGGCGCAGGGATCGCGGCGTGCATCACGCCTACGCCACATCAGAAAACGATTCAGACTGACGGTGTTACGTCGGTCAACCAATTCTGTACCAATGGAGGAAGGAAATGGCAAAGATGTTGCGACTCAACATGACGGACCGGACGGTGGCGCTGCAGGACCTGCCGGAGGCTTACAAGCTACTCGGGGGCAGGGGCCTAACGTCGGCCATCGTCCACGACGAGGTGGATCCGCAGTGCCATGCTCTGGGGCCCAGCAACAAGCTGGTGTTTGCCCCTGGCATCATGACCGGCACATCTGCGCCGACCAGCTCTCGCCTCTCGGTGGGCGCCAAGTCGCCGCTCACAGGAGGCATCAAGGAGGCCAACGCGGGGACGGGCCTTGGGCGCCGGCACTGGCCAGTCTCGGACATCCGTGCCATGGTCGTCGAGGGACACCCAGGCAGGACGGCTGGTGGATGGCTCACATCACCTGGGATGCCCAGACGGCAAGCCCGAGGTCAAGTGGCTCCCGGCCGACGAGTACGCCGGCCAGGACCTGTATGAGGTCTTCCCGCAAGCTCTTTGAGCGCTTTGGAAAGGTCAGCGTTGCAGGAATCGGCGTCGCAGGTGAGTTCCGGTACGGCAACTCGGGTGTCGGTCTATCGAGGACATGGAAGGCCGGCCCGCCGCTACTCCGGCCGCGGCGGCCTGGGTGCGGTGATGGGCAGCAAAGGGCTCAAGTTCATCGTCATTGACCGCAAGGGTGCTCCCGGAGCGCCCATCGCCGACAAGGAGGTGTTTGAGCATGGGTCGCAAGAAGCTGACCGAGGCGCTGATGACCCATGACATCACCAAGCCCAAGGGCGCCTAAACTCCTATGGCACTGCCGTGCTGATCAACATCTTGAACGAGGCGGGTGGCCTGCCCACCCGCAACTTTTCCAGCGGCCGTTTTGAGAACGCCGCGCAAGATCGCCGGCGAGGCGATCTTTGAGGGGAACAAGGAGCGGCTGGGCAAGGAGCTCTACAACCATGCCTGCAGCCCGGGATGCATCATCCGCTGCTCCAACACCTGGTACAAAGCGGACGGCACGGAGCACGTTTCCTGCCAGGAGTACGAGTCGATCTGGGCCTTGGGTGCCAACTGCGGCATCGGCAGCCTGGACGACACCGGCGAGCTGATCCGGCTGTGCAATGCCTACGGGGTGGACACCATCGAGATGGGCTGCACCATGGCCGTGGCCATGGAGGGCGGGCTTGCTCCAGTTCGGCGACGCCAAGCGGGCCATCGAGCTGATGCACGAGGTCGGCAAGGGCACGCCGTTGGGCCGCATTGCTCGGGAACGGCACGGCCACTGCGGCCCGGCTTCTGGGCGTCCGGCGCGTGCCGGTGGTCAAGGGCCAGGCCATGCCGGCCTACGAGCCGCGCGCGGTCAAGGGCATCGGCATCACCTATGCCATCAGCACCATGGGCGCCGACCACACCTCCGGCTACACCATCGCCCCCGAGATCCTGGGCGTGAGTGGCAAGGTGGACCAATTCGACCGCAGACAAGGCAGCGCTCGGCGCGCAACTTCCAGTATGCCACCGGCTTCATCGACTCGACGGCGGCCACTGCCTGTTCATCGCCTTTGCCATCCTGGACATCGCCAGTGGCTTCGAGGGCGTCGTCGAGGAGTGCAACGGCGTGCTGGGCACCGAGCTGGACGATGGACGACGTCGCCCGCATCGGCAAGGAAGTTCTTGACATGGAGCTGGCATTCAACCGGGCGGCGGGCATCGGCAAGGCACAGGACCGCATGCCCGAGTTCATGAAGCTCGAGAAGCTGCCGCCGCACAACGTCACGTGGGATGTGCCAGACTCGACGCTGGATGCTGTGTTTGAGTAGACCAAGGCCATAGCTTGCGGAGGAAGTGCCGCCCCGAAGGCACGTGGTGCCCGAGGGGCGACACCTCCCTACTCGGAATCACTCGTGAGCGATCCGAAACTATGATCAGCGTTCGTGTCCGGCTCTTCGCTACGCTCCGGGGCTATCGCCCGGGGTTGGCGATGGGTGAGTCCATTCCCGTGGAGCTGGAGCAAGGCGCCACAGTGCGGGACTTGCTGGCGCGCCTTGGCGTACCGGCGGGAGAGGTCAAGCTTATCTTCGCCAACGGTCTGTCGCGAGACCTGGAGTATGTTCTGGCGGACGGCGACGACCTGGGCATCTTTCCGCCGGTGGGCGGCGGCTGAGCAGCCTTACTCCCACTCGATGGTGGCGGGCGGCTTGCTGGAGATGTCGTACACAACGCGGTTGACGCCCGCCACCTCGTTGACAATGCGGTTGCTGGCGCGGGCCAGCAGGTCGTAGGGCAGCCGCGCCCAATCAGCCGTCATAAAGTCGTCGGTCGTGACGGCGCGGAGGGCAACAACGTGGCCGTACGTCCGCTCGTCGCCCATGACACCCACGCTGCGCACCGGCAGTAGGACCGCGAACGACTGGGCGGTCCCCCCTCCCTGGTGCTGCCGGAGCAGGCCGGCCGTTGACAGCTCCTGCGCAAAAATGGCGTCGGCGGCGCGCAGCATCTCCAGACGTGGCCAGGTGACCTCACCCAGAATGCGCACCGCCAGGCCGGGCCCGGGGAAAGGCTGGCGGTGGACAATCTCGTCGGGCAGCCCAAGCTCGTGGCCCACTGCGCGTACCTCGTCTTTGAAAAGCGTCCGGAGCGGCTCGACCAGCGCCATCTGCATGTCGTCTGGAAGGCCCCCGACGTTGTGGTGCGTCTTGATCCGCTGGGCACCCGGCCGTCCGGCCCCAGCGCTCTCGATGACATCGGGGTAGATCGTCCCCTGCGCCAGGAACTCAAAGAGGCCAAGCCGCCTCGCCTCGCGCTCAAAGACGCGCACGAACTGGGCACCGATCACGCGGCGTTTCTCTTCCGGCTCGGCTATCCCGGCGAGGGCCTCCAAGAACTCTTTGACGGCGTCCACTTTGACGAGGTGGAGTCCCTGCCCGCGCTCGAAGGCCCGCACGACCTGCTCCACCTCCCCCATCCGCAGCAGTCCATGATCCACGAAGACGCAGGTGAGCTGGTCGCCTATCGCCCGGTGGACCAGCGCAGCCACAACGGCCGAATCGACGCCGCCCGACAGCCCGCAGAGTACCCGGCCTGGGCCGACCTGGCGGCGGATCGTGCTTACCGCGTCCTGGATAACGTGTTCTGCGGTCCAGTCGCCCTTAAGGGCGCATACGGCGTACAGGAAATTGCGGAGCAGCTCGGCTCCGCAGGGGGTATGGACTACCTCGGGGTGGAACTGAAGCCCAAAGAACCCGTGTTCTGGGTCGGCCATAGCGGCAATCGGTGAGTTGGCTGTTTCTGCCACGGCATGAAATCCGGGAGGAGGCGCCTCGATCCGGTCCCCGTGGCTCATCCAGACCGCGAGAGGCGAGGTAAGCCCAGAGAAGATCGCGCAGTCCGGATCGGTGACGGCTAGCTGAGCCGGGCCGTACTCACGGCGCTCCGCAGGCGCCACGCGCCCGCCCAGGTTGTGTGCCAGGAGCTGCATGCCGTAGCAGATGCCCAACACCGGCCGGCCGGAGGCGAGCACATAGTCCGGCAGCATCGGAGCGCCGGGCGCGAGCACGCTGCTCGGCCCGCCGCTGAGGATGAAGCCGGCCGGCTGCAGTGCGGCCACCACCGACGCCGGAGCATCGTAGGGCAAGATCTCGCAGTAGACATGAGCCTCGCGTACACGGCGGGCGATGAGCTGGCTGTACTGCGAGCCAAAGTCGAGAATGGCGACGGCCTGATTGTCTGGAGTAGAAGCCGCCATGGCTGCCTCACTCTGCGAAGAGGATTTCGTCGCCGGACATGCCGGCGATGGTTACCAGGGCATGCAGGGGAACTCCAAGCGACTCGAGCTGCTCGCGGCCGCCTTCGAACTCTTTCTCGATGAGAGCGCCAATCCCGACCAACTCGGCCCCAGCGTGCCGTACCAGGCGGACCAGCGCGCAGATTGTCTGACCCGAGGCGAGAAAGTCGTCAATGATAAGCACCCGGTCGTCGGGCGTTAGGAACTCGGGTGAGACCATCAGGAACACGGACATGCCCTTGGTGTGGGAAGGAGCCGCCTCGACGTAGACGGGATCGGTCATGGTAACCGGCTTGGATTTGCGGGCGTATACCAGGGGCAATTCCAGGACCAGGGCGGTCGTCAGGGCAGGAGCGATGCCCGAAATCTCGGCGGTCAGCACTTTGGTCGCTCCGAGACCGGCAAAGTGGGTGGCCAGCTCGCGCCCTGCTTCCATCATCAGCGCCGGGTCGACCTGGTGGTTGATGAAACCGTCGACTTTGAGGATGCCCCTCCCGAGGTTGACCCCATCGCGACGAATGCGCTCCCTAAGTGCCTGCATGGCCTCTCCTCCTGCCTTGGGGTTGCCGGCAGTCTATCACATCTCGGGCCCGCAAACAAAGGAGCGCTGCACCTCGGCAGGGTGGCGCCCCCGTAGATTGGGAGTTGGCAGAGTGGCAGAGTAGCGGAGTCGCTCCGTCCCGGCTACCAGGCTCCCGCACCCCAGCCGAGCCCGAAGCGCAGCATCATGAGGCCTGCAAAGGCCGCCGTCGTGAGCGCGAGTACCAGCCAATCGGCCGCCAGAAATCGCACATCGTACAGCGCCGTCCGGTGGCGCGCATAGCCCAGACCCCGTGCCGCCAGCGCCAGCCCGAGGCTATCGGCCTTGCGCAGCGAAGCGATGATCGTGGCCACGAGCACAGGCAAGTAGGAGCGCACGCGCTGCGAGAACCGGCCCTGACCGATGATCCACCCTCGTGCTTGCTGCGCTTCCATTACGGACACGAACAGCCCGTTTGTCTCGGGCAGGTAGCGAACTGCGAGCCCAATCGTCATGCCCCAGGGGTAAGGCAGACCCAGTTTGACGAGACTCTGAACCAGGCGCGCCGAGTCCGTGGTCAACAGCAGGGCCGCGGCCACAAAGGCCAGTGCAGCCGCGCGGAGCGCATAGCTCACGCCGTCTAGCAGTCCAGCCGTCGTCCAGCGTACTGGCCCGACTCGCAGTAGGTCGGGCCCCGTGCCAGGCGTGAACATCGGCTGGAGGATGAGGATCATGAGCAACAAGGGCAGCAACCGCGACCAGATCCAACGCAGCCGGTTGAGCGGTATGTGCGCTGCCAGCAGCACGATGTGGGCCAGAAGCAACAGCCCTGCCAGCGCACCGATGTGGCGGTAGGCGAGGCCCACGATACTCGCCAGGAGAACACACCACAGCTTGGCTCGCGGGTCGAGCCGGTGCAGCCACGAACCGGCCGGAACGTGAGGATCGAACTGGCTCATGCTCGACCCGTCAATACCGCTAGCTCCTGGCAGACGGCGTCTACGCCCAGGCAACGCCGGTGCAGCCCGTAGGGTCGCAGCGCCTGTGCCAACGCGACGACAGGTGGAGGCGCAAGCGAAGCACTCTGCAGCAACTCGGGCTGCCAAAAGAGCTGAGCCGGCGTGCCATCGGCGACTATCTCTCCATCACGTAGGACTACCATGCGGCCCGCGCACTCTGCCACGAGCGCCATGTCGTGGGTGACCAGGACGATCGTCCGGCCTGCTTCCTGCTTTTCCCGGAGCCAGTGGACGAGATCGTCCCTGCCGGCTGCGTCCAGCCCCACGGAGGGCTCGTCCAGCACAAGGATGGGCGGATCCATGGCGGCCAGCGAGGCCAGGGTGAGCCGGCGCCGCAGTCCGTAGCTCAGGATAGCCGGTGGTTGATGTGCCACGCCGGCCAGGTCAAAGCGCTCTATGGCGTCTCCGACCCGTCTCGCAGCCTCCGTGGGAGACAGCTTGAGGTTGCGGGGCCCAAACGCGATTTCATCCTGAACGGTAGCGGAGAAAATCTGCTGCTCGGGATTCTGGAACAGAAACCCCACGCTACGCGCCATCTCCCCAATCGTCCGGCCGGCGCTGTCCTTGCCCAGAATGCGAACGCACCCTCGCCTTGGTCGCAGTAGGCCGTTCATATGCTTGACCAGCGTGGTCTTGCCCGAGCCGTTGGCCCCCACGAGAGCCACAAGCTCACCGGCACCAATGAGCAGGTCAATGTCGCGCAGCACCGGCCTTCGTTCCTCCTCATACCAATGCCAGAGCCCTTGAAGTTCCACGGCTGCATGCCTGGCGCCGGCCGGCTGCGACAAGGGCGACTCGCCCTCACTCTGCGATGGGGAGCGACCGGGCGCCGGCTCTCTCTCGAGCCATAGCACGAGCGCGCGCTGCGCTTCATCGACGGTCAAGAAATCGAACGCGGAGCTAGTGCGCTGGTTGAGCGCGGCAGCCAACTGGGCCATCTGGGGCACTGCTACCCCGGCCGCCGCAAGGCGTTCCCCCTGAGAGAGAGCCGAGCGCGGCGTGTCGTCGATGATCAGCCGCCCCCCAGAGAGTATGGCGAGCCTGCTGGCAAAGGCAGCGACCGCCTCGGGATCGCTTTCCGTCATGAGGATTGTCACCGGCTTATCATGCAGAAGACCGGACAGGGCGGCAAGGACTTGCTCACGGCCGGCCGGATCCAGGCCGCCCATCGGCTCATCCAGGACCAGCACACTTGGTTGCATCGCGAGCACCGATGCGAGCGCGAGCCGCTTCTTCTCCCCTCCCGACAGAGTGAGAGGCGAGCGGTGCCTTAGCGACTCGATTCCGAACCGGGAGAGAGCCTGCCCGAGTCGAGCCCGCATCTCCGGGAGCGGCAGCGCCAGGTTCTCAAGGCCCCAAGCAACCTCTGCCTCGACTGTGGGATTGAAGAGCTGTGCGGTGGGATTCTGGAAGACGAGGCCGACGTCCGTCGCCAAGGCAGGGGGTGGGTACTCGCCGGTGTCGCGACCGGCGACGCACACATGGCCCTCCTGCGTTCCGCCGGTCAGGCTCGGAGCCAAGCCGGATGCGAGTAGGCAGAGTGTCGTCTTGCCGGCATCGCTGGCTCCCATTACTGCCTAGCCATTCGCCCGAACCTAGTGCAAGGTCTACGCCGTCAATCACCCATGGGCTCGGCGCCTCCAATCTCAGGGGCGGGTAGGCAAAGTGAAGAGCCTCGACCTGCAGAGAACCAGCCATCGCGGGCGACTCGGCTCGGCGGCGCGCAAAGGTCGCCGGCGGCTGGGTGCGGCTCACCGGCGCCAACGGCCAATCGGCGGGTAGGCGGCTCTGACGGCAGCGTACAACGGCACCCCAATGACTGCGCCGGCCACTACCTGGACAATGTTGAGAGGCAGCTCGCCAATTGCGGCGCCTAGTCCGGAGAGCAGTACGCCCGCGCCGAAATAGCCTCCCACGACGACGACACCTCCAAGCACCGCAGCCAGGAGCAGCCCGCCGGTGCCGGGCCAGCGGCGCGCGAGCCAGCCCACGAGCCATCCTTGAAGGCCGTGAATCACGAAGGAAAACGCGGCCCACTGTGGATAGCCCGCAGCAATATCCGAAAGCAGCGTTCCGAGCCCGCCAGAGACGGCCCCGATCCAAGGGCCGAACGCAAAGGCCCCAAAGAAGACCCCGGCATCTCCAAGATGGACGTATCCCTTGGCGGGAGTCGGAACTCGGACAAGGTAGGTGAGCACGAATGTGATGGATGTCATGATCGCCACAATCGCCAATGTGACCGGGCTTGTTTGTCTGCGCTTCATCTGGTGGATTCCTCGAGTGCAGTATACCATCTCTACGGGATGGGCCCAAGTGGGGCAGGGGGGAGTTGCGTATCGGCCGCTCCGCTGTTAGAATGGCACGGCATGAAGATTGTGATGATCGGCCCATTCGCTTTCAGGCCCAAAGGTACCGTGAGTGCGCGGGCCTTTCCTATGGCCCAGGCGCTTGTCAGGCGCGGCCACCAGGTCACGATCCTGATGCCTCCTTACGACCACACCGAGGACTCGGGCGTTTGTTGGGAGCAGGGCGGGGTCCGGCTGGAGAACCTTGTCGTTCGCCGAAACGATCTGTGGGATCAACTCAGTGTTCCGCCTAGGCTGGCCCGGTGCGCGGCCCGGCTGAAGCCAGACGTCGTCCACGTCTTCAAGCCGATCGGCTACAGCGGCCTCGCAGGGCAGATCCTTCGTGCTATCTCGCGATTGCCCGTCGTGGTTGACACCGATGATTGGGAAGGCCGCGGCGGGTGGGCTGACATCAACCCCTACCCCGCAGGATGGAAGTACTTCTTTGCCTGGCAGGAACAGCGACTCCTGCGCCGTGCCGGTGCCGTTTCCGTCGCAAGCCGAACGCTTCAGACGCAGGCTTGGGGCTTGGGCGTTGCCCCGGCCCGAGTGGTCTATCTGCCGAATGGGCCAGATCCGTCGCTTCGTGAGCGGTCGGTGCTGACGGAGGCTCAGCGTGCCGAGATCCGAAGGGGTCTGAGTGTCGGAGATGGCCCCTTGGCTATCTACCTTGGTCATATCCCCCATGGCAACGATCTTGACCTGGCCATTGACGCCCTGGCGCTTCTTCGTTCTCATCTGCACGATGCGCGCCTCGTGATCGCAGGCTCCGGCGACGGCCTGCCTGAGCTGCGGAGACAGGCATTGGCGGCAGGGGTGGCCGACAGCGTTGTCTTTCCCGGATGGGTGGACCACGGCCTTGCGCCTGGCTACGTGGCAGCCGCCGATGTAGCCGTCAATCCCTACCGGGACACACTGATCAACCGAGCCAAGTGCGCAGGCAAGGTGGTCATGGCGATGGCACTGGGCAAGACTGTGGTGACCAGCCGGTTAGGGGAGAACCTGGAGTACATCCAGGATGGCCGAACTGGGCTGCTGACAGAGCCTGGCAACATTGGCGAGCTGTCGGAAGCCCTTGGTCTTGCATTGTCTGACCGGGGTCTTGCTGAGGAGCTGGGCCAGCGCGCTCGCGAGAGGATCTGGCAGCGGTATGACTGGGACGCGCAGGCGCCTGAAGTGGAGCGAGCCTACGAAATCGCCCTGGATCGGTGGAGGGGGCCGGCCTAGGCTTCGCGCGGCGCAGCCGACGAGATCAGGATGTCGCCAAATGGGACATCCTGGCGCATTGCGACGAGCCCACGCTTCACCAGCTCCAGGAGGGCCAGGAGCGAGACGACGATCTCCAGCCGGCTCGCCGCCTGCCCGAGAAACGCGGAGAAGCTCAGCACACCGGAGCGTGAAAGCTCACTCTCCATCCGTTCTACTTGCTGCGCAACGGTCACGATCAGGGGCGGGATCGTGCCGTTGGCTAGGGACTCCGGAGGCCGGATCTCGAGCGCTTCGCGCACCGCGGTCAGCAAGACATCGAGCGTGATACCCGTCAGGTCCGGGCGCTGGGGCACGTCTGGCGTGCCAGATAGCCGGACGTACGATTGAAAGCCAAGTGCGTGCAAGTCCCTGAGCCAGCCGGCCGCATTCTTGAATTTGCGATACTCCAGAAGCTGCCCGACCAGGTCTGCGCCCACATCCTCTTCGAAAGGAAGATCCATGGAAGGCGGCCTGGGAAGCAGGGCGCGCGACTTGATCAGGAGCAGCTTGCCCGCGATCACGAGGAATCCGGCCAGCCGATCCGCGTCACGCTCTTCCATTTGCATGACATAATCGAGGAACTGCTGCGCGACCTTTGCCAGGGAGACCTGCGTGATGTCTAGCTCCTGCCGCTCGATCAAGCGGAGGAGGAGGTCCAGTGGACCTTCGAACACGGGCAGCACGACCTGGTAGGCGGACTGGCTCATGGGGTCAGCTTGCTCCCGCCTGGACCTTGGTCACTTCTTTGAGCAAGGTCTCTCTCCACTTCGCTCCCGACAGCCATTGCGCCCCTGGGCAGGCAGTCTGCATTAGCTCGCGGTGACCCTCCACAGCGTTTGTCTTGAGGTTGAGTTCTTTTAGTAGCCAAGCCACCAGGTGCGCACCGGCGTGAACTTGAGCAGCCGGAGGAGCAGCGTCCGTAAAGTCCCCTGCGAAGCAGATGCCAACGCCAGTCTCGTTGGCCGGTGCTGCATGGCTGGAGACAGTCCCTAACTCATTGGTCTGGTAGATGGTGCCATCGGCCGCGATGAAAAAGTGATAGCCGATTCCGGCCCAGTTCCAGTGATTGACGTGATATCGCGCGACGCTCTCTGGCGTCGTGTTGGCCGGTGTGGCGCTGTGGTGGATCACGAGCAGCTTGATGGCGCTCAGCTCCCGGGTGCGGTAGCGAGCGGTTGCGTGCCGGGGCAGTTGGTTTGTGATGTTCTTGATTGTCGGCTTGCCGGCAGCGGAGGGAGATGGAGTGACACCAGACTCCTTGTCGCCGGACTTGGACTCGAGAAGCTTGACGCGGGCTTGGAGCTCCTTGATGAGGGTTTCTTGGCTGGCCCCCATGCTCTTGAGGGCCACGGCCAAGTCCGCGTGAATCTGCTCGCTGAGCTTGACCAGGCCAGCAATCTGGGCAGGAAGGGTGTTGACCAAGAGCGCCTGAATCGTGCCGCTCACCGGGGTGGACATCGAGCCCGAGCAAGCTCCTGCTGAAGGACCTGGATCTTGGCGACCAGCTTCTCCGTTGCATCCGAGAGCTTGTCGATCAGTGCTTCCACGGACGGCAGGGGCTGCACGCTGAGTATGTCAACGACCCCTTGCAGCCGGGCGAGCTCAGTCCTTGAGCCGAGCACCTCTGTGCCGATAGCTCGGAGGCTTGACTGGTTGGTCTTGAGCTCCTCCATGGCCACCCGCTCAAAGTACTGGACTGTGATGCCCTTCTCCTTGAACTGGTTGGTGATCGGGTTACCGCAGACGCCCGATCCCAGCTTGTCGTACAGAGTGAGGAAGCTACCGCTGACCTTTTTCCCCGTCTTGGGGAAGGTTCGCTCGGTCACGATTGTCACTGCCTTTCTCTCCATCGCGCCTACTGCCCCTACCACGGGCATCATCTGGCCTCCGCTCCGCATCCAGGCGAAAGGAGCCCATGCGGGATCAGGAGAGGAAGCGATGAAGGCGCTTGCGGAGCCGAGGTAGGCGTATCTGTTCAGCTCCTGATAGTAGCGAACGTACTGGCTGGCCATAGCTTCGGGTGCCAGGTTCGGAGTTGAGTTCCCGAATTCCGTGATCTCGATGGGCATGGTGGAGAAGCGCTGGTGATAGAGTTTGAAGCGCAGTCCCCACTCGTCCGAGAGCATATTGTCGTATTGCCAATAGCAGTGGCAGCCAAGCCAATCGGACGCCCTCACTGCCTCCTGGCAGATCGAGAGCCATTCAAGATCGCGGTGGGGCCAGTTAAGTGCCAGACCGGGGAATCCGAATCTCGCCCAGGGGCATGCCTTCTTCAGCGATCGAAGTACGCTCATGTACCAGGAGAGGAAGGAGCGGGCATCTTCATCGCTGGCTCCCCAGCCCTCGACGCCTTCCGCGTGGTTCGGCTCGTTGTGGATCTCGAACTTGACGACGTAGGGCTTCAGGCCCTGGATGACCGGCAGCATCTTGCTTACGAATGATCCCGGGTCAGGACGTGATCGATTCCGCACGCGGTCGTCGAATAGCCGTACGATCAGCTCCAGGTTTGGGAAGTCGCTTCGAAGCCGCTTGTAGACGCCGAGATCTGTGTGGGACATCATCTTCAGCGTTTCTATGCGCGCGGCACGGAGCAGCTGATAGTCTCCGTCCGTGAAGCGGACGTCGTTCCGAGCGTGAACCCCGACTCTCGTGATGTGTGTTGCCATTGGTCGCTCGCGTCTCTCGACGTACGAGGACGCAATCCTATTATACACTATTGCGCGATATTTGTCCAGTTGGAGCTATCAAGAATGCAGATATAATCCGAGGAATATCAAGTAAGAAGCAAGAACTGCATATTACTACTGAAAACAGTAAGAATGAGAATGGGAGCGTGGCAGGGCGGTTTTGGATACGTGACTCCAGCGAGTCCGTGAGGCGAACCCGACATAGGGCCGAGCCTGCCAAGAAGGCTCGGAATGGCCCTGTGGCGGCGCTGCGCCCTACTGGGCCTGAGATGAGGGCGCTTGTGGCCGCTTCCAGAAGATGTGGCGAAGGGCAACCAGAGCAATGCCGGCCGCCATGCAGCCAAGCGCTATCCACTGCGCTGTAGCCAACGAGCCGATGGTCCAGGCGTCTGGCCGGAAGAACTCGACAAAGAAGCGGCCCAGGGAGTAGAGAACGACGTATGCGACGATGATGTCACCCTTGCGGAGCCAACGCTCGAGTCGAAGGTATGCGACGTACAGAATGCCGAACACAAGGAGACACCACAAGCGACTCGTACAAGAACGTTGGGTGGAACAGAGTCGAGTAGTCGGTACCCGCAGGGAGCTCTTGGTGTGGCAGGTTGGGGTTGATACGAAGGCCGAACCATGTGGAGCCGGTGGGAGGGCCAAAGAGCTCCTGGTTCACGAAGTTGCCCCAGCGCCCCACGAATTGCCCGAAAGCAAGGCCCACGCCGCCGATGTCGAGCCAGGCGAGCGTTTCGATACGGTTCCAGAGGCAGTACAGCAGCACGCCGAGGCTGCCACCTACGATTGCGCCATAAATGCCCAGACCTTGGAAGCCTCCGTACTTCCACAGCGCAAAGGCGTCCAGGAAGTGATGTTTGTAGTAGGGCCAACCGCACGCGTAGTCGGCGTCCGCGGGGCAGCCGGCCGGTGTCGAGAAGACGTGGTACAGCCGCGCCCCCAGGATGGCCAGTACCACGGCCAGGATCAGGATGCCCCAGACATGCTCTGGATCGAGGCCTCGCTTTCGGGCGAGCCGCGTGCCCCAAAGGGCTCCAAGGACAACGCCGAGCATGATCAGGACACCGTACCAGCGCACCTCGAAGGGGCCGAGCCGCAAGATGATGGGCGGGATTCGGTTCATCATGAGTTCACTCCTGATTTGGCTTCCTTGGATTGTACCACAAACGGGTGTACAATCGAAAGTGGTGAGGAGGTTGGAGACTGTGCCAGCAGAGCAACCCGGCAAGATCGGCTACTTGCGTATGGTGGACATTTTCCAGGATCTCAGCCCAGAAGGAGATCTCGGAGATTGACCGGTCGACCACGATGACTACCTGCCGGCGTGGCAAGATCTTTTACATGCCCGAGGACACCAGCGAGGTGCTCTTCTTGCTGAAAGAGGGTCGTGTCCAGCTGTATCGCATCTCGACTGAAGGGAAAAAGCTGGTTCTCGCCACAGTCGGCCCGGGCGCCGTGTTTGGGGAGATGGCGCTCATCGGCCAGGGGATGCACAACAGTTTCGCCGAGGCACTCGAAGACTGTGTGCTGTGCGTCATGGGCCGCGAGCAGGTGGAACGCCTACTGGCTACGCGTCCGCGGGTAGCACTGCGCCTTTTTGAGGCCATGGGGCGCCGTCTCAAGGAAGCGGAGGCCAGGCTGGAGGAGATCGGCTTCAAGGATATCCCTGCCCGGCTGGCCACGCTCCTTCTCCAGGTGGCGGAGGAGCAAAGGAGCGAAACAATTATCGGCCTCACCCACCAGGACCTCGGAGAGCAGATCGGGACCTACCGCGAGACGACCACCCAGACGCTGAGCAGCTTCAAGAGCAAGGGACTCATCGACATCGGGCGCAAGCGGATCACTATCCTAGACCGAGATGGGCTCCGGCGGGTCGCTGCCGGCTAGCCCCTCCCGCCATCCTGCGTGGGCTAGTCGAGCCCCTTATCAGACAGGGGGGCAGTCTAGACGTAGATAGCCGCGGAAACCACTCCGGGCCCCGTGTGAGCCCCGATCACGGGACCAAGCTCGGACAAGGACGGCTCTTCGCAGCCAAGTCGGGCGACCAGCTCGCGCCGTGCGGCCTCTGCCTCCTCGAGAGCCAGCGCGTGAGTCATGGTAATCTTTGCCTCCGGTCCGCGCGATCCCGCGTGTGCGACAATCAGGTCCAGCATCCTGGCGACGGCCTTGCGCTTCGTGCGCACCTGTTCGTACGCCTCTATTGCGCCACCTTTCAGAATGAGGATCGGCTTCACGCTCAGCATCGTGCCCAGGAAGGCCTTGGCGGAGCCGATGCGCCCGCCCTTGGCCAGATACTCCAGCGTGTCGACCACAAACAGGGTGTAGATTTCGCCCTTCATTGCCTCCATCTGCCCGGTGACCTGGGGGAGTGTTGCACCTCCGTCGATGGCCTTCACGGCGGCATGGATCATCAACTCCAGGGCGAGCCCAGCGCTCAGTGTGTCGACCACCTGGATGGCGGCATCTGGGAGCATGGCTCGGGCTGCCATCGCCGAGGTGTACGTACCGCTCAGCTTGCTGGAGATGGGGAGGGCCAGGATCTCGTGGCCTGCGTCTATCAGGGGCTTGAACGCCTCGTAGAAGTCGCCCGCTGACGGCTGCGACGTCGTCGGCAGCGCCGGCGCGGCCTTTAGCCGGGCATAGAACTCCCTGTTGGATATCTCCACGGTCTCCTTGAAGGCTTCGATTCCAAAGTGCACGTTGAGCGGCACGACGCGGACGTCGTGCTCGCGCACATAGGCCTCAGGGAGATAGGCAGTTGTATCTGTTACGAGCTTGATCATGAGCGCAGTCTCCTTCGAAGAAGAGATGGGTCTATCGTACTACACATCCAATGGAGCGCCCCGGTGGCTGTATGGGTGAAAGACTGATACCCTACCCCGGGTCCGAGCGGCGGCCGCGGGCGGGGCGGGCGTTTGCCTCGACGACGATCCCTCCTGTGAGTGAGGCCAGTCCGTTGTAGACCAGCGCAAGCAGCAGACCAGTGACCGCAAGCACAAGACCAGCCACAATGGCCATCCAGGCAATAGAGACCAGAAACGCGAGTGCCGGCGCGGCGGATATCGATTGTAGTGCCCCAACGAGGCGCTCTAGCCCCAGGGCGTGGACAAGATCGATGCGGGCGACCTCCTGGCCGAGAATGGTCACCGGTTGCACCTCCCAGCCTTCGACCCAACGCTGCACGGCACGGGAGGTCCAAAGGAGTGAGAGACCGCACACAAGGCTAGGAATCGCTGCCAGTGCCACCCCCAAAAGGCAGCCGTGCCTGAAAAGCGATCCGGGGTTGATGCGACGGATCCTAAGCTGCGTCATTTCCGCTCTGCGCTTGGCCTCCTTTTCGCAATGAGCCGGACTTGGGCCCTGTGCCCTCGCGAAGTTGCTCCCGGACAGCATGGTAAAGCTCGGCGGCCCTGAGCTCTGCCAGGCAGTAACAGGGGCCTCCCAGCGCACGGGCGACATCCTTCGCCAGCCCTCGGTCGTAGGCAGGGTGCTCCATGTTGATCACGACGGAGTGGATTCCGGTCTGCCGGATCAGGTCCGCGATCTTCTGTGTCTCTTCCTGGGGGGGCGTGTCAGTCAGTGAAACGTTGCCTGCCCCGTCGGTCAGCAGGATGAGCAACGGCATTGCTTCGGGCCGGAGCCTGAGCTCGCGATGAAAGGTGCGATAGGCCAGAAGAAGTCCTGCCGGCAGCGGTGTTTTGCCACCAACCGGGAGATGGCGCAGGGCTGACTGCGCGAGATCGACACTAGAGGTGAAGGGCAACACCAGCCGAGCCTGTTCCTTTTGAAACACCACCAGCCCAACGCGGTCCCTCTTTTGGTATGCATCCACCAGGAGTGAAAGAATCGCTCCCTTGGTCGCCTCCATCCGCTGCGCCCCTGCCATGCTCCAACTTGCATCCACCACGAAGAGGATGAGGTTGGATGCTTTGCGCACCCTCACCTTCTTCTGCACGTCCTCGGGTAACACGGTCAGGGCACCTGGCTGGACCTCGCGTTCAACTTGCAGAGTCGCCGCTCGGCGGACGGTGGCGTCTATGGCGATGTCGCTCAAGTCGCCTTTCGCGGGTTGCGCCTGGATGTAGCGGCCCCGTTTGCGGCGCGTGCGTGTGGAAGACCGCTTTCCGGCGGCAGAGCGAGTGATGCGGTCCATCGGAGACTCGACGCGCCGGGGCTGGAACGCCTGGCCGATGGGGGCCACCATGTCGAGCGAGGTGGAGCTACCCAGGCCAAGGGCCTCGGCCACGTGACCCTTGATCGGTGCGCCGGCACCTCCGGTATCCATCTCGCTCGAGGCCTGGTCAGCCTCTAGGCTCTCTTTTTTTTTCCTTCGGAGGCCTCGGCCATGCTACTTTGCGCAGCCTTGGCGTCCTTTGCCGTCTGCTGTGCCTGTGCCAGACGCTCCGATAGCTCTTCGAGCCGGCCTTCGATCTCCTGGAAGGGCAGGCGTTTCAGCCGATGCGGCAGCGCAAGCTGAGCAGCAGCCAGGATGTCCAGCTCTCCGATGGCGGGTAAGGCCAACCCATGGCCGTTCTTCGCAAAGCGGAGCGCGGCATGCGCCAGCGCGGTCTTGAGAATCACGATGTCGGCCCGGTGGCCGTCCACGCCGAATCCCGTCGTCATCTCGGCGATGGCGTACAAGTCACCTGGCTGGTAGCCAACATTGGGCAACAGCTCGCGGGCACGCGCGATCTCGGTGGACAACTGCTGCTCATGGGGTTCCCACTCTGCCCAGAACCCCTCTGGGTCACTCTCGTACTGGATGGTGCGCTCCAGGATCTGCACCCGGGCGTCAGCATCGACAATGCCCCGGATCTCCACGCAGAGGGCAAATCGGTCCAGAAGCTGCGGACGAAGCTCGCCTTCCTCTGGGTTCATCGTTCCGACCAGGATGAATCGCGCGGGGTGGGCGAACGAAATCCCCTCGCGCTCGACGACATTGCGCCCCATGGCTGCCGAGTCGAGCAGGAGGTCAACGACGTGGTCGTCGAGGAGATTTACCTCGTCCACGTACAGCAGGCCGCGGTTGGCTGCGGCGAGGACGCCCGGCTCGAACCTCTTTCGGCCGGTCTTGAGCGCAACCTCGATATCGAGCGTGCCGACGACGCGGTCCTCCGTAGCGCTAACGGGCAGATCGACAAACCGAATCTGGTGCCTGGCACGGGTCAAAGATTCCCCTTGGGATAGCCTCTCGCGGCAGTTGTCGCAGAGACTGTCGGCCCGCTCCGGATCGCAGTGGAAGGGGCAGTCGGCCACGATCTCTATCTCGGGCAGCAGTGCGGCTAGTGCCCGCGCCGCGGTCGATTTGGCCGTGCCACGCTCACCGCGGATCAGGACACCTCCGACCTTGGGGCTGATGGCGTTCAGGACGAGCGCCATCTTCATCGTATCCTGGCCGACGATCGCGGTGAAGGGAAAGAGTGCTTGCATGGTTTCGTGCACCGCTGGGTGTCAGGAACACCCTGACACCCAATGGGCATGAGATACCTCTACCTAGAAGGTCACGAACCTTTCCTTCTTGGTGTTGCAGATGGGACAGCGGTCCGGTGGCTCGCCGATGTGGGTCCAGCCGCACACGGGGCAGACATAGACCTGGCCGATACTCAGGTCCTGGCCGGCTGTGGCCGCGCCCTTGGCCTGCCCGTAGAGGCCCGCATGGATCTTCTCGGCCTCGATGGCGTACGTCATGCTCCGGTGCGCTCCCTGCTCACCCTGGGAATCCGCCACTTCGAGATAGGCCGCGTACATCTCGTCGACCTCGAAGTTCTCGCCGGCGATGGCCGCCTCGAGGTTGGCGGCGGTCTTGCCGATGCCGCCGAGCTCTCGCAGGTGATTGGTGGCATGGACTAGCTCAGCGTGTGCAATGGCTCGGAACAGGCGGGCGATGTTCGGCATCGCTTCTTTGGTGGCCTGGACGGCGAACGCCTGGTACTTGATGTGTGCTTGGCTCTCGCCAGCCAGAGAGGCCTTTAGGTTTTCCTTCGTCATTTCTTTCATGGTCAGCTCTCCTTTTTGGATGTCTGTATTTGACCACGGCCCGAGTGGGCCAATAGTCCATGGATAGTGTCAACCTCGATCGTACCACGAAGTGCGGCCGGGGTCAACGCTGCGGCACTACAGATCCTCTTCTGGCTGAAACAGCATGTAGCCTGCGCCGGCCTGCGTTAGCAAGTACCGAGGATTGGCGGGATCGGGCTCGAGCTTCTGGCGCAGATACCGGGTGTACACGCGCAGGTACTCCGCCTCTTCCCCGTACTCAGGTCCCCACACCGCACGCAGCAGCTCGCGATGCGAGATGACCCGGTTCGCGTTGGTTGCGAGGTAAACCAGCAGCCGGTACTCGGTGGGCGTGAGCTTGACCGGCTGGCTGCCGACCTTCACGCGGTGGAGAGCATAATCGATCTCGATGGGCCCAGATCGGAAATTCCGGTGCTGCAAGATCTGCTCGGGCCACTTGCTGCGGCGGAGCAGTGCCTGGACACGAACCATGAGCTCGGCGGCTGAGAATGGCTTGATCAGATAGTCGTCGGCGCCCGACTCGAAGCCATGGACTAGATCCACCTCGGTGGTGCGTGCCGTCAGCATGAGCACAGGCACTCGCGAGAACTCGCGGACGGCACGGCACACGGCAAAACCGTCCAGTTTGGGCAGCATGATGTCGAGGATGAGCAAGTCAGGCTGCTCCCGCGCCGTAGCTGCAACGGCCTCTTCTCCATCCGACGCAGACAAGACCCGGAAGCCGGCTCCGTCAAGGCTCGCTCTCAGGAGCCGCACCATCACCGGCTCGTCGTCGACAACAAGAATCGTGGCCTTCTTTGACACTGCTCTGCTCCGAATCCTCCGTGGGGATCTCTGCGGGGTGGCAGTATACCATCCGGTAGCCGGGTGTCAAGTGCTGGTTGCCCGTGAGCTACACCTTGCGCTTTGTACTCCGAACGGGCGTGCATCTTCCGGTGCCTTCGGCTGGTACTTTGACAGATTGGGGCACCCCTGGTACAATTGCGGGAGATGGGCCAATCCTACCACGGAGCACACGCATGACTACGCCCATGCGCGGGCAGTACCTGCGAATCAAGAAGCAGTTCCCAGACACGATCGTCTTCTTCCGTCTCGGCGACTTCTATGAGACCTTTGACGACGATGCCCGGGTAGTTTCGCGTGTGTGTGACATTGTCCTGACATCGCGCCCGGTTGGTAAGGATGAGCGTGTGCCGTTGGCGGGCGTGCCATACCATGCCGCTGAGGGCTATGTGGCCAAGCTACTCCAGGCCGGCCTCAAGGTGGCGATTGTCGAGCAAGTCGGGGAGATCGGCCAGGGCCTCGTGGACCGCGACGTGGTACGGGTTGTGACTCCGGGTACCGTCGTCGAGCCGACGCTTCTTGACGAGCGCCGGAACAACTACCTCGTGGCCTTTGTTGCCGAGGGAAGCCAGATCGGGCTGGCCTACGCCGATATCACCACCGGCGAGTTCGCAGCCACACAGTGGACGGGCGAAGGTGCCATGCGCCAGTTCAGCGAGGAGCTGGCCCGTCTGCACCCGGCGGAGGTCGTCACCTGCAGCTCAGGGGTGCTGGGGCGCGAGCCGGGACCCGTGCCGGCGGGTGTGCCTGCCCTGACCCAATACGAGCGCTGGGCCTTTGACCTCGACACCGCGCGCCAGGCGCTCTTGGATCACCTCGAGGTGCAGAGCCTGGATGGCTTCGGGCTAGGTGGAATGCCCATGGCCACGCGGGCTGCCGGCGGCCTGATCCGGTACCTGGGCGAGACGCAGCGGGCGCGGCTGGCGCAGCTCTCATCGCTCTACAGCTACTCAACCGAGCAGTTCATGACGCTGGACCCCTCCACAAGGCGCAACCTTGAGCTGACGGAGACTCTGCGCCGCGGCGCTGTCGAGGGCTCGCTGCTCGGCGTTCTAGATCGCACCGTGACCAGCATGGGCGGGCGGCTACTGCGCCGATGGATCCACCAGCCGCTACTTGAGCTTGAGACGCTTCGAGGGCGGCAGGAAAGGGTGGCCGCTCTGGTGGACGACAGCTCGGCACGCACGCGGCTCCGCATGCTGCTCAAGCAGGTGTCTGACCTCGAGCGGCTGACAAGCCGCGCCGTTCAGAAGCGGGCCCAACCCCGTGAGCTACTTGGGATTGGTCGCAGCCTCGAAGCGCTGCCCCAGATCCGCGATGTGCTCCAGTCAACCGGCGATGGTGCGTTTGGGCCGGTGGCCTCTTTCGATGTGTGCAGCGATGTGGTCGAGCTAATTGACCAGGCGATCGACGACGATCCGCCTGCCACACTCAACGCCGGTGGGGCGATCCGAGTGGGCTTCTCAGCCGAGCTCGACAATGTGGCCGCAGCCTCACGCGATGCTCGCGAGTGGGTGGCGAACTTGGAGCAGCAGGAACGAGCACGAACGGGCATCAGGAACCTCAAAGTAGGATACAACAAGGTGTTCGGATACTACCTGGAGGTGACCACGGCCAATGCCGGGCGAGTGCCTCCGGAGTACATTCGCAAGCAGACGTTGGTCAACGCCGAGCGGTATATCACCCCCGATCTCAAGGAGTACGAGGCGCTCATCCTAAACGCGCAGGAGCACATTCTTGAGATCGAGAGACGCATCTATGAGCAAGTGCTCCAGCAGATTGCTGCTGCTTCAGGGCGTCTTCTTGGCGCTGCGGCATCCCTGGCGGAGGTCGACGCTACTGCCGCACTGGCGGAAGTGGCGCTCATGCATCGCTACGTCCGGCCTGATCTGGCACTCGATGGCAAGATATGGGTCGGGGCAGGCCGCCATCCCGTGGTCGAGATGACGCAGCACGAAGAGCCGTTTGTGCCGAACGACGTTAGCCTCTCGGAGCAAGAGTGCATCTTGGTGATAACCGGCCCAAATATGAGCGGCAAGAGCACCTTTCTCCGACAGGTGGCCCTCATCGTGCTCATGGCGCAGATTGGATCTTTTGTTCCTGCTGACTCGGCACATATTGGGCTCGTCGATCGCATCTTTACCCGAATCGGGGCGCAGGATGAGATCAGCGCGGGGCAATCCACCTTTATGGTGGAGATGGTCGAGACGGCCAATCTCCTGAACCATGCGACACCGCGCAGCCTTCTTGTGCTCGACGAAGTGGGGCGTGGCACGAGCACATACGACGGCATCTCCATCGCCTGGGCGGTCGTCGAGCACATACACAACCATCCGCGCCTGCGCTGCAAGACGCTCTTCGCGACCCACTATCATGAGCTGACGCAGTTGGCCGAACTGCTGCCGCACGTGCGGAACTACAATGTTGCGGTGGCGGAGGAGCGGGACAAGGTGGTCTTTCTGCGGCGCATCGTCCCGGGTGGCGCTGACCGAAGCTATGGCATCCATGTGGCCCAGCTTGCCGGGCTGCCCCGGCCGGTGATCCACCGTGCCGAGGAGATCCTGCAGGAGCTGGAGGAGGAGGCACGCGCACCCGGTACGCGGCAGCACGGGTCCGAAGTACACCAGTTGCCCCTTTTCGCAGTGGAGGACCCGGTTCGTGAGGAGCTTCGAAAGCTTGACGTGAGCTCCATGACGCCCCTGGAGGCGATTGGCAAGTTGTACGAGCTGCAGAAGAAGGCGGGTGAGTAGGCCCGCCTCGTGGCGCACCTTCAGCGCATGACCTACTACCTGGAATGAAAGAACCCCAGCGGATGCGTGCCGCGGGGGTTCAGAGCGAGCGTGCGGTGTGGGCTAGTAGTTCGGAAGGCTGCGCTTGATCACCTCGTAATTCTCCAGCGCCAGTCCGGCGCCCAGAGCGACACAGGCGATGGGGTTCTCTGCCACGTAACAGGGGACCCCTGTCTCCTTAGTGAGGAGGCGATCCATGTTGCGGAGGAGTGCGCCGCCGCCGGTCATCACGATTCCACGGTCGATCACGTCGGATGCAAGCTCGGGGGGCGTCTTCTCAAGTACCGACTTGACGACCCCGACGATGGTGTTAAGGGGCTCTGCAATCGCCTCGGTCACCTCGCCCGAAACAATGTAGATGGTCTTGGGTAAGCCCGAGACCTGGTCGCGGCCGCGCACTTCCATCCTCAGTTCTTCTTCGAGGGGCAGTGCGCTCCCAATAGCTATCTTGACGTGCTCTGCCGTCTGATCGCCGATCACAAGGTTGTACTTGCGCCGGATGTAATTGATGATCGTCTCGTCGATCCGGTTGCCTCCAACACGGGCCGAGGAGAACTCGACGATGCCGTTCATCGAGATGACTGCGGCTTCGCTTGTACCGCCGCCGATATCTGCCACCAGGTTGCCTGTGGGCGTGTGCACCGGCATGCCCGCCCCAAGGGCCGCAGCGAGCGGCTCCGGGATCAGGTAGGCTTCACGGCCACCGGCCTGGATGGCGGCATCATGCACCGCACGACTTTCGACGCTGGTGACGCCGACGGGCACGCTGATCGCAATCGTCGGCTTGAAGAGGCGCAATCGCCCAGAGACCTTGGTGATGAAGTAGCGAAGCATGGCTTCGGTCACTACGTAGTCGGCAATTACGCCGTCACGCAAGGGGCGTGCGACTTCTATTGTCTCCGGGGTGCGTCCGAGCATGTCTCGGGCGTCTTTGCCCACGGCCACGATCTTGTTGTCGTTGACGGCAATCGCAACGACCGAGGGCTCCTGGAGCACAATCCCTCGACCTTTGACCCAGACGAGGACGTTGACCGTCCCCAGGTCCACACCGATCTCTCTAGCAAACATCGTCTCTCCGCAATGGGCCGGTCCGCTATCGCGTAGGCTGGCCCGATCCAGGCGCATGCCCGGAGCGTCTGCCCCTGCGGCGGGCTACCTTCAACCGAACCGCTGAGCGGCGCAGGGCAGCCTCGGCACGGGCAAGATCCTCGACTTCGTGTTTCTGCTGTGACATCAGCTCCTGCGCCCGGCGCGTTGCCGCCTCGGCTCGTGACTCGTCGATTTCGTCTGCGCGCTCTGCCGAGTCGGCCAGGATGATCACGCGATCGGCACTCACCTCCATGAAGCCTCCGCCGATGGCAATATACTCATCGTCCTTGCCCTGCCGGTGGAGTATCAGCTCGCCGTAGGTGAGTGCCGTGATGAGCGGAGCATGGTCTGGCAGGATGCCGAGCTGCCCCTCGATCCCAGGCGCGACTACCATGTCCACGTCGCCGCTGAAAACGGCGCGCTCGGCCGTGATGACCTCACAGTGGATTAGAGCCATGGTTACTATGCGCTCCGCAGCTGCTCGCCGGCCTGCACTGCCTCTTCGATGCCGCCGACCATGTAGAACGCCTGCTCCGGCAGGTCGTCGTGCTTTCCCTCCAAGATTTCGCGAAAACCGCGCACGGTCTCCTGCACGGGAACGTAGCGGCCCGCTCGCCCGGTAAAGACCTCGGCCACGAACATCGGCTGGCTCAGGAAGCGCTGGATCCTGCGGGCGCGCGCTACGACCTGCTTGTCCTCTTCCGATAGCTCGTCGATGCCGAGAATGGCGATGATGTCCTGCAGATCCTTGTAGCGCTGGAGCACGCGCTGGACCTCGCGCGCTGTGTCGTAGTGCTCGTCTCCGACCACCAGTGGATCGAGAATGCGCGAAGTTGATCCGAGTGGATCCACGGCGGGGTAAATCGACTGCTCGGCGATGGAGCGCTCCAGGGCGATCGTGGCATCGAGGTGGGCGAATGTCGCGACCGGCGCCGGGTCGGTATAGTCATCGGCCGGCACGTAAACGGCCTGCATGGAGGTGATCGAGCCCTTGCGCGTGGAGACGATCCTCTCCTGAAGCTCGCCCATTTCGGTGCCCAGCGTCGGCTGGTAGCCGACGGCGCTGGGCATGCGGCCAAGCAGGGCCGACACTTCCGAGCCTGACATAACGAAACGGAAGATGTTGTCGATGAAGAGCAGCACATCGCGCCCTTCGTCGCGGAAGTACTCGGCCATCGTCAGGCCGGTGAGGCCGACGCGCAGCCGGACACCGGGGGGCTCGTTCATCTGGCCAAAAACCATGGCCACGCTACCGATCACGCCCGACTCGCGCATCTCCTTCCAGAGATCATTGCCCTCCCGCGAGCGCTCACCGACGCCGGCAAACACCGAGTAGCCTTTGTGCACGGTGGCAAAGGTCCTGATCAGCTCCTGGATGATGATCGTTTTGCCCACCCCTGCGCCGCCAAAGACGCCGGTCTTGCCGCCGCGCGTGAAGGGAGCAATCAGATCAATGACCTTTATTCCGGTCTCCAGGAACACGGGCCGCGTGACCTGTTCCTCGAACGAAGGGGAAGGGCGGTGGATGGGGTAGTGGTCCTGGGCTTCGACCGGCCCGGCATTGTCGATCGCATCCCCTGTGACGTTGAAGATGCGTCCCAACGTAGCAGGCCCAACCGGGACCTGGATCGGACCCCCTGTGGCCACCGCTTCCATTCCCCGGCGCAGCCCATCGGTTGCGTCCATGGCGACGGTGCGGACCCAGTCGTTCCCGAGATGCTGTTCAACCTCGACCACCAGCTTGCCCCCATCACGGGGGATCTCGACGGCATCATAGATCTCGGGAAGTTCGCCCGAGGGGAACTCGATGTCCACCACCGGGCCCATGATCTGGACGATGTGGCCCCTAGTACCTTTTGCCATCAAGCCTCCTCGTTATTCAGTTCCCTCGGCCGGGAGAACCAGGCAGGTGAGCGTATCACGCACGCCGGCCGCAGGGCGGATGTCGTTCATAATCGTCTTCAGAATCTCGTTGGTGTTGGCGCCCTCGATCGATACAATCAGGTCGTAGGGCCCCGTGATCATCTCTACCGTCCGCACACCAGAGCTGGCCCTCAGCGAGGCGAAAATCGCCTTGGTCAGGCCGGGTGCTGTCCTAAGCAACAAGTAGGCCTTGGCAGCCATTGGTCAACCCTCCTCCTTCCTTCTGTCGCGCGCCTAAGCCGCCCTGGAGCTGCTCAGCGCCTCGGCACCGCCGGCAATGTCGAGCATCTCCCGGGTGATGGCTTCCTGGCGTGCCCGATTGTAGTTCAGGGTCAGGACGTCTATCAACTCCCTTGCGTTTTCGGTTGCGCTGCGCATGGCGACCATGCGTGCGGAGTGTTCGCTTGCCAGCGACTCGAGCACAGCCTGGTAGACCTGTAGCTCGGTGAAGCGCGGCAAGACAGAATCTAGGATCGTGCGCGGATCGGGCTCGTAAATGTACTCGCCGACCATTGTGCTCACGACTGCTCCGCGATGCTCAGAGATTGCCGTCGGCGCGATCTGCAGTGGCCGGATTGGCAGAAGCTGCCAGACCGTGGGTCGCTGGACCAGGGTGTTGACAAAGTCGGTGTGGGCCAGGTAGACGACGTCGTACATTGCCGGAGCGGAAGCCGTGGATGGCAAGGTGCGCAAGGGGTGCGATGTCCATGACTCGCGGCTGCGGGGGCAGGTCCGAGAACTCGGCGACGATCTTCTGGCCCAGTCTCCAGAGGGCATCTCTCCCGCGCTTGCCCACCGTGATCAGCTCCACTGGGCAGGGCAACGCGCGTACAAAGCGGAGGGTGTTCTGGACCAAGTTGTGGTTGTAGCTCCCGCAGAGGCCGCGGTCTGAAGAGACGACGACGATTCCTACCTTACTAACCTGCTCGCGCAGGCTGAGCAGTGGATGCGCGGCTTCGTCCGTGCCCAGGCCACGCTGGCTTGCGAGGTGGAGCAGAATCTCCCAAGCCTTTTGCGTGTAGGGTCGGGTGGCAAGCACCTGCTCCTGGGCGCGGCGCATCCGAGCAGCCGCGACCATCTGCATGGCACGCGTGACCTGCGCAATGTTCTTGACGCTCCGGATTCTCCGCCGGATCTCTCTTGTGCTCGGCAAAGCAAGCTCCTCAGATAGACGATGGACAATGGACGACAGACGATGGAGGCGCGCTGAAGCGCGCACTACGAACGGCGTGGTCCATTGTCCGTGGTCTGTGGTCCATGATCTCGCGCTAGTACGCCGCGGTCGCCTTGAAATCCTTGATCGCTTGGCCCAGTGCTTTCTGTGCGTCGTCATCGAGCTTGGTGCCGGTGGCAATCGCCCGCACCATTTCTGGGTGGCTGCTGTTCATGTAACGTAGGAAGGCCGCCTCGAACTGACCCACCTTGCGGATGGGCACATCGTCGAGGTAGCCGTTGGCGACGGCGAAAAAGACCATGACCTGGTCGGCCAGAGGCATCGGCACGTACTGCTTCTGCTTCAGGGCTTCCTGTGTACGCAGCCCGCGATCCAATTGGCGGCGCGTTGCGTCGTCCAAGTCGGATCCGAACTGGGCGAACGCAGCCAGTTCACGAAAGGAAGCCATATCGAGCCGCATCCGGCCGGCCACCTGGCGCATGGCACCTGCCTGGGCGGCGCCGCCGACGCGTGACACCGAAAGCCCCGCGTTCACGGCCGGCCGGATGCCTGCATAGAACAGGTCGCTTTCGACGTAGATCTGGCCATCGGTGATCGAGATTACGTTGGTGGGGATGTAGGCCGATACATCCCCGGCCTGGGTCTCGATGATTGGTAGTGCCGTTAGGGAACCCCCGCCGTAATCCGCGTGCATCCTGGCAGCCCGCTCCAGCAGGCGGGAGTGCAGGTAGAAAACGTCGCCTGGATAGGCCTCGCGTCCGGGAGGGCGCCGAAGGAGTAAGGAGACTTGCCGGTAAGCCCAAGCGTGCTTCGACAGATCATCGTAGACGATGAGCGCGTCCTTGCCCTGTTCCATGAACTCCTCGCCCATGGCACAGCCAGCGTAGGGAGCAATGTACTGGAGTGCAGCCGGCTCAGACGCCGAGGCGACGACCACAATGGTGTGCTCCATCGCGCCATGCTGCTCAAGGGTTGCGACGACCTGTGCCACTTGGGCCAACTTCTGCCCGATGGCCACGTAGATGCAAGTCAGCTCTTTGCCCTTCTGGTTGATGATGGTGTCGATGGCGAGTGCCGTCTTGCCCGTCTGGCGGTCTCCGATGATCAGCTCGCGCTGCCCGCGGCCAATGGGTATCATCGAGTCGATGGCTTTGATGCCGGTCTGCACCGGGCGGTTGACGCTCTCGCGCGTCACGACGTTGGGCGCAATTCGCTCGATGGTCCGGATCTTCGTGGTCGCAATCGGGCCCTTGCCGTCTATGGGCTCGCCAAGCGCATTCACCACGCGGCCGATCAGCGCATCGCCGACCGGGACCGACACGATGCGCCCCGTGCCGCGAACGGTGTCGCCTTCCTCGATGCTGGTGTACTCACCCATGATGATGATACCGACGCTGTCGGCTTCGAGGTTGAGGACCAGCCCCATGATGCTCTCATCGCGACCCGGCTTGGGCGGGAACTCGACAAGCTCCATTGCCATGACGCCGGCCAGTCCGTCGGCGCGGGCAATGCCATCACCGATCTCGAGCACCGAGCCCACGTCCACTGAGCGCAGCGGCGCTTCGAAGGCTTCTATTTGCTGCTTGAGGGTTTCCGCAATCTCTCTGGCTCGTAAGGGCATGCATGCCTCCAAAACAGGTCACACGCATGGCACGACTGGCTGGTCGTGCCTGGTGTGTCGACTCCTACGCCGTCAACTTGCCACGCATGGCGGCCAGCTTGCCCGCCACGCTGCCGTCGATTACCTGGTCGCCAATGCGCAGCAGCACTCCACCCAGCAGGGCCGGATCGACGTCGAACTGGAACTCCAGGTCGGAGCCGAATTTGCTCGTCAGGCGGGATTGGATCATGGCTCGCTCGGCGCCTGTCAGTGGGACGGCGCTGGTCACGCGTGCGAGGCGGCGTTCGGCCCTGGGCTTGGCGATCTGCTCCATCTCTTCCAGGATGGAGCCCAAGAGGTCCAACTGCCCGGCGTCCAGCAGGGTGCCCAGGACCTTCCGGACACCCTCGTTCAGGCCACCCGGCGGCGCTGCCGCCTCGATCACCTGCAATCTCTGAGCGACGGGCACAGAGCTGTCGCCGGCAGCCGCACGCAGGGACGAGCTGGCCGCCAGCGCCTTCTCGATGCCGCGTAGCTGGCGGGTCCAGTCCTCGAGCGCGAGATCGAATATCGCGCGAGCGTAGTCATTGGGTTGGGCGTGCGCGCTCACTTTAGCTCCTCAGCCTCGTCAAGGAAGCGGGCCACCAAACGCCGTTGCGCCTGCTCATCGAGCGACTCGCCGATGACCTTCTGTGAGATTGCCAGGGAAAGCTCCGCCACTTGCTGGCGCAGCTCGCCCATCGCTACGTCTCTCTCGCGATCGATCTCTTCCTTGGCCTTGTCGACCAACCCCCGAGCTTCTTCACGGGCCTTGTCGAGGATCTCCTGCCGGACCTTTTCGCCCATTTGAGCGGCCTGGGCGACTTGCTCCTGCCCCTCTTTCCTCGCTTCTGCCATGCGCCGCTCAAATTCCTGCTCCATCTCAGCTGCACGCCTAGACGCAGTCTCTGCGTCCTCCAGGCCCTTCTTGATCTTGGCCGAGCGCTCGTCCAGCATGCGCAGGATCGGCTTGTAGGCCACGAAATAGAGGAGCACGATAAGCAGCGTGAAGTTGACGAGCTGGGAGACGATATAACCCAGGTTAATGCCTAGTTTGTCCAAGCGACAACCTCCACTGAGTCAGGTTGGCCAGTGCCGGCTAGCCGACGAACTTGATGATCAGAGCCACCACCAGGGCGTAGATGCCGATGGCCTCGGTAAAAGCCAGGCTGAGGATCAGCGGGACAAAGATCTTGTCGCTGGCCTCGGGGTTGCGGCCCAGCGCCTCCATGGCCTTGGCGCCGATAAAGCCCAGGCCGAGGCCGGGGCCGAGTGCCCCCAGGCCGATGGCGATCGCCGATGCTAGAAACTGGACTGCTGCAGGTTCCATTTGCGGGTATCCTCCTCGACTTGAACTTAGTGTGCCTCTTCGCCACCATGGCTGCTGATGGCGGTAACAAAGAACGCGACACTCAACATCATAAAGACCAATGCCTGCACGAAACCAACGAACAACTCGAGCCCATAGAAGGGCAGGGAGACCAGGTAGGGGATCAGGAAGCCGAGGACGCCCAGGAGCACTTCTCCGGCCATGATGTTTCCGAAGAGACGGAAGGAGAAGGAGATGATCTTGCCGATCTCGCTGATGGTCTCGATTACCCCAACGAACATGTCGATGAAGCCCATGCCCAAGTTCCCGATGCGCCCCATGCAGCCTTGGCCCTTCTTGGTGAAGGCCTTGACAATGCGGCCCACTGCAAAGAACTTGCCAAGATAGGGAATCCCCAGCGCCTTCAGGCCGAAGTACTGGGTCAGGGCTACCGAGATCAGTGCCAGGGCGAGGGTTGTGTTCATGTCGGTGGCGGCAGAGCGGAACATCGGCGCCAGGATGTAGCTACCTTCCGCCTCAGGATCCGAGTCATCGCGGACGATCTTGCCGACGGTATGCGAGTCGTTCCAAACCACGGGTACGCCCTTGCCTTCTTCGTGCGACTCATGGAGGACGCCCCATCCCCCAAAGAGGGGCGTCAGCCCCATCCAATTGGAGAGCAGGAGGAAGAGGAAGATGGTCGCCACGATGGGCAGAAAGCGGCGCGCCCATTTCTTACCCGCCGCACCCTCTACAAGGCCCAGCAGGCTCTCGACGATCATCTCGAGGGCACTCTGCAAGCGGCGCGGAACCGCCTGCATCTTGCGTGTGATCAGCCAGGATCCGACGATCAGTATCAGCATCGTCAGCCAGGTGGCGAGCAGGGTGTTGGTGATCTTGAAGCCGAGCAGCTCAAAGACCGGCTCGGCAGGAATGGATATCTCGGGCAGGACGACCTTGGGGATGCGCAGCAACGACAGCAGAACAAGGACGGCGACAAGGATCCCAAGCGGGATCAGGACTTTTCGAGATAGAAGCTTCCTCACTCGTGCGATTCCTCCTCGCCCTCGACGTCGGTTTCAGTGCGACCTGGGTCCTTGACGGTAGGCCGGGGAAACATCCTCATGGCCACTCGAGCGACGCCCACGGTGGCTGCGAGAACTCCGAGCCCTGTCCCGGCCAGAACACCCCAGGGCTCTATGCCAAAGTGCCTGTCCAGCCAGATACCGATCAGCAGCGGGATCAGGAGTGAGAAGAGCAGTGTCCAGCTCAACTGCATGGCAAGGCCGAAAGCATTCCACTGCTTCATCGGCGATCGCCTGCTCTTCCCGTGGCCGGCATGCGGCGATTATAGCAGAGCCGAATAGGCATCGCAAATCAAACGGACAGCAGAGCAGCCATGGCTCGCAAGCAGGGCCTCAGGGGCAAACGGCGGAGCTGCTCCTGAGGCACCGGATGCTACGCCGTGAGGCCGCCCACCGTGGCCGAGTCCAGCTTCTGGATGACGGCAACCACAAGTTTCAGCACCTGGTCATAGTCGTCGCGGCAGAGGATGCTATTGTGGCTGTGGATGTGTCGGGTGGGCACGGCCAAGACCACGGCCGGCACGCCGGTGTTGTGGGCCTGGATCATTGCCCCGTCAGTGGCTCCTCCCGGCATGGCCGAGAACTGCAGGGGAATCTCCATCTCCTCGGCGGTCGCGATCACGAGGTCCCGCAGCTTCAAGTTCGGGATCATCCTGGCATCGTATACGAGCAGGCTTGGCCCGCCGCCCATCTTGACGGATGACTCCTCCGGCCGGATCCCCGGAACGTCCCCCGCGATGTCTACCTCCAGGACGATGCCCACGTCGGGGTTGATGGCAAAGGCCGACGTCTTGGCTCCGCGGAGCCCTACTTCCTCCTGGACCGTGCCGACGGCATATACCGAGTTCGGGTGGCCGTCCTCTGCAACCTGGCGCAGCGCCTGAAGGGCCAGCGCACAACCGATCCGGTTGTCAAACGCCTTGGACAGGTATACGCGCGGGTTGGCCATCAGGGAAAACTCGCTGATGGGGATGATCGGATCCCCAGGGCGCACGCCCATCTCGCGCACCTCTTCCTCTGAGCAGGCCCCGACGTCGATGTACATGTCCTTCTTGTCGACCATCTTCTTGCGCTCTTCGTCGGAGAGGATGTGGGGCGGCTTGGCGCCGAGCACGCCGAGGACATCGCCTTTCGCAGTCTTGATGGCGACGCGGTGGCCGAGCAATACCATGTCCCACCAGCCACCGAGTGGAACGAACTTGACGAAGCCTTCTTTGGTGATCATCCGCACCATGAAGCCGATCTCGTCCATGTGCCCGGCGAGCATGACACGCGGCCCCGGGCTCGTGCCCTGGTGGCTGGCGATGAAGCTCCCGATCTTGTCCTGCTCGATGACGGCGATACCATCCAGGTGGCGGCGCATTACTCCGCGCACCGCTTCCTCGTAGCCCGGTACGCCGCTGGCCTCGGTGATTTCTTTGAGCAACAGCTCTGTTTGGTCCACAATTCCTCCTATTGGCGGGCGTGATTGTCTCGTAGAAAGGACAACCAAGGATACCGTATGGGGGACGCCTTGTCCAATTCGCGGCGGCGAGCCGCTTGGGGGCCTTGTGCCGGGGTTACTCGGTGCGGAAGCGCCAGGCAGCAAGTGCGAAGATGAGGACTGCGTAGCCGAGCATGACGGCGGCCGGCAAGAGCACAGAACTCAAGCCCAGGCCGCGGATCACGATGTTCTCAAAGCCGTCCATGGCCCAGGCCGTGGGCAGCAGGTGGCCGATCGACTGGAAGGCCTTGCCCGTGTACTCCAGGGGGACCCAGGCGCCTCCAAGGCCGGAGAGGACGAACATCGGGATCAGCGAGAAGAGCACCACCTGCTCCTCGGACCTGGCCAGCGCGCCGATGAGGAGCCCGAAGGCTGCAGTCCATAGGGCGGTGCCGATCATCACCAGCAGAACGGCGAGGGGCTCGCGCGCGTAGGGCACGCGGAGCGCAAGCTGGCCAAAGATGACAAGGACGGTGAGCTGGATCAGGATGAGCACAACCATCGCCAGGTAGTGGCCGAGAAGGATCTGGGCACGTGTAATCGGCGTGGTAAGCAGGCGGCGGAGTGCACGGGATTTCCGTTCGCTGAACAGCATAGTGGCGGCACCAATCAGGCCACCGATGGCAAACTGGACCATCATGGAGGGGGATGTGTGTAGGAAGCCTCCCTGCGCGCTCGACTCCTCGCCGATCGCAATGGCACCTGACCGCACTAGCCGCACCGCGATGGACGGCTGCTTCCACAGCTCAAGCGCCTGCTCAAACGACGTCTCCAGCAAGTCCTGGCGATCGGCCGGCCCGGACCAACCTGCGACTCTGCTCCGGGTTGAGGGTGGCCTGCTGGTCCAGGAGCTGCGCGGCAAGCCGTGCCGACTCGGCCGAGCCGGCAAGCCGGCCGGCCGCCGCCTGGATCTCTGTCTGTGCGGTGAGCCCTCCGGTCGAGCCGGGATCGGCGACCACCGTGAGCGGAAGGGAGGTGCCCGCAAGGAGCGCTTGGCTGTGGCCTGCCGGGACAATGACGGCTGCGGCCAGGTCCCCGTCGCGCACCTTCTTGTCGAGGGTCTGCTGCTGCGACGCCTTGAGCTCGACGGGCCGGACTACCTGCGATGCGTCGAGGAGGGCAAGGAGATGCCGGCCGGATATGGCGGAGTCGTCCAGATCCAGCAGCCCCACGGGCAGGCGCGGGTCGCTCTCGCCGCCAAATCCCCCGAACGCGAAACCGAAGAGAAAGGTGAAGGCGACGGGCATGAGCAACAGGAAGCCGGCCGTCCGCCCGTCGCGGAGCAACTGCAAGAGGTCTTTGGCAGCCAAGTCGAGTACTCGCACCGGCACTCCCCTACGCAAAGCGCTTGCGGAAGCGCACCAGGCCAACGGACGAAGAAGGCGGCACCCAGCACGAGCATCACAGCCACAACCGGGAGCACTTCGAGCGTCCCGGCGCCGTCGAGAAGCTGGAGCCAGCCGCGCACGGCCCAGCCATGGGGCGTGAAGAGAGATGCGATCTGCATGGCCGCGCGCGGGGCGGTGGGCGATGCCATGCCAAAGATGCTGATCATGCCGACCATGCCCAGGATGGTCAGCAGTCCACCATAGACGAGTCCACCCTGCTGGGTGCTGCGCACCAAGGACGTAAGGAAGAGCCCAAAGCTCGCCGCCAGCACGATCATCCCTCCCGCGACCAGTCCGATCGGGAGCGGGTGGCCCCACCGGATGCCAAAGATGAGCCACGAGGAGACGAGGAGCACGACCACTTGAGCGGTGAGCATCACGTATGTGGCGGCGATCCTGCCTCCGAGGACGTCCCGTACCGGCGTCGGCGTGGTGAACACACGGGCCAGCGTGCCTCGCTCCTCTTCCACGAGCAGGCTCTCCGCCGACGACGCGCCGCTGAAGAAGACGTAGAAAACGATCATGCCGGCCATGATTGTGCTGACGATTGTCAGACGAAGATCTCGCGCTGGCGCGCCTTCGGCGGCAGGCGCACGCACGTCGAGCAGTCTGGTTGGTGCCTGCTTGCTGTGCCCTGCCGGTCTCCGATGCCCATGCGGCATACTGCAGCGCGAGCGCCTGGCTCAGTTCGCGGTCGAACGCGCCACCACGTGCTGCCAACTGCTGCGCGGCCACCGTGCCGGCGATCGTGCTGCCGGTGTAATAGTCCACCAGGCTTTGGACGACTGTCTGGACGATGCTGGGGCCGAGGGTAAGCGTCGGGTCGGAGTAGATCTCCACCGCTGCGCTTTCCCCCTGCGTCGAGGATTGCGCCGGTCAGCCCGGCCGGGATGATGACGGCCACACCTGCCTCCTGGCGATCCACCGCTCCACGGGCGGAGCCGCGTCCTTGGCCTCGGAGACCTCCAGGAGGCTGGAGAGCTCGGCCGAGGACAGGACGTCGACCAGGAGCTCGGCCCGCTGAGAATCCTGCCTGCACGGAGCTCGGGGGTGTCGAGGTTCGCAACCTGGACACGGGTCGGTGCCACGGAAAAGCCCTCGTCACCGGAGCCAATTCCCCCGAAAGCCAGGTAGAAAATCGCGCCCATGAGAAGTGGAATGAAGAGCCCAAACGTCAGGAACGACGGGCTTCGAACCAGGCGCAGCAGGTCTTTGCCGGCAATCGCGAGTATCTTCATCGGCGTCCTCAGTCGCGCAGGGCCTTGCCCGTGATGTGCAGAAAGACCGTCTCCAGGTTGGGCTCCTGGATCTCGACAGAGGTAATGCGCACGCCGGCGGCGGTCGCCGATTCGAAGAGGCGCGGCAGGACGCGGTTGCTGTCTTCGGCCAGCACGGTTACCGGCGCATCGGCGCGGTCCTCGTCATCTGCGACAGACACCCTGCGCACGCCTTCGACCGCCTGCCAGACGGGCAGCAGCGGCTGTGCCGGCGCGTTGAGCTGAAGATCGACCCGGTGCAGCTCCCCGACGATCTGGACGAGCTCAGCGTGCGTTCCGAGAGCGAGTATTCTGCCCTGGTCCATGATCGCGATCCGGTCCGACAGCTCCTGGGCCTCTTCCATGTAGTGGGTGGTGTAGAGGACGGTCACGCCCGAGCGGTTGAGCTCTTTCACGCTATCGAGGATGTTGCGGCGGCTCTGGGGATCGATGCCGACGGTCGGCTCGTCCATGATGAGCACCTGTGGCCGGTGCAGCAGGGCGATGCCGATGTTCAGCCGGCGCTTCATGCCGCCCGAGAACTTGGACACGCGTCCCTTCTGCCGTTCGGCCAGGCCGGTCAGGTCCAGCACCTCATCCACGCGCTGTGAGAGGGCGGGTCCCCGCAGCCCGTACATCTTGCCCCAGAAGGTGAGGTTCTCGCGCGCGGAGAGGTCTTCGTAGAGGGCGATCTCTTGCGGGACGACGCCGATGGCTGCTTTGACGGCCATGGGCTCGCGGCGGATCGAATGGCCCATGACCTCCGCGTCTCCCGCGGTAGGCTGGAGAAGGCAGGCGAGCATGGAGATGATGGTGCTCTTGCCGGCGCCGTTGGGGCCGAGAAGGCTGAATATCTCCCCGACGCGGATTGAGAAGCTTACGCCCTGCACGGCGTGGATGTCGCCAAAGTCCTTGTGCAGGTCTTGCACGAGGACGGCGATGCGATCGTCCATGACTCCTCCCCCCTCACTACGATCGGCCGGCGGGCCGCGAATGGCCGTGCGCAAGTGGCCCGGCGGGTGCCTATTCTAGCGAGAGGCACTGTTTTCGTCAAGCAAGCCGGCATGTCTGTGCAGGGCCACGTCAAAGTCGTGGTTACCGTAGGGGCGGGCCACTAGTGCCCGACCAGAATCTGGGCAGACACGGGGGATCTGCCCCTACCATGCGCGACTGTGACAGGGCCCAACCGTCAGCGCATGGGGCATGCAGCGCGGTCGTAGTGGGCTAGTCTATCAGTCTATCATGGGTATGTGTGGGCACTATCGATTTTGGGGGAAACAATTATCGAGTCTGCCTCGATACCTTGACAAGCTGGCGCGGCTGGATCGCGTCCCTGCTTTTCTGGATCGTTGGTGGTGAAAGACACGGTCCACGAAGGGCACGAAGATCACCAGAGTTTGCTTCAGTATCCTCTGTCGGATCGCTGTGGGTGAAAGAACCACTGAGAAAGCTGAGGGAGGATGAGGACACTGAGGTGCAGGCGGTTTTGGATCGCGTCTCTGCTTTTGCCGGATCGTTGGCGGCGAAAGACACGATCCACGAAGGGCACGAAGATCACCAAGTTCGTTTCAGTATCCTCTGTCGGAGCGTCGGTGGCGCGGGGCGGGGATGTAGGGTGGGCGGTGCCGGGGGTATGAGGGATCTGGACCACGAAAGAGCCTGGACCACGAAAGGCGCGAAAGGAGCGCAGGCCGCAGGAGGGGCGGGGGGCTACTGTGCCACTGTGCCAGTGTGCACACAAGTACTATGGCTGAGGCTGGTGTTTTGAGGGAATCAATTATCGCGGCGGTGGGTGCACATGGGTGGACCAGCTTGGGTGCACATGCATGGACCGGCATAGCCCGCCAATTGACACTTCTCGAGAAGTAGTAGGGGAGAGGTTCACCCCTTCGCGTGTGGGGAACACCTCCAGCGCCACCACATGCCCCCTCTGTGCCGCGCCAAACACTCCAACTCACAGGCTTCACGCTCGCCATCATCTCCCGCACGATCGCCATTGTCTCGACGCTGACCGTGCAGACACGGCGCAGCAGGTCGACTACGTGCTCCTTGTAGTCGGCGAAGCGGTAGGTGTTGAAGCGCTCGCGGATGGTCGGATCCTTGGGCTTGCGCTCTTTGTAGCGCTCCAGGACCCACTCCAGCGCGGTGTAGGTGCCCAGCCGGTAGTCCCAGGCCTCGGGCGGCACGCCGCGCAGGGTGGTGAGCGTGTCGACCTCGATGGTGCCGGTGGGCTTGCGGGCGATCAGCCGGGGCACGACGGCGCGGCGGAGGGTCTGCGGCGTCGCAGGTCCTCGCGCTGGAGTGGGAAGGGCTCGGCCTGCTCGTAGCCCAGGTGCAGCTCCAGGAGGCGGCTGCCCCACCCGGCCCACTGCCAGAAATCGGCGTAGAAGGGAATGCGCGGGAACTCACGCCGCAGGTTGAGGGCGTACTTCTCCCGGTAGGCCGGGTTGTGTAGGACGGCGTAGACGTAGTGAAAGATGTCGAGCTCTGGGATGCCCTCGTCGGCGTAGTGCTCGCGGAATTGGGCCAGTGCCCAGTCGGTGATGTTGTCGACACGCTCGCCGGCGGGAGTGTAAGCGGTAGAGAGGGAGGCACTGGGTTTTCTCCGAGGTAGTCGTAGGACGGAACCAGTGTCGGTGACGAGACACTGCGAATGGCTTGGATGATCCCTGCCCTGAGATGCATACCAAGGCGTTGTCGACACCCAGTACCGAGTGGGAAGATTGAAGTCTGCTGGTACGTGCGATGGACATTAAGATCGCGGCGATAGTAGAAGGGAACTCTGACAAAGGGCCGGTACAGTCCAGCTCGCTGATGCTCACGGCCTGAACACGTAGCGAGGAACCCCGGAGCGAGGTGGGCCTCGAGCGTCGGAGGTCCACTTGATCTGTTCGGTCAACAAAGTCATTGCTAGCGGAGCGCTTGTCCGACTGCCGCCAGCGGAGCTGTTCACTGCTGGCATAGAAGTCGCAGAAGAAGCTGTACCTTGAGCTCGAGCGCGTCGTGGTCGAAGTCGTATGACCCACTCATCCGACTTGCCGTGACGACACCCAGCGAGATACAGTCCGAACATCGGCGTGTGCTTGACTGATCGCCACTGCGCTTGGTCATCCTTTGCTGATCAGAGGCAGCAGTTCATCCCAGCCGGTCTCGGTCAGATGCAGCCAGTTGTGGTGTTCGTCGGGCAGGATTGGCTGGAACGCCAGGTCCGCAAACTGGGCCGTCGCCAGGAAATCGAGCTTCTCGCTGGCGAGCTCCATCTCCGGCCGGCGGGCATACCAGATGTGGCAGCCGATCTGCTTGGCCGCGCTTCTTGACCATGAAGGCGATGGCGACGCCAACCTGTATCCCAAAGACGTTGTTCGTCGTGCCCGAGAGCTTGGGGTTCGTGCGGACGTTGCCCCCCAGGTCCACGACGTAGATGTGGCTGAATTCCTCGGCCACGACCTTGCGGAAGCCGTCAAAGGCTGCGGGCGTCGAGGAAGGAGCTGTTGGTGACAAAGGCCACGATGCCGTTTTGGTCTATGCGGTCGCTGGCCCAGCGGTAGAATCGGGCGTACATGTCGTACAGCTTGGTCTTCTGCGCGGTGCTCTGCCGGACGTATGTAGCCTTGATGCGGCGGTCGATCTCGGGGTACTCGCGGTTCTTGTTGTTCTCGTTCTCGTTCAATTGGTTGGCGTTGTACGGTGGATTGCCGATGATCACGAAAATGCGTGCGCGCATTCTGGCGCTGGATGCGCTCGACGTTTTCGTCGACCAGCCCGAGAAAGTCCATCTGTTGCTTCCCGGTGCCGACGAAACCCATGTTGTCGAGCGTATCGACGAAGCAGATGTTCTCAAAGGGCACGTACTCGCCCATCTTCTGGCGGTAGGTGTACTCGATGTTGAGGCTGGCGATATAGTAGGGCAGGATGGCGACCTCGTTGCAGTAGATCTCGTCCCGGTACTTGCCGGCCACCTGCGAGGCCGGCAGGTATTCGATCAGCTCGGTGACAAAGGTGCCGGTGCCGACGACGGGATCGAGGACTGGCACGTTGGGGTCGCCGAGTGAGACCCCGAAATGCTTGCCGAGCAGATAGTCCACGGCGTCGATCATGAACTGGACGATTTCGTCCGGCGTGTAAATCACGCCCAGCCGGTCGGCGGCCTTGGGGTTGTAGGCGCGGTAGAAGCTCTCGTACAGCGCCTTGAGGAATTTCTGTCTTCTCCCAGTTGTTGGCGATGCAGGCGGCCCGGGCGTTTACGGTCTCGTAGTAGGGGGCAATGCGGTCGCGTATCTTGCGGCGGGTCGCGCCTGTGTAGAAGGTGCTGAGCACGTCTTGCAGCTTCCGGGCGACGGCGTTGTCGCGGTGGAACTGGGGATCGTCGAAGATGGTCATGAACACATCCTCGGTGAGGATGTGCTGGATGAGCATCTCGCGCATGTCGGCCATTTCCACGCGGGGATTGATGGCCTTCTTGCACAGCTCCAAGAATTCGCCCAGGGCCTGACGGAACGCGACATTCTCGGCGTACTGCTCTTCAATGATGGCGCGCAACTCGGCTGCCAGGGCGGGGACGTCCTCGTTGAATTGCTTGATGGCGCGGTGGAACTCGCTGACCTCGAGCGGCTCGTAGGAGATGAAGCGGGTAAGCAGCGCGTCGAAGGCGGCGACGTCGGTAAAAGCGGCGCGCAGGACTTCGGCGCCGTTTTGGTAGAGCACGGCGGTATGGGTGTCTTCGAACAGAATGTTGTCGGTGGGGTAGCCCTTGGCGAGCTTGGACGCAATCTCGGCGTCGAGGTCGTCCTTCTCGTCCTTGGACTCCCAGTAGCCCCAATCCTGGCGCAGCGCGTCCTTTGAGGGTGCCGTCGGGGACGACGCGATGGCCGGTGCGGGTGCGGACCTCGACCTCGGGCACGAGGACGAGGTTCTTGGGGGTGGCGTAGGTCTGGAGCAGGTCGTGGAAGCATTTGCGCAGGGCGCTCTCGTTGCGAGAGCCGCCGTAGCGGATCAGCCTCTCGACATTGGCGTGGTACTGATAGATCTGCTGCACGGACATGGCGCACCCTCCAAGAACCAGAACGCCGCGCAAACTTCCGCGGGGGAGTTGCGGGTGCAGTGTACCAGATACCAGTCTCTCAGGCAACCGTGCGATGCAGCAGATTGGGGCAAGCGGTGAGCTGGCAGCGAGGGCGTCCACGGGGTCATGGCTGTGGTGGGTGGTTGCGGTTGTGCAGAACACCGGCGGGACAAGCCGGCACGGCGTGGGCGTCAAAGCGCCGGTGCGGAAACTCGCCGCGAAAGGGGACGATTACGATTCTCTGGCTTCGCTATCCACGTATCCAGCCGCATTGTCGACATCGGCGAGCGCTTCCCCGACGGCTCCCTTCGCCTGGTACGTGACCTGCCCGTCGCTACACCCGCCTGGAAACGCCTCTACTCTGCCAGCCCGGCCTGGCCTTTCACCGCTCATCAAACCCGCCCAAGCACCACTTGCTGCCCTCTGGCTCCCCTTCTGCTTCGAAGGCACCAGGAAAAGAAGCGAAGCGCCGGGCAATCGCTTGCCAGCGGCGCTTCGCACGGGCCAACCGCCTCTGTTACAGGTCGTTCGAGATGCACACGGGCCAGTAGTACTCGGCGTCGTGCATGTCGGCGTTGTCGTTGATCCTGGTCTTGTCGCAGGCGTAGAGGTGAATGAGGTAGGCACACCGCTCGCCGCGGTAGAGCTTGGGATAGGGAGGCGCGACATAGGGGTGCGGTATTGCTCCTGCGTCCAGGGCCTTGACAACGTCCCAGCTGGCGAGCACTCCGACGTCGCCCGGGGGCGCCGGCAGCGTCGGCAGCACGTTGGGCACCCGGACCGTCGGGTCGGCGATGCTCAGCTCGCTCGTGACCCAGATGCCGCTGCCGTCCTTCTCGTAGTTGACCAGGTAGTGGTCGAAGTTGTCGTTGGGCACCTCGGTCGCCGCGACCGAGTCCAGAATCAGCGGATCCCAGGCGCGGCCCTTGATGTCGAGCGTCGTCCCCACTAGGTCGGACAGGCGCAGCTCGGCGCATTCCTTCAGCGTGGCGCCTCCCGTCTTGGCCAGCTCCGTGATCCTCACCTGGATCGTGCGGTTGTCCAGCCACACGGTGGCCGAGTCATACACCTCCTGCACGGGGGTGACGGCGAGGAGGTCCTGGTGCCGCACGCGCAGGCGGACCGTGTAGCGGCCGTTGAGCGCCGTCGTGTCCCAGGCAGACTCTACCGTGCGGCGCACGTTATGGAACACCGGGGGCCACGGGAAGAGCAGGCATTGGCTGGAAATCCACTGGCGGTTGAGCTTGCCGTTCAGCACATAGTTGGGCAGGTTGGTCGGCCAGCAGTAGTACCACCGCGGGTGGGTGGCGTCGCCAAAGGGCAGTAGCGGCTTGATGTCCGTCCAGGGACCCGGATCGTCCTGCTGGGGCGGGTTCGAGCCAAAGGGTGCCCATTGGTGCTGAAGGACATACTCGATCATCTGCCGGCCGCAGCCGTAGAAGTCGGCACTGCCGACGATGCTGATGGACCCGCCGACGGAGGTCTCGGGATCGGCCACAGCGCCCAGCTTGACCAGCTTGAGCAGTTCAGACAGATCGTCGGGGTGCACCCCCATGACAAGGGTCGGTATTGCCCCGATCTGGTCGATGACGACCGGCGAGCGGCTCAGCGAAAAGTGGGTGTAGGCATAGATCGGCCCGCCTGCGCCGTCGACCTGCAGGCAGACCTCGTACTCGTCGGGCTCCAGGTTTTCCAGGAAGGCCAGAGGCTCGCCGAACTTTGGCGTGTTGTGATCTGGCGTGGTGCTCGCCGGCGAGCAGTCGGGATAGACGACGCCTGCCTGCAGCCAGCCGAGGCTGCTCACGGGGCGGTAGCTGATCCGGTAGCTTGCGAAACCGGTGCCGCACGCCCAGCCGGTGATGGTCACACCCGCCAGCCCACAGACTGCCGTGGGGCCGACCGAGACACACTGCGGCGGGCTCGACTCCGCCGGGCCGGTGATGACGGCCACAAGCGTCTCTTCCTCTTCCGGACGGTAGGGACGGATCTGCACGCAGCACTCCACGACATTGCCCCACACCGGCACGAAGTCGGGCCCCACCGGCACCTGCTGCCAGGAGAGGATGGCCCGCACCTTGACGATGTTGGGTCTTTCGCACTTTTCGATTAGTGCCTGGAAGTGCCGGCCCAGCGCATAGCTCAGCGGCAGGTCCCCCGCCGCGGGGATGTCGTGGACGTTCACCGTCGCCACCCCCGCGTCCTCGTTGGCGTCGTAAAAGTCCCCGTCCTGGTCAAGGTCGATGAAGAAACGCACGTACTCGTAGCTGCCCGGGCCGGCACAAGTTGGTCAGGAAGCCAAAGGGCAGCTTGACCTTCAGCACGGCCTCCAGAAAGTCCCGCTCGGGGTAGAGGCCGACGCAGCGCAGCTCCTCGTAGGTGGTGTCGTACTGCTTGGGCAGCGCCACCTGGAGTTCGGACTTGGGCAGCGTCCCAAAGAAGTTCGGGTTCTCCTTGAGGATCTCCAGGAAGCGCAGCCGTTCTCCCTCCGGCTCCTTGGGCTTGTCCTGCTCGCAGCACTTTTCTTCCGATGCGATGTTCATCATCTGTCCGGTGGTGGGGTCGATCTGCACCCAGGCTTCGAGGCGGTTGCCCCAGGGAGGTACGAAGTCGGGGTCGCCCGGTGGCGGCTCAACCTCCCAGGAGAGGATGGCCCTCAGCTTCACGACATAGGGGTTCTTGCAGTCGGACGGGCGTGGCAGGATCCATCGAGGCACGGCGTAGCAGAGCGGCTGCCTCTCCACCTCGGGGATGTCGTGGACGTTGACCTGCGCCACGCCGACGTCCTCGTCGGCGTCGTAAAAGTCGCCGTCCGGTCCCAGTCGAGAAAGAAGCGGACGTACTCGTAGCTGCCTCGGCTGCACAGGTCGCCCATGAAGCCGAATGGCAACTTGACCTTTAGCGTGGCTTCCAGCAGGTTATGCTCCGGCCACAGGCCGATGCAGGTCAGCTCCTCGTACTGGGTGTTGAACTGGATTTGCACCTGCGCCTTGAACTCCGTCTTGGGCGCTGTGCCGAAAAAGTTGGGGTTCTCCTTGAGGAGCTCATGGATGGCCATGCGCTCTTTCAGGAAGAGCCTCCTTGACCCTTTCTCTCTTTGCCTTCACATTGCACCTTCCTTTCTCTCCCTAGTTCCCTGTTATCCCGCCGTCTGCAACCGGCAGTCGGCGGCGGGCAAACGCACGCAGGTACTACAGGCGATTCACCTCCTTTCTGGGGCACTTCCATAGTGTCTGACGAGGCAGCAGCAGGGGCTTGCGCCACCACCCATACTATACAACGATTTGAAGGATCTGTCAACAGCCTGCAGGGCCGGGCTTTGGCAGAACGTTAGAGCGAGAATCAACCCCAGGGTCTCGCAGGGGAAGCCAGTCCTAGATAAGCGAATTGTAGCATGGCTGCCACCCTGATGGGGTATGGAAACTGCCCGATGATGCCGAGATCGGGAGTTTTGCCAAAACTGGTGCCTTAACCCTATTGACAAGCTAGAAAAGGTGTGCTAGAATAGCACTGAGAGCGCTCCCATATCAGGCCCCATCGCAGCCGGAATCGGCGGCCAAGAGGGGCCTTCTCTAGGGTATCCGGTGGGAGCGCTCCCGTGGAGAGCGTGGTTCATGGCGCTGACGCTAGAGGGGATCGCTCGTCTTGCCCGGGTGTCTCGGTCGACGGCTTCGCGGGTGGTAAACGACCAGCAGGGGGTCCGCGACGATGTGCGCGAACGCGTGTGGGCCGTTGTGCGCGAGACGGGCTACCAGCCTCATGCTGCGGCGCGCAGCCTCGTGACGCGACGGACGCAAGTTGTAGCCGTACTGATCCCCGAAAGCGTGAACCGGCTCTTCACCGACCCCTTCTTTCCCCGGGTGTTGACTGGTATTGCGTCCCGCTGCAACCAACGCCGCTACCACCTTATGCTGGCGCTTTTCAACGAGTCCGAAGGCCAGGTCGAAATGTATGGCCGCGTGGTTGGCGGCGGGCACCTGGATGGGGTGATCATTGCGTCGGCGCAGACGCACGACCCTCTCTTTGGAATGCTGCTCAAGGATGGGGTCCCGTTCGTGTTGGCTGGCCGGCATCCCGACGAGCGGGTCAACTACGTCGATGTGGACAATGCCGGCGGCGCGCGAATGGCGGTGGAGCACCTGATCAGGCTGGGGCACACTCGCATCGCCACAATCACAGGACCCTTGACGATGGCGAGCGGAGAGGACCGGCTTGCCGGCTACCGGCAGGCACTCGAGGCGCACCGGCTCCCGGTGGAGGATCGGTTGATCGCCGAGGGCGACTATACCGAGGAGAGCGGTGCTCTCGGCGTGCAGCACCTGCTCCCTGCATCCCCGACGGCGATCTTTGCGGGCAGTGACGTGATGGCCATAGGTGCGTTGAAAGCGCTGCGCGAAGCCCGTGTCCGAGTTCCGCAGGAGGTGGCCCTGGTTGGTTTCGACGATGTTAGCATCGCGTCGGCGGTTGTGCCTGCGCTGACCACAGTTCGCCAGCCGATTGAGCACCTGGGCTCGATGGCGGCCGACATGCTTCTCAATTCACTCAGCGGAGAGCCAGGGACGCGCGCTCCGGCTCAGCGGATCATCTTGCCCACCCAGTTGGTCGTGCGTGAGTCGTGTGGGGCGCTGCCATGACTGCCGGCCTGAGCCGGCTCAACGGAGAGGGGGTGATGCTCGATAGCATTCTGAGGCTTGCAGTCGGTCCGAAGGACACGAAACCATTTGAGTCAACCCAAGGAGGAGGTTCACGATGCGTAGGTTAGTCTTTACAAGTATGTGCCTGTTGGTGGTGTTGGGCCTGCTCGCCGGCTGTGGCGCGACGCCCACGGCGCAGGTCATCAAGGAGACCGTGCAGGTCCCCGTCAAGGAGACGGTGCAGGTCGCCGTCAAGGAGACGGTGCAGGTCACCGTCAAGGAGACGGTGGTGGTACCGGTGACCGTCGAGGCGCCGCCCGAAGAAGCTGCCGAAGCTTTGCCCCGCAATGAGACCTTGTACTTCAATGGTCAACAGTGGGGTCCGGTTGTCGGCTGGAACCCGTATTCCTCCAGCATGAACAACGCCATGGCTATCGCCCAGCAGGATAGCGCCCGCGTCATCATGTTCGAAACCCCGTACGTGTACAACATGCTCGATGGTCAGCAGTATCCTCTGCTGGCGGATGGCCCCTATGCGTGGAACGATGCGCAGACCGAGATCACCTTCAAGATCAAGGCCACCGCGCACTGGAGTGATGGGACCCCGGTGACTGCAGAGGATGTCGCTTATACCTGGGCCTCCAACGTCAAGTACTCGACGAATGCCGGCAACAACTTCAAGGACTACATCGACACCATCGAAGCGGTTGATGCCCAAACGGTCTTGGTCAAGGCCAAACTGGATGCGAACGGCAAGACGGTCAATCCCCTGCAGGTCTCTGCCTACCTGAGCGGCAACTATGTCATCCAGAAGGCCTGGACCCAGATACTGGAGGCGCGCACCGGCGATTCGACGACGTTTATGGCCGATACTGCTGAGGACGCCGTCTACTCCGGCCCCTACCACAAGTTCTTCTCTGACGATTCGAAGGTTGTCTACGTTCGGGATGACAACTACTGGGGCCAGGACGCCAGCATGTGGGGCAAGCTGCCTGTTCCGAAGTACCTGTCGCATGCGATGTTCAAGGACAACGCGGCCGGCTCTGTTGCCTTGGCACAAGGCGAAGTGGATGTCAGCCAGCAGTTCAACTCCAATATCCAGATCCTGTGGCTCAACTATGGGCTGCCCATCTCCACGTACCTTCCCGAGCCTCCGTATGGCATCGGAGCCAGCCTGCCGACCGCCTTCTACAACCTGAAGTCGTACGGACTGGACCAGATTGCGGTGCGCAAGGCTATCGCCATGGCGGTTGACTATCCCACCATCATCGCCAACGCGATGACCAACCAGTCGGCCACCTTCGACCAGGTTCCGCGCTCCCTGATGAACCCAACCCCTGGTGAGCAGGCGCTGTACGACCAGGCTGCCGTCAAGGACCTGCAGTGGGCGGGGAACGACATCGCGGGCGCCATCAAACTGCTGGATGATGCCGGGATCAAGGACTCGGATGGTGATGGCTGGCGCGAATACAATGGGCAGAAACTGGCGTACATTGCCACCTGCCCCAATGGCTGGTCGGACTGGCAGGCTGCGATTGAGGTGGTTGCCGCCGCCGGGAAAAAGATCGGCATCGATATCACGACCAACTTCCCCGAATGGTCGGTCTATCAGACGGTCGTCACCAAGTCGGATACGCCCCTCCCCGAGGGCTATGACATCTTCATGATGTGGAGCGATGGCGCAGGCCCGACGCAACCTTGGGGCCGTATCCGGCACTTGCTGAGCTCCGAATTCGTCGGTATGGCGGTCAACTGGAACGGCAACTGGGGTCAATACAGCAATCCCGCCGTCGATGAGTTGATCCAGGCGATCCCCGGTGAGACCGATCCCGCCGAGCTGAAGGAGATGTACACGGAACTGGTCAGGATCTACCTGACCGATATCCCCTCCTTCACGCTCATGTACCGGCCACAGTCGTTCCATGCGGTGAACGAGAGTGTCTGGACGGGCTTCCCTCACCAGGATGATGGCACCAACCCGCCTGTTCCGCCGCTCGACTTGACCGACGGTTGGAGTGTCGCAGGCTTGTACAACCTGACGTTGGTTGACCCGTAACCGATAGTGCAACAAAACAGCCATGTTCCGCCAACCCCGGAACATGGCTGTTCGCTATTCCTGGGAGGAGGTTGAGTTGAAAGGATACCGGAAGTACTTTCTCAACAAGATGTACTGGTTTCTGGTCACCTTGGTCTGCGCCTTCCTTCTGAACTTTTTCCTACCCCGCCTGATGCCCGGAGATCCCGTCGCCGCCATCGTAGCGAGGATGGCCCAAGGCATGAGCAATGCGACCGGGGTCCAAGCGATCTACGAGCAATACACGGAGCTGTTTGGCACCAACAAACCCTTGCTCGAGCAGTTCTTTCTGTACGTGAAGAACGCGTTCCACGGCGATTTTGGTTTTTCCTTCAGCTATTATCCCAGACCGGTGGCAGACGTTGTCAAAGCTTCCATCTTGTGGACGATATGCCTGCAATTCCCGGCGATCATCGTCGGATGGCTGATCGGGAACACGTTGGGCGCTCTGGCAGCCTATCTTAGGAAAGGCTTTGACAAGGTCCTCATGCCCATCAGTATCCTCGTGAGCAATTTCCCGGCATTTGGCATGGCAGTCATCTTGCTGGTTGTTTTTGGAGTCGGACTGAAGTGGTTCCCAACATCGGGCGGATATGGGTTTGACTTGATTCCTTCCCTTAGCTGGAACTTTATGTGGTCCGTGATCGTCCACTACCAATTGCCTTTCTGGTCGATCGTGTTGATCGCGATCGGCGGTCAGGCGATCGGCATGCGCTCGATGTCCATTTATGAACTGAATGCAGACTATGTGAAGTTCAGCCGTTTCATGGGCATCAAAGACCGCAAGATCGTCGGCTACGTGTTTCGGAATGCGATGCTTCCCCAGGTCACCGGCCTGGCGCTTTCGATTGGGACCATGGTCGGCGGGGCGCTGGTGGCGGAGATCATCTTCAGCTACCCAGGGCTTGGTTACACAATGCTAAATGGTGTGATGGGACAAGACTATCCGCTGATCTCGGCGGTCACGTTGATCATCACCTTGATGGTGTTGATCGCCAACTTTCTCATCGAACTGCTCTATGGCCTTATTGACCCGCGAATCAAAGCAGCGCAGGCGGACTAAGGAGAGAGGCCATCATGAAACACACGATTCGACAGGTTTTCCGGTCTGGCAAGTTCCGGGTTGGGTTTGTCATTCTTTCGGCGCTGCTGCTGACCACGTTCTTTATCCGCTTTTCATACGATATGATCCACTAGAGATCATCGCGCAGGGTACGTTCTTCCCGCCCGGTGTCTATGTGAGTACATACGATAGCATCTATTCCCCCACTACATACTCGCTCAATCTGAGTGATGCCGCGGCCAAGCGAATTGCCAGCAAGTTGAGTGCGGACGACCGACTGGCCATGAAGGACTGGCTCGTGGCGGATGGGATCGCTGAGGATGAGATCGACATCGCGGATACCACAAGCCTCGTTGGATTGTGGGACAGCAACTATGATCCCGCGAAAGGGCTGTCGGGGATGACCATAGCCAAGCAAAGATACTATCAAGAGGCTCGATGCCTCTCTCAAAGGGATACTGTCCACTGAGGGGGTGACCATTGCGAGAAGAGATGGGGACACGGGCGAGCTGGTGGAAGTAGGTTCGGTCGCACAATCTGAGTACGTGAATGTCAACCAGGTTGCGAACGTACGGGTGCTGCCACTTGGAACGGACAACTTTGGCCGGGATGTGCTCACGGAATTGGTGAAGGCCACCAGCGTATCGCTCCAGATCGGGCTTGTCGCCGGGGTCGTGGCAACTCTGATCGGCTTGACCCTGGGCTTGCTGGGGGGCTACGTTGGCGGTCTCGTCGACGACCTCGTCATGTTCCTCACGAATATCTTTACCGTCATCCCCACGTTTGTACTGCTGATCTTGATCTCATTCAGCATCGGTCAGGAACACCGCGGTGCATTCACCATTGCGGTGGTGATCGGCTTGACCTCCTGGGTATGGACTGCCAGGGCAGTGCGGTCGCAAGTGCTTTCACTGCGCAACCGCGACCATGTCAATCTGTCGAAACTCTCCGGGCACTCGATTGCCCATATCATCGTCGCGGATATTCTGCCCTACATCGCTTCGTATGTCGTGATGGCGCTCATCCTGCAGATCTCCTCGGGAATCCTGACCGAGGCCGGGCTGTCCATCCTCGGGTTGGGACCGCGGACGACCGAAGTGCCGACTCTGGGCTTGATGATGAACTGGGCGATGATCTACCAGGCGCAGATACTTGGCAAGTGGTGGGCGTACTTCCCAGTGATAGTGACGATTGCTCTGATTACGTTCTCGATGAATCTGATGAATACCGGTCTTGACCAGGTGTTCAATCCTGCATTGAGAGACTAGGTAATCGACATGAAGAAATACATGCTAGAGGTCAGCGACCTAACCACGAAGTACATCACCCGCTTCCAGGAGGACATCTATGCGGTCGACCACGTTTCTCTGCAGGTCGAAGAAGGGAGAACCCTGGGCATAGCGGGAGAATCTGGCTGCGGCAAGTCGACACTCGCGCTCAGCCTGATGGGCTATTACTTTGCCCCGCTGCACTATACGAGCGGCGAGATCATCATCGATGGACGTAACATCACTGGAATGGACCCGGATGAAGTTCGCAAGTCGGTATTGGGAACGGAGATTGCCTACATCCCGCAAGCGGCGATGAATGCGCTCAACCCCACCCAGAAAGTCATCCGCTTCATCGAGGATGTTTTTCAAGCGCACGATCCGTACAAGACCAAGAAAGAGGTTCACGAATTCGCTAGCCTGGCCTTTGAGACCTTGGGGCTGCCGGCAGAAGTGCTGCAGCGATACCCCGTTGAGCTGTCGGGTGGCATGAAGCAGCGCACGGTGATCGCCGTATCGGTGCTCCTTTCTCCAAAAGTGCTGATTGCTGACGAGCCTTCCTCCGCACTCGATGTGACTTCACAGAAGATGGTCATCAAGATGCTGAAGAACTTGATGGAAAGCGGTTTCATCAAAGCGATGATCTTTATCACGCATGAGCTCCCCCTCCTTTACAACGTGACCGATGACATCATGGTCATGTATGCAGGGCAGATCGTGGAGAAGGCGACGGCCAAAGAAGCCGTGTTCGATCCGCTCCATCCCTATGCAAAAGGACTCATGGGCTCGATCATTGTGCCTGAGAGCGGCCTGCGGAATACGAAACTGACAGCCATACCAGGCGTACCGCCTAATCTCAAGAACCCACCTTCTGGCTGCCGCTTTGCTGACCGCTGCAAGTATGTTATGCAAGAGTGCAAGGTGACTTCTGTCGGTCTTCGCGACATAGGTGGCGGCCGCGCGTACCGCTGTATCCTCTCGGAAGAATTCCTGAGGGAGGTCTATCAAAGGGATGCTAGTTAGAATGCCCAGTGAAACAAACGTGTGCCTGAGGACGTCAGGACTGACCAAGGTATTTGGAGTTGGCCGCCAGAAATGCGTCGCCGTTGATCATGTGGATATGGAGTTCTGCGAGGGCGGAGTCGTCTCGATCGTGGGCGAATCGGGCAGCGGAAAGACCACTTTGGCGAAGATGCTTTTGGGATTGATCAATCCTACTGAGGGCGAAATCTACTTCGAGGGGAAGAAGCGAGACATAAGGACTCAGAGGAAGAAACGGGAATACTGGAAAAACATCCAGGCGATCTTTCAGGATCCGTACTGCTCATACAACATGTTCAACAAGATCGATGCCGTGCTCTTGGATTGCATCTACATGCGTGGTGGCCGAAGGCTTCCCCGTGCGAAGAAGACGGAAATGATGGCGGAGGCGTGCAGCTTCGTCAACCTAAAGTTCGAGGAATTGACCAACAAGTATCCTTTTGAGCTCTCCGGCGGCCAGATGCAGCGCTTGATGATTGCCCGTATCTTTCTGCTAAAGCCCAAGATCCTGCTGGCCGATGAGCCAACCTCGATGATCGATGCCTGTTCACGCGCGACCATCCTGGACATGCTGATGCAATTGTGCCGGGACATCGGGATGACGGTCATTTTCATCACGCATGATATTGGCTTGGCGTACTATGTTTCTGACGTAGTCTACATCATGGAGCATGGAAGATTCGTTGAAAGTGGATGCGCGGATGACGTGATTCTCCATCCGAAAGAGCCGTACACCAGGCGCCTGATCAGTGATGTGCCAAAGATCCACGAAGCATGGGATCTCTCAACGGTGTAATCGATTCCTGGTCTATGACGAGCAGCAGGGCATCTAATCTGATCAGAGCACCTTTCTCAAGGGGCCAACATCCCGTGAAGGTCGTTGAATAGGAAATCAGGCATTACCCCAGAATCGGCCTGGTGGTCTTGGCCTATGTTGCTTTCGTCGCCCTGGGAATGCCGGATGGTTTGCTGGGCGTTGCCTGGCCTTCGATCCGGACCGGTTTTTCCATCCCATTGGATGCGGTTGGCCTGCTGCTTACGGCATGTGTGGCAGGCTACATGACATCCAGTTTTTCGAGCGGTCCCCTGGTTGCGCGCCTGGGGATTGGACGCATCCTGGCAGGGAGCTGTGCCATGACCGGGACAGGGCTGATCGGCTATACCCTGGTCCCGGAGTGGTGGATGATGGTGCTGCTGGGCGTGCTTGCCGGCCTGGGGGCAGGCGCGATTGATGCCGGTCTCAATAGCCTACGTCGCGGCGCATTTTGGCGAAGGCTTGATGCAGTGGCTGCACGCCAGTTACGGGATCGGCGTGACGCTCGGCCCGATCATCATGACAATCGCGCTGACTACCTTGAATTCGTGGCGGGTGGGCTACCGCGTCGTGGGCGGTTTCCAGCTTGCGCTGGCAATCTGCTTTGTGCTGACCCTACCCAGGTGGGGCAAAAAGGAGACGGCCTCCGGGAACAAAGAACCGAAGCGCCTGACCGATTACAAGACGCCGATGGGAGAAACGCTGCGCCAGCCCCGGGTGTGGGTGAGTATGCTGTTGTTCTTTCTCTACGTTGGCGCTGAGGTTTCTCTCGGAACCTGGACTTTCAGCCTGCTGGTTGAGTCGCGCGGCATCGACCCGACCGTGGCGGGGCTGTGGGCCGGCAGCTATTGGGCGACCTTCACCATTGGCCGGCTGTCGGCAGGTCTGTATGCCAAACGGGCCGGGGTCAATACCCTGGTGCTGGGCGGATTGGCGGGGGCTTTGCTTGGCGCGGCTTTGCTGATCTGGAATCCATCCGAGGCGACAAACCTGGTGGCGGTGGCTTTGATCGGCTTTGCCATTGCTCCCATCTTCCCGGCCTTGATGTCGGGCACCAGCCGGCGGGTGGGTGCGCACTTTGCAGCCAACACCATCGGCATGCAGATGGCCATGTCCGGTCTGGGAACGGCGGTGATGCCGAGCCTGCTGGGGGTCCTGGCGCGCCAGTTTTCGTTGGAGGTTGTTCCCATCTGCCTGGTGGTGGTGTTTGTGGCTTTGTTTGGATTGTACCGGTGGTCCATGATCCCAAGGAAGATGCAACAGGAAAACGGATAATGCGCATTCAATCTCTGGCTGGCGCCTGGGAATTTCGCCAGGCTGGCACGCAAGAATGGTACCCCGCCAATGTTCCTGGCGGCGTGCACACCGATCTGCTGGCGCTGGGCCGTATCCCCGACCCATTCGTGGGCGACAACGAAAGGCGCGTCCAGTGGGTGGCCGAGTCCGACTGGGTGTACCGGATCAGTTTTGTCTGCACGGATGGGTTGCTTTCGGAAGAGAAGGTCTTTCTGGTCTGCGACGGACTCGATACGCTGGCGACGGTCAGCCTGAATGGCCACGAACTGGGCCGTGCCGCGAACATGTTCCGGAAATATGGCTGGGACGTCAAGTCGCTGCTCAAGGCTGGTGAGAATGACCTGCGCATCGACCTTTGACTCTCCCGTGCGATACGCGGCCGCGCAACAGGCGATCCGCCCGATGCCGGGCGTTTCGCAAGCCATCCCGGGCGGGCCGTATCTACGCAAAGCACCATGCCAGTTTGGCTGGGATTGGGGTCCGCAGCTGCCTCCCATCGGCATCTGGAAGGACATCCGGTTGGAGGGCTATGGGGGCGCGCGCCTCCTGGAAGTCCGCCTGGGCCAGCAGCACGCCCGCGACCAGGTGACTGTCGAGGCGCTGGTCACCGTTGAGGCTTGGGGTGAAGCGCCTCGCTCGCTAGCCATGCGCCTGGTTGCGCCGGACGGCCAGGTATTCGAAACCAGGGCAGCAGTCACCCCAGGCGACGAAAGCAGTCTTCGGGTGATCATTCCCCATCCACAAATCTGGTGGCCGAACGGGTACGGCGCGCAGCCGCTCTATCGGGCCAGCGTCGAATTGCATCAAGATGACCTGCTGCTGGATCAGCGCGAATACCGGCTGGGCCTGCGCACCCTCGAACTGCGCCAGCAACCGGATGAATGGGGGCGTTCGTTCACGTTTGTTGTCAACGGGTTGCCCGTATTCGCCAAAGGATCCAACTGGATACCGGCCGATTCTTTCCCCACGCGCCTGACCGATGTTGCCCTGGAAGGCCTGATCCGTTCTGCCGCCCAGACGCACCAGAACATGCTGCGCGTGTGGGGCGGCGGCTTTTACGAGGACGAGCGCTTCTACGATCTTTGCGACCGCTATGGCATCCTTGTCTGGCAGGACTTGATCTTTTCGTGCAGCGTCTACCCGCTCGATGAGCCTGACTTTGTCGAGAATATCCGCGTTGAGGTGGTCGAGAACATCCGGCGCCTGCGGCACCACGCTAGCCTGGCTCTGTGGTGTGGTAACAACGAGATGGAGCAAGGGTGGACCGAGTGGAACTGGGACACGCCTGAGCTACAGGATTTGAAGGCCGCTTATGACCGCTTCTTCCACCACACGCTGGCAGAGTGGTGCGCGGCTGAAGACCCCGACCATGCCTATTGGCCCAGCTCACCCTCCTCGGCTACGCCATTCGAGACGCCCAACGGCCAGTCTCAGGGCGATGCGCACTATTGGGATGTCTGGCATGGGCGCAAGCCGTTCACGGCGTACCGCAACCAGTACCCGCGCTTCATGAGCGAGTTTGGATTCCAGGCCCTGCCGCCTTTGGAGACCATCCGCACTTATGCCGAGGAACCCGACTGGAACATGACTTCCTACATCATGGAGCAGCACCAGAAGAACGCCAGCGGCAACTCGTTGATGGTGGGCCAGATGCTGGACACCTTCCGCCTGCCCAAGGATTTCGAGTCGTTGGTGTATCTCAGCCTAGTCTTGCAGGCCGAAGGGATTCGTTATGGGGTGGAGCATTGGCGCAGGCATACCCAGCGCGTGTCAGGCACGCTGTACTGGCAGTTGAACGACTGCTGGCCGGTCGCGTCGTGGTCCAGCCTGGACTATTTTGGCCGCTGGAAGGCCCTGCACTACGCCGCCCGCCGCTTCTATGCGCCCCTGCTGCTTTCGATTGAGGACGCCCCTCCGTACCAGTCGATCTATCTGAGTAGCGACCTGCTCGAAGAGTGGCAGGGCTCAGTGCATTGGGCACTGACGACCCTGGATGGCAAGGTGTTGGCTACAGGTGAGAAAACCGCCCACGTGGAGCCATTGGGCGTGTCGGCTGTGGAGCGGCTCGACTTCTCTGCATTCCTGGATGATGATACCCGAAGGGATCTGGTGTTTGTGGCCGAGTTGTGGCTGGGCGATCGGCGCCTGGCCGGGCAGACAGCTTTCTTTGTCCCCACCAAGCACCTGTCACTGCGCGATCCGCAGATTACTACCAAAGTGGCGATCAGGAGGGACTGCTTTCCATTGAGCTGTCGGCGTGTTCGCTGGCCCGCCTGGTCGAGTGCAGATTGGCCGGCGCCGATGTGGTCTTCAGTGACAACTACTTCGATCTGCCGGCCCAGGCAGTAGTCAGTGTCACCGCGCCCCTGCCGCCCGGATGGAGTCTGACCACGGCCCTCGCTGCGCTCAAGGTACGCTCTGTCTACCACACGTACTCCCAGTGAGTCAGCCAATCAAGTCACGTGATCTCATTGTTCGGGCCGATGAAAGGACTAACCCATGGCCAAGACCGAAGTTCAGGGTTTGCCGCTGCCGAACATCCCCTGGGAAGACCGCCCTCAGGGTTGCGACGAGGTGATGTGGCGTTCCAACAGGAATCCCATCATCACCCGCGATGCCGTTCGGGGCGCAAATAGCATATTCAACAGTGCCGTCGTGCCTTTCAAAGAAGCGTTTGCGGGCGTGTTTCGCTGTGATAGCACGACGAGGGACATGCAGCTTCACTCCGGCACAAGCTCAGACGGCATCCACTGGACAATCGAACCGAAACGCATCGAGTTCAAGTGTGACGACCTAGAGGTCGGCCGGTTTGTCTACGCCTACGATCCGCGTGTCTGCTGGTTGGAGGATCGCTACTATGTTACGTGGTGCAACGGGTACCACGGTCCCACTATCGGAATGGGCTATACCCACGATTTCAAGACCTTTCACCAGTTGGAGAACGCTTTCTTGCCGTACAACCGGAACGGGGTGCTCTTCCCCCGCCGGGTAAACGGAAAATACGCGCTGCTTAGCCGCCCCAGCGATACGGGCCATACCGCCTTCGGCGACATTTTCTACAGTGAAAGCCCGGACCTGATCCATTGGGGCCGGCACCGGCACGTGATGGCCCCTGCGGGCGGCTGGCAATCGACCAAGGTCGGAGCGGGACCGACGCCGATTGAGACGTCTGAAGGCTGGCTGCTCATCTACCACGGCGTGCTCACATCGTGCAACGGGTTTGTCTACAGCTTCGGCGCGGCGCTGCTCGACCTCGATGAGCCGTGGCGGGTGATCTGCCGCACCCGGCCGTACTTGCTCAGCCCGCGCGAGATCTATGAGTGTGTGGGGGATGTGCCCAATGTGACCTTTCCGTGTGCTGCGCTGGTCGACCCACCAACTGGCCGACTAGCCGTCTACTATGGAGGTGCTGACACGGTGACCTGCCTGGCCTTTGCATATGCAGGCGAGGTGATCCACTACCTCCGCACACACTCACTCTAGGAGGTACCATGGAAGAACGTATTGAGAAGCTGATCGGGCAAATGACCCTCGAGGAGAAGGTATCGCTCTTGGCTGGCGCGGATGCATGGCACACGGCACCGATTGTCCGGCTCGGGATACCCGCCCTAAAAGTGACAGACGGGCCGAATGGCGCCCGCGGCAGCCGGGGGGAGAAGGACCGCGCTCTGCGTGCTTCCCGTCCGGCACTGCGCTGGCCGCGACCTGGAACGTCGAGCTTGTCGGGCGTGTCGGTGCTGCGCTCGCGGACGAGGTGCGCGCCAAGGGAGCGAACATCCTGCTGGCACCCACCGTGAACATCCAGCGCTCCCCCCTCGCCGGTCGCAACTTCGAGTCATACTCCGAGGATCCCTACCTGGCGGGCAGGATGGCGACGGCGTACATCAAGGGCGTGCAGGGAAAGGGTGTCGGCGCTTGCATCAAGCACTTTGCCTGCAACAACTCCGAGTTTGAACGGACGAGCATGAGCTCGGACGTGCCGGAGAGGGCGCTGCACGAAATCTACTTGACGGCTTTTCGCATGGCGCTGCGCGATGCCCGGCCATGGGCGGTAATGTCGGCCTACAACAAGCTGAACGGAACCTGGTGCAGCGAGAATCGCCGGCTGCTCTTGGATATCTTGAAGGGGGAGTGGGGCTTTGACGGCCTGGTCATATCCGACTGGGGGGGCACCTACACCCCCGAGCAGCGGCGGGCGGACTGGACCTTGAGATGCCCGGGCCGGGCAGGTGGATGGGGGCGGCGGTCGGCCATGCAGTCGAGTCGGGCGAGCTAAGCGAGGCAGTGGTCGATGACAAGGTGCGGCGGCTGCTGCGCACGATTGCGCGGGCAGGGGCGTTCGACCAGCCGGCCGAGCGCCGAGAGGAGGCCATCGACCGCCCGGAGCACCGCCAGGTGGCACGGCAAGCGGCTACGGAGGCGATGGTCCTGCTGAAGAATGCCGGTGTCTTGCCCTTGGACGCCAGCAAGGTCCGGTCAATCGCCGTCATCGGCGAGAACGCGCTGCGACCGGCGGTGTTGGGAGGGGGAAGCTGTTTCGTGCGTCCTCACTACGTCGTCTCACCACTGGAGGGCATCCGGCAGAGGGTGGGGAGCCATGTGCAGGTCGGCTACGAGATCGGCTGCCCCATTCACCGGAGAGTGCCACTGCTCGACGTCGACTGGCTGACGACGGCCGATGGCGCTCAGAAGGGCCTCACCGTGGAATTCTACGCCAATCCCGATCTGTCGGGTAGACCCACGTCCATGCAGGTCGTCGACAGGACCGAGCTGGGATGGCCCCGCTTCGGCGAGCCCGGCTTGGATCCGAGCGGTTTCTCGGTCCGGCTGTCGGGCCTTCTCACGGCGCCCGATACGGGGCGCTTTCTGCTCAGCCTGGACAGCGCCGGCGAGAGCCGGCTGTTGGTCGATGGGCAGCTGCTCCTGGACGAATGGGACAATTTCCAAGCCGCGGCCGAGCGCCAGCTTGAGATTCAGCTCAGCAAGGGCCGCGCGCACGAGCTCGTCGTCGAGTGCCGTTTCGTGCGCGACGGTGACTCGCATTGGCTTCGCCTAGGCGGAATGCAGGCTGTCTCCGCGGATGCCATGAGTGCCGCCGCAGCCTTGGCCGCCCGATCTGATGTGGCCGTGGTAGTGGCCGGGCTGACAGCGGAATGGGAAAGTGAGGGCTTTGACCGGGAGGATATGAGGCTCCCAGGCCGGCAGGCTGAGCTGATCGAAGCGGTCGCAGCGGCGAACCCGAATACCGTTGTAGTTCTGAATGCCGGTTCTCCTGTCGAAATGGACTGGCTCGACCGTGTGGCGGCCGTGCTCGTTGCGTGGTATCCGGGCCAAGAGGCAGGTAACGCTATCGCGGACCTGCTCTTCGGCGACGAAAATCCAAGCGGCAAGCTGCCGGAGACGTTCCCAAGGCGCCTCGAGGACAACCCGGCCTACGTCAACTACCCCGGTGAGAGCGGACATGTGCTGTATGGCGAGGGCATCTGGGTGGGCTACCGGTACTACGACAAGAAGGACGTCGCGCCCCTCTTCCCCTTTGGCCATGGCCTTTCGTACACACGCTTTGAGTACGGCAACCTGGTCCTGAGCGCCGCAGAGGTTGGGCTGGGTGAGAGCGTACGGGTGAGTGTGGACGTTCGGAACAGCGGCACACGCGCGGGCAGCGAAGTAGTGCAACTCTACGTGCGCGACGTCGAATCGAGCCTGGCGCGGCCGGAGAAGGAACTGAAGGCCTTCGCCAAGGTCGCACTGGCGCAAGGAGAGAGCAAGGCGATCTGCCTTACCCTGACTCCTGAGGCTCTGTCGTTTTATGATCCGGCGAAAGCAGGCTGGGTCTGGGAGCCGGGCGAGTTCGAGGTGCTGGTGGGCAGCTCGTCGCGGGATATCCGTGCAGCCGGCCGGTTCAGGCTGAAGGCCGAATAGGGCTACGTTGGTCTGGAGGAGCATGCATGCGATTCGGAAGCTTTGACGATGTACGGCGCGAATATGTCATCACCCGGCCTGACACGCCGCTGCCATGGATCAACTACCTGGGATGCGAGGCGTATGTTGGGTTGATCTCAAACACGGCCGGGGGATACTCGTTCTACCGGGATGCTCGGCTGAGGCGCGTCACTCGCTACAGGTACAATAACGTACCGCTGGACACGGGCGGGCGATACCTGTACCTGAGGGACGACGAGTCGGGGGAGTACTGGTCGCCGACCTACCAGCCGACGTGCCGGCCCGTAGAGGAGTATGCCTGCCGCCACGGGCTGTCGTACACGATCATCGGCTCGACCTACCAGGGCGTCCGGGCTGAGATCCTGTACCTCGTCCCGTTGGGCCAGGACCTGGAGCTTTGGCAGCTCACCCTGACGAACCGGCGCGATACGAGGTCGCGACTGTCGCTTTTCTCGTGCGTCGAGTTCTGCCTGTGGGATGCTCAGGACGACGCCACCAACTTCCAGCGCAACTACAACTTGGCCGAGATAGAGGTCGAAGGCGGAGTCATCTACCACAAGACCGAATACCGCGAGCGCCGCAACCACTTTGCCTTCTTTGCCTGCTCCGAAGGCTTGGCCGGGTTCGACACCCAACGGGAAGCGTTCCTGGGGCCAAACCGCGGTTGGGACCGGCCGGCGGCGGTCGAGCTAGGGGCTTCGTCCAATTCCTTTGCCTACGGCTGGTCGCCTATCGGCTCGCACCATGTCCGTCTGGAGCTAGCTCCGGGCGAAAGCCGCTCCGTGGCCTTTCTGCTGGGCTACCACGAGAACCCGGACGAGGAGAAGTTCGACCCTGCGGGCACGCAGACGATCAACAAGCGGAGTGTGAAGCCGATCATCGCCCGGCATCTCGAGCCGGGCAGTGCGATGTCTGCCTTGGCCGAGCTTCGAGCGTATTGGGACGGCCTGCTCGGCACTTTGCAGGTCGAGACGCCAGATGCCCATGTCAACCGCATGGTAAACTGCTGGAATGCGTACCAGTGTATGGTCACGTTCAATCTCTCGCGCTCTGCTTCGTACTTTGAGTCGGGCATCGGGCGAGGCATGGGTTTTCGCGACTCGAACCAGGACCTGCTGGGGTTTGTGCAGATGGTGCCTGCGCGGGCACGAGGGCGGCTGCTCGACCTGGCCGCCACCCAGCTGGAGACGGGCGGTGCGTACCACCAGTACCAGCCGCTGACCAAACGCGGAAACGACGCGGTGGGCAGCGGCTTTAACGACGATCCCCACTGGCTGATCCTGGCCGTGGCTGGCTACCTGAAAGAGACGGGCGACTGGGGCATCCTCGACGAGCCGGTGCCCTTCGACAACCGGCCTGGGTCCGAGGCGCCGCTCTACGAGCACCTGCTGCGGAGCGTGCGCTACACGATGGAGAGGCTGGGGCCGCACGGCCTGCCTCTGATCGGCCGGGCCGACTGGAACGACTGCCTGAACCTGAACACCTTCTCGCGCTCGCCGGGCGAGTCGTTCCAGACGGCGCCGATTGGCGATGACTCGGTGGCAGAGTCGGTGTTTATCGGAGGGCTGTTTGTCCTGGCCGCGCGCGAGCTGGCCGCCATCGCGGGCCGGCGTGGGGCGGAAGGGGATCGCCTGCGGCTGGGGGAAGAGGCCGCGGGGATGGAGCGAAAGGTCCATGACCACGGCTGGGACGGCGCGTGGTTCCTGCGGGCATACGATAGCTTTGGGCGCAAGGTGGGGTCGAGCCAATGCCCAGAGGGACAGGTCTTTATCGAGTCGCAGGGCCTCTGCATTATGGCGGGCATTGGCCTGGCGGATGGGCGTGCCGCCCAGGCATTGAGGTCCGTGGGCGAGAGGCTGGGCACGCCCCACGGCTTGGTGCTGCACCAGCCGGCCTACACGCACTATGACCTGAGCCTGGGCGAGATCTCTTCCTACCCGCCTGGGGTGAAGGAGAATGCCGGCATCTTCTGCCATACCAACCCCTGGATCATGATCGCCGAGGCGATGGCCGGGCACGGCGAGCAGGCGCTCGACTACTACCTGCGTACGAACCCCTCAGCCCGGGAGGCAATCAGCGAGGTGCATCGCTGCGAGCCCTACGTCTATGCACAGATGATCGCCGGGAAGGATTCCCCCAACCACGGTGAGGCCAAGAACTCGTGGCTGACGGGCACCGCCGCATGGAGTTTTGTGGCGATCAGCCAGTGGATCTTGGGTATCCGGCCGGACTATGAGGGTCTGCGGATCAGCCCGGTGCTGCCCGGTGGCTGGAATGGCTTTCGAGCCAGGCGGGTGTTCCGAGGCGTGACCTACGAGATCACGGTGGAGCGAGCCGGCGCTGAAGGTGTCTCGCGACTGATCGTCGACGGAGAGATGGTCGAAGGAGATGTAGTGCCCCTGCCGCGCGACGGGCAGCGCGAGGTGCAGGTTCGACTTGAAATTGCGTAGCCTATCGTCCGTGGATCCACTCGCCTTTGGACGTGAGGTCGCCGGCGCGGCGGCTCCAGCGGGTGGGAACGGGCCATAGTCCAGCATGCTTCAGGGCTCCCGCACAAGGCCAGCTCAGCTCGCCCCACATGGCGGCTGCCTGGCAATTGACATGCAGGTCTATGTGCTGTAGTATGACGCCTGTTGGGAAACTCGTTTGACCTGTGGCAGGCTCGAGACAAGGCCTCTTCACTGCCCTGAGGGTATGGGGGCCTCGCGATTTCTGATGGAGTAGATCCAGGGAGGATCCTATGGATGGCTGCACCCCCAAGATCGTGGTCGCCGGTGACATCTGTGTCGATTGGCTGCATTGGCACTCCCCCGCCGGCGACGAAGGCCAGAACTGGGAGTTGTACGAGGGATCGCATTGGGCTGCGGCTCCCGGGGGCGCCCTGCTACTTGCCAGGATGCTCCGGAGAGCCGAAGGTGTCACGGTGTTGGCTCCCCACGTGGAAGATGCGGCTGACCTTCCGCTCAGCGGCGTACTGGAGTCATACGCGGAACTGGGGTCCTACCCGGCGACTAGCTCGGGCGATAGGCGGCAAGTATACCGCATCGCCCGCTTTCGCGGTTATGGCTGCCGGTCGAGTGGCCCAACGCTGTTGCCGATTGCAGACGACGATCCGGCGGCGGAGCTGGTGGTTCTCGACGACGCCGGCAACTGCTTCCGCGAGGCCCGCGAGTTCTGGCCGGCTGCGATCAGAGAGGAAGGGGCGCGCCCGATAGTCGTCTATAAGATGGCGCGGCCTCTGCTGGAAGGGGCACTCTGGAACAGGGTGAGGCAGGGCGATCCTGAGCGGCTTGTGATCGTAGTGAATGCCGATCATCTGCGCGCGTTTGGTGTGAACATCAGCCGCCGGCTGTCGTGGGAGCGAACGGCGAAGGACTTGCTGTGGCAGATGGCCTGCAACCCAGCCCTGACCGAGTTGGCCAACGCGCGGCACCTGGTGGTGCGCCTGGGCCTGGAGGGTGCGCTGTGCTATAGCTCAGGTCCGGCGGGGATGGTGGCGCGCCTGTTCTTCGATCCCGGCCAGATTGAAGGTGGCTTTGGCGACACGATACAGGGGCAGATGCAAGGGTACTCTGACGCTTTTGTGGCGGCACTTGCGCTGGGCCTCGTCTGCCCTTCAGGGAGCGGTGTTTCGGAGAGCCTGGGCAGCCGCATGGGTGCGGGGATCCTGGCGGGCCTGCGCGCCGGGCGGAAGCTACTGGAGCTGGGCTACGGACAGCCTGGGGAAGCGAGAGGGGTCCAGGCGGCAAAGGACGAAGCTGTCAGGGTGACGGGTGAGATCAAGGCTTTTCCCCGGCCCGAGGTGCTGCTCGCCGCGCAGGATACCGGGGCGTGGTACCTGGCCGAGGTCACCGTTCCCAATCCGACCAAGCCCGAGCCGCCCGATCCGGCCTACTGGTGCATCCTGAAGGATGTGCAGGGTGCCGTGCTGGAAGAGGTGGCTGAGGAGCTGGTCCGCCTGGGCCAAACGGAGGCGCTGAGAGGGGTGCCCATGGCGCGCTTTGGACGGCTGCGTACGGCGGATCGCGCGGAGATAGAGGGCCTGCGGACCATCCGCAACCTGATGGACGAGTACCTGAGCGGCGAGTCGGCGCGCCCGCTGTCGATCGCCGTCTTTGGCTTTCCGGGATCGGGCAAGTCGTTCAGTGTTACCGAGGTGGCACGGAGCGCCAGCCAGCGCCGGGTCGAGCCCCTGGAGTTCAACCTGTCGCAGTTCCGATCTCCTGATGACTTGACGCGTGCGTTTCACATCGTCCAGGACAAGGTGCTGGAGGGTGTCGTGCCGCTGGTGTTCTTTGACGAGTTCGACACACCCTTTGACGGCGAGCTCGGCTGGCTAAAGTACTTCCTGGCTCCGATGCAGGACGGCAAATTCCGCGACGGAGAGGCACTGCATCCCATTGGTAAGGCCATCTTTGTCTTTGCCGGCGGGACCTGCCATAGCTTCCAGGCCTTTGCCCACATAGACCAGGCAGTCGGGGCGACAGATGCGGCGCTGGCAGCAGAGCAGCGCTTCCGGGCTGCCAAGGGGCCTGATTTTGTCAGCAGGCTGCGAGGGCATGTCAACATCCTGGGCCCAAACCCAGTCGACGAAAACGACGCTACCCATGTGGTTCGGCGGGCGATGCTGCTGCGCTCACTGATCGAGCGGAAGGCCAGGCACATCCTGGACAGCCGGGGGCAGGCACGCATTGACGAAGGGGTGCTGCGGGCGCTGCTGAGAGTGCCTCAGTACAGGCACGGCGCGCGGTCAATGGAAGCGATCCTGGACATGAGCATGCTGTCCGGGCGCCGCCGGTTTGAGCAGGCGGCCCTGCCGCCGGGCGAGCAGATGGCACTGCATGTGGACGCCGACGTGTTTACGCGGCTCATGCTCCGCGATGCGCTCCTCGGTGCGGCACGGGAGCAGTTGGGCGAGGCGGTCCAGGAGCACTACCGGCTGACGCAGAAGGATATCAAGCCGGCGGATGATCCGTCGATGCTTCCCTGGGCGGAGCTGGACGAGGGACTGCGCGAATCGTGCCGGCAGCAGGCAGATTCGATCGAGGCCAAGCTGCGCCGGATTGGGTGTAGCCTGAGGCCGGTCCCGGCGAGCCGCAAGCCGGCATCGTTCACGTTCTCGGTGGACGAAATCGGGATCATGGCCAAGATGGAGCACGAGCGCTGGATGACGGAGCGGCGCCTCGCGGGCTGGGTGTATGGGAAAGAACGCGACATCGAGCGCAGGATATCCCCCTGGCTTGTGGTGTGGGAGGAGCTGCCGGACGACGTGAGGCAGTGGGACCGAAACGCGGTTATCGCGATCCCGGCCGTCGTGGCCATGGCCCGTTTTGAGGTGTACCGGTTGGGGCGAGGGTGAGTAGGCGCGGCAGGGCAAAGAGCCGGCTTGGCTATCCCGCAGGCCCATGCTAGACAGCGCTATGAATCAGCCGACGACACGAGTGATACTAAAGCCCGGGCGTGATAAGCCGGTGCGCCAGCGCCATCCCTGGGTCTTTTCTGGGGCGATAGAGCGCATCCAGGGAACGGCCAAAGACGGTGACATCGTCCATGTGTGCGACGCCTCGGGCGCATGCCTGGCAACGGGTTACCTGAACCGCCGCTCGCAGATCGTCGTGCGGGTGCTCTCCTGGAACCCCGACGAAAAGGTGGACGGTGCGTTCTGGAGGCGTCTGCTGGGCCGCGCCCTGCAGGGCCGATCTCGCCTCATCGATGACCCCTACACCGACGCCTATCGCATCGTCAACGCCGAATCCGACGGTCTGCCCGGCTTGGTCGTGGACCGGTATGGGCCGTGGCTGGTGATGCAGTGCCTGACGCTGGGCATGGCGCTCCGTCGCGATGAGCTGGCTGCGCAGATTGCCGGCCTGGTGCCGGCAGCCGGGATCTTTGCGCGGGACGACGCCGACGTGCGCCTTAAGGAGGGCTTGGGACTGGAAAGCGGGTTGGTGCGGGGCGACATGCCACCCGACAGGGTGGAGATTGCCGAGAATGGCCACCGGTTCGCAGTAGACATAACGCGCGGGCACAAGACAGGTTTCTACCTCGACCAACGTGAGAACCGGCTGAAGGTCGCTTCACACTGCGCAGGAGTGGATGTACTCAATGTCTTTGCGTACACCGGCGGATTCGGTGTGTACGCGTCCAAGGCGGGGGCAGCGTCGGTCACGAACCTCGATAGCTCGGCCGATGCGCTGGCCCTCGCCGTTGAGAATGTCCGGCTGAACGGCTGCGCGCCTCAGGAAATGGTTGCGGGCGATGCCTTCCAAGTCCTGCGGCGCTACCGGGACCAAGGGCGGTCGTTTGACGTCGTAATCCTCGACCCGCCCAAGTTCGCGACCTCGCAGGCGCAGGTCATTGCAGCGAGCCGCGGCTACAAGGATATCAATCTGCTGGCGATGCAACTGCTGCGCCCGGCAGGGATCCTGGCGACCTTCTCGTGTTCTGGGTTAGTGAGCGCAGACCTCTTCCAGAAGATCGTTTTTGGCGCGAGCATAGACGCCAGGCGGGAGGGGCAGATCCTGGAGTATCTTGCCCAGGGACCTGACCACCCGGTGCTCCTCACTTTCCCCGAGTCCGCGTATCTGAAAGGGCTGATCTGCCGGGTATGGTGAGCCACCGTAGGAGGTGACCATGAAAAGCATGCTCGAGGCGCTTCAGGTGGTCTTGCAGCGGCCGAGTCCGGCTGCCCTGCTGGAGCTGCAGGGATCGCTTCTGGCCTCTGGAGTCGGCGGTCCTGCGGCCGAGCGCACGCTCGAGATCGCGGGCCAGTTCCACGCATACTTGTGCGAACTGGAGAGCAAGATCGCGGCGCGCGACTACAGTGAGCTGGCTTCGCGCCTCGATATTGGTGCAGTGGGAATGGTGGCCGTCGAGAACCTGGTGGCCAACAAGGATGAGAAACTGTGGCAGCGGCTGCTGGCGGGAGGGCTTGGAGAAGGGCTGATGGTCGCAGCCAGCCGCCAGTACGTGAAAGCCTGGCAGGTGGAGGCCGGGCTGGTGCACCGCAACGCGGCGTGGTTCTTGGCCCGAGTTCTGTGGAAAGTCTCACACGAGATGCAGCCGGAGATGCCCGATGGGCAGCGTTGGCAGATGGTCCAGTCGTTGTTGGCGCCGGCGCACGACGCCGGCGTGCCGGAACAGAGCAAGGCGCTGCTCGTGGGGCGCGTCTTCCAACTGCTGCTGTTCGTCCACGTTCTTTGCCTGGTGCCAGGGCAGAAGGCGCAGTAGCCGCGCGCGAGGGCCATTGCGGGCGGTGGGCCGAGCGGCTGATGGCGAGTGCCGCCGGGCACTCGACTTGTTGCTTCGAGAAGTGCAATGAATACCCGAGACACCGGACCTACTGGTTCGGCTGGTCCAGCCGATGTCAAAGGGCTGCGCTACGACGCGGTGCTTTTTGACGTTGGCGGCACGCTGATCGGCTTTGTCGATGCCGAGCCGTTCCGGCAATTCCTCAAGGACGTTGGGCTGCCGGCAGGGTCTGAAGACGGACAGCGGCTGTACGAGCGATTCCTATCGGTCATCCGTGCCGAGCGCGATCGCGCACAGGGCGTGGGGGCCAGCGAGGCAGGTCTCGAGGGTTTCTGGCGGAGCGTATTTGCCTTGGTCTGGCCCGAGAAGCCAGAGCTTGCGGCCGCCATGTACCGGGGGTTCCGAGGAAACCGGTTCGATCGGCTGCTGGACGACGTGCATCCAACTCTTGATAGGCTGCAAGCCATGGGGCTGCGGCTGGGTGTGATCTCGAACTTTACCGGAGGGCTGGAGACGCTGCTGTCCCAGCTTGGCGTGCTCGACTGCTTTGAGTTCGTCATTACGTCGGCACAAGTTGGGCTGGCGAAGCCAGACCCCCGCATCTTCGATCTCGCCGTCCACCGGCTTGGCCTGCCGCGCCGGCGTCTGCTATACGTCGGCGACCACTTTGGCGACGATATCCAAGGGGCCTGGGCGGCGGGGCTGGACGCGGTGCTTGTGGACCATGGCTTTCGGTCAAAGGAGCAGCCCTGCCCGCGGATTTCCCGTCTCCTCGACTTGGGGCGCTACGTCCGCCGGCCGGCGGCGCCGGCTGCGGCGCTCCTGTTTGACTTTGACGGAGTGGTGCTGGATTCCTTCTCCGCTCACCTCCAGGCGTGGCAGGAGACGCTCGCCCCACTGGGAATCGCCATGGCCGTCGACGACCTGGCACTCAAGGAGGGTATGCCCACCGAGCCGATGGCGCGGCTCCTGGTGGAGACAGCTCTCGGCCGGGAGAGCACGCTGCCAGAGGTGGTGCGGTTGTCGACGACCAAGCGAGCGCTCTACCTTCAGTATCTGCGGCCGCAGCCTATCCGCGGCATCCTGCAGCTGCTCCATGACGTGCGGGGCAGAGGTTACCGAGTGGGGCTGGTCACCGGGGGCATCCGGAGCAACGTCCAGAGCGTCCTGGCGCAGTTTGGGATCGCGGACTTGTTCGACGTGGTGGTGACAGCCGAGGATACTGCGAGAGGCAAGCCCGACCCGGAGCCGTATCGACTGGCTGCTTACCTGTTGGGCCTGCCGGCTTCTCATTGCCTGGTGGTTGAGAATGCCCCGATGGGGATCGAATCTGCCCTGGGTGCCGGGATGGCCTGCGTCGCCTTGGAGACGACTCTACCGCCTGAGAAGCTGCCGCGGGCCGAACGAACCTTCCGTGGCGTCGCAGAGCTCAGCGACTGGCTCCTGTCCTTCTGATAGGCTCCAATTGCCCCACACCCCTGTGGAACCAAACTGCATGCCTTGACGTCTACAGGATACGCGCGAGGGAAACAGAGCGCGGAGCAGCAGAAACCATATCAACGGGAGGTTCAAATGAAGCGTGTAGGTTTGGTGGTCTTGGCGGTCGTGCTCCTGGCCGGGGCCGGCTTGGCTGGTGCCTGGCTATATGGGCGAAACGGGAGTACGGTACAGGCGGCGACGCCGGCGGTGGATGCCGGGAGAGTGATCACGGTCGTGGGTCAGGGTTCGGCGCGGGTTGCGCCGGACATCGCCCAGGTAAGCGTCGGGGTGGATACGGTGGCCGATACGGTCAGCGACGCCGTGAAGGAAAGCAACGGCAAGATGGATGCCATCCTGGCGGCCTTGAAGGCGCTGGATATCGCGGACAAGGAGATCCAGACGCAGAACTATAGCATCAGCGTAGAGCAGAGCGGGCTGCCTACTCCGGAAGGCGGAGAGGCTGCGAGCAAGCCGCGGTACCGTGTGACCAACATGGTCACGGTCACGATCCGTGAGCTGTCGAAGGTGGGCAGCGTGCTGGATGCCGTGGTGCAAGCTGGGGCCAATAACATCTGGGGCGTGAGCTTTAGCGTCGACGACACCAAGTCGGCGCTGACCGAGGCCCGTGGCAAGGCCGTGGCCGATGCCCAGGCCCGCGCGCAGGAATTGGCCGGCCTGGCCGGAGTCGAGGTGGGCTCGATCGTGTCGATCAGCGAGGTTGTCGGCAGCAGCAGCTACCCCGTGGCCGTCGAGCGAGCTTACGGCATGGGCGCCGATGCGTCCGTCAGCGTGGGTGAGGTCGAAGTCAGCTACCAGGTCCAGGTGGTGTTCTCCCTGGAGCAGTAGCAGAACGGACGGTGTTACCGAGCCTCCCGCAGGGCCAGCCCTGCGGGAGGCTTCTTGCTTCTAGCAGCCAGGCTTGACCACACCCACATAGGGCAAGTTGCGGAACTTTTCGTCGCAGTCCAGCCCATAGCCCAAGACAAACTCGTCCGGGATGTCGAATCCCACATAGTCCAGGTGCACGTCGACCACGCGCCGGCTGGGCTTGTTGAGCAGAGCACAGACCCCGAGGCTAGCCGGCTTCCTGGCCCAAAGGGTTCGCAGCAGGTAGGTCATGGTCCGTCCGCTGTCGACAATGTCCTCCACGATGAGGATGTCGCGCCCCTGGATGTCGGTCTCGAGGTCCATGAGGACGCGGACCGCGCCCGAGCTTTCTCGCACGCCGGACCCATAACTCGATATGGCCATGAACTCGATTTCGTGGGGTATGGTGAGCTGCCGCATGAGGTCTGTAAGGAAGACGACACCGCCCTTCAGGACGCAGAGGAGCACCAGGTCCTTTCCGGCATAGTCTGCTGAGATTGCACGCCCGAGCGCAGCTACGCGCGACTGCAGGGTCTTGGAGTCCACCAATACATGATCGACAGTGTCAGCGGCTCCCATAGGTCCTCCTCCTTGGCAGTGATGTCGCTCCTGAATACGCCCGTGTACTTCTGGCAGTATAGCATAGGGGAAAGGGGGGCGGCAAATCGAATCCCGGTATCCTGCGCCGAAGGGAGCCGGGAGGGCCTTCCTCGTTTAGGCTCTTGCCCGATCGCCTCCTTCATGATAGACTGCGGCGCAATGGACCTGTACTCAGCCTTCGCGCCATTCTATGACCTGGATCTGGCCGGCCGGGACGACGATCTCTTGCTCATCGAGCAGTTCTGCGAGCGATGCGGCTCCCCTGTCCTGGAGCTTGGCTGCGGGACGGGGCGGATGCTTCTGCCGCTGGCACGCCGGGGCTTCCGCCTGGCAGGCGTGGATTCGTCGCCGGCGATGCTGGGTCACGCGCAACGCAAGCTGCAAGAAGAAGGCCTGGAGAAGCGCGTCACCCTCCTGGAACAGGACATGCGGGCGCTTCAGGTGAAGGAGCACTACAACCTGGCCTTCTGCGTCCTGAATTCGTTTCTGCACCTTCTGACCCTGGAAGATCAGCTTGGAGCCTTGAGGGGCATCTTCCGGTGCCTGAATCCGGGCGGACTGGTGCTGCTGGATGTGTTCAACCCCGATCTGGGAAGGCTTCTTGAGCCGCCCGGCCAGCTCACTCTGGAGAAGGTGCTGGTGGATCCGGAGACGGGCCACAAATTGATGAAGCAGTTTTCCCGAAGGGTAGACCGAGGACGGCAGCTCATCCAGACCACGTACTTGATCGACGAGGTGGATGAGGCGGGCAACGTGCGCCGTACCATCTATCCCTTTGACCTGCGGTACATCTTTCGTGCCGAGATGGATCTGCTGCTGAGGCATGCCGGATTCGAGGTCGAGGCGATCTATGGCTCGCACGATCTGGACGAGTTTACCGGAGAGAGCGAGCGGATGATTGCCGTCGGGCGGAGGCCTGTGTAGCCCGGCCCATGTCCAGCCCACCGAGCCGCAGAGTCACACGTCGAGCGTTCCTCCAGTTGGCGGGCCTGGGCGCGGTGCTGGCGGCATGCCAGGCGTTACCGGCAAGTCCCACGCCCAGCCCGGAGCCAACACCGACTCTGACCGCGACGCCGACACAGACGCCTACACGGACTCCCACGAGGACGCCCACCGCGACACCCACGCCAACCTCGACTACCACCCCGACGCCTACGCCCACGCTGGTTCCCAGTGCGACTCCAAGCCCCACTCCCACCAGCACGAACCAGCCGCTGAGCATTGTCTCACTCATACATGGTCCCTACCGAGCGCTGGTGGTCGATGGCGTCCTAGCGCGCTTTGGCCTCACGTCCACCAACGTCCGGGTTGACAAGGGAGAAGCCGTCCCCGATCTCGCCGCGTACGACGCAGTCGTCTTTGCCGGGGGAGAGTATGGCCCTGACGAATTCGAGCTTCCCATCTTCCAGGCGGAGCGTGAGCGGGTGATGGTCGCACTGGAGGCGCAGATCCCAATCCTGGGCATCTGCCTTGGGAACCAGCTCTTGGCACATTGGCTGGGCGGACAAGTGAGTGCAGGCCGCTGGGAAATCGGTTGGTTGCCCGTGGCGGTCAATGAGGCGGGACGGGACGATCCACTTCTAGCGGGGCTAGGCGAGAGCTTCTATGCCTTTCTCTGGCATGGTGACCAGGTCACGCGCCTGCCCGAGGGCGCCGTCCTGCTGGCGTCCAGTGAGCGCTGCCCTGTGCAAGTCTTTCGCCTGCAAGGGAAGCCGGTGTGGGGCGTGCAATTCAACCCGCAGTACGATCCCGTGATTGCGGAAGGGGTGATTCGCGCGGCCAAGACGCTTCCCGATCGCGGCTATGATATCGAGGAGATGGTCGCGACCGGCTACCGGGAATACGATGACCTGGCCGGGCGTCTCATCGGGAACTTCTTAAGCGCCGTGCGGTCATGGCGGGACGGCGCTTGACGGCCGGGCACAAGGGCACCCGGCCGGTGAGAGCGGCCGCCGTGATCAGGCGCCCGATCCGGCTGCTGTGGCTTTTTCTGCTGGCAGGACTCCTGGCGAGCTGCTCGCGGCCTGTGTTGACGGATCCCCCGGGCACGGCTCTGGCTACGGCCGGCATGGAGGCCACGCAGGCTGTGGCCCGGGCGAGCGATGCCGCCGCCTCGGCCGCGGCATCTCCGGTGCCACAAGTGACGCTATCGATCACCCCAAGCCCCCCCCCAACCGCGACCGAAACTCCGACGCCGACGGCGACGCTCCCTCCTTCTCCTACTCCCGTGCCCGAGGCGCCGGCTCTGCTGCCAGCCGCCAATGGCGCAAGCCTTGCTCTGTGGCTGCAGCCTCTCACCAGCGTCGACACGCACATCACGGCGGGCCTCGCAGCCGAGATCGACGGGCTGGCCCGCTACTACTTTTCTTCGCTCGATCGTGTTGTGTACGCCTATTCGGCGGACGGCCAGCGGCGCTGGAAGGCGCGGATGGCGGGGCCGGTCTATGCGCTCGCCAGCCTTCCAGGTGGCGAGGTGGCTGCTGGCGATGACGCGGGAACGGTGACGCTTCTCGATGCGTCGGGCAAGAGGCTGTGGTCACACAGCCTCGGAACGCGTGTCACAGCGCTGTCAGGCGCCCTCGAAGAAGGCCTGTTGGCGGGAGGGTGGGACCAGCGACTGACCCTGCTTGCCGCTGCGGCTCGGGACGAGCGCGTTCGATGGCAAGCGGATTTGGAAAGCAGGGTGACCGGTATAGCGGCTCTGCCGGGCGTCGCCATCGCCTCCACGATGGCCGGCGACATTCGCGCCTTCGATGCCGGGGGGGGCAGCCTCTGGCGATTCTCCGCTGGTGCGCCGGTCACACGGCTGGGCACAAGCGAGTTCTCGGGCGCCGCCGAAGGTGAGCAGGGTGTCGTGCTGGCGGGAGTGCAGGATGGCCGGCTGGTTGCACTGGCGAGTGACGGCGCCCTGCGCTGGCAGGTGGACCTGGGCGAGGGCAGCCCGGTTTGGCGCGCGGTACGGCTCCGTGCGGAGGATAGGCCCGTGATCGTGGCAGCCAACGGAGGCGCCACTCCCGAGGTCTCTATGCTGTCGGTCGAGGGGGCGTGGCTGTGGCGGCTGGCGCTGCCCTCACCCGCGGGCGCCGTCGCTGTACTTGACCTTGACCTCGACGGCTCGGGCGAGATCCTGGTCGGGTTGGCAGATGGGCGCATTCTCGCGTACGATGGGCAGGGGCGGCTGCGGGCGACCGTGCAGGCCGGGCTGCCGGTCTGGGAGCTATTGCCCGGCAGCTCGGGCCTCGTCTCAAGCGGCTTGGTGCTGGCCGACCTGAATGCCTGGAGGCTTGTTGCCATCGCGGGGGCGCCCGTCAAGCCCCGCCTGAACGTCCCGGGATTGGCGCCGCTGTTGGCGACGGCGGTGCCGCCTGACGCGATCCCGATGGCCGGTGGCGAGTTGCCTAGCTCCGGAGCCGTGTTGGCCTTCCTGGGCGACGTGGTCCCGGGCCGCTCGATGGAGCTGCAGATCGAGCGGTATGGCGCTGGCTATCCCTGGGCAGGAATCGGGCACTTGCTGCGCGACGCCGACCTGGCGATGGCCAACTTGGAATGCGTGCTGAGCACACGGGGCACGGCGCTGGAAAAGCTGTACGTCATCCGTGCGCACCCTGATGCGGTGGAGACGCTGGTCGAGGCTGGCTTTGATCTCGTCAGCCTGGCCAACAACCACACACTGGATTTTGGCAATGGTGCGCTGGACGATACTCTGTCTGCCCTTCGGCAGGCGAACATCGCCGTGGTTGGGGCGGGGCGAACGCTAGCGGATGCGCGGAGAGCTGCGCTATTCGACTTGAACGGTGTGCGGGTTGCCGTGCTGGCCTATGCAGGGGGCTACTGGCAAGGCTCGGCGGACATGCCAGAGTCGGACCTCGTCGCGTGGAGCGACCCGGAGAGCGTGGCTCAGGACGTCCGCGCTGCGCGCGGCCAGGCAGACGTGGTCGTAGTAGTGTTGCATGCAGGCAAGGAGTACTCGCGGACGCCTTCTACGACGCAGGTGACCGTTGCCCATGCGGCCATCGATGCGGGAGCCGTCCTGGTTGTGGGGCACCACCCGCACGTTACGCAGGCAGTGGAGCGGTACCGCGGTGCTCTGATTGTCTATAGTCTGGGGAACGCGCTTTTCGACATTCCACTCCAGTCTGCCATGCGGGGCGACCTACTGCGCGTGCTCGTCACGCACGAAGGATTGGTGCAGGCAGAGCTGTGGCCTTTCTGGATTGACGGGGAGATACAGCCAAGACTCCTCGACGACGGGCAAGGCCTGCCGCGCGTGGAGGTGATCTACCCATAGGGAGGAACCGTGATGGAAGATCAGATCCCATTCCAATCTGAGCTCGTCGCACGCATTGGGTGGCTGATCAGGCTGCGATGGATCGCGGTGGCTGGCACGGCTGCCGTGGTCATTGCCGGCTGGCTCTGGCTCCCAGCCGAGTTGCCAGCGCCCTCGCTGCTTGCCGTGACCGCTGCAATTGCCGTCTACAACATCCTCCTCTCCCTGAACCTGCGCTCCGTGCGGATTGTTAGAGCCGGAGACGATCGTCTCCGGCAGGCAACGGCGCTGGCATCTGCCCAGATCGGGCTCGATCTCGCCGCCTTGGCGATCCTGGTTCACTTCTCGGGCGGGGTAGAGAACCCGATTGTGCTGTTCTTCATCTTCCACGTCATCATCGCCTGCATTCTCCTCCAGCGCAAGGTCAGCCTTCTTATGACGGGGCTTGCCGTGTTGCTGGTCTGGGGCCTTGCCGCCTTGGAGTATTCTGGCCTGCTTCCGCACTACCACCTGCCGTTCGTGAGTGTCGAAATGAACAGCAATCCAGGCCACTTGCTGGCCTTTACGCTTGTCCTCACTCTGACGTTGCTTATTGTGGCCTATCTGGTGACGTCCATCGCGACACGACTGCGCGAGCGCGATGAAATGCTACTTGAGTCGAACGCCTCCTGCCGGCTGCGCAGCCAGGACCTCGCGATCCTGAATACCGAGCTACAGCGAGTGGATGCGGAGCGCACGCGCTTCGTGGTGTTGGTAACACACGAGCTGCGGGCCCCGATCGCCACCATCCACAGCGCGCTGGAGCTGGTGCGCGGCGGCTACACGACGCCGGCGGAGACAGAGGATATGCTCGGCCGCGCTCAAAAGCGCGCCACCGAGCTGCTGGACTTGATACGTGACCTCCTGGATTTGTCCCGAATTCGAGAATCGGACAAAGCCGCGAAGCCGGAACGAGCCATCGCGCCCCTGCAGCTGGCCGGCGTTCTCCAGGAGGTGGTCGATTTCGTGGAACCAGAAGTCGTGCGCCACAACCTTGTCCTGGAGATGGAGGTCGAGCCCGATCTTGCCCAGGTGCGCGTCCCTGTCGATCAGGCCAGACTGGTGTGGACGAACCTGCTCAGCAACGCCATAAAGTACAACCGGCCGGGAGGCCGTATCCGGGTTGTTCTGAGCCAGGATGCTACGTCTGTCCTCGGCTCGGTGAGTGATACGGGCATTGGGATCGCGCCAGACGACGTTCCGCACGTCTTTGACGAGTTCTTCCGGGCGGCCAATGCGAAGTTGGCCAGCGCGCATGGGAGCGGCGTCGGTATGGCTACGGTCTGGCGAGTGATTGAGAACTGGGGCGGCCACATCGCCGTCGAGTCGGAGTTGGGAAAGGGAACCACCTTTCGCTTCTCACTGCCGCGCGCGTGATGGGCCGGCGACTGGGGGCCTGCATTGCGGCTGGTCAGGCCCTTGCTGCCTTGCGGCAGGTGTGGTATAGTCGATCCGGACCATAAGCAACGGCAGGGCCGATGAGGTCGCCTGTGCTGGAGGTGAGGATTGAAGCGCTGGAATGGTTGGGGAGACGACTCGGTCACCTATCCGCTACATGCAGGACCACGCCGCTTTCTCGAAGACCTGGTCGGCGTGGGAACCGCGCCACAGGACGCAGATCTAGCCATGCTACTGGGGGCAGTGCCGCCCACGCGCCTGCCGGTTCACTCTCGTGTGTCCACGGAGCCGTTGGTCCGACTCCGCCATGCACGCGGGCACAGTCTTCCTGACTGGATTGCGCTGCGCAGCGGGCAGATCGACGCATTCCCCGACGGAGTAGCCTACCCGGAAGAGGACGTCGAGGTACGGGAGCTGCTCCGGTATGCGGCAGAGGTGGGCGCCTGTGTCATTCCCTATGGGGGTGGCACAAGTGTAGTCGGGCACATCAATGCCGTGGCCGGCGGGTCACCGATCCTGACGATTGACCTCAGTCGCCTGAACCGCATGTTGCGCTTCGATGAGACGAGCCACCTGGCGACGTTCGGAGCGGGGGTCTGTGGACCCGATCTGGAGGCACACCTTCGAGCGCGGGGCTGCACGCTTGGCCACTATCCGCAGTCGTTTGAGTACTCGACGCTGGGAGGGTGGATCGTCACCCGGTCCAGCGGCCAGCAGTCGCTTGGCTACGGCCGCATCGAGAGGCTATTTGCCGGAGGGCGTCTAGAATCGCCGGCCGGGACGCTTGTCCTGCCGCCTTTCCCCGCCTCGGCGGCGGGGCCGGACCTCCGTGAGGCTGTGCTGGGATCCGAGGGCCGGCTGGGGATCCTGACTCAGGCAACTGTGCGTGTGGCACCGCTTCCACAGCGCGAGGAGTTCCACGGGCTGTTCTTCCGCGACTTTGAGCATGGACAGGACGCCGTCCGTGAGATCATGCAGGCACGGCTTCCGTTGTGCATGGCGCGCCTGAGCACGACAGTGGAGACGCAGACGAACCTTGCCCTGGCAGGGCACGAGCGAGTCATCCATGCGCTCGAAGGACTGCTGTCGCTCCGCGGAGTGCGGGAGGACAAGTGCATGCTGTTGTTGGGTTGTGTTGGACGAGAGGGCATGGTCGCAGCCACCGTGAGACAGGCCACAGCCATCGCACGCGCACACGGAGGAGTCCACGTGGGGGAGACCTTCGGTAAGCAGTGGCACAAGTCGCGCTTTCGGACGCCCTACCTCAGGAACACGCTTTGGGAGCTCGGCTACGCGATCGACACGCTGGAGACGGCGGTATCCTGGAGCGCGGTCCCCGGGCTTGTCGAGGCACTTGAGCAGGTACTGCGGCGTGGACTCGATGCGACCGGGGAGCGGGTGCACGTCTTCACCCATCTCTCGCACCTGTATCCATACGGCTCGAGCATCTACACCACGTACCTGTTCCGGATTGCGTCGACGGGGGATCGGAGGGCGGACGCCGCCGAGACGCTGGGGCGTTGGCGCGCGCTGAAAGAGGCAGCCAGCCTGGTTGTCGTTGCGCATGGTGGCACTATCAGCCACCAGCACGGCGTCGGCACCGATCACCTGGCGTACTTGCCCGAGGAGAAGGGACCGCTTGGCATGGCTGTTCTTGCCGATCTATGCGGCCGCTTCGACCCTCAGGGGATCATGAATCCCGGTAAGCTGCTGCTCTAGGGTGGCGGGCAGCAGAGAGGAGGTGCAGCGTGTGGGTGAAGGGATGGCGCGAAGCGGTCTGGGAAAGGCTCGGTGAGCCTTGGGACCTGATAGTGGTTGGAGGTGGGATCACGGGCGCCGGCGTCCTGCGCGAGGCCACGCGTGCCGGCCTGCACTGCCTGCTCGTGGAACGGCGTGACTTTGGCTGGGGAACTTCAAGCCGGTCTTCCAAACTGGTCCATGGAGGGCTTCGCTACCTGAAAGAGGGGAAGCTTGGGCTCACCTGGGCGTCGGTGCACGAACGGGAGCGGCTGCTTGAAGAGGGCCCGGGGCTGATCGACCCACTCGGCTTCCTGCTGGCCACCTACAAGGGAGATCACCCGGGGCGCTGGACTTACTCGGCGGGACTGACGGTCTATGACTTGCTGGCATTGCACTGGAGTCACCGGCACTACAGCGCCCTGGACTTTCAGCTACTGGCGCCGCACCTGGCACAGGATGGCCTGGAAGGGGGGTTTCGCTACGGAGACGCCCAGACAGATGATGCCCGGCTGGTCCTGCGCGTGATCCTGGAAGCGGTTGCCGCCGGCGGAACGGCGCTCAACTACGTCGAAGCGGATGGTTTGCTGCTCGACGGCGACGAACGGGGCGCCCAGGTCTGCGGCGTCCGGCTTCACGACCTGGTGGGCGATCGCGAGATGGAGGTTCATGCGGGCGCGGTCATCAGCGCGACGGGTGCGTGGGCTGACGAGCTTCGCGGCGGGGTAGGGGGTGCGCCTGCCATCCGGCCCTTGCGCGGCAGTCATCTGATCTTTCCTTGCTGGAGGCTGCCTGTCGCGCAGGCGATCAGCTTTCTACACCCGGTGGACCGGCGCCCGGTGTTCATCTTCCCTTGGGAAGGAATCACTCTGGTGGGCACCACCGACGTAGATCACGACCAGCCGCTCGACGCAGAGCCAACCATTCAGCCAGAGGAGGTCGCCTACCTGATGGCGGCCGTGGAGGCCCAGTTTCCGTCGCTCGGACTGACCCTCGATGACATCATCTCAACGTTTGCCGGTGTGCGGCCCGTGGTCGGGTCAGGCAAGGCCGATCCATCCAAGGAATCGCGTGACCATGTGGTCTGGGAGGAGGGCGGTCTGCTGACCGTAACGGGCGGGAAGCTAACCACCTTCCGGCTCATTGCCCTGGATGCCCTGCACGCCTTGCGGCACCGGCTTCCTAGACCTGCAGCCCCTGAGTGATCAGGTGGCCGTACTTGACCGTGTCGAGTGCGATCTGCCGGAGTCGGAAGGTGTGAGCGGCGCCGAGAGGCGGCGGCTATTGGGGCGCTACTCAGCGAGGGCACCCAGCCTGGTTAGGGCTGCCGGCCCAGGAGAGATGACCGAAGTCCCTGGAACGCCCTACTTGTGGGCCGAGCTGCGGTGGGCAGCGCGCGCCGAGGGCGTGGTGCACCTGGATGACCTTCTCCTGCGACGCGTGCGCCTCGGGCACCTGCTGCCTGAGGGAGCCAAGGCAATCCTGCCTCGCATTCGAGCGATCTGCCAGCCGGAGCTAGGGTGGGATGATGCTCGTTGGCAGCAGGAGGAATCGGCCTACCTGGCTCTGTGGCGGGATCACTACAGTCTTCCCGACCGAGACGCGATCCCGGGGTGGAAGCCACTCCTTGAGGAGGCGCGCGCCAGGCAAATGCAGGAGCCGCCCTCGCGGCCGAAGAGAGCGACACGCGTGGGTGCGGGGGCCGTCCTGCTGGCGCTCCTGGCGATTGTGATCGCCTTGGCATGGAGACGGCGGACGCACCACACCTAGTTTTGTCGGAAGGAGGTTGGCATGGGGGGTGATCACATTCTCTCCATCGACATGGGCACCCAGAGTGCCAGAGCGCTGCTGTTTGACCTGAAAGGTAACTTGATCACCGGCGCGCGCGTGCCGATCGAGGCCTATTTTTCCAGCCAACCCGGTTGGGCCGAGCAGCACGCGGAGTACTTCTGGACGGCCATCTGCCAGGCGTGTCAGAAGCTGTGGTCGACGACGACGCTGCCGCGGGCGGCCATTGGTGGGGTGGCCCTAACCACGCAACGCTCCACGGTGGTGAACGTCGACGCCCAAGGAAAGGCGTTGCGGCCTGCGATTGTTTGGCTCGACCAGCGCCGCACCGATGGGCTCAAGCCGGTGGGCGGATTGTGGGGCATTGGGTTCAGCTTGGCCGGTATGACCGAGACGGTGGCGTACCTGCAGTCCCAAGCGGAGGGCAACTGGATCCAGACGCACGAGCCAGACGTGTGGAAGCGCACTCACAAGTACCTGCTCTTGTCCGGCTATCTCACTTATCGCCTGACCGGGCGCTTCGCAGATTCGATCGGCTGCCAGGTTGGCTATATGCCGTTCGATTACAAGGCGATGCGGTGGGCTTCACCCCGCGACTGGAAGTGGCAGGCTTTGCCCATGGATGCGGCGCTCCTGCCCGATCTTGTGCCGTCGGCTGGACGCCTAGGGGACGTCACTCCCCAGGCGGCCGAGGACACAGGGATTCCGGCAGGCACCCCCGTGATTGCCGCCGCGGCCGACAAGGCCTGCGAGGTGCTCGGCTGCGGCTGCTTGGAGCCGGACAAAGGTTGCCTGAGCTACGGCTCGGCAGCCACTATCAATACCACCCACAAGAAGTATGTCGAGGTGATCCCGCTCCTTCCGCCCTATCCGGCGGCCGTTCCCAACCGCTATAGCCTTGAGGTTCAGATTTACCGCGGCTACTGGATGGTGAGTTGGTTCAAGGATGAGTTTGCTCACCGGGAGCAGGAGATAGCTTCCAAGCAGGGCGTGGAGCCGGAGCAGCTCTTCGACGACCTTGTGGACCAGGTGCCACCGGGTGCCATGGGTCTGATGCTGCAGCCGTACTGGTCTCCGGGGCTCAAGACCCCGGGTCCCGAGGCAAAAGGAGCGATCATCGGGTTTGGCGATCTGCATACGAGAGCCCACGTCTATCGTGCCATCTTGGAGGGGCTGGCTTATGCGCTTCGCGAGGGGAAAGAGCGTACGGAGAAGCGCAGCGGAGTAGCGGTTACCGAGCTCAGGGTGGCCGGAGGGGGCTCCAGGAGCCGCGCTGCAATGCAGCTGACGGCGGATATCTTTGGCCTGCCCACGGCTCGTCCCCACGTGTCTGAAGCCTCGGGACTCGGGGCAGCCATAGACGCCGCGGTCGGCCTTGGCTTTTACGAAGGCTTCGAGCGAGCCGTGAGCGAGATGACTCGGATTGGCGATGTCTATGAGCCGAATCCTCAGACCCGTGAGGTCTACGACGGGCTCTACACCGAGGTGTACCGGCGCATGTATCGCCAGCTTCGACCCCTCTATGAACGGATCCGCCAGATCACCGGCTATCCGCCGCGAATCGGCCGCCGGTAGTGACCGATGCCACATTTGCCACAGTGCTTGCTCTGTGATATGCTCGATCAACTGCGCTTTCTCTTGGGGAAGCAGCAGAAACGGGATAACGTTGCAGGGAGGTCGTAGTGTCGGGATTCGCACCATACATCCAGGTGATCCAGATCATCATCTCTGTGGCCTTGGTCGCCATCATTTTGGTACAGGCTAAGGGCTCGGGCGGATTGGGAGGCATTTTCGGAGGTGAGGGCAGGGGAGTGTACCGCACTCGCAGAGGGGTTGAGAAAACGCTGTTCAGCGCGACTATCGGCCTGGCCGTGCTCTTCCTCGCCTTTTCTATTCTGAGTGTTCTCGCCGCCTGACAGTCAGCGCTGCCCAAGCTGGGCCGCAAGGGTGCTTCCAGGCCAGCCAGGCCCGGCAGCACCCTTGCGGCGCATAGGGGGATAAGGTGACTCGACACGTCATCTGGCAGTCCGGACTCGCACTCCTCGGGATTTCCCTCGTCTTTGCCATCCTATTTCAGCTCGCGGCCAGCCAGGTCACGGTGGTGCAGCCGCAGGCCGGTGGTGTGTATGTCGAGGGAGTCTTGGGCTACGCGACCCTAGTAAACCCGATCCTGGCGCATGGCGGTGGCCAGGCCAATGCTGTGAGCGAGGACGTGTCAGCGCTCGTGTTCGAGGGATTGACCAGGCTTGACGACAAGCAGCGCCCTGTGCCGGCACTGGCGAAGAGCTGGGAGGTCAACGACGACGGATCCGTGTTCGAGTTCCAGCTGCGCGAGGATGTCTCGTGGCACGACGGAGCACCATTCACGGCGGCCGACGTCGTCTTCACGATACAGGCAATCCAGGATCCGGGGTTCCAGGGCGATCCTGCGCTCCAGACTCTCTGGCGCGCTGTGGCCGTCGAGCGGGTATCTGACTACACTGTGCGCTTTGCGCTGACCGAGCCCTTTCCTTCCTTCCTTTACTACACCACGATCGGGCTGCTGCCTGCTCACATCCTGAGCGATGTTCCGGCCGCGGCGCTGCCCTCCAGCGAGTTCTCCACCAGCCGGCCCATCGGGACCGGTCCCTATCAACTGGAAAGCCTCTCGCCAGAGCGCATTGTCTTGGTGGCGAACGCGGGCTATTGGGGGCAGACGCCTTTCCTGAAGCAGGTTGAGCTGTGGTCCTTCGGAGACGAAGATGCCCTCCTGGCCAGCTACGAGCGTGGCGAGATAGACGGATTCCAGGTCGCGAACGCGACTAGCCTTCCAGACATGGCCAAGCTGGAGGGCCTTCAGCTCCTTTCTGCCGAACAGGCGGGATTCGGGGCGGTCTTTCTGAATCTTGCTCGCGAGACGGCCCCCTACTTCCAGGTGCCCGAGATCAGGCAAGCTATGCTTTATGGCCTTGACCGGCAGGCACTGGTCGACACAGCGATGGGTGGGCAAGGACTGGTTGCATCTAGTCCGCTTCCCCCAATGTTGTGGGCTCACGACTCCAACGTGCGCCAGTACGGCTATGACCCCGTGCGCGCCGCGGGCCTGCTGGACGCCAGCGGGTGGCTCGATTCGGATGGTGATCGGATCCGTGATCAGGGAGGTCGAGCTTTCAGCTTCGAGTTGCTCACGGGCCCTGGCTTGGCTGCCGAGCGTATGGCGGACGCGATCGTCGAGCAGTGGGAGGCAATTGGGCTGCAAATCACGATCCGCCAGGCAAGCGCGGATGAGCTGGACGCGCTCATCCGCAGCCGTGACTTTGATGCTGTCTTGACCGATGTCACACTGTCCGCAGATCCAGATCCTTACCCTCTCTGGCACTCGACCCAAGCCAGCCCGCCAGGCCAGAACATCTCCGGATTTGCCGACGAGGTGGCCGATCTGGCCATGGAGGAGGCCCGCACCACGGTCGACAAGGAAGTGCAGGCTGCGGCATACTCGGCCTTCCAGCAGGAATTCGCCGAACAGGTGCCGGCACTTTTGCTGTACTACCCGGTGACTACCTATGCCGTGGACACGCGAGTGCAAGGAGTCCAGCTTGCGTCCCTGCTACGGGCGAGCGATCGCTTCCGCAACATCGCCGACTGGTACAGGGAGACCGCCGAGAGGGTGGTCACGGGCGACTCGAAGCTTGACAACCCGTAGGAGCCGTGCTAGACTTTTGGTTGTTGCCGAAGTGGCGGAATTGGCAGACGCGCTGCGTTCAGGGCGCAGTGGGTGTACGCCCATGTGGGTTCAAATCCCTCCTTCGGCACCAGAGCCCGGCCCGCAAGGGCCGGGCTGTCCATTGTAGGCTGCCCAAGTTTGACATTTCTCTGCGCTTGTGCTATGCTGCTTTCGGAGGTTGAGATGAGCGAACGCAGATTGCGCATCGGGTTCCCCTCAAACCAGATCGTGCTGATCTTGATGGGCATACTAGTCCTTTACCTGGCGGCTGACTTCGGGCGTCAGGTGATCGTCAGCCAGCAGCAGAAAGACGACTTGGGCAAGGTGCAGGCCCAGATCGCCGCAAGCAATGATCGCCAGGCTGCGCTGCAGGCACAACTTGGGTACAGCCTGTCGGACGCAGCCGCGGAGGCTTGGGCCCGTGAGCAGGGCTGGGTAAAGGCGGGCGAAGTGCCTGTCGTGATTGTCGCTCCAGCCGCGGTGCCTGGGTCGGAGGCTCAACCCGGTGACACTGGCTCAGGCTCTGGAACAATCCTGAAAGAGTGGTGGAATCTGTTCTTCGGCAGTCCCTAGTGCCGTTTTCGCCTAATCAGGCTGCGGGCTCAACGCCCGCAGCTTTTTTGTTGGACCAGATGGTGCCCGGGACCTTCAGCCGGCTCAGCCGGCACGGCCAATCGGACTGGCTGAGTGGGAAGGATCCGAGAGTGTGCCGCGGCGCATGCGTCCGACCAGGGCGCCCGCTATCCACTGCTTCGCCGCAGTCCAGAGCCCGTCGCGCGCAGGCCGCCCCTGCTCGGAAATGAGGAACGTCGCAATCGAGCTAAGGAGACTTGACGGCCCGAATTCAGGATGCAGCCGGCGTGCCATGGAGGCGATCGTCGAGGCGCGAGCCAGGTCGAGCCTGCCGTTTCCGGCGGCCCGCAGGCCAGCCTCGATCTGCGCTCGGGTCTCGCCGCCGTCTTCGGACAGCAGGAAGGCCACGAGGCGGTCGAGGATGATCCGGCCGGACATGGTCGGGTCGGACGCCAGCAAGGCAGCGATACCCTCGATACGATGCTGGGTTTCGGTGGCGGCGAATATCTCGTCGACCAGCACGCGGCGCAGGGAAGCCCCTTCGGGCGAGAGCAGCATGCCGAGTGCAGGCTCGAGCAGGCCCTCGGTTTGTACGTAAAAGCCCTTGTCGCGCGAAGCAAGGACGGCAAGCTGATCGAGCCGCGCCCAATCCAGCCTGCCGTCCGGTGTGATTAGCTCCTCCATCAGCCGCTGCCGAAGGCTAGGGCTGGGGAAGGTCAGCATCATCCGTGCGGCGTAGGGGGCTGAGACGGCGAAGATGTCAAATTCTGGATCGAGCTGCCGACAGATCCCTTCCAGCATCATGATTGCGCGCACGATGTAGGCGAAATCCAGCGGGATGCGGAACTCGTACTCGTAGACTAACGGGGCGAAATGGGTAGTGACTTCCTGGAATGTGTGCCTTCGCTCCTGGTCGCCGAAGATAGACCGAAACATCTGATCCGCCAGCGGGACCAGTTCGTCCCAACGCGCGTCTGGCCGCAAGCACCCCAGTGCAACCAAGTTCTCTCGCAGCTTGTCGGGGCGGCGGTTGATGACATCCACAAAGATCTCGATGATCCGCTCTTTCTGAGCGGGTTGGATGATCCCCATCATGCCAAAATCGAGGAACACCAGTGTGCCATCCCTGGGACGAACCAGGAGGTTGCCTGGGTGCGGATCTGCGTGGAAGAAGCCGTCCTCGAATAGCTGTTTCAGGTTGGCTCGTATTCCCTGGCTCAAGAGTGCCCTGATGTCGATTCCTGCCTGAAGCAATGCTTCCCTGTCGGTGATCTTGATGCCCGAGATGTACTCTGTGGTGAGCACGTGCCGGCTGGTCAGATCCCAGTAGACTTGCGGGGCGTAGATGCCTGTGAGCCCCGCCACGTTTGAGCGAAAGCGCGACGTGAGATGCGCTTCATGCACATAGTCGAGCTCTTCGAAAAGCTTGCTTCCGAATTCATCGACGACACTCACCCAGGGCAGGCCGCGGCCCAGTCTGGGCCGGCGTTCCATGTGCGCGGCGAGACGGCGCACGAGGGCCAGGTCCAGGCTGATCATCCGCTCCAAGTCCGGGCGCTGTACCTTCACGGCTACCTCTTGGCCGGCGAAAGTCACCGCGTGGTATACTTGGCCAAGGCTCGCCGCCGCAAACGGCTCGCGCTCAAAACGACGGTACAGAGTCTCCGGCTTCCAGCCGAGCTCCGTCTCAATGACCGCGTACGCGATCTCGTCGGGGAACTGGGGCAACTGATCGTGCAACTGCGACAGGATCTCGATGTAGGGGAGCGGCAGCAGGTCAGGCCTCGTCGCCAGGCTCTGGCCAACCTTGACGAACGCCGGGCCCAGCCAGACGATGCGGCTGAGCAGCCATTCCGCGCGGCGGCGCTGCCTCGACTCGACCGTTTCTCCTTTTCCGTAGGTCCAAGACCAGCGATCCAGTCGACGCAGCAGCAGGGCAACGAGCAGCACGCCGGTGACTTGGACGGCACGCTTGATCGCACGAAAAGGGCCGGCTTGTCGCAGCTCGGCCTCCACGAATTCGGGTGAGTAGGGTTGCTGCAGGGGCGCATCCGACATGCCCGCCAGTATAGCATACGGCCGAGAGTGGTCAAGAAGCGGCGCTTCTAGAGCATTTCCAGAAACGCCTGCAGTCGCGTGCGCAGGCCTTCGATGTTCGGCGGCTGCTCTGTTTCCAGTGCAATATGTGGGAAGCCAGCCTGCTCCAGGGCCGGCTGGAGCAGCGCGTACTCAAATGCATGAGGCTCGCAGAACTTGTCGAGGAGGAATAGAACGCCGTCGGCGCGAACGGTCTGCAACTTCTCGAGCAGCGTGGTAGCAGCGTTGTGCGACGGGTGCCTCTTGCTCGGGCATGGTGCTCGCTGCAGGTAGTAGTCGACGAGGTTCGCAACCGGATCCCCGGAGCTGCCCACCTGTCCGAGGAAATGGCGCGAGCCAGCGCACAGGTCGTCTCCAGCTACTTGCGCGCCGAGCTCCTCGATCAGCTCAACCAGCCGCGGATCGCTGAGCAGCGCGCCAACCAGGAAGAGCCGGGGTCCTCTGGCAATAACCGGCGCCGCATGGAGACCCGAAAGCAAGGCGGAGAGAAGGGGGTTGAACAAGCTGCGGGGCATCGCTTGGGCCGCGTCCAGGACGGCAAAGAAATCGGCAGCATGGAGTTGCTCGCGATGTATCCCGAGTGTCCGCGTGAGCCGACGTGTCTCGTCGTACAGGTCTATGCTTGCGCGTAGGTCCTGGTCGTGGAGCGGCCGGGCAGCAAGCTGTTCCACCTGCCCGCGTAGACGCGTCATCTCTGCCAAGAGGTACGTCCGCGAGGATGCACTGCCCAGGTTGGCCGGCTGCATGACAGTGAGGACCGAGCCCGCGGCGCTGGAGCTCACCGGCCAAAGATCGGCCAAGGCCTGCATAGTGTCGCACGTGTGGGCGAAAACGGTTGCGGCTAGCTCGCCCAGCTCGCCCGCCAGAAGCTGGTCCAGGGTGCTCTTGCATAGCGCGCAAGTGTAGGATGGAAGATGGCCATCCGCAAAACGGACGGGGGTGCCCCTGCTCCGCAGCCTGACCGGCGTGAAGCCGGCTGCGTGCAGCATCTCGTCCGGCACATAGGTGCACATCACGCCGATGCCGCGGAAGCCTGCATAGCGCGTTGGCCAGGCGCTCAACGGAAGTTGCGCGGCCTCGCGGAGTGTCTCCAAGGGAGCTAGGTGTGACATCGTTCAACCCACGGGAAAATCTGGCATGCGCTGGTCCCATGCGCCAGTATAGCATCATTGGTGCCAACTGCAACTTCCCCGTACTTGAGTTATCCGCGTTATTTGGTATAGTATGTATGCGAGTAAGCAGAAAAGGATAGGCTTTCGCAAAGGTGAGTAGCAAGCAGGTGCAAACGCCCGAATTGAGTAGAGGCCTGCTGGATCTGGTGCACACCATGAGCTTGGCGCAGGATCTCGACGGCGTCCTTGCGGCTCTGTTGGGCTCTGCCAGAGAGCTGGTCCGCTGCGACGGCTGCGCTGTCATGTGGGTTGCGGAGGAGTACCTGAAGGTGCTGGACAGCGAGGGTGCCACGGCCGCTCTCCCCGGGCTCGTGCTACCCACCAGCCAGATGGGTGCGGCGCGCCCTGTTGTCGAGGGTGGCCGGTGTCTTCTCATTGCCGATACAGTTGTCGATGGTCGCTGGCAACGAGTGCCTGGAGAGGAGCGTGCTCGAATCGTGGCTCGGCATTCCTCTGGTCTATGCCGAGAGGGTGATCGGCTTGCTGGAGTGGACAGCGCGCGAGCCACGGCGATTCTCGGAAGCGGACGTCGTTGCCGGCGGTGACATAGCCTGGTATGCCGCTCCGCTCTTGCACTCTGCAATGCTCGTCCGAGAGATGCGTCGCCGCCTCTCGGAGTTGGCCGAGCAGGTGGATCGGCCGGGCGTTTCTGGGATGGGCCGTGCCGTGGATCTCGAGTCAGAGCTTGGGCTGCTCGTCTCCGAGGCACGAGAGAGCACCGGTGCCCGGCACGCCTTCGCCTTTGTGCTCGACCAGGAGATTGGGTTGATGCGCTGCGCTGCAGCCAGCGGCGACAGAGACCTCCTGATGGGGATGCGCCTTCTTGGCGACGGCAGTGTCGGCGGATGGTCTTTGCCTCCGGGCAGAGCTGCCCGGCATGGAAGGCATCCGTCGGACCGCGAGGTCTTGTCTGGGCTGCGCTGCAATGCTATGCAGGTGCTCCCGCTAAGAGTGCGCGGCGAGGTGGTGGGCATGTTGGGGGTGGCCGATTGTCTTCCGTCGCGAAGCTTCTCCAGTGATTCACTGCTGGTGATGACGCACCTCGCCAGCCAGGCTTCTCTGCTCCTCGATCGCAGTTTCCAGGTGGGGCCGGAACCTGCGCGTCACGACTTTGGCGCCATTGTTCAGTCGTCGCCGCTCAGCATTGGTGCGCTTTCGCTTGCAGGCGACATCCTGTACTGCAATGCCGGCATGGCAGATCTTCTGTCGCGCTCCAGCCAGTCACTCGTGGGACGCAATCTGTCAGAGTTCCTGGTCACAAGTGACCGGCACCGGCTGACTCATATGCTCGAGGAAGTCGTCCTTACCCAGCAGCGCCTCCAAGTTGACGTGCGGCTCCGCGCAGCGGTTGGTGAGCAACGTCATCTGCGCATCTGGCTGGCCTTCGTGCGCGCCTCTGAGAGCGGCACAGAATCGATTGTTGCCATCGCGGACGACATCACGGCGCTCAAGATTCTGGAGCAGGAGCGCGTCGAGCATCTAACCGAGTTGAGCGAGAAGAACGCCCAGCTGCATGAGTTGGACCAACTGAAGTCGCGCTTCGTCGCCAATGTTTCGCATGAGCTGCGCACACCCCTTGCGACGATCAAGCTATTCGCCACCCTCGTGCGAAAGGGGCGCCCGGAGAAGAAGGATCATTACCTGCAAACGATCGAGCAGGAGACGCACCGCCTGGAGACGATCGTGGAGAACATCCTGGACCTAACTAGGATGGACCGCCAGGCACTGCAGGTCCATCCAGAGTGGCTAGACGTCGAACAGACGGTTGCCCAAGTTGTCGAGGTTTATGCCGAGTCGGCCAGAAGGAGAGATGTCGAGCTCAAGAGTGACATTCATGGTCCGCTTGTGCCCATTTGGGCCGACAAGAACCACCTAGTGCAGATGCTAACAAACCTCGTAGACAACGCGCTGAGATACACGCCACGCGGCGGCAGGGTATGGCTGGAAGCGCGATCCGTCGTGAGCGATGGGCATACGGTCGTCGAGATACGGGTATCGGACACGGGCTGCGGCATACCGGCGGACGAGCAGGAGAAGGTGTTTGAGCGCTTCTTTCGTGGCAAGAACAACCTCGGTTCCACGGGTACCGGTCTCGGACTCTCCATTGTCCGGGAGTTAATGACGCAGCATCATGGTACTGTGGCGTTGCACAGCCGCGTCGGTGAAGGCAGCACGTTCGTCCTGCAGTTCCCTGTACCTATACAGCCGTGCGCATCCGACCTTGAGCGGTCTGGAGACCGCGCACCCAATCCCGAGCTGGACCGGCCGCGAGACCGACCTGGGGGATGACAGGTGCCAGGCAAGCCTGGGCACCGGGAGGGAATGCCATGCTCACACTCTTGATTGTCGATGATCACGTGGTCTTCCGCGAAGGACTGCGTGCTCTGCTGGAGCTGGAATCCGATTTTTGTGTCGTGGGAGAGGCCAGCCGAGGCAGCGAAGCGATCGAGTTCCTCGCGGCCAACACCCCGGATGTTGTTCTGCTGGACCTCCATCTGCCCGACGGAAATGGCGCTGACTTCTGCCGTCAGATCCTGGCAAAGAGCAGCTCCACTCGGGTTCTCATTCTGTCTGCCTACGAGGACGACCAGGAGATCACGGCCGCCCTTGTGGCCGGGGCTGCTGGCTATGTCCTCAAGACTGTCGATGCCAACCGACTGGCAGACAATATCCGCTCAGTTCACAGGGGCGAGGTTCTGCTGGCTCCGTCGGTTGCTGCGAAGGTGGTCCAGCAGTTGAGTCGCTTGCGCGAGAACAGCGACCACAGCGGAGAGGCGTTGACTGTCTTGACCCCACGCGAGAGGGAGGTCTTCCGGCTGGCCGGGCAAGGCCTGCGGAACTCGGAGATTGCGGAAGCCCTATTCCTCAGCGAGAAGACAATCAAGACACACCTGCGGAATATTTACTCCAAACTCGGCCTGAGCAACAAGGGAGACCTGCGGCTGTATGCACAACGTCTCGGCTTGACTTCCGAACATTGAATGGGCCGTGGTGCACGGGCAGAATCACCACTGCAGTAGGCCAAGGATGGACGCAAACTACCTCCCAACATCCCCCTTGGGGGGGATGTCACGCAGTGACGGTGTGTGTTATGATATGCGTATGGACCGTTTCACTACGCGGGAAAGGGATCGCTTTGGCAGTTCGGGCTCCGACGGGGCGGGCATGCGTCCGCGGATCTTGGTCGTGGGCAGTGCGTCACCGTGGCTCGAAGGCGTGGTGGACCTGCTTCAATTGGCGGGCTACGAAGCAAGCCTGTTGTCTGATTGGTTGCAGGCCGAGCGCGAGATCCGGGCAGCCTCGGCGGAACTGGCGATACTGGACCTGTCCGACCATGTTGACTCGCTCGATCTCCCCGAGCGCTTGACGGCTTTGACCCCTGCTGGCGGTCTTCCGCTGTTGCTGCTCAACTCCACGGGCGACGACCGCATCTGGCATCTTGAGCGTATGGGCGATCCCAGCCGCGGGAGGGTCGAGCTTTATGCCCACTCCCTCCTCGGGCCAACCGCCTTGCTGGAAAAGGTCGAGGGCTGCCTGGCCCCGCGCCCGCCGGTTGTTGTTGGCTAGCTTAAGGCGTGCCGCTGCTGCTGTCAGCCCAGGTCTGGCGTCACCCTAGACATCCTCAAGAACCGGCCCTGTCCAGGCGCAGCCAAGAGCTCACCCTCGCTCACGACTAGGCGGCCCCGGGATAGGACTGCGATCGGACCACCATCGACCTCCAGGCCCTCGTATGGAGTATAGTCCACGTTTTGGTGGAGTGTCGTGTATGAGAGGGTGGTGCGGCGAGTTGGATCCCAGATCACTACATCGGCATCTGCCCCAACAGCCAACGTCCCCTTGTGTGGTGCCAGTCCGAAGCGCCGCGCGGGTTCTGTGCAGCAGGCTTCGACCCACCGCTCGGCCGTGATACGGCCCGCCCGAACTCCGAAGTGGTAGAGCAGAGCCAGGCGAGTCTCAATCCCGGCCGTTCCCCCGGGTATGCGCGAGAAGTCATCCCTCCCGAGGCTCTTTTGGGTTGCATAGTAGAAGGGGCAATGATCCGTAGCCACGCCGTTCACCTCACCGGCTGCGAGCGCGGCCCACAGCGCGGCACGGTCGGCCCCGGTTCGGAGCGGCGGAGACAACACGAACTTGGCTCCCTCAAACCCTGGGCGACGGTATTCTGCCTCGTCGAGGATCAGGTAGTGCGGGCAGGTTTCAACCCAGACGGATTGGCCCCGGGCCCGCGCGGCGCGAACCTCAGCCAGCCCCTCCGCGCAAGACAGGTGCGCCACCGCAACAGGTGAGCCCGCCACCCGCGCCAGTGCGAGAAGACGGTGGATCGCCTCGGCCTCCAATACCGCCGGTCGCGTCAAGGGATGGTTTTCCGGGCCGGTATGGCCCGATGCCAATGCCCGCGCGACCAGATACGCGATAGCATGATGGTTCTCTGCATGCACGAGCACGCGGCCCGAGTGCGCGTGCACTGCTTCCATGACAGCGAGAAGTTGCCCATCGTCGAGCCGCATCGCGGCGTACGTCATGTAGAGCTTGAAGCTGGATAGTCCTGCCTCGATGCATGCCGGAATCTGCGCGAGGGTGGCGCTGTCCGACCGGGCGAGTGTCATGTGCAGCCCATAGTCGATGACCACCTTGCCGTCCGCCTCGGCGCGCCGGGCGGCGAGCGCTTCCAGGAGGGGCTGCCCTTCGGCCGGTTCCACAAAGTCGATCACGGTCGTCGTGCCACCGTGGGCGGCCGCAACCGTTCCGGTGTAGAAGTCGTCGCTCGAGACCGTGCCGGCGACCGGCATCTGAAGGTGCACGTGCTCATCGACCGCGCCGGGCAGAACCAACATTCCGCCGGCATCAATCGTCTGGCGGCCTGCCAGCTCCTGACCCACTGCGGCAATCTTGCCCTCGCGGATGCCCAGATCGGCCTGCACGATCCCTTCGGCTGTAACTAGCGTTCCGCGTGTGATCACACAATCCAACATCGTGCCTCCAGTGAGGACTGCCAAGCGTCCCGAGGCTCGCTTGGGACATCTTCTTCCATTGTCTGCCAGAAGCCCACCAACGGAGTCAGTATGCCAGCGAAGGCTGCGTCAGTCAAGCGCGGTCCGAAGACCGTGCTCAAGACAGTCCGGGAGCCTATGCGATCTCGAACTTGACAAGATTGGTCCGGAATGGTATGATGTGCGCCGTCTTGACCCCACCCCATGGGGGAGGGGGTACAGGCCAAAACGGTGGAAGCGATGACTGAAGACTACAGGCAGGAGATTCTGAATCGACTCAAGAGCGTGGACGGTCACATCCGCGGCGTGATGCGCATGGTGGAGGACAACGCATACTGCATCGATGTGATGAACCAGAATTTGGCGATCCAGCGCGCACTGGAGAAGGTGAACCGCCTGATCCTGGAGCATCATCTCGAAACGTGCGTCACGACCGCCATCCAGGGAGATGATCCGGCCGAGCGCGAACGGGTAATCGGAGAGATCCTGGGCCTGTTTGAGGCAACAGGTCGGCTTTAGCCGCTCGGCTCGGCGACGGATCAGGCTCCAACTGGGGCATGAAGAAAGAACAAGGGAGGGAACAAATGAACACGGTCACACTAGGCATTCCAGGCATCAACTGCGGGCACTGCGTCATGACCATCAAGCGCGAGGCAGGGATGGTTAAGGGGGTCCAGTTCGTCAGCGGGGACATTGCTGGGAAAACGGCCACGTTTGAAGTGGAAAGCGATGCCGCACTTGTCGAACTGAAGAAGGCACTCGCGGAAGCAGGTTACGAAGCGGCGTAGTGAGTAGGAGAGGGGACAGGTATCAGTATGCCCGTCCCCGGACATCTGGGAATGGAGACAAAGCAGGTATCGCTTCCGGTCACCGGAATGACGTGTGCCAACTGCTCGCTCACGATCGAGCGGAACCTCAGGCGACTCGACGGCGTCCAGGAAGCGTCGGTCAATCTGGCGCTGGAGAGGGCCTCGGTCGTCTACGACCCTTCGCTCGTCGGTGAGGGAAAACTTCTTGCGCTCATCCGGGACATCGGCTATGATGTCCCGACGGCCAAGGTCGTCCTGCCCATCACCGGCATGACGTGCGCCAACTGCGCGCGGACGATCGAGCGGGTGGTTTCGCGCATGGATGGGGTGGTGTCGGCCAGCGTCAACCTGGCAAACGAACGGGCCAGCGTGGAGTATCTGCCGGGCAGCGTTAGCCTTTCGGCAATCCAGCAGGCGATCCGCGACGCAGGATACGATGTGGTGGTGCCGGGCGAGGGCGAGGCGGCCGAAGACGTGGAGCGGGCCGCCCGAGAGGCGGAAATCGGCGACCAGACCCGCAAGTTCTGGATCGGTGTTGCCTTTTCTCTGCCTCTCTTCTTGCTGAGCATGGCACGCGACTTTGGACTGCTCGGCATGTGGGCGCACGAGCCGTGGGTAAACTGGCTGATGTTGGCGCTGGCGACGCCCGTGCAGTTCTACGTCGGTTGGGACTATTACGTCGGTGGCTTCAAGAGCCTTCGGGCTGGGTCGGCGAACATGGACGTGCTGGTTGCCATGGGTTCGTCGGCCGCGTACTTTTACAGTCTAGCGGTGCTGCTTATCCCCGATCTTGGTGGGCATGCCAGCCCGACGACTTCGCAGGGCGCGAGCACTCCCCCGCATGTCTACTTCGAGACGTCGGCCCTGATCATCACCCTGATCAAGCTCGGCAAGATGCTTGAGGCGCGGGCCAAGGGCCGGACATCTGAGGCGATCAAGAAGCTGATGGGCCTGCGGCCCAAGACCGCGCGTGTCGTGCGAGACGGGCAGGAGGTGGATCTCCCGATCTCCGAGGTCACGCTGGGGACGTGGTGCTGGTCCGGCCCGGTGAGCGCGTGCCGGTGGATGGAGTGATCATCGAGGGGCGGTCGGCGGTCGACGAGTCGATGATCACGGGCGAGAGCCTGCCGTCCAACAAGAAGCCAGGGGACGAGGTCGTCGGGGGGACGATCAACAAACAGGGCCTTCTGAAGTTCGAGGCAACCCGCGTCGGCTCCCAGACGGCACTGGCCCAGATCATCCGCCTGGTGGAGGAAGCGCAAGGCTCAAAGGCGCCGATCCAGAGGTTGGCCGACCGTGTCTCGGGCGTGTTTGTGCCTGTGGTCATCGCACTTGCCCTGGTGACCTTTCTGTCTTGGCTGTTGCTCGGGCAGGTGGGCTTCACGCAGGCCATGATCTACATGGTGGCGGTGCTGGTAATCGCCTGCCCGTGTGCGCTAGGGCTTGCCACGCCGACGGCAATCATGGTGGGCACCGGCCGGGGAGCGGAGGCCGGGATCCTGTTCCGCAGCAGCGAAGCCCTTGAGAGGGCTCATGAACTGTCGACGGTTGTGCTGGACAAGACCGGCACAATCACGCAGGGCCAGCCGGCGCTCACGGACGTCGTCGCCCGGGGCGAACGCGGCGGGGAGCAGTCGCTGCAAGCGGATGAGGTTCTCCGGCTTGCCGCGTCTGCCGAGCGTGGCTCCGAGCACCCCATCGGCGTTGCCATCGTGCGGGCCGCCCAAGAGCGCGGATTGCTGCTCGCGGAGCCATCGGGCTTTCAGGCGATCGCAGGCCAGGGGGTGGTTGCGATGGTCGACGGTCACCAGGTCCTGGTCGGCACGGCCCGCTTGCTCGAAGACTTCGGAGTTGCCTTGGCCGACATGGAAACCGAGCTGGTGAGGCTGGAGGGAATGGCGAGAACGGCCATGCTGGTGGCGGTGGGCGATCGCGCGGAAGGCGCGGTGGGCGTCGCGGATACGGTCAAGGAGGGTTCTGCAGAGGCGGTTCGCCAGATGCAGGCGCTTGGCCTGGAAGTCGTGATGATCACCGGAGACAACCGGCGCACGGCGGAAGCGATTGGCCAGGAGGTGGGCATCCGCCGCGTCGTTGCACAGGTGCAGCCAGGTGAGAAGGCCGCTCAGATCAAGGCGTTGCAGGCGTCTGCCCGGCAAACACGTGGAGGCACAGGCGGCCTGGTCGGGATGGTCGGCGACGGCATCAATGACGCGCCGGCCCTGGCCCAGGCGGACGTGGGTATTGCCATCGGTACGGGGACGGATGTCGCCATGGCAGCAGCGGACGTGACGTTGATGAGTGGCGACCTGCGCGGCGTACCGCGTGCCATTGCCCTTAGCCGGGCGACGATGCGGACGATCAAGCAGAACTTGTTCTGGGCGTTCTTCTACAACGTGATCTTGATCCCGTTGGCTGCCGGCGCCCTGTATCCCTGGCTGGGCATCCGGCTGCACCCGGTGATTGCTGCCGGCGCCATGGCCTTCAGCAGTGTGTTCGTGGTGAGCAACTCGCTGCGCTTGCGGCGGGCTCGATTCTAATGCGTATTGTGAACGGAAAGGTAGGAGAATGAAACAGAAGTATGGATGGTTGATCGCCTTGGCGGTGGTGATCCTGTTGGTCGCCGCATGCGGCCCGCAGCCTGCCACACCGACGCCCAAGGCAGCCGCTGGTGCTTCGCCAACGGCCCAAGCCGGAGCCACAACGGCTGTGGCGACTGCCGCGCCCACGGTGACGGCGGTCCCGCTGGATCTGAGTACGCTGCCGGTGGACCCGAATGACTGGCATGTCCTTGGATCAGCCGATGCCAAGGTGACCATCGTCGAGTTCTCGGAGTTCATGTGACCCTACTGCGCGAAATACGTCCGTGAGACGTTTCCGCAGATTGTCCGTGACTATGTTCTGACCGGCAAGATCCGGTATGTCACCAAGAGCTACATCGTGCACTCTGGCGCTGAGGTAGCCGCTCAGGCTGCCGAGTGCGCGGGCGAGCAGGGCAAGTACTGGCATATGACTGAGCTGCTCTTTGCTCAGCAGTCGGCGTGGTCGGGCCAAGCCGGTGCGTCCGGCATGTTCAAGCAGTACGCCGGCGAGCTGGGTCTGGAGCAGGCTCAGTTCGATGCTTGTCTCGACAGCAGCAAGTACGCCGACCGGATCGCCGCTGATCAGCAGGATGGGCAGGCGGCCAAAGTGAGCGGCACGCCGACCTTCCTCATCAACGGCTCGCCGATGGTGGGTGCCCAGCCCTATTCGGCTTTCCAGCAGCAGATCGAGTACTATTTGGCCGGCGGACTACCGCCTACGCTCATCCTGGCAGCGGACGACTTTCGGAGCAGGGCAAGGCCGAGGCGCCCATGGTGATTACCGAGTTCTCGGACTTTCAATGACCGGCCTGTGCTTCGGTCGCCCTTGAGGCGATCCCCGAGATCATCAAGCAGTACGTCGATACTGGCAAGGCTCGGTTCGTATCGCGCCAATTCCCGCTGACCTCCATCCACGACAACGCGCAAAAGTCCGCCGAAGCTGCCTTCTGTGCGGGGTATCAGGACAAGTACTGGGAGATGGAAGAGAAGCTGTTTGGCACGCAAGACGCGTGGAGCGCTCTTGAAGACGCGTTCCCCACGTTCAAGCAGTATGCGGCCGACTTGGGCCTCGATACCAAGGCGTTCGACCAGTGCCTGGACGAGGGCGAAGCATCGGTGGACGTAGCATCCGATTCACTGGCTGCGCAGACTTTCGGCGTCAACTCGACGCCGACCTTCTTCGTCAACGACATCCAGATACCTTTGTTGTCGCTGGACGCCATGGTCCCAGTGATCGACTATGTGGCGGCGGCCGGCGTCTTGCCCGAGATCCTGCCGCAGACGGAGGACTTTCACGTCAAGTATACCGGCCAAGCTATGCAGGCTGCCATGGCTGCCTTTCTCGACTACACCAGTCCGGATGCTGCCAAGTATGCCACAGAAGTGTACCCGCAGATTGTTGCGCAGTACATCGATGCCGGCACTCTGATCTACGTCCTGCATCCGTGGGCCGGCCAAGCCGGGAGCTTGAGCTTCCAGGCAGCCGTCGCGGCTGAATGCGCCGGCGAACAGGCCAAGTTCTGGGAGATGCAGGCCAAGCTCTTCGAGGATCAAGCGTCCTGGACCGCGGCCAAGACGCCCCGCGACAGCTTCACGGGCTACGCGGAAGGACTTGAGCTCGACAAGGCCAAGTTCGAGACCTGCCTGGATGGTGACTGGGCGGCGCTGCGTGCCCAGGGTGGCTCGATCGTGGGTGCGCTGTATGGCGCGTCTGCGGCTCAGACTTATCTGTTCGGAGACGGCAACTCATTGAACGGAGCGCCCACCTTTGACGAGGTGAAGGCGGTTCTCGATGGGATGATCAGCCAGTAGAAGTGTTAGGCGATCCCTCGCCTCCGGACGGAAGATGGGTGCGGAACCCGTCCTGCCGGGGGCGAGGGGCGCTCGAGTTTGGCTCTTGGGGATACAGGTATGAATCTTCGATCATCCGGCGGGGCAATCTCGTCGCTTGTCGCAGCGCTGCTGTTGTTCGTGTGCTTGGCTGCACCGGTTGCTGCCCAGGATTCGACACCTGCGGCCGGAGGCGAAGCGACGCTGGCGAGCCTTTCGGTCGCGCTCTGGCCTGAATACGATAGGCCGGAGATGCTCGTTATCTACTGGGGCGAGTTCGCGTCCGGTGCGTCGCTGCCGGTCGCAGTCGAATGGCGAATCCCGGCTGCGGCAGGTGGTCCCAGTGCCCTGGCGGCCGACGACCCGGAGAAGGGCCTGCTCAACCTTGAGTACACGAGCCGAGTGGAGGGCGACTGGTTGGTCCTTTCCTTTGAGCTTGCCACGCGCGGCTTTCAGCTCGAGTACTACGCGCCACTTGTCGCGAGCGGAGATGAGAAGACCTACGGCTTCACCTATCCGGGCGACTACCCGGTCACGGCCTTTTCGCTCAGCGCCCAAGTGCCGCGCACGGCGCAGGGATTCTCTCTGGATCCGCCGGCCAATTCGGTAACCGAAGGATCGGAGGGACTCACCTACCATGAGGTGCAGCCCGTGGCGATTGCGGCGGGGGTGGCGAAGAGCTGGACGGTGCGCTACGTCAAAACGGATGCCCTGCTCTCCGGTTCAAGCCAGCCACCTGAGGAGGCGACCGTGACGCTACAGCCCACGGATTCCGGCGGGTCAGGCAACTCGACCGTGTGGATCTTTCTCATCGCCTTCATTGCGCTCGTGGCCGTCGGGGCGGGGGCGTTCTGGCTTGGCCGGCGAGCGTCCGGCCCTTCTGGCCCAGAGGGAGAAGTGCAGGCAGCTTACTGCCATCTCTGCGGCGCGCGCGTGCCCAGGGATGCTCGCTTCTGCCCCAAGTGCTCGGCCCCCGTGCGAGATCGGTAAAACAGACGCCCCAGGACTGGCAGGAGGATATTGTGTCGCCCAAGCTCAAGTTCTTGATCGGTGGCATTGTGGTAGTCGCCGTCGTCGCGGTACTCATTGTCACAAGCTTCGGAGGCTCGTCCTCCGACTACCTGAAGATTGCCCAAGTCAAGGCCCTCGGACCTGACCAGGCCCGCGATTCGCGCGTCTCCGGGGCCATCGTCCCGAACTCGGTCGAGTGGAATACAAGCGAAGTGCACCTCACGTTCCAGATCCAGGATGATACCGGCTCGCTCGCCATCTCCTATCGCGGGCCGCAGCCGGACATGCTGGTGGACGCGGTCGAGGCAGTAGCCATCGGCAAGTACGATCCGACTGCACAGGTCTTTGTGGCAGACGAGCTACTGATGAAGTGCCCGTCCAAGTACGAGGAGAAGCAGTAGGGTGATTCTAGCCGATGTAGGGTATGGCGTCTTGTTGCTGACGCTGGCGGCCGCCGTCTGGGCTGCCGCGGCCGCGCTGATGGGCGTTTGGCGCAGGCGTCCTGAGCTTCTGGCAAGCGCCCGCAATGCGCTGTTGGTCACGGCGTGCCTGTCCACCGTGTCAGCCGCTCTGCTACTGATCTTGCTGTTCAGCCATAGCTTCCAGGTACAGTATGTCTACGAGCATGTCAGCAGCTACTTGAAGCCGGCGTATGTCTTGGCCGCGTTTTGGGCAGGGCTCGAAGGCTCACAACTGCTCTGGTTGTGGATGCTGGCCGTCTTTACGGGCATCCTTGTCGTGCGCCGGCCCACCTGGGATCGTGACCTGAGGCCCCACGCCATGGTCTTCCTGGCCCTCACGCAGGCGTTTTTCGCCTTGCTGCTGGTCGTGATCAGCAACCCTTTTCAGCTTCTTCCCGAGATTCCAGCCGAAGGCATCAGCCTGAATCCGTTGCTGCAGAACTTTTGGATGATCGTGCACCCGCCAATTGTCTTCGCATCCTACGCGTTGTGGACGATCCCGGCTGCGTATGGGCTCGCGGCGTTGGTGGCTGGCAAGCTGGATGCGACCTGGCTGCGCGGTATGCGGACATGGATCGTGGCGGCCTGGGCCACTCTGGGCGTGGGCATCCTGGTCGGCGGGTGGTGGGCGTACTTGGAGCTGGGATGGGGCGGGTATTGGGCATGGGACCCCGTGGAGAACTCGTCGCTCATCCCGTTCCTGGTCGGCACGGCCCTGGTGCATTCGGTGATCATCCAGGAGCGGCGCGACATGTTCCGGGCTTGGAATGTCGTGCTGGCCGTGCTCACGTTCCTTCTTACGGTCTTCGCTACCTTTGTCACGCGTTCCGGCCTGATCCAGTCGGTGCACGCGTTCGCCGAGTCACCGATCGGCTACTACTACCTGGGCTACATGCTGCTGGTGCTGGCTGTGGCGGTGGGGCTCTTGCTGGCACGTACCCGCGAGCTCAAGGGAGCAGGAGAGCTCGGCGATCTTCTGTCGCGCGAGTTCATCTTCTTGATCGTGAACCTTCTCTTCCTTGGCCTGGCCGGAGCGGTGATGCTTGGGACACTCTGGCCTACGGTGACCGAGTCGGTGCGTGGAGTCGCCGCCAGCCTGACGAAGGAGAGCTACAATCGTTTCGCGGGACCACTTGGACTGCTGCTCCTGGCCCTGCTTGGCATCTGCCCCTTGATCGAGTGGCGCAAGACGTCGATGCGTCGGCTGGCGCGCGGACTATGGGTCCAGGCCCTCGTTGCGGCCGTCACGGCGCTGCTGCTCGTGTTCTTAGGCGACTGGCCAGTCACGGCGGTGTTGGCTTTTGCCATCGTCGCGTTCGTGGCTGCGACCATCCTCCTACAGCTTGGCAAGGGAATCGTGGCGCGTATGCGCACGGCTCATGAGAATCTGTTCGTGGCGACTGCCCGGGCGATATCGCGGAACCGCCGCCGGTACGGAGGCCAGATCATCCACCTCGCGGTGGTTCTGATCGTCATGGGGATTGTGGGGTCACAAGCCCGCCAGGTCGAGGTGACGGTGCCCCTTGCCAAGGGGGAGACAATCGACGTAGAGGGGTACACCTTGGCCTACCGTGGCTTTACCTACCAGAGCCGCGAAGAGAATGGGAACAAGCTGCGCAACGAAGCGGTTCTCGACGTCTACCGTGGAGAGCGGTTGGTTGCGACGATGTCGCCGGAGAGAAACCGCTATAGCAACGTCGACGGCTCGGTCACGGAAGTAGCGCTACGCAGCACGCTCAAGGAAGACCTGTACATCGTCCTGGCGAGCCTGGAGTCTGACGGGCTGGCAGCGTTCCAGGTCATCGTCACGCCTCTAGTTCTGTGGCTTTGGCTTGGGGGCATGGTTCTCATTTTGGGCACGTTGGTTGCCCTCTGGCCGTCGCGCTCCCGGAAGACGGCCGAACTGGATGAGAGAGAGGTGCCGGCATGAGTATCGCGCTCTTTTTCGTGCTGGCAATCGTGGCTGCTGCCGCCATCGTGCAGCCGCTGCTGCCAGGGAGCCGGGCGAGTTATCCGCTGCCGAGCGGACGTGGGCAGAGTAGGGCGGTGCGGCCGCCGTCTCGGGTCACTGAGAGCCAGGCCCCTGCATGTACCGGTTGCGGAGCGCCGGTCAAGCCGGACGACCGGTTCTGCGTGCGGTGCGGCGCGACGCTTGTCGAGGCGCAAAAGCCTGTTTGCGCAGCGTGCGGCACTCTGCTGAGTGAGGACGACCAGTTCTGCCGGAAGTGCGGTACCAGGGTGACGCACAAGGAGGCTCAGCAATGAGCCGAGGATGGATGCGGACTGCCTGGGCTGCCGTTTTGCTTGGGGCTCTCCTAACTTGGGCTGTGCCGGTGCACGGGCAGAGCAACGGAACGCTGTCGGGCCAGGTCTCGAATGGGACGGCCGGAGGGCCTGCGGTGGGCGGTGGCTTGACCGTCACTCTGTACATCACGGATGGGGAGACGGAGCTGGATCCGGTTCAGACCACGACCAACGCGCAGGGGGGCTTCCGATTCCTAGGCCTCGACACGGATGCAGCCTTGCTCTACTGGCCGGAGGTGACTTACCTCGGCGTCGCCTATGCCAGCGGCTCGCCGCTCAGGTTCGAAGATGGTGAGTCCGAGTTGGTGTCGAACCTCACCGTGTACGAGACGACCGATGACGGGGGCAGTGTACGGGCCGAATCGGTGCACATGATCGCCGAGTCCTTTGACCAGGTGCTACGCATCTCCGAGGTGCATGTATTCGGCAACGTGAGCGATCGGGCCTTCACTGGTCAGGCCAACGAAGCGGCGGGCGGGAAGTTCGTCACCGTGTTCATTCCGCTGCCGGAAAATGCCGTCGGCGTTGCATTCCCCGAGGATGAGGCGGCCGAGCGCTACGTGGAGGTGGAAAACGGCATTTGGGACACCGAGCCGGTGCTGCCTGGTGCGGAGGGCTCCGTCGTGCGCTTCTCCTACCACCTGGTGGTCGAGGGGGCCTCGGTACCGCTGGAGAGGCGCTTTTCCTACCCGGTCTCTGCGTTGAGCTTCCTCGTGGTGCAGCCAGGTCTCACACTGCGCGGCGAGCAGTTGCTGGCCGGCGAGCCCGTCACATTCCAGGACAAGGAGTACGAAGTGTACCAGGTGGATGGCCTGGGCAGTGATACTCCTTTGAGCATCGAGCTTGATCCCCACATCCGGCACCGAATCGGGTGGAATGCCGGGTGTCACGACCGACGCCGAGACGGCGTCTGCGCCGGCTGCAGCAGGCCACCAGGCAGTTCTGCGGTGGTTAGGCTTTGGCCTGGCCGCGCTGGCTCTTCTCGGCGCGGCCGTCTATCCGTTCGTAACGCGACCCCGCGGCCGGGCATGAGCGCAAGGCAGGTGAGACCGGCCGGCCGAGGAGGCATGCGCCTACCCTTGCAGCACGGTGCAAATGCGGCGGGCGCGAACACTGCGCCCGCAATCCTCGTCCGCAAGGTCACGAAGGCCTTCGGGCAGCAGGTTGCCCTGCGGGGCGTCGACCTCAGCGTGGCGGAGGGCGACTTCCTGGCGCTTTTCGGGCCGAACGGAGCCGGCAAGACGACGCTGATGCGCGTGATCTCCTCCTTGGCCCGGCCGACGGGCGGCAGCGTGGAGATCAGGGGGGAGCCCCTCGACAAGGCGGCGACGTCGCTGCGGCACCACCTGGGCCTCATTTCCCACAATCCGCTCCTCTACGGCGACCTGACACCCGAGGAAAACCTGCGGTTCTTTGCGCGGATGTATGATCTGCCGGATGCCGATAGGCGCATCGGCGCCCTGCTGGAGCAGGTAGGCCTGAGCAACCGTCGCCGGGATCCCGTGCGGACTTTCTCGCGCGGGATGGTTCAGCGGCTTGCCATCGCACGCGCCATCCTGCACGATCCGGCCATTATGCTGCTGGACGAGCCCTACACCGGGCTGGATCTGCAGGCAGCCGAGATGCTGGGCGGCTTCCTCCGGGAGCTGGCTACCTCGGGCCGCACGGTTGTCCTGACGACCCACAACCTGGAACAGGGCCTCGAGATGTGCAGCCGCGCGGCCATCCTGGATCGGGGAAGGATCACCTGGCAGGGTGGGCGGTCCGATGTAGACCCCGAAAGTATGAAAGAGGTCTATCGAGAGGCAACAAGCCAGCCTGTTGGCGCCCGGTACGCCGGGCGCGATCGGGACTAGATGCGGCGCTGCGGGCCTGACCGATGAACTACCTGCGCAAAGTCCTGGCTATCGTCCGGAAGGACGTCGTCGCCGAGCTGAGGACGAAAGAAATGTTCAGCGCGATGTTCGTCTTTGCCATCCTGACCGTCGTGATCTTCAACTTCGCGTTCGACCTTCGCGTGAGCGGCGAGCGGGTGCGGCAGGTGGCGCCCGGCGCCCTTTGGGTCGCGTTCGCCTTCTCCGGGGTGTTGGGACTGCAACCGCGCCTTTGTCCTGGAGCAGGACAGGGGGTGCCTGGAAGGATTGCTCCTGGCTCCGGTGGACCACACCGCGATCTATTTCGGTAAGATGCTTTCTACTCTGATCTTTATGCTCGTGGTGGAAGCGCTCACGCTGCCGGTCTTTACGGCATTCTTCGGAGTGAATCTATTCGACGGGCGATTGGTACTCGTTGTGTTGCTGGGCACCCTGGGCTTTGCGGGCGTCGGGACGGTTCTTTCGGCGATGACGGCCCAGACACGGGCTCGCGAAGTTCTCCTGCCCATCCTGCTGCTGCCGGTCGCAGCGCCGGTGCTAATTGCGGCGGTGAAGGCGACAAGCGGAATCCTGGATGGGCTACCCATGAGCGACCTGCGGCTCTGGATGACTCTGCTGGCTGCCTTTGACGTGCTTTTTCCAGCGGTTGCGTTCATGACGTTTGACTATGTGGTGAAGGAATGAAGAAGAACGACAGGCTCCTGCTCTTGCTGACGGCGGTGAGCGCCATCCTCATCCTGGTGGCGCTCTACTTGGCGCTCGCCGGAGCTCCTGAGGCCAACCTCAAAAGCGAGACCGGCCGCTACGCGCAGCGGATCATCTACTTCCACATTGCGACTGCCTGGGTGGGGTTCCTGGCTTTCTTTGTCACGTTCGTGGCCGGGGCGGTCTATCTCCGGACGCAAGCGCGCAAGTGGGACATGGTCGCTCTTGCCTCGGCGGAAATCGGCACAGTGTTCATGTTGGGCGTGCTGGTGAGCGGCTCGATCTGGGCACGGCCGGCTTGGGGCGTGTGGTGGGTATGGGATGAGCGGCTGACCATCTCGCTCATCCAGTTCCTCATCTATGTCGGCTACCTGATGCTGCGGAGCTCGGTCGAGGATCCTTCCCGGCGCGCGCGCTTCGCCGCGGTCTATGGCGTGGTCGCGTTTGTTTCTGTGCCTGTGAACTTTGTCGCCATTCGCTTGTGGCGTACGCAACACCCGCTCGTCTTTGGAACAGAGAGCGGTGGCCTGAGTCCTAACATGATGTTCGCCTTCTTCTTCTGCCTGGCGACGTTCACTATCTGGTATGTGACGCTGATGTGGCACCGCATCCGCCTGGAGCGGCTGCGCGACGAAGTCGAAGAGCTGAAACAAAGGCTGGTGTAAGGGAGAAACCTATGGCATACCTGATTGCAGCCTATGCGGTCTTTTGGGCCATTTCTTTTGGCCTGGTTGGTAGTATGGTGTTGCGGCAGCGCAAGCTCCAGGCGGACCTGAGGGTGCTGCGCCAGTTGGTCGAGGACGAGGCAGGCCGAAGCGAATGACCCCTGAGCAGGTAACCCTGCCACTGGCATTTGTGGCAGGGCTTCTGTCTTTCCTGTCGCCTTGCGTGCTGCCGCTGGTCCCCGCTTACCTCGGGTACCTGGGAGGCACGGCGCTCTTGGGGGATAGGCGGCAGCCAGGAGCGCGCGGAGGCACTGCGCGGCTCCTGGCGCACGCGTTGCTGTTCGTCCTGGGCTTCTCGGCGGTGTTTGTCGCGCTGGGGGCGTCGGCCACTCTGTTCGGGCGGCTACTGGTCGACTACCGGATGGCGATGGCGCGCGTGGGCGGGGCGCTCCTTGTCGTATTTGGCCTGCGGCTCATGGGAGGATCTTGGGGCCGGCGCCGCTGGATGGCCGCAGCTCTGTGTGTGGCGCTGCTGACGGTGCTCGCCAGCTCGGGCTGGGTTACGGGTGGCTCGACCGGGTGGGACGGTGCCCTGAGCTGGCTGGGTGACGGTGCTGCCCTTGGGTTTGTCGCACTGGCCGGGGCCGGCTGGGCTCTCCCGCTTCATCTTGTGTTCGTAGGTGCCGCCGCAGTTGTGAACCTCTTGGCCAGCCAGTCGGTGGTTGGTCCGCGCATCGTCGAGTCCCTGCTGGTCGGAGCTGTGGCTTTTGTGGCCGGTAGGGTGGACCTTTTTTATTCTTCGCACCGGATGGATCTCAAGCCTTCCTCCCAGGGTGGGCTGGCACGCTCGGTCGTGTTTGGCATCGTCTTTGCTGCGGGATGGACGCCGTGTCTCGGTCCGATCCTCGCTCTCATCTTGGGGCTGGCCAGTCAACTGGACACTGTTGGGCGGGGCGTTCTGCTTCTGGCGGCCTATTCTCTGGGGCTCGGCGTGCCCTTTCTGCTGGTAGGCGTCCTGCTCGGGCCACTGGGATCCGGTCTGCGCCGCTTGAACCGCTATGCAGGGATCGTATCGTTGGTGAGTGGTGGCCTTCTGGTGCTCATGGGCATTCTTTTCTTCACCGACAGTCTGACCTTCCTGGCGCAATACGGCAACCTACTCAACATTGAACCGTAGACGGAGGGCCTGAGGTAGTGGAGCCGAGATCGTCGATGACCAGGGGAAGCGGCTGCGCGCGCGGCCTGGATCGCGGCGCGAGATGGCTGGGGCGGCATTGGCTTGCGGTCATGAACCTCTTTTGGGGTCTGTATGTGGGCTTGGCCCTCCTGGCACCGGTGCTCATGCAGGTTGGATGGACCGGACCTGGCAAAGTGATCTACCTGCTCTATCGCCCGGCCTGCCACCAGCGGCCTGAGCGGTCCTTCTTCTTGGGTGGTCCGCAGGGTGCCTACTCGCTCGAGGAACTCTCCGCGGCTGGGGTCGACGTGGACCCACTTGCACGGGCCATCGGAAGCCCCTCGCTCGGTTGGAAGGTGGCCGTATGCGAGCGCGACACTGCCCTTTACGGCGCAGTCTTCGTGGCCGGCCTCGTGTATGGGCTCTTCCGAAAACGCTTGAGGCGACTCCGAATCCCTCTGTGGGCATGTCTTCTGCTCCTGCTACCTATGGCCGTCGATGGTACCCTACAGCTCTTCGGGCTGTATGAAAGCACCTGGCTCGTCCGGTCTGCCACAGGGGCGCTCTTTGGGATTGGACCGGTGCTGTTTGCCTATCCATTGCTCGACGAGAGCCTGGCGGATCTGAACCCGCACCATCCTTTACCGCCCGCCCACTAGTGCCCGCGGCTCGCACGAGACCATTCGTCCAGCCATGACCCAATCAAACGAAATCGCCGGACTCATCGCGCAAGAGCTCGGCCTGCCCTCTGGGCAGGTGATCGCCGCGGCTCTGCTGTTTGACAGTGGAAACACAATCCCGTTTGTTGCCCGCTACCGCAAAGAGGTCACGGGTGGGCTGGACGAGGAGCAACTCCGCCAGATCGAGGCGAGGCTCACCTACCTGCGTCACCTCATCGAGCGCAAACGTGCCGTACTCAAGAGCATCGACGAACAGGGTAAGCTGACGCCGGCGCTGCAGACTGCCATTGAGCAAGCCGGCACCCTCCAGGCAGTCGAGGACCTCTACTTGCCCCACAAGCCGAAGCGACGCACGCGGGCGGCAATTGCGCGTGAGCGCGGCCTCGAGCCGCTGGCGGAGATCCTCTGGCAGCAGAGGGACACTCGCCCTCTGGACTTGCTGGCGGCGGACTTCCTGTCAGATGAGGTGCCCGATCCAGGGGCAGCGTTGGCGGGTGCACGAGATATCCTCGCCGAGCGTGCGGCCGAAGACGCGGTTGTGCGCGGCGAGGCTCGGCGGCTGGCGCTGGAGCGGGCGGAGGTGGTCACCACCCCGGCCGGCGAGGCCTCGACAGCCGACGCAGCCGGCAAGTACCGTCTGTACCTCAACACGACCCTGCCCATTGGCCAGATTCAGCCGCACCAATGGCTGGCCATGTGCCGCGGTGAGGCCGACGGCGCTCTGGCCATCGGCCTGCATCTGCCCGGCGAGGAAATCCTCGACGTCATGGGGATCGTCTTCCTGCGCGGGCCCCGAACTCCCCTGCGTGACCAGGTCGAGGATGCGATGACCGACGGCTACCACCGGCTACTGGCCCCCAGCCTGGAGCGCGACCTGCGCAGCAAGCAGACCGAACAGGCCGAGGCTCACGCCATCGAAGTGTTTTCCGCCAACCTTCGCAACTTGCTCCTGCAGGCGCCTCTGCGCACGCGCGTAGTCATGGGCCTCGACCCTGGCTTTAGGACAGGCTGCAAGGTAGCGGTCGTCGACGCGACGGGAAAGGTCTCGAGCACGGCGACGATCTACCCTCACGACCCGCAGCGAAGGTGGCAGGAAGCCAAGCAGACTCTGGCAGCGTTGGCCGCCGAGCAGCGCGTAGAGGTAGTCGCAATCGGCAACGGGACGGCCAGCCGCGAGACGGAGCAGCTAGTCGCAGAGCTATGCGCGGAGGCGCCGTCGCTTCGCTACGCCATGGTGAGCGAAGCGGGTGCCTCAGTCTACTCGGCGTCGCCGCTTGCGCGGCAGGAGCTGCCTGACCTGGATGTCACGCTGCGCGGCGCGGTGAGCATCGCCCGGCGGCTCCAGGACCCGCTGGCCGAGCTTGTCAAGATCGATCCCAAGTCGATCGGCGTGGGGCTGTACCAGCACGACGTGGACCAGAAGCAGCTTGGGGCGGCTCTCACCGCGGTGGTTGAGTCGGTGGTGAACTATGTGGGGGTGGACGTGAACACTGCGTCGCGTCGCACTGCTGCGCTATGTGGCAGGACTGAGCCCGGCGGTGGCAGCCAACATTGTCGCCTACCGCGATGAGCACGGAGCGTTCCAGAAGCGCTCCGAGCTGAAGGAAGTGCGAGGCTTGGGACCCAAGGCCTACGAGCAGGCAGCCGGGTTCCTTCGCGTGCCGGGCGCCGCGAACCCGCTGGACGACACCCCGATCCATCCCGAATCCTACCCGGCCGTCCACCGGCTGCTTGAGCTGGCCGGTACTCGGCTCAAGGCGCGGGACGTGCTGGGGCGCCTGCACGCGGTGCGAGCCGAGCTGGGGCTAGCCGGCATGGCCGACCTCCTCGAGATCGGGCAGCCAACTCTGGCTGGCATCCTGGATGCGCTAGAGCGGCCGGGGCGCGACCCGCGCGCCGACCTGTCGCCTCCCATCCTGCGGCAGGACATCCTCCGCATTGAGGATCTGCGCGTTGGGATGCGGCTTCGAGGGACCGTTCGCAATGTCGTCGATTTTGGCGCCTTTGTCGATATCGGAGTGAAGCAAGAGGGCCTGGTCCACGTGTCACAAATGGCCGAGCGGTACGTGCGAAATCCACACACGGTCGTGAGCGTTGGGGATGTGGTTGACGTAATCGTGATCAGCGTGGACCTGGAGCGCGGACGGATCGGGCTGACCATGAAAAAGGCCCCCGAGGAGTAGTTGCTCGGGGGCCTCGGTGAGCTTGTCTGGGGCGGCTAGACAAGTCCGTATCGTTCGGCCGCCAGGTTCAGGATTTCGTTGATCAATTGCACGTAGCTCCAGCCGTATGCGTTGGCCTCGACGCAGAGGTCGGAGTAGCCCGGGTTGAGCCCGGGCAGTGGGTTCACCTCGAGGATGTACGGCTTGTTCCCGTTGCTCTCCTGAAGCCGGAAGTCGATGCGAGCGACGTCCAGGCAGCCGGTGACGCGGAAAACGGCCGCCGTCAGCCATTGCAGCTCTTCCACGATCTCTCCGTTCAGAGGTGCAGGGCAGTGATAGCGGAAGTCGTGCGCCAACTCCACCTTGATGCGACTGGTGTAGATGCCGGCCTCCTCGGGCGGGTAGGCGGCCATGTCGACTTCTAGAGGCGGGAAGAAGTGGAGGCCCTTGAGGATGCGCGGGGCCTCTTCGTCTTCCGGCACGCGCCAAGCCACGGGCGAGCGCAGGTTGCCGACGATGCCGACGGTCACCTCTCGGCCTTCGATGTAGTGCTCGACAAGGATGGGTTGGCTGTACCTGGCAAGCTGCCTTTGTAACTGCGCTCGGAGCTGTACCTCGTCGCGCACGACGGACTCGGCGCTGATTCCCATACCGGTGCCCTCACGGCTGGGTTTGACAAAGAGAGGGAACGCTAAGTCGGGATCGATTGGCTCGTTCACCCGCTCAAAGACTTGGAACGCAGGCGTGGGTAGGCCGTGGTAGGCGAGGACACGCTTGGTCATCGGCTTGTCGAGTGCCAGCGCCAAGGTCAGAACCTGGGATCCGGTGTAGGGGATGCGAAGCATCTCGAGGAGCGCCGGCACCTGGGCCTCGCGGCCGTCGCCGAAGTGGCCCTCACAGATGTTGAAGCAAATGTCCGGCCTGAGTTTGGGCAAGGTGGTGATAAGCGACGTATCGCCCTCGAGGAAGGTGGCTTGGTGCCCCCCAGCCCGAATTGCATCCAGGATCGACTCGATGGTCTCTTCCGAATCGAGGTCATCCCAGCGGTCGGGTGACATGCCCGCCCACGTAGGTGCGTTCTTTTTCAGGTTGGCCAGCAGTGCAACGTGCATCGTGTTCCCTAGTCTCCTCATCAGTGAGAGTGCCCGTTGCTCCCAGGGGGAACGGGGTCGACGGACACCCATGCCGGAGAAGCTGAGTGGTGAGGCGACTCGGCGGGGCCAACCGGCACAATCGCCGGTTGCCTGCCTGAGAGCAGCGCGGATATGCCTTGCTGCTCACCTTCGCCGGATATCAGGCGACTGAGGCATGACGGGCAGGTGCTCTGGTCGTGGCGCTCGTAGACCTCGGGCTGGGCGTAAGCCGTGATAAACCCCTGGTAGTTGCGGACAACCACGTGGTCGAGTGACTGGCTGAGCACGTAGTTGGGCATCACCGGGATCTTGCCACCGCCATGCGGTGCGTCGATCACGAACGTGGGCACGGCGAAACCAGACGTGTGCCCGCGCAGCGACTCGATGATCTCGATGCCAACTGAGACGGGCGTACGGAAATGGCCTGCGCCGTGGACCATGTCGCACTGGTACACGTAGTAGGGACGTACTCGGTTCATGACCAGCTTGTGGACGAGGTCTTTCATTATGTTGGGGCAGTCGTTGACACCGGCCAGGAGCACAGACTGATTGCCCAGTGGGATGCCCGCATCTGCCAAGCGCGCCAGTGCCTCTCGCACCTCGGGTGTGATCTCCTTTGGATGGTTCACGTGAACGTTGATCCAAAGGGGATGGTACTTGCGCAGCATGTCCGTCAGCTCTGACGTGATGCGCATGGGCAGGAAGATCGGCACCCTGCTTCCGATGCGGATTACTTCCACGTGCTCGATGGCCCGGAGGCGCCGAAGAATGTCCTCCAACACGTTCTGCGGCAAGGTGAGAGGATCCCCCCCCGAGATGAGGACGTCCCGGACCTCGGGAGTACGCTCGATGTACTCGATCTGGGCGTCGTATGTCTTCCGCCCGAACTGCGCTGCCGGATTGCCGACGAGGCGGCTGCGCGTGCAATAGCGACAGTAACTCGCGCATTGCGTGGTAACAAGCATTAGCACACGGTCCGGGTAGCGGTGGACCAGTCCCGGTACGGGCGAGTGGCTGTCTTCGGCCAGCGAGTCGGCCATCTCGGCGTCGAATGGGGCCAGCTCCAGGGAAGTCGGAATGACCTGCCGCCGGATGGGGCAAGTTGGATCATTCGGATCGATCAAGCTGGCAAAATACGGGGTGACGTCGACACGGAACCGATCAGGGGCCGAGAGACCTTCTATCTCGTCCTGTGTCAGGCGTATGACCTTGCCAAGCTCCTCAACGCTGTTCAGGCGATGGGATAGCTGCCAGCGCCAATCACGCCATGACTCGAGAGGGATGGCCTCCCACGGATGGGGCGGCGTGGGGCTACTACACCCAGGAGGTTCTTCGAGCTCTTGTGCTTCCTTTTCTGTTTCCACTTTGTCTTCCTCTTCTGAATATCTTCTCACAACAATAGAACCCTGGTCCTGCAAAGGCAGATCAGGGCTCTAGAGCAACGCGTGCGATGGTTGGGCGGACTGGGCGTCGCAGGCGGCACGTGGCCGGCTACAACTCGTCCTCGTCGTCTTCTTCGTCTTCCCAGTCGTCTTCTTCGTCTTCCCAGTCTTCTTCGTCGTCAATGCTCTCTTCTTCGTCGTCCCAGCTTTCCTCTTCCTCTTCCTCCCCGTCGGAGGCCGGCTCATCGAACGCCCAGTCGAGCTCCAACGGGCTGAGATGGATGACCTCGAGCTCTGCGTCGCAGTTGGGGCATATCAGCCTCTGCCCCACCTTGAGGATGGGGCCGGTGCGGAACTCACCCTCGCACTCTGGACAAGTCGCTATCTTCATGACTGGACCACCTTCCTGCCGTAACATATACGCAGACTGTGTCCCGAAGTTGCAGCCTGCGTTACCGGGGGATAACTATCGATCATGCATGTTCAAAACGCGTGCAAAAACCATACGAAAACGGTCACAGCGGCGATCTTCAGATGTCGCTTCTGCCATAGCTGGGTGTTTCGGCCGAGAGGGCATGGGGCAGAGGCCCTCTCACGAGTTCTGGCCTTTCCAGCCTGGTTTGGTAAGAGCCATGTCCAAGAACTGCACCTCTAGTGACATGCCAGTGCGGCGAAAGAAGCGGCGCAAGTGCTGGTAGTGCACTTCCTGCGCCAGGATCCGGTAGCTTGGATGGACGGCAGCCTCCCAGTGCCGGCCTACCTCGCGAAAGCCGAGGGATTGGTAACAGCGCACCGCGCGCAGGTTCGTTGTTGCCACATCGAGGTCCATGCGCTCAAAGCCCAACGTCCCAAAGAAGTGATGAAGGAACATCCGCAGAGCTTCGGTGCCAAGGCCTTTGCTGAGAAAGTCTGCACCAAGTGTGATCCCTAGCCGCGCCGAACGGCTGCCATCGACCTCTCGCAAAGTCAGGCTGCCAATCACCTGGCCGGCTTGGCCCTCAATCGCGTAGAGGCGGCGTGTTGGATCGTTCACCCGATCGTTGAACCATGCAAGGTGCTCGGACCGACTGCGGTGCGGGAAGTCAAATGGCTGATAGGCGGGATCGACGACGGGCCGCCAACGCATCATTGCGTCGACATCCTCTCGCCGCATTGCACGGATTGTGACCCGCGGTCCGCAGAGTCTCATCGAGTGAGCGTACCGGCCCTCAAGGCATCTGAAGGACTGCAGCGATGCGCTCTAGGGCCCAATCGATCTGGTCCCGGGTGATGATGAGCGGAGGCGCCAGCCGGATTACGTTCCGATGGGTCTCTTTTGCGAGCAGCCCACGTTCCTTGAGCGCCTCGCAGAAGCGCCGGGCTCCGCCGGCCTCGGGCTTCAGTACGATGCCGGCCCAGAGACCCTTACCTCGGACCAGAGCGACGTGCGGGCTTGGGATTTGGCGCAGCCGTTCGAGCAGGTAATCTCCCAGTTCGGCTGCCCGCTCGATCAGGTGCTCCTCGACCAGGACCTTGACAGCCTCGCGCGCAACGGCGCAGGCCAGGGGGCTCCCACCGAAGGTGGAGCCGTGATCTCCCGGCTGAAACACACCCAGGATTTCCCTGGACGATAGGACGGCCGAAACTGGATACATGCCACCGGATAGCGCCTTGCCGATCACCACGACATCTGCGCGGATGCCTTCGTGCTCTGTGGCAAGGAGCTTGCCGGTACGTCCGAGCCCGCTCTGAATCTCGTCGGCGATCAGCAGAACGTTGTGCCTGTCACAGATCTCGCGGGCTGTGCGAAGGTAGCCGGGTGGCGGTGCCACGACACCACTTTCGCCCTGGATTGGCTCGACCAGGAAGGCCACGGTATTGGCACGGATGGCGTCCTCGAGGGCAGCCGCGTCGCCGTAGGGGATCAACTCAAACCCGGGAGTGAAGGGACCGAACCCGTCACGATACTGCTCCTCTGGCGAGAAGCTGACGATGGTGATCGTCCGGCCATGAAAGTTGCCGTCGCAGGCGATGATATGCGCTCGATCCTCGGGAACACGCTTGAATTGGTAGCCCCACTTGCGGGCTGCCTTGAGCGCCGTCTCCACCGCTTCAGCACCCGAGTTCATCGGCAGCACCATTTCGTAGCCAGTGAGCTCACATAGTTCGCGCGCAAGCAGAGGTAGCTGGTCGTTCCGAAAGGCTCGGCTGGTGAGCGCCAGCCGGGCGGCTTGCTCGACCATGACCTTTACGATGCGCGGGTGGCAGTGTCCCTGGTTCACGGCCGAATAGGCAGCCAGGAAATCCATATAGCGATTGCCGTCCACGTCCTCAAGCCAGACGCCGTTTCCACGCGTGAGAACGACGTCGAGTGGCTTGTAGTTATGGGCGTTATACTTGTCTTCGATGGCGATGCATTCTTGCGTATTCATCATGCCTGGGGTTCCTTCCATTGGCTCGGCGCCCCGAGGGCACCAAGCCGATGATCTCAGTGGATGATCTCGGCCCTTTCCTTGAGGCCGATGCCCTGCGTTGCGAGCTCCGCCAGTACGGGCTCGTAGATTTCGGAGATGACAGGGGTGTGGACCCCTGTTGCTCTGATCTCCCCGTGCAGGATCAGCCGTACGGCGATGGCCGCCGGCAGTCCGACGGTCCGCGACATGGACGTGTCGCCGCGGGGGATCCCAAAGTCGATCATCGTCGAGGTGATGGCCTCCTTGTGGTCGACGAATTCCGCCACGAACTCGTGCTGCATGATCAGGAGGTCGCGCTCGCCCGGCGCATAGGACATCTTGAGCAGCATCCGGGCCGTGAGGATGTCGATGGGCGTGTTCTTGCCAGGCGGGAGAGGCTCATCAGACAAGAGTCCGAGCCATTCCATGTCCGTGATTGGCTTGGCGTCGCGCGTCAGGCCCCAGAGAACCGCCATTCGCTGCTCGAGGTCGGCGTCCGCCTTGGCCCCCAGCAACTGCGCGGTTAGCTGGCGATAGGTTGCCGGCCGGTTGGCCAACGGGGTGTCTTCCAGATAGCCCATCGCCACGATCCTTTTCAGGGTTGCGCACCACCCAACGTTGCGGAGAGTACCGCGGAACATCCAGCCGGTTGGCTTGATGCCGTATTGCTCCATGAAAGGGAGACTGTCGCGGTTTGGGTAGCACTCAAACTCCCCGAGTCCCTGGATCTGGACCCTCCAGAAGTGATCGAAAAGCTCCTCGCCCGGAACCTCCTCGATCTGCCCGTCCTTGAGGAACCGCGCCGGGTTCTTTCCGGCCATCAGGACGCCTTTGGGGCTCCACGAGAACTTGTAGCCGAAGGGGTTGTCGTTGGCCTCGGGTGCGGGCAGGCCACCGCACCAGGAGTCAAAGCTCGTGACCCGGCCTCCTCTGCGTTCCACGTCATGGATGACCTTCATCGCGGACATGTGATCGATGCCGGGATCGACGCCGATCTCGTTGAGCAGGATGACCCCCGCCTGCCGCGCTACATCGTCCAGCGCGCGCATGGCGTCTTTGACATACGATGTCGTGACCATGTGCTTGCCATGCTTGACGCAGAGCCGCGCGACGACAGGGTGATAGGCGTAGGGCAAGAGGCTGACAGCCAAGTCGGTCTCCTGGACCAATGCTTCGAGGGCCTCCTCGTTGTCCACATCGAGGGCGAGCGCGCGGCCACGAGAATGGCCGCCGATGAGTACCTCTGCCTTGCTGACGGTGCGGGAAGCCACGGTCACCGCAAAGTCGGGCACGTCGAGGAGGTAGCGGACGTGCGGCCGGCTGACGAGCCCCGCACCGAGAATCAGTACCTTCTTCATGTTTGTTCTCTCCTTGTACAGCTCATGCTTGTCGATTGATCGGCTCAAGCATCCAGATATTTCTGGATGTAGCGGTAGTCTGGGGTCAGCTCACCGCGGTACACGATAGTGGCCCGCTTGATCTCGGGTGGAAGCTCACACTCGCCGAAGGGCGCCGAAAAATCGCAGCCGGCAATGGCCGGGATGAAGGGCCGAAGGACGCGGCTGAAGTCGACCGATGCCTCGCGCGGCAGCTCTGCCGGGAGGATGTCCACCGCCATGATGACCACGCCCAGTCCCTCGTAGCCGTCAGTCACGGTCGCGCTGGCCGGATCATAGACGTAGACGGGATCTCCGATGGGCGTGGACTTGACCGTGCACTGGATGGCACCCTCAATGTCGCAGCTTATGTCGCCGATGACACGCAACCGCGGCTTCTCGGGCCGATCGAACAGAGCCCGCAAAGCGGCGACGGTAACCAGCCGCGGGTAGTCCTTGGTCCAGAAGATAGCGTTCAGAAGTACAGCCAGGTGGGGGAGGTACTGCTCAAAGACGCCGCGGTATTTCTCGGGGTGCGAATAATAGTCCTGTAGGTCAAAGGCAGCGCCGGGTACCACCGGCTCGACCATGTGCCACTCCTTGAAGATCGCGACGTACACGTGATGCCGCGACGCACCTGGATCGGCCGCCACCGAGGCGATCTGCTCGGGTTCGATCTGGATCGTGGGCAGGATGTTCAGGATCTCCTGGACACCGCGGGAGACGTTGCCGTAGCCCGCCACTCCGATGATGAGGGGCGCCAGCCCATCGGGCACGCCACCAGACTCAAGACACGCTCTGACCTCTGCCAGGGCAGCCTTGGCCTCCGCTAGGTCGTGGTACGTGTGGGTCTGACGCAGCAGAGTGAAGGGGTTGGCGATCCCTTCCCAGTCTAGCCTCTGCCCAAGCGCCCAGAGCGTGTCGATGGCTCCGGCAACGCCTGCATGCCAGCCGAAGAAGATGAGGCGGCGGTTCTTGTCGTCGACCACGCGCTCGTAGTCGATCAGGGTGCAGCCCAGGTCCATCATGCGCCGCAGCATGGGCATGTTGTACTCTTGGCCCTTGATGACGTGCGCAAAAAAGACGTACGTGCTACCTGGGCGAAAGGCTTCGTCTGGGATTTCTTTGATGCCCAGGACCACCGGGCAGGTCGATAGATCTTCCTGCATGGTGGCACCGGCCGCCTCGAACTCCTGGGATGTGAAGGCGCGATGGGATGAGGGTTGCACGACCACCTGTATGCCGTGCTCCTGCCGGAGGAGGAAGGCATCATCGGGCGTCACCGGCACGCGCCGTTCCCAAACGCTCTTGTCTTCGCGACGAACTCCAACTCGTGATGTCATGGGATCTACTCCTGATTCGGTAGTGCCGACCGGGGAGCCGGCAGTGTGCCCAACAATATGAAGCCGGTGCTCCTGGCACCGGCCGATGCTCGCAAATCACCTTACGAGTCTGGATGCACTGCTGCCCGGCCGCTCTGCCGACGCGCGGCAGTATACGCCGAGGAGGATGCTTTTGTCAAGAAGCCGCGCTGAGCTGACCACCATCCTCTCAGTTGCCGGTATCCGGGGCATAGTGTACAATCACGCACGAAGGATTTGACACGGTATGCAGAGCATGTTAGGATGTGTTGGTTATACCCCAGGGGGGTATAACCAACACGGTAAGGAGGAGCAATGGAGGAGACCGACCTAATCCCCGACTTCATCGGCCGTAGGCACTGGGCGATCGTGGGGGTGAGCCAGGACCCAAGCAAGTACGGTGGACGCATCTACCGTACGCTGCGCGACGCCGGCTATATTGTGTATGCCGTCAACCCGAAGGGCGGCGAGGTGGATGGCGCTCCGGTGTATCGTTCCTTGGCCGAGCTACCCGAGATGCCTGACGTGGTGGACCTCGTGGTGCCGCCGGCAGTCGCGGAGCAGGTCGTCGAGGCCGCCCATGGGCTTGGGCTCTGCCGCATCTGGATGCAGCCTGGGTCCGAGTCTGATAGAGCCATCCAGTTCTGCCATGAGAATGGCATGCAAGTTGTGTATGGTGCGTGTGCCATGGTGCACCGCGGGCAGTGGAAATAACCTTGGGAGGATTGGCGCATGGAAGCGACAAGTTCTATCTTGGTCACGGTATTTGGCAACGAACAGGCAGAGTCCTGCCAGCCCTGCGGCTGAGGGCCGACGCGGTCTTCGGCGGAGACCACGCACATAACCAAGCGCTACGTTGAGATGCGGCACGGGGCACGCGTGCAGGTGGAGTATGTCGACCTGGGGGAGCCGGCCGGCAAGGCTGAGCACCCTGAGGTGCTCAGGCGAATCGAGGCGGAGGGTCTGCCCTACCCATTGGTCGCCGTTAACGGAACGCTCCGGCTGGCTGGCAGTGCGCACTATTCCCATGTGCTGCCGCTGGTCGACGAGGCAATTGCGTCGCAATCCGGGAGCTAATCCCCGTCCCGGGCTGTCAGTTCAGAGTCCGGGAAGCACCGAACAAGGAGAAGGAGGCCAAACCATGGCACTGATATCAGAGAAGGATGCGGAGACCCTGCGCACGGAGTTCGCCCAAAGGATGGGTGCGCCGGTCAAGTTCGTCATGTTCACCCAGGAAACCGAGTGCCAGTACTGCACTGAGACCCGCCAGATCGTGGAGGAAATCGCCGGCCTTTCGGACAAGATCACGACGGAAGTGTTCGACTTTGTGGCCGACAAGGCGACGGCAGAGCACTATGGCATCGACAAGATTCCGGCGATCGCGCTCGTGCGCGTCGAAGAGAGCGGAGAGCGCGACTATGGCATCCGTTTCTTCGGTATCCCGTCTGGCTACGAGTTCACTACCCTGATCGAGGACGTTTGGGATGTCTCGCTGGGGTGCACGGACCTAAAGCCCAAGACAAAGGAGAAGCTGGCCAAGCTCTCGCAGCCGGTGCATATCCAGGTGTTTGTCACTCCTACCTGACCGTACTGCACCCAGGCAGTTCGCCTGGCCCACCAGTTCGCGATCGAGTCCGAGCACGTTCGGGCCGACATGGTCGAGGCGATCGAATTCCCCCATTTGGCCGGCAAGTACCACGTGCACGGAGTGCCACGCTCGGTGTTCAACGAAGAGGTCCACGTGGAAGGTGCCGTGCCGGAGCCAATGATGTTGGCCAAGCTGCTCGAGGCCGTGGCAAAGTAGGTCGGCGGGCGCGAATGGGTGCCGTGGTAGCCGATGGCTAGGGATCCAGGCAGCCTCTGGAACGACATGGTGCCGCGGGTGGACGCAGATCGGTGCCGGCGCTGTGCGGACTGCCCGCCCGTGGCTGCCTGCCTGGCGAAGGCCATCCGGCGTGACGGGGATGGGAGCGTCCCATTTGCCGACGGAGATCTCTGTTTTGCCTGCTTCTCGTGTGTGGGCGCTTGCCCATGCGGCGCGATCATCGCGCCAAGGATGCACTAACCGATGAAAGTCGTCGTCTACACAACACCGACCTGACCCTACTGCACTCATGCGAAAGAGTTCCTTTCGCGCCAGGGCGTGTCCTACGTAGAGAAGAACGTGGCTCAGGACCAGCGAGCAGCCATGGAGATGGTGCGAATCTCCAGGCAGCAGGGCGTTCCGGTCATCACCGTCGACGGTGAGGTAGTGGTCGGCTTCGATCAGGCACGCCTGCGCAGCCTACTCGCCCAGGCGCGGCCCAAGCTGGGTGCGGTCGTTGCCGACGCCGCAGCCCAGGCGACAAAGGTGCCTGGGATCCCGGTGGCGGGCGCGTATGTCGGGGACGTGCGTCCCGGTTCGGCTGCCGAGAAGGCGGGGTTGCGAAAGGGCGACGTGATCATCGCCGTGGCCGGACAGCCGGTACGCGATGCGACGGAGCTGCATCGCAGGCTGCGGGATTTGCCCGGTGGAAGCGCTGCTATCCGGTTCGTGCGAGAGGGGCAGGAGAGAGAGACGCGCGTCTCCCTCTAGGGCTCCCGGCGCTGTACCGGGCGCCGGTGTGCGTCGCGAACAGGTAAGCCCCTGCCTTGTGGCGGGGGTTTCTGTTTGGGTGCCAGGGCTGGGCGTGCTATAATCTGCCCCAATCCTGGCAGCTGGAGCGAGTCCAATGGACAAGTGCATATTCTGTGCCATCATCGCCGGCGAAGCCCCGGCGAGCCTTGTTTGGGAGGATGACCAGGCATTGGCCTTCATGGACATCCGCCCGGTGAACCCTGGGCATGTACTGGTCGTGCCTCGGCTGCATGCCGCGAGCCTGGCAGAGCTGGATCCCGAAGTGGGCGCCCACCTGTTCGGGGTGGCGATGCGGCTGGCGCCCGCCGTGCGCCGGTCGGGTGTGGTATGTGAGGGCATCAACCTCTTTCTGGCCGATGGGCGGGCTGCCGGGCAGGAGGTGATGCACGTGCACCTGCACATCGTGCCTCGATTCTCCGGCGATGGATTCGGCTTCCGCATCGGCCCTCTCAACTTCCAACACCCCGACCGCACCACGCTGGACGGGATCGCCGAGGGGATCCTGGCGGCGTTGGGAGGCTAGGCGGATATGGCTTGCCTGGATTCCGGAATCCGGCGCCTTGTGCTGGCGTCGGGCTCTCCGCGACGCAAGCAGCTCCTGTCGCTTCTTGGGCTGCCATTTGTCATTCAGGCTGTGCACGTGGATGAAGAGGCGCACGACGGAGAGGCGCCAGAGGAGATGGTTGTGCGCGTCGCGCGGGCCAAGGCTATAGCCGTGACCGGCATCCGGCGTGACGAGCTGGTCATTGCCGCGGATACCACCGTGGCGCTGGACGGCAGGTCTTTGGGCAAGCCGGTCGATGCCGAGGATGCTGCGTGGATGCTACGGGAGCTGCGCGGCCGGCCGCACACTGTGTACACCGGGGTTGTCTTGTGGCATCCTCAGACCCAGAGCATGACCACCGAGCTCGGGGAGAGCAGCGTGTGGATGCGGGAGTACTCTGAGAAGGATCTTTGGTCCTACGTGGAGAGTGGAGATCCCTTTGACAAGGCAGGGGCGTATGCCATCCAGCATCCCGGCTTTGATCCAGTGGCCCGCGTGGAAGGCTGCTGGCTAAATGTGATGGGCCTGCCGCTGTGCCACCTGGGCCGAGCGCTGACTGCCGCCGGCGTGGCCGTGCCGGCTCACGTGCCGGGAAGCTGCCGGGCTTTTTCCCAGCGCGCGTGCGCTGTCGGCCCGGGGATACTGAGAGGCTCTCCCGGAGACGAAGCGGCCCCGTGAAGGAGGATGCTCGATGCGCACCCTGACAATGGCCACGGGCGAGACTATCTACCTGCGGGAGGCGGTGGTCGAGGACGCGCAGGAGCTCATCCGCGCCGTGGATGGCGTGGCGAGAGAGGGTGCCTACTTCCTCCGCTCCACTTTTGAGGTTGACGAAGAGGTCGAGCGCACTTTTCTCGCGAATGCACAGGAGCGAGGGGACCTGATCCTGGTGGCCAAGACGTCTGGCAGGATCGTCGGCTGGGTCACGCTCTTGAGGGGCAAGGCAGAGTTCCAGCAGCACCTCGCAGAGCTGGGCACCGGCGTCGTTGGAGGCTGGCGCGGATGCGGAATCGGGGCAGGGCTGATGGACTATGCGCTTGAGTGGGCAATCGAACGAGGGATCGAGAAGGTCAAGCTCGGGGTGCGCGCCGGCAATGACCGTGCGCATGCCCTCTACCTGCGCTTTGGCTTTGTCGAAGAGGGCTACCGCGTGCGCGACGTGAAGGACCAGGGCGGAGTCTATCACGACGTGGTAGAGATGGCCTGGTTTGCTCCCGGCTCCAGTGGTGAAGGCGGCGGCAGCAATGCCTGAACTTCCGGAGGTGGAGAACATCGTGCGCGGGCTCCGGCCCGTGCTCGTGGGACGGACCATCGTGTCTGCCGAAGTGATCTGGGCGCGGACCGTGGCTTGCCCAGTGGCTGACCACTTTGCTGTCCAGGCGGCGGGCCGGCGCGTGGAATCCGTCGGCCGGCGGGGCAAGTATATCGTGATTGGGCTGGATGCTGGATACTTGCTGTTTCACCTCAAGATGAGCGGGCGGCTGCGCTGGGGCTCGGCCGGGGATGCGGTGGGACCGTATACCAGGCTTGTCCTTGACTTCGACGGCGGGCATCGCCTGCGGTTTGACGATCCGCGCAAGTTCGGGCGCGCTTACCTTGTGGAAGATCCGGGCCAGGTAACCGGGGCCCTGGGCCCCGAGCCGCTTGACGAGGAGTTCGGGCTGGAAGATTTGCGACGGCGGCTGTCCCGGCGCTCTGGGCGACTCAAGCCGCTGTTGGTCAACCAGCAAGTCGTCGCGGGCATAGGGAACATCTATGCCGACGAAATCCTGTTCTGGGCTCGGCTACATCCTCTCCGGCACGCCGATACGCTCAGCGGCGACGAGCTGGCCCGCCTGTTCGTGGCGCTCCGGCGGGTGCTGGAGCGGGCTATCGTGGGCCACGGCACCACCCTCGACGATGGCGGCTACGTCGACAGCCAGGGGGAATCAGGGCAGTACCAGGATGAGATCGCCGTGTACGGCCGCACGGGCAAGCCCTGCCGCTGCTGCGGCGCGCGCATAGAACGCATCGTAGTTGGGCAGCGCTCTGCCCATTTCTGCCCGGTCTGCCAGCCGGAGCCAGGGGAAGCCCTAGTCGAATTCGACCGGCTCGATCCGGAAGCGGTCGGCGCGCTCGGTTGGACGTAGGTAGCCCGCCGCGATCTCCAGGTGGTGTTCGAAGATGAGCAGGACGTTCTGCTCCATGGCCCAGCGGGCCAGGTTGCGCTTGGTCTCAATGCTGACCATCGGCTCCACGTCGTAGGCCGGCACCCACGCCGGACGCTCGATGTGGATGGGCCACGACGCGACATCCCCTAGAAAGAGGGCCGTCTGGCCCCCGCTTTCCACCACGACGCACTGGTGAGCGCGCGTATGGCCGGGCGTGACAATGACCCGTACCTCGTTCGTCAACCGGGTATCGCCTGAGAGAATGCGCAATTGCCCGGCTCTCTCCAGCGGCGACCAGTTGTCCTGGATGTAGGTGCTCCGGGTGCGCTCATTGGGAAAGGAGGCGTCGGCTAGCTCCAGGCGCTGGACGCAGTAGGTCGCCCGGGGGAATGCCGGCTGCAGCTCACCGCCAGCGGCGATCTGGGTATTGCCGCCGCAGTGGTCGTTGTGCAGGTGAGTGTTGATCACCATGTCGATTTGCTCGGGCGGCACGCCAAGGGTGGACAGGCTGTGGAGCAGCCGCCCTTCACCCGCCAGGCTGACGAAGCTGCGCTGCTTGACGGTAAGCTTGTCGCCGTAGCCGGTGTCCACCAAGATGTGGTGGGACGGTGTCTCGATCAGGAGCGAGCGGAGCGCAAAGGGCAGGCGGTTGCGCTCATCGGGCGCCCAGACCTCCTGCCAGAGGGACTTGGGAACCAGGCCAAACAACCCGCCGCCGTCCTCCCAATAGGTGCCATCGGAGGCAAGGCGCAAGCATACGTCGCCCAGGTGCATCGGCCCGGACCTGCCTATCGCCTAGCCCCGGACGAACGCAACGCCCCGATCGAGCGCGCGCTTGTTGGGTGCGATGATGCTCCGGCGGTTCTCCGGTAGGTGCTGGTCGAGCGTGCGCTTGATGCCTTCGATGGGAACGAACTCGCGCCTGCCCAGCGTGGCCCCGAGAAGCACCACATTGGCCATACGCACGTTTCCCAGCTCCGAGGCCAGGTCGTTGGCCGGCACATAGATCGCCTCGATGTCCTGCCGGACACACCGGTCACGCACGAGGGTCGAGTTGACGACAAGGAGTCCACCCGCTCTGACGAGTGGGGCGTACTTGTCCATCGAGTCGGGGTTCATCACGATACAGACGGTCGGCTGGCGGATGATGGGCGACCCGATGTCGTCTCTCGAAATGATGACGGTGCAGTGCGCGGTGCCTCCCCGCATTTCCGGGCCATAGGATGGGATCCAGGTGACGTGCCAGCCTTCATCCATGGCCGTGTAGGTGAGTAGCTGTCCGGCAAAGAGGGTACCCTGTCCGCCAAATCCGGAAACAATTATCTCTTCGTGCATTGCGCGCTCCTCAGTGAGTCGGGCGAGAGGCAGCACATGCGGCTCGCATGCGCTACTTGAGGCTCTTGACTTCTTCCTTGACCCTATAGTCACCCAAAGGATAGTAGCCGATCATCTGCTGCTCTACGAACCCAAGTGACTCTCGGGGCGTCATACCCCAGTTGGTAGGGCAGTTGGAGATCACCTCGACAAGTGAGAACCCCAGTCCGGCCATCTGCACCTGGAAAGCTGTCTTGAGCGCGGCACGCAGCCGGCGTACTTCAAGTGGCTTGAAGCCGGTCCTGCGCACGACGTAAGCGGCGCCGTCAAGCTGGGACACTAGCTCGCACACACGGATCGGGTAGCCCTGCGTCTTGACGTCGCGCCCGTACGGCGACGAGGTGGTGACCATGCCGGGCAGCGTGGTCGGTGCCATCTGGCCTCCCGTCATACCGTACACAGCGTTGTTGATAAAGATCGTCGTGATGTTCTCACCGCGAGCCGCAGCATGGATCAGCTCATTGGTCCCGATGGAAGCCAGGTCACCGTCCCCCTGGTAAGTGAAGATGATGAGGTCGGGATTGGTGCGCTTCATCCCCGTAGCCATAGCCGGGGCCCTACCGTGTGCCGCTTCGGCAAAGTCGCACTCGAAGTAGTTGTAGGCAAGCACGGAGCATCCGACCGGGGCGATGCCGATGGTTCTCTCACGGATACCGAGCTCATCCATGACTTCGGCGATCAGCCTGTGGGTGATGCCATGGATGCAGCCCGGGCAATAGTGTGTCACCACTGGCGACAGCGACGCGGGCCGAGTGAAGACCAGTTCCGCTTCTTCAGACATGGGATGCTTCTCCTATACCAGCTTCTTGATCTCGGCCAGGACGTCTTCCGGCAGCGGCACGAGCCCGCCGACCTTGCCGAAGAAAGAGATCGGCACCCTTCCGCAGGCGGCCAGCCGCACGTCCTCGATCATTTGGCCGGCGCTCATCTCCACAACCAGCACCTGGCGCGCCGAGCCGATGATCGCGCTCAACCGGTCGTAGGGGAAGGGAAACATGGAGATAGGGCGGAAGAGGCCGACCGGGATGCCCTCTGCACGGGCCTGCTTGACGGCGGTCTGGACGATGCGTCCCGACGTACCGTAGGCGACCACGACGATTTCAGCGCCATCGAGCATATATTCGGCATAGCGAACTTCGTTGGCCCGGATCTCGGCGATGGTATCCAGGAGCCTCAGAACTTTCTTCTCCATTGTTTCAGGGCTGAGGAAGAGCGACGTGATGATGTTCTTTGGGCGACCCCTGGCGCCGGTCAAAGCCCACGGTCGCTCCGGACGCACCGGGTCCTTGATCTCGGGGAACTCGACCGGCTCCATGATCTGGCCGATCATCCCGTCTGCAATCACGGCGACCGGCTGGCAGTACTTGTCGGCGAGGTCAAAGGCCTCTATCACCAGGTCCACGCACTCCTGAACGGTCGACGGGGCGAGCACAATGGTGTTGTAGTCGCCGTGGCCGCCCCCCTTGGTCATCTGGAAGTAGTCGCCCTGCGACGGCTGGATGTTGCCCAGGCCGGGTCCGCCCCGCATGACGTTGACCAGGACACAGGGTACGAAGGACATGGCGATGTAGGAGATGCCCTCTTGCATGAGGCTGTAGCCCGGGCTGGACGTAGTGGTCATAACGCGCGCACCCGTGCAGGCGGCGCCGTAGACCATATTGATGGCGCCCAGCTCGCTTTCGGCTTGGACAAAGGCCCGCCCGACTTCCGGCATGCGGCGTGACATGTACTCTAGCACTTCGGTCTGCGGGGTGATCGGGTAGCCGAAGTAGGCCTGGCAGCCGGCGCGGATGGCTGCCTCTCCAATCGCTTCGTTGCCCTTCATCAGAATCTTCATTTCTTCACCTTCTTGGTGCGGTAGACACTGATCACGACATCCGGACACATCGTAGCGCATAGTGCGCACCCTGTGCACTTGCCCTCTGGATCGACGAAGGAAGACGGCCGGTATCCTTTCGCGTTGAAGCGCCGGGCCATCTGCACAAGGTCGCCCTGGGGGCAGACCATGGTGCATAGCTCGCATCCCTTGCACCGGTCTTCGTCAATGACGATATGGCTCATCTTTCGCTCCTCACTTGGTCAGGTATACGCCCAAAGCCAGGGAGAGCAGCTTCTGCTCTGGGGGATCGGATCTGGATGGAAGGACGATGGGGCATTTGCCCCCTACTACGACGGCAGCCATCTGTGCCTGGGCAAAGTAGGACAGGGCCTTGGCCAGGATGTTGCCCGACTCGACGTCCGGGGCGATCAGGATATCTGCGGAGCCTGCCACCTTGCTTTCGATGCCCTTCATCTTGGCTGCCTTGATCGATATGGCGTTGTCGAGGGCCAACGGGCCGTCGACGATGCCCCCCCGGATTTGGCCTCGCTCTGCCATCTTGGACAGGTTCGCGGCATCCATGTTGGCCGGGATCTCCGGATTGACCATTTCCGTCGAGGCCAGGATCGCGACCTTGGGCTTCTCGATGCCAAGCTCGATGGCGGTGTCGATTGCGTTCTGCACAATCTGAACTTTCTGGGTCAGGGTAGGCGTGACCACCAGGAAGATGTCGCTCACGAACAGGAGCCTGTCAAAATCGGGGATTTCGAATACAGAAACCTCGGTCATCAGGCTGCCCAGGCGGAGGCCTTTCTCTGCGTCGAGAACTGCCCGTAGCACCTCAATTGGCTGAGCACGCCCGTTCATAATCAGGTCGGCCCTCTCAGAGTGGATCATCTCAACGGCCAGGACAGCCGCGTCTACCATGTCCGCCTCGGCGACGACTTCCATCCCGGAGATGTCGACGCCCTGTTCCTCGGCGATGGTAGCCAACCTGTGGGGATCATCGATGAGGATGCACTGCGCAAGACCCATCCCAACAGCCAGGCGCAGAGCATGCAGTGTCTGCCTTTGGCCGGCACCGATCACAGCTACTCGTCTTGGCGCGCGAGTCAGCGCGAGGTCAAGCAACTGGGCGAAGTTGCGTATGGTCATGGCATTTCCTCTTCTCCACACTCGCCAGGGCGATCGGCGGGCACCAGCGTGGGACTCTCCCATGGGTGCGTCAGAAACCGGTCAAGGAGCAGCGTAGGCTGTGCGAACCCGTTGGCGCCGAGGCGCTCCTTCCATGTGCGCGTAAGGCAGACCATCGTCAAGGGCAGGCCCAGTTGCTTCGAAAACCGCTCCACCTGGGCATGCCCGGACATGATCTGCTCGGCGGTCGTCTCGTCCATCAGATTGGGGTTGCTCACCAGGCTCGTGACCTTCAGGCGGGCGCTCGTCTCTATCTCGGCGATCGATGCTCTCAGCGCCTCAAGGGAGCCAGTGAATGGGCGGTATGGGTTGACGACAAAGTGCATGGTATAGCCACGCCGGGTGATGGCCGAGCTAAACTGGCCCAAGGCCCGCGCACCCTGCCGGTCGCCTCCGACATCCAATACAGTCGGGTGTTCAACCTGCTCGATGGCACCTAGGATCTGGGGAGTAATCGCTGGCGTGTCCAGATGCTGGCCAATCGCGCAATGGTGCGATCACCGTTACCCCGCGCTGCGCCAGGGCCGCCTGCGTCTCGCGGCTGCGGAAGTAGGGCGTCACGATATCCAGGTCGATGAGGATTATGCCTGGCTCCGACCTGGCGAGATCCAACGCGTAGCTGATGGCCGCCTCACTCTTTCCGGAGCCGAATCGCCCGGAAAAGAGGGTGAGGCCGGTGGCGTACTCCGGTGAGGAGGTCAAGCGAGCATTACTCCGAGCGCCAGCGAAACGAGCTTGGCCTCTCGTGTGTCGGATCGAGATGCAACAATGAGCGGGCAGCGCGCGCCGACGACCACCCCTGCCATCTTGCCTTCGGCGAAGTAGGTGATGGCTTTGGCCAGGACATTGCCGGCCTCGATGTCGGGCGTGATCAGGATGTCCGCGTAGCCGGCCACTTCGCTCTTGATGCCCTTGATCCGCGCCGACTCGGGCGAGATGGCATTGTCCAAGGCCAGCGGCCCATCGACCAAGCCGCCCTGGATCTGGCCTCGATCGGCCATCTTGGAGAGGTTGGCTGCGTCAAGGGTCGTGGGTACCTTGGGGTTTACGACCTCAGTGGCCGCGAGAATGGCGACCCTGGGCAGGCTGATCCCGAGGGCGTGCGCGACGTAGATGGCGTTCTGAACGATTTGGACCTTCTGTTCGAGGTCCGGGGCGACGACGACTCCGGCGTCGCTGATAAAGATGAGGCGATCAAAGCCCGGAATCTCGAAGGCGGCCACGTGGGTAAAGAGGCGCCCGGTGCGCAGGCCCAACTCCTTGCTGAGGGCTGCCCGCAGGTAATCGCTGGTCTCGACTTTGCCCTTCATGGCAATGTCGGCCTGACCCTGGCTCACCAGCCTCATGACTTCGTAGGCTGCCTCGCGTGGCTGAGGCTGGTGCACTATCTCCATACGCCGGATATCGAACCCTTCTTGCCTGGCGATCCGGTGGATCTCATCGCGATCACCCACCAGGATAACCTCGGCCAGCCCGGCGACCTCGGCATCGAGGCCGGCCAACATGATCTCACTCGTGTGACCGGCGGCTACTGCAATGCGCTTCGGTCCCTTGGCCTTGGCTGCGTCTAGAAGCTCGGCGAATGTGCGCACTGGCATGGTGTGCATACCTTCATTCCCGCCCTCTTCCTGATAGGGACAGGTGGGCGAACGTTTTCTGGATTATAGCATTGTCGCTTCCCAGCCCCAAACGCGGCTGGGATATGGGCCAGGCCCGGCCTAGTCCTCCAGCGGCACGGCCGCCTGCCGGAACAAAGAGCGTACGACCGTCCGGCGGATATTCTCCGTCAGTTGTTCGAATAGCTCGTACGCCTTGCGCTTGTACTCAACCAGGGGATCGCGCTGCCCGTAGGCCTCGAGACCAATGCCGCGCCGGAGGTCATCAATGTCGGTAAGGTAGTCGATCCAGAGCCGGCTAATGGCATCCAGTAGCACCCTGCGCTGTACACGGCTCATGATGCGGCGGCCGAGGTGGACGCTCAGAAGTGCCTGGGACCGGGAGTCTAGATCTCGAACCCGCGTTTGACTTGCTTCCTGAGCGATAGAGCTGCCCAGGAACCGCAAGAGGTCCTGGTAGACCGCGGGCTCCAGCTCGCGAAGTGTCCGGGTGCGAACAGAGCGCAACTGGCTCTCATCGGAGCGGAGGCCGAGGTCGAAGAGTGCTTCATAAGCACGTTGCCTTTGGCCGGACGGCAGATCGGCGAGGCTCAACCGTCGGAGCCGCTCGATCTGCTCTTGGTGGAGAACCGCGGCCAGGTCCTGTAGGTCGGCCGAGTCCCGCAGTCCGTACGGTAGGGAGCTGCTCAAGCTTGACCGGATCCAAGAACCAGTCCTGCTTCTGTGCGTAGGCGAGCAGAGGCTCCTGGTCTGGCGCCGGCAGCTCTAGCACCGAGAGAGCGGCCCAACTCGTGAGCCGGTCAAGGCCAAGCTCGAGTGCGAGCGCATCCAAGTCGGTCCTTGACAAGGTGCCAAGTGGCTGCTCCAGTGCGCGGGTTTGTGCGGTCCTGCTCTCGAAGAAACCCTGTGCCTCCACTGCCTCACGAAGGGCCTGGCGCAGCTCTTCGCTCAGATCGGCGATAGGCTTGCCACCGATCTCGCTGGCGATCTGCTTCACAAAGTCACTGCGGACTTCCTCTAGCACATCGTCACCCAGTTCCCCCAATCGACGATCGAGGATCTCGGCACGTCGCGCCTCGTCCAGGAAGTAGCCGATCTCGTCCAGGTAGCGCCAGAGTGCGGCCTGGAGAGGGCCAGGAAGCTGCCCGATGGCAACATCGCGAAGCGAGTCCGGTGAGATAGGAGTATCGACAGACAGCACGCCCTCGAGGAGCGATGCATCGGCCACTATGCAGTCTGCGAAGGCACGCTGCACGGAGGACCGCAGGCCGGCCGGGAGCTCCGATATAGGCAGAGACTCGATCTCTTGGACACGTGCCGCGTCGACGAAGTAGCCTGCTCTCGTCAGGTAGTCGCGGATATCTGCCTGAGTGCCTTCGGGCAACAGGCCGATGGCCTGACCGCCCAGCATGGACTCCTGGCCCTGGACCAGTGCGGCTTCGACGGCAATACGGGCCTCGGGGCCAAACTCGTCGAGCCTCATGTACGGAAAGAGCTCCTCTTTGTCCTTGTCCGATACCAGTCCCTGGTCGCGCACGTAGGCCCAGACTGCCTCTCGGTCCGCGTCAGGCAGGGCCGCAGGGCGCTGATCGCGGATCCGCACCAGCCATCGCCGCCCGAGCTGCCGGGCCAGTGCCTGGAAGTCTCGCTTGTTAAGGTCGGCCAACTGGCCGACCTGCGTTAGCCGCAGCCTCTCGGCGCGCTCCGGCAGGATGCCCTCGGCGTCCATGCTGGCTAGGAGAGGTTCCTGCAGGCCGGGCGCCAGGTCGCGGAAGGGCACATAGGCGACTGCGCTCAGGTGGATTTTGCCCAAGTGCTGTTCGAGACCCTGTAGGATGTCGCTGGGTAGCTGGGCAAGTGTCCGGCGCTCATACCATCCGACCCGTTCCGCGTCAACGAAGTAGCCGGTGCCGGCCAGCGCGCGGTGTACCAGGGCCCGGGTCTCTCCAGGCAGTTCTTCCATAGTCTTGGAAGCCAGATCGCTTTCCAGGCGGCTCGCAAGGGCCTGCCGGAGCTCGGTGGCGGCCGGCTCTCCGAGATCGGCCAAGTGCAGGCCGGCGAATGCCTGTACTCGCTCAGCGCTATCCAGGACACCTAGCTCCCTCAGGCGTTGAAGTGTGGACCCGCGCAGTGCCTCAGGCAAGGCGCCAATCGCTTTGGCGCCGGCCAGTGTCTGTCGTGCGAGGTACAGGCCGAACCCTACGGGGAAGTCAGTCCCGATTTCCGAGAGGGCGCGTGCAGCGATGCTGTCGCGGCGCTCTGGCGCGGAAAGGAGGCCCAGACGTTGGGCCACGTCAAGGACTTGCTGCCGCGTCGCCACATCGAGGTTCGAGACCTTGCGGCGGCTTAGTCGCTCGGTCCTGGTTAGGGCCAAGTGCGACAAGGCGGCCTGGCGTGTCTCTGCCGGAAGGTCGCCCAGTCCCTCATGCACCAGGAATCGTTGCACGCGATCCTCGTCGATGAAGCGGCGCTGCCCACGCAAGTAGCGGAGGATGATGTCGCGCGCCCTGGGCTCGAGTTGGGCAACTGCGATGTTGCGCGACGCTTCGATCTCGCGAGCGCCGACAGTGCGCGCTACCTGCTCCTGCATGCGTCGATCCCAGGCGCCGATCGGCCTTGCCAGGAAGGCGGATCGTGCTGTCGGGTCTTCCAGAAGCCCCTTTGCGCGCAGATGCTCCCTCACCCTCGGTACGATCTCGGGATCGAGCTCGGCCAACGGCGTATCGAGAAGATGCGCCTTGAGCTCTTCACCCATCTGGGCAGCAAGCTCTCCGGCGTACGGCAGAGTGCCGATGGCCTTCCCGCCGAATCCGCGCATGGCCAGGACGAAGCTTGCAGCTTCATGCAGCTCAGCGGGCAGGTCGTCGACGCGTGTATCTTGGTGCTCGCCCACCTGCTCTTCCCCAAGTGCGCGAACGAATCCGTTGTGGATCTCTTCGGGCAGCTCTCCCAGGGTAGCATCGAGCCAGGAACCCCGTTTCCTGGGCTCCTGCAGCTCCTGGGCGCCCCAAGTCTGCTCGCGCAGGTCGCTGACATTCCTTAGGGTGAGGAGGACGGCCTGCTTGAGCTCCTCAGTCTCCATGCCCTCGACCAGGGCAGCGGCCATCTGGCTGAAGGGCAGGCGAGGCAGGAGAATGCCCTGTTTCAGGAAGCTCCAGCCGGTCAGGAGGTGCACGACAAGCGAGTCCCAGTCGGCAGCGGTGAGCGGATTCTCTGCCACCGCGCTCTCCGTTTCCGCGAGCTGGCGCTGTGCCCAGCGGTCGTACTCCTGGCTCAGCGCCTGCGTGAGCAGCTCCTCGATGTCAGGGAATTCGAGATAGACGAGGCTATTGATCTCTCGCAGCAGTGCCAGGAGATCGGCCGATCCGCTGCGGCGGGTATCAGACAGCCCTTGCCTGAGCCGCTCGAGCTCGCGGCGCAGGCGGGTCTGTGTGGCATCGACGGCTGCTTGGAACCTTGCCAGTAGATCGTCCAGGCTGGTCGCCAGAAGGTGCTCCACCAACCGGTCGAGCCGGCCTACATCGAGGTGACTGCCGGCTTTGACGGAAGCGACGAACGCCGAAAGCTGCCCACTGCCTGTTGGGGCCATTATGGCGTTTCGTGAGAACGCGCCCGGTGAGGCCGGGTCCATCGGCTGCTTTTGCTGCGAGCTCGGCGACACGTGTGACTTCCTCGCTCACTTTGGCGGGCGCCAGCAGGGCCGGGCGGAACCTGTCGAGGCGGATGCCGTAGGGGAGCTGCCGCACCAGCCGGTCGATCAGATCGGCGCAGATGCGCTGGTGCAGTTGGGCTGTGATCTGGTCACCCCAAGCCTCGCGAAGCTGTTCGGACTCGAGCGATGCACCCTCCGGTACGTCCACCTTGAGCTGAAAGTTCCGTTCGAGGTACTGGGCCACACCACGAGCGTCGGCCACCCTGCCGCGCTCCTCGCTCAGCTGCATGTAGTCATCGATGCGGCTATCCAGAATCTCACGTTGGCGAGCCAACTGCTCTTCGTGCTGGCGTGAGGCGGAGGCGACTGCATTGCTGGCCAAGCTCTGGACCTGCTCTCCGTATTTTTGCAGGGCCGCCTGGGCCAGCTCCTGCAGCCGGCTCTGCGCCTCACCGGTTGTGCCGGCGGTGAGATGGTCTGCGAGGAAGCCGACAGTGAAGGGTGGAAAGACACTCAGGTTCCCGGCCAGCGAGACGGCGCAGCGCAGCAGCCTCTTGGATGCCTCCAGTCCCTGAGTTGTCGATCGAAATCCTTCGTCAGTGCTCACGAATCGCAAGACGGACAGAGTGCGCCGGTCTTTGGCGCCGCCTGTGGCCTTGGAGAGGAGTTCGACCTCGTAGGTGGGGACGATCCGGTCCAGCTCGGCAAAGAGGGATGCGTGCTCGTCTGGCTTAGGGCCGAGCTTTTCGACGAGAGCGCCTACGTGCGCGGAGAGCATCTGCCAGGTCTCTGTATGGAGGTCGTCGCTCTGGAGGATCCTGAGCCGCTCGCCATAGATGGTCTCTCGCTGCCGGCTGAGGACGTCGTCGTAGTCGAGGAGGCGCTTGCGGATGTCAAAGTTGTAGCCCTCGACCGAGGTTTGTGCGCGCTCAATGGTCTTGGCGACCAGGCCATGCTCGATGGGAAAGTCGTCGCCCATCTGCTCCATCAGCTTGGACAGCATCTCCTGGCGGCCGAAGCGACGCATCAGATCATCTTCTAGAGACAAGAAGAAACGTGAAGAACCTGGCTCTCCCTGGCGTCCGGAGCGGCCGCGGAGTTGGTTGTCGATGCGCCGTGCTTCGTGGCGCTCCGTGCCCAACACGTGGAGGCCGCCGGCTGCTATGACTGCGTCTCGACGCCGCGCATATTGTGGATCGACCTCAGCGATCGCGCTGTCCATCTGAGCAGAGATGGCGCGGTACGGATCGAGCCCTTGGGCGCGAAGTACCTGGTGCGCGCGATTGGTCACGTCTTCGGAGAGCTCGCCACCCAGCCGTATGTCGACGCCACGTCCGGCCATGTTGGTGGCTATAGTAACGGAGCCAGGCTCTCCCGCACGAGCGATCACTCCTGCCTCGCGAGTGTGCTCCTTGGCATTCAACACTTGGTGAGGAACGCCGTCGCGCAGTGTTCGTTCGAGGCTCTGCAGCACCTCCGGGCTGTCTGGCAGGTGCAGGTAGTCCGCCAGCCAAGTCAGGTGGTCGGGCGACAGTGCACTCGGCTCAATGCCCAGATCTCGCATGAGCTTGCGCCAGGCGGCAGAGCCGGCCGTTTCCAGGTTCACGTTCAGCGCCTCGCGCAGGCGCGCTCGCTCCTCTTTCGTGATCTTGGCGTCCTGCAGGGCATAGGCGATCCTTGGTGCAAGTGCGGCCATCTGGAGGCGCTCGCCGGTTAGCCGGTTGCTCAGCCGTTCCGACATCGTCACCGAGGTGGTTCCCACCAGCACGGGCTGACCTCGGACGTGACGGGCCAGGATCTCGCGTGCCACAGCACGGAGCTTGGCTTCCTCGCTGCGGTAGACGACGTCGGTCTCGTCCTGGCGGATCATGGGCCGGTTTGTGGGGATGGGAAGCACATCCAGCTTGTAGATCTTGAAGAACTCTTCGCCCTCCGTCATGGCGGTACCGCTCATCCCGGCCAGCTTCTTGTACATGCGGAAGTAGTTCTGGATGGTGATGGTGGCAGAGATCATGTCGCGTGCCTGGACGGGAACGCGCTCCTTGGCCTCGATCGCCTGGTGAAGACCTTCGCTAAGTCGGCGATCGGGCATCAGCCGCCCGGTATGGGGATCGATGAGGATGATCCGCTTCTGCTGCCGAATGTAGTCGCGCCCCTCTTTGAACAGGACTTGGGCCTTGAGCGCTTGCTCCATGTAGTGGACGAATCGCTCATTCGCTTCATCGTAGATGTTGTCGATGCCGGTCTCACGCTCGATTGCGGCGAGGCCTTCGTCGGTCAGGAAGACGGAGCGCTCCTTCTCATCCAGCTCATAGTGAACGCCTGCCTCAAGTCGTGGCGCAATCTCGGCGAATCTGCGATAGTCTTCCACAGACTCGGAAGAACGCCCCGAGATGATGAGCGGCGTGCGCGCTTCGTCGATAAAGATGTTGTCCACTTCGTCGACGATGGCGTAATGAAGCGCCCGCTGCACCCGCCCAGCCAGCCCGTAAGCCAGGTTGTCGCGCAGGTAGTCAAAGCCGAACTCGTTGTTGGTCCCATAGGTCACGTCGGCGGCGTAGGCAAGCAGTCGTGACACAGGCCGGAGCCCAGGATAGGGTTCTCGCCGGTACGCGGGATCGTACAGATAGGCCGGTTGGTCGGCTCCCGACTGGAGGAGGCCGATCGTCAAGCCAAGTAGGTGGTAGATAGCTCCCATCCAGAGGGTGTCGCGCCTGGCCAAGTAGTCGTTCACCGTGACGAGGTGAGCCCCCTGGCCAGGCAGGGCATTCAGGTAGATCGGTAAAGTTGCCACGAGAGTCTTGCCCTCGCCGGTCTTCATCTCGGCTACCTGGCCCTGATGTAAGGCGATCCCGCCCACAATCTGCACGTCAAAGGGACGCATGGAGACAGTCCGCTTGGCCGCTTCGCGAACAGCGGCAAAGGCCTCGGGCAGGAGGCTGTCCAGGCTGGCACCGCTGGCCAGCCGCGCCCGGAACTGGTCGGTGAGCGCGCGTAGCTCCGCATTGGAGCGCCGCTCTAGCTCGGGCTCGCGCGCATTGGTGGATTCCACGAGCGGCTGCAATTTGCGGATTTCCCGCTCGTTTGGGTCGCCCACGACTCGGTTAAGCAGTCCCTTCAGCATAGTCCTTGGCCCGCCTCTATCCTCTTGAGTGGCTTGTGGCTGTGCGGATTGTACCACGCGGGGGTGTCCGGAACAAGTGGGTGCGTTGGAGGGGTGCGAAGCCCAGGAGCTGTGCGTTGTGGTGCGGGCTATGGTGACTCGTTTGCCAGGCCGGTTGCGCACGATCGTCATCGCTCGTTATGGGCTGGACGGACAGCCACCCGCGATCTTCCCTCAGATCGGCGTGAGCCTGGCTCTGACCAAAGAGCGGGTGCGTCAATTGCACGTCGAGGCACTGGCCCGGCTGCGTCATCCGGCCTACTCGCATCGGGTACGTCTGTGCCTGGGATGCCATACCCTGCGCGATTTTGAGGCAGCTGAGGCGGACCTGCAGCGTGTTCTGTGCTGGCGAGGAGGGCGCGATGGCCGCTGAGTGCAGTGCCCCACAAACCCGCGCGCACGATGCGGCCTTCGTTCAGCCCTGCAGCCTGTCGGGATTGCAGGCACGGCTGCCGTTGTGCTGGCCTACACCCCCTGACGTGCCCCCTTGCCCCAAGCGGGCATTCCGCTCCCGCTATCGCTACCTGGGCTACCAGGACCTGCTCGACCCCGCGGCCTGGGAGTTCCTGTCCGACTTGGACCTGGTCATGCGTTTGGTCGACTTCTCCGGCCTCCGCCCTGTTCTGGCCCAGCGCCTGGGCTGGGCCTCGGGTAGAGGCTGGTGCCCCTTCGACCCCGTGTCCCTCTTTCTCCTGCTCGGCTGGCAGATCACCAACGGATGGAGTCGCGCCGAGACTCTGCGCAACCTCCACCGGCCGCGCTATGCCGACTACGCTCAACGTTTCGGCTTTCATGACGGCATCTATCCTACGGAAGGGGGCCTGCGCTACTTCCTGACGGCCTTGGGTCAGCATTCAGAGGTCCCGGGCGACACCGTCTGCGTAAAACTGGATGACGAGCGCACCATCGAAGTGGCCGTCCAGTCCCTCAATCAGCTTCTGGTGGGGGCTGTCGCCCTGGTGCGGCAGGCAGACCTGCTCAGCCCCGAGGCGTGGAACGAAGCTCTGGTCTGTCCGGATGGGATGCTCCACGACGCCGCGTCTCGCCTGCGCTGTACCTCTGTGCAGGACAGTTGCTACCAGGCCACCACGCCTCAGCAGCTACGCCCCTGCCCCGCCAAGGAGAAAGGTCGCCAGGGTTGTAGCTGTGACACCTTGGCCTGTGCCCAGGTGTGCCAACATGCCACCCCACGCGACGCCGCAGCCCGCTTCGTCTACTACGAGGGTCACAACGCTTCCCCCTACCTCCCCCAACGCTACCTCCAACCCTGCAGAACCTCGAAGAAGGACAAGGGCCGCCGCTGCTATGGCTATCGCAGCTTGCCTCTGCTCCTGGCCGACCCGGCCCGCCGCTTCCACCTGACCTTGCTGGCGGACTTTCGCCCTGCCAACGACCGAGAGGAAGTACCCGCTGCTGCCCTCCTCCTGCAATTGGCCCGCTTCTACCCCGACCTTCACCTCCACGCCGTCGCCGGCGACGCTGGCTTTGGCTACGATGTCGTCCTGAGCACCGTCTATCGCCTCCATGCTCTGCGCGTGATCGACCTTCGCGCCCATGTTACCGACCAGGACAAATCGCTCTGGCCCCTCCGTGGCTACGACGACAAAGGCCGTCCCCTGTGCCCTTTTGGCTATCCCCTCTCCGCCAATGGCTTCGATGCCGACCGCCATCGCCACAAGTGGGTTTGCCTGCACACCTGCCTACACGGCACACTCCCCACAGTCCCCCTCGACGGCGTCGCCTGCCCTCCTGTCCACTGCCCCTATCTGGCCCCAGACCACCCGCATGGTCGCATCGTCAACGTCGGCGAGCGCTTCCCCGACGACTCCATCCGCCTGGTCAGAGACCTGCCCGTCGGTACACCTGCCTGGAAACGCCTCTACCACCGCGCACGCAACGCCTCCGAGGGCCGCCATGCCACCCTCGAACGTTGGGGCCTGAAACGCATGCCCGTCTACGGCCAGCCCCGAGCCAAAGCCCTGGACTATCTCGCCGATTCCTGGGACACCCTCACCACCTTGGCCCGCCTGGTTCGGGAGGCGACCGCCGCCGCTTCCAGTCAAAGCTTGGGCTTGTCCCCGCGGTTGACAGCCCGGATCCTCTATGCTACCATGGCACCAGACTCGATCATGGGGGTGAGTGTGACCAGAACCATTGCGGTAGCAGGGAAGGGTGGGACCGGGAAGACCACGATTTCGGCCCTGATCATTGACAACCTGGTTCGGAACAAGAAAGGCTCCGTGCTGGCCATTGACGCGGATCCGAGCACCAATCTGAATCTTGCGCTTGGCGTGCCCCTCACGGACACAGTAGGCGATGTCAGGGAGGAGACGGCGACGGCTGCAGGCGGTGGCCGGGCGACAGGGGGAATGAGCAAGTGGGACTACCTCGACTTGCGGATCAACGAGGCGCTCGTCGAGGAAAGAGGATTCGATCTGCTTGCCATGGGCCGGCCGGAAGGCCCAGGCTGCTACTGCGCTGCAAACAACATCTTGCGCGTTTCGGTGGACCGCCTGTCTGCCGCCTATGACTATGTCGTGATCGACAACGAGGCTGGGCTGGAGCATCTGAGCAGGCGTACCACGCGAGATGTGGACGTCCTCTTTCTTGTCTCGGACCCGACACTGCGGGGACTTGTTGCGGCGGCCCGGGTGGCGGAGCTGGTGGACGAGCTCAAGACGTCGGTAGGCTCGGTCTATCTCATCGTGAACAGGGTGCAAGGTGGCTCACTGCCTGAGCCCCTCGCGAAGCTCATTGAGGAGCGGAAGCTGCGGCTGGTCGGCCTGATCCCGGCGGATCCGCTTGTGGCCGATCTCGATGCTCGCGGAGAGGCGATTGTGCGGCTGCCCCTCGACGCGCCGAGCAGGTTCGCCTTGGATCGTATTCTGGCGCAGATTGACGCTGGGCTCTAGCTGCTCCGAAGGCTTCCGGCTCCTGTGCGGCGACTGGGTCCCGCAGTGGCGAAGTGGCGTCCGGGTGAGGTGAGGCATGCAGCAGGCTCTTCTCTTTGAGAAGCTTGAGAATCAACATGTCCGTTGTGGGCTGTGCGCCCACCGGTGCCTGATCGCTCCGGGGAAGAAAGGGATCTGTCTGGTTCGAGAGAACCACGGTGGGACGCTTTACTCACTGGTGTACGGCATTCCTCTTTCGCAGGCCGTAGACCCGGTGGAGAAGAAGCCTCTCTTTCACTTCTATCCCGGGAGCACGGCATTTTCGATTGCCACTGTGGGGTGCAACTTCCGGTGTGCGTTTTGCCAGAACGCCGACATCTCCCAGATGCCGCGTGATAGAGGGCAGATCCAGGGGCGCACAGCATCGCCCGAACAGGTGGCCGAGTCCGCCGTATGGAATGGCTGCCGGTCCATCGCGTTCACCTACACCGAGCCCACGATCTTTTTCGAGTACAGCTACGACATTGCCCGCCTGGCTCACGAGAAGGGCATTGCGAGCGTGTATGTGACCAATGGCTACATGACGCGCGAGATGCTGGATCTCTTCCAGGGTAGAGCGGACGCCCACGAGGCCTGGCTGGACGCGGCAAACGTGGATCTCAAGGCGTTCCGTGATGAGACCTACCGGAGTGTCTGTGGTGCGCGGCTCCAGCCGGTGCTGGACTCACTGAAAAGCATGAAGGAGCTCGGGATCTGGGTAGAGGTCACCACGCTGGTTGTGCCAGGTCTGAACGATTCGGAAGCGGAGCTCCGAGATCTGGCCCAATTCCTGGCGACCGATCTCGGGGTCGAGACCCCTTGGCACGTCAGCCGCTTCCATCCGGACTACCAGATGCTGGATCGTGCACCGACCCCCGAGGCAACCTTGCGGCGTGCATATGATCTGGGGCGGGAAGCAGGCCTGCGCTACGTCTACGTGGGCAACTTGCCGGGGGCGCGGCTGGAAGACACGTACTGCCCAAGCTGTGGTGCGGGGGTACTCCGGAGGCGAGGGTATCAGATCGTTGAGCGCGCGCTGCTGAATGGCCACTGCGCTCGCTGCGGGGCGGTCATAGACGGCGTCGGCCTGTGATGGCTAGACCTTGACCAGCTTCCACCGTCCGCTTCGGAAGCGCAGGTAGTTGAACGCGGCGCGAACGCCGATGTCGGCGACCATGCCCACCCAGGCCCCCTGCAGTCCCCAGCCAACGACGTGAGCCAACACGTAGGCAATTGGCAGACGCACGAGCCAGATCGACAAGCCAGTGGCTACCATGGGGTAGCGCGTATCGCCGGCACCTCGCAGTGCCCCGCTGAATATCATCGAGGCCGCCGAAATGGGCTGAAGCCACCCGGCCATCCGAAGTGGTCCGGTGCCCAATGCGATGACCTGTGGATCGTTGGTGAAGAAGGAGACGATCTCGCGCGGGAAGAAGAGGAATGCCAGGCCTATCGCAGTCATCGTCAAAGCACCCATCCAATACGTGGTCATTCCCCGCCGCTCCGCCAGGTCAGGGCGCTGCGCTCCCAAGCTCTGTCCGACGAGGGTTGTGGCAGCCACCGAGAAGCCGAAGCCGGGCATGAACGACAGGGACCAGCCGTTGATCGCGACTTGGTTGGCGGCATAGGCGGCTGTGCCCAGGCCGGACAGAATGCTCGCGAACACCATAAAGCCCACGCGAAGAAGGATTTGCTCGACGCCGGTTGGGAGCCCGACATTCAGGATTCGCCGGATGAGGCTCCAATCGAGGTGCAGATGACCCAACCGTAGACGCAGCACGCCGCGTCCTCGGAGAAGAGTCGAGACAACGAGGAAGCCTCCCACGACCGCGCCGCTTGCCGCCCCGAGTGCCGAGCCCAGGACACCAAGCTTGGGGAGCCCGAACGGCCCGTTGATGAAGGTCCATGCGACCACGATGTTCACGACGTTCACTACGGCCATGATCGCCATCGGCGTTCGCGTGTCGCCTGCCCCCCGCAGGCAGGCGTTGCCCAGGAAGGTGAGGGTGGAGAACAGAAAGACGCAGGACACCAATCGCAGATACGAGCCACCCATCGCGGCCACGTCGCTCGCTGCCCCAAGCAGTCGCAGCGCCGGTTGTGCCAGGCTGATACCGAGGAGTGTTGTGGCGGCGCCAATGACAAGCCCAAGCAGCATTGACTGCCGCACGACCTGATTGGCCATGTCTTCGTCGCGTGCACCCACGAGGCGTGCGATGAGGGCGGTCGAGCCCGTGGATATCGCGCCAAAGAGCGTCGCAGCCAGCATGGTCCACTGCGCAGCAAGCCCCACAGCCGCCAGCGAGGTTGCCCCCAAGTGCCCTACCAGGTATGTGTCCACGATTCCAACCATCATGGCCAACACCTGTTCGGCCGTCGCCGGCAGAGCCAGACGCAGCACGTCCCGGCGTATGGACGCCTCCTCCGGTACTCGGCGCGGCGATCCGTCTTGCTGCTGAGAGGCTGAAGTCATGCGATATGCTCGGAGTGGAGAGTAGGTCAAGCAGGTCGGTCGCGTTGTCGTTGTGCGAAACGCAATAAGCTGGTACAATGCAACCCGTCAGGCACCCGTGAGGCCTGCGGGCTGGCCGTCGCGCAAGAAGGCTATGACCTTCTGATCGGCCACGGGAAAGGGGTAGCTGTCCAGATCGCTCAGGCCAACCCAGTGCCAGTCGGTGCATCCAATGCATTGGGGCACACCCGCGAGCCAGTGGCATTCGAAGGCATACAGGGTCATGTGGAAGTGAGTGAAACCATGATCGACGGTGCACAACAGCCTGCCCACCTCGATCTCGATGTCCAGCTCTTCGCAGATCTCTCGATGCAGGCAGCCTTCCAGCTCTTCACCAGGGCGGCGCTTGCCCCCAGGGAATTCCCAAAGCCCGCCGAGCATGGCATCCAGGGGGCGCTGCGTGATCAGGAACCTGTCCTCTCCATTCCAGATGACCCCGGCAGTGACGTCACGGTGCGGGCGTTGTTTCCGGGTGGCCCGAATGGGGAGCTGTTCCTGGATGCCTTCAGCCTGTGCCTGGCAGAGTCCGATGAGCGGGCAGATTAGGCAGCGAGGATGAACAGGCAGGCAGATGCCGGCGCCGAGGTCCATCAGGGCCTGGTTCAGCTCGCCGGCATGGCCTGGGGGAAGCATGCGGTGGGCAAGGGCGATGAGGCGAGCCTGGGTGTTAGGACGTCCAGGATCATCATCGATGGCAAAGATGCGACACAGGACGCGGCGCAGATTGCCGTCAAGCGCGATGGCGTCTTGGCCAAAAGCGATGCTAGCGATCGCGGCGGCAGTATACTCGCCGATGCCCGGCAAAAGGAGCAATGCCTCGGGCGAGCGGGGTAACTGCCCGTCAAGCTCTTGCACAACACGCCGGGCCGCCGCATGGAGGTTGCGTGCCCGCGCATAGTAGCCAAGCCCTTCCCACGCCTTGAGTACGTCGGAGAGGGGGGCATCGGCCAGGGAGGTCAATGTCGGGAAGCGTGCCAGGAAACGCTGGTAGTAGGGGATGACGGCCTCGGAGCGGGTCTGCTGGAGCATGATCTCGGCAACCCAGATGGCGTAGGGGTCTTGGGCAAGGCGCCATGGAAGCACCCGGCGCTTCTCACTATACCACTCAAGAAGCCGCCGGCCGAGGGAGATGGGATCGAGGTGACTCGACGTGACGTGGGCTGGTGTCATACGGGCGCCACTATACTCCGGAAGAAGAAGCGGGGCAAATCGCGAGCCGATGGGGACCGGCTCAGCGGTGCCGAACTCCGATGGCCGCTTGTGTGGCTTACCCAAAGGACGGAGACGACATGCATGTACAACTGGATCATTCGGTTCTGGAGCTCGTCGAAGGTGACATAACAAGAGAGCAGACAGACGCGATTGTCAACGCCGCCAACAGCACGCTGCTGGGCGGAGGTGGCGTCGATGGTGCGATTCACCGCGCCGGCGGCCCGGCGATCCTGGCAGAGTGCCAGAAGCTGGGGGGGTGTGCAACCGGCGATGCCAAGATCACAACAGGCGGGAGGCTCCGTGCCCGCCATGTGATCCATACCGTGGGTCCCATATACCGGGCAGAGGGACCGGAGCGATCGGCCGACCTACTTGCGAGTGCCTACAGGCGGAGCCTCGAGGTCGCCGCCGGGAATGGCCTGCAGAGCGTGGCCTTTCCTTCGATCAGCACGGGTGCATTCGGATACCCGATCGAGGCCGCGGCACACGTGGCGCTTACTGCCGTCATGGACTACCTGGAAGGCTGCCCAGAGACAAGCGTCCGGTTGGTGAGGTTCGTGCTGTTTGGCGCGCAGGCTCTTCGAACCTACGAGCGGGTACTCGCGGAGGTCTTGGCACGGACTAGGCCTGCCAGGAATTGGGAGGGTGACGAATGTCGATAAGTACTGCACTCCTTCGTTTGGGGTTTGCTATGGCGCTCGTGGCCATGAACGGCTTCTTCGTGGTGGCCGAGTTCGCGCTGGTGAGCGTGCGCCGCTCGCGGATAGAAGAGTTGGTGGCGCAGGGAAACTCGGTGGCTCGCGTCGTGAGGCATGCGATTGCCGATCCCGATCGTTTCATCGCGGCGACTCAGCTTGGCATCACACTGGCCAGTCTCGGGCTGGGATGGATTGGTGAGCCGGCCTTTGCCGACCTCATCAGGCCGGCCCTGGCGGCGATACCGGGTCCCTGGGATGAAGTCCTGATCCATTCGATCGCCTCGGGCCTCGCATTTGCGGTGATTACATTCCTGCACGTCGTGTTGGGGGAGTTAGCACCCAAGTCGGTGGCACTGCAGTACCCCGTGCGCGCCAGCCTGCTCGTGGCTCGCCCGATTGTCTGGACGGAGAACATCTTCCGGCCCGCTATCTGGCTGCTGAACGGCGCGGGCAATGGGCTTCTGCGCCTGCTCGGAATCGGTAGGGCTTCCGGGCACCAGCAGGTTCACTCGGTAGAGGAGCTAAAGTACCTGTTCCGCGAGAGCCAAGAAGGGGGTGTCCTGGAGCCGCGACAGGAGGAAATGCTGCGGAAGGTTTTCGAGTTCGGCGACAGGCAGGTGTCTGAGGTAATGATACCACGCAACGACGTCCAGGGAATCGAGCAGGACGCCAGCATCCAGGATCTGCTGCGCCTCTTTTCGGAAGCCAGTCACGCGCGGTTCCCGGTCTTCCGTCAAGATCTGGACGAGATGGTCGGTGTGGTCCAGATCAAGGACGTCCTGCTGGCACTGGCAGGTGATCCACTGCAGGCCGCTGCCCCCTTGGCGCCCCTGGTCCGTCCTGCGTTGTTTGTGCCGGAAACGATGGCAGTCGCGGATCTCTTCGCCCGGATGCGGGCAACACGGAACCAGATGGCGATTGTCCTAGACGAGTATGGCGGCACCGCGGGGATCGTGACCATGGAGGAGCTGGTCGAGGAGATCGTGGGCAAGATGAGCGATGAGCTGGTCAAGGTTGAGTTGCCTGTCGTCCGCTTGGACGAGCGCACGGTCGAGCTCGATGCCCACCTGCGTGTGGATGAAGCCAATGATCGGCTGGAACTGGACCTGCCCCAGGGTGAGGACTATGAGACTGTGGCCGGACTGATCCTCTACGAATTGCAGCGGATCCCTGCTTGTGGAGACGAGCTGCGGGTGGGTGACCTTACGCTCAAGATCGTGGAGATGCAGGGCAACCGGATTGAGAAGGTGCATGTCCAGCGCAATCCGGAGCGTAAGAGGAGCGGGTAGGCAGGCAAGCCAGCCAGGTTCTGCGCTTCGTTCTGGGTACAGCGAAAGGCCTTCTCCGTCGGGAGAAGGCCTTCTCAGAGACCGCGCAGCCCGTCGGGGCCGTTCTAGACGCGGGTCAGGTACTTGCCGTCGCGGGTGTCGATGCGCAGGACGTCCCCCTCATTGATGAAGAGCGGGACGTGGATCTTGAGTCCCGTTTCGAGCGTGACTTCCTTGGATGCACCTGTCGCGGTGTCACCGGCCAAGCCAATGGGCGCTTCGACGACGCGGAGATCCACCGTGGTAGGCAGTTCGATATCGAGGTTCTCACCCTCATAGCTTGAGAGCTCGAGCTCCATGTTTTCAAGCAGATAGGGGACCGCGTCCTCCAGGAGTGCAGCCGACAGCGGGAATTGCTCGTAGCTCCTGGTATCCATGAAGTAATAGAAGTCGCCGTCAGTGTACATATACTGCACAGTCTGGTGCTCAAGGCGGATGTCTTGGACGCGGTCGCCAGAGGTGAAGGTCTTCTCCAGGGTTGAGCCCGAGCGCAAGTTGCGCAGCTTGGTGCGGATCACGGCATTGCCTCGGCCCGGCTTAGTATGCTGGTAGGACATCACGCGGAAGAGCTCTCCATCCAGGGTGAAGGTCACGCCCTTTCGCAGATCGTTGACGTCAATCATTCAAGTACTCCTTGTCCATCAGAAACGTGCTGGAGATTATAGGCGTTTGCGAGCGGCTGTCAAGTCAAGCGGCGTTTCAGAAGTGAGGCGGAGGCGCAAAGAACGTGGTGGCAGCTTCAGGCGTCAACCGCGGCTGTGATGCGCCGCGCCACGCCTCTCGGCTACGGGCTTGTGGCGGAAAACGTGATGGTGCCGAAGGCCGCGGCCAGCTTAGGCTCAGTGGCACCGGTCCCCACCGTCAGGGTGACGGGCCGCATCCAGTCCATTGCTTCCATCGCCGTGCCTGGAGCTGCGCCGCGAACGCCTATGACGGCGTGCCCCCAGCGGAACTTGCCCCGCATGTCTCCCTCGGCCCCAATACCCCGCAGTGCCTGGGTGACCTCGGGGCCAAGCAGGCGTGACGTCTCGTCTGCCGCAGCTACGACCACCAGGCGCCCGAGTGGAATCTGTTCGAGATAGTCCGCCATGGCTTGGCTTGCGGTTTCGTCCATGTGTGTGTCAAAGGCAACCGCGTCCTCTACGGCGCCGGTCTGCGCATCCAAGACTACCACATTGTAGCCCCTCTGGTTGGGTGATACCTGCTGCCCATCGAGATAGATCAGGCCCAAGTCGCCCACCTCATTGCCGGCGCTCTTGACCACGATGCTCACCGGCGAATCGTGCCCAGTCTGGCCGATGCCTCGAGAGAAGATCGGTACCTCATCTGTGCCAAATAGCTGCTCAAAGCGAAGCACCACCTCGTTGAGGCCCGCGTGCACCATGGGCAAAGGTATGTTGACTGAGTAGTCACGGCTTCCTGCCTCCAGGTCCAGTGTGCCTGCCGCGTACCCGTTGACCTCGATCGAGAGGACCTGGCCGGTGCTGGGTGCGTAGGCCTGGAACTCTATGGTCTGCGGCTGGCCGTTCATCGGCACCAGTAGCCGGACTCTCTTTCGTTGGGCCCAAATCCATCCGTTGGCCGGGGCGCCCCACCCCTCGGCATAGCTCAACGGGCTCAGCGCCTCGCCCGGGGCAATGGTCCAGGCTCGAGGCAGGGGTGGCAGCTCCACCCGGTACCCCGTTGTCTCGGCGTCCTCGTAGAAGCGCGCGACTGGCATTGTGCTCTCCAAGTAGGGGATTACGCCATCACCCGCCTGAATTGGGTGGACGACGATTGCCCTGATGTCGAAGAAGCGCAGCACGTCGACTGCAAGTGCCCGATCACGCGCGACAACCCCCGGTGCTACCTCGTGGCCTGTCTCCAACGCGATGAGCGTGCTGATCACGGGAGCCTCGGAGAAATACTGGAACTTGAGCGGGGGATTGCGGGATGTATTGCCGGCCAGGACTTGCTTCTGGTGCACAGCCTGGTAGTACTGCTCAAACATGACGACTGTGTCGAGAGTCCCGGTGACGCGCGCCCCATTTCGCCAGGCAACCGGCATGTCCAGTAGGGTCCAGTCGCCCGGCATGGCCGCGATCTCCTCGTAAACGGCAGGGACCCGCATGTCTGAAAGGGGCAACGGGGCCGCTAGGTGCTCAAAGAGGACAAGCAGAACGAGAAGGGGCGCGGCCAGGTGGAGCATTCGCGCGCGACGTCGCGATATCTCGCGGCGGGACCAGTCGAGGAGTGCTGCGACGCCGAGGCCAACGAGAACCGCCAGGCTCACGGTGAGAAGCACGCTGTAACGACTAGGGTAGCGGTTTCCCTTGAAAAAAGGGAGCTGCTCCACGAGGCGGAAGGGAAGCGGAATGCCAATCTCGTGGCCGTTGACGCGCAGTGTCGGTCCGAGTGTGAATAGCCACCAGACCAGGGCCGACAGCGACCAGAAGTGGGCCACTCCTCCAAGTGCGGGCTTGGGACCGGGCTCAGGCGACCCCGTTCGGGACGTATCTCGGAGTGGAGAGCCGACTACCGGATAGTCGGGCTCGGAGGGGCGCCGGCCGCGGAAGTGCCAGTAGACGGCTCCGGCTAGACCTAGCAGGATCACGGAGTAGCCGAGGTAGAGATGCTGGCCTACATCGTGCGGGAAAGCAAAGCGATCGACGACGCCGCCGAGGACCGGGTGCAGGCTTGTGGGTACGAAAAACCCTGCCAGGTCGGCCGAAAAGACATCGGCGAAGCCACCGCCTTCGGCGAAAACGTCTCCCTCGCTGAGGATGTCGGGCGCCATGTTGGCCAGGATGGGGATAAGGCCAATAGCGGTCAGCAGCGCGATGAGGAGGATGCTTGCCGCAATCCTCGCCCTCTGCCTGCGGCGTGCCGGGGACCTGAGTGCCCACGCTTGCCAAGCTGCCCACAGCACTGTGAAGAGGACCAGGAATGATGCATAGGTCAGCTCCGCGTACGCTTGCAGCAGAAGGAAGGCTGCAGACAAGAGCGCGTAGCGCACGCGGCGCGGCGATTCCCCTGTCTTGAAGAGGTAGAGCAGAAAGAACGGGATCCACTGGGAACTTGTGATGTTCCATTGACCCAGGGCCGCATAGAAGAGTTTGCTGGATGCGAAGGCGTACACCAGGCCGGCCGAAAGGGCGGCTGCCAAGAAGATACCACTGTGCGAGGGCTCAGCGCCCGGTGCGGAGCGAGTGCCATTGGGTCGCAGCAGGTATGTGACCAGGAGGAATGTTCCATACCCGCTCAGAACAAAGGACGAAAGAAGCAGCACGTTGCTCGCCGTGATGAGCCCAAGGCTTGCCTGCATCGGGATGGAGAGCAGGCCATTCAGCAGGGTCAGTGTGTAGAAAGCCAAGTTGATCCCGATGGGATAGAAGAGGTGAGAGCATTGATAGGGGTTGGCTTGAAGCTCGAGAAGCGAAAAGCGAACCCACCAGAGGTTCCACGTGAGTGGGGGGTCGTCGGCCCCATTGCCTGGCACGTGCGTGGCAAAGTGCGTGAGCAGAGGCCAGGTTAGGACGAGCGCCCATAGCGTGTAGGTCAGAAGAGCGAGCAGATGAACCCGCCAACGGATGCGCACTTGCTTCCTCTGCGAGCATCTTAGCAGTCCCTGCCTCTCTTGGCAACTTGGCATCTCCGCGCAATTCGACTAGAATGTGCAAAACTCCACCGGAAGCAGGTCGATGCCAACCACCTACCGCAGCGCGCTCACTTTCATCTACAGCTACACAGACTACGAAAAGCGTGGTTTTGCGACGTACGCGCCCGAGTTCTACGATCTGGATCGGGTGCGGGCTCTCTTGGCGATGCTGAGGAACCCGCATGAGCGGTTCCGCATCGTGCACGTGGCCGGGACCAAGGGCAAGGGCTCAACGGCCGCCATGACTGAGTCGATCCTGCGCAGGGCCGGCTACCGTACTGGGCTATTCACATCTCCTCATCTGCACACCTTTCGCGAGCGAATGCAAGTGTGCGGCCTTCCTATCTCGGAGGCTGATGTGGTGCGACTAGTTCGGAAGCTGCGGCCCCTGGTCGGGCGCATCGCGGGCATCACCACATTCGAAATCGTGACCGCACTGGCATTCGCCTGGTTTGCCGAGAAGAAGGTCGAGTGGGTAGTCCTCGAGGTCGGGCTTGGTGGACGGCTGGATGCCACGAACATAGTGTCCCCCGAGGCGTCGGTTATCACGCCAATCAGCCTTGACCACACTGCGATCCTGGGAGATACGGTGGCCAAGATCGCGGTCGAGAAGGCCGGCATCGTCAAAGAGGGCGTGGCGGTCGTGAGCGCCCCGCAGGTTCCCGACGTCGCCTCCGTCATTGAGGCCACCTGTCTACGGCTGCATGCTCCGCTGGTCCGCGTCGGGGACGACTGGACCTGGGCGGCCGGCACGGCCGACCTGAAGGGGCAGTCATTCACGATCTCGCACGCGGGGGTGACATATCCGGACCTCTGGATCCCTCTGCTCGGCGAGCATCAGGCTGTGAATGCGACGGTGGCCGTGGCCACCATAGGTACGCTCCAGGCCGCGGGCTTGACCGTCTCGGATGATGCCATTCGGAGGGGCCTCAGCGAGGTCTATTGGCCCGCCAGGCTCGAAGTGTTGAGCGAGAGGCCACTGCTCGTGGTGGACAGCGCTCACAACGGCGACTCGGCCGAGAAGCTGATGAAGTCGCTGTGCTCGCTCGTCCCTTTCCGGCGCATGACGATGATCCTAGGAGCTTCGGCCGACCATGTGACGCCCGAGCTGTTGACCGCACTTCTCAAAGGAGCGGACCGCTGCATAGCCACCCGTTCCAGGCATCCGAGGGCTGCCGCGCCGGAATGGCTCAGAGCTCAGGCGGCTGCCGAGGGTGTTGAGATGGAGGTGTTCGAGACCGTGGCCTTGGCCCTGGAAACAGCCTGGTCTGAATCCACACCCGAAGACCTCATCTGCTGCGCTGGGTCCGTGTTCCTTGCGGCCGAGGCGAGGGTTGCGTGGTTCACCCGCCAGGGGTTGCCGCTGCCACCCTCGGATCCGGTGTAGGTGTTTGTCGTCTGGGCCGATTTGCGCTATATTGTTTGGATGAATGAAGGAAGCGGAGGGTATTGGTTCGTTGAGCTTTGATTTTGGCTTCAATCCATTTGACTTGGAGGCTGTGAGCGAAGAGGCCGGCGGCGACATGCCGGGCGACTGGCCGCTCCTGCCGTTGCGCGATACGGTGGTCTATCCTCACATGATCGCCCCCCTGGTGGTGGGGCGTGACCGTTCCATGAAGGCAGTTGAGGCTGCAGTCGACGGCGATCGAATGTTGGTAGTTGTCGCCCAACGCAATGCCGATGTACTGGAGCCGGGGCCTGAGGATCTCTACACGATCGGTGTGGCTATCCATGTGGCCCGGGTGCTGCGTATGCCGGACGGCACGACCAGTATCCTTGGCCAGGGGCGGCGTCGCGTGCGAATTGTTGGATTCGAACAGGTTCGCCCTTACGTCCGTGTGCATGTCGAGCCGATCGACGAATTGCAGCAGGTCACGCTCGGTACGGAGGCCCTCATGCGCGCCGTCCTCTCGCTGTTTGAGAAGGCGGTTCAGCTCTCGCAGAGGTTGCCGGAAGATGCCTACGTGGCTGCCATGAACGTCCGCCAGCCTGGGCAGCTCGCCGACTTGATTGCCTCGGTCCTCGACCTCGAGTTCACCGAGCGCCAGGAGCTACTGGAGACTCTTGAGCCCCCGGCCCGGCTGCAGAGGCTGAGCGTGCTCCTGGCCCGCGAGTTGGATGTCCTCGAGCTAGAGTCCACAATACAGGATCGGGTCCAACGCGAGGTAGATCGCTCGCAGCGCGAGTTCTTCTTACGCGAGCAGATGCGTGCCATACGGACGGAGCTGGGCGAACTCGATGTGGAACTTGAGGACATGCAGGAGCTGGAAGCGAGGATCGCCCAGTCAGACATGCCTCCACCCGTGCGGACACGCGCCGAGAAGGAGATGGCGCCGCCTCAGAGCGCAGCCCGCGGCGTCGCCCGAGGTGGGCGTAATCCGCACGTACCTTGACTGGCTGCTGGAGCTTCCCTGGGCACAGGCAACGTCTGACAACTTGGACATCGCGCAGGTGGCCAAGACGCTCGATGCCAATCACTATGGCCTGCCGAAAGCCAAGGAGAGGATCCTCGAATACCTGGCGGTGCGGAAGCTGTCGGCTGGGAGGCCATCGTCACGAAGCCCTATCCTGTGCTTTGTGGGCCCGCCCGGGACCGGCAAGACTTCATTGGGCCGTTCCATCGCCGAAGCACTGGGACGCAAGTTCGTGAGGGTATCGCTGGGAGGCCTGCGCGACGAGGCGGAAATCCGGGGCCATCGGCGGACCTACATCGGCGCGCTGCCCGGCCGTATCATCCAGACCATGCGCACGGCCGGTACGGTCAACCCACTCTTCATGCTCGACGAGATCGACAAGGTAGGCATAGACTTTCGTGGCGATCCGTCGGCAGCGCTGCTGGAAGTACTCGACCCGGAGCAGAACCACTCGTTCTCCGACCACTACTTGGAGCTTCCCTACGATCTCTCGAAGGTCCTGTTCATCACAACGGCCAACTTGCTGGATCCGATCCCCCCGGCGCTGGCCGATCGCATGGAGGTGATCGAGTTCCCCGGCTACATCGAAGACGAGAAGCTGGCGATTGCCCGCCAGTTCCTGATCCCGCGCCAACTGGCCGAAGCGGGCCTCGATGCGGCCGACCAGCACTTGCGCTTCTCCGAAGAGCTCGCTCAGGGCGATCATCCGGGAGTATACGTATGAAGCCGGCGTGCGCAACCTCGAGCGCGAAATCGGGAATGTCTGCCGCAAGGTGGCGCGGAGGGTGGCCGAGGCCAAGACGGCGCCGCGCTCGATAACAGTGCAGTCGCTCCGGCGATACTTGGGGTCGGCCCGCATCCTGCGCTACGAGGGAGACCGAACCGACGAGATTGGCCTGGCCCTGGGCATCGCCTGGACTGAGGCGGGCGGTGATGTCATGCCAGTCGAAGTGTCGCTGATGGACGGCAAGGGCTCGCTCACGCTCACCGGGCAGTTGGGTGATGTGATGCAGGAGTCGGCGCAGGCCGCGCTGTCGTACGCGCGCTCGCACGCGATGGACTTGGGCATTGGCGACATCGACTTTGAGAAGGTAGACATCCACATCCATGTGCCTGAGGGTGCGGTGCCGAAGGACGGGCCATCGGCGGGCATCACGATGGCAACGGCGCTCATATCGGCGCTGATCCAGCGGCCGGTGCACCACGAAGTGGCCATGACTGGCGAAATCACTCTCCGAGGGCGAGTGCTGCCGATTGGCGGCCTAAAGGAGAAGGTCCTCGCGGCGCACCGTGCCGGCATCCGGACCGTCCTGCTGCCCAAGCAGAACCGCAAAGACCTGTCTGAGATCCCCGCGCGTGTGAGGAGAGATCTAAAGTTCGTGTTCGTGGAGCGGATGGAGGAGGTCCTGCCGGTTGCGCTCCTGCCGGAGGCAACTGCCGCACGAGCGCACTGACCCAAGGAGGACGGCCGTGATCATCCTGGTAGTGTTCATCGTCTGGCTCGCTCTGCTGTTCCTGACCTTCCGGCCGCCGGGGACGCCCGCCGTCAGTAGACTGCTTTTCTTCCTCTGTCTGCTGGCGGCAACGGGGATCCTTGCGTTCCAGTTCGCCACCAAGGTACTCAAGTGGAACCCTAACCCGCTGAGAGTGGACTTGGCGCACTGGCTCATGGATGACAAGTTCATTGACCTGGCGCAGGTGGCTCCAGGGGTCTACGACCTGAAATACATAAATCTGATTGATACGGATCCGATCGGAGACAAGGAAAGCGACGACGAGTCACGGAATGACCCAACCGGGCAGGAGTGGCTTGTGTTCTACCAGTATGATGTCGTGGACTCTGCAGCCAAGTCGGTGGAGGGACCATATGGAGCCGCCGTCTATGGGTTGGTCAACTGCCGGCCGCCGTCTATCCTCTCATACGAGCTGGCGTCGATTGCGAGCCGGCCGCTGGGTGAGGATTCAGCCAGTGTCGCGGTGCAGAACATCATCGCATACCGGGATCCTGTGTCGGTGGCAAGTGGGGAGCCGCTCGACCGACCGGAGGTGATCATCAACGGCTTGGCACGGAATGCGGTCACAGACCTGAACATCTTTCGCAAGGTGGGCGTGCAGCTCGACTGTCTGCAGCAGAGGCAGTGGCGCGCGGCCCACCCCGGCGAGGCTTTTCCCAACTCGATCCGTTATGAGAACGTCGGGTCCTTTCACGCCAGCTATCTGATCAGGCGCGACAAGGACACGATCACGACCCTGGACCGCAACGACATGGAACGAAGCCAGATTGCGACCCAGCGAACGTACAAGCCGCAGAATGGCTCTTACTTCAAAGCCGGCACGCAGACACTGCTGGATCCGGTGGAGACGGGGCTGGTGTTTAGCACGGGCCAGCCTCGAGACGTTACCGAGGTCTACTACCCCGAAAAGGCGGTCCTGGCTTTCTACCAGGCTCTGGGGAGCGACGATAGCAAGCTGACCCAGGCGAAGCAGTACCTGAGCGAGCAGGCTCAGTTGGCGTACAACATCAATACGGATTCCTTCGGACTTGCCATGGGTCGCAGCCAGCTGGCCAAGGTGCTGGTGTGGGAAATCGGCTACGTCCCGGACATACAGGCCGAGCAGTTGCGCCAGCCTCGCCCGGTGCAGGTCTCGGTCGTCGGTGTGGATACGCAGGGAGTAACGGACTCGCAGCGACTGTGCCGAGTGACCTGGCGGGTGGTTGGCGTGCCCAATGACCGGGCACTGCCTTACGGATGCGAGTGGCGGCTGGATAGCTACGAGTCGACCTGCCAGCCCTAGAGGGCCGAGATGGAAACACAGCCGCACGGCACAGGGGCCGAAAGCTCTCGGCTGGCCCTCGCAGCACAGGGCACTCCTGCGTCGCGACTTGCCGAGACGCTGGTCGCCCTGGCCAATGGTGTCGGTGGGACATTGCTGGTGGGCGTCGATCCTCGGACCGGCCGGCCTCAAGGCCTGACCGACGCTGGCTCGGTGCTCGATCGCGTGCTTCAGGCAGCGCTTTCAGTAGAGCCTCCCCTGATCATTCCTCTGCCGACGCTCGTACAATACCAGGACATGCCAGTGCTGGAAGTAGTCGTTCCCCCCGGATTGCCGCATGTCTATGCCGCCCAGGGCCGCTTCCTCATCCGCGATGGCGCCCGCAACCGTTCCATTGAGGCGCGGCTTCTACGCCGGCTTATGATGGAGAGGGGAGCTGCCGGCACGCAGGATCAAGTGCCGGATGACGCCAGCCTGGCGGATCTCGATTGGGACAGAGCCGTCCGATATGCTGCCGCGCTGGGCATCGCGGACGACGTGCAGTCGCAGCTCCTAAGGTGTGGCTGCGTGCGCCCAGTCGAGGGCCAGGTGCGCCCGACGATCGCCGGCCTTCTGCTGTTTGGCCGCGACCCACAGCGATGGGTCCGGTCGTGCCAGGTCCTGGTGGTGCGGTATGCAGGGCGGTCGATGGCAGACCGGTTCGTCAAGGAAGAGGTCCGTGGTACGCTCCCGGATCAGATCCGCCGGGCCGAGGCCTTTGTTGTGGCCAATATGCAGAAGGGCATCCGTCTCTCGGGCCTTGAGCGTGTGGAGGAGCCGGAGTATCCCATCGAGGTGGTCCGCGAGGTGATCGTCAATGCGGTTGCCCACCGTGACTACCGCGTGCTGGGGGATGAGATTCGGATCTCGCTCTTCAGCGACCGGATGGAGTGCTACAGCCCGGGCAGGCTGCCGGGTCACGTCACGTTGGAGAACATGGTGGACGAGCGCTTTAGCCGGAATGAGGCCATTGTCCAGGTGCTCTCCGACATGGGGTTCATCGAGCGCCTGGGTTACGGGATCGACCGCATCCTCCGCCTGATGGCCGAGGCGGGCCTGCCGGCGCCTCGCTTTGAGGAGACCGCGGGCGGCTTCCGGGTGACTCTGTATGGAGGCGCAGGCGCCCAGCGCGCAGAGGACGCCAGCCGCCGCTGGCTCCGGCTTGGCCTGACCGACAGGCAGGAACGGGCCCTAGCCTACCTTGCCGAACAGGGGCGCATAACCAATCGTGAGTACCAGGACCTTTGCCCCGACGTTAGTGCGGAGACGATCCGGCGGGATCTGGCCGATCTGGTAGCCAAGAACCTTCTGCTGCGGATAGGTGACAAGCGGGCCACGTACTACATCCTGAAGTAGGACGCGCCGGCCGGCCTGGGACGCCCTCAGCTTGGGCCATATCCCCCATTTATCCCATATTATCCCACAATATCACACAAAGCGGGGCAGCGGAGAGATCCCCGCTGCCCCGCTTTTCCTGGAGCGAGCTACTCCCCTTTGGTGACCATGGGAAGATAGATCCGGTGACCTTCCACCACGACGGAATGCGTGACGCTGCTGGAGCCCTCGCTGTTGGTGGCGGTCAGAGTGACCTCGTACGTGCCCGGAAGCGCATACAAGTACTCAGGATTGACCTCCGTTGATGTGCCAGCACCGTCTCCAAAGTCCCAAAGATACTCCAGCGGTGGTGTGCCCAGTGTCTGATTGCTGAAGACAAGTGCGTCTCCGAAGTGCACCGGGCTGTTGGTGGTGAAGGCGGGTTCCGGGGCCATCGGTACGATGCAGGAGGAGTTCCCGCCCAATAGTGCAATGTCGTCGATGTGCCAGCCGTCCCAAGGCCCCGAGTGCCAGTTGCTGTAGAGCTGGAAGCGGATCCGGGCATTCGCCTGGTCATCGAGCGCGGGCAGGGTCACATCGGCCTTCGTCCAGGTGACCTGATCTTGGTCGCTGAAGGCCGCAGCCGTCATCCAGGTGCCGCCGCCGTCGGTCGAATACTCCACGTAGCCGTAGTCGGCAAGGGGCTCAAAGTCGTAGATATGCCAGAAGCTCAAGTTGACGTCCTGTGTGCCCGTCAGGTCAAAGACGGGCGACGTAAGCATGATATTCAGGTAGTTGCTGTAGTTTGCACCCGGGCTATCAGTCCAAGAGTGACCTGGGCTGTGCGAGGCCTCGCCTGTGATGGCCCAAGGCGTGTCGGCCGTCCAGCCAAGGTTGCCTGACTCGACGTCGTCCGTGAAGATGGTGCAGTACTGGTACAGGTAGAAATCCTGCGCGACAGTCTGATAGTCTTCCGCTGTCACATCGTTGATGCTCGATACGGCAAACCCGTCGGCCGCTGCCGTCAGGTCGTACGTGCCGGCGAGTACCATCATGCTGTAGAAGCCGGTCTCGGGGTCGCTTTCCGCCTGGAAGGCCCCGGCCTTGACCGTTGCGGCCAGGGGAGCGTTGGTGTTGGCGTCCCGCACGTAGCCCTGGATGACCGGTGATACGCCGGGCTCCAGCACGTAGAGAAAGACCGCTGTGAAAGGCCCCCAGTCGCCGGCAGTGTTCTGGCCATGGACCAAGACGTAGTGCTGGCCTGCGTCCAGGCCCGAAGTATCCAGCGTGGCGACGACCTCCTCGGAGGTGCCTCCCCATGATCCGTCGGCGGCGTCGAGTGCGATCCCGGTGCCGTCTTCGCCAGGAGCATCGACAAAGTACTCGGCCGCGGCAATTGGCAACAGCGGGTCGCTTTGGTAACGGTGGTCGGCAATCGTCGCGGCGAGCTCAACCGGCTCGCCGGGGATCGCTCCAGCTGGCGTGGCGACCACGTCACCCGTGTCCGGGCCGAATGCAGTCATGTAGGGCGTGTTCGCGATCTTGTGCAGGAAGATGAACGCCGGGCGCTGTTCCGCCCAAAAGTCGCGCGTCATGCCATCGATGCCGTCGATGCAGCCGAAGGCAGGGAAGAAATCCCCGCATTGCCCTGAGGTTGGACCCACCTCGAAGAGGACGGAGGCAATGCCGAACTTGCCATAAGTCCAGTCGTAGGTGTCGCCGTCGACGGTGTACAAGGTCTGGGTCGGGGCAAAGCCGTTGTAGTAGGCAAGCTTGCGCGCAATCGTCTCGATCCCGGCCGCGTTCGGTGCAGGGGTGGACGTGAAGCCCCACGGCCAGAGGATTTCGTCCTGGTAGCTGTGCAACGAGAGGAATGTGCCGGTGGCGTCGTCAGGAGCTGCAGGCGGGATCTCATCATCGCCGTTGTTCCCATTCTGATCCAGCATCACGGAGGCGAAAAAGTCCTGAAAGACCTGGGTCTCGGGCTCGCTACCGCGGGTGGGGCCGCGGTAGGTCTCGGCGCATGGGTCGCCGCTGGACCCGCCACAGCAACCCCACTTGAAGCTGTGGTTGCGGTTGAGGTCAATACCCCAGGAGTTCGGGTTTGTGCAGCCGTCGTCGTTGTCCATGTTCTTGCGGCGATAGTAGTCGATGTTCTGCTCGTTCACGATCCTGCCGTCTGGGTTGGAGACGACCATGAAGTAGGCGACGTTGTGGTTCACCATCCAGGTGACGTCGGGGTCCAACCCGTATCCGCCCAAACCTTCGAAGCCCGAGGTCAGGTACTTGATGTAGCGGAGCGCGAGCTCTGGTGTGGCCACCTCACGGGCGTGGACTTCGGAGTGTAGGAAGAAGGCCGGCTTGTCGGCAATCTCCCCATAGGCGGGGTCTTCGTTGCTGATGCGCAGCACCCAGATATCCCGGTGATACCCGCCATGGCTGGCTTGCCACGCGTCGCCGGCGTCGATGAGCTCAGTCAGTCCGGGGTAGGACGCGTTGGTGTCCTGCAAAAAGTCGACGAAGTAGAGGCCGTTGGGATTGGTGTTGTAGTCGTCAAAGTAGTGGAACCGAGGGTCCAGTGCTGCCTGGATGCCGAGCTTTTCCGTGTGCTCGGCGTCAATCTCTAGCCGGTATCCCAAGTCCTGCAGCCACTGGTACTGCGCGGGCGGCACAGCCGCAAGGATGTACTGGTCCTGCCGGTGTACTTCCCAGACGTCCAGCTCGCCGGCCACAGCGTTCAAGTCCTGCTGGTCACGATAGTGCATCCGGACCACCACAGTGCCGGTCGGGTCCGGGGAGAGTGTCTCGGCGGCCGAGTGCGGTCCAATCAGGCTTACTGCCACGAGGATGGCAGCGAGCAGCGGCAACCACGGGGCTTTGATCTTCATCGTTCCAGTTCCTTTCGCGGCGATAGAGTTCGGCGCGATGGGCCGGGCAGCGCACTTGTGCCGCGGAACCGTCGCCTTGTACAGTCTGGACAGCCTACCACGTTCAGACGCGCGTGTCAAAAGCCGTGCCGGCCCCGCTTCCGACATACTCCCGGCCGGCCTTGCTCGTGGGCACCGAATTGCCTCTCGCCCTGGGCTGTGGTAGAATCGCCCTATCCAGACTCAAGGCATCAGGAGGGGACCATGGACATCTACGGCCAGTTGAGAGCCAAGCTTGCGGCCCATCCAATGGGAGCACCCGACAGCGAAGAAATCCGCGAAATCCTGCGTATCCTCTTCACGCCGGAGGAAGCCGCGGTAGCCCTGCATCTGCCCTTCCGGCCGAGGCGTGACAGCGAGATCTCGCGTGATGCTGACCTCCCCCTTGACGAGGTGATCGCCCGGTCTGAGTCGATGGCCGATAAGGGACTGGTGTATGCCTACGAGTCGAGAGGCCGGCACTTCTACATGCTCTTTCCCACGGCACCTGGGCTCTTCGAGTTCCCGATGATGAAGCATCGCCGGCTGGATCTCCCATACGATAGGCTGAGTGAGCTTTGGGAGAGGTACTACCAGACCGGATGGGGAGCCGAGATGACGGGCGACGTGACCCACATGGCGCGGGTCATACCCATCAACGAGGCCGTCGAGGCGCAGCAGACCGTGTTGGCCTTTGAAGAGGTGATGGGCTACATCGAGCGGGCCAAGTACATCTCGGTGCAGGACTGCGCCTGCCGAGTATCCAATCATCACTGCGATGCTCCAGTAGACGTGTGCCTGGCACTGGACTATGGCGCCAAATACCTGGCGGAACGGGGAATGGGCCGGCTTATCACCCGAGATGAGGCAGTGGCCGTGCTGCAGAGGGCGCATGACGCAGGGCTCGTACAGATGACCTCCAATACGCGCGACAAGGTCGAGTTTGTCTGTAACTGCTGCTCGTGTTGTTGTGGGCTTCTCGGTACGGTGACGCGGCTGGGCGGGGCTGCGCACGCGATTGCCTCCAACTTCCTCTGCCGAGTCGACGCCGATTTGTGCATTGCCTGCGGTCTCTGCGAGGCTGCCTGTCCTGTCGGCGCAATCAGCCTGGGTGACCTGGCTCTGGTGAGCGATGACCAATGTATTGGCTGTGGCGTGTGCGTGGCCCAATGCCCCGAAGGTGCGCTAGCCCTGGTGAGACGAGCGACGACATCGGAGCCCCCACAGGATTATGAAAGCTGGCTCTTTCAAGTCGCGGAAGAGAAGGACCGCCTTGCCGGGTTCGTAGCGGAGCTGGGGATTCCGGAGTAGGGGCCTGTCCAATTGGGCGTACTGCGCAGGCGTCCCGTCACGGAGCCAGGCTATGTTGGGGCAAGCTGGGCCAACACTTGCTCCACCCCCCATAGCGGTGCCCGGAGTGCGGCTTGACTGGACGCGACATCGAGCGTCAGGTCGCGTGGCCGCACCAGGCCGCTGTTGCGGCTGAGACCAGCAGTAATGCCCGTGGGATCTTGCCCAAGTGCGCGGGCCAACCTGACTCCGAACCCGTAGCGGTCGACGGGTTCTGGCCCCGCCAGGTGCCAGATGCCCGGAAGCTCCCGCTCGGCGAGCTCCAGCAGGGCGGCAGAAAGCTGCTCGACCCATACGGGGGAACGCACTTCGTCGGTGAATAGCGTGATGGGCATCCGCCGGCGAAGGCTGTCCAGCACCCAGGCCGTCCGTGGGTCGGGTGGAGCGAAGCCGTAGATCAGTGAGGTGCGCACCATGGCTGCTCTCGGGAGCGTACTCGCGACTATCTGTTCTGCCTCCGCCTTGGCCCGGCCGTAAGGCGTGATAGGCTGAGGCAGGTCACCCGGAGAATAGGGGGCGCGCTCTCCGTCAAAAACCATATCGGTCGACATGTGGACCATGTATGCCCCGTTGGCCGCCGCTGCCAAAACCAGGTTTCGCGTGCCCTCAACAATGACCGACTGCATGGCTTCCTGTGAGCTTGCGTCAAAGGCCGTGTGGACCAAGACTCGGGGACGGACGGCGCGCATCAGGGCTGCCACGGCCCCAGCGTCCCGGATGTCCAGCCGGGCGACCTCCACATCCGGTAAGGTGCAGGCGTGTGCGTAGGTCGTACCGATCACCCGCCAAGCCGATCGTGCCTGCCGAGCGAGGTGGCTACCCAGGTAGCCGCTCGCGCCGGTGATCAGCAAGGTGTTGGACACAGTTTGCCTGTCAAGCGGTACTACCCGGTGTCTCCCTCGCTGGACCCTACCTCAAGGCGGAGTAGTCCGGCGGTTTCCTGCTCCAGGCGGAGGAAAGCCTGGCGGGCTGCCCCTTGAGCTGCCTGCTGCTTGTTGGCGCCGGTGCCCATGCCGTACGATTCGCCGCCGATCGTCACCTCCACGGTGAACTCTCGGGCATGGTCGGGTCCGGTCTGGTCGACCGTGGTGTAGCGAGGCGTGTGGCGCATCAGGCCCTGCGAAAGCTCTTGGAGCCGGCTCTTCCAGTCGCGCTCGGATTGGTCCTGAACAACGCGGGCTGCAACCGGCCCCATGAGCGGACTGAGGAACCGAAGCACAGCGTCGAGGCCTTGGTCCAGATAGATGGCGCCTATGAGCGCCTCGAAGGTAGCGCAGAGCGTGGCGGGCCGCTCCCGGCCCCCGGTGGAGATCTCGCCCGCGCCCATCAGGAGAAATCGCCCCAAGTCAAAGTCGCGAGCCAGTTGGGCAAGGGCATCGCGCCGGACGAGAGCCGACCGGAGGTTGGTGAGTTGCCCCTCGGCCATCTCGGGAAAGCGGTGGTAGAGATACTCGCCTGTCACAAAGCCGAGTACTGCATCTCCGAGGAACTCGAGCCGCTCGTTGTTTTCCAGCGGGAAGCTTGGGTGCTCGTTGTGATAGGAGCGATGGACGAGCGCCCTGTGGAGCAAGCTTTTGTCGGAGAAGACCACTCCCAGTCGCTCTTCAACTTCGGTGAGGTCAATCATGGCTCTGCCAGGGCGGCTACGTGCGCTGCGGGCCTTGTGGTTTGAGCTTCACGGCGCCTTGCGAAGTACCAGGCTGGCGTTGTGGCCCCCGAAGCCGAAGGAGTTGGATAGGGCAGCAATCATCTCCACCGCTCGTGCCTTGCCTGGGACATAGTCCAGGTCGCAGGCCGGATCGGGTGTCGTCAGGTTGATGGTCGGAGGGATGACTCCGGTACGCAGTGCCTGCACGCAGACGGCAGCCTCGAAGGAGCCGGCACCTCCGATCATGTGTCCAGTCATCGACTTGGTGGAGCTGACTGGCACACGTCTGGCCTCGTCGCCCAGCGCCTCTTTGATCGCCCGTGTCTCCGCCGGATCGCCGAGTGGCGTGCTGGTCCCGTGGGCGTTGATGTAGGAGAGCTCCTGCGGGGAGACGCCGGCTCGCTGTAGGGCAAGGCTCATGCAGATGGCTGCGCCCGCGCCCTCGGCGTCTGGGGCGGCGAGGTGGATCGCATCCGATGTAGCTGCATACCCGGCCACCTCGGCCAGTGGCTCGGCGCCCCGAGAGCGGGCGTAGCCAAGCTCCTCGAGGATGAGAATCGCGCCTCCTTCGGCGACGACAAAGCCATCGCGCCCGGCATCGAAGGGCCGGCTCGCGCCTTCTGGATCGTCGTTGCGATGGGAGATGGCCCTCATCCGGTCGAAGGTGGCTATGGAGATGGGCACGATGGCTGCCTCCACGCCGCCGGCGATCATGGCCTGGGCGTGCCCGCGGCGGATCGTCTCAAAGGCCTGGCCGATCCCGTCGGCTCCGCTGGCGCAGGCGGATGAAACGCCCAGGTTTGGCCCGCGCGCCCCCGTGCGCAGTGCCACCTGGATGGCCGGGACGTCGCTCGTGATCATCGGAACAAGCAGTGGGCTGACACGTCTGGGGCCCTTGGTGCGAAGCACCTCGAACTCGTCCGAATACGTCTGGATGCCACCTACTCCGACGCCGATGATGACGCCGACATCGTGGCAGTTGCCGTCGTCGACGACGAGTCCCGACTGCCTCAGCGCTTCCTGGAGTGCCGCTAGGGCAAACTGAGTGAACCGGTCGGTGCGCCTGACCTCCTTGAGCGACAGGTAGTTGAGCGGATCAAAGCCGTGGGCCTCGCCTGCAATCGTGACGTCATAGCCGGTCGTGTCAAAGGCCGTGATGGTCCCGATTCCGGAGCGACCTGCAACCAAGCTGTCCCACGCCGTTGCTAGGTCGAGTCCCACCGGACTGATGACCCCTATCCCGGTGACTACCACACGTCTGTTGTCCATGATGCTGCCTAGCTCCTTTGCATGCCTTCCAAGTAGTATATCAGATGGGATACCGAATGCCAACCAAGCAGCGGCTAGAGGCGAGAAACCAGCCCGGTCAGCCAGGTCCAGAGCCGCTGTATTGCCGTAGGTTGGATGCTGTCGAAGGGGGCCAAGTCGTATTGGTTAGCGGATAGTACGTGCCCATCCCGAGTGAGAGCGCAAGTGACCATCCACCGGTCCCCTGGCGGCAGACGCCAACTCACATGCGACGCGACCGCCGCTGAGCAGGCCGTCACGTCGACCGGCAGGCTGGTGCGCTCCAGAGGGCGTCCGCTGTCGTCATAGAGGGCTACCTGGATCTCGCAGCCTGGCCACGCAGTGGCCGTGTCATTGATCGCCCATACCTCCGCTGAGAACTGGTCACCACACGAGTAGCGCCGTAGCGGGTACGCGAGCGAGACCATCAGAGGACTGAAGAGGCCCCGCAGAGCGCGGTAGGCCAGCTTCGGCTCGCCCGAGAAGGGGATGAGCGCCCAGGAGATGGCCGGCCAAGGCTCGTTGAGTTGCCAGACAAGAACGCCTCCGCAGCCGGCTGCCTTCCTCCGGCGGAAATGCTCGATAGCGATCTTGATGCCCTGAAGATGGGCCGTTTGGCTGGCGCTGACGAATGACTCCGGCGAAATCTCGCTCCATCCCGGCCGCACGCGATCCCGGAGCGGAGCCGGCAGGTAGGGACGCGCGTAGCGCCACAGCTTTTGCAGGCCGGCTCCGTGGAGCTTCCAGGCGTCCCCTGGCGGCCACTGACGGTGGGGCGGTAGGAAGGTGCGCCAGGATTCGGTCGAGGGGGGCGACTGAAGCCCGAACTCGCTGGCGAAGCGGGCATCGTCGTGCCGGTAGGCAGACGGCGGCAGGAAGCTGTGCCAAACAAGCCAGTTGTGGTGGTCGCCACGCTCCGGGGAGGTAGCCACAAAGGCACGTGCGGGGTCTTCGTCCGCGACCACTTTCCGCAGAGTATCGATCAGTGGCGCGTTTCGCCGGATGGAGAACTCGTTTCCTCCAGACCAGAGGGCCAGGCAGGCATGGTGCCGGATGTCGCGCACGATGCCCCGGCCTTCCTCCCTGACCAGGTCGAGGTATTCCCGTGACCGCGGAAACCGGGTCAAGAAGGCACAGGCAAAGGGGAATTCTTGCCAGACCAGTAGGCCGAGACGATCACACTGGTCGTAAAAGGCTTGCTTCTCGCGCAGGCCGCCTCCCCAGACGCGGAGCATATTCATGTTGGCGTTGCGCGCCATCCCGAGAAGCCTGGCATACTCCTGGCCGCTCACGCGACCGGGGAATAGGCTGGCAGGCACCCAGTTTGCCCCCCGGGCAAAGACGGGCCGGCCGTTCACGCGCACCGCGTAGTCTTCGATCTCAATGTCCCGCAGGCCGACCACCTGGCTCTTGCGGTCCAGGAGCTGGCTGCCGTCCCACACCTCGATGGTCAGCCGGTACAGGGCCTGCTCTCCATGATCCCAAGGCCACCAAAGGCGGGCCTCCGGCACGGCCATCTGCAGCGCGAACGGCGCTCGACCCGGGCCCAGCACTGCGTGGCTTTCGTACTGCTGTGGCTGTCCTGAGAAGGTCTCGCCTTCCAGCCGAGCCACGAGTCGGACCCGGCGCCCCTCCCGCGCATCGAGGGCCAGGTGAATGGCCAATGCGGCGCTGGCGCCGGCCTGCGCCGGCTCGAAGCGGCTGTGCATGGTGTGAATGAACGTGTCGCCACTGATCGCGAGGTACACGTCGTCCCAGAGGCCCATCGTCAGAAGGGGCGGAGCGAAATCCCAACCGAACTGCATCTGGCACTTTAGCGTGTCCCGGCGGTCGGGGTAGTCGCCGGGGAGTCCTCCCCAGCGAGCCTCCACCCGGTTGAGGAGTTTCTCCCAGGGAGTGCTGCGGCCGTGGGGCAGCCATCTTGTGCCCAGCAGGCGGACGGCGAGCCGGTTCTCGGCTTGCAGCAGATGAGTGATCTCGTATTCCTGTGGCGCGAACATGCCTTCGTGCCTGCCAAGATGTTGGCCGTTCAGGAAGACATCGCCCACGTAGTCGATACCCCGCAAGGCGAGGCGAACGCAGTCCTGCGGGCTGCAGTCAAAGGGGAAATCCCGCACCAGCCACCAGGATCGCTCGCTGGCTTCTCGGAAGGGCTCTGGCATCGAAGGCTCGATTCGGATCCTCGAGACGGCCTGCGTCCACCAGGTCAGCCTGGATGTTGCCAGGCACTGCCGCGGGCAGCCATTCGACAACCTGTCTCATCTCTGCCCACCGAGCTCGATCTGGATCGGCGTCAAGCGGCGCCTGGCCAAGGCGCCACTCGCTGCCGTTAAGATCGATCACGCTCCGTGGCATGGCTCCCTCACAAGAAAGCCACCGGATCGGGTGGGATCCGGTGGCCTCGATGTCGGGGTCCCCGCTGTGCCGTGTGTCTTGTTGGCGTCGAACCTGTGATGACAGGTGGGTGTCTACCCAGAGGTTATTGCCTTGCCCGTTTCCAGGCTATCGCAGCCCCCCTGGACTCGACTCCCTTTGGTGAATTGTTGGCTCGAACCCTCTCTACAGACATCACGCACACAGCAGGGTATGCATATCCGAATTGTAGCACAACCGGCCCCAGCGCGCAAATCGGCCCTGCCAAAGATTAGTGCGCCGGCTGGTCGGCGTCCGCCAGGCGGATGTGAAGCTCCGCGAGCTGCTGGCTTGTTACCGGCGAGGGCGCTCCGAACAAGGGATCGGCGGCCGTCTGATTCTTGGGGAAGGCCATGACCTCTCGGATGTTCGCCTCGCCGGCCAGCAGCATCACCAGCCGGTCGATTCCTGGAGCAATGCCGCCATGGGGTGGGGTTCCAAACTCGAACGCCTCCAGCATGTGGCCGAATTTCTGCCTGGCGTCTTCGACGTCAAGTCCAATGAGCGCAAAGATCTTTTCCTGGATCTCGCGCTGGTGGATCCGGATGCTGCCCCCGCCGATCTCGGCGTCGTTGCAGACCAAGTCGTATTGCTGGCCGCGTGCCTTCCCCGGGTCTGAGTCGAGCAAGGGGATGTCCTCGGCCATGGGCGATGTGAAGAGGTGGTGGCTGGGATCCCAACGCTGTTCTTCCTCGTTCCATTGGAACAGGGGAAAGTCGATGATCCAGGCCATGGCCAGCACATTCGGGTCGCGCAGGCCAAGCCTCTCGCCCATCTCGACGCGCAGGCGGCCGAGTGCTTCGGCGACAACCCCGGGCCGGTCGGCCACGAAGAGCAGCAGGTCTCCAGGCTGTGCCTGCATGCGCGCGACCAGTGCATGGATCGTTTCCGAGCTCAGGTACTTGGCAAACGAAGAACGAGGCTCGCCCTCTTGGACGGCGAGCCAGGCAAGACCCCGTGGCGCCGTGCGTCTTGACGGATTCTGTCAACTCGTCGATCTGGGAACGGCTGTAGCCGGCCAAGCCTTCTGCCCGAATCCCCTTGACCTGACCGCCCTCGGCCACGGCCCGGCTGAAGACGCCAAAGCCAGAGCCGGCTACCAAGTCACTCACGTCGACCAGCTCCATGCCAAAGCGCAGGTCAGGGTTGTCCTTGCCAAAACGATCGATCGCTTCCCGGTAGGTAAGGCGAGGAAACGGCTTGAAGAGGAGCCGCTTGTCGCTGACTTCTTCGACGATGCGTGTGTACATCTCTTCGATGAGCCGAAGGATGTCTTCCCGCTCGACGAAGCTCATCTCCAGGTCGAGCTGCGTGAACTCGGGCTGGCGATCGCCTCGGAGGTCTTCGTCACGGAAGCAGCGTGCGATCTGGAAGTAACGCTCGAAGCCGGCGACCATCAAGAGCTGCTTGATCTGCTGAGGTGATTGGGGCAGGGCGTAGAAGTTGCCGGGATGCACGCGGCTGGGCACCAGGTAGTCGCGGGCGCCTTCGGGTGTGCTTTTGGTCAGGATTGGGGTCTCAATCTCAACAAAGCCCCGATCGTCCAGGAAATCGCGCATGAATTTGACCACGCGGTGTCGGAGGATCAGGTTGCGCTGCATGCGCTCCCTGCGCAAGTCGAGATAGCGGTAGCGCAGACGCAGAGCTTCTGCTTCCCCCTCTTCGCGGTCGATGTAGAATGGGGGAGTGCGAGAGGGATTGAGAACGGTGGCTTCAGAGGCAAGGACCTCGATCTCACCCGTGGCCATCTCGGGGTTCTCCAGCCCTGCCGGCCGCCGCTGGACTCGTGCCCTGGACCTGTAGGACCCACTCCGTGCGAAGCTGCTGAGCAAGTGCAAAGGCCTCGGGCGCCGTATCCTGGTTGAAGGTGATTTGTACGTTGCCTGACCGGTCCCTCAGGTTCACGAACAGCACCCCTCCGTGCGTCCGGTACCGATGCACCCAGCCGGCCAGTGTGACATGTTGGCCCGAATGGTCCGCGCGCAGCTCTCCGCAGTTGTGTGTCTTCAGCATGGTACCTCCCCGGCGTGAGCAAGTCAGAATGCGGCAGATAATACACGGGGTGCCAGGAATTGTCAAGAAGAAGGCGCCGTCCCCGGGATGGACGGGGAACGGCGCCCAACTCTTCTTCGGCAGGCCACCAGGTCTAGTCCCCGCCGCGGTGGCCTTGGCAAGCGTTCCGCAGACTCCGACTAGGGTTGGTGTCCTCGCCCGAATCGTAGGCCGTTCCAGTGACACTCCCGGTTGTCACACCGGTAGCGGCGCACCGGGACGGCCACGCTAAGCGCACGGTCGAGGCCGCGGCGGTGGACACGATGCAAGGCACTGCCACAGCGAGGGCACTGGCGGTCGGTGAAGCGCACGTTGTTCAGCAGCCTCCAGCGGATTCGCCACACGATAGTCGCCACCGCAGCCACTAGAAAAAGGATACCGATCAGGTCGGAGAGGGTGCGGCTCTGGAAGAACTCCACCACTCCGTCTTGCGCTGCCCCCGCCAACCTCAGAAGTGCGGACCACCCGACTTGGAGCCCGCGGAGGAGCGTCTGCCGGATCTGCATCCTCTCGAAGATCAAGAAGAAGCCAAAAGCCAACAGCAGGCCGATCAAGATCTCTGCCCACCACTCGGACCAGAAGCGGCCGAGCCTTCGCAAGGGGCTCGAGTGCCTGCGGTCTCGCGAGGAGGAACGGGCAAGCCTGGGCAGGTCCGGCTCAGTCATCGCCTACACCTCGATGGCGCCCTGGAGCAGCGCAACGATCAGGCGTACGGCATTCTCGACGTCGCGGAGGTCCACCATCTCGGAGGGAGTGTGGACGTAGCGGCACGGGATCGACACGCACCCGGCTGCCACGCCGCTGCCTGCAAGCTGGATGGCCGAGGCGTCGGTGGTCCCGCCGTCGAGAACCTCCAGCTGATAGGGGATGCCGTGCGTCTCGGCGGTGCGGATGAGCAGCTCCTTGACACCCGGGTGGGCGATCAGGCCTGGATCCGCCACCTTGATGCACGGGCCGTCACCCAGTTTCATGCTCAGCTTGCGGCATTCGGGCGTATCTGCCGCGAGCGTGACATCCAGGGCGATGCCGACGTCAGGCGCAAGCCCGAAGGCGCTGGTCCTCGCGCCGCGCAGGCCGACCTCTTCTTGAACGGAAAACACAAACGCAACTTCGTGCGGCGTGCGGCCGAGCTGCTGCAGCGTGGCGACGAGGATCGCACAACCGATGCGGTCGTCGAACGCCTTGGCGACGAGTCGCTGGCCCACTTCGGCAAAGGGCCGCACGAAATTGGCTGCCTGGCCGAGGCGGTCACGCGCCTCTTCACGGCAGGGAGCGCCGACGTCGATGTATAGCCTGGTTAGAAGAGGGTCCGTCTTGAAGGCCTGTGCGTCCTCTGCACAGATGATACCAAAGGCGCCGTCCGCGAACTGCACGCGGCTGCCCATGAGGGTCAGTGGACTCACGCCTCCAATGGGCTGGAAGCGCAGGAAGCCTTTCTCATCCACATAGCTAACGATCACGCCGATTTCGTCCATGTGAGCCGCGAGCATGACTTTCTTGCCACCACCGGTTCCGGCCTTCTCGGCGATCAGGTTGCCCAGCGCGTCGACACGCACCCTGTCAACCAGCGGCTCGACAGCCGCACGGATGATCTCGCGGACCGGCGCTTCGTGGCCGGAAGGTCCATATGCTTCGGTCAGTTGCTTGATTAGCTCTTTCACAACGGTTCTCCTTGATCGAATCGGTCGAGGCGGGAGCGCACGGGCATTCCAGTTCGGCTCCTACTTCGTCCAGCTAGCGGGCAGCAGGTGCAGGGCCGCTTTCATGAGCTGGACAAGGTTGTCCAGGTCGGTCAGGCTGAGAAGGCTGACCGGCGTATGGATGTACCGGCAGGGAACGGCGACGGCGACAGATGGTACGCCGGACCTGGATTGGTGGATGGCGCCGGCATCGGTCCCACCGATGCCAGGCTGCTTGAACTGGTAGGGGAGGTTGTTGGCTTCCGCAGCGTCGACGAGGAGCTTCACCAGTCGGCGATCGGCGATGAACGAGCGGTCCATCAGCGTGATGGCGGGGCCTTGGCCGAGTCGGGTGGTTGGACTCACGTCGGCTTTCCGTGGCATGTCATCGCAGACGGTTCCCTCAAGAGCGAACGCCAGGTCGGGCTCTATGCCAAACGCTGCCACCTGTGCGCCTCGCAGGCCCACCTCCTCCTGCGTGCTGAAAGAGAGATAGAGATCGATCTCATAGTCATCTTCGACCAGGGCGACGGCCGCCGTGCAGCCCGCTCGATCGTCGAACGCCTTGCCCTTGGCAACGCGCAGGCCGTCCTCCGAAAGGAGCTGGAAGCGCGTGGCAAAGGCCGCGTAGTCGCCCATCTTGACAGCTTCGCGTGCCTGGCCGTCGCTCGTCGCGCCGATGTCGATCACCAATTCGCTTACCGCGACGACCTGCTCGCGCTGCGCGGGCTTGGTAAGGTGGATTGGTGGGGCCAGGATGACGCCGGGCACGCGCTCCCGACCGACCAGGACGCGCTTGGCCATCAGGAGGCGCGGATCAATGCCCCCGACGACCCGGAAGCCCAGCATGCCGCTCTTCTCGATCCGCGTGATCATGAGCCCGACCTCATCCATGTGTGCGTCCACCATGACGCGCAGGCGTGGCTCGATCCCCTTCCCGCGCTTGCACGCGATCAGGTTTCCCAGGGCGTCGGTGCGCAAATCATCCACCTTGCCACGCAGCGCGCGTGCGAGCGTGTGACGGACCCGATCTTCGCATCCGGAGGGCCCGAAGGCATTCGAGAGCTCTTCTAGCAGCAACGTCGCCTCCTATTCATCTTCGTCGAGGCCCAAGTCGAAGGTGAGGCTGGAGAGGAACGCCTCATCCAGTCGCCGGATGAAGGCGGCCAAGAGGCGGCCCACCCGTTCAATGTCCTTGACCGAACAGATCTCAACAGGGGTGTGCATGTTTCGTTGTGGAATGCCGATCAGGCCGGACGGGATGCCATCCCGCGCAATCTGGATGGCCCAGGCATCCGTACCGGGCGGGCGGGCGGCAGGCTCCAGGTGGACGTCCATCTCCAGCGATTCGGCGGTATCCATGAGAGCCTGTACGACCCTAGGGTGGAAGTTGGGTCCGCACCCGATGGTGGGTCCTTCCCCTATTTCATAGGTATACTCTCCAGGCGCTCCCGGCTGGGGGGCCCAGGTCACGTCGATCGCGATCCCGAGGTCAGGGCGCAGACCGAATGCACTAGTGATGGCACCCTTCATGCCCTCTTCTTCCTGCACCGTAGCTACTGCATACACGTCCCACGCATGGCGTACCTGGCTCAGCTCTTCCAGGCAGACCGCAATGGCGGCGACGGCCGCACGATCGTCGAGAGCTTTGCCTGCTACTAGGCCGCCCTTCAGCTCGATGAGGGGAGCATGCATCGTAATCAAGTCGCCGACCCGCACCAATTGTGCCACCTGGTCTGGGGGCAGTCCCACGTCGATCAGTAGTTGGGCTGCTGGATAGGGCTTTTCGGACTCGCCAGGCGCCAGGACATGTGGCGGACGTGCTCCGATGACGCCTGGCAGATCGCGCTGGCCGTGAACGACTACCTCCTGACCGGGCAGAACGCGCTCGTCGTAGCTGTGGATGGCAGGGAAGTGGATGAAGCCCTCCTCCACATTGGAGACGATCAGTCCGATCTCGTCCATGTGTCCGGCAAGCATGATGGAGTGCCTTGGCTCCGGGCCGATTCCTGGTTTGAAGCCGATTAGGTTGCCCAGGGTGTCGGTGCGCACGGAGGACGTGTGCTGGCCGAATGCCTCAGCCACCAAGTCGCGAATGTGGTGCTCATAGCCCGAGACGCCGCTCGCTTCGCATAGCTTACGCAGCAAAGGAACCAGTTCCACAGGCGCAGCCCTTTCTTGTTTTTCGCTAAGGAGATACAGGAAGAACCAGCGGCGATTATAGCGGCGAAAGGGTGGTGTGTCAAACGGTGGTCCTGCGCGCGGCAGGGTGAAGGAGTGGGATTGCCTGAGACGATGCAACATAACGTGGGGCCGGCGCCCCGATGCCCGTCTGGGCATGACATAATGCCCACTCCGTCACGATGGGCGCAGGCGACCGGTGACATAACGCGTTGTTGGCGCGCGTGCGGAGGCGCACGAGGCCAACCTGAGGGATGGGCAGGGGTGGTGGTTGACTTGCGGAGGCGTTGTAGGTAGAATAGCCAGCAACTGAACCGAAAGAGGCGCGCCGGCGTTAATCAGGGACGAGTCTGAAGCTGTAGGAAACCAAGGGTAAAGCGTTGTTGTCGGATTATCGCCTGAGAGAGGGCTGGTCTACGGTCGGACTATTGCTGATGATGCTGCTCTGCATCAGCTGGTCCATCAGTGTTGCCGAGTGGGTGGACGGCCTGCCTGTGCTGATGTGGGTTGTGCTCCTGGGAGGCCTGCTTGGCATCTTGGTGGCAAAGAGCCGGATGCCGCGGTTGGCGGCCCACCTGCTGTCAGGTATGGCTGGCTTGAGCTGGAGCGCCTGGCTTACGAGCCGGATCCTCGTTGCAGAGATGCATCTGCCCTGGAGCAGAGGCGCTCCTCGAGCTGGACTGGAGACTGCAGACCTGGCTGTCGGACCTTGTGGCCCAAGGAGAGAGCGAGATCGCCCATGTCTTGCTCTTCATTCTCTGTCTGCTTCTATGGTTGTTGGCCTACGTCTCTGCCTGCGCGGTCTTCCGGTGGCAGCGGCCCTGGTGGGCGGTGATCCTCTGCAGCGCCGCAATGCTGGTCAATGTTACTTCGGCGCCGTCGCACCAGACCTGGTTCTTGCTCAGTTTCCTGCTGCTGGCCTTACTTCTGATCGTCCGGACCAGCCTCGCTTCCTATGAGCAGGAGTGGCGCAAGGGCAAGGTACACTATGCTCCTGAGGTCGTATCGGGGTTTCTTCGCGCAGGCTTGACTGTGGCGGTGCTGGCTCTCTCTCTCGCATGGATCGTGCCGGAGGCCGTGACCAGCAACCGCTTCCAGGAGGTATGGGACAAAGTACGCGCGCCGTGGCAGAGAGTACAGGAGCGATGGGAGGAAGCGTTCCAGGATCTGAACTACCGCGAAGCGCCTCCCACAGTCCTTGTCTCGCGCGCCATGACCTTTGGCGGCCCGGTCAAGCTGACGGACCGTCCCATCATGGACATCGAAGCATCCGGAGGCCGGTACTGGCGCAGCCACACCTATGATACGTACTTGGGTTGGGGGTGGCTCAACACAGATAAGAAGACACTTACGCTGGAAGCTGACAGCGGTGCCTTGCTGCCGCAGCCGGCGTACGTTGCGCGCGACGTACTGACCCAGACCGTGACGCTGAGGCAGGACTTGGGCATGGGGCAAGCTCTGACAACTGCAGGCGATCCGCTGCGCGTAAGCGTACCGGTACAGGCAGTGGTAAGCGAATACACGCCCACCTTGACCGTCGACACATCTGACTCCGGCATTCCACCCGGACCAACGCTGTCGGGCGCATCGCTGATGTATTCGCCGGACGGTCTGCCGGCCGGCGCAAAGTACGTAGCGAGGTCCTCGGTGACTGCCGTCAGTGCAGAGTCGCTGAGACAAGCCGGCACGGAGTACCCTGAGTGGGTCCTGGCTCGCTACTTGCAGCTTCCCGAGTCTTTGCCAAGTCGCGTGCGCAGGCTGGCCGAAGAAATCACGGCAGGCCTTTCCGCACCCTATGACAAGGTCGTCGCCGTGGAAGACTACCTGCGCAAGTTCCCCTACAGCCAGGACATCCGGGGGCCCGAGCCCGACCAGGATGGTGTCGACTACTTCCTCTTCGAGGAGAAGAGTGGGTACTGCAGCTACTATGCCTCGTCAATGGTCGTGCTTCTGCGAGCCGCGGGAGTGCCTGCCCGGTATGTGGAGGGCTACAGCAGAGGCCAATCGGTACGTGGCGTCTACCATATCGTGGAAAAAGACAGCCACGCCTGGCCTGAGGTGTTCTATCCCGGCTATGGATGGGCCGAGTTCGAGCCAACGTCCGCTCAGGCCTTGACCTCGCGCTCGCCGGGGGTCAGCACGACTGCGCAGGCAGCCAGGCCCGGCATTGACCGTCAGCTTCCCCAGTCAGACGACCTGGAAGACCCGTACTTGAGGGAACAGGGGTTTGGACCACCACCCACAGTGCCTCGCGTGCCGTTCTGGCAGAAGGTACCCGAATGGGTATGGGCAGTGCTAGGATTCGTCCTGGTAGGCAGCGCCGTTGCCGCTTGGCTCATTCTCCGCCAGCGGCGCAAGCTTCGCCACCTCACCAGAGTGGAGCGGGTGTACTACCGGTTGAACCGGGGCGTCGCACAACTGCTTGGGATTCGGCCGTCGGAGCACCAGACCCCTCTCGAGTACGCTGGCATGGTGGCCTCGGCCGTGCCGACAGGGCGAGCCGCCGTATCGAGTATCGCCGAGGCATATGTAGCCGAGCGCTTTGGCGCGAAAGAGGGCGAAGCCGAGAACGCGGAAGCTGCATGGCGGGACTTGAGGCCTGTGCTTTTGCGCCGCTGGATCGAGATAGGGACCGACGGGGCCAGGCGAACCTGGCGACGGATGCTACCTTTCGGGCGTCGGGCCACTCCGCGAGAAGGCCCGGCGGCTGCGGACTAGGCAAGCGCTCACAACTCGGCCTGGGTATGCCGTCAGCTGTGCCTGGTCCAACCTCCGCCGCCTGGCGTGAGCAGGCGGAGAATCGCGCCAGCCTCGACCTGGAGCTGGACCTTGCCCGGAAGCTCCTCCTCCAGGCCTTGGCGGAGAAGCAGGTTCTGCCCTGCCGCGCCGGGCTCGGCGTTGCCCAATCCATAGGGCTGGGTACGCCTCCGCTCCGACAAGATTGCGATCGTTGCTGGAGCGAGGCATTCGATCTCGCGGATCAACCCGTCGCCTCCCCGGAATTGCCCTTTCCCACCTGAGCCCCCACGCAGCGCATAGCGCCTCACGCGCAGCGGATAGGCATACTCCAGTGCCTCGACCGGTGTGTTGAGCGTGTTGGTCATGTGCACGTGTACGCCCGAGAGCCCATCCCCTGCGGGCCCCGCACCCGCACCCCCGCCGACGGTCTCGTAGTAGGCGAAGGGTACGCCTTTCTGAGGATCGTGGCCGCCGATGGTGAGGTTGTTCATGGTGCCCTGGCTGGCAGAAGGGATGAGCCCGGGCAGGGCGCAGGCCAGCGCCCCAAAGAGAGCGTCGACGATCCGCTGAGAGGTCTCGACGTTGCCGGCGGCTACTGCGTGGGGGGGCTCAGCATCCAGGAGACTGCCGCGAGGCACCACGACCCGGACAGGTACAAATGTGCCGCTGTTGGCCGGGAGGTCGGCGCCAGAGTTGGGCTCGCTCGACAGCGCATCTACCGAAAGGAGTGCCTGGGCGATGCAGCGGACGACGTACCAGGTCGCCGACTCGGTGACGGCCCTAACGGCGTTGATCGGTCCGGCCACGGCCCGGCTTGACCCTGAAAAGTCCACCGTCATCGAGTCTCCGTCGATCGTGACTGACACCTGGATGGCTGTGGGCGGCGCGGTCGGGCCAGGCTTGGTCGCCGGCAGGCCGTCGTCGTCCATCTCGTCGACAAAGGTGTAGGTGCCGCGTGGGATCCGCGCAATCGCCGTGCGCGTCAACTGCTCGGAGTAGGCCAGGAGGGCACTGGCGTGGCTGAGTGCCTCCTCCAGCCCGTAGCGCCCGACGATCTCGGTCAGACGCTGCTCACCCACGTGCTGGGCGGCCATCTGGGCCGTGAGGTCGCCGCGGCGCTCGCGGGGGGTGCGCACGTTTCGTAGGATGAGATCCAGAAGCGCCTGGTTGATCTGTCGGGCGTCGGCGAGTTTCACCGGAGGGATAATCAGGCCTTCCTGGAAGATCTCGGTCGCCAGTCCCATCGATCCTGGGCTGGCGCCGCCCACGTCCGCGTGGTGCGCCCGGCTCGCGACGAAGAAGGAGGGCGCCTGGTTGCTCGTCCCGAACACCGGGGAGACCATCGTGATGTCCGGCAGATGGGTGCCGCCCAAGTACGGATCGTTCAGCACGACGATGTCCCCTGGCTTCCAGGCGCCGAATGCGTCCAGCGCTGCCCGGACGGAGGCGGGCATGGCTCCAAGGTGGACTGGGATGTGGGCAGCCTGGGCGATCATCCGGCCATCGGCGAGGAAGCAGGCGCAGGAGTAGTCGCGCCGTTCCTTGATATTGGGGCTGTACGCGGTGCGGCCCAGGGTCAGGCCCATCTCCTCGGCGACGGAGATATAGAGGTTCTTGAAGATCTCCAGGGCGACTGGATCGATGGGGCTCATGAGCCGGGCCTAAGCATGAGATTGCTCCATTGGTCCACGCTGCCGGTCCACACCGGAGGGATGACCGTAGTGCAGTCGAGCTGGAAAAGGACCGCCGGCCCGATCACCACGTTCCCGGGCACGAGGTTCTCCCGCGCGTAGAGCGCCGTGTGGAAGGCACGCAGGCCGTGGGGGGGCGCGGGATCGGCGAAGAGGACCTGCTTGTAGCCCAGATGCGCGGCTTTGGGATCGGAGCTGCCGAGGGACCTGGCCGATAGGGCAGGCTTGCTCGTCTTTCCGATGGCTTTTAGCCTGAGGTTCACGACCTCTACCGGCTCCTGGTCATTGGCATAGCCGAAGCGGAGAAGGTGAGCGGCGTGGAACGCTTGTGCCAGGCGGGAGTGGCAGGTAGAAGGGACTTCCCGCGTGTCATCCGCTGAGCGCAGATCTGCCGTGGAAAGGGCAACCGTGATCTCGAATGACTGGCCCACATAGCGCATGTCCAGGGCCGGTTGGAGCAGGATGGTGTCCTCTGCCATCCCTTCGGCGCGGAGGTCCTCGAGTGCGCGTTGGTACAGGGGCGTGTACAGGTGTTGGAGAGCAATCGGGTCTGCGCGCTCTAGGGGGAGCATGACTGTCTGAGAATAGTCCTTGACCAGGTCGGCGAGGATCATGCCGAGCGCGGACAGGACGCCGGGACGCGGGGGGACAAGGACGCGCGGGATGTGCAGGGTAGCGGCCAGCTCGCATGCGTGCAGCGGTCCGGCGCCGCCAAACGCCACCAGCGAGAAGCAGCGTGGGTCATGGCCACGTTCCACCGAGACGGCGCGGATGGCCCGTTCCATGTTCGAGTTGGCGACCTGGAGCACGCCCCAGGCTGCCTCCTCGGGCGCCAGCCCCATCTGGCGCGCCAGCGCCGAAAGGCACTCCATGCTCCGGCCGGCGTCCAGATGCATCGTCCCGCCCAGGAAGTGGCTCTCGTCCAGGCGCCCCAGGATCAGGTTGGCGTCCGTTACCGTCGCGTGCGTGGCATTTGGGCGGCCATAGCAGGCGGGTCCAGGTTCGGCACCGGCACTCTGTGGCCCGACACGCAGCGCGCCCCCGGCGTCCAGGCGGGCGATCGAGCCACCTCCCGCGCCCACCGTGTGGATGTCGATAATTGGCAGGCGAAGTGGGAGACCGGCGATGGAACCCTCCGTGGTCTCCTGGATGCGGCCCGGGCAGAGTGATACGTCGGTGCTGGTCCCTCCCATATCGAAGGTGATCGCCTGATCCTCGCCCGCCCGGCAGGCCAGTTCAAACGCACCGACCACGCCGCCGGCCGGGCCCGAAAGCACCGTCCGCGCGGCCAGTGCTCGCGCTGCCTCGGCCGAGATGCTGCCACCGTTGGACTGCATGATCCTTAGGCGGCGGCCCTCCATGCGCTCCTCAAGGTGTGCCAGGTAGCGGCTCATGACGGGGGCGACGTACGCATTGATCACCGTCGTGCTGGTGCGCTCGTATTCACGGAATTCAGGGAGCACCTCGGAGGAAAGCGAGATGGCAGGAGGGTTGCCTCCTGTGAGAGCCATGATCCGGTCGCGCACAAGCTGTTCATGGGCCGGGTGAAGAAAGGAGAAGAGGAAGCAGACGGCCACCGAGTCGACGCCTTGCTCTATTAGGCGCTTGACCACCTGATCCGTGGCTTCGACATCCAGCGGACTCAGGACGAGAGCCGCCTTTTGGTTCTCCGAGACCGGTTGCCTGGACGGGGCCACCCGCTCCTCAAGCTCGAACCGCCAGTGTGACGGCACAAGGGGATCGGGGCGGCGGGGATGGAGAGCGTAGAGGTCAGGGCGGGTCTGGCGTCCGATCTCGAGCACGTCGCCAAACCCGGCAGTCGTGATAACTGCCGTGCGTGCCCCCCTCCGCTCGAGCAGGGCATTGGTTGCCACCGTCGTGCCGTGCACGACGGTGGAGTCGGGGCCGGCCGACAACTCGGCGATCCCCTGGACGATCGAGAGCGACGGATTGCTTGCCGAGGTCAGCCGCTTGTGGACGCGGACTAGGCCGGCCTCATCGAGGAGGCAAAAGTCGGTGAATGTGCCCCCGACGTCGATGCCCAGGATCATGGCTCGGGCGTAGACTCCACACCTGTTGGCTCTCTTGCCGTGAGATGGCGATAGGCCAGGGTCCAGGCGGCCGAAGTGAAGGTGCCCTGGACGGCTTCCACGAAGCCGAAGATGGCAAAGCTCACCACGCCCGCACAGACGGCCAAGACGATGAACAAGGCGGTTGCGCCGTCGGCCTCAAAAAGGGCAAACAGCGCCAGGACAATCGGGAGAGCGACTAGCCCGAGAAGGATGCCTACCGCAAGCCCGATCGCGACAGAGATCAGCCACAGAATCAAGCTCGGGCCCAAGTGGTCTCGGAATACCTGCCATCCACGCGTCACAGCCTGGATCCACGGTAGCTCTTCCAGGATTGCGGCACGTTGCGCAAACGTGGTGACCATGGTCAGGGCAATGCCAATAGGCAGCAGCGTGCAGCAGAGAAGGCTGCCACACACGACCGACACGGTGTGGGCTATGGCCATTCCCCCGGTCGAATCGGTGAGAGTGTTGGTCAGGCCGACGATGCCAAATGCCAGAAGGAGCACGACGACCAACACCAGGAGAAAGACCGGGAGCTCGACCACAAGCGAGATGCCGAACAGACGCCAGAAGCGCCGGACACCCACTCTCCAGGCGCTCCGCAAAGAGGTCGTGCCCTCCTCCTCGACCTGCTGAACGCCGGCGATGAGGCCGCCGGTGGCAATGACGGAGAGCACCGCTAGGGCGAGGGCCAGAACCAGGGCGCCGCAGCCGATCAGCGAAAGCCACAGCACGGCGTTGGGCCACGCCGGCAGGTCGAGGGCCCAGTTGGCCACGTCCGTGTCATTCATGCGGTAGGAGAGGTTAGTTCCACTCGAGAGCGAGCTGGAAAGAGCGGTCAAGAAACCAAGAACCCAGAGCACTTTCCAGCGCCAGGTGATCGACCAAGCGCGGCTGAGGATCTGCCCGTAGTTCACTTCCGTCTCCCTTCCTCTTCAGCGTGGACCCGGTCGCCCGACCACGTCCACACGGATCTAGATATACAACCTCTGACGGTCGACCTCTTCGCGCAGGATGCGCAGCTCCTCTGCGGTCGGCGCCGGGTTCGACTGAATCGGGTTCGCGAAGAGCAGCTCGAAGCCTGTTTCGGCAACCACCTGCTCGACCGACACGCCCGGTTGCGTCGCCAGCAGCTTCATGCGCTTGGTCTCGTCGTCAAAGCCCATCAGCGCCAGCGTGCTGACCACATAGAGCGGCCCCGTGCTGGGCGGCAGTCCGGCCGTCTCGCGCGCGCCCGGCCCCGTCAGGTAGCCGGGGGTCGTGACGAAATCACAGCGCGGCACAAAGGTGCGCCGGCTGTGGCGGATGATGATGATCGTGTGCCAGCAGAGCGAGCCGACGTCATTCGCCCCGCCGCTGCCCGGCAGCCGCACTTTGGGCGGGTGGTGAACCGGGCCGATGACTGTGCTGTTCAGGTTGCCGAACGGGTCGATCTGTGCCCCGCCCAGGAAGCCATAGTCGATGAAGCCGCGGGCTGCTGTCTCCATCGTATCGCAGATGCCAGAGGCCGACAGCCCGCGGTGGAACGTGCGGGCCTCGCCGACGGCCATGGGCAAATCCTCGAGGATGGCTCCCATGCCGCCGAACTCAAAGACTGGGATCAGGTTGGGCGCCTGGCGGCGCTGTGCCAACGAGGCCGCCAACATCGGGATGCCGGTGCCGATGAAGGCAGTCGTCTCGTCCTCCATTAGCCTCGACGCAGTGCAGATGAGAAGCTCGGTAGGGTTGTAGTCTGGCTGGGTCATTCCCGCCTCTCCCTCCCTTCCACCAACCGTGCAAGCCGCTCCTCGCCCACCTTGCGAAGATAGGCCTTGTGATCGGGCAAATCGTGGATCCACTCCTTCAGGTAAGCCTGGGCGCCCTCGGCGGCCTCAGAGGCCTGCACCCAAGCTCTGATCTCGGGCTCGTCGCGGCAATAGACGTAGGCCATCTCGCCGGGATGTGAGCCGTAGGGTGCATGGACCACCGCATCGACGAGGTAGTAGGGGACGATGGTCCGGTCTGGGTAGCGCCGGATCTCGTCGTTGGGGACAATCTCCTCGGCGCTGATGATGAGCCGCTTGCAGGCGCGTGCGAACTCGACGCCAAAGCCGGTGATACCCTCTACCTGGCAATTCCCGTACATGTCGGCACGGTGCACGTGCATGAGGCCCACGTCGAGGATCAGGGCTGGAACAAGGGCAAGCTTCTCTCCGGTGAAGGGGCACTCGACCACCTTTGCGGAGCTGAAGCGCAGGGTGTCCGTGCCAAGCATGGAGCGCACCGGGATGAACGGCACGCCCATGGACGCCGCCTTGAAGCGCCAGGAGATACTGCCGTTGCTCCATTCCACGACCTTTTCGACCTGCCCCGACTCGACCGCGCGCCGCAGGGCGTTGGACGTGCCGTAGACCTCAAGGCCGATGTAGGTGAGGTCGAGTGTCTTGACGATACCGGCTGCCAGCCAGAGGTCGAGCTCCGTCACCCCCTGGCCGGCGACGCGCAGGTCCTTCTTGCCTTGGCGGACCACCTCTCTCACGAGGGTCATTGGGCAGCGTACGGTGCCGTACAGCTCCGTGCCGATGTAGCACCCGTCGTACACAAAGCGCGCCACCGCCTCCTGTTCGGTCATCCGTTTGTCGACCAGTTTCCGCGTCTTCTGGCGGTTCCACTCACGAAAGCCGTTCATATCGGGCGGCTGTATCAGCTCGCCCATGCCCGATTCGATGACGTTCAATGCCGCCTCCTCCTTTCTCGTTTCAATCGTGTCTAGGCCCTAGGCGACAGGGCGGCGGCCATGGCGAGGGAGAGATAGCGCGTCTCGGCGCTGTCGGCGCGCGAGCTGATGATGATGGGCTTCAGTGCGCCGACGACCAGGCCGGCCATACGCGCCTTGGCAAAGTAGAGCAGCCCTTTGGCCACAATGTTGCCCGCCTCGACGTTGGGGACGATCAGGATGTCGGCGCGGCCGGCAATCGGGGAGCGGCTGCCCTCAATCTCGGCAACGTGCGGCGAGATGGCTGCCTCCAATCCCAGTGGCCCGTCCACAATCGCGCCCTCCACCCAGCCCTGCTCTGCCATCTTGGCCAGCGCCAGCCCATCGATCGAGGCCGGGATCTTGGGGTGGACCGTATCACTGGCGGCAAGGATGGCGACGCGAGGGCATTCGAGCCCCAGACGGTGAGCCACGGCGACCACATTGTTGATGATCTCGAGCTTCTGGTAGACGTCCGGCGCAATGACCACGCCCGAGTCGCTCAGGTAGAGCAGCCGGTCGCGTCCTGGGAACTCGAAGAGGCCGACGTGGCTCAGCAGTCCGTGGCCACGGATGCCAATGTGCCGGTTGAGGCAGACGCTCAGCAGGTCGGCGGTCTTGATCTGTCCCTTGACGACGACGTCAACCTGTCCACTGCGTGCCCGTGCCACGATCATCTCTGCGGCCTTCCGGTGAGAAGGCTCGTGCAGGATCTCCATGCCGGTCAGATCCACGCCCATCTGCGCTGCATACGCTTCGATCGCGGGCCAGTCGCCCACGAGCGTGGCCCGGACGATCCCCTCGTGCTGCGCCTGGCCGACGGCCCGGAGGACCTCTGGATCGTGCGCCGACACCACGCCAATGCGCACCGGCCCTGCGCGCCGCGCCTCAGCGACGAGCGCATCCAGGTTCGTGACCTGCAGCGTTGAAACAAAAGTCCCAGGATTCACCGGATTCACATGGCCCCTATCATGTGCCCATCCGCTATCGGCCAAGAGCTATCCGCTACCGGCCATTCAGGTACCGGATCGAGGTCTCGGCAAGAAGGGCCGCGCCGAGCGGCAGGCAGCGCTCGTCGATGTCGAAGCGAGGGTGGTGGTGCAGTCGCTTTGGCTCCCCAGGCGTCGACGCTCCGAGCCAGAAGAGGCATCCTGGGGCCGATTGGGCAAAGTAGGAAAAGTCCTCGCCGCCCATCTCCAGGGGCGCCTCGTGTACGCTTCCGGCGCCGAGTAGGTCGGTTCCAACCTGCCGCACCAAGGCAGTTAGTCTTGGGTCGTTGTCGACCGGCAGATAGCCGGGGATCACCTTCAGTATGTAGTCGCCTCCCAGTGTCCGGGCAATGCTGCACGCCTTTTCCATCTCGGTCAGCAGCACTTCCCGGGTTGCGGCATCGAAGGTACGCAGGGTGCCGGTCATGGCGACGCGGCCCGCCAGGATGTTGTCTTTGGTTCCCCCCTGGATCGTGCCGATTGTCAGCACCTTGGCATGCGTCGGGTCGATCCGCCGGGAGACCACCGTCTGGAGCGCTTGGATCACCTGCGCGGCCAGCGTGATGGCATCGTGGCCGCGGTGCGGATAGGCTCCATGGGCCTCCTTGCCCTCGATGACCAGCTCGAACTTGTCGGGATGGGCGGTCATCGTCCCATCTCGGAGGCTGATCGTCCCCAGCGGGTCATCGGCCCAGACGTGGAGTGCGACGACCGCATCGGCGCCTTCCATGGCGCCTTCAGCCGCCATGCGCATGCCGCCGCTCAGCCCCTCGGCGTCCTGGGCCTCTTCCGAGGGCTGGAAGAGGAAGCGCACGCGGCCGGGCAGGCGGCCGGCGGCTGCCTCCTCGGCAAGCAGTTGAGCGGCCCCCAGCAAGCAGGCGACGTGCGCGTCGTGCCCGCAGGCGTGCATCACGCCAGGAACTGCGGAGGCGTAGAGGACCTCGTTCTCCTCCTGGATTGGTAGGGCGTCCATGTCCGCGCGCAGGGCGATGCAGGGGCCGGCCCCACCCAGGTCGCCGATCACTCCGGTCTTGCCCACGCCCGTCCGGACGGAGATGCCCAGGTCGGCCAGCCTCTGTGCGGCCAGGGCGGCGGTCTGCACCTCCCGGAAGCCGAGCTCTGGGTGTCGGTGGACCTGGCGCCGCAGGGCGACCAGGGAATCGGACAGGGATATTGCTCGCTGTATCATGGAGCACTCCTCGGCTAGGTTGGTTGCAGCCATTGTACCATTGCCAGGCCGGTCGCGCAAGCTGCCGGACGATGGGTATGGGTTTGGAGGTTAGGCGGCGGACCAGCAGGCTCTCGCGCTCTCAGCGGCGCGCAGTCCGAACCCGGAGCGCGTCAACCCGCACCGACGCCCACGGAGACGGGCACGGTCCATGGAGGTTGCAGGTAACCGAGGGCATTTGGCGTGCGGCACGATCCATGCTATAAGTGCGGCAGGCTTGGATGGGAGACAATCGGGGGCCAGTGCAAGGCGGCAGTGGGTCAGGTGACAGGAGGCGGCACGCAAAGTGCGGAGCACCTGCGCGTTACTGCGCTCGTGCGCCAGTGAGATTTGCACCGTGACGGCCAAACGCTCCAGGCGCAGCTTTTCCTACCGTTTCCAGATCGGCCTGTTCCTGGCTCCCTACTTGCTGGGCACCCTAGTCCTTGTCGTCCTTCCCGCCCTGATGACGCTGGCTGTCTCCTTCACCGACTATCATGCCATCCAGCCCCCCGCCTGGTCAGGGCTGGACAACTTCCGGCGGCTGTCGGAGTCGCCGCTCGTCAGAGTGGGACTGTACAATACTGTCCTATTCGCCGGTGTGGCGGTCCCCCTTCGGCTGCTTGGTGCCCTTGGGTTGGCACTTCTGCTGGGTGGGCGGCTGCGGGGCGGCGGTCTGGCTCGTGCCGCGGTCTTCCTGCCGACGATTGTGCCCGAGACGGCCTATGCCCTCCTCTGGCTCTGGATCCTGAATCCCATTTCTGGGCCGATGAACCTGTTGCTGGCTGCGGTCGGGCTGCCGGCGCCGGCATGGATGGCCGAGGCAGGGACGGCGCGGCTTGCAGTCGTGCTGATGTCGCTGCTCCAGATCGGCGAGGGGTTCGTCGTGTTGCTGGCCGCCCGCCAACTGGTCCCCCGGGCGCTGTACGAGGCCGCGGAGGTGGACGGCGCCGGTCGCTGGCAGGGTTTCTGGCGCATTACTCTACCTCTAATCGCTCCCTGGCTGGCGCTCCTCTTCTGCCGCGACCTGGTCGTCGCGGTGCAGAACACCTTCACGCCTTCCTTTGTCCTGGCCTACGGTGGGCCTTACTATGCGACAACCTTCCTTCCGTTGTTGGTGTACGAAATCTCCTTCGACTTCGCCGACCTCGGACTCGCCTCGGCGGTCCTGGTCGTGGTCTATGCCTGGATCCTGCTGCTGATCTGGGGGGCACGCAACCTGGTCGAGGGGCTGCGCGGGCGGGCGGTGGCAAGTGATGAGTAGGGCAGCGCGCCTGCTGGTGCAGCTAGCAGGACTGGGCATCGCGGCCCTCTTCCTGTTGCCTCTTTTCTGGGCGGTCGTCGCCTCGTTGCGCCCGCCGGGGTTGGCGCCTGCCTCGGGTGTCGAGTGGTGGCCGCAGCAGGCGTACTGGGCCAACTACGCCGAGCTGTTTCGCACGGTGCCGATGGCACGCTACGCGCGTAACTCCCTCTTTGTCGTCGTGCTTGCCGTGCCGCTCACGCTGCTCACCTCGGCATTGGCCGGCTTTGCGCTGACCCAGCTGCGCGACCGGTGGCGGCGGAGGCTGGTCACCGGTAGCATTGCACTGCTCCTGGTGCCCGGCATGGCGATCTGGACCTTTCGCTTCCACGTCCTGAACGCGCTCGGATTGGTTGACACGCTGTGGGCGCTCATCGTGCCTGCGCTGGCCGGCGGCAGCCCGCTCTTTGTCCTGCTCTTCTACTGGGCCTACTGGCGCGTCCCGCGCGAGCTGTACGAGTCGGCGCGCTTGGAAGGGGCGGAGGCATGGGCCGTGTGGTGGCGGATCGGACGCCCGCTGGCGAGGCCCACTACGGCAGCGGCGCTGCTCTTGGCGTTTACCCTCTACTGGGGCGACTTTTCCACACCGGTGCTCTATCTTTTCCGCCCGGAAGTGTATACGCTGCCCGTGGGCCTGCAGCTCCTGCGGCAGATGGACGAGACCAACACCGGGCTGCTGATGGCCGGGTCGGTTCTGATGACCTTGCCGGTGGTGCTGCTCTTTATTCTCGTGCAGGTTGGCTATCTGCGCCGTGGCTGGCTGGTTGATGACGGTGACGGCGGATAACATAGCTGGAGGTGATGGACATGATGGTCAAGTCGTTCAGAGTGGGGATGATCCTGTTGTTCGTGTGCCTGCTTGCCGCCGGCTGCGGCGGCCGGCACGAGCCTGTCTCGTTCATGGTCTTTGGCGACCCGGCGGAGCTGGCCGCCTACCAGGCGTTGGTCGACGCTTTCGGCGCCGCACACCCGGAGATCGCGATTGAGCTGCGGCACGTCGCCAGCCAGGGGGACTATCAGAAGCAGTTGGTGACTGCCTTTTCGGCCGGGGCGGAACCGGACGTCATGCTGTTGAACCATCGGCGCGTCGCGCAGTTTGCCGCCCAGGGTGGCCTGGAGGCGTTGGGTCCCTACCTGGAGCGGAGCCAGGTCCTCGACGCCGATGGCTTCTATCCCCAGGCACTCGAAGCCTTTGGTTGGAATGGCGAGACTTGGTGCATACCGCAGAACGTCTCCAGCCTCGTCGTCTACTACAATCGGGCGCTTTTCGACGAGGCGGGCATCACCTACCCAGCCGAGGGGTGGGGCTGGGACGAGTTCGTCGTTGCGGCGCGTGCCCTGACGCGCGACCTGGACGGCGACGGCAAGACTGACCAGTACGGGGTCGGCCTGGACCTCGGCCTCGATGCGGCTGGCACCCTTTATCTGGCAGAACGGCGGAGAGCTGCTCGACAACGCCGCGAACCCCACGCGGCTTGCCCTCGACAGCCCCCAGTCTCTGGCTGCCTTCCAGTGGTTCGTCGATCTCCAGGTGGTGGAGCATGTCGCTCCCGATGCGGCCGGCGAGCAGGCCGAATCGAGCGAGAACCGCTTCATGAGCGGCCGGCTGGGGATGTACCTGAACAGCCGCCGCGGAGTGCCCACGTACCGGACGGTGGAAGGTCTTGATTGGGATGTGGCGCCGCTGCCCGAAGGCGCGCAGGCAGCCGGCATCCTGCACAGCGACGGCTACTGCATGTCGGCGCGGGCGAAGGACAAGGGTTCGGCTTGGGTGCTCATCGAGTTCGCCAACTCGGTAGAGGGCCAGACGATCATGGCGGAAACGGGGCGCACCGTGCCGTCTCTGCGACAGGTGGCAGAGTCGCCGGCCTTCCTTGACCCAAAGCAGGCGCCGGCGAGCAGCCGCGTTTTCCTGGATGCGCTGCCGCTGCTGCGGCGAATGCCGAATCTGCCAGAGTGGCCCGCCATCGAGGAGACCGCCAGCCGCGAGATCGAGCGCGCCTTCTACGGGCAGGCCTCTGTCGAGGAGGCTGCCGCGTCGGCGATTTCTCAGACGCTGGCCTTTTTTTCCGACGAAGGCCCGTAGCGTCCGCCTTGCGCAACACAAGCGAGTGAGCTACAATTGGCTCGAACCAAACACAGGAGGCGAACAATGAAGACAGTCTGGAAAGCCGTGAGTGGGTTGTTGGCCCTGGCGTTGGTTGTCGTCGGGATCGTGTGGACCGTGCCAGGTGGGGCGGTTGGCGACACGAGAGGCGCTTCCCGTTCGGCGGGCAGCGCGGCGCAGCAGGGACAGGCGGGCGAGGAGGTGCTCGGGCTGGGGCGGGCGTATGTCGGCGAGCCGTCGGTGCCCACCATCAGCCCGGCGGTGCGAGACTTGCCCGACATCGTGGTGGACCCGTCGCTGGACCGGGAGATGGCCAAGCGCGACTACTTCGGATTCGTCGGCGAGGGGGTACAGGGGCCGGCCTGGCTGGATCCGCTGGTGGCCATCCAGAGCAGCGCGATCCTTGCCGAGCCCGATGCCTTTGGCACTCCGCTGACGAACTGGGCGGGGATGGATTACAACTCCTATCCCCCGGATACGACGGGTGACGTGGGTCCCAACCACTTTGTCCAGGCGGTGAACGGCTCCGGCGGCTCGACGGTGCAGGTGTTCGACAAGAGCGGGGCTGTCCTGAAGACGTTCACGATGGAGTCGCTGTCGAGCACCGCGCCGTGCAACAACGGCTACTGCGACCCGATTGTCGTCTATGACTCACTGGCAGACCGCTGGTTCATCAGCGAGTTTTCCGCGTCGAGCGGCTATGCGATGTGCCTGTACGTGTCGACCACGGCCGACCCCACCGGGACGTGGTATGCGTACACGTTCGATCTGCCGTACTACGACTATCCCAAGTATGGCGTGTGGCCGGATGCCTACTATATGGGCTACAACGGTGGAGCGAGCGGCTACCGGCAGGTGTTTGCCTTCGACCGGGCCAAGATGCTGGCGGGGCAGACCGCGACGTACCAGATGTTCAGCGTACCAGCGCTGTCCGTGCTGGGCTTTCAGTTGCTTGTGCCGGCCTCGTGGGAGGGGCCGACGCAGCCGCCGGCTGGACTGGGTGGGCTGTTTGCGCGGCCCCGGGACACGGAGGTGAGTGGCCCGACGGGGTTTGGCTCCACCGACTTCCTGGAGATGTGGGAGTTTGACGTGAACTGGACGACGCCGGCGAACTCGACGCTGACGGAGTTGCCTGACGTGCCGATCTCGGAGTATGACTGCACGCTGTGCGGCACGGGCAGCGACTGGAGCTGCATGCCACAGCCGGGGACAGCACAGGCGCTCGACCCGATCCGCGAGCCGATCCACCAGCCGCTGCAATACCGTAACTGGGGCTCGTACGAAACGCTGGTGGGCGGCTTTGCGGAGGACGTGGACGGCACGGACAAGGCTGCGGTGCGGTGGTTCGAGCTCCGCCGGGTGAGTGGCACCTGGTCGAACTACCAGGAAGGCGTCGTCGGTGGCGGTGACGCGCACCACCGCTCGGTGACGAGCGTGGCGATGGATGGGGGCGGCGGCATCGCGCTGGGCTACACCCTGACCAGCAGCTCTGTCTATCCATCGATCCGATACGCGGGCCGGCGCCCGTGGGATGCGCTTGGCACGATGGCGTACGTCGACGTCGTGGCTCAAGCGGGCACGGGCTCGCAGGCGTCGTATGACCGGTGGGGGGACTATTCGGGTATCGGCGTGGATCCGGCGGACGACTGCACCTTCTGGTACACCACCGAGTACATGTCGGGCAGCTCGTCGGCGACGCGGGTGATCTCCTTCCGGCACGATGCCGACTTTGCCGTGGATGCCTCGCCCAACGAGCAGACGGTGGTGCAGCCGGCGGACGCCGTGTACTCCGTCCAGGTGCCCAAGACCTGCGCATTCAGCGGCGCGGTGACGATGAGCGTCAGCGGCTTGCCGTCTGGCACCACGGCATCCTGGAGCGCGAACCCGGTGACGCCGCCGGGCAACACGACAGTCACGATCGGCAACACTGGGGCCGCGGCGCCGGGTACCTACAACATCACCATCTCGGGCACATCAGGCGGCACGAGCCACGCGGAGACCGTCGTACTCATTCTCCAGGGAGGCGGCCCGACCAACACCCCCACCAGCACTCCCACGACGGGCCCGACACCGACTTCCACCAACACGCCGACGCCGACCAACACGCCGACGCACACGCCCACGCCGACCAACACGCCGCCCGTGCAGGGGATCCTCCTGGTGGACGACGACGCCAACTCCTCCTACCAGGGCTACTTCACGGCTGCCCTCAACAGCCTTGGACGCGGCTACGACACGTGGACGGTGTACAGCCAGGGCTCGCCCTCGGCGGCTACGCTTCAGGCGCACCAGATCGTGATTTGGTTCACCGGCGATGACTATTCCACGACGCTGACGACGGCCGACACCGCCAACCTGACGACCTACCTGAACGGCGGCGGCAAGCTCTTTCTCACCGGGCAGGACATCGGCTACGACATCAACACCGACCCCTTCTTCGCCAACTATCTGAAAGCTACCTACCTGGCCGACGACACGAACGTCACGACGCTGACGGGCACCGACATCATGGCCGGCGCGGACGTCACGATCACCGGCGGAGACGGCGCCAATAACCAGAACTATCCTTCCCACATCGGCCTGGGCAGCGGGGCGGTGGGCGTGTACGACTATACCGGGACGACCTACACCTGGGGCGCGCTGCGCTACGAAGGCACCTACCGGCTGGTTTACTTTGCCTTCGGCTTCGAGGGGATCAGCTCGGCGGCGACGCGCGTCACGGTCATGAGCAAGGCCCTTACCTGGCTGGAAGGCGGAGTGCCGCCGACGCCCACGCCCACGGCCACACCCACCAACACGCCGACCCCCGGGCCGACGCCCACCGAGACGCCGGTGCCCTCAGGCGACACGAGCTGGCTGTCGCTCGCGACCAACGGCACCCTTGGCAGCCTGGGCACCGTCAACGACGAGGACATCGTGGCGCTGAACCCGGCGACCGGCGTCTACTCGTGGGTGTTCGACGGCTCGGACGTGGGCATCACCACCGATATCGACGCCTTTGATGTGCTGGACAATGGCCACATCCTGATGTCGTTCGACGCCAACACCTCGGTGACCGGCATCGGCACCGTGGCGGATCCCGACGTTGTCGAGTTCACACCAACCTCGCTCGGCTCGACGACGGCCGGCACCTTCACCTGGAAGTTCGACGGCTCCGATGTCGGCCTGAGTAGCGGCACCGAGGACGTGGACGCCCTCTTCTTCCTGGGCGACGGGACGATGCTCGTCTCCATTCGCGACGCCTTCAGCGTGACCGGCGTCTCGGGGCAGGACGAGGACCTGGCCCGCTTCACCGCGACGTCGTGGGGCTCGACGACGGCCGGCACCTGGAGCTGGTACTTTGACGGCTCAGACGTCGGTTTGTCGACCAACGCCAACGAGGATGTGGACGGCATCTGGCTGGATACGGCCATGAGCCCGTACCCGTACGTCTACCTGAATACCCTAGGCAACTTCTCCGTGACGGGCATCTCAGGAGAGAACGACGACATCTTCATCTTCCAGCCGACGGCCTTGGGCTCGACCACAAGCGGCACATACAACACGTCGCTCTACCTGGACGGCAGCCTCTTTGGTCTGTCGCCGTACGACATCGACGCCTTCGACGTGCAGAGGTAACCATTCTGCGCCCATAACGAAAAACGGGGCCCACTGACCGCAGGTCAGTGGGCCTACCTCCGGGTCTGATCGGCTCGGCCGCTAGGGGATGTCCACCGTGTCGCACGTCTCGAGGTTGCGAGACGGCAAGTAGACGGCACCCGCCTTGGTCACGTCCGTGACGCAGAGCTCATATGACCCCGTCTGAAGGGCCTTGATGCGGAACGTCGCGTTGCCCATCGAGTTCGTAACGGCCTGCCCGGTCGTAACAGAGCCGTCGGGCCAGGTCCACTGAGCCTGGACTGTGGCGCCGCCTACCGGTGAGCGGGCCAGGTCGCTGATGCGCACAGCCCCGGTGATCGCGTACCTGCCGGGAGTCGGCTGTGTGTATTTCAGTGTGATCGCCTGCACCCGCATCACGGCCGCCACCTGGTTGGTGACCTGGGCGGTGTTGTTGTCGGGCAGGGGGTCCGTCTCGGCGCCCGCAATCTGTGCCGTGTTGACGAGGTCACCAGGCGGTGCTGAGTTGCCGACGATGGCCCTCCAGCGGATCGAGCCGCTGGCGCCGGGCGGCAGATCCTGGACCTCCCAGGCAAAGGTCGTGCCGGGGATTAGCCCGATCACCTCTGGGCTCGTGTAGGTCACCTTGGCGTTCGTGAGCAGCGAAGGGACCAGGTCGGTGAGCACGATGTCGTGGGCGGTCGACGGGCCGGCGTTGGTGAACGTCAAAGCGTAGTTGACCACGGACCCCGGGAGAACCGTGCCGGCCGGCGTGACCGACTTGCCGACCTGGAGGTCGGCCTGCGCGTCGAGGGCGTTGATCTCCATCGCCGGATCGCCGAAAAGCAGGTAGGTGTCCAGAAGCTCCAGGTTTCCGCCGGAGGCCCACAGCTTCAGCTTGCCGGCGGTGGTTGCCGCGCCCAAGCTGCGCAAACCATCCAGGAAGACTGCCTCAAAGAACCCGGAATCCAGGAGATCATGCCCCGCGACGATGCCCTGGCCCGTCGGTGACCAGCTCGCGACTGCGCCGCGGCCATCCGCCCGGGTCATCACCTCCGCGATGGCTTCATAGCCCCAGCCGGTCGGATGCGGCAAGACGAAGTAGCCGTCGAGACAGGTCATGGACAGGACAACGGGAGCACTTTCGCCGTTGTCAAGCAGGGCACACATCTGAGGTGAAAAGGGCCTCGATCAGCCCACTGGTCGGACGCTGCGTGCCCGATGTAGTTCACGATCAGGCTGCCCTCGTTGATGCTATCCCGGATCGCCTGCCGCGCGCTGCAACGGTCTGGTGCGTGACGAGATAGTACACCCTGTCCGGCGTGTACGGCGCCGGCAAGGTAACTGCTCAGCAAGTTGTCTGAGATCGGCTGCAAAGTCGCCGGCGCCGTCCGCATTGTCTGCCACCGCCAGTACCTGCTCGTTCCAGTTTCCGGGCTCAGGGCTTTCCTCGTAGGCGATGATCTTGTTCACCTCCACGGCTGCTTCGGCACTGCTGTTCACCGAGATGCGCCCCAGCATCATGTCGGGGAGGGCATCGTCGCCTACCAGACTGACGTACCGGTTGTCTGCCGCCGTCTCGCCCATCCAGGGGTCAACCGGCGCCAGGTAGGCCGGTACGTAGTTTATCCGGCCGTAGCCGTAGTAGTCCTTGGGGTCATAGTGCCCGTCGCCCATCAGCACCACGTAGGAGGGCGCCGGCGCCTGCCAGTGCCCGTAAGCATAGGCCAGGAAGTCGTGGATCGCGTCGATGCCTACGATGCCATATCCGAACTCGTCGTACACGTCCTGGACGTCTACCCGCATCGCGCGCAAACCCTGGGATGCGCGGAAGTCGCTCAGGTGCCCGCCTGGTCCCAGAAGGCCTGATGCGTGATCAGCGTGATGGTCTGCCCCATTTGCGGACGATTGGAGATCAGATGCAGTGTCCTGCTCAATCGCCTGGACGTCCGGTAGGCGCTGGTTGCCGCTTGCCCAGTAGCTGACCGGCCCTGTGACCTCGTCCTCGAAGAGCGCGGCATAGCCCGCGCCGGAAGGCGTCACCTCGACGCCTTCGATCTGCACAACCGATGCGGATCGGTCACGTCGTAGGCTGCGACCTGGTCGCTGATGTAAACCCCTCTACCTGGTACTTCCAGGTGCCGCAGACATCGTAGCCGAAGGGCAGCTCGTTTGCTGCCGCGGTGAAGGTGTTGGCGAAACGCCAGCTCGACTCGGTCGACGTAGACCAGGTCGAGCCCCACACCGGTATCGTTGGGGCACACGACGGAGATGGTGTTGTTCCCCGCCACCAGGAGGATCTGTGGGATATTCGACCTCCGAGATCTGCCAGTGATGCCGTCCCACCACAGCTCGTCCACCATGCGTGCCGTTCAGGTAGACCTGTGCGTGGTGATCGGGTTGATCGGATTGTCGATATAGCCGAACATCGCCACCGTCAGCTTGGCCGTATAGGTGCCCGCGTAGGGCGCGGCCAGCGGCAGGCTGTAGCTCCAGCTTGGCCGGCTGGGCGGGTAGACATAGTCCCAGATCCAGTGCTCTAGGTCCTGCGTCGCCCGGGATCGTGGTGATGTAGTAGACGTTGTTCTCCTGTGGCGCAGCGCGGCGTAGTGGTTGGCGTCGCCGCCGTACCCGGTGTTCCGTCGCGCGCCGCCATGCGCGCGCCCTGTGCCTGCCCATAGGTCAGCCAATAGACGTTGTCACGGGTATACTTGGACGGCGATGGCCTGGCCGTAGAAGAGGATGTAGTCCGTTGCATCAAAGGCACCGTCGGCTTCTCCGGCTACGAGGATTGCGGCCTCGCTGCCCAGGGAGAAGAGCTGGAAGGTCTGCGGGTCCAGTGTGTCGACGGGCAGGCCGGCAGACTGCAAGCTCTGTGTAGGTAAGCCTGTAGAACCCGTCGGCCCGCACCTTGACGCGCCAGCCTGGGACGGGAGGCGCCCAGGGCAGGGCTTCCGCGCCTCCAGCAGGCGAGGGAGGAGGCGGCGGCGCTCCTCCAGGCACGCGCAGTGTCGTAGTTGAGCAGTGCTGCCGCAGAACATCCTCGTACGCAGATGACTCAGCGGCGGCGGCCGCTGGTGTCTGGCTCGACAGCTCTGAATGTGAGCCGGATGGTAAGGCTCTCGTAGACCGTGAGCTCTCTTGTGCCGGGCCGGTACTGCACTGGGTACGCGGCAATGCCGGCCACGCGCTGCTGGCGCACGATGCCGTCGCTTGCCACTTCCGCCAGCGCGCCGGGATACTGCGCCGGCGCCCTCGTAGATTCCATCGTTCTCCTCAAGCACGATGTCGAACTGGGGCAGGCGGCTGGGATCGCCGGGCTCCAGCCCGGCTCCTTCCGAGGCAGGGCCGGCTCAGCCTTTTGCGTTGCGACCGGCACGACGGGGACCGGCAAAACCTGTGTATGCGCCGCGCCCGGCTCCACCTTGACGCCGAGGTTGCCCCAAAGGGACGCCAATCGGCTGCGCCAGTAGGGGAAGTGCGGGCGCTCCCGCCAAGCGAGGTCGTGGACCAGCCGGGGAGCGAGACTCGGGCATAGCGGTTGTCTTCGACTGCGGCTTGAACCTCGAGCTCCTGCCACGGAATCTCGATCTCAAGGACCACTCCGCCGGAAGTGGATGACAAAAGGCGCACGCCGTCCTGGACTGCGGCTGGGCCGGCCGGCGCACTATCACTGCCTGAGTGTAGGGACCCTGCCGGTGCGACGGAAGGGTTCGAGCTGGCCCCAGCGGCCGGCAAGAAGGTGAGACTCACCAGGAAGGCAAGCAATAGGCTCAAGTGGAGCTTGCGGTTTCGTTGCATATTCATCCTCCCGTACGTTGCATAAGGCACGTGCAGACGCACTCGGAAGGTGCGTTGCACGTGCAGGGATCCGCCCGTGCCTATCGCCGGAGCAGGGGTGATGGGTCGGTCCCCAACTCGTATCCCAGCATGAAGAACGGCACCCGTTCCGCCAAGCAGCGACAGGTTGTCCAGGATCTGGGCGACTGCTTCGGGTCGATAGTAGGGGATAAAAGCCGTCTGCATCAGCCGCGCGATGCCGTCCAGCGGGCGCGCAGGGCCAGAGGCCGTGTCCATCCGCCCTGTCGAGGAAGAAGAGCTCCTTCAGTGGCGCGCCCAGGGGAGAGCAGCGGGCGGGGTCCTCGTGCCAGGGCGTGCCGAAGATCCAGAAGCGTCCCTCCAGACGAGCGCAGGACGATGCTGTCCTCTCCCAGCACAGTTGCCCCGGCGGTCTCGGCAAGGGCCGCGGCAAGCGTCGACTTGCCGGCTCCGGACGCCCCGGCGAAGCAGTAGCCTGCCCCGTCGAGCACGGACGGCGGACGGCGTGCAGGATCAGGTCGCCCGTCTCCGCCAGCCAATTGGCATAGAGCACCAGGTCGATGCCGTCGCAGCGGGTAGCAGGCGCCTCCCGGCGAGCGGCCGAACTCACCCACCACCTCGCCCTGCCCGAAGCCGGGATCGACGGCAAGCTCACTCCTGGATGCGGGCACCTTTGATGACAGCAGGACGTAGCGTCCCATCTCATCCTGCCATAGCTCCCATGCCTCGGGCGTGCAGTAGATGGGCCGCCAGCCCGGCTGCGCTGCCGGGCGACGGCCTGTCGCGGACCTGCAGAACCAGGCCGCCGTCAGGGCCGCCCGGCACAAGAAAGGGCGTGTAGCAGGCAGGGGCCGCCAGCCGGAGACCGTCCAGCGTGCGCATCCAGCCAGAGCGGGAGGCCGGCCACCTGCAGTCCGAGAAGCGGCGCTGCCCGCCTCTCGCGATGCCAGCTACTGGGCCCTATAGGCGTTGGCAGATAGTGGTCGTGGCAGCCCGGCGCCTGGCACAATCTGTGCCGAACTCGGTGAGCTCGTCTGGCAGACGCCCAGGATTTGGGCCCTAACCTCCAGGCGGACTACCCTGAAGGCCGGCGCCTCGTACTGCTTCTTTCTTGTCATCTCGTTTCCTCCTAATGTTGGCTGTGACCCGTGCGCTCGAAGTGCAGGTTCACCGGGCTAACCCGAGGGAGCCGGCACTGGCTTCTGGACGGAGCAGTTTGGCGCGCAGGTGTCCTACCTCGCAGACAAACTCAACGGGCGTCTCATCATCCCCGTGCACCGTCTGGGACCAGCCTGGGCACTGCGGGCAGAGGACCCCAACGCTGCAAGAGCGGCATGCGGTGTCCAATCTCCGCTTCTCAGCACGCTGCGCTCCCAGGAATGCATGCCACGCCTCGTGGAAGGATCCCTGCAGCAGGTCGTACGACAGGCGGCGCGCCATCATGCACGCGCTGAGCCTGCCCGGCGCTGTCGACGTGAAAGCCATGGAGCCCCGCGCCGCAGCCATAGACATACTCGCGCCGGCCGCTCGCGCCGCTGGTCCGCCTGCGCAGATCCAGCCAGGCCTCTCTCCTCTCTGTGTCGTCGCAGTCCAGGGCCGCAATTTCCTGCGCGGCAGGCAGTGCGTCGAGCGGTGCGCTGGCTGCCGTCGAACCTCGGCCACAACAGCGAGTCGTAGCGGAAGGGGAGGCCCATCTGGCCGGCGAAGGCCTTCATGGCGCGAAGCTCATGGTGGTTCAGGTCCATCATGACCGACTTCAGGCCGACCCTGAGGCCATGCTCCTTCGAGCAGGCCAATGCCTCGCTTGCAGCGCTCGTAGGATCCGGGCACCTGCGTCACCTGCTCGTAGGTCTGCTGGGTCGTGCCATAGAGAGTGATCTCGATCCACCAGGGCCTCCACTCCGCCAGGAAGCCGGCCATTTCCGGCGTCAGGAGCGTGCCGTTGGTGAAGAGGGTGACCAGCAGCCCGAGCTTCTTTGCGTGCCGATAGATCTCGGGAAAATCGGGCCGCAGCAGAATCTCGCCCCCTGTGAGAACCAGGTAAAGGCAGCCCTCCTCCACAACCTGGTCCAAGATCTCCCCGATCTGACTTGCCGTCAGCTCCCGGCTGCGGGCTGGCTGGCTGCCTGCCGGCTGGTTGATGAAGCAGTGCACGCACGACAGGTTGCACCGCTCGGTGATCTCGAACGTGCAACTGAAGGGATAGCGGCCCCCTTTCAGCCGCTTGATCAGCTCTTCAGAGAGCTGCCCCAGGTCCACCTGCGGCCAGATCGAACAATCCACGGGCTAGACCTTCCGCAGGGCGCCAATGGCGATCATCCCGCGCAGAAACGCGATCGAGGTCTGCAGCCACGGCATCCGGTTCGGCCGCGTACTCGTCCATGATGGCCGTTCTGCAGCTCGGTTTCGGTGGCCGGCGTGTCGAGCTTCTGCCAAACCACGGCGCCAACCGCGTTCAGCGTGTAGATGCAGTCCATCTCCGCCACCTGCTGGCGGATCGGCACGAGCACCGCCTCGTCCACGATGGTGCGAAAGATAAAGTCTGGATTCCGTTGGTACCGCGCTTCTTCCTGCGCCAAGAGCGTTCTCCTATGCCAGGTACTTGGAAAAGACGGGCAGCCGTTTCAGCATCGAGCGTGCTAGCCGGGACGGCCTGCCGCGCCCTACGTTCCAACGCGAGCGCAGCACGGCCAGCCGGCCCAACAGCCTCATCACCGGACGGTCCAAGTCGACGTGCATCCCCTCTCGCTCTACCGCCACCACCCGGCCCCAGACCTGTGTCGCCTCAAAGGTGCCGTCGGGCCGGACACCCTGATCGCCCTGGATGGTGAAGGTGACACCGCCCGGCCCGGAGTGCCTGCGCACCACCCGGTGCACCACCAGGTGGTCGGGCGTATCGCACAGGATGACTACGTCGCCGACTCGGAGCGCACCCTCAGCTAGGGGGCGCACCAGCACCGTGTCGCCGTCGCGCACGAGCGGGGACATGCTTGCCCCCCGCGCACGGAAGCGGACAGAAGTGCCCGAGTTCAGAAACTCGCGGCTGAGCTCCGCGAACGCGGCGGAACTACACGGCATGCTGCTGACCATGGTCATCGGTGCAGATTGTAGCATCGTAGGTAGCCGGTGTCAAGGCCGGCGCAGAGCCTAGGGACGGAAATGTAAGTCGATGGTGCAGTCCTCCGGGCGGGAAGCTCGCGTGCGGAAACCGCACACGATTGCGGCGCCGGTCGGGAGGTTTCGAGACTGCCTGGCTCCCGGCACGGTCGGGAAGCCAAGGTGCAACGCACCTTGGTGCGTTGCACCTGGTGTACCTGCCGTTTATCGCTGCACGTCGAACGCGTCAATGTCGTACGACGCCAGGCCAAAGAGACTCCCATCCAGGTAGAGCGGCGTGTTGTACGTGCCCGCCGTGGTCGAGCCCAGGGCCGTCGGCTTGAAGATGAGGATGTCCTCGTTTGCCCCCGAGATCCCCGGCACGGAAAAGCTGCCGAGCGTGTTCAGGTAGAGGTACGGGTAGGGCGTCATGGCCGTATCCAGCCAGATGCCGTCGACATCCTCGTTGGCGTTGGTCGCCAGCCCCACGTCTGAGCCGTCAAAGTACCAGTTCCAGGTGCCGGCGGTCGCCGAGCCCCACGACGTGGCCGTGAAGCGGACCAGGTCCTCATCCTGGCCCGAGATCCCGGTGACCGAGAAGGCGTCGCGGATGGAGACGAGCATCGTCCCGTCGCCCAGGAAGAAGAGAGCATCCACATCCTCGGAGCCGCTGCTCAGCCCCACGTCGGAGCCGTCGAACTTCCAGGTGAAGGTGCCGGCCGTCGTCGAGCCGAGCGACGTCGGCGTGAACTCGACGACATCCGCGTCGGCCACGGTGCCCACGCCGCTCACCGGCGTGTTGCCGTCGAACGACATCAGGATGTGGCCATTGTCCAGCACGTCAAACGCGTCGATATCCGTGGTGATACCCACGTCCGACCCGTCAAAGATCCAGGTGTAGACGCCGGTGGCCGGGTTCAGGGCCACGATGTCCTCGTCGTTGACCGTACCCAGGCTGCCGAGGGTGGCGTTGGCCGAGAGCGACATCCAGATCGTGTCGCCCGACGGCACCGGCGTCTCGGTGGGCGTGGGCGTGAAGGTGGGCGTCGGGCCGGGCGTCGGCGTGTCCGTCGGTGTGGGCGTGGGCGTCGGGGTGCCGGGCTCGGTGATCGTCAGGAACACCGCCGAGAAAGCGCCCCAGTTGTCGTTCGCATCCTTGCCGCGCACGAAGAGGAGGTGCTTGCCGGTGCTCAGGCCGGCTGTGTCGACCGTCGCCGTCACGCCCTCGATCGTCGAGTTGAAGCTGCCGTCGGAAGCCGCCATCGAGTGGGCGACCGCGCCGGTAACCCAGGGGGGCGTGTCGACATAATACTCGGCGGCGGCGATGTTCTGCGTCGGCTCCCCATAGCCGCTCCGGTAGCGCGTGTCGTTGATCGTCGCCGTGAGCGCCGCCAGATCGCCGGCCGGCACGCTCGCAGGAGAGGCCACCAGGCTCAGCGCGTCAGGCCCCAGCGGGGTCATGTAGGGAGTGCGCACCACCTTGGCGGCATACAGAAGCGCCTGGAGGTTGTTGGGGTAGATGGTGTTCTCGAAGGTCGTGCACGATTGGAAGAAGGAGGTACCCATCTCGATGCAGTAGGAGGCCACGCCGTAGATGCCGTAGGCGTGGTCGTCGGTGGTGCCGTCGGTGGCGTAGAGGGAATAGGATTTCTGAGGCGTGTAGCTGTTGAAGTAGGCGAGCTTGCGCCCGAGAGTCTGGAGCTGGGTCGCGTTGGGCGAGTTGGTGCTCGTCCAGCCCCACGGCCATAGTACCAGCTCGCTGTAGGAGTGGAGGTCGATGTAGATGCCCGTAGCGTCGGCCGGCGCCGGGTCGGTGTCGCCGGGCCCGCGCTGATCGGGGAAGATGGAGGCCATGTAGGTCATGGCTGCCTGCGTCTCGGGCTCCGAGCCGGCGGAGGGTCCGCGATAGGTCTCGTTGCACGGACTCCCGCTCGAGCCGCCGCAGCAGCCCCACTTGAAGACATAGTTGCGGTTGAGGTCGGTGCCCCAGGTGCTGGGGGTGGTGCAGCCGTCGTCGTTGTCCACGTTCTTGCGCCAGGAGAGCCCCGTCTCCGCCTTCTTCCGGCCGTCGGGGTTGGACTGGAGCATGAGGTGGATCTCGTGGTGATCGAGGAGCCAGGTCGCATCCGGGTCAGTGCCATAGTTGTTCACCAGGTACTCGCCAAAGCGGGTCGCCGTCTCGGCGGGCGTGTACTCGCGGGCGTGGATCGAGCCCATGATAAAGAGGTCGGGCTTGTCGCCGGTAACGGCCGAGTTGGTGAGCTTGAGCACCATCATGTCATAGCCGCCCTGGCCCTTGTACTTCAGCCACGTGTCGCCGATGTCGACCCAGCTCGCCAGGGTGGGATGGTTGGTAACGAGGGCCTGGGCGGCGGCGTAGGTCTCTTCGACGGTGCGGTAGCAGGGGTAGCTGGGGATGGTGGTGATGCCCTGTGGCAGCGGGTCGGTAACGGGCGGCGCCGTGTAGGCCGTGTCGAGCTGGATGCGCAGCCCGAGCGCGGCCAGCCGGTCGATCTCGGACTGGGTGACCTGCATGACGTGGTAGCGGGCGCGGTAGTTGGTCTCCAGGACCTGCGGCTCGAACGAGAGGAAGAGGCTGATGCGCGTCGCGTCGTCGGGGTAATAGACGCGCACGATGGCCGTCTCCCCATCGGGCAGCGTGGGCGGGGCGGCGGGGGCGGTCTGGCCCAAGGCCGGCACCAGGCCGGTGGACAGGACCGCAACGGCGACTGCCAGGACTAGGAAGAGCTTTCTTGCTTTCATCGCGTTCCTCCTGGGATGTGTGCCTTCCCGGCGGCAAGGCGCGCCGGCAGGTGGCCTGGAGATGATTATACGCGTTCGGCCCAGGGATACAAGTCGGAGCTCGGCCGGATAACCGGTGGCGGTGAACCTGCGGAGAAGAGGGGCTTGCCCGCGGCGGTGCGGCGGGCTATAATGCAGGCATGAGCGTTCGGGTGTCGCCGCAAGAAGCGCTGGACCGGCTGGCGGCCGGGGCCTGGGACCCCCAAGGCCTGCCCGCATCCGAGTCGGTCCCCTGGCCCGAGGTCGTCGACCTGGCCCGGGCGAGCAGCACCGGCGGCCTGCTCCACATCGCGGCGCAAAGCCTGCGCGAGTCGATGCCCGCCGAGGCGCGCCGGTTCTTCGAGGATGCCTACTACCTCTTCGTCGCGGAGAACGCGCGCGGCCAGCACCAGCTCGCCGAGGTGGGCCGGGCGCTGGCCGGCACCGGGTCGCCGCTGCTGCTCTTGAAAGGGGCCGCCCTTGCGGAATCAGTCTACGAGTCCTTTGCGCTGCGGCTGATGGGCGACATCGACCTGCTCGTCCCGCGCGAGCGGGTGCCGGCCTGCCGGCAGGCGCTGCTGGAGCTGGGCTACCGGCCGGCCGGAGTGGAGCATCGGGAAGGCACGCGCCTGGCCTACTCCAACCAGGAGCAGCTCGATCCGCCCGACCCGGCGGGCGCCTCCGTCGAGCTGCACTGGCACCTCGTCGACGTGCCCTACCACATGGTGAAGGTGCCGGTCGAGTTCTTCTGGCAGGAGAGCGAGGTGCGCACGATCGCCGGGCAGCCCTTCCGGGTGCTGAATGCGCGCGCCAACCTGGTCTACCTGCCGGCACACCTGGCGCTGCACCACCAGTTCCGCTCGCTCCGCTCCTTCGTCGACCTGGCGCTGCTGGTCGTGCAGGAGAGGGATCGGATCGACTGGGTGCGGGTGGGCGAGGCGGCGCGCTCCTTCGACCTGCTGGCGGCGCTGCGCGCGACGGTGGAGAGGCTGGCGCATCGCTGGCCGTCGCTGCCGCTGGCGGAGGCGCGACGTGCCCTGGGCGGGCTGCGGCCGAGCCGGACCGACGAGCGGCTTTTCCGGCTGCTTTCGGCGCAGGAGCGGAGCGCGACGCTCGACTTTTACACCACGCTCGCCTCGCTGCCCGATTTCGGGGCACGGGCGCGCTATGGCTGGTTCAACCTCTTTCCCCGGCCGGCGTACATGGCGCGGCGCTACGGGGCGCAATCGGCCTGGACGCTGCCCTACTGGTACGCCGTGCGGCTGGCGGGCGGACTGGCGCGCCTTGCGCGCGTCGTGCCCCGCGCGAGGCAGATCGAGCGTGAGAGCTAGCGTCCAATTGGGTGCGCCGGGGGATTGGGTCCTTGGCGCGCGACCGTGAGAGGTTCCAGCCTAGCCCACAATGGGCGTCAGCCAAGGCGGGAGTCAGAGAAGATTCGGCGGAGGGAGCGCACAATGACGAAGCACCTTTCCTACCTGGTTCGTTGGGCCGGCGTCGCTCTAGTGATCGCGGCACTGCTGGTGCCGGGGGCCGGCAGAATGCAGGCGGAAGCCGGCGCGAGGCAGGCGTCCACCGCGCCGGACAACTCGTCGGAGGCGGCGCGCCTGGAAGGCTCGATCGAGGTTGCGGAGCCTCCGGCAGTCCACAAGGACTCTTATCCGAAACTCGAATCGCGTCTTGCCCAACTGTACGAGTCGGCGGTGCTTGGCACAGGCAGGCCGCTGGAGACCTTTGCCGGCCAGCGGCACATTGACCTGGAGGCCGGCAGCGCACGCGTCATCCTGGAGATGGACGCCGACCCGGGGGCCCATCAGGCCGGCGCAGCCCAGATCGAGACCATCACCGGGGACGGCGGAACTATCACGGTCCAGCACGCGCCGCTCATCGGGATCCGCGCCGACCTGGAGTCGGCCATCGCCGCCACGGGAGCGACCTACGAGACGGCGTACAAGACCATGGTCCAGGTTCTGGCACCCTTCCGCAGTCTGCCGGCGCTGGGCGACATCCCCGGCGTGCGCCTGGTCCGTTACCCCTTCCCCTCTCAGACTCAGGACCTGGAGGTTCCGAGTGGCATACAACCGGCGCCCAAGGTGGGCACCTATACGTCGCAAGGTGTGGCTCTCACCAACGCCGGCAACTGGATTGCCGCCGGATACGACGGCACGGGGGTCAACCTCGCGATCTTTGACTTTGGCTTCACGGCCTACGACACCCGCCAGGGAACCGGCGACCTGCCGACCGGCGGCGGACTGGTCACCCATGACTTTGGCACCGGAGGCTATGACTTCACCACCGATCCAGCCGGCTACGGACACGGCACATCGTGCTCCGAGATTGCCTTCGACATGGCTCCCGGCGCCACGGTGCACCTGTATTCCTTTGAGACCGAGATCGAGCTAGGAAACGCCGTCACCGACTACATCAACAACGTGAGCGGCAAGAAGGTGGCGACGATGTCGATCGGCTGGGTGAACGCCGGCCCCTACGACGGAACCGGCGTGGTCAACACGATCATCGACACTGCACAGGCGGCCGGCATCTTCTTCGCCACCTCGGCGGGCAACCACCAGAAGTCGCACTGGTCCGGCACGTCGGTGCAGTACAGCGCAGGGGACTCCATCGCCTTTGGCGCCGGCAACCTCAACTTCATCGGCTCGGCACCCGGAGTTGTCTGGAGCGTCACCGCCGGGACGGAGCTCGACATTTTCCTGGAATGGAACGACTGGAACAGCGGCCGGACGGGCAACCAGAACCACGTTGACTACGATCTCCAGTTGCACAAGTACGACTCCGGCGCTTGGACCGCCGTGGCGACCTCCACCGCAAACCAGTGCACGACGACGGTTGAGCCGACGGAAGGGATCGCCTTCACGACGACCGCCACTGACTACTACGGGATCACCATCTGGCGCGATACCGGCGGCGGCGCATGCACCAACAGCTTTGGCCACTGGATGTCGCTGTTTTCCTTCAACGGTTTCAACTTGGCCGGCGAGGGAGCGGCCCACGTGTTTGCCTACCACAACAGCAGCAACAGCGTTGGGATCCCCGGGGATGGCGACAGCGCGGTGACCGTCGGAGCGAGCTTCTGGAACGAGGATTGGAGTGCGCCGCTGTATGGCTTGGAGACCTTTAGCAGTCTCGGCCCACGCAACGCCTCGGGCAGGCGCCAACCCCGGCGCGGCGATCGACAAGCCCGACGTGGTAGCGCCGGACGGGGTGAGCACCGTCACCGACGGCACCAACAACGGCACCAACTATGCCAACGCGGGGGGCGGTTTCTGGGGCACATCGGCGGCGTCACCGCATGTGGCGGGGCTGGCGGCCACCGCCTGGGAGGGATACCCCGGCTACACCCTCGCCCAACTGCGTAGCTACATCCTGGATCAGGCTCAGTACCGGGCGGGCGGAGGAGCATGCGGGGTCATGCCGGACGAGGCAGGAGTGGCGTCCGAAAGCACCACGCGGAACTGCCGCTTTGGATGGGGGCGCGTCAACCTGGGGAGCGACCCCTTGGCCGCGCAGGGCGGCAAGGCGCCGCAGTGCCTGGACAACACCTCGGGCACGGAAGCCCAGCCCGAAGGGGATGTCCCCAGTGCCGGTTCCGGCCAGCCTCTGGCGAGCCCCTCTGCCGGCAGCCCGCCGCCCGCGATCGACCTGCCGGCCGTCGCCGTGGATGCGGTCGACGCGGGCACGGCCGCCGCGCCGGAAGAGTCTCCGAAGGAAGCGCAGTCCGAGCCGGGGCCGCACGGAGAGGAAGGGGCGCCGGAAGTCGTAGCCAGGGTCCCCAACCTGGAAGTGGACGGCGGCTACGTCCTGCCCAACGCCTCGGCCCACATCGACACCGCCGCCGACTCCTCCGGGAACCTCTACGTGGCCTACGAGTACCTGGACGGCACCGACTATGACATCGTCGTGGGCAAGTCGGTGGACAACGGCCGTACCTGGAGCCTGTACCTGCTGGGCGGCACGACCAGCGAGCGGCATCCGGCGATGGCCATCGACAGCTCAAACTATGTCTACATCGCGGTGGACTATACCCTGAGCGGCGTGACGTACCCCGGCTACTACAAGACCGCCACTGCCGGCGACATCAGCAGCTTTGGCTCGCTCTGGTACTTCAACGCCTACCCCGCCGGTGCGGCGAATCCGGCGATCTCGATCTCGGGCGGCGGGACAACGGCCACGGTGTACGCGGTCTGGCAGTACATCGCCTCTGGCTCGCGATACACGTTGCGCTACTGGTACTCGACCAACGGTGGCTCATCCTGGACCACGTCAGCGTCCACCGCCTGTGGCACAAGTTACTCGTGCCTGTACCCGTCCATCGCCATCAGTATCAGCGGAAGCACCTACGTCACCGTGGCTTGGCAGTACGACGTCACCGGCCAAGGGGATGTCTACGTGCAGCAGGAAATGGCTGGCAACGACACCTGGACGACCAGGCTCTCCTACACCGCAACCGACAAGCAGGGGTTCCCAACTCTGGCTTCGAGCGGCGCCAATGTCTACTTCGCCTACGTGGACGCCTACAGCACAACAGATGACGACGTCTACTACCGCTATTCGACCAACGGCGGCACCAGCTTCAATGCGAGCGACATCAGCGTCGCCGCCACCGGCTCCAACGAGCGCTATCCCTCGCTGTCGGCGAGCGGGTCGGCCGTCCGGGTCGCGTATTCCTACAACTCGGGCACGTCGATTTACCTGAAGCAGTCCGCCTCCGCCTACGGCGCAACGTGGGGATCGGCGTACACCATGACCGACCTGAGCAGACCGGTACTGGAAGGGTTCCGCTGCCTGGACGTCAGCTTCCGCACTGCGCTCCACCCGGAGGTGGCCTGGATCGACGTGCGCAACAGCAGCTCCAACCCGGATCCTTACTACTCGACGCTGGACGACCCGCCCACCGCCGCCAGCCAGACGTGGCCGGCAGACGCGGCGACCCTCTACGCCTACGCCCCGCCGCTCACCTGGAGCGCCGCCAGCGACCCCGACGGCGATACCGTCCGTTACTGGTGGTACATCGACACGGCCAACCCGCCTGCAAACAAGGTCGGCGGGCCGGTTGCCCAGCTTTCTTCGCTGCCCTACTACACCGTGCCCGGTCGCACCTATTACTGGAAGGTGGTGTCCGACGACGGCTACCGCCTGACGAGCAGCTCGGTCCGCAGCTTCACCACGGCCTACGAGACTGACTCGGGCACCTACACCGAGGCCTTCACCACCGACCCAGGCGTGACCACCGGGACCAAGTGGTCGCGCAAAGCCTTCGCCTGCCTCGATTGCTTCGAGGCCAGCCCCATTCGCTGGACCGTCAGCCCGAGCGGCAAGTGGGCGCGCTCCACAACCTACGCCTGGAGCGGCACATACAGCGCCCAGGCGCTCTACGACGCCAACAGCGCCACCTACGACATGACGACCCCGGCCGCACTTGACCTGCGCGGCAGCACCTGGGCCTACCTGAACACGCACTGGCGGGGCAGTTCGGAGTCGGGCTATGACACCCTGTACCTCCAGACCTCGCCCGACAACTCGACCTGGACAACCCGCAACAGCCGCACAGGCGACAACAATGCCGGCTGGTGGACGTATACCGACGGAAACATCGACCTCAGCGCTTTTGCCGGCGCCGCGAGCGGCTACGCGCGCATCCGCTTCACCACCGACAGCTCCAACTACGGCAGCGGCTATGGAGTGGGCTGGTTCGTCGATGACGTCGAGGTATCGCGGGCCAGCGAGTGGAGCTGGATGAACGCCGACCCCTACTACTACCGCCTCCAGACGACCGGCGCCTTTGTGGGCTACACCAACAACCTGGTGGACCAGTTCTACTCGCCGTTCATCCGGCTGCCCAGCTCCGGTCCGATCAACCTGTATCTCCGCGAGCGTTTCACCATCAGCAGCGGCGACACCGGCAGCATCTGGATCCTGGACACGACCACAGGCATCTGGGAGCGCCTCGACTCCTTCAGTGGGACGGAGACGAACTGGATTGAATACCTCCTCAGGATACCCGATACCTACCTGGGCAAGACGGTGGTCGTCGCCCTGATCTTGCGCAGCGATGGGACAGGCACGCTGGGCAGCCCGGAAGAGACGGGCGGCTACTGGGACGTCGACACCTTCCGGCTGGAGCTGGGCCCCACTTCGGTCGTCCTGAAGAGCTTCAAGGCCTGGCCGGAGGCGCCGGCGATCCACGTCCGGTGGGAGACGGCGCAGGAGATCGACAACCTGGGCTTTAACCTCTACCGCTCCAACACGCGGAACGGGCCGAAACTCAAGCTCAACCAGGAGCTGATCCCGACGAAGGTGCCCCCGGGCTCGCCTTTCGGCGCGGTGTATGACTACATCGATGGCTTCCGGTTGCGCTCAGGCAGGGCCTACTTCTATTGGCTGGAGGACGTGGACCTGTCGGGGTACACGACGATGCACGGGCCGGTAAGGGTGCTCTGCCCGTAGGCGAAGGAGGAACCAGGTCTCTGCACGACGGCACTTTCCCGATGTTGAACCTCAGAAGAGAGAACATCGGGACATCCCGCTGCCGCCTGCCGTCCATGAACCGCCAAGTAGCCAAGCGGGGGTGTGCCTCCCCGAGGCCGCTACCTGGCCATGCGGACGATCTGCGCCAGCGTGCGTGCCGACTTGGCCGCGCCGTCGCCCAGCCGGTAGGCATACCAGAAGGGCAGCGGCCACGGGCGGCCGACGGGATACCGGCGGCGCATGTAGCTCCCCTGGGGGAAAGTGTTGGCCAGCACAAAGCGCACCCGCGAGGACAAGTCGGGCAGTCCGGCAATGTCGGAGCCAAAGTCCAGGAAGGCCGTCCGCGGCTCGGTTGTCAGCAGCCGGAAGATCCGCTGCTCGCCGGCGCCGGGCTGCAGTGCAGCCAGCAGCCGCCGCGGCTCGTCCAGCACGAGCGACGGCCACAGGCCGGCGAGCCGGTCAAATGTCGCGCGCAGCGCCAGCACTAGCTCCAAGCGTCTCGCCTCGGAGACGATCTCGGGCCAGTCTACGCGCTCGCCCTCCTGGTGCACGAGCCAGGCCAGGTCGACGAGCCATGGCAGCCCCTGCAGGCGATGGTGCAGGCAAACGTGCGCCGGCAGGTAGAGCAGGTTGGCCTCCGCAGTCAGGGCTTGCACGCGGAATCCGTTGACCTGGTGCGTTCCAGTGTTGTTCCAGAGCCAGTCCACCGGCACGCGCTTCAGGTAGTAGGGCATGTCGAGTGGGTGCCAGTGAAGGCCGACGGGGCTGCGGAAAGGCGGCGGCGGGATGTAGGCTTCCTGGCCGCGATGAAGCAGGTGCGAGCCGGGCCGCTCCTCGATCTCGTTCAAACGGTAACCCTCGGCGAGGAGGGCAGCGCGGCACTCGGCCGCGCGATCGTGCGGCACCGCCAGGTCGAGATCGCCCATGGGGCGAAGCGCCAGGTTTTGGTAGAGGGTCTCGGCCAGGGCGGCACCTTTGAGCAGCAAGAGGGGCACGTCGAGGGGCGCAAGGATGCCCTGGACCGCCTGGAGCTCTCGAAACCGGAGGCTATTCAGGGCTCCGGCCGTCAAATAGGCCTCGCGAAGCCGCGAAAAGGCAGCGTCCGGCACGTCAGAGCCGAGCCGGGCAGCCGGGAGGTAGAGCAGGTGGGTGACTTCTTGGCTTCGGGCGAGCGCCAGGACATCGGGCCAGGGGATTGGCGTGTCCTGCCCAGGCAGCTGAGGATCCCAGGCCATGGCCAACAGGTGCAGAAGGCCGCGCCACGCCGGCGAGTTGTCGGTCATGAGGGGAGTATAGCGCCGTCGGACGGGGCGCACAAGTTGACTTGCGCTTCGCAGCAGGTTGTGCAGACTCGTTTGTGTAGAAAAGTGCAAACGCCTGCACGCAGTGAACGGAGCGAATTGCCGAGTTTGCGCGCAGGTCGCCTTGTGCTACAATGCCTTTCGTGCAGACTGTCTACGCCCGGAACGAGGCCTTTGTCTTTCGCATGATCGGCGCCGAGGCGATCTTGGTGCCGATCTATGGCCAGGTCGCCGACATGGAGTCGATCTACACTCTGACCGAGGTGGGGGCGCGGATTTGGGAGCTTGTGGACGGCAGGCGCACGCTGGTGGAGGTGCGCGACACGCTGCTGCAGGAGTATGATGCGCCGGCAGCGGACGTGGAGGCCGACCTGGTCGAGTTTGTGCGCAACCTGGTTTCGCTCGAAGCGCTGCGGCCCGTATGAGCCTGGGGTGCGTCAACGAAATCCCCTTCTCCGAGCTGACGGCGCGGCTGGCAGGAGGCGATGGCCCGGACCGGATTCCGCTGGCCGGTGGGTGGGATGTGACGGAGCGCTGCAACCTGTCGTGCGCTCACTGCTACATCAACAAGCCGGCGGGTGATGCCGGGCAGGTGGCGCGCGAGTTGAGTGCTGCGCAGATCTGCTCGATCTTGGACGAGGTGGTGGCAGAAGGATGCCTGGGCCTGACGTTTACCGGAGGCGAGCCCTTTCTGCGGCCCGATATGCTCGAGATCTACCGGCATGCCAAGCGGCGGGGCGTGCTGGTGACGCTGTTTACCAACGGGACGCTGTTGACGCCGGCGATTGCGGATGTCCTTGCCGAGTGGCGCCCGTACAAGGTCGAGATCACGCTGTACGGCGCCACGGCAGAGACCTACGAGCGGGTGACGGGCGTGAAGGGCTCGTTTGCCCGCTGCATGCGCGGTATCGAGTTGTTGCTCGAGCGGGGACTGCCGCTGGGGCTAAAGTCGATGCTCCTGGCAACAAACAGGCACGAGCTGGATGGGATGATGGCGTTTGCGACGGAACGTGGGCTCGAGTTCCGCTGGGACTCGGAGCTGACTCCGCGTCTCGATGGGGGCACGCAGAACCAGGCCACGATGCTCTCGCCGGCAGAAGTTGCCGAGATCGATACGGATAGCTCAGAGCGAGTAGCAGAGTGGCGCGCACTGTGGGAGAGAGACAAAGAGCGGGCACTGGGGATAGAACCCCGGGGTGTCTCCGAGGTCGGAAGCGCGATCTTCCAGTGCGGCGCGGGACTGCATTCCTTTCACATCGATAGCCGCGGCCGGCTGATGCCGTGTGCAATCGCGCGCCGGCCGTCCTACGATCTGACAGAAGGCCCGTTTCGCGAGGGCTGGAAGAAGGTGCTGTACGATGCTCGCCAGGCGCGACGCCGGACGCGTAGCGCCTGCGGCGATTGCGAGATCTCGATCTTGTGCAGCCAGTGTGCCGGGTGGTCGCAATTGGTGCACGGCGACAACGAGACGTCTGTGGATTACCTGTGCGAGACCGCGCACCAGCGCGCTCTGCGCTTGAATGCTTGCTGAGGAAAACGGAAGGGGAACTAGGATGGAGAAGAAAACCTACGGAAAACCGGTTGTCACTAGGGTCCGCCTGGATCTGAAGACGTCTGTCTTGGTGGTCTGTCGGCTGAGCCTTGAGGTTGACCCGCAAGCTAACAACTGCAAGCCGGGGTTTCCGGTTCCGTGTAGGGATAGCTAGGTACGTTGGTCTGCGCGTGGCGGGTCGAGGTGGCAGCCGCGAGGCGCCATCCCGCCCTGGGGAAACGCGCTGACGAGAAGTGCGCCCGGAACGCGTGCGTCAGCCCCTTCTGGGGTTGAGCGGGTGGCATTGGCCGATGGCAAGAGCATTCGGATATGCGCGAGTTCTCTGTGAGGATCGCCGGCTTCTCTTACCGTGTGGTCGCCCGCTGTCACTCGCTCGAGTTCGCCCTCAATGTAAGCCAGGCCAAATTCGCGCAGGAGCCCACTCAGCCCTGCCAATTGGCCTTGGACGTAGTCACTGATACCCGGTTTCCGCTCTCTCAAGACGAGGTCGTTTTCGAAAGCCCGACTGGCTATGCAGTTGGTCGTACGGCCCAGGGGCATCTCATGATTCGCGGGCGGTCGGCCCCGGCTTTGCCCGTGCTGATGGAGGTGGATGACGGCTTCCAGGCCGGCAAGGTGTACATCTCCCCTGATGGAATCGAGGAAGGCTCGGCGGTCTACCCGCTCGAGACGATCGATCTGGTCATGGCGATCCATCGCTTTGCACGGACGGGCGGGGTCATCGTGCACGGAGCGGGAATTGCGTACGGTGGCCGGGGGTTTCTGTTCGCCGGTCCGTCGGGTGCCGGAAAATCCACGATGGCGGACCTGTGGTCGGAAGATCCGCAGTCGGTCATCCTGGGAGAGGACACCGCGATCGTGGCGTGGAGCGAAGGGCGTGCCTGGATATGGGGCACCCCCTGGCACGAGAACCCTGCACGATGTGCCGCGGCGGGCGTGCCGCTGGATGCGGTGTTCCTGGCGGGCCATGGCGGCGTGAACCGTGCCTCGCGCTGCGGCCGGGCGGATGGCATGGCGCGTCTGCTCGGGGACAGCCTGCTGCCGCTGTACGACAGGGGTGCCATGCAGGCGATCCTGGAAGGGGTCGACCGGCTGAGCGAATCGGTCCCGGTGTACCGGCTGGACTTTCGGCCCGATCGGGATGTCGTGGAATATGTGCTGAGGGTAACAGAGAAGTGAGAAGCGCTCAATTGGATACTACGAAGCGGCGAGCCATCGGCATCCTCGCGGTCCTGTCGATGGTCGCCCTCCTTGCGATGCCCTGGTCACCGCCGGCTGTCCAGGCTGGGCCGGGCGCGGCTTCACAGAGCGAATCCGGCACTGGGCGCATACCCACGGCCGGCGCAGCAATCGCTGCCGGTGCGCAGGAGAAAAGCAGGGGCAGCGACGTCGTTCCCTGGGCGCCGCCTCAGCCTGGCTACCGGATCCGGGTCCGGCAGGAAGGGATCTACCGCCTCACGTACGCCGATCTGGCTTCGGCAGGCATTCCCGTGAGTGACCTGGGTCCCCTCGGGCCGAGCGGCCTGCAGCTCTTCCACAATGGCGAAGAGGTCGCGATCTGGGTAGCCGGCGAGGACGATGGGACCTTCGACCTGGATGACCATGTCCTGTTTCACGGCGAGGCCCTGGAGTCCAAATACACCTGGTACAACGTCTACTGGCTCACCTATGGGCTGGCAACCGGCAAGCGGATGGCTGTCCGCGATGGAACACCGTCTAGCGCCCCCTTGGTCGCCTATCACATGGATCGCCTGCACCTGGAGAGCAATCTATTCTATGCGTCGTTCGTGCCGGGGACTGAGGACCTGGACCGTTTCCTGTGGGGGTATGCTGCACCCGGCGTGCCGGACTTTACCCACACCTTCTCCCTCACTGCACCGTATGCATCGGCCGGGGGCGAGTTGCAGGTCTCGCTGTTTGGCTACACGTCCACGCCATGGCCAAGGGCCCGGGTCTACCTCAACAACCAGCTGCTGGACGACGCGATCTGGCAGGGCGGCACCTGGCGCATCTCAACATCCAGCATCCCCGCGGGGCTTCTGGTCGCAGGCAGCAACACACTCCGGGTGAACTGCCCGAACTCGGGCGACTTGGTGTACATAGACTGGGCCAATGTCACGTTCGCCAACACATTTGTGGCTTCCGGCGATGTCCTGGCCTTCGCCTACGGGACGCCGGGGGCATCCCAGTATCAGATCGCCGGGTTTGGCGTCAGTGATGTAACCGTGTTCGACGTGACGCACCCGGCAGCCGTCGAGCGGATCAACGGCGCTCGTGTGGATCCGTCCGGCGGCGGCTTTTCGGCGACCTTCGAGGACGATGTTGCCGGGATGACCGAGTACTGGGTTGGGTCGACCGGGAGCTACCTTCAGGCCGTGGCCATCGAGGAAGACACGCCGTCGGACCTGGGGTCGATCCAGAACGGGGCAGACTATGTCGCGATCACGCACGCCGATTTTGCCCAGTCAATCCAGCCGCTGGCGGCCTACCGGGCGGCCCAGGGCATGAGGGTCCTCCAGGTGGATGTGCAGGACGTGTACGACGAATTCGGTTTCGGGGTGGAGGGGGCGCACCCGATCCACGACTTCCTCGACTACGCCTACCACAACTGGCAGCTTCCGAGGCCAAAGTACGTGCTTCTGGTGGGCGATGGGCACTATGACCCGAAGAACTATCTGGGCTACGGACGCACCAGCTACATGCCGCCTTACCTGGCTCCGGTCGATCCCTGGCTTGGGGAAACTTCGGCCGACAACCGCTATGTGACGGTCGAGGGCGATGATGCATTCCCCGACATGATCATCGGCCGGCTTCCGGTGAACTCGCCGGCCGAAGCCGCGATCGTGGTTGCCAAGACGCTGCAGTACGAGCAGAACCCTGCACCGGGTGACTGGAAGACCAAGATGCTGTTCGTGGCCGATAACAAGGATGCCGGGGGCGACTTTGCGGCGATCTCCGATGCCTTGATCGCGTGCTGCCTGCCTCCAGTCTATCAGGCGAGCAAAGCATACTACCTGGTAACGCACCAGACGCCTACGGCGACAAAGCAGGCGATCATCGCCGCCGTCAACGAAGGGCGGCTGCTGGTGAACTACATCGGGCACGGCGCCACCTCTACTTGGGCGGCTGAGTACCTCTTCCGCACGACCGACATCGGGTCACTCACGAACTCTACGATGTCGACGATCTTCCTTACCATGACCTGCAAGGACGGGTACTTCATCGAGCCAACGGTTGGTGCCGGAAACTCGATGGCAGAGAGCCTTCTGCGCGCGGACGGCAAAGGGGCAGTGGCTGTCTGGTCTCCGACCGGGATGGGCGTATCTACTGGACACGACTACCTGGACAGGGGTTTCTTCGACGCGCTCTTCGTGGGCGGGGCGGACACCGTGGGAGAAGCCACCCTGGCGGGCAAGCAGCGGCTGTGGGACGCGCACTACGCCCTGGATCTGCTGGACACGTACCACCTGTTCGGCGATCCGGCGCTGCGGATCCCGGCCTCCCCGACGGGCGTGACGCTGGACCTGCTCGACGTGGTGCTGGGGGGGAACAGCACGTTGGCTGTGCAGTGGGAGACGGTGAGCGAGATCGACAACCTGGGCTTTAACGTGTACCGCTCCGAGCCGGAGAATGCCCCCAGGGTCAAGCTCAACGCCAGCCTGATCCCTAGCCAGGTCCCGCCGGGCAGCCCCATGGGTGCGTTCTACGAGTTCATCGACGACACCGTCGTCCCAGGAGTCCCGTACTCATACTGGCTGGAGGACGTGGATGTGTATGGGGCCGCGGCACTGCACGGGCCGGTGCGGGCGATGCTGGGACGCATTCTCGTGCCCATGGTGCTGAGATAGGGGGCTGGGACGTGGACGGGAGCGACACTCGCACAAGACGGGGCCGGCGGAGCAACGAGCGACGTGCTCTGCAGGCGGTTCTCGGGCTCGCAGCGGTTGCCGTTGCCTTGTTGATGGCCGCGACCGGCGTGCCTGCCTCTTCTGCCGGGCTGCCACCAGCCGGAGCGGAGGTGCGCCTTGTGTCGTCGACGGACAGGGCCATCACGCTGGAAGTCACGCTGAACCCTGACTCGGTCAGCCTGCGGCCTGTGACAGTGGATGGCAAGGAGTACGTGGAGGTGTCGGTGGCGGGCTGGGCAAAGATGGCCGAGCCCGGAGCGCCGGCACTGCCGATGGCCCATGCTGCGCTTGGGGTGCCGTTTGGCGCCGACTTGACCGTTAGCGTCGTGCCTGGACGGGTGCACATCGTGCAGATGGAGGGAGATGCTAGTCCTGCCGACGCGATCCCACTCGGCGTCCAGGAGGCGGGACTGCCCCTGGCTCGGAGCTTCCGAAGCCCAAGGGGGGTGTCGAACGGGACGAGGTGGTGTATGGCTCGGCCGAGGCCGTTTCCAGGGAAGCTGGCAGAGATTGTCAGCGATGGTGTCCTGCGCCAACAGCGGATCGCAGGAGTGGCGGTCTATCCCGTGCAGTACCATCCGCTGACCCGCCAGATAGAGGTGTATGAGAGCCTGATCGTGGAGATTCGGCTGGACGGCGGGGCTGAGCCGGAGGCGGTCAAGCCGGAATCGCGGGCCATAGAGAGCCTGTTGGGCCGGGGACTCCTCAACGGCAAGCCGGCCGCGCAGTGGCGCGGGACGAGCGATCTGCTGGACAGGAGCGATGGAGTGCCCTGGGCGCCGCCTGAGCCCGGCTACAAGATCCAGGTCGAGCAGGAGGGCATGTACAAGGTCACGTACAGCGCGCTCGCGGCTGCAGGCGTGCCCGTTGACCAGGTCGATCCGAGGACCTTCCGCGTCTACTCTGGCGGAAGCGAGGTGGCGATCTACGTGGAAGGAGAGTCCGACGGCCACTTTGATACGCCGGACTATCTCCTTTTCTATGGGACGGCGATCCAATCCAAGTACACGCGCTACAACGTCTACTGGCTGGGCTACGGGCAGGGACCGGGGCTGAGGATGGCGTCGCGCGAACGGCGCTCCGACCGGCGGCAGCCTCCCGGCCTACTTTGGCCAGTCGGTACACCGAGAGCAGAACACGTTCTATGTACCGATCCTGCCGGGTGATGAGAACCTGGAACGGTTCCTTTGGGCGTACGTCTATCCGCCCAGCATTCCCACCTGGTCGTCCACGCTTTCGCTGAAGGCACCCTATGTCGCGCAGGGTATGGCTACCCTCCGGGTGGCGATGTTCGGCTACCTGAGCAGCTCTGTGAACCCGGACCACCACACGCGTGTCTATGTCAACGGCCACCTGGTGGAAGATGCCTGGTGGGATGGCATAACGTGGAGAATGACCGACGTGGCGTTCCCTCAATCATACCTGGTGGCGGGGGACAACGTAATCACTGTGGAATGCCCGAACGACACCGGCGTCGGCTATGATGTCGTGGAGATCGACTGGGTAGAGCTGGACTATGGTAGCGGCTTTGTGGCGGTGGACGACGTGTTGTCCTATGCATACGAGGTGGCGGGGGACTGGAAGTACGAGCTTGACGGGTTCGGCAGCAACGACCTGGTGCTGTTCGACATAACAGATGATGGTGCGGTACAGCGGATTGTGGGAGGGAACGTCGTGCCGTCCGGACCGGGTTTCCTGCTTCGGTTCCGCGATGTGATTGCCGGACATACGCGCTACCTGGGGATGAGCCAGGCGCGATTCCTGGTTCCGGTGAGTATCCAAGCCGACGTGCCGTCCAATTTGCGCTCCACGCTGAATGGGGCCGACTACCTGGTTATCACGCATCCTGATTTCTCGGCAGAGATGGCAACGCTGCGTGACTACCGCGCTTCGCAGGGGATGCGTACGGTGCAGGTGGATGTGCGGGATGTCTACGACGAGTTTGCCTTTGGGGTAGTGGGGAGCCAGGCCATCCGCGATTTCCTGTTATATGCATACCAAAACTGGCAGGCGCCGGCGCCGACCTATGTCCTGCTTGTGGGCGACGGCCACTACGATCCAAAGAACTACATGGGGTATGGCAAGACGAGCTACCTGCCACCCTACCTCGCACCGGTGGATCCGTGGCTCAACGAGACGGCCTCGGACAACCGGTTCGTGACGCTGACGGAGGGCGACGCGTTCCCCGACATGATCGTCGGCCGCTTCCCAGCGAATACGCCGGCGGAAGCAAGCGTTATGGTGGGCAAGGTGCTTACCTACGAACAGACCCCTGCCCCAGGCGGCTGGAGCCAAGACCTGCTCTTTGTCGCGGACAACGCCGATGAAGGAGGCGACTTCGACGGTGCATCGGATGCCGCCATCGCATGCTGTGTGCCGGACCCCTATGCCACAGAGAGAGTGTACTACCTCGTAACCCACCAGACACCGGTGGCGGCGCGCCTGGCAATCATAGACGGGATCAATGCCGGGAAGCTGATTGTGAACTACGTCGGCCATGCGGCGACCTCGACCTGGGCATCGGAGTCGCTATTCAGCACCACCGACATAGGCTCGTTGGCCAATGCCACCAAGTTGCCCGTCATCTTGCCGATGACCTGCTACGACGGCTATTTCATAAACCCTCAGGTGAGTGCCGGGCACTCGCTGGGGGAGAGCTTTGTCCGGGCGTCGGGCAAAGGAGCGGTGGCGAGCTGGTCTCCGACCGGGCTCGGCGTAGCGAGCGGGCATGATCTGCTCGATCGCGGCTTCCTATCGGCAGTGTTCCTGGGCGGGGCGGCCGATCTCGGAGAGGCCACGATGGCCGGCAAGCTGCTGCTGTGGTCTGCCGGGGTGCACCTGGATTTGGTCGATACGTACGTCCTCTTTGGGGATCCGGCGCTCCAGCTCAACCTCTTGGAGGCGGATACGGGCATCGAGAAGAGCGTGGAGCCGGAGACGCCGCTTTATCCCGACGACGTGATCACCTATACTCTGTCGGTGGTAAACCAGGGGCCTGACCTGGCGTTTCACGTGGTTGTCACTGACCTCGTACCGGGCTTTGTTGCCGACCCGGAGGTTGTCTTCACTTCGCTCGATATGAGCCTGCGGCAGGGAACGGAGTTCGTGTGGGACGTGCAGAACCTGCAGCCGGGCGAGGGAGGCACCATCGTCATCCGTGGGCGAGTGGATCCGAGCGCGGGGGTTGGCTGGTTTGAGAACCTCGCGCAGATCCAAGCGGGCAACCGGGAGGTAGGCATCCTGCCCAACGAAGACTGGGTGGTGACCCATGTGATCGCGGGGCCACCGGCGTCCTTGCAGGTGACGGCGAGCCCGGAGCAGATCCCGGTGGGGGGAAGTGCGTCCACGATCCAGGCGCTGGTGACGGACCAGTGGGGCAACCCCGTGGCCGATGGGACACCGGTTACGTTTTCCACGGATCGAGGCACGTTGAACCCGTTGTCGGGCTTGACCCAGAATGGCGTGGTAAGCACGTTCCTGACGTCGGGCACGGTGCCTGGGGTGGCGACGGTGACGGCGGTTGCCGGAGGTGTTCAGGGTACGGTGCAGGTTGCGTTTGTGCCCGGCCCGCCGGCGAGCCTCGAAATCACTGCCAACCCGGGCGAGATCCCCGTCGGTGGGGCAACATCGACCATTTCGGTGACGGTGCGAGACTCGTACGGCAACTTGGTGGCGGATGGAACCCTCGTTGCGTTTTCGACGACCCGGGGCACGGTATCCCCGGCGTCTGTGCCCACGTTGAGTGGAGTAGCGCAATCGACGCTAACGTCTGGGGCACAGTCTGGACTCGCCAGTGTGACGGTGCAGTCCGGCGCGGCACAGGGCTCGGCGAACGTACTCTTTCTTGCAGGGCCACCTTCGGCACTCAGCCTGGATGCCGGCGCACCGAGTGTGCCGGTGAACGGACAGACGGGCCTGGTAGCCACTGTTACGGATGCTTGGGGAAACATGGTGGCCGATGGGACACTGGTCTCGTTCGCGGCGAACCTGGGCAGCGTCGCGCCCCCGGCGAGCACCACGCTCAACGGCCAGGCGATGGCGACATTCCTGGCTGGCACAGTCGCAGGGCAAGCGACGATCGGGGCGAGCGCCGGAGGGGCCTCTGGGGAGACCGTGGTTGCGGTGCTTCCGGGGGCTCCAGCGGTGTTGTCGGCCTCGGCCTCTCCACAGTCGATCCCGCTGAACGGGGTGTCCCTGATAGAGGCAGTCGTGTCTGATGCGTACGGGAACGCCGTGGCCGACGGCACGGTCGTTCTGTTCTCTACGAGCTTCGGCGCGGTAGATCCTGCCTCTGCCGGGACGACCGGAGGCGTTGCAGTCTCAACGCTGCATGCACTGGGCGAGCCTGGGCTGGCGACGGTGACGGCGCAGGCAGGCTCGGCCTCCGACTCGGTGCAGGTCACGGTCGGGGAAGGCGCGCCGATGCAGATGGCCCTGACGGCCGAGCCCGGTCAGATCGTGGCGGATGGGGTTTCGGTCTCGACGATAACCGCGCTGGTTACCGATGCGTTTGGGCAGCCGATCACGCAGACGATCCCGATTGCCTTTGCGACGACGTTGGGCCAGGTCGATCCGGCGACTGGCTGGGTGGTCGACGGGCGGGCAGTGACCTACTTGAGTGGAACGGTGAGCGGCATCGCCTCCGTCACGGCACAGGCGGCGAGCGTATCGGCTGTGGTAACGGTCGAGCTCCTGGCAGGGCCGCCCGGCGTGCTGTCGCTGACGGTGACTCCTGCCGTGGTACCTGTCGGAGGCCAATCGACTCTGGCGGCCATGGTGAGTGACTCCTTCGGGAACCCGGTGGCAGATGGTACAGCGGTGAGCTTCTCGGCGACGCTGGGCTCGGTTGAGCCCTCGGCCGTAACTACCGTGGGCGGTGTGGCCCAGTCCACATTCCTTGGGGGATGGGTGGCTGGTGACGGCCTGATCACAGCGGCTGCGGGCTCCGCAACGGACAGTGAGTTGATCTCGGTGCTGCCCGGGCCGCCGGCCGTGGTGACCCTCGAAGCGAATCCCCCTGTGATCCAGGCCAACGGAACCGACGAGGCGCAAATCACGGCTGTGGTGGAAGATGGCTATGGGAATGCCGTGGCGGACGGTGCGCAGGTGCTCTTCTCGACCACGCGCGGGACGCTTGATCCCCTTGCGGTGCCGACCGTGCAGGGCGAAGCACAGACCACACTGACGGCGGGCACGATCGCCGGCGTTGCCGTCGTGACCGCTGCTTGTGGGCCGGCCGTAGGCACGGTGCAGGTGGTCTTTGCCCCGGGTCCCGCTGCCTCCCTGGGACTGACTGCATCGCCTTCCAGCATCCCGGCCGACGGCGAGTCAGAGTCCAGCATCGTGGCTGTGGTGGCGGATGCGTTCGGCAACCCCGTCGCCGATGGCACGCTCGTAGCCTTTGGAACGAGCATGGGCAGTATGTCGCCGGCCAGCGTGCCGACACAGGGGGGCCAGGCGCAGAGCGTGCTCACCTCAGGTACCCAGGCCGGGATTGCGCTTGTTTCGGCCACGGCAGGTGGGGCGTCCGGCAGCGTCGAAGTGGCATTTGAGGCAGGGGCGGCTGGGCAGATCAGCGTGGTGGCCAATCCGGCGGAAATGATCGCGGATGGTGTGTCGACAGCACTCGTGACGGCCACCGTGACCGATAGCTTTGGGAATCTTGTGGCTGATGGAACGCTTGTGTACTTCTATGCTTCACTTGGGAGCGTTACGCCAATGAGCGGCGTGACGGAAGGCGGCGTAGTGTCGACCACTTTCAGGGCGGGTTTGACAGTTGGCGTCGCCCAGGTCGGTGTTTCGTCGGGCTCGGCGATTGGGACAACGGAAATCGATCTCACGCCGGGGCCGCTCGCTTCGCTCGTCCTGACGGCCGATCCGGATTCCATCGTCGCCGACCACGAATCCAGCTCTATCATTCGCACCCACGCGCTGGATGCCTGGGGTCGAGGAGTCGTCGACGGAACACAGCTCTGGTTCTCGGCAACGTACGGCAACATCGATCCTGCTGCCGGCTTTACCCTGGGCGGATGGTACACGAACACGCTCGAGTCTGGCTGGAACGTAGGGCTTTCGACGATTACGGCGCACAACGGCGATGTGCAGGGTACTACGGCGGTGAACTTGATCCCGGGCCCGCCTTCGATCGTGACTGTGACGGCCGACCAGTACAGCCTCCCCACGTATTGGGGCTCCTGGGTAACCTATGTCGATGCCCTTGTCGAGGATCCGTGGCACCACCGGGTGGCTGATGGAATACCGGTGATCTTTGCGGCCGATGTGGGCGGCGTCGAGCCCCAAGTGGTGCTGACCGTCAATGGGGTGGCTCGCGCCTGGTACACGGGGATGCCTGTCGGAGGCTGGGGGACCATTTCTGCCTCGGTCTCTCCCGATGTCGACGGCAGTGTGCAGATATGGCTGGAGAAACGGTTCCGCGTCCACTTGCCGGTGGTCCTGAAGGACCCTAACCGTTGACAGCCAGGGACGGCGGTGCTATAGTGGCGCCGTGATGGCAAGGCGCCGTTCCTGCAATTCGCTTCAATCTCGGCCACCATGCGTCGGCGTCGCTCCGGCACCGGTACTACGCCCACGCCCTCTCCTCGAATCCGGCCTCTGACCGGCCGACCAACCTGGGATGAAGGAAGCGAAGCTCGCTCCTGAATCCGATACCGGCTGTCGTGTTTTTCATGTCCCGAAGCCTGCATCTCGATGAGGAGGAAACATGCTACGACCCAAGCTACAATTCCTGACAGCGGCCACCGTCGATCGAGTGATCGAAGAGGCGCATAGCCTGCTGCTGAACCCGGGTGTGCGCGTCCACTACGACGAGGCGCTTGACCTGCTGGCGGAGGCGGGTGCCGATGTCGATCGGTCGTCGCGCGTGGCGCGCATCCCGCGATCGCTGGTGGAGAATGCCCTGGAAACCGCCCCCAGCTCGTTCTACCTGTACGACTTTTACGGGAATCCCAAGGTTCACTACGGCGGCGACGATGTACACTATGACCCAGGCTCGGCGGCCATCGAAGTCACCGACTATGGCGCAAAGGAGTCGCGCGTTCCGATCACGGCTGACTGCGAGAACTATGTCCGGTTGGCTGAGATGTTGCCACAAATCGATGCAGTCGCGACTTCGATAGTCTGCGGCGACGTTCCCCAGGCGATGTCCGACTGGTACCGGCTGTACTTGCTCCTGCTCTATGCGCGGAAGCCGATCGTGACGGGCACCTTCGCCATCGAGACGTATGCGATCATGCACGAGCTACTGGTGGCCGTTGCCGGCAGCCCAGAGGCGCTGGCTGCCAAGCCCCGCGCCGTGTTCGACGTCTGTCCCTCGCCGCCGCTCCTGTGGAGCGACATCACGTGCGCCAACCTGATCGACTGCGCGCGGACAGGCGTGCCTGCCGAGCTGGTCTCGATGCCGCTGATGGGGGCAACTGGCCCGGCTACGGTGATCGGCTCTGCGGTGCAACACTGCGCCGAGTGCCTGAGCGGCGTGACGATCCACCAGTTGGCCAAGGCGGGCAGCCCGATCGTGTGGGGCGGCTCGCCGGCTTCGTTCGACATGCGCACAGGCACGACCCCGATGGGCGCCATGGCGACGATGATGCTCGATTGCACGTATGCCCAGGTAGGCAAGTCGATCAAGCCGGGCGGCCTACCGACGCACGCCTACCTTGGCATGAGCGACACCAAGATCGTCGACGCCCAGACCGGGCTTGAATCGGCCTCCGGCGCCATCCTGGGAGCGCTGGCCGGCATCAACATGATGTCGGGACCCGGGATGCTGGACTTTGAAAGCTGCTTCAGTTTGGAGAAGCTGGTGATCGACGCCGAAGATCGTGGGCATGGCCAAGCGACTGGTGCAGGGCGTGGACGATTCGGAAGAGCCGCTGGCACTTACGGTGATGCGCGAGGTGGGGCACGCCGGGAACTTTCTGAAGAGCACGCACACGCGGCGCAACTTCCGGCGGGAGGACTATATCCCGACGGATGTGATCGACCGCGACTTCCGGCAGACGTGGTTCGACAAGGGCGCTCTGGATGCGACAGCGCGCGCGCACCGGCGAGTGCAGGAGCTGATCGGGGCGTACGAGCCCCTGCCGCTCGCACCCGAGATCGCGCGAGATCTGGAGTCGATTGCGACACGACATGCCCGGACTTACGGCCTCGACAAGCTGCCCGGCCTTACGGCCCGATAGAGCAACCAAAGGAGCAGAAGATGTCTGAAGAGCTTTTCAAGCGAATGGCCCAGTCGGTGATCGATGGAGATGTGGAGGCGGCGTCTGCAGCGGCGCAGCAGGCGCTCGACTTGGGCGTGGATCCGCTCGCCGCGATCAACAAGGGCTTCTCGGCCGGGATGGACGTGGTGGGGGAGCTGTATGCAAGCGGGGAGTACTTCCTGCCGGACCTTATTCTAGGCGGCGAAGCGATGAAAGCCGCACTTGCAGTGCTGGAACCTGCGCTGCTTGCCACGGGCCGGGAGCGCAAGGTGGAGGGCGTCGTCGTACTGGGCTCGGTGAAGGGCGACATCCACGAGATCGGGAAGGCGCTCGTCGGCTCGATGCTGGCGGCGAACGGCTTCAGGGTCTTTGACCTGGGCATTGACATCGAGGCGGAGCAGTTCGTCGCCAAGGCGCGGGAAGTGAACGCCGACATCGTGGCGCTGTCGGCCCTGCTGACGACGACGATGCTGCGCCAGCGCGAAGTGATCGAACATCTTGCCGAGGCGGGGCTGCGCGGCAGGGTGAAGGTGATGGTCGGCGGCTGCCCGGTGACACAGGCGTGGGCCGATACGATTGGCGCCGAGGGGTACGCGGAAGATGCAGCCGGGGCGGTCGTCGTGGCCAAGCGCCTGGTGGCGGCCTAGAAGAGGGACCCATGGGATACCGGTACGCAGTGCTCGGGGCCGGCCGGCAGGGGACGGCGTGTGCCTATGACATGATCCGCTGGGGTGAGGCGGAGAGCGTAACACTCGCGGACCAGTCGCTTGATGCAGCGAAGGCAGCCGCGGGGCGCATCAACCGGATGCTGGGGACGGATAAGGCGCACGGTGTGCAGCTCGACGTCGCGGATCAGGAGGCTGTGGTCCGGGTGCTGACCGGGATCGACGCTTTCTTGAGCGCGGTGCCCTACTACCTGAACCTGGGCATCGCGCAGGCCGCGGTGCGGGCAAGAGCGAGCATGTGCGACCTTGGGGGCAACACCGACCTGGTGCTTGAGCAGCTCGCTCTCGACGGGCAGGCCCAAGCCGCCGGGATCAGCCTCATTCCCGACTGTGGCCAGGTGCCGGGCATGGGGACCACACTCATGGTATACGCCATGGAGCTGCTGGATGACGCAGAGGAAGTGCTGATGTGGGATGGAGGGCTGCCGCAGAACCCGCGGCCGCCCTTCAACTACCTGCTCACCTTCAACATCGCCGGGTTGACAAACGAGTATGCCGAGTCCCCGGTTTTCCTGCGGGACGGGAAGCCAACCGTGGTGCCGACGATGACGGAGCTGGAGGAGCTGGACTTTCCGGCGCCGGTTGGGCGGCTGGAGGCGTTCGTGACCGGCGGCGGTGTCTCGACCATGCCCTGGACCTTCGAGGGCAAGGTCACGACACTGCAGAACAAGACGGTGCGCTATCCCGGTTGTTATGCGCAACTCCGCGCCTTCTATGATCTTGGGTTGTGGCGGACGGACCGGGTCAGCGTGCCGGGCGGCGACGTGGCACCACGGGACGTGTTCCATGCCCTGTTTGAGCCGATGGTGCGGATCCCGGGCGAGAAGGACGTGGTTGTCATCCGGATCCGCGCCACGGGGAAGAAGGGGGGCCGGCCGGCCATGCGCTACGCTGGAGCTGATGGATTTCTTTGACGAAGAGACCGGCTTCACGGCGATGGAGAGAACGACGGGCTGGGATGGGGCCATCGTGGCAGGTATGATGGCGCGGGGGCAGACGCCTCGCGGGGCAAAGCCGGTTGAGCTGGCGGTGCCGGCTGCGCAGTTTGTCGAGCAGTTGGCGAAGAGGGGCATTCGCGTAACAACCGAGGTAGCGTATAGCTGATGGCTGATAGCAGATAGCTGAGAGCCGATTGCCCACGGCTGGCACCACGGATTGCATCGTCCAAGTGCTGCCTGCCATCTGCTATTAGCTATCGGCCATCTGCCATCTGCTATCGGCTATCTGCCATCACAGGCCATGGTGCTGGAGCTGGTTCGGGAGACGATCCAAAAGCACAGGCTGCTCGAGGCCGGCGAGCGCGTCGTCGTCGGGGTGTCAGGCGGGCCGGACTCGCTTTGTCTCTTGCATGTCCTAACCCGATTGCAGCCTGAGTATGGGCTGGCCCTCCACGTGGCGCACCTTGACCACCAATTGCGCGGGCAAGAGTCTGCGACCGATGCAGAGTACGTGGCTGGGGTAGCTCGGGAGTGGGGCTTGCCGTGCACTGTCGGGCAGGTGGATGTGCGGGCGGCGGCGAGGGCGAATCGCATGGCCGTCGAGGAAGCTGCGCGGCGTGCGCGCTATGCCTTCCTGGCCCAGATCGCGGCGGTCACCGACAGCAGGACGATTGCCGTCGGCCACAACGCGGACGACCAGGCCGAGACCGTGCTGATGCACTGGCTGCGCGGCTCCGGCCTGGGTGGCCTGCGTGGAATGCTTCCTCGCTCCAGGCTGGGCGACTACCGGCTGCCGGAGGCGGTGGGGGAGGGCGCGATGCCCAAGGACCTGTGGCTCGTGCGCCCTTTACTGGAGACTCCGCGGGAGGTTATCCTCCGCTACTGTGAGTCTGAGAGGCTTGAGCCTCGCTTCGATCGCTCCAACCTGGATACGACCTTCTTCCGCAACTGGCTTCGTCAGACTGTACTCCCGCTCCTTGCTCAACATAATCCCGAGGTGCGGGATGTGCTCTGCCGGTCGGCGCAGGTGTTGGCCGAGGACTATGCCCTCCTGCGCGAGCTGCTGGAGCAGGCTTGGCCGTCCCTGGTAGTCGAGGAATCGGCCGGCAGGATCAGCTTCGACCTGGTTGCCTGGCGGGACCTGCCGGTCAGCCTGCAACGGTCAAGCCTGCGCGAGGCAGTCCATCGCCTCCGCCGGACGCTGCGGGACATCGGCTTCGTGCACATCGAGGATGCGGTGGGCGTGGCTCGGCAAGGGAGTGCCGGGCAGAAGGCGACGCTGCCGCAAGGCCTGATGCTGAGTGTCGGCTACAACCGGCTGACGGTGGCAGACGCGGAGGCTGGCGAGGCGCTGCCTGACTGGCCGCTGCTCGATCCCCTGGCAGCGCCGGTACCGGTGGCGATCCCAGGCCGGACATCGTTGCCCGGGAGCGGGTGGGCCCTTGAGGCAGACTTGGTGAGTAGAACCAGCTTGCCGAGCGGGTGGGAGGAAAACTCCGACCCTTGGGTGGCCTACCTGGACTGGCCTGAAGCCTCAGGACCGCTGTGGCTTCGAGCGCGCAGGCCGGGCGACCGTTTCCGCCCGATGGGCTTGGGTGAGCGAGAGGTCAAGTTGGCGGACTGGCTGACCAATCGGAAGGTGCCGCGGGCGGCCCGGACCTCGCTCCCGCTGCTGTTCGGTCAGAACGGGATTGTCTGGGTCTGCGGGCAGCGTCTGGACGAGCGCGCGCGCGTTCGCCGGGATTCGGAGCGAGTGCTTGTGCTGCACTTTGTGCGGGAGTGACGTGCGGCCGGCCTGCTAAACCAGGGCAGACTGCGGTGGCTGGGCCGGTCAGCGCACGCCGGCAAGTGCTAGCGACCTGACTTCGGCCTGGGGAAGCAGCCGAGTTGGCAGTGGGACACATGCAAGCCCAAGGTTTCGACGGCGCCGGCTGCTTCGAGGCGGCTCAGGGAGAGCTCGTCGGCGATCTGCCAGAGAGTGAAGCAGGGAATGCCGTCGGCGACCGCTGCGGCGTGCAGGCGCTCGGCAACGTCCGGCGGGACCACGGTAAGTGGCTGGACGATCTTGTGCTTGCCCTCGGCCTTTGGGCCGTAGCCAAAGAGGCCGAGCTGGCAGTGGGAGATCCGGACGCCGGCCTGGTTCGCGGCCGAGCCAACGTCTCCCGGAGAGACGCCCAGATCTTGGGCAATGGCCATTGCTTGGGCACAGGGTAGCTGGTCCTTGACGAGTCGTGCCTGGATGGCTTTCTGCAGTGCGTCTTCCATGATGCCTCCCGATATGGTTAGCTGCGAGATTCTACCTGATCTGGGCAGGAAGTGCAATGGGGCGGGGACGTTGGCCGGTGAGGGCGCGCGCGGCATTTGCATTTGCCGGCAGTCGGGGTATAATTGCCCGTGAAATCGGGGAGTAGCGCAGTTCGGTTAGCGCGCACGGTTCGGGACCGTGAGGTCGGAGGTTCAATTCCTCTCTCCCCGACCAAACACAACCGGAACTCTCAAGGATAGGCCAAAAACCGAACCTTGCGAGCTCCGGTTCTAGTTTCCGGCCTCTTCCAACACCTACCGGAACTCTCACGGTTCCCCAGGCCCTCCGGCGACAAAAAAAGCGCCCGCACGATTATCCGTACACCTGGTGCGTTATCCGTACTGGCGCGAAACAACCGGAGGCAGCATGGTTAAGCACAGCACGATTCATCTCTCACAGGCCATCGAGGGCTACTTCATTATAGCCAAGTCGCGACGCCTCGCGCCCGGCACCCTCAGCGACTACGATAACACACTCCGCCGCCTTGAACAATTCCTTGGGTCCGATCCTGCGCTGGGGTCCATCACCGCAGACGACATACGCGAATTCCTGAGCAGTCTAGACGGTCTGTCTGCCAAGACGATCCTCAACTACCATGTCGGCCTGTCGGCTCTGTGGACCTGGGCGATCGCCGAGGGGCTGCTCGAGCTCAACGTGGTCCGCAGCGTCCGGCCTCCCCGGCCAGAGAAACGCGAGGTCGCACCCTACTCCGAACGCGACATCAAGGCGATGCTGGTCGCGTGCGATCGCGCCAAGGCCTACTCACGCCCCGGAAAGCGACCGTGCGACAACAGCCGACCTACAGCATACCGAGACCGCGCTACTATCCTGCTTCTCGTCGACACCGGGCTCCGGGCCTCCGAGCTGTGTGATCTGCGATGCGCGCACCTCGACATCAAGAACTACCGGTTGCGGGTTCTTGGCAAGGGGCGCAAGGAGCGGATCCTGCCAATCAGCCCCGCGACCGCCAAGGCACTCTGGCGTTACCATGCCACCCGCGAAAACCTGACGGACACGTCCAGCGTCTTTGCCACGCGCGACGGCACGCCCATGGAGCGCAATTGCTTGCGGCAAACCCTGCAGGTGATCGGCCAGCGCGCTGGCGTCCCCGATGTCACCGTGCACCGCTTCCGGCACACGTTCGCCATCATGTTCCTGCGCAACGGTGGGACTGTGTTCGCGTTGCAGCGGCTCCTGGGCCACTCTTCGCTCGACATGGTCGAGCGCTACGTCGCCATCGCCCAGACCGACATCGAGCGCGCGCACAAGGAGGCCAGCCCGGTGACCAACTGGGCGCTGTAAGCGTACCCACCCCCGTCACCGCGTCCTCCTTGCGTCGCACCCGAGACCCAGCGGGCCGTGCCCTGAACTCCAGCCTAGCCGGTGCGTGACCTGGGCCAAGCATGGCGGACATGCGGCTGTCAGTCTTAGGCCAGCAAAGTGACGATGACCACCCATGCGATGACGATAGCGACAACAATGCCGATTATCCTCAGGCAGGAGTCCGGTGACAAGCAGAGCCAGATGATGAGAGTGGACAAAAAGGCCGCGGCCAACCCACTACGGTGGCCCCCGACGTCCTTCCGAGGGACGGGAACGCCGTTGGCTCCGCCGAGATGCCCAAAGGCTTCAGCCGGCAGCACGGCAGTGCCCCCCAAGGTGGCTTCGATGGAGACAATATCGCCTCCCGTGTGGTGACCCAGGTTCCCAGCTAGTTCCCAAATACGTTCGAGAAGAAGCACGGGAAAGACCGTCCAGCTGATCCATTCGTGCGCGCCGAGGGACTCGGCAACGCGCACAAGGAGGTTGGTGCTCGATCGCCAGTACTGCGTGATGCTTTCATATGTCCAACGCCAGTAACGCCTGGCAGTGTACAGGAGCAGCGCTACGTATGCGATCGTGCCGACAGACGCACCCAGCGCTTGGCCAAGCAGATACCCGCCTCCTCTGAGCAGAACTCCAGGAGCAGCATACGCGGCCACCGCAAGGACTGCCAGAAAGACAGAGCCGCCTGCCAGGACGAGGATTGCGGCAAGGCAGGCGACTATGAGGTCGACCAGCACGAGCGCGAGAAGGGATACCTCAATCGGCAGTGTTAGGGCGTGTGACTCTGCTACTGGGAAAAAGGCATACAGGAGCGCGAGAGCAACGGAGATCAGAAGAGGGACGTGCCAGGGAGGCCGACTCTCAGCAGGCAGCAGATACGCAGCGCCCCAAACGATGAGTAGAAGTAGAAGCGCGATAAGGGTGAAGACGACAGCTCTGTGCTTCATTATCCCCTGCCAGTATCATCTGGCGTCTCGCGGCGGCCGGGCTGGTACTTCGAGAACGACCCGCACAAGGCAGCCTTCGGTAGGCCGGTGCAATGCTGCCAGTATTCACTGATTGCGGCTGTTGCCCAGAACAGCGTAGGCAGTATACTGCCCAAAGGGCCACCTGTCAAGACTGCTACGGTAACATTTTTGGATGAGGCAATACGGCCCGGCCCGCCGGAGGCAGCCCTCTGGCTCCCAGGCAATCGGTGCCCGGCAGTACGCTCCCATAGCCTCCGCCGTCGCATCCATCAGCCGCCGGCTCTCCTCGTCCACCTCACCCACGGCCAGGGTAATCGCCGCGTCCCCGTGGTACCCCCGGTAATCGCCCCCACGTCCACCCCGACAATGCCCTCTCACGCAGCCACCGCGGCCCCGGGGATCCCATGCACAATCTCCTCATTCACCGAGGCTCACATCAGCCCTGGGTAGCCCCGATACCCCTGGAACGAAGGGATCGCCTGGTGCTTGTCCACGATCACCTGGCCGGCAATCGCCTCCAGCGCCGCCGTCGGCATCCCCGGCACCAATTGCCTCGATCCGCACTAGCACCTCACCGAAAGCGGTCCTGATGCCGCCGGCCTCGTCGTCGCACGCTACTCCCCTGCCTCACGACCAAGGACGCTCGCACGGCCGGCACCGATGCTCTAGACCACGCCGGGCGCCGGCTCCGCTTCGTTCCGGGACGCTCCGGGCCGCCACGATACGGCCGCGGCGCCCCTCCGCGACCCTCCACTCTCGCTCCGCCCGCGCCCTCGTTGGCGGGCCACGCCAGAGCGACGACGGCACGCCCCGAGTCCGGTGCCCCGCCGGGCCTCCACACACGACGCTCCGGCCCGGCCGGCTGCGCGCGAGGGCGCTCCCCGCCCCGTGTGCAGGACCTCTCCGCTTGGCTCCCCGCACAGAGCATGGCAAACTCTCAGCAGAGAATCCCGCGCAGCCAAGCCGGCCGCCAGGGAGAGTACTCGCACGGGCATGCCCGTCGCCCCGGCGCTCCTCCCGTAGCCTGTGGCAAAGGAGACACAGCATGGGAGTCCACATCCTTCTCATCGAGCATTACGAATTCGCCCCGGTCCTCACATGCGATCACTGCGGAGGCATCATCGCCGACCACGAAGAGGGGTACACCATGTGGTTCTGGAAAGACCCGATGAGCCCCGTGGGCAGCATGGGCAAGCTCTACCACCTGCACAGGTCGTCGTGCCAGTATCTCTTCCAGGACGAACACAAGGCCGATGGGGACGTCTTGACCGCCGCAATCGACACTCACTTCTACCATCTTCTGCACAACCTCGACTACGACCCCTGGTCGGCCAAGGAGGCAGCCGAACTCCTGGCGCAGCTCTAGCCGCAAGCTGCGCGCACGGCCGGCTTCCGCGCTCACAGCCGGGCCAGGCGCCAATGTCCGGTGATGCCCCCTTGACGGCGCGCGCACGCCGGTGTAGAATGATCGACAGCCAGTCTGTTGAAAACTGAGGGAGGAGCCATGAAAGCCAAGAAGTCCATCCGCTGCACGACGGCCGCTTTGGGCCTGCTGCTCGTTGCCGCGCTGCTGGCCCTGCCTGCCCTGGCGGCGCCGGCGCCGGAGGAGACGGCCGTGAGCGGCCCATGGTTCCCGGAGACCCTCGGCGCCGGCGACTGGCACGCCTGCGTGGTGCGGACCGACGGCACGCTCGCCTGCTGGGGGCTCGATTACGTCGGCCAGGCCACGCCGCCGGCCGGGACCTTCAGCCAGGTGTGTGGAGGCTTCCTTCATACCTGCGGGCTAAAGACTGACGGCACGCTGGCCTGCTGGGGATACGACTTCTACGGGCAGGCCACGCCGCCGGCTGGCACTTTCAGGCAGGTCGGCGCGGGCGAATATCACACTTGCGGGCTGCGAACCGACGCCACGCTCGCCTGCTGGGGGACAATGGGGCCGGCCAATCCACGCCGCCGGCCGGGACCTTCACCCACTTCAGCGCTGGCGACTATCACGGCTGCGGGCTGCGGCCCGACGGCACGCTCGAATGCTGGGGGGCCAACGACTCGGGCAAGGCCACGCCCCGGCCGGGACCTATAGCCAGGTCAGCGCCGGCCGCGAGCACACCTGCGGGCTGCGGACCGACGGCACGCTCGTCTGTTGGGGCGACAACGGGTACGGCCAGGCGACACCGCCGGCTGGCACTTTCAGCCGGGTCACAGGCGGGTACTTTCACGCCTGCGGGCTGCAAACTGACGGCACAGTCGCCTGTTGGGGGCGAAACGACAGCGGCCAGGCCACGCCGCCGGGCGGCACCTTCACCCAGGTCAGCGGGGGTGCCTATTTCACCTGCGGGCTGCGGACCGACGGCACGCTCGCCTGCTGGGGACAGAACGACGCCGGCCAATCCACGCCGCCGGCCGGGACCTTCGGCCCGCGGCGGGTTGGCGCCGGCGGCAGTCACACCTGCTGGCTGCGCAGCGACGGAACGCTCACCTGTTGGGGGGAGAACACCTACGGCCAGGCTTCGCCCCCCGCCGGCACCTTCACCCAGGTCACTGCAGGGTACTGGCACACCTGCGGGCTGCAGACCGACGCCGCGCTGGCCTGCTGGGGGCACGACTATTACGGCCAGGCCGACGCGCCAAGCGGGACCTTCACCCAGGTCGGCGCGGGCCAGTTTCACACCTGCGGGCTGCGCACCGATGGCACGCTGGCGTGCTGGGGGCGAAACGACTATGGCCAGGCCACGCCGCCGGCTGGGACCTTCAGCCAGGTCGTTGCGGGAGAGGATGACACCTGCGGGCTCCGAACCGAGGGCACGCTGGCGTGCTGGGGGCGGAATGACTACGGCCAGGCCACGCCCCCGGCGGGCACCTTCATCCAGGTCAGTGCCGGTGCAGCTCATGCCTGCGGGCTCTTGGTGGACGGCACACTGGCCTGTTGGGGGTGGAATGGCAACGGCCAGGCCACGCCGCCGGCCGGGACGTTCAGCCATGTGAGCGCGGGCTACCAACACACCTGTGGGCTGCGCACCGAAGGCACGCTGGCTTGCTGGGGCTTTGATAACTACGGCCAGGCCGACGCGCCAAGCGGGACCTTCAGCCTGGTCAGCGGTGGCGGCTGGCACACCTGCGGGCTGCAGACCGACGGCGCGCTGCTCTGCTGGGGAGACCTCAGCCAGGGCGAGTTGCCCTACGGGGCCTACCTCCCGTTGGCAATGCGCAGCAATTGACCGGCTGCTGGGGGCGACATGGCTCCGCCCCCAGCAGCCGGCCGGCGCTTACGTGCAGGGGTGGTCACCGCCCCCCACGCCGGTCGCGCAGCCGGTCTCGTCGTCACATGCTCCTCCCCTGGCTCACGCCCAAAGGCGCCCGCACGTCCGGCTCACTTGCTCATGTGCACGCCGGTCGCCGGCTCCGCTTCGTTCCGGCACGCCTCCCAAGGCATCACCCTGACCGCACACGGGCGCTCCATCTTCCGCCGACTCTCCGTGCAACTACAGAAGCCACCCGCCACCCGGCGCGCGCACCCACGCACCTCGTACGCAGGGCAAGACCCATGACCAGCAGGGGGCGGAGAGATCGCGCCCCCCTCTTCTTCGCCTCGCTCTTATCATCACCACCGCCCCGCCCTCCGCTTCCCTTGCACCCAACCCACAGAACCGCTACAATCCTACCAGCATGCACATACCCCACCTCGCACTCCACAACCCGTCACAGAACCACACCGCCCCCACCCAGGCCCTCGTCGCCCTCACCAGCATCGTCGCCTCCGCCGGCTGGACCACCAGCCTCCACGGCCAGGCGCTTTCGCACCCGCACGAGCCGGGTGTTGACCGTGCCCAGCGGCTGCCCCAGCAGGCGCGCGATGTCGCCCTCGCTGAAACCCTCCATCGCTGGCGTCCATCACCACCTACCATTCCCTCAAGGGCGGGGAGGCTCGGCTCCTGTCTGCGATAATTGTTTCCCGGAAAAATCGCATCTCGGCATAGTATGTGTGCTAGGTGGCCTGGTGCCAAGGTTCGGTGTCTGGAGCCAAGGTCGGGTAGTGGAGTTCCAAGTGTGCTCCTGCTCCGCTGGGGACCGGTCCATCGAAGTCGTTTGGTGGGGGACCTCAGGTGAGTAGCTAGCTTCGCCAGCGTCGCCTTGCTGTGTTTCCTCAGCCACAGGCTTTACGCCAGAGACGACGCACCTGGCAGGTCCAAGACCTGCCAGGTGCGGCTCTTCCCAATGCTGCCGCGCACCATGCGGCGTTCTCTATGTGGTTACGGAATCGAGATCGTGTCGCAGGTCTCCAGGTTGGCGTCTGGGTCATAGATTCAGCCCGCAAGGTCGACGTTGGTCACGCACAACTGCCACAAACCCACTCGCTTCGTCTTCACCTTGAAGCCGGCAAATCCTCTGAGGTTGGTTAGCCGGCTCTGCGCGGTCGGTGTGCCGTTGGGTGAGGTCCATTCGGCGTTGACAGTCGCACCGAGCACCGGGCTACCCGACGTGTCAACGACGCGCGCCCGGCTCGATCACCACGTAGCGTCCCAGGTCAAAGTCGATGTAGCCCATGTCTATCCGCTGAATGTGCATTGTGCCCAGCGACGTCACGCTGACGGTGTGCTGCACCACCTGTTGACCACATCCATTGCTGACAGTCATGGTCACCAGGTAGTCACCGGGCGTGTCGTACGTGTGATACGCCACCGCACCGCCGCTTCCACCGCCGTCCCCAAAGTCCCAAGCATAGGTCAGCGGCTCGCTGCCCCCGGCCCAACCCATGAAGAACACTTCTTGGTGCACGAGCGGCTCGATCGGATCCCACATGAACTCGGCGTCGTGCACCGGCTCACAGAGGTTCAGGCCCACGATCAGCGGATCGTGGTCTCCCGAGCGGTAGGCGTCGGGCGCGTAGAGCGCATCCTGAGCGGGCAGCTTATAGTCCATGTCGTAGTTGATCAGATCGGACTCGTCGGCGTTGATGTGCCACACTGTCATGCCAGTAACCTGGTCGAACAGGGCAGCATTGGGCATGGTGTAGTCCAGGTAACCCAACTGGCCGTCAAAGAGGTAGCTGTAGGCGAATTCGCCGTGGAAATGGCTCTCCAGGTCGGTGTAGCCACCAGCCAGAAGGACGTCGATCGGGTCTTCCTTGTCGTAGGAGTTCAGGTCGCCCAGGATCAGCACGTCTGGGTCGCCGCTGCCCGTGGGATCGCCCGCCAGCCAGTCGACGAGGGCTTCTGCAGCGTGCATACGCGTCAGGTTGCAGTTGCCGGCGCCGTCGCCCAGGTCGGGGTCCCCTACGTCATTGCAGTCCGAGCCCTTGGACTTGAGGTGGTTGACGGCGACGGTGAAGACTTCGCCTGTGCCGTTCTCCTGGAAGGACTGTGCCAGACACCGGGCGATTCTTCGTGTCGAGGAATCGGGGATCGACGGTGGAATCGAGGATCGCGAAGGCCCCCAGTGGTGTGACGGAGGCAGGCTTGTAGATGATGGCCGCCCGGATTGCGTCTGTCCCGATCGCGCCGGTGGGGATGTAGTCGTATGTCCCGGCACCCAGCACGTCGTTGAGGCCGCTCACAAGGTCCGCCGCGGGCACGTCAGCCGGGTTGTTCTCCATCTCTACCAGTCCGGCTACATCGGGGCTCATGCCTACGAGGGCGGAGATGATCTTGTCCCGCTGGCGAGTAAACTCCTCTGCGGTGTCGGCTCCTCTGCACTCCAGGTTACCAGCCGGACCGCAGATGAACACGCCAGTGTCGATGGTGGTGAAGTAGTTCAGCAGGTTGAAGGAGGCAACTTTGAGCCTGCCGCTCACATCATCCGGCGCCGCGGGGCGGGTATTCACCGGCGTGTAGTCCGCGCCCTGCACCGGCTGGATCCTGTAGAGGCTGAAGCTGTAGTCGAGCACTCCGGTCACATTGGTCAGCGCGTCGCCGCCGCGGAAGAGGTTGCTCATGTCAAAGATGGCGCCGTTGGGATGCAGCGCCGGATCGGGGTTCTGCGTCGTGCGCCCGTCGTCCAATGTGATGCGCTTTCGCAGATTGGATGCCGCCAGGGCAGCTTGCTCGGGTGATCCTGGCTCGTACACGGCCGTCGGCGTGTTCTGGCGCTGGGCAGTCAGCACCATCTCGTTGTAGCGGTCGAAGTTAAAGTACTCGGAGATGTAGAGGGTGTCTGGGAAGGTCACCAGCATGCCCTCGTACGGCTCATACTCGTCGACCGTCACTTGCGGCAGGGAGATGGGCGTCGCGGCCACGAAGTTGCCGGCCGAGCAGAGCCAGATCTGGCTGACGGTGACCTCGGTCATTCCGTTGAACTCGGAGACGGTACCGCGCACCCGGACGCCATCGCCGATTGCCACATCGGTCGTACCTGAGGGGTAGTATACGAAGACCCCATCGGAGGTCGCCGGATCGCTATCACCGGGGGCAGGAGCCTGGACGTGGAAGCCGTTCAGGTCGCCGTTGTCCGCCAGGCCGTTGTTCTGGAAATCGCCGACGACTACACCTTCGAGCGCGACCTCTGTGCCCACTACTGGGCTGGTGAGGCCGCTGCCCTGGATTTGGTAGATCGGGGTGTAGGGGTCACCGCAGGCTTCGGGCGGGGGAATGTAGCAGTCATTGGGGCCATCGGCGGTTGGTGCGTCCTGCAGATAAGTGAAGGTGTTGCGCTGCCCACCTGATCCATTCGGGCAGCGCTGGTTCGAGTGCGTTGTGCTGCTCCCTCCCCCGTTCTCGTCCACCTGGGGCTGATCCGGGTTCAGCAGCACCAGCAGGCCCGGGTCATCGGCATCGCTGGTGTCGTAGACGATGGCGTCGACGAGGTTGGCCGTCGTGACAGGCGTGTTGGTGGGAAAGTCCGAGGCATTCCCGACATAGAGCGCGATAGCGTCCTGCCCGTTTTGCAGGGTGTCGTTCGGGAAAACCTTGTCAACGCCGGGCACGAGTGTGTTGCCAAGGACAAAGTAGCCATTGGCATCCGTACTGTAGCCGTCCAAATCCTCGGCGCGGTAGGACTGGTCGCTACTTCCGTTGTAGAAGACGACAACTAGTCCGTCGAGCGATGTCGGGCCGGCGCCGCCGTCGTACAGCTCAATGAACTCGTAGGTGTCCGTGCTGACCTGGTCGGCATCTAGCTCATTGATAATGATCGGTGGGAGGGGGACGACGGTCTCAAAGGACCACTCGTAGTCGGCCTCCATGGTGTCGGGCGGGTCGTCGGCGTCCACATCGTGGACGGCGGAGCCGAAAACCGTCACCGTACAGCTCTCACCGCCCGAAAAGTCGGTGTCCGGATCGATGACGAATGTGAGGGGCCCGCCGGAATGGGTGGAGCTGTGCGGCCCACTGACAGTGCAGACCACAGAGAACCAGCCGGCGTTGAGGTAGACCTCCTCACTGAACGTGATTGAGAGGTTCGCATCCAGCGCCACGCCGGTTGCTCCGTCCTGTGGGTCGGTGCTGGCCACGGTCGGGGCAAGATTGCCGGCGGCGACGACCTGGAAGTCCCACACATAGTCCGCATCCATGCCATCGGGCGGATCATTGGCGTCCATATCGTGTACGGCGGAAGCATAGATGGTGGCGGTGCACGTCTCGTCGTTGGAGAAGTCGACATCGGGATCGAGGGCATAGGTCTCTGGGCTGCCCGACACCGCCGCGGTGTGAGCGCCGCTGAGAGTGCAAGTGATGTCGAACCAGGATGAGTCAAGCGTCACCGGCTCGCTGAAGGTGACGGCCAGGTGGGCGTCGACGGCCACATCCGTTGCCCCGCCGGGCGGATCCACCGATGTGACCATGGGGGCCTGATTGTCGGCCATGCCCGTGATCACGATGTCGTCGATTCGCCACCTACTCGTCGCTGCCCGTGGCATTCGTCGTCATGACACGCAGCATGACCAGGGGCTGGTTGTCCGCGTCTGCCGGCAGAGTGACGTTGATGGCCGTGGTCTTTCCCGTAAGGCTGGGTCCTTCCGTAGCATCGGCGACGTAGCCGCCTGGCAGATTCGTATAGCTTCCGCTGCTACCGACACGATAGTGAAGGGCCACCTGCTGGACGGCATTGTCCGCTGCGCCGTCAATGTCGACCAGGTTGTAGGAGACCTGCATGCTGGTCAGGCCCGTGGTGTCCAAGTAGAAGAGCAGGAAGGGCGCGTCCGCCGTCCCCGAGCCCTGCATGGCTACGGCCAGCCAGTCTTCGAACTCGGCGACACCGCCGGTGGTATAGGTGTTTGGATTGGTCTTGTTCGCATTCACATCGATGGCTACGGACGGATAGTCGGCGAGCAGTGTCCGCGGGTCAACGTCGGTCGGCGAACTGGGCGTGTAGTCGCCCAGGTAGCCCACAATGCCCGGCACGCCGGACCAGTCGTCGTTGATTGTGATCAGCCCGGTGTTGGACCAGTCCTGGCTGAAAGGAGGAGCCTGGGGGTGGAGTTGTCCACCGACTGGGCATGGGTGGCTGCTGCCGGCAGGGCCAGCCCGACCACCATGACGAGGATCATTGCGGCGCGTACGAGCGCCTGCACTACCATAGATCGACGCATCATTGCACCTCCGATGGGATTGTGGTCACCCGGGTGGCCTGCAGCGACCTGGCAAGCCGCACCTGAGTGCACGTACACATTCTAGCCGAATCTGCCCAAATTGCCAATCGGATTGGCTGACTTGTGTTGTGGTTCGGAGGTTAATCTTGGGGAGTGGTGGGGCTGCTGCGGTCTTGTCTTGGTTCGTGGTCTTGCCGATGCATGCGGACGGTGCTATGATGGGTAGGCAAGCCGCGCAAGATCAGGCCGGCAGTCGCGATGGCTGAGAGGAGGGTACCATGGAATTCACGCGTCAACAGCTCTATCTGCTCATCAATTCATCCAAGCCACTCTGGTTGGTTCGTGCCGATCTGAGCGGGGCCGACCTCCGCTGGGCGAACCTGTACAAGGCGAATGCCATTCGCTCGAACTTGAGCAGCGCTGACTTGAGGTGGGCTAACCTGGCTGAGTCCGAGGTAAGCGGGGCGGACCTGTCGAAGGCGAACCTGACGGGTGCAGACCTGCGAGGGACCCATCTTAGCTGGAGCAACCTGACAGGAGCGGTGCTGAAGGGTGCGCGGCTGGACGGCGCGCAGATGACCTGCGCCCGGCTCACCGGCTGCGACCTCGAGGGCGCGGACCTGAGCAACGCGAACCTCTGCCGGGCAGTACTGCGTGGCGCAAGGCTGGGGCAGGCCGTCCTCAAGGGGGCCGACCTGAGAGGGGCTGACCTAAGTGGGGCGGACGTCACAAGAGAGCAACTGGCCCAGGCCAAGACGATTGCAGGGGCGGTGCTGTCGACGGGCAAGAAGGAAGCCATGACTTCCAGGGCAGATGCTGCCGCTGACCAGCAAGAGGCTCGGGTCACAGAGCAGCCCACCATGCCCGACGCCGAGGTGCAGGGCGAGGCGAAAGCCGAGCAGGTGGCTGAGGCAGGGACTGCGGCCGAAGTCCAGGGAGCGCCGAAAGCCGAAGATGTAGTCGGGGAGGCTGAGGTTGAAGCGCAGGTTGAACCGGAACCTGAGCAGATGATCGAGGCCGAGTCCGAGGCAGTTGCTGAGGCCGACGCGCAGGGTGCATCGGAGGCTGAACCGGTGGCCGAGGCAGTCGCTGAGGCCGACGCGCAGGGTGAGCCCGAAGCCGAACCCGTGACCGAGACGGTGGCTGAGGTCGAGGCGCAGGGTGAGACCGAGGCGGAAGAGCAGACTGAAGCTGCGGAGGAGCCGGAAGCGAGCCCAGACGGACCCGGCCACGCGGTACCATGAGCAAGATCGATTCCTACCGTGCCACGCTGCGGAGCATGACAGAGTGGGACACCTTCCTGTTGGGGCAATCGGGCCTGCCGGGACCGCGAGCCAACCTTGAGCTAGCACACGCGGTGGCGCTGGAGGGGAACGGCGAGCTCTTCTTGCGCTACATAGCCTTTGGTCCCAATGTAGCCGCAACCAACACGCCGCAGGTCTTCCTGGCCGCATGTGGGGTGCTGGGCCTGGGGCGGATTCTGGCTGAAGGCGAGCTCTCAGTTCTTCCGGAGTTACGGCGCCTTGCCTCTGATCCTCGCTGGCGCGTCCGCGAAGCCGTCGCCATGGCACTCCAGACTTGGGGTGACTCCGACATGCATGCACTTCTTGATGCAATGCACCGCTGGAGCGCCGGCACGCCTTTGGAGCAACGCGCAGCCGCCGCTTCCCTGGCTGAACCACGTCTCCTGCTGCGGGCCGAGCACGCCATGCGTGTGCTGGACATCTTGGATGCCATCACCACGTCGGTCGTGAGTCAGGGCGAGCGACGGAGCGAGGATTTCCGGGCGCTGCGCCAGGGGCTCGGCTACTGCTGGAGCGTGGCCGTTGTCGCTTTGCCCGAGTCCGGGATGGGGAGAATGGAGCACTGGCTTCGAAGCAGTGACCCCGACGTGAGATGGATCATGCGCGAGAACCTCAGAAAGAAACGGCTGGCAAGACTGGACCCGGAGTGGGTGCGGCGAGGGCTGGACGTGCTGGGGACGAACTGAGGCGCAGCGAAAAGCCTGGACTCAGCCGCCTCCGATAATGTGGATTACCTTGACAGAATCCCCGTCTGCTACCGGGTGGGTGTCATAGTCAGCAGGCGGCACCAGGAGACCGTTCACCGAGACGACTACAACGGCGTGAGTGAAGCCGAGATCGGTCAGCACTCCCCGAATAGTTGCCCCCGGCCTCCACTGCACTTCCCATTTGTCGTTCACAGAGATCATGATTGCCTCGTGAGCACCGGGCGGACAAGGGCGCAGAGGACTGAGATCCCTTTGCGCCCTCGCCTGCCTTGCCGGCTAGCCGGCGCGCGAAGTGCTCTCCTTGATGAGCCGGACGATCTCTGGGATGTCGATGCCCAGCGAACGTGCCGTCTGCAGAGTAGGAATGCCGTTTGCATCCCAGCCGCGCCGCGCGTATACCGCGTCTATGAGCGTCTCGTACTGGGCCTCGCGGTGGCGGCGCAGCGCCAGACGCTTCTCGACTGTTGGGATGGCAGAGGGATCGATGCCCACCTGGCTGCGCAGTTGGGCGTCGTAACGCTCGGCGCGACTATCGTACTCGGCGTCGGTTACCGGCCCGGCAGAGCGGTAGGGGATGGCGTCGTGCTCGCGGGTGCCGAATCCCATCTTGAGGTTGAAGAGGCGCTGGAAGTTGTAGACCACCTCTGACAGCCGGACGAGGTCGTCCCCCGTCTTGACGTCGGTGCGCCCGGTCATGGCCGTGAACAGATTCACATAATTCCGAACGTGCTCCGGCACTTTGGCGGCTTCGATGCCTTGGTAGCGGGCCCGGTTGTCGCCCGGCTCGACGTCGTTCCAGGGCAGCTTGCACAGGCCGTTGAGCCCAAACCAGGTGCGCCACATGGGGAAGTAGTGGAGCGCCTCGGCCTTGTCCTCGAAGGTTGGGATCTGGTTGTTGACTGCATCCATGAAGATGAGCCATGCCTCGTCGTGCTGTGGCCCCTTGTTGGCGAGCCCATAGCCCCCCTGTTGCGCCAGCGATTCCTTCGTGACGTACTCGCTGTACTCGAGACCTTTGACCTCCATACCAATGTCCTGGAGGAAGGCAGGATCGGCACCGTACCGCTCAGCGAAGATCCTTTTCATTCGTCGGATACCCTGGCCGACGATCACGCCAAAACCCTCGCCGCGGCCCATCTGGTGCAGGAGCTCGAGCATCGCGTCGCCGTTTCCAAAGTGGAGGTCAAGCCCGCCCGTGATCGCCTGGCTGAGGATGCCCTCTTCGAAGCATTCCATGACAAAGGCTACACCGGTGCCGAACGAGATTGTGTCGATACCATAGGCGTCGCAGTAAAAGTTCGCTTCCAGGACGGCGTGGGCATCCCAGATGCCGCAATTTGCGCCAATGCCGGCTACCGTCTCATATTCGGGCCCATCGACGGTCACGCTTTGGCCCTTGAGCGGTCCGGTGTGCAGCTCCAGGCCGGTCGCAACCTTGGCGCAGGCCAGGGTGCAGCCATACCAACAGCCGTCGGGCGAGCTGTAGTCGAAGTACTTCTGGAAGTGCTCCGAGTAGATGTGGTGGGCCTCGGGATGGGCGCCGTAGCGGAAGTTGTGCACCGGCAGGATGTCGTAGTCGTTCATGATCTTGGTGAGATGGTTGGTGCCATCCAAACGCATCGTGAACATGATTGGATCGCGCTCATAGATCTCGCGGTGCATCGTAGCGCCGGTTCGCTGGATCAGATCGAGATCGGCGGGGCCGTTGCTGTCGCCCTTGAGGCCCACGTACTTGACGACCAGTGCCTTGACGTGCTTTCGGCGGAGGACCGTACCGATGCCTCCACGGCCGGCCTGCTTGAGCCTGGCGAGCTGGCGCCTGGGATCCCAAAAGGAGAAGTTGAGGCAACCGATCAGGGTGTGCTCTGACCCGACGCCGGCCGACACGGACGTGACCCCTTGCTTTTCCTGTGGGGTCTTGCCGAATACCGCGACCATCTCCTCCGCGAGGAGATTGCTGTTGACGGACTCCTCGGGCGCGGCCAAGATCTGGATCAGGCCCGCGTTGCCGTCGACGAAAACGATGACTTCCTCGGCGGCGATACCCTGTACTTCGATGGCGTCGAATCCGGCGAACTTGAGCAGCGGACCGAAGTGCCCGCCGACGTTGCTGTCGATGACGGTGCCAGTTAGTGGGGAGATGGCGGCAGCGATGGACTTGCCGGTGCCTGGGTACTGGGTGATGCCTCCGATCGGGCCAGATGAGATGACGATCTCGTTTTCGGGGCTGTCCCACCTGGTCGATCTTGTCACTGCATTCCAGAGCAGCCAGAGATCGAATCCACGGCCGCCGATGAATGTGTTGCGCATCCAGTCATCCACCGGCTTGATGGAGATCTGGTTTGCCGAGACGTCTACGTGCAGAGTGCGGCCGGCATACCCTTTGGCCACGGGCTGTGGCTCGTAGCGGAGCTCGGCCAGGACACGATGTGCGGCCTGGATAGCTTCGGCTCGTTCCTTTGGTGTCTGGGGTGCGAACATTTCGGTCTCCTATCCCTAGAGCTCCTCGATGCTGAGTGCGCCGACCGGGCATTCTTTGGCGCACAGGCCGCAGGAGATGCACTTGATTGGCTCAACGTGGTCAGAGTGAAAGTACATGGTGAGCGTTGGGCAGAAGCCAACGCAGGAGAGGCAGCCTACGCACAGGTCTTTCTTGAGCCGGACGACGCCGCTTTTGTCGCGCGACAAGGCCTGCGTGGGGCAGATCTCGATGCACTTGCCACACTGATTGCAGACGGACATCCCCCAACTGGCATTGCCGAGGCTGCCGATATGAATGGACGACTTGCCGCGGTTGACCTCCTTGTACCAGGCATGCGAGCATACGTCCTCGCACAGCCGGCAACCGATGCAGAGCTGATCGTTTGTTACCAGGACTTTCACGTTTCTACCCTCACCCGATGATGTGGAGAGGCAGCCTTGGCCGGCGGCTTCGGCGCCTCGTATCTGGCATGAACGAGGCCGCACCCGGCGCCGGGCACGGCCTCGCGTGCACGAATTGCGACTTGCCCGCAGAGACGAACGGGCTATTCCTCTTGGACGGTCACCAGCACGGTGGTCTTGCCGTTCTGGTCAGCGCTGATCATGAAGCTGGCCTTTTTGCCTTCTTTGGAGAAGTCGAGCGTGTAGATTCCGCTGAACTCGCTGACGTCGCCCGCCGTCCAGCCGTAGCCGGGCATCTCAGTCGTGTAGAACTCGCTGATTTCGGCCGGGGTGCTCGCCGACGAAAAGCTGATCATCCCGAACATCTGGCTTGCGCCTTCTGCATCGGGCGGAAGGGGAATGTCCTCCGGGAGTGCACTCGCCGCGAGAGCGGCCTCGGGCACCTCGATCGTGATCGGCTGGTTCACGTCGGACATCGTGTAGCTTATGTCCGTGCGCCCATCCAAACTGGAGGTCGCGGCCTCCGTGCCAAAGAGGTACAGCCCGGTTCCCTCGAAGTAGATGTCCATCTTGGCGACGTAGTTGCCGTCGATCGCGATGTACAGGTCGCCTCCGGCAGCGGTGATCTCGCCCGCCTCCTGGAGCTCGAGGGCAGCGAAGCACTCGTCAGTTGCGGTCTCTGGCAGGGTCCAGTGCTGAACCCTGACGTCATCCAGACTCTCTTTCCCTGCCTTCTTCCAGCCGCAAGCATCGTTGAGTAGATCCTCACCCGAGATGAGTCCCTGTGTGTCGAGGGACGACGTATCTGTCACTGGGGAGCTGATCCACTGGTCGCCGTACTGCATGTATTGCATACCCTCGACCTGGTACATCTCGATGGTCCCCGTCTGGGTGAGTATCTCGCTACTAGCCGTCGACATCGTGATGTGCTGCGCGAGGGGATCGCGTGTGTATTCCACCTTGACTTCAATCGATTCCTCGACCTCCTTGTCGTCCTTGGCTCCAGTCAGGACGATCGTCGTGACCGAGCGATAGCTGTCCAGCTTATCCTTGGAGATGCTGGAGAGGTCCAAGGTCGCCTCTTCCTCAGCGGTCGCCTCCGGCAATGGCGTGTTGGCAGCGCCGGTTGCCGGGGCCTTGGTCGCTTCCGCTTGCCCGGAAGTGGTGGGCTCTCCCCCCTTGATCTTGGTTGGTTGGGCCTCGGGAGGTGTGGTAGGCTCTGCCCCGCCGCAGGCAGCCGCGCCCAAGATCAGCACCGCTGCCAGAAGGGCAAGTACGATCCATTTTGTCGTGTTCATGTTTTCATCCTTTCGATGACCGCCCTTCACGCTAAGCGGTCGTCCAAGCAGAAATCCTACCATAGGGTATGGCGCCTGTCAAACACCCCTAGCCATTCCGGCGCAGGCGTCTTGTCGCGCCGGAATGGCGAACGGAGCACGTACGATCAACCTACCTCGGCCAGGCTAGTTGGCCAGGTAGCTGTGGGCGTAGATAACCTTGTTCTCGAGGATGCGGACGGTCTTGTAGATGGCGACCTGGTCGGGATCCTTCATGTCCACGTGGTCGGGCGTGAATTCCTCCATGCTAGCCACTGTATCGTAGAGTGCCACGTATGCGCGACCCACGCCGGTGCTTTCGTCGCGCTGCTCGACGATGCGAATAGCTTCGTTTTGCGCCAGGTCGAGTGGATCGGCGATCGCGGAATCAAGGCCGGTGGCCAGCAGCATGACAAGGTAGGTGCGATTGAGAAGGCTGCGGCCCTCGTGGGGCACGCTGTTGGAGATGTTGGACAGGCCCACGGTGGTCATGGGAGAAGGATCCCAGAGCATCTTGAAGGAGCGGATGGCGTTGATTGTCTCTGGGCCGTGGTCCTGGCACCCGTTGACGGTGAGGACCAAGGGGTCGAGATAGATGTCGTGCATGGGAATGCCCAGCTCCTCCGCCTTCGGGATCAGGACCTCCATGGCGAGCTGGACGCGGCCATCGGCCGTCGCCGGGATGTTCTTGTCCATCGACAGGGCAATGATCTTGGATCCATACTGCGCAGCAAGGGGCATCGTGACGTTCAAGCGGTCGGGATCGGCCGATGTGGAGTTGATCATGGCGGTGATGCCCAGCTCTCTGCATTTCTTGAGGCCGGCTTCGATCGCCGAGGCGTTGGTGGTGTCGAGCGACAGCGGGAACGGCCCGATCTCCTGGTAGATCTCTTCGATCAGCCAGGGCATGACCTCGACGCCATCCTTCTTGCGCGGGCCGATGTTCACGTCGACCATGCTCGCGCCGTGCTCCACTTGGGCGCGGGCAGACTGCCTGATGTAGGATGCATCGTGGTTGGCGATTGCTTCCTTGACCCTTGGGGACAGAACCTGGATATTCTCACCGATGATGTACATTTCGTATCGCCTCCTTGGTGTTTCCCGGAATAGGTATCTGCGGCTACGGTTGGTTGGGCTGCTTCTCGAGCAGCCGCATGACCGAAGGAAAGGTCGAAAGATCGGTGTGGGGCAGGAAGAGGGCCGACATGAACTGGTGATAGAAGGTATTGTCGGCCGAGAGCTCGAGGTACGTCATCTTCTTCGCGACTTCAAGCATCTCGCGGCGCATCTGCCGGGAGACCAGGGAGTAGAAGGCGCCAAGCGCCGAAGTATTGCCCAGGTAGCGGAAGCGACCCCATGGCATGTCGGGCAGTAGGCCGATCTGAATCGCCTTCTCGATATTGATGTATTGCCCGAACGCACCGGCAATGAGCACCTGCTCGACGTCGGCCAGCTCCAGGCCCACACTCTGAACAAGGACGGAGAAGCCGGCATAGATGGCTCCCTTGGTGCGCAAGAGGTTCTCAACATCGACCTCGGTGATCACGATATCGGTTCCGGTGCCCGACTGGCTTGCCCAGGCGACCACGTACTCACCTCCATGGTCACCCACCCGCACGCGAGGGGTTGGCAAGTCGCGCTTGACCTTGCCGGCCTTGTCGATGACGCCCGTGATGAACAGCTCGGCCAGAAGACCGATCATGCCGGAGCCGCACATCCCGCGCGCTGGCAGCTGGCCAATGGTCTGATAGGTGGGCTCGTAGCTCCGCTGGTCAATCCAGATCTCTTCGATCGCGCCGGCCGTGGCACGCATGCCATGCCGGACGCCACTGCCCTCGAAAGCGGGGCCGGCCGATGCCGCACAGGTGAGAAGCCAGTCTTGGTTGCCCAAGACGATCTCGCCGTTTGTCCCGACGTCGATGAAGAGCGTGAGCGCATCAGTCTTGTTGATGCCCGAGGCGAGGACTCCAGCAGTGATGTCGGCACCAACATAGGCGCCGACCACGGGCAGGCAGTCGATGGTTGCCTGGGGACTGATGTTCAGGCCGACTTCCTCGGCGGTCACGGGGATCGGCTGGCTGAGGGTAGGGATGTAGGGCATCTCGCGGATGTAGCGGGGATCCAGCTCGAGGAACATCTGGATCATGGTAGTATTGCCGGCTACGACTGCCTTGGTGATCTCGCGGTTGGGAATCTGGTTGCGTGTAGTCAGCTCCTCCAGTAGCCCATTGAGTGTCTTTAGGACGAGCTTCTGGAGGCGCTGCAGACCGTCACGAGTCTGCGAGAAGACAATGCGCGAGATGACGTCCTCGCCTACCGAGATCTGGGCGTTGTAGGCCGAAGCTCTGTCCAGGACGCGGCCCTTCTTGAGATCGACTAGGTAGATGACGTTGGATGTGGTTCCGATATCTATCGCCACGCCGTAGCTTCGGTCTGACTGGTCGCCGGGCAGCACGTCGACCAGCCTCGGCCCGAGGCCGGGGCTAAGGATGGGATCGCCCAGGTCAAGCACGGCGGTTACGTTCCACTCTGCCTCGCGCAGGTCCCGGCTCAAGGTTCGGAGAGAGGGGAGGCCGCAGGTAACGTTGTGAATGCCATGCTGTACTGCGAGCTCGCGCTTGAGACGGTCCCAGTCGGTTGTCTGGTCTGCCAGGCTTGGAGGAGCAATGGAGAGATGGACTCGCAGGATGCTCGGATCGATTTCGCCGGCATACTCTGCCGCGAGCGCAATCCTCTCTGCACCGGCCGGCTTGGCGGCGAACTCGACGTCGGTTTTGTCCTGCTCCGGCACGAAGACAACGGCATCGCCCTTGACAACTGCCTGGCAGCCAAGCACCCAGCCATCCGCCTGGTCTGTGGGGGAGACCCGCGCTCCACTGCGGTGGCTAATGGCGCCGCGCTCGATTCTGACGCGGCAGCGGCCGCAGCGGCCCTGCCCGCCGCACGGCAGGTTGAGAACCACGCCGGCTCGCACCGCGGCGTCGGCCAGGAGCGTTCCGATCTCAACCTGGGCAGCCTGGCCCGTGGGCAGGAAGGCGACGTTGGCCAGACCCCTGTGCTCGGTGGCTTCTTGCGCCATCGATTCTTATCCGCCCTCACTCCGAAGGCGCAGCTTGCGGGAAGTGTGGCGTGTAGCTTGCTGCCGCCACACTTCCCGCACTGTGATTACTTCCAGGTCCTAAGGTACGCCGGAATGTCGACTGCTTCACGTGGCCCGACGAGGATCTCCCATCCCGGAAGCGCTTCCTCCAACTCTCCGGAGAGCACGGCAACGTGGCCGGGGAGGGTGATCTTTTTGTGGGCAAGCTTGTCGGCAACTCCGAAGGTCTTGACACCCTTGGCGATCGTATCGGCATCGAACTTGCCAGCCGCCCAAGCTGTGAGCACGCTCAGTCCCTCGGCGTCGCAGATCAGGAGCCATGCGGGCATCCCGCTGCCATCCAGCTCACCGGCTACGCTGAAGTAGGTCAGCGAGAAGTTGGTGGTAACCAGGAGTGGAGAGGCAGCGGTCGGGTTGTTGAACTCCCGCAGGCCGGGCTCTACGGAGATGGGCTTCTGTGGATCCGTGTAGATGTTCAGACGGAGCGTAAGGAGTGGGTAGGCCACCGCCGGGTCGAAGTGGTCGACAACCACAATGCCGGCATACTTGGCGATGTACTGCGCGGCGGCGACTGTCTCTGCGTCCGCTGTATCGGCCACTTCGCCAGGGAAGGTGATGATGGGGAAACCGAGTGGACGGAAGCTCTTCTTGAGCGCAAGCCGCCGCAATTGGGTGATCTGCGCGAGAGAGGCTCCCAGGTCACGGCTGCCTGGATCGAGGACAAGATCGGTGACCCCCGCATCCCCGAGCTTCTTGGTCAGATCTGCCAACTCGTCCAGGCCGTCCTGGCTGTGAACCGCCAAGGAGGCGCCAACACCCTTGGCGAGAGCGGCCATGGCTTCCCAGTTGCCGGCTGTGGCGGCATAGATCAGGGGCTTTTGCCCCCCCTCTTTGTCGAGGGCGGCTTTCATGGCATCGGCACTCGTCGCCATAAGCACAAAGGGAAGCTCCGTTCTGGCGCGAACTGCCTGCACGACTGCCGCGAAGGTGGCTGCGTCACCGGAGGCGTTCTCAATGGCGATGGCGCCGAACGTCATCTGGAACCCTACGCGTTCCACACTGTAGGCGCTGACTTGGTCGACCTTCAGTGCGATGGTATCGGCCGGCTCGGTATCCTTGATGCGTAACGCAAGGCCCGGCTTGTTGAAGAAGGTCTTCTCGTGCCTGAACATGACTGTCTCGTTTCCGACTTGGAACTCGTGCGCTCCTGAGCCAAGCTTGACAAGCCTGATGGGTGGCGCGGATGCGGCAGACAGTGCGTCCTTTGCTGCGGGCGAGACATAAGGGCAGGCATCCAACTCAACTTGCTTGGCCGCCAGCTTCATAGCAAAGGCAAGACATGTGGGGAAGCCACATTCCTTGCAGTTTGTCTTGGGCAGCAGTTTGTAGACTTCGAGTCCTGACAGTGCCATTTCGGCTATCCTCCTCCTAGTGCGCCATCAGACGGTTGATGGTGTCGTGGATCACGCCAATGACGTGAGGGTGCCGCAAGACCAGGATGTCCGCACCCGACTCCAGCAGTGCCGTGGCAGTCACGGTTTCCCAGGTGATGCCGCGCTTGCCAAGCTCTCCCCACTGGGTAGGAACACCCTTCGCCGTGCGCGATTCCTTCTGGCGCCAGCTCTCCTCTCCGACGAAGCAGATCATGGGTTGCTGCGTCATGCCGTCGCCTGTGAGGGCGGCTAGACGCAGTCGCTCCATTACGGAGTAGGAATACTCCAGGCCATAGCCTAGGGCGCCGGTAGTAGGGTCCATCAAGACACGGTCGAGGGGCATCCGCATGTCGCTGATCAGGATATTGAGCTGCTTGGCCAGGTTGACGTCAATGGGTGAGCTGGCGATGACAAGATGACCGTGAGCCAAGGCTGCGGCCACGATGGTCCGGTAGTTCTTGTCCTCGCATAGGCCAAGCGCGAGGCGCTCTCCGGGTGCCGCCTCGGCGACGGCGACCAGCAGCTCGTTGTCGGCCTCGGCCTGACCCGGACCACGCACGATGAGCGGCAATCCGGTTGCTGCCAGAATCGCTTTGACCGCTGCAGCTGCCTGTGCAGGGGCTGTCCTCTTGCCTTGTGCGTCGGTGCCGCGCAGGCGAAGCATGATCAGCGCGGCGCCCATCTCCTCGGCCTTCTGTGCCCAGGTTGCAGGATCCTTCGCGGCATCCCCCCACACTTCTTGCAGTATGGGAGACCAGTCTGCGGGGAAGAGCTCCTGTACCTCGACACCGATAACCGGTGCGTGCGGTATGGTGCCTTCGAAGTGCAGGAAGGGCAGGGTGGTCTCGCCTCCCACTGTTACCGTCCGGGAGCGAGTGCCTCCCTGGGCGGGAGTGGCGCCCAGGGTGACTTCCCTGATGGTGCCCGTCCATTTTTCTCTTGGTATCTCAACAGAAGCTGGCATACGTCCTCCTTTCAGTCACTGGTAGGTTGGCCGGGAAGCTCGCTGGACCGCCGGCAAATGCCGATTCTTGGCCCTCCCCGGAGAACAACCAGCAGCAAGGGAATCACTCCTTGCTGCTGGTCTACTAGACGCACCGATTCTTGGTCATCCTTGGCACGGTTATCCGCCCCTCGGCAGCCAGACTTCCGGGCCTGGCTGTCACACCGCCATCTACATCAACGGATCCATCGCGAGTGCAGGATGGCCTGTCTGCTCAAGGTAGGCAAGCACTTCCTCTTCTGTGGTAGCCACGGTCTCGTCAGCGATCTTGTCGATCAGGTCAGGGTCGCCGGCCAGAATGGCGGCTTCTCTGAGCTCCTCGGCCATGGTGCGCTTCAGGAAACTGGACATCCACACGATCCGCTTGAGGCCTCCATCGGCGCGGATGAACTTCTTGCTGGCGATGAAGTACTTGCCATGGCCCATGACGCCGGGTGTCTGGAGCCCACCACCGGCCATTCCTGCCAGGGTGGAGAAGGTCATTCCCGCCGGGGTCATGCTCGGGTCTTCGCGGCTGACGACCATGAACCCGTTGCACAGCGGAAGGATCATCATGATGCACTCGAAGCAGCCGCAAGAGGTCATGGGTGTCTCCATGATCGAGTACATTGTAACGTTCTCGATGGCGCCGTGAGAGGCTTGGTTGACGAAGTCGTTGATCTTGTCAAAGACACCGCGCCACTCGTCCAGAGCGCGTCCTTTCTGAATAGGCTGGTTGGGGCCGGTGGCGTTGATTTGGTAGCTGGCCTTGCAGTCGAGCCAGTTGTAGGCCCCGCAAAGGCCCAGGCGTTCAGGGCTGACCACGCACACGTGGTTCGGGGCGAAGCTCTGGCACAGGGTGCACGAGTAGAACTCTTCCACTGCCTCATCCGTCATTTCAGCCAGGCGCTTGTTGCGGTAGTCGTACGCCGCCCGCGCTCGCTCGAGCCATTCTGCGTGCAGGGCTTGTCGGTAACGAGCCTGACTTGCACCTTGTCGACGATCGCGCCAAAGTCGGCCTGGAGACGGGCGTACAGGATCTCGCCAAAGTGCTTGAGGCTGAAGCCCTTTTCTGCAGCCGCCTTGTTGATGCGGATCCAGGCGATGTCGCGCTGGCCGATGTGCTGGATGCCGCTGGCACCGTTGATGAAGTAGTGAATCTGCCGCTCCAGCACCGGCTCGAAATCCTCCTGCATCTTGCGGCCGGCCACTTCGACGAGGATGCCCAGGTCCATGGCGCTCCCTTCGGGAGCATCGACGAAGTCGGGTCCGATGACCTCGATCTTGTGGTCCTCTACCTGGTCGAGGTCGACCATGCGCAGGTACTCGAAGGCACGTGCAGTATTTGCCGCCGAACTCGACGCGCATGTCCTCTTTGCGCACGCGCTCGCCCTCAAAGGCCGAGCCGTAGGGCACGGGGATCGGGACCTCGGTGATCTTGATCTTGACGCCGCGCACTTCGATGGCCCGCTGCACAAAGCGAGCCGCGCGCTCGGCGTCGTTCTCGCCTTCAATGTCATCCCACGGCATGCGAGATGACATGCTCGTACTGGGTGATGCCGGTGGGCGGATCTCGGGGATGATCGTGTCGGCGATGACCGGGAAGCCGTAGGTGATGGCCCCGGCGGCCGTGGCGTACTTCAGGTCGTCCACTTCGCCCAGGGCCAGGGCAAAGGCAAAGACCCGGTACTTGTTGTAGAGCAGGATGTCGCGCGCCTGGCCGCCCTTCATGCCGCCGAAGGTCAGTGCCGAGCGGGTGGCAAAGCCCAGCGGATAGACCGTGGAGATGGTATCCAGGCCAAAGGGCACGATGTAGGTATCGTAGCCCATCTCCACGCCTTCTTCCATGAGCTGGTGGATGATGCTCCGGCCGTTGACGTTGCCGCTGAGGAAGATCAGGATGTTACGCAGCTGGAGCTGGCGGACGAGCTCGACGGCAGCCTGGTTGGTCCGGGCGCAGCCGATGATGGCGGCAAAGCCGGGCATGCGGCCGTCCACCAGCTGGATGCCCCAGCTTCGAAGCTGGATGTCATCGATGGGGCCGTTGAGGTAGCCACGCGGCCCGGAGCGCTGGAGCCCGTAAGCTCCAGGCCCGGCATCTTCTGTGGCTCCTGGCCCGTAGGCAAAGCGGAGGCCCATGATGCTTCTTCGGCCAGCAGCGTGGCGACACCGGCATCGAGGGTCTCGCCCAGGTAGGGCAGCCAGTTCTTGCTCGCCGGGAGGCCGGATGGATCAGCGTTCGGCAGTGGTCGAGCACCGGCCTCAAGCCGCCTAGTGTGCTCACCTCCATGCCCGTGTAGCCCAGGATTGCCGGGAGATAGTAGGCGGTATTGGTGAACTTGATCTCCTTGTTCGGGCCGAGCTCCTGGAGCGCCTTATTGAGCAGCGCGTCGAACTCGTTCGACGATGAGGTTGGCTCCGCGCAGGGCCCGGGTCGCGATGTATCGGGACATTGATGCCTTCTCCTTCTTACTCACGGAGCTTGGACTGTACCGGGCCGCCTCTGTCGACGCTGGATATGGCTACTCCGCATAGCCTTGCGGCTGTACAGGTTGCGCTCCTCCGGCGGAGTGGCAAAGAAGGCGTCCAGCGGAACGTCGCCGCTCTGGCCAAAGCGGGCGGGATCGTACACGGCCAGGCCCAGCGCCGCACGCTTCTTGTCGATGTGCTCCAAGGCTCTTGGCGACAATGGTCTCCCACTTCGGGTGGAATTCCAGTTTGCCGCCGACCTTCTTCTCCCATCCCTCGGAGATCAGGCGCGTCACCTCTTCACTGGCGCCGACCGGGGAGCCTGACGCCAAAGATGACGTAGACGCCCGAGGCCACACAGTAGGTGCCGATGGCGATGGCTTTTTCGCACATGTACTCGGGGCAGATGCCGACGGCAGGGATGTCGTCGATGTCTTCGCCCAGGCCACCTTCGGTCGCGACTTGCGTCAGAACCGTGAGGATGCGCGTGTTGTCGACGCATGAGCCGAGGTGCAGTACCGGCGGGATGCCGATCGCCTCGCAGACTTCGCGCAGGCCCGGTCCGGCGTTCATCATCATCTCGGGGCCGAGATAGCCGTGCTTGCCCGAAGCATGGCCAGCGCAGCCGGTGACCACGACCAGCACGTCGTTGGCGATCAGCTCGCGAATGGTGTTGATGATGCCTTCATCCTGCGTCACGCGGGCGTTGTTGCAGCCGACCACGCCGGCCAAGCCGCGGATGCGCCGGCAATGACAGCGTCATTGAGCGGGCGGAACGAACCCCGGTAGTAGCCGCCCTGCATGTAGCGCAGGTACTCATGAGAGAAGCCGGCAACAACGTCGCTCTTGTAGCTGGGGATGTGACGTCTTGCCCCGGTTTGGGTAGTTGTCAATTGCACGGCGCACGATGCTCCCTGGCCGAATCAAGGGCCTTGTGTTCGTCGAACTGCATGTGCACGGCGCCGGGAATCTTGGCCTTGCGCGAGGTGGTGATCAGTTCTGTGTGAAAGTTCTCGGCCAGGCTGCCCAGTGCCTGCATGATGCACTGCACGTCCACGACCATGGCTTCGACCGCGCCGGTCATGACGGCCAGCTCCTGGTGCAGGAAGTTGCCGGCGGGCGGGATGCCATGGCGCATCAGGATCTCGTTCGATGTGCAGCAGATCCCGGCCAGGGTGATGCCCTTGGCGCCCTTGGTCTTGGCGTAGTCGATCAGCTCCGGATCCTGGAGGCGACCACGATCATCTCCGACAGGGTCGGCTCGTGGCCGTGGATGATGATGTTCACCTCGTCGTCTTTGAGCACGCCAAGGTTGGCCTGCGTCTGGACCGGAGCCGGTGTGCCGAAAAGGATGTCCGAGATGTCGGTGGCCAGCATCGAACCGCCCCATCCATCGGCCAAGCGACGTACGCATCGCATGGTCCAGGATGTTCTCGGGATCCAGATCCACCCCTTCGTGGGTGCGGTGCAGCGTCTCCACCACCTCGACGGTCGACACCGCGAGGCATGATGCCCAAGCTCGCGCCACAACTGCTGGCGCTTGGGCGTGGCCCGGACGGTGCAGATGATCTCTCCGCGCTGCTGGCCAAACTGCTCCAGCGCCTTGTTGCCGACGTCGAGCGCGATCTCGTTCCTTGGTGCGCCCCGCTGTCGGGATGCCCATATAATCGGCGACTGCATGCAGCTTCGCCACGTCGCGGACCTTGTAGCCCTGGCCTTCGCCCTTGGCCACGGCGATCAGGGTGAAGGCGAGGTCGCGACCGTGATCCGAATGGGCGGAGGAGCCGCCGGCCACCATGCGGGCGAAGTTGCGTGCGGCGACGGTGGCCAGGGTCGCGCCGCACACGCCTGCGGTGACCTTTCCCACCAGCCGGCACGGCCCCATCGAGCAGATCTTGCAGCACGCGCCTTCCTCTCCGATGGGGCAGGGCTTGATCTCTCAGCCCGCTCAAATGCCGTTTCGAGGCCCATTTCTCTGGCGACTTCCAGCATCTCGATGGCCGCTGGGTCGATGCTCTTGATGTCGGACATTCAGATTCCTCCTCTAGGGTCGGGTGCAGAACGATTGATGTAGCGTGGGCCGCCGGCTAGTACTTGCGATGGTCGCCCGATGCCTCCAGATCGCGCCGGTCGGTGACCGTGATGCGCTCTTGGAGCTGGAACCAGTCGGCCGCGTCATCTATGCGGCTGAGATGTGTCGGAAGGACCGGTTCCTTCCCGATCTCGGTATCCTGCCTTGATCGAGCGCCTGTGCCAATGCATCTGGGCTCGTGATGCGGCCGGATCGTATTGAATGACCACATCCTTGTACATGGCACTGGCGACAACCTCCGTGACTCCCGCTGTCTGTCCGAGAGCCTCACGAACGGCCAGGATGTGATGGTCGGCCCACATGGTGGGGACTCGGAGCACTACCTTTTCCATATCGACTGCCTCCTGACGTTCTAGCCCGTCTTTCGGGCCTCAATTCGAGCTTGCCGATTGTAGCACACTATGAGCGCCGCGCAAAGGCACCCCTTGGGGAGGTTCGCTTGTCATTCCCCAGGCATATCCGAAAGGTGGGGAGGGCGAATACCCTCCCCACCTCGGACTGCGCATCAGCTGCGCCGCCAAGCAGCCCCACTAAGCCAGACCGAGCTCTAGAACAGCCCAACTACGCGTCCCGTCTCAAGGTCGATGTCCACGTCGGTGAACGCGGGCCGGCTGGGCAGTCCGGGCATCGTGCGCATCTGGCCGCACAGCGGATAGAGGAATCCTGCCCCCACGCTGGCGCGGACATCTACGATAGGCAGTGTCCAATCACGCGGCGCACCTTTCATCGTTGGGTCGTGCGTGAAGGAGAGGTGCGTTTTGGCCATGCAAAGCGGCAGGTGACCCAAGCCCATCTTGGTGAAGAGCTTGATCTTGGCTTCCGCGTCTGCCGTGTAAGTGACGTGGCCAGCGCGGTAAATCTCGCGCGCCACCGTCTCGATTTTCTCCTTGATGGAGAGGCTATCTGGGTAGAGGAAGTGGAAGTTGGTGGGTTTCTCACAGGCCTTCATGACCGCGCGCGCGAGGGCTACGCCACCTTCGCCACCGTTGGCCCAGACGGTGCTCTCCACAGCATCCTCGGCGCCTGTGGCTGTTGCTCGGTCATGGATCAGCGCGATCTCGGCGTCGGTGTCGTCCTTGAAACGGTTGATGGCCACAACCACCGGGACGCCGAATTTCAGTGCGTTCTCGATGTGCTGGAGCAGATTGGGCAGGCCCTTCTCCAGGAGCTCCAGGTTCTCGTTCGTGTACGCTTTGTCCAATGGCTTGCCAGCGACCACCGTGGGGCCACCGCCGTGCATCTTCAGGGCGCGGACCGTGCAGACCAGGACGACGCAGTTGGGCACCAGGCCACTGACGCGGCACTTGATGTCCATGAACTTTTCCATACCGCAATCGGCGCCAAAGCCGGACTCGGTGACTACATAGCCGCTAGGGCCGACAAGCCGCAGGGCCATCTGATCGGCCAGAATGGAGCTGTTCCCCTGGGCGATGTTGGCAAAGGGACCGCAGTGCACGATGGCGGGGCTACCCATGAGAGTCTGCATAAGGTTGGGCATGATCGCTTCTTTGAGAAGTACCGTCATGGCACCTGCGACATTGAGATCCTCTGCCGTGATCGGCTCGTCCTTCTTATTGGTAGCGACGATGATCCTGCCCATCCGCTCGCGCAGGTCCTCGAGTCCGGAGCAGAGGGCCAGGGCAGCCATAATCTCGGAGGCCACGGAGATGTCATACCCTGACTGGCGGGGCGTGCCGTCGTTTTCGGTGCCAAGACCGATGATAATGTTGCGCAGAGAGGCATCGCTGACGTCCACGACACGGCGCCACTGGATGGAGTAGGGATCGATGTCCAGCCGGAACATCCGCTCGCGGTCGGCATCGGAGAGGTCGGATGGCTGCTCTGACTGGATGCCCAGTTTGGCCAACCGCTTTCGCATGGACGGAGTGTACTTGCCGTCGGGGCAAAGAGCCTTTGCCAAGAATGCAGTGCTCCAGCGAAGCTCCTTGGAGAGGCGATTGTCCACGGCCGCCGCCAGGAGGTTGTGCGCTGCGCTCACGGCATGGATGTCGCCGGTCAGGTGCAGGTTGAAATCCTCCATGGAGAGAATCTGGGCATACCCTCCGCCTGCTGCGCCACCCTTGATGCCGAAGGTCGGGCCCTGAGATGGCTGGCGAATGCAGGTTAGCACCTTCTCGCCCAGATAGGCCAGTCCCTGGCTGACTCCGATCGTCGTGACGGTCTTGCCCTCTCCAAGGGGTGTCGGCGTGATGGCCGTCACGTCGATGTACTTGCCCATGGGCAGGCCGGCCAGCCGGTCCAGCAGACTCAGGTGGATCTTGGCCTTGTACTTCCCGTGGAAGTCAAGGTCGTCCTCGGTGAGTCCAAGTTCGTGTGCGACATCGATGATCGGGCGCATCTGCGCTTCCTGGGCGATCTCTATGTCGCTGGGCACGGGACGCCTAATCTGAACTAGCATCGATTGATACCTCCTTCGGTGTCTTGATTTGTCGGCGTCAACGCCGCTCACTTCGCGTCTGGAAATGGTGCTGAATCCTTCTGCGTACTTTAGCACAAGCCCACACGATTGTCAAACCGCATCCGATTTTGGACGGTCGCCCTCGTGGCTCGCCCAGAGACGTGTGTGGCGGACCCTAGCGTGTCTGGCGCCGCGCCGCTTCGAGCACATTCTGGCAGAGCATGACGTTGGTCATGGGGCCGGTGCCTCCGGGCACAGGCGTGATCAGGCCCGCGACTCTTGCAGCTTCCTCGTAGGCTACATCACCAATCATCTTGCCGCCTACGTCATTGACACCAAAGTCAATGACGACCGCACCGGCCTTGATCCAGTCGCCGCTGATCATCTCGGGACGGCCGACGGCGGCGCAGAGGATATCGGCCTGACGGCAGACGCCGGGCAGGTCGGCGGTGCGGGAGTGGCACACGGTCACGGTCGCGTTTTCGCGCATGAGGAGCTGGGACATTGGCTTGCCGACGATGTTGGAACGGCCGACGACCACTGCATGCCGCCCAGCGAACTGGACACCATAACGGCGCATGAGCTCCATACCGCCGGCAGGCGTGGCCGGAACGAAGAAGGGCCCGACGCCTGCGTCTCGACCTACCGGCGCGACCATGGCCAAGCGCCCAGCGTTGACCTCGTGAACGCCGTCCACGTCCTTGTCAGGCGAAAGTGCCGCCTTGACCGCGGCCTCGTCCATGCCCTTCGGCATGGGCTCCTGAATCATGATGCCGTGCACCGACGGATCAGCGTTCAGTTGGGCGACGATGGTCACCATCTCTGCTTGGTTCGCCGTCTCGGGCAAGACATGGAGCTGTGCATCCATTCCGCGCGCTGCCATGGTCTTCTTGATGGCATTGGCGTACCAGACGGATGCAGGATCCTCCCCGGCACGAACTACGGCAATGGTGGGGATGACTCCGGTGGCGTGTTTGAACTCGGCCACGGCAGCATCGAGCTCCGCCTGCATCGCCTTTGCGGTGGTTTTTCCGTCGAGAATTGTTGCGGTCATGGGGTTCAAGCCTCTCCTTCTGTGCGCGAAGCCCTAGAGCTTGCTCACAACATAGTCGTAGATTTCGTCGCGCAAGGCGCCTTTGCCGATCAGAAGTCCATCTAGGTAGGCGCGCTTGTTAGCAACAAACTCGGGATCCTTGATCGTGCCAAGGTTGATCAAGACGTTCAGCGCTGCGCTGCGTAATGCCGCCTCTGCCATCAGGACGGCGACCCCCGCATCGCTGACGGCCCACTTGTTGCCCTTCATGGCGGCAGGCATGCAGAGGTCCATGACCTGCACAGCCACCTCCGCGATCCGCATCGGAACCATCGTGGCGTTCTTTAGGGCAGCTTGCATGGCCGCAGACCTCGTGGCCTTTTGCTCTTCGGTATCGCGGGGCATCTTGGCAGTCTGAGAGTAGGCGGTATAGGCGGCAACGTCGGCTTCAAGCAAGTCTGTCATCTCGTGGCGCAACGCTTCCGATCGAGCGAGAAGGTCCTGGATGTCGTCTTGCACATCTTCGTAGCCCTTCTTGCCCAATGTCAGGTCGCAGACCATGCTGACAAGCGCTGCAGCCAGTGCCCCGCTCAGTGATGCCACGCTGCCTCCGCCGGGCGCGGGCAGGTTGCTTGCCAGATCATCCAGAAAGCTGGTAACCGGTTTGTCTGTGAGCTTCACGAGTCTGTTCCTCCTTGTCTTGGTTCTTAGGCGTAGAGCAGCCTTTTCCGTTTGAGCAGGCCAATGGCATCCGACCTGTGCTTTTCTAGCCCGAGCGTCCTGGCATGGAAGCCATAGGCAACGCCCATGAGCTGAGTGAAATAGACAACGGGGATATCGAATTTGCCTGCGTACTGATCGTTGATCATGTCCTGGCGAAGATCCAGATTCGCGTGGCACAACGGGCAGGCGGTCGCGATGATATCGGCGCCGCATTCGAGCGCGTTTGCCAGGATCTTCTGGCTTAGGTCGAGCGCGATGTCCAGCGTGCTGAGGGACAGGGAGCCTCCGCAGCAGGCGACTTTATACCCCCAGGCAACGGCCTCTGCCCCGAGCGTTTCTACGAGCCGATCCATGTTTGTGGGGTACTCAAAGTGTTCTTCGCCTGTTATCCCAGGCGGACGGGTGAGGAGACACCCATAGTAACAGGCTACTTTCAGGCCTTTCAGCCGGCGTACGACTGGCTTGGCGGCTTCCCCGTAGCCGACACGGTCGGTAATGGTGGTGAGGAGGCTGTCTACCTTGATGCTACCTGTGCCGTGGAAGCCGATGTCTTTGGCGATACGCTGCGCCAGCTGAGGGTCCTTTTCGACTTCGTGCATGGCGATGCGGAAGCGGGAGAAGCAGGCGGCGCAGGGCATGGTCATGTAGCTGTGCCCCATACGCTGTGCGGCGGCGATGGTCTGCATCGGGAGCCTGACAGAACGGTAGAAATCGGTGTTGTGGGCCGGTGAGGTTCCACAGCAAACCCACCCCTCCGGCTCGACCAGGTTCAGGTTGAGCTTCTCCGCGACTGCCAGTGTGGAGAGGTGGTATTCAATCCCGGTGGCGTGGAGGCTGCAGCCCGGGTAGTAGGATATGGGGTCCTTGCCCGGTATCTGTGCCTTGGGGTGGTGGGGCTCCGGGTAGGCCGGCACGTCGTGGTCCTGCCCCGGCAGTGCCTTGTGACCAACCCGCGGCTGCCGTGCAATGTCAGGCAGTATCTTGAGCTTCCCATGGCGGAACATGCCTATGGCCATGGGCAAGTCATACTTGAAGAGCTGCCCAAAGCGCAACTGACCAGCGAAGAACTCGCGGATGTATAGCTCGGCCATAAGCCCCAACTCCCACATCCTGCCGAACCAGTTGATTCCGCGATTGGCTGCGGAATAGAACATGGGGACTGTGGGAGCCTTCGAGCGGATACCCTGCTCTTTCGCCATGATCTCGAGCTCGTCCATGATCCGGGCAATATCGATTCCCTGCGGGCAGCGGGTGGAGCAGGTCTCGCACGCGGCGCAGATGCTAATCGTGCGCGAGTGAAGGACGAGCTCGGCTTGGCCAAACTGCGCTGCGCGCAATACTTGGTGTGGCTTCAGGTCGAAGTAGGCCGCAACGGGACAGCCTGCGGTGCACTTCTTGCACTGGTAGCAAAGGAACACGTTCTCGCCGCATCGTTCCTCGATTTCTTTGGCGAGATCGGTCCGAAGGGAAACGCTCATGGGCAAACTCCTGTTCGGTGCTAGGCGGGCTGACGCGCCGGGTCGTGCTTGGGGCCGATCTTGGCCTGCCGGCAGATCTCGTCCACTGCTTCTTCCCACTCGATCGCCATGATATGCACGCCGGCGACGCCTTTGATATCGCGGCAAGCGTTGATGACGTCTACGCAGATGCGGATCCCCTCACGTTCGAGTGCTTCCTTCCGCGCCGCGCGTGCCCCAGCAGCCTCCTTGGGTTCCATCGACTTGATCTGCTCTGGGGTTGGCATACCCTTGGTGGCATCGGTGAGGCGCTGAATATACTCGGCATCGACCTCCATGCCGGGCACCTTCGTGGCCATGTACTTGGCTGCCGCCACACTCTTGATGGGGCCAACGCCAGCAAGAATGTGCACTTTCTCGTGGATCCCCAAGTCGACGACGCGGCGCATGAACTCCTGGAACTTGGGCACATTGTAGATCAGTTGCGTCTGGACGAAATCGGCGCCAGCGGCTGCCTTCTTGCCGAGGCGATATGGCCGAAAATCGAACGGGTCGGCGAATGGGTTCTCGGCCGCGCCCAGGAAGAAGCGTGGCTCCTGTCCCTTGATGGCGTCGCCGCACTGAAAGACCCTCTTGTCGCGCATGTCGCGGCACATTTGGAGGAGGCTGATGGAATCGAGGTCATGCACGTTTCGCGACTGCGGGTGGTTTCCAAAGGTTTGGTGGTCGCCGGTCAGACACAGTAGGTTTCGTACTCCCAACGCGTATGCGCCGAGGAGATCGCTCTGGATAGCGATCCGGTTCCGGTCGCGGCAGGTCATCTGGATATTGGGCTCAACACCAAGTTCCATGAGCATGACCGCGACAGAGATGGAGGACATGCGGACCACGGCGGTCTGGTTGTCGGTGATGTTGACCGACTCGACAATGCCCCTGAGGAATTGAGCTTTGTGCTCAACGACGCTCCGGTCAGCGTTCTGAGGCGGCCCCAATTCTCCTGTCGCCGCGAAGTAGCCGGCCTTCAGTGCCTTCTCGAGGTTGGTGCCCACCGTATAGCCGTTGCTGCTCATAGTCGCAAATCCTCCCGCACGATCTTGCGTTGTCCGCCATCACGGCTGGTGCTCCAGCTCTTGGGTGCCTGCACTTCCATGAGCCTGTCGAGCTGACCGAGAGCCTGCAAGCGCTTGTAGATCTCGATCCCAGACGCAGGGTGTCTGCCGCTCTGCGTGGACCTCGCAGATACCACGCTGCGACCCGCCGCAGGGTCCATTCATCAGGCTCTTGGCACAGCGTGCGACTGGGCAGAGACCCCCAGTGGTCGCAAGCACGCAGTCGCCACATGCCTGGCAGCGTTCCTCCCAGACGCCCTGTTCTGTGGGCTGGCTCAGTCCGCTCGTGTTCAGACCCGGGACCGTGAGCTTGTCGGGGAACTGCTCGTTTACCGTCTGCACGCCAATCCCACAGGCCAGCGAGAGGATCAGGTCGGCGTCGCGGATGTGGTCTGCGGCGAGGTCATTGTACTCGAACTCGCATTGGCGCTGCACAGTGAACTCGCGGATCTCTTTCTCTTCCCCGGCAATCCGAGTGGCCATGCGAAGCTGCGATGCAAGTATGGCGACCTCTTTCTCGCCTCCGGCGAAGCAGACGGTCACACACGTGCCGCAGCCAAGGATTAGCACCTTGTCTGCGCCGGCAATCATGGCCTTGATTTCATCGAGAGGCTTTTGTTGCGCTACTATCATGCTCCAACCTCCATACTGTGAATAGACGAATCTGCTAGAATGTGGGGTTCGAGTGCGAGATTTCGAGCCCGCGAACCTGCATGAACCTCGGAACGACTATTGCTACCGGGTTCCGGGCGCCGTAGCTGTGCGTCGAGTTGTAGGGCACGGTTGCCTTTGACAACCACTCCACTCGCTCGCCAAAGATGTCGAGAAGACTCTGGGTCAACCGCACATTGAAGGGGATCCGCACCGAGCCGTCCCCCGTGAGAAGGAGCGCGCCAAACCGCGAACTGGCTGTGACAAGGCCCTTCGTGGGGTTCACAATGTTCATGTAGTGCAGGAAGGGCACGTAGAGTGCGTCGCGCTCGCGAGGCAGGGAGACCAGCTCGGGAAGCGAGCAGGCAGCACAGTCACCGCCGTGCACCACAAGGCTCTTGTGCGTGACCGTGTGGCCGGTCGGCGTGGCTCCGAATTCATCGGCGCTGTCCTGTGACCAGAGGAAACCCTTGAAAACGCCACTTTCCAGAATCGGGAAGGGGCCTCGGGGAATGCCTGTGAAATCGACTTTGAACGGGAAGGTCTCAACCCTCTCCGGGTTGTCGACGAGGGTGAACTTGGGCGAGAACACCCGCCGCCCGATGTCGCTCTCCTGTAGGAAGGAATAGCCGCGCCGCATCAAGCCACCGTCAAAGCCAATCCAGTTCATCATGCCGAGCATCTCGGCTATTGCTGCTGGGCCAAAGACGACATCATAGCTCCCGAGAGGCAATTGCACGGGTTGCGTCGACTGGAACTGCCCCACTAGGAACGTCAGTTCCTGATGCAGAGGGTCCGCGTCCAGGTCGGACGCGGCTTGAGCCGATTGTTCAGCGATGAGCTCCCACTTGAGCACCGCGTGTGCAAGGACGGCGGTCACCTGGGCGTCCGACGTTCTGAAGTATAGGCTATGATCGGAGTGGGTGTTTGTGAGGGCGATTGTGTTCGAGCCGTTGGAGAAGATGCCAGACAGTCTCAGGTCGGGTGTCTCCAGGTCTTCAGAGGCACGGTTGAAGTAGTCGAGCTTGGCCTCACTGCTGAGTTCGGCCAGCACGGGATCGTAGACAGTCTCGTCCGCAAAGGACTCCTTGTATGTGGGCACGGTTGGCCTGTAAGTTAGCGGCTGCGAATGCTGCACCATCTCGGCTGCCTCGTCGATGGAGTGCTTCATCTCGTCCACCTTGGAGAGATCGGTGATCAGGCTGACACTTGCCTGTCTCTTGTCCAAGGTGGCCTGGATGCCCAACCGAATGAGGTGGTCGCTGGTGTTGAGCGAGATGGCAGAGTTGGCGAAGCGCATGAGGGAGCCGCTCTCCTCCTGGTAGTATAGCTCGATCTCGTAACCTTTGCCGAGGGCGTATCTGCGGAGATCGTGCAGTGTCTGCAGTATCTGGTCTTTCACGTTCATTCTCCTATGGTCACGTCGTCGAAGCGACAGACAGGAACTGCGTGCCCCAACTGCATGATCTGGTTTGGTTGTCCTTTACCGCAGTTGTCGACGTATGCCAACTCCCAGGTGGAATCGTCTCCCACAGCCGACAGCGAGTTCCAGAAACGGACGGTGTCTCCCTTGTAGGTTGCGTTCTTCACCACCCGAGTGATCTCCCCGTCATCGACGAGCCAACCGATCTCACACCCGAAGTGGAACTGCTCACGATTGGAGCCGATCGACCAGCTTCGGTCACCGTCGAGGACAATACCCTTCTCCGTGTTCTTTACGATGTCCGCCAAGGTGCCATCGGACCCTGGGTCGATGTTGATGTTGGTCATGCGTTCAATCGGCACGCGGTAGAAGGCGGTTGCCCGGTTGCACCCGCCACTTCCTGGAAAGATCTCCCGCCCTGCCTTTGTGTTGGCCTCCATCACCATCTGCCTTCCGGTTATGGCCCCCACGAGGATACCCCTGTCGATCAGCAGCCTATCCTGGGCAGCGACCCCGTCGTCGTCGTAGCCGAAGCTTCCGGGGCTGTTCGGCATCGTGGCGTTGGCCCGCGCCGTCAGCCTGTCGGAACCGTAGCGAAGCTTGCCAAAGTCGGCCAGGGTGACAAATGAGCCACCGGCGAAGGAGAGCTCGTAGCCAAGGATCCGGTCAAGCTCAAGCGCGTGGCCGATCGTCTCGTGTGTCTGGAGATACATGATGCCGGGCAAGAGGATCACCGAGCGTGTCTCTTTCGGGCACTCGTCCGCGACCAGTACCTGGTTGAGCTCGCCGACGAGCCGCTCAGCCTGCCTCTCAAACCAGGGCTCATCGACCGACTCCCAACCGCGAGTGACCCCGCGACACCCCAATCGGACCTTGCGCTCGTGCGACGTTCCCTGGGCGTCGTTTCCATCGACCTCGAGCTGAGCAAAGACCTCGGTGATGAGCTTCTCGATCTCGGCCTGGTCGCTGTCGACAAAGACGATCTGCTTGCGCACGAAAGTCAGGCGGCCGATTCGTTGGGCCACACCTTCTTTATCCATGCGCGAATCCATGCGCTTCAAGAACCCGACCTTGTCGCCTAGCGCTACGGTGAAGGGATCGACTGAGCAAGGGCTGGAAAACCTGGCCTGAACTGCCTCCCGGTCCGCGAGTCGAACTGGGAAAGAAACCCTCTCGGCAGCAGCGCGAGCGTTGGCGAGTGCTTCGTCGAAGACGCTCCCCGGATCGCCGGCGGAGGACGATGCAGCAAAGCCCCATGCGCCCCGATACAGGACGCGGACGCCCAGGCCACTCTCGCGGGCGTAGGAATTCTCCTTGAGGTTCCCATTCCACATGACTAGGGACTGGGTTTCCTCACGGGGATACCAGCGAGCATCCACGTAGACGGCGCCCCTCGTTCTGGTGCGCTCGATGAGACGTCGGATTTCCTCTATCATACATGCTCCCATTTCTCACTAGTCTGCGGGCTCATGGGCCCGTTTCAGTGGATTCGGTCCAAGCCGGCGTGCCCTCTCTGTCATTTCCGTGGCGATTTCGGCGAATCGGGCGCCTTCGGCAGATGACAGGAAGAACATCTCCAGGCGCTCGGGCTCCAGCCCGGCTTCAGCCAGAAGCTTCTTGGTGTAGCTCACCCTTCGTTCGGCTCCCAGATTACCTTCCAGGTAATGACAAGTACCCTTCAGTCAGCCGGCGACAAAAACGGCGTCAGCTCCTCTCTCAAAGGCCCTGAGCAGGTAAATCACATCGACCTTGCCCGTGCAGGGAAGGTGCAACACCTTAACATTGGGCGGATAGTGCAGTCGCATGGAGCCGGCGAGATCCGCTGCGGCGTAGGCGCAGAAGTGGCAGGCGAAGCCCAGGACTTGCGGTTCAAATTCCTTCATCTTGTCATCCTGCGAGCGCCAAATCGATCGTCTCGAACAGAGCGCTCTCTTTGGCCAGAACCTGTTCGTCCGTGAAGTGCTGCAATTGGATTGCCTTCGCCGGGCACTCGGCGGCGCACAGGCCGCAGCCTCTGCAGGCAGCCGCGCTGATCTCGGCGGCACCGAGAGTCCCGCCGACCCCGATAAGCGCCCCATTGATGAGTGCGGCATTGAACGGGCAGATCCGGACGCAGGTCAGACACCCCGTGCACTTGGCGGGATCGGCGATTGCTACGACGCCGCCCACCTCCAGCATCTCCTTGGAGAGTATCGTGGAAGCACGCGCCGCGGCTGCCCCAGCCTGGGCAATCACCTCGTCGAGGAGTTTGGGATAGTGGGCGGCACCTGCAAGGTAGATTCCTTCTGCCGGGAACTCGACCGGCTGGAGCTTGACATGCGCCTCGAGGAAGAAGCCGTCGAGCGTGCAGGAGAACTTGAGCAGTTCCGCCAACTCTCTGCTGCCTTCAGCCGGGGCAATCGCCTCACTCAGCACAAGCATATCTGCATGGAGAGTCACAGGCCTGCGCAGGATGTCGTCCTCCACCGTAAGGTTGAGGCCTCCAGAAGTGCCGATTTCAGGGCGCGTGCCTTCTCGACAGCGAAGGAACACAACGCCTGCCTGCCGAGCCTCGGTGTAGAGCGACTCCAGGAAGCCATAGGTTCGGATGTCACGGCTGTAGACTATGTAGACGTTGGTCCCGGGGAAGAGACGCTTGAGGCGGAGCGCGTTCTTTGCGGCCACCGAGCAGCAGATCCGGCTGCAATAAAAGCTGACACCCGATCCGGCCTCGTCCCAGGGTCCGACGCACTGCAGCATGACCACACTGTGAGGTGCCTGCGTCAAGCCGCCCACGTTCCCGTCACTCGGCGCGCTGTTGGCTTCCGCGGTACCCAAGAGCAGCTCAAGATCGAGTTGGCTGAGGACGCGAGCGTTGCTGCCAAGGCCAAACGGAGTGCCCCGGTATTCGCGCGCGCCTGTGGCCACGATCGTGACGCCATGCTCCACCAGGCGCTGCGTCGGATTCTTCTGCGATACCACGATCGTCCTGAAGTTGCCCACAAAGCCAGACGACCGGAGCACGGTGTGCTCGGTCAAAGCCTCGATGCGCGGGTGCTGAGTCACTCGCCCGGCTAGTGCTTCGACCAGAACGCGAGGATCGGCCCCTTCTCCGGTGGAAGTGAGGCTGCGGGCCAAGCCTCCCAGTTCCATTTCGCGCTCGACCAAGGTAACATCATAGCCCTGGTCTGCTAGGTTGAGTGCCGCGGTCATGCCGGCTACGCCTCCGCCGATGACAAGCGCACGGTGAAAGAGACTCTGCTCCTGCCTGTAGAGTGGCTGTAGCTTCCTCGAGCGCGCCACCGCCATCCGAGTGAGATCCTTGGCTTTCTGCGTGGCGAGCTGCGGCCATGGGCTGTGGACCCACGAATCCTGGTCGCGGATGTTGGCCATTTCGAAGAGGTATGGGTTCAGGCCTGCCTCGCGGATCGTCTCGCGGAAGATCGGCTCGTGGGTCCGCGGTGTGCAGGAGGAGACGATCACACGGTTTAGCTTCTTCTCGCGAATCCGGTCCTGCATCAGCTTCAGCGAGTCAGCTGAGCAGGTGTACATCGTGTTCTCGGCGTGAGCGACGTTGGGAAGTGATGCCGCATACTGGGTCACGTCAGCCACGTCCACCACGCCCGCGATGTTGCTCCCGCAGCTGCAGATGAAGACGCCGATTCGCGGCTCATCAGATAGCTGGGCCGTTTCTGCCGGGTAGTCTGTTGGCGACACGAGGGTGCCCCTACCCTCTCCGATGGTGACCAGGGCGGCAGCGGCAGCGCCACCTGCCTGGATCACCGTATCGGGGATGTCTTTCGGCTCGGCAAATGCTCCGCACACAAAGACGCCGGGGCGCGATGTGTCCACGGGCAGGAACGGTTGGGTTGCACAGAAGCCGTTGTGGTCGAGGTCGACTCCGAGGCTGCTTGCCAGCAGCTCTGTGCCGGCAGGCCGCTCCATGCCCACACTCAGCACGACCAAGTCAAACGGATCCCTGTGCCACTTGCCTTCTGAGTCTTCGTAGGTCAGCAGAAGGTTGTGGGTCGTCGGGTCCTCGGCAATGGCCGGGATGCGATATCGGACGTAGCGGATCCCATACTTCTCCTGGGCACGCCGGTAATAGGCGTCAAACCCTTTGCTGAAGGCTCGCATGTCGAGCATGAAGATGGTGCACTCGACTCCGCGCACATGCTCGGTGGCCAGGGTGGCTTCTTTGGTCGCGTACATGCAGCATACGGCACTGCAGTAGTCATGCTCCCGGTCGCGCGATCCAACGCATTGCAGGAAGGCGATTCGACGTGGCTCCAGCCGATCGGACGGGCGAACGATATGGCCTGCCGTTGGGCCGGATGCCGACAGGAGTCGCTCGAACTGCATGGAAGTCAGAACGTTCGGGTGGCGCCCATACCCGAGTGCGGTGTAGCGCTCGGGATCAAAGGGCTCGAAGCCTGATGCAACGATTACCGCCCCTACGTCCAGCGTCTCCTCATAGGGTGCTTGGTGGTGGTCGATGGCGTGCGCCTTGCATGCCAGAACGCATTGGTAGCACTCGGAGCAGAGCCCGCAGCTCAGGCAGCGGCCTGCCTCGGCCAGTGCATCTTCCTCGTTGAGGCAGCCCTCTACCTCCCGGAAATCGCTCAGCCTATCGGCGACAGCGGCCTTGGGAGCCACCGTCCTGGGACGAGTATCGATCTGCCCGCGGGCGATTCTCGTCTGAATTTCCTCGTCGCTCACCTCGGTGGTGGGAAGCGGCAGGAGTTCACGCGGCGAGAGTAGCGGGACACCGCGCAGGTATCGGTCGATCGACAGGGCTCCGCGGCGGCCCGCAGCGATTGCTTCAATCAGGGCGCCGGGACCAGCGGCAGCGTCCCCACCAGCAAAGACGCCCGGCAGATTCGTGGCCAGAGTCAGGGTGTCAACCTTGAAGGTGCCGGCTCGCGAGACCTCAAGGCCATGATCTGGATCGAGTAGGCTGATCTCGGGCGCCTGCGCAATCGCGGCCACCATCGCATCGCAGGGGATATCGAACTCACTGCCCTCCACCGGAATCGGACGTCGCCGACCGGTCGCATCCGGCTCGCCAAGCTCCATGCGCATGCAGCGTAGCGCTACGAGGTGACCCTGCTCCGCCACCACTGCGATGGGCTGCGTGAGGCTCTCCAGCCGGATACCCTCCTCCAAGGCTTCGTCAATCTCCCAGTCGTTGGCCGGCATCTCGGCACGGGTGCGGCGGTAGACGATGGTGACGTCGCGGGTGCCCAGCCGAAGGGCAGTGCGGGCAGTGTCAATGGCGGTGTTGCCACCTCCGACCACGACAGCCCGGTCCCCCAGATAGGCCTTCTCCCCCAAGGCGACGGCGCGCAAGAACGGCACACCCTGAAACACCCCCTTGGCCACATCTTCGCCCGGGATTCGCAGCTTCTGCGGCTCGTGGGCACCGATGGCAAGAAAGACGGCGGAGAAGCCATCGCGGAGGAGAGCGCTGATATCCTGGACTGGGTGGTTCACCTCGAGCCTGACGCCCAGCCTGAGGATTTCCTCGAATCTCTCGGTTGAGCACTTCTCTGGGTAGCCGGTAGGCTGGAATCCCGACGCGGGCCATGCCGCCAGCCACCGGCAGTGCCTCACGAATGGTGACCTCGTAACCCATGCGCGCCAAGAAGTGTGCCGCTGAGAGACCTGCTGGGCCGGCACCTACCACGGCCACTCGGCGCTTCTCTTCGGGTGGGAGGTCGGCCGGGGCTTCGGGAAAGGCCCGCAGCTCCCTCTCGGCGTCGGGGCGCCCGAGAAGATCCCACTGCGCATAGACCGTGTCGGCCACGAATCGCTTCAGTGCGCAGATGGCCACAGGGCTGTCGAGCTTCCCGCGATTGCATTCGCTTTCACAAGGATGATGGCATACACGGCCCACTGTGGCGGGGAAGGGGTTGTACTGCTTGATGACTTCCAGCGCTTCCTCGTACCTCCGCTGCGCGATCAGGGCGATGTATCCTTGAGCACTGGTACTGGCTGGGCAGGTGGCCTTGCAGGGGCTTGTTCCCCGTTTTGAGATCGCGTAGGCGCTGGGCACAGCCTGCGGGTAAGGCTTGTAGGTAGCAGTACGGGTCGAGAGGGCCGCATTGAACTCACTTGGCACGTGCACAGGGCAGACGAGAGCGCAGTCGTTGCAGGCCGTGCACTTGTCGGGATCGATGTAGCGCGGCCGGCGCCGAAGGGTCGCTCTGAAGTGCCCCGGCTCTCCTTCCAGGCGCACTAGATCGGTGGTAGGTAGGATCTCGATGTTGCGGTGCCGGCCGGCTTCCACAAGCCTGGGAGAGAGAATGCACATGGCGCAGTCGTTCGTGGGAAAGGTTTTGTCCAGCTGGGCCATGTGCCCGCCAATGGCGGGTCCCCGCTCGACGAGATAGACCTTGATTCCGGACCCGGCCAGATCGAGGGCGGCCTGCACGCCCGCAATGCCTCCCCCAACCACGAGGGCTGCTCCTACCGGTCTGTTATCCATTGGGCTCACGCTGTGCCGTCTCCTGGGCCAGTCCTGCCCTCGCCAGGCTCATAAACGTCCTGGACTTTACCCGGTTGAGGGGAAGACCGACTTCGTCAGCTGATAGGCCCAGTGCGAGCCCCAACAGCTGTGGGTAGAAGACGATGGGCAGATTGTAGCGCACATCGTACAGCTTCTCGATGCGGCGCTGCTGCAACTCATACATAATGTCACAGAAGGGGCAAACAATGACGAGGGCGTCGGCGCCCGATGCTGCAACCCGTGTGAGCTTGAGGTGCGGCAATGCCAAGGCAGTCTGCTCATCGGCTCCCAGGATGCCTCCCCCGCAGCACTGGTCCCGTCCCTCATACCGGATAGAGTGTGCGCCGGTTGCCTCGATGAGCTCGTCCAGGCTGGTTGGATTCTCCGGGTCATCAAAGTGGTCGTGTGCCTCGCTTGGCTTAAGGTAGTGGCATCCATAATGGGCTGCGAGCTGCAGGCCGGAGAGATCGACGCAGATTAACCCTCGGATCCGGTCAAGGCCGACCTCTTCGTATAGTACCCGGATGAAGTGACGTACCCGGACGCCGCCTTGATACTTCAGACCCGAAGTCACCCCAAGGTCTTGATTGATGCGCTCCCGGAGAGCTGGGTCTGCACGCAGGATCCGATTGGCCTCCGCGAGCGTGCCGGTGCAGGAGCTGCAGAGCGCACAGACATCAACTCCCTCCTGCTCTGCAAGAGCCAGGTTGCGTGCGGCCATGAGCAAGGCGGCGTTCGAGTGGACCGACTTGACTGGGAACCCGCAGCAAGCGAAATCATTGATGTCGACCAGCTCGATGTCCAGCCGCGCTGCAACGTTGCGTGCGGCCTTCTCATAGTTCATCGCGCGGACCGGCGCGGTGCAGCCAAGGTAGAGAGCGTAGCGCATGGTTCCTAGTCCTCGGCTGCCACGCCGACCAGCGCATTGAGGCCAGTGTGCGCCAGGATACGTTCTATGTCCTTGGCGCTCTCAATGATTTCCGGCAGCCCTTGCTCGATGCGGCGCTCGTTCTCTAGGGTGGTGATGTCGTACAATCGGCCGTGTGTGCCTAGGAGGTGAAGCTGTTGCCGGAACGACGGGTGGATGTGACCCTCGCGGACAGCAATGTTCTTGATGGCGTGCATCAGATCGGTGATGCGCACGTCCTGGGGACAACGCTCCTGGCACGCGTAGCAGGTGGAGCAGAGCCAGACAAAGTCGCTCGATAGCACCTCCTCGCGTAGCCCGAGGAGGGCCATGTGAATGATGCGGCGGGGGTTGTAGCGATCAGTTACCTCGCGTACCGGACAGGATGCTGTGCACGTTCCGCAGCCAAAGCAGCGCCGGATGTGCTCGCCCCCGGGCTCGGCCGCGATCATGCCGCAGAAACCGGGCTCTATGACTGTAGGTTCTCCATCCATCGTGGCCTCAATCCTGCCCGATTGTCAGGCCATCTCGGCCGCGGCCTGTGCAGGCCTGCGCAGTGGGCTCGGGCCCAACTTGCGCACTTGCTCCGTCATCTGCGTCGCCGCGCTGGCGAAGGCGTGAGCCTGGCTGCCGGACATGTAGAAGATGCCCAGCCGCTCGCCCTCGATGCCCACCTGCTCCAGCAACTTGCGAGCGTACTCAAGGCGTCTGGTGGCACGTACGTTACCGTGCACGTGGTGGCAGTTGCCAATGGAACAGGCGACGACGTACACTCCATCTGCCCCTTCTTCGAAGGCCCGCAGAATGTATTCGACGTCCACCTTGCCGGTGCACGGGAAGCGAAGGAGTTTGACGCTTGCGGGATAGCTCAGGCGCAAGGCGCCTGTGGTGTCCGCGGCCATGCTACCGCAGTAGATGCACGTGAAGGCGGTCAGTTCGGGTTCGAATCCGTGATTGATGTCGTCTACCATTAGGTCTCCTGCACTAGGCGACTGGCCCACTGGCCCAGGATAGGTTCCTCGGGCAGCACGAGCTGGTCATCGCGATAGTGGCGTAGCTGGATGGCGTTGGCCGGGCACTCGCTGGTGCACGTGCCGCAACCAGTGCAAAGCGAAGGCTCGATGAACGCTGCTCCCACGATTTCTCCGACTCCAACCGCCGCAGGGTCGACCCTAGGGATGTGGAATGGGCAGACTCTGACACACGTTAGGCAGCCAACGCACTTGACCTGCTCTACAATGGCAACCGTGCCTCCGACCTCCAACCGCTCCTTGCTGAGATAGGTCATCGCTCGAGCTGCCGTGGCGAGCGCCTGGGAGATCGACTCCTCGATGAACTTGGGATAGTGCGCCAGGCCCGCCAGGAAGATCCCCTCGCGCGTAAAGTCCATGGGCCGCAGCTTCAGGTTGTTCTCCATGAAAAAGCCCTCGCTGGATAGGGGCACTTCCAGGATAGCGGCGAGGACCGGGTTCGTTTCGGCAGGCATCGTGGCCATGGAAAGCGCGAGGAGATCGGGAGTGAAGGTTAGCTGCTGGTCGAGAGACAGATCCTTCACGCGAACTTGGACCTTGCCATACTCCACCTGGACCTGAGGAGGTTCATCATCCGTGTAGCGCAGGAAGAGCACGCCGCGCCGTCTGGCCTCGGTGTAGTAAGTCTCGCGGAAGCCGTACGTGATCAGGTCTTTGTAGAGGACGACGATCTGGCAGTCGGGATTGATCTGCTTTACGGCGATGGCGTTCTTCATCGTGTTGGTGCAGCAGGTTCTACTGCAGAAGTGGAGTTTCTGATCAGGCGGGTCAACGCACTGGATCATGACAACTTGCCGCAGAGCGCGGGCGGCGTCGACATCTGCGGCCAATCTCGCCTCCAACTCAAGTTGGGTGACGACACGCGGATTGTGCCCGTACAGGTAGACACTACCCCTGTACTCCTCGCCGCCCGTGGCCACTACCACGACGCCGTGCTCGATCTCCCAGCAGCGCGGCGGGTCTCCATTCCCTTCGCAGCTCAGCCGAGTTCGAAAATTCCCGACATGTCCATCGAATCCGACGACCTGTGTGTTGTGATACAGAGCAATCCGTTCGTGGCTGTGCACGCGCTTGACGAGCGACTGCAGGAGCCGCTGCGGACTGGAGCCCTCGGCGGTCTTGAAGAGATAGCGCAGATTACCGCCAAGGTGGGCGGTTTTCTCCACGAGGTACACGTCATATCCTTCATCGGCAATCGACAGTGCCGCCGTCATCCCCGCCAGTCCGCCTCCGATCACCAGCGCAGAGCGACTGAAGGCCTGCTTGTCTTTGCTGTAGGCCACAAGGTGACGCGCGCGCGCTATGCCGACCCGCATCTCTTCCTTTGCCTTCCGGGTAGCGCCTGCGGGGTCGTCTCCGTGCACCCAAGCGCAGTTGTCGCGCAGGCTCACGAACTCCAGCAACTGCGGGTTCAGTCCCTCCAGACGGATCACATCGCGAAAGAGTGCGAGGTGCGTCCGCGGAGTGCAGGCGCCAATGACGATCCGGTTCAGACCGTGCTCACGAATCGCTTCGCGGATCGCTTGTGGTCCGCCTTCCTGGCAGCCGTACGGCAGCACCTGGGTGTGGACCACACCCGAGAGCCCGGAGACAAAGTGCATCACCGCTTCGACGTCCACGACCGAGTCAATCGCAGGATGGCAGGAGCAGGCGAAGACGCCCACCTTGGGCGGGAGTTGCGAGACATCTGTCTCGGGTGGGTACACCGGCGCGGTGATCTCGGTGCCTGACTTGCCCGACAGGAGGGCCATGCAACGGGCCGCAGCACCGCTCGCATCCATGACCGTCTCGGCTATCTCTTTTGGCGTGGCAAAAGCCCCAGCAACGAAGACGCCCGGCCGGCTTGTATCCAGGGGCTCGAACTTGTCGGTCTTGCAGAAGCCGTACTCATTTAGCTCGATCTGCATGTCCTCGGCCAAGGCGACCGCTTTGGGTGGCGGCACGCTGCCGACAGAGAGGACAACCAGGTCGTACTGCTCCTGACGCAGCATGCCACTTGAGTCGTGGTAGTTGAGGGTCAGGTCGTGGGTAGCTGGGTTTTCCCTGATCTCCGAGATGCGGCAGCGTGTGTATTCGACGTCCCACAGGTCTTTGGACTGCTCGAAGTAGGCGGTGTACTCCTTGCTAAAGGCACGCTCATCCATGACAAAGACCTCGCAGGTCACACCCGGGATGCGCTGCTTGGCAAGCACTGCCTCCTTGGTGGCGTACATGCAGCAGATGGACGAGCAGTAGGGGTGCTCTTGGTCACGCGAGCCGATACACTGGAGCCAGGCGATGCGTTGAGGGATCTTGCCGTCGGATGGCCGCTCGATGGCGCCCTCGGTGGGTCCTGAGCGGCTGGAAAGACGCTCAAACTGGAGGCCAGTAACCACGTTCGGGAACCGGCCGTAGCCCAACTCCTCAGCGGGCGTTGGGTCGTAGAGCTGGTAGCCGACCGTGAGGATGATGGCTCCTACCTGGATCTCTTCGACCCAGGCCTCCTCATCCAAGTTGATAGCCCTAGTTGGGCAGATCTGCTCGCACTTGCGGCAGGGCTCGCAATAGGGGCCTTTTTCGATCACGTAGGCGTTGGGGGCAGCGCGGACTGCTGGCTTGTACGCCGCTTTGCGTTTGACCAGGCCGGCCTGGTACTCGCTGGTGAGCTCTGCCGGGCAGACAGCCGCGCACTCGTTGCAGTTGATGCACAGGCTGGTGCTCACATAACGCGGGCTATGGTGCACCTTGACCGTGAAATCACCGGGTAGTCCGGTTGCGCCAATTACGGTGCTGTTGGTCATGATCTCGATGTTTGGATGTTGGCTGTTGTCCAGCAGGAAGGGCGAGATAGATGGTCGTGAACAGCCATACCCGTGGTCGGACGTGCCCCGGCAGAGGACGCAATCATGAGTCGGGAACATGAAGCCCAATTGCGAGACGATGCCGCCGATGCTCGGCGCCGAATCGAGCAGGTACACCTTGTAGCCAGAGTCGGCCAGATCGATGGCAGAACGCATGCCGCCGACTCCGGCGCCCACGACCATGACTGAGCCACGCATTATGCGTTGAACCACACCACTCCTCCTGAGAAACAGAAAAGAATAGAGCCCCTTAACCGGGCAAGGGGCTCAAAGCGGTCTGCGATCTTGTCTTGTATAGCAGGGCACTAAGGGACGGGCGCGCATCTCTTCGGGCCATGATGCGGCTTGTAGAGAATGCGCTATCCATTGAGTCAACTCCCCCTTGAGTTGCCGTATGCCACTCCTCCGGACTCCTCCAAGGCGGAAGTCATTATACTCAGAACCTGCGCGCAGCGCAAAAGGCATCGGCGGTCTGGAGCCCCACCCTGCTTTTGACAGAACCTTGGACGGCGTGCTACAATCCTGCCATGGCCTTCAAGTTCACACTGCTGGAAAGCCCCGGCGATGGCACTGCCCGACTGGGCCGTATCGTGACACCCCATGGATCGATAGATACGCCCGCATTTGCTCCCGTAGGCACCCAAGGCACGGTAAAAGCACTGGATCCGCGCGACCTGCACGAGCTCGGAGTGCAGATCCTCCTCGGCAACACGTATCATCTCTACCTACGGCCTGGGGCTGACCTGGTGGCCCGAATGGGTGGGCTGCACCGCTTCATGGCATGGGATGGCCCGATTCTCACAGACTCGGGCGGCTACCAGGTGTTCAGCCTGGCGGCCCAGCGCCAGGTGGACGACGAAGGGGTAACATTTCGGTCGCACATTGACGGATCATTGCACCGCTTCACGCCCGAAATGGTGATGCGGGTGCAGGAGCAAATCGGGGCCGATATCGTCATGTGCTTGGACGAGTGCACAGAGCCACTGGACCGCGCATACAACGAAGCTGCCCTGAAGCGCACCCATGCCTGGGCAGCACGGTGCCAGGCTGCTCAGACCCGCTCGGACCAGGCGCTCTTCGGCATCGTGCAGGGTGGGGTGTTCGCCGACTTACGTCAGGAGAGCGCACAGTTTCTTGTAGCACAGGACTTCCCGGGATACGCTGTGGGTGGCCTGAGTGTTGGCGAGTCCAAAGAGGCCATGCACGAAATGCTAGACATAACGATTCCACTGTTACCCAGGCACAAACCACGATACCTGATGGGAGTCGGCGCGCCTGATGATCTGATAGAGGGTGTGGCGCGAGGTATCGATCTCTTCGATTGTGTTCTGCCAACCCGACTTGCTCGCAATGCCGCACTTTTCACGCGACAGGGTAGGTTCAACCTCCGGAATGCCCGATTCGCGACAGATCCCAGCCCGATCGAGGCTGACTGTGACTGCTACTGCTGCAGTCACTTCTCGCGCGCTTATCTGCGACATCTCTTCAGGGCCGAGGAGTTGCTCGCGTACCGGCTGGCCACCATTCACAACCTTCGATTTCTGCTGCGCCTGATGGGCGATATCCGCGCGGCGATTTCCAGTGGGTGTTTTGACGAGTTTCGAGCCCGCTTCCTGGCCTCGTATCGCTCAGCCGGCGAGCAGCCGGAGCTGAGGTGAAAGGCATGGGTTTTCGATGGAGATACTGAAAGCAGTCGTGCTCGGCCTATTGCAGGGCGTTACCGAGTTTGTTCCTGTTTCGAGCTCTGCGCACTTGGTCCTGGTGCCATGGCTTCTTGGCTGGGAGCCTCCGGGTCTCCTGTTTGACACCCTAGTGCACTGGGGGACGCTGCTTGCGGTTGTCGGCTACTTCTGGCGTGACTGGTTGCAGATGATCTTTGCCTGGCTGCACGGCCTAGTGCATTGGGATTGGAGCGATCCCAATGCGCGATTGATGTGGCTCCTTGTGCTTGGCTCGCTGCCAGCGGCGCTCCTCGGCTATCTGCTAGAGGATTCCTTTGAATCGCTATTCGGGGAGCCCGTGTGGGTGGGCGCTTTTCTGTTGGTAACTGCCGTGCTCTTGCTTCTTTCAGAGTGGCTAGGGCGACGAAAACGCACGACTGAGGACATGAACTGGATCGACGCCCTCCTGATTGGGTTGGCCCAGGCCGCAGCTATCGCACCTGGGATATCGCGCTCGGGAGCCACGATGGCAGTCGGTCTCCTGCGGGGGATGAAGCGGCGAGAGGCTGCCCGCTTTAGCTTCCTGCTTTCGACTCCAGTCATTCTCGGGGCCGGGGTGTTTCAGGTTGTGAATGCAATGGGGGAGTCTGGTGCGAGGCCCGATTGGGTCCCTTTGCTTGTGGGACTTCTTGTGGCTGCCGTGTCAGGATACTTGGCTATCCGGTTTCTCCTCAAGTATCTCCAAATGGGCAGATTGTACGTCTTTGCCATGTATTGCACCTGGGTAGGCGTTTCCTGCCTGATCGTTGCGTTCCTGCGCTAGCAGGAGCAGGGAGTCGCGATCCAGGTCAGACCCCTGCGTCGCGACTTGCCTGCACGAGCTTGTCAAAGGTCGTCTGGGCCAAGCTTGCCACCAGATCCGCCTGTGCCCGGGCGAGGACATCGTGCACAGGACAGTGGCCGTCGTTGGGGCATGCCTGCGGCTGAATTAGGCAGCGATTGAGGCGGACGGGCCCTTCGAGGGCTTCGATGACGTGGAGCAAGCTTATCTGAGAAGCCGGCCGTGCAAGGGCCACTCCTCCGCCTGCGCCACGGTGAGTGGTCACCAAGCCGGCAAGTGACAACTGAGCGATTATTTTCGCAAGAAATGGACTTGGTACCCTTTGCCTCTGGGCGATTACCTGAGTGGCGGATCGGCCATCTGCCGGCAGCCCGGAAAGATCGAGGATGAGCCGGATTCCGTAGTCGGTCCGCCTGCTTATCTCCATCTTCAGGATATCCTTTCGGCATCTGCGTTGAAGGCGAATCGGACCAAGCTGGGCCGATTTCCGCCATTCTAACCATTCCACATTCTTTGTCAAGCTGGCTGACCAGGGATTGACACAGATTGCGCGCCATGCTACCATGGTGGCCGGCGAAGGATGGTGGGGATGGGAGAAGGTTTGACCAGTGGGACGGTGCTGCATCTATCGGTGGCTGATTCCACGAACGATGTAGCGAAGCACTTGGCCGAGACAGGTTGCCGTGAGGGCACGGCGGTGCTCGCCGACTTCCAGACCTCAGGTAGGGGGCGTCTCGGTCGCAAGTGGGAGGCCCCCGCACGAAGCAGCCTGTTGCTGTCGGTTGTCTTTCGGCCCGATCTTGCGGCAGCCGAGCTTCAATGGCTCACTATGCTGTGTGCACTTGCCGTAGTCGATGCCGTGCGCATGGAAACCGGCATTGAGGCAGGCCTGAAGTGGCCGAATGATGTCATCTTGAACAGTGCCAAGCTAGGAGGCATCCTGGCCGAAGCCACCGTGGAACGTGGGCGCGTCGATTGCTGCATCGTTGGCCTCGGTCTGAACGTGAACCTGAGCCCTGATCGTTTGCCCTCTGGTCTTGCGATGCCGGCAACAAGTCTGTCGAGCGAGCTGGGCAGGCCGGTCTCTCTCGCGTCCTTGGTGGAGCGCCTGCTGTTCACAATCGAGGGTCGCTATGCTGCGCTCAGACACGGGTGGACGCCCTGGCGCGAATGGGCGGCGCACCTGGTCACCCTGGGGAAGGCGGTCACCGTGTCGAGCGGTGAACGAGAATGGACTGGCTTCGCGGTTGGGGTAGACCAGGATGGCGCACTGCGTGTGCGCCTCGCGGATGGCCGGACAGAGCGTGTGGTGGCAGAGGATGTCACGCTGCGCAGTGATCTCGGTTGGCGACAACCAGGCAGGTCTGATACAATGCTTTGGGTGGACAGATCAGAGTAGGAAGGAGCCAGGGGATCCTGGCAGGGTGTGGGTGTTGTGAAGCGATGGACGGCAAGCGTACCCCTATTGAGGCCAGTGCTCAGATTGGTCCCATGGCTCGGGCTGCTTGGCCTCTGGGGCCTTGTGTTGTGGCGCCCCGGTGCCCTGGCGACCGCCGGTCTGTTCCAGTCCGGTTTGCCGACTCCTGCCGAATCGGCGACCCCGACTTCAACGGTAGAGACTCCAGTTACCCCGCCGATTGGCCCCACTCTCACGTTGACCTCTCCGCTGACTGGGACTCCTCCCACGTCACCATGGACAGCGCCGCCAGAGCCTTCGGCCGTGCCTTCTGCCACAGCGACCTGGTCGCCCACAGCGCCGCCAGAGCCTTCGCCTGGGGCCGCGGTGACGCCGAGCGAAGGATCCGGGCCGAGGTATCCAGTCGAGCAGGCCAACCTCAGATTCCGGTGGCGTGCCCTGATCGATTCGATCGCCCTCGGTGTCTCCTATCTTTGGCTCGTTTGTGGCATCGCCCTGTTTGTCCTTCTAGGACTGGTACTTGTGTGGGCTTGGCTCAGGGGGCGGCGGCCCGCAGAGTAGCACGGAACTGGCATTTGGTCTTCCTTCGCGTGGGGGTCGCTGGGCTTAGCCTGAGTGAGTCTCGACGGGTGTGGTGGCTCGTCTTGTGAGCCGGCAGGGCGGCATGAGCCGCGAAGGTCTCGCTTGGGCGGAACTCCTGGCAACCGGGATCGCCTTTGTACTGCGCGTCCAAGGGCTTTTCTTTCAGAGCCTGTGGCGTGACGAGGTCGACTCACTGCGCTTTGCCACCCAGCCGCTCGGCCAACTTCTGCGGACATTCGTCGCCCCTGGGCAAAACGGTCCCCTCTACTATCTTCTACTTCGACCATGGCTGAATGCTGCGGGCCAGACGGAGTTCTCGCTGCGTTTCTTCTCCGTTATCGCCGGGACCTTGGCCGTCCCGCTTGTCTACAGGTTGGGGCGGCGCATGGCACCGCGGACGCCAGCCGTAGGCATAGTAGCGTCGCTGCTTGCTGCCGTGTCTCCGTACCTCGTGTGGTACAGCCAGGAAGGGAGGATGTATGCGGCCGTGGTCTGCCTGGTGCTTGGCTCGTTGGGGTGCCTTCAGGCGGCCCTTGAGGGGGGAGGCCGATTGCAGTGGCTTGGTTACGTGCTCCTCACCTCGGCCGCCCTCTACTTCCATTTCTTGACGGTGCTAATGGTGCCAGTGCATCTGGCCATACTTGTGATCCTCCGTGGGCAGTATCAGGCGCGAGTCGTGTGGAAGTACTTTGCCGCTCTCGGATGTGTAGTGGCACTCTATCTGCCCCTTCTGGGCTGGCAACTGCCGCATATGCTGCATCCAAGCGAGGGAGGATATGCCTTCGTGTCGTTTCCTCAGATGCTTGCCTCACTGGCAATCACGTACACCTCTGGAGTCCTTCCAGGCGTTCTGCCATGGAGTCTGGCAACGCTGCCGATTTTGTCCAGCGCAGCTCTTGCCTGCACGCGCGGCGAGCTGTGTCGCTCCGTCTCCACCCTGGCAGCATGGCTGCTGCTTCCAATAGGCGGGCTCTTCTTGCTGACTTTGGTGCAGCCGATGTACACAGCCCGCTACCTCATTTTCGTCTTGCCCGCGCTCCTGCTTCTTGCCGGCATCGGGGTACAAAGGGTCAGCCGTCACCTTCCGTGGTGCGGAGGATTGCTGGCTGCTGCACTGATGATCTCCAGCCTCATCTCGGTGTGGCGACAGGCAACCACTCCTCTAAAAACGGACATGCGCTCTGCTGCCGGCTACGTGGTCGCACACATGGATACGGATGACAAGGTGATGTTTCAGATCCCATATGCGCGCTACTCCTTTGAGTACTACTTCGATCGCCTCACGATAGCTCATTCCGCGGATCCACGTGGTGGCTTTCGTCTCTTCTTCCCAATGGTCAAGGGACCGGACCGATCGGTGTTGTGGATGGATGGCCTCTACACCAACGGAGGCATGTCGGTAGCTGAGGTCCATTCGACGATGCAGCGACGGGTCGCCGGCAGCAAGGGCATCTGGCTGGTTGCCACGGAGGCTACTCTCTGGGATGAGCGCGAACTGGTGCGGAGTTGGCTTGAGACGCATGCAAGTGTGTCCGCGCGAGCCGAGTTAGTCGGAGTGATCGTTTCACGCTATGAGCTTCCGTGAAGCAGCGTCTGCTTGCAGTCACAGGCCTTTGGGGCGGTTTGACAGGCCGTGCTCTTTCTGCTAGTATCCGGCGCGTGCAAGCTGGACAGAGTGCGCATAAGGTCTTCCGTTTACGATGCGGGCGTCGTCTAGGAATAGGCTTGGCCGGCCTAGTGGTGGTTGTCTTGGCCGGTTGCAGCCGCTCGTGGCAGGAAAGAGGACAGCAGACGGGCGACACCGCAGAGGTGAGCGCTGTGGCTTTGCGTCCATCAGCCATGCCTACAGCGAAGCCGGCGGCTACTGCCACTCCAGCGCTGGCTGCCCGCGTCAATGGGCAGCCCATTCTTCTTGAGGACTATGAGTTTCGCCTGGTGGAGTCACGGGCGGCCTTGGTTCCTCAGGGTGTCATTACCGCAACCGTGGATGAGGCCGACCCGGCTGGGCTTGGACAGAGAGTGCTGGACGACATGATCGATTCCCTCTTGGTGCTGCAAGCAGCTGACGAGCTCGGGGTTGTACCCAGCGACGCGGAGATCGAAGCCCAAGTGAAAGCGGACATCTTGGCGGGTGGTGGCTCGTCGGCCTTTTCCGAGTGGCTTACGGCGACAGGCCAAACGGTGCAGGGGTACTCGGCCGAAGTGCGCTCATCACTGATCCTCCAGCGTGTAGTCCTTGCGGTGACGGTGGGCGTGGCGTCGGGCTCGGAGGACGCGATCATGCTGAGGGCACTGGCATTCCAGGAATGGCTGACCGAGCGGCGGGCAGGAGCCATCATCGAGCGCTGGATCGGAAACTAGTACCACGATTTGCAGGCACTGGTCTGGAGGGAAAATGCGAATTCGACGCAGAGGATTGGCAATCCTGATAACATCTGCCATCGCGCTCGCTGCAATTGTGATAGTTGCGGTGGTGGTCTTCTTTGCGTTCCAGCGGGAGCGACCGGCATCGACCGAGTGGCAGAACCCCATGGCGCAAGTGGCGCCCGCAGCGATAGTGCCCCAGCTCGCGCTCTACCCACTGGCTGGCGCGTCGGAGATCGAGACGATAGACGCTGGGATCGACAATAGCGATTTGGCGACGGCCTATGCAGGTCTTGTCTATAGCCTCGATCTGTCCGACAGGCAGCGTATTGGCCGGCTAATCGCTCTCGGCACCAGGCTAACGGAAGCGGACAGCTCGGGAGTGGCGTCCGCCGTCTTCCAGCAGGTGTATGATCTGGCCCTTCTGAGCCCCAACCTCAACGATCGGCAGAGAGCAGAGGCGCTGTGGCGGGCCGCGCGAGGTTGGGGCGCCCTGGGCCGGAGCGACCAGGCTCTTATTGCATTGGATCAGGCGGAAGTGATCGCTGCGCAGAGCCCCCACCTGCAGACGGCTCAGCGCCGGTCGATTCTGGTTCTGCTGGAAGAGGCCTACCGGGACCTCGAGGAGAGCAAGCGCGCTAAGGACGTGGAGGACCAGATTGGCGGCCTGGACCAGGCGATGACAAGCGAGTCGGCGGGCAGCCGGGCCAAAGCAGCGGATCTCCCCTCGGATGGTCAGCCTATCTCGTCGCCCGAAGTCGGGGCACTGGAGGAGGCTCGGCGGCAGGCTGCCTATGCGGTGATAGACTCGCTGTCACTGGGCGAACCTCCCTCGGAGTTGCTGAACTCCTTGGCTGAAGCGCTGAGGGCTGAGGATACTGCCAAGCTTAGCCTGTACAGCCAGGAGCTGGATTCGACGACTCAAGCAGGCCGGCGCTCACAGATCCATCAGCTCTTGGCTCGCTGGCTGCTGCTCAAGTGCAGAGTCGCCCAGAAGGGATTTGGCCTGTCCATCGTTCCGGAGTGGGAGGGCCAGGCTGGTGATATCCAGGCCAACCTGAGCAAGGCCTACGAAGATCTTGCGTTTGACTACGAGGACTGGTCGGCGTCGCTGCCCGATGCCGCCCAGACGGCTCCAAGCAGCTATGCTGCTCTGCGTTCGATCGTTTTGTCGGGCCGCCTGGGCCAGTATCCGAACTACCCTAGTGGGCAGTTGAGTCAGAAGCTTGGGGCTGCAGTCGCCAGTATGACAGAGGCGGGCTATGTGAATGACCTATACCTCGGGGTGGACGAGTTTGATGGTCAGGTTCAGTTCTCTCTCAGCAGGAGCACCGGCCTGCCTGCCGCTCCTTAGTTGGGCTTTGGGCTAGGAGAACCTGGAGGATCAGCGTTGAAGATTGCGATTACCGGCAAGGGAGGCGTTGGGAAGACAACTTTGGCGGCTCTCCTCGCGCGGGCATTTGCGGAGCGGGGACAGAAGGTCCTGGCTATTGATGCAGACCCTGCAACCGGGCTCGCGGCCGCCTGTGGTGTTCCCCCCGAGCAGGCTCATCTGATTGTGCCCGTCTCCGAGATGGACGATCTGATCTACGAGCGCACGGGCGCGCGAAAGGGCGAGACGGGGGGCTTCTTCCGGCTCAACCCACGTGTCGATGACATCCCCGATCGTTTTTCCGTGGTGAAGAATGGCATCCGGATTCTTACCATGGGAACCGTCAAGAGCGCCGGGAGCGGATGTCTCTGTCCAGAAAACGCCCTGCTACGGAGCCTGGTAGCTCACCTGCTTCTGCGGCGCGGTGAAGTTCTGATCATGGACATGGAGGCGGGGATTGAGCATTTCGGGCGAGGCACCGCCGGCGAGGTGGACGCCTTGGTCGTGGTTGTCGAACCAGGGCGGCGTAGCCTCCAGACGGCTCTCAAGATCGGCGAACTGGCAAGTGGGCTGGGAATCGAGCGCGTGCTCTTGGTGGGGAACAAAATACGGTCACCTCAGGATGAAGCCTTCATTTCCAGCCAGTTGCCGGACATAGAGATCCTTGGCTTTCTTCCTGAGGACCGTAGTGCGATTGAGTCCGACAGGCGCGGGGTGGCTGTCTTTGATTTGGCCACAGGGCTGATGCAGCGGGCGCGAGCCATGGCGGACCAACTGACAGCGGTTTGCGGTAGGGAAGAGACAGAACTTACGCAGTAAATACCTCGTCGACAGGGTAGGCCTGCATTACCCGAGTGGTCTGCCGGAAGTGCATGGCTTTCCAGAAACCGGCATCACCCGGCACGATCACCGCTAGGCTCAGTGCGCCGCGCGCCTTGAAACGGCGCGCAATCTCGCGCACGAGTTCAGCTCCGATGCCTTGCCGCTTGTGCGAGGGATGGACTGATGCGAGGTAGATGACGGCTCGCGATCCATCGAAGGTACCGCGGATCATGCCGACTGGTTCCCCTTCGATCTCCGCTACCAGGAATTCCGCAGCCTGGCACTGCCGCACCTTCTCCATGGCTTCGGGTCCATCGATGTCTGGGTGGCCGTATTGTTGATTGGCCCTGAGTATCTCTACTAGGGCAGTGGCATCGGAAGAGCGGAACTCGCGAATGTGCATTCGCCCCCCTCCTTACAACTGGGAAGACCTTGTCCAGCAGCGAGCGCGCCGGCACAGGCAGCCGGGTGCGCGATGCGAAGGAGGCGGGATGCGAAGGCATCTCGCCTCCCAAGACGCTCGTTCAGTCGGCTGGCTCTTCGGTAGCCGAACCAGCATGCTCGACGCGGGCGAGCAGATCCTCCTTGGCCTTGGCTCTACCTTCATCCACAGCTTGCCGTACCTGTGCCTGGAGGCGGCCGGCCTTTTCCTTGGCTTGGACGCCGATGCCCTCTGCCCGCTTCCGCACCTCGGTTCCGAACTCGTCGGCCTGATCACGGAGCTCGATGCCGCGCTCCTTGATGAAGACGCGGGTCTCGTCGCCCGATCGAGGCGCAAGAAGTAGGGCGGCCGCTGCCCCGGCCAACGCACCGATCAGAAAGCCCACAACGAAATCCAAACCCTGCCTGTCGTCTGACATTTCTATTCACTCCTTGTCTTCTACGAGTCTGTGCCTATCCGATTCGCACTGTCCCCTCTATTGTCACGCGCAGGGTGGCGCTTGCGACTTCCCGTGAGAAGTCCTACCACTTGGCGAATGCCCGATGCATAACCCGCAATCGAGATGACCGGTCTCACGACGCTGTCACTCAGGAAGGCCGTGGTTCCGCGAACCGTCCGCGCGGTCTCGTTTGCCGAGATCAGAATGGGGCGGATCTCATCACGTAGAAGCCCAATCAGGCTTTGCACCTGGAAAATGAGCACAATCAGGCTTAAGCCAATCACCGTGGTCGAAAGCGCGAGGATGATGATCGTGATGTCGCGAACGGTCGCTGTGACCACCGGATGGCTCACTAAGCCATAGATCGCGGCCACAAGCGCAGCAAGTAGCAGCAATGCGCCCAGCACAAGCACGATTGTACGACCAACTTTCTTGGCTTGCGATCGCCCGGGTGACGGCTCTGTGATTGATGCTGGCGCCGACCTGCTCTCCGTCATTCTGCTCTCCTGCAGGTTCAAGCCCTGCGTCCTTCAAGCTAGCTCAATTGTACCACACCTTCTTTCACGGGGCAAAAGCAGGCCGGAACTGAAGCGACAGTGATGAAGTGATGCTACCCTGGGTCTGTCTGACTGGGTAGGCCCAACTTTCCGGGCATGGCCTCCCGCCGGTTGCGGCCTGTGGGAGATCGGTTACAATACTACACATCGGACACGTCAGGACTGATGGGCGAGTGCCGATTGTCCGTGCAAGTAGTTCCCAACAGGAGGCCATGGCCGTGAGAGTTCTTTGCGAAGGTGACTTGGTGCTGCTGTTAAGCAAAGATCGCAAGCAGTTCCTTGTGCGTCTGTGCCCGGGGTACGTGCTCCAGACCCATCGAGGGCGCATTGCTCATGACGATCTCCTGGGTGGTCGCTATGGGACAGAGACTCACTCGCACCTGGGCCACGCCTTCGCTGTACTTGAGCCGAGCGGCGCCGACCTTGTGGGAAAGTTGAAGCGCACAACTCAGATCATGTACCCCAAAGACATAGCGTACGCTCTGTTCAGGCTGAATGTCATGCCGGGGAGCCGCATCATTGAGGCGGGGACGGGGAGCGGAGGCTTTGCTCTGGCTGCTGCTCGCCTCCTGGGCGAGACAGGGTTTCTCTATTCCTATGAGATCAAAGCCGATATTCAGCGCCTGGCGCTGAGGAACCTGGAATCATTTGGGCTGGCCTCGCGAGTTGAACTCAAGGTGCGCGACATCGCCGACGGGTTCGATGAAACGCACGTCGATGCGCTCTTTCTTGATGTGCGGAGCCCCTGGCTCTACCTCTCTCAGACGGCCGCTGCGCTCAAGGACAGTGGCTTCTTTGGCGCAATCCTGCCGACAGCCAACCAAGTGATCCGTTTGCTGCAGGGCTTGGAGGTGCAGCAGTCATTCGGCCAGGTGGAGGTTGAGGAGGTCTTGGTGCGCCCCTACAAGACGGTTCCTGGTCGCTTTCGCCCTCTTGACAGAATGATCGCGCACACCGGCTACCTGGTCTTTGCCCGGAAGGTGAGTCGTGAGATCAGTCAGGCGGGTTACTGGCTTGACCGCAGGAGACGAAAGTACGAAGGGCTTCAGCAGAAGGAAGAAGACGACGATGCCCTGCCGATCGAGCACTTCGAATGAGCGCGACACCAGGGGGCAGGTAGCACCTACTCCTCCCACTCGATTTCAATCTCTAGGTCTTGGGCTAACGCCCCTTGCCAGATAGCCCGTCCGTCGACCGTGACTATCGAGTCAGACTTTGCAGCGGATGATCCCGATCCTTGGGGTAGGTCGATCCGGACGCGGAGTTGGGGTGCCGCCGTGCCAGCTTGCTTCTGCACCAGCAGCGTATAGCTGCCCTGCTCTGCTTCGCTTGGGTGCCGGTAGGTGAGCTTGATTGCTCGTGATTGGCCTGTCTCGAGCAAGAATGCCGTGCCGATCACGGTGCAACCAGCTTCTCCATAGACATTGGGCGGTGAGTCGCTGCCCACGAGCGAGACTAACTCACTTCCGGCTGGCAAGTAGACGCGCAGGTAATCCCAGTAGCATCGCTCCATGAGGTCCAAGTAGCTATCGCCATAGCGGGGCTCGTGGATGCAGGCTGGCGTAGGGCGCGAGACAGCGTGTCGGTAGGTCAGGGTAAGTTGCGAGGTAACAAGACCGTTGCTGTCCAGAACGACGTCGTAGTCGATGGTCTGCTCGATGTTGGGATTGACTTTGTTGAATCCTACGTTGCTGTCCACGACCATGAGGTAATCCCCAGCTGTGGCTCGCACAGCACCATCCCATCGGACTCGGTGTAGTAGAGCCTCGGTCGCCGGATTGTCGACGTAGACTTGGAGGTTACGCTGTGCCAAAGCGGTGACCATCGACTTGGCCAGAGTCACCAGTTCCTCGGAACTCAACCGGTTCATGGCCTTCTGCAGGAGGGCAACCAGCAGGTCCGCTGCGAGGTCCTTCCGATGGGACCACCAGTCGGTGCTCTCGCCAGGAGCAAGAAGAATCGGAGCTTGCCAGTACTGCTTGAGCATCGCATCAAGGTTGCTGGTACTGACCAGCTCGGGGTAGCCGGGAACCTCAAGCGGGCCAAGCACTGCGAGTAGGAGCTCGAGTGCGGTCATATCGACGGCAACAACGCCGTCAATAGAGTGGCCCGTGTCCTTTGTGTAGAGTTCGATCACCAGCCGGGCCGATGAGGGAAAGTCGGGCCACCAGTTTGCGTCCCTCAGCAGAAGAATCCCTGCGTTCATGTACTGCCGCAGGGGGTCGGGCGCGACTGGGTGTGGCTTTGACAGGTTGTCGACCGTATAGCTGTCCTGGAACGATACATCGAGTACCTGACCTCGATCCACCAGTACTCGGCCAACTCCGCTGATGAAGCCGCCAGTTGCCCGCAACTCGTCGCTATTCTGGGCCATAATCAAATAGGTCTTGGGCTCCTGGGCGCCTAGCAGGCCGGGCAGGACCTCGAGCGCATCGAGCGTCGGAGCTATCGATGGCGCGTAGCTGTCGAATCGAGCGATCATCTCGCCCAGCCCCGGAGAGAGCGAGGCCTCATCTACTTTCAGCCGAATCTGGCTTGCCTGTTCGAAGGCGGAGTGGGCGCTATGGAACTGGGCTTGACCGTTGAGGAGACCTGCCGTCAGCTCTGGACCAAGTCTGCGAAGGCCGGGCGCTTCCTGGCTCAGGCGCTCTAGTGTAGGCTTGAGCCCATCGAGAAGAGATGCGATCGCTTCACAGGTCTGGCGGGCCAGCTCCAGGAGGTCGGGCGCGGCCTTGAGATCACCTCCTACCCATGGTGCCCATCCCATGTGCCTTGATATCGCCAGGAACGGACGTGCTAGGTCCTGCATCGCAGCCAAGTCGTCCCGAAGGGTCAAAGCGGTGGCATGGATGGCGACAATCTGGTCGGGGTCATGGAGCATGCGTCCCATGCTGCCCAGGCCGCCGTCGAGCACGGAATCAAGCTGGGCAAGGCCGATCCGAGCAGAACTCAGGTGATGCAGAAAGTGCTGCACCCGAGCCGCGCCGGCGAAGCCAACTACCAAGAGCGCTAGTGCTACCCCGATGAGGACCTTGCGCATGGTCTGTTTCCAAACGCTTGGCTTGCTCATTGTGTCTGCTCCCACCTGGATCGGACCAGAATGCGGTACAGTGGAGAGTCTCCCACCTGGGCGATGTCGAACCAGGCTTGCCACTCGCTGCTTGGATCGAGCGCGTACACAGGACGACTGAGGTAATTGCTGATGATCAATTCCCGCACCTGGTCGTGGGGCCCGGTCGACACTCCCGCGGGCTCTGGAATCTCGAGCTGTGCGTAGGTCTCTCGGAGGGTTGCGCGGTACCAGTCGAAGCCGAGCAGGCTGGTGTTGACCACGGCGACGTCATTCCTCTGTCCCTCAGCGTGGAGGGCATACCAAAGAGAGAAGGTGACTTGGTCACCTTGGACCAGGGCCAACCCTTCGGCCTCTATTCCCGCAAGAACCTGGTCGACATAAGTCTGTCCGGATCGATCGTCGCTTAGGTCAACTTCTGCCCAATGGTTGGTGAGCGTGGCCACCGGCATTAGCAGCAGTAGGGCGGAAAGGGAGGCGGCGGCCCATGGATGCAGCCGCTTTGCCTGGTCCAGAAGGCGCGCTGCGCCCGTGCACAGCCACAGCGCCGGCATGAGCATCACAGGGACAAGGTAGACGAATGAGTCTGTGGAGTTGTAGAAAAAGGCGAACAGCGCCGCAAGACCGGCCCACGAGACGCTGGCAAGCCCAAGCGAGCGGTCACGTCTGAACGTCAGCGGCAAGCCAAGAAGAGCCAACGCCCATCCCAACCAACCAAACTGGATGGCAAGGAGCCTCCCCCATTCGCTCAGTCGAGGAATGACGCCTGATGCCGGAAGCCCGAGGACGAGTGGTTGGTAGAGCTTCCCAGTGACTACCCAGAAGAACCGGTCCCAGCGCTCCGGATCTCCCCAGTTGACGGGTGGCTGGCGCGAAGCTGCCAGGGGGAGGTAGGCAAAGACCGCAAGGCCAGCGATGAATAGGGCGATGCCCGGGAGCAGGACGCGCCGACACTGCCAACGTGCGCGCAGGGGCCAAAGCAGGATCAGGGCAGGCAGCAGGGCGAAGGCAAGCGTTGGGTGGACGCCCAAGCTCAGGCCAAGAACAAAGGCGGCCAGCCACAAGAGCACGTCGGGGCCGTCGCTTCTCCAGCGGATCACGAGGAAGAAGGAAAGCGATGCAAAGCACAGGGCGGGTGCATACACCTCGGCGATGATCGCCTGCGACCACGCCAGTGGCGCGAGACCGAGAGCCAAGGCTGCAACAGCTGCCGGGAGCCAGCCGTCTCGGCGGGATGAAAGAAGGGTCTGAAGGGTCATACATAGAAGTCCGACTGCACAGGCGGCGCACAGTGCCGACAGCAGGTTCACTCTGTAGCCGAACGGCCCGATGGGTAGGTGCATGGCAAGCCAGGCCATCAGTGTGTAGGTTGGGTAGCCGGGGGGGTGTGGAATCCCCAAGGTCCGTGCTGCTGAAATCAGGTCGCCCCCGTCGTGGCCCCAATGCCGGAATGTGAGCGAGGGTGCGAGTGTGGAGAGATAGACGGCGAGCGCCACAGCCGCGACAGCCAGGGCAACGAGCCACTCCTTGCTCTTGGCGATCCGATACGCCGCCGGCGCGCCATGCCGGGCTGCTATGGTAGCCTCCGTGATGCTCCGGTGGCCGGTAGGTGATCGGGCCGCGTTCCGAAGGCCACGACGTTGCACTGGGCTTGACCGCCGTCGTAGTAAACGACTGCCTGCTGAAGAAAGACCTGACCTGGTAGGGCCGACGCATGTGCACGCAGATCAAGGATCGCCAGGACGGATTGCCCGGGCTCGACAAACCCGAGCCTCAGCGTCACTAGTCCTGCCTGCACATCGACTGCACCCTGGGTTGCGCTCACGCGGACGAGCTCGATGCCGGGCGCGGTCGCATCCTGCAGAATCACACTTGCAGCCTCTGCCGAGCCTGTGTTGGTGATGAGAAGGGCATACTCTACGTCCTCACCGGGGAGGACGTCCGCCCGCCCGATCTCGGCACTGCACGCGAGCGCGGCTGTGGGCTCAAGAGATGGCTGCGCGGGCGCCGTCGCACCTGGAGTGACAGGAGTGCCGGCGGGTTGCGATGGGGTCGCGGGCGGCGGGGGAGTGTCACCGGGCAGCGTAGCTGTGCCCGCCGGAGACGTGGCTGTGGGCCCCGGAGGGCCGGGCGTGTGTGTGGGACCAGGGGGGACAGCCGTGTCTGTAGGTCCGGGCGGTAGGGTGTAGGCTGGTGTGCGAGTCGGGATGGTCCATTGGAAAAGCCCACTACTGGCCAGCGCTTGGGGCGCTATTGCGAGGGAAGCGAGCAACAGGACCGCGGACAGAGCTAGGCCTTTGGAATGTCGATCTGCTTGATGCTGACTGCTCACTGAGAACTCCCTATTGATTAGGTGCCTTGCTTGTGACCGGTAGATACATCGCGTGATTGCCGGCCCACAGGTCGGTTGTGAGCTGATTGTTGTATGGATCGCACTCGACGATCAGGCCGTCTGGATCAGCGGTCACGTCCACCTGAAACGTCTGCCCAAGCTGCACATTCCAGGGGATTTGCACAGACGTGCGCTCTCCCGGAAAGAGGTTGCCTATCGTCCTGACCTCCGTCTGGTCACCGATCTCGAAGAGAACCTGAAAGCTGCCAGACTCCAGTGCGCCCGCATTGGAAATCTCGGCGGTGATCGTGACGGCAAACCCGCCCGGCGTCGGTACTGCGATGCTATCCAGCACGCTTTCGACCCGGAGATCGATAGTCCCAGGATAGGGTTCAGTCAGCTCCCGTGTGTAGGCGCTGTACCTGGAGCCGACCGGGGTGAGAGCGCGTGAGTGTGGGTCGAACAGGTGCGCTTCGCCTGGCATGCCACCAAACGCCGTGTAGTCAAAGGGCCACCAGGCCCATGCCTGGACAAGCCGGTTCCCGTCGGTAGGGCAGCCGACGGAGGCGTCCGTTGCGCTCAGCAACCAGTCGGAGGTGTCGACCAGGAAGTTCTCCACGACATCCCAACCGAAGCCATACTCGGCGGGCATCAGATTGCCGTACTCACTCACGATCAGCTGGCCGATCCCGGTACCCGTGCGCGGCCATGAATTCGCGTAAGTCAATGAGCTGCTGTTTCCAACCAATCCTGCTTGGGTCGGTTGGGTGGTGATCCAGCAAGAGGTGGTCTTCGATCTCGTACAGGATCCCGGTATTGGCATCCATACCCGGTGGAACGCCCGCGCCCCAGCAATCCCCGCACCAGTCCTGACAGTTCTTGCCCTTGGGAGTCGGCAATGCCGGGGCGAGAGTGCCCGTGCTGCGCTGAGCGCCCGTGCCGTTGGGGCAGCGCTGGTTGGAGTCGTCGGCCGGTGTACCGCGCCTGGCCTCATCCGCCTGGGGCTGGCAGGAGTTCAGGAGGGCCAGGATGCCTGGATCGTCCGCATCGGCCGTATCGTAGACAATAGCGTCGAGTAGGTTCTCGGTCGTTACCGGGGAGTTGGCCGGAAAGTCCGATGCGTCGCCGACAAACAGCGCGACGGCATCTGGACCATTCTGCAGCAGGTTGTTGGCAAAGACCAGGTCAACGCCGGCCACCCCTGCATTGCCGAGGACGAAGTAGCCACCGGCGTCCGTGCGGCGTGTGTCCAGGTCGGCCGCGAAGTAGGAACGGTCGTTGCTCCCGTCAAAGAGGACGACGACTAGGCCGTCGAGGGCAGTGTTGCCTGCGCCTCCGTCGTACAACTCGACGAACTCCAGCGCATCCGTTCCCGGCGTGTCAGCGTCCAGCTCATTGATAAACAGCGGCGAAATGGCAGCCACGGCCGATGGCGAAGCAACGGAATCTGGGGCACTGGCGTTTTCGTCGTTATGAGGGGCGAGAGCAAGCGCGCCCGGTCCGCCGTAGTAGCGTTTCTCGCGCAGCACATAGCTGTGTGTGTTCCAGACGTCAATAGGCATCTGCTGGCCAAACTGCGCCTCGTACTCGCCGAGTATCAGAGCTAGGTACTCGAGGCGAATGGGGGTCGGCTGGACGATCCCGCCGATGCCTACCAGACTGGACTCGTCAATCCCCTTGATATAGTCATAGATCTCCTTATACAACTGGGCGTACCGGCAAGGCGTGACCCAATCCTGCTGCACGGTCTGGGAGTCTGGCTCGTTTCCTACAAGCCATACCGCCCCGGGACTCGCTTGGACGGCCTGCAGCAGATCACTCCAGGTTGGGCAGTCGAGACAAGCGCGGCTGCTGTCTCCATCGTCATCGGACAGCCGGATTATTTGAAAGAAGGTCAAGTCTGCGGGGCGGGGAGCTCCCGCCAGGACGCCAAAGTTCATGTACCAGCCTGCGTGCAGTTGGGCCACGTCGTACTCCAGGATCTGAGCACCGGTCGTGGCCAAGCCGAACCGATCGCTGTCAGAGCATATGCCGGGCAGAATGGGTGGGCTCGGGGTTGCCTCGGCGGCAGCGGCCGGCGGGGCGGCGCGCGCGCCAGCAAGCAGGATGACAATCGCGAGCAGACACAGCGTAGCTGTGCCGACGAGGAGGTCTCTCCATCGTACGTTTGGGCCGTGCCAGATGGCATCGCCGAAGAGTCGCATCATCGCCCCCGCGTTTTCCCAGGTCCGGCATCGGGTTGGCTGATGCGAAGCGATGACCATCGAAGCCCCTCGACAGTGGTAAAGACCGGCCCGAGCAACGCGGGCGGTGCGTACACCACCACGTGCAGCAACAGCCCAAAGGTGAGTGCCTGCTCCGCCGGCACGGCGGCCGTCCCAACGGCCATCAGGCAGGCATACTCGAAAACGCCGATCTGGGCCGGTGCAGCAGGGAGGAATGTAGCCAAGTAGACGGCGATCAGGACTAGCATGTTCGTCCAGATCGGGACATGGACTCCCGTGGCGGTGAGGATCATCTGGTTTGTGGCGATGCCGAGTCCCCACACCGCGACCGAAAGGATTAGCCCTGCCACGATGGCGCTGGGGCTGGCCAGAACCCCAAGGCCATGCAAGAATCGCGCAGAAAGGTCGGATAGACGCTTCCGAGCTTGGGCAAAGGCGGTGCTTTCTACTCGTGATCTCAGGTGGATCTGGTGTGCGAATGTGGCGCGGACGCAATTCGATCTTCGCGGCAGAACAAGGGCGAGCACCAGAAAGGCAAGAAGGGCCGCCGTGAGCGCCAACGTGACCAACGACGGCCAACGGAGCCAAGCGGGAAGGTGGCGAGCTGCGGCCAGGTACATAACGACAAACATGCCAATTATCCCATCCAGGATTTTCTCGGCTGCAACGGTGCCCAGAGCGGCTGCCGCGCCGTTGGATGCTTGGCGACGGAGGAGGGCGGCCCTGGCGAGGTCACCGAGGCGAGCTGGCAAGAAACTATTCCCCATCTGACCGATTACGAGTATGCGAAATGCCCGCCAACTGCTGGTGTGTATGTTGGCGTGCCGCAAGAGGAGCTGCCAACGCGCTGCCTTGGTGACGGTGGTCGCTAGAACGGCGGCCACACCCAACGCCAGAAGTGGCGCGTCGAGCTGGGCGAAAGACCTGCCAACGTCGCTCCAATGGATCTGCCGAATCGCAAGCCACAAACACACCCCAGAAACGGCGATGGCAGCCGCCCAGTGAAGCCCGCGCCGAAAATGCCGGCTGGAGCCCCATGTCTGCTGTCGCTGCTGCATGGCAGGTCCAACGCTCTGACTCACGGAACCAACTGGGCGACGATGATCACCCGGTGCGTGTTGCTCTCGTATGGCCAGCATGTCACGAGAGTCAGGGTTGCGGTTTCCGTAGGTTCGAGATAGCGTGCGTGTTGCAGCGCCTCCTCTGCAATGGCTCCCTCTTCCCGAAACCGATCCCATAGGATGACCCTGTATGTGAATTCGCGGCCGTCCTCGGACACAACAACGATTGTGTCCCCTTGGCCAAAGGGGTTGTCAGGAAGCCCCACGTCGCTGACCTGTCGGAATACCTCGCCTTTGGTGTTGTGATGACCGGAGATCACCATATTGCCTGCTTCTCCAGGGTTGGCGCTTCCGCGGTGGTGTCCGGCGGCGTGGTCTGCCGTCTGCCACTCGCTGTGCCAGCCCCCGTTCTCCGCGACCATGATCCAGCTGACCTCGACGACGGGAACATCGAGCCCAAGGTCAGGGATCAAGAGGCGGACGGGAGGAGACCCTGAGCCGGGCAGTCCGACCAATGACTGCGCCGGAGTGGTATTCGGCCCTGGCGTAAGGGCTACTGGAGACAGGTCCGATGTCCACAGTGGCTGCGGTGCTGCGGTGGGCGTCGGTGGGCGTGTGACTAGAGGCGGGGGCGTAGGCCAGGCAGTCAATGTCGCCGCAACTTCCATCGGGATGCCTGCCTCTGAGGTCAGAGTCGCGGAACTTGGGCCGCGAGGACTCGCAGCACAAGCTAGCATGAGTGCCAGGCCAATGACAGCCAAGGCAGAGATGGCCCAGAAGGGCCGGCGCAGAGAATTGCCTGGGGTCATGTCTTGCATCGCCTCGGAAGTCAAGATGCGGTTCGCCTGGGGTTTGCACCCGGCCATGGTGACCGCCAATGACGGCCTCATTGTACCCCCGAAGTAGGAGAGGGACAAATCGTACACTGCGTGTCTTTTGCCGGTCGGTGGTTTTCCAGTATAATGGCCGCGTGAACAAGTCGCTCCTCAGGGTGGCACTCCTACTGGGAGTTGCCCTTGGGCTTGCGCTGGCTGCGATGGTCACGCGGAGCCGGTTGAGCCCAGCCGCGCCTTGCAAGTTCGAATGCCCGCCCACGGATATCCCATTGGCAGTCGACAAATCCCTCGGTGTGAACTCGGACCTCAGTCTCCTCACTGTGGCCGGTCGGGAGGAAACTCTATCCGCCATGAGGTCTGCCGATTTCCATTGGCTGCGACAGCGCTTCCCATGGGACAAGATCGAATCGGTGGGCGGGCAGTACGAGTGGGACACCTGGGATGCGATTGTGGACGATGCGACCAGGCACGGTATGAAGCTTATCGCTGTACTGGATGGCTCACCAGATTGGGCCCGGAGCAGCGAAGACTCGGCGAATCCGCTTGCACCCCCTCACGAGTTCAGCGACTACGGCGCGTATGTGGCCGCGTTTGCCAGCCGCTATGCCGACCAGATTGACTACTATCAGCTGTGGGATGAGCCGAACATATCACCTCATTGGGGCAGCCGTTGGGTTGATCCTGCGGCGTACCTACGTTTGCTGCGCGAGGGGGCAATTCAGGTTCGCACGGCCGATTCTGGATCGGCGGTGATCCTGGCTGCATTGGCGCCAAACGTCGAGCAGGGCGGCGCCAACATGAGTGATGTGCTGTTCCTCGACACCCTATATGCGCTGGGCGCAGCACAATGGTTCGACGTTGTTGCGGCCGAACCATATGGCTTCGATCAAGAGGCAAGGCGGCCTGCGTCGCAGGACGTCCTTAGTTTCTCCAGGGTTGAGTTGCTTCGAGCGGTGATGCAGGGACACGGTGACTTGAGCTCGCCCATCTGGGCCGTTGCCTTCGGATGGCAAGAGGACACGGCTTCCGCCTACCCGGCTTCGGAGAATGCGCACGCCGCAGTTGACTATGCCCGAGAAGAGTGGCCCTGGATGGGGCCTATGCTATGGGCGGCCTGGTCACCGAGGGATGCGCGAGGGCAGTATGCGCTGCTACACCCTGGGGGTGAGGCAAGTGGGGTGCTCGGCACCCTGCCTGGCCCTGGGTACGAGCCCCGGATTGCATCCACAGGCTGGTATCCCGCCGATCACCCCAGCGGTCGGTACGAGGGCGGGTGGCGCATCACACCAGCCGGCGCCGACATCGGCGCCACGGGAGACCGCCTTACGATATCCTTCTCTGGCAGCCGGCTTGATATGACGTTGCGTAGGGGCGACTATCGTGCCTTTCTCTATGTGGCCATAGACGGGCAGCCGGCCAACGCGTTACCGAGAGACGGCGATGGCCGGAGCTATCTGAGCCTCTATGATCCTCGGAGAGACACGGCCACGGTCACTCTGGCCAAGGGGCTTGCCCCGGGCGAGCACTTCGCGGAGTTGGTCGCCGAAGGGGGGTGGGGCCAGTGGGCCATTGTTGGGTGGAGTGTGTGTCGCGAAACTCCGTACCATGTGCCCTGGCTGCCTGCCGGGTTGGCCACCGGCTCTGTCCTTGCCCTGGGCATTGCTCTTTGCAGTGTTTGGCCGAAGCGGCAGGCGCTGCTGCGCGCCGGGCAACAGTTGGTTGCACGGTATCGCGCGCTGGATGACAGACTAGTTTGGCTGATTGGCGTCGCAGCCGGAGTGTGTGTCTTTGTGTCAGTAGGTACTCTGCCAAGCCTGACAGCATTGGCTCTTCTGGCGACTCTTGTCGTTTTTCGCCCGGAGGTAGGCCTGTCGCTGATCGCTCTTGCTTTGCCTTTCTGGCAGCCGGGCAAGCCATTGCTCGGGAAGGTCTTTTCGATGGTCGAGATCTTGACCTGGCTGACGGTGGCTGGTTGCGTGGCGAACTGGGCGCTTGGGAGGTGCCCTGGGCACGCCGGCCGCACGCCGCTCAGAAGCTCGGTCGCGGCAATTCGGTCGCGGCTTGGGTGGCTGTCTGCCCTCGATTGGGGTGTGATCAGCCTGGTACTGATCGGTTTCTTGTCCCTGCTCTGGGCGGAACACGTTCACGAAGCAGCTCGTGAGCTGCGCACAGTCGTTGTGGGCTCTGCCCTATTCTACTTTCTGCTCAGAGCGATGGCCCGCGGCCGGCCCAAGATCTGGCATGTCGTGGACTCGTGGATCCTGGGCGCGGCACTCGTCTCGCTTGTTGCTGTGGGGCAGTGGCTCTTTGGGCAGAACCTGATCTCGGCCGAGGGTGTCTGGCGCGTGCGGGGTTTCTATGGCTCGCCGAACAACCTTGCGCTGTACCTTGGGCGGATGCTGCCACTGGCTGTCGCGATTGGCCTGTGGGGTGTGGTGGGACGAAGACGGTGGCTCTATGGTGCCGCCGCCTTGCTGTGCGCTGCGGCTATAGTGCTGACCTACTCGCGAGGTGCGTGGCTGCTGGGCGTGCCACTGTCGCTCCTGTTCCTTGCAGCGCTGCGCGGCCGCCGCCCGCTGCTGGTGGCCGGCGGGGTAGTGCTTGCTGCGGTTGTTCTGTTGGCCGTGCTTGTGGGTGCAGGACGAATCGTGTCTCTGACGGATATGGCACAGGGTACCACCTTTCTGCGGCTTCAGCTCTGGCAGTCCAGTGTGACAATGATCCGTGATCACCCCTTCCTGGGCGTTGGGCTTGACAACTTCCTGTATGCGTATCGCAGCACGTATGCCTTGCCTGTCGCCTGGGAAGAGCTCAACCTGTCACATCCACACAACCTGGTGCTCGACTTCTGGCTGCGGCTTGGCCTACCTGGACTTGTCGCTATTGGTTTCCTGTTGGTGGCGTTCTTCAGGCAGGGGAGGCGACTGTATAAACGCTTCCCAGAGGACGGCGAACGTCTCTTGGCCCTCGGCCTCATGGCGGGGATGGTGGATTTTCTCGCTCACGGACTGGTCGACAATGCTTTCTTTCTGGTCGACCTGGCTTTCGTGTTCATGCTTATGGTGGCTCTCGTGCAGAACCTGGCAGATGAGCCGGTGCAAACCGTCCCACTACGGCCCGTGGAGCAGGAAAAATGCGTGTATTGATCACAGGCGGAGCTGGCTTTATTGGGTCACACCTCTGCGACTATCTCCTCGAACGGGGTCACGACGTGATCGCCATGGACAATCTTAGCACAGGATCCACGGCGAACATCGCTCACCTTGCTGGAAATCGTCACTTCCATTTCATCCACCACGATGTAACAAACTACATCTATCTGGAGGGTCCGGTAGATGCCGTGCTGCACCTCGCATCCCTTCCGAGTCCGGTTGACTACCTGAACCTCCCGATCCAGACGCTGAAGGTTGGCGCTCTGGGTACACACAAGGCACTAGGCCTGGCGAAGGCAAAGGGCGCACGGTTCCTACTGGCCTCAACGTCCGAGGTCTACGGTGATCCCCTGGTGCACCCCCAGTCCGAAGACTACTGGGGCAATGTCAACCCGGTGGGGCCGCGGGGTGTGTACGACGAATCAAAACGGTTTGCCGAAGCGCTCACAATGGCATACCATCGCCACCACGGTGTACCGACGCGGATCGTCCGGATCTTCAATACGTACGGTCCCAGAATGCGCCTGGACGACGGCCGCGTCGTGCCTAATTTCGTGAGGCAAGCCCTGATGGGAGAGCCCCTCACCGTGTACGATCAGGGGACCCGGACGAGGAGCTTCTGCTATGTGTCGGATCTAGTCGAAGGCATCGTGCGTCTCTTGAAGTCCGACGAGGTGGGTCCCGTGAACTTGGGCAATCCTAATGAGATGACGATACTTGACTTCGCTCGCCACGTGATTGCGGCAGTGGGTGGGTCGTCGGGAATTGTGTTCACCCATCCTGCTGATGAGCGGACCCAGGATGATCCCATGGTCAGACAGCCTGATATCAGCAGGGCACGCAGCTTGCTTGGCTGGCAGCCAGAGGTGTCGCTCGAGGAAGGACTCGCAAGAACGGTTGACTACTTTCGGACTCGCCTGGAAGCCTAGCCACAGGTTTCGGCTCGGCACCGGTGTGCTCAGCGCCGCCATTCTGGCAGCGGCGGCTGTGGCACTCCTGCCCGTGATGTGGGCAGGTGTGCTGGTGTTGAGCTGCGTCGTGTCGATATTGACGCTTGTGCACCCGCTGGCAGGGTTGCTGCTGGTTGTGCTGGCCGTGCCTTTCGGATCGCTCTTCGGCTTGTCACTTGGTGGAGCCAATGTTGGCGTCACCGAGGCGCTCGTCTGGCTCGTGTTGGCCGCATGGGCGATGCGAATGGTGGCGCGCAGACAGGTGCGACTAGCGGTCACCGGACTTGGAGTTGCCCTGTGCCTGCTACTGCTGGCTATGCTTGCCTCGTTTCAGGCTGCTGGCACCTTGGCACCCGGTGTCAAGGAGGCCGTCAAGTGGTTCGAGGTTATTGCCGTATTCTTCCTCGTCTCTCAAGAGATGGACGAGCGATGGCTGAGACCACTCGTGGCGACGATCCTCTTGACGGGTGGGCTGGCTGCGCTGCAGGGCATCTACCAGTTTGTCTATCGAGTTGGGCCTGAGCCGTTCGTGCTCTTCGGGCGGTACATGCGCGCGTATGGGACCTTTGCCCAACCAAATCCCTATGCAGGTTATCTAGGGCTTGGCGCGGCACTTGCGCTCGGCGTAGCGTCGGGCCGCGCGGCGCCTGGCCAGAGCCGGACTCGCCTAGGTTGGCTTGTGCTGGCAGCCGTCACCGGCCTCCTGATGTTGGCGGCGGTTGCCATGTCTTGGTCCAGGGGATCCTGGCTTGGGCTCGCAGCAGCGATTGTGGTCATGGCCGGAGCTGCCGCATTCCGGTCCCGGAAGCGTGTGCTCGCCGCCGGGCTGCTCGTTCTGGTGGTGCTTCTGGCACTGCTGCTTGTTGGCTTCTTCGGCGTTCCCTCGGCTCTCGAAGACAGACTGGCGGATCTCATCCCCTTTCTTGCCGTCAGTGATGTGCGCGGGATGGAGATCACGGACGCCAACTTTGCAGTCTTGGAGCGCATGGCGCACTGGCAAGCCGCGCTCGACATGTGGAGGGACCATCCGTGGCTGGGCGTTGGGATTGGCAACTATGCTGCTGCCTATCCGCGATACTCCCTGCCAACCTGGGACGAGCCCTTGGGTCATGCACACAACTTCTACCTCAATATCGGTGCAGAGACCGGTTTGGTGGGCTTCCTGACATACCTCGTGGTCTGGTTTGTGGCAGCGGAAAGCGTATGGCGGGCTTGTCGGGCCTGCCGCGGTTGGCGTGGGGGACTCGCACTGGGTATTCTCGGCGCTCTAGTGTACCTCAGCGTGCACAACGTCTTCGACAACCTCTTTGTTCACGGAATCTACCTCCAGGTGGCAATCCTGCTCGGCATGATCTCCTACTTGCGAAGGGGAGCGGCGGTGTGTTGAGGTACGTCAGATCTGCACTTCGAGATAGTCCGCGCATCAAAAGATGGTCCGATTCGTTTGCACGATGGCCTGTGGTTGGTGGCGTCTGGCGCAAGGCACGTCAGAATCCCAAGGAACTCGAACGCTTTGCGAAATTCGCTATTGTCGGGACACTTGGCGCTGTTGTCGATTTCTCGATGTTCAATTTGATGAAGTGGGTTTTCGAGTCAGTGGGTCTGGGTGTGGGCTGGGACGTAGGCTATGAGGCTCGCCAGATTCAGTTGACTGCTGCCAACACCATCTCCTTCAGTCTGGCGGTCCTGAGCAACTTTACCTGGAACCGGCTCTGGACTTTTCCCGAGTCCCGGGAGCGATCACTAGGCCGCCAACTGGTGCAATTTGCCGTCGTCAACATCATTGGCTGGGGCATCAACACGATATTGCTGCTCGGGCTCGACCACTATGTCTTTCAGAGGCTTGTGAGCGATCGTTTGAGCTATAACCTCGCCAAGGCTGTGGCCATTGGGGTAGTGCTGTTCTGGAACTTTGGCGTGAACCGGATCTGGACATACCGAGGCATCAAGTAGTTGGTGCCCTCTGGGCTGACGCGACAGGGAAAGATGCGCATCGGAATCGATTACACGGCAGCCGTCAGGCAGCGCGCAGGCATCGGCCGCTACACGCGCAATCTTGTGCGCGCCCTGGTCGAGATTGATGTGACCAACCGCTACCTTCTCTTCGTTGCTGACCCGGGAAGCAAGTCAAAGGAAGAGGGATGGCCGACCAACTTCGAGGTGCGAGGCGTGCCCCTGTCGGATCGCTGGCTGCACATCCTGTGGCAGCGAATGCGGATTCCCATCCCGATTCAGCTAGTGACTGGAAAGCTTGACCTCTTCCATTCTCCGGACTTTGTGCTCCCGCCGGTGGGGTCTGTACCGGCACTGGTCACGGTGCATGACCTCTCGTTCCTCCGCGTGCCGGAGTGCTTTGTTCCTGGATTTGCGGCCTATCTCCATAGTGCCGTCTCGCGCGCTGTACGTCAAGCGGTGCACATCGTGGCCGATTCCAAGAGCACGCGGCGGGACCTTGTGGAGTTGTTGGGTGTAGATGAGACCCGGATCACGGTTGTCTACCCTGGGGTCGAACCTCGCTTTCGGCCTGTCAACGATGCGGACGAATTGGCCCGTGTCCGTGCGACGTACCGCCTCCCAGCACAATTCGTCCTTGGCCTTGGGACACTGCAGCCTCGAAAAAACTTCGTGAGGCTAATCGCGGCCTTTGCACAGGCACTTCGCACTGCGCCCGCCGAATGTCAAGGTCTTGACCTTGTCATAGTCGGCGAGAGAGGCTGGATGTACGACGACATCCTGCTAGAAGCTAGCACGACAGGGGTCAGGGAGCGTGTTCACCTTGTGGGTTTCGTCGCAGACGAGCACCTGCCTGCGCTTTACTCTCTCGCGTCGGTGTTTGCTTTTCCTTCTCTCTACGAAGGATTCGGCTTACCGATACTCGAAGCAATGGCTTGCGGGGTGCCTGTGGCCGCCGCTGACAATTCCTCTCTGGCTGAGGTCGCCGGGAAAGCAGCAGTGTTTTTCGATGCGCACGATGAGACAGCACTTGCCAAAATCCTCATCCGTCTCCAGTCCGATGTCGGTCTGCGCGAGAGGCTTGTACTAGCGGGCCTATTGCAGGCAGCGGGCTTTTCCTGGAGCAGGGTAGCAGGCGAACTCCTTGGGCTCTACGAAGTACTAGGAAGGAGCAACGCAATCGGGCACCCTTCGCATAGTCAGTGAAGTATCAGGGTTTGCCCAAAGGCGATGGGCTGTGACGGGACAAATACGCTATGCGAAGCACACGCGTGGCCAACCAGCCGTTGTTTCCAGAGGGCGGAAGGAATCGGAGCCGAGTTGGTCGGAGAATCTGGGGATGACAGGCATAGGAAGACGTAGTAGGGTAGGGCCCAGCAAGGCAGTTGGCTTGACGCTGCTGCTCGGTTGGCTTGCGTTGGCGCTTGGAATGCTCGGTGTGTGGATCTGCCACAAGACCTCAGCTCTGAGCCTGAGCGGGCCTGACCTGGGCGAGTTTGCCAAGTTCCTCCCGGGCGTACAGAATGGCTCGCTGGACCTGCACCGGCAGTTCTTCTATCTTCCGGCGGTCGCCCTGTCAGCGGGCATTGCGCTCCTCATCGGTTCACCCCGCCTGCGTTTCCCATCCTGGACTCGCTGGCTGGCGCTCCTTATCGGCGCATGTGTCAGCCTCCAGTTGCTCCCACCGGCTTGGTCTCCGCCAAGCCTTCGTTCCCCCGAGCTCCGCGCTCAGGCGATCGGGCTTTTCGCTTGCTGGCTTCTTCTGGCATGTTTCTGGCTTCTGGCGCGCCTGCCGCTATTGATCTCGGGTGCCCTGGCTGGGCTGCTTGCGCTCTTGAGCAGTGCATTGTCGACATGGCAAACTTGGGTGATCTTGTGCGAGGTGAGTGCACTGTACGGCATTGCGCCATCACTCGGTTGGGGCTTTTGGTCAGTCCAGATCGGCCTCGGCCTCTTTGCTGCTGCTGCGTTCACCATGGCGCTTTGGCCTGGAGTAAGAAGAAAGGGGCACTCTTGACCCAAGGCACCGCCTCTCACCCACACCCCAGAAGCGATCTCAAGGAGCTCGTGCTCTTTGCCGCTGTATTGCTCTTGGCTACGGTATTGCGCATCGGGCGGCCCGGTCTGACCGAGTTCAAATTCAGCGAGGCCCGACTCGAGGCTCTCGCCTTGGAGATGACTCGAGAAGGCCGACTGCCTCTCGTCGGGGTTCCTTCTTCAGCAGGCATCGATCACTCGCCACTCAGCGTCTATCTCTACGCACCTGCATTCTTGCTGACAACCAGCCCACTTCCCGCCACGGTCTATGGAGGATTGGTGAATGTGCTCGTCGTTGCCCTGTGCTGGCGGCTGGGTAGGCATTGGCCAGGTGGAAGTAGCCGAGCGGGTTTGGCTGCTGCACTGATTCTCGCGGCAAGCCCATGGGCAGTTCTTTTTAGTCGAAAGATATGGCAGATCGCCTTTGTGCCCGCGCTGGCTCTTGCATTCGTCGCGTGGGCCGTCTCCGGTCTCGTGCTTGGGAGGCATTGGAGCCTCTGTGCTTCGATCGTAGCATTCGCCGTTCTGGCGCAGGTCCATCCTTCTGCCATCTTACTAGCACCGGCACTCCTTCTCTGGCTCATCCTTTTCTGGCGCAAGGAACTGGCAATTCCGTTGGTCGCCGGGGGGGTGCTCGGTGCGTGTACTGCGATTCCCTTCCTCGTGCACCAGAGCCTATCAGGCTGGGGAGCAGTCGACTCAGTTCGAGGCCTTGATTCGGCCCGCTGGGATCTCTCAGCACTCTGCTTGGCATGGAACGTAGTCACAGGGCAAGGCATTGAAGCACTGGCAGGTGTGTCCTATCCTCTGCTTCGGACTGTGCCAGGACTCACGCGCCTATTCAGCATAGGGGGTTGGCTGCTGGCAGCAGCCACTCTTGGTCTATCCTGGCGAGCAGCCAAGAACTGGAGGGACCCAGAAAGCAGCGTGCGCCAGAGCGCCCGTATTGACATAATACTCCTCTCGTCGCTGATTGCGCCCATCCTTTTCAACCTCCGCCACAGCCTGGCCCTTCAGCTTCACTTCTTTGCACTCCTCCTGCCTGCGATGTGCTTGATCCTTGGTCGCGGACTCGGTTTGCTGGCTCCACAAGCAGGCGAGCCGGCCAGGCCAGGCGTGCGCTGTCGCAGGCCTGTGAGTGGGTTGGCTTGGCTGGCGGCAGGCGTTCTCGTCTCGTCTCAGGCAACAGGGCTCTTTGTCATGGGCGCGTTCGTTGCCCGGCACGACACAACCGGAGGTTTTGGGCGCCCTTTGAGCCACTATCTGGAGATTTCCGATACCGTCGTCAGGCGCGCGCATGAGAGTGGGGCGCCCGAAGCTCTGGTGGTTGGAGAGGGTAGTGCACCCTCAGTGGATGAACTTCCGGCTATCTTCGACGTGCTCCTTCGCGATCGGCTGCCCTATCGCTTCGTGGATGGAAGGGTGAGCGCCGTTTTTCCTATGTACAAATCTATGCTACTTGTTGCACCTGGGGCAGGGCAGGCGACGAAATGGTACGATGTGTGGCCATCGGCTGAGCTTCTCGACGGTTTCCAGTTGCGTACAGGCGACGGCTCCTGGCCTGAGTCACCACTGGAGACCATTCCTGCACCGAGGCTCCTCCAGAACGGCATCGAGCTCCAGGGCTACAAATGGAGCCCTGGAGCGACAACCTCGAACTTGTGGCTCCAGTGGCAAGTCCTCTGGAAAGGGGAGTCGGACACTCACTTCTACGTCCACCTGCTCGATGCAGAAGGGGCCCAACTAGGACAGCTTGATGGCGAAGGCTTTGCCACAGCCTCTCGCAAGGTCGGTGACCGCGTGGTCACATTGTTCGACATAACTCAGGATCGCCAAGAAACCGAAGGAGCGCTGTGGGCACGGGTCGGCATGTACACGTTCCCCGATATGGTCGGCATCCCCGTGATTGATGCCGCCGGGAATCCAATGACTGCTGACGTGAGTCTGGGCCCGCTCCACAGGCAATTGAACTCAGAGTGAGCGTGTCATCACGAGCTCTTGGGGCAGAAGAGCGGGGAAGTGGGCATGTGCACAGTTTTGCCATCGACCGGCCTCTATGCTTAGCACAATTGACATTGTGCATACCATGTGTATCAAAGGCTGCGGATACCCAATCAGCTAAACAGAGGAGCAAACCATGAAACGAATCTTACTGCGCACAATCGGGATCGCCCTCATCATTGCGGGAGTCGCTGGCCTGATGCTCTGCACCATCGCCCTGGTGGTTGTCGACCGTGCCCGGCGAGGCCTCGAAACCACCTTATCCCAGCAGTTTGACCTCCTGGAGCGCGCTGTGGAAGCGACGTCGGACGGGCTCGACATTGCCCAAACCACCCTTGATCAAACCGTCGGCACCGTCCACTCTCTGAAGGAAACCGTTATGTCGATTGGGGCTACCGTGAAACAGACCAAGCCCACACTGGATGCGGTTGCTGCACTGATGGGCGACCAACTGCCGGCGGCTGTGGAGGCAACGCAGGAGACATTGGCATCCGCATCTGCAAGCGCCAAGGCAGTGGATGATGCCCTTTCTCTGATAAGCAAGATACCGTTCTTGGGTGGAGAGAAGTACGACCCGGAGCAGCAACTGCACGTCGGTCTGGAGCAGGTGGCCGCCAGTCTCGATGGTGTGCCCGACTCGCTTCGCCAGCTTCGGGGAAGCTTGGCCGATGCCAGCAGCAGTATCGCCGAGCTCGAGGGCGGCCTGTCCCAGACCGCAGACGGCATCGGAGGAATAGCGGAGAGTCTCGGCAGCGCCGAGTACACCCTTACCCAGTACAGCACAGTCATCGCCGACCTCGGTTCGTCTCTCTCTTCGCTACGATCCTCCCTACCGCAAGCACTGCGCTGGCTCCGATTGGGCATATCCTTCATACTCGTGTGGCTCGGCATCGTTCAGTTCGCGCTAATCACCCAGGGGGGCGAATTGGTCACGCGCAGCAGAAGAGGCGATTCACAGTGACCAATCGCCTCGCAATCGAGTCGAGTCCCTACCTTCGCCAGCACGCCGGCAATCCGGTAGACTGGTTCCCGTGGGGTAACGAAGCTTTCCAGAAGGCGAGCTCGGAGGACAAGCCTATCTTCCTGAGCATCGGCTACTCGTCCTGCCACTGGTGCCACGTCATGGCCGAGGAGTCCTTCGAGAGTGAGCAAGTGGCGGCCTTCCTGAGCGCGCACTATGTCAGCATCAAGGTCGATCGCGAGGAACGGCCTGACCTCGACACGATCTACATGGCGGCGGTCCAGGCACTCACCGGGGGCGGCGGATGGCCCATGTCCGTTTTTCTCACACCGCAGGGACACCCATTCTACGGAGGCACGTATTATCCGCCAGTCCCGCGCCATGGGTTGCCTTCGTTCATCCAAGTCCTTCACGCAGTGGCCGACGCATGGCACAACCGGAAGGACGATCTGGTATCGGGCGGTCAGCGGCTAGTTACGGCTATCCGGCAGCAGACCGCGTTCGGCAGCGAACAAACGAGCGAGGACCTGCGGCTGGGCACGCTTCAGGATGCCGTTGAGCAGCTCCAGCACTCCTTCGACCAAGTGCACGGTGGCTGGGGCGAACCCCAAAAGTTCCCGCAGCCAATGATCCTCGAGTTCCTACTGCGCTACCACCACCTCACAGGACACGCCACAGCACTACGCATGGTCACTCAGACCCTGGAGGTGATGGCCCGCTCCGGCATGTACGATCAACTGGGGGGAGGGTTTCACCGCTACGCCGTGGACCGGGACTGGGCGGTGCCCCATTTTGAGAAGATGCTTTATGACAACGCACAGTTGGCGCGAGTCTACCTACACGCCTGGCAGGTCACCCATGAGAGCCTCTACAGATCCATCGCAGAAGAGACACTCGACTATGTCGGCCGCGAGATGACGAGTCCTCAGGGAGGCTTTTTCTCTGCGCAGGATGCCGACAGCGAAGGAGAAGAGGGCAAGTTCTACCTCTGGGCATGGGATGAGGTAGAGCGACTTCTCGCTCGAGAGGCCAACGATTTCTCGATCACCTATGGTGTGACACGTCAGGGCAGCCTAGAGGGCCGAAACATCCTCCGTTTCGTGGGAGGCACGTCTCGTCGCGCGTCCTTCGCCCCAGCCCGCCGCCGCCTGTGGGAAGCCCGTGAGCATCGCGTACATCCAACGTGTGACGACAAGATCTTGGCTTCCTGGAACGGCCTGATGCTGGCCGCGTTTTCCGAGGCCGCGAGAGTTCTTGACCGCGAAGATTACCTCGAAATAGCCCAGTGCAACGGCGGTCTCCTCCTTAGCGAACTCCGGTCAGGCGGACGCCTGCTGCACACCTGGCGGGCTGGACAGGCCAAGCAAAACGGCTTTCTTGAGGACTATGCCTGTTTGCTTGAAGGCCTAATCGAGCTCTATCAGACCACTTTCGAGCCACGTTGGTTCTTGGCTGCCCAAGAGCTGGCGGACGCAATCACGGCCCTGTTCACGGCGCCACAGGGTGGCTTCTACGACACCAGCCACGATCACGAGGCGTTGATCGCCCGGCCTCGGAGTCTACAGGACGGTGCCACACCATCAGGCAACGCCATGGCTGCAACTGCCCTGCTGAGGCTCGGCGGGCTTGCGGCTGAAACGCGTTATGTCGAGATAGCGATCGCCGCAATGAGCCCCCTGCAATCCACTCTGGCACAACATCCATTGGCCTTCGGGCAGTGGTTGCAGGCTCTCAGCTATTCCCTGGCGCAACCCAAAGAGATCGCAATTGTAGGTGATGCCGGCGACAAGAACACACTTGCGCTGCTATCAGCCGCCCGCTCGGGATACCATCCCTTCCACGTCGTCGCGTTCGCCCCGCCATCGGCGAGCGCCGCCCAAGTGCCTCTCCTGCGAGGCCGAGGACTACTAGCTGGCGGGGCGGTCGCCTATGTGTGCTCAGGATCCGTCTGCCAGATGCCCGTGGGCGAACCTGAGGAATTGCTGAACCTACTCAAGAGCTCGCACTCACAGTGAGCACGGGCCAGGGGTTGGCCGGCCCCGACAACCAACAGGGGCCGGCATTTGTGACTACGCCGGCCCCTTGCCAGACTACTTAGCGGGCGCCGTAGCCTGGGCCCTCTTCGTAGAACGCGCGGTTCTCGGCGATTGCGCCCTTGGATTCCTCGGGCACCTCGTCTTCAGGGAAGATAGCATCCTGGGGGCACTCCGGCGCACAGGCACCGCACTCGATGCAATCATCTGGATTGATGTAGTACTGCTTTCCCCACCGTGGATCTCCTTCAGGGCCGGCGGTGATGCACTCGACCGGGCAAATCTCGGCGCAAGCCCCATCTCGAATGCACAACTCGGTGATTACGTACGCCATTGAATTCCTCCTCAGCAAGATTGACACCCAGTGTACCATCTCTTTTCGGCAAGTCAAGTGACGAGTGCGCCTGCGATTGCATCTGGCTCATCCTGGTGCTATAATCCCCAGACTACAGAGGTGAAAAGTGAGCCTGAAAGCAAGAACACCCATCATTGACTACGACGACAGCTACGCGATTGAGTTGGGTGGTAGCCACCCAGCCCAGGAGCGCGACCGGCTCACAGACCAAGCCATGGTGGTTGCATACGATCGTGTCGCGCAAGCGCCAATGCAGTGGCGTCTGCGCGCCCTTCTCTTCGACCGTGGACAGTGGACGCGATCGGGCATAAGGCGCTGGTGGGCTGCGCACGAGGTGCGATTCCTTGCAGCGGACAAGCCGGACACTCTGGTACCGGAGGTCTGCCGTGCCTATGGCGCACCACATCCGAGCCTGCCAACAATCCTGCTGTGCCACCGAAACACCCCCATGCTTCCCGCTCACCAGCAGATCGCCGCGCTGAAGACAGAGCCGCACCGCACGTCATCCGGAGGACCTCACAAGATCTGACATCCTCGATGAAGCCTGCCGCGCTAGTCACAGCCTCCCACACCGCCGTTTTCCTTTCCGGACCTCCCGGTACAGGCAAGACGTCGCTCGCCATCCAGCGGCTGTATCATCTTCTCGAATCAGGCGTCCCTGCCGAACAGATCCTGGTGCTGGTACCGCACAGGGCCCTAGCACGCCCCTACTATGAAGCGATAACCAGCCCTAGGGTCCCCGCAGGTGGTCAGGTAGATCTCGCCACGATCGGAGGCCTGGCACACCGAACCATCGATCTCTTCTGGCCGCTCATCGCGCGCGCGGCAGGTTTCGAAAGCGCGGCTCTGCGACCGCGCTTCCTGACACTGGAAACAGCACAATACTACATGGGCCGTGTAGTCCAGCCGTATCTTGAGGCCGGCGCATTCGAAGGTATCACGATCTCTCGCGCCCGGCTAATCAGCCAGATCATCGACAACCTCAACAAATCGGCGGCCGTCGGCTTTCCCATGGACGAGATCGCTACCAGGCTGGCGCGCGCATGGGCAGGGGAATCAGCGCGACTCCGCGTTTTCGACCAGGTTCATGCAGTAGCTTCAGGTTTCCGCTCGCTCTGTCTGGCCGAGAACGTGCTCGATTGGTCACTTCAGATCCAGCTCTTCACGCAACACCTTCTGCCCCTACCACACCTCCGTCGCTATCTCTTGGGCGGCTATCGCCACCTCATTGTAGACAACGTGGAAGAAGACATCCCCGCCATGCACGATCTGCTGCACGCGTGGCTACCCCTCTCAGAATCCGCCCTGATCGTGTACGACGACGACGGTGGGCACCGTGTCTTCCTTGGCGCCGACCCTTCAGGCGCGCTTGCCCTCGCGCAGGTCTGCCATGAGCGGGTGAACATTCAGCGGTCACATGTCACCTCTCCCGGAATAGCCGCATTAGGAAAGCAGCTTGCAGGACGGACTGACCGGGGCAAGTCCCCATCTCGCCTGGCCAGGCAGGCACTCGTGCTCCCGCCCGAGTCTATCCGCTTTCATCCCCAGATGCTCGATTGGGTGGCGAGCGAGGTCAGCCGCCTTATCACGGGGCACGGGTTGTCACCAAGTGAGATCGCGCTCCTATCACCCTTCGTAAGCGATGCATTGCGGTTCTCGATCGAGGAGAGGCTGACTCGCTACGGCGTTCCTCTGCAGACCTATCGCCCTTCCCGCCAACTGAGAGAGGAGCCGGCAGTGCGCTGCCTGCTGACCCTATCGAAGCTGGCTCATCCGACATGGAGGCTTGTTCCGCCGCCTGAAGACGTCGCCCAAGCCCTGACCCAAGCAATCACGGACATGGACCCGGTCCGGGCTTCACTCCTGGTCGCCCGCGTGTACAGGAGCGACGGCGGGCCCGCCTTGGTTCCCTTCAGCCAGATCGGCTCGGCCATGCAGGAGCGCGTTAGCTTTGTGCTGGGCGGGCGCTATGCCGAGCTCGTGCAATGGATCGAGCAGGACGCTGCCCAATGGCGGGTCGGGGGGCCACAGACCGCCCCGGAGGTTGCCCCTCACCGCGAGCCGCTCGACTACTTCCTCGGCCGGCTCTTCAAAGTCCTGACACAGCCTGGCTTCGGCTTCCGCCACAGCCTGACAGCCGGTGCCGCAGCAGCGATGCTGATCGAGTCTGCTCGCAAGTTCCGCCTTGCACTCCCCGAGCTGCCTCTTGGCTCCGAAGGCAACCCTGACCTGGGACAGGAATACGTGGGGTTGGTTGAGCAGGGCGTGATAGCTGCCCAGTACATCTCCAACTGGCAAGCGCGCCCGGCGGATGCCGTGCTTCTTGTTCCAGCGTACACCTTCCTGATGATGAACCGGCCTACGCGGGTCCAGTTCTGGATAGATGCCGGCAGCTCCGCCTGGCATGAGCGCATCTTCCAGCCTCTGACCCATCCCTACACTCTCCAGCGCGGCTGGCCACCTGACGCCGTGTGGACCGACGACGACGAAGTCCGCGCTAGAGACGACGCGCTCGCCCGGCTGGTCCTTGGCCTATGTCGCCGCTGCCGTGAGCGGATCTTTCTGGCTTACTGCGAGCTGAATGAACGAGGCTACGAGCAGCAGGGGTCTCTCCTTCAAGCCGTTCAGCGCCTGCTGCGCCACCAGGACCAGGCGCACCCGTGAACTCCTTTCAGCCTCGCTCCAGCCAACTGGAGGTCATTGCCTACGCCGGCGGCAGGATGGGCGTTTCAGCCGTGCCAGGCAGTGGCAAGACACGCACGCTTGCTGAGCTTGCGGCCAGACTTGTCGCAGATGGCATCGGCGACAACCAAGAAGTTCTTGTCGTCACGCTCGTGAACTCGGCCGTGGACAACCTGAAGGGCCGGATCGATGAAGCCATCCGGCGCCGGCACCTGCTGCCGGGCTTTGGCTACAGGGTTAGAACTCTACATGCGCTTGCCCATGACATCGTGCGCGAGCGGCCGGGGCTGGTTGGTCTCTCAGATGACTTTGGCATCATCGACGAACAAGCAGCCGAATCAATCCGGCAGGAAGCGACCACCGCCTGGCTCAGCGCTCACCCGGACTCCGCCGGCGCCTACTTGAACCCGGACATGGACACGGGCTGGGCCACCTGGATCAAGAAGAACCGCTGGCCTGGACTTGTGCAGAGCCTGACCGCCGCCTTCATCAAGCGAGCCAAGGACCTTCAACTCGCACCTGAGCAGCTCCAAGCGCGCCTGGCAACTGCCGACAGCGTGGTCTCGGGCGAGCAAGATCTCCCGTTGCTAGACTTGGTTGTCATGGCGACTACGGTCTACTCGGACTACCAGCACAGCCTGGCGTATCGAGGAGTAGTGGACTTTGACGACCTGGTTCGACTTGCTCTAGATGCTCTGCAGCGAGACGCTGACTACTTGAGCCGCCTCCAGCAGCGCTGGCCCTTCATCCTCGAAGACGAAGCACAGGATTCCAGCCTTCTCCAAGAGGGGATCCTGACGATACTCTCCGCTCGCTCTGGCAACTGGGTTCGGGTCGGCGATCCGAACCAGGCTATCTACGAAACCTTTACCACCGCGAATCCCGGGCTACTTCTCCGTTTCCTCCGCGAACAGAATACAAAGGCTGCAACTCTCCCTGTCTCCGGCCGTTCACAGCTCGCCATAATCCGGTTGGCCAACTGGCTAGTTGACTGGGCACGCACCGAACACCCAACGGAAACTGCGAGAGACGCCCTGGTAGATGCTCACATCGTCCCAACCCCACCCGGCGACCCCCAGCCCAATCCGGCAACCAACTACCCTGCCGTGCGGCTTGTGACCGAAAGCATGACTCCGGCCAGCGAGCTTAAGCTTGTGGCCGACCTACTAGGCCGCTGGTACAATGAGCAGCGGCTGTACTCGGAGCAGGACCGCGAAACCTGTGCAGTGCTAGCACCGAGCAACCAGCGCGGCTTCGAGACGGCGGCCCTGCTCAAGCAGCACGCTATCCCTTATGTCGAGCTCCTGCAATCCACGACAGCTACGCGTGAGACGGCCGGCGCGCTCGGGCTGTTGCTCCGCTGCTTGGCCGATCCTGCCTCACCAAGCAAGCTCGCACAAGCGTTCAGGGTCTGGAGACGTGCGGACCGCGATCAGGGTGACGCGGAAGCCCGCGTCAGGGCGCTTTCTAAGGCCATTTCCCAATGCCAACATGTCGAGGCCTACCTCTGGCCCCGAGCCGGCTACGATTGGCTGGCTGATCTGACTGGCAAGTTGGCCCCAGCGGATCTCGGCCTCTTGGCTGACTTCCGCAACGTGGCTTGCAGGTGGCACCGCGCTGCCGACCTGCCCGTGGACCAGCTCGTCCTCACGCTCGCCGGGGAGGTGTTTGGGGAGCCGGCCGAGCTGGCGCTGGCACACAAACTTGCGCTGCTGTTGGAAGACACCGCACTCGACCATCCCGACTTCCGCCTGGGACAGCTCGTCCAGGAACTCGAGACGATTGCGAAGAACCAGCGCCGATTCCTCGGGTTCTCGGTCGACGACAGCGCCTTTGTGCCACCAAAGGGCAAGGTCACCGTAACAACAATGCACAAGGCCAAAGGGCTGGAGTGGGACCACGTCTACTTGCTCTCTGTCAACAACTACGACTTTCCGTCGGGCCAGTCCCACGATGTCTACCGAGACGAGCCAGACTACATCCGAGAGCGACTCAACCTCCCGGCGGAAGCCCTCAAGCTGCTGGAAGTACTGGCCGCCGCCAGGGCCGGAGAATCCATCGATCTACCTATCGAAGGAACCGCCACGCGCGAGGCTCGTCAGAAGTACATTGATGAGCGGCTCCGCCTGCTCTACGTGGGTATCACCCGCGCAAGGAAGGCACTCACTATCACGTCGAACAGCGGCAAGTCCGGCCAACTCATGCAACCAGCTTCAGCGCTTCTGGCACTGCACTCACTCTGGACCAAGGAGGCTGAAGGAGAATGGTCCGATGAATAACGCCATCCTGTTCAGCCAAGGGAGCCTTCAGGCCTATTCCGATTGCCCCAGGCGCTACCAACTTCGCTATCTCCTCACGCAACCGTGGCCGGCCATCCTAACCACCTCGCCTCGAGAGGTCGAACTCCACATGCAACGCGGTGCTGATTTCCACCACCTCATGCACCAGCACTATGCCGGAGTTGCTCCTTCGAAGCTTGCTGATACGATTGAGGGCGATCACATTCTGCGGCGCTGGTGGGAGACCTATCTCCGGCATCCCCCCACCGATTTGCCATCTGTTTTTCTGAGACCGGAGGCGGTTCTCTCGGCACCTTTAGCCGGCCATAGGTTACTTGCCCGCCTCGACCTGCTCGCGATCGAGCCAGGCGTCCGCGCAGTAGCCATCGACTGGAAGACCTCACGGAAGAGGCCGGCACGTCCCGTTCTCGCCCAGAGACTCCAGACGCGGGTGTACCGCTATCTGCTCGTGGCGGCCGCGCCGCCCATGGAAGGCCAGCCACCTCTTGAGGCAGAGCAAGCTGAGTTGGTATACTGGTTCTGCGAACTCGATGGAGTCATGGAACGCTTCCCATACACTGCCGACCAATATGCGGCCGACAAGACTCTCCTCTCTGACCTGATCGGTGAGATCGTGGGCCGCCGAGAGGCCATCTGGCCCCTGACACCGGACGAGGAGCGCTGCCGCACCTGCAGCTACCACTCCCTCTGCGAGCGCCGCGCAAGCCCCGCCTTCTCAGATGACGAACTAGACAGTGATCTCGATGAGCATGATGCGGACATCGAGCAGATTGCGGAGGTGGCCTTCTGACCAGAGCCGCACCTGGCCCACGTCTGAATCGGTGTCACCCAATCACACACCACCTGGTAGCCTGTGCGTCTACCTCACTTGACAGATGCGCCCAACTAGCCTAGACTGCACCGGTTATGCGCGAAGAGTCACGGGTCGACTTGCACACTCATTCATTCCTGAGCGATGGTGCCCTGCTTCCCAGCGAGTTGCTGCGCCATGCCCAGGTCCTGCACTACGGTGCGCTGGCCATTACCGATCATGTGGACGCCTCCAACCTCGCCCAGGTAGTGCGCCAACTCCTTCTGCTCTGGCGGGAGGGCATTGAGGGCATGGATCTGGCCTTTGTCCCAGGCGTAGAGATCACGCACGTCCCCCCACGCTTGATTGCCCCACTCGCCAGGCGGGCAAAGCATCTCGGCGCCAGGCTGGTGATAGTGCATGGCGAGACCCCGGTCGAGCCCGTAGCGCCGGGTACCAACCGTGCGGCCGTGGAGTGCCCCGATGTGGACATCTTGGCCCATCCAGGCCTCATTGAGGAGCAGGATGCACTGCTTGCTGCTGTGAACGACATAGCTCTGGAGCTTTCCGCCCGAGGCGGCCACTGCCTGACCAATGGTCACGTAGCCCAAGTGGCCCGGAGCGCAGGTGCCAAGCTGGTCGTGAACACCGATACTCATACACCATCGGACATGCGCGACCAGGCCAGGGCGCGCATGGTTGCCAAGGGAGCAGGACTCAATGAGTGCGAAGTCCACACGGCCCTGGTGACCAATGCATGGGCGATCGTCTCTCGGGCACTACGCCCCGCAGTACAACACGTCTAGGGAAATCGACATCCAGCCATGAGCCAATTCCAAACCGTATCGATCACTTGCCCCAGCTGCCGCCAACGCTTCACAACCCAGATCACCAGCCTTGTCGACGCCGGCCAAGATCCGGAGTCAAAGGCCATGCTGCTGTCGGGCCAGCTCAACGTTGCCGTCTGCCCACAGTGTGGGCATGCCGGGATGCTCGCCACTCCACTCCTCTACCACGACGCCGAGAAAGAGATGCTCTTCACCTATATACCTCCCGAGCTTGGGGCGTCGGAGTTGGAGCAGCAGCGCATGTTTGGCGACGCCACCAGCCGCATCATAGCATCACTGCCTGCGGAACAGCGCAAAGCATATCTTCTGCAGCCGCGCAGCTTCCTCCGGCTCGAGGCCATGATCGAGGTCATCCTTGAGGCCGACGGCGTCACGCCAGAAATGCTTGCCACCCAGCGGGCCCGGACGGCGCTCCTTGAGCGCCTCTTGCGCACACCGGCCGAAGATGTCCGCCGTGCTCTTGCCCAGGAGAACGATGCGCAAATCGACTTCGACTTCTTCCAGCTCTTGAGCCTCAACATCGAGATGGCGCAGGCATCTAGCCAGCCCCGTGCCTTCCAGCAGCTAATGGCCCTGCGTGGAGAGCTTCTCCAGTGGACGACGCAGGGCAAAGAACTCGCCGCTCGGGAGGAAGCTATCCAGAGCCTGGGGCAACAGGTGACCCGCGAGGAGCTTCTCGAGAGGCTCATCGAGGCCGCTCTGGCAGGTCAGACAATCAAGGTCGAAACGATGGTCGCGCTGGCCCGACCGGTTATCGACTACCTGTTCTACCAGCAGCTCTCCGAACGGATCGGGGCTCTAGGCCAGCAAGGAAAGGTTCAAGATGCCGAGACACTCCGGGCACTTCGGCAGGCCATCCTCGAGCAGACGGCCGAGATCGATGCCGAGGTTCAGAGGGCAACTGAGGAAGCTGCTCAATTCCTGCGATTGCTGGTGTCGGGTGATGATCCGGAGTCCATACTACGCGCCAATGCCGACCGAGTCGACAATCTCTTCCTCAATCTCCTCATGACCAGCCTGGACGCAGCCGACCGTGAGGGGCAGCGTGCCACAGTAGACAGGCTGCAGCGCGTGCGTGACGCAGTAATGCGGCTCATTCAGGAGAGCCAGCCACCCGAGATCCAGTTCGTCAACACGCTGCTGTCGGCTAACTACCCCGACGAGACTCGCGCCATACTCGAGGAGAACCGGGACCACTTGGACGACAGGCTGCTCGAGGTCATGGCTGCGGTCAGGGAGAATCTGCTGAGGCGCGGTCAAGAGGACGCCGCAAACAGGCTGTCTCAAATTGAAGGTCAGGCGAAGGTCGTCCGGGCCAGGTTGTAGCGGCCCGTGGCAGAATACTCTATAGGGAGGTTACGATCATGAAACGTGTCTACCAGTGCCTTTCGGCCGCCCTGCTCCTGGTCATCGTCATCGGGCTCGCTTTGGTCTCACCGGCGCATACTCCGGTTGCGGCGACTGCAGGGAGCGCCACCAACGTGACGGACAGGGTCGTCGCTGTGTTCGACTACTCCGACCAGGCTGCCCTCGACGCCGTCGCCGGCCAGTTGGACATCTGGGAGGTACACCGCGACGCTTCCTACGCGGTGGCCGCAGTGTCACCCGATCAGTTCCAGTGGCTCACGGACCTCGGCTACAAGCCCCGAGTGGACCAGACGAAGACGGAACAGCTCAGGACCGAGGCAGTTCTGGATCCCCGCTACCACTACTACGATGCCTACTATATGAACCCGAATGGCCTGTACGTCACCAACTTTATGCAAGAGACCAACTACGCCTACCCGGCCCTGACGGAGTTGCTCGATGCGGGCGATGCTTGGCAAGGCCTTCACATGGGGTACCACCGCGACATTTGGATCTTGCGCATCACCAACGAGGACCCTGCGTACGGAGCAATCGCCGACAAGCCGGCCTTCTTCCTGCACGCCCAGGTTCACGCCCGCGAGGTAGCCACCCCAGAGTTGGCGATTCGCTATGTCAAGTTGCTGACCTCCGGCTTCGAGGGGTTGGGTGGCTACGGAGTAGATCCGGATGTCACCTGGCTGGTGGATCATAATGTCGCCTACATCCTGGTCATGGCAAATCCCGATGGGCACGTCCCGAACGAGCAGAACACCGGCAACTACCGCCGCAAGAACATGGACAACGACGACGGCTGCACTGATCCCAGCAGCCTGGGGGTGGACCTCAACCGCAACCACAGCTTCAAGTGGGGCTGCTGCGGGGGGTCGAGCGGAAGCCCCTGCGCAGATACCTATCGCGGCCCCTTGAAGGGCAGCGAGCCCGAAACGCAGGGCTTCCAGTCTTTCTTCGGATCGGTGATGCTGGATCAGAATGGGAATAACGGAGATGATGAGATCCCGCGCCTCGCCAGCGGATACCACAGGCACGCTTCCTTACCCTGCATAGCTACGCAGACGAGATTCTCTGGCCTTGGGGGTTCCAGCAGGGCGGGGCACCGAACGCAGCCCAGTTGCAGAATATCGGGCGCAAGCTCGCCTACTACAACGGCTTTGCTCCCACCCAGTTTCTCTACACGGTTGATGGCGATACCCATGACTGGACCTACGGCAAGTACGGAGTCGCATCCTTCCTCTTCGAGGTCGGCCCCAACTATGGGAGCTGCGCCGACTTCTTCCCTGCATTTGGCTGCATCGACGGCATCGACGGGATGCCGCGCGATTTCTGGGCCGAGCAGCGCCCCGCGTTCCTCTACCTGCACAAGATCGCGAATACCCCCTACATGACCGGCTACGGACCCGACACCCAGAGTGTGGCTGTAGCCCGGTATCCGTTCCCCAGGGCACGGCCGTCCAGTTGACGGCCAACGTGGCGGATCACCGATACGGAAGCGACACCAAGACCAATGTCGCTGCCGCCGAGTACTTTGTCGACGTCCCGGGTGAAGATGGTGCCGGCATCGCCATGGCAGCCGGCGACGGTAGCTTTGGCGGCTTGACAGAGAATGTGCTGGCGACGGTTGACACCTCGAGCCTCGCAATCGGAACCCACTACATCCTGGTTCACGGCAAGGGCACCAACAACTACTGGGGCCCTCTGACCGCGGTCTTCCTAGAAGTCACAGAACCGGAGCCAACGGACACGCTCCACGTGCATGCTCTGAAACTGGCCTACCGTGCCGCCCAAGTTGGCTATGCGATTACCGGTCAGGTCAAGGTCGTCGATCAGAACAGAGTGGTCGTAGCCGGTGCGGTTGTCACCGGCAACTACACCTTGCCGAATGGCTCCACTCAGACGGTGCAGGGGACCACAATGGCGAACGGCATTGCTCTACTCAAGCTTAAGGGCTTGCAGACAGGCACCTACCAGCTCTGTGTGACCGATATTGTCAAGTCGGGCTACATCTACGATCCGGACCAGAACAGGATCACCTGCAAGACGCTGGCAATACCCTAGAGCGCTCGGAATTCTGAACGTCTGATCACTTCAATGCCAAGGGGGACGGTCTTCTGGACCGTCCCCCTTCGCGTGAGCACCTCGCGGGCCAGGCTACCGACCGGCGTTTTCGAGCCGGAAGCCATGCCCTCGCACGGTGATGATGTACTGCCCCCCGGGATCCGCTTCCGCCAAGCGCTCTCGCAGCCGACGTGCTAGTGCATCAATCGCCTGCTCCGAGATCCCCTCCCGGTCGTCTTCAGGCCACACGGCCTCCACAATCTGATCCCGACTGTAGACCTTGCCGGCCTCCTGATGCAATAGCTCAAGCAGCCTGTACTGCGCCAGCGATAGCGGGGGGTCGACTTCACGGCCCGCCACCCAGACCCGTTTCCGTTCATGGTCCAGGCGCAGGCCATGTGACTCATCATCGGAAAGCAGTGGCGCCGTGGCCCCCGGGGCCACCCAGGCCAAACGGCAGCTCAGGGCGATCTGCACTTCGTCATCATTCTGAAGGATGTACGGCCCGGCAAGCTCCTGCCCGTTCACAAACGTCCCATTCTTCGAACCGAGATCCTCCAGAACATACTGGTCACCCCTCTGACGGATGCGAGCATGCCGCCGCGAGACTTGCCGATCGTCAATGACCACGTCGCATTCATCTGCCCGGCCGATAATGAGTTCGGGCCGATCCACCCAGACCCGCTCATTTGGCATGGGCCCCTCCAAGCGCAGCAACATGGGCATCTCTTCAGGCAACGAAACACCTCCTCCAGCCAGAGCCAATAGAAAAACCGGGCGAGTTGACAAGAACCATCTTCTGGGCTAAGCTTCTGCCGGTAATCGAGACCATCCTGGACGTGGAGTCAGTTCTTGACCCGAACTCTCGCACAAGGCACAATTCTTCGAGAGCGATACGAGATAGTAGAGCTGGTCGGCCGGGGCGGTATGGGAGCCACGTATCGCGCCAAGGATCTCCGCCTCGAAGGTCGTTTTTGCGCAGTCAAGGAAGGGATTCCCGACCCGGACGCCTCTCCCGACGAGCTGCGCCAAACGCGCGGGCAGTTCTACAGGGAGGCCAGTACCCTTGCACGCCTCGACCATCCCAATCTGCCCAAGGTCTCCGACTACTTTTCCGTCGACGACAGAGACTACCTCGTCATGGACTTTGTCCCGGGCCACGATCTCCACGAAATGCTCAATGCCTCCATGCACGACGGTCATCCCTTGCCCGAAAAGCAGGTGCTGGAATGGGCCGCACAGCTGTGTGACGCCCTCAGCTACTTGCATAGTCAGGACCCACCCATTCTCCATCGCGACATCAAGCCCAGCAACATCAAGGTCACGCCTGCCGGCAAGATCAAGCTCGTCGACTTTGGACTCGTGAAGCTTCTCTCCCCCGATGACGAGCGCACCATCACCGTCGTACAAGGACGCGGTTCTGTCCAATACACTCCGCTCGAGCAGTATGGCCGCGATGGCAGCCACACCGACGTCCGTTCTGACATCTATGCCCTGTCCGCCACGCTCTATCATCTTTTGACCGGCCGGCCGCCCCTGGATGCCAGGTCGCGTTTCCTCAAGCCAACCGCCATGCCGTCACCGCGCAGCTTGGTCCCCACGATCGCCCCGCAGACAGAGCACGCATTGCTGTGGGGATTGGGTATGCACCCAGACGAGCGCCCTCATTCCATCTCCGAGTTCCGCGCCGAGTTATTGGCTCCAAGCGCCCTAGGCCGCACCATCGCCCGGGTCTTTGACCAGGAGCAGGCCATTTCCCACTTTCTACGGGCCAATGCTGCCCTCCTCGGGTTCCTGGCTGCACTGTTCCTGATGGCCACCCTCGTGACCGTTCGTCCGGCTATGCTCCAGCCTGAAACCCCGCCCACCGCTCAAGCCACGGCTACTCTTTCGGCTTCACCCTCACCGACTCGTACTGAAGTCCCGTCATCGACCCCGCGGCCGACCAAGGTCAAGCCAACACCTGCTCCACAGATCCCGGTTCGCTAGCGGTCAACCGTGCCCTGCACGCCGTCTGCTGAGCCAGACCACCGCCCACAGCGGTATCAGACCGCACATCAACCCGATTAGCAGTCCTCTAATACCCACTGGCAACGGCTCGAGAAAGCCAGTGCCTGGCAGCCCGAGGCCATACACAAGGTAGCCGATCATCCCGCAGACTCCACTCCACAAGGCCAACCGCAGTGGCGGATCCCAGAACCGTGCCCCTAGTCTCGCTCTCTTGCCTACAGCATATACCGCGCAGCCAGCACCACTCACTCCGACGAGTGCCAACAGGAGATCCGGCCAGCGCAAGCGCGGCTCGGGCACCGGAGGCTGCGATTCAGTTCCCTCAGCCTCTGGAACCTCCGGCGTAGGAGTCGGGGTTGGCTCGCTCGTAGGTGTGGGGGACGGTGTGGGGCTAGGCTCCGGCGTGAAGGTCGGCGCCGGTGTGGGCGTCAGGATCTGTGACATACCGCCCGAAAGGCGCACAACAAGCGGGACCGAGACCCTGGCCGGATCGCTCGTGGCCGTTATTTGTAGCTCCCCCTCTCGTTCGAGCGTTATGGTCGCAACCGCCACGCCGTTCACCGTGTAAGACTCCTTCTGCCCCCCCAGGCCCTCACCTTGGTACACATATTGAAACGTCACGACCGTCAGGTCAGGCACCTGGTTGCCGTTTCGAATCCAGGATCACGCTCGTTCGGACGCCCAACGAATCTCCCACCTGGAGGCTGAGTAGCTCTGGTGTCTCCCTCGTCGAAACCGGCTGCTCTGCAGGCAGCACCTGGATTGCCTGTGCGGGATCGGGCGAGAGCTGTCGGTTCAGATCGTAACCCACTCCCTCGACCGTCACCGGGGGCTTGCCGGTGGGTGTGAACTCCAAGAACAGTGCCCGCATCGAGGCCTCGATCGAGGCCTCGGTCTTGGTGTAGAACCCGAAGTAAGCCGTGAGCTTGCTGACCTCTGTTGTGTCCAGGTAGTACGGCGCCTGGTAGGCCAGGACCACCAGCTTCTGCCTATCCGGCGCCGACGCATACTCCCGCAGGAAAAGCTTGAGCGCTGCCGAGCTCGGCTCGTTGTCAGGCGCATAGTCAAGCATCGCAAAAACAATCCAGTCGGCTTCCTGCAGATAGCGGCCCAAGTCCGGCTTTCCCGAGGTCAGGTAGCTGTACAATTGTGCAAAAGTGAACGAGCGAATATGCTCAGCGGACACCTGCCCTGTCGCTTGGGGCCCATACAGTGACAGCATGGAGTCCCGCAGGCGATTGGGATCGAGAAGGTAGAATGGTGGACACAGCTCACACTCCTGCGCCTCGCGGGCATCAGTGAAGATCAGAATATCCTCGTCTGAGCGAGGTGATCGAGGCATCCGCAATGCGAGCTCGTCCCCCGAAGGATACAGAAGCGTGGCCGCCTGCTGTGCGACTTGAGCACTCAGTGCCTGCGACTGGCCCACTCCCTCCAATCCCACCTCATCCGCCAGGCTCGACTCGAGATCGAATCCAGGACACAGACGCATCTTTAGCTTCAGAATCCGCCGCACGGCCTGATCAACTCGCGCCCGAAAAGCGGCGTCGCTGTCGTACCGGCTTCGGAAAAAGAGGATCGTGTCCTCGATGTTCCGCATCTGATCATCCCAGGAGTCGTTCAACGAGAATCGCGTAAGCTGCAGCACGTCGTTGCCGGCCTGGAAAGCGTCTAGAGCTATTTGCCTGTGAGGGAAGGAGTCGAGGTTGGGAGAGAAGTACCTCCGGATTGCAGGTACTCCCAGTGAGTCGCTCACCAGCAGGCCACCATTCTGCCTCCAGGGAACCATCTCTTCCAGGCTCAAGATCTGCTCCATCCCCTGCGCGTTCAAACTGATGGGGGGCGTCACGTATCGGATGTTCCCCTGGAAACCCCGATAGCGAATGTGAGCCGTCATCAGCCCGTCCGTGCTGTCTGTAATGACATCAGTCCCTGCCACCGCAAAGAACGGGGGCAGCTCAATCAGCCGCAGATCTTGGAGCGACTTGTCGACAGTTGCGACCTCCTCTTCCAGACTACGGTCACTGCCCCCCAGTCCAGGCAGGTGTTTGGCCACAGTAGCGACTCGCCAGCCACTGCCTTCGTGCACGCCGGCGATGTACGCCTTGCCCATCCGTCCCGTCCAGTAGGGATCTCCCCCAAAGACGCGCGTGCTCAGGTTGTCGCCCGTGCCCGAACGGGGCTCCACCAGCACGTCAAGCGATGGGCCCAACAGCAGATTCACGCCCACCGCGGCCAGCTCCTGCCCGACGACCCTTCCGATGTCCTCGGCATTGCCATCCTTCCATGTTGCCCCCAACGCCATAGCGCTGGGCAGATCGGTGAAGCCCTGCCGTAGGGATGTGAAAGGATAGCCGTCTCCCTCCTGCAAGACAGCCAAGAACAGCGGAATGCCCTGGGCCGGATAGGTGATCTGTTGAGTGATCGTTACAACAGTGGACAGAACCTCCGCCGTCGGCGTGATGCCCGGCCCAACATCGGGTCCCGGTGCCGTGAATGTGACGGGGAGCGTCTGAGTGATGGTAATGGGTGCAGAGGAACTGAACGCCAGCCGTTGGAGCGAGTTCGTCAGTGCCAACACCTGTTGCGAAGCCGGGGACTCGTTCGTCAGATTTTCGTTTTCCGGTGCAAGGATTACCCCTCCGACCCTGAGTTCCTGTACCAGCCGAGCTACGTCGGAGCCAGCCTCCGCGCCGCTTCCGCGAAAGCTAACCAGCATGAGCTGCCCGACTTTGTCCGCGGTGCTCATGCGAACCATCAAGTCGTCCAGTTCCGTGCTGGTAGCCTCCGAGCCCTCACCAACCGAGGGAGGGGCCGCCTCCTGTGCGGCCAGGTTCCCGGCAGGCGAAAACAAGCAGAACACGACTGCCAACAGCAGGACGCACCGGAACGCACAACGAATACGGCCCATCACGCGCAACGGACGTCCTGCCGGTTGCCGGTCGTTCTTGGCATTCGCTCTGACCTGGCGCATCCTATTGCCGGAACCGGTCAAGAAGAGCAGCCATATCCGGATCGTCCGCAAGGGTCTTGTCCAGGGAGATCGAACGCCATTCTGGGTTGCTCAGGGAGCCGTCTGAGGCGATGGTTACCGCCAGGCGGCCAACGCGTCGCCCCGTGTGGCGCGCCACCGGTTGTTCGGCCGCCACAATCAGGGAGCCTGTGCCGGGTAAAGCAACCACACTCGTCGGAAGCTGACCAGGATTCGCGGCTATGACCAGGTCAATGCTCGGCACGCTGGCTGCGAGATCCATCGCGGGGCGATACTCGAGGTTTGTCACCAAGATGATCGTCTCTGTCTGTTTCATCAACTCCGGCATGACTGTCGCAACGGCGGCATAGGGATCCTCAACACGGAAATCGGCCACCTGTCCGGCTGGCGGCCGCGTCAGACCGAACAACCCAACACGGTGCCCTCCGACATCGACCACCACATAAGCCGGCGCAAAGAGCTCGGAGGTTCCAGTTAAGGTTACATTGGCAGACAGCATTGGAAACGTCGCCTCTGCCATCCGCAGCCGGAGCGCGGTCGACCCTAGCGAAAGCTCGTTGAGCCCAAGGGCCATCGCATCGGTGCCCACGAGATTCATCGCAGCCACTATAGCCTCGCCGTCTGTGGTGTCACCGAGTATTCCACCTCCCCGCAAGGCATCGCCCGTGTCCAGGACCAGAACCCTGTCAGACGCTGCTCTCTCGCCCTCTACAAGTGTGGCCCTCCGGCGGAACCCGCCGGACGAACTGGCCCCTCAGCCGCACGGCTCCGTTTCGCCCCAATTGTCGTTGGTGTGAAGAATCACCAACGAGACCGGGCCCACCGTTGGCGAGGGCATCGCGGAAGGGACTGAAGCGGGTTGGGATGCCGCAGTGGCCACCGGAGATACCAAGAGCGTACCCTCCACGTGCTGCGTGGTGCTCGCGCAGCACGCGACAAGCAACACCCCTATCGCCAAGAGACTCGCACCACCCCATCTCACACGCGTATGCTTCGTCTTACACTTCATAGGCTTGGCTCTGCCTCCCTGATGGCGTCTGCCACCGCGCGAAGTATAGTGTATCGGCTAAGAAATGTCAAGGACTCCCGACTTGGGGCGCACAGCAACCTGTGCTAGACTCGGTGATAGGAGCAAGCAGAAGATGACAGGGAGATCACTTGGTGCGTTTCAGCTGCAGGTGGATGATTGGATTCAAGCGGTCGGCGGCGGCTACTGGTCGCCGCTCGTCAACGTTGCGCGCCTCGCTGAGGAGGTCGGTGAGCTGGCCCGCTTGGTAAATCACCGGTTCGGACCCAAGCCCAAGAAGGCCACAGAACAGAGTCAGGACTTGGGCGAAGAGCTGGCTGACATTCTCTTCGTGGTGATCTGCATGGCCAACTCACAAGGCATTGAACTCGAGGACGCGCTCGAGGCTGTCATCGACAAGGTGTGGAGCCGCGATCGAAATCGCTTCCTCCCCACTGCCCCCGAAGAGTAGATCCCTGACGTTGGCCTCCGGCCCGCATTTGCATGCGAGCTTCGTATGTGCTACCATCTATTCGGGACCGTGAGCGCCGTCAAAGAGAGGAGTCTGCTGCCATGGAGAAGCGCTTTCTTGCATTGAGGGTCTGTGGAACGCTCTGCAAGATCCTCGCCTGGGTCTTCCTGATCCTTGGCATCCTGACGTCGTTCGTCGCACTGATCACGGGATTGACCACGAGTTCTTTGTTTGACTGGATCAATCTACCTCAAAGCGGGTTACTCCTGGGCGTGGTTGCCTTCCTGCTGCTGTTGATCACGTCCATCTTGCTTTTCCTCGGTGTATACTCGCTCGGAGAGCTCTTCTTCCTGGCTCTGGCCGTTGAGGAGAATACCCGCCGCGCGGCCTATCTTGCCCAGCAGCAGTTCCTTTCTGCCCAGGGAGCTCAGCAAGCCACACCCGCCACGCCCGAAGACACAGATGCCGCCCTCTAGCACTCGGCTATGCTTCTGCGCCCGGTTCGTCTTGGTCCTTGGGTGACTCCGCCACCCTGCAGGAGTCTGCCACTCAGGTAGAGACTCCAAGACGGGGCAGCACCAAACGCATCAGTAGCACCCAGCCAAGGATTGCCACAACAATCAGAGCCAATTCTTCGTATCCGCCCATTTCTTCCCCCACAACATCAAGCGCGGTCCCATCACTGCCCCGCGTTTCACCCAAAAGGAGTCCGAATTCACTTCGGGAGCTCACGGCTCCCGCTGCTGGATGCCTCAGGTGCTGGCCGGGCCACACGCTGCCGAAGTCGTGTCAGCCAAGCTCGCTCCACTCCCCTTGCCCAAGCCGAATACGGACCACTCCTTCTTCACATCCTCGGCACCGCAGTTCGGGCAGGCAATCTGGACACCCGCGCTCATGGATCGCACATACTGCTCAAAGCGTATATGGCAGACCTCACACTTGTACTCGTAGATAGGCACTGCTCCACCTCTGCGATAGATTCTCGCTCTTAGCGTATCTCCGTTGCGACCCGCCGCCTTTCGCACCGTCCAACCCTGACTCCTCCTCTGCAGAATGGCGTTCAGGCCGCTGCTACTTGACGCCTGCCGCAGCCAGTGCTACAATCAGGTCGGTGCATACCCCCCTAGGGTATAACAACAAGTCTATACGTCCTAGCTCGGGGCGTCAAATCGGAGCCAGGGAGTGAAGAGAGCCAGTGACAGCAAGCAGCGTTAGGGAACAGATCGCGCAAATTCGCACAGGCCTGCCATGCCGACCGAGGCATGACAGGCCTGTGGGTTGCGTCCCCTGATCGGGGCCAGATTCCCTAGCGTCCCTATGCTGGCCGGTCACGCAGCGTCCGGCTGATGATGTCATCTTGTTCCCGATCTCGGCGCTGCCTCTCGCGTCTATCACGCCTAGTGACTTTGCTTCGCGCGAGGTCGGGGTCCCCGTCGAAAGCCATCGCCTGCCGGAGCGCTAGTTCCATGGACGAAGGAAGCTCTTCCTCCTCCTGATCGGGCACGACATGCTCCGCCGGCAAGTCCTTCATGCTTAGCGAGATGCGCCCACGGCGCGGGTCTACCTCTACAACCCGTACTTGCACCTCGTCCCCCACCGACAGGATCTCCGAAGGGCTCCCGACATACCCACGGCCCATCTCTGTCACATGGATCATGCCGTCGCGCCCCGCTCCAACGTCCACAAAGGCACCGAAGCTCTCGAGCCGGACGACTTTTCCAATAAGGAGCATGCTCGGTCTCAGTGTACGTATGTCAACCTCTGGTGGCTCAACCATGGTCAGGCTGATTCGCCGCGACCCTCGGTCCACTTCTTTGATCCACACCTGGACGGCATCGCCCTCCTTCACGACATCCTGCGGGCGGTTTACGCGGCCAGTCGACATTTCGGAGATATGCACCAGACCCTCAGTCTCTGCACCGATATCGACAAACGCCCCGAACTTCTCGAGGCGGACGACCTTGCCCTCCAGCTTCAAGCCTGGCTGCAAGTCATGCCAACCAAACCGAGTCGGCTCGACCATCGTAAGGCTCAGCCGGCCGCCCGAGAGATCGGTGGACTTGACCCATACAGTGACAGACTGCCCTTCCGATAGCACCGCGGACGCCCGCGTGACCTGCTTCTGCCCCAAGTCCGAAACGTGCAGCCTTCCTTCAACGTCTGCCCCGACGTCGACAATCGCGCCCGACAGCGAGATTTTCCTGACAATCCCTTCTAGTCGTTGTCCTGGTGCTAGTGTTGCAAGCGAGATCTGGTTCTGGTCACTCACCTTCCTGTACTCCCCTTCTGACAATCTGGGCGCAAATTATACCCTGCCATGGACTCACTGTCAATTCCAAGCCGGACACAAGCCGTGCCCCGTGCCGCCCTTGTTACCGTTTGACCTTTTCACATGAGGCAGATCACGCGTTGTGCTTCTCTTCTTCGGCACGCCAGCAGTGGCCCGGACCAGTATTCCAAACATGAGCTCGTCGTGCAAGAGGCACTCTCTTCAGAAACCCAAATTCGCATAGCGTATCACTGCTAGCGGCCGGCGTCTCGGTGTGATTCGGAATAGCAGATGACTATGCGAAGCGCGGTGCGCACTTGGTCTACTGAAACGTCCTAAGGGTCCCGATGATCTTCTTTTGCAGATCTGGATCCCATAGCTCCTCCGCGTGGCTCAGAGCCAAGGACAGGTGCTCTTCCGTACGGAACGTTGCCGGGAAACGGCACCGCTTGTCCGCAGTAAGTCCGTCGCCGCGACCAGGCAGAATCTCGTCAAGTTCCAGCCCGAGCAGCTTCAAGGGTAAGCCGTCGGGGATCGGAGACGCAATCCTGGCTTCCAGCGGCGCCGCCCTCCAGTGGAACTCCATCTTGCCATCGGCCGACTTCCTCGGTACCAAACTATCGGGCGTGTACGACCATAGATAGACCCGCAGGAACCGAGGCGAAGTCCCCCCCACTGAGACGAAGCGAATTCCCTCGCTCACTGGCTCCTGCCCCTCCATCGCTTTGTAGAGAGGGCTACCCGGCTCGATCTCGTTCCCAAACGGGCCGACGAAAGCACTGACCTTGGCCTTCAGTGTGTTGATGATCTGAGTTCCCACATTGTTCGGCAACTCCGGAAGCTTGTCCTGAATCTTCTGCAGAAAGCCAATGAGTTTGTCGTCCAGCAGCGCCATCCGGCTGCCCTGGTGGGGAGACGAAAGAGTGATGAGGCCACGAACTCGCGGAAACCGGGCGGCCTTGTCCCCCTTCACTTCAGGATCTCCCAGGAAGGCCCGACTGATCAGGCCCCCTCTGCTATGACCCAGGAGCACCACCGGCCGCGATCGGAACGCCGAATCCGACAGGACGTCTCGCTGAAGCACCTCCATGAAGCGTTTGAACTCGGCCACCGGGCCCTTCGTCAGGGGCATCATCAACTGCGGTACCTGAGAATAGGTCACGATTGGGAACCCCGCCTGGCTCAGTGCATGCCACCAACTCCTATCATCGCTTCCGTCCTTCCCCTTGGCATTGCTGGCAAGCCGTGGTGACAGAAAATAGGCGGTCTCAATGCCCGGCAGCCTGCCTATGGGGGGGCCCTTATGTGCCCCCATCTCCATGCTCTCCGGTGATCGACGGTGATCGTACGGCCAGTTGCGGTCCTGGAATGGGTTTGTCCAATCCTTGCGATCCCCACCCAGACCGTGCATCAGAACCACTACCGGCAGGCTGCCATCTGCCTGCATACTGAACTGCAACTCTTTCACGAGAGATTGCAGCTTCGAGATGTTCACGGCCATGTTTTCCTCCAAGTTGTCCTGTCCGGCACCACCACCGGTCTGCGTCGCGAAATCACATTTGTTCCAGGAGACTGCCTAGCGCAGCACCCACGCGGGATGCGTATCGTCGTGACTATTCGAGGTTAGGCGTACCACCTCGCTCCCATCTGCCATCATCAGGTAGATCTCGCGCGAGTTCACGCCCGCGCCGTCTCCCGTATACGCCACTACAGCCAGCCAGTAGCCATCAGGTGACCAGGCCGGCGACTCTGCACCCAGCTCCATGTCAGTCACCTGTCGCGCCGCCGCCCCTGGCTCCACCTCGACCGAGTACACCTGGGTTTGCCCCGACCGGTCCGATACGAACGCCAGATGGCTGCCATCAGGCGACCAAGCAGGCGCCCAGTCTGTCGCCGCATCTTCGGTCAGACGCACAGGCTGTCCCCCTTTCGTGTCCGCAACCCAGATATCAAGATTGCCTTCGCGCTCGGCGACATAGGCCAACTGCAAGCCGTCAGGTGACCATGTTGGCTGCCCGGCATACACCCCCTCTGCCGTTAGCTGCCACGTGCTCCAATCCGCTGCCCGCGCCACGAGAACCTGGCTCACTCCATCCACGCTGCGTGCAAAAGCAAGCCTCTCCCCGCTCGGTGCCCAGGCCGGATCTCGCCCCGGAAAAAGATCCACTGCCTCTGCTTCTCCTGCGGGGAGCCAACGTAGGCGCGGACCCGATCCGCTCCCCTCAGAGACAAAGGCAAGCCCGCCATCCGCGTGCAGCGCCGGCTGCCGGCACGCACCAGGGCCTGTCGTCTGGAGGCGCACCTCAGTGCCGTCCGTGTTCATCTGGTATACGGCATCGACGCCGTTGCGGTTGCTGGTGAAGGCCAGCCTGCCAGCCGGGACAACACTGACGGTCACTGGGCCAGAGCTCAGCAAGCCGCCATCCACGCCGTGGCTTTGGATCGCCAAGACGTGCGATCCAGGCTGGCTGTCCATCCATGCCAACCGGACACTCCGCCGACTCGCGTTTTCGCTCGCCGCGCTTTGCGTCGCCACGACCCTGCCGTCGACCAGTAGATCGATCGAGCTCACATCCCTGCCAGTGACGAGAGCCTCGATGTAGATCGGCTCCCGGCTCATCACGACCGATCGATCTGCGGGAAACACCAGCGCGACACTTGGAGCGCTCGGCTCCACCATGCCGGCTGACACCCCATTCACGCCTGCGGCTGTGCGGCCTCCCGAGCCACCAAGGCCGATCCAAGCCCCAATCGCCAGTACGACAATCAGTACCAGCCCCAGCCAAGCCCAAGGTGTTCGGCCCCGATCCTCGTTCGTGGCCTCCGGCCGTTTGCCTTGCCCCGTAGCAGCCACGAGGTCAGACCGGCGCAAGACGAATAGCTCAACATCGGATGCTGCACGGTAGGTGCAGGGGCTAGCGTCTCCGCGCAGCAGCATCCCCTCGCCAAAGTCGCTGCCCCGAGGTATGAGCATCGCCGGCTCACGGGAGACAAGCCACTCTATGGTAGACTTGGACGGGCTATGCGCAGCAACCGTTCCGCACACTACCAGCGCCCAGAAGCCTTCCTTGACGCCTCCTTGAACGATCAGGTCACCGGTGGAATACCGACATGACTTGACATGCCAGGCAATTTGCCCAAACTGTTCTCCCGATAGCGACAAGCCACTGAGCATAGCCCGCAACCGCAGCAAAAGATCCGCCCACATCGTGAGCGGATCCGACTCCACTCCGTCGGCCATCTGGCGTGCTCCAGGCGGCACCGCCCGGCGCACCCCTGCCACCTGGGCTGACCCCGTCACCGCGCCCTCTACCTGCAGGCCCAGCGATTACTCCTCGTAGCCTTCCAGCCTGAGGCCATCCAGATTGACATCAAGCTCTCGTTGCATCGTGCCCCACTTCTTCCAAGCACGAACGAACAGGGTGATCCGGCTCGCGGGAGCCTCAAACGTGGCTACGTGCTCCGACATTTCCCCGGGATCCAGGCGTGTGTACACCATGTCCCAGGGAACCTCCGCCCAATTGGTCACAAGGGTCCAGTCACTGCTGTCGTCGAGCGTGTATCCCCACTGTATGCGGTAGTTGTACCCCTCGCGGTCCGAGTCACCGGCCCGCACCCGCAGCAGCCCTCTCAGCGTGAGCCGGTACTCGGCGCCGGGCGTCAACCTGTCCACAGTCTGGTAGATGCCTGCAATCCGATCTGCGTCCGTCCCGCCCTGCCCCCACGTGTTGATCTCGATGAGCTGCGAGTGCAGCCCGTCGTACACCACCGGGATCCACGTCTCGTCGTAGAAGCCATACTGCGCCCGTCCCCCACTGTGGAATGGGCTCCATCCGGTGCCAACTACGCCAGTGCCCGACGCCGCGAAACCCTCCTCAAAACTCCCATTTGACAGGAATTGTCCCAGCCGGCCGACAACAACGCCTACCTCCTGCTCCGCCTTTGCACCGAGCGGATCGTAGGCAACCGCTTTCAGCCGGTGCCGGCCCGGCTTGCTCGGGTGCCAGTCAAACTCGCCTGCGAGTTGGAGTGGACCCACCGAGTAGCTCGTGCGACCGAGAAGCGCGCCTTCATCATACAGCTCCACGCGAACGATGCCTACATCGCTCTGGCTCGTCACGGTCACCTTGTACGCCCAAGTCTCCACCGGAAACTCAGGGACAACCAGACTGACGACAGGTGGTGCTGCACCGGCCCCAGCTGGTAGCACGACCTTGGTCGCGCCTGTACCCTTCACCACCGTGTAGCCCTTGCCCGAGCCGGACGCACTGGCAGGCATCATTCCCTTCAGGCTCACGCCATCCAGGTTTACATCCACTTCCCGGTTGGCCGTTCCCCACTTGTACAGAACGCGCACAAACAGAGTCAACCGCTCGCCGCTCGCCACGACGCTGGCGCGATGCGATTCCAGCGGCCCGGGGGCTAGGCGCGGGTACACCGTGTCCCAAGGCACATCCACCCACTCGGACACCTGCTCCCATGATGCGCTGCCATTCAGGTCCACCGCGTATTGCACCCGGTAGGCATAGTTGGTGCGGTCAGGGTCATCCTCGAGCGCCCGGATCATCCCATGCAGAGCCAGTTCGTACGTCGCGCCCGGCACGACCGACACCGTCTGATAGATGCCCAAGGAATGGGGCGCACCCTCTCCGCTCTGGCCGATCGTGCTGATCGCGAACAGCTGCGAATTCGCACCTTCCTGCACCACAGGCGCCCACGTGTCCTGGTAGAACCCATACTGCGCCGCTCCGCCGCTAACAAACCACTGCCAGCCGTTCCCGACCGGGCCAAGGGCAGTCGGGTAGAACCCTTCCTCGAAGCCTCCGTTCGTCAGCCGCTCCACTGGAGGGCTCGCCAGCTGCATGCCTGGCACAGCCAAGGCCGCAGCCACCAACGCAAGCAGCAATGTGCCGACGGCCAGCCGTTTTCTTTCCATTGACTCCTCCGCCCGTTCCACGCGTCCCGCCCGGGCCAGAAACAAGACAACGCTATCCCTCGTGCATTGATGCACGCCCGATCACAATCGATTGTAGCATGTCTACTCAGCCTCATCCATCCTCCCTAGGGAGGACTTGCAGGCCTAGGCCCGCGGCCATGGCCCCACGTGTGAGGAGCGGACTTGAGGCAAGGACACGGAGCGGCCTTCGGCTTCCGGCATTGACCCACCAAAAGCCCGCGAGGCCGCTCCTCCGCCACGTGTTGGCCTAGTGAGGCGAGGTGCCCAACTCCTGTTGGTACCTAGAAATCCTGATAGATGATCTCCTCGTACCAACCCTCGACAAGGTTCTTGTGCCGCAGCTCGTCTCCCGCCATCGCCTCGAACAGCTCTCGCACTTCTCCCTCGTTCTGCTCAGCCAGCCGATGGTACATAAGGTACGAGGACTGCTCCTTCTTCGAGGCAAAGATGCACACATCCTGGAAGGTCGCCTCTGGGCCCAACGGCTTTACGACCAAGTGATCGCCGATGCCATAGTCCTCCACCGGCTCTCTCTTTGAGCTTGCGAACCTGCGCGCTCACAAGGCGTGGACGCTCCAGGAGCTTTTCCAGCGTTGCCTTGTGGCCCAGCTCCTCTTGCGCCAACTGCAGCAGCGTTTCCTTCACGTGCGCCGCCCGCACCATCTGAGCTGCGCTCGTGTACAACCGGTGCGAGGCAATCTCGCCTTCGATGGCTTCCTGTAGAATCTCTCTGACTGCCATTCTATCCCCTACCCGCCCCACGGCATGGAGGCATACTCCTCATACGCACGATCGTGCAGCGTCTTGAAAAGCTTCTCGTGCTGACGCTCCCAGCGGGCCAACATGCCGAGCGCCTCGCTGGCGTCTGCGTTCCCCACGGACTTCATCCGGCTTGCGGACATCTCATAGTACTCAGCAAAATCACGCTCTATGAGATACGCCGTGCGCAGCACGGCCAAGTCGGGCACCATCGCCTCAATGATCGTCTGGTCCAGCAGCTCCGCCTCTGCGCGCGCCGAGAAAAACCCTTCGCGTTCCATCGACTCACCGCCCGCCAGCGGCATGCCCTCGCCCGCGTCGAGCGCGTCGATCAGGCCCTGGATGAACTTGATGTGCTTGCGCTCCTCCTCGGCCAGAGCTTCAAATGCTGCCGCGGCCGCCGCATGCCCCATCCGAGCAGCATGCTGCGCAAAAAAGTCCAGTCCCTCGTGCTCGCGCCGCAGCGCGTACCCATAGATCTTCCGGAGTTCCACCGTTCCCCGTTCTTCTGCTTCCATGGCCGATCCTACTTCTTCAGCAGCCTCTCAACTTCCTTCGCCAAGCGCCCAGGACTCACAGGCTTGCTCAGAAACCCGTTCACGCGGACATACTCATCCGTTGGAAAAAGCTCGGCATGGATGGTGCCGGCAATTGACGTCACCATCAGAACCGGTATGCTCCGGTAGTCGGCGTCACGCTCCAACTCCTGGGAGACCCTCAAGCCATCGAGAACGGTAGACATGATTACATCAAGGATGACCAGGTCAGGTATGTCCTCGGCGATGCACTGCAGCGCCTCGTCGCCACTCGCCGCAGAGGAAATCACGTGTCCCTGTTTCTCCAGGACAATCCGTGTGGTCGCTACGAAATCAGGATCATCATCCACAACCAAAATCCTCGCCATCTTGACTCTCTCCCTTCGACGTTCCACACGCGACCAGCCGTGCTGGCCCTCGCCAGCTTCGCCGTTGCCTAGAAATCCTGGAAGACAACTTCCTCGTACCAACCCTCGACAAGGTTCTTGTGCCGCAGTTCGTCCTTCGCCATGGCACTGAACAGCTCACGCACTTCTCCCTCGTTCTGCTCGGCGAGGTTCTGATACATCAAGCACGAGGCCTGCTCCTTCTTCGACGCAAAGATGCACACGTCTTGGAACGTCGATTCGGGCCCCAGCGGCTTCACGACCAGGTGATCTCCGACGCCATAGTCCTCGACTGGCGTTGCCTGAAGCTTGCGCACCTGCCATCGTGCATGACCAGGGTTGGCCAGCATCTTCTCCAGCGCTTCCTTGTGTCCCAGTTCCTCCCGCGCCAACTGCCGAAGCGTCTCCTTGACTTGCATGGCGCGTACCATCTCGACGGCACGCATGTACAGATAGTGCGACTCGATCTCACCTTCGACTGCCTGGCGCAGAATCCGTACCAACTCATCACCCATGAGAATCCCTTTCCCCCACGTGACTACATCACGGCATAATACTACACCACTTTGCGTCTCGGTGCAAGCCCTGGTTCCTTTCCCTCTTCGTTACCAGCAGGAGGCTGAGCCGGAACCAAAGCCTCGCACGATCACCTCGATTCTACTCCTGCCCCGGTCCCGAGGCCAGCTCAAGGATGCGTTCGATTGCCGGCCCCACCTGCGCCATGCTTTCCTCCGACAACTCGCGCCCAAAGTCGAAGGAATGCCCGCGGATTGATACGAGCCAGGCCTGCGGCCGCTCCCCATAGAGCGCATCAAGAAGGGCCAAGAAGGTGCCCACCGTCATATGATGCGTGAAGGCGGCACTCGAGTACTCGCCCACAACCGGAGCCCAGTACAATCCCCCCCGATCCTCAAGTACGTGCGCATCGACAAAGATCATTCTCTCGTAGCCGCGTGCCAGGGCAAGCCATTCCGGCGCCAACTGGGGTACAGCCACCGAGTTCAGAGGATCGTCTCGCTGCGCCACGCCCTCCCCATCATCCGCAAGGGGTTCCTGTCCCAGCCGCCTGCGCAGGGCTGCAACGACATGGTATGCCACGCCGTCGTCGCCCCGATCCCTGTGACCAAACCCAAGAACCAAGGAGCGCACGCCTCAGGGCCTCATCGACTCGCCCTGTCGATCACTGAACCGTCGGCGGCAACTAGCTCCACCGCCAGCGGCATCTGCCCCACCGCGTGTGTGGCACAGGACAGGCACGGATCGTAGCAGCGGATCGCCGCCTCCACCCGGTTGAGCATCCCCTCCGTTAGCCTCTTCCCATCGACAAACCGTTCCGCAACCATTCCGGCTGCCTGGTTCATGGCCCAGTTGTTGTTGCCCGTCGCCACGATTAGGTTGACCCTTGTCAGGATGCCGTCCTCGTCCGCCCAGTACTCGTGAAAGAGCGTCCCACGTGGTGCCTCGATGACTCCCACGCCGTGGCCCTCGATCCTGGCTGGTGGATAGGTACGCACATCCGTAGAGAGGATATCGGGATCATCCAGCAGCACCTCGATCCGTTCCAAGCAGTGCAGTAGCTCGATGAGCCGCGCATAGTGATAGTAGAGGGAGCCTTCTACCGGTCTGCCGCCCCCGATTTGCCGGAACAGGCGGAACTCCTCATCGGCCAGAGGGGTGCCCATCCGATCCGCTACGTTCAGGCGCGCCAGCGGTCCGACCCGGTACACGCCCTCCGGCCACCCCAACTTCTTGAGATATGGGAATTTCAGGAAACTCCAACGCTCCACGTGTTCGGCCACATGCTCGCGGTACTCCACAGCATCAAACTGCGCCTGCACATTTCCTGCAGCATCTTTCACCCTGACCTGGCCGTCGTAGAGCTGGATCCCGCCTTGGGCATCCACCAACCCCATGTATCCGGTAGGAAACGATGCGAAGGTGCGTGTAAGCTCTGGGTCTGCCCCAAGCAGGCCCTTCGCGATGGCGATGGCTTCGAGTGCATGGTCCACCATTTCCCCACGCTCAACAGCCATCGCATCGCGGTTGGCCTGGCTTAGCGGGCCGTTCACGCCGCCTGGCACGCACAAGTTAGGGTGTACCTTCTTGCCGCCGAGACGCTGGATGATCTCTTGTCCGTACCGCCGCAGCGCAACCGCCTTCAGTGCAAGCGCAGGATTGGTCTGGATAATGCCGATCACATTTCGCGTGGCCGGATCGGCGTCGAAGCCGAAGATAAGATCCGGGGCCGCCAGGTGGAAGAAGTGCAGGCTGTGCGACTGAACCATCTGGCCCATGTGAAGTAGCTCGCGCAGAAGCCACGCCGGACGCGGCGGCTTGACCCCTGCCACTCCATCTCCCGCCTTCGCCGAGGCCAAGTGATGGCTTACTGGGCAGATGCCGCAGATCCGCTGCGTGAGATGCGTCATCTCAAAGTAAGGTCGCCCCTCGCAGAACTTTTCCACGCCGCGGAACTCATCTACGTGGAGGTAGGTGCGCTCCACAGCTCCTGCGTCGTTCAGATGGATTGTGACCCGCGCATGCCCCTCGATGCGCGTGACTGGCTCGATCGTTATCTTTTGGGCAGCCATATCCGCTCCTCTCTAGTCGTACTTGAACAGGTCAGGTGGCAGGACAGGCATGCGCCCGGCCAGCAGCTCGGAGATCGCAAAGTAGAGCGCATCTGCGCTGGGCGGGCAGCCTGGCACAAAGACGTCGACCTTCACGACCTTGTCAAGGCCCGTCACCTCCTGCAACGGTCTGCCCAACTCAGTCGAGTCTGGGATCAGGCCGCCCTTGTCTGTTGTCTCTGTCTCAAGGTAGGCTCGCTGCAGCGCCTGATCGGTGCCGCACAGGTTCCGCATAGCGACGATCCCGCCAAACGTGGCACAGTCTCCCATCGCAACCAGCACCTGACAGCGCTCCCGCATCTGACGCGCGACTTCGACATTGTGCGTGTTACTGATCGCGCCCTCCAGGATGCCGACCGTCACCCCATCCGCCGGCGGGTGCTTCAGATCGGTGATGGGGCTAGACGTGAACTCAACGTGCTCCAACAGCCCCACCAGTCGTTCATCTATGTCCAGTAGCGACATGTGGCATCCCGCGCAGCCGGCCAACCAATCTGTGGCTATCTTGACTTTGGCCATTGTGCCATCTCCTATCTAGTAAGCTCTTGCTTGGCAAGGGCCGTCAGCTTCCCAAGTGGCTCTGCCGGCCCAGAACCTAGCTCGGCCCCGAGCAAGGCCAGGATCTCCCAGTCCGGCTTCGCACTCCCCGCCGAGGAAGTCACCTGGTGCACATCTTGCACACGTCCCTCAAGGTTGGTCAGCGTACCTGACCGCTCTGTCCAGATCGCGGCCGGAAGCACAATATCGGCGCGCTCCACGAGTGGCGACTGGTAGCTGGCCTCCACGATCACGAAGCCTTCTGGCGACAGGGCTTCGAGCTTGCCTTCAGCCCCCGTACCGTCCTCCCCGGCCAGCACATACACGGTGTCTGCCTTATCTGCGCGGAAAACCCGGTTGAGGCCAAACCCCAACGCCCCCTGCGCATTCACCCCTGGTTCCAGCGCGATGAATCGCGCCGCCTCCAGCGTCTGCAGGCTCCAGGCACCCTCCACCGTGAGCATCGGACCGTACATCACGAGGGGGTGCTGGGCGCGTGCCGCAACCTCGACCGCCTTGCGGACATCACCAGCCTCAAAGAGCACGTTGGAGAAAGGCGCCAGTCCATTCTCGGCATCACCCACGACGATGAGCGGAATGCCACGGTCGGCGGCGCGCTTGATCAGGAACGAGACCACCGGATGGTCGGCCACAGGATCTGCTCCGACTACCAGGATCAGATCAGCCTCGTCCAAGTCGGTGAGTCTGCCTTGGGGATCGAGCAGCAGCGGAACAGCACCTTCAAGCAGGCCAATTCCGCGGATGCCCAACGTCTCGCGGAAGAGAGCCCCCACCAGATACAGCGCCTCATTTGTCGCCTCGGTGGACGCCAAGACTCCGACCTTGTCTGCCGGCGTCCCCTGCAGCCGGCGGGCGGCCGCGGTCAGAGCCTCCTCCCATGACACTTCCGTGAGCCGTCCGTCCCGCCTGACCATCGGGCGCGTCACGCGCGCTCGTGCTTCCTGCAGCGGCGCAAACCGTCCCTTCTGGCACAGTAGCCCGCCATTCGGCTGTGCGTCCCAGTCACCCTCAACGCGCAGCACACCGCCGCCGCGCGTGACGATTACCATCCCGCAACCCACGCTGCACTTCGAGCAGGTGCTCCTTGTGCGCTCCGTCTGGGCACTCCGTCCCATGAAGGCACTTCTCTTGTCCACCAACGCTCCTGTCGGGCACACTTGCAGGCAGGTGCCGCACGACACGCAAGTCGACTCTCCAAACGGCACATGCATGTCCGCGCAGATCATCGTTTCTGACCCACGCTCTCGCTCTCCCAGCGTGTGGTTCGCTACCAACGCACCGCATGCCCGCACGCACCGCCGGCAGAGAATGCACCGGTTGTGATCCATGAGGAACGTCTGTCGCGTCGCATCCACCGGGAACCCCTTTCGATAGGTCGGATAGACCCAGTGGTCCAGCCCGTAGCGGTAACCCAGATCCTGAAGCTCACAGTCCCCGCTCATCTCACAGTACATGCAGTAGTGGTTCCGCTCCGAGAAGAGCAGGTCCAGCACGAACTTGCGCGACTGGACTGCAGCAGGCGTCTCGGTCTGCACCTCCATTCCTTCGCTCACGGGAAAAGTGCATGCCGGCTGCAGAACGCGCTGCCCTTTGATCTCCACCAGGCAGACCCTGCAAGCACCGATGGGCGCAAGAGCCGGATGGTCACACAGCGTCGGTATGGCGATCCCTGCCGACTGAGCCGCACGCAGAACCGTGCTCCCTGCTGGCGCTGTAATCTTCTTGCCGTCGATAGTCAGGTTCACGCTTGTCATCGCAGCACCATCTCCTTCTCCACATTCCGCACCGGTACCGGCTCCGCCGCCAGGCCCTGTTCCTCCAGCCATTCCAGATCGCAGCGCAGGCAACGCTTGCACTCCTCCCGCACCGTCTCCTCGCCCATGGCTCGTTCGACCTCCCGGAATGTGCATCGTCGCGCTTCCAGCGGAAGGTACGGCGCTTCCGGTCGATGGGCTTGGGCATACTCATCGAGGCTGAACTCCTGCGCTACTACCTCGTATCCCGGCAGGGTGATCACCGACTCCACTCTCCCCGTACGCAGGTAGTGGTCTACCGCCCTCGCGACCGCATTCCCCTGGCCGACTGCCTCCACAATAGAGGCCGGCCCGAGCACCGCATCGCCTGCTGCGAAGACTCCCTGGCGCGACGTCGCGAGTGTCCCACTCACCTCAAATGTGCTGTCTTTCTTGAGGCCGACTTCACCGGCGAGCGCATCCACGTCGGGCGACTGCCCGATCGCCGGGATCAGGACGTCCAGATCGATCGCAAACTCCGAGCCTGACAGCGGAACGGGCCGTCTCCGGCCGCTGCGGTCGAACTCGCCAAGAGTGTGTTTCAGGCATTCGACGCCGGTGATCTCGCCCTCACCCAAGACCCTCGTCGGGTTTGTCAGGAAATGGAAGATGGCTCCTTCTTCCTCCGCAGCTTGGATCTCCTCCGCGTAAGCCGGCATGTCCTCTTTGCGGCGCCGGTAGATCACGTGCACCTCGCTGGCGCCCAGCCTCCAGGCCGTGCGCACGGCATCGATGGCCACGTTGCCTCCACCGACCACGCCCACCCGCTTGCCTCGCAGGTCGGGCGCACGACCCAGGGCCACTTCCCGCAGGAACTCCGCTCCGGGCAGCACACCCCGCTTTTCCTCACCCTCGATTCGCAGCTTTCCGCTCCTGTGGGCACCGACTGCCAGAACGACCGCCTGGTACCCATCCTGTCCCAGTAGAGAGTCAAGCGTTATGTCGCGCCCAAGCGCCTGGTTGCAGCGGATCTCGACCCCGGCCCGCCGTATGTTGTCGATCTCAGCGTTGAGCACATCCCTCGGCAGCCGGTATTCGGGGATGCCGACCGCCATCATGCCGCCCGCCACCGGTAGTTTCTCAAAGACCGTCACGCCATAGCCCTGCTGTGCCAGCCGCAGTGCCGCCGTCAGCCCAGCCGGACCAGCACCGATGACAGCCACCTTCTCTGCCTTCGGCGTACCGTGCACGGCTGGCGTCCACGGATTCTTCAGCTCGTGGTCGGCCATGAAGCGCTTGGCCGCGCGGATCGCAATCGGCTCGTCAATGTCGCCGCGCCGGCAGCGCGTCTCACAGAACGCGGGACACACCCGGCCACAGACCAACGCAAAGGGATTCGTGCGCCGATGGATGTCAAGCGCACTGGCATACTCACCCTGCGCGATCAGCGAGACATAGCTTGGCACATCGACATTCGCCGGGCAAGCATTCGTGCAGCGGGCTCGTACGAGCTCCTTGCACGCTCCAGCCGGGCACCGCTTCTCGATGATGTGCGTGCGGAACTCTTCCTCAAAGTACCGCAGCGCCGCATTGATCGGTCCCGGCGTCAATTGCCCTAGCGCGCACAGCGCGCCATTCTCCATCCCCTCAGCCAGGGTCCGGATCGTGTCTAGATCCTCCAGCCTTCCCCTGCCCTCAGTGATCCGAGTCAGCACCTCCAAGAGCTGCTGCCCACCCACCCGGCAGGGGACGCACTTGCCGCAGCTTTCAGCCGCGGCAAAGGTCAGGAAGAACTTGGCGAACTCGACCATGCAAGTGTCATCGTCCACGACGATCATCCCGCCCGAGCCCATGACCGCGCCTACTTCCTTGAGCGAGTCAAAATCCACGCGCACATTCAGGTGCTCCGCCGGGATGCAGCCTCCCAGCGGTCCGCCCGTCTGCACCGCCTTGAACTGCTTGCCCCCGAGGATGCCGCCGCCGATGTCGTAAATGATCTCGCCCAGCGTGATCCCCATCGGAACCTCAACCAGGCCGGTGTTGTTCACTTTGCCCGTCAGGGCGAAGATGGCCGTGCCAGGAGACTTCGGTGAACCGATGTTGGCAAACCAGTCCGCACCGTTGAGAATGATCGGCGCAACATTGCAGTAGCTCTTCACGTTGTTCAGGTTCGTCGGCTTGTCCCAGAGTCCCTTCACAGCCGGGAAGGGCGGCCGGGGCCTGGGCTCACCACGCCGGCCTTCAATCGAGGCCAGCAATGCCGTCTCCTCACCGCAGACGAAGGCGCCCGCGCCCTCCTTGACATGCAAGTGGAAAGAAAACTCGGTCCCAAGGATCCCATCGCCCAGCAGCCCGTACTCCTCCGCCTGCGCGATGGCAATCTTCAGCCGCTTGATAGCCAGAGGATACTCCGCACGGCAATAGACGAAGCCTTCCTTCGCGCCGACTGCATATCCGCATATAGCCATGCCCTCGACAAGACTGTGTGGATCGCCCTCGATCAGCGAACGGTCCATGAAAGCCCCGGGATCGCCCTCGTCAGCATTGCACACCACGTACTTGACGTCCCCAGGCGCGCGCGCCGTGAATTCCCACTTTAGGCCCGTCGTGAAGCCTGCCCCGCCGCGGCCCCGCAGCCTGGAGCGCTTCACCTCCTCATATACGTCCTGCGGGCTCATCGACGAGAGCACCTTCGACAGCGCCCGGTACCCCTCCCGTGCGATGTACTCGTCGATGCTCTCCGGATCGATCATGCCGCAGTTGCGCAACGTGATCCGAAGTTGCTTGCTGTAGAAAGGGATCTCCCCGTAGAACGGCACCGCCAAGTGGCTAGAAGGCTCCTTATAAGTCAGCCTCTCCACCACGCGTCCCTTCACCAGCGTCTCTTCCACCAGAAGGGGGATATCCTCCGGTTTCACCTGGCAGTAGAAGATGCCGTCTGGATAGATGATCATCACCGGGCCCATGGCACAGAAGCCACGACAACCCGTGTGAATCGCTTCGACCTCTCCCGACAGCCCTCGGCGCTCCAGTTCCCGGACCAAGGTGTCAAAAGTGCTCTTGGAGCCGGACGCCTCGCACCCTGTTCCACCACACAGGAGAACGTTAGCTCGATATAGTGCTTCGCTCATGCGCCATTCCTCCGTCGAATTCCTGCGCTCAGGTCTCTTAGCCGGCCACGCGGCCCATCGCCCACTCCTGCACCACCTGACCCTTCAACAAGTGCTCGTCGATAATTCGCGGCACCATGGCAGGATGGACGTTGCAGTACGTAACACGTGGCTTGCCCGCTTGCTCAATGTCCACCAAGGGCTCCCGCGAGCACATCCCGATGCACCCGACCGTGGTCACGTTGGCATCGATCCCCTGCTTGCTCAACTCCTCCAGGATGGCGTGCATCGTCTCGCGCGCTCCGGCCGCGATCCCACATGTGCCCATCCCGACGATGATCTTGGTCTCGGTCTCGGTGCGCACTTTGAAGTCCTTCTGCGCCTGCTCCCGGATCCGTTGCAGCTCCTCAATGCTCTTCAGCTTTGGCATCTCACTCCTCCGACCAATCTACCTTTCCCCGACGGGCTCAGACAGGACTCAGCCCCGCCTCCCCGTCAACAATCGTCTCCTGCAGCCAATCCCGCACCTGTGGATGCGTCAGTGGGAATCCCATCCAGCTCCGCCTCAATCTCGGCCGTATCCAGCCAAAAGACCCCGTCACCCACACTGTGCCGATAGACCAACTGTGCCTTTCTCTCACTCACCAAGAAGGCCAGCAACGTGTCGGCCATCTTTCCTAGCGGTGCCCGGTCCAAGTGGCCGTGTCGGAAAGTTGCCCTCACCAGCGTCCCCTCGCCCACGGCCGAAACCAGCGTCAGGCCGCCTCCACACCGCTCCGCCGCTGCCTTTAGCAGCGGCAGACCCAGGCCCACGTGCCGCGTCGTTCGCGTCGTATAGAACGGGTCCACCGCCCGCTTCGCCGTCTCCGCATCCATTCCCCGGCCGTTGTCCCGCACCTCGATCATCAGCCGGTCGTCGGCCAAGTCCTCGTCGATGTTGAGCTCCACCCGAGTCGCCCCTGCCTCCAACGCATTCTCCAGCACATCCAAGATGTGCATCGACAGCTCGCGCATTGCAGGCCGCCCCGCTTCAACTCCCTACTCGAGCGCATCAATCAGGCCGACCATCGACTCGGGCAGTAGGTGCCCCACCACCTTGTCGTCGATCATCGCCACCGGTGCCAGGCCACACGAGCCCAGGCAATAGACCACCTCGTACGTCACCCGGTAGTCGGGCGTGGTCTCGCCCGTCTTGATTCCCAAGTGCGCCTGCGACACATCGACAATCCGCGCCGCGCCGCGCACGTGGCAGGCCGTGCCATCACACTGCCGGACGATGTGCCGGCCGCGCCGGGTCAGGTAGAACTGCGCGTAGAAGGTGACCACCCCATAGATGCGGCTCAACGGCACCCGCATCTCCCGGGCAACAGCCTCCAGCACCTCCTTCGGCAGCCACCCATAGATCTCTTGCGCCTTCTGCAGCACAGGGATCACCGCCCCGCGCTGTAACCGGTACCCTTCCAGCACCTCCAGCAGTGGTGCCAGATCCATCGCTTCTTGCTCCATAAGCCCCTCCTAGTCTATCTGCACCCGCCGGCCCTCCACACCCCCGAGCGCCAGCGCCAATTCGGCCACCGTCGGCTCTTGGACCTTCACCAGAGTCCTCGCCGTCATCTCTTCGATGCGGTGTGCGTCGCCGCTGACCACCTTCCCCCAGCCGATGGTCTGAGGCAGCCGCCGTTCCACCTCTGCGACGTCTGCCCTGCGTGACAAGTCCATTCCCGCGATCGCCAGCCCCGGCGGCACAAACCCCAGGTTCGCGATCAGGCTCGCCCATTCACGATCTACGTGCGCCGCGATCACGATCCCATCCAGCGACCGTACGCCGGCGACGATCTCCTCCACCGAGAGCGCCGTTGGCGCTGACAGGGGCCGGGTCTCCGTCCTGACATACTCGCCCGTGGCATTCACCACGTACTGCGCCCCAAAGTGCTCCTCGTTGTTCTCCCCCGGTGGGAGCGCTGACCAGACCCGCTCCTGCCAGGCAGCCGCCTGCTCCCACCCATCGAAAAGGCACACCAGGTGCACCTCTTCCCGGCTCATCACTTCCATCCCAGGCAGCACCGTCAGCCCACTGCCGGACGCTGCCTCCTGCACGGCGGCCACGTTCAGCATCGCATTGTGATCCGTCACCGCGATCAGCAACAACCCAAGCTCACGTGCTCGCTGTACGATCAGAGGCGGGATCATGTCCACCTCTGCGCATGGCGAAAGGACCGTGTGAAGGTGCAGATCAGCCGGCAAATACCGCCACATCGGGCTGCGCGCCGCGGACCCCCGCCTCGTATAGCTGACCGACCACCGTGAAGCTATTGCTCAGTGACGAGAGCACCACCACGCCCTGCTCCTGCGCCCGCGCTATCGTATCGTGGTCCGGCTCGACGCCCTCCGAGATGATGATCGCTGCCAGGTTCAGCAGTGACCCCACCGCAATCACATTCTGGTGTGCCTGGAGCGTCACCCAAACATTCCCCTCCTTTGCCTTGGCCATCACACAGCTGAGCATGTCTGACGCGTAGCCACCTGTCACCTTCCGCCACAGATCGCGCCCGGCCAAGACCCGCAGCCCCAACAGCACCACCACTTCCTCAACCGTCACTTCGCACCTCCTACCGCGCCCCCGTCCCTTGGCGGGATTCGGAACCACGCCTCCAGCCATGTCCCCGCGCCTACCACAGACCGCAGCTTCATCTCGTCCGCGCAGTTCTTTATGTTAAGAAGACCCATCCCTGCGCCAAAACCCATCTCGCGGATCCAATCGGGTGCAGTCGAGAAGCCTGGGCTCATCGCCTGCTCCACATCGGCAATCCCCGGTCCGGCATCTGTGACCAGCATATAGATCTGGTCGGGCACAATCTCCACCATCAACTCGCCGCCGTTGTCCGAGTGGATAATCAGATTCATCTCGGCCTCGTAGGCAGCCACACCCACCCTCCGCGCCAGCGCCGGATTGCCTCCCAGCGCCTCGATCGCCCGCTTGATCCGGCTTGAGGCCGCGCCACCCCCAGTGAAATCCTTGGCCTTGACCCAGTAGCGCAGGATCAGGCTCGTCCTGTCCGAAACAATGTCCTCGTAGATGTGACTGGCGCGGTAGCGGCGGATCTCATCCTCTCGCAGCGTAACCTCTAGCCGGCGCAGCAGCCCGCGGATGATCTCCCCACGCGTCAGAATGCCCACCAGCTTGCCCGACCGGTCCAGCACGGGAAAGCGCCCGAAGCCCGAGCGGCTCATGCGGTTCACGGCCTGCACCACCGGCTCGTCGGCATAGAGGGTCTCGACGCGCGTCGTCATCTTGCTGCCCACCAGCGCGTCCATCTCGCCCTGTTCCAGCGCCTTGATAAGGTCCTCCAAGCTGATGATCCCAACCAGCCTGCCCTCTTCCACCACCGGCGCCCCCGAGATCCGCCGCAGGCGCAGCAACTCCTTGAGCTCGCGCATCGACGCTTGCGGAGGTACCGTGATCACGTCCCGCTTCATCACGTCCTCGATTCGGAGCTCATACACCAGCTCCTGGACCTTCGTGACTTGAGGGACATGCTCAGTCATCGCCAAATCCTCACAAGCCAGGCCGCTTCACTGCCATCGTGGGCGGCAAGCCTGCCGAGTAGAGCAGCCCGCAGGCCTGGTACATCGAGAAACCTGTAGACAGCAGCGGGATGCCGACCTCCTCAGCCAGCCGGATCGTCTCCTGCGGCGGGTGCTTGCCGCGCACAAACACAATGGCCTGGATCCCGGCAATCTCCGCCGTCCGCACCACCTGCGGGTGTGTCAACCCGGTGAGGAGCACACAGTCGGGACGCGCGAACGCCAGCACGTCGCTCATCAGATCGGCCGCCGCTCCGGCTACCACATCTCGCTCGAGGTCGACCTCGGACGACTCGACCATGCCGCTCAACAAGGCTATGACTGTTCGAAGGTTCATCGGACACTCCGGCCGCAGCACACCCGTGCGGCGATGGTCTGGATTCGCACAGGGCTAACAGAGAAAATCCCCAACCGAAGTGGTTGGGGCCAGGCCTCTGCATCCGCCGCAGCACAAGCACATGCCAATCATTCTTGGAATCCACGCTGACTATGTGGAAATTATAACAGGCGGAGGCGGCCCTGTCAAATGCCCTCCCGGCCTAGGGGCATCGTGCCTATGCACCTTACTGTACGCGCCGGCAGGGTGCGACCGCCACCTCATCGAGTGGCTGGTTCCACCGGTATCTTCTACCTACCCGCTTCGACCGCGTCAATGCTGCAGCATAGGCCGTTCTCCTTCTGCGCCGATCGTTGGGCTACACCGGCGGCGGGAGTGGCACGCTCCTCACGGTTCGGCATCGCATAGCGCTCATCTGGTCGCCAAGCACCATGTGATGTATAATCGCCCAGGGGAGGGTAGAAAAATGTCAGATGACGAACTGCGCCAGGCACAAGGCCCCACGCTTCGTCTGGGGATATCTTCTTGCCTTCTGGGGAAGCAGGTGCGCTATGACGGCGGACATAAGCTGGACCACTTCCTGGCCGATACCCTGATCAAGTTCGTCGAGTGGGTGCCCGTCTGCCCAGAAGTGGAGATGGGGCTAAGCGTTCCCCGGGAGTCGATGCGGCTGGTGGGCGTTCCCGAAGACCCGCGCCTGATCGCACTGAAGTCCGGCATCGACTTCACTGACCGGATGAGGACTTGGGCACACGAGCGCCTTGCCCAGCTCGCCGGACTGGACTTGTGCGGCTTTGTGTTCAAGAAGGATTCGCCTTCTTCGGGGTTGTTCCGGGTCAAGGTCTACAACGAGCACGGCATGGCCGAGCGCTCAGGCAGCGGAGTCTTTGCGCGGGCGGTACGTGACCACTTTCCGTTGCTTCCCCTCGAAGAGGAAGGGCGGCTCAACGACATGCCGCTGCGCGAGAACTTTATCGAGCGCATCTTTGCCTACTATCGTTGGACGGAGCTATTGAAGAGCGACCCGACACCCGGCGGGCTGGTGCGGTTCCACACGGCGCACAAGCTGACCCTGATGGCCCACAGCCCCAAGCACTACACCGAGCTGGGCCGGCTGGTGGCGACAGGCGGGGAAGGTGCCGTGGGATGAGCTTTCCGGCACCTACGGACGGCTCTTCATGGAGGGGCTGGCGCTGCTGGGTACACGGCGCAAGCACGTGAACGTGCTCCAGCACCTGATGGGCTACCTAAAGAAGGACCTATCGAGCGACGACAAGCAGGAGCTGTTGGGGCTGATCGAGGATTACCGGCAGGAGCTGGTGCCGCTTATCGTGCCGCTGAGCCTGGTCAAGCACCACCTGCGGCGGCACACCGTGCCCGACTGGGTGTGGCAGCAGGTGTATCTGAACCCTTACCCCAAGGAGTTGATGCTACGGAATCACGTGTGTGCGCCCTGAAAAAAGCCGGGGTGTGACAGATCCGACGGACTTGGTATAATGCTGTCATTCTGGTGACCCGGATGGTGCCATGTATCGCAAGAACCCGCGTTCAGCCCAACCGCTCCTGTTGACGGATGTGAGCAGCCTGCCCTCCAAGCTGCTGAAGCGGCTGCACAGCTCGTGGGCGGCGACCTTTCGTGAAGAGGTGTTCCGGCGCATCGACGAAGATACCTTTGCGGTGCTGTACAGCGAGAAGGGCTCGCGGCCCAACACGCCGGTCAACGTACTGGTGGGGCTGGAAATCCTCAAGGAGGGGCGGCACTGGTCGGACGAGGAGTTGTACGACCGCTTTTGCTTCGATCTGCAGGTACGCTATGCGCTGGGTTGCGAGGTTTTCGGTGAAGATGACTTCTGCCTGCGCACGCTGTACAACTTTCGGCGACGCGTAGTGGATCATGCTCTGAGCACCGGCAAGAACTTGTTTGCGAGAGTGTTTGAGCAGGTCACCGATAGCCAGATGGCGAAGCTGAAGGTGCGCACCGAGATGCAGCGGCTGGACAGCACCATGATCCTGTCCAACATCGCGGACCTGAGCCGGTTGGAGTTGCTGGTCGAACTGCTGCAACGGCTGTGGCGGGTGCTGAATGAAGCGGACCGAGAGCGCCAAAAGGCGGTATTCGAGCCGTATGTGAAGGAAAGCGCCGGTCAGTACGTGTACCGGCTCAAGGGCCGGGAGGTGGTATGGGAGCAGATTGGTCAGGTGGGCCAGGTGCTCTACGGTCTGCTGGGCGACTTGGCAGACGGCTACGGCGAAGAGCCGCTGTACGCGGTGGCGAAGCGCTTCTTCGAGGAGAACTTTGTGCTGGAAGCGGAGGCGGTGCGGGCCAAGACCAACGCAGAGATCGGCGCCGGCTGCCTGCAGTCGCTGGATGACCTGGAGGCCAGCTATCGCAAGAAGGGCAACCGGGCGTACAAGGGCTACGTGGCGCACATCGCAGAGACCTGCCATCCGGCCAACCCGGTGCAGTTGATCGACCAGGTGCAGGTGGCGCCCAACCAGGTGAGCGATGTGAAACTGCTGCAGCAGGGTCTCCCCGAGCTGCAGGAGCGCCTGCGGGCGACCCTGCTGGTGACTGACGGGGCGTATGCCAGTCCGCAGTTGGACCAGCCGCTGCGCGACGCGCAGATGCAGCAGATCACCAGCGGGCTGACCGGTACCTTGCCCGACCATAGGCAGGGGCGCCTGGCCGTGTCGGACTTCTCGACGACGCTGGATGCCCAGGGTGAAGTGACCCAGGTAACTTGTCCGGCCGGGAAGGTGGGATTGATCGAGCCGAGAGGCCAATCGTATGGTTGGAGCTTCGACGCGGCCGTCTGCCGCCAGTGCCCGTTGGCGGCGCACTGTCCGACACGGCCGGACAAGACGCAGACCGAGTGGGGCATGACAGTGTCCAGGGAGCGTGCCCGGTCGGCACACAGGCGACGCTTGTTTGAGCGGCACAAGGCCGAAGCGCGCAATCTACGCACTGCCGTGGAGGCAGCCATCTTCCAACTGAAGCATGGTTGGGCGCAGGGCAAGGTGCGGGTGCGTGGTCGGATCCGGGTCACCATGACCGTCCTCTGCTCTGCGCTGGCGGTGAACCTACGGCGCATCGACCGCTACCTGAAAGACCGGCAGCGGGGTAAGCTGACCGCACGGCATAGGCGGCCAGCAGTTCATCCGGTGCCAACCGGTTAGAAGGTGCAGGTGACATAGAGAAGCGAAAGACAGGCAAAGGCGGTACCTAGAGGCCTCCGGGGCCTGAACTGACCCGTGATGCTGGCGACGGTGAGCCAGCCAGGAGCGACCGACCATCGCGGCCCGCAGCGGGACAAACTCCGCAAACGGGCCGGCGGGGTGGCGACAATGGGAATGAAGGCCTTGTTTCAGGGCGCACACGTGTAGGTTCCTGGCACCGCCATGCCATTGACTGCTAGGACCCACCGTACTAGCGCTTCGGTAGGATCAGGAGAACATCATGAAAGTCGGAGTTGTTGGGACGGGCCTGGTAGGCTCGACGGCGGCGTTTGCCATGGTCATGCGTGGCGTCGGTGGCGAGATCGTTCTGGTCGACAAGAACCTCCCGCGTGCCCGGGCTGAGGCGGATGACCTCTTCCATGCCGTTCCCTTCGCCCATCCCCTGCGTATCAGGGCTGGTGAGTACGCAGACCTAACAGGCAGCCGCGTCGTGATCCTGGCGGCAGGCGTATCGCAGCGGCCGGGCGAGACGCGGCTCCAGCTCCTGGCTCGCAACGCGACCATCTTCCAGAGCGTCGTGCCAGACGTCCTCGCCCAAGCGCCCGACGCGGTACTGGTAGTGGCAACCAACCCGGTGGACGTCATGACCCACCTGGCAGCACGATACGCTGCAGCATGCGGCGTATCGCCCACCCGAGTTCTGGGCTCGGGCACTATGCTTGATACGGCCCGCTTCCGGGCGCTTCTTGGCCGTCACCTGGGGGTGGACTCGCAACATGTCCATGCCCACGTGATCGGAGAGCACGGCGATTCGGAAGTGCTCACCTGGTCGCTTGCCACAGTCGGCGGCATGCCGCTCCAGGAGTTCTGCCGGCTGAATGGGATCCGCCTGGACGATGAGATGCGGCAAGAGATCGACAACCAGGTGCGCCATGCTGCCTACACGATAATCGAAGGAAAGGGAGCGACCTATTACGGCATCGGAAGTGCCTTGGCTGAGGTAGTAGATGCCATCCTGCGCGACCAACGCTCGATCCTGACCATTTGCACGCCGGAGGTCGAGGTCGCGAGCGTGTGCGACGTGACCCTGTCGCTCCCCCACCTGCTAGGGGGCGAAGGCGTACTGGCCAGTTTCCCGCTGCCGCTCAGCGCCGGCGAGGAGGCTGCGCTACAGGCCAGCGCGCGGGTCATCTGCCAAGCTATCCAGGACCTGGACGTCCAAGCAGGAAGTGGGTAGCGGTGGTTGTTGCACTGGCTGCGCCGGCCCTCGAGAGATGCCGCCGCCAGAGGCGCGGGGCGCAGCAGCACAAACACGCCGGTCGCCGTCAGGCAATTGCCGGAAGTACCGGAAGCCGGTAGGTGGTCCCTCCGCGGCCTAGGCCAGCCACCTGCCGGCGAAGTAGCCGGCGAGGCTCACCAGCACGCTCACGGCGGTTCCCCAGATCAGGTCCACGACCGTGACGAGCAGAGGCCAGTCCTTGAGGGTCGCCAGATTCGTCAGATCATACGTCGCGTACGCAATCAGCCCAAACAGCGCAGCACGCACGAGCGTAGTCTTCAGCGAGCCGGCCTCAAGTCCCGGCAGAACGGCAAACACCAGGATACCGACCACGAACAGCAGGTAGAAGATGAGTGCTGCGGGCCAGTTCACTTTTGGGGCCATTAGGAAGCCAAGGTACTTGCGGTAGAATGTTCGGGCCACCAGTCCAAGCCAGACCAAGTCAACCGCAAAGAACGCAACCAAAGTGGCAAGATAGAGCTTGATGTAGTACGCCGTCGTCATGGTTTAATCCTCCCTGTCCAGTATTGATTCGTCTCCCCCGCCCAGGAATGCGCTCACTGCCGCAACGAAAGCTTCCGGGCGCTCTTCCTGGGGCAAGTGCCCACAGATGGGGATGGTCACCAGCTCCGCGTTGGGCAATTCCTCCGCAAGGCGTATGCTCTGGTCTGGGGGAACGATGCGATCGTGCTCGCCCGTAATGACAAGGACCGGCACGCGCACCTCGCCGAGGCGTTCCTCGAGATGCAGCGGACGGCTGGCTACCACGACCTCCCACAGAGCTCGATCCCAATTCTGGGCACGCAGGGGTCTCTCGTAGCCTTCCAGCACCTCGGCAGTCACTTTCGACTCGTCATACCAAGCTCCGGGCAGCAGTCTCCCACCCCTCTTTCCCAGCGAGCGCGCCATCAAGGGTCCCAGGTGCCGCATCTGCGTCGTCCGCAGCACAGGCCCCAGCCACCCGGGGGTCCCGCCCCTGTAGACCGCCGCATCGACCAGCACCAAGGCCTTGACACGATCTGGATGGCGGAGAGCCGTGAGAAGGGCGACTGTTCCGCCGGCCGAGTGGCCCACGAGCACCGCCTGGTCGATGCCCAGGCGGTCCATCAATGCGGCAGTCTGGTCGGCCTGCGCTTCAAGGCTGTACGGACTGTCACCCTCCCACTCGCCGGGCATCGGCCGCGCGGTCAGTCCAAAAGCCGGCCGGTCAAATGCAATCACCGTAGCCATCTCAGAGAGTTGGGGCATCACCGCCTGCCAGGAGAAGGTGCTGGCCGCAAACCCATGCAGTAGCACGAGGACGGTCTCCCCCTGCCCCTGCAGCTTGTAGTGCATGCGCAAACCATTGACGTCGATGAACAGGCTGTCTGCATCGGCCAGCTCCTCGGGCGGAACCGTTCCCTCCAACGGAGGCACCGGGATGACAAGGGGCACCACGCAGAGCACAAGTACGAATGCAAGCAGAACAATCAATGCGCGTTTCATAGTGCTTCTTTCACGAAGTATAGCGCATTCCCCCCCTGCGACCAAATCGTGACCGGCCTGTTCTTCTGTCCGTGCCGTCCATTAGAGGCTCATAAGAGATCTGCACAATACCTTGACAACACCTGGTACTCGTGGTACAATCGCATCCGGTGCTAGGGGCACCGGTGTACGTGGGCACTGGACCTGCTAGGACCAAGAACAAAACCAGATAGAGAAAAGGAGAAGACAGACATGACCAAGAAAGCTTCCGTTGCGACCAGAGCTGCTTCTGCACCCAAAGGGGCCGAGGCGTCCGAAAAGGCGTACCAGGGTTTGCGTCGCTTCAACCTGATCATGGGCTTCCTGCACCTGGTGCAGGGTATACTCATGATCGTTCTCAGTTTCGCCTTAGGCGACCTCAAAGTATACCAGGTTTCAACAACCGTGCTCAACTTCGACGCGGTGGCTCAAAAGCTCGTCCCGACTCTCAAGCTTCCCTTCTCCCTCCCCTTCGGCCCCGCCGTAGGAGCCTTCCTGCTCATCTCGGCCATAGCTCACTTTAGCCTTGGAACCTTTGGCTACAAGTGGTACGTGGCCAACCTGAAGAAGGGCATGAACCCCGCGCGGTTCTACGAGTATGCCTTCAGCTCATCGATCATGATCGTCTTGATTGCGCTTCTGTCGGGGGTCTCGGACCTGGGGGCTCTTATCGCGATGTTCGGCGTCAATGCCAGCATGAACCTGTTTGGTCTCCTGATGGAACTGCACAACCAGACCACGAAGAAGACAGACTGGACATCCTACATCTTTGGCTGCTTCGCCGGCATCGTACCCTGGATTGTGATAGTCGTCTACTTCGTGTCGTCGATCTCTTCGGCTGCCTCAGTGGACGCAGGGCCGCCCGGCTTTGTCTACGGGATTATCGCAAGCCTCTTTGTCTTCTTCAACATCTTTGCCGTGAACATGTACCTGCAGTACAAGAAGGTGGGCCCTTGGAAGAACTACCTCTTCGGCGAGCGGATGTACATCATCCTTAGCCTGGTAGCCAAGACGCTGCTGGCCTGGCAGGTCTTTGCCGGCGTGCTCGCTCCCTAGGTCCATTGACTGCCTGCCGTCACCTTTCAGTCCCCCTCTCCAGTGACCCTGGAGAGGGGGGATAGCACACCCGCACCATGCCAGGACATCCGGGCAGGAAGGAAACTCTGTGTCAACTCGAATCGTAACAGACAGCAGCTGCGACTTGCCCGCGGAGCTCGTAGCCAGCCACGGGATTACCGTCGTACCGTTGTACATCAACATCGGAAAAAAGAGCTACCTTGACGGCGTCGAAATGACGCACGAGCAGTTCTATGACGCCCTGCCGGCTTTCGAAGCACATCCCACGACTTCCGTTCCAGGACCCGGCCAGTTTGTGAAGGTCTATGACCAGCTCGCGCATGACGGCGCAACAGAGATCATCTCGATACACATCGGCAGCGCGTTGAGCGCGATGGTTGGCGTGGCGCGCCTGGCCGCACAGGAAGTCAAGAGCGTCCCGGTCACGGTATTCGATTCGGGCAACCTGACCCTCGGCACGGGATTGCTCGCTATCAGCGCGGCAAAGGCGGCCGCCGAAGGCAGGCCACTCGGCGAGATCCTCTCCGCGCTCGAAGATCAGGCCTCGCGCACCCACTGCATCGCCGCCCTGGACACCCTCGAGTTCTTGAGGCGAAGCGGCCGGCTCAGCCGCATCCAGTCAAGCCTGGGTTCCGTGCTGCAGATCAAGCCCATCCTCAGGATGAACGGCGGGGAGTTCCACATGGAGCGCGTCCGCACGCGAAATGGCGCTCGGGCGCGTGTGATGGAGATCGTTGCCCAGTTGGCGCCATTTGAGCAGCTTACCCTGGTTCACACCCATTCACCTGAGAAGGTGAACCAACTTCGACAGCAGGCGTCGCACCTTTTCCCCTTGGGTGTCGAGCCGATGGTTGCAGAGGTGACTCCCGTGATCGGAATCCACATCGGCCCTGGCGCTGCCGGCTTCGTGGCCGTGCAGGCGAAGAAGCGGGCATAGACGTACGGCTAAGTTGGAGATGGCAATATGACCTTCCTGGAAGTGTATCTCATCGGCCTGGGCGTGGTGATGGGGCTCATGACTCTTCTTTGGGTCCTAAGCCTGGTGCTGCGAAACTCGAGCATAGTCGATCCCTTTTGGGGAACAGGCTTCGTCGTGGCCAACTGGCTCTACTTCGCGCTGACACCCGACGGATTTCCGGCGCGCAAGTGGCTTGTCGCGATACTGGTCACAGTCTGGGGACTACGGCTCTCCGTTCACCTACTGCTCCGCAACTGGGGCAAGGGAGAGGATTTCCGCTACCGGAAGTGGCGTGAGGAAGCTGGCAGCCCGTGGTGGTGGCGAAGCTTCTTCAAGGTGTTTGTGCTGCAGGGCCTACTTCTCTGGGTCATTTCAGCTCCCCTGCTGGTGGCTCAGTTCAGTCCCAACCCAGCCCATCTGACGATCCTCGACTTCCTGGCACTGGCCGTCTGGGTGGTTGGGTTCTTCTTCGAGGCGATGGGCGATCTGCAGCTGGCCCGCTTCAGGGCCAATCCGGCCAACAAGGGCAAGGTCCTCGACACGGGCGTCTGGCGCTTCACGCGCCACCCCAACTACTTCGGAGACGCAACGCAGTGGTGGGCCTACTACCTATTCGCGGCCGTGGCCGGGGGCTGGTGGACCATATTCAGCCCGATCCTGATGACAGGCATGTTGCTCCGGGTGTCTGGCGTGACCTTGCTGGAGAAAACCCTGGCGACCACCAAGCCTGGCTACAGGGAGTATGTCGAGAGCACGAGCGCTTTCATCCCCTGGTTCCCGAGGAAACGACGCTGAACAGGTGGGAGAGACCGGCCTGACAGATCAGGCGCCGCTGTTCAATGTGAAGGCCGTCGTCCAACAGACAGGCCTGAAGCCTGATACCCTGCGTGCCTGGGAGAGGCGACATGGGCTGCCCACGCCTGCTCGGAGTGGCGGCGGGCAGCGCCTCTATACGCAGCGTGACATCGAAACACTGCGCTGGCTGGTGGCTCGCCAGCTCGAAGGGCTGACCATCGCCCGCGCTGTGGACCACTGGCGCCGGATAGAATCCGAGGGTCGTGATCCACTCCAGGCACTGGCGCCTGTCCCTCCGCGGGCCGGCTCGGCGGTCGAGTACTATCCCGCGGGCAGCACCCTTGACCAGTTGCGGAAGGAGTGGCTCTCGGCTTGCCTGGCCTATGACCGAGACCGAGCTGACCAGGCAGCCGCGCAGGCTTTTGCCCTCTACCCTCTGGAGACCGTCTGCACCGAGCTGCTGCAGTGGGCCCTACACGAGGTGGGCGAGCTCTGGCAGCAGGGCACAGCCACGGTACAGCAGGAGCACTTTGCTACGGAGCTGGTCATTCGCCGGTTGGAGTCCCTGCTTGCGGCCGCGCCGACCGCCACCCGGCCGGGTCGGGTCCTGGCTGCCTGTCCACCCCAGGAGCGCCACACTGTCGGGCTCTTGCTCCTGACCCTTCTGCTGCGCCGCCGTGGCTGGGCGGTCGTCTACCTTGGCGCAGATGTGCCGGCAGCGAAGCTGGACGCTACCGTCGCTACTATCCAGCCGGACTTGATCATCCTGGCCGCTCAGCGGTTGCCTTCGGCCGCGGCCTTGCTCGAGATCGCCCAGTCGCTCCACGGACGCGTGCCCATCGGCTTTGCGGGAGGTGCATTCAATTCTCTTCCGGCCATCCGCTCCCGGATCCCCGGCTTCTTTCTGGGCGAGAGTGTGGACACCGCCCTGAGCGTCGTGGATTCTCTTCTATCTACTCCGCGCGCCGCACCGCCGGCAGAGCCACTCCCGGTTGAATCTGGGCTGGCCCTGGAGCATTTCCGCCGGCGCCGTGTGTCAATCGAGGCCGAGCTGGTCGAGGCTGCCGCAACGAACGGCTTCCCTTCGTGGCAAATCGCAGATGCAAGCGCGGAGCTCGCCCGCCACATGGAGGCGGCCCTTGCGCTGGGAGACGTGTCGCTGCTTGACGCCGGTTTGGCCCACCTGGAGCACGCGCTCAATCTGAGCACTTTGGGGGAGGACGCACTCCCCGGCTTCCTGCATGCCTATTCGCAGGTCGCCAAGGAGCAGCTCGATGAGCGCGCAGAGCCGATCTTCGCCTGGCTGCGAAGGCACGCCCGTGGCTAGGCGCAACTGGTGACGGGTTCTGTCGCGACAAGCACCTAAGGAGATTCGAGAATGCGAGTGATAATCTCGGGTGGAACCGGGCTCATTGGAAGAGCGCTGGCTGCCGAGCTTGGCGCCGATGGCCATGAGGTCATTGTGCTCAGCCGCACGCCCGAAAAGGCCGGCGGGCTCCCCGGTGGAGTGCGCGCCGAGCGTTGGGACGGGCGCACCGCCGATGGCTGGGCGTCCTTGGCCGACGGCGCCGACGCCATCGTCAACCTAGCCGGCGCCAACATCTCCGGAGATGGACTTCTCCCCACCCGCTGGAACGATGCGCGGAAGCGCATCATCCGCGAAAGCCGCCTGGACGCGGGGCGAGCAGTGGTCGACGCCGTGCAGCGAGCCGGCCGCAAGCCGCGCGTCGTTATACAGGCTTCAGGCATCGGGGTGTACGGTCCGCGTGCCGATGACCCGGTCGCCGAGGTCGACTCACCGGGCCACGACTTCTTCGCAACCATTGCTGCGAACGACTGGGAGCCCTCGACGGCACCCGTCGAGGCCATGGGAGTTCGCCGAGCCATCATTCGCAGCAGTATCGTACTCAGCAAGACAGGAGGCGCTCTGCCGCCCATGCTACTGCAGTTCCGCCTCTTTGCCGGTGGGCGCATCGGGAGCGGAAAGCAGTGGATTTCCTGGATTCACCTCAAAGACGAAGCGCGCGCGATCCGCTTTCTGATCGAGACCCCTTCCGCGGCAGGACCTTTCAACCTCTCCGCGCCTCAGGCAGTGACCAACGCCCAGTTCACGCGGACGCTCGGGCGCGTGATGGGTCGGCCTTCCTGGTTCCCCCTCCCCGGCGTCGTCATGCGAGCGGCATTCGGAGAGGTCTCCAACCTGCTGCTAACCGGCCAGCGCGTCGTGCCACAGCGCCTGCTGGACCTCGGTTTCCAGTTCCACTTCCCCGACCTCGAAGGGGCACTCAGGGACACGCTGGCTTGAGGCAACGCGCCGCGGTGACCAGAACGTCGAGGGGGGCCGGCAGCGTGGAAGGCTGCAAGCAGCACGAGCCCCATTGATGGAACAGGGCACAGCCTCATCCCGCGGAGCAACGGCATGACAACCGCCCTCTGGTGGATCCGTCGCGACCTGCGGTTGGCCGACAACCAGGCCTTGACTGCCGCCATCGCTTCAGCCGACCGGGTGATCCCGGTCTTTGTCCTGGACCCGGCGATCCTCTCATCCGACCAGGTCGGCGACGCAGCCCGGGAACGTGTGGCTTTTCTGTTCGGCGGGCTGCGGTGCCTCGACGCCGATTTGCGCCTGCGGGGCAGCCGTCTGATCGTCCGGCGGGGCGACCCGGCCGAAGAGCTGAGCAGCCTCGCAAGCGAATCTGACGCTACGGCGTTGTTTGCCGAGGAGGACCCGTGGCCCTACGCCCGCCATCGAGACGCCCGGGTAGCGAAAGTGTTGCCGTTGCACTTGACCGCCGGCTTGTCCGTCCACCCCCCCGGCGCCGTGCGCAAGGCTGACGGCACTCCCTACACCGTGTTCACGCCATTCAGCCGCGCCTGGAAGACGCTTCCTCTGCCGGCGACCGGGTCGGGGCTCAGCGCTCCGCATTCGCTTTCGCCGGTGCCAGATGTGGACAGCCTGCCCATCCCTGATGAGCCGGCCATGCCGCCAGGCACGGCGTTCCGGCCCGGAGAGGCAGAGGCCCGGCGCCGGCTGAGGGCTTTCCTGGAAGGCGACGACGCGCCCATCTACGATTACTCCGAGACTCGCGACCGGCCGGACCTGGATGGCACCTCGCAACTATCGCCCTACCTGCGGTTTGGAATGCTGTCGGCCCGCCAGGCGGTGGTGAGCGTCTTGAGCGTGATCGATGCCGCACCGAATGCGCAGTCCCGCCGCGGGGCCGAGGTGTGGCTCACAGAGCTGATCTGGCGCGAGTTCTATCTCTCGATCCAGGCCAACTTTCCAGAGACCGAGCAGAACAGCTTTCGCACAGGCCTGCGCCACATTGCCTGGGAGAACGACCATGCGGCGTTTGAGGCCTGGAGCCAGGGTCGAACGGGCTACCCCGTGGTCGATGCAGCGATGCGCCAGCTGGCGCAGACCGGATGGATGCACAACCGGGCACGGCTGATCGTCGCCTCTTTCCTGGTCAAGGATCTGCTGGTCGATTGGCGATGGGGCGAGCTATGGTTCATGCAGCACCTGCTGGACGCCGACCCGGCAGCCAACAATGGCGGATGGCAGTGGACCGCCGGCACCGGCACGGACGCGGCACCCTACTTTCGGATCTTCAGCCCTGTGCTGCAGGGCAAGAAGCACGACCCGGAAGGTGCCTACGTTCGCCGTTGGGTACCGGAGCTGGCGCGAGTTCCAGTGCGCTACGTACACGCGCCTTGGGAGATGCCACTTGAGGCACAGCGTGCGGCGGACTGTGTCATTGGGCAAGACTATCCTGCGCCGATCGTCGACCACGCCTGGGCGCGCGAGCGCGTGCTGGCCGCATACGCCCATGCCAAGCAATCTGCGCACACATAGATGAGGTGTGTGCGTTATGTTCACTTCCCCAATGTGCCACCTGATTATGTCTACAGTAGACCCGAGCCGCTGCCTTGTGAAATAGACCCCTCCACGCTGCTATCGAGAGCAGCGCGCGCGATCGAGAAGTTGGACAGGAACGGCAACCCAGCGCATAATGCACGCGCCAGCAGTTTGGATGAAGGAAGGTTCAATGCACAGCCTAGACCGTAAGGAAACGCGCCTCGGGGCCATCGTCTCCGAGCTTGGCAGCGTGACTGTAGCCTACTCGGGGGGCACGGACAGCAACTACCTTCTGGCCATCTGCCTAGACGTGCTGGGTCCCTCCGCAGTACTGGCCATCACATCGGACTCGAAGATGATCGCGCGGGCCGAGGTCGAGCACGCCCGTGCCGAAGCTGCCAGCCTGGGTGTGCGGCTCCTGGTTCTGCCCCACGACAGCCTGGCCAATCCAGGTTTCGTCGCAAATGGAGCCGACCGCTGCTACCATTGCAAGCTGGGCCTTCTGAAGTCCATTCTTGAAGCCAGCAGCGCCCAGGGCATGCACCAGGTCGTGTGCGGCGAGAATGCGGATGACGCGGACGACTACCGCCCCGGGAATCGCGCGATCGCGGAACTGGGGATCCGTGCGCCCTTGCGCGAAGCCGGCCTGACCAAGGCTGAGATTCGTGCCCTCTCCCGGCAGCGCGGCCTGTCTACCTGGGACCGTCCCGCCACCCCATGCCTGGCCACGCGCTTCCCTTACGGCACCCCCCTCAGCGGAGAGGCTCTCGCTCGGGTGGAAGCCGCCGAGGCCGCCCTGCAGAAGGCTTGGGGACAGATCCAGCTCCGCGTGCGCGATCACTTTCCTGTGGCCCGCCTGGAGGTGCCGCCTGACCTGATTGCACGCTTGGCCCAGCCCGAGGCGCGTGCCCCAGCCGTCGAGAGCCTGCGCGCCCTGGGATACCTCTATGTCGCGCTCGACTTGATCGGCTACCGCATGGGCAGCCTGAATGAGGTACTGTAATCCCTGTCGCGGGATCGGAGGTGTCACTGATGCAAGGAACTTGGCTGCGCAGTCTGTTGGAGAGTGTCCAGAAGGGCGATGCGAGCGTCGAGCATGCACTCGATCGCCTGCGCGACTTCCCCTACGAGGATCTTGGCTTTGCACGCCTGGACAACCATCGCAGCCTGCGCACCGGCTTTCCGGAGGTCGTGTTCTGCCCGGGCAAGACGTGCGACCAGATCGTGCACATCGTGGACCGGCTGCGCGCGGCCGAAGGCCGGGTGATCGCCAGCCGCGTTAGCCCCGAGGTGGCGCAGCTACTCCTGGAGACCTTTCCAGGCTCTGTCCATCACGCCGCCGCCCGGATGGTCGTTGTCGGCGGACCGTCGCCGCGCAGCGGTGTGGGCACCATCCTGGTGGCGAGCGCCGGTACGGCGGATATCCCCGTCGCCGACGAGGCAGCCGTCACGGCCGAGACCCTGGGCAGCCCCGTGGCTCGGCTGTACGACGTCGGCGTGGCGGGCATTCATCGCCTGCTGGACGCGCGCCCCAAGCTGCATGCGGCCAACGTGCTCGTGGTAGTAGCGGGAATGGAAGGGGCACTTGCCAGCGTCGTCGCTGGGCTTGTCGACCGGCCGGTCATTGCCGTGCCGACCAGCGTCGGGTATGGCGCCGCCTTCGGAGGCCTCGCACCCCTCTTGACCATGCTCAATAGCTGCGCGCCTGGCGTGGCGGTCGTCAACATCGACAACGGCTTCGGAGCAGGCTGCATGGCCCATCTGATCAACCAGGCCCCGCGCCCTGAAACGGTGACCGGCTAGTGTGTCGCTACCTCCTATGAGACTCCTTCTGCTCATCTGCGTCCTACCCCTTGCCGTAGCCCCCGTCCCCGCGGCCGGCCGGGCACGGACGTCGAGGCCGGACCAAGGCGTCTCCCCCACAGAGGAAGGCCGCGCCGTCCACATCACCACCACTACCATCACGATTCCCACCTACCCCTATGCCGGCTTCCTGTACACGGGCCACTCGTATGCATACAACATGGACTATCCCATCCTGGACTGGCAAGCGTACTTGGCCTCCAATCCTCAGCCGGAAGACAAGGCCTACACCGCCGTCGTGCTCGAAAACGACTGGTTGCGCCTGACCTTCCTCCCCGAATTGGGCGGGCGTCTCTACGGCATTGCTGTCAAGGCCACCGGCGAGGAGCTGCTCTATCAGAATCCCGTGATCAAGCCGACGCATTGGGGACCGCCGGAGCAGGGCTGGTGGCTGGCGGCCGGGGGAATTGAATGGTGCCTGCCGGTCGAAGAACACGGCTACGAATCAGCGCTGCCCTGGGCCTATGAAGTCGCCAACGCCCCCGAGGGTTCGACCATCAACCTGCACGATTCGACTGCCGTGGACCGTGTTCGGGCCACCATCTCGGTCTTTCTGCCCGTCAACCAGGCCGCCTTTTCGATCACGCTCCGGTTGGAAAACCCCACCGGCAGCCCGGTGAGCTTCAAGTTCTGGTCGAACGCGATGCTTGCGCCCGGCGCAGCCAACACAGTGGGTCCCGAGCTTCGCCTCGTGGTGCCTGTCGGACAAGTGACGGTGCACAGCACCGGAGACGGACGGCTTCCAGGCCCCCAGGGCGCCATGACTTGGCCGATCTACGATGAAGTCGACTATTCGCTGCTGGGGAACTGGCACGAGTGGTTTGGTTTCTTTGCCCGGCCACAGGCGATGCAGGATTGGGAAGGGGTCTACGACGAAGGAATGCTGCGCGGCGTGGCCCGAGTCTTTCCACGTCAGGTTGCGACAGGCGTCAAAGGCTTCGCCATGGGCTGGAGCAACCCGATAGACGCCTCAAATTGGACAGACCCTCCCTATACGTACTACGTCGAGGCACATAGCGGTCCCTCACCGACCTTCTGGGACTCGCTTCGGCTCGGTGCAGGCCAGTCGCTCGAATGGTTCGAGACCTGGATGCCGCTTCAAGGGCTGCCGGCTCTGACCATGGCTACCGCCGAGTTCGCCCTGGGCGTCAAGGCATACGGCCAGGATCTGCAAGTGGCCGTACAGGCCGCCGGCGAGCACTCCGATTTGAGTGTGAGGGTCTGGCTACGGTCTGATTGCACTCCCCTCGCACAATACGACGGCGTCAGCCTGGGCCCCGGCGGAACCTTTTCTCAAACTTTGGTTGGCGCCGGTTTGGGCGAGAAGCAAGTCGTGCTGGGCGTACTCGAGAACGGCAGGCTGTTGGCCGCCAGCGATCTGGTGGGCTGCCCACGCCATGATGTCTTCGTACCGTTCGTGTCCCCGTGACCACGTCAGCCCGTTTGGAGACAGGCTCGCCTGTCCGTGCTCCCATCCGCCCAAGCGATTCACCTCCCTACGGCCTTGCAGGAATCTCGTCGACATCCCAGTCGCCAATCCGTGAGCATAGCGGGCGTCTGGACGGCGCGTTCGCCGACTGCCGTCGTGGTGGCCAGTGCACCGGCCGGCATTGGCTATCGATGTCCGAGGTCACCGGTGGTCACGCTGCAGAAGCCAAATGGCCTCGGCGAGGATTGATTGATCCGGCTTCCGGGCGTCGGGAATCTACGGGGCAGCACGCGCAACTGGCCCTCTCTCGAGGGCCAGATTCGTTATGTCGAGGCGGGAGCGACGGGATTCGAACCCGCGGTCTTCGGCTTGACAGGCCGACATGTTAACCGCTACACCACGCCCCCGGAACGCGGCACACTATACCACGGCCTGCCCACCCCGTCAAATCGCCGCAGGCCCATGGGCGGACCGTCTGCCTGGCGCTTTCCTCATTGTGCAATCAACCGTGGGTCTGCTATAATCCTCTCCGCCATTCTTGCTGCAAGGAGATACCCATGAGCGAAGTCCGATTGGCCGTCATCGGCGGTTCTGGCGTCTACGACATGGAGGCATTGACGGATGTTGACGAGCTGCACATCGCCACTCCCTTTGGCAGCCCATCCGACTCGATCGTGGTGGGCACGCTCCTGGGCACCCGGATCGCCTTTCTACCGCGCCACGGCCGCGGCCACCGGCTCACGCCGGCCGAAGTCCCCTACCGCGCCAACATCTGGGCACTCAAGAGCCTCGGCGTCGAGCGGATCGTCTCGGTTAGCGCCTGCGGCTCCATGCGCAAGCGCTACCACCCGCGCGACATTGTCCTCCCCGACCAGATCTACGACAACACCAAGACGCGAGACTACTCCTTCTTTGGCCAGGGCCTCGTAGCACACGTTAGCTTTGCCGAGCCCTTCTGTCCCCATCTCCGTGGTCTGCTGTACGAGGCAGCCACGACATCCGGGGGTCGGGTTCACCTGGGGGGCACCTTCCTCACCATCGAAGGCCCTCGCTTCAGCACCAAGGGCGAAAGCCGGCTGTACCGCTCTTGGGGGGTCGACATCATAGGAATGACCGCGGTACCTGAGGCGCAGCTTGCCCGCGAGGCCGAGATATGCTACGCGACCATGGCCCATGTGACCGACTATGACGTATGGCACAAAGAGGAAGAGCCGGTCACCGTGCAGATGCTGATCGACAACCTGGTCGCCAATGCAGCGCTCTCCAAGCGCACCATCGCGGCCCTGGTGCCCATGCTCACCGACGACCGGCCCTGTGAGTGCGGCAGCGCCCTCTCGACGGCAGTCATTACCCGCCGTGATTTGATCCCGGCCGAGACCGTGGAGCGCCTGCGGCCAATCGTGGGGAAGTACCTGTAGGAGCGATGGCGAAGGGGGGGCCGCTGGGCGCGTCCCCGCCGCCGTGCAAGTCAGCTCACAACGCTGCGCCGCACGGTTGCGGATTCCAGGCGCTCGGGGATCACCCGCACACCTATCCCCGGGCCGGCCGGCACAGCCATCGTCCCGTCGGGCCCTACAGTGAATTCCGGCTCGACGATGTCCTCGTGGAAGTAACGTGCGCTAGCCGAGATGTCGCCCGGCAGGGTGAACCCTGGCAGGCTGGCGAGTGCCACGTTGTGTGCCCGGCCGATGCCCGTCTCCAACATCCCGCCGCACCAGACCGGCACGCCACTTGACCTGCAAAGGTCGTGGATCTCCCTCGCAGCCGCCAAACCACCAACCCGTCCGGGCTTGATGTTGATGATCCGACCGCTCCCCAGGGCCAGCGCAGCCCGTACCGCCGCCAGGCTGGGGACACTCTCATCCAGGCAGATGGGCGTCTTCAGGCGCCGCTGAAGCTCGGCGTGGTCCACCAAGTCATCGTAGGCCAGCGGCTGCTCGATCATCAGCAGCCTGAACGCGTCCAAGGCGACAAGCATCTCCGTATCTTCTAGGGTGTAGGCCGAGTTTGCATCCGCCATAAGCAGCACGTCCGGAAAGCGCTCCCGGACCCGTCGCACCACATCCGCATCCCAGCCCGGGCGGATCTTGATCTTGATCCGGCCATAGCCCTGCGCCAGATAGCCGGCGATCACATCCAGAAGGCGCTCAACAGACGGCTGGATGCCCACGCTGACTCCAACCGCGACTCGGTCGCGGACTCCTCCAAGCAGGCTGGATACCGGGATGCCCTGTGCCTGTGCCAGTAGGTCCCAGATCGCAGACTCGAGTCCCATCTTGGCGAGGTGGTGCCCACGCGCCGGAGCCATGAGCCTGGCGGCTTCTTCCGGCCTCTCCACTTCCCGGCCGATCAGGCACGGCGCGAGGAATTCGTGCAGGACATGCCAACAAGTCTCCACGGTCTCGTATTCGTACCAGGGCCCCTTCGACGTAGCCGCCTCGCCCCAGCCGGTCAGCCCCTCGCTTCGCACGGCGACGATTATGGTCTCACGGACTTCCTCACGCCCGAAGCTCGTCTCGAAGGGATGCACAAGGGGAAGCGTCGCATACCTGATCTCAACCTGGTCGATATGCATTGTCCTCCTCCTTCGTCAGCAGGTAGAACGCCCGACCTTGTCGGTACGCGAAATCCGTGACGGGAAACCCCACGAGAACCTCTCTTCGAAGACGCGGCGCGTTTCCGCGCGCCATTCCCCTGCCAGTGCCGGCTCCGAGGCCCGGACGGCCTGGTAGGCGGCGGGTATCTCCACCCACACCCGGTCGCCGCCCGGGCACGCAGACACCTGTCCTGGAGCGCGGTCGGCTGCACGCTGTGCCTCGGCGGCCAGGAGATCCTCGTCCTCGGGCGTCAGATGCGCTCCCCGTCGGCCTGCAAGCCGTTCCCTGACTCGATCAGACGCAATCCACCAGTCCACCTGGAAGCGGTCGGAGGGCAGGCCCCGGTTCAGGCCATCCTCCATCGGCCCGTAGTAGTCCTCGAGGTACGTGCGGCAGACTGCGCCAAGCTTGCGGATGTTCAGGTTCGCGTTGCGGCTTTCCAGAGGATCGTAGGTCCAAGTCACCAGGTCACAACCCTGCGCCAGCGCGAACTCGCGCTGCGCGAGCTTGAGCCGGTATCCGATGCCGCGTCCCTGGACCTCAGGAGAGATACCCATCATATGCGAGCAGTGCTTCAGTCTTCCACTGCCCGTCAGCCCGAGATACCCAAACAGCAGCCCGATAAGCGACCCCTTGTCGAATGCGCCCAACACCAGAGCGCCATTGCGCTGCGCCGAAAGCAGCAAGTGCAATGGGATGACATCTCGGTCGTCGGGCATCGCCCAGACCCGGCGCTGGAGTTTCTCGCACTCCAGGAACTCCTGCGTGGTCTTGAGGGGCCGGATCTCAACATCCATCGCCAGCCGCAAATCTCAGAAAGCCATGTACTCGTCTTGCAGCAACTTCGGTTCATCAATCTCCAGCGCCACCAAGAGCTCGGAGAGCAGCGCTGCTTTCTGAAGTGCATCCTGCTTGCTCCAGGTACGTGCCTTGAGCTCCAGGTACGTATCATTCGACGGCGGCTGGATCAAACGGTCGACGTTGACGGCGAATTCGACTCCCCTGTACTTGATGCGCCAGCGGTGGCGCAGCTTGTCCACGCGCCGTTCCTCCCGCGGCTGGAAGTACTCGCGATAGAAGCGCAGGCTGCGATCCGCGTTCGCCGTGAAGCGACTGCGCCACAATAGCACCGAGTCGTCGAACTCCCGTTCGACTGTTGCTCCGCGTAGTGTGAGGTTGTACATCGGCTTGACCTCCAGGCCCCGATCCAGCAGATAGTCCTCCCGGTATCGCACAATGCCCGCCTGAGGGTCGTCAAACAGAAAGTAGGTGTCATACTGCTTGCGCTCGCTGTGCTTGAGGACCATGATCTCCGCGCAGTGAAGCAGTCGGTCCACGAGCGCCGCCTCTTCGGGCACTCGCGCCTTGACCTGCACCTCGTACGTTTCACCCCACTGCAAGGTGCCCAGAGCCACCAGCTTGTCGAGCAGGCTCTGCTCTCTCCGCGAAAGGAAAGCGCCGATTTGGGTTGCGATGCGTTGGGCTTCGACTCTCACCTCTGCTTCATCGAGCGTAAGGAGGGCCCGGTCCCGCATCAGCCATCGGCCGTCGACGAGCAAGTGCTGGACGTCGTGCCCCTTCGCGCTATACACCAGCCTCGAATATACATTGTCGGGCGACAGGTCGAAGTGAGGAACACTGTGGACCGGATCCATACGCACGATGGCCACGTCCGCGCGCTTGCCGACCTCCAACGAGCCCGTGATCGTGCCCAAGCCCAGCGCCTCGGCGCCGCCGATGGTCGCCATGCGGAATGCCTCGCGGGCCGGCATCACCGTTGGGTCAAGCCGCACTCCCTTGGGCAGGAGCGCCGCCAGCCGCACTTCCTCCCACATGTCCTGGTCGCCGTTGCTTGCTTGCCCATCAGTTCCTATCCCAACGTCCACACCGGCCTTCCTAAGGGCAACGATGTCGGCCAACCCAGAGGCCAGCTTGAGGTTGCTCGTCGGGTTGTGGATGGCTCCCGCGCCGGCTTGTGCCAAGATCTCGCGCTCCCCCTCTGTGATGTGCACGCAGTGCGCCGCCACCACGTGTGCATTGAGCACCCCGTAGCGTCTGAGCGCTTCCACCGAGCTCATCCCATACAGGGCGCGCGCCTCCTCCGCTCCGGAGGCAGTCTCGGCCACGTGTATGAGCAGCGGAACCCCTTCTTCAAGGGCGAGCTGACCCGCCTGTTGCAGGAGCTCGGGGGTGCACGTCTCCGGCGCGTGCGGGCCAACGGAGGGCGTGATCAACGGATGCCCTTTCCACTCCTGGATGAAGGCGCGTGAATGTAAGAGTCCTTCATCGTAGCTCTCAGCGTCCGGCGTCGGCCACTTCATCACCGTCTGCGCACACACGGCCCGCAGCCCCACCTCCGCTGCTGCCCGTGCTACCTCCCCTTCGTAGTAGTACATGTCGGCGAAGCAGGTGATGCCCGACCGGATCATCTCGGCGCACGACAGCAGGGTTCCCCAACGACAGAAGCTGGGGCTCACAAACTCGCGTTCGACAGGAAGCATGTAGCCGAACAGCCACACGTCGAGTCGAAGATCGTCGGCCAGCCCGCGCAGGAGGCTCATGGGAGCGTGCGCGTGAGCATTGATTAGCCCGGGCAGGATCGCCGCCCCGGCGCAGTCCACAACGTCAGGCGCGGTCCACTCGTTCCTCACGGCCTCCGCCGGACCAACGGCTACGATCTCCTGTCCTCGGATGGCAACGGCGCCCTGGGCAATCACATCACCCAGGGCGTCCATGGTCACAACCAGGCCGTCCACCAACAACACGTCGGCAAACTGAGCCAATCTACTTCGCTCCTTCCACAGACACGGGCAGGGTCAACACGCCTAGAGGTCGAGATCCTCGTCCTCCCAATCTTGGCTGCCGTCCCATTCCGTCTCATCATCCTCAAAGAGGGTATCGTCTTCCTCTTCCCAGTCAAGCGCCTCTTCCCCTTCCTCTGCCTGCTCCAGATCGGTCAGGTCCACAAAGGTCAGGCAGCCCACATCGGGCTCATACTCGATCTCCTCCGCACTGCAGACTCCCTGTTCCCAGAAGACGCAGATGAGCGCCCGACAAACGACGTGTGTCATGCTCCCAACTCCCTCGGACCCCGCACGAACAGCTCCTCAAGCAGGTCCGCCACTCCGACCGCATCCTCCAGTCCAAACTGAGGCACGGGCATGTCGGACTCATAGTCGCACATGAGGCCCACAAGCTCTTCGGCCCGGCATAGAAGGTCCGTACCGCACGCCTTCCGGCTGACTTCGACCTTGGGCCGGTCTCCACGTTTGTAGCCTTCAGTGAGCACCAGGTCCAAGTCACCCATCAGCGGCACGAGATCATCCAGAGAGAGCTCCTGATCGAGCTTGCGGATCATGGCCATCCTACGCGGTCCGGCAATCACGACTACGTCGCTGCCGGCCTGCCCGTGACGCCAGGAGTCCTTGCCAGGGCGGTCGATGTCAAAGTCGTGCGCATCATGCTTGATCGTCCCGACCCTGAGCCCGCGCCGCTTCAGCTCGCGGATCACGTGTTCCAGTGCGGCGGTCTTGCCGACGCCCGACCTGCCAACAAACGAGATGACGGGAACGCTGCGTGGGTTGCTCACAGGAGCGCCGCCATCCCTTCTGGCCAGTCGAGCATCTGCACGTCCACCTCGCTGCCCACCTCCACGTGTCGAAGACCCTCGTGAATGACTGCCAAGCCATTCGCCCTTGCCATCGAGGTCAGGACTCCAGAACCCTGCTCGCCTGTGGCCCTGGCGTGATAGCGCCCATCCTTCTTTGTCACGACAACACGCACAAAACCGCGCCTCCCGCTGTTGTCCAAGTCCTCGTCCAGTCGGGCTCGCACCGTAGGCTTGGTCAAGTCCTGGAAGCCAAGCATCTTCAGGATTGCCGGCCTGGCAAACTGCTCGAACGACACCATGGCCGACACAGGGTTGCCGGGCAGGCCGATCAGCGGCACGCCGCCGGGCAGCAGGCCAAACGCAAGTGGCTTTCCCGGCTTCATATTGACTTGCCAGAACTGCATCTTCCCTTCGTGGCCCAGCACGTCTTTCACCACATCATAATCTCCGACCGACACACCTCCCGACGTAAGGAAAAGATCGGCACCCATTTCGAGGCCCTCCCGGATCTTGGCCGAGAGCGCGCCCGCAGCATCGCGCGCCACGCCCAGGCGCAGTGGCACGCCGCCCGTGCGATAGACGAGCGCCGCGTTCGTGAACTCATTCGAGTTGCGTATCTTGCCGGGAGCGAGCGGCTCCTGCGGATCCACCAACTCGTCTCCCGTTGCCAGGACGGCCACCTTCGGCCTGCGGTGTACGCGCACGGCCGTGCGCCCCACCGAGGCAAGCACCCCGACCTCCTGCGGCCGGATCACTCTACCAGGCTCAAGTACCGTCTCCCCACGCCGTACATCCTCCCCTGCAAGGCGGACGTTATCGCCGGCCTCCACGGGCGAGTACACCTCGATCTCACTCACAGGTGCAGCCAGTCGCTCCTCTTTCGTGCGGTGTGCATCTCCGGTGTCCTCGATCGGAACGACGGCATCTGCCCCCTCTGGGATGGGGGCGCCGGTCATTATGCGAATCGCGTGTCCGATTTCCACACGTGCGGCCGAGACATACCCGGCGGCCACGGTGTCGACCACCTCCAGCGTTGCAGGCGCGCTCCGGGTAGCCTGCGCCACGTCGGCCGACCGGAGAGCAAAACCATCCATGCCCGAGTTGTCGAACGGGGGAATATCGACGTCCGAAACAATCTCTTCTCCGAGCACCAGGCCGAGGGCTTCGAGAATCGGGACGCTTTCGAGAGGGAGTGGCTGGACGTGACTCAGGATCTCGGCCAGGGCTTCTTCAACACTGATCAAGCGAATTCGCCTCCGGGGCTGGGTTTCGAGCGATGATAGCACAACCGTGCGGTCAGGTCAATCGTCCGGCGCCTTTAGGGCCGGCTACGGCATCTCTCGCCGCCCGCAGATTGGCCCACGGAGCAGTCACCGGCGTCACGCACCCCGTGCCGAGCACAAAGCGTTGGCTGCCCGTCTGTTCGATCGCATCTATCGCCTCGCGCCGGACATCCGCTGGTGTGCCCTTGACCATCGTCTCCCATTGGCGCAGCCCACCCAGGACCGCACCGGGGAAGCGCGTCTGACCTTCGGCCAGGTCAGGAGGCGTCTCACGATCGTGCCAGTTCAACACCTGTACGGGATACCCTGCCAGGAGGTCAAACATGACCCGGTTGCCATGGAGGTGCAGTACATTCAGCCACAGGCCTTCGGCCGCCTGGAGCACGCGCCGGTCGAAGGGCACTCCGAACTCCTGGTACTCAAGCTCAGACATCAGCTCATGGCTCGCGTGCTGCACTGCGTAGAAGATGCCGTCGATGCCTCTTTCCCGCGCCGCCTGAACGAACGCCACAGTTGTCTGCGTGAGCACTTCGAGGCCATGCAGAACCGCCTGCGGATCCTGCCGTATCTGTGCCAGGATGGCCTGACGACCGGTCAGGTTCTTTGCCTGCGCGAGCGGGCTAAAAACCGTCTCGATGAACGGCACTTGGCCGGCCAAGGCCTGCCCAACGATCTCTAGGCAGTGGAGCTGTTCGCCGAGGGTGCCCCGCTGCGGATCCAATGGCTCGAGCGCGTACCAATCTCTGGCCTGGCGGATGGGCTGGTGCCGGTATTCTCGTGTGCCTTCCGGGTTACCCTCCCAGCGATCCTGCGTGCCCCACCCGCAGACGCAGTAGCTGCTCGCCGGGGTGACCTTGACAAAGTCGAAATCGTAATCGCGCTGGAATACCAGGACTGAGCTAGCCAAGTCCACCGGATCCTGGTCGTCGACAGGGAAGTGGCGCCACAATGCCACCGGCGGCCGATCCACGGGACTTCCGGCAATGGTCGCCTCCAGCCGCTCGCGCTTGGTCATCTCATCCATAGAGGACCCTCCCTTCAGTTCATTCTGCCACAAAGACAGGTTTGGCGCAAAGGCCTTGCCTCCAGGGAGAGAGTGTGATACACTTCACGCATCGGTGGCCTGACCAATTCCCGGAGGAATGCTATGAGTCTGCAGATTGGTATCGTCGGCCTGCCCAACGTTGGCAAGAGCACCCTCTTCAACGCCCTCACCAAGGCTGGCGCGGCAGTCGCAAGTTACCCATTCACAACCATTGAGCCGAACATCGGTGTAGTCGCCGTTCCTGACCCGAGGCTGGAACGCATCGCGGCGATCGTGCGGCCGAACGAGGTCAAACACACGACTGTCGAGTTCGTCGACATCGCAGGGCTGGTGAAGGATGCCCACCTGGGCGAGGGCCTGGGCAACCAATTCCTGGGCCACATCCGGAACGTGGACGCCGTTGCATTGGTCGTGCGCTGCTTCGAGGACCCCGACGTGGCACACGTCACCGCCGAGCTGGACCCACTGAGTGATTGCGAGATCATCGATCTCGAGCTTTGCCTGGCCGACCTGGGCACTGTGGAACGGAGAATCGACAAGGTCCACTCGATGGCGAAGGCACAACCCCGCGAGTTCGCTGCCGAGCTGGCATGCCTGGCTCGGCTCAAGGACCACCTGGCCGCAGGTCGCCAGGCCTCTGGCTTTTCTTGCACGGACACGGAGTGCGAGTGGGTTGGCTCCCTCAACCTCCTGACAGCCAAGCCCCGGCTCTACATCGCCAACGTCGGCGAATCCAGCCTACCGGGAGGTGGAGTGCTGGCAGCTCCCGTGCTCCGCCGCGCCGCAGCTGAGGGCGCCGAGTGCGTGGTGATCTGTGCCCAGCTCGAATCGGACCTGGCAGACTGGTCGCCGGGCGAGGCGGCCGAATACCGCGCCGGACTCGACCTTGAAGAGACCGGCCTGGAGCGGCTTGTCGCTTCCAGCTACCGCCTGCTCAATCTCATCACCTTCTTCACGGCTACGGGAACCAACGTAGTCCGCGCATGGACCCTCAAACGAGGGCAGACTGTCTACGAGGCTGCCGGCAAGATCCACCAGGATATGCAGCATGGCTTCATCCGTGCCGAGGTCGTTGCATACCCTGATCTCATCTCCTCCGGCGACTTTGCCGGCGCGCGAGAAAGGGGCATCCTTCGCCTCGAGGGCCGCGACTACGTGGTTCAGGATGGAGACATTATCCACATCCGCTTTTCTCCGCCCCATTAGCTGCGCGCCGCCCCACCTCAAAGCCCATCCGGTTTGCCATACTCCGGCGAGTATGCTATAGTGGCGCCCGCTGTCATGGGGTCGGTAGGCCTTTGGGCTTCGTCCCTTGACTTTCCGCTTGTGGCTCGACCACAGGCAATCCCAAGGAAAGGAGGCAGACCATGAGGGAATACGAGTTGTACCTGGTCATCGACGCCGACGCCGCTGACGAGGCGGTAGCCGCAATCGTCGATAGGGTGACAAGCCTCGTCGTAGCCGGCCATGCAGGCGCCGGCGGCGAGATGATCAAGGTAGAGGCCCGTGGCAAGCGGCGCCTGACTTACACCATCAAGCGCAAGGTGGAGAGTCAGGATATCGTCCTCAACTTCCGCACCCCGCCGCGGGCTCTTCCCGAGATCGAACGTCTTCTCACCCTGGACGAACAGGTGCTGCGCTATCTGATCGTTCGCCTGGATGAGGAATAGCCAGTCGTTGGACGAGGCGTGCTGAGGGGCAGCGGGATATGGCCCGGGGGATGAACAAGGCGATGATCATCGGGTTCGTCGAGCGCGAGCCCGAGATGCGGCACACGGCCGAAGGACAAGCAGTCTCTTCCTTTGGGGTGTCCACGAGTCGCCGCTGGACAACCAACTCGGGGCAATCGCGCGAATCGACGGAGTGGTTCCATCTCGTGGCTTGGGGAAAGCTGGCGGAGCTGGCCTCCCGCAGGTTGCGAAGGGACCAGCGGATCTACGCTGAAGGGTATATCCAAACCCGCAGCTGGGAGGATGCCGAAGGCCAGCGCCGCTTTCTGACCGAGTTCGTGGCCAGCAAGCTCATACCGGTGGACGGCCACTGCCCCGAGCCCGACGAACAGGGAGTAGACGAGGAGACACCGTGGTGTCTCAACCGTATCATGGTGATCGGCAATCTTGGCCGCGACCCAGAGATGCGGTACACGCCAGGAGGTCAGGCAGTGACCTCCTTCAACTTGGCTGCCACACGTACGTGGACCGCGCCAGACGGTCAGCGACGTGACTCCACCGAGTGGTTCAACGTGGTGGCGTGGGGCAGCCTGGCGGAGATCTGCCGTCAGTACTTGACCAAGGGAAGACGGGTGTATGTGGAGGGCGAGTTGCGCACTCGGTGCTGGGACCAGCCCAACGGCCAACGGAACTTCCGCACTGAGATTGTTGCCAGCGAGATGATCATGCTGGGACCCCGCCCGTCCACCGAAGTGGATGAGGAGCCTCTCATGAGCTCAGAGCTTCATGAGACCAAGACAGAAGGAGTAAGTACAGACCAATGAGTTACCGAGATCGCTTTCAAAGCTCAGGCCCGGGTGGCGGCGACGCCCGTTCGGGACCACCTCGCACAGGCGGTCGCAGGCCTTACAGCGGCGACGACGAGGACCGGCCCGAGGGCGGGAGAGGCCGATTCGCTCCCATTCGCCGTGTATGCCAGTTCTGCGTCGAGAAGACCGACGTCATTGACTACAAGGACGTGGGCATTCTGCATCGCTACATCACGGAGCGGGGCAAGATCAAGGGCCGTCGAAAGAGCGGCACCTGCGCCAAGCACCAGCGCCGGCTGGCCATCGCGATCAAGCGAGCGCGCCATTTGGCGTTGCTCCCTTTCACAGCCGAGCACCTGCGCCGCTTCTAGCCCACAACAGCCAAGGCAGCACACATCCCTTGGCTGCTAAGGAGAAGGTATGGCCAAACAAACAACTATGGGCAACATCAAGGCCTGGCAGGCGCACACCTAGCCGCGAGGTAGCGCAGGCCACGCCCCAGACCAAAAAGCAGATCGCACACGGGAAGCGGCAGGCGCGCCAGCAGCGCATCATCATGTTGAGCCTGATTGGGCTCGGCGTGGTTGTCCTGGGCATCATCCTGGCGGCCGTCATCAACGTGGCCTGGCTCAAGCCCAGGGAGGCAGTGGCGGAGGTCAATGGGACAGCGATTCGCATGGACGAGTACGCTGCACTGACCAACGTCCGCCGCGCGAACCTGGAGAATGCCATCGCCAACTACACGAACGAGATCAACTCCCTCGATTCGACGGATGAAACCAACTCGTTCCTGATCCAGTACTACCAGTCGTACGTCGATCAACTGAACACCGAGCTCACAACCGTGGAATCCAGCTCGCTCGAGGAGCTGATCGAAGACGCGCTGATCCGCGAGAAAGCGGACGATGTCGGGCTCAACGTGACCGCCGCCGAGGTGGAGGAATCGATCGCCGCCGACCTAGACTCGGTGTTCGCCAGTTCTACGGCAACGGTCACCAGCACCGAGACCCTGACAGGTACCACGCCAGCACCCACGGCAACTCCGGTCCCTCAGAGCACGAAAGACGACTACTACAAGTCCGTGCTCGAAGGCATGAACGTATCGGACAAGGAGTTCCGTGCCATCATCGGCCGGAGCCTGCTTCGGACCAAGGTGCAGGAATCTCCTGGCAAGCGAGGTGCTTACGACTGGGTTGGTAGCCCACGTCCAGCTCATCCAGACGGACAAGGAGGAAGAGGCTGTCGCGGCCGAGCAACGGATCAAGGACGGCGAGGAGTTCGCGGTGGTCGCCACAGAAGTCACATCTGACACTCTCACCAAGGAAGCCGGGGGCGACATCCCCGTCGTGACGCCTGACGAATTGACGACCAACTACGGTGAGGAGGTATCCGCGCTGGCCTTCTCGCTCGAGCCGGGCGCAATGGGACGCACCGCCTCTGGGACCAAGTTCTATGTGATCCTTCTTGTCTCGAAGGACGAAAACGGTGCCTTGCCCGACCAGGTCGTCAACGCGAACAAGTCCGCGGCACTGACCGACTGGCTGGCCGAACGGACCGCGTCGCCCGACGTCAAGATCGAGCGATTCATCGAGCCATAGCCGGCCGGCGAATCGTCTGGCGCAAAACAGGAACGGCTGGGGGCTTCCCCAGCCGTTTGCGTTTCCGTGCGAGGTAGGTCCAGAGGCTAGCGTGCTTCGCGCCGAACCTCGACGACGTTGGGAAGACGCTCGATCCTGTCGAGAATACTGACGAGCTGGCTCATGGACGTGATTTCGAGGGTCGCAGTCAGCGTGACCAGGTTGGTCTTCTGGGGGTTCGCCGAGCCAACCTTTCTCATGTTCACGCGCTCCTCAGCAATCACCGTGGCGATATCGCGCAGCAACCCTTCCCTATCCCACGCACGGATGCGAATGTGCACCGGGTAGATCCGCTCAATCGGCTTGCCCCAGTCCACTTCGATCAGCCGCTCGATCTCCCCTCGGCTAGTGCGAGCCAGGATGTTCGGACAATCCCACCGGTGGATCGTTACCCCGCGGCCCCGAGTCACGTATCCAATGATGGGGCCAGGTTCCTCCGGACTGGGCTTGCAGCACTGCGCCAACTGCGTGACGACGTCTCCCACACCGCGCACACGGATGCCCTCGGGAGTGACCGCTACGGGAGCTTCCTCCTCTTCGGCAAAGACCTCCTCTCGGCGCAGATCCTGCAGCACCCGGGCAGCCACGCGCTGAGAATTCAGGTCACCGTACCCAATCGCGGCAAAAAAGTCATCCAGGCTCTTGTAGTCAAATAGCGTGGCAATGTCCTGATAGCGAACATCGTCCGCCAGGTTCAGCCTGCGCAGCTCACGCCGGAGCTGTTCCCTGCCAAGGACGATGCTCTGCTCTCGATCCTGCTGGCGGAACCAGCCACGGATCTTCTGCCGTGCCCTGGGTGAGTGCACATACCCCAGGTCGGGCCGAAGCCAGTCGCGGCTCGGACCTCCTTGCTTCGCAGTGATGATCTCTACCTGGTCACCGTTCAGCAGGGTGTGGGTGAGCTGGGTAATCTGACCATTGACTCTGGCTCCGCGACACCGGTGTCCGACGTCGGTATGGATGTGATAGGCAAAGTCGACAGGGGTAGAGCCGGCGGGAAGGTCCAAGACTTGGCCCTTGGGAGTGAACACATACACTCGATCCGCAAGAACCTCCGCCTTGAGTGCGTCTACGAACTCGCGCGCATCCTCTACGTCGGTGCGCCAGTCCATGAGGGAGCGCAGCCATGCTACCTTGCTCTCAAAGGCGACATCGCGACGCTTGGTTCCCTCCTTATACCGCCAATGGGCGGCAATCCCCAGTTCGGCGCGGCGGTGCATCTCGCGCGTCCGGATCTGCACCTCGAGCGTGCGACCCTCTGGACCGACGACCGCGGAGTGCAGCGATTGGTACATGTTGTCCTTGGGCGTCGCAATAAAGTCGTCAAACTCCCCCGGGATCGGCTTCCACAGGGCATGGGCGACCCCCAGGGCAGCGTAGCAGTCCTGAACCGAGTCGACGATGACCCGCAGACCTCGCACGTCGTATATCTGGCCGAACTCGACGCCCTTCCGTCTCATCTTCCGGTAGATGCTGTAGATGTGCTTCGATCGCCCTTCCACCTCTGCCGCGATCCCCTCCAGCCGGAGCCGCGTCCTCAAGTCCGCGACGACTCGCTGGATGTATCTCTCACGAGACTCCCGCCGCTCTGCGATCAGGCCTGCTATCTCCTGGTAGGCATAGGGATCGTAGTATCGAAGGCCCAGGTCCTCAAGTTCCCACTTGATTCGCCAGATGCCCAGGCGGTTTGCCAGCGGAGCGAATATCTCCAAGGTCTCGCGCGCGATGCGCACTCGCCTCTCGGCCGGCAGGGAGCCGAGTGTCCGCATGTTGTGCAGGCGATCGGCCAGCTTGATCAGGACGACACGCACGTCCTCTGCCATCGCCAGGAACATCTTCCGCAGGCTCTCAGCCTCCTGCGCCTCGAGGTCCCGGCTTCCCATCTTGCTCATGGTATCGATGTAGGAGAGCTTGGTTACCCCATCGACAAGCTGTGCCACCTCATCGCCGTACGTGCTCCGCAGGTCCTCGATTGTAGTCTCGGTATCTTCGGCAACATCATGGAGGAATCCCGCCGCAACTGCCCGCGCGTCAAGGCCCATCTCGGCCAGGATCTGAGCCACTTCGATGCAGTGAACGACGTAGGGCTCACCAGACATTCGCATCTGGCCCTCATGCGCTCGATCTGCCTGTTCGTAGGCACGGCGTACCAGCTCCAGCTCACCATCACTGAAGTACTGCGCTACCCACTCGACCAGCCCTTCGTCTACCACGGTCAACGTCCTGGACACTCCCTCCGGGGATTTCCTACCACTGTACCACACTCGTGCGATTTGCGCAACCGCTCGCTTTTTCCCATTTGACCTCTTGACCAAATGTTCTATACTGAGATTGAAGAAAGGCGGCACGTGCGAGTAATAGCAGGGAGTGCAAAAGGAGTCCGTCTTCTGGCTGTCCCTGGAACCACCACCAGGCCAATCTCCGACAGGGTCAAGGAGGCGCTGTTCAGCATTCTGGGCGAATCCATCGTCGGAGCGCGCTTCCTCGACCTCTTCGCGGGAACAGGCAGCGTCGGGATCGAAGCGCTCAGCCGGGAAGCCGCGGAGGTGGTCTTCGTGGATAGCGAGCCGCGCGCCGTTGCGACGATCCGCGCAAACCTCGTCCACGCGCGCCTTCAACAAGGTGCACGCGTCGTTCACACCGACGTCTTCAAGTATCTGTCTCGCCCCGCAGAGCCATTCGACTTTGTCTACGTGGCTCCCCCTCAGTACCGCGGCCTCTGGAGCAGAACTCTCCTGGCAGTCGACGCCACACCCGCCTGGCTCAGCAGGAGTGCCCAAGTCATCATCCAGGTTTTCCCCAAGGAGCTTGAGCCCCTGTCCCTCAGCAGGCTGGTCTTGTCCGATGAGCGCCAGTACGGAAGTACGGCCCTGTGCTTCTTCGATCGCGTGCCCTGACTTGGGCAGATCTTCGCACTTGCTTGAGCAACGCCGCATGCTGTGATACAATGCCCTCAAGCAGTCAAGTAAGAGGATGCCCAATGGAACAAGATGGGGATGATTTTGACCGCCTCTTGCAGCGGTTGGGAGACCCAAGCAAGCCACCTAGCCTTCGGAACCTTCCGGACCTATCCGACCTGCATGGAGAGCGCCTGGAACGTTTCCGTGCAGCACTTGACACCTACCCCACAGACAGGCGTCGCGGGCTCTTGCACGCGCTCCTCGAGCTGGCGGAGAACACGTTCGAGGTGAACTTCGATGCGATCTTCCGGTCCTGTCTTGAGGATCCAGATGACGAGGTCCGGGCCATGGCCGTCGAGGGCTTGTGGGAGGACTCGAGCCCCAAGCTCATCGGTCGGCTCCTTGGCCTGCTACGCTCGGATCCGTCGCCCCGCGTGCGGGCAGCGGCCGCAACAGGCCTGGGACGCTTCGTTCTGGCCGGCCAGCTCGACCAAGCTCGTTGCCCCCGACGAAAGGCGTATCCTGGGCGAGCTTCTCACGACCTTCCATCTCAAGGGCGAAAGCCTCAAAGTCCGGCGCCGCGCCCTCGAGTCGGCCGCCTATGCCGGCTCGGCCGAAGTCACAGCGGCCCTAGAGCTCGCCTATGACCAGGATGAAGAGGAGCTAAGGCAAAGTGCCGTCCTTGGGATGGGCCGCACCTGCGACCCACGCTGGCGCCCGATCCTGCTGGACGAGCTAGAGAGCAGCTCAGCCGCCATGCGATACGAAGCTGTCGTGGCTTGTGGAGAGCTCGGGCTGGTCGATTCCGTCCCTCTACTCGGCGCGATGCTCCACGATCGCGATCCGCAAGTTGCCGAGGCCGCAATCTGGGCTCTCGGCCAGATTGGTGGCAACGTAGCCCGCGACTTGCTGCTGGACGCATACGAAGACGCAGACGAAGACTTCCAGGCCGCCATCGACGAGGCGCTCGCCGAACAGTCCCTCTCCGCCGGCACGTCGGCATTCACACTCCAAGACATCGACGACCCTGACGCCGTAGATCTGCTGTACGAAGACGAGGAAGGCGTCTGGGGCACGACCGACGAAGACGACTCGGCCGAGGCTGACCCACAAACGTGAAGACAACCAAGGTTTTCGTCGTAGGCCACAAGAATCCAGACACTGACTCGATCGTCTCTGCCGTCGCCTATGCGGAACTTCTTGGCCGACAGGGCGTCGAGAACGTCATCGCGGCACGCCTGGGTGAGCTTTGGCGCGAGACTCGGTACATAATGGACCGCTTCTCTGTCCCGATTCCAGCGCTCATCGAGGACGTCCTCCCCCATGCAAGCGATGTCATGAATCGAGCCCCCATCGTCGGAAGACCGGAGGAGTCGGCGTATGCCGTCGGACGGAGGTTGCGCGACTCCGCGGTCCGTGCGCTCCCTCTGGTCGATGCCGGCGGACGGCTTGCGGGACTCACCGGAGTGGAGGACTTTGCCCACATCCTACTTGCTGGCCTCGAAGCCCAAGACCTGGACCAGATTCACCTCGAAGTCCAGAGCGTTGTCGAGACCCTTGACGGACAGCTCCTGGTTGAGGCCACCAACCGTCGCCTGCGCGAGAAGGTGATGGTAGCAGCCATGGACATCGAGTCGATCCGCCGGCGCATCGAGCCTGACAGCATGATGGTCATGGGCGACCGCGAGGATGCCCAACGCGCCGCAATCGAAGGAGGCATCGGGGCGCTTGTTATCACGGGCGGGCTACCCGTATCTGACTCCATCGTTCGGCTCGCTCGAGACAGGAATGTCACCCTCATCTCGTCACCCCACCACACCTTCACGACGGTTCGCCTTCTCACCCTGGCAATTCCAATCTCGCATATTATGCGCACCGACATACTCACCGCTTCGGCGGACGACCCGCTAGACGAACTGCGGGAGAAGCTTGTCCAGCAACGCACGATTCCAATTCTCGATGCCGCCCAGCGAGTCATCGGCGTAGTATCCCGCACCGACCTTCTCAATCCGGTGCGCCACGGCGTCTACCTGGTCGACCACAACGAACGAAGCCAAACGGTGGATGGACTAGGAGAGGCCGATCTGCTGGGCGTGATCGATCACCACCGCATTGCCGACATACAGACTGCAGCGCCGATTCTCTTTCGGAACGAGATCGTCGGCTCCACCAGCACCATTGTAGCCGGCCTCTTTGATGAGGCGGCCATCGCCATCCCACCCGGCATCGCCGGCATTCTTCTCGGTGGATTGATCACCGATACGGTCCTGTTCCGGTCTCCGACGAGCACCCCCGAGACCGGCGCGTGGCGGAGAGGCTCGCGAAAATCGCCTCGCTGGAAATCGAAGCCTACGGACACGACATCTTCGCAGTCGCCTCGGACTTGACGGGTCGCGCACCACGCCAGATCATAACAACGGACTTCAAGGAGTTCCGCGTCGAGGATCACCTCTTCGCCATTGGCTATATGGAGACCGTCCACAGGCGGCAAGTAGACGAAATCCGTGGGGAACTCCTCGAAGAGATGAAGCTGCTCCGCGCCGAAAGGGGCTATGGCTCGCTGCTGCTCATGGTAGTCGACTTGGTCCACAGCGAGACCGAGATCCTGATCGCAGGAATGGAGCAGGCTGCCGCCGATGCCCTCGGCCAGCCCTTGGCAACTCCACAGTCTGTCGTAGTGGGAGGCGTCATGTCCCGAAAGAAACAGGTTGTGCCCATGCTGCCCCGGCTTGTCCAGCTCGTCAAGGGACACGGAAAGCCGGGACGATAACTCGAGAATTGGAGAGAAGAAAAGTGACCACGCCCGAGATGCCTATGCCATGGTGGAAGTGCTCCAACTGCGGGTACCTGTTCCGAGCCGCGCAGCCCTCTGAGGAATGCCCAAGCTGCAGGACCAAGTGCGTCTTCATCGACGCCACCTGCTATGCGCCCGATTGCGGGGGTCCCGAGTCAAACAACCCCGATCCCCGTGTGGGCGGCTAGGCGGATCAGTGCAGCCGGACGGTCTACGCGTGCCGAACCAGGGAGAGCCTCTGCCGATCTACACAATTGGGCACAGCAACCACCCTGCCGGCGATCTGATAGGGCTGCTGGAGAAGCACGCCATTGAGTTGCTGGTTGACGTTCGCAGCAGCCCCTACAGCCGCCACGCTCCGCAGGCGAACCGCGAGTCACTGGCCCGCGCCTTGGCACAGGCCGGCATTATCTACCGCTGGATGGGCGAGCGCCTGGGCGGCAAGCCACAAGGGGTAGTTGCCGACTATGACGTGCTCCGCTCCAGCCCAGCGTTTCGCGACGGGATCCGGGAGCTGGTGCTAGAAGCGGCACGGCACCGGATCGCCATCATGTGCGCCGAAGGCGATCACCGGCAGTGTCATCGCTACAAGCTGATCACGCCCGCGCTAGTGGACCAGAACATCCGTGTCCTACACATCCAGCCAGACGGCTCGCTCGCTGATGAGGAATCCGTGCCTACTCAGCTACGTCTATTCTGACATGCCGACCTTCTGTACGATTGGCACCACTCAGAAAACTCTGGAGCAGTTCATCCGGCTGCTCCGGTCGGCCGCAGTCGACGCGGTGATAGATATCAGGCTCCGCAACACCTCCCAGCTGGCGGGGTTCGCCAAGAAGGAGGACCTCTCCTTCTTGCTTCGCGAGGGTTTTGGCATCGGCTACGAGCATCGACCTGAGCTTGCCCCCAGCCCCGATATCCTCGACAGCTACAGGCGGACAGCCGATTGGGATGGTTATGAGTCGACGTTCCTGGCACTCTTGGAGCAGCGCGACGCCCTCGCTGTGGGACGAGATCTCCTGAACCGCTTCCGCAGGCCTTGCCTGCTGTGCGCGGAGCCTACCCCGGACCGGTGTCATCGTCGGCTGGTGGCCGAGTGGCTGGCAGAACGGATGCCGGGCTTGGAGATCGTGCACCTCTGACGGCCGGCGCCGGGGGCGCCAGAGGAAAGGAGGGGCCTGTATGCCCGCGCAAGAGATCCTGGTCCTCGCCGTGACACAGATGCTCGGGGGCGTCTGTCTCGCCGGCATGTCAAATGAGGCCGCCCCAGACACCGGCCTGCGTTGGATCCGCCCTGTCCGCGAACACGGCCATGTCCTGCTCGGCGACATCACGACAGCCGACGGCCGGGTCATCCAACCCTTTGATGTTGTCGAGATGCATCTGCTTCGAGCCCACCCTTCGCCACCGCATACCGAGGATTGGATTGCGGACTTTGCGCACCGCCGGCCGCGCATCCTGCGCCTGCTCGAAGGCGAACGCCGCGCCGCTTTCCTCAGCAAGCACCTGGACCTCGACCCGGCCTCGGTACTGGACCACCAGACCCGGTCCCTATGCCTGGTGCAGCCCGACTGGATCAGTGCCCACTTTGAGTTGGACGGCCTATCGGGCAAGTACGATGCGCGCATCGCCTTCGGCTTGGCACAGCGTAGGTACCTTGGCTCCCATGACAAGGGCGGTTTTCCCGTAACCGACCTGAGGTGGCGGGCATTGGGACGCTCCTGGTTGCCCCAGGCGGGCGGGGTGCTCAGAGCCGACTGGGAGACGCTGAAAGCACGCCTGGGAGTGCACGAGCCGTACCTCGCCGTCGGCCTCACCAGGCCGTTCCAGGGCACCTGTTGGCCAATCGTGATCGGCGTGCACTTTGTGCCCGACTATGACCGTCACGGTGGACTACGGAAATCTTTGATGGGGAGGAGACAGTATGGATGAAGATGTGCTGGACCGTCTGGAGATCAAGCCGCAAGACGTGCCCGGTCTGCCTGCCAAGGCCCGCGACGCGCTGGTTGCCTATCTTCTGCGGTGGCAGCACAACGAAGAGGCCCGGCAATGCCTCGAAGAGCTGGTAGCGCAGGACGTGGTTCGCGTCTCGCATCTCGATGACCTCGCCCAAGCGTACCTCGGCCTCAACCAACCGGAACGCGCCGTGGTCACGATGCGCCGCCGCCAGGCTATGCGGGTCTCTGCCCCATCGCGGGCCCTCGAAGCAGAAGTGCTGCTCGCAGCAGGGCAAGTTGCACGTGCCCGGGAGATTGCGAGCCTGTTGGAGGCAGAGCATCCCGACTGGGCTACGGCCTCGATCCTGCTGACACAGATCGGCATTGCGACGAGAGACTGGAAGACCGCCGAGCTCGCTCTGCGCAGGCGTGAGTCATTGCGACCTGAACAGGCCGCCACGGCTCTCCTCTGGACGAAAGTCTGGTGGGCACGCGGAGATCACGAGACCGCTCTCCTCTGGGCGCGAACAGCACTCAACCGATATGAGCGCGACGAGCACCGTCCGCCAGTCGAACTGATGCGTCTTCTGATGGCCCTCTACGAGGTCACGGGTCAGCCGGCCCAGGCCGCCGAGACATCGGTCAGAATAGAGGACCGGCGCAGGGCTGAGACCGACGAGCTGCATGAACTCCTTGGCGTCCGCCCCTCGGTCCCCCGGCGTGAGCCGCAACTGCCCCAAGTCCAGGCCGCACCGCCGGCCCCCAGCGAGGCCGCGGACGAGCGCCTGAGATCAGCCCTCCACGATTTCTTCGGCTACGATGCCTTCCGGCCTGGGCAAGCCGAGGCCATCGGCTGCGCTCTACGGGGCGAGAGCGTTCTTGCGGTCATGCCAACAGGCTCAGGCAAGTCGCTCTGCTACCAACTGGCCGCGATGCTGCTGCCGTCAACAACCCTGGTGATCTCTCCCCTGATCGCTCTGATGAAGGACCAGCTCGACGGGCTGCCTCCTGCCATTGCGCCCCAGGCGACTGCACTGAACCATACCTTGGACGGGGAGCAGCTTTCGGCCAGACTTGTGGGTGCCGCAAACGGCAAGTACAAGCTGCTGTATGCTGCGCCCGAGCGCTTGCGGCAGCTCCCCTTCCTGCACGCCCTGCGCCGCGCAGGTGTGTCACTGCTGGTGGTGGACGAGGCGCACTGCGTGAGCACGTGGGGCCATGATTTCCGTCCCGACTACAGGTTCATCTCCGAAGCATGGCGAGAGCTGGGCCACCCGCCCATCATGGGGCTGACCGCCACGGCAACCCCGCGCGTTCGGGACGACATCCAGTCTGCCCTCGGCAAGATGAGGCTCGTGTCCACTGGTGTCGAGCGCCCCAACCTGCGTCTCGAAGCCCAGCGCCTCGCCAGCATCGACAAGAAGCAAGCTATACTTCTCCGACTCTGCCAGAGCCTGGAGGGCTGTGGGATCGTGTATGCCTCCAGCCGTGAAAAGTGCGAGGAACTGGCCGACGTGTTGCGCAGGGCAGGCCTTGCCGCCATCCACTACCATGCAGGCATCCCCGACCGCGCCTCGGCCCAGGAGTGCTTCATGAGCGGCTCCGCGCGCATCGTGGTCGCGACCGTTGCCCTCGGCATGGGCATCGACAAGGCCGACGTACGCTTCATCATCCATTTCTACCCCCCGAGCTCGCTGGAGAGCTACTTTCAAGAGGCCGGCCGCGCCGGGCGTGACGGTCTTCCTGCCCATTGCATCCTGCTCCACTCCCCGGGAGACAAAGCCCGGCTCACCCTGCTTGCTCGCGAAGGCCGCCTCTCCAAGGAGGATCTGCGCTCCGTGTATCACGCCATCCAGCGCAGGCTCGGGAAGGAGACCTTGGGCCCAGTGACAGTCGCCGACCTCGAGCGCGACCTGTCAGTGGAGGAGACCCGCGTTCGAGTCGCCATCCACTTCCTGGAAGTGGCAGGTTTGGTCGCGCGCGGCTTTGACGTACCGCGCACTGCGACCTTGACCGTAGCGTCAGGCTCTCGTAACCAGGATGCGGCGTTCGAGCATTTCGTGGAGGCCGCTCGCCTGCGCCCCGGTCAGGTCGATCTCGCGCCATACGGCCGAGCTGAGCGGGCAGGCGGGCATTCCTCTCGATGCGATTGAGGCACAACTTCTGACCTGGCGCGATGCCGGATGGATTGAGTACCGGGGAGCTGGGCGCGACATGCTTCTGTCGCTTCCAAAGCCCCTCCCAGGCTCGGCGCGGCGGATCGAAGCCCTCCTGGCCGACTACGAGGCAGGGCAGTTGGGCCGCATCGCCGATGTCATGTCCTACGCCACCACCCGCCGCTGCCGCCACGGCTACATCAGCCAGTACTTCGGCGAAAAAAGGATGCGGCGCTGCGACTCATGTGACAATTGCTCGGGAACCGATCATCGCAGCCAGAGATCGCGGCCCCCGGCGCAAATCGGCCCACTCCCCACGAATCCGCGGAGAAACGGAGGCCCTCGTCCTTCATGGCGTGGCCACGATGCCCTTTCCCGTGGGCCGCATAAGCCTCGCTCGCGCGCTCAAAGGGCTGCCGACGAGCCCCGTGTCAGAGGATCGCTTTCGGCTCTTCGGCTCGCTGGCTGCGATGACCGCCAAGGACATTGGTGACGTCATCGACCACCTCGAACAGCGACGGCGTGCTGGAGCGCTTTGAAAAAGGGCAATTCCGGCTTCTGCGCATCACTGAAAGCGGTCTTCATCGACTCAAGTCAAGCGCCGGCGTCAACTTGGCCAGCCGAAGCTCGTTGGTTTGGCGGCTCAGCCCCAGGGCCGGACCCTCGCGAAGAATGAGGTGCACCATGGAAAAGCAGCCAAACTCCCGCATGTGCTTCGTGTGCGGCATCGAGAATCCCATCGGCCTCCATCTCCACTTCTACACCGATGAACAAGGCCGCTGCATCGCTCGTTTCCAGCCTCGCCCCGAGCACCAGAGCTACCCCGGGCAACTGCACGGTGGCCTCATCAGTACGCTCTTGGACGAAACCATGGGGCGCGTCCTGACCCTTCACGGCGTCTGGGCAGTTACTGGGCGACTCGAGATCGTCTTCCGCAAACCGGTGCCTCTGGATCAGGAACTGACCGTCGTCGGAGAGCTGAGCCGTGACCGGGGCATGGCCTATGAGGCACGGGGCGAGATCCGGCTTGGCGACGGGACCGTTCTCGTCGAGGGGAAGGGCCTCTATATCCGAATCCCTGACGATAGGGTGGAGCAAGTGAGCTCGCGTCTGGATTTCTGGAAGGTTGTGCCCGAGTAGCGCCCCGCGCCGGTTGCCTTTTGGCGCCACTCACGGTAGAATGTTGGAAGGGTCAAGACGGCGGGCATCCAGGTCCGCGAAGGTACGAAAGGAGATGTGCGAAAATGGCGTGGTTGTACTCGTGGGTCACAGTCGTCATCGTTTTCCTCGCCCTCTTTCTCTTCATGGCCGTCAAGGTCGTGCAAGAATACGAGCGCGGGGTGATTTTCCGGCTTGGCCGGCTCCAGGGCGCAAAGGGCCCGGGCCTCTTCTTCATCATCCCCTTCATCGACCGCATGGTCAAGGTGGATCTCCGTGTTGTGACGCTCGACATCCCCGCCCAGGAGGCGATCACGCGTGACAACGTCACGCTCAAGGTGAACGCCGTCGCCTACTACCGGGTCATTGAGCCCTGTGACGCCATTGTCCAGGTGGAGGACTTTCGCAGGGCCACGTGGCAGATCGCCCAAACTAGTCTGAGATCGGTCCTGGGCCAATCAAACCTCGACGAGCTTCTCATCCACCGCGATCAGGTCAACCAGCGGCTGCAGCAGATCATCGACAAGCAGACAGAACCTTGGGGCATCAAGGTCAGCACAGTCGAAGTCAAAGACCTCGAGCTGCCCGACACCATGAAGCGCGCCATGGCCAAGCAGGCCGAGGCTGAGCGCGAGAAACGCGCCAAGATCATCCATGCGGAGGGCGAGTTCGACGCGGCTCTGCAGCTTCAACAGGCTGCGACCGTCATGTCCGAGGCACCGGCCGCTATCCAGCTTCGCTATCTGCAGGTCTTGACCGAGATCGCCGTGGAGAAGAACTCGACCATCCTCTTCCCGATCCCCATCGAGTTCCTCAGTGTCTTCAGGAAGCTAACGGAGCCTCAGCCCCAGCAGACTGGCCAGGCGACCCTGGACGAGCCTTCTGCCTAACGCTCCTTGCCACTCAGAGCCATCTGGAATTCGAGGGCTGTCCCGACTCCATCTGTCTGGGACAGCCCTCACGTCTAGGGAGTCCAAGTGAAGGTTGCCTACTTCGACTGCTACTCCGGCGCCAGCGGTGACATGCTGCTGGGCAGCCTGCTAGACGCCGGCCTCCAACTTGAGCACCTTGAGTCGGACTTGGCGCGCCTGAATCTGGGCGGCTACCGTCTGGAAGCCCAGCGTGTCACCCGCCAGGGGTTGACCGGCACTCACCTGCACGTCTTGCTGGACAACTCGGAGCGACCCGCCCGTCATCTATCGACCGTCGAGCGCATCATCACCCAGAGTGGCCTGCCGGAGAGGGTGCAGGAGCGCAGCCTGGCAGTCTTTCGGCGCCTTGCGCAGGCCGAAGCCACCGTGCACGGAGTCGAGATTGAAGAGGTCCACTTCCACGAGCTGGGAGCGGTCGACACTCTGGTGGACGTGGTGGGCTTTGTGTGTGCCCTGGAGCGGCTGGGGGTTGAGGCCGTCTTCGCCTCACCGCTTGCAGTAGGCTGGGGCACGGTTCAGACAGAACATGGCCTGCTGCCCGTGCCGGCTCCGGCGACGCTGAACCTGCTAGCCCAGGCCGGCGCGCCAACCTATGCCGGCCCTGACACAGCCGGCTCCGTGCCGGGGGCGCCGGCCAATGTCGAGCTGTTGACACCCACCGGCGCCGTTCTCCTTACGCAGTTTGCCTCGTTCGAGCAGCCTGCCATGCGGATGCAGGCCACAGGGAGCGGCTTTGGTTCCAGGCAGCTCCCCTGGCCCAACATGGTGCGCGTCTGGCTTGGCGAGGTGGCCGACAAGGCGCCCGAGCACGACGAGGTTATCGAACTTACCTGTAACCTTGACAACGTCACCGGAGAGGTTCTTGGGTTCGTAATGGAGCGACTCCTCCAGGCTGGCGCCCTGGACGTCTGGTACACGCCAATCCAGATGAAGAAGAACCGTCCTGCCGTTCAGCTTTCACTTCTGGCGCAGCCGGAAGACGCGGACGCGCTGGCGGTCCTGGTGCTTCGAGAGACCCCAACTCTCGGTCTGCGCCGGCAGCGCTGGAGCCGCGCGAAAGCAGCGCGAGCGACTCGGGAAGTGGATACACCCTGGGGAATCGTACGAGTCAAGATCAAGAGCCTCGCCGGTGAGGTGATCTCGGCAGCGCCGGAGTATGAGGACTGCGCAGCGATCGCTGCACAGGCTGGTATCGCGCTCGCAGAGGTTCTTGCCGTTGCGAGGGAACTGGCGCTGGCGCGCTGACCAGGGAGGCCACCCGGCCTCCCCAAGAAGCTCGAGAGAGTCACTAGAACAGGCTGGCTTGCGGTGCCCCGCGGTAAGCCAGCCCCAAGTGCTCGTACGCCAGTCGAGTGGCGATTCGCCCTCGTGGTGTGCGATCCAGGAATCCAAGCTGGAGAAGGTACGGCTCGACCACGTCCATGATCGTGTCGGGCTCCTCCGACAGGGCTGCACCGATGGTATCTAGACCCACCGGCCCCCCATCGAACTTCTCGATGATCGTTCGCAGCACCCGCCTGTCGATCTCGTCCAGGCCCAAGGGATCTACTTCCAGCAAGGTCAGGGCGTCTTCGGCGACCGCCTGGGTGATCGAACCGTCTGCCCGGACCTGGGCAAAGTCTCGCACACGCCTCAGCAGTCTGTTGGCCACCCGGGGCGTACCTCGTGCCCTTTCAGCGATCTCGGATATGCCGGCTTCGTCGATGGCCACTCCCAGGATACGGGCCGAGCGCGCCACGATGGCGCGCATGGCGGCCGGTTCGTAGAAGTCGAGGCGGTACACAGCCCCGAACCGCGCTCGCAGCGGGGCGGTCATGAGCGCGAGCCGAGTGGTGGCTCCGATGAGCGTAAAACGAGGAAGCTTGAGCCGGATGCTTCGCGCGCCCGGACCTTTGCCGATCACGATGTCGAGGCAGAAATCCTCCATCGCTGGATAGAGCACTTCCTCGACCGCCTTCCCGAGCCGGTGGACCTCGTCCACAAAGAGCACATCGCCCTGCCGGAGATTCGTGAGGATAGCCGCCAGGTCTCCGGCCCGCTCAATGGCAGGGCCTGCCGTAATGCGGATGTTGACACCCATCTCGTTGGCGACGACATACGCCAAGGTGGTCTTGCCCAGGCCGGGAGGCCCGTAGATCAGCACGTGATCGAGCGCTTCTCCCCTTCCCTTCGCTGCCTGGAGAAGGATACCCAAGTTGGCCTTGACTCGGTCCTGCCCGATATACTCCTCAAGGCTCTGCGGCCGGAGCCGGACGTCGAGCCCCGTTTCCTCTGTTTTGTTTTTCGGTGAGACAATTCTCTCTGGCATGGATCCCTACCTGCCTCTGCTATGGTGCATCTTACCACAAAGCCCTTCCAGACAGAACTTGACTGCTCCCCAAGTTGCGAGTTGACATCGGGCAGCGGCTATGCTACAGTCTGGTCCACCTGCTCCGGTCTGGAGCCGAACTCGATTCCCAGAGGTGAAGTGTGCTCGACATCACTTTCATTCGCGAACAGCCCGAAAGGGTTAGGCAGGCCATGCGCGACCTCCACTCCGACGCCCCCATCGACGCAATCCTCGCTCTCGACACCAAGCGTCGAGAGCTTCTCAACCGGACCGAGGGCCTGCGGGCGGAGCGAAACACCGCATCCAAAGAGATCAGCCGCACGGCCAACCCTCAGGAACGCCAGTCCAGGATAGAGCAGATGCGCCTGGTGGGCAACAGGATCGGGCAGATCGAGCAGGAGCTCAAGGAAACCGAAGACCAGATGTCCGCTCTTATGCTCCAGGTCCCGAACCTGCCCGGCCCTGGCGTTCCCGTAGGGCCTGACGAGTCGCACAACATCGTCCTTCGGCAGTCGAGTGAGCAACCGGCGATTCCCTTTGAGCCCTTGCCCCATTGGGACCTTGGCCCACGCTGGACATCGTGGATTTTGAGCGAGGGGTCAAGCTCTCGGGCACCCGATTCTACGTCCTGAAGGGGCATGGGCGCACGCTTGCAGCGAGCACTGATTTCCTGGATGCTGGACCTTCACCGGGCGCAGGGCTACACCGGAGATCTACCCACCCTACATGGTTCGCCGCGAGATGATGGTCGGCGCGGCGCAGCTGCCCAAGTTCGAGGAGAACATCTACCACGATGCCGAAGAGGACTTTTGGTTCATCGGCACCTCCGAGATTCCCCTCACCAACCTGCATCGCGACGAGATTCTGCCGCCTGTCCTCACTTCCGCTGAAGTACGTCGCCTACACCCCTTGCTTCCGTCGCGAGAAAATGTCGGCCGGGCCGCGATGTGCGAGGCATGAAGCGCGGCCACCAGTTCGACAAGGTTGAGATGTACCAGCTCACCGACGCCCGAGACGTCCTACAGCACCCTGGAGAGCATGATCCGACGATGCCGAGGCTGTGTGCGAGGGGCCTGGACATCCCCTATCGCTTGGTGCAGATGTGCACCGGTGACTTGGGCTTCCAGGCAGCGGCAAAGTACGATCTGGAGATGTGGGCGCCCGGCGTGCAGCGAATGGCTGGAGGTAAGCTCCCTCTCCAACTGCACCGACTTTCAGGCACGCCGCGCAAACGTCCGCTACCGCCCTGAACCGGGAGCGAAGCCTCGCTATGTCCATACCCTCAACGGTTCGGGCTTGGCCCTGCCACGGGTCATGATCGCGGTCATGGAGAACTATCAGCAGTCCGACGGGAGCATCGCCGTGCCCAGGTACTGCGGCCCTACATGGGTGGGGCCGAGGCGATCCGCTAGCCTGCATTCACGCTCGGCCCCTGGGCACGTCTGGCTGGCCCTCTCCCTTTTTGACAAGGGCTTCCCTCTCTGCTATACTGCTCCAGGTGGACCGGAGAGGGCGTCTGGCCGCCTGCTTCGCGGAGGGATGGCCGAGTGGATTATGGCGACGGTCTTGAAAACCGTTGTGGCCGCATGGTCACCGGGGGTTCGAATCCCTCTCCCTCCGCCATCGGTGAAGCGACTCGGATGTCGCACTTGGCGCCGAGTCCGCAGTCGGTGGTTAGGTGCGGAGACTGGCACCTGGGGAGGTGCCGGAGTGGTCGATCGGGGCCGCCTGCTAAGCGGTTGAGGGACTGATGAGTTCCTCCCAGGGTTCGAATCCCTGCCTCCCCGCCTTTGAGCCCTCGTAGCTCAGTGGATTAGAGCGTCTCCCTGCGGAGGAGAAGGCCGCGCGTTCGAATCGCGCCGAGGGTACCTGGTGTAGGGCCCCCGCCTTGCCGGCGGGGGCCCTCTAGTTGCCCGCGCCCACCCCACTGCTACCGGAAGGTGACAGACCAGGCGGGTTATGCTATAGTCCGTCACACGGAACGGTGCAAGAAGTACGCCGATTCCAGGTTGTCGTTTTCGACGTTCATTCTATGGGAGGGACCAATGGATGCTCGCCTTCGAAGCAAGCTCGGTATCTCGCAAGTCCGCCTAGACGAAATCAACGCCCTGCTGCTCGATCCGGACTCCCGCATTGTGAATGACCTTCTGGCCGTCGTTGCCCGCTATGGCTCCCCCGACGAAATCAACCAGAAGGCAACTCGGGCACGAAGCCTGCCCAACCTGCTATCACGCCTCGAGGCTATCAGCTCACCGTACCTGGCCGATCTCGCGTGGCTGACTGAGCAGCGCGACCGGGGTGCCTTCGTCACGGTGGCCGACTTCCGTCGCCAGGTGCTGGGGCCTGCTGCGGAGACCACGCACTTTGCCGATGAGCTTGCCGTCACCCTCGAGATCTCTGCCCTCCAGTACTTCCCCTTCCTCGTTGCGGAGGCCAGGCAGTCCATCGCGAACCGCGAGCTGATGCCGGGCCGCTACATACGCGTGCGCAAGATGAAGGAACAGGAGGCGGACCACGGCGACATCTTGGCCGTTGCTGCTGCCATGCAGATCATTGGCGCAAGTTATGTCGAAACCTTGGATACCAAAGGTACGGACGGCTCCAACGTACATCTGGGCGGGCCTGCGACGATTACGGGATATTTCGGGGGCGTTGGCCAACCCAATGGCTATCCGCTGAAATGGGTCGACGAGTATCTGTACTACTACACGAACTACGGCATTCGACAGGTGCTCAACGTCAACTCGGGCACAGTGCTACTCGGGTATCTGCTGCACAAGCTCGGAGTCGACATCGAGTTCAAGATCTCCGTCTTCATGGGCAACGACAACCCGTACGCCGCACTTTGGACTCTGATCGGAGCCCGCCTCTTCGCGCGGGATGACGGCACGACCTCGTTGATCGGGTTCAACTGGAGCAACTCGGTCAACAACGAGACGATCGAGATCACCGCCGAGGTGCGCAAGGCACTGGGCCTAGAGGAGATTGTCCGGTTCGAGCACCACATCACCGAGACTTTCCGCAGCATCGTGCGCCAGCCATACGACCGCACTGAAGAGCTGGTGCAATTGGCCGCCCGAGTGCCCAACATCTCGGCCAAGCATGAGGGGGGCGACCCCGTCGTCGATGCGACACGGGAGCATCCTTCGGACATTCTGGACTACTTCCGGGACAAGGCCGAAGTCCTGGAATCTGGCAGCATGCCCCTTCTCGAGCGCAACTATCTCGACAAGCACGACGCGGTCAATCGCACCGCGAGGGCGCTGACCGAGCAGGGCCTGTCGTTCATCGCGGCGCAGAACCTGCATAGGTAGGACAACATGACCACCAAGCCATTCACACCGGGCGGGGTCAACCCTGCACTCGTGACTCCCTTCGGCAAAGACCAGTCCGTGGACGAGCAGGCTTTCCGCACACTGATCCGCCGGGTCATCCGCGACGTGGACGGCCTAGTCCCTTGCGGCACGACAGGCGAGTTCAACTACCTAACTCCGGACGAGAGCCGGCGCCTAATCCAGATCGCGGTCGAGGAGAGCCAGGGCAAGCCGGTCATCGCCGGCACCGGAGCTGCAGGCACTCGGCTGACCATCGATCTTTCGCGTGATGCTCAGCAGATGGGCGCCACTGCATGCCTCATTGTCACCCCCTTCTTCCTTCATCCCTCCGACAAGGGCATCTACCAGCACTACTACGAGATCGCCCGCGCGCTGCCCGACATGCCGATCATTCTCTACAACATCCCGCAGGTGGTCGACGCCTACCTGCCCCGCCGCGTCGTGGAGGACCTCGCCGACATCCCCAACATCGTCGGCATCAAGGATTCCTCCGGGAACTTGACGTACACAATGGAGATCCTTGAGTACGCCGGCGACCGGATCTCGGTTCTCATCGGTCACGACGAGGTCGTGCTCAATGCCCTGGCCGGTGGCGCCAGCGGGATGATCCTCGCCTCTGCCCAGGTCTTCCCCGAGGTCTGGCAGGCAGTGCTGGCTGCCGTCCGCCAAGGCGACCTCGAGACGGCTCGCTCCCTGCAACGCCGGGTGCAAAAGCTCTCCAGGATCTTTTGCCGGTATGGTGGTGGCATCGCCGTCAAGCAAGCACTAAAGCTGATGGGAGTAGAAGCAGGCATCCCCCGAAGCCCCATGAAAGCGGTCGGTGGGGCACTTCTGCACGAAGACAGGGCCGAGATTCAGATCGAGCTGGAGAAGCTGGGGAAGGTCCCAGTGCCAGACTCTGAGCACAGGGTACCAGATGGCCCAGTCTCCGGCCGCTTCGGCGACGTAGAACTGGACGAGGCCACCGTCAAGCGATCCCACTCGCTATTGGGCACCGGTACCGCAGGCTCAGGCATCGAGGCGGTTCAGGTAGATCTGCTGTGTGGCCCCAAGGACGGCCCCGTCGGCGACGCTTGGGCCTATCAGCTCACCTACCCCAGGCACGGCTTCGAAGCACTGACGACCATCCTGGAGCCCAACTTGACAGTGCGACCCAGCACCCTCATCATCCCGACCAACGAGTTGAAGGACCTACGTCAGGCGAACATGATCTTCGGCCCGGTGCAGAACGCCATTGCCCAAGCCATCGTCGACCGACTAGCCGATGGGACCATCTCGGAGCAGACTATGCGCAGCCACGTCGTCTTCGCACTGGCGGCGGTACATCCCCAGGCGCTGGATCGCCATCTGCTGCGTCGCAACGCATACGATGCCGCCTTTGTGGCCATTGGCCAGGCCTTTGCGGAGGCGAAGTAACATGGCAAGCAAGAAAGTAGACTGGTTCCGCGGCATCTTCCCCGCTCTGGTCACGCCCTTTGACTCAAACGACGAATTCGACGAGGGCCGCTTCCGGGAGCTCATCCGGTTGCTGTTGCCACACGTCAACGGTGTTGTGCCCTGCGGAACGACGGGCGAGTTTAGCTCCATGGCCTTGGATGAAAAGAAGCGAGTCATCGAGGTCTGCCTGGACGAGGTGGCCGGCAGGGTGCCCGTACTCGCCGGTACGGGCTGCCAGAGCACACGCGAGACGGTCGCGCTCACCGCTTGGGCAAGAGACGCCGGCGTGTCGGGTGCTCTGGTCGTGGCACCCTACTACCTCAAGCCCACCTTCAATGAGGTGTTTGACCACTTTGCCGAGGTCGATAGGGTAGGGTTGCCCATCGTCCTGTACAACATCCCTCAGTGTGCCGGAACGCACTTTCGTTGGTGGACGGCCGAGGGCATGGCGCTCGCCTTCGACAACGTGATCGGCATGAAAGACTCGTCAGGCGACATGCCCTTCTTCATGGCCGCACTCGAAAAGCTGCGTGGCACCATCGGCCTCTTCTGCGGCCACGACGAGATTGCCGGAGCTGCCCTGCTGGCGGGCGCCGACGGCGCAATCCTGGCTTCAGCCAACCTGATTCCGGACATCTGGCAGGAGATCTATCAGGCCGCGCTGCGCGGAGATGCCGAGTTCGTGCGCAGGCGGCACCGCGACATACAGGTACTCGCGCGAATCGTGGCGAACAAGGGCGGGCCCCAGGCGGTGAAAGAAGGCCTGCGCATGATCGGCTTGCCGGGCATGAGCAACGCGCGCCTGCCTCTCATCCAGGGAGGTGAGTTCGAGCGCGAAGACCACGAAGACCTACGCACCCAACTGGAAAACCTGGGCAAGATCCGTGTCCGCCAAGTGCCCTTGAAAGGAAAGGACGTCGCCTACGCTCTTCCCGCTGACGTCGAGGCGCCACGACTGGACGATCTGACCTTGTGTGTCGGAGAGGGCTTCGCCGGTCCACCTTTCAGTGAGGTGGCTCACATCGACCTGCTCCTGGGCTCCACGACCGGCCCTGTCGGAAGGGCAATCGAGAGAGCGCGTGCAGAAGCGCGCCCGGGCCATGAGATTGCCGTGGTCCGGCAGCGCCCGCTGACCATCTTGGTTCCGACCGTTACGGTCCGCGGAGCCAAGGCACGGCAGTTGGTCTACGACGAAGCAGCGAGTGGTGTCGAGCTTGCGCTGCAGCATGCGGTCGAGCACCACAACCTGCCGGAGGAGATCCTGGACGATATCTGCCTGATAGCCAATGTGTTCGTCCATCCGGCAGCCAGCATCCGCCAGAGAGTCAAGATCAACAACTACAAGGCCATGCGTGCGGCAATACGCAAGGCATTGGAGGGGCGGCCCACCCTCCAGGAGCTGATCGCCGAGAAGGATGCAGCACGGCATCCCTTCCGCTACGCACCGTGATACAGAGGGGCAGGCCCGCGGGCCTGCCCCTTACCTCAGCAAGGAATCCCAATGCCAGAGCAGGTTGCCCGTCGCTACTCAGCAGCCGGTGGGGTCGTGGTGGAAGCCACGAGCAAGCGCATCCTGGTCCTTGTCCTCTTTGACCATATCGGGCCAGATGGCCTGCCCGAAGTCCGCTTGCCCAAAGGCCATATCGAGCCTGGCGAAGGCCGTGTTCAGGCCGCCGTCAGGGAAGTAATCGAAGAGACCGGGCTCGCCGGAGTACAGGTCCTGGCAAATCTGGGCCACCAGGCGGTCGAGTTTGGCTACCAGGGCCGCCACATCGCCCGCGACGAGTCCTACTTCCTGATGCTGGTCCCTTCGCGCGAAGGATGGGGCGAGCCAGAGCTCAAGTTCGAGCGCTCGTGGCTCACCTGGGATGAGGCCCTTGACCAACTCACCTACGAGCCGGAGCGCGAATGGGTGAGGCGCGGTCGTCGCGCTTGGGCCGGCATCCGACCTTAGGCGTCCAACCCCGATGGCTGCCTTACCTTAGGCAGGCGGATGCCTAGACGAGGTACGGCCGGAACAGTCCGAGCCAGCGGCGCGGGAGAAGCCCCTCCACCACACTTCCGTCCGCCTCGTGAGACGTCTCCACTACGGTCCCGTGGGTGTGGAACAGCGATACGAGATTGGCGTGGTCATACGGGATGCAAACACGAACATAGACCGACTCGGCCGCCAGCACCTCCTCTATGCGTGACAGCAGCGAATCGAGCCCCTCGCCATAGGCCGCGGAGACTGCCAGGCTATTCGGGAACTCGCTCAGCCACAACGAAAGTGCGCTGGGATCGGGCATTCGGTCAATCTTGTTCAGCGCAGTAACGATCGGCCGGTCCACCACGCCAAGCTCATCGAGCGTCTTCAGCACAGCTTCAGCTTGTTGAGCGGCGTTCGGGTGCGTGATATCCACCACGTGTAGGATCAGGTCAGCCTCGTTGATCTCCTCCAAGGTCGCGCGAAAGGCCGCTACCAGCTGCGTCGGGAGTTTCTGTATGAAGCCGACCGTGTCCGAGAAGAGGACCTCGCGGCCGCCGGGCAGCGAGACGCGGCGTGTGGTAGGATCAAGCGTAGCAAAAAGCTTGTCCTCGACGAGCACGTCCGCGCCCGACAGAGAATTGAGCAGCGTGGACTTGCCGGCGTTCGTGTAGCCGACAATCGCCACAACTGGAATCGCCTGCTGCCTGCGCTGTTGCCGGTGGAGCGCCCGGTGCTTGCGCACCTGCTCAAGGTCCTCGCGGATCCGGGCGATGCGCCGGCCAATCTCCCGCCGGTCGACCTCTAGCTGTGTCTCACCTGGGCCTCGAAGGCCCACGCCCGCCGCTCCGCCGCGCGCCGCTCCTCCACCGGCCTGCCGCGCCAGGTGGGTCCATGCCCGCGTCAGCCTGGGCAGCCGGTACTCGTACTGTGCCAGCTCCACCTGGAGTTGGCCCTCGCGCGTCCTTGCGTGCTGCGCAAAGATGTCGAGGATCAGGGCCGTCCGGTCGAGGACCTTGACCTCCCCTCCCAGTGCCTTCTCGAGGTTGCGCAACTGGCTCGGCGACAGCTCGTCGTCGAACAGCAGTACATCACAGTCGACGTCTCGGCGGAGCTCCTGCACCTCCTCCACCTTTCCCGCGCCTATGAGGGTGGCTGGATGGAACCGGTCAACACGCTGCCAGGTCTCACCCACGACCTCCAGGCCGGCCGTGCGCGCCAACTGCGCCAGCTCCCGCAACGAGTCCTCGATTCGCCAGCCACCCCGCTGCGTCTTGAGCTGCACCGCGACCAAGAGCGCACGTCCAGATCCGGGCTGCGTGTCATCAGCATCCTGGTCGTTTGACCGCACAGAATCTACCATCTCAGCCGCTTCAGGCGCTCCATCGCCTCCCGGATGCGTGCCGTGGACGTACCCATAGAGATACGGAAGTATCCCTCACCGTGCTCCCCAAAGGCACTTCCGGGCGTCACGCTGACCCCGCCCTCTTCGAGGAGTTGTGCGGCAAGCGCGCCCGAAGACACACCCGGTGGAGTCTGGGCCCAGACATAGAGGCTGGCTACCGGCCGGTCTGCCTTCAGCCCAATCTCCTTCAACGCCTCCAGGATGAGGTCGCGCCGTTCGCGGTAGATCTCGTTCCTGTCCTTGAGCCAGCCCTGATCGCCGGTCAATGCCAAAGCCGCCGCATCCTGGATCGGCCGAAAGATGCCCGAGTCGATGTTGGTCTTGGTTCGGGCCAGGGCCTCGACGGCTTCGGCATTGCCCACGGCCATCCCAACTCTCCAGCCGGCCATGTTGTATGTCTTGGACAAGGAATTGAACTCCAGGGACACTTCCATGGCGCCCGGCATCTGCAAAAGGCTCGGCGCCACGTACCCGTCGAATGTGACATCGCAATACGGGTTATCGTAGCAGATCAGCAGGTCGTGCTGTCTCGCAAAAGACACCGCCTGTTGCAGGAACTCCACCGGCGCAACAGCACCGGTTGGATTGTTCGGGTAGTTCAGCCACAGCATCTTTGCCGCTCTGACCACGTCTCCCGGTAGCGCACTCAGGTCGGGCAGCCACCCCGTGTCAGCGCTCATCGGCACCGCGTATGGGACGCCTCCGGCCAGCAAAGTGCCCAGCGAATAGGTTGGGTAACCCGGATCGGGCACCAACACCACCTCGCCGGGATCCACGAACGCCAGCGCGATGTTGGCGATCCCCTCCTTGGAGCCGATCAGGGCTACGACCTCTTTGTCGGGATCGAGATGCACTCCGAACCGCCGGTCATAGTACGTGGCGATGGCCTGCCGGAGTTGTGGGGTGCCATAGTATCCGCTGTAGCCATGGTACGAGGGGTTCTGGCTCGAACGGTACATTGCCTCGATGATCGAGTCCGGAGGCGGCAAGTCCGGACTGCCCATGTCCAGGCGAATGATGTCGAGTCCTTCCGCTGCCAATTGCCGCAGACGCCGCTCCAGGCGAGCAAAGACGTACGGAGGTAGCTTGTCAATCCGACTAGAGACTTTCATGTGAGCTCCTTCTGTGCCTCGCTTCTTAGCACAGCCAGTCCGGCCGCGCCTAGTACTCCAATGCTTCCTCTTCGCCACGTAGCACGCGCAGAGCGCCCTGCGCCAGCGCGAGCATCTCATCCTCCCCGGGATAGACCATGATTGGGGCAATCCACTGCACGCGCTCAGTGAGCCAGTTGAGCAACATCCTCGAATGCGCTAGGCCTCCGGTGATCACGATCGCATCGGTCCGCCCCTCAAGAACGGTTGCCATCGCGCCTATCTCCTTGGCGATCTGATAGGCCATCGCTTCATAGACAAGCGCTGCGTGCGTGTCTCCGCCGGCGATTCTTCGCTCCACCTCAATGCCATTGTTGGTACCCAGATGGGCCACCAACCCACCCCGCCCTGCGAGCTTCTCGAACATGTCGTCATAGCTCAGGCGCAGTCCATCGAATGGCGACACGCCAAAGCACATCCGCACGACGTCCCCCACGGGCAGTCCACCAGAACGCTCAGGGGCAAACGGCCCTGTCCCATCCAGTGCCTGGTTCACGTCGACCATGCGGCCTTTCCGATGCGCCGTGACCGAGATGCCACCGCCTAGGTGGACCATTACCAGGTTCAGCTCTGCGTAGGGTCGCCCCAGGTCTCGGGCGGCCCGCCTGGCCACCGCCTTTAGGTTGAGTGCATGAGAAAAGCTCCGGCGCTCAATCTCGGGCAGTCCCGATACACGTGCAAGGTCATCGAACTCGTCTACGCAAACCGGGTCTACGATAAAGGCCGGAATCCCTGCACGATGCGCGATTTCGTCGGCGAGCAAAGCACCGTGCATGGAGGCGTGGGGACGGATGGTGTTTGGGTCGCTCAAGTCGGCGACCATCCTCGCGTTCACCGCGAACGTGCCACTGGGGACCGGCCGAAGCAGCCCACCCCGCCCAACGACCGCAGCCAATGAGGCCAGGGGGACTCGCCGCGCCTCCAGGGACCTCAGCACAACCTGAAGCCTGAACTCGAACTGATCCAGCATCCGCTCAAAAGCGCCGATTTCCTCGCTCGCATGACGCAGCGTCTCGACAAACAAAGGTTGCTCATCTTCGTAGACGGCAACCTTGGTCGACGTCGAACCTGGATTGATGACGAGCAGCCTTTGCATGTCATTCCTCCCAGCCCACAGTATAACCCAGAAGAACCCAATGACCCAAAAAACCGCGATGGCCTATCCGGAGCCGGCTTCAGGAGACTCGCGCACTTCAAGCCGTACTCCAAGAACCTCAGCCAGCAGGCGTCCCTTCTTCTCCCCTGCCCATACCTCGGGCTCGCATCCTTGCGGACAATCGACAAAGACGACCAGACGGTCTCCCACGGATCGCACGTCGATCCCACGCACGGCGTTGCAGTGGCTTCGGTCCAGTCCGTCTGCCAGCCGCAAAATCGCTCCCAGCAGCAACACCATGTTGCGCTCATCGGCATCGAGCAAGGAGAAGCCCTGGTGCGTCGAGTCCGGCCTCGCACCTCGATGATAGCGCGCGACATTTGCCACCAGCAGTCTCTCTCGACAGGTCAGGGCCGGCAGGTTCGCCTCCATGATCAGGCGATAAGCTGCCTTGTGATGGCTGGCGTAGCCTTCGCAGTAGCCGATGTCGTGCAGGAGTGCCGCGCTGTGGAGAACGTCGCGTGCTTCCTCCGGCAGCTTGTGGGCTCCCAGAAGGAGATCAAAGAGGCGCAGCGCTATCCGGGCATCCTGGACGCTATGTGCCTCGTCAAAGCCATAGCTCCTGCCCAGCGACACGCAAGCACGGAGGACCTGTTCCATCTCCATTGGCGTGAGACACCCATTCGGCGAGCGGAATTGTAGCCACCCGGCCGGCCCCTGTCAAATGGGCGGGAACCTCTGCGCCCCCTGCGGCGGGCTGCTCTGTCACGCTGGCACCAGGTGGCGGGGTACCAGGCTTGGCGCCGCTCCTGACGTATGGTATAGTACCCGGCGGACATAGCATGACCCAATGGATCCATCCCAGGCCAGTAGACGTTCCCCAGGATCTCCGTGCGGCCGTCGGAGGGCATCCGCTGCTTGCCGAGACCCTGGTACGCCGCGGGTTTGCCAGCGTGGACGGTGCGCTTCGCTTCCTGGACCCGGCCGCCTACGAGCCGGCCGACCCGCACGACTTGCCCGATCTTTCGGCAGCGGCTGAGCGCCTGCGGCTCGCCGTCCGGCGCGGAGAACGGATCGCCATCCTGGGCGACTTTGACGCAGACGGGCAGACCGCGACGGCGCTCCTGCTCGACCTGCTGCGCGCGCTGGACGGCGACGTCTTGAGCCGAGTCCCTTCACGCGAACGAGGCCACGGCGTGCATCCCTCGGATATCGATCATGTGGCCGCCTCCGGCGCGCGCCTGGTCGTCACGTGCGACACCGGCATCACCGCACATGCAGCCCTGTCCTACGCACAGACACTGGGTGTGGACGTGATCGTGACCGACCATCACGTGCCAGGCGACACGCTGCCGTCTGCCATCGCGGTCGTAAATCCGCACCGCCTCCCTCCAAGCCATCCCATGGGCACGCTTTCGGGTGTCGCAGTGGCCTACGAGCTGGCCCGGGCGCTCGATCCAGGCGCCGCTGAGCAGTCTCTGGACCTCGTGGCAATTGGCCTGATCGCAGACGTCGCGGCGCTGGTCGGGGATGCACGCTACCTGGTGCAGCGCGGGCTGGAGATGCTGCGCCATACCGGCCGCGCTGGTTTGCAGGCCATGTACAAGGCAGCCGAGATCAGTGGCACAGGGATCACCGAGGAGCATGTAGGATTCGTGATCGCCCCACGCCTCAACGCCATGGGCCGCTTGGCGGATGCAGCGCTGGGAGTGGAGCTACTCACTACAGGGGATCCTGTCCGCGCTCGCATCTTGGCATCGGAGGTTGAGGGACTCAACAGCCGGAGGCAGTGGCTGACCAAGCAGATCATGGACGCTGCACTTGCCGAGATCTCCCGCAAACCAGCTTTGCTTGCGGACTACTCCGCTCTGGTGCTGAGTCATCCCGCGTGGCCCGCTGGCGTGATCGGGATCGTAGCAGGCCGGCTGGCAGAGCGATTCGGCAAACCCGCGGTCCTGATCTCAGTACCACCTGGTGGCCGCGGCTCTGGTTCCGGCAGGTCAGTGACCGGCATCGACTTGCTCGCCGCGATCAGGGACTGCGCACCACTTCTTGCGCGCTTCGGCGGCCATGCCGCTGCCGCAGGCTTCTCGATCGAGGAAGAGCATATCCCTGAGTTTCGGGCCGCCCTATCCCGAGCCGTCGGCAGGCAGGCGGGTGCCTCCACCGAGCGCTCGCGCGAGATCGATGCCTGGGTCGGACTCCCTGACCTGACACTGGACCTGGTGGCCAGCACCAATCGCATAGCACCCTTCGGTCCGGGGAACCCGCCTCTTGCCTTGGCAGTTCGCAGTCTCAAAATCACCTCTGAGGCCAAGATTGGCCGCACGGCCGAGCATCGCCGGCTAGTTGTGGAGGACCCACAGGGAGACACACAGACTGTCTTCTGGTGGTACGGAGCAGGCTGGCCTCTGCCGCACGGCGCCTTTGACCTCGTCCTAACCGCACGCGCTTCCGATTATCGTGGGCAGACCGAGCTGCAGCTCGAGTGGCTTGACGCGGCCGAGCGCGAGCCCGAGGCGGCTCCTGCTCCCACCCCTCCACACATCGCCGTGTGCGACCTGCGCGCCGCGCCCGACCCACGAAGCGAGCTCCTCCGGCTATCTGCTGAGGGTGCGCTCCAGATCTGGGCGGAAGGCCAAGCCGTTGCCGGCCTTCCGAGCTATCTGAGTCGATTCGCGCCGAACGTTACCGTCGGCGGGCGCCACCAGCTAGCTCGCGGTTCCCGGCTCGCCATCTGGGCGCTGCCGCCCGGGTTCAGTGAGCTTCGCGCTGCGCTCCGTCAGGTGCGGCCCCAGTGGGTGTTCGTTTTCTCCGTGGATCCTGGGCTCTCTACACCACCGCAGTTCCTCAGGCACCTGGCTGGAATCTGCAAGTTCGCCGTGCGCGAGCGCGGCGGCCGCATAGACATCGAGTCCGCAGCGGCAGCGGCAGCCCACCGCAGCGGGACCATCCGGGCCGGGCTCGATGTTCTGGAGACACAGGGCAAGATCCTGATCCTGGACCGGGGTCCAGACGCTTGGAGAGTTGTGCCCGGGGAGAGTACTGCGGGCTCCCAACACCAGGAAACAGTGGGCCTTCTCAGCGCCTTGACTGAGGAGACGGCGGCCTACAGAGACTTCCTGCGTTTCATCCCCGAAACCGCTCTCGCTGCATACATATCCGAGGCAACGCGAGACGGCGAGGGATAGGAATCAATCAGGCGGGGAGCACGTGCTTCACGATCTGGTGTGTATCACGCGCGATGGCCAGCTCCTCGTCAGTCGGCACGATGAGCACTTTCACCCTCGACTTTGCGCCCGACGCGTCGACTATCTGACCGGCTGCCCGGTGCGCATGGACTGCTTCGATGCCAAGGAACTCCAAACCCTCGCAAGACCAATCGCAAATCTCGGCAAAGTTCTCGCCTATCCCTCCGGTAAAGACCACGCAGTCAAGCCCACCCATCAGGGCCGCATACTCGCCGATGAACCCCTTCACACGCCGCGTATAGTGGCGTAGCACCAGTGTCGCACGCCCGCAGTTCGGATGGTCTGGACCGGCCCGGATGGCATCCTCAAACACTCGCATGTCGCTGGAGAGCTCCGAGAGGCCCAACACGCCGCTCTCGGTATTCAGTAGCCGGTTGATACCGGCGATGTCGAGACCTTCCTGCTCCATTAGGTAGGGAACAATGGCCGGGTCGATGTCCCCACATCGCGTGCCCATTGGCAGTCCGGCCAGCGGCGTAAAGCCCATGCTCGTCATCACAGACAGACCGTGCCGGACGGCCGTGATGCTTGCTCCATTCCCCAAATGACAGGTGACGATCTTGAGCTCTCCCAGATCTCGGCCCAGGTATTCGGCCGCTTGCTGCGCGACGAACCTGTGAGACGTGCCATGAAAACCGTAGCGCCGGATACCATAGTCGCGGTAGAATCGGAGCGGAATGGCATACAGATAGGCCGGCTCCTCCATTGTCTGATGGAACGCCGTATCAAACACGCCAACTTGCGGTACGTCGGGCAGCAGGCCGTCCACTGCCTCGATGCCCTGAATGTTCGGCGGGTTATGCAATGGAGCCAGCGGGATGTTTTGGTGGAGTGCCTCCATCACCTGGTGGTCGATGAGCACAGACGACGCAAAACGCTCTCCCCCATGCACCACACGATGGCCCACAGCCTGCAATTCCTGCACACTACTCAGAGCGCCCAAGGCCGGCTCCACCAGGACCCTGAGCACCATCTGGATTGCATCTCTGTGGTCTCTGACCTGCAGCCCTGTCCGCACCACCTTCTCTTGCCCGGGGCGCCGGTGCGTCAGGCTCGGGCTACCGAGTCCCACCTCCTCGACAATCCCGCTGGCAAGCACTGTCTCCGCGCCACTGTCCAAGTCGAACAGCTTGTACTTGACCGACGAACTTCCGCAGTTCAGCACGAGGATTATCATGTGCGAGTCTCTCACAACGTAGTATCTGCCTTGCCGTATCAGGCGTGGCTTGCTGAGCTCTTAAGAAGACAGAGGAACGCCACTGGAATGAAATAGCCTTCCTCTGTCCAGTGCCAGGATCCCAAGGACGCCATTGTCGCTGTTCGCCCGGCGTATGTCGCCTGTCAAGCCAACGTCTTGGGGCTGGGAGACATATAGCATAGCCTCGTGCGCATGTCAAGTAGGTTGTCCGGCTATGCCCCGACGCGTTGCTGCGTTCAGTGCCATGTACACTTTCTCGGCCGACAGAGGCAGGTCAGAGAAGCGTAGGCCGAGAGCATCGTACAACGCATTGGCCACCGCCGGCGCCGTGGGCACCATGACATGCTCGCCCACGCCTCGCGCTCCCCATGGGCCATCTTCAAGAGGCGTTTCCACAAAGCCCCCGTAGATGCGCTTCGGGGCATCCACAGCAGACGCAATCCGGTAATCGCGCAAGTTCGCGTTCACCGCCTTGCCATGCGCGTCGAACCGCAATGCCTCGAAGGCCGAGCTGAGACCGTGCACCGCCCCACCTTCGATCTGCGTCATTATGAGGTCCGGGTTGATAGCCTTTCCCACATCGTAGACGCTTGCGATCCGGAGTATCTCAATCTGGCCTGTTTCGCAGTCCACTTCGAGATCCACGGCCTGAGCCCCGACAGTGTAGTGGACCACAGCGCGTGTACCCTGACCGGTCTCAGGATCAAGGTTCGTCACGTATGACGGCATGAAGCGCCCCTGGCCGACAATCGGCCCGCCTTTCCAGCCATCGTAGCCGGGATTCGGCAGCCCATAGACGACAAAATCCCTAAGCGGCAGCTCCTCCTCGGAGCGATACGAGATGACCCTGCCCTCCTTGATGTCGAGGTCACGAGTGTCCTCTCCCCAGTGTTCGGCAACGATCTCGAGGATCTGACGGCGCGCATCCTCGGCCGCGGCGCGCACCGCATTGCCTGTTGACCAGGTGATGCGGCTGGCCACCGTCTGCCATTCATACGGGCTGTACCGGGTGTCTACCGGCAACGACACCCGCACCCACTCGAAAGGCACACCTAGAGCCTGGGCCGCGATTTGCGCCATTACCGTGAATGCCCCCTGGCCCAGATCCTGTGCGCCGATCGACACGTGCACAGTTCCATCTTCCTGGAAGCGAACAATGGCAGCGCTGCCGGGGTTGGGCGGCATAGCCGGCGCTTTCCACATGATCGCCAGGCCCTTGCCGCGTCTCTTGTGCGGTGCCGAGGCGGCCTCCTTCTTCTCCCAGCTCACCGCCTGCGTGGCTAGATCGATGCAGGCCGCCAGGTTGACGGGAGGCATTTGCATGCCGGTCAGGATCGAGTCATCCGTTCGAACGCAATTTCGGCGCCTGAAATCAGCAGGGTCCAGTCGCGCCTTCGCCGCAAGCCGGTCCATCACCTGTTCGATACCCCAGTGGATCTCGGGCATGCCAAAGCCCCGCATTGCGCTGCCGATTGGCTGGTTGGTGTAGACGCAGTAGGCATCCCCCTTCACATTCGGAACATCATACGGCCCCGTACAGGAATATCCCGCTGCCCGGACGATGTTCACGCCATAGTCGTTGTAGGCGCCACCTCCAAACAGATACAGGACCTCCATCGCCAGCAGGTTTCCTTCGGCATCACATCCCACCTTGAGCCGCGCCACGAGGCTCTGCCGCACCGTGGTGCAGACGAACTCCTCTTCCCTGGTCATGCGCACCTTCACCGGGTGCCCCTTGACTGCCCGGGCGAGGACGACGGCACACGCCTCCATGGAAACTCCGGCCTTGCCGCCAAATCCCCCGCCCACGTACGGAGACACGACTCGGAGGTCTCCGTGCGAAATCCCCAGGCTTTGAGCAATCAGATCCCGTTGAGCAAAGGGGGACTGCGAGCAGGTCCAGAGCGTCACTTGCCCAGACGCTTCCCACAAGGACACAGCGACATGTGGCTCGAGTGGCACATGTTGGATATGCGGAAGCCGGAACGTGCCCTCCTCCACGTACCCACACTGCGGCCACGCTGCGTCGACATCGCCCTTGCGCAACCTGAAGTGCTCGGAGACGTTCGTGCCCGGCTCCGGAAAGATGAACCCGGCCACCTTGTACTTGCCGAGGTCCGGGTGCAGGAGTGGCGCCGATGGCTGCATCGCTTCCTCAGGATCGAAGACAGCCGGCAGCTCTTCGTACTCAACCTTGACAAGGTCAGCAGCGCATTGGGCCGTATCCTCTGTCGTGGCTATCACCCCGGCAAGAGGCTCGCCGGCATACCGGACCCGGTCACCGGCCAAGAATCGGGCGGTCGACCAGGTACAGGCCAATCCGTGCCGTCACCTCGCGGCCGGTCACGACAGATCGTACGCCCGGCAAAGCCAGTGCCTGCGAAACGTCGATGCGACCGGATGAGCGCGTGGGCAAAAGGGCTTCGCACCAGCCGCCCATAGAGCAGCCCTGGACCAAACTGGAGGTCATCGGCAAACAGGGCCGCGCCGGTGACCTTGTCGATGGCATCGACGCGGAGCACGCTCTTCCCTACCGGGTCATGGGTCAGCTTGCTCATGGCTAAGCGCCCTCCCCTGCTGCTGCCTGAATCGCCTCGACAATCCTCACGTACCCCGTGCAGCGGCAGAGGTTGCCGACCAACGCCTCGCGTATCTCGGCTTCTGTGGGATGAGCGTTGCGCTTCAACAACGCATAAGCCGAGATGAGCATCCCCGGGGTGCAGAAGCCGCATTGCACCGCGTTGTGCTCGGAAAAGGCCGCCTGCAATGCGGACAACGGCCCGTTCGGAGCGAGTCCCTCCACCGTCAGTACCTCACAGCCATCCGCCTCGACCGCCAGCACCAGGCAAGCATTGACAGGCTCTCCGTTCACCAAGACAGTACACGCGCCGCACTCGCCCGCCTCGCAGCCGTTCTTGGTGCCCGTGAGGGCAAGCCGCTCGCGCAGCATCTGGAGCAGCGTCAGGTTCGACTCCACCTCAAATCGCTCGAGGGCGCCATTTACACGAACCGCGATGGTATGCCTGGTCATGCGCCCTCCCGGCCGCGCAACAAGCCCCTGCCACCCTCTCCTCGGCTCAGTCGCGCAGTGACGTCGCGCAAGCATCGCAGCACAAGGTTTCTCACCATCTCTCTCCGGTAGCGCTGCGCTCGCGCGCACATCGTCGATCGGGCTGGCCGATTCGCTGGCAGCGTCCGCGGCTGCCTGAAGCCGCTCCTCTGCCATGGAACCCTGCGCCAGCGCCTCTTCGGCCGCGACTGCGCGCATCGGCACCGGCGCCACCGAGGCAAGTGCTATGCGAAAGCGACAGCCACTGACCTGGTTGGCCGTATCCGGATACCCGTACACGGCAACTCCCACGATCGCCAGGTCGCCGGCCCTATTGCGACCTAGCTTGATGTACCTGCCGTAGCTCCCCGCTCGCGGCGCCGGGAACCGCACGGCGACCATGAGCTCGCCCGGTCCCAGAGCCGTCCTGCCGGGGCCCAGGAAGAGATCCTCCACAAGCACGCGCCGGTACCCAGCCGCGCCGTAGAGCTCCACCTGTGCATCCAAGCACAACGCGGCCGGCGCCATATCAGCAGCCGGCGACGCATTGCAGAGATTCCCGCCCAGTGTGGCACGGTTCCTCACCTGGTAGGAAGCCACCGAGTTCGCCGCCTCGGCCAGTAGGGGGTAGTGTTCCTGCACATCGGGATGGCCAGCAACCTTATTCAGGCTGGCGGCCGCCCCGATGAATAGCCCGTCTTGCGTGTCGTATCCAATGTCGCGCAGCCCCGGCACGCTCTTCACGTCTACCACCAAGTGCGGGCGCAGCAGTCCCTCGTGCATCCGAGGAAACAGGTCGGTCCCCCCCATCAGCAACCTCGCGGAAGCTCCATGCTCCAACAGGAGATTGCTCACATCCTCGACTGAGGTTGCTCGCACGTAGTCGAAGCTTGGCAACCCTGGTCGTGCCAGCATGCCTTCTCCCTCCAGTCTCCGCGACCCTGGTGCCCTGGCGCCCATGCCCGCGCCTCGCCTATCCTGCAGGACCGCAGATCAGATCACGCCTCGCGCCTTCAGGTCGACGACATCCGCCGCCGCATAGTCCAGCAGCTCGCCGAGCACCTCGCAGTTGTGCTGCCCCAAGGTCGGAGGCGGGCGCCGGACCAGCGCAGGTGTAGCCTCCAACTTGTAGGGAAACCCGGGCATGCGCAGCCGCCCCGCCGTCGGGTGGTCGCCCTCGACCACCAATTGCCGTGCCTCAGCCTGGGGATGAGAGAAGACATCGGGGATCGAGTTGATCGGCCCGCAGGGCAACCCAACCTCCCGCAGATCGTCCAGCCACTCATTCGCATCGCGCCTCGCAAACACTTCCTCCAACTCGCGGCGCAGCACCTCACGATGGGCAACCCTGGACGCGTTGCCGGCAAATCGTGGATCGGTTTTCAGATCGGGGCACCCGATCACCTCACACAATGTGGCCCACTGTCGCTCGGTGGCAATCCCCAGCGCAAACCAGCGATCACGTGCAGCAAACGCTTCATAGGGCGTGATGGTCGGGTGCCGGTTTCCCAGGCGCCGGTGCTCTTCTCCGCCGATCAGGTGGTTTGCTGCCACATTCGTCAAGAGCGCCGCTTCCGAATCCAGGAGCGATACGTCCACCAATTGCCCTTGCCCGTTCAGGTCACGCGCCCGCAGCGCGGCCAGGATGGCCGTGGCCGCGAACATCCCAGTCGTTATGTCCACTATTGGGACACCGACCCGGTAGGGGGGCCCATCCTCCGGGCCGGTGATCCCCATCAGCCCGCCCTCGGCCTGGAGAACGAAATCGTACCCCGGCCAATCGGCGCACGGCCCGGTACGCCCATAGCCGCTGACTGAGCAGTAGACCAGGCGGGGATTCGCCTGGCTCAGCGCAGCATAGCCCAACCCAAGCCCATCCAGCACGCCCGTGCGGAAATTCTCGACCAGCACGTCCGAAAGCATGGCCAGCCGCCGCACGATCTCCTGTCCGCCTGGGCTTTGCAGGTTGAGGGTGATGCCCCGCTTGTTTCGGTTGGCGGACAGGAAATATGTCGACTCGCCCGGGTACGGGCCATATGCCTCTCCCACGAAGGGCGGCCCCCATGCCCGGCTGTCGTCCCCAGACCCTGGACGCTCCACTTTGATTACGTCGGCCCCCAGGTCACCGAGCATCATGGTGCAATACGGCCCGGCCAGCGCGCGGCTCAGATCCAGTATGCGAATGCCCTCCAGAGCCAGCATTGCCTATCCCCTTCTCCCGTGCGGCTTCGAGGGCTAGCCCCTCTTGGTAAGGCGCTCGATGGACGCGACGTGACTAGGGTCGTAGCAGTCGCCAAATCTGGTTGCAGGCATCTTGGCCTTCTTGGCAAGGAGCTCACCGTAGACATCATCCTCCACGAACGCCACACACCGTCCAATGCACGACTCACCGGCAACAAAGCGCCAAGGGAAGAACCCGATCGTCACCCGCCGGTTGACGAGAACGTCGATGTCCCCTCCGATGCACTCTGCGTGGACAATGTGATGCGGAAACATCTCAATATGCATGAGCTGGTACTTGCCCGGCTCGAACCTGTCTTCCAGCGATTCGCCATACATGGAGCGGAATAACTTGTCGGCCTCCGCCGCCTGCCGCGGCATCCACGTCCGAATGATGGTGTTCATGGGATGATCTGCGCTTCCACAATCGACCCCAATCCATCGTATCTTCCTGGCCTTCGCCCACTCTGCGAACTCCCGATCCGGGCCGGGGTGCTGGACCATATACCGTATCTCGTCCGCATAAGGCTGGTCCCAGCCAAAGTGGTGATAGCCAGTATGGATGATCAGGATGTCGCCCTCTTGCACATCGACTCGATCTTCGACCATCTTGGACGTGTAGATATGGTAATCGCCCACGGCGTCCGACAGGTCCACGACCACGCCCGGCCCGACCAGGAAGTCATTGAGCTCCAGGTCCGCAATGTCTTTGCCGGCCGTGAAAAAGTGGATCTCTCCGTCCAGGTGGGTCCCCAAGTGGTTGGAGTGCGTGAGCAGCTGCCCATTCGCACCGTTTGGTGCCAGCCGCTTGAAGTACTTGACCTGAAGCGGCTCATACGTAGGCCAGGCCGGTGTGGCTATGCCAAGCGGGATGGTAAGATCGATTAGCTTCATGGAATCCGTCCTCCCTCCGTGGGATCGCACAGTATATTCCCGGCTAGTAGCCGTACCTTTCGGCGTATGCCACGAGGGCATCCTCAAACGCGGCCAAGGGCGGTCGCACAAGCCCTGCTCCAATCTGGCCTACCCCCGGCTCCCGGTGCGCTATTCCGGTATTCACCCGCGGAGAGATGCCGAGCTCCACCACCTTGCGGATGTCAATCCCAACCGGTGTCCCACGATAGCCAAGCGCAGGGATGGAGAAGTAGCGATGCTCGGCTGCGGTGATCTCGTACATCTCGAGGGTGGCGTTGGTCGCGTCCTTTGGTGAACCCCCTACAAACGTCACGATCGCGGGCGCCGCCGCCATGGCAAAGCCACCGATCCCGGCCGTTTCCGTGATCGTGCTGTCTCCGAGATCGCCCGCCGCGTCTTCGGCCCGGAAGCCTGGGAAGTAGAGCCCGTGGGGCACGGCGACCGGCGCCGTGAACCACCGCTCGCCCAAGCCACTCACCCGGATCCCAAAGTCCGTTCCGTTGCGCGCCATAGCGTAGACCATCGTGCTGTCCTCTACCGTCTCCGCGGCATCGGCCATGGCCTTGCAGGCAGCCATGATCGGGTTCAGCGCGCAAATCGCATTGTCCGCCATGAACTGCAGCACACTCGATGCAATCTCACTAGTTGGAGCGCATCTGGCTACCGAGGGCGCGAGAGCCTTCAACAGCAGGTTCGATGCCGCCCGGTTTCGGTTGTGCCCCTCGTCGCCCATCTGCAGTGCCTCGGCGATGAGTGCCCGCAGGTCGATTCCCCCGGCTGCCTCGATGGCAGCAGACAATACCGGCGCCGCTACGTCCCGCATCCATGCCAGCCGGTCGAGCACTTCGGGGCTGAAGGCGCCGAACCGGAGAACCTTCCCATAGCCCTCGTTAAGGTTGCAGAATGCGCGGTTGCCGTGGGTGCGGTTCTCGACCACATACACCGGCATCGATGGAGTGGTCACGCCGGCCATGGGACCCACGGCCCGGTGGTGATGGCACGGCTCTAGCCTGATGCCGCCGGCGGCAGCCAGGGTCACCGCCTCTTCCTCGGTCTTTGCGCGTCCTTCAAACAAGAGTGCGCCGACGACCGCTCCACGCATGGGGCCGGCCATCCGCCCCCACGTGATGGGCGGGCCGGCGTGCAGAATCAGGTCCTCGTGCATACCCGGGACCACTTCACGTGCCGCATGCAGCCCCACCAGAACCGGCTGGGCCTCCATCATCCGCCCGACCGCCTCGGTATTCGCCCTGTCGATCTTCATCTCAGTCGACTCCTTCCGGCGGCTTGCGCGTGCGTCCTCCGATGGCAAAGCGCGAGCGTGCCTCTCTCAGGATCTCCTCGTACAGGGCTAGGTTCCTATCCTCCAGGTGATCGAACACCTGTTCGCTCTTGCTGCCCCAAGTGACGTACTTCATTGGCTCAGGATCGAGCCTTGCAGACACGATCTCCTCGACTCCTCGCGCTTGCGCCAGCCTCCAGGCGATCGGGTTCACGATCATACTGTGGCCGAAGTAGTTGTTGCCCCCCGCATCGGGGCCAACCGAGTTTGTCGCAACCACATAGACATGGTTGTCGTACGCCCGCGCGGAATTCGTCAGGTGCCAGATATCGAAGCTTCGAAGCAGCGCAGATGGCCGCACGATGATCTCTGCCCCCTTCACCGCCAACAGCCGGCACACCTCAGGAAAGTCCCCGTCATAGCAGATGATCATTCCGATCGCGCCGAGCCGCGTCTCGAACACGTCGGCCCGGCATCCGGCTTTGGTCCAACCCCCGTACTCCTGTCGTTCTGTCGGAAAGGGGTGCGTCTTGTCGTATATCCCTATGATCTCACCGTCTGGGCCAATCAGCACCGCCGAGTTGTAGACAGTTCGCCGATTCGGGCCCCTCCTGTATGTCGGCCACACGACGTGCACCCTCAGGCGCTTGGCTGCCTCTTGCACGTCGCGAGTGGTGGCGCCTGGCACGTCGTCGACCAGCTCCCATAGCATTTCCACGTCCAGCCCAGTGACAAAGCCCGTGGTAATTGTTTCCGGAAAAACGATCAACTCGGCACCATGCTCCCTCACCGCACGTTCGAGCCAGGTGGCCCCCTTCGCCACATTGGCCTGCACTTGGTTCGCCTGCACGGCGATCTGTACGCAGGCAGCCACATGCTCTTTCACCTCTGCTATGCCCCATGCCCTTTCATCCGCTCCAGGATACCCTGCAGCCTGTCATCCCCACCTGCCGGAGGCCTCCAATCCAATTGCAGCACCTGCACACCCTGCGCCAGCAGGCCGCCGGCAAACCACTCCAGGCCGACATTGAGCACCGCAGCCGGAGGTTTCAGCGCCGTCAGCGGGACCGGCACCGGCAGGCTAAGAGGCCGGCTATCCTCCAGAGCACGTGCCAGGCTCGCTGCGTGCCCAACCGCTGCCTCGGTTCCCAGAAACACGCGAATGCCGGCCGCCTCCAACTGCTTCGCCTGCGACTCGAGGCCCTGGGGGTCATCACAGGTTCCCACCACAACCGCAATCACTTCGAGGCGCCTTCCCGATTGCCGCGCGTCCGAAATGGCCTGTGACCCGGCGCTCGCAATCTCCTGCGCCGGGTCAGGATGCGCGCCATCGCCCAGCACCACATCGAGCAGGATAACCGCAACCTCCGGGTCACGTGCCTCCTGGAGGAGCAGGCGGATGCGCACGTCGTTGCTCATCATGGGATGCGGCCGGCCCTGCGTGAACTGCTCCGCCCCCAGGTCTAGCACCCTGTGCCCCGGGCCAGCATCACGCCCGGCGGACGGGTCATTGGGCTCTGAGCCCACCGGAACACTCGAAGACACGGCCAGGCCATGGCCACGGAGGAGAGATTGTGCCTCCCACGCGAGGGTCCCCCCGGAATAGAGGCCACGCACGTACCGCTGCCCTCGAGCGAAGGACAAATCGCCAAGCCCATTGGAGTTGGCTTGAGAAGGCGCAGTTTCCGCAGGGCTCGGCTCCTCGTGTCTCACCAGCTCGATCGCGAGTCCGGCAGCATCTTCGAGGGTTGACGCAAAGAATAGGTTGCCAACGCGGCGGGCAGGTGCGGCGTGTCCAAGAAAGAGCACGACGACCGGCTTCCCCGCCCTTCGCGCCTCCTCCAGCAGCCGGTCTGCCACGGTCACGGAGGGCGGCTTTGATATCAGGACGATCGCCCGCGTCTCGATGTCTCGCCGAAGCAGGTCCAGTCCCTGCAGACTGGCCACTCCTCCCACCTCGTCTGCCAGGTCGCGGCCCCCCGTCCCCAGGGCATGGCTGACACCACTGCACCGGCCGACCAGGCAACTCACCTGCTGCAAGCCAGTGCCTGAAGCCGAAACCAGGCCCACCGGTCCCCGCTTCACCCGGTTCGCGAAGCCGAAGCCAACACCGCCGACGATCGCCGTCCCGCACTCTGGGCCAAGGAGCAAGAGCCCACGCCTCTCTGCCTCCCCCTTTAGGTCAGCTTCCTCGCCCAACGGGACGTGGTCGCTGAAAAGGAACACGTGCTTGCCCAAGCCGAGTGCTCGGCGTGCAACGCCCGAAGCATCACGTCCCGGCACCGAGATGAGCACCCAGTCCGCCGAAGGCAGCAGCCTCGACGCCGTCTCAAGACTCTTCGGCACATACTCGTGCTCACCTGCGCTTCCTGGCCGGCGGAGTAGCTCGTCCACGCGTGCCAGCGCCGCCTCGGCCGCCTCCCTGCTCTGGGCCCTGATCGCGACCACAAGATCGTCAGGCCGGACGGATTCCAGTCGCTCTGTCAGCAGCCCACTCCGCGCCAGGATCTCGCGACTGGCCCGCGTGCCCATGACAACTCCGGCCTCCGATACCCCCGGCAGAAGAGACAATGCCTGCTGAAGCTGCATGAGGACCAGCGAGTCGTAGTAGGCACCGGAGCGAATCAGAGACTGGACTTCCATTACCCCACCGCACCTGAGCTCAGCAGACGACGATAGACTGCCATCGTCTCTTCGGCCGCCCTTTCCCAAGAGAAGCCGGAAGCATGCGCCAGACCCCGAGCGCGCATCTCGGCCCGTAGACCGTCATCCGCAAGAACCGAACGTATCGCCTCGGCCATCGCCGGCACACTAGTCGGTTCGAAGTAGCGGGCCCCATTCCCCCCGATCTCTGGCAAACAGGAGGCCGTCGAAGAGATCACGGGGGTACCACATGCCATCGCCTCGAGCAGGGGCAGGCCGAACCCCTCATAGAGCGACGGGACCACTGCCGCGGCAGCAGCCGAGTAGAGCGGCGGCAAGTCCCCGGCCGGCACATACCCTGGGAAAAGCACCGAGTCGCGAACCTCCAACTCAGCCAACCTCCGGAAGAACTCGTCGTAGAGCCATCCTTTGCCGCCCACGACCACGAGCGGAATGCGGACCCCTTGCTCGCGTAGCATCTGCAGCGCTTCGACAAGGCGCGTCAGGTTCTTTCGGGGCTCGATCGTCCCAACATGGATCAGGTACCGCTCAGGCAGGCCATACCTGTGGCGCACACCCTCCACCGCTGCCGCATCTGCCGGCGTGAACTCGGGTGAGGCGGCCTCATGTACGACAGTGATCTTGCTGGGATCGAGCCGGTAGTGGCTGACGATATCCTGCTTGCTGGTCTGCGACACGGTGATGATCGCACCGGCGCGCCGGCAGTACATGGGCATCGTGGCATTCAGATACCAGTAGTTGAGCCGCTTCTGGTGTTCTGGAAACAGCCGGAAGATCATGTCATGAACTGTCAGTACGGTCGACACCCCCCGCAAGGGAGGCAGCAGGTGCTCTGTCGCATGGAACAGTTCGGCCCCCGGCACCAGCCGGTCAAAGCCGACGCGCGCCAACTGCCCAATCCAGACCGCCATGCGCCACGGCTTGTACCCCGCTCGTACCGTCCTCGACGGCACATGCCCCAGCTCGGGCGGCAGACGGCTGCCGGCATCGCGATTGTAGAAGAGGGCAAACTGGTCCGGCGCACGAGCCACCAGTGCTCTGGCCAGGCTCCCCGCATAGCGTCCAATCCCTGCCTTGGCATGAACTGCGGACGATACATCGACGTAGATGGCCATGGCTGCTATTCTAGCACCCTTCTTTCAGGACCGCAATCGCCAATTGCAGTTCCTCGTTCTTGCCGTCGAACACCGGCTGATCTATAATAGCCCGGTGATCTTCGGACCAGGAGGTCCCGTGAAACTAACCATCATCATGCCGGTGTACAACGAACATGCCACGCTGCGCGAGATCATCCGCCAAGTGCGCGCTGTCGAGCTTCCCAACGACATGGAGAAAGAGATCCTCGCCATCGACGATGGGTCGACAGATGGCTCCACAGAGATCCTGGCAGACGAGGCACACGCTGGCGACCTCCTGGTCTTTCGCCACCCGGTCAACCAGGGAAAGGGAGCAGCCGTCCGCTCAGGCATTGCCCAATCATCAGGGGACATTCTCCTCATCCAGGACGCGGACCTCGAATACGACCCGCGCGACTATCCGGACCTCATCGAGCCGATTGCCAGGGGCGAGCAGACCATCGTGTACGGGAGCCGGTTCTCGGGTTCTCCTCAGGCTATGCTCTTCTGGCACGGGCTCGGCAACAGGCTCCTCACAGTCACGACCAACCTGCTCTACGGCGCTGTTCTCTCAGACATGGAAACCTGCTACAAGGCATTCCGCGCCGACATCGTGAGGGGTATTCCACTCCGTTCGCGCCGGTTCGAGTTCGAGCCCGAGATCACAGCCAAGCTACTCAAGCGCGGCCACCACATCCTCGAAGTCCCCATCTCCTATCGAGGGCGCGATTTCCACGAGGGAAAGAAGATCACCTGGCGCGATGCCCCCGTTGCCTTCTGGACGCTGCTCAAGTACCGCTTTGTCGACTAGAGACCTACGCCCGGATCGCCCCTTGTCCATGGCCAAACACGCGGCCCCGTGGCGACCCGTCCCCATTATGGCAATCCTCCTGCTTGGTACGTTCCTCCGGTGTGCTATGCTGGACCAGAACCGGGCGATGGAAGACGAGGCCCTGTATGGCTACTGGGGCCTCCAGATCGCGTCCGGCTCCGATCCGATGCTCGATCGCGAGCCTGTAGACAAGCCTCCCCTATTCCCCTACACTCTCGCGCTGACCCTTGCGATCTTGGGGCCGGTTCGCCCGCAGGCAGTATCCCTGCCTGCACCCGAGCCGCATACGCCCATTGTCGGTGGGCCGCTGGCCTGTGTGTCAACCGGTTGCCGCGCCGAGATTCGACAGATCGAGACGGAATCTCGGCTGCCAAGTCTATTCGCCAGCATTGTGACTATCGCCCTGCTCTACTCCCTGGGCACTCGGCTCTACAAGAGCGCTTCGACCGGCCTACTGGCGGCCTTGCTCGTGGCCGTCTCTCCTTTCGCGGTCTCGTTCGGCCCGACGGCGTTCGTCGATCCTCTGCTCACCACCTGGATTCTTGGGGCGCTGCTCGCAGCCAGCAGCGGCCATCTGGGCGTTGCGGGTGTCATGGCGGGTCTCGCCGCAGCAACCAAGCAACAAGGCTTGCTCTTTCTTCCGCTGGTCCTCTTTTCCGGCGCATCAGCCCTGCATCGAGTTCCTGGACCTCGACGGCAAGGCCACCGCTGGATGCCGTGGCTGCTCTTCCTGGTGGGCTTTGGCGCAGTGATTGGCGGGATGGGTGCCTGGGATCAGGCGAGGGATCAGCGCCCTGGCTTCTTCGAGCAGTCGGTCATCAGCTACGGTGGACTGCGCTTTGCCCCTCTCTCCGAACTTGGCGACAGGGCACGCTCCTGGCTCCAACTGGCGGAGGATTTCTGGCCTTCGCCCTGGCTCAAGGGGCTCTTCCTCAGCGCGCTCGCCGCTTTGGCTTGTGCGGCCGGGCTTGCGGGCCTTCGACGCAGGGGGGCTGCGCCGTCGCTGAACACACGCTCGGTCTTGGGCCACACCCATGACCTGAGTGCGAGGTCCCTTGCCATCCTCCTCTTCATTGTCCTCTTCCTGCTTGCACATTGGCTTCTGGAAATCCAGCTTTGGGATCGCTACCTACTCATCATCCTGCCGCTGGTAGCGCTTCTGGTTGCCAGAGCCCTTGTTTCGGCAGGCCACCTGCTACCGACCGGGCGCTGGCGCGCTGCCGGTCTCCCCTGTGTGGTCATTGTTGTGCTGGTTGGCTCGGCCAGCCCTGTGCTTGCCTCGCTACGAGGACATCTACCCATCGGCGGAGATCACGGCGCCTACGACGGCATGGATGACCTGGCCGCCTACGCTCGTGAGCAGCTACCCGCTGGCTCGGTCCTCTATGATCACTGGCTGGGCTACCACTACAGGCTCTACCTGTACGGCGCGCCCTTGCACATCCACTGGTACCCCGGCACCCCCGATCTGGTCCAGGACGCTCTATCCTACCGGCGAGAGCCAAGATACATCGTCTTCCCAAGCTGGAAAGATGGCTCGCCTGCGGTCGTTGCCCTCGCGGGCGCTGGCATAAGTCTGGCCGCAGTCTACGAGACACCACGGCGCGACAATTCCATCTCCTTTCGACTCTACCGGCTAGTCGGGCCATGAGTCTGGTCAGACGCCTGCTGAGTCCGGAGTACTGGGTGGTAGCCGAGCCTGGGCCGCCGGGGCGGCTCTGGATTGCTTATGCAGCCCTGGGCTTGGCCTTCCTGGCCGGAGTCGCATTGGCGATCCAGTTGCTCTTCACGTCCTCCAGGCGCAACAAGGGCACAGCGTTGGGCCCCTGTGAGATGCTGGTCTCCTGGCAGCCATATGGCTGGTTTGAGCTCTGCGTGTCACTTGCCGGTCTCGTCACTATTGTCGGGCGGTTCCTCGGCTGGCCGGGCTGGTCGGCACGCATCTGGCCCCCTTTTCTGGCTGCACTGGCGCTCGTAGGAGCGGCTGCATATCACATGCGAAATGGGCCGACGCCGAAGTGGCTGAACAACCAGCTGCGGGTGCTCGCCCTTCTACGCCCGGCCGAGACGGTCTCGCCCGCCGGCACCTCAAACGATCGCCGCCGGACGCAGAGCCGATATCTGGGCTTCGCGCTTGGCTGCTGTCTCCACCTGGCCGGCATCGTGCTTGTTCTCCAGGCCAGGTTCGGATCGCCCGCCTGGCTTGCCCCGGCAGTTCTGCTCGTGCTTCTTCTCCCGCAGCTCCCATCCCTTCTGCGCCACCAAAGCCCCAGTCTGCTGCCGCTAACGCCGCTCTTGGCCGGATACCTTGTGACCATACTCGCAGCGATCTACCGTGAGCTCGGGATCACCGTAGTGGGCTGGCAGGGCCTTTCATTCCCCAACCCGATGACCTCGCTTTTCTATGTGGACGGCATCCTACTTGCGAGTGTGGCCTATTCCTGGTTGTGCCAGATCTTTTACGCTCGCTCATTGCCCGTGCCCACAGACGCCATCCTCGTGCCACACGAGCCGAAGCGTGGCAATGGGGCTTGGCAGTGGGCGGTGATTCTGCTTCTGCTGTCCACCTCGGCCTGGACGGTCGGTGTCTATCTGGGCAAGCGGACCCACGGCACGACAGGCAGCGATCCGTATGCCTACGCCCAGATGGCTGTGGATCTGGCTGCCCGCGGTACTTTGTTGCATCGCTTCTCCCTGTTCCGGCAAGTAGCGCCTTTGGGTATTGCCTGGGGTCCCCTTCTCCCCAGCGGCTATCACCTGCCAGTCAACGCACTGGGCGACTCGCCCAGCGTCTGGGCGACCGGCGCATCCGTGCTGCTTGCCGGAGGGCATCGGCTTCTTGGCGAAGTCGGGCTCTACCTGACAACCCCTGTGATCGCCCTGCTGGCGCTCGCTGCGACGTGGGCCCTGGTGTCGGAGATCCTACGGGGAGAGTCCAAACCTGTGCGCTACGTGACCGGCGCCCTGGCGATAGCGCTGACGGCCACATCCCCTGAACACGTAGACCGCCTGCTCGTGCCTATGGCCGATGCGTCTGCCCAGCTCTTCACGGTTCTCACCCTGGTGTTTGTCCTTCGCGCCACACGCCTGCTCGAAGAGAGTCCTCGCCTTGCATTCTCAGCTCTCGTACTGGGTGGGTTCTCCTTCGCTTGGGCCTACTGGGTGCGCCATACGCAACTGGTCCTACTCCTGCCGGTCGCCGTTGGCCTGTGGTTCGCAGGCGCCCATATGGGGCGGGACGGGCAGCCCCGTGCTCCCGTCCTGAAGCAACGGAAGCAGGGCAATCACCTCACGCGACTCTGGCCGGTCCTAACCTTCTCGGCCTCCGCTGCCATCATGGCAATCCCAGACGCGATCTATCGCTGGCGCGTCTTTGGGGGCCTCTTCGCCACCGAGACAACAGAACTGCCTTCCATGGCCATCCGGCACATTGGGCCGATGGCCCTCCAGGCTCTCAGAGACATGTCGGTCGCCGGCGAATGGGGCTACCTCTCCCCTTTCGCTCTGCTCGGCTGCTGCCTCCTGGCCCGACACCATCGGCGAGCCTTCACCATGCTGGCTGGTGCCTTCGTCGCCGTGCTCCTGGTGCACCTCACCTACCGCTTCCTACGCCTCCGAGACCTCATCTCCCTCTTTCCACTGGTCAACATCGCGGTGAGCTTCGGTGCAGTGAGCCTCGTCCGCAGCCTCACGCAGCGCCACGCGCTCCGATCGGGGCCGAGGCGCTTGGGGCCGGTTGTTCTGAGCCCGACAATCGTGGCTTGGGTGGTCTTGAGCCTGGCGCTCGCACGTTGGGCCATGGTCGACGAATCTGTGGAAACCCGGATGGGCATCGTTCGGCTACGTACGACCCGACCAACGCGCAGCATTTGCTCGGCTGGCGGAGCTAACGCCTTCCGACGCCGTAGTCGGCGCCTCTCTTAACGCCGGGGCGGTGATGATGTATACAGGACGGGATGCCGTCCGGCCTTACGAAAGCTGGAGCGCAGATGACTGGGCTATCTTTCTGGAGGCCATGTGGTCGGAAGCCCGCTCAGTCTACCTTCTTGACGACGGGAGCCTGATGGCTGACTTTATCCGGCGGCAAGAACCCGGCTACCGGTTGGTTCCTTTGGAGACCCTCTCCATCCCGCTCTTCGACGCACCAGGCCGGGATACTGGCTGGCTGTACGAGGTAACGAAGCGAGAATGATTGACCAAGACAGCTCCGGGGCAACTCACACGCGCAAAAAGTCCGCCATCGTGGACGCAGCGGCAGTAGGCATGCTTGCAGCAGTCACCCTAGCCTTCTTCTGGAAGATCGTCTTGACCAATCAGGTGCTGTCAGGTGTCGACCTCTTCGCCTACTTCTACCCATACCGTGACTTTGCATCGGAAGCGCTACGCGAGGGACGACTGCCGCTCTGGAATCCATACCTCTTCATGGGCGCGCCACTCCTGGCCAACTCGCAGGTCGCCGTTCTCTACCCCTTGCATTGGCCTTTTCTGTGGCTGTCAGCACCAAAGCAGATCGCCTGGAGCATCGTGCTCCACATCTGGATCGCCGGAGCGGGTACCTACCTTTTCGCTCGCTGGGTCATGCGCCGCCGGCCACTGACCTCACTTGTTGGCGCCGCCGTCTTTGCCCTTGGGGGCTTCCTTGGCGCCCAGGTGGAACACATCAACCAACTCAACGCATCCGCTTGGATGCCATGGCTCCTCATCTGCCTAGAGGGAGCGACCAGCAAGTCACCCGGCCATCGCAGGAAGATCGCCTTCGTTTTCGGCTGTGCAGTGATCTCTCTGATTCTACTCGCAGGTCATACGCAGGCCGCCTATATCGTGCTTGCCGCGGCCGGCTGCTACACTCTGCTCCGCGGAGTACAGCATAGCACCGGGGCTGGCTGGAGGCGCGCGGCAGGCTGGCTGCGCGGGCCTGGCCTTCTCGCTGGAATGCTACTCTTTGCGCTCCTGCTCACCGCAGGTCAGTTGCTGCCCACCATCGAGCTCTCGCGACTATCAGTGCGGAGTGGTGGACTCGACTTCCGCGATGCAGTGTCTTTTTCGCTCAAGCCCGCCCAGGTGTTCCGGGCATTCCTGCCCCCCCTTGCATGGAAACCACCATTCAGCGAGTTCGTCGCCTACGTAGGGCTCAGCGGCTTGGCCCTGGCCGGCTTCGGCGTCGTCTCATCGATCCGGAGTCTGCGCCGCCGCGCCTTGCTGCAGCGGCCGCAACCTCCAGCCCCGGACACGCGCTCATTCGCACTTCCGGCACTGGGTCTGACATTCCTGGGCGTGTTTCTGGCCTTCGGCGCCTACAATCCAGTGTACTACCTTCTCTACAAGCTCATCCCAGGCATCAGCCTCTTTCGAGCACCGGCGCGATGGCTTCTGCTCTACGCATTTGGCATGGCCCTCCTGGCGGCAGTTGGCATCGACGCCATCGCGAATGCGCCCTTGGCGCAGAGGCGAGCCGGTCGCTTGGCCGCCCCCCTTGCTGGCCTGTTGCTTCTTGTTGAGCTCTTCGTCTGCGGCCGGAAGCTTGCCTACAACCTACCCACTGCGCCTGCCGCTTACGACTCGATGCGCTCGGCGAGCGCGCACCTGCTGGCAGGCAACGACGACAGCCCGGTCCGTTTCCTGAGCTTGTCCGACATCCTCTACGATCCTGGCGATCTTCCGGACCTGCAGTCGATGTTCGCCACCGCCCTGTCTCAGGATGCCATCTACGATCTGATCGTTGCTACCAAGATGAAAGAGGTCCTTGCCTACAACTTGCCCTTGCGCTACAGGCTCTTCTCCGTAGACGGGTACGATGGTGGCCTACTCCCGACATCCCGTTATGTAACACTTGAGCGCCTCTTCCTCGGCGCCGATGACATCTGGCCAGATGGCAGGCTACGCCAACAACTCAAGTCGATCCCACCTGTCAGGCTTCTCTCCCTGCTCAATGTGCGGTACGTCATCACTGACAAGCTGCAGGATGCCTGGAGTGATGGGGTCTACTATGACCTCGAAGCCCAGGTGCCGCTCGGAGAAACCGAGCTCACAAATCTCCCCGACTTTGAGGCGACGCACTTGGGTGTGGTGACCTACCTGACGGCGACCGTGGGCCTACCGGCGGGCACCCCGGTTGCCCAAGTCGTCGTTGAGGCAGGAGACACGGCGATCCTTTCGAGCACGCTGCGCGCCGGCTACGAGACGGCCGAAGGGCTGTTCGGCCCGGCTTCGGTTGTCCACGGCCGGGCGATCGTCATCCACAATTGGCGAGACAACCCCAGCGGAAATGACTATCTAGCAATACTGGACCTCGGGAAGGTCATCCGGCCCAGCCGGATCCGCATCCGATCCTTGCTTCCCGATTCTGAGGCACCGCACGTCATGCTCCGGGGTATGAGCTTGATCGACAGCAGGACGGAGACATCGATCAGCATCTCCGTCAACCCCGCACTCAGGCTGGTTCACTCAGGCGACGTGAAGGTGTACGAGAACCTCGCCGCGCTCCGCCGTGCTTTCGTCGTACACGGTTCTCGGACCATCGACGGCGACGTCGGCGCCATCGCTCTTCTGCGCGATCCGGGCTTTGATCCGTCCCGGCAAGTCGTTCTGACAGGCACCTCAAAGTCAGAGGGCAAGTCTTTTGCCTACAGCGGAACAGAGGCGTCTGAGGTCAAGCTTCTCCGGTATGGCGCCGAACGCATCGAGATCAAGGCAACACTCGAAAGCCCCGGATACCTTGTACTCACCGATGCCTTCTATCCCGGCTGGCAGGCAGAAATCGACGGCACGCCGGCACCGATCCTTTGTGCGGACATCTATTTCCGGGCAGTCGCCCTCGATGCCGGCGAGCACACGGTGACGATGCAATACCGCCCCCAAAGCGTTTTCCACGGACTGGCGATTGGCGGCGCTGCGTGGGTTGGCTGGGTGATTGCCCTCGCCATGCTCGCTCTTCAGGCTGGACGAAAGCACAGGAATCTTGTATAATCGCTGCAAAGAGGTGTGGAAAAGATGAACACGTTCAACCGCATCGCTGTAGTCCTACTTGTCTTGCTCCTGATCCTCGCCACGATCCTCGTGGTTGCGGCGCCCCAACGCAGCTTTGACACGGCAGCCGGGTTCTTCCAGTGGCTTTCCGCGTCGGTGCGGGCATATCAGGAAGAGAGCTGGCCGCTCTGGACCATCGGACGTGTTGTGGTTGGAGCGGTAGTCGGTCTCCTATGCCTGCTGCTTGTCTGGCTGGAGTTTCGCCGGAAGCGTATTCGGATTATTCGCGCCCAGAAGCTCGAGGGAGGCGAGTCCTTCATTGCCGTCGATTCCATCTCCCAGCGACTGGCCTACACGATTGATCAGCTACCCGACGTGGTTCGAGCCGTTCCGCGCGTCACCAGGTACGGGCGCAGTGGCCTGGACCTCGACGTTCTGCTGGAGACGTCGCCAGAGATCGACGTACCCGTCAAGACTGAGGAAGTGCTCCGCGTGACCAAGGAGGTGATAACGGAGCGAATGGGGCTAAGGCTTGGCAAGGTGCAGGTCAAGATTCGGCATGCGCCCTACCCCAAGCACTAGACACGCCTCGCTCCATGCTAGGAGGAGCATACAGCTCAACTGGATCCATGATTCGCGCCGTTCTGAACATCCTGGCACGGAGGGATTAGGGCTGCTTGCGATAGCCTTTTAGTATCGCTTCGCCCTCAAGAATCTCCAGTGCGGTAATCTCGACATCCAGTTGCGTTTCATTGATCGTCTCGTTCAGGCTGCGCGTAACGGCATCGAGGACGAACCCGGGTATGGGCACCGAGCCCGCTGACAGCTTCTCAATCTCGATCACTATCCTGCCATCCTGGATCCGTGGTGAGGCAATCACGTACACGTTGGCTGAGATAGGCACGACGTTGCCAAGTCGGCCCGTGGCGTAGAGCTTGCCCTTGGTAAACCAAACGACCAGGTTCTCCACAGGTGACTCGTCGTACTGCGCTAGCTTCGTTCCAAGTAGAGAGGTCAGTTCCGCATCAGTCATGCGCAGGATAAAGGGCTGCTCCGGTTGGCCGCTTAGGTTCTGCTGTATTCGCGATTCCAGTTGACCGGCGGCTTCCGTCGACACAGCGACTTGGTGAGATGGTGTAGGTTGCTCGCGAGACAGCAAGTTACATGGGCCGCAGGCCAAGCCCGCCAGTGCCATCACGGCAATGACCAGCCGGAGAATCGCTTGTCGCTCTCGCACGAGTCCTCGCTTTCCGTTGAGGCACATCAAAGAGAACTCCTCTGTGCCCAACGAGCTTCATTCTACCACAGACCGCACCGGGAGGCGAATTGATCGAAATGACGTGTGAGCCAACGACAGGGATTGAGCAAACGCCGGCTCTGGCACTCAAGACACTGGTCGAGAGCCTGCTCTTCGTGAGCGACGAGCCGGTACCAATTGACAAGCTTGCTGCTGTCTTGGGTGCTCGCCCGGAAGAAGTCGACACCGTCCTCGCTCAACTCGCAAGCGAGTACCAGGTCCGAGGGTTCCGGCTGCAGCGCAAGGGGCAGTTGGTTCAGATCGTCTCGGCGCCAGAGGCCGCCGAGTACATCCGCCGGTTTCTCGGTCTCGAAGCCGGAAGCAAGCTCTCTGCCGCGGCCCTCGAAACGCTGGCCGTGATCGCCTACCGCCAGCCAGTTACCCGGAGTGAGATACAGGCGGTTCGGGGAGTCGACTCGGATAGCGTGCTTCGGACACTGCTCAACCAGGGACTGATTGAGGAGCAGGGAAGATTGGAACGTGCGGGTCGGCCCATTCTCTACGGAACGAGCTTTGAGTTCCTCCAGCACTTTGGCCTGCGCGACCTAGCGCAGCTTCCTCCCCTCCGAGACGGTGACTCCGATCACTCGGCAAGCACGGCAGACGAGGTGGGGCACTGATGAAGAATCTGGTCAGCCACTTCCGCCGGCTGTCTCGTTCCAAGAGAGTAGCGATCTCGGCATTCGTCATTCTCATCGTTCTGACGTGGCTCTCCGTGTGTCTTGTTCTTGCCAGCTACTGGGCCAAGTAAGCCACCATCCACTGCGCACCATGGCCAAGACATCCTCGGAAGAAGCCTTTGACGCCGCACGACGCCGCGCCCTCGTGCAGGCCCTATTCGCCGGGGTGTCAGGTCACTCCGATGACCTCTTGTCGTTCGACGAGGTGCGCGAACGCCTGCACCTCGCAGAGCCGACCGGCACTGCCCAGATCCTGGAGATACCTCTTGACAAGATCGGCGGCAGCGTTGGACGATACCGCGACTTCAATCGGGCTTTCATGCCTCGATCCCACCTGGATCCGGAGCGCTGGGTTCGCATCGATCAGCTGCGCAAACAGCGGGACATGCCTCCCATTGAGGTCTTCCGGGTCGGCGACGTGTACTTCGTAAAGGACGGCAATCATCGGGTCTCAGTGGCACGAGCACGCGGGCAGAAGACCATCCGCGCTCGTGTCATCGAGATCCCCGTGCGTGTGCCACTAGAGCCAGGTACGTCAGTGGATGACCTTATCCTCAAGGCCGAGTATGGGGACTTTCTCGAGAGAACGTCCTTGGACGTAGCGATCCCAGAGCAGCACATCATCCTGACTCGCCCGGGGGGGTATGGGAGCCTGCTCCTTCACATTGAGGTGCACCAATTCTACATGGGGCTGCGTTCGCGCCAATACCCCATCTTGCGCGAGGCGGCCATCGACTGGTATCAAACCGTCTTTCAGCCCATGATTATGCGAATTCAGTCCTCAGGCATCCTCAAGCGCTTCCCAGGACGCACGGACGCCGACCTTTATCTATGGATTGCGGAGAATCGGGCACGACTCCAGATGCGCCTCGGTGGGCACGGGCAGCTTCGGGATGCCGTGGACAGCTTCGCTCGCCAATACCGGCTACCAGCCATACTGCGGTGGGTGCGCAACCGAGGGCTACGCACTCCACGCAAGAGCGGGAAGAGCTGAGGACGCGGCTCCCCTCTCTGGTTCGCTACTTCGGTCGGTAGGGCTTGATCCCGTTGTGCACCTGGGGGCCGGCAATCGTTCTGAGGATGGCGTCGGGCGATCGATGCAGCCGCTCACCCAGCTCGTTGGGCGACAACGGCTCATTCCCATTTGCCAGAAGGATTCGTGACACGGCAGCCAGCGTGGGCGTCTGCCCGTCCACGTAGTCAGACTTCAGACTGCAGCAGGTCCGCAGCGAGTGCCACAAGCCGTCAACCCTGGTTACTTCTCCGGTCTCTGCATCCACCCAGTCGATCAGATCTGCCTGACGGAAGTCGGTCAACCGCGCTCTGCAATCCGGGCAGAGGTGGCTCAGCAAGTAGACGCGAAAGTTCATGCCTGTCTGCTCGAACCAGGCAAGGTCAATGTGGAACTTGGTGTCAGTCGTCGGTCTCGTCCAGCCCGGCATTCATCCCTCTCAGACTACTATGTCAGGTCGCATCCTCGTCGCGTCGAATGTCCAGTATCCACCTCCCATTGTCGCAAAACAGGGCTCGACCGAGAGAAGTGCGAAAATCGGACCCGGCGCCGTTCGCCTAAGCACATTCACGGCGCTGTAGACGGTTTTGGCATGAACCGTGCCTTGGGGGCTAAGCTTCACTAGTTCCTGTACAATGCGGATCATCAGTTGCAGCAAACTCGTGCCCCTTGTCTCTTCCTCTTCCCGTAAGGTATCGATTGCCGCAGGGCTGTCTTCAGAGAGGATGATCTGCTCGTCGAACTCGCACGCTAGGGCGACCTTCCGCACCTGAAACCCCAACTGCCCAGGCCTTGCGCTGACCACCTTCACCCAGGCGCTCTTGAGCCGCTGGGGTGCATAGTCCACGGTGATCACCCTTGGGTCTCTGGTCCGCTCCAGCTTCAGGAACACGCCAACGGGAAGCGCGTGCTTCTGGTAGAAGTCGCGAAGCCCATAGACAAAGCCGGCTTCCTGGACTACCCAACCCTGGAATCGGTCACCGTTTTGACCATCGACCAGTACGATCGGCGTGTGGTGATCTGTGGGCCGCGGGAACATCCCCTGCGTTCGCGGTGTCAGAGGCAGCGTGCCAGAGCGCCAATGCGGATAGTTCAGCGTGACACTCGTGCGATAGATCGGGCGGATCGCTCCAGGCACTTCCTCGCCTACTCCCTCGTCATCGATCTCGCGCTCCAATGCAAGCAACTCCGAAGAGATGTCCTGGCGGTCGTACACATCGGGTCGAAGCGTAAGTCGGGCGGGCGGGCTCAACACCTCTGACGGGGTCGACCGTCTTAGGTACCATACATCGCGCCCGCTGTCTCCGACGTTGTCAAATCGACCATCCAGCTTCAGAGCCCATTTCAGTGACAGCAGCCGGATCTCCTCTGGCGCCTCCAGAGGCAGATCCAGGTCCGCCATCAAGCTCCGCCGTAGGCAGAGGCATACCCTTGACTTCGATCAGCGCTTCGGCAATGTTGAGTTGGCCAACGGTAACACCGACCAGCAGCTCCCTCAGGAACCAGCCCTCGCCCACGAGGACGAATTCCCCGTGTGAGGCCAGACCCGCCGCGATCCTGTGCTCAACAATACCACCAAAGAGCTCAGTTAGCTCCTCCGGGGAATGGGCTCCTCCCGAAGCGAACGGGCTTGCCTCGGCAGACTCCTGGTCGAGCCTGTGGCTCCCGCGCAACTTCGATGCAAATTCCCTGGTCCGATCATCTCCGTCGAACCGAACTTGGATCGCGACAAACTCACCGTACTGCGGATTGTATCCGGGGCGCGAGCCAACCACCGTCGCCCATGCATAGTCCAGCGCTGGAAACGTGATCTCTGTCCCGATCTCGTATGAGCCCGCCGGACGATAGGGCACGCCTCTGCTGAGTTCAGCCTGAATCGCGGCCTCCTCGCGGCGGCATCCTGCCTCAATGAGTGCACGCGCCAAGACCGACGGCCGCACCGGCTTGCCCGCGTCCAGAATCAGGTCATAGACGCGTGCAACATCTGGACCGGTGAGCTGGAACTCATCCCTCCAAAAGCCCTCAGTCTGCGTTTTGCGCTGGAACACAAGCCTCTCCTTCTTACCAGCAGATACAGGTGAGATCCGTACAATCCGAAACGATCGGATTATACCAGCCTTTCCCCCTCTTGACAACTGGCTGGTCTATGGATGCAGGCTTGCAGGCTTCCCCGGCGGATGGCGCATGACGCCATGGCCCGCCCGCTGCCTTGCCGAGCGGTCCACATTGTGCTACACTGGACCAAGTCGCTCGGCCATGCATCTTGGCTGTCACCTCGTCGTGCGAGAAGCGTCTTTCGGACTAGTCGCAGCATACGGAGGATGGGATAGTGAACGGAATCCTGCTCAGCCTTTCACAACTTGCCCTGTCTATTGTGTTGAGCGCCCTGGCGGCATATCTTGCCTTCTACTTGTTCCAGGCTTTCACGCGTCGGCTGAACGGCTGGCAGGGTCTCCAACAAGGAAACCTCGCGATTGGAATCGTCCTGGGGGCAGCAATTGTGTCAACCGCGATCGTCTTGCGCCCGGCCCTATCCCTCAGCATCACTGGATGGGATGCCGGTACTGCATTGCCCTGGAAGGCCTTCCTCACCCAGGCCATCCAGCTGGCCGTCGGTCTGGTGCTGGCCGTCACGACTCTGGCTCTGGCACTGCTCATCTTCGGAGCCTTAACGCGCGATCTCGACGAGATAGAGGAGCTGCGAAAATCGAACCTTGCAGTCGCGGTCCTCTTGGCTGGCGTCCTAGTCGGCGTGGGGATCATGGTTAGTCAGGCCATGGCACAGCTCATGACCGCCCTCGCTGCACTCATCCTCTAGTCAGAGAGAACCATGGCTGAGAAACCAGACTTGGTTTGCGTACGTCGCTGCCAGGGCCTACTCCTGGCGGAACTATACAGGAGCAAGCTCGAGGCCTGGGGCATTCCGGTTCTCCTAAGCTACGAAAGCGCGGGCCCTGTGATCGGGATCACTCTCGACGGCCTTGGAGAAGTGGCGCTGATGGTCCCGGCAGCCTTCGCCGACGAGGCGGTTGCCCTGCTTGACGAGGAACAGGAGCCAGACGAGCCGGAAGGATACTTCCCTCCGACAAACAGCGAGTGAGCGCTGCATCACTCCCCAAGGAACGTCGCGTCAGCTGGCATGCCTGGATTTTGCCTATGGTCAGGGCTAGGCAGACGCACCGTATGGCTGCCCAGACCGTGCTCGTATGAGTGCCGCCAGCCGGTGCTAGAATGCACAAGCTCGCAGGCAGACGCCTGAACCACCGGATCGAGGCCCGCAGGCAAAGCGCTGGCTGGGGTGCCGATTGCCATCAACTGCAGACAGGAGAGCTAGAGAATCATGATGGAGACAGTGCTCAAAGGCAGAGGAAAAAGGGTAGTCATCGGGGACGGACGGCCCACCGTCCTGCTGGGGGAGCGCATCAACCCGACGGGCAAGAAGAAGCTGGCCGCCGCCTTAGTGGCAGGCGACCTTGAGCTGGTTCGAAGCGAGGCACTCGATCAAGTCCGAGCGGGCGCCGATATCCTCGACGTGAATGTCGGCGCAGCCGGCGTGGATGAGGTCGATCTGCTGCCTAGAGCGGTCCAGGTAGTGATCGAGGCAGTCGACGTACCGCTCTGCATCGATACCCCCAACCCAGAAGCTCTGGCTGCCGCTCTGGCGCTCCACAGGCGGCTTCTCCCAGATGGCAAGCCTTTGGTCAATTCGGTCAACGGCGAGGAAGCCAGCCTGGCGCGCGTGCTGCCCCTGGTGGCGCAGTATGGAACCGTCGTCATTGGCCTGTGCATGGGCGATGACGGAATTCCGCCAACTCCGGAGGGGCGGCTGGCAATCGCCGAAAAGATCGTCGGCCGGGCAGCATCCCATGGCATCCCCCCAAACGACATCCTGATCGATTGCCTCTCACTGACCGTCGGTGCCGATTCCTCTGCTGCGTGGACGACTCTTGATACGATCCGGCTGGTGAAGGACAAGCTCGGGCTGAATCTGGCGTTGGGCGCGAGCAATGTGTCCTTTGGCCTGCCAGAGCGCGAGGTGATCAACGGCGTGTTCCTCGGCATGGCCATTGCACAAGGACTCAATTGCCCCATCGTGAATCCGCCAAGGTGCGTCCGTACATCTTGGCGGCCGACCTCGTCATGGGGCGCGATGCCTATGCCGGACGTTACCTGAAAGCCTTTCGCCAGCGCCAGAGAGCTTGAGTTCTCCCGCTCCCAGTCGGCAGACGGACATTCGATGCTCCGCCGCCGTAAGGTACCGTCTGGTGGCGTCAGGTCGAGCTTGGGCTTTCAGCGGTAATGTGATACCATCCGTTTGGCGGCCCGCAATCGGCCACAGGTCGGCGTGGCCGTTGACGAAGGGACGTATCGGGGAGATCTTTTGCGCTGGGAGGTGAGAGATGAGCTCTGCAGAACGAAGGCGTGTGGCAATTGTGACCGATACCACGGCGGACCTGCCGCCCGAACTGGTTGCGAAGTACGGCCTACACGTCATGCCCCAGATCTTGATTATGGGAGACAAGAGCTGGCGCGATGGAGTGGACATCGACTCGGCTGCCTTCTACGAGTTGCTGCGCTCGACAAAGGGGTTCCCCTCAACATCGCAGCCGAGCTCAGCAAGTTTCCATGACCTCTTTAGCTCAGTATCCAAGCAGGCCGACGGAATCGTGGCCGTCCTGGTCTCCAGCCGGCTGAGCGGCACCATCAACTCGGCGCTTGCCGCAGCCGCGGACTTGCCGGACATACCAATCGAGATCGTTGACACGCGTGCGGTCTCCATGCAGCTTGGTTTCATCGTCCTGGCCGCAGCCCGAGCAGCAGCCGCCGGTGGCGATTGCTCCACGGTAGCCGCTGCCGCTCGCTCCATGATGCCACGCACCGGGGTCTATTTCGTCGTGGACACGCTCGAATACCTGCACCGCAACGGCCGGATCGGTTCCGCTGCGATGTTGTTCGGTTCGGCGCTGAGTCTAAAGCCCCTGCTTTCCATACAGGACGGTATCGTCACGCCCGTGGCCAAGATTCGTACGCGTCGCAAGGCACTGGATCACATGATCGAGCTGATAGGACAGCAGGTGCCATCCGGCGCGCGCATGCACCTGGCCGTGCTCCATGTGGCCGCCCCCGACGAATGTGCCCAGCTGCACGACGAGCTCGTCGCGCGTTTTCATCCGGTCGAAGTGATCACGACGGAATGCGGGCCCGTGGTCGGCGCACACGCCGGCCCTGGCACCTTGGGTGCCGCCTTCTATATCGACTAGCCTGGCTCTTCATGGTCACCGAGTGCCAGCGCCGGAGAGCCATAGTCCACCTCGATCTCGATGCCTTCTTTGCGTCTGTCGAAATGCTCGAGAACCCCGCGCTGACCGGCAAGCCGGTAATCGTGGGCGGTAGCCCCGATGGCAGAGGGGTCGTCGCTTCTGCCTCCTATCCGGCCCGGGCGTTCGGAATCCATTCGGCCATGCCCACTGCGCGCGCCTTGAGACTCTGTCCCCAAGCCATCGTCATCCGGGGGCGGCACCGCCTCTACTGGGACTACTCGCGCCGTGTGATGTCCATCCTCCGCGACGCGACGCCGGTCATGCAGCAAGCGAGCGTGGATGAGGCATACATGGACTTCAGCCACCTGCCGGCCTGGCAGCACGTGGTGGATCAGGCATACCGCCTTCAGGCCCGAGTCCGGGATGAGGTCGGCCTCTCCGCATCACTGGGCGTCGCCTCCAACAAGCTGATCGCCAAGGTCGCTTCGGAGCAGGGCAAGCCTGGCGGCGTAACGGTGGTTCCGCCCGGTGACGAGGAGAGCTTCCTTGCACCACTCTCGGTTCGCGTTCTCTGGGGCATCGGCCCGGTGACGGCACGCCGGCTGGCAAAGCTCGGCGTGGCCACAGTCGGCGAGCTGGCACAGGTATCCCAAGAAGAGCTCACCAAGCACTTTGGGCGCGTGGGCCCATACATGGCCCGGCAGGCTCGAGGCATAGACAACCACCCAGTTGTCACCGAGCACGAAGTGACGGTCCGTGAGCCACGAAACCACGTTCGCGTACGACCAGCGCGACCCGGCGGTTCTCGAAGAAAAGCTCAAGGAGCTGGCAACGCGCGTCGCACGCCGTCTCCACAAGTCAGACATGGTGGCATCCACCGTAGGCATAAAGGTGCGCTACTTCGACTTCACTACCCTGTCCCGCCAGATGACACTCGCCTGTCCGACAGACGATGAGCAGGAGATACAGCGCGTTGCCCTGGTCCTATTCCGTCGCGTGTGGAAAAAGCGCCAGACAGTTCGCTTGCTCGGGGTTGCTGCGCACCACCTGTCGGCCTCCACCGGCCAATTGCGCCTCTGGCAAGGCGAGATCTCACGATGAAGTCACCCTATCGTCCCTGCAGGCAAAGCCCGTTCCGAGATCACCGTGCTGAACTCGCGTTTCATCGCCACCGCTGCGCCGGCCTTCAGCGTGGAGCAAGCCCGCGAGTTCATCACCCATGTGAAGCACGAGTTCCCCGACGCCACCCACCACGTGCCAGCCTATGTAATCGGCCACGGGGCCAGCGTGGTTGCGCATTGCCACGACGACGGTGAGCCCTCCGGAACGGCGGGGCGCCCGGCGCTAACCATCGTCCAAGGAAGCGGTCTGGGGGATATCGTGCTCGTCGTTGCCCGCTACTTCGGCGGCACGAAGCTCGGCACAGGTGGCCTCGTCCGGGCCTATGGAGATGCGGCACGCGCTGTGCTGGAGATACTCCCACGCGCTGAGAAGGTCCTTACCCACACCGTCCAGGTCACCCTACCCTACGCACTATTCGAGCGCACGCGCCTTTCCATCGCCACCCATCGCGGCCAGCTTATGAACGCAGAATTCGGCGAAAACGCCATCGTCACCGCTCGCTTTGCCGTCGAAGCCTTCCCAGCCTTTGACAGCGCACTGCAAGAGATCTCGGCCGGCACGGCCCATCCTGAGATTGTCGAGACGCTTGTCGCTTTGGTGCCTATCTAGCTGGGTGTCTTCCGCCCCTCACGAGATTCCGAACGCCGGAGGAGCTCAGGTGTCCTACGATTTTGACCATGTCACTGACCGTCTGCCCACCGAAAGCGTCAAGTGGCGCGCCTACGCCCCAGGTATCTTGCCCCTCTGGGTTGCGGACATGGACTTTCGCTGCCCGGAGCCGGTCATCCAGGCCCTGCAAGAACGTGTCGCACATGGCATCTTCGGCTACCCTGCCGAGCCTACAGAACTTCGCATGGTGCTGGTCGACTGGATCCGGCGCTACTATGGCTGGCAGATCCAGCCCGAGGCTCTCGTCTTCCTGCCGGGCGTTGTCGTCGGCTTCAACTTGGCCATCCGGGCACTGGCCGTACCTGGCGATGGCATCCTTGCACAGACCCCCGTCTACTTCCCCATCCTCTGGGCTCCAGGCAACGCTGGCTGTTGCCTGGACACAATGGAGTTGAGCCATTCACCAGATGGCAGCTACGCTGTGGACATGGATGCATTCGAATCTGCTATCACGCCCCGCACGCGCCTGTTCATCCTGTGCAACCCCCACAATCCGGTCGGGCGTGTCTTCCGGCGCGGCGAGCTCGAAGCCATGGCACAGGCCTGCCTGCGTCACAACATGGTTATCTGCTCAGACGAGATCCACTGCGATCTTGTCTTCACTGGCCACAAGCACGTGCCTATTGCTTCACTCGATCCCGAGATCGGTCAGCACTCAATCACGCTGATGGCGCCCAGCAAGACTTTCAACATCGCGGGCCTCAACGCGTCGTTTGCGATCATCGAGAACCCGAGACTGCGCGACGAATTCCAGAAGGCGCGCGCAGGCCTCGTGTCCGGGATGTCCGTCCTTGGTTATGTCGCTATGCTGACCGCATACCGCGAAGGCCGGCCCTGGCTGGATGCTCTCTTGCCCTATCTGCAATCCAATCGCGATTTCCTGGTTAGGTCCGTCGCCGAGCGCTTGCCCGGGATTTCGATGTGTGAGCCTGAAGGCACCTACCTGGCATGGCTCGACTGCCGCACCTCCAAGCTACCGGGCAACCCAAAGCGATTCTTCCTCGAGCAGGCCCGCGTAGCCCTGAACGGAGGTGCATCCTTCGGCCGCGGAGGTGAGGGATTTGTTCGGCTCAATTTCGGATGTCCGCGTTCCATCCTGGAGGAAGCCGTGGATCGCATGGCCAAGGCCCTAGAGGCACTCAATTGAAGCTCTCGGGCAAGACGGCCGGTCGTCAACTGGCCGTTCTCTTCTTCGCCCGGATCGTCCTCAACACGGCCTACCGCATCGTATACCCCTTTCTCCCTGCCATCGCGCGTGGACTCGACATCTCAGTTGCGTCCGCGAGCCAGCTCGTCTCCCTACGCCTACTGCCTGGACTGGCTGCTCCGTGTTTGGGCGCCTTGGGCGATCGTCAGGGGCGGCGCCGCATGATCGAACCCGCCCTATTGGTCTTCTCGGCAGCGGGCCTGCTCATCGCGGCCGTGGGTACAAAGTGGGCCGTCGCCGCTGCCCTCGTTATGTACGGACTCAGCAAGGTGCTATTCGACCCCTCCCTCCACGCCTTCCTGGGCGACTCCGTGCCCTACTCCGAACGGGCTCGGGCTATCGGCATCATCGAGCTTTCCTGGTCCAGTGCTTGGCTGTTGGGGGTACCTGCGTCAGGCTACTTCATCCAACGGTTCGGCTGGAGGTCACCGTGGGCTCTACTGGGAGTCCTCGGGTTGGCCAGCCTGTTTCTGGCACATACGGTTCTGCCTCGCGAGCCACAGTCACCCAACGCCCAGGAGTCGCCTGGCCGCGGACTGGCCGGCCAATCCTGGCTAGCCTTACTGCGCCGCCCCGGTGTGCTACCCATGCTGGTCACCGGAACACTGATGACCTTCGCCGTCGAGCTCCCCTTCATTGTCTACGGTGCTTGGCTTGAGGAAGCGTTCGGACTCAGTCTTACCAGCTTGGGGCTTGCCTCCATCGCCATCGGGGTCGCGGAAGCCATATCTGAGCTAGGCACGACTCTCCTGACTGACCGGTTTGGCAAACGCCGCAGCATCCTGGCAGGGCTTCTTGCATTGGCTGCTGGACTGGCGTTGCTCCCTCGGCTTGCAGGTCTGGGGCTCGTGGCGGCGATGAGTGGCATGGTCCTTATCGTCCTGGCCTTTGAGTTCGCCATCGTATCCTTCATCCCGCTGGCCACCGAAATCTCGCCGAAAGCGCGCGCGTCCTTCCTGTCATACAACGTGACCGCAGCGCTCATCGGCCGCATGCTGGGTTCTCTCACCGGCGGATGGCTCTGGGAGCGCCAAGTTGGAGGCATTGCCCTCCAGGCCTATGTTGGCGCCGCCGCCAGCCTGGTCGCCTTCCTCGTGATGCTCGTGGGAGTGCAGGAGATACGAGATTCGACGAAATCGTAAACTGGGGACTTCACAAAGCCACGGCTTAATGGTATAATGGCCGCAGAAATCTTTTTGGCAAGGAGGAGGAGATGTCAGAACCAGAGCCGATCAAGCAGCAAGACGCAAAGGGTGAGAAGCAGGAAAAGGATCGCGAGAAGCAGGAGAAAGCGCGCGGAGAGAAGAACTGGGATGAGAAGTGGCGTCGAGATCCACTGAACGCGGCTGTCTGGGCCTTCATCCTCATCTGGCTCGGCCTCACGCTGTTGGCCGACAACCTCGGCCTTCTCAAGAACATCCCCTACTTCCAGGAGTGGTGGCGCCTCTTCTTCCTGGGAGCGGGCGGCATACTGCTCTTGGAGGCCCTCTTCAGATTGCTCATGCCGGCCTTCCGCACACCCATCGTGGGGACACTCATCCTGGGCATTGTCTTCTTGGCGATTGGAATCGGGGATATGATAGCGGAGCTTTGGCAGTACCTTCTTCCGCTCCTCGCGATTCTGTTCGGCCTACTCATACTGCTGCGAGGCCTCTTCCGGAAACGCGAATAGTCAGGCGGCCCGACGAGCGCACTCGGGAGGCATGGCCGCTGGCAGTGCCTCCCGAGTGCGGCGCGGCGCTTCCATTGCTAGAGGCGTCCGAGATTGAGCGTCTGGAACTCGTTCCAGGCGTAGTTGAGCGTTGTCCACCAGCGCTCGCGGCCTATGCACCGGAAGTAGGGCGCACGAAAGGCCAGGATTCTGTCCCCAATCTTGTAGCGCGGCAGAACCGGTGTCGACACCACGAGGCTGCCCATCTCCCCAGGACGCATCTCGTGAAGCATCTTCAGCCCGGATCCGGTCTCGACCTCAAAGAAAAAGAGATCATAGTTCGGCACCCACGCCCGCTGCTCGTCTCGTTGTTGCCCAAACATACCCTCGGTCGCCCCATAGATCTCCCGGATCGCGACCGGGCCGTAGAGGGCTCTCAGGGCAGGTTCGTAGGTCGTATTGATACCGGGGGCGCTCCCCAGGGTCATGACCTTCGTTTCCCAGGCTTGCTTGGGGTAGATGCCATGGGCGCGCTTCAGATAGCGGCCAAAAAGCACCGCAGTGGTTACCACACCGCCCACCAGGGTAACGTTCCGATCCCGGCACTTCTCATAGGCCAGCTCAAATCGCGCATCCCACGCACTTGCGCTCTTGCCGCCTCCCAGGGCATCAATCTCGTCCTGCGATGGCACGGACTGGATGGGGGTGAAGGACGAGACGTGCCGCGCGTAGATCCCCGAGCTGTAGCCATATTCGACCTCGCGCTCGCCAACGCGCACGGTACCCACCACCGAGGGAAAGTTCAGGTTGAGGTTCACTCCCTCGAAGAGGTCGTACCGTCTGCTGTTCGCGACATAGTTCATCATCGCCCGCCCCGCGCTGAGGCGCAGCGCCAGGTCCGTCGGCGTCATCGGCACGAACTTGGACTCACCCTCCGTCGTTCCGCGCGTGATGGCCCAACCCACCGGTGCTTCGTCGAGCAAGAGAGACGCTTCCCCGGACATTACCCGCCGGATCAGTGGCTTGTACTCGGCGTAGGTGGTCACTGGGAATGTCCGCCGGTAGTCAGCAAGGCTGCCGACCCGACCTGCACCGCGCATCCTGCCATACTCGGTCTGGTCGTAGATGGCAACCAACCGCTGAAGTACTTCCTTCTGCGCCGTGGCCGGGTCGGCGACGGCTTCGTGCCAGGGTTGCAGCAAAGCCTCAACCAACACGGCGGCCGACTCTGCATCCATGCTCTGCATTGGGTTGCCTCCTCTGCTAGACTCTCGCCGTCAAAGTACAGCATCCGCCCGCGTCGCCTGCAATACTCACCGTTCGTGCCCGGCGACTCCGGCATTGAGTACGCAAGCCTGCCGTCTAAGAGCCACGCCGCCGGGCAGGGGCCTAGCGGCGTGGGCAATGGCGCGCCTGAAGGGATTCGAACCCCCAACCATCTGATCCGAAGTCAGATGCTCTGTCCATTGAGCTACAGGCGCACAACTCAACTGGCGAGCAGTATACCACGGACATGGCACAACCGTCAATAAGCCTGGCAAGCCTTGCCCAAGCGGCGCTTGAAGCTGCCCGTGCGCTGGGTTTTGATCTGGCGGCCATTCTGCCTGTGGCCGCACCGGATCCCCTAGCGAGCGAGGCTCATCCGCTTGGTGGGTCTACGATATCTCCGCGCGCCGCATCCCGCTATCGTGCCTGGGTTGAGCAGGGGTTTCATGGAGAGATGGCCTACCTATCCCAGGCCGACTCCGCCTCCAAACGGCTCTGCCCAGAGAACCTCTTGCCTGGCCTTAGGTCGATCCTGGTAGTGGGCATCAACTACCATACGACGCCGGTCGCCCGGGCCCTGATGGACGATCCTTCCCGGGGCGCTATCGCCAGCTATGCCTGGGGCATCGACTACCACACTGTCTTGGCCGACAAACTGTCCCGCCTGGCCGCCTCAATTGCGGTACTAGCGCGGCAACCTGTTGCGCACAGAGCCTTTGTCGACACTGGCCCCGTCCTGGAGCGCGAGCTGGCCGATCGAGCTGGTTTGGGCTTCTTGGGCAAGAACACCTGCCTGATCAGCCCAGGCATTGGCTCATGGCTCTTCCTGGGCGAGCTATTCCTATCACTCGAACTGCCCGCTTCCTTGCTTTCACACCGGTCCAAGAATGCGGCACGCCCGTCGGTGCTGTCCTGCGGTCGATGCTCACGCTGCCTCCAGGCGTGTCCCACCGGTGCTCTCGTTGCTCCACACGTCTTGGATTCGAGGCGCTGCATCTCCTACCTTACCATCGAGCTCAAGGGATCGGTGCCCCGCGAGCTGCGTCCCCTGCTGGGCAACCGCGTGTTTGGCTGTGACGTCTGCCAAGGAGTGTGCCCCTGGAACAGGCGATTCGCCCGCCCTACCTCCGAACCGGGCTTCGCCCCGGGAGTTGACTCCATAGCACCACGCCTGCTCGACCTCCTTGCACTGGACGACGACGCCTTTTCCCGCCGCTTCCACGGCAGTCCGGTGAGACGAGCGAGGCGCCGGGGGCTGCTTAGGAACGCAGCCGTTGCACTAGGCAACTGGGGCAGCGCGGACGCCGTCCCTGCCCTTGTGCAAGCTCTGCATGACGCCGAGCCCCTGGTACGCGGGCATTCAGCCTGGGCGCTGGGTCGTATCCAAACACCAGATGCCCGTTGCGCACTCGAATCTGCCCTTCCTGGGGAGGCGAACCGGCAGGTGAGAGCGGAGATCAGCCTGGCGTTGGTTGGGAGGTAGCTGGCGGCTGTTCCTTCCCCGCCCCGCGTTTCCATCGTTCGTAGTATCTGTGCTACAATCGGCTTGCAGTACAGGAGCAAGTTCGTCTGTTGGCTGGAGTGAGGAAGATGGTACCACGTGAGCTCTTTCGCCAGTACAAGCTCTTTTCCCGAATGCCGGAGGAGATCGCCACCGCGGCGGAAGAGGAGGCACAAATCGCCCCCTATGCCCCTGGGGAAGTCGTCATTGCTTTCGATCGAGCCTTTTACCTTCTTTGGCTTGATCCTCGATGGCGAGGTCAATGCCCTGCATCAGTGAGGACGAGACCTAGCCGCTCTGCATAGAGACCCTCGGGTCCAGGGTAGTTACTTCGGCGACATGTCGATTCTTACAGGTCTCGCATCTCCGGTGGACATGATCGCCAACTCACCCTGCCGCATTCTGCTGTTCCCGTCACGCTCTTCCGCCGCTGGGTGCCAGCAGATCCATTCGCTCTTCAGACTTTCTCCAAGTCAATCGCCCGGAGAAGCACCCTCGTGGAAAGAGGCAAGCAGGAGGCCGCAGAGCGCCGGAAGTCCGAACAGACTGATGCGAATCCATACGGACTGGCCCTGACGCCGGAGCAGTCGCAGAGGATACTGGTCATCAACCTTCGCTCTGGCTCCCTCAAGTATCGGTTCTTCGACACCGACGACGACACGAAAAACGTGGAAGGCCAGGTGGAGTGGATTGGGGAGAGTCGTGCACTGCAGACGCACACCACCTCCAAAGGCACGACCCAAATCCCGCTCGGGATGATTCACCACCACGAAGCATTGCAGGCTGCGCTCGACATGCTGGTGGATCCCAAGACCGGCGTCCTGGAAAACCTGGGGCAGATCACGGCTGTCGGACATCGTGTGGCGCATGGTGGGGACAGGTATGCTGATCCGGTTGTCATCGACGACAAGGTACTTCAAGATATCGTGGACCTGGCTCCCTTGGCACCGCTCCACAATCCAATGCATGCCCTTGGCATCGAGTGGTTGCGCAAGGCCTTGCCGGACATTCCCCACGTAGCCGTATTTGATACGTCGTTTCACCAAACCATGCCTCCGCATGCCTTCCGCTATGCCGTGCCGGAGGAGCTATACACGCAGGATCACATCCGGCGCTACGGCTTCCATGGCACATCGCATCAATACGTCGGGCTCATGGCGGCGACCTATCTTCGCAAGTCGTTCTCTCGACTCAAGATGATCACCTGCCATTTGGGCGAGGGGGCCTCCGTCTGCGCCATAGAGCACGGAAGGTCAGTCGACACAAGCATGGGCCTCACCCCGCTCGAGGGCCTGGTGATGGTCACGCGCTCGGGAGACATCGATCCGGCTGTCATTACTCTCTTGATGCGAAAGGGTCTCTCCGCGGATCAAATCGATGCTCTGCTCAACCGCGAAAGCGGGATGAAAGGGCTCTCGGGCTTGTCAGGGGATACCCGCGAGTTGGCAGACGCAGCCAATGCAGGCAATCCGAAAGCGCTCCTCGCCGCGGAGGCGTTCGCCTACCGCCTGCGCAAGTACATCGGCGCCTACCATGCTGTCCTGGGCGGGCTCGATGTTCTGGTGTTCACGGGCGGGATTGGAGAAAACGCAGCCGGCGTCCGTGGGCTTGCACTCCAGGGGCTCTGGAGTCTGGGGATCTTGATAGACGCTGTGAAAAACCGCGCTACGCGAGGCGTTGAGGGGGTTGCGGACATCTCGCATCCTGATTCCAAGGTGCGGGTACTCGTTGTGCACTCCGATGCGTCACGCATGATCGCACGCGAAACCATTCGCGCCCTCGCCTACCAGTCGATCACCCAGCACCTGAAGGCAAGCCAGATCCCAATCCCCATCGGCGTTTCAGCCCACCACGTGCACCTGAGTCAGGCTGACGTCGGGCGGCTCTTCGGCAAAGGCTATGAGCTCTCGCCTCGGACTCCGCTGTCGCAGCCAGGACAGTTTGCTGCCCAAGAAGCGGTCAAGCTCGTTGGGCCACGTGGGAGCATCGATCGGGTACGCGTCCTCGGCCCTGCTCGAAGCCAGACACAGGTCGAGATCTCGCGCACGGAGGGCTATCAGCTTGGTCTCAACGCGCCCGTTCGCATGTCCGGCGACCTTGACGGCACGCCGGGACTGACTCTGGAGGGGCCCACAGGACAGATAGAGATGAAGAGAGGGGTCATCTACGCCATGAGGCACCTTCACATGACCCCCACCGATGCCCGGCGACTGGGCCTTCAGGACGGAGATGTGGTCCGAGTCAGGGCGGGGGATGAGCGAGCGCTGATCTTCGGAGATGTAGCAGTGCGCGTCTCGCCCAAGTACAGTCTGGAATTCCACCTCGATACCGATGAGGCGAACGCGGCAGATCTCAATAACGGGGATCTGGCCTACCTGGAGAGCATCCAGGATCGCGGCAATCGGGGCTAGAAAGCCGCCACCCTGACTGCACCAACGTATCCCCGCAGTCTGCCGAGTTTCACATGCCCGGCAGAAGGTAGAGGAGTAGTGCCAGGAGCCCGAGCAGCGCCGCACCTCCCAGCAAGAGCATCGTCCTCACCGGCGCGCCAACCCTAGGGGCAGTTGGCTGCCTCTGGCCGCCCTCCTCCTCGGCTACCCGAACGACCAGCACTGTTGCATCGTCGCGTCCTCCTCGCTCCTTCACCAGATCGAGAAGCGCCTGTGCTGCCTCATCAGGCGAGTGCATACGAACCGCAAGTTCGATCTCCTTGTCGGACACCTGGTTGCTCAGCCCATCTGTGCAGAGCACCAGGCAGTCCCCCGCCCCAAGGACCCCTTCGTACAGGTCGATCTCAATCTCGGGCCGGGTGCCGAGTGCCCTCGTGACCAGGTTGCGCTGTGGGTGCGTTCGGGCTTGATCCGGCGCAAGAAACCCTGCCCGTACCTGCTCTTCCACCCAGGAGTGGTCCTCAGTAATCTGCGAGATGCCCTTCTTTCCCACATGGTAGGCTCGACTGTCTCCCACATTCGCTACCAGAACCTGCCTGCCTCGGATCGCGGCGCCTACCAGAGTTGTGCCCATGCCTGTCCGGCTCCGGTCCTCTTCCGCGCGTTCGGCAATGGCGGCGTTCGCCGCTCGCAGCGCACGTAACAGGCTACTGGCCACATCGCGTGACATCTCTCCACAGTAGTGGCGCACCACCTGCTCTACTGCCTCACGACTGGCCACTTCTCCGGCCCTATGCCCTCCCATGCCGTCCGCAACAAGGCACAGGATCCCCTTGCGTGCTCGCACCCGGCTCTCCGCCGGAACGCAGTGCTGAACATAGTCCTCATTGTGAGGACGCCCACAACCCACAGCCGTCCGCTCCGCAATCTCAACCTCGTCGGAGTCGGTGGAGGCACCTGGTTCCGCCTTTGTGTCGTCTCGCTCTTCAGCCATGTACCTTCCTGCTTGCCCTCTGTCGCTACCTTGCCGTCAGTCTGTTTCGCAATTCTACCATCACCTTGCTGGCAGGCAAACCAGTCACTGGGCGCCTAATGCACCTCGAACTGACAGAGACATTACACGCAGCACGTCGCTCAAGAGAGCACCTTGCCGGCGCGCTTGCGCTTTTCGGTCGAGAACGCTATACTTTGGGCGCCCACCTGGTCATGTAGCATACGCTGCATGCCTTCGGCCAGGGCCTCTCATCGAACAAATGGAAGGAGACTCGGAGCATGCTGTGGAACATCGTTGCGAGCAATCGAAGCTACAGGCGCTTTTTTCAGGACGTCGCAGTGGACTGCGACACGCTGGTCGCCCTTGTCGACCTTGCCAGGCTCTCGGCCTCGGGTGCGAACCGGCAGCCCCTAAAGTACATCCTCTCCTGTGACCGGGAGACAAACACACGGATTTTCCCCGCACTCGCATGGGCCGGATACCTGACGGACTGGCCGGGACCCGAGGAGGGAGAACGGCCCGCTGCCTACATCGTTGTCTTGGGTGACACCGAGATCGCGCAGTCGTTCGGGATTGATCACGGCATCGCCGCCCAGTCTATCATGCTGGGGGCGGCCGAGAGGGGATATGGCGGATGCATGATCGCCTCGATCCGAAAGGATGCCCTGCGTGAGGCGCTAGACATCCCCGCGCGGTACGAAATCCTCCTCGTTCTTGCCCTCGGAAAACCCAAGGAACAGGTGCAGATTGACCCGGTCGGCACCGACGGCGACATCAAGTACTGGCGCGACGCCACTCATGTGCATCACGTGCCCAAGCGCGCGCTGGACGACATCATATTGAGCCGAGAGTAGCACAGACGCCCGTCCTAACCCGACTCATGGAGAAAGCTCAATGAAGACACTGCACGTCGTTTCCCACACCCACTGGGATCGCGAGTGGTATCGCACCTTTCAGGACTTCCGCTTCCGCTTGGTGCGTCTGATCGACCACTTGCTGGACTTACTTGAGAACGAGCCCGGGTATCGTCACTTCACTCTTGACGGGCAGACGGTCGTCCTGGACGACTACCTCGCTATCCGCCCCGAACAGGAGCCCCGCCTGCGCCGGCTGGTCGAGACCGGTAGGGTGCTCATCGGCCCCTGGTATGTCCTTCCGGACGAGTTCCTGGAGGGGCCAGAGCCCATGGTCAGGAACCTGCTGATGGGGCAGCAAGGCTGTCGCCGCTTCGCAGCAGAGCGTCAGCCCATGGAGGCCATTGCCTACATTCCCGACTCCTTCGGGCACGTCAGCCAGATTCCGCAGATTGCGGCCGGCTTTGGCATGGCGGCCGCCTGCGTCTGGCGCGGCATCGGCCCTGCCCCGACCGAGTTCCGGTGGGCAAGCCCCGACGGAACTGAATGCCTGATGCTCAATCTGCGCGAATCGTACGGCAATGGCGCCTGGCTCGCATCCGATGTCGACGGATTCGTCCGCGATCTGGGCCATGCTCGCGACGCGCTCTCGCCCCACGCGCCGACCGGCCACCTCCTGATAATGAACGGCACAGACCACATGGAGCCGAGAGCCGAGCTGCCAGCACGCCTCCGCGAAGCACAAGCGGGTTTAGGTGACGAGGTGCTCCACAGCACCTTGCCTGACTACCTTGCCGCCGTACAGCAGAGCCTAGGATCTGATGGACTCGCCGCCTTGCCCCTGATCGCGGGGGAGATGCGCTCGCCCGAGCGAGCACACTTGCTCCCCGCCGTCCTCTCTGCACGCATGTGGATCAAGCAGTCGAACAGCCACTGCGAGAACCTGCTCACACGTTGGGCCGAGCCCTCTAGCGCGCTCGCCGAACAGGTGTGCGGCACAACACCGCACCGAGGCTTCCTGCACGAGGCATGGCTGCACCTCCTTCAGAACCATCCGCACGACTCGATCTGCGGCTGCTCGATCGACCAGGTACACGATGAAATGCGCACCCGGTTTGCCTGGAGCGAACAGATCGCTGCCGAGGTAACAAACAGCAGCCTCACAGCGATTGCCAAGCACGCGGAGTCCGTCATGTCGTACACGGGCCAGGGTTCTTCCATCCGCGTGATCGTGTTCAACCCAACGGCCCATCTTCGGACCGATCGCGTCCAGGCACACCTGCCGATGACTCCCAACGGTGATTGGCACGTGGTGGACGACGCAGGCCAGCCGGTACCGCACCGCGAGCTCGGGCCTACGAACCGCGAGTTCTACAATGAGCGAATGACCCGCGAGCGGTTCTTGGCCTTCCTGGCCCAAATCGCAGGCAGCCAGGGTTCCCAGTTGGGGCACGTGACCTTCACCCGGGCGGCGACGCGTGTGGAAGATGGTGTGGGTTTTCTGGATATCACGGTCTTGCTCGGAGAGGCCGCAGGGCAGCCTTCGGTCGGCTGGGACGATCTTGCCCTTGGCATCCAGACACTCCTGGCGGACCCGGGCCTGGCCACATTCCACTTGCATGTGGTGGAGGAAGCGGGCCTGGACGTCGAGTTCCTGGCCAAGGACATTCCCTCCGTTGGCTACAGGCAATTCGACATTTCGTCGAGCGCAGACTACAGGGCACCGGCGCCAGGGCAGCCGGAGGTATCCGTCGCGCAGGCCGGGCCCTCGATCGAGAACGAGTTCTTCTCGGTGGAAGCCAACCCGGCAACGGGCACCTTGACGATCACCGAAAAGTCCAGCGGACGTGTCTTCGCCGGCATGAATCAGTTCGTCGACGGGGGCGATCGTGGAGACGAGTACACCTTCTGCGCGCCCGAGTACGGTATTGCTGTGGACGCTCCCATTGCCCCCCCTGCCATTCGCCGCATGGACGACCGAGTTGGGCAGGCCATCGAGATAGAGCTCTCCTATAGGGTTCCCGCTTCGCTGGCCGACGGCGATCGCTCGTCGCGGAGCCTGCAGTTCGTCGAGATGCCTATCACCTCGCGGGTAAGGCTTACCCCTGGCGCTCGGCGCATCGAGATTGAGACGACGGTCACCAATCAGGCCAGCGACCATCGCCTGCGCGTCCACTTCCCGGTCCCCTTCTCCTGCGACCGGAGTTGGGCAGAAGGGCACTTTGACGTCCTTGAGCGGGAAGCCGCGCTTCCCTTTGGCACCGAAGCCTGGGCAGAGCAGCCCGTGGGCACGCATCCACAGCTCACCTTCGTAGACCTGACAGATGGCCACGAAGGCTTGCTTCTGGCCAATCAGGGGCTGCCTGAATACGAACTTCTGCCGGCGGAGGGGGGTGCCGGGAAGCCCGCTCTCGCCCTGACTCTGCTGCGCTGCGTGGGATGGCTGTCTCGTGGCGATCTATCCAGCCGCGCCGGTCCGGCAGGGCCTGCTCTCCCCACTCCTGGAGCGCAGTGCCTCGGCCTGCACACCTTCCGCTATGCCTTGGTCCCTCACGCTGGCAACTACCTCACGGCGCAGCGCGAGGCCCACGCCTTCAACGCCCCGCTCCGAGCGGCTTGCCTGGTGCAGTCACCGCCGGCCGGTCCAGCGAATGACGCGGAGATAGACCTCCCTCCGACGGCAAGTTTTGTTCAAGTCTCGCCCGCGGCTGTGGTGCTCACAGCCCTCAAGCCGCCTCAGCAGGGCGAGGGGATGATCCTGCGTGTCTACAACAGCGCCCAGACGCCCGTCCTTGCCCGAGTGAAGCTGTGGCGCGCCTTTTCGTGAGATCAGCCGCGTCCAGATGGATGAGAGTGCAACCTTGACGTTGCTCGCTCAAGGCTCGAGCGACGTAGCGTTTCCTCTACGGGCCAAGGAGATCGCAACGCTTCTCATCAAGTCGTAAGTATCCCAGAACTCTGCGAATCCACAGGAGGACATTGGCTCCATGGCCAACGACGACCTTTTCGAGCGCATCCGCTTTCGAGGCCAACCCGCCGCAGATCCGCGCAGCGTGGTCAAGGCAGGCTCCGCTCGTTTTACGCTGCTGACCGATCGCCTGGTCCGCATGGAGTGGTCGGCGACAAGCCGGTTCGACGACAGGGCAACCTATGCCTTTGCGACCCGCCTGGCTCCGGTGCCAGAGTTCCGGGCCTCTCAGTCCGGTGGCGAGCTGACGATCGAGACAGGGATTCTCAGCGTACACTACAGGTTGGGGGCTGGCTTTGATCCGGGTAGCGTTTCTGCTGTCATGAATGCTGGCAGCAGCGGCCACAGCTCCGCCGGCACCAAGCGGGTATACGGCGCGACAAGTCCCTACGTAGATCAATGGCATCCCGGGCTCACCGGCCTCGGCAACCTTCGGGGTACGCGGCGCACCCTCGATGCCTGCGAGGGCGACGCTTCGCTTGAAGAAGGCCTTCTTTCTCGCTCTGGGTGGGCGCTCTTTGACGACAGCTTCTCCGTGCGCTTTGACCCCGCCAACGGCTGGGTCGCACCCGCTCCAGAGCAGCCCTACGTGGATTGGTACCTCTTTGCTTATGGCCACGACTACAAAGCAGCCCTTGCCGACTACGCCAAATTCGGCGGCCCCATCCCGTTGATACCTCGTTATGTCCTCGGCGCTTGGTGGTCGCGCTATTGGGCCTACTCCGATCGCGATCTGAAGAGGCTCGTCCGCGAGTTCGAGCGCCACGGCTTTCCCCTGGACGTGCTCGTGGTGGACATGGATTGGCACACGCCCCACGCTTGGACCGGATACACCTGGAACCGCGCGCTCTTTCCCGATCCCCCTGCCTTCCTAGAGTGGGTGCACGCCAAAGGGTTGCGCGTTACCCTCAACCTCCATCCGGCACAGGGCGTGCGGCCCTTTGAGGAGAGGTACGCCCAGTTCGCCCGCTCCATGGGCATCGACCCCGATAGCCAGCAACCGCTTCCCTTCCGCATTAGCGACCCGAGCTTCGTGAAGAGCTACTTCGAGCTGCTGCACCACCCTCTCGAGGAGCAGGGCGTGGACTTTTGGTGGGTGGACTGGCAGCAGGGCGAAGCCTCCGAGTTGAGAGGGCTCGACCCCCTGCCCTGGCTGAACCACCTGCACTTTTCCGATTCCAGACGGCGCGGCGAGCGACCTATGCTCTACAGCCGGTGGGGAGGTCTGGGCAATCACCGCTACCCGATCGGTTTCTCGGGCGACACCTATGTCACCTGGTCCGCCCTGCAGTTCCAACCCTACCTGACCGCCACCGCGGCGAACGTAGGGTATGGCTGGTGGAGCCACGACATAGGCGGCCACATGGGCGGAGCGACCGAGCCCGAGTTGTTTGCCCGCTGGGTCCAGTTCGGTGCCTTGAGTCCCGTGCTGCGCTTGCACGCCACGAAGGACGCACGGGCAGAGCGGCGCCCATGGGCCTATCCGCGCAGGGTCTGCCGGGCAGCCAAGTCCGCCTTCCGGCTGCGCTACCAGCTCATCCCCTATCTGTATACCATGGCGCGCGTCGCTACCGATTCCGGGGTCTCACTCTGCCGGCCCATGTACTACGAGCACCCAGAAGACGCGGCAGCCTATGTCGCTCGCTACCAGTACTACCTAGGCGACGAGCTTCTCGCTGCGCCCATCGTCCACCCGGCCAACCCGGAAACCGGCCTGGCGTCGACGGACGTCTGGCTTCCTCCGGGGACCTGGATCGACTTCTTCACGCTCGAGACGTTCAGCGGGCCTGGCTGGGTGCGCATCTTGGGGGACCTCGACCGTATCCCCTTGCTTGTGCGAGCCGGCGGCATCGTCCCGCTGGCAGGCCCAGGCAGGCCAGACGACCCTCCGCGCCTTTCCTCCGGCACGACCAGCTCAGCCCTGGCGGATCGCCTGATCCTTGCCATCTTCCCTGGGGAGGAAGGGACCTTTCGTCTCTACGAAGACGATGGCTCAACCGAAGCGTACCGGGACGGGCAATGCGAGTGGACACCCATTACTTCCCGGATGGCCTCGCCCAAACAGTGGCAGGTACACGTTGGTGGGGCCGAAGGGCACTGCGCAGGGCTACCCTGCTCTCGGAGTGTAGAAGTCCGCCTCGTCGGCAGCCGGGAGCCCGAGTCGGTGGTCGTCGATGGGCAGCCGCACTCCGATTGGTCCTACGATGCCGCGTCCCTGACCACCACCATCCTTGTCCTAGAGCGCGATAGGCGCACCTCTGTCACAATCACCGCCACATCTTCGGACGCGATGGACGCACTCGGCGATGAACGCAACCTCCGGCTGATCCGGGCCGATGTCTCGCGCCTGCTCGGCCTGCGCAGCGGCCGGAAGCTGGAACGAGCTTCCAGGGCCGATCTGCTCGAACTCGCGCTGCACGCAGGCGGTCCCGGCCAGGCCGACGCCATTGCCCGCTTGGGTGGTCCCTTCATGCGCCTGATCGAGTATGGCGGGATTGATCAGGCAAAGACTTCCCTGGGACAAGTGATCGTCGCTGCACCACGGCTCGCGGACGAAGCTTTCGCCATCGACGCACGATTCAGCGTGGAGCCTCACCCGACCACTTCGTCCGAAGACGAGGAAGTCATCACTCAACGCCTGACTTCCACAGGCGACCTGATATTGGATGCACCTCCTGCACCGCTCACACCTATCCGCTCTGCCAGATGGCACGCCAAAGTGAGCCTGACCTGGCGCGGTACGACCCTGACCTGCCTTCACAGAAGCGCACCTCTGTTCCCCAGCATCCAAGCGTGGCAGGGCCTCGTTGTGGATGATGGAGCTGAACCCGGGTTGTGGGAGCAGGTTATCGACCCGCAGGGCGTTCCGCGTTCTGGCCGAGCATGGATCGCGCTTTCGCAAACGGCGGGGGGGCTCATCAACGTGTATCAGCCGCACATCCTGTACTTCTCCGAGCACTTCTCCCCGGAGCTAAAGTCGGGCCGATCCATAGTCGCATGCCTGGCAACAGTCATTACCAGCCCTGCCCAACAGGATGCCATCCTCCAGTTTCGCTCGCCCGGACCAATTGACCTGCGCCTCAACGGCCGCACGATCTCCGTTCTGCCGGGGGAGTACGAGGGGACCATTCACCCGCGGCTGCGCCCGACACGCAGGACAGAGCCGCTGCACCTCCGGGCAGGCGACAACTACCTGGCGGTGCAGTCTAGGCCGGCGGAAGGCGCAGGCGGGCGCTGGAACTTTGGTGGCTCTTTGACGTCACTGGAGGGCGAGGTCCTGGTCGATCTGACCTACCGGCTGCCGAGTCTCCCATAGGCCAGGTGCGCCCGCCCGCCGAGTGCGCCGGCTGGCACACCGGGCCCGATTGGCCAAGGAATTCATCTTGCGATCCTGGCAGAGCCGCGTATAATCAGGTGACGCAAGAGGAGGAGGCAGATGCAGATCACGCGTGTCGAGGTCGTGCCGGTGGAACTGGGTCTACGCATCCCCTATCGCACGGCGCTCCACACCGCCGGCCTGGAGCGCATACAGGTCGTCTTCGTCCGCATTGAGACGCGCGAGGGACGCATCGCCTGGGGGTGCGCAGCCTTTGACACGGCTCTGACCGGTGAGACGCTCGATCAGGTAATGCGCGTGTGCCAGGCCTGCGCCGACCGGGCACGCGATCTCAACCCCTTGAACACCGAATTCGCGCTGGCCGAGCTGGCCGGCCTGACTCAGTCCACCCCCTCCGCGCGCTGCGCGTTCGACATCGCCTTCTACGATCTGTTGGGCCTGGCGGCAGGACTTCCCCTCCACCGGCTACTTGGGGGGTATCGGAATCGCATTCAGACGTCCGCCACCGTTGGCCTCGGACCCGTAAAAGAAAGCGTTGAACAAGGGCTGGAGCGCGCGCGCCTCGGGTTTCGCATTCTCAAGGTCAAAGGGGGACTCGATCCGGAGGAGGACGTGCGGCGGATACACGCCTTGCGCCAGGCACTGCCCGGTGTAGTCCTCCGCCTCGATGCCGACCAAGGCTACACGGTCCGCCAGGCGCTGAACGTAGCCCGAGCCCTGTACGGGGAAATCGAGATGCTGGAGCAACCGACGCCCGCCAGCGACTTGGGCGCTCTTGAGGCTGTCACCCGGAATTCCGAAACACCCATCCTCGCCGACGAGAGCGTGACAGGACCCCCATCGGCCCTGGCAATTGCCGGTAGCAGGGCGGCACACGGCCTGAGCGTCAAGCTGGCGACCTGCGGGGGACTGCAGTGCGCCCATCACGTGGACGCCATCGCCCGCGCTGCGGGCTTGGCCACCATGGTCGGCTGCCTAAATGAGCCTGCACTGCTGATCGCCGCCGGGCTAGGACTGGCGCTCAGTAGCCCGAATGTCCGCTATGCGGACCTCGACGGCCATCTTGACCTGCTCGGAGATCCCACACAACCCGGCTTCAGCCTGGATGACGGCTACCTCGTAGCGCGAGACGTGCCGGGCCTGGGCTGCACCGTGAGGCTGTAAGCACCAGTTCCTGCCTACACTCCAGCAATCTCAAGCTCCTCCTCATCCAGGCCAAAGTGATGGCCGACTTCGTGCAGCACCGTCCTGCGAACCTGCTCGCGAACCTCCTCGCGCGTGCGGCAGAGCCGCTCGATCGGTCGCTGGAAGATCACGATTTTGTCCGGCAGCATTTCCCCATATGTGACACCGCGCCTGGTCTTCGGCACCCCCTGGTAGAGGCCGAACAGCAGAGCGCCGGGCCCAAGCCCTGCCCTCGCAAGCTGGCCGGGCGTGGGTGCCTCGGCCACGATCACTGCGACGTTGTCTAGCCAGTTCCGGATCTGATCGGGCAAGCCGTCAAGCGCCTGCCCTACCAGCTCCTCGAACTGCTCCTGGCTGAAGCGCTTGACCCGTCGAGGCCACCGCGCGCTGGAAGTCTGGTCGTCCATTCGCTCATTATAGCCGACACCGGGCATGGGGGCAAGCAGGTTGGCTGCCGGGCCGCGAGTTGCGCCAATCCCCTAGTCCGTGTAGAATCGGGCAGTTTGAGCTGAGACGCCACAGAAAGGCTAGTGGTCCATCATGACAACACGAGCACCAATTGACCTGCGGAGTGATACCGTGACGCTTCCGACCCCGGCCATGCGCGAGGCCATGTACAAGGCCGAGCTTGGTGACGATGTCTTCGGTGAGGATCCCACGATCAACCGGCTCCAAGCCCTGGCTGCTACGCTGATGGGCAAAGAGGCTGCCCTCTTTGTTCCAAGCGGCACCATGGCCAACCTGGTCTGCCTGCTGACCCACTGCGGGCGTGGCGACGAAACGATCATGGGACACCTGTCCCATACCTTCCTGTTCGAGGCCGGCGGCTCGGCCGCGGTGGGCGGCATCCACCCCCGCACGGTGATCAACCAGCCGGACGGCACTCTGGCCCTCGACGACCTCGAAGCCGCGGTGCGCGATCCAGCCAACGCCCACTATCCCCACACAAGGCTCATCTGCCTCGAGAATACACACAACCGCTGCAGCGGCGCGGTCCTGCCGCCCGCCTACCTCGCCCAGGTCCGCGCCCTGGCAGATCGGTACGGGCTGGCCATCCACCTAGACGGCGCACGTGTCTTCAATGCGTCAGTTGCCCTAGGCCTTCCGCCGTCTGCCGTCGTACGGGACGCAGACTCCGTGAGTTTCTGCCTCTCCAAGGGACTCTCGGCGCCGGTGGGATCCCTCATCTGCGGCTCGACCGACTTTGTGAAGCGGGCGCACCGCAATCGCAAGCTCCTGGGAGGGGCGATGCGCCAAGCTGGCGTTCTCGCGGCAGCCGGGATCGTTGCCCTGGAAACCATGATCGGCCGCCTGGCAGAGGACCATGCGAATGCACACCGCCTGGCCGACGGCTTGGCGCGTATACCGGGCATTCTCCTCGATCCATCGCGCGTGCCGACGAACATCGTTCTGTTTGACCTGGCGCCGGGCCAACTCACGGGCCGTGCGCTCTCGACTGCGCTTGCCGCGAGGGGGGTGCTGATCAATGCCACCGGCCCGCGCCAGTTGCGGGCAGTAACGCACTATGGCATTGGAGGAGAGGATGTCGATCGCGCCCTATCCGTGGTCGAGGATGCAGTCAGGGCCGTGTCAGCGGTACGGCGCTCGGGTATCGCCGATTAGCGAGTCGATCGCCTTTCGCAGGATCAGGACAATTGTCTCGAGTTGCTCCTCCGTGGCGATGAACGGAGGAGCAACCATGACGTGGTCGCCGCGAATGCCGTCTGCCCCTCCGTGGCCCGGGTAGAGCAGCACTCCCATCTGCATGGTGCGCTCGCAGACTCTTTCGGCCACTGACTGGGCCGCCGGAAAAGGCTCGCGTGTACGCCGGTCGGCCACCAGCTCAACCGCCCAGAGCATGCCGAGGCCACGCACATCCCCGACCGCTGGACAGGTACCCAGCACGGACGCAAGCGCCCTCCCTAGCGCCTGACCCAGGCGCGCTGAGCGTGCCACCAGATCATGCGCCTCCATGAAGTCGAGCGTTGCCAGGGCCGCCGCCGCGCCTACCGCATGGTGGGAAAAGGTACCGCCGTGGTTAAAGTCGCCCTGCGCCCGGCGCACCATCTCTACGTCCTGCGCCTTGACGCCCGTGATGCTCAGCGGGAAGTAGCCGCCCGCTGCCCCCTTGCCCATCACCAGGATGTCGGCCTGGGTTCGAAACTGCTCCATCGCGAACCAGGTTCCAGTGCGGCCAAAGCCTGTGAGGACTTCGTCGGCAATGAGCAAGACCCCGTGCCGGCTGCAGATCTCGCGTACGAGTGACCAGTATCCGTCAGGAGGCACGATCGCGCCCAGCGTGGCGCCCCCGACAGGCTCCGCCAGGAAGGCAGCCACCCGGCCGGCCCCCTGCCAGACGATCTCGGTCTCGAGCTGCCGGGCGCAGGCAAGGTCGCACGCCGGGTAGCTCAGGTGGAAGGGACAGCGGTAGCAGTAGGGGGCCTCGATGTGGGGCATGTCCTGGAACATGGGCGCATACAGGCTGCGCATCGAAGGCTTGCCAGAGAGCGCCAGCGTCCCCAGCGTCGCACCATGGTAGGAGCCCCAACGCGAGATGACCCGGTCGCGCTGGGGCTCACCCCGCGCCACCTGGAGCTGCCGTGCGAACTTGACTGCCGTCTCCACCGCTTCCGCACCCCCAGACAGGTAGTAGAAGCGCGGCTCGGAGATCGGGACCTTGGGCGCCAGGCGCCTGCTGTAGCTCTCCAGTGCCTCTGTTGTGAAGAGGCTGCCGTGCACATACGCCACCCTCGAAGCCTGCGCCGACAGCGCCGCGGCCACGGACGGCACGCCGTGGCCAATGTTCACAACCAGCGGCCCTCCTGAGGCATCGAGGTATCGCCTACCCTGTGCATCATAGAGGTAGATGCCTTCTCCCCGGTCGATGACCGGGTAGGAGTGCGCCAGCCGCCGGTAGAAGACGTGGCTAACGGCCACTTCCCCGGCTTCCCCGGGCAGTTGCAGCGCGCCCGGTTCTTCTGTGCCTTCCTCTCGCCGCGGCGAAGCAGGCTCGACAGGGGTCATTTCCTTCCTCCCAGGCGCAGGATCGCCCTCGCCTCGTCGGGCGTCGCCACGGACCTGCCCAACTCCTCGGCCAGGCGCACGACACGGGCCACGAGCTGCTCATTCGACGCCAACTCACCCTTCCGGTAGTACAGGTTGTCCTCCAGGCCGACGCGCACGTGCCCGCCCATAACGATGGCCAGGGCCGCCATGGGGAGCTGCCAGCGGCCCAGCCCGGCAACGGTCCAGCTCGCACCGCTCGGAATCGACTCGCTGAGGAAAAGCAGATTCTTCGCGGTCGCCGGCAACGAGCCACGGCTGCCGAGCACAAAGTCAAAGTGCAGCGGTGGTACGGCCAGATCCTTGTCAGCGAGCGCCATCGCGTTGGCGATCATGCCCGCGTCAAAGATCTCCATCTCCGGCTTGGTCCCCGACTCGACCATGGCCGCAGCCAGGTACTCAATCAACTCGGGCGGGTTGGCATACACCTGGTCCGGAAAGTTGGTCGAGCCCGTAGTCAGCGACGCCATCTCGGGATGGATCAGCCGTACTGCCGCAGCCCGGGCTTCGGGATCGACGCCGGCACGACCCCCGGTGGAGACCTGCACGATCAGGTCGCTGCGCTCTGAGATCAGGCTGTGGATCCGCGCAAATACCGCCGGGTCGAGCGTGGGTCTGCCCGCTTCATCCCTGGCATGAATGTGAACGATGCTGGCGCCCACCTCGCGGCAGCGCTCTGCCGACGCAGCGATCTCGGCCGGCGTGACCGGCAGCAGCGCGTTCATCTGCTTGGTCGGCACGCTCCCGGTGAGTGCGGCTGTTATGATCAGGTTTACCATAGGTAGTCCACCGTCTCCGCATCGTTCCTGCTCAACCGGACTTGGCGTGGTTACTCTCCCACTTTCCCACTTTCCCACTTTCCCGGGGTGTGCTCCGGCAGCACTCCAGGAGATCCGGCGGCGATTTGCTAGCCCGAGAGTCGCATCTCCTCCAGCGTTGCCAACAGCCGGTCGATTTCAGCGAGGGTATTGTAGTGCACCGGCCCGACTCGCACCAGGCCACCCCGCCCTTCGAGCCCCAGCCGCTCCGTTACGGCCAACGCGTAAAAGTTCCCGTCCCAGACGTAAATGCCTGCCTCCCCCAACCGTTGCGCGACCTCCCCAGGCGATAGCCCCTCGAGCGTGAAGGAGACCGTCGGTACACGTTGGCCAAACCGGTCAGGGTCCGTGATCCCGTAGATCTGCAGCCCCGGGATCCGCCTCAGGCCATCGACCAGGTGGTAGCAAAGCCCCATCTCGTAGGCGCGGATCGCGGCCATCCCCGCTCTGAGGTCCAGCGGGCGGCCGCCGAAGCCCGGGACGATCCCCCGGTATTCGGCGCCGTAGCGCCGCCCCACGGACGCCAGGTAGTCCACAGCCGCCTCAACCCCTGCCAAAGCCTCAAAGTTGAGCGTCCCTGTTTCCAGCTTATGGGGTGGCTCGTCGTGCGCCGGGCGCACCTTGTAGGCAGGCAGCGCCTCTAGCAGCGCATAGCGCCCATAGAGAGCGCCCATGTGCGGCCCGAAGAACTTGTAGGTAGAGCATGCGAGCCAATCACAGCCCACCGCCTGCACGTCGATTGGGGCGTGTGGCACGTAGTGTACCGCGTCAACGAACACCCAAGCGCCGGCACGGTGCGCAAGCTCGACGGCCCTCTGCACGTCGTTGATTGTACCCACCGCGTTGGACGCGTAGCCGATCGCAACCAGCCGGGTGCGAGGCGTGATCGCCTCTGCCAGGCTGTCCATGTCGAGCGTGCAGTCTTCCGGGCGAAAATCCGCCTCTCGGACGACGGCGCCCCTTTCCGCCAGCGCCCGCCAAGGGGCGATGTTCGCGTCGTGGTCGAGCCGCGTGACGACGATCTCGTCGCCTGGGCCAATCGTCCGGCCAATCGCCCGGCTGAGCTGGAAGGTGAGGGTCGTCATGTTGGGTCCGAAGACAATCTCTTCGGGACGTGAGGCGTTCAGCAGGTCGGCCATGGCTTGGCGCGCGGCCAGGGCCGTGGCATCGGTGCGCCTGCTGTGTTCGAATGCCCCGCCGGCATTGCTGTTTGCCTCCACCAGGTAGCGCTGTATCGCCGCGATCACCGAGGCATGTACCTGCGTCCCCCCAGGCCCGTCCAAGAAGACGGGCGGGTTGCCCCCACCACTCACTTGCAGGGCGGGGAACTCGGTTCTCAGTTGGGCAATGGCGGATTCGGTCAGGGACATGGCCTAGTGCACTCCTTCCTGCGAGAGCTGCGGCATGCGTCGGATGAACAGCAACAAAGCAACAAACACCACCCCGGCTAGGATCAGGTCACCGGCAATCGTCCACGGCATCGAACGCGGACCCACTCGTTCAAAGAGCTGCCCAATCAGCAGCGGGACGGTCATCGCACCGCTGCCCAGCCCCACGAAGAAACCACCCGTCGCCTGGCCGGTCACGCCCAGGTGTCGCCCTACAAGCGCCAGCGTGGTAGGCAAAACCGAAGCCAGCGCCAGGCCCAATCCCAGGGTACCGACCCACAAGGCGGCCGGAGAGCGTGGGATGGCGAGGATCAGCACCACGCTCGCGAGTCCGACCAGCAGGTCCACGGCCACGACCACCCTCGAGCGGACCCGCGCCGTGACCACTATCGCCAGCAGCCTGCCTAGCGTGATGGCTCCCCAGAAAGCAGACGACAGATAGGCTGAACCTTCCACGCCCGCAAGTTGCGTCGCCAGGCTGTAGCTCGCCACCCAGCCTCCAAAGCTGTGCTCGGCGCCGGCATATAGAAGGAAGAAGAGCGCCACCAGGGCAACCAGCGCATAGCGTGTGCCTCGCCCACTCTGGGTGGCAGTGGGCTCCTGTCGCGGAGGGCTTGGAAGGCGGAGCAGCCACAGCATGACCGGTACGATTACGCACGCGCAGAACCAGTAAGCCCAGCGGATATCTCCCGTCAGCGCCACGGACTGCGCCACGACGACCGGACCCAGGAAAGCGCCGACTCCAAAAGAAAAGTGCAGTGCATTGGCGTACGGTCCCGCTTTCTTGCGATGCACCCATAGGACGAGCGTGTTGCCGGCCACCTCCAGGACCCCCTCTGCTAGCCCAAGGATGAGCATGGTCAGCGCGAGGAGCCACAGAATTCGAACCGCCGGTAGCGGGACAAGGGCCGCAATCATGAGCACCAGTGCCCCAACCAGCACAGGGTGGCCCCGCAGCCGGTCGAATAGCCATCCGCCCGCCAGCGAGCCTACCAGGTACCCCAGGGAGCGGGCCACGAATAGGAAACTGATCTGGCTCAGGCCGCTTCCTGTGTGGGCAGCCAGGCCGGCGAGCGTGGGGCCAAGCATGGATACCGCCATGCCCTGCACCGCAAGGCTTCCGAAGTAGCCTATCGTCTTCTGCATTGGGCCGTCGTGCGCCCAAGCATCGGTGTCTCGGCTTAGCGCCAATGCGGGCTCTCCCAAAGAGGCAGCCTTCGCCCGATCCAGCTGTTCTGCTTCATGGATGGCTCATCTCCGAGCTATTCCCGAACCTTGGTTGAATTCTGAGCATCCCTGTCTCCACATGTGAAGCGGCATATCCGGTCCGCACCTGGCTCGATCGAGCACACGCATTGGCCAGAGCTACTATACTCTCTCCCGGCGCAGTCGTCAAAGAAACTGGACGCCAAGCCCGCCCGGCCCATTCACCAACTACACTGCCGCCGCTGAGTATGGTAGAATCCACTTCGTCTCTTGAGGAGCTTCCAGCATCCAGCAATGACGCACCAAGACATGGCAGCAACGGCAACAGCGCCCTCCCAGGTTGGGCGCGGCCCCTCCCTGCGCCAGATGTTCGGCCTCTGGATTCCCCTGGCTGCCAGCATGCTGATCATGGTCCTCGAGACATCGATTGTGAACATCGGCCTCGGCCGCTCGGCCGAGGCCGAGCTGGCCCTCGCCGCCTACGGGGTAGCCTACAGCATCGCGCTGCTGGTCGAGGCGCCTATCCTGATGTTGATCGATGCCTCCGTGGCGCGCTCTGTGGACTACGAGGCCTTTGCCGTGGTCCGCAGGTTCACGATCCTCCTCGGCGTGATCGTGACCGCGCTCGGCCTTCTTGTCTCGGCTACACCTCTTTACGGTGTCATTGTGGAGCGCCTCATGGGCATCCCGGCCGACGTGGCCGCATGGGCGCGCCCGACCCTCATCATCCTGGCCTTTTGGTCCGCCCCGATCGGGTGGCGCCGCAGCTACCAGGGAGTCCTGATTCGCGCCAACCGGACGGCGATCATCACCATCGCTACCGGCGTGCGGCTGGCCGTGCTGGCGACCGTCCTCTTCGCCGGGCTGGCACGCTGGCCCGAGCAGGGTGCGGTAGTCGCCGGCGTTGCCATGGACGTCAGCGTTGTCGTCGAGGCTCTTATGGTCACCTGGGCCGCTCGCCGGGTGCTCGGGGTCAGACAAGCCGAGGCGGTCGCCCTAGAAGTCCGAGGAGCGTCTCACGCTGAGAGCGCTCTGGCGCTTCTACGGTCCCCTGCTTGTGACGAGTCTGATCCGCCAGAGCATCCGCCCAGTCCTGAGTGCTGGCATTGCCGCGGCTGCCCTGGCCCGCGCCTCGCTGGCGGCGTGGCCGGTGGCATGGGGCCTGGCGATCCTGATCGCAGGTCCAGGTTGGAGCCTCCAGCAGCTAACCACTGCGTTGGCCACAGACGAGCCGGCATTCAGGCGCGTGTCCCGCTTCTCGCTGGCCCTGAGCCTCGGGCTGGCCGGCATCCTGTCGCTCATCGCCTTCACTCCCCTCTATGGTCTTGTGATGGGCGACATCTATAACCTATCGCCCGAGCTGCAGGACCTGAGCCGCCCTGCGCTGGGCGCAATGGCTCTGTTGCCCCTCGTGTTGGGTGCACAGTCCTTGTACCGTGGCACGCTTATCCGGCGTGGCGACACCAGCGTGGTACGCAGCGCGATCCTGGTCAACGCTGCAGTGCTGGTCGCTTCACTCCTGGCCGGGACCCGCTGGCTGCCCATGACCGGCGTGTTTCTCGCGGCCGCCACCACCATGCTCTCGAATGTCGCAGAGCTCGCCTTGCTTTGGCGGGCCAATCGCCGCTGATCTGCGAGACCCGAGTCATGCCCAAGCGGAGATCGGATCTCTGAGCACTCCTGGAGGCTAGGCCCAGTGTAGGTCATCACACCGATGCGGCGGAGCAACTGGACAGCTCTGCTGTGATCGAGTACAATCCTTGCCGAACTTTTGTTCGACAGGATGAGCCAACATGCCCGAGTTCCACGTTGTCTCCGATTTCCAGCCCACCGGCGACCAGCCTCAGGCGATCGATCTTCTCGTGCAGGGGCTTCGCCAGGGGTTCCGCCACCAGACTCTGCTGGGCGCCACCGGCACCGGCAAGACCTTTACGATTGCCAAGGTGATCGAGCAGGTACAACGGCCCACGTTGGTCATGGCCCACAACAAGACACTTGCCGCGCAGCTCTACGCCGAGTTCCGCGAGTTCTTCCCGGCCAACGCCGTCGAGTACTTTGTCTCCTACTATGACTACTACCAGCCCGAGGCCTATCTGCCCCGCTCCGACACCTACATCGAAAAGGACGCCGACATTAACGAGGAGATACAGAAGCTACGCCTCGCCGCCACCGAGGCGCTGATGACCCGGCGCGACGTGGTTATCGTCGCAAGCGTCTCCTGCATCTACAGCCTCGGCTCCCCGGAGGAGTATGGCCGCGAGATGGTCGAGCTGCGTCGCGGGGAGACGCGGCGGCGCGACTCGGTGTTGCGCTTCCTGGTAGCCATCCACTACGAGCGCAACGATGTGGCATTCAAGCGCGGCACCTTCCGCGTGCGCGGCGACACCCTGGACATCTTCCCGGCCTACCGCGACTCGGGCGTGCGCGTCGAGTTCTGGGGAGACACCGTCGAGCGCATCACCGAGATCGACCCATTGACCGGCGAGATCCTGGAGGAACGGCCTTCGGTCCAGATCTTCCCGGCCAAGCACTTTGTGACCAGCGCCGAGAGGCTAACGGCCGCCCTCCAGGCGATCGAGGCGGAGCTTGAGCCGAGGTTAGCTGAGCTTAGAGCGCAGGACAAGCTGCTGGAGGCACAGCGTCTCGAACAGCGCACCCTCTACGACCTCGAGATGATGCGCGAGATCGGCTACTGCTCCGGCATCGAGAACTACTCGCGCCACATGGAAGGCCGCAATCCCGGTGACCCACCCTGGACTCTGCTCGACTATTTTCCTGACGACTACCTGATGGTGATCGACGAGAGCCACATGACCATCCCGCAGATACGAGGCATGTACGCGGGCGACCGGTCGCGAAAGGAAGTGCTGGTCGACTACGGATTCCGGCTGCCTTCAGCGCTGGACAACCGCCCCTTGCGCTTCCACGAGTTCGAAGAGCGCACCGGCCAGACCCTCTATACTTCGGCCACGCCCGGACCCTACGAGCGAGAGGTCGCGTCGCAGATCGTGGACCAGGTCATCCGGCCCACGGGCTTGGTGGACCCCGAGGTGATCGTTCGCCCGACCAAGGGCCAGATCGACGACCTCATCGGCCAGATCAGGCGCCGGGTGGAGCGAAGTGAGCGCGTCCTCGTGACGACTCTCACCAAGCGCATGGCCGAGGATCTTGCCGACTACCTGGCCGAATTGGGCATGAAGGTACACTACCTCCATTCGGAGGTCCAGACGTTGGAGCGGGTCGAGATCCTGCGCGACCTGAGGCTCGGCGTCTACGACGTGGTCGTCGGCATCAACCTACTGCGCGAGGGCCTGGACCTCCCAGAGGTGTCTCTCGTCGCGATCCTCGACGCCGACAAGGAGGGCTTCCTGCGATCGGATACAGCCCTGATCCAGACAATCGGGCGCGCGGCACGGCACATCAACGGCCAGGTGCTCATGTACGCCGATCGCATTACGGACTCGATGCAGCGGGCCCTTGACGAGACGAATCGACGGCGGGCCATTCAGCAGCAACACAACCTGGAGCACGGCATCGAGCCGCACAGCATCGTCAAAGAGGTTCGTGACCTGACGGATCGGGTGCGCACCGCCGCCGAGGATCGGGAGGGCTACAATGCGGCGGCCAAGATGCCCAGGGCGGAGATCGGCCATCTTGTTACCGAGCTAGAGCAGCAGATGAAAGAAGCCGCCGGCCGGCTCGAGTTCGAGAAGGCCGCCTTGCTGCGCGACCAGATCATCGAGCTGCGCAAGCAGCTCGATGACGACAGCGTGCCAGAGTGGGAGCGCATCTGGCAGGAGTCACACGGACCCCAGGCACGCAAGAAACGCTAGGTGACTGTCTCCACCCAGCCCCGGCCGTGGGGGACTTGAATCCGCCCGGCTCCTGCTGAGAGGGCTGCGACGTGGAGAGGTCATGCACCCTCTCAGGCGTACGCCTCGATCCCAAGCTCCCTGAGCTTCTTGGGTGTCGGCACGCCGTTCGCATCCCAGCCACGTGCCAAGTAGTAATCATCCAGCAACCGGGCCAGCTCAAACGTCTCACCCTGAACCGGACCCGCCGGCATCGGCTCGGCCATGCGCGGCGAGAGCGTATCGTCGGCCCGAGTCAGACCGGCCTTGACCAGGAAGAGACGCTCCAGGTTGTAGACCCGTTCAGCCGCCCGCAGCATCGTCTTGGGCGTATAGCGCGCCCCGGTTGCGTGGTTGATGATCTGGGTCAGGCGCGTCGGAATGTAGCCGTTCTCGGTGTCGAGTGTATAGCGGAGTGCGACAAAGACGCACACTCCTGAGCTGTCCATTAGCGTGAATACATCCTGGAAGTGGCGCACGAGCTCGGCCTTGCCCTCGTACGCGAGCCCGTCCAGCTTGCGGCCGACGCCAAAGAGCTCGACATAGGCGGTGTCCCCCGCCATGTGCGACGCGCCCTTGTTGGACGTCGCATACAGGAGCCCCATACCCTTCAACCCACGAGCGTCATACGACGGGAATTCCTGCTTCTTGGCCGTGAGCGACATCTCGGGATGTCCATAGCGCTGCGCCAGCCGCCAGCTTCCCTGGGCAAGCTCCTCGCCGAACCCGCGACGATGTGCTGTGAGCCGGATCATCTCCAGCAGTCCCTCTGCATCACCGAACGGGAGTGCGCGCCCGATCATGCTCCTCCGTGAGAATCCCCTTCGTGTACATCTCCATGGCGCAGGCGACAGTCAATCCCATCGAGATGGTGTCCAGTCCCAGCTCGTTGCACATGTAGTTCGCCTTGGTGACGGCCGCCAAGTTGTCAATGCCGCAGGCGCTCCCCAGCGAGCCAATCGTCTCGTACTCGGGGCCCTCACCCTGGCCGGCGAACTGCTCCCCCCAGATCTCCCCGTTGACCTCGGTGATGCGAGCGCATGCGAGCGGGCAGGCGTAGCATCCCCCATTCCGGATGAGAAAATGCTCGCTGAGTGTCGGGCCGTTAATCCGGCCCGCGCCCTCAAACTGCCCGTACTGAAAGTTGTAGGTGGGAAACACTCCCGCGGCATTCGTTACGTCGGGCACGTACGACGTCCCATAGATGCGCATGGCGTGCCCCTTCTTTATGGCGGCCGAGAGCTCCCCGACTGCCACCCGGACGACGTCACGCAACGCCCCTTCATCGTGGAGCGACGGCTTGAGACTCCCGCGCACCACCACCGCCTTCAAGTTCTTGGAGCCCATCACAGCGCCCACGCCCGATCGGGCTGCGGCGCGATGCTTATCGTTGATGATCGCCGCGATGAGGGCCAGGTGTTCACCGGCCGGACCGATGCAGGCCACGCGGGAGTCGTCGCCTACCTCTGCCCGAAGGCGATCCTCCGTCACATGGGTTTCCTGGCCCCACAGGTGCGAGGCATCGCGCAGCTCAGCCCGCCGCTCGTCAATGACCAGGTAGACCGGGTGGGGCGACTTGCCCACAAAGGCCACAAGGTCATAGCCCGTGCGCTTGAGCACCGTCGGAAAAACGCCGCCCGAGTTCGAGTAGGAGATCGCCCCCGTCAGCGGGGACTTGCACACGACAATGTAGCGGTTCCCGGTCGGTGCCGGGGTCGAGGTCAGCGGCCCGGTCGCCATGACGAGGATGTTCTCAGGAGAGAGAGCATCGGCCCGAGGGTCCATCTCTTCCAGGAGGATCTTGATAGCCAGGCCGCGTGCGCCAAAGAACTTTTTCGCGACCTGCCTGGTGAAAGTTTCCTCGCGAATGGTGCCTGTAGTCAGATCAACGCGTAGAATGCGCCCGTGCCAGCCATCCATGTTGCGCTTCCTTTCGTCCTGTCCCTTCCGGCGAGTGCGTAGACCCCGTCCTGCGCTTCCGGCCGCCCTGAGAGCGCTCAGCCCCCGCCTACGGCCGGAAACACCGATAGCTCGTCTCCGTCTCTGAGAACTTGATTGCGCTCGGCATGGCGCCCGTTCACAAAAGCGGTATGCGCACTGCCTGCCGGAACCGGCAGGCCGGCGAGAAGCTCCGCCACCGTCGCACTATCCGGCACCGTCAACATGGCACCGTCCGATCCCGCATCCGGCTCGGCGATCAGGCTGCGATAGCTGCCGAGCAGGCGGACCATGATGCGCATTGGCTACAGCCCGGGCAGAGCGGTGCTCTGCCCGTGAGGCAGCGGCTCAATGCACTGCGGATCGTCGTTCTCGGGGCTGTTCACCCGCCGGCTGACTGGATAGGACGTCATCTCCTCAGACGGATACGGCCGCAGTAGCGGGAGGAGGAGATCGCTTTGCCGGATGCCCCTGTCCAGCCACAGGTCGTGATCCCGCGGGTGGAGAATGACAGGCATTCGATCGTGCACCGACCGCAGCAGGTCGTTCGCCTCGGTCGTGATCAGCGTGCACGACTCGATGACTCCGGCGGGCCCCTGCCACCGCTCCCAAAGACCGGCGAAGCCAAACACCCCGCCCTCGCGCAGGCGGAAGTAGAAGGGCTGCTTGCCCCCGTCGAGCTTCTGCCACTCGTAGAATCCGTCGGCCAACACCAGGCATCGCCGGCGGCGCAGGGCATCGCGGAAGGCCGGCTTCTCGGCAACCGTCTCCGATCGGGCATTGATCAAGCGCGATCCCACCTCTGGGTCCTTCGCCCAGGAGGGAACCAGCCCCCACTGGAGCATGGCGAGCTCCCGTGCCGCCCCTTCGGCCGCCATGCGCACGGCCGCCACCGGCTGGGTGGGAGCGATGTTATACCGCGGCTCAAGCGGCGGCAGATCGAGCAAGCTGAACTGGGCGGCGATGCCCGAGTCGGGCGAGGTCAGCGTGAAACGCCCACACATGGTTCTACTCCTTCTGTTCTGCGCGCAGTAGCTCGATCGTCTCAAAGGCATGCCGCAGGTGAGGGATCACGATAGAGCCTCCGACCACCAGGGCCACGTTGAGAGCCTCGTACAGTTCCTCATCCTGGAAGCCGGCTTCGACGCACTGCGTCAGATGGTAGTCGATGCAGTCGTTGCAGCGCAGCACGGCCGATGCCACCAACCCAAGCAGCTCCTTGGTCCTGCCGGGCAGGGCGCCGTCCTTGTAGGCACTCGTGTCCAGGTTGAAGAAACGCTTGATCGAGAGCGGACCGTGCCGGAGGATATGCTCGTTCATCCGCTCCCGGTGCTTGCGAAACTCGTCCAGCCTTGTCGTCATCCCATTTCCCCGTTCGTGGGCGCGCTGAGCCGCCAGACCGGAGGCAGCGCACGCTTGTGCGCGCTGCACTCCATCATACGTCTCACCTTCGCCAGCACCTCGGGATCTACTCCGTCCGGCCTCCCCCCCACGATCGCAGCGAGCGCGGCGTCCAGCTCCGGATAGGTGAGCCCCATTTCCGCCTCGTCGGTCTGCCCCGACCACAGGCCTGCCGACGGAGCACGCTCGATGACCGCCTGGGGCACGCCCAGCTCATGCGCCAGCGCGCGTACCTGCCACTTGTACAGGTCACCGAGGGGAAGGAGATCGACACCGGCGTCTCCATACTTCGTAAAGTAGCCGGCCAGAATCTCGGTCTTGTTGCCGCCACCGGCGACCAGGTAGCCGCGCGTGTGCGCCACGGCATACCAAGTGGCCATGCGCAGTCGAGGCTTGATGTTGGCCCTTGCCATCTTGGTGGTCTTGGGCAGCGCGGCGATCAATGCGTCGTACGCCGGCGCCAGATCGACGGTGATCAGCTTCAGTCCGAAGCTGCCGGCGACGAGGCTGGCCATCTCGGCATCCTGGGACGAGCTATAGCATGGCAGCCAGAGTGCCAGCACGTTGCGCTTGCCCACAGCCCGGAGGCACAACGCGGCAACACAAGCCGAGTCGACGCCTCCACTCAGGCCAAAGACGTACCCCTTCGCGCCGGCACGCGCTGCATAGTCACGAAGCCAATCGACGATGGCACCTGCGACGCCCATGTGGCCACCTCCACCCCAAGGTCGGTCCCAATCAGGCCGTGCGGCCTGCCTGCGCTACGGCTATGTATAGCAGCCCTCCTGCTTTGTGTCAAGTCATTTTGGCGGATGAGCCGGAGCCCCCCGACGATTTGACTCGAGGTGCTCGTATCACTAGACTAGAATGCTCTGGACCGGCACAGCCCATGACGAGACACTCGGCCTTCGAACCAGGTTATCTTGAGCTCCACGCATCCGGTGAGCTTGCCCGCCGCGTCGCCGAGTCATGGGCCATGCTCGCGCCCTGCAGGCTGTGCCCACACGAGTGTGGCGTAGATCGCCTCCAGGGCGAAACAGGCGTCTGCCGTATGGACGCCCGGTGCCGGATCGCGAGCTGGAACTTGCACCACTGGGAAGAGCCGCCCATCAGCGGAACGCGCGGCTCGGGCACGATCTTCTTTTCCGGCTGCACGGGGCACTGTCGTTTCTGCCAGAACTACCCGGTCAGCCAGCTCGGCCACGGGATCGAGGTCGGAACAGAGCGCCTGGCCGGCATGATGCTGGAGCTGCAGCGCAAGGGCGCCCACAACATCAACCTCGTTACCCCCACCCACTTCATGCCCCACATCCTGGCCGCGCTGCCCCACGCCATCCGCGCTGGTCTCAGGCTGCCGCTCGTCTACAACACGAGCGGCTACGAGCGTGTCGAGGCGCTGCGCCTCCTGGACGGAATAGTCGACCTCTGGCTGCCAGACGCCAAGTACGCCGACGACGCGGTGGCCCGCCGTCTCTCCGGATGGCCTCGTTATGTCGAAATGAACCGGGCAACACTCCGCGAGATCTACCGCCAGGTAGGAGAGGGGCTGGTACTGGACGACGATGGGGTGGCCCTGCGCGGCCTCATTGTGCGTCATCTTGTGCTGCCGGGAGGCTTGGCGGGAACGGCGCAGGTCTTGCGATGGCTGTCCGATGAGCTAAGCCCGCGCATCCACGTCAGCTTGATGGACCAATACTTCCCTGCCTATCGAGTGCTGAACGATCCGGTTTTAGGGAGCAAGCTCTCGCACGAGGAGTACGAAAGCGCGCTAGATGCCCTGGAGTCCGCCGGCCTGGAACTTGGCTGGAGCCAGGCTACCCACGAAGAAGAGGATGCGCCTGACGACTGATCAGGGCCTCCAGGCGGGAAGCTGATCCTGGGTGTCTTCCGTCGTCAGCCTCACCAGGCTCGAGCCATCGACCGCCATCGCGTAGACGTCCCAATCCCCGTTACGGTCCGAGTAGAACGCAATGCGGCTGCCGTCCGGAGACCACGTGGGCCCCAGGTCCGAAGCCCAGGCGAGACTCGTGAGGTTCCGCGCGTCACCTCCCGCGGCCCGGACGACAAAGACATCTGAGTAGCCGTCCCGAAGGCTGTCGAAGCTGATCCACTGCCCATCCGGCGACCAAGCCGGATGCATGTCGTCGGCCGGGTTGTCCGTCAGGCGGGTTAGGTCGCCGCCATCGACCGCAACCGTATAGATCTCCCAGTTCCCATCCCGCTTGGAAGCGAAGGCGAGCCGGCTGCCGTCCGGCGACCAACTGGGCCACAGGTCGGAAGCGTCTTCCCACCAGGTAAGCCTGCGCACCTCCGAGCCATCGGCACGCATGACATACAGCTCCCAGTAGGGCGAGTCGCGCACCGAGGAAAACGCGATCCACTGCCCGTCTGGAGACCAGGCCGGGCTATTGTCCTTCGCCTTGTCGCGCGTCAGATTGACTGCCACTCGGCCATCCCGGCCAACGACCCAGATGTCGGCATAGCCATCGCGATCCGACACGAACGCGAGGCGGTCCCCACGCGGCGACCAACTGGGTGCCGAGACAAAGTCGGAGGATGCCTCCGTCACAGGGATGCGGTTGCTCCCATCGCTGCCCATGAGGTAGATCGTCCAGAGCCCCTCCTCCCGCGGTTTGGACAGGTAAGCGATGGCCGGCAGGCTGCGGCTCGTGACGACAGGGGCCGTAGGTGAGGGTGTCGACGTGGGCGCAGGGGACGCCGTTGGCTTCGGGGATGTGGCGCCGGGCGTGAGGGCCCGTTCGGTGGGGCGACTCACCACTACAGCCGTGGCTTGGCTAGCAGCAGTCGGCTCCACCTGTCCTGGACGCCACCTAGACCAGCTCGCGACGAGGATCAGGGCCGCGCACACCACCCCCACGGCAACCAACCAGCCCCACCCTCTTTGGTGCTCCTTCGTGTCCTTCGTGGATCGCGCCCCCGCCGCCTTTTCCCCCTCGGCAGGGTCTGGCTTGCGCAGGGGTTTCGATGCCGTACTCGGGGTTTCTCGAACCCGCCTCCGGCCAGGAGGCTCCCAGCGCGCACTTCGCATGGCCTGCTGAAGGTCAAAGTGCTTGGCCAACCAGTCACGCAAAAGAGCCACGCGCAGGCGGTAGCTGAGCGCCCCCAGCCGTTCCACAATCTCCCGCGCGGACAAGCGCTCCAGCGCGTCCACGACCTGTGCAGGAGTCGCGCGCTGGCCCGCCCGTGCCAGGATTCCGTGCACCTCGTTCGCGGTGGCAACGCCGCGCGCACCCCGCAGCGCGGCCAGGACTGCCAGAACGGCCTGCTCGCGTGGGCTGGACTCGTCCCAGAGCCGTCTGAACTGGGAGATTTCGCGGCCAGACAGCTCCTCCAGCACCAGGTCGACATCATGCTGGTTGACCCAGCCCTCACCGGCGCAGCGGTTGAACACCTCCGCGCAGACGAGCTGGAGGTAGTAGGGCTGTCCTGAGGTGAGCTCCACCAACCGCCGGGGTACGCCCTGGTCATAGGTCACGCGCCCTTCCACGGGTAGGGTGATAAGGCGGATTGCGTCCTCGCTGGACAGCGGCCCCAATGCCACGCTGTGCGCACCGGCAAACAGCGCGGGGTATTCCCTCTCCAAGAGAGCAAGTCGTGCAGTCCCGACGGCAAAGACGAACGTGATCCGGTGATCCTGCCGGCGCCAGCGGTGCAGCAAGGCGTCCAGCGAGCCCAGCAGCTCCCCCGGCTCACCTCCGAGGCAGTCCAGATCGTCGAGCATCAGGACGGCAATTCGGTCGCCGATCCTCTCGCGGATCTGGGGCCAGAACTCGCCGAGGAAGTGATCCGGCCTCCCCTCGTACTCTTCCCAAGCCGGCTCAGGCAAGGGCTCCGTGAGCCGGCGAGATACTTCGCGCGCGACCGCCTGCGCCATCCGCCACACGAGCCAGTCAAACCGCTTCGCCGGCTCGTCTGCCAGGCCTACCCTGACCGGGAAGAAGCCGTCGGGCAGCTCGGCAGACAACTGGTAAAGGAAGGAGGTCTTGCCGATCTGGCTCGCACCGGCAACAATGACGACGCGGCGCTCCCTGACCAACTGCTCTCGAACAGAGGCCAAGAGATCGCCGCGCCCAAAGAAGCGGCCTGGTTCGGCGACAGGCTCGCCCGGTCGATAGGGATTGCCGGCGTCGGGCATCGGGGCCCCGGGTGGTCGGGTAGACGTTTTGCCGCTCCTCACGGGCTACAGGGCTGGGAATGCAGGACTCAGTATACCCAAATGCCGTGCAACAGGGAAATCCGCCCTGCTCTTCCGCTATGCGCCGCGGATTTCCGCTCCGATCTCCTTCTTCAGGCGCACGACGATCCGCATCACCTGTTTCGCCACTAGATCATCGCTCAGCGTCTTGCCCGGTGACTGGAAGCTGAGACTGAATGCAAGGCTCTTCTTCCCGGCAGGTATGGGTTCTCCCCGGTACAGGTCGAAGAGATTCACCTCCTTCAAGAGAGCACCGCCGGCCTCTGCAATCAGCTTCTGCACTCGGGAAGCAGGCACATCGTCATCCACGATGACGGCCAGATCCTGCAGCACCGCAGGATAGGACGACACGGGCTGCACGAACCAGCTCGACGGGACCTGGGCGAGCAGTGCCTCCAGGTCAAGCTCGGCAGCCGCCACGCGGCCATTCGGCAGGCCAAATGCGTCGCGCACAGCCGCGGTCACCTCACCCAGCACCCCTATGTCTGCTTCGCCCACCCGCAGGCGCGCCACCCGGCCCTGTTGGAAGCTGGCAGCCTGCGCCGGCTCGTACTCGGGATTGGCCACGTGCAAGCGCGCCAGGAGAGTCTCCACGACTCCCTTCAGGTCAAAGAAATCCAGCTCCGGGCCCCCGGACGCAAGCCAGTGCCGCCCTTCGCGCGGTCCACACATAACCATGGAAAGCCTGCGAGGCTCGGCGGGCAGGTCATCGCCAGGCACCGGCAGGAAGACCTTGCCGACCTCGAACAGAGCCACCCGGTCGCGATAGTGCAAGTTGGAGGCAGCCGTCTCTAGCACCGTCGTGAGCAGGCGCTGCCGCAGCACGGCGCGTTCCTGAGTGATGGGATTGGTGAGCGCCAGGTGAGTATCTGCGGTCGAGCCTTCCTCTTGTGGGCTCGAGGCAAGGAGCGCCGACTCGCGGGCTACGGTGGTCAGTGTGTAGGTGATCACCTCCTGGAGCCCGCACGCCACGAGAATATCGCGTACTGCCTCTTCCAACTCGAGGTCGCGGTTGCCGCGCTGAGGCGGAAGCCGGTCGGCCATCGTGGTGACAGGCATCCGGTCATAGCCATAGATGCGGGCCACTTCCTCGATCAGGTCGGCAGGCAGCTCGCAGTCCGTGCGGTGCTCAGGGACCTTCACCCGGACAACCGCCGACGGTTCGGTGCCGACGACTTCGCAGACGAACTCCAGGGACCGCAGGATTCCAGCAACCTGTTCGACGCCCAAGGCCATCCCAAGGCTGCGCTCAACCTCGGCCGTCGATAGCTCGATTACGACCGGCTCGGCCTTCCGCGGATAGGCGTCCACCATCCCCTGGGCGATAGTCCCGCCGGCCAGGATCGCATCAACTCGCTGGCACGCCGCGCGGCATGCTCGGCCATGGCAGGATGGATTCCCCGGCCAAAGCGGAGGCTCGCTTCGCTGGGCAGCCGGAGCGCCTGCGTGGTGCGCCGGATGGAAATCAGGTCAAAGTTGGCCGATTCCAGCAGGATCGATCTCGTCCCGTCGTCGATCTCAGTTTCCAAGCCTCCCATGACGCCGGCCACGGCGATCGGACCGGCGATGTCGCAGATGAGGAGCGTGTCGGGAGAGAAGGTCCGCTGCACGCCGTCCAGTGTCGTCATCGCTTCCCCAGGTGTCGCCCTCCGCACGATGATCGTCGGCGTACCGCCATCCGCGCGGGCGACGAGCTTGTCGTAGTCAAAGGCGTGAAGCGGCTGGCCCCACTCCAGCATTACATAGTTGGTGACATCCACGATGTTGCTGATCGGCCGCATGCCGGCCCTATGAACCCGGACCTGCATCCATTTCGGCGCGGGGCCGATCTCCACACCCTCGATGATGGTGGCGATGTACCGCGCGCATAGGTCGGGGTCCTCGATGCGCACGGCCGCAAGCGCTGATGCGGCGGGCCCTTCCGTCGTCCAATCCAGGCTGGGATAGCGCATGCGACTCCCTGTCAGGGCCGCCACCTCGCGCGCGACGCCGGTCACGCTCAAGCAGCGAGCCAGGTTCGGCGTCAGCGAGATATCCAGGATGGTATCGCCCAGGTAGTCGGCCAGGGGCACCCCAACCGGCGCATCGTCCGGCAGGAAGAGGATACCTTCGTGCGCATCAGAGATCCCCAGCTCCTTCTCTGAGCAGACCATGGAGGAAGAGGGGACGCCCCGGATCTTGGTTCGCTTCAGGCGTGTCTTGACAAAGCCTTCCTGGTGCCCGTCGTATAGCTCGGCCCCCTCCATGGCATAGGCCACCTTCAGACTAACCCGGCCTTGGCCCTTGTAGGAAAAGAGATTGGGTGCGCCCGTGACGCACTGCTCGACGGCCCCCTCGCCAAAACGGACATCAACCAGCACCAGGCGGTCGGCATCCGGATGGGGCCGGACTTCCAGCACCTCCCCTACGACGATCCGTGACCGGTCCCACCAGTCGCCGATGCGCTCGATGGTCTCTACTTCGAGTCCGGCCAGCGTGAGGCGCTCGGCAAGCTCGTCGAGAGTGACGGTTATGTCCACATAGTCCTTCAGCCAGTCTAGCGGTACCTTCATGCTTTCGTCGCTCCTATCAGAACTGCTGCAGAAATCGCAGGTCGTCTTCGTACAACAGCCGGATGTCGGGAATCCGGTACCACAGGGCAGCCATTCGATCTATGCCTGCGCCGAAGGCAAAACCGGAGTAGGTCGCCGGATCCAGCCGCCGTTGCGCAGCACGGCGGGGTGGATCATCCCTCCGGGGATCACCTCGACCCAGCCGGAATCCTTGCACAGCCGGCAGCCTTTGCCCCCACACACCGTACAGCTCACGTCCGTTTCGATGCTCGGTTCTGTGAAGGGAAAGTAGCTGCTGCGGAAACGCACGCGGATGCCAGGGCCAAACAGCAAGCGCACCAGCCCTTTGATCGCGCCCAGGAGATCGCTCATCCGGATGTTTTCCCCAACGGCAAACCCCTCCATCTGGTAGAACATCCAGTTGTGAGAAGCATCCGGTTGATCCACACGGTAGCAGGCACCGGGAACGACCGCGCGCACCGGCGCACCGGTCTGGCGCATGACCCGGAGCTGCGCCGGCGACGTGTGAGTGCGCAGGAGTACGCCCAGCCGCGCCGTGTAGAAGGTATCGTGGCTGTCCCGCGCAGGGTGGTACGGTGGCACGTTCAGCAGAGTAAAGTTGTAGGCGTCGGTCTCGACGTCACGTCCCTGGAATACCTGGAAGCCCATCTGCGCAAACGCGGCCTGCATGCGCCGCCTGGTCGCAGTCGTGGGGTGCAGCCGCCCGCCCCCCGCCGGCCGGCCGGGCAGGCTGGTGTCCAGGGCAGGCTCGACAATCTCGGCAGGGATGGCTTGGGATTGCGCGTCAAAAGCCGCCGCCAAGCGGGCCTTCAGGCTGTTCGCCTGTCTTCCGATTTCAGGCCGGATACCGGGCGGCAGTGCACCCAGGCCAGACAGCAGGCCGGCCAAAGCACTCCTGCGCCCCAGGTGCTCCACACGCCACCTGTCCAGCTCCGGCCGCGTCCGTGCGCCTCGAAGATCGGACAGCGCATCGCGCTCCAACTGCGCCAGATCGATCATAGCAGCCCCTTAGCCGAACTGCTCCAGGAAGCGCAGATCGTTCCCCCAGAAATAGCGAATATCGTGGATGCCATACTTGAGCATGGCGATCCGCTCGGGGCCCATGCCAAAAGCAAAGCCCGAATAGACGGCCGGGTCATATCCTCCGTTCTGCAGCACCACAGGATGGACCATTCCGCAGCCGAGGATCTCCAGCCAGCCCGAGTTACTTGCACACACGGCAGCCCGCCCATCGCACAGGATACAGTCGATGTCGACTTCGGCGCTCGGCTCGGTGAAGGGAAAGTGGCTGGCGCGAAAGCGAACCTGCCGGCCGTCGCCGAACATCCGCCGTTGCGAAATCGACGATCGTGCCCTTCAGGTCGGCCATCGTGATCCTACGCCCAACCGCCAGACCCTCCACTTGGTTGAACATGATCTCCGAGCGCGCCGTGATCTGCTCGTAGCGATAGCACATCCCCGGCAGGATCACGCGCATCGGCTCTGGGCAGTACTGGCGCATCGCATGGATTTGCCCGGGTGAGGTGTGGGTGCGCAGGATCACGCCCGGCGTGGTGCTGTAGAAAGTATCCCACATATCACGCGCGGGATGGTGCGGCGGCATGTTCAGGAGCCAAAGTTAAGTCGTCGGTCTCGACATCGCGGCTGCGGTAGACCTGGAAGCCCATGTCGGCAAAGATGCGCTAATCTCGCGCAGCGTGCGGGTGGCGGGATGCAGGCCTCCCCGGGTGAACGGGCCTGCCCGGGCAGGGTGACATCGGCCTGGTCTGGCCAGCAAGTGCCTCGTCCTGGGCCGCTTGCTACAATCGCTCGCGGTGAGCCTCGTAGCGCCGCCTCCAGCGCCTTTTTGCCTCGTTGACGCGCTGCCCGTAGGCCGGACGCGCCTTCGCGGGGCAGCTGCCCAGGCCTTGACTGCCTCCGTCACCTTTCCCTTGCGCCCAAGGTAGATGGTGCGCCATAGCAGCCGGCGAGCGCCTGCTCATCGGCCACCGCCTGCGACGCGCAGCTTGTGCTTCCTTTTCCAGCTCATTCAGTTGTGCAAGCATGGCTCCTCCGTCGAAATCAAAACGCTCCCGTCCCCCCAGGGACGAGAGCGTTCCACTCCCGTGGTACCACCCTGTTTGACCGGCCAGCTGGCCGGCCCGCTCATCCCACCAACGGCAGCACTCTGCTCTGCGATTGGCTGCCCGTCTAACGGTGGGCCTCCGGAGCGGACTACTGGCGTGCGAGAAAGCCATTCGCCCTCGGCACCGTTCACCCGTCGGCTCGGGAGCGAACTTCGGCGGGTTCTTTCCCAGCAGGGCTTGCAGTCGTCGGCCCTGCCTCCCTGGGGGATACCCCCCGCCTACTCCTCTCCGTCGTCGCTTTTGCCCAGTGATTATACAGGAAAACGCCACGGTGTCAAATGCCGGATCGACTTTTGACAAGACCGAACATGTGTGCTATACTCTCACCATGGTGCGCCGCTCCGGCCCACCATCAACACCAGGAGAGATATGGCCCAGGACAGGCTTGTCATTCGCGGTGCTCACCAGCACAACCTCAAAGGCTTCGACCTCACCCTGCCGCGCAACGCCCTCGTCGTGATCACGGGCGTGTCAGGCAGCGGCAAGAGCAGCCTCGCCTTCGACACGCTCTATGCCGAAGGCCAGCGCCGTTATGTAGAATCCCTGTCGTCGTACGCCCGCCAGTTCCTCGGCCAGATGGAGAAGCCGAAAGTCGACTACATCGGCGGCCTCAGCCCGGCCATCGCGATCGAGCAGAAGGCCGTCAGCAAGAACCCTCGCTCGACAGTCGGGACAGTCACCGAGATCTATGACTACCTGCGGGTCCTCTTTGCGCGGGTGGGCACAGCTCACTGCCCCGAGTGCGGACGCGAGGTGCGTGCCCAATCCGCCCAGCAGATCGTCGACCAGATTACTCAGCTTCCCCACGGGACGCGATTCCAGGTCCTCTCACCCGTCGTGCGCGGCCGCAAAGGGCAGCACGAGGACGTTCTCCACCAAGCCCGCAGCGACGGTTACGTACGGGCCAGGATCGACGGCGTCCCGGTGGAGTTCTCCGACCGGATCAAGCTCGCCAAGACCAAGAAGCATGACATCGAGATAGTCGTAGATCGCCTCGCAGTTCCATCGTCCGAGGCCGAGATGGGGGCCGATGCTGGCACGACAGGGGCCCTGCAAGACGCTTTTCTCAGCCGCTTGACCGACTCGGTCGAGACCGCACTGCGTTTGGCCGATGGCTCGCTGTACGTCGATGTCCAAGACGGATCTCTGCTCAGCTTCTCGGAGCAGAACGCCTGCCCCACGTGCGGCCTCAGCTTCCCGGAGCTGACGCCGCCCATGTTCAGCTTCAACTCTCCGCACGGCATGTGCCCCGACTGCAGCGGCTTGGGCACGCAGCTCAACGTAGACCCGGCCCTGATCGTACACGATCCGAGCCTCTCGATCATGGATGGGGCTCTGCGTTGGTACGGGCAGATCAGGAAAAAGCCCGGCTGGACGCTGAACCAGCTCCAGTCTATCGCCCGGCACTACGGCGCGGACTTGGAGACCCCCTGGCAGGATCTGCCGCAGTCCTTCCGCGACGTCCTTTTCTACGGCTCGGGCGACGAGCAGGTCCACTTCTCATACGAGCACCAGGGCGAGAACAGCAGTTGGTCTGGCGAATCGATCCGCCCCGTGCGCGGGATCATATACAACGTAAAGCGCCTCTTCCACCAAACCAAGTCCGACTACACGCGCCGCTGGTATGCCAGCTTCATGAGCGAGCAGCCGTGCCCCACCTGCCAGGGCCGGCGGCTGCGCCGAGAGGCCACAGCCGTGACGGTCGGCGGTAAGAACATCCACGAGGTAACTGCCCTATCGGTCGACGCGGCCATCGCCTGGGTGAAGGGCCTCTGGCCCGAGCCGGGTCGGGCGCGAACCGGCGGGCGCGCCGGGCAGGGCGGGAACGGTGACGGCCTCGCACGCGCGCCGGCTGGCTCACTGACACCGGAGCAGTTCCAGATCGCCGAAGAGGTCCTCAAAGAGATCCGCGCTCGCCTCGAGTTCATGCTCAACGTGGGCCTGCATTACCTGACGCTGGATCGCCCTGCACCAACTCTGTCCGGTGGTGAAGGTCAGCGCATCCGGCTCGCCAGCCAGATTGGCTGCGGGTTGGTCGGCGTGCTGTACATCCTGGACGAGCCGAGCATTGGGCTCCACCAGCGCGACAACCGGCGGCTGCTCGACACGCTGGAGCAACTCCGCGACATGGGCAACACTGTGCTCGTGGTGGAGCATGACGCCGAGACGATTCGAACGGCCGACTGGGTTGTCGATTTGGGGCCAGGCGCCGGCGTGCTTGGGGGATGGGTCGTCGCCGAGGGCACCCCCGAACAGATCGCGCACAACCCCCGTTCGCTTGACCGGGCGCTATCTCTCGGGCGAGCTGCAGGTCAGGTCGCCCAACGGCCGGCGCCGAAGCCGGAGACCGCTGGCTGGCACTGGCCGGCGCACGCCAGAACAATCTGCAGGATCTCGACCGTGCGCTTCCCGGTTGGCCTGTTCACCTGCGTGACCGGCGTGAGCGGAAGCGGCAAGAGCTCGCTCATCAGCCAGACCCTTCACCCGATCCTGGCGCGCATCCTGCACCATAGCCAGGCGCAGCCGGGCGTGTACGACCGGCTGGAGGGGCTGGAATCTGCGCGGGTGAACAAAGTCATAAACATCACCCAGGATCCGATCGGCCGCACGCCCCGCTCCAATCCGGCCACCTACGTGGGCGTCTATGGAGATATCCGTGACCTCTTTGCCCAAGTCCCCGACGCCCGGGCGCGCGGCTACAGGCCAGGCCGCTTCAGCTTCAACGTCAAGGGAGGGCGCTGCGAGGCATGCGAGGGCCACGGGCAGAAGCGGATCGAGATGCACTTTCTGCCGGACGTGTGGGTCACGTGCGACGTCTGCAAGGGCAACCGCTTCAGCCGCGAGACCCTCCAGATTCGCTACAAGGGCAAGACCATCGCCCAGGTCCTGGACATGGACGTGAACGAGGCCCTGTCTCACTTCTCCAACGTGCCCACGATCGAGCGCCGCCTGAAGACGCTGGCCGATGTCGGGTTGGGCTACATCAAGCTGGGGCAGAGTGCCACCACCCTCTCAGGAGGCGAGGCGCAGCGTGTCAAGCTTGCCAAGGAGCTGTCGCGGGTGGCCACCGGCGACACGCTCTACATCCTCGACGAGCCGACCACGGGGCTCCACTTTGCCGACATCCAGAACCTGCTCGATGTGCTCCACCGGCTGACGGACGCCGGCAATACCGTGATCGTCATAGAGCACAACCTCGACGTCATCAAGACGGCAGACTGGATCATAGACCTCGGGCCCGAAGGGGGCTACGGCGGCGGCCGCATCGTGGCCCAGGGCACGCCCGAGGAGGTTGCCGGCATGCCCGAAAGCTACACTGGGCAGTTCCTGAGAACCGTGTTGGAGGAGTAGACGATGGAGTACCGTAAGCTGGGCCGGACGGGGCTGGACGTGAGCGCTATCTCGGTGGGCACCGAGCACTTGCTTCACCAGCCAAGCGAGACCGTCACCTCGGTGATCCGTGAGTCGATCGAGCGCGGCGTCAACTATTTCGATGTAGTCTTTTCCTTTCCGGAGTACCTGGACAACCTGGGGCATGCACTCGAGGGGTGCCGGGACCGCGTGCTGCTCACCGGGCACCTGGGCTCCACGGTCAAGGACAACCAGTACTGCCGGAACCGCAGCGCGAAGGCCTCCGAGCCCTTTTTCGGAGACGTCCTGGCCCGGCTCCATACCGGCTACGTGGATATCCTCTACCTGCACAACTTTAACTCGCCGCGCGAGTGGGAGACGGTTGCCCGTCCCAAGGGCCAGCTCGAGATGGCGCTCCGGCTCAAGGCAGAGGGCCACGCCCGCTTCATCGGCATCAGCGGACATTACGTCGAGGTGATCAAGCAAGCTTGCCAGAGTGGCCACATAGACGTGGTCATGTTCCCCATTAACCTCCTCGGACATGCCGGGCCTGCCCGCAGCGAGCTGCTAGACCTGTGCAACGCGCAGGGGCTTGGCCTGGTCGCTATGAAGCCATACGGCGGAGGGCGGCTGCTCAACACAAGAGGAACCCAGCGGGTGGCAAGCTACCAAGCCGGGGGCGAATCGTACAAGGTCAGGTTCCCTGATGCTATCACGCCGGCACAGTGCCTCAGCTACACTCTCGCACAGACCGGCGTCTCCACCGCCCTGGTGGGAGTCAGAAGCACGGCCGAGGTGGACGCCGCCCTACAGACGCTGGAGGCCGGCGAGAGCGAGCGCGATTTCTCGGGTCTCCTGACCGCCTTTGGCCGCTACGTCGAGGGAGAGTGCGTCTACTGCAACCACTGCCTGCCCTGTCCGGTCTCGATCGATATCGCAGAAGTGAACCGGCTCCTGGATGCGGCGCAGGTTAGGCTCAACACCGTCCTGCAGGCGGCCTATGACGGACTCGCCGCCAAGGCATCCGCCTGCACCGAGTGCGGCGCCTGCGTGCAGCGTTGCCCCTTCGGTGTCGCGGTCATCTCACGCATGCACGCCGCCGCTGCCCAGTATGAGGCTTGAAGGTGCGCTGCACCTGGAACAAACCGAAAGGAGTAGACCATGAATACTCTCGAGCTTTCAAGGCATTCACTCAGGAGCGCGTTCGAGATCCTCGGCCAGGTCGCGGCCGACCTGACACAGGAGCAGGCAGATTGGACCCCGCCCGGCTGCGCCAATCCGATCGGGGCCATGTACTGGCACACCATCTCGGGCGCCGACGAGGTGGTCTATCGTTGGTTTGAGGGCAGCTCGTGCCTGCACGAGCGTGGAGGCTGGCGCGTCCGGGCGCTTCGGGTGGATGCGCCCGAGCCGCAGGGCGCCGAGGGCTGGCTCGAGTGGATGCGCGCCATCCACATAGACCTTCCGGCAATGCACGACTACGCCAAGGCCGTTGCGGCGGACCTGGATGCCTGGCTCGCCGCCAAGTCACCCGAAGACCTGGACCGCATCGTCCACACGCCGATTGGCGACTACAGCGTGGCGGCTGCGCTGGACATCTTTGTCATCTGGCACATTAACGCCCACTGCGGCGAGATCTCGGCGCTGAAGGGGTGTCAGGGGGCAAAGGGTTACCCATTCTAGAGCAGGAGGTACACAATGGAACCGATCATCGCGTACTGTGGATTGGTATGCAGCGACTGCGGGGCTTACATCGCCACACAGGCAAACGACGTCGCCGGGCTGGAGCAGGTGGTCGCCGAATGGACCCAGGCATACGGCGTAACCGGACTAACGGTCGAGTCGGTGCGCTGCGATGGCTGCCTCGGAACCGCTGGACGCAAGGTCGGCCACTGCTTCGAGTGCGAAGTGCGCCTCTGCGCCCTGGGGCGGAACGTGCTCAACTGCGCGCATTGTACCGACTATGGATGCGCCAAGATTGAGGCCTTCTTCGGCTTTGTGCCGGACGCGCGCACCAGGCTGGATGACATTCGACAAGCGCTTGGATCATAGGTCATCGCCTGCGCCGACCGGCACCGGCAGGCTCGTGCCTTACGGAGTGTGAATGGACCCAGTCGTCGATTGGCTCCTGGCATGTGACGAGCCCTGGACAAGGTAGGGAGTACTCGTAGACCTGCTTCGCCGCCCCGAGGAGGCCGCCCTCCGGCTGTGCTGGTCACGGGTCGCACCGCGATCGAGTAACCAGCGGCGGCGGCGTAGCCAGTGCACAGCACCTTCTTGCCAATTCGCGCCAAGGGGCTATAATTGCGCGCGGTATCAATCCACAACCCATCGTCATCCCGCATGACGAGCAAGTCGATTAGGAGGGTCTGACTACATGTCCAAGAAGTGGGTGTACCTTTTTCACGAGGTGGAAGAGGCCGAGAAGCTAACCGGGAGCTGGGATGGCGTCCGCGGGCTGCTCGGCGGCAAGGGAGCCAACCTTGCCGAGATGACGCGCATTGGCGTGCCGGTGCCGCCCGGGTTCATCGTCACGACGGAGGCCTGCAATGCCTATATTGCTGGCGGCGACAAGTTCCCTGCGGGCTGCTGGGACCAGATCCTGGCCGGACTGAAGGCGACAGAAGAAGCGACGGGCAAGAACGTTCGGAGACGCACGAATCCGCTGCTCGTGTCCTGCCGCTCCGGCGCCAAGTTCTCCATGCCGGGCATGATGGACACGGTCCTGAACATCGGCCTGAATGATGTGACGGCCCAAGGCATGGTGCGACTGAGCGGCAACGAGACTTTCGTCTACAACTCTTACCGGCGGCTGCGTGCAGATGTTCGGCTCCGTAGTGCTCGGCATCCCCGACGAGCCGTTCGAGGAGGCGATCGCCGAGCGCAAGAAGCGACAAGGGCGTCAAGGACGATACCGAGCTGGGCGCGGAAGACTGGAAGGCATTGACCGACGAGTTCAAGGCCATCGTCCGCAAACATACCGGCGGTGATTTCCCCAGGATCCGATCGAGCAGCTTCGCCTGGCCACCGAGGCCGTGTTCAAGAGCTGGAACGGCGCTCGAGCGATCGCCTACCGGCGCGCCGAAAAGATCCCGGACGACCTGGGCACCGCGGTCAATATCGTGACCATGATCTTCGGCAACATGGGCTGGGACTCGGGCACGGGGGTTGCCTTCACACGCGACCCGGCAACCGGCGAGCGTGTCATGTACGGCGACTACCTGATGAACGCCCAGGGTGAGGACGTGGTCGCAGGCATCCGCAACACCAAGCGGATAGCCGAGCTGGGCCAGGAAATGCCCGAGGTGTATGCGCAATTCCTCCAGATCTGCGAGCGTCTCGAGAAGCACTACCGCGACATGCAGGACACCGAGTTCACGATTGAGCGCGGCAAGCTGTGGATGCTCCAGACCCGCAACGGCAAGCGCACTTCCCAAGGCCGCCATTCGCATTGCGGTCGACATGGTCAATGAAGGGCTCATCACCCGCGAAGAGGCGATCGGCCGCATCAAGCCGACGGACGTCGACACTCTGCTGCATCCGCAGTTTATCGCGGCGGCCAAGAAGCAGGCGCGCGCTGAGGGAACGTTCCTCGGCAGCGGAGTCAACGCCTCGCCGGGCGCCGCCGTCGGTGTCGTCGCCTTTGATGCCGACCTGGCCGAGGAGTGGGGCAAGGCGGGCAAGGCGGTCATCATGGTCCGCCCCGAGACAAAGCCAGATGACGTGCACGGCATGATTGCCGCGAAGGGCATCGTGACGAGCCGCGGCGGCGCCACCAGCCACGCGGCTGTGGTCGCGCGGCAGTTCGGCCGGCCGGCCGTCGTCGGATGCGAAGCGATTCAGATCAACCTGGATACCCGCCAATTGGACGTCGACGGCAAGGTCGTCAAGGAAGGCGAATGGATCTCGCTGGACGGAACCACCGGAGAAGTCTTCGCCGGGCAAATCGCCACGGAGACGCCCAATTTCGAGGAGCAGACCGAACTGATCACGCTCCTCAAGTGGGCTGACGAGCTGTGCGCCCAGGGAGGCAGCCGTTCCTGGCCTGCCGGCTACCAGGGCTTTCCCAACCGTGGCCTCCAGGTATGGACCAATGCCGACTACCCGCGCGATGCGCAGCGCGCCCGCGCCTTTGGCGCCATGGGCATCGGCCTCTGCCGTACAGAGCACATGTTTTTTGAGCAGGTACGCCTGCCGATCGTCCAGGCCATGATCCTCGCGGATACGGTAGAAGAGCGCAAAACCCAGCTTGACCTTCTGCTCCCCTACCAGCGCTCGGACTTTGAAGGGCTCTTTGAGGCGATGGATGGGCTGCCGGTCATCATCCGCCTCATCGATCCGCCGCTGCACGAGTTCCTGCCGGGCAAGGACGAGCTACTGGCCGAGGTCCTTGAGCTGAGGTTCAAGGCGAAGCGGCTCAAGAAGAAGGGCAAGGAAAAGAAGCTCGCCAAGCTGCAAGCGACCCTGGCCGAGAAAGAGAAGCTGCTTCAAGCCGTAGAGGGGATGCAGGAAGCCAACCCGATGATGGGCCTGCGCGGCATCCGCCTCGGGATCACCATGCCCGAGATAACCCAGATGCAGGTACGCGCCATCTTCGAGGCCGCGTGCAACATGGCCCTCAAGGGCATCAAAGTCCATCCCGAGATCATGATCCCGCTGACCGGGCACCAGAATGAGCTTCAGGTGGCCAACGACCTGCTCGTGCCCGTTGCCAAGGCAGTCATGGCCGAGAAGGGCATCGAGATCGAATACAAGTTCGGTACCATGATCGAGATCCCGCGTGCTGCCGTGACGGCGGACCAAATCGCCGGCCACGCGGAGTTCTTCAGCTTTGGCACGAACGACCTCACCCAGATGACGTATGGCTACAGCCGCGACGACGCCGAGCGCAACTTCCTGCTCTACTACGTCGAGCACAAGATCCTGCCGGAAAACCCGTTCCAGATACTGGACTGGGAAGGTGTCGGCGAGCTCGTCAAGATGGCCGTACGAAAGGGACGCCAGACGCGGCCAGAGCTGGAAGTGGGCATCTGCGGCGAGCACGGCGGCGAGCCACGCTCGATCGAGTTCTGCCACATCGCCGGCCTCAACTATGTGAGCTGCTCTCCCTTCCGCGTGCCGGTCGCGCGCCTGGCGGCTGCCCACGCCGTACTCAAGCATAGGTCCGAAACCCTGATATAGCCTGTCTGTGAAAGAGGGCCGGATCGAGAGGTCCGGCCCTCTTTGTCATCTGAGGACACACACATGAGCGCAGCCGAGACCGAGAACACCCTGAGGGCGCGCAGCCTGCCCGTGTCCCTTCCCCAGGGGGAAGACTGGGTCGCGCCGGCCTACCAGGACCTCTCCATCGCCAACCTCCCGGCGACCATCGCGACCCTCCTCGGCGTTGACCTGCCGGGCGCGCTCCCGGCGTTGCCGCCGCATGTGTGGCAGGGCTGGGGGACCCGGCCTGCGCCGAATTGTGCTAGTCATCCTGGACGGACTGGGCTACCACCTTCTCCGCAGGCGATGGGCCGACGGAGACGGGCAACCTCTGAGCGATCTTGCTTCGGCAGGCACCTTTCTCCCTCTCACTTCGGTCTTCCCATCGACCACAGACGCCGCCCTGATGAGCTTGCAGACCGGGGTCGCTCCCGGCACTCACGGGTGGCTCGCGTGGGAGATGTATCTACGCGAAGTGGGCATGGCAGCCAATGGAGTGCTGCTGTGCCCCATCTGGTCCCGGCACCGCGACCTGTTGCTCGATTGGGGGCTGAAGCCGGAGACGCTGGTCTCGACGCCGACTCTCGCCATGCGCTTGAGCGAAGCCGGAACCCAGACGGCTGCCCTGGCATCCCGCCAGTTCGAAGGCTCTGGCTTCAGCCGGATGCTCTACCGCGGCGTGGGACAGATGTGGGGCCACTTCCACGCCAGTGACTTCTGGGTGCAGCTACGCGACATCCTTCACCAGACCGCCGGACGGAGGGCGTTCGTCTCCGCCTACTGGAGCGGAGTCGACACGATTGGGCATGGTTACGGGCCTGGCAGCGCCCAGTGGCAGGCCGAGCTCCGCGCCGTCAGCCATTTCCTCGGGCAGGAGTTCATTGCCCGCCTGTCCGCTGCCGAGCGCGAGGGGACGCTGTTGCTCATCACAGCCGACCACGGCCAGGTGCATGTCCCGGCGAACCAAATCGTGACCGCCGACGAGGATCCCGAGCTCGATGAGGCACCTCATGGTGCCGGTCGTCGGCGAGTCCCGTGCGGCGTTCATCCACCCACGCGCTGGCCGGGTAGAGGCTGTTCGCAGCTACCTCACAGGCGCCTTCCCTGATCGCTTCCAGGTCGTGGGATCGGCCGAAGCCTTGGACGCTGGGCTGATGGGCCACCCAGTTTGCGACGAGACCTACTCCCGTGCGGGCGAGTTGCTCGTCCTGGCACGGGGCAACAACGCGCTGCAGAGAACCAAGTCTCGGGGTCCGCTCGTCGGCCGCCATGGCGGCCTGTCGGCCGAAGAGATGCTGGTGCCTCTGATTGCCGCCCGGCTCGAGGCAGTGTGAGGTAGGGTCCATGCAGATTATTGAGGTCAAGCCTGGCGTCTACGCATGCCTGACGCCCCAGCCGGCGTCCAATGCAGGTTTCGTGGCGGGCGAGCGCGGAGTGCTCGTTGTCGACGCCCTTTTCACCCCGTCGGCGGGTCGAGAATTGGCCTCGGCCGTGGCCGAGCACACCGGCAAACCGGTGCTCTTGCTGGTCAACACCCACCATCACTATGACCACGTCTTTGGCAATCAAGCGTTTGAGGCGCCCATCGTCGCCCATTGCTTGCTTTCCGGGGAGCTCTCGCGGGCCGCTGCTCGCGATCTCTCGCCCGAATCGAGAGCAGCCTGGATCGCGGAGCACCCTGACGATCGCTGGCTCGTCGATGAGCTTGAGATCCGCTACCCCAACGTCATCTTTGAAGACCGCTTGCTAGTCGATCTGCCACCCAGGCACATGATCGTGCAGCACCTGGGCGGGCATACCCTTGACAGCGCAATCGTCGATTTGCCCGAAGACGAGGTGCTCTTCGCCGGGGACCTGGTTTTCGAGGGCCGAACGCCCTACTTGCTGAATGCCGGCTTCCGGGCCACTGTGAAGGCGCTCCAGTCTCTCGAGCGGCTCGGCAGGCGCATAGTGGTACCCGGCCACGGCGCGCTCTGCGACATCGCGTACATTCAACGCTTCAGAGAATTCCTGGAGACCCTCACCGGCGGGGTGTGCCGGCTCCTCGACACAGGCTGGTCCAAGCAGGCCATCCTCGATTCGGGCGAGCTGCCCCAGTGGTGGACATCAGACCGGCCGGAGCTGCAGCGCGCGAACCTGGCCCGGCTAATCGACGAGCTGGCCGGTCAGGACACGCAATAGGGCCCGCTACCTTCCTTCATGCCTCAGGGCCGCACAATAGGGTCAGCGGCCTGGTGACTTCAGCTCCTCGATCTGAGCCATCAGCTCCATGCGCTTGGCCTCGGCCGCCTCTTGCCCTTCACGCCATACAGCCTGCAGCCACTCCTGCACAAGCGATCGGGTTCGCTCGCCGCTTCTGGGTGCCAGGAGGAGCACCAGGCTGCCTCCTACCAATGCCCCAAGCAGCATACCACCGGTGAAACGCATCAGCTTCATGATCGGTCTCCTTTGTTGGTTCACATTCCCGCAAGCCACGCCCGTACTCCCCAACACTGCCCGCCGTCGGCAGAGCGCACTATGCCGGCACTCCTCCGATCCGCAGCTCGAGCGCCTCGCGGACGCGGCGTGTCAGCGCCCCAAAGAACTCCGTGTACGTTACTTCCAGCGTGCGTGGACGCGGCAGGTCGACCACCACTTCGGCACGGATTCGCCCAGGACGTGGCGACATGACCAGCACGCGATCTGCCACAAAGACAGCCTCCTCAAGGTCATGTGTCACCATCACTGCAGACACCCGCCGTGCCTGCCAAATGCGCATCAGTTCCACGTTCATCTGCTCGCGACTCAGGGCGTCCAGTGCTCCGAATGGCTCATCCAGCAGCAACACCTCAGGATCCGCTACGAGGGCACGGGCGATGGCCACCCGCTGCGCCATGCCCCCCGACAACTCACGCGGGTAGGCTCTCTCGAAGCCGTTCAGGCCGACCAAAGACAGGATCTCGCGCGCCCGATCGATGGCCGGATCGCGCGCAGTGCCTGCCACCTCCAAAGGCAATGTGACGTTGCGGAGCACCGTTCGCCAAGGCATCAGGTTGACGGCCTGGAACACATAGCTGACCCTGCGCTGAGGTGACAGCAACGCGCGCCCGTCGAGTCTGACATGGCCTTCAGTGGGGATCACCAGCCCGCCCAGGATGCGCAAGAGCGTGCTCTTGCCACACCCGGAGGAGCCGACGATGGCTACGAACTCCCCCTCCCTGACAACCAGATCGACCCCGTCGAGGGCTACCAGTTCTCCCTGAGCCCCAGAGAAGGTGTGGCAGATGCCGGTGGCTTCCAGAGCGAAGGTCAAGCTACTCCTCGATTTCGACGATGAACTGGTTGGTGAACATTGACCCCGTCTCCGCCTCAGGACCAATCAGCCCCATCTCCTGCATGACTTGGACCGACAGCTCCCAGTCTGCCAGGGACGAACGGCCCAACTGCCCGGCACCGGCGCGCCAGAATTCGATGGAGCGCTCCAGAATCGCGCGGCTTACCGCCTCCTTCTGCGAGTCCGCAAGCACCTCCGGCACGTGCTTGGCGGTTATCTCGAATGCCTCTTCAGGGTGCCCAAGAGTGTAGGCCAGGCCACGCAGCGCTGCCCGTGTCATGCCCTGCACCAGCTCCGGCTGCTCGCGCACGCTGGTCTCGTTTGTGATCAGCCCGTTGGATACCAGGTTGGCCACATCGGCAACCTGGAGGACATCCAGGCTAACCCCCTCGACCTCCATCTGAACCGGCTCGTTCATCGCATAGCAGATGGCGGCATCTACCTGGCCTTCCGTTAGGGCGGCCACTTGGGTGTAGCCGATAGAGACCAAGCTCACATCGGTCTCCTCCAGGTCCGACGCGTCGAGCAATGCCCTCCAGCCAATGTAGCTGGCACCGTAGGTGGCCGGCGTACCGACGCGCCGGCCGGCAAGGTCAGCCGGCTTCCGGATTCCTGTCTCCGCCAAGGACACGACCGCCACTGGGAAGCGGCGGTACCAATTCATCACATACACTACGGGCAAGCCTTGGCTCCGGGCCAGTATGACCTGATCCCCGCTGGCAATGGCGAACTGGAGATCGCCACTGCCCACGAGCTTCAGCAGGTCCGTCTCCCACCCGTAATCGAACGTGACGTCGATGCCCTCGTCGGCAAAGAACCCCTTTTCCACGGCAACGTAAAACGGCGCGAACTGCACGTTCGGGATAAAGCCCATCGCCAAGGTGACCGTCTGCCCTTCACCTGTGCTGCCCCGAGGCGCGCACCCAATCAGCAGCCCACACACCAACACGGCCACAAGCGACAACAAGGCCCATCTCTTTTTCATCTGCCCCCCAGTTAGGTCGTCTTGGCACGCCATTGCACCACAGCGCACGGACTTCATCTCGCCCTATTCCACCTCAGTAGAAGCACTTCCACGGCGGACACAACGCCGTACAGGATCAGGGCAATAGTCATGAGCACAAAGAGTGCGACGAACATCAGCGGCGTATCAAAGAGGCCACGGTTTGCCAGGTTCACGAGAAAGCCCAGGCCTCGGTCCGACTGCGCAAATTCCCCCACCACGGCTCCGATCACAGAGAGCGTCGCGCCGACCTTCAGGCCTGCCAGAAGCACCGGAAGCGCCGCCGGAACCTCCAGGTATCGGAAGATCTGCCACCTGCTCGCTCCCAGGGATCGCATCAGGTCGTGCAGGTCAGGCGCGACGGATCGCAGTCCGACAATGGTGTTGATCAGCACGGGAAAGAAGATGGTCATGGCACACACCAGGATTTTGGACACCAGCCCAAAGCCGAACCAGACAATCAACAGAGGCGCGAGTGCAACAATGGGCACCGATTGGCTGGCTACGATGTAGGGGCTGAGGAATCGCTCGACCAAAGGGGCCTTGGCAAGCAGGTAGCCCAGCACAGTCGCCGTCACGAGCCCCAGCCCCAGCCCGCCTAGAACCTCGGTGAGCGTGATCGAGGTGTGCAGCCAAAGGGTACCGTCGGAGGCGGCCGCGATAAAGCGCTCCCACACCTGGCGCGGACCAGGCAGCAAGAAGGCAGGGTAGTCCCCCAACTTGACGACCGCGGACCAGACACCGGTAAGGGCAACCATGGCCACCGGCACCAGCAACACCTCCAGCCGCCTGCTGATCCAGGCTGGAAAGCGCACCCTGATGCGGCGAAAGCCCTCTGCCTGCGCCGAGTCTGTGCTACTGCGGCTGTGGCTCACTCGACCTCGGCCCGGCTTCCGGCGATCCATTCACGTGCTGGCTACGTTCACTGTCCACAACAAAAAGCCCCTCGGGTTACTCACCCTCGGGGCACGAAGGACAGATATTCCGCCCTTCTCATGAGCCATGCCGGCCCTGCCCGGCCTTTGGCCATGCCAACCACCTTCTCTCATCCGGACTGTACCGTCGGCCCCGGAGTCACACCGGGTCAGCCTGCATTGTCCAGGCTCGCGGGCTCGGCCATTCGACACTGGCCTTACCGCCGGTCGGGATTTGGTGTCCCTCACCCTGCCCCGAAGGTGTCTCGGTTGGCACACGGATTATACCCTGTCCGCGCAGTTTGTCAACACACGCTGCCCGGAGGGCGGCGCGCCCGACTTGGCTGCGGCCGGCGCCTGTGGTAGAATGGGCTCACAGGCCCTGCTGCACTTGAGACGGGCGAGGCCGTATGCCACCCGTGATCGGCGCGATGGGCCAGCGAGTCACGACTAGAGGAAGGGCATGCCCATTCACTTGCTGCCCGCAGAGGTTGCGGGCAAGATCGCGGCCGGAGAGGTGGTCGAGCGGCCGGCATCGGTCGTCAAGGAGCTGCTGGAGAACAGCATCGACGCCGGCGCAAGCCAGATCCGCGTGGACATCCGCGAGGGTGGCCGCCGTCTCATGCGCATCGCCGACAACGGCTGCGGCATTCCCGTAGACGAGGTGCCGCTGGCCTTTGCCCGCCACGCGACCAGCAAGCTGACCGATGTCGATGACCTGGACCGGATCGCAACCCTCGGCTTTCGAGGTGAAGCGCTGGCCAGCATCGCCGCAGTGAGCGAGGTGACTCTGCTGACCCGCCCTCGCGACCAGGCTGTCGGGCGGCTAATCAAGGTCGAAGGCGGGCATGTCGTTCGCCAGGAAGGACGTGGCTGCCCGGCCGGCACAGTGGTCACCGTCGAGCACCTCTTCGGCCAGGTCCCGGCAAGACAGAAGTTCATGCGGCAGCCCGAGACCGAGGCCGGCCATGTCTACACGGTAGTCACGCACTACGCGCTCGCCTACCCCGAGATCCAGTTTGGCCTAACGTCCGACGGCAAGACGACTTTCCAGTCCCCCGGAAACGGGAAGGTGCGCGATGTGCTGCTCTCCATCCTCGGCATCGAGACAGCCGAACAGCTAATTGAGATAGGCCAATCAGAGACGTCCTCCGTGTCTGTCAGTGGCTACGTCGGCATCCCATCACTCCATCGAGCGAACCGGAGCTACATCGTTCTCTTTGTGAATCGTCGCTGGATCCAGGATCGGTCACTTGCCCATGCCGTCGTGCAGGCATATCACACCTTGCTCCCCATCGGACGGTTCCCAGTTGCCTTCTTGTTCCTGACTCTCGATCCTTCAGAGGTGGACGTCAACGTCCATCCCACCAAGCGAGAGGTCCGGTTCCGGGATGGGCAGCGGGTGTTTGGCATGGTTCAGAAGGCCGTGCGGACGACGGTGATCGAACAGAGCCCGGTGCCGGGGTTGGGCTACGCACCGCGCACTTGGCCCGGGCCTGGGTGGGAGGGACGGCCAACAGCCGAGCCCGCCCTTCCCGGAAGCTTACTCCCTTCGCAGGCGGCGATGGAACTTTACCGCACGGCAGACGAAGGTGACGCACTTCAGCCGTTCGGGCCTGTCCGCCTGCCCCTGCTGCGTGTTGTGGGGCAGGTAGGGCAGACCTACATAGTCGCCGAAGGTCCCCAGGGGCTTTACCTGATCGACCAACATGCAGCCCATGAGCGGGTCCTATACGAACAGATGATCACGGCACACAAACAGCACGCCGTAGCCTCGCAGGCTCTGCTGGAACCGCTCATTCTCGAGCTGGATCCGCTCCTCGCCGGTATCCTTGCACAGCACCTCAACGCACTGAACGAGGTGGGCTTTGGCATCGAGCCCTTTGGAGGCACGGCCTACCTGCTCCGCGTTGTACCGTCCGTGCTGAGCACCCCTGACGTGCGCGCAGCCCTGGTCGACATTCTGGAATCCCTCCGCTCCGGTACAGATCCCATCGCACTGCGCGCGGAGGAAAGGCTGATCGCCGCCGTGTGCAAACGAAGTGCGATCAAGGCCGGGCAGACCCTGTCACAGGACGAGATGCAAGGGCTCGTTCGTCACCTGGAGCAGTGCGAGTCGCCACGCACGTGCCCGCATGGCCGGCCAACCCTGCTTCACTTCTCCGTTGAGCAGCTCGAGAAGGGGTTCGCAAGGCGTTAGGAGAGCGCACAGCGACGAGAGAGGAGAATCCCATTGCGCGCAATCTTCTCGCGAATTGGGGCCTGGAGGCTCCAGTACATCTTGGTTGTCAGCTTTGTGCTGGCAACGGCTATCACGGTGGCTGTTGGCACGTGGGTCACGCTTGGCCTGATCAAGAGCTACCTCCAACAAGCGCAGGAAGAGCGCGTCAGCCGCGATATGGACCTTGCGCGCGCCTTCTACGACCTGAAGCGCAATGACATCTCGTCAATGGCCGCGCGCCTAGCCTCTCGCACAAGCGTCCGAGACAACCTGCTCCCGGCCGCAGGCGACAGCATTGAGGCCACACAGATCGTGGACACCGAGTTGGACAACGAGCTTGCCAACCTTCCAGCCAGCTCCGAAAGGTTCATCGTTGCCCTGGATGCATCGGGCAAGGCGATCCTCGGTCGCATCTGCTGCAAGAACGGGCGCCAGCGGCTCGCAGTACCCAACGCCGACTGGTCACCTCTGCCGATCGTTGAACAGGCGCTGACCCGTGGGCAAGCGACGTCCGGCACTGAAGTCGTGCCGGCGGAGCAGCTGCGCTGGGCGAACTTGGAGGAACAGGCCCGGATCCCACTACTTGATACACCCAAGGCGGCACCCTGGCCCTTCGACCCCCGAGAGGGAACGGCTGGGCTGGCCATCGTGAGCGTGGCGCCTGTGAACTCCGCAGAGGGGGTTGTGACCGGGGCTGTTCTCGTCGGACACCTGTTCAACAAGGATTACACCCTCGTAGATCGAATCAAAGAGGTGGCCGGCGTCGATACGGCGACGATCTTCCTCGGCGACCAGCGCGTGTCGACCAATGTGCTTGACGAAGCGGGGCAACGCGCTATCGGCACGCGCGTATCGCAGCAGGTGTTCGACAAGGTGCTCGTTCAGGGACAGCCTTTCACCGGTCAAGCCTATGTTGTGAACCAGACATACATCACACGCTATGACCCTCTCCTCGATCATGCCGGAGAAGTCGTCGGCATTCTGTATGTTGGTGCGAAACAGGCCGCCTTCCAGCAACTGGTCGACAGCTTCGGGCGCAGAGTGCTCCTCACCGCCGCCTCGACTCTGCTTCTGTCCGCACTCATCGCCTTCCCTCTGAGCTGGGCCATCATCCGGCCGCTGACCAGGCTGGCCGAAGCTACCCGACAGGTAGCGGAAGGGGACTGGTCGGTTCGCGTGCCAACGCGAGGCCCGCGCGAGACGAGCATCCTCGCCGACTCGTTCAATTCCATGGTGGAGGCTCTCAAGGACACGCGTGACCAGCTCGTTCAGAAAGAAAAGCTCGCTTCGGTCGGTCAATTGGCCGCCGGCGTCGCGCACGAGATCAACAACCCGCTCGGGTCTGTGCTTCTCTATGCCGACATCCTCCGGAAAGAGACCCCAGACGACAACGCGCAGCAAATGGAAGACCTCGGCATGATCATCCGCGAGGCCACACGCTGCAAGACGATCGTGATGGATCTTCTGAACTTTGCGCGGCAAAACGAAGTGCTCGCCCAGGAAACGGACCTGAACACGCTGCTGCACGAGCTTGCCCAAGAAGCACGCAAGAAGGATATCTATCCGCAGGTGACATTCGTCGAGGACCTCGACCCTTCGCTCCCGGTCATCCAGGCCGACCCCATGCAGCTTCAGCAGGTGTTCATGAACCTGATGAACAACGCAGCAGAGGCAATGCCAGATGGTGGGCATCTCACGCTGCGCACCCGCAGGAGCTCAACGCCCGGCTATGTCTCGGTCGAGGTCCAGGACACCGGAGTAGGAATCGCCCCACAGAACATGAGCAAGCTCTTTTCACCGTTCTTCACCACCAAGCCAATCGGACGGGGCACTGGTCTTGGGTTGGCCATCATCTACGGCATTGTCAAGATGCACCAGGGCCAGATTACGGTGCAGAGCGAGCTCGGCAAGGGAACCACCTTCGTGATTTCGTTGCGTGAACACCTGCCCAGGCCGTCAGCGCAGGGCCAGCTCGGCTAGACCGGAGCCATCTCCACCTCACAGAGAGCTAGGAGGCATCATGGCTGGGAACAAGGACTCCCCTCGACGTCGGATACTCGTCGTCGACGACGAGCCTGGCATTCGCCAGGGAGTGCAACGCGCGCTCCGCTCGCAGGGCCATCTCGTGGATGCCGCAGAGGACCTTCCAAGCGCGCGGGACTTGCTGCAGCGGGCGCAGTACGACCTGGCGTTGCTGGATGTGATGATGCCTGGGGGCAGCGGAATCGATCTGATTCAGCTTGCTCAACACAAAGACCCCGACACGGTTTGCATCATCATTACTGGGTACGCCACCGTCGAGTTGGCCGTAGACGCCATAAAGCGCGGCGCGTACGACTTTATCTCCAAGCCCTTCACGGTGGATCAGTTGCTGCTGTCCGTCAACCAGGGTCTAGAGCGCCGCGCTCTGACCCTCGAGGGACGTCGCCTGGCCGCGATCGAGGCCACAGCACAGCAGCTTGCCCGGGACAAGGAAGAGCTCGAGAAGTTGGACAAGGCCAAGAGCCAGCTCATGCTGAAGGTAGCCCATGAGTTGCGAGCTCCAACGGCAGCGGTCCAGAGTTACGTCAGCCTTATCCTGGATGGCTACATCTCCGAAGGCGAGCTGAGGCCAACCCTCACCAGGATGAGTGAGCGTCTCAAGCAGACACTTGATCTGGTGGCCGATCTCCTGGATCTCGCGCGACTCAAGCAGTCGAAGGAACGCATTCAGGTGGAGTCAGTGCCCCAACCGATGGCAGCCATCCTGAAGGAAGTGGTCAGCCTCCTCGCTCCGCTGGCTACACAGAAGAAGCAGGAGCTGAAGATCGACATCCGCGCTGAGCCAATGATCGTGGCACAGCCCAGCCACCTTCGGCAGGTCTGGATGAACCTGCTGAGCAACGCGATCAAGTACACCCCACCGGGAGGTCGTGTCTCGGTGACTCTTGATCAGGCCGCTGCCCGGGGCGCCGTCGCTGTGCCCTGTCTGATCGGCATCGTCGAGGATAGCGGCATCGGAATTGCCGCTTCCGATCTGCCCAATCTGTTCACAGAGTTCTTCCGAACGGACGAGGCCAAAGCAAGCGGGGAGCTGGGCACAGGCCTGGGCTTGTCCATCGTGAAGCAGATTGTGGATTCCTACAGCGGGCAGATCGAAGTCGAGTCAGAGCCACGAAAGGGAACTAGATTCACCTTCGTGCTGCCTCTGCACCCCAACCACAGTCCGAAGCCATGACAGCCATAGCTTGCCATGCCTTCTCCGGCAAGCCAACCACGGTTAGGGCAGGTCGAAGGTCTCCCGGCAGGCGCGGAGCGCGTCGTCTAGCTTCGCGGATACGATCACGCACGAAACCGTCGAAATGGACGTGCTGATCGCAAGGATGTTGATCTTCCGGGCTGCCAGCGCATCGAACATCGCCCCCGCGATGCCCGGGCGCTCCCGAAAGTCCGGCCCAAAGATCGACACGATCGCTACTTCGCGCACAGGTTCCACCCGCCCCGCATCGATCTCGGGTGCAAGCCGCTGCACAATCTCAAGAGCAGCCGGCAGATCATCCCTGTCCACGCACAACGCCAGTTGATCGTGCTGGGCTTGATCGATGCATTGCACTACGAACTGAACGTTGATGTCCCGGTCGCCGAGCTCGCCCAGGATGGATGCAGCAATCCCGGGGCGATCGGGCACCGCGGTGACATTCAGAAGAGCAAGGTGGCCATTCTGCATGATGCCACCGATTCGGATCTTTGCCATCAGTCCCCCCACAATCTGCCAACTGGCCGGCTGTACACCGGTACAGCGGTAGCGCTTCGGCACCCTAACCGAGAGCCTGCGCGACTCGTTCCAGCAGAGTCTGTGGGCTGACTGGCTTTGTCAGCCACTCATCCACCGGCACGAACTCGTCGCCAGGGACCATCTCAGTGTCCTTGATGGCCGTGAGGGACGTGACCATGATGACGGGGATGCCGGCAAGGTCCGAATCCTGGGCCATCTCTCGACTCACATCCAGCCCGTCCAGGACATACGACATCATGATGTCCAGGAGCACCAAGTCGGGGCGTTCTTTGCGCATCGCCTGTAGCGCCTTGGCACCATTGGCGGCTGACGAGACCTCGTAGCCGGCCGAGCGGAGGACCTTGGATGTAATGCGGACAAAATCGGGATCGTCGTCAACCACGAGGACCTTCGCCATTGAATCTACCCTCCAATGTACTGTGATCTGAAAACGAATTGTACCATGGGAGGCCAACCGATGTCAACCCGTTTCCCAAAGGTGACAGCGGATCGCTTGTGCGCTATACTCCCGCCCACGATGGCAGCCTAGATAGTGGCTCTCCTGCATCGTCGGGAGCGAACGTCGCGACGCTGCCTCAGAAGATGCCAGGGAACAGCAATGATGGACGAAACGGATTCTCCCGCGCCCAGTGCAGCACAGCCTGCGCGCGTGCTGTGGTCAAGGCTGGGAAAGTACATCGAGGTCACCAAACCCAGCACCGTCGCCCTTCTGGTCTTTACCTGCATCGGGTCCATGGTAGTGGCTGGCGGCGTCCAGAACCTGCCTGCTGGCACCTGGGCTCTGGCTCTCATTGCCATCACGGCAGGCTGTGCCGCAGCCGATACCCTCACCTGCTACATCGACCGTGATATTGACGCCCTCATGGAGCGCACGCGAGGGAGGCCACTGCCCGGCAAGCGCATCGCCCCACCCGAAAAAGCCCTGGCTTGGGGTCTGCTTCTGGCGGGCATCTCCATGGGGTTGTCGTTCCTGCTTAGCCCTCTCGCCGCTCTTTGGATGTTCCTGGGGCTGTTCGACAACGTGGTCATCTACAGCCTGCTTGCCAAGCGGCGGTCTTGCATCAACATCCTGCTTGGCTCACTTAGCGGTGGAATGCCCGTCCTGTTTGGCTGGACCGTGGTTCAGGGCAATCTCACCTGGACGCCGGTCTTGATAAGCCTCCTCGTCATCACCTGGACGCCCAACCATATCTGGAATCTGGCGATCCGCTACCGCGAAGACTACGCTCGCGCCAACATCCCGATGCTGCCGGTGGTGACCCATCTCCGGTTGGCGGTCAACCTGATCGTGGGGAGTGTGGTCCTCATGGCAGCCGAATCGCTGCTCCTCGGCTACGTGGGGGACTTTGGCACGCTCTACTTCGCGCTGGCCCTGCTTGGAGCTGGCGTCTCCCTGGCCGGCCACATGTACCTCTTCTTTCGGCCGACCGAGCGCAACGCCTGGCTCATGTTCAAGCTCTCAAGCATCTATCTGGCCCTGACTTTTGCAGCGATGATGGCAGACAAGCTGCTCTAGGGCACCTCCTCGCCGGCAAGCCGGGCACCGTATCCCGGTGCCCGGCCCGAAGACCCTTCGCTCAGAGGCTAGTATCTGAGCAGTGCTCCAATCGACCCAGCCTGCTCAAGCACATGGCTGCCGCGTACGATCTCGACTTCCACGCCCTGTTCCAGGGACCGGTGCACGATCGTGTCCACTACGTCTTCCACAGGCTCCATGTGCCCCGCACACAATGGGCACTCCGTGCGTTCTACCAGCATCAGGTACCGGCAGTTCTGGCAGCGAAAACCCGTCGCTTCGAAACCGGCAGCGACCAGCAAGAGCCCTGCCCGGTGCTCTTGGACGGCCGCGAGGGTATCGGACAGAGCGACAGCCGCGCCGGATCCGCGTTTCCAGGAGGAGATCATCTGGTCGACCAGCTCCGTCTCGCGCTTTGTGGCCATCTCTTCGATGAGATCCATCGACTTGGCCTGGATCTCCGACACCGGCGAATCAATGTCGCTGGTGAACGAGCCGATCACCTTGTCGTGCAGCGACCTGGGCAATACATCGCGGAGCTGCGCAAGGTTCGATTCGCTTCCAGCCAAGATCAGCCGCGTGCAGCCCTGTGCCGTGAAGAACACGTCTGATGCCTCGGCCACCTCCTTCAGATTGCGCTGGACGGTAGCATCGCCGCGCCGAGCGGTGCGCGTGGCTCTTCCTCCCCGCATGCCGGTGACGCCAGAGGCGCTCCCATGCTTCACCCGCCGGACCTCCTCGCCAAATGTGCCCGTGGCTTCAACCAGCTCACCCAAGCTGAACAGGAACATCCGCGCGCCCTCGCGGTCGACCAAGATGACCCCATACCGGCCGTAGGCGTCGAGAACATCCGTCAGTGGCTTGATGTAAGGCCTGTGCGACACGGACGCTTGATTCTGAACCGGGACAGCCAGAGGGTATGCCCGCCAGAAACCCAGCGCCTGGCAGGAAAACGCAGCCACTCCCTTGCCTTGCCAAGGGTGCTCAAAGTCGAAGTAGTGTTCCACGGCCTCGATGTCGGCTTGTGCAGCCTGATCGGCCACGCCTTTGAGTAGGGAGCGAAGGACGAGTTTGTGTTGGTCAGGCACTTGTCGGGTCGGATCGACGTTGAGGTAGAGGCTCAGTACAGGAGCTTGCTCACTGCGAAACGAAACCAGTTCTTTCAGATCGCTGTCAGAAAACATACGGACCTCCTTTCAGAGTATCAGGGTATGCGGGATGCAAGAGCCATGCCCGTCGTTCTCTAGGCAAGTTCGCAGGGGATTGGACAAACAGCGCCTGCGCCACACCAGGCCTGCCTGCGAAGCAGCGCGACTGCGTCCCAAGCTTTCGCCAAGTCGAAACCGGTTGGTTCAAGGTGTCCCCATTGTACCTCGATCCCGGCCGGAGAGCAAGCCTCGGTTGTTGCCTGTTGGCCGCCCGGCAGTGCATCAGTTCGGCCCTGCAGCCGTGCAGCCGTGCAGCCGTGCAGTCGTCTATGGCCGAAGCCACTTGCTGCAGCCGGACGAAGGGTGGTTGACCGAGTAGCCGACAGACTGTACAATGACATGAGATTCCCGAACCGCGAGGTGTGGCAGGTGCCTCCTCTGGTCCTGGTGGTCATCGCGTGGGTCATCGGTCTGCTGGCAGCCCACGCCTGGCTGGTGCCCTACGGCACCCCGGCAGGCGTCGTCGCGCTGTTGTGCCTGCTGCCACTTGGCGCGCTTCTGCTCTGGCGAAGGGACTCAACGCTCCGCCTCAGCACGATGTGCGCCATTGCCATGCTGCTGGGCGCAGTGCGCTATCAGCGCTCGCTGCCGAGCCTCTCCGACCCGGCAGTGGTAGCTCATTTCAACGACCGCGGCTGGGTGATTGCTGAGGGAATCGTGACTGGCTACCCTGACAGGCGAGACACTCTGACGCTGCTGCGGGTCGATGTGAGCGCTTTGGCAAGTGAAGGCCAGAGGCATGCGGTTCATGGCACGATCCTTGTCCGTACTCCCCGTTTCCCCGAATACCAGTACGGGGATCACCTCAGGCTCTCTGGCTTGCTCGAGACTCCGCCAGAACTGGACGGCTTCTCGTATCGCCAATACTTGGCGCAGAGAGGCATCTACTCTGTGCTGGAGAGTGCCAAGATCGAGCTTCTCGCATCGGGGCAAGGAAGCCGTTTGTTGGCGATGCTCTACAGCGCGAAGGACCGCTTTCGACTCACGATCGCTCGTCTCCTGAGAGCGCCCGAGAGCTCGCTACTCCAAGGCATTCTCCTGGGAATCCGGTCCGAGATACCGGATACGCTGTACGACGAATTCAACACCACGTCGACGAGCCATGTGCTCGTAATCAGTGGTGCCAACGTTGTCATCGTGACAGCTCTCCTCGGGAGGACCCTTGGCCGTCTCTTCGGGAGGGGTCGGGGATACTGGCTAACCATGACCGGCCTCGCCGGCTACGTCTTGCTGGTTGGCGCGGACATGCCCGTTTTTCGTGCAGGAGTCATGGGCGGCTTGTACCTGACCGGGCGGTATCTGGGTCGCGGGACTACGGCCTACGTGTCGCTCTGCGCCGCGGCACTCGTTCTCACTGCTATCAACCCGAGCGCCCTGTGGGATGCCTCCTTCCAGCTCAGCTTCGTGGCAACCGCCGGACTGATCCTCCTCGCCGGCCCACTGGAGAGCCTCATGGAGCGGCACCTATGGCGGGGGATAACGGGCAAGAGTCTCAAGGATTCCCTGAGGCTGTTGGGCGAAGCTGTCGCCGTCACTCTCGCGCCCCAGGTTGTAGTTCTCCCGTTGATCGCCACCTCATTCGGACAGTTGTCCTTGGTCGCCCCACTGACCAACATCCTCATCGGGCCAGCGCAGCCATTCATCATGACCTGGGGCGGCGTGGCGACATTGCTCGGTCTCGTCCCATGGCTGTTGCCGATAGCACGCGTCGTTGCGTGGCCGCCTTGGCTGCTGCTAACCTACACAAGGACAGTCGTGCACTGGATTGCGGGTTGGCCCTCGGCATCGATTCCGGTCAGCCGCACGACCTCGTTCTGGCTGGGTTTGGGCCTCTATGGGTGTTTGGCTCTGCTCGCAGTCGCGTGGCGTCGCAAGACATGGAGGATATCGGTTGCATCCCTGGCACGAACTGCCCCCGGCCGCGCCGGAATGGGTGCTGCGGTCCTTGCAGTCATCTTGCTCACGCTCACCATCAGGCAGCTACCTGATCGTCGCCTGCACGTCGAGTTCCTCGACGTGGGGCAGGGTGATGCGATCCTCATCACGACTCCCCACGGGCAGCAGATCCTCGTGGACGGCGGCCCGAGTCCGAGCGCGCTCTTCTCGGCTCTTGGGGAGGCCATGCCCTTCTGGGATCACTCCATCGACCTTGTGATCTCGACCCATGCCGACCGCGACCATATCACGGGCCTTGTCAGCCTGCTCCGGCGATACGACGTCGAAGCATGGATGGACAATGGCTACGAGGGGAGCGATTCGCTTCTGCAGGAGTGCATTGGCCTCCTGGCAGAGGAAGGCATCCAACGCCATCTCGCAGTGATGGGCGATCGGTTCGACCTCGGAGACGGCACCTATCTTGATGTGGTCCATCCAAGTGAGAGGCAAGCAACGGCCGGAGGCAGCGCCAACACCAGCTCGGTGGTGCTGCTCCTGCAGCACGGCTCCAGCAGCTTCCTGCTGACCGGGGACATTGAGGCCGAGACAGAGCAACTCCTTGTCCAAAGCGCACGCGAACTGCAGGCCGATGTGCTCAAGGTCGCGCATCACGGAGGTGCGGGTTCCACTACCCAGGAGTTCCTCAGCGCCGTCGATCCCTCATTCGCCGTCATCTCAGTGGGTTCCGAGAATCGGAACGGCCACCCAGCACCAGAAACCCTTGAGCGATTGTCTGGCTCGCGCGATCTCCTTGTGCTCCGGACTGATCTCCAGGGCAGCATCGAATTCGTCAGCGACGGCCTGCAGATCTGGGTACAGACGCAGCGCTAGACAGAGCAGCTCACGGCTCGGCCGCCCGGCCGGCCAGCCCCAGCTCTCCGGCTATCGCCTGCATGGCCGCCAATACGAGCGGTACGTGCTCACTCCAAAGATCGACCCCGAGCTCCTGGCATGCGTGCTCGATCTCGGCCCGGCTCACCGCGGCAGCGAATGCACGATCCTTCCACTTCTTGCGGACTGAGCTCACTTCCCTCACATCGCGGATGTCCTTCGATGGCCGCACGAGAGCGACCGCCGTCAGAAAACCCGTGAGCTCATCCACGGCGACGAGCGCTTTCTCCATCCTGGACTCGGGCCGCACGCCTGTGTACTCGCCCGCATGCGCCAGAACCGCGCGGACCACCTCCTCGGGCCACCCTTGCTGCCGCAGCAAGCCGGCCCCAACGACGGGGTGACCGTCAGTCGAGAGGTCCGGATGACCTTCGTAGTCAAAGTCGTGAATCAGGCCCGCGATGCCCCACAGTTCCTGATCCTCGGCCCACCGCGCGGCATACGCACGCATGCCAGCCTCGACCGCCAGCATATGGTGTCGCAGGCTCTGGCCGGAAGTGTTCTCACAAACCAGACGCCAGGCATCTTCGCGCGTAGGCACGGCATTACTCCTTCTCGAGGCTCACAGTCAGAACAAGCGGAGACTCAGTATCCTGGTCGAGGCAGACGTCATCCTCGCCGTAGCTCCAGTAGCCCTCAGCGCCGATGAGCATGGAATAGCACTCACCTCGCACGAGCAGGTCGGGGAGGCTGTAGTAGCCTTGTTGATCAGCCTCTCCGATAGTATAGACCTCAGCGTCCGTCCATCCAAAGGCATCCAGCGTGATCCCGGGCTGAAGAACGAAGAACAGAGCGCCGGGGATTGGCCGGTTCGTCTCAAGATCGATGATCCGGCCCTCAATCTGCACGCCTTCCCCGTCTGTCGGCTCCACATCACTCGGCCTGGAACCGGTGCCTACCACGGCGCTGCCCTGCTGCAAGGTCTGGCCCTGCACGATCAATTCGACGGCATACGTTCCATCGGGAAGTGTACCGCTATCCGAGTAGAGGTAATCGTGCCATCGGCCCGACTCCCCTTCCTCCCAGGTAAAGGGCCATTCGACGACCTTCTCATCGTCGATGTACCAGTTCACGGTAACATCGATTCCGTCTTCCATACCGGTGTAGTCAGAGAAGGCGTGCAGCTCTTCCGCGCCCGACGCAAAGCTCTTCGCGACCCCGACCGGCTTGCCGTTCTTGTCCACTCCGGAGGCAAAGCTGACCGGGCCGAAGGAGGCCCCCTTGCCCTTGGCGCCCGTCACCCAAAAGTTGGAGAGAGCTGCCAGATGACCGTTGATGTACAGGTTCAGGCGGTAAGCACCAGGCTCAAAGCCCGCCTGATTGGTCAGGGTGAGCGATGTGCTGCCTGCTTTCGCAGAGCGCCAAGCCTCATCCTTGCTGGCGAGCTCCTCACCGTCCATCAGCCAGGTCCGGTTCCAGTCTGTCCCGCTCGCCATGTTCGTGTAGTCGAAAAAGGCCATGACTTGCGTGCCGCCGGCCGCGAACAGCACGGCCGGCTCCTGCGCCTTGCCCTGCGAGTTTGCGTTCACGCTCAGCACCAGATTCGAGAAGGCCGGGACGGCTGGGGCACTACCGCCGATTTCAATCTGAGCGCTGGCAAGCTCCTGTCCGTCGACGTACAGCACCATGTCATACATGCCGTCGGCAAACGAAGCATCGCTCCAGCCGATCCACCACAGCCCCTGCTCTTCACCCGTCCACGGGCCGGCGGAGAGCGACCAATCGGGTTGCTCCACACCATCGATCGCAACCCTCATCTCGAATGTCCGGCTGGAATCCATCCCGGCGTAGTCAAAGAACAGGTAGAGGCTGCGTGCGCCCGAAGGCAGGCTCGTGACAATCTGCGTCGGCTGGTTGAACTCGTTGGCGCCCATCGAGAAGAACAGGTTGCCGATCTCTGCGGTGCCCACCGGCTTGGTAGATTGCGAGGAACCCTGCTTCCCCGGGTCCGGTAGCCCAAGCTTGGCCGCTTCGATCAGGGGTTTGGCCAGATTCACAGGGCGCAGAGCATTGATAAAGCCTCCGATAGGAACGCAGTCGTCGTTGCCGTCGATGGTGCCGTCGCCATTGGTATCCTTGACAGGACGGCAGTCAACCGGGTCCGTGTCGCCCCCAACGCCGGCTCGCGTAGGCACTCCGATGAGCGATCCTGCCTCATCTACCCCAGTTCCACCGCTGTTCCCCCCAGAGATGCTGGCGTCGGTCTTGATCCAGGCCCGCCCATCGATCCCGGCGTCGAGTGTAAAGCCACTAATCACTCCCCGGGTGAAGGTCACCGTGTCACCGCCGATTCCTGGATAGCCGAACACGTTCAGATCGTCGCCTACTTCGACTTGGTCGGAATCCCCCACCTCGACAAACGGCAGGTTCAGATCCTCGGGCGCAATCGGCGTCTGGTCCATCTTCTGGGTAATGCGAATCACCGCGAGATCCAGGTTTGGGTCTGCCTGCAGGACCTCCGCGAGGTAGGAGAGCTGCGGTGGACGATCCGACTTGACCGTCAGGCCAATTCCAAGAGCATCATAGTCCGGAACCTCGTCCTGCCCTAGACCATAACGCACCGGATCGGCGACATGGCAATTCGTCAGGATGAGGCCGTCTGAGGAAATGATCGTCCCGGATCCCCATGGCAGATAGTAGACCTGCCCTCCCTGGATCTTGACGAGCGACACCTGCACGACTGCAGACATGATCTCGAGGCGAGTCGCCTTGTCAAGGGCGTTCGCAGGCACCAAACCCCCAAGGAGCAAGACGACCACCAGTGGAATAACCAGCCATCGAGCTGCGTTTTTCATCCTAGTTCTCCATTTCACTAGACCGCCCACCGGATGCGACCTTCGGCCGCGATCCCCACGCGCTTCAGCCTACCCCCTGCCGGGAGCCGTCATTTCAGGGTTGCTGACCCGACGAAATCACGAAACGCAGAGACGGCGTCGGCATAGGCATCCTCGCTGGCCAAGAGACTGAAAACGAACCCTCTATCTCCCAACGGGATGGCAATATCAAGCCCCCGAACGACCACAGGAAGCTGCTGGACGAAGAGATCTTTGCCCTCGACGACATACACGTATTCGGCCTCCATCGCCGGCTGGCCATGTATGGCGTCGCCCTCCACCAGGTCAAGAAGCCGGTAAGCCGTCCCTTGCTGAGCACGCGCCAGCGATGAATCATTCAACAGCACCCCCAAGCTCGGCGTCAGCGGCTCGGTCGCCGCAATCGGCCACGCCTTGACCTGGTAGGTCGTCCTGAATCCAGAGGTTGCCGGATCCAGCGCCTGGAAGGCCAGCTTATCGTCGCCCTTTAGCAGCCAGCCTCTGGGGTAAGAGACCGTGAGACCGGTCCCGGCATCCGTAAAGCTCTCGCGCTGTCCCTGCGCATAGGCCATCACCCCCCAGCCAAGCAGGAGGGCAACCGCCAACGCCAGGATCACAGCCCAGTCAGACCAACGATCGCTGCGCGCACGCGCTCCACCCTTTGTCATCGCCTTTTCTCCTGCACTACGCGCTTTGGCCGCCGCCAAGCGCCCGCTGATTCGCTCTTCGCACAAGGAATAGCAGGACACCCAGGGTTGCACCTGCTACCACGGTGGCAAGAACAAGCCCGAGCCACGGACTCGCCGTCCTCTGGCTAAGGACAGAGCCCACACGAGAGACGCCTCCCCGCGCCACGGTGAACAGGCCATTGAGTATCGCCGCAGTGGTGAGGCCCAGAGGCAGCCACCACACCCGTTCCTCTTCGAACTTGGCCCGTGCCAGGAAGTAGCCGGTAATACCCGAGAAACTTGCCTGGGCCATGGCGGTCACCACGATGCGAATCACCCCCATGCCCAGGTCCACGCCTCCGCTTTCCACAACATACAGGATGTTGAGCATCGTGGCGAACCCCAAGCCGGCTGCGGTTCCATACAGGATACCATCCATGCGCTCGTCAAACTCCGGGAGGAGGTATACGCTGTAGCGGACCGCGACGTACTTGAGAAACTCCTGGACAAACCCAACCACAAGCACGGAGCCCAACAGGTTCACGGCGAGGCTGCTGCCTAGCCAATCCTGTACCCGAAAGAGGTCTCGGATGACGGGAATCCCAACCGCGCTCGCCAGCAACCCACCCAGTACAAATACGCCAATCACGTACCCCTTGGGCTCCGGTTCAAGCGCATCCTGGAGATAGAAGAAAACGAGCCACAAGGCGGCAGGCACGAGGGACAAGATGACCCCAACCAGCACCAGGGGCCCACCCTCAAGATGGGGACTGGCAAAGCGGGCAACCACAGCTACCAGCCCGGCGAACAGCACAAGGGCGAGCAGAGTGAGCAGACTGGCTCGCCCGACACTGCCCCGATGTCGGGCGACCTTGGAGAAATGCTTCTCACAGTAAGCCCGGCCACCAAGCCGTGGAGCATCGCTCCCGACAGGTTGGCCACAGACGCAGCACGAAGATGGCGCCATCCGCTCTTCTCCTTTCATTCGTGAACCATGTCACCCTATGGGCCTGCCCCTCTGGCAGCTCAACACCGAGCCATGATACTCCACTTTCAGACTTTCACAAGTTCGCAGTCGCAGAATATCCAGAACCACGCCTATCCGAGCCAGGCTGCGGCTCATGGCCAAGCGAGCAGCCCGCAGGCAGAGCTCTTCCCTAGCGAAGGAGTGCGCCGGCAATCGAGACGTAGGAGACCCCCTGCGAGTCGGCTGGGCACACGGCATAGCCGGCGGCCTCCCCACGTGCCCCATCAAGCAACCTGAGCACCAGGTAGATCGGCGGCAAGCCGCACACGTGGCGGCGGTCGCGCTCGGCCTTGAGTTGGTCGAAGAACGCCTGGGCGTCTCCTGAGAAGACGGCGGAGAGCAGGCGCTCATCGGCCTTCCGCAGCTGCGCACGGCCGATGGGATCGAGCCCATGTGCATCCCCAAAGACCGGGCCCATGTGCGCCAGGTCCGCGGCCGCTACGACCAAGGTGCGTCGCGAGGCCATCGCCCGCCGTAGCACGCTCAGGGCCTCCTGGTAGGGCTCGTGCGCTGCGGGATCCCCGTCACCGGCGACGAAGGCGGCGAAACTCCCGCACAGGATGGGGACAACAGGCACGCTTCTCCCGTGGCGAACATGGTGCAGCCATACTGCGGCAAGCTCAATAGAGTGCTCACGGCGATGATGGAGTTCCTCCGCATAGGCATCCTCGATCCCAATGGCCTGAGCCAGGACATCGACCAGCGCCACATCCGTCGGCAACACACCCCACGGGGTCTCGTAGGACTGGCGCGTCAGGGTGAGGCTCCGGTCACTGCCAAAGTGATCGGTGCCAAAGAGGATGACCAGTTCAGCCTGCAGGGCCGCCTCGGCTGCCGCACTCCAGACCTCTGCATACACCGGCCCGCCCCTCTCGTAGTCGATGTGCGGGCTGATCACACCGCGCGTGCTTCCTTTCATCCGGGAATCCGGCACGGAAGGTAAGGCATCGATCATCGACTGAAGCCGTGCTGCCGCACCGGCGCCGTCCCGGGGGAAGCTGCCCCCATCCATGGTCATGGGCCGGCATGGGGCTTGGCGATAGACTTGCAGCGCCTCTGACTTGGCAGCGCGAAAGCGTTCGTTCTGCAGGAGGAACGCCGCGTCGAGGTCCTCAATCAGCCGGCCGAGGAGCCCGGGCGCCATGCGCAGACCATATCGCACCTGGAGTGCAGCCTCCAGGGCCCCCTCGTCCCGAGTGCCATCCATGAGTCCCAGCAAGGGGCCCAGCGGCCGCGGCAGAGCGATGGCCGAATCACTGAGCTGCAGCGGGTCGCGAAGGAGCAGCATCGGCTGACTCCGATGCTCGATTGGCAGAACCTCAATTGGCCTCAGTTCTGGCTGCACTTTCCTATGGACCTCTGATTGGGCGGCAAGACCAAATCCGGCCCAGTATAGCACAGCCCGGTCGTAGAGTCCAAATCCAGGCAACCCGGCCTGCTTGGCTGCTGTCGCGTCTCCCAACGGCCTGCCTCCCGCAGTTGCCGAGCGATCCATCCGGTGATATGATGAGCGCTGGCTTGATCGAGGCTTGCATTGGAAACCTGGAAGCGTAACCTATACGTGCTCTGGGTGGCCGAATTGGTGGCCATCGCGGGCTTTGCGGTTTTCTCGCCCTTCCTCCCCTACTATGTGCAGGACCTGGGGGTCCGAGACTTGGTCGCCGTCGAGTACTGGTCAGGCGCGCTGTTTGCCTCGCAGGCAGTCGCGATGGCCATCTTTTCGCCCATTTGGGGAGCGCTGGCCGACCGCTATGGCTGCAAGATCATGGTCGAGAGAGCCATGTTCAGTGGCGCCGTTGTACTCACTGCCATGGGATTCGTGCAGAACGTCCAGCAACTCCTCGTGCTAAGGACTCTGCAAGGAGCCTTGACCGGTACCGTAGCAGCCGCGACCACACTCGTCGCCAGCGGCACACCCCGTGAAAAGTCCGGATACGCGCTTGGCTTGCTCCAGATGGCCGTCTGGGCAGGGGCGTCTGTCGGGCCGCTGATCGGCGGGCTGGTGGCCGACGCCTGGGGATACCGCGCAGCCTTCTACGTGACCGGGACCCTGCTCTTTGTTGGCGGTATCATTGTCTGGCGCTTCGTCGCGGAGCCCCGCGCTCCGGAGGGAGCACGCAGCCGGCACTCGAAGGGTTTGTGGGATGGCCTGAAGGAAGTGGCCAAGTATCGCCCGCTGCTCTCGCTCTATGGCATCGTGCTCCTCGTACGCACAGCCACTGGCCTTCTCTCGCCTCTCATGGCGCTCTTTGTGCAGAGCCTCGTTCCCAGCTCAAGCCGCGTGGCATCCATCGCAGGGCTGATTTCGGGCGCGGCAGCAGCCGCGAGCGCTGTCGGCGCCCTCACCATCGGCCGTGCAAGCGACCGAGTAGGTTACAGGAGAGTCCTCATCCTGTGCCTAGCCGGCGGAGCGGTCGTCTACCTGCCGCACTACTTCGTCTCTTCTCCGTGGCAATTGCTGGCGTTGCAGGCTGCGCTTGGCCTCGTGATCAGCGGCATGTTGGCTGCGTACAGCGCGTTGCTCGCCAACCTGACTCCAAAGGGGCTTCATGGCGCCGTCTACGGCATGGATGCCAGTGTCGGCTCGGTCGCCAACGCCATCGGGCCAATGCTGGGCGCCACGGTCGCCGCCGGCGCCGGCCTACGCACGCCCTTTCTCATGGCAGCCGCCGCCTTCGCCCTGGCAAGTGCGCTCGCATGGGCGTGGGGTGCCCGCTTGGGGAACAACAAGGGCCCCACCCTGGCCGGCTAGAGGATGGAGCCCCTGCATTGCGCGCAGACCGGCGCTAGCGGTGGATGTTGTAGAATGCGCTCCAGCCCGCATAGAGCGCCGAGTCCCCCAGCTCTTCCTCTATCCGTAGCAGCTGGTTGAACTTGGCCACACGGTCGCTGCGGCACGGAGCACCTGTCTTGATCTGCCCGGCGTTCACAGCCACAACCAGGTCGGAAATGGTGGTATCCTCGGTCTCGCCCGATCGATGGGACACAACGGCAGTCCAGCCTGCGCGCTTGGCCATCTCGATCGCGGCAAGCGTTTCCGTCAGTGTCCCGATCTGGTTCAGCTTGATGAGGATGCTGTTGGCCGCGCGGCGCTCTATGCCGAGCATCAGTCGCTCTACGTTGGTCACCAGGAGGTCATCTCCCACGATCTGGATGCGATGCCCAAGCCGCTGGTTCATCACAACCCACGACTCCCAATCATCCTCAGCAAGCCCATCCTCGATGGAGATGATGGGGTACTTGCTTACCCAGTCTTCGTAGAACGCGACCATCTCCGCGCCGGCCAAGGAGCGCCCTTCCTTCTTCAGGATGTACTTCCCATCGTGGTAGAGCTCGGAAGCCGCGGGGTCCAGGGCGATAAAGATCTGCTCACCCGGCGTGTAGCCCGCCTGCTGGATCGCTTCGAGGATGACCTCTAGGGCCTCCTCGTTGGACTTGAGTGACGGGGCAAACCCGCCCTCGTCTCCGACGCCCAGCCCATACCCCCGCTTCTTCAGCACCTTCTTCAAGGCTTGGTAGGTCTCCGCCCCCCAGCGCAGGGCCTCGGCAAAGGTGGGAGCGCCGACTGGCATGACCATGAATTCCTGCAGGTCAGGGCCGTCCACCGCGTGCTTTCCCCCGTTCAGGATGTTCATCATAGGCACCGGCAGGGTGCGCGCCTGCACACCGCCGATGTAACGGTACAGCGGGAGGCCCAGATCTTCGGCCATCGCTTTGGCGGCCGCCAGGCTCACCCCCAGGATAGCGTTGGCCCCCAAGTTGCCCTTGTTAGGCGTGCCGTCTAGCCCGATCAGATACTCGTCAAGGCCTACTTGGTCCAAGGCCTCGAAGCCCCACAGCTCCTCGGCAATGGTATCGTTGACGTTCTCTACCGCCTTGAGAACCCCCTTGCCCCCATACCTGTTGGGGTCGTCGTCGCGCAGCTCAACCGCCTCGTGGGCGCCCGTGGACGCACCCGACGGAACGGCCGCGCGGCCGGAAGCTCCGCCTTCCAGGTAAACTTCAACCTCAATCGTTGGGTTTCCCCTCGAATCCAGGATCTCGCGGGCGATGATCTCCTCTATCGTACTCATCTTGATTCTCCTTCTATGGATGTTAGAATGCCAAGCTCGGCCGGGTCAGGCCCGTTCCGGCCAGCCGGGGTTTACGCTGCCCCGATCGCGGCACTGAGCCGCCCCATGTCTAGTCGATCGGCGAGCATTTCCTCAAAACGCTCAACCTTCTTGGGGTGGTGGCAGCGGGTCCGACCAAAAGAGCGCTCAACGACCTCGACCGTGGCCATCGTGTCCTGCCGGACGAGAATCAGTGGAACTCCGACCTCTTCAGCCCGGCGCCGAATGCCCCCAATGGGTTCTTGATTGCCCGTCAGGATCAGGCACTTGGTGCTCGTTTCGAGCGCAGCATACTGGATGTCGCTTCGATCCCATCCCGTGATGACTGCCTTGTTGGGCTTCTGTCGGAAGTAGCTCAGAGCCGAGGTGGCAGTCATCGCCCCAACCATTACATGCTCAACCAGCTCATCCATTTGGCCCTGGCAGCACAGTACCTCGCCAGAAAGTGACTCGGCCAGCTCGCCCACTGTGACAGATTGCAGCAGGCGCTCAAGTGGGAGCACGGCAAAGACGGGGATGCCTCGCTTCTCCAGGGCCGGCTTGGCTACCTCTTCCGCGAATCTCAGATGCGGCCGAGGGATGCAATTCAGCAAAACACCAACGAAGGAGTCACCAAAGCGAGCCTTGCCGGCCAAAGCGTCATCCATGAGCTGCTGGTCGCTGTCATACTTGATCACAAGAAGGTCGCGTGCGTCCAGGAGGTTCGAAACCTGCGGGGGCGCGAGGTTGACCAGGGCGCCCTCTCGCAGATTGCTGCCCGCCTCCAGGAGAATGGTATCACGCCCCTGCGCAACCCGCGCGTAAGCGGACTGGAGATCCAGACCAAAGTCATGGCCACTCGCTCCCAGAAGTAGCTCCTCAAACATCCCAGGGCGCAGATTCACCGGCACCATGCTCTCCAGTGTGTCGGGCAGGTCAAGCGCCTTCTTGAAGTACAACGCGTCCTCATCGACGGCCTCTACCTCCAGCCGCGAACCGGAGCTTACGGGCTTCATATAGCCGACTTGCTGCCCCGCACGCTGCAACTGCCGTGCCAGTCCGATGCAGAACGCGCTCTTGCCCGCAAGACGCTCCGTGGACGCGACATACAGAGTTGTCATGCTCTCCTCCAATGAGATCGCCAGCCGGTTCCGGGCCACCGGCCAATAGCCTAGTGTACCGCACAAGCGCCCAAACTGCAAAGCTGCCCTCCCTTTCGCCGGGCGAGCCACAAGCCCCATGCACGTCAGCCAACCTGCTTTCGCCAGAGATCCGGGCGCACCGGACGGCGCACTTGACTCGCCCGTGTGCCCCGTGCTACAATCACCTCCGTAAGCATTGGACTCTCGCGCCCGGGCCGATCTTTGGTCGCTGTCGTTCCACCCTCCAAAGGGCCAGGGCGAAACGATTGGGGGCAACGGGACGATACCATGAACAAGAATGCTGACCGAGCCATCTACCTCGATCATGCGGCCACGACGGCCGTGGACCCACGCGTTGTGCAGGCAATGCTGCCCTTCTGGACTGAGCGCTACGGCAATGCCTCAAGTATCTATGGCCTGGGCCGCGACTCGCACCGCGCCCTCGACGAAGCCCGCCAGTCGGTGGCCGATACTCTCCACTGCGGGCCCAACGAGGTCATCTTCACCAGTTGCGGCACCGAAAGCGACAACCTTGCGCTGCGCGGCCTGGCCTTTGAACGGCGCGCGAGGGCCAAGAAGAACCACATCATCACTTCATCCATCGAGCACCATGCCATCGGACACACCCTCGATCAGCTCGTCGCCCACTTTGGATTCGAAGCGAGTTACGTCCCCGTGGACTCGGATGGATTGGTGGATCCCCAGGCGGTGGAGGATCTGATCCGGCCGGAAACTGCGCTGATCAGCATCATGTACGCCAACAACGAAGTGGGCACCATCGAGCCACTCGCGGAGATTGGTGCCCTCGCGCGCGTCCATGGCATCCCATTCCACACCGACGCCGTCCAGGGAGGAGGGAGCCTCGACCTGGATGTCCGCGCTTTGAACGTAGACCTAATGTCGCTCTCGGCGCACAAGTTCTACGGGCCGAAGGGCGTCGGCATTCTCTACGCTCGAAGAGGGGTTACCTTCCTGCCGATGCAGACGGGCGGCGGGCACGAGAGGGGGAGGCGTGCCGGGACGGAGAACGTTCCGTACATCGTTGGCCTCGCCACCGCTCTCAGACTGGCTCACGAAGAACGCGAGGAGTCGAACAAGCGCATCGCACGGCTCAGGGACAAACTGGTAGAAGGCGTCTTGCAGCAGATTCCCGAGAGCCGGCTGACAGGCCACCCCACCCGCCGGCTGCCCAACAGCGCCAGCTTCCTTTTCAAGTACGTCGAGGGGGAGTCGATCCTGCTGCACCTGGACATGCTCGGGGTAGCCGCCAGCAGCGGTTCGGCATGCACCAGCGGCTCGCTGGAGCCTTCGCACGTCCTCTTGGCCATGGGCTTCAAGCACGAGGAAGCGCACGGCTCGCTGCGGCTCACTCTCGGGAAAGAGAGCACCGAGGAGGACATTGACTACGTCGTCACGGTCCTGCCCGGCATTATCGCGAACCTGCGGAAGATGAGCCCGCTCTACGGTGGATAAGCGCAGTCCAGAGCAGTTTGTGCCCCCCGTGAACCTGGGGTAAAATGGACTGCAGATCACCATGTCGCTTTCTGGACTGGATTGCTGCCGCAAGCGCGTCCTCATGTTCGGAGGCAAAGGAGGTGTGGGCAAGACGACCACGTCTGCGACGACGGCCCTTCACTTTGCCTCTTCAGGGCTGCGCACCCTGATCATCTCCAGTGATCTGACCCCTTCCCTCTCAGACATCTTCGAGGCGCCGGTGGGAGCCACCGAAACCCCCATCGCTGCGGTGCCGAACCTGTGGGCGATCGAGGTAGATACTGACGAGGTCATGCGCCGGTGGAAGGCCAAGTTCGGATCGCAGATCTACGAGGCATCGCAAGTCTTTGTGAATATGCCGTATGACGAAATAGTCGACTACGTCGGCATGGCCCCTGGCATCCAGGAGGAGTTCCTGCTGGACTTTATCCTGGAGCAAGTGCGCAGCGGGGGCTACGACATGGTCGTCTGGGATACGGCCCCGGCCGGTGATACGCTCCGCCTACTGGAGCTCCCTCACAGGTTTCTGGATCACCTTCGGGCAGCGCCGAGAGTATACTTGAAGGTGCGGGACCGGCTCCAGCTCAAGTCAGTGCCCTTCCTAGACCTGGTCGAAAGCTGGCGAAGTCTGTCAGAAGAGATCGCCGGTTTTTTCCGTGACCCGTCAAACACCGAGTTCATACTGGTCACGATCCCGGAGGCACTCGGGGTCTACCAGTCCCGGCGCACGGTGACTGATCTGGCCCAATTCGGGCTGCTCGTCCGGAACCTTCTTGTCAATCATGTAGTCACGCTGCCCGATTCCGACTTCTTGCTGCGCCGCCAAGCAATGCAGCGTCCATACCTCGAGCAGTTGGCCCGCGAGTATGGGGATGTTATGGAGATCACGCACATCCCGCTCTTCGCGGACGAGATCAAGGGGGTCGACCGGCTTCACCATCTCCAGGACCTGCTGTTTGGTGCCGCGTGACCGCGCCGCGGGGACGACGGGCACAGAATCCCCGGCAGCGTGCCTCTCGCTTGCTGAGCATGGGTAAGTAGCACCTTGTCTGGCTAGTCCATGAGCAACACACGCGTGGTGATCGCCATGAGCGGCGGAGTAGACAGCTCCGTGGCCGCGGCATTGCTTGTTGAGCAGGGCTATGAGGTGATCGGGATCATGGCGCGCCTGTGGGTGGAAGGGCCGGCCCTCGGGTCAAACGAAAGCGCGAACCGCTGCTGCACGCCAGGGGCCGTGGACGATGCCCGGCGGGTTGCCTCGGTTCTTGGAATCCCCTTCTACCTGCTGAATCTCGAAGCCATGTTCAAGGTGTCCGTCGTCGATCCATTTGTCTCCGAGTACGCCCGTGGCCGGACGCCCAACCCGTGCATCGTCTGCAACAGTCAGATTCGGTTCGGCAGGTTGATGCAGCATGCCATGGCGATGGATGCCGGTTACCTGGCGACCGGGCACTATGCCAGAGTCGAGCAGGTGGCATGGCCGGTTCCGCCTGTGCAAGGGCGTCGACTCTCAGAAGGACCAGTCCTACGTGCTCTACACGCTGGGCCAGGAAGAGCTCGGACGGGTGCTCTTTCCCATCGGGCACCTGACCAAGGGCGAGGTACGCGCGATCGCCCGGCGCCGGCAACTGCCCGTCGCGGACCGTGCAGAAAGCATGGACCTGTGCTTCGTCAGAGATGGTGATTGCCATCGCTTTCTGCGGGAGAACTCGCCCGACGCCGTTCATCCTGGGCCGATCCTCGACACCACTGGCCACGAAATCGGGCGGCATCAGGGGCTTGCCTTTTTCACCGTTGGCCAGCGTCGGGGGATTGGGCTTGCTGCCAGCAATCCGCTCTACGTGATCCGCCTTGAGCCGGCGCGCAACGCCGTCATTGTGGGGCCGGCAGAGGCCCTTGGCCGCCAATCACTGGTTGTCGACGACGTGCACTACCCCGAAGGCCTGCCTCCTGAGAGGCCCATGCGCGTTATGGTAAAGATCCGGTACCGGGCGGTGCCGGCGCCGGCCACTTGGACAGATGCCGGTGACCGTTCTGCCCACGTAACGTTCGATCAACCGGTGCGCGACATATCTCCAGGCCAGTCCGCCGTGGCCTACTGCGGAGGCATCGTCTTCGGCGGGGGCATCATCTGCGAGTGAGTGCTATGCTGCAGCCGCCTGCTCTTGTTGTGTTGCTCGTGCTGGCATCGCTGGTCGCTGTGATCCTGCACCTGCTGATGGGTCGCAGCGTGCGAGATCTGCTTCTCTTCTGGTTAGCGTCTCTCGCAGGCTGTGTTGGCGGACATCTGTTGGGTGCAGAGCTGGATCTCATCCCTTGGACGCTCGGCCAAGTGCGCATCACCGAAGCAAGCCTTGGAGCGATCCTCTTTGTTCTTGCCGCAGCCTGGCTAAGGCCGCCACAGAAAAAGTCGGGAGCACCGAAGAAATGATCTCTCGAGCAGAGCCCCGCGACACCGCCCAGGTATGGTTTGAGGACGGGCGGGTATTCGAGGGTCCTGTGGGCGCATCCCTCGAAGAGTTCGTCCGCGCCGCCGGCACCGATCCCCAAGCCCCGACGGTAGCCGCCCTGGTCGATAGGGAGATGCGGGAGCTGGCCTATCGCGTCGAAGGCGACGTGGAGATCATCCCGGTGACCATGGCAGACAGCGATGGCATGCGGATCTATTGCCGCTCCCTCGTGTTCCTGATGGTAGCCGCAACACAGGAGCTGTTCCCCGAGGCCGACCTCTACGTAGATCACTCCCTGACCTTCGGGGGTTACTTCTGCCGGGTGAACCGCCACGAGCCATTCTCTGCTGAGGAACTCGCTCAGATCGAAGCCAAGATGAAGGAGATCGTCGCCGCCGACGAACCGATTCGCAAGGAGAGGATCCCTCTTATCGACGCGATCTCTCTGTTCAGCGCGCGAGGGGACGAGGACAAGGTGAGGCTGCTCGCTCGCCGTCGAAAGGAGTATCTCACGCTCTACCAGTTGCGGGGCTACCGCGACTACTTCGGCGGCTACATGGTCCCATCGACCGGTTACCTGACGCTTTTCGCCCTCCGAAGTTACCCACCTGGCTTCATCCTGCAATTCCCGCGCAATGAGCCGGTCATGCAGCTTCAGCCGTTTGCTGACTATCCCAAGCTAGTCGGTGTCTTTCGGGAGTATGCAGAGTGGTTGGCCTTGATGGGCATCAACGATACCGGCGCTCTCAACGAGGCTATTGCGAGCGCCCGCGTACGCGAGGTGGTCTTGGTGGCCGAAGCCTTGCACGAACAAAGAATCGCGCGCATCGCCGCAGACATTGCCGAGCAGGCGCGACCGGGTGCGCCTGGTCCTGATTGCCGGCCCATCGTCCTCAGGCAAGACCACCTGCTCGAAGAGGCTCAGCATCCAGTTGCTGGCCAACGGTCTGCGGCCCTTTGCGCTCGAGATGGATAACTACTTCCTGGATCGGGACAAGACCCCTCGGGACGAGAGCGGCGAGTACGATTTCGAGTCGCTGCGGGCACTGGACCTGGATCTGTTCAACGAACAGCTCCTGCACCTGCTCGAAGGCGAGCAGGTCGTGCTTCCTCGCTACGACTTCAAGAGCGGCAAACAGGGAACCGGGAGCAGCGTCCGCCTACGACCTGACCACGTCGTCATCGTCGAGGGCATTCACGGCCTCAATCCGGAATTGGTGCGGCAGGTGCCGGCCGACCTTGTCTTTCGCGTCTACGTCTCTGCGCTGACCCAGCTCAACATTGACAAGCACAACCGAGTGCCCACCACAGACACCCGCCTAATCCGGCGCATCGTGCGTGATGCAGCGCAACGCGGGTACTCGGCCGAGCAGACCATTGTCCGCTGGGAAAGCGTGCGCCGCGGGGAGAAGCAATGGATCTTTCCCTTCCAGGAACACGCAGACGTGATGTTCAACTCCTCCCTAGTCTACGAGTTGTCGGTTCTCAAGCCGTTCGCCGAGCCTCTCCTCCTCCAGGTCAAGCCTCGCACCGATGCCTATGCGGAAGCCAAGCGACTCCTGGCGTTCCTCGACTGGTTCGAGCCCCTGACACCGGACCTTGTCCCAGACAACTCGATTCTGCGCGAGTTCGTGGGCGGCTCGATCCTGAGTGACCTCCAAATAGCCGCCTGAAGGGGGTACAAAGATGACGAGCGAGAAGCATGTCCTGATCATCGGTGCTGCCAGTACGGACACCAAGGGCCACTCGCAGCAGCCAATCCGGCTGGGCACCTCAACGCCCGGCGCCATTCGCTCAAGCGCTGGCGGAGTCGCGCGCAACATCGCAGAGAACCTCGCCAGGCTGGGGGAATCTGTGCTGCTCCTCACGGCCGTGGGGGACGATGAGCCAGGGCGGCACATCCTCCACGTGGCCCACGAGTCCGGAATCGATGTATCCCACGTCATCGTGGCCCCAGACCGCGCCACCGCTTCGTACCTGGCAATCCTGGACGGCGCCGGCAACCTCGTGATGTCGATCGACGATATGGGGATCGTTCGGGATCTACTCGGGGCAGAGTTCATCAGAAAGCAACGAGCACTCTTCCAGACAGCCCGAATGGTCATCCTGGACGCCAACCTTACAGCGCCTGCTCTGCGTGTCGTCTTCCGGTTTGCGCGGACCTTCGGACTGCGCGTCTGCGCCGATCCGACCAGCGCAACCCTGGCGCCGGTCTTGCGCCCGCATCTCACTGAGCTGACCCTGACCACGCCAAATGCGGCGGAGGCGGAGGCGCTGTGCGGTGTGCGGGTGACAGACCGCGACAGTGGATTGGCCGCCGCGCACAAGCTGGTGGGCTTGGGGGTCCAAATCGCCATCGTCACCCTTGGAGCCACCGGGCTTGTGTATGCCAGCTCCCAGGAGAGCGGTCATGTGCCTGCCATCGAGTCTGACATAGTTGACCTGACTGGAACGGGCGACGCGCTCACTGCCACGGTTGTGTTTGGCTTGCTCCACGATCTTCCGGTGGTTGAGGCAGTACGGCTTGGGATGTCGGCGGCTGCTCTCACTCTCCAGTGCCGTGAGACGGTCTGTCCGACGATCAGCCTGGAGCGTCTGTACGATCAGCTCGTGATCTGACCCTCAGGCCTGCACACCGAGACTCCTAGATAGCCGCCGCCGGACGTAGTTGAGATGAGAGAGAAACGAGGAACGCACAAGTGAAGCACTATCTGGTGGTATCTGACCAAGTGCGACTTGCCCTGGCGGCGCGCATGCCCGTGGTTGCATTGGAGTCGACCGTCATCGCCCACGGCTTGCCCTACCCCTACAACCTCACCACGGCCAGGCGCATGGAAGAGGCAATCCGCGAGCATGGAGCGAGTCCCGGCTACGATTGCGGTGCTTGGCGGAAGGCTCCGCGTTGGGCTGACAGATGACGAGCTGGTATCACTGGCCGAGGGTGGACCGTACCGCAAGCTGAGCCGCCGTGATCTGCCCGGGGTAGTCGCTGCCGGCGCAGACGGCGCCACCACGGTCGCGACAACCGCCACTATCGCCCATTGGGCAAGCATTCGGGTCTTTGCGACAGGAGGCATCGGCGGCGTCCACCGCGGCACTCCCTTCGACATCTCAAACGATCTACCGACCTTGGCCTCAGTTCCGGTGGCAGTTGTGTGCTCTGGCGCCAAGTCAATTCTCGATCTGCCCGCGACCCTGGAGTGGCTCGAGACGGCCGGCGTGCCGGTCTTGGGGTATGGCACGGACGAGTTTCCTGCGTTCTTTTCCAGGCAAAGCCGGCTGCCGGTTGACGTTCGGGTAGACACGCCGGAGGCGGCGGCCGCAATTGTCGAGATAGGGGCTCGACTTGGGCTTGCCTGCGGAACGCTGATCGCCGTTCCCGTGCCGGCCGGTGACGAAGTGCCTGCCGAAGTCGTCGAGCCGGCCATCTCCGCTGCCCTGGAGGCGGCGGAGGCCAAGAACGTGCGGGGCAGCGCCCTGACGCCTTTTCTCCTGGGGTACTTGGCCGAGCGGACGGGCTCTGCCACACTCAGGGCCAACGTAGCTTTGCTCGAGAACAACGCGGCGGTCGCTGCCAGGATCGCTGTCGCCCTGACGCAAGCGGCGCAACAGGAATAGGTACGGAAGGGGGTTGGCTGCCGATGCACATTGAGTGGAAGCCCGACTACACGGCTGTGCTGCTGTCATTCGCCTATGTCTTGCTCATCATTGTCCTGGGTGAGCTGCTGCGGCGCCTGGGCAGACGGAAAGCAGAGTTCACCCGCAAGTTCATCCACATCGGAGTCGGAATGTGGTCCGTCGGCACGGGGCTCTTGTTCGACAATTGGTACTACGCGCTGATCCCACCTGCCGCCTTCGTGGTCATCAATGCCATCATCCACTGGACCGGCGCGATCAAGTCATTGGCATCAGACGACAAGGCCAACCTCGGCACCGTCTACTTCCCGATTTCCTTTGCTGCGCTCATCTACTTCTGGTGGGAGATGCCCGTCGACTTGGTCGCCGCGATGATGCCCATGACTTGGGGCGATGCCATGGCCGCCGTGGCGGGCAGACGCTACGGGCACTATCATTTCACCATTGCCGGACGGACACGCTCCCTGGAGGGCTCACTGGCTATGTGGCTAGCCGGCTGGATATCGACGTTCCTCGCCCTGCTTGCGATGCCCTACCTGGCAGGCAGGCCGCCGATGAGCTGGCTAGTGGCGCTGGTGTACAGCGGGGTCGTATCGCTGGTCTGCGCACTCGTCGAGGCACTCACGCCCTGGGGCATGGACAACCTTTCCGTGCCTGCGGCCGCGACGCTGGTTCTATGGCTGCTGCGGTACTAGACGGCAGCTAGAGCAGCCGTTCAACCATCGTCTGGAAGTGAGCGATGTGTTGCTGGATGAGTCGTTCGGCGTTGCGGCCATCGCCGGCCTTGATCGCATCCAAGATCTCGCGATGCTCCTCGACGTTGGCCCTCACGCTGCCGATCCGGTCAAGAGAGAAGAAGTAGAGGCGGTAGATGAGGGCATACATGTCGTCCAGGGCTCGAGCAAGAAAGCGGTTGCCTGACGCCTCATACAGTGCCTGGTGGAACTTGCGATCCACAGCCAAGAGCGCCCTGTTGTCCCCATCCTTGATGACGCGTTCGAACTCGCGGTGCGCCTGCTCCATCCGTGCCGTCTGCTCCGCAGTCACTCGTTCTGCCGCGAGCCGGGCGCACATGCCTTCGAGCACGGTCCGAACTTCCGAGATCTCGCGCACGATCGATGCCATAGAGGCACGGGCAACGTGATACCTTCCGCGCTGCTTTGTGACAAGGCCCTCCAGAGCCAGCCGGTCGAGGGCTTGGGTCACCACTGTCAGACTGGCACCCATGGCACGGACGAGTGCCTTCTCGTCGATCGGTTGGGTCGGATCGATCTCTAGATCCTGAAGCTTCTGCTTGATCGCCAGCCGCATCGGCTCGACCTGGTCCATCATCTCCTCCCGTACACACTAGTGCGCGTTCGCACCACGCCAGATCACCTTCCCAACCCATGCGATCGCGGCGCAGCGCCGCGATCGCATGGGGCTGCAACCCAGTATATCCGCTCAGGTCAGGATCTGCAAGAGCGGGAAGCACGCCCGCGTCCGCGTTCCGAAGGCATTTGACGGGATAGATGACGTGTGATATGCTTGCGCATCATCGTCTCCCGGACGACACCATCCAAGTCAGGAGAAGCTGCGAGGCCCTATGGGTGCCGTGACTTCGCGAATTCAGACAGATACTGCCAAGCTGGAGTCAGATCGGCAGGAGCTCCTCATCAGGTTGGAGCACCTCCAGGCGGAGCTGCACAGCCTCGCCGAGCCGACCGCCGACGAGATTGACGCTGACGCGTACGAACGCGAAAAACTCTGGGCACTGATCACCAGCCTGCAGCACAAGCTGGAATCGATCGTCCGCGCGATTCAGCTCGCTGAGACAGGCACCTACGGCATCTGTCAAGGCTGCCAAGCAGAGATCGATCCGGCCAGGCTGGAGAGCTTGCCCCACGCAACCTTGTGTCTCAAGTGCCAGAGGGAGTTCGAGCGGCAAAGCCGGCGCGCACGCCTATAGTCGGTCTCTCTCCGCCCTCCCGGCTTTGCTCGCGACGGGCTTTGACAGCCACCCTGCCGCGTGGTAGAATCCGTACGCGCAAACATGGCACTGATTGCCAAGGATCCTATCCTATGCAATGTGATGAGTTGCATGCTGTGGCGTATGGCGCCATGGATGCCATACTGATCCGCCAGGCTCATGTGCCTGGCATTTCTTTGTCGGCCGGCGAACAGATCGCGCCGGGAGAAGGCCCGGTGAGAAACCGCTAGAACCAATGAGTAACAGGGGGTCCCAAATGCCTGACAGAAAGACGGTCACAATCGACGGCAACGAAGCCGCTGCGTACGTTGCCCACAAGGTGAGCGAAGTCATCGCCATCTATCCCATCACACCTTCGAGCCCCATGGGTGAGCATGCCGACGACTACTCGGCGGAGCACAAGACGAACATCTGGGGTACCGTGCCCCTGGTAGTCGAAATGCAGTCGGAGGGGGGCGCTTCAGGCGCTGTCCACGGAGCTCTTCAGACAGGGGCGCTCACCACGACGTTCACTGCCTCTCAAGGCCTACTGCTCATGATCCCGAACATGTACAAGATCGCGGGCGAGCTGACCCCGACTGTGTTCCACGTCTCCGCGCGAACCCTGGCAGCCCACGCCCTTTCGATCTTTGGAGATCATGGAGATGTCATGGCTGTGCGCCAGACCGGATGGGCCCTTTTGGCCAGCAGCTCGCCGCAAGAAGTCATGGACCTGGCCATCATCGCACATGCGTCGACCCTGGAGGCGCGGGTTCCCTTCCTGCACTTCTTTGACGGCTTCCGCACGAGTCACGAGATCAACAAAGTCGAAGAGCTCACAGAAGATGACCTGCGCGCCATGATCGGCCAGGATCTCGTGCTTGCCCACCGGTCCCGGGCGCTGAATCCTGAGCGCCCTTTCATCCGTGGCACAGCTCAGAACCCTGACGTCTTCTTCCAGGCACGAGAGGCGGTGAACCAGTTCTACGAGCGGACACCGCAGATTGTGCAGTCCGCGATGGACAAGTTCGCCGCTCTCACCGGCCGCCACTATCACCTGTTCGACTATGTGGGCGCGCCTGACGCCGAGCGAGTGATCGTGATGATGGGCTCGGGGTCAGAAGTGGCGCACGAGACCGTCGAGAACTTGGTCCGGCAAGGTGAGAAGGTTGGCCTGCTCAAGGTGCGGCTGTACCGGCCATTTGACGGAACCGCTTTCGTGTCCGCGCTGCCTCCGACCGTCCGGGTCCTGGCCTCGCTCGACCGCACCAAGGAACCAGGCGCGATCGGCGAGCCCCTCTACCAGGATTGCGTGACTGCCCTGGCCGAAGCCGGGCGAACGATCGCGGTCATCGGAGGGCGCTACGGCCTGGCGAGCAAGGAGTTCACGCCGGCGATGGCCAAGGGCGTCTTCGACGAGATGGCACGCGAGGCACCCAAGAACCACTTCACCGTGGGCATTCTGGATGACGTGACACACACCAGCATTGAGTATGATGCCTGCTTCGACTGCGAGCCCGCCGATGTCACGCGTGCGGTCTTCTACGGGCTGGGATCCGACGGGACGGTCGGCGCCAACCACAACAGCATTCGAATCATCGGCGAGGATGCCGGCCTGTATGCCCAAGGCTATTTCGAGTACGACTCCAAGAAGGCAGGCACCGTCACCGCGTCCAACCTGCGCTTCGGCCCCAGGCCCATCCGGCACACGTGCCTGATTACGTCAGCGAATTTCGTCGCCTGCCACCAGTTCTTCTTCTTGGAGCAGTTCAACGTTCTGGAGAAAGCCGCCCACGGCGCAACCTTCCTCTTGAACAGCCCGTATGGCCCCAACGAGGTTTGGGATAGGCTGCCTCGAGAAGTCCAGCAGCAGATCATTGACAAGGAGCTCCAGTTCTACGTGATCGATGCCTACCGCGTCGCCAAGGAGACTGGGATGGGCGTCCGCATCAACACCATCATGCAGACTGCCTTCTTTGCGCTCTCGGGTGTTCTGCCAAAAGACCAGGCCATCGCCGCCATCAAGAACGCCATCGTCAAGACCTACGGGGAGCGCGGCGAAGAAGTCGTGCGCAAGAACTTTGCCGCCGTTGACCAGGCCCTGGCCAACCTCTTCCGTGTCGAGGTCATGGACTCTGCGACGAGCCACCTCGGCATGCGCCCCCCCGTGCCGGCCGAAGCCCCCGAGTTCGTCCAGCAGGTGACTGCGACGATCATCGCCCGTCAGGGCAATTCGCTTCCCGTGTCCGCCCTGCCGATAGATGGAACCTTCCCGTCGGCGACTACCCAATGGGAGAAGCGCAATATCGCACTCGAGATCCCGGTCTGGGAACCTGCCCTCTGCATCCAGTGTGCCAAGTGCTCCTGCACCTGTCCCCATGCGGCGATACGCTTCAAGATCTACAATCCCGACCTGCTCAAGGAGGCGCCGCCCACGTTCAAGTCCGTGGCAGCCAAGGGCAAGGAGTTTGACGGGATGGTTGCGACGATTCAGGTGGCACCGGAAGACTGCACGGGCTGCGGCCTGTGTGTGGCCACCTGCCCCGCCCGGGACAAGTCGGACCAGAAGCGCAAGGCCATCAACATGGCCCCGCAGCCGCCTCTCCGCTCCACCGAGCGTGAAAACTACCGGTTCTTCCTGGAAATCCCTGACTTTGACCGGGCACTGGTCAAGGTGAACCAGGTCAAAGGCTCACAGCTTCTCAGGCCACTCTTTGAATACTCCGGGGCATGTGCCGGATGCGGCGAGACGCCTTACGTCAAGCTGGTCAGCCAGCTCTTCGGCGATCGGCTGCTTGTGGCCAATGCTACTGGCTGCTCCTCCATCTATGGAGGCAACCTGCCCACGACTCCTTGGGCAATTGACGTGAACGGCCGAGGCCCGGCTTGGAGCAACAGCCTGTTTGAAGACAACGCAGAGTTTGGCTTCGGATACCGCCTTACGGTCGACAAGCAGTCCGAGTACGCTCGCGAGCTGGTGAATCGGCTTCGAGACGCTATCGGGAATGAGCTGGCCGACGCCATCCTCACCGCCCCGCAGCAGACAGAAGCGGACATTGCAGCTCAACGCGGTCGTGTGGCCGAGCTGCGGTCACGGCTTGCAGGTCTTGACTCTCCAGAAGTCGCTCAGCTCCAGAGTCTTGCCGACATGTTGGTCAAGCGCTCGGTCTGGATCATGGGGGGCGATGGCTGGGCATACGACATTGGCTACGGCGGACTGGACCACGTCCTGGCGGCCGGGCGCGACATCAACGTGCTCGTCCTGGACACGCAGGTCTACTCGAACACCGGCGGCCAGATGTCAAAGGCAACGCCTCGTGCCGCCGTTGCCCGCTTCGCCGCGAGCGGAAAGCCACTGCCCAAGAAGGACCTGGGCATGATCGCCATGACCTACGGCAACATCTATGTAGCCCAGATCGCCCTCGGCGCCAACGACACACACGCTCTTCGGGCCCTGGTCGAGGCCGAATCATACAACGGCCCAAGTCTCGTCATCGCATACAGCCACTGTATCAACCAGGGCTTGAACCTTGTTCTGGGCAACGAGCAGCAGCAGGCGGCCGTCGACTCGGGGGCCTGGATCCTGTACCGGTTTGACCCGCGCAGGACCGCACAGGGGTTGAACCCACTCCAGCTCGACTCCAAGGCACCGAAGCTGCCGCTAAGGGAGTACGCCTACAAAGAGACAAGGTTCCGGTCGCTCACGCAGACCGATCCGGACCGTGCAGAGAGCTTGATGCAGTTGGCCCAGGCCGACGTGCTCGCACGCTGGCGGATGTACGAGCAATGGGCCGCCATGGACTACAGCCAGAAGTAGCGGCCAACAAGAGGGCATGCCTTCTTCCGGCCACGCCCGGGAGGGATGACGGAGGAAGGCATGCCCTGCAAACCGCAGAGAGGACTTGAAGAATGGTTGACCTGGCAAGCACCTACATGGGATTGAGACTGAAAAACCCCATCGTACCGTCTGCGTCGCCCCTCTCCTCAAGCCTCGACAACATTCGGCGGATGGAGGACGCCGGCGCGGCCGCGGTCACGCTCTGGTCTCTCTTCGAAGAGCAGATCGAGCTCGAAGCCGAGGCGCTCGCTTTCTTTCAGGATCAGGGTACCTACAGCAATCCCGAGGCGTTGACCTACCTTCCTCCCTTGCACATCTACAGGCGGGAACCGGACGAGTATGTCGAGTACATCCGGAAGGCCAAGGAGGCTGTCGGGATCCCAATCATCGCAAGCCTCAATGGGATCAGCCCCGGTGGCTGGACGGGCTACGCCAAGCGTTTCCAGCAGGCGGGCGCCGATGCTGTCGAGCTCAACGTCTACTTCCTGCCGACCAACCCGCACATGATGGGCTGCGACGTGGAGAACCTGTACGTCAGGCTGCTCCAAGAGGTGAAGCAGCATGTGACCATCCCGGTCGCCGTCAAGCTGAGCCCTTACTTCAGTGCGTTGCCGCACATGGCCTCGATGCTCGATGCGGGAGGGGCCAATGCGCTGGTGCTCTTCAATCGGTTCTACCAACCCGACATCGACATCGAGAAGCCTGAGGTCGTGCCCAACCTTCAACTGAGCACGCGGGCAGAGATGCGCTTGCCCCTTCGCTGGATCGCGATCCTCTATGGACACATCCAGGCGTCCATGGCGCTGACGACAGGAGTGCACTCATCGGAGGACGCCGTCAAGGCAGTGATGGTCGGCGCCGACGTCGTCAACGTCTGCTCCGTTCTGCTCGAGGAAGGGATCGAAAAGATCCGTGAGCTCGTGAGTGGCATGCACCAGTGGATGGAGGAACACGAGTACACCTCCGTGGAGCAGATGAAAGGGAGCATGAGCCATCGCTCCACCCCGGAGCCGGCCGCGTTCGAGAGGGCCAACTACATGAAGGTGTTGCACAGCTTGCGCTAGCAGCAGCCCCAGCTTGGCGGGCGCAAAGAAGACAAGATCGACGCCGGGCGGCACGCTGAGACTGCATGCCGCCCGGGTTCTGTCAGGCAAAGCTGGCCCTGCTCCGCTAGTCCACCCTTAGCTCGATAGCGGCGCCCGACGCCGTAGTCACACGATCGCCATCCAATCGCAGAGATACGACCTGGGATGCGCTATCCTCGCCCATGGTCACACCATAGATCGTGTCGGCCGCCTGGATCGTGGTCCGGTTGTGGGTTATGACAATGAACTGCGTCGTCCGCGCGAGCTCCTGCAGCATGGTCCGGAAGCGCTGAACGTTTGCTTCGTCCAGCATTGCATCCACCTCGTCCAAGATGCAGAAGGGCGGCGGGCTGGTCTGGAGAAGGGCAAAGATCAGGGCCACCGCTGTCAGCGACCGCTCGCCTCCTGAGAGAAGCGCCAAAGTCTGTTGCCGTTTCCCCGGCGGCCGGGCGCTGATCTCAACTCCTGTGGCTGACAGATCCTCCGGATCGGTGAGGCTGAGCCGGGCGGAGCCGCCGGCGAAGAGACGGTTGAAATTCTCCGTAAAGCGGGTCTGTACGGCTTCGAATGTCCGGCGGAACGCGCGGCGCATGACCTCATCCAGCTCCGAGATCACTTCCCGAAGCCGCTGAGATGCTTCCTCCAGGTCTGCTGCCTGGGTGGTCAGGAAGGCATGCCGGTCTCGCACTTCCGCATACTCGGCCAAAGCACTCGGATTCACCGGCCCCAGCCGCTTGATCTGCCCCCTGAGCTGGTGTAGCTCGTCTTCCAGGCCCGGCGGCAGGGTCGTGACCACGGGCAGCGTCGAGACGAGCTCATTCAAGGGCAAGGGAGGCTGATCTGGCTGATCCTGCATCGGCTCCATGTCGACGAGGCCAAAGTCGTCCATGATCTGCCGTCGCAATCGCTCCCGGCTATCCTCCACCCGGCTGGAAGCCAGTTGAGCTTCCGAGTAATTGGCCTCTGCCTCGCGAAGCCTCGCACGCCCGGTCGCTTCGCGCACAGACAACTGGTCGTACTCGGTCTCGATCTGAGCGACCTCGGCCTCGGCCGGCTCCGTTTTCTGCGCCAGCCCCGAGAGCCAGGCTTCGATCACCTTCTGCCGTGACGTATGGCCCTGAATAGCCTCCGCGAGGGCGCCTTCCTCCTGCTGTAGCACGACAAGCCTTTGGCGTCTCTGCTCTAGACGTGCCAGCAGCTCCGAATGTCTCTCGCGAGCATCACCCAGGATCGTACGGCGATGCTCGCGACTGCGCCGGGCTACCGCAAGGGCACTGCGCATATCCGAGAGCACAAGGTATAGTGCATCTCCTCGTAGGGCATCGAGCTGCACCTGAAGAGCGCCAAGCTGCTCCTCTCCCGAGTGCATTTCGTCCACCAGTCGCGCCAGATCGCCGGTCACGGAAGCCTCTTGCACGCCCAGATCAAGAGAGCGAGCCTCAGCTTGCTCCAGGAGGCGCTTGTGCCAGCTCAGTTGCTGCTCGCACCTGTCCACCAGCCGGCCTACGCGCCCGAGCTCCGAGGCCGCCGCAGCCTCTGCCCCAGCGGCACCTTGGTTCTGCGCCGTAAGCGATGCAAGCGCCTCGCGGACCTTCCGCTCGGCAGCGTCGGCCCTTTCCAGTTCGGACGCCGCCGCAGCGGCCTGCTCCCGCGCTGCTACCAAGAGGCCGGGCACCTCACGCCACTCCCGCTCCCGCGCAAGCATCCAGTTCTGCTGGGCGCCTTGCCCCAAGCCGCCGGTCACCGATCCACTGGAACGCAGGACCTCGCCCCCGACAGTGACAATCTGGAAACCACCCTGGAGGCGATCAAAAGCGCGTCGCGCCGTCCTGAGGTCTTGCACAACCAATGTTCTACCGAGCAGCATCTGGACGACAGGCTCTAGCCTCTCGGGTGCCCGGACCAGCTCGGTACCGCAGCCGATTACGCCATCGAGCTGCGGCACGTCAATACGTGAGGCGGGCCGGACCGTGTCGAGGGGAAGAAATGTCGCCCGCCCGCGCTTCTGATCCCTCAAGAAGGCAATCGCGGACTCGGCATGCGTCCACGATTCTACGACAACATCCTGAAGATGGCTGCCGAGCGCGACCTCGAGGGCGACTTCGTACTGCTCAGGAACTTGGACGAGCTGTGCCACAGTCCCCAAGACGCCTTCCAGGACGGTGCCGGTGGGCCCTTTTCCTCGCGTGGTCTGGCCCCTCGCACCGGCCATCTCCAATACCGCGCGCACACCGGCGTGCAGGCCTTCGCCTTCGCTGCGCTGCCGGCCCAGCGCCTCCTGCCGGTCCTGAGTCTGCTGCACGAGCAGGTGGGCTCGTGATACGGCATTGCGCCTTTCGGCCTGGTCTTCCCGCGCCGCGGCCAGGCTCGCCTGAAGGCGTGTGATCTCCGACTCTCGTTCCTCCCGCGCCGCCACGAGCCGGCTGCGATCCCCGGCCAAGGTCCCCACCTGCGCGACGAGCCCGCCGAGCTCAGTCTCGAGACTCGACAGGGTGCGCCGCAGCTCCGCGGTCTGCTTGGCGAGCTCGGCCCGCTGCTCCCCGAATTGAGCAACGCGGCTCCGGCGATCCGCCGCCTCAACGCTTCGGTCCAGAAGAAGCGACTGGGCGTCGGCGATCGCCTGCGAGACCTGCTCGCGGCGGGCCTCGTGGGCCTCTATCTCTTTCTGCGCAACATCGAGCTGGGTCTGCCGCTCGGAAAGAGCCAGCTCGCTTTCGCTGAGCGCCTGCTCAGCGGCTGTTACCTTCAGGGCCGACTCCTGCGCCTGCATCCCCGAGATCGAGATATCGGACTCCAGTTCACTCGCTTGGAGTCCGAGCAGCCGAGCGCGCTCCTGCCATACCGCCAGGTCACGCTGCACCTCTTCCATCTGTTGGTGGAGAGCACTGCTCTCGCGGTGCCAGCCACTCAACTGCTCGCGCAGTTTCCCCTGCCGCGCTCGCAAAGCAGTCATCTGCTCCTGCACCTCGACCAAGGCTTCACGCTCTCGACCGAGCCGTGCCTCGCGGCGCTCAACCAAGTCACGTGCCTGACTCAGATCGAGCTGAACCTGGTGCCAGCGATACCCATGCCACGTGCGAAGCACTGTGTCGAGCTCCCGCTCCAGCAGGCCACGCACCCGAGCCCGTTCCGCTTCTCGTTCCAGGCGCTGCAATCGTGGTGCGATCTCGCCCACGATGTCATAGACCCGTACCAGGTTCGCCCTGGTCTCGTCGAGGCGTGTCAGGGCCTCGGATCGCTTCGCCCGGTGCACGGAGATCCCGGCAGCCTCCTCGAACAAGGCGCGCCGGTCGTCGGGGCGCAGGCTCAGAACAGCGTCCACCAGGCCCTGGCCGATCACGGTGTACGTCCGCTGTGCCAGGCCAGACCTCGCCAACAGCTCCACGATGTCGGCCAGGCGCACCCGGTGGCCGTTGATCAGGTACTCATTCTCCCCCGAGCGATAGGCACGTCGCGCGAGCGACACCTCGCTGAAGTCGATCGGCAGCCAGCCATCCGAGTTATCGAAAACCAAGGACGCCGAAGCCATCCCCAGCCGTGCCCGCTGCGCGCTGCCGGAGAATATCATGTCCTCCGTGCGCTTGCCCCTAAGTGCGCGGAAGCTCTGCTCACCCAGAACCCAACGGATAGCGTCGGCGACGTTGCTCTTGCCGCTGCCGTTTGGCCCTATGATGGCAGTGATCCCACCGTCAAACGCAAAGCTTGTCCGGGAGGCGAATGTCTTGTAGCCGTGCAGTTCGAGGTACTTGAGTCGCATCGAGTCGGTTGTCTTCCCAGGAGACAGGCGTAGTATAACGGTTCTCGCGCGAAAGTCAACGCCGGTGCAGCGGCAGGCTCAGCACCAAGCACCGCCCTTTCATCGAGAGACGCTGTGGTCTTGCGCTGGCGCCCCACCTCCGGTAGAATTGTGAGAGGAGACGCACACATGCCAGAGCTTCCAGAAATCGCGATTCTCGCCCGCGACATGCGCCGGGAGCTGGCCGGCAAAGAGATCTCCGCCATCCAGGTCCGGCAGCCCAAATGCCTGAACCTACCGGCAGAGGAGTTCAAGGCCAGGCTGGAGGCTGCGCGTATCACGGACGTACAGGCCCACGGCAAGTGGCTCAAGGTCGAAACCTCGCAGGGATGGCTGCTTCTGAATCTTGGCATGGGAGGCGAGGTCCTGCTCGTCAGCCGGGCACATCTGCCCGAACGATGGCGGGTTTCATTCGAGTTCTCTGATGGCACCTGCCTGGCAGTCAACTTCTGGTGGTTCGGTTACGCCCACTTTGCCCACGACCCAGCGGCTCACCCGATGGTCGGCCGGCTGGGTCCTCATGCGCTGGACCTGACCCTTGCCCAATTCGAGGCACGGCTGGCGGGCCGCCGTGGATCGATCAAGGCGTTTCTTCTCGACCAGGCACGCGTCGCCGGCATCGGAAACGTGTATGTGCAGGATCCTCTGTTCAAAGCGAGGATTCACCCGCTGCGGCGCAATTCCCACCCTATCGCATGCGGAGATTGCCGCGCTTTGGCAGGCGTTGCGGGAGACGCTTCTTGAGAGCATCGACCACGGAGGCGCAGCCTTCGAGGTCAACCTGTATGGCGAGCGAGGCGGCTGGGATGAAACGTTCTTCCGCGTCGCGTATCGCGATGGGTTGCCCTGCCCGTCCTGCTCCACGCCCGTGGCCAAGATCAGGACCGGCAGCACCGCCGGCTACATCTGTCCCACCTGCCAGCGCCAGCCGTAAATCGGCCTTGCCCGTGCTGACACATCAGGCGATTGCGGATGCAGCAATCGCCCGGCGCCTTGGAGGAAGAGCGAATGGACCCAAAGGAACGCGCTCAGGAGCTCCGCGAGCTTGTTCGCTACCACAGCTATCGCTATCACGTACTGGACGATCCGGAGATCAGCGATAGCGCCTACGACGCGCTCTACCGCGAGCTGCAGACGTTGGAGGCACAGAACCCGCAGTTGGTCACGGCCGACTCGCCCACTCAGCGAGTGGGCGCGGAGCTGCGCGAAGAGTTCACCACCGTCCAACACCCGTACCCCATGCTCAGCCTCGCCAACGGCTTTAGTTCAGAGGAGATCCGGGCCTGGCGAGATCGTGTCCTCAGGCTCCTGCCCGAGGGCTACCCAGAGCCCGCCTACGTCGTCGAGCCCAAGATCGATGGTCTCACAGTCGTACTGCACTATACCGGCGGCTTGTTCGTGCTGGGAGCCACACGCGGCGACGGGATCCGTGGAGAGGATATCACGGCCAACCTGCGCACCATACGGGCCCTGCCGCTTCGCATTCCGGCGCGTGGCGAGTCACCTCCTCCGGGACGCCTCGTGGTCCGGGGCGAGGCCTACCTGCCCATCGATGCGTTCGAGGCCTTCAACCGGGAGCAGGAGGCCGCGGGCAGGCGGACGTACGCCAACCCTCGCAATACCGCCGCGGGCAGCCTGCGCGTTCTTGACCCGGCGATCACCGCTTCGAGGCCTCTGAAGCTTTTCTGCTACCAGGTGATCGACCAACTGGGCGGCCCCGAGATTGCCACCCAATGGCAGGCACTCGGCTATCTGCGGCAGTTGGGGTTCCCGGTCAGCGACCAGAACCGCCGGTTTGCCGGTGTGGAGGCGCTGATTGAGCATTGCATCCAATGGGAGGCAGTGCGCGACACGCTCAACTTTGAGGCGGATGGCCTGGTGATCAAGATCGACGAGATCGCGACGCAGCAGCGCTTGGGGGCTGTGGGCAATGCGCCCCGGTGGGCCCTCGCCTTCAAGTACCCCGCGAAGGAGGCTGCCACACGCCTCAAGCGGATCGTGGTCAATGTGGGCCGCACCGGCACGCTTACTCCGGCAGCCGAGCTAGAGCCCGTGCGCCTTGGTGGCGTAACCGTGAGCAGCGCGACTCTCCACAACGCCGAGTATGTGGCCGAGCACGACATCCGCGAAGGAGACATGGTCGTCATCAAACGCGCGGGGGAGGTCATCCCGCAGGTCCTCCGGCCGGTGCTCGAGCTTCGCCCGCCGGACGCCCGGCCCTGGAGCATGCCGGAGCGGTGTCCCGCCTGTGGCGAGTTGGTGGAACACCCCGAGGGCGAGGTTGCCTACTACTGCGTCAACGCAGCCTGCCCTGCCCAACTGGTGCGTTCTGTTGAGCACTTTGTGAGCCGCGGGGCCATGGACATCGAAGGGTTCGGCATCAGGCAGGCGGAGCTATTCGTCGAGATGGGCCTCGTGCACGACGTGGCCGACATCTATGCCCTGGCCGAGAGCCACTTCCTTGGTGTGGAGGGGTTTGCCGAGAAGAGGACGAGGAACCTGCTGGCCGCCATTGAGAGGAGCAAAGAGCAGCCGCCGGCACGGCTCTTGACGGCACTCGGCATTCACGGGGTAGGCGCAACCGTCGCCGAGACTCTCATGGCGCACTATCGCTCGCTCGATGCCCTGGCTGCTGCGTCGAGCGACGAGCTCCAGCAGATCCCTGGCATCGGACCGGTCCTGGCCACGAGCATCGCCGACTTTTTCCTTCGGGCACCCAACCGGATTGTGCTGGACAAGCTCAAGTCGGCCGGCGTCCGCTGGGAAGCATCTCCCGTCCGGCAGGTCGGGAATCAGCCGTTCGCCGGCCTTACCTTTGTCATCACGGGGACGCTCCCCACCTTCAGCCGGGAGCAAGCCGGTGCCTTCATCTCAGAACATGGGGGGAAGGTCGCCGGATCGGTCAGCCGCAGTACGAGCTATTTGGTCGCCGGGGACAAGGCGGGTAGCAAGCTCGCGGCCGCCGAGAAGCTGGGCATCGAGATCATCGACGAAGCAACCTTGCGGCGCATGGCAGGCGCCTGAGGTGGGTAGCACGTAGCACGGAGGCCGGGATTCCATTCCCGGCCCTCTGCCGCGGCCCTGATTCTCTTGGCCACGCAGGTTGACAAGTCATCCACCCTATGCTAGTCTCTCTGTTGCTCGACCGCACTATTCCTGGATGAGAGCAATTCTGCAAAACCATAGCCTGACCGGCTCTCCGGGACAGGGAGTTCTCAACGAAGCGTCCGGGCCGCTCCAATGGAGCGGCTTGTTGTGTTATGGAGACGGCATGCGGGAGCCGGCAGAGGAGGCGCTTGCCCGTGCCTGCGCCTGAGAGACCGGTCCTGGTGACCGGAGCCAACGGCTTCATCGGATCCCACCTTGTCGAGACATTGCTCGGTCGAGGCTACCGGGTGCGGTGCCTGGTCCGCCGCACAAGCGACGTCTCTCTCATCCGGCACCTCCCGGTCGAATGGGCCTACGCCGACCTGAACAATGGCGACGGGCTGGATCTCGCCTGCAGGGACGTACACGCCGTGTGTCATTGCGCGGGCCTCACGCGGGCGATAGACGCCGAGACGTTCCTGCGCGTCAATGCCGGCGGTACAAAAGCCCTGGCGCGCGCCTGCCTACGGGCAGCGCCAGACATAGAGCGCTTCCTGTTTGTCTCCAGCATTGCCGCAGCCGGCCCTGCACCGAGCCTGGATAGCCCCGCGATCGAGTCCGGTCCTCCTCGCCCCATTACCGGGTATGGCAGGAGCAAGCTTGCCGCCGAAACCGCGCTGCTCGCTATGGCCGACCGGTTGCCCGTCACGATTGTCCGACCGGCCATCGTGTTCGGTCCGAGGGACCGCGATCTGCTGGCCTACTTCCGCCTTGTGAGGCGAGGGCTGGAGCTGCAGCTCGGAACAGAGGAGCGCTGGGTCAGCCTGATCTATGTTCACGATCTGATCTCCCTCATGATCCTTGCGCTGGAATGCGAGCGCGCCGTAGGCCAGGTGTACTACGCGTCCTGCCTGCAGTGCACCCGGCGAGCGCTCGGGCAGTCCATCGCCCGCGCGCTGAACAGGCGGACGGTGTCCATTGCACTGCCCTATGCCGTCCTGGCGCCGCTCGCGGCCTGGTCCAGTGTGCAGGCGAAGCTGACAGGACGGCCCGGGCTTCTCAACGACCAACGGGCCATCGACATGAGGCAGCACTACTGGCTTTTCTCGGGCGAGAGAGCGGGCGAAGAGCTGGGGTTCACGCCCCAGTTCGACTTGGACTCGGCAGTAAGCGAGACTGCGCAATGGTATCAGGAGAACCGGTGGCTGTGAACCGGCCTGCGCCTCGCGCGCTCGCGCCAGATGGTGGCTCCGCGGATCTGCTGATGGTTCGCTACGGCGAGATCGGCCTCAAGGGGCACAATCGCACCTACTTCCTTGGCAAGCTCCGCCGCAACCTGCGAAGGTGCCTGCGCGAGAACTCGGTGCCGGGGAATGTGTGGCAAGAGGGGCAGCGCATCTTTATCGAGACGCAGCAAGCAGAGGCGGCGCTTGACGCGGTGCGGCGCGTATTCGGCGTGGTGTCCGTCAGCCCGGTGCAGCGCGTTCCGGCCTCCCTCGAAGAGATCGAGCAGGCAGCAGTGCGGATGGCACAGGCGGCCAAGCTCGATCCAGACGCGTCGTTTGGCGTTCGAGCCCGGAGGAGCGACAAGTCCTTCGCGTTGACCTCGCCGGAGATTGCGCGGGAGGCCGGGGCGGCGGTGGTCGCCGCGACCGGAGCACAAGTGCGGCTCTCACAAGACGCCGATCTCGAGATCTCGATCGAGGTACGCCGTGGCTATGCCCTGCTCTCTGGCCTGACCATAGCCGGGCCTGGAGGCATGCCTGTCGGCAGTGGAGGGCGCGTCGTTGCGCTCGTGTCGACGGGTATCGACTCACCCGTGGCCATGTGGATGATGATGAAGCGCGGCTGCGCGGTTATCCCGGTGCACTTTGCCACGAGCGAGGCCCAGGCCGAGCAGTTCCGGGCAATCCTTCGCATCCTGCAGCGATACTCCTACGGCTGGGACTTGAAGCCCGTCATCTTTTCCCACGAGGAGGTATTCGGCCTGAGCCTGCTTCGGCTTAGGGAGCTCCACGCGCAGCGGTGGACGTGCCTGGTCTGCAAGCAGTTGATGCTGGCCAAGGCGGCCGAAGTTGCCTCCCTGACAGGGGCGTCGGCCATCGTCACCGGCGATTCACTCGGACAGGTCGCCAGCCAGACACTCACCAACATCGAGGCCATCTCCGCAGGGATCTCCAAGCCCATCTTCCGCCCGCTGATTGGCTTTGACAAGACGGAGATCATGGCCGTCGCGCGTCGCATTGGCACGTACGAGGTATCCGTCCAGGACGCGTATGCATGCCCCTTTCTCCCCAACAATCCAATTACCCAAGGGAAACCGCGGAAGCTAGAGGAACTGCTTGCCCAGATGCGCGAGCTCTCTGGCACCCAAGTCGCAGCGCCCGGTGAGCGGGGAGATGGCCTCGCGCAGGCCGTCCTACCGGTGAAAGACGAGGGCGTGCCCGATGCCTAGGTGGACGCGACGCAGGCTGTGGCTTGTCCTCCTCGCCGCCGGCAATCTTGTCGTATGGGGCGTCGTCGCCTTTGCCGTCTCCTTGATTGCGAGCGATCGGCTCGACCTCGGGATCGAGGCATCTGTGCGCGAGTACCAGGCTACGGCCATAGCCGCCTGGAATGCGGGCAGGCCAGGAGCCGCGACGGCCGGTCCAAGTGAGCCCGAGAGAGACTTGCTACGCCCGCGCCTGCTGCCTGCCGGCCCTGGGGCGCCGGATGAGCAGGCTGTTGCCTCACTGTCTGCTTCACCGCAGCCCGCCACGCTGGCGGGTGAGCTCACGCCGGCCGCGGTGACAGAGAGCGGTGCCACACCCGGTCCTTCCGCAGATCCGGGCATGGAGGGTTCCACACCCGGGGCGGCGGCAGATCAACCTGCCGGGGACGAGCCCCAAAGCACGGCGCCTCTCATCCTCGCAGACCCGGTCCTCGATGACCTGACGAGCCTCGACCAGGAGATGACAAGGTCGGCTCCCGGACGCGTGGTCCAGATCCGCTACCTGGAGACCACACTCAACGACGAGATCTCAGCACTCCTTGCCTCCAGGACCGACCTGCCATACGAGAACATTCACGTCGACCTTGGCACGGAGCAAGTGATCGTCGGGGGCGACGTGCGGGTGTTCGGCTTGGCCATTCATGCCGAAGTAAGGGGCAATGTCGTCGCCCGGGACTGCGCACCGCAGTTTGAGACCTCGAGCGTCAAGATCGGCCGGTTCTTCACACCCGTCGTCATCCGCGACAAGGTGAAGGAGCTGCTCGATGAAGCGCTCGACTGGTATCCGGCCGACTACCCTCTCTGCATCGAGGGGATCGTTGTGCAGCAGGACCGCGTGACGCTGTATGGTCGCCGCAGGTGATCCGCGACTGAGCGCCACATCCCCCCACCGCTCACACCCTGGAGATGAGTCCATGCTGTCAGTGGTTTACGACGGCGCATCGCTCCGGTTGGCCGAACGGCCCGTGCCGGTACCCGGACGCAGCGAGGCGCGTGTCCGGACAACGCTCGTAGGCATCTGCAACACCGACCTGGAGATTCTGAGGGGCTATGCTGCATTCTCGGGCATTCTGGGCCACGAGTTCGTGGGGATCGTTGAACATGCTGAAGACCCGGCCCTGGTCGGACGCCGGGTAGTCGGCGAGATCAACTTGTCTTGCGGCGAGTGCGAAATGTGCGTACGTGGCCGTAGGGAGCATTGTGTCCGGCGACGGGTACTTGGGATCCGGGGCCGCGACGGCGCCTTGGCCGAGTACCTCTGCCTCCCCGAGCGCAACCTTCACCTGGTGCCCGGCTGCGTGCAGGACGATGCCGCAGTCTTTGTTGAGCCACTGGCTGCCGCATGCAAGATCCTCGAGCAGGTGCACATCCGGCCTGACAGTCACGTCGTGGTGCTGGGTGATGGCAAGCTTGGGCTCTTGGTGGCCCAGGTGCTCGCGCTGACCGGCGCCCGTCTCACGGTGATCGGCCGCCACCCGGACAAGCTCGCCATCTTGTCTGGCCGCGGAATCACCACCATGCTGGAGGATCCGGACCACTACCCGAGCGCCGACGTCGTGGTCGAGTGCACCGGCCGGCCAGAGGGCTATCAGGCCGCGCTTCGAATCGTCCGTCCGGGAGGCACCCTGGTACTGAAGAGCACGTATCATGGCCACGTACAGGCTGACCTCTCGAGGCTCGTCGTCGACGAGATCTCGGTCGTCGGGTCGCGCTGTGGGCCTTTTGCCGCCGCACTTCGCCTGCTCGAACAGGGCCTCGTAGACGTCGTCCCCCTCATCACGGCAAGATACCGCCTGGCCGATGGCCTCGCGGCCTTTGAGCACGCGGCACGCCCCGGCGTCCTCAAGATAATCGTTCAGCCGTAGATACCACGTATGCAGTTTGAGGGACGAGGCATCCCCCGCAGTGAGTTGACAAGCCGCGTCGAACATGCTATATTCGCCGCACGAGTGAGCAATCACAGATGACCAACCGGGCTCGGAGGTCTCCCAAGATGCATCAGTCGTCTGTCTACCGGCTATGTATGCGCTTCTGATCTGCCAGAATCCAGATGAGCGGGCTTTCCTGTCACTGGTCCTCCAGCGGGCAGGGCTGGCCGTCACCACCGCCGGCACCCTGGAGCGCGCCCTCGATACCTGGCAGGAGCGGCCGGCTGACCTGATCCTCATAGACTCCGCCGGCGATCCCCTCGATGAGACCCGGCGGATCCGTGCTGAAACGAACGTGCCTGTCATCCAGCTCCTCGACTGCAAAGACGAGGAAACCTGCATCCAGATCCTAGAGCTCGGTGCGGACTTGGTGGTGACTCGGCCCTACGGGGCGCGGCTCCTGCTCGCGCAGGTGAGGGCCCTCATGCGGCGTGCCAGAAACGTGCCTCTCTCGGAGCTGCCCACACTCAGTCTGGCCGGCCTCACGCTCGACCCGACGACCCGTGCGGTGACCGTCGAGGGGCTCACTCCACGGCGGCTCACGCACCTGGAGTTCCGCTTGCTCTACAACCTGATGATCCATCGTGCCCAAATCCTCTCTCCTGAGGTCATTGTGGAACGGGTCTGGGGATACAGCGGGCAGGGAGACAAGGACCTGGTGCGTGGCCTTGTCAGCCGCCTGCGCGCCAAAGTCGAGCCGGAGCCACGCAGCCCTCGCTACATCCTCACCGAGCCGGGTGTAGGCTACTCATTTGACCCCGAAGGCGCCTCGGCTCCCTAGCGGCCACGTGATCGCCCGCGCTACCATGCTCAAAGCACACGCCGGCTGCCGTCTCACACTCATCCTCATCCTGCCGTTGCTGCTCGGGGCGTGCGGCGCCAAGCCTGCGGCGCCTGCAACCCGTGACCTGTCTCGGCTCGCAGCCATGCCCCTGGCCCCGGGTGCAGAGCTGCAGGTCGTCGCCACGACGAGCATCGTCGGAGACGTCGTGGGGCGCATCGGGGGCGACCACATAGCGCTGACCACGCTCATGGGGTTGGGCGCCGATCCTCACACCTATGTCGCGACGCCCTCCGACTCGGCCGCTGTGCACGACGCGCACGTGCTCTTCTCAAACGGTGCAGGGCTGGAGGAGGGCATGTCCGAGCTCACCCTGGACTCGTCTGGCGGGGCAGTTCACGTCCCCCTGTCCGACAACCTTCCACTCCTGGTCGCAGCGCACGGCGGCGAGACGCAGCAGCCTGGTCCCGGCGAGGCTCCAGGCCAGCCAGATCCCCATGTCTGGTTTGACGTGCAGAACATGCTCGCCTGGACCGCGACCGTGCTCGAGACGCTGTCCGCCCTCGACCCGGCCAACAGAAGTAGCTATCAGGCAAATGCAGACGCCTTCACACAGGAGCTGGAGGCACTGGATGCGTGGATTCTGGAGCAGGTAGCGATCGTCCCCCAAGCGAATCGCAGGCTCGTCACCAACCATGAGACCCTGGGCTACTTCGCCCGCCGGTACGGTTTCGAGCTGGTAGGTGCGGTCTATCCCCTCAGCCCCTCCTCGGAGCCATCGGCCCGCGACCTTGCGGGCTTGGAGGAGGCCATACGGCAGTATGGCCTGAGCGTCCTCTTCACCGAGGGTACGGTCAGCCCAGTGCTGGCCGATCAGGTCGCCAGGGACACGGGCGTGCGCCTCGTCCCACTCTACACAGAGTCGCTGGGGCCGCCCGGAAGCGGTGCCGAGTCCTACATCGCCATGATTCGCTACGACGTACAGGCCATCGTGGCGGCCCTGACATCGGTTCCTGGCCTGGAGTAGGCAGGTATGTCCGGAATGGTTGGAGACACAGGCACGCCGGCCCGCCCGGTTCTTGCGGTGCGAAACCTGACGGTGAGCTACAACGGGACCAATGCGTTGGAAGGCGTGACCTTTGACGTGCAGGCCGGCGAACGGGTTGCGGTCGTCGGACCCAACGGTGCGGGTAAGTCCACCCTGCTCAAAGCGCTGGTCGGGATGCTCCGGCTCAGGGCAGGCACCATCCAACAAGCGAAGGACGCCGAGATTGGCTTCGTTGCACAGCGCACCACCGTCGACTGGAGCTTCCCGGTCTCGGTCTACGACGCCGTCCTGATGGGCCGCATCGGCAGGATGGGCTGGCTACGCTGGCAGCGCCCAAGGGACGGCGAAATCGTCAGGCGGTGCCTGGCACAGGTGGGAATGCTCGATCTGGCCAGCAGGCAGATAGGCGAGCTGTCGGGCGGCCAGCAGCAGCGCGTGTTCATCGCACGGGCCCTTGCCCAGGAAGCGACTATCCTCTTGATGGACGAGCCCTTTGCCGGCGTCGACGCGCCCACCCAGGAGGCCATCCTTGGACTTCTCGATCAACTGCGCCGGGAGAAGGTGACCGTGCTTCTTTCCACCCACGACCTGAACCTGGCCGTCGATCGATTCGACCGCCTGGCCCTCCTCAACCGCAGACTCATTGCATACGGGCCGCCTCGGCAGGTGATCACGCCCGAGATCCTTGCCGAAGCCTACGGCGGCAAGGCCTTGTGGCGTGGCGACGACTATGCCATGGTCCTCGGTGATATCGGCTGTTGCGACGCGGAAGGGCACCACCATGCCTGAGCTCTGGACGGTCCTCACCCAGCCACTGCACTACCCATTCATGGTCCGCGGGCTGCTCGCCTCCGTCATGGTGGGTACGTTATGTGCAGTTGTCGGCTCCTTCGTCGTGCTGCGGGGCATGGCCTTCTTTGGAGACGCCCTCGCTCACGCCATCCTTCCGGGGGTGGCGGTCGCCTACCTCCTCGGGGCCAACCTCTTCTGGGGCGCCCTGGTTATGGCGCTCATCACGGCGGTCGGAATCGGCTACCTGAGCAGGCGCGGCCAGGTGAAGGAGGACACGGCCATCGGCGTCATATTCGCTGCCTGCTTTGCCCTAGGCGTTGCCCTCCTTTCGACGGTCCGCAGCTATACCGTCGACCTCACGCACATCCTCTTTGGGAACGTCCTTGGCGTGTCTAGCCAGGATGTCTGGCTGACCGCGGGCTTGAGCGGCATTGTTTTCCTGGCTGTGGTCCTGCTCTACAAGGAGCTGCTGGTCATCTCGTTCGACACAGTCCTCGCCGCCACGCTGCACCTGCCGCTGGACCTGCTCAACTACCTGCTCCTCGTCCTCATCGCCCTCACCGTGGTCGTTTCGCTTCAGACCGTGGGAGTTGCCCTCCTCGTGGCGATGCTCGTCACCCCTGCGGCTACGGCCTACCTGCTCACGCGGCGCCTGTGGCACATGATGATCGTGGGTGCGGTCATTGGTGCGGCAAGCTCTGTCATCGGTCTCTACCTTTCCTTCTACGTCAATATCGCATCAGGCGCAGCCGTTGTCCTGGTGTGCACGGCCTTTTTCATACTGGCCTTCCTATTCGCCCCCAGGCGTGGCGTGCTCAGGTCAAGGCATCGTCGACGGGAAACGGCGCGCCGACCGCCGGGGTGACGGCAAGCTCGTAGGAGCGACTTCAACGCTTGGTGGCCTTGAGCGGCTGAAGCCGCCACAAAGCGTGTCAAGAGGGATTGCCCGATGCAAAGAGCACTACGCGTCCTGGCACTGGTCGGTGGTCTGTGCATCGCCTCAATCGGCTTGCTCGCCGGCTTGGGCGGTGTCGCAATCGCCCTCACGGCTGCCCCAGACACCCGGTTGATGTTCCTTCTCATAACAACATCGCTCTCTCTCCTCAGCATGGTTCTCGGCAGCGCGCTGGCATGGCAAGCTTGGGAGGCCATGAGCGGCCGGTTTTCCCGGCCCTGGCAGCCCCGCCGCATCTGGATCGGCCTTGTCCTGCTCGCCGGCGCGATCCTGCTGGGCCGGTGGGCTTTGGGCAACTCCCCCCTGGATCTGATCCTCCTCCCGGGTGCGCACGTCTTGGCAACCGCACTGCCTCCGGCGATCATCCTGGCACTCGTCGCCCGGAGCCTAGGCAGTGGCGCGCTCCGGCGACACCTGATCGCGCAGGTGAGCAGCGGCGCCTTTCTGTCCGTGTTCTTGGCGATGTTCGCCGAGACGCTCCTCATCGCCGGCCTGGCATTTGCCGCCATCCTGATAGTGAGTGCGCTGCCGGGCGGAGAGCAGCGCCTTGAGAGCCTAGCCGACCTCCTGGAGAGCTCCACGCTGCTTCAGGACCCCGGGCAACTGGCGGGTCTGGCTCGCTCACCCTGGCTGTGGGCCGCTGCCCTCTTTGTGGCCTCGGTAGCCATACCGGTTGTCGAGGAGTCGCTCAAGACCGTTGGCGTGGGCCTGATGCTGTACCGGAAGCCCGCTCGGGATGAGGCCTACCTGTGGGGCCTGGCCGGCGGTGCCGGGTTCGCGATGATGGAATCGGCGCTCAACTCCCTGCTCGGGCTCTCAAGCTGGGCCGTCACTGTTGTTATGCGCATTCCAGCCGCGTTGATGCACTGCTTCACTGGGGCGCTGGTGGGCCTGGCGTGGCATGCCGCGTTCGTCGAGCGGCGATGGAAGCGCGCCTTGGGGCTGTTTGCCATCAGCGTCTCACTTCACGGCGTGTGGAACGCCCTCGCCATCACATCCGGCCTGCTGTCACTGGCAGAGCCCTCGTCATCCACCCTTCCCGCACCAGGAGCCGCCTTGGGCGCGGGCCTGAGCGCAGTCTTGTTGCCCGCCATGGCGGCAGGCATCGCAGTGGCTTTCGGGGTTATTACGCGAAAGCTACGGCCAATCCGCCCCGCCGTGCCGGAACCCACAGCGGCGGCGACTCCTGAGCCGGCACTCCCTCCGGCTCGCGGCGCCGCGACAGCGGAGCCCACCCTTCCAGGCGAGGAAGAGCGCCCCCCTTGGGATGACCAATCATGACCGCACGTTCCGAGAGCGACGAGAAGTACATCCTCGACATCGTGGCACGGGTCCTGGCCGAGCCGGACTATTCCTGGCAGCACCGCTTCCCCACACTCACCGGCGATCCGGGCCAGGACGGCCGGCCGCGGCCCTTGCCGGTGGACGGCTTTTTCCCCAGGCACCGTCTCATCGTCGAGTACTGGGAAAAGCAGCACAGCGCCCCGGTTGCCATCATGGACGAGGGGGACAGCATCAGCGGCGTTTCACGAGGGCACCAGCGGCGCCTGTACGATGCGCGGCGCCAGGAATGGGCAGACGCCAACGGGCTGCGCTTTGTGATCCTGGACCACCGTGGGTTCGATGCAGATGAACAGGGCCGGCTGCGGCGGGACCTGGCACGCGATCAAGAGATCGTGGCCGGTGCGCTGCGCGCCGCCGGCGTGATCGATGAGCCTGGCCTCGAGCCCGTAGACATGGAGCGCTACGTGCAGGAAGCACGCCAGGGCTGCTTCATCTGCCGGCTCCTCCGGGGAGACCCAACGCTCGCGCCGCACACGGTACTCTGGCGAGACAGCCAGGCCGTCGCCTTCCTCGACCGCTATCCGGCCGTGTACGGCCACACCCTGGTCGCGCCGGTGGGCCACGTCGAGCAGGTCACCGGAGACCTGACACTGCAAGGCTACCTGGGCTTGCAGCGTGTCGTTCATGCCGTGGCAGAGGCCGTGCGGCTGGCCCTCAGGCCAGAGCGCGTCTATCTCCTGTCACTCGGCAGCCAACAGCTCAACTCCCACGTCCACTGGCACATCGTGCCCTGCCCGCCGGGCGTTCCTGTGGAGGCTCAGCAGACCGCCCTGCTGGAGCGGAAGCAGGGCGCGCTAAAGCTCACCCCGGAGGAGGGCGAAGCATTGGCCCTCCGTCTCCGCGAACACCTGCCCGCCTGGATGCGGGAGAGACAAGGGTTGAGGGCGCGGGTTTGAAACTCGCCCCCTCGGAGCTGTGCCAGTGTGCTGTGCACACAGGTACCCCCGCCGTGTGTTTTTTCCGGGAAACAATTATCGCAGGTATGGGCGACCCGGGCCGCAAGACGCCTCACTCCAGCTCCTCTCCCTCGTTCACGAAGCGAGTGAATTCGCTCACGCTCATCTGCTCCAGGCCCAGCTTCGCGGGCGTCCGGCCTCGCCTCCAGTAGTCGGTGCGGTGGACAACGCAGGCCAACTGAATGATGCTGGTGATGCCGCGCACCGAGACGCCGTAGCGCTCGCCCAGGCCGGCGATGGGCACCAGGCTCATGGGCACATCCTCGGTAATGTAGCGGTGGTTCAGCGTCCGGGGCGCCTGGATGCCGTAGTAGCCGACCTGGTTGTGGATCGCCTCGTGCAGGTCCTCGCCTGCGGCGTCGTACGCCATCTTCAGCCATTCCAGCGCGGTGCGCGCGCGGATGCCGAGCGCCGCGGCCACAGTCACCCGCTCACGGTCCAGCACCTCCAGGACGCGGGCGACGGAGGGGGTGACGCCATCGATGTAGAACTGGAATTCTCCGCCGGTGTTTTCGATGCGGCCGGCGTTGAGCAGGGTCAGCGCGGGGTGAAAGATGGCGCCCATGTTGTTCATGCCTGTCTGCAACACGTTGCCGCCGTCAACAAACTGTGGGTACGCCGGCGCGAGAGCTTCCAGGACCTGGGCTGTGCGCACAGCGGGCAGCGCGGCAAGGGGCACGGCCTCCTTGATGCTGAAGAGGCGCGCCTGTGCCGGGCCGTCGGACCGGCTGGCGTAGATGAGGGTCTCGGTCTCGGCCACGGTCACGTCTGCCTCGCACTTCAGCGCCCGCAGCACGTGCTTGAACTCCAGGGCGCCGAGGGTGCGGCCCGGGTGCAGAACGACGATCTGCCCGTCGCGCAGGTGGGGAGCAGCGGTGCGGGCGATGTCGGCATGGGCCGACGACGGCACGACGACCATGACGATCTCTGCCTCGGCCAAGGCCTCGCCCATGTCGGAGGTTACCCGCGCCAGACGGCCGAAGCCGTGGGGACCACCCGCGAAGCTCTCGAGATCGAGCCCCTTGCGTTTGGCGATGGCGGCCACATTGTCCGCGGTGCGGTTGTATAGCGTAACGGGGAAGCCCATCAGGGCCAGGTGCGCGGCCATCCCCTTGCCTCCGTGGCCGGCGCCGACGACAGTGTAGCGTGTTTTCTTGTCCATCTTGTCCCTTCCTAGCCAGGCGATATCCCGAGACGGGCAATCCGCTCCCTCTCGGTGAGAACCTTGCCAGCGGCCGGGTCCACCGCCACGCAGGCACCGCGGCCATCGATTCGAGTGACGATCTGCCCCCGGGCATAGGCGTTGTTTCGCAGGTGGGGCGCGTCCAAGACACCGCTCGTCACAGCGCGGGCCAGAGCAGCCGGATCCGACAGTGGGTCTGGCGTGCCTGGCTCTGCCAGGGCATGGATGGCAGCCAGGGTCACCCGGGCCTCGTCGACCAGCTCGGCGCGGCGCTGCTGCACCGCCCGGCCGGCCGTCAGGTCGGGCGCGCCGCGCAGCGCGTTCTCGACGGCTCGACGCGCCAGCTTGCAGGCCTCGATGACATCCTCCGCGGTCGCGGCGTGGTGGGCCTCGGTGTGGCCTACCACATGGAGGATGTCGGGCCGGAGCGCCATCTGGACGTACACGCTGGTCGCCAAGTGGGCGCGCGCGGCGTCGAGATCGAGTGGATAGCTGAGCAAGCCGGTGCGCGTCTGCCGCCAAACCCGGAAGCCGGGCGCGCTCCCGACCGGCTTCCGGGTCTTGGACAGTGGCTCGACGAGGTCAAGGCAGGCCAGCATTTTCGCCAGGTCCATCGCATCCGATAGCCCCGGTGGGCTGTTGAACATGAAGGTGAGGACCAAGTCCTGCACTCCAAAGGCAAGAGCGCTGCAGGCCGACAGGTAAGCCGAGACGACAAAGAGCACGTCGGGCGCGTCGCGCATGCCCCAATGGTGCGGCTCGTTCAGCTCAACCGGGATGCCGCGCTCCCCATACCAGGCCATGACCCGCTGGTGCTCGCGAATCGAGCCTTCCAGGTCCCACGGACCGCGCCCGTCCATCTGGTTGAACCAGAACAGCGGGATGGCGCACCAGGCATTGTGGATCGTCTGCACGTACATCTCGGCCAGCCGGAGAAAGTCGTCGGTGCCGGAGTAGGTGCGCATGAGTGGGTAGTTGCCGCGTCGGCCGGCAGCATACAGCGCCCGGTAGTCGTCGGCGCTGCGCACCGGGACCCCACCCGCCCCCGTGCGGCGTGGGTCCTGCCGCTCCGGATGGAAGAAGTTGGCCTGGGCATCCTGGTCGATCCCCAGCGAGATTACGTCCAGGACCCGTGCCTCAGCGATCCGCTCGATCCCCTGCCGGGTGGATTCCAGCGCCGGCAGCCCGAAGTGGTGGCGGATGAGCGGAAAGGGCGCTTTCCAGGCAATCCGCTCCACGGCTGTCTGGGGATAGTCCTCGGCAGCCGCCACAGCGTGCTTCTGGCCCTTCAGGTAGGCAAGCACCTCTTCGACCGGCTCGGACCCGTCAAAGCAGCGCTCAAAGAAGCCAATCGCCCGCGCCCGGTCCGCGACGGGCGGCGTGCCGCCAAAGGCAAAGCGCACGCCTGCGGCGCGCAGGTCATCGGCCGCCTCAGCGAACTCGCCGAGCAGCCTCTCACCCGTCTCGGACGTCAGCCGGTAGGAGACGCCCACCAGGTCCGCCCCTTCGCGGTTGGCCGCCCCGACGAGCTGCTCAATCGACACGGCCGGCCCCAGGAATACCGTGCGCCACCCGGCCGCCTCCGCCAGATGCAGGAAGCTGAGCACCCCGGCGACGTGGACGCATTCGCCCAACGCGCCGGCTACCACGGTTTTCTTCCTCGCTGCCCGCACAGGCACCTGCCCGGATCAGAATCGAGGGTGCGCAGCCGCGCTCAGCAAGAGCCGACGCAGCACGGCTTGCGCCAGGGCAACAGCCACGACCGGTATGTTCAAGGGAACGCCTCCGGGATTCTCACCCCCGGAGGTGGGGACCAGAGGCCTACCCTCCGAGGGTCGACGCTATTCGGTTGGCAGGTTGAAGGTGGGGTTCTTGTCCCCTCGTGCTCGAGGAGTGCCCCTTTTCGGGATCGGTGCGCATGCAACCTCTATCGTAGAGACGACTTGCCCCGAGATTATCATGGCAAAGCGGCAGCCTGTCAAGCCGGCCGCGTAGCTCGATGCTACCTCAAGTACGCCTCGGGCGAGATTCTAGCTCACGCTCTCGATTCCAGACTCATCCCCGTTCAGCTCGACGAGCTCACCCGTGACCGTGTACACCACTGCTCCAAACCCTGTGGAGTAATGGCAACGCCGATGGTGGCTGCGCTCTGGCTCAGTTGTTCATAGCCGGCCGTGGGCTTGGCCTGGAACCCAAACACCAGGGCCTGTATGGAGCTGCTCCCTGTCAGTTTGCGAACACGCTGGACGAAACCACTCTCTTGACCCATCCGGTCAGCGTCTACGTTCAGAACTATTGCATCGCTTCGGCAACTTGTGGTATAGTTTCCATCGGGGAGTTCTCCGGCTTGTCGTGGTCTGCTAACCAACATCATGCCACGAGATCTCCCCTTTGTCATCCTTATCTTGATGCATCTGGACAGGCACGGAGGGCTGCCCCTACGGCGTGCCATGAGGTGACAAGATGCCCATAGCAGGCTCCATAGACGAAGCGAGAGCCCAGGTCCGGGAGCTCGTCGAGCGCTTTGGCCGCAACCTCGACGCCTACAAGCGCCCTGACTACCTGGAGACCCGCGTCCGCGTCGAGTTCGTCGACCCCTTCTTCGAAGCCCTCGGCTGGGACGTGCGCAACGTCAAGGGCTACGCCGAGCAGTACAAGGACGTGCACGAAGAGGTGCAAGTGTGAGCCGGTCCGTAGCGTGGCTGCGGCAGTTGTCTCGTAACCCCTGGCTGAGGCGCGCAGTTCGCGTGACTCTGGTGCTCGTGGCGCTGGTCTTTCTGGTCAACAACGTGGTCAGGAATTGGCGGGCGCTGAGCAACTATGAGTGGCGTTTTGACCCTGCGCGCTTGGCGGCGGCTGTCATTTGCCTGGCGTTCGCTCGCAACTTCCTGGCCTTGGCGAGCCAACAGGCCTTCTCAGGCGTCGGCTATTCATTGCATTGGCGCACGATCCTGCGCGGCTTTCACCTTTCTGCCTTCTCCATCTACATGCCGGGTGGAATCTACCTTGGCCGAGCCATGGTCTTTGCAGGGGACGGTGTGGACGCTGTGTCCACCACCGCAGCCGTGATGCTTGAGTACAACATGCTGGTACTTTCCGGACTGCTGGTGTCTGTTCCCTACTTCCTGCACAGGGGTCCAGGCATGCCGTCGCGGTGGTGGATCGTGGGGTTGGTGCTGGTGCCACTCGCCACGGTCCTCGTCACCCCTGCACTCATCAACCGCCTGCTGCGCTGGTTGATGGAGCGGCTGGGGAGGAAGGACAAAGGGGTCAATCTGACCCGCCGGGGGCTGGCAAACATGCTCCTGCTTTGTGTCTGCTACTGGCTGCTGGGAGGCCTGGGATTCTACCTGTTGGCGAGCAGCGTCTACCCAGTGCCGAGCCAGCTGCTCCCGGCTGCTGCGGCCGCTTTTGGCCTGGCCGGGGCAATCACCTATACCCTGGCCTTTACGCCGGGATCCTTGGGAGTTCAGGAGGGCGCCCTGGCGCTGGTGCTCACACCCTTGCTACCAACGCCGCTGCCTGCGGTGTTGGCGTTGTTGGCACGCTTGTGGATGACTGCGGCGTTTCTGGTCTTGCTGGGCCTTGCCCCTCTGCTCCGAAGAAACCCGCAGCAGGCCAAGGCGCCGGTTCGCGGTCGGTCCTAGATGCCCAGATATTCTGGTCCATGCTATGGGCGGATCATGGCATTTGACAAGAATGCCACATGCAGGTACAATACAGCCTGACGTTGCAGCAGTTCGCATCCGAGCCCGACCTACAGGCGCGCCGGAAGAGCCAGGTGCAACATCACGCCCCTAGCGCGCCCGTACCGCATAGTAGTGCGAAGCCCTAGCCTGACGTTCGCGGGGACTGTGGTCTTGCGCCAGGCGCCAAGTTGCGATCGCATCTGTCGCCGCGGCGCCCATCGTATCGCAGGAGTCCAATGCTGGGCATTGTCAGGTTCGCGCTCAGTGCTCTGCAGGCCCGCCCATCGCGGACCCTGCTAACGCTGTGCGCCATCATCCTTGGCGCGGGCGTGATTCTGGCCATCAGTATCACAAACCAGAGCACCCTCGACTCGGTCCTCAGTCTCTTCAACGAGACATCTGGCCAAGCCCAACTAATCGTCGCCAGCGCGACGTCTGATGAAGAGGGATTTCCCGACTCAGCCCGCAGCCGCATCGTGAACATACCCGGTGTCGAGGCGGCTGTTCCCTCCGTTCAGGTTCAAGCCCCCCTGATCGATGAGCGCCCCTCCTCCGGACTGAGTGTCAACATGTTTGGGGACTTGGCCGGCGGAGTCACGATCTTTGGCATAGAACCGGCCCTGGATCTCTTGGCACGCCAGTACACGATTATCGACGGAGAGTTCCTGTCACCGGATCTCGGGGCCTACGACGTCGTCTTGGTTAAGGACTATGCCGATCAGCAGGGATTCAAGGTGGGCAGCGAGATGACGCTACTCACGCCGAACGGTCCCGTGTCGCTGCGCGTTGTGGGTCTGATGTCAAAGGAGGGAGCCGGGCAGACGAACAGCGGTGCCTTTGGAGTCGTGCCGTTGCTGGCCGTGCAGGAGATTTTCAACCGGACCGGCCACCTCGATCAGATCGACATCGTGGCAGCACCGGAGTCTGCCACCGTAGCAGGTCTTGACCTCCTCCAGAACAGCCTGCAGGCGCGGTTGGGCGAAAAGTACCTTGTCACCTTCCCGGCAGCGCGCGGTGAGAGTGTCACCCAGCGGCTGGACACCTATCGGCTTGGGTTTAGCTTCTTTAGCGCCATTGCACTGTTTGTCGGGGCGTTCCTGATCTATAACGCGTTTTCCATGACCATTGTGGAGCGCACGCGGGAGATCGGAATGCTGCGCACCATTGGGATGACCTGGCGGCAGGTCGCCGCACAGGTGCTGATAGAGGCGGCGGTGCTGGGCGCCACTGGGGCCGTGCTCGGGGTGGGGTTTGGTTACCTGCTATCGAGGGTCCTGATCTGGACCATGGAGGTACTGCTGTCTCTGAGTGTGAAACAGATCAAGCTGCCGCCCACGGGCATTGCCACCAGCGTCCTGGTGGCGGTGGCCGTGACTCTCGTTAGTGCCGCAATCCCTGCCTGGCAGGCAGCCGCATCTCGCCCCTGGAGGCGCTGCGCGCTCGAGCGACCAGGAACGACAATCGGCTTGTGCGGACGGCAGGCTGGCTGGGCCTGTTCATGGTGTGTGGTTCGGTCTATCTCCTGTACCTGAGCCCCTTGGGCCTGACCTACTATGCCGTTGGGGGCCTGGCGGTTCTCGGCCTGTTCGCGGGAGCCACGCTGCTGATTCTGCCTACGGTCGGAGTCTGGGAAAGGATAGCCCGTCCCTGGGTATCCCGCTTCTACGGGCATGAAGGACGGCTCGGCAGCAGCAACATTCGGCGGGCAAGGACACGGACGGCGCTGACCGCGGCTTCCCTCATGGTCGGCGGCGCCATGATCCTGGCCTTGCAGTCGACCACCGGCGCCTACCAACACGACATCCAGAACTGGATTGACAAGTACGTGGGCGGCGACTTGTATGTCCACTCGACCGTGCCGATGCGAGCTGATCTGCAACAGCGGCTAGAGGGCATAGCAGGCGTCGCAGTGGCCACACCCCTGCGCTACTTTGACGTGCAGCTTCGAAAACCAGATGGCGGGACGGAGACGGTCACATACCTGGCCATCGAGCCAACGTCCTACAGGCAGGTGACCAGCGTCGTCTTTGCGTCTGGAAAGGATGACCCGGATGAGGCGCTCGATCGGCTTGCGGCGGGTGATGCCGTATTCATCTCCAACGTCCTCGCTGAGAAACTCGCACTGAAGCAGGGTGACGCCATTTCCTTGCAGACACGCCGCGGGCCCAAGGACTTCGAAGTCGCTGCCATAGTGGTGAACTTTCAGAGTAGCGGGAACATCGTGCAGGGCAGTTGGGGAGACATGCGTCGCTACTTCGGGGTGAATGACGTGAGCGCATTTCTGCTCAAGGTGAGATCAGGCCACACTCCAGAGGAGGTGAAGGAGAGTATCGACCAGCTCTATGGCGAGCGTCGTCACCTGACCGTGGACTCGAACCAGGCGCTCAAGGACCAGGCCAACTCCATATCCAACCAGGTATTCGGGATGTTTAACGTGCTGGTGCTCATCGCCATGGTCGTGGCTGCCCTGGGTGTAGTCAACACGCTGACAATGAGTGTCATGGAGCGCACCCAGGAAATCGGCATGCTGCGCAGCATTGGGATGACGCGGACGCAGGTCAGAAAGATGGTCCTGGCCGAAGCGGGCACCTTGGGGTTTATCGGCGCAGCACTCGGCCTGCTGTTGGGCCTCTTGCTGTCACGCCTGTTCTCTGGAGGGCGCGTCTGCCGTCCAGGGCTATCAGTTGACCTACGTGCTGCCCGCCGCGGGGATCGCGGCCAGTATTGTTTTGACCTTCGTCTCTGCACAACTGGCAGCGCTCTGGCCGGCGCGCCGCGCGGCCCGTATACGGATCATCGACGCAATTCAAGCCGAATATGCACAGAGGAGGGAAGGGAGCTGTCCGATGAAAGAAGCACTTATCAAGACAGTAGTACCGCTACTACACACCAAAGGGGGCAAGGCCGGCCTGAGATGGTGGCAGAACCATCTGCTGAGGCGCACCATCCAACATGCCAGCCAGCACTCGCCGTTCTACCGGCGCAAGTTCGCCGAGCTGGGGCTGTCTCCTCAAATCGTCAGGACAGCCGAAGACTTGCCCAAGCTGGGGTTCTTCACCACGCCCAAGGATCTACAAGCCGATCCCTTTGACTTCCTCGCGGTCCCGAAGGAGGATTGTGTGCACATCATGTCCACTTCGGGGACCACAGGGAAACCCAAGACAACCTTCTACAGCAAGCGCGATTGGGAGACCATGGTGGGCAAGATCCACTCTGGCCTCATCCTGGTCGGTACGGGGCCGGAGGAAGTCTGCCAGATCATGCTCTGCTCCGGGACGCCGACCTGGATGGGAGGAACTCTGCTGCAAGCAGGTCTCGAGCGACGGGGTTGTCTCATCGTGCCTTTGGGCAATGCCCTGAGCCCGAAGGCTCAGCTAGATGCCATGGCCCAGTTCGGTTCGACCTACCTCTTCTGCACGCCCAGCTATATGCACCGTGTGACCCAGGAGGGAAGAGAGTTGGCCGACTTGAAATCCTTTGGAATCAAGCGCATCTATCTGGGTTCGGAGCCCTACTCCAAAGAGTTCCGGAACAACCTGGAGGAGGTATGGGGCGCCCAGGTGTACGATGGCTATGGCATGATGGAATTCGGGGCCGGGATAGGGGGAGAATGCAGCAGAAGAGATGGCATTCACCTGGACCTGTTTATCATCGCCGAGGTGATCGATCCACCAGCGCCAAGCCACTCGCGGATAGGCGAGCAAGGTGAGCTGGTGTTTACCTCAATAGGTCGGGCAGCGAGTCCCTCTGCTTCGCTATCGCTCCGGCGACATAGCCCGCCTGCTGCCCGAGGGGCCTTGCCATTGCGGAACGCTCCCCACGCGCAAGATCAGCAACATCCTGGGCAGAACGGACGACATGATTTTCCTGGGAACCGGAGAGAACTTTACGCCGGTAGGGCTCGACCAATTGATGGTCACCATCGCAGATATAGCAGGGTACCAGTTGGTGGTGGGCAAGAATGGATACAGAGACACCCTACTCCTCAGGATTGAGACGAGTGTGCCGAGCCCTGAATTTGCGAATCAGATCATCGAGCGGCTGTATCAGGGGATCCCGTTCCTCCTCCACGATGTGCAGCAGTCGCAGACCATTGCCGAGCCCACGATCGAGTTTCTCGAAACCCGGTACGCTGGCAGAGCCAGAGCCCCTTAAAATGCACCGAGTGGTCGACACCAGGCAGTGGACCAGAGCACCCCGAGAGGAGGATGAACATGGTGCAGGACAAATCTGGGACAGAGAAGTCGAATGCATGCCATTGCCCAAACTGGTGGAGTTGTGTGAGAGGATGATGCGGGAAAAGAGGGTCATGGAGAGGGCGGCCCGCTCCCCGCTCTATCAGGAAAAGTGGGCAGCGGCCGGAGCCACGCCGGAGGGTGCGCACCTACGCCGATCTGGCCAGGTTCCCGTACACCTACGGCCGGGAATTCCGGGAGGCTCAGGGCCGATTCCATCCCAATGATCTGGTGTGCGCCGAGCAGGTGCGGCTGTGGAGAGTACCTCGGGCACTACCGGCAAATCAAAATGGATTCCCGTCGGCGAAGAGGATATTCTTGCCTTCTTTGACGTGACTCCCAGGCTGCTGGCTCAGGTCTTTGGCGTGATACAGGATTGGTCGCTGCTCTATCTGGCAGCGCCAAGCCCCTTTCGGCAGCGAGCCGGCCGTCTACCATTTCCTCGTGAGCCAGATCCTGGGCGACAGGCCGATCGAATTGCCTCCGTTGGCCTGGCGGAGGCCTTTGACGCGATGAACTTTGCCAGAGTTTCAAGAAAGAGAGCCTGTTTGCCTTCCCTAGCCTGGCCTTGGTGATTGCGGAGGGCGTCGTCAAACAGGCCGGAGAAGGGTGCCCGAGAGGCCTGTTCAAGAAAGAGCGCACTCTGCGCAACCTACTCATGGCAGTGGCTGCCAGCGTCATCCCAATCAAAGCGAAGAACATCTTCAAGTTCCGGAGGGGGGTGTTCGCCGGCGAGCCTGTAGAACCGTACCGCAAGGCCATCCTCGACGCCTATGGCTTCGAACCCAACATCGGGCTATGGCGCCACCGAGTTTTCCACTCCGTCTGGTGGGCGAATGCACCGCCCAAGATGGGATGCACATCGCGCTGGACTATTGCCTGCCGGAGATCATCCCCGAGAGCGAGCTCGAGAAGGAAGAATCGGAAGCTTCTGGCTATGTACCCCAGGCGATTCCGCTCTGGAAGCCTCGCCAGGCCTCACGGGCGAGTTGGTGCTCACCAGCTTCTCCGATGCTCTGCCTCTGATCCGCTACCGGATCTCGGACCTGGTCCAGGTCGTCAGCACCGAGCCCTGCGCCTGTGGCCGCACTCATCCCCGCATCCGGGTTCGCCACCGCAGCGACGATATAGTGAACTTGGGTCTTATCCGTTTTTCCATCTACGAATTGAAGAAAAGGATGGATGCAAGTTGGCACAACGCGGCCAGGTGGCCAAGTGGCAGTTGAGAATCACCCGGCAGTGCACTCCAAACCCAAGGCGTGGTGTTGGTGCAGCCGGTGGAAGGTTTGGCCGGGGAACCCTTTCTGAAGGAGATCAAGGACAAGGTAGACGAACTGCCGGGGTACACCAGGCATGGGAGAGGGGCCTGATCGCCGAGCCAGAAGTGCGCCTGGTGGAACAGGTGGTCGAGGAGCGGACCGGTACTGGCAAGGTCAAAATGGCAATCTACGAAAAGGAGTACTTTGGATAGGCTCGAGTTCCCCATGCTCAAGAACGAAGGCTTGGACAAACAGGAGGCCTGACATGCGGACCATGAAGCTCGAACTGGAACCTCAGACGGTCGAAGGGCTGGCCCTGGCCGGGCTGATTTCGCTGGCTGACCAAAGATTGGAGGAAGGCAGGGTGGCAGAGAGGGCCAGCCATTCCACCCTCTACGAAGAGCGTTGGCGCAAAGCCGGCGTGGACGCGCGGGCGATCCGGCGCCGCACTGACCTTCACCACCTGCCCTTTACCAACGCATCCGACCTCTTGCAGGCCGAAAAGCGACAGCCTCTCCGCAAGTTGCCTTGTTCCAAGGTCTGGATTTGGCACGTCACGGACACGGCAGGGGAGAAACGCAACTGGGTTCCGTATGGGAAGCAGGATATCCTCCGGTGTATGGGCCTACTGGCGCGGATGGGGCGCATGGTGGGCATACAGGCAAAGGACCTGGTCTTGGCGGTGCCGCCGTTGGCGCCGAGGGTCACCAACGCACTCCCCTACCTGTGGATGCACACGGACATGCTGTCGACCCACCAGGGGTTGGAGTTTCTCGCGGGCTCCATGTATATGTTGGGGAGCACGAACTGGCCGGCGTTTGCCCTGCGCAAGCAACCCACGATCCTTTTTTGCCGCCCCGGGGATGCCTTGACCCTGGTGGAGCATTTTGCCAAGGCGGCTGGCTCGCCGGGCGCCAGGCCGCGAGACCTGTTCCAGCGGCTGAGGGCCGGCGTCTTTTTCGGCGAGCCGCTGCAACCGGTCAGGGAGGAGATCCAAACGGCGTACGGCCTTGAGCCTTTCGACTGCTACGTGTCCGCCGAGTTCGCCGGGTTGTTTGCCGAGTGCTCCGCCCACGACGGGCACCACGTCTGGCTGGATGTCTGCATTCCGGAGATCATCCCGTCCGCAGAGCTGGCCCGCGAAAAGGCCGATCCGCGTCACGAGCCGCAGGCCGTTTTCATGGACGAAGCGGAGCCGGGGTGCGAAGGAGAGTTTGTGCTCACGACCTTCGGCGAGGCCCTGCCGCTGGTTCGCTACCGGACGGGGGACCTTGTGCGGTTGGTCAGCACAGAGCCGTGCAGTTGCGGCCGCACCCACCCGCGGGCTGTCTTTCCTGGAAGGCTTTGAGCCCAGACAGGGATAGTCGAGGGCCTTGCAAGGAGAAAAGCCATGCAAACAGAGATCTGGAATCGAGAAGTCGAGTGCATGCCACTGCCTCAGCTCGTCGATCTGTGTGAGAGAAAGCTGCGCGAATCCGGGGTTATGGTCCGGGCAGCCCGCTCTCCCCTCTATCGCGAGAAATGGAAGGCGGTGGGAGTTCGACCCGAGGAGGTGCGGACCTACGCCGATCTGGCCAAATTCCCTTACACCTACGGCTCGGACTTCCGCGAGGCCCAGACCCGCTTCCGTCCTTACGAGCTGGTGTGTGCTGAGCAGGTGCGGTTCTGGCAGAGCACGTCAGGCACCACCGGCACTCCCAAGTGGATTGCGATCGGCGATGGAGACGTCACTGCGTTTCATGAGGCCTCGCCAAGGATCATGGATCTTGTGTTTGGCACTGCCTCGGACTTTTCCGTGCTGTTTCTGACGGCACCCTCCCCTTTTAGCACCGAACCCACCGCGTACATGTTCCTCGTCAGCCAACTCCTGGGCGATCGCCCTACTGAATTCATCGTGGTTGCGTTGTCCGAGGTGTTTGATGCCATCCAGCTTGCCCGCAGGGCGCGGACACGGGCCCTGTTTGGCTTCGCAAGCTTGGCGCTGGTGATCGGCAAGGGTGTTGCCGAGCAGGCAGGCAGCTCCGCGAGGGAGATGCTCCGCAAGGAGCACAGTCTGCGCAACCTGCTGGCGGCGGTGCTCGCCAGCGTGATCCCCCTCAAGGCCAAGAACATCTTCAAGTTTCGGATGGGCGCGTTCTCCGGCGAGCCTGTTGAGCCCTACCGCAAAGCCCTCCGGGACGCCTATGGCTTTGACCCTTCCTCGGCCTATGGCGCCACGGAGTTTGGTACGCCTACGGTCGGCGACTGTAGCGCCCGCGATGGCATGCACATCTCCCTGGATTTCTCCCTGCCGGAGATCATCCCTCAGACGGAGTTGGACAAAGAGGAATTGGACGCTGCGTATGTGCCGCAAGCGGTTCCCCTGTGGCATGCTCAGCCTGGACTCATCGGCGAGCTGGTGCTCACCAGCTTTGCGGATGCCATGCCCCTGATACGCTACCGAATCTCAGACCTGACAGAGGTAGTCAGCACCGAGCGGTGCATCTGTGGCCGCACTCTTCCCCGCATCCGAGTTCGCCACCGCAGCGATGACATCGTGAATCTGGGCCTCGTCCGTTTTTCCATCTACGAGCTCAAGGAGAAGTTGGAGGCGGTAGCGGAACACGGCCAGGTGGCCAAGTGGCAGTTGAGGATCACCCGGGTGAATTCCAAGCCGAAGGCTATCGTGCTGGTGCAGCCAGTGGCCAAGGTCGCGGCCGAGCCCTTGATCCGGGAGATCAAGGACAAGATCGACGAACTGACAGGGGTACGCCAGGCGTGGCAGAATGGCATGATCGCTGAGCCGGAGGTGCGCCTGGTCGATCAGGTAGAGGAACAAAGGACGGCCACCGGCAAGATAAAGCTGGCGGTCTACGAACAAGAGTACTTCCGGGAGACATGAGATGCGTACGATTGATCTCGAACTGGAGTCCCTGTCGGCCGAGACGATGTCTCTGGCTAACCTGATCGCACTGGCGGAGCGCAAACTGGCCGAGGGAAAGGTGGCTGAGAGAGCGGGCCACTCATCGCTCTACGCCAAACGATGGCGCAAGGCCGGGGTAGACGCCGGAGCGCTCCGGCGTCGCGCCGACCTCCGCCACGTGCCCTTCACCACGGCTGCCGACCTCCTCGAAGCGCAGAAGCGACAGCCCCTGCGGAAACTGCCCTGCTCCCAGGTCTGGATTTGGCATGCCACCTCCACCACTGGAGAGACCCGCAAGTGGGTCCCGTATGGAAGGCAGGATATCCTCCGGTCCATGGGGTTGCTGGCCCGGATGGGGCGCATGGTGGGCATGCAGCCAAAAGAATGTGTCCTGGCAGTTCCCCCGTTGGCCCCAAGAGTCACCAACGCACTGCCCTATTTGTGGGCGTATGCGGACAGGCTGTCGATCCATCAAGGGCTCGAGATTCGTCATGGGCGCCATGTACATGCTGGGGGGCACGAACTGGCCGGAGTTTGCCTTGCGCATACAACCCACTGTTCTTTTCTGCCGCCCTGACGATGCGCTGACCCTGGTGGACCACTTTGCCAAGGCCGCAGGCACACCGAGCGCCAAGCCGCGAGACCTGTTCCAGCGGCTGAGGGCCGGCGTCTTTTTCGGCGAGCCCCTGCAACCGGTCAGGGAGAGATCCAAACGGCGTACGGCCTTGAGCCTTTCGGTTGCTACGTGTCCGCCGAGTTCGCCGGGTTGTTTGCCGAATGCTCCGCCCACGACGGGCTGCACGTCTGGATGGACGTCTGCATACCGGAGATTATCCCGTCCGCAGAGCTGGCCCGAGAAAGGGCCGATCCGCGTCACCAGCCGCAGGCTGTGTTCATGGACGAAGCGGATCCGGGGTGCGAAGGCGGAGTTGGTTCTCACGACGTTCGGCGAGGCTCTGCCGCTGGTTCGCTACCGGACGGGGGATCGCGTGCAGTTGGTCAGCGCGGCGCCGTGCAGTTGCGGCCGCACCCACCCGCGGGTCGTCTTTCCTGGAAGGCTTTGAGCCCAAAGAGATGAGCCTGAACGCCATGCACAAGACCATTGCCTTTCGCCGCGCCGATGAACCGGGCACCGAAATCGTCCTCACTGCTGTGGGCGATATCATGATGCAGGGCAAGACCCAGCACGCTGCTCACCAGGCTGCCGACCCCTCCGTAGCCGACCCAGACCTCTTGGTGGCAAGCGGTTTCGAGCGCTTGTTCGACCAGGTGCGCGACGACTTGAATCGCGGCGACTTGCTCTATGGCAACCTCGAGACGCCTGTCGCTTCCGGACTCATCGCACGCTGCCGGCGAACCGCAGATGGACGCCTCTTGTGCGACGAGATCGATCCGCCGCCGGGCGTGCTCTGCGACGGTCAGGCTTACGGGGAGACTGCGTATCCAAGGCTCATCGGTCGGTTGGGCTTGCCGAACTTTAACGCCCATCCGTCGTTGGCCACTGCCCTGAAAGCGGTTGGATTCGATGTCTTGTCAACGGCCAACAACCACGCACTGGATCGGGGCCACAATGGTCTGGATCGGACCATCGATGCGCTGCGGCGTGCAGGACTGGGACAGGTTGGCACCATTCGCTCGGACGAAGTCGCCGGCGGCGCTGCAGACGGCTATCCGAGCCTTTATCCTTGTCTCATCAAGGAGGCCCGCGGGGTCCGTATCGCCTTCTTTAGCCTCACGTCTTTTCTGAATCTCGAGCTGATTGGCTTTCGCGAGCGCACGGGACAGGTTTGCATGTTCCCTGGCCCCCGACAGCGGGAGCGCCTGGCATGTCTCATCGAGGCCATCGGACGGGCTCGAGCAGATCCCAGAGTGGACCTCATCGCAGTCTCGGCCCACTGGGGCATCGACAACATGGGCCATGTGCTGCGCTCAGAGCGGCGTTTGGCCCAGATTGTGATTGCTGCCGGAGCCGACCTGGTTCTGGGCCATCACCCGCACGTCCTGCAGCCTATGGAGAAGGTGATGGCCCCAGATGGCCGTGAGGCTCTTGTCCTGTACAGTATGGGCAACTTTACCACGGACATGCCAGGCGTGAGCTCGCGCTCTACGGCGATCTTTTACATCGCTATCAGGAAGAACGACACGGGTGCTTTTCTGAGCAGCGTCAGGTTCTTGCCTGTAACGCGAGCCGTCGCGCCTGATGGACGGAAGGGGCAAGCTCTCATCCAACCGGTGAGCATCGCACGCCAACCTGCGGACGCCTTTCGCCGCCACTGGCAGCACGTGATACGGGTTCTCGGCCCGGGCAATTGTCTGCCTCGCGCTTGACTTGAGGGCGCCGGTTGCCTACGGCGGGCGGCACCCGCTATCGCCCTCAAAGAGTCTGCGGCATGACGGAGCCGCAACCCCTACACGGCCTCTTTGGCAGCGGCCGCTTGGCCATGGGGACGATGCGGGCACCCTCTCCCTCGGTCTCGCTCGCCGCCGGGCCATCCACAGTGCAGCCCCCTCGGCCGCCGCTGTCGCAGAGGGCAGGCACGGAGGGCTGCCCCAGCGGCGTGCCATGAGGTGACACGATGCCCATGATCATCGCCCAGTCGTTTCCACGTGCCCGTGTCGCCGCGCCCCTACGGCCCCGCCTGGAACTGGATCACCGTCTGCCCAACCTGGATCCGGTCACCCGGGCGCAGGGCCTGGCGCTGGACGCGAACGCCGTTCAAAAACGTTCCGTTGCGCGAGCCGAGGTCCATGAGCACCCAGAACCCATTCTGCAGGCTCACCTGCGCGTGTTGATCGGACACCAGCGCGTCGTACACCACCAGGGTGCTGGAGGGGTGCCGTCCAATCATGACCGGGCCGCGCGACAGATCGGCCGCTCCGGCGCTCGCCTTGCCGGCCTCCACGATCAACCGCGGCCCGGATGCAGCGACCGGCGTGCCCCGTCGGGGCACCTCTGCCGCCGCGCCGGGCGCCGCCGCGCGCTTCCTCCGAGAGCGGAGGACGGCAAAGACGACCAGCCCAGCCAGCACGGCCAGACCGGCCGCGCAGCCACACACGGCCAGCGTGCTACGGGAGGTTCCCCCGGATGGGGGAGTGCCCGTGACCTGGCTCGCCTGGCCCTGGCTCACGGTTACCTTCTCCCCCTGCCTGAGCGCTGCAACCTGGATGCCGCTGCCCATCGAATACACCTCGACGGAGCCGCCGTACACGGCCACCGTCGTCTCCCCCGTCTGCGCGTCAAAGTGAACGCCAAAGTCATTCTTCCCGGCCGAACGGACCGAGGCCTCCGACGTCTGCACGTCCAGCAGCACCTGGTCAGAGGAGACATTCACGCGCAGCGGGCCGCCCAGCATGTCGATCCGGAGCTGCATCGGCAGGTCCTCCGGCGCCGCTTGCGCTGGCAGGAAGAGGGCCGGGTCGCCCACTGAGGCGATCCGCAGCGGCCCCTCGGCTTTCATCCTGGCGCAGTCGAGCAAGAGCGCGGCCACCGCCACCATCGCCGGCGTCGCGTTCTCATCCACCTGCTTCACCGTTGTGTCATACCTCAGGTCAAGCAGCACCATCAGGCCCAGCAGCGGGCAATCCGCCAGGAGCCGGCTGAACTCGTTCGGCATGAGAGCCAGGCGCTCCCCCTCGCTCAGGGCCCGGCCATCCAGAATCGTCGTGCCCGTTCCCGTCTCTATCCGAAGGCTTCCCCCGCCGCCCACCTGGACGCTGGTCGACGCAGGCGCGGAGGTCGCGCCGCTGGCAGGGTCGCGCGCCGTTACCTGCACGGTGTGCGCCCGCCCGTCCGGTGTGACGATGATGTCGAGCCCCGACCCCGTGCCGGACTGAACAACGGCGCCGTCCCACGTCCATTCGAAGACGATGTCGGCATTGTCCGGCGCGCCGGCTACCTGGGTTGTGCACAGCACCCGGTCCTCCGTGTTCAGGTAGGCGCAATTGGGCGCCGACACGCTCAGGCTCACGCCGCTGCCGGCAGCGCACGGCGACCCCCGCGTGCTGGTGAAAGGCCAGCTCATGCCCATGGCCTGGAGGTTGTTCTGCGTGTCCTCGGCGCTCACTGTGACCGTGTGGGTGCCGGCGCACAGGCCGAGGCCTGTGGGGTTGAACACGTCTCCGTTGAAGGCGGGAGCCGGCGTTCCGTCCAGGCTCCACGTGTACTTCAGATTCGCGTTGGGGCACGCATTCACCACCGCCGCCTGGCACGTCACCCCGTCGCTCGCCTCCTCGTACTGGCAGCCATAGCCGGACACGGTGAACGTCCCCGCCGGCGCCTCCACGCCCGGCCCGCAGACGGAGGATGCCGAGCCGGTGCCCGTCCCCTGGCACACGCTTGGGTCGTTGCAGCCGGCGCAGGCGCCGGTGGAAAGCAGCGCATCGACCTTGCCGTTGAGATCATACAGCCCCATGAGGGCTCTGTCCGTGGACCAGACGCTGCTCGCCACCACCAGGTAGCAGCCGCGCGTCCAGGCATATCCCAAGCCGCCAATGCTGGATAGATCATAGCCGACCCCTTGGTAGCTGTGACCGATGCCGGCCGGCGCCACGTCTCCCCTGGGATAGGCGTAGCAGGAGGCTGAGTTGCAGGTCTGGCCCTGGGTGCAGGCGTTCGGATCGCACGGCAGGTGCAGGTACGCTTCGCGCGGCGAGTAGAAGCGCGAGACCTCGAGGTTGAGCATCGTCCCATCGTCCAGGTTGTAGACGACGTAGCAATAGTCGGCCTGGTCCGTCACGAGGGCGGGGTCATAGCCCGGGGGCACCAGGGTGCACAGGTTCTGTGCCTGGGCCGACGGCGCGGCCCGGACCGGCCGGGGACCGCCAGCAGCCGGCGAAAGGAGCAGGGCGAGGATCAGGACAAGGGCGGCAGTGCGCCTCAGGCTACGCCCGGTACAATGCGCTCGCACAAGTTCGACCATGATGTACCTCCTGTCGGTGGCTGCGCTGAGTATAGTGCAGACTCCCGTCTCATGCGCCTACCAGCTCCTGGAACCGCTCGACATACTCCAGCGACTGGTGGCGGAAATAGGTGTTGTACAGCTCGGCATAGTGGCCGCCGTGGGCCATCAGCGCGTCGTGGGTGCCCTCCTCAATGATCCGGCCCTCCTTCATGACGATGATCCGGTCGGCGTGGCGGACGGTGGACAGCCGGTGGGCAATGAGGATGGCCGTCCGGTGGCGCATGATCGTCTCCAGCCCCTCCTGGATCTGTGCCTCGGTGAACGGGTCGACGCTGGCCGTCGCCTCGTCCAGGATAAAGATCGCCGGGTCTCGGAGCAGGACGCGGGCCAGGGCGACCAGTTGCCGCTGGCCCATCGACAGGTTGGCCCCCCGCTCGCCCACGTCGGTGTCCAGTCCAGCCGACAGGCCATCCAGCCACTCGCCATGGCTGATGCTCATCGCCGTCTCGCGTACCTCGCTCGTCCGTCGCATCGGGGCGGCCGTAGCGGATGTTGTCGCGTACCGTACCGGAAAAGAGGAACGGCTCCTGCGGCACGACGCCGATGTGGCGGCGGTACTGGCCCAGGTCCAGGCGACGGATGTCCCGGCCATCGACCAGCAGCTCGCCCTCCTGGAACTCGTAAAAGCGGGCGATCAGCCGCGCCACGCTGCTCTTGCCTGCCCCGGTGTGGCCCACCAGCGCCACCGTCTCCTGGGGCCGGATCTTCAGGCAAAAGTCGTCCAGCACCTCCTCCGTACCGGTGTAGGTCAGCCGCAGGTGCCGGAACTCGACCTCGCCCGTGAAGCCGGTCCACCGGCTCGGCAGCCGTCTGGACCACCTTGGGCTCGGCGTCGATCAGCGCAAAGGCCCGCTCCGCCGCCGACAGGCCATCCTGGAACTGGCTCCAGAACGAGGCGATGTTCGTCAGCGGCCACCAGTAGAACCCGACCGCCTGCATGAAGAGGTACCAGTCGCCCGGACTCAGGCCGCTGCGCGTGGCGAGGCCCCCGGCATAGAGCAGCGTGGCGACCCCGACGCCGGCCGCGAGGCCGAGCACGGGGAAGATGGTGTTGAGCGTCAGGCCACGCCGCAGCCCCACCCGGAAGGCTTGCCGGTTGTTGTTGAGAAACGTGGTGTAGATGGCCTGCTCCTGCCGGAACCCTTTGGCGACCATGATGCCGCTGACCGATTCCTGGATCTGGGCATTGATCTTGGCCGTCACCCGGCGCGCGTGCTGCGTCACCTGGCGGGCAATCCGCCGGAAGCTGAGCGCCATCGCCACGGCCAGCGGCGTCATCGCCAACAACAGCAGCGTCAGCCAGACGTTGATGCTGAACAGCCACACCGACAGGATGACCACCAGCAGCACCTGGCTGACCAGGTTCATGGTCAGGGTCACGACGTCGGAAAAGTCCTGCGTGTCGGACGTGACCCGGCTGACAATCTTGCCCGAGGGGTGTTGGTCGAAGAAAGAGAGGTCGTTGTGGATGACGGCCGCGAACACATCCTCCCGCACCTTGAGCACCACGTTGCCGATCACCCGCGCCGACAGCCACTGCTGGAGGAAGTTGAAGCCCCAGGCCGCCGCGCCCAGCAGCAGGATCCCGCCGGCCAGCAGCAGCAGGGTCGGCGTCGCGGCGTCGTGGCCACGCAGGTCGATCGCTCGGAGATGAGGATCGGCCCGCCCGTGCCGGCCGCCGAGTTCAGCGCGAGCGCCACGCCGACCAGGGCCATCTGCCGCCGGTAGGGCCGGAAGTAGCGCACAATCCGCCCCAGCAGCTCCCGGTCGCTGTAGGAGCGGTCGTAGGTCTCGGTGTCGAGCCCATCCAGGATAAAGCCCATTATTCACACCTGGCAAAGATCCGGCAATAGTCGGGGCAGCGCGCCAGCAGCTCCTCGTGCGTCCCCTGGTCCACCAATCGCCCCCCGCGCAGCACCAGGATGCGGTCCGCCCAGCGGATCTGGCTGAGGCGGTGGGTGATGAGAAAGGTGGTGCGCTCGCTGCTGATGCGGCGCATGGCCCGCTGGATCTGGTCTTCGGTGGCGCTGTCGATGGCGCTGGTGCTGTCGTCCAGGATCAGGATGCGTGGGTTGGTCAGAAAGGCGCGGGCGATGGCCACCCGCTGCCGCTGCCCGCCCGAAAGGGTCACGCCCCGCTCGCCGACCTCGGTCCGATAGCCGTTGTGGAAGCTGGTGATGAACTCGTGCGCCTGCGCCTCCGACGCCGCCTGTTCGATCTGCTCCATCGTCGCATCGGCGCAGCCAAAGGCGATATTCTCGGCCAGCGTGCGGGAGAACAGGAACACGTCCTGCTCAATGGTCGAGATCTGGGAGCGCAGCGATTCCAGGTTCCAATCGCGGACGTCGACGCCATCCACCAGCACCCGCCCGCTGTCGACGTCAAAGATGCGGTTGATCAGCCGCGTCAGCGTTGTCTTGCCCGAGCCCGTCTGGCCGACAATGGCGATCGTCTCACCCGGCCGGGCGGTGAACGAGATGTCCTTCAGCACCGGGGAAGCCATCCCCGGGCTCCCACGCCGTCCCGCCGCCGCGGGCGTTGCCGTGGAAGCCAAAGCTCACGTTCTCAAAGGTCACTTCCCCCCGGATCTGGCTGGGCGACGCCGGCCAGGTTCTCGTCCAGCTCCGTCTCGGTGTTGATCGTCTCCAGGATCCGGCCACCGCTGGCGATGCCCAATTGCACCAGGTTGAAGGTAAAGATGGAGATAAAGGTCGGGAAGCGCAGCGCATTCATCAGGCCCATGAACGAGATCACCTGGCCCAGCGTCAGGCTGCCTGCCCGCCACAGCAGCAGCCCGTGCAGAAAGGCCGCCGCCCAGGCCAGGCTAAAGATCAGGAGCGGCAGGTAGCGGGCCTGGATCCTCCCCTGCTGCACAAAGTAGTCACGGTATTGGCGCGCGTTGCCGGTAAACTTGTTCCATTCATACCGCTCCTGGACGTTGGCTTTGACCACCTCGATCCCGGCGATGGCCTCGGCCAGGCCGGCATTCATCGTGCCGAACTGCTCCCGGAGGGCGATGCTGACCGGGTTCAGCCGCCGGTTATAGTCGAGCAGCGCCACGGCCAGCAGCACGAGAAACACGCCTGGCACCAGGAGCAGCCTCAAGTCAAGGGTGGCGATCAGGATCAGCGGGACGACCGTCGCCCATGGCCGAGTCGGTGATCAGCATCAGTCCCGGGCTGAACATCACGTTGAGCATGCGGACGTCGTTGGTGGCCCGTGCCATGATGTCGCCGATCCTCTGCCGGCTATGAAAGGTCTGGCTCTTGCCCAGCAGGCTGGCATACAGCTCGTCGCGGGCGTCCCGCTCGATCCGCTGCGCCAGGAACTCGGCCGCGTAGTTTCGCACCAGTCCGGTCAACCCCTGTCCGGCGGCCCAGCCGACGGTGGTCAGCGCCACGGCCAGCAGCGCCGCGCCGGTCCAGCCCGGCGCGGTGATCACATCGAACGCCCGGCCGATGTTTACCTGGACGGAGCTATAGAAAAAGTTGTTGAGCGACCGCGGCCAGGAGCATGCCCAGGGGGAACTGCGGATACCGCAGCGCGTGGGACACGATCCAGCGCACCGTCCCGGAGCGGTTGTAGCGCCGCTCCTTCTCTGGCCTGAACTCGCTTCTGATCGACAAGGTAGGGACTTTCGCCTGCATCTTACCGCCAAAGAGGCCTTGGCGCAAGCAACCCAGTCCCCACAGGCGCTGCGCCTTCGGGCAGAGCATGGTGGCTGGCGTCTGCGCCCGGCGTGCGCTCGACGACCCAGCGTCGCGCCGGGCTTCACGCTATGGCTACTCGGCTACCCTGACCCAGGTCGGACCGCACTCCGGCAGGCGCTGGCGCAGGCACGAGCAGACGAGCAGCCGATGGCAAGCACAAATGGACCGGCTACCGCATTGTCGCGCCTGCGAGAGGTGTCGACTCGATTGTCGAGTGCGACCTTGCCAAGGAATTCGACCTCGGCGAGCCAGGCGCCTTGACTTCGAGCATCGAGGCGGCTACAGCAGCGTTCATCAAAGACATGGAGAAGTACCTATCCGAGCACCAACTCGGCGAAGAGGCCTAGCCTTGTGCCTTCTGGCTTCGGCTTCCGGCCTGCGCCAAGAAGCGGCGCCGCCGCGGAGGCCGGCGTGGAACAGACCTTCGATGAGGGCGCGACGCTGTGCGGAGGAGAATAGCTCACATGCACGCGGTACTTGTCGCCTATGTTGGTGACGTGACACTGACCGGCGAGTGGACCGAAGGCGGCAGGCGGGTGGCCTATCCCTCGGCCTCGCCCACTCCCAGGTCATCAAGTGCCGGCCCCCTCCGCCGGCCAGATGGACGCGCTAGTCTACGAGCTCTACGGGCTGACGAAGGAGGAGAATGCCATCGTGGAGGGGCAGGGACGTAGGGGGCTTGGACCACAAAGTGCGCGAAAGAGCCGCGAAAGGCGCGAAAGCGAGGCTGGCACGGGGCATACCCCTCCAGGGGTGCGCGACAGGAGACGCGGAGCGCCCAGGGAACGTGCCGCCGCGAGCGACGGCACGAGGAAGAAGCGCCGATGGTGCGTGCCCGCGCGGAAGGCAGGCAGGAGGGAATTCTTCGGCTGGTCTTGCAGATTGGCACCGATCAGGCTACAATGTGGACAGGGAGAAGGCCAGATGATGGATACAGCCGTGGACCGAGAGAGATTGCTCAGCAGGATTACGGCCGATCCGCACGTTCTCGTCGGCAAACCCACGATCCGGGGCATGCGTATCAGCGTGGAGCAGATCCTGGACGCGCTGGCGACAGGAGTATCCGAGGAGGACTTGCGGACTATCCCGCGCTCGAGCCCGACGACATCCGTGCTACCCTGCTTTTCGCGCGCGACGTACAGGGCAAGCTACGCGTGCGCCGCTAGTGCGCGCAATGCTCGGTGCGGGAGGGCGAGGGTCCAGGCCAGAGCTGCGCAGACCCACCGGCCGATCCAGTTCCCCCCTGCAGCGTGTCGCTCTGGGAGCGCGCAGTCCAGTTCTGGCACGCTCCTCACCTCTGTATGTGTGCCTTGCGAAAGGAGAACCCTGTGGGCAAGTACGATCCGCTCAAGAAGTATCTGACGGGCCTGGCCGTACGTGACAAGACGCTCAGCTTCCTGGAGATCGAGCGCATCCTGGGCTTTGGCCTGCCGCGCAGCGCGCACGAGCACGAGGCCTGGTGGAGCAATCCGTCGTCGCCTCTCAGCCACTCCCAGGCGCAAGCATGGCTGCGGGCGGGCTGGAAGGTCGACAAGCTCGATCTGCGGGCCCAGTGGGTGCGGTTCAGGAAGATCTAGCACCCACTCCCGGGAAGCTCTCACCGTGGGGCCTCCCCGCCGGCCGGTGCGGGTGCGGGATAGCACCGGCTTGTGCCACGCGGGAGGCCGCGCCCTGATCGGAGGCAGGGACCGAAGCCAGACGATGGATGTCGAGGAGCTCGCTAGACGGTACAGCGCTGGGGAACGGGACTGGCGGAGAGCCGGCCTCGCCGGGGCCAATCTGCGCTACGCCGACCTGCGTGGGGCCGACCTGCGCGAAGCAGACCTGAGCGCGGCAGACCTGGCCGGGGCCGATCTGTGCGATGCGGACCTGCGCGGGGCCAACCTGCGCGGCGCCGACCTGAGCACGGCCTGCCTGCGCTCGGCGGACCTGAGTGGCCTCTACCTGGCAGAGACCAAGCTGATCTTTGCCGACCTGCGCGATGCCAACCTGGGCGGTGCCGACCTGACGAATGCTAACCTGGGTGAAGAACGCGACATACCTGGGCCCGGCTCCGCCTACGGCGCTACCCTGCCCCGCGGGTGGTCGGGCGCCCGGTTGACCGGGGCCAGCCTCAGCGGCACCAAGCTGCACGGGGCCAGGTTGTATGGCGCCGACCTGAGGGGGTCCGACCTCTCCGGCAAAGACCTAAGCGGGGCCAGCCTGAGGCAAGCCAAGCTGCACGGCGCCAACCTGTGCGGCGCCAACCTAACCAGGGCCGACCTGGCCGGCGCCCACCTGACCAGGGCCAATCTGGCCGGCGCCAACCTGTACCGCGCCGACATGGGCGGAGCCAGCCTGAGCCAAGCAGACCTGAGGGGGGCGAGCCTGAACGGCGCGAAGGTGTGCGGGTTCCAGCTCCGGAAGGCTGCCTCCCTCAAAGACGCGACCATGCCCGACGGCACCCGGTACGAATAGCAGGTACGACACCTGTTCTCCCCCACTCCCCAGGAATCGTGACAACCAGCTATTGACAAGACAGAACATTTGTGCTATACTCTCCTCATGAGCCCGCAGCCCAGTTCCGGCGGCACAATCACGACCCCCGTGACGCCCCTCCAACCCGGCGGCGGCCGGCCTGACCCACCGGCCGTCGCCATCGTCCGGCTCGCCCTCCCGCGCTGCGGCAGGGGAAGAGCAGATTCACCCGAGAACGGAGGCGCTCCTATGGCCACACCTGATCTTGCCGGCTCGCCCGAGGCCGAGCGCACGCCGGCCGGCCGCGGTCTGAGGCAGAGCGTCGTGGCGGAGACGCTCAAAGCCAAAGCCATCGCCGGCCGCAAAATCGCGCTTGCTGCTCTGCGTGCCCTGATGGGGCGCGGTGAGACGGTGGCGCAGCCCGGGGAGCGTGGGGCGGTGCGCTACCGGAGGCCGGGCCGGTGAGCTGTTTAGCTATTCCCACCTATTCTGTAAAAGGTCGGAATACCGGCCTGATCACCTATTCTCCTATTCCCCCCCCTTAAGGGGGAATAGGAGAATAGGACAGGTGGGAGGGAGAGAGGAGACGACGTGCAGGCGGAGAGATCCTTCCCTTCGCTTAGGATGGTGGCGAAGAAAAAGGGCCTCGCAGCGAGGTCTGCACGAACAGGCTCTGGTCCTAGCAGAGCACCACGGAGTGGAGGAAGGAGCATGCCTGGGCAGGGCCAAGCTCCTCAAGGATCTCCTGGCCACGGTACGTGATCACCTGCGGCGGCACATACTTGGGCAGGGCGGCCGGCGCCTCATCCCGTTCTTCGGGTGGTCGGTCCACTGCGCTAATCATACTGGGTCTCCCGTCCATAAGAGGTTGATTGGGGCTTGCCTCCCCAATTGCTTTCGGAGAGGCAAGCGCCTACCGTACCGCCAGCGGCAGGTAGATCCGGCGTGTCATCCCGGCCGTGGCCCACACCGGGCCGTGGAGCGTCGACTGGCCGTAGATGCTCACGTCCTCCAGCTTGTAGTAGTAGGTCACGCCATCGGTCACGGCGTCGTCGTCGAAGGCGTAGCTCGCCGGCTGCGTGGGGCCGCCTTGGGCCGGGATGAGCTGCGCGTTCAGCTTCTCGTAGCCGCCCTCGGCGGCCTGGCTGCGCCACAGGTTGAACCCGGCATTGTCCACCTCGCTGAGCGTGGACCAGGCCACGTGCACCAGGCCGGGCTGGGCCTGCGCGGTGAACGAACCAAGCTCTACCAGGGTGGGACCATGGTTCCCGGCGGTAAAGGGCGAGTACTCGTCCACGCCGGTCACCTGCACCCAGTCGTACGTCCCGCCGTCCCACTCCCGCGTGTAGGTGCCCTCCTCGCCTTCCCACTGGTCGTCCTTCTGATGGTAGATGTACATCGTCGCCGGGTTGTTGCCGTTGAGCTCGGCGGTCAGGTAGCTCAGGCGCAGCGTCGAGACGGCGGGCGTCGCCGGATCGACCTCGAAGCAGCGCAGGATGGGCGGGTGGCCCAGGTCCGGCCCGGGGCAGATTTGGTTGCCGTACACCGTCACCAGGGTGGAGCCCATCCCGCTCGCGGGCGTCAGGTCGGCGCCCAGGTACTTGTCCGCCGTGCCGGCGGCGTTCACCAGGTGCAGGAAGCGCGTGGTCGTGGCGCCCGGCGTGTTCAGCGTCTGGGCGAGCGCGCCGCTGTTGGTGACGCTGCCCTCGACGGTGACGTTGTGGCGTCCCCAGCGCCAGCATGCCCCCGGCATCGACCGCCAGGTTGTTCTGCACGGCCGCGTCGTCGTCGAGCGTGGACGTGCTACCGCCGGCGACCGACAGGTTGTAGAAGGCCAGGTCCGGATCGGGGGCCGCCACGACCAGGTCGTCGATGGCCGGGTAGCGCCGGTTGGCGTCGCTGTAGCAATAGAAGCCCACGTAGTAGGTGCCGCTGCTGCCCGGCGTGAAGGTGCCGCTCCCCTGCTGCCACGTCAGGTTGGTGACGTTCGGGTTGTCCAACAACTGGGTCGTCATCGCTGCCCACGGTCTGGGCGGTGCCGATGTGGACAGCTAGCTTTTCGGGATAGGACGCGCTGTAGGCGCCATAATCGAAACGGATGGCGTAGGTAACGCCGGCCTGCAAGGTAAAGCCGGGCGAGAAGAGCCAGTCGTTGGCCGCGTATCGACGGCTGTGGAAGTATCTGGCATGAACTGCGCATGGTCGGGCGAGTTGGGAGGAGTTGTGCTCGTGCTGAGACCCCACTTGCGCCATCGCCGTTCGCATCGTGGATCAGCCAGCCTGTCGTGGCTCGACATGTCGTTGCTGTACACGACTACCTCGCTCGCCGCCTTCTGCGACCGTCTGTGCCGCCCCGTCCAGGATCACCGTGCTGCTGCCCGGCGCAAAGCCGAAGGGGGTGTCGGTCCAGTTGCCTGCCACCCGCAGGGTGTGGCTGCCGGCGGACAGCTTCGCTCCCGGTTGGATGGCCAGGTTGCCGTTCACGTCCAGGTCGCTGCCGAGCGTTACCGTCTGCGCGGTGCTGCCGCTGCCGATCTGCAGGTGGTGGAAGTGGCTGGCGGCCCCGGACGTCACGGTCTGGTCAAAGCTCCCCCGGAAGACCACTGTGCCGGCGCCGGCGTCGAAGTAGCCGCTGCCCTGTTCGCGTCCAGTCCCCATACACGTCCAACGACACGCCGGCGGTCGCGTTCAGGTGCGCGCCGTTCAGGATGTTCAGGTTGAACACCGACGCGGCCGCATCAACGTTCGGCCAGTTGGGCACCCCGCTGGGGATGAGCGTCACGTCGTTCTGGGTTGGCACCCGCCCCACCGTCCAGTTGGCCGGCGTGCTCCAGAGCGTGCTGTCGCTGCCGTCCCACGCCGGACCCAGCCCGGAGAAGTCGACCGTGCAGCCCGTCCCCGCCGTCGAGATATTGGTCACGGCGATTCCGCTGGCCGAGCCGTCGTACCAGTTGCTGTTGGGGTCGCTGGCGGCGCCGAACGCCGTCTCGCCCGTGCTGCCGGGCCACGGATCGCCGGCGTCGCCGCTGTTCTCCGCCGCTGGGCAGGTCCATGTCCTGGGGTGGGCCGTCGGCCTCTTCCACGTCCACCAGCTTGCGCGTCGGGTTGGCGTTGGCGTGTTCGTGTAGGTCCGCGTCTCGTCGACGTGCCAGATCATGCAGCCCTTGGCGCTGCTGCTGATCTTCCACAAGCCGGCGTCAAAGCCCACCTGCTGCCGGTTCTCGACGAGGAAATACTCTCCCGTGCCCGAGGCATTGCCGAAATCCCAGTCGATGCCCCCCGGGTTGGCGCCGAGCAGGTAGGCAACCGGGTTCTGGGCGGAGTTGGGCAGCGCCACGCCCGTCTGCGGCGCGCTCAACTGCACCGGCGTGAGCCAGTGCTGGTACCACTTCAGGAAGGGGTTCGGCAAGGACAGGTGTCTGCCCGAATACAGGTCGCCTGACGCCTTTCCCCAGGAACCGCCGGCCATGATGCACCAGTTGCCCACACCGGCCGAGCCTGCCGTCGGTGTCGTACGTATCGGCCCAGTCGATGTCGTGCCCCAGCTCGTGGACCATGATGCCCATGGTGGCCCTGTGCCCCGGGGCGCTGCCGTCGCAGCCATCGCTGATATACTCGTGCCACTCACCTTCCCGCGTGTAGCCGCCGTTGTAGGCCGTGGCGCCGACCGTCACCCCGTCCAGCACGGGGGTGCAGTAGGCGCAAGCGCCCGTCTGCACGAGTCAGCGGTGGCCCCACACGTTCGGCGTGCACGCCCCGCCCGTCCCGCCGTAGGATTTCTTCGAAGCCGCGCACGATGATCACCAGGTGCAGCTCGGTGTTGTCCAGGCTGCCGTTGCCATTCGTATCGAGCGCGCCATAGTTGACGTAGGGATCGGCGGCAATCAGCGTATCCCGTACGCTCATGCGCTCGGTCTTGCCGGCCCACGGGTAGGCGTTGGCATAGGGCAGCGTCACGGCAATGACGCCGTCGTTCGCCGTGCCATAGGTTTCCGAAACGGGGACCACGTAAAGTTGCCAAAAGACGCCTGCTCGTACCAGCTCTTGACGCTCTTGGCGCCCGGCGTGTTGTCAAAGAACTCGGCGTACCACTGGGCGTCGGTCGTGCCGCGCGAGGTGGACGGGGTAAAGTCCATGAGGATGATCAGCACCTTGCCCGAGCCCAGGCGATCCGGGCCAGACGTCGGGTCCGGGCGGCTGCGCTTCGTCGCGCCGTCGCGCGGCGTCTGCCAGGGCGACGCGGTCGCGCAGGCTGGGCGGGAAATTCGCGGGCAGCGGATCGAGGCCGGCCCTCCACGGCCCAGGCACCAGACTCCCGTCCTTGTCCTGCTCGGCATAGGTCCAGTAGCCACTGCGGCCGTCGAGCAGGATGGTATGGCCCTCGGTGCTCGTAGCCGCTGTACCACTCGTCGCCAAAGGGGATGGCACTGAACACGGTGCCGTCGGGCTGGGTGAGCTGCACCTCATCGGGCGCGACGGGAGCGGCCAGGGCAGCGCCCGCCGGCAAGATCAGCCACAAGACCAGGCAGGCCAGCGCGGCCGGCCAGAGGCGGCGGACCGTGGCGCGAACTGGGAAAACTGACATGTGGATGCCACCTTGCGACATACGATCACCCTCCCGTCCTCTCAACACCAAACTCATCCCGAAGAAACCTGATCAGGACCTCCACGTCGGGAAACCAATACAGCTCACCCGTTTCTGTGCTCTGGATGCGTGCCGTCCAGGTGCGCTCCTCGCTGTCCCTCTTGACGCGCTGGAACCGGAGGAGAAACGAGGCGTAGTCGTCGCAGGCGCTTGACATGTGCGGGCTCTCCATTTCACAGAGGATACACCGGCTCTGTCACAAAACTATCACAACGTGCGCCGCCGGGTCCGGGCAGCCAAGCCGGGCCGGCTCCTGGCGCCGGCCGGCGCTCGGCATCGCGATTTGACCTTGCGGCCTCTTGTTGGTATCATAGCGCCGTTGTCGTGCGGGCCGGCGCCAGGGTGCCTGCTGTCCGGGGGCACGGCCTGCAGATGGCCACCGGAGAAGATGATGCCACACCTGTCGCTCTTCCTGCTGGGCGCGTTCGAGGCCAGGCTCGACGGCGAGCTTGTGACGGCGTTCGGCACCGACAAGGCGCGGGCACTCCTGGCCTACCTGGCGGTCGAGTCCGACCGCCCGCATCGCCGCTCGGAGCTGGCCGGGATGTTCTGGCCCGACGCCCCCGAAAAGAAGGCCGCCCACAACCTCAGCCAGACCTTGTTGCGCCTGCGCGGCACTCTGCGCGAGCCCAAGGCGGCTGCGAACGCCGCGCGCCAACCATTTCTGCTGCTCACCGCTCAAGATCTCCAGTTCAATCCGCAAAGCGACTTTAATCTCGACGTTGCATCGTTCGCCGAGCTGCTTCGCGCCTGCCGGCGCCATCACCACCCCGATGCTCAGACCTGCCCAGCTTGCATGCAGTGGCTGCGCCAGGCGGCAGCCCTGTATCGGGGCGATCTGTTGGCCGGGTTCTTTCTACGTGGCTGCGTCGGCTTTGAAGAGTGGGAGTTGGTCCAACAGGAGAGGCTGCACCGCCAGGCGGTGGAGGTGCTGGCCCGGCTGGCCGCCTATCACGAGGGCCGGGGGGAGCAGGAGTGGGTGCAGCGCTACGCGGGGCGCTTGGTTGCACTCGAGCCGTGGAACGAGCAGGGCCACTTGCAGATGATGCGGGCGCTGTCGCGGCAAGGCCAGGCCGCAGCGGCTTTGGAGCAGTACGCGGCCTACACCCGGGTACTGGCCGAGGAGTTCGGCTTTGGCCCATCGTCGGAGGCTGCCGCGCTCTTCCGGCAGATCCAGTCGGGGCAGCTCGGCAAAGAGGCTGCTCCTAAACTGCACAATGGCCCTGCCTCCACGGGACAGGTCACGCCTGTGGGCGGGCACATCCGGGGCCAGGTGACGGCGCTCGTGTGCAGCCCGTGGGACCCGGCCGGCCGCGGCGATCCAGAAGGCAGCCACCAACGGATGGCGCGCTGCCGAGCCACCTGCCAGGCGATCCTCGAGTGTCACGGGGGCCACCGGCAGCAGCGCCACGGCGACGAATGCCTGATCTATTTCGGCTATCCGCTCGCCCACGAAGACGCGGCGCGGCGTGCCGTTCGGGCAGGGCTGGCCCTGGTCGCGGCGTCCGAGGAAACCGGCCCGATTCGGATCGGCATCCACACCGGCGACATGGTGGTCGCCGGCGGCCATGGACCCGAAGTGGAGGCGCGTGAGCCGGCCGGCGACGTGCCCGGCGTGGCGCGCGGCTGCTTGGGGCTGGCCGAGCCCGGGACTGTGCTGATCACGGCGTCTACCGAGCGCCTCGTGCATGGCTGGTTCCGCTGCCAGGAGCTCGGGCAAAGGACACTCCCCGGCCAGGATCGCACGGCCGAGGTTTGCCAGGTGCTCGGCGAAAGCGACGTGCAGAGCCGTCTCGATTGCCTGGCGCTGGGCCGCGACCTGACTCCTTTCGTCGGCCGCGAGGACGAGCTGAGCCGGCTCCTCGCGCTCGCCGGCCGGCTGCCGGCCGGCAGAGGGCAGGTGGTCCTGATCCGCGGCGAGCCGGGCATCGGCAAGTCACGGCTGCTGTGGGAGCTTGAGGCCAGGTTGCAGGCAGCGAGCCATAGTGCGGCGAGCCGTTGGCTGGAGAGCCACTGCTCGCCCTACTTTCAGAATACCGGCCTGTATCCCATCATCCGCCTGCTCGAACGGCTCCTCGGCTTCGGGGCCGGCAATGCTCCCGAGGTCAAGCGTGACCGGCTCGACACGATGCTCACGTACCTCGGCCTGGATTGGCCGGGAGCGAGCTGGCTCCTGTCCTTGCTGCTGGGGCTGCCCACCGATCCGCCTGCGCCGCAGACGATCACGCCGGACCAGCGTGAGCGCATGCGTGAGGTTTCGGTCGCCTTGCTGCAAAGGCAGGCGGAGCGCCGTCCGCTGGTGGTGGTGGTCGAGGACCTGCACTGGAGCGACCCCGCCACCGTCGAGTGGCTTGGCCGGTCCTTCGACTCACTCGCGGCCGTTCCGTGCCTGCTGCTGCTCACCTGTCGTCCCACGTTCGTCTGTCCGTGGCCGCCCAGCAGGCATCTGCACTCCCTGACACTCGGGCCGCTCAGCCCCGGCCATGCCGGGAGCATCGTGTCGAGCGTCGCGGGCGCCGTGGCCCTGTCCGATGAGGTCCGCCGCAGCATCGTGCAACGATCCGATGGGGTGCCGCTCTTCGTGGAGGAGCTGACCAGGGCCATTCTTGAGCCGCAGACCCTTGAAACGTCCACAGCCGCAACCGCTTTGCGGATTCCGGCGCCCCTGCGCGATCCGCTCAGGGTGCGCCTTGAGCATGCGGGCGCGGCGATGGAGACTGCGCAGTGGGCGGCCGTGCTGGGCCGCGAGTTCTCGTACTCCATCCTTCGCGCCGTTGTTCCATTTGACGAGCAGCGCTTGCTCGACGATCTCGAGGTGCTCGTCGAGGCCGATCTGGTCAACGCGCAGGATCGTAGCTCGGACGCGAGGCTCGCGTTCAGGCATACCCTGATCCAGGAAGCCGCCTACGCCTCGCTGCTCAAGAGCACGCGGCAGGACCATCACCGGCGCATCGCCGAGGCCCTGGAAGCGCACTTTCCACACGTCGTCGAGACACAGCCCGAGGTGGTGGCCGAGCACTATGCCTGCGCCGGCCTCCCGGCCCAGGCGATCGACTTCTGGCTGCGGGCAGGGGAGCGCGCCACGGCGCAGGGGGCAGTAGAGGAAGCCACGGCCTTTTTCGACCGCGCCCTGGCCCACATAGGGCCGCTGGACGGCGCGCGGCGCTGGCAGGCCCTCCTGGGGCGCGAGACGGTCCTGTTCTACAGAGGAGACCGGGCAGCGCAACAGGCCGACGTCACGGCTCTGCTCGACTTGGCCGATGCCCTGGACGACGACGCGCTCCGGGCGCAGGCGCTCCTGCGCCGGGCGCGGTTTGCCGGATCGCAGGCCGACTTCCAGGGGCAATTGGGGGCCGGGCAAGCAGCCGCTGTGGCCGCAGGCCACGCCGCCGCCCCGGCCTTGGAGGTCGAAGCGCTGGCGTACCAGATGACCGCCCTGATGCGGCTGGACGATTGGGCGGCTGCCCTCAAGGCCGTGGAAAGGACGCAGGCTCTGCTCCAGGAGGTGCAGGATGACAGTGCCAGGGCCTACGCCAGCGCCGCCGTTGCCCTGTACTATTCCGAGCTCGGCGACTTGGCTCGCGCCGCACAGTCCCTGATCCAGAGTCTGGAGTCCGCCAGGCAGAGCCCGGTCCGGCAGCTGGACCGCGAGAGCCAGTACCACGGGCACCTGGGCGTCACCTATGCCAACGCCGGATTCTATGCCCAGGCCCGCGATACGCTGCTGGCGGGCCTGGAATTGGTGGCTCTGGCCGGCTCTGTCAGGAGCCGGGCCTATCTGATGTTCAATCTTGGATTCGTCTACCTCCACACCGGCGACCTGGACGCAGCCGCTCGCGCCGAAGAGCAGGCGCTCGCCAGCTTCTCGGCAATCGGCGAGGCATATGGCCGCGCCGGGTGCCAGGCGATGCTGGCCTGTATCCACGAGGCAGCCGGAAGTCTGGCGCTGGCCGCGGAATACGGCGCGGCAGCCTGCGCCGGGTATGCCGAGATCGGCCTGGAGGCGGACCGCTTCGACGCGCAGGCCACAAGGGCGCACATGGCCTTGCGCCTGGGACAGCCGGACGAGGCGCGTGAGTTGGCGCTGGAGGTATGGCGCTACTTGCGCGAGCACGGCACGGAAGGGATGGCAACGTCCGCCGAGGCCTATTCCTACGTCGCGGACGTGGTGGAGGCAGCCGGGGCACCGGGCGTCACCGCGCGCGAAGTGATCGAAGCGGGCTACCGCGAGCTGATGCGGCGCAGTGAGATGATCAGCGACCCAGACTGGCGACGGTCCTTCCTGGAGAACGTGCCGGAAAACCGGGCGATCGTGGAGCGGTGGAAGGAGATAGGGGCCCAGTTCCTCTAGTCGCCGGTTCCCGAGAAAGGAGGCTGCATGGACGAAATCAAGAAATGAATCCGGCAGAGCAAGTTGCGTGATTGTCAACTGACAAAAGAAGCAAAAAAGGAGACGGAACGATGAAAAAGCTAGTAGGAGTAATACCGATCATTGTGATGGTCATAGGGCTACTAATCCTTGCTGCCGGGGTCTTTATGTTCGTACAGGGCACCAGCGCCACGTCACAAATCAAAGAGCAAATCGCCCCTTTGACCCTCGACCAGCTAGACCCCACGTATGACTCAGTCAAAGAGTCCCAAAAGGCCCTGGCCGCTGCGGTTGAACCCCAAATAAAGGCGGGCGAAGACGCCAGCGGTATGTATGTCTACCTTTCTGACCAGAAGCTTGGACTGGTTGACGTCAAAGCCGCGGTTGGGCTTGCCTCACTCATGAAGCTACTCGGGGGATTGTTCGCCCTCCTGGCGTTGCCGCTGATTCTGGTTGGCCTGTCCTTGTACGCGCAGATGGAAGGCCTCAAGCAGCTAGGTGCAGCATTAAGGGCCACCGCATCCCGCAAGACACGTAGTGTCTGGCATAGCCTCCGGCGTGACGCCCAGATGTGAGGCTACGCCGGAGGCTATCATACCGAGGATCCACGATGACCATTGCTCTGGGCATCGACACCGGCGGTACCTACACCGACGCGGCGCTCGTGGAGGTTGCGACGGGCCGGATCCTCTGTTCGGCGAAGGCCCTGACCACGCGCCGCGACCTGTCTATCGGCATTGGTGAGGCCCTCGACGCGGCCCTGCGAGAACGCGACGCGCCTGATCCGTCCGAGGTGAAGCTGGCGGCGTTGTCCACCACGCTGGCCACCAACGCTATCGTCGAAGGGCAGGGCAGCCCTGTGCCTCCTCCTCATCGGCTACGATCCCGAGCTGATCCGGCAGTACGGCTTTGAGGACGAGATGGTGACCGACGACGTCGTGTACGTGGCGGGCGGCACAACCACGACATCGCTTCCCTGCGGGATGGCCGGCCCGGCCTGAACCCAGAGGGGGCACAGGTGGGTAAAGGAGGTGGCATCACTACCACCCCCTTCCCCCAAGAACCGGGTGCCCCGTCGAGTCGGCCCCCAGCGACTTGCCCTTTCGGGTACGCGGTGCAACCGGCTTCAGGGCGTACCGCAAGGCTCTGACGGCGTGCGCGCGGTGCGTCCAACGTGTCGGTCGGCCCAGGCCAGCATCTTGGCATAGGCAGCATGGGCGTTGTTATGCAAGTTGAGGTCGTGGCCCGCGTCGTCGATCACGGCTGTGTCAACACACGCCGAGGCGCCGAACCAGCCTTCCTCGTAGGTCTGCACTGCGGCCTTGTCGGAGCAGTTCACGAGGTTGCCGCAGAAGAGAGAGTCGTACTGGCCGACGACGACTTGGACCGGCCCTGTGATCTGGAAAGAGATTGGATCGTAGACGATCAGCAAACCGTTCAGCTCGCCGACGGTCACCGTCTGCTTGAGGTCCTCGTCGACCGCGAGCACCCCCGGATCGGTGTTGGGCAGGTAATAGAAGGCCATGCCGCGGGTGCCCGGCACGCTGGTTATGTAGTCGAAATTCGGGAACTGGCCGGCGAATTTCGGATCGAATGTGGCCGGATACATGACCTGCGGCAGCGCGGCTTGGACATAGGGCCAGTTCATATCGTGCACAAACCCGGTGAGGATGATGCCGTCGGCCTCGCCTGGAAAGTTGCCGGCGTAGTTGAGGGCGGTGAAAGAACCCATCGAATGGCCGACGACGATGACTTTCTCAAAGCTCGTCGAGCCGACCCCACCGGCGCGCAGGGCTTGGACCACCTGGTGGACGACGAACCCATTGGCGTCAAAGTCGACGAGGTTGCCGGCCGGGTGATCGCTGGCGCCGTTGCCGATGCGGTCGAGGTTGAAGGTGGCATAGCCGCGCTTGGCCGCCGCGCGGACGTACGAATAGTGCTCGGTCTGATAGGGGAAATCCCAGTAGTACCGGGCGTAGGTGGCGCCGTGGAGCAAGAGCTGGATGGTCTTGCCCGCGGCCGGCCCCTTCGAGCAGAGCGTTCCGACGACATGGAAGGTGTCGAGCGCACCGGGGGCCAGAGTGACATCGAGAGTGTGTTCGCTGCACTCCAGCGGGGCCTCGGCTGCCGCTGGCTGAGCCGGCACCAATGCCCAGGGGATCATGGCTAGCACGGCGGCGACGCTCGCCAGTAGCCACAGCGGATGCCTTGCATAGCCCGAGCGCCGGGCCGGTCTACCCAATCGATTGACGTGTGCCTTTGTTTCCATGGTATTTCTCCTTTCTACTGTTTGCCAGGGCAGCGTTCTTCTGCCCAAGGCCGTCTCTTCGTGAGCCTCGACCAAACAATGCAGGGAGCCCTATCTTGTTGTGTTCTTTCGCCTCACCTCCTTCCTATTCAGGACAGGCCTTGCCCGACAACCCACTTCTCGCACAACTGACGATATGGGTCGCCAGTCATCGGATGGATCCTCGGCGAGAAGAGGTCCCGCAGTGTCCTTCACATAGCTCCATCACGAACGCAAACAACTGCTCCAGGCTGGAGAAGCCAAGCCGCTCCCTGGTGGACGGGTCCTCCAGCGAAGCATGCCACTCGGCCGCCTGGGGCTCACCCGCGCACCACAGGCGGAGTATGTACGAGCGGCTGCGGTTCGGTTGCTGGTTCTCATGGGTTTGCATCGGTCGCTCTTTCATTTGCAGCCACTGTATCACGGCATCGTCAGGACATCGTCAGGAGATCGTCAGGAAGGTTGCCCGTTTCCCGTTTCTGTTGTACAATTCGCCAAGAACATCAAGGCTCTCTGCACAAGTGCGTAGGAGAGGCCGAATGGCACACCTCTCGCTCAGCGTATTGGGTTCGCTGCAAGTCTCGATAGACGATACGCCGGTTGCGATGCTGGAATCGGACAAGGTTCGTGCGCTCCTGGTCTACCTGGCGGTAGAAGCGGACCGCCCGCATCGCAGAGAGTCCCTGGTCGGCCTGTTGTGGCCCGAGTGCCCCGAGCAGGTCGCCCGCCACAGCCTGCGGCAGGCCCTCTTCAACCTGCGCCGGGCAATCGGCGACCAGACTGCCCGGCCTCCCTATCTCCTCATCTCCCGAGAGGCCATCCAGCTCAACCGCGCCAGTGACTTTGCGCTGGACCTGGCCCAGTTCAACGCAATCGTTCAGGCATGCAAGACAGGACCGGAGCCGGGGCAGCGACAGATGCTTCGATCCGTGCGGCGCGGCTGGAAGAGATGGTCAAGCTCTATCGCGGTGAGTTCCTGCAGGGCTTTTTTCTCGAAGACAGCGCCGAGTTTGAGCAGTGGGCGCTGGTCCAGCGCGAGAGCGTGCACCAGCAGGCGCTGGATGCCCACGGCGAGCTGGCGGAGTATTACGAGCGGCACGGGGATTTCCAGGCGGCGCGGCGCCACGCCCTGCGCCAGTTGGAGCTGGACCCGTGGCGAGAGGAAGCGCATTGCCAGTTGATGCGCGCCCTGGCGCTGGACGGGCAGCGCGCTGCCGCCCTGGCCCAGTACGAGGCGTGCCGGCGCGTCCTGGCCGAGGAGCTGGGCGTGGAGCCGTCTGCCGGGACGCGCGAGTTGGCCGAGCAGATCCGTGCGGGCAGGCTCAAGGCCAGGGAGGAGCCAGCCCCTCGCATCCGGCGGCCCCCATCGACAACCTGCCCGTGTCGCTGACCTCCTTTCACGGACGAGAGCAGGAGCTTCTCGAGCTGGACCGGCTCATCGCCGACCCGGAGTGCCGCTGCATCAGCCTGGTGGGTCCGGGCGGCATCGGCAAGACGCGCCTGGCCCTCCAGGCTGCCCGGCAGCAGCGGGCGGCCTTCTCTCATGGGGTCGCCTTCGTCCCCCTGGCCTCCGTTGGCTCTGTCGCAGCAGCCATCCCGGCGGTGGCCGGCGCCGTCCGCCTCCAGTTCTACGGCCCGGGCGATCCCAGGGACCAGCTCCTCAACTACCTGTCCGAGAAGCAGATGCTGTTGGTCCTGGACAACGTGGAGCAGCTCCTGGTAGAAGGACCCCCTCAAGCGAATATCGCGGAGCTGGTGTTCGAGATCCTCCGGCGCGCGCCGGGGGTCAAGCTGCTGGTCACCTCGCGAGAAGCGCTCGACCTGCAGGGGGAATGGGTCTTCGAGGTCTGGGGGCTGGCCTTTCCCGAGGTGGAGAATGCGGAAAATGCGGATGGATTCGCTGCCGTCGCGCTGTTCGTGCAGCGCGCCCGGCGCGCCTCGCCCGGACTCGCCTTCGGCACGGCAGACCTGGCGGCGATTGCGCAGCTTTGCCGCCTGGTGGAGGGGATGCCGCTGGCGATCGAGCTGGCGGCGACCTGGTCGAGGGTGCTATCGCCGGCGGAGATCGCCCGGGAGATCGAGGCCAGCCTGGATTTCTTGAGCGCTTCCGCGCGCGACCTCCCGGAGCGGCATCGCAGCATGCGCGTGGTCTTTGACCAAACCTGGCAGAAGCTTTCGGCCAAGGAGCGGGAGGTGCTGGCGCAGCTCTCGGTCTTTCGGGGAGGGTTCAGCCGGGGGGCGGCCGAGCATGTAGCCGGCGCCTCGCTGCCCGTCCTGTCCATTCTGGTGAGCCGGGCGCTGCTGCGGCGAGGCGGAGCCGGCCGCTACGAGCTGCACGAGCTGGTCCGCCAGTACGGCGCCGGTCGCCTGGCGGCCGACGCCGGCGCGCATGCGGCGGCGCAGAGGCGCCACTTCGACTACTTCCTGGCCTTGGCCGAGGCGGCCGTGCAGGGACTGAAGGGCCGCGACCAACTGGAATGGCTGGGGCGGTTGGAGCAGGAGCATGACAACCTGCGCGCCGCGCTGGAATGGGCTCTCGAGAGCGATCGTGCAGGCGCCGGGCGGGGATGAGCCGGCGCTGCGGCTGTCGGGAGCGTTGCGCCGATTTTGGCTGCTGCGCGGGCATTTCCACGAAGGGCGCGCTTGGCTCACCCAAGCTCTCCAGCAAAGCCCGGAAAGACACACGGCGGCCAGGGCCGCGGCTCTGGTTGGAAGAGGCTCGCTCCTGTACGCGGTAGGAGACGTCGCGGCGGCGCGCCTGCCGGTGGAGGAAAGCGCGGCGATTTGCCGGGAACTTGGCGATGAGCTTGGCCTTGCGCGAGGCGCTTTCTGTTAGCGGGCTCATGCTGGTCTGGGAAGGGCAAGCGGGCCTGGGTCGGGCTCGTCTGGAGGAGGCACTGGCCATCTGCCGCAGAGCAGGTGACCGGTGGGGGGAGGCTCGGGCATTGTGCAGGTTAGGAAGTGCCCTGGCGGATTACGCTGGCGATCCGGCAGGGCGGGCCATGCTCGAAGAAAGCGCCGCGATCCTGGAGGACTTGGGGGAAAGGTGCATCCTGACCAGTGTGCTGACTTCGTTGGGTAGTTTCGACATGCGAAGTGGGGCGTACGCGGCCGCCCGCGCACGCCTTGAGAGGGGCCTGGCCATTGCCCGAGAGATCGGACACCCGCTGGAGATGGCGGGAGCGCTCACCAATCTTGGCTGCCTGCACCGGATCCTGGGGGAATACTCGACCGCTCAGTCCTGCTTTGAACGAGGCCCTGCAGGTGTATCGAAGCGCATGGGCGTAGCCTGTGGGAGATCCGAGGTGCTGTGCTACCTGGCGGAACACGCCATCTCTCAGGGAGACCTGACCGCGGCGCGATCCCACCTCCAGGCAGCCTCCGATCGCTTGGGGACGTCCGAGAACAAATGGCTCCAGGCGCTGGCGTGTTACTTCCGGGGTCTGCTGGCGCACTATGAAGGCGATGCCGCGGCCGCCATGACGCTGCTGGAGTGAGACGACGGCGCTGGCGCGGGAAGGGCAGTTCAAACCCGACCTGGCGCGGTCGCTCGTCGCCCTGGGTCGGGTGAAGCGCACGCTGGGCCAGGTCGTGCCGGCGTCCGAGCTGCTGAGGGAAGGCTTGGGGCTGTTCCGGACGCTCGGCCACAAGCTGGGCATCGCCTGCACGCTCGAGGAGCTGGGCGCCCTGAGCGCGGTCCTGGGGGACGGCGGGCAGGCGGCGATGCTGCTCGGCACGGCGCACGCCCTGCGCGAGGGGATCGGCGCGCCGCTCCCGCCGGTGGATCGCGCCGCCCACGATTCTCTGGTCGCGGCCTGCCGCGCGCAGCTCGGCGAGACCGCTTTCGCCGAGGCCTGGGCGCGCGGAGCCGCCAGGCCCTTCCAGGACACGGTGGCAGAGGTCCTGGAACTGCGCCAGGACTAGAGAGCCCGGCGCCATCCTCTTGCGACAGGGCCGTCGGCATGACAGCCCTGGAATTGAGGAGCCCCTCCAGACGGCCCGCGGGACGGCACTCCCTCGCATGGCACCTTCGATCGGGTCCTCGCCGGTCGCGACACACCGCTCCTGACGATTTCCTGACGATCTCCTGACGATGCCGGAGTAAACTGGATGAGAAGGACCAAACAATCGTCGGGTTGTGATTCGCCTGGGCAGGAAAGCCGTAACGAGCCGAATCGGGATGAAAGGACACCAAAATGAAGAAGCGAGTAGTCCGGCTGTTGGTTGTGGCGGTGATCGGTGTGCTGCTGGGCAGCCTGGGGCTGGCGGCGGCGCAGGAGGGACCGGCCCTCTCCCAGCAGGAGGGCGGGACCGAAGGCGGGGCGCCCACGCTGGTGAGCTACCAGGGGCAGGTGCAAGTCGACGGGACGCCCTACAAGGGCGAGGGCTACTTCAAGCTCGCCGTCGTGAACTCGGCTGGCACAACCTCCTACTGGTCGAACGACGGCACGTCCTTGGCGGGAAGCGAGCCAGACAAGGCCGTGCAGTTGACGGTCAGCAACGGCCTCTTCAGCGTGCTGCTGGGCGACACGACTTTGGAGAACATGACCGAGCTGCCCGCGAGCGCCTTTAGCGGGACCGACCGCTGGCTGCGGGTCTGGTTCAGCAGCGATGGGGGGTCGTTCCAGATGCTGAGCCCCGACCGGCACATCGCGGCCGCGCCCTACGCGCTCCAGGCGCAGGAGGCGGCCAATGCCGATACGCTGGACGGGCAACAGGGCAGCGCATACCAGGCGCGGGTCAGCGGCACCTGCAGCGCCGGCAACGCCGTCCGCGTGGTGAACGCCGACGGGACGGTGACGTGCGAGGCGGACGACAACACAACCTACAGCGCCGGCAGCGGGCTGACGCTGGCGGGCACGACCTTTTCTGCCAACACCTCCGTGCTCCAGGCGCGGGTCAGCGGCATCTGCAGCGCCGGCAACGCCGTCCGCGTGGTGAACGCCGACGGGACGGTGGCGTGCGAGGCGGACGACAACACCACGTACAGCGCCGGCACGGGGCTGACGCTGGCGGGCACCACCTTCTCCGCCGACACGGCCTACCTGCAGCGGCGGGTGAGCGGCACCTGCGCCGCCGGCAGCGCCGTCCGAACGGTCGCCGCCGACGGGACGGTGACTTGCGAGGCGACCGGCAGCGGCGACATCAGCGCCGTGGCCGCCGGCGCGGGTCTGACGGGCGGTGGGACAAGCGGCGACGTCACGCTTTCCGTCGACCCGTTGGTGGCGCAGCTCCGGGTACACGGCACGTGCGCGGAGGGAAACGCCATCCGCGTGGTGCGGTCCGATGGGCTGGTGACCTGTGAAGCGGTCGGCAGCGGCGACATCAGCGCGGTGACTGCCGGCACGGGCCTGGCGGGCGGTGGGACAAGCGGCGACGTCACGCTTTCCGTCGACCCGTTGGTGGCGCAGCTCCGGGTACAGGGCACGTGCGCGGAGGGAAACGCCATCCGTGTGGTGCGGTCCGATGGGCTGGTGACATGTGAAGCGGTCGGCAGCGGCGACATCAGCGCGGTGACTGCCGGCACGGGCCTGGCGGGCGGTGGGACAAGCGGCGACGTCACGCTTTCCGTCGACCCGTTGGTGGCGCAGCTCCGGGTACACGGCACGTGCGCGGAGGGAAACGCCATCCGCGTGGTGCGGTCCGATGGGCTGGTGACATGTGAAGCGGTCGGCAGCGGCGACATCAGCGCGGTGACTGCCGGCACGGGCCTGATGGGCGGTGGGACAAGCGGCGACGTCACGCTTTCCGTCGACCCGTTGGTGGCGCAGCTCCGGGTACACGGCACGTGCGCGGAGGGAAGCGCCATCCGCGTGGTGCGGTCCGATGGGCTGGTGACCTGCGAGGGAAACGGTGGGGGGCGGCGCAGGATGGTCGCTGACGGGTAATGCCAGCACGACGCCGGGGACGAACTACCTGGGCACCAGCGACAACCAGGCGTTGGAGATCAAGGTCAACGCCGTTCGGGCATTGCGGCTGGAGCCCAACGCCACCAGCCCCAACCTGATCGGCGGGTATAGCGGGAACTGGCTCACGTCGGGGGTGTACGGCGCGGCCATCGGGGGTGGAGGAATCTCTTCTTACCCCAACCGTGTCACGGACAACTATGGCACGGTGGGAGGGGGAATAGACAACCAGGCAGGCGACAGCGCGGGTTCTACCTGGGACGAGCCAGGTGCCACCGTGGGCGGGGGGTCTTCGAACACCGCCAGCGGCACCTATGCCACCGTCGGTGGGGGGGTTGAGAACGCCGCCAGCGGCGACAGTTCCACCGTCGGCGGGGGGTCTTCGAACACCGCCAGCAGCACCTATGCCACCGTCGGCGGGGGGGCTGCGAACACCGCCAGCGGCGACAGTTCCACCGTCGGCGGGGGCTTTCACAACACCGCCGGCTACATGGGCACGGTGCCAGGCGGCGCGTACAACTCGGCCGGCGGGGACGGGAGCTTTGCCGCGGGAAGCTTCGCCAAAGCCAACTTCGCAGGCTGCTTCGTCTGGGCGGACGCCAACATTTCCGAGGTGGCCTGCACCGCCCGCGACCAGTGGGTGGCGCGCGCCAGCGGCGGGGTGACCTTTTACACCAACGCTACCATGACCACCGGGGTGGCCGTCGCGGCCGGCGGCGGCTCCTGGTCCTCCGTGAGCGACCGGAACCTCAAGGAGAATGTGAAAGAGGTCGACTCTCAGGCGCTCCTGGCAAGCCTGGCGCAGGTGCCGGTGAGCACCTGGAACTACAAGACCCAGGACGACTCCATCCGCCACATCGGCCCCATGGCGCAGGATTTCTACGCTGCCTTTGGCGTGGGCGAGAACGACACCCACATCACGACCGTCGACGCCGACGGCGTGGCCCTGGCGGCCATCCAGGCGCTATATGCCGAGAACCAGGCGCTCAAGGCCGAGAACGCCAGCCAGCAAGAACAGATTGACACCCTGCGGAAGCAGAACGCCAGCCTGGACGCGCGCCTGACCGCCCTGGAAGCGGCCGCCGGCAAGCCCGTCGCGGCCGGCGCCCGCCTACCCGTCCCCTGGCTGCTGCTCGCCGGCGGGCTGGTGGTCGCCGGTGGCTCATGGGCCGCCCGGCGCCGGACGGGAGGTGTAAGGTGAGACACGCGCGACGGCAGGGCGGGGCGGTTGCGGGGGGCCGCCTCTGCCCATGGCGGGCTGCCTGCTTCCTTCTGGTGGGGGCGCTCCTCCTGGGTGGCATCGCCGCGCCGCGCGGCCCGGCCGGCGAGGCCGCCGCCCAGGGGGGCACGGAGATCGACTGGTGGGTAATCGCCGGCGCCGGCGGGACCTCGACGGGCGGCGACGTGACGGTGAGCGACACTGTGGGCCAGGCGATCGTGGGCGGGTCGGCCTACGGGTCGGTCGCCCTTTCGGCCGGCTTCTGGTACGGCGGCCCTGGGCCGACCTGGGTACACCTGAAGTCGTTCGAGGCCGTGCCGCTGAGTGCGGCGATCCTGGTCACCTGGGAGACGAGCCAGGAGATCGACAACTTGGGGTTCAACCTCTACCGCGCCGACTCGGACGCGGGCCCGATGGCGCGGCTGAACGAGACACTCATCCCGACGCAGGTGCCACCCGGCTCCCCCTTTGGGGCGGCGTATGAGTGGCTGGACGAGAGATGGGCTGGCGCCGGGGCACAATCTATTACTACTGGCTGGAGGACGTGGATCTGCCACGGGCACACGGCGCTGCACGGTCCGGTGCACGCGACGGCCGGGGGAGAGCAGGCGGTCTATCTGCCGTTGGTCGTGAGGTAGTCGCTCTGCTGCGTGCGAAACCGGGCCGTTGCCCGGACCGGGCAGCTCCCGGCGGAGGACGATGGAGCATGCCCTCGGGCGCCCTGCGTCCGAGGGCATGCCAGATCCATCTCGTCTGTTTCTCCATTCACCTCCACTCTACCACCCCATCGTCAGCGCTCCGTCACAAGATCGCCAGGTCGCGAGAGGCCATTCAGTTCAACCGTGCCAGTGACTATTGGCTTGACCACGCTCAATTCGACACGATCCTTCAGGCGTGCAGACAAGACCGGAGCCGGGGCAGCGAAGATCCATCGATCCGTGCGGCACGGCTGGAGGAGCTGGTCAAGCTCTATCGCTGACTTTATTCCTTCCGGGCAATGAAGACAAGAATCCCGCTGTGAGGAGAGGCGTGGTTGCCGGTGTAACCCTCGCGCACTTCGACGTCCCGAAAGCCTGCTGCGGCCAGCATGGCCAGAAGCTCGTTCCTGAAGTAGAGGCGCTCAAGAAGTGTGCGCTCTTCTTGCTGAACGGCCTGGCCGCCTCGCCGCAGGATCACCTGAATCTGACGGGTTGCTACTTGCTCCAGCGGATCGAGAGCCACAAGCCTGACGCGTAGCTCCATCTCTTCTCCGCTCCGTGTGATCTCGCGCTGCCCACTCGATGGCCACGGCTCCGGGAGCTTTTCCCTTTCCTCCTTCACCCAGTAGCGCCATTCATCGGCATCCTTGTAGGGGACATAGTAGTCGATGAACACGGCTCCCCCGGGGGCCAGATGACGGAAGAGTCGATGGAGCGCTTCCTGGTCTTGGGCTAGAGAACCCCCTATGCCGAAAGCACCACAGACAACGATGGATCTGTAGCAGCGGGGCAGGGATAGCTGGTGCATCGCCTGTGCGAATAGCTGCGGGCGAAAGCCCTCCGCCTCGGCCCTCTGGGCACAGAGAGCCAGCATGTCGGACGAGATGTCACAACCGTCGACATCCAAGCCGGCGCGCAGAAAGGGGATCAGGAGCCGGCCCGTGCCACAGCCAACGTCAAGCGCAGGTTCGCCAAAGCGCTCGATCAGGCCCTTGAAGTAGCCAATCTCGGGGCCGTCCGTGTTGAACTCGGCCCACCATCGAGCCATGAGGCCGTAGTGCCAGCTTTGTGGAGTATCGTCCATGACCCTCCCTCCTTGGATTCAGTCAGTAGGCGCCCAACGGACCGCGCATCAGCCGCCGCCGGGTTTCGCCGTGTTCCCCCCAATAGCCGCGGAAACGAAACGCAGCAGGAGGAACACCATCGATCAGCCGGTCGGCTGCACGCGCGTGTTGGACGCAAGTCCTTGCTTGCCCACGACCGTCTCTGAACCGGTGACCATTACAGGCTCTGCTCGGTCAGCCAACCCACTATCCGTTCCGCCACCGTCTGCCAACCCTCCTCCAACATCATGTCATGTGCCATGTTGGGAAAGACCTCCGCCTTCGTCCCGTATGCCCGCGCCGTCGCCTCCACTTCTCCGGCCGAAATGATACGGTCCTCTGCCGCCCCTAACACCAAAAGCGGTGTTTTCACCCGCCTGGGCCGAGGCAAGCTCAACCCCATCATGTCCAGATAGGCACGATACGACTCATCTTGTAGTCGCGAATGGTATCCCCTCACCTTCTCCTCTGGCATACCCGCAGAGAAAAGGAACTCCCGTGCCAGTTCTGGCGTCTTGACCAGGGGATACATGCTCATCGTCAAGTTGGCTTTCAGGAATGCCAACGGATGCCGATAGGCAACTCGCGCTGTGGCCGGCACCACTCCCTGGGGCGGTGCAGACGCCAACAGCACCGCAGCCGGTGCCCCATCTGACTCCAGGTACTTTTGGACGATCATGCCGCCCATCGAATGCCCGACCAAGACCGGTGGCTTTTCCATCTCACCCACTGCCTGCGTGACGTCAGATACATAGTCAGCCAGAGACGTCCAACGCAGCCGTTCTCGCCCCTCGCTACCACCATGACCTCGTAGGCTCAAGGCATAGGACTCGTACCCATGTTGGGCGAAAAAGGGTAGGAAGTGTTCTGCCCAACACCACGCAGCGTGCCACATGCCGTGCACGAACAGAATCGACCTGGGACGCGGATCAGATACGGCTTCCTGCTTCACGATTTCCAGTTTCATTCACTTCCTCCCTTGAACCACCTGTTATCCTGCTGGATGACGGTAAGCATGCCCCCAACTACTGTGTGCACGAAATCCGCCCTTCTCCCCCGTTCGGCATCTTGGACGGAATCGATCTAGCTCTCCCCAAGGAGGTGCATCTGCGGTCCGCTCGGCTCCACTCCACCATCAGCATTATGGGCCAAGACGCGGAGTGTGTCAAGTGAAAGGAATCGGCCATGGAACCGCAGCCAACGCTCTAGAGACTCCTGGACCAGGTGCGCGACGCCCTGCGCGCCAAACGCCCCAAGCGGCTGCCCACCGTCCTGACCAAACACGAGAGGATGCGCCTCATCGGTTGCCTGTCGGGCACACACCAATTGATGGCCAAGCTGATCTACGGCAGCGGTGTGGGACTGATGGAATGCTTGCGTTTGCGCGTCAAGGATCTCGAATCTGAGAGGCGAGTTTCATCGTCCGCGATGGCTAGGGAGCGCAGGACCGGGTGACGGTGCTGCCCGACAGCCTCGTTCCGCTCCTCGTCGTCGTCTTGCCTGCGCCGTGGGTCCCAGAGGCAAGGTCGCCCCTGCTACCTCCAGGCTGATCCCGTCCACGGCAGTTCCACTCATCGTCTCCTCGCACCCTCCAACGATGGCGCACCGCAGGCCAACCGGCAGCCAGGTCCATGCGGAAACCGTGAGCGTCCCGGGCCGAGAGGGCGGCCCCCTTCGCCCTCGGCTACTCGCGGTGTGCGATCATCAGATGCTCACTCCGGTGCTTGCACGTTGCCCAGTCTGTACAGCTCCTGCACAAGTGAACATTCTCTACCACCGTGAAGCCGGCCTTTCGAAGCTCGGTCCGCAGAGCCCTCGGCGTGAACGCCCACTGGTATTCTGCGCTGTACATCGCAGCAAGGCCCAGGGCCCGCCGCCCTCTCCAGACGAGGTACTCTCTCCCAAGCCTGCTGGCCGTGTACCACACGAACAGCCTGCCCGCAGGCTTGAGAACGCTGTGCACACGCTTCAGAGAACGCCCGGATTCCAGCATGTGGTAGATCGTCGAGGCATACAGCGCACGTCGAACACCCCACGTCGGAAGGGCAGGTACTCCCCCAAACCCTGCACGAAAGGGAATTGCCTGGCAGCGTCGCCAAGGAAGGGATCGGCGCCGATCCACTTCACGCACTCGCTCGACGCCGCCATATCATCAGAAAGTCAAGAGGGTCAAAGGTCTGTCCCAGCAGCGGTACTCCGAATGCCTGCAATACCTCAGTGGAGGCCGCGACACCGAACACAAGCACGGACTTTGCCCGCCAGTCTCTTAGGAAGAGGACAGACACATCTTCCAGGCAGAGAAGGAAGTACATGCCAAAGGGAATAGCGATGTCGGAGAAGCAGCTGTAGCTGAGGCATGGATTGTTGCGGAGCAGTTTTGTTCCGCCGCGTGCGCAACGAGAGCTGCGCGACTTGACCCATCAGCGCAGCAACCTGGTTCGCGAGCGAGCCTCGGTGATCAACCGTTTGCAGAAGGTGCTGGAAGCGGTCTCTGCTACCGCAACCTCCGCCGCCTGATCCGCGGACGATTACTAGAGCAGGACTGTCAGTTGACCCTTGACTTGTCGTGGTAGCCGCAAAACCGATTGTGATCCGACAGCTTTGTGGCAGGAAGCAGATTCCTATCCTTGCTGCGCATTATCATCTGCCAGGACTCTGGCCCGAAAGGACCCTGCATGGCCCTGCTGCCAGTTCGCCAACACCAGGCCGACGTCTAGAGCGAATCCCCCTTCGGCGTGGCCGGGGGTGCCCAAACCCGGGTGAGGGCAGGCACGCCGGCGGTCGCCGAGTTGCCGCGATCTCTCAGGGAGCTGGACTAGGGGATCTCCGGTTGCTCCACAAGCGGATAGGGATCGACGGCATCCCCGCCCGGGATCGCATATCCCTTGTCGCACAAGAGATCACGGTTGGCATCCTGGCAACCTTCCGCCGGGTCGTCGTAGCCGCTGTGGTAGTTGCCGGCACCGCCGGAATACCAGCGGTTCCGGTATTTCTCGCCCATGCCTGAGGAGGTCTTGTCCCAATGACTTGCCAGGTAGTCATCGTAGGCATCAACCTGGTTGTCCAGGAAGCTATTGCGGTAGAGCACATTCAGATAGGGGCGCGCTTCGTCGCCCGACTGCGGACTTGACATGTTTTCCCCTGGGAATGCACGTGACAGGACGATGCCATAGGAGGTGCTGTTGCTGACCCGGTTGGCGTAGAACAGGTTGTACCAGCTCTGCCACAGGTGAATTCCTATGGCGTTCCGGTCCAGGGAGTTATGGGCAAATAGGTTGAGGTCATGTCCGGAAGTGAACTCGATCCCGATGGAATTCTGGCTAATCTGGTTCCTGGCGATCGTGTTCAGGTACGGCCCGCAGTTCAGTGAGATCGAGCCCCGGTTGTTGGCCACGATGCTATCCACGACAAGGTGATCCAGCCGAGACGAGCCGGCGTTGCCGGTCACCAGGTTGTGGTGGGCGCTTCTGATGTTTGCGACCCCATCGACGATCTCGTTGTAGAATCCGCCGTACATGCTGATCTGGAGTGCCTGCCCGGAATTGCCCGTGACCTGGTTGTACGAGGCATCCCGCAGATCGATCACAAACGGGGTTTGGACCGCCGGGACCGCCCCCCCTACCGGTCCAGGGCCAACCTGGCTTGCGGCCGAGCCTTCGCCGCTTCCGGAGCCTGTGCCGGCGGGCAGTGCAGGTACGGCCGGGACAGCCGACGGCACCTGCGTGCCGGCCTTGCCGAAGGTATTCTCGTGGATGCGGTTGAAATCGGCGCTCTTGAGCTGGATGCAGGTTCCCCTGCCGCATTCTTCAAAGGTGTTGCCCACCACAGCATTATGGTCGGAATCGATCTGAACCGTCACCAGGTCGCTCAGTGAGGCCATGGCCTGAGACAGGCGGAATCCTTCGAGGATTACCCTATCTGCGCTTACCAGCACCAGGACGCTGCCGTCCCCGGGCGAGCGGATGAGCGGCAGGCCCTGGCCGCTGTCTACTCCACGCAGCGTGAGGGAGGCATCGATCTCAACAGCCTCGACGTATTCACCGCTGCGCACTTCCACGATCGCGCCGGGCTGAGCGGCGTCCACGGCCGCCTGGATGCTTCTGAAGTCACAGCCGGAGCCGCAAACGGTTGAGACGGGCGGCGGGGCCGGTGCCACAGCCGGCACGCCGGCTAAGGCCGCCAGGTCTACCGCCACTCCGGCGGGCGACCAGGCAGGGCAGCGGCCTTCGTCGGTCGTAAGCTGCTTCACCTGCGCTGCATCGGCTTGCTCCAGAGCTCCGTCTATGGCCAACAGGTAGAGGTCATGGTGGTAGTCCGTCTCGGCTGCGCGGTCTGATTCAAACACTATGGACTCACCATCCGGCGACCAGCTCGGGAAGGCGTCCATGGCCGGCGCCGCCAGGCGAGTGGATTGGCCGTCCTCTAGACTCACGACAAAGATCTCTGGCGTGGGGTCGTCTACCGGATACCTCAGCCCCGGGAAAGAGATCTGCGCTCCATCTGGTGACCAGGCCGGGCGGCCGATTGCATTGGCGCTCTCCACGAGCAGTGGCTCAGTGCCATCCGGACTAACGATGCAGATGTGGCCCACCGGTGTGCCCTGGTACCTGGCAAGAAGGGCAATCCGGCTGCCGTCCGGCGACCACGCCGGGAAATCGAAGCGGTCGTAGTGACTGGATCCAATATCGGCCAGGGCCAGCGGCGCCTGCCCGCTACCATCGGCGTTCATCAGGAATATCTTACTGCCCTGATCCCGGTCGGACACGAAGGCAATCCGCGTTCCATCCGGGGACCAGGCCGGGTTGGTGTCCTGGGCGGGATTGTCGGTTAGGCGCTGGAGGTTGCTGCCGTCAGCATTCATGACATAGATCTCGGGATTGCCATCACGATCCGACCAGAAGGCGATCTTCTTGCCGTCCGCTGACCAGGCCGGGGCGTCATCCCAGGCCCAGTGGCGGGTCAGGTTCACCTGTTGGCTGCCGTCGGGATTCATCAGGTAGATTTCCTGGTTCACCTGGTAGGGGGTGCTGTCGCGCAGCGAGGTGAAGGCGATCAGCGGGCTGCCTTGTGCCCCGGCTACCTGATCGAGAGGCTGAGTCGGCTGTGCCTGCACCTGCCCTCCGCCGCTCGAGGTCGGTTGTACCTGCGCGCCACCGGTCGGCGTCGACTGCGCCTGCACGGCCTCGGCCTGCGTGGAGGCCTGCCCGCCGAGCGAGGTAGAGGTCGGCTGTCCCTCCTGGGCGGCGACAAGGGCTTGCAGGGCCTGCACGGTGGCCTCCAGGGCTTTCGTGTCGTCCTGGTCGTTGCAGGCAGTGACCAGGCATGTTAGCACAAGGAATACGGTAGACAGTTGGAGAAGCTTACGCATGGGTTCCTCCGTACGCGAAAGCACACCCGCCTTTCCCCGCAGTCATTACGGACGCAGCTCCGCTGATCGGCCAGACTCCGTCAGCCTGACGGCCATGCTTTGCAGAGAGCGAGAGTTCAGCATGGCCTGGTCGCGGGTTGACCCACGCCAGGTGCGAGTTGTGGCACCTGGCCGATCAGCGATGGCGCTCCTGGTTGAGGTCCGGCCCTACGCCAGGACTATTATGCGGCAAACGGCTTTTCTTGTCAAGCGCAGTCCTGGAGTGCTCCCTGGGGATTGGACTAGCCAAGCGACAGAGGCCGCACCCGAGTCCCGGGCCCGACCTCTGTCGTCTGGCAATGCCGCGCGGGTTGCGACACGGGTGCCTCTGCAGGGCAGCCCGGCACTGTCAGGACGCAGTCGTGGGTCGACACGGAGAGGCGCGCGCTCGGCGTGTGTCTCTCGCAGGCATACCGAGTCTTGGTACAGGTTCCCAAGGGAACTCGAACGACAGGACTGTCAAATGCCTCTTTCGCGGTAGGTGACGGCTTTCTGTTGTTCAGCGCCGCCCCGGAGTCGCTTAAGGCGCGTGCCTTGGCGACGAAGACGTCGACCTTGAACATCGTCCCGAGGTGAATGAGATTGAAGGAGCTCCGCTGCTGAACCGCCTCTCGCATCGACTCTACATCCACGTAGAAGTCACCGATCAATGCCCGTGCCAGCGGTCCGACGTCTGGCAGCGCAAGGTCAGCCACCAAATCGGCGTCCATCGTAGCCCGCATCACGCCATAGACAGCACTGGCGAAGGAGCCACCGATGGCATACCGTATGCCGAGGCCCTCCAAGGCATCGGTCACCTGCATCACAACTGCAATCTGCTCCGCTAGCACTCTGCAGCCTCGGAAGCCGGGCCGTAGACCTGACTTGCCAACTCCGGACCCAGCAGCAGGTCCGCCAGCCGCCTCCTACGTTGCGCCGGGGTGTCCTGGGGGAAACGTTGGCACAGGCCAGCCACAGCCAGCGTTCGAACGGTCTGGGTCATTGCGGCCATGAGTTGCACCTTCCGCCAGGAAGGCATCTGGCGAAGCCCTTCGATCTGGAGCTTCTCGATCTCAGGACTGGCATCGGTGTACAGTGTGGTCATCGTGGGCACCTCGCCGGTTCCGGCATACCCCTTTGCCGCGGAGGCGTGGCAGGGCAGCACCAGTCAAACAGCGCTGTGCGTTCCTCGAGTCTCATGGTGCAATTGTAGCATAGAACGCCTCAGACGCCAGTCTCGAGCAAAGCGGGCTGGTCGACTGCTGGCGCCAAGCCCACGAACGTGGCGGCAGGCGGCCCTGTTGACTGGCGATGATGGCGATCGTATGCCGACCAGGCAGTGTCCCGGTCGAGTGAAAGGGTGGCCTGAGAAGCCGGCCTACCACGAGAACCTCACCGACTTTGGTGGGCTTTGGAGAGTGCCCAAGGGAGTTCGAATCCCTGTCGCCGCCCTGTGCGCCGCCTACTCCTCCGAAGGTCCTTCTTCGGGCGCAATGCCATCGGGGTCATAATCCCCCCACTTGACGCTCACCGCCAGCGCCAGCCGGAGAGTGTCCTGCAGGTCCGATTTGTCGACGGCTTTCTGGATCACGGCCCGGCGCGCGCTCGCCGCGTCAGGTGCCTCGCTCACGGCAAACGGCTCAATCTCGAGGATGCGGACCTCCACCAGGCCCCCGTGCGGGTACGGCACCGCCTCTCCGGCGAGCCGGCCCATGATCGCCCCTGCCAGCCGAGTCCCGGCTCCCAGGTAGCCGCCCGCAAAGTCCGCGTTGTCGTCGGGCACGATGGCCAAGCGCAGAGCCTCCACCTCTCCCTGCCCGTCGATCAGCTCCACCACCACGCGCGATCCGAGGCCCACGCGGGGCGCCCCGTCGTCGACCCCCGCTCGTCTGTAGCCTATCATCCGTTCTCCCTCGCACGAGCCCTTCTCTGCATTCTACTCCCGCGCGCCAGGCCAGGCAAGCCGGCAAGGTCGACGGTGCCGGCAACAGCCCCCACGAGCCCGCCAAGCGACCCTCGGCAATTGATTCCCGGAAAACGCATGCTCAGCCATAGTACCTGTGTGCACACTGGCACACTGGCACAGTGACGGCTCCCGCCAACCCGGCCCCGAGCCGGCGCGCCCACCGCCCTCACCCGTAGTCCATGGTCTATCGTCCGTCGTCTATCGTCGAACGGTGCTTGACTTCCGGCCAGAACGTGGTACAATAGACTCGTACAGTCGGCCTGGGGATGAAACGGCTTCGACAGGGGAGGCTGGGTCTGGGACCGCAAGCCGAGGCGCCCGAGCCTCGTTAAAAGCGGGCAAACAACCAAGTGCCAAACAACGCACTCAACCCGCTTTCGCCCTCGCTGCGTAAGCAACGATAGCGAAAGCCTCACCGCTTGACGGTGACGTCCACCCTTTCCCGCTCCCGGGGGGAAGATAGGTGGGCGTAAACAATCCGGGGGTGCCCTCCCACAGACGCCGATAGGTGGGATCAGAGGCGGAGATACCATACGCTCCGCATCGGCTGGCCTGAGCGGTAGCCTGTTGGCCGGGGACCGCAAGGGCGAGACTCAAAAGGCCAACTAAGCTTGTAGCATGTCCTTGCTCGATTCTTCTGGACGCGGGTTCGACTCCCGCCATCTCCACTGCAGGGGAGTGGATGCATGTCCGCTCCCCTTCTCTTTTCGGTGCCGGCCTTGAGGGCCGGAGGCTCGACGGGCAGAGCGCAGCGAGAGGTCAGATGGCTTCAAGCATCACCCACGTAGTCAAGCGTACCGGAGCTCTGGTTCCCTTCACACCGGAGCGCATCACCAACGCGATCTACCGGGCCGCCGTCGCGGTGGGTGGACGCGACCGCAGCATCGCCGAGGGCCTCACGGAGCAGGTCGTGCAGCTCCTGCAGGCAACCATTCCCCCGACACGACATCCGGCGGTCGAGGAAATCCAGGATGCAGTCGAAAAGATCCTGATAGAGAACGGCCATGCGCGCGTGGCCAAAGCCTATATCCTCTATCGCGAGGAGCGTGCGCGGCTCCGCCGTGACAAGGCCGCACGCGGCTACAGGCACGAAAGCAACATCCCATGGCGCAAGATCTACGAGGTCCTGCGCTGGTCAGTCGATCACGACCTCACGTCGGTGGAGCGCCTGAATGCGCGCATCGCCGGAGGTCACTTCGGCCAGATCGTGGAAGAGTCCGACCGGGCCTACGAGGAGGAGATCCGGACGGCAGCTCAGATGATCGTGGAGCGGCGGGCGCTGGCTCGGATCGTCATCCTCGCCGGGCCCTCCTCTTCCGGGAAAACCACTACGACCATCAAGCTCGGACAAGCCCTGCACGGGGCAGGCCTGAGCCTGGTCACACTCAACGTCGACAACTACTTCTTCGACCTGGAGCTGCACCCCAAGGACGAATTCGGCGACCATGACTTTGAGACGCCGCAGGCCCTCGACCTGGACCTGATCAACGATCACCTGGTACGTCTCATCGCGGGCGAGGAGATTCTCATGCCGCGCTACGACTTTCGCACAGGCCGGCGCGCATCCCGACGCGGTCCCCCTGCGGCTCCAGGAGAATCAGCTCATCCTGATCGACAGCCTTCACGGCCTCTATCCAGGCATGACGCGCGACATCGATGCCGACCACAGGTTCGGCCTCTACATCGAGACTCTGCTGCAGATGAAGGGACCAGATGGCCGCATGATCCGCTGGACCGATCTCCGGCTCATGCGGCGGATGCTGCGCGACGCCAGCCACCGCGCGTACGACCCGCGCCGTACGCTCGAGCACTGGCACTACGTGCGCAGCAGCGAGATGCGCAACATCCTGCCCTACGCCAACAGCGCGGATTACATCATCAACGGCGCGCTCTCGTATGAGCTGCCCGTCATGCGCCGCCGGCTCCTGGATCAGTTCGTGCGCTGGGCTGAGGAATATCAGGGGGATCCCCTGCGCGAGGACGCCTTGACGCGAGCTCGGAGAGTCCGCGACCTGCTGTCTGCCGTAGCCCCTATTGGGCCAGGGGACGAGGACACGATCCCGGCGACGTCCCACCTGCGCGAGTTTATCGGGGGAAGCAGCTACCAGTACTGAGCATCTCCAGGATCCGGTCCCAATCCTGCCGGGTATTCACGTTGAGGAAGGAGAGGTGATCAGGATCGAACCGGTCGATCTCACTCTCTTTGACGACGCGGACGCGCACCTCGGGAAAGAACCGGATGATCTTGCGCTCGCCGCCGGCAAGGAGCCGTGCCATCGGCGGCAGGCTTCCCTCCCCATAGATCGCGTGGAGTGGCTCGAGCATGCCGTTGACTTCGGGGACGACCACATCGTAGCAGGTGATCAGCGTGGTCATGTAGCGCAGCAAGGGCTGGCTCAAGAAGGGCATGTCACAGCCGACGACCAAGGCATGGGTATGGCGCGCCTGCCGCAGGCCCGAATAGACGCCCATGAGAGAGCCCAGCCCAGGCTGCTCGTCGCCGACCAACCGCACGGGCAGCCCGAGCGCTGCGTAGGGGGCGGGCGTGTTGGTCACCACGATCAGGTCGTCGCTCAGGCTCGCCAGCGTGTGGACGACCCGGGCGACGAGTGGCTCATCGCAGATCGGCAGGAACGCCTTGTCGGTGCCCAAGCGCTCGCTGCGCCCACCCGCCAGCACGACCCCGCTTATGCCCGCCGCCGGTTGGTCCGGCATGGGCGGCCCAGACAAAGTGCGCCGGTGACCAGCCAAACCGGTCACCGGCGTCTCTTTCCCTGGTGAACAGACGCTGTCGCTATGCGCCGGCGTCCATCCGCGACTGAAGATACGTGACTGCCTGGCCGACCGTCTTGATCTTTTGCGCATCGTCGTCCGAGATGTCGCCCCCGAACTCGTCTTCGAAGGCCATGATCAACTCGACCAAGTCCAGCGAGTCGGCTTCCAGGTCCTCGCGGAACCGCGCTTCCAACGTGACACGGTCTGCTTCGACGCCCAACCGGTCGATGACGATTTCTTTGATTCTCTCGAACAGGTCCATGCTTGTGTCTCCTCCCACCTGGCAAAAGTTCGGCTCACGCCGCGCTCAGCTTACCTGAGCAAGTTATTCTACCAGCGCCGGCAGGAGTTGTCAACTCCCTTGACTTTCCGTGTCGCTGCTGGTAAGATTCTTCGCGCAGTGTCCATGATGGTAACACCCATCCGGGAGGCGAGTTGCGGGGAGCGCATGCTAGAGCGGCGAAAAGCAGAGCACCTTCAGATCAATCTTGAGCAGGATGTGGGCTCTCGCGCCACGACCGGGCTCGAGTGCTACCGGTTTGTGCACTGCGCACTGCCCGAAATCGCCCTGCATGAGGTCGATCTCTCCACGACCTTCCTGGGCAAGCGGCTGCGCGCTCCGATCCTCATTTCCTCCATGACCGGTGGGACGGCCGAGGCGCAGCAAATCAACCGCCACCTCGCCGAGGGTGCCCAAGCAGCCGGGATCGCTTTGGGGCTGGGCTCCTTGCGCTCCGCCCTCGAGGAACCGCACCTGGCAGAGACTTTCCGCGTGCGCTCCCTGGCACCCGACACGCTCCTCTTGGCGAATCTTGGAGCGGCTCAGCTCGGACGGGGGATGGGCATAGAAGACTGCATGCGCGTGGTCGACCTCGTGGAAGCGGACGGCCTGATCCTCCACCTGAACCCGCTGCAAGAAGCGCTTCAGTCAGATGGTGACACCGACTGGCGTGGGCTCTTGTCCAGGATCGAGAGCATCTGCCGGACGCTCACGGTACCGGTCATCGTGAAAGAGGTCGGCTGGGGCATCTCAGCAGCCGTCGCCCGATCCCTGGCAGATGCCGGAGTCGCAGCCATCGACGTGGCCGGCGCGGGTGGCACATCGTGGAGTCAGGTGGAGATGCACCGCGCCACCAGCCTGCGCCGGCAAAGGCTGTGCTCCGCCTTTGCCGGTTGGGGCATTCCGACGGCAGAAGCACTGGTCGCAGTGCGAGCAGCACTCCCCGGGCTGCCGCTCATCGCCAGCGGTGGGCTGAGGGATGGGATCGACCTGGCCAAGACCCTGGCCCTCGGCGCGGACTTGGGTGGCTTGGCCGGACCTTTCCTCAAAGCGGCCAACATCTCGACCCAAGCCGTCGCCGATCTTGCCGGCGAGCTGGCCGGCGTTCTCCGCATAGTGATGTTCTGCCTCGGCATCCGGCAGGTGGCGGAGCTGAGGGGCACACCCGCCCTCCAGCCTGTATGCTGCAGTCCCTCTGCCACCGCCGGCGAGGGCCGGTAACAGGCCGGCCGCTTACAGCTCTGGCGGTTGCACAATGACCCTACAGGGGATCCGTGAATGATGTTGGACGAATTCGCAGCCACCTATCTGCCGCAGGTTGGAGCCTCTCTCGTCGACTTGCTACAGCAGAGTGACGCTTCTCTCGGCGCCTTGTACGGCATGATGCAATACCACCACGGCTGGGTCGATGCGGAGCTGCGGCCCGTCGAGACCAACCCTGGCAAACGCCTGCGGCCGCTTCTCTGCCTTCTCTGCTGCCAAGCCGCCGGCGGCGAACCCACTCAGGCCCTCCCTGCCGCCTCTGCCCTGGAGCTTGTCCACAGTTTCTCCCTGGTGCACGACGACATCGAGGATGGCAGCCGGATGCGCCGCGGGCGCCCGGCCGTCTGGGATGTGTGGGGGCAGGCACAGGCGATCAACGTGGGCGATGCGCTCTTTGCGCTTGCCCACCTGTCGGTGCTTGGCCTGGCCTCCGGGGGGGTGTCCATCGATCGCACCTTGTCGGCTGCGCAGGCGCTCGATCGGGCGTGCCTGGCATTGTGCGAGGGCCAGTTCCTGGACATGAGCTTCGAGCGGCGCACCGACGTCGACCTGCCTCAGTACCTGAGGATGATCCGCCTCAAGACCGCTGCACTCCTCGCCGCCTCAGCGCAGATCGGAGCAATCGTGGCGGTTGAGGATCGGGCAGTGATCGCGCAGATGCACAGCTTCGGCGAGCACCTGGGGCTTGCCTTTCAGATCCAGGATGATCTCCTGGGCATCTGGGGAGAAGAGGATATCACCGGCAAGTCCGCGCTCACCGACCTGCGCGACAAAAAAAAGACCTTGCCGGTCATCCACGCGATGGTTCGGGACGAACACCCGGCCGATGCCCGCAGGCTCTCCTCCCTGTTCGGCCAGGCCGGCCCCCTGGGCGAGCAGGAATGCTCGGAGGCACTGGCCATTCTCGAGCGCGCCGGCTCGAAAGCATACGCCGAAGCGATGGCCGCCCACTATCTCCAGTTGGCCCTCGACTGCCTCAGCCAGATCGCTCTACGAGAGCCAGACGTGCAGGTCCTATCCGGCCTCGCGCGGTCGCTCCTGAGCCGCCGCGCCTGATCCGTCTACTCCTCGGCGCCACTGCGGCCGGCCTGCCGGACGAGGCGGCGGACAAGCTCAAGGGCCTCTTCGCGGCTGCCGACCTCGCCGCCGAACTGCGCCTCGCGCACAGCCTCTAGCAGCTCGCCGATCTGCCGGCCGGGCGACAACCCAAGCTCTCGCATCAGGTCATGCCCGTCCAGCAGGGGTTCCGGCGCGACCTCATCGGAATACTGCACAAAGTAGTCGCTCAGCATCCGCGCGCTGAGATCGAGCAGCCGCTGCCACGCCTCCGGAGCGCTGCCCGGCGGGTAAATGGCCAGATGGTCCGCCATCGCGTGAAGCAGCACGCCCAATCCCGCATCGCCCGTATCACGGAAGAAGCGGTAGATCGCGCGCGCAGAGACCTCCCGAGGCTCATGTGCGTGACCACCGTGATGGCCGCCCGTCTCTGCTGCCAGGAGCAGCGGCCGCATGTGGTGCCGAGCGACCGTCTCGACCAGCCGCACCTCCAGGTTGGTAAAGTGCAGGCGCCTCAGGGCATCGCCCGCCAGGGCCGCACTTACCCGCTCGTGCCCGATGAAGCGGATGCGGCCGTCGGCATCGACTTCCTTGGCCGGTGGCTTGCCCGTGTCGTGCAGCAATGCCGCTAGCTTGAGGCTGACCAACCGTGGGCGCAAGTCGCCCAGGATTTCACCAAGGTACAGCCGGAGGCGGGGGATGAGCGGCGCGACGGCCTCTGGCCATGAGGCAGCCTCCTCCCCCTCGCTTGTTGCCCCTTCGTCCGACCTGGCCGGTACGAGCGGGGCCACGAGACGATCGAGTGTCCGCACCGTCTCCAGCGAATGCCGCAGCCCATCGAGGTAGTGGGGGGCGGGTTGCTCCATGCCGCGCAGCGGCTCCAGCTCGGGGAAGATGACGGTCAGCAGCCCCAGCGTATCCAGCCGGCGGAGGGACTGTGCTGCATGTGGGCTGGCCAGAATCTTCGCCAGCTCATCGCGTATTCGCTCTCCCGAGATTCCCACCAGGGCTGCGCCGTCGTGCCGGATCAGCTCCTCGGTTTCGGGGGCGAGGACAAACCCTAGCTCAGCCGACAGCCGGACGGCGCGTAGCGCCCGAATCGGGTCATTGCGGATGGAAGAAGGGCCAACGGGGCGGATGATCCCCGCTCGAAGATCGTCCATGCCATGGAAGCGATCGATGATTTGCCCAGGAGCAGCCAGATCCTCCGCCAGCGCATTGATGGTAAAGTCGCGATCGGCGAGGTCGGAAGGTAGGTCGGGTCCTCGGAACTCGGAGACATCGACGACCAACCGGTCGCCCTGTGCGGTGCGCAGCAGGGCACGCCCTGTGCCCCGCACCTCGTCGAGAGGATAATAGTCTCCCAGAAAACGGTCGGCAACGCGCCGTGCCAGCGACAGGCCCCCGGTCGCCACAACCAGGTCAAGATCGTGGATAGGCCGGTCAAGGAGCCGGTCCCGGAGGCAGCCGCCGACGAGATAGACGCCTGTGCCATGCTCTGCCAGCCACCGCAGGAGCTCACCGGGGAGGAGGTCGTCGTCCCCTATCACCACTCTGCACCCACCGTGCGGCCGATCCGCGGTGGCCCCGTCCGGGAAGCGTCAGCCACACGCCGGATCGGAGCCTGGGGGCTGAAGCCTGGCCGCTTCGGCAAAGCCGGCGTCCACTGCCCTGAGGTTCAGATCCTCTGTGCCGGCGGGCACCCGCTCGCGCACCGCCTTCTCCAGCGACTCGCGAGTGACCAGCCCGGTGAGCCCGGCAATCAGCCCCAGGGCGACCATGGAGGCGGTGATCCGCCGGCCGGTCACCTCCTCGGCAAGCTCCGTGATAGGCACAGTCAGGCACCTGTGGCTGGGGATGCGGCTGACATTGCTGGTGTCGATGACGGTGCACCCGTCGTCGCGCACGTCCGAATAGAACCTGTCGCACGCCTCCTGGCTCATGCACAGGAGAAAGTCGGGCATCATCGGCTTCGGATAGTCGATCTCACCGTGCCCGATGATCACCTCCGAGCGGCTCGCACCTCCACGAGCCTCCGCCCCATAGTCCTGCGTCTGCACCGCATTCAGGCCGTCGTACACCGCTGCCTCGGCGAGGATCACGCCGGCCAGGATCATGCCCTGCCCGCCTTCACCCGCCAGCCGGATCTCGAAGCGGTCTTCCAGCTCGCGCCGGGCCTCTTGCCGCATTCTCTCCATCTAGGTCCAACCCTTTCGCACAAGGCGTTTGCGTGGAGGCGGTGTCCCGTCCGCCGCCTTGGTCATCTGATCGTACAGCTCGGTGAACTCGGGCTTTTCCTCGTCCCGGAATACGCCGCGCACGATCTTGCCCTCGGTTCCCTCACCTTGGCGCTCGGCCGCCCCGACGGTTACGCTATTCTCCTTGAGCGCGCGCATCATCTGGATCGGCGAGCCCATCTTGTTCGCCCGTCCGAAGGTCGTGTGGCAGTAGCTCACGACTTCGACCAGCGAGAAGCCTCGCTTGGTTAGGGCCCGCTCGATCAGCTTGTCCAGCTCTGTGACATGGTACACGGTCCCGCGAGCGACAAAGGGAGCGCCCGCCGCCATGGCAAGCTCGCAGATAGGGAAGGAAGGCTCGATATGCCCGTACGGCGCCGTAGAGGAAAAGGCATGCAGCGGCGTTGTGGGCGACGACTGGCCACCCGTCATGCCATAGATGCTGTTGTTCACGACGATGGCTGCCATCTCGACGTTTCGGCGCGCCGCATGGATAAAGTGATTGCCTCCAATCGCCAGCGCATCACCATCGCCCATCACGACAATGATCTTCATCTCCGGCCTGCGCGAGCTTGAGCCCCGTGGCAAAGGCGAGGGCACGGCCGTGTGTCGTGTGCAGCGTGTTGAAATCCATGTAGACCGGCATGCGCCCGGTGCAGCCGATGCCCGACACGATGGCCACGTCATCCTGGTTCAACTCGAGCTTGCGCACCGAACGCAGTATGGAGCCCATCACGATGCCGATGCCACAGCCGGCACACCATACATGGGGAAACTTTTTGTGGTGGCGAAGGTAGTCGTATGTTCCCTGATCGTGTTTCTGCATTTCTTCTTCCTTACCGTGAGATCGGAACCCTGCGGCGCGATGTACTGCCCGGTCCCTCCCGGATGGCATCGAGGATCTGATCGGGTGGAATGAGGTGCCCGTCCGCACGCCCGACCCGGAGCACTCTGTTGCGCCCGACGATCCTCTCCACCTCCAGGGCCATCTGCCCCAGGTTCATCTCAGCCACGACCACTCGCTGGCAGTTCTCGGCCGCGCGCTCCAGGGCATCCTCCGGGAAGGGCCACAAGGTCTTGAGCCGGAAGAGACCGACCTTGCGCCCATAGCGCGCGCGTGCCTGCTTGATCGCTTGCTTGGCCGAGCGCGCCGTCGAGCCGTACGACACGACGAGAACGCGCGCATCCTCGATGCCCTCTTCCTCCCACATCAGGATCTCGTCCAGGTTCCGATCGATCTTGCGAAACACACGCTCCAGCCAGGGCTGGATCTCGTCCATTCGTGTGGTAGGATAGCCCCGGGAATCGTGGAGCAAGCCGGTGATGTGGTAGCGATACCCTTCCCCAAAAGGAGCCAACGGCGGCACATCCGAGGGCGGCGTGCCAAATGGCTCATACCACTCGGGTGGAACGCCGGGCATCGGCCGGCTCACGACAGGCACGGATCCCGGCTCCGGCAACGTCACCCTCTCCCGCATGTGCCCAACCACTTCATCGAGGAGCAGGATGACCGGCGTCCGGAACTTTTCGGCAAAGTTGAAGGAAGCGACGGCCAGCTCAAATGCCTCCCCCACGGATGCCGGCGTCAGCGCAATGATCGGGTGGTCCCCATGCGTGCCCCAACGCGCCTGCATCACGTCTCCTTGCGCCGGGCTCGTCGGAAGCCCCGTGCTCGGTCCGGTCCGCATGACGTTGACAATGACACACGGGATCTCGGCCGCCGCGGCATAACCGATGTTCTCCTGCATGAGAGAAAACCCAGGCCCACTTGTGGCCGTCATTGCCTTGAGCCCACCGACTGACGCGCCGATGATCGCCGCCATGCTGGCGATCTCATCTTCCATCTGGATGAACTTGGCGCCCAGCCTCGGGAGCTCCCGCGCCATGATCTCGGCGATCTCCGACGATGGCGTGATCGGATAGCCGGCATAGAAGCGGCAGCCGGCCGCCAGCGCCCCAAGCGCGCAGGCGTTGTTCCCCTGCATGAGTTGTCCCGTCACTGCTTTCCCCCCTGCGCCGGAATGCCCTGCCCTTCCAACTCCGCCAAGGCCTCCAGCTCCTCAATCTCCTCGGCCTCCAACCGCCGCACCGTGATCGCCATGTCCGGGCAGTGCATGTCGCACCAGTGGCAAGCCGTGCACAGCTCGGGTTGCGCCACACGCGGTCTCCCCTGCGCATCTGCCACGAGCACACCCTGGGGACAGAACTCGCTGCATAGCCCGCAGCCCTTGCACCATGTGCCAAAGAGCGTAACGTAGCCCCGCTGCCGGCGCGGGCCGGCCTTTGCCGCTCTCGGTGCCTGAACAGCGGACTCTTCCGCCGTCTCGTCTGGACTCATATGTCGGACCTCCTGACTCCTGAAAACAGGCGCGTGGTATGTGTTGCGCCCAGGCCATTGTACCATCGCCCCAAGCGCTGTCAAGAAAAACCGGCAACACAGCGACCGGGCGCGATTTGTCCGCGGCATGGAGGCGATGGTATACTTTGTCCTCACCATGGCGCTGGAGATCCGTCGGGCGGCAGCCCAAGGGAACAAGCGCGAGCCGCGAAGGAGGTACCCGGCATGACTCAACCAGAATTCCATGTGGCGATTGTCGGTGCTGGGGTTGTGGGGTTGGCCACTGCGATGGAGCTCCTCAAGCGCCGGCCCGCAACCAGGCTCGTCGTCCTGGACAAGGAAGATCGCGTGGCGGCCCACCAGACCGGCCGCAACAGCGGCGTGATCCACGCCGGGTTGTACTACAAGCCGGGCAGCCTCAAGGCACAGCTCAGCACCGAAGGCTCCCGCTCCATGATCGAGTTCTGTCAGGAGCACGGCCTCCCCTTTGAGCTGTGTGGTAAGGTCGTAGTCGCCACCAAAGAGGACGAGGTCTCACGGCTCGACGAGCTCTACCGGCGCGGCCAGGCCAACGGCGTGCCGGGCCTGCGGCGCATCAGCGCCGAGGAAGTGCACGAGATCGAGCCTCATGCGGCGGGGGTCGCGGGGCTTTTCTCTCCGAGAACCGGCATCGTCGACTACAAGGCCGTGTGCCAGGCCTATGCCCGCATCATCGAAGCTTCCGGAGGCGAGATTCGGCTCCGCAACCGAGTTACGGAGATCAAGAGCTACCCAGGTGAGCTGGTCGTCAAGACCAATGCCGCCGAGATTCACTGTAGCCACCTGATCAACTGCGCCGGCCTGCAGAGTGACGAGGTAGCCCGCAAGAGCGGAAGCCGCGGCGGGCCGCGCATCGTTCCTTTTCGCGGTGAGTACTACGAGCTGGCGCCTCACAGCCGCGAGCTGGTGCACGGCCTCATCTACCCTGTGCCCGACCCGGCTTTTCCCTTCCTCGGCGTGCACTTTACGAAAAAGATTACGGGCGCCGTGGAAGCGGGTCCAAACGCGGTCCTCGCTTTCGCCGTCGAGGGCTACAGGAAGCTGGACATCGACGTAGGATACCTTCTCCGGCTCGCAGCCTTCCCGGGCTTCTGGGTCATGGCCTCTCGCTACTGGCGCACCGGGCTGGGCGAGTTCTACCGCTCGTGGAGCAAGCGCGCCTTCGTGAAGGCCCTTCAGAAGCTACTGCCAGATTTGGAGGGAAGAGACCTGAAGCCGGGAGGAGTGGGGATTCGCGCCCAGGCACTCGATGCCAAGGGAGCCCTGTTGGACGACTTTAGCTTCGCAGAAGCCCCGAACATGATCCATGTCCTGAATGCCCCTTCGCCGGCCGCGACCTGCTCGCTCGCCATCGGCCGGCGGATCGCAGACAAGGCGCTGACCAGCTTTGGATTCGGTGCCTGAGACAGGCCGCGGGGCGGGAGACGGACGGATTGTCCCGGCCGGGCAGAGCGCGAGTGGGATGACTAAGATTCGGAGGAAGCAGTGAATGCACCATCAGTTGACATCAAGCCAGGCCTCGAAGGAGTTGTCTTCACAGAGACCAACCTGAGCTCCATCGACGGAGAGGCGGGCAAGCTGACCTACTGTGGCTTTGACATTGCCGACCTGGCAGCCCACGCCGGCTTTGAGGAGACGGCATTCCTTCTCTGGTATCAGCGCCTGCCTGCCAGGCCGGAACTGCAGATGCTCTCCAACTGGCTGCGGGCCAACCGCACGCTTCCGAAGATGGTGTGGGGCATCATGCACTCGCTCCCGGAGAAAGCGACGCCGATGGAGGCGCTGCGCACCATTGCTTCGACGCTCTCGATCTTTGATCGCGCCTGCATCCACGAAGAGCTGGGGGGCGCTTCGTTGTGCCGGTCCGTCAGCCTGGCTGCCAAGCTGCCCACCATCGTAGCCTCCTTCGACCGGCTGCGCCGGAACCGCCCGCCCCTTGAGCCGCGCTTCGACCTGGGACACGCCGCCAACTTTCTCTGGATGCTGAACGGGACCGAGCCTCATGAGCTGAGCGTCAAGGCGTTGGAGACCTATTTTGTTCTGCTGGCCGAGCATGGCATGAACGCTTCGACTTTCTCGGCCCGCGTTACCGCCAGCACACTCGGTGACGTCTACTCGGCAGTCGTGACGGCACTCGGCACGCTCAAGGGCCCCCTGCACGGAGGCGCAGCCCAGAAGGCGATGGAAGACCTGATCGGAGATCGGCAGCATCGAGAACGTCGATGCCTGGTTTGAGGGCAAGATGGCGGCCGGTCAGCGCATGTTTGGATTCGGTCACCGGGTCTACAAAGCCGAAGATCCGCGCGCCACCATCCTCCGAGAGCTGGCCCACAACGCTGCTCTTGGCAACGGGATGACCAGGTGGTACGACATCGCGGCGCGACTGGAGGATCGGGTTCTCGCCAGCCCCTACTTCAAGGAGCGCAAGCTATACACCAACGTCGACTTTTTCACTGCTCCCTTGCTTGCTGCCCTGGACATCCCCGTGGATCTCTTCATCCCCATGTTCGCTGTGGCGCGCATCGCCGGTTGGACGGCACATGTGCTTGAGCAGGAGCAGCACAACCGGCTGATCCGCCCTCGCGCCTACTACGCGGGGCCTCGCGATCGCGCGTGGGCCAACCTGGAGGAGAGGACGCCGCAGGTTGATGCGCAGCCTGAGAGGGCCAGCGTTGCCGGCCGGCTTGCCGGGTGCCCCGCTGCCCTGCGCGTGCCACCGCTGTTCTGGCCTGATTCGAGGGAACCTGCCGGCTAGCAAAGCCGCGCCGGGCTAGGAAAACGAGCCGCCAACGGCATGCAAGGAGGATCGAGAAATGGCTTACAGCATTACCCTCATTCCGGGTGACGGCACGGGGCCCGAGCTTGTCGCTGCCACACGCCGCGTGTTGGAGGCGACCGGCATCGAGTTCGCGTGGGACGTGCAAGAGGCGGGTGCGGACGTAATGGACCGTTACGGCACCCCCCTTCCAGAAACGGTGCTCAGCTCCATCCGCAGGACCAAGGTTGCGCTCAAAGGACCGATCACGACGCCGATTGGCACGGGCTTCCGCAGCGTCAACGTGGGATTGCGCCTGGCGCTCGACCTGTATGCCAATCTGCGTCCGGCTCGCATCCATGGCGGGCATCCCCGTTTGCCACCCCAACGTCGATCTGGTCGTGGTCCGCGAGAACACCGAGTGCCTCTACGCCGGGATCGAGCACGATGTAATTCCGAACGTGGCTGCCGAGTCGATCCGGATTATCACCCGGCCCGCCACCGAGCGGGTTTCCCGCTTCGCCTTCGAGTATGCTCGCGCCAACGGCCGGCACCTGGTCACGGCCGTGCACAAGGCGAACATCCTCAAGGCCACAGATGGTCTCTTCTTGCGCGTTGCCCAGGAGGTCGCCGCCGAATACCCTGACATCGCCTTCAACGACCGCATTGTGGACAATATGGCGATGCAGTTGGTGCAGCGGCCCGAGGAGTCTGACGTACTACTATGCCCGAACCTCTTTGGCGATATCCTGAGCGACCTCTGTTCGGGGTTGGTTGGGGGACTGGGTGTTGCGCCGGGCGCGAACATCGGTCACGACATGGCCGTGTTCGAGCCGGTGCACGGCTCCGCTCCCAAGTACGCCGGGCAGAACAAGGTCAATCCGACGGCCACCATCCTGAGCGGTGTGCTCATGCTGCGCCACCTTGGGGAGTTTGACGCGGCTCAGAGGGTCGAGACAGCCGTACGCAGGGTGCTCAGCGAAGGCAGGAGCGTCACCTACGACCTCAAGGCGACGCGCGACGATCCAACCGCCGTCGGGACTCAGGAGATGGCCGACGCCATCATTGCCGCGATGGCTTAGGCACAAATCTCCGGCGGCGAAGGGTGAGCGCGACGGTCAGCGCCCCCAAGCCCAACCCGGCTGCAGCGACGAGCAACCACAACCACCAGGCAGCCGTGCGGGCCGGAGCCCCCGCACCAGGATCGCCCACGAGCACAAAGCCTGCCCAGAAGTAGGGCTCCGGGTAGGCCTTCCTTGTCTCCAGTTGGGCCTGGCGGAGTGCATCCGCCTTGGGCACGCCTGCTCGCAACCGAGTATAGAAGCCCTGCATCAGGACCGACGTGGCCTCGTCGTCGACCGGCCACAACGTGGTCAGCAGGCTTGGCGTCCCAGCCCGGAAGAACGCCCTCTCCATGCCTACCAGCTCGTCGCCTGCGCTCAGCTCTCCGAGATGCGTTTGGCACGCACTCAGAACCACCAGATCGGTCGCGGATAGGCTCAGGTTGATGATTTCGTGCGTTTCCAGCCGGCCATCGTCCGTATCGTCGGGCTGGAGCAGGATGGCCGAGAAGAGGGGGTTGTCTGGCTGCAAGTTGCTGTGGGCTGCCAGATGGATGATCCCCGCATCGACGGAGTCAATCCTGAAGCGGCTCTCCGTCGCTTGTGGGCCCAACAGAGCGCTGGCATCATACAAAGCAGCCACTGCCCTGGCCTCGTCGGCCGCATGGGCCAGGTGCGGCGCGCCCGGCGCATCGGGGTTGGCCATCGCGAGAATTCCGGTGGACTCTGCCTGGCGGCCTGCCAGGATGAAGCGGAGGCTGCTGGCACTTGGGGCGTAGAAGACAGTGCAGCGATCCTGAAGCAGCGTGGGCTCGCTCCCGGCACCTGTGCCGTCGCCGTGCAACAGGCCAAACGGCAGGTAGTGCAGTTGCCCGAAGGGAATGATTCCCAAGCGCGGGGCCTTGCCCCGGCTGCCCGAAGGGAGGTACTGCTCGACCGGCGCGATCAGCCAGGCGTACAGCGCCCGGGCGCGCAGCCGCCAGGCATGAGGCAGCAGGGGCGCCTCCTTCATCTCCGCCAGGAGCCCCTCCACCTCCTGGCCCAGGTCATCCGCTGATACCGGCACTTCGGCCACGTGGAACTCGTCCCCCGTTACCACGAAAATCACCGTTTGCTCTGCGCCTACGAAATACGAAAGGAGGGTCACATCCGGTGCCTGCTCCCGCAGCATGGCCTGGACCTCTTCGAGTGCCAGAGGATCAACGCTCACCAGAGAGGCATACTCCGGATTTGTGATCTGCAGTGTGGATAAGAGTTCCGCGTACGCCTGGCGAAGGCCTTGCAGCTCTCCTGCCGCGTCACCTGGGGTCAGTTGGGCACGCTCATCGTCGGGCTGCTGCTCTCCACGAAGCGTGCGCTCGACCGCGTTCATCTCCGCCCTGAGATCGGCCTCGCGTCGGACAAGGCTTGCATCTTCGCTCCCCTTGGCATCTACGGCCTGGTTTCCAAGCAGATTGAGAAAGGCGCGCGCCCGTCCCCTCTCGGCCAGCAGGAAGGCCTCCTCCGGCCGGCCCTGAGCCAGGAGAAGTCGGACGGCGTATTGGTAGTACCCGCTCACGCCATCGATAAAGGTAGATTGCAGATCCTCCGTCTTGATGGCGGAATAGATCGATTCCAGCACGTCGATCGCCTGAAGGGCCAAGTCCGTCGCGCGCTCCTCCTGGCCCTGCCGGTCACTGAGGACGGCAAGGTCACCCAGGGTTGTCGCCTCAGACCGCCGGTCACCCGTCGAGCGCCAGGTACCCAGGGCTTTCGTGAGGTATGATTCAGCGTCCGCGTATTCGGAGCTTTCCAGCAAAAGCTCGCCAAGCAGGGTCTGGGTAGTCGCCTTGCCCACCTCGTCACCGATCTGCTCCCGGATGGCCAGCGCCTGCCGGTGCATGTCAAGAGCCTGGCCGTCTTCGCCCAGCTCGTCGTAGACGACCCCGAGGTTGCCAAGGGCGGCCGCCTCTCCTCTCAGGTCGCCGATCTCCCGCGCTATCGCGAGCGCTTGCCGGTGGTACTCGATCGCCTCATCGTAGCGCCCATCTTGCCGCAAGACAACGCCCATGCCGGTGAGGGCGGCCATCTCACCCAACCGGTCGCCCTCCTGCCGGGCGATCTCCAGGGCTTCCCCGTATGTGCCCAGCGCCCTCTGGTTATCGTACAGGCCCCCATAGATCGCGGCGATGTTGCCCAGGACGGCGGCCTGCCCGGCCCTGTCCCCGATCTCCTGCTTGATCCTCAGCGCTTCCTGGTAAAGTGCCAGGGCCTCCTGATACTGGGAAAGCGAGTCGTACGCCAGCGCCATGTTGTTGAGCGTCCTGGACTCACCCAGCCGGTCGCCCAGCTCTTGTCGAATCGCCAGCGCTTGCCCGTACAGCGCCAGTGCCTGCGCATAGTTAGCAAGATCGAAGTACACTCCGGCCAACGCGTGAAGTGTCAGTGCTTCGTTCGCTCGATCCTGCTGGGCGCGATAGATGGACAGGGCCTGCTCGTAGGATGATCTGGCCCGCGGATAGTCGAACTGCACCGAGTAGATGTCTCCCATGGAGCTGGTCACCATTGCCTCCCAGGACCGGCTCCCCAGTTCCTGCCAGACCAGCAGCGCCTCCGCGTAGGTATCGAGAGCCGCCTGGTACCTTCCCAGCCGCTTCTGCGCAAGCCCTATCCCGGACAGCGTGCTGGCCTCACCTGCACGATCCCCCATCTCCCGCCGCAGCGGCAGGGCCTGCTCGTAGTACGCCAGGGCGTTCTGCGAATCCGAAATGGCCGCATACGCCGTCGCCACGCAGCCCAGGCTGACCATCGTGAGTGACGGGTTGCCTATCTCTTGATGAATGGGCAGGGCACGCAGGTAGTGCTCCAGGGCGCTCTGATGGTCTCCTGCCAATGTGTACAGGTCGCCGATCCCCAGCAGAATGCCGGCCTCGCCGACACGGTCTCCTGCGGCCTGGTAGAGAGGGAGTGCCTTGGTGTACGCCTCCAGCGCACCGGCCCGCTGGGATTCGCTTCCCGAGGCGGTCGTCGCCTTTTGCAGTGCCAGTCCGAGGACGTAGTACGCGGTAGCCTCCTCCGCGGGAGACTCGAGCGCATGGAAGATCGCTGCCGCGTTGCCGCAGGCCTCAGAGACGCCTTCGTAGTCACCCAGCGCGTACCGAACTCGACACGACCCACCTTCAGCTTGGGCCTCCCCGCTCCGGTCACCCGTCTGGCGCAGGATCGAGAGCGCTGCCTCGTAGTTGTCAAGGGCGCTTTCATACTCCTGCAGTTGCTCGAAGAGCCAGCCAAGTCCCACCAAGATCGCCCCTTCACCTGCGCGATCCCCCTCCTGCCGGAATGCCTTGAGCGCCCGCGTGCAAGCATCCACCGCCGAGGGCAAATCTCCCTGCTCGTACGCAGCCTGGCACTCTGCACGCAGCGCCTCGCCCAGGCCAGGTACCGCCGTGGGCGTCGATCCTTGGGACCGGCCGGGGGCGGCAAGAGTGGGGGTTGCCGAGAGCAGAAGGAGGGCGAAAAACAGCGAAGGACCAAGCAGTACGCTTCTCACACCATCTCCTCAGAGGCCCGGCCTCATGGTGGTCAACGTTGTTGGAGCGAGAGGGTAGGCGGGACAGAGCGGACCGCTTCCGCCCGCATCATTCGTTCCCGAGGTCCTCAAGGACCTGCTCGACCCGGCCAACGTCCTCGGTATCGCCCAGGTCCTGGTATAGCTGCCGTGCCTGCTCCAGGCTCTCGCGGGCCGACGCCTCGTCGTTGTCGCCACGTTGGGCCAGGCCCAATCCGGTCAGCGCTGCTGCTTCCAGCGCCCGATTGCCCAGCCTTTGGAAGCCGGCCAGGGCCGCCTGGTAGTGCTGCCGAGCCTCACTGTACAACCCGATCTCTAGGTACTGCTCGCCCAGGCGCTGCACAACCGTGGGGGCATCGCCCTGATCCGAGAGGCCGGCCAGCATCGCGATCGCATCCGCGCGGAGCCCGTGCGCAATCAGGACCTCGGCTTCGACGAGACGGGTGCCCTCGTCGTTCAAGTTGAGATCGCGGGTCTGTTGCACGAGCGCGTCGACGGCAGCGATCTCGTCGGCCGAGAGCAGAGCAAAGCCAAGGTCGAGCGCCGTAGCTTCCTCATCGGAGCTGCGCCCGGCATCATCGGTCACCGTGACCCTGTACGTAGCACCGGGAGCCAAGGGGGGTGCCTCGTCCGGGTAGCGAAGCTCCGAGCCTGTTGCCTGGCCCCGCCAGTCGACGTCGCCGCCCCACACCCGCACCGTGTAGGTGGCATCTGGGGCGCCTGACGGAGCCCAGCGGATGAGTGGGTTGGCGTCTCGCACGAACGTATGGCGAGGCTGCAAGAGAATGGGAATCGAATCGGTGGCACTTGCACCCCGTTGAGGGGCGATCACCAGGCTGTCGCCGCGTGTCAGGACCTCGTTGGCGCTGGGACAAGGCACCCCTCCCACGTAGCCCGGCTCCAGGGGAGCCACGCTCAAATCGGCGCACACCAGGAGCCCTTCGCCGTTCACCGCCACTTCCAGGAGATCCCCTCGCACCAGTCCAATGCCGAACGTGAGTGGCAAATAGTCCTTCCAACCCGGACGCTTGTAGGATAGGTCTCCCGAGGCCTGCACCAGGAGGTTCTGTCCCAGAATGCCGGTGGGAGAGGCGGGCCCGTCCTCTGAGGAGGTGGTTGGGCGGCCGCACTGGCCCATTGCCAGGGACAAAGCGAGCAGCGCCACGAATGCGGTGGCTCGACGCAAGTTACTGTCCTTCCTCCAGGAGCAGCAGATGAGCGCGTGCCATGTCTGCGAGCTCCAGGCCGCGGGCCGTCGTAGGATCGGCGTAGCTCAGGCAGCCCTCCCAGTGCGCGGCGATCTCACTCGGCGGCCGCTCTGCCTTCTCGGCCACCATCGCCAGCGTGCAGTGGGCCACAGCCTCGTGTGGGTCCAGGGCAAGCGCTTCCCGCAGTGCCGAGTCCGCCTCAATGAGCCGCCCGGCTGCGAGAAGGGCTTGCCCAAGGTTGGCGTACAAAGCCACCTTGGCAGCATCGTCCTGCACCACGGCGAGCCCGCCGTAGAGGATCGGTATCGCTCGTTCTGGGCTTCCCTGCAGGATCAGCGCGTACCCAAGCCCGCTGTAGGCCACGTCCAGGCTTCTGTCTGCTGCCAAGGCTTGCCTGAAGAGGGCCTCAGCCTGTTCATAGTCGCCCACTCCGAGAAATGCGGCACCCAGGTTGTAGTATCCCTGGGAATACTGAGGGTTGATACTCACCGCTCTGTTGAGTGCACGCTGCGCTTCGGCCAGCTCGCCAGCCTGCAGCAGCCTGACACCTCGGTCGTTGTACACCCTCGCCAAGGCCGGCAGAGCGGCCACGCGCAGGAGCAGGGCAAGCACAAACAAAGACAGGGCGGCTGCCACCATTGTGCCTGCTCGGAACCGTAGAGGCAGCCGCAGTCGGTTGATGAGCCAACCTGCCAGCTCGCGACCCTGGGTAGTCAAGGGCCCACTGGTGAAAACAAGGGTCAGGATACCGCTAACGAAGGAGAGGGCTCCTGCGCCGCTGCCCCACAGCTTGAGGCTGATATCTGCGCCCAACCCCAATGTGCCGGTCATCAATGCACCCGCGAGGAGCAGCCAGGGGAGATTCCGCTCCTCGCCCGCCTTTGCCTGCGCCGAGTCAAGCGACCACCACCAATGGTCTGCCGGCCTGCCGGCGGCCTGCCTCCAACCAGCCCAGTCTGCCGCCTTCGTGCGAGCTGCTGCCGCGCGCAGCCGGCCGTCCAGCTCGGAGACGCGCCGCACTCGCTCCGGCGCCCTTCCCCCTTCATCGAGAGCCTGGGCAACGCGATCCCGCTCAAGCAGGGCCACGAGGAGTGCATCAGCGCTCGGCTTGCCACCGTGGAGCGCCTCCAGCGCCAACCCGTAGCGGTCGACGATCTCGTCCACTCCTGGGCCTGACGCCTCCTCAGCCATACACCTCCTGTCGCTTGGGCGCCTGCACTACCTGGCGCGCACCCCTAGCGGCGCGCACCCTGCCGCTGGCGATACAGCTTGCCGTCCACGGTCTCTGTCATCTGCGCCAAGTCGAGGATGTTGCCAAGGAACTCGTTGATGAGCCTGGCTTGCTCGGCTGGGCGCTCGATAACGTCCCCGTATTGCACGTAAAGCACCTGCATGTTGTGCTGCTGGGCCAGCCACGATTGGATCTTCTCAACATGCTTGGCGAACATGCCGGCCATCTCTTCGTCGCTGAGGTTGTCCGCAGGCTCGCCTCGCCTCCGGAGCATCTCGCGCTGGCTCGCCAGCACCTCGCCAATGCTGCGTTGCATGAAGATGATCCGATATCGGTAGTTCGTAGGCAGGTGCTTGAGCAAAGCAGCGACCATCTTGACGGCCTTGCCTCCCGCGTCTGCTAGCCACGCCTGGTCAGTCTCGATCTGCTTCACGCGCTCAAACTCGTAGTAGCCTTTGGGGTTGTCCTCGTCGGCCGTCCGGATGTGATCGATGAGAACGGGCATGCCGCCCGATTCCAGCATCTTCATCATCATGGATGTGCCAGAACGCGGAAGACCCGTGACCACGGTGATAAAGTCGTCGTGCATTTCTCTTGCTCCTCCTGCGTTGGGTAGAGCGCCATCGGCTCCTTGGGCCACAAATCACCAGGGTAGCCCGGCCGGTTCGCCATGCCGCTGATTCTACCATACGGGCGACCAGGCGCAAAGCCTGGTTGCAGCGAGAAAAGACTCACCCCGCGCCGCAAGCGGCGTGGGGTGAGTATGCTCGGCAATCCGGCCGGATGTTATTGCAGCATGCGCCTCAAGATCGTGTGCAGCACTCCCCCATTGCGGAAGTAATCGACCTCGACCGGCGTATCAAGCCTCACCAATACTCGAAAGGACACTGCGCTGCCATCGGCGCGGCGGGCACTGACCTCCGCGTTGCCCCGCGCAGCCGATAGGTCCAAGATCTCTATGTCGAGGATCTCCTGACCCGTAAGGCCCAGGCCGGTGGCGCTCTCTCCGTCCATGAACTGCAAAGGCAGGACGCCCATGCCGACCAGGTTGCTCCGGTGGATGCGCTCGTAACTCTCGGCAAGCACCGCCCTCACGCCAAGCAGATACACGCCCTTGGCTGCCCAGTCGCGCGAGCTTCCGGTCCCGTACTCCTTGCCTGCCAAGACGACCAGCGGGGTGCCTTCGGCCTGGTACCTCATGGCCGCATCGTAGATGCTAAGCACGTCCCCGGTTGGATGGTGGACGGTTACGCCTCCCTCAATGCCCGGGACGAGGCGGTTCTTGAGGCGTACGTTCGCGAAGGTTCCTCGCATCATCACCTCGTGGTTGCCTCGCCGTGAGCCATAGGAGTTGAAATCGCGCACCGTCACGCCGTGCTCCAGCAGAAACCGGCCCGCCGGGCCGGTCGGCGCGATATCTCCCGCCGGAGAGATATGGTCGGTCGTCACCGAGTCGCCCAAGAAGGCCAGCACCCGGGCACCACGGATGTCACTCGACGCGTGCGCGACGCCGCCCACAGCGGCAAAGAAGGGCACCTCACGTACGTACGTGGAATCGGGGCGCCAGTCGTACATCTCCAGGCTGTCTGCCGTAGGAATCGCATTCCACGTCTGGTTTCCGGTCAGGACATCTGCGTACTGCTCCACGAACAGGGATGGCTGAAGGGAAGCGCCGGCAAGCTCGTCGATCTCGGCCCGGCTCGGCCACACATCGCGCAGGTATACGGGCCGGCCGTCGATTGCCAGGCCAAGGGGCTCGCGTGCCATATCAATGTCCATCGTGCCGGCCAACGCGTAGGCTACGACCAAGGGAGGCGAAGCCAGGTAGTTGGCCCGTACCAGCGGGTGAATTCGCCCCTCGAAATTCCTGTTGCCGGAGAGGACGGCCGCCGCGACCAAGTCACCCCCTTGTACAGCCTCCGCCACTGCCTTGGGCAGTGGACCGCTGTTGCCGATGCAGGTGGTGCATCCATACCCGGCCAGATGGAAGCCAAGCTTCTCCAGATACGGAGTCAGCCCTGCCGCGGCCAGGTAGCGAGGCACCACAGTCGACCCAGGAGCCAGGCTTGTCTTGACATGCGATGGCACGCGCAGTCCTTGCTCCACTGCCTTCTTGGCCAGCAGGCCTGCGGCAACCATGACTGCGGGGTTGGAGGTGTTGGTACAACTGGTGATAGCGGCAATCACCACCGCGCCATGGTTGATATCCGGGCGCACAACAGCCGTATCGTCCAGTCCATAGCCTCGCTGCGCCACCGGCGCGGTCAGGGAGGCCCGGAATGCCTGCTTGGCCTCCCGCAGAGGCACGCGATCCTGCGGCCGCTTTGGTCCGGCCAGGCTGGGCTCGATGCTGCTCAGATCGAGCACAAGAACCTGCGAGTAGATCGGGACCGGCGAGTCTTCGCTGCGGAACAGGCCCTGCTCTTTGGAATAGCGCTCAACCATGTCCACCACATTGTCGGGCCGCCCAGTGCTCCGCAGATAGCGCAGCGTCTCCTCGTCAACCGGGAAAAAGCCCATGGTGGCGCCATACTCGGGCGCCATGTTCGCAATCGTTGCACGATCGGGTAGGCTGAGGCCGCTGAGCCCAGGGCCAAAGAACTCGACAAACTTGCCCACGACGCCTGTTTGCCTCAGCATCTGCGTGACAGTCAGAACCAAGTCGGTCGCAGTCGCTCCCCCTGGCAGGCCGCCCAGCACCTCGACTCCAACGACTGCTGGTGGCAGCAGGGTGATTGGCTCTCCGAGCATGGCTGCCTCGGCTTCGATCCCTCCGACCCCCCAGCCCATGACGCCCAGGCCATTGATCATCGTGGTGTGCGAGTCCGTCCCCACCAGCGTGTCGGGGAAGGCCAGCCACCCGCCGCCAGGCTCTTCGGTGCGGCTGACGACGGTGGCTAGGTACTCGAGGTTGACCTGGTGGCAGATTCCGGTCGCCGGAGGCACCACGCGCAGATTGCTCATCGCACTCTGTGCCCAGTGCAGGAACTCGTAGCGCTCGCGGTTGCGCTCGAACTCGAGCTCGGCGTTGCAGCGCAGGGCGCTCTCGCTCCCGTACTCGTCCACCTGCACCGAGTGATCGATCACGAGATCGACGGGAATCTGCGGATTGATGCGACTCGGGTCGCCACCCAGCCGGTGCAGCGCCGCGCGCATCGAGGCGAGATCAACTACGGCGGGCACTCCTGTAAAGTCCTGGAGAAGCACCCGCCCAGGCTTGAAGGGCAGCTCAGAGGTTCCCGGAGACTGTGCATTCCACCGGGCAAGATTGAGAACATGGGCTTCTGTGATCTCGCGGCCGTTGCAGAGCCTCAGCAGCCCTTCCAGCCAGATCCGGATCGAGAAGGGCAGCCGGTCCAGCCCGCCAACGCCCAACTCCTCCAGCCGGTGCAGCCGGTAGATCCATACGTCTCCTGATGCGGTTAAAAGTACGCGCCGCGCGTCAAAATGGTCCCGGGTCCCGTGATCCGCCATGTGCCTCTCCTCTCTCCCGTGTTTTTGCTCCATGCGCCGACAAGCTCTTCCTTGTGCAGCTCAGCAACGCTCCGTCAGCTCTCGTCTTCCTCTTGCTCGTCCACCTGGCCGCCCAGTCCGTAGACGCCGGCCTTGACCACCTTCAGCGGCAGGAGGGCGCACTTGAGCCTCACCGGCCCGAGATCGATGCCCAGTCTCCTCCAAGACGTCCTCTTTGGTCAGATCGCGGATCTCCTCCAGGGTCTTGCCGATTAACAGGTCCGAGAGCATCGAGGCCGATGCTTTGCTGATAGCACAGCCCACCCCGGAGAAGCGCACGTCCTCTACCGTCTCCCCGGCGTCGTCCAGCCCTATCTCAAAGCGCACCCGATCTCCGCACAAGGGGTTCGATTCCTCGTGGCTGATGTCAGGGTTGTCCAACCTCCCGTAGTGATGCGGGTGGGTATAGTGCTCCAGGATCTCTTCGCGATAGAAATCGTCCAATGTCGATGCCTCCGGTCTGGACTAGCGGATTCCGTGCCAGCTGCCCCCGGCAAGATCGCCAAGGAAGTAAGTGCGGTCCTCCTCGTCGACAATCGCCTTGCCTGCCTCTTCTGCCAGCGCGAAGAAGCGCAGGCACTCCTCGCGGCGGCCGGCCAATGCGCTCGCCCGTGCCACTGCCTCGTAGGCAAAGGCCCGGTCAAAGTCGGCCATCAGGCCGGCGTGGGTTTCCGTGAGGGCCAGGCAGCGCAGGGCATGCCTCTCCGCGTCTTGGGGCCTGCGCAGGACCGAATAGACGCGCGCGAGGAGCCACTCCCCTCGCTGGTGATGGAGCCCCGTGCCCACGTCCAGCCAATGCCGCAGCGAGGCGTGAGCCGTGTGGACCATGAGCTCATCCTCATCCGCCGTGCGCTCGACTGAGTCCAACAAGTCCCAGGTCTTGCCATGATACTGTATGGCAAAGCGACGATGCGCTTCCGCCTCGGTGTATCGGCTCTCTTCCATCGTAGCCTCCTGTGGTCGACTAGGCCAATCCAAACACCCGCCGTGCCTTGACGAGCGCATCGACCAGCAACGTCGACCTCGTTCTCCGTATTGTAGACGTAAAAGCTTGCCCGAGCGGTCGCCGGAACGCCATAGTGCTCCATCAATGGTTGTGCGCAGTGATGGCCTGCACGGATCGCAACTCCATCCCGGTCCAGGATGCTTGCCAGGTCATGCGGATGGATCAGGAGCTCACCATCACGCACGAGGTTAAAGGTTACAACTCCGCCTCGCTCGCCGGCCGGCGGTCCGTAAACGTGCAGGTCAGGGACCGAGGCGAGACGTTCCATCGCATAGGCCACAAGCGCTTGCTCGTGGGCATGCACCTCTTCCATCCCCAGTTGCGCGAGATAGTCCACAGCCGCTCCAAGCCCAATGCCGTCGGCTACGTTCGGCGTTCCCGCTTCGAACTTGTGCGGGATCTCATTCCATTCGCTGGATCGAAGGTGGACGCTCTTGATCATGTCTCCCCCACCCAAGAAGGGGGGCATTGCCCGCAGGATCTCTTTCCTCGCCCAGAGCACTCCGCTGCCGGTTGGCCCCAGCATCTTGTGTCCCGAGAAGGCCAGCATGTCGATGCCCAGCTTCCTGACGTCCACGCTCAGATGCGGGACGGACTGCGCGCCGTCGACCAGCAGTAGCGCCCCGGCACTGTGAGCAGAGGCGGCGATCGCTGCCACCGGGTTGATGGTGCCCAGCACATTGGACATGCCGGAGATGGCGACCAGCTTGACTCGCCCTGCATTCTCTTCGAGCAGCCGCGCCAGGCTCTGGCCGGGGCCCTCCACCGGCGAACCATCGTCCAGCACGAGACGTCCTTCGGGATCGAGGCCAATGAACTCCAGTCGCGCTCCAACAGCTTGCGCCAGGAGCTGCCAGGGCACGAGGTTCGAGTGATGCTCCATCAGGCTCAGAACAATGACGTCTCCTTCACGCACATTCTGCCGGCCCCAGGACATCGCCACGAGGTTGATTGCCTCGGTCGTGTTTCTCACGAACACGACCTCCTTTGGGCTGAAGGCGTTGATGAAACGGGCCACCTTTCGGCGAGCAGCCTCATACGCCTCGGTCGCTTCCTCCGCCAGCGTGTGCACGCCGCGGTGTATGTTGGCGTTGTACCGGCGGTAGTAGTCGTCGAGGGTATGGATGACCGCCTCGGGCTTCTGCGAGGTGGCAGCATTGTCGAGGTAGACGAGCGGCCTGCCATGCACCTGGCGTTGGAGGATCGGAAAGTCAGCGCGGATGCGTGTGGTGTCTAGCATGATCTATTGTCCCCTGAGCTTTGCGGCGATGGCATCCGATAGCCGCAAGCGCAATCCCTGCAGGCTTTCAGGCAGCCGGTCCAGCGAAGGCTCAAAGAAGCCCTCCAAGAGGAGCCGTACTGACTCCAGCCGAGGGATGCCACGGCTCATCAGGTAGAAAACCTGGCCTTCGTCTACCTGGCTTACGGATGCCCCGTGCGTGCAGCGAAGGTCATTGGCCTCGATTTCAAGCGCCGGCAGGGAGTCCGCTCGCGCCTTCTCTGATACCAGCAAGTTTCGGTTGGACTGGTAGGCATTGGTCCCTTGTGCGCCCGGCCGTGCCCGGATCACACCTTCGTAGGCCGCCCGCGATGAGCCCAACAACGCCCCCTGATAGAGCAGGTCACTGGTGCACCGTCCTGCTACATGGTCCTGCACGGTGTGAAGCGTCATCTGCTGCTTCCCTCCGGGCAGGTACAGGCCGGTCATCTTCGCCTCGGCTCCCGGCTCCCGAAAGACCACGTGCTGGGCTGCCCGGCTCACCCCACCGCCGAGCGTGACCGTCAGCCACTCCAGCCGGCTGTCACGCCCCATCAGCGCTACCTGGGTCCTCAAGTCATAGACATGGGTTCCCAGATCCTGCGCACTGACGAATCGGACTTGGGCACCCTCACCCAGGAAGAGCGTGCCATCCCCCCATGATACGCCTGCGGGCAGATGTCGCAGCCCATGGAGAGCAGCTCCGATACGAACGTAATCCGGCTGCCCGCCTCGGCCACCAGGAGAAGCGGTGGAAAGGCGGCCAAGCCCGGCATCTCCATCCACAGGACAGAAACAAACGGCAGATCCACCTGCACGCCGGCCGGCACGTAGAGGAGGGCGCCCCCACTCCAGAATGCTCCCTGCAAAGAGACATACTTGTCGGCTTCGGCCTGCGTGCCTGGCTCCATGAAGTAGCGCTGGACGAGGTCGGGATGCTCCCTCACTGCCGTGTCAAGGTCGGTCCAGATGACCCCCTGCTGGCGGGCTTCGTCGGCGAGATCGAGGTAGGTCCGCGCCGAGTCGCGTTGAAGCAGGAGGCCGGCACGCTTGCCGTAGGCTGCCAGTGCCTCGTGCAGCTTGGGCGGGAGTGCATCGAGCCCGTCGGTGGCCCCTTGGCTGGGTGCGTAGGGGATCAGCCCTTCCCACTTGAGCCGGCTGAGGTCGGTCCGTCTCCACTGGGGAGCGTCCATCGCTGTGTACGCGTCCAGCGCTTTTCCTCGCTTGGCCAGCATCCAACCCGGCTCGCCGCGGCCCGATGAGAGGGCTTCCATCGCCTCCCGCGTGAACCCGGGCCTGGGCAGGGCAAGGCCGGGACTGTGCTGTGCCTGCATCACCGAAACCATGTCCTTAACCGACGGACCCTTCCATCTCCAGCTCGATCAGCCGGTTCAGCTCCACGGCATACTCCATCGGCAGCTCCTTGACAATTGGCTCGATGAATCCGTTGACTATCATCAGGACCGCCTGTGCTTCTGGTATGCCACGGCTCTGAAGATAAAAGATTTGCTCATCGCTCACCTTGCTGACGGTCGCCTCGTGGCTGACACTGGCCGATTTCTCGTCGATCTCGAGAACCGGGTAGGTGTCGGACCTTGAATGATCATCCAGGATGAGAGCGTCACACCGGACACTGCTTCTGACACCGTGCGCTCCTTTCCTGACCTTGACCAGTCCGCGGTAGCCGGCACGACCGCCGTTTCTGCTGATGGACTTGGATATGATGCTCGACGACGTATCCGGCGCCAGATGGATCGCCTTGGCTCCGGCATCCTGGTGCTGGCCCTGGTTCGCGAAGGCGATCGATAGGATCTCGGCCCTGGCTCCACGGCCCACCATGACGACGGCCGGATACTTCATCGTGACCTTGCTTCCCATGTTTCCGTCCACCCACTCCATGGTAGCCCCCTCGTGCGCCATGGCACGCTGGGTTACCAGGTTATAGACGTTGTGGCTCCAGTTCTGGATCGTTGTATAGCGCACTCGGGCACCCTTACGCACAATGATCTCAATAACGCCCGAATGGAACGAGTCGGTAGAGTAGGTCGGCGCCGTGCACCCCTCGATGTAGTGAACCTGCGAGCCTTCGTCGGCGATGATGAGCGTCCGCTCGAACTGCCCCATGTTCTGCGCGTTGATTCGGAAGTACGCCTGGAGTGGGATATCCACCTTCACCCCTGGTGGGATGTACACAAAGCTGCCTCCGCTCCACACGGCCGTATTGAGAGCAGCGTACTTGTTGTCGGCGGCCGGCACCACCGTTCCAAAGTGCTCCCGGTAGATCTCCGGGTACTCCCGCAGGCCGGTATCGCTGTCAACGAACACCACTCCCTGGCGTGCCCATTCCTCCTTGAGGCTGTGGTAGACTGCTTCCGACTCGTACTGGGCGCCCGCCCCTGCCAGGAACTTGCGCTCAGCCTCAGGGACGCCCAGCCGGTCAAAGGTCTCCTTGATACTGTCTGGGACCTCGTCCCACGTCCGTCCCTGCGTCTCGACCGGCTTGATGTAGTAGTACATGTCCTGGTAGTCCAGCCTCGAAAGATCGGCGCCCCAAGTGGGCACCGGCTTGGCAAAGAAAGTGTCCAGCGAACGGTGGCGGATCGCCCGCATCCAGTCTGGCTCACCCTTCATCCACGAGATCTCGTCCACGATCTCATGGTCGAGGCCTTTCCTGCTCTTGAAGACATAGTTCTCGTCGTCGCGAAAACCGTACTGGTAGGCATCCAGGTCAACGCCGAGCACCACGTTATCGGGCATCTTGTCTACTCCCTCACCCAGTCGTAGCCCTTCTCCTCAAGCTCGAGCGCCAGCTCCGGGCCGCCCGAGACGGCGATCCGCCCGTCGACCAAGATGTGCACGAAATCCGGCTTGATGTAGTCGAGGATGCGCTGGTAGTGCGTGATCACCAGAAGGCCCAGGCTCGGGCCTACGAGCCGGTTGACTCCTTCGGCAACGATGCGCAGCGCATCAATGTCCAGGCCGGAGTCGGGCTCGTCCAGCACAGCAATCTCCGGTTTGAGAAGGGCCATCTGGAGGATTTCCAGGCGCTTCTTCTCACCGCCGGAAAAGCCATCATTCACGTACCGGCTGGCAACACCCGGGTCCATCCTGAGCATCTCCATGCCCTCTTTCAGCCGCTGCCGAAAGTCCCGCATCGAGATACCGCTGCGCCCGCCATTGCCCCCCTCGCCCTGCCCGGCATTCCGGGCGTTGAGCGCCGTCCGCAGAAAGTTGGCGACGCTGACACCCGGGATCGCACTCGGGTACTGAAATGCCAGGAAGAGACCCAGCCGCGCGCGTTGGTCGGCGGCAAGCCCGACGACGTTCTGGCCCTTGAGCCAAATCTCGCCCTCCGTCACCTGATAGGCTGGGTTGCCCATCAACGCATTGGCCAACGTGCTCTTGCCCGACCCATTCGGTCCCATGACAGCATGCACCTCGCCGCGGTTCACCTCCAGGTTCAGCCCCTTGAGGATCTCCTTCTCGTCGATGCTAACGTATAAGTTGCGTATCAATAGATCAGCGCCCAACAGTTCCTCCTTCTCCCCTCGCCCCACGCCCGGCCAAGGTCGGGGCGATCTCCCATTGCGTCGAGAGCTTGTCTGCGATTTCACGCAGGGCTCGGCCTGCGACTGAGCCATCGACGAGAACGGCCGGACGCCCCAGGTCTCCTCCATCGCGGACCACCGGCTCAAGTGGGACCTCTCCCAGGAAGGGAATCCCGCTGTTCCGGGCAAGCTCTCGCCCACCATCCTTGCCAAAGAGGTAGTGGCGTGTGCCACACGCCCCACACTCAAAGTAACTCATGTTCTCCACGAGGCCAAGCAGCGGCACTTCCAGGCGCCGGAACATGCCGATCGCCTTGAGGGCATCGTCCGCGGCCACAGCCTGAGGAGTAACCACGATCACCGCGCCGTCGACCCGCACATGAGCTGCCAAGGAAACCGGGATGTCCCCCGTGCTCGGCGGTAGGTCGACAAGCAGCAGATCTAGCTCGCCCCAGTCCACATCTGTCAGGAACTGCCGCACCATCTTGTCGGTCATCGGCCCACGCCAGACAAGCGGCGTTCCCGGTTCCACCATCAGCCCAATCGATACCGCACGCACGCCATACGCCTCGGCGGGGCTGATCCTACCTCGCCTCGGCGGCGGCAAACCCTCAATGCCCAACATGCGTGGGACGTTGGGCCCATAGGCATCGGCATCCATCAAGCCGGTGCGAAGGCCACGCTGCGCAAATGCCACTGCCAGATTGACGGCAACGGTTGACTTGCCAACTCCGCCCTTTCCGCTGCCCACGGCTACGACATGCCGGACTCCGGCGAGCCTCTCTGCTACGCCGGCATGCCCCGCCTGACGCCGGGCTTCAGGAGGTGTCGCAAGCTGCACCTCCACGGAACGTATGCCTGGAACATCGACAAGGGCGCCTCGCACCAGAGCCACAAGCTGATCTTGGGTCTCTGGGGCAACGGCACTCAGCTCAAGGGCAATTCTCGCTACGCCGTCGCACTCCGCCACCATCTGCACGAGGCCAAATGACACAATGTCCCGGTTGTAGCCGGGGTACTGCACCGACCGGAGCGCTTGCCAGAGGTGGTCCTTGATATCGCTCATACTCTAGTTCCACCCCAGCTCATCTTTTGCCGTTTCCGACATCATGGAAGGTTGCCAAGGAGGTGACCAAACAAGCCTGACTCTCACCGACTTGACCCCAGGCACCTGCTTCCAGATGGCAGCCTCCGCCATCCCCGACAAGAAGCTTGCCATGGGACAGCCGGGGGCGGTGAGTGTCATCGCGACATCCGCGTCTCCATCGACCAAGGCAGCACGATAGACCAAGCCCAAGTCCACGATATTGATCCGCAGCTCGGGATCGATAACTTGCCTTAGGGCCTCAAGCAACTGCTCATCCATCTAGTTCCATCCCCCTTCAACACCTCACTATAGCACAGGAAACCAGTTTTGTCAATTAAAGTGTGCGTTAATTATCGAAAAGGTGTCCCAGATCACTTGGCGTTCCGCCGGCCTTGTGGTAGAGTAGCGGCATGCGGAGGTACTGACTTGATCGATCCCTCGCTCCCATTGATCGACCTGCACCGCCACCTGGACGGCAGCGTCCGCCTGCAGACAATCCTGGATCTGGGCAGGGAGCACCACCTTCCCCTGCCTGCCGGGGACATCGAGGGCCTGCGCCCACACGTTCAGGCGATGGGCTGCCCTGCCGCCGGCAACCTGCCCGGCGTCATGGCCTTCATTGCCAAGTTCCGCTGGATGACCGAGGTCATGGTCGACTACCCGGCATGCCGCCGCATTGCCTACGAAGCCGTGCAGGATGCCTGGCGTGAGGGCTTGGATTATGTCGAGCTACGCTTCAGCCCGTGGTTCATGGCCGAGACTCACCATCTTGATCCGGCCGGCGTAGTCGAGGCGGTCGTGGATGGCGTTGCTGCGGCCAAGCGCGACCTTCCGATGCGAGCCAATCTGATCGGCATTCTCAGCCGCACGTACGGTCCCGAGACAGCCTGGTCAGAGCTTGCAGCACTGCTCAGGTTCCGGGATCACATTGTCGCCGTCGACCTGGCGGGCGACGAGGCCAACTGGCCGGGCGCCCTCTTTGTCGAGCACATCAGCCGAGCCCGCTCCGCCGGCCTGGAGATCACCATACATGCGGGGGAATCGGCCGGGCCGGAGAGCATCTGGCAGGCCATCCGTCAACTGGGAGCGAGCCGCATCGGCCACGCCGTGAGTGCCATCCAGGACCCGGCACTTCTTGACTACCTTGCGTCCAACCGGATCGGTGTCGAAGTCAGCCTCACGAGCAACGTACAGACGAGCACCGTCCCGGACTATGCTTCTCACCCGGTGCGGCATCTGGTCGAGCGGGGTATCCTGGTCACTCTGAACACAGACGATCCAGGCATCAGCAACATCGACCTGCGGCACGAGTACGACATAGCAGCGCCGGCCGCCGGCCTGACCGCATCCCAGATCAGGCAGGTGCAGGAGAATGCGCTGACCGTTGCATTCCTCAAAGCTGGCGAGAAGCATGTTCTTCTGAGTAGCCGGGAGGCGAACGCCGGCCACTCGCCATAGAGGTCCCTGGAGCCCTATCGCGGCAACCCGCAGTCGTTGCCCTTGATCTGGATGCACCAGCCGGCCAGCCGACTCGACGGCGCCGGCTTCTGAAAATCTGGAAGCACGGAGGCATGCGCAGTGAAGACCGTTCGTCGGCTCCTGGTTGTCGTCGGAATCTTGGTCCTGGTTCTTGTTGTGGTCCTTGCCGGCATAGGAACGTGGATGGTGCGGCGTCCCTGGCCGAAGGTCGACGGAAACATCACAGTCTTGGGACTCACCGCCGAAGTCGAGGTCATCCGCGACAAATGGGGCGTTCCCCATATCTACGCTGAGAATGAGCACGACCTGGTCTTTGCCCAAGGCTATGTCCATGCCCAGGATCGCCTGTGGCAGATGGAGTTCAACCGGCGAATCGGGTCAGGGACGCTGAGTGCCATTCTCGGCGACTCGACGCTCGACATTGACCTATTCATGCGCACGCTTGGGCTTCGCCGTGCGGCTGAGAAGGACTGGGCTCTCATAGACGCAGAAATGCGCGCCTTGCTCGGTGCCTATGCAGACGGCGTGAATGCCTTCGTTGACAGCCATCACGACCGGCTTCCGCTCGAGTTCACCATCTTGGGGGTCGATCCAGAGCCTTGGACACCGGTGGACAGCCTAACCTGGGGAAAGGTGATGGCCTTCAACCTCGGAAGCAACTACGACTACGAGTTGTTGCGGGCTCGCATCATCGCCGAGCTGGGCATCGATGCTGCCCAGTCTCTGCTTCCACCCTACAACTCCGGTGCGCCGGTCATTGTTCCCGCCGGAACGGGGAATTACACCTGGTTGAAGGGCGTCGACGGAAGCACTTTGAGCGCATTGACTTCGCTGCTCGGCCATTCAGAAACCGGTGTGGGAAGCAACAACTGGGTGGTGTCCGGAAGCCGAACCGCCACAGGGCAGCCCCTGATTGCTGACGATATGCACCTCGGACTCAATATGCCCTCGATCTGGTACGAGAACAGCCTTCACGGGGGTCGTTTCGACGTGGCCGGCTACTCCTTCCCCGGTGTTCCCCTCATCATCGTCGGACACAACAGCCACATCGCATGGGCCGTCACCAACCTTCCGGCCGATGTACAGGATTTCTATATTGAGAAACTCGACGATCGCATCAATCCGAAAGCCTACGAATTCATGGGCAAATGGGAAGCGCTGACCGTCAGCCAAGAGGCCATCGAGGTGAAAGATAGCCAGCCGGTTGTCGTCGACATCAAGGTCACACGGCACGGCCCGATCGTCAACGACGTGATGGGCGGCCTGGCGGATGCCGAGCCCCTTTCCCTGCGCTGGACGGCCCTGGACGGCACCAGGATGATGAACGCGGTATGGGGCCTGAACCTGGCCTCCAATTGGGAAGAGTTCCGCCAGGCATTGGAATCGTGGGATGTTCCCAGCCAGAACTTTGTGTATGCCGACGTTGAGGGCAACATCGGCTACCAGTCCCCCGGGCTGATCCCGATCCGTGCTGCCGGACACCAGGGACTGGTGCCGGTGCCGGGCTGGACCGGCGAGTACGAATGGCAGGGGTTCATACCCTTCGAAGCCCTGCCTCGCGCGTACAATCCGGAGCGGGGCTTTATCGTGAGCGCCAACAACAAGGTGGCGGACGACTCGTATCCTTACTCACTCGCCTACGAGTGGTCGGCCCCTTACCGCGCCCAGCGCATCACAGATATGCTTGCGGCCAACCAGTCTGTCAGCCTGGAGGATATGAGTGCCATCCAAGCCCAGACCTACTCCCTGCCCGCCGAGGCCCTGCGTCCCTACCTTCAGGCAGTGCAGCCGGCGACCGAGCTGGAAGCATCGGCCCTCGACACGATCAATTCCTGGGATCTGCTGAATGAGACCGATCGCGCAGGAGCAGCCATCTTCCAGGTCTGGTATCGGTTCCTGGTCACAGATACCCTGAGCGACGAGCTCGGTGACGACCTGCTCAGTGCCTATCTCCCCTACGACACCAGCCACGTCCCCATGATGGTTGAGCTCATGAAGCAGCCGGACGACCCCTGGTTCGACGACACCGGGACTGCGCAGGTCGAGACCAGAGATGACATCGTGCGCCGCAGCTTCTCGGAGGCGGTAGACTGGCTCGACGAGAACCTGGGCAAGCCCAGCAAGTGGGAATGGGGGAAGCTTCACACGATGGTCTTCGTGCACCAGCCCCTCGGGCAGAGCGGCATCGGCGTGATCGAATGGCTCTTCAACACCAGGGCCATCCCGGCCCGAGGCGACAACTTCACCGTAGACGCCGCATGGCTCAACTATGCGAAACCCTTCGAGATGTCTGGCGGCGCGTCTCAGCGACTGATCGTCGATCTCGGCAACTGGAGCAACTCCCTGTCGATCCACACGACCGGCCAGAGTGGTCACCTTTTCCATCCTCATCGAGCCGACATGGTGCATTCCTGGCAGAACATCGCGTACCATCCTCTGGTCTTCAGCCGCGACGCCGCCGAGGCCAATGCCGAGGCAACACTCACTCTGACTCCTTGACCGGAGTTGCGCGTTCTCTTCCGGCAGGGTAGAATCACCGCCAATCCGGGCCAGGCACAGGAGCTCAATCAATGTCGGATTCAGAAGTCTTTGACACGACCATCATCGGCGGAGGCCCCTCAGGCCTCTTCGCCGCGTTCTATGCCGGCCTGAGGGCCAGCCGGACCAAGATCATAGACAGCCTTTCGGAGCTGGGTGGCCAATTGGGCGCTCTCTATCCAGACAAGTACATCTACGACTTGCCCGGTTTTCCCAAGGTGCTGGCACGCGAGTTCGTTCACCGGCTCGTGACGCAGGCCATTGGCTTCTCACCCACGATCTGTCTGAACGAGAAGGTGACCGTCGTCAGAAGGCGCGACGATGGGCTGATCGAGCTGACTACGGAGCCCGGCAACGTGCACCTCTCGCGCACGGTCATCGTTGCGGCCGGGGCAGGTGCCTTTGTACCCCGAACTCTGGACATCCCCGACATCAAGCGAATGGAAGGCAAGGGGGTACACTACTTCCTCCAAGACCTCGAAGTGTTCCACGACAAGCGCGTGATGGTCGTCGGAGGGGGCGACACCGCGGTCGACTGGGCGCTGTGCCTTCTGCCCATCGCCCGTGAGGTCTACTTGGTGCACCGGCGCGGTGAGTTTCGCGCTCACGAGGAATCCGTCAAAGAGGTCTTTGCATCGCCCGGGCATGTGATGCTCTACCACGAGCTAAAGGCATTGCACGGTCAAAGCCATCTCCGGTCGGCCACCGTCTTTGACAACCGTTCCGGCGCTGAGCAGACGATTGATCTCGACGCGATTGTCCTTGGGCTGGGCTTCCTGGCCAACCTGGGTCCGATCAAGAGCTGGGGGCTCCAGATCGCCGGCAACTCCATCGTGGTCGATCATACGATGCGTACCAACATCCCAGGCGTGTACGCGGTCGGCGACATCACAACCTACGAAGGCAAGATCAAGCTGATCGCCATCGGAACGGCCGAAGCGGCCATCGCAGCCAACTACGCCAAGCAATTCGTAGATCCCACGACCAGGCTGTTTCCCGGGCACAGCAGCGACAGAGACAAGAAACAGTAAGAATCAGGGGGATGCATGCTGGACTCGCCAAGCTCGTTCGAATGGGGCCTGTACCCGGAGGCCGAGGCATGGTTACGTGATCATCTGGAGAACTGGGTGGCGGAAATCCCCGCCGCCAGGGCTCTGTCCGAAAGCCTGCTGCATCGCGCGGGCTGCCGGCTGGCCGACTGGCTAGATCACATCATCCTGGCCGACGGTGACCGGCCGAGGGCACAGCTCGGCGAGCTTGGCTTCGAGCCCGAGGACGTGGAGGCGCAGCCCGGAGACATCGTCTACCACCTACCTGGGGCCGTCCTGCCGCGGATTGTGCTGCGGGCCGAGGTAGCAGGCGAACCGGGCACGGCGATCGGCGGATTCATCCACGTGGAAAGCATCCCCGCCTTTCTGATGGCAAGCCGCCGGTCCGCCAACATCGAGGGCACCCCACTCAGCCCGTACCGCCGGGCAACCATCTGGAAGCAGGCGCACCACGAGCTTGGAGTCGTCGAACGCCGAGGGCATTCGGGCTTTGTCCCCTTGCAGAAACCGCCCGACTATCCCGAGCGCTACCTCCGCGCTTTCGAGACGTGGGCAGGCCGCCCTCGCCTCTTTGAGCAGGTGCAGATCGGAATGGAGCAGACGCTGGACCTCGCACAGCGCCTCGCCGCCGAGCTGGGACCGGACACCGCCGCCTGGATCGTCCTGGAGGTAGAGCGCGCGTACTGGCAGCAGCGCAACCGGGCCGGCCAGGTGCAGAAGGCACGGCAGGATAGCCTCGGCTTGGGCTGGGCCAACCACGATCACTGTGCGTTTCGCAGCTCGCGCGAGGCGTTCACCCACCTGATCCAGATCCTCAAGGCCTTGGGCTTCCGTGCTCGCGAGCGCTTCTACGCGGGTGCCGAGGCGGGATGGGGTGCGCAGGTCATGGAGCAGCCTGCCTGCCGGCTTGCCATCTTCTGTGACGTGGACCTCTCGCCAGACGAAGTCTCCACCGACTTCTCAACGCACCCCCTGGGGCCACGCCAGGATCTCGGCACGATTGGACTCTGGTGCGCTCTACACGGCGAGTCGATGCTCGATGCGGGCACCCATCACCTGGCGGCGCGCTTTGACTTCGATGCCCTAACCACCGGCCTGGCCGAGTGGGATATCAAGCTGATGCGGCCCTTCAGCGACTTTCCCCACTTGCGCCAGGCGTTCACCCGCGGCGAGCGCTGGAGCGTCACTCCCGAGCGCCTCGACCGGCTCGTGGCCGCGGGCCAGATAACCGCCGAGCAGCGGGCGCAGTTCGTCGAAAAGGGCGCCCTCTCCAGCCACATGGAGAACATCCAGCGCGGCCAGGGCTTCAAAGGCTTCAACCAGCGGATGGTCAGCGACATCATCCAACGCACCGATCCCAGGCTGGCCGTTGGTGGTGCCTAGCGCCGGAGAAGGCGCTGCTCCAAGCCAAGCTCGCGCCTGCCGGACCGGCTTGAGGCGCCGCTCAGAGACTCTGCTCCGTGCGGCTCGTCCCGCTGGGAAGCGCCGGTGCTGCCGAGACACCTGCGCACGCCACCAGCCCGGAAAGGAGCACGCCGGCGCCGAGCACGTACAGCCAGCTTAGCCCGATCGCCGGTGCGAGTGCATAGGCCACCAGCGGTCCGGTGGCGCTTCCCAGGTCGCCGGCTGCGGCCATGCTCCCCATGGCTGCACCAGGCCGCCCCTCGGCAGCCAGGTCGCCGGCAAGTGCCGACACGCCGGCTATGGACACACCGGCTCCGCCGGCCACCAGCGCGACTCCCAGGATCGTCGTCCAGGCGGCGTTTCCGATCCCGAGTATCAGGAAGCCGGCTATCCCGAGTACCAGGCCTGCCCAGACAACAAGCCAGCGCCCCTTCAGGCTTGCTCCCGGACCGCTTCTCTGCCTGCGATCCGAGGCCATGCCTGCCAGCGGGCCGGCTACCATGGCCACGAGGGAACGGATTGCCAGCAGCGCACCGGAGGCGGTCGCCACGCCCACGATCTGTCCCGCCAGGGGGATACCCTGACCCCAACGCTCCCGGACGTAGAGACTGAGCGTCGACATCATGATCCCGCCGTTGACAAAGAACACGACAAGATAGACGTACCGCACTCGCAGAGCATTTCCGTCCATGCGCTTGACGGCCGGGATCAGGCCCTGCAGCCACTCGCGCCATGCCAATGGTCCGGCGGGCACACTCATTGCACCCCCCGGCCTGGTCTCGGGCAGAGCCACGATCGCGACGACGGCGCCCAGGCCGCTCAGCGCGGCACACAGGCGCAGCGCCGTCCGAAACCCAACGGCGTCTGTCAGGCCGCCGCCGAGAAGAGGGCTGACCGCCAGCCCCAGCGCAAAAGCGAGCTGGTAGATCCCCATCATGCGGCCGCGGTTGCCCGCGCTGCTGCAGTCCATGATCATGGTGTAGCCGCCGACATTGATGAGCGACCACGCTACACCCCAGAGCACCCTTGCGCCGAGCAGGGGCCAGAAACCCCGCACTGCGCTATAGGCCAGGGTCGACAGCACGCCCAGAATCAGTCCTGCAAGGAAGAGGCGCCGCCTGCCATGGCGATCGTAGAGGGCGCCGGCCACCAGGTTGCCGGGAATGCGGACAAGACGGTTGGCGGCGAGCAGGATGCCCACGACCGCCAAAGTGATCCCCGCAGCCTGGGCCTGGTCGGGAAGAACGGCATACAGCGTCGAGTCCCCGGTGAGCGAAAGGGCCATCGCCAGGCCAAGGGGGACGAAGAGACGGAGCCGGGAGGGACCCAGGCGCGGAATGGCTTCTGAGGTGACCCGCAGAGTGGAAGGTTGTGCTGGTTGTGTCAATGTCCGATCAGCCGGCGCGGGCTGACAGAAGCCGTTCTGCCTCTGCGGGGCTTCCGCGCCACGGGCCGGCCTTCTCCTGCTTCAGTGAAGTCACCGCGGCCGCCAGCCGGGTGGCATCGGGCGGTGCCATGCTAAGCCGGCCGCCGAGGTACGTCGCAAAGCAGGTGTCTCCCCGGCCTGTGCGCCCTTCGAGGCTACGCGAGGTGAAAGGCGCGGTGTGGAGCCGCCCCTCCGCCAGGACTGTGACGCCCGACGACTGCGTGACCACAATCTCGCGCGGGCCATACTCGGCCAATCTCCGCGCCGCCGTCCCTAGGTCCCCCTCGCCCGCCAGCAGCTCCGCCTCCGCTCGATCGACCTTCAGATAGGTCACTTGGGCAAGCCCATCGGCCAGCTCCGGCCAGGGGCGGAACACCAGGTCGTCCCCTTCACGCACCCGGACGAATCCCTGGACATCCAGCCCGAGGGGGCCTCGTGCAGCCAATCGCTTCAGCAAATCCAGGTCCACCTCGCCGGCCATGATCCCTGCCGCTACCACGACACGAGCGCTCAGAGCGGGAATCTCGTCGGCCCGGAAGGGACCGGCAAAGCCCAGCGGCTTGCACGTTCGCCGTTCCATGTTGGCCGAGCTGTAGTAGTTCGCAATGCCCGAAGTGGCAGGGGCAGTCCTGGCAAAGACTTGCACCCCTTCGTCGCTGAGCTCGCGCAGGTAGTGCAGATCGTCGGCATGCACTTTCGTGACCACCGCCACCCTGAAACCAAGCCGCCTGAGCGGGATGCTGCCGAAGTAGACGGCTCCGCCCGACATCGCGCCGCCTTTGCCGTCCACAAAGACTTGATCTCTCGCAAAGTGGCCGATCATCATAACGTCTACATCGTTCATGGGCGCTTTCTCCATGTTCAGGACTCTCTCCTCAGGTGGTCAACGGGCTGAGACACAGTCGAGAAGAAGGTTCGCTCGGGAAACAGGTACCGGCCGTCTCCTGGTTCCTTACCGGATTGTACCAGGGAGCCCCGCAACGCACAAACGAGCGCAGGCGCGCATGGCCCGGTAGCCGCAGCTCTTCCGATGCCCAGCGCGTGACCGCTCGCAAGCATCCGCGCACACTTGCCTTCTCCGACCGGCGTGCCTCTTACAGCGCTTCCCGGCGCCGAGCCAACGCTGTGTCCACGTACGGCTGCTGCATTCTCCCTTGACAGCGTCCGGGCCTCCGACTCCGCTCGCGCGGGATCGTCAGATCCCGCGTGCCTGGCGGCGGACCTGGCGATCCGCTGTGAGCGAGCTGACCCGAGTTGCTGACAATGCAACAGCCGTAGCGGTGTCCACGTGCGGCGTTGCATTCGAGCCGGGCTGTGGTATACTCGCGACAGGAGCGAGCGATGACCCGAACTGACGACTTTCTTTCCCTGCTGTCGCAGGGCCACACCTTCCTCGCCGACGGCGCGACCGGTACGATGCTCCAGTCCATGGGCCTGGAGCCCGGCCGCTCGCCCGAAGCGTGGCTGCTTGAGCGGCCGGATGGCGTCCGCGCCCTGCACCGGCTTTACCTCGACGCCGGCTCGGACCTCGTCTTGACCAATACCTTCGGCGGCACGCGGTTCCGCCTGGCAAGAGAAGGGCTGGCTGGCCGCGTCGTTGAGCTGAATCAGCGCGCGGCAGAGCTGGCCCGCGACGCGGCCGGCAGCGCTGCCTTTGTCGTGGGCGACATGGGACCGACCGGCCAGCTCATGGCGCCTCTCGGCCCACTCTCGGCCGAAGAGGTCGCCACCGCGTACGCAGACCAGGCCACCGGGCTCGCGGCCGGAGGGGCCGATCTACTCCTGGTCGAGACCATGAGCGACCTGGGTGAGGCTCGTGCCGCCGTCGAGGGCGTGCGCCGGGTGACCGGCCTGCCGCTCTTCTGCACGTTCAGCTTCGACTCACACGGACGAACGATGATGGGCGTGCGGCCAAAGCAAGTCGCGCGCGAGTTTGGCCCGCTGGTCACGGGGATGGGCGCCAACTGCGGTCGTGACCCGGCCGAGTATGTGGGATTCCTGGAAGAAATGCGCCAGACTGCGCCGCAGGCCTTCCTGTGGGCCAAGCCGAACGCCGGCCTGCCCCGCATCGGACAGGGCGGCGAGGTCATCTACGATGCCGAGCCGGCCCTCCTCGCAGAGCTCGCCCGGCACCTGGTGACCGCTGGAGCTCAGGTCGTGGGTGGGTGCTGCGGCACCACCCCGGCCCACATTGCCGCCATGGCAGCGACGCTCAGGTCCCTATCGCCTGCCAACCTGCAGAACCCTACTCCTGCACCATAGCCTGTAAGCACCCAGGAGGCAACATGCAAGACACGCTCCTTCTCCGGCTCGGCGGCGAGTCGGGCACGGACAACGTGGTCTCGGCGGGAGACGTGCTCACGCTCTCGATCGCCCGCAGCGGCTACCACGTCCACACCTTCCGCACCTACCCGGCCGAGATACGGGGCGGGCCGGTGATGTTCCAGCTTCGCATAGGAGTGCAGCCTCTCCCCTCACTCGGCGATCAGCTCGATGTCCTCATGGCCTTCAATGAGGAGGCATGGCTTCTGCACCACAAGGCGCTGCGAGAAGGCGGTATCCTGATCTACGATCCCGGCGCACAGCCGGCCCCTCCCGAATTTGAGGGCACAGCCTACGGCATTCCCCTCGACAAACTTGCCGGGGACCTGAACCTCCGCAAGGGAAAGAACCTCATCGGCCTCGGTGCTCTCGCCGCCCTCTTTGGCCTCGACGTCCAGGAGATCCAGGCTACGATCAGGGAAAAGTTCGGCAAGAGCCGCCCGGAGTTTGTCGAGAGCAACCGCATGGCCGTGCTGGCCGGCTACCAGTGGGTGCACGACCACGTCCAGCCAGATCCATCCTTTCGATTGAACCCACCCGATCCGTCCAGGCCGCCTCAGCTCGTGATGTCGGGCAATCAGGCAATCGTGGCCGGTGCGCTCGCCGGCGGCTGCCGCTTCTTCGCCGGCTACCCGATCACCCCGGCCTCGGACATCCTGGAGGAAATGGCCAAGCGGCTTCCGGGCATTGGAGGCGCATGCTTCCAGACCGAGGATGAAATCGCGGCGATCGGCAGCGTGGTTGGCGCCTCGATCTCGGGCGTCAAGGCAATGACTGCCACGAGTGGCCCAGGCTTCTCGCTGATGCAGGAAATGCTCGGCCTGGCGACGATGGCCGAGGTGCCACTGGTCGTCGTAGATTCGCAGAGGGCGGGGCCGAGCACCGGCATGCCGACCAAGATGGAGCAGAGTGACCTGAACATCGCCCTGTACGGAGGCCACGGCGACGCCCCTCGTATCGTCCTGGCGGCACGCTCAGTCGAGGACTCGTTCTACCAGGCCATGCAAGCCTTCTACCTGTCCGAAACCTTCCAGATGCCGGTGATCCTCCTGACCGATCAGTCTCTTGCCCATCGCACCTCCACGCTGCCGATGCCGGACCCGGGCTTGGTTCCGGTTGGCCAGCGCCTCCGGCCCGGCAAAGATGTCCAGGACTATATGCGCTACGAGCTGACCGAGAGCGGCATCTCCCCGATGGGCATTCCAGGCTTCGACCCCACACCCTTTACCTCGACAGGACTGGAACACGACGAACATGGCGCGCCCAACTACACCCCGGAGATGCACACGGCCCAGCTCGACAAGCGTGGGCACAAGTTCGAGAACGCCGCCGACGCTCTCTGCGGCCTCGAAGCACCGCTCGGCTGCATGACCTTTGGCGTTCCGGAGGGTGAGGCAAGGGTCGGCATCCTGACCTGGGGCTCTACGGCAGGCGTTGTCCAGGAGGCAATCGAAGCTCTGGCGCGCGAGGGCCACGCCGTGGCGGCGCTCATCCCGGCGGTCATCAACCCACTGCCGGCCGATCGCATCCTGCGCTTTGCCCAGCACCTCGAGACCATCATCGTCCCCGAGGTGAACCGCAGCAAGCAGTTCGCAGCCTGGGTCAAGGCGCACACCGAGCTGCACATCATTTCTCTCACCAAGTACGGCGGCCTGCCCTTCACTCCGGGGGAATCCGCGCCAAAGTGATGCAGTATCTGGCCGCTGCTCCGGACGCCGGCAGGGCCCGGCGCACCGGCAAAACACGTGAGGTGACGAATGGCTGAGCCAACCGAACTCGATGCAAGGCCCAAGCTCACCGCCAAGGAGTTCAAGTCGGCCGTCAAGCCAACTTGGTGTCCTGGCTGTGGCGACTTTGGTGTCCTCACCTCGCATCTACCAGGCGCTTGCCACACTTCAGGTCGATCCGGCCACCACGGTCATCGTTTCGGGCATTGGCTGCTCCAGCCGCCTGCCCTTCTTCGTGCGCACCTTCGGCTTTCAGACAGCGCACGGGCGGGTCCTTCCGGTTGCTATGGGAATCAAGATCGCCAACCCCGAATTGACCGTGATCGCCGTCGGGGGAGACGGCGACGGCTTCTCCATCGGGGCCGGCCACCTGACGCACGCCGTCCGGCGCAACCCCGATATCACCTATGTGGTAATGGACAACAACGTGTATGGCCTGACCAAGGGCCAGACCTCACCCACGTCCCCCTTGGGCTTCAAGACCAAGAGCACGCCCTCGGGCTCGGCCGACGCGCCGATCAACCCGATGGCGTGGGTTCTGGCCTCGGGCGTGAGCTTTGCCGCCCGCGGCTTTTCGGGGAACCCCAAGCAGATCGCCGACCTCATCGTCCAGGGTGTGCGGCACACAGGCTTCGCCTTTGTCCAGGCGATGAGCCCCTGCCCGACCTTCAACAACACCTTCGACACGTGGCGGGACCGGGTCACCGCGCTTCCTGCCGAGCACGATCCCGGCAACTGGGTAGAGGCCCTGACACAGGCGCACCGGGAGGACGCCATTCCGCTGGGCGTCTTCTACAGGAGCACGCGTCCCACCCTGGAGAGCCACACAAGGGTCTCGCCCCATCCTCTGAGGGCCGGCGGCGTCCCCTTCGCCGTACGCTCGCTCCTGGAGGCATATCGGTAACGGTCAGCCGCGCTCTATCTGGAGGCTGGAGACATGGACGACATCACCTATCTACCCATCGACGTCGCAGGACGTTTCGTAGTGGAGGTATTCCGGCGCTGCGGCACGCCCCCCGAGGACGCAGCCATATGCGCAGACGTGCTCCTGGCCGCCGACCTGCGCGGGATCGAGTCCCACGGAGTCGGCCGGCTCAAGTACTACTACGATCGGATCCGGGCGGGCGTGCAATCCGCCAAGACCGACGTCGAGATCATCCACGAGACCGAGACGACGGCTGTGCTGGACGGGCACCACGGCATGGGCCACGCAATCGCCCATCGGGCGATGCGCATGGCGATGGACAAGGCCAAGCGCTACGGCCTCGGAGCAGTGACCGTTCGAAACGGCACGCACTATGGTATCGCCGGCTACTACCCCCTCATGGCTGCCCGCGAGGGGATGATGGGCTTCACCGTGACGAACGCTCGCCCGGCCATTGCTCCCACCTTTGGGACTGAGCCAATGCTCGGAACAAACCCGATCGCCTTCGCTGCGCCCTCTGACATAGGATTCCCCTTCTGCTTCGACGGCGCGACATCCATCTCGCAGCGCGGCAAAATCGAAGTCGCCGCGCGTGCGCGCAAGCCGGTGCCCGAGGGCTGGGTGATCGACGCCCAAGGGGAGCCGCTTACCGACCCGGATGTCATTCTCGAGAACATCGGCAAGGCGCAGGCTGCTTTTCTTCCCCTGGGGGGCGCCGGAGAGCTGCTCGCCGGCTACAAGGGCTATGACCTGGCGACGATGGTCGAAATCCTCTCGGCGTCGCTCAGCGGCGGGGCCTTCCTGAAAGACCTGCTGGGCTTCGCCCCGGATGGATCCCGCCGGCCATTCATGCTCGGCCACTTCTTTCTCGCCATCGACATTGAGCACTTTGTCCCTGTCGCACTCTCGCAACAGATCACGGGCCAGATCATGCGCGCGCTGCAGGCTTCCCGCAAGGCGCCGGGAGAAGACCGGATCTACGTGGCCGGAGAGAAAGAGTTCGAGATGGAGCGGCTCGTGCGCGAGCGAGGGATTCAAGTCAACCAGGGACTGCGCCTTGAGCTCCAGGCCATGCGCGACGAGCTGGGCATCCCTGGCTACGAGTCATTCTTCTAGCCCGGCTGTTGCATTCTCCCTTGACAGCGTCCGGGCCTCCGACTCCGCTCTCGCGGGATCGTCAGATCCCGCGCCCCTGGCAGCGGACCGGGCCTCCGACTCCGCTCGCGCGGGATCGTCAAATCCCGCGCCCTGGCAGCGGACCGGCCTCGACTCGCTCGCGCGGGATCGTCACATCCCGCCCCTGCAGCGGACCGGGCCTCCGACTCCGCTCGCGCGGGATCGTCAGATCCCGCGCCCCTGGCAGCGGACCGGGCCTCCGACTCCGCTCGCGCGGGATCGTCAGATCCCACGCCCCTGGCAGCGGACCGGGCCTCCGACTCCGCTCGCGCGGGATCGTCAGATCCCGCGCCCCTGCCGGCTAATAGGCAGTGGCTGCCGCCAGGATCTGGCTCAAGGCCGGTGCATTGTTCGTCGTGACGCGATCGATCCCGGCGGCCGCCAGGCGGTTGGCCAGGGCGACCCGCTCCGGCTTGTGGGCGTCGAGGGTCCAGGCATCCACCTCCGCTCCCAGGCGGTGCAGGTAGCCGATCCAGTCGAATCCATCGTCCAGCGCCTGCCCCAGGAGCGTGGCATCGATGTACCAAATCGCGCCCGCCGGCGCCTGGATCCACAGTGCCTCTGCGCGGGCAGCCAGGTAGGCAGCCGCACTCCCCCAACGCCGCGTCGACAGGGGATGATCGTCCCAGTACCCGTATGCCCCCCGGCGGAAGGGCGGCACGGACGGGTCGCTGTCCGCGCCATAGTCCGGCTCGATGTAGAGAAGCGGGTCGAATCCGAGGGGCAGCCCTGCATCCAGCGCACGCAGCCTGCGCAGTGCCCAGTCGCTGGGGCTGGTCACGCGCACGCGCTCCTTCACCGGCTGCAGCCCCTCCACCAGCCGGGCGAGCACCGTGCCGGAGGAGTAAACGTCGGGCTTCAGGTCGAGCTGGAGCTCGGCTGTGTGGGGATAGCGCTGCAGGAGCTCGAGTGCGTCGGAAAGAAGGCCGACCGGCACGCCGGTCGCCTCTCCCTGCCGGACGTAGTGCAGCGCGCGCACCTCCTCGGAGGTCACGGCGGCAATCGGGCCGTCTCCCGTCGTCTCCCTCTCCAGCATCGGGCCGTGCAGCAGGGCAAACTCCCCATCGGCCAGGAGCGAGATATCGACCTCGACCACGCGGGCGCCGGCCTCCAGGCAAGCTCGCAGCGCCGGCGGCGAGGCGGCGGGGTGAGTGTGGCCTCGATTGGCTGCGTGGTGCACCAGCAGGATGTGCTTCATGGGGCATTCCCTCCGTTCGAAAACCGTCTCTCCAGCTCGTCGATGATGGGCAGCAGCTCCAGCGGCTTCTGGATCGTGAACTGCGGCATCTCCAGGCCGGTCGCCGGCGTCTTGCGGTGGCGCGGCGCCCAGTCCAGCCAAACGCTGATCATGCCCATGCCATTCGCGCCGGCGACGTCCGCCCCCAGCTCGTTCCCGACCATCACCGTCCGCCCGACCTGGTCCGGCGGGACGCCAATCTGGTCCAGCGCATGCCAGAAGATGCGGGGGTCAGGCTTTTCGATGCCGAGCCCCTGCGAGACGGCACACACCTCGAACAGGTCGAGGACTCCGTGGGCGCCGAGGACGTTCGGGATGCTGCCCACCGGCCCGTTGGATACGACCGCCAGCGGGTAGCCACGCCGCCTCAGCTCGGGGATGAGTTCGCTCACGCCGGGGATGAGCTCGGCCTGGAGCGTGGTCAGCGTCTCATCCTTGATCTCGGTGCCCTGGTCGTCCAGGGTGTCGCCGAAATCGAAACAGATGGCAAGAAGATGGTTGCTCATAGACCCTTTCCGTCGGTGGCCTCGGCAACGAGGCGCTGCGCGGCTTGTCGTGCCTCGGCCGCGTGCTCGTAGAAGCGCGGCCGGATCTCTACCAGGTAGTAGCCCTCGTACTGCGGCATCTGTTTCAGCGCCTCGACGTGGGGGATGCCTCCCCAGCCGGGCGGCATGTGCACGTCGCCCTCGCCATGCGGGATCCGGTGGTTGAGGCTGTCGAAATACCCACCCAGGCGACCCCAGTTGTCGCTGGCATGCAGGTGGCGCACGTAGGGCGCGGCCTGCCGGACGGCCTCCAGGAAGCCAAACCCGCACTGCTTCGCCGCCAGGTACAGGTGGCCGAGGTCGAGCGTCAGACCCAGGTTGGGGTGGCCCACCGCCTTCACCTGCGCGACCAGGTCGGGCACGATCATGCCGGCGTGGTACTTCGGAAGCTGCTCCGCTGGGAGGCCAAAGTGGCGCAGCACCGCAATCTCCCACGGGTGGGGGTCGCGGTTCTCCATCGCCACCACCACGCCCCGCTCCGCGGCCAGCGGTGCCAGCTCGCGCAGCGCCGCGGCCTCCCGCTCGCGGGCACGCGCCAGCTCCGTCGTCGTCGGGCAGGGGACCCAGCCCAGTGGCCGCCGGGTAGAGCGACATGAGCCCGCTGTGATAGACCATCACCGGCGCGTGGATCTCCGCGCAAAAGTCGAGGCTGGCGGCGAACACGGCGCGGTCCATGGACGAGTCGGGCGCGCCGCCGATCGTCGTTCCGGGAAAGGCCAAGTTCATCTGGTCGGCAGCATGCACGGTATACTGGAAGGGGAAGCGCCCGGCAATCGCCCGCACGCGATCCACCTGGGCGCGCCGGAGCCGCCCGCCGGAGATGACGTCGAGACCGGGCGCCGAGAGCTCGACACCGTCGAAGCCGGCGCTCTGAAAGAGCGCCAGGCAGGCTTCCAGGTTGGCCAGGTGCCCGCCCAGGTGGTCGCCGTCGGCGTTGATCAGGATACCGCGGATCTGCATCTCTTCCCCCGGTCCTTATGGTGCTGCGTCCAACCCCAGGTCGGCCAGGTAGGGGTTGGACACATAGCTGCGCGACCACGCGCCCTCGATGGTGGCGAAGGTGCCCACGGCCCGGGCCGGATCGAGAAAAAAGTCACCGCGCAGCAGCACGTCGCCAATCTCCTGGTCGTAGGCCCAGGGTGGATTGGCCTTGTCCTCGCCCCAGTCCACGCCGTCAAAGCTGGCCGGCAGAGTCGTGCCGCGGTAGTCGAAGGGCTTGTCAAAGAGCTTGCCCGGCCCGATCTCGGCGCGATGCTGCCACAGCGTGTCATAGATCGAGACCAGCTCGTAGCTCACATCCTTGTCGTGCGTATCCTCCGGGACCTCGGCCTGGTCGCCCACGTGGTAGACGATCCGTCCCGGCGAGAGGATCTGGGCCTTGCCATAGATCCCGTGGCCGTACGTCTCGACCCAGACCTCGGGATGCCCTTCGTTGAGCTGCGCCCGGCGCTCGGTGTCCAGGGTGCCCTTCCTGACCGAATCATCGAAGGGGTAGAGGTAGATGTGGCTGTGGGCCAGGGTGAGGAGTGCCACGGGGTGACCGTAGGCCGTGCCATCCTGGGCGACGACCACTTGCAGCGATTCCATGTCGTTCTCGTGGCAGCCCTCGCTCTCTTCGCACGGATCGTCCGTATAGTCGCGCGGGTGGTAGAGCGAGTAGAAGCAGAACCAGTGCGTCTCGGTCTCGATGACCGAGTAGTAGACGTACGCCGCGAGATCGCCGGCCGGCTGGTTCTCCCAGTTGTTGCTGCCGATCCAGTCGCCGTCCATGTCGGCGGCGGTGAGATAATCCTGGTCCGTCGCAGCCCCTTGCTGGATGACGGGCGCATACTGCCGGGCCAGATCCTCGTACGTCACCGCTTCCTGTACGGCGGCCGGCGCCGGCTCGGTCGCAGCCGGCCCACAGCCGCCGGCCACCAGCAGGCACAACAGGCCCAGCGCCGCAGCGCGGGCGCAGCGGTGCTTGGCTGAGAAGTGAGTCATGGGCTGAGGCTCTCTTTCTTCGTCTGGCGTGGGGCTTCGGGGTACCCGTGCCTACCCGCCCGCTGTACCCAGGATGCCGGAAAGCACGTCCGGGGTGTTGGTGCAGATGCCCTGGACGTCCAGCTTGACCAGCTCGCGCAGCTCTTCGGGCCGCTCTTCGTGCCACACGACGATGCCGAGGCCGTGGCCGTGTATGGAGGCGACCAGCTCGGGTGTGAGCAGCTCGTGGGGCGCCGGCGCGGCGCGCTCCCAGCAGGGGTGCACGAAGTCGGCCCCAACCGCCAGGGCCCAGTCGATAAAGTTGGCCTCCCGGTCCCGCGCGCCGATGAGCACCGACGTGCGGATGGCGGGCTCCAAGAACTTGACTTTCTGCGGCAGCCACGGAAAGAAGGAGCCGGCAATGGCCTGGCCCATGAACGCGGTCCGCCGCAGGCACTCCACGACCGCGGCCGGCGTCTGCTGGCCCTTGAGCTCGATGTAGAGTTGGGCGCGGCCGCGCACCTGCTCGATGACCTCCTCCAGCGTCGGTATATGCTCTCCCAGCCCGGCGTCCAGGCGCTGGATCTCCGAAAGGGGCAGATCGGAGACGAGGCCGCGGCCGTTCGTCGTGCGCGACAGGTCCGGGTCGTGGATAACCACCAGGGCGCCGTCGAGGCTCAGGTGTACGTCCAGCTCGAGCATCGTGGCGCCTATCTCGATGGCGCGCGTGAAGGCACGCAGCGTGTTCTCCGGCTCGTAGGCCGATGCGCCCCGGTGGGCAATGTTGTGGATCACCTTTGCTCCTCCCCTTGGTGCGGCATGAGGCACCGGGCGCTCCCTGCGAGCACCAGGCCGGCTCGTAGGAACGATTTCAATCGCTCTCTAGCCCTCGGCGCCTGAAGCCGCTACTACAATCCGCTTCACGCCCAGAGCAGCGATTGCTCCGTGCCCCGATCAAAGAACTGCACCTTCTCGGCGTTGAACCTGACGCGGACGGGATCGCCGATCCGGATGCCGAGGCTGTGATCGGCCAGCGCGTGCATGCTGGCGTCGGCGACGTGCACGTCCACCAAGTCATCGCGCCCCAGCGGCTCGACGACGTACGCCTCCCCCAGGATCCCGTCGCCGGCCGCGGCCGGAACAATGCTCATGTCCTCGGGACGGATGCCCAGGACGACGTTTTCCCGCCCCGCAGCCTTGACCCCACGCTCGGCACAGACCAGTCCGTCAAAGGCCTCGCGCCGGGCATGGTAGCGGCCGTTCTCCTCGGTGACCGTCACGCGAAGCAAGTTCATCGGCGGATTCCCGATAAAGCCGGCGATGAACAGGTTGCACGGCTGCTCGTACAGGTCGTTGGGCGTGCAGTAGGCCTGGAGGTGGCCACCCTTCATCACCGCGACGCGATCGGCCATCGTCATCGCCTCCACCTGGTCGTGCGTCACATAGATCGAGGTAATCCCGAGCTCCATCTGGAGGCGCTTGATCTCTCCACGCATCGAGAGCCGCAGGCGGGCATCCAGGTTCGAAAGCGGCTCGTCAAACAGGAGCAGGCTCGGCTCCTTGGTCAGCGCACGCCCGAGGGCCACCCGCTGCTGCTGGCCGCCCGAGAGCTGCCCGGCTTGCGATCCAGGAGCTTGTCGATGTCCATCTTCTCGGCCACGCGCTGGGCGCGCTCTTTCATCACCTTGGCCGGCGTCTTGTTGAGCTTCATCGGAAAGACCAGGTTGTCGTAGACGGTCATGTGCGGGTAGAGCGCATAGCTCTGAAAGACCATCCCGATGTTGCGCTCGCGGGGTTGCAGCCGGTTGACGACGCGCCCGTCGAACTTCACATAGCCCGCAGTGGGCCGGTAGATGCCGGCGATCATGAGCAGCGTCGTGGTCTTGCCGCAGCCGGACGGCCCCAGGAAGGCGACGAACTCCCCCGTGTGTATGTCCAGCGTGATGTCTTCCGTGCCGATGACGGATCCCCACTTCTTGGTAAGGTTCTCCAGTCTGACTTCCATGATTCGCCTCCTTCCTATGTTCCGCCCTTGCTGCCGCCGGAAAAGATGTTCATCAGCGATTCCTGCGTGAAGATGAAAAAGACCAGCACCGGGATGAGCTGGAACAGCCCCACCGCCGCGATCGTGCTATAGTTCACCGGCGAGGTGTCCCCCTGCAGGCTGCGCACATAGGCCGCCAGGGTGCTGTTCTGCTGGTCCGCGATAAAGGTGTAGGGGATCAGGAACGAGCCCCAGCCGGTGATGAAGGTAAAGATGGCGAGCGCGGCGATGCCCGGCCGGATGGCGGGCATGACAACCTGCCACCACGCCCGGAAGTGGCCGCAGCCGTCGATGAGCGCCGCCCGCTGCATGTCCCACGACACATTGTCGAAAAAGCCCTTCATCAGCCAGATGCCCAGCGGCAGGTCGAGGGCAAGCTGGACCAGGATCACGCCGCCCAGGGTGTTGTAGCCAAAGCCGCCGATGATCGGGATGTCGTGGCCGATGATAGGCACCTTGGTGACCCAGCGCAGCACAAAGTAGATGGCGATCAGCAGCGTCACGGCGGGAAAGGAGTGGAGCAGCAGGGTCATACCCAGGAACCCCTTGCGTCCCGGGAAATTGAGGCGCGACAGGGCATAGCCGGCCAGCGACGATACGGCGAGCACACCAATCGTCTGGCCCACCGCCAGGATGATCGTATTGAGCGTCACCCCCCAGATCTTCGGATCATCCCAAAGAAACGACCAGTTCTTCAGGGTCAGGGCCCCCTGTGGCTCCAGGCCATACGTCGTCCGCGAAAAAGTGCTGATGATGATCCAGGCGTACCCGACGAGGATCGGCAGCGTCAGGAGCGCAAGCACGATCACGGGGATGGCCGTGCCCAGCCGTTCCTTCCAGGTGGCACGATCTTCTTCATGGCACCATCCTCCTACAGCGTGTCGATGCGCGGTTCTTGGACCAGTTGGTTGAACTGGAAGAAGCGCATGTAGATAAAGGCCGCGACGGCGCCAATGATCACCAGGATCACAGCCAGGGCAGCCCCAAAACCCCACTGGAGGTTGCCCCAGTAGTTGTTCAGGGCGCGGTGGTAGGCCCACAATGCCCACACCTCGGTCCCCATCTGGCCGTCGGTCAAGAGCAGGATCTGCTCGTACGACGTCAGCAGCGACAGGGTCTGGAAGGTGGTGACAAACAGGAGCGGCCAGCGGATCGCGGGCAGGATCACATAGCGGATGCGCTGCCACGCGTTAGCAGCCGTCGACCAGGGACGCATTCATGTAATCCTTGGGGATCGACTCGATCGCCGACGAGAAGAGGATCATGCCGAAAGATGCCCCGATGAAGCCGTTCGTCATGACGACAAAGACCCAAGGCGCTTCCGGCAGCAAGTTCGTGGCGGGCAAAAACGGCAGGTAGCGGTTCAGGATGCCGTACGGCTCGGCAGACGCCATCCACCTCCACATCATGATATAGATCACCGAGGGTGTGATGCGCGGCAGCAGCCACAGCGCCCGAAACACAAACCCGACCCGCCTCGGGACGTGCGTGGTCAGGAGCGCAAGGAGCAGCGCCATCCCGACGTTGAACACGGTAAGCGTTACCACCACATAGAACAGGGTTCGCAGCGCCGCAGGTCCCGGATCGGGATGGGCGAGGATCTTGCTGGTAGTTCTCGAACCCCACCCATTCCCAGTTCTGAAAGCCCGTCGCCGTCGTCATGTTGGTGAAGGAGAGTCCGAAAATGATGATGGACGGGATGAAAAAGAAGACGATGACGAGAAGGGCGGCCGGCGACATGAACCAGAACCCGGTGCCAAAGCCGCGCAGCTTGTGGAGCCTGCCTTCTGCCGGGGCCGCTGCTGTCGCGCTCGTCACAGCCATAGCGTTCCTCCTCAGCTCTTGGGCGAGAGGGGGAAGCAGGCTCGTCTCCTGCCTCCCCCTTCTTGAACAGAGTCTATTCTTCCACGATCAGGTAATCGCCGATTTCGCTCTGCAGGAGCTTTACGACATCCTCGGCCGCCTTCTCGGGCGTCACTTCGCCGTTCTCGGCCTTGACCATGCCGTCGTACACGATGTCAAACCAGGGGGTGTACATCAGTGGTTCGGCTGGTAAAAGTTATAGTCCAGCATGTACAGGGTCTCGGACAGCAGCTTGTTCTGGGAATAGGTGGGGTCGCTCGCCTGCGACTTCAGGATGCCCAGGTGGGTGCATTCGACGGCATGGACGGTGTTGAGCGCCGGCGTGGTCGTCTTGGCCAGCACGGCGCAGCGCCTCGTCGTAGAGCTCGCTGTCGGAGGTCTTCGGCGACGTGATCATGTAGACCAGCGGGTGCGACAGGGTCACGCCGGGCTTGCCCTCGATGCCCGAAGGCTGGAGCGCGTAGCCGATGAAGCTAAACAGGTAGTCGTTCCCGCCCTCGTCCGCCACAAAGTTCTTGGCCCAGTTCGACCAGTTCCACACACCACCGTTCCAGAAGAGCACCTTGTCGTGCGAGACGGTGTCGTGCCAGATGTTGCCCTCGGTCCCGATAAAGTTCTTGGGCGTGATCCCTTCCTCGACCACGCGGCGCTGGAACTTGTAAAAGTTCAGGAGCGCGCCCTTGGAGATCACCAGCTTGTCCGAGGCCTTATCGTAGATCCGCCCGCCGTAGGCAGCATAGTACTGGATAAAGTCGCCGCCCTTGCTGCTGCGGTGCCAGTAGCCATAGCCCGGCTCCACGACCTTCTTCTCGATCGCTTCCTTCGCCGTGGCGATCAGGTCGTCGAGCGTGAACTCGCCGGTCTTGATCTTCTCCGGCAGCGCGTCGACGTCGGCCTGCGACCAGCCCAGCGCAAGCAGCTTCGTCTTGCTGTAGAACATCGGGCGCGCCTCGGTGTCCTGCGGCACGGCCCATACCTTGCCGTTCCACGTGCACGAGTTCCACAGGCTCTCGATCACGTCGGCGAACTCGGGATACTTGGCCTTGCAGGCGTCAAAGTCCACGATGTAGCCGGCATTGGCCCAGGTCGCGACGTCCTCGTGGCCCGAAAGGATAATCTCCGGCCCTTCGCCCGCGTCGGCCGCCAGGGTGAACTTCTTCTTATAGTCGGCCCACCCGGCGCTATCGTTGACTCCCTGGACCTGGATCTTAAAGTCGGTGACCAGCGACGCTGCCTTGACGGGGTTGTCCGCCCGCCAGTGCTCCACATCATTGGCCTGTGCCCAGACCCGGATGAGCGTCTCTCCCTCCGCCACCGTGATCTTGGTGGGCGGCGGATTGGTGGCGGTGGGCCCTGCGGTGGCCTCCGCGCCGGCCGCAGCCGTAGGCTGGACCGCGGTGGTGGCTGGCGGCTCCTCGGTGCCGCAGGCAGCCAGCAGCATCACCAGGACGGTGAGCAGTGCCAAGAGCAGATTGACCTTCTTAGACATTTCTTTCCTCCTCAAATCAAGTCTTGCCCCGCGCGCACTTGCGCGGGATCCGGCCAATACCGACGGCGTGTGGCCAAACCTCTCAGGCTGCGATCACCCCCTTTCCACGGCCGGCCGCGGCCGGCACAGGCCCGGTCGTCTCACGAACGACCAGCGTCGCCGGGAGAACGACGGGACCGGCGTTCTCCTCTCCCTGGATCAGCCGAAAGAGCATACGCATCGCCTGCCGCCCCAACTGCTCTCCATCCTGGACGACGGTCGTCAAGGGCGGGCAGCAATAGGCCGCCAGCTCCAGGTCGTCGAATCCGATCACCGAGCAGCCGGCCGGCACCCGCACTCCGGCCTCGTGCAGGGCACACAGTGCCCCGATGGCCATCATGTCGTTGAAGCAAAACAGGGCGGTCGGCGGCTGCGGCAGAGCCAGCAGGCGCTGAGCAGCCGCCTTTCCACCCGCCAGCGTCCCATCCCCGATGACGATCAGATCTGGGTCCGGCGCAAGAGCATGCAGCGCCAGCGTGGCCCTGTAGCCCTCGGCGCGGGCGAGGTTGGCCTGGTGGCTCCCCGGATTCGCCAGATAGGCGATCCGGCGGTGGCCCAGCCGCACCAGGTGCGTGACCGCATCCCCGGCACCGGCCAGGTTGTCCGTGGAGATCGAATAGGGGTATTGGGGGCAGTTGATCAGGACCACAGGCTGCGCGGTTGCGTCGGTCCGTGCCAGGTAGCCCTCGTCGATCGAGGAACCGGTGACAATGATCCCGTCCGTCCGCCGCTCGTGCAGCGAGCGGACGGCGTCTTCCTCCAACCGGGCGTTGCGATACGAGCTGATGAGAAAGACGGAATAGCCATAGAGCCTGGCCTCCTGCTCCACGCCGATGACCACATCGCCGACAAAGAGGTCCGAGACGGAGCTGATCACCAGGCCGACGGTGTTGGTCTGTCGGGTCACCAGGTGGCGGGCCGTCAGGCTGGGGGTGTAGCCCATCTCCTCGGAAAGGCGGAGGATGAGGGCGGTCGTCTCGCCGCTGATGCGGCGATCGGCGCGCAGCGCGCGCGAGACGGTAGACGGAGCTACCTTCGCAGCCCGGGCGATGTCTTTGATGGTCGTCGATCCGTGCAAGGGCAGCCTCAGACCACGGGCATCAAGTACGACGCTATAGTGCGGACCGGTTCAACTATGAACGCGCAAACGTTTGCATTATACCAGAGTGCTGCGGGTTTGTCAAGTTCCCCGGTTCACATTCAGGCCGGGGGCGCGAGGCTCTTCCAGCCCGATCATCTCGACGACCTTGTCCTGCATTCTGGCCCGCTTGACCTGGCACCTGGGTGCCCTGCCCAGAAGGCTCCGGCCGCCTGGCAGGACGGCAGTCCATGCCGCGGCGTCTGGTCTCTGATCCCATTGTATCACACCCAGTCAAGGCACCACATGTATCGGTCGATCTAAACAATTTCAAGAATTTGTGCAATATTCTTCGTTTACCCCCTTGACAGATCATCGAGAGTATGCTATACTCTTCAAGAACTCGGAGATTCCTGGAGAGGCATCTCGGCAGGCCTACTCGGCCCGCCGGCAAGATATGAAAGGAGACGCGCGTATGTACCCTGTGATAGGCAAGTGCCCGGTGTGCGGCGATACGCTGAGCGTGACCCGGCTTCACTGCCGCAACTGCGATACGTCGGTGGACGGCCAGTTCTCCCTCGGCCGCTTCTACCGGCTCTCGCCCGACCAGCTGGCCTTTATCGAGACCTTTATCCGCTGTGAGGGCAAGCTCAACCGCGTACAAGACGAGCTGTCCATGTCCTACCCCACCGCCCGCGCGCGCCTGACCGGCGTGATCCGGGCACTGGGCTACGAAGTTGGTGACGACGAAGAAGCCGCTCCGAGCGGTGTGCGCAAGTCCGTCCTGGAGAAGCTGGCCTCGGGCGAGATCAGCTCCGAAGAGGCGGTCGGGATGCTCAAGGCCAAGTAGGAAACGAGGAGGAACCCATGTACGAACAACGAATCGCAATCGTGGCGGGACAAACACTCACCCTGGTGGAGCTGGCGGGGAACGCCAAGGTCGTGGGCTGCGACGGGGCCGAAATCGTGCTCCGTCTGCCGGAAGGCGGAGCGGAGGACGTGACCGTCGAGCAGGCCGAGAGCGGGCCGGTGCTTTCGGTGCGGGTGGACTGCGAGCTACAGGTGCCGGCCGGCACCCCGGTCGCCGTGCGGCAGGCCCAGGGCAACCTCAAGGTCGCCGAGCTGGCGACCCTGAACGCCGAGCAGGTGCGGGGCAACCTGAAACTCAGCGAAGTGGACCAGGCTACCGTGGCCGAGGTCTACGGCAACTTGAAGGCCGCCGAGTCCACGAGCCTGCGCGTGGTGGGCACCGTCTACGGAGAGGCGTCGCTTGCCGAGATCGAGGCCGTGGACATCCAGAACGTCCGCGGTGGGCTGCGCGCCAAGGAGGTGGGCCGGCTGCGCGTTTCCCGCGTCGCGGGCGGCCTGGTCGCCAAGGAGGTCGGCGGGACCCTTGAGGTCGACCAGGTGGGCGGAGATGCAGTCCTCAAGGAGATCGGTGGCCTGGTGACGATCGGCCAGGTGGCGGGCAACCTTCTGGCGAAGCAGCTCGGGGGCGGCGCAAGCGTGTCCCGCATCGGCGGCAACCTGGCCTTTGCCGGGATCCTCGGCATTGGCCGCAGCTACCAATTCAAGGCGGGCGGGAATGCTGTGCTGCGCCTCGAGGAGGACGCTGCTGTGCACCTCAGCCTGAAAGCCGGCGGGCGGCTGGTCTCGTCCTTGGCGCTCACTGGCGGGGAGCGGACCGGGCGGACGCTGAGCGGCCTGCTGAATGACGGCGGCGCTGAGCTTGCCGTCGAGGCGGGGGCCAACCTGGTCATTGGCATCGGCGGGCACGAGGAAGACGAAGAGCCCCGCGAAGGGCACGACGAGGCGCACGCCGACGAGTTTGGCCGCCGCTTCGACGAGCACGTTGGCAAAGGCCTGGAAACCGCCTTCGATGGATTGGGCCGGCAGATGGAAGCCACCTTCGACGGCATTGGGCGACAGGTGGAAGCCGACATCGAGGCCGCTATGGGCCGCCTCCGGGTCAAGCTCGACGGGATGGACTGGTCACACATGGGCGATCGCGCCCACGAAGCGGTCGAGCGTGCCATGAAACGCCTGGAGCAGGACAGCGAGCGCCTGGCCGAGCGGATGGCCCGCCAGGAGGAGAGGCTGCGCCAGCGGGCGGAGCGGGACGCTCTTCGCGCCCGGCGGCATGAGCGGACCGCCTCGGCTGTTGGGGCAGCAGCCGTCGTCGCCGTCGGCGATGCCGAGCCGGTTCCCGAGGCCGAGCCTGAACCCGACCGCGACCAAGAGCGCCTGACCATTCTGAAGATGGTCGAGCAGGGCCAGATCACGCCCAAGGAAGCAGAAATGCTCCTGGAGGCGCTGGAGTAGCCAAGTGGTGCTGACATTCGCTGCCGAGGGGGAGGCACGCGGGGGGCTGCGGGAGATCAATCCCGGCCGTGACCTGGGAGTCGTGGCCGGGCTGATCGCCCAGGGCTTTGCCGGCGACCTGGACAGCCGTGCCCAGGCCTCGCTGCGCGAAATGCGCCGCTTGGCCCGCCTCTGGCCACTGGTCGGATGGATGGCCGAGGCCGATCCCATCCTGCGCGAGAGCCTGAGCGGCTTTGTCTGGGAAGAGCCGGTGCCGGGCAAGCGCGGCCTGCAGATTGTGGCCAACGTGAGCCTCAACCCGGCCCCCGGTGCCCGTAGCTGGTCCATCATCTGCAACGTCGTGACCCGGCCAGAGTACCGGCGGCAGGGCATCGCACGGCAGCTCACCGTGGCCGCGATCGGCGCGGCACGCGAGCGCGGCGCGGAGGGCGTGCTCCTGCAGGTCTATGCCGCCAACCAGGCGGCATGCCGCCTCTATTCAGAGCTGGGCTTCCGGGACGTGGCAGGGGAGATCGACCTGCGCCTGGCTGCACCCAGGGCACTGCCTGTCGCGGACTCCCCGGGCTATGCCGTCAGGCGCCTGCGCGCCTCGGATGGGCACGCCGCCCTGGACCTGGCCCTCAGCCTGACGCCGGAGCCGCTGCAGTGGATGGTGCCCGTGCGGCCGATCGATTACCAGCTCGATGCCCTGACCGCAGCCGAGCAGTGGCTGTCGGACATCCTTGCCGGCCGGCGCATCCACCACCTGGCGGCCTTCCGAGGAGAGCGGTTGGCCGGGCTCCTTTGGCTGCAGAGTGCGCGCCGCGGACCGGCCCACCGCCTCAGCCTGATGGTCTGCCCAGAAGACCGAGGGCAGGTGGAGAGTGCACTGCTCGGTCAGGCGATGCGCCTGCTGGCCGGCAGGGCACCGCTGCCGGTGTGGGCGACCGTCTTCCAGGATCACGCCGAGGCAATCGAGCTGCTGCACGACCTGGGCTTCGAAGACCAGCGGACGCTGCTGGTCATGAAGAAGGCATTGCGATGACGGCAACTGAAGGCGGTTCCGCGTACCGGCGCCTGTTCCGCAACCGGAGCTTCATGGCGCTCTGGCTGGGCCAGACCATCTCCTTCATCGGCGACTATTTCTACTGGCTGGCCATCCCGATCATGGTCGAGAAGCTGACGGGATCGGCCCTACAGGTCGGGCTGTCGATGATGGCGAGCGCCTTGCCGGTGCTCCTCCTCGGGCCGGTGGCCGGCGTCTTTGTCGACCGCTGGGACCGCAAGCGAACCATGATCGTGGCCGACCTGCTCCGTGCCCTGCTGGTTCTCGCCTGCCTTGCGGTGCGCACGGCTGACCAGGTGTGGATCTACTACGTCGTCGCCTTCTTGATGTCGTGCATCAGCCGCTTCTTCTACCCGGCACGCGGGGCCGCGCTGCCCCTGATCGTAACCAAGGCAGACGATCTACTCGCTGCCAACGGGCTGATGCAGATCGTCGAGACCGTCGGGCTGCTGGCCGGACCGGCAATGGCCGGCTTCACCATCGGCATCTGGGGCTCCGGGGCCGCATTCGTGGTCGACTCGGCCAGCTTTCTGGTCTCGGCCGGGGCGATCCTGCTCATGACCGTGCCCCACACGACGGCCGGCCGGCAGGCAGTGCAGGCTGCCCGGGGCTCGGTAGGAGCCGTGTGGAGTGAGATGCGCGTGGGTCTGAGCGCCCTCTTCGGCAGTCGCACGATGGTGGGCATCCTATTGTGCCTCTCCGTGGTGCAGCTGGGCATGGGCGCGGTGAATGTGATCTGGGTGCCCTACATGCAGCGCACCTTTGGCCTGGGGCCCGAAGGGCTTGGCGCGGTGGATATGGCACAGGGCATCGGCATGGCTTTGGGTGGCCTCATGTTGGGCACGATCGTGGCCCGAATGAGCAAGCGGTACATGGCGAGTTGGGGCATCATCCTGCTGGGCATCCTGATTGGGCTGATCGGTGTGGCGCCTGCCTGGTCGTTGGCCGGCCTGCGCGGGCAAGAGACTGCGGCCGCCGTGGCCGAGATGGGCGTGGCGCAGCGGTTGGCGTACATGCCGCTGATGCTGCTCCTCTACAGCGCACTGCTCGGCATCTTCCTCGTACCGGCGCAGTCCGCCCTGGTGACTATGATGCAGCTGGCCATACCTGATCTGAAGCGCGGCCGCGTGTCCGGGGCACTGAACGCCTTGACCACGGCTGCGACGCTCCTCTCGATGGCGGTTGCGGCGTCGCTGGGCGAGATAGTCAAGCTGGGAACGATCTATGTGGCTGCGGGCGCCATCGTGGTGGCGGCCGGGCTAGTAGGGTTCGCCGTCCTGGAAGAGCCGAGGGATGCACGAAAAGCGCCGGCCGAGCCGGCCCTTCGCGAGGCGGAACAGCAGGCTGCTGCTGGGGACTAGGAACGGTTCGTAGTGCGCGCTTCAGCGCACCTCTCCCCGGCTGGGGGGGAACAGGAAGAGAGAGAAACCATGGACAACGGACGGTTGGAGGTCCTGCGGAGGCTGCAGGCCGGCGAGATCGATGCGGAGGCGGCGCTGGGGCTGCTCAGGGAGATGGAGCCGGCCGAAAGCGACCGGAGCGGTGGCACAGACGCTTTCGGGGCGCCGGAGGTGCCGGCTGAGGGCGAGGTGATCCGGGCCATGCCGGCGGCGGCAGAGCGCCCGCCAAAGCACTGGGCCAACTTCTGGCTCTACCCTCTGGCGGCCGCAGGCGCGCTGCTGGCGCTGGGAGGGCTGATCCTGGCATTGGTTGTCGGGTTCGGCGCGGCGCGCGGCTGGCAGGTGTGCGGCTGGCTGCCGCTCAGCCTGGGCGTCCTGGGCCTTCTCTTCGCGCTATGGAGCCGCAGCGCCAAGTGGCTGCACGTCCGGGTGAAGGAGAAAGAGGGCAAGCGGGTTGCCATCAGCTTCCCGGTGCCCCTCACACTGACGGCCTGGGTGCTGCGCATTGCCCAGCCCTTTGTGCCGCAGCTCCGGGACACGGGGGCCGACGAGATGATCCTGGCCTTCCGCGACGCCAAGCGCGACGAGCCGCTGCATGTGCAGGTAGACGACGAAGATGGAGAGCAGGTCGAGATCTATATCGGGTAGCCGGAGGAATGGGACGCGCTGAAGCGCGCACCACGAACACCAGGGTAGAAAGATAAAGGAGAACAGAGATGACAACCACAGAAGAGCGGATGCAGATCCTGAGCATGGTGGCCGAGGGCAAGATCACGGCCGAAGAGGGCGCCAAGCTGCTGGCTGCCCTGGAGCCTGACAAGAAGGCCAAACCGGTCGTGCGCGCCCCCGAGGCTCCGAGCGAGCCGCGCTGGTTCCGGGTGCGGGTGACCGACCTGCGCACCGGCAAGGCCAAGGTGTCGGTGAACCTGCCCTTTGGGCTGGTCGACGTCGGGATGCGGATGGGGGCACGCTTTGCGCCCGAGCTCGAGAACATCGACATGGCCCAGATCGTCGAGCAGGTCAAGGCGGGGGGCCAGGGCAAGATAGTCGAGGTCGAGGACGAGGAAGACGGCGAGCGGGTCGAGATCTACATCGAATAGGTGCCGGGTGCGGCGCACTGCGCTGCAGTGCGCCGCACCCGGCCGCATGCATGGCGGGCGAGCCAGCAGAGCGCTATTGCGTCGTCTTCCGCCGTCCACCGCCGGCAGAAGACTGCTGCCTTCCTTCCCCTCAGGCTGCCTGGGTGGATCGGGTGTGCCTGTTGCGCTGAGTGACGGCCACGATGACACCCGCAATCGAGGCCAGCGATCCGATCGCGGCAGCCGCAATCAGGATCACCCTGCGATATTGTTGGAAGAGCCGTGCGACCCGCCCCGGATAGCGGCGGCGGGCCTCGGTGACCAGCTCGTCGTGCAGGCGCCGCCGGGCTACATCGGCCGGCCGGACGGGCACCAAAAACCCCTGTAGCTCGCCGGCCAGATCCAGCAGTCCCTGCACCTGTTGAGTTCGGTCCGTGCCGCGCCGCACGGATTCTGTTTTGCGTATCATCCTCTCGCTCATCTTCTCCCCTTCCGGCTTCGTTGACGGAAAGCCAACCCAATGCTTTGCAGACACGCCAGGCCTACGCCCGCCTCGGGCAGCCTAGGGCTCCAAGCCCAGGCCGTCGAGGTCTTCCCGGAGGGACAGAAGCGTTCGGTGGTAGAGCGACTTGATCGCGCCTTCCGAGCGCCCCAGCAACTCGCCGATCTGCGGCATTGGGCAGGTGCTCGACGAACTTGAAGATGAGCAGATCCTGCCGCTCGGCCGGCAGACGGCTGATGGCAGCCAGGAGCAGCTCCCGCTGCTCCTTGCCGGCAGCCCGGTGGTAGGGGCTCTCCTCCCCCTCCGCAGTCAGCTCCGCCGTCTGGTCGAGGGGCACCATCCGGTGCCTGCCCTCGTCGCGATGCCAATTGGCCACGGCGTTGTGCGCGATACGGTAGAGCCAGGAGGTAAAGGGCGGACCGCGGTGCTCGTAGCGGCGGATGTTCCTCAGGGCCTGGAGGAACACCTGGGCCGTCAGGTCCTCGGCGTCTTGGTGGCCGCCCGTCCGGTAATAGACGTAGCTATAGATCCTGTCAACGTACAGTTCGTACAGGAGACCGAAGGCTTCGGGTTCGACCTTGGCCTGATCGACCAAGGCTTTCTCATCGACCGAATCGCTCACCAGGAACGCCTCGCAAGCTTCCGCCGGTCTCGCAGAATAGAACACCGGCCGGCAGGATTGGTTGCGGGGCAGTATAGCAGAGAAGGGCGCACAGGTCAAGACAACGGCGCTTGCCCATCGAGGCCGGTTCAGGACGAGCTCGTGCCCGGCAAGAGTGTTTGTGGACGCCCGCAGGATCGGGTATAATAGACCAAGGGCGCACTCCCCTGCCCCGGCTTCCGGGCGGAGGAACAAGGAGAGTGACGATGGAGCCAGAACCAGACCTGGAGATCCAGGTAGCCGTAGCCAAGGTGAGCAAGTACGCCGTCCGCGAGAGCGGCGATACCGTCGAGCTGATCGAGCGGCCCCACGGCGGCCTGTCGCTGGTGATGGTCGACGGCCAGCGCAGCGGCCGCTCGGCCAAGGCGATCAGCAACAGCGTGGCGCGCAAGGCAGTCTCGCTCCTGGCCGACGGCGTGCGCGACGGCGCAGCCGCGCGGGCCGCGCACGACTACCTGCGCACCATCCGCTCGGGCCAGGTCTCGGCCACGCTCAACATTCTCTCCGCCGACCTGGTCACGCGGACCCTGGTCCTCTCGCGCAACAGCCACTGCCCCATCGTCATCGTGCGCGGCACGGAGCGCGCAGTCCAGATCCTCGACGACCCGAGCGAAGCGATTGGAATCCATCCTCGCACCCGCCCCGTGATCACGGAGCTGCCCATCGAGGCCGATCTGCACGTGGTCGTCTTCACCGATGGCGTGCTCACCGCCGGCGAACGCTACGGCGAGCGCATCGACGTGCCGTCCTTTGTCTGCGAGACACTCCAGGGCTGTGCCGGACTGGCGTGCGCCCAGGCGTTGGCCGATGGGCTACTGGCGCGCTCGCTGGAGTTGGAGCGAGGCCGGCCGGGCGACGACGTCAGCGTGGTCGTCGCCTCCGTCGTGCCGCGGCAGACGCTGGACGGCGTTCGTCGCGTGTCAGTGCGCTTTCCCATCTGAGAGGGCCTGTGCGCATCAAGGTAGTGGGGCCGTGCGGTTCGGGCAAGACGACGCTGGCGCGCCGGCTGCGGGCCCTGGGGTACGAGGCATCCTCCGCGGCGCAGGACCACTCCTACGTGCCCGACATGTGGCAGCGCCTGAACCCGCCCGACCTGCTCATCTACCTGGACGTGAGCCTTGAGGAAGCACGGCACCGAGGGCGGATCGGCTTCGGCTGGGATCAGGCGTACCTCGACTTGCAGAAAGCGCGCCTGCGGCATGCCCGGGAGCACTGCGACCTGTATCTGTCCACCGACGGAATGAGCGAGGAGGATATCGCAGCACGGGTGGCGTCCTGGCTCGAGGAACACGGGCAAGTGACGGCGAGCGCAGCTACATGATGCGTTGGCGCAGGGCGGACGAGCGCGGCGGTGCCGGAGTGCATCGCGCGCGGATGAATCGTTTTCGTGAGGGGTCAAGTGGCTAGTCACCTGATTGTCGCCCCGGCCGCCTCGGGCAAGACGGCCTACGCGCTGAACCTGGCACGGCGCAAGGCCGAGGGCCTGCACGCCATGCCCATCGTCGTCGTGGCAAGCCAGCTCCAGGTGCGTGCCTGCAAGCGCAGACTGGCCCAGGCAGGCGGCGCCATGGGCGTCCGCGTCCTCAGTTTCTACGGGCTCTATGCCGAGTGCCTGGGTGCGGCCGGCGAGGCCTACACCGAGCTATCGGAGCCGGTGCGGCATCGCCTGATCCGGTCTGTCGTGGACGGCCTCCCGCTCCGTCACTACGCCCCCCTCGTGGCGCTGCCGGGCTTTGTGCAGGTCCTGGCCGATCTCGATCGCCGAGCTCAAGACCGCCCTCATCCGTCCCGAGCCACTTTCGGCCGCCGTGAGCACGATGGGAGACCAGCCACGACTTCGCGAGCTGGCCGACGTCTATGCCGCCTACGAGAAGTGGCTACAGGACGAGGGATGGTCAGACGCTGCCGGGCTTGGTTGGCTCGCCGTGGAAGCACTCGAGAAGCAGGCTCCCCAGTCAGGCACCGATTGGCCCCTGGTCATCGTGGATGGCTTTGACGACCTCACACCGGTCCAGTTGGCCCTGCTGAGAGCCCTCGCCGGCCGTGCCGGCGAGCTGGTCGTGACGCTGACCGGGACGTCCGACGGAAGCGAGCGCCCCCAGGCGCACCGGCGCTTCGCTCGGACGCGGAAGGCAATCGAGAAGGCATTGGGCATCCAGGCCGAGACCCTTCCCCGGGTCAGTCATGCTGGCCAAAGCGAAGCATCTCGCCCCCTCCAGGCGATCGAGCAGCGGCTATTCTGCGCCGGCGCCACGCCGGTCGACGCCCAGTGTGCCGTGGAGCTAGTCGAAGCCCCCGACAGGGCCGGTGAGGTGCGCGAGGCACTGCGCTGGCTCAAAGCCCGCGTACTGCAGGATGGGATGCGCCCAGGCGAGATGGCCCTGCTGGCGCGCGACACCGCGTCCTACCGGGCCTACATCCTCCAGGTGGCTGCCGAGCTCGGGGTGCCGGTCCGGCTCGCGGGCGGTCTGCCGCTGCGCGCCAATCCGGCCGTCGCCGCCCTTATGGAGCTGCTCCGGCTCTCGCTCCCGCTCGGCTCGGACGACCCGCAGCCGGCGATGCCGCGCCGCCGCGTGGTCGAAGCGTGGCGCTCTCCCTACTTCGATTGGCAGGCCATGCTGGCAGCGGGACACGAAGGCCCGGCCGGCGACCTGGCCTCCGGTGCGGACGAGTTGGATGCCGCCGCGCGCTGGGGCCGGGTCATCGATGGACTGGCCCAGTGGCGCGAGGTGCTTCAGCGGCTGGCAGCCAGGGCCGCCGAGGCGGAGGCCTTGGCCGAGGACGAAGAGCAGCCTGCTGGCGTGCTGATGGGGACGGCCGCCGGAGCGCTCCGCGACAAGTTCGAGCGCTTTGCTGCCCGCATCGCCCCACCGCAGGGTCCCGCCCCAGTGCGCGAGTACGTGCGCTGGCTCGAAGATCTGGTAGGGCCCGACCCCAACCAGGAGGACGTCGCCCGGGCGCAGGACGCAGGCGAAGCGGCACCGCCCGCCCACCTGGGCATGATCGCACGTGCCTGGGAAGGGGGCACCGAGCTGGCTGAGCGCGACATCGCGGCGCTCCGCGCGCTGAAGGAGGTGCTGCGCGGCCTGGTTTGGGCGGAGGAAGTCGTCGGCAGCCAGGGTGGCGTGGACTATGCACGCTTCTTCAGCGAGCTGCACGGCGCCGTTGACGCGGCCGGCTACGATCTGCCATCCCACGCCGAGCGCGACGAAATCGTCGCAGCCGGTGTGGCCGGCGCTCGGGGTGTCGGCTTCCGCGCCGTCGCGGTGATGGGTCTAGCAGAAGGCGAGTTCCCGGCCTCGGTGCGCGAAGACGCGTTCCTGACCGACGCCGACCGGCGGGCGCTGACCAGCCTGGGCATCGGCCTGGAACCCTCCACCGAGAGCGCCGAATCCGAGTTCTTCTACGAGGCTGTAGCCGGCGCCCACGAGCGGCTGCTGCTGACCCGGCCGCGGCTGGCGGAAAACGGTGCCCTTTGGCAGGCATCTCCCTTCTGGGAAGAAGTACAGAGGCTGGCAGGCGTCACCCCGACGCGGCTGACCGGCGAAAGCCCGGTCCCGCCGGATAGGGCGGCGTCCTGGCCCGAGCTGGTAGAAAGCGTGGCCTCGGGGGCCTTCCCAGGTGAGCTGGAGGCCTGGATCGCCGCGGAACAGCCCGACCGGCATCGGGCGCTGGAGACCGCGGTCGCAGTGATGCGGCTGCGGGGATCGGGCGCGGGTGACCCGGACTTTGACGGAGATCTGAGCAGCCTGTCCGGCGAGATCGCAGCGCGCTACGGCCCCAACCACGCCTGGAGCGCCAGCCGGCTCGAATCGTATCGTGGTTGTCCCTTCTCCTTCTTCGTCGGCAGCGCCCTGGGCCTGGAGCCGCGGCGGGAGCCGGAGGAAGGCATGGACGTGGCCCAGAAGGGCACCCTCTACCACCGCATCCTGGAGCGCCTCTACCAGCATCCCCGCGTGCGGGACCTGCTGGACCTGGCGCAGCTCCTGGAGGTGTTGCCTGAGGTGGCCGGCCAGGTACTGGACAAGGCGCCGCAGGAGATCGGCTTCCGCGAGACGGCGTGGTGGGCACAAACGCGCGCGGAGATGATCTCCGACGTCGAGAACACGCTGCGAGCCCTGGTGGATCTGCCCCGCGAGTTCGTGCCCTGCCGGTTTGAGGCCCGCTTCGGACTGGAGGGCCAGCCCCCCCTGGAGGTGCGCACGGGTGGCGGCAGCCTCCTCCTGCACGGAGTCGTTGATCGGGTTGACCGTGCGCCGGACGGCCGGGTGCGCATCATCGACTACAAGAGCGGCGGGCCCTCGCCCTACACGCTCCAGGCCGTGCTGGAGGGAAAAAAGCTCCAGCTCCCGATCTATGCCCTGGCGGCGCGCGATGCCCTGCGGCTCGGCGAGCCGGTCGAGGGGTTCTATTGGCACATACGCCAGGCGGGGCGTGGCTCCTTCCATTTGAGCGCGGGCGGCGACCCGGAGGCATGGATGCAGGCGACGGCTGATCACGCCTGGGAGGCGGTGGAAGGCGTGCGGGCAGGCCGCTTTGCACCCCGCCCTCCCGACGACGGCTGCCCTCCCTGGTGCCCGGCGGCCGGCTTCTGCTGGCACCTCCGGCCAAGATTCGAGGCTTAGCCCATGCATCCCATCGTCGAGCAGGTCGGACCGAGCAAGGAACAGCAAGCCGCCGTCGTGGAGCGCGGCAGGGACGTCGCCGTCAGCGCCGGCGCCGGGACAGGCAAGACACGCACCATCGTCGCCCGCTACTTGGCTCTGCTGAGCGGGGGCATGCCCCTGCGCTCCATCCTGGCCATCACCTTTACCAACAAGGCCGCGCGCGAGATGCGCAACCGGGTGCGCGAGGAGATGCGGCGCTACCTGGAGCAGCCTGGCCTGGAGGCGACGGAGCGCGATCATTGGCAGGAGCTGTACAACGAGCTAGACGCCGCGCGCATCAGCACCATCCACGCCTTTTGCAGCGAGCTACTGCATGCCCACCCGGCCGAGGCCGCCATCGACCCGCGCTTTGGGCTCGTCGAGGAGGGCCGGCAGGCCATCCTCCGGCAGCAAGCCGTGGAGGCAGGATTGGACTGGGCGGCGGACGACCCCGAGGCGGTCCGGCTCTTTGCCCTTCTCGGCGAGAAGGAGCTTCAAGTGCTCGGAGCCACGCTGCTGGCCGGCCGTCTGGACGCTGCAAGGGCACTCGCTCAACAGGCACCAGGTACAGACGAGCCGGCCGCACGGATCGAGCGGTGGCGCGCCGTGCTGCGGCGAGGGCAGGCACGGGCCGCAGAATCGCTGCTCAGCCATCCCGAGTGGCAGGTCGCAGCCTCGCTCCTGGAGCAGAGCATCCCGCTGGACCCGGGCGATCCCCTGGCCGTCCACTGCATGCAGACGGTCGAGGCCATCCAAACGCTTACCCGGGCGCGCCACGACCCGGCCGGCGCGGCAGAGGCAATGGCCGCCTTCGACGCGATCCGGCTATCCGCCGGCAGGGCCGGAGCATGGCCGGGGGGCGGACGGCAGCGCGAGGCCGTGAAGGACGCACTCCGGACGGTGCGTGCCTTGTGGGGCGAGGTACGCGACCTGCTGGCAGTCGCACCCAACGACCTGGACCGGCAGGTAGCCGAAGCAATGCCCTCCCTGCGGGCCTTCTTCGAGCGGGTGCTGGGCACGTACACGCGGCTCAAGGAGGAGCGTCACGCCCTGGATTTTGACGACTTGGAGGAGCGCTCCCTGGCCCTCCTGCGCGACTGCCCCGAAGCGCTTGTCCGCTGGCGAGCCGAGATCCAGGCCATCCTGGTGGACGAATTCCAGGATACGAACGCGCGCCAGCGCGAGCTGGTGCTGCTCCTGAACGACGGCGGCAAGCTGACGATCGTCGGCGACGCCAAGCAATCGATTTATCGCTTCCGCGGGGCCGACGCCTCCGTGTTTGGCCGCGAGCGGGCGCGTATCCAGTCCGAAGGGGGTCTGCACTGCGAGCTGGCAACCTCCTACCGCGCCCACCGAGGGCTGGTGCAGGCCCTCAACGACCTACTCGAGCCGGTGCTGGGCAAAGCCGACCCGGAACGGCCCTGGGTTGAGCCCTTTGCACCGCTCCAGCCCGAGCGCGAAGAAGCCGGCCCCGGCCTATCCGCCCCCTTCGTCGAGCTGCACCTCACGGTCGGCACCATCAGCCAGGGCGCCCACGCTCGCGCGGCGCGGGCCGTGGCAACGCGCATCGCCGAGCTGATGGCCGGCGGCTGCCGGGTATGGGAAGGGAAAGCGACACGGCCGCTCGGCTATGGCGATTTCGCCATCCTGTGCCGCGCGTCTCGCTCCTTCTCTGCCTACGAGGATGCCCTGGAGCGGGCAGGTATCCCCTACTTGACGGTTGCCGGCACCGGGTTCTATGAGCGCGCCGAGGTGCGCGACCTGCTCAACGCCCTGCGCACCCTGGCCGACCCGACGGACGACTTGGCCTTGGCCGGATTGCTCCAATCGCCGGCCATGGGACTGACCGATGCAGCCCTCTACCGGCTGGTCCAGGCACGGAGAGAAGAGGCGCCTGGTACGTCCCTCTGGGAAATGCTGCGGCTGGGCAGGCATGGGCTCGGCGGCGAGGAAGCACAGCGCGCGGAGCGCGCCGCGCGCATCATCGAAGAGCGGCACTCGCTGGTTGGGCGCCTGCCGGTGGCCGATGTCCTGAAGGGCTACCTCGACGACACGGCCTACCGCGCTGCTCTGCTGGCAGCCGGCCAGAGCCGCGCCGCGAGAAACGTGAGCAAGCTACTGGACGATGCGCACGCCATGGGCCTGGTGGCCCTGGGGGAGTTCGTCGAGTACGTGGACGGCCTGCGCACGACCGGCTCGCGCGAGGGCGAAGCGCGCTCCACCTCCGAGGGGGCCGTGCAGATCCTCAGCGTGCACCAGGCCAAGGGGCTCGAGTTCCCGGTCGTGATCGTCGGGGATGCCGGGCATGGGGTGCGCGGTGGCTCTAGCCTGCTGCTCGATCCCGATCTCGGGCTGCTGCTTGGGCTGCAGGACAAGGACAAGCACAGACCGGCGGCCTATCAGTGGGCAGCGGCCCGCGACAAGGACCAGGAGGAGGCCGAGTCGGACCGGCTCTTTTACGTCGCATGCACGCGCGCAAAGGAGCTGCTGATCGTGAACGGCTGCACAGGCATCGACAAGGACGGTGCTTTGAGCAGGATCGGCGGTTGGCTGAAACGGATCGCCGGCACTGATGTGCTTGGCATCGAGGGAAGAGCGATCGGGTACGACCTGCAAGGCAGCCGCGCCATTCGCCTCGACGTGCGGGCCGGCACCAGCCCCGTGGCCTGCACCGTCTACGAGCCATTCTACCCGTGGCCGGCCTCGCGGGCGGCACCGGCCGGCGAGGGTCCGCAGCCCGCCGCCCTTACGCTGCCGCCGCCGCTGCTCGCGCCGGTGACAGGCCCCCGGCAGCCAGAAGCACGCGAGCGCGAGACGCCAGACCGGGTCTGGCGCGTCGTGCCGGGCACAAAGAGGCCCCGAGCCCCGGCCTGGGTAGTCGGCAAGTTGGTGCACGAAGCGCTCAAGGCATGGCACTTTCCCGCCGGCGAGCCAGCGCAGGCCTTCGAGCGCTGGGGCAGGGCGCGCGCACGCAGCAGTGGGCTCACCGACGCTCGCCAGTTGGACGACGCCGTGCGGAGGGCGCGACGGCTGCTCGATCGCTGCCAGGCACACTGGCTCCATGCAGAGATGGCCGCGGCCGAGGTGCGATGGCACGAAGTGCCCTACAGCCTGGGGGAAGAAAACGGCGTGATCGACGCCCTCTTCCGGTACGGCGGCCGCTGGACCCTCGTCGACTTCAAGACCGACGAGCTGCGACACGCGGGACAGGTCGAGCAGAAGATGGACGAGCATGGCTACCGTGCCCAATTGCTGCGCTATGCCGCAGCGTCGGAGGCCCTTCTCGGCGAGCGGCCCCGCTGTCTCCTCTGCTGGCTGGACGTGGAGGGCGCCGTCCGCGTCGACCAGATTGCTGTAGGCTGACGACCCGGAGAGCACATGTCGAGCGTCACAGACCCCTACCGGGTCTACCTCGTCCTCTCCTTCGTCTCCTCTGCCCTCTTCGCGGCCGCCTTCCCCATGACACTCTACGAGACGACCACGGCCGGGCTCGACCCGCTGCAATTGGTGCTGGTCGGGACGGTGCTGGAGCTTTCGGTTCTGCTCTTTGAGGTGCCGACCGGCATCGTCGCCGACGTCGTCTCACGGCGCCTCTCCATCATCGTCGGCCACGCCATGATCGGGCTGGGGCTGGTCGTCGAGAGCTTCTTTCCCTCTTTCCTCCCCATTCTGCTGGCTCAGGTGGTATGGGGCGTGGGCTACACCTTCACCAGCGGCGCGACCCAGGCCTGGCTAAGCGACGAGATCGGTGAGGAGCGGGCCAACCGGGCATTCCTCGCCGCCAACCGCTATGGCCTGGCCGGCGCGCTGGTTGGAGTGCTGGTCGCCACGGCCCTGGGCAGCTTCACGTCGGTCGCCGTGCCGATCCGGGCGGCCGGCGCGGGGCGACTTGGGCTGGCCGTCCTGCTCATCGTCCTGATGAGGGAACAAGGCTTCGAGCCGGCCAGGCGCCAAGACCGCAGCACCTTCCAGCACATGGTCGATACATTTCGCAAAGGCGTGCAAACCATCCGCCTGCGCCCGGCGCTGGTGGCGGTCCTGGCCGTCGGGCTGTTCTACGGCCTGTACAGCGAAGGCTTTGACCGGCTCTGGATCAAGCACCTGCTGAGCCGGTTCGATCTACCGGTGCTCTTTGGCAACAACGAGCTGGCCTTCTTCGGCGTCCTGAAAGCCGCTGGGCTCCTGCTCTCGATCTGGCTCACATGGCAGGTCGAAAAGCGGTTCGGTACCGGGCAGCCTCGAACGATCGGTCGGCTGATGCTGGCCATCACCGCCGGGATCGTCGTTTCCATCGCGGCCTTCGCCTGGGCCCCCTTCCTGGCCCTGGCTCTCGGCCTTTACCTGGCCATCGGCAGCCTGCGCAACGCGGCCGATCCGCTCATGACTGCCTGGGTGAACCAGCGCCTTGACCCCGACGTGCGCGCCACCGTGCTCTCGATGACCGGGCAGGTGGACGCCATTGGGCAGATCGCCGCCGGCCCGGCCGTCGGCGCGCTGGGAAAAGCCGTCTCCGTTCCGCTGGCGCTCTCGCTCTGCAGCGGGCTCCTGGCGCCGGCCATCGCGTTCATCCGCCGTGCCAACCGGACCGCGCCGTAGCCTAGCCCCTTGTGGGCGTCCTCGGGCGTCTCCCGCGCCCACTCGACGATGTTGACCTTTCGCGGGAATCTGGATATACTTCCTCTGTTCGCCGATACTACATGCGGAGGTACAATATGCCAGGTTTCTTTGACAGGGTCAAGAGTGGTGCCGAGAAGGCAGCCTTTGAAGCCGACCGCCTGCGCCGCGTGAACCAGGCCCAAGGTGTGCTAAAGGGCTTCCAGCGCGAGCTGGACGCCATCGTGGCGGGCTGGGGCCCGCAGGTGCTGGCCCTCTACGACGCCGGCACCCTAACGCAGCCCGAGCTGCTCGCGGCGGGACCGCAGATCGAAGAGCTGCGGCAAAAGCTCGTCGCGCAGGAAGCCGAGATCCTGCGCATCCGCGAGGAAAGGCCGCCCGAGCCCGAGCCCGAAGTCGTGGCGCCGCCCCCGCCGCCCGTCATTCCCTTCCAGCCACCGCAGCAGCAGGCTGCCCCATCCGAGCCGCTCCAGGGAGACATCGCGGCCGCGCCGGTCAGGGGACGCTTCTGCGGTAGCTGCGGGGCCGTCCTGCCCGTAGGCGTCAAGTTCTGCATGGAGTGCGGCGCCAAGGTGGAGGCCTAACGCCCCATGGCCGGACCAAGCCGAATGCCCAGGTACGACGTGCGGAACGACGGTGTCGGTCCGTACGCCGTCTTCTACTGCGACTCGTGCGATCGCGAGTTCCGCAGCCAGCCCGACGTCGTCTCGACCGTCACCAAGGACGTAGGCCGCAAGGCGCTGGGCGGCCTCCTGCGCAACATCCCGCTCGTGGGCGGAGTCGCAGCCGACCGCGTCGAGAGCGACGATCCGCGTTACACCTATAGCTTGACCCCGGAGCAGACCCAGAAGGCATGGGACCAGATGGTGGACCGCTTCCAGGAGTGCCCGACCTGCCAGCGGATCGTCTGCCCCACTTGCTGGGACGAGAAGAGCGGCTTCTGCACCGACGATAGCCCGCGCAGCACTGAGATTGCCGAAGCTCAGGCCGAGCAGGCAGGCGCCATGCTCAAGGGCTTTGCCAGTGCGCTCGGGCTGGGCGAAGTGGCGCGGCAGGCAGCCCAGGCCGCCAAGCAGGCCACCGCCTCAGCGGCGCGGTGCCCGGTGGACGGCACCCTGGCCCCGGCCGGCACCAAGTTCTGCCCCGAATGCGGGACGGCCATGGTCCAGCCCGCCGCCGATCCCTGCCCCAAACTGCGGCAAGGAGACGGCAGGCGCCAAGTTCTGCCCCGAGTGTGGGACCAAGATAGACCGCAAGCCGGCCGGCATCTGCCCCAAGTGCGGCGCGCAGACAGGCTCGTCAAGTTCTGCCCCGAGTGCGGTCAGAAGCTGACCTGAGTGGGCGCGACCATCCACATGTAGGCCGAGCCCGAAGGCGGGGCTCGGCCTTTTGTCTACCCGGCGAGTGAGGTCAGGATGAGTGATGAGAACAAGGCGCGGCCTCGCGTAGTGATCGTCGGTGCTGGCCCGGCAGGTCTCTGGGCCGCGCGCCGGCTGGCCCGGCAGCCCGTGGACGTCGTACTGGTCGATCGCAACAACTACCACCTCTTTCTGCCGCTCCTGTGGCAGGTGGCAAGCGCAGAGCTGGCGCCAGAGGAGATCGCCTACCCAATCCGCTCTGTCCTGCGCCGGCAGCGGAATGCGCGCTTTGCCCTGCTGGACGTGACGGAGATCGACCTTGCAGGCCGGCGAGTGCTCGGGGCAGGACACGACCTGGCCTACGACTACCTCGTGCTGGCGACAGGCAGCGCCCCCCACTTCTACGGCATCCCGGGTGCGGCGCGCCACGCGCGACCCATCAAGACCCTGAGCGAAGCGGTCGCCCTGCGCAGCCAGATCCTGCGCTGCTTCGAGCGGGCGGATCTGGAGCAAGATGAGAAGGCACGCCGGCGGCTGTTGACGTTTGCCATCGTGGGGGGTGGACCGACGGGAGTCGAATTCGCCAGTTCGTTGAAAGAGCTGGCAGACAGCCTGCTGGCGCGCGACATGCCCGGACTGCGCCGCGACGAGGTGCGCATCGTGCTGCTGGAGGCCCAAGGGCGCCTGCTGCCGGGGTTCCCGGAGCGGCTGGCGACCTTTGCGGCCCGGCACCTGGCGCAAGTGGGGATCGAGCTGAGGCTTGGGGCGGCGGTTGCCGAAGTAACCCCGGAATCCGTCACGCTGCAGGATGGGACGGCCATCGACACCGAGACGGTCGCCTGGACCGCGGGTGTGCAGGGCGATCCGGCCGCCGAAAGCTGGGGCCTCAAGGTGGTCCGGGGCGGGCGCGTGCCCCTGCTGCCCAGCCTGCAGCTTGCCGAGCACCCGGAGGTGTACGTCGCAGGGGACCTGGCCTACCACGAACAAGGGGGCAGCCCACTGCCGATGGTGTGGGCCGTGGCAGCCCAGCAGGGCCAGGCGGTGGCGCGCAACATCGCCCTCCAGGCCGCAGGGCAGGAGCCCCGGCCCTTCCGCTACCGGGATCCGGGAATGTTGGCGGTGCTGGGTCGAGGCGTGGGGGTGGCCCGCCTGTGGGGCCGGTCAATCACAGGGCCCATAGCCTGGCTGGTGTGGGCCTGGGTACACTGGACAACGCCTCCGTCCTGGCGCAACCGGCTCGTCGTCGCCATCGACTGGCTCTGGGACCTGGTCGGAAAGCGAACGATGCGCCTGATCCTTCCATAGAGGCACTCTCCCGGCCCGACCGGTTGTCGTACGGCTCTGACCGTGGTACACTCCGCCACACAATCCTACAAGGCGGGAGTCACCCAGACCATGTGCGGTATCTTTGGCATCATCACCGGTGAGGAGCAGCTCCTTGGGCCGATTCTCCTCGAGGCCGGCAAGCGGCTGGCCTATCGCGGTTACGATTCGGTCGGCTGTGCGACGGTCATGGCCGACGGCTCGATCGACCTGCGCAAGGGGGTAGGCCCGATCGCCGACGTCGCGCGCGAGCTCGGCTTCCCCGAGATGCGCGGCCGGCGTGGCATCACGCAGCTCCGCTGGGCCACCTTTGGCGCGCCCTCCTATGCCAACTCCCAGCCCCACCTCGACTCCGACGGCGACCTCGTGGGTGCACACAACGGCAACGTCGTCAACAACGTGCAGCTTCGTGAGCTCTTCCTGCGGGAGGGCCTGACGGTGCGCGGCACCAACGACGGCGAAACCTGCATCCACGCCGTCGAGCGGCACTTTGACCGCAACGGCGGCGACATGCTATCCGCCATCCGCGCCGCCTATGCCGATCTCGAGGGTGACTATGCCTTCGTTATCACCCACCGCGACGACCACCGGCTCTTTGCCATCAAGAAGGGCTCCGGGCTGGTGGCAGGCCTGGGGCAAGGCTTTACCTGCCTCTCCTCGGACCTGCCCAGCATCCTGCCCCTCACCCGGCGCATCGTGCGCGTCTGCGACGGCGAGGTGGTCATCTTGACACCCAGTACCATCGAGCTCTACTCCGTCCTCGACGGCAGTCGCATCCAGCGCGCGGAGGAGTACTACGACGGGCCGATCGAAGTGGCAGAAAAGGGCGGCTACCCCCACTTCATGCTCAAGGAGATCCACGAGGAGCCGGCGCTCGTGGGCGAGCTGCTGCACCTGCTCAACAACTCACGCTACGTCGAGCGCTTCCTGGATGGGCTGCGCGCCGCGGGCGACCGCCCCGTCTACCTGGTCGGCATGGGGACGAGCTACCATGCCTGCCTGCTGGGTGCCTACCTCTTCAACCAGGTGGCTGGCCGGCCGGCCATGGCGGTTCTCGGACCGCAGTTCGTCGAGCAGTGCGGGCAAAGCGTCGGCCCGCACGACACGGCGGTCTTTGTCAGCCAGAGCGGCGAGACGAAAGACGTCCTGAACGCCGTCAAGGTGATGCGCGAGCGGGGCGGGCGCGTCCTGGGCATACTCAACGTGCTCGGGTCGACCCTGGCCCACCAGAGCGACGTCTACCTGCCTCTCGCCTGCGGCTTCGAAATCTCCGTGCCGGCGACCAAGACCTTTGTCAACCAGGCGGTGCTCTTCCTCTACCTGGCCTACCGGCTGGCCGGGCGCGATGTGTCGGAGCTGGACGCGCTGCCCAACCTGCTGCAGCAGACCATCGAGGCGTGCGACGAGCCGGCGCGGAAGGTGGCCGGCTACCTCGACCTCTGGCCCGACATGTACTACCTCGGCTTCGGGCTAACCCACCCCATCGCCCTGGAGGGCGCGCTCAAGCTGAAGGAGATCACCTACTCCCACTGCGAGGGGACGTTTTCCAGCGATTTCAAGCATGGGCCGCTGGCGGCGGTCTGCGAGGGCTATCCCGTCCTCTTTTTCACCGCCCCCGGCGACGAAGCAATCATGATCAGCGCCATCAACGAGGTGGCCGTCCGGGGCGGGCGGGCCGTCAACGTCGCCGTCGAGCACGAGGCGCTGCGCGCCAACGGGCACGACTACCTGGCCATCCCCGGCTGCCCCCGCTTCCTGGCCCCGATCCTGCTCGCGATCCCGGCGCAGCTCGTCTCCTACCACATGAGCATCGCCCGCGGCCACAACCCCGATTTTCCGCGCAACTTGAGCAAGACGCTGACGGTGGACTAGGATACCGGACACCGCGCACTGAGGAGGAGCTGTTGGACAGCACGCGAAAGGCAGCATTGGCCATCGCACTTGTGTCTGCATTCCTGTTGGCCCTCGGGCTTGGATTGGGCCCCGGCAACCACGCTGCGGAAGCGCACGCAGGGGTTGAGCTCCTTGAGCCGCTGACCGTGACGGACGTCGACCCGGACACCGTCCCCAACGACCTGGACACAGCCATCGTCATTTCCGGCACAGGCTTTGCCGTCATCACAGGCACCCACGTGATCACGCCGCCGTCCGTCTTCCTGGACGAAACGCAGCTCCCCGACGTCACCTGGGTCAGCAGCACCCGGCTCCTCGCGGGGGTGCCTTGGGGCCTCGGCCCCGGCGTCTACCCCTCACCGTCGCCAACCCCGACGGCGCCACCGCCACCCTCACCGGCGCGCTGACCGTCACCCAGGCCATCGGCGTGTGGACCACCGACGGGCCTTACGGTGGCTCGGTGCTCGATGTGGCAGTGCGCCCCGGCAATCCCGCGACTGTGTTTTCCATCGTGTCGCTTGCCGGCCTTTTCGGCAGCCACAACGCCGGAAGCCTATGGGAGCGCACCGGCCTTGCCTCGGGCAGGAATGCAAGCCACATCGCCTACGGGTCTGCGTCTCCCTCGACCTTGTTCGCCTGCGGGGGAGACGGCCTTTGGTCTAGCACAGACGACGGGCTGAGCTGGCTTCCCATCATCGACGATGTGGGGATCATGGCCTTTGCCCAGCATCCTTCCGACGCCGGAATCCTCTATGCTTCGGTCAAGCGACGCGGGGATCTACCGCTCCGAGGACGGAGGCCAGACCTGGGAGATCCGCAGCAGCGGCCTTGCTGGGCGGCGCGTGCGCACCATCGTCGTCGACCCCGCGACTCCCACCATTCTGTACGCCACCACGGATCAATACGGCGTCTACAAGTCGACCGACGAAGGCTTGCACTGGTCGCCCGCGGACAACGGCCTGGCATTTGATCCCGACGACAACTTCTATGAGCTTGCCGTTGACCCATTCGATTCGGACAACGTCTGGGCGGTAGGGGTGTACGCCGGGCACTTCTTCCAGAGCGTCGACGGCGCTGAGAGCTGGGTGACCGTGCCCATCACCTACCCGGTGCAGCGCGCACTGGCCTTCAGCCCCGTCGTCTCCGGGACGCTCTATGCCGCAGCCACGCACGACCTTATCGCCAGCAGCGACGGCGGCAGCACCTGGACCCGCCTGCACGAAGCTCCACTGCAAATGATAGAGGAAATCGAAGTCGATCGATTCTCCGGTTTGCCACTTTACCTTGGCACGAACGGCGGTGGTGTCTCGCGCAGCCTCGACGGCGGGTTCCACTGGGAACAGGTGGTCCAGGGCATGACCGGGATCGAGCCGCGCGCCGTCGTCGCGGCCCCCGGGAATCCGGAGCGGGTCTACTTCGCGGCGGTTGACGGTCTCTTCCGCTCCAACAATGGAGGCGGCAGCTGGGCACAGGACTGGCTGGACGAAACGTGGACCGCCGCAGTCGACCCCGCCGACAGCCTCGTCGCCTACGTGTCTCCAACGCCCGGTTGGGGCGCCTGCACGATCGCCAAGACAATCGATGGCGGGCAGACCTGGTCCCCTCGGGCCGTGTGCGGCCAGCCGGAGAAGTACGTGACCGGCATCACGTTCCACCCGGACGACAGCCAGGTCCTCTTCGCCGGCTGGCGGGGACAACTGGGGGCATTTCGCTAGCAGCCACGGTTGGTTGGCGCGCAGCGACGACGGAGGAGACACCTGGCAGGAGCTCACGATCGGGCATGTCATCAGCGACGTTACCTCCATCGTGGGCGATCCGGTCGTCACGCAGACGCTCTTCCTGGGCACCTGCACCATCCACCCCTACTGGAACCTGGGCAGCCAAAGCGGAGTCTACAAAAGCACGGACGGCGGCGGCACGTGGGCGCCCGCCAACACCGGGCTCACCCATCGCTGCGTGCACGACCTGGTGATGCATCCGTTGGACCACGAGCTCCTTCTGGCCGCGGTCAACGACCCCGCTCCAGGCGCGGCCGGCATCTTTCGCAGTGCGAATGGCGGGGAGAGCTGGACGTCGTCGAATGCCGGCCTCGACTCGAGCCAGGTCTTGGAGCTGGCGTTTGATCCTCTCACCCCGTCCACCGTCTACGCCGCTACCTGGCATGGCCTCTACCAGAGCAGGGACGACGGCCAGAGCTGGAGCCGCGCTGCCGGCCCGTTGGGGAGTGTCCCGGTCTTTTCTGTCGCGGCGGTTCGCCGGCGATGGCCGCACCCTCGTCTACGTCGGCACCGTCGGCGGCTCCATCGAGGGCTCCGCGGCCGGGCTGCAGGCAGACGGATTCGTCGAGGCCGGCGTCTACCGGCAAGCCGTCGTCCCCCGGGCAGAGAGCCGGGTCTGTCTGCCTCTCGTCCTGAGAGTGAGGTGAGAAGGTGATTGACGTGTACCCCGCCACCGCGGAGCGATGGCCAGACCTCGAGACGCTTGGCAAGCACGGGGCAGTCATGGCAGCTGCTAGTGCATTCTGCGGTGCCGAGTCGACTATGCACGCGAGGGCGAGGGCGCAAGCCCTGCGCTGGAAGGCTATGACATCTGACATGGAGACGTGCCGAACTCGCTAGACTAGTGGAAGGACAGGATGGCCGGCGTGCTGATATAGGGCGCTCGTGAGGGCTACGCGCCTTTCGCGAGAGCGAGCAGCTTCAAGCGCGAGGACGCTCACCGGTCTGGTCAAACATTAGCATCATACATGCGCCGCGAGAACCAGGACCGGCAGAGAGCGGAAAGGTGTGGCGTCGTGCGCGGTGCGATGATCTATGCCGCGGTTGCCCAGAGCGCCACCATGCGTAGCGTACACCGATGGCCATGCGACCGGCGACTGTCTAGGCGGCACCTGACCGCCTGCGCCGCTACACGCGGCGTCGCTCTGGCCCTTTGCTGAAGCAGGCTATCATCGAGGTCCGACACCGGGTCGAAAACACAGACCATCATGCGCCGCACGATCCAGGACCCAGAGAGCCAAAGGTCCCCGGCGGATGATCCTTCGCGGTCGCCCTGATCCCACCAAGCGGGCGTAGCACCAGGCCACGACCGGGATCATGCGCGCTGCCCTGTCCGGTCCGCCGCACCGCGGCTAGTTAGCCCATTGCTGGCAGGTAATCGTCGTCGTCACGCGGGTCGTAGGTTGATAGCCCTCGCGCCCAGGCGTCTCCACGCAGGAGCTGCCAGCCCAGGGGCTGACGCCGCATCCCGAAGCACACGAGGCGGGCATTGCCGCTCGGCTTGGTCATGCGCGAGCGAAGATACGGTACGCCGGCAGGCGAGTTGATCGAGACATCGACCTGGACGTCGCCCAGGGGATTGAGGTTGATATCCTGAACCAAAACGCAGGACGCGCAGGACGCGCGGCCCAGGGGATCGACACTGTAGAATCCCACGATAGCACCGACGTGCATGGTGTAGGCGGCGCTCCAGGCTAGCAGGGTACAGAGCTCGGCGGTGCCGAGAGAACCCACCCCAGAATGAAGCCCCCCGCCGCCACAGCACCCGGCCGTCCGGCCAGCAGCGCCGCGGCGTGCGTGGTAGCGGCTCGGCTCCCATGCTGCCGGTGTAGGCCCACTCCTCGCTGCGGGTCGAATAGCTCGGCGAGTGGCAAGGGGCACGAGCGGGAGAGAGGAGGTGGGCGGCGGCAGCAGTGGTGCTGAAGTAGCAATGGCCGGTCGAGCCAGGCTGCGGTTGGCGCTCAGCTCCCGAAAAGCGCGAAAAGACTCAGGGACGGCGGCGGCCGACAGGCACGCTCTCCATCGAAGTAGTAGCCCTCCCAGCCGGCACGCGGCCGTCCGGCAGGCGCGTTAGGGTGGCCGACGAGCGCGTGTAGCTCAGGTTACCGGTGTTGGTCCACTGGCCGGTCGCCGGATCATACACCTCCGTGAGAGCCACTGGCCCCCCGTTCTCTCCTCCGGCCACCAGTACCCGGCCATCGGCCAGCAGCGCAGCCGAGTGGTAGTAGCGAGAATGGTGTAGGCTTCCCGTGTAGGTCCACTGACCGGTCGCAGGGTTGTACAACTCGGCGGTGATGAGGGGGTTATCGGCATCGTGTCCAGCCGCAACCAAGACCCGTCCGTCGAGCAGCAGCGTGGCCGTGAACCCCAGCCAGAGACTTGTTCATCCCGCCGGTGTAGCTCCACAGGCCCGTCGTGGGATCGTACAGCTCGGCACTGGCTTGGGGATTGCCCGCCTGGGTGCCGCCTACCGCCAGGACCTTGCCGCCAGTCAAGAGCACGGAGGCGTGCATCTCGCGGGCCACGTTCAGGCTGCCGGTCGGCGTTTCCACTGGCCCGTGGCAGGATTCGTGCATCTTGCAGCTGCGGGCGAGGATCTACTGGTGCCATAGCCGCCCGCGACCAGCACTCGGCCGTCGAGCAGCGCGAGGAAAAAAAAAAGCGCAAGGAGCTGTGCAATTGGCGGGCGATGTTCAGAGCACCAGTGGGCGTCCAGGTGCCGCCGGCGGCCTGCGTGACGGCTGGCGCCAGGCGCGAGCGACAGTAGCATGGCTGCAACAGCGATTACACCGAACCGGCTTGTGAGCCTCATGGGGCCGACATCCTTCCCGGCTGGCCGCGTCGCCGCGGTCTCCGCTCCGCATCCCAGGGCAGCTGCCAGGTGGGCGAGCTGCACGTCTGTCAATAGTATAACACCGTTTCGCAGCGGTGTCACATGAATCGTCGCGCGGGCGGCGCCTCTACCAATGACCAGCGACGTCATCGTCAGTGAGCCCATCACCGGCCGGTCGTTGAAGTAGGCGAGGCCTTCTCCCTCCTCCTGCAGCGCAAGCGCATACAGCAGCGGGAGGTAGTGCTCCGCCGTCGGGATCGCTATCTGCGCCGCTGGCCCGAGCGACCGGTAGTTCGCCAGCTCCACATGCCGGCGCTCGTCGATCAGCTTCTTGAAGAGCTCATTCGCCTCCATCGCCCAATCAAAGGCGAAGGGCACATTCATGTCGGCCCCATCCTCCGGCCAGGCAGCGCGCCGCAGGTTGTGCACCATGTTCCCGCTGCCGACGACCAGTACGCCCTGCCGGCGCAGCGGTGCCAGCTCCTTGGCCAGCCCATAATGCTCCTCTCCCGGCCGGGAATAGTCCAGGCTGAGCTGCACCACCGGGATTTCGGCCCCGGGGAACACTCGGCTGAGCACGCTCCAGCAGCCGTGGTCGAGGCCCCATTCCCGGTCCGGCCAGACGCGCGCCTTCCTCACCAGCTTCTGTATCTCGCCGGCCAGCGGCGGGCTGCCCGGCGCCGGGTACTCCGCCTCGTAGAGCGCGCGCGGAAAGCCCCCAAAGTCGTGGATAGTGCGCGGCCGCTCCATCGCCGTCACCGCTGTGCCCTTCGTTTCCCAGTGGGCCGACACGCACAGGATCGCCTTCGGCCTGGGCAGCGCACGCCCCAGCTCACGCCAGCCACGCGAAAAGTCGTTGTCCTCGATCGCGTTCATGGGACTCCCGTGCCCCACGAACAAGACGGGCATCAGGTGTCCACCGTCCGGCGCGTGCACTCCCTGTTCTTCCAATTCCACTATCCCCTCTCCAAACCGCTCGTGGCTCCCCTCCGGACCGTAGACCACCACGGCATACGTCTTCCGATTCTACCCTACCCCTGCCGCAAGTCAAGTTGTGGTCATATAAATCGACCTGGCGCCGTGCTTGGTCCTCCACATCCGCGGTTTGCCGTCCCCGCCCGATTTGCGATTTGTCCCTGCCGCGCGTATAATGCGTCCCATCACCCATGGGAGAGGAAACAATGAACAAGAAGAGCGCTTGGATTATGCGCGCGCTGGCGCTGCTGGCACTCGCCGGCTTGGCTGTCGCCATGTTGGCCGCCTGCGGAGGCACCGCAGCTCCGGCCACCACCGCCCCGTCGCAGCCGGGGACCATCGACGCCGCCGCCCTGCTGGAGGCACGCTGCTCGGTGTGCCACAGCCCCACCAGGGCCACGGGCGCCACGCACACGCAGGCCGAGTGGGACCAGATCGTCTCGAACATGATCGGGAAGGGCGCCCAGCTCAACGACGCCGAAAAGGCCGCTCTCGTCGAATACCTGGCCGCCAACTACGGCAAGTAGACTGCCGCCACCTCGACCGGGCCGGGGCCCTTGCCGCCGGTCCGGTCTTCTTCTTGTCCGCGGCTTGTGGGCTCGCCTCCCTGTGCCAGCCGGGGACAGCGGTTTGGCCGCCGGCACGCATTCCCGTATAATACCCGCATTCCACGCTTGAGCAAGGTCTGGATGAGCAGGCAGAATATACTCGCAAATGAGGCGCACCGTGGCCGAGGGCGATCATGCCATTGACCCTGGTTACCGGCGCACCGGGCTGGATTGGCACCCGCCTCACCAGGACGCTCCTCGATCCGGGTGCAGGTACGCCCGCCGGCGAGCAGCGCCTCCGCTGCCTACTGATGCCCGGGGTCGACGGCTCCGCGCTCCCCACCTCCGAGCGGCTTGAGATCGTCGGCGGAGACCTGCGCGACCCGGCCGCCGCAGCAGCCTTCTGCCGGGGCGCCGAGGGCGCGACGCTCTACCACTGCGCCGGTCTCGTCCACCCGGCGCGCTTCGTCCGCGACTTCTACGAGGTCAACGTTCGCGGCACCCGCAACCTGCTGTCGGCCGCTGAGCAGGCCGGCGTGCGCCGGGTGGTTGCCCTCTCCTCCAACTCCCCTGCCGGGAACAACCCCAGCCGCGCCCACCGCTTCGACGAGGAGTCTCCCTACCGCCCCTACATGGCCTACGGCCGCTCCAAGATGCAGATGGAGCTTGTGGTGCGCGAGTTCCAGGAGCGAGGCAAGATGGAGACGGTGATCCTGCGCCCCACCTGGTTCTACGGGCCCGACCAGCCCGCCCGGCAGACCACCTTCTTCCGCATGATCCAGAGCGGCTCGGCGCCCATCGTCGGCGACGGGGAAAACCTGCGCTCCATGACCTACATCGACAACCTCTGCCAGGCCATGCTGCTCGCCGGGCACAGCTCGCGCGCAGCCGGCCAGACCTACTGGATCGCCGACCGCCGCCCCTACTCCATGAACGAGATCGTCGACACCGTAGAGCGGCTGATGGAGACCGAGTTCGGCCTCCGCGTCGCGCACAAGCGGCTCAGGCTGCCCAGCTTCGCCGGTGACATCGCGCAGGCCTGCGACTCTGCCCTCCAGGCAGCCGGCCTCTACGTCCAGAAGGTCCACGTCCTCTCCGAGATGAACAAGACCATCGCCTGCTCGATTGCCAAGGCCGAGCAGGAGCTGGGCTATGCCCCGTCCGTGGAGCTGGAAGAGGGGATGCGACGCTCGCTCGCCTGGTGCCTCGAGCACCGCGTCCTGAGCTGACGACCAACCATTCGCTCATGGCTGCCCCGGCACACCCTCAGAGCGGGCCAGGCGTAGCCATGCAATCTGGAGCCTCTGCACCGGTCCGGACCCGCAGCAGCATGGTGGTCCGCCGGGCAGGCGCACTCCTCGCCGTCCTGCTGCTATTCGCCCTACTGGCTTTTCAGGCCTGGGCCTACCACGACCGCATCACCCTCTCGCTCGGCCCTCGGGTGATCCTCGAACCCTGGCTCCTGGGGCGCGGCGAGGTGCTGTACGAAACCGTCGCCGATTTGCACACCCCGCTCATGCCGCTGTCGCTCTCCTGGCTGGCGCCGCTGGTGCCCGGCGGCCTGGCCCGGGCACGCCTCGTCCTGGTCGGGCTGCTGACGCTCACCACCCTACTCACCTTCCTCGTGGCCTGGCGGCGCATCGACTGGGCCGCCGGCCTGTGGGCTGCCGGCTTCCTGGTCGTCTGGTCGATCCGGTTCGGCTTTCCCAAGCTGTGGCACGAGTCCTTCCTGGCACCGCTCTATCTGCTCCTGTTCCTCACCTACCAAAGCTGCCTCCGCCGGCGCTCGCCCGTGCCGCTCCTCCTGGCGGGCTTCTTGGGCGGGCTGGCGGTGCTCGTCAAGCAGCATGCCCTGCTGGTGCTCGCCGGCTTTGTTGCCTGGACGGCCGTCACGCGTTGGCTCACCCACCGGTCGGTCCGCGCCCTGCTGCGCGACCTGGTGCTGATGGGCACCGCGTCGCTCGTCCCGCTGGCAGCCTTTGCCCTCTACCAATACGCACGGGCAGGTACGCTGGCCGGCTTCTTCTACTGGACGGTGGGCTACAGCCTGACGAGCGAGTACGGCTCGCTGGCGGCGCAGGCGCCAACCCGGGCGCAGCTCCTTTCGCTCGGCTCGGCCTGTCTGCTGCTGCCGGTGGCACTGGCCGGCTTTGTCCACGCAACACGAGCCCGATCGGATGGGTGGCAGACCGCGGGCCTTGCCTTGATCCTCCTTGTGGCCAGCGCCGCGACCGCCTATCCACGCTACAACCCCTTCCACCTGCAAGCCTTTCTCCCGCTCCTGGCATGGCTTTCGGCCTGGGCACTGGCCTGGCTGTGGCGCTTGCGCGGCGCTTGGCGCGGTCTGGCCTGGGGCGCCGGCCTTGCCCTCTCCATACTCTGGCTGGTAACAGCCGGTGCCGCCTTCCGGCCGGCGCTGAGAGCTGACTTCCGGCGCACGATCATCGAGTACTCCAACCTGGTCCCATTGGCGCGCGAGGTCAGGCAGGCCACAGGGCCGGAGGCGTGCGTCTATCTCTTCCCCGACGACGAGGCGACCGCCAACCTCTACTACCTGCTCGATTGCCCAACGCCGAGCTTCTGGATCTTTCACTACCCCTGGTACCTGACCGGCCCGATCCGGGAGCGCATCCTGGCGACGCTCCAGGAGCAGCCGCCCGAGTGGGTGGTCTACTTCCCAGGGCGATGGGGGGCCGAGGCGCTGGCACCCGAGATCATGGACCATATCCGAGTGCACTACAGGATCGAGGCCACCTTCGAATGGGCCGAAGGCGAGGTCCAGCTCCTGCACCGGCAGCCGTAGCCGCAGGCCGAGTTTCCACACACAGCCCCTTGTGGGCGGCACAGCCGTAGGCCAGGCTTCCACACCCAACCTCCGCCGCCTTGACCGCAGCCTCCGCCGGTTGACATGCTCGCCGGCCTGCGGTATCATCACCCTATGCGAGCGCTCTACTACCTGGAGTAAGGAGGACGTGGATGGTGTCCCACAGCGACTCACCTCATCTCTTCGACCGGCCGGCCGAGCTTCTACAGCGGCTGATCCAATTCGACACCACCAACCCACCCGGAAACGAGCTCGCGTGCATCCAGTTCATCCGCGGCCTCCTGGAAGACGCCGGGATCGAGGCCAGGATCCTGGCCAAGGACCCCGTCCGCCCAAACGTCATCGCACGCCTGCGCGGCGAGGGCCGGGCCGCCCCCCTGCTCCTGTACGGCCACGTCGACGTCGTCACGACGGCCGGCCAATCCTGGGCCGTACCGCCCTTTGAGGGCCGGATCAGCGACGGTTATCTCTGGGGACGCGGTGCGCTTGACATGAAGGGCGGCGTCGCCATGATGCTCGCCGCCTTCCTGAGGGCCCACTTCACCAAGGTATCCCTGCCGGGGGACGTGATCTTCGCCGCCGTCTCCGACGAGGAAGCGCTCGGAGGCGTGGGCGCCAGGTACCTCGTCGAGGAGCATACCGCCGAGTTCGGCGGCGTCCGCTACGCCCTCGGCGAGTTCGGGGGCTTTACCCTGACCGTGGCCAAGAAGCGCTTTTTCCCAATCCAGGTCGCCGAGAAACAGGCCTGCTGGATGAAGGCGACTGTCCGGGGTCCAGGCGGGCACGGGTCGATGCCCGTGCGCGGCGGTGCCATGGCCGCCCTGGCCCGGTTCCTCGCCCGGCTGGACCGCAGCCGCCTGCCGGTGCACATCACGCCCGTCGCGCGGCAGATGTTCGGCACCATGGCCTCGGCCATCGGCGGCGCCCAGGGCAAGATCCTGGCGCAGCTCCTGGAACCCCGGCTCACCAACGCCCTCCTCGACCTGCTGGGGGCACAGAGCCGGACCTTTGATCCCCTTCTGCACAACACGGTGAGCCCGACGGTGCTGCACGGCAGCACCAAGATCAACGTCATCCCCGGCGAGGTCTCCGTAGAGCTCGACGGGCGCCTGCTGCCCGGCTTCCAGCCGGAGCACATTCTTGCCGAGCTGCGCGCCGTGAGCGGGCCCGACGTCGAGTACGAAGTGATGCACTACGATCCGGGGCCGGCCGATCCGGACATGGGCCTCTTCGACACCCTCGCCGGCGTTCTGCGCGAGACCGACGCCCGTGCCACGGCGGCGCCGCTCATGCTGAGCGGCACGTCCGACGCACGGTTCTTCTCGCGGCTTGGCATCCAGACCTACGGCTTCACGCCCATGCAGCTCCCGGACGACTTTCGCTTCATCGAAACCATCCACGCGGCCGACGAGCGCATCCCGGTCGAGGCCGTCGGCTTTGGCACCGACGCCATCTACCGCGTGCTTCAACGCTTTGTCTAGCCACAGGCAGGTGATCTATGGTTGACGACATCCACGCGCACGACGCGCTGGCCTGGCTGCTCGAGCCCGATCCGCCCGGCGTCCGCTACCTGGCCCTGCGCGACCTGCTCGGCCGCCCGCCGGACGATCCAGAGCTTGTTACTGCGCGGCGCGACGCGCACACGCACGGCCCCATCTCCACCATCCTGGCCGCGATGGATGACTTGGGCTTCTGGGTCCAGCCCGGCCCTGGCTACAACCCCAAGTACCGCTCCGCCGTCTGGTCGATCATCGCCCTGGCTCAGCTCGGGGCATCCGTGCGACGAAGACGAGCGGGTCGGCCGCGCCTGCGCCTACCTGCTCGACCACGCATTCTGCACCGGCGGGCAGCTTGGCCTCGCGGGTTCCCCGTCGAGCACCGTCGACTGCCTCCAGGGCAACCTCTGCTGGGCCTTCCTGGAGCTGGGCTACGACGACCCGCGCCTGGAGCGCGCCTTCGACTGGATGGCGCGCACGGTGACCGGCGAAGGCATTGCCCCTTCCACGGAGCGGGATGCCCCCGTACGCTACTACGCCGGCAAGTGCGGCCCCGACTTTTCCTGCGGGGCCAACGACCGGCAGGCCTGCGCCTGGGGGGCGGTCAAAGTGCTTCTCGCGCTGGGCCGCTGGCCTGCCGCACGCCGCACGCCGCAGATGGAGCACGCCGTCGAGCGGGCCATCCGCTTCTTCTTCACCATCGATCCGGCCACCGGGGCCTATCCCACCTGGAACGAGCAAAAGCCCAGCGGCAACTGGTGGAAGTTTGGCTTCCCCGTCTTTTACATCACGGATCTGCTCCAGCTCGTGGAAGCGCTCGCCGTCGCCGGGTATGGCCGCGACCCTCGTCTGGCGCGGTCCCTGGACCTTATCCGCGGCAAGCAGGACGCCAAGGGCCGCTGGCCCCTCGAATACGATTATGCCGGCAAGACCTGGGCGGACTACGGCCCCAAGAAGCAGCCAAACAAGTGGGTAACCCTGCGCGCTCTGCGCGTGCTGAGGCTGGTGGAAGAATGATGTTCAGAGCCCCTCCCCCGTCGCAACGGGGGAGGCCGGGTGGGGGTAACATGCGAACGATGACAGAGCCCGAACGGGCAGATCGAGAAAACTGGAACCGGCTGGCGCCCCTTCATGCCCGCTCCGCCTTCTACGACGTGGCCGGCTTCAAGGCCGGCCGGAGCACCCTCCAGGCTCTCGAGCGGGAGGAGATCGGCGACGTGGCTGGCAAGAGCCTGCTGCACCTGCAGTGCCATTTCGGTATGGACACGCTCTCGTGGGCACGCCTTGGCGCGCGGGTGACCGGCGTCGACTATGCGCCTCAGGCGATCGACCTGGCGCGCGAGCTGGCGCGGGAGGTTGGCCTGGAGGCCGAGTTCGTCTGCGCCTCGATCTATGACCTGCCCGAGCGGCTGTACGGCACATTCGACATCGTCTTCACCTCCGGCGGCGTTCTCTGCTGGCTGCCCGACCTGCCCGCCTGGGGCAGGGTCATCGCGCACTTCCTCAAGCCGGGCGGTACCTTCTACATTGCGGACGGCCACCCCGTGGCCAACATCTTCTACAACGAGCCGGACGCGACCGATCTGCACATCGCCTATCCCTATTTCCACCAGGACGCGCCGGAAGCCTATGAATGCACCGGCTCCTATGCCACCGATCCCGACGTGGACCTGCGCTACACCGAGTATGAATGGTCACACAGCCTGGGAGACATCGTGAACGCGCTGCTGGATGCCGGCCTGCGGCTCCAGTTCCTCCACGAGTACCCCTTTGGCTTCTACCGGCACCACCCCCTCATGGTGCGCGGCAGAGGACGGGCGCTGGCGGTTTCCGGAACACCAGGCGTCGGTACCGCTCATCTTTTCGATCCGGGCGATCAAGCCTGCGGAATAGACGGACAGAGCGCGGCCGGCCGCACCCGCCGGCCGCTAGGAGGGGGCAATGAACGTGAGCCAATTGGCGAATTACATGGCGCAGCACGCGGCCGCCGTGCGCGCGCTGGTCCAGGGTCTCAGCGACGGGCAGGCCCGCACCCGCCCGGAGCCGGATTCCTGGTCGATGGTTGAGGTGCTCTGCCACCTGCTGGATGAAGAACGCGAGGATTTCAAGGTTCGCATCGACTATGCCCTCCACCGGCCGGGCGAAGCGGCACCGGAGATCAGCCCCGGCGAGTGGGTGACCGAGCGCCGCTACAACGAGCAGGATCTGGTCATGTCGCTCGAAGGGTTCTTGCGCGAGCGAGAGCTTTCATTGGCCTGGCTGCGCTCCCTGTCGTCGGCCGACTGGGAGGCAGCCTATCCGGCGCCCTGGGGGCCGGTTTCGGCCGGAGACCTGGTGGCGGCGTGGGTGGCGCACGACATTCTGCACTTGCGCGAGCTTGTCGAGCTGCGCTGGGCGCTGCTGACACAGGCGGTTGCACCCTACAGCATGGCCTATGCGGGAAAGTGGTAGCCACGCACCCGCCGAGGAGAGACCCATGACAGAGGACACCCAGCCGCCGATCACGCCGCCTGCCCGCCACCCGGAGCGCTACGAGATGATGGCGATCCTGGCCGACAATGATCCTCTCCCCACCGGGGAGCTGGCGAAGATAGTCGAGCAGCATGCCCAGTTCGTCGAGAGCGGCGGAGCCGGCGGCCGGTGGGAGACCTTCTGCACGCCCGGCGACCACGAAACCGGGCTCGTGATCGGCGTCTACGTCAAGAGGGCGCCGGGGGGAGAGCGCGGCGCCCAGGCTGACCTGAGCCACAAGCGGCTCGCCGGGCGCAGGCTGCGCGGACTGCAGCTTCCATACGCCAACCTCTCCGGCGTGATCTGCACCGGACAGGACCTGAGCGGCGCCAACCTGGAGGGCAGCCTCCTGGTCGACTCGGACTGGTCCGGGTCTGTCCTGCGCGGCGCCATGTTGGCGCACGCCGACCTCAGCCGGGCCGACCTGCGGGGCTGTGACCTGCGCGACGCGAACCTTACCGGCGCCGACCTGGAAAACGCCGACCTGACGGGCTCCGACCTGCGCGGCTCGCTGCGCGAGGGCGCCCGTATCCCCGGCACCTGGCTGGAGGGCTGCCGGTTCGAAGATGCGGAGCCGGCAGTGGCTCCCCAGCGCACAGCCTGACCGGGCCTGGCAGGTCTTCGGATCAGCCAGGTCTGTTGCTGTTTGACAGGACCTGCCGCAGCGGTATAATCATCGCATGATGATCAAGTCTCCGACCCAACCCATTCCCGCCGCGCCGCAGCCACTCGCAGCACACGTCGACCACTGGTCCGTGCAGATCGCCGCCGCACAGCGCCGCGCCGGCCGTCAGGCCCTGCCCGGCTGGATCTTCCTCGGCCTTGGCCTGATCCTCTTCTGCCTCGCGATGAACCTCCTGCGTCCCCACGCCACGATCGCGCTGCCGGTCGCGGCAGCCTCCATCGCCGCTGCAGCGCTCTCTATCCTGCTGGCCGTCCGGGCGCGAAGGAGGGCTGCCGCCCGGCTTGCCGGCGAGATCCGCGAGACCTGCCGGCGCGAGGGGTTTTCCGCCGGCGAGGTCGTCCGGCTCCTCGCCGGACAGGCCCCCGGCCGGGTATCGGATGAGGTCTTGGCCGGCGTCGACCGGACCGCGGCCGCCCTGGCACAGATCCGCCAACGAGGTGAGGAATCCTTCCGGCTGCTGGCCCGCCGCCCTGTGCCGCGTCTCGAGTTCCAGGTCGTGAGAGGGGCAGGCAGCAGGGTCTCCGCGGTCATCCTCCAGGGCGAGCACCGGATCGACGAGTTCGCCCGGTTGGCCGCCGACAGCTTGGCGAACGGGCTGCAGGTCGAGGCAATCGCGGCGCTGGCGATGGTCGACATGATCTACCACGAGATAGCGCCCGCCGCACCAAGCCACCCGATCCAGTCCAGGCAAGACCCGTCCCATTCCGACACGGCAGCAGCCGCCCACGTGCTCTTCTCCGGCTATGACCTGGCGCCCGAGATGGCCGCGGTGGCGGAGGCCCGCGGGCTCAGCTCTGCGGCAGCCGGCGGGTCTCCCGGGCTCGCGGCTCGGGACGGAGCCTTCGTCGGTGCCTGCATCGACTACATCGGGCAGCATGCCCACGAAGCAGCCAAGCGCAATCGCGCCCGGGCGCTGCTGGCCCTCATCCCCGACGCCCACACGCTGCCCTATCTCCACGGCCTACCGGAAGGCCTGGTCGCCCAAGCGCATCCAGGCAAGGCTACCCCTCCAGAACTCAGCTCGGAGCCGGCGGGCGCGGAGGCGGTGCTGCTCCTGCACAAGCGGCTGGAATCAGCAGGCACGCCAGAAGAGCGCCGGGCACTGATCCTGGCGCTCGGAGACACGGCCTCGGGCGAGGCAGCCGCCGTGGTCGGCCGCTACCTGGACGACGAGGACCTATCGGCTGCGGCCTTCACCGCCCTTGTGCGCATCGGCCGCACGGAGCCAGACGCGGCGATCCGGGCTGTCGAAGGGCACCGCGGCTGCCAGGGTAAGCTTCTGGCCCTGCAAGCGCTGCGTGGAGATACCCAGGTGGTGGAAAAGCTCGCCGGCGCCCTGCGCCTGCGCACTGACTTCCTGACGCTGCTGGACGTGTTGGAGGTCGCACCGCTGCTGCGCGCGCCCTCCCTCGCCGCGCCGCTCCGCGAGCTGCTGAGCTATCGCAACCACCCCCGCTTCCCGGGCGACCGCAGCGTCTCCTACCTGGCGCTCAAGGCACTGGTGTACAGCGAGCTGGCAAAGCCGTGAGCAGGGAGACGGTGCAAGAAGCAGAGCGGAAGACGCTGCAGTGCATCCTCCTTACCCAGATTGAGCGCTACCCGCTCATGCAGCCGGTGGACCTGTACAAGCTGCTGCACCAGGCGGCGATGGGTGCCGACACTGCCGCGCCTGGCGAAGCCGTCGCGCGGGCGTGGCTGGAGCGTGAGAATCGAAAGCCTGGGAGAGGGGCCGGGGGAGCCCCTGCTCGACCCAATCTCCCCTGGGGGCACCATCCTTCGGGTGCATCTCCGGCCCTACGTGGCCGCCGGCGGCGACCCGGAGCGACTGCTGGCTGCGTTTCTTCAGACCGGCCGCGAGCACCGCGGGTCGACGGAGCGATTGGCGGAGTGGGGCCGGGTGGCGGCGCGGATGGCTGAGTCGGGCCAGTTGCCCTTCGAGCCGGCGGAGCTGCGCGCGCTGTTGCAGGGGCAGGCATCGACAAGGATTCGGGGCGGCGCACCATTCGCCGCAGTACTCAGGGAGTTACCTGCCCGCCTACCGTGTCGTGGCTGCGGCCTTCCTCCCATCCCCCCCTGCCGCAGCAGGGGGGACTGCGTTCGCCCGATGGGCGAAGGTCTCTGACCGAGCCCATGGACTGCCGGCCCGGCTGCGGCGCCTGCTGCATCGCCGTGTCGATCTCGTCGCCCATCCCGGGCATGCCCGGCGGCAAGCCCTCCGGCGTGCGCTGCGTCCAGCTCACGTCGGAGGGGCTCTGCGCCCTCTTCGGGCAACCCGAGCGGCCGGCCATCTGCGTACGCTTCCGGGCCGAGCCGGCGCTCTGCGGCGAGACCGCGCAAGAGGCGCTGGCTCTGATGTCGGCGCTGGAGCAGGCGACGCGGCCGAGCGTCTAGGCCGGCCCGGCTGCTCCATCACTCCACGTGGGGTGTGCCATGGGCAGAAGTGCGCCCGGTCAGGAGACCGGGCGCGAGCACACGGAGAAGAGGGAATGGTCCTGCCTCCGATGAGCGGAGGCCCCCCTCCGTTGGGCGAAGGTCTCCCGACCAAGCCCCGCCCCTGCTCCCCGCCCCTACCTTGCCCTGCGTTGGGTGCTGGAGTATAATGCCCCTCGACCAACCACAGGAGAGATCGCACCATGCCAAAAAAGGGACGAGTATTCAGCGGAGCGCGGCCCACCGGCCGCCAGCACCTGGGCAACTACCTGGGGGCCATCCGCAACTACGTGGCGCTCCAGGACGAGTACGACTGCGTCTACTGCGTCGTCGACCTGCATGCGCTGACCACGCTGGAAGACACGCACCGGCTGCGCGAATGGACCGACGAGATGGTGCTGGACTGGCTGGCGGCCGGCATCGACCCGAGGAGACGATCATCTTCGTCCAGTCGCACGTGCCCCAGGTAACCGAGCTGCACACCATCCTTTCGATGGTCACGCCGCTGGGCTGGCTCACGCGCCTGCCCACCTTCAAGGAGAAGGTGCGCCAGCAGCCCGACAACGTCAACTATGGCCTGGTGGGCTATCCGGTGCTGATGGCGGCCGACATCACCCTCTACAAGGCCGACACGGTGCCGGTGGGCGTGGACCAGGCGCCCCACCTGGAGTTCACCCGCGAGATCGTCCGCCGCTTCAACGCCCACTTCGGGGAGTGCTGGTCGAGCCGCAGGCCAAGCACACCGAGTTCACCCGGGTGATGGGCATCGACGGCAAGGCCAAGATGAGCAAGTCGCTCGACAACCACATCGAGCTGGCCGCCACGCCGGAGGAGATGTGGGAGCGGGTGCAAGATGATGGTCACCGACCCGGCGCGCCGCTGGCGCACGGACCCCGGCCATCCGGAGGTCTGCAACGTGTTCACCCTGCACGGATTCTTTTCGCCGACGAGGTGGCGCAGATCGAGAGTCGACTGCCGCTCGGCGGCCATCGGCTGCGTGGAATGCAAGAGGCGCTTTGCGCGCAATCTGGCTGAGTACTTTGCGCCTTTCCGCGAGCGCCGGGCGCAGTTCGCCGCCGATCCCGCCTACGTCTGGGACGTGCTGGCCGACGGCGCGCAGCGGGCCAGGGTGATTGCGACGAGCGGAAGGTACAGCGTCGGTGCCAGACGAGGTCAACAGACCAAGTGCCAGGCGGCGGCAGGTGTGCGGACTGCTCTATGACCACTGCTCTGACATGAGCACATGGACCAACAACACATCCGCAATTTCTGCATCATCGCCCACATCGACCACGGCAAGTCCACCCTGGCCGACCGGCTGCTTGGAGCGCACCGGCACGCGTGAGCCGAGCGCGAGATGGTCGACCAGGTGCTGGACACGATGGACCTGGAGCGCGAGAAGCGGCGTCACCATCAAGGCCTCTGCCGTGCGCATGGCGTACGCGGCCGCCGACGGGCAGGCCTACGAGCTGAACCTGATCGACACGCCCGGCCACGTCGATTTTACCTACGAGGTGAGCCGGGCCCTGGCCGCCTGCGAGGGCGCCCTGCTGGTGGTGGACGCGAGCCAAGGCGTGCAGGCCCAGACGCTGGCCAACCTCTACCTGGCGTTGGAAGCAGGACCTGACGATCGTGCCGGTGATCAACAAGATCGACCTGGTCTCGGCGCGGCCCGAGGAGGTGGCGCAGGAGATCGAGGAGCTGCTCGGCATCCCGGCCGCCGACGCTCTCTTCACCTCGGCCAAGGAGGGCACCGGCGTGGCCGATGTGCTGCAGGCAGTCGATCGACCGCGCATCCCGCCGCCGCGCGGCCAGTTGACGCAGCCGCTGCGGGCGCTGATCTTCGACTCCCACTATGACGCCTACAAGGGCGTCGTCGCCTACGTGCGCGTGGTGGACGGCGAGCTGCGGCCCGAGCGCGCCGCTCTCGCTCATGTCCACCAGCCAACGGCTGGACGCCGATCGAAGTGGGCGTCTTCCGGCCGGGCATGCGACCCATGCGACGATGCTGCACGGCCGGCGAGGTGGGCTACGTCGCCACCGGGCTCAAGACCCTGCAGGACTTGTCGCGTCGGCGACACCTTCACCCTGGCCGATGACCCGGCGGAGCAGCCCCTGCCCGGCTACCGCCCCGCCAAGCCGATGGTCTTTGCCGGCCTCTATCCTGCCGAGGCCGAGGATTACGAGCTGCTGCGCGACGCGCTGGGCAAGCTGCAGCTCAACGATGCCTCGCTCTCGTACGAGCCGGAGACGTCGCAGGCACTCGGGTTTGGCTTCCGCTGCGGCTTCCTGGGGCTGTTCCACATGGAGATCATCCAGGAGCGGCTGGAGCGCGAGTATGACCTGGACATCGTCTTTACCTCGCCCAGCGTCGAGTACCAGGTGCTCAAGACGGACGGCGCAGGTGATCTGCCGTCGACAACCCGGCGGAGCTGCCGCACGGAGACCGAGATCGCGCAGATCGACGAGCCCTGGATGCAGATCCAGGTCTTTACGCCGGCCGAGTACATCGGCGCCGGTGATGGACCTCGTCGATGAAGCGGCGCGGCGAGCTGCAAAAAGATGGAGTACCTGGACGCGCGGCGGGTGCTGTTGACCTACCACATCCCGCTGACCGAGATCCTGGTCGATTTCTACGACCAGCTCAAGAGCCGCACGCAGGGCTATGCCTCGCTGGACTATCGCCTTCAGGCCTACCGCGCGGGCGACCTGGTGCAGCGTGGACGTGCTGGTGGCGAGGCACGCCGGTGGATGCGCTGTCGATCATCGTGCACCGCGACCAGGCCTACATGAAGGGCCAGCGCCTGGTCACCAAGATGAAGGCACGTGATCCCACGCCAGCAGTTCGAGGTGCCGATCCAGGCCGCCGTGGGCAAGCGCGTCATCTGCCGCGCCAACGTCAAGGCCGTGCGCAAGGACGTGCTCGCCAAGTGCTACGGCGGCGACATCACGCGCAAGCGCAAGCTGCTGGAGAAGCAGAAGAAAGGCAAGAAGCGGATGAAGATGATCGGGCACGTCGAGATTCCGCAGGAGGCCTTTATGACGGTACTGCGGCTGGACGAGGACTAGACAAGTGCGGCGCACCTTTGAGGTGCGCCGCACTTTTGTTTCAGGCGCGATCAAGTGCGACGCACGTTCTCGGTGCGTCGCACCTGTGCTTCCTAGTGGACGGCAGCCGGCGCCGTTAGCGTCCTATTGGCGCTGCTTGTCGTAGCAATCCCGGCAGTAGACGGGGCGGTCGTTTCGCGGCTGGAAGGGAACCTGGGTCGGCTTCCCACAGCGCGCGCAGACGACATCGTACATCGGTCGGTCGGTGCGATCTGGCCGGCTGTACCCACCGCGTCCTTCACCACCACTCGGGCGATCTCCCGTACGGCTAGCCTTGCGGGCCGCGCGACACTCGGGGCAGCGACGTGGGTCGGTAAAGCCCCTTTCCTCATAAAACTCCTGGTCTTTGACCGTGAACACGAAATTGCGGCCGCAGTCGGAACACGCGAGGGTACGATCCTTCTTGGACATCGAACTTGACTCTTCTCCTCTTACTCTTTACGGACTAGCCGTGAAATAAAACACCGCTGGGTTGATAGATTTCCCAGCGATCGCACCGCGAGATATATCACCATTGGGGATAACCACATCTGTTATACGTAGGATGATACTCTAGGTTGCAGATAATGTCAAATCAGGGAACGAGAGTTGTATTGTCCTTGACAAACCGCCGCCGGTGGTGTAAGATAGACTTGGTGCTGGGCGGATGCCGCGCCCGGGCCCCACGCAACCTCGACATCGCACCCTTCATCGCTCCCCTTCCCGTGGCCTGGGCCTCCGCCTGGCGGGCTGTGCGGGCCGCAGACTCCCTGCGGCGCGCACGAAAGGGGAACAAGACGATGAAGAACAAGCCCAGGGTGCACGTCCTGCTGACCGCCCTTCTCTTCCTCTGCCTGCTGCCGCTCACCGCCGCCGCACAACAGGAGGTTTCCGCCAGACTGGCGCCGATCGACCTCGACCTCCTCGACCGCCTCGCCGAGGGCGGCACCGCCAGCCTCTTTGTCCAGATGTCCGCCCAGGCCGACCTCAGCGCGGCGCAGGAGATGAGCTGGGAGGCGCGCGGCGACTACGTCTGGGACGCCCTCAACCGGCTCGCCGAAGCCACCCAGGCACCCGTCCTCGCCTACGCCCACCGGCAGGGCCTGGAAGCCCACTCTCTGGCCATCGCCAACGCCGTCTACATCCGCGGCGCCACGCTCCAAGCCGTCCGGGAGCTGGCTGCCCTACCCGGCGTCGCCGAGCTGCGCCTGGAGCGAACGCTCACCCTCGAAGAGGCCGCCCGGCCCACCGCCTTGCCCCTCCTCACGCCGGTGCCCGAAGCCGAGATGGCCTGGGGCGTCGCCGACGTCCACGCCCCCGAGCTCTGGAGCGCGGGCGTGCGCGGCGCAGGCGTCATTGTGGCCAACATCGACACCGGCGTCCAGTGGGACCACCCGGCGCTCATCGGCCAGTACGGCTGCCCCGACGATCCCGGCAACCCCGCCTGCTGGTACGACCCCAGCAACGTCTGTGGCGGCCTGCCCTGCGACAACCTCGGCCACGGCACCTTCACCATGGGCCTCATCGCCGCCGCCGACGACCCCGCCCTGCCCTACACCGTCGGACTTGCCCCCGACGTCACCTGGATCGCCTGCAAGGGCTGCGAGTCGAGCTCCTGCTCCGAGTTCGCGCTCCACGCCTGCGCCCAGTGGACGCTCGCGCCGGGCGGCGACCCCGCCAACCGGCCCCACGTCGTCGACCTCCCCTGGAGTGCCATGGGCTGCGACGACTGGTTCATGCCCGACGTCATGGCCTGGCAGGCGACGGGCATCGTGCCCGTCTCCAAGATTGGCAGCAATGGATTCCGCCTGCGCCACCACCGCAAGCCCCGGCGACTACCTGGAGGTCATCGGCGTGGGGGCCTACGACATCGACCGCACCATCGCCTCCTTCAGCAGCCGCGGGCCCTCCTGCTACGGCGACGTCGCCAAGCCGAACCTCGTCGCGCCCGGCGTCAACCTCTGCTCCACCTACCCGGGCAGCACCTGGAATTGCAGCTACAGCGGCACCGCCATGGCCGCCTCCTACGTCGCCGGCGGAGTGGCGTTGGTCGTGTCTGCCTGCCCCGAGTTTGCCGGCGACTTTGACCTGCTCCTCCAGACCCTGCAGGACAGCGCAGACGAGCCGCCCGAGGGCAACTGCGGCGTCGCGCCCGGCGGCGGCAACTACACGTATGGACACGGCTACCTCAACGTGCTGACCGCGGCCCTGAGCTGCGGCTGCTGCTCCCCCTACGGCACCCTCCAGGGCCAGGTCACCGACCAGGACGGCACGCCGCTGGAGGGCATCCAGGTCACCGCCGTGCCCGAGCCGGCCTCCGGAGGCGGCACCGAAGCCGTCACCGACCCGAACGGCATGTACAGCATGAGCCTCCTCCCCGGCACCTACACCGTCACGGCCGGCGGCGGGCTGTGCGGCGAGCAGAGCGTGCCCGGCGTGGTGATCGTCACGGACGAGACCACCCTGCTCGACTTCTCCCTCACCTGCGCCGCGCCCTGGCAGGAGGCCGGCAGCCTCTGCTTCGACTGGACGCGCTTCGACGGCGAGTACATGGAGCTGACCGGCAAGGTCTACTTCCTGGGCGGCCGCTCCGGCACCGCCACCGCCGGCGACATCTACGTCCTTGACCCCGCCACGGGCGGCTGCGCCGACACCGGGGCCGACATGCCCGTGCCGGTGTCCAACTACACCGCCAATTTCGTCAAGATCGGCGCGGCGAACCTGCTGTGCACCTTCGGCGGGCGCGCCGCCGGCGGCTCCTCCACCCCCGAGGTCCAGTGCTACGATCCGGTCGCCAACTCGGCTTATGTCAAAACGCTGTTGCCCTCCGCCTTCGACGGCTTTACCCCGGGCGGCCAGGCGGTGGTCGACAACATGGTATACGTCTTTGGCGGGCTGCGCACCACGTCCGCCCCCTACACCACCGCCGTCACCTTCCGCTACGACCCCCAGGCCAACACCTGGACGCAGCTCGGGGACCTGGGCCTCGCCCGCGGCTACATGATGGCCGCCCCCGTCGACGGGAAAGTCTACGCCTTTGGCGGCGACACCTTCGACGGCACCAACCTGGCCGCCCAGTCGATTGCCGAAGTGCTGGATCCCGCGACGGGCACGTGGGACGACGCGGCCGTCGCCGACCTCCCGGCCGCTTCAGGCGAGGGGCGGGCCTTTGGCTTCGACTCTATCTGGGGCTATGCGCTCTCGGGCCAGGTGGTTCTGGCCGGCGGCGGGCAGTGGCCCGAGGAAACCGCGGACGTGCTCCGCTACGACGTGGCGGCCGGCACCTACGACCCCGGCTTCCCCGACCTGAACGTCGCGCGCCGCGATCACGCCGGCTTCTTCGTGCCGGGACGCCGGGCCGGATGTGGGTCGTGGGTGGGCGCCATGGCAGCGACAATCCCCCCTACGCGCCGGCCGAGACCTACGACGTCGAGCCGGTTGTGTGGCCGACGATGCACGTGGCCGAGATCTCCGGCTACTTTGCGCTGGATCCGCTCGGCCGCACGCTGCTGCGCAGCCACGTCCAGATCGTGGACGAGGCGGGCGCTCCCCTGGGTGAGGTGACCGTCAAGGCGATCATCACGCCGCCGGACGAGGCAGCCGGAGGGCCGCACGCGCCTGACCAAGGCCAGCGGCTACGCGCGCTTTCACTGGGGCTGCAACGGCTGCGCCGGCCCCTGGGTGCTGTGCGTGGACGAGGTGGACCAAGGCGGGGTATGTCTACGAGCCGGACGACAACGTGGTCACGTGCCAGTGGTGGGAGAACTAGCGGCTAGACTACGGCAGCCCCACCACCGCCATCGCCCGCGGATGCTCCACCGAGAACTCGAAGCGCACGACGCGCTCCTCCTTCGGCGCCAGCGTCAGCTTCCACTCCAGCAGCCCCAGCTCCGATTGCGTCGCCGGCTTCGGCTCCGCCCACTCCAGCCGCACCTTCACCTGGTCGTCCTGCGGGACCGGCACCTGGTCGTGCAGTGTCAGCGTCGCTTCCTGGCCCAGCAGGTTCGTCACCTTGATCTCGTAGCCGTACACCAGGCGCCGCCGGTCGCTCAGCATCTTCTTGTCCACCTCGCGCCGCTTCAGCTCGCGCTTGACCCGCAGCCGGTCGTCCACGCCCAGGAAGAGCTCGATCTCCCCGCCCGGCGCCGTCAGCTCCAGGCTCGTGCTGCCGATGAACTCGTCGCCGGCAAAGAGGTTGACCGGCCCGGGCAGCAGCGTGTAGGCGCTCTCGTTCGCCACCTTGGCGCGCCGGTAGGCCGCCTCGACCAGCTTCGGCGCCGACACATAGTCCATCTTCGGCGTCAGCGGATAGCGCGTCACCGTCACCTTGTGCGGCGCGCCGTCCGGCGGCACCGTGGCCGGCGCCGGCAGGACGTAGGTGACCGCCGCGCCCGTCGTCTCCACGGTGGCCTGGGCCACCTCGGCCTCGCGTACCATCGCCTGGACCTTGGCGCGTGGGGCCGCCGCCAGCGTGTCCTCCGCGGCGGCCTCCATAGCCATGCGGGCCGGCCCGCCCGGCGCCGGCGGCATGACCGGCCGCGCCGGGTACAGGTACCAGGGATCGAGCTTGGGCAGCGTGCCGGCCAACGCCGGCCGCGCCGTCGAAAGCGTCAGCGCGACCTCGTCCCACGCCTCGCCAGAGCTCTGCGTCACCTGCGCCAGGTAGCCAACCTCCAGGGTGCTGCCGTCGGCCGCCAGCCGGATGTCGTACAGCGGCTTCCAGCCCGCCCGGGTCACGACGTACGTGACCTCCAGCGTCAGGCTGCCGCCTTCAATCACCTCGACCTCGACCTCGGCGCCGTATCGCTCCTTGCGCCGCGCCGCGCCGAGCTGCGACAGCTCCTCGTTCAGCTTCTGGAGCTTGCGCCCCTTGGCCCGCAGCGCCACCGCGACCTCCTGGAGCTGCACGTCCAGCGCAGCCGTCCGCTCGCGCACCAGGGTATACAGCGCCATCTGGTCTTCCGGCGTCGTCCTGGCAAGGGCCAGCCCTCGGGCAAACTCCTGCGTGCTTGCCTGGAGCCCCTGGAGCGCGGCGCGCTCCGCTTTCAGCGCCTCGGCCTGGGCGTTCAGCGCGGTGGTCTCGTCCTGCAGCGCTTCGATCTTTTGCTCAAGCTGGCGCACCACCTCGTCGGGTGTATCCACGTAAAAGCTGCGCCGGACGTCGACGCCGAGCAGCCGCGCCCGCGCCGTGCCCCGCGCCGCGGCGCGCACGGAGGCCGCGTCGAGCGTCGGGGGCAGCGGCACGATCTCTAGCCGGTGGATGCCCGGCTCCAGTGTCACCTCCCCCCGCCGGGTGACGCGCGCCCGGTCGGGATAGACGGTCACGGCACTCGTCGTGGTCTGCATGTTGCTCATGGTTGCTTCCTCCTACACTCTGTGGGGGCGGGGCTCCTTCACAGCCCCTCATCGAGCACGGCACAAAGGGTCGTGCCCGTCCGGCGCCGTTCGCAGGCTCCCGATGTTGACCCCGCAAGAAAACATCGGGGGGCACACCCCGGGAAAGTGGGAAAGTGGGAAAGTAGACGGGCGGCGCTCCTCAGTGCGCTCACCCGCCTCATCCCCCTCAGTGGTTCGCGTACAGCGGGCAGCCCCCGCCACACAGCACGTGGTCGGGGCAGTCGTGGCACTTGGCCATCTTGAAATCCCGCCGGCGGAGGTAGCGCGCCAGCTCGTGATCCCAGATCGTTTCCCATGGATCGCGCAGCAGGTTCCCCAACGACACAAAGTAGCTCTGGCACGGGATCACGTCGCCGTTCGGCTCGACGCACATGTTATAGTGCGCCGCCGTGCACCCCTTGATCCCCAGCTCCAGCCCGGTCGGGTCGAACTCGCAGTACTGCGTCGGCGTGTACCAGATCAACCGCAGGTGGTGCGCCTCGGCCGTCGCCTTGACCCGCTCCAGGATCGGCTGCAGCTCGCTCTCGGCGATGCCGCTGCCGACCGCCACCGCGGCCCCGGAGTAGATCAGGCTGTTGCAGCCAAAGGTCGGCACGCCCAGCCCGGCGGCGAAGGCAATCGTCTCCTCGATCCCCCCGACGTTCTCCGTCGTGATGGTCGTGTTGGTCATCATGTACACTTCGGCGGCGACGGTCGTGCGGATGCCGCCCACGGTGTCCTGCCAGGCGCCCTCGACGCCGACCATCCGGTCGTGGATCTCCGGGACGTGGCTCTCCAGCGTGATCTGGATGTGGTCAAGCCCCGCCTGGAGCAGCTCGTCCAGGTAAGCCTGGTCCTTCAGCCGCCGGCCGTTGGTCTGCAGGCCCGTGACCAGGCCGACCTGCTCGGCGTAGCGGATCAGCTCCGCCAGGTCGGGGCGCAGCGTGGCCTCGCCGCCGGTAAAGGTGATGTGCGGGATGCCCAGCTCCCAGCAGCGGTCGATGACGCGCTTCCACTGGTCGGTGGTCATCTCCGGATAATCCTTCGGCCGGCCGACGTAGCAGTGCGGGCAGTCGTTCTGGCAGCGGT
>CAVPBH010000016.1:0-14839 GCA_963701775.1 uncultured Chloroflexia bacterium
GGCGCCGCCGGGCTACTCTACCACTCCGGGGGGGTGCAGCCGGTTGGTCCTCCGCATTCCGAATCGGCTTCGGGACGCTGCGCTGCCCGGATTGGCGGCCGCCCGCGTTGCATCGTATACTTCGGAGAGGAGGGTAGCCAGTGGACGAACTTACCGGGTGCGGCCGTGTCATTCTCTGGATCAAAGCATCCATCCTGACTGCCGTCCTTTGCGCGCTGGGCGGCATCGCTCTGGCCTATCTGAGTGGCTGGGGCTCGATTGCTCTTGCCGTCTTGCTCTTTGCGCTCGCCCTCCTTCCGCTCGGGTATGCGTACATCCTCACCAGATCGTAGTCAGGGCAGGGTGCAGGCAGGGGGTTGCCTTCTTGTTGGAAGGCGAGTATCCGAAAGGGCAATGCGTGTCGGACGCCGAAATGGCCCAACTCAACCTGGAGCAGCACAGTGTGTGCCCCAGTTGGAAATACACCGTTCGACCGCGCCCTTGTGCCACGCCGAATGCCTGAGCTTGGTGGCTAGGCTCGGAAGTTATTCTTCTACAGGCCCTAAGGGTTTGGGAAACCCTTAGCCTACATTTCGCACCTTAAGAACCGAATAGGGAGCTGAAGTAGCGGAATCGCTCCTTTGATGGCAGAGTATGGTTTGCGAAGACCGACCTTGCCGGAGCGATTCCGAATGTACTTTGCCATAGGATCGAAGCGAACGCAACTTCTGGTCTGGCTCATCTGGGGCATTGCCTGCCTGGTGTTCCTGCTGGCACCTGAATCGATGCCATGGCGTCAGGGACCGGCGTCGGATCTGCCCGCGCTGGCGGCCGAGGCTGCCCGGGAGGCAGGAAGCGATCTTCTGTTCCCTTGGCAAGCCAAGGTGCGTTGGCGCAAGTGGGCCTGGCGGCGATACTGTGCCTGGCGCCGCGCCCATGGACGGGCGGTGTGGGTTGCTCGCCTGGCGCGGCTGGCCCTGACTGGGGCGCTGACCTTGGCTCAGTTGGTAGATCTGGTCACGCGAGCCCAGTTCCGCCGTCATCTTGGCGCCCTGCCTGTGTTGTATGCTCTGCTGGAAACCTTGCAGGTGCGAGCCATCATCAACCGCCACTGTCCGACTCGGGGCGAGGTGGACCACGGGACAGTGGCGCTGGTCCTGGTACTCAACCGGCTGACCCTGCCGTTGCCCTCGTATCAGTTGGGCGACTGGCTGGCTCGCACGGTGCTGGTTTCTGTCCTGGGCATCCCGGCCGCCAAGTTCAATGACGACCGCCTGGCGCGAACCTTGGATGCCCTTCAGCCGCACTGTCAAGCCATTTGGCAAGAGGTGATCGACCGAGCGATCGTGCAGTTGGACTTGGACTTGTCGGTCATCTTCTACGATCTGACGGCGTTCGTCGTTCACGGCGCCTACACCGGCAGCCGGCACGTCGACTTTGGCTTTGCCCACAACACGCCGATGGGCAAACGCAAGTTCAAGGTCGGGCTGAATGTGATACCCGATGGCCGAGTCTTGATCCAGTTCGGGCTGTGGCCGGGCCGAACCGCCGACATGGCAACAGTCCAGGAGAACATGGAGCGCCTGAAACGGCTTCTGCAGCGCCGAGGCTGCTCGGTGCAAGAGACGCTCCTTGTCGGCGACCGGGCCAACCTGGATGACAAGCTGGCACTGGCCTACGACGACCATCACCTGCGCTATCTTGCCGGGCTGCGACTGCTCAAGAAGGTCCATCAGGCCTTGGTCTGGGAACCGTCTGATGCGCAGTTATATGTCCAGCCGTTGACTGCTGACCACGGGCCGCAAGGCTACTATGGCCGGGTGTGCCAGGTGCCATTCCAGCCCAAGGACAGCCAGCGCCAGGTTGTTCATCGCGGCTTGGTCGTGCTCAGCGGACCGATGCGCACCGCCGTGCGTCAAAGTCGGGCCACGCAGTTGAAGGTGTTGCGCCACAGCCTGCGGGAGGTAGAAGCCAAGATCGGACAACCTCGCCTGCAAACGGTGAAGGCGGTTCAGCGCCGAGCGGATGTGACGCTGAAAGCGTCGCCGGTGAGCAAGCTGATGCGCGCCAAGGCGTATCAAGACGAACAAGGCCAGGTTCGACTGCGGTGGTGGGTAGACCGTGAGTCGCTGTGCCAGGTGATGCAACGGGACGGTCGTTACCTGTTGGTCACGAACGATGGGTCTCTCTCGCCCCAGCAGATGTTGGCGCTCTACCATCGCAAAGATGACGTCGAAAAGTGTGCCCGGGTCGCCAAGAGCCAGTTGCAGGTCTCGCCCATCTATGTCCACAAAGACGAGCGGATCGAAGCCATGCTCTTCATCAACATGCTGGCCTTGCTGGCCTACAGTGTGCTGGAGCGCCAAGCTCGCCAAGGCGGGCTGCAGATGACCACCCGGCGCATCATCGAGAAGTTGGAAAGCCTGGACGTCGTGGAAACACACTGCGTCGATGGCAGTTGTCTCCTGCGGCTGGTGCCGGTGGACGAGGAGCAAGCCGTCCTGTTGTCGGTCCTGGCGCAGGTTCTGTCTGAACTGCGGCTCCCGCGCTGGCCACATCCCTTCCTGCCTGCCGGACAGGACCTGCCGTTGGCGTTACCCCCTCCACGGAGGGAGAAAACGACGGTGTAGGCCCGGACTCGCGGGAAGGGCAAGGTACGCGCTGGGGTAAAAGAAAAGGCCCATGTGCCCCTGATCTCGGCCGGCGTCATCCTGGCGTAGTCTCAAGCTGCCCAACCATGGACACTTGGCCTACGGTGCCGCTACACTATCAGCGAAGCTCTGCTCTCTATTCGGCTTGTAAGGTGCGAAAAACAGGCTTAGGGTTTCTCTGGGGTTTGGCTCAGGCCGCCTTGCGCACCGGCAGCGGGTAGGCCATGATCTCCAGGAGGAGATCGAGCTTGGTCGGCCGGCACAGCAGCGGAAGCAGGTTGGGCAGCGCGTAGTAGTCGCCCGTGAAGTGGTAGACGTCGTAGTCGATCCCCGCCCCCTTACAGGCCGTCTCCAGCAGGGCGCTTGCTCCCCGGGTCTTGACGAACACGACGTGCGGCGCGGCCTTGAGCTCGTCGCGGTAGCGGGCGAGTGCCTCGACAAAGCGCGGCGCTGCGTTCTCCTCCTCGTCGGTGACCATCACGATCTCTTCCACGGCCTGCCCCAGGCGGCGCATCATCTCCAGCGCCACGCCGCACGAGGTCTGGCCCCCGGCCTTGATGCCGGCGAAGGCCCTTTCCCACTCGGCGAGCGTCGCCGGGGCCTTGGCCTGACCGGACGGCGAATCGCCGCCCGCCAGCCGGCCCAGGTAGGCCAGGAAGCCGATGGCGGCGCCGTCCCGTCGAGGACCCCGATGGGGTAGGCGAGGGTATCGAAGGCGTAGACGAAGAGCGGCGCCTGGCAGACGCCGGCGATCATGGCCGCGATCTGTTTGCCCATGTCGATCGCCTGCTCCATCGAGCCGCTCTTGTCGACCAGCAGGGCCGTCGGGCGCGTGATGGCGCCCTTGGCCCGCACCTGGGCCTCGGTGACCGCCTCCAGCTTGCGCGCCACATCCTCCGATAGGCCGGCGGCCTCGATGGCCACCTTGGCCTTGAAGGCCGACACCCGCTCGGCGGTCTTGGCCTTCTCCAGCTTGGCGTCGATCAGGGCCTTGACTTCCGGATTGTCGAGGGCGCCGCGCTGCCGAAGCGAGCCAAGGCTGTTGATCAGCTCCTGCGGGCTCATGCTGTCGATCAGTGCCACCAGCACGGTGGGCGTCATCTGCCTGATCGCCGAGACGGCCACCCGGTAGGGGATGCGATGCTCGACGATGGCGCGTGCCTGCTCGGCCGGGCTGTGTGCGCGGGCGATCTGCTTCAGCGCGAAGAGCCGAGAGTCCGGCGGCGGAACCTCGTCGAACAGGATCGCCTGCGCCCGAGCCGATGGCACGATGTGCAGGCCGGCGTACAGCCTCTTCATAGCCTGCCTGGCCTGGAGCACCGAAGTGTCGAACCAGCCGGGGTCTGCCTCGCGCTCGCGCAGGTAGCGGGTCACCTCGGTCACCATCGACCGCGGGACGTTGCAGAAGAGACCCTGCTTCTCGGGCACCGTCTGCACGACGCGACCGCGCCGGATGCGCCGCCGGACCACGCCGCCCTTGACAAAGTCGACGACACGGCCGACCTCGTAGGGAGGCAGTTGGCGCAGGAGCGCCAGGCCCACGTCGCGGTGGCCGGGAAAGTCGCTCAGCGCGAGGCAGGCCACGAATGCCTCCTTGTGGTCGCGCACCTCGCCTTCGACAAAGTACCAGGCCGCCAGTTGGACGTAGAAGCGCGGGTCGGCCTTCAGGATCTCCTGGTGGACCAGGTAGATGCCGTCCAGGTCGCGGTGCGGCGTGGTCAACAGCGTGTTGAACAGCTTCAGGCGCAGGTCTTGTTCGATTGTCATCCGGTTCTCCTCCCTTCCACTGCCTGGGATCGTGCTATCAGCCGAATACCGCCTCCGGCCGGACGGTGATGTTGCCGTTGGCGTGGCGCTCGACGACATAGAGCGCGAGCTTGGGCTCGGGCACCTCCAGGTACCGGGCCAAAGCGGCGCGGACCTCGTCGGCGGTGCTCAGGTCGCCGATGTCGAGCAGGGCGAGAGCGATTGCCCAGCTCCGGCCTTCGAAGCGGACGTGGACCTGGCGGTCCTGGTACGGGATCAATCCGGTCATGGTGCGTCTTCCTCCTTTCCAGAATAGAAAACAGGGGCGTGAGCCGGCCCTGCCTGGCTGTCACGCCCCTGTGAAACACTGCCAACTGAGGGTCAGGCCCGATTGCACCTCAGCGCGGGAGCAGAGCACAGGCCAGCGCGCGACGGCCGATCGTGATCGGCTCGCGCGATTGTGCTATTCAGATTGGCCTGACTTGGCGATTGCATCGACTGCTCCACTTTCCCAGAAACCGGTTCGTGCAAGTTCGAGAAGCTCGACTCAAACTTGGGGTTGCCCCACACAGATCCTTTTTGTGTGTTTGTACGCTTCTGCGGTCGGGGCACGAACCGGGCTCGTCCGCACAGGAAGGCTCGTACAAGTCCCAGGGGCAAGTACGGCAGACGCTTAACAGGCGTTTGTTTGTATGCCCCAGGTATTGGGGTACGAGCCTTGTACCTTGTGTAAGCTATATCACATCCGGTCGCACTTGTCAAATGCGGCCGGCGATGTCGCATACGGCGTTTTGCCTCAGAACTGGACCTCTTCCACCGTGTGCTCCGGCCCGAGCCCCAGGTCGGCCTTGTCCAGGTTGGCGAGGATCGTCTCAAACATCTCCTGGTAGGCCGCGTCCCAGCAGTCCTGCACGGGTCCCGCGATGGAGTCGTGGTAGACGCACAGCGCCTGGTCGGGGCCGGCGGCGTACAGCGCCTGGGAATAGGCCGCATCCGAGCAGTTGCCCGCCTTGTCCCTGAGCACCAGCTCGTCGTCGATGACGAGGAGCCGGTTGCGGATATCGGCGCACTGGGCGCCGCGGGCCATCTTTTTGAAGGCGGCGACGTCTATGGAGCCGTGCTTTTCGCCGGAACAGCCGGCGCAGCAGACGGCAAGGATCGCGACGACGGCCAGCAGGGGCACGGCCCAGGCTGCACTGCGGGCGGCTTGATCGGTTCTGAAGCGCATCATATTCCCCTCCATGGGGGCTCGGTCGGGAGACCGTCGCCCATCTGTGGGAGAGTATGCCACGTGCGGGCGTCGATGTCAAGGGGGGAGAGCCTTCGCTTCAGGGTCACGTCAAGGAGCCGGGTATGGGAAACCCGGCCTACGGAGGAGTAGCCCTGGGCCATGATTCATCGCCGCTCTTTGACAGCGAGCGCATTCGCCGCTATACTTTTCTTTCGGGAAGCTTTGAGGCTTCCGGGAAGGTCACGCTGAGGAGGCCACCATGCGCAGACTCGCACTCTTTGCCCTCGTCGTCGCCGCGGCGCTCGCCACCTGGCTCGCCGCCGGCCCCGCCACGCGGGCGGCCGACCCGCCGCCCATCTTTGTCAACGAGTTCCTGGCCGACAACGACGCCGTCATCGCCGACGAGTGGGGCGAATACGACGACGTGCTGGAGCTGTACAATGCCGGCGACGCCGACATCGACCTGCGCGGCATGTACCTGACCGACAACCTCGAGGACCCCACGAAGTGGCAGATCACGGTCACGGTGCCCATCACCCTGCCCGCCGGCGGCTACGTCTACTTCTGGGCGGACTCGAGCCCCGAGCAGGGCATCTTCCACGCGGACTTTGCCCTTTCCAAGGGCGGCGAGGAGATCGGCCTGTTCGACACCGACGCCCACGGCAACGCCCCGGTCGATACGTATGCCTTTGGCGCCCAGGCCACCGACATTTCCGAGGGCCGCTGCCCTGACGGCGGGCCGGCCTGGCTCTTCTATGCGGCGCCGACCATCGGCGCCACCAACGAGCCGTGCGGCCAGCCGCCGGCCATCAGCGGCACGGTCCGCAGCCCTGCGTACCCCGCCGCCGGCGAGGCCGTGACCGTCACCTCCACCATCACCGACGACGGGCTGATCCTCACCGCGACGCTCTGGTACAGCGCGGGCGTCGAGTGGCTGCCGGCCCCGATGCTGGCCCAGGCTGACGTCTACTCGGCCACGATCCCCGGTTGGCCCCTGGACACGGCAGTCCTGTATTATGTCGAGGCTGAGGACGATGCCGGCTGGGTCTCCACCGACCCCGCCGGCGCGCCCCAGTACACCTACGGCTACGTCGCCGGCTTCCAGCCCCTCCCGCTCGCCGTCAACGAGATCATGGCCGACAACGCCGCCACCCTCGAGGACCCCGACGAGCCGGGCGAGTATCCCGACTGGCTCGAGCTGCACAACTATGGCCCGGTGGAGATCGACCTGGGCGGCCTCTACCTCACCGACAGCGCCGCCGACCCGACCCAGTTCCCGATTGCGCCGGGCGTGGTGATCTCGGCCGGCGGGTACCTGGTCTTTTACGCCGACGACGACACGGAGCAGGGACCGCTGCACACGAACTTTAAGCTGAGCGCCGACGGGGAGAGCGTGGCGCTGTATGGGGGTGGCGGGCTGGTGCGCATCGACGGCGTCGAGTTCCCCGCGCTCGGCACGGACGTCGCCTACGGGCGGGAGCCCGACGGCAGCGGCGGCTGGGAAATCCTGGAGTGCCCGAGCCCGGGCGCCGCCAACGCTGTGTCAGCAGCGTCTACCTGCCCTTGGTGGGCCGCAGCATGAGCTACGGCGCCGCTCCCCTCCCCCTCCGGATTGCCTGCGGCGCCAGCGTGCCCTACACTGCCCGCGATGGCACCTTCTACCTGGCCGACCGCACGTGGACGGAGGCGGCCGGCTACGGCGCCCTGGGCGGTGAGCCCGACCTGCCCGACGACTGGTGGGAGGAAAACCCGGTCGGCGGCACGGAGGACGACTATCTCTACAAGGTCCAGCGCGTCGGCTGGGAGGAGTACCGCGCCAGCCGGATCCCGAACGGCCCCTATCTTCTGACCCTCCGCTTCCAGGAACAGGTCGTCCACGGCCCCGGCCTGGCCGTCATGGACCTGGTCGCCGAGGGTCAGACCCTCCTGGACGACCTGGACGTCTATGCGGAGGCCGGCCGCTACTATGCCATGGACGCCCGCTTTGCCATCACCGTGACCGACGGCGACTTGAACCTGCTGGCGCTGCCCTCCGCCGGCCAGACGGCGCTCGCGGCGCTCGAGCTTGTGGCGCGCGAGCCCGACGCGGCCCCGCCTGCCATCCCGGCCGGCCTGTCGGCGACGCCCTCCTACGAGGCCGTGCTGCTGGACTGGGCCTCGGACTCGGACGACGACCTCGCCGGCTACCACGTCTACCGCGCCAGCCAGCCGCAGGGGCCTTACACCCGGCTGACCGCCTCGCCGGTGCACCTTTCCAAGTACCAGCACAACACCGCCCCCGGCAGCCTCGGCTTCTACCGCGTCTCCGCCGTCGACGCCTACGGCAACGAGTCGGCGCCAGGCGACCCCGTCTCGGCCGCCGCACTCGACGTCAACCAGGCGACACTGCCGCTCTTCCAGCTCGAGGTCTCGCCCGAGAACCTGGCTATCCTCCAGATGGATCCCTTCCTGGACGAGAGGGTGCCCGGTACCTTCACCTGGGATTGCCAGACCCTCGACGTCGAGGTGCGCTTCCGGGGCACGCTGGGCCGCACGTTTGACAAGAAATCGTGGAAGGTTGTCTTTGACGACGCCGAGTCGCCCTTCCCCAACCACGACCGGATCAACGTGAACGCGAACTGGGCCGACGTTTCGATGATGCACGCCATGCTCGCCCACGGCCTATTCGAAGCTGCCGGCCTGCGGCCGCCCGGCGCCGAGATCGTGCTCCTCACCCTCAACGGCGACTACCGTGGCGTCTACACGCGCAACGAGCAGGTCGACGAGGGCTTCCTGGTCTCTTCGGGCCGCAGCCCCAGCGCGAGCATCTACAAGGTGGCCGGCCGCTTCGCAGAAGTCCTGCCCGACCTGCCGACCTACCAGTACTGGTACGAGAAAGAGACGAATGAGGGCCTGCCCTACGACGACCTGATCGCCTTCCTGGAGCTGATCAATTACACCCCCGACGCCGAGTTCCCGGCCGCCCTCTCGCAGGTGATGGACGTGGAGCTGTTCCTGGACCATTTGGCCATCATCGTGCTGACCGCCAACGACGATTCGGCGACGCGCAACCTCTACCTGGTGCACGATCTCGAGACGGATATGTGGGAGCTGGTGCCCTACGACCTGGATTGGGGCTTTACCCGCTCAGGGTCACCCATCGATCTCGGGACGATTCGAGCACCCCGACTCGACCGGAAACGGCTCGCTCTTGCGCAGCCGCGTGCTGGCGGTGCCCGAGTTCCGCAGCTACTACTGCGATCGCCTGTCCGGATACATGGCCACGATCTTTGACGAGTCCGAGCTGGTGCCGAAGATGAATGCGCTCTACTATACGATCATGGCGGACGCCCTGCGCGACTGGCGCAAGCTGGGGTGGGAGGACCCGGCCGGCTTCCTGGACTCTTCGGGCTCGATCGCCGGCTTTGTCAGCCTGCGCAAGGACTACCTGTACGGCGAGATGCAGTCGTTCTGCCCGGGGAAGTAACGGTTTTGCCCGGCGCTTGACAAGAGAGGCGCACCTGCGCGATACTATAGACGCTATCGCGCATTCGGGGGCCGCGGGTGCCCTTGCCGCGCCGGGGATGACCCTATGTGCGCCGGGCGGGGATTTTTGCCGCCGTCCTGCTTTGGGTGCCATGCAGGCACCAGATTCAGAAAGGGGTGTGCACGATGCGAAAGAACTGGAAGCCCTGGCTCCTGTCTGCCGCCATCCTGCTCCTGCTCGTGGCCGCCGGATACGTTGCGGTGGACAGCATCACGTCCCGCACCGACCTGGAGAAGAAGCTGGCCGAGGTACAGGAGACGCTGGGGATGCTGCAGCCCACCGAGGAGGCCGATGCAGGGCGGCCGGCCGATGCCGGGCTGGATGCCGGTGACCCGAACGCGGCAAACCCCACGCCGAATCCAACCGAGGAGGTGGAAGAGGAAGAGGACGCCGCGGGCTCCCCGAGTGCCACCCCCACCCCGACTCCGACTCTAGGGGTGACGCTCACGTACCCCGGCGACGAGGATACGCTGGTCCTTTCTGACCCGTACCCCGAGGTCCAGGTCGCACTCGCGAACTCGCTGGACAAGGATGTGGAGGTCATCGCCCGGCTGGTGATTACCGGAGAGAAGGGCGTGGAAGCGGCGCTGGGACGGGTTGCGGCGGATGAGAAGGAGGTCAAGCTGCCGGCCAAGGGCGAGGCAAACGTGACCTTCGGCTTTGAGCCCGGCGCCCTGCCGGCGGCCGGCACCTACCAGGGCTGGCTGACGCTCACGGCCCAGGGCGGCGCCGTCCCAGGCACGCCCCTCTCGCGGCCGATCACGGTGGCCGTGGTGCGCCCGGCGCTCTCGCTGGCCGGCCGGGTGGTAGACGCCTCCGAGCCGATGACGATCACCCTCAGCGGCGTGCGCCCCTGGCCGTGGAAGAGTGAGGTCAAGTGGGCAAGCCATACGCTGCGGCTGTGGGAGAAGGAGCTGCTGCCGGCGCAGTACACCATTGTCCCGAGCGAGCTGGTGGATCAAGAAGGGGGATATGCGGGCGAGCTGGCGGCTGTGGGGTGCATTGGGTCAGTGGCTGCTTCCGGTCAGTGCGGGGTCTCCCTGCACGTAAAGGATATCACCTACCCGGGTGAGTACAAGGGCACCCTCGCGATGTACGCCGACGACGGCCGGGTCCGCCGGGTGGTCGACGTCGTCGCGCGGGCACGGGACGGGCTGGTGTGGCCGGCGCTGCTCATCTTCTTTGGCGCGCTCCTGCTCGGCTGGCTGATGCGGGTCAGCCTGGGCGACAGCCTCAAATCGGTACCCGTGCTGCGCCACCGCATCGAGCTGGCGCGCAAGCGGCTGCGCAGGGCACGTAGCTGGTCCAAAGAAGGTGCCAAGTGCGACCGGGTCGACGAGAGACTGACTCTTGCGGCCGTGGCCCTGGACGTCCACGATGTAGCGCGCGCGGTGGAGTACCTACAGCGAGCGGAGGTCCTCCTTGGCGAAATCGAGGCCCCCCGGGTCGAGGACAAGCCCAAGGCCAAGCGAGAGGAGGTCAAGGAGGCTGCCTGGGCGGGGACGCCCTTGGCGGTACGGTCGGAGGACGAAAGGAAGCCGGATCTGAGGATTCGGTGCCAGAAGGAGGAGCCGTACGCGTCGCGGCCCCAGGCCACACCCGACGGCGTGCTGATCCTGTATGGTGACGAGTCGTGTACCTTCTCGCTGGAAAAACCGGACGGCGCCGACGTGGAGGCCGCCTGGGCCAGCGAGGGCCTGGCCAAAGGCGAGCAGAAGGACGGCCGGTACCGCGTCGATGTCATGGCCGATCCGGACGGGGCCTATCCGCGCCGCACACGGTCATCGCCCTGGCGGCGTGCGGCGCGTACTCTATACCGGTCGAGGTGCGGCTTCCGTACGCCGTCCCACAGCCCGAAGACCTGGTTGCCGGCGATTCGCTCTACCTCAAGGCACTCCCTCTGCCCGGCGTGGAAGCGGTGCAGGACGAGATTCTCTGGGAGCTGCGCAGGGGAGACAGCGGGCGCTTCGGCCCGGTCGCGCTTCCCTTTGCCGTGAAGCGCGGCCACTACCAGGCGGTCGGCATGCGCGGCGGTCGCATCGTGGCCTCCGCCGGGCTCGACGTCAAGTGGGACCGGGCCGCGGTCAGCCGCGTCGTGCTCAAGTACCAGGCATGGCTGGCCACGATCCTCGTCGCGATCGTGGCTACCATCGCCGGCCTGGCCTACATCGCCTGGAAGGTGCCCACCTTCGGCTCGCCGATGGATTATATCCTGGCGCTGGGCTGGGCCTTTGGCCTGAGCGGCGCAGTCGCGCCAAAGCAGGGCGTCGTCGAGGCTATCCTGCACGCCCTAGGCAAGACCAACAGCGTCGAAGTCGAGGTGATCGAGGTACCGAACATCGTAGACAAGACCCTCGCGGATGCCCGGACGGAGGTCGAAGGCAAGTTCGACCTCGATTACGAGGGCCAGGATCCGAGCGAGTTCGGTCATCGCCACGCAAAAGCCCGCGGCCCAGAGAAGAAGGAGAAGCACTCTGCCATCCAAGTCACCTTCAAGCCGGCAGAAAGGCCCGACGACGGGCCGGACGACGATGGGAAACCGAAGCCAGGGGACGGCGTGGAGCCGAAGGAGGGGGAGGATGCGGAGCCCAAGCCGGGGGAAGACGCGGAGCCGGCCAAGCCCTGAGAGCCGGCGTACCCGGCAGTGAGCGTCCGAGGAGAGCAGGAAGTCGACGGCCCAGTGCGTGCCTACATCGAGCAGATCCTTCGCTGCGCTCAGAGCTTGTGAAACTATCGATTCGCATTGTCAACTAGGCCGGATAGCGGGATAATAGGTCAAACGTTTCCGGGAGTGCCCATGGCCGAGAATACCTTGTTCGAGTTGCCGAGTCCAGTCGGGCCCAAGCCTGAGCCACCTACCCGTCCGCAGGAAGCCCGTGTCCTGCGACCGGTGCGCAATCAAATCGAATGGATGGCGCGTACTCTGGATGAGCTGCTCCCCGAGGACCATCCGGCTAGGGCCATCTGGGCTTTCCTGGATCGGCTCGATCTGTCGGCCTTCTATGCCTCCATCAAGTCGGTACTGGGCCAAGCGGGCCATCCGACCAGGGATCCTCAAGTCCTGCTGGCGCTGTGGCTGTTTGCCACCAGCGAAGGTATTGGCAGTGCACGGCAGCTCGACAGGTTGTGCAGAGAACACGATGCCTATCGTTGGCTGTGTGGCGGCGTATCGACCAACTACCATACGTTGTCCGACTTTCGGGCGGCTCACCAGGAGGCTCTGGACAATCTGTTGACGCAGATTCTGGCCTCGATGCTGCATGAGGGCCTGCTGACCTTGCAGCATGTGACCCAGGACGGGATGCGCGTGCGGGCGAGTGCCGGGGCCAGTTCGTTTCGACGCAAGGCTACCCTGGAGGAGCACCTGACACAAACCCGGCAGCAGGTAGAGCGCCTGGCTGCCGAGCGGGAGCACCCCGATCCCGGTCTGACTGCACGCCAGCGGCGGCCCGCGAACGTGCTGCCAAGGAGCGCCAGGCGCGAGTGGAGACAGCCGTGGCACGCTTGCCCGAGATTCAGGCGGCCAAGGATCGCTCGAAGAAGACCGAGTCGAAGGCCAAGAAAGCCAAGGTGACGGAGGCGCGCGTCTCGACCACGGACGCAGAGGCTCGGGTGATGAAGATGCCCGACGGTGGCTTTCGGCCGGCCTACAACCTGCAGATAGCGGCCGACAAGGATAGTCAAGTCATCGTCGGGGTAGCCGTGGACACGACGGGCCACGATGGGGGTCAGGCCGTGCCGGTGATGGAGCAGGTTGCCAAACGGACAGGGCGTCAGCCTGAGGCATACCTGATGGATGGTGGTTTTGCCACACGGGATGCGATTACGACACTGGAGAGTCGAGGTGTGACCGTCTATGCTCCCACCCGCTCGCCCCGGACCACAACCAGCGGACGAACCAAGGCGAGCCTCGGCCAGACGATACAGTGCAGGTGACGCAGTGGCGAGAACGCATGGAGACGGAGGAAGCCAAGCAGATCTACAAGGAGCGTGCTGCGACGTCGGAGTGCGTGAATGCGCAGGCGCGACGCCGTAGTCTGACGCAACTGCTGGTGCGGGGCACACACAAAGTCATGAGTGTGCTCCTTCTGATCGCGATTACCCACAATCTGCTGCGCTGGATGGTACTCCGTGCCTGAAAGAGGGTCTGGGCGACCGGGAAGAGAGCAGACAAGGCGGACTTGAAGGCATGTCGGCACGCCCATTGTCTGTCTCTGGCAGGCTCCAGCGCGAGTAGTCACCAAAAAAGCTGCTTGCATCGCGACCTATCTCAAGCTCTTGTGCCACACAACCAATAGATTCTCAGGCTCTCAGGATGACAGGCTTCGTGCTATAGGGACGGGCGCCTACTCCCTCCGCCGGATGCAGTGCTGCCCCTCCTCGCGCATCACCCAACAGCCGCCGTAGCAGGGCGACTGCGCCGGGCACGCCGCGCACGCGGCATCCTCCGCCAGCACCTCGCGCTTCCGGTAGCGCCCGAAGCCCGTCTGCCAGATCTCGGCGAAGGGCGTCTCGCGCACCGATCCCTGGCGGTTCTCGGGCGTGTCGGGCATCTCCGGGCAACCGCGCACCCAGCCGTCTACCCCCAGGCAGCAGGCGGTAAAGCCCACCGGGCAGATCGACGGCTCGCTGCGGAGCCTGGTCTCCCACTTGCCCAGGTCGGGCAGATTCTCCCCCAGCGTGATGGAGAGCTGCTTCGAGCGGTGCCCATGCACGAACGCAAGGAGCGACTCTATCTGCGACGAAGTCAGCCACTCGCGCGGCTCTCGCGCCCGCCCAATGGGCATCACGGCGGCCAGCCGCCAGGCCGGGACGCCGAGGCCGAGCAAAATGCCGTGCAGCGCCTCCAGCTCCGACAGGTTGCGCGCCGTGACGGTGGTTGCCACGGTGACGAGCGGCACGCCCACCTCCATCACCCGCCGCACGGCCTCCACCGCACGCCCGAATGACTCTGCGTGCCCGCGATCTCGTTGTGCAGGCCCTCCGGGCCGTCGAGGCTGACCATGATAGAGTGCACCCCCGCGCGCGCCATCTGCCGGGCCATCGCGCCGTCCAACAGGAACCCGTTCGTCGCGATCCCGGTTCGCATCCCGAGCCCGCGGGCGAACGCCAGGAGCGGCACCAGGTCAGCCCGCAGCAGCGGCTCGCCGCCCGTCACCCCGAAGATGCGCACCCCCATGGCCGCGAGCTGGTCGAGCACGGCCCGCACTTGTCCCGCGCTGAGCTCTACCGGATAGCGTACGCCTGCCGCGCCGCAGTGCGCGCAGCGCAGGTTGCAGTGGCGGGTGCAATCCCAGACGACGTAGAGCGGCGCGGGGATGGGGCGTCCGCGGCGGGTGCGATCGCTCACCCCGCTCAGGTAGTAGTCGGCACGCAGCCGGGCCAGCTCGTAGCGCAGGTTCATGGCGCACACACCGGCGTGCGAGGCGCAGTTGGCCTGCGCCTACGGCCCCGGCGGCGGCGCGTAGACCATGCCCGGGAGTGGCAGCCAGCCCGCCGCCCAGGCCAGGATCAGCAGGCCCGGCAGCACAAAGGTGAAGAGCAGCCCCAGCACCAGAGGCAGCCGGCGGCGCGTGCGGGCGTAGCGGATAAGCAGGCACACGCCCAGCACGAAGAGAAGCAGCGCAATCGCTCCATACAGGACAAACCAGATGCCCGACATCCGCCCTACCTCCCGCTCCGAACCAAGACCCGAAACGTCCGCCT
>CAVPBH010000017.1:0-279407 GCA_963701775.1 uncultured Chloroflexia bacterium
GAGGGCACGGCGGCGCCGACGGCTGCCCCGACCACTGCGGTGGAGGCGAATCCACTCTACTTGTCCATTATCTGGCACCAGCACCAGCCTCTTTACTTCAAGGACCCGGAGACCGGGATCTACCAGAAGCCCTGGGTGCGGCTACACGCGGCCAAGGACTATGTAGACATGGCAGCCGTGCTGGAACAGTATCCAGACGTCCATGCCACGTTCAACCTGACCCCTTCGCTGCTGCGCCAACTGCAGGACCTCGAGGACGGCGCCAAGGATCTATACCAGGTCTACACCGAGGTGTCCGCCGACCAGCTCACGGACGAGCAAAAGGCCTTCGTGCAGGAACGGTTCTTCGACACCAATTCCAAGATCATCGCCCGCTTCCCCCGTTACCAGGAGATTGCCAACGACCGGGCCAACTGGGAGAATTGGGACACCCAGACCTGGTTGGACCTTCAGGTACTCTTCAACCTGGCCTGGACCGACCCCGACTGGCTGGCCCTGGAGCCACTCGCCGGCCTGGTGGCGAAAGGACAGGACTATGCCGAGGCCGACAAGGGCATCGTGTTGGACGAGCATGCAAAACTGGTGGCAGAGGTGATCCCGCTTCACAAGAAGCTACAGGATGCGGGGCAGATCGAGGTCACCATGACCCCATTCTACCATCCCATCCTGCCCCTCATCCTGGACAGCAACCTGGCGGCCAAGGCCGTGCCCGACATCAAGCTGCCCTCCCGGTATACCTACGGGTTTGACGCAATCGCCCAGATCGAGAAGGGCGTGGCGTTCTACCAGGAGCTCTTTGGGCGAGCACCGGCGGGCATGTGGCCGGCAGAGGGGTCGGTGGCGCAGGAGATCGTGGGCATGGTCGCCCGTGCCGGGCTCAAGTGGATGGCCAGTGATGAAGAGGTCTTGGCCCGCAGCCTGGGCCAGACTGCCTTCACGCGCAACAGCCAGGACGTGGTCCAGGAAGCCGACACCCTCTACCGGCCGTACACTGTCAGCAGCCGCGATAGCCAGATGTACATCGTCTTTCGCGACAAGACGATCAGCGACAAGGTGGGCTTTACCTACAGCGGCACTCCGGGCAAAGCAGCCGCGGCCGATTTCGTCAAGCGCATTCTCGCCATCCGAAGCCGGCTGGAAGAGGAGGGGGCTGAGGGTCCCCACCTGGTCAGCGTGATCCTCGACGGCGAGAACGCCTGGGAGAACTATGACAACGATGGCAAAGAGTTCCTGAACAACCTGTATGCGCTGTTGCAGGAAGAACAGGCCAAGGGCACGATTCGCACCATCACCCCCAGCGCCTACGTGGCCGAGTTCGCCGACCAGCCCAAGATCGAGGACCTGTGGGCCGGAAGCTGGGTAAGCCCCGACTATTTGACCTGGATCGGCGAAGACGAAGAGAACCGGGCGTGGGAGTACCTGGGCGAGGTGCGGGCCGCCATCGAGCGGAAGAAGGTGTCGTTGGACGAAGCGACCCTGGCTGCCGTCATGGACCAAATCTATGCGGCGGAGGGCAGTGACTGGTTCTGGTGGTTCGGCGCGGATCAGAACAGCGGGAACGACGCCAGCTTCGATCTCCAGTTCCGGCAGACCCTGCAACAGGTCTACGAGCTGCTGGGTGAGCCCGTGCCCACGTTCCTCAAAGTGCCCGTCATCCCGCAGGCCACACAGCCGCCGGCAGCCGGCGCAAGTGGGGTCATCGCGCCCACGGTCGACGGCGTGGGTTCCGAGGGGGAGTGGGACCTGGCCGGCTACTACCAAGAGGAAGGCGGCGTCCAGGCGACGCCGTCGCAGATCGTCAGCCAGCTCTGGTATGGTTTTGACAAGGACACCCTCTACCTGCGGCTCGACAGCCGACGCGCGTGGGCGGAAGTCGGCCCCGAGACCCACGTCGGCTTTTACCTGACCCAGCCGGGCGGCGATACGGAGAACCCCTTCAGCCGCATCGGCGGTGAGGAGACCTTGCTCGGCTTTGGCGCCAACGCCCTGGCCGAAGTGGTGATCAAGGACGGCGCCGCGACCGCTTCTCTCTACCTCGCAGGTGCCAACAATACCTACGAGGCAAGTGCCGCCCAACTGCCCGCCGCCGTAGCAGGCAGTACGATCGAGCTTGCCATCCCCTATGCTGACTTGGGCAAGCCAGACGCCGGAGACACGCTGCGCGTCCGCACCGTGATCAGCGAAGGGGAGCAGCGCGATATCCAGGTGGTGCCATCGGGCGGTCCGGGCGCCATGGTAGTGCCCGACCTGGGCCTGACTACGCCGATCCTGACGGTGGCAGATCCTGAGGGAGACGACCACGGCCCGGGCAGCTACGAATACCCGGTCGACAAGGTGTTTGCTGCGGGCACCTACGATCTGACCGAGTTTGCGGTGGCCGAGGACGACAGCAACCTCATTTTCCGCTTTACCTTTGCCGGGCCGCTGAACAACGATTGGGGTGCGCCCAACGGCATGGGCATCCACACCCTGGACGTTTACATCGACGCTGCTCCCGGAGGCGAGCGCAAGCTGCTGCCCGGCCGCAACGCAGCCCTACCCCAAGACAGCGGTTGGGAGTTTGCGCTGTGGGCCGAGGGCTGGACCCCGGGGCTGTACGGCCCGCCTGCTGCCGGCAAGACAGAGCCGGAGCAGATCGGCGACAGCAGCACGCTGAACATCATGAGCGATCCAGGCCAGAAAAAGTTCACCATCCGGGTGTCCAAGGAGATCCTGGCCGAGAGCCTGGGCGTAGACATGGGAAGCCTACAGCCGGCCTCATGGGGTTACCTGGGCATCGTCATGGGCCAAGAGGGCTACCCCGCCAGCGGCGTGTGGCGGATCCGCGACGTGGAGGCGGCGGCCCAGCAATGGCGCTTCGGTGGTGCTCCGGCCGATACGAACCACACCCGCATCATCGACGTCGCCTACCCGGCCGGCGCGACGCCCACGCAGGAAGAGGCCCTCGGCACCTATCCGGCGTCTCAGGAGACCAGCATGGACGCGCTCGGCCCCGACGACTTCTGCCAGTTGTCCCTGGTCAAGCCGCAATAGCCATCCGACTTGATCTCAGTGACACCGGCCCTGGCGTTTGCCAGGGCCGGTGCTCGTTGAGGTGGTCAGGTGCCCGGTGACGGCTCCGATGCGAGGGCTGCCGGTCAGCCGGTTCGAGGGGCAAGCAGGAACTCGAGCGGGATATGCACGCGCTCCCGCCACGCCCGCTCGGAGTGCTCAGCCCCGGCAAAGACCTGGGTCATCCAGTCCTTCCCTTGTCGATAGCCCGCTGCCGCCATGACCCAGTCGACCTGTCGCTGATACGACGCATACGAGGCATCGAGTGCCTCCGTGCCATGGTCGAAGTAGATCCGGTGCGCTCCCGGAGCCGGCAAGGTCTCCCGCAGGTAGGCAATCATCCACTTCCGAGCCGCCGGCCAATGTGTCGAGAGACACCCTGCTCCGCAGAACACGTGCGGATACTCGCACAGGGCATAGATGGAGATCAGCCCGCCCATGCTGGAGCCCATGATGAAGGTGCCCTCGCGCTCCGGCCGAGTCCGGTAGTGGGCATCGACGTAGGGCTTGAGCTCGTCGACCAGGAACCGCAGGTAGCCGTCTGAGAGCGGAGGGCCTCCGTACAACGCCTTGGCCCTGGACCGTGCCCACTTGGATGACTCGATCGGCACCTGTGGCAGGTATTCCCGCTTGCGCAGATCTGTACACCAAATGCCCACAACAATCGCGCCCTCGAGTCGGCCCTGGGCCATCAGGCGCTCTATCGCCTCGGCCATACCCCAATCCACTCCGATGTACGACGTTTTGGCATCAAAAAGGTTCTGCCCGTCGTGCATGTAGAGGACCGGAAAACGCCGGCCGCCCTGCTCGTAGCCCGGGGGCAGCCAGACATCGACGGTTCGGGAGGAGATCCACTGCGAAGGAAACTGGGGATGGTGGACCAACCTGCCGGCGGGCTGTGGCTGGATCGAGCCGGAGTCCATGCTGTCCATCGCCATCATGGCTGGGCTTGCTGGCGATCGCGCATCTCGTAGTAAAAGTCCAGGGTTTCCTGGCCGACCCGATCCCAGGAGTAGCGGGGGACCCTCGCCCGCCCGGCCTCGCCCAGCCGCCGGCGCAACGGCTCGTCGCGCAGAAGGCGGATCAGGGTACCGGCCAGTGCCAGGGCGTCCTTGGGAGGGACGAAGAGGCCCTCGATCTCGTGGCGCATGACCTCGCGATAGCCGGGGATGGCCGAGGCCACGATGGGCCGGCCGGCGGCCATCGCCTCCAGTAGCACAATGCCAAAGCTCTCGCTGCCCGTCGAAGGGAAGCAGACGACATCGGCTGTGTGGTAGTAGCGGGCAAGATCCTCGTCCGACACTCGGCCGACAAAGTGCACGTCCATCTGCTCTTCTTCGACTTTGCGCTGGTAGCCCTCCACGTCCTCCGGGGCATAGGCTCCCGCGACGATCATCTGGACGGCCGGTACCGATTCCCGGATCACCTGGAATGCCTCCAGCAAGTAGGGGAACCCCTTGCGCCGGTCGAGCCGGCCCACGAACAGCACTGTCAACCGCCCATTCTTGAAGCCGAGGACCGGCTCCAGGTTCGCCGCGCCGAAGCGCGCCACGTCAACGCCGTTGGGGATGATGCGGTAGTCTCCGGGAAAGTAGGGCAATACCGTGTCCCTGGCCGCTTCCGACACGGCAATGCGGCCATCGAGACGCTCAAGCCACCGGTTCAAGATGGGCGTGACCGGCAGGTAACCGGGCGAAGTCCTACGGTAGGCGTGGAACGTGCCGACGACCGTGCACCTGGGACACGCCTGGGCATTGATCAGAGTGGACAGGGAGACGGTCGGCATCAAGGGTTCGTGCATGTGGATGACGTCGAACTGCTCCTGGAGGAGAACGCCCCTAACCAGGGAATGGACCTCAAGAGACAGGCCCATCCTCACTTTCGAGCCGTCCGCCCTCAAGGCAAGGACGGCTTGCTCGATAGCAATCAGGCTGGGCGGCAATGGCCGGCCGCCCAGCGATCCAGAGGAATAGGGCGCGATGATCTTGGCTTCGTGACCAAGCTCGCGGAAGGTCCGGTCAAGGGACGCTACGACCCGCTGCACCCCTCCGTCGACGGACCAATCGTAAGGCTCTACCAATGCGATTTTGAGCGGACCTCGTTCCGGCACGGACTTGCCTCCTCGATCGAGCATGGCTTCACCCCGGCGCGGGCCGGACTCCCGAAGTGCTGTGTATCGCCAGCGCCTGGCAGGACAAGTATACCGCACCATGGCGCAGCGATGCAACGTTGAATCCCGCCGGCTCCCCGCCAAATCTGCCCGGGCCCGCGGGCTGCGAGGGGAAGGGTTTGACAGCCAGCGCGAACTCTAGGATAATGCCAGAGCAGTACTCACCCAAAAGGAGACGGCTCATGAACCTTCGCGTCCGTGCTTGGGCACTGATTTGGTTGTCTGCCTTGCTAGTGGTTGGCTGCAGCACTGTGCCGGCAGAAACCTCGCTTCCCACACAGAGTCCCACGCAAACACCGCAGCCTACGGACACGCCCCAACCCAGCATCGTCTACACGCCTACGCCGGAGCCGGTGGTGGATGGCCCTACTTGGTTTTCGGAAGGGATTCTCTACGAAGTCTTTGTCCGGAGCTTCTACGACGCTAACGGCGACGGCACCGGCGACCTGGCCGGCGTGACGGCCAAACTGGACTACGTGGAGAGCCTCCATGCCGGCGCCGTTTGGCTGCTGCCCATCCACCCCAGCCCCAGCTATCACGGGTACGACGTGACGGACTATATGGCCGTGAACCCAGACTATGGCACGTTGGAGGATATGCAGGCCCTGGTCGAGGCCGCCCACCTGAAGCGGATCCGGGTGATCCTGGACCTGGTCGTCAACCATACCTCGAACCTTCATCCCTTCTTCAGGGATGCCATGGGAAACCCGCAGTCCAGGTACTCGGACTGGTACCTGTGGACCAACGACGCGCACACGACGTATCAGGCCTTTGGCGGCTACAAGGACATGCCCAAGCTCAACCACGGAAACCCCGAGGTCGTCGACTATGTGCTGGAGATCGCCCGTTTTTGGATGGACTTGGACGGGGACGGAGACTACACTGATGGGGTAGACGGGTTCCGCTGTGACGTGGCAAAAGAGGTGCCGCTCAGCACCTGGCAGGCACTCCGCAAGGAGATGCGCGGCCTCAACCCCGACTCGTTCCTGTTGGGCGAGGTGTGGGACATGAACGCCCGGAACCTGACCACGTGGTATGATGAGGCCTTCGACGCCCTATTCAACTTTCCGCTGTACGGGTCCCTGGCGGGAAGCAACGACGCGAGCGAAGATAGCGCTCTCGCGGGCGCCGACGAGCCCAAGATGGCCCGGCTCACCGTATTGGCGGAGAACAACCTGTTTCCTCCGGGCTACCAGATCGTTCAGTTCCTGAACAACCACGACACCGACCGCGTTATGTCTGACGTGGGCGGTGACTGGGAGCGCGCCCGGTCGGCCGCCACGTTGCTGCTGACCATGCCCGGCACGCCAATGATCTACTATGGCGAAGAGATCGGGACGAAGGGCACGAAAGGACGGGGCAATCCCTACTGGGACGAGTACAGGCGGGAGCCGATGGACTGGTACACGGCCGAGGCCGGGTCAGGCATGGCGGCCTGGTTCAAGCCGGGCGATCGCAACAACAAGCCAGACGATGGTATCTCGGTGGAGGAGCAGTCGGGGGTGGGCGGGTCACTTCTCGAGCACTACCGGTCGCTTGCCGCGCTGCGCTTGGCCCATCCGGCGCTGCTGAGGGGCTCTTTTGCCGCGGCCAAGGTCACGGGCAGCGAGATGATTCTCGCCTACACCCGCCATGCGCCTGCGAGCGATGGCTCACCCGAAGAGCTCTTCCTGGTCCTGCTAAACCTGGACTATATGGCGCAGGAGGTCAGCCTGGAGCTGAACTCGGCGTATGCCGGGCCCTTTGCTGCCGTGGACGTGCTGAGCGGGGAGGCGTGGCCCGATGTGCCCGCCAGCGCACCGTACGCTGTCAAGCTTCCGGCCAGGAGCGGTATAATCCTGCAACTGAGCCGGCCATAGAGAAACGACAAGTCGCTACTACGAAGAGGGAGGATGAAATGACGGAAAAGGCATTCTACGCTAAGGCAGAGCACTTCTTGGAGCGCTTGCTGGAGCGCAACCCGGTCGCCGCGACGCAGCTCGGCGACCATCGTTGGGATGACCGGCTGGCGGACATGTCGGCAGCCGCTATCGAGAGCGACTATCGCGAGCTGCGGGGGGCTCTGGAGGAGATGCAGGCGATGGACACTTCGGGCTTTGGCCTGGACGCCCGGATCGACCAGCAGCTTCTTGTCCAGATCCTGAAGCAGTTCGTCCGGCAGTACGAGAAGCTCAAGGGCCACCTGCGCAATCCCGGGGGATACCTGGACGAGGCAGCGGGCGGTGTGTTCCTGCTGCTGATCAAGGAGTTTGCCCCCCTGCCCGACCGGCTGCGCTCGGCCCTGGGCCGAGTGCGCGAAGTGCCCCGAGTGCTCGAAGACGGAAAGCGGAATACCGTCCCGGCCGAAGTGCCGCGCGTCTGGGCCGAGACCACGCTCGAGCAGGCCGAGCAGCTGCCGGGGCTCTTCCTGGGGCTGCTTCCCTACATGGCCGGCGAGGCGGCCCCGGAGCTGGTGCCGGAGCTCATGGAGGCGGGCCAGGCGGCCAGCGAAGCGGTGCAGGCCTATGCCGAGTGGGTCAAGAGCGAGGTGCTTCCGCAAGCTGCCGGTGATTTTGCCGCCGGCCGCGAGCTGTTCGACGAGATGCTGCGCGAAGACCACATGGTGGACTATGACGCCGACCGGCTGCTGGAGACGGGCTGGCAGCAGTTCCACGCTACCCGGGCGCAGATGGAGGCCGTGGCCGCCGAGATCGATCCGAGCAAGTCAGTCAAGGAGTTGCTCGAAGCAGCCAAGGCGGACCACCCTACGGCCGAGGGCTTGCTCGACGCCTATCGCGAGCAGATGGCAGCTATCCGCCAGTATGTGATCGACCAGGGGATCGCCTCTATACCGCCCGGTGAGACGCTGCAAATCATCGAGACCCCCGCCTACCTGCGTCCCATCATCCCCTACGCCGCCTACATGCCGCCTGGCATCCTGGAAGAGAAGCAGGAGGGGATTTTTATCGTCACGCCCGTCGATCCCGGCGCCCCGCCCGAGGAACAGGAGCAGAAGCTGCGGGGGCACTACTGGGCCAAGCTGCCGATCACGGCCCTGCACGAGGCCTATCCGGGCCACCACCTGCAACTGGTCTGGGCCAATCGGCAGGAGACGATCCCGCGCCGCATGGGGTCGTTCCTCGCCACCCTGTTCATCGAAGGCTGGGCGTTCTACTGCGAGGAGCTGCTCGAGAAGATGGGGTTCATCTCCCAGCCGATCCAGCGGCTGGGGCGGCTATCGGACCAGCTCTGGCGGGCGGGACGAATCATCCTGGATGTCTCGCTGCACACGCGGGGCATGAGCGTGGACGAAGCGGTGCAGTTCCTGGTCCAGGAGTGCAGCCTGGAGCCGACCAACGCCCTTGCCGAAGTGCGCCGCTACACCCAGAGCCCTACCCAGCCGCAATCGTATCTGATGGGCAAGCTGGCCATCCTGGAGCTGGTCGCGGACTACCGCCGCGCCCACCCGGAGGCCTCACTGCGCCAGGTGCACGACGCCCTGCTGGGCAGCGGCTCGCTGCCGCCGCGGCTCATGCGCCAGCGGCTGCTATGACTGAGAGAGGGGGGCTTGCCCGGCAGCAAGCTCCCCTCGTATTATGGCGGGATGGCGATCCCGCCGCTCAGTCTTTCCGTGCGACCGCGATCAGGTCTCCGCTTTGGGCGGGGTCAAAGGCCGAGCCGTCGTACCCCCCGTAGAGGGTCACCTCACCAAACCCTTCTGCAGCGAGGGCTGCCGCCAGCCCGTCGCGGAAGATGGGGCGCAGCTCGGTAGCATCGACATCCTGCGCCCAGCCGGCCTCGGTCCGGCGCAGCCGGACCATGTTGAAGGTGACCGTGTCCTCGTGAAAGTCGTAGAAGCGGACGAATAGCCATTCGCCGTCGGCGCCCCGGTAGGACTGGGGACCGATAAAGCGCTCGCGCGCTTCCCAGACATGGTCGAAGTTGCGGTTCTGGATGACGAGCAATCCCCCGGGGCGCAGCACGGAAGCGAAATCGGCCAGGGCTTCCGCCACCGCGGAGGGAGTCAGCAGGTGAGGAAGCGAGTTCCCCAGGCAGAGCACCGCATCAAAGACGTGGTCGAGGCCGGAGAGCCGTCCAAAGCCGGTCACGGCGAAGGGGATCTCGAGGCCAGCGGCAGAAGCATTCCGCCTAGCCTGTTCAACCATCGGCGCGCTCAGGTCAGCACCTGTGGCCCGGTAGCCGCGTTGAGCCAGGGCGATGGCATGCTGCCCCGAGCCGCAGGCCGAGTCCAGCACGGTCTGCACGCCGCATGCCCGGAAGAGGCGCTCCAGGAAGGGCAGCTCGTGGGCCAGTCGCGCCGGCCAGTTCACAAAGCGGTCATAGTCGGGCGCGAGCGCGTCATACAGCGGAACGGAGCTCATCCACCACCTCCTCGGGCGGCCGGGTGCGCTTCAGGCGCTCATACGCCTCCAGGCCGATGCACTGGGCAGCCGCCTTGCACCAGTCGATGCAGGATACTCCCCGCTCCTTGCTTACCCACAAGTGGCAGTTGGGGCAACGAGCGATCGGCTCGTCGGACCAGATCTCCATCTCGTGGCCGCAGTGAGGGCAGTCGATATAGTCAGGGCGTGCGTCCTTGAAGACGATTGCCCCAGGACACCCTTTGATCATGGCATCACCTCGCGTTTCTCGTCAGACAACTACGACTCCCATGTTGGCGGGAAAGATCCCAACCCGGTCACCCTCTTGAACGGGCATGCTCCAGTGGCCTTCCGGCGTAAGGGGCCTCGCGGCTGCCAGCGGGTAGCCCAAGGTGATGGGATAGAGGGCACGGGGCAGCAAGCGCCCATTCAAAAAGACGTGACTGACCTCGCCGGGGTCGATGCCGATGCGGGCCAGCACCTGTCCCACGGTCGCCGTTTCGGCCGCCGGCAGGTATAGGATTGTGTCCGAGGCGGGCCTGGCATCTTTTGCATACCGCCTCAAATCGCCAAATAGGCGGATCTCAATCAAGTAGGGGCTCCCTCAATACGGCCAGTCTGCGCCGGAGCAATCCGGCCTCGTCACACTCTCCACAGTTCTCCAGGTTCTCCTCTGCCGCCAGCCGTCCCCCCTCACTCGCGGCGCGCAGCAACGAGGCGCCGATTTGCAGATCAAGGTGAACGACGGGTGGGCAACAATCGAACAGAGCAGGGATCGACTCCTCCAGAGGAGCAGACAGCTCGGCGAGGCGTAGGGGAACCTCTGCGGCCGCCATCCACGCCCGCTGCCGCGCCGGCTCGTGCGCCGCCATCGCGCGGGTGTCGAGGACGGAGCGATACGCCAAGGTATCGTCGCCGGCCAGGTCCAACAGAACCTTGACGGTCTGGCCTGTCTGCCCGACTAACTCCTCCATCTCGGCACGGTCTCGGCCACCCAGCTCCTGGTGACGGAGTGCCACACGCACCGACTTGGCGATCAGGGCAGCGCCCATCGCAGCGGCCACGGCCGCCGCCGCGATCGCCCCGGGTAGAGGGCGGCGAGCCATCGCATCCAGGTCAATGCAAAATGCACAAGGATCAAGGCGCAATGCACAAGTATCGCTGCTCACTTCTTCGCTCCCTGGTTCTGCCATGCGTATAGTATACCAAACTGGGAGCCGGTGCCTATGACTTTTGTCAGGCTAGGACTAGATAGACATCAACCTTGCTTTGCGGTATACTATGGACAGATCCAAGGGGAGAGAGCGCAATGGACTGTCCCAACTGTGGAGTGTACAACCCGGATAGCCGTGATATCTGCTGGCGCTGCGATAAGCCGTTGCCCAAGCCAAAGGAACCCAAGAAGCCGCGAGACCCGGCGGCGGCCATGCGCCGGATCTGGATTATCGTGATCATTGCCGTGGCAGTGTGGATCCTGCTCACCTGGCTTCTTCCCTGGCTGCTGGGCCAAGGGGGGTAGCGCCCGGCGGAGAGGGCTGCCGGGACGGGCGTCTTCCTCAAGAGCGCAGCAGGCAAGAGCGGGCACGCCTCCCATTCAGAGTGCCGAGATCGGAGGAGAGATGGCGCTGTTCTGCATTGACATTGGCAACACCAATGTCGTAATGGGCCTGTATAGCGGCCCAGAATTGGTGGCTCACTGGCGTGTGGCGACCGATGGTCACCGGATGGCCGACGAATACGGCATGTTGGTGCTGGATCTACTGGAACGCTCCGGGCAGCCACCGGCTGTCATCGAGGGGATCATCATTGCCAGCGTTGTTCCCCCAGTCACCGCCCTCTTTGAGAAGCTCTCGGAGCGCTACCTGGGCCACAAGCCGTTGGTGGTGGATGCCGAAGTACACACCGGGGTGCGCATCCTGCTCGACAACCCCAAAGAAGTAGGCACCGACCGGGTGGTCAACGCGGTGGCGGCCTACCGGCGGTATGGGGGACCTGCGTGTGTGGTGGACCTCGGCACGGCGACCACCTTTGACCTGCTCTCAGCGACGGGCGACTACCTTGGGGGAGCCATCGCCCCGGGCCTGGGAATCGCAGCCGAAGCGCTGACGCAGCGTACCGCCAAGCTGCCCCGGATCGACCTAGTGCGGCCGCCTTCGGTGATCGGCAAGAATACAATCCAGGCCATGCAATCGGGGCTGCTGTTCGGCTACGTCGGGCTGGTCGAAGGGCTGGTGGCGCGGTTCCGCGCCGAGCTGGGGCCCGAGCTCAAGGTGATCGCCACCGGTGGACTCGCCCCCCTGCTCGCGGCCGAAACGACGGTCTTTGACGCGATCGACCCATGGCTGACGCTGGAGGGTCTTCGGTTGGTCTGGGAGATGAATCAACTCTCTGAGCCGTAGGAGAGACCCTTCGCTGTGCAGGGTGACAGACGACATGGGGGGATTATGATCCTCAAAGCGAAATCGATCGTCCTGGGTGTGACTGGAGGCATTGCCGCCTACAAGGCTGCCGCCGTGTGCAGCCACCTGGTACAGGCGGGCGCCTTGGTCGACGTCATACTGACGGACGCGGCAAGGGAATTCGTCGCCCCGCTCACCTTCCAGGCGCTGACGCACCGGCCGGTGGTCACGCAGATGTTCGCCCTGCTGGCTGAGACGGAGATAGGCCATGTCTCCCTGGCCAAGCGCGCCGACCTGCTAATCATCGCTCCGACCACGGCCAACACCATCGCCAAGCTCGCGGCAGGCATGGCCGACAACATGCTGACCACCACGGCACTGGCGACCCGGGCGCCGATCCTGCTCGCACCGGCCATGGAGAGCCAGATGTGGGCGAACCCCCTGACCCAGGCCAACGTCGCCCGGCTATGCCAGATGCACGACACGGTACTGGTGGGCCCAGGAGAAGGACGGCTGGCCTCCGGGGCAAGCGGCGTGGGGCGGATGGCCGAGCCGGAAGAGATCCTGGATGCCGCGTGCTGGACGCTGGCGCGGCCGGGAGCGCTTGCCGGGCGGCACGTCGTGTCACGGCCGGGGGCACGATGGAGCCGCTGGATCCCGTCCGAGCGCTGAGCAACCGGTCGTCGGGCAAGATGGGCTATGCGCTGGCGCGCGCAGCCCGCGACCGGGGGGCGCAAGTCACGCTGATCAGCACCACCGGCCGGCCCGCCCCCTACGGCGCCAGGCTGGTGGAAGTCGAGACGGCGGCCGAGATGGAAGAGGCCGTGTTGGCCGCGCTGCCCCAGGCCGATGTGCTGTTGATGGCTGCGGCAGTGGCCGATTACCGCCCGGCGTCTGTGGCCGGGCAGAAGATCAAGAAGGGCGAGGGACGGCTCACTCTCGAGCTGGTGCGAACGACGGACATCCTGCTCAGGGTCGCCGGCCTGCGGCGGACCGGACAGGTCATCGTCGGCTTTGCGGCCGAGACTGAGAAGGTCATCGAAAACGCCCAGGATAAGCTCCGGCGCAAGCGGCTGGACCTGATCGTCGCCAACGATGCCCGCCAGGCGATGGGCTCTGAGATGAACCAGGTGACGCTCATCGAGGCCGACGGCAGATCAGAGGATCTTCCTCTCCTGCCCAAGGACGAGGTGGCGGAACGGATACTCGACCGCATCGTGGCCCTGTTGGGAGCGTAAGGAGGACTATGGCCAAGGCCTGGACGCGCTCTATCACCGACGTGCCCGGCATTCGCGTGGGGCACGCAACGGACCAGGAAGCCATGACCGGCTGCACGGTGGTGCTCTGCCCGCCGGGTGGTGCCGTCGGCGGAGTGGACCAGCGGGGTGGGGCACCGGGGACGCGCGAGACCGACCTACTGCGGCCGCTGCACACGGTGGAGCGGGTGCACGCGGTGCTGCTGGCCGGGGGCAGCGCGTTTGGCCTGGATGCGGCCGGTGGGGTTGTCCGCTGGCTGGAGGAGCACAAAATCGGATTCGACGTGCGGGTGGCCAGAGTGCCGATCGTGCCGGCGGCGGTGGTCTTTGACCTGGACGTGGGCCGCGCCGACGTCCGGCCGGACGCGGCCATGGGCTACGCCGCGTGCAGCGCAGCCGGCGACGGCCCCGTGGCGGAGGGCCGGGTGGGTGCCGGCACCGGCTGCACGGTCGGCAAAGTGCTGGGGACGGGGCACGCTTCCCCAGGCGGCACCGGCACGGCCAGCGTCGATCTCGGCGGGGGGCTCGTAGTCGGGGCGATTGTCGTTGTCAACGCCTTTGGGGACGTCGTGGACCCGCACACCGGGCAGATTCTGGCCGGGGCTCGGCCTCTCAGCGGGGAAGGCTGGGCCGACACGCTGGCGACGATGAAGGGGCTGGTCGGCAAGACGGTGCTGCGTTTCGCCGGGCGCAGCCACACCGTGATCGGCGTCGTGGCCACCAATGCGCGACTGACCAAGGAAGGGGCGAATAAGGTAGCCCAGATGGCCCACAACGGGCTGGCCCGGGCCATCCGGCCGGCGCACACGATGCTCGACGGTGATACGCTGTTTGCCCTGGCGACCGGAAAAAAGGCAGCGGACGTGAACCTGGTGGGGGCGTACGCGGCCGAGGTGGTGGCCGAGGCGATTGTCCGCGCGGTGAATCACTGAGGGGATGAAGAACTCTGAGGACACCGATGGCGAGTGGACTGGGAGCCGTGAGTCACAGGGTGCAGGAAGCAAGGATGCGGGCGCATGAAGACTTGGGCTGTTTCTGAGCTGGCAGGATATGTCCGGCAACTGCTGGAAGACGACCTGGCGCTGCAGGACGTGTGGCTTGCCGGCGAGATTTCGAATTTCGCCCGGTCTGCTCCCGGGCACATCTATTTCACCCTGAAGGATGCGGAGGCGGCGCTGAGCTGCGTCGCATGGCGCAACGTGGCCGCGAGGCTGGCCTGGCAGCCGGCGTTGGGGGATGCAGCCATCGCCCACGGGTACGTCTCAGTCTACGGTCAGAGAGGCACGGTCCAACTCTACGTCGACCAGCTCCTCCCCGCCGGACAGGGGGACCTGCACGCCCGCTTTGAGCAGCTACGAGACAAGCTCAGGGCCGAGGGGCTGTTTGACCGGGAGCGCAAGCCCCTGCCTGCCTTTCCCCGCGTGCTGGGCGTTGTCACCTCGCCCCAGGCAGCCGCTCTGCAGGATGTGCTCAGGGTGCTGCAGAGGCGCTTTCCGCTGGCACGCGTCCTCCTGGCACCGACGATGGTACAGGGGGAGCAGGCACCGCCGTTGATCGTGGCCGCACTCCAGACGATCGACGCCCGCGACGACGTCGATGCAATCCTGCTGGTTCGAGGCGGGGGCTCGCTGGAGGAGCTGTGGGCCTTCAACGACGAGCGTGTGGCGCGGGCGTTGGCCGCCTGCCGGCACCCTGTGGTGAGTGGGGTAGGGCATGAGACCGATTTCACCATCGCCGATTTCGTGGCCGACGTGCGCGCGGCGACGCCGACGGCGGCGGCCGAGCTCGCTACCCCCGACCAGGCCGAGATCCGGCAGCGCATCGAGATCTGGCAGGACCAGATGGAGCGAAGAATGCAGATGCGGCTGGCTGAGGCGGGCCAAGCGATCGAGCGGCAGGCGCACAGCCTGGAACGGGCATCCCCCCAGGCGCGTATCGATGCGCGCAGGCAGCAGGCCGACGAGCTGGTCGTCCGGGCGGGGCGATCTCTGCTGCACACGCTGAAGCTCCGGCAGGCGGGGCTAGCCGGCCTAGAGGCCCGCCTGGAGGTGCTGAGCCCGCTGGCCACGCTGGAGCGTGGCTACGCCATCGTGCGGCACGAGGAAGGCGGGGCGGTCGTCGCCAGCGTAGCGCAGGTAGAGCCCGGTGATGCGCTTGCCGTGCGGGTGCGCGATGGCGAGTTTGGGGCGGTGGCAGGGCGATCCACGAAGGACACGAAGGGCACAAAGAGGGAATAGACCATTCTCCGGAGGAGTCACGAATGACACAAGAGACCGAGCCATCGTTCGAAGAGGCGTACCGCGAGTTGGAGGCCACCGTCCGCCGGCTGGAAGAGGGCGACCTGACCCTGGAGGAGGCGCTCGCCTCCTACGAGCAGGGCATGCGCCTCGCCCGGCACTGCCAGGCCGAGCTGGATGCAGCGCAACTGCGCGTGGAGCAATTGGGCCAGAGCGAAGCCTGAGCTTGGGCCTCACACACCTGCGCGCCAGGCCGCCGATGGAGACCTTGCCGTACTCGACATCTGACAGCGGCTCGGGCCAAGCCTACGCCATCTCGCGCACTTTCGGGTAGCGCAGCGCAACGAAGAGGCCATACGCCAGGCAGATCACCCCGCCAATGCCCACGGCGATCGGAGCGCCCAGGGCATCGCCCATGACCCCGGCCTGCATTCCCCCCATCCGCATCATCCCCTGGAAGGTAAGCGAGTAGAAGCCCATCACCCGGCCGCGCAGCTTGTCGGGCACCGTGACCTGGATCAGCGTGTTGACCAGCGCGTTCTGTGCCACGAAGCTGAAGCCGATCCCCAGGAGGATCACACAAGAGAAAAGAAAAGAGCGCGAGAGGGCCATGAGGACGACGAGCGCCGGGAACCCGAGGTTGCCCAGCGTCAGCCACCCGCCGCGCCGCGCGGTGGGGCGAAGCGAGGCGACAAACAAGGCCCCTATGACCGCCCCCACGCCCGTGGCCGCCATCAGCAGCCCATAGGTCAGCGCGTCGGGAGACTTGCACGCCATGCCCAGGGCCGAGTCGGGACCACAGACGAAATCAATCACCGGCTGCGCGCTGATGTTCAGCACTTTGCTGGCAAAGACCGGCAGCAGCGTCGAATAGGGCATCGAGAGGAAAGCCGAGACGGCTACCAGGCTGATGAGGATCAGCACCACCTGCTCCCTGCGCACATAGCGCACTGCCTCGCCCAGGTGGGAGGCGAGTGGAGGCCGGCCCTCGGGCGCGGTGTGGGGCGGCAGCCGCATGAGGAGCAGGCTGGCGATCACAAAAAGGAAGCTGAGGCCGTTGGCAAGAAAAGCGCCCGCTTCGCCGGTGGCCGCAACGGCGATGCCGGCCAGCGCCGGGCCGATGGCGCGGGCGCCGTTAAAGATGGCCGAGTTCAGGCCGATGGCATTGGCCAGGTCCTCCTTGCCTTCGACCATCTCGACGATAAAGGCCTGGCGGGCCGGGATGTCGAGGGCGTTGGCAGCGGCCAGCAGGACCGACAGCACCATCACGTGCCAGACCTGCACCACGCCGGCGTAGACGAGCGCTGCCAGGAGGAGAGCCAGCAACATCATCGTCGACTGGGTAAGGACGAGGATTTTGCGCTTGGGGAAGCGATCGGCCAGGCTCCCGCCCCACAGCGCCATGGGCACCAAGGGAATGATGCCCAGCAGGCTGATGGTGCCGAGCATGGTCGCCGAGCCGGTCAGCCGGTAGACGAGCCACTGCTGGGCGATGACCTGCATCCAGGTGCCGACGAGGGAGATTAGCTGGCCGTAGAAGAAAAGCTTGAAATTGCGGTGGCGCAAGGCGCGGAAGGTTGATGGGCGTTGTCCGCCGGGGGAGGTCGCCTGTGCCGGTTGAGAATCAGCCATAATGCCTCAGTGCACTGGGAACAAGGTCTTTCACTTGCGAGAAGGCCCCTGAGCGCCCCTATCTTACATCCAGCAGCCGATGCTGTCCAGTTCTCTGAGCGGTGGCGAGAGGATCCGAGCAAGCTCAGACCTCTGGGCAGGGCGCCCTACACCCGGAAGGGCTACCGCCTGAAAGCGCGCACCAACAGAAAGGCGGTCAGCCCGATCACCAATAGCCAGACGGTGACAATGACGGCGGCTGCGACCTTGCCCAGGCGCCGGTCTTGGCCCATTGCCTCCTGGGCCTTGGCGCGGCTGTCGGCCATCACCTCGGGCGGGATCATGCGCAGCGCGAGGGCAATGCCCAGCGGTATCAGGAGCAAGTCGTCAAGATAGCCCAAGACGGGAATGAAATCGGGGATCAGGTCGATCGGGCTGAGAGCGTAGGCCACCACACAAGCAGCCCATACCCTGGCAGCCCACGAAACCCGCGGATCGCGATAGGCCAGGTAGAGGGCATAGGTGTCCTGCTGAAGCTGTGCGGCCTTCTGCTTCCATGTCTCCCGCATGGTCATCCACTTCACTGCATGAACCCTCCCGGAACGGGCGTCGAGCCTGATCCTGCCCCTCGGTCCAGGCCGTGCGTCGAGTCGCACAGGGCAGGGCTCCTGGCGCAGTATACCATCCCAGCCGCTTGTACCCAAGCGTGCCCCGCGGCTATGACCAAAATCATACCGGGGATACGGCGGGCCGTGCTATGATCGGGACGATGAGGGTGCAGAAGATGACACAACCGAAAGAGCCAATCACAGCGGAGAGCCTGGTGCAGAGAATCGTAGAGGAGTATCCTCAGGCAATCCTCGTCTTTGCCCGGTACGGCATGAGCTGCGCCGGCTGCTACATCGCGCCTTACCACACCTTGGCAGACAGCGCGCGCGAGCATCATCTGGGCGTCGAGCCCCTGGTCAGCGATCTGAACCAGGCGCTCGAGCACGCCCTGGCCTAGGCCGGGCAGGTTGCCTGCCGGTCCGGCTTCCGGTATAATTCGGATAGGGATATCCGCTTCTAAGGCGGGCCGGGTGACTCAGAAAGGAGGGGAGGCCAACAGGACAATGAGAACATGGCTCCCGGGTTAAGGAATTCGCTCCGTTGCGTATTCACAATGAAGTGCCTTATCACGAGGAGGTTCCTATGCACATTACCGATGTCGTCTGGTGGTCGTACACGGCCTTTGTGGTGCTGGTGGCCGTGTTCGTGCTCTGGTTTGCCTTCAAAGTGCGCGCGAAAGGAGGCAAACGATGAGCGCAAAGAAGACGAGTGCCAAGAAGCAGCCCAAGAGCGCAGCTCGGCACGGCAAGGGCGCAGAGAAGCATGGCATGGACCCGCGCGAGAAGCGCTGGCTGTTTGTGCTGATCGGTGTGTTCTTGGCCGTCAACATCATTACCCTGTCCCCCGCCGTACCCTGGCAGCGCTGGCTGCTCTGGTCCAAGCCCGATCCTGCCAAGAGCTTTGCCATCGAGATCGAGAACTATGAGTTCACACTCCCCCCGATGGAGGTCAAGGCCGGTGAGTATGTGGAGTTTGCGGCGACGTCCAAGGACGTGACCTACGGCTTTGGCGTCTTCCGGAAAGACGGCAGCCTCGTCTTCCAGATGCAGGTGCTCCCCGGCATGACGAACAGCATCGTCTGGAAGTTCGATGCCGCCGGCAGCTACGACGTGCGCTCCACAGAGTATTCGGGTCCCCGGCATTCCGAGATGTTTGTCGAGGATGCGATCACCGTGACCGAATGAGCGAGGAGAAGAGAAGATGGCTCAGCTAGGCTGGCAAGAGAAGTGGACGTTGCGCTTTGCCGTGGTGGGCCTGTTGTTCCTCGCCCTCTCCGGCTTCGAAGGGCTGCTGATGCGGACTCAGCAGTACGACATCGACGCCCTGAAACCGATGGAAGGGGTCCTGAATGCGATCCGGCTGGGAACAGAGCCGACGCAGGAAGAGCTCTACTACTCGATGATGACGGCACACCCGATCGTAGGCATCTACGGCTTTGTCTACATGGCGATCATGGGCGCCTTCTACTACCTGGTCCCCTTCCTGCTGAAGAAGGAGGTGCGGCACAAGAAGCTGGAGGTGGCCAACTTTTTCCTGCAACCCATCGGAGTGCTGATCTGCTGGAGCGCGGGGTTCTTTGGGATGTTCCACTCGCTGTACACCCTCTATTGGCCGCTTCCTGTGGCATTTGAGCGGGGCATGCCGGTCATCAGCACGATCGCCTTTGCCGTTGGCGCCGCGATCATCATGATCAACATCCTGCTGTTTGCCTTCAACCTCTTCAGCACAGTGCTCAGCAAAGGCAATCCTCACACGTACAGCTTCTGGGGATTCCTGCGCTCGGCCTTTGGCATCAACCGCCTGCTGAAGTGGCTGGGCAAGGAAGACAAGGGAGCGCCCAACCTGGACCACAACGGGCTGCCGGTGTTCCTGGTGGCCGTGGGCCGGGGCTCGATCGACACGGTGATCAATGCCTTTGTGCTGCTGACGGCCGGGGCGTTGATCCTGGTGTATGGGCTGGCCGCCTTGTTCAAAGCCCCGCTCGACCCAAGCGCGGTGAACGCCCTGGTCTACAAGAACTGGTTCTGGTGGGGGCTGGACATGGTGGCCGACGGCAACGTGCTGATCTACTCCGCCGGCATCTGGTACCTGCTGATCCCGCTGCTGGTGGGGCGTGAGCTGTTTGGGGCCAACGTGGTCAAGACGGTGATCATGGTCGACCTGCTGGTGAGCATGGGCGTGTGGAGCCACCACCTGTTGGGGGACCGGCCGCAGCCGGGGTGGATGAAGCTGCTCTCGGGGCAGTTCGTCACCTGGGGTGAGTTCTTTACGATGGGGTTGACAATCTTTGCGGCGCTGATGACCATCTGGCTGGCGCGTCCCGTCAAGATGACACCGCCGCTCAAGTTCGTCCTGGCTTCCATCTTTGGCTTCCTGATGGGAGGAGCGGCCGGGCTGGCCCAGGCCAACACTGGATTGAACGTGGTGTTCCACAACACCCAGTGGGTCATTGCGCTGCACGCACACACCTTCCTGCTGACGGCCGTGGGCTCGCTGGTCTTTGCCGTGCTGTACGCGCTGGTGCCGATGATGATCAAGAAGGAGTACCGCTTCCCCAAGCTGGTGAACGTCCACCTGGCGCTGTGGGTGGTGGGTGCGGTCACGAACGCCTACGCGATGGGCATGGCGGGGATGCAGGGCATGCTGCGTCGTACCATCTATCCGGCGGGCATGTGGGACCCGTACGTGCTGGCGGCCATGGCCGGTGGCATCCTGATGGGGCTGGGGCTCGTAGTGTTCCTGGTCAACGTGATCGGCACGCTAGGGCTGGGCAACGTGCTCAGGCTCTTTGTGCCGGAGAAGTGGCTGGCAAAGAAGCAGCCGGCCGCGGCGTAGGGAGAGTCTGAGGTGGGGGCGGTCGCTCCCCGCCCCCACCTCGGTTGGTGGGCAAGGACTCGGCGAGGCTAACCAGACCATGAATAGCAGAGACCGGGTGCTGGAAGCCATGGCCGGCGGCGAGCCGGATCGGGTGCCGTGCGCCCTCAGCTTCTACCACATAGAGATCGAAAAGCTGGCTCCGCCGGGCCTTTGCCGGGATGGCCTGGTGGACGTGGAGATGGTGGAGTTCCCCCTTTCCCCCGAGGAGAAAGCGCTGGACGCACTGGCCCGGCCCTATGCCCCCGACACGCGCCTGGGTACCCCCTCCCAGACAGCCACCTATGCCAGGTGGAGCTATCGCCCGCAGGAGCCGGCGTATGCCAGCCCTCTGGCGGGCGCCCGCTCACTGCAGGATCTGGAGCGATTCCCCTTCCCCGACCTGTCGGCGCCGTACCAGGCAGAGGGCCTTTCCGGGCAAGTGGAAGCGCTGCACCTGAGGGATATGGCTGCGGGGGGCAATCTGCCTCACCTGGGCGGCGAGCTGTTCGAGGCTGCCTGGCGGCTGCGCGGGCTGGAGGCGTTCCTGCTCGACCTGGTCGAGCGGCCGGAGTGGGCGGAGTACCTGCTTGACCGGCTGGCAGAGCTGGCGCGCCGCAACGCCGAAACACTGGCTCGCGCCGGGGTCGACGTGTTGGCCCTAGACGACGACGTGGGGATGCCGGGCACGATGTTCATGAGCCCGGAGACCTGGCGGCGCTTCTTCAAGCCGCGCATGGCGGGGATCATCGAGGCGGCGCGCGGCGTCCGGCCCGGACTGCCGATCCTCTATCACAGCGATGGCTACTTCGAGCCGATCTTGGGGGACCTGATCGAAATCGGCGTGAACGCCATCAACCCCCTGGAGCCAGAGCATATGAACGCGGCGCGCATCCGCCGGAGGTTCGGCCCGCGGCTGGCCCTGTGGGGCACGGTGGGACACCAGACGACATTCAGCTTCTCAACACCGGATCAGATCCGCGCCGAGGTCAGGCTCCGCATCGAGACGCTCGGCCGTGCCGGGCTGATCCTGGGACCGGCGTACGACATCGACGAGCCTGACATCCCCTGGGCCAACATCGCCGCCTTCCTGGGTGCGGTGAAGGAGTACGGTTAGCCAAATCCCGGTCCGGCGCCGCGCTATCTATGATCTTCGTCATACAAATCCCCTTCTGGCGTGGTAGAATTGCGACAGTTCTATCCACAGTGAGTTAGGGAGGGCAAAATGAGACCGACTGAGACACTTATGCACGAGCACCAGATCATCCTGCTGGCAATCGGAGCGGCCGAGCGCGAGGCGAGCCACATCGAAGCGACCGGGCAGATGCATGCGGATAGGGTCGAGCAGATGCTGGACCTGTTCTCGAACTTGGCCGATCGCTGCCACCATGCAAAGGAAGAAAAGCTGCTGTTCGTCCGGATGGGAGAGCGGGGGATGCCGGCCCAGGGGGGCCCGATTGCGGTGATGCTGCAGGAACACGAGATGGGGCGAGGGTTCCTGAGGGCCGCGCGCGAGGCAGTTCCCGGGGCCAAGTCGGGCGACGCAGGGGCGATCGCGCAGGTCAGGGACGCGCTGGGGGGGTACGCCCGGCTGCTGCGGGCGCACATCGACAAAGAGGATCATGTCCTATTCCCGATGGCGGACCGGCTATTCAGCCCCGAAGACCAGCGCGAACTGGAGGTGGCGTTCGACCAGGTGGAAGCCGAGGAGATTGGGCTGGGGGTTCACGACAGGTACCACCAGATGGCGCACGACCTGGCAGAGGCAGTATAGTTTCCGAAACAAGCGCCCACAAGGGGCCAGGCTACAGTTCTTCGGCGATGGCTACAAGCTGGTGCGGCTTGAGGAGGACGATGCGGCCTTCGCGGGTCTCGACGTAGCCCAGCTTCTGAAAGCGGCTCATGCTGCGGATGGCCGTCTCGATGACGGTGCCGGCCATGTCGGCGATGTCCTGCCGGCTGAGGGGGAGGGTGATCAGCACGGTGCCTCCCTCGAGACGTTGGCCGGCCGTGGACGCCATCCGCAGAAGCACGCGGGCCACGCGCCGCTCGACCTTTTCCACCGCCATGCTGCGGATGGACTCGTGCGCGTGTTGTAGGCGGCGGCCCAACTCCTGGATCAGTGCCCAGGCCAGATCGGGGCGGGCGCGAATCCAGCTCACATAGTCGGCGCGGCTCAGGCTCACCGTGACGGTCGGCTCCATGGCCTGGGCGGTGGCGGGATAGACGTCGCCCACCAACACCCCCACCTCACCGACGATCTGGCCGGGGCCAAAAGTAGCAAGGATCGTCTCCCGGCCTCCTTCGGAGTGCTTGACCATCTTCACCTGGCCTTCGGCGACAAAGAGCAGCCACTCGGCCGGATCGCCTTCGAGGAAGAGATACTCGTCCCGCTCGAAGGCCCGGCGGAGAAGCTGCCTCCCCAGCCTGGCCCGGTCCTCGGCGGAGAGAGGAGCAAAGAGCGGGCTTTGGGCCAGTAGATCCGTCTCCTTCATCGGCTGCAATTGTACCATGGCCAGGGAGAGGCGTCAAACAGCCTGATACGGGGACGAAAAAGAGGGCTCGCCTGAACGGGAGCCCTCTTGATTCAGAGCGGGTGATGGGATTCGAACCCACGACAACCTGCTTGGGAAGCAGGTACGCTACCACTGCGTCACACCCGCAAGCCCGTAGTATCGCTTCGCATGTTCCAGTATAGCGCACGGGCCTGGATCGCGCAAATCGGTGAGCGCGCGGGGCCGGGTCCGCACCGAGACCGGTGCTTGTCGCGCACCGGCGACCGTGTTATACTCCTGCCCGGGCCAGCGAAGAGGCCCCTCTCAGAGCCGAGGATGATCCTGGACACCGGCATCGAACACCTGCACGCCATCGAGCTGCCCACGCCTTTCCCGGTGGGTCCGGTCAGCGTTTTCCTGGCCGATGCCCCCGGCGATCCCCTGACGCTGATCGACACAGGCCCCCTGAACCCCGACACGGCTGCCGCCCTGGAGGCCGGCCTTGGGCGGCTCGGCTATGCCCCTTCGGACCTGGAGCGCATCGTCGTCTCGCACGCGCACGTGGATCACTTTGGGTTGGCGCGCGATCTGGCCGATGCCTCCGGCGCCCAGGTATGGACGCATCCCTGGAACGTTGCCGCAGTGGGCGATTTCCAGAGGGATCGCGAGCAGCGATTCTCTTTCTACGCCGGGCTGTTGATCGAGGCCGCCGTCCCTCTGGACGTGATGCAGGCAATCGGCACGATCACGGGCGGCATGAAGGCGTACTCGCGCCCGGTCGCTGTGAAGAAGACGCTGGACGAGGGCAGTGCCCTGCGCCTGGCCGGTCGTGACTGGCAGGTGCTCCATACGCCGGGCCATGCGGCCGGCCTGATCTGTCTGTATGAGCCGGGGAGCGGCACGCTCCTCTCGAGCGATCATCTATTGGCCGGTATCTCCTCCAACCCAGTGGTGGAGCCCCCTCCGCCCGGAGAGACGGAACGTCCCCGGAGCCTGGTGCTGTACCGGGAGTCGCTACGGCGGGTGGCAGCTATGGATATCTCGCTTGCCCTGCCCAGCCATGGGCCGGCCATCCACGATGTCGCGGGGTTGGTGGCGAAGCGCATGGCGTTCCACGAGCGAAGGCTGGAACGGGTGATGGACGCCCTCCGTGCGGGGGCACACACTACCTGGGAAGTGACCGAGATCCTTTTTCCGGACCGGTCTCCGCTGGACACGTTCCTGGCCGTCTCTGAGGTCGTCGGGCACCTGGACGTGCTGGAGATGGAGGGCAAGATCGTCGCAGAGAGACACGACGGGGCAGTGTCCTGGAGACTGGCGCCCGAGACCGAGTCCTAGGCCGCCCAGGCCACGGGCCTGGGGGGCGCAGGGTTACTCACCCAACAGATCCAAGATCCCCCACAGATCGCGAATGACGGGGCAGTCGGGGCTGTTCGCCTTTCCATGGCGATCGAGCAGGGCTGCATCCATGCCCGCGCCGCGCGCGCCGACCACGTCGTGCCAGTAGCTGTCGCCCACGTACAGGGCGCGGTTGGGAGGGAGCGCAGGCTGCATCTGGGCGAGAGTCTGGTGGAATATGGCAGGGTGAGGCTTGTTGCAGCCTGCGTAGGCCGAAGACCAGATTACCTCAAAGAAGCGGTCAAGGTCCACCTGTGCCGCGCGCTGCCGCAGGTTCCAGCTCCAGTTGGAGACGATCCCCAAGCGATAGCCTCGCTCGCGGAGTGCCGCCAGCACGTCCCTGACTTCGGGGTATGGCCGCAGGACACCGGGGCGGCCGTACTCTGAGCGAAGGGCAGAAGCAAAAGCATCCATGGTCGACGGATCGGTTGCGAGCTCCCAGGTGGGCCAGGAGGTTCCGCTCAAAGCTGCGCTGCGACTCGCGGTCATACTCCGGCGTGGCAGGAAAGGTAGCGGTCGCCGCATCTCGCGTCTCGTCGGTATAGGTTGCATCGGTGGCTGCCCATATCTCGTCCACCGACCGTTCTACGCCGATTGCCTGCAGCGCGTGCTGCAGGATCACTTCCTGCTTTGGCTCAAAGTGGACGAGGGTATAGCCCATGTCCAAGAGCACGGCATCGTAGCGCCGCTCAACCGTTTCCGGAATCCCCTCTCCGGCAGCGTCCCCCGTCATCAGCGCCAGCCTTTCTCCTCGCCGACCCGGTGTACCTTGAGCATGTTGGTGAGGCCCATGCCGCCGACCGGAACACCTGCGGTGATCACGACCAAGTCTCCATCCTGAACCCGGCCCGTCGCCCGCGCCGCCTCGACGACGGTGCGGATCATGGTGTCGGTGTCGGCAAAGTCGTCAACGAGGAGGGGCTCGACGCCCCAGACGAGCGCGAGCCGCCGGTAGGTGGCCGGGCTGGGGGTGGGCGCCAGGATGGGCGTGGCAGGCCGGTGGCAGGCGACCTGCTGAGCAGTGCCGCCGGTCATAGTCGAGGCGATGATCGCCCGGGCATCCAGCTCGGCGGCAATCTCGCACGCGACCTGGCTGAGCGCATCGGTGACGCTGCTGGAGTGCGCGGAGAAGGCCTGCTGCAGCCAGTCCCGATAGGGCATGCTACGCTCGGTGACTTCGGCGATGCGCGCCATCATGCGCACCGCCTCGACCGGGTATTGGCCCATGGCCGTCTCGCCGGAGAGCATGACGGCGTCCGAGCCGTCGAGAATGGCGTTGGCGACATCCGATGCCTCGGCGCGGGTTGGACGGGGATTGCGAATCATGGAATCGAGCATCTGGGTGGCAGTGATGACCGGCTTGCCAGCCAGATTGCACGCCCGGATGATCCGCTTCTGCGCGATCGGAAGCTCCTCGGGCGGCGCTTCGACGCCGAGGTCCCCGCGCGCCACCATCAGCCCGGCGGAGGCGGCCACAATCTCATCGATGCAGCCCAGTGCCTCCGGCTTTTCTATCTTGGCGATGATCGGCGTGTCGCCGCCCTGCTGGCGAAGCCAGGCGCGCAGATTCTCCACATCATCGGCACAGCGGACAAAGGAGAGCGCGAAGTAGTCAACCTGCTGGCCCAGGGCAAAGGAGGCATCGGCCTTGTCCTTGTCGGTGACGGAAGGCATCTGAAGGCTGGTATGGGGCAGGCTGATCCCCTTGCGTGAGAGGAGCAAGCCGCCGGTCACCACGCGCGCCAGTGCGCCGCCCTGGATGCGGTCCAGGATTTGCAGCTCAAGCAGACCGTCGTCGAGCAGCATGCGATCGCCTGGCTTGAGATCGCGGATCACCTCCGGGTGGGGCACCGGGATAGCGGCCGGGTCGGTGGAGGACGCATGGTCGACCAAGGTAACGGTCGCCCCCGGGATGAGGGGCACGCCCTCTGCAGGCAAGGCGCCGACGCGCAGCTTGGGGCCCTGCAGGTCGGCGAGGATGGCCACCGGCCGGCCCAGCTCACTCGCCACCCGGCGCACGGTCTCGATGCGCCGAGCGTGGTCCTCGAAGGCACCGTGGGAAAAGTTGATGCGAGCGACCGCCATGCCGGCTTGCTACAAAGGCGCGGATGGTTGCACCGTCGTCGGAGGTGGGACCGAGTGTACAGACGATCTTGGTTCGGAGCATTTGGCTACTCTACTTTCGTCGGGCTCGGAGCCAGAACTGGACCGGGCGGCTGTACGGCTGTACGGCTGTACGACTGTACGACTGTGCGGCGCCTGCAAGGACAGCGCCCTGCCTACTCCTGCGGCGAGGAGTTGTTCATCATGTACAGCAAGTACCTCTCCGTGCCACGAAGCGTAAAGATGGAGACGATGCCTGCAGCCGTCACGGCGAGCCCGGTGACGAAGAAGATGATCCGTGGGCCGTTGGGGCCAATGATGTCGGCGCCGACGCCGGCCATGACGAGCGCCCCCATCGTCCCGAGGCCGGTGACGGTCACCATGGCACTCTCGACGCGCCCGCGCCGGGAATCGGGGACAAGGGCCTGCGTCATGGCGGCCAGGGTGCTCCGCGCCGACACCACGCACAGCCCGACGACCAGGGCACCGACCAGCACCATCCAGTAACGAGGAGCGAGGGCAAAGGCAAGCGTGCCAAGCCCCAGGAGGATCATGTTCGCGCTGACGATTGTCCGGGAGCGGGCCCACGAAGCGTAGGCGCCGACCAGCAGGGCGCCGAAGGCCATGCCCAGCCCCTCCATGGTCTGCAGCAGCCCAAGATACTGCGACCCGACGTTGAAGAGCTTGTTGAAGTAGGCCACGGCCAGCAAGACGGTGGCACTCAGGCCCAATGTGGCCATTAGTGTGATGGCCATCAACTGGAGGAGATACCTGTGGCCGCGGATGTAGTGCAGGCCCTCGGTGAAGCTGCTCCAGAAGCTGCGAAACGTGCCGATGGTGGCGGAAACGGCGGCAGCCGGCTTGGCCGAAGGGATTTGGGCGGCGAATATGAGCACTGCGGACAGGACAAAGCTGGCCGAGTCCATGACAAAGGCTGCGGCCGTGGAAAAGAGGCCGATCACGAGCGTGGCTAGTGATGCACCCAGGATGAGCGAAGCCAAGTCGGTGGCCTGAATGAGGGCATTGGCCGTGAGCAGTTGCTCCTCTCTCACCATGTTGGGCACGGACGCGTTTCGGGCAGGCGCAAAGACGGCACCAAACGCATTGACGGCAAAGGCTGCGATAAAGAGGATATAGAGCTGGTCGGCCCGATGCACGAGAAGCGGCAGGAGGGCTGCGCCGGCGCGCAGGACGTCCATGAGGATCATCACCGCCTTGCGGCTGAAGCGATCAATGAAGACGCCACTGGCCAGCGCAAAGAGCGAAGGGATGGTCATGATAATGGCGATGACGACCACAGCGATGCCCGGTTTTTTTGCGTACTCATTGATGAGCACCAAGGCAGCAACTGTGGCGATGGTGTCGCCAATTCGGGAGACGAGCTGGCCCAGCCAGAGGGCCAGAAAGTTGCGGTTCTTCAGGACGGAAACCGCGCCGTTTTTGCGTCCAGCCATTCGGTTCCTTGTATACGGAGTGCGAGCGGAGCCATTATAGCGGCGAAAGATATGCTTGGCAAACGCAGGGCGCGGGCTGTTGGCGGCCAGCGGCTAGCGGTGTCGTGGCAGAGCGACAAGGATCACGACACACGCCAGCAGCATGACGAGGCTGAGAAGGCCGGGCCAGATCGGAAGGTGATAGGCCAGCTCCACGCGGTGGCTGCCGGCACTGACCCGGACCCCTTGGAGAAAGGAGTCCACACGCAGAAGGGAGACTCGCTCACCGTCGACCCTCGCCTGCCAGCCCGGATAGAAAGGTTGGCTGATGACGAGCAGGCCATCTGCGCCGGCGGCGACTTGTAGTGTCAGCCGACCAGGGCTCGATTCCTCCACCTGCGCGACAGCCGCGGGCCGGTCCTGGCCGGACGGCACCGCGGCCCGTAGATCGGGAGACACGACGGCGACCTGCCGTGGATCAAAGCTCTCGCTGTTGAGCAGATCGATGGCCTGATCATCGCCGGCGGCAACGGTCTGGTACACCACCCATGCCCGGGGGAGGGGATCGGACAGCCGGTAGACCTTGACCTCTGCCTCTTCGAGTACGCGCTCGAAGCCAGGCCCATCCAGATCGTCCTTGCTCAGCACATACTCCACATTGAGAAGCTGCCAGCGCCGCCAGCTCCCGACCCCGTCCTCGAGCCGCTGGAAGGCCTCTAGACGGAGAGGGGTGTTGGCGGTGATGTCCTCGATCTCGTAGACGATCCCGGCATTGGATCCGCCGGGCAACAGGCCGGCACTGGAGATGCGGAAGGTACCCGGCCGGCTCTTGAGGTACTCCGCCAGGCCGCCTGCCGGGAACGACCCGCCTGCGACGGGAGATGCCAGGTTGTAGCGCCAGTTGACGGTGAAGAGGTTGAGCCAGATCAGCGCCAGCGCCAGCGCCACCAGCCACCTGCGGCGCACGCGCCCGGAGACCCGCAGCAGGAAGAGGAGGGTCGATCCGCCCAGGATGAAGAGGATGAGGGTGTGGTGGCGGAGCAGGCCTTCGAATAGGTTGACCTTGACCTGCTGTTGCAGGGCCTGCTCGAAGCCAAAGTACCAGAGGGCGGTCAGGCCGAAGAAGGCCACCAAGACCCAGACCAGGGTACGGCCAAAGCGGCGGAAGGGGTGGCGCAAGCTGCCGGGCAGGGGCTGCACCAAGAGGAGCGCTCCGTAGCCGGCCAACACACTGACCGCGAGGCTGAAGAGGTAGATCGTACGCTCCTGGTTCCGGACGGCGGAAAAGCCAGGGGCGAGCAGGTACGCGACGTTGTAGAGGAAGAGGTCGCCGCCAAAGGCCAGCAGAAAGGCTACCAGACCCAGTACAGACCAGAAGATGACCTCGCGGCGGGCACGCTTCAGGAACCAGGCGGCCAAGGCAAGAATCGGGGGCAGGATGCCGAGGTACTGGGGCGATCCGCCAAAGTAGCCGGGATAGAGCAGGTGTGTGATCTCGGACAGCAAAAAGCCCTTGGCAACGGCGTCATACCCGAGGCCGGCGCGCGTGGAATGCGCGATGAAGGTGAGCGTGGGCACGAGCTGGACGGCGGCAAGGGCGAAGGCGACGGCGAAAGGCAGGGCGAAATGCACAATGCGCAATGCACAAGGCACAAGGCGGGAACGGCCTTGCGGGTGAGCCGACAGGCTCGGGGGGGATTGAGAGGCGCTGCGGCTGCCGCTCAGCAGGAGGAAGAGGCCATAGGCCAGGGCCGCGTAGACGACAAGCATGGCGGTCTGGGGATGGCCGGCGAGCAGGGCCATGGCGAGGGCCATCCCGGCCAAGACCGGCGGTGCAAAGCGGCGCCAGCCAGCGCCGGAGTCGAGGGAGAGGTCCTGGAAGAAGAGCACAAGGGGCAGCCAGACCGCCGTCTCCAGGATGGTGAGCTGCTGCACGGGGAAGGAGGTCAGGTAGCCGGCGTAGGTGAAGGAGAGGGCAGCGACGGCGCCGGCAAAGCGCGCGGCCGGCAGCCGTGCACCGGCGCGGCGCGCCAGCCGCCGGGCGAATAGATAGGTGAAGAGACTGGCCAGGGAGAAGTGGAAGATCACCTGTGCCTGGAGCAACCCGAGGGTCAGGGGCCAGCCCAGGAGGGCAAGAGCCAGGTTGGGCAGGAGGTTGGGGGGATAGAAGGCGCCGGTCTGGATGTCGGCCAGGCCGGGCTGCCCGGCGTTGATGTAGGGATCCCAGGACGGCAGGCGGCCGGCGGCAAGCTCGCGGGCCGCGAAAAGCTGAAGGGGATAGTACTGGCTGGTGAAATCACCTTCCGGGATGGCCGCCCGGCCGGCCGTGCCGGGCACCCACAGCCGCCACCAGAAGAGGAGCGGCAGGAGGAGGAGCCCGGCGATGATGAGGGCTTCCGGGAGCCAGGGTGGCGATACACGCGGCGACGGCTGGCCTCTGACATCACATTGCCTTGATCACGGTCTGCGGCATGGGCTCCTCAACTCAACCCGCGCGTCCTCGTGCACGGTTCGTGGGCTTGCGATCTGCAGTAGGCTCTTGGGAGCCCCGATAGCTCGGGGCTTTGATGATGATGTAGTCGCTTTGTCGCTCATCCAGCATCCGGGTGCGGAGGCGTGGGTCCCAGTCCTTTTTTTCCTGGGAGGTAGTGATGACGGTGGGCAGACAGGTGATGTAGCGGTAGTTGAAGATTTGGTAAAGCTTCTCACGCGCCCACGGGCTGGCGCTCTCTGTCCCCAGGTCGTCCAAGACCAGGAAGGGCGCCGTCTTGACCTCCTCAAAGCGCCGGTCGAAGCGGGCCTGACTGCCCGGGCTGAAGGTGGCCCGCAGATGATCCAGCAGGTCGGGGACAACCACGAACAGGGCCGGCTGCCCCAAAGCAGCGCGCGCGTTGGCAATCGCCGCTGCCAGGTGCGTCTTGCCGCAGCCATAGACTCCGGCCAGCACCAGCCAACCCTTGGGCTCCAGGGCATAAGCCTGACATTTCCTGAGTGCCTCCTTCAAGTCTGCGCGTTGATCGGCTGGAAGCTCATCCTCCCGTAGGTCAAATCGGTCGAAGGTCATGCCCTGCATCAGCGACAGGCTGGATAGCTCAGATTGATCTTGGTCGAAGGCACCTCCGCGATAGTCGTGCGCCCGGATGGCGACGATGCGCCCGAGACCTGGGTCGACCATCCGCGAGCGGATGCGCAGGTCAATCTCCTCCAGCTTCTGGTTCGAGGTGATGACAGTCGGCAGGCGGGCGTTGTAGCGGTAGTTAAAGATCTGGAAGAGCTTTTCCAGGGCCCAGGGCGTGCTGCTCTGCGTGCCCAAATCGTCGAGGATGAGGATGGGTGCGTTGCGCACCTCCTCAAAACGCTCGTCGTAGCTGCCCGGGCTGCCGGGGGCGAAGCTCGCGCGAAGGTAGTCGAGCAGGTCGGGGACGACGACAAAGAGCACAGCATGCCCCTGCTCGATGAGGCGGTTGGCGATGGCGGCCGCCAGGTGGGTCTTGCCGCAGCCATAGACACCCAGGAAGACGAGCCACCCTTGAGGCGCCTCGGCGAACCGCAGAGCCGCCTCGTAAGCGTGGCTCAGGCTATCCGCCTTGTCGGGCGATAGGCCATGGCCCACTGGCTGGAAGGTCTCAAAGGTTAGGTAACCGAAGTGCTCCATCTGACTTTGGGTGCGCAGGCGCTCGAGGCGCCGCTGCTCGATCTCTGCCAGCTTGCAGCGGCAGGGGAAGAGCTTGCCAAAGTCAGGATGAGCCAACGGCAGGTCGGCGCGCACGTAACCGAGCCCTCCACAAAGGGGGCAGTCTTCGGTAGGCGGCTGGCCGGAGCGTGTTGGGGTCCGGGTATCTGCCCTAGAGGAATCGTCTCCAGTCATCTTCATCCACTCGCCTAGACGCTTCATCTGTCTTTCCTTCGGCTGCCCAGCGCTCCAGGATGCGCAGGGCGTAGCGCCAGCTTCGCTTGTTCAACGACACCGCCTCGCGGAAGGCATCCTCGATCCAGGATGCCGGGTAGCGACCCTCGGCCTCCGTCAACTCCTCGACCAGCAGAGGGGTAAGTGGCCCGATGTTCTGCTCGTAGAGAACGAAGATGTTCGGCCGCTGCACCTCAATCGGTGCCGACTCTTCCAGGCCTGGCGGCGCCCACCTGCCGGCCAGCAAATCGTCAACCGCCTGGCGGCCCTTTTCGGTGTTGACAAAGTACCACTCACGGCGGTCTGTCCCGGCGCCCGCGGCCGCACGGAGGAGCGTCCCACGCGCCGTGGCACGCTCCAAGGCATCGCCCAGGGCCTCCTGGGGCGGCAGTCCCGTCGACGCCAGGCCCTCCAGCAGGAGAGGGTCGGAGGCGAGCGCTTCGCGGGAGACGCACCGCCGCTCGCCTTTTTGCCGGGCCAGCAGCCATAAGATGTGCAGCGTCACCTTGAGCTCACCCAGGTGGTCGATGGCCGGGAGAAGCTCGGCGAAGAAGAGGTCGGGCAGAGGCGTAGAGGATTGCTTGCCCGGAGGAAAGCCTGCAAACCCCTTCATTGGTAGCTCGTGAACTCGGTCCTTCGCATCTCAGCCTCGCGGAACTGGGCGAGCTCTTTCTTGAAGTAGAGAGCCACGGTGCCGGTGGGGCCGTTGCGGTGCTTGGCGACGATGACGTCGGCGATGTTCTTGCGCTCGGTGTTGGGGTTGTAGAGCTCGTCGCGGTAGATGAAGATGACGACGTCGGCGTCCTGTTCCAAGGCTCCGCTTTCACGCAGGTCCGACAACTGCGGGTGCTTGTCCTGGCGGGATTCGACGGAGCGGGAGAGCTGAGAGAGGGCCATGAGGGGGACGTTCAGCTCGCGGGCGAGGGCCTTGAGCGCCCGGGAGATGCTGGAGATTTCCTGCACGCGGTTTTCGGAGCGGTAGTCGCCGCGCATGAGCTGGAGATAGTCCACGATGAGCAGATCGACGCCGGTCTCGGCATGGAGGCGGCGCGCCTTGGTACGCAGCTCGAGGGCCGATAGGCCGGGCGTGTCGTCGATAAAGAAGTTGGTCTCTCCGAGATCGGCGGCTACCCTCATGACGAGAGCCAATTCGTCTTCGGTGATCTCTCCCTTGCGGAGGCGCTGGGACTCGATGCCGGTCTCGGCCGAGATCAGGCGTTGGATCACCTGCTCGGCAGACATTTCCAGGCTGAAGAAGGCGACCCGCTGATTGTGCTTCTTGGCGGCGTTGAGCGCCATGGTAAGGGCCAGGCTGGTCTTGCCCACGCTCGGCCGGGCGGCCAGGATGATCATATCGGATCGCTGAAACCCGGTCAGGAGCTGGTCCAGGTCGGCAAAGCCGGTCGGGATGCCGATCATCGTCCCCTTGTGAAGGGTCAGGTATTCGATGCGGTCATAGTACTCGCTGACAATCTGCCGGATGGGGACGAGCTCGCGCGAGAGGCGCCGCTCCGAGACGCCGAATAGGATCTGCTCAGCATGGTCGACGACTTCCTCTACGTCGCCGGCTTCTTGATAGGCCAGGACGGCGATCTGGCCTGCGGCGTCGATGAGGCGGCGACGGACGGCGGAGCGCTCCACGATATGGGCATAGTGCTCGGCATGGACCGAGGTGGGCACGGCGCTAATGAGGTAGGTGATGTATGCCGCACCGCCGACCTCGTTGAGCTGCCCGCGCCGATCCATCTCGTCACAGACGGTGAGAAAGTCGACCGGTTCTCGGCGCTCGTGCAGGGCCAGGATGCAGTCGTAAATCCAGGCGTGCTTCTCGCGGTAGAAGTCTTCGGGGCGCAGGAGGGTGGCAAGGCGAATGATGGCATCGGGATCGATCAGGAGCGCGCCGAGGACCGCTTCCTCGGCCTCGAGGTTCTGGGGCGGTAACCGTTCTATTCCACTGCTCTCGGCCACGGTCTTCCTCTCAAGCCACGCTATCGATTCGGAATGGTATCTGGCCGGCACGCCGGCCGCAGGGCACAGCCCGGTGCAGGGCGGGGGATCCGGCGCGGGATGCTGCGCCGGAATGCAGGGCTAGTTCTCGCCCAAGCCGTCCAGGTCGAGCCCTTCGATAAAGTCCTTGTAGGGCGCGAGCTGTTCCTCTTCCTCGGGTGTGATGGCATCGAGGTCGATCTCATCCTCCGGAACAAAGCCTGCCCGCTCCATGACCGACTCGCTGACAAAGATGGGGGATTGGGTGCGCACCGCCAAGGCGATGGCGTCGCTCGGCCGCGAGTCGATCTCGATCCGCTCCCCGTCTCGGTCCACGACAATGTGGGCGTAGAAGGTATCCTCCAGCAGATCGCTCACCAGGATGTGCGACACCCGCCCGCCCAGCCTGGTCAAGGTCTGAAAGAGCAGGTCGTGGGTCAGAGGCCGGGCTATCTCTACGCCCTGGAGCTTGATCGTGATCGCGTCCGCCTCGAAGGGGCCAATCCATATGGCCAGGTAGCGGTCCACGCCCTCTTCCTTGAGGATCACGACCCGGTGTTGGGACAGAAGACTGGCCCGCACGCTGTCAATCGTGACCTTGATCATTGCCTGCTCCTTTCCACGAGTTCCTCCATCTGCAGGGGCAACCGGCCGGCTGCATCCACTGCCCCATTCTACCACAGGAGTGAGGCGAGCACAAGCGCCCGCGGGATAGGAAGAGAGAGCTTCAGCGCGCTGAAGCGCCCACGACGAACGATCCACGAAGTACACGAAGGACACAAAGAGAAAAGGCACGTCGAAGCGCGCACGACGAACGATCCACGAAGTACACGAAGGACACAAAGAGAAAAGGCGCGGTCTGAAGCGCTGCGCGACTGCGAGCCGCCTTGGTCAGCGCAAGACGGTTTCAGTCCAGTCTCGTATCCACTCCTCGCGGTTGGCTTCGATGTCGTCCGGAGGAAGGGTGACCGGCGCCCGGGTAATCTGGGCGAAGCGTTGAAAGACGTCGGGCAGGCGGGCCTGGCTGTTGGCCGGGAACATGAACATCTTGAGAGGGATATCCTCCTGGAAGGCCGTGCCGAGCATGAAATCGATCCACTGCTCGGCCAGGGCGCGGTTCTGGGTGCCCTTCAGGATGCCCACGAACTCGATCTGGCGGAAGCAGGAGCCGTCGGCAACGATGGCGGCGGTGGGCGCCTGCTCAAAGGGCTGCTCGGAGAAGAGGACTTCGACCGGTGGGCTGCTGGCGTAGCTGACCACGATGGGGCGGTCGCCCTCGGAGGCGTAGGTGAAGTTGCCGTAGTACGCGTCGCTCCAGCCGTCGGCCACGAGCAGGTCGTTGGCACGGAGGTCGGCCCAGAAGTGGCGATAGGTGTACTCGCCGATCGTGCCGTAGCGCCAGATGGTGGTCAGCAGAAAGGCGAGACCGGGCGACGAGGCGGCCGGGTTCTCGACTACCGTCAGGCCCTTGTACCGCGGATCGGTCAGGTCGGGGATATCGGTGGGCGGCGGCAGGTTGTGCTCCTCGAACCAGGCCTTGTCGTAGTTCAGGCACACATCGCCATAGTCGACCGGGAGGAGGCGGAAGGTGGCATCCAGCTCCAGGTCATCGGACATCCCGGCGAGGGCCGGTGAGGGGTAGGACTCGAGGATGTCCCCCTGGAGCGCCCGGCTCAGGAAGGTGTTGTCCACGCCATAGATCACGTCGGCGAGAGGATGGCCCTTGCTGAGGAGCGCCTGGTTGAGCATGAGGCCGGCATCGCCTGACTTCAAGAACTGGACGTCGCAGTTGCAGGCGGCCAGGAAGGCGTCGATGACCTCCTGGCTGGCGTCAAAGCTCTCGTGGGCCATGACCTTTAGCGTGCGCTTGGGCTGCGATGCGGTGGGCTCGGCGGACGGGCCGGCGGGCGCCTGGTCCGGCGCGCAGGCGGCGAGCAACAGGCTGAGCAGGAGAATCGAGATCAAGATATCGCGTTTCATCGTACTGTCCTCCGTGGCGAGGTGTTACCCCCACCCCGCCTCCCCCGCTGCGGCAGGGGAGGGGAACGATGCCCAAAAGGGGCTATGCTGCGGATGTGCGCGTCCGGTGGACGACGAGCAAGAGGCCCTGATCGAGGCGGATGGTGGCCTCAGCGCCTGTCATCTCGTTGCTGACGCCACGGCTGAAGGCGAAACGAAGGCTGCCGTCCTGGAGCGGCCATGCCAGTCCGGTGGCGGTGATGCCCACTGCGTCTCCGCCCAAGGGCAGGAGCGAGACGAGGTCGCCGGGTTGCCCTTCGAGGGTGGCCTGCTCGCCGCCGCGGAGCAGGAGGGCGATGTCCGGCCCATCGACCAGGCGCACCGACCGGCCGGCGAGCTGTGGCAGGGCCAGGAGGAGCAGGTTGGCCAGGGTATGGTCGAGCCGCCCGCCCAACGCACCGAGGATGACGATCTCTTGAGCACCCTGCTCGGCAGCATAGGTGAGCGCCAGCTCGAGGTCGGTCTCGTCCTTGGCGCGGGGATGGATAAGGAAGCGGCAGCCGCGCGCCTCGAGTGCCCGGCGGTGCCGGGCGGGCAGGGAATCGAGGTCGCCGATGACCAGGTCTGGCACGATGCCCTGGGCGAGGGCACGTGCCGCGCCGCCGTCGGCGCCGATGACCTGGTCACCGGGGCGTACCCACGCATGCCAAGCACGGCTTGCGCTGGGCCGCCCGCCGGCGACGATGATGGTTCGCATGCACCCTCCTCAAAATGAGAAACCGCCGGGTCGGGTCCGGCGGCTGGTTCTGTGTGGCTGCTTCCCTCCGCCGGCATTACCCGGATCAGGTTCAACGGGTCGGCGACGGATCGGGTCGCCCTCTCAGCCTGGCCCCCCAGGCTCCCCGAGTGGTTATCGGTTGTCTGGGGCAAAGTATAGCACGCGGGCCGGGGTTTGTCAAAGGGCAGGACGGAAGTTGGGCCGCGGCGGGGAAGGCTCACGTCCCGGGTGTTGTTTTTCCGGTACTTGATTTTTGTCGTTCCTCCAGGAACCTGGCTGATGCAGCGCGCAGCAGGGTGGGCCATTGTTCGGGCGGGAGGCGGAGGGCATGCTTCCAGAGGAAGGCCTGGAGCTTGGGGCGTTTCTCCGGCGGGACCTGGAGGAGTAGGGTGTCGATCTCGGCGGCAAAGTGGGCAGTGGAAACGCTCGGGGCGAGGTAGCGCAGGACTGCGTTGAGTGCAACCAGCGTCTTGCCGAGATCGCCGATGCGGGACTGGAGGTCGCGTGCGAGACCGGCGAGGAGGTCGGGGAGGGAATCGGGATCGCGCACGAGCTGATAGGCGAGCCGATCGATGGCGGATTGGCCGAGAGGATGGGCGCCGGCGCCGGTCTTGATGGCATTGAGGTTTCCGGTGGGCGCGCCGCCTCCGCGGGGACCGATCTCGGCATCACGATGGGCACGGCAGTGGACGTCGCCGCGCATGGCCCAGGCACGGCACCCGGGAACCTGGCAGTGGGACTTTTGGGGGTTTCGTGGCATAGAAGACTCCTCTCCTGGCACCAATGTAGCACATTTGTTCGCAGTTGTCAAGATGCAGTTGGCAGAAAAAGGACGGCCGGAGCAGAGCGCACCGGCCGCTTTTGATTTGGCGATGCGAGGGAAAAGGGCTTTGCCGCCGGGGGAGAGAGGTGGTAGAATGGGCAGAGTTGGAGGCTTGAGCGATGGGCACCAACCGTGAGCGTCTGGAGTCCCTATTCGGGAAGAGACAGATTGACCTGCGGCGCGGAGCGCTGTTTGACTGCGCGCCGGGTCCCATGCCGGCCGGCGTGGAGTGGGACCGGGTGGAGGGCATGCTGCTTGGGCTGGCCATCGGCGACGCGCTGGGCAACACAACAGAGGGCCAGTTGCCCGAGGAGCGAAGGGCCGGGCATGGTGAGATCCGGGATTTTCTGCCCAACAGGTATGCGGATTGGCAGCCGGTGGGTGTGCCGTCGGACGATTCGCAGCTTGCCTTCTGGACACTGGAGCAGATGCTGGCCGACGGGGGGTTCGATCCTGACCATGTGGCGGCGCGGTTCTGCCAGGGCCAGATCTTTGGCATCGGATCGACGGTGGAAGAGTTCATTGCCCGCCACCGGGCGGGCCGGCCATGGTACGAGTGCGGTCCAAAGTCAGCCGGCAATGGGGCGCTGATGCGGATTGCGCCGATGGTCGTGCCCCACCTGAGGACTGGCACCTCTGACCTATGGGTGGACACCGCCCTGTCGGCCATGATCACACACAACGACTCGGCTTCGATTGCGGCATGCGTGTCGTTCGTGTCGATGCTGTGGAAGCTGCTCCAGATGGAGGTGCCGCCGGGGCCCGGTTGGTGGGTGGATGCCTACGTGGAGGTGGCGCGAGACCTGGAGGTGGACGAGGGCTACGAGCCCCGTGGGGGCAAGTTCGCCGGCAAGTACCGGGGTCCGCTGTGGCGGTTCGTCCGGGAACGAGTCGGCGAGGCATACCGACGAGGCATCTCGGTGGTGGACGCCTGCAACGAATGGCACTCTGGCGCTTTTCTCTTGGAGACGATGCCGTGCGTGATCTATATCCTGATGCGGCACGGGCACGAGCCGGAGGAGGCGATCGTGCGGGCGGTGAATGACACCAAGGACAACGACACGATTGGGGCGATCGTGGGGGCGGCGGTGGGGGCACTGCACGGGAAGGCGGGGCTGCCGGAGCGGTGGGTGGCCGGGCTGACGGGACGGACGGCGGAGCGGGACGATGGACAGATCCAGAGGCTTGTGCTAGAATCGAAGAGGGCGTGGTGGAGTTCGTGACGGGTCTCTGGGCAGCAGGCCGAGCAAAGGCACCCTCCCCCGACACAGGACCAGAGATGAATGCCCAGGTCTACGAGGCAGTAGCCAACCTGACCGGCGGGGCCGCCTACTACAGGTGCCTGCTGCTGGTGCACCGCGACGTGGGCAAGCTCAAGGCGGCGGCAGAGGCACTCGTGGCAGCTTATGGCTGGCCGCGCCTCCGGGTGGGGCTCGAGGTGTGGCTGCTGGCCTGCGCGCTGCGTGCGCATCCGGCTGAGGAGCTGCCCTTTGCCGACCTGGTGCGGCTGCCGGAGCTGTTCCCGTTTCGGTTGACGGCGCGGGTGGAGGATCTTCGCCAGCGTCCTGGCCTGGCCGTGCAGCGGCAAGGGTCGGGGTGGGACATGGTGAGAACAAGCCCATCCGTGTTTCCGCAACTCGGTTGACAGACAGCGCGCTGCTGTGCTAGAATCAGCGCAGATTTGCGGCAGGGACTGAGTCCCTGCGGGGCGCTCGGGCAGGAGGAATAGGGAATGGCAGCGGAAGAGACGACCATACGCACACAGGTTCCCGTGCGTCTGATGACGCTGGCGGAGTCGTTGGTCGAGGATGGTTGGTTCGAGGACATCAACGACCTAATGGTAGATGCACTCCGGCGTTTCCTGGAGGCACACCGGCCTGAGCTGATGGAGTCGTACCTGTGGGAGGATGTGGAGTGGGGGCTGCGTGGCCGAGACTGAGCTGCGCACTGCCGTCGTCTGCGATGCAGGTCCCCTGATTCACCTAGACGAATTGGGATGCCTGGATTTACTGGCCGACTTTGCGGCTGTTCTGGTGCCCGACAGGGTGTGGGCGGAGGTGGGGCACCACCGGCCTAGCGCTCTTGTGCAAGCAGATGTCTGTTTGAGCCGGGTGGAGGTCCCGCAGGTTGATGAGCCAAGGTTTCAGGTTCTTGTCCGGGCTTATTCGCTCGACGCCGGTGAGCAGGCGGCCCTGGCCCTGGCGCGCGAGCATCCCCACGCTATCCTTCTGACAGACGACGCCGCTGCCCGGCTTGCGGCGGAGCAACTCGGGATGCGAGTCCATGGAACGCTGGGCGTACTCCTGCGGTCGATCCGGCGCGGGCAGCGCACGCCCGAAGAGGTCGTGGCCCTGCTTGAGCAGCTCCCCCAGGAGTCCACATTGCACATCCGGCCCGAGCTGCTGCGCGCAGCGACCAGCCGGGTGCGGCACGACTATGATCTAGACGACTGATCCTCACCGGCATCAGCGGTCAGCGGTGGTGTCTGGTGATTCAAACCCCAACATGGGATGGCTCAAGAGCTCCTCAGGCTTGTTCGGCGCCAGTGGGCGCGGACTCGAGCAGGGTAGTTTCAAAGAGGCAAGGACAGGAGAGGAATAGATCGTGGCAGACACTGGGACAAGTCAAACACATCCGAGGGGACGAGCCGGTCCGGCTGTTCAAGTCGGATTTCCTGGAGTTCTTTACGCACATCCATCCGGCGGTCGTCGTCACGATTTGGCTGCCGGTGATCGTCTCGTTCCTCGTGTATGCGATCGTTAAGCGACCGGCGGGGCTGTGGGGCACGCTGGCCATTCCCCTCGGGTTTGTGGCCGGGCTGTTCCTGTGGACGCCGGCGGAGTACCTGCTGCACCGCTTTGTCTTCCACTTCCGGCCGAGGAATGCGTGGCAGGAACGGGTCTCTTTCCTGGCACACGGGGTGCACCACACGCAGCCCAAGGACAAGACACGGCTGGTGATGCCGCCGGCGGTGAGCATCCCGCTGGCGCTGGTCTTTTTCGGACTCTTCTGGCTGGTGCTGGGCGTTGCGCTGGGGGCGCCGCACTGGATCGCGCCGACGTTCGCGGGATTCCTGACCGGCTACCTGGCCTATGACCTGATCCACTATGCGACGCACCATATCCGGATGCGTAAGGGAATTGGGAAGGCGCTGGTGCGCCACCACATGCAGCACCACGGCAAGGCGTGGAACAGGCAGTATGGGGTGAGCTCGCCGCTGTGGGACTTGGTGTTTCGCACGATGTGAGAGGACGATCCACGAAGAACACGAAGATCACTAAGGTTTTCGTGTACCTTCGTGCCCTTCGTGGATTAGAGGTAGGGGGAACTGCCCATGGTAGACCTGGTCTATAGGGAAGAGGTGTACGCGATCGTGGGGGCCGCGATCGAGGTTCACCGGGAGCTGGGGCCAGGTTACCTTGAGCCGGTCTACCAGGAAGCGCTGGAGATGGAACTGGAGGACAGGGGCATACCATTTGAGGGCCAGAAGCGCCTGGTGATCCACTACAAGGGCCGGCGACTGGACAAGGAGTATGTAGCCGACCTTGTCGTGTATGGGCTCATACTGGCTGAATTGAAGGCTCTGGACCGGCTCTCGGGCAGGGAGGATGCACAGATCCTGCACTACCTGAAGGCCACCGGCCTGCGCGTGGGACTTCTCATGAACTTCGGAAGCCCCGGAAAGCTCGATTGGAAGCGGTTTGTGGTATGATCCGCGAAGGACACGAAGACCAAAGTTATTCCTTCGTGTTGCTTCGTGTCCTTCGTGGACGAGTCTTGGGAGGAAGATATGGACGATATGATGAGAGGGAGGATCCGCGGCTGCGCGGTAGGCGCGGCGGTGGGCGATGCACTGGGGATGCCGCTGGAGTTCGGGCCGCGCCAACCGGCGTACCGGCTCGCGCGGGAAATGAAAGCCGGGCGGCTGCCATCCGGGACCTTTACCGACGATACGGAGATGGCACTGGCGCTGGCGGAGAGCCTGCTGGCCCACCTACCGCTGGACCCGGAGGACCTGGCGACGCGCTTCTTGGGCTGGTACCGGATGGGGCCGGAGGATGTGGGGGTCCACACGGGCGCAGTGCTGGAGCGCGTCGATCTCGGCGAGGACTGGCAGTCGGCCTCCCGGGCGGCACAGCGAGCGAACCCAGAATCAGCAGGGAACGGCTCGGTGATGCGCTGCTGGCCGGCAGCGCTGGCGCACTGGAATGACCGAGAAGGGCTGCTGGTAGACAGCCGGCTGCAGAGCCGGGTGACGCATGCCCACCCGGAATGCGAGGCGGCTTGCGCATTTGTAAATGCGGTGATCTATTCGCTGCTGCATGGGAATGCGCCGGCCGAGGCGGTGGCGCAGGCAGTGGAGGATCTGGGCGACGGGATGCCCGCCGAGCTGCAGCAGGCCGTCGAGGCCGCGCCGGGCCTTGGCCGGGCGGAGCTGAAGAACAGCGGCTGGGTGCGACATACGGTGGAGAGCGCGGTCTGGGGACTGCTGACCACAGGCTCGTTCGAAGAGGCGGTCGTTCAGGTGGTGAACCTGGGAGGCGACGCCGACACGGCGGGGACGGTGGTAGGCGCGCTGGCCGGGGCTGCCTACGGTCTGGACGCGATCCCCGAGAGGTGGCGCGAGGCGCTGCGGGGACAGTGGCCGCCGAGGGGCAGGATGTGGCGGGCAGCCGAGCTGGTCGAGCTGGCCGACCGTCTGGCCGGCCGCTCACCTTCGGGGGAGTAGGGGAACGATCCACGAAGGGCACGAAGGACACAAAGGAGAGAGGCGCGCCGCAGCGCGCGCCGAACGGAGCGGCTCGGCCGGAGACATCCAAAGCGTGAGGACGATCCACGAAGGGCACGAAGGACACAAAGGAGAGAAGCGCGCCGCAGCGCGCGCCGAACGGAGCGGCTCGGCCGGAGACATCCAAAGCGTGAGGACGATCCACGAAGGGCACGAAGGACACAAAGGAGAGAAGCGCGCCGCAGCGCGCACCGAACGGAGCGGCTCGGCCGGAGACATCCAAAGCGTGAGGACGATCCACGAAGGGCACGAAGGACACAAAGAGTCGCCGCCGAATGAATTCGGCGGCTGGCATGCCAAACCCGCTAAAGCGGGTTTCAGGCGGACCCAGCCTGCTTCAGCGGGTATCTCTATGAACGGCTAGGACAGAAAGTCCTGGAGGATGGAGCGGACGGCCCTCATATCGGAGAGGGCAATCCGCTCCTCTTTTTTGTGCGCCCACTCGGTGCGGCCGGGGCCGGCGATGACGACGGGCACGCCCAGTCCCTTGGAGAGGAGCGCGGCCTCGGTCCAGCCGGAATGGGCGGCCGTGACGGTGTTGGGATAGGCCCTGCGGCAGCAGGCGGCAAAGCGGCGGAAGTGGGCGTTTTCCTCGATGCCGGGCTGCTCCAGGCCGGGGTCGCCCCAGCGCACGATGGTCCAGCCGGGGAAGCGATCGGGGCCGACAATGCGCGTCCATGTCGCCGAACAGACGGTCGTCGGTGCGGACGTCGACCTTGGCCTGCGCGGTACCCTCGTGCACGTCGAGGATGGCGACGACGCAGGGCGTGCGCGAATAGAGCGCGTTGGTGTAGCGGCGGTCCGTTACCTGCCGCTTGAGGTCCACGAGCGCATTCACAAAGTCCGCCACGGCAAAGCCGGGCCGTGAGCCGGCGACGGGGGTGATCTCGACGCGGAGCCTCTCGCGGGCATATTGGCGGCGGGCGCCGTCCTCCAAGCCGGCCATGACTTCCTCGATCGCCTCCCGGCAGGCCTTACGCAGAGGCTCCTCCGCCACTTCGATCAGGGCGGAGGCATAGGCGGAGAGGGCGTTGGCTTCCTTGTCGATCGGCCGGTCGGTGTGGACGGCGGCGACGACGGGCTCGGAAAGCCGGCTCAGCACCTGGAGGAGGGCATAGTTGGGATCGAAGTAGGCGGGCTCGCGCGAGGCGTGGGGCGTCTCGCCGGTGCGGATGGTCAGTTGGAGCCACTCGGCCGGCGTGCCGGCCTGCGGCACCGGGACGCTCATCTGGAGGGAAGAGTCACCGGGATGCTGCGTGGCGATCTCGAAGCGGCCGGGCTCGACGGTGGGCTCCAGGACGATGGCGAATTCGAGCCGGTCCCACCAGTCCATGCGGTGCTTGAGGAACGCCTGGACGCCGGCCACGACCACCTCCTCCTCGCAGGTCATCAACAGGTAGGTATCGAGGCGCGGGGGCCGGCGGGCGCGGACCATCTCCTCCAGGGCAAGGATGCCGGTGACGAGCCCACCCTTCATGTCGCTCGTGCCGCGGCCGAGCAACTCGTCGCCGGCGGCGGAGAGGCGCGGGGAAAAGTTTCCCTCGAGGGCGACGACGTCGTAGTGGCCCTCTAGCAGGACGGCGCGAGAAGAGTCCTCGCCCGGGATGCGGGCCCAGACGTTGGGGAGGGAATGGCCGTCGATGAGGTACGTCCTGGAGAACGACGGTGGAGGCGATGGGGGCCAGCCACTCCTGGAAGTAGGCAGCGGCCCGGCGAAAGGTCTCGGCACGGCTGTGCGGCCAGCCGGGGCAGGCGCCGGCGAATTTGGACTCTTGCGCGACGGTGGGGAAGCGGACGAGGTCCGAAAGCCTCTGGGCGGCATTGGCGTCCCAGGCATGCATGGTGCTCCTCCGGGAATGGGCTGAGGGCCATTATAGCTGAGATCACCCCCTCACCCCAACCCTCTCCCCTTCGGGGCGAGGGAGAAGAGCAAGATCCGGGTGGAAATCGGAGCGGGGGTCTGGTATAATGGGCGTATGAACAACGAGAGCTTGAATCAACAGGCAGAGGACTATCGGATCGTGGAGCAGGCCATCCGCTTCCTTGAGGGGCGCTTCCGGGAGCAGCCGGGGCTGGAGGAGATCGCGGCGAGCGTGCACCTGAGCAAGTACCATTTCCAGCGGCTCTTCAAGCGCTGGGCGGGGATCAGCCCGACGCAGTTCCTGCACTACCTGACGGTGGAGTATGCGAAGGAGCGGCTGCGCGAGTCGGAGAGCGTGCTGGATGCGACGCTGGACGCGGGGCTGTCGAGCGCGGGCCGGCTGCACGACCTGTTCGTGACGCTGGAAGCGGTGACGCCGGGGGAGTACCGGAGGCAGGGGGCGGGGGTGCGGATCGCCTATGGGTACCACGACACGCCCTTTGGCCGGTGCCTGGCGGCGGCGACGGCACGGGGGCTGTGCGCGCTGAATTTTGTTCAAGACGGGGATGGGAGTGAGGCGCTGGCGGTGCTGGCGAGCCGGTGGCCGCAGGCAACGCTGGTGGAGGAGCCGGAAACGACCGCGTTTCTGGTCGAGCAGATCTTTTCGACCGCGAGCGAGCGGGCGCGGCCGTTTCACCTGCTGCTGAAGGGGACGAACTTTCAGATGAAGGTGTGGCAAGCGCTGCTGGCGATCCCGCCGGGGGCGATGGTGAGCTACCAGGACGTGGCGGCGTACATTGGGGCGCCGAAGGCGAGCCGCGCGGTCGGGCGGGCGGTGGCGGAGAACCCGGTGGCATACCTGATCCCGTGCCACCGGGTGATCACGAGCGCGGGGGAGGCGCACCGCTACCGGTGGGGGACGGCGCGGAAGAAGGCGATGCTGGGGTGGGAGGCGGGGCAGAGAGGGAGTAGGCGGGATCCACGAAGAACACGAAGGGCACCAAGGGGTAGAGGCGCGCTGAAGCACGCACGAAGTGGGCTCGCATCGGAGACCACGCCATCAGCATGAGGATGGGCCCCATGGGGGGCTACCCTCTCTCCCGGAAGGGAGAGGGTGCTTCGTAGTGCGGCGGTTGTTTGCTGCGGGGTGCGTTCTGGGTATAATGGTTGTGTAAATCTGCACGAGAAGGAGCGCGCCCATGAAAGCAGTCGTGATGGCAGGCGGTGAGGGCTCGCGGCTGCGGCCCCTAACTATCGGCCGGCCCAAGCCGATGGTCCCCATGGTCTCCAAGCCGGTGGTCGGCCATATCCTGGACCTCCTAAAGCGCAACGGGATCACCGAGGTGGTAATGACGCTGCAATTCATGCCTGATGCGATCCAGAGCCACTTTGGCGACGGGCACCAGCTTGGCATGAAGATCTACTATGCGATCGAGGAATCGCCCCTCGGCACCGCAGGCAGTGTCAAGAACGCCGAGGAGTACCTCGACGAGCCGTTCCTCATCATCAGCGGCGATGCGGTGACCGATATCAATCTGAAGGATGTGATGGACTTTCACAAGGCGCGCGGCGCCGAAGCAACCTTGACGCTCTATCGCGTGCCGAATCCGCTGGAGTATGGCGTCATCATCACCGACCAGGAAGGCAAGATCACGCAGTTCCTCGAAAAGCCATCGTGGGGTGAGGTGATCTCGGATACGGTGAACACCGGCATCTATGTGATCGACCCCTCGGTGCTCGACCTGATCGAGCCGGGCGTCCCGACGGACTGGAGCAAGGATGTCTTTCCGAAACTGCTGGAGGCGGGACGGCCGCTGTATGGCTATGTGGCAGGCGGCTACTGGACGGACATCGGGGACATCGGCGAGTACATGCGGGCCACGGCCGACATACTCCAGCGCCGGGTCTATACGGAGGAGAGCGGCCGGCACACCGGGGATGTCTGGGTGGGGGAGAACGTCCAGATTGCGCCTGACGCCCAGCTCTATGGCCCGGTTTTCCTGGGCGACGAGGTCAAGATCAAGGCAGGCGTGGTCATCCACGGGCCGACGGTGATCCGCGACTACACCGTCGTGGACAACCGGGCACACATCGACCGCAGCATTGTCTGGCGCAATTCCTACATTGGAGAGGGAGCCGAGGTGCGAGGGGCGATCGTCGGCCGGCAGTGCTCGGTGAAAGCCAGGGCCGTGCTCTTTGAAGGGGTGGTGCTGGGCGATAGCTGCATCGTGGGCGAGGGCGCAGTCGTCCATTCCGGCGTGAAGGTGTGGCCCGACAAGGAGATCGAGGCGGGAGCCGTCGTCAAGAGCAGCCTGATCTGGGGCGCGCGTGGGCGGCGGGTGCTCTTTGGACGCTTTGGCGTGACCGGATTGGTCAATGTGGACCTGACCCCGGAATTTGCTGCCCGGCTGGGCGCGGCCTTTGGCGCCTCCTTGCCCAAGGGGAGCACGGTCACGATCAATCGTGACCCAAACCGCAGCCCACGCATGATCAAGCGCGCGCTGATCTCCGGGCTGCCCTCGGCAGGGATCCATGCCGAAGACCTGCGCTCGGTGCCGATCCCGGTGGCCCGCTACTACACCCGAGTTTCGGGGGCGGCGGGGGGCATCCACGTGCGGATCTCGCCCTTTGACCAGCGGGTGGTGGACATCCGCTTCTTCGACCGGCAGGGGCGCAGCCTGAGCAAGAACACGGAGCGCTCGATCGAGCGGGTCTTTTTCCGCGAGGACTTTCGCCGCGCCGATTTCGAGGATATCGGAACGATCGACTATGCCCCGCAAGTGATCGAGACCTATACCAAGGGCTTCCTGGAAGCCGTGAATGTGGAGGCCATTCGCCGGGCCAAGCTCCGGATCGTGGTCGACCACGCCTATGCCCCGACTTCGGAAGTGCTGTCGCCGATCCTGGACAGGCTGGGGGTGGAGGTGATACCCTTGAACGCGCAGGTAGACGGCGAGAAGATGTCGATTACGCCTGCGGAGTTCGAGAAGGCGCTCAAGGAGCTGTCGCTGATCACCGAGGTGCTGGACGTGCATCTGGGCGTGCGCCTGGACGTGGGCGGCGAGAAGGTCTACTTGGTGGATCACCAGGGCAAGGTAATCCCGGACATTACGGCCGCGGCTGCGATGGCAGCGCTGATGCTGCGCTGCAAACCGGGCTCGACCATTGTCGTGCCGGTGAGCATGCCCGGCGTGTTTGAGCAGATCGCGGCCCAGCACGGGGGGCAGGTCCTGCGCTGCAAGATGGAGCTGCACGACTTGATGACCCTGTCAGCCCGGCAGGGGGTGATCTTGGGGACCGATGGCCTGGGGAGTTTTGTCGTGCCCAGTTTCCAGCCGCTGATCGACGGGCTGATGGCCACGGCCAAGCTCCTGGAATGCCTGGCGGTGCAGCAGACGACGCTGGCCGACGTGGTGGCCAGCCTGCCGCCCTTCCACGTCAGCCGCCGGGAAGCACCGTGTCCCTGGGAAGAGAAGGGAAAGGTGATGCGGCTGCTGAACCAACAATACAGGGAGCGCCGCGCCGACCTGATCGACGGGATCAAGATCGTGCTCAGCGACGGGGAATGGGTGCTGGTGGTGCCCGACCCCGACTATCCCAGGTTTTTCGTCTATGCCGAGGCGCGCACGGACCACGAGGCCCAGGAGCTGGCGGATCACTACGCGCGCATCGTGCAGGGGCTGCAGTAACGATCACGAGGAACGATCCGACGAAGAACACGAAGGACACTAAGGGATAAGGCGCACGAGGAACGATCCACGAAGAACACGAAGAGCACAAAAAGAAGAGGCGCGCTGAAGCGGGCCTACAAAAGGATTGACAGGGGGGAATAATGTATCCGACGCTGTTCACCATCGGCAAGGTGGGCATTCCGACTTATACCGTTTTGCTCGACCTGGGGCTGATCCTGGGGCTGCTTCTCACCTATTTCGAGGGGAAGCGACAACTGAGCAAACCCGACCTGGCACTGGACCTGGGGTTGTGGACGGTGATCGGCGGGATCGTGGGCGGCCGTATCGGCTATGTGCTCACCTACCTGAACACGTTTCGCGAGAACTGGGTGCAGATGTTTCAGATCTGGAAGGGTGGGCTCACGTTCCTGGGTGCGTTCGTGGGCGGGCTGGTGGTGTTGGGCGTGTTCGCCCTTGCCCAGAGGCGGAGCAAGGAGAGGATCAGCCTTTGGCGGCTGGCTGACGTGCTGGTGCCGGGGCTGGCGCTGGGCATTGTGTTTGGCTGGGCGGCGTGCCTGATGGGAGGCTGCGCCTATGGAGTCGAGGGGCAGGGCTTGGGCTACATGGTGCTGCCCGACATCTATGGCGTGGAGCAAATGCGCTTTGCGACCCAGATCGTGGGGCTCGCCCAGGGGGGCCTGCTCTTTGTTCTCGTCTGGCTCATGCGGAACCGCTGGCCCTTCTCGGGCGCGTCGTTCCTGATGTATTGCCTGCTCTACTTTGGCGGGCAGTTCTTCGTGGAGTTTGTGCGCGGTGACGAGGCGCTCTACTTTGGTCCCTTCCGGATGGGGCAGATCATCGAGTTGGTGCTGGTGGCAGCCAGCGCCGCCGGACTGCTGATCCTGTGGTGGCGATCTCGCGGGCCGGGGGAGGAAGTCGAGGAAGAGGCGGAAGAGGGTGAGGAGATCGAGGAGGCCATTGCCGAGATCGAAGACGACGATATCGAGGCTGCAGTAGAGATCCCCGTGTTGGATGAAGTTGGAGACGAGAGCGCTGAAGAGATCGAGCCGGCCGGAGAATCAGACGGCACCGAGACGAAAGGCGAGTGAGGCCTCCTCGACAAGTCCCCCACTAGACAACCGGCCGTCACACATGGCGAAGGATCTCGGGTCTGCACGACCGAGATCCTTCGCTTCGCTCAGGATGACAGGTGGTCAGGCAACTCAGGATGGCAGGTGGCTAGGCGAATCAGGATGGCAGGTGGCTTGGCGAATCAGGATGGCAGGTGATTGGGCAGATCATGGCGAACTGCCGGGAATAACGGCCTGCGACTGCACCTCATAGGCTGTGAAGCGCAAGCGGCCTTTTGAGTCGTAGAACTCGCGGAGCGTCCCGGCCGGGAAGGCGGCTTGCACCCAGGCGAGCTCGCCGATCCGTTCGGGCAGGAAGATGAATGCCGCACTCCGGCCGGTGTCGACGAACCCTGGCGGAGCGACGAGCGGGTCAGGGACGTCCTGCGCCTCGATGTTTGGTGCCAGGAAGCCCATGCTGCCAAACCCCCAGCCCAGGCGCGGCCAGCCAAAAAAGTAGATGCGATAGCCGGCATCCAGCTCTTCCACGTAGTGGCCGATCATGGTCGCCGTTTCGCCATTCTCGCTACCGTAACGCCCGGAGGGGAGGTAGTCCGCGAAGTAGAAGCGGATGCCGCCCAGGGCGATGGCAAAGAGAGCGAGGCCCAATAGCAGGTCTGCCCACCGGCGGTTTACCCCCAGTAACCGGCGGCCCAAGTGAACGGATTGCTCCAGGCCGGTAGCGACCAGAATGGCCACAGCCGGAACGGCCAGGAGAAGCCGTTGGCTGGAGGGTGGGCTCTCGGTGAGCATGCCGCCGGTCACGATCACGGCCCAGAACCAGATGAGCACCAGGAAGTAGCGCCGCTCGCGCAGATGGGCCAACGCCCAAGCCATGCCCAGGATGGCGAGGACAGCGGGGACGAAGGCCAGGAGGGGGCGCTGGATCCCGAAAAAGTCAGTGCGGTCGGGGAAGACGTGAAACGCTCCAGCCGCCCGCAGGAACTGGTCAGCCAGCAGGTGGGCTGTGCCCTTGCCGGTGAGCTGGCGCGTGACGTCGAGCCATCCCGATTGGAGGATGCCGACCTGGTTCATGCGGGCGTTCCAGTCGTCGGGATGGGCAAGGGCAAAGCCCAGGATGGGCGCAGCGGCGGCGAGGAAGGCGAGCCCCATCAGCGCCAGGGGGCCGGCCAGGCTTGCGGCCTGTCCCTGCGATCGGCGCTGGAGCGAGAAGAAGAGGAGGCAAGCGGCCACCAGGAGGGGCAGCAGACGCGCGCCGGTGTAGAAGTAGAGGCCCAGGCCCAGCACGAAGCCGGTGAGAAGGAAATAGCGCAGGCGAAGCCGCTCCTCGGCCTGTGCCAAGCCTCGCTCGAGGAGCCAGAAGGTGAGCACCGCGAAGAAGGGATCCCAGGCGTTGTTGAGCGCCAGGCGGCTGTAGTGGATGTGAAGCTCGTAGGCTGCCAGGAACAGGGCGCTGAGGCAAGCGGCGCGCCGTCCCCACAGGTCCCGCACGAAGAGATAGAAGAGGGGTATCGTGGCCGTGCCGACCATGGCCGCGGGCAGGCGTATGGCGGCTATGCCGTCTCCGAAGAGGCGCATCGCCCCGGCCATGGTCCAGAAGAAGAGGGTGGGCATGGACAGGTGCCCGGTGACAAAGGGGTTGCGGATCACACCCTGAAGCACCTGGCGCGCAGAAATCCCGAACCATGCCTCGTCACCTGCCAGGGTATAGGGCATGCGGTCCAGGGCAGTGACGCGCAATGCCAACGCCAGCGCGGTCAGGAGGGCGACGAAGACGACTTCACGGAGATGCTTCGCTTCGCTCAGCATGACGAGTCTATGCATGGACAGCCCGGAGCGCGCTGAAGCGCGCACTACGAACCAGAGATTCTTCGATCCCTTCGCTCCGCTCGAGGGCAGGCGCTGCGCTCCCTCAGAATGACGATCTCTGGAAAGCCTCGGAACGAGGGCAGGGCGGGTAGCGGGCCAGAAGGCCGCTGCCAAGGTGGCCACCAAGCCAGCGAGCCACAGGATCACGACAGCGGTGGTGTCCTGGTTCCAGGCGCGGCTGCGCGCCTGCCAGGCCGCGGCCAGCGACAGGATGCAGCCCAGGCCAGCAAGCGCGACGAAGGCCCGGTGCTCCCGGATCCAGGCGGGGAGCGGAGCGGGCCGAGATGGGGTTGGATGGGCCGCCGCCGGGCGGGCAAGTCGCCACGACAGGACAAGGCAGAAGGCCGAGAGGAAGACGAAGAGCAGGCCGTCCCAACGATACTCCGGGCGGCGGAGGAAGTAGAACTGCGCCAGGAAGGCGAGGGCAAAGGCCAGCACCAGGAGCACCGCCGCTGCTGCTCGATGCCGCCCGGCCATCTAGCCCTTCCGCGCGACGAAGAAGAGGTAGGCCCCCACGTCCGGCAGGGGCTCGTCATAGAGGGGACGCAGCCAGCGCTCGGCGAGGGCCAGAGTCGGGTTCCGGCGGGAGGGAAACAGAACCCAGCGGCCGAAGAGCCTGCGGTTGATCAGATTGGGAAGGCCCAGGTAGTGCCCCAGGTCGAGGGCGTGGTGGGCACGAGCAGAGAAGTAGTAGAAGTGTGAGGCGATCTCGATGCCCACATCGGAGAGCCTGGCCCGCCAGATTTCAGGCCCGTCGCAGTGATGGTGGCGCGAGACGCGGTTGAAGTAGCGTTCGTAGGCCCGCGCCAGCCCCGCGCAGCGCAGCCGGCGGAAGAGCTGGGTGAAGAAGAGCAGGCGGGTGAAGTGATCGCTGGGCACGCAGAAGATGAACTGGCCGCCGGGCCGGAGCACGCGGGCTATCTCGGCCAGCACGGGCTCGACCTCCGGGATGTGCTCGAGGACCGAGTTGCTGATGACCGTGGCAAAGCTGTCATCGGGGAAAGGCAGGGCGCCCCCCTGGGCCTGAAGCAACTGACTGTAGGCATGCCGGCCTCGGGCCTCGCGCAGGCTGCCGGCGTCTGGGTCAATTCCGACTGCGAGAGGGTGCCTGACCGCGTCCAGGGCTACGGACGCAAAGTGCCCGTCGCCGCAGCCGACGTCCAGGACCGGCTCGGCCAGGGGCAGGAGATTGACGTAGAACCGGGCTTCCGTCGCGCGCAGCAGGGCACGGAAGGCGGGCAGGTCTTGGAGATGGCGCCAGAGGAAGTCAATGCTCAAGGCACAAGCCCCAATGCACAAGTGACAATGCACAAGTGACAATTCGGAATTCGCGACTCGTAGGACCGGGGACGAGCGCTAGGCATGGGGCTTCAGAAGGGAGTGGAAGAGGGTTTCGTAGCCGGCGACGGTCTGCTCCAGGCTGAAGGCGCCCTCAATCTGCGAGCGAGGACGGTGGAACTGCTCGGGATTTTCGATGATACGCAGGATGGCCTCGGCCAGAGCACCGGCATCTCCGATGGGCACGACTGTTCCCATGCCGGTCATGAGCGGCGGCTGGCGCACGCCGGGCAGGTCGCTGGCGATGGAGGGCGTGCCACACAGCATCGCTTCCACCTGGACCAGGCCAAACGATTCGGTCGAGTTGAGGCTGGGCACGGCGAGCACGTCGCAGGCGGCCAGGAAGGCCGGCATCTGCGCCTGGGTGAGGGTGCCCAAGAACTCCCAGTGCTCCGGCCCAAGCTGGGTGATGCGGGGCATGAGACGGCGGTAGATGTCCTCTTCGCCGACGACGTTCTCGTACTGCCCGGCGAAGAGGACCTTGAGCCGCGGAAACGCAGCCAGCAGTCGCGGCATGGCGTCGACCAGTACCTCGACGCCCTTTTCGGCCGCCAGCCGGGTGGCGGCCATGCCGACCACCGGCCTTCCCTCGAGGCCATGCTGTGTCTGGAATGCCTCCACGGCCGCCGGATCGGGCGGCGGCATGATGACGGGCGGCGAGATGACGTGCACCTTGGGCAGGAAGCGCGACAGAAAGCGGGAGTGGAGGGCATAGTCCTGGGTGTAGGAGACGGCGGCCTGAGCCAGGCGGCCTGCCAGGAAGTTGCTGGCAAAGACAACCTGGTCGACGATGCGATTGAACCACCCTGTGGGCAGTTGGAGGTCGCAGTGATAGGTCAGGACGACCGGCTTGCCGACGAGGCGCCCGAGCAGGGCGAGCAGGCCGGCCTCGAACTGGGGCAGGTGGACGCCGACCACGTCGTGCGAGCGGATGAGCTGCCAGGCCCGCCAGGGAAAGGAGGGCATGATCACGCCCTTGCTGATGCGGAACAGGACGGGGGCGCGGACGACGCGCACCCCATCGATCTCTTCTTCCTGGGGGAGCGAGCGGTTGTAGCGCGAGGTGAGCACGGTCACCTGGTGGCCGCGCCGGGCAAGGGCCGTGGCCAGGCGCTGGACGTAGATGGTCAGGCCGCTAACGTGAGGGTGGTAGTAGGTCAAGACGAGCAGGGTTTTCACGTGGGCGTCTCTGTCTCCGATGGAGTCGAGATGCGGCGCTGCACTTCCGAGACGGTCAGGTTCTGCTGCTGCATGCCGATCACGCCGAGGAGTGTGTAGAGGACGTAGACGATCAGGTGGGCAGCAAAGGCATAGCTCAGAGACGGTTCGGGTGCCATACCGAAGAGCCCCAGTGTCTCGCGGGTCAGCCACTCAAAGACGCCGATGAAACCGGGGGAGGAAGGCACGGTCATGCCCAGCGCCGTGACCGAAGATACGGCGAGCCCTGCGACGGGAGGCTGCGCAGCGTCGAAGGCAAGCAGGACGACCCAGTAGAAGGCACTGATCACGGTCCAGATGGCGACCGAGAAGAGGAGCAGGCGCGGGCCCTGTCTCAGGGTGGTGACGCCACCCAGGCCGTCGATCAGGGAGCCGGCCATGCGCCCCAGGCGGGGGCGATCCAGCCAGGGCAGCCGCGACAGGAAGCGGAGGTGGGTCCGGGAGGCCAGCCGCGCCCAGAAACGGCTCATCGTCTCTCCGTTGGGCCAGTGAAGTGCGCTCAAGATGCGGTCGATGAGCCGCAGGGTCCAGTCCCGGCGCCGCACCAGCACAAGAAAGATGACGATGGCTGCCAGCGCTATCACGCCCACGACCATGCCGGAGCGCACCATCCAGCCGGGCACGGGGGCAAAGGGCAGGACGAGGAAGAACCCCGCCACGGCGCACAGCGCGTCCAACACGCGCTCGGCGACGACCGTGGAAAAGGCCGAGGTACGGCTGACCGCCTCTGTATCGCCAATCAGGTAAGCACGCGCCACATCGCCCAACCGGGCCGGGAGGATGTTGCTGATCAGGTAGCCAATGTTGATGACGGCAAAGAGGTTGCGAACGCGCAGGCCCTGCTGCGGGTAGAAGAGGAGCCGCCAGCGGTAGGCGCGGAGGATCAGAAAGAGGAGCAACAGAGGCACCGACACGACCAGCAGCCAGTAGTTGGCCCCAGCCCACTCGGCCCACATGTCGCGCAGGTTCACTTTTCGAAAGGCAAGGATCAGGGCCAGGATACTGATGAGCACCCCGATCCAGAAGCGCGGTTTCTTGAGCACGGAGGTCTCCCGAAGCACCGATTATAGCACCGCCCATCGGGGATGGCGAATCGTCGACAAAGGCAGGCGCCGGAGGCGATTTGACAGGGGCAGCGGAAGCCGATATAATCGGGATAGTGTGGGCCGTTAGCTCAGTTGGTAGAGCAGCTGACTCTTAATCAGCGGGCCGGAGGTTCGAGCCCTCCACGGCTCACCAGGAAGCATACAGACGGGGGCTGCCCAACAAGCATGGGCAGCCCCTCTGTCATTTCCGGGCCGGATGCCTGAGCGCTACTTTCCGTCCAGGTCCAGTACCTGCTGGTCCGGACCGAGCGCTGCCAGCAGCGCAGAAAGACCTTGCTCGTCCAGCGGCCCCGCTCCCGTCATGGTCGCCAACAGGCCGAATGCCCCCAGCACGTCGGCCGTGCCGAAGGCGCAGTGGCCATAGCCTACTGTGGGGGGGTAGTTCACGTGGAGCAGGGGCCACGCCCCGCTGGCTATGGTCTTTCTCAGGTAGAGGTTCTCATGCCAGTAGGGCACCTGCTGATCGAGCGTTGTGTGCAGCGTGACCAGCGGTACGCTCAGCACGCCGCTCGTCTGATAGTGGGCTTGGATCTCCTGGAGCGCTGCCAGATCGGCGTCAAAGCGCGATACTCCTGCGTTCAGTGCCGCGTCGTCCAGCGAGCCGCTGTACCAACGGCCGAGGTTGTCGAAGGGCTGCCCCGTGAGCACGGCGGCCGCGTCGTTGGTGGCAAGGGTGCTGTACCAGAGCACATCCTCGACCGTGGTCTCTATCGTGCTTTGGTCCCCTCCCTGGTAGGGCGCCTTGGTCACGCGCAGGAGCTGCTTCAGAGCGGACCGATTCTGCGGGGCAAACACCACCGGCGCTACGTTGCTCTCGTAGTAGCTCTCCCAGTCGGGGAGCAGCTCTGGCGGGATCTGCACCGGGCTGCCGGGAATGAGGCCGGGGAAGAAGTAGTCGAACACGACGCGGAAGTCGGCAAAGTAGTTGACTTGCCTGCGAAAGTCGCCGATCGGCCCGCAGGTCGCCAACCCACCGTCAAAGACGTCGGAGTGCTGCTCGACCGACAAGGTGGTGATGAGCCCTCCCTCCGATGCCCCGACAATCAAGACGTGCTCGGGCGCGCCGAACTCTTGCGTGTAGAGGTCTACGAGCTCTATGACGTCTTGGAGGGCGGGCTGCACCGCCAAGCCGTTGACGGCGTAGCTGGTTGTGGCAAAGTTGTAGCCGAGGAAGTTGAGCAGGTCGGGGATGCACAGGCCGTTGTCCATGCAGAGCTGGTCCTCGGGGATCGCCACGGGCTGCCGGACGTCCACGTAGCCATGCGCCCAGATCACCAGGTCGCCGTTGTCGCCCCACCACGAGGGCGGGCGGCAGATCCGGTAGACCGCCGGGCTGTTCTGGTGGGGCCGGTCGGCCGTGCATTCGCCAAAGATCCCGTGGACCGCCATCCGGGCGGCTTCGTCGAGCGTGGGCGGCTGCGGTGCAGCCGACGCCGCCGGCGCCCATGACGCCAGCAGCAAACCACACAAGATCAAAAAGAGCGTCGCGCGCGTTAGACGTGCCATTGCCTTGCCTCCTTGGTTGTATGGGTAGATGGTCCCCATTGTACCCGGCTTCGGACAATTGTCAAACCCGCAAGGAAACCGTGGGGCAGGCGCGCGTGTGCTACGGAGAACTCGCGCCGGGTAGTCTGACGGATTTGCCTACGCAGACGCAGTTGTATGTAGGCGAGACAGACACGCCTCCGCTAGCGATCAGGGCTCTACGCCGGAGAGCCAGCGCCGGGCCGCCTCGGGCAGTGAGGCCAGAGGCAGCTTGGCGACGGTGCAGTTGGGCAGGGAGTTGAGGAACTGGGGGCCGTACGACTTGGTCAGGAGTCGCTTGTCGAGGACGACCACGACGCCGCGGTCGGTCTTGGTGCGGATCAGCCGGCCAAAGCCCTGGCGAAAGCGCAGGATGGCTTCGGGGATGGCGAACTCGGCAAAGGGGTTGTCAAAGGTTTCGGCGCGGGCAGCGAAGATGGGATCGTCGGGCACGGCGAAGGGCAAGCGGCTGATGACCAGCACGCTGAGCGCGGGCCCTACCACATCGACCCCCTCCCAGAAGCTGCGGGTGCCCAAGAGCACCGATCGGGCTGTTGTGCGAAAGTTCTCGAGCAATTGCACGCGCGAGACGCCCGCCCCCTGTTGGTGGACGACGATGCCGTCGTCGGCCAGGGGACGGGTGATGGCCTTGGCCGTGTTCTGGAGCTGCGAGTAGGAGGTGAAGAGGATCAGGGCGCGGCCCTGACTGGCCCGGCAGAGGGCGACCAGCGCCTGCTCGACGGTCTTTTGGTAGTAAGCCTCGTTGGGCTCGGGGATGTCCGTCGGCAGGCAGAGCAGGGCAGAGCTCTCGAAGTCAAAGGGCGAGCCGACCGCCAGCTCGTCGGCCTCCCAGGCGGCAAGGCGCCCCCGCAGGAAGTCAAAGCTGGCGTCGGTGGTCAGCGTGGCCGAGGTGAGGATGACCACCTCCTTCGGGTGGAAGAGGTGCTTCTCGACCAGGCTGCCGACGTGAAGCGGCGCCGCGTGCAGGGTCACGCGCTCATCTCGGGCCGAGACTGTGGCCCAGTAGATGGACGCGGAGGTGGGCTGGGAGATACAGGCATTGATCTGGCCGTGCGTCTCGCGCAGGCGCATCCCATACCCGGCGCACTCTTGCGCGAGACCCTCGATCTCGTCATTCTCATCGTCCAGATCACCCAGGAAAGCACGCAGGCCGTCCAGCTCGTCGACGAGTGGCTGAAGGCGGGCGGACAGGTCCTCCCAGGCGATCTCGACCTCGGTCCAGGCGGGCTGCACGCGGAGGCCGCTGGTCAGGCGCAGCCGCTGGTCGTAGTCCCCCCGCTGCGAGCTGTGCTCCCGCAAGAAGCCGGCGAGCACATTGAAGAAGGCGTACAGGTTGGCCAGAGTTTGCTCCACTTGGCGCTGAAGACGGCGGACCTGGTCATCGAGGTGAGCCCACTCCTGGGGAGGCAGTTTTCCGCGGAAGCGGATTAGAAGGTCGCTCAGGAAGCCGATGGAGCGGGCGACGCCGAGCGGCCGGGCAAGGTCGTTGAGGATCCGCTCGACGGCGCGCTGGTCCGCCTCGAAGCTGAGCTGGTTGGTGACGTTCGCCTCGAGATGGTGGGCCTCGTCGACGATGAGGTAGCGATACTCGGGCAGGACGCGATTCTCGGTCGCTACGTCCGAAAGCAACAGGGCGTGGTTGACGATGACGACGTGTGCCTTCTCGGCCGCGCGCCGGGCGCGGTAGAAGAAGCAGCGGCCGCGCTCGCGGTAGCGGCAGCGCTCGACGGTGCAGGTGTCGCTCTCGGCGGAGATCTTGGCCCACATCGCCTGCTCGACGGGATCGGGCATGAATAGCTCGCCCTGCTCGCCGGTCTGAGTAGAGGGCAGCCAGACCAGTACCTTGGCCAGCATCCGCATCTCCTCCGGCGAGGTGGTGCCGACCTGGCGGAGGGCCGCCAGGCGGCGCTGGCAGAGGTAGTTGGTGCGCCCCTTGAGCAGCGCGGCGCGGAACTCGAAGGGGAGCAGCCTCTGGAGATCGGGCATGTCCTTGAGGAAGAGCTGATCCTGGAGGTTGATGGTCGCCGTCGAGACGACGACCCGCTCGCCGTTCAGGTGGGCAAAGACGACGGCGGGCAGCAGGTAGGCCACGCTTTTCCCCGTTCCGGTGCCGGCCTCCACCAGGAGATGCTTCCTCTCGTTGAAGGCCCGGGCCACGGCGCGCAGCATCTCGACCTGCTGGGGGCGATGCTCGAAGCCGGGAAAGTGCTGCGCGAAGAGCCCACCCTCCTCGAGCATCGCGGCCAGCGCGTCCTCGTCGAGCGCCCGCGGCTGCGGGGCGCGTACCAGCTCCTCCTCTTTGTCCTGCTCGGCCGTGAAGAGGGGGCCGAGGGGGTCCTCACCCTGCCTGCGCTGTGCCTGTACCTGCTGGGCGATCGAGCCACGGAAGGCAGACTGGGCCTGACCACGCTCCAGGTCACGAAAGACCTCTTTCAGAGACCAATCCAGGCGGTCGGCCAGGCGGTTGATCTCCTGGAGGATGGCGAGGGGCAACTCGGCTGCCTGGTCCAGGAGAGCGACAAAGAGATCCTTGACGGTCAGCGCGTCGGGCAGTGCCCGGTGCGCGTTGCCGGTATCCAGCCCGAATGCCTCGCCGAGCTTGGAGAGACTGTAGCGGGTGGCATGGGGCTTGAGGATGCTGGCCAGCTCGAAGGTATCGATGCGGGGACTGGAAAGGGGCAGGCGGTTGTTCTGCAGGAAAGCCAGGTCAAAGGCCACGTTGTGGCCGACGATGGGGTGGCTCCCGAGGAACCTGGACAGCTCCCGTTCGACCTCGGAAAAGAGGGGCGCGCCGTTGACGTCGTCCTGGGTGATTCCGGTGAGCTTCTGAATCTGGATGGGGATGGGGCGCTTGGGGTTTACGAAGCTGGTCCAGGTATCCAGGACCTCGGCACGCACCCTCCCCTGGTCGAGGGAGACACGGAAGCGGACGGCGCCGACATCGGTGATGGCGTCGCGCTGCGGGTCAAGGCCTGTGGTCTCGAGATCCAGAGCGATGTAGGTGCGTGTCATGGCGTGTCCATTCGGGTACCGGGCGCAACGCCCCGTCAGGCAGGCTGCCCGGCGACGGGCGACTCTGCGGGCGCCGCGTCGTAGTCGGGCAGGATGGTTTCCGCATTGCGGATCTGAGGGAAGAAGTAGCCGCTGAGGCCGGCCAGGGAGCCGCCGATGGCGGCCAACACAAACAAGAGTCCCATGCCGGCACCGGGCCCGGTGCCCACCAGCCCGCCGAAGGTGGATGCCAGGCTGCCCCCCGGCTGCATCGCGGGCTCGAGCACCTTGTCGGCGAGCGGTCCGGCCGCCAGGGTGGCAAGGGTGGAGAGGGACCAGGCGATCATACGCCGCACGGAAAAGACGCGGCCCTGGACGTCGGGCGCTACCTTGGACTGCCAGATGGACTGGTTGGAGCCGTTGACGATGGGGCTCACGAACCCGCCGAGGAAGTTGGCCACGGCCCACACTTGAAGGGCTTGGCCAATGCCCAACGGGGCCATGCCCAGCAGGCTGACCACGATCCATCCGGCCAAGACCCCGTGCACCTTGCGCTTCGGCCCGCCCCACGCTCCCATGACAGCCCCACCCACAATCCCTCCGATCGCACCGGCCGACTGCACCGTTCCGAACACAATGGTATTGCTGCCGGTACGGGCCAGGATCATGGCTGCCATGACCGGCCAGGCAAGGCCGGAGAAGAAATTGCCCACCATGAACACCAGCTGCAGGCCGAGGAGGCTGGGACGCCGGAGGATGTAGCGGAAGCCGTAGCCCGATTCCTTCCACAGGCTGCCCTGGCCTTCGCGCCCGGCCTCGGTGACCTGGGGCTGCGGGACGTGGACGAAGAGGAGAGCGCCGATGGCAAAGACAAAGGAGACGATATCGATGATCATGATCCCCGGCAGGCCAATCAGCGGCAGCAGGGCGCCGGCGGCCACAGGGGCAAAGACACCGGAGGCCGACCCGGCCAGCTCCATCATGCCGTTGGCCCGGCCGAGCTGCTCCTTGGGCAGCATGAGGGTGATCCCGGCCGAGAAGGCCGGCCATTGGAAGGCCTGGGAGGCACCGACGATGACCGCAGCTACGTACAGGTGCCAGATCTCGAGGCGGCCGGTGGCGAGGAGAGCAAACTGGGCGATCGTCACGATCCCAGCCACGAGATCGGCGAGCATCATCATGAGCTTGCGGTTCGAGCGGTCGATGATGGCGCCGGCAAAGGGGCTGAGAGCGATCAGTGGAAAGACAAAGAAGAAACCGATCAGAGCAAGCGGGGTGGCCTTCCCGGTCTTTTGGTAGGCCCAGATGGTCAGGCCGAACTCGGTCATGGCCGTGCCGAGCAGCGAGATGATCTGGCCGGCCCAGACGACGAAGAAGGCGCGCATACCGGACGGGCGAGTCTGGTCGCTCATCGATGTCCCATCAAGTGCAAGAAGAAAGGCCCTGGCAGAACCATGGGCGCCGGTCTTGCCAGGGCTCTATCAGTCCTGATGCAGCGCCGGCAGGGCGCCTGCGCCCTACGGGAACGCCTGAAGGTAATCCTGGCCTACAATGACCCGGATGTCGATCTCGCTGCGCAGGTTCGGGCTGGTTCGGACGTTTTCCGCGATGACGCCGAACTCTTCTACCAGGCGAGCCAGGGTGTAGGCCTTGCCGGTATAGTCCACGATCACCGTGCTGGCATAGTCCACCCGGTCCGCGTCGCCGAACTCGACCACCTGGAAGCCCTGCTCGATGAGCCTGGCAGCCACGCGGGCGGCATAGTTCGGCTCGGTCGTGCCATTCTGAACGGCGATGCGCGCCCCTTCGCTCGCCAGCTCTTGGAGACCCTCGATCTGAACCGGTGCGAGGGTGGGCGTTGGAGCCGGCGCCTGCGGCGTAGCCGTGGGTTGGACGACCACGAGCGGAGTGCTGAAGAGGTCGGCGATCACCGGCTCGATGAGATCCCACTTGGGCAATTGGATCGAAGCTCCATCCGAGGGGCGCTTGTAGCCATAGACGTAGGGCTTGCCCAGCACGACCTGCTTGAGGTTGCCCATGTCGATCTGGGGCGCCAGGGAGGCGAGCTGGATCATGTCCTCCAGGGCCATGTCGGTCTTGAAGTTGCCCCTCAAAGAGGCAGCCAGGGCCGGCAGCTTGGTGATCAGGCCCAGCCCCAACGCCTTTTCGCGGATGGCCTTCAGGAGCTCCTGCTGGCGGTCAGCCCGGTCAAAATCGGTGGTGCTCATGCGCGAGCGGGCATATTGCAGAGCGCGCGCGCCATCCATGTGCTGCAGGCCTGGATCAAAGTGCACAGTCGTATAATGATACGGATCCTCAGGGAGGGGATTCGGGTACTTGGTGTCGTGTAGAGTCTTGGCGACGTCGACATCGACCCCTCCGACGGCGTCGATGATCTTGGCGAAGCCGTTGAAATCCACCATGATGTAGTAACTGATGGGGACACCAAAGTTGGTCTCGATGGTGCGCGCGAGGAGCGCCGGCCCGCCCCCCGGATAGCCTGTCGTCTCGCCCACGACATTGGCCGTGTTGATGCGGTCCTCGCCATTCCCCGGGATGGCAAGCTGGAGGTCACGCGGGATGGACAGCAGACCGGCGGTCTTGTTGGCGGGGTCGATGGTAACGATAATGATGGTATCGGTCAGGTAGCCCCAAGCCGTGGCATCCTTGGGCCGGTTCAGGCCGAGGAGGAGGACATTGATCCGATCTCCCTCCTGAATAGAGGCCGCGGCGGGAGGCGCCACCGGCAGGTTGTCGGATCCAGACTGCGTGCCTGGGGTGCCCATCACGGGGAGCGGCTCGATGCTGTCGCTCCCGCTGGCGAGGGCCTTTGGAAGCTTGAGGGAAGAGAGGCGCAGGATGGGCAAGGAGGGCAGATCGACGTTGGCTACGACGTCGCGCAGGGTGACGTACAGGGCATAGCCGGAGAAAATGCCACCCAGGAAGAACACAACCAGGAAGACGGGAACCAGGATTCGAAGCCAGAGGGGAGAACTGCGTTGTTTCCCCGGCGTGTTCTGTTGTCTTGCAACAGAGACGTTCAACATGCCTCCAAAGAATGAGACAGCCCGCACCCAGATCGATGTATCCGACCTGGGCAGGGCCGGGCGAGCGCAGGCGGCATTATATCATTGCCGGTAGGCCACGGCAAACAGGCCGTCAAGAGTGGCTCGGCCTGGAGACCGGCCACAGCGTGACGACGATCCACGAAGGACACGAAGGGCACCAAGGAAAGACGCGCGCTGAAGCGCGCACTACGAAAGGAAGGTGGCGCGGTCAGAGACCGGCCACAGTTGGGTGGCACGACCTGGGTCAAGGGAAGATCTTGCCGGGATTCAGGATGTGGTTTGGGTCAAAGACATCGCGGATTTGGCGCATGAGGGCGATCTGGGCCGCGTCCAGAGCGAGAGGAAGGTAGGGACGCCGCGTGACGCCGATGCCATGCTCACCGGTCAGGGTCCCGCCTAGGGATAAGGCTAGCCGGAAGATCTCCTGCGTGACCACCGGCACGACTGCCTGCCAGCGCTCGTCGGAGAGGCCGTCCCGCAGCACGTTGACATGCACGTTGCCGTCGCCGGCGTGGCCAAAGCTGATGATGCGCACGCCGTAGCGCTGCGCCAGCTCGCGCATGCCCTTCAGGAGAAGGTGGATCGTGGCCCTGGGCACGACGACGTCTTCCTTGTGGTTAACGGGGCTTTCGTTGTTGATCGCATCCATGATCTTGCGCCGAGCTTCCCAGAGACGGTCGCGGGTGGGCCGATCTTTGGCCACGAGCGCGTCGCGGGCGCCATGCCGCAGGCAGACATCGGCCACGGTCTCCATCTCGGCATCCACCGCTTCCTGCAAATTGCCGTCGAGCTGAAAGAGGAGGTGGGCCGCAGCGTCGTCGTAGGGCACCGTCTTTTGCAGAAGGCGCTCGGCCGCCACGATGCTATCGCGCTCCATGAACTCCATGCAGGTGGGCAGGATGCGATGGGCGATCAGGTCCGACACCGTGTCGGCGGCGGCCTGAAAGTCGTCGAACGGCACCAGGAGGTCCACCTGGACGGCGGGCAGAGGCACGAGACGCAGGGTAATCTCCGTCACCACTGCCAGGGTACCCTCAGAGCCGGTCATGAGCTGGACCAGGTTGTAGCCGGTGGCATTCTTGACGAGCTTGCCGCCGATGCGCAGGATCTCACCCGAGGGCAGGACAACCTCCAGGCCGCAGACATAGTCCCGGGTGGTGCCGTACTTGACCGCGCGCGGCCCGCCGGCGCCCGAGGCGACGTTTCCGCCGATGGTGCAGGAATCGAGGCTGGCCGGATCGGGAGGGTAGAAGAGGCCCACGGCCTCGACGGCGCGGTGGAGATCGCCGGTGATGACGCCAGGCTGGGCAGTGATCATCAGGTTCTGGCGGTCGATCTCGAGGATGCGGTTCATCTTCTCGGTCGTGAGGACAATGCCCCCGTGGACGGGCACGGCACCCCCACTCAGGCCATAGCCGGCTCCCCGCGGCGTGACGGGGATGCGCTCGCGCTGGGCCAGGCGAAACAGATCGGAGATCTGTGCAGCAGAGGTGGCCCGGACGACAACCTCGGGCGAGTGGTAGAGCCCGACCGTCTCGTCGTGGCTGTAGCGGTCGATCGCACCGGCGTCGAACAGGACGTTGGCCTGCCCCGCGATCTGGCGTAGGGACTCGATGATGGCCGGGGTGACAGAATTGTACATGGCTTCTCGCTCAAGCAGCAAGCACGCGCTGGGCTGCGGCCAGGCCAGAACCAATCTCAAAGCGATAGCCTGTTCGGGCCAGCCCGTGCTCGATTGCGCCGACGGTGGTCAGGATATCGGACGGGGTGACGGCGCCCATGTGGCCGACGCGGAAGTAGCGGTCTTTGATCTGCGGGTGAAGGCCGCCGGCAACGATGACGCCGGCAGAATTGATGTGGGACAGCAGCGAGGCGCCAACCCCTTCTGGATAGCAGGGCGCGGTCAGCGTCGCCGCGGCAAGATCCTCGCGCACCGGCACCTGGGCCAGGCCCAGAGCACGCATTGCGGCCCGAAAGGCGCTTGCCAGAGAGCGGTGGCGGGCGACACGGGCCTCCATGCCCTCCTCGAGGATCTGGCCCAGGCTGACATTGAGCGCCCAGATGAGGTTGACGGGAGGAGTACCGAAGTAGCTCGGCTTGCGAGCCTCGTAAGCCTGCATGACCGGCAGCCAATGGGACCAATCGGCGTAGTAGCTGCCCACCGGCGACCGGCGCCGGGCAAAGGCCTCCATGGCCCGCGGCCCGGCCACGAGCAGTGCCAGGCCCGGGGGGACGCCGATCGCCTTCTGTGAGGCGGTGAGGGCGAGATCTACCCCCCAATCCTCCATGCGCAGCTCCTCGCCGGCGACGGAGCAGACCCCATCGACCAGGAGGAGGGCGCCCGCCCGGCGGGCCAGCGCCGCGAGGCCGGCAACCTCGGGGAAGCCGACCGCCGTGGAGGTATCCACCTGGGTGATGGTCACGAGCTTGTAGCTAGCCACTGCCAGCGCAGCCTCGATGGACTCGAGGGCCGGTGCGTCGCCCACCTGCGGGGCGGCGACCTGGGTTACCCGCGCCCCGTAGCGCTCAAGAATGGCCGCAAAGCGGTCGCTGAAGTAGCCGGTGTTGACCACCAGCGCCCGGTCGCCCGGCTCCACAAGGTTTGCGGCCGCGCTGTCCATGGCGAGCGTGCCGCTGCCCGAGAGGACAAATGGTTGGCCGCTTGGGCAGAGGAATACCCGGCGCATCCGTTCCAGCGCCTGGCCAAAGACCTCGACGAAAGCAGGCGCGACGTGGCTGGTGGTGGGCATGCCCATCGCCCGCAACACCTCGGGCGTGAACTCGACCGGGCCGGGGATCATCAGGAGCTTTCTGCCCTTCATGAAAGGATCCCTCCCTCGACGAGGATCGCGCGCAGCGTCTCGCGCTCGCCCGCGCTGAGACCGGCGAGCGGAGGCCGGACCGGTCCGCCGTAGTAGCCCAGCATCTCCAGGGCTGCCTTCAGGCCGGCGATGTCGAAGCGGGCCGTGACGGCGGCGTTAACGGGGAGCATCCTGCGCTGGAGATCGGCCGCCTCGTCCCAGGCGCCGGCCTTGTAGAGCCGGAAGATGTCCAGTGACTGGAGTGGGGCGATATTGGCCAGCGCCAGGATGCCGCCTACGGCACCGAGGGCGAGAGCGGCAAAGAAGAAGGAGGCCGAGCCGGCGAGCAACTGGAATCCAGGTTCCGCCAGCCGCACGGTGTTGGCCAACTGGACGATGTCGCCACTGGTGTCCTTGATACCGACGATATTCGGATGCTGTGCGGCTCGGGCGACGGCCGGCGCATCGAGGTTGACGTGGGTGAACTTGGGCACGTTGTAGATCAGGATGGGAATGGGTGAAGCATCGGCAACGGCCTGGTAGTGGCCAAGGAGAAGATCGGCCGTCATCTTGGCGGCGTAGTAATGGGGCGTGACTACCAGGGCAGCATCGGCGCCTGCAGCCGCAGCACGGCGTGTCAGGGCGACGGTTTCTCGCGTCGATTCGCAGCCGGTGCCGGCGATCAGCAGCCGATCCCGGGGGATGGCCGATCGGGCCGTCTCGATCAGGGCGATGCGCTCGTCGGCGGTGAGATAGGGTGCTTCGCCGTTGGAGCCGGCAATGACGTAGCCGGCCAGGGCAAACCGGTTCCAGCGCTCGAGGTTCGCGACCAGCGCCGGGTAGGCAATGTTCCCTTCGGCGTCAAAGGGCGTCGGGACAGGGGGAAAAACCCCCGCCAGAGAAATAGATGGTTTCTGCATATTTCATCGCCTTTCTTTGATATTCCACGCGGGTAAGGGTGGCCTTGGCACGGCTGTCGTGTCCTCAAGACCGGTCGATTTCCTGGAGCACCTGCCAGGCAAAGGCGCAGGCAGCGGCCAGGCTGCCGGGATCGATGTGCTCTGGCGTGTCGGTCATTTGGTGCCAGCCGGCCGTCTCGTCCGAGCCAGGGGCCGGCAGCGAGCACAGGGTGAGGGCGACCAAGCCGCGCTTGGTGGCCACCAATGCGTCGGTGTAGGCCAGGCCGACCTGCTCGCGCACCGCCAGGTCCGGGAGGGCGGATGCAGCGGCGCGGGCGAGATCGAGGGCGCGGGGATGGGTCCTGCGCTTGAGAACGAGACCGTCCGCGGTCAGATAGGTAAGCCGGCCGATCCCGACCTGGTCGAGGGCAATGTAGACGGCCTCCTTTCCCAATTGGCCTGCGTGTGCATCAAGGAAGGCCGCCATGCCATAGGCACCGACCTCTTCACAGCCGGTGAAGGCCAGCCAGACCTCGGTGTGCTGTAGGGGATGGGTACGCAGCCGACCGGCCAAGTCCAAGACCACGGCGACACCGGAGGCGTTGTCGTTGGCTCCCGGGGAGAAGGGAGTCCAGTCGGCCGAGAAGCACAGGCCCAGTGCGACGAGCCCGAGCGGCGCGGCGGCCAGGCCAATCCAGCGTGCGCCCTCCCAGGCCAGCAGCGCGCCGAGCGCATAGGCAACGGCGGCCACGACCATGCCGGCAAACGCCCCCGGCACCAGGACCGCAAAGAGGTGATTCCATACCTTGGAAGAGTAGAAGATGGGCGTGCGGTGGGTGTCGAGGTGGGCGCACAGGACGGCACGGCGCTGCGCAGTTGACTCGGGCGGGAGGACGCCCACGGCGTTCTGGCTGCCGGCACGGGGCAGGAGAACGCGCATCCAGTTGGGAGCGAACTCGGTCTCGGCGAGCATGCCCCCGGCGCCGAGCGCGCTGAGGAGGGCGGCCGCTCCCAGGGTCCAGGCGCCGCCGGGTAGCCAGGCAAGGAGCGTTCCCAGAAGAGCCACGAGAAAGGCCAGCACGAAGGGGCGGTAGGTGGAAGGGGAGCCGCGGAAGGGCTCGAGGCGAAGATCCCGCAGGCCCAGGGCCTGCATCTGCGCGGCCACGTATTCGGCGGCCTGCCGTTCGGCCGGCGTGCAGCTTCCGCGCCCACCTAGGGCAGCGGCGAGGTGGTGGATGTGGTCTGTAGCAGATGGCATATGGCGAGATGGCAGACGGCATATAGCTGATGGCAGATGGCAGATGGCAATGGTGCTCTGCCCCAGCCGTTGATGCCCGCTCGGGTTCTGATTATACTCTGCGAGCCGGCAAAGGACAAATCACCGCCAGATGAGTTGCCAGGGACCTTGACCTATGCTACACTGACCTCATGGGAGAAGACCGCCGCATCTGCGACTACGAAGGCAGCGACTACCGGGCTGATTTCTGGGAGGGGCGCGGGCGCGACTACGAGGATTTGGCGGAGCGGATCGCGCTGCGGCGGTTGATGCCGCCACCCGGCGGCCGGCTGCTGGACATTGGTGCGGGCTTTGGGCGGCTCTCGGAGTTCTATGCAGGCTACGACGAGGTGGTGCTGCTGGATTACTCGCGCACCGGGCTGCGCCAGGCGCGGGACCGCCTTGGGCGCGACGGGCGCATCCGGTACGTCGCAGCGAGCTTTTACGAGATGCCCTTCGCCACTGACGCCTTCGACACCGTACTGATGGTGCGGGTCATGCACCATGTGGAGGACGTGCCGGCACTGCTTGGGCAGGTGGCCCGCGTCCTGCGCAGTGGAGGGCACTATGTGGTGGAGTTTGCCAACAAGCGCCACTTGAAGGCAATCGCGCGCTACCTGCTGAGGCGACAGGCATGGAACCCTTTCGACCGCGCGCCGGTCGAGTTCGCCGAGATGAACCTCGACTTCCACCCGGCGTGGATGGAGGATCGGTTGGAAGGGGCAGGGTTTCACGTGAAACAACGGCGGACTGTCTCCCATTTCCGACTGCCGCTCCTCAAGAGGCTGGTCCCGCCTCGCATACTGGCCGGGCTCGACGGCCTGTGCCAACCCACCGGCCACTGGTGGCAGTTGACCCCCAGCGTCTTTCTCCAATGCGGGCTGGAGAAGCCCCAGGGCAGCCCCCGGGCGGGATCGCTCTACATGTGCCCGGGCTGCGGCGGTGGGCTGCTGTACGACACCCCGACCAACGTGACCTGCGCGGCATGCGGCAGCCAGTGGCCCAACGACCAGGGGATCTACTGCTTCAAGGAGCAGCCGGTCGCTACAGAGAGCACGCCATAGGCACGCTGCGGCCGACCGGCCCGGCGGCCCCGCGCCTGCTTTGGCCTCGGCGTCGCTTGGAGTTCTGTCAAATCTGATGTATAGTACCCTCTGCCCGCTGCCACTGCATCTTGGGGTGGCATTGTGGGGCAACCTCAATCTACAGCACCTGTGGAGGAGATTGCCATGAAGATCAGTTGCCTGCAAGAGAACCTGGCCAAGGGGTTGGCCATCGTTGGGCGGGCCGTCGCCACCCGGTCCACCCTCCCGGTCCTGTCGAACATCCTGCTGCAGAGCGACGAAGGCCGGCTGCGGCTGGCTGCCACCAACCTGGAGATCGGCATCAACTGCTGGATCGGCGCGCGGGTGACCGAAGAGGGCAGCATCACGGTGCCGGCGCGCCTCCTGACCGAGTTCGTCAACTCGCTGCCCACGGGCCAGATCGACATGGACCTCTCCGAGCGCACTCAGACCCTCAACCTCAAGTGCGCCCGATTCGAGGCGAACATCAAGGGCATCGAGGCCAGCGAGTTCCCAGACGTGCCCACCGCGCAATCGATCGGCGCAGGAGAACGCCTCCACCTGAAGGCGGACGTTTTCCGCCGCATGATCGAACAGTCGGCCTTTGCGGCCGCCACGGACGAAAGCCGGCCCATCCTGACCGGGGTGCTCACGCTTTTCCACCAGGGTGGACTGACCCTCGCCGCGGCGGATGGCTTCCGGCTGGCGGTTGCGGCCGCAGAGATCGGGACTGAGCTGGACCAGAGCGTCGGCGTCGTCATCCCGGCACGCGCCCTGGCAGAGCTGAACCGGGTCAGCGTGGAGCAGCACGACCCGATCGAGCTGATCATCCCCCAGTCGCGCAGCCAGATCCTATTCCACCTGGCCAACGTCGACCTGGTTTCGCAGCTCATCGAAGGCAGCTTCCCCGACTACAAGCAGATCGTGCCCAAGGGACACAGCACCCGGACGGTCGTGAGCACCGCGGAGCTGCTCAAGGCGACCAGGGTGGCCTTTCTCTTTGCCCGCGATGCGGCCAATATCATCCGCGTGAAAGTCCTGCCCGGAGGTGAGCTCACGCCCGGCCAGGTGATGATCACCGGCAACTCGGCCGAGCTGGGCGACAACGTCAGCGAATTCGACGCGAGCATCGAGGGAGACCCCATCGAGATCGCCTTCAACGCGAGGTACCTGATCGACGCGCTCACCGTCATGGGCACCGAAAAGACTGCCCTGGAGACCAATACCCCCAGCAGCCCTGGTGTGCTGCGCCCGGTCTCCGGTGACGACTATTTGTGCGTGATCATGCCCATGCACATCTCGCGCTAGGCGAGGCCGAAGCGGCTGATGGCAGATGGCCTGTGGCTGATGGCAGATGGCAGATAGCGCATGGCAAGAAGGCACGGCTGATAGGCCGGGCTGAGATCGGACCGGCGGGATAAGGTGCAGCGGCTGATCCTTGGGGCTGAAGCCCTCGGGCTGCGGCTCACGCCTGGACAGGTCGAGGCTTTCGGGGTCTACCTTGAAGACCTGGTCAACTGGAACCAGAAGTTTAACCTCACCGCCATCACCGACCCAGAGCAGATCGAGATCCGGCATTTTCTCGACTCACTCTCCGTTCTACAGGCAGAGGAAACGCACCAGGTACTGAGCTCACCCGGGGCGCGTGCCATTGACATCGGTTCCGGGGCCGGCTTCCCCGGCATTCCCCTGGCGATCGTCTACCCCCAGGCGCAGATGACGCTCCTGGAGGCTACCGGCAAGAAGGTCGCCTTCCTGGAACAGATCGCGCAGCGGCTCAGTTTGGAGGGAGTGACGGCCATCCATGGCCGCGCGGAAGACGTGGGACACGATCCGGCACACCGCGAGCAGTATGGCTTGGCGCTGGCGCGGGCCGTGGCGGAGCTGCCGGTCGTGGTGGAGTATGCGCTCCCCTTCTGCCGGGGCGGCGGCTACCTGGTGGCGCAGCGGGGGAGCGATGGACGTGCCGAGGCGCAAGCGACGCAGCGGGCGATTGCGCTGCTGGGCGGGGCGCTACAGCGGGTGGTGCCGGTGCGGGTGCCGGGCCTGCCCGAAGGCCCGACCTTGGTCGTGATCCAGAAGGCCGGCCCTACCCCGGGCGGCTATCCACGCCGCGCCGGCATGCCGAGCAAGCGGCCGTTGGGCGGGGAGACCCCCGCCCCTACGTGACGGCCGGAGGCACGGCGCGCTTCTAGCGCACCAAGGCCTTGGCGCGGGCGGCGATCGCCTCTGCGGTGAAGCCCAGCTTGACGGCCAACACCTTGTAGGGTGCCGAGGCGCCAAACCTTGGAAGGCCAATCACCTCTCCACGGGACCCTACGTACCGCTCCCAGCCGAAGGGCACCGCAGCCTCCACCGCCACTCGGGCGGTGATGGCCGGCGGCAGCACCGAGTCCCGGTACTTCTGAGGCTGGGCCTCGAACAGCTCCCAACTGGGCATCGAGACAACTCGGGCTGCAATACCCTCCTGCGCCAGCAGCGCTGCCGCCTTGATCGTGGGCTCTACCTCGGAGCCGGAAGCCAGCAGCATGACCTGGGGATGCGGCGCATCCACCAGTACGTACGCACCCCGGGCGACACCCTCTTCCCGGGTCTCAGCCAGGATGGGCACGTTCTGGCGAGACAGGAGCAGGGCCACCGGGCCATCGCGATGTGCCACGATCCAGTGCCAGGCAGCGACCGTCTCGCGGGCGTCGGCCGGGCGGAGCAGGGTCAGGCCGGGGATGGCCCGCAGGCTGGCAATCTGCTCGACAGGCTGGTGCGTTGGGCCATCTTCGCCCACAAAGATGCTGTCATGGGTAAAGACATAGATGACGGGCAGCTGCATCATCGCCGCCAGGCGGATGCTGGGGCGCATGTAGTCGGCAAAGACGAGGAAGGTGCTGCCGAAGGGGCGCAGGCCCTTGTGCAGTGCCATGCCGCTGAGGATGCCGCCCATGGCGTGCTCCCGAATGCCAAAATGGAGGTTGCGCCCGGAAAAGTCCTCTCTGCGGATGTCCGGGAAGGCGTCCAGGTAGGTCTTGGTCGAGGGATGCAGGTCGGCCGAGCCGCCTACCAGCTCGGGCAGGGCCGGCGCAAGGGCGTTCATGATCTTGCCCCCGGCCACACGGGTGGCTACGGCCACGGCAGGATCGAAGCTCGGCAATGCTTTCTCCCAGCCGGACGGCAGCCTGCCCTCCATACGGCGCTGCCACTCGGCCGCCAGGTCGGGGTAGGTCTCGGCGTAGCGGGCAAAGAGCGCCTCCCACTCCTCCATGACCTTGGTCCCCCGCCCCATGGCCTCGCGGAAGTGGACGAGCACCCCAAACGGGATGAAGAAGGGGTCTGGCGACGGCCACCCCATGGCATCCTTGGTCAGCCGGACCTCGTCTGCGCCGAGGGGCTCGCCGTGGGCCTTGGCCGTATCCTGCTTGTTGGGGCTGCCATAGCCGATGTGGGTCCGGCACATGATCAGGCTTGGGCGGTTTACGTCCCACTGGGCGCGGCGGATCGCGTCCGCCACCAGCGGCGCGATCATGGCCGTCGACGGCGAGAACCTGCCAGCCGTAGGCGAAGAAGCGGCCCTGCACATCCTCGCTGAAGGCGAGCGAGGTGCTGCCTTCGATCGTGATCTGGTTGTCGTCATAGAGGTAGATCACCTTGCCGAGCCCGAGATGGCCGGCAAGGGAGGCCGCCTCGTGCGAGATGCCCTCCATCAGATCCCCGTCGCTGACGATGCCGTAGGTAAAGTGGTTGACGATCTCGAAGCCGGGGCGGTTGAACGTCGCCGCCAGGATCCGTTCGGCGAGTGCCATGCCGATGCCGTTGGCAAACCCCTGGCCGAGAGGGCCGGTCGTGGTCTCGACCCCGGGCGCCGCGCCATGCTCCGGGATGGCCGGGGGTCATGCTGCCCCACTGCCGGAACTGCTTGAGCTGATCCAGCGGCAGGTCGTAGCCGGTCAGGTGGAGCAGGCTGTAGAGGAGCGTCGAGCCATGGCCGGCCGACAGCACGAACCGGTCGCGATCGGGCCAGCTCGGAGTGGAGGGGTTGTGCTTCAGAAACTGGGTCCAAAGGACGTAGGCGGCATCGGCCATGCCCATGGGCATCCCAGGATGGCCTGAGTTGGCCTTCTGGACCGTGTCCATAACCAGGGCGCGGATGGTGTTGACGCTGAGCTGATCGAGATCGAGTTGCATCGGTTCTCTCCGGAAAGCCAGATTGCGGGTAAGCTGCTCGATTCTACTCCAGGAAGGCGAGGCGAGCAAGGTGGCGGATATCGAGAAGTAGTTGGCCTACGTTAGCTCCCCTTTGCCGGCGCCACAACAGGCATGGGGTCAGTCCGGATCAACTGCACGACCCCCAACGCGACAACTACGATGACTACGCCGGCGAGGAAGGTGGCCGACGGAGAGACCCTCTCCCACAGGATGCCGCCCAGGATCGGCACAACGAGGGCAGAGATGTGATTGATCGTCTGGGCAATGGACACGCTGCCGGTGATCTCGTCGGGGGATTGGGCAATCTTTTGGAAGTAGGAGTCCACGGCCAGGCTGAAGCCGAAGAAGACGTTGTCCAGCACAAACAGGACATAGAGCGCCGGCAGGTAGGGGATGAAGGCATACCCCAAAAAGACGGCAATCAGACCTATAAAGTTCCATGTCAAGACTTTGCGCTCGCCGAAGCGCGCTACGAGCTTGCCAAACTGAGCGCCGGTGTAGGTGTTCACCAGGTTGTTGGCGAGAAACAGGGTAGCCGTCACGCGCACATCGATCTGGTGGACCTGAACCAGTAAGAAAATGGCAAAAGTCGTAAAGATATGGCGGCGGCTGCCCATGAGGAAAGTGAGGAGGTAGTAAAGCCAATACGCGCGGCGCAGCACGAACTTGCGTTTCTGCCGCTGGGTTTCGTGGCGCCTGCCATTGCGCAGGGCGAGGAGGCTACCCGCCGTCACTAGAACGCCCGTGACGACCAGCAACTTGCGATAGCCCCAGGCAGGGATATCCACCGGTCCGAGGTGCAGGCCCTTGACCAGCACGTAGACGGCGAGGGTGGCAAGCACAGCGGCGGCGGCAGAGACACCTCGGAGCCGGCCCAGCATCTTGGGGCCTTCCTGCGAGTCCGTGCCCATCAGCACGAGGCTGGCACTGCTGGGGTAGAAGAAGTGGAAGCCAGTGCTGGTGACCATGGTGCCGGCGATGAGCACGCCCAGCCCATGGGCCTGGCCGGCAACGACGAGCCCTACCCCGAGGAGCAGCACACTGAGGCCCATCACCCGCATCTCGGAGAGCCACAGCACCAGGAAGGCCATCACAAAGCCCATCAGGCCCGGGATCTCGCGCAGCGATTGGAGCAGGCCGATCTGGGTGGCGCTGACGCCGAGCATCTCTACGGCAAAGTTGTTGAAGGTGTCCTGCCAAATCTCAAACCCGAAGTAGAGAAGGAAGTTGGAGAGGGCGAGGACGCGGAAGAGCCTCCTGGCGTCGGGCATGAGGGGTCAGGGCTTGGGGGTGGGCGTCGGTGTGGGCGTCGGGATGGGCTCGATGAGCACCGCGACGGTCTCGGGGTCGACGGTCAGCACCCGAATACCCTCGGGCGCCAGTACATCGGGGATGATCAGGTGTATGCCCCTGGTGCGACCTCGAAGGTCCAGCACGATCAGGATGTCGTCCGACTTGAGAGCCGCAAGCTTGGCATCGGGCCCCTCCAGGGTGATCACAATCTCGGGCGTGGACGGAATGGCCCTCATACCTGCCGGGACACGGATCAATTCCATTGTGCTGGTCAGCGTGCGTGTGCCCAGGAGTGGCAGGATCTCCACCGTCACCGTGACATAGCTGGCCTCTACCACCCCCACATCCCCGGGCACGCTCAGAAGACTTTGGCGTGACAGGCTCTCGGTAGCCCCCGTGATGGTGATCGGCATCGTTTCGACAAAGTCAGGCAGGGTGTCGAGCACCCACGAAGGGCCCTCGAGGGTGACCGATGCGGGATCGACGACTACCTCACCCTTGCGATACCCGGAGGCGGGATCGCCGCGGATCACCGCTTTGATGGCCACGTCCGGCTTGAACTGGGCAAGGCTGACCACCTGCACCTGCACCTCGACCTCCGCGGGGACCGCTACGACCTCAGGCACGGGCTTGCCGTCCGCATCCAACAAGGCGACGGACACCGTGCCGGTCACGGTCCGCCTGGCACCGGCGACGTCCACCGAGCCGGTGACCGACACGACCTGTGATAGGTAGATCTCGGGCCCCTGGATCTGTACCTGCTCCGGGATGACGAGCGGGGCGGTCACTTCAAAGCCGGTGGCGACCTGACCCTGCACCTGGAGCTCGACCGAGCGCGTTACGCTCAAGACTGCTTCCAGGCGGATCGCCTGCGCAGGTGGATCCACTGCCTCAACCCGTACTTCCCCGTTGCTGCAGGTGACCACGACCGGTACCGTTGCGGGCTCTCCAGGCTGAGCCTGGGACAAGTCCAAAACAGCCTCGAAATTGGAGGCCTTGAGGTCCGCCAGCACGGACTCGCGTGCCCGGACGGTGACCATGACCTGTTCCGCGAGCGGTTCAAGGAGCATCGTATTGTCGGGCTGGTTGGCAGAGGTGAGAGGGATTCCGGCGTACCGCCGGTCGGCAAAGGGATCAGTCTGGAGGCTTGCCGCAATCCAGACGACAAACGCCAGGAGCAGGGCCAGGACGAACGCACTCAGGTTGCTCCTGAGTTGGCGGAAGACGCTCTTGAACACCTACCTCACTCCGAGGCGCCTTCGCCACTTGGCATAGGTGGAAACCAGGTGGACCAGCGGGCTGCTCAACCTTCCGCCGACTTGCCCCTGGGCCAGACAATCGAGAAACGCTTCCCGGCCCTCAAAGCAGCCCATCTCGACGTAGGCGCGGCCCACCTCCAGCGCCGAGTGTGCGTCACTGCCTGCCGTTCCGGGCAGGCCCCAGCGAGCAGCCAGTTCGCGGGCAAGGCGGTTGTCGCCAGGGGAGATGGCACGCGCGTTGAACACCTCCACGAAGTCCAACTGCTCATGAATAGACTCGAGTGCTTCGCGGCCCATTGCCTCGCGGCGCCAGCGATCCAGGGGATGGGAAGCGCCGACGAAACCTCCCTGGTCATGGACACGCACAATCGTCTCCTGGAGCGAGAGCCCAGGCGGGACCAGCTCGGTTAGAAAGAAGGCCAGAAGCTCACCATTCGTCGTCTTGATCTCTTCCCCCACGAGAAACCTCTCTGGGGCACGGCGGCGGAACTCCAGGGCACCGTCGACGGCGTTGTGGTCGGTGATCACGACCCTATCAATGCCGCGGCGATCCATGCGGTGCAAAAGCGGCTCAAAGTCGATCAGGGCGTCGCGCGAGTAGTGCGTGTGACAGTGAAAGTCAATGCGCATGGCTCGGCCTATCTTACTCCTTCTTTCTTCCTCGATTGACCAACCACCAGAGCGCCAGAGCCGAAGCCGCAATCCCCAGGACGCCAACAGCGGCCGTTTTGGGCTCATACAAAGGCTTGGTGATGGGCGCTTGGCTGCCATATTCGGTGAAGAGGCGTCCCCAGCGTGTTCTCCAAGGCCTCCTTGACGCGCCCATGGCCGATGAAGGGGTACCAGAAGCCGTCGTGGTAGGCTTCGGATGCCAGATAGGCCCAGGGAACGATGGGCGTGCGCAGCAGGAGGTGCTCCAGCGGCTTGAGGGGGCCATGGTAGATCTGTTTCTGCCCCCAACTGGCGAAGGTGTCGCCAGTACGAGCATGCCAGCGTATCTCGTCCAGGTCGAGGCCGCCCAATACCTGGATTTGCTTGATATCGCCGATGCCCAGGCCCCGTTCGTGGGCCAGGCGGATGAACTTGAGCTCCATGGGGTCAAAGCCCTGGAGGTAGGCCGAGACAGCGTCGATGGCAACCTGGTCTGCAGAGGCCAGGATCAGGTCTTTTTCCTGCACCCACATGGCTCTTGGTCCGGGCCCGTCGCCGACAAAGGTGCCATCCATTACGGCAAAGAGCCCAGCGTGGATCTCTTGCTGGATGGCGAGCAGGTCCACGACGGTTTCGTGGATGACGCCGTGGGTCCAGTGGCGCTGCTCACAGAGAAGCCCGCCAAAGGCGTTTTTCATCGCTCCCGTGATGCCGGTAAAGACATGTGTCTTGACGGTGGGGAGCTGGACGATGTTCTTGTCAATGAAGAATCGGGGGATCTTGATGCCGTCCGGGTAGACCTTGTCCAGGACGAGCATGGGGGACCGGGGCTCGTAGCAGACCCACTCGATCTCGGGCTCGTAGAGGTGTACGTTGCGCAGCCGGTACTTGTCCACCACAAGCTTGTGTTTGTTGTTCCGCTCCCCGACGTAGGCATCCACCACGACGGTGCGATTGTGGGCGGCGATCAGATCCTGGTAGCCACCGGCCTGAAGGGCCCTGATCACCCCCTCCAACTGCCAGGGGGCGGTCGAGCAGGCCGGGTACCATTGCTGCCAGGAGATATTGATCTTGAGCAAGGTACTCCGGTCCTTGGGGAGCGATGCCTGGTAGTCGGCCAGGCTGAGCAGGCGCTGGTAGTCAGTCCAGCACCGTTTCCGGCTGGGTGCGCAGGACTGCGACGCGGCCCTTGCCGGGAAAGTTCGTATCGATCATGGCTCACCTCCTGCGGGCGGGCAAGACTCGCCCGCTGCATGGGGAACAGTATAGCGCAAACGAGGCCGGTTGTCCACTCGGGCGGCGAAAAGAGAACCCCGGCCCTTGGTGAGGGGCCGGGGCTCGTATAGTGTGCGAACGGCGCGCTGGAGCGCGCACTACAGACTTGGCGCAGGAGGCGGAGGATTACTCTTCCTCTCCGGGCTCGCGCTGCGACGCGGCAACGATCTGGTCCGCCAAGTGGCCGGGCACGGTCTGGTAGTAGACGTACTCCATGCCAAAGATGCCACGCCCTTGGGTCCTGGAGCGCAGGTCGCTGACATAGCGCTGCATTTCCGCCAACGGCACCAAGGCAGTGACGATGCTGTTGTCGCCCGCCTGGTCCATGCCGAGAACCTGGGCCCGCCGGGTGTTGAGGTCGCTCAGAACGTCCCCCATGTACTCGGCAGGCACGGTGATTGTGAATCTGTAGACAGGCTCCAATAGCACGGGACCCGCGTCGCGTACCGCCAACTTGAACACTTCACGGCCCGCGGTCTGGAAAGCGATGTCCTTGGAGTCGACGGGGTGTTCCTTGCCGTCGTAGACTGCGGCCTTGATGTCCACTACTGGATAGCCGGCGATGACACCACGGCCGAGGACGGCGCGCACCCCCTTCTCAATGGAAGGGCCGAAAGTCCTGGAGACGTTCATGCCGACGACTTCCCAGGCGAACTCGAAGCCGGTGTCGCGCTCGAGCGGCTCGACGCGCATGTGCACCTCGGCAAATTGGCCGGAACCACCCGTCTGCTTCTTATGGCGGTACTGGGCGGAAGCCTTGCGGGTGATTGTTTCCTTGTACGGGACGCGCGGCGTCGCTGTCTCGAGTCCGAGTCCGAACACCTCCTCCATGCGCCTCACGGCCACGTTGATGTGGGTATCGCCCATCCCCGATAAGATAGTCTCGCGCGTGCTGTTGTCCTGGTGCCAGGTCAAAGTCGGATCCTGCTCGCCCATGCGAGTCAGCGTGGGGCTGATCTTGGCTGCGTCCGCCTTGGTCTTGGGGGAGATGGCCACCGAGTAGAGGGAGCTGGGATAGACCGGGGGCGCAAGCCGGAGCGGCGACCCACGATCGCACAAGGTGTCCCCCGTCTGCGCTTTCGCTGAGCTTGGTGACCACCGCGATATCACCGGCAGGAACGCGGGTGACAGGAATTTGTTCTTTGCCACGCATAGTGTAGAGCTGCCCGATCCGCTCTTCGTTGCCGGCGCGGCTGTTATAGAGGCGCGAGTCCGATTCGACGGTGCCCGAGTAAACCCGGAAAAGGGACATCCGGCCCACGTAAGGATCGGCCATCGTCTTGAAGATCAGGGCAGCCAAGGGGCCCGCAGCATCGGCACGCAACTCGACGTCGCTGCCTGTGGCCGGGTTGGTTGCCTCGACGGGTGCCAGATCGGCCGGGGATGGCAGCAGCTCGACCATGGCCCCCATCAGCGCCCGGGCGCCCACATTCATGGCCGCTGAGGTGAAGAGCACCGGCACGAAATCGCCCCGGGCGATCCGTGCCTTCAGGCCACGCAGGATCTCGGCACTGCTGAGGGTGCCCTCTTCAAAGTACTTTTCCATGAGCGAGTCATCGCCCTCGGCGGCGGCTTCGATGAGGGCCATCCGGGCATCTTGCACCTCTCCGGCCATTCCAGCAGGGACGGCAGTCTCTGCAGTGCCCTCTCCAAGGTAGGCTTTCTCGGCCAGGAGGTCGACGACACCCTTGAACTCGGCTTGCACGCCGATGGGCAGTTGGATTGGGACTGCTGTCACACCGAACTTGGCCACGATCTGGGCAACGATCCTGGCGTAATCGGCGTTCTCGCGTTCCATCTTGTTGACAACGGCCATGCGAGGCAGTTGCTGCGCGTCCGCATAGTGCCAGACCTGCTCGGTGCCGACCTCAACGCCGCCTACCGAATCGATGACCACAACCGCGGCGTCGGCCACACGGACACCGCTGATCACCTCACCCACAAAATCCATGTAGCCAGGCGTGTCCAGCAAATTGAGCTTGTAGCCCTGCCACTCGCACGGGATCAACGATAGGTTGACGGACATGCGCCGGCGGCGCTCCTCGTCATCCCAGTCGGAGTCCGACGTGCCATCGTCCACACGGCCGAGGCGGGTTAACCGCGCCGGTGTCAAAGAGCATCGCCTCAACCAACGAGGTCTTGCCCGACGCGTCGTGGCCCAATAGGGCAATGTTGCGCAACTTTTCACTCTTGTAGATTGTCATCCTGTTCCTCCGTACTCCACGCGGGCGGGAGACCCCGGCCCTACGATGCGACAGTCGATTGTACGGGATAAGAAGCAGGATGTCAAAGCAGACAGCGAGTCAGGCCGGGGGAGCATCCGGCGCATTTGACTTACTCCAGGCTGGCGAATATAATGACGAGAGGATGTCGCCAAGCGACAAGAGGACGCCTGGCAAGATGCAGTACTTTCTCCAGGAGCAGAACCATGAGTCTAAGGGAACAGCTATCGAACGACCTAAAGGATGCGATGCGCCAGCGGGACGAGACACGCAAGCGGACGATCCGCGGGATCATTGCTGCCATCCAGCAGGAAGAAGCGGGAACGGATGAGAGCACCGGGCGCGTGAGCGTAGGAGACGAAGAGATCCTGCAACTGATCGTCCGGCAAGTGAAGCAGCGCCGGGATTCGATCGAAGCATTCCGGGCAGGCAACCGCCCGGACCTCGTCGCCGCGGAAGAGGCGGAGATGGCTATTCTGCAGAGCTATCTTCCCCCAGCCCTGGGGCGGGCAGAGATCGAAGCGACGGCACGATAGGTCATCGCGGAGGTGGGCGCCAGCGGGCCCCGGGATATGGGCAAGGTCATGAAGCCACTCCTGGCGCGCCTCGGAGACCAGGCCGATGGCCGGCTGGTCAGCGAGATCGTCCGGGATCTTCTGGCGCGCTGAAGCGCGCACTACGAACGGAGCTGGATGGGAGAAGATGCTCAGTGAGGGCGCTGCCGTGCAAGGGCAAGCGCGGCAGGCAAGACGGATGGATGCCACGAGCATTCTAAGGGCCGTAGTGCTCGGCCTATTGCTGGTGGCAGCAACCAGCGTCGTGCTTCTGGTTGACCTGGCACCATCCAACCGAGTGCTTCTCAACGAGGGGGACGTCAGCTCAAGGGACATCCTGGCGCCGGCAGACCTGACCTATGAAAGCGCCCTGAGAACCCAACAAGCGCAGGAAGCACAGGCCCGTTCGGTCCAGGATATCTACGATCCGCCGAATGCATCGGTGGCCCGCGAGCAAGAAGTGCGGGCGCAGCAGATCCTGGAGTACATTGGAACCGTCCGGCTGGACACCCTGGCCTCAACCGAGCAGAAGACGGAGTCGCTGGTCGCCATCCCGGACGTGAGCCTGACTGCCGATGCGGCCGGCCAGATCTTTGCCTTGGACGACAGCCAGTGGCAGGAGGTTCGCGCAGAGACCGTGGCGGTGTTGCTGCGTGCGATGCAGGGCGAGATCCGCGAGAGCCAACTGGACGATATCCGCCGTAGGCTGCCCACTCTGATCAGCTACGGGCTTACGGAGGACCAGGGGGACATCGTCGTGGTGTTGGTCAGCGGTTTGGTGAAGGCCAATGCCCAACTGAACGCGGCCCGGACGGACGAGGCCCGGCAGCAGGCGCGCGCAAGCACCCTACCGGTGACCGCGACAATCCGCCGCGGGGAGGCGATCGTGCGGGCGGGCGATCGGGTCACAGCACTGGACATCGAGGCACTGGATGCCTTCGGGCTGCGCCAGCACGCCACGTCCTGGCAATCGGTGCTAGGCACGATCCTCTTCTCGCTGACCGTTGTCCTCCTGCTCGAGATTCTGATCGCCCGGTCGGAGCCCGCTCTCTGGAAGCGTCTGAGGTCGGCCGGGGTCGTCTCGGCGTTGTTTGTCCTTTTCGTGGTCTTGGCAAAGCTGATGATCCCCAACACCGACAGTGTGGTGCCCTACCTGTACCCGCTGCCGGCGCTGTCGATGATCGTGACGATCCTGTTTGGGCCGGCACTGGGCATGGCCGCCGGGGTGGCCGTGGCCGTTGTTGGAGCCTTCATAGGCGAAGGCTCCATGGAGACGACAGCCTACCTGCTGGCCGGAACACTGATGGGGGCGATGGCTCTCGGCCGCGCCGAGCGTCTGACTTCCTTCTTGCAGGCCGGGCTGCTGGTTGCGGGGGTGAATGCACTTGTGGTATCCCTCTTTGGGTTGCTTGGATCCGACCCGGATATTCTCAAAGTGGCCATCGATGCTTTGGCAGGAGTGGTGATGGGAGGACTGGCGGCGAGCCTTACGCTGGCTGCCTTCCTGGCGCTAAGCGCGTACCTGGAAGTCATTACGCCTTTTCAGTTGGCCGAACTGACACGGCCCACGCACCCTCTGTTCCGGCAATTGCTCCTGAAGGCTCCGGGCACGTACCACCACACTCTATTGGTGAGCAACATGGCGGAGGAAGCGGCCAACCGGATCGGCGCCGACAGCCTGCTCGCACGGGTTGGAGCCTACTATCACGACGTCGGCAAGACGGTGCGTCCACCCTTCTTCACAGAGAACCGGACCGGGCAGGTGGATCCGCACGAACCACTAGATCCGCGCAGCAGCGCCCAGATCATCATCCGCCATGTGCAGGACGGCCTAGATCTCGCCGAAAAATATGACCTCCCGCAGGCAGTTCGCGCTTTCATCCCAGAGCACCAGGGCACTGGCCTGACGCTGTCCTTCTATCGCCAGGCGGTCAAGGAGGCAGACGGCAAGAGCGAGAATGTGCCGGAGGCAGATTTCCGCTACCCTGGCCCCAAGCCGCAGAGCAAAGAAACGGCCATCGTCATGCTGGCCGATAGTTGTGAGGCACGGGTGCGCAGCTGGAAACCCGCCTCGGTGGACGAAATGGACCGCATTATGCGCGAGACGATCAAGGCCAAGCTGGACGCCGGGGAGCTGGACCAATGCGACCTGACGCTGCGTGACCTGGAGACGATCCGCGTCGCGTTTCTGGATGTCTTGCAGGGGGTATTCCATCCCCGGGTGCAATACCCCGAACCGGTGAAGGTGAAAGGACCCGATGGACAGGAGATCATACGCTGAGGAACCTGAAGGCTGTGAAGTCGATGTCCAGATTGCGCCCGCCTATGCCGGCGTGCTCTTTGAGGAGCGGCTACGGGGGATAGCGGAGGCCGTACTGCGCGCGGAGAGTACGTTGGGCCAGGTGGCGATCGTCGTCACAGATGATGAGGGCATTCAGGAGCTAAACCGCGACTTTCTCGGGAACGACGAGCCGACCGATGTCCTGGCCTTCAGCGCCCAGGAGGAAGCCGAGGGATTCGTGGCCGCGCCAGAGGTCGACGACTACCTGGGGGATGTGATCGTCTCCTACCCGCGCGCGGTCGCCCAGGCGAAGGAGGCAGGGCATCCGGCAGAGCAGGAGATTGCGCTGCTGATTGTTCACGGCCTGCTACACCTGCTGGGCTACGACCACGGGGATGAAGAGGAACGGGCGGCCATGTGGGCACGCCAGGAGGCGATCCTGGCAATGAACAAGGGACAATGAACAATTCACAATGCGCAACTATACCATTGCGCATTGTGAATTGTGCCTTACGATCGGGGAAACTGCGCTCCTACTCCAGCTCGACGGCGAGCGCGACAGCTTCGCCGCCTCCCAGGCAGAGAGTGGCCATGCCCCGATTGAGCCCACGCTGCTTCAGCGCGTAGAGGAGTGTGACCAGCACGCGTGTGCCTGAACAGCCGATGGGGTGGCCCAAGGCGATGGCACCACCATTGACGTTTACTCGGGTCCAGTCCCAGCCCTCTTTTTCGAGCTCGCGGCCGTCGGCCAAGGTCTGGGCGGCAAAGGCTTCGTTGACCTCGAAGAGATCGTAGTCGACCAGGGTCGTGGCGGTGCGCCGGAGCAGGCGCCGGACGGCGTGCGCGGGGGCGATGAAGAGCCATTCGGGCGCCACGGCGGCCTGATCGTAGCCGGTGATGCGCGCCAGAGGCTTGACCCCGAGCTCCTCGGCTTTCTCCCGGCTCATCACCACGACGGCTGCCGCACCGTCAGTGATACCGGGCGCATTGCCGGCGGTTACAATTCCATCGGGTTTGAACGCCGGTCGCAACTTGGCAAGCGCTTCCAGGGTGGTATCGCGGCGGGGATTTTCGTCTACATCGAAGAGGATGGGCGGTTTCTTGCCCTGGGGGATTTCGACCGGCACGATCTCTTCCCTGAAGCGCCCGGCGTCGATCGCCTCGGTGGCCTTGCGCTGGCTGTGGTAGGCGTATTCGTCCAGCTCCGAGCGGGTGAGGCCATACTGCTCGGCGATGAACTCGGCCGACATGCCCATGTGCCGGTCGGTGAAGGCACACCAGAGCCCATCGTGGACCACGCCGTCGACGAGGGTGCCGTTGCCCAGCCTGTAGCCGGCGCGTGCCTGGGGCAGCAGGTAGGGTGCCAGGCTCATATTCTCCATGCCGCCCGCGACATAGACGTCACCATCCCCCGCGCGGATGAGGCCGGCCGCCAGCATGACGGCCTTGAGGCCTGAGCCGCACACCTTGTTGATGGTGAGAGCGCCTACCTCGGCCGGGATGCCCCCATGAATGGCCGCCTGGCGAGCGGGAGCTTGCCCCGTGCCACTGGGCACTACACAGCCCATGAGAGTCTCGTCGACCTGGGCAGGGTCGATAGAGGCGCGCTTGATTGCCTCGCGGATGGCCACTGCCCCGAGCCGGGGAGCCGGCATGGTAGCTAGACTGCCCATGAACCGGCCGATCGCCGTCCGGCAGGCACTGACGATGACTGCTTCGCGCTGATCGCTCACGAGATCCTCCTAGACAATGCGGAATGCACAATTCGCAATTCACAACTCCGTTTTGCCTTGTGCATTGCGCATTGTACGTTGTGCCTCGTTGGCCTCTACCCTGTGAGCCAGGGATTGAGACGCTTTTCGTCGCCGATGGTCGTGGCCGGGCCATGGCCTGAGTAGACCCGGGTCGTGTCGGGCAGCGCGAACAAGACGCGCCGGATGCTGTCCAGAAGCTGCTTCCAACTACCTCCCGGCAGGTCGGTCCGGCCAATGCCCCGGTAGAAGAGCACGTCGCCGTCAAACAGGACGCCTTGGGTGGCCTCAAAGAAGCATACGTGGCCCGGAGTGTGGCCTGGGGTGTGCAGCACCCGAAGGCAGAGCGTGCCCACCTTTAGTTCGTCTCCGTCCTGGAGCTCGAGATCGGGCGCCGGACTTGCGACCGCCACCATGCCGAACCAGGCTGCCCCACCCGAGGCCTGGAGCAAGGGCTTGTCAAGAGTGTGAATGGCAAGAGGGGCACCCGTTGCCTTTACCACCGCTCCATTGGCATCCGTATGGTCAAAGTGGCCGTGGGTATTGAGCACATATTGGACTGCCAGGCCGCGGCGCTCGATCTCGGCCAAGACCCGTTGTGCGTGGCCGCCTGGATCTATGACGGCGCCCTGCTTGGTGTCTTCGCAGCCGATGACGTAGCAGTTGGTCTCGATCAGGCCGACGGGCAGAGAAACCAGGATCAATGTTCCCCCCTAAGCGCCAGGCACCGGCTGTCCGCATGTGGGACAGAAGCGGGAGCTCTCTCGCAATTGAGCACCGCAATGGATGCAGAACTGCGCCGATTTCGCCGCCGGCTCCGACACCAACTTGGTCCCGCAGCCCTGGCAGAAAGCAGCCCCGGCCACAACGGCCGCCCCGCAGTGGGGACAGCGGACGTCCGACGGCTGGGGTGGGGGAGGCTGAAGCTGCTGAAGCTCATCCTCCTGCTCGCGAAGCTGCTTGCGGATGTCGTCTACCCCGCGACAGAGGCTGGCCAACTCCGGCTGCGCAAGTGTCCCCGCTTCATGCAGGGCCAGGACTTGGGCGCTCAGAGCGCTGATGGCCTGGGCTTCCTGGGCATGGAGGTCGCGGAGCTGCTGTTTGATCAGGCTGACCTTGCGCTTGCGATCGGCCTCGGCCAGGCGCTGGCGCAGCCCAGTGATGGCCGATTGGATCTGTCCCCCCTGATCTACCTGCGAAATCACCTGTCCGGCGCCGTCGACGATTTTGCTCAGCCAGTCGCTCATGAATCCCCCTCATCCGGTGGCACGACCACAGCCCGGTGAAGTATGTGATACCCTACCACAGCCAAGGCAATGTGGACGTTGAGTGACTTGCCCTTGCCATACATGGGCACAAAGATCGCTGCATGGCAAAGCGAAAGGCACGATCGAGTCACGCCATGATCCTCATTTCCCAGAACCAGCGCGACCTTCTTAGGATAATCAACCGCATAGTACGGCACGCTCTCGTCTGAGATCTCGAGTGCGGCGATCCAGTAGCCGCGTGCCTGCAGTTCCTCCAGCGCCGTCTCCGGGCGGTCGATGGTGCGCCACGCTACCCGCCGGTCCTTGTCTCGCCCCACCTTGCTGATGGTAGGGTGGGGCGGGGTAGGAGTGATGCCGGTCAGCAGCACCTCCGTTGCGTCCAAGGCGTCCGCGATTCGAAAGACCGAGCCGACATTCACAGGGTAGCCAACGCTCTGGCAGACTATCACGAGCTCCACCGGCGATCGTGGCGGCAGGGATCGCAGGAATCGCTTGAGAGGCGTCCCCCGCAACTGCTTCATGGTTATCCTGGAGCTGAGCTAGCCGGCGGTGGTGGCCTCGTACACCGGCAGCAGGGCCCGGAAGACCTGGCCCATCGCGCCGGCAATGTCCGCGCCCGAATTCACAGATTCCTCAACCGACCAGGTCTTGCAGATATGGATCGCACACCGCTTGCCAGGAGCCAGGGACTGGAGGGCCGAGACCAGCCCCTCCAAATCCATGGGGCGGTCCACGCCATCCTGGGAGGTCTCCTGCCGCCAGAGGAATCCGGCATCCTGAAGCGCCACCCGCGCCGCCAACCCATAACTCACCTGCATGGCATAGACATCGAGATCAAGCCCATGCGCCCGCATGGCCCCGAAGAGGGCATCCCGTACAGCCGGCACTTCGGCCAGGGAGGTGAGAAAGACCGACCAAGGCCAGGTAGGCAGCAGCTCGCCCTCGGGCTTGCCCACGGCCAGTCCGAATGTCACGCCCCGTTCGCTCGCCGCTGCAAAAAAAGCGGCATTGCGGCCCGGCGCTTCCGAATCGTAGCTGTCCTTGCGGGCGACATGCACAACGGATTGATAGGGAACCAGCCAGTGCTCGTAGGCGTTCTTGGTATGCTGGCTCAGCTCAAAAGCGAGCCGCCTGCCCAGAATCTTGCGACTGGGCCAAGCGACTCCGCGCCTCTTGGCCTCGAAATCGCCCTGCTGGAACCCGGCAAATGCCGGCTTGGCCCGCAACTCTTTCGTCTTCGCGCGGGCCGCCAACCTGGCCTCGAGTGCCTGGCGCCGCCGCTCGTCGGCCCGCACCTGCTGCTCCTCGAGCTGGATATTCTCCCAGATGCGGGCCTGGATGTTGACATCGGTCACCAGTGTTCCGCCGCTGACATAGCGGATCTTCATCTGGTTACCGTCGATGGACACGACCATATACTCTCCGACGCGGTTCCGGTACGTCTTGCCTGCTTCAAACGGATGTGGCATGAATCCTCCGTGCGAATGTGCTGAACGTCTGTAAGGAGCTACACTACGGAACGAACGTAAGCCGTAGCTAGCGCTTCTTGAGTGCCCCTAGGCCGCAGCCTTGGCTTCGGTCCGAGGCCAGAGCTCTATCAGGAAAACCAATGCCAGGCCAGCCAGGGCGCCGGCCAATAGGCCCAACACAATGGTTCGCAAGGGGCGCGGAAAGGCCGGCTCCTCTGGAACCTGGGCACTGGAGGCAACCTGGACTTCGACTCCGGTGGTCGCGGAGGCAATCTGAACCTCTGTCGCTTTGCGCATGAGGGTCAGGTAGCTCTGTTGGGCCAAATCGCTCGCATTGGTGAGGTCCGCCTTCTTGATTGTCTCGTGCTCCAGCTTGGACTGGAGGTCATTGATCGCCGACTGAAGATCGGCGATGCTCCCGGCGGCTTGGCCGCCAGCCCCCGGGATCAGCAGGTCCTCGCCAGAGAGGAGTCCGCGTGACAGGGCGTCCAAAGCTGCCTGGGTATTGGTGCTCCCGGCGTCGAGGGTCTCAACCAGCCGATCGAGGTGGGTGATCGCCTGCCCTGCGGTTCGTGGGGCGTCTCCCTGCCAGCCGGGCGCGAGCTCCAGGGTTGCAGGGAGCACTTCCCCCTGGGCGAACGCCAGAGCTTCCACAGAGAGGAGTCCTAACTGCTCACCGGGCGTGAGGAGATCGGATGGAGAAGCGCCGGCCAACTGGGCCCGGAGGCTCTGCACATCGAGCAGCAGCCTGGCTGTTTGCCCCTGGCGCGCCAGGAGCTGAGCCGCCTGCTCGCGCGCTGCGGCGACGTACGCCTCCTGCAGGTCGGCGAGGAGCTGCTGCTTCTGCTCAATCTGGCGGAGCAACTCGTTCTCCTGGCTGACCTGGAGGAAGGTTTGGAGCTCCTGTTTGGCCGCGTCGTAGCTCGCCCGCGCTTGTTGGACCTGTGCCTGGATCTCGGCATCGCTGGGTGAAATCGTGCTATAGAGACGGTTGACGGTTTCCTGGTAGACGCTCGCCCAAGCGTTGGCGATCGCGGCAGCCGTTTCTGGATCGCCAGCCCTGACCGTGATGGAAATCAGGTTGCCATCTGTTCCTACATCTACCATATTCAGGACGGCACTCCGGGTCTGCTCCTCCGGGGGAAGCTCGGTTCCGAGGCGATCGATCACCTGCTGAACGAGAGCGCCACCCGTAGCCAGCGCGACCAATGTCTGCCGCCGCACCTGCTCTTCCTGGACCGACAGGTTGACCACATTCTCTTCCGCAACGGTTTGATAGCGGGCGTCGAGGGTCACTGAAGGGCGGAGCTTGGTGATGAGGAGCAGGGATCGCGCCTCGTAGCTGGGAGGCCAAACGAAGCTCAAGATGGCCGCGGCGACGCCGGCGACGAGGGCTCCGACAAGGATGACCCAATACCGCCTCTTCAGGATGGACAAGATGTCTTGGGCCGTCACAGTGAATATCTCCGCAACCCAAGCGTCTGTAACGCGACGAGAAACACAAAGCTCGGGTTGTTTACCAGGTAGCGCTTCCACAAACGGCGTGGCTCGGTCACCAAGCGAAACGACCACTCCAGGCCGCTGCGCTGCATCCAAGAGGGCGCTTGTGGCTTGGTGCCCGCGTGAAAATCGAAGGCAGCGCCTACACCGAGCAGCACCGGCGCCACCAGGCGATCCACATGAGCGGCCATCCAGAGCTCCTGCCTTGGCGTGCTCAGGCCAACCCAAACCAGATCCGGGTTGGTGTCATTGATCATGTGCATGACTGTTTCGTCTTCGTCGGCCGTCAAGGGGCGAAAGGGCGGAGAATAGGCGCCCGCAACTCTCATCCCGGGGAACAACTCGCACAACCGGTCCGCTAGCCTTTGGGCGACCCCCTCAGACCCTCCATAGAAGTAGTGTCGATATGCCAAAGAGACAGAACGCTCACACATGCTAAGCATCAGGTCTGGGCCGTAGACCCGTGTGACACCGCGCAACCCATGGGCACGACTGAGCCAGACCAGGGGCATGCCATCCGGGGTGACCAGGCCGGCGGAATTGTGGATTTGGCGGAGACGAGCATCCCGCTGGCTCTCCATAACGCCATGAACCCCGGTAACGCAGACGTAGTGGCGCTCGCGCCGGGCTATCCAACCCTCGATTACCCGAAGGGCCGTTGCCATGTTCACGGCGCTAACACCAACCCCCAGGATATTGGTGCGCGAGATGGGCTGCATCTACCGCTCAGTGAGCATCCGCGCCAGCATTGCGCGTACCTGCTCCCGGTCTTTGGTGGCAAAGTACCAGTCAATCGTGCGCTTGAGTCCCTCGCGAAACAGCACCGTGGGCTCCCAACCGAGAACCTTCCTTGCCAATGCGTTGTCAGCCACCCGGTTCAGCGGTCCGGTCGGCATCTCCGGGCGCAGGCGGATCTCCGCGCGGTGCCCTGTATAGTCCAGGATCATATTGGCTGCGTCTAGCACCCGGATTCGCTCCATCGTACCAAGGTTTACGGCCGTACCGTCCCCAATCTTCTCCGCAGCCAGGATTGTGCCGCGCACAATGTCACCGACGAAGGTCCAGTTGCGCACTTGCGTGCCATCGCCCCACACCTCGTATGGATCTTGGCCGACAAAGGCCTTGGCAATCATGGCAATGACCGCATGGTTCTCGACGCCCCTGGGGCCATAGACGGTGAAGTAGCGGCATGAAGCGCCCTTCAGCCCGTACTCCTTGTGGTACGCCTTCAGGGTCAACTCGTCCATGAGCTTGGCCCACCCGTACATATTGTCGGCGTCGTAGGGTGGTTTGACGAGCTCTTCTGTGAGATAGATCTCCTCGTCGGGATTCCCCTGGAGGTGATTCGGATAGACGCATCCGGACGAAGCTACGGTCACTTTCTCGACGCCGGCGCGGCGCGCTTCCCAGAAGATGAGGCCACCCAGGAGGAGGTTCGAGGCCGGCCCTGCCTGATGCAGGTCGACGTACCCACGACCGCCATGATCCGCAGCCAGATGAAAGACAGTCTGAATGCCCTGCATCGCCAAGCGGGTTACACCGGGCTCGCGGAGATCGGCCTGGACAAACTGCACAGTGCCTTTGGCCAAGTGCTCGCCGATGTTCTCCAGCCTGCCGCTGGAAAGGTCGTCGACGATGCGAACTCGAGCACCAAGCTCGACCAGTGCGTCGGTCAAGTGTGAGCCTATGAACGAACAGCCTCCGGTAACGAGGACCGGATGATTATGCCAAACAGACCCATCAGGGAGCCCGCCCACCGGCGTCTGTATGGTTCCAGATGTCATGCTGCACCCCTCCGTGCACAAACTCGACCGAGGCCTGGCCTCAGAATCCGTACGATCATTATACGGGCTCCGCAAGTACCTGTCAAGCCTGTTGCGGACAGCGGGTGGGAAATGAGCAGCGTCACAGCCTCAGCCGCGAGGCCTTTGATCGTCAGTTGTGAGCCGGAGGTAAAGGTCGTGAGTCTTCTGAGCGGCTACCTGTGGAGAGAAGTGGGCGATGGCGAGTTGGTGTGCTCTGTCGCCGAACAAACGGCAAGTGCCGGGGTTGTCAAGAAGATGAATGATGCGTGCGGCAAGAGCGTTAATGTCCCAGGTCGGCACCCGATAACCGGTGACACCCTCTTCGACCAGGTGCTGGGTGCTGCCAATGTCACTCACGACAGAAGGCAATCCCGCAGTCATAGCCTCGGCCAGCACGACGGGTGAGGCTTCGAGATGCGAGGGGAGAATGAAAACTTGGCTGGTCCGGTACGCTTCGAGCAGAGCGTCATGACCAGCATGCCCGAGGAAGTGGATGTAGGATCCGGCTCCAGCCTCGGCGACGTAGCGGCGGACGAAGTCTCCATACTCTTTGTACGCGGGCGTGAAGGCACCGGCTACATGCAGCTCGGCCTGCGGGATGTCTTGACGGACGAGCTGCATAGCCTGAATAGCCTCAAGGATGCCCTTGCGCTTCTGGACAGAGCCGACGAGCAACACCTTACCCGGTATGGGTTCCGGGGTGAGCTGAAAGAAGTCGTCATGTACCGGGTTCTCGATGACATGCAGGCGAGCCCCAGTATGTGGGCTGATGACATCCTGAACAAACGGACTGATGACCACGATATCGGAAGCGCGCCGCAGGCAGCTTTGCTCGGCAAGGCCCCATATTCGTGTCCGAAGGGCAGCCTTGAGCGCTCCGCCGCGAGGATCGACCTGCGCTTCGAGCATGTTGATGCCGTGCACGGTAACGAGCGTGGGCACGCGGGTGTCGAATGCGGCGAAGGGATAGGCCGCGGCCTGGCCATGGGCATGGATAACGGCCGGAGCCAGGGCCTGGATTCGGCGACGAATGGCCCAGCGATCGACGGAAAGCATGGTCAGGGTGTGGGGAATGCGGGGCGAGGAGGGAAGGTAGTGCACGGTCCATCGCTCGTTTTCGATGACCTGGGGGGTCTGTGACGGGCTATCACGCCATTTCTCACACGTGACGACATGCAAATCGAGGTCGGGATATTCGCCGAGCCGGAGGAGGGTATTGTAGATAACAGCCTGGATTCCACCGACAACGGTGGGCGGATGCTCAGGGTAGTCGCCTGCAATGACAACACGCATAGGTTCTCCCGTCTGAGTATACGTCACGTTCGAGGTTACTCACAATGTCGTCGCGCGCCAAGGACCCTATGCCGGAGCTGTCGAGGTAGTCCGCTTCGCTCTGCACGACGTTCTCTGCCTTTCCAGACAGCCCCGAGCGCTATTGCGCCGGGGCAGTGGTAGCGGCCAGGGGCCAGCAGCCGAGGCGAGGAACGAGGGCGACCAGTGCCCAAAGATACCATTGCACGGCAGCATACCCCTGATAGTTGTCGGCGAGGCTCATCACCATGCCGGCCAACACCACGGCCAGCAACCCCAATGCACGCCAGGAAATGACCCGATCCGGGGCGGCTCGGTAGGCCAGCCACGCGTGGCGGAGCAGGGCATAGAGCGAGACACCATATGCGACGAGGCCCAATATGCCCGTCTCAATGAGGGCCTTCAGGTAGTCGTTGTGTGGTGGGGCATCCACCTTCGGCAGGAGCTGATTGACGTACAGGTGCGCGGTGCCCAATCCCCGACCCAGGAGGCTGGGAGGCCATGCCAGGCTCCAGCCTGCTTGCCAGAGATCCAAACGCCAATCGACCGAATCTGACGCGGTGAGCCGCTCGCGGAGCAGTGGCACACCGGCCAAGAGGAGCGCCGCAACGGCGAGAGCCAAAAAGGCCAGCCACCGCCGCTTGAGCAATCCGACGACCAGGCTCGCCACCATCATCCCAAGCCATTGTGCACGGGCCAGCGTCAGCACCAGACAGGCGGCGGCAGCCCCAGACCAGGCGAGCAGCACTGCACGCACCCTGGCAGACGCCGCAGTCATGATGAGGCCGATCGCAAGTGTAAGCAGGATGATCAGGTAGGAAGCCAGTGCTGCCGGATGCGCGAACGTGCCCTGTGGACGGTAGGCATATTCCGTGCCGATGAACCCCAGGAAGAAGTAGCCTCTTCCGGTCAGGCTCTGCAAGCATGCCAGGGCCAACGGGACAATGGATGACAGAAAGAGCACTGCGATGACCCGCCGGGCACCACGCTCCTCATGCACCACATCGGCGACCATGACGTAGATGGCCAGCCCGCTGGCCAGGCGCGCCCACTCCTTGATACTTCCTGCAAGATCGATGGATCCCGCTATGGACAGCAAGCCAACCACCAGGAAAAGCGCATAGGTCTGGCCCGGCGCAGCCACCAAGAGGTGCCTCCGGCGCACCAGCCTCCGCAAGAGTGTCAGAATGCCCAGCCCGACCGCCAGGCTGTTGACGGCCCCGGACAAGTTCATGCTGAGAGCGGAGCCAGAGAAGAGCGTGAACAGGTCCATGAAACCGTCAACGCTACTGCGGGACACGAGCAGGGCCAAGATGAGTGCCTCGGGGAGCAAGAGCCAGAGGATGACTACCGCTCCGGCAGCGAGGAGCGCCGCAAAAGAGAACGATGGGAGCAGGACGGCAGCCATTCCCACGAGCGCAAAGAGAACCAGGCCGACCAAGAGCCATGGCCAGGTGCGAAGGCCTGTCCCCCCCCTGCGTCCCCCCCGCTGCGGCAGGGGGGAAGGAAGAGGAGCCGGACCCCCTCGCTGCGGCGGGGAGGAGATCTGCGGCGTCATAGGTAACCTAGCCCTCGCAAGTGCGCTTGAATCTCCTCTTCCTCCTCTGCTGTGAGCACTGGTACGGTGGGCGAGGGGACCTCGTCCCAACATTCCTGGGCGGACTCGGCATAGTGGATAGGATTGGAGGCAACAAAGGCAGGGGCAAAGAGGCTGCCTAACACCCTCCCATCCATCTCGGCGGGCACCGGCAACCCCAACCAGTAAAGGGCAGTGGGCGCCACGCCAATGAGCTCCGCGCCTGCTACCGGGCCGGGTACCACCCCAGGCCCCCAGGCAACCAGGATTCCATCCAGGCTGTGATCACCCGAAGCCCAGCCAGTGGTCGACCAGAGCCGCTGCTGCGCCTGGCTGGCGGCAAAGCCGGGTCTCAGCGCAAAGACCAGATCGGGCATCCGGTCGAAGAAGGGCCCCTGGTAGATCTCTTCGCGCCTCCAGACCCGGTCTACTACGCGCTGACCCGACTGGGGCTCGGTCGCTCCGAGCAAAGCCAGGCGAATTTCCTCCCGGAGGCCCTCATACGCGTCCGCCGATACCATCCCACAAGGCTCGCGGCCCTTCACGTTCAATCGAAGCCCTTGCTGCTCCGTCCAGGGACAGAATGCGACCGTTCGTGACCAATCGATCGTCCCGCCAGGAGAGAATGTGGAAAAGTGCCGCGAGATGTCCTTCAAGAGCCTGCGCCGAAGGTGGCGCACCCAAGGCGTATCCAGCTTGCGCACGAACCGCTCAAGGCGCGAGCGGCCGGCCTGCCAACTCAGCCAGCCACGCCCGGCCAGCCACTCATTCACAGAGAACTGCCAGGCAGCCGCCTGAAAGCCGTGATCCGACAGCACAATCACGGCCGTCGTATCGCCGGCGGCAGCAACCAACTGCCCAAGAGCATCGTCGAGCGCGGCATAGAATCGATGGATCTCCGGGGTCAGCCCAGAAGCTTCACGCGCATCGTGGTAAGGATGTGCCGAGTCCAGGTACTTCCATAAGGGGTGTTGGAGGCGATCGGGGCCGATAAAGGCCACAGCCAGGAGATCGGAAGGGTAGCGATCTTGCAGGTACCGGGCGGCCGCAGCCCGCTGGCGTGTCATGTCGGTCAGGTCGCGCAACAGCGCTTCCTCCCGTCCATCATAGAGTTGCCACTCCAGATCGAGCCGGTAGCCTGGAACCACAGAGAGCAGTTCATCCCCCAAGGTGGAGGGGAAAGTGAAGGTGCGGCCCTTCGGAGAGAGCATGCCCGACACGAGGAATCCGTTGACAGGGTCGGGCGGGTAGGTGACCGGGAAATTGAGCACCCCAATCCGAAGACCGGCGTGCCCGGCATGGTACCAGAGGGTGGTGGCGGGGTGAGGCTTGGCATGGTGGTAGCTGCCGTCTGGCCGGCGCTGCATAAAATCGACGACGCCGTGCCTGCCGGGGTTCTGCCCGGTGATGAAGGATGCCCAAGCGGCAGCCGACTGGGTCGGCACGACGGAGGTCAACGGACCCCAAGCCCCTTCGCTCCTCAGGCGCGCCAGGTGCGGCATAACGCCTGCCTCGAGGAGGGGCGTCAGGGTCCGCCAGGTCAACCCATCCAGGCCAACGATCAGAAGTCGATTTGGACGCTCCAAGCTCATACGTTGCCCCACGAACGCCCACAATGGGCTATACTACAGAACGGCCTTGCGGGCAGGCACAGACCCGCCCCTACGTCTTCCTCGTATAATGGTAGAACGGCTCACGAAAGAGGTAGAGGATACGATGCAACATGCCGGCCAGGGGCGAGAAGTAGCCCAGGTAGGCCAGGAACGGGCTTCGGAACGTCAGAAGCCCAGGAATATCGGTCCACTTGCGCCTCAGCTCGAACTTGCGCCTAAGAAAGGGGCGGAAATCCTGACTGAGGGCAATCTCGTCCATATCGGGGACAAGGCCGTGTGCTTGGGCATAACGCAGATGCCGGATCTTTTCCAGCGGTACCTGCATCAGGGCGCATGCCACGCGGGCCCCGGCTCCCAGGCCATCGGCGACCAGCATCCAATCCAACTCGACAGGCTCGCCCATCATCGGGCCGTTCACGTTCAGGCCAAAGGTGCCGTCGACGATGGCCACTTGAGCCTTGACGGCCCGGCTCACTTCCAGCACCACCCGTTCCAGGTAGGGATGAAGGCGCAGCCGGTCATTCGGCTCGGGAATGCAGCCCCACTGGTTCTTGAAGGTGAGGCTCACACCGGTGTTGGCATGGACCTTGGGCACCGGCATCGTGACCAGCAGACTGATGTCATCGGTGAGGAGGCGCGGCAGCGCCAGCGTGAACTGCCGTCCACGTGCCTCGAATGAGATGGTCCGGCGCTCCAGCCGGCTGAGGTTCACCACCTGTACCCCATATCTCTCGGCCAGGGCCTGCAGGCCGGTCTCGCGATAGACTTGGTCCATGGAGAAGCGGTTGTACCCTCCGCTGTCGGCATCCCCCACGTAGATCTGGGACGTGTATTCGCGGATGGCCTGAATGGCCGCCTCAATGGCCGGCAGAGTCGTCATGACTCCGGGGCGATAGGTGGGGAAGGTCAGGTTCGGCTTGATAAAGACTTGGGCATCGGAAGAGACAAGCCGCCCGAAATCGATGTAGCTCAGACCCTGCCGGACAATACTCAAGTACCCGGCGGTCGAGATCCTCTCCAGAAAGACCCGGTTGTTCACGGTCTGCCTTGCCCGTATGCCTGCAATGCATGGTGGTAGACCTGCTCCGTGCACTCCGCAAGCCTCTCCCAGGTGTACTTTGCCAGCACCTTCTCGCTTCCGGCTTCGCCCATGCGCTGCCGGAGGGACGGCTCGGCCAACAGGGCACAGATCTTGCCGGCCAGCTCCAAGGGATCCGGCGGCACGAGGTAGCCATCGACTCCGTCGGACACGACTTCGCGCGTAGCGGGGATGTCCGCCGCAATCACCGGCTTGCCCATCGCCCACGCCTCAGCATAGACGGCGCCAAAGCTCTCCTGCGTGGAGGGCACGCACAGCAGATCACAGGCTGCCAAAGCATCTGTCTTGGTCTGTGAATCGACTGTGCCCAGTTGGACCACACGCACATCGTTCCAGCGGGCGAACAGACGCCGCGAATAGGGCGTGGGTGCCCCAACAAACAGGAAACGAGTGTCCGGAAACCCTTCCCAGACCTTGCCGGCCGCAGATAGGATCGTTTCGATCCCCTTGTAAGGATAGTGGGTACCGATGAACAGCACCACCGGGGCAGATCCGAGGTTGGCCCTGGTTCGGAATCCTTCGCCATCGGCCGCCGGCGACAACACCGGCCCGGTCCCGGTGACGTGGATTCGCTCTCTTTTCACCCCGAGGCGAACCAGCGCCTCTTTCTCGGCATGGGTCAGGGCAATCACGGCATCTGCAGCCCTGTAGAGGGCCTGATAGTGGCGGTGGAGCCAGCCTCCCCATCGCGGGTGATGCACGGGAGTGAAAACAAACGGTATCCCCAGGCTGCGCGCCATCTGCCACGAGGCATAGCTCAGCCCTTCACGCCCTTGCCGGACATTGTGGATCACTTGCCAGTCCGTTCCCGCTGCCTCCAACTTGCCCTGGATCAGGCGGGAGATTCCGCGGATCGCCATGCCCTGGACAGGCCAGTAGCTCAGCACAAAGGGCAGCAGCCTCAGCTTCTCCCACGGTGACAATCCGAGCCTAAGCACCGGCACGCCATCCACCGAGTAGTCGAGCCGGTCCCGGTGTGCAGCCAGCGTCGTACCCAGCAACCAGTCGGTCCGGCTCTCGTCCCAATGGGTCGCCACCTGGACCTTGTGTCCGGCATGGACGAAGCGCGAAGCGAGCTGGTGCGTGTAGAACTGGGTCCCGCCGATGGACGGCGGGTAACTCGTGATCGTGTATAGGATATTCATGCTTATTCTGCGCCCCCGCCTGTCGTGCCAGCAGGGGGACAAGTGGCTCCTCGCTTACCTCGCACGCCGTTTCTTTGCTGCGCGCCACAGGCTCGAAACCGGCTCCACTCGCAGAATGGTGCCTACGCCGAAGAAGGCGAGGAGACCGGCCAAGCCACTGAGGGCCAAGGTCGAGACCAATCCCCAGCCGCCCCACTCCTGCGTGGCCGCCTGTGCCCAGCGGGCCAGCAGAAATGCCACCCCAGCCATGGCCAAAGACGCCAACCCCAGCCGCCAGACCGAATCGGCCAGCCGGCGCCAGCCCAAGTCGCCCGCCCGCCTGGCCAGCCAGACAAGGGCCGCAACGGCTATGATAGCAGAGCTTACGGCAAAGGACAAGACCAGGCCCATCGCCTCCAGCCGCCGGACCAAGACCCAGTCAAGGAGGATAGTCAGTACCGTCAGGCTGCCGTGCAGGACGACAATCGCACGCATCTCCTTGACCGCATAGAAAAAGCTCTGAGCGGCACGGAAGGGTCCTAGGCCAAGCAGGCTCAAGGAGTAGACGCCGAACAGAGACGCCATCAAAAGGGCGCCCTGGCGATCGACTTGGCCGCGCTGGAAGAAGAGAAGAACCAGGGGAGACGCCAGGGCAGCCACGACCAAGCCAACCGGCATGGCGATGGCGATCATGAGCTTGAGAAGTGCGGCCAACTCGCCGCGCGCCTCCCTGGTAGGCCCCCCAGACCATCGCTCTGCGAGCGACGGCAGGGCGGCGGTATTGATGCCGTCAAAGCCAATTCCGGCCACAGTCATGGTCAAACGGCTGGCATAGCTGAGGGCGGTCAGGCTGCCCGCCGGCAGCCCTGAGCCGAAAAACCGCTCGGCGACTACGACCCCCTGCCGCAGCAGAAGCCCGGCCAATGGCGCAACGAGAAGGCGCGCCGTCTGGCTCAAGAGCGGCGTCGTGTGTCGCAGGGTGAAGTGGTAGCGGATATGGAAGGGGCCGAGCAGGGCCACCACCAGGATCACCGCCTGCAGCAAGCTGCCCGCCACGGAACTGACTGCCACGATCGCGATGTTGGAGGCGGTCCATGGCAATGCCAGCACTATCACGGTGAGCAGGCTAGGAAAGATGTTGCTGAAGGTCGCCAGGCCAAATCGCCGCCGGGCGTATAGCTCGGCCTTGCAGACCTCAGCCACTGCGGTGGCCGGGACACGAGCAAAGAAGACCCGTGCCAGCAGAGCGGCTTGGGCAGCGGTTGCGGGAGAGAAACCAGGTGTCGCTACCTGTACTAGAAGGCGAGCCGAGGGCACCCCGAGCGCCGCTATCGCCATGCCGGCCAATGCGGCCGCGTTCAGGAGGATGCTGAAGGCAGATGTGTCGTTCCGATAGCCGGCCAGGACGGTGACCAACACCGGCTCGATGGCTACGATGCAGGTAACGATGACTAGAGGTACGGTATAGCCGCCGAAAAAGGCATCCGTGCTGGCGCCGATGCCAAACCGGGCGACGAGCAGCACATCGACCAGGAATCCGACGCCCACGCCGAGCGCGGTGAAGAAAGAGACGGTGGTGGCACGCTTTAGCAGACCACCAAGGGCTCCTCCCGGGGAGGACCGGCCTTGTTGCACCGGGACTGCCGCCGGATCGGGGTCGCTCACGGAGACAGCGCCTGAAGCGCTTCGCTGGCCCTTTGGTTTCCAGGCTGCATGACCAGGACTCGCTGATAGAGGTCTACGGCCTTCTTGGTCTGACCAAGTTTGCGATAGCCGTCGGCTAGGGCGAGTAACCAGGTCACATTTTCTGGCTCCAAGTCCACGGCGAGTTGCAGCTGTTCCTGGGCCCGAACGGTGTCGCCCATTTCGAGATAGACACTGCCGAGCGTGGCGTGAGCCCAAGCCGAACCCGGGGCAAGCTCGACTGCCTTCATGCACAGAAGTTGTGCCTCGCCCAGCTTGCCTTGGGCCGAAATGAGATTTGCCAGGTTGAGGTAGGCGCCCACGAACGTGGGCTCAACGTCGATGGACTGACGGTAGGCTTTCTCCGCCGCGACCAGCCTGCCCGCGGCGCGGTACGCGTTGCCAAGTGCGGTGAGGGCTTGGCCTGAAAGCGGGTCTAGCTCGGCCGCTTTCTCAACCTCGGGCACCGCCTCATCGGAGTCACCCATCTTGAGGTAGAGTGAGCCCAGCGCTGCATGAGCCCAGGCCAAATCGGGTGTATTTTCGGCTGCTGTTTGATAGAGAGCCAGCGCCTCCTGATCCCTTCCCTCTGCCTCGCGAATTGTACCCAGCCGGATATAGGCACCCGAGTACTTGGGATCGATCTGGATAGAGCGCTGATACAGCTTCTCCGCTTCGGCGGTTCGTCCCAAGACCTGGTAGGCAGCGCCCAACTTGGTCAGGGTCGAGGTTGAGTTTGGCTGCAATGCCAGAGCCTGCTCAAAATGCAGGGCAGCGGATTCGGCTTGGCCTTGGTCCAACTCATGCTGACCAAGCAACAGCAGCGAGTCGGCCGTGGGATGCAGGCGAACGGCATTCTGGAGCATGGTGAGTTCCGTGCCCTTCGCCCGGCCCGGCTTCGCCTGGCCTGGACACCCAAAACTCACCTGCACGGCGCCCACATCTACTGTTACGTCGAGAACCTGCCGGCTGAGCGCGTCGGTCTTTTGATACTCGCTGGCCGGCGGTTCCCTTATGTTCAGCGTCCGGATATACCACAGACACTCCGCCGCAGCAAGTCTCTCCTGGAAATCGAGCAACGACTTGGCTTGGTACAGCGGCCGGATGTCAGGAGCATAGAACCCGAAACTAAGCGCGTCCCAGCCCCAGGCTATCACTACGTCCTGCGGCCGGTAGCCTGAGCGCACCAGGGTGGCGGCGCCACGCCAGTTCTGCTTTTCCAGGTGCCATGCTCGGACAGACTCAGCGGTGCCGATCCAGGCCAAGCCGATCGACATGCAGATGGCCGCTAGAGTCACCGCTGCCCGAGCCAGATAGGACCCTCGAGCTAGGCGCGTTGCTCCGCGGCAGAGGCCGACAAGCCCCGCAGCAGCCAGCACCAGGTAGGCAGGTAGCATGAAGAGAGTCTGCTTCGGAGCAAACCAATAGCTTCCCAAGTTGTCCAACAGGATGACCAACCCAATGGCCAGGACATCCAGCACCAGGAGGAGAGCCGGACGCAGCCGGCCTCCGTCCCTGTTGGCCTCCGGTTTCCAGGCTATTACCACACCCAACCCGACCAGGACGCCCAAGGTAGCTGCGGCAAAGCGACCGTTTAGGCCAAAGGTCACCGCCAGGCCTTTGAGCAACGTGGCGCTTAGGGCTGTGCTGTAGTGTCCCACCGGTTTCTGCTGCGCGATATCCCAGAAGTACCATGGTGAGAAACAGGCAGCCGTAAGGGCAGTGCTGAGCAAGTAGGGCAGTAGCCCACGCGAGGTGGAGAAAGCTCGCCGTTTGGCGTGTACTATGTCTATCAGCCCATCAATCAGAAGATAGAGGCCTTGGCAAGCTATGAGCAACGCGATGTAGAGATGAGCGTAGATGCCCACCGTATTGCACAGGCAGTACATGAACCAGTGGCGGCGATCTCCTGACCTCAGAGCGCGCAGAAACAGGATGTTGGAGAGAAGTGCAAAGAACACAAGCGCAGCGTAGAACTTGGCCTCGCGCGAGAACTCCAGGTGGAAGGGAGACGTGGCCAGCAGAAGAGCAGCGACGACGCCAGCCCACGACCCCGCCGTCCGCTTTCCAAGCTGGTAGATCAACGGAATGGAGAGGATGCTCCACATCGCCGAGCCGAAACGCACCACGAATTCGTTCAGCCCGACATACGTAGCGAGGAGATGAACAATTAGGTAGTCCAGCGGTGGGGCACTGGCATGACTCTTGGCACCCTCCAGAACATGGCCGATCGATCCCGTCGCAGCCAGGACGACGTGAATCTCGTCTGACCACAGGCTCGGTAACCCAAGATCGAACAGCCGCAGAGCGGCTGCAAGGAGAGTGATCAGCCCGAGTGTGAGCCAGTGCCTTCTTTGTACATCGCGTGTGACAAGCCGTTTTCCTACCACGGCGCACTTACTGTCCCACTTGCACGATCAGCTCATAGGGAGGTGCGAATTGGCCTGTCTGCTCGACCACGACCAGGCGCAGCCGATAGGTGCCGGCTGGTAGGCCGGTCGTATCCCATGTCTCCAGTAGGCCATCGGTCACAGGCTGGTAATGCAGGTCGCCGACTGCCTGCCAGTCACCGTTCGCGGTGCCCAGGATCTCGACCTTGTAGTACCAGAAGCTGTCGACGGCGGCCGAGCCGTGGATTTCTACTCTTCCACTGACCTGCTCGTTGTCCACCGGTGAGGTGATCACGACCCGGCGCAGGGCTTCCCGATATGTTTCGGCCTGCGGCGCGTACTGCGTGCCGGCCGTCAGCGCCAGGTACGTGTTCCAATGCCGCATCGCCGCGCGGGCATCACTTCCCCTTTCGTAGAGGAGAGCAAGGTAGTAGTGTCCATCTGCATAGCGTGGGACAAAGGTCAGCAGCTTCTCGTATTGCTGGATGGCTTCTGCGACGGCATCGAGGTTCTTGTAGACCTGGGCGACCAGTCCGACGTACCAGGGCACGTCTGGATGCTCCTGTGCAAGTTCCAGGTAGTAGGCCACCGTGTCTCGGGGATCGCCCCACCCCCGATAGATCGCTGCCATAGCCTGATACGAACTGGTGCGGGTCGGCTCAAGAGCCAAGGCTTGGCTGTAGCTATCGAGCGCCTCGTTCAACATCTGGCGAGCTCTGTAAGCGTTGCCGATCGCCTCCAGGGTCCATCCGCTGCCGGGATAGACGGCCAGGGCCCGCTGGTACTCCGCCAGGGCAGCATCATAGTTCTTCTGGCGCAAGTGGATGTTGCCCAGACTGGTGTAGCCGCTGACGTTGCCCGGCTCGGCGGCGATGGCCTGTGAGAAGTCCGCCTTCGCCGATTCGAGGCTTCCCTGCGCCGAGCTCAGGTTGCCGATCATGACCCAAGGCCAGGCCAGCCCCCGGTTGATCAGCCGTGCGGCCTGGTACTCGCCCAAGGCTTCTCCGTACTGCTTTTGCTGCTGCAGGACCTCACCCAGGGCGATGTGAGCCGTCATGTTGCTGGGGTCCGCCGTCTGAGCCTGGCGGTATGCCGCCTTGGCCTCCTCAAGCTGCCCATACACCTCGTAGAGATCACCCATTGCGAGGTAGCCGTCGGCACGACCCTTGTTGAGATCGATCGCAGCCTGGTACTCAGAGACCGCCTCGGCCGAATCCCCCAGGGCCAGGTAGGCATCTCCCACGGTGAGGTGGGTGTCGACGTTCCCCGGCTCGAGGCTCATCGCCCGCTGATAGGCAGACAGGGCTTCCTCTTCCCGACCGAGAAGCTGATAGATCCAGCCCAGCGAGAACCAGGCACTCACATTACCCGGTTCCACAGACACGGCCTCCTGGTAGGCCTCCAGAGCCTGGGTGGGTCGTGATGCAAGCGCGTAGGCGCTTCCCTGGAGCAGATGGGGCCAGGCCAACGCAGGGTTGACCTTCACGGCCGCCTGGGCGACCTCGATTGCGCGGTCAAAGCTACCCATGGCCTGGTAGTTCGAAACTTGGGCCTGGTAAGCGGCCGAATAGGTGTCATCGAGCCGAATCGCCTGCTCGAACGCTTCACCGGCCTGCTGCCGGTCCCCTTCGTGCAGGGCAGCGTTGCCCAATGCCAGCCAAGCTGCAGGAGAATCGGGGACCACATCGACAGCCTCCTGGTACTTGCTCCAGGCATCCTGCCATCGTCCTTGGGCCGCATAAGTCGCGGCCAGGGCAGTGAAGGCATCGGCGTAGCGCGGCTCGGCAACAAGGGACTGGCCGAAGGCTTCCACTGCCTTCTCGAGGTCCATCTCGTGGCGGTAGAAATAGCCCAGTGAGAGCGCCGGCCAGCCTGAAGCCGGCACGGCCTTGATCCCGGCCAGATAGGCAGCTTGGGCCTTGGAGATATCGCCGAGCATGGCATAGCTCTGGCCAAGGTTGACGTAGGCGCCGACATAACCCGGCTCGGCGGAGATCGACTTCTGGTAGTAGGAAACCGCCTGGTTGCCCTCGCCCCGAACGCGGTAGAAGGTGGCCAGGGACGTGTATGCCCAGCCAGAAGCAGGGGCAGCCGCCACGGCGGCCTGGTAATGGGCCAATGCCTCCTCGGGCTTGCCCAAGGCCTGGGCTATCTGAGCAAGGTTGATGTGCCCCGCCGGATTGGTGGGATCCAGCTCGACGGCCTTCTGCAAGGTCGTGGTGGCATCGTCCAGGTCACCTTGGAGACGCTCAACTGAAGCCAGGGACAGATAGGCAGAGGTGTAGGCCGGCACAGCAGCGACTGCCTTGCGGTAGGACTCGGCCGCTGTCTGGCGATCGCCTTGTGCCAGATAGATGCCGCCCAGAGCCGTCCACAACTCGGCCGAGCCTGGGCTGAGGGCCAGGGCCTGCTCTAGTCGCTCGGTCGCCTGCCGGTATCTCATCTGAGAGGAATAGAGGACGGCCAGTCGAAGTTGGGCCGAGGTATTGTTGGGCTCGGCCTGAATGGCTTCCTCCAGCACAGCTTCTGCAGAGGCGTCGTTGCCTATTTTGGCATACAGGTCTGCCAGTTTGACGTAGGCCGACGCCTGGCCAGGCTGCTTCTCAATGGCCTGCTGGTAGGCAGAGACGGCCAGATCGCGCCTGCCCTGGGCCACGTAGCCATCGCCGAGCGCCGCATAGGCGGCCCCGAGACCCGGGCTCTGCGAGACTGCCTGCTGGTATTGCAGGATAGCCTCGTTGAAGCGGGCTCGTAGCCGGTAGTAGTTGCCTAGGTTGATAAATGCGTAGGTTGAGCCATAGGTGGACGATATCGCCTGTCGATAGGTTACCTCGGCCCGATCGAACTCACCTCTGGCTCTATACAGGCCGGCCAGGGCTGCGTAGGCATCGTTGTAGGCCGGCTGTAGGGCAATGGCCGCCTGGTAGGCAGCTTCTGCGCCCTCACCATCCCCTCGCTGTTGTAGATAGTTGCCGAACGGCACGTAGGCCCAACTGGCCCCTGGGGCAGCTTCTGTTGCCCTCTGGTACCAATCGCGCACCGCTGCCCAATCGCCCTGCGCCCGTTTCACGGCTGCCATGCCGGTGTAGCCGGCCGAGTCGCCCGCATTGGCAGCAAGGGCCTGCTGGTAGACGGCCTCGGCGGTGTCCCACTCGCCCAGAGCCTGGTAGAGGTTACCCAGGTCGGCGTAGCTTTGGACGTAGCCCGGCTCCACCTCCACGGCACGCTGATACATAGAGATGGCTTCCGGAACGTCACCCCGGAGCAGTGTCTCGCCAGCCAAGGCCCCCCAGGCTTCTGCGGAGGCAGGGCTGGCTCGCGTGGCTGCCTGGAATTCGGCCAACGCCAAATCCGGTTGTCCCTGAGAGCGGTAGGCATCCCCCAGGCTGATGCGAGCGGTCGGGTACGAAGGCTCCATTTTGACTGCCTGCTGAAAGGCCGCCAGGGCTTCGGGCCAGTTCCCCTGCTGGAGATTGAGGCTCGCCAGGCTCACCAGGGCCTCAGCCTGGCCCTGGTCGAGGGCAACAGCCTGACCGTAGGCCACGAGCGCATCTTCACTGCGGCCTTGTGCTCGATACGTGTCGGCGAGCCCCTGGTAAGCCAGCGCATTGCCCGGCTCCAGAGCCTTGGCTCGCTCGTATGCTTGCTCGGCCCTGTCCATTTGATTCCAGGTGCGATAGGCGCTTCCCAGGCTGAGCCAGGCGGAGACGTCCCCCGGCTCAACCTGCACGGCCCGCTGGAAAGCGGCCAGTGCCTCCTCGGCCCGCCCTTGAGCCATCAGGTAACTGCCCAGGGATGTCCAGCCGGCCGCAAGTCCCGGCTTGAGCCAGGTGACGGACTGCAACTGGGCAAGTGCCTGGTCTGGCTCCCCTAAGAGGCGGTACAGGCCCGCCAAGGCCCAGTACGCGGTCGGCTCGGCGGGCGCCACGTCCTCCGCTTCCTCATAGGCCGACTGCGCTTCCGCCAGCTTTCCCCTGTCGCGAAGCTGGCCCCCAAGGGCAATGAAGGCATTGGCGGAGGTGGGCGCAGCCTCGACGGCGGCCTTGCCCAGGGCAAGGGCCTCGTCAAAACGGCCTTGGGCCTCGTAGAAGCCGGAGAGGGCAGAATACGCATCGGCGTAGGTAGGCTGAGCCACGACGGCCTTCAAGAAGGCTGCTTCGGCCCCCTGCACATCGCCGCGCGCCTGCCGGTACGTCCCCAGGGCCACCTCTGCCCATCCCAGACCCGGCGCAGCTTGGGTCGCCGCTTGATACCAGCTCAGTGCCGATTCTGGCTGACCCCGGATTGCGTCGAGGGCGCCCAGGCGGATGTAGCCGGCCGCGTCTGCTGCGTTGGCTGCAATGGCCTGACGGAAGGCAGCCTCAGCCTCATCCCATTCTCCCAGGGCAAGGTAAGCATTGCCCAGTTGCGCATATGATGAAGCATAGGTAGGCTCGGCTTCAGTTGCCTTCTGGTAGGTCTGAATGGCCTTCCCCATCTGCCCTTGGCTACGCTGCGCGTCGGCAAGTGCCACCCAACTCTCGGCAGAAGCAGGGTTGGCGTCCGCGGCCGCCTGGAATTGCTCGAGGCTCTTTTCGAGCTGACCCTGCTCATAGTAGAGATCCCCGAGACTGATGTGCAGCGTTTCATTGGTTGGCTCGATCTCCAGAGCCTGGAGGAACTCTTCCACAGCTTCTGTCGTGCGGCCCTCTGCCCAGTGCAAGCTGGCCAAGCTCGCCAGCGGGGCAGCCTGTCCGGCATCGAGGGCAGCCGCCTTGCCGTATTGCTCTTCTGCTTGCTGAGGCCGCGCCTGTGCCCGGTAGACGGTGCCGAGCGCCAGAAGAGCCGACACGTTGCCCGGTTCCAGGCTCACGGCATGCTCGTAGGCTTCGAGTGCCTGGCTCGGCTGGTTGGAGGAAGTATAGCCACTGCCGAGACTCAGCCAGGCCGACACGCTGCCCGGCTCCACCTTGACCGCCTGTTGGTAGGCGACCAGGGCCCGGTCATACTCGCCCTGCAACTGGTGGAAAGCGCCCAAAGCCGTCCAGGTCGCGGCAACTCCCGGCGTGACCTGGGTGGCAGCCTGGTATTGGGCAAGCGCCTGACCTGCCTCTCCTTCTGCCAAGTAAAGATTGGCCAAGGCAGCATAGGAAAGAGCGTAGGCCGGCTGCACTTCTTGAGCTTGCCGATACACAACCGCTGCCCTCTCGCGGTCTCCCTGAGAAGCATGCAAATCGCCTAACGTTACATAAGCCCAACCGACCGCAGGTGCTCTGTCGATGGCTGCCCGGTACACCGGGGTCGCCAGTTGGGCGTCGCCCCGAGAGCGGTGAAGGGCAGCCAGCCCGGTATAAGAGTTGACACTACCCGGCTCTGCTTCGATTCCCTGCCGGTAGGCTTGGATTGCCTGTGCCCACTCGCCCTGCTGTTGGCGGATACCGGCCAAAGCCACGTAGAGATTCGCCTCGCGGGGGTTGGCCTCGATCCCTTTCTGGAGCCAATCCAGCGCCTGATCCTGCTGCCCCTGGGCTTTGGCGAGCGCGGCCAGGGCACCGTAGACGTCCGCCGCAGTGGGGTCCGCTTGGATCGCCTGCCGCAAGATCTGCGTGGCCTCCTCAAGCTCACCTTGGGCTTGAAGAGCGCTGCTCAAGGAGATGTAGGCGGAAACGTAGCTGGGATCAAGATCGATCGCCTGACGAAACTGAAGAATGGCGGCCGCCAGGCTCCCCTCGCGGCGGTACTGGTCGCCCAGAGCCGTCAGCTCTTCCGCCGAGCCTGGAGCGAAACCAGCCGCGCTCACGTAGGCCTCACGGGCTGCTGCGAGGTCCCCCAACGACTGGTACACCTGACCCATTTGAAGATAGGCATCGGTGTTGGCCGGTTCTAGCTCGACTGCCTGTTGGTAGGCGTCCAGGGCCTCCGTCCATCTTGCCCTGGACTTGAACACGGAGCCTAGAGTCACATAGGAATAGGAGTTGCCAGGCTCTAGCTTGAGCGCCCATTCGACTTCGGCCTGTGCCGTCTGCCACTGAGCTTGCGCCAGGTAGACGTTGGCGAGCGACTGGTGGGGCCATGCCAAGGCCGGAACCGCACGTGCGATTTGCAGTAGCTGCCCAATCTGTTGCCCAAACTGGGCATTGGCGCCATAGATGGCGCCCAAGCCTAGGTGAGCCGTGTAGAGCGACGGACTGCTCGCCAAGGCCTGGTCATAGACTTGCTGCGCCTCGGCCAACTGCCCGCCCTGCCTAAGGAGATCCCCGACCATGCCCAGGAGCGTAGCATCACGCGGCTGGATGGTGAGGCTGAAATCGAGCTCCGTCCGGGCGGCATCCACGTCTCCGTTGGCCGTATAGAGGGAAGCGAGCGCCCGGTGGGGGCCGGGTAGCACCCGGTTGAGCCGTTGCCACTGTTTGAGGCGACTGACGGCCGGTTCGGCACCGGACTTGTCTTTGATCGCCTGCCCAAGTGAGTAGAATGCAGAGTAGTTGGTGGGATCCAACCGGCAGGCCCTTTCGAACTGCTCGATCGCAGAATCGAGATCGCCCTGTAGAATGTAGATAGAGCCCAGTTGGGCATGGGGAACATCCCACCAGCGATCCAGACGGATGGCGTCTCGGTTTGCCCGGACGGCGCCCTCCGTGTCGCCGGTCTTGATCAGGGCTTGCGCCAGAGACGAGTAGCTGTCCGGTGTCCGACTAAGGGCAAGGGCTTGACGATAGCTTTCCCGGGCGCGCTCGGGCCAGCTCGCGGACATCATCGCGCTTCCCAGGAGCGAGTAGTAGGTGGCTGTGCCCGATGGTGTCTGGAGTGCCGCCGACATCTCCAGGCTGGCCAATGCCCGCTCATCGTTGCCTACCAGCCGGTAGACAAAGCCGAGCGCGGCCTGCAGCCCGGAGAATTGGGGGGCGAGGTCGACAGCGCGCTCATATTCCACGACGGCATTGTCTGGATCCCTGAGAAGAAGGTATGTGTCTCCCAGCAACGCGTGCAGCGCCGGCTCGGCCTCGGCCTGAGCACTGGCTTCTTCAAAGAAGGTAAGAGCAGCCTCCAGATTGCCTTCGCCTTCCCGCGCCAATCCCAGCCCAACGGAGGCTAGCACGTGCGAGGGGTCGGCCTTGCGAGCATCGGAGAAAGCCTGCCTGGCCTCATCCCAGTGCCGCTGCCTGAGTGCCGCATTCCCGTCCACAATGGCGGATGCAGGCAACGGCTGAGTCACCCTGTAGAGAGCATAGGCCGGGTCGGCATAGACGGGAGTAAAGAGGGCAGGCAATTGCCTAATCTGCAGGTCCAGCTCAATCCGGTCCCTTTCGACCAAGATGTAGTCAGTGGCGTAGCGCTCGATCATGGCAACGACCAGATCGTCTACGGCCTCCACCGTGCTGAAGTAGTCGACGTCGGTCGTCCGCTGAAGCGAGTCGGTGATCACGTCGACGGGGAGCCGGTTGACGGTGCCATAGCCACGGAATGATACAACATTGGCGAGTGGGGCAAAGGCTGGGATGCAGAAATTCAGCGAGTTGGAGGCCAAAACGTCGACCGGGGAGTCATAGGCAAGCTCGTCCAGCGTCTGCAGCGCGGCATGTGCCCTGGAACAGGTCGAGAGGCTGACCCCCAGCTGCCGTTCCCGGAAGTCGACCCAGCCGCTCCGGATATTGGGGAGCGCAATGAGGAGAGCAGCCACGACGACGATGAGCGGACCATAAGAGCGAAGGGCGGGCAGCGCCCTCCGGGGCAGGGGCAACGCATCTGCGAGAGAGGTGAGCAGGTACCAGAGCGCCAGACCAATGGCAAATACAGCAAAGGTGAAGAGGGGCCAGGCCAGGCGCCACATCAGGTACGGGGTCACGAACTTGCCGACAACGAGAGCCAGCGGGGGAGCATACAACAGAATAGGCAGGATCAGCATGCCGCCCATGACCCAGCGGGCCGCGAGGCTCCTTCTCAGGGAAGGCAGAAGGAGCAGGAGCGCGCCATAACCGACCAGGATGATGGGCGTCAGGATGATCGACGGGTGCAAGATGTAGCGGCTGCCGTTGAGCAACCAGAGACGGTAGCGGTCAACAGCCATGTAGATGCGGCCGTACTCAACCGCGTCCCGCAATCCGGCCACGTCTAGGGGCATATCTCCCATGAAGCGGAAGTATTCGATGACGGGGATGACAAGGCAGACAACGAGAATGAGGGCCAGCCAGGCCAGCCGCACGAACATGGATCTGGAGCGATCAAGAGCAAGGCAGATGAGGCAGAAGCCTGCGCCCAGGACCACCACCTGGGTCAGAGTAATCGGATGCAGGAGCGCGGCCCCGAAAGCGCCCAAGCCTACAGCAGCCAGCGTCAGAGGCCTGCCGTTCTCAAGCCATCCCTGGATGAACACCAGGACGACTGGCACCACGATGGACCAGCCGACGAACTTGTCCTGGATGATACGCGTGACAAAGTCGCTCCCGGTTTGATCGGACTTGAGGGTGGCGAGCAGGAAGACAGACCAGAGGGCCATCAGGAAGAGTGTCTGGCGCCGGCTCTTGGTAGCCAGCCGCACAAAGAGGTAGAGAGCCAGAAACGAGAGGGCAATGAGCACAGGACGGCTGTCCACAAAGAAGGTGTCGGGAGGTACGCCTGCGATTTTGCAGAGCAGGGCAGCCTGGTAGCTCCAGACAGTGAGCTCGTTCCGAGGCGTCACAGGGGCGCCACTTCCGTGAAAAGGCTCCTCACCGGTAATCCTGCCCAGCCTGAGCACCTCGGCAAAGGGGGCAAGGCCAGCGACGTCATCGCCCGAGGGGGGCCACCGAAGAGCAAGAACGGCAACGACACCGACGGTGGCGACGACCAGAAAGAGGCAGACGTGGGAGACGATGTCGAGTCGACGGCGCGCTGAAGCGCGCATCACGAACCTTCCCGATTTCGCTCCTTCGGTTGAGCTAGGGGTGGGCTGAACGACTGACAGGTCCACAACTGGTTCAGGCGACCGGCCTACGACAGGGCCAGTTGGACACCGTCGCCACGCGAAAACGAGGAAGAGGACGGCGCAGAGCAGCAGCACGCCGACGTAGATGGCGAGCAGGGTATTGAGGCGCATGCGCAAGAGGATGGCCAGGACGGTGCCAGGGGTGCCCAGTCCATTGGCGAGTACAAAAGAGACAGGGATGCGCTGCAACCAAGACAAACGTGGACCAACAACGAAGGACAGGAAAAGACCGGGAAATAGGAACCAGAGCCAACTCAGAGCAACCGCCAGAAGCGGGACAGTGCCGGCCAGGCGTGGGGCTACAAGCAAGATAACAAGCGCGCTCAGCAGCACAAGGAGGGCTGCAACAAGGCTCTTCCGAGGTGTGGCCAAATCAGCCGTCCCAGCCGAAATCTTTGCCCAAGTTCTTGTACAACCTCAGGTTGTGAGGTCGATAGAACGCGGCCAGGCGCTCCCTCGTGGCAGGATTCATATCGACATAGTGCGCCAGATTGTACTTCTTGTAGACGCCGGAGGCCCACGCTGGAAGCCCCAAGAAGCCGAATACCTGCCCGACCACGGTGGCCGGGTCGGCGTAGAAATCCTCGCTCCGGATGACCAGCAGCTCTTCCCGGGGGAAGAGGCTAGTCCAGGGCTCGAGCTGATCGGCGTAGATGCCCCGCGCCAGATAGGAGTAGTGGAAATGGGCGTAACTGCGGTAGCCTTCGTCCGCCACGACCCGGGCCGTCTCCGCCGGAAGAACGGACTCTTCCCTGGCAAGGGCGTCCTCGAAGGAAAGGGACTCCGCGCCCATGCTCACCTCGTGGTTATAGTGCGAGTAGGCTCGGTCGATGGGGTTTCTGAGAAGGACAATCAACTTCGCGCCGGGCATGGCCGCGCGAACACGACGGGCGGCATGGGGATAGTAGAGGTAGTAGGGTGTGGCTTCTCCGACGATCTGGCGCGGCCGATGGGATGCAAGAGGGAAGTGGGCTCGATACCAACCCAGGCCCTTCGAAAAGTGGAGGTCAAAGAAGTGGGTCTCTTTCATAAAGGCCGAAGCCACACCGGGATGGTCGGCGACGTAGTTGTACAGCGAGGTCGTTCCACACCTCTGGGCGCCGATGATGACAAAGTCCGGCAGGGCGCGCCATCGGGCAGTAACCCTCCTGAAGGCACGCTGCGCTGCCCACTTGACCAAGAACGGCAAAGAATACCGGCCGAGGGCTCTCTTTGCTGTCTCTTCGAGTTCCATTTTCACCACCCTCACCCTGACCCGTCCCCGGCGAGGGAGAAGAAAGCGCCCGCCCTAGGTAAGGTCATACACGTAGTGCAGTTCTCGCATGAGCGGGGTGTCCACGAGTCCTGGAATCTCGTCCCGATAGGCGGCCGCGTAGCGGCGATTGTCCAGGCGCCCGGCATTGATCCGTTTGCAGGCCTCTGCCAGCCTTTCCGCGTCCACCGTGTGTCCAGCGAAATCCACGATATGTCGCAGGTGAGTCTCGGGATCAGCCAGCAGGTCTTCGTAGCGGACCTCCAGGTACTGTCCGGCCGGGATTTCCTGCTTGTGCGCGAGGATGAAGGAGAGATACTGCTCCCAGAGGCGGAAGCTGTAGCCAAAATCCAGGGTCGCCGCGCTGTAGTCGATAGGGAACAGCCGGTTTCGCAGCTTGCGCTGCTGCTTCAGGCTTCTGCGATGTATGGAGATAGCCACATCCACTCCGTTCCGAAGGATATGGAGCCAGCGTGCCCGCGGAAAAACCGGCAGCCAAACAGGGAACGTGAGGCTCGTGCGAGGATCCTTCCATCCCCAGGCAGGCGATTCGCCCTGCTCGATCCCCTGCCACAACTCGGTGCCAAAAAAGTCGGCAATGACTGTCTTGCGGAAAGGAAGGTGCGCCGTGAACAGGGCGTGTTGCGCCTTTGCCGTTTGTTGTTCCACAAAGGCCGGCGATTCCATCTGCCGGAGAAGGCTGTTCACCTCCGCCCACTTGCTGCCTGCGGCGGCGAAGATGCGACGGTTCAGCCTCTGAAAGTGGACCGATTCGGCATCGCGCGATAGCCAGCTGCCCATATGGATGCCGAGATCGTGGAGCAGGCGCACAGTCAGGCTGGTGCCGGAGCGGTGCATGCCCAGCACGATAAGCGGCTGAGATTGCCGGAGTCGAGACACCGTCGTCTCGTGAGGTTGATTCATGGTTGGCCTTCCTGCTAGGGATTCAGTGTCCAGGTGCCAAGCCCCAAGAAACCAGAGTCGCTGCCCGATTGGTCGGTGGCGCGCAGGTAAGCGGTGAGGGCCCACGGAGTCGTGATCGGCTGGCCCCATCGACCCTGCAGCGCCGTTTGTAGCTCGGTGCCCCCATCGTTCGTGACGCTGCACAGGGCGCAGTCCAACTGGACAAATCCGTTGCTCAACACCGTCGCTTCGCCAGGCGTGCAGGGGCCAAGCCAACTGCTGCCGTACCGGTCGCGAAGGTAGAGATGATTCTCGGCCGAGCGGTATTGGACGTAGAGCCCTTTGACATCGCCGCCGTACCTGCCGAGGAGCATCTCCGCGGTGGCGATGTCTGCCCAGCCGGTTGCATCGCGATAGGCATTGGTGAAGCTGTGCCACTCGCCGACCTGGCCACTGGGGGCGTCGGGAACAAAGGAGACCGGGACGGGTGCCTGATCACTGAGAAAGAGGTGCGTGTTGCCCGACTGGGGGCCGTTCTCGTCAGCCCCATAGGCGCCAAAGACAAGGTCGACCATGCCGTCCCCGTCCATGTCGCCGATAGCGGAAAGGTCGTAGCCGGCATGGTCGAAAGGCGCCTCGCCGACGTAGAAGGCATCGGCCTGGGCCAGGGGAAAGTCCAGCCCCCAGTCGGCGGAGGGGCGGCCGAGGAGGAGATAGGCGGTGCCAGCCTCTTTGGCGGCGCGGTTGTTGTGGGGAGCTGCTACGAGAAAGTCAGCATAGCCGTCGCGGTTGACGTCTCCGGCCTCGGACACGCGGCGCCCGGCCTGATCACCGAGGCTCTCGCCTAGGAAGGAGGCATCGGCCTGTGTCAGGGGGAAATCCATGCCCCAGTTCGCAGTCGGGCTGCCCAGAATCAGATAGGCCTTGCCGGCATCGCGGGCGACTTGGTCGTTGTAGGAGGCGCCGAGGATAACGTCGTCGTAGCCGTCGCCGTTGACGTCGCCGGCGCCGGAGACGCGCCTCCCGGCCTGGTTGCCCTCGGCTTCGCCGAGAAAGGAGGCGTCGGCCTGGGAGAGGGGAAAGTTGGCACCCCAATTGGCGGCGGCTCGGCCCAGGAGCAGGTATGCCTGCCCGGCTTCGAGGGTGGTCTCATCGTTGAAAGGGGCGCCGATCATGATGTCGGCGTAGCCGTCGTTGTTCACATCGCCGACGCCGGTCGCAGAGCGGCCTGCGGCATCGCCCTCGGCCTCACCCCGGAAGGACGCGTCCGCCCCGGAGAGGTAGAAGTTGCGCCCCCAATCAGCGGCGGCACGGCCGAGGATTAGGTAGGTTTCGCCGGTCCGGAAGCCTCCTCCCTCGTCGTTGCCGACGGCGGTGATCAGGAAATCGTCGTAGCCATCGGCGTTGACGTCGCCGGCGGTGGAGACGTAGTAGCCGGCGCGGTCGCCTTTCTCTTCACCCAGGAAGGTGGCATCCCCGCGCCTGAGGGGATAGTCCTGACCCCAATTGACATTGGCTCTTCCAAGGAAGAGGGCAGTCATGCCCCTCTCGCCGCCATATTTCCAGCTACTCACGAGGAAATCGTCGTAGCCGTCCCCGTTAACGTCGCCGGCGGTGTAGACCTGGCGGGCGGTCATGCCGACGGGCAGGTCCCCAAGGAAGGAGGCGTCGGCGGCAGCGAGATCGATGTGGTTGGCGGGCCAGTCGGCGCTCTTGCGGCCAAGGATTAGGTAGCCCTTGCCGGGACCCTTGGTCTCCACTTCACCGGCGTATGGGGCACCGGTGAGGAGATCATCGTACCCATCGCCGTTGACATCGCCGGCAGGGGAAACGGAGTAGCCAGACCAGTCGCCGATGTCTTCTCCGAGGAAGGTGAGGCTGGCGTTGGCCATGCTGTATTGGACGGCCTGGGCCTCTCCCGCGACCTTGGAGCCTGTGATCCCAAAGGAGACGAGCAGGACGATCACCAGTGCTATGCCGATGTGCCAGCGCTTCATCCCAACCTCCGCCGAATCTTTTCTCCAAGCGGGGAGACTCCGCCCTTCCCGGCGGGATTTGCCACCCCAACGTCCGCAAGGGAAAAGTATGCCACAGGGCAAAGCGATTGCCAAATGGCTTCGCTGCACTCGCCACAGGAGCCTCGGGCAGAAGGGCGAAAAAGCGCGTACCAGGAACCTTCGCCGCGAGCGATTGGCCTGCTAGGGCAGCCGGCGAACGTGGGGCATGCGCCAGGCGAAGGCCAGGCCAAGGACGACACTGGCAAGCGCGCCGGCGCCAATGGCGATCGGGGCACTCGTCACCTCGGCGAGCCCTCCCATGAGCAGCGTGCCGGCCTGCGACATGCCCGTAAACAGAAGGGTGAAGATGCTCATCACGCGGCCATGGTACTCCTCTTGGGTGTTGATCTGGATCAGGCTATTGGAGAGTGTCTGCCGGATGGCGTTTGCGGCCCCCGCGAAGATCACCAGGGTCAGGCTGAGCGGGAAGGACCTGGACAGGCAGAAAGACGCGACGAAAAGTGGCCCGAGCACGTTCCCCCACGACAGCCAGCGGCCCCGGTGACCGGTGTGGGTGGTGGCGGCAGACAGAGCGCCGAGAATGGCACCCGCCCCAACGCCGGCCATCAGGAAGCCATAGGCTCTGGAGCCACCCAGGAGGATGTCTTTGGCAAAAACGGGCATGAGGGCGACGTAGGGCAGGGTCAACAGGCCCGCCACGGCGACGATGATCATCATGCCGCGAATCGCCCGGGTGGTCCAGACATACCGGAAACCGTCCACGAGGTTCCCCACGACCCGCAGCCGCTCGCGCGGCGCAGCACGCGGCGGCAGGCGGATCGCCAGCAGGGCCAAGATGACCGGCAGAAACGACAGGCCATTCAGCAGGAAGCAACCCGCTTCTCCGATCCACTCCACGAGCAGGCCGGCAAGCGAAGGCCCCACGATCCGAGCGGTATTGTAGACCGCCGCATTCATGCCGACGGCGCTGGTCAGATCCTCTTTGCCCACCGTATCCACGACGAAGGCGAGGCGGGCCGGCTGTTCAAGGGCGGCGGCTACGCCATAGACAAAGCTGAGAACCATGACGTGCCAAACCTGGATGGCGCCGGACCAGGTGAGGGCGGCCATGACCAGGGCCTGGAGCATGAGCACGCTTTCGGTCAGGATGATGAGCGGGCGCCTGGGAAAGCGGTCGCTGATCACGCCAGACAGGAGGGAGACCGGCACAACGGGCAGCAGGGCGGCAAAGCTCACCAACCCCAGCATGAGGGCCGAGTCGGTGAGGCGATAGACCAGCCAGCTCTGGGCCATCAACTGCATCGATGTGCCGACCTGGGATACGATCTGCCCCGACCAGAAGAGGCGGAAGTTGCGATGGCGCAGGGCGCGAAAGGTCTGGCCTCGCCCAAGAGCCGGACCAGACGAAACCGGCCCGGTGCCGGGAGTAGACTCGTTTGAGATCACGGACGGCGCCCCCGCCGCACCAGCTCCTGGAGGAGCCAGTTCCGCGATTGGTGCTGGGCGCGGCGCGCCAGGATGCGCCGGCGGTCGGGCAGGTAGCGAGGCATCCGCACCGCAGCCGCGGCCAGGTAGTAGGCCGTGAAAGGCAGGAGGCCCAGGCCGTAGATCACCTTCTTGACAGGGCTGGACACCATGGTGCTCATCTTGGCGATCGAGCCCACGAAGAGGAGGGGCAAAGCCAGCACGAACTCGTCCCAGTGCATGTTCTTCATGTAGACCAGGAAGCGATTCCGGGTGGCCAGCGCGGTGCGCCGGAGCGTAGTGCGGGAGGGCTCTGCCCGTCCCTCGCGGTGATGATAGCAGATGGCGGTGGGCACAAACACCACGCGATGGCCCAACCCGTTCAGCCGCAGGCCGAGATCGAGGTCCTCGCCGTAGGCAAAGAGCGTGGGATCGAAAATGTAGTCGAGCTCATCCAGGACCTGGCGGTCGAGGATCATCGACCCGCCGCCGATGTGCAGCGTCGGGATGGGGCTATCGGGCAGATCGATCTCTACCGGCTCAACGGCGCCGAACCTGGTTATCTCACTGAGGAAGCCACGCTCAACGCGGGCCTCACGCTCCATGGCGCCCGCCCGCAGAGGGCAGCCGGCTGCGTGGCCTGCCACGACGCGGGAGGGGGGCACGATCGGGAGACCGGTCCCAGCCTCGGGGCCTTCGGTGGGCGAGAGGGCAAGGGTGCGGACCATCTCTGCCAGCCAGTGGCGGTGGACGACCGTGTCCTGGTTCAGGAAGAGAAGGTAACGGCCGCGAGCCTGCTCGGCCGCCCGGTTGTTTCCCTCGGCAAAGCCGAGGTTGCGCTCAAAGCGCAGCACCCGGACGGACGGGAAGTGCTCCGACACCCAATCGGCCGAGCCGTCGCCGGACGCGTTGTCGGCGTAGATCGCCTCGAACTGGCCGGCCGGGAAGCTCTGATCCAGCACAGAGTCCAGGCAGCGTTCCAGCAGGCTCTTGCCATTATAGCCCAGGACGATGACGCTGGCTGATAGCTGATGGCTGATGGCTGGGGGCTGGGGGCCGGGGGCTGATGGCTGATGGCCAGTTGTCGATGGTGGGTGGCTCGCAGGAACTTGGTCGGTCATGGCGTGGCGCCCGGATCTGCATCCTGCTGCGTGGGCGGCGGGCCGAATTCCTTGATAACCTTGGCCGGAACGCCGACGGCGAGGCTGTAGGGCGGGATGTCCTTGGTGACTACGGCCCCTGCCCCGACCATCGCCCCTTCGTGGAGGGTCACCCCGGGCAACAGGATGCTGCCCACGCCGACGGCGGAGTAGCTTTTCATGCGAACCGGCGCGACATATCCATGCCGGGTGATGCTGCCATGTTCCGTGCGCGCTGCCACGTCGTCGTGACAGACGATGATGACGTAGCGCGAGGGGCCACTGTGGTCGTCAAAGAAGATGAGCTCCGGGAATTGGTCATCCAGGTTGCAGTACATCTCGACGACGCACTCGCGGCCGATATTGACGCCCATCCGGCGGTAGAGCCACAGCCGGACACCAGGATGGATCATGTTGTGCGCGATGAGGTTGAGTAGCTTTTGCCTGAAGAGCGTGAGGCGACTGCGCGGGCGCAGCCGCTCGTACTCGTCGCGCGGCATGGGCATCTGCGCCAGCATCTCTGGATCAGGTGGTGGTACAGGCATGATTCTCTCCGTAAGACGCCCACAGGGGGCTATACTACTGAACGCCCACGGACTGTGCCGCCCGCAGGGCTCGGTGAATCCTGGCGAAATCGTCCTCTCTAAGGTAGGAATGCGTCGGGAGCGTCAGCAGGCAGGTGGCCAGCCGGGCGGCGCCTGGGAAGGCAGACGGGTCCAGCGCAAGTCGTTCCGAGTAGAGATCGGGCAGGCTGCGAACGTACGATCGGGAAACACCGATCCCCTGTTCCCAGAGCCGGTTGTAGAGGGTGCCGGCCCACTCAGGATTGTCGACTACAAACGGCAAGCGCAGGTACACAGGCTCGCTGCCCGGCGCGATTTCGGGCAGTTGCACACCGTCGAGCTCGGCCAGCATCTCTGCCAGGCGCCCCGCGTTGCGGCGCCAGGTCTGCTGCAGGCGATCCAGACGGGCCAAGATCGAGCGGCCAATGGCGGCCTGTACGGCCGATAGGCCACTCAGGTGGATGGGAGGCAGTTTCCCCAGGTCCATGCCCTCGCTGGCCGGGTTCAGAAGTGTGCGGACGACCACCCACCAGCCCGTGGGGTTCGTCGCAAGACCATAGCCCAGGAAGAACGCCAGCGAGCCGAACGGGCGAAGAAGTGCGTTCCTTGAGCCCAGGTGTAGGCCGGAGCAGATCGGCCATGGCCGTGCCGCAGCGTCCGCCGGCCACAATCACCCCGCCGTGGCCGACGGGCAGGCACTTGCCCCTGCCCAGGCTGTAGAACCCGGCGTCGCCGCGCGTGCCTACCATCTGGCCCCGTGCCTTTGCGCCGAACGCCTGGGCCGCATCCTCAATGACAAGGAAGCCGTGCTCGCGGCCCATCGACAGCAGCCCGGTGACGTCCTGCGCCAGACCATACAGGTGAGTCGGAACGATAGCGAGCAGATCGTCTTTTGGCAGGCGCTCCAGGGCGTCCGGGTCCAAGTCCAGCGTGCGGGGCGAGACGTCGCACAGAACGGGATCGAGGCCGGCGAAGAGGACGGCTTGCACCACCGTCGGGCAACCGTACGCCGGGATCGCAACTCGGGTACGATTCGAGAGGCGCTTCAGGGCCAAGAGGATCGCCGCCAATGCTGTCCGGCCCGAGGAGACGAGGCCGCAATACTGGCTGCCCGTCTTCGCTGCCAGGTCAGACCGGAACCGGTCGGTCGAGCCTGCCGGCCTCAGCAGGGCAGCCAGACCACTCCTTAGGTCAGCAGCCCGGACCGGAACGGCGACCGGTGGAACGTGACGCAGGAGACTGCGGCCGAGCCGAGACGGCAATTCCCGTGGCAACCCTGGGTCTTCCACGCTCAGCCGAAGGGCATTCTCTTGCGCAGCTGAGGACCCAAGACCTCAGTCAGCGACAAGGGAAGCCGCCTCCAGATGCGGACAAAGAGGCGGTACTCAGCATCCTCTTCCCGACCGCCACCGACGGCCGGAGGCCGGGCGATGCGGTTGAGATAGTATTGCTGGTAAATCTGCCGCGGCTCTCCCCCCCAGCTCTTCTTGAAGGTAAAGCTCCCAGAATCCCAACGGCTACGTCCGAAATCTACCCACTGGTAGCCGTTGGCACTGCCGTACCTCATCGTTTCCCAGTAGAGAAGATGGCTTGGCCGGAAGTCACGGAATTCGCGGAGCACCCCAGCCCAGGCGCAATGGACCGTATCGCGAAAGGGCGCAATGAACCCACCGCCGAAAACCTGGTCCTCTCGGCGCACAACCAGCAGTCTCATGTGCGCAGGCAACTCGTCCAGGATGTTACGAAAGAAGGAGATGCCGGGCGTCGGCGTCCCCTTCTCACGCATGGCGCGTGCGTAGGCGGGATAGAAGCGTTCAAGCTCCTGCGCCCCCCCCACAACCTCCGCGCCGGCGCGCATGCCCTGGTGCGTGAGCTGCCGCTCCTTCCTCTTGATCCCCTTGAGAGTCTCCTCCCAGGCCCCCGAGAGCGGGGCGACGAGCGTGCAATGGTCCTCGTTTGTCACGAGGTCGGGATCCTCCCACCGCCGGTAGCTATCGCGCAGGATCAGGTACTTTGCCTTCACCTTCGTGACCAGCTCTTTGGCCCGTTCCAAGAGAGCCGTGGCCGCCTGCTCGTCCCGGCAGCAGATTCCGCCTGAGGGGGAGGTCACGTAGTGACCGGCCAGGCTGCTCTTGATGTGCAGCAGGGGCAAGACGCCCAGGACATCCTCTCCTTCGATGGCCATCAGGTAATGAGCCTTGTGCCCGAAGGTGCGCTCCATCACCCTTTTCCAGCCGGCGAGTTGATAGACGGTGGCCTCAGAGGCGCCTTGGACGCACTCGTCCCAGCGGCGCGCCGTTTCCCGGTCTGCCAGCTCGATCACTTTCACGGCTTGGCTCCGTGGTCCACGAGGGCGAGCTGGTCGACGAGTGGACCGAACTGGAAATCGCGCAGCAGGGTCACAAGCTTGCCTTCGGTCCTCTTCAGGTTGGAGTAATGTGTCAGGCGCTCCCGGGGTGTGGGGTGCGGGCGAGGATGGTCCGGGTCGAGCTCCCAGGGGTGAAGGTAGATGATCGCCGGGTGGCCTTCCCGGTTCAGGCGGCGCAGCGCGCGCCGGAAGAGATGATAGGGCAGCAACCTGAAGTAAAAGCCCCCGGCCACCGGCCAGTTGACGCTCGCCAGGCGGACGGTGGACAGCGGGAACTCGACAAAGCCCGAGTCTTCGAATGGGTGGTACGGAAAGCGGGGAGCGCCGGGAAAGCCGTAGAGCATATTTCGAGTAGGGAAGAGGCTGGAATCGTAGCGGAACCCCAGGTCGCGCAGGGTGCTCAGTGCCCAGAGTGTTGAGCTGTTGATGGAGAACATCGGCGCACGATAGCCCGTCGCCTGTCGCCCACAGGCCCGCTCCACCGCCTCGCGGCCGCGCAGAATGTCGTCGCGAAACTGCTCGGGAGTGAGCTGGCTGACCCTCCGGTGGTGGTAGCCATGCAGGGCAATCTCGTGTCCTGCCTCGGCCACGCGGCGTACAAGATCGGGGAATTCGTCGGCCACGTAGCCGAGAACGAAGAAGGTGGCATGGACGGCGGCGCGGCCCAAGACGACAAGGACCCGCTCGGTGCTTTCAACGACCCGATCCTCAAAGTCGGGCCATCGCTCTACCTGACGGCCGGTGCTGGTCAGTCCCTGGTACCAGTCCTCCAGATCAATCGTCAGCGCGTTGAGCATTTTCTTCGCTTTGGGGTGGCTCGATCGGGATGGATTCGCTGCGCTCACCACAGGGACCGGCCACGGCGGAGGGGGCGCTCTGCGCTTGGCCCAACCGCCTCAGCTCGCTATCCAAGATAGCGACCTGCTGGGCCAGATCCTTGTTCTGCTCTGCAAGCCGGGAGATTTGGACCGAAAACTGGATCGAGACCAGGAACAGGAAGAAAAGGCCCAAGAAGGCGAATACAGAGGTGGGGCGAACCGATCCGATGGCGCCAGACACCCACTCGATCAATCCAGGCACGATGGCGATTGCCAGGTAGCCAATCGCGGTCAGCAGCCAGATCCAGGAGTATTCCTCCCGCAGGCGCCGGCGCCGGACCAGCTCGAGCACGATGATCAAGAGCCCGACTGCACTGATGATCGCGAGAAGCTGCGTTCTAGACATGGTGAATCTCCCGGCGCAGCCCACGGTCATCGCGCAGCAACGTCATGGCAATAGACATCATCATCTTCATCCCGTAGAATACAGGTTTGAGGATGCCGGCGTGCATGGATTGGCCGGATTCGTTCCGATACATGATGACCGGAACCTCTGCAATGCGAAATCCGGCGCGCCTAAGCATGATGATCACATTGGCGTCCGGATAATCCACGGGGTAGACATGCGTGCAGTAAAAGTCCACGACCTCTTTGGAGAGGGCCTGAAAGCCCGTGGTTGGGTCGGTTACTTTGAGGTCTGTCAGGAGAGTGGCCAGGTAGCCAAAGAAGAACTTGCCGAACTTGCGCAGGACCGGCCCCTTGTAGTTCCCGGCGCCCAACCAGCGAGAGCCCAGGGCGACGTCCGCCTGCGACGTCTGGATCACAGAAAGCAAGTCGGCGATGCAGCTCGGCTCATGCTGCCCATCGCCGTCGATCTGGACGACAATGTCGTATCCATGGCGCCGGGCGTACTTGAACCCCGTCTGTAGGGCCACCCCGTATCCCTGGTTGAAGGGCAGGGGCGCGACAAGTACTCCTGCCCGGAGGGCAGCGTCGGCTGTGCCATCGGGAGAGCCGTCATCGACGACAAGGATATCGGCCTGGGGCACGTTCTGGCGAACGCCCGCAATAACGCCCCCAATCCGCGCCTGCTCCTTGTAGGCCGGGATTACGATCAGGACTTTACGTGTTTGCACTCATCCACTCCGCTAGGGCTCGGTCAGAGACCTTCGCCCATCATGGCCACCCCCTCACTCCCAAACAGGTGCTGCAGGGAGGGGACAGCCTATCCTATGTCACGTAGCCCAACGCCTGGAGCATGTCCCGCATCTCGGCCTGCTCCTGGTCGGAGTAGACCGAGCCGTCGCTGCCCGTTTGGTGCTCGGGTGCGGACGCGTAGGTGACCTCGTGAGCTTGGCGGAACTCGGGTGTAAATAGATCAAGCAGGACACGCCCATCCATCTCCTCGGGGACCGGCTGCCCCATCAGATAGAGGATCGTTGGGCTCAGATCACAAATGCGAGCCCCCTCAAAGGCCTGTCCTTCTCGAACAACACCTGCGCCGTGCCAGATCATCAGGCCGTCCATCCGATGATGGCCGGTCGTGCCGTAGACCGGATCAAAGACACGGCGGGAGGAAAAGTCGGAAAGGCCCATGGCTTTGTATTCCATGTCGCGCGTGAGGAACATCAGGTCGGCCGACGCCTCGGCATAGGGTCCTTCATAGAGATCCGCGTGGCGGAAGATCTCGGCGACGACCGGCCGGCCGGTGTCGGGATCGGTCATGGCCCGCAGCCGCCGTTCGAGGTCGTCGAGCAAGGCCTCGTACTCTGCGCCGGGCGAGACGCATCCTTGTGGCTCGCGGCCCTGGAGATTGGCATACATCTGGCCAAAGTTGCCCACGGAATAGACCTTGGTGCGCGCCCAGTCCACATCGTCCAGCGACAGGAAAAGCCGTCGCTGCAGCTCCTCGCGTCGCTGCCTGCCGAGCTCCATGGCCTGGCGGCCGAAGCCGAGCTTGAGCACCCAGTGGGCCGCGGTACTGTAGTTGATCCCAAGGCGGTAGAGGAGGCGACGCAGGGCCGTCTTTGGCCCGGACTTGAGCCGCATGAGCCCCTGCTGCAAGAGCCAGGTGTTAAAGTTGACGAACCTCCGCACCGGCCCAAAGCCGTGGTCCGACATGACGAGGATCACGACATCGTCGTCGAGCGTCTCCACCAGCCGGCCAACGCTTGCATCCACCTGCTTGAAAAAGTCGAGGATCACGTTACCGTATTGCTGCCGCTCGGCCGGATCGTGCTGGGGGTGAGATGGATCGAGCAGGTGCCAGAACTCGTGCTGCATCCGATCAGTCCCAAGCAGGTGGACCATGAACAGGTCCCAGGGCTCTTTCTGCATCAGGTAGAGCGCCGCCTGGGTGTTGTTCTCCAGGATCTCGTATTGCTCGCGGATGAAGGGCTCGGGGGCGCTGCGCCGGTATTTCTCATCGTGCCGCAGGCGATAGCTGCCCAGGTGCGCCTCCAGATCGTCGAGGAGAGAGGGGGGGAGGTAAAATCGCGCCGGCCGGCCGGCGTCAGAAGCCCGCTGATCATAAAGCCGTTCACCGGCTCCGGCGGGTAGGTCATGGGCACCCCCATGATCCCGACCCGTTTGCCGGCCTCGCTCAGCAGGCGCCACACAGGCCTGCCACCCAGGTCGCGGTAGCTATTGAGCACCTGGCGGTAGGTACCCGGCTGCCGGCGGAAGAACTCGAGCACGCCGTGGCGCCCCGGCGTCATGCCGGTCATGAAGGAAGCCCAAGCAGGGCCGGTCAAAGGGGGATACGTGGAGCGCAGCGGGCCAGAGATACCCCCGCGTATGAGGCGTCCCAGAACGGGCATCTCTCCCTGTTCGGCCCAAGGGCGGATCAGGTCCAGCGTGGCCCCGTCCAGGCCGAGAGCCCAAATCCTTCTGGCACTTTCCATGTCGAGTTCCATCAGCTCCTGCTGCCGCCCTGCAGTGTAGCGGGCAGGTAGCGAGTCAGCGCCCCGATTCTACCAGCAATTGACCGTGCCTGCAACCTGAATCACTGAGGGGATGACAGGGGATGAAGACGCTGAGGAGGGCGGTGCCTGCCCCCCTACGCGGGCAATGGAAGGGTATCCGGCAGCCTGGCACCCGTCTGGTCTATGGCTTGCCGCAGACAGGTGCTGATGAGGTGTTCCAGGATGAGGTGGACGTCCTCGACCTGTTCCATGCAGTCGCAGGGGACATGGACGCAGCGATCGACCATGCCCTTGAGCCGGCCGCCGTCAAACCCGACAAAGCCGATCGTGACGGCACCCAGCTCGCGCGCAGCTTGAATGGCGTTCAGGACATTGGCCGAGTTCCCGCTGCCCGAGATACCGATGGCCACGTCCCCCGGCTGGATCAGGCTCTTGAGCTGCTCGCTAAAGACTTGGTCGTAGCCAAAGTCGTTGGCCAGCGCGGAAAAGAGCGACATGTTGTCGGTTAGGGCGATGACGCGGAAACGGGGAAGCCCGGGCATGAGTGTTCCCTTGCCCAAGTCGCACGCAAAGTGGGATGCCGTGGCCGCGCTTCCGCCGTTGCCCATGATGATCACCTGCTTGCGATTGAAGCGAGCATAGAGCAGCGTCGAGATCACGTCTTCGATGGAGGACACAGGCAACCGGCCGAGGAGTCCTTTCAGATCTTCCAGGTAGGACAACACTTGGTCATGCATGGATCTGCCCCTTCCGACTGCGCGGCTGGCGTCTGCACAGTCCCGCGCCTCACTAGCGGCGATAGTTGAGGATTACCTTGGTCCCATCCGGTTCCAGGCGGAAGGGCAGCTCCCTCAGCCCTCTCAGGGCAGATCGGACTCGCCGCTGCCAGTCCACAGGGCAGAAGAGGAGCAGGAAGCCCCCTCCGCCTCGCCCGCGATCTTGCCGCCAAGAGCCCCGGCACCTCGGGCCGCTGCGTACATCTCGTCAATGGCCGGGCTTGTGATCTTGCTGGCCATTCGCTTCTTCAGCTCCCAGCCCTGGTGCATGAGGTAACCAAACTCCTCGAAATCGCCGGCCAGCAGGAGGTCTCGCCCCTGGTAGGCCTGTGCCCTCATCTCCCGCAGGACATCCGGCCGGTCGTGTATATTGGCGCTCTGCTCGGTCAGGATGGTCGACGACAGGCGGGCGCTGTTGGTGTAAAAGAGCATCAACTGCTGGCAGAAGCGGATCTGCTCCTCCTGGGGGAGGTCGATCCGTTCCACGATGACCTGCTCATCGGGCAGAAAGCGGATGAGGCGCAGGCCTCCATAGGCGGCGATGTACTGATCCTGCTTGCCGATCGGCTTGCCCAGCACGTCGATCTCGATCTGGCACGCCTGGCGCGCGAGGGTCTCCAGGTTCTGGGGCTGCCCGAGGTAGGTGTGGATGGCATTTAGCAGGCCAACCGTGACTGTGCTGGAAGAGCCCAGGCCGGACCCCGTCGAAGGGATGTCGCCCATGGTCCCGATCTCCACCTGGCGACAGAGGCCGGTCAGGCGCAGCGCTTCGCGCACAAGCTCGTGCTGGAGATCATCGAGCTGTTCCACCAGCTCGGTCTTGGTGTAGCCGACGCGCACCTGGGCGTCGAAGCGCCGCTTGATAATCACAAAGATGCTCTTGTCGATGGCCGAGCTGAGGGCGCACCCCTCTTCCAGGGCGTAGAACCCCTTCAGATCGGTGCCGCCGCCGAAGAAACTGATTCGCAGGGGGGTCTGCGTGACAATCATGGCTTTTTCTCTGGCCGGGACCCTCCCGTTACGTGCTCCAACTGGCTGGAGATGCCTAGTCTTCCACCGAGCCGCATGGGGCTTCCTTCCTGTGCGCTCCTTGGTCATCCCCGGCCCTGGTCTGGCTGTGCTGACCACGATGGACCTGGGTCAGGGGGGATTCTGGATCGAACAGGACCGACCCGTGTGCCAAAGGAGCATCCCAACTTGTGCTGCAGCCTGCCGACCAACTGCGCACCGGTTCCTATTCTAGCCGAGACTCCCCCATACGACGCTGCCCTCTCCAAGGATGACATTGGGGAAAACCCTTACCTGACCAGCGAGTTCAACAGCTCAACGCCTGACAGACTGGCGTCTTCACGACTCGGTCCCACTCTATTCCTCCGCATCCTGTCTCAGGTGTGAAGAGCGATCTCGACCGATGGATCTAGGTCCGCCTTGCCTTCCTTGCACTGAGACCAAGCTGGTGAGTAGCCTCAGGATAGAGGAACTCGACTACTAGACCGGAGAACCTCTCCAGCGATACCGTATTGTATAGATTCCTCGCCACGTGTCAAATCCGTCTTCCAGTCCTGTTGCTTGAGGTCTCGGCCCTAGGGGATGCAGTCTTGGCCGAGTACCCTGAAGCCAAGTGCACGATCCCATCGTGCACGAGATAGGTTCGCTTGCAGGGGGAGCAAGACAGGGCTGTGGGCATCGCTAGCAGCGCCCCTCCACAGAGCGGACAGCGGAGGAGTGACTGCCAGCCGGCCCTATCACTCCCGCCGGGCACCCACCGGCCCTCCTTGCGCGCCATGACCAGGTCGTAGCTGACCTGCCACCGCCGCACATCTACCTCATACAGCCCAAGCGCAGCCAGAGCCTTCTCGAGATCATCCCGGCGGACGGCGTGCCCAGGCAGGAATAGGGCCTCGCGCCCCACCCGGTTGGTGAGAAAGAGCACGCCACCCGGCGCCAGGACGCGCACCATCTCGGCCAAGGACTCGAGTGGATGGGGAAAGAACTCGAGCGCTTCCAGGCTGGTCACGGCGTCAAAGGTGCCATCCTCGAAAGGCAGACGCCCGGCATCCTGCCAGATCAGGCCGACCTGGTCGTCATAGGGCAGCAGCTTGCCTCGCGCTACATGAAGCATCTTCAAAGACAGGTCGAGGCCGACGATCTGCCCGGCATAGTGGCCTCGTAGCAGTGCCAGAGGCAGGCGCGCCGTTCCTGTGGCCACATCAAGAATGCGTGGATGCTCGATGCCGGCAAGCTTCTGGAGCAGGGGCTCCGCCACGTACCAGCTTTCCTCGCGCTGGTCAAACTGCTTGATGGCATCGTAGCGGCGAGCCACCTTGTCGTAGGTCCACGCCACCACCCTGGGACCGAGATAGGCCCCTTCGGCAACGATGATCTGCCAGTAGATGAGCCCGGCCAGGCACAGTACACCGGCAACGCCCACCCCAACCCACACCCAGGTCATGGAATCGCCAGAGCGGCCAACAGCATGGCCGCCAGCAGCCAGGGCCAGGTGCGACGGGCAACAGCCGCCGGTTCTCCACCGAAGCGCAGTGTCAGGGAAGAGAGGAACTGACCAAAGGCCAAGATCACAATGCCGCCGGCAGGAAGGGGCTGCCCTAGTATGACAAGCAGGACCGCCACGCCTACCTGCGCCCCATGGAGGAGCCATGGCCCGCCGGCCATGCCCCGTGCAACGCGCAATACCCCCCACACAGCCAGTGTAAAGAGCAGGGCGAGCAAGAGTGCATGCCACCGGAATCTGGACAACGCCAGGAAGCCGGCCAGCCAGGGCAGGCCGGCGTAGAGGAGGGCTTGTGCGGCCAGGGGGGTGCGCCCTCGATATCGCTGGGCCACGCCCATCGCGACAATCGCGACCAGCGCCAGGTTCAACCACCAGACCGGCACGGGCAGCAGCAAAGAGAGGACAGTGGCCAAGAACACGGCCAGCAAGCACATGACGGAGATCGGCCCGGCCGCCGGCCAGAATGCCTCTCTCCACCAGCCGATCCGGTGGCTCAGGCCTTGGCCCAGCCGGCCGGCCGGCGAGTCGGGCCGGGTATAGGGCAGAATGGGGAGAGCAGCCGGTGAGAGGGCACGCCCCCTCAGTAGGCTCACCCAGCCAGTGCCGGTCACCATGATCCAGAGACCGGCCCAAGCCACTGTCACGAGGAGAAGGGCGAAGGCGAGGGAAAGGAATGTCTCCCCATACCAGCGCAGGGGGTTGGTGGCCAGTGCCCCACACAGCACCGACCAAGCACCGACCAAGATCCAGAAGGGTTGGATTTGAACAGGTATGACCACGTGGCGGTGGGGTTCCGCCGCCCCATCACCTTCTGTCGCCTGATCTGTGCCGGAAATCGATTCCATCCAGGCTATTGTACCATAGCCTGGATGGAGAACGTAACACGCACATGGCAGGCGTAGGGGAGGGGCAGCCCTCCCCTACGCCCGATCGTCTACGGGTTGGCCGGAGGAGGAGGGGGTGGTGGTGGTGGTGGTGGTGGTGGAAGAGTGTCGGGCTGGCCTGCTTCCTGATCCATGTCACCGGCAGGCAGAGCCTCCTCTTCAGGCGCAGCCGGGGCAGCGGCGTGCCGGCCCACTGCATCTGCGGGCAGCACGTCCGGTTCGAGGAAGTGGTCCTCCCTCCGGCAGCCCTGCGTGCCAAAGCGGGTGTGGAACACGGCCCCCAGGCCGACGCTTGTGAGGACAATCGACAAAGGGCAGGGCACAGCACCATGGCTGGACGAGCCAGAGGATCACCGCAGGGATGATGGTGATGAGCAGCCCGACCAGGACTTGGCCCAGCGGCGACGCGTTGTGGACGCGGAGTGCATCGAGTAGCTTGCGGCCGACGATCTCCGCGAGACCGACCCATCCCAGCAGCACGCCGCCGGCCAGGGCAAGCGGCACGGGCAGCAGGAGCAGCCCAGAGAGAAGGATGAGCAGCAGCCCGACCGGGATCAGGATGATGGTCGCCATCAGCAGGGCTCCGACGAGGATGACCAAGACCATCAGAAAGACCGCGACCACCTCAAGCCCTGCAGCCAGGAGAAAGGTGAGCAGGCCAAGCCCAAAGCTCTGCCCCGGGACGGCCGCGATGCACTCGGCCACCCGCTGTGTCGGCCGCGGCCAGACCAGGACGATCAGTGCCCCCACGGCAATCACCAGCAAACTCAGGAAAAGCGCGGAGACGACCCGGCCCGCGAAACGCGCGAGCCGCTCGCCAAAGTCGCCGGTCTGTGTCGCCTGCGGCCACGTTGGAACAGGGGGGACCACCTCTGGCACCTGTGGGCTAGGAACTGCAGGCGTCACCTCGGGCAATCGCCCTGGCTCAGGGAGATCCTCTCCGGACATAAAGGGAGGGAAGGTCAGCCTGGTAACGACATCTCCCTCTACCCGAGCCCCCTCTTCCCGCGTCAGATCTCCCGGAGCGACCAACAGGTCGCCACGGATGACGGCCGAGCTTCGCAGGCTCGTCTCTCCAAACAGGATCGAGGCGTTGCCATTTACCTGCCCCGCCAAGTCGTGCTTTCCCCCCACGGCAAAGAGATCGCCCTTGACCTGCCCCGTGCCGGCCAGAGCCACCTCACCGCCCATAACCGCCAGGTTGCCATTCACTTGGCCGGCAATGGTAGCGCGCCCGCCGGTGACAAAGACGTCGCCCTGGACGACACTGCCTTCTGCCATGTCCAGGTTGCCGTCTAGGACACTCAGATCGCCTTCGAATGTCTCGCCTGGGTCAAGGGAGACATCCTGCTTGGTAAAGACCTGCCCGCCATCGGAACCATCGACCGGGCCTTGGGCGAAGGCAGTCGCCAACGGCAGGAGCAGAAGCAAAACCAACACCCCGAAGAACTGAATTGCTCTCTTCATGTGATCACCTCCTATTTATGTGCGCCAAGGCACTAGGCAAATCCATTCCGCCGCGATCTGGCGGACCTGCGCGAGAAGAGCCATGCCCAGACGCCCCCAATGACGGCCAATCCGCCGCCGACCGACAGGAGCCACGGGCAAACCATAGCGCAATAGTATGTCCTTGAGAAAGAGACTGGCGCCCTTGCCCATCAATCCCAGTCCAGAAGCGACCTGGGGCAGAGAGAGGCCGGCCTGCTGCCCGGCCGGCTGAGAGCCAAACCAGAGCAATGCAGCCAGCCCGATACCGAGGACCAGGATCGCAGCCACCCCCGCCCCGACGAGCGACAACGAGCTCGTCAGGAGCGCCGCCCCGCGCAAGATCTGCCGGCGCTGCGTGCTTCGCTCGGCCAGCCGACGCTCGACGCGCATGGAGAACCCATAGGATGGCCCGACCATAGGCGTAGTGCCCAACAGGGTCGAAACCCTGCGCATGGCAGCGGCCTCAGCCCGGCAGGCGGGACAGGCCGCCATGTGCCGTTCCAGAGCGGACTCGTGCTCCGGAGCAAGCCGGCCGTCCAGTGCCAGCGACACCCAAGAAGCTATCTTATCCCGTTCTTCACATCGTACCCTCTCACCCATCTTCCCCTCCCATCAGGCCACTTGAAGCAGCCCGGCCATCATCTGCCGCGCCCGGTGCAATCGCGATTTGATCGCGCTCTCGGTGGAGCCGGTGGTAGTCGCGATCTCTTCGTAGGACATGTCATACCAGTAGCGCAACACGACGGCTGCCCGGTAGTCCGGGGGCAACGTATCGAGTACCCTCCTCACCATTTCCTGCGCCTGTTTCCGATCCACTGCCTGCTCTGGCCTGTCTTCCTCACTCGTCAGGTATTGGGGAGGGATCGTGTCGTCCAGCGGTAGCTGGGGCGCCCGCGCGTGGCGCCGCAGACGATCGATGCAGTAATGGGATGCGATAGACAGCAGCCAGTTGACAAACTTGCGATCGGGCTGATACGTCGCAAGCCTGGTATAGGCTCGCAGGAACGTCTCTTGCGCCGCATCTTCCGCATCTTCGGCACTCCCCAACATCCGATAAGCCAGGTTGTAAACCGGGCGCTCGTAAGCACGTACCAGTTGTCCAAAGGCGGCCTGGTCCCCTTGGATCGCCCTCTGTATCCAGGTGCGTTCCTGGTCCATCCCTTCCTCCCCACAAGATCTATACGGATTATAGCGCCGGAGGTTGCCAGACTTCAAGTTTGGCCGGCGCTCTGTATTCCGAGTACAATAGAATCCTGGGCAGCGCCGGACAGGGAGAAGACGGCCGTCTCAACACCGGTTAGCGGCAGGGCATGAGGAGGGGCCACGGTGGACGACAGAGCATTCAAACGCTCCTGGTATATCATCATCGAGGGCGCTATTGGCGTCGGCAAGACGACATTGGCCAGGATGCTCAGCGAGCACTTTCGAACAGGCTTGCTGCTGGAGGTGTTCGAGGAGAACCCCTTCCTGGCCCGGTTCTACGAATCGCGTGCCGCCTATGCCTTCCAGACCCAGATGTTCTTCCTGCTCAGCCGCTACAGACAGCAGCAACGCGTTCCAGATCATGCTGCGGCAAGGCGCATTGATCTCTGACTATATGTTCAACAAGGACAGGCTCTTTGCCCAGTTGAACCTCGCCGGGGATGAGTGGGACATCTACCAGCAGATCCATACGGCACTGGCCGGCCAGATCGCTTCACCCGATCTGATTGTCTATCTCCAGGCGGATACCGAGGTCTTGATGGGACGGATAGCCCAACGCGACCGGCCCTATGAGCGGACGATGGACAGGGCATACCTGGACGATCTGCGCCTGGGCTACGAGGAGTTCTTCACATCAAACCAGCCGGCGCCCGTCATGCTCGTGGATACCAATCACCTCAACTTTGTGACCCATCCCGAGGATTTCCAGTACATCGTCGAGCGCATCCGAGCAGTGCTCCGAGAAGGCGCGTTCCAGGAATTCTTGCCCGAGCTGCTTCCGGAGAAAGACGTAGATCGTAAGGATCAAGATTAGAGTAAGTCTATTAGATAGTAGTCGTAGTAGGGGCTGGGGATAAGTGGATGACTTGGCTCATTTGCCGGTCATTGCCCCATATCTAGGGGCATGGCCGCTGGAGCATACGACGACTGGGCGAGAGCGGGTTTGCGGGCTGTGGATGAATGGGGGAGTTCCAGCCGCGAACTTTGAGGTTTTTCGTGTGGTGACGTAGCTGCAGTCTCAGGGAACGCGAATGGGTCGGATTCCGGCTCAGATATCCACACGACAAGAGGGTTATCCACAGGATTCGCGAAGTTATCCACAGTACAGGTGTGTTCTGTGGATCTGCCTTCCGTCAGTCGTGGACTGCCTGGCCACGCATCACCGAAGATTGCCGCCTTCTTCTGTGGATGAGATCTGCGGTAGCGCCACTACTATGACCCGGTGGGTGTTGCCCGGCCATTCGTAGGGCCAGCAGGTAACGAGTGTGAGCCGCTCTTCTCCGGCCGGCATGATCCACTGCGCATTCTTTTGGCGGACGCTGAGCGGCATCCCCGCCTCTTTCAGGATGTACTTCTCGGTGACGACGTAGGTGTAGGGCGTGTCGCCGGCGTAGAGCGTGATCTCATCGCCCGGTTGGAGCTCCACAACGTAGCGGAATACCTTGCCCTCGATGTTGTGGTGCCCTGATAGCACCACGTTCTCCCCGTGACCCGGCAGGGCCGAGTTCGTGTGCCATCCGGCCGCATTCTCGGGCACGACCCAGACCGAGACCTGCACTCCCTTGCGATTTACCACCTCCCAACTCATCGGCACCACCTTGGCATCGAGATCGATGGCCGGGGCCACAATGCGTGAGGGTGGCCGGTCTGCGGCAGGCACCAGGGTCGGGTTGGGCGTGGGCGAAGGCAGCGTGAGGGCGCTTGCCCTACGCGTCGCAGTGGGGAGGGATTGGCCTGGTTCTGCCTCCCATTCGGGAAGTATTGCGGGCGTGGGTTTCTCTACCGGGCGCTCTGTGGCAATCACCGGTGGAGTGTATGTCCGGGTCGCGCGGGGAGAGGCCGTCTCGACGAGCACCACCGCGCCGGCATCGGTGACGATGGGTGTGCCTGAAGAGCGAATCCACGACCATACACCCCAGCCGAGGCCTGCCAAGATCAACAGGCCCCCTACGGCGAGCATTGCGCGAGAAAGAATCGAGGAGCGTGCTGCCATCCACCGAATCCTGACGAGGCCGGCATGAACCCGAAACGCGACCGGCACTGGCCGGGTGCCTCACCCCTCCGGGCCGGGGCAGCCAAGGCCTCCTGCTTTCCGTAGGAGGCCTTGGATACCGAGTGCCCGGCTGCTACCCGCCGAGAGCCGAAATCCCGGCCGTCCCCAATCCAAAGATGGCGCCGACGACGAGGGAGAGGACGAGCGAGACTATCCAACCGATCACAACGGTGATGATCGCCTTGGTAGTGTCAAAGTCCATCGCCTCGCGGATGGCGATGACGCCGGCGATCAGCGATAGGATTGCTCCGGCCAGCGAGATGAGCCATCCCACACAGGGGATGAAGCTAAAGATTCCCAGGAGGTTGGGCGCGTTGGCAAAGCCCAGCACGCGCATCATCTCGCGGATGTCGGTCGTTCCCTTGAAGAGAGTCGTGCCGACAAAGTAGGTGATGACCGACCATCCAATCCAGCCGATCAGGATGGAGAAGACGATCAGCTGCATGATGAACCCGACCATCGCACTGCCGAATCCGTCTCCGGCCATCAGCACCTTGATGAATCCGCCGATGGCGGACATGAGGCTGACCACGACGACAATGATGGCCGCCTGCGTCATCGAGCTCTGATCCTCCGCTACCTCCCGGAAGACCGTGGGGTCCAGGCGGATGACTCGCATGATTCGATTGATCACAATGCACCTCCATGTTTGTTGGATTTGTCTATCTATACGCCGGCCGCGGGATCGAGTTGCGCCCTAGCCGACCCTCTCAATCCGAGCCCCCAGCGCCTTCATCTTGGTCTCGATGTGCTCGTAGCCCCGGTCGATCTGTTGGATGTTGTGGATGACGCTCTCTCCTTCGGCACAGAGCGCGGCGATCAGCAGGGCCATGCCGGCACGGATATCCGGGCTTTGCAGGGTCTCTCCGTGCAGCGGCGACGGCCCGACGACGACGGCGCGGTGTGGGTCACAGAGGATGATTCGGGCGCCCATCGTGATGAGGCGGTCCACGAAGTAGAGGCGGCTGTCGTACATCTTTTCGTGGATCAAGAGTGTGCCGCGTGCCTGGCTCGCCACCACCAACGCGATGCTGAGCAGGTCGGTCGGAAAGCCGGGCCAGGGAGCGTCGTCGATCTTGGGTACGGCCCCTCCCATGTCGTCCCGTATCTCCAGGGCCTGTCCGGCGGGCACGAACAGGTCGTCGCCCTGGATCTCGAAATCTATGCCCATCCGCGCATAGGTTGCGCGGATCATGCCCAGGTGCTCGGGCGCGGCGCCCAAGACCCGGATCTCGCCGCCCGTGACTGCGGCCAGACCGATGAAGCTGCCGACTTCCATAAAGTCGGGGCCGATGGTGAAATCGCCTCCGCCCAGGCCGTCGGCGCCCTGGATGCGCAGGACGTTGGAGCCGATGCCGTCGATGTGGGCTCCCATGCAGTTCAGCATGTGGCACAGCTCCTGGACGTGGGGCTCGCAGGCGGCGTTGCGGATCGTGGTCTGGCCGCGTGCCAGGCTGGCGGCCATGACGGCGTTCTCGGTCCCGGTCACACTCGCCTCGTCCAGCCAGATATCTGCCCCACGGAGGCCCTCCGAGCGCAGCTCGAGGCCCCCGTCCTGCTGGATGTCGGCTCCCAGGGCGGCGAGCGCCATCAAGTGGGTGTCGATCCGCCTGCGGCCGATCCTATCCCCGCCCGGCAGAGAGAGGCTTACCTGTCCTGCCCGCGCGAGGATCGGCCCCAACACGGTCAGTGAGCCTCGGATCTGGCCGGCCATCCCCGGATCGGGAGAGGTTGACGTGATGCGGTCTACGCGCACTGTTACCGTGTGGGGGTTCTGGCGTACCACGCTGGCTCCCAGCTTTTCCAGCATGGAGAGCATGGTGCGGACGTCGCCGATGTTTGGCAGGTTGCGCAGGGTCACGGGCTGGTCCGTCAGCAGGGTGGCAGCCAGGATGGGCAGGGCCGCGTTCTTGTTTCCGCTGGGCACCACCGTGCCGCTGAGGGGTACCCCTCCCTGGATGACAAACTTGTCCATCGTTCCTCCTGTCTTTCTGACCTGACCGGCTCAGCGCGGCCAGGCCTGAGATGTGATGCGCACAGGGGCGCCGAGGCCGGCCCCCAGCTCTTTGGCGGCGTTTCCGTCGCGCACGGCGATCTCCAGGTGTCCGCCGGAGCCGATGTAGGCGAGGCGTGCTCCTATCTCCGCATCGCCGAAGGTGCTGCTCAGCCGATCGATCCGAGCGCCGGCGATCTCGATGGTGAGACGGTCAGGCAGGTCAGAAGGCCGGAAGCTCGTCACCACGTTGCCGAAGCGGTCTATGTGAAGCACCTCGCCGAGGAGCGACCCATCCGGCTGGGGTGCGGGCCCGGCGGCCGGCAGGCGGACTAGACTCTCCACCGGGATGGGCACTCCCATGACCAGTGGATCGACGCCGGCAGCCAGGTGTGCAGCCACAGGGGCAAAGATGTCCCGGCCGTGGAACGTGTGGCTGACGGCGCGCAGCCAGTAAGCCTGGTTTGTGAGATGGATTGCTCTGAGGGGAGGGTCCCGGTCAAGAGCCATGCTCAGGATGCCGTTGTCTGGGCCGATGTAGGTCGCCATCTGTGTCTGCACGAGCAGGGGGCGCCTGTGCCCGCCGACCCCCGGATCGACGACGGCCAGGTGGGTTGTACCCGGCGCAAAGAAAGGGGCGGCACAGGAGAGCAGGTAGGCCCCCTGCCGAACGGCCTGTGGGCGAACGTCGTGACTGATGTCGACCAGGATCGCATCTGGGCAGATCACGAGGATCACTCCCTTCATTGTCCCCACATAGCCGTCCGCCAGGCCAAAGTCGGTGGTCAACGTAATCAAGGGTCGAGACATAAGAACTCCATGGATATTGTATCTCAGGGCTGAGTGGGCGTCAATGCCTGGTATTCTTCTTCACAGGGCTGCCGTCGCCGAAGGTGTAGCCGACCTTCTTCACCCCTCCGGCCTTCAGGCTGGCCGTGCGGCCAGACACCACCAGCTCCAGGCTGTACCACTGCCCGGTGTTGATGGTTTCCGGGACAGCCGCCCGCGTGTAGAGAGTGCCTGCCAGCCTCTCGCCGATCACCCACTGGTTGAAGTCGTCCTGCAGGCCGGCGAAGCGGTAGTTGTCGGCGTCCCGATAGTCGAACACGAGGTACCCGTTGTGCGCGATGGCGCCCAGGCTCTGGGTTTGCACCTTGGCCCACACCTTGCCCGTCCGGAAGGTGGGCGTCCACAGGCTCACGGCATTGCCCAGCCCGCTGTAGGCTCGTTTCTCGACGGCCCAAGTGCCGCCGTTCGGGCTCCAGCCGTTGGCGTTGCCGTCGTTGAAGTCGTCGCCAACCAGGTCGCGGCCAGCAGGGATCTGGTAGACCTCGTATCCCGCGCCGGCGTAGGTCGTGACCCCAATGCCGTCGTCCTTCTTGACGAGAGTCCCGCCCCCGTCGTAGGTCAGCGTCGTAGTCTTCCCGGCGAAGGTCACCTCCTTCAGCCGGTTCTCCTCGTCCCAGGATTGCCCGTAGGTGACGCCGTTCTCCTTGCGCGTCGTCATGTTGCCGTTGGCGTCGTAGCCGAAGGCCTCGCCGTTGACCACCTTGGCGGCGTGTGCGTGGGCCGGATCGACGGTCAGCGTGCCTCCCGCCATGCGGTGAAGCCCGCTCTTAGGGACTGAAGCCCGGCCACTCCTCGAGCTTGTCCGGCCAAGGGACGCGCTCTGTTCCGCCCTCATGCTCGTTTGGCCACGTCTGCCAGTTGTATTGCACAGGCGAACGGATGAGGTCCCCCAGCGTCGTTGGTGCAAAACGGTACTCCGTGATGACCGAGTCTTGTCGTTCGACCGACGGATAGTGGAGGGTTGTGTCCACCTCAGCAACCAGCCCCTGAGTCGGATAGAGCATGACTAGTACGCCCATCTTGCAGTCGGGTGTGCTACCTGCGATCGCCCGCAGCACCTTCTCCGGCGCCCCGAGTCGCTCTACAAGGTCACTCGCGGTCAGGTGGCAGGCCGCAGAGTAGTGCTGCCACAAAAGCCACTGCACAACGTCATCCTTCACCACGACGGCGTTTCGCTCCCCGCATGACGGGCAGGTCGTGCAGCGCCAGCCTATCCACGCCTGGCCCGGCCGCGAGGGGTCGGGCCACGGTCCCTCATACGTGTACCTCGAATCCACAAGCCCACAGGTGCGCAAAGCCTCGCGCACTTCGTCCACAGTCGTCTCTCCCGGAACCATTGGCACGAGACACGCAGGGCTGAGGTTCCCGGAGGGCGGGTTGCAGGCTGCCGCTATGGTGTCCATGGGCCAAGCGGCGCAAGTGACAGCCACCTGAGAATCGGGCGTACCGCTCAATGGGGCGGTGGCGCTCTCGCGTTCCGGGGGGATACGCCGGATGCCCGCTCCGGCGCACCCAGCAGACAATCCGGCCGCGATGAGGATAGCCAGTAACCTTTTGCCGAACAGCTTGGTGTCCACGGGTCCGTTCACTTGGCACCTTCCCCTTCAGTCGACCAACAGATCATAGAACAACCATAGGACGGGGGAGTTTGGATGACGCAGTGCAAAGGCGACGATACCTTGCGAATACCCCACCAATCCCCGCGGATCTCCCAGACCCGTGAGATGGAAGGAAACCCATCTGGCCCATGCCTCCCAAGGTTGGGGATCGCCGCTACCGCGCGCCAGGTAGCTAAGCCAGTATCCGCTGTTGCGATCCCAGGCGTGTGCAAGCTCGTGGAGAGTGTCCGCCGCTCCTATGTCACGCGCTGCGTCGCCAAGTCGTGGCAGGTTTAGTACGTCGATGGTTCCAGTTTGCGGGTTGTACGCCATGCTGCGGGCACATATCCTGGCGCCGCAAAGGAATGTCAGATCGTAGTTGACCCTTCTGAATACTATGCTGCCCACCGCCTTGCGGTACTTGGCGTGTCCGCCCATGGCACGAACGAGTGCCATGACGCCGGAGTGAAGCTGCTCTGCCTGCCGCCGTAACCATCCTACGCCGTCGGACGTAATGGTAACGGCAGCCGAGAACAGGTCGCTTCTAACCAAGAAGGATGCATCCCACCCCCATGCGGCAAAATCCACGACCTGCAGGGAGAACTGATAGTCCCACCAGTCCTGATCCGTCGGTGTGTGACCGTGCTCTTGTTCAAACCTCTGCGCCCACTCTTCATCCCAGTGACCGGTGCGGTCGAGATACCTAAGCGGGTTGCCGAGAACATAACTGTATCGGTTGAGACTTTGCGGATTTGAGGGATCTGGGACCATTGTGTCGGGGCTGATCCAGCGGCCGAGCTGGGGGTCATACTGCCTTGCGCCCATGAAATACAGGCTGGTGTAGCCGTCAAGGAGCTGCCCCGTGAAGCGATACTCGGTCGGGAAGGTGCCGTCCACCGGCCAGCGCTCCGTGCCATAGGGGTAGTGCCGGATCTCGTCCACTTTGTTCCCCGCCGCGTCCAGCACCACACTCACCGTCCCCAGGTGGTCTGCAGCCAGGAAGTAGAGCACGTGGTCCCGGCGCATGGCGATCCGCTGCCCGCCGAATGTGTAGTACTTGGTGACCTGCGAAAAGGCGCGAAGGTACACCTCCTTGAAGTGGGTGTGTGCCTGGTCGATGCGCAGCCCCACCTGCCCGCCATGGATGCCGCCGAAGGTGTAGCTTGTCTTCACCACGCCTCCGACCTTCAGGGTGGCCAGGCTTCCGCTGACTTGCACCTCCAACTCGTAGAGGGTGCCCTTGACGATGGTCCCCGCCACGCTGGCCCGCAGGGTGTCCGTGCCGCTGATCACCTCCCGGATCACCCATTGCCCGTTCGTGCCGTCCATGCCGGCATACTTGTAGTTGGAGCCGTCGAGATAGTCGAACACCAGGTAGCCGTTGTACTGAGGCGCCGAGTTGGTCTGCGCGACGGCCATCACCCCCAGCCGTCCGGAGGCTGCCTCTGCCCATGCCCTGATCCGCCTGCTCCCGATCAGTCGCTCGGTGTGGTCTCCGGAGTGGTGCTCCCACCGCCCTGCTTTATGTACAGCACCGCCCGCTCGTCCATCGCCTGGACCACCTCCTCAAATCCAGCGAGCGTCAGAGAGCCTGGGTCCAGAGACAGGGTCAGTCGAAACACATACTCCTCATATTGAACGACCGCCATGCAGTGCTGGGTGTCGCCATCCCAAAGCCCGCATTGCTGCTTCATGTAGTCGGCTTCCTGGCTCCGGTACGCCAGCTCGGAGGGAGTCGTCAACTCCTTCACCCACCGATCGTCGAAGACAATCGACTCGTGCCACGCGATGCTGCGGGCGGCTCGCCGCGCGCTGTTGTACTGGTAGACGTTCTGGTGTCCCAGATCCGAGGGGGTGTAGAAGGCTCTCGCTGCGCGGTTGCATGAGCCACTCGGGCCGGGAGGATCATAGTCGCTGACCTCCACCACTTGCAGCGGGAAGGATGCTCCCTCCAACAAGAGAGCCTCGATGGGGAAGGGGCGCTTCGGGCCGAAGTCGCAGCAGGCTCCTAGCGTCGACAGCAGAGCCAGCATCATGAGGACACACCGCCTTTCTGCGGCACGGCGCCGCCTGTCCCAGCGGAAGCGGTACCCGTGAAGGTACGTCACACTCACGTCCATGAGTAGCCTCCGTCCACCTGGTCTGGCGCCACATCAGGCAGCAGGATCACCTTGTCCATCTCAGTTGCCTCCGTCGAACCGGCCTGGACGGTAGGGCTCTTGCGCCGGCATGTAGTCGCCCGGTGCGGCGACCCGGCCGAACTGGCTGCCATGCTCGTAGCTCACCAGCAGTGCGCGGAACTCGCCGACCTTGACGTCGGAGCCGTAGTCCTCGTACAGCCGAATGCCGAACTCGATGGCATAGTAGTCGTCCTCCTGGTCAAAGAAGGAGGGCCGCCAGGGCCCCCTATCATCTTTGGGATCGTCCGAGTTGCGGTCATCCAAGAGCTGGGCGACTGAGGCGCCACCATGAAGCTCGACCGCGCTGAAGCCTGCTGCAGCGCCGGTGAAACCGTACAGCATGTTGCCGGGCGTTGAGTACTCGAACCAGGACTCGCCCAACTGAACAACCGGGCCTACTCTCTGCTCTATTGCATCCTTGAAGTCCCAGCGGGCGCCATCGTGGACCTGTTGGTACCACGCCGTCCACGCCAGGAGCTTCTGCTCGTGGCGATTGCACGATAGGATGAAGAGAACCAGCCAGGACGCGGCGTCCGCGTTGGCCTCCGCCACCAACGACTCGGTCAGGTCGCGGGCGTCCGGCACCTCCTCGTCGTCCGTACACGCCCCGGTGGGGCTGCATTCGTCGTGTCCAGAGGGATCGACGAGGCCCAGCGGGTTCCCGAGCACGTACGAGTATCGGTTCAGCGACTGCGGGTTCACCGGACTCGGCACAATCGTATCCGCTGACACCCACCGTGCCAGCATCGGGTCATACCACCGTGCCCCCATGTGATACAGCCCTGACGAGGCGTCCAGTAGCTGCCCGGTGAAACGGTAGTCCGTAGGGAGTCCCGTCCCCCCGCTGCGCATCGCCCCGTACGGGTAGTAGCGGGTTGAGCCGTTGGCCACTACTGCCCCACTCGAGTTGGTCGCCAGGCTGGCGCTGCCCAGGCGGTCACCCAGCGCACGGACACTCGCGCAGTGCCGAGCCCGCTTCATTGACTGGAGCCCTCCTCCTCTGTAGCGCTGCCCACTGCCTTGGGCAGGGGATCTAGACACCCCTGTCAAGACTGAGACTTGGACCGACCCAAATGTCGGCACTATCGGTTGACCCGGCGGAAATACTCAAGCCAGGCACCATCCAGGAAAGGGATCTTGTCTTGGTAATGACTCACAAAACCATCAAAGGAGGTCGGAGGAAACAGGAACATGAACAGCATCTCAGCACCTATGTCTGGAGTTGGCCGAAGCGCTGACTCTAGGTTCGTTGGGTGCCGGATCTGCAGGCCCGGAAAGTAGGCCGTTGCCGAGTCCCAGGCGGCGCTGATTGCCACGCCGCACTCGGCCCAAACGTAGATCTGGTCCGGCCCAACCAGTACATCATACTGTCCGCGTCCCGGCACGTAGTCGTTGTTGACGTAAATGCTGTCCAGGGTCGGGCCAAGGATGTCGACCGCTTCCTGAAGGGTGTGCATCTGCCCATCTCGATCAGCAACGATCTGCACAATCCAACTGACGACTTCACTCTGGAAGAAGACACGGTCCTCGACTAGCTCTGACGCCACTCCTCCTTCCAGGGAGTAGCCGAAATATGAGGCCCGCCCATCCGTGAACTTGGCCATTCCCCTATGGTTCGGCTTTCCTACAAGCCTGAGCACGTCTCCTCGTGTCGATTTTCCAGGCACAAGTCCCCGCCAATCTAGGGTGGTGGGGCATCTAGCCTCAGGAGTTGGTAGTACCGGGCCTGATGGCGATGAACAGCCCCACGCCGACAGACAGAGAACGACAACGACCATCCTGACGCTTCTGAGGGTCATGCGTACTCCTCCCTACCGGACGTCCCAGTAGGTGTCAGTACCACCGCCGATGCTCACGCAAGGGTTGGATTGCAGCCACATTCCGATCCAACTCAGCCGCCAATCTCGCTGACCGCGGCCTTGCTGAAACACATCAGGGCTCAACATGAAAGCACTCACGAACCGCGAAATCTCCTCGTTGGCCAATCTGTTGGGGGTGAACAGCAACCAGCCGTTGTCGATACCCAGACCAACCTGACGGAAAGGTCGTTTCATGGCTCGATAGGTCTTCGTAATGCGAGTATCCACCGTCGTCGCAACGTGAGTCAACTCGAGAACCCCCGCACGTCGTCCACCACGATGCGCACCACGTACCAGGTGTTGGCTTGCAGGCCGGTCAGGAGGTCGGCCGGGTAGCGATAGCCGCTCCCGTCGTTGTACTGCACGGACAGCTTGCCGCTGCCCGCGATCACGCCGAAACGCCGGTAGGTGGCGTCGTTGGCCTCGATGGACACGTGAGCATTGGCGTCGGTTCGGCTCACCTTGAGGCGCACCTGCAGCCCCTGGCCGCTGCTCAGGCTGTAGCTGGTGCGGTAGAAGTGGGCGTCGTAGTTGCTGCCAGTGCCGCTGTTCTTGACCCAGTTGTTGGGCGCATCGGGCACCACCTGGTAGGCGCTCCACCACCAGTTGGTGGTGTCCTTGCTCCCAAAGCCGTCCAAAAAGGTGAACTCCGAGGGCAGGGGCCACGCCGCTCGCGGCGGCAGGTGGCTCCTTGATCTGGGTGACGTTGCCCGCCGGGTCGTAATTGTAGCGCAGGTCGATGAGCGGGGCGCCGCCGCTGCCGGTGGTGGCACGCAGGCGGTAGAGGCGCCCGAAGTTGGCCAGCCCGGAGCCGGGGCGGCTGTCCCACGCCCCGCCGGTGCCCCAGTAGCCCAAGCGTGTCTGAACGTTGTTGCCATAGGTCATCTGCGTCAACTGGCCCAGGGCGTCGTAGGCAAGCCCGGTGGCGTAGCTGAGGGCGTAGGTGGTGCTGCGCACCTCTGCCAGCTGCGCCGCAGCGTTGTAGGAATTCTGGACCACCTCCCCGCCGGGGTAGGTCATGGTCACCACCCGGTCCATCGCGTCGTAGCCCCATCCGGTGAGGAACGTCCCGCTGCCGGTGATGGACCGCCGCTCCTGGGTCAGCCGGCCGCCAACGTCGTCGTAGCTGTACACCGTCCAGCCGGAGCCGTCCTCCATCGCTCGTGCATACAGGTTCGACAGAGCCGAGAACTCACTGCTCCTCTCTTCCCAGCCATGCCAACGTTTCCCTCAACTACTCTAGCTCAGCTCATGCTAGGGTGAGATTCGAACCCTATCCATCATCGGCTACTCCCAACAGCAAACACTGACTCAGTCCTATCTGGATGACCGTGCTGTCATGGAGAGTTTCTTGTCGAACCAGCCGTAGAAGACGGCTATGATGTTCGCTAGATTGTTCACACCGCCAACTGCTTCGAAAAAGCGGCCTTCTACTCGGCAGACATACCAGTCTTTCTCGCTCGATTCCGCTTCAATTGCAGAAAAATCTTGATCTTCCAAGAAGGTACCATCCAACGAGATTCTCACCATTCAGCCAGGATTGTCAAGTGATTCGACGGTGATACCTTCACCATGCTCCCAATCACCGTCGGCGAAATGAGAGAGGATGACTTGTAGTTTCTCGCTGCAATTCATGTCAGCACCTTTCTACAGCACCTTCCTGTCAGTGTGACATCTTTTGGCTCGATTACCGTCGTAGAGCCCACCGCCAGGGTTCGGCACGGGCTACCCCTCCGGGAATAGACCGTGAGTGAATGTACGGCGGCTCTACAAACTCGCCGGTCACCTTGTTGTAGTGCCCTCTGCCTGTCATATCCACACGGAGTTCCTCCACAAATCCCGATGGATTGCGAGGGCTGGGCTGGTGAGTCGCATAGAGGGGCGGCGACTATCGAGCTCAGAACAAGAGACAGCGCCACCAGGAATCCGAGGCGCTTCGACCAGGTGGGGGACTGGGTCACGCGACTTATGGGTCTACCTCCTTTTTGCGGGCCAAGAAGACAAGCCCTGGATTCAAGGCACGATCCGATTCTGCCACCGATCCGCCGACAGGTCAAGTCAGACGCGCGGCGCTTGGCCTACGCGAGCCAGCCGCTGTGGCCGGCGAATACCAGCTATCGCAGCACGGGCTCCCCGGCATTGGAGCCGGTCAGGCGTCATGGTATAATCGCTCCCAGATGCAGCTTACCCTGGTCCAAGGAGGAACCAAATGCTTGACCGTGCCCAAGCCCTTCAGGAGCAGTTGACGTCTTGGCGCCGGGATATCCACCAGAACCCGGAGCTCGGCTTCCGGGAGACGCGTACCTCATCGCTGGTCGCCGGGGTGCTCCGATCCCTCGGCTACCGCGTGCGGACAGGCGTGGGCCGGACCGGCGTGGTGGGCGACCGGGGGGAAGGTCACCCGATCGTCGCAATCCGGGCCGACATGGATGCCCTGCCGATCCAGGAAGAGAACGATGTTCCCTACGCTTCCTGCGCTCCGGGGGTGATGCACGCCTGTGGCCACGATGCGCACACGGCCATCCTGCTGGGGGTGGCGACGTTGCTGGCGGAGGAACCCTTCCCCGGGACGCTGCGGCTCCTCTTCCAGCCTGCCGAGGAGGTCGCGGACGCCGAGGGACTGAGCGGGGCGCCGCGCATGGTGCAGGACGGTGCCATGGAGGGGGTCGATGCGGTGCTGGCGCTCCACGTCCATCCAGCAAGTCCGGTCGGAGAGGTCGAAGTCGACGCAGGTCCGGCCTCCGCCGGCGTCGATACCTTTTGGGCCCGCATCAGCGGGCATGGGGTGCACGGCGCCTATCCGCACAAGGGGATCGATCCGATCCACATCGCCGGGCACGTGATCCTTGCGCTGAATGCCATTGTCTCGCGCCGCGTGAACCCTCTCGATGCAGCGGTCATCAGCTTGGGCTCGATCCACGCCGGTCGGGCAGCCAACGTCATCCCGGAGACGGTCGAGCTCTCGGGCACGATCCGCTACCAGCAGCCCGAGGTGCAGAAGGTGCTGCACGCCGAGATCGCGCGGGCCTTGGAGGTGGCGCGTGCCCTCGGCGGGGACTATGAGTTGAGGCTGGAAGACGGCGGACCGCCGATGATCAACGATCCGGCGGTGGTGGAGGTGATCCGGCAGGTCGCCGCCGACCTGCTCGGCAGGGAGAACGTCACGGTTCGCGAGCCGACGATGGGGGCAGAGGATTTCGGCCGGCTATCCTCCCTGGCGCCGGGCGCCATGTTCGGACTGGGGGCCAAGATCGAGGGAGAGGAGCGGAGGGGGCACAGCCCGACCTTTGACCTGGACGAGCGCTGCATGCCCGTCGGGGCTGCTGTGCTGGCCGAGACGGCGCTGCGGCTGCTGCGGCGGGCATGACGTCCGGAAGAGGCTGAGAGCCGAGGTTCCGCCGATGGCTTGATTGGTCACAACCGATATCGCGATTTGACAGGCAAGAACATGTGTTCTATACTACGCATAGAACACATGTTCTCTATTGCGATGGAGGTGACCATGAGAGAAGGGACGGTTCCGCTCCGCGATCTGCTCCGCAGCCGGCTGTTCTGGCTGTGTGCCGTGGCCATGGCACAAGGTATCCTCTTCGGGCTCTTTCCCCGGCTGCCGGCGAGCTTGGAGCTCGTGTTCGGGGTCGTGCTCGTTGTGCTGCTGGCCGGTGTGGTCAACCAGAAAGGGCAGCCGCAGTCTGGATCGTAGACGCCCTGAGCTCGGCCGGGCTACTTCTTCCTGAGCAAGGAAATGTCGATGCCCAGGATCTCCATTTCTCACCCCCCTTGGGCGGCCCAATGCATCAGGATTGCGCGGGCGGGCGCCCCTTCGGCGCCTTGGATGCGCAGCGGCAGGCAGACGAGGGTGTAGGCGCCCGGCATGACCGCGCTCAGGTTGAGGCCTTCCACGACGATTACGCCGGCGCCCAGCAGCACCTGGTGGGGTGGAATCGGATCCTCGTAAGGAGATATGGAGAGATAGTCGATGCCCACCAGCTCCACGCCGCGCGCCACCAGCCACTGCGCCCCGTCCACCGTGATGCCCACGAACTGCTGGTGGAACCCGGTCTCCCCCTTCGCCCACAGAGCCGAGTTCCGGGTGCGGAAAAGAAGTCGCCCGAAGCCGACAGGGATATCCAGCCCCTCCAGAACCTCGGCCGATAGGGCGCCGGCATCGGGCACCTCGACCACCCACGCCAAACCGACCAGTGTTTCCAGGTCAATCTCGTCCACTGTCAGGCCACCCGGCACGAAATGGGCGGGCGCATCCACGTGCGTGCCCGTGTGCGTGCCCATCTGCAGCCGGGTGAGCGTCATCGGGTCGCCCCGATCCAGGTGCTGAACCTGCGTGACCTGCACCGGCGGATCGCCGGGCCAGACGGGAAGTTCCGGAGAGATTGGCACAGAGATATCGTAGATCATGGTCTTCAGCTCAATCCGTAGACGGGTATGGCCGTCCCATAGATCCCGCGGGCGGCATCGGATGCCAGGAAGAGGATCACATCGGCCAGAGCCTCCGGCGTGACCCATCGGTTGGGGTCGGCCTTGGGCATGGACTCACGGTTCTCGGGTGTGTCGATCGTGCTCGGCATGACGCAGTTCACGTGGATGCCGGCCCCCTTCAGCTCGGCGGACATTGCCTCGGTGAGCCGCAATACGGCGCTCTTGGCCGCGCTGTAGGGTCCCATCTTGGCCCCAGCCTGGAGGGCCGCCCGGGCAGAGACGTTCACGATCTTGCCGCTTCCCTGGCGCAGCATGGCCGGGACGACGGCGCGGCTGACGACGTAGACCGTGCGGGCGTTGATGTCGAGCATGAGATCCCATGCGTCTGGGGGCGTCTCGTGGAGCGGTGTGCCGCCCCGGTACCCGCCGGCTGCATTCACCAGCACGTCGATCCGGCCAAAACGGCGCAGCCCTTCGTCCACCATGGACTGCACCGCGTTCGGGTCGGTCAGATCGACCGAGGTGGCAAGGTAGTGGTCCGCCGAGCCGGCCAGGTCTGGGAAGAGGCGCGGCAGCCGGTCTGGCGCGCGGTCGGCCAGGATCAGCCTGGCGCCGGCGCGGCGGAAAGCATCGGCGACCGCCCTACCCAGGTTGCCGGCGGCGCCGGTCACAAGCACGACTTGCCGGGAAAAGTCGAACATCGTTCCTCCTCAGGTACCCCATCGAGACTATATCATCGTCGAGGCGGAATCGCAAGCAGTCCCCAGGTGACACACCGGCTCTCTGGATTTGACTTGGGGCCTGTAATGTACTACCTCTATATGATGTAGTGTCGAAGGCCGGCTGCAAGAAATGATGCCGACAGCACATCACCGCCGCAAAGGAGATGAGCCTATGAGCACAGTCGTCGAGACGCAGGACCTTCACAAGCACTTTGGCGCCATCCACGCTGTAGACGGGCTGAGCCTGTCGGTGCAGGCCGGCGAGGTCTATGGCCTGCTGGGGCCCAACGGGTCGGGCAAGACGACGCTGATCCGGCTGCTCGTCGGCCTGTTGAAGCCCACCTCGGGCACGGCCTCGATCCTGGGCCGGGCCATGCCCGCCAAGGAGGTCCTGGCGCAGGTGGGCTACATGACCCAGGCGAGCGCGCTGTACGAAGATCTGACCGTGCGCGAGAACGTCGCCTTCTTTGGCGAGATGTGCGGCGGCGCCTCGCGCGAGCAGATAGACGAGGCGATCGCGCTGGTCGGCCTGGCCGATCGGGCCGGCAGCCTGGTGCGCACCGTGTCGGGAGGCATGCGCCAGCGGACGTCGCTGGCCTGCGCCCTGGTGCACCAGCCGCACCTGCTATTGCTGGACGAGCCCACGGTGGGCATCGACCCGCAGCTAAGGGCCACTTTCTGGTCCTACTTCCGGCAGTTGGCGGCGGGCGGAACGACGCTGATCATCTCCAGCCATGCCATGGACGAGGCAGAGCGGTGCGACAGGTTGGGGTTTGTGCGCCAGGGCAAGCTCCTGGCGCAGGGGTCGGCGGCCGAGCTCCGCGCGCAGGCCGGGACGGCCACCCTGGAAGAGGCTTTCCTCCGCTATGCCGAAGGAGGCGTCCAATGAACGTGCGGCGAGTCCTGGTTCTCGCCCGGCGGGTGATGCGGCAGATCCTGCGCGACCGCCGGACCGTCGGGTTGCTGCTCTTTGCCCCGATGCTCGTGCTGACCCTGGGGGCGATCCTTTTCCGAGCCGAGCCGGCGCTCATCCCGCTGGGCGTCGTCGACGAGGACCGGGGGATGGCGACGTTGGCCGGCAAGGTGATCCTGGGGCAAGGCATCGTCGAAGAGCTGGAGGCCGGCGGGGCCTTCGATCTGGTCACGTTGGCTCCCACCGAGGTCGAGGACCGGCTGCGCGACGGCAGCGTGCAGGCGGTCCTGGTCTTTCCGGAGGATTTCTCCGCCGGGTTCCAGGTGAACCGCCAGGCGGTTCTCGACCTGCGGCTGGAGGGCTCGAACCCCTCGCGGAGCATGGCGATCACGGCCCGCGTGACAGAGGCGGCGATGAAATCGCTCGCCGGGCTGCTGGCAAGCGGGCTGGGGATGCCGGGTGCGGCCCAGCCGGGTGGCGGCGAGACCCCTCTGCCGGTGACGGTGAAGGCGAGCTATCTCTTTGCCGGGGAAGAGTTCGACACGATGGATTTCGTGGCGCCGGTCTACATCGGCTTCCTCGCGCTCTTTTTTGTCTTTCTGCTGACCTGCGTCTCTTTCCTGCGCGAGCGCTCACAGGGCACGATGGAGCGGCTTTTGGCCACGCCCGCGCGCCGGGTCGAGGTCGTGCTCGGCTACATGGGCGGGCTGGGCTTTTTTGCTCTGATCCAGGTGGCGGTGATCCTCTTTTTCACGGTGTGGGTGCTCAAGATCCACTACCTGGGCAGCCTGGGGTTGGTGTTCCTGGTGATTGCCTTGCTGGCGGTGGTGGGAGTCAGCCTGGGGATCCTGGCCTCGACCTTCGCCCGCAACGAGTTCCAGGTGGTGCAGTTCATCCCGATCATCATTATCCCCCAGGCTTTGCTGGGGGACCTTTTCTGGGCAGTGGAGGAGATGCCCCTCTACCTGAGGCCCTTTGCCTACCTAATGCCCATCACCTACGCCAACCGGGCACTGCGCGACGTGATGCTCAAGGGCTGGGGATTGGCCGAAATCTGGCCCAATCTGCTGATCCTGGTGGGGATTGCGGCGCTCCTTATCGTGCTGGGAGCGCTGACGATGCGGCGCGAGGTGGCGTGATTAGAGCCCCAGGCCGTAGGCCGCCGCCCCGAGCAATGCCGTGTCGGATTTGAGGATGACGTACACCGGCCACTGCGAGAGCATCTTGGCAAAGCGCCCCTTGTTCACGAAGGAAGCCATGAAGGTGCCGTCCTTGAGCTTGGGCAAGATCCTGGGCGGGATGCCGCCGCCCAGGTAGATCCCCCCGCTGGCCATTACCTTGAGTGCCAGGTTGCCGGCCTCTGCGCCCAGGATCGAGACAAAGGCATGGAGTGCCTCCGCGCACAGGTCGCTCTCGCCCGACATGGCCTTCTGGATGATGACGCGTGTCGGCTCGGGGGCTTGGTGGCATGCTTCGGCCGCTGACTGCGGCTCGCCGGCCAGGTGGGTCTCCCAGATATAGCCATATAGGTTGGGCAGGCCGATGCCCGAGCAGATGCGCTCGTAGCTGACGTGGTCGAACCTGTCCATCAGGTAGCGCAGTAGCCCAATCTCGAACGGATTTCTTGGGCCAAAATCGGTGTGCCCTCCCTCCGAGGCCAGGACGTGGTACTGCCCGTCGTGATGAAAGAGGACGGCCTCGCCCAGGCCGGTGCCGGGGGCGATAACTCCCTTGGTGCCGCCGCGGGGCGGGGCGTCGTTGAGCGTGCAGAGGTCGGCGGGGGACAGGTGGGGCACGCCGTATGCCGTCGCCTCCAGGTCGTTGAGGAGGGTGGCTTTCTGCAGCCCCAGCACCTGTTCCAGGGTGGCCTCGCGGATGACCCATGGCAGGTTGGTGACGGAAGCCTCTCCCTCAAAGACGGGGCCGGCTACGCCAAAGACGGCGGTCTCCACGGGCGCGTGACCCTCGGCCAGGAACGACAGGCAGACGGCCTCCAGGCTGGGGTACTCCGCGCCTCGGAACGTGGCCTGGCGCAGGGGCGTCAGCCCAAGTTCGGGCGAATAGAGGGCCAGGTTGGTCTTGGTGGCTCCGATGTCTCCGGCGAGCAGCATCGAGTTCTCCTTCCTGAATCGGTACGACTCTCTAGTCCACAGGCCGGCCACCATCTCCCAGCAGCCGGTAGACGGTGGCAAAGTGATGCGCGTCGTGATGGACCCCTACCTGCAGCACCTGCACCAAGTTCAGCAAGCCTATGGCCGGGTCCCACAGGACGGCGTGACCCAAAAGCCGCTCGTCCTTCCCCTCATAGAAGAGATGGACTCTCCGGTGCTCAGCCTCGATGGCCTGCTGCAGGGCCGGGAGAGGAGCCGGGCGTTCTGCGGAGTGCTTCGGCGGCCACATCCAGCCAACATTCAGGGGAAAACCCGGCCGGGCATAGACGTCGTCAATCTCGGTCAGGTAGGGCCGGCCTCGCTTAAGGTAGGCCAGGGGCAGCAGGGCGGGCCAGGCGGCCGCGAAGATCCGGCGAAAGGATCGCAATACCAACCACGCATGGTCGAGGTTCTCCCCGATGGACCAGTCCCGGGGGCCCGGCCGCTGCCACAGGCGCGCTTCGTCCATACCTGCCAGGCGGGCCAGGACGGCCTTTCTCTGAGCATCCAGCCGATCTAGGTGCATCTGAACGGCTTGAACGGCTTGTACAGCTTGTCCGGCGTGCATCACTTGTCGCCTCCGTCGCCGATGGCCAACATTCCCGCCCAAGGTCCATGCTCCGGCAGGGAATGGCTCCTCTATTATAGACGGCAGATGCCGGACAGTCAAAAAGCCCCATTCTCTGGCGCCGTGACCGGGGAATGCTGGCTGGCTAGAGCCTTCTGTCTTTGTACGAGGGACGCTGCTTGCGCCGGCAGCCAAACCAGAATACAATCTGTGCGACGACAATGCAGCCGGCTCCAGCCGAGAAAGCCAAGGCAGAACCATGGAAATCCGCCGCGTGGACACGACGAAACGCTCCGACGTGCGCCGCTTCGTACAATTCCCCTTCGATCTCTACCGCGGCTGCACGCAGTGGGTGCCGCCCCTTCGCTCGGATGACCTCAAGGCCCTCGACCGGGCCGGCCACCCCTTCTATCGCCACGGTGCCGCCGAGTTCTTCCTGGCCGAAGGCCAGGGGCAGGTGCTGGGCCGCCTGGCGGTGATGGAAAACCGCATCTACAACGAGCACCTGGGCACCCGGCGCGCATTCTTTGGCTTGTTCGAGTCTGTGGATGACCGGGAGGTCGCCTCCCGCCTCTTCGACGCCGCGTCCGACTGGGCGCGCGGGCAGCGCCTGAACGAGATGCTCGGCAGCCGCAAGCTCGGCTCTGCGGAGCCGGCCGGCATCCTGGTGGAGGGGTTTGAGCACCGGCCGGCACTGGATATGCCCTATAACCATGCCTACTACGACGCCCTGGTCACCTCGGCCGGCTTTGAGAAAGAGAGTGAGACCATGTCGGGTTACCTGAGCGGCGACTACGAGCTGCCCGAGCGGTTCCACCGCATTGCGGAGAGGGTCAAGGAGCGCCGGGGCCTGTGGGTCAAGTCATTCGAGAGCAAGCGGGAGCTCTTGGCGTGGGTACCGCGTGTGGCGAAGGTCGTGACCGATTCCTTTGCCGAGTTTCCCGACTCGGTCCCGCCTACCGAAGACGAGATTGCCCAGTTCCGGGATGTGGTGCTTGCCGTCGCCCGTCCCAGCTTGATCAAGCTGGCGATGAAGGGCGACGAGGTCGTCGGTTTCCTCTTTGCCTACCCTGATATCTCGGCAGCACTGCAGAGGACGCGCGGGCGCCTCTGGCCTTTCGGCTGGGCTCATTTGCTTATCGAGCAGAGGCGCACGCCATGGGTCAACATCAACGGCATGGGGGCGCTGCCTGCCTACCAGGGGAGCGGCGCCATTCTCCTGCTCTACACCGAGGTGGCCAAGGCCATTAAGCGCATCGGTTACCGGCACGCCGATGTCGTCGCGGTGGGGGAGGAGAACATGAAGAGCCGCGCCGAGATGGAGGCCATCGGCGTGCGCTGGTACAAGCGGCACCGAAGCTACCGGCGCGCGTTGTAGTCATCTGAACCATTGAAGGAGGCCCGTCTATGCCAGACGAACACCCGAGGGTCTACCCCTACATCCCCAACTCCGTGCCGGAAGCCAGGCAGCGCATGCTCCGGGAAGTCGGCGCCGAGGGCACCGACGAGTTCTACGCCGACGTGCCGGAGGAGCTCCGCCTCCATCGGCCCCTGAACTTGCCGCCTCCCCTTCTCTCCGAGGCGGCCCTGAAGCGGCACGTAGAAGGGATCCTGGCGCGGAACCGGCCGGCCGGCGAGCTGCTGAGCTTCCTGGGGGCCGGCTGCTACCAGCACCACGTGCCGGCCGTCTGCGACGAGGTCAACAGCCGCGGCGAGTTCCTGACGGCCTATGCCGGCGAGCCCTACGACGACCACGGCCGCTTCCAGACGCTGTTCGAGTACGCCAGCATGATGGGCGAGCTGCTGAACATGGACGTCGTCAACGTGCCCGTCTACGACGGCTACCAGGCGGCCGCTACCGCCATCCGCATGGCGGCGCGGATCACCGGCCGGCACGAAGCGCTGCTGTGCCGGGCGATCAGCCCCGCCAAGCTTTCCAAGATCCGGGATTACTGCCGGCGATCGGTCTCGATTGGGCTGGTCGGCTATGACCGGCAGACCGGGCAGGTGGATCTCGACGACCTGCGGGCAGCCGTCTCCGACCGGACGGCCGCCGTCTATTTCGAGAACCCATCCTACCTGGGCGTTATCGAGGGCCACGGCGACGAGATCGCCCGCATCGCCCACGAGAAGGGCGCGGTGTGCGTGGTGGGCGTCGATCCCCTCTCGCTGGGCGTCCTGGCGCCGCCGGCCGACTATGGCGCCGACATTGCCTGTGGCGACATCCAGCCGCTGGGCATGCACATGCAGTTTGGCGGGGGGCATGCCGGCTTTATCGCTACCCGCGACGAGGAGCGCTACGTCCTGGAGTACCCCTCGCGGCTTTTTGGTATTGCGCCCACGCGCGTGCCGGGGGAGTATGGCTTTGGTGACGTGGCCTACGAGCGGACCTCCTTTGCCCGGCGCGAGGAGGGCAAAGAGTGGGTGGGCACTGCGGCCGCGCTGTGGGGCATCACCGCCGGCGTGTACCTGGCCCTGATGGGGCCGCAGGGCATGGCCGAGATCGGCGAAGGGATCATGCTCGCGGGCGCGCTATGCCATGCAGCAGTTGGCCAAGATCCCCGGCGTCAAGGCGCCGGCCTTTGGCGCTTCTCACTTCCAGGAGTTTGTCGTCGATCTGAACGGGACGGGCAGGACGGTGGCGGAGGTAAACCATGGCCTGCTCGAGCGCGGCATCCTGGGCGGGGTGGACCTCAGCCTGGAGTTCCCGGAGCTGGGCGAGAGCGCCCTCTACTGCCGTGAGCGAGGTCCACACCAAGGCGGACATCGATCGCCTGGCCGCGGCCCTGGAGGAGGTGGTGGCATGAGGGACATCTCTGCCGAGCGAACCGTCGACGGCAAGCCCTGGCTGCGGCGCTTCCACCAGGCCCGCTGGGACGAGCCGGTCATCTTTGAGCTGAGCCAACCGGGCCAGCGCGGCATCCTGGTGCCGGAGGTCGAGCCCGAAATCCGGCAAGGAGGTGGGCGACAGTCCTGGCCGAGCTGCCCGCAGACGATGCGCCGCAAGCAGCCGCCGGCCCTGCCCGAGCTGTCGCAGCCGGCCGTCCTGCGCCATTACGTCCGCCTGTCGCAGGAGAACCTGGGAGCCGACCTCAACGTCGACGTGGGGCAGGGCACCTGCACCATGAAGTACAGCCCCAAGATCAACGACCAGCTTGCCCGCAGCCCCAAGGTGGCCGACTTGCACCCGCTCCAGGACGAGGCGACGGTCCAGGGCATCCTGGAGATCCTCTACCGCTTTGAGCAGATCCTGAAAGAAATCTCGGGCATGGACCGCTTCTCGCTCCAGCCCGGCGCCGGATCGGCGGCGATCTACACCAACGCCGCCATCATCCGGGCGTATCACGCGTCGCGCGGCGAGCCGCAGCGCGACGAGATCATCACCACCATCTTTTCGCACCCCTCGAACGCGGCCTGCGCCCGGACGGCCGGCTTCAAGATCATCACCCTTTACCCGGACGACGACGGCTACCCCGACCTGGAGGCGCTGAAGGCGGCCGTCTCGGAGCGCACCGCCGGGCTGATGATCACCAACCCGGAGGACACCGGCATCTACAACCCCAAGATCGTCGAGTTTGTGCGGGTGGTGCACGAGGCGGGTGGGGTGTGCGCCTACGACCAGGCCAACCTGAACGGCATCCTGGGCATTACCCGCGCCCGGGAGGCCGGCTTTGACCTGTGCCACTTTAACCTGCACAAGACCTTCAGCACGCCGCATGGCTGTGGCGGGCCGGGGGCCGGCGCGGTGGGGGCGACGGCAGAGATGGCCTGCTTCCTGCCTGTGCCGCTCGTCGAGTTCGACGGCGCGCGCTACTCACTGGACTATGACCGGCCGGACAGCATCGGCAAGATCCGTCCCTTCTACGGCAATGCCCCCGTCATCCTGAAGGCCTATGCCTGGGTGATGAGCCTGGGCGCCGAAGGGCTGCGCGAGGTGGCCGAGATCGCCGTCCTCAACAACAACTACCTGCTGCACAAGGTGCGCCAGATCCCCGGCGTGAGCGCACCCTATGCCAGGGGCAAGCGCCGCATCGAGCAGGTGCGCTACTCCTGGGAAGAGCTGGCGCGCGAGACCGGCGTCCACACGGAAGAGATTGGGCTGCGGGCGGCGGATTTCGGCGTGCACTACTGGCTCAGCCACCATCCGTACGTCGTGCCGGAGCCGTGCACGCTGGAGCCGACCGAGTCCTATTCCCAGGCCGAGCTGGACGAATACGCCGCGATCCTGGCCCATGTAGCCGAGGAGGCACGGACCGATCCCGAGAGGGTGCGCCAGGCGCCGCACAACAGCACCGTGCACACGATCGACCATCACCCGCTCGACGACCCGGCGCAGTGGGCCGTGACCTGGCGGGCGTACCGCAGGAAGGTGGGGCAACAGCCGGGTGGCTAAGCTCGGACTGATCGTGAACCCGGTCGCGGGGATCGGCGGCCGGGTGGGTTTGAAGGGCAGCGATGGGGCCGAGATCCAGCGGCGCGCGCAGGCATTGGGGGCGGTGCCCCAGGCGCAGGCGCGCGCTGCGCAGGCGCTGGAGCGGCTGAGGCGGCTGGTAGGGGAGGTTGATCTGATCACCTACCCTGGAGAGATGGGCGAAGACGTCGCGCGGGCGTGCGGCTTTGATCCGGTGGTTGCCGGCGCCATCCGGCCGGGGCAGACCAGCGCCGAGGACACGCGGCGGGCCGCGCGAGAGATGCGGGAGAGAGGGGTCGACCTGCTCCTCTTTGCCGGCGGCGACGGCACGGCGCGCAACATCTACGAGGCTGTGGGCGAGGACCTGGTCGTGCTGGGCATCCCGGCAGGCGTCAAGATCCATTCGGCGGTGTACGCCACCCAGCCCGGCGCGGCGGGCGAGCTGGCGGCGCTGTATCTCGAAGGGCGGGCCGACGGGGTGCGCGAGGCCGAGGTGATGGACATCGACGAGGAGGCGTTCCGGCAGGGCAGCCTCTCGGCGCGGCTCTACGGCTATCTCCGCATCCCGGTGCGCTTGGGCATGGTGCAGAGCCAGAAGGTGCCTAGCACCGGTGAAGAGGCTTCCGTGGCAGCCATCGCCATTGACGTTGTGGAAAAGATGGAGCCGGGCGTCCTCTACATCCTCGGCCCGGGCACCACGGTCCGCGCGATAGCCGCCGAGCTGGGCGTGAGCAAGACGCTGCTTGGGGTGGACGTCGGTGCTGGACCGGGCGCTGGTCTTGGCCGACGCCAACGAGGCGCAGCTCCTGGCGCTGCTCGAGGGCGCCCGGCCAAGATCGTGGTCACGCCCATCGGCGGGCAGGGGTTCCTCTTTGGCCGGGGGAACCAGCAGCTCAGCCCGCGGGTCATCGCGGCAGTGGGGCGGGAGAACATCATCGTCGTGAGCACCCCGGATAAGCTGCACGGCCTGGGCCGGCAGCCTCTCCTGGTGGATACCGGCGATCCGGCGGTGGACGCGATGCTGAGCGGCTATCTGATGGTGATCACGGGCTACAACGAGCGAGCGGTGCGGAAGGTGACCGGCAGCGGCGGATGAGGGGGACACTGAGGAGAAGGCGATGCGTTTTGAGGACAAGGTTGCACTGATCACCGGCGGGACCTCGGGCATTGGCCGGGCGACGGCGCTGCTCTTTGCCCAGGAGGGGGCGAAGGTGGCGGTCGCCGGCCGCGACGAGAAGCGGGGACGAGAGGTGGTGGACGACATCGAGAAGAGGGGTGGCTCTGCCCTCTTTCTCCCATGCGACGTCCGCCTGGCGGATGACTGCCGCCGGGCCGTGGATGAGACGGTACGGGCCTTTGGCCGGCTGGATGTGTTGTTCAACAACGCCGGCGTCTACCTGGCCAATACAGTGGTCGCCTGCACGGAAGAGGAATGGGACCTGACCGTGGATACCGGGCTGAAAGGGACCTTCCTCATGTCCAAGTTCGCCATCCCGATCATGGTCGCCCAGGGCGGCGGAGCGATCGTCAACAACGCCTCCGGCTGGGGGCTGGTGGGGGGCGACCAGGCGGCGGCGTACTGCGCGGCCAAGGGAGGGGTAGTGGTGTTGACCAAGGCCATGGCCGTCGACCATGCCAGGCAGGGGGTCCGCGTGAACTGCGTCTGCCCGGGCGATGTGGACACGCCGATGCTGCCGGAGGACGCCCGGCGGCGGGGCCTGGCCTGGGAGGCGTACCTGGCCGGCGCTGCCCAGCGGCCGATGGGCCGCATCGGCCGGCCAGAGGAGGTGGCACGGGCGGTGCTGTTCCTGGCTTCGGAGGACGCGTCCTTCATCACCGGCGCAGCGCTGGCGGTGGATGGCGGCGGCGTGGCCGATTGAGCAGGCCCTCAGGGAGGGAAGATGGATATCCTGAAGGGTAGACGGGCATTGATCACCGGCGGGGCGTCGGGCATCGGGCGGGCCATCGCCGAGCTCTTTGCCCGCGAGGGTGCGGCCGTGGCCGTCGTCGACCTCAATGCCGCCGGCCAGGCGACGGCCGACGCCATCACGGCGGCGGGAGGGCACGCCCTCTTTGTTCGGGCCGACGTCACCCGGATGGAGGACTGCCGTCGGGCCGTAGACGAGACGCTGCAGGCGTTCGGCGGGTTGGATGTCCTGGTCAACTGTGCCGGCATCATCCGGCGCGCCAGTGTTCTCGGCACGACCGAGGAAGAGTGGGACCGGGTGATGGCGGTCAACGTCAAGTCGGTTTTCTTGATGAGCAAGTGTGCCATCCCAGCCATGGCCCGGGCGGGCGGAGGCGTCATTCTCAACATCGGCTCGGGCTGGGGACTGAAAGGCGGGCGGGACGCCGTGGCCTACTGCGCCTCCAAGGGGGCCGTGGTGAATATGACGCGCGCCATGGCGTTGGATCACGCCGGCCAGGGCATCCGCGTCAACTGCATCTGCCCGGGTGACACCGACACGCCCATGCTGCGCGAGGAGGCCCGGCAGCTCGGACAGGCCGAGGGCCAGTTCCTTGCCTCGTCGGCCGAGCGCCCGCTGCGCCGCCTTGGCACGCCCGAAGAGATCGCCCAGGCAGCCCTCTACCTGGCCAGCGACGCGGCCACTTTCGTGACCGGCACATCCCTGGTCGTGGATGGCGGCGGACTGGCGGGGTGAAGGGCGATCCACGAAGGACACGAAGAACACGAAGGATTCCCGTCCGGATTCCCCTGCAACTGCGATGATTAGGAGGTGACCATGCGTGGACTGAAGGGCAAGCGAATCTTGATCACCGGCGGCGTGGGTGGCATTGGCCGGGCGATGGCCGTCCGCTTCCTGGAGGAGGGTGCGCTCGTCGCCGTGCTGGATCGCGACGACCGGGCCTGCCGCGAGCTGGAAAAGGAGCTTCCCAACCTGGACGGCTACATCGTGGCCGACGTGTCGAACCCCGAAGACGTCGCCCAGGCGTTCGAGGAGCTGGACGAGCTCTTTGGCGGGCCCGACGTCCTGATCAACAACGCCGGGATCAGCCTCCGGCACGCGTTTCTGGATCTCTCCCCCGAGGACTGGCGCAGGGTGATCGACACCAACCTAACGGGCGCCTTCCAGGTAGCCCAGCAGGCGGCGCGGCGGATGCTGGAGGCAGGCGGCGGGATCATTCTGAACATGGGCTCGACCAACGGCCTGATGGGGTACCCCTACTATGCCGACTACAACGCCTCCAAGGCAGGCGTCATCGAGCTGACGCGCTCCATGGCCCTGGAGCTGGCTCCCTCGATCCGCGTCAACTGCGTCTGCCCAGGCTTTATCCTGACGCCCATGCAGGAGGCCGAGTACACAGCGGAGATGCAGAGTGCATTTGCGAGCAAGGTGCCACTCCAGCGCCTCGGCCGCCCGGAAGACGTCGCCGCACTCTTTGCCTTCCTGGCTTCCGATGATGCCGCATTCATCACCGGTCAGGCGTTCGTGATCGACGGCGGCGAAATCGCGGGCGGATTGGCCAGCCAACGGTAAGTGCCGGCGGGCGCGCGCAGATCGCACATCTCCATTTGACAAAGTAGAACGTTTGTGCTATACTTCGCCTATCTTTCAGTGGATGGAGGTGTTTGCATGAAAGAGAGCGGGCGCTTGCAGGCGCTGGAGACGACGTTGAGCAGCATCCAGAAGCGGTATGGAGAAGGCGCGATCATGCGCTTGGGGCAGGCAGGTCACCTGCACATCGACGTGATCCCCACCGGCTCGCTCGCCCTGGACCTGGCGCTCGGCGTCGGAGGCGTCCCCCGCGGCCGCGTCACCGAGATCTACGGCCCGGAAGGCTCCGGCAAGACCACCCTCTGCCAGCACATCGTCGCCGAGGCGCAGCGCACCGGAGGCGTGGCCGCCTACATCGACATGGAGCACGCCCTCGATCCCCTCTACGCGGCCAAGTGCGGTGTCAACGTCGACGAGCTGTACATCTCGCAGCCCGATACCGGGGAGCAGGCCCTGGAGATCGCCGAGGCGCTGGTGCGCAGCGGAGCAGTCGACGTCATCATCGTCGACTCGGTCGCGGCGCTGGTACCCAAGGCCGAGATCGAGGGAGAGATGGGCGACAGCCACCCGGGCCTGCAGGCGCGGCTGATGAGCCAGGCGCTGCGCAAGCTGAGCGGGGCGATCAAGACGAGCAACACGGCGATGGTCTTTACCAACCAACTCCGCCAAAAGATCGGTGTGATGTACGGCAGCCCGGAGACGACCACGGGCGGCATGGCGTTAAAGTTCTATGCGTCGGTCCGCCTCGACATCCGGCGCATCGAGGCCATCAAGGCCGGGGGTGAAGTCATCGGGAACCGGACCCAGGTCAAGGTCAAGAAGAACAAGGTGGCGCCCCCCTTCCGCGAGTGCGAGTTCGACATCATGTACGACGAGGGGATCAGCAAGGAAGGGGACGTGCTGGATCTCGGGGTAGAGCTTGGGATCATCGAGAAGCGCGGTTCGTTCTACCTCTACAAGGACGGCCGCCTGGGGCAAGGGCGCGAGACGGCCAAACAGGCGCTGAGGGAGAACCAGGCTCTCTGCCTGGCGATCGAGAACGACATTCGCCGCCAGACGGGTGCATCGGGTCCGGAGGGTGTCCTGGCTCTGCAGCTCGGCCGGGAAGCAGAAGACGAGAGAGAGGAAACCGAGATCGCTCTGGCCGGCGCTGCGTAGCCTCGCCGCCCTTTCATAGCCGGCCGTCGGGCCCCGTCTGCGCCACGGCCTTGAAGAACAGGACAAGCGGCCCGCTTGTCCTGTTTTTGGCGGCTGCTCCAGCCTCGGGTATAATGGGGATGGTGGGATCCTCGCGCAAGCATGGCAGCCCGCCCGTTCCGAGATTGCGAGGGAAGGAGCCTTCATGCGAATCGAGGTCCATTACGAGAGCGGTGGCTTCTCAGCGCTCAAGCCCGAGTGGAATGCCCTGCTGGGCCGCAGCCGCAGCGACGCGCTCTTTCTCACCTGGGAATGGCAGTCTACCTGGTGGAAGCACCTGGGCGACGGCAAGCTGCTGCTTCTGGGCTTTCGCGCCGAAGAAGATGGCCGGCTGGTCGGCATCGCACCGCTCTTTTGGTCCAAGACGGATCAGGCCCAATCCCTCCTATTTGTGGTCGGCTGCCGCGATGTGTCGGACTATCTCGATCTGATCGTCGAGCAAGGGCAGGAAGAGGCCGTTTACCAGGCTCTCCTGGACTATCTGCAGAACGAAGCGCCCGCCTGGGATGTCCTGGACCTGTGCAACCTTCCGCAGGCGTCGCTGGTGCCTGATCGCCTGCGCGCGCTGGCCGCGGCGCGGGGCTTCCAGACGCGGGTCGAGACCGAAGATGTGTGCCCCATCATCGATCTACCGGCGACCTGGGACGAGTATCTCAGCCGGCTGGACAAGAAGCAGCGCCACGAGGTGCGCCGCAAGCTGCGCCGCGCCGACAGCGAGGCCGACACGCGTTTTGTCGTCGTCGGCGACGAGCGCGACCTGGCTGTGGAGATGAGGGCGTTCATCCAGCTCCACCAAAAGTCCACGCCCGAAAAGGACAAGTTCATGGACCCGCAGATGCAGGGCTTCTTCTTCGATGTAGCCCAAGTTCTGCAGGCGCGGGGTTGGCTGCAGCTTGCCTTCATCGAGATCGAGGGGACGAAGGCTGCAGGCCTGCTCAACTTTGACTACCAGGGCTCCATCCTCGTCTACAACTCGGGGTACGACCCCGGGCAGTTTGCTCACCTGAGCCCCGGCTGGGTGCTCACCGCGCGGTGCATTGAGCATGCGATTGCGCTCGGCCGGCGCAAGTTCGACTTTCTTCGAGGGAATGAGGATTACAAGTACCGCTTCGGCGGGCGCGACACCGAGGTGCGCCGGCTGCTGATTGCCAGGCCCGGCGTGGTGCTGGAGGCTACCTGCTAGAAAGGATAAACGATGGCTGAGACGGTTCTTTGTGACAACTGCGGTGCTCCCCTGGCTCCTGAGGACGGCTTTTGCGGCGAGTGCGGGGCGCCGCGCCCTACTCTGACACCGGGGATCGCGCCGGCCGGACCCGAGATCCCGCCCCGTTCCGTGGAGGCGACATTCACGCCGGCGCCGCTTTCCCCGCCTGCTTTCCCGCCCAGGGCACGCTCGGGGGGCGGGCGCACCGCGGCCAAGGTCATTGCCATCTTGTCGGCCGTGGTTTCCATGGGCCTGTGCGGCATCGGCCTGATCCTGGCGCTCATTACCCCGGTGCAGGATGCCACCAAGCAAGACATGCTGCTGACATCGACGCTCTGCTGCTTCAGTCCGGGCATTCTGGCCCTGGTCTTGGCAGTCATCCTTTGGATCGTCGTGGTTCGTCGCAAGTAAGCGAAAGTGACGGAAGTGGCTCGGTCGGGATGGATTCGCTGCGCTCACCACAGGGACCGGCCACAGCAGGGCTAAGGGGGCGGAAAGCTGAGGGAGGGCTCCGTCCGCTCGCGGCCGGCCATGCGCCAACGGCCCTCTTCTAGCGCGAACGTCACTCCAAAGAGCCGGCCGTCCTCGGGATACTCCGCCCCGTCCACCCGTGCGTGGACCAGGACCACGCCCCGGGCACTCTGGCCGTCTCCCGCCACATCCAGGCGAACTACTTCCTGCCGGTAGGCGGTGAAGGGCAACTGCAGCGTCTCGGTCAGCGCCGCCGGCGGTGTGTAGGTGGTCTCCCAGGTATCCAGAAACGCTTCCATGCCCGCACGGAGCACCGCCCGATCCTGATCGGCGATCAGCTCCAGGATTTCCAGGCGGGCCTCCAGCGATGGCCGGACTAGATCGCCTCCGGCATCCAGCGAAGCCTCTACATCGTCCAGAAGTGCCGCAGCGCCGCCGGGATCGCCGCCCTTCAGGCGCTCCTGCGCGGCGATAAGCGCGGTCTCAAGCGCGACATTGGCGGGCGCCTGTTTCTGCCGCAAAAAGATCTTGAGCGTGTCGCTGGTCCAGTCTGCCGGCGACTGGTCGGGCAGGATCCGGGCATCGGGGTCCATCGCCGTCTCGTAGCGACGCATCATGTCAAAGGAGCGGACGGTCAGGTCCCAGGTCTGGGCCTCTTCGGGCGTGGGGGACAGGCTCTTGAGGTAGGCCAGCCAATCGGCCTCCAGGGCAGCGTAGCCTTTGCCATATAGACGTTCGACCAGCTCCTCGTCGCGCTCTGCCTTGCCGGTGGCCTGGCCGTACAACTCCCGCATCTTGTCCCAGCCATGCCGGTCCACCAGGAATTTGACGAAGGACCCTGCCTCGAGATATGAGATTTCGTGCTGAAAGTCGTAGAAGGGCCCGGCGCGCAGCTTGGCCAAGGGGATGTACTCATCGGACGCCGCCGTGACCGAGGCCCAGGCATCGATCGACTCCACGCCATAGTGACCGCCGCTCGCCCATACCGCCAGCCCTTCCACCAGCACACCGTCCGGGCCACCTTCTTCCTTGGGTTGGATCAGGTCCTGTGCCAGGGCGTGCGTTCCCTCGTGCGTGAAGTAGGACCAGGTTTCGACGTCGGTATAGTTCCGGTCCAGGTAGGAGATGAGCTGCACCTTGTCGCCGTAGGTAGCCGCGCCTTGCCAAAAGACGCGCGGCACAAGGTATATCTTCATCTGCCCGTCAAACTCCGCGCTCAGCACCCGGCGGGTGCGCCGGAACGCCGCCTCGGCCAAAGCGCCTATCTCGGGCAGGTCGCGCTCGGCGGCCGTTCCCGGCGCGTAATGGAAGGAAAAGTGCTGCGTGTCCGATACGGTCCAGGTGAAATCGGCCGGGGGCGTGTCGGTCGCAGTCGTCACATGGGCCAATAGGTTGGGGCCCAGGAGCACCGTCCCGCCCGATCGCACCGATTCGCCGGAGGTGTCGCGTACCAGCCACCAGTAGTCGAGCTCGGCGGATGTGGTCAGGGTCCGGGTGAGGCCCTCCTGCGCGGCATCGAGCCGGTAGGTCACGCTGAACGGGTTCGACAGGGGCCCGGCTGTGCGCTGCAGCTTGTGGCCGGCTTCGGTGTCGTACCAAAGGAGCACCTCCGCCACCTGCCGGTCTGCCGGCACCACGGCCTCCAGGCGGAATGTGACGCTTCCGGCGCCGTCGTCTACCACGGACTCTTCTGTGATGGTGGGATGGAGGACGGAGGGCGTCGGGCTCGGGGGCGGCGCCGGGGTAAAGGTCGGGACGAGGGTGATCGAGGGAGCAGTGCGGCTCGGAGTCGCAACTGGGTCCGGCCGGGCGTTGTGCACGAGCCAGGCCCCGGCAAGCAGCAGTCCCACCAGCGAGACGCCGGCCAGCACAAGCCAGGCAATCAGCCGGCGAGATCGAGGTCGTGAATCAGAGCCCTTGGTCATCCGTTTGTGCCTTTGGGCGGGACTGCTGGATCTGGCTTGCGCCTCCGCCAGCCTATGGTATACTGGCCCGCGTGCCCGATTATACCAGCGCCGGATGGGACCGGCAAGGGCACCGGTGCGCGCTGGACATGGACGATCACGGGGACAGGAAATGACGCAATCTGAAGGTACGCCGTCCGCACTCGCGGCAGCGCGGCGCATACAGTCGGCGGTGGCCGACGTGTTCACCGTCTACGATGTGACGGCGGGCCTGCCCGGACAACCCACAGGTGATCCGCCTGCGGGGCAGCTTGCAGCTCCCTTCGGAGCAGGCTTTCCCGCAGATCTCGGCGCGGCTGAGGGAGCTGGGGTTCACTGCCTGGCTGCGGGATGACCGCGAGAGCGGCATGCAGGCGCTGCTGGCCATCCCGGGGGTTCTGCCGCAGGAAGACCGGCCCCGGTTGTGGCTGCACGCCTTGCTCTTTGGCGCGACAATACTTACCACGCTGTATGCGGGCGCCGGCATGGCCGAAGGGCGCCCGGCTGACGACCTGTGGTGGCCTCTCTTCCACCTATGGAAGGGCTGGCCCTTTTCCTTGGGCTTGCTCTCGATCCTGTTGGCACACGAGCTTGGGCACTATTTCGTGAGCCGGCATCACGGCGTGGCCCGCAGCCTGCCCTACTTTATCCCCCTGCCCCTGCCCGATTTCCTGGGCAACGTGCTGGGCACCCTGGGCGCGGTGATTGTCATGAAAGCGCCTGTTCCCAACCGGCGGGTCATGCTCGACGTCGGCGCGGCCGGCCCTTTCATCGGTATGGTGGTGGCCATCCCTGTTCTGCTGATCGGCCTTTCGCTGTCCCACGTCGAGCCAATCGTCACCGACCAGGCCTACATGCTGGAGGGCAGCTCGTTGCTGTACCTGGGGCTCAAGTTCCTCCTCTTCGGACGGTGGCTCCCCGGCGGCGGGCTCGACGTCTTTATCCACCCTGTGGCCTTTGCCGGGTGGGCCGGCTTGCTGGTCACCAGCCTCAACCTGATCCCGGCGGGGCAGTTCGACGGCGGCCACATCGTCTACAGCATCCTGGGCGAGCGGGCGCAGCGTCTCACCTGGCCGCTCATCGGCGTGCTGTTTGCCATGGGCGTGATCTTTTGGCAGGGCTGGCTGATCTGGGCCTTCATGGTCTTGCTGCTGGGCCAGCGGCACCCCGGGCCGCTCGATAGCGTTACGAAGCTGGACGGCCGCCGCAAGGTGCTGGGGGTGGCAGCCATGTTGCTCTTCGTGCTTACCTTCACCCCGATCCCGCTCACCATCGTCGATCCGACCTTGGGCCAGCCGGGGATAGAGGCCGCTGCGCTGGTCGCCGCAGGGCTCGCCGGCTTCTTCTCCTGGGCTAGGCGCAACCTGTAGAGCAGTCCCTTTTGGGCGCCTGAACGGGCACAAGGCCCTATACTACTGGAGCCCCGCGTAGCATAGCCCATCGTGGGCGTGGCGTTGCGTTCGGTCCACCGGCAACTTGTCAAAGCCGGCATCCTGGAGTATGATAGACATCGAAGCTTGGCGCGGGATCCCGACTTTGCCGCTCGCTTGGTGCGGAGGAACCCGGAGGTGAAGGAGGTGGTGTACATCGGATGCGACCCTGCCCATCGATGCAATGATCTCCATTCCGTAACGACCATACAAAGGAAAAACGAGGAGGAACAATGAAGAAGAATCTTTGGTTAGCCCTGTTGGTTGTGCTGAGCGTCATGGCCGTGGTCTTGGCCGGCTGCGGCAACCCCGATCTCGGCACCGCCGAGAACCCCATCATCATGTCGTTCGTCCCGTCCGGCGACACGCAGGAGATCATCGCCAGCGGTGACACCCTGGCGAAGATGGTAGCGGACAAGACCGGGCTCGTCATCACCGCCAACGTCGGCACCGACTTTGCCGCGGTGCGCGAGGCGATGTGCGCCGGCAAGGCCCCGATCGCGTGGCTCAACACCTTCAACTACATCCTGGCCCACGAAAAGTGCGGGGCGGAAGTGGGTCTGGCGACCCAACGGTTTGGCGCTACCACCTACAAGGGCATCATCATCGTCAGGGCGGATAGCGGCATCGCGACGCTCGCCGACCTCAAGGGCAAGACGATGTGCTGGGTCGATCCCAACTCGACCTCCGGCTACATCATCCCGCGCATCTACATGAAGGCCAATGGCCTTGACCCCGACACCGACTTTGCAGACACGGTTGAAGCCGGCTCTCACAACAACGTAGTCACGGCCGTCTACAACGGCGACTGCGATGCCGGAGCCGTCTATTCCGACGCCCGCAGCTCCATTGAGAAGGATTTCCCCGATGTGAAGGACAAGGTCAGCATCCTGGCTACCACGACCGATATCCCCAACGACGGTGTGGACTTTTCCAAGGACTTTCCGGCTGACCTGCGGGAAAAGATCGTCAATGCCCTGCTCGAGATCGCAGGCTCAGAAGAGGGCGTGGCGGCCTTGAATACGCTGTATTCGATCGACGGGCTGCAGGCAGTCGACGACACCTTCTACGATGGCTTCCGGGCCGACCTGAGCAAGGCCGGCATCAACATCGAAGACCTGGTCAAGTAGGATCGGCAGATCTGCCAAAGGGAGAGAGGCTCGCCTCTCTCCCTTTCTTGTGTGCTCGATCTCACCGCAGGGGTGCAGCGCCCTGTACCCTGCGCAAAGACAGGGAGGTAGAACCGCTTGCTGCGAATCGAGGGCCTCACCAAAGTCTTTCCCGACGGCACCGTAGCGCTCAAGAACGTGAGCTTCACCGTGCAGGACGGCGAGTTCCTGGCGATCATCGGCCTGTCTGGTTCGGGCAAGTCCACCCTACTGCGCTGCATCAACCGGCTGATCGACCCCACCGAAGGGCGGGTCACCTGGGACGACATAGATGTCACCGCGGCCAAGGGCGCCGAGCTGCGCCACATCCGGCGCCAGATCGGCATGATCTTCCAGCAGTTCAACCTGGTCAAGCGCAGCACGGTCATGACCAACGTGCTATCGGGCCGGCTGGGGTATGCCGATCCCTGGTGGAGCCTGGTCCATCGCTTCCAGGCCGAGGACAAAGAGCGCGCGCGAATGGCACTGGAGCGGACGGGAATCCCCGAAAAAGCCGACAACCGTGCCGACCAGCTTTCGGGCGGGCAGCAGCAGCGCGTGGGCATTGCCCGCGCCCTGATGCAGGAGCCGCGGCTCATGCTGGCCGACGAGCCCGTGGCCAGCCTCGACCCGGTGCTGGCCCATTCGATCCTCCAGTACCTGGAGCTTCTGAACCGCCAGGATGGCATCACGGTCCTCTGCAGCCTCCACTTCCTGGACTTGGTCCACCGCTACGCCTCGCGCGTCATCGGCCTCAAGGCAGGTGAGTTGGTTTTTGACGGCCTGCCGGCAGAGCTCACGCGCGAGCGCTTCAAGGAAGTCTACGGAGAAGAGGCCGAGATGGTGAACGTAGGCGGCCTGGACCAGGGCCGGCCGTAGGCAGGCCCACAGCATGAACAACCAGAAACGCAACGGCGCGCCTTCCCGCTCCGGCTTGCCGGGGTTCCTGCCGCCTCTCCTCTCGCTGGCCCTGCCCGGCAGCGGGCAGTTCCTCCTGCGCGAGCGAGGACGGGGCATTGCCCTGCTTGTTGCCATCCTCGTGCTCGCGGCCCTGATCCTCTGGCAGGGCGCCACCGTCCTGTGGGCCCCCCTAATCGCCATCTGGCTCTGGGGCGCGTGGGATGCCTATCGCCTGCGGGCGGGGCACAAGGGGCGCCTGGGCGCGCCTCTGCTTCTCGTTGCGCTGATCGTCTATGGCCTCGGCTTCAAGGCCACCGATGTCCGGCCTGCGCGCCTGGTGACCGGGCTGCCGGGCGTCATGCCCTACTTGAGGGCGCTGACCGAGCCGGAGCTGATGACGCACCCTACCCAGGATGTGCGCGGCACGGTGCCTTTCCAGGTGCCATGCATTGATCCGCTGCCTGCTCCTTCCGTCAGCCCCTCCAAGCAACCTAGCGTAACGGTCAGTGTGCCGTGTGCCAAGGTGGGTGATTCGATCGAGATCCGGGGCGAAGGGTATGTCGCCAACTCGGAGGGTGAGCTGTGGTGGCAGAACCCCATCGGCGATCTGCAACAGGTTGTCCAGGACGGCCGGCAGGTCACATTCGTCACCGACCAGGAGGGCAAGTTCATTGCCACCTTCAAGGTGCCGTTGGCCGTGCCGCTCACCCAATTGCCCGAAGAGGGCGAAACGCAGACCCACACCATCATTGTCGAGCAGCACATTCCCTACGGCGGCTGGGTGCCGACCCAGACCTTGAGCCTGGTGCTCGAAAAGATCGGCGAGACGGTGGCCATGGCCTTCATCGCCACCGTGCTGGGCATGATCTTTGCCATCCCGATCAGTTTCCTGGCTGCCCGCAACCTGATGAGCGGCAATCGCCTCACGCGTACCATCTACTTCGTCGTTCGAGCGCTCCTCAACATCGTGCGCTCGATCGAGACGCTGATGTGGGCCATCGTCTTTGTGGTGTGGGTGGGCGTCGGGCCCTTTGGCGGCATGTTGGCGCTGTTCTTGCACACCATCGCGGCGCTGGGCAAGCTTTATTCTGAGGCGATCGAGTCCATCGATCCCGGCCCCATCGAGGCCCTGAAGGCCACGGGTGCCAATGGGCTCCAGGTGATCGTCTATGCGGTGCTGCCGCAGATCGTCCCCACATTCCTCTCCTTCACCCTCTACCGCTGGGACATCAACGTCCGCATGTCCACCGTGATCGGCCTGATCAGCGATGCGGGCCTCGGGTTCCTGCTCATCCAATGGATCCGCCTCAACAACCTGAGGGCTATGGCCACCTCCATTATTGCCATCGTGCTCGTGGTAGCCATCCTGGACTATACCTCCGCCTGGCTGCGCGAGCGGATCATCGCCGGCACGCCCATCGCCCGGAGGGCGAGCCCGCTGCGCCGGGGTGTGGTCACGGGCCTGGTGTTGGCCCTGTTTGCCGTCGCTTTTGCCTGGTCCTGGGGCGTCGCGCGGATCCGCCTCTTCGATCTCGTCGAAGGTACGCCCGACGGCCTGCGCATGTTGGGCGATTTCGCTGTGCCCAAGCTATTCACCCGTCCCGCCGAAGAGCATACCGTCGGGGTGACGCTGCCGGTGCCCTGCGGCACCGGCGAGCAGGAGGCCGCCCAGACCGGCGGCGCGCGGGTGGATCTGTCGCTCACCTGTGGTGCGGTGGGCGATCCTCTGGTGATCCGTGGCACCGATCTGCCGGCCAATGCCGATGTCTCGGTGCGTTGGGCCTTGTCCGACGGTGCCTTTCTACGCATCAAGGAGAACTGCTGCACCACGGACGGCACGGGCAGCCTCACCCTGGAGACCAAGGTGAGCCCGTTGATGGTCGTGGACGCGGCCACGGGCCGGGCCGAGCCGGGCCGGGTCGAGATCGTCTGGAAAGAGATCGTCGGTGGCCCGCGGCTCAGTGACGAGTTCAAGGAGGTGGTCGATCTATCGCTGGTCACGCTGCTGATGGCGCTGCTGGCGACAACGCTGGGATCGATCTTTGCCATCCCCTTGAGCTTTTTCGCCGCCCGCAACATCACCGGAAGGGGCCCGGTTGGCCGGGCCGTCTACTATGCCTTCCGCACCATCTTTAACCTGTGGCGCTCCGTCGAGCCGATGATCCTGGCCGTGATCTGCGCGGCGTGGGTCGGCCTTGGCCCTTTTGCCGGCGTGCTGGCGCTGGCCCTCAACAACATCCCCAACCTGGGCAAGCTCTTTTCCGAGACTATCGAGGAGATCGACACCGGGCCCGTCGAGGCGATCACCGCCACCGGCGCGAACCGCTTTCAGACACTCGTGTATGCCATCGTGCCGCAGTTGGTGCCCAAGTTCCTGGCATTCATCCTCTACCAGTGGGACATCAACATCCGCATGTCCACCGTCATCGGCTACGTGGGAGGCGGAGGCATCGGCCAGTTCTTCCGCCAGAACGTCCAACTAAACCAGTACGACGCGGCCGGCATGGCCGTGTGGGCGATCGTGGTCATGGTCTGGGCGATGGATTACGCCAGCGCCCGCGCGCGCGAGCGGCTAACGTAACGGCTGACGTAACGGCTAACGCAACGGCTGACGTGAAAGTTATCATCGATTTCGACGGGACGCTGACGGCCGAGGAGACACAGGCGTGGCCGCTGGCCGCCCGGTGCCTGGACACGCTTGCAAGCGAGATCCTGTGCGTGCCTCGCCTCCGGCTGGAGGCGGAGTACGAGGCGGCGCGCGCGCGGCTGCTCCAGGCCCCGCACTTGTACGGGTGGAAGGTCCGCGGACTGCTTACGTCCTACTGCGATGAAGGTGCCTTCATCCTCAATACCTCGACCCTCCAGGCGCTGCTGAGCGAGAACCCGGGCTATGCCGAGGTGGTGGCTGCCGCCTTTCCCCGGGCCGAGTACGATCCTATCGCCGATTGCATCAACCACCTCTTCCACCGCCACACCGCCGAGTTGCCTCCCGCTTTCCGGCCGGGCGCGAGGGCGCTTCTGGAGGCTCTGTCGAGCCGGGACGGCTGCCAACCACTCATCCTCACCAACTCGCTGGGCGACAAGGTCCTGCGCCTGCTGGAGACGCTGCATCTGGCAGCCAGGGTCAGCGTCCTGGGCGACACGCGCCAGTACGACATGGACCCCACCTGGACGCACCGCTTCCGGCATCCGCTCCTCGGCGACATCCAGGTCTGGCCGGTGTTCGCGGAGCGCAGCGTGGACCTGCGCCGCCCGGTCTACTACCAGGCTCTCCTCCAGGCGGCGGCCGACGGCTCGCACCTGGCCGTGGTAGCCGACACCTTCTCACTGCCCGGCGCGCTCCCGCTGCTCATGGGCATTCCCTTTTTCCTGCTGCGCACGCCCTACACGCCCGACTGGTGTACCCAGGCAGTCTCGGCCCACCCGCTGGGGCGCGTGCTCGGGGACCTGGCGGAGCTGCCTGCGGCATTGGAGTCTCTCCGCGCAGTTGACATCTTGCCCGTTCTGCGCTAAGATAGGGCCAGTTGTGACCTCGTCGCGCCCCTGGGCGCAGGCCACGGAGACAAAGGAAAGGAGAAAACCATGTTTCAACGTGTCACACTCATCGGCCATGTGGGCCAGGATCCGCAGATGCGCTATACCCCCGACGGCACACCCGTCGCCTCCTTCAACCTAGCGACCAAGACCACGGTGAGCAAGGCCAAGACGCCCGATTGCCCTGCCGGTTGGAAGGATTCTTACAACGGCAAGAACTGGGAGTTGACGACCTGGTGGCGCGTGACGTGCTGGCGGCAGTTGGCCGAAATGGTCAGCCAGTACGTGACCAAGGGCATGCTGCTCTTCATCGAGGGCGAGGTTCGCGGCGATGCGGCAAACGGGACTCAAAACCCACGGGTGTGGACCGGTAACGACGGCGTCGCCCGCGCCAGCTTTGAGCTTACAGCGCGAACGCTCAAATTCATGAGCGGCCGCGGCGAGAGTGGGGCCGGAGCGGCGCCTATCGGCGAGGAGCCCATCGAGCCAGAAGACGTCGGCGACCTGCCGTTCTAGCGCGGCATTGGCGCGTTTCTGAGGAGCTGCCGGCTGCCTGAGCCGCGGCCGGGCTGGTGAGACCAACCTGACCGGGGTGCAGCGTCGCCTGCGGCGATCTGGGCGCCGTTCGTCCTCGAGATGAGCGGCGCCTTTTCCTGGGAGGCTGACCATGAGCAATCGAGAGCAGCAGCCGCAGCAGCGGCCCATCCAGATCGAGCTGCCCGCCGATCTGGATGCCACGTATTCCAACTTTGCCCTGATCACCCATTCCCCGTCCGAGATCATCATCGATTTCGCCCGGGTGCTGCCCAATGTCCCCAAAGCCAAAGTGCACGCCCGCATCGTCCTGACGCCGATGAATGCCAAGCTTCTCCACCGGGCGTTGGGCGAGAACCTGGGCATCTTTGAGGGCAAGTACGGGGAGATCAAGACGCCTGACCGCGGCTTTGATGCGCACGCGGAGAAAATGGGATTCGTCCGGGACTAAGACTATGAGACCTATCGTGGCCCTGGTAGGACGCCCCAACGTGGGCAAGTCTACCCTCTTCAATCGCATCCTGGGCGAGCGGCGCGCCATCGTCGAGGATATCGCCGGCACGACCCGTGACCGTCTCTATGGCGACTCGGAGTGGAACGGCGTGTCCTTCACCGTCGTCGATACGGGAGGGCTGGAGATCCTCGAGAGCCAGAAGAAGCGCCCGGGCCGCGACCAGCCGGTGCCGTTGTCGACGTCATCCGCCGACTTTATCGAGGAGATCCGCCAGCAGGCCGAAATCGCGATAGCCGAAGCCGACGCCATTGTCCTGGTGGTGGACGTCCTCGACGGCCTGACCCCGGCCGACCAGGACGTGGCCGACGTGCTTCGCCGGACCGACAAGCCGGTCTTTGTCGCCGCGAACAAGTCGGACAACCGGGCGCGGGAGCAGGGCGCGGGCGAGTTCTACGCCCTGGGCCTCGGCGAGGTGTTTCCCATATCGGCTCTAGGCGGCACCAGCGTGGCGGACCTGCTCGACAAGGTCGTGGCCGCCCTGCCTCCTACGGAAGAGGAGCCCGCGCCGGAAGCGCTCAAGATCGCCCTGGTGGGCCGGCCGAATGTGGGCAAGTCGTCCCTGCTCAACAAGCTGCTCGGCGAGGAGCGGGCTATCGTGAGCCCCATCCCCGGCACGACGCGGGACACGATCGATACCTTCGTGACCTGGCAAGAGCAGCCGGTGCTTCTCATCGACACCGCCGGCATCCGGCGCCGGGGCCGCGTGGAGCAGGGGACCGAGCAGTTCAGCGTGCTCCGGGCGATGAAGGCCATCTCGCGCGCCGACGTCGCGCTGCTCCTGCTCGACGCCCAAGACCTGGTGGCGGCGCAAGATGCCCACGTCGCCGGCTATGTTCTGGAGGAGTACCGAAGCATCGTCGTCCTGGTGAACAAGTGGGACCTGATCGAAAAGGACACCCACACCATGGATGCCTTCACCCAACAGATCCGCACCGACCTCCGCTTCCTCGACTATGTGCCGGTGCTCTTTGTCTCGGCACTGACGGGCCAACGGGTGAACAAAATCCTGCCTCTGGCCCTACAGGTGTACCAGGAACGGAACCGGCGCATCCCGACGAGCGAGCTGAATCGCCTGCTCGAAGATGCAACCGTCCGTCACCCGCCGGCTCACAAGGCGGGAAAAGAGCTCAAGTTCTTGTATGCCACCCAGGCGAGCGTCGATCCGCCCACCTTTGTGTTTTTCGTGAATGACGTGCGCCTGGTCCACTTTTCGTACGAGCGCTACCTGGAGAACCAGATCCGCCGGCGCTACGGTTACATCGGCACGCCTCTCAAGCTGGTGTTTCGCCCGCGCGATAAGGAGAAGGAGTAGAACCCAGAAGGGGGCGCTGCCTGGCCGCCGGGCCTCAGATGGCCAGCCCGAACCGGGCCACCAGCCAGCTTCGCAAGAGGTCCAGGGCGGCGATCTCGACCAGGGCCATGGCCAGCCCGGCGCTGAGCGGCACCAGTGCCTGGCGCCACGTCTGGGCAAGCCCTTCTCTTCGCATCACGATCGCCGCGATCATGGAGTTGAGGAGGGTCAGGAGCAGCAGCACCCCCAGGCTGGAGAGTAGGGCCACCGGGTAGAGGAGAAAGCCGATTTCTGCCTGGACGACCAGGACGATCGCGGCTGCCGGCACGAGGATCGCAGCCAGCTCCCCCACGTTTCTGATCACGGGCTCGGCGGCCGACTCGCTCCAGAGCGTGAATCGGTAGACGGGGTAGACAAAGCTGATAAGGGCCATCCCGTTGAGCATCCCGGTGGACATGCGCAGCCAGTTGCGCGGCTCGTAGAGGTGAGGTGCGTTGGGGAAGAAGGTCAGGTAGGAGTTCAGGCCGTCAAAGCCCCACACGCCGATGAAGGCGACGAGCAGGGCCAACACGGCCGGCGGCGGCAGGCGGTGGGCCCGGCTGCGCCGCAGCAGGAGAATGACCACCAGCCCCAGCACCGCGCCCAGGAATGTGCCGGTACAGCGGGCGCACAGCGGCAATTGGCGCCCCCCCAGAAAGAAGGAGCGCTCCGGGATCTGATGGCAGATGGCGAACCCCACTTTGTCTGCCTTGGCCAGCAGAGCATGGGGCGGGAGCGCAGCGGCAAGCAAGATCACGCCAGCGGAAAGGATGATCGCCAGACGGCCTATGGCGGATGGCGTATGGCTGATGGCAGATGGCATATGGCTGATAGCAGATGGCGGATGGCTTATGGCAGATGGCGTGTCGCCCATAGCAGGCGGCTTCTCGCCCTCGGAAGATGGTCCGTCGTCCGTGCGGTATCCACTGCTCGTCATCGGCTATCCGCTATCTGCTATAGGCCGCATTATAGCTGCCCGGGCAGGGATTTGCCAACCGGTGACTTTCGGTGAAGCAGGGAGGTGTGATAGAATGGGGCGGGAAGAGAAGATTCCACATGAGCATCGCCCTGGGCATTGACACCGGCGGCACCTACACCGATGCCGCCCTCGTAGACTACTCCACCGGACAGGTCCTGTGCTCGGCCAAGGCACTGACCACGCGCCTGGACCTGTCGCTGGGCATTGGCGAGGCCGTAGACAAGGTCTTCCATGCCTGCGGCGCTCCCGATCCGGCCCAGGTGAGCCTGGTCGCCCTCTCCACGACCCTGGCGACGAACGCCATCGTGGAAGGGCAGGGCAGCCCGATCTGCCTCATCTTGATCGGCTACGATCCCGAGCTGGTCCGCCAGTATGGCTTCCAGGAAGAGCTGGTGACCGACGACGTCGTGTACATCGGCGGCGGGCACGACATCCGGGGGGACGAAGCGACGCCCCTGGACGAGGCGGCGCTCCGGCAGGCAATCCTGGCGCGGAAGGACCACGTGGAGGCCTTTGGCGTTTCGGGCTACTTTGGGGTGCGCAACCCAGCCCACGAGCAGCGCGCGCGCGACCTGATCCAGGAGATGACCGGGCTGCCGGTGACCTGCGGGCACGAGCTAACCAGCCGCCTCAACTCGGTGCGCCGCGCGACCACGGTGGCGCTCAACGCCCGGCTGGTGCCGCTACTGCGCGAGCTGGTCGAGACGCTGGGCCGCACGCTGGCCGAGCGGTCGATCAGCGCGCCGCTGATGGTGGTCAAGGGCGATGGCTCGCTGGTGCGCGCCGGCTGGGCCATGCAGCGGCCCATCGAGACGATCCTGTCGGGGCCGGCCGCCAGTGCGGTCGGCGCGTGGCACCTGGCCCGCCTAGCCGGGGGAGACCTGAATGACGGGGCGCTCTGGGCGGTCGACGTCGGGGGCACCACGACCGACATTGCCTCCCTGCGCGACGGCCGCCCGCGGCTGAACCCCGAAGGTGCCCAGGTCGGGCGCTGGCGGACCATGGTGGAGGCGGTCGACGTTCACACCATCGGGCTGGGGGGCGATAGCCACGTCCGCCTGACGTCGGACCGGCAGCTTCTCATCGGGCCGCAGCGGGTGGTGCCGCTGAGCCTTCTGGCCAGCCTCCACCCCGAGGCCGTGGCCGAGCTGCGCCGCTATGCTGCCGTGCCTTCCCGCGAGGAGGTGGCGGCCCAGTTCCTGCTGGCGCGCCGGCCTCCTAGGCGCCCCCTGGATGCCGAGGAGACATCCCTGCTGCGGCGGCTGGCTCAAGGGCCGGCCCTGCTTTCCTCCCTGCTGCGCGAGTCACGCTATGGGGCACTACTGCTGCGGCGCATCGACCGGCTGGCGGCCGAGCACCTGGTCATCCGGGCGGGCTTTACCCCGACCGACGCGCTGCACGCCCTGGGCCGCCTCGACTTGTGGGACGCCGAGGCCGCCCGGCTGGGGGCCCAAATCCTGGCGGCGCAGCGCCGTGGTGGCTCGGTCGGGAGACCGGCCACAGCAGAGGGGAGACCGGCCACAGCAGAGGATCTGTGCCGGGAGGTGGTCGAAGGGGTGTCGGGCCTGGCCGCGGGCGCGCTGGTGACCAAGGCGTTGAGCGACGAGGCACACCTGCCCGACTGGAACCTGGAGCCGACCGCCGCCCTCCTGCTGCGGCACGCCCTGGGCGACGGACACGACAGCGAGCTGGGCTATGCCCTGACCCTGCGCCGGCCGGTGGTCGCCATCGGCGCCCCGGTGCAGGCCTATATGCCGCGCGTGGCCGAGATGCTCCACACGCGCCTGCTGATCCCACCCCATGCCGAGGTGGCCAATGCCGTGGGGGCGGTCGTCGGAGGCGTGGTCCAGCGCCGGCAGGTCCTCATCACCCCGCACGAATCGGGGGGCGCCCTGCGGCTGCACTTGCCTGAGGGCGTGCAGGATTTCACCCTGTTGGAGGAGGCCGTCGCCTGCGCCCAGGAGCGGATGACCCCCTGGATGGAGGAGCGGGCCCGGCAGGCCGGGGCGAGCGTGGTCGAGGTCCACATGGCGCGCCGGGATACCGAGGCGACGGTGCGCGTCGGTTGGGGCGACAAGATCTACCTGGGAACCGAGCTGACCTTTACCGCGGTGGGCCGGCCCAGCCCGACGCGCGACCCGTAGGTCCGTTGTGGCCGGTCTCCCGACCGAGCCACCAGGAGGAGCCATGAAAAAGTTCATCGCAGTCGCCGGCAACGTGGGGGTGGGCAAGTCCACCCTGACCCGGCTGTTGAGCGAGTACCTATGCTGGGAGCCCTTCTTCGAGGCGGTGGACGACAACCCCTACCTGCCCGACTTTTACCGCGACATGCGCACCTGGGCCTTCCATTCGCAGGTCTATTTCCTCTCCCGCCGGCTGGGGCACCACCGGCAGATCATCGACCGGCCCGGGACGGTCGTGCAGGACCGCTCGGTGTACGAGGACGCCGAGATCTTTGCCCGCAACCTCTACCTTCAGAACCACATGGGCGAGCGGGACTGGGCCAGCTACTGGGACCTGTACCAGACGGTAATCACGATCCTGCCGCCGCCCGACCTGGTGATCTATCTCCAGGCGTCGGTGCCGGTGCTTCAGGAGCGGATCCGGCAGCGCGGGCGGGACTATGAGCAAAAGATCGCCGGCGAGTACCTGACGCAGCTCAACGACCTGTACGAGACGTGGGCGCAGGGCTTCCGCCTGTGCCCGGTGCTCACCGTGCCGACGGACAGCCTTAACTTTGTGTCGGACACCTCCCGCCTGCAGCTCATCGCCGACCGGGTGCTGGAGAAGCTGCATGGTAAAGAGGTGGTGGTGTTTGAGTAGGGGGCATTGCCCGCCTCCCCCCGCCAGTTTGCTTCCATCCCTCCCTGGTGTACAATGCCCCCGGCGAAGCGGCCCACATGGCCGCTTTGCTTGACGTTTGACGGAGGCAGTATGCAAATCGGGATCATCGGTCTGCCCAACAGCACCAAGACCACCATCTTCAACGCCCTGACGCGCAGCCAGGTCGAGACGGCGTCCTACACGACCGGCCTGGTCGAGACCAACACGGCCATGGTGCGCGTGCCGGACCCGCGCATCGACCGCCTGGTCGCCATGTTCCACCCGCGCAAGACGGGCTACGCCCAGGTGCAGTACAACGACATCGCCGGCCTGCGCGTCGGCCTCGGCCAGGAGGGCGGGCTGAGCGGCCCGCTGCTCAACGCCGTGGCCCAGAACGACGCCTTCCTGCACGTCGTGCGCGCCTTCGAGGACGAGGATGTGCCCCATCCTGCCGGGCGGGTCGACCCGACCCGCGACCTGGAATCGATCGACTTTGAGCTGCTCTTCTCCGACCTGGTGATCATCGAGCGCAGCCTGGAGCGGCTGGCCGAGCGCCTGGGCAAGAAAAAGGCCTACGCCCAGCGGGAGGCCGACGAGGCGATGGATGCCCTGCTCCGGCGCCTCAAGGAGACGCTGGAGGCCGAAATCCCGCTGCGCGACCTCGATCTGACAGAGGAGGAAAAGACGTCGATCCGCGGCTACCAGTTCCTCACCGGCAAGCCGGTGCTGGTGCTGCTGAACGTCGGCTACGACGGCGTCACCGACCCGTGTGCCTATCTGCTGCCGGAGCACCGCTGCACCGAGGCGATCTGCCTGCGCGGCGGGCTGGAGGCGGAGATCGCGCAGCTCGACGACGAAGACGCCAAGCTCTTCCTGGTGGAGTATGGGATCACCGAGCCGGGCCTGCACCGCATGATCCGGCTGAGCTATCGCTTGCTCGGCCTGCAATCCTTCTTCACCGTGGGCGAGGACGAGGTGCGGAGCTGGACCGTCCCGGTGGGCGCCACGGCGCTGGAGGCGGCCGGCGCGATCCACTCCGACCTGGCGCGCGGCTTTATCCGCGCCGAGGTGGTCGCCTACAACGACCTGATCGCCGCGGGCTCGCTCGATGCGGCGCGCAAGCAGGGCACCCTGCGCCTGCAGGGCCGCGACTATGTCGTCCAGGATGGGGATATCCTCTCCATCCGCTTTAACGTGTAGGCCAGGGAGGGATCAGTATGCACCCACAGAAGCGCTGGATGCTCGGGATCAATGTGCTGGGCGGGATCGCCGTGCTCGGCAGCTACGCAATCGGCCTGGTCACCCATCCCGGGGAGGGCGGGGCGCTGTGGGGTGGAGTGCCCGACTCACTCCGGCCCCTCTACACCGCCGGCATGCTGCTGGCGGCGCTGGGGTACTTTGCCTTCAGCTACTTCCTCCTGTTCCGCCTTGACCCAAGCCGCACTCGCATCGGAGGGCGTTTCGGCTTTGGCCTGTTCAACCTTCTCCTTGCCGCCATGCTGGTCCCGTCGGCGCTCTGGATGCCGTTGACTATACGGATGGTGCAGCAGCCGGACCCTGGTTTGTGGGTGGCGATTCGACTGGTCTTGGCACTGGTGGGCCTGGCAGCCGTGGGCCTGGTCCTTGCCCTGCTGTGGCTCCGGCCCAGGCAGCCGCGCTGGGCCTACTGGGCCGCCGTGGCAGGGGCCGCGCTCTTTGCGCTTCACACCGGCGTGTTGGATGCGCTGATCTGGCCTGCCTTCTTTGCCGCCTGAGGACTTCTGTGACACCCATCCCCATCGCACTCTCCACCGGCTCGCTCTACACGTATGGCATTGCCCGTGTCTTTGAGCTGGCTGCGCAGGCAGGCTTTGACGGCGTCGAGGTGCTGATGGATCACCGCTGGGACGGCCGCCACCCCGCCTACTTGCGCCGGGTCAGCCGGGACACCGGCATGCCCATCTTGGCCGTCCACAACCCTTTTGTGCCGCATGTGCCCGGCTGGCCTGCCGGCTCGCTCGGCCGGCTGCGTGCCTCGGCTGCCGTGGCCCGCGAGGTCGGGGCGCCGGTCGTCGTCGCTCACTTGCCGCTGCGCATGCTGGCAATCAAGGTAGAGCTGTTCGGCACGCGCTCGAAGCCTCTCCTGCTGCCGGTGCCGTGGCCTCTCCGCGACGGCGACTACCGGCGCCTGCTGCTGCACGACCTGCCTGCCTTCGAGGCCGCAGAAGGGGTGCGCGTGGGCGTCGAGAACATGCCGGCCAAGCGTCTGTTGGGGTTCCGGGTGGATTTTCACGCCTTCAACGACCTGGAGGCGCTGGACGGTTTCCCGCACCTGACCCTGGACACCACCCACCTGGCGACCTGGGGCCTGGACGTGGTGGGGCTCTACCGGCGCTGGAGGGAGCGCGTGATCCACGTCCACCTGTCCAACTTTTCCGGGGGCAGGGAGCATCTGCTGCCTTCGCGGGGGCAGGTGCCCGTCGCGGATTTTCTCCGGCTGCTGGCCGAGGATGAGTACGCCGGCAGCATCTCGGTGGAGCTGCACCCGGAGGCGCTCGAAGCCGAGGACGAGGGGAAGGTGCTCGCCCACCTGCGCCGGGAGCTGGCCTTCTGCCGGGAGCATGTCGCTCCCCGCGCGTCGGCCTGAGAGGAAGCTAGAAGTACTGCTCGCGGCGGGGCCGGCGGCGCAGGTCCCAGGCGAGCGCCGCGGCTGCGATCAGGGTCCCGGCAGCCAGACCGCTCACGGGCACGACGGGAAAGGCCGGCGGCTGCCCGGCATTCACCTCGAACGCATCCACGTTGGAAAACCTGTTTCCACTGACCGTCAGCCGCAGCACGTGCTGGCCGGGCGCCAGGCCCGAGGCGATGGGCAGGCGTACCTGCCACGCCATGGTCGGGGCCTGCAGGTCAATGTAAGAGCGGCCCTGGTCGTCGCCGGGCAGGCCGTCGACGTTGCGGCCGTCCAGGGTCACCAGAAGCCGCCCGCCGCGCGGGTCCTGGCGGGCGATCAGGTCCACCGAGTGGCCGCGGAAGGTGAAGGTGACGCTGGCATCGATTGCGTCGTTCTCGAGCATAGACTGCCCGCTGGCCTCAGCGGCGATGATCTTGCGCCAGCCGGCGTCGACCGAGACTGAAGGGTTGGTCTCCTCAAAGTGCCCCGCCGAAGCCACGGCCAGGCCGGGGGTGGCGTCGCGCACGCCGTCGTAGACCCGGCGCGGGGTAAAGTCGACGTCGACCACGCGAAAGTAGTAGGCAGGCTCTTCCGGCGTGTACTGCTGGCCCGTCTGGCGGAAGTACCAGATGTTAAAGACCCCCACCCAGGGCCAATTCGCCCGGCCGTACTCGATACCCTGCAGGAGGTATTCGGCCTGCTCTTCCTCGCTGACCCGCTTCCAGGTCAGCTCTTCCTCGGTAAAGGTATCGGGCGCCGCGTTCCAGCCATACTCGTTGATCCACACCGCCTTGCCGCCGTCGCCGTTGCGCTCCATGATCGCGCGCTGCAGCTCCACCCGGCGGAAGTTCAGCACCTCGGGGTCAGGCGGATCGGCTGGCGGAAGGTCAAAGCCGAAGGCGTTGGTCGAGAGGATGTCAAAGCTGTCCTTGGCGCCTGCCTCGTACATCGCCTCCAGGTAATCGAGGTCGGACATCGAGCGCCATTTGCCCGCCTCTGGGTGAGGCTCGCCCAGCGTCTCGGCCAAGGGGGCGGAGAGCACGTAGACGTCGGGGTCTGCCTCTTTGGCCCGCTCGAAGGCGATTTGGAGCATCTCGACGTAGGCAGCCGGGTCGACGGGCTGCTCGCCCCACTCGGGATAGATGTTCGGCTCATTCCAAATCTGGATGTACTGCACCTGCCCGGAGTAGTGCTCGACAAAGGCGTAGACAAAGTCCCCGAAATCTTCCATGTCGAAGGGCGGGGTCTCGGCGCGGCTGCCGGCAGGGCGGGCCCACGCCGGCGCTCGATCCAGGCGGGCGATGACCTGGATGCCGCGGCTCCGGTAGAGGTCGACGATTTCGTCGAACTTGGCCCAACTGGGGTCGCCCGTGACAGAGTTGATGAACTCGCCTTTGCGCAGCGGCTCAATCTCGGCCCAGGAGAATTCCTGCTTGGCCCAGCCGATGCCGGCCGCCTGGGCCATCTCGACCGTTCGCTCTCTCTTCCAGGGCTCGACCTCGCGCGCGAGGAAAAAGTTGGCGCCGTAGGGGTTGACGTCCGTGTTGGGGATCGCGCGCGCCGGAGCGAATTCCTTGTCGGTCGAGCTGCTGGAGATCGCGAAGCGGATCAGGAAAAAGCCCAGCAGCCCGGCCAACAGGGCCAGTACGGCGATGAGCGCTACCGTCCGAAATCGCAGCCGCGACATGCTGGATGTCTAGGGGCTAGTGGATGACTCGACGGCCATTCCATTGCTCTGCCAGGAGCCAAAGCCGCCCAGCAGGGTTTTGACGTTGGTGACGCCCAGCTCGATGAGTCTTGTTGCCACACGGGCACTCTGCTGTTCCTGGCTTCAGGTACAGTACAGGACCAACAGCGTGTCCTTGGGCAGCTCGGTATACTGCTCGTCGATCGTTTCTTCCGGGAAGGAGACGGCCCCAACCGCGTGCGACTGGTCATACGACGCCTGGGACCGCACATCTACCAGCACCGCCTTGCCCTTGTCCATCAACTCCACCGTCTGCTTCACCGAGACCCGCTCGATGCTTGGGAAAGGAATCGTCGTGGTGGGGTTCGGCTGGGCCGTGACCACGGGCACCGATAGGGTGTTCTGGATCGCGCCGGTCGTAACGGGTGCCTGCCGTTTTTCGGAGAGGACGATGGCGAAGACGATAAAGGCCACGACCACCAGGCCGACGAGGATAGGCAGGACGAGCGACCCAGCGCCTCCTGACGGCTGCTTCCCTTTGCGAGAGATGGGACGGGACTGCGAGCGTTTCTTGTTGCTCATGTGGTATCCCCTTTGCTAGGCTGAACGCCCATTATACAGAACAGGGGCCGGGAGCGCAAGAAAGGCTTCGAGGTGAATAACAAGACATCCGAAGTCTCCAAGACTTCGGATGTCTCAACCCTGTTGCGATTCGAACGCTAGGTGAGAAAGTCGCGCAGCTTTCGGCTGCGGCTGGGATGGCGCAGCCGGCCCAGCGCCTGGGCCTCGATCTGGCGAATCCGCTCGCGGGTGACGCCGAACTTTTTTCCCACCTCTTCGAGAGTGTAGGCATAGCCGTCCACCAGGCCAAAGCGCAATTGCAGGATGCGCACCTCGCGCGGAGTGAGCGACGAGAAGATCGAGTCGATCTGCTCCCGGAGAAGCTGGTGCGAGGCCTGGTCGGTCGGCGATGGCGCTTCGCTGTCCTCGATAAAGTCGCCCAGGAAGCTATCGTCTTCCTCGCCGACCGGCATTTCCAGGGAGAGCGGCCGCTGCGAGACCTTGATGGTGCGCTCCACCTTCTTGGCGGTCACGCCTAGCTCGCCCGCGATCTCTTCCATGGTGGGATCGCGTCCTAGCTCCTGGACCAACTGGCGCGAGACGCGCGCCAGGCGGTTGATCTGCTCGTACATGTGCACCGGCACGCGGATGGTGCGGCCTTGGTCGGCGATGGCCCGCGTCACTGCCTGGCGGATCCACCATGTGGCGTAGGTGGAGAACTTGTACCCGCGGTGATAGTCGAACTTTTTCACTGCGCGGATCAGGCCAATGTTCCCCTCCTGGATCAGGTCCAGGAAAGGCACCCCACGTCCCACGTACTTCTTGGCTACGCTCACCACCAGGCGCGAGTTGGCCTTGATCAGGTGCTCTTTGGCCGCCTTGCCGTCGCGGATGATCTCCCTTAGCCTTTGGCGCTCGTCCTGCGACAATCTTCCATCTTTGCTGAGGTTCCTCTTGGCATCCCGGGCGGCCTCCATGCGCTTGGCCAGGGACACTTCCTGTTCGGCCGTGAGCAGCGGAATCCGCCCGATTTCTTTCAGGTAAAGGCTGATCGAATCGTCTACGTCGATGGCCGAGAGATCCAGATCCGCCGGTGAGCTCTGCACGATATCGACCTCTTTCCTTACTTCTTCCTCTACTACGATGACCGGCTCGACAAGTTCTGTATCACTGATCTCGATACCACGCTCAATAAGCGCAGCCAAGGCATCCTCCAGTTGCTCAATGTTCAGCTCAGCCTCGGGGATCGCCTTCATGAGGTCGTCGTACGTGACGTAGCCTTGGCTTCCCCCAAGACCCAACAACATCTCGATCGGGCTTGGCTCTTCCTCTACGTTTTCGGGAGTCGCAGAGTTGCTCTCTTGCTCCAATTCTACCTCCGCCAACCTAGGCCACCTCCTATGCCGCTAGAGAGTCGGCGTTGCCAGATCTCAAGACCTGCCGTCCTTTGGCTGACAATTCGTATGCTGTGCATAGTATACCACGGAATTTGAAGAAGGGAAGACCCCAGTTTCGGGCACTTGGCATAGGGTAGACTCGACGAACGATCGGAAAACTGAGGAAGAATACCACGCATAGATTAATAGAACATGAACGAGAGATTAAAAAACGTTCATTTGACAAGCCTTGGGAGCTCCTGTAAAATAGCCCGATATCTCACTTCAACGAGGAGGATTCATCGCAATGGGGGACCTCAATGGTTTGGAGCAAGGGATGCTCTGGGGCGTCATCGTCGTGGCGTTCATCAGCTTGGCGATATGCCTACTGGCTGTGGCGCGACACGCTGCGACGGGACAAGGGCACCCAGGCCATGCAGAAGGTGTGGAGCGCCATCAAGGTCGGCGCCAACGCCTATCTGGGGCGGCAGCTGCGCACGATCCTGCCTATCCTGGGCGTGCTGGCCGTGGCGCTCTTCTTCAGCGTCTACGTGGTCAAGCCGAGTGCCCAGGCACTGGAGATGTTCGGCGGCAACGTGCAGGCAGCACGGCTGGGCATCGGCTTTGGGCGCATGCTCGCCTTCATCGCCGGGGCCCTGTTCTCGACCCTGGTCGGGCAGCTTGGCATGCGCGTCGCCATCGAGGGCAACATCCGCGTCGCAGCCATGGCGGTCAAGGAGAACTACAACGGGGCGCTGACGGTCGCCTACCGGGCCGGCACCTTCACCGGCATGCTGACCGACGGCTTGGGCCTGCTGGGCGGCACGATCATCTTCATGATCTTTGGCAAGGCGGCCCCCGATGCCCTGTTGGGCTTTGGCTTTGGCGGCACCCTGGTCGCCCTCTTCATGAGGATCGGGGGAGGTATCTACACCAAGGCGGCCGACGTGGGCGCCGACCTGGTGGGCAAGGTGGAGCAGGGCCTGCCCGAGGATGACCCGCGCAACGCGGCCGTCGTGGCCGACCTGGTGGGCGACAACGTGGGCGACTGCGCCGGTATGGCCGCCGACATCTTTGAGAGCTACGAGGTCACCATCGTTTCGACGCTGATCTTGGGCCTCTTCTTGTACGGCATGACCGGCCACATACAGCTGGATTGTCTACCCGCTGATCGTGCGTGCCATCGGCGTCATCTCCTCGATCATGGGCACCTTCACGGTCCCCATCTGGGAAAAGTTCCCGATCAAGTTCCTGCGGGCCAAGGACGCCGAGGGGGCCATGTTCCGATCCTACGAGGTGTCCTCGATCAATACTGTCGTCTGGGCCTTTGTCTTCTCCATCCTCTATGCCCAGGAGTGGCAGTTGGCCACGCTCAACGCCATTGGTGTGGGTCTGGCCGTGGCCTTTAACCCGCTGACCTCCCTCTTTACCTCGATCAAGAAGAAGCCGGTGCGCGAGATCGCCGAATCGACCCAGACCGGCTCGGCTACCACCATCCTCTCGGGCCTGGCGGTGGGTATGGAGGCCAGTGTGTGGAGCCTGGTGGCCATCGTCGTGGCATTGGCCGCCAGTTACCTGATCTTTCGCAACGACGGCTTGATCTATACGCTCTACGGTGTGGCGATGGTCGGCATTGGCATGCTGTCCCACACCGGCAACAACGTGGCCATGGATGCCTTTGGGCCGATCTCGGACAATGCCAACGGCATCGGCGAAATGGCCCACGTCGGCAAAAAGGCCTGGAAGATCCTGGCCGAGCTGGACGCCGTGGGCAACACCACCAAGGCGATCACCAAGCAGATCGCCATCGCCTCGGCCGTGATCGCTGCGACCTCCCTCTTCTTCTCTTTCGTGGCGGACGCCCTGACGCTGCCCTTTGGTGGCTTGGAGGGGATGGGGGTTGAGCAGTTCCTGAAGCTGCTCGACCAGGGCATCCCGGTCTCGACTCTGACGGGGACCATCGGCTTCCTGCTGGGCGGCGCCTTGCCCTTCATCTTCTCGGCCTTTTCCCTGCGCGCCGTAGCCCGCGGCGCCAACCTGGTCGTGCACGAAGTGCGCAAGCAGTTCAAGGTCAAGGGTGTGCTGGAGGGCACGGTAACCCCGGACTATGGCAAGGTGGTCGGCATTACCACGGCCGCCGCGCAGAAAGAGCTGGTCCCCTTGGTGGCCCTCTCGGTAGCCCTGCCGCTCCTGGTGGGCGTTCTCTTCGATGTCAAGGCGCTGGGAGCCTTCCTGGCCGGCGTGATCCTGAGCGGCCAGTTGATGGCCGTCTTTATGGCCATTGCGGGTGGAGCGTTGGACAACGCCAAGAAGTACGTCGAGGATGGGCACTTTGGCGGCAAGGGGTCGCCTGCCCACAAGGCTGCCGTGGAGGGAGACACCGTCGGCGATCCGCTCAAGGACACCGCCGGGCCGGCGCTCAACCCGATGATCAAGGTCGTCAATCTGATCAGCCTGCTGGCCGCACCACTGATCGTGGAGGGCCAGGGCAAGCCGGGCATGTACGTCGCCCTGGTTATCTTGGCCGCCATCGTGCTCTGGTCCATCTGGCAGAGCAAGCGGGACGTCGTGCCTGGGATGGGGTAGAACCGCTGAGCAAGTGAGGGGTCTGAGGGCGCTGAACGTCCGTGCCCTCAGACCCTGTTTTTATTGTGCGATGACGCGGTGATACCGCTTCTTGCCGGCCCGCAGCAGGATCGCCCCGTCCTGCAAGTGCTCGGCCGTGATGCGATCGTCCACGCCGGCAACCGGCACGTCATTCACGTAGGCGCCTCCCTGCTGGATCAGCCGCCGGGCGTCGGCGCGTGACGAGCAGAGCCCGACCCGGAAAAAGAGGTCGGGGGCCGGGATCCCGGCTGCCAGCTCGGCCGGCTCCAGCTCGGTGGAAGGCAGGGCATCCCCTGCGACGCCTCCGCCAAAGAGCCGGCGCGATGCCTCCCGCGCCTCTACGGCCGCGGCCTCCCCGTGCAGGATCTTGGTCGCCTCGAAGGCCAGCACTTCCTTGGCCTGCCGGCTGTCGGCGCCTGCCAGCCGGCCCAGGTCCCTCACCTGGTCCATGGGCAGGAAGGTGAAGAGGGCAAGGAAGCGGCCGGTGTCGGCATCCTCCGCGTTGATCCAGAACTGGTAGTACTGGAAAGGCGACAGCATCTCCGGATCCAGCCAAATCGCTCCCTTGGCCGTTTTTCCCATCTTGGCGCCCGACCCGGTCGTGATCAGCGGGAAGGTGGCCGCCAAGACCTCGGCGCCGTCTTCCCGCCGGATCAGGTCGGCGCCGGCCAGGATATTGCCCCACTGGTCGTTGCCGCCCATCTGGAGGGTGCAGCCAAAGGTGCGGTACAGGTGCAAAAAGTCGTAGGCCTGCAGCAGCATGTAGTTGAACTCGAGAAAGTTCAGCCCGCCTTCGCCTTCGTAGCGCACGCGGTACGACTCGGCGGCCAGCATGCGGTTCACGGAAAAGTGCAGGCCGATGCTGCGCAGAAACTGCACGTAGTTGAGCGATCTCAGCCAGTCTGCGTTGTTGAACATCAGGCCCCGGCCCTCGGAAAAGTCGAGCAGGCCGGCGAGCTGCACCTTGAGCGACTCGACGTTGGCATCGACCTTGTCCAGGGGCAGCAGCTTGCGCATCTCGGTCTTGCCGCTGGGATCGCCTACCATGCCGGTGCCGCCGCCGACGATGGCAATGATGCGGTGGCCGTGGCGCTGCATGTGCGCCAAGGCCATGATCGGCACCAGGCTGCCCACGTGAAAGCTGGGGCCGCTCGGATCAAAGCCCACGTAGCAGGTGACGGGCTTTTCCAGTGCGGCGCGCAGGCCCACCGCATCGGATACCTGCTCGATGAAGCCGCGCTCCGATAGGACGTCAAACACATTCTCTTCCATCTCTCGCTCCTTTCCGCCGGACAAAAAAGCAGCCCCGGTCTCGATCACCGGGGCTGTCGTGGCTCTGCACTGGACCGGCCAGTGCCCTCTCAAGCAATAGCCGGCTGCCCCGGGATCCTCGCGTACGAATCGTACCGCTCACAGCGATAGAGCGGCTGACGTTGAGAGCCCCTGTGGCCGGTGCCCGAAGGCAGGGCGGCGCGAACGGCAACTTGCATCTGGTTCCTCACGCGTGCGAGTATACCATACATGCCCAAACTGCGTCAAATCCGCTCTTTGACCGTTGACTGGCTCCGCGCCCATGCCCACTCGATATCGAGTAGACCTTGAGGTATCATGTGTCCTTGACAGAGTGGCAGAGCTGTTGTATCGTGCAGGCAGGAACCCCATCCTTTTGTCCTGTGAAGGGGCAGCAACCATTATACGGGAAGGCTTCAGAACTGCAAGGAGGTTGGTCCATGGAACTGCAGGTCGATTTCCACGTGCCCGAGGCCGAACAGGTCGTGAGGGAGCGGATCCAGAGCCACTTTACCCAGGCCGGCTATTCACCTGCCGGGACCGGCGCCCTCGAGTTCCGGCGGGGCTCGGCCCTGGGCTCTATGACGTCGTTCTCGCCCCGCAAGTGGCAGGCGAAGGCCCGGGTTAGGGTCACCCCCATCGATGCCGGCACCACGTCTGTGGCCGCCATCTTCTCGGTCAACACCACGGGCCAGTGGGTGACCGACAAGGAGCGCGCGGTGTGGCAGGCCGAAGTGGACGCCTTCCGTGGGTCCGTGGCCTCCGGGGAGGTGTCTACCGAGGCCGTACAAAGGGCCTCCGCCGCCGTCAAGGGCAACACGGCACGCGCGATCCTGGTGTTCATGGCGGTCAGCCTGGTGGTGGGCCTTGTCATCGGGTTAGGCGGGGTCATTCTCACAGGCAAGAGTATCTTCGCCAGCGTGGGCACTGTGGTCGGCCTGCTGGCCGGCTATGCGGTGATCCAGCGTTTCTACGGAGTGAACAGGCAGTAGGGACGAGCATCGTCCCTACTGCCTGTGGACATACCCGCTAGCCCTGCGTGAGCTTGGCGTCTTCTTCCTTCGCGACGCGATGGCCCTCCTTCACGTCGACGAAGAGCAGCAGCACGATGCCGACGATGAAGAAGGCGATCAGGCTCAGCACCGCCGGCCGGCTGCTGTTGAAGAGGATCCCCGCCGCGGCAAACAGCAGCGGCCCCAGCAGCGACGAGAACTTTTCCATGATCGCAAAGAGCCCAAAGAACTCGCCGCTCTTGGCCGCCGGCGACAGGTGCGCGTACATGCTGCGGCTGAGGGCCTGGCTGCCGCCCTGCACGACCGCAACCATCCACGCCAGGAACCAGAACTCGATGACCGAGTCCAGGAAAAAGCCCCAGACGGCGATGGCGGCATAGACGATCAGCGCTAGGATGATGCTCGTCCGGGTGTCCAACCGGGCCGCCAGCTTGCCGAAAAGCGGCTTGCCCAGCAGCCATGCCAGTGCGAAGCCAATCGCCTCCAGTGCCACCACGAGTCCGATGACCACGCCCAAGTTGCTCTTGCGGATTGGCGGCAGGACGCTGACCTGGGCCAGGGCCATGACCGTACCCTGGCTCTTGGCATCCTTCGTGCCGGTATTGATCAGGCTCAGCGTATGGACGCCCGGCGCGCCGGCCTGGAGCTTGGTGCGCACCCCGTAGCGTACCGTCTCGTTGTAGCCGTTGATCGTCAGCGGGCCGCCGGTCTCGTCGTCGATCAGTGGCTCGCCGTCGATCTCCACCGCCCAGATGCCCCGGTCGGGGCCGGTGCTGTAGATCATCTCGACCTTCTGGCCGTTGAAGGCCAGGTCTGCCCGCGCCCCGGGCTCCGCCGTCGTGGCATACAGCACGTCCGCGTCCTCGCGCACCACTTTGGCCGAGATGGTCTCGCTCTTCCATGTGCCGGTGTAGTCCAGCGCGGCGTCGCCGGCCGGGAAGGTGCCTTCGCCCACGGCTGTGGCGGTGGCTTCGTAGGCGGGCAGGGGGGCGCCGGAGAGGGTGCCGGGCAGCACGTACCGGCCGCCGATGCCGGCGAGCGGCAGGGCGACCAGGCTGAACAGGATAAAGGCCAGGTAGACGGGCCGCCGCCGGGCTGCCTTGCTCGATGGGTCCTCGCCCTCCCGTACCGGCAGGCTGCCAAAGATCAGGGCGTAGGGGCCGGCCACGAACTGGACCAGCAGAAGCGCCAGGATGAGCTCTATGGTGCCAAAGCCCAGCTCTGCGCCATAGATGGCTGCCACGCCGATGATCGTGCCGATGCCGTCGTTGTAGATGAGGAAGGCGATCAGGTACTTGAACAGCTCCTTGTAGCGGCGGATGTCGCCAAAGGTTCCTGCTATCCGCCGGAAGCTCGCGGTCCAGACGCTCTCACCGGGCTTGAGGGCCTCCGTGGCGGTGGGCGGTTCTGGCACGCGGCGGAAGAGGGGGATGGAAAAGACGGCCCACCAGATGGCCACGCTCAGGAACGACAGCCGCGAGCCCCAGTTGTTGCCCAGGGTGAAAATCATCACCACGTTGACCGCCAGCAGGATGCCACCGCCCAGGTAGCCGAGCGCATAGCCCCGCGCCGAAACCCGGTCCCGGTCGTCTTCTCGGGCGACATGGGGCAGCAAGCGCGTCGTAGAAGGTGATCGAGCCGTTGAACCCCACCCGGCCCAGGATGGCCAGGATCGAGGCCAGCAGCCAGTCGCCGGTACTGACCAGCACCAGCAGGGCCGTCCCCAGGATGCCCAGGCCGGCAAAGATGGCAAGGAACCGTTTCTTGCCGCGCATTACGTCGGACACCGTGCCCAGGATCGGGGAAAGGATGGCCACGATCAGGAGCGAGATGGTCAGGCCCAGGCTCCAGTAGGCAGTAGCCCGGGCTTCGCTGGGCAGGGTGGCCCCCGCCACCCCGCTGTAGTAGACGGGCAGCACGGCCGCCAGGATGGTCGTGGCAAAGGCCGAGTTGGCCCAGTCGTACCAGCACCAGCCGTTGACCACACGGTTGTAGCTCTTCTGCTCACTACTCGTCATTGAGGCCTCCGTTTTTCTGCTTTGATGCGCCTGTTATCAGATACCGGACGTACGGGCGGCCAGAGAGGGTCGCCCCTTCAAATGCCCAGGGACAACTGCGGTGTGCCCGGCCCGCCCGGCGCGTCGCCCGAGCGCAGCTCGTATTGCTCGCCCAGATCCAGGCCTTCCCAGCCATAGGCCTTGAGATCGATGCTGCCATCTGGGCGAAAGACGATCCCCTCCGCCTCGAGCATCGCCTGCTGCTCAGCGGCACCCTGGCTGCCGGGCGGGAAGCTGACCCGGCCCTGGGCATTGATCACCCGCTGCCACGGCACGTCCATGCCGTCGGGCAGGTCGCGCAGCGCCCAGCCTACCTCGCGCGCCCCGCGTGGCCGCCCCAGCAGCCGGGCAATCTGGCCGTAGGTGGCTACCTTGCCCGGCGGGATGCGCTGCACCACGGCATACACCTGGTCGGGAAAAGAAAGGGACGCCATGCTCTCCTCCTTTCTAGCCTCGAGACGGGCGCAGACGGGCCAACTCGGCCTCCAGCTCTGCCTCGTCCAGCCGGAGCCGCTCGGCGCCGGCCCGCCACTTGGCCTCGATCCGGCCGTCGGCCAGCCAGCGCTTGCCAAGGGTCAGCCGCAGCGGGAGGCCGATCAGGTCGGCATCGTTGAACTTGACACCCGCGCTCAGGTCCCGGTCGTCCAGGAGCACCGCAAACCCCTGGGTCGACAGCCGGCCATAGAGCGCCTCGGCCTGGGTCGCCACCGCCTCCTCGCGCAGGTCGAGGGCGACGAGGTGAACGTCATAGGGTGCGCAGGCAACCGGCCAGCGGATGCCGTACTCGTCGTGATGCCCTTCGACGACGGCGGCCAGGAGGCGCACCAGGTCGAGCCGGCCCTGGGCCGTCCACAAGGGCTGGGCGTGCCCGGCTTCGTCCTGGTACTCCGCCCCGGCCTGCGCAGGCGGGCAGGCGCGGGCGAGCTCGAACCCCTGTTCGATCTCGAGGGGCATGCCACATTCGGGGCAGGGGTCCCCTGCCTCGACGAGGGCCAGGTCGGCCCATTCCCCGGGCACAAAGTCGCGCGGCACGTTCACGTTTTGGATGTGGTAGCCGGCCCGGTTGGCGCCGCTGACATAGTTCTTGCCCGACCGCACCGACAGGTCGGCCACCACCCGCACCCGGTTGGGGTCCAGGCCGATCGGCGAGGCATAGCCGCCGACGGCCCCCACCGCCGCCAGCTCCCCTTCCAGGCTGGGGTAGGACTGGTCCGTGCCCAGCAGGCGCGCCAGCTTGGCCTCGTCCACCTGCCGGTCGCCGCGAATGACGACGCAGGTGACCCGGCCCTGCACGGAGCAGAATACCATCTTCAGTGTGCGTGTGGCGGGGATGTCCAGGAACTCGGCCAGGGAGGCAATGGTGTCGCAGCCCGGCGTCGCGACCGGCTCGGTGGGGAGCTCCGGCTCGTCGGGTGGGGGAGACCACGTCGTCGTGGACCAGGAGCGCTCTGTGGCACGCCCGCAGGAGGGGCAGCGGATGAGCGCCGCCTCGCCGGCGGGGTGAGGGAGATAGGCCGCGCTGGTGCCCGGGCCCGCCTCGGCCCACAGCCCCGACACGTCGCAGGCCCCGAGCACCGCTTGAAGTGCCGCCTCGACCCGGGCGGGACAATCTGTGCCGGGGGAGCGGCCAAAAGCGGCGATCTCGGCCACGGCACGCTCCTCCGCGCCAAAGAGCCCGGCGCGGGCGGCGGCCTGAGGCTGTGCCTGGGTGGTCATCTTGAGGAGCAGCAGCGGAAGCTGCCGGTAGGAGTCGACTTCGCGGCCGACGACATGTCCCATCGTGGCGTCCGCGAGCGACACGGCTGCGGGAGCGCCGACCTCCTGGGCACCCATCCGGGCAAGCGTGTCGCGCACGAGCGACTGGAGCTTGAGCAGGGCCCATTGGCCGAGGGGCAGCCAGGCAAAGGGCCCTCCCTCCAGGGCGCGCACGAAGCCGCCACGCACCAGGAGCTGGTGGCTGATCAGGTGGGCGTCGGCCGGTGGCTGGCGAAAGGTCCGGCCAAGCAGCCTGGACAGGCGCATTCAGTCCACTCCAAGCAGGATCCCACTGCAAGCCCGGGACCGGTCTGGTCTCGGCCGGGGAAGTATAGCATGGCCGATCGCGCTTGTCAAACGCCCCGCCGGGTCCTTTGGCCGCATGATTGACAGCCCTCCGAGGCTGTGCTATAGTGCCCCCGCATCGGTCTGGCAGAGGGAGGTTACCGGCGAAACATGCGCGATGCCCTGTTCATCACCTGGCGCAGTCTCAAGAACCTGTGGGACGAGTTCGCGTTCCTGATAGCACTGAACGTGCTGTGGACCCTGAACGTGCTCCTCCTGGCCGTTCCGGCCTTTGGGCTGCGCAATGCCGGCCTGGGCTGGGTCTTTGCCCTGACGGCTCTGATACTGCTGCCGCTCCCGGTCATCTCGGCCGGGCTCTGCTTCGTGGCAAACCAGATCACGCGCGGGGTGGCTGTGGGCTGGGCAACCTTCGCCACCGGGGTGCGGCGCTACTGGGCCAAGAGCCTGTTGGTGGCGCTGATCAACGTCGTCGTCCTGTTCCTGATCGGCGTGAATATCCGCTTCTACCTGGTGGTCATCCAGGGCCAGTGGGCGGTCGTCGCGCTGAGCGCATGGATCGTGGTGGCCGTCTACTGGCTGCTTGCGCAGCTCTACTGGTTCCCCATGCTCCTGGAGATGAAGGACGAAAGGCTGTTCCTCGCGCTGCGCAACGCGCTGGCGCTGGTGATCGTGACGCCGGCCTTTTCGATCGTGCTGGGGCTGATCGTGGCGCTGCTTATTGCCCTGTGCGTTCTCCTGACCGTGCCTGCGGCGCTTTTCCTGGCGGTGCTGCTGATGCTCATCGCCAACCATGCCACGCGCAGCCGGATCGCGCACGTGCGCAAAGAGCCGTACGATCCGGAGGGTACGTCCAGGTGAACCGGGTTCAGGGCACCATCAGCTCTTCGCTTGTCTCCAGGTTCTGGCCCGGATCGTAGACGTAGCCCGGGGACTGCACGTCCAACACCGTCAGGACATGCAGCCCCTGCTGGCGCGAGTTGACCTGGAAGCGGGCTGCTCCGTTGGCTGCCGTCACCGCCGTGCGCACGATTGTCTGCCCGTTGGGCAGCGTCCATTCGGCCGTCACCGTCGCCCCTGCCACCGGCGCTTGGGCGCCGTCCAGCACCGGCACTTGGCCAGTGAGGCGGTAGGCACCCCCGCTGCCCACCTGGTACTTGAGGCGGATGTTGCCGATGTGCATGGTCTGGCTGACAAAGCCCGACGTCACCGCCGCGTACTGCCGGGTGCCGCCGTCGAGGTCAGAGCGCGCGCTGACCAGGATCGTCTCCTCGGGGCCGGGCGCGCCGGGGAGCTGCACCTGCACGATCACCTGCGTCGATTCCCCCGGACTCAACACGGGCGTTTGTGCAGGATTGAACGCCGTCGGCCACGGGGCAGGGGCCGGAGGCCAGGTGTCGTCCTCGGCCAGCATGGTGTAGCTGCCGGCCTGTGTGTCCAGGTTGGTGACGGTCAGCTCGTAGGACACAATGCTGCCCGGCACTCCCTGTCCTGTCTGGCTCTGAGGGCTCACGTCGATCCCGGCCTCCGATTGCAGCACGATGCGCGGATCGTCCGCCCGTTCTGGTCCCCACACCTCCCGCCAGGTGCCGGCATCCGGCTTGAGGTATAGGTCGAAGAAGGTCACCAGCTCGCGGCGCGTGATCTCGAGCTGCTCGGCGCGTGGCAGGGAGCCCGAGTCGCAGAAGAGGATGTTGCTGTCCATGAAGCCGCAGTGCCAGCCGCCCAGGATGAGCGGCAATTGCCGCGGCGGCAAGCCGGCGTTGTACATCGCCAGCGTGTTGGTCTCCCAATCCACCGTGCCGTCCTCGTTGCCCGTGAGCAGCCGCGCCGGTACCCCGATATTGGCCATCTGGGCGATGGCGGAAGGATCCGTCTCGGCCGCGGCCAGCGTCGCCAGCGCCTTCACGCGGGGATCGACTGCCGTCGCCAGGATGCTCGATCCTCCGCCCATGGAGTGCCCGGCCATGCCCAAGTGGGCCGTGTCCACCTGGGCGTAGAGCCAAGACCCTGGGTCGGCGTTTCGCGCCTCCAGGTAGTCCAGGCTGTAGCGAAAGTCGTCCGCGAAGCCCTGGTGGCTGGGGAACCAGGGGCTCGTGTATGACTCGGGCGCAACGACCAGGTAGCCGTGGGACGCCATGTGCTCCATCGTGGAGCGATAGCGATCTGGGTGGACCACGAAGGCGTGCCCGAACGTTACCGCCGGGTAGGGCGCGCCGCTTCCGTCGTAGGGGGCGCCGTTCCCGGTCGAGGTGGCAGGGTAGAACAACTGGGCCGTGAAGGTCTCGCCTCCGGGACGGGGGATGGTCACGATCTGCCGGCCGGCGCCATAGGGACCCGGGTCGGCCAAGTCGGCATGTACGGCCGGAGCCTGCCCCGGCAGGCCCAATAGCAGGGCCAGCAGGCAAGCCATTGCAGCCAACAGAGCTTTTCTCACTGACATCCTGTCACCTCCATGGTCTGATCGGGTTACTTGGGGCGCACTACGTTGAAATCAACCATGACCCGGAACCCCTGCCAATCGTCCTCCGTCGCAAAGAACTCGCGCGGCAGGACGGTCGCAAGCCCGTCGGCGCCCAACAGCACCACCAGGTCGTCGCGCACGCGGGCCCGCAGGAAGGTATCCCACGTTTCGACTGCTCCCGTAGCCGAGGCGTTCGATAGGATCCCCTCGCCCGAAATGACTCCCTTCAGGCTCGGTTGGGCGGCCGAGCCGCGCCAGGGCCGGGCTGCCTCGCGCCACGCACGAACATAGGGCTGGAGTACCCAGTAGCCCAGGAAGGCGATGCCCACCGCCAGCCGCACGAGCCTGGACACATTTGCCTCCCCCTGGACCAGGGTTGCCACGATGAGGCCGGCGCCGGCCAGGACCAGCGCCAGCGCCAGCAGGCGCAGAACCAGGGCACGCCCGGTGGGGTACATGGCCAGGTGGATGCCTCGCGACCACTGCTTCTTGGTGTAGGTGCCGCCGAACGGGATCATGCTTTCTCCGAACCTAGAGGTAGAGCTCGCGCACGAACGCGCGCTTGGGCTTGAGCGGATCGACCATCACGGTGACGTCCCGGCCGGGCACCAGGGATCGGGTCGTGTCGCTGGCCTGGACGGCGTTGCCCCCCTGGTACTTGGTGCCCCGGTAGGTGTAGACGTATTCCACCCGGCCGCGGCCGCGGAAAAAGCCGGAACCGGTGATGACGCCGGGCACCTCTGTGCCGCTGCTGATGACGGAACGGATGAGCCACACCCGCCAGGCGACGACGACTAGCCCTGCCGCGGTGACGGCCGGCGCAAAGCGCAGGAAGAAGGCGGCGGCACCGGGATCGAAGAAGCGGGCGGCCAACGCCATGGCCCAGGCGACGAGGGGAAAGATCGCGCCGATAGAGGCCAGGTAGTCAATGCGGATGATACGGAAGGGTGTGGGTTTCATCGCTTTTCCTTTCCTGCTTCAGGGAACGACCTCGCTATGTCCACTCTCGTCCGCCGCTCAGGACATAGGCCTGGCCTGTGACAAAGCCGGCCTCGCGCGAGGCAAGAAAAGCAACAGCATGGGCCACATCCTCCGGCGTGCCCATCCGGCCCACCGGGATGCGCGCCACCAGTGCGGCCGTCACCTGCTCGGTGGAGCTGGCCCCGGATCATCGCCTCGAGCTCGAGAGACCATTGCTTGAAGGCCGTGTCGATGTCTCCGGGCAACACGGCGTTCACCGTGATGCCGAACTCGGCTACCTCGAGCGCCAGCGCACGGGTAAGGGCCACGACAGCCGCCTTGCTGGCGGCGTACGCCGAGGCATAGATCCTGGGCCGGTCGGCTGCGAGCGAAGCCATGTTGACAATCCGTCCCCCGCGGCCGCCCTCGATCATCAGCGGCAGGGCGTGCTTGCAGCACAGGAATGTGCCGGTGGCGTTGACCTCCAGCGTGCGGCGCCAGGCTGCCTCCTCCATGGCCACCACCGGCGCCGGCCCCACCGCCAATCCGGCGTTGTTGACCAGGATGTCGAGGCGGCCGAATGTCGCGCCCACCGCGTCCACCATGCTCTGCACCGAGGCTGCGTCCGAGACGTCGCCGCGCAGCGCCAGGCTGCGCACCCCGCATGCCGAGACCTCCCGCGCGACGGCCTTCCAGCTCCTCCCACTGCCCATTGCCGCCGTTGGGCAGGTCGGTGGGTGGGGCGCACAGGTCAGACAGGGCGACGTGGGCGCCCGCTTGTGCCAGCCGCCGGGCCACAGCCGCGCCGATGCCTCCCGCCCGCCCGGCACCCGTCACCAACGCCACCTGATCCTTGAGACTATCCATCTCTCTCCCCCTTGAGATCGCTCTACGGCTGCCGGGATCTGCCCGACCCCGGCGGGCCGGCTAGGCTAGTCCTGCGCGCGGTAGACCAATGAGCCGAAGGTGAGCAGGCCGGGCGGCACCAAGTTGGCCATCGGATCGACCATCACCTGCACCAATGCCGGCTTCCCTGAGCCGGCCGCGCGCTCCAACGCGGGCCGCAGCTCCTCCAGGCGCTCCACCAGCTCGCCGTGGCAGCCCAGGGCCTCTGCCACCCGGTCGTAGCGCGCGCCGGGGTGCAGGTCGCACTCCACCAGGCTCGGGAGCCCAAACACCATCTGCGACGAGCGCTCCATGCCCCAACCCTTGTCGCACGAAACCACCACCACGACCTCCAGGCCGTAGCGCGCAGCCGTCTCCAGCTCCTGGAGGTTGAAGCCGATGGCGCCGTCACCCGAGATCAGATAGACCGGCCGGTCCGGCGCGGCCATCTTGGCGCCCAGCGCATAGGGTAGGCCGGTGCCCAGGTGCCCGAACTTGGCCGTGTACAGGTAGTTGCGCGGCCGGTAGATGGGGTTGTAGCTCGCCGCCCACAGGCTGGTGTTGCCGCCGTCCATGACGGTGATCGCCTCGGGGGGGAAGAACTCGCGCACCACCTGGACCATGCGCCCAGGGTTGATCGCCTCCCCCTCGGCAGCAAGCTGCGCTTGGAGCTGTTCCTCGTACTCCTGGGTGAGCCGGCGATAGCGCTCCAGGTCATCGGGAGGTGGGTGCGGGCCGGTACGCTGCTTGACCTCCTTGCACAGGGCATCCAGCACCTCGCGGGCGTCGCCGACGATCCCCACCTCTACCGCACGATGTAGGCCGATGGAGCGCGGGTCGCAGTCCACCTGGATGAGCTTCTGCCGGTCTGGGTCGCCCCACGTGGGGCCGCGCCCCCAGCCGTCCAGCTCGCCCAGGCGACCGCCTGCCACCAGCACTACGTCGGCCTCGGAGCGCGCTGCCGCCAGAGCCTCGCGGTTCAGTGCGTGGTAATAGAGCGGGTGATCTTCGGGTACGGTGCCGCGCGCCCCCAGGCTGGTGGAGATGCCCGCCATGAGGTGTTCGGCCAGCTCCAGGAACGGGCCCGACGCCCCGGACCCAGGCCGCGCCTGTGCCGGCGTGCAGGAACGGCCGCCTGGCGCCGGCCAGGAGCTCGGCCGCCCTCCGGATCAACACGGGGTCGCCCAGCCGAGGGCTGTTCAGCTCGTACTGCGACGGTCGAATCTCCACAGTCGCCGGATCGCCCGTGCCGCGCAGGATGTCCTCGGGGATCTCCAGGTAGACAGGACCGGGCCGCCCTGCCATGGCTTCGCGGTAGGCGCGGCGAATGAGCTCCGGAAGGCGCCGCCACTCTCGAACGCCGGCGGCCCACTTGGTGACGGGCCGGTACAGCCCCAGCAGGTCAATGTTCTGAAACGAGCCGCCGCGCTCCGGGTAGATGATGCTGCGGCGGCGCTGCCCGCTGAGCACGATCAGCGGAGAGCCCTCGGCAAAGGCCGTGGCTACGCCCGACACCATGTTGGCCGCGCCGGGGCCGATGCCGCCGATGGCCACCGCCGGCCGGCCGGTGATGCGGGCATACGCCTCGGCCATGTGAGCCGCGGCCGCCTCGTGCCGCGTGTTCACAAAGCGCATGCCGTACTCGTCCAGCTTTGCCAGGAAGGCGTTGAAGCTGCCGTCGAGAATGCCGAACAGCGTGGAGACGCCCTCTTCCCTCAAGCACTTGAGCAAGAGCTCGCCGCCCGTGATCTCTGCCATAGAATAGTGCCTCCTTTAGTCTCTACCCAGCCCCAGCAGCAGCGAAGCGCCCAGGGCCAGGATCGTCCAAGCCACCAGGGTGCGAAACGTGCCCTGGTTCACCTTGCGGTCCAGCCGCGAGCCGGCCCATAGGCCCAGCAGCAGCGCCGGCGCGGCCCAGGCATACAGCGCCCACACCTGCCCGGTCAAGTTGCGTGCGAACAGATGCGAGCCGACGATCAGGATTCCGTTCAGGAAGAAGAGCGTTTGCACCACAGCCCGGAACTCGTCCTTGGGCCACTGGCGCAGCGCGCCGTACACCACCACAGGCGGCCCCGGCGTGTTGTAGGCGGCGCCCAGGCAGCCGGCCAGCACCCCGACGGGCACGAACCACCAGCGGCCACGCAGCGGCGGCACCACTGGGGCAGCGAGCGAGAAGAGGCCATACCCTACCAGTACCACGCCCAACACCCGGCTGATCGCCGCCTCGGGCACCTGCGACAGCGCCCAGAAGCCGATGGGGATGCCGAGCGCCGATGCCGCGGCCAACCGGAGCACCTCGCGCCAGTTCACCGCCTCGCGGAAGCGGAGCAGGTTGACGGTGTAGGCCGTGAGCCCGGTCACCGCCACCAACGGCACGGCCGTGCGCAGCGGAAGGGCCAGGGTCACCAGCGGCATGACGATCAGGGCAAACCCAAAGCCGGTGATCGCTTGCAGCAGTGCCGCGCCAAAGACGACGGCCACGACCCAGAGGGTCATGCCAACACCCCGATTGGTATGTGCCCGGAAAGGCCAGGTACTCGCATCGCTCCTCCCCGGAAGCAGGGCCGGCTTGGGCGACGATCCTGGCGGGGGCTCGGGGTAATCCCCAGCAGGTTTTTCACAGTAGCCCTATCGCCCAGGATTGTAGAACAGATCGCACGATCTGTCCATCTCGCTGCTCTATCCTTGCAGCTAGCGTTTCCAGCACGGTCTTTCGCCCCTAATGCATTCGACAGCGGTCCGCTCTCCGGAGTCGCGCCATTCGACACGTCAGGCACGCATCGTAGGTTTGGTCGTTTCGTTTGCCGGTAGTCTGGGATGTGGTAGAATGATAGGCGTCACCTTTGACCAGTCAAAGCGCAAGACGAGCACGAGTCTCACGGCCATCACTGCCTGGGCGGAGACGCCGCTAGCCCCTCGCGTCGCTCTGGCAAGCGGCGCTGCTGGAAGGTGACATCACGGAGAGCGCTTGTGAGCCGACAGGACGGCAACTGGCTCGTAGGTGAGCAAGAGGCAAGCTCTGCGACAGGGCAATCCGCCATCTCGCGACGTGATCTGCTCCGCGCGGCTCTGGCCGGCGCGGTTGCCTGGGCCCTTGGCGAACTTGGGCAGCAAACCACGTTGTGGCCCGTGCCCAGGGGCTTGCCGCAGCGCGACCGGGGCAGGCAGAACAGGCCGGTTGGTCCGCCTATGCCGGCTGGCTGAAGGCTTCCTGGACCACGATAGCCTACCCAGAACGGTACGATTGCGACCTGCCCATCTGGTACATGGCCATGTGGGCGAAGGAGAAAGGCCTGCGGCTGGATTGGAGTTGGCCGAATACTTCCGACAGCCGGTGGTGCTCAGGTTCACCGGAGTGGCAAGCCGGGACCTGCCATTGCAGTCGTGGCGCTTCGCCACGTACGAGGAGTTCGGGCGGTTGGCTCAGGCCTACTTCGGCATCAAGCACCTTCCTGTCCTTGTCGGCAGGACCGGTGGGCGGCACTTCCCCGATAGCGCCCTGGAGATGGCGCTCGGCCAATCGCAGGACGAGTTCTGGCCGGGTGACATCATCAGCTCGGGCGATCATGGCATGGTTTTCATCGAGCCATATCGCAGCTCGAGCCATTATCTACTGGATTATCGCCGGCCGCAGTTGTTGCAGCGAAGGCTGCGGCTGATAGAGGAGAACGCTGCGCGACTTCCGCCGGACGAACGGGCCGAGTATGAAGCGACGGTGTCCTTGCTGCGCCAGAGGATCGTCCGGCACGTCAGAGACCTCCAAGCGGCAGAGCAGTGGATGGGCTACCACACGCCGGGCAACCCGTGGGACGCGGCTATAGAAGAGGCACTTGCGCGCGGCGAGGTCCCCGGATTCGTGCCCGGGCGGATCGTCGATTCGCCGGGCGTGGATTCACCCAAGGGGGACTGGTCTCAGTTCTTTTCCGGTATCATCTATCCTGACTTGTCCGACCAGCCCCTGCCGCACATCACAAGTGGAAGCGGCCGCACGGTGTGGGAGTGGTTCAGGCCGCTGGCGGACGCGAGGAATGCGACTGGCGCTGCAGCACGATTGTGCTGAGGCCGTTTGACCAGGCAGGGGAGGCTGAACAATGACTCGAACAAAGGTCTTTTTTGTGGTGTGTCTGATTGTTGTGGCCGCATGCCTGCCGTTGTCTGCCAGGGCCCAGGCGCCCTCTGGGTCGACGGAGCGGATCCCAAGGAAGAGCAAGCGATCTACGACAGCCTGTCGGCAGTCAACCCAGACGCGGTTTCCCTTTTTCAAGAGGCGACGCGCGCGCTGGATGCCGGCGACTATGAGACCGCCCGGGACGGCTACGAGGCGGCTCTGGCCCTGGTTCCTGACTCTACGGACGTCCTTCGGCGCCTGAGCTACGCGGAGACTCAGCTTGGCGACTCCGAAGCTGCGATTTCCCATGCCCGCAAGGCTGTGCAGTTGGACGCGTCCCCCTGGAACCAGTACGCCCTGGTCGTGGCACTGCTATCGACCAATGCTCCTGCGGACAGAACCGAGGCCCTGAGCGTGGCGCAGGCCGCCGCCGAGGCGCTTCCCAATGAGCCGGCTATGCAGGCAGGCCTCCTATTGGCGGCAGTAGCCAACGACAGATTGGACCTGGCCCAGCCGCCGCTACGCAGTGGCTCAAGCTCGCACCAGATGACCCTGGGGCCCATTTCTTTGCGGGCGTGCTTGCTGCATCGGATGGTCGCTGGGAGCTGGCGGAAACCGAGTTGCTGCGGTCGCAAGTCATTGGGAATGCCGGAGGCTGACGTCGAGGAGATGCTCGACAAAGGTATCCGTACCCAGGCACGCCTCAGGCGATGGCTTCGCGGCGCAGGCTACGCTACAGCAACCTGGCTCGGAGTGCTCGAACTCGTGCTGCTTCTGGGGTTAGTCCTAAGCAAGGCCACGCTCGCCTTGTTGCGCGCACCCAGGCAACCGGTAGCTTTGAGGTGAGTCGCGGCGAGCGTGTGCTGCGCAGCATCTACCGCCTTGTCATAGCTCGCCAGCTCCCTCTACTTCTACATATCGATTCCGTTCTTGATCCTCTTGGTGGTGGCCATCGTTGCGGGTATCATCTATCTTTTCCTGGCCTTGGGCAGGATTCCGGTTCGGCTGATGCTCTTTATCGGGCTCGCGGGCCTCTACACACTTGTCGTGATCGTACGAGCCTGTTCGTGCGCGTCCGGGGTGGTGAGCCTGGCAGGAAGCTCCCTCTGCAGGAGGCGCCTCAGCTCTGGACACTGACAGGTGAGGTAGCGAGTAAGGTAGGCACTCGCGGGCTCGACACCATCTACCTGACGCCGGGGACCGGCATCGCGGTCACCGAACGAGGCAGCCTTTGGAGACGGATGCGCGGTCGGGCGGAGCGTAGCCTGATCCTGGGACTGGGTGTGCTTCCCGACATGACCCAGGGCCGGCTCCGGGCGATCCTCGCGCACGAGTATGGGCACTTCTCCCACCGCGATACGGCAGGAGGTGACCTGGCAAATCAGGCTCTGGCGAGCATTCAGCAGATGGGCTACGGTCTGGCGGTCAGTGGTCAGGCAAGATGGTACAACCCTGCCTGGCTCTTTGTCAACGGCTTTCTGCGGGTCTTCCTGCGCGTGGTTCTGGGCGCCTCGCGGCTGCAAGAAATCCTGGCCGACCGCTACGCAGCCGCCGCCTATGGGGCACAGCAGATGATTGACGGCCTGATGCATGTCATCCGCCAAGATCTCACATTCAGGCTTGAGGTCAGGGAGGAAGCCAAGGCCGCTCAGGCGGAGGAGCGGGACCTTCGCAACTTGTACGCACTTCCCGGTCTCAAGACAGCGGAACTCACGGGCGAGCTCGAAAAGGCGGTCGAGGAGGTCATGGCCCTTCCGACCTCGCCATACGACAGCCACCCTTCTCCTGCGGATTGCATTGGCCTGCTCAAGAAAATGCCGGGGACTGTGTTGTGGAAGAGGATTCCGGGCCTGCTTGGGCGCTGCTGCCGATGCGGAGAGCACTCCAGGAGGAGATGACCAGCGTAGTTCGCACGAACTTGAAGCGGCGGGAGCCATAGACGTACGCAGACACGTCCAGGGGCTCACTGACTGCATCGAGCGCTTCGGCAAGTACTGGCACATGGGTGCACCGCGGAGATTGGGCCGGCCACGCCGCCGGATTCGCACTGTCGGCTGGTGGGGTTATGCAATTGGTAACGTGCCGATCATCTCACGACTGCTTGCCGGTGTAGATGATCATCTTCCTCCTGCCGTTGCCAAGCGCCGGCCGATCGGTCGGCGCCCACAGTATCGCCCGCTCTCTCCTGACCTTCTGGGCCTGCGCCCTCGAACCGTCGCGGCTCCAACAGGATCGCTGCGTCCGTCCGCGCGTCGGCCCACAGGGCGACCGGCTCCAGGATCGCCGGCGCCCGTTCCCGTCTTGTGGTGATGGCTGTTGATAGTCTCACCCGCCTGTTGGCCCTTGACGTGGCCCCGCAGACTCGATAATTGTTTCCCCCAAATCGATAGTGCCCATACAAAACCGTGATAGACTGATAGAGTAGTACGGGCAGCCCCCGTGCCTTTGACGTGGCCCTAGAGCAGCGGGATTACATCCAGTTATCGACGGTCTATCCTGGGTGTACTACGTCGAAGCGGGGAGGCCGCCGAATGGCGATATCGGCCTGATCGCCGCCCGCATCGACTACGAATTTGCCAAGCTACCGCTCGTGCTGAACGACGGTAGGCACGGCGGGTGCCTTGTGCCTGGGCTGGTCAGCGTCGCGCTCTATCTGCCATGAAAAAGACCTGACAGGCCTCCAAGACCTGTCAGGTCTGCTGCATATGCCCGCGAGAGGACTTGAACCTCCACGCCCTTGCGGGCACAGGTCCTCAACCTGGTGCGTATGCCAATTCCGCCACGCGGGCACGCAAGCCCATTATACCCAGGCTCAAAGTACTTGTCAACTTGGGCATGGCGCAAACTCAGGGCGGCACCACCGAGACCCTTCGCTGCGCTCAGGGTGACTTGCGCGCGGGAACTCAGACGGCACCTCCGAGACCCTTCGCTGCGCTCGGGGTGACTTGCGCGCAGGAGCTCAGCGGACGAACGCTGCCTCCCGGCCGGCCAGCGCGTCCTCGATGCGAATCCGGTGCCAGGGCGCAACGGACGGCGGCAGGTCGTCGGGAGAGAAGTAGGCGACCTCCAGAGATTCGTCCCCGTCCGGCCGGGGCGCGCCGCCCACCAACCGGCACTCGAACGCGACGATGACGACGTACAGCTCGTCGCCGTTGTCCAGGACAATGTGCCCACGGGCCGGGTCAGAGTAGATGCCCACCAGCCGTCCCGGCTCGACCTCGACACCTGTCTCCTCGCGCACTTCTCGCACCACGCAGTCGGCGATCCACTCGCCGGGCTCCATGATGCCTCCCGGCAGGGCCCACCGGCCGTTGTCGCTCCGGCGGATCAGGAGCACGCGCCCGGCCTCGTCCCAGGCGATGGCCGAAGCGCCCAGCACGAGCAGCGGGTCGTGGCCGATCTTGGCGCGGAGCGCAGCGACGTAGGGCGGGATGGGCATGGCCTATCTCCTTGGGGGATGGGGCAGCGGCTTTCGGGCTAGCGCTTCTCGCACTTGCAGCCGATGCCCTGGCCCGGCCGCTCGCCCCAGCAGCGCCCGCCCGAGATGCAGGCCGAGGCACTCTTCTCTCCGCTCTCGAGCTGGTTGGGCAGGTCAGGCTCGCAGATCAAAGGCCGGCAGAGCGAGATTAGGTCGGCGTCGCCCGAGGCCAGCACGTCTTCCATGACGGCCCGGCTGCGCAGGCCGCCGACCAGGATGACCGGCAGGCCGGTGGCGGCCTTGGCCCGCTGCGCCAGGGGCCGGAAGTAGGCCTCGGCCACCTTCGAGCCGACGCCCAGCCGCCCGTTAAAGTCGCTCCGTCCACCGTAGCCGCCGCTTACCTCGACGGCGTCCAGCCCCAAGCCGGCCAGCCGGCCGGCGATATGCGCCCCATCGTCGGGCGTCAGGCCATCGGGTGCCTGCTCAAGGTTGTCTGTCATGCCGAGCTTGATGATCACGGGGTAATCGCGGCCCACCTGGCCGCGCACCGCCTCGCAGACGGCCGCCAGGAAGCGGAGCCTCCGCTCGAAATCGCCGCCCCAGGCATCGGACCGCCGGTTGGAAAGGGGAGAGAGGAACTGGCCGATCAGGTAGCCGTGCGCGCCGTGGAGCTGAACCGCGTCGAATCCGGCCAACTGGGCGCGCCGGGCGGCCTGCGCAAAGGCATCGATCGCAGAACAGATTTCGTCGTGGGTCATCTCGCGCGGGACGCGGCCGTTGTGCGTCGACACGGCCGAAGGGGCCACCGGCTGTGTGACGGCCTGCCGGGAGCACTGCCGCCCGCCGTGGTTGATCTGGAGGGCGATCTTGCCGCCCTCGGCGTGCGCCGCATCGGCCAGGGTACGCAGGCCGGGGATTAGCTCATCGGCGTAGGCGCCGAGCATCTCTGTGTGGGCCTTGCCCTCAGGGGTGACGTAGGCGTGGCCGGTCACGATCAGGCCCACGCCGCCGCGGGCCAGGTCGCGGTAGAGCGCCGCCTGGGTGGGAGTGGCCTCGCCCGCCGGCTCGGTTGACATCTGTTCCGCCGTGGCGGAGCGTACCAGCCGGTTCCTGAGCTCCAGGGAGCCAATCCGAACCGGAGAAAAGAGGTCGCGTCGATTTGTCGTCATTGGGGCTCCTATCTCGTGAGATCCTGCAGAAGCGATTGTAACGCAGGAACCTCGGGCTGACCAACTGAGGATGGCCGGGCACGCGGCGCGCCGGCGCTTGCACCCTGCCCTGTGGCCAACTACCCCTTTTCCGGGAAGGCTGCTATAATCGCACGGCCTATCCGGGCCGAACAATCGGGGTGGCCGGTGCGTTCAGAAGAGGAATGCACAATTGACAAGTGACAAGTGACAATTCACAATTGACAACAGTCCGTCCACTTTGAGCCTTGTGCATTGTTCCTTGTCACTTGTCACTTGTAACTTGTATCTTGTGCCTTGAAATGGGGTGGAAGCGTGGAATCTGTACAAGCGATTTCCCAGAGACTGGTCGACAATGTGGAGCGGGTCATCGTCGGCAAGCGCGACTCGGTGCGGTTGGCGGTCGTCGCCCTGCTGTGCCAGGGGCACCTGCTGATCGAGGATGTGCCCGGCACCGGCAAGACGATGCTGGCCAAATCGATCTCCCGGTCGTTGGGCTGCCAGTTCCGGCGCATCCAGTTCACGCCCGATATGCTGCCCAGCGACGTGACCGGCGTCTCGGTCTTTAACCAAAAGACGCGCGAGTTCGAGTTCCGTCCAGGTCCCGTGTTGGCCCAGATCGTGCTCACCGACGAGATCAACCGGGCCACGCCCAAGACTCAGTCGGCGCTGCTGGAGGCGATGGAGGAACGGCAGATCACGGTCGACGGCGTGACCTATCCCATGCCCCGGCCGTTCCTCGTGCTGGCCACGCAGAACCCGATCGAGTACGAAGGCACCTTTCCGCTGCCCGAGGCGCAGCTCGACCGATTCATGATGCGCATCAGCTTGGGCTACCCGGAGACGGCCGACGAGATCAGGATGCTGGACGAGCAGCAGCACGCCCACCCGATCACCCGCATTGAGCAGGTCGTTTCGGCCGAGGAGCTACTCCAGGCCCAGGAGCAGGTCAAGAGCGTGTACATCGACGACCTGGTCAAGGAGTACATCGTCAAGCTGGTCAAGACCACCCGCCGGCACCCTGACGTCTACCTGGGGGCCAGCCCGCGTGGCAGCATCGCCCTCTACAAGACGGGGCAGGCCCGGGCCGCCGTGCTGGGGCGCGATTATGTCCAGCCCGACGACATCAAGGCCCTGGCGATGGTCACCCTGGCCCACCGCCTCATCATCAGCCCATCCGCCCGTATCCGCAACGTCGATCCGCGCGCCGTCATCCAGGAGATCCTGGACAGCACCCCGGTGCCGGGAGCGCGGGTACAGCCCAAATAGGAAAGGCACAATGCAGCAATTCTCAATTGTGCATTGTGCATTGTGCATTGAACCATGCCCCAAGCAGACCTTGTACTCTTGCACGCTCCGAGCGTGTACGATTTTCGGAAGGAATCGATCCTGTACGGACCGGTGAGTGACCTGGTGCCCAGCACCCCGGTCTTTGAGATGTACCCGATCGGCCTGACCACCATCGCCGAGTACCTGGAACGCCACGGGCTGCGGGTGCGCATCGTCAACCTGGCGGTGCGCATGCTCAACAGCGACCGCTTTGACCCGGAAAAGATGATCCGTGGACTGCGTCCGGCCGCCTTTGGCATCGACTTGCACTGGCTGCCCCATGCCCATGGCGCGATCGAAGTGGCGCGGCTATGCAAAAAGCTTCACCCCGATATCCCGGTGATGATGGGGGGCTTTTCCTCCACCTACTTCCACGAGGAGCTGATCCGCCGGCCCGAAGTAGACTTTGTGGTGCGCGGCGACTCGACCGAAGAGCCGGTGCTGCAGCTCATGCGCCACCTGACCCAGGCGCCGGGCGCGCCGGCGCTGGGCGAGATCCCGAACCTCACCTGGCGCGAGCCGGACGGCACGGTCCACGTCAACGAGCTGACCTATAGCCCCGAGAACCTCGACCATGTGCTGATCGACTATAGCTACGTGGTGCGGGCGGTGGCCCGCTACCGTGACCTGGCCAGCTTTGTGCCCTTCAAGGGGTGGCTGGGATACCCGATCACGGCCGCCCTGACCGTGCGGGGCTGCACCCACAACTGCCGGACCTGTGGCGGGTCGGCGACAGCCTTTGCCGCGCTGCACAAGCGCCGCCGCCCGGCCTACCGGGCACCCGAGGCTCTCGCCCAGGATATCCGCAACATCGCGCGCTTTAGCCGGGGGCCGGTCTTTATCCTGGGCGACATCCGCCAGCCGGGCGAGGAGTACGCCGATCGCTTCCTGCGGGCGATGGAGGGCCACGAAGGGCCGGTGATCGTCGAGCTGTTCGATGCGGCCGATCGCGCTTTCATCCAGCGGGTGGCCCGCGCCATGCCGAACTGGACGCTCGAGGTGTCGTTGGAGAGCCACAGTGACGAGGTACGTGGCGCCTTCGGCCGGCCCTACAGCACGGCATCGATCGAAGATACGATGCTCTATGCCCTGGAAGCCGGGGTCAAGCGGCTCGACGTCTTTTTCATGATCGGCCTGCCCAAGCAGGACTATGCTTCCGTGATGGGCACGGTGGACTATTGCGAGCACCTGATGCGCAACCTGGACCCGGGCCCCAACCGCCGCCTGATTCCATTCATCTCTCCGCTTGCCCCTTTTGTGGATCCGGGCAGCCAGGTATTTGAGCACCCGGAGCGCTTTGGCTATCGCCTGACGGCCCACACGCTGGAGGAGCACCGCCAGAAGCTGGTGCAGCCGAGCTGGAAGTATGTGCTCAACTACGAGACGGAGTGGATGAACCGAGACCAGATCGTGGATAGCACGTACGAGGCCGGCCTGCGGCTGAATCGCCTGAAGACGACCTTTGGCCTGGCCGATCCCGCCCAGGCAGCGCAGACCGAGGCGCGGATCCTCCGCGCGCGGCGGCTCATCACCCAAGTCGACGACATCGTGAGCATCCGGGATGATGGGCGACGGGCCAAGCTGCTGCGCGCCATCAAGCCGCAGGTCGATCAGGCCAACCTCTCGACCGTGTGCGAAAAGAGCGAGCTGACGGTGCCGCTGCGCGGCCTCAAGCTCAACCTGCCCCGGGCAGCCGGCATCTTCCTGAAACACCTCCTCTCTCCCTCTCCCTCACAGGGAGAGGGTCGGGGTGAGGGTGGCTCTCATCCCGCAAAAGATAGGACAATCATCGAATGACGATTCCTCCCGAGTTTGTGGTCGTCGGACACGTCTGCCAGGATATCCTGCCCGGTGGAGGCCTGGGCCTGGGGGGCTCTGTCTCGTACGCGGCGACGGCTGCCCTGCAGATGGGCTGCCGCGTCGGCGTGGTAACGAGCGCAGGGCCAGGGCTGGAGCTGGCCGACACGCTGCCCGATGCGCAGATCGTCTGCCACCGGTCGGAATCGACTACGATCTTTGAGAACATTTACCAGAACGGCAAGCGAACGCAGTACCTGCACCAGCGTGCGGACGTGATCACGGGTGACCACATCCCTGTGGCGTGGCGCAACGCGCCCATGGTCTACCTCGGCTCGATCGACCAAGAGATCGATGCGGGCGTGTTCCACTGCTTTTCTCCCGATTCCCTGATCTGTGTCATGCCCCAGGGGTTCTTCCGGCGCTGGGACGAGCGCGGACTGGTGTCCTTCGTCGAATGGACGCCGGCGGAGGATGTGCTGCGGCGCATCGACGTGCTGGTGATCAGCGAGCTGGACGTCCCTGACCCGGAACAGCAGGTGCGGGACTGGCAAGACCTGGTGAAGGTCATGGTCGTCACGCGGGCCGACCGGGGAGCCACGGTCTACCGGGCAGGCGAAGTGCTGCCACCATCCGGCCCGCCTGACGCAGCAGGTGGATCCGACCGGCGCCGGCGACGTGTTCGCCGCGGCCTACCTGATCCGGTACTCCGAGACCAGGGACGCGTGCGAGTCGGCCCGCTTTGCGAATGCCGCTGCCTCCTTCTCGATAGAGCAGCCGGGGGTCCTGGGGATCCCCACGCGGGGCCAGGTGGAGGCATACCTGGCAGGCGCCGGAGGGTAGCGCCGGCCTATGAGATTGCTACTCGCAGTTTGTGTTTATGCAAAGCTGTGATACAATGGTCTTGAAGAACTCTGCTCACCAATACAGGGCCTCGGGCCTGTTGGGATGGCGCAGAGGGAGGAGGTAGGATGAAAGAGCAGATTGAGCAGTTCCTCGAGCACCTGAAGGTGAAGAAGCAGTATTCGGAGAACACCCTGGCTGCCTATCGAAATGACCTGTACCAGTTCCTCAACTTCTTGGAAGGGCAAATCACGGCCTGGAGCAAGGTCCAGCGCGGCACGATCATCGACTATATCATGGCAATGAAGGGCAACCAGGAGTACGCGGCGGCGACCGTAGCCCGCAAGGTGGCCGCCATCAAGTCCTTCTTTCACTACCTGCTTGAGAAGGGCATCCTCAAGGACGATCCCACTACAACACTCGATTCGCCCAGGGTGCAGAAGCGGCCTCCCAGGGCTCTCTCCATCGACGACGTCGAGCGGTTGCTGGAAGAGCCGGCCCACGATACGTCCGCCAAGGGGCTACGTGACCGGGCCCTGCTGGAGATCCTGTATGCCACCGGCCTTCGGGTGACGGAGGTGGTCTCGCTGAACGTGGACGACCTCAACCTGGCCTCGGCCACCGTCCGGGTGGTGCGCGCCAGGACCCGCCGCGAGCGCATCATCCCGATCCACGACCGGGCCATCGAGCCCCTGCAGTTGTACCTGCAGCGGGGCAGGATGGAGCTGCTGCACGATCCACAGCAGACCTCTTTGTTCCTTAACCACCGGGGCGAACGGCTGACGCGCCAGGGCCTGTGGCTCATCGTCAAGCACTATGTGCGTGCCATCGGGATCGAGGAAGAGGTGGCGCCTCACACGCTGCGCCATACCTGCGCGGCCCACCTGCTGGGCAAGAAAGCCGAGATGGAGCAGGTGCAGCAGATCCTGGGCCATGCCAATATCTCCACGACCCAGGCCTACACTCACGTCAGGATGGAGGGGCGGATCCCCTCTACAAAGGCGGATGACCAGTAGGGGCAGAGATTCTTTGCTCCCTGCGGTTGCTCAGAATGACAGATGAAGGGGGAGAAAATGGGCTACATCGAAAGGGTCATGGGAGAGACCGAGCACATCGTCTACCGGACGCACCATCACTGGACACTCCTGGTGAAGCGGATCGCGCGCATGCTATTGCTCTTTGGGATCCTTCTCGGGCTTGGTTTGGCCGTCTTTATCCCCAAGCTCACTAACGCCGGCGACGGCGTGCGCAAGCTCGTCGGCCTGATCATCCTCTGTGGGTTGGTCGTGCCGCTCATCTGGCTTATCCGCAACTGGCTGCGGCGCGACGCGGATAAGGGTGTCTTGCGGGTGATCTGGCAGCCGCTCCTGGTCGCAGCCGCGATGCTGGCGGCGGGGATCATCCTGATGACTCATCCCGGGTGGTGGCAGGTGGCCTATTTCTGGTTTGCCGTAGCGATCCTGCCGTTGTTTCTCCTGATTCGCGTCTTCCTCGTCTGGCTGAACCAGCAGCTTCTCGTCACCAACCGGCGCATCATGGTGGTGCAGGGCATCGTCAACAAGCATGTCCGCGACTCGGCCCTGGAGAAAGTGAACGACGTAGACATGAAGCAGTCGTTCGTCGGGCGGCTCCTGGGTTACGGGACCGTGAAGATCATCACCGGGTCGGACATCGGGATAAACGAGTTCGTCTGCATCGCCAACCCGGCGCGCTTCAAGCGGGAAATGTTGAACGCCAAGGAGCAATTGCATGTGACGGTCCCGGGGATTGCCGCTGAGGAGGGGATTGCCGTTGTCCGGGCGCCTGGCGCCGAGGCGGCGCCCGGTGCGGCCGAAGCGGTGGCTGCGTGGGCAAGCGCCATCGCGGCCTCCGACATCCCAGGCACGATCCAGGAGTTGGATGAGCTGCGCCAGAAGGGCATCATCACGGAAGAAGAGTTCCAGACAAAGAAGAAAGAGCTCCTGGCCAGGCTCTAGGGTTCAGTAGATAGGTGCAGGCATCCATGGGTGCGCCGCACCTGGATATTGGACGGAGGACGCTCGATGGGCTCAAGACAGGTGCCACGCGGCGGATACACGCGCAAGGAGTACGAAGAAGCGGCCGGCTATGTGCGCGGGCGCACTCGTCACGAGCCCCGCATTGGCCTGATCCTGGGCTCGGGCTTGAATCCGCTGGCCGGATCGGCCGCCGATGCGGACGTGATTCCCTATGCCGAGATCCCCATTTCCCCAGGCCGACCGTGGAAGGGCACGTGGGCCATCTGGTCATCGGCCGGCTGGCCGGGGCGGTCGTTCTCATCATGCAGGGCCGCGTGCACTATTACGAAGGCTACACGATGCACCAGGTTGTCTTCCCCATCCGCGTGATGCAGGTGATGGGCATCCAGACCCTGATCGTAACCAACGCGGCCGGGGGCCTCAATCCGGCCTTTCGGGCCGGGGAGCTGATGCTCATTTCCGATCACATCAACCTGGTCGGGATGGCCGGAAATAGCCCTCTGTACGGACCCAACGATCCCTCTCTCGGCCCCCGGTTTCCCGACATGTCCCAGGCCTACGATCCGGAGCTGCGCGGCATTGCCCGGGACGTAGCGCGGTCCGGAGGCATCCCAATGCACGAGGGGGTGTACGCGGGCCTGGCAGGGCCTGCCTTTGAGACTCCTGCCGATATCCGCTTCCTGCGAACGATCGGGGCCGACGCCGTGGGCATGTCCACCGTGCCGGAGGTGACGGTGGCGCGGCATGGCGGGATCCGGGTGTTGGGTGTTTCCGGCATCAGCAATGAGGCGATAACCGATCCCACTCCCGGCCACGCGGCCTCTCACGAAGAGGTCCTGGAAGCCGGCCGGCAGATCGTCCCCCGGCTGACCGCTTTGCTGTGCGGCGTGCTGACCAGGCTGGGATAAGATGTCGCCTGCGGTAGAGCGCGTCCTGCAATTCGCCGCCCAGTACCAGTGGTGGCTCTACGGCTTTCTCGGGCTGCTGTTGCTGTTCTACCTGCGCCGGGCCCTTGTTGCCCGACAACATGGCCGCCGCTCGATATTCAAGCTGGAGCAGGAGCAGGCACGGACCCGCTACGGCCGGAGCATGATCGTGGTGCTGGTCCTCCTGGCAGTGGGAGCCGTGGTGTTCGGCCTGACCAACTTCCTTGGGCCAGAGCTGAACCGCCCGCCGGAGCCGACCCCAGGGCCGACCAACGGCCCTCTCTCTGAGCCGACCCTTACGCCGACGCCTCTGCCGCCTACGATCACGCCCACGCCGACCGCGACAAAACCGGCGCCGACGCGTGTCGTCGTGACCACGCCGACCCCGTTGGTTGTCGTCACGCCGACGCCGCTCGTCCGCCCTCCCTCCTGCCCCAACCCCAACGCGCGCTTGACCTCACCCGGCATGAACCAAGCCGTGCGGGGCGACGTCCCAATACGGGGCACGGCCAACATCGCCGGCTTTCAGTACTACAAGGTCGAAGTCGCGGCCGGCGCGAATCCCGGCGACCAGGGCTGGGGCGTGGTCGGTGTGCTGCACGACGCGCCCCAGGACGGCGGCGTGCTCGAGACCTTCAACAGCGGCGCCTACCCCCCCGGCGTCTATACCCTGCGGCTCGTCGTGGTGGATGCGAGCGGCAACTATCCGGAGCCCTGCCGGGTGACCGTCACCGTCCAGCCTTAGGGCCCCATCCCTGGGCTCGAATGCCGTGAGCGAGTCTCTCTCCCCACCCGTCGACAGAGGGCATGGTATCGCCCGGGCGGCAGGCATCATTGCCCTGGGCAACGTCGCCAGCCGGGTGCTGGGCCTGGCCCGCGAGGCGGTGATCTCCGACCTGTTCGGAGCCAGCGGCCTGGTGAGCGCATTCCGCATCGCCTCCAACGTGCCGATGATGATCTACGATCTCCTCGTCGGCGGCATGCTCAGCGCGGCGCTGGTGCCGGTGTTCAGCCAGGTCGAAGAGCAGGAGGGGCGCGGCGCACTGTGGGTCCTCTTCGGCCGGGTGGTCAGCCTGATCGCCCTCTTGCTCGCGGTGATCGTGTTGGCTCTCGAGCTATTGGCTCCCCAGGTCGCCTCGCTGATGGGTGGGGGCTACGAGCCGGAGCTGCAGGCGGCGCTGGCCCGCATGATCCGCATCATCACGCCGGCCGTGCTCTTTTTTGGGCTATCGGGCGCCGTCACCGGCCTGCTCTACGCTCTCAAGCGCTTCACCTTCACGGCATTTGCTGCCGCCGTGTTCAACTTGGGGGTGGTAATCGCCGCACCGCTCCTGGCAGGACGGCTGGATGCCTACAGCCTGCCGGTGGGCGTGCTGCTCGGCTCAGCTCTTCAGCTCCTTGTGCAGGCGCCGGGGCTGCGTGGGGTCAGGCCTCGCCTGGGGCTGGATTTCTCGAACCCGGCGTTTCGCCGCATTTTGGTCCTCTACCTGCCCATCGCGCTGGGTGTCGCCATCAGCAACGTGCAGGTGATCATCGACCGGCGACTTGCCTCGGGAACGGGCGAGCAGAGTGTTGCCTGGATGGCCAATGCGACGACGCTGATCCAACTGGCGCATGGGCTGGTGGCCGTCGCCATCGCGCAGGCTGTGCTGCCTACCCTATCGCGCCAGAGTGCAGCCGGGGATCAGGCAGGCTTCCGCGCGACGTTGGGGATGGGACTGCGGCTGGTGTTGGTGTTGATCGTGCCGGCGACACTGGGTCTTCTGGTGCTGGGCAAGCCTGTCGTCGAGCTGTTCTTCGAGCATGGGGCATTCACGCCCGCGGATAGCCTACAGACGACCTGGGCCCTGCGCGGCTACTTGCTGGGGCTCGTCTTTGCCGCGGTGGACTGGCCTTTGAACTTTGCCTTCTACGCGCGACAGAACACGATCACGCCCGCGCTGGTGGGTGTGCTCAGCGTGGTCGTCTACCTGATCGTGGCTCTCCTTCTGGTCCGGCCCCTGGGCATGATGGGACTGGTGCTGGCCGATTCGGCCAAGCACATGAGCCATGCACTGACCATGCTTTTCCTGACGCACCGGCGGCTGGGTCGCTTGGGCGGCTTGGGCTTGGTCCCGGCAGCCGGGAAAGCGCTGGTCGCGGCAGGGGGGATGGCCGGGCTGATGTTTGTGGCACGAAAAGGCGTCGGGTCGCTGGTAGCCGGCGGGCTGGCCGGCGAGGTCGTCCTGGTTGGCGTGGTGGCGGCTGTGGGTGTCGTGGCCTACCTGGGCCTGGCCCGGTTGCTGCGCGTGGACGAGATTTCGATGCTCCAGGGCCTGATCCGGCGGCGGCGCGGCCGGCCGCCCACGCCGGTAGGTGGTGGCGGGGCGCAATCTTGACAGGGCGCATGGGTAAAGTATAATGGCCCTCCAGCACGACCGGGCGAGCCCGGTGAGGGCGCCCGGCGCTCTCTGATCCAGCAGGAAGTAGAGGGACCAGCATGGCCAAGAAATCAAGACGAGCTCGGACTGCAATACCGTCCCAATCCGCATCCGGCCCTGTGGTATCACCGGTGGTTCAATCGGTGCGCCCGGTACGGGCCGTCCGTGCGCCGTCTACCCAGGCGCCGAAGGAAGTGGATTTTGGCAAGGAGTATCACTACGTCATCAAGGACCTCAAGCTCACGTTTATCATCGCCGCCGTGTTGTTGGCATCGATGATCGTGTTGGCGCTGTTCATCGCCTAGATTAAAACTACGCCGTCCAGGCCACTTGGGGTCTTGACAACGCTCCGTCCTTCTGGTATACTGTTACCAGAGTAGAGAACCTTAAGCAACACTACAACAGCAGATACGCTGTACCAGGGGCCAGCAGACCTGCGAAGGATTTGCTGGTCGCTTTGTTGTCTCGCCACAGACGTATGTGGATTTGACAGGGGTATACGGGTGTGCTAGTATGCCACCTCGTTGCGCCAGAAACGGTGCAAGTACCTTGACAGAGCCAGAGGCCAGGCTACCGGCCTGAGGGCGTGGAGACTACCCTGAAGCCAGTCGGGAATCGGCGGCTTCCGTGGAGATCGTCCGGTGCGCTCAGGGAGGTGGCAAAAGCCGAAGGGGAAGTGCAACAGCGGGTCTGGAATTTGACAGGGGGTACGGGGTGTGATACACTGTCCGTCCTTGTCCAGATAGGACCTTAACAACTGAAGAGTGATAGGAAGGCAGCGGAACTTTGGGCCCTGAATCAAAAAGGTGATTTACGGAGAGTTTGATCCTGGCTCAGGATGAACGCTGGCGGCGTGCTTAACACATGCAAGTCGAACGATTACCTGGAGCAATCTGGGTGATAGTGGCGAACGGGTGAGTAACACGTAGGTGACCTGCCCCAGAGAGGGGAATAACTACTGGAAACGGTGGCTAATACCCCATGTGCTCGGCAGTTCGGTCTGTCGAGTAAAGCTCCGGCGCTCTGGGAGGGGCCTGCGGCCCATCAGGTAGTTGGTAGGGTAACGGCCTACCAAGCCTATGACGGGTAGGGGGCGTGAGAGCGTGATCCCCCACACTGGCACTGAGACACGGGCCAGACTCCTACGGGAGGCAGCAGTGAGGAATATTGAGCAATGGGCGAAAGCCTGACTCAGCAACGCCGCGTGGGCGATGAAGGCCTTCGGGTCGTAAAGCCCTTTTCTGAGGGACGAGGAAGGACGGTACCTCAGGAATAAGTCACGGCTAACTACGTGCCAGCAGCCGCGGTAATACGTAGGTGGCCAGCGTTATCCGGAATCATTGGGCGTAAAGCGCGTGCAGGTGGTTCCGTTAGTCGGACGTGAAATCTCCTGGCTTAACTGGGAGGGGCCGTTCGATACTGCGGAGCTTGAGGTCGGGAGAGGGACGTGGAATTCCCGGTGTAGTGGTGGAATGCGTAGATATCGGGAGGAACACCAGTGGCGAAGGCGGCGTCCTGGCCCGCACCTGACACTCAGACGCGAAAGCGTGGGGAGCGAACGGGATTAGATACCCCGGTAGTCCACGCTGTAAACGGTGGATACTAGGTGTTGGTGGCTATCGTCATCAGTGCCGTAGCTAACGCGTTAAGTATCCCGCCTGAGGTCTACGGCCGCAAGGCTAAAACTCAAAGGAATTGACGGGGGCCCGCACAAGCAGCGGAGCGTGTGGTTTAATTCGAGGCAACACGAAGAACCTTACCTGGGTTTGACATGCACGTAGTAGTGAAGCGAAAGCGGATCGATCCCTCACGGGAAGCGTGCACAGGTGCTGCATGGCTGTCGTCAGCTCGTGCCGTGAGGTGTTGGGTTAAGTCCCGCAACGAGCGCAACCCTCGCTGTTAGTTACAAGTGTCTAACGGGACTGCCGGTTTAATGCCGGAGGAAGGTGGGGATGACGTCAAGTCAGCATGGCCTCTATATCCAGGGCTACACACACGCTACAATGGCCGGTACAATGGGTTGCCAAGCCGCGAGGCGGAGCTAATCCTACAAAGCTGGTCTCAGTTCGGATTGCAGGCTGCAACTCGCCTGCATGAAGTCGGAGTTGCTAGTAAACGCGCGTCAGCTATAGCGCGTTGAATACGTTCCCGGGCCTTGTACACACCGCCCGTCACGTCATGGGAGCCGATAACACCTGAAGCCGGTGGGCTAACCGAAAGGGGGCAGCCGTCGAAGGTGGGATTGGTGACTGGGACGAAGTCGTAACAAGGTAGCTGTAGCGGAAGCTGCGGCTGGATCACCTCCTTTCTACGGAGTACCGAGTGCGACCTGAGGGTCGTGGCTCTACTCCATCTCAAACTGGCGCCAAAGAAGCGCGGTCTTCCTATCACTTTTCAGTTGCTAAGGCCTTAACAACCCGGGCCATTAGCTCAGTCGGCTAGAGCATTCCTCTGATAAGGGAAAGGTCTCAGGTTCAAGTCCTGGATGGCCCACCACTCGGAGCCTGCGGAGGATAGGCGGCTGGTCGCGAGTCGAAAGACGGAACTGGATAGTTAAGAACAGGACATACAGCGGGGCACCGGGGCCTGGCGTATGCCGGGTCCTTTTTGTGCCGACAGATTGAGCGATAGCTCCCGGAGGCGAGGTGAAACTGGCCTCCAGGATCTAGCGGTCAATCGCTAGAACAGTGGTTTGGCACCTTAAAAACTGAACAGGATGTAAAGGCGCATTGCGCAAATTCACATGAATTAAGCTACTAAGGGCATACGGTGGATGCCTTGGCGCCAAGAGCCGATGAAGGGCGTAGAGAGCTGCGATAAGCTCCGGGGAGCTGCCTCAAGCACTATATCCGGAGATACCCGAATGGGGAAACCCACCCAGGGGAATGCCTGGGTACCCCTGGCTGAACTAAGATAGGCCAGGAGGAGGGAACCGGGGGAACCGAAACATCCAACTACCCCGAGGAAAGGAAATCATTCCCTGAGTAGTGGCGAGCGAAAGGGGAAAAGCCCAAACTTGTGCAACTCAGTGGTCCAGTGCCTATGTTGCACAGGAGTTGTAAGGCCTGGCTGGCTAGCTGGTAAGCCAAAGGAGTTATCAATCTGGTTCGTAGCCGAACTGTCTGGGAAGGCAGGGCACAGCGGGTGACACCCCCGTAGGCAACACGGATCCAGACTCCTGCCGGTGACCTTGAGTACCACCGGGCACGCTAATCCGGTGGGAACCAGGGAGGCCCACCTTCCAAGGCTAAACACTCTTGGCGACCGATAGTGAACAAGTACCGTGAGGGAAAGGTGAAAAGAACCCTTGTTAAGGGAGCGAAAAGAACCTGAAACCGTATGCCTACAAACAGTCGAAGGACAATGCCAGGCGGGACTCACCCTCGGGTGAGCCGCTGGCAGGTCTGACGGCGTGCCTTTCGGAGCATGAGCCGGCGAGTTACTCTCTGTGGCAAGGTTAAGGGAGGTACACCCGGAGCCGCAGCGAAAGCGAGTCTGAATAGGGCGAACTAGTCGCAGGGAGTAGACACGAAACCTGGTGAGCTACCCATGGCCAGGCTGAAGCGAAGCTAACCCTTCGTGAAGGGCCGAACCCACTAATGTTGCAAAATTAGGGGATGAGCTGTGGGTAGGGGTGATATGCCAATCGAACTAGGAGATAGCTTGTTCTCCCCGAAATAGCTTTAGGGCTAGCGCCACGCGTTTAGTACCGGAGGTAGAGCACTGGATCGGCTAGGGGGCTTCACAGCTTACCAAACCGAACCAAACTCCGAATGCCGGTACTCCAAGCGTGACAGTTGGACCACGGGAGATGAGTTTCGTGGTCGAGAGGGAAAGAGCCCAGACCGCCAGCTAAGGTCCTCAAGTCTAGGCTAAGTGGGAAAGGATGTGGGACTACATAGACAGCCAGGAGGTTGGCTTAGAAGCAGCCATCCTTCAAAGAGTGCGTAATAGCTCACTGGTCTAACGTGGTCCTGCGCCGAAAATGTAACGGGGCTAAAGCCTAGCACCGAAGCTGCGGATCTGCCGCTTTGCGGGAGATGGTAGGGGAGCGTTCTGTCAGCGGAGAAGCCAGACTGTGAGGACTGGTGGAGCGGGCAGAAGTGAGAATGCCGGCATGAGTAGCGCAAATCATGTGAGAAACATGATCCCCGGTTGTCTAAGGTTTCCGACGGAAGGTTAATCCGCGTCGGGTTAGTCGGTCCTAAGTCGAGGCCGTCAGGCGTAGGCGATGGACATCCGGTTAATATTCCGGAACCGCGTTGGGTTGTCTGAGCGATGGGGTGACGCAGGAGGGTAGGCCAGCCAGGTAATGGTCGTCCTGGTGCCAAGCCTTTAGGGAAGTGAGGGCGATAGGAAAATCCGTTGCCTGATCCCAAGGGGTGATGGCGGTGCCGTAAGGCCGGAAGTGGTTGAGCTCAAGCTGCCGAGAAAAGCCTCTAGTTAGACCCGCGCGCCCGTACCACAAACCGACACAGGTAGACAGGTAGAGTATACCAAGGGGATCGGGAGAACCCTCGTTAAGGAACTCGGCAATCTAACTCCGTAACTTCGGGAGAAGGAGTGCCCTAGTAGGGTGATACGCAAGTAAAGCCCGAGGGGGCCGCAGAGAAATGGCCCTGCTGACTGTTTAACAAAAACACAGGTCTCTGCAAAAGCGTAAGCTGATGTATAGGGGCTGACGCCTGCCCAGTGCCGGAAGGTTAAGGGAATGGGTTAGCCGTAAGGCAAAGCTCTGAACCGAAGCCCCGGTGAACGGCGGCCGTAACTATAACGGTCCTAAGGTAGCGAAATTCCTTGTCGGGTAAGTTCCGACCCGCACGAACGGCGTAACGAGCGGGGCAGTGTCTCAACGAGGGACCCGGCGAACATTGAAATGGGTGTGAAGATGCGCCTTACCCGCAGCAGGACAAAAAGACCCCGTGGAGCTTTACTGCATCCTGGTATTGAGTTAGGGTTTGACTTGTGTAGGATAGCTGGGAGACTTGGAAGCTGGGGCGCTAGCCTCGGTGGAGTCGTCCTTGAAATACCAGCCTGGTGAAATCTTGACCCTAACCCGCGACCGTGATCCGGCGTGGGAACAGTGCCAGGTGGGCAGTTTGACTGGGGCAGTCACCTCCCAAAAGGTAATGGAGGTGCCCAAAGGTTCCCTCAGGCTGAATGGAAACCAGCCGAAGAGTGTAAAGGCATAAGGGAGCTTGACTGCGAGTCCCACAAGACAAGCAGAGTCGAAAGACGGGCTTAGTGATCCCACGGTCCCGAGTGGAAGGGCCGTGGCTTACCGGATAAAAGCTACCCCGGGGATAACAGGCTAGTCTCCCCCAAGAGTTCACATCGACGGGGAGGCTCGGCACCTCGATGTCGGCTCGTCGCATCCTGGGGGTGAAGTAACTCCCAAGGGTTGGACTGTTCGTCCATTAAAGCGGCACGCGAGCTGGGTTCAGACCGTCGTGAGACAGGTCGGTCTCTATCCGCTGTGGGCGTAGGGGATTTGAGAGGGGCTGCCCCTAGTACGAGAGGACCGGGGTGGACAGACCGCTGGTGTGCCAGTTGTCGTGCCAACGGCATAGCTGGGTAGCCAAGTCTGGCAGTGATAACCGCTGAAAGCATCTAAGTGGGAAGCACGCCTCAAGATGAGATCCCCCTCCCTTCGTGGGAATAAGGCCGCAGGTAGACTACCTGCTTGATAGGCGGCGGGTGTACGCACAGTAATGTGTTTAGCTTAGCCGTACTAATGGCCGAATGGCTTAATTCAGCCATGTGAGTTTGCGTAAACGTCAAACATCCTGTTCAGTTTTTAGGTGCCAAACCGTTGAAAATGGCATAAAGGTTCTTCTGGTGACTGAAGCGGAGGGGAAACACCCTGCTCCATACCGAACCAGGCAGTTAAGCCCTCCAGCACCGATGGTACTTGGGACGTAGGTCCCTGGGAGAGTAGGTCGTCGCCGGGAGAACCTTTTTGTTTTTTCCTGCGTATAGCATTCGAGAGACTGTCACCCTGAGCTGAAGCGAAGGGTCTCGGCAGGCGCAGCGCGATTCATCGACTAGCTCGAATGAACAAATACACGAGGAGGGCAACAGGAAATGACAGACGAGCAGAAACCAACCGGTGACATCGTGGCCGAGCTCCGGCTCCTGGGCCAGCAGATCGGCTCCGCCGCCAAGGCGCTGTGGGAGAGCGACGACTCGCGCTCTGTCCGCCAGGAGATCCGCGAAGGACTCGAGGAGGCGGGCCGCCAGATTGACACAGCGGTCCGAGGGTTCCAGGAGAGCGATGCCGGGCGCAGGCTTGGCACTCAGGTCAAGGAGACCGTCGAGAAGGCCCGCGAGTCAGACGCCGCGGACAAGGTCGGGCAGGGGATCGTGGCCACCTTGCGCGAGGTGAACAGAGAGCTGGGCAAGATCATCGGCAACTGGACCGGCCAGCCACCGGCCGGTACACCCCCTGCGACACCGTCGGACCCCGAGGGCACTGCATGACCTTTGACGCCATCCGGCCCGGACTGACGGGCCAGTTGTGCCTGACCGTGGGCGAGGAGCACACGGCCAAGCACCTGGGTAGCGGTGCCGCGAGAGTCCTGGCGACGCCGCAGATGGTTCTGCTGATGGAGAGGGCCAGCGTCGCAGCCGTAGATCCGCTGCTGCCCGAAGGGTACCGCACCGTCGGAGTAGCGCTGGATGTGCGGCACCTCGCTCCGACGCCCATCGGTTTTGAGGCATGCGCCACCTCCGAGCTGATCGAGGTCGACGGCCGGCGCCTGGTCTTTCAAGTCCAGGTGCACGACGGTGTCGATCTCGTCGGGGAGGGTACCCACCGGAGGGCGATCATCAACGTCGAGCAGTTCGGCGAGCGGGTGGCGAAGAAGGCGGCGCGGTAGGCCCGCCTCCTAAACGGAATGAGCTCTAGCAGCCCAGTGGCGAACCAAATGCCACTGGGCTGTTTCGGTGTCCTGGCACAGCTCCCACGTCTCGGCGCCGGCCGTCTGCACCAGGTAGCAGTGCCAGGTGTGGCCGTCCCCGGCCTCTAGGCTCTCTCGGCCCCACGACTCGATCCGGTAGTGGCGCGATCGCCACACAAAGCCGAGTGGGATTGCGGTGCCGTCTCTCCGCAGGTGGATGTCCACCCCCACCGGCTCGCGGACGAACTCGAGGGCCGGCTTGTGGCCGGGCTCGACGGCTGCCTGCGCCTTCAAGAAGGAGATCAGCAGGCGCAGCGCCGCCTCCGCCGACTGCTTCTTGTTGGACACGCGGTCGCCCTGCCAGGTGTGCTCCTCGCAGATTTCGGCCCCCGGCGCCGCCAGCGCGATATAGACCAGCCCCACCGGCTTGTTCGGCATGCCTCCGCCCGGCCCGGCGATGCCGGTGATGGCCACGGCGATTCTGGCATGCAGCCGGTCCCTTGCCCCCCGGGCCATTTCCCGGGCAGTCTCTTCGCTTACGGCCCCATGTGCTGCCAGGGTCTCGTGCTGCACGCCCAGCAGCCGTTCCTTTGCCTCGTAGGAGTATGCGACGACGCCGCCCAGGTAGTAGGCTGAGCTGCCCGCCACGTTGGTCAGCCGGTGGCCCAGCAGGCCCCCTGTACACGATTCAGCCGTTGCCAGCGTCAGGTCCTGCTTGAGCAGGAGTGCGCCAACTTGCTCCTCTAGTGTCATCGCCGTCCTCCCGCGCGGAGTATAGCACCTCTCAGCCGCCGTCTCCAATCTTCCAGCCTCATTGACACCCCCTGCTTTTCGTGGTATAAGTGACTCGCCCGTGGGATGACCCATCGTGCGACCTTGCCTTGCGGGCCTGGGAGGAATGATGGCAGAGACAGTCCTGGTGACCGGTGGGGCCGGCTTCATCGGCTCCTTCTTGGTCGATGGCCTGGTCGAGAAGGGGCACCGCGTCCGAATCTACGATGCGCTGGTTCCGCAGGTGCACGGGCCGCAGCAGGCCCTGCCCGCCTATCTCAACGGGGCCGCCGAATTCGTCCAAGGCGACGTGCGCGACAGGCCGGCGCTCGCAAGGGCGCTCGAAGGCGTCGACGTCGTCTATCACCTGGCGGCTGCCGTGGGCGTCGGCCAGTCGATGTACCAAATCCAGTACTACACCGAGATGAACACGCTGGGAGGGGCCGTCCTGCTGGACCTCCTGGCGAACACCAAGCACCAGGTGCGCAAGATGGTCGTTGCCTCCTCCATGTCCATCTATGGCGAGGGTGCGTATTCGTGTGATGCCTGTGGTGTTGTCTATCCCAGGCTCCGCACCGAGGTGCAGCTCAAGGCGCGCGATTGGGAGATGAAATGCCCCGACTGCGGCCAGGCCGCACGGCCGCTGCCGACCGGGGAGGAGAAGCCGCTCTTCCCGACCTCCATCTATGCCGTCACCAAGCGGGATCACGAGGAGATGTTCCTGAGCACCGGCCTGGCGTATGGTCTGCCGGCCGTCGCGCTGCGCTTCTTCAACGCCTATGGCCCGCGCCAGGCGCTCTCCAACCCATACACCGGGGTGATGGCCATCTTCTCCGGCCGGCTGTTGAACCGGCAGCCTCCCGTCATCTATGAGGATGGCCGGCAGAGCCGTGACTTTATCCACGTCAGCGACATTGTCCAGGGGCTACTGCTGGCGATGGACCGGGCGGAGGCGGATTACCAGGTGTTCAACCTGGGCACGGGCGTTCCGACCTCGATTGGGCAAGTGGCTGAGATGCTGTCCCTGCGGCTGACCGGCGGGCAGGTCAGGCCCGAGATACGATACCAATACCGTGCCGGCGACATCCGCCACTGCTACGCCGATATCGCCAAGGCGCGCCGGCTGCTGGGCTTTGAGCCGCGCGTAGCACTCCAGGACGGCCTGGCAGACCTCCTGGCCTGGGTCGAGCGGCAGGTGGCCGAAGACCGCTTCTTCCAGGTCGAGAAGGAACTGGCCGCGAAGTCACTGGTGGTATGACCTGTGTCAAGAACCCGCCATGCCAGCCGCCCTTTGGTGCCCTCATCTGCACCCGGGACTGCTCTGGGGCGCTTCGGCCGCTGGATACTCGTTGCTCTGATCCTGCTTGCCTGTGCGAAGACTGCTTGGTCTCTCGGTGGCAAGAGCCTGTGGTGGGATGAGAGCCTAAGCCTGCAGCGTGCTCAGGAAACTCTCCCGCGGGTCCTGTCCAACGCCATCATTTTGACCGATACCGTCCATCAGCTTTACACTATCGACCCTCACCCCCCGCTGTACTTCCTGGCTCTATGGCTGGCTCTGCGGCTCCTGGGCACGACCGAGTTTGCCCTACGAATCCTGTCGCTCGCATGTGTGGTGGCGATCGTTCCGCTTCTCTACGCCACGGGCTGCCGGCTTGTCGGGCGGCGAGTGGGTCTGGCGGCTGCGGCCTTGGGAGCCCTCTCCCCCATGTATCTGTGGTACGGCCAAGAGTCGCGCATGTATGCCATGCTGGCTGTTCTCAGCCTTCTTTCGTTCTACTGCTTTGTCCGTGCCTTTTTTGACCCACCCACTCGGCAGAATCCCCGGCAGCGGCGAGTGTGGATTGTGGCGTATATCGTTGCCTCTGCCAGTGTCATGGTCACCCACTACAGCGGGGCGTTGTTGATTGTCTTTGAGCTTCTCGGGCTAGGGATTGTCTTCCTGAGGCAGCCCCGAGCGCGCCGGTCGCTCAGGCCGACGATCACGGTGTTGTCAGTTCTTTTGATGCTGGCAGCTCTCTATGTCTGGTACTATACACACCTCACAGCTTTGGCATCGATCAGGGCGGAGTTCGTCCCGCTGGGAGTCATCGCCCGTGATCTGCTAAACTCCTTCAGCCTGGGGCTGTCGGTGGATATCGCCGACTGGTATGTGCGGGTGGCTGACCTGGCTTTCCTGGCTGCCCTGATCTTGGGGCTGGTGCTGCTGTTGCTGCAGGGCACTGCTGGCCGCCAGCGCACCGCTGGCTGGCTGCTTACCGGCTACCTCTTGGTTCCCTTGCTCCTGCTCTTCTTGCTGTCGTACGCAAAGCCAGCCTACATGAACAGCAGGCATTTGATCCTCATCTCCCCGGCGTTCTACTTGCTCGTTGCAGCAGGTCTGACACAGGGGCGGGAGCCCGATTGGGGATTTGTTCGGTGGGGCAAGATCCCAGTGCTCGCGGTGGGCTGGTTGCTGGTGATCGGCGGGACGATCTATTCGACGTACAACTGCTTGGCCAATCCCAACTATGACAAGGACCACAACCGCGAGTGGGGCGCCTACCTGCGCGAGCACGTTAGGCCCGGCGACTTTGTGGTCCTCTCCTCACCGTACAGCGCAGAGTTGTACAAGTACTATGCGGACAGCGGAACGCCGTGGATCGGGCTGCCGTTGCTGGACACCCCACAGCAGGAGACCATAGCGACGCTGGAGTCCCTGCTGCAGCAGTACGACCGGGTGTGGCTTGCCGTCTCGGACAATACGATCAATGGTGTGCACCACAAGCTGATCGAGCAATGGTTGAACGAGCATGCGTTCCGGGTTGACTATCAGGTGTTCCGAGGTGTTTCTTCCGCGGTGCAGGTGGCGTGCTACCTCCCCACTTGGCCCTCAGTAGACCGTGTGCCAGAGGATGCCGAAAGTGTCGAAGCGCCATACAGCTCGGCGCTGCGACTGTCAGGCTATCGACTCGCCTCTTCCTCCGTGCCCGGCCGGTTGCTTCATATTCAGCTCTTCTGGGGTGTAGATCAGATAGGGCTCGAGCAGAAAAGCATACTGTTGCGCCTGGTGGACAAGGAGGGCCACGAGTGGGGTCGGAGCCAACAATGTCCGTTCAATGGCCTCTATCCCATGTGGCAGTGGCAGGCCGGCCTGTTGCTGCGAGATGAGCACGACCTACTCATTTCGCCGGGCACACCACCAGGCACGTATGAGCTGGAAGTGGTGTTGTTCGAGCAACCTGGAGGGTGCGCGGATACGGCCGGCTTGCCGATGTACCCTCTGTCGGCGGCCAACCGCCGAGGGGAAGGTATTCTGCTAGGGGAGGTTCAGGTAGGGCGACCTGACGCACCGCCCTCTCTTGAGCAATTGGACATCAAGCACCGGCAGCACGTGCGCTTTGACGGGTTGGAGCTGCTGGGGCAGCGCACTGCGTCCGCTGAGCTCAAACCAGGCGGGCCCTTGGATGTGGTGCTCAGTTGGCAGGCTCAGCACGGATCGCTGACCGATCAACGCTTCCGCCTGCGCCTGGTGGACTCGGAGGGCCGTGTATGGCACGAGGCGCTCATACGGCCGGCAGGCGACAGCTACCCCACCGATCACTGGCAAGCAGGCGACCGGTTCCAGGGGCAGTTCCGGCTTTGGCTGCCCGAGACCGCGCCGGCGGGGCGGTATCGACTGGAGTTGGTGCCAGAACTGCCCTCGCTCTCCCGGGGTGTGATAGCCACCGTGCGCCGCTGGCTCAACCCTGCGGCCGGCGGGGTACGCCTGGCAAGCCTGGATGTAGCGCCGCGCCCGGCCGCCGCGGATGCCACGCCTCCTCCTCTCCCGACAGGACTGACCATCGCGGTTCCCATGTTGGCCACGCTCGGCGACGAGGTGCGCTTCCTTGGATATGAGCTGAGCGCAGACGCCGTGCGGGCGGGGGAGCCATTGTCCGTGACCCTGTATTGGCAGGCGCTGCGCCCCATGGACGTGAACTACACTGTGTTTCTGCATTTGCTGGATCCTACAAACGAAATCGTGGGCCAGAAAGACAGCATGCCCGCGGACGGAGGCCTTCCTACCGCCGCCTGGCAGTTGGGTGAAGTGATCACCGATGCTCGGACTTTCCTGGTAGACCCAGCCGCCCGCCCAGGAAGCCACGTCTTGGAAATGGGCCTGTACCGCCTGGAGACGCTCGAACGCCTGCCCGTGCGGGACACCGCGTCGCAGGCAGTCACCGGTGACCGCATACTCCTATCACAGATCACCGTGCTGCCAGCGCTCGAGCCTACGGCGATCCCTCCCCGGTTCCCTTTTCGAATCTATCTGCCCATCGTGGCACAGCAGCGATAGGAGCATGCTAAGAATCGACCGGCGAGCATTCCTGCTCCCAGGTGAAGCATCGGTAGGGGCCACAACCCTGCGCATAGGATTCTACCTGTTGGAGACCGGCTGCCGCCTGCCCAGAGATAGGCTCAGCAGCAGCCCGTGCCGGTAGCGGCCGCCAGATGGCGAGGAGCTGACATGCGCCCCACGCGGAGCTATCAGGTCGGGTTGCTTCTGATCATCGTGGCATACTTGGCCATTGGCGTCATCTACGCGCTCTCTACCCCCCCCTTGGAGGCGTCGGATGAATTCAAGCACTACCCACTTGTGCAGTATGTGCAAACCCACCACGCCCTGCCAGTGTTGAAGCCGGACGCTCCCGGCCCATGGCTCCAGGAAGGCACGCAGCCGCCGCTGTACTACCTGGTAATGGCAACGCTCACCTCCTGGATTGATACCAGCGACCTTCCCGGTCTGCGCATCCTGAACCCCCATGCCTTTATCGGGATTCCGAACCAGGTGGGGAACAAGAACCTGATCCTGCACCAGCCGGAGCGCGAGGCATTCCCTTGGCGGGGATCTGTGTTTGCGATCTACCTTATCCGGCTGGGTTCGATCGGACTGGGCGCTGGGACGGTGTGGCTGACCGCAAGGTTGGGGAGAACGCTCTTGGGCGATCGGGTTGGGTTGCTCGCTGCCGCTTTCACCGCGTTCAATCCGATGTTTCTCTTTGTGAGCGCGGCGGTCAATAACGACTCGCTGGCCATTCTCTTGGGAACGCTGGGCCTGTACCTCTTGGTGCGGATCTGGCAGGACGCGCCTGATCCGCGCTCCCACTGGTGGAGGTACGCTGGGTTGGGCGTTGTGATGGGGCTGGCGATGCTGACCAAGCTGAGCCTAGGAGGGCTAGCCGGCCTGGTGGCCGTTGCTCTGGCCGTGCTTGGCTGGCGCCGGCAGTCCTGGCGCTGGTTCTGTGCAGCCGGGGTGTTGGTTCTGAGTATGGCCTTGGCTGTGTCAGGTTGGTGGTTCGCCCGGAATCTGCGCCTGTATGGTGACCTGACCGGGCTAAATGCCTTCATTGCTGTGCAGGGAACACGCGACACTCCCATGGTTTGGCGAGACTGGGTGGGTGAGTTTGGCACGCTTTACCGCAGCTACTGGGGCCTGTTTGGCGGGGTTAATGTGCTGGCCCCAGAGGCGTTCTATATCGGATGCAACGTGGCTGCGCTGGCCGGAGTCGTCGGCTTTGCTCTGTGGTGCTGGCGACGGCGTCTCAGGGTGCCGAGCGCAATCTGGCTGCTCGTGTCCTGGGTGGGAATCATGTTCGCCTTGCTGATCCGCTGGAACATGATCTCTCCGGCGTTTCAGGGGCGGCTGCTTTTCCCCGCCGTCGGTGCGCTGAACGTGCTTTGGGCGGTGGGCTGGCTCGCCTGGGTAAAAGATGCCTGGCAGCCGCGGCTCGCTCGGTCCCTAGCTGGCCTGATGCTACTTGCGGCTGCAGCGCTGCCCTGGATCAGTATCCGTCCTGCCTATGCGTACCCTACACCGCTGTCTTCTGTGCCGGAAGTTGCCAGATTCGGCCCGATCAGTTTTGACGCTGACGCAGGCCAGCTCCAGCTTGTGGGCATCGAAATGCCCGACGGCGCAAGCGTGGTGCCGGGCGGCAACCCGGTGGAGCTCGTTGTCTACTGGCAGGCCACCCGGCCGGTGGCGCGCAACTACGTGAGCACGGTCCACTTGCTGGGGCGCGGCCTGGCCTCGGTCGGCGAGGTAAACCGCTATCCTGCGGCCGGCATGATCCCTACCAGCCGCTGGAAGCCGGGTCAAATCTGGCGCGACGTCTACCACGTTTATGTGCAGGCAGACGCCACGGCCCCGGCGCGCCTCCGCGTCAGTGTCGGGCTGTACGATGCCGAGGCAGCGCAGTCACTCGTGCCCCAGGGGCCCGACGGCGCGCCGCTGGATCTCCTGATCGTCGGTCAGGCGCGGCTGAGCGCGGGAGCGGCAGCGCCGCTCCCGCCGCCGGTCTCCCTCGAGGCACCCTTGGCAGATAGTGTGGCATTGGCCGGATACGGCATGGAACCCCAGCCGGCTGCACCAGGAGGAGACGTGGAGCTCGTCCTCTATTGGCGAGCCGTCGGTGCCCCGGTCTACGACTATACTGTGTTCGTCCACTTGCTGGGCGCCGATGGTTCCCAGGTTGCAGGAGCCGACGGGCCCCCCGTTGGCGGGGACTATCCCACCTCCTTTTGGCGGGCGGGTGACCAGGTAGACGACCGGCACGTCCTGTCCCTGCCGGTCAGTCTACCGCCGGGCACCTATCAGCTAGTCGTGGGATTGTACGACCCGCAGACGGGTCTCCGCGTTCCACGCCTGGATGGTGGCGGGGATGCCATGCAGTGGCCGCTGGAGGTACGGTGAGGACCTTGGCGCTCTGCGCGGCGCTCCTGGTTGCCTGGTGGATGGGACCGATCTTGTCCGGCTTGAGTCGACGATTGTCGTGCGCTGATAGCAGCGACAACGGCTGCCCCTGAGCCTGTCCCAACGACAAGTCCGCATCGGTTTGGGCTGCCTTGGGAATCGGGGTACAATCTCTTCCACATCACATGACCAGAATTGAGGAGCATTCGAAATGAAAGTCACAACCGAGCGGCTGGAACACTGCCAGGTCAAAGTCATCATCGAGTTGGAAGCAGCCGAGGTTGACGAGAAGCTGCGCGAGTCGGCCCGCAAGATATCGCGCAAGTTCAATGTGCCGGGTTACCGGCGGGGCCATGCCCCCTTTGCCGCAGTGGTCCGTACCTTTGGGCGAGCTGCCCTCCAGGAGCAGGCGTTGGAAGACCATGGCCAGGAATGGTACGATGCGGCACTCAAGGAGGTCGAGGTTGAACCCTACCAGCCTGGTGACCTGCAGGATGTGGAGTGGGACCCCTTCCGCATGACGGTCCTGCTGCCAACGACACCCGAAGTGGACCTCGGAGAGTATCGGTCCGTGCGGCTGCCCTTCGAGCCTGCCCCGGTCACCGACGAGCAGGTAGAGGCGCGCCTGAAAGAGATCCAGGAGGCGCACGCCCAGTGGGTGCCGGTCGACCGGCCGGCCGCCATGGGCGACCAGGTGGTGCTCGATATAACCGGCTTGCTCGGTGACAGAGAGGTCGTCAAGCAGGAGGGCCAGGAGCTCCTCCTCCGCGAAGAGTCCGCCGAGCCTGTCACCGGCTTTGCCGAGCAGATCGCCGGCCTGTCGGCTGCCGAAGAGAAGAGCTTCACCCTCGGCTATCCGGCCGATCACGAAGACAAGCAGGTTGCGGGCAAGGAAGTCGCGTTCACCGTCCGTCTTCAGGCCGTCAAGCAGAAAGAGCTGCTGCCGATCGACGACGACCTGGCGCTGGTGGTCGGCGATTACGATTCCCTGGCCGACCTGCAGGTTGCCATCCGGCAGCAGCTTGAGGCAGAGGCGATCGACGCGGCGCAGCCTGACTACTTGGACAAACTCCTGCAGGCCATCGTTGATCAGGCGGCCAAGCTTGACTATCCGCCGCAGGCCGTGGAGCGTGAATCGGACCGGGCCCTGAGCCGGATGGAAAGAGACCTCGAGGGTGCCGGTATTCAGCTAGACAAGTACCTGAAGATGATTGGCAAGACTCGGGAGGCGTACAAAGCCGACTTCCGCCCGGCAGCCGAGGTGCGGCTCAAGAAGCGCCTGGCGTTGGTCGAAGTGGCCAGGCGCGAAGGGCTTGAGGTCAGCTTGGAGGAGGTGGAGGCCGAGATGGCACGCATGCTCGACCGGCTGGGCGACGATGACGAGAACCTACGCCAGGCCATCACCAGCCCCGAGGGCCGCCTGTCCATCGCCGACGACATCCTGACGACCAAGGCCCAGTTGCGAACCATCGCGATCGGCAAGGGGGAGGCGCCCCCGCTGCCGGAGCCATCCGAGGCCGAGGCCGCGGCCCAGGTCGAGGTCGAGACCGAGGAGCAGCACGAAGCCGCAGAGGCACAGGCAGAGGCCGGTGCCGGCGAGCCTGCCGCGCCGCCCGAACCAGAAGCACAAGACTAGAGGAGGTTGTATGATCGAGAGCAGTCTCATCCCCATGGTGATCGAGACCACGGGGCGCGGCGAGCGCGCCTATGATATCTATTCGCTCTTGCTCAAGGAGCGGATCGTGTTCCTGGGCACACCCATCAACGACCAGATTTCGAACGTGATCGTGGCCCAGTTGCTCTTCCTCGACCGGGAGAACCCGGAACGGGAGATCCAGCTCTACATCAACTCGCCCGGCGGCGAGATCTACCCAGGCCTGGCCATCTACGACACGATGCAGATGGTGCGTGCCCCCGTTTCGACCATCGCCGTCGGCTGGACGGCCAGCTTGGGCACTGTCCTGCTGGCTGCGGGGCGCAAGGGGCGGCGCTTTGCCCTTCCCCACGCCACGATCCACATGCACCCGGCAGGCGGCGGCGCCCGCGGCTACGCGCCCGACGTCGAGATCCAGTACAAAGAACTGAAGAGGATGCAGGACCTGCTCTTTGACATCCTCTCCAAGCACACCGGCCAGCCGGCGGAAAAGCTCGCCGAGGACTTTGACCGCGACCACTTCATGGATGCCCGGCGGGCCGTAGAATACGGGATCGTCGACGAGGTGCTGGTTCCCAGCGAGCCTCCCAAGAAGGAAGCACCGGACAAGGCGGGGAAGTAGGAAACAGGGTATGCAGCGGCGGGGAACAGAGGCGCAGGTTTGCTCTTTTTGCCACCGGAGCACCGAGGAGGTCGGCCGGCTGATCTCTGGCCCGGATGGCGTCTACATCTGCGACGAGTGTGTCGCCCTTTGTGCCGAGATCCTGGAGGAGGAGAAGGAGCAGGCGCAGAAGGAGCACGCCACGGTGGGTGTGGCGCAGCTTCCGTCGCCGCGCGAGATCACCGAGCGGCTCGACGAGTACGTGGTCGGGCAGGAGCGAGCCAAGAAGGTGCTCGCGGTGGCGGTCTACAACCACTACAAGCGCATAAACGCCGGCGGCACGACCAACGATGTGGAGCTGCAGAAGAGCAACATCCTGCTGGTCGGCCCCACGGGCTGCGGCAAGACGCTGCTCGCCCAGACGCTGGCCCGTATCCTCGACGTGCCCTTCTCCATTGCCGACGCCACGGCCCTGACCGAGGCCGGTTACGTCGGCGAGGATGTGGAGACAATCCTGCTTGGACTGATCCAGGCGGCCGACTATGACCTGCAGCGGGCGGCCAAGGGCATCATCTACATCGACGAGATCGACAAGACCGGCCGCAAGTCGGGCGACAACCCCAGCATCACGCGCGACGTGTCGGGCGAAGGCGTGCAGCAGGCGCTGCTCAAGATCGTCGAGGGCGCCGAGATCAATGTGCCGCCCCATGGCGGGCGCAAGCACCCGCAGCAGGAGTTCATCCGCATCAACACCACCGATATCCTCTTCATCTGCGGCGGGACGTTCGAGGGGCTGGACAAAATCGTCGGCGAGCGGGTCGGGGCCAAGGGCCGCGTGGGGTTCACGGCCGGCAGCGAGGGCGCCCGCCGTGGTGCGATGACGACCACAGAGCTCCTGCGCGAGATCACGCCCGATGACCTGATGCGCTTTGGCGTGATCCCCGAGCTGGTGGGGCGGCTTCCGGTGCTGGTCAGCGTCGAGCCGCTGGACCGGGTGGCGATGATCTCTATCCTGACTGAGCCCAAGAACGCCCTCGTCAAGCAATTCAAGCGGCTTTTTGAGCTGGACGGCGTGGAGCTGGTCTTTACCGACGACGCGCTTGAGGCGATCGCCGAGGAGGCGATGGGCCGCAAGACGGGCGCCCGTGGGCTGCGTACGCTGATGGAAGAGGCGCTGCTGGACGTGATGTACGAGATCCCCTCACGCCCGGAGGTGGTCCGCTGCGTGGTGAGCGGCGACACCATCCGTCGCAAAGTCCGGCCGCTGTTGCTGACCCAGGCCGACCGGCCGGCGCCGGATGAAGAGGAGCTGCGCGAGGCGGGATAAACGCGCTAGAGCGCGCACTACGAACGAGGGCCCGCCTGCCATCCGGCAGGCGGGCCCTTCTTGCACGGCTATCCTTGCCGCCACGCCAGGATCTGTGCAGCCGCTTCCTCGCGGGCGACGGTCACCTGCTGCTGGAGTGCCAGGTTGCGCAGGCTGACCCGGCCCGCCGCAGCCTCATCCGGTCCCAGGACGGCCACGTAGGGGATGCCCCTCCGGTCGGCGTAGCGGATCTGCCGGGCGAGGGGCTCATCCTCGAAGTACAGCTCCGCCTTAGCCCCGCCTTGCGAAGAGCGTCGGCCAGCCGGAGCGACTCGTCGACCAGCTCCGGGCTAAACCGGGTGACCAGGACCTGCGTCACCGTCTGGCCCACCTCGGGCGGGAACATCTTCAGCTCTTCCATGACGTCGATGATGCGCTCGATGCCGATGGTCGTGCCCGTGGCCGGCAGGCTCCGCTCCATGAACATGCCCACCAGCTTGTCGAAGCGTCCCCCGCCCGTGAGGCTGCCGATCTTGGGCTCTTCCACGATCGTCTCAAAGACGGGGCCGGTGTAGTATTCCAGGCCGCGCACCATGGCCGGCGAGAACTGGTAGAACCGTTCCGGGATGCCCAGTGCTTCCAGGTATCCCAAGATCTCGGCCACCTCGGCCAGCCCCTCCATCGCATCCGGGTAGCCGGCCAGCACGACCCGCAGCCGGGCGAGGATTTCCTGGCTGGTGCCCTCGATCTGGAGCAGCTCCATCATCCGCCGGATCGCTTCCTCCGGGATGAGGTTCCTGCGCAGCTCCTCCTCGACCTTTTCCAGGCCGATCTTGGGCAGCTTGTCGATGGAGCGATACAGCCCGGGAAGCTGCTCGCCGCTCACGCCGGCGTATTGCCCAATGCCGTTGAGCAGCTTGCGGTCGTTGAGGTACATCACAAAACCCCGGAACCCCAGCCGGCTCAGGATTTCGTAAGTGAGGGCCAGCGTCTCGGCGTCGGCCAACATCGAGGCCGAGCCGACGGTGTCGGCGTCGCACTGGTAGAACTCGCGGTACCGCCCCTTCTGGGGCCGCTCCGCGCGCCAGACGGGCGCGATTTGGTAGCGCTTGAACGGCTTGATCAGCTCCGGGTACTGCGCCAGCACGCGGCACAGCGGCACCGACAGGTCGTAGCGCAGGGCAAGCTCTTCCTTGCCCCCGGAATGACCTGCCTCGTAGATTAGCCTCTCGGCGTCCGGACCGTATTTGCCCATGAGCGTCTCGCGCAGCTCGATGGCCGGCGTCTGGAGCGGCTCGAAGCCAAACTCCTCGAACACCTGCCGGATCACGCCTATCACATACTCGCGCAGGATCATCTTCTGCGGCAGGATGTCGCGCATCCCCCGCGGTACGCGGGGCTCGACCCTCTTTGGTTTTCGTTCTTCCGTCATATCTGTCTCCTCCCCGAAGGGGCTGGGTTGGTCGTCTCAAAAAGAAGAGCGTGGTTCCCCGTTGAACCACGCTCAGACAGGTCTGCCCGATCTACGGATAGCTCAGGCAGAGACCCTCTGCGCGTGGTCGGGATGGATGCCATGCCGGGCCGGCAGGCATGCGGGAATCCCCGCGCTGCGGTGCTCGGGGATGCTGCGATAGGCCTGGAGGCCTAAGGGCAGAAGAGAGAGCAGTTGCCTTGACATGATTGCGCTCACGTTTGTCTTTGCCGGCCTGCCGGCTAGGGGTGGGCGACGGGGATTGTCCTCCCGTCAACCGAAGCCCCAGGTACTCCTCCGATCTCAGAGGTACCCATTCTACTACGCCCTCTCCGTTTCTGCAAAACGGAAGCTTCGTATTTGCCGGCCTCGACGGGCGGTTGTACAATGCAGGCAGCGAATGCTGTTGGGAAAAATCGGCTACGAAGGAGAAGATCATGCTGAAGAACAGATGGCTTAGGTTGGTCGGCGGCGCAGTGGCGATCCTGCTGGCCATCACGGCGGTGACGTGGGTCATCGTGCCGGACGAGGCGGCCTCAAGCCAGGCCGGCCGCACCTTGTCTGTGGCGAGCGCGCTCGGGGCGCCCGCAGGCGACGCGCAGGCCGTCCAGGAGCCGGCACCGGCCGGCGCCGGGCCGCTCGTGTTCCTGCCCGAAAAGGTCGATGTGTCGCCACCGCTGCGCGACATCCCGCCGATCTTTACGCCTCCGGCGGAAGAGACCCTGATCCGCTTCAACGAATTCCCGCTGCCCGGCCATGATCAGGGTGCCACCGGCGCGGATGCTACCCTCCAGGGCTGGCAGGGGGAGAGCGCCATGCCCTTGCCCATCATGAACTGGGAAGGGGTCAACAACCGCAACGGCGTGCTGCCGCCCGATACGAATGGCGATGTCGGACCCGAACCACTATGTCCAGTGGGTCAACCTCTCCTTCCAGATCTGGGACAAGACCGGCACGTCGCTGTACGGCCCGGCCAACGGCAACACCATCTGGAGCGGCTTTGGCGGAAGCTGCCAGACCCTCAACAGCGGCGATCCGGTCGTGGTCTACGATCACCTGGCAGACCGCTGGGTCATGATGCAGTTTGCCCTCAGCACGAATCCGGCCTATATCTGCATCGCCGTGTCGCAGACGCCCGACCCGACCGGCGCCTGGTACCGCTACTCCTACGCCTGGCCCAACAACTACATGCCGGACTATCCCAAGATCACGCTGTGGCCCGACGGCTACTACATAGCGGTCAACCAGTTCTCTTCCTCCTGGGCCTGGCGCGGCCAAGGGGCGGCCGCCTTCGAGCGGGACAAGATGCTGATAGGAGCGCCGGCGCAGACAATCTACTACGACCTGTACTCCCACAATTCCAACTTTGGTGGGGCGCAGCCGGCCGACTGGGAGGGCACGACCCTGCCGCCGAGCGGCGCGCCCTGCCCCTTCATGGAGTGGGATGACTCGACCTGGATCGGACCCGCCGACGCGCTGCGCATCTGGAACTTTCACGTCGACTGGACCACGCCCGCCAACTCCTATTTTGGCGCTTCTCTGGATCCGAACTATACCCTCAACACGGCGAACGTCAATCCCACTATCTGCAGCGCCAACTACTGTATTGACCAGCCGGGGACGACACAGAACCTGGACGAGATCTCCGACCGGCTGATGCACCGCCTGCAATACCGCAACTTCGCCGGCCATCAGTCGATGGTCACCAACCATACGGTCAGCATTGGCAGCAACCTCGCCGGGATCCACTGGTACGAGCTGCGCGACACGGGCGGCGGATGGACGATCTACCAGGAGGGGACCTACGGACCGGCGGATGGAGCCAGCCGCTGGATGGGCAGCATCGCCCAGGACAAGGCCGGAAACATGGCTCTTGGCTTCAGCGTCTCCAGCAGCACGCTCTATCCCACCATCCGCTACGTGGGCCGGCTGCCGGGCGACGCGCCGGGCACCCTGCCCCAGTCGGAGACGACGCTCGTTACCGGAACCGGCTACCAGTCACACTCGGCCGCCCGCTGGGGTGACTACAGCGCCATGCAGTTGGACCCCTCTGATAGCTGCACCTTCTGGTACACCCAGGAGTACATCGTGACGAGCGGCTCGGCCAACTGGCAAACCCGAATCGGTTCCTTCGTGTTCCCCGGCTGCGGCCTGCCCAAGATCTATGTCGGGAACATCGTCATGAAATACAAGGCCACCGTCCCCAATACCTACATGCTCCAGGCAAAAGTGCCGGTTTGGGATGAGTCGGGCAACCGGGTCGCGGGCGCCAGTGTGACCGCTCGGTGGACTCTGCCCGATGGCCGGACCTTCACCCAGACGCGCCCCACGGCCGCAAACGGCGCAGCCTCATTCACGCGCACGTCCAAGCTGACAGGGCTCTACACGATCACGATCTTGGACGTCCAGAAGGCTGACTTCGAATACGATCCCGGCATGAACCAGGAGACGAGCGAAGATATCACGGTGCCGTAGGGCGGGCTTGTAGCCCACCTCTGATCAAAAACGGGAGAGACTGAGTTTGTCTCTCCCGTTTTCGTTTGGTGGGCGGGCGGCGGAAGTTGTCCGGACTAGCTTTGTCCAGTTGAAGTGGCTGTGGTATGATTTCGCTAGCCCAAAGGGGAACCATGGCCAAAGGAAGGAGCACGTTGGATGGAGATCAACCTTAGTCCAGATGTGGCCCGGTTCGTGACAATCCTGTTTCTCTTCGTGTTCCTGCCGGCGCTGATCTTCGCCGTGGCCTGGGTGCTTGTCAAGATGTGGGGCAAGATGTCCACCTCGGTGAAGGATGCAGAGCCGGAAAGCCGAGAAAGGCGTCGCCGGAAGAAGCTGGAAGAAGAGGCAAAGATCGTCATTCTGTCCTCGGTGCCTCACCCGTCCGAGGGAGGCGCGGGCGGTAGGTTGGTGGTCCGCGTTCGGAACGACAGCGGCGGCACAGCCAAGGATGTGCGCATTTGGGCCTACTGCCGCATCGACGAGAAGGTGGTATTTGCGGGGGTCTCGCCAGGCGAGGACCTGGCTCCAGGGATCGAAAGCGTCAGGGAGATTCCCCTGAATCCGGATACCAAGTGCGATGAGATGAGGCTCAAGGTCTCGTTGGGGGAAGATCCACGCAAGTGGGGACCCTGGACCTGACAGAAGCACGTCTCGAGGCTGGGCTCGCCGGGGCGTCCTGCGCGAGCGAGCGCTTCGGGGACGCCTGGGTGAGCGATCCAGAAGACGTGCAGCGCCCTAAGGCGCCTGGAAAAGCAAAACCCGGCCAGTACGCCGGGCCGGGTCTCTTGTAGCATCTGGGTGGGCGACGGGGGTTGTCTGCCACGCAACCGAAACGCAACTCCGCACCTGACCAAGCTATTCCACCTCAGCTAGGAGGGACGTCAGGTCTCCATACTGGTAGGGCGGGCGTCTTCGCACTGCCAGCACATAGACTCCGCTCCCGCCACGATCAAACAGGTAGACCACGCGCCAGGTATCCAGGCGGAGACGCCGTAGCTCGCGCCCCACTCCAGCATCAAAATCGAGCCGGACGCTGCGGGTGGGGAGAGGATCGTCCCGTAGGCCAACGACCGCCCGGCGCACCCGCTGCCGCACGCGGCCCGGCAACCGGTCAATCTCCTTGCTGGCCTGGGGAAGGACGTAGACCCTGAAGCGTGTCACGCTCTGGCCCACGTCTCTTCCAGATCCTCCAGCCGCAGCCAGCCCGCTTTCTCCGGATTCCCCCCTGCCGCGTTGAGCTCCGCCAAGGCCGCCTGCGCGATACCTATGTCCTCTGCGTCTTCCAGGGCGGCGACGATCCGCTGCCAGGCATCCCAGTCCACCTGCACGGCGGTCGGCTTGCCGTCTACATCGACCAGGACATGGATCTCCTCACGAACCAGCTCCATCCCTCCACCTCCGTCGGCCTCATTGTATCTCGCGGGCCGCGGGCTGTCAAGCCCAGAAAAAGAGCGAAATCGTAGGCTTGACGGTCTGTGCAAGCCGTGATATGCTGAACCTAACCGGAGAGAGTGGGCAGGCAAGCAATGGATAAGCATAGGCTGTGGGTGTGTGTGCCGGTGTGCGCAATACTCGCCCTGTTCTTTGGCGTCTCTGCGGGGGCCGGAGCCGGCCCCCAGACCACTCAGGGTGTGACGCCTGGCTGGGTGAGGGTGCCGCAGGACCCGGCCGAGGACGAGCCCTCGGTCTGGGAATACTGGCTGCCCCCGGACGTCAAGGGTCTGGACCCCTGGGGCGAGCCCGGCGTTGGGACCATGGACATTGTCGCGATCTATGAAAAGGAAGAAGCAGATGTCCTGGTCTTCCGCCTGGACTTGATGGATCTGGTCACAGAGGTGCTCACCCCGACCTTCTTCGCCCTGGACTTCGCCCCCGGCGGCAGCTACCTGGTCGAGCCGGGCAGTCCGCACACGTTCGACGTCGCCTGGGACCTGATGGTCGCCATCTCCGGCACGCAGTTCAGCCTGTACGACCCCACCTTCACCCCCCATCCCGAATACCTGAGCCGCACGCAGACCGACCCCACGCTCGACTTCGTCTCGTTTGCCATTGACCGCCAGGCGTTTGCGGCCTGGGAGGGCGACCCGTTCCAGATGCAGGCGCTGGTCGCCGCGGGGCCGGCGCTACTCGATAAGACAGAGCCTGTCCCGACGGATGCCGCCGCCGGCCGGGGCAAGCTGGTCGTGCTCTCTCTAGGCGGTGCCATCGGTTTCAATCCCGATTCGATCAGTTGGTACGACGGCTATCGCCTGCGGCCGGACGAAAGGCCTGGCGAGCGGCGCGGCTTTCGCTACACACTGGATGCCGTCGAAACCTACCGCCAACCCCTGACGCTGTTGCCTTTTGGACTGGATGTGATGCCTGCCACCGAGTTCCTGGGCATCAACGAGCGCCTGGTCGACATGGAGAGCCAGGGGCTGTTGGATATCCCGGTCCATCCCTTCTACGGCCATTTCATGGTCTGGCAGGCGGACGCGGTGAACCGGAAAATGCTGCAGATGGCCCAGGACACCTATGCCGCCTTCGGCCTGCCCACTTCGCCGATCTTTTACCCATACGAGGGCATGCTCACGCCCCGCAATATCCAGGCGATCCAGGAGGCCGGATTCTCCGCCATCTACGCCCACGATGCATACCGCTTTTGGTTCGGCTGTGACAACACGAACCCGGATGTGCTGCGCAAGGTTCATATCGTTAATGGCATGCCGGTTGTCTTCCATCCGGGTGTCGGGAACTGCAATTGGGTTGTCATAGATGAGCGCTGGCCGGAGTTCTATTGGGACGACAGTGATTGGGAGGCCTGGCGCGAATACGACTCTTACCTGGGCACTGACCAGGGGCTGTACGTGTGGTTCCGCAGAGTCCTGCAGGATATGGCCATGGATGCCGACCAGGAGCAGTTCTTTGCCATCGGCACCGACTACACGCTGACAGCCTGGATGTTCCCAGACGTGGCGGACTTCACCTTCCAATGGCTGGCCAGCCACCCCTGGATCGAAGTGACCACTTACAGCAGCATCCTGGAACGCGGCTGGGCGCCCATTGACCACGGCACCCTGCCATTGGAAGATGATGAACTGCTCTACCAGTACTATGAGCCAGGCGAGATGCACTACAATGCCTATTTCCCCTGGTTCTACTACGGCGGCATCTCGGACGGCCATTCCCCGCTCATCCCTGCCGGCGAAGTGATCGAGGCGTATGCCGACTATGTGCCCTACCTGCGCGACGGCCAGCCCATCCCCAGTGGGCGCAGCATGGGCGATGCCCAAACGCCGGGCAGCATCGTCTACGAGACGCTGCAGAACCTGTACGGCGCGCCCGAGAACGATCTGACCACGCTGGCCTGGATGGCCTATTTCTATAGCATCGGCGAGCAGACCATGCATACCATCCACTTGTACGCCGGCGACGACCCGTACTATGGCGGCGATTGGGGCGGCAAATACCTGAGCCCCGATGCCAAGTTCGTGGCCAACAAGATGCGCCAGGTCAACAAGATCGTCGCCGCAGCCGTCTGGGCAGAACAGGCGGCCCTTGGCCTGGTGCCGCACGACGCACAGGCCGCCGCCGTCGATCTCGACCTGGACGGGGAACTGGAATACGTTCTGTACAATGACCGCGTCTTTGCCGTCTTCGAAAACGATGGCGCCCGGCTGGAATTTGCCTTTGCCTACAGCCCGGCGACCGGCCCGGTGCAGGTCGTCGCCCCTATCTACCAGGTCACCATCAAGAGGGGGACGCCTGACGGAAACTATGAGATGGGGGAAATCGGCGAACTGCTGACCAGTTTCTGGCAGACGGATGCGGCATTTGTGGATGACCAGGATCTGGATGGAAAGCTAGATTATCCGGTCTACACAGCCAGCATCCAGGGGGACCATCTACTGTTTTCTTCCCCGGAAGGCGCCGTGGTCAAGAGCTTTCGACTGGACGGCGATACAGTCTATGCGCACTATGCTGTGCAGGATGGACCTTCCAACAACACAAACCTGGGATTTGCGACCCATCTGCTGCAGATGTACCGGAAGGACTGGTGGCGGCCCTGGCAAGTGCTCCAACTGGGGCATTGGGCGGGCGTCCAGACGGCCGTCGGGGGGCTAGCGCTCGCTACGGATATGATCTCCACGGGGGGAGTGCCTGACTCTTTCCTGCAGTCTCCCGCGCGGGAGGACGGGCAGGAGCGTGACGATTATAACACCTATCCGCCGGGCCATTTCTTCCCGTTTCCGTACAGTACGGTGTGCTTCTGGGACAAGTCCGATTTTGCCCTGCGCCTCAGCGCCGATCCGCTGCGCTTTGTGTTTCTGCCGTTTGTGGGGCGGTAGACCGAGGTGCGCCGCGTCGTCACGCGAGAATTCGGCCAGGTCGGTGGCGCCAGGGAGCACCACGCCGCCTGACAGCATACCCTCGGCAAAGCCGGAAGACCGACCAGGGCACCGAGAAAAGCAGGACCCGGCCAGTAGGCCGGGCCTGTTGTGGTTTTTGGGTGGGCGACGGGGGTCGAACCCGCAACAACCGGTTCCACAGACCGGTACTCTAACCATTGAGCTACGCCCACCATGCATGACGCGCCGTCACGCCACCCCCAATTCTAGCATGCCTTCGCCCGGAACGCAACTCCCTCACCCCGCAAATCACGGACCCGCCCGGCTGCCCCAATCCACCGCGATCGGCTCCCCCAACACCGGCAGGGGATGCAGCACCGCCACGTCCAGCCACGCCCTCGCCAGCGCAAACAGCTCGCGCAGCCGGTACCAGTCCGAATAGACGTACTCGTGCCGGTCGGCCACTGTGCCCACGGCATCCAACCCCAGCCGGTCGCAGGTGTAGACCGCGCGCGGCAGGTGGAACGCCTGCGTGACCAGCACCGCCCGCTCCAGCCCAAAGATCGCCTTCGCCCGGTAGCAGCTATCGTACGTCCGCCGGCCGGCATAGTCGAGCACCAGGTCCTCGCGCGGCACGCCCTGGGCCAGCGCATACTCCATCATCCGGCCCGGCTCGTTATAGTTCTCGAAGCGGTTGTCGCCGGTGAGCAGCAGCTTGTTTACCCGGCCGGCCCGGTAAAGCTCGATTGCCGTATCCATCCGGTCGCCGAGCGCATCGCTGAGCCGGCCGCTGGGCCAGTAGCCCGCCCCAAAGACGATGGCGGCGGGGCGCGCTGGTGTATCCGCGACTGCCGCATAGATCCGGTCGCGGGTCCGATGGCCCACCCACGCCCGCAGCGCCCAGAGTGTGATCGCCGCGAGCAGGGCGAGTCCCAGCCCAACCAGGAGGACGCGCCCAAACCACTTGAACATGCAGTCTCCTACACTCCGCAGTGCCTAGCGCACCTCGGTCACGAGGACGCGGACCGCGCCAGCAAGCCGCAGCATCAGCTCGACGCGGCTCTGGGTCTCTTCGGTCACCAGCGCAATCATGTTGCCGCCCCACCCGGCGCCGGAGAGCTTGGCTCCCAGCGCCCCTCCCTCGTGCGCCGCGCCCACCAGGCGGTCCAGCTGCGGGCTGCTGACGCCCATCTGCTGGAGCAGGGCGTGGTTCCGGTCCATCAAGCCTGCCAGCTCCTCGATCGCTCCGCGGGCGATGGCCTTCCGTGCCTCGACGGCGATGGAGCCGGCCTCCTCAAAGAGCGGGCGGTAGCGCGCCGGCCCGGCCTGGTACCGCCGGCGCAGGTCGCCGACGACTTCCCTGGTCGGGCTTTCGATGCCGGTGTCGGCGATGGCCAGCAGGAACGGCTGCCCCACCCAAAAGACCTCGCGGGCCACGTCTCGGACGAAGTAGACCGGCTTCTCGAAGGCGATGACCGTGTTGTCGATGCCCGACGGCGTGCCGTGGTACAGCACCTCCGTCTGGTAGACCAGGTCCGAGATCGCCTGGGAGGTGAGCCAATGCCGGAAGTGGCCGGCCAGGGCGCGGACGATCGCCGTAGACACGGCCGCCCCACTCCCCATGCCACGGGCGACGGGGATCGTGGACGTCACGGTGATGGTGAGGTCCGGATCGGCTGCGCAGTGCATCGCCTCCAGCGCCAGGCGCACGATGCAGGCCAGGGGGTCGTCCTGCGCCGCCTCGCGGACGATGACTCGCCGGCCGAGGTCATGCGCCAGGACGATGGTGCCCTGCCCCGCCGGCCCGTCCTCGACGCAGGCCATGGCCTGCACCTCAGAGACCGGCACGGCGATGGCGGGGTAGCCGTAGACGACGGCATGCTCGCCAAAGAGGATGACCTTGCCCGGGGCGCGGCCGGTGGCAGTGGCCGGGTTCATGCCCCCCTCCGTCCCTTCGCTTCGCTCAAGGGCGGGCCCCCCCGCTGCGGCAGGGGGGAGGAAGAAAGCAGCTCACTGCGGTGTCGCGGTCGGGGCCGGGCCGGGCGTGGGGGGGACGGCGACCTGGAAGTAGGCCTCGACGACCTTGCGGAAGAGAGGAGCGGCGTACACCGAGCCTTCGCCCGAGTTCTGCACGACGACGGCGATGGCTATCTCGGGGTTCTGGGCCGGGGCAAAGCCGGCAAACCAGGCATGCGGTAGGGCCTGGCCGCTTTCGGCGGTGCCGGTCTTGCCTGCCACCGGCACGATGAGCCCCTTGAAGGGCTTGTAGGCCGTGCCATAGGAGGCGGATGTCACCTTGTAGAGGCTGTCCTGCATCACGGCCAGGTTCTCGGGGGAAATCGGCAGTTGCCCTACGACGATCGGCTGGAAGGTCCGATCGGGGTTGGCCGCATCGGCGGCGATCATCTCGACGACCTGGGGCTGGTAGAGCGTCCCACCGTTGCCGATGGCCGCGTACAGCCGCGCAGCCTGCAAGGGCGTCACCTTGAGCTCGCCCTGGCCGATCGCCAGGTTGACGGTGTCGCCCGGCGACCACCCTTCCCCCTTGGTCTCCATCTTCCAGGCCCCATCGGGCACCAGGCCCGTCTCCTCTTCGATCTCGATGCCCGTCTTGGCGCCGAACCCGCACAGCCGGGCATAGTCGGGCAGCAGGTCCTGGCCCAGGCCGTCCAGCAGGAGTCCGACATCGTAGAAGGTGATGTCGCACGACACGCTCAGCGCCTTGCTGAGGGCGATGGTGCCATGCCCCCAGGTGGCCCAGCAGCCCTTGCGCCACTGCACGCCCAGCTTGGTCCAGGTGCCCTTGCACACGAAGGTGCTGGCGCCCGTCAGGTTGCCCTCCTCCATGCCGGCCGTCATGGTCACGACCTTGAACATGCTCCCGGCCGGATAGGTGCCCTGGGTAGCGCGGTCGACCAGGGGACGGCCGGGGTCTTGCTGGAGGAGCTGCCAATCCGCCGCACTGATGCCGGTAGGGAAAAGGTTGGGATCGAACGTCGGGTAGGTTGCCAGGGCAATCACGCGCCCTGTCTGAGCCTCCAGGACGGCGATCGCCCCCAGGGTCTGCCCCAGGATCTCCTGCACCTTCTTCTGGAACTCGCGGTCGAAGGTGGTGTAGATGCTGCTGTTCGGCTTGGCCTGTTTCTCGGCCAGGGTCACCAACACGCGCCCGGTTGTGCTCAGGATTTGCAGTTTCGCGCCTCGCTGGCCGGCCAGGTAGGGCTCGCCCCACAGTTCCAGGCCCAGGCGGCCCACCGGTTCGTCGCCTTCGTAGCCCAGGGCGCGCCACTGCTCCACCTCTTCCTCGGCGATGGGGCCGACGATGCCCACGATGTGGGGTGCGATGATGTCCGGATTGTAGGAGCGGGTGAACGCCGGCCGCATCTCGACCCCCGGCAGGGAGCTGAGGAGCTCGTAGCTGGCCCGCGCGGCATCCGCACTGATCGTCCCCAGCAGGATGTACCAATCGGATGGCTGACCGGCGTAGCGTGCCTGGATATCGGCGATCGGCTGCCCCAGGATGAGGCTGAGCTGGTACAGGAGGTTTGCCTCGTCCTCGATTTTCCCAGGGACGACGCCGACGTCCACCAGCTCGCCCTGGACGGCCAGGCCCAGCCCGTTTCGGTCGTAGATATTCCCGCGCGATGGGACTTGTTTCGCCAGGCTGACGAAGGACTCGTCGCCAAGCTGTGGAAAGATGAGCGCCTCCGACCAGTCCACCCCCCAGCGGCCGTCGGCGTAGGCGAGGTCCATCTGGTTCTGCACCTCGAAATCGCCGACGAGCTCTGTCTGCACCTGCACGGCAAAGGACACTTCTGCCGTAGTCCCCGGCTGGTAGGCAGACAGGATCCGGGGAGTCACCTGCCGGATGGTGGCCTCCTGGATGACCTGGTCGTAGGTGGCGACGAACTCGCTCTCGCGGACCTTCTGTTGGGAGGCGAGGGTGAGCAGGCTGTACATTGCGGCATAGTCGCCCCGCTCCCACGCCTGGAGGAAGGCAAAGGCGATCTCGTCGGCGGCAGGCAGGTCGAGCGTGGGTGATGGCGGGGGAGGAGTAGAGGTGGACTTGAGCGGCAAGAGCCCGCAGCCGGCGAGGGACGGGCTCAATACTGCCAGGACTACCAGGATCAGGACGAATCGCACAAGCTGTCTCATATCACCATTCCCAGGTCTGGCCAACGCCCGGATTATACCCCAATCGGCAGGCGGTGGCAAGAAGCCGTTCTTCTGCACGCTCTGCGCCCCGCCGGGCGTTTTCCGGGCAATTTGCGTTCGACCCCGAACAATGGTATGATTCCCCGGCGTCGGGCAGGGAAACCCGCCCTACCGGCTGACTGCAATCGGACCTGTCGAGGGGGACGTATGAAACGTCTGCGGTGGTACGATTTCCTCTGGATCAACCTCTTCTGGTTTGGCCTGAATATCCGCAACACGGCTGTTGGGAAGGTCTTTACCCCCTACCTGGTGGGCAAGTACGCCCCCGAGGATCTCAAGAACACAGCGCTGTCGATCATCACCGCGGCCGGGCTGGTGATCGCCATGCTGGTGCAGCCGGCCGCCGGGCTGCTGAGCGACCGGAGCACCTCTCGCTTCGGCCGGCGCCGGCCCTACATCCTGGTCGGGGTGCTTCTGGACCTGGTCTTCCTCGGTGCGATCGCCCTGTCGGGGAACCTCTGGGCGCTGCTCGTGGCGACCCTCCTCATCCAGTTCTCGGCCAACCTCTCTCACGGCCCGCTGCAGGGATTCATCCCCGACCTGGTTCCCGAGGAGCAGCGCGGGCGTGCCTCGGCGATCAAGGCACTCATGGAGCTGATCCCCCTCGTCCTGATCGGCTTTACCATCTCGCGCATGGTGGCCGCAGGGCAGCTCAACTGGGCCGTTGCGGCCACCGGCGGTGTGCTGCTGTTGACTGCGCTGCTCACGATGGTCCTGGTCCGCGAAAAGCCGCTTGCCGAGAAACCCACCACGCCCTTTGGCCCTCCGATGGTGCGCGTCATGGGGATGCTGGCCGGCATCGTCCTCGGGGCCGTGGCTGGCTTGCTGGCTGGAGGGGTCCTCGGCGTGCTGGCCGGGCTCATCACCTGGGCGCTGGCCGGCAAGCCTACGGCCCTGGCAGTGGGTGTCGGCGTAGGCGGAGTGGGGGCGATGGTCGTCGCTGTGGTGGCCGGCGTCTGGGCCGGCGCGATCGCCACCCTGGGCCGCGACGCACGCGTGCAATCCTCCTTTACCTGGTGGATAGTCAACCGGCTTCTCTTCCTGGCGGCCGTGACCTCCATCCAGACCTTTGCCGTCTACTTCCTGATGTACGCCTTCCGGGTGAGCCTGGAAAAGGCCACCGGCATCAACGGCACACTGATGATCATGGTCGGGCTTACGACTCTGGTCGGCGCCCTGGCGAGCGGCTGGCTGGCCGACCGCTTTGGGCGAAAGCGGTTGGTCGGGATCAGCGGACTGGTCGCCGCCGCTGGCACGCTTGTCCTGTTGTCGACGATCTGGGCCCCGAACATGGGCCTGATCTACGTGGTGGGTGCCGTCGTCGGCGTCGCCGCGGGGGTGTTCATGACCAGCAACTGGGCACTCGGCACCGACCTGGTTCCCTCGGCGGAAGCGGGGCGCTACCTCGGTATCTCGAACCTGGCCGGTGCCGGGGCGGGCATCATCGGCTCGGGCATTGGTGGTCCGGTAGCCGACTATCTGAATGGGTACCGTCCTGGCTTGGGTTACTTTGCCATCTTTGCCGGCTTTGCGATCCTCCTGGTCCTCAGCACGGTCAGCCTTCTGGGCGTCCGGCGTGAGGGGCACGCCTAGACCATGATCTTCCTCTACCTGGCGCTTGGCGCAATCGGACTGGCACTGGTTGTGGGGTTGGCTCTCTCCTGGCTGCTCACCCGCCGCTCGGTCCTGACCGAGATCCAGAGGCCGTCCGATTTCGGCCTCGCATTTGAGGATGTCAGCTTCTTGGCCACTGACGGTCTCCGGCTGTGCGGTTGGTGGATCCCCGCCGAAGGCTCCGATCGCGCCGTGATTGTCCTACACGGTCACATGGGCAGCATGGATATGGACGTGCACCGCGCGCCGGCCCTGCACGCTGCCGGCTTGAACGTGCTGCTCTTGGACTTGCGCGGCCACGGGCGCAGTGAAGGCCGGCAGATCACCTTCGGCTACCTGGAGCGGCACGACGTACAGGGTGCGGTTGCGTTCCTGCGCGGCTGCGGCATGCGGCGCATCGGGCTGCTCGGCTTTTCGCTGGGCGGCATCACGGCCATGCTGAGCGCGCCCCTTTGCCCGGAGGTCGCTGCCGTGGTCAGCGACGGCGGCCCGATCCGGATGCGGACGGCGGCGGCCGTGCGGGGCATGGAGTGGGGCTTTCCGGGCTGGATTTCACGCCCTATGGCCTGGCTGGCGATCGCCGTAACTTCCGTCCGGCTGAGGGCGAACCTCTTCCACTACGAGGCGGTGCACTGGGTCGGCAAGATCTCCCCGCGCCCCATCCTTTTCATCCACGGCGACCGGGACCAGTACTGCCCCGAATTCGACGAGCTGTACGCGGCTGCCCAGCCTCCCAAGGAGCTGTGGCGGGTGCCGGAGGCCGGGCACGTGACCCTCAGCGCGACCCTGCCCGAGGAGCACCGGCAGCGCGTGATCGCGTTCTTCCAGAAGTACCTCTGACGCCGCCGGCGAGCGCGCTGCTCACGGGCATGGCACAGACCGATTTGCCCGTCCCCGGCTTGTGTGATACCCTCGGCCCCCATGAGAACAATCGGATCGGGCCGGCGCCGCTTGGCACTGGCCTTCCTGCTCGGCAGCGTGCTGGCTTGCCTGGTTCCCCCCAGAGCCGCGGCTGCACAGAGTGAGCGGCTGGTGCTTGCTTTCTACTACACCTGGTTCGATCCAGGTTCCTGGGATGGCGGCAGGGCCAGCGATGTGCCCCTTTCTCCCTACAACTCCGACGACGCGGCGGTGATGTCGAAGCACATCGACGAGGCTATCTCGGCCGGCATCGACGCCCTGGTGCTCAATTGGTGGGGCGCCGGCAACCGGACGGACACGAACCTGGCGGCGCTTCTGGGCATTGCCGAGCAGAAAGGGTTCCGCGTGGCTGCGGTGCTGGACATCAACTCACCCTTCATGCAGGGGACCGCCAGCTACGCCGAGAATCTGGGCCGCCTGCTAGCAGAGCATGCCGCGCGCCCGGCCTACCTCCGGTTCGAGGGCAAGCCGGTGGTCTTTTTCTACAACGTGTCGCGCCTGCCGGTCGCGACCTGGCAGCAGATTCGCAGCCAGGCGGATCCCGACCGTGCGGCGCTGTGGATTGCCGAGGGGACGGATCTCAGCTACCAGCAGGTCTTTGACGGCCACCACCTGTACAGCATTGCCTGGCCCGGCGGCAGCGCCCCGTCGTCCATCCTGCCCAAATGGGGCGACAGGGTGCGCCGCTATAACCGCGACCACGGAACGGCCAAGCTGTGGGTCGCCACAGTCATGCCCGGATACGACGACCGGGGAGTGCGGCCGCAGAGTGGCTTCGCGCGCTCGCGCGAGGGCGGCGAGTACTTCCGGCAGTGCTGGCAGGCGGCCCTGGACAGCCGGCCAGATTGGGTGATCGTCAACTCGTTCAATGAGTGGATGGAGGGAACCCAGATCGAGCCGGGACGTGCCCATGGCACAGCCTACCTGGAGCAGGCGCGGGGCTGGGCGGCCCAGTTCAAGCAGGCGGTATGGCCTGCTGCGGCTGTGGCCAAGGCGCCGGCCGTCACCCACGGGCCTCCGGCCAAGTCCGCCGCCACGCCGCCGGCTGCCATCAAGCCTGCGCGTCGGCCAGGATTCCATCTGAGCGGCAGAGGGCGCGCGCTGCCGTACTAGCCCGGCAAGGGACGCGGACCGGCCCTTGACAGCCTGCCTGACCGGTGGCAAGATAGAGGTTGGCACCGGGGAGGTGCATGCCTCGCTCAGCTCGGTGGTATAGCAGGGCGGAGAGACAAGGAGGTGGGCCATGGTCTCACGGCGGCTTGTCCCCTTGGCCGTTGGTGCAATCTGCATCGCGCTGGCGGCCCTGTTGGGCCTGTCAGGCACAGGGCGTGCTCGGACCACTGAGACGGTAGTCTGTGGCACGATCGATCAGGACCAGTGGTGGACGACCCTCGGCAGCCCCTACATCCTGACCTGTTACACTGAGGTGGCCGCCGGCGTCACACTCAGCATCGCGCCCGGCGTGGTTGTCCAGTCCAACGGAGACATACTGGCCATCCGCGGCAGCCTACTCGCCGGTGGCACGCCGGACCAGCCTATCATCTTCACCTCCTCCAAGTCTTTTCCGGCCCCGGGTGATTGGAGGGGGCTTGGGTTTCCCCAGGACCATGGCCCCTCTGTACTCCGGGATGTGGTGGTCGAATACGCAGGAGGGGCCAACCGTGGTGCGATCGAGCTGACAGGGGGGGCACTGTGGATCTGGGACAGCAGAATCCGCCACAACAGCCACGCGGGCATCAATGCGTATGACGGCTACCTGGAGGTCACAGGTTCCCAGTTCCACCACAATGGAGGAGATGGCGTGCGCTTTGGTACCTCTTCCCTACCCCCATCGCCACACATCTCCGGCAACACCTTTCAGAACAACAGCGGGTATGCCGTCTCCCTGTCCGCGAGTGGCTCAGCGTACCTGGCCCCTACCATTGCGGACAACACCGGCAGCGGCAATACCGCGAACGGCATTGGCCTGGCCGGCGTGCTGAACGGCGCCACGCTTGATGCCAACCCGGGCCTGCCCTACGTCGTCCACCCACTGGCTACCTCGCCTGGCTCGACGCTAACCATTGCCGCCGGGGCCGTCTTCAAGTCGGGTGGAGGTTTCTTGGATAGCGCCAAGATCCTGATCCACGGCAGCCTCGAGGTCCAGGGCACGGCGGCGGATCCCGTGGTGTTCACCTCGCTGGCCGACGACTCCGCGGGCGGGGACACCAACGGGGATCAGGGTGCCACGCAGCCGGCGCCGGGCGATTGGCGCGGCATCTCGATCGAGCCTGAGGACGTGTCGCCTCCGCCTGCGCCGCCCACGCCTCCCTCACCTCCAGATCTCCCCCCACCGCCCGCCTTGCAGTCTCCGGTCTACCTACCGCTGGTCATGCGAAGCCTCGGCGGTGGTAGAGAGAGGCCGGCCGGCCGCTCCCTCCCTGGAGAGGTAGCGGGCGGCAGCGCCACGGGCCTCCGGAGTGTGCCACACTCCGATCTCGAGTATGCCCAGGTGCGCTACGCCGGCTATGACATGGGCAACCTGGAGCTGTACAACGCTGAAGCCGAAATCAGCGACTGCGCCTTCACTTACAGCGCCAAGAGTGGAATCTATGCAGAGGACGGTGAGCTGTACCTGGAACGCAGCGACGTGAGCCACAACGCAATCAGGGGCCTCTACTACCATGGAGTCTCTGACCCCATCGTTCCCGTCCTGATCGACAACGATTTCAACAGCAACGGTGTCTACGCGGCTTACCTGATCTTTAACGGGGGCTGCGGCTCTGCGACCGAGATACACGACAACACCGGCTCGGGCAACGGTGGGCGTGAACGGCTTCTACGTCGAAGGGTACGTCCTCCCCTCCGAAGTCTGTCACTGGGTGCCCAATCCCGGTTTCCCCTACGTGGTGTGGTCCATGACCATAGCCGCAGGCGGACGGCTGGAGCTCGATCCCGGTGTCGTCGTCAAGTTCGTGGCGCCCAAGGAGTCCTACAATCCCCCGCAGTGGAAGCGTGGAACCGGGACCTTGTCCGTCAACGGCACACTGGTGGCACAGGGTACCGCCGACCAGCCTATCGTTCTTACCTCCTACTGGGACGATACCTTCGGGGGTGACACCAACGGCGACGGCAGCGCAACCCAGCCACTCCCAGGCGACTGGCGGGGCCTCAACGTCGACTCGGGCGGCCAGGCCACCCTGACCCACAGCCAGCCTGCTCTACGGCGGCTTTGAGGGCGCCGGCCTCCTCAACTTGGCAGGCGGCCATGGCGACGCTCCAGCACTGCATCGCCGCCTACAATGCCAACAGCGGCCTGTCCAATCAGGCGAGCGCGACGATGACCGTGTCCCACAGCGTCCTCCACGACAACACCGTCAACGGCCTGGTCAACGGTGGCACGGCCAGCATCAGCCAGTCGGACATCTATGACAACCTGACCTATGGCGTCAACTCGTGGGCTTCAGGCGTAATGGCCGCTGAGAACAACTACTGGGGCTCCGCCGATGGACCGAGCGGGGACGGTCACTACTGCGATCCTGCTGGTCATGGCGACAAAGTCACATGCTGGAGCGTGGACTGGACGCCGTTTGCGTCCAGCCCCTTCCACTAGGGGGTCGAGTCAAGCCAAGGGCTCTGAGGAATTCGGAGCCCTGGAGCCGCCCTTCCGGAAAGGGAAAGATATGAAGTCCGAAGCATTCAGCAACACACAGTCAGCTCCTCCAGGCTCCTACCTCTCCATGCCGGCGAGCGGTACGGGTCCCGGCGTGCTCGTGCTGCACGCCTGGTGGGGCCTGACACCCTTCTTCCGAGGGTTCTGCGACCGGCTGGCGGGCGAAGGCCTGGCCGTCGTTGCCCCCGACCTGTACCGTGGGGCGACGGCGGCTACCATTGAGGAAGCAAAGGTGCTCAGGGGCAAGCTCAAGCAGGAGGCGGTCAAGCAGGAGATCCTCCAGGCAGCGGATTTCCTGCTGGCCTCGCCCGCCGGCGCCCAGGGCATCGGCGTCGCCGGCTTCTCGCTCGGCGGCTACTATGCGTTGTGGCTGGCCGAGCAGCCGGCCGTGCCGGTGGCCGCTACCGCGGTTTTCTACGGCAGCCGAGGCGGGGAGTACACCGCCGGCCGCTCTGCGTTCCAGTTCCACCTGGCGGAGACCGATCCCTACGTCTCTGCCTCGGGGGCCAAGGCGATGCAGAAGGCCCTCAAGAAGGCAGGCCGCGAGGCCGAGTTCTACCTCTACCCCGGGACCTCCCACTGGTTCTTCGAGAGCGACCGGCCCGAGGCCTACCAGGCCGCTGCGGCGGCGTTGGCCTGGGAGCGCCTGCTTGCATTCCTGAGAAAGCACCTGGTACAATAGGGCTGGCCGCTGCCCGGACAAGGGGCGGCCGGGAAGGAAACGCACGGCCATGACCGAGACGATCCGATTTCGATTCACGCCGGAGGGGAAGGACTATAGCCGGGTGATGCGCGCCCATTCGCTGCGCACAAGGGCCGTGTGGCTCTCCCTGGCGGCCATGATGGCGATCCTCGTGGTCTTCTTGTGGACCTCGACGTATCGACTCCAGGGGTGCCTGCTGCTGTGGTTGATCGTCGTGGTCGCCCCCTTGTTTGCCGCGTTCACCGTCTTTATCTGGCAGCCCTACCGCATCAGGCGGCAGGTGGAGAGGGAAGAAAAGCTCCGGAGCGAGGCAACCTGGGAGGTCGACGACTCTCAGATTCTGATCACGACCTCCCTGGCGGAAACCAAGCTGAGCTGGGACGCTTTCCGGCAGGTGATCGAGACACGAACCGATTTCCTCCTCTGCCATGCCACCAGCAAGCACATGGTCCAGTTTGTCCCCAAGCGGGCCTTCGAGTCAGCGGAGCAGGAGGAGGCCTTTCGCGCGCTGGCGCGCAGCAAGCTGCCGGCGGGGAAGTGGGTGTAGGGGGAGGCCCGGGGAGGTGCGCCGCACCGAGGGCAGGTGCAGCGCACCTGAGTGACGACGAGGTGCAGCGCACCGAAGGCAGGTGCGCCGCACCGAGGGGAGGCGGCTGTCTCACTGCTCTGAGAATCGTCCTTTCGCTAGGCGGCGATGGTGCCTGAGGCGGGTTTGGAGGCGAGGGCGACATCGTAGCCTAGCTTTTCCAAGCGGCGAACGAGCCGATTGGTGACAGACTCGCGTTTGCGTTCATCGAAGTAGTTCCCGCCCAGATCGTGGTAGGGCTCTTGCCGTGACAGAAGATGATAGACAATGACCAGAATGGAATGAGCAACCGCCACGATCGCTTTTTTCTTGCCCCGCCGTGCGGCCAGACGGCTGTATTGGGCCGCCAGATAGGTGTTCTTCCCTCTCGCTGCCGCATTCGCCGCCAACACCAGGGTCTTGCACAAGGTGGGGTTGCCGGGTCGTGTCTTGCCCGAACGCCGTTTCCCCGCGCTCTCGTTGTTGCCGGGCGCCACTCCAGCCCAGGACGCCAGGTGGGCTGCCGTCGGAAACCGTCCCATATCCAGGCCAATCTCTGCCAGGATGACCTCCGCCTGCCAGCGGTCAATGCCCGGGATAGTATCCAACAATGCCACCGCTTGCACGGCGCTCAGCGTGTTCTCTCTCCCTTCGGGAGCCTCGGGCTGATGTGCTACCTTGTCCGGCCCAGGAGCCGTCCCGCCTGGCCCGTTGAGTGGCCGGTCGCTGGCCAAATCGTTCTGCTCCATGCGGGCCGCGACTTCCGCACTGTACCGCTCAATCTGCTTCCCAAGAAAGTCGATGTGCTGCAGGTGGCTCTCCAGCAAGAAGCGATGATGTGCACTCATCCGCCCCGTCAGGGCTTGTTCCAGTTGGCTCCGTTTGGCTCGCAACCTCCCACGCGCCATCCCTGCCAGGGCCACTGGATCGCTTTCCCCTGCCACCATCGCTTCCAGCATCTCTCGTGCCGACACGCTCCCTGTCTTGGTCACCGATGCCAGCTTAATGTTCGCTGCCTCCAGCACCTTCTGCAATCGGTTCATCACCGATGCCCGCTCTCGCACCAGGTTGCTCCGCTGTCGTGTCAGGTCCCGCAGTTCCCGCTGGGGACGCGGAGGTACGAAGCTTGCTCGCAGCAACCCATGCCGCAGCAGATCGGCGATCCATTCCGCATCTCCCACGTCTGTCTTGCGGCCTGGCACCGCTTTGATGTGCGCCGCATTCACCAACAAGATCTCAACCTGGCCTTCCAGCAGGTTATAGACTGGCTTCCAATACTCCCCCGTGCTTTCCATCGCCACGTGTGTGCATTCCCACTCGGTCAGCCAGTCCACCATCTCCAGCAGCTCTGCCGTCACCGTCCCAAAGGTCCGTGTTTCCTGCTCCTTCCGCCCACTTCCTTTGCTGACCACCCGGCATGCCACCACCGTCTTCTTGTGCACGTCCAAACCGGCGCAGCGCTCGTAGATGACTTCCACTCTTGTCTCCTATTTCCAGACTCGCCGGCGGGGTGTCTGCTTCTCATGGAATCTGCTCTACGTGCTCACTCTCTCGAGTGGCGACAATTGACGGTGCCCCCAGACACCCAGGTCCTACTGTACTCTCAGGCTCGCGGCACCACAATGAAATCGACCTCTTTGCCGGCTCGTGTCATCATATTCACCTCCTACACCGCACGCAAGCCGTCAGACGCAACTAGATTCTCATGCTTCATGGTGCCCCGCAGGGGCATGGCTACTGTCTCACTGTACACGCAGGTACTACCCCTGAATGCATTTTTCTGGGGAAACAATTATCGACCATCTCTTGTTGGGATCGCGGGGGCTGCTGCCGACGTCGACGATGCGGCCAGTGAGCGCCCGGCGCACGCGGTAGAGGGTCGGGCGGGGAAAGCCGGCCTGACCGGCAGCCTCGACGACCTCGCACGGCCTGACGGGCCCGCCGGCCGCGGTGAGAAAGTCCAGGAGCCAGGCGGCGCAGAGCTGCGCGTGGGTTGGCGGCGGGCCCTCGGGCTGGGCGAAGTAGCGCAGAGTGGGCACGGAACCGGTCCCTTTCTCGAAGACCAGCCCGAGCGGCGGCGGGTAGCGGCAGAGGTTGGTCTTGGAGACCTCCAGGCGGCGGGGGCCGTTCAGGTCGGGGTCGCCCATGGGCCCGGCCGAGACACCGAGGGTGAGCAGGGAGCGGGCGGCGGCGCTCAGGTGCGAGGAGCCGCGAAGGTCCTCCGGGCCGGGCTGGGTAGCCGCCGCCCGGCCGGACCCGGTCCGCTTGCGCAGGTGGTGGATGACCAGGAGGCCCAGCTCGAACTGGTTGGCGAGGGAGGAGAGGAAACCGAGGAGGGCGCGGGCACCCTCGAGGCTCGTCTCGCCGCGGCTGGTGGCGGCCGCCAGGGAGTCGACGACGAGCAGCTCGGGCTGGATGTTGAAGCAGCGCTCGCGCAGCTCCTCCTGGGAGCGACGCGAGGAGAGGTCCACGGCCCGGTCCGGCTCCTGGGGCATGAGCAGGAAGAGGCGGTGACGGTCAAAGTCCCAGGCGCGGGCGCGCTCCTGGAGGAGGGCAGGGACGCCCTCGGCATCGACGACGAGGACGCGGCCGCGGCCGGGTCGCGGGTGCGCCGTCGGGGAAGGGGAGGCCCTCGATCACGCGGCGGGCGAGATCAAGCGCGACGAACGACTTGCCGGCGCCGGGGGCGGCGCCCAGCATGGTGAGCATGCCGCGCGGGAATCCAGGAGGGCCAGAGCCAGGAGACGGGCGGAAAGAGCGCATCCATCTCGAGGAGGGAGGGGTAGGCGGCAAAGATGTCGCCGGATGGGACAGAGTCGACGATTTCCTTGGCAAGCCATTGGCCGTCCTCGAGGTCGCGGGTGGCAGCGTAGAGCTGGCTCTGGGCGGCTTCGAAGGTGCCGGCCTTGCGGACGCGGGCGTAGATGGTCTGCCAGGGCTCGTCGAGGGCGGCGGTGGGCGGGAGGTCGACGCCGGGCCGGCCGGCGAGGCGGTCGATGATGGCACGGATTCTGGGATAGTTGGTCCATGGTACCCCTCGGCATAGTGGAATGGAAGAGCGACGCCCCCGGGACGGGGGCTTGAGCGCAGGAGAGCGCAGGAAACGCCCCCGGGACGGGGGCTTGAGCGCAGGAGAGCGCAGGAAGCGCCCCCGGGACGGGGGCTTGAGCGGAGGAGAGCGCAGGAAACGCCCCCGGGACGGGGGCTTGAGCGCAGGAGAGCGCAGGAAACGCCCCCGGGACGGGGGCTTGAGCGCAGGAGAGCGAAGAGCGACGCCCCCGGGACGGGGCGCAGGTGTTTCCCCATGATGCCACGTTCAACAATTGAATATGTGCTCACAGCGGCAGCGCAAATTCAAAAAGATTTTGTGAATAATATGTTTCTTTTTGCCGAATGGTAAGTTTGAACAGTACATGTTTCGTGATCCAACATTTGGCGGTGCATATTCATTATGGTTTACAAATCCGGTTTCATTCGGTGTCGGTGATCCATTTATGCTTGGAAATATAGACTACTCTTCTCTCTTTCATGAAATGGGACACAATTTCACTCTTAATACTCCAGCGAATTTTTACTATGGAGATATAATAGGTGGGAATGCTAATGCAATTTATTCAGAATCAATGGCTCAGATATTCCGGCATGCAACAGGTTATGAAATAGTGAATAACTATGATTACTATGGTTTAAGCGAGGACCTTATGATAGAAATAAAGCAGCAGGTTATCAGGACAATAAAAATTGTCCGGTATGGATATGACCAGTACATTCTTAATGATAAACCATTTGCATCGTGGAATGATCCTTCAACACCGGAAGATGAAACGATGCGGACATTTATGACTATTGCTTATAAGTTTTGTGAACATGCGGAAAATGCAGGTGAAGGATATCTTTTGCCCTTACAGCGGATGATGACATTACTGCAAGGATTATGTCCGGAATGGGCAGTAGCTTATGACCCGTTAAACAACACAGCAGACGCAGATAGTTTTCGTGCGACACTTATGGTCAGAGCTTTGTCAGAGGCATTTCAAACTGATCTGAAAGATGAATTCAGGGATTTGAATTTTCCTGTCAGTGATCAAATATATAATGCCTTACCGGTCGAACTACTTCATTCACAGCTTCAATTGTAGGACAAAAAATCCTTTAAACTGGAGAACGGAAACAGAAGTAAGCAACTACGGTTTTGAGATTGAACGGGCAGTAGTAAATACAAAAGCTAAGAAACACGGTGTTGAATTCAGTAAGATCGGTTTCGTGGAAGGAAATGGAAATTCTAACTCCCCGAAAAATTATTCTTTCACAGATGAGAAACCTTTTGGTAGCAGCAAATTTCAGTACAGATTAAAACAGATAGATACGGACGGTCAATTTGAGTATTCTGATATCGTCGAGGTAGAGATAGTATTGGCGAAATTTGAATTATTCCAAAACTTCCCAATCCTTTTAACCCAACAACAAAAATAAAATATACTATTCCATTTGTAGAGACGCATCGCGATGCGTCTCTACTGTAACATTAAAAGTTTTCGACATCCTTGGAAGCGAAATTGTAACTCTTGTTGATGAATACAAATCAGCAGGAAGTTATGAAGTTGAGTTTAATCCGGCATCAGGAAATACCGAAACCTGCCTGTCGGTAGGCAAGAGTCTGGTCTCCGGAATCTATTTCTATCAGCTAAAGGCTGGAGAATATACAGCAGTGAAGAAAATGTTTTGATCAAATAAAAACAATAATTAATTATAAAATAGGAGGTTAAAATGAAAAGCGCATTTATAGATTATTCTTTTAACAAACTCGATGGCCACATTCGGTCAGTGGGAAATAGTAACTCCTGTTTCACTAGTAAATGATCTTAACACAGTTTTTTTTTATGATATTAATAATTGTTGGGCAGCTGGAGTGAATGGAACAATATTATATACCAATAATGTAGGCGTTAATTGGACAATTCAAAATGGCACCACATTAAATACTCTCTACTCAATTGAATTTATTGATTCAACTACCGGTTGGTGTGTCGGTTCGCTCGGGGTGATACAGAAAACTCTGAATGGAGGTATTAATTGGAATTTAGACACACTCATCTAGGAGAATCCGTACACGGAGTTGATTTTATAAATGAGAATAAGGGCTGGGTAGCCTCTTGGTCAGGAAAAATCTGCTTTACAAGCGATGGAGGTGAAAATTGGGTAACACAGTTATATGATCCGACTTATTGGTATTGGTCAGTTAGCTTTCCGGATCTGAACAATGGCTGGGCTGTTGGATTGAATACAGCTCTGCAGCAAGGATGTATTAAATACACTAGCGACGGGGGAACGAATTGGATTTTACAATATAATATTTATCAGAGACCGCTCTATTTTGTACAATTTATTGATGCAGATAATGGATGGGTTGTTGGCTCTAATGGTAAATACTTCATACTTCAGATGAGGAGGGAGTAACTGGACAGTCCAATCAAGTGGAACTTTAGATGATCTTTATTCTGTAAATTTTGTCGATTCAAATAATGGGTGGACTTGTGGAATGAATGGAAAAATTCTTCATACTACAAATAGCGGTAATCTCTGGCAAGAACAAATTAGCAGTATTGATAAATATCTTTATTCAATTTTCTTTAATGATTTAAATAATGGCTGTGCAGTTGGGCAAGAAGGAATAATTCTGCGTACAACTAATGGAGGTATAACTGATGTTTGGAATGAAGAGCCGAATGTTATTTCGTTTGGGCTTAATCAAAACTACCCCAATCCATTTAATCCTAAAACAGTGATAAGTTATCAGTTACCTGTAAGCGGTAATGTAACATAAAAGTTTTCGACATCCTCGGCAACGAAATAACACTGGTTGATGAATACAAACTAGCAGGAAGTTATGAAGTTGAATTTTCTCCAGCTTCCAGTATCAAGCACCCAGCATCCGGAATCTATTTCTATCAATTGCGTGCAGGAAAATTTATCGAATCCAAAAAAATGATTTTAATAAAATAAGGAGAAATCTTTAAGGAGGGCGAAATGAAAAAGTATGATAGTTTATTTAATGGCTTAATCTATGTTCTTCGTGCAAGTGCATTAATAATTGTTTTCTCTTTTTCAAATCAATTACAGGCACAAGACGATTAATGGATATCTCAAAGTATCACTCCAATCAGCTCTTATAATTATTATTATGCATCTGCAGATGAATGTTGTGCATTTGTCTGCGATAACAAAACAAGCATTTATTACTTTGATATAAAAGTTTCTCAATGGACCGAATATCAAATCCCTAACAACGAAAAACCAAATCTATTGGTTGGACACGATGATGTATTTTTAGCAATCGGAGATTCATCACTAATCGGCTATAGCTCAATCTTACAGCAAATAAATTTTAGAAGATTTGAGGGAAATCCGGTTAACTTTTACTATAACGGTCAACTTCAAAGTTATGCATGCTATGGTAAGTTCGCTGCATTTCTTACAGATGAAAACCTATATGTATTCGATGCTGAAGTTGGTTCGTGGCAGGTGTGGAACTATTCATTACCACCTAATTTTATTCCTAATGGTCAAGCTATATATTAAAGATGATTACCTGCTGGTTATTTTTAATAACAGTGTAAATGCACGACCAATCAATATAGTCTATAATCTTCTTCAGCATGATTTCTATTATATCTCTGAGAGTGTGAACATTTTGGAGCCGATGGATCATGGATTTGCAGGAAGATATGGAGATATTTATGAAAACAATTACATCGGTGGTTATTCAGTTTACACAAATAATTTTGTCAGCAGTTTAATAACCGACCAAGGATATTTTGAAGATGGTGGACCCTTCAGAGACTCTAAGGTTATCGGAGAATTCACTGTATACTCTATTCAATTTAGAAAAGCATTGCCACCTCCAGATACCTGGATTAATATTTATGCTTTCGATACTAAATATGGTAATTGGGTTAATTGGAATAGTCACTTTTTCTGAAGCGGTTCCGAGTCCACCTTTATTTGGTGGTGTGTTCTCTGTTAGCTGGTGGCAAAGCAATGATATCTTTGCATGTGTAGTCTTCGATGGAATAACTAATAGTTTCTATACCCGATATCCAAATTTAATCTGGAACTATAATGACTTTCATAGTGGTGGAAAGGTATTTGTTGGACTTGATAGCCTTAAACTTTGGGCTTATGAAATTAACAATCAAGCACAATCGAGTATTAACAGTCCTTTTTACAATCGCAGTAATTATGCTGTCGGCGAAAACTTTTAAGTATTTGTGGATTTAGTTATTACCAAGACATCATGAAGATATTCTTTTACAATGGGCAGAGAAATTCATGGAAAATAATTGAAACATGGAAAACTCAATCAGAAAATTATAAAGTCAGCAGGAATGTATATAACCTCACTGTATCTGAATCCACATTTACCGAAAGCCAGGTAACCTTCTACTCGCCAATTCTCGACTCAATAGTTCAAAAAACAAACTCCTGGTCAAGCCTTATTCAGGTAATTCAAATGGTTTTCTTTCTTATTCTTCATCTCCAGGAAAATCGTATTTTTTTGATGCAAGAAATGCCTGGATTGATGAGTTTGATTTTACCTTTGGCTACCCCGGATTAACTGATTCAGCAGCTTTTTTTCTTGATCACCCCGCAAATACACTGTATGGCTACAGTGCTATGTCACAGACTCTGGACAATCTACCAACCATCACAAACGATAAATCAAAGAGAAATAAAGAATTTATTGGAATTGCAGCATCTGCAACCAAGTCAAAAGTATATGCATATAATAGTTTCATCGATCAGGTTACTGAATTTGCGCCTGCAGGTTTGCAAAAACGCTTTCAGTCGGAGGCAAAACAGCATTGCTGATAAGAAATGATATTATTTATGCATATGATCCGGATGTAATTTCTGAAGTAAATGATGAAAGAATAAATTTCGTTAACTATCAGCTTTTTCAAAACTATCCAAATCCGTTTAATCCGATAACAAAAATCGGATTTCGGATTTCCGTTTTCGGATTTGTGAGTTTGAAAGTTTTCGACGTGCTTGGAAATGAAGTTGCAACTCTTGTTGATGAATACAAACCTGCAGGAAAATATGAAGTTGAATTTCTAGCAACAGGATTACCTAGCGAAATTTATTTTTATAAACTTAGTGCTGGTTCTTTTAGTCAAACAAAGAAGATGATTTTATTAAAATAAATATGACGTCGGTTTAAAATGAAAAAAATATTTTTTCTAATCGTTACTATTATTCTTGGCATTTCAGTATATGCACGCAGCCGGAGGATTCTATTTTTGTTATCATATCAGGAGATACAGTTCATATCTGGAATACAGGTGCTCTTGAAAATTGTGCATCCAAGTTCAGAATGGACGTTGGTTTTTCTGCTGATACAATATTTGTAGTTGAAGTTGATACGACAGACATCTATGTGCCTTGTATGTGCTATTATAATCTTTGTGCTTCAGTTACCGGTTTGCAGAGTAATTTTTATTATGTGAAAGTTTTCAGAAAGCTGCCGCTCATTTTTCCTGACACTTCTCTATACATAGGTTCAACATCATTTAATTTTGGAGGTTCTTCAGTAGCATTTACAACATCATCATATCAGAGTGATTGTGATCCAATTACCTCTGTAGAAGAAAATTCAATAATACCACAAAAATTCGACGCCTGAATTACCGGCAGCATGTCGAGCACGGCGTTGCGGCCCAGGTGCGGCGTCGAGGAGTGCGCCGGCCGGCCGATCGTCTCCAGGTGGATCTCGGCCCGGCCGCGGCCGCCGCGGACCAGCCGCAGCTCGGTCGCCTCGCCGATCACCACGAAATCGGGGGGAATGGCATCCATCACGGCCTTGAGCGCCGCGCCTTCCAGGTTCTCCTCCATCACCGTCGCGGTGACCAGGACGCGGCCGCGCAGCCTGCTGCGCTCAACGCCGGCCGCCGCGTGGATCATGGCCGCCAAGCGCGCCCTTCATGTCCGCTGCGCCGCGGCCGTAGATGAAGCCGTCCTCGATCTCGGCGCCGAAGGGGTCGTGCTGCCACGGCACGCCGGGCGCGATCCCGACCGTGTCGCAATGGCTGTCCAGGAGCAGCGTCGGGCCGGGCTCCGCGCCCATGATCACCCCGACGGCATTGCCGACATCGTCGCGCCAGAACGCGTCAAAACCCACGGCGCGCATCTCAGCCAGGATCAGATCAACAACGGCGCTCTCCTCCCCGGGCGGGCTCGGACAGCGGATGAGGGATTGGGTGAAGGCGATCAGGTTGGTATCGGACATGGGTGGTGACTCCGTGATGCGTAATGTGTGATGCGTGAACGTGAACCGTGATAGCGAGTTGCTCACGGCTGCGGCGGCGGACCGGCGTCGGGCGGGATCGTGACCCCATCGGGCACGCTGCGCAGGTCAGCGCAAGTAACCAACTGAGTAACGTCGCTCCAACGATAACCCTCTGCCTGGAAGGTTGGAATATCCTTCACCCAGCGCTTCTGGCCGGCTTCCAGCAGGTAGATGTGCGGACTGGTCGGGCATTTCAGCAGGATCGGCTCTGGCTGGTCGAAAACGATCTGCTGGATCCTCGGCGGCAGGTTGGCCGCCTGGGCCGGATCGCCGCGGAACAGCCAGGGCGGCGCCACCAGGCCCACCACCGCCCAGATCAAATACAACACCGTGCCGATGGCAAAGGTGCGGTGCATGGCCGGCAGCCAGCGCGCCCGCCCCGCCCTGCCCTGAAGGATCAACAACAGGGCCAGGATCGCGATGTTGATCACGTTCCAGCCGATGAACAGCAGGCGGTTGGGGGTCAAATGGCCGTTGACGGTGCGATAGAGGATCGCGGCCAGCGCGTAGAGGCTGACCAGCAGCGCGAGCGCAGCCAGGGCGATCACCCCGCGGCGCAGCCAGGTTTGCGCCCGCCCGCCGAGGTCGGCTTCATGCACAGGCGTCACGCCCATCAGCAGGGCGATCACGGCGAAGAGCATAGCGTTGAAGATCATCAGCACTTCGCGGTTCTCGAACGGCTCGCGCCAGTTGAAGGGGATGAAGCCGACGTAGATCAGCAGCACCGCCACCGTCAGCGGCAGCAGCAGGCGCAGCAACAGCGCCACCAGCTTGCTCAGGCCATCTTCGAAGGACTGCGCAATCGGCGCAACGGCCGGATCGTAGACCAGCGCCACAGCCACGACTGCGATCAGACCCGCGCCGCCCGCGAAGAAGAGCCGCATGATTGCTTCGGGCGGTTCGATGCCCAACGCGTTGAACAGGCCAAAGGTGATGGCGGTGAACACCCCGCCTGCGATGGCCAGCAGCCCAGCCACCACAAAGGCCTCCAGCGACTTGGCCAGGAAGGCGAAGCGGTTACCCTGATCCCCGCGCCGCGCCAGCGCCACCAGCCCGACCGCGGCCCAGGCCAGCAGGGCCAGGTGCAACACCATCAAGCTGAGATACTGCTCCTGGAAGACGCGCGGCCAGATGCGGGGAAAGAGCAACAGCACGTAGGCTGCGCTCGCGGCCAGGCCCAACCCGACAGCCACGGTGCGACCCCAACGCCGGTCGCCGGCCAGGGTCAGAAAGAGGGCGATCATCACCGCGCTGACGGGCGCGGCCAGCAGGAACAGGAGCGGTATCAGGGTGTAAACCTGACCGTTCAGCGGGTTGGTGACCTGGAGGGGGAAGCGTTTGTCATCGGACAGCAGCCACAGCAGCAGCCCGTTGAGCACGCCCAGCGGCAGCGCCCAGCCCCACGCGATGACCCGCTTCTTGACCTCGCCGGCCGCGTGGGCCAGGCGATAGTGCCAGGCCGCCAACAGCAGGTTCGCGCCGGATTCGGCGTACTGAGTCTCCACCGCTTCCGCAAAGGCCGCCTGCTCGCCGGCCTTGACGGCCTGCTGGTAGGTCAATTCCAACTCTTCGGGGTTCTCAGCTAATCGTTGGATGGTGGACAGATAGGACATTGGCTAACCTCCCTGGTGAACTTCGCCTGTGTAACACCTGACGTGTACCATTCAGACGGGGTTCCGGGACACCGAACGAGCGAGGGGCGGTACTGGCCAGCGGTCAATGCGATGGGCTTGACGCATCCCCATGTCCGGCCCGACCCACAGCACACCCAATACCGATGAAGCCAAACGCATTCCGCGGCGCCGCGCCGGCTGAAAGCGGGCAGGAGGTCAGCGTGGGGACAGAACTGCGTTCGATCTCTTCGATCAAGAAGGGAAGGTTCGGCCGATCGAAACTCAGGCCAGGAGCAGGCACACGGTGATGCTTGATGTCAGGCGGGATATGCTTGTGATGAGGATCCGTGCTGGCGAGAGAGATCGTCCGGGTGTGGCTGAGAATCGTACCAGTAGAGCTCTTGATCACCCTGCCAGACCTCGTAGCCATAACCGAGAATCGCACCTGGGCCCGGCGAAAGACAACTTTTCGCGCACGATCAAACGGTACCCCGCGGTTAGCTCGATCTCCCCGTGGAGCACCGCAATCGCCGCGCCACGCCGCACCAGCACCAATGTCGACCGTTGGATGGCCGGGTAGCGTTGGGCCAGGGAATAGACGAAGTTCTCGTACTCAGGCAGGGACTGCAACGGATTCATGGCGTGCTGTCCGTCCGATTAGCTCAGACAAGTTGGCGACAGTGGCCTTGACCAACAGGCGGCGCGCGCCATTGTCATAGGCGGCCAACCGGTCTTGAAGCAATTGTTGCGTGGCTGCCCATTCGCTCCAATCCAGCACCCATGCCGGATCATCCGGCTCTTCCCCGCGCTGATAGGCTTCGTAGAAGACCTCCGTCGGCGCCCCATACTTGCGCTCAAACACGAGCAAGTCCTCTCGCAGCGCCTGGATGTCGCGCATTATCTCATCAAGCGTCATTTTACGCCTCCCGCCGGCCTACGCCAGACTCAGACACTGCAAAATCAAGCCGTTGCTGACTGGCATGAGTGTAGCACAAATGCAAGCCGTGCCTCAGCAACGTCTCGGCCGAATGCTTCGGGGTATCGAGTCAGTTATGAGCATCCTGAGCGGAGCACGGCGACGATCGACAGCGTTCCGTGACCACAGTTCGCCTCGTAGTCGAGACCGTTTGGCTGCTAACCGCTCGCACCCTTCGACTACGGGCTGCGGCCCTCCACTCAGGATCTCGCTTTGGGCTAACGATTTTGAATAACCCGAATGGATCGCCCAGCGCAAGACGACGCTCGAGCATCTCAGGCGTACGCACGATCAGGTCCAGCCCAAAATGGTACTCGATCGCCTGGCAAATCCGGACGGCCTGCTCCGTCGGCTTGAGGGGGTGCGCATGATGACCAATAAATCTACATCGCTCTCCGGCTGAGGATGGCCGTACACGTAGGAGCCAAACAGAATCACCTTCTCCGGCTGGAAGCGCGCCGCCACTTGCTGCACGACGTTGTGAATCGCCGGCATCGGGATGCGCTGACGATGTGGGAGCGGGGCAACGGCTCGGCTTGACATGATCAGGCTCCTTTCACGGGCCGAAGTGGCGAAACCCTTAGGGTCTGCGAGACCCTAAGGGTTTTCGGCGTAAGGGTTTTCGTATGCCCGGCGCCAAGCCACCTGCTGTGTCAGGGCGCCGGGCTTTGCGTTATTTGCCTGGCGGTCGTCTGCGCGCTCGCCAGACGGGGACAACCAGCGCTCGCCCTCCCGGCACGCGCCGCCGATCCGACGTTCGGGTTGAACACCGATCGGCGACATTCTGGCCCGGCCAAAGCCTTTGGAGGGCAATCGGGCGCAACGGAAGCCGATATTGTTGTTCCTGTTGTCGGGATTGTTCCTGTTGCGGTTCGCCACCCGGACGTTCCTCGGATTGTTGTTCCAAGAGCCGCCCCGCAGCACCTCCACCGGCGTCCCCACACAACGGAGCCTATGGCTCCGGCTGTGCCTTGGTTAGACTGTTCAGCCAACCGCCCAACAGCTTGCCGATCTCGACCAGGGAGTTGGCGGCGTACTCGTACTGCCGATCATTGGTCAGGCCGCGGGCGTGGCTCAGCCGCACATAAAGCCGCAGGCGATCCAACACCAGATCGGCTGCCAACAACAGCGCCTGCTTGCGCTTGCCGCCGCGCGCTGCGTGCAGCAAGGTTTCGTAGAACTCGAACGCGGCATCCTCGATCCGTCGCGCCAGGCGAAAACGTTCGCTCTTGGGGAACTTCTCGGTGTGGTTCAGCAGCCACAGCAGGAAGTCATAGCTCTTGCTGAAGATCGGCGACGCGGCCCCGGGCGGCGCGGGGTTGGTCATGGCCCTCCCTTGTGAGACGAAAATCGTGCAGCAACGCGCGGCGCAAACCCCAGGTGTTGCCGTGACTGGCGTGGCTGATCCAGCTTTGCACGCTGGCATTGACACGCGCCAGGGGTATCTCACCACGGCGGTAGCTCTCGCGCAGTGTCTTGAACCGCTGCCGCGCATGTATCACGTTGCGCCGTTTCAAGCGGCAATGATCCGGGAAGACTGGAAACCCAGGAATGGCAGCCCCACCCGGCAGGGCCGCGGCTGAGCCGAGTTCGCGTGGATCGTCAGCCGCAGTCCCGCCAGGTAGGTGATCACTGCGCTACGCCAGCCATGCAATGTCGCCTTGTCATCGGCGAAGAGCAGGACATCGTCCACGTAGCGCACATAGCCCCGGCACTTGAGCTCGCGCTTGGCGAAGTGATCCAGCCCGTTGAGATAGACGTTGGCCCAAAACTGGCTGGTCAGGTTGCCGATCGGCAGGCCCCGCGGCCGCTGGATCGCAAACAGGTCGCACCCTGAGCCGGTCGAAGGGTCATCGCCGGGAAAGTAGACCATCTCGTATTCATCGGCTTGCACCCCGACGCCGCTGGCGATGATCTTGCCGGCCAGATCCAGTACCGCGTTCATCGCCCAGGGTGCGTCTCAGGATCTCCTGCAGGATGGCGTGGTCAATCGCAGGAAAGAACTGCCGCACGTCCAAAGGCAAGACATAGGTGAAGCGGCGCATGAACTCGGTGCAGCGATCCAGGGCGCGGTGCGTGCCTTTGCCGAACCGATTGGCATATGTGTCGTGGATGAACTGGCGCTCGAACAGCGGTTCGATGACATTGCACAACGCATGGTGTACCACCCGGTCGCGAAACGGCGCAGCCGAGATCAGCCGGCGCTTGTGCTCGTGGACGGTGAAGTTGACATAGACCCCAGGCTGATAGACACCAGCCCGCAATTCCGCCTGCAACCGCAGCAACTCCCCCTCCAGGTCGAACGTGAACGCGACCACCGCCGGCCGGCCGCGCTTGCCGGCCGCGGCCCGTTGGTAAGCCAGCAACAAGTTGCTGAACGTCGTCACCTCGTGCCAGAGATGGTAGTAGCGCTTGCCCATCAGTGCATCCGCTTTATGGGGGCCTCGGGTCCAGAGAGGGGGCTTTGCCCCCTCTCTGGACTCTCCCCCGTTCCAGAACGCCCAGAAGTCCAGAATCCAGAATAACAGAATCAAAAGGAGCGGGCGCAACGGAAGCCGAAATCGATGTACCATGTACGCCGGGATAGACCCAGCGCGGCCCGCCACCCGGACGTCCCCGGATAGTCGTTCCAAGAGCCGCCCCGCAGCACCCTGTAGCTCCCCGTCCCCGGCCCCGGCGGATTGCTGCCCGGGGAGACGCTGTAGTAGCTCGCATCATACCAGTCATTGACCCATTCCCACACATTGCCCGCCATGTCCAACGCGCCGTAGGGGCTGGCCCCGGCCGGGTAGCTGCCCACCGCGCTGGTGTCGCCCACGCAGTGCCGATGGTCTAGAAATTCGCCAGCGCGCAGGTCGGCGCCGCGTCGCCCCACGGGTAGGCCCGCGTATCGCTGGCCCCGCGCGCCGCCTTCTCCCACTCCGCCTCCTCGGCAGCCGCTTGCCCGCCCAGCGGCAGTACGCGTCCGCCTGATACCAGGTTACGTAGATCACCGGGTAGGTAGCGTAGGTCGGGTTGCCGTAATAGGACGAACGGGTGGAGGAATAGTTGTCAGCCGGCACCGTGCAACCCCCGGCCGCCACGCATTGGGCGTATTGCGCATTGGTCACTTCGGTCTGGTCAATGCGGTAGGCGTCCAGATACACCGTGTGCAGCGGCAACTCGTCGGAGTAGCACGAGTACCCGCCGTTGTGCGCCGGGTCGCAGCCCATCTGGAACGTGCCGGCGGGGACAAGGACCATGTCGCCCGGGGTGGGCGGCGCGAAGTTCTTGCCGATCATCGGCAGGTACACTCGATGCGCGACATCGGGTCCCGCGAAGGGATTGACCGGGCCTGTCGCTGCCGCCAGGCTGCCGACGGGCAGGATCAGCACAAGCAGCGTTGCGAAGATAACGAACCGGAGTACGATACGCTTCATTGCGGTCTCTCCTTTCCCGACGGGGAATCTTCAGACACCGGTAGCGAATAACGCTGTCCGTGCGGGCGACGGGCCATCATACAGCCCAGTGGGTCAGTCGCGGGGTGGACTATCCGATGGCTCCGGCCTCCTGTAGATACCGTTCGAGGCGCGACAGAAACCGCTCGGCGTCGGCGACAATCCGGGCGGCGTCTGCGTAGGTCAATGGGGCAGCCTGCAAGTCGTAGTCCTGTTCTTCGCGAGCCTTGCGTGCCCGGCTGTAGATCTGGCCGAATTCCGGTTCGAGTTTGCCTGGCTTAACGAGGAACTCATTGAACGCCGCCTGGGTGCCGGAATGGCGGGCACGCTCGATATCGAGCCACAAGAGGACAGCGGAGGCCACGTGGAAAACAGCGTAGTAAGCCCGGTTCGTTGCGCCGCGCCAATGACCGTGCTCCAGGTCATCTTGAGCGGTCAAGAGATCGTCGCGGGCTTTGGCGAGGCGGGTTTCGATGTAGGCGCGCTTGGTGGCATCGTCCATAGGTCAACGCCGTCCTGTTCGATGTTGCGCGCAAGCAGCAGTTTGTGCTCACGCATCGTGTCGTAATCGGCTACATCCTTGATGACCAGCGATGTGACGATCCCGTAAGCCAACTCGACACGCCACGCTATGTCAACGATCTCGCTCCAGTATTGCCGGTAGGTCCCGTTCCCCATCCGGAGAACCACGAGGAGATCCAGGTCTGATTCTTTGTCGAAATCGCCGCGGGCTTTGGAGCCGAAGAGCACGACACGTTGAAGATCGTTCCCGTAACGTCGCCCGCAACTCGCGCACAAGTGCGGCCAGTCCCGCCTTCTCATTCGCCCTGAGGCGCGGCCGATGCTTTGTCTGCACGCCGATAGAACCCGCCTCTTTTGCTGCCTGCATCGCCCTGCTCCACACTTGGTCGGCCACAAACTGAAACGCCGAAGGTCGTCTGGGTACTACTATACCAGACACGGATATGGTTGGTCAAGGCCAGATCTTGTTGCGATGGCTGATGGATGTTATACTTTTATGGAACGAATCGGGAGGCGATCCTATGCAACTGGAAGACTACTTCGAGTTTTTGGCGCCAGATGACATCCGCGTGAAGGGCACGCGCGTTGGCATCGAGACGATCCTGACCGATTACCTGGAATTAGGGTTATTTGCCGAGCAGATTGCCGCGCGTTATCCGACACTCTCGGTCGAGCAGGTGTACGCCACGCTGACCTACTATTGGCGCAACCGGGGTACGGTGGATGCTTACCTGCGGACGATAGACCACGAAATCGAAGGCCAGCGCCGAGAGCAGGACCTGCATCCGTCGCCGGCCGTTCAACGACTGCGCGAGTTGGCGCGCCAGCGAGACCAGCAACGCGCTCAGGTCGCCGCGCCAGCATGAGTCCGGTCTGCTTCTTGCTCGACGAGCACGTCCCGCCATTCATCCAGACGCAACTGGCGCAGATGGCGCCCGACCTGCGCGTGTATACCATCGACGATGGCAGCGCACCAGCCAGGGGCACGCTCGATCCGGAGATCTTGATCTGGATTGAAACGCACGGTTGCATGTTGGTCACCAACAACCGCGCCTCCATGCCGGGCCATCTCGACGACCACCTGGCGCTCGGTCGCCATGTTCCGGGTATCGTCCAACTCCCCCGGCGCATGAACATCGGCGCCATCCTCGATGACCTGTGGCTCATCTGGGCGGCGGCCCGCCCAGATGAATTCCAGGATCAGATCGTTCACCTCCCGCTAAGACGCTGAGGCCGCCGCCAAATCCTCTCTGTATCTTCCCAATAGAGCGGGGGTTCCCATGCCGCCGGCGGCATGGGAACCCAACCTACAAGCCCCGGAGTATCGCGAAGATACCATCCGCTTATCCGTTTCTTTCCGCTGCCTTACGTCTTCAACCCCAGCTTGCACGCCTTGGCCGACCCGCCCTTCGACAGGTCCTTGCCCAGCAGCACGCGCTCCAGGTTGGCCGGGAGATCGCGCACGCGGCGGCCGGTGGCGTGGTAGATGGCGTTGAGGATCGCCGGCGCGGAGGGCACCATCGACGGCTCGGCAATGTTCTTGGCGCCGTACGGCCCCTTGGAGAACGGCGACTCGGCGAACTGCACCGTGATCTCCGGCACGTCCACCGAGGTCGGGATCAGGTACGACTCGAAGTTGGTCTCCTGCAGATAGCCGTTCGAGTAGGTCATCTGCTCCATCAGCGCATAGCCCAGGCCCTGGGCGATGCCGCCGTAGAGCTGGCCGTACGCGCCCTGCGGGAAGATCACCTTGCCGGGATCATGCACGGCCCAGAAGCCGACCACCTGGACGTTGCCGGTGCGCATGTCCACCTCGACCTCGGCCACCTGGGTGGCGAAGTGGTAGGCCATGTACGGCGTGCCGGTGCCGTGATGGTGATCCCAGGCGATCGTCGGCGCGGTCCACTTGCCGTGCGCCGAGAGGACCAGGCCCATCTCACGGGCGTGATCGACCACCTTCTCCCAGCTCACCGGCTCCTCGGTCGGGCCGACATACGCCTCGCCATGCCGGACGAGCTGGTGCAGCTCGCAGCCCAGCAGGTCGGCCGCGGCGTAGTCGAGCGTCTGGCGCAGGTTGCCGCTGGCGATGCGCGCCGCGTTCCCGCCCAGCATGGTCGAGCGGCTGGCCACGGTCGGGCCGGATTCGACCGCCGTGTCGGTGTCGGGCCGCTGCATGAGGATGCGGTCGGGGCTCACCCCCAGCTCCTCGGCCGCGATCAGGGTGAAGACGGTGCGGGAGCCCTGGCCGTAGTCGGTCAGCCCGGAGGTCAGATCGACCGTGTAGTTCTGCTGGATGCTGATCGTGCTCGAGGCGTAATCCGCGCCTTCCGCACCCATCGACGTGCCGTGATAGAGCGCCGCCATGCCGATGCCGCGGCGTATGGAGCCATTGCCGGCGCCATTCTGATGCTGCCGGTCAAACTCGGCGCGCTTCCGGTCCCAGTCGCTGATGCGGCGGGCGGTCTTGAGGCACTCCGGCAGGCCGACCGACTCCGTCAGCACCTGGCCGTGCGCGGTCTCGTCGCCCACGTGCAGGCTGTTCTTCAGGCGGAAGTCCATCGGATCCATGCCGACCGCATAGGCCATTTCGTCGATGGCCTGCTCGATGGCCGAGCAGACCTCGGTGTTGCCGAAGCCGCGGAACGCGCCGGAGTAGCCGTTGTTGGTGTAGACGCAGTCGATGTCCACGTGGCAGGCGTTGTAGCGGTACGCGCCCATCGCGTGGATGCTGGCGCGCCAGGCGGTGAAGGTCGCCTCCGAGGCGTACGCGCCCGAATCGAGCGTGCCCTCGAACTTGCACGCGCGCAGCGTGCCGTCGCGGTCCGCACCCAGGCGGATGCGCATGCGCATGGCGTCGCGCTTATAGCTGGCGATCATGCTCTCTTCGCGGCTGAAGGTCATGCGGACCGGTTTGCCGCTCACCAGCGCCAGCTTGGCCACCTGGGCCGAGGTCTCGTAGATCAGATCGTCCTTGCCGCCGAACGAGCCGCCCACCGGCGGTTGGATGATGCGCACCAGGTTGTGCGGCAGATCCAGCACCATGGCCGCGTTGCCGTGGTTGACGAACGGGCTCTGGTTCGGCGCGTAGACGACCACACCGCCCTCGCGCGTCGGCACGGCCAGGCAGCCCTCGGGCTCGATGTACGCGTGCTCCTGCGGGCCGACGGAGTAGCGCTGGTCGAGCTTGACCTCGCACTGCTCGATCTCAGCCAGCGGATCGGCCTTGCGCACGATCAGGCGATCCAGGAAATTCGGATGCTTGCCATCGGGCCGGTCGGGGCCGATCTGCGGCACGTCGGGATCGAGCGCATGGTCGGGGTCGAACACGGCGGGCAGCGGCTCCAGCTCCAGGATGATCGCCTGCACGCCGGCCAGCGCGGCCTCGGGCGTGTCGGCGGCCACCGCGGCGATGGCTTCGCCCACGTAGCGCACCTTCTGGTACGCCAGCATGTACTTGTCTTTGACCGGGAAACCGTACAGCCCGTGATCGAAGAAATCGTCGCTGGTGATCACGGCGCGCACGCCGGGGACCGCCAGCGCGGGCGCCACGTCCAGCTTCACGATGCGGGCATGCGGCGTCTCGCTGCGCAGACAGCGCGCATGGAGCATCCCCGGCAGCTTACGGTCGGCGATGTACTTCGCCGTGCCCATCACCTTTTCAAGCGCGTCAACGCGACGCGCCGGTTTGCCAACGTATTGGAGTTCTGTCATGGTGGGTCTCTCCTAAGACAGGCGTGGTAAACAAGGAAACAAGTAGACAAGGACCTGTAACAAGGGAAGAAGTTGCACAAAGGCAAGTCACTGGTCACGTGTCTACTTGTCTACTTGTCTACTCGCTACTTGTCTACTCTTTGCACCGCCGTCGCCTCAATCGCATCCACGATCTGCTGATAACCCGTGCAGCGGCACAGGTTGCCGGCGAGCGCGACGCGAATATCCTGGCGGGTGGGCTCAAGGGTCTTCATCAGCAGCGCCTCACCGGCGATCACCATGCCGGGGATGCAGATGCCGCACTGGACGGCGCCGTAGGTGATGAAGTTGTCCTGCAAATCGTTCGGCCCGCCGTCCGGCGCGTGGATGCCCTCGATGGTGAGGATCTCGCTGCCGCCGGCCTGGGGCGCCAGCACGAGACAACTATTCACCAACCGGCCGTCCATGATCACCGAGCACACGCCGCACTCGCCGACCGCGCAGCCTTCCTTGGCGCCGGTCATGTTGAGATGGTCGCGCAGCAGGTCGAGCAACGTGATGTCGGATGGCGCATCAACCGTCACCGGTTTACCATTGAGCGTGAAGTCGATCAACATTGGATTCTCTGCCCCCTATCTCAGCACTCGGCGTAACGTCTGCTCGGCCATGCCCTGGATCGCCACTTCCTTGTACTCGGTCGACCAGCGGCGGCCGGTGACACCGATCATCACCTCGGCGGTCTTGGCGCCGGCAGCAGCCAGCAGCTCGTCGGTCGGCTCCTGCCCGAGGAGCATTTCCTCAACCTCGGTGAAGCGTTGCGGCCGCGGCATCGTGGCGCCGGGCGCCAGCCGCACGTAATCGACACGTCCACTGGCATCGAGGCGTCCCGACGCTGCCATGCTCAGCCGGGAGATCGCCTGGGCGTTGCGCCGGCCCAACTTCATGAACGCCGAACGAACACCGGCAGGCGGCACGGGGAACGTGAAGTGGGTCAACAGTTCGCCGGGCTGGATCGCGGTGCGATTGGCGCCCAAGATAAACTCATTGAGGAGGAAGTGCCGCTCGCCGGTCAGGCTGCGGACATGGGCCACGGCATCCAGACAAGCCAGCGCCGGCAGAGAGTCGGCGCACGCCGCGGCGTTCACGGTGTTGCCGCCCAGCGTCCCCGCGTTGCGGATGGCCGGCCCGCCCACCGACAGACACGCCTCCACCAGGCCGGCCGCCACCTCCTGGAGCAGCGCGCTCTCGGCCGCCTCAGTGAAGGTGACGCCCGCGCCGACGACGATCTCATCGCCGCGACGCTCGATAACCTTCAACTCGGGCACGCGGGTGATGTCCACCACGCGGTCGAAGGGCGGCTGCTCGTGGCGGACGAAGACCACCACGTCGGTGCCGCCCGCCAGCGGACGGCTCACCAGCCCTGGCTGGGCCAGGAGCTGCAGGGCCTCCGGCACGGAATGTGCTCGCACGTAATCGAATCTCGGCATTGCGTTCCCCCTGTGATGAAAAACGGTCGATCTGATCTTACCCGCCCACGACTGTCTTCAGCAACTGGACCTGGTCGCCATCGGACAGCGGTGCGTTGTCGCGACGATAGAAATGGTTGACCGAAACGAGCGGACGCCCCTCGCTGACAGGGATGCTCAGCACGCCAAGCAGGTCATCGATCGTAGCTCCGTCAGGCAATGTCACCGCGGGCAGGGCGCGCTCAATTGCCGGGTTGAGCCGGCGGGTGAACAGATGCGAGCCGCCAAAAAAGCGGACCTGAACTACGATCATCTGCCTTCCCGTGTCGGAACGGTCTTGAAGCGTCAAAAGAGAGGCAAATCCACTATACCACAAAATCCGCAGATTGCAAATCGCAAAAAGTAGTTGTCAGACAACTATCGTCTGACAGCCTGAGACGCCGCGCACACGCCGGATGCACGGCGTGCGCTTGGCTGAAAACGAGGGCTGTGTGGTAAAATGGCTCCTCGGATTGCCGCCCAATCCATTATCGCACCAGCAAGGAGCACGAAATCATGTTCGACCGAATTGAAATGGCGCCGCCCGACCCCATCCTGGGACTGGAGGAGGCGTTCAAACGCGATCCGAATCCGGCGAAGATCAACCTGGCCGCCGGCGTCTATAAGGATGCAGAGGGCGCCACACCCATTCTGCATGTGGTGAAACGTGCGGAGGAGCAGATCCTCCTGGATGAGACCAGCAAGAGCTACCTCGGCATCGTCGGCGCGCCCGAGTACGCAGCCGCCGTGCAGGAGCTGATATTCGGCGCCGATCACTCTCTCGTGAGCAGCGGGCGCGCGGTGACCGCGCACGCGCCCGGCGGAACCGGCGCGCTCCGCGTCGCGGCCGAGTTCATCAAGAAGGCCAACCCGACCGCAACCGTTTGGCTGAGCCAGCCGACCTGGCCCAACCACCCCAACGTGATGCGCGCGGCCGGCCTGGCGGTGGAAACGTATCCGTACTTCGACGTGCCGGGCAATCGACTGGCCTTCGACGCGATGCTGGCGACGCTGGCCCAACTTCCTGAGGGCGATGTCGTCGTGCTGCACGGCAGTTGCCACAACCCCACGGGCGCCGACCCCACGCCGGCCCAGTGGGCGGCGATCGCCGATGTGATCGCGTCGCGCAAGCTGCTCCCGCTGGTTGATTTCGCCTACCAGGGTTTCGCAGTAGGAATCAGCGAAGACGCGCTCGGGATTCACACGCTGAGTGAACGGGTGGACGAGATGCTGATCGCCAGCTCGTACTCCAAGAACTTCGGCCTTTACAACGAGCGGGTGGGCGCGCTGACCCTGGTCGCGGCGTCGGCGGCCGCCGCGAATGCGGCGCTCAGCCAGATCAAGAGCCTCATCCGCGCCAACTACTCCAACCCGCCGGCGCACGGCGCCAAGATCGTCACCGCGATCCTGCGGTCGCCCGAGCTGCGGGCCGACTGGGAGGTCGAGGTGGCGGGGATGCGCGGGCGCATTCACGAGATGCGGCGGCGCTTCGTCCAGGAACTGGCAGCGCACGGCGTCGAACGCGACTTCTCTTTCATCGAACGCCAGTACGGCATGTTCTCGTTCACCGGGCTGACGAAGGATCAGGTCCATGCGCTGCGCGACCGCCATGCGATCTACATCGTGGATTCAGGGCGCATCAACGTCGCCGGCCTGACCGAAGGCAATCTCCCGATCCTGTGTGCGGCCATCGCCAGCGTGCTGTAGGACGTACCATGCCACCCACCGTCTATCGCATCCACACCCCCCGCCTCGTCGTGCGCTGCTGGGAACCGGCCGACGCGCCGCAGTTGATGGCGGCCAAGAACGCCAGCAAGGAGCACCTGCTGCCCTGGATGCCCTGGGCGCTGGGTGAACCTTCCGACCTGGCGGCCAACCTTGCCCTGATCCGCGCCTGGCACGCGCAGTTCGACACCGATCAAGATTATGTCTATGGCATCTTCGATCGAGCGAACTCAGCCGTGGTGGGCGGCACCGGGCTGCACGAGCGGATCGGCAAAAACGCGCGCGAGATCGGCTACTGGGTCCACGTGGAAGCCGCCAACCGGGGGTTCGCCACCGAGGCGGCCGCGGCGTTGACCAAAGCGGGCTTCGAGTTCCTGGGGCTGGATCGGATGGAGATTCACTGCGATGTGCGCAATGTCTGGAGTGCGGCCATTCCCCGCAAGCTGGGCTATGTCCACGACGCTACGCTGCGGCGCCGCGCGATCACCGTCGGCGCGCCGGCCGACAGCATGATCTGGACGCTGTTCGCCGATGAGTATCCCGGCAGCCCGGCCGCGCAGATCGCAGATCGAAGCGTTCGATGTGCTGGGCAGCAGGTTGACGCCATTGGCCGGACAGGAGGCGCAGCCATGAAGTATCGGAGGCTGGGACGCACGGGGCTGAAAGTCTCGGTTGTCGGCCTGGGCACCTGGCAGTTCGGCGGCGAATGGGGCCGCGCCTTCACCCAGGCCGAGGTGGACCGGCTGCTCGGTCACGGAGCGGAACTCGGCATTAACCTGATCGACACGGCGGAGTGCTACGGCGATCACCTCTCCGAGGCGCTGATCGGCCGGGCGATCCGGGGCCAGCGCGAGCGCTGGATCGTCGCCACCAAGTTCGGCCACAAGTTCCACAGCAACTTCACCCGCACCCTGCACTACTCGGCCGCGGAAGTGCTGGAACAACTTGAGGCATCGCTGCGGGCCCTGGACACCGACTACATCGACCTCTACCAGATGCACTCGGCCAAGGACCCCGCCTTCGATCAGCCCGACCTGTGGGAGATGCTGAGCCGGCAGGTGCAGGCCGGCAAGATCCGCCACGTGGGACTCTCCATCAGCCCCAACGACAACCTCTATCAGACTGCGGGCGCGACCGCCGCGGGCGCCGAAACGATCCAGGTGGTCTACAATCGGCTGGATCGGGCGCCGGAAGCCGCGGTGTTGCCCTCATGCCAGGCGCAGGATCTCGGCGTGCTGGCACGCGTGCCGCTGGCGAGCGGCCTGCTGACGGGCAAATATCGTCCCGGGGACGTGTTCGACAACCCGGACGACATCCGCTCGCAGCGCAGCCCTTCCGAGACGCAGGACGCGCTGCGGCAGGCAGCCGAGATCGCGGCGACCGAGGTTCCGCCGGGCGTGCCGATGGCCGCCTGGGCGCTGGCGTGGTGCCTGCGCCACCCGGCTGTCGCCTGCGTGATCCCCGGCTGCAAGACGGTCGAGCAGGTGACGTCAAACGCCCGCGGCGCCGATCTGGCGGACGACGACCATCCCCTTGCATGGGGCGGATCGTGATCGTACTGGCCAACTCCGTAAGCGGTGTCGGCATGCCCGCAGCGGTCGCCGCGCTTCGTGCCGGGCTGCCTGCGCTGGACAGCGTCGAAGCAGGCATCCGGCCGGTCGAAGCCGACCCAACGATTGACTCGGTCGGTGTCGGCGGGTGGCCGAACCTGCTCGGCCAGGTGGAGTTGGACGCCAGCATCATGGATGGCCGCACGCTGCACACCGGGGGCCGTGGCTGCGCTGCAGGGCTTCCGCCATCCGATCTCGGTTGCCCGCCAGGTGATGGCGCGGCTCCCACACGTTTTGCTGGCCGGCGAAGGCGCGGCCCGGTTCGCTGCGGAGATCGAGGCTGAGGCCGGCGAGACTCTGACGGAGGAAGCCCGGAGCCGTTGGGAGGCGTGGCTGGTGGATCATGTGCCCGCCGACATCCGTGCTCGCTGGCCCGATGTGCCGCTGGCCGAGTGGGCGCGCCTCACCGCCGACCCGGAGACGGCCGGCGGCACGACCACCTTCCTGGTGCAGGACGCCGCCGGAGACCTGGCGACCGGGGTCAGCACGTGCGGTTGGGCGTTCAAGACTATCCCGGGGCACCGGCCGCTGGGCGACTCGCCGGTGATCGGCGCGGGCAGCTACGCCGACAACCGCTTCGGCGCGGCCGCCTGCACGGGCCACGGCGAGCTGACGATCCGCGCCGGCACGGCTCGGGCGGTCGTTCTGTACATGAAGATGGGGATGACTGTGAAGGAAGCGTGCGCCGAGGCGCTGAACGATTTGCGCGCGCTGCGCCGCGACTTCCAGGGCGGCGTGACCCTCCACGCCATCGACGCGGCGGGGAAATCGCACGTGATTGCCATCGGCCTCGGCGGCGGGCTGACCTACTGGCTGTGGCAGGATGGCATGGCCGCGGCCGAGGAGCGGAGCATCACGCCCGAAGATTGGTGAGAATCACGGAAGCTACATCCTGTATCCCCCGTGAACCTCACCCCTTGTTGTCCCGTCCCCGCCAGCCACCGCTCGATCGCCTCGACCTCGGCCAGCCAGAGCGCGGGGCTGGCGTCGCTGGGCATCCGCCAGTCACCGCGCGGCGACAGCGCCACCGAACCGACCTTCGGCCCGTCGGGCATGGCCGAGCGCTTGAACTGCTGGCTGAAGAAACGCCGGTAGAACACCTCCAGCCAGCGCAAGATCGCCGCCGCATCGTAGACCCCGGCGAACGCCTGGCGCGCCAGCAAGAACACCTTGGCAGGCGCGAACTGGAAGCGCACCGTCTGATACAGGAAGAAGTCGTGCAACTCGTACGGGCCGATGGTATCCTCGGTCTTCTGTTCGAGCGTCCCATCCGCGCCCAGCGGCAGCAGCTCCGGCGTGATCGGCGTGGCGCAGATGTCGCGCAACACCGCAGCGGTCGGCCCGCTGAACTCCGCCTCGGCCGCCCAGGCGACCAGGTAGCGCACCAGCGTCTTCGGCACGCCCGCGTTGACGTGATACATCGACATGTGATCGCCGTTGTAGGTGCACCAGCCCAGCGCCAGCTCCGAAAGATCGCCCGTGCCGACGTTGAACCCGCCGACCTGGTTGGCGACGTCCATCAGAATCTGCGTCCGTTCGCGCGCCTGGGCGTTTTCGTAGGTCACGTCGTGCTTGCCCTCGTCGTGGCCGATGTCCCGGAAGTGCCCCCGCACCGCGTCGCCGATGGGGATCATCCGCAGCGTCGCGCCCAGGTCCTCGGCCAGCCGCTCGGCGTTGCCGCGCGTGCGCGCCGTCGTGCCGAAGCCGGGCATGGTGATGGCGATGATCCCCGCCCGCGGCAGCCCCGCCAGATCGAACGCCTTCGCCGTCACCAGCAGCGCCAGCGTCGAGTCCAGCCCGCCCGACACCCCGATGGTGACACGCTGGGTCGCGGTGTGCCGCAGCCGCTTCGCCAGCCCGACGGACTGGATGCTGAAGATCTCCCGACAGTGGATGGCCCGGCGCTCGGGGTCCGCCGGGACGAACGGCGTGCGCGAAAGCTGCGGCCGGATCAACGGCTCGTCGGCCGACCAGCGTTCCTCGCCGGGCAGATCGAAGCGCACCGTGCGGAAGGCGCGGCCGGGGGACGCGACGCCGAAGGTATGGTTGTGCAGCCGCTCGTGGGTCAACCGCTGCACGTCCACGTCGGCCACGGCCATCATCGTCTCGAAGCGGAAACGCTCGGTTTCGGCCAGCAGCGCGCCGTTCTCGGCGATCAGCGAGTGTCCGGCCCAGACCGTGTCGGTCGTAGATTCGCCCGGCCCGGCCCCCGCGTAGAGATAGGCCGCCAGGCAGCGCGCCGATTGCTGGCGCACCAGGTCGCGGCGGTAGTCCACCTTCCCCAAGCAGCTCGTTGCTGGCCGAGCCGTTGAGCAGGATCGTCGCGCCGGCCAACGCCATGTCGCCGCTGGGCGGATTCACCGCCCACAGGTCCTCGCACACTTCGATCCCGATCATGCAGCCCGGCAGATTGTCGGCCGCAAAAAGCAGATCGCAGCCGAACGGCGCCTCCCGCCCGTTGATCTCGACCCTCTCCCTGATCGCCAGGCTGCCCGAAGTGAACCAGCGTTCCTCGTAGAACTCGTTGGTGGAAGGGAGATAGGTCTTGGGGACGAGGCCCAGCACCCGCCCGTCGGCGATGAACGCCGCGCAGTTGAACAGCCTGCCGTCCACCGCCAGCGGCAGCCCGACGACGACGGCGATCTCGACCCTCTGCGCCTCGAGCGCGATCTCGTCCAGCGCCGCGGCCGCCGCCTCCAGCAGCGTGCGCTGGTAGAACAGATCGGCGCACGAGTAGCCGGTGAGGCACAGCTCGGGGAAGACCGCCAGCCGGCAGCCCTGCCCGGCAGCCTCCCGCAGCGCGGTGATGATCGCCTGCGTGTTGAACGCGACGTCGGCCACCCGCAGCTCCGGCGAGATCACCGCCGCACGCACAAACCCGAGGCCGATGGCGAAAAAAGAGATGCAGTCTGCATGAAGAACTCCGCTGGTCGAGCTGAGAATGGTTGGCACATCGGCCAGCATTCTAAATCAGTCAGAGGCAGCGGTCAAAGTAAACCTGCGATGGGTGCGGTTCAAGGTTTCGCGCGCTCAGCCTCAACCGATTCGATCTGCGCAAATCTGCGTCCTCTGCGGTTCAAACGTGCGGCAACCCGCCTAACCACAGATGACGCAGATGGCCGCGATTGTATGATCAGTGGTAACTCAAACGGCACGGCTACCTGCTGCGCGACCGTGCGGCGGTTCGTAGCTGCAGCCATTGCAAAACCCTGTACCACACCCGAACGAGAGCCTGCGATCCCGGGCAGCGTCACAAGCGCTTCACCACGACCAGCGCCATGTCATCCGACTGGGGCATCCCGCCCGTAAAATCAAGGACATCAGCAAAGATGCCGTCCACGATTTCCTGGGCCGAACACTTCAGACGGCTCTCCAGCGAGGCCTGCAACCCGGCATCCTCAAAGCAAGCCCCCTCGGCGTTACAGGCCTCGGTCATGCCATCGGTGTACGCGATCAAGACGTCGCCGTGATCGAGATCGACGACACCCTGACCCCAGGTCGTGCCCGGAAAGATGCCGAGCGGAAGACCCGTCCGGTTCAGATTCTCGAAAGCACCTTGCCCAGCACAATGCGCGAGGATTGCCGGGGGATGTCCGGCATTGGCGTAGCATAATCTACCGCTTTACGGATCCAGGATCCCGTAGAAAACCGTTGCAAACTGCTTCGCCTCGTGTCACGCAGAATGCGCTTGTTGACCGCGGCCAACATTCGCTCCGGTTGCCTGGGATACTTCTCGGCGTAGGTGCGTATGACCACCCAACTCAGAGCCATGAAGAGAGCGGCGCCAACCCCCTTGTCGACCACGTCTGCCACCAGGATGCCCAGCTTGCCGCCCTGCAAGGGGTGCATATCGTAGAAATCGCCCGATGTTTCTCTTGCGGACTCCAGTTTTGCCGCCACCTGCCAGCTATCAAGCACCGGCAGGTCATGGGGCAGAAAGCTGCGCTGCACCTCTCGGGCCAGTTGCAACTCCGCGGCCATCCGGGCATTTGTCTGTTGGAGCTGCTCGCGTAACCTGGAAAGCGTCAAATGGGTCTCCACCCGGGCCGACACCTCTTCGATCTGGAAGGGTTTGGTGACGTAGTCGACACCCCCAGCCCGGAATGCTTTGACCTTGTCCTCGAGCGCGTCCATCGCGCTCAGGAAGATGACCGGGATTTGGCTCGTGCGTGGATCCGCCTGCAGCCGTTCGCACACCTGGTAGCCGTTCATCTCGGGCATCCGGATGTCGAGCAGGATCAGGTCCGGCGGTTCTGCCTCCACGGACGCCAGGGCGAGCTGGCCGTCGAGCACCGGGCGGACGTGATAGCCCCGATCGGCGAGCATCCTCGCCAACAGTTGGAGATTGGCGGGCGTGTCATCAACGATCAGAATACTGCCCTTCGTTGGGGCGGCGCCGGCCCCTGTCAACTTCACAGCCACATCCTGTCTCATCGCTTGACTCCTGCCCCATCGATCAGCGAGAGGATCGATCGATAGTCGAACCGGCGCGCACGGCTCCTGAGTTCATCGGCCAGGGCCAAATCAAATTCCCCGACCTTGTCGATAGCGCTCAACAGCCGCCGCGTGTCGGCCAAGATCGTCGCCTTCCGCA
>CAVPBH010000018.1:0-256590 GCA_963701775.1 uncultured Chloroflexia bacterium
GAGAACCTGGAAGAAAAAACAAAAGTAGTAAAAAATAAATCTGACACCTTTAAAGTGCTTTTTAATATAGTATAGTTTACTTTCATAACTTGTCTTAGTAAAGAAGTAATAATTTTTTTTGGAACTCAAACTTCCCGCATGAATAATTATCGCATCTTTATAAAAGTATATTTTTCCACCTTTTTTTTTTATTCTTTTACAAAGATCAACTTCCTCATTATACATAAAAATGTTTTCATCAAATCCTCCAACTGAATTGAATGCGTTTCTCCGCACTAAAATCGCGGAGCCTGTAACCCAATCGACTTCAACCAAATCATTATTCGAGGTCTTTAACTTTTTGAAAGTAAGCCCTCTTTCTTAAAAAACGAGGAGAGATTGAACAAGTTTAAATTTCAGATAAAATTGTAGGATATTTTCCAAAAGATATTTCCGGAGTACCATCTTCTCTAAAAATTTGCAACCCGATTACATCAAATGGGATATTCTTATCAAATAAGACAAATAGATTTTTTAATGTGTTTTCAGAAAATTGTGTGTCGGGATTAAGAAATAATAGATATTCTCCCCTTCGATTTAGCTGAACACCAAAATTATTCCTGCTCCAAATCCCCTGTTCTCTCTTAAAAAATGAAATTGAAATTGTATCCTTACTTTATGCTTTAATAAACTGTTTGAAAGCGTTTCGATGCTTCGATCAGGTGAATTATTATCTATCACCAATATCTCAAAGTCGGTTACATTATCTGAATTAACTTGATTTAAAATACTATGAACACATTTAGTGATTTCTATAGCGAGATTGTAATTGACTATTATAATCGAGAGTATCATATCTATTTGTGGAACGACTTGAAATTTATTCCGGATAACAGAGTTTTAATTTCTTTATTAGGTAATTTAAATAAGAGATAACCAGTAATCACTATAACAAGGTAAAGCGAGATCGAAAAGAAATAATTATTGAATAAAATATTTCTTGATAATTCCGAAATCGCTACTGCTGCTGTACTTATTAGAAATATTTTTGTGATGAACGTAAAATCGTAATTAAGACCAATATATTTTGTCGCAAATGAAAACTCTGTTAAAACTGTTAAAAACAAACATAGCCCGGTTATAAAAATTGCGCCTGTAACTCCATAAGTTGGTACGAATAACAATAGCAAACTAATATTGAGAAACGCGAATACCATGTGAATTAATAAAACTACTTTTTCTTTTCCGATGGATAAGAGTATGGCAGTATTGGTACCACTTCCTAAAAGTGAAATAGAAAGTATGTTAAATACTAAAAATATTTTTAACAACGGAATGCTGGCTATATATTGCGGTGAGAAAATTAATGGAACGATGAAAGCCGCATTAAAAAATACCATTAGCCCAATTGGTATGTTAAATAATTGCAAATATTTCATTATTGAAGAACGAAGATATTTTAATCTAGAAGAATCCTGAACAGATAGCGCAGAAAAAGAAGAGAGAGCAACTCCCATAAATCCAATTGAAAATACATATTCAATCAACTGTGTAAATGAGAAAGCAATTTCATAATAACTTATTTGTACAGTAGCACCGAGTAAAATTGAAATGGCGAGGATATTAGAATTCTTCCCGAGTAAAAATGTTAAAAGCAAATTCCCCCATGCAGTCATACCGAATTTTATAGCGCTTGATGAATTATAATTTTCACTTTTTTTGAAAACGTAATCATAACCACCAACTATCAAGTACAGGAGAAATGCTGTTAAACTAATAGAAACCAATAATATCAAAATCTCTTTAATGCCATAGCCAAGATTTATGATATAGATTCCTATTATTAACGTAATTAATTTTGTTAAAAAATTTATTAGGAAAACAATTTGGGTCCGCAGCTGCGAAATAAAAATATTGGAGAAAAAATTAACAACGCTTTGTAAGATTATATAAAACGATAAGTACAAGATAAAATCCGCCAATAGCGGGTTATTTAATAAAGCAGCAACTTTCCCCCTGAAAAGAATGAGAATTAAGCTAATTGTACTCAACGTACATGTACGAATGATGAGCAATTTTCTAACTAATGATCTTATCGATAATAATTTTTGCTCAAAGGACAGTTGTGGTAAATACCTATTTAGAGTTTCATCAAAACCAAGCCCGCCGAATACCAACGCAAAAGAACAAATACTCATCAAAGTAACATATATTGAATAGCTATCCGCACCTAATTTGCGAGCCAATAAAATTCCAAATATGTAGGTCAGGCCAAATTCAGAAAGTTTGCTAAGGTGATTCCAAGCAAAACTCTTAAATGTTTTAATTGTGTGGGTCATTTACGCCGATTGGAGTTTGAATTGCTCTTTCAGAATGAGGTGAAAGGAGGTATAACTTAAAGTATAATGCCACTGTCAGCCAAAACATTATTGAGAATTGATATCCTTCAAAATTTGGTTCCATTAGGGAGTGAACAAAAGATCCTAAAAGTGAACTCATAAAAGCCCATCTTAAAATTTTTATACGTTCATTTGATTCTGCCACATAATCCTTTATATATTTTGAAGCAACTTTTCCAAGCAAGATAAAAAATAAAACTGCTCCAATTATTCCTGTTTCACCAAGCAAACCCAAGAATATATTATGTGCAGAAGAGTGTGTAACTAATTTAAATTGTGCGTGATATCCAAGATTTCCTAGACCTACACCGAAAATGGGATTTTCTAAAAACATCTTCCATACATCGGAATAAAAGCTTATTCTTGTCATGTAAGAGAAACTTCTCTCAACCGTTGCCATTCTCTCTATTATTACAGTAGTAAGCGGATTTAGTACAACAATTAATGTAATGGTAATAAAAGCAATTATAATTGGAATCATGGTCCTTACTTTTACCACTCCAAATAGAAGAAAAACCAGTGATATAATAAGAGCCAAAATTCCACCACGGGAGAGAGTAAAGATTAATGCACTGAACATAAATAATAAAGAAAAGCCACTGAATAGTTTAGCTCTTTTTGAAGATTGTGTTAGAAAATATCCAATTGCAATGGGAATGATCAGCACAAAGAAGGTGGCTAGATAATTTGACTTACCCCAGGAAGTTGCCAATAAATTTTTTTTAAAAAATATACCTACAATACCGCTACTCAGTCCGCCCAATTGCATTAAAATGTAGAATTCTATTATTGCTAAAATTAGACCCCAAATCAAAAGTGCCAATATAAGGAATGAGACATGAAATCTTTTTTGGATGACAAAATATGCAAATGAGAAGCTAATAAAACCAGCGAGATAACTTCTCCAAATCAATAATGCTCGAAATTTATCATAAGAGATAATAAGACTAAGCAATCCCCAAATGAGGAATGGAATCCAAATTAAAGAGAATATAGAAAATCGTTCGTATTCGTTATAGTTAAGAATTGATTTGAATAGGAGTATGAAAAAAACTAAAACAAAAATAAAATCTAAAACCAAAACTGGTGGTGCTTTACCGCCAACTTCGAAAAGGCCCAATAGATCCTAATAAAATTGAATAGATTAAAATATTTAATAAAAAAAAGGGGATTCAAAGGAGAAATAAAATATATGAATTATCAATATGACTGATAAAATCAAAAAGAACGGTAATGGCTCAAGTATAATAAAAAATGTTAATAAGGCGGCTTCAAGTAAGAGTAAATATTTTTGCTTGATTTAATAAGGAAAATGTTAGCACTTATGAATTCCTATTATTTGTTTTAAGCCTAAGATGGTGTTACTTGTTAGACTTAAAAAAATGCTTCATCGGTAAAATAATTCCGTTTCTAAATGCTTGATATCTTTTTTCCTCATTCTTCAAATTTTGGAAAGTTTCTAAAATTAACACATAGCTAATTCCTAAATCCCCCACTTTGCCGCCTGGCTGGTCCACGGCGCCTGCGTCTTTGCCGCCTGGCTGGTGCAGAGCGGCGCCTGCGTGCAGGCCGAGGTGGATGCCGTCCAGGCCCGCGTCGAGCAGGAAATCGAGACGGCGACCGGCCTGGCGCTCAAGGCGGCCTTCCCATCGCCGGACGACCTGGAAAAGTTCGTCTATGCGCCCTCCCGCTGGACCGAGGCCGACCATGCCCATGAGCGCGAGCTGCGCGCTCGCGTCCGAGCCGGCGGGCCGGGCACGAAAAAGACCCCCTACTGGCAGGCCATCCGCGACGCGCTGCGCGAGGAGATGGTGCGCGATCCATCCGTCTTCGTCCTGGGTGAAGACGTGGGCCTGTACGGCGGTGCCTATGGCGCCACGCGCGGGCTGTTCGAGGAGTTCGGCGGGGAGCGGGTGCGCGACACGCCCATCTCCGAGGCCACCATCGGCGGCGCTGCGGTCGGCGCGGCCATGGCCGGGCTGCGGCCCGTGGCCGAGATCATGTACGTGGACTTTACCCCACTCGCCATGGACCAGATCGCGAACCAGGGCGCCAAGAACCGGTACATGTTCGGCGGCAAGACCATCGTGCCCATGGTGATTCGCACCGAGGGTGGGGCCGGGCGCTGCATCGCCGCGCACCACTCCCAGAGCCTCGAGGCGTTGTGGACGCACTTTCCCGGCATCTACGTGGTCATGCCGAGCACACCCTACGACGCCAAGGGCTTGCTCAAGGCCGCGATCCGCGACGACAACCCGGTGATGTTCATCGAGCACAAGATGCTCTACGGGGTAGAAGGGCTTGTGCCCGAGGAGGATTATGTCATTCCGTTCGGCGTGGCCGACGTCAAGCGCGAGGGCAAGGATGTCACGGTCGTCACCTACTCGCGCATGGTGCACCGCAGCCTGGAGGCGGCCGAGAAGCTGGCGGCCGAGGGCATCGGTGTCGAAGTGATTGACCTGCGCACCCTGAAGCCCTTGGACATGGGGACGGTCGCCGTCTCGGTCAAGAAGACGGGGCGCGTGGTGGGCGTGGCGGAGGGCTACCGGACCGGCTCGTTCATCACCGAGCTGGCGATGCGAATCCAGGAAGAGGTCTTTGACTGGCTCGATGCACCGGTGGTGCGAGTGGCGGCCGCAGACGTCCCGGTTCCGATGTCGGAGACGCTGGAAGACGCGGCCATTCCGAACGTAGCCGCCATCATCGCCGGCATCCGGCAAGCATTGCGCTGACGCGCGCATCTCGGGGGAGGCTGACGATGGCCACAGAAGTGATCCTGCCCGTTCTGGGCGAGACGGTCAACGAATGCACGATTGTCGAGTGGTACAAGAGGGAGGGCGAGCCTGTCCGGCGCGGCGAGCCGTTGTTCAGTGTCGAATCGGACAAGGCCGTCTTGGATGTCGAAGCGGTGGCAGAAGGCTTCCTGCGCAAGATCCTGGTGCCTGCCGGCATACAAGTGCCGGTGCTGACGGTCGTGGCCCTGATTGCGCGGACGGCCGGCGAGGACCTGGGAGCCGTCCAGGCCTCTCCGGCACCGGTCCTGGTGGCCGAGCGCCCGGAGCCCATCCCCAGGCCTGCGAGTCCGCGAGCAGAACCAGGCCGGCAGTTTGCCTCCCCTCGTGCCCGGAAGGCAGCGCGGGAAGCAGGGATCGACCTGGCGCAGCTCCGCGGCTCGGGCCCGGACGGGCGCATCGTCGAGCGCGACGTGCTGGGTTCTCTTGTCGAGCGGCCGGCTCAGCCACGCGCCGGCTGGGGGGTCAAAGCCACACCGCTGGCGGCCAAGGCGGCGCAAGTCCTGGGCGTGGACCTGTCCAAAGTCGGCGGCAGCGGAGTGCGAGGGCGTATCCTGAAGGCCGACGTAGAAGCAGTGGCCGAGCGCCACGCGCCGGAGAGCATCTCTGCGGCAGGGCCGGCTGTGTCGCCTGCCGCCGCCTCGGAGAGCGTGCCCGTCACCGGGCTGCGTCGCATCATCGCCGAGCGCATGGCCGCCAGCCACCGGGCAACCGCACGTGTCACCCTGGTGACCGAGGCGGATGCCACCGTCCTGGTCGAGGTGCGGGAGAAGCTCAGGGCCGCGGTGGAGGGCGAGTGGGGCTTTGCGCCGGGGTTCAACGATCTCCTGGCGATTTGCGTCGCCCGCGCCCTGATCGAGTTCCCTTACATGAACGCCCGGCTCAGCCCCGACGGGCAAGCCATCGAGCGAATGCCTTCGGTGAACCTGGGCATGGCGGTCGATACCAACCGGGGGCTGCTGGTACCGGTCATCCGCAACGCCGGAGAGAAGGGGCTGCGGGCTTTTGGCACCGAGTTCCGCGCGCTGGTGGAGCGCGCGCGTGCCGGCAGGGCGCAGCCCGATGATCTGGCGGGCGGCACGTTCACCATCACCAATCTGGGCATGTACGACGTGGACGCCTTTACCCCGATCATCAACCTGCCCGAAGCGGCCATCCTGGGCGCGGGGAGGATCAAGCCCCAGCCGGTTGTGCGCGACGGGCAAGTCGTCATCCGCCAGATGTGGGTGCTGAGCCTGGCCTTCGACCACCGGCTGGTGGACGGCGCGCCGGCGGCGCGGTTCTTGCAGCGGATCAAGCAGCTGGTCGAGGACCCGTATCCGGTGCTGGGGTAGTGGGCCCGCCGGCGCAGAGGGCCGGTCGCGGGGAGAGTGCGGCTTGACGGGCTTGATCGAGAGGAGTAGAATGTAGCTCGCTGCGGACCCGGGAGAGGCATTGGCCTGGAACGTATTCGCAGCGGAGAGCGTTAGCCAAGGAATGATGAACGAGATCGAACCGGAAGACGGGCCACCCCACCGTAGTTGGGGACCGAGGTCCCGTCTTTCACCTGCCAACCGAATAGACTAGTCCCCCGGAAGGCAGACCTTTCCACTTGACCAAGCCTCCGGGGAACCGACTCCGGAGGTGCATAGAGTGACACCTTCTTGCTGGGCACCGGCCCAGGCTGGGTGCTTTCGGCTATGGACCACGGCGACAAGGCCCACGCGGCGTCGCTCGTGGCCTCTCTGCGTCTGCCCGGCCGGGCTGATCCTTGGACCGGCCGGCAGAGGGAGTCGCTGCCGTTCGCTCTGAACACAATTGATCCATTTCTTTGGAGGGAGGCTCATGATCACCGTCTACAGGGGCACAGAATCGGGTCTTGAGACCATTGCAGAGCCGGCCAGCGGGTGCTGGATCAACGTAGTCGATCCCTCTCCAGAGGAAGTTGCTCAGCTCGCAGAGACGCTGCGCATTCCCCAGGACTTTGTCACCTATCCCCTGGACATGGACGAGAGGGCCAGAACCGAGAAGGAAGATGGGGCCACACTGATCGTGCTGCGCGTCCCCTGCTTCCAGGGGGAAGCGTCCGATGTGCCCTACGTCACGGTGCCTCTCGGCATTGTCATCACGGACTGGTTCGTCGCCACGATCAGCCGGATCGAGACGAGCGTGGTCCAGGCGCTGGGCCATGCCCGCGCGCTCTCCACCAGCAAGCGCAACCGGTTCCTCCTGCGGGTGCTCCGCATCACGGCCAGCCGCTATCTGCACGACCTGCGCAAGATCGACACCATCGTCGAGCGTCCTGGAGGATCGCCTTCAGCATTCGCAGCGGAACCGCGAGCTGATGGAGCTGCTGAAGTACCAGAAGAGCCTGGTCTATTTCACCACGGCATTAAAGTCCGACGAGCTGATCCTGCGGCACCTGCAGAAGAACCAGTTGTTCCAGCAGTTCCCTGAAGACCTGGACTTGCTGGAAGACGTTCTGACGGAAGTCCAGCAGGCCATCGAGATGACCAACATCTCGAGCAACATCCTCAGCCAGATGATGGATGCATTCGCGTCGATCATCTCGAACAACCTGAACTCTGTAATGAAGTTCCTGGCGTCCATCACGATCATCCTCAGCCTACCGACCATGATCGCCAGCTTCTACGGGATGAACGTGAAGCTGCCGCTGGGGCAGTGGGCGTGGGCCTTCCCTCTCATCCTGGTGTTCGCCGTGCTGGTGTGTGCGAGCGCGGCCCTGCTCTTCTGGAGGAAGGACTGGCTGTAGGACGGTGGGCACCTGCCTTCTGGTGCGTGCAATCGGTTCAGGGCTAGCGATTTGGCCAGGACATCGGAAGCATCCTGGAGGATAGACACTCCTCGGTAGGCTTGCCTGGTCAGCGTGCCCGTCTGTCCGGCTGGAGATGGGCATGGAGCGCGCATCGATTCTGTCACAGTCCATGCGCGTGGCCTCCCGGCGAGGCTCTACCCCCCCAGCCCCACCACCAGCGCCAGCAGCACGCCCCCGGCGAGCACGCTCCCTATCTGCCCGGCCGTGTTCGCCCCCATGGCGTGCATCAGGATATAGTTCTCGAAGTCCTCGTCCTGCGCCACCCGCGCCGCCAGCCGCCCGGCCATCGGAAAGGCGCTGATGCCGGCCGCGCCGATGAGCGGGTTGATCTTGCGCCCGCTCAGCACGCACATCAGCTTGCCAAAGAGGAGGCCGGCCACCGTATCCAGCACAAAGGCCAGCAGCCCGAGCCCCATCACCCCCAGCGTCTGCCAGATTGAGAAAGGTAGAGGCCGCCATCGTCGAGCCGATGGTAAAGCCCAGGAAGAGCGTCGCCACGTTGATGATCTCATTCTCCGCCGACTTGCGCAGGCGGTCCACCACGCCGCTCTCGCGCAGCAGGTTGCCGAGCATCAGCATGCTGACCAGGGGCAGCGCCTCGGGCACCAGCAGCCCGGCGACGATCGAGATCGCGATGGGAAAGATCACCAGCGCCCGGCGCGAGACCGGCCGGGGCGCATATTCCATCCGGATCCTGCGCTCCTCCTTGGTGGTGAGCAGCTTCATGATCGGCGGCTGGATGATCGGGATGAGGCTCATGTAGGAATAGGCGGCGACGGCAATGGGCGCCAGGAGGTGCGGTGCCAGCTTGCTCGCCACATAGATCGAGGTGGGGCCGTCGATCGCGCCGATGACCCCGATCGACGCCGCCTCGTTGAGCGGGAAGCCGAGCAGCGTGGCAAGGATCAGGGTGCCAAAGATGCCGAACTGCCCGGCGGCCCCGAGCAGGGCCATCTGGGGCAGCGACAGGAGCGGGCTAAAGTCGATCATGGCGCCCACGCCGACGAAAATCAGGAGCGGGAAAAGCTCGGTCTCGATGCCGGCCCGGTAGAGGACGGCGAACAGCCCCTGGCCCTCCGCCATGCCGGTGAGTGGGATGTTGGCCAGGACACAGCCAAAGCCGATCGGCAGCAGGAGCACCGGCTCGTATTGCTTCACGATCGCCAGCGCGATGAGCAGGCAGCCGGCCCCGATCATCACGGCATTGCCCGCAGTAAAGTGGGCCATGCCCTTGGTGAGCTCCACCCAGAGTTGTGCCAGATCCATATCACTTCCTCAGTAGGCCGGGATTCCATTCCCGGCCCGTCGAAGCCGGGTAGAGAAACCCGGTTGCCTCAGTCGGCAAACTGGACGAGAGGATCGTTGTGCTTGACGTGCTGCCCGGCCGCCACCTGCACGGCGGCGATCACCCCTGCGCGCGGCGCGCGGATGACGTTCTTCATCTTCATGGCTTCGAGCACCAGCAGGTCCTGGCCACGCGCCACGCTATCGCCGGGGCGCACGGCGATCGAGTCGACCACGCCCGGGATGGGCGCGCGCACCCAGCTCTGTGCTGTGCCCTGCTCGGCCGGATCGCATGGCGCGGCCGCGGCCCTGGGCACCGCAGGCAAGGTCCTGCCCCTTCCGCCCGCGCGCGGCAGCGGCTGTTCACTCGGCGCCGGCGCTGCAGCGGCGCCGTTGGAGGCGGATTCGCCCGAAGCCCAACCGGACGGCCAAACCTCGAAGCGTACGCCGTCGACCACGGCCACGACCGGCCAGCTCGCCAGATCGCCGACCTCGACCTCAAAATCCTCATCCTCCACACGCACTCGAATGATCATTCTACCGTCCTCCGGCCCCGGTCGCCGGCCCGCCTGTGGGCGGCCTGCCAGGGGCTCGGCGATGCTGCGCCCCCAGGATGCTGCGGCCGGCGCGCCTGCCTGGCGCGCGCGAGTGCCACGGCCACGGCCGCTACAGCGGCCTGTTTCTTGCGATCGTCCGCCTGCATCGGGGGCACGGGCGATTGCTCCACCGCCGGTGGGGGTCCGCCCGGTGTACGCTCCCGGGTCAGACGCACCAGCAGCGCCATGAGTCCCCAGAGGAGAAGAAGGCAGGCAAGGACCAACCCCATGCCGATCCCCGTGATTAGAAGGCTCTGCGCCAGCCCGGTATCCAATCTGCTGCCTCACATCGGCATGTTGCCGTGCTTGCGAGCCGGCCCACTGGATTCCTTGTCGCGCAGGGCCTCCAGCGCCGCAACAAGCTTGGGGCGCGTCTCGCGCGGCTCGATGATGTCGTCCACATACCCCGCGCGGGCCGCGTGGAACGGCGTGCCAAAGGCTTTCCGGTATTCCTCGACCAGGCGGGCGCGCTCGGCATCCGGATCCGCCGCGGCGGCGATCTGCCTGCGATAGAGGATATTGACCGCGCCCTCAGCGCCCATGACGGCGATCTCGGCGCTCGGCCATGCGTAGGAGACGTCAGTGCCCAGGAACTTGCTGCTCAAAACGACGTAGGCACCGCCGTACGCCTTCCGCGTGATGATGCTGATCTTGGGGACGGAGGCTTCCGAAAAAGCATACAGCACCTTGGCACCGTGCCGGATGATCCCCCGGTGTTCCTGGTCCACGCCGGGCAGGAAGCCGGGCGAATCGATCAGCGTCACCAGCGGCATATTGAAGCAGTCGCACATCCGCACAAAGCGGGCAATCTTGTCGGCGGCGTCGATGTCGATCACGCCTGCCATAACACTCGGCTCCTGGGCTACGATGCCCACACTGTGCCCGCCGATCCGCGCCAGGCCGACGATGGCGTTCAGTGCCCACCGCTCCTGGATCTCGAGGAACGACCCCCGGTCCACGAGGTGGTCGATCACCTCGTGCATGGAATAGGGGATGGCAGGGTCAAGCGGCACGATCGAGTTCAGCGCCTCGTCCATGCGCTCCGGATCGTCGGAGGGCTCGGCGTAGGGTGGGTTCTCGACATTGTTGGCCGGTAGGTACGAAAGCACGCGCCGGCAGAGCGCCAGCGCCTCCTGCTCGTTCGGCGTTGCCAGGTGGGCCGTCCCGCTCATCGTCATGTGCACGTCGACGCCGCCCAGGCTCTGAGCGTCGATCTCCTCGCCGGTCACGGCGCGGATTACCGCCGGGCCGGTGATGAACATGTACGACTGTTCCTCCACCATGATGATCACGTCGGTGATCGCGGGGGAGTAGGCCGCGCCGCCTGCGCACGGGCCGAGCATGACGCTAATCTGGGGGATGACGCCCGAGTAGAGGGCATTGCGCCGGAAGAGCTCGGCATAGCCGCCCAGCGCCCGCACACCCTGCTGGATGCGCGCCCCGCCCGAATCGATCAGGCCGATCACTGGGCTGCCGCGGCGCACGGCCATGTCCATGACGTGGCAGATCTTGCGGCTGTGCCCCTCGCTGAGCGTGCCGCCCATGACGGTAAAGTCCTGTGCATAGACGTGGACCGTCCGCCCGTCGATCTGCCCAAAGCCGGTAACCACCCCTTCGCCCAGGACGCCGGCACTCGCTTCGTCCATGCCGTCGCCGAGCGCCAAAAAGGGCTCGATCTCGTGGAAGGTGCCCGGGTCGAGCAGCCCCTCCAGCCGCTCACGGGCCGTGAGCTTGCCTTTTGCGTGCTGCTCCTCGATGCGCCTGGCTCCCCCACCCTGGTGGGCCTGCCGGCGCATTTCTCTCAGCTCCAAGATGCGTGGGTCTTCGGTTGCCACGTTCCCTCACTTGACTCGATGGCGTGTGCGGACAAGCCCGCTCTTTCCCGCCCATGCGAACCGGCCCACTATAGCGCAGCCGCGCCCGGCAAGCAAGTGAGGTCGCAGTCAGGGCGCCCTCACTCCTCCCCTGCCGCAGCGGGGGAGGCGGGGTGGGGTGTTCTCCCCCTCGCCCTTCCAGGGAGAGGGTCGGGGTGAGGGTGCCGCCCCGCACCTGTGGTATACTGCGAGCAGCGGAGGTGCCCCATGCAGCCAACCTACACCGAGTATGCGGACGCGGCGAGCTTCCTGGCCGCTGCGCAAGAGACGCTCGAGCGGGAAGAGTGCGCCAACAGCCTGATGCTGGGGGTGTGCCTGCGCCTGGTGGGCGAGCCGGAGGCGTACGGCAGCCGGCCCTACCTGGCGACGGTCGAGTCGGAGGGAACGCTGCGCGCGGCAGCGGTCATGACGCCTCCCTACCGTCTCCAGCTCTGGACTGCCGGCGAGCCCGATCCCGCGTCCCTGGCGATGCTGACCGGCGCGCTGCTGCAGGGGATGTGGGCTGTCCCCGGCGTGCTGGCGCGGGAGGCGGCCGCTCTGGCATTCGCCTCGGCCTGGCACGACGCGACCGGTGCGGAGTGGCTGGTCGCGGAGCGGATGCGTCTCTACGAGCTGCGCCGGGTGGACCATCCTGCCTATCCCCCCGGCAGCCTGCGGCCGGCGAGCCTCGACGAGATCGACTTGGTCCGCCGTTGGGCCTACGGCTTCCACGAAGATTGCTTTGCCGACGGGGAGCACGAGCGGGCGATGCAGAACGCCGAGGAAAAGGTGAGGGCAGGAACGCTCTTCGTCTGGGTGGACGGCGTGCCCCGCTCGATGGCTGCCCGGCTGCGCCCGACGCCGCACGGAGAAGCGGTCAGCTTTGTCTACACGCCGCCCGTCCAGCGCGGCCGCGGCTACGCGACGGCGGCCGTCGCGCAGCTCTCGCAGCAGGTCCTGGACGGGGGAAAAGAGTTCTGCACGCTCTACGCCGACCTGGAGAACCCGACATCGAATGCGATCTACCAGAGCATCGGCTACCGGCCGGTGGCGGGTGTGGTGGAGATGGATTTCGGCGAGGGGTAGGCAGCGGTCACCCCATCGGCGACCGGCCGCCGGCGGATCGTAGCCGGGAAGCCGGAGAGCAGGAGGCAATAGCATGCCACACGCCGTGCGCACTTTTCGCATCTTTGTCAGCAGTACGTTCAGCGACCTCAAGGCCGAGCGGGACGCACTGCAGCGCTACGTCTTTCCGCGGCTGCGCGAGCTCTGCCTGGCCCACGGCAGCCGCTTCCAGGCCATCGACCTGCGCTGGGGGGTAAGCCAGGAGGCGTCGCTCGACCAGCAGACAGTGCGCATCTGTCTGGAGGAGATCCGGCGCTGCCAACGGGTGTCGCCCCGGCCCAACTTTGTCGTGCTGCTGGGCGACCGCTACGGCTGGCGACCGCTCCCGGAGGAGATCCCGGCGCAGGAGTTTGCCGCGATCGAACGCACCCTAGAACGACGGGGTCCGTTCGCTCGATTCGGAGGGCATGCAGACGCGGGCCTAGTCTCACAGCTTCGACGGTGGTACAAGCTCGACGACAATGCGGTGCCTCCGGTGTACGTACTGCAGCCACGGGAAGGCAAGTACTCGGACTGGGAGACCTGGCGCACAGAGGTCGAGCAGCCCCTTCTGGAAGGGCTGAGGCGGGCAGTGGAGGGGCTGAGACTGCCGCCGGAGGCACGGCTCAAGTACGAGGCGTCAGCGACTCACCAGGAGATCGAGCAGGGTGTGATGCAGGTCGAAGACAGCCGTGAGCACGTCTTTGCCTTCTTCCGGCGGATCAGCAACCTGGAAGAGGTGGCGGCTGCGCTGCCCGGCGCACCGGCGGCCGGCTTGGTTGATGTGGACGCAGGAGGGCGCCTTGCTTCTGCCTCGCACGATAGGCTCACGGAGCTAAAGGCCAACCTGCAAAAGCAAATCCCCGGCAATGTGCACGGCTACGAAGCGTGCTGGACCGGAAGTGGGATCACCCCGGACCACATCGGCTCTCTGCCGGAGAACCTGGCCGAATGCGAGGCCGTGCTCGCCGGCGGCTACAAGCCGGCGAACCTGTGTCAGGCGGTCTATCGCTCCCTGGGGCGCGTGATCCTGAGCGAGTGCGCGAAGATAGAGTCGAAGCCGGCGCTGGAGATAGAGATGGAAGCGCACGAGATCTTTGCGCGGGAGCGTCGAGCGCACTTTCTGGGAAGGGAAGGGATCCTTCGGTCCATTGCGCGCTACCTGGAGGGGGAAAGCCGGAGCCCGCTGGTGGTGTGGGGCGAGTCGGGCACGGGCAAGTCCGCACTGCTGGCCGAGGCGCTGCAGCGTGCAGCGGCGACTCACCACAACTCGGAACTCGCTCTCCGCTTCGTCGGGGCCACGCCCTTTTCCTCCAGTGCCCGGGCTCTGCTAGAGGGGCTGTGCCACCAGCTGAGCCGGCAGTACGGAGCCGATCCAACAGGCATTCCGCTGGAGTATAAAGACTTGGTCTCGGAGCTGCCCAAGCGGCTGGCGCTGGCCTCGGCGAAAAAGCCCTTGATCCTGTTCCTCGACGCACTCGACCAGCTCTCGGACGCCGACGGTGCGCGACACCTGGCCTGGCTACCGAGGGAGCTTCCGGCACACGTCAAGTTGGTTCTATCGACGCTTCCTGGCGAGTGTCTGGAAGCGCTCAGGGGCAAGTTGCCCCAGGCACAGATGCTCGAGATCGAGCCAATGCCGGCGGCGGAAGGGGACCGGCTGCTGCAGGAGTGGCTGAGGTCCATCAGGCGGAAGCTGCAGCCCGAGCAGCGGGCCGAGGTACTCCGTGGTTTCGGCCGATGCGGCCTGCCGCTCTACCTACGCCTGGCCTTCGAGGAGGCAAGACGCTGGCGGTCGTACGACGGAGCGCATGAACTGGGGAGCGACGTTCCTGGCGTCCTCCGCAGCCTGTTCGATAGGCTGTCGGACGAGGCAAGCCATGGAGAGGTGCTGGTGGGGCACAGCTTGGGCTACCTCGCGGCGGGGCAGAACGGGCTGACGGAGGACGAGTTGCTCGACGTGCTCTCGGCCGACGGCGAAGTGATGGCGGAGTTCCTCCGAAGGTCGCCCAAGTCGCCGGAGGTGGATCGCCTTCCGCCGGTCGTGTGGTCGCGGATGTACCACGACCTGGAGCCCTATCTGGCCGAGCAGGCGGCGGACGGGGCGTCGCTGCTGGGGTTCTACCACCGGCAGGTGGCGGCTTGCTGCATCGGGTGGTTCCTGACACCTGAGCAAGGCCCAGTGAGGCGCCGAAGGCTGGCGCAGTATTTCGCCAAGTGCTGGCGAACGGGGGACAGGCATGCACTCCACGAGCTCGCGCACCAGCTCCGCATCCTGGGCGATTGGCAGTGGCTAGCCGAAACCCTGTGCGATCTCCAGTACCTGAGCCTGTACTGCGCCAGCTTCGGACCTCATGAACTGCTGGCGTTGTGCGACGGCTGTCTTGCACACGCCGGTTCGGGGGCTGCGCTGTCGGGCATCCTTCAGGCAATCTGCGAGACGCTCAGTACCTTCAGCTCACTACTAGGTCGAGAGCCGAAGGCTCTCGCGCAGCAGCTATACGTGACGATCTTGGATCACTACTGGGAGAATGAGGCGGTGAGGGAGTGGGGAGAGAGGGCACTGGGTCAGTCAGGCCAGAGCCTCCGCCTGCAGGTGGTGGACGGCCGGCGGGCGCACCGATCGCCGCTCATCAGGGATCTTGGCGTGGCGGATGATTTCGTGCCCGCCATCAGCGCTCCTCCCGGCTTCGGCGCGGTCTTTTCCGGGAGCATGTCCGGACAACTGCGCCGGTTAGGGGTGCAATCCGGTCGACTGGAGGCAGAGACAACCGGACAAGTCGAGGGTGTGCTGTGCCTTCAGGCTCTCCGGGAAGACCACATACTCCTTGGGCTCACGAACGGGAGCCTTGTCGCCTGGGACGGAGCATTCGAGCTGCGGACTGTCTTCAGAGGGCAGGGGCACTTCTCTGCCAACGCGATTTCCGAGTCCCCGGTAGAGGGGCAGCTCCTAGTGGGCTCAGGGCAGTGGGCATCGAGTCCCCAGGCCGGCTGCCTCTACGTTCTGGATTCCTCTGACTTCCGGGTGGTAGATCGCATCAACCTCGACGATCGCATCGTGCTCGACCTGGCAGGAAACGGGACGCGTAAGCGGCTCGTGAATCCAGACGGTGTGCAAGTCAATGGGATCGTGCCGCGCCCAAATTCGCATGAAGTGGCAGTTGCCTTCCACCATGGGGAAGTCTCGCTCTACGATCTCGATCGAGGTCAGTGGCGGCGCGTTTCCCACACCCCGAGCCAGTCTGTGTATGGCCTGGTATGCACCCAATCAGGAGACCGGCTCATCTACACCGGCAGCGCCAGCCAACTTGTGGATTTTGACCTGAGAACCTGGAGCATTCGCCGTCGCCTCGACTTACAGGTGGAGCTGACGGCGCTGGCCTTCGCAGCCGACCAGGACCTGCTGGTGGTCGGCGACACGCGGGGAATGCTCTACATCGTCCGGGCCAGCGATCTCGAAGTGGAAGAGTCTTTTCCTGCGGAGGTGGGAGGCTGCGTCCGAAGCATTTGCTGCGATCCGCACGGCGGGCAATTCGCCGTCTCAGGGCGAGGAATCCGCCTCTACAACCTTCCCGCCGCCGGCAGCCATGAGGCAACAGAGACATCGTGGGGTTGGCAGGCCGAGCGTGCCGATGGAAGCGCGACTCAGCGAGTGTGCGTTGGCGCGACGAGCGGATGGGGCACCCGACTGCTACAACTTGACACCGGTCACATCAGGACCCGTGAGGACCTGTGGTCTGTGCGCTGCGCCAAGTACGCCCCCCTCGCACTTGCCTGGGGAACGCCCAGCAGTGGCAGGCCACAGCTTGAGCTGGTCACGCTGCCGGGGCTCGACTCACTGGCGCGGTGGGATGAGCTCGCCCTGTTTGGCACGGCGATAAGCAGCCACGGAGAGTGGGCCGCGAGCATCACGGGCGAGCAGGGGAGGTTTTTCCTTACGGTCTACCGGCTGGCGGGCGGCCGCCAGGTTGGCGTGGACAGGAGACTGCCCCTGGAATCCGAGCCGGCGGCTTTTGGCCCCATGGTCTTCTCTGAGGATGAGACAACCATCGCTGCCGTGATAGCAGCCAGCGCCAAGATCGTGCGGGAACGGCAGAGTGGCATGCTGCAGGGTGGGTTTGAGAACTGCCCGGGGCAGGTGCTGGTACTTCACATCCCGAGCGGCAGCGTGAGGACCCTTGCAGTTGAGTACCCGGCCGCATCCCTGGCATTCTCGCCGGACGGCTTGGAGCTCTTCGCAGGCCCAGGAACCCAGTACGTACTTTCGCCAATCCCGCCCCATGAGTTGGTGCGTGCTGAGGTCCGCCAGGTGCTTCGCTCCCGTCCGGACAGTGACAGGTATGCGATTCGGGCATACGACGTGCGGAGCCTGAAGGAGATCTACCGGCTGGACGGCCACGCTGATTCCGTGACCGCCATCGACGCCAGCCCCTCTGGTCGGGAGCTGCTCAGTATTTCGGATGACCTGACCTTGCGAGTGTGGGATCTGCCGCGTCGTGCCTGCGGCGCGGTGCTCGGGCTAGAGTCCCGGCCGATGTGGTGCGCGTTCTCGGGGGAGGGCACGCTGGACGTGGTCTGGTCGGGATGGAGAGCGAGCGCGCGCCTCTTCGCTCGCCGCCTCGAGCAGGCGCCGGCCGCTCGGACAGGCTAGACCGCAGCACCAGGCCAGCCGGCGCCGGTCTGATAGGGTGATAGGGCGGCACACCCGTGCCGAGTGGCAGAACCGCCGCGTCCCGCATCTTCCTGGAAGCCGTGCCCTGAGGCGACGCCAAGGGGCCTCCCTTCCAGCAAGGTGAGGCGCTTCTCATGGAACCCCGGCGGGCGGGTCGCGGTCCCCTCGGCCTCAAGTCCAGCCGAAGGAGAACCAGGTTGACATTCCCGCCCATCTGTGCTAAGATATGCTTAGCTTTATCGTCTCGTCGCTTCTTCCTTCCTACCGGCATCGATTGCAGGAGGGCCAATGTGAGGTAGCGCTGCGTTCCTCAAGTGAATAGCCGGGCGGCCCTGCCAAGGCTGCCTGAAGGGAGGTACCATGGTTTCCGACATTATCGCTCGTTTATTGGGCATGATTATCCTGGGCGTTGCCGGCTGGCAACTGGGGGAGCGATTGGCACCCGCGGCCCCCGCCAATATCCATCTTCGTTGGGTCCTCATCGCGGCCGCGATCGGCGCCGTCGTGGGCGCTGCCATCACCCCATGGGTGACGATCCGGCCTGCCCGCTCTGTCCGGCGCCGGATCCGCACGGTCTCGGCGCAGGAGCTGATCGCTACCATCGGCGGGCTGATCCTGGGGCTGATCATCGCTTCGCTGCTCGTGCCGGTGTTGGCGATGCTGCCCAAGCCCTTTAACCAGATTCTGCCCTTCGTGGGCGCCATCATTCTCGGCTACCTGGGCGTCCTGGTCGGCACGTTGCGCTGGCACGACATATCGGCCTTTCTGCGCGGCCGCTCGCGCGACAAGGATGCCATCTCCCAGGAGGAGAGGCCCGTGCTCCTGGATACGAGCGTCATCATCGACGGCCGGATTGCCGACATCAGCCAGACAGGCTTTATCTCCGGGCCGATGATCGTGCCGCGCTTTGTGCTGAATGAGCTGCAGCACATCGCCGACTCGCCCGATTCCCTGCGGCGCAACCGTGGCCGCCGTGGGCTGGACGTACTGAACCGGCTGAAGACGGAGTCGCTCGTGCCGGTGCGCATCACGGACATGGATGCGCCCGAAGCGCGCGAGGTGGACGAAAAGCTGGTGATCCTCGCCCGCCAAATGCACTGTCCGATCCTTACCAACGATTTCAACCTGAACCGTGTGGCCCAGGTACAGGGCGTGCAGGTCCTGAACATCAACGACCTGGCCAATGCCGTCAAGACGATCCTTCTGCCCGGGGAAACCATCACGATCAAGGTGATCCAGGAGGGCAAGGAGCTGGGCCAGGGCGTCGGCTACCTGGACGACGGCACGATGATCGTGGTCGAGGAGGGGCGGCCCTACATCGGCCAGTCCATCCCCGTCCTGGTGAAGAAGGTGCTCCAACGAGCGGAGGGCCGGCTGGTGTTCGCCCAGCCGGAGGTCGAGAGGTGAGTGGGATGAGCGTGATCACCCTTTCGCGCCAGATCGGCGCCCGCGGTGAAGAGGTTGCCCGCAGTGTGGCCCAGGCGCTGGGCTTGCGCGTCGTGGACGCGGCGACGATCTTCCAGGCGGCGCGCGAGGCGGGCGTACCCGACGTGGCCCTGGCCGAGATGGAGCTGCAAGAGGAGCGCGGCCTGGCCAACCAGGTGCTGAAGGCGCTCCGCGAGATGCCCTCCGCAGCCGGCCTGCCCGCGGAGACGGAGGCACTCGCAGAGGAGACGGCGGCGGCCCAATTCGAGCGGTCGGGCTGGCAGTTCCCCTTCTCTGGGCTCTTTTCGGCGGTGGCGCCGCCGCTGAGCGTCGCCTTTGACCGCTACGTGCGCATGGTGGGGTTGGTCGTCAAGAAGGTGGCGCGCGAGGGGAACGTCCTGCTGCTCGGGCGCGGTGGCCAGGTGCTGTTGCAGAACTACCCCGGCGTCCTGCGCGTGCAGGTCGTCGCGCCGCTGCCCATGCGCGTCGAAGTGGTGATGGCGCGCCTGAACCTGAGCAAGCGCGAGGCACAGAAACGGGTGCGCGCCAGCGACCACGCCCGCTCCGACTACTTGCGGCGATACTTTGACGTCGACTGGCTCGATCCGGCGCTGTATGACCTGGTCCTCAACACCGGCAGGCTGCCCGTGCCCGCGGCCGCGCAGCTCATCGTCGACGCCTACCGCGCCCTGCAGCCGGCATCCGAGCAACCTGTTCTGGAGGAAGAATGCCACTCACCGTCTACAACTACCTGACCCGGTCCAAAGTCGAGTTCAAGCCGATCCGCGAGGACGCCGTCCACATCTATGTCTGCGGCCCGACCGTCTACGACCACGCGCACATCGGCCACGCCAAGGCCTACATCACCTTCGACACCATCGTGCGCTACTTCCGCTACCTGGGCTACCGGGTGCGCTACGTCCAGAACCTGACCGACGTCGGCCACCTGCTGGACACGGGCGAGGACCGGATCGCCAAGGGCGCCCGCCGCGAGCGGGTGGAGCCAATGGAGCTGGTCGAGACCTACATCCGCAGCTACTTTGAGGACATGGACGCGCTCAACGTCGGCCGGCCGAACATCTCGCCGCGCCCCACCTGCCACATCAGCGAGCAGATCGAGCTGACGCAAACGCTCCTGGCTAAGGGCCATGCCTACGAAGCCAACGGGAGTGTCTACTTCGACGTCTCGTCCTGGCCGGACTATGGCAAGCTCTCGGGCCGGCGCGTGGAGGAGCAGGAGGAAGGCGCGCGCGTCGAGGTGCTGGACGAGAAGCGCCACCCGGCCGATTTCGCGCTCTGGAAGGCGGCCGAGCCGGAGCACATCCTGCGCTGGTCGAGCCCGTGGGGGCCCGGCTACCCCGGCTGGCATGTCGAGTGCTCGGTGATGGCGACCAAGTACCTGGGCCAGCCCTTCGACATCCACGGCGGCGGGCTGGAGAATATCTTCCCGCACAACGAGTGCGAGGTGGCCCAGATCGAGGCGGCCACAGGGCTCCCCTTCTGCAACTACTGGCTGCTCAACAACATGGTGACGGTCGACGGCATCAAGATGGGCAAGAGCCTCGGCAACGCCATCTTCCTGAAGGATCTCTTCAAGCGCCACGGCGCGATGACGATCCGTTTCTTCGTGCTCTCGCAGCCACTACCGCTCGCCCACCGACTTTTCCGAGCCGGCGCTGGAGGCGGCGGCGCGCGGGCTGGAGCGGCTCACCGGCGCGGTGGCGCTGGTACAGGAGCGGCTGCGCGATGCGGCCCCCGGCGAGCTGAGCCCCGAGTTCGGCGCCAAGCTCGAAGCCTGCCGCAAGCAGTTCGAAGAGGCGATGAACGACGATTTCAACGCACCGCGTGCCATCGCCGCGCTCTTTGATCTGAGCCGCGAGGTGAACACCCTCCTCAACTCCGGCCAAGCCGCCAGCCACGGCACGCTGGAGGCGGCAGGCGCCTTGTTCCAGCGCCTGGCCGGGGACGCCCTAGGGCTGCGGCTCTCCGAGGCGACGGCCGGCGCGTCGACGGGCGAGAGAGAGCTGCTGGACGGCGTGGTGCGGCTTCTGATCGAGATGCGGCGCGAGGCGCGTGCGGCACGCGATTGGGCGCGCGCCGACGCCATCCGCAACCGCCTGGCCGAGCTGGGCATCGCCCTCGAGGACGGCCCCGAGGGCACGCGCTGGCGGCTGAGCCGGTGAGAGAAGTCCTCTACGGCCGGCAGCCGGTCGTCGAGACGCTGCGCGCCTGCCGCCGGCAGATCTTCAAGCTGATGCTCGCCCGCGGCGCCCGGGCGACCGGGACTGTGGATGAGGCGCTGGCGCTGGCCTCGCGCGCGAGTGTTCCGGTGCAGGAGGTGGAACGCACCGCCCTGGATCGGTTGGGCATCGAGGCGCACCACCAGGGGCTGGCGGCCGAGGTTTCCGGGTATCCTTATGTCGATCTATCTGACTTGATGGAGGGGGCGCGCCGGGCAGGCGAAGCCCCCTTCCTGCTGCTGCTCGACCACCTGCTCGACCCGCAGAACCTGGGCTCGCTCCTGCGCAGTGCGGACGCGGCGGGCGTCCACGGCGTGGTCATCCCCGACCGGCGCGCGGCGGCGGTGACGCCGGCGGCGGTGCGCGCCTCGGCCGGGGCGGCGGAGCACCTGCGCGTGGCGCAGGTCGTCAACCTGGTACGGGCCATGGAATCGCTCCAGGCGCAGGGGGTCTGGCTTGCCGGGCTGGACATGGCGCCGGAGGCGCAGGCGTACACGGCAGCCGACCTGGGCGGCGCGCTGGGGCTGGTGGTCGGCGGCGAGGGTCCGGGACTGGGCCGGCTGGTGCGAGAGCGGTGCGACCTGGTGATCCGGTTGCCGATGCACGGGCGGGTGGCCTCGCTGAACGCCGCAGTAGCGGGCGCCATCGCCCTGTACGAGGCCAGGCGGCAGCGGGCGCGATGAAGAGGACTGGCGGCAGAGGCCCCCCGAGCGCTGTCGCGGCCGCGAACTGCGCGCAAGCTACTGGCTCTCCGGCTGCCCTCGTGGCGCTGTTGACCGCGCTCATTCTCGAGGGGGCTTTTCATCTGCGCCTGCTGCTGGCATGGCTGATCTGCCATCAACGTTTCACCTTTCTCTACTATGCGATCGACAAGCTCAACTCATTTCTCGCGACGCCCATGATTCTTGTCTACCGTGTAGTCGCGCTCATACGAGTAGGCTCGGTACCGGCTGCTTTCCAAGTCATCGAACAGCAGCTTCACGTCTTCGTGCATGTGCGGCTGGTTCTCCTTGAGAGCCAGCACATAGTCTGCTCCCTGCGCCACGATCGTCTTCGCAATCTCCGTTTGACACCCCATCGCATCGATGGTCACAATGCAGTCCGAGACCTCCAGTACCTGTAACAAGGCCGGAATGGCGGTGATCTCATTGGACTTGTCATCCACCTTCACCTGGCCCAGAACCAACTCATTGGCAGTGGCCCAGGCACTCACCATGTGGATGGCGCTTTTGCCTATGCCTGTGTCATGTGAGCGCCGTACCGTCTTGCCATCGATCGCGACCACCTGCCCTGCGGTGATGTCGCTGACCGCTGCGATCCACTGCAGAAAGCACTTCTCAAACTGCTCTGGCTTCAGTCGGGCAAACACCCGCCCGAATGTGTCGTGGGACGGAATGCCATTCGGTAGCTCCAGAAACCGCTTCAGCCATGCAAGCTTGGCCTTGCCAAACAATGTTACTGCCACCCAGCTATCTGCCCCACAGATGACAGCGCAGATGGCAATCACTACGATGTCCAGCAACAGATGCCGCTTCGTACGCTCGACGCGGGGATCTTCCAGATCCACGAAATGGCCAACGATGGATGCAGCCGGTTCTCGTTCCATTCGGGTATCCTCCATGCTTTTCCGGAGGATACCCTACTGGGCGAAACCGTTCAACTCCCAAACGAGTTTAGATGCAATTGCCCTAGATCTTTGAGGATGAGTACCCGGAGAAAAAGCCCGAGAACTGGCGCATCCCGGAGCATGCGCTGCTTATCCTTGCCCTGATTGGCGGCAGCCTGGGCGGGCTGCTGGCCGTGTTGGTCTGCAACCACTTCACCGACCACGGCTGGTTTGTGTTCCGGCTGCTCGCAATACTTGTCGCTCACGGCGTATCCTCTATTTCCTTTGGGGCAATCTCCAGCTCATGTGACGCAGCCGTCCACACGGAGTCGAGACGATGACGCCTGATCTCGCCCACATCCTGGTGGAAATCCTGCGACTGACGCTGGTCATGGCCGTCGCCCTCTTCTTGCCCCTTCTCATCCAGCTCTATCTCCTGCTGATACTCGGCGCCACCTTTCGCAAGCTCGCCCACAAGACTGCACACAGGCTGGCAGACTTCCTCGAGCTGGTCGGCGTGGTGATTCACGAGTTCTCCCATGCCGCAGTCGCCCTAATCACCCTGGCGAGGGTCCATGCCGTCAAGCCGCTCTTCGACGGGAAGCACGATGCATCGGTCCAGTTCAGCGGCGGCAACCTACTGACGAGCGTCCTCGGCGGCCTTGCCCCGCTGTTCGGAGGATTGACCACGCTGTGGCTGATCGGTCATTATGTCATCCCCGATTTCGAGATCCCCGCGGTCGCACTGCCCACGTTCGACCTCACCACGATGACGCTGGGCAGCATGGTGGTAGAGATCTTGCGCTTCCTAGGCAAGTACTTCGAGGCAGTCTTTCGCGGTCTGCTGCACCTGCCATGGAGCCAGTGGCGCACCTACGCCGGGCTCTACTTCGCGCTGAGCGTGTCGAGCTGCATCGCGCCCAGCAGCGTGGATCTCAGGCTCGTCAAGCGAGCCCTTCCCGCGGTGTTGGGCGTGCTGATCCTGGTCGTCAGCCTGGTCTACGTGCTCGGCGACGTAAGCCACTGGTTCGAGGCGGTGCAGGCCAGGCTACTTCCCCGGCTGCTGGGGTTCTCCACTATGGTCGGCACAGCCTTTGCGCTGACCTTCTTTGGAATGCTGCTCTTCCTACCCTTTCGAGTGATGCGATCGCTGCGGGTGGAGCGGGAGGAGCCGCCGGCGGCAGGCAGAAAGAAGCGCCCGCGGCGTTAACCGCGAGCGCTGTTCGTGGTGGGCAGGGGAGGGATCGAACCTCCGAAGGCGGAGCCAGCGGTTTTACAGACCGTTCCCTTTGGCCACTTGGGTACCTGCCCAATTCGCAGGAGCCATTATACTCAGTCCGGCAAGGATGTCAACCGGCGAGGCAGACAAGGCAAAGGGCGGAAGGCTCTGGTCAGCGTCCCGGCTGTCCCTGATCGGTGTCTCAGGTGTCTTCCGCCTTGCCGGTCAGCGCAGCCATGATCATTGCCGAGGCGCAGCCCACCCCGCTCTCGACGGCGATGGCGCCGGTGGGGCAGTTGAGTTGGCAAGCGCCGCATTCCATGCACGCCTCCCACCGGGCCAGGCGGACCACCCGGCCATCCTCGGCAAAGACTCCATGGGGGCAGACGGCAATGCACATCCCACAGCCGATGCACAGCGCCGGATCATAGCGCAGCGTGTTCAACTGGCCCGGGCCGGCCTCCCGCAGCCCTACGCCCTCGGCACGGCATTCGACTTGCATCTATCCTCCCAGGGCCCGCACCAGGCGCACGAGAACGGCCAATACCACGCCGGTCCCGGCCATCCCAGCCATAACTGGCACGTAGCGAAAGATCTCGCGCCGCACGCCGGTCCTGGAGGTGAAGGTGGTAGATCCGGTAAAGTTCAGGGCCAGGAAGGCGGTGACCGGAGGCATGAGGAGTAGGTAACTCAGGGCCGAGATCGCCATTCGCCACCAAGGCCCGCCGGGATGGCCCAGAACGGCCGCCGCGGCAAAGGGCAGGGCCACCACGCCCCCTAGGAGGAACCCCTTGACGGAAAAGTCGTGGCCCGGCAGCCAGGGAAGCAGGATCGGAAAGAGGGCCACGCCGGCCAGGATAGCCGCCATAGCGGCCAGAGCCGGCAGCCGGCCCCCGAGAAAGTAGAGGGCGGCGACTGCGACGGCCACCGGCAGCAGTCCATGCACGATCTCGACGGGGATGAGGACGAGGCGGTCGCGTAGAGGAAAGCGCACGCGTCGCATCTCCGGCGTAGCCCGGTGCGCCTCTAGATACTCCGGCAGGTCGGCGGCCCGGACCGGGCCATATTCGATGGCGAATCCGCAGCGTCTCTTGACCTCGTGGGCTGCCACGCCCGGCGCTCCGAGCTGGGGCAGGATCAGCCTGCGGTGGTCAACGATCTCCCGGAGCCCGGTCGCTTCGACGCGGCGCACCAACTCATCGGTGCCAAAGGTCCCCTTGCCGGCCGCGCACCAAACGTTGATGCCTTCGGTGTCCAGCACGAGGATGTAGCCGCCGATGCCGTCCAGGGCCACGCGCAGCGCGTCGAAGCTGAGAGTATAGTTGGCGGTCACAAAGACGGGAGAGGCGGCGACGGGCGTGCCGATGGCGTAGAGTCCCGGCTCCACCCGGTGGCCACTGCGGTTCACGCCGCAGCGCGCCAGCACGTGATCCCAACGATTCGCCCAAGTGATCGCGCTGTCGGTCGGCCAAGGTGCGCTCATGGGGTGATTGTACTCTCCCCCGCGAGGCAAGTCAAGGCGGAGAGCAAGCGCCAATCGCCGAGCCTGGGCTTTCCGCCGCTCGCGACGTATGGGGAGTTACGCCCCAGACCCCGTCCCGAATGCCCGGATCTGCTCCGCGTGCTTGTGCTCGTCGCGCGCCTCGACCTCGAGCAGCATGGGGATAGTGACGCGGCGGTTTCCCGGCGAGCGCACACCGTGGTCTTGCAGGACGTCCACGGCCGGAAGGGCCGCCAGCGCCGCCAGCAGTGCCTCGTGGGAGGCCTGTGCCAGGGCCGCGGTCTCTTCCAAGGTGGCCTGCTTGTGGCGGGCCACCAGCTCGGCGTTGAAGGTGTGCCAGTCGCGGTCGTAACGCGCATAGAAGGCCGGCAGGCGGCCGGCGCGAATCGCGTCGATTGCTTCGCAATTGGCATAGTCCCAGCCGGCCAGGTGGGCGACGATGTCATGGGCCGACCAGGTGCCGAGGAAGATGGTGTCGTAATCCGCACACGGAAGACCCCGCGCCGCAGCGAGGACCTCGTGCCGGGCCACGGCGAGGCCGGCGAGGAGGCGTTCTACCTTGTCCTCAGGTGTGGCTCTCATGGCTGGCCTCCACCCTCACCCCGACCCTCTCCCTGGAAAGGCGAGGGAGCTATGCCTTCTTCTTGCCCACGAAGAACCGCCCCAGGTCCTTGGCGTAGGAAGGCAGTCGGCGCCAGGTGTCAGAGCGGGTGACCTGCTTCCAGATGCGCTTGGGCCGGAAGTAGAAGCGGCGGTAGGCCTCGTGCCACTTGCGCTCCACCAGCTCGGCTGGAAGCGTCGGCAGCTCATAGCGCGCCTTTTCGTCGTGGATGGCATAGTCGCGCCAGTCCTGGCTGAAGAGCCGCCCCTCTCGCCGTGCGATCTCGTACAGCTCGGTGCCGGGATAGGGCGCCGCAATCATGAAATTCGCCAGGTCGGGGTCCAGCTCGAGCGCGAAGCGGGTCGTATCTTCCATCGTCTGCTCGGTGTCGGCCGGTAGCCCGTAGATGAAAAAGCCCATGGTCTGCAGCCCGGCCGCCTTGGCCCCCCGGAACGCCTTCCGGACGTCCTCGAGCGTCTGCCGCTTCTTGATCGCGTCCAGCACGGCCTGGTTGCCGCTCTCTACGCCAAAGCCCACGCGCTTGCAGCCGGCCTGAGCCATCAGCCGGAACAGCTCCTCGTCGGTCTGGTCGGCGCGCATGCCATGCACCGTCACCCACGGCACGCCTGTCAGCCCCTCGGCAATCAGCGCCCGGCAGAGCTCCTTGGCCCGGTCGAGGCGCAGGTTCCAGACGTCGTCGGTGATGCCGATCTCGGTGGCACGCATCTCCTGCACGAGGTAACGCCACTCGGCCACGACGTCCTGGGGCGAGCGTGCCCGCCAGGTGAGGCCGGTGATCGGCTTGGAGCAGTAGATGCACTGGTGCGGGCAGCCGCGACTGGTGAGGAGCGTGTACGCCCGCGCGTGCGGGTCAAGGCCATCGGTGAGCGGGTTGAGGTTGGTGTAGCGCTCGATCTTGAAGAGGTGATAGGCCGGCCAGGGGATGCCTTCGATCTGGTGGACCAGCGGCCGGTCGGGGTTGTGGACCACGTGCCCCTGCGCATCGCGCCAGCTCACGCCGCGCATGGCGCTCCAGTCGCAGCCTGCCAGCCTCTCGCGGCCTGTGCCCGGCTGTCTTTCGATCTCGCGGACAATCTCAACGATCGTCTCCTCAGCCTCGCCGCGCACGACCAGGTCGACCTCGGGTCGCTGCATCGACTCGTCGGGCATGAGGGTCAGGTGCGGGCCACCCAGGATCGCGATCGCGCCCTGCGCCTTGGCCAGCGCGGCTGCCTCCCAGGCCTGGTAGATGAGGGGCGTGGGGCTGGAGATGCCGACGATGTCGTAGCGCTCGCGCGCCAGGTGATCGGCAAGCGGCTCCTCTTCGACTTCGCCGTCGAAGAGGGTAACGTCCTGGTAGCCGGCGTGCAAAAGCGCGCCTGCCAGGTAGCCGAGGCCCATGTGGATGTGCCGGCGCGAGTTCCAGAGGCCCGATTGCGGACTGACCAGCAGGATTTTCATGTGTGTGCTCCTGCCCCCATTCTAGCACAGTTCGACGGGACGCGCACACACGTCGTCGTGGCGAGAGCAAGGACCTCGGCGGCCGCACCCTGGAATCCGTCGCGTGATCTGTGAGGCGGGGGCTCCGCCTTCTCGAGAGCCCTCTTCACCCCACCACCTCAGGGCACACCCCGGGAAAGTGGGAAAGTGGGAAAGTGGGAGAGTAACGTTCGGCCCCTCGTCGCCCCCCAGGACGGCGACGAACATCAGGCCCGAAAGGGAGGAGAAGAAGCGGTAGTGGAGGCGAGATAGGCGGCTCACTCTTCGTCCGACGTGGCGTCGACGGCCGCGGAGGCGATTGCCCAGGAGACGAGCCCCCACGACCCGCCGCCGATGAGGATGCCCAGCAGCACGCTCTTGACAGTAAGGGTCGCCAGGTTCCCAAACACGAGGCCCAGCACGGTCAGCACCGCGCCGAGCAATCCAAGCACCAGGCCGATCTTGCCCGGCACGCCCAGGCGCCTCCACAAGCGCTTCATACGGCTGCCTCCTGCCACAATTCGCCCGTTCTTGCTTGCGTCAGCAGCTTGGCCAGGGCCTCCGGCCCTCGCTCCAGGATCCGGTGCGGGATGCCGAGATGGTAGCCCCTGTCGCGGAAACAGCCCTCCATTCGCTCCTGCATCCGGGCCGCGCTCCGCACAGCACCCTTGGTGGCGGATGCGCGATGGAAGGCCGCCCCTTCCGCCACGGCTGCGACGTCGTCGAATACCAGCGCACATCCCACCCGGCGGTCGACGTCGGCCAGCGCGATGCCGGCCACCCGCTCCCAGGGCACGCGCAGGTCGTAGGCCGGGGTGAAGAACGTCAGGTGGGAAGGGCTCAGCTCGAGGCGATAGGGGGAGCGGATGGTGCGTACGGCCACCCAGCCGGCATAGACAAAGGCCACGACCCCCACCAAGCTGGTGGCTGCCAGCAGCCAACCCGTGCCGGGATCGGAGCGCCCAGGCCGCAGACCGGTGTACACGAGCCACGCGCTGGCGGCCACTCCGAGAACGGCCATGACCAGGGTCCACCAGGCCCACCGGCGGTTCATGTGGATGACGATGGTCTGATTGCTCATGGGAGATTGACCCTCACCCCGGCCCACTCCCTGCGAGGGAGAGGGAGAATGCCTCAGATCCTCTGCCATAGCTTGGCGGCCAACTGGCGGGCACGGGCCATGATCGCGCCCTCGTCCAGCGTCTTCAGCTCACGGTGGCGCATCAAGACGCGGCCGGCAACGATCGTCGTGTCCACCCCTGTGCCGTCGATCCCAAAGAGGATGTGCCACGGCAAGTTGCCGGCGGAAAGGGGCGTGGGCGGATCGTAATCGACCAGGATGACGTCGGCCGGCGCGCCCTGGGCCAGCGTGCCAAACGCCGGTCCCACCAACGGGAAGAGGGTGCGCGCGATACGGGCGTTGTTCGCCCAGGCCATCTCGACCACGCGGTTCGCGGGCAGCGTGCGCGGGTCGCCGGTCGCCTGCTTATGGACCAGGTAAGCGACGACCATCTCCGTGAACATGTTGTTGGAAAAGCCGTCGTTGCCCAGCCCCACGGGGATGCCGATGTGCAGCATCCAGGGCAGGTCAGCCGTTCCCACGGCGTTGTTCATGTTCGAGCGCGGGTTGTGCACGACCATCGTCTCGCTGTCGAGCAGCATCTCGGTCTCGATGCGGTCGACGTGGACGCAGTGCGCGGCAATCGTCATGGGTCCGAGGATGCCGCGCTTCTTCAGGCGCTCGACGACGCGCAGCCCGCTCTTTTGCAGGCTGTCGCGCAGGTCGGCCTTGTCCTCGGCGACGTGGATGTGAAAGCCGGTCTCCAGGTCCTCGACGGCTTCCAGGCACTCCTTGAGCGTGTCGTCCGAGAGCGTCAGCGAGGCGTGCAGGCCAAAGGTCGCCGCGATGCGGCCGTCGCCGGCCTTCTGCCGCGCTCGGGCGGCGCGCAGGAAGCGCAGGTTCTCCTGGATGCCGGCGCGCATGGCGTCCCGGCCGTCCCGGTCGGTCGTCTCATAGCAGAGGCAGGCGCGCACGCCGGCCGTGTCCACCGCTGCCGCGATCTCGTCCAGGCTGCCGGCGATCGAGCGCTGGCTGGCGTGGTGGTCGATCAGCGTTGTCGTGCCGTGTCGCACGGCGTCCACCAGGCACAGCAGGGCGCTGTAGCGCACGTCGTCGGGCCACAGCGCCTTGTCCAGCCGCCACCAGAGCTTTTCCAGGATCTCGGAAAAGTTCGAGGCCGGGTCGCCGGGCAGGGCCATGCCCCGGGAGAAGGCGCCGTAGAAATGGGTGTGGGCGCAGATGAGGCCGGGCAGGACGAGGCGCCCGCCGGCGTCCAGGCGCTCGGCGCCGGGGTGGCGCGCCTCCAGCTCGGAGGTCGTGCCCAGCTCGGCGATACGCTCGCCCTCGATGAGCAGGCCGCCGTCGGGGATGACCCGGTTGGGGCTCCCCATGGTGACCAGGGTGCCGTGTGTGATCAGCATGTCAGTCCTCCAAATCTCCGGTCGGTCATCCTGAGCAAAGCGAAGGATCTCGATTATGTTGGCCCGAGGTTCTTCGCCGCCGGAGCCTGCCCTTGAGCGCAGCGAAGGGGCGGCTCAGAATGACAGATCATGCGATGCGCCCGCCGCGCGCAGGTCCTGGACGTTGAGCTGGAGGCGGCGGGTGCCGCTCCAATCGTGCGCCTCCAGGGTGTAGGCGACGTCGATGCGGCCGGGGATCTCCCCGGCACGCTCGCCGTGCCGCCAGAGCAGCGCATCCCACGACACGCGCCGGCCGTCGCGCAGCGTCAGGCGCAGGTGCTTGCCCTCGCCGCCGATGGCGCGCACGTCGACCACGGGCACGTTGCGGCTGAGGAGCACCGGCTGCGGATTCTCCACGCCGCACGGCTCCATCTGCTGCAGGAGCCCCAGCGTGGCCCAGTCGACCTCCTCGAGCGGCAGCTCGGCGTCGATCTTGAGCTCGGGCCGGAGGTCGGCGCCGTCGAGCTTTTCGGCGGCGATCTCGAGCAGGCGGCCGCGCAGCTCTTCCAGGTTGCGCGTGGCGACGGTAAAGCCCGCCGCCGCGGCGTGTCCTCCGTGCCGGATCAGAAGATCCTGGCAGCGGTCGAGCGCCTCGGTGATGTGAAACTCGCGGATGGAGCGGCAGGAGCCGCGGCTCTCCTCCTCGCCCAGCTCGACGACGATGGCCGGCCGGTAGTGGGCCTCGGCCAGGCGGCTGGCGGCGAGGCCGACGATGCCGGGGTTGAATGCTTGGCCGGCGACAAAGAGTAGAGGGGCGCCCGGATCGCGCTCCTGGACCTGCGCCTCGGCCTCGGCAAAGGTCTCTTCGGTCAGCTCCTGCCGGCGGCGGTTCAGCTCTCCGAGCTGCGCCGCACCGGCGCGCGTCAGGAGTGGGTCGCGGCCGGTGAGCAGGTCGTAGGCGAGCATGGCCGACTCGAGCCGGCCGGCGGCGTTCAGGCGCGGCCCAAGCCGGAAGCCGATCGCGGTGGCATCGACCTGGCCGCGGCGCAGCCCGGCGTTGGCCATGAGCGCCTCGACGCCGGGGCGGGCCACGCCATTCAGCGCCTCCAGCCCGCGCCGCACCAGCAGCCGGTTCTCGTCGAGGAGCGGCGCCAGGTCGCTGACGGTGCCGATCGCCACAAGATCCAGAAGCGATTCCTCGGTGAGGCCGGCCAGCGCGGCGCGCTGCTCCATGGTGCGCAGCAGGGCCTGCGCGAGCTTGAAGGCGACGCCGACGCCGGCCAGCCCCTTGAATGGGTAGGGGCAGCCGGGCTGCTTGGGGTTGATGACCGCCGTGGCCGGCGGCAGGTGCGGGCCCGGCTCGTGGTGGTCGGTGACGATGAGCGAAAGGTGCGGCTCGGCGGCTGCCACCTCGCGGACGGATCGGACGCCGCAATCGACGGTGACGACGACCCGAACGCCCTTCTTGTACAGGGCGCGCAGGGCATCGAGGTTGAGACCATAGCCCTCGTCGACGCGGTGCGGGATGTAGGGCTCGACGTGGGCACCGAGGCCGGCCAGCACTTGCACAAGCAGGACGGTGGCGGAGACGCCGTCGGCATCGAAATCGCCAAAAACGGCGATCCGCTCCCCGGCCTCTACCGCTTGCGTGAGGCGTTCGACGGCCTCGCGCAGGCCCTTGAGCGGCAGCGGGCCCAGGGGATCGTGGCCGAGCCCGCGGCCCTCCAGGAACTGTTGGGCTGACTCAGGGTGGATGCCGCGGTTGGCCAGGAGCCGGACGAGGAGCGCCGGGATGCCGGGCCACGACGCCTGCTCCTGCGCAGCGGCGGGACCCGGCAGGTTCCATCGCTTGGAGAGGATGGACAATCAGGCCTCCGCGCAAAAGCTCCAGGCCGGAGGGGTTGGCCCCTCGACCTGGAGCAGCGATTCGATGCGGGCGAAGCGCGAACTCGCTCCGATTACAGCCAGCCCTGCTTCTTCATGAACTGGGTGAGCCAGGGGATCTCGAAGTAGAGACCTTTGTAGGCCTGGAAGGCCCAGTAGAGCGTGATGAACCAGAGGAGGCCGGGCAGCCAGCCGCAGATGCCAAGGGAGACGAGGCCCAAGAGCGTGCCGGCGACGGCGATGACGATCCAGAGGACGATGTTGGCGGCGATGGCCTGGATGGCGTGGAACTTCTGGAAGGGCCGGTTCTTCATGTCCTCGACGAGGAGGATGATGATGGCGACGATCGGGATGGGGTACGACAGAGCGGCCATGAGCTTGTCGTTTTCCGTGACGTCGGTGGCCGGAACGGGATTCTGTGACATACACATTTACCTCCGAGCAGTGTCGCCCGGCGTGCCAGGCGCGAGTGGTATTCTAGCAGGTTCGCGGTGAGATGTCAAACTGGGTGGGGAGGGGCAGGGGAGGCACGGGCGCGACAGGATGACAGGATTCTCAGGATTGACAGGACAGGCAGAAACACGGTAGCAGAGCACAACTGGCACAGAAGCACAAGATGTGCTAGAATCGTGGGCGATGGCACGAATCGTCTTCATGGGGACACCCCAGTTCTCGGTGCCCAGCCTGCTCGCCCTGTGTGATGCGCACGAGGTGGCCGGCGTCGTCACGCAGCCGGACCGGCCGGCAGGCCGGGGACGGTGCGTGGTGTTCTCCCCGGTCAAGGAGGCCGCGCTGGCCCACAGCATCCCGGTGTGGCAGCCGCGCTCGCTGCGCGCGCCGGAGGCACGCGAGCCAATCGCGGCCTGGCGGCCCGACGTGATCGTCGTCGCCGCTTTCGGGCAGATCCTTCCGCCGGAAGTCCTGGCGCTGCCACCGCACGCCTGCCTCAACGTCCACGCCTCGCTGCTGCCCCGCTACCGGGGCGCTGCGCCCATCCCGGCGGCGATCCTGGCCGGCGACGCGACGACCGGCGTGACGCTGATGCGCATGGACGTGGGGATGGATACGGGACCCATCCTGGCCCAGGCGGAGATGCCCATCGGCCCGGAGGACACGACAGGCTCGCTGACGGCCGCGCTGGCGGAGCTGGGGGCGCGGCTGCTCGTGGAGAGGCTGCCGGGGTGGATGGCGGGAGCAGTGACGGAGCAGCCGCAGGATGGAGCGCTGGCGACCTACTGCCGGCCGCTCAAGAAAGAGGATGGGCTGCTGGATTGGAGCGCGCCGGCGGTGCAGCTTGACCGGCAGGTGCGGGCCTGCCATCCCTGGCCGGGGGCGCACACGGCGTGGCGCGGGCAGATGCTGAAGGTACTGCGGGCGCGCCCGCAGCCGGCGTGGGCCGGCGAGGGGGAGCCGGGGCGGGTGGTCCTGCTGCCGGGGTCGCTGGGCGTGGTGACGGGCCAGGGGCTGCTGGAGCTAGTCGAGGTTCAGCCGGCGGGCAAGCGGCCGATGGGCGCGGGCGAGTTTGCGCGGGGGCAGAGGGGAGTCGGGGAAACTTCACCCTATAGCGAAAGTGCCCGGTCTGGTCAGACGGGGCACCTTCAGTCACGACGATCCGCCCTCACCCCACCCTCTCTCGGAAGGTGCGGGAGCTAAGCTTACTCCACCCTCCCAAACTTCATCACCCGGTGCGCGTTCGTATCCGTCACGTAGATATTCCCCTCCGCATCCACGTCGATCCCCGTCGGCAGGCTGAAGGAGTTCGCATCAAACCCATACATCCCGAACACCGCCAACGGCTCGCCGGCCTTCGTCAAGACCACCACCCGGTACCCCTCCGGGTCCGTAATGTACACCCGGTCCTGGTCGTCGATCGCCAGGTAGGGCTTGTTCACGATCGACTGCCCCGCCCAGGCGTCCACCGGCCAGTCCTTCGCCCACAGGTGCAGCGTGTCAAAGACATCCACCTGCTGGTTCCACGTATCCGCCACGTAGGTGTTCCCCTCCGAGTCCACGTCGATCCCCACCGGCTCGTCGATCTGCCCCTGCGCCGCGCCGCCCGTGCCGAACATGTCCACCAGCGCCCCGTCGCTCGTATACACCAGGACGCGCTTGTTGCCGGTGTCCGACACGAGCACCTGCCCCAGCGAATCGATCGCGACGTCGCGCGGGCCGTACATCAGGTCCATCCGCTCCGTCGTCTGCCCCAGCGTCCCCCACTTGCGCAGAAAGCCGCCTTCGTCAAACACCTGCACCCGGTGGTTCCAGGTATCGGCCACATACACCAGGCCATCGGCGTCCACCGTGATCCCCCACGGCTCCTTGAACTGCCCGTCGCCCGACGCCAGCGGGCCGGCCCCATCGGGATCGACGCAGCCGAGCGCGGTCTCGATGTCGCAGTAGCTGCCCCACTGGCGAAGGAAGGTGCCGTCCGAGCCAAAGACCTGGATGCGCGCGTTGTCCGAGTCGACGACATAGACCGACCCGTCGGGTCCCACGGCGATGCCGCGCGGGTGGTTGAACTGCCCTTCCTCGGTACCCATCGTCCCCCACACGGCGGTCGAGGGGTGCTGGATCGTCACCTCGGCGTAGGGGTCGAGCGGTTCCTCGAGCGCCGGCGCCGGCCCTGCGCCCTGGTCCCACATCTGCGCGGCCACGTCCTTGCGCACGCAGTAGTAGATGATATCGACGTGGTACCAATCGTCGGTGCTCTTGGGATACTTGCGCCAGTACAGGATATTCCAGAGGATCTTGCGCTGCTCGGGCGTGCGTAGGATCTCCCACACGCGCTCCCAGGTCAGCCCAAAGTACTGCTGGTTGGGCCACCAGCGCAGCCGGCGCTTGAAGCAGTTGTAGTTGTCGCCCAGGTAGGGCTTGACCTTCCCTTCGTTGGCGACGCCATAGATCACGATGGGCACGTTCAGCTTGTCGCGCGTCGGCGTGTCGCCGTAGAAGACGCGGTTTGGATACTCGCGCATGTACCACTCGAGCGGCCAGGAGGATTCGTCGTCGTAGGCCACCTGGATCTGCTTGTCGCCCACCGTGCGCTCCGATATGTCCGCGATTTCGTTCATCGTCAGCGGCAGGTCGGGCGTGCCGTGCGCGTACACCAGCAGCTCCACCGCCACGTCGCGGTTCTTGTAGGCCGCCATCCAGGCAAAGCGGACGGTGAAGACGCCGAGCACGATCACCAGCGTGGCCAGTGCCGCGGCCCAGGCGTAGCGCGCGCGCAGCCGGCGCCCCAGGATCGCCACCAGCGCCACGAGAAGAAGCGTAACCAGGAGCGCCAGGATCCAGCCGCCGGTCGCATTCAGGTCAAAGAGCGACATCCCCTGGAAGGGCTGCACCTTGATCAGCCGTCCGAGACCAAAGGCGGTCACGGGCAGCAGCAGCATGAACCAGGCCCCGCCTCGCCTCCAGACTTCGCGCCAGGCCACGCGGCTGAAGACGTCGCCCAGGAATTTGGCCGTGAGCATCACGAGCGGGATCGCCAGGTGCATCCCGTTGAAGGGCATCTTCTCGCCTGTCCAGGTGTAGATGATCAGCGTAGCCAGATTCCAGAAGACGAGGAAGGCGACGAACACCGATTCCTCTCTCCAGGATGGGCCGAGGGCGCTGCCGCCCGCCGCCTCCCCTTCTGCGTTCTCGAGCGGCTCGCCGCGGCCCAGTACACGGGCGCGGCGCACCAGGTAATAGACGGTCGCCACTGTGCTCAGCAGGAGGGGCATGAACTCGTACATCGTCATCAGGAGCAGGTAGTAGTACCAGGGCTGCCCGCCACGCGCGCCCCCATGCTCGGGCACCCAGTAGGCAATCGACGTAACCAGCCCGGCAAAGCCCGCCGGGTTGGTGAAAAAGGTTGTGTAGAGCAGCGTATAGATCAGGAAGAGGATCAGCGCCACGATGCCCCAGCGCTTCCACTGGAACCTGCGCAGCAGGACGGTCTCCGTCTCTCCTGCCGGTCCGGTGACCTGCACGGCGCTCGTCCCCCAGGAGAAAGCGCGGACCGCCTCGACAAGCCGGCTGCGCAGGGGATGGCGCGAGGGGATAAGGATGGCGCTGATGGTGGCCGCCAGGGAAATGGCGCCGATCAGCAGGCTAATGGTGCTCAGCAGCTTGAGCCCCGTGCCGGCCGTCTCGGCTGCGTCCGTGCCGGCGGCGGCCGCAGCGGCGTTGCCCGCAGCAGACCCCAGGAGAACGGACGCCGCCAGCAGGGCGCCGCCCACCAGCAGGCCGCCCAGGAAGAGCCAGATCTGGTTCCTGTGCCTGGCCCGCTCCCACAGGAACAGGGTGACCAAGAAGGTGACCAGCAAAAAGCCAAACAGGAAGGACGACTCCTTGGTGCAGACGGCAAGGATCAGCGCCGCCGCCCCCGCGTAGAGCCAGGCCGGCTTTCGCGTGTGGAAGAAGTGGAACATGGCCGCGATCGTGACGATCGTAAAGTCGAGGAGGTAGATGTCCATCCACACCATGCGCGAGTAGAAGAGGATGTTGGGCGAGATGAGCACCCCAATCGCAGCGAGCGCCGCACCCCAGCGGCCCAGCCAGCGCCGCAGGAGCAGCGGGCTCATGACCGCCAGGACGCCGAAGAAGGCCGGCATGATGCGCGCGGTGAAGTTCGTGTCGCCAAAGAGGGTGTAGCCCAGTGCGATGATGTGGTACAGGAAGGGCCCATGCATCATCGGGTTGTGCTGGTAGCCGGTGCCGTTATACAGGTAGAAGGAGTAGAGCGCGTGCGAGCACTCGTCGTGGCTAAAGGCATAGGCGCCCAGGTTCCAGAAGCGCGAGACGATCGCGATCAGAAGGATCGCGGCATAGATCGCCTTCTCCCAGGTCGGCTTGAGTGCCTCAACCAGCGTGGTATCCAGGAATGACTTCTTGTCCTCTTGCATACTAGTCACTCATCCTCACCCAGAGTGTGACTTGCCGGTCTCGAACCGGATCGGTGCCGGCGCCATAGAGCAGCCAGCGTACCAGAGCCTGGCCGGAGAGGTTCGCCGGCTGCCACGAGACCTGGAAAGGAAAGACCTCCCCTTGGTACGAGGCGCCTGCGACGCCCGGTCCCGGGTCGTCCTCGCCCAGCGTCTCCGTGAGGGCCACATCCGGCGGGTCCGACAGGGCCTCCAGCACCACCTGCTTGTCGAACTCACGCAGCGCCCAATCCATCACAGGACCGAGGCTGCCGTCGACCGCCACCGGCAGCGTGTGGGGATCGCCCGCCCGGTTCTGCGACAGCATCTCCAGTTGGCCGACCAGCTTGCGCAGGTCCGGCGCCGTCGTCTGCCCGATCATCGGCTCGCGCGGGTCGCCGGCGTGGAGGTGGCTCACCCCCCAGGCCGCCTTGACCCCCCACCACCCCAGCACGAGCAGCAGCGCCAGCCAGCCGCCGGCGGCCAGCACCTCCGGCCCGCGCAGCGTCGAGACGGCCGCACCCACGCCAATCAACAGAACCAGCGCGAGCAGCGCCAGCAGCAGGTAACCGGTGGTGGCCGGAATGGCCCGCCCGGCGACGGCGACCGTCTCGGCACCGGTGAGCGAATAGGCGCTGAGCTGCAGATACAGAAAGACGACGAGGCCGACGATCGCGCCGGCTACGACTGCCGCGTCGGCCCAGCGCACGCGGCGGCGCGCCCACTGCCACGCGCGCTCCAACCCCAGCCCGGCCAGCAGTGCCAACGGCACGACGGCCAATAGCACGCCGCCGGCCGTGCGGTGGCCTGCGACCACCGCCAGGAGGATCGCCGCCAGCGCCCAGAAGACGAGCAGCGCCTCCAGCGGGAAGCCGGGCGCCCCAGACAGGCGCCGGACCAGCACGGCGCCTGCCCCAACCAACCCCAGGACAAGCACCAGCGGCTCGTAGCGCAGCAGGAGCAGCAGCGGATAGGTAAAGGGCTGCCCGCCCACCTCGGGTGCCAGGCCCTGCGCCCACTCGCCGAGCAGGTCGGCGACCAGGCCGGCATTCTCCGGCCGCAGGGCAAAGGCCGTCGCCGTCAGCCCCAGGACCGCCACCAGGACGATGCCCGCTCGCCTGGTCCAGCCCCCTTCACGGCGCAGCACCTTCCAGGCCTCGCCCAGCACGGCCCAGCCCTTCTCGTGCCCGCGCAGCCGCTCCACCACGAGAGGCACCAGCCCAAAGAGCAGGAAGGCCAGGAGCAGCGTGTAGGTACCAGGGCCGGCGCAGAGCCCCAGTCCGAGTGCCCCCGCCGCCAGGTAGAGCCCGCCCGGACGGCGCGTCTCGACAAACCGGACAAGCCCGACGACAATCGCCAGCCCGCATGCCGCCACGACGACCGCGCCGTCCAGGAGCCGCGACTGGTAGACTGCTGTGGGCGAGAGCGCCAGCAACAACGATGCGGCCAGCGCGCCGCCGCGCCCGAGCCGGCCGCGCAGCCCATAGGGCAGCAGCACGAGGGCCAGCCCGGCCAGCGCCGGCAGCCAGCGCGCCACGGGGTCGCTCGCGCCGAAGAGTGTGAAGCCGGCCATGTTCGCGGTGAAGAGTGCCGGCACGGTGCCTTCCGGCACCGCCGCCTCCCCATGCAGGAAACGGTAGGCTGCCAGCGCCTGCGCCGCCTCGCCCTGGCTCAGCGGCTGGAGCCCCAACTGGGTCCAGCGCAGTCCGATCGCCAGCAGCGCCAACAGCACATAGGCCGCCGCCTCGAGGGTGAAAGGCCCCACCCGGCGGCCGCGCTCATCCGATGTTGCGCTCATTCTCCCATTCCCCATGCCTCGGTTACTGCCCCGCTCCGGGCACACGATAGATCGTGACGCCGCCGGCACGGTAGGCCGCGTCGAGCCAATTGTCGAACTTTTCCAGGCCACGCGCCTCGTACTTGCTCCGCTCCCGCGGCCCGACGTACACATACTCTACATCATACTTGCGCAATAGCTCCAATGCCGCCTCACGGCTCGTCGTGTTGTAGATCGTCTGGATGTCGGGCTCGCGCGACGCCTGGACGGTGTAGCTGCCGCGCCACTGGCCCTCGTGCCCGGCCCAGCCGAGAAGCGTCGGCAGGCCGGTCAGTGCGGAGACGCGCCCCTCGTACACGTAAGAGCTGCCTCCCGCACCCGGCGCCTCCAGGATCACCGGCGCGCCCTGCACGTTCTCGTTGAGCCAGGCGATGGCGGCGTAGTCGTCCGGCTCGCTCGAAGCCAGGTAGGCCGTGCCGTCCAGGGTGGGCGTGTGGGCAAAGCTGCCGGCCCGGCTGATGTTCCCGAGGATCGGATAGACCATCCCGAGGCAGAAGAGCACCCAGAAACCGGCCAGGAAGGCGATCCGCAGCCGGCCTCGCCGTCGCCCCAGCCAGTAGACCGCATACGCGGCGGCGACGGCCATGAGCACCCAGCCCTGGAAGTAGAACTTGAAGATGGTGTTCATCCGCACGCCAAAGTTGTCCACCAGGTAGACAAACTCGACGCTCAGCGTGAGAAGCAGACCGGCGACTGCACACACCAGGGCAAAGAGCCGGCTAGAATCGGGTTGCCGCGTCTTCTCCCTCGCCCCGAAGGGGAGAGGGTTGGGGTGCGGGGGTAAGGCCGGCAGATCAAGGCTTTCCCCCTCCCCCTGTCCCTCCCTCGGAGGTGTGAGGTGAGCCCGCACCACGACCACGCCCAGCGCCGCCATGCCGGCCACGATGACGCGGCATCACCCAGTAGCGCAGCTTGACCAGCGCCAGCCTGCCGAGCAGCACGGGCCAGGTGGCGTCCCCGACAATCGCCGCCACCGCCGGATCGCTCCGGATCCTCTCCAGGTAGTCCTGCCCGCCGGGCGTGAGCAGCATCCCGGCGACCACCAGCAGCATGGCCGCCAGCGGCCCGAACAGAAAGAGCGCCACCCAGCGCAGCCAGCCGGCCAGCAGCCGCCGCGCCGGCCAGTGCCGGCGCAGCTCCAGGGCGGCGAGCATGAGCATGCCGGCGATTGCGACCAAGAAGGGTCCGAACATCACGAAGTAGTGCCGGAAGCGCGTGCCCACGTAGGCCGTCGGCAGGATGCCGCCCGCCTGCGATTGGAAGCCCAGGTAGAAGGGCAGGTAGAGGAGCACACTCGCCAGGGAGCCACGGCCACGCCGGCGAGTGCCATCGTCGCCTGGACGAGGCCCCTCAGCCCGGCCAGTGCCCCGCCCGCTGCAGGCGCGCAATGCCATCGCGCCAGCCAGGGCCAAGATCAGCAGGTAGATAGGCATGTCCCACGTGTTCAGGAACCCGAGCGCGCCCAGGCAGAGGGGTACCAGGATCGAGATGCCTCTGTAGCGGCGGGTTTGACCACCACCATCCTGCGCCAGACTGCTCCAGGTCACTCCTTCGAACCCCTCGCGCAGCACCGCCAGCGCCACCGCCAGCGCCAGCAGCACGAAGGGCAGCGCCAAGACGTGCGGGTGCATATCACCCAGGAGAAAGGAAAAGCCCGGGAACTCGTCGATCGGCTCGATCGGCATCGGCTTGCCCAGGGGGTCCAGGTCGTTGATGACGCGCGACGCCCGCCACCACCACCAACCGCCGCGCGTCGGCATCAGACTGGGCGCGGCCGTGCCAAATGCCCCATTGATCTCCTGGATATCCAGCCAGCGGAAGAAGGAGGCCGGCAGCGCCTTCAGGCTGTAGAGCACCTCGAAAAAGCCTTCGAGGTTGCCCAACACCGCTACGAGCACCGAGCCGAGGAAGCCGTAGGCGATGGGACTGCCGGCTCTTCCCCCTCTCCCCTTCGGGGAGAGGGTTGGGGTGAGGGGGTGATCTCGGCCCGAGTGCGTGCCCCCTGCCACCAGGTTGTACACCAACCCAAAGGCCCCGGTGCACGTCATCGCAAAGAGCGAGGCCAGCCCGACGTTGAAGGTCAGGTGCGCCGCCGAGCCTGCCAGGCGCGTCAACATCGCGACCATGACGTAGCCGAAGTAGTAGTAGCTGATGCCGTAGCCGGCCAGCCAGGCATCCTGTGGCGGGAAGGTGGCGCTGCGGCCGATGGCGTTCAGGTACATGATCTCCATGAACTTTTCGCCGCCGGAAGTCGTCAAATCCGGGCTGTAGGCGCGGATCAGCGACCAGCCACCCAATGCGACGGCAAAGAGCAGCTCCACCGCCAGCACGGTACGGCCGTGGCCGCGCAGCCACTCCCACAGCCCAGGCTCACCCTCTCTGCGTCCGCGCAGGTAGTAGGCCAGCGAGACCACTGCCACGAGCGCCAGGCTCGCCAGCGCGCCGCCCAGGGAATTGCGCAGCAGGCCGAAGGTGGCCCCAATCCAGAGGACGTAGCTGGTCAGCAGCAGCCCCAGCGGCCGGGCAAAAGCATACCCCCGGTCGGGCAGGCGGCGGAAGAAGCGAAAGGCGAGCGGCAGCGCCGCGAGCCCAATCACTTCCAGCCAGAGCCACCAGGCCAGGACCGTTCCCATCAGCCTTCCCTATGCGCTACACAGACCATAGACCACAGACCACGGTCCCTTGACCATGGTCCGTCGTCTATCGTCCATGGTCCCGCGTCCAACGTCCATCGTCACCGCACCACCTCGTAGATGATCACCCCTTCGTTCTGATATACCTTGTCCAGCCGGCCGGCGTTCACCATGCCGGCGAACTTTTCCAGGCTCTGGGAGGCATAGGCTGCCCGCTCCAGCGGGCCCACGATGATGTACTTCACCCCATACCGGTCGAGCACCTGCTGCGCATCGTCGGCAAAGGGCGTGTCGTAGAAAAAGTTGACGTCGGCCACGCGCTCCACCACCTGCTGGTCGCCGGCCACCGCCCGCTGCTGCCGCTCGTGCCAGTTCCAGCCGACGACCGCCGGCAGGCCGGTGTTGATGGCGTAGCGCGCCCCCCAGTGGTACTCGGATGCATAGCCCTCGATGATGGTCGGCGAGCCGACGACGTTGTCCAGCAGCCAGCGGATCGCCTCATAGTCCCACTTGAGCTCGAACTCCTGGTTATAGTCGGCGTAGCGCGCCGTTTGCATGTACTCCCAGCCGTCGAGCCCACCCGGGCCGGCCTGTCCGAAGAAGCGATCCCTCACCTTGGCCGCGCTCGCCAGGATGGGGTAGAGCGCCGCGCAAAGGAGAAGCACGGCCAGCGTGCCCAGCCACAGCCTGCGCCCCCAGCGCCAGTGCCGCAGGAAGGGCACGATGCGCCCCAGCGCGGCGGCGGCTGCCACACCCCACATGAGCCACACCTGCAAGTAGAACTTGAAGACCGTGTTCATGCGGCCGATGTCGCCCTGGAGGACCAGGACCTCGACCCCCAGGCTCATCGCCAGCCCCAGTAGCACCAGGAAGGCCCACAGCCGCTCCTCGGGCTCGATGCGCTGCCGGAGGAGAAGCAGGAGCCCCAGGAGGCCGACAGGCAACCCCAGCGCCCAGGTGCCCAGGCCCCGGTAGGCAAAGGTTCCAGGCTCGGCGTCGGCCTTGTCCCGTGTGAAGGGCAGCAGCCCGGGTACCAGCAATACGACCTCGACGATGAGCAGCAGCGCCAGGGCGATCCACAGCCAGCGGCCGACCGGCAGCCCGCGCAGGTGGACAATGCCTGCCGCCCGCCGGAGGCGCTCGGGCCCGCGCCGGTAGCGAAGCGTCAGCCCGGCGCACCGCACCAACGGATCGGGGCTCTCGCCCTGCCGCCGGCCAAAGGCGCGCACCAGGAGGTAGCTCACGATGGCAAAGAGGAAGAGGCCATGCACCATCAGATACGCTCCCGGCGTGGTGCGCGTCCCCTGCCACAGCCCGAGGCTGTTGTAGTAGGCACCGTAGCTCTGCCAGAAGGGGCGGTAGAGGACCCACCAAGCCAGCACGAACACCAGCGCGAACTGCCAGGCGATGAAGCCGAAGGGTCCGAGCAACCTCGCGCGGGCCAGGCCGCCCACCGCCCTGTCATGCTGAGCGCGGCGAAGCATCTCGCCTTCAGCCACGAGAGACCCTTCGCTGCGCTCAGGGTGACGGCGCCGGAGGAAAGCCAAGACGTTCCCGGGGGCCGGTCCCCACTCCTGCCGGTACCTCGCCGCCTCGCCGATGGCCAACGCGCCCAAGGCCAAGATCAAGTGGGGCGGGACGTCCCAGGTGTTCGTGGTGCGCATGGCCCCAATTACCAGGGCCCAGAACAGGAGCAGCGCCACGATGCCGCCGAGCACGCGCAGCCGCGCGGCGCGCATCGCTACGGCTGCCGGACGCCGGACCACGGCGACGGCCGCCGCGAGCGACAGGAAGGTGAGCGGCATCGCCAGCAGGTGCGCGTGCAGGTCGGCGTAGAGGAAGGTGAAGAAGGGGAACTCGGTGATGACCGACTCGTAGGTGGCCGAGGGGATCGCCCGGCTGGCGTTCCAGTACCACTCGTCCAGCCCGACCGGCAGGCTCCGCCCGGCAAAGATCGCCTGGAAAAGGCCGGCGACGGCCCGCACAAGCCCCTCAAGCCCCGGCACGGTGCTCTTGAAGCCCGGAAGGACGCCCCGGCCGAGCGCGTCGACGATCAGCGCGATCTCGCCGAGGTTGCCCAGGACGGCGACGAGCAGTGCCGCGGCCAGGCCGACGAGGAGGGGAGAAAAGACCCCCACCCCGCCTCCCCCGTTGCGACGGGGGAGAGGCAGCTTCCCCCCTGCCGCACCTGTCCTCGAGTGAAGCGAAGGAGCGGGGCGAACGGAGGGGGGGTGGATCAGGTTATACGCCACGCAGAAGGCGCCCATGGCGGTCATCGCAAACCAGGCCGGGATCACAAGGTTGTATGCCACAGAAGGCACAATGCCGCCCAGCTTGATGAGCGTGCCGGCCATCACCTGCCCAAAGTAGTAATAGTTCAGATAGCCGCCGGCGAACCAGGGATCATAGGGCGGGAACTCGGTGGATTTGATCACCGCGTTGAGGAAAGCCAAGTCCATCGGCTTCTCGCCGCCCTTGTAGGGGTGCCAGAGGTCGGGGTTGCCCCAGCGGATGAGGAGGAAGAGCAGGAAGAAGGCCAGGAAGAGTCCCTCGGTGACCAAGATCATCCGCTTCTGCCCGCGCCACAGGTCCGCGAGGCGCCGGCGCTGCCCCGGCAGGGCCAGCGAGGCGGCCGACGCCAGGGCGATCAGCCCGAAGGCCAGCCCGATCGTCCCGCGGCTGTAGTGCAGCGGCGTGACGTTCGTCAAGATCCAGGAGAGCCATGCCAGGAGCAGCACGCCCGCCGGCCGCGCCAGGATGTAGCCCCGGTCGGGCAGCCATTGGAAGAGGCCGATGGTGAGCGGCAGCGCCGCCAGCCCGAGCGCCGCCAGCAGCACCAGCCAGGCGAGCACCGGCACGCGGTTGGCCAAGCTGTCCTGCCGGAAGATCGAGGCCCAGGTGCCCCCCTCTTCCTGCACCTGCCGTTGCTCGTCCGTCAGCAGCAAGTCCTTCTGCTCCTCAGCTCCCTGCTCCCGCGCCAGCTTGCGCTGCTCCCGCTTCCACTTGCCCACGTCGCGCGCAAGCAGCCCGTAGGCCACGCTGCCCCAATCCAGGCCCTCAGTGAGCTGCGCGCGCACCGTGTCGACGTCGAACGCGGCCGCCTTCTTGTAGATCTGGACCTTGGGGTGGTCGTAGACGGTGAACTGCTCTTCGGCGCGGTCGTCGTTGAACTTGATGCCCAGCAGCCGCGGATAAGAGGTGAACTGGGCGACCTTGGCAAAGCCCAGCTTGCCGGCCTGCAGCAGCGCGTAGTAGCGGGTGGTGAAGGGGAAGCGCATCGGCAGCCGCGGGATCGAGGTCGAGAGGCGACCGCTGCTCATGACGACATAGTCCGCCTGGTCGAGGTCGCTCAGCAGCTTCTCCAGCTTTTCCGGCGTGTCCTCCCAATAGTTGGTCAGCTCGATGCCCTGGTACATGCCGCCGTAGGCGTTGTAACCGAACATGTTGAAGGGCAGCGGGTCGTCGTAGTGCTCGGTAGCGATCGTCGAGCCGGGGGCAATGTTCTCGTAGATCCACTCGGTGGCCTGGACGCGCGTGATCGGCTCGCGGTAGATCTGGATGAAGGCGAGCGCCCAGAGAAGCGTGCCGAGCAAGACGGCACTGCCCAGCGCGCCGGCCGCGACGCGCAGTCCTCTCGAGCGGCGTCGCGCCCAGTCCCACGTCCGCACCACCAGCCAGGCGGCAAAGAGCGCCAGGCAGGGGTAGAGCGGCAGGAAGTAGCGCAAGGACTTGACGTACTGCGCGCCCTGCCAGCCGAAGATGAGGAGAACCCAGGCGAGCGGGAGCACGACCATGGAGTGATCCGAGCGATGGACGCATCGGAGCGAAGCGATGGGCTCATGGGAACGCCTGGACCATGGCTCCGTCGGTCCTGTGGTCCGGAGGTCCGAGGTACGGCTCGTGGTCCATGGATCTGACCAGAGGGCTGTGGTCTGCGCTAGTGCCACCATCGCCGGCCAAGCAGGAAGAGCGCAAGAAGCACGCCGGCACAGGCGGCCGCTCCGAAAGGCACGCCCATGCCCCATACGACCGTGTTGTAGAGCGGCCAGAGCCAGGGCGTGCGCTCGGCCCACTGGTGGCCCCAGGGCACATCGGCCGCGCCCGTCTGCTGCCCGCCCGCCTCCAGGATATCGGCGATCCAGCGCGGGTTGGGCATGAACACGGCACGCAGTGGCTCGGGGATCTTTTCGAGGACACGGAGCCGCGGCTGGTAGGCTTCGGGCACCTTGTCCCAACCGGTATAGTTCGGCCCGGCCCAAGCATAGGGCTGCGCCACGCGGAAGACGCCGAAGGCAAAAACTGCCGCCAGCAGGAGGCCACCCAACGCGCTGAGTGTCGCCCGGCCGCTCGCCCTTCCCTGTGCAACCTGCCGCCGCACCCGCAGCCAGGCTGCCAGCACGACGACGAGCACCAGCATGAACACCGACACCTTGCACGCCAGCGTCAGCCCCATGGCCAGCCCGAGGCCTATGAAGGCCGGCGAGCCTTTGCCGTCCGCCACGTCCAACAGCGTCCAGAGCGTCAGCAGCACGAAGAAGGAAAGAAAGGTATCGACACTCCAGTAGTGCGAGCCCTGGATGTCGAGCACGGCCAACGCCAGCAGGAAGGAAGCAGCCAACCCGACGCGCCAGTCAAAAAGCCGCCGGGCGAAGAAGTAGAGGAGCAGCACCGTTGCCAGGTCAAAGAGCGCCGAGAGGACGCGCCCGACCAGGTGCACCTGGTCGTAGCTCGAGAGAGGCGCCCGGGTGATCGCCCACATGGGCATCTCGGACCGGGTCGCGGCGTACCAGTCGATCGCGGCATCCAGCCCGGCGGCAACCCCCTTGGTCAGGAAGAGGGGCAGCGTCCCGTAGAAGTAGACCGTGTCGTTGTTGCGGGGGTTGAGCGGCGAGTTGCTGGTGTCGAAATACTCGGCCAGGCTCTCCGGCCAGCGGATGGCCGTGACGACCATGGTGGTAGAGCGCTCGTCGGGGTGGATGTGGTAGGTGCCCTTGTCCCAGTTGACATTGGTGAAGCGGAAGGCCGCCCCCATCGCCAGGATGAGGAGCAGGGCAATCCAGGTCACTGCGGCGCGCCTGCGCCGTCGCGGCGCCGGTTCCGGTTGCGACATGGCGCCTATTCTACCACCCTTCGTACGGGGCTGCAACGGTTGGAGAGGCGGGGACTAGGGCAATCGCATCTTACTGGAAGAGGCCGGCAAGGACCGTTCGCAGGTACTCCTCGTCCCAACCGGCACGGAGGCGCTTGTTGCCGATGCCCACCTTGGCGGTCTTCTCCTGTTTGAGCAGATTGACTGCGATGTGACGCAGAATGGCGAGGTTCTGCGGTCCGTGATCTTTGCGTACGCGACATTCGTCTTCACGAAATGCGATGTCCAGAACCCAATGCAGGCTGTTCTCGATGGCCCAGTGCCTTCTCGTCGCTCCCAGCAACCGCTCGGCGTTTCCGGCCAGGCTCGAGATGTAGTATCGGTCTTCCACAGTCTCCTGGTCGCCCACGCTGCGTCTGGCCTGCACCTTCACCACCGAGTTGAGCTTGGCCCATTCGCTCGCTCCCCGTAGGAATCGCAGCACCTCCGGGTCCGAAATGACCCAGCAGGTCCGTTTCTCGCGACGCCCATGATTCTTGTCTACCGTGTAGTCGCGCTCATACGAGTAGGCTCGGTACCGGCTGCTTTCCAAGTCATCGAACAGCAGCTTCACGTCTTCGTGCATGTGCGGCTGGTTCTCCTTGAGAGCCAGCACATAGTCTGCTCCCTGCGCCACGATCGTCTTCGCAATCTCCGTTTGACACCCCATCGCATCGATGGTCACAATGCAGTCCGAGACCTCCAGTACCTGTAACAAGGCCGGAATGGCGGTGATCTCATTGGACTTGTCATCCACCTTCACCTGGCCCAGAACCAACTCATTGGCAGTGGCCCAGGCACTCACCATGTGGATGGCGCTTTTGCCTATGCCTGTGTCATGTGAGCGCCGTACCGTCTTGCCATCGATCGCGACCACCTGCCCTGCGGTGATGTCGCTGACCGCTGCGATCCACTGCAGAAAGCACTTCTCAAACTGCTCTGGCTTCAGTCGGGCAAACACCCGCCCGAATGTGTCGTGGGACGGAATGCCATTCGGTAGCTCCAGAAACCGCTTCAGCCATGCAAGCTTGGCCTTGCCAAACAATGTTACTGCCACCCAGCTATCTGCCCCACAGATGACAGCGCAGATGGCAATCACTACGATGTCCAGCAACAGATGCCGCTTCGTACGCTCGACGCGGGGATCTTCCAGATCCACGAAATGGCCAACGATGGATGCAGCCGGTTCTCGTTCCATTCGGGTATCCTCCATGCTTTTCCGGAGGATACCCTACTGGGCGAAACCGTTCAACTCCCAAACGTAAGGCGGGGACGAAGGCCAGCCAGAAGTCAGCGCTCGGCAGGAGAGGAGCCGCCGAGCGCGGACCGATCCGCTGGGCTCGCCGCGCGATTTGACTCACTAAGAATGTTACCGATAATCTAAGCGCAAATGACTAAACGGGATGTGCGGACCTTCTGGCTGGGTGGGGATGACGTAGCGGATCTCGACTTGGTCTTCTGTCACGATGACCCGGTCGACCAGAAGCTCGACCAATTGTCTCCGCTGGGCGAAGGTCGCTCGATCTAGCACGGGGCCTACCTGTATGCAGAACGCCTCTATGGAAGCTGCTACGCCGCTTAGCTCGATGCGTTGGGTGATGGTAGCCTCCAGTTGAGTACGCTGAACGCGCAGCCCTTCCTGTTTCCTGACCAGTTCACTGCGTTTGCGCTCATAATCAGGTAGGGGTAAGACATCGGCGAGGTAAGCTTCCAACAGCCTTTTCTTTTGTAGCTCCAGCAATTCGATGGTCCTGCCCAACGTCTGCACGCGAGCACGCAGTTCCTGAGGCGCCCAGTGGCCGCCGTGTGCGCGTTCCAGTTCATGAGCGACTACCTCTGGCTGCGTCAAGACCATGCACAGGTCCTGCCAGACCAACTCGTCCAGCTGGAGCGCTGGCACAAAGCGTGATTTGCAGCGTTCTCCTGGCCCTACACGCAATGCATCTGTGTGACCTTTGCAGACATAGTAGTGGTACTTGCCATGCAGTGTGCGTCCGTGGGCGCTCAATCGGCACTTTCCACAACTAACCAGACTGCGTACGAGATACTGATGCGCCTTGTTGTTGCGCGGGGCTCTCTGTTGGTTGAGAGATAGCTTGGTCTGCACGCGGTCGAATACCTCCTGCGCTACCACAGCAGGTACGGAGATGGGAATCCAGTTCTCTTTCGGACGCTCCACTGCGCTCTCCCCTTTCCAACCGGTTCCAAGGCCGAACGGCGCCGTTTGGAAGGTACGACGCGCAAGCGATTGGCAAAGGCAACTCCTGTGTAAGCGTGATTGGTCAATATGGAACGCACTGTCGCGACGTTCCAGCGCGGCTTCCCCATGGGTGAGGGCAAACCTAGATCGCTCAATCGCTTCGCAACGCCGTACAGCGTAGTTCCCGGCTCGAGATACCAGTCAAACATCTGGGTCACGATGGCAGCCTCTGCCTCGTCGAGACGGACGCCGTCTGGATCTCGGGGATGATCGGGATCCACCCGATAGCTGTATCGCGGTCTGCCCCAGGGCAACAGCCTTCCAGCCCGGTACTTTGCCAAACGCCCACGGCGCATGCGCTCGGTGATCAGTGCTCGCTCATACTCTGCTACAGCACCTCGAATCTGCAGCAACAAGCGATCGTGAGGATCGTCGCTCATCGGATGGTCCAGAACTCGACGCGGATCCCCAGGCTCTCCAGTTCCTCGATCACCAGCATCTGATGCACGTAGTTACGTGCTAGACGATCTGGTTCGGTGATCAAGACAGTGTCGAAGTCCGCCAGTGCTGCGCCATCGCGCAGGCTGTCCAGACCCGGCCGATTCAGTTTCGCTCCACTGTAGCCCTCATCTACATAGATGTGTTCTGGCTCCAACGTCCAGTATTGCGCCTTGACGTGGGCCCGCAAGCGCGAAATCTGCTGATCGGTGGTCTGGGTTTGTGCTTGCCGCTGGGTCGATACGCGAGCATAGATGGCTACTCTCACCGTGAACCTCCTGATGGGCCTGCATTGATATTCCTTCTTGGTTTGCTGCCTGGGCCCATCTCAGAAGGTACTGGCAAGCCAGGTCCCAGCGACGCTGGCCGCCTGCTTGCTGCACGAACTGTCTGCAAACTGTCCACTCCCGCTTCATGGGTTCCTCCTGGATGGGTGTTTCCTTCCAAGAGGATATCATACTCCGTTCCGGCCACGGCACAGCCGCGAGGTAACCGTCGCTGTCTCAAGTGCAGAGTACCCCAACGGCTGAAGCAGAATTTGTCATTTGTGATTATACCATCCCGAAGGTCATTCGTTGACTCATGTCCAGGCACTCTGATACGACGGCTTGCTGGCAGACCGTAACGTTGAATTGGCCTGAAAGAGGACAACGAGGGCTGCGGCGACCTCCTTCGCTCAGAGCGCGCAGGGCCGGAATGACTATCTCCCCGACTATGTAGATCGAGGCATGGTAGGGGCGAGCTCGCCGGTACGGCTAGTCCTGCCGGGCGCAGCGAAAGCCCACGCCCGGACCATAGTACATCGCCGGGGCGCTGTTGCGCACCCAGACCCGCAGGTCCTTGGCGTAGCTGTCCTTTGAGCCGCCGCGCATGAAACGGTCGCTGAAGCCAGGGAGGATGTCGCCGGTCCATTGCCAGACGTTGCCGGCCATGTCGTACAGGCCGTAGGGGCTCGCGGCGTCGTAGGTCACGTAGCCTTCATACGTCTTGCCGTTGTAGAAACCGACCGGGGTCGTGCGCGACCCAAGGGTGGACATTGCCTCGAACGGGTCACGGCTGCGGTAAAAGTTGGCATGATGGCGGGTGAGCTCGTCACCCCAAGGGAAGGCGCGACCATCCGTGCTGCGTGCTGCCTTCTCCCACTCCATCTCGATCGGCAGGCGCCAGCCATAGTTGAGACAATAGGCGCGGGCGCCAAACCACGTGACATTGGTCATGGGGTGGTCTTCCCAGCCGCGCTTGACGGCAAACGCCTGGCCGTCGAAGGCAAAGCGCGAGGCCGGATCGTCCAACGGGGCAAGCATGTAGTCGCCGGGGCCTATACGCACCTCGTGCCTGGCGCCGGCGTAGGGGTCGCCCGGGTAGGTTCCCATAACTGCGCGCTCGCCGATTCTGACCGCCCCTTCGGCCAACGCCGCGTTCAGGAAGTCCACGTACTGGGCCACGGTCACATCCGTGACCATGATCCGATAGTCGTAGTCGATCATTACCGGGTCGTCGTATTGCCCGGCAAGGAACTCCCCGGCCGGCACCTGCACCCAGGCGTTGGGGTCCACGCCCGTTTCGTAGGCCGGGACGGGGGCGTTCACATCCACGGGAGCGCACGCGGCCACAAGAGCGACAAGCACGCCCAAGGCCAGGACAAGGCGCGTCACTTCGCCACCTCGGAAGAGATCTCGTGGGTGGCTTCTTCCGTCCACCGGCCTTTCGCTCTGAACAGGTCAAGGAGGCGCCAGGCCATGACCATCGCCAGGACGACCAACACCATCGCCAGTCCAAGATCCACGGCCAACGTGGCTACGTTGACCAGAGGCTGCTGGGCGGCCTCGGAAACAAACAGCCGCTTGATCTCCAGGATGGTCACAGCGGCAAAGGCCAGGTCCGAGAGCAGGATGATCGCCCAGCCGTACCACCTGCGGATCTTGCCTTTCAGGCCGGCCATGTCGCCGAAGTAGAGGAGGATGATGGTCGCGATGATCGCTGCAAGGACGTGCCAGTGGCCGGTCAGCTCGATGCGCTCCTCGCGGGCCGGCCACATACGAAAGCCTCGTCCAGGCGGACGGCGAAAAAGATGCCGACACCGCTCACGGTAAAGTTCATAAAGACCATCTGCCAGAGCGGTCCGAAACGCAGAGGGTCACGCAGCAGCGCACCCATCTTTTGCCTCAGGGTGGGCCTGGGGATGCCGGCCACGCCCTCGCGGATGAAGCGGTCCCAACCGAAGATGACCAGCATCAGGGCGCCGAGCATCGCCGGCGTGGCGCCTACATAGATCACCATGTGCGCGATAGGCTCCAGCGGGGTGACTACGCCCCACACGCCCAGGTTGAGCACGATGGTACCCAGGATGATGAGCGGCATGGCGATCTTGTGCAGAATGCCCCGGAAGTTCAGCCAGCGCCCGATCAGGAGCGTTAGCATGACGGCGATGAGCGCCAGCATGATATGCAGGTGGCCGATGATGGAGTACTCCATCGTCGTCTTGACCGGCCAGCGGATGATGTCTTCCGCCAAAAAGACCGTGAAGCCGTTGCCCAAGTAGGAGCCGGGAACGGCGCCAAAGATCGCCGAGACGACGGTGGTCAACGCGGTCGCGAAGAAGGCTACCCGCTCCAGGTCCAACCCCCGGCGGGTGCGGGCGTAGGCGGGGTCGGGTTGGTAGTAGGCCCGGTCCCAGGGCCAGAGGGCGATCGTGAGCAGGAGACCGGCGAAGAAGATGAGGGCCAGGCCAACGATGTACAGCCCGTGAAACGCCCAGTTGTGGCCCCAGTAGGCGAACGCCAGGCCAAAGAGCGCGGCAAGCCAGTAGCCGGCGGTGATCAGCAGTCGCACCGCACTCCTGTAGAACGCTCGCATGGGCAGCAGGCCGGTGATCAGGTACGTCTCGATGGCGACCACGGCCATGGCGATCGAGTGATACAGGATGATGATGCGGCCCTCGCGTTCCACCGCCTTGAGGTCCATATGGAGCCCGCGCACGACCAAGTCGCCCACGCCCAGGTCGGCCAGCGGCCCGGAGAGCGTCCCGAAGAGCGCGGTCTCCAGCGCGATGACGGCGATCGCGACCAGGATCAGGCCCTTGGTCGTCCCAAACAGGTACCGCACGCGTCTCCGGATTCCCATAGCGCCTCTAGACCAGCCCAGCGTAGCTTTCAGGTTCTCGCACGGTCAGGCGCCTGTGGAGGCCGGGGCCGCCGGTGCATGCAGTTCCGTGACCTTGAGCCAGAGCCGCGGCCAGACGAACAGCACCACCAGGACCAGGCACGCGATCGGGGCCAGGGCAAAGAGCGAGAACCTTCCCAGTGCCCCGCCGGTCACGATGGCGAGGGGAATGCCCACCACAAGCTCGGCCGTGCCGGCGACCAGGCCGGCGACGCGTGTCCATTCCCGGGGCTTGACGAGCACGCCCACCGTCACCACGGCCCAGCCAACCATGGCCACCCAGTGCAGCTTCTGCACAAGCGTAAAGATCGGCGTGCCAATGGTGATGATCCGGCTCGTGCTCGCGACGCCGTTCATCCAGCAAAAGATGTAGGCCATCCCCGTAAAGAGCGCCAGCAGGGTACGGGACCACGACACCCCTCCCACGACCTTGACGAGCAGGAAGTAGAGGGCCACGTAGGGCCAGAAGAGAGGGAAATAGACCGGCGGCAGGCCCGCTGCCATGTAGGGCACATTGACAAACCAGCTTCCCAGCAGCGCCAGGACAATGGCTACCACCGAGAGGAAGAACGCCCAGTTCCTGCGGGTCAGGAATCCATAGGCACTGACGGCGAATAGCACGCCGCCGAGGAGCCCCAGGTCGGCCATGAGGGGATGGATCGTCTTTAGCAGGATCTCGCACCCAGGTTCCGCGGACGGCGTGTTCATCCCGACGAGGTACCACTTCTGGAAGAGGATGAAATGGCCGATGATCCCCACCAGGGCGCCGACGATGCCCAGTATCCCTCCCAACAGATTCTCGTTTCTTCACTTTCGTCTCCTCTCTGAATCTCATGGCCCGCCGGCGCCGGTATGGCACAAGCAGCCCTGGTAGTAGGGCTGATCGCCATGATCGGCCACATAGACGACGGTGCCGGGTTCGATCGTCAAGTCGCAGTCTTTCAGGAACGTAGGCCGCTCCTCCCAGGGATACACCTGTACATCGCAGGTGACGTACACCGTCCCGCGCCAGATCCCGTTGCACAGCGGCCCCTCGACAACCCTATCCACGAGCACGCTCTTTCCCCCGATCTCCACCTGGGCGGGTGACGCCGGTTGGGGAGTGGGGAGCAACTCGGGCGGGACCGTGAGATAGTGGGGCGTGCCGCTCGGCCTGGGGCAGAAAACCGGATCATTGGAGGGAGGCCTCTGGTCACACGAAACACAGAGCGGAGCCATGAGAACCAGCCAGAAGAGCAGGTGTCTTTTCATCATGGACCTCGGCGGCCGGACCGGCGCCTCACCGCGCCACGAGCAGGCAGCCTCGCAAGGCTAAGTATAGCACAATCGCTGCCGGAGGTCATTGCCTTTTGGCAACTCGCAGCGGCCTGGGACTGGACTTGCCCGAGGTGTTGGGATGTGCTACGCTTCTGCAGTAGGCAGCACGCTTGGAGAAGGACGGTCGGATCGATGAAGACCCTAGAAGAGTGGTTGCGCACCCATCCGGTCTTTGCCTCGCTGGGAGAGCGCGAACAGGAATACCTGGTGCGGGAGTCGCTGGCGCGCGAATTGCAGAAGGGCGAAGTGCTGGCGCTGCAGGGCGACGTATGGCCCTGCCTGTTCCTGGTGGGCAAGGGGCAGATCGATGCGGCCAAGGCGTCCAGCGAGGGGCGCAGCCTGCTGGTTACGAGCTTTGGCGCGGGCGATCTGTTCTGGGGGCCGGCCTTCTTTCAGGAGGGCGCGCCGCTGCCGGCAACTCTGGAAGCGCACGGTCGCACACACGTGTACCTCTGGTCACGGCCGAGTATCGAGTCCCTCCTGCTCACTCACGGGCGCATCATGTGGGAGCTGTGCCGTCTCATGGTGCAGCGGATGCAGCGAGCCAGTGCGGTGGTCGAGGAACTGGCCTTTCAGCCCGTGGCCGGCCGCCTGGCGCGCCTGTTGGTGGCGTTCTCTGGCGGCCGGGAGGAAGAGTCGATCCCGCGGAGCATCACCCTGGACGACATCGCAGCGCGCATTGGAACTACGCGCGAGGTAGCCTGCCGCTTTCTCCACCGCTTCGCCGCCGAGGGGCTGATCGACATCACGCGCAGCGAGTTCCTCGTCCACGACCAGCGACGGCTGGAGGAGCTGGCAAGGCAGGTCAAAGGGTAGGCTGGGTGTCAGGCGCGCTGCGCCCTGGCACCCAGGTACATAGCGCCGGCAAAAATCCGGGCAAAGTCGGGATCGGCCGCGAGCTCGACGTAGCCGACTCTCTGCGCCAAGGCGATGGCCTCGGCGCGCTTGGCGCGGGAAATGAGGGCCATCCTGGCCCCCAGGCCCGCAGCGTTGCCGACCTGGGTGACGCGATCCACCGGCATCTCCGGCAGCATGCCGACGACCATGGCGTTGCGCACGTCGATGTAGGTGCCAAAGGCCCCGGCCAGGATCACGCGGTCGATGTCGCCGGCCGCCAGCCCGTGGGTCTTGAGGAGGACGTTGATGCCCGAGCGCATGGCGCCCTTGGCCAGCAGCAGCTCGGACACGTCCTTCTGCGTGAAGGTGATGCTCGGGCGCGCATCCGTCCTGCACGGCCGGCGCCGGCCAGCAGGAACTCGCGCTGCGCCCGCTCGCCCGACACGCGCGGATGGCTGCCCATCCGCCCACGCTCGTCGACGATGCCGGCCAGGTAGAGCTCAGCCAGGGCGTCCAGGGCGCCGGAGCCGCACAGGCCCACCGGCGGCTCGTCGCCGATGGTCTGGTACTCCAGCTCGCCGTCCACGAAGCGGACGCGCTCGATCGCGCCGTCGGCCGCGCGCATGCCGTGCTTGATGTGGGCGCCCTCGAAAGCGGGGCCGGAGGCGCACGAGGTGCTGAGCAGCCGGCCACCGCTTGCCAGGCAGACCTCGGTGTTGGTGCCGATGTCGAGCGCCAGCACGACCCCCTCGAGCTGGCCCATGGCGGTGGCGAGCAGCATGGCGACGTGGTCGGCGCCGACGTAGCCGGCGATGTTGGGCAGGAGGTGGACGTAGGCGCCGGGCGCTGTGGCCAGCCCGAGATCGCGCGCCTTGAGGTCAAGCGCCGAGGTGACGGCCGGCACATAAGGTGCGTTGGCCAGTTGGCGTACGGGAAGGCGGAGGAAGAGGTGGTGCATGGCGGTGTTGCCGACGACCACCATCTCCAATATCCCGGCCGGCGTGGACCCGGCCTGGGCGGCGAGCCGCTCGACCGCCGCGTTGAGCGCCTCTACCAGGAGTGTCTGCATCTGGGCTGCGTCGGCGGGCCCAAGGTCGGCGCGCGCCATGCGGGCGATCACGTCTTCGCCGTAGGCGATCTGGGGGTTCATCAGCCCCTCGGAGGCCAGCGTCTTGCCCGAAACCAGGTCGACCAGGAAAACGGCGATCTTGGTCGTGCCCAGGTCCACGGCAACGCCCAATGCGGGCGCCTCCGCCGGCAAAAGGGCCACCACCTCTGCGCCGCGCACGGCCACCCGGGCCTGCCAGGAGGCTTCCCTGGAGGTGATCCCCTCTCGGAGGGCCGGCGACAGGTCCCGCAGGACGGTCAGATCGATCTCCTCGACTTTGAGGGCGTGCTGCTCGCCAAGGGCATCGACGAGGCGCTGCCCGTCGGACCGCAGGTCATGGAGCGAGGCGGGCGGCATGGTGGCGAGGTAGGTCTGCACGACGGGGTCGGGCTGGACGGCGAGGCCTTCGCCCTCCACCTGGGTGCGCTGGGGCGCGGTCAGGGATTCGGGCGGGACGCGCACGCGGCAATCGCCCAAGGGCTTGGCCAGGCAGGCGAGGCGGTAACCCTGGGCAAGCTGCTCGGGGGCGAGGACGCGGCCTTCTCCCTGGGCAGGCTCCGACACGGCGCCATGGAGAACCTGCACAACGCAGCGGCCGCAGCTCCCTTTGCCGCCACACAGGTTGGCCAGGCCAACACCGAGCAGGCGGGCACAGTCGAGCAGGGTCGCTCCGTCGGGGCAGTCGCCCCGGCGGCCTACGGGCTCAAAGTCGATCTTGGGCAAAGTCGTCTCGATTCCGGAGCAGCATGGGTGCGATTGTACCATGGATCGGGCCGCCGGGCTACGCGGCAGCCGGCCGATGCGCGGCCGTGCCCAGGTCGCCGTCTCCGCCAGGGATGCCCCAGCTAGCTCGCGACTCTAGAGCTCCCAACTCGCTGGCGCCGTACCCGAGCCAGATCGAGGCCCCGGAGCCCTCGGCGTGCCGAGGCGATCCCTGCTACTTTCCCACTTTCCCACTTTCCCGGGGTGTGCTGTCCAGTGTCTTCCAAGGCTCAGCATCGGGCACCCGGGGCTGAATCCGGGCACTTGACCGATCCAGGACGCTGTCCTATACTGAGCCGGCCATGAACCAACGAACGCCTCTGACCATCGTGAACGCCGGCTACCGCTCGACCAACTACTGGGTGGTCAGCGCAGGCACGTCGCGGCTGCTCGTCGACATCGGCTGGCCGGGGACGCTTGGCATGATGAAGGCAAGCCTCAGCCGGCTGGGCGTGCCGCTGCGCGAGATCCGCTACGCCCTCGCCACCCACTACCACATGGACCATGCCGGCCTGGCCGAAGAGCTGAAGAGGGAGGGAGTCCCCCTGCTCGTGCTGGACGTCCAGGTGGCGGCCGTCCCGGTGATGAAGACGTGGATGAAACCGCGCGACAAGTACGTCGAGATCACGATGGCCGGCAACGTGACGATTTCGTGCGAGGAAAGCCGGCGGCTCCTGGGCCGGATGGGCCTGGAGGGGGAGATTCTGCACACCCCGGGCCACTCGGACGACAGCGTGTCGCTCCTGCTCGACGACGGCTCCGCCTTCACCGGCGACCTCTCCGCCGGAGGTCTACTCATACGACAACCCGGTGGCCCTGGAGAGCTGGCGCCTGCTGCGAGAACGCGGGGCGAGGCTGGTATACCCGGCACACGGGCCGGTACGGGCGATGTAGGCGAGGGGACGCGGACGAAGTGAAGCTTGGCAGCCGCTACTCGGCAGCCTGGCAGTCAGAGCACAGGCCGTAGATGTCATGGCGGTGGCCGACGACCCGGAAGCCGGAGCCCTCTGCCACCTCGCCGGCGAGGGCCAGGGCAACGCGCTGCCAGACCTTGGGGGTCTCGGCAAGGACGCGTTAGAAGCATATAAGAAAGCTGTGCAATACCTTGACAAGCCGGCACCTGACTGCTACAATCAGGTGCGTTGGGAAATGTGGGGTCAATTGGGATAGCAGAGGGGTAACAAAGGATGAATGGCTCACTGAACCTGGGTAAGGTGTTGGGGATTCCGATTCGATTGCACGTGACGTGGTTCATTGTCGCGGTGCTGGTCACCGTGTCTCTTGCGACGGGCTTCTTTCCAGGGCAATATGGCGACTGGAGTCCGCTGACCTACTGGCTGGTGGGTGGGGTCACGGCAGTGTTGTTCTTCGCTTCGGTGCTGCTGCACGAGCTGGGGCACTCAGTCCTGGCCTTGCGCGAGAAGGTGCCTGTGAAGAGCATCACCCTGTTCATTTTCGGGGGCGTCGCGCAGATTGGGGCGGAGCCGCCGACGGCCGGTGCCGAGTTCCGCATTGCCATCGCGGGGCCGCTGGTGAGCTTTGCGCTGGCGGCGGTGTTCACCGGCCTGGGGGCCGCGCTGGGCAGCGTCGACGTCCTGGCTGCCCCGCTGGCGTACCTCGGCCAGATCAACCTGCTGGTGGGCGCGTTCAACCTGATCCCGGGCTTTCCGCTGGACGGCGGCCGCGTCTTCCGGGCACTGCTGTGGAAAACTGGGGGCAACTTCCGGTCGGCCACGCGGTGGGCCTCGCGCCTGGGTCAGTTGGTGGCGATGGGCTTTATCCTGTTCGGTATCGCCCAGTTCTTCTTCGGGGGCGGCCTGGTCGGGGGTCTGTGGTACGTCTTTATCGGCTGGTTCCTGAACAATGCGGCCCAGTCCAGCTACCAGCAGGTGGTCCTGCGCGACACGCTGAGTGGGGTCAAGGCGCGCAGCGTCATGACCCAGCAGTGCCAGACGGTGCCGGCGGGGGTGAGAGTCGACCGGCTGGTGGAAGAGAACATCCTGGGGCAGGGTCAGCGCTGCTTCTTCGTGGCCGACCAGGGGGACCTGAAAGGCCTGATCACACTCCACAACATCCGCCGCGTGGCAGCGGGCCGGCGGGGTGAGATGACGGCGGACCAGGTGATGACGCCTGCCGATGCGGTGTATGCGGTGCACCCTGAGGACGACGTGATGGCGGTGCTGCAGCAGATGGACGAGTCGGACGTGAACCAGGTGCCGGTGGTGGAGGGCGGGCGCTTGCTGGGGCTGATCACGCGCGAGAGCCTGCTCCACGACATTCGCCTGCGGGCCGAGCTGGCAGTGTAGGCCCCGCACGGAGCGGGACGGGAAGGTAGCATGAGCCATCTGACGCCGGAGAAGCTGCACGTCCGGTTCGCCGAGGGTACAACGCCTGGGGGTCCGATCGCCCCCAGGCGCTACACCCTGACCCACTCCGACTCGACGGGGGAGCTGTTCCTGACCGTCGCGCCGGAGTACGACGAAAAGCAGGTCTCGGGCTGGTACACGCGCCTGATGCGCGACGAGGTGCTGGCCGAATGGAGAGGGAGCGAGGAGGGGTGGGAGCTGCACCTCTTCTGCCACGTCAGCGGCGGGTTGGTGTTCGGCGGTGCACGCATGCGCTATGGCATCTTCCAGCGCGAGCTGGGACTCGTCTTGGAGGCGTTCCGATGGGGCGATGCGGGGCTCTTCGAAGCCCGGCCCGACCTCGACCTGGCGCCCATCTGGGTTCACTTCGGGTCGACCAATCGCCGCTACCAGAAGACCGAGCGCTGGGGGACACCGGCCGAGTACAGGGTGCAGCCGGTGCGCTGATCGCTCAATCGCCTTGGGGCACGCCGTGCCCAGCGGGTCTCGTACCGTGCCCGGGGTACCTCTGAGCACATAGAGAGTCCCCCCACGGTGTCTTGCTCTTGTGAGCGCGTCCCACCCGGTTGACGGGCCTCCGGGATGCGGGTATGCTCGGAGCGCACAACGAATCCAGCAGACCAACCAGGAGTTCCGCGTTGAACCCATCCCGATCCGCTTCACCCGGCCGGCCCGCCTCTTCCCTAACCGCCCGCATGGCGAAGCAAGTACATGACTTCTTCGATGCGCTGCGCAACACCCCGCAAGCCTTCCGCCTCGTGTGGTCGGCCAGCCCGCGCGCAGCGCTGGCAGGTGGCGGCCTGACTCTCGTCGCAGCCATGCTGCCCGCCGCGCAGGCCTGGGCCGGCAAGCTGATCATCGACTCCATCGTGAACGCAACGCGCCAGGGGATGCAGCCCGTCGACGGGCTCCGGCACGTGGCGCCCTTCCTCGCGCTGGAGCTCGGCCTGCTGCTGCTCGGATCGGTGACGGGCCAGGTACGGAGCCTCTCCGACCGCGTGCTCCAGACACAGCTCACCAATCACGTCAACAGCCTGATCATCCGCAAGGCGATCAGCCTGGACCTGCGCTTTTTCGAGGATCCCGTCTTCTACGATACCCTGCAGAATGCGCGGCGCCAGGCAGACACGAGCGCGCTCAACATCGTCAACTCGACGCTTCAAATGGCGCAGCAGACCATCACGCTGGTCTCCCTGGTCGTCCTACTGGTGCGCTTCAGCCCCTGGCTCGCTGTCATCGTCTTCGTGTCTGCCGTCCCCTCATTCCTCTCTCAGTCGCAGTATGCCGAGCGCGCGTTTCGCGCCGTCAGCCGCCGCGCGCCGGAGGCTCGCCTGCTGAACTACCTGGAGACACTGCTGACCGGCATCGACAGTGTCAAGGAGATCAAGCTCTTCGGGCTGGGCGAGTCGCTACTCAGGCGCTACCAGGAGCTATTCACCCGCTTCTACGAGGAGGACCGCGTCATTGCCGAGCGGCGCACGCTGGCCGGATTGGGCTGGGGGCTGCTCTCCAGCCTGGCCTACTACGGCAGCTATGCTTGGATCGTCCTGCGCACGGTCGCCGGCCTGATCACGCTGGGCGATATGACCATGTTCCTGGGGCTCTTCCGGCAGTCCCAAAGCTCGATCCGGTCGCTGCTGGACAGCCTGAATCGCCTCTACGAGAGCAACCTCTTCCTCGACAACCTGATGACCTACCTGGAGCTGCAGCCGCTGCTGGTCAGCCCGGCCAATGGCCTGGCCGCGCCCGAGCCGATCCGGCACGGCATCGAGTTCCGGCACGTGTCGTTCTGCTACCCGGGCTCCGACGTCTACGTGCTGCGCGATATCAACCTGCACATCCACCCCGGCGAGCGCATCGCGTTGGTCGGCCTGAACGGGGCCGGCAAAACGACCCTGATCAAGCTGCTCACGCGCCTGTACGACCCAACAGAGGGGCAGGTGCTGCTGGACGGCGTCGACCTGCGCGAGTACGATCTGACCAGCCTGCACCAGCGCTTCGGCGTGATCTTCCAGGACTTTGTGCGCTACCAGTTCACCGTGCGGGAGAACATCGGGTTCGGCCAGGTCGATGCGCTCGACGATTTCGCCCGGATCACGGGCGCAGCGGACCGGGGCGGCGCAAGCCCGATCATCAAGAACATGCCCCAGGGATACGACACGATGCTGGGGCGGCGTTGGGAAAAGGGCCAGGAGCTTTCGGGCGGGCAGTGGCAAAAGATCGCTCTGGCGCGCGCCTTCATGCGCAAGGCCGAGGTGCTGGTGTTGGACGAGCCGACTTCGGCGTTGGACGCCGAGGCGGAGTACGACATCTTCCGGCGGTTCGGCGAGCTGATGGAAGGCCGCATCGCCGTGCTCATCTCCCACCGCTTCTCCACGGTGCGCATGGCGGACCGGATCGCAGTGCTGTCGGCCGGCAAGATCGTCGAGCTGGGCAGCCACGCCGAGCTGATAGCGCTGGACGGCTCGTATGCGCGGCTGTTCAACCTGCAGGCGGAGGGGTACCGGTAGGCGCGGGCATGGGAGCGCCTGTACACCCTCTTGGCGAACCTGCTTTTCTTCCACGCCGCTTTCGGGGCAGATGAGTTCGAGGTCAAGGCGCGATGGGCGCAGATCGAGGCCGGTTCCGAGCTGCGTTTGGTGAGCGCCTACCGGGCGGTGCTGGATGCGCCGGGCGGCTATGACCCCGACGTCGTGTGGAAGCTGGGCCGCCTGCTCGAGCACACGGGCCATCCCACCGAAGCCCTGCGCCTGTCTGAGCACCTCGTGGACCACTACCGCGCGTCCGGCGACCGCGAGGGCCTGGCCGGCGCGCTGTGCAACCAGGCTCTGGTCCTTTCCGGCCGGGGCGATTGGGATGGGGCCATGGCGCTGCACAGGGAGGAAGAGCGCCTCTGCCGCGAGATGGGGCAGAAGGATGGCCTGTCAGTCGCGCTCGGCCGCCAGGCGCTCATCCTCCGCGATTGGGGCGACCTGGAAGGCGCCCTTGCTCTGCACAGGGAGGAGGAACGGCTGTGCCGGGAGATGGGGAACAAGGAGCTGCTGGCCAGGGTGCTTACGAACGAGGCCGTCATCCTGGGCTTGATCCGGAAGCAGCCCGCCCAGGCGCTTGCTCTGGCCGACGAGGCGTACCGGCTGGGACGAGGCGGCTAGCCCCTGGCGGAGTGGATCGAGTCCGTCCGCGCGGATATCCGCCGAGTCCTGCCGGTCAGGGTGGACTAGGCAGTCGTTCGCGCAGCGTATAGTGCGGCCCCCAGCGCACCCAGGATCTGCGGGTTGTCCGGTACGGTGACCGGCACGCCCAGCGCCTCGGCAAAGAGCTGCCGCAGGCAAGGGTTGTTCGCCACGCCCCCGGCGAAGACGAACCGCTCGCGCAGCCCGACCCGCCGGACCATGGCGCTCGTCCGGTCGGCAATGGCCTGGTGCAGGCCGAATGCCACGCGCCGGCTGTCCTCGCCGCGGGCGATCAGCGATACCACCTCCGACTCGGCAAAGACCGTACACATGCTGGAAACCGTCACGGCTTGGCCCTCGGCTTGCAGCGCGTGACGGCCAAACTCCTCCACGCCGAGCGCGAGCGCGTGGGCCATGTTTTCCAGGAAGCGGCCTGTGCCGGCTGCGCAGCGGTCGTTCATCTCAAAGCGCAGGACCCGGCCACCCGGCCCAATGCTGATCACTTTGCTATCCTGGCCGCCAATATCAAGCACGGTCTGGACATCGGGGTAGAGGTGGTAGGCGCCGATGGCGTAGGCCTTGATCTCGGTCGTCACTTCGTCGGCCAGCTCGCGCTCGGCCACCAGGTGCCGCCCGTATCCCGTCCCGACCAGCCGGTCGTAGGCTCGTCCCTGCGTCAAACGGCGCGAGTTCGCCAGCGGATCGGTGCCGGTGTCGACCACTTCGGCCCGCACCACCCGTTCGCCGTCCCACTCCACCAATGCGATTGTCCGCGACCCGATGTCCAGACCCGCAGCCAGCATCTGTCTCTCCCTACAGCGTCTCGAGAAAGGCCTCGATCCGCGTCTTGAGCTGGCCTGCCTGCTCCTGGGTGTAATCGCCGTCGATGACCAACACCGGGATGCCTGCCTCCTGGAGCGCCTTCTGCACCCGGATCCCTTCGAGGTTGTAGGGCTGGCAGAAGGAAAGCGAGAAGTGAATTACGCCATCCGCCTGGTACTCCCTGGCCAGTCGCAGGACGTCGTCGATTCGCGCGTCGTTGGGGGTGAAGCAAGCACAGTTGGTCTGGAGCTGGCGGTCGGCGATGGCGGCCAACTGCCCGTCGATGCCGTCTCCGGGGATGGCCGTCTGGCCGCCGGCCAACAGGCGCGTCCCCGTGCAGCTTTCCTCGGCCACGACGACGGCCCCCGCTCCCTCGATGAGCGACGGGATGGTCCAGAAGGGGATGGGCATGGGCGTGCCGGCATACAGGATCCGCTTGGCGTTGGCCGGGGCGACTCCCTGGCCGGCCTGGACGCGCGCTTCCAGCTCGTCGCACAGCTTGTTGGTCATCTGCGCACAGCGTGCCGGATCGTCGTAGAAGCTGATCTGGACCGCCAGCAGGGCATCGAGGCCGCTGATCGGCGCGGGGCGTGCCTTGCGCAGATCGAAGAGCCGCTGCAGCGCCGCGCGCTTGGCGTTCAGGAGTGCTGTGGCCTCCGCCAGCCGCTCCGGCGTGATGGTGTTTCCGGTGACCTCCTCGACCTTGCTCACGAACCGGCCCAGCTCGCTGATCCACAGCGCGCGGTCGGCGGCGGTCCGGCAGTTGGGCAGGTCCATCACGTAGGTGGGCACATATTCGTCGAGGATCTCCCACGTCTTCTTCTTGCCGTCGCAGGTGGTCTCGCCGATGATCACGTCGGCCGATTCGAAGTAAGGGCAGATCTTGCCGAGCTTGAAGCCGACGGCGCTCTTGATCAGCGCGCACAGGTTGCGGGGCAGGATCTGCTCGCCGGTCGGCACCGAAAAGTCGGCGCCGCCGCACAGCCCGACGGCGATACCGCCGCCGGCGACGATGATCTCCTCCGGCACGTAGACGCAGAAGGTGCCAAAGACCTTGCCCCCCTTGGCTTTGTGGTCCATCAGCTCCTTCACGCGTATCCCGTGGATCTGGGATACCACGAAATCGAAGAAGCCCATCGCCTCCGGCCGGTCCTGCTGGCTCAGGTAGACCTGCTGAAAGATCTCCGGCAGCGCCGTCAGCAGCATGTCGTGGCGGCGCATGTTGATGCCCAGCCCTTCCCACATGGCTCGATACTCGTCACTCATACTCTTGGTCTCCTTTGAGCTTGTAGATTTTTGCCCCGAAGGCAGGCACGTCTCTTCCTTTGATGCCGATTCGTCCATAATAGATAGCTATGTGCCTCATACCTTTGTGGCATTATGCCGCGAAGGTGAAAGCCCGTCAAGTTATGGGTCTACCGGAGCATCCGCTTAACATCCAGGGGCTATCCTGGCACGATGTCGTCAGAGGTGAGCCGCGGCCGTCGGTCTGCAAGACGCACTCCGGCTACGAGAACCTCTACCGGGTGCGGGTGGGCGACTGGCGCATTAGCTATGCAGTGGAGGATGACCGTTTGATCGTGCTGGTTGTCGAGGTGGCAGCCAGAGGGGCGGCGTACAAGGTCTAGGCCTGCAGAATCGACTGCACCTACTGCTGCGCCTTCCGGATTGGCGCTTGATGCGGCCGCATCCGCGGCCCAGGCGGCCACATCTTGATGTGGACAATAGGGACTAGCGGCACTCCTTTGTGGTGGAACCGCTTCCCTCAGGCGCCCAGGAAGGGCGCAGCGCTCCTCTGCGCGTAGACATTCTCGGACACCTTGTCGGGGCGCGGCCGCTCGACGGCTCGCACGACGAAGAGGGCGATGCCAAAGTGCTGCTCAATCGGGATGAATGCCGAGTGTCGCATCAGCATACCTTCCGGCAGATTATTAGCGCCTCAATGCGGTGCAGGTGAAACGCCAGTCGATCTCCCTCACCTGCCCAGACTCGAATCGGCACTGGCGCCAATGCAAAGACCATCAACCCATTGGACGGCGGGCACTGGGTGCGAAGCTTGACAATGTCCTCGGCGATTTCCGAGACATTCTTGGTAATGGGACGTGTTCGGTTCTCGACGCCCTCGGCTCGCCAATTGGTATTGGCGGTCTTTATTTCGACGTACCAGGTCGCCTCGCCGATCTCAAAGCCGAGATCAGCTTTGCCTTCGCCCTTGTACGGTGGCTCCAATCGCACGTTGTGAAATTCTCCCGAGGCACACAGGGCAGCAGCCAGCTCGATCTTGAGCCAGCCCTCAAACTTGGCCCGCTGCCGGGCTGCCAGGATCAAGACGTCCAACCGGCGACTCACTGTGTCTCGAAGAATGGACAAGATGTCAGTCGGTATGTCGCACATGCCTACAGCTTTCCCCGAAGTGTCCAGCGCTGCGGAAGTTTGGCGGGCGGCCGACACGATCCAGGCATTGCCCAGGTCGACGCCCTTGGCCCACGAACATCCAACGGGTGAGGCCCATACTCCACCGGCTCAGCCTTCTGATGACGGTAAGCGCGGCTGGCCGGCGGGCTGGAGAATCGCATAGGCAGCGTCAAGGTAGGTCATGTCTCTTCCCTCTCATATCCTGCATACAGCCTCGGCTGGCACCACTGGATCACAGCGTAGCTGGTGCCTTCTCCTGTTCATTCCAGCCTCTCACTCGACTGCCACTGCAGTCTCGCCTTCATCCCCTCGACCACGTTGAATACGATCGGGCAGACGAACGTATCCTTGATTCGGGTTATGCTGTGGCCTCGAAAGTCGCTGTGCAGATGGGGATATTCTCGACAGGCCTTGGGGCGAGCATCGTAGACGCGGCATAGATTGCCGTCCAGCAGAGGACAGGGAGCCGGCAGCTCCCAGCCTCCTTGCACGCCCTTCTGCAAGCAAGTGCCCTGCAGAGAGGGAACGTCCATGCCAAGAGATCGAGCCAACCGCTGCATGTCTTCCTGGTCCAGAGAGGGATTCAGCGCCCGGCAGCAGTTGGCGCAGGCAGTGCAATCCGTCTGGGTCCGTCACCTCTTCGGCCAGACCACGCACGATCGCCATGAGTTGGTCGTCGTCCAGCTCACAGTCGGACTTCAGCCAACTACGAAAGGCCCAGTTTTGGTCTTCACGTTCCTCCGCGCGACGCCGTAACTCGATACTGTCCATGGCCACGCACCCCCCTCGTGCCCTTGACGCTCCAGAACCTACAGCTCTCCACGGAACGCTTGGGCGAGCACAGCCCCGCTGAGCCGGTCCAGCTCGGCCGCGGACGCCGCCTGCAGGTGTTTCAGCTCGGCCACGTGCGCCCGCACGCCGTCGAGGTAGTCGACGAGGCGGTGCTGTTCGGCAAGCGGGGGAATGAGAATCGGCATTTCAAGGAGTTTTCGGGCGTTGACATTCGCCTGTCCAATGGCGCGTACAAGTCGGGATTGGATGTACTGGCGCCCGCGCCGCGAGTTGATGTACGAACACACGAAATATGGAGACGCGAGCCGACGGTCAACACGGAGCCGTATGAGATACGAGGCAAACACCGCGCGCCTGCCCCCAGGATACACCGCGCTCTTTCCAACCAACTCTGCGCTGTTTGTCCTGTTGAACAGGATATCTCCCTCGCGCAGGAGGTACTTGGCTTCTTCAGCCGGCGAAAGAGCCACACACTTCAGGTTCTCAAAGGAAACTTGGCCCTCGACGACATTTCCCATCCTGAGGACGGGCAGTCCAGCGCCTTGCGCAGAAGCCTTCTGAGACGTGCCATACTGAAGCCGACCCTCGACCACATCAATCATTGTGCCAAGGCGCCATCCCCTGGCTCGCGGGTCGTCCAGCACCTCCTCTAGTGCTGAAGACAGCATTATCTGCAGGTCTTGGCGAGCGATCCCACGCAACCGCCGGGCCTCCGCGATGCGATCGAAGAGCGCCTCGATGCGCGCTACGATGCGCCGCTGCTCGTCGAGGGAAGGCAGGGGGATAGAATGGGCAAGCAGGAAGTTGTCCGGGACCCGTTGTTGGCCGACTGCTCCCCGGAAGTGCTTCATCGCCGCATCACGGAGACTCCTCTGCCGTAAGAACAGATAGACCCACTCGGGAATCATGTGCGGGGATGGCCGCAGCACGTGGAACTCGGTGGAACCGAAACCGAAACCGTCAATCAGCCCCTGGCAATCGCCGCCTTGCCGTTTTGCATTGAAGGCGTGATCTTGGCAAACAGCACATCGCCTTCTTGGAAATAGGTGTAGCCGCGTTTCACCGCGTCATAGGGCCTGACCTGCAGGTCGACGATCACGCCATCGACCTCGTCCACTGCCGCCATAGGCAGAAAGGAAGTTGGCTCATCGTCGTGCCGGTCCAGTCGCGGTCGCTTCGGGTTGACCTCGCAGACCTCACCGAGGGGAAGCATCTCCCACCCCGCCGGCGGCTCCCACGCCACCGTCACCTCACTCCCCATCACCATCCCCCACCATCTCGTGCAGCTCCTCGATGATGCCCAGGATTTCTCGCTCCACCTCCAGTAGCGAGGCGGTGATCTCGGCCGGATGCCGGTGGGCCTCGGCCTCTGGCCGGTTGGGGTTGCGCGCCGTCAGGTCGTAGCCGCGCGCCTTGATCTCGTCGACAGGGACGATCCAGGAGTCGGCCGCCGGCTCCGGGCGGGGGCCGCCGCAGTGGTAGGCGTCCCAGGCGGCCCATTGCGCACGCGCCCGCGCGAAATGCTCGTCCCGGATGGGGCTGCCCTTGCTGAACTTCTTGAGGCCCTCGGGCAGCGGCAGCTCGTAGTACCAGGTCTCACGCGTGGGGCCCGGACGCCGGAAGAAGAGGAGTGCCGTCTTGACGTCGGCGTAGGGGGCAAAGGCGCCGGGCGGGAGGCTGACCACGCTGTGCAGGTCGAACTGCTCCAGCAGCTCCTGCTTCACCGTCGCAAAGGCCCCGCTGCGAAAGAGGGTCCCTTCGGGCACGACCATTCCGCAGCGCGCCCCATCGCGGGCCTTCAGCTTTTTCATGATGTGCTGCACAAAGAGCAGCTCGGTGGCGTTGGCCCGCACCGGAAAGTTGGCCTGGATCTGGTGGTTCTCGGTTCCGCCAAAGGGCGGGTTGGTCAGCACGACGTCGTAGCGCTCGCGCACGGCGCGGATGTTCTCCTCCAGCGTGTTGCGCCGGGCGACGCTCGGGGCAGTGACGCCGTGCAGGACCATGTTCATGAGACCCAGCAGCGCCGGGACCGCCTTCTTCTCCTGGCCGTGAAAGGCGCGCTGCTGCAGGAACTCGTCCTGCTCGACGGTGAGCGTGGAACCGGTGCAGGCCAGGATGTGCTCGTAGGCCTGGGCCAGGAAGCCGCACGACCCCGCGGCGGGATCGTAGATCGTTTCGCCGGCCTGGGGATCGACGACGTGAACGACGAAACGGACCACGGCACGGGGGGTGTAGAACTCGCCAGCCATGCGGTTTTCGTTGCCCAGCCGGCTGGAGCAGGTCCTCGTACACCTGGGAAACGGTAAAGATGTCGTCCTGGCTGTGAAAGTCGATGCCGTCCACGATGTCGAGCACGTCGCTGCAGGTTGTAGGGCGAGGCGCAGACGATGACGGTGCGTTCGGAGAAGATGGAGGCGACGGTATCGCGCACCGGGCTGCCGGAAAGGGTGGCGAGGTGGGGGATGAGCCGCCCGTGGACGAAGGGCAGCAGCTCGTCGGCCTTCCAGTCTTTGCGCGCCCAGGCCGACCAGCGCAGCTCGCCGGCCAAGAGTGCGCTCGTAGGGGCGGCCGGCAAGCCGGGCTTCGGCCTCCCAGATCTCTTCCTGGGCCTCGAGGAAGCGGAGGAAGAGGAGCCAGGCCAGGTGCTCGACATACTCCATGACGCCGCCGCAGTTGTTGTCGCGGCGCAGGATGTCGCAGGCGCGCCATATGTTGGCGGAGAGGGATTCGCGGGTCTTGCGTGGTTGAAGATGCGGCGGTTGAGTTATCACATATGCCTCAGTTCAGGAGGGTGCTGGGCGGGCCGGCGAGCCGCCGTGCCTGCAGCCACAGGTGAATTTGCGCCTCGACCTCAGAGAGGTGAAAGGGCAGCAGATTCATCCGCTGACGGAGTCCATGATGGAAAAGCGGCAACACACGCAGCATCGAGCGACCCGCGAGCAGTGTCTGGAGGCACAGATCCAGAATCATGCACTTCTGCTCCCAGAGGATCGGTCTGATCCACACGTCTCTGACGCATTGGGCAAGGATCTCTGCTGCGGCCTCCGCGCTGGTGTCCGGCCCCTGCAGCACGCGAAAGACTCTCTCAGCCTCGCCCGAGGCGTGCCAGCTCTGCGCTTCCAACGTATGAACAAGAGTAGCCGGGCGGAGCGATACGTAGTGGTAGTTCGCTTGGGCCAGCCGGCCGATTGCTGTGTGGAACTGGTCCGCTTGGAGCAGGCCCTGGTCCACCATGTCCGTCAGCACAGTCTGGGTCCAGAATCCCTCTACCGAGAACTCGCGCTCCGCAAATGCCCGCAGGACAGAGATCGTCGGAGTACATTACCGTGCCTGTCTGCTTAGCCACCAGAACAGAGCTGAGTCTGCTCGTATCCGAATACACGCACAAGGTCCGCGAACCGAGCCGATTCGAGCTGAGCGGCGGAGCTTGCTGCAACAATTGTGCATTTAGCTTCCACGAAGGCTCGAAGCTCCTCCAGGCGTGCCTTGCGCTGCTGGACCACCTCGGCCGTAACCTCTAGGAAGGCATACCTATCGTCAATCTTGGTGACATATCTATGATCTCGTTCGAGAAACCGATGCCGCTCGATTTCCTCAAGCAACTCGTCGAGCAGAGCCTGGGCAACAAGGACTCTCTGGAATTCTCTTCAAGGGGATCTCCAGCAAGTCTAGGTACCCAAGTGTGAGGAGAGCCGTCAATTCGAGCGTAATGGTCTCGGTGGCTGAGAGAAGACTCGACTGCGCTGCCTGCTCCTCTTTGGTGCCCGCGGCGGCCCTGAGCTTGCCATCGCCGTTGACGAGTCCAATGTAGACCTCTGTAAGACTGCGCCCAACGAGTCTGGCAAATGCTCCAAGAGGCATGCCTTTCTCCAAGTAGGCATCGCGCACCATTTCAGCCAGCCGGATGTGTTGTTCGGTAACAGCTAAGAACTTGGCGGGATCGCCTTCCTCGATCGCCACGCGCTGAATGCCAATGTGCCCGGGAAAGAGCAACCCAAACCGGTCAAGGGTGTCCTGGAAGGCTCTGACGAACCTGCTCTGAATCTCCGCGATTACACTTCGCGGTTCCTCAGCGATCCCTTGTCTAATCGCAACGGAGTCGCCGGGCTTTCGCCCGAGCAACTTCTTCGCAAGCGGATTCGTGTGCAGCAGTTCTCCTCTCCCCAAGTCCACAGGTTCGTCCTCGAGTATGGTGAACCAACCAGTTTCCCCTCCGGCCAGGCGGACAGACGTACCAATCTCGACTGACTGTGGATTGAACGTCCCTGACTCTGGCTCAGCCCTCAGAAATAGGCTCACGTAGGCTATGTGAGTATCCGGATCGTGCAATGCAAGACGCCTCGCCCTATATGCTAAGGGGAGGGCTTCTTCTGCAGGTCTCCCGGCCTGTACGAGCAGTTGCGCAGTAGCAATCAGCGCGTCAGCGTCGTTCTTGAACCGAACAGGAATAGGGCGCAGCAGGACCATCGCACTCGTGGGGTTGTTGCGCCTGATCTGGATGGCTGCTGCGCGTAGCAGATGCTCGGGGTTGTCTGGTTCTAGTCGGGCCAGTTGCGTGTACAGATCCAGAGCAACGTTAAGCTCCCCGAGGTATTCGGTCACCCGCCGCCTCTACTGCCGAGATGGCAGGAATCGCAGTTCCTCCACGTCGAATGTCGCTGGCAATCCGGTACGCCTTGCTCCAGTCACCCGAGTTGAGTAGCGACACAACATAGTAGCGTGTTGGCGGGGTATCCATCGTTGGGTCAATCGCCATCTCATAAAGAGGGACTGCAGCACCATACTCGCCCTGGGAGTAGTGTATTCCAGCCAAGCTGAGGGCAACGCGCTCCCTGATACTGCCCGTAGCATTGTCCAGTGCCTTCTTAAAGGTAGTTCTTGGCCTCCTCAACTCGGCCCTGCACCTTCCTTATTGAGGCGACCGCGTCCAGAATGACCGGCAAGTCCTCTCCGAGCGCGAGAATCTGATGCAGATAGCCGTCGACTTGGTCGTTTTCCCCCGCACCCAGCGATGCGAGAGCCAAGAGGCATAGGCGCTCGACTCGATAGTCTGTGGGCAGTTCGAGTGCAGGCACCTCCGTGAGCACCCTTCGCACGTCTGCGTAGCGGTGAGTCTCGAGATAGGCGAGTGCTAGCGGCAGTGTCACGTCATCTTGTGGGCACGGGCGGGCCAGTGCTCTCTCGAGAAGGCCTATTGCCTCGTCGAACCCTCGTTGTCGAAGCGCTGCAAGTCCTCCGTTTCGCAGCGCCTGAGGGCGATCTGGATTCTCCTGCAGAACGGTCCTGCAATCAGCAAGTGCGAGTGCGTCCTCCTGAAGAATGCCTCGAACGCCTGCCCGCAGCAGGAGCACTTCATGATATCGCGCACGATTCTCATCTAGCTCCACGCTGCTGCTGCATCAGTGGCAAGTTTCTCTGCTTCTCTGAGCCGTCGGCGGTCTTGCTCAGGGATCCGCCACGGCGGCAACTGCAGCCATCGGAGCTTCTCCTGGGTTGCGCCAGCGAGCAACTGGGCAAGCAAAGCCTGGTCCTGTGGGCTGCACGCGCCCGACTCAATGTTCTGCCTGAACAGCCTTTCGGCCTTCTCGTTATCACCACTCGCCGCGCAAAACATGGCCAGTGCCCGACGACCGCCAGAATACTGCTCGGCGCGGATTCTTACATCATCCCCCAGCGCGTCAAATCGTCCCAGACTCGCCAACGCATGGATCAGTACGCTCAGGGCCGTTTCCTGATCGGGCTGGATCCGGAGCGCCTGTAGAGCCTGACGCATCGCTTCCTCATGTTCGCGTAGAATGAGCTTGCCCAGAGCGGAATTGGCCAGTGCCTTCGGGTTGCCAGGGTCCATCTCCAGAGCTCTCTCGATGTGGCGCGCCGCTTCCACGTTCTCTCCAAGACCTAAACAACAATTCGCGAGTATGATCTCGCAGGCGGAAGCGCAGTCTGGCAGGCAGGGTCTCGTTGTCCGAGCTCGCTACAAGTCCAAGCAGGATACCCTTGGCCGTCGCCGCCTTTCCTTTCTCAATGAGTCTCTCAACAGCATCTATCTGCGCATCGAGTACCCGCTCCTGAACCTCTCTCTCTACCGTCTCCTTGTCCGGTGGGGCTGATGCGCGATGGTATGCTCAGTATCTCATCCAGTCTCGGCAGATAACTCCTGTAAGTACCTAATGAGATTCTATCAACCTTCTGTTCGATTCGCACCTCATACACGGTATGGCTTCGGTCTACCACCGCCTGAAAGCACTGCAAGAACTCGACGACAAACCTCTTGGGGTCTACGTCCATCTTTCGGAAGTCTTCCCCAAGGGCATGCCAATCTATCAGATCCTGGGCTTCCGTAGCAACTAGATTGAGATTCCCGACCTCGTAGGCCTGTCTGAATGCGCTCCGGATACGATCGTGCCTGAACAACTCGAGCACGGCCCGGGGTTTGTCGATACCGAAACTCACCAGCGCATGAACATACGCGCCCTCAAAGTCCGTTGGAGGAGGATCAGGCTCCAGGCCAAACCTCTTCAGCGCTCGCACAACAGCTTCCTGTCTCTTTGCCCACTCGACAATCTCCGCCACGCCCATCTCCACGATGGCGCCAATCACCAACTCTAGTCCTGGTATAGTCACCGCCACTCCTCAGCCTTACGAGCTTCTCATGCAGCGTACAACCGTGCCTGAATCTCGCCAAGGGTCGTCTGCAGTTGCTCCACCCCACCGAACCGGCGGATCACGCCCGTCACCTGGCCCATCTCGCGGAAGGGGCTGGTGCGGAAGACGCGCTCGTCGGCCAGTTGCTCGACACCGCCGATGCGATACTTGTCCAGGAGGGCCAGGATCACCTCGCGGGCCTCCTCGGGGTAGCGGCCGACGAAGGCGCCCTCGCGCGTCTCAAAGGCTCTGGCGCGCTCGCGGCGGGTGCGGAGCGGCCGATCGAAGGCAATGTGGGCCAACAGGTCAAGCTGGTCGGCCTCGGGTTGGCCGAGCACTTCGGCCAGCACATCGACGTGGATGGAGGCCCGCCGGAGGTCTTCGAGGAGTGCACGGCGCGCCTCGGGCTCGGACCACACCTGTGCCAGCCGCACCCATTCGGGCACGTAGCCCGCGACCTTGCGGCGGGTGTGGTCGAGGTACTGCTCGAGCGACAACTGCTCGCCTGTGGCCTCTACCAGGAAGGTGGCCTCGTCGGCGATGGTCACCTCCAGCCCTTCCACCCGGATGCGCTCGACCGTCTTCGCCTCCAGCTTGAGCTCGACGACGATCGTCACCGTCTCGCCGGCCAGGGTCTCTACTCTAGTCTGTCGACGGCGGAGACCGGTGCCGCCGGCGATGAGGGTCACGCCCCCGGCCGGCAGATGGGTGAAGCGGAAGCGGCCGTCCTCGTCCGAGGGGAATGGCCCCTGCTGCTCGTTCGGGCCGGTCAGCACGATCACCGACGCGCCGGCGATGGGCGCGCCCGATTCGGCAAAGACAACCTGGACCTCCAGCGTGGCCGTTCGTGGTCCGACAGGCGCGGAGGGCGGCGGGCCGGGCGGGCGATCCCACTCGTCGAAGAGGCGTGTGGCCCCGGTATAGTCGACGATGCGGAACCAGAGCTTGCCGGTGGCCGGGTCCACGCGGCTGCCCCGGCCGATGATTTGCTTGAAGAGGAGGGGTGAAGCGAGGGTCTTCATGAAGACGATGTTGCGGCACGAGGGCACGTCCACGCCGGTCGACAACAGCTCGGCCGTAGTGGCCACCACCGGCACCCGCTTGTCGCTGTCCTGGAACTGCTCCAGGGTGCGCCGGCCTTCCTCGCCCTCCTCGGAGATGATGGGCACGGCATAGTTGTCGTAGCCGAGCGAGCTGAAGTGGTTCTGTATCTTCTCGGCCACCAGGCGGGCGTGGGCCATGTCCACGCAAAAGACCATGGTCCGGTCCATGGGCCCGGTGCGGCGCAGCAGGCCGGCCAGGTGGTCGCACATCGTCTTGGTGCGGTCGGGCAGGGTGATCTCGCGCTCGAATTGGGGCGTGTGGTATACGTCGCATATCTCGGCCCCCTCGGGCACATAGATCTCGGCGCCCTGCTCGCGCGCCTCGTGGATGTGCAGGCCGGCCCGGTCGACGGTGGTTCGCACCTTGTGCACCTTATAGGTCGCCAGGAAGCCGTCGTCGATCCCCTGGCCAAGGCTGTACTCGTAGGCCGGCGGATGGCGCGTCCCCGCCGTTGGATCCCGACATCTACGGCTACCTCGCGTTCCTCCCGGCAGAAGTAGTCGTAGGTATCCACGCTCTCGTCCTGCTTGGGCGTGGCGGTCATGCCGAGGTGAATGGCGGACTGGAAATGGTCCAGGATCTCGCGCCACGTGCCAAAGCCGGAGCGGTGGCACTCGTCGATGATCACCAGGTCGAAGAAGTCAGCCGGGAAGCGCGCGAAGAGCCTGCGGCCCTGGTCGTCCTCGCTCCACAGGGTCTGGTAGATGCCGAAATAGAGGTCGCGGTTGAGGCTCGGCATTCCGCCCTGGAGGACGGCCCGGGGGTCGCTGGTGCCCCCGGCAAAGGGCGAGAAGCTGTTGTAGGACTGGTCGCGCAACACGACGCGATCGGTCAGGAACAGGACGCGGCCGGGGTGGTCCGGGTGCAACCGGTTCAGCCAACCGGAGCGGGCAAGCTTCCAGGCGATCTGGAAGGCGACGAAGGTCTTGCCCGTGCCGGTTGCCATGGTCAGCAGGATGCGGCGCTGGTTGCGCATCATGCGCTGTATCACCTGGGTGATGGCCGCCTCTTGGAAGTAGAAGGGGTCCTTGCCGCATTGGCTCCTGGGGCAGTACGGGTGGAGCAGAGGGCTCTCGAACCGGCCGGAGGCGAAGGCATCCCTGGGATCGTGGACTGCCTGACCCCTGCCCCCCGGAAGTGGAGCATGCAGTCCTGCATTGCGCTGCCAGCGCCGCCAGAGGTCGGGCGGGGCCGGGAAGGCATCCAGATCGCGGCTCTCGTGCACAAAAAAGTCGTACTCGACAATGCCGTGCCCGTTGGTCGAGTAGGCAAAGGCTAAGCCCAGGTCCCCGGCATAACGCTTGGCCTGCTCGAGTCCGGCGTCGGCGGAGCAGCTCTCCTCTTTGGCTTCGACCGCGGCGATGGGAAAGGCATCGGTGTAGCGAAGGAGGTAATCCACGCGACGCGGCTCGCGTCGCCGCGCCTCGTCGCCGACCAGGTAGATGCGCCCGGCCGTGTAGGGGTGGTCGCGCCGGTAAAAGTGCTCGCGCGTGATCAGGCTGTCGGTCCAGCCGGCCGCTCGGAGCCTGGGCTCTATGAGTTGCGCCCGGGTATCGGCTTCATTCAGGGGCATCCGCCGCGTTGCTCTCCCTTCCCGATTCCAGACCCAATCCCCTCACCGGGGCACGTGCAATCAGGAGAACGGCCGCCAAGAGAAACCGGCTGCGCACCTCCTGCGTGATGCACTCATCACATACGAACGCCGTTCCCCTGCCGCCCATCGCGTACTGAGTTTGTGTCGTCTTCTGGTTGCCGCTCCACGTGCGCGTCGAGCTCACCCCGTTGCCGAAGTAGAACGCGTATTCGCTGCCCGGCCGTTTGCCGCATTTGCTGCACCGGCGAGGCATAGAGTCCTTGTGACCGCGCTCCACGGCCGACTCGTCGCCGGCAGCGCTCGCCCCCAGGGGAGAGAGAGGAACTGTCATCTTGGCAACTCCTGTTGCGTTGGCCTCTTCCCTTGGGCCACGAGTCCGCCCAAACAAGAAGGTTTCCTACTGGCGCGGGCAAGCACTGCCGATTCGCCACGGACCCGGGCGCATCATACCTGGGAACGGGCTGGATGTCAATGTGCCGAATTGCCCCATGAGGAACGTGCATAGGGAGACCAGGCCGGAGTGCCTGCACGCTGCAAGCCGCCCGCAGGACCTGGGGTGAACCGGCACTGTGAGGAGCCTGAGTCGCGCTCCCAGTGCTGGACGGCACGCTCTACTCCTTGACCGGCCCGGCGCTTGATGTTGGAAGTTGCTGTCGCGGCGCAGGATGTCGCAGGCGCGCCAGATGTTGGCGGAGAGGGATTCGCGGGTTTTGGGCAGGCGGAAGAGGGGGAGCGGCTCAATCATTCTGTCCTGTACTTTGCACATCGCCCAGGTGGAGTACAAAGGGCCAGGCCGCCAGGCGGCGGACCAACTGCTCGTCTGCCGTGACAAAGGTCGCCTGGACGCTCTCGGCCAGCGCGACGAACGCGGCATCGTACACCGTCACGCCCGCCGCGCGGGCGATGGCGGCGGCGCGGCGCATCAGTGCTGCGGAGGGCGGCACCCACTCGAGATCCAGGTCGAACAGGCTCTGCACGGCCTCCTCGACTTGGGCCGTAGTCAAGTCGTCCTTGTAACGCAATACGTTGGCCAGCTCGTAGGCCAGGAGGGCGGGCACGGTGAGCTGAATCTCTCCGTCGAGGTAGGCGGATCGCAGAGCCTTAGCCTCTTCGGCCACGACCTCCCCCTGCCGGAACCACTTGATGACGACCGAGGTGTCGGGCACGACGAATTGGTTCATCCACGCGCCTCGCGCCAGCGTCGGATGTCGTCCGTGGAATCCTCGCCGCTTCCAGGCGCGGCGCGAGACAGGCTGTCCTGGACCAGGATCGCGTGGCGCACCGTGTGGTTGGCGCCGGGACGCCCCCGAGATCGGCGCAGGCCGATGTAGTACCGAAGAGCCTCGCGGACCAGCTCACTGCGACTGCGGTGCTCTTCCTGGGCAAAACGATCGACTTCGACGAGAAACTCGTCAGGAAAAGAGACCATTACCTTCGTTGCCATCCCCTCACCTCCGGAGCGCGGTATGGCTTTAGTATATCCAAAGGCACTACTCTGTCAATACCCGGCGAGGGGTCTGCGCTCAGGCGGCATACAGCCGTGCCTGAATCTCCTCCAGAGTGCCCTGCAGCCGCTCCGCCCCACCGAACCGGCGGATCACGCCCATCACCTGGCCCCATCTCGCGGAAGGGGCGCCTGATCGCGAGTGATTCACCTCTGGGTGCGATAATTGTTTCTGCCAAATCAATACCATATGCCCCACAACGTTGATAGAGTGATAGGGCTCGGACTCCCAACCCGTGCCTGCCCACCGGCACCCTCATGCTTGGGATCGGACTGGGTGTCAATGTGCCGAATTGCCCTATGAGAGACGTGCTCAGGGAGATCACGCCGGAGTGCCTGCACCTTACCCGCCCGCAGGGTATGGGGTGAACCGGCGCGGGGGAGGCTGAGCCTCCCCCCAGTACCCGAAGGCACACGGTTCCTCTTCTTGACCGGCCCGGCGCTTGAAGGTATACTGGACTCATGGAGCTCACTTCTACGGTCCGAATGGTGTTCAGCGCACTGGCAAAGCCAAAGCAGCACATTCGCATCGAGGCAATCCCCCAGGGCAAGGTCATCGATATCGGAGGTGGCGGAGAGGGCGTGATCGCCCAGGTTGGCGGAGCCAGGGTCGTCGCCGTCGATAAGCACGAATCCGAAATCGACGAAGCCAGGGGCAAGGCCCCCGAGGCCCAATGGGTGGTGGCCGACGCAACCGCGCTGCCGTTCGCAGACCACTCCTTCGACAACGCGACGGCGTTCTTCAGTTGCATGTACATGTCGAGCGGCGTGCTGAAGGAGGTGTTCGGCGAAACCCGGCGGGTCCTCAAGAAGGGCGGCGAGTTTTGGATTTGGGATGCCGAGATGGCCCCCAAAGGCAAGCTGTTCGCCATTCGCCTGCAAGTGGATCTTCCGGACAAGCCCAGCATACACACGGCATATGGCGTACAAGCCAGGGAGCAATCTGCGGCAGGTATGGGCCGCTTGCTCCAGGAGGCCGGATTTGAGCTGGCAGAGACCACCCGCCGAAAGCACTGGTTCTTCATCAGGGCCAGGAACGCAGTGTAGCATTCCCGGCCCACAACGCATCGTCTTGGTCGTCGAGACGACGTCGTGCCTGGGGGAGCAGCCTGCGGGCCCCGGGCGCGATTCGGAGCCGGCGGCGATGGGTTGGTGGGCCGCGGCCGGGAGAAGGGCGTGCGTTACGACGCCGGGCAGGATCGGATCTGCCTCAACGCCGCCCAGTACTTTGCGCCGGTGTCCGAGGCGGCGTGACGCCACCGCGCCGGCAGGTGCCAAGTGTCCTTTCTATCCCTGGATGCCGGCCGCACGGCGGGCCAGGGTCTTGCGGCTCTCCAGGTCATAGCTGCGCAGGATCGCGACCTTCTCCGCTTCGGGCGAGCCGCCCCCATGCACGCCGGCCACCATGAGCAGCCCCCCAAACTTGGAGGCAGTGATGTCCTCGATGAGCCGGAAGCAGCGCACGCGGTCGTCCACGGCGAGACTCGCCGGACCGGCCAGGTACTTCCTGAGGGCAGGGCCCAGCTCGGCGCTCTGGTAGTCTTCGTCAGACGGCATGGTGACCAGGAGGCCGCCGGCCAAATCCTGCACGATCTCGAACTCGTGATGCAGCGTCGTGCCGGCGTAGTACTTGCCGACATTGGCATAGACCAGGTCAGGCATGAAGGTGCCCGAGGGCTGGGCCTGGCCTTTCAGCGAGGCGGCAAGGCCACAGGCGTGCACGAGCTCCGCGGTGGTCACCAGCTCTGTCAGCTTGTCCCGGACGTGGTGCGCCTTCTGGATGCCGTTGTAGTCGGCAATGAGCGCCGCGGCCCCCATCAGGAGGTCGGAGATGGCCGGCTTGCAGCCGCAGTAGGAGTGGCGGTGATAGGTGGCAAATGCCTCGGCCAGGTAGCCGGCGAGCGGCCATTCGCCGCACAGGAAAACCCTTTCCCAAGGAACCAATACGTCGTCAAAGATCGTCAGCGACTCGACGCTGGCGTACCTGGAGCTGAAGGGCGCCGTCATCCCACCCTTGACCGAGGGCGCCGCCCCGCGGCAGACCATGGTGATGCCGGGCGCGTCCGCCTGGATGGCAAAGGCCACGGCATAGTCGGCGTCTTCGGCGCGCATGTCGCGGGTGGGCAGCACGATCAACTCGTGAGCATAGGGCGCGAGCGTGTTGTGTGCCTTGGCGCCACGCACCACGATGCCATCCTGCCGCCTCTCCACCACGCGCAGATAGAGATCGGGGTCGGCCTGCTGGTGAGGCCGGAGGGAGCGATCCCCCTTGACGTCGGTCATGGCGGCGTTGCCGACCAGGTCGTTCTCCTGGAAGTAGCGGATATACTCCGTCAGGCGGGCATGATACTGCGTGCCAAACATGCCGTCGGCATGGTGGGTGATCACCGACAGGGCATTCAACGAATCCACGCCCATGCAGCGCTGGATGCAGCCGGTCTCCCGGCAGTAGAGGCGGGTCATCTCCACCTTGCGCTGGAGATCCTGCGTGCTCTGGTGGATGTGGGTAAAGCGGTTGATCGTCTGGCCGGTCAGGTGCGAGGTGGCAGTGACCAGGTCCCGCAGCTCCGGGTTCTCGGGCCACTCGTAGGTCAGGCGCACGATGTTGATGCCGGGCACAATCTGCGGGTGTTCCCAGGGCTGTTCCACCTTGTGCCCGTGTATCCAGACGTTATGTCTCATGGCCTTGAGGCTGTCGACATATTCCTGCGCTGTCTTCACGGCTCCTCCTCTCCGCTCTCCGAAATAGCAGGCTCACCTGCCGGCCCCTGCCGGTAGAGAGTTGTCGGTTCTGTCGCCTCTCGATCCTATACCGGATGTGCAGCATTGTCAAACGCATGCCGGAGAGACCGGTGGCGGACGATGGAGGAGCTCCGCACCTACTGCCGGACCGTGACGACATCGGAGCGGAAGATTGCGTCCCAAGATAAGCGGCCTGAACGGCCATCCCGGTGGACAATGCCATGGCGGGCTACACGGACTTTATGATCAGCCAGTGGCCAACGGAATACGTCCTGATCCCTCTGAAGCTCGTGGTCCTGGGACGAAAGCGAATCCCACGGGCCGGGATCTTTTGGAAGTCGGTGGTGGCCAAAACCGGTCAGCCATCGGAGATGGCCTGAAGGCACTGCTAGGTTCCAGGTATTGGGCTTTCAGAAACTGGGGCCTTGCGTTCGGACCCAGACTCCTCTTACGGAGTTCTCGTCGGTTGCTTTTCCTTCTTCTTCTTGTCCTGTTGCTCTTTCTTGGTCACCTTTTGTTTCCGCGCCTTGTTCTTGTTCTTCTCACCCTTGTCTCCCATTGTGTGTCTCCTTTTCGTTTGCATACTCATATGCTGTTGACTCCATCATACCCGCGAACCGCGCGTTGTGCAAGTGCGGGGCAGGGAGCCTATCTGAGCCTGCAGTAGCCACAGATGACCCTTGGCTATGCCCTCGGCATTCTACCAGGCCGTCCACTGCCCGTCGCTCGTGACTTTTCCCAGTAGTTGGAGAGTCAACGAATTGGCGTTCAGACCAGAGTCTCGAGCATCAGGGTGGCCGGTTTCACAGCGCGCCTACCGCTCTCAGCCAGGCCTGCGCGATCAGCGCGTGGCCGGCCGGGGTAGGATGGACGCCGTCGGGCAGCCAGAAGGCCGGCTCGCGGCGTGCTGCGGCCGCCGCAAATAGGCCGTCCAGTGGCACGTAGATGGCCTCGAACTCCCGCGCCAGCCGGCGCACGGCCGCGATCTTGGGGTCCAGGTCCTCACGCCAGGTGATGCGGTCATCCGGCACCGGGAGCAGGAACGGCTCGCAGAGGATCAGCCGCGCCTTCAGGTGGGTATGCACCGCGGTCAGGATGGCACGGTAGTCGCGCTCAAAGGCCTCGACCGGCGTCGGGTCGTCGCTGTCGTAGCGGCGCCAGGTGTCGTTGACGCCGACCAAGATCGAGACCCAGTCCGGCAGCAAGTCCAGGCAATCGCGCTGCCAGCGCGCCCGCAGATCGCGGGCGCAGTTTCCACTGATGCCGCGATTGATAAAGCGCACACGCTTCTCGGGGTGGGCGGCCGAAAACCAGGCCGCGACCAGCATCGCATAGCCTGTGCCGAGGTCGCTGCCGTCAGCATAGGCCCGGCCAGCGTCCGTGATGCTGTCCCCCTGCAAGAGAACGAGGGCGTTGTCTTCGATAAGCGGGATCATGATACTTCTACCTTGCTCCCCCTTCCCCGCCTTGTCAATCTCGAGGGGCTACCGATCGCGGGCGGCGCTCGCCAGCCGGATCGCTGCAAGCACGCGCTCGGGGGTTGCCGGGATCTGGCGCACCCGGGCGCCAGTGGCGTTGCCGATGGCGTTCAGGATGGCCGGCGCCGTGGCGAGCGTCGCCGACTCGCCCAAGCCCTTGGCCCCGAAAGGCCCCCAGCGGCTGGGGACCTCGATCAGGATGACCTCGATCGGGGGAGCAAGGCGGGCGGACGGCATGGTGTAGTCAGAGAAGCCGGTCGTCTGCCCCGGTACGTACTCCTCCACCAGTGCTGCCCCCAGGCTCATCAGGACCGCGCCTTCGATCTGGCCGCGCGCGCCTTCGGGGTTGACGGCGCGCCCCACGTCGTGTGCGGCCACGACCCGGAGGACCTCAACCCGGCCGGCCTCGGCGTGAACTTCTACCTCGACCAGGTGCGCCCCGGCCACGAAGAATGGAAGGTAATCGGGCCTTCTGCTCTCCCGGAGGTCGCGACCGACCGCAGGCGCAAAGAGGCCGGACACCTGGCGTGACTGACCGATGCGCTCCATCTCGGCGGCCACCTCGCGCAGCGATGCCAGCGCGCCGCCGGGCACCTGCACGGCGCCGGCGGTGAGCGCAAGCCGGTCAGGGCCGCAATCCAGCATCTCGGCCGCCGTCCCGAGGATTCGCTCGCGCAGCGCCTGGGCAGCGCGTTGCACAGCGCCGCCCACCCAGTAGGTGCTGCGAGACGCCCCCTGGATGCCGCTGTCGGGCGTCGCCGCGGTGTCGGCGTTCACGAGGCGCAGTGCCTCGCGCGGCAGCCCGAGCGCCTCGGCCGCGAGCTGGGCCATGACGGTGGTCGTCCCCTGGCCGTAGTCGGGCGCAGAGAAGAAGAGGGTGACCCGGCCGTCGAGCCCCAGCTCGGCGCGTGCCTCGCTTTCCAGGCGGCCGGCCTTGCCGAAGCGATACCACATGCCGGCTACGCCGACGCCGCGCCGCTGGGGCCCGGACGCCCGCGCCCGGTTGGCCTCGGCGGCAGAATCCAGGGCCGCCCGGTAGTGGGGTTGAATTGCTTCGAGGCACTGGCGGTAGCCCATGGTTTCGGCCGGGGGATAGCCGAGGAAGGTGACGGTCTGGTCGTCGATGGCGTTCCGCAGCCGGAACTCGAGCGGGTCCAGCCCCAGCCGGGCGGCCAGCTCGTCCAGGGTGCACTCCCGGCCGAGGGTCGCCTGGGGCGTGCCAAAGCCGCGCATCTGCCCTGCCTTGGGACCGTTGGTGTAGACAGACCAGGCGGCGGCGTCCACCGCCTGCCAGCGGTAGGGGCCGCCGGCGGCGACGACGGCAAAGTTGGGGATGTGGCAGCCTCCGCCGTCGTAGCCACCGGTGTTCGCCACAATGCGGACGTGCAGGCCGGTCAAGGTCCCGTCGCGCCGCGCCCCGATCCGGAAGGCCATGGTGTAGGGATGGCGCTTGGGCGAGGCGTCGAACGCCTCGCGGCGGCTGTAGGCCAGGCGGACAGGCCGGCCAACGCAGTAGGCGGCGAGCGCGCCGGCCATGAGCGGCCACGGGTCCTGCTTGGCGCCAAAGGTGCCGCCCATCGGCGGGGTGATGACGCGCACCTGCTTCGGGGGTAGCGCCAGGGCCGCGGCGATCCACGTCTGCGCCCAGTGAGGCTGCTGGTGGCCGGCCACCACGACCAGGCTTGGCGGCTCGCCGGGGTAGCAGAGGACCGTCTCTCGCTCGAGGGCCGCAGGCACGGCATAGGGTGTCTGGTAGGCGGCCTCGACCACCTCGGCGCCGGCCATCGCGGGCCCCATGTCGCCAAAGCACATCTCGTAGTGGCTCAGCACGTTGCCGTTGGGGTAGAGCTGCACAGCGCCGGGCTGCATGGCCTCGGTTGGATCGTAGACAGCCGGCAGCGCGCGGTAGCCAACCTGGACCGCGCCGGCACCGGCGCGGGCCTCCTCCGGCGAGGCGGCCACGACCAGGGCCACCGGAGCGCCGACCGTCCGCACCGTGTCGCCGACTAGGGTGAGCAGCGGCTCGTCGCGGCTGAAGCCTTCGAGCGAGTTGGCGCCGGGAATGTCGGCCGCCGTCAGGACGCGGACGACGCCAGGCAGCGCCAGGGCCGGGCCGGGGTCGATGCCGATCACCCGGGCATGGGGCAGGGGGCTGCGCACCACGGCGGCATGCAGGAGGCCAGGGACCGGGACGTCCTCGGCGTACTGTGCCGCGCCCGTCACCTTGTCGACGGCGTCCACCCGCACCTGCGAGCCGCCGAGCACCGCCGGGCCCGGGCGCGGCATGACGGCCTCGCCCCGCAGCACGGCCGCCGCGGCCTCGACGGCCTCAAAGATGGCCCGGTAGCCTGTGCAGCGGCAGAGGTTGCCGTTCAGAGCGCGGACGATCTGCTCCCGCGTGGGGTTTGGGGTGCGGTTGAGGAGGGCAGCGGCCGACATGAGCATGCCGGGCGTGCAGTAGCCGCACTGCACCGCGCCGTGATCGACAAAGGCCTGCTGGAGGGGGTGAAGGCAACCCGCCAGCGCCAGGCCTTCCACGGTCATCACTTGCCTGCCGGCGACCTTGGCGATGGACGTCCGGCAGGAGTGCACCGCCTTGCCGTCGAGGAGGACGGTGCACGCGCCGCACCTGCCCTCGCCGTCGCACGCCTGCTTGGTGCCGGTCAGGCCCAGGTCGTCGCGCAGAACGCGCAGAAGGCTACGGCCGGGCTCGGCCTCGAGCGTGACGTCCTGCCCGTTGAGCCGAAAGGAGATATCCTGTTTCAGTGCCGGCATGCTCGGCCTACCGAGACTCTGTAGGGTCTGGGCCCGGCCTACCCCTGGGCCAGGATGTAGTCGACTTGTGCCTGGACGGAGGTGGGCAGCGTCTCCGGCCGGTGGTCCTGGATGAGGGCCAGGGTGCGCTCGCGCAGGCGAGCTCCCAGGCGCGGGCTGCCGGCCGCGACCCACTCGTCGCTCCTCCGCCTGTCGAAGAGAGAGGGCTGCCACATCTCGCGAAAGTGCTTCAGCGTGTGCTTCTGTGTCAGGAAATCGCCGCCGGGTCCGACCTTGTGGATCACCTCCAGCGCCAGCGACTCGGAGTCCAGGGACAGGCCGCCCATAAAGTGCCGCATCATCGAGATCAAGTTCCGCAGTGAAGACGATCATCTCCGGCGAGGTGGTCAGCCCGGCCTCCAGGTAGCCGACGTCGTGCACTAGGTTGTTGCCGGCCAGCAGGGCCACCGATACCGACACGGCCGCATCGGCCGCCGCCTGCTCGTCCATGGAACAGCTATCCGAGTGGCCGGCATAGCCCCAGGTCGGCAGCCCGTAGAAGCGCCCCATCTCGGCGACGGCAACGCGCGCCACCTGGAACTCGGGGGCGCTGTAGACGCTGATCGTCGTCTTCATGTCCATGTGGTGCAGCCCGCTGCCATAGACGAAGGGCGCACCCGCGCGCTTGAGCTGGTGCAGCACCAGGCTCGAGAGGACCTCGGCGTTGCCCAGAGCCAGCCCGGCGGCCATGGTCACCGGCGCCGTGCCGCCCATCATCGGTGCCGGGCTGTGCACGATGGGCAGCGACTGCTCGGCCATGTAGAGGAGCTTGCCGGTGGCCGTTTCCGAGTGTTTGAGGGGAGTGGATGGCTCGGAGTAGAGGAGGAGGGTGGGGTTCAGGCGCAGGGCATCGAAGCCGCCGGCGGCCGCCGCAGCCATGGCGGCGATCGCCTCGCAGTCGGCACGGTCGTCGCACACAAAGACGACCGGCTTGGCGGTGTGCTGAAGCATCAGGGCAAATTGGGCGCGATAGGCATTCCCGCCGCCCAGATCGGAGGGGATGCCCATCGACATGCAGAAATCGAGCTCGGGCAGGGCGTCGACCAGATGCACGGCATCGACCAGGTCAACGACGGTGAAAGGGCGGCGCTCGCCGGTGCGCGGGTCGAGGTAGTTGGGGCAGTCGGAGCCGGTGCCAAAACTCACCTGGCGGCCCTCCAGGGCGGCGGCGGCCTGGCCGGTGCCGCGGCGGCAGAGGGTCACGCGCGAGGGGGCCTGGCGCAGCGCCCATTCGACCAGGCCGGGTGGGAAGCGCACGAGGTTGCCGTCGCTCGTGAGTGCGCCGGTACCGGCCAGCAGGTCGAGAGCCCCGGCGTGATAGATGCGCACTCCGGTGCGGCGCAGGATCTCGAGCGAAGCGCGGTGGATCGCTTCACACTGCGCCCGGCTCAACATGGAAAGGGTGGGAATCGCATGGTCATGCAACGTCATTTCAGGCATCTCCTGGTTTGTCATACGGACGATTCACCATGGACCACAAGCTACTGCCCATGGTCCATCGTCCGTCGTCTATCGTCCAAGGGCAAGCTCGCACAGAGCGCGCGCCATCTCGGCCTGGGCCAGGCTCGCTGCATCCCCGTTCATGCCCTGGCGGAGCACTAGCACGTCCGCTCCGCTTGCCAGCGCCACATGCACCGCGGCCCGCGTCGCAATGCAAGAATCGACATAGCCGGCGTCCAGCAGAGTGCCCGCCCCGCCGGCCTTGCAGGCCTGGACGGCGTCGACGGTGTTGTGCAAGCCTCCCAGGGCCCGCAGGTCGATCCGGACCATGCCGGCGGCGCCGGCCTCGACAAAGGCTCGGATGTCGTCCAGGGTGACGGCGCACTCGCCGGCCACAAGCTGCGCGCTCATCTTGCGCGCCCGCATATAGTCCTGCAGCGTGCGCATCGCCTGGATCTGCTCATCGCAGCCATCGAGGACGACCGGGTCCTGGATCTGCAGCCGGCAGGGTCTGGCGACGGCCTCCCAGCCGTAGAGGTGCCCCAGGATCTTGCCGGGCTCGTGCTCGCACAAGAGCCCCAGCGCGCCGTTCAGGTCAAGGTGGAGAGTGGGACGGTATTCGTCGTCGCCCAGCTCGCGGACGTTGTCCCCCAGCCAGCGGAGCAACTGTGCGAGCTGCGAGGCGATGCGAGCAGACGGCGCCGCGCCCCGGGTGCCACCAGGCAGGTCGAGGGAGAAGTACGGAAGGCGGCGGGCGATGGCACGGGCGGCGCCGGTTTCGAAGTCAGGCCCCAGGTCGGCGAGCAGCGGCACGGGAAGCTGCGGTGGCGCGAGGTCCCATTCAGAGGCGAGCGCCTCCGCCATGGTCAGGCCGCGCTGCCAGGCGACCGCTTGCAGCAGCGCCTGGCTCACGCCGAAGCGGACCGCCGGGTGCAGGGGCCGCTCCACAGACACCCGCTCGGTAGGGCCTTGCGCGTCCTGTCCGCCACGCAGGGCGCGCAGGGGCGAGGCGAAGAGCGCGCGCCGCGACGGGTCCGCTACTGGCACGAGGCGCTCTTCTTCGACCGTTTCGGCCAGCGTTTCCATCCAGGCCGCCGCATCCCGGAAGCGGCCGAATGCCCTGCCCTGCAGAGCAGGTGCGACGAACCGCTCGATCGTGGCCAACCCCGCGGCCGCATCAAAGGCCGGTCCCGGCGCGGCGACACAATCGCCCCAGGCAACGGGCAAGGTGCCGCCCTCGAACAGAAGCCCAACCGACACCGACTCGGCCGGCCCATCGCCGCTGGCGGCGCCCAGCGCCGGGATGGCCACAACGCGCGCGATTCGGAAGGGGGCCGGGCTTGCAACGGGGAATTGGTCTGTCACGTGCTGTGCCTCACCCAACCTCCCGCGTGCCGCTGCCGTCGTCCAGACAGACCATGACTACCGCGCCCGACGGGCAGGTATTGGCGCACAGGCCGCATCCCCAGCAGCGGGCAGCGTCGAACCGGACGGTTGCCTTTTCCTTTCCGCCGGCAAGGGCAGTCGTGCCGTCGTGGTAGAAGGCGCCAAAGTGACAGCGGCGGACGCAGGCGCCGCACATTGTGCAGTCCGCGGCATCATAGGCCGCGACCCAACGGCTGCGGGGCCACACACCCTTGCTGCCCACTTGCTGCGCCGCGCGGAAGGGGTAGCAGTCGCAGGCGCAGCAGTTGCAGATGGCGTGCAGCCCGTGCGCGCGCCAGGCGCCGTCCGCGGTGTGCATGAGGCCCTGTCTGTCGGCCCAGCGGACGAGCTCCTTGGCCTCTTCCCGGTCGAGCGGCCGGCCGTGGCCCCGGTCGAGGATGGCACGAGCGCTGTCGTCGAGGTTGAGGCATGTGCCCACCGGGCGGCCGCAGAACTGGCCGAGCCGCCGGCAGTCGCATGGCTGGAGGGCGATCACCGTGGCCGCATCGAGCATCTCTTCCACTTCGGGCAGCAGGAGGACGGTGTCGTTGGGCGGCGCGCACTCGACCTCGAGCCCCCGCATTTTGCGCTCGATGGCGGGCCGGTGGAGGGCGATAAACTCGTCGAGGAAGCGGCGGTCGATCGCCCGGCGGTCGGCGGCGGGGATATCGTCCCAGTTCTCGTACTTGGCAAAGTGGTCCAGCCGGTTGTAGAAGGTGCCGGCGGCGTAGGCCACCCGCCCACCCTCTTCGACCTTGTCCACGACGCAGCGCGAGTAGGCGCGCCGGAGAAGGTCTGCGGCCTCCTCCTCGGGCATCCCTAGCAGGCCGGCTGCCTCGGCGGCGGTGGCGGGCCGGCCGCGGAGGGCAAGCACAAGGCGCATCTCGTCGCCGTCGACGACGAGGTGCAGGTAGGGCCGGGCCTCTTCCCAGACGCCGAAGGCGGCGATGAAGTCGTCAAGCAGGGGCATGGGGCGCCACGCAAAGGGGAAGGGTTTCCTCCAACAGAGATCGAGATGCTTCGCTTCGCTCAGCATGACGGCGGCGCTGAGTTGCGTAGCTTCGCACGGGGCTAACGGCGAGCATCGATCCACGCCTGCTCGCGCTCGACGATCCTCTTTATGTCGCGCTGGATGTCGGGCGGGAGAGGCTCCACCTGGTGCTTGGCCAGGATGCGGTCCACTTCGCTTGCGGCGCGCTCCTCCATCGTCGTCGCGCCGCGCTCGGTCCACTGCGAATGGGAGCCCTTGTCGGCCAGCTTGGAGTAGTAAGGCTCCTTGAAGTGGCGCAGGGTATGCTTGTGGTCGAGGTAGTTGCCGGTCGGCCCCAGTTCCTCCACCACGTCCAGGGCTAGCGTCTCGTCGTCGACGACGATGCCGCGTGTGGCCGCCCGGATGAAGCCGAGGGTGTCGTTGGCAATAACCTGGAGCTGTAGCGAGCCCTGGAGGCCGGCATCCATGAAGCCGACGTCGTGCACGATGTTGGCGCCGTGGAGCAGGGCGGTCATCAGGCTGATCGTCACCTCCATGCCCGTCTGCTGGTCCAGCACCTTGGAATCGGTGGAGCCGCCCAGGCCGAAGACGGGCAGGTCGTAGTACTTGCCCATCTCGGTTGGGACGCCCTGCTCGTCGGCCAGGACATAGTTGCCGACCATCGTCTTCAGGTTGTAGGGGCCACCGTTCCAGCCGGGGACGGCCACAGGCGTCCCTTCGCGCACGAGCTGCGCGAGCACGATGCCCAGGAGGATTCCGGCGTTCATGGTCGCCATACAGCCGGCCGTCGTGACCGGCGAGTTGACGCCGCCGGCGTTGAGCGGGATATAGAGCATGGGCAGGCCTTTTCCCGCCAGGAACATGCACTTTTGCAGGGCTTCGGCGTTGGCGATCAGCCCGGAGGTGACGTTGATGTAGCAGGTGGCAAAGGGCTTGCGTTGGAAGGCCTCGGCTCCCCCGGCCACGACCTCACACATCTCGACCGCGGCGATGCAGCCCTCCACATCGGGCGACACAAAGACGATGGGCTTGGTGGTGTGGTTGAGCATCACCTCCATCTGGTAGCGGTCGTAGATGCTCTGGTCCACGTCTTCGGGCAGGAACATCGACATGACGAAGCTCAGTTCCGGCAGGGCATCCTGGAGGGTGGCTGCCTCCACGACGTCGGCCAGCACCGGCCGCCGCCGCTGCCCGGTGCGGTGGTCGAGGACGTTCAGGCAGTCGGAGCCGCCGCCGTAGTATGTGTTGTAGCCCCAGGCCCGGATGGCTGCCCGGCCGAAGCGGTCGTAGAGCGTCAGGCGCCTGGGCGTGACCGCCAGCGCCTGGGCTACCATGTACTCTGGGATGCGGATGCGGATACCATCGGCACGGGCGCCGCCTTCGACCAGGAGGTCCCTGGCCCGCTCGTCGTGCACATCCACGCCGATGCGCTCCAGGACCTCGAGCGTGGCGCGGTGGATCTTGTCGCGCTCTTCATGGCCCATGCGGGAGTAGTGGGCGTTGGGCTGAAGGATGCTGTGGGTTTCGATCAAGGGTCACCTCTCAAACGTGTCCGTAGTAGTCGCGGTGGACCGCGATGGAATAGGCATAGTCCAGCAGCGTGCCCCAGGAAAAGATGGGCAGGTCGACCTCGCGCTGGACGGCGCGTGCAAAGGGCTGCATGCCGGTACACTCCAGAACCAGGGCGCCCATGTTCGGATGGGCCCGGCAAAAGTCGCGGGCCACCTGCACCATCTCGCGCTCGGCCTTGTCGTAGACGGCCGACGGCGGGTCGGTGCGCAGGGGCAGCTCCCACAGGTGATCGAACTCGGGGCAGCAGCCGTCGTCCTGCGCCCCGTACACGGCATAGTTGCTGCCGGGCAGGACGCCGACCGCCTCCAGGTGGGCCGGCGAAAGGCAGTGGCGTTGCGCGACGACGATGCCCACGACCTTGTTTGGGCCGACCACCTGCTGGGCCCACGGCACCTGGAGCAGGCTGGACATGAAGACCGGCACGTCCAGTGCCGCCGCCACCTCCCGCTGAAAGTAGGCGAAGTAGCCGCATTCGGCGGCGATGGCCCGGCAGCCCATCCTCTGCAGCTTGCGCGCGGCGCGCAGCACCGGCTCCAGGCAGGGCGATTTGTCCTCGCCTTTCACCAGCGCCCAGACATCCACGCCTTCGGCCACCTCGTACTGGATGGGAAAGGGATAGGCGCTCGCGTTGCGCACGTCGCCGGGAAAGCCGGGATAGACATCGTCCAGGAGAATGATCCCAAGCCCCATGCCGTAGCAGCGGCGGTCCGGGCGCGCGCGGATGGTTTGGATGCCTGTGTCTCGGTTTTGGTACATGGCTCGCTCACTCCGCCGAGTATGGAAACCCGATCTACGCCTGGACGACCTCTTCGAGGCGCTGCACGACCTGCGCCGGCAGGCGCGGCGCGCGATGCTCCTCGACAATCTCGCGCGCCTTGGCGTTGGCGCGCTGCTGGAGTGTCGTACCCCCGTTGTCCATCCATTTCGAGTAGTTGCTGCGGTCCGCGAGGGCCGGGGCCCAGTCGTCGCGCACGTGCTGGAGCGTGTGGCGGGACTGGATGAAATCGCCGTCCGGCCCGATCTCGTGGATGAGGTTGAGAGCCAGCGTCTCCTCGGTTATCTCGAGCCGGCGCAGATAGCGGCGCAGCCAGCCGATGGTCTCGTCGCAGAAGGCGACCAGCTCCAGGCAGCCCGTCATGGCGTCTTCCAGGTAGCCGACGTCGTGCCCCAGGTTCACGCCGTTGAGGATGTTGTCCATCAGGGTGAGGGTCGCTTCGGCCGCGGCCTGGGCATCAAAGATCTTGGCGTCGGAGCAGCCGGCTTCGCCAAAGGTTGGCAGGCCATAATGGTGCGCGAGGGCCCAGGCAAAGGGGCCTGCGTCGGGGCTGGCGTACAGGTTGGTCATGGAGCGCATGTCCAGCGCATCGCCGCCGGGCCGCCGGCCGATGACCGGCGAGCCTTCACGCTTGAGCTGCGAGAGGACCACGCCAGCGAGGAAGCCGGCATTGCCCAGGGCAATTCCGCCGGCGACGGTGATGGGGGCCAGCGAGCCGCGCGCGCGGCCCGGGGCGTAGATGGAAGGCATGTTGCGCTCGGCGGCGTAGAGCAGCCGCTGGACGCTCTCTTCGTTGTGGCGAAGGGGTGACACGGCGTTCACATAGTTGACGATGAAGGGCGCCCGCTGCAGCTCCTCCAGGCCGCCGGCGACGGCGGATGCCATCTCTACGGCGTAGGCCGTGCTGGAAGCCTCGATGCCGACGAAGACAATCGGCTTGGTGGTCTCCTGGAGCATGACCGACATCTGGTGGCGCTCGTAGCGGTCCTGGGGCACATCGGAGGGGAGAAACATGGACATCACAAAGGCCAGATTAGGCAGGGCATCCACCAGCCGCACCCCGTTGACCACGTCCTGGAGTACGGCCTTGCGCCGCCGGCCGTCGTACAGGTCGTAGATGTGCATGCAGTCGGAGCCGGCGCCGAAATGGGTGTGGTAGCCCCCCACCGTCAGGGCGCGGCGCCCGTTGCGGTCATAGAGGGTGACGCTCTTAGGGGCCGTGCGCAGAGCCCACTCGACCAGGTGGCGCGGGATGCGCACCAGATTGCCGTCGGACACCTGCGCTCCGCCTTTGCGGAAGAGGTCCAGCGCCTCCCCGGCGAAGAAGCGCGCTCCCGTCCGTTCCAGGATCTCCAGGGTGGCGTCGTGCAGCAGGCTGATTTGCTCGTCGTCGAGGCAGCGGAATTGCACCGGCCGGTAGGCTGCGACGGGGTCGTAGCGGGCCCCGGCGGAGCGGTCTTTCTTGGTCATGGGCATGTGTGTCTCGCTTTCCTCCAGCCGGGTATGGAAACCCGGCCTACTGGCAAGCCTTCAGGGCTTGGTCCAGGTCCTCGATGAGGTCCTCCACATTCTCGATGCCGATCGACATGCGGAAGGTGCCGGGGCGAATGCCGATGGCCGCCAGGCGCTCCTCGCCCAGCCAGTGATGGGTGGTGCGCGCCGGGTTGACGACGAGCGAATAGACGTCCCCGAGGCTGGTCGCCGCCAGGGCGATGCGCAGGGCATCCATGAAGCGGAAGGCCTTGTCCTTGTCGCAGGCGGCGATGTCAAAGTTGAGCATGGCCCCGTACATGCGCGCGCCTTCGCGCGTCCTGGCCTCCGGCCGGAAGATGCGGTTGGCTACGTCGTGCTGGGGATGGCTGGGCAGGCCGGCGTAGCGGACGCGGTCGATCAGTGGATGGCTTTCCAGGAAGCGGGCGACTTCGAGCGCGTTGGCGCACTGCCTCTCAAAGCGCAGGGGAAAGGTCTTGAGGCCGCGCAGAGCCAGCCATGCTTCGTTGGGTCCCAGGGTGCAGCCCACCTGGATCTCCAGGTCAAAGAGCAGGCCAAAATCCTCTCGCCGGCAGCTCACCGAGCCGGCCAGGACATCGCCGTGGCCCGACAAGAACTTGGTCACGCTGTGGGTCACATAGTCGGCGCCGAGGCTCACCGGCTTGAGCAGGTAGGGCGTGGTGAAGGTGTTGTCGACGACGGCGCGCGCTCCGTAGCGGTGGGCCAGGTCGATCACCGCAGGCGCGTCCACCACCTTGGTCATTGGGTTCGTGAGCACCTCGAAGTAGACCACGCCGGGCCGCTCGCGCTTGATCACGCCCTCCAGCCGGCCCAGGTCGGCGAAATCCATGAGCAGACTGCGCCCGCCGAGGTTAGGGAAGACGTTCTCCACCATCGTGTAGACGCTGCCGTAGACGTCGCTGGAGCAAAGGATCAGGCCGTCCTTGCCCGCGCCGGCGGCGAGCAGGGCCAGGTGGCTGGCGGCCATGCCCGACGCACAACTCAGCGTGGCGTCCGCCCCCTCCAGGGTAGAGATGGCCCGCTCCAGGGCCGTGTGGGTCGGGGAGCCGTAGCGGCTGTAGACATAGCCCGGCTTGCGGTAGTAGACCACGTCGTCCAGGTCGCCGGCGCTATCGTAGAAGTAGGTAGTCGAGTTGTAGATGGGGGTGCTCGACGTCCACGCCGGTCCTTTGTCCCAGCGCTCGCCGGCGTGCAGGCACTGCGTCGCCAGCTCCTTGTCCTGGTAGCGCGGGTCGGGGACTCGCAGATCGGCGGGCATCGGGTTCGGGCCTTCTTCTGTCATTAACCCTATCTCCTCCAAGCACGAGTCTGACTCGTAGTAGCGATTTCAATCGCCTCCTGACCGTGAGCGGCTGAAACCGCTACTACGGACCGCGCCTTCTATCGGGTGCTCTCCCGCGCGTCGACGATCTCTTGTCCTTCGACCCTCGAGAGCACGGCGACCACCTCATCGATGGTACGGTAGCGGATCTTGACGACCGCGTCCCACCTGGTCGGGTCGCGCGGCGTCGGCGTGCCGGCCAGGGCCATGATCCCCCACCCTTGTTCGGCAATCGCCCCCACCAGCCGGGCAAGCTCGCCGCGGACGTCGGGCATGCGCATCGTGACGCGCACCGCCGGCACGCGGGTGGCCATCATCTCCATCAGCGTGGCCAGCATGTCGGTCTTGGTGAACATGCCCACCACAACGCCGTCTTCGAGTACCGGCAGCGAGCCGATTTTCTTCTCCACCATCACCCGGGCCGCGTCCTCGATGGTCATGTCGGGGCCGGTGGTCACCACGTCCCGGGCCTGGATCATCACGTCGCTGACGGTCAGGCCCGAGAGATAGCGGGTGATGTCCCAGACGTCCAGGCTGGCCAACCGGCCCGGGTCCACCAGCAGCCTCTGGACAGTGACCAGGCCCGCGAGGCGCTTGCCGTCGCCTACGACGGGCAGATGGCGGACCTTCTGTTCCGTCATGAAGCGCTGCGCCTCCAGGATCGACATCGTGGGCTCGCCCAAGAGCGGATGCCGGGTCATGTAATCGCGGACCAGCATTTCTCCCTCCTTGTCTTCAGGCCTGCTCGCAGATGGTCAGCACCATGTCCATCTGGCGCAGCCTCTCCAGCGGGATGTGGCAAAAGATCCGGTGCCCGTTGCCGTCGTCCCGCCAGGGTGGCACTTCGGTCTCGCATATCCGCCCGCCGTCAGGCAGCATCTCGGCGCGGCGCGGGCAGCGCGTGTGAAAGCGGCAGCCGGCCGGCGGGTTGAGCGCACTAGGCACCACGCCGCTCAGCCGGATCTGCTTTTGCTCCACCCTGGGATCGGGGATGGGTACGGCCGATAGCAGCGCTTCGGTATAGGGGTGGTAGGGCGGTGAATAGATCGCGTCGGCCGGCCCGATCTCGGCAATCTGGCCCAGGTACATCACGGCGATTTCGTCGCAGAAGAAGCGGACCACGCCCAGGTCGTGCGCGATAAAGATCATCGTCGTGCCCAGGTCCCTCTGGATCTCCAGGAGCAGGTTGAGCACGGCGGCCTGCACCGACACGTCCAGCGCCGAGACCGGCTCGTCGCACAGCAGCAGCTCCGGGCGGCCGGCGATGGCGCGCGCAATGCCCACCCGCTGCTTCTCGCCGCCGCTGAGCTGCCGGGGCAGGCGGTCCAGGTAGCGTTCGCCCAGGCGCATCATGTCCAGCAGGCGGATGACCTCGCTCCGCACCTGGTTCCGTGGCACGACCTTGAAGCGCCGCAGTGGCCGGCCGATCTGCGTGCCCACGCTGAACGACGGGTTCAGCGTCGAGTCGGGGTTCTGAAAGACCATCTGAAGCTCGCGGATCAGGTCCAGCTTGCGCTTGGAGACGGGCATCGAGATGTCGATGCCCAGGCACTCGTACTCACCGCCGGTGGGTTTCTCCATGCCGATGATCGTCTTTACAAGAGTGCTCTTCCCGCAGCCCGACTCGCCCACAATGCCCAGCGTCAGCCCCTTGCGCACATCAAGACAGACGTCGTCCACGGCCTTGACGTACTGCTTCCGGCCGCCGATGAGCTTCTTGGATGGGGCCTCGTAGTAGGTCCTGGCACCGTCAAGCCTCAGGATAACTTCGGTGGGCTCGGGCCGAGCCGGGCCGGCGGCCGCCACGAGGGCCTGAGCCTCGGCGGGCGGGGTCCAGCCCTGCGCGGCGACGTCCTCGGCAAAGTGGCAGCGCACCCAGTGGTTGGGGCCGATTTGCCGCAGATCCGGCCGGCCCAGGCGGCAGCGCTCACGGGCATAGTCGCAGCGCGGCTCAAAGACACAGCCGGGCGGCAGGCTCGACGGCGACGGCACCCGGCCCCGGATCGGGTGCAGGTAGCTGGAGCGTTTGTCCTGGCCGAGCCGCGGCACGCAGCGCATCAGCCCCTGGGTGTAGGGGTGGAACGGGCTCAGGTAGATCTGGGCCACCGGCGCGCGCTCCACCAGCTCGCCGGCATACATGACCGCCACTCGGCTCGACACGCGCGCTACCACGCCGAGGTTGTGGCTGATGTACATGATGGCGGTGTCGAAATCCTTCTGCAGCCCAGCGATCAGGTCCAGCACCGCCGCTTCCACCGTCACGTCCAAGGCGGTGGTCGGCTCGTCCATGATCAGGAGCGCCGGGCCGTTGAGCAGCGCCATGGCAATCACGACCCGCTGCTGCTGCCCGCCCGAAAGCTGGTGCGGGTAACGGCGCATCACGTTGGCCGGATCAGGCATGTAGACGCGATCCAGCATCTTGACGCACCGGTCCTGCGCTTCGGCCCGACTCATGCTGCGATGGACGACCAGCACTTCGGCCATCTGGTCGCCGATGCGCATCGACGGGTTCAGGGCCTGCATGGGATCCTGGTAGACCATGCTGATCTGGTCACCCCGGATCTGGCGCAGCTCCTCGTCGGTCCGGCCCACCAGGTCGCGCCCCTGGAAGAGGATCTGGCCGTTGACGATCCGGCCGTTGCGGCCCAGGAAGTTGACTACGGAAAAGGCCACGGTGCTCTTGCCGCAGCCCGATTCGCCGACGATGCTGTGCGCCTCGCCGCGCGTGATGTCAAAGGTGACGTCCCGTACCGCCGGGACGTCGCCACGGCGCGTCTCGTAGGAAACAGCCAGGTTGCGCACGTCCAGGATGGGTGTCTGAGGCCTGTGATCATCCATCACTGGTACCTCGTGCTTTCCTCGCGCAGGCCATCCGCGAAGAGGTTCAGCCCGACGACCAGGCTGGCAATGGCCACGGCAGGCCACAGCATGTTGAGGGGGCTGGTCCAGATGAACTTGCGCGCCTCGCTGATCATCCCGCCCCAGTCGGGCGTCGGGGGCGGCAGGCCCAGGCCCAGGAATCCGAGCGTGCCGATGGCAAAGATGGCATAGCCCACCCGCAGCATGGCGTCGATAATGAGCGGCCCGCGCGCGTTGGGCAGAATCTCCACGAACATGATGTAGAAGGGGTTCTCGCCGCGGGTCTCGGCGGCGCGGATATAGTCACGCGTGCGCACGTCGAGCGTCAGGCTGCGCACCAGGCGCGCCACCCCCGGCGCGCCCACGAAAGTAATCGCGATGACCACGTTCAGCGCCGACGGTCCGATGGCCGAGATTATGATCAGGTACAGCAAGATGGTCGGGAAGGCCATGATCGCATCCAGGATGCGCATCACGACCTCGTCCAGGAGGCCCCCAAAGTAGCCGCCCAACAGCCCGAGGAAGGTGCCCACCGCCACCGAGCAGAGCACCGAGATGGGCGCCAGGGTGAGGATGGTGCGGCTGCCATACACCAGCCTGGACAGGATATCGCGTCCCATGTGGTCGGTGCCCAGTAGATAGCGGCCCGACGGCCCCTGGTTGATGGCCGACGAGTCCTGGGCCAGCGGGTCGTGGGGGGCAATAATCGGCGCCAGGATGGCGACCACAACCCAGAAGAGGACCATGCACAGCCCGATCACGGCCACGCGCGAGCGCGCAATGGTGGCCGCGTTTTCACGAATCCGGCGCCAGCGCTGCCCTCGTGCCTGCACAGATGCAACAGGTGCTTTCTCCGTCGCTGCCATCGCATTCACTCCGTCTCTGGCACCAGGCCTCTGCCGGGTATGGAAACCCGGCCTACGTGTACCGGATCCGTGGGTTCAGGAAGGTGTAGAGGATATCCGCCAAGAGCTGCGTCCCCACAGCGAGGGCCACCATGACCATCGCCCCGGCCTCAATGGCGTTGATGTCCTTGAACAGCGCCGAATCGAGCAGGTACATGCCCAATCCCGGATAGCCAAATACCGACTCGACGACGACAATGCCTCCGATCAGCCAGTTCACGTGCAGCATGATCACCGTGATGGGCGCCATGAGCGCGTTGCGCACGGCATGCTTGAGCACGATCCGCCTACGCGGCAGGCCCTTGAGGTAGGCGGTGCGGATGTAGGGAGCGTTCATGACTTCGATCATGCTGGCGCGGGTCATGCGCGCCACGTAGCCCACTTCGACGAGCGTTAAGGTCAGCACCGGCAGGACGAGCAGGTCGGGCCGCCTCCAGGGGGCTGAGTCGTCGGTAAAGACCGCGGCACCGGGCAGGATCTTGAGCCAGAACGCGAAAACAAGGATCAGGAACACACCGCTGGCAAACTCCGGGATCGACGTGGTGATGAGGCTGAAAAGGCTGATCCCCCGGTCTGCCGGCCGGCCTTCCTTCAGTCCGGCGAGGATGCCCAGGAGCAGGGCAATGGGCATGATGAAAGCGAAAGCAATGCCGGCCAGGGTGAACGAGTTTCGCATGCGGCGGAGCAGTGTCGGGCCCACCGGCCGGTTGGTCCGCAGCGAGATGCCGGGGTCGCCGCGCAGCAGGCCACGGCGGATGGGCAGGTACTTCTCGCCGCTGGCCTCGGTCATCGTGCGGCCGGCCGAAGCCGGTCCGGTCCGCTGCTCGCTGCTCTCCTTGCGCCAGAGGACGACGTGGTCGGCGGTATCCACGCCCCAAAAGACCTCCTCGCCGTTTTCGTCGAGCTGCCACCCCTCGAAGGGGGCTTCCTGGCGCGTGCCGTCGGCCGTGGTCGTGATCTCGACCAGGCCCTCCGACTTCATCTTCCACTGCTTGTAGATCCCATCGCCGGCTACGGCGAACCAGCCTGCCTCCCCGTACTGGCCGAGCTTGATCTGCTTGAGGGGCAAGCCCACCCGCGCGGTGAGCCGCCAGTCGTTGCCGGCCAACCAGTCCAGGTAGCGGACAAAGATCGGCTGGTCGAGCCCCATCTGCTCGCGCAGCAGCCCAACCTGTTCGGGCGTGGCGAACTGGCCAAGGATGTGGCGTGCCACATCGCCGGGCGCCGCCTCGGAGATGAGAAAGATGGCGGCAGACACGAGAAGCATGGTCAGCAGCATGAAGCCGAGACGCCGGACGATGTACTTGGCCATACCCCCTCCCGAACCGGCGCCGGGCGGTGAGGTGAGCCTGCGAAAGGCCCACCTCACCCCTCCGGCCTTTCAACGTCTACGCAACGGCCCCGGTTAGCCGGTGGCCGTGTTGTCCCAGACCTCGTCCAGCAGGTCGTAGTTGGTCGGGTGTGCCCGAATGCCCTGGAAGCGCTTGTGGCAGACGTACCAGACGCTGGTGAAGAAGGCGATGCCGCACGGCCCGCGCTCCGCTTCGATGTCTTCCATCTTGCAGGCGATCGCGCGGCGAGCCTCGACGTCCAGCGTGGACTCGGCCTGGCGCAGGAGGGTGACGTACTCGTCGTCCACCCAGCGCGTCTCGTTCCAGGCCCCCGGGTTGCCTTCGGCGTCGGCGGTGAAGGCGAGGGCCGGGATCATGATGCCCAGCGGGCGGTGCGCCCAGATGGTGATGCCCAGCGGCACCTCGGTCCAGACATCCCAGTACTGGGCCGACGGCAAGATGTTGAGCTGGATATCGAACGCTCCGGCCGCCGTTTCCTTGAGCGACTGCGCCATGGCCGGTTCCGCCCGAGCCTCCTGCGTGGAAAGCTCGACGGTCACAGGCAGCGTCAGGCCGGCTTCCTGGAGCAGGGCCTTGGCCCCTCCCAGGTCGTAGGCCGGGATTTCCTTCTTGCAGTACTCGGGGTGGATGGGAGCAAACACGGTGTCGTGTCCCAGCACACCTTCGCCGAACCACGCCAAGTCGAGCATCTTCTGGCGGTCGATGCACTTCTTGAGCGCCTGCCGCACCCTCACGTCGTCAAAGGGCGGCTGGTCGACGCGCATCCGGATGTGGAAGGTCTGCGCCGTCGGGACGGAGTAGACGCCCACGTTGGGCAGGTCCTTGACCGCCTGCCAGACGTCCGCGCCAGGGTTAAAGATGTTGTCCACCTGGCCGCTCTGCAGGGCCGCGATCTGCGCCGCGGTGTCCTCGCCCAGATCGAGGAAGACCAGCCTATCCAGGTAGGGCAGGGGCTTGCCGTCGGGCGCGTTGCGCCAGTAGTCCGCGCGCCGCCGGAAGACGGCCCGCTCGGTCTCCACATACTCCTCGAGGAGGAAAGGCCCCGTGCCGATCGGCTGCTTCGTCAGGTCGCCCTCGAAGGTCTTGGGGACGATGGCGCCCGGGTAGTGGAAGAGGTGCTCGGGCACGCCGATCTGCGGCGTGCTTAGGTGGAGCTTGACGGTGTAGTCGTCTACTTTCTCCACGTTGTCCGCCGTCAGGTAGCCGCCCACCAGCCCCATCATCGACGAGCCGATGTCGGGGTTGAGCCACTGCTGGAAGTTGAAGAGCACGTCGTCGGCGGTCAAGGGTGACCCGTCGTTGAACTTGATCCCCTGGCGCAGGTAGAGGGTCCACTCCTTCACGTCGGCGCTGGCTTCCCACCGTTCCAGAAGCCAGGGCTCGGTGATGTTGTCCCAGTTGGTGCGCGTCAGGTACTCGCACACCATACGGAACTGGTTCGAGGCTTCGATCCACGAGAAGCGGGCCGGATGATCGACGCGCTGCACGCGGGTGGCAATGGTCATCGTCCCGCCGCGCTTGATGGCCGGCACGGCCGTCGCCAGCGGGGCAGTTGCCTGCGGAACGGATGTAGGTTCCGGGGCGCCACACGAGGTCAAAAAGGCGCCGGCTCCGGCCAGAGACATCCCCAGCAGGGTGGCCATGCGCAGGAACTCGCGCCGGCTGATCTTGCCCTGCTTGAACTGCTCCTCCAGCTCCGGGATGTAGGGATGCACGTTCTGTCGCTGCTTCTTGATGATCTCCATCTTTCGGCTCCTCCCTAAGAATGATTGGTCAACTCACGTCCGGTTCTGCACGAATGCTCAATCCCGCTATGGCTGGTTGCTCACCCCCTTTCATCTCTCGCCTCTCAACGCGAGGCAAGTGCCGCTGCCATCTTTTCCAGGGCTCTTGTGATCTGCTCCGTCGAATTGGCGTAGGTCAGCCGCAGGTAGCCTTCGCCGTTGCGGCCGAACGCACTGCCGGGCAGCACAGCCACCCCGGCCTTGTCGAGCAAATGGTCGGCCAATTCGGACGACGAGCAGCCAAAGCTCTTCACGTTGGGGAATGCGTAGAAGGCGCCCCGGGGCATGGGACAGCGCACGCCCGGTATGGCGTTGAGCCCGGCTACGATCAAATCGCGGCGGCGCCGGAATTCGGCGACGACCGCATCCACCGCATCCTGCGGCCCTCGCACAGCTTCGAGGCCGGCCACCTGGGTAAAGGTCGCGGTACAGCCCACGACGTGCGTGAGGAGCAGGTTCATCTTGTCCGCCAGCGGCTCGGGCACGACGGCAAAGCCCAGCCGCCACCCGGTCATGGCGTAGGTCTTGGAGAACCCATCGGCGATGATCGTCCGCTCGGCCATGCCCGGCATCTGCACGATGCTGGGCGCATCGCCGTCGTACACCAAGCGGGCATAGATCTCGTCGCTCAACACCCAGAGGTCCCTGTCGCGGGCCAGTTGGGCGACGCAGGCCAGCGTCTCGCGGGGATGAATGCCCCCGGTCGGGTTGCCCGGCGAGTTCAGCAGGATCATCCTAGTGCGCGGGCCAAGGCTCGCCTCCAGCGCATCCAGATCCAGGTCGTAGCCCTGCTCCTCCACCAGGGGCACGGGCACCGGCACGCCGCCGGCCAGGCCGATGGCCGCTTCGTAGCTCGGGAAGCCGGGATCGGGGTAGATCACCTCGTCGCCGGGCTCGACCACCGCCATCATCGGCAGGAGCAACAGTGGCTTGGTCCCGGGAGCAACCACGACCTGCTGCGCGCGGAAGTGCATCGCCCGCCGGCGGCCGGCATCTTCGGCCAGCGCCTCGCGCAGCGGCGGGAGGCCGGACGGTGGGTTGTAGCGGGTCTGCCCGGTAGCCATGGCCTTGATCCCGGCCAGGGCCACGTGGGGAAAGGTCTCAAAGTCCGGCTGGCCGATCTCCAGGTGGATGATCTCGCGCCCCTGGGCCTCGAGGGCCTGGGCGCGCGCCAGCACGGCGTAGGCCCCCTCTGACTTCAAGTGCGCGATTCGACCGGCAAACTCCATGGCAGGCACACCCCTTACCCTGCGGCCCTAGGCCGCCAGGCTGCGGGCAATGTCGACCGCGCTGGCGGCATCGGGTGCATAGGCATCGGCGCCGATCTGCTTGGCGTAGGCGTCGGTCACCGGCGCGCCGCCGACCATGATCTTGACCGAGCTGCGCAGGCCTGCTTCTTCCAGTGCCTCGACGGTGGCCTTCATCTGCACCATCGTGGTCGTCAGCAGCGCGCTCATCCCGACGAACTGCGGTTTGTGGTCGCGCACGGCGTTGACGAACGCCTCAGGCGCCACGTCCGTGCCGAGGTCGACCATCTCGAAGCCAGCGCCTTCGAGCATCATGCGCACCAGGTTCTTACCGATGTCGTGCAGGTCGCCCTTGACAGTGCCGATCAGGTACTTGCCTGCACTGGGCGCTTCACCCTCTGCGAGAAGCGGGCGCAGCACGTTCATCCCCGCGTGCATGGCCCTGGCGGCGATGAGCACCTCGGGCACGTAGAGGTCGCCGGCCTTGAAGTCGCGACCGACCTGGTCCATGCCAGCAATCAGCCCGCCCTGCAAGATCTCGCTCGGCGGCAGGCCTTTGTCCAGTGCGCTCTGCACCAGCTCCGCCACTTCTTCGTCTTCGCCCTCGTACAACTTGGCTGCTATCTTTTCCAGGATTCCAGCCATCTTTTCCCCCTTCTGTAAGTGTTGAGTATGCTTCGAACGGACCGGCCTGCATGGCCGGCCGGCCTATCCCTTTGCCTTCGCCAGGATCTCTTGCACCTGGGCCTTCTTGGCCGGGTCCAGCGGCGGCGGCCGGTGCCCGGCCAGTATCTCGCGCACGCGCGTGTTGAGGCGCCGGCCCATCGAGGTTGCCCCGGCCTCCAGCCACTGCGGACGCGTCCGCCGGTCGATCAGGCCCGGGAACCAGAAATGCTTGAAGCGCTTGAGCGTCTGCGCCGTGTCCAGGAAGTGCCCGCCCGGGCCGATGCGGTGCAGCTCTTCCACCATCGTCGTCTCACTGCTCACGTCGATGCCCTTCATGAGGTGATCGGTCATGCCGATGAGCTCGTCGGTGAGCACGATCATCTCGTACGACAGCGTCAGGCCGCTCTCCATGTAGCCCACGTCGTGGATCAGGTTGGCCCCCGTAAGCTTGGCCATCATCACCGACAGCATTGCTTCGGCGGCCGCCTGCTCGTCCATCTCCTTGGCGTCCGAGCAGCCGGCGTATCCCCACGTGGGGATGCCGTACCAGCGGCCCAGCTCTGCGACTGCAGCCTTGGTCAACTGGAACTCGGGCGAGCCATAGCTAATCTGGGTCGAGCTCATATCCATGTGGTGCAGTCCCGCCCCAAAGACAAAGGGGGCGCCGGGGGACCGGAGCTGGTGAAGGGTCAGGCCGCTCAGGATCTCGGCCAGCGACATGACCAGTCCGCCTGCCATAGTGATGGGGGCAGTGCCGCCCATCAGCGGGCCGGGCGAATGCACGACAGGCAATTGGTACTCAGCCATCAGCAGGAGCTTGTCCACCGCCGTCTCGGACTGCTTCAGCGGTGAGCTGGGCTCGGAGTAGAGCAAGATGTGCTGCTGCTCGGCCAGCGCCTCGTATCCCCCGGCCACACACGCCGCCATGTCGATCGCCCGCTTGCAGCTCGCCCGGTCGTTGGTGACAAAGACGATGGGCTTGGTGCTGTGCTCGAGCATCAGCGCCATCTGCGCGTCGTAGGTCACGGCCGGGTCCACGTCGGTAGGGATGCCGTTGGACATCAGGAAGTCGATCCTGGGCAGCGCATCGCACAGCCGGTAGCTGTCGACCAGGTCCGCCTGCACGAAACGCCGGTGCGTGCCGCTGACCGGGTCCAGCAAGTTCAGGCAGTCGGAGCCGGTGCCGAAGAAAGTCCGCGTGCCCTCGAGGTAGACCTTGGGCGTGCCGCTGCGGTCACATAGGGTGATCCGCTCCGGCGCCGAAGCGAGTGCGTCTTCGACCAGCCGTGCCGGGAAACGCACCAGGTTCCCATCCGAGACAAAGGCGCCCGCCTGCCGCAGCATCTCCAGCGCCTGCGCGTGGTAGAAGCGGATGCCCGTGCGTCTGAGAACCTCGAGTGCCGCCAGGTGCAGCTCCTGCAACTGGGTCTCGGACAGCAACGAAAACTGCGGTGATTGGTACGCCACCCGGTTCGCCGATCTCATGCCCTGTTGCCCCTCTTCTTGTCCGATTCGCTCCGATGTGTGTCTTTAGCTTCCGTGCCGGTACTCGACCGATTCCACAAGCTCTTCGATGACGCGCATGTGCTCCAGCGCCGCCTGCCGCGCGCCCGCGGCGTCGTGCCGGGCGATCGACTCGGCGATCCGCCGCTGGATCGCCGCGCCCTCCTCTTTCACTGAGGGTATCTGGATGATCTGCGCGATGATCTCGGCCAGGAGCTTGCGCGACAGGTGGTAGAACTGCTCCAGCAGAACGCTGTGCGCTGCCTGGGCCACGGCCAGGTGAAAGGCGAGATCCGCCTCCACAAACTTCTGATCGTCGTCGACGACGGCTTCCAATTCGTCCAGCGGATGGAAGATGTGCTCGACGTCTTCAGGGGTCGCTCGCTGCGCCGCAAACTGGGTCAGCGCCACTTCGATCGCCGCGCGGGCTTCAAAGATCTGCCGCGCCCGCAGCGTGCCCAGCCGTGTCTCGACGGCCGAGGGGTGGATGAGGGTTTCGAGCGCATCGGGCCGCACCCAGGTGCCCTTGCCCGGCCGCGAGTCGACGAGGCCCACGGCCGCCAACGCCTGCATCGCCTCGTGTACAGTGGAGACGCCCACGCCGAGACGGCCCGCCATGACCTTGCGCGGCGGCAGGAACCCGCCGGGCTGGACCTCGCCTTCCAGGATCATCTCGCGCACAATGTGCACGACATTGTCGACCAGTGTGGGTTTTCGCCGCGCTGCGTCCATTCTGCCTTCTGCAGCCCACTTCAAATATCAGATATTCTGCTTTTCATTGTACCCGGCAACGGCTGCGCCGTCAAGTTTTGGTCTGTGTCGTTTCGGAGCTCTCCCGCGCGGCCAATTCGTCGCGCAGCGCCCGGTGGCGCTCGCGGGAGATTGGGTACCGCCAGGCGAAGAGGATCGCCAAGACCAGGAGCACGACGGGGATGGGACCCATGAAGAGCCGGATGGCCCCGACGGCCTGGGATGGCTGCACAGGCAGTGGCCGGCCCGTTACGGGCGTGATGTAGCCGGTGAGGGCCAACGCCTGGCCCATGGCCCAGATCGCGATGCCGGTCGCCAGCTTCTGGAAGAAGGAGGCGAAGGCGTAGTAGGAGCCCTCGCGGCGCTGCCCGGTGCGCAGCTCATCTACCTCGACGATGTCGGGGACCATCGACCAGGGGATGACGTAGGCGGTGGCAATCCCCGAGCCAGCCAGTGCCGCCAGGACGTAGGCGAGCGCTACCTGGCTTGAATCGAGGAAGAAGATGCCCAGCAGGACCACGATCCAGGACGCAGTGCCGAGGACAAAGGCCCGCCGCTTGTCCAGGCGGCGGGCCACCCACACCCAGAAAGGGATGAAGAGGATGGCGCTGCCCTGGGCAATGAGCACAAAGTAGTTGGCCTGCTCCGGCACGCGGAGGTAGTAGTTGGCGAAGTAGACGAGCACCGCCGCCAGGATGGAGGCGGTCGTCCAACTGAGGAGGTAGAGGCCCATCACCAGCCAGAAAGGGCGGTTGGCCAATGTGGCCTTGAGTGCTTCACGCAGAGGCAGAGACGGGGGAAGTTCCGCGGAGGGCCGCTCTCGCGTGACGGAAAAGACGACCAGCGGCGGGATGATGGAGGCCAGGCCCAGCCCCACGCCCAAGATGAGGAACCTGACCTGAGGGTCTTTGATGTACCAGCCCAGGACGGTGGCCAGGATGATGGCCCCCAGCGTGCCGGCGATGGAAAAGACCATCCGGTAGCCGTTGAGCGAGCTGCGCTCGTCATAGTCCGACGTCAGCTCCGGCGTGAGGGCGTTGTAGCCGACGTGAATAGCCGTGAAGACGGTGTCGAAGAGGCAGAAGGCCACGGCGTAGTAGGCGGTCAGGGCCAGGGGACCCCAGGGGGGCACGATCCACATCAAGACAAAGAAGACGCCGAGGGGGACGGCCCCGAAGAGCAAGAGGACGCGCCTGCGGCCCCAGCGGGAGCGGATTCGGTCGGAGAGGAGGCCAAAGAGCGGGTCGTTGACTGCATCCCAGATGCGGCCGAGGCCCACGGCCCAGCCGGCATAGTCAGGGCGCAGGCCAGCGACATCGGTCAGGAAGTAGAGCTGGAAGAACATGACGATGGCCAGCGGGATGCTGACGCTCAGGTCGCCGGTGCTGTAGAGGGCCTTGAGCCGCCTGGGAATCTTGTCTGGTTTCGATTGCATCATAGCTCTGTCGCTCCTCCGTGTGTAGGATGCCTCCGTACCAAAGGAACCTCGGAACTCCGGACCGGTGAGTCTGGATGATCCGTGGTTTCGGGCAGAAGCCAATGCTGATCTTTCGTGCGCCAGAAGCCGATCCGGCCTACGCCGCACGACTCGCACGGAGCACGCAACTCAGAATCGCGGCGATGTTCCAGGCGTCGTCGCCAGCCCGGTGATGCGTGCCCTCCAACAGCAGCCCCAGCCGCTTCAGCGCCTCGCTCATGCCCACCTCGCGCGGCCAGCCATGGGCGACGGCGACCAGGGACTTGACGTTGAGGTGCGTCGGGCCGAACGGATACGCGATGCCGAGCGCGCTGCAGTTGCGCTCAAACTGCCTGCGGTCGTAGTCGCCATAGCTGGCCCACGGCCGTGCCGGCGCCTTGTACTCTCCGGCAAGGGTCTGACAGGCCTCCACGAGCGGCACGCCGCCATCCACATCGGCCTGAGTCAGAGTGGTCAACTCCGTGCAGAACGGACTCACCGTCGAACAGACGGGCCGTACGAGGATGTCGCGCCGGTCGACGCGTGCCAGGGACGACACATCCAGCGCACACAGGCCGACCTCGATGATCTCGCTCTTCTGACCAGGCGGCGGTTCACCCTCCCAGCACGTGGCTTCGACATCTACGACGAGAATCCAATCCAGCTTGCGCGCCATGATCGTCCCCCACGGCCGGCCCCGTCACGGGCCCTCCCGTCCTCGTCGCCACAACCGCCCGCCCTAAGCAGAGGGCGTCGCCCGGGCCGGTCGTTTCTTCTTGGGCTGGCGCCGGCCTGAACGGCCGCCCGGCCCACGGCCGAGGACCCGGTACACGCCCATGCCCAGCAGGAGCAGTGTCCCTGCGAGCGACACGACCAAGAACCCTGTGTCCAACTGGAATCCGTAGCTGGTGCCCAGCCAGGCATCTACATCGCGTTCCAGTGCTGGCACGACGAGCGTGCCGAGCAGGACCAGCCCAGAGATGAGGCCGGCGAGGCCGAGGAGCACGGCTACCGTCTCCCGGAACAGCCCGGCGAGCAGTACCAGCACCCCGGTCAGCAGCGCGAACCGGTCCCGCAGCTCTGTGGCCCAGTACCAGCCGCCACTTCCGAATGTGGCGACCACGGCCAGGACCAGCCAGACAGCCCAAAAGCCCCAGGCGGGCCGGGGCCGCGCCGCGATCCGCTTTTCGCGGCGGAGCGCGCCCTGTTCGGCATGGGCTTGGCTGCGCGCCAACGCCTGGTCAAAGACCTCTGGCGTGCAGTAAAGCCGCACTACCGTGCGCCACGAGTTGCGCAGCTCGATCACCCGCTGGCGCCGGAAGGCCCTGACCCTCTCAATCTCAGCCCAGCTCGTCCCGCTGGACTCACCTTGTTCGGACGAGCCCGGCCTCAGCGGCAGCCAAGAACCTGCCCCGCATGAAGAGGGGAATGAAGGCCAGAACCCGAATGATCTTGCTCGACGTGGCGCTGGGCCGGCTCTCGACCAGTACCTGATTGGGACCCAGCTTGAAGCGCATCTCGAACCGGTTGCCGAGGATCAGGCCTGTGACGAGCACATAGAGTGCCGCAAGGACACCGATGGGGATCAGCATGACCTGAGGAGGTAGGAAAAAGGCTTCACCGTCGACCAGGAAGGTAGTCAGCGCGCCGATCGCTTCCAGCGCAAGCAACGCGATGAACAGGACTTTTACGTAATCCCAGAGCATGAATCGATTGGTCAGCACCGGAACCCGGCACTCCCACTCCAGCGGCGGCTCCGCCGGCCCGGGCGCATCCGGCTGACCGGCCACTGTGCCGGCCCCCTTGCGGCCGGTCGTCTTGGGTCGCTCGGCATCCTGGGGGAGCGACACCTCGGGAACCGGCTGGCCACACGATTCGCAGTAACTCAGGCCCGGTCCAAGGGCTGCACCGCACTGCGCGCAGAACTTGCTCATCTTGGGGCGCTCCTTCCGAGGGAATGAAGACGAAGGTCATGGACGGCCACGGCCGGCTCATCGCCGGTCCGGAGGAGGCGAATGGTGAGGTTTCTCTGCACAGGTCGCTCTGTGCCCTGAGGTGAAGCGGACCCTCGGGCGGGCGCATTGTACCATACCTCAGAGCTGTGCACAAGGCGACGGAGCCACTGCCGCAGCGTGCGCACCAGCGGCTGTAGCGCGTGTCGCATACCACAGGGGGGCGGTGCTCCCGCTCCGGACCCTGGGAACAAGGAGATCGGCTCGCTCGGTGGTCACCTACGGCGCTGGGGAGGCACGCAGTTCGGCCCACTCCTGCAGGATCCCCCTCGCCTCTTTGAGCGTGAGGAGGGGTTCGTACTTCAGCCTGGGATCGTCGCCCGAATAGTAGACCTGGACTTGATTGAGCGCAGCCCAGGAGACGGGCACTCTATAGTAAGCGATCACGATCTGCTCGTTCCTGATGCCTGCCCCCGTGTCGTAGCGGCGCGGCCCCATGAATGCCTGGCTCTCCCCAACCCACTCGTAGGAGCCTTCTGCGTTCTCGCGGAAGAGGATGTTCCTCTGGCCCAGACTGTCCTGCAGATGAACATCGTACTCCTCCTCACCAGCCACGGGCACGACGCGTATCTTGGCGTCCGGGGGAATGGGCGTGAAGCCGAGGGAGGCACGGTCCACGGCTTCCATGGCCGACAGATACGGCCGGAGCCTCTGGTCACCCACCCTGTAGGTTGGCCCATACCAGCCAACGTGCGCCCGCCACAACCCGATCGAGAGACCGAGGAACAGAAGCACGCTGGCTATGACCAGCACGACAGATACTCTGCCGCTGCGACCGTGGCCTCTCGAAGCCAGCAGGCCTGCCAGGCCGCGCACGCCCAGCGCGCCAATGCCCAGGTAGAGGGCAAGAAGCACGAGACCTACCAGGCACATCGCGCCTAGCAAGAAGAAGCCAAAGCCTTCCTGCGCAGGCATCACCTGGGCCTACGGCCAGCCGGTAGCCCGGCTCATCGTGTCGTCGGCGAGGCGCTGGAACCGCTCCTTGACAGCTGCCGGTTCCCACTCCACCAGCATTTTGACCGGCCAGCGCCCGGCCTCATCGGGTAGGTCGGCGGCTCGATTGAGCGCGACGGCAAACCAGTACAGATCGAATCCGGGATCCTTCTGGGCGGCCAGCGCGAGCAGGGAGTCAAGGGGCTCGGCCTGTAGGATGAAGAAAAGGTCGACGGCGTCTCGCGGCTCGGCGCGGCCGTAGTAGGCCAGCAGCTTGTCAACGCTGAGGTCTTGCCAGTCGTTGACCCACACCCCATGCCGAGACTCGACCGGAGGGCCAAAGCGAAAGGGGGAGTCCAGGGCCAGATCGACGCGCACGCTTTCGGCCTCAGAGGACACCACAAGCTCCACAAAACTCGAAAAGCGGCGCACGTGCTGGACGTCCAGGCCGGCGGCCCGGCAGGCGCTCTCGAGCCCGTAGGAGAAGGGCAGGATCAGGTCCGCCTCGGGGGTGAAGAGGTCCAGGTCAAACGAAAGCCGATGGCCCAGGTAGAACTCGGCCAGGGCCGTGCCGCCTGTGAGGTAGAACCACTCCTGGTCGGGGAGCCCCGAGAAGAGACGCAAGAACGCCTCCTGCACAGGAGTGAGAAGCCCCTTACCCTGGAGCACAGCCGCGCGTCTCCAGGAACCGCCTCCACAGGCGGTACAGGTCTGCCGGAAGTCTCAGCTCGTCGAGCGATGCGGCGACCTCGTCTAGGTCCAGCTCTCGGACGTCTTCGGAGCGTCCGTGCAGGAGCACCTGGCGCATGAACCATCTGCGCTGAAAAGGGTCGGACAGGTCGACGCTGTCCGTGCTCCAGACCAAGTGCCTTGGGGCTGCATAGCGCCCGCGAGTTTGGTACACCTCACTGGCTCCTTCCCCACGATCATACAGCAGGATCGCTCTCGTGTCAAACGGCAGGCCTTCAGGCCGGATGGGGGGCTCTGACTGCTGCCCGAAGGGCCAAAGAATCAAGTGCACTGAGGTTGGCGGGGGATCTACTCTCTGACAACCAGAGGTCACTTGAATGCGCCCTTTGCACAATCAAGTGACCTCCAGTCGGGGCGGTCCGATTTGAACGGACGGCCACTTGAACCCCATTCAAGTGCGCTACCAAACTGCGCTACGCCCCGAAGCGCACTCAGTATACCCCACGGGCCGCACGGGGTCAAATGCCGCGCCGCCTCGGGCAGTGCGAGCCATCGCCCGCCCATTTGAGCCTCCGCCTCACCTGTGGTAGAATCGGGCATCCGCATGGCGGACCATCAAACTCTCGGAGGAGTGAATGAACCGATCGCACGGTAGGCGCGCCGCCGTCGCCTTGGCGCTGCTCGCCACCCTACTCCTGGCCGGCGCCTGCGGCCAGGCACACACCGAGGCCCCGGCCGGCGACGCCGCGCGCGGGCAGACCCTATGGGCGCAGTCGGCCTGCATGGCTTGCCACGGGGCGAATGCCGAGGGCGCCAAGGGCGGCCCGGCCCTGGCCGACACACCTCTTTCCCTGCGCGACGTCACGGCCATCACCCGGCGGGGCACCGTGAACATGCCGGCCTTTTCCGCGGAGCAGTTGAGCGACCAGGACCTCCAGGACATGTACGCCTGGTTCCTTGACCCATCGGCGGTGGCTTCGGCGACCGCCGCGTGTGACATAGCGTGTCCCGCCCCAACGGCGGCGTCCGCCGCGCAGAGCCCGTGGCCGCAGTCACCCTGCGCCGCCTGCCACGGCGCGCGCGCCGAGGGCGGCATTGGCCCGGCGCTGGCCGGGCGGTCGTTGACCCTGGCCGGCTTCCAGGCCACGGTCCGGGAGGGCCGCGGCTCCATGCCGGCCTTTTCGACGGCGCTGCTCAGCGACCAGGCACTCCAGGCGCTCTTTGACGCGCTGCAGCCCGGGGCCAGCTTCTCGCCTGCGGCCGGGCAAGGGACCGCACTGCCCACGACCAACCCGTGGGTGGGTGCGGGCTGCGCCTCGTGCCATGGGACGAATGCGGAGGGCGGCAGCGTCGGGGGCTTGGCCGGCGAGGACATATCGTTCAAGAAGCTGCAGCGGGCCGTGCGCAGGGGCGAAGAAGGCATGCCGGTGTACGACACGAGCCAGGTCGGCGATGCCGATCTCCAGGCCATCTACGACTGGCTGAGCGCGCTGCCGTAAGCGCACAACGTCGGTCATGCTGAGGAGCGCAGCGACGAAGCATCTCGTGCCCGATCAACGCGCTTTGGGTCCGATCCATGAGATTCTCTCGCTCTCTTCGGTCGCTCAGAAAAAGTTGCTGAAGGAGGATTGACACATGGCCGCAATTGCCGGCTTCTTCCGGGACGTAACCTACCGCGGGCGCGAGGGACAGGTCGCCTGGATGCTGCACCGGGTCACCGGCGCCGGCGTCTTTCTCTTCCTGGCGCTACACATCGTCAACGTCTTTATGATGGTCTTCCCGGCCGACATCTTTAACTCGGTCCTCGTCTTTTACCACGCCTTCGTCTTCAAGCTCCTCATCATCTTCGGGCTCTACCTGGGGCTCTTGTACCATGGACTCAACGGCATCCGCGTGCTGATCGTCGACTTTGTCCCCGTCGCGGCGCGCTACCAGGCTCCGCTGTGGCGCATCCAGGTGGTCATCTTCCTGGCGCTGTATGTGCCCTCGGCCGCCATCCTGCTCTCGCGGATGTTCTAAGGAGGAAACCGATGCAAGCCAGACCCTTCGCCCGGCCCCGTCCGTCCGGCAGCTTTGAACTGTATGCCTGGCTCTTCACCCGCATCTCAGCCATCGTGCTCGCCGGGATGGCGATCTTTCATCTCCTCTACATGCACCTCGGCATGGGTGTGGAGGCGATCAGTTGGCAGTTGATCGCCTGGCGCTGGCAGAACCCCGCCTGGCGCATCTTTGACCTCTTCCTGCTGGTCTTTGGCTGGCTGCACGGCGCCAACGGGATGCGCATCGTGCTCGAGGACTACATCCGGCCGAAGGGCTGGCGCATCGCGGCCAAGGTCGTGCTGTTCCTGCTGACGTTTGTGCTGATCGTCCTGGGGGCGTACGTCATTTTCACATTCAAGGGAGCCTGATTCTGTCAACCTGAGCGACCGCAGGGAGCGAAGAATCTCTGGCCTGCATAGCCGAGATCCTTCGCTTCGCTCGGGATGACGAAGCTGGCAGGAGATAGCCCATGATCTACACCTTTGACGCAGTCATCGTCGGGGCCGGGGGGGCCGGCCTGCGCGCGGCGCTGGAGCTGGGCCCGCTCTGCCGGGTGGCGGTGATCTCCAAGCTCTACCCCACCCGCTCCCACACCGGCGCGGCGCAGGGGGGCATCGGCGCGGCGCTCGGCAACTCCGAAGAGGACTCGTGGGAATGGCACATGTTCGATACGGTCAAGGGCGGCGACTACCTCGTCGACCAGGACGCCGCCGAGGTGCTGGCCCGCGAGGCGATCGAGTCGGTGTACGAGCTGGAGCATTGGGGTCTGCCCTTCGACCGCACGCCCGACGGCCGGATCGCCCAGCGCCCCTTCGGCGGCCACACCCACCACTTTGGCCAGGGCCCGGTGCGCCGCTCCTGCTTTGCCGCCGACCGCACCGGCCACATGATCCTCCAGACCCTCTACCAGCAGTGTGTCCGCCACAACGTCCAGTTCTTCGACGAGTACCACGTGCTCGACCTGCTGCTGGAAGGCGGCGCCGTCGCCGGGGTGACGGCCTACCAGATCCGCACCGGCGAGATCCACACCTTCCGCGCCAAGGCGGTCCTCTTTGCCACCGGCGGCATGGGCCGCATGTTCAAGATCTCATCCAACGCCCACGCGCTGACGGGCGACGGCCCGGCGATCGCCCTGCACCATGGCGTGCCGCTGCAGGACATGGAGTTCTTCCAGTTCCACCCCACCGGCATCTACAAGATGGGCATCCTCATCACCGAGGCGGTGCGCGGCGAGGGCGGCATCCTGCTCAACAAGGAGGGCGAGCGATTCATGGAGCGCTACTCGCCCACGATGAAGGACCTGGCGCCGCGCGATATCGTCTCGCGCTCGATCTACCTGGAGATCCGCGAGGGGCGTGGCATCGGCGGCAAGGATTACGTCCACCTGGACGCCAGCCACCTGGGGCGCAAGGTGGTGGAGAGCAAGCTGCCCGACATCGCCGACTTTTGCCGCACCTACCTGGGCATCGACCCGGCGGTGGAGCCGATGCCGGTGCAGCCCACCGCCCACTATGCCATGGGCGGCATTCCGACCGACGTAGACGGCCGGGTGGTGATCGACGACGCAAAGCACCCGTCTGCCCGGGTTTTACGCTGCCGGCGAGTGCGCCTGCGTCTCGGTGCACGGCGCCAACCGGCTGGGCACCAACTCGCTGGTCGACCTGGTGGTCTTTGGCCGGCGCGCGGGGCGCGACATGGCGCGCTACGTCCGCGAGGGCGACTTGCTGCCGCTGCCCGCCGGGGCCGAGGATCGCAGCTTGCGAGCTGGTGGACCGCCTGCTGAACGGCCAGGGGACGGAGCGCCTGGCCGCCATCCGCGCCGAGATGCAGGCGGTTATGATGGACGACGTGGGCGTGTTCCGCGTCGAGTCCCAGATCCGGCAGGCGATCGACACGCTGCGCGCCCTGCAGGAGCGCTACCGGCACGTCACGCTCCAGGACAGGGGCAAGCAGTTCAACACCGAGCTGTTGGAGGCGATCGAGCTGGGCTACCTGCTGGAGCTGGCGGAGGTCACGGCGGTCAGCGCTCTGGCGCGCCGGGAGAGCCGCGGCGCCCACTCGCGCGAGGACTATCCGCAGCGCGACGATGTGGACTGGCTCAAGCAACCCTGGCCTACCGGACGGAACAGGGCGTGGAGCTTCGCTACAAGCCGGTGACGATCACCCGCTTCCAGCCCAAGCCCAGGACGTACTAAGGCACAAGGCGCAATGCACAAGGCGCAAGGCGCAAGGTGCAAGGCACAATGCACAAGTCGTGACAGGCCTTGTGGCAGTGGTGACGTGCCCGTAGTATAGGACCTTGTGCCCGTTGGAGCGCCCGCAAGGGCCTGTGCTACGAGAGCAGGCGGAAGAGGAAGGGACATGCAAAGGACATTGAAGATCCAGCGGTTCAACCCCGAGACGGACCGGAAGCCCCACTGGGAGGAGTACGCCGTCGAGGTCGAGCCGACCGACCGGCTGCTCGACGCCCTCAACCAGGTCAAGGGTACCAGGACGGCACGCTGGCTTACCGGCGCTCCTGCGCGCACGGCGTCTGCGGGTCGGACGCGATGACGATCGACGGCAGCAACCGGCTGGCCTGCAAGACGCTGATGCGCGACCTGGGCCGGCGGGTGACCGTCGAGCCGCTGCGCGGCTTCACGGTCATCAAGGACCTGATCGTCGACATGGAGCCGTTCTTCGACAAGTACCGCTCGGTCAAGCCCTTCCTGATCAACGACGAGCCCGCGCCGCCGGTGGAGCGGCTGCCAGAGCCCCGAGGAGCGCGCGCGATTCGACGATGACGACCAAGTGCATCCTGTGCGGGGCGTGCACCAGCGCCTGCCCCTCCTTCTGGGCAGACCCCGACTATCGTCGGGCCGGCAGCCATCGTGCAGGCGCACCGCTTCATCTTTGACAGCCGCGATCAGGGCGCGGAGGAGCGGCTCGAGATCCTGAACGACCGCGACGGCGTGTGGCGCTGCCGGACATCTTTAACTGCGTGGGGGCCTGCCCGCGCGAGATCGAGGTGACCGAGGCCATCGGCGAGGTGAAGCGGCTGCTGCTGCGCAGCCGTTTGGGATGACGGAGGACGATGGGCGATGATGCCCGGCCTGTGGCTTGTGGCAGATAGCCGATAGCAGAGAGCAGGTGGCTGACATCAGGCCTGGCGGGTTCTGGGAACCCGCCAGGCCTGATTGTTACTCTCCCACTCTCCCACTTTCCCACTCTCCCGGGGTGTGCCCTGGGGAGGGGAGCTGCCAGGCGATGACCAGCCCGTTGCCCGAATGTCCCCGAAAAGTAGGGTCAGTTGCCAAGTGCATCGAGGGGCTCAATTGTGATATGATGGTGGAACTCGTGTCCGGTACGAGCAAGCCGGTAGTGTTCTTGTTTGCCAACCGTTTTCGTGAGGCAACGTGATAGGAGGTGACACGCACCAAAGGAAAAGCACAGCACTCCAGGGAAGACCCACGTACTTGCTCGAAAGTCTACTAGAAAAGAGAGAGATGGAGAAAAGATGTCAAAGAGGATCATCGAAGCACTAGGGTTGTGCGTAGCCCTTCTGCTGGCCATCGTCCTGCTAGCCGGCTGTGGCCAGGCCGGGCCTCAAGGCGAGGTGGGAGCTGCCGGCCCTGCCGGCCCCGCCGGCCCCGCCGGCCCAGAAGGCCCTGCCGGGCCCGCCGGTCCCGGAAGGACCTGCCGGCGCTACAACAGTCGTGACGGCTACCATGCCAACCAACCCCGAGTCGTGCGCGACCTGCCACCCCGGAGCCGGCAACAAGCACCAGGCGTCCTACGATGAGCTGTACCAGGACGGCGCCATCCAGGTGACGGACCTGGCCTACTCGTTCACCCCACCAGACACGACCACCATCACCTTCAAGATGACCAAGAACGGCGCGCCTTTCGACGCCCGGGACGCGGATTCCCTGGCCATCTACTTCGCGCCGTGGACCGGCAAGGACTTCCGGTTCGAGCCGGCCGCCGAAAGGCTGTCCCTGAAGGGCAAGCTGGCCTGCGATGACGCCGGCGCCTGCACGAGCACCTTCGTCGGGGACGCCACGGACCTCAGCAACACGCCCGGCCTCGTCGTGCTGTACGGCACGGATGAGGACGTCGGCCGGCTGCCGGCCCGCATCGCCAGAGCAAGTACCCATTTGCGGCCATGCTGAAGATGGGCGGCGGCGTCGACTACGTCTCGGCCGCCAACAACGCCGGCTGCGAGAAGTGCCACACGGTGCCCTACCTCAAGCACGGCTACATCTACGGCCAGGTCGACAACGATGCCAAGACCGACTTCCTCACCTGCAAGGCCTGCCACCTGGACAACGGCGCGGGCGGCCATTTCGAGTGGCAGCTCCTGGTCGACGATCCGGCCCTGGCTGCCAAGGTTCCTCGCCGGAAGAGGCCAAGCTGACGCCCGAGCAGGAAGCCCAGTACGCCTACAAGACGACGCTCATGAACGACGTGCACATGTCGCACGCCATGGAGTTCCCCTATCCCGCAGTCCATGGCGAACTGCGTGACCTGCCACGAAGGCAAGCTGGACAAGGTGCTGGCGGACGCCGAACTTTACGGTGGAGACCTGCAAGAGCTGCCACCCCGTGACGGGCGCAAAGGCAATGGCCGCAGAGGGCGAAGAGTCCGACTTCGACACGACCGGGCTGGCGCTGAAGACCGATCCTGCCCTCGCAGATCCACGACTCGCTGGACCTGAACACGGCGGACTGCACCAGTGCCACGGTGAGGGCAAGGCGGCCGCCGGCCTTCAACGCAGATCCACACCGGCTACGACAAGATGATCTACACCGCCGACGGGCATCAGGTACTCCGACGCCATCAGCGTCACCATCGACAGCGCCGCCTTCGACGGCAGCAAGCTCAACATCAAGTTCAGCGCGGTCAGACCCCGGACATCCCCGGACTCGACGTGGCGAGCATCACCCCACCGTCTGGTCGGCCTGTACGGCTAGGACACCAAGGACTTCATCGTCGGCCCGCACGAGCGGCTGATCGACGACAACGGCGACGGCGAGATCGACAGCAAGGACAGCCGGACCCTGGAAGTCGTGGTCGGCGAAGAACACCCGCGCATCACGACCGTGTCGGCCGAAGGCGGCGCATGGGAAGTCACCGCCGACCTGTCGCCGTGGGCCGACATGATCGCCGACGGCACCGTGAAGAGAGTGGAGATCGGCGGTGATGCCGACCCTGGTGAATGCCGACAAGGTCGATCCTTGCGCTCGATGCTCCCTCCAGGACCTTCGACCTGGCCGCCAATGCCTTCGCCGACGACTTCTACGGCCCCATCGTCAAGGTGGAAGGCTGCAACAACTGCCACGACGCGCTGGCGACCAACTTCCACTCACCCGACAGAGGCGGGAACGTCGTCGTCTGCCGGCATGTGCCACATCACCAAGGCCGGCGGCTCCCACCTGGAGATGCAGTCGCGGTCGATCGACTCCTACGTCCACGCGATCCACTCCGGCCAGGCATTCGACATCGGCGACATCGACTTCGGCGACCCGGTGGCAGGCCATGCACTATGCGAGCATCACATCGAGTTCCCGTACCCAAGCATGGCATCACCAACTGCGAGTCCTGCCACGCCGAGGGCACGTACAACGTGCCCGACCAGACGCAAGTCGCTGCCCGGCCTGCTGTCGGCGTCCGCCGAGATCGGAGGGCTGGGACCGGCAGCATCGGCGCGGTGCCGGCCATGATCACCGGTCCTGCCGCCGGGCGTGCGGTGGGTGCCACCGGGCGACCATGATCAACGAGGACGCAGCCGGCGAGCTGATGTCCTTCAACGGCCACATCAAGCTGGGCGGCTACCTCGTCGAGGCCGGGAAGAACCCCGCGGAGACGCTGTGGGCCACCATCAACCAGATCATGGGGATCTTTAAGTAGAGATGAGCGCGAGGTGGGCTCCGGCCCACCTCCATCAAGCAAGACAAAGAGGGCCCTTCGGGGCCCTCTTTCATCAGCCCCTGGGCTCCCCCCCACGCCATTTGGCCTTTCCAAAGGGGTGCTGCTTCTCGCCTGCATATTGACCCGCGCGCCGTTTAGGTGCGATAATCCCCCGTAGCGGCCGAGCGTACTTGACATGCACGCCATGCGGCCCGAGTAGATCGGGCAGGAATGGCTTCACGGAGCAGGGATCCACCGTGGGGAGATGCCTGGTCGATTTGCTCCCAGAGTGGCATGTCGGGCTTTGGTGTCTGGTTGGCCCAAGGAGGCAAGATCATGACGATCGGAACGACTCTGCTCATTCTCGCACTGGTGGTGTTGGCGCTGCTCGCGCTGGCGGGCATCCGTTTCATCCCCAACAATCGCGTTGGCATCGTGGAGAAGCGCTTCGGCGCCAAATCCGTCAAGACCGGGTTTATCGCGCTCAAGGGCGAGGCTGGCTACCAGCCCAAGCTGCTGCGTGGTGGCCTGCACTACCGGATGCCGGTCCAGTACCGCATCCACTCTTCGCCCCTGGTGACCATCACCCAAGGCAAGATCGGCTACGTCTTTGCGCGCGATGGACATCCGCTGGAGCCGATGCAGGTGCTGGCTTCGAACGTCACCGCCAATGACTTCCAGGACGTGGCCGCATTCCTGCAAAACGGCGGCCAGCGCGGGCCGCAGCGCCAGATCCTGCGCGAAGGCACCTATGCCATCAACTTGGCGCAGTTTGTCGTCATCACCGAAGAGAGGGTCTACTACCTGCCTATCAACCGCGCCGAAGAAGCCGTCATTCAGAACATGGCCAAGGTGATCGGCGAGCGTGACGGCTTTCGGCCGGTCGTGCTCAAGGACCAGGAGGACAAGACCGGCATTGTGACGGTGCACGACGGGCCTTCGTTGGCGCCGGGCGAGATCATCGCGCCCATCGTCGGCGGCGACCCAACCAACGTCGAGACGTACCACAACAACTTCCAGGCGCCCGACAGGTTCCTGAATGCAGGTGGCCTCCGGGGACGCCAGTTGCAGGTGCTGGTGGAGGGCACCTACTATCTCAACCGCCTCTTTGCCACGGTGGAGATGATCCCGAAGACCATCATCGAAATCGGGACCGTCGGCGTGGTGGTTTTCTACACCGGAGAGGCCGGCCCTGACCTGTCGGGCGAGGAGTACAGGCATGGGGAGCTGGTGGAGCGGGGCCATCGCGGCGTGTGGAGCGTGCCGCTCATGCCGGGCAAGTATGCGTTCAACACCTACGCCGGCAAGGTCGTACCGGTCCCCACGACCAACATCATCCTGAAGTGGATCCGCAGGCCAGGTGGGCGCGCACCACTTTGACGAGAACCTGGCCGAGGTCTCGCTGATCACCAAGGACGCCTTCGAGCCGTCGCTGCCGCTGTCGGTGGTCATGCACATCGACTACCGCAAAGCGCCGCTGGTGATCCAGCGTTTCGGCGACGTGAAGCGGCTGGTCGAGCAGACGCTCGACCCGATGGTGTCGGCCTACTTCAAGAACATCGGCCAGACGCGCACGCTGATCCAGCTCATCCAGGAGCGCAGCGGCATCCAGCAGAATCTCCAGCCAGGAAATGAAGGAGAAGTTCGAGCACTATAACCTGGAACTCGAAGAGGTGCTGATCGGCACGCCGGTCGCCGTCGGCCGACGACAAGCAGATCGAGACTCATCCTGAACCAGCTCCGCTCCCGGCAGATCGCCGTGGAGCAGATCGAGACCTACGCCCGCCAGCAGAGGCGGCGGCGAAGGAACGCGAGCTGCGCGAGGCAATGGCGCGCGCCGACCAGCAGCGCAACATCACCGAATCGGAGCTGAGCATCACGGTCCAGAGCAACCAGGGCAAGGCCGAATACCAGCGGGCCCTGCAGCAGGCGGCGCAGATCCGCGCCCTGGCCGAGGCGGAGGCCGAGAAGGTCGCCCGCGTCGGCATCGGCCAGGCCATCGCCATCGAGGAACAGGTGGCAGCCTATGGTGGGCCGCAGTTCCAGGTGACGCAGCAAGTGATGAACCGCTTTGCCGAAGCAGTGCAGCAGTCGAAAGTGGACGTGGTGCCGCGCGTGGTGGTCGGCGGCGCCGGAAGGCACGGCGACCAGCAGCAGCGTGATGGAAGGGCTGCTGACGCTCCTGTTGTCCGACAAGCTGGGCCTGGAGGTGAGCGCCGCTCGCGAGCGAGAGCCGAACCCGCTGGCGGACCAACTGCGGGCCCAGATCCGCGAGAGCCTGAAAGAGAGCCGGCAGGGCACGCCCGGGCCGGCGCCGGCAGGCTCCTCACCGGAGAGAGAAGCCAGCCTAGCGACAGACCGGTGCGTTTCCAATAGCGTGGACACCGTGATCGGCGACGCCGGCCCGGCAAGCTCTCCCCAGCGCCGCGAGGCATTCCTGCGGGAAGGGCCTCGCATGGTGGAATGGCTACCAGGCATGCTCCAGCATCTGAATTGACTGCAGGGTCTGCCCTTTCTATTCAGTGGGCAGCTCGAGCCAGGCCGGCTGCCGGTCGGACGCCACCCGGAAGCTGGTGGTCCAGGCCGGGGCAGCCGGGTAGGGATCGGCGCTCAACCGGCCTCGCCATTCCTCGTCGGTCAGGCGGACGGGTGGGTAGCCCTCCTCGACCAGCTCGAAGTAGCTGAAAGCGGGGCCGACGTACAGGGTCGGCCCTTCGTCGGTATCCACGATCAGGAAGAGGGGCACGGCCGGGCCGGTCGCTGCGTGCAGGACGCGCGACGGATAGAGGCCGCTGGAGGGGTCGTCGTTGGGGTTGGTATGGACGTCGGCGATCAGCGCCGGATTGCCGTCTACGCTTGCCATCCGGATCGTAGAACAGCTCCCGGTACCAGCCATCCCACGTCTCGACTGGGTCCCGCAGGTCATCTCCGGAGACTGCCGGACGGCGATCCCCTTCAAGAACGCCTCCTCCTCGGCGTCTGAACGGCTCCAGCCGCAGCTCCTTGCCCGCCATCACCTGCAGGCGCTCGGCGATGGGCATGATCCGCTCGAATAGCGCCGCCGCCCTGTCGCGAACCTCGGCGGCATTGGCCTCCAGATCGCCCAGGTCAAGCTGCGCCAACGCGCTGCGATCCGCCTCGGCCAGCTCGTACAGCGCTGCGTAAAAGTCGGGGTACGGCTCCACATAGCCAGACGGATACTCGCACACGGCATGGCGGTGACCGACTGCTTGACGTACAGGATGTTGTCGTGGCGCAATTGCGCCCATGACGCCAATTGCGTGTGGAGCACCTTGTCGGCCCACGCCGCGGTGCGCATCGCCTGCGGATAGGTCTCGGCCGTGGTCGGGGCATTCAGCGCCCGGATCATCCGCAGCCACTGGTTGTAGACCGGTGCGGTCCAAAAGTCGGACGGCAGCCCGTCTACCTGCTGGCGCAGCGCCGCCAGGTGGCCCTCGTACCCGTACGTTCTCCAGCTCGCCGGCCAGGTGGGTCACAGCGCGGTCATTCCCCAGGGCGGCCATGGCGTCCAGCGGCGACGGCAGAGCGCGCTCGACGGGGCGGCCGTCCACCATCAGGCGGTCGTAGACCAGGTTGCTCATGACGTACGAGTCGATGGCAAAGCGCTGGCCCGAGCAGCATAAAGCTGACGGGCCGCGGGATCGGCTCGGCGCTGTCGTTGGCCGGGGTGCGATAGAGCAGTTGGCCGGTGATCCGCTGCTGCCCATAGTCGTTCTCGGTCAGCAGGGCAAGGATCGCTCCATCGTCGGCGTGAAGGATGCCGGCCGGGCCGGCCAGGCCTGCGTCGACCAGGAAGCGGTCCAGGTCGGGCAGGGTCATGTTGTCGCTGGGGCCGACGAGGACCTCGACCAGGCCGTTGATCTGCGCCCACACCTCACGCCCACCGGAAGCGGCCAGCGCATCGCGCAGGATGGCTGCCGCGGCGATCTGCTCCAGGTGGAGGATCGGGGCGCCGGTCGCGGGGTTATACTCCAGAAAACGGAAGTCAGCCTGCGCCAGCCAGACCATGGCCCGGAAGTAGCGCTGCAGGTCCTCCCACTCGGCATAGTGGCCGCGCGGGAGGAACAGGGTAAAGTCAACGGGCCGGCTGCTGCCGAATAGATCGATCTCGGCGACGGTGTCGGCGGCCGTGGCCCAGGCCACGAGCTGCTTGGCCGCCGCCGACTCGCCCGCCTTGCCGTTCAGCAGGGCGTGGGCCACGGCCAGGTAGGTTGCCACGTCCTGGTACAGCGCGTCCAGGCCGCCATCGGCGTTCGCCGCTTGATCGGCCGCGACCTGGGCCTGGCTATCGCGCAGGAGCCGTTCCAGCTTGGGTATGAGGATGGTATACTCCAGGTCCTTCAGCAGATCGTCGTAGGACTGGTGGACGGCATGCAGGATCGAGTCGGTGGTGACGAGGACGGGCAGGTCCTGCCAATAGATCCAGGCATAGGCTTCGAGGAAACGCTGCCAGGCGAGGCGGCCGCTGACGACAAAGCCGTTCTTGTGCCAGCCGCTCGATCTCGGCCTGGCTGAGGCTCATGGCCTTGTCGACCAGGTCCAAGTACTGCGCCTCGCGGGGACCGAAGCTGACCTTGGCCAGGTAGGGCTGGGATGCATCCCAATCGAGATGGACGCCCTCAAGCGGCACAACGCCAGGGACCGCCGGCAGACTACTGGTCCGGGGCGCCCCGCAGGCGGGCAGCAGCAAGGGCACACACAGAAGCAGCGCCAGAACGACGTAGGCTAGTCTGCTCATGTCTCCTCCTCCAGCTTGGTCCTACATCCAAGACGAAACTGGCAACTCCGGTGTTCCCTGTGCCCGGCTCCCTCGTCAACGCCTCCCGGACCCCCCGCAGAAAACGGCGTATGCCCAGCGGGCCCTTCTTCTCAGCGCCGGATCCTGCCTGCGACCGGGACGGCGACCAGGGCCACCAGCGCGGCGGCAGACGCGGCCAACGCCCAGGTTCGCAGTGGCGTCGACCCAAAGCGTACCACGACCTCGTGCACCCCCTCGGTCAGCGTGAAATCCATCACCCCATACACATTCTGCACAGTCAGTGGGAACGGCCGGCCATCCACCGTCAGCCGCCAGCCGGGATAGTAGAAGGCCGCCACCTCCAGCTCCACCGGCCCGGCGGCCTCCAGCAGCCACCGGATCCGCGTCGCGCTCACCTCACTCTTCAGCACCTCCACCGGGGCGCCCAGGGTGAACAGCCGATTCGCCGGCGGAAGGACGGCCGGGCGCGTCTGCACCGTGACCGGCTCGTACTCGCGCGCGGTCGTCACCTCAATCCCCTGGCCGGCGATTGTTTCGGGGCTGTACTGGGCATCGGTCACCTCCAGGTAGCCCTCCGGGCGGGCGTGGGCCATGCCCGAGAGAAAGAGCCCGGCCAGGACTGCGATCAGGAGCCATCGCCGCCGGCGGCCTTCCCTCACTGCCAGCAGCGGGAAGCCGCATACCACGGCTGTGGCGGCGGCCGCCAGCACCAGCGCCCGCCACGGGAACTCCAGGTACTGGAGAAGCGGCAGCCCATTCCACAACCAGATCGAGTTGTCGGTTACCAGGAAGGCTACCACCCCCAGGAGCGCGGCAAAGAACCAGAGGTGCGCCCACGCCTCGCCTGCACCGCGCAGCCGGTCCCGCAGCCGCCGGGCGAGCAGCAGAGTGGCCACAAGCAGCGCGAGCTGCACGACACCCAACCCAAAGCTCATGCCGTCGTCCGGCCCCGCCTGCGACAGGCCATAGCCCCACGGCGAGTAGAAGAGCTGGTGCAGGTAGACAAAGTGATTGCCGTAGTTCAAGTAGCCGGTCAGGAGGCGCTGCACCTGCACCCAGCCGCGTTCAGCGATCGCCGGCAGCCAGAAGTAGGCGGGCAGCGCCAGGCCGAGCCCCAGCGCCGATGCCGCGCGGCCCACTGCCCGCCAGCCCTTCGCCCGCCACGCCAGGAATGCGGCGTACAGCGCCAGCGCCGGCACGCCGATCAACGCCACCGGGTTGCTGCTGAGCAGCACCAGCGCGATCGCCCCCGCCGCCACAGCCAGGTAGCGCGCACGGCCGCCCCCCACCCAGCGGTACAGCCCCCACAGCGCCCACGGCAGAAAGGCCATGGCCGTGAAGTCGGCCAGCGCCTGGCGGACGTACAGGTTGGAGAGCATCCACGGCGCCATCACATATGCCGCGCCCGTCACCACGCCGCCGTCGCGGCCAAAGAACTCGCGGCCGTACAGGTACATCCCGGCGCCAGCCACCATCAACAGCAGCAGGCACGCCAGGTTTATGGAGGCCACCAGGCTCGGCCCCAGCAGATGGATCAGCGAGGCCAGGTAGTAGAAGGCCGGCGGGTTGAAGAGGAAGAAGGGCTGCCCGTAGCCGTTCGACAGGTCCGGCGCCCAGCGGGGGATGAGATGGCCCTCGGCCAGGCTGCGGTAGAACTCGACGGTGCGCGGCAGGTACTCGAGCGCGTCGTGGCCAGTCATCTGCTTGAGCTGGAGCGTGGGCAGCCCTGCCAGAAGCGCGAACAGCAGCACCACCAGGAGGGGAGAATGGGCAAGGCCCCATGCCCCATGCGCGATGCGCAAGGCGGAACGCACAGGGCGCGATGACCTCAGGGCCTCGACCCTGGGGACCAACGCTTGGAGCGTTGGCCATTGTGCACTGCGCATTCTCCGTCGTGCATGGATCCTTTCGGCCGCCGCCGCCAGGACGAGCACCAGAACGCCAGCGAGCAGCCCCCATAGCCGCCAGGGGGGCGGAGTGTACTGGAACAGCACCTGGTGGTGCCCGGCGCTGACCTGTACGCCCACAAAGCTGGGGGCCAACATGCGCGTCTCGACCGGCTCGCCGTCCAGCGTCGCCCGCCAGCCGGGGTGGAAGGTCTCTTTCAGCAGCAGCCAGCAGGGGCGGTCCGCCTGGAACTCGGCGTAGTAAAAGTTGCCCTGCACCTGCTCGCCCACCATCTGGCCGCAGGCCTCGTGGCCGGGCAGCGCCAGGGCGGCCATCTGATCAGGCGCGGCGCTCAGCGGCAGCTCGGTCCCTCCGCCCTGCGGTGCCGGCCCCAGGACGATCCGCGGGTGCTGCTTCGCCTCTACCAGGCCGCTCAGCAGCCAGGCGCGCGCGGCGTTGAACCAGTCCTGCCGCGCGCCATAGAGCGTCACGTCGCTGTCGACCAGGTCGAAGTAGCCCGTGGTGTCGACCTCGTACAGGCGGTGCGTGCCGTAGCTCGCCAGCAGCCGGGCAAAGGCCGGCGCCGGCCTGCCCTCGGGCGCCACCACGTAGTGCAGGTTGAACAGGTTGAAGGTGGCCGGGCGGGTTTCGTCCAGGTACCCTTCTATGTCGGCGCTGAGCGACAGGGCGTGATACAGCAGGCCCGGGTTTGCGACCTCGTGTGTGGCCAACAGCGCGTACACCGGCACGCTGCCGATGCGGTACTGGGGACCCCAGCCGCCCCCGCGGCCGGCATAGGCGCGGGCCGCGGGCCGCGCCTTGAGGTCGGTCAGCAGGGCATAGAGCTGCCCGTCGTCAGCCGCGAAGGCCGCCGCATCCTGGCGCCGCCACGCGGCGCCGGTCGCCTCGTAGCGCGCCCGCTCCACGCAGGCCGGAACCAGGAGCGCCGCCACCGCAAGCACGGCCGCCGCCATTCCCGGCCCCCCCCACCGCCTGGTGCCGGCCGCCAGCGCGCCGCCAGCCGCCCCGCCTGCTCCACCAGCCACGCCGCGCCCGCCGCCGCCAGCCCGACGGCGCCCAACTGGACCGGCAGGATCAGCCGGTGTAGTTGCAGGTCGCCGCTGAGCGGCAGCAGGTTCAGCAGCGCGCCCCACGTCGGCCGGCCGAAATAGAGCAGCAGCCAGAAGAGAGAAAAGACCGCGAGCAGCCGCGCGCGCTCCGACCTGCGCCAGCGGTAGAGGCACACCCCCAGCCCGAGCGCCCCCAGCAGGGTGATCGACGGAAAGCGGCCATAGTCCAGGAGCTGCCCGCGCAGCAGCGCCCCTAGCGTCCACTGCCAGCCGTAGGCGTCGTACTTGCCGGGGTCCTCCCACACGCTGCGGTTCATGTACAGATGGTCGCGCACAAACGGCACCAGGAAGTAGGCCGCCGCGGCGAACACGAGCAGGTAGACCAGCGCCAGCCGTCCGGCGCGCCGCCAGAAGCCGGCATGGCCGCCCAGCAGCAGAAAGAGCAGCCCCGAGAGCATCGCCACGTAGCCCAGCACCGTGTGCGACAGAAGGGTCAGAGCCAGCAACGCCGCCGTGCCGGCATATGCGCGGCCGTCGCGCAGCGTCACGTACAACCCCGCCAGCGCCGGCGGCAGCAGCCACATGCCCCACAGTTGGGTGTACAGCCCGTAGCCGCGCCACACGTAGCTGGCCCAATCCATGCCGTACAGCCCGTCCGTCGCCAGCAGTGAGGCCAGCACGCCGGCGAACGCCGACGGCAGGGCGCGGAAGCCCAGGCGCCGGCCGGCCCAGTAGATCGACAGCGGGAAGGTAGACAGCAGCAGGTAGGTGATCCAATCGATCAGGCGGCCAACCGGCGCGTCCCCGCCGAGCGGCTTGAGGAGCAGGGCCGAGACGACGTGGGGCAGGTGCTGGTAGTGGTGGAGGAGAGGATAGCCTTCGGAGAAATAGGGGATCCAGGGATCGGTGGGATCCTCGCCGCGGCTGAGGGCGTCGGCAGCGCGCTCGACCAGGGCCGCGTGGAGGACGGCGTCGTTCAGGTGGGGCGTGTCCAGCCCCACTTCGGGGAAGAGCACGATGAGGTTGAAGAGGATGGCGGCTGCCAGCAGCAGCCCGGGCCACAGTGCGGCCCGATGGTCCCCCAGACGCTGCAACATTGCCCGCTCCTATGCCAAAGGCTGCCCCCGATCGTAGCACAGAGCAGCGCCCGCACCAAATCGGACGGAGAAGCCCTTGTACCCCATGAACAGGGGGCGGCGGGACCGCGCCCCGTCGCCCCCCTGTGACAGACCAGAAACCGGGTTTCGCGCGTGAAACCCGGTTTCCTCGTTCAACCGCTACTTGGTGCGTTCCGGCGCCGGCCGGCTTTCGATCTGCACCGGCTCCAGTCGCTGCCCCTCCGTGCCCGCAGGCTTGGCCACGATGCGATACTCGAAGGAGATGCCGGTCATGCCCCCGCCCAGCTCCCGGACCTCGAACGAGGTCGGGGTCTTGGCGGTCACGTACAGCCCCTTGCAGTCGCCCAGCGGCGTGAGGAAGACGTGGTATTCCCGGCTCAGGTTCACGGTCTGGGCAAAGTCGGCGGCAATCGTCACCACCGCCCGCCCCTTCCGCAGAGTGCCGCTGCCAAAGTCCTCGGACCACGCCTCGGAGCTGGTCATGCCGGCCAGGGTGACGGCCTGTGTGCCGGACCCGAGCTGCTTGAAGGTGTTGTAGGTGCCGTTGGCGTAGACGTTGCCGGCGTTGGTCACGTAGAACTGCATGGTGCCTCCGGGGTAGTCTCCGGCGAAAGCCTGAATCAGGTCTCCGCCGTAGCTCCAGGCGCCCACGCCGACGCCGGACCAGAAGTTGTGGCCGGCCACGCCGTAGCCGGCGGTGGCATCGGCTCGCCCATACACGCCCGAGACCGCAGGAGCCGGGGACGCGTTGGTCGCAAAAACAACCCGCTGCCCCGCCGATCCCGTTCTGAGTGGCATAGACACCGTAGTTCGCAACGCTCGTGTTGTTCGACACGAACCAGCCTGCCGCCCCAAGGTCCCGTTCTGAGAGGCAAGGACACCGTAGTTCGTAGTGCTCGTGTTGTTCGCTGTTGCAGAGAACGCATAGGCGTTCGTGCCGGTGGCAGTGGCATGGATCGTGCTGGCGGATGCTCCGCTGTTCGACAGGCTGAGGCCGTAGCCGGAGCACGACTGGCTGTAGCCGCACAGGTTTGTCGGACCGGTGGGGCCGCTGGGCCCAGTCGGACCCGTCAGTCCCTGAATGCCCTGGGGGCCGGAAGGTCCGCTAGGTCCTGCTGGGCCACTCGGACCGGTCGGACCGGTCGCACCGGTCGCGCCGGTCAGGCCGGTCAACCCCTGCGGGCCGGTAGGCCCCGCGGGCCCCTGCGGACCGGTCGCACCGGTCGCGCCGGTCAGGCCGGTCAACCCCTGCGGGCCGGTAGGCCCCGCCGGGCCCCTGCGGACCGGTCGCACCGGATCGGCCGGTCAACCCCTGCGGGCCGGTAGGCCCTGCCGGGCCCTGCGGACCGGTCGCACCGGTCGCGCCGGTCAGGCCGGTCAGACCCCTGCGGGCCGGTAGGCCCTGCCGGGCCCTGTGGACCGGTCGCACCGGTCGCGCCGATCTGGCCGGTCAACCCCTGCGGGCCGGTAGGCCCCGCCGGGCCCTGCGCACGGCGCGCCCTCCGCCTGCCCCGCGCCGGTGGCACCCTCCGGGCCTTGCTCTCCCTGCGCGCCCGTGGCGCCCTCCGGGCCTTGCTCTCCTTGCGCGCCGGTGGCGCCCTCAGGACCCTGTCGCCGCGCCCGTGGCGCCCTCAGGACCCTGCGCGCCCGTGGCGCCCTCCGGGCCTTGCCCGTGGCTCCTTGCGCGCCCGGTGGCGCCCTCCGGGCCTTGCTCTCCCTGCGCGCCCGTGGCGCCCTCCGGGCCTTGCTCTCCCTGCGCGCCGGTGGCGCCCTCCGGGCCTTGCGCGCCTGGGCCTGGCACCCTGCGCGCCCGTGGCACCCTCCGGGCCTTGCGCGCCCGTGGCGCCCTCAGGACCCTGCGCACCCTGCGGGCCGGTCGGCCCCGCCGGGCCTTGCTCTCCTTGCGCGCCGGAGGCACCCTCCGGGCCCTGGGCACCCGTGGCGCCCTCCGGGCCGGCCGGGCCCGGCGCTCCTGCAGGGCCGGTGGCGCCTGTCGGGCCGGTCGCGCCTGTCGGGCCCGACGGCCCAGGCCGGCACCACCACCACGGCCAGCAGGTACTGCCGTCAGACATCTGGCGGCGCGCTGCCACCTCTGCGCCGCCTTCGGCCGCCACTGCCAGCCACACTTCGCGCCCCTGGAGCGGCGCGACATCCAGCGGTACAGCGGCGCCCAGTGTCACCTGGTAAAGCCCTCCCTTGACCGCCACCTTCTGCGTCTCGCTCCAGAGGGGGATCGTGGCCGTGGCCGAGTCGTACAGCGAGAAGGTGAGGGCATAGCTGCCGTCGGGCAATGGAGTGCCTTGCGCGTCCAGGAGCACGCCCTGGTAGTCGAGTGTGGCGAGGGCGATGCCCTCGTCGATCTGGGGTGCCTGCGCGCTCGTTGCAGTCTTGGTCAGGCCGGCACCCAGCAGGGCCAGGATCGCGATCACGGCCAATGCCAGATTGGTCGTTTTCCTCATGTGCTTCCTCCTTTTACCGAATCGACAACACCAAGAAACCCATGGATCGACCTGCAGGCTCTCCGATGAGCACCTCCTTTCCATTCCGGATGCCGCGGTCCGGGGTATGGCACCCAGACAGGCCACGGGCGACCGAGGGAGCGTCGCCCCCCCCGGGGCATTGACCGGCAAAGCAGCCGGTTTCTGCGGTCTCTCGCCGGAAGGACTCCTGCCAGGCGTTCAACCTGCATCCATTTTACCACACGGGACGACGCCTGTCAACAGCCGGTCAGGCACCCTTTAGGGCAATCGCATCTTACTGGAAGAGGCCGGCAAGGACCGTTCGCAGGTACTCCTCGTCCCAACCGGCACGGAGGCGCTTGTTGCCGATGCCCACCTTGGCGGTCTTCTCCTTTTGAGCAGATTGACTGCGATGTGACGCAGAATGGCGAGGTTCTGCGGTCCGTGATCTTTGCGTACGCGACATTCGTCTTCACGAAATGCGATGTCCAGAACCCAATGCAGGCTGTTCTCGATGGCCCAGTGCCTTCTCGTCGCTCCCAGCAACCGCTCGGCGTTTCCGGCCAGGCTCGAGATGTAGTATCGGTCTTCCACAGTCTCCTGGTCGCCCACGCTGCGTCTGGCCTGCACCTTCACCACCGAGTTGAGCTTGGCCCATTCGCTCGCTCCCCGTAGGAATCGCAGCACCTCCGGGTCCGAAATGACCCAGCAGGTCCGTTTCTCGCGACGCCCATGATTCTTGTCTACCGTGTAGTCGCGCTCATACGAGTAGGCTCGGTACCGGCTGCTTTCCAAGTCATCGAACAGCAGCTTCACGTCTTCGTGCATGTGCGGCTGGTTCTCCTTGAGAGCCAGCACATAGTCTGCTCCCTGCGCCACGATCGTCTTCGCAATCTCCGTTTGACACCCCATCGCATCGATGGTCACAATGCAGTCCGAGACCTCCAGTACCTGTAACAAGGCCGGAATGGCGGTGATCTCATTGGACTTGTCATCCACCTTCACCTGGCCCAGAACCAACTCATTGGCAGTGGCCCAGGCACTCACCATGTGGATGGCGGTTTTGCCTATGCCTGTGTCATGTGAGCGCCGTACCGTCTTGCCATCGATCGCGACCACCTGCCCTGCGGTGATGTCGCTGACCGCTGCGATCCACTGCAGAAAGCACTTCTCAAACTGCTCTGGCTTCAGTCGGGCAAACACCCGCCCGAATGTGTCGTGGGACGGAATGCCATTCGGTAGCTCCAGAAACCGCTTCAGCCATGCAAGCTTGGCCTTGCCAAACAATGTTACTGCCACCCAGCTATCTGCCCCACAGATGACAGCGCAGATGGCAATCACTACGATGTCCAGCAACAGATGCCGCTTCGTACGCTCGACGCGGGGATCTTCCAGATCCACGAAATGGCCAACGATGGATGCAGCCGGTTCTCGTTCCATTCGGGTATCCTCCATGCTTTTCCGGAGGATACCCTACTGGGCGAAACCGTTCAACTCCCAAACGAGTTTAGATGCAATTGCCCTAAGGCACCCTTGGCGGCTGCCACGTCAGAGCCGATCGCCGCAGTGGAGGCTTCTGGACGCAGGGACGCAGAGATCCGACATCAGCTCCAGTGGGCAGGGCGTGCCGGGGTTCAGGGCGCCGGGTCGGGGAACTCGTCTTCGGGGACATCGTGCGATCTCGCCGTGCCGCCCGATACGGGCTGCAGGGTGACGTTCCAGGCGGTGCTCGTGGTGGTGAACTCGAAGGGATCGCCAAAGCGGGCAAGCCGCCTCCGGCGGGCGAACGCACAACGGCTCGGGCCGCCGGCAGACAACTGGTCCCGGGAGCCTCAAAGGCCGGCAACAGCAGGGGAAGACACAGAAGCAATTCCAGAACGGAATAGGTAGGCATGGCTTCGCCGTCACGGGTGTGATCGTCGAGAAAGAAGGGAAAAAGACCGCGATCCGTGCCGGAGCAGTCATCCTGGCCGCGGGTGGATTTGCCCGAAACGACGAGATGCGCCAGAGATACCACCCACACCCCATCACAACCGGCTGGACAACTGCCACAGCCGGAGATCTGGGTGTGCCCATCCAGGCAGGCATGGGCGCCGGCGCGGCGACCGCCTTGATGGACGATGCCTGGTGGGGCCCGGTCTTTCGACAGCAAAGGCAAAGCCCAATTCATGCTTTGGGAGCGCTCGGCGCCTTTTGGGATTGTCGTGGACAGTTCGGGAAACCGGTTCATGAACGAGTCCGCTTCCTACGTCGATTGTGGTCACTGGCAATATGAGCGGAACCAGGAGGTCCCGGCGATCCCCGCCTTCCTGATCGCGGACTCACGCCATCGCAAGTACTATCTCTTTGGCATGATGCCCCCGCGCATGACGCCCAAAGAGGCCTATGAGTCGGGGTTCATGGTGAAGGCCGGCTCGATCCCCGAGCTTGCCCTGGCCTGCGGGATCGATCCGAACAACCTGGAGCAGACGGTGCGGCGGTTCAACCAGTTTGCCGCGACCGGCCAAGATCTCGACTTCCATCGCGGCGACAGTGCGTACGATCGTGTCTACAGCGATCCGAAGGATAGGGGCGACTTTGACGAGGATCCCAACTTGCGCGATATCGTGGAGCGGGCCTGGGCGATGGCAGATGGCCGAGCGCGAATCGCGGATAGTGGTTGACCAGGGGGCCGGCTAACCCAGCCCGTCCAGGTCCGCGTCCTCCAGCCCCGGCAAGCGCTTGGCGTCCGGGTCCGGACGTTTCATCTGCTCGAAGCCGCCGCGCACATTCTCGCGGAATGCCGCGCTCACCCGGGTTTCCCCAAAGACACGGAACGAGCGGCTGCGGTAGTGCGTGTTCAGCGAGAACATCAGGCGCTGCAGGTCGACGTAGTCGTCGACCGTGCCCTCGTTCATGCCCAGGAAGGGAAGAGCTTGCCGTTGAGCATGTGCAGGTCCTGGTGCCAGCCCCGCTCCGCGAAGTAGGGCAGGTAGTGCATGATAGAGCTGCGTGGATCGGGACGGGCGTAAAGAGCATGGGAATGATGGAGCCGACCACGTCGGAGCACGAACATGGTGGTCCTGACCACATGGTCGATCGTCTCGCCGTGGCAGGCCGTACAGGACAAAGGCGTTGACTTCCAGGTTGCGCAGCTGAAAGCCGGCCTTTTCCGCCATCTGCGCCGCCCGGACGAAGTGATCCGAGGCGCACGTGCTAGCGGTTGAGGTGCCAGGTAGGTGTCGTCGATACTCTCGCAGGGCAGGTAGAGCTTTTCGAAGCGGGCCGCCTTCATCAGATCCAGCAGGCGCTGCGACTGGCTCAGGAAGCGGGTATCCAGCCCCTCGGGGGCGTAGAGGCGTTGAAGGGGAAGCTTGTCTGTGTGATCGGCATCAGCTCTCCAGGAGCGGCTGAAAGTTGTGCTCGTGGTCCCACAGCAGGAAATCGGCGTAGAAGGCGAAGTCGCGGATGCCGTAGGGTCTCGTAGCGATAGCGCATCTCGGCCAGGATGTCGTCGGCCGGCCGGTAGCGCACACGGCGCGCCGGCCGGTTGATGGTGCGCTGGGCGCAGTAGGCGCAGTTGTAGGGGCAGCCGCGGCTCGGGGTGATGACGGCGTAGCCGGGCGGCGTCTCGTAGAGCGAGAGATCGGGCCAGAGGTCATTGGCCTCTTCGACCTCGCCCACGACGACCAGGTCGGGCTGGATGAAGCGGGCGGCATGCTCGGGGGCGAGGGTCGGATAGATGCCGCCCAGGAGGATCCGTGGCTCCGTGTGCCAAAGCGCCGCCGAGCCGGATCGTCAGGTCGCGGGCCGACTCCCACCAGTAGGTCATGGTGGCGCCGAGATCCAGATCTCGTCCGGCGGATTGGCCGCCGTCAAAGCCCTGCTCGGTCCAGCCACGCCTCGAACTGGGGCCAGGTGCGGCCGAAGTGGTACTTATTGATCGAGCGACTCCCCTTCTTGGTCGACGGTGAGGGGCGCACGGGTCGTGGGCAGTGTCCTCTCGTGGTACGCTTCGCCGGGGTTGATGCGGTGCTGCGGCACCTTGCGCTTGTCGCGGGCGGCTCCATGAAGTCGAAGAGCGCGCGGCGCTTGTAGCCGCGCTTCTCAGGAGCGCGGCGATGCGCAGCAGGCCGTAGGGCTGCGACCACTGCGGCCCAGTACTGGGTGTCGTAGACGGGCGGGTTGATCAGGAGCGCGGTCTTGGCGCGCGGATCGCCGCGCAGGTCGTCGATGGAAAAGTCGCGCAGGGTCAGGGTCATGGCTTCGTCTCTCCGGTCGCGGGAGTATACCAAGGTTGTTGCCTACTGTCAAAGGCAGGCTGGGGTGTCTGGTGTGGTGGGGAAGGGGCGGGTGATGAACATGCCGGATGGATATGGTGAGCGCCAGGGAGCTGCGACTGTCGCTGTTGCTGTGCACACACATATGGCTGGGGACGGCGTTTTTTGGGGGAAACAATTATCGCACATTGCTTGCCGGGATCGCAAGGGCTGCTGCCGACGTCGGCTACCTGGTCTCTGAGGGCGCGGCGGCGCGGTAGAGGGTGCGGCGGGGGAAGCCGGCCTGGCACGTGGCTTCGACGACATCGCGGGGCTTGACCGGCGCGCCGGCCTCGGTGAGGAAAGCAAGAGGCCAGTCCGGGCGCTCGCTAGCCGGTCTCGAGGGGTTGGGTGCGTGGTTGTGCGCCAATGCCGGATATTGCTGAGCGGGACCACATGGGTCGTCGCCATGGGCTGTCCTCGGGCCGGGTAGGGCCGACCGGTGGAGATCTGTACCGCGGGTACGTTTGCGGGGCAAGCAGAGGTTCTGACGAAGGGATGGCTATTGGACAGTGCTGGGAAGGGGAAGGCGGCGCACTGGGCTAGGCCGAGGGGAGGTCGCCGGAGAGGAGGAGGTCGTGGAGGCAGGGCGGGCTGCATGTGGCTCGGTCGGGAGACCGGCCACAGCGGCGCTCGCGTGACCTGTCAGGTGTTCCTGAGCTTCCCCGGTCCGAAAACCAGGACTGCCCACCTGTCTCTCCTATTCCCCCCTTAAGGGGGGGGAATAGGAGGACAGGTCAGGCGATGTCCCGACGAGGGGAGAAACTGCCGGTGAGCGCGGACCCCGGTCCACCACCGGCGTGGCCATCGACGCCGGCCCTCGCCCCCCGCTCCATTACTGCGGGATGTCCCAGCCCGTGACGGTCCCCACGGTCCGGTCGAACACCAGCGGGGCCTTGACGGCGCTGTCCACCAGGAAAGCGATCGCGCCCACGCCACACGGGCCCTTGTAGTTGAACGCAACGGCGCCCTGGCTGTTGGTCGTCCCGACGACAGGCTTGTTCGTCCAATAGTCGTCGAGGAACCGGCCTCTCACCACGACGCCGCTCAGCTTGGCGCCGGCCTCGTCGGTGAGCGTCAGGTTCACGCGGGCTGTGTTGTAGGCGTTGCCGCCCTGGTAGCACTGTCCCGGGTGCTGCGGGTCCTGCACGAACCGGGCGACGGACGAGCAGGCTGCTCACCCGGATGCACCCGGTGGTGCAGGCCTGGGCCGGGGTCAGGCGCACCAGGCGCTTGCTCTGGCCGATCATGACCTGGGCCAGGATCTGCCCGGCGCTGTTCATCGGGCCGCCGCCGGTGACCGCGCTGCCCGCGTAGGCCGGCGACAGCAGGGGCGCGATGGGCTGCGTCAGCCCATCGGGACCGTAGGCGATGACGCCGGCGCCCAGCACCGTGGCCGACACGTCACCCGCGGCATTGATCGACCCCACGCCGAACGGCGAAAGGTTGCCGTTCCCGGTGGTAGAGATCTGCTGCCAGGTCCCCTCGTGGTGGTAGCGGAAGAGGTAAGCGAGGTTCTCGCCGCCGGTCGAGACAAGGAACCGGGCCTGGTCCCCGGCGTCGTTGATCGCGGTCGCGTAGGTTCCCGGCGGGTAAAAGCCCTGCGGGGGTGCCGGCATCGCGACGACGCTGTTGGGATCTCCGAGCTTGTACCAATAGCCCGGCGTGGCCACGGTCCCGCCCGGGCTGACGGCCAGCGGCCTTTCGTCCGGATAGCCCTGCGCGGAGAGGTCGACCATGCCGCCCGACTCGGTCCACATGAAGGGCGACCCGTTGGGCGGGAAGTATTGCGTCGTGGACCAGCCGACCACCCGCCCCAGCTTGTCGATCCCGATGGCGTCGGAGATGGTGGTGCCGGGCAGCGCGCCCAGGTCAATGGCCTGGTAGGCGTTGCCGGCCGGCTTCCACACGACCGCGTGGGTCGTGGTGCCGGGCAACCCGGCGAACCCCACCACCCAGGCCCGCGCGTTGATGCCGGTTACGTAGATGCCGGGCAGGCCGGCGATGGACGGGAGGACGATCCGGTTGGCCCCGCGCCATACGACCGTCTGGAGGGTGGGCAGGCAGAATGGACCGCAGCCCGGATCGGGATACGACGTCCCCGTCACGTTTCCGGCGTCGTTCATGGCGATGCCGGTGGCGGCGGTCGCGACGAAATCCGCGACGTACCAGGCAGGTGGCCCGGCCACTTCTTGTGCGGCTGCCGGCCCCACGCCGGCGAAGGCGAGCGAAGCGAGCACCACGAGGGCGCTCAGTAGGACGCGAGACGTGGCATGGATGTGCCGGACGCTTTCGCGTTGCGGTTTCGTCGTTCCGAACTGGACATGCGTTTTCCTCCGAGTGTTGTAGATTGCGGCGTCGCGCGCGGATGGCGGCGCCCTGTATTGCATAGTACGCAAGAGGGCCGACGTTGGATCTGTGGGTTGCCCGCAAGCGGCGCAGGGGCATTTTTCGCCTGCGCGTGTTGACAAACACGAGAGGTGGTGATAGGATCGTGCTTGGCGGGATGGAATGTGCGCTTGTCCGCAGGTTCCCGCCCATGATCGGGCGCAGTTGCCCGGAACATTGCCGATGCCAGGCCCGGGAGGCGAGGCTGCGAAGCCCACCCCGCGGGCACCGCTTCACGACGCGTTGCCGGCCTTGCCCGTGCACAGCATGGCCGCCCTCATCTCCGGCGCGTGCACAAGGGAGGAGGGAGATGAACGTTCTGTCCGGAAGGACCAAGCCGCTGCCGGCCCTTGTCCTAGTAGCTCTCGCCCTCGTCGTCCTTCTGCTCTCGGCCCCCCCTGCCGGTCGCGCCCAGCCCCTGTCGGCGCCGCCCAACTGCTCCGGCGGCACCATCACGCTGATCTCGGGAGACGCCTCTGTCACGATCGAGAACCCGACGATCACGAACCCCAGCTCGCCAGGGCTGCGGCGTCAGCGGCACGATGCGCATCCTGCTCGCCGGCAACGACCCTCCCGACATCCCCATCTCTGGGAATGTGGACGCCTTCGACAAGTTCACGAGCACGAGCATCGGCGCGTTCGATCTCGACATCGCGGGCCTCACGATCAAGGTCGCCGGCTCGAACTTCCAGGACGGCGCATTGCTGCTGACAGAGACGCGCATCAAGATCCCCGACTCGTGGGGCGGGCTGGAGGCGGCCGCGCCCACGACCTTTACCGTCAACGAGGATGGGCTTATGGGCCCCATCTTTTCCCTGCCGGCGATCGAGACCAAGAAGATCACCCTGGAGCTGTGGGGCCAGTTCGGGATCTACAGCAACGGCTACAAGATCGAGGCCCATGGCGTCCTCAAGCTGCCCGACATCGGCAAGACCGAAGACTGCTTCATCTCGTCAACGTGACGCTGTACGTGGACGCCTTGGGCCACCCGGTCATGGAAATCCAGACGCCGGGCGAGGCGCAGGTCGCCTCGACGGTCGCCCACCGCTCCCAGGTAGCCCTGCCCGCCGACCGGGAGGCGCTGGCTGCGGCCGCGATGCCGCTGCAGTCCAGCTACCTGCCGCTGCCCAAGTCGCTGCCCGAGGGCGTGTGGCAGCAGCTCCGGACCGAGGACGCCCGGCCCGCAGAGCTCGACCCGGCGCCGGAGACGGTTCCCGGCGATGAGGAAGTCGCCCTTGACCAGGGCTGGGCGTGGGCGGCGGACGGGACGGCGAGCGCGGCTGGGCAGTACGGCGCCTCGAACGGCGGCGTGCTTGCCCTTGACCAGGCCGCCGCCCTGCCGGTCACCGGCCCGCCCGAGTCATCGCCCGACGTAGGATGGGGTGGGCTGGAGATCTCGGCCGGTTTCGAGTGCATGGGCAAGGGCATCCCCATCGGCACCACCGGGTTCGAGCTCACGCACGTAGAGGGCACACTCACGCTGATGCCCGACGAAGAATCGAATCGAGCTCGAAGTCACCTTCGCCAGCCAGCTCCAGCTTTTGGAGAGCCCCCTCCTCACCGTGGACGGACAGACCGAGTTCCAGTGGAGCCCGGAGTTCGCCTTCAGCCTGCAAGCAGTGGTCACGGTGCTGGAGATGTTCGAGGCGGGAGGGGCCAGCATCTCGGTGAGCGAGAGCGACGGGTTGCGGCTCAGGGTGTGGTGGGGCAACCCCTTCTACCGCGGGGACTTTTCCATTCACGCGTGGCTCACGCGGGTGCAGTCGTGCGGCCAATGGGACCAGGTCTGCTACGACCACCACCCCCTGCCCCCCACGTGCACCACCACCTGCGCGACCTGGAACTCCTCGACCAAGTTTCACTTCACCGGCTCTGTCGCGTGCGAGGTGGGGATGGCCAAAGGTGGCCTCTGGAGCGGGCGGACGGTGCCCTACCCCTGTGGCTGCCGGTGGTGCAGCAAGTGGTGGGGCGGCTATCCCTGCTGTAGCTGGTGCTGGGTCAGCATCGACGTGCCGCCCGTGGCGATCTGGTTGGCCGGCGCCGACGCCGAGTTCGGCGAGTTCACCGGAGACCGCTGGGGGCTCAAGGGGACCGTGAGCTTCCTGGGCTTTTCCATCGGGTTCTACGTCGATCACACGGGCGAGCTCGCCTTTGGCGACGTGAGCAGTTACCGGCTGGTGGACGGCCGGCAGCTCCGGGAAGCTCGGGAGGCCTGGGATGCGGCGGCGCTCAGCGGCGGCCCCGTCACGGCCTTGGCCGGGGACGACACCTTCTCCTTCCCTGCCGACGACCTCGCCCTGGTCCGGTTCGACCTGCCGATGGCCGACCGGTACCGGGTGCCCGTGGGCGTGCAGGACGTCATCACGTATGCCCAAGTCATCAGCGAGACCGACACGGCCTTCACGGTCAAGTCCGACGTGCCCCTGGTCGTCACCCTCACCTCGCCCGACGGCGTGGAGATCACGCCCGACAACTATGACGAGGAACCCGGGGGCTACGTCGTCGACTATACGCGGACCATGACGATCGAGATGGTGGCCGATCCGGGGCCCGGGGCCGACCGCACGCGCTGGCGTTTCATCCCCGCCTCCAACGTCGCGGCCCTCAGGAGCGTGGATGTGAGCCTCGACGCCACGCCCGTGCTCACCGACGTCTCGATCGACGACGACCAGGTCATGGGCTATGCAAGCCTCGAGCCGGGCGCGCACACCGTGGAGGTCCATCCCTCGGGTGGGGGCGGGCCTGTGCTCTCGGCGCCGCTCGACGCAATCACGGGGACGGACCACACGGTGCTGCTCGTCGGCGACCAAGCGCCCGAGCTGCTGGTGATCGAGGACGACAACAGCACGCCGGACGCCGGCACGGGCCGGGTGCGCGTGGTGAACGCCGCGCCGGGAGCGGTTCCGCTCGACGTCACGGTCGACGGCGCCTCGTTCCAGGACGTCGGCTACCGGCAGGCGACCGGCTACCAGGTGGTGGCTGCAGGGACCTACAGCGTGACGGCCGCCTCCGGGACCCTGGACCCGGCGCGGGTCGCCGTCCTCAGCCATACGGGCGTCGCCTCCGGCATCGAGGTCGTCTACGGCGACAAGGTGGCCTGGGCGGGGGACGTGAACGGCGACGGCTTCGACGACCTCCTGGTCGCCGACAACGCCGACGACGCGGACCGCGGGAAGGTATACCTCTACCTCGGCACGTCCGGAGAGCCCAATACCACGGCCGCCTGGACCGAGGCGGGCGAGAACTCGGGCGACAAGTTCGGCATCTCGGCGGCCGGCGCGGGAGACGTGAACGCGGACGGCTACGCCGATGTGCTGGTCGGGGCCTATGGCTATGACTACGAGCGGGGCAAGGTCTACCTCTACCTCGGCTCGGCCGGCGGCCTTGCCTCCGAGCCGGCCTGGTGGGCGCTGGGCGGGGACTACGGGGACCTGCTTGGCGGCGCCGTCGCCGGGGCCGGAGACGTCGACGGCGATGGGTTCGGCGACATGCTCGTCGGGGCGAGTGGCTACCTGGACGATCAGGGCAGGGCGTATCTGTACTACGGCGCGGCGGCGGGCATCGAGGGCGAGTGGGCGCCGACCGGCAGCATGGGCGCCGCGCGCAATTCGCACACGGCGACGGCCCTGGCAGACGGGCGGGTGCTGGCGGCGGGAGGGTTCGCCCAGGCCAGTGCGGAGCTTTACGATCCGGCGACGCGCCAGTGGGCGCCGACCGGGGGCATGAGCACCATCCGCTAGCATCACACGGGGACCGTTCTGACGGATGGGCGCGTGCTGGTGGCGGGCGGCGCCGGCCAGGCCACCGCCGAGCTCTACAATCCGGGCACAGGCCAGTGGGCGCCGACAGGAACCATGAGCACGGGACGCGACCTTCACACTGCTACTCGCCTGCAAAGCGGAAAGGTGCTCGTGGCGGGCGGTGAGCAGAATGGATATCCCATGGCGAGCGCCGAGTTGTACAACCCCGCCACCAGCCAGTGGACGGCGACCGGCGCGCTTGGCATCGCCCGATCGGGCCACACGGCGACTCTGCTGCCAAATGGAAAGGTGCTGGTGGCGGGCGGATATGGCGCCGGATACGACGCCGAGTTGTACAACCCGGCCACGGGCACCTGGTCGCCGACCGGCAGCATGAGCGGCTACCGCGTGAACCACACTGCGACCCTGCTGGCCGACGGGCGCGTGCTGGTGGCAGGGGGCACCGGCAGCGTGGCCAGCTCCGAGCTGTACAACCCGGCGACGGGCCAGTGGACGCCGACCGGAAGCATGAACATTGGCCGCTACCTCCACACAGCGACGCGGCTGCCCAGCGGAGAGGTGCTGGTCGCGGGAGGCAATGGCAATGGAGGCAACTGGCTCGATAGCGCGGAGCTGTACGACCCGGCGACAGGGCTGTGGGCGGCGGCCGGCGAGATGAGCGATAGTCGCGGGAGCCACGCTGCTGCGCTGCTGGCCGACGGCCGGGTGCTGGTAGTGGGCGGGCAGGGGAATGGAGGCACTCTCTCCGGCGCCGAGCTGTACGACCCGGAGGCCCGCGAACCCTGGAGCGCCGTCGGGGAGTGCTGGTACGACCAGTTTGGCTCCTCCCTCGCCGGCGCCGGAGACGTCGACGGGGACGGCTACGACGACCTGGTCATCGGGGCGCCACACGTGGCCCTGTGGCGACGGCGTACGCGGCAAAGCATACCTATACGCGGCGGCGCGGATGGGCCGGCGGCCCAGCCGTCGTGGACTGCTGAGGGCGAAGACTATGGTTACGAGCTCGGCATCTCGGTCGCGGGGGCCGGCGACGTGAACGGCGACGGCTACGACGACGTCGCGATCGGGGCCTATGGCTACCCAACCTACAATACCTACCAGGGCAAGGCCTATCTCTTTGCCGGCTCGGCGTCCGGCCTGTCGGCCGACCCGGCGTGGACCGCCACCGGCGAGAGCGCCGGCGATCGCTTCGGCAACTCGGTCGCCGGCGCCGGCGACGTGGACCGCGACGGCTATGATGATTTCCTGGTCGGGGCCTACGGCTATCCCGGCGGCGCATTCGAGGGGCGCTTTACCCTCTACTACGGATCTCCGGCGGGGGTGGGAACGTCCGGCTGGACCCAGACCGGCAGCCTCGCCAGCCCGCGCCAGCAGCACACGGCGACGGCGCTCTCCGACGGCCGGGTGCTGGTGGCTGGGGGATGGGGCGGCGGCGCGAGCGCCGAGCTCTACGACCCGGCGACGGGCCTCTGGGCGCCCACCGGCAGCATGAACGCCTCACGGATGGACCACACGGCGACCCTGCTTGCTGACGGCCGGGTGCTCGTGGCAGCGGGCAGGGCAGCCCCAACGGCGCCGAGATCTATAACCCCGCGACGGGCCAGTGGACGGTGACGGGCAGCCTGGGCGCCGGCCGGTACTATCACACGGCCACCCTCCTCTCCGACGGCCGGGTCCTGGTGGTGGGCGGTGAAGGCTCCGGCGGAGGCTATCTTGCCAGCGCTGAGCTGTACAACCCCGCGACGGGCCTGTGGACCGCGACCGGCAGCCTGCACACCGGCCGTTCCGCCCACACGGCCACGCTGCTGGCCGACGGCCGGGTGCTGGTCGCGGGAGGCTACGCCAGCGGCTATCTCACCAGCGCCGAGGTCTATGACCCGGCCACCGGCCAGTGGACGGTCACGGGCAGCATGGGCCAGGGGCGCGCCCGGTTTGCCGCGGTGCGGCTTGCCGACGGGCGCGTGCTGGCGGTCGGGGGTGAGGGACCGGACTATCTCTCGAGCGCCGAGCTCTACGACCCGGCGACGGGGCAATGGACGCCGACCGGCAGCCTCAACACGGCCCGCCTGGGCCACACGGCCACCGCGCTGCCCGGCGGCCAGGTCCTGGCGGCCGGAGGCAAAGGGTCCGGCTGGACCGACCTCGCGAGCGCCGAGCTCTATGACCCGGCGACGGGACAGTGGACGGCGACCGCCGACCTGGGCACGGCCCGCTGGGCTCACACCGCCACGGCGCTGCCCGACGGGCGCGTGCTGGTGGCCGGGGGCGAGTCCGCCAACCAGCGCACCGGCAGCGCCGAGCTGTTCAGCGCCGGGCGACCGGCCTGGATCGCGACCGGAGGGGCGGGGGAGTACTTTGGCATCTCCGTGGCCGGCGACGGCGACGCCAATGGCGACGCGCACGCCGACCTGCTCGCCGGGGCGCCGGGCGGCGAGGGGGGCAAGGCGTACCTCTACTACGGCGCGCTCGGAGTCCCGGCGACGAACGCGCCGGTGCCCGACGGCGACGTCCAGACGCTGCTCGTGGCGAAGATGGACGATGCTCCGGACGCGCTGGCCCTTCTCCAGGTGAGGGATGCGGCGCACGTGGAGGTCTGGGACGTCGTGACCTCGACGGTGTACGTCGTGGACCAGGCCATCACCGGCACCTGGACGGTGAACCTGCTGGGAGACACCGAGGAGGCCAACCTCGCGGTCAGCGCCGTGGCGGCGCCCAACCCGCCCATCCTCGATGAGCTGACCGTGGACGCCAGCGACCTGGCAAACACCCTTGTCACCTACCGGCTCCTTTCCGACTACCGCCCGGTCACCATGCACATCTTTGCCAACGACGGGCCCATCACCGAGACCATGACCATCACCCTGCCGCTCGAGCATCGACCCGAGGCCGGAAGTCACCCGGACCGAGGTGATCACGCTCTTCCAGGGCATCGAGGCCGCGACGCTGGTCCTTTCCGACGCGCTGGCGGTGCAGAGAGCCCTGATCACCACGACGGTCGACCTGTCCGCCCTGGAGAGCGGCGACTACCGGCTCTGGGTGCGGGTCGAGGACGGCGTCGGCCCGCCGGTGCAGTGCTATGTCTGGGGGGCGCGCACTTATGCCTCGGGCGAGCTACCCCGCGCCTGGAACCGGTGCCGGATTGCCGCCGAAGACTATGACGCCGGGAAGCAGATGGCCGGCGCGGCCCTGATCCAGATCGACCAGACGGACACCTGGACCCAGAGCTGGTCCACAACCATGGAGGCCGAAATCCGGCCCGAAGGGCTGTACGTCGAGTTCACGCCCTACGACCACCCCGACGTGGACGGCTACCTACTGGAGGTGGAGGAGGGCGGGGTCACCCACGTAATGACGACGGGCCTGCAGGTCTACTACCACTACGACCAGAACGGGCAGCCGGTGGGCGACCCGTTCCACTATGCCACGTTCAGCGCCCTGAGCCCGCAGCGGACCTACACCGTGCGCATCGCGGCGCTCGACCTGGACCACGATCTGACCTGCTGGTCGCAGGAGGCAGCGTTCACCGTGCCGCTGGGGAACATGGCGCTGAGCGCGGTGGAGCCGTCGATCGAGCTGCCGGCGGGGCAGGGGGTGGTGACGGCGACGCTCCTCCTGGAGATGAGCGAGGACCTCTTCTCGGACGTGCACATTGCGCTGGACACGGGCCAGCTTCCGCCCGGCATCTCGCTGCAGGGGCTGGCCTACGAGCCACAGGCTCAGGCCGGCGGGGCGACGACTGTGCGGCGCTGGGAGGGCATCCCCGCTCCAGCCAGGCTTGGGCGCGCGCTTGGGGATTCGGCTCGCGCGCCCGAAGGCGACATCTCCCTGTTGGTGCACGCGGGCATCCGAGTGGAGCAGGGGGTGCCGGCGGCCGGCTACATCCTTCCATTCCTGGCGTACAGCGGAGAGCTGGAGAAGCGGGCCGAGGTGACGCTCTCCGTCGCCGCTCCGCCGCCCGACCCGATCCCGCCGGACGAGCCGGTGGTGTTGGAGCCGGAGCTGCCGCTGCCGAGCTGTGCGACGGCAATCGTGGTGACGATCCCGGCGGGGGCGTTCCCGGAGGGGACGAGCGTGCAGTTCCTGCAGGGCTCGAACAACGTGGAGGACCCACCGGGGCTGCGCTTCGACTACAGCCACTTCTCGCTGAATGCGGTGGACGCCTACGGGAACCCGGTGCAGCCTACGCTTGCGCTATCGCTGGCGCTGCACTACGACCCGGCCTGCCTGGGTGGGCTGGACGAGGAGGGGCTGCACCTGGGGCGGTGGACCGAGGGGGCAGGGTGGGGGACCGGCGGCGTGACGTCGACGCCGGATCCGGACCTTGACGTGCTGAACTGCAGCCTGACACAGGTAGGCCGGTTCGCGCTGTTCGAGCCCGGGGCAGGTGGGATCTCCATGCCGCTGATCCTCAGGCGCCACTAGAGGACGAGCCAGGGAAGGGTCTGCCGGCCGCGGGGAGGCCGGCAGACCCGAAAGCGACCCACATGGTGAGACGAGGCCTGCCTATCCTGCTGTTGGTCCTGGCGGCGGTGCTGGTCGTCGTCTACGGGCTGCTGGCGGAGGGCTTGGGCCCGGCTCGCACGATGGAGTGCACCCTCGCGGAGAGGGGCATCGTCCCCGAGGGCGCCTCGCCCTTCCCGCCGGTGAGGGAGGGGGACTGGACGTGGGGGCCCGAGGACGCCCGGGTGACGCTTGTCGCATACCTGGACCTGGCGTGCCGCCACAGCGCCGAGCTGGCCGCGGCGCTGCGACAGCTGCGGTCCGACTACCCGGATGACGTGCGCCTGGTCTACCGGCATTTTCCCCTGGAGACGCTGCACGACAAGGCGCGGCTGGCGGCCCAGGCGGTAGAAGCAGCCGGCGCGCAAGGGCAGTCCTGGCCCATGTACGACCTGCTGTTCGAGCAGCAGGGGGGATGGACGCAGGTACCGGTCGATCTGTTCCCGCAGTGGCTGGTGGAGCAGGCGGAGGGGTTGGGCCTCGATGCGGAGCGGTTCGGCGCCGACCTGGGCAGCCAGCAGATACTGGGGGCAGTCCAGCGAGCCTACGAGGAGGCGATCGGCCTGGGGCTGAACGGCACGCCGAGCCTGGCGATCAACGGCCAGTATTACGAGGGGCCGATGGACGCCTGGACGCTGGCAGCGTACGTCGAGCTGATCAAGCTCGAGGAGCGGCAGTTCCAGGAGTGCCCGCCGATCGTGACCCGGGCCCGCAGGCAGTACACGGCCACGCTGCACACTACCCGGGGCGACATCGCCATCCGGCTGCTGCCGGAGCAGGCGCCGCTGGCAGTGAACAACTTTGTCTTCCTGGCCCGTCAGGGCTGGTACGACGGGGTCCCCTTTCACCGGGTGATCCCGGAGTATGTCGTGCAGACCGGGGACCCCTCCGGCACAGGGATGGGGGGACCGGGGTATACGTTCAGCGATGAGATCGTGCCCGGGGCGCTGTTTGACCGGGCCGGGGTGGTGGGCATGGCCGGCAGCGGGCGTGACGGCAACGGCAGCCAGTTCTTTGTCACCTACGGTCCCCAGCCGTCGTTGGACGGCCAGCACACCATCTTTGGCGAGGTTGTGGCGGGGATGGATGTGGCAGCCAGCCTCACGCCGCGCGACCCGGTCACCGACCCGACCGGGCTTGCCGAGCCCGACCGGATCCTCAGCGTGGAGATCACCGAGAAGTAGGGAGGCAAGGCCTCGGCGGGCGAGTGGATTGCCCACGGGTGCTCTTCGCCTCCGTTGACAGATTCCGCCCGCCGTGCAACCCTGGATGCACTGACCGGGTCTTGCGGCAGGGAGAGGGAAAGGAGTGCCCGATGCAGAACCGCCAAAGAGCCCCGTGGTGGGCCGCCGCCGCCGTGTCGCTCATCCTGGGTCTGGTCCTTGTCTGGCGCGGCAACCACAATGGCTGGTTCCTCGTCGTCTTGGGGGCGGTCTACGTGGGCGCCTTGACCAGCAGCGCCCGCCGGCTGGCTGCCTCCAACCCCAGGCTCGCGCGCTGGGCACTCGCCGGCATCACACTGCTGCTGCTCGTGCTCGTGGTGCTGACCGGTGCACTCCGCTCAAGGTGAGCCTCGGCCGGGCGTAGGCAAATAGGCCACCTGGCCTAGTCCGCAAACCCGCCGGGCGCCTGATGCAGCCCGGGCGGACATGCGCTATACTGCCCTCCGTGCCTGTGAGGGAGTGACCGGTACAGGCACAGGGGGCGCGTGGCATGGTGGAGATACTGATCGGAGATGCACAGCCGAGGGTGCGTTTTGGCCTGCGCGTCCTGCTGGAGCAGCAGCCGGGCTGGCGGGTGGCCGGAGAGGCAGCGGATGGGCCATCGCTGCTCGAGCTTGTGCGCGGTGGCTGCCCAGACCTTGTATTGGTTGATTGGGAGCTGCCGGGGAAGCCTGCGCGGGAGCTGCTGGCGGCGATCCGCGGCGCCTGCCCCGGGCTGCGGGTGATCTCTATGAGTGGGAACGCGGAGCTGCGCGCGGCGGCGCTCCGGGCCGGGGCAGACGCCTTTGCCTACAAGGCGGACCCGCCTGAGAAGCTGCTGGGGCTGATCGCGGCGCTGGCAGCGATGCCCGTCGCAGGCTGAAGGACACGGACACGGGAGCAGAAAGGGAGATGGCGCTGAGGAGGCTTGGGCCCACCTGCCTGATCCTGCTGGCGGTCCTGGCGGGCCTGCCGGGGGCAGGGCACGCCCAAGACCTGGCTTCCGCGCCGGCCGCGGCGCAGGCCGGCGCCACCCCGGCCCCCAACCTGCGCTTCGACCGGCTCTCCGCCACCGACGGCCTCTCCTTCAGCCTGGCGACCTCCATCCTCCAGGACCGGCAGGGCTTTCTCTGGTTCGGCACGGTCTACGGGCTCAACAAGTACGACGGCTTTCGCTTCACTCCCACCATCCTGCAGACCAGCGGCGACGTCCTTTCCGGCAACAGCGTGACACAGATCTACGAGGACCGCAGCAGGCGATCTGTGGATTGCGACCACGTGGACCTCGTGCGGCTCGATCGGGCCACGGGTAACTTTGTCCCACTACAAGCACGACCCCTCCGACCCAAGCAGCCTGGGGCAGGGCAGCATCCAGGCGCTGGGCGAGGATCCAGACGGTACCTTGTGGATCGCGACAAGCACCGCTCTGAGCCGCTTCGATCCGGCGGCCGGGACCTTTGCCCCCTACCTGCGCTACCAGCCGGTCCTGGTTTTCTACGTCGACCGGCAGGGAGGGACCTGGCTGGGGATGGAGCAGGGCCTGCGGCACTATGCGCCCGGCCCGCTCTTCCAGAACCAGCCCACCGTCTACCGGCATTCCACCGACCCCTCCAGCCTCAGCAGCGACACCGTAACGGCGATCCTGGAGGATCGCGAGGGCACCCTGTGGGTGGGGACCTCGGGTGCCGGGCTGAACCTGCTGGATCTGTCGACGGGCACCTTCACCCGCTACCAAAACAACCCGTACGACCCCTACAGCCTGAGCAGCGAGAGCGTGAGCTGCCTCCTGGAGGACGCACGCGGCCGGCTGTGGATCGGAACCGATGCGGGGCTGAACCTGTACGATCGGGCCACGGACCGCTTCTTCCGGTATCGCTTCGACCCGGACGACCCACACAGCCTGCCCGGCGACGCAGTGCTGGACCTCTACGAGGATCGCTCCGGCGTGGTGTGGGTTGCCACGTTGGCCGGGCTTGCCAAGGCTGAACGACATGGCCGGCAGCTTTACGCACTACCGGCAGCGCGCGAGCGCTCCGGCAGGAGAGGCGGAGGCCCAGCCGGCCGGCCCGCCCGGGCTGAGTGACAACCGGGTCACCGCCGTCTACCAGGATCGGCAGGGCATCGTGTGGGCCGGCACGCTGGCGGGCGGGCTCAACCGCCTGGACCGGGCGACCGGCCAGGTGACGGTCTTCCGGCACGACCCGGCCGAGTCCACCAGCCTCGGCTATGGGGAGGTGAGTGCGATCTACGAGGACCGGGCGGGTACCCTGTGGGTGGGCACGTCAGGGGGCCTCGATCGCTTCGACCCGGGTACGGGCTCCTTCCGAGACGAGACGATGCTCTGGGGACAGCCGGTCACGTCCATCGTCGAGGATCGGGACGGCGGGCTGTGGGTTGGATCGGGCACGAGGGTCATGCTCCGCAAGGCAGGTGCCTCGACCTTTGCGTCCGTTCCGTTGATATGGGACGGGATGTCCACCCATTCGGTCGCGGCCATCCACCCCGATCGCACGGGGGCCGTCTGGATCGCCACGCTTGAGATTGGCCTCTTCCGCCTGGACCCGGCCCCTGGGTCCGGGGCGAAGCCCACCCTCGTCCATTTCCCGCAGGAAGCCGGCAATCCCAAGAGCCCCGGGGCCGGCATGGTGATGAGCTTTTACGAGGACGCGCAGGGGACGCTGTGGATGGGCGGCCTGGAGAATGGATTGGTCCGCTATGACCGCGATTCGGAGACGTTTCGCGCGTACCTGCCCGATACCGGCCCGGGCAACTATGTGCGCTGCATCCAGGGCGACGCCCGGGGGTTCCTCTGGATGGGCACCAAGCTGGGGCTGGCCCGCTTTGACCCTGCGACCAAGACCTTCTGGTACTATGACTCGCGCGACGGCCTGGAGGTGGGCGAAGGGCTGAGCTGCTTCCAGAACAACGAGGGCGAGATGTTCTTCGGAGGCTGGCAGGGGCTGAATGCCTTTTTCCCGGACCAGGTCCGCGACAACCCGACGGCGCCGCCGGTGGCCATCACCGCACTCAGCCTGCGCGGCCAAGCGCTGCGCACCGACCTCGTCCTGGGGGAGGAGGCCAGGCTGACCTACCGGGAGAACTATCTCTCCTTCGATTTCGCCGCGCTCGATTTCACGGCGCCGGCGAAGAACCAGTATGCCTACCAGATGGAGGGGCTGGATGCCGGTTGGGTGGAGGCCGGCACGCGCCGGCACGCAGACTACCCGGACCTCAAGCCGGGCAGCTACACCTTTCGCGTGAAGGCATCGAACAACAGCGGGGTCTGGAACGAGCAGGGCGCGGCCGTGCGCATCGTCATCACGCCACCCTTCTGGCAGGCCTGGTGGTTCCTCGGGCTGCTGGGGCTCGTGCTGGTGGGAGCGGTCGCCGGGGGCGTGCGGCTGCGCGTCCGGAGCGTGGAAGCGCGCAGCCGCGACCTGGAAAGGCTGGTCGGCACACGGACCGCCGCGCTCGAGGAAAAGACACGCGAGCTGCAGCAGCTCTACGAGCGCTCTCACGAGCTGGCGGTCCTGGAAGAGCGCAGCCGGCTGGCCCGCGAGCTGCACGACGCGGTCACCCAGACGCTCTTTTCGGCGAGCCTCGTGGCCGAAGCGCTGCCGGTCACCTGGGAGCGGGATCCCGAGGAGGGGCGCTCGCTGCTGCGCGAGCTGCGCAGCTTGAGCCGGGGGGCGCTGGCGGAGATGCGCACGCTGCTCCTGGAGCTGCGCCCGGCGGCGCTCGTCGAGACGCGGCTCGAAGACCTGCTGCGGCAGTTGGGGGAGGCCGCCAGCGGCCGGGCGGGCATCCCGGTCAGCGTGCAGGTGGAAGGCGCGGTGCAGCTTCCGCCCGACGTGCACATCGTCTTCTACCGCATCGCGCAGGAAGCATTGAACAACGCGATCAAGCACTCTCGCGCCACCCAGGTGGCCGTTCGGCTGCACAGCTTGAGCGACGAGCAGCCAGCGCAACCAGCAGGCGCCGGGCCGGCCCCAACGGGACGCATCGTGCTGCTTTCGATCGGCGACGACGGCCGGGGCTTTGACCCGGCCCAGGTGCCGCCCGGCCGGCTGGGACTGGGGATCATGCAGGAGCGCGCCCAGGCGATCGGCGGCATGCTGGCCGTCGACAGCCAGCCGGGGCACGGCACCCAGGTGACCGTGCTGTGGGAGGAGACGGGACAGGAGGAACGATGAGCGCCACGAAAGCGATCCGGGTGATGATTGTCGACGACCACGCCATGGTGCGCAAGGGCCTGGTCACCTTCCTGAAGAACGCGCCGGACCTTGAGCTGGTGGGCGAGGCGCGGGACGGCCGGGAGGCGATCGAGGCCTGCGAGCGACTCCGGCCAGACGTCATCCTGATGGACCTGGTCATGCCGGAGCTGGGCGGCGTGGCAGCCACCCGCACGATCCACCAGCGCCGGCCCGACGTGCGGGTCATCGCCCTGACCAGTTTCCAGGAGAAAGAGCTGGTGCAGGATGCCCTCCAGGCGGGCGCGATCGGCTACCTGCTGAAGAACGTCTCCGGCGACGAGCTGGTCGAAGCCATCCGCCAGGCGCACGCAGGGCGGCCTACTTTGGCTCCCGAGGCCCTCCAGGCCCTGGTCCAGCCCCCCTCGGAGACGGAGACGCTGGCCGCCGACCTGACGCGGCGGGAGAACGAAGTACTGGCCCTGCTGGTCAAGGGCATGAGCAACCCCGAGATTGCCGAGCGCCTGGTGATCAGCCGGGCCACGGTCAAGGTGCACGTCAGCAGCATCCTCTCCAAGCTGGGGGTCGGCAGCCGAGCCGAAGCCATCGCCCTGGCGCTCCAACACAGGCTGGTCCGGTGAGCCCCCTGGCCTAGATAACTAATCCCACAGAGTTACCCACAGAATCCCCCAGGTGCCCGATGCGCCTGGGGGATTCTTCTGTTATGCTCCAGGGTGGAGCAGGAGAGCCCGGCGTGTGGAGGTTGGCTGCTCCGTGGTCTTGGAGGAGGAAGGGAAGATGTCACTCTGGTTGGAGCGGATGAACGAGCTGAGTCGTCACGGTCGCTATCTGAAGGAAGCGGAGCAGCACCGGCGGGCCTGTGAGCTGCGGGAAGGGCAGCCGAGGGACCACGCGGCATGGTGCAGGGCGATGCGGTGGCTGGGGTACCGCCTGGCCGCCTGGGGGATCATGCTGTTGGAGCGGTACGGCCATGCTGCTGCGGCCAGGGCCTCGGCCGAAAGCCGCGCAGGCTGAGGCAATCGTGTCAGGGGAGGGAAGAAAGTGAGCGTACAGGACTGGGTCATTGAGACGAGCGGATTGGCCAAGTCGTACAAGGGGGTCCAGGCGCTGCGGTCGCTGGACCTGCAGGTACACCCCAACTCCATCTGCGGGTTCCTGGGGCCCAACGGTGCCGGCAAGACCACCGCCATCAAGCTGCTGCTGGGGCTGGCGCGCCCGACCGGGGGCAGCGGCCGGGTCTTTGGCCTGGACGTCGAGAAGCAGAGCGACGAGATCCGGCGCAGGGTCGGCTACCTGGCCCAGGATCCCCGCTACTACGAGTACATGACGGCGCGCGAGACCCTGCGCTTCACCGCCCGCTTCTTCTACACCGGCCCCCGGGCCGAGATCGAGAGGCGCGTCGGCGAGACGCTGGAGCTGGTCGGGCTGGCGGGCCGGGCCGACCGCCCGATCCGCACCTTCTCGGGCGGCGAGCGGCAGCGGCTGGGGATCGCCCAGGCCCAGGTGAACTACCCGGACCTGCTGATCCTGGACGAGCCGGCCGCCTCGCTGGACCCGCAGGGCCGGCACGACGTGCTGGAGGTGATGGAACGGCTGCGCAAGCACACGACCATCTTTTACTCCACCCACATCCTGGAGGACGTGCAGCGCGTCTCCGACACCGTCGTGATCCTGAACAAGGGCGTCCTGGTGGCGCAGGGGCCGATCGAGGATCTGCTGGCCCGCGGCCAGGCGGCTACCTTTACCCTGGCGGTGAAGGGAGACGCGGCGGCGGTGGAAGGGCGGCTGCGGGGCCGGCCGTGGGTGACCGGCATCGAGATGGTGTCCAAGAACGGGAGCACCGGCTGGCGAATCCGGGTCAGCGATCCGGACGCCGCCGAAGCGGAGCTGGTGCCGCTGGCGCTGAACGGCGGCGGCGTGACCGTCTGCGAGTTCGGCCGCAATCGCGCGAGCCTGGAGCAGGTCTTTTTGAGCATTGTGGAGGAGAGCAACCATGAGCGCTAGTGCAGAGAGCCTGGTACCGAGACAGGAGCGAGGCTGGAGGATGGGGCTGGCGAACATGCTGGCGAAAGAGATCGCGGCCTGGTGGAGGACGCGCCGGTGGTGGGTGCAGTGCCTGGTCGCGCTGCTGCTGTTGAACGGCACGATGGCGCTGAACCTGAGGGGAGGCCAGAGGGCATCCAATGTCGCCCAGAGCTTTTTGATGATGTCGGCGCTGTGTGTGCCCCTCGCCGCCGTCAGCCTCGCGCAGGACTCGATCCTGGGGGAGCGGCACTCCGGGACGGCGGCCTGGGTGCTTTCCAAGCCGCTGCGGCGATCGAGCTTTGTCCTGGCCAAGGTGGCCGCGCACGGGCTCGGCCTGCTGGTGGCGTGGATCGTGCTGCCGGGCACCCTCGCCTACTTCCAGCTCGATGCCGCCGGCGGGATCCCGCTGGAGCCGCTGGGCTATGCCGGGGCGATGGGGCTGGACTATCTCAACATCCTCTTCTACATGACGCTGGCGCTGATGCTTTCCACGCTGTTCAACGGGCGGGGCCCTGTGCTGGGGGTGTCGGTCGTGGTGGCGTGGTCGGGGCCGATGCAGTTCATCATCGAGCCGCTGCAAAAGCACGCGCCGTGGCTGAGCTCGATCCTGCCCTGGAAGCTGCTGATGCCCATCGGACGGGAGGGCCCGCTCGCCAGCTTCCTGGCGGTGGGGCTCAGGCTGCCGACGGTGACGCCGGTCATCGCCACCGCGATCTGGTGCGTGCTGTTCGTGGCGGTTGCCCTGTGGCGCTTTCGCCGCGAGGAGCTGTAGGACATTTCTAAGGCTGACCACCCACCTGGGGGATGACAAATCCCCCAGGTGGGGTCTTTGCCGTGGGAAGCTCGAACCGCAAAAGGGGGCACGAAACTTTCTACGGCCCAGTCCCCTTGCCACGGCGGTGGCGGAAACTCCCCCACCGATTCGCCCAAGTGGGGGATGACATCTGCCCCTGGTGGCTGCTATACTGTGTGAGGAGGTGGTCGATGACGCGACGCGTGGTGGGTCCGATCGCGTGTGCCGAGTAGGGGCGAGTGAGCATAACCCCGCCTGACTCGCGGGGACCATGACGGCGAGCTGGGAGAGAGACCCAAGCTGGAGGAAGAGAGGATGGACGAGCTGACTGGGGCCGGACAGCCTGCCGAGTACCTGGAAAGGCTTCTGGGCAGGCTTGCCTGCCCACTCGACAACTCGGTCCCGCTGTCGGCAGTGCGCAACGCCGCGGGCGAGGTCGTGGCCTTGAGGTCGAGGGATGCCGAATACGCGGTCGTCGACAAGTGGCCTGCCTCGTGCCGGAACTGAGGAGGGGCGCCAGGGGCGATCTGCCGCTGTGGCGGGCGCACCAGCGCAAGATGTGGCGGGAATACCAGGGAGGCGAAGAAGGCGTTTTCACGTCGGAGAGCAACGCCATGGGGCGCCGGGTAGGTGAGATCATCGGCCGATCGGGGGAGGTCTCTACCTGGACGTGGGGTGTGGGGCGCTGGCGTGGCCGGTGTACATGGCAGCGTCTGGAGAGCGGGTAGAGTGGGTCGGCGTCGATCCCTTCCTCGGCGACACTGCCAGGCAATTCCCCTTCGTGCAGGGCTTGGGCGAGTACCTTCCCTTCCGGCGCGAGGTTCTCGATGGAGCGCTGTATGCCTCGACGATCTACCACCTGCTGGATCCCCAACGCTCGCTGCGACGCGTGCACAGCGTCCTCAAGCCCGCGGGCAAGCTGTTCGTTTGGTACCTTGCCAGGCGGCCGGTACCGAGGTACTGGATCTGGAGAGGGCTGCGGGTCCTGGGCATTGCCCGGATGTATGACGAGGATTACCAGTGGGCGTTCACGCGCAGCTCGATGCGGTTCCAGCTCGAGAGGGCAGGCTTTGCACTGGAGGATGAGGTCTGGGTGTGTGAGGGCTGCTCGGACCTCTCGACGTGCAGACACGCCAGCGAGTACCTTGCCATCGCCCATCCCGTGTAGCGAGTCAGGGGAGTGGCGCCGGCACGGCCTGATCGGTAGACCGCGAGACAGCAAGCCCACGCCCCCTTCGGGGCACCAAGAAGCACCAAATCGCAGACGGAGGAGAATTGTAGAGCAGTTCCGATGTTGGGGTCCACACGCGGTGTCTGTCAGCCTGGGTTCGCCAGTTGACAGCGGGCAGGGTTGTGAGTACAATGTGAGTGCGGGCGAATAGCTCAACCGGCAGAGCGCTTCGCTTACACCGAAGAGGTCACAGGTTCGAACCCTGTTTCGCCCACCAGCACCCCCCTCTGTCCCCCCCGCTGCGGCAGGGGGAGGGGGGAGGAGAGAAAGGAGGTGCCTATCGCCACGAGATTGCCCCGGTCTGGCCCGGGCGACGGCCTGCGGTCGCCCAGTCCTACGCAGCACGCAACGCAGCACCAATACTCAAAGAGGAGACGAATATGGACGCGAAAGTACGCAAGCATCTCTATTGGTTCATCGCTTGCCTCGTGATCATTGCCCTGTGCGCCATCATGGCGAACGTCTTCGAGCACGGCTTTGGCCGGGTCGCCATCAAGAAGGTCAAGATCGACGACGGCACGGGCAACATGCTCGCCGGCAAGCTCTACATCCCCAAGTGGGCCTCGGCCGACGCCAAGCTGCCGGCCGTCCTGAACCTGCACGGCTACCAGAACGACAAGGACGTGCAGGCCCCCTTCTCCATCGAACTGGCCCGCCGCGGCTTTGTCGTCCTGGCATTGGACGCCGTCGGCCACGGCGATTCTGAGGGCGGCCTCGACGTCGCGCAGCTGGGCGTCCCGCCCTACGCCGCGGGCACCGAAGCCGGCTACGACTACTTGAAGACGCTGGATTATGTCGACGCTGCAAACCTGGGCGTCATGGGCCACTCCATGGGCGCGATCGATTCCCTGATCATCGGCTTCATCCGGCCCGACCACAAGGCGCTCAACTTCCAGTGCGGCTTGGCCGGCGCGCCCGCCCCCGCCCTGCACAACGTCCTGCTCACCCAGGCCAAGTTCGACGAGTTCGCCCTGTTCCGTGAGAATGAGCTGCTGGTGCCGCCGCTGAAGGACAACCAGGCGCGCAAGGACGCCTTTGGCCTGACGTCGACCGTCGAGTGGGACACCACCTACGGCAGCTTCACGGACGGCTCGGCCCGCCGCGCGGCGCTGATCAACATGGAGCACCACTTCCTGCCCCTGACGAACAAGGCCGTGAGAGAGGCCGTGGACTGGATGCGCCTGGCACTCAAGGGCGGCGCGACCGACAAGTACTGGATCGACCCGGGAAGCAGATCTTTCTCGTCAAGGAGTTCTTTGGCCTGGGCACGTTCCTGACGACGATCCTGTCGCTCATCCCGCTCACGAGCCTGCTGCTGACGACCAAGTTCTTCGCCCCCGTGGACCAGCCGATGCCCAGCCGCTACGCGGCCAAGCGCGGCACCTGGTGGATCTATGCCACGATCAATGCGCTCATCGGCGGGATCACCTACTCGCCGCTCACCGCGCAGACCGGGCTGAGCGACAAGGTCCAGGGCGTCATCCCCTGGATGAAGATGCAGGTCGGCAACGGGCTCTTCCTCTGGTTCGGGGTGAACGCCATCATCTGCGCGATCCTCTTCTCCATCTGGTACTTTACCACGGCGAAGAAGCAGGGCATCAACCTATACGACATGGGCGTCACCTTCGACGTGAAGAAGAACAAGATGGACTGGGGCATCCTGGGCAAGACGGTGCTGGTGGGCATCATCCTCTTTGCCTACATGTACATCCTGGAAGGGATCTCGCAGTGGGTGCTGGGCCAAGAGTTCCGCTTCGCGTGGCCCTTCATGCGCCAGTTTAGCTCCTTCCGGCGCGTCGGCTACTTCTTCTGGTACATCATCCCGGTGCTGGCCTTCTTCCTGATCAACGGCGGCCTCTTCCTCTATGGGCAGGCGCGGCAGAAGGCCTACGCCTCGGGCACCAAGACGCAGTGGATCTGGTGGCTCAAGATCCTGTACGCCGGGCTGGCCGGACTGCTGATCGTCTGGCTGATCCAGTACTTCCCCTGGTTCGTGCTGGGCAAGGGGCCGGGCTTTGAGCTGCTCGGGCTGCCGCAGTACAGCGCGCTCTGGCCGCTGATGCTGCTGGTGTACCTGCCCGAGTTCGCCATCCTGCTCTTCATGACCACCTGGTTCTACCGCAAGACGGGCAAGATCTACCTGGGCGCGCTGATGGTCTCCATCCTGGCCGTCTGGTTCCTGACCGCCGGCACGATCATCGCCCATTAGGCACCGCCGGCCGGATTGTCGTTCGAGGACCTTCCAGGAAGCACCGGGCTTCCTGGAAGGTCTTGTTTGGGAGCGTGCGATGGACGCGATGGTCCTGGAGGGGATTCAATTCCGGCCGTACCTCGAAGGCCTGAGAAAGAAGCTGCACATCAAGGACGGTACGGGGCATGCCGCCCGCTTCGCGCGCCTTGTCCAGGAGGCGGAGGCCATCGCGCGGCCCCGCGCGCTGTACGGCGTCGCGTACGTGGACTCGAGGGGCGAGAGCAGCGTTGTGCTCGACGGCATCCCGTTTGAGAGCCGCGTGCTGAGGGTGAACCTGGAACAGGCCCACCGGGTCTTTCCCTTCCTGGGCACGTGCGGCAGCGAGCTGCACGACTGGGCGGCCGCCCAAGGCGACATGCTTCAGCGCTACTACGCCGACGAGATCGCCGAGGCGGCGCTGCGCCAGGTGTTGAGCGCCCTGAAGGAGCACCTCGACGAGCGGTATCGCCTGGGCCGCACGTCGACGATGTCGCCCGGCTCGCTCCCGGACTGGCCGATCCAGGCGCAGCGGCCGCTCTTTGCCCTGTTCGGCCAGGCCGAAGCGCTGCTTGGCGTCCGGCTGACGGAGAGCCTGCTGATGGTGCCGACCAAGTCCGTTTCGGGGATCCGATTCCCCACGGAGCAGAGCTTTGCGAGCTGCCAGCTCTGTCCCCGGGAGAGATGCCCTTCCAGGCAGGCGCCGCACGACGGCACGCTGTACGAGGCCAGGTACGCCCTTGGGGGGGAGACCGGCACAACGCGCGGCTCGTAGCTGTGGCTTCTGTCGCTCAGATCAGCTTGTGGTATACTGGGCCAAACAGCAAGAGGGAGACGAAGGATGCGGATCGAGACGGTGGCCGTGCCCGATGCCCTGGGCACGATCCTGATGCACAATATCGCGGACGAGCGCGGCGGGCTGGCCGTCAAGAAGGGCGTGCGCCTGTCGGAGGGGCACCTGGCGCAGCTCGCAGCCGCGGGGCATACCGAGGTCGAGGTGGCGATCCTGGAGGCATCGGACGTCCACGAGGACGAGGCGGCCGCGGCCCTGGCCGGCGCGCTGCAGACCGTGCACTTGGCCCCGTCGCGCCCGGCCGGCGGCCGGGCCAATCTGCGGGCCCTGGTGGACGGCCTGCTGGAGGTCGATGCCGAACGCCTGCTGGAGCTGAACCTGGTCCCGGGCATTGGCGTCGGCACGCGGCGGCCGCACACGGTCGCCGGCCCGAGCCAGGAATCCGACAACGTCGCCACGGTCAAGATCATCCCCTTTGCCCTGTCGCGCGCGCGGCTGGAGCAGGCCATTGAGCTGGCGCACCAGCGCCCCGGCATCCTCGAGCTGCGCCCCTTCCAACCGGGGCGGCGGGTGGCGATGCTCCTCACCGGCGAGCCGAGCGTCCACGACGACCTGGCGGCAGGCTACGTGCCGGCCACCCTGGCGCGCCTGGAGCGGCTGGCCGGCCGGCTGGAGGTCGTCGAGCGGGCCGTACAGGAGGAGGGGGCGATCGGGCACGCAGCCGGCCGCCTGATCGAGCAGGCCGACCTGCTGCTCATCGCCGGCCAGACCTCGATCATGGACGAAGACGATACGACGCTGCGCGCGCTGCGTGCGGCCGGCGCGGAGGGCGTCCTGTCGGGCGCGCCGGTGGAACCGGGCAACATGCTTGCCCTGGCCTACCTGCGGGGCAAGCCAGTGCTATGCCTGCCCGCCTGTGCCAAGGGCCCCAAGCGCAACGTCGTCGACCTGGTGCTGCCGCGGCTCCTGCTGGGCGACCGGCTGGAGCGGCGCGACATCGCCGCGCTGGGGCTGGGCGGTTTTCTGACCGCCGCCGAGCGGGGCGGCGGGTAGGAGAGACCCGGAGGTCGCATGCAGGAGCTAATGCCCCAGGTTGAAGCGTGGCTGGCGCAGGGCGAGCGCGTGGCGGTCGCGACCGTCGTGCGCGTCCTGGGCTCGGCGCCGCGCCCGGTGGGCGCCCGGATGATCGTCTCGCCGGCGGGGCGGATGGCCGGCTCGGTGAGCGGCGGCTGCGTGGAGACGGCCGTCTATGGTGAGATGATGGAGGTGTTGGCCGGCGGCGCGCCGCGCCTCCTCCGCTTTGGCATCACCGACGACATGATCTGGGATGTGGGTCTGGCCTGCGGGGGGACGATCGAGGTGCTGGTGCAGGAGATGGAGCCGGCGTTGGCGGCGGCGCTTGGGCGCGAGCTGAGCGAGGGCCGGCCGGTGGGGCTGGCGGCGGTCGTCGCCGGGCCGGCCGGCCCAGGCGAGACGCTGCTGGTTGGAGGTTCGGGGCTGCTGCTCGGGCCCGACGACCCGGCCATCGTCGCCGCGGCACGGCTGCGGCTGGAAGGCCGGCAGGCTGCCGGCGCCATCCAGGCGCTGGACGACGGGCGAGAGGTCTACGTGGAGGCCTTCCTGCCTCCGCCGGCGCTCTACATCCTGGGCGGCGTGCACGTGGCCATCCCGCTGGCCCGCTTTGCCAAGCAGCTTGGCTTCCGCGTCGTCGTGGCCGACCCAAGAGCGAAATTCGCCAACCGCGAGCGCTTCCCGGAGGCCGACGAGGTGCTGGTCGGGTGGCCGGACGAGGCGCTGGCGCACCTGCCGGTGGGCGCGGACACTTACATCGTGCTCCTCACCCACGACCCCAAGATCGACGAGCCGGCGCTGGCAGCGGCGCTGCGGACCGGCGCGGCCTACGTCGGGGCCATCGGCAGTCGCAAGACCCACGCCGAGCGCGGCGCGCGCATGGCGCGGTGGGGCGTCACCGCCGAGGAGCTGGCCCGGGTGCACGCTCCGATCGGCCTCGACCTCGGCGGGCGCACGCCCGAGGAGACGGCGCTGAGCATCATCGCCGAGGTGATCGCCGTCAAGAACGGCCGCAGGGGAGGCCCGCTGCAGGGGTCGAGCGGCCCGATCGGGAGCGGGGGCGGGTGAGCGAGCCGTACACGGAGAGGCTGCTGGACCACTACCGCCATCCCCGCAACCGGGGCCGGCTGGACGTGCCCGACCTGGCGGGCGAGGAGTACAATGCCTTGTGCGGTGACCGCGTCACGATCGAGGCGCGGGTGCGCGAGGGGCGGATCGTCGAGGCGTGCTTCGAGGGGCGGGGCTGCGCGCTCTGCCTGGCGGCGGCCTCGATCCTGACCGAGGTGCTCGCCGGCCGGGCGATCGAGGAATTGGCGGTGATGTCCGACGGCGATTTCCTGGCCGAGCTCGGGCCGGCGGTGCGGCCGGCGCGGCTGAGTTGCGCACTCCTCCCTTGGCGGGCGTTCCGGCGCGCAGCGTTTGGGGAGGAGATCCCTTGATAGGCGAAGGTCTCCGACCTAGGCCCTTCGCCTCGGTCAGAGACCTTCGGCGATCCAGTAGAAGAGTGCCCACCCCGCCTCGGTCTGAGACCTTCGGCGATCGGGACAAGAGCCCACTCGGCCGGCCCGCCCTTGCAGGGTGCGGGCGTTTGCCGATCGGGGTGCCGTCCACTATAATGCCGCGCAAGTATGCGATCTTGGACGGTAGCAGCCATGAAACGAACGGATAGAGCCCATTGGAATGCCCGGCCCGTTGCGGCCATATTTCTGCTGGCCTTGGTGCTGCTTGTCGCGGGGTGCGGCGAGCAGGAGCTGCCGACGGCCACGCCCAAGCCCGTCGTCACACTGAGGCCTACCTTCACGCCCACCTTGGACCAGGTCGTGATGCGCGAGACGGAAACACCGGTACCGGAGACAGCCACACTGCCCGCAGCGGCCACTGAGACCCCGGCCGGGGAGGCGCCGTCTCCCAGCGCGGAGCCGACCCAGACGCCTTCGATCGCCACTGCGACGCCTTCTACGACCACAGCGTCGAAGACGCCCACACCGCGGCCGGCGACGCCCACACCAGGCCAGCAGGTCCGCATGGAGTCTCCGGGCTATGCGATGCAGGCGTTTCTCTGGTGGAGGCCGGAGGTGGCCCAGCGCGACCTGGAGGCGATCCGCGACGCCGGCTTTGGCTGGGTCAAGCAGGCATTCGCCTGGCGCGACATCGAGGGCAGGGGCAAGGGGCAGTATGACTGGACGATCACCGACCGCATCGTCGACCAGGTGCAGGGCGTGGGCAAGCTGAAGCTGATCGTCCGGCTCGATTCCGATCCCACCTGGGCGAGCGGGCAATCGTACCCGAACGCGCAGGGGGTCCTCATGACTCCGCCGAAGAATTCGCAGGACTTGGCCGGCTTCTGCGGCGCGGTCGCCGCACGCTACAAGGGGCGCATCGCTGCCTACCAGGTGTGGAACGAGCCGAACCTCGCCCGCGAATGGGGCGGCCAGGCGCCGAGCCCTGCCGGCTATACGGCGCTGCTCAAGGCGTGCTACCAGGCGATCAAGCAGGCCGACCCTTCGGCCATCGTCATCAGCGCCGGCATGGCCCCCACCACGCGCGACGATGCGGCGGCGATGCCCGACACCAAGTTCCTCGAGGGGATGTATGCCGCCGGCGCCAAGCCCTACTTCGATGCCCTGGGCGCCCACGGCGCCGGCTACAAGGCGCCGCCCGAGAAAGACCCTGGGGAGGTGGCAACGGATCCGAACTACTATAACGTGGGCGACCCCACCTGCGGGCAAGGTCCGGCATGCCGGGTCTACTGCTTCCGCCACGTCGAGGACCTGCACCAGGTCATGGTGGCCCATGGCGACACGAACAAGCAGGTGGTCGTTCTCGAGTTCGGTTGGACGATCGATCCTCGGCCAGACTCTCCGTATCACTGGCATGCGGTGACGGAGCAGCAGCAGGCGGCCTACCTGGTGGGGGCGTACCAGTATGCCAAGCAGAACTGGAAGCCCTGGATCGGCGTCATGAGCCTGATCTACATGCCGAACCTGGACTGGACGGAGAACGACGAGCAGTATTGGTGGTCGATCGCCGTGCCGAACTATCCTCAGCTCTACCCGCGCCCGGCGTACAACGATCTGAAGGCGATGCCCAAGTGAGCCTCGGGGTGGCGCGCACCCGTAGTAGGGACTCTGGTCGCTACAGGCCGGAGAGCGATTGAAATCGCTACTACAAGGGGCGCAGAGAGACTAGGCCCCGGATCGCCGCAGGGAACAGCCCAGGAGCGCCACCCACAGGGCGGCTGCCGCCAGGCTGATCCACGCGCCCACCCGTTCTGCGGCGCCAGGCCGGTAGCGAAGGTCTACCTCGTACGTCCCGGCAGGCAGGGGGACGACCATCAGCCCAAGGTCATCGGCGTGATGAGGCAGGACCACGTCGCCGGCCGTCACCTCCCACAAGGGATAGTCGGTGATGCGCACGTGTAGGCTCGCCCCGGAACCGGCACCGGACACACTCACGCGCATCGCCGAAGGTCCCTCCTCCAGGAGCGTGGCGGTTGCCCGGTCTGCCTCGACCAAGCCGGGCTCCGAATCGAGCACGCGGTACACCACGAAGAGGTCGTTGCTGTAGTCCGACCGGAAGTGCGGCGCTGCGTCCAGGAAGGTGCGGGCGTTCCAGTCGCTCCAGGTCGTGACGACCGTGGTGACGGACAGCCGGTGGCACAGGTCAAAGAACTCGGCATCCGTCCAGCCGGCCCAGGCGCGGCCTGCCAGGCTCACGTCGTCGGTCAGCTCGACGCGTTCGGGGAGCAAGTCCGCATCGGCGCGGCCTACCCATAGGAAGCGGGCCACGGGGCTCCAATGCGAGAACGTTCCCCCCACAGTGGTCCGCCCGGTGAAGTAGGGCGTGGCTGCTTTGAGGCTGGTGGGCGTTTCGCCGAGCTGCAGCGAGTAGGAGGTGAAAAGCACGCGCCCTTCCCCTGACCGGAGGTGCTGCCAGGTAGCGTCGAGGGGATAGTCCTCCTGTGCCCGGCTCAGGAAGCGCTGTGGGTCACGCTGCTCGCGCACGAGTGCCAGCAACGGCTGCCCCAGCCAGATCAGCGCGCCGGCCAGCGCCAGGGTGCCCACCAGCCCAGAGGCCCGGCGCGGGCTGACTCGTGAAGTCCAGCCGGGCAGGTGGCCGAGGCCGAGGCCTGCCGTCAGCACCACGAGCAGGTAGATCGCACCAACGAACCGCACGGGGTCCAGGAGGTAGAAGTGCAGGCGCCCAAAGAGCACGAGGTGATCCAGGAGCACCAGGGCGACCAGCGTCAGGATGGTGGCCCACGCAGAAACGACGAACACGGTGAGCGCCCTGCGGCGCAGCAACAGCAGGGCAACCGAGAAAAGCAGGCCGATGGCGAGGTAGCTGAGGATGCCCGGGCGGGACAACCAGTCGAGGGTCTGGCCGAGGTTTGCACGGATCATCGGGGCAGCGTACTCGACATGCACGGTGAGGGGCAGCAGCCAGAACGCCACCAATGCCAGCGCGAGCAGGCCGGCGAGAGCTAGGTCGCGCAGATGTACCCAGCGTCGAGGCTGCATGAGAGCAGCCGCCACGAGAAACAAGACCGGGCCCACGGCGTGGAACGGGTGCATGAGCGCAACGGCGGCGAGTGCCAGGCCGGCCGCCGCCCACCAGCGCCAGGGACGGCGGGCCTGCATGGCCTTCCAGCCGGCCAGCAGGACCAGGGGCGCGAGGCCAAAGGCCAGCCGTTCGGCAATCAGCCCGACAAAGACCGCACCGGCTCCGCCCCATAGCTCCGAAAAGAGCAGGGTCACCAAGCCCGTGACCAGCCCAACCCACCGGCTGCCAGCGACGGTGCGCGCCAGGGCGTAGGCGGTGAGCGCGGGCAGCAGGTACGCGACGAACACCAGAAGCTGGTAGAGGAAAAAGTCGGGCAACTGCCGCAGGGTCAGCAGGTCCAGCCCCCACCCAAGGAGCACGAAACCCGGTGGGTAGAACTGCATCTCGGGATAACCGGCATACCAGACCGGATTCCAGCCCAGTAGGTGCGGGCTCACACTCACGGAGGACCAGAGCCGGATGAATTGGCCCGGGTGGTCGCCGTAGATGAACAGGTCGTTGCGCAGCAGGAAGCCGCCGGTCACCAGGGCAAACCCCACCAGAATGGCCAGGGCAAGCAGGTCGCGGAGCCAGGGACGGGTCGATACGGCCTTCAACTTGGCACGCATGGAGGGATTGTATCAGCCGTGCGGAAGACGGTCAAGCGGTGGCAAGAGAGAGTTGCCCGGGGAGGTGAAGTGCACCCCCGGCGCCGCTCACGTCCGAAGCCTGAACCAGCCCAGCCTTGCCACCGTCTGGAGTGCTTTGAAGATCTCGGTCCTGGAGATCTTGGAGGAGCCCATCTGCCGGTTCTCGAAGATGATGGGCACTTCGCCCACAGTCCAGCCCAGCCGGCTGCAATGGAAGAGCATCTCGATCAGAAACGAGTATCCGTTGGAGCGGATGCGGTCCAGCGGCACAGCCTCCAGGACGGCGCGACGGTAGCCGCGAAAGCCGGCCGTGGCATCCGTTGCCGACAATCCCAGGATCGAGCGCGCAAAGAGGTTCGCGCCCCGGCTGAGCGCCCTGCGGGGTGGCGTGCAGTGCAGTGTGCCTCCTCCCGGAACGTAGCGTGAGCCGATGACGACATCCCAGCCGTCGAGCGCCGCGGCAAGGGCAGGCAGGTAGCGGGGGTGGTGGGAAAAGTCGGCATCCATCGTAAAGATGTGCGAAGAGCCAGTCGCCAGCGCGGCTATCATGCCGGCTATGTGTGCGGTGCCCAGCCCAAGCTTGCCCGGACGGTGGAGCACGTGCACAGAGGAATGCTGGGCGGCGAGGCTGTCGGCCAACAGGCCTGTGCCGTCAGGCGAGTTGTCGTCAACGACATAGACCTGGAAGGGGATGGGAAGAGCCAGTATGCCATTGACCAGAGCGACGATGTTCTCACGCTCGTTGTAGGTTGGGATGACGACTGAGAAGACCTGGTGCACGCTTGCCTCGTCCTGTGAGGATCGATTCTAGCGCCCTTCGGGGTGCAGCGCAAGGAGAACAGCTCACGCGGCCGCGGAGAGGGCGCCTAGCGTGCCTCTCTTCGCCGCCACCACAGGACCGCACCGGGCAGGCTGGCCAGGTAGAGGATGACCTGGATGGTCAGGGACCAAGCCAGCGCCTCTGGCTGCGGGAGCAGGCCGGTGAGGTTGTGGTAGAGCGCCACGAACACCGCCTGGTTCACCCCCAGCCCCGAGGCGATGGAGGGAATGTAGAGGGCGAATGGGGTCAGAGGCGTCAAAACGAGCACCCAAACCAGTGGCACCTCGGCTCCCACGGTCAGCGCCCCCAGGTAGTTTACCACGCAGGTCCCCGCGACGGTGGCCAATCCGAGGCCATAGGCGGCCAGCACGCTGGGGGCATTCGTCCGGTAGAGCTGCACCAAGCCTGACAGCCTTTGGTAGAGAGGCAGGAAGCGGCGCAGTGGCTTGGGCCGGAAGAGCCGTTCCACGAGCAGGCGCAGGCGCCGGCTCAGCAGCACGCAGGTGGCCAGCACAAACGCGGCCAGGATCGCCGCCGTCGTGGTCAGAAGCCAGCCAAGCTCGGAGCGTCCCAACCCCACCACCGCGTAGGCCAGCCCCGCTGTGGCCGCGGTCAGGAAGGCCGCCAAGCCGACCAGGCGGTCCATCAGCACCGACACGGCGACCTGGGCGGACAGCTCCGGGGTGCTGCGGGCCAGATCCCAACCGCGCGCGATGTCGCCCCCGATCATGCTCAAGGGCAGGTTGGCGAAGAAGAGGCCGACCAGGTTGTTCCGGAAGAGGCTGCGGTAGGGGACGGGCACGCCCAAGGTGCGCAGCAGGCGCTGCCACTTGGCCACGTTGAGGCCAATGGCGGCAAAGTAAACACCGAGGGCCAACAGCCAGGGGCCAAGCCGGATCTTGGAAAGGATGCCGGCCCAGTCCGCGCCCAGGATGGTGGGCCGCGTGCAGATGTACGCGATCAGGCCCAAGCTGACCACGACCTTCAGCAGCGTGACGAGCCTATCTTTCACCGGCCTGCCTGCGGCGAGAGCGCCTGCACGGCGTCTACTGGCTCTTGATCCGCATATAGTACAGCACCGAAGCCACATATTCCTTGGCGGTCATCTTGTAGGGGAACATGCGGTACTTCAGGGCATACCCCTTCCACAGCTTGTAGGCCAGCCAGAAGAGCTTGTTCGGCGGCAGGCGGATCAGGCGCCGGATGACCGGCAGCAGCCAGGGGAATTCGATGGCCAGGGGGGCAAGCTTCTGCAGGTTCTCGATCTGCCGCTTTTCCGCATCGCTGCCGAACTTGATCACCGTGTTTCGCTGAGCGAGCCCGGCAGGTCGTCGAAGGTGCCCATCATCCAGCCCTGTGCGTAGGCCCATTCGCCCAGCGCCGTCTTGGGGTAGGGCTGAAAGAGAAGGACGTTGGCCAGGGCCGGCCGGCATAGGGCGTTGAGCTCCACGGTCTCAAAGTCGGTCTCGAGGCTGCCGGTCGGCAGGCCCAGCATGTTGTTGGTCGAGAAGGCGATGCCGTGGCGGCGCAGGATCTCGGCGCAGCCCAGGATCTCCTCCCGGCTCATGTTCCGCCTGAGCACCGCGTTCCGCAGCCGGTCATTGCCCGACTCGAGGCCGAAGCTGACCGAGACGCAGCCGGCGTCCTGGAAGAGCGCGGCCTTCTCCTCCGTGACCAGGTTGGCCCGCACCTGGCACCAGAAGGGCAGCCTTATCTCGGCCTTGTAGCGGCCCATGAACTCGCGCAGCCACTCGTCCTGGAGGATGAAGGTATCGTCCAGGAGCAGGACAAAGCGCACGTCGTGCTTGGAGATCACCTCCTGCATCTCGCGGATGACGTTGCCGGGACTCCGCCGGCGAAAGCGCCGGCCCTGGCCGCCGTACAGGTCCGAGTAGGACTTGTTGAAGCAAAAGGCACAGTCGTAGGGGCAGCCGCGGCCGGTGATAAAGGGCTTGATCTTGGTGCGGCGGCTTGGGCTGTGGGCGGCATAGAGGAGCGCCCGGTCGGAGAAGGGAAGCTCGTCCAGCTCCTCGCCGGTGAGGAGGGGCCGGAGAGGGTTGCGGGTGATCTCGCCGTCGGAGGTTGAACCACCAGTTGGCGATGGCCGGATTGGCCAGCTCGACGCCCTGGCCGTTCCGGCTGAGGGCATTCAGGAGATCCAGTGTGGCGTACTCGCCTTCGCCGATGCAGATGCCATCCACCCCCTCACGCTCGACCATCTCGGGGAAGAAGGTGGGGTGCGGCCCGCCAAAGATGGAGAAGACCCCAGGCAGGGCGGCCTTGATGCGTTGGTTCAGCTCCAGGTACCAGCCCTGTGTCCCGGTGAAGACCGAGTAGGCGACCACGTCGGGCCGCAGCCGCAGCGCAGCGGTGAGCGGGGTCCTCCTCGGAGGCAACGACGAGGCTGACCTGGTGGCCGGCCTGCTTGAGCACGCTGCTGATGAGCAGGACGCCCTGGGGCTCGTTGTCGACTTCCTTGACGATGAAAAGAAGATGCACGATATGCTCCTGTTCTGGTTTGTCGTCCTGAGCTCTCGCCTGCATTCGGGAAGATGGAAAAGCCAACACTCGCCCGCCCTTGAGGCGGTGTGTTGGCTTACCAGTCGGCTGATCGGCTTCCGGCAGGGAAGCCCATCCTCCTCTCGGTCTGCCGCGGAGTGGCCATTGGACTAGCCCGCCGGCAGTCTATCACACGGACGCCGGCCTGTCAAAGGGGGAAACAGACAGGGGTGCGAAGACAGCGGCACAGAGCGTGCGCAAAAGAGTGGGTCCGGCGTGACCGCCGGACCCCTAGCAGTGCCGCTTTTCCGCTGGACTGGTTAGCAGGTTAGCTTCCCCGACTCACACAGGCCTGCGTAGTAGGTGCCAACCGCACCCCAGCGAGCGCTGTCTGCATCCCGGGCGCGAGCCATCAGCTCGGAGTAGAACTTGCCTTGGGCTACCCAACGGTCACTGTCAGCATCCCGACCGCGTGCCAGAAGAAGGTCCGAGTTGCTCTTGGCGAGCGCCTCTGCGTGCGCTACCCAGCGGGCGGCATCCGCATCCACCCCACGCGCTAGCTTGTCCGAGTAGTAGCCACCAAGTGCCACCCAGCGGACGCTCTCCGCGTCCAGGCTACGCGCTGTCGAGTCCGAGTAGTAGCCGCCAAGTGCCACCCAGCGGACGCTCTCCGCGTCCAGGCGCCGTACCAGTAAGTCTGAGTAGAACCGGCCTTTGGCCACCCAACGGTCGCTGTCTGCATCCAGGCCACGCGCTGTCGAGCCGGAGTAGTACTTGCCGATGGCCACCCAGCGGGCGGTACCGGCCTCGATGCCGCGCAGGACGCCGCTCTCGCCGGCTGCCACTCGCGGCGCGGCCCCAAAGAGGCCAATGAAGATGGCTAGAATCAGGGCCACCTGCGTGACCCAAGCGTATTTGGTTTTCTTTGCTCCGGCGCCGTTGCTCTGCCAGACTGCCCTCAGATCCTTCATCGTAGTTCTCCTTCTCTTTTCTAGATCGGATTCAGGCTCCTGGTCGTCCCCAGGGTCGCCTGTGTAATGGTCATTGAGGACAGTGTAGCAGTTGCGACGGTCGCGCGCAATGGCCAAAAAGCGTATCTTTCTGGAGAGGCAACCGGGGAGTAACTACGCAGAACTACGCAGTCCGTGCCTGGGAAGCACGCAGCGGTCCTATCCCAGGTGGTGCTCGATGGCCCAGCGCGTGGCCGCGCTGCGGGAAGGCAGATAGAGCTTGCTGTAGATCGATTGCAGGTGTTTGCCCACGGTGCGAGGGCTGATCACCAACTTGTCCGCGACCTGCGCATCGCTCAGGCCGGTCGCGACCAGGCGAAGCACTTGAACCTCGCGAGGGGTCAGCCCGTATTGATCCGGGTGAAGAGGCCCGGGTTTCGCCTCGGCGGTGGCGGGCTCCGCCGCGTCCTCTGGCCAGGGGGACTCGACCAGGCTCTGGATCTCGTCTGGGGTCAAGCCCTGGCCCTCGGCCCAGGCTCGGGCGAACGCCTGCGGACCGAGCGCAGTGCGCGCCCTTTCCAGGTGCGGGGCGCGATCGGATTCGTACGATGGCGGCAGGATGGCGTGGATCGAGTCGCGCAGGGCACTCGCCGCGCCCCACAACTGGGCAGCATCCTCGAATTGCCCTTGGCCGGCGGCCACCAGGCCAAGCCCCTCCAGCGGGTAGGGGATCTCGGGCTTGCTGTTCAGCTCCGCGTAGAGAGCGAGGCTCAACTGGAGATGAGCGAGCGCCTTCTTGGGGTTCCCCTCGAGGCGGGCCACCTCACCCAATGCCTCGTGTGCCCATGCCATGCTCCATGCGTCGCCCATGTCCCGGTACAGGACCAGGCTCTCTTCGAGCACGACCTTGGCTCGCGAGCCTTCCCCCTGCCGCCAGTGGAGGTCTCCCAAGAAGAGCAGCGTGCGTGCAAGCGTGCGCGCGTCGCCACTCTGGCGGGCCAGGCCAAGTGCACCGGCCAAAAGGGTGCCGGCCTGGCCACGGTCCCCCACCCAGTGCGCCAACTGTCCCAGAAGGCCGAGTGCACGCGCCTCGCCCCGCAGGTCACCCAGGCGCCGGCTGAGCTCCAAGCTCTGGTGGGCCAAGTCCTGGGCCTGCTCGTACTCGCCCCGGTGTTGGGCCAGGCGACCGGCCTGGTAGAGGCCCCACATGCGCAGCGGGCCCACTTCACGGCAGGCCGCCAGCGTCCGCTCCAGCCAACTGCCGCCTTCGCCCAGGTACCCCACCCGCATCCAGAAGGCGCTGAGCGCCGTGGCCAGGGGCAGCCCCAGATCGTGGGCCTGGATCTCCTGGGACCAGGCCAGCGCCGCGCGCATGTTGTCGTGCTCCCTTTCCAGCATGTGCAGCGTTTCCACCTGGTCGGGGCCGCCTAGCTTCGGCTCAGCCTCGCGCGCGAGGTCGAGGAAGTATCGCAGATGGCACCCACGGATGCTCTCTCGCTCGCCGGAAGCTCCCAGCCGCTCCCAGGCATACTCGCGGATCGTCTCGAGCATCTGGTACCGCACCTGCTCAGGCTGGCTCGTTCCCACGAGGGATTTCTCCACCAGGCGTGAAAGGAGGTCCAGCACGTCCGCGGAACCGATTGCACCGATCTCATGTCCCGGCGGCGGTGCCTCCTCGCCGGCGACGGCCTCGGCCGACTCCAGTGTGAAGCCGCCGCGAAACACCGATAGACGCCCAAAGAGCCTCTGCTCTGGCGCGGTCAGCAGGTCGTAGCTCCAGTCGACGGAGGTCTTTAGTGTAAGTTGGTGGGGAAGCGCAGTCCGGCTCCCCCCGGTCAGCAGATGGAAGCGCTCATCCAGGCGTGCCGCGATCTGGGAGACGGAGAGCACGCGCACGCGAGCCGCCGCCAGCTCGATGGCCAGCGGTAGGCCGTCCAGCCGGCAGCAGATGCGGCCAATCTCGGCCGAGGCGAGCCGATCCAGATGGAATTCGGGGCGGACGGCCCGCGCGCGCTCCAGGAAGAGCTGGCCTGCCTCCGATTGCGCCACGGTCTCTGGATTGAAGGACTCTTCTGCGCAGGGCAGGGATAGAGCCGGGACCTCCCAGATGCTCTCACCACCCGCGCCCAGGGGCTCGCGGCTGGTGGCCAGGATGTGTAGCCCGGGGCAGGTGCGCAGCAGGCGGCCGACCAGCTCCGCACAGGCCTGCACCAGGTGCTCGCAGTTGTCCAGGACCAGAAGCAGGTGGCGGGTTTCCAGGTGGCGGCTGAGGGCGTCCGCCTCCTCCGGTGCCGGATCCTCGGGTAGGCCCATGGCATGCGCCACATAGTGGGCTACCAGGCCGCCATCGCACAGAGACCCGAGCGCCACCCACCACGCACCGTCGGCAAAGGCGTCCTGCGCCGAGCGTGCCACTTCGAGGGCCAGGCGCGACTTGCCAATCCCTCCCGGGCCGGTGAGGGTCACCAGGCGGGCAGTCGCCACCAGACGGTGGACCGCGGCCAGCGCGGCTCCCCGTCCGATCAAGCGGCTCACGGGAATGGGCAAGTTGCTCGGCCTGGAGCGACCGGTTGGATCGTCCATAGGGCAATTCTACACCCGAGTGCTGCTCTTGTCAATGCGATGTCGGAGGCCCAAGCCGGGCAGCCGTGAGCCCTGCGCTGGCCGGCTTGACAAACCCGCGTTCCGCATGGTACTCTATCGCACGGCGTTCGTCGCTTGCCCTGGGGGGGCCAGAATGCACCTCAGGTCCGAGAGGCCACAGCATCGCCTGAGGTCACGGCAGGCCGGCTGCCGTTCTGTTCCTGAAGGGAGGCGCCATGGAGCTATTGCTACAGTTCACCCTGGCCTTGGCGATCGTCGTCGTCGCAGCCAAGGCGTCCGGCTACCTGAGCGGTCGCCTCGGCCAGCCCGCCGTCCTGGGCGAGCTACTGATCGGTCTGCTGCGGGCCCCACGCTACTCGACATGCTGCACTGGCCGCTGCTGGGGAGCGGCCACCTCGAGGAAACCTTCCACCAGCTTTCTCACCTTGGCGTCCTGCTGCTGATGTTCGTCGCCGGCCTGGAGGTCGACCTGAAGGCCATGATCCAGACCGGGCGGCCGGCGGCGCTTGCGGGCAGCTTGGGGGTGATCACGCCCGTGCTGCTCGGGGCGTTGGTGGCGCTGGCCTTTGGATTCGGCCTGGAGGAGAGCCTGGCGATCGGCCTGATCCTGGCGGCGACGAGCGTCTCCATCTCGGCCCAGACGCTGATGGAGCTGGGGGTGCTGCGCAGCCGGGTAGGCCTGGCGCTGTTGGGCGCGGCCGTGGTCGACGACATCCTGGCGATCCTGCTGCTCTCGCTCTTTATCGCGGTGGCGACCGGCGGTGGGGGCGGGGCTATGGCGGTCGTGTGGGTGCTGGTAAGGATGGTGGCGTTCCTCGGCCTGGCGTCCGCGCTCGGGGCGCTGATCCTGCCGCGGCTGTTGGGGTTCATCAGCCGGCTGCCCATTAGCGAGGGGCTTCTGGCCGCGACTTTTGTGATTGCGCTCCTGTACTCCTGGGCAGCGGAGGCGCTGGGAGGCGTAGCGGCGATCACCGGGGCCTTTCTCGCCGGGGTGCTGATCGCGCGCAGCCCTCTGCGCCGCTCGATCGAACAGGGGATGCACGCGCTGACGTACGCCTGGCTCGTCCCGTCTTCTTCGTTTCGATCGGGCTGAGCGTCAATGCCAGATCCTTGGGCGTGAGCGACCTCTGGCTGGCACTGGCGATCACAGGCGTGGCCCTCCTTTCCAAGGTGCTGGGGGCCGGCCTCGGCGCGCGATGGGGCGGCTTCTCGGGGAAGGATGCGCTGCGGCTCGGCGTAGGGATGATGTCTCGCGGCGAAGTGGGACTGATCATCGCCGGGGCCGAAGTCGAGGCCGTGCTGATCGGTGACCGGATCTATGCCGTGGCCGTGCTGATGATCCTGGCGACGACGCTGCTGACGCCGCTTCTGTTGCGCGCGCTCTATCCCAAGGGGGAGCGCCGGGTCCGGGCGGCACCAAGCTAGACAAGAAAGGAGCGATCGCTATGCACATGGTGGTATTTGTCCTGGATTGCGTGGAGCAGTGCCACGAATTGCTGAATGCCTGGGAAGAGGCGGGCGCCAACGGCATCACGATCCTGGAGAGCACCGGGTTGGCACGCATGCGCGCGCAGATGAGGGATGACCTGCCACTGATTCCATCGCTGCGCGATATCCTGGAGGGCCAGGAGGCCTACCACCGCACGATGCTGACAGTCGTGCCAGACGAGGCGACGGTCGACCGGGTGATCGCGGCCACCGAGAGCGTGGTCGGCGATCTGTCGCGGCCGAACACAGGCTTTCTCTTCGTGGTGCCGGTAAGCCGCGCGGTGGGTCTGAAAAAGGAGTACCACTAAGGAGATGAGATGCCAAAGATGCAAAGAAACCCGGAAATGACAGGCGCCCTGGCCGGCGCCGCGCTGGGCGTGGGCGGGCTGGTGCTGATCCTGCTGCCCCTCTTGGCCGGTATGGACATGATGGCTTTTGGCTTTGCGATGCAGTTCCTGGGGCTGTTCCTGGTCGTCGTTGGGCTGGTCACAGCCATTGTCTATGGCCTCCGGGTGCGCCGGCTGAACACCCTCCTGGCCGGTCGGACCCTGCTCGCCCACTGGGTCTATTCACCGGAGCAGCTCCGTACCCAGGCGGAGCGCGAATTCCAGGAGACCAAGAAGAGGAACCGGATCCTGTACCTGATCATTGCGGGATGGATGGTGGCCTGTATCGTGCTCTTTGTGGCCGTCGGGTTCTGGCAGGGGCAGGGGGACAACATGCCCGTGTTCGTGGGGATCATGGCCGGTGTCCTGCTCGTGGTCGGCGCTTTTGCCTGGGGCATGCCCTACCTCCAGCGCCGGCGCGCCCTGCGCAGCAGCGGCGAGGCCTACATCGCCACCAACGCCCTTTTCGTCAACGGCGTGCTTCACACGTGGGACAGGCCGCTGGCCGGCATGGACGGGGTATCGCTGGTCGAGGACGGCGGCCCGACCCGCCTGGAGTTCCACCTGCGCTCGCTGTCGCGGACCAACGTCTCCCTGTACGAACCGTACACCGTCGAGGTGCCGGTGCCGCCCGGCGAGGAGGCGACCGCTCGCCGCATCGAACAACACTTCCAGATGCCCGAGCTGGCGATCCGCTAGCGCGTTCCGGCTACCGAAGCACGGTATCGTGCCTGCGAAGGGGGGATGCGTGAGCGACACGGGACCTTGGGCTTGGCCTTCCTGGCCGTGGCGGCCTGGGCTGCCGCCGGCGCGGGCTGGAGCGCTGCGGGGGCCGAACCGGCCGACGCCGGGCGCGGCGGCGTTATGGTCAGCCTGGGTATCTTCCTCGTCACCCTGGTGGCCATCGTGGCGCCCTGGATACACGAGACGGCGGCTGCGCTGGCGGGCGCCGTGCTCCTCTGGCTGGTGAGCTACGTCGGCGGCACCTTCTGGCCCGCGCTGCGCATCACGACCTTTGACGAGTCGATGGCCCACGTGGACTGGAACGTCATCTTTCTCGTCCTCGGGATGATGATCTTTATGGCGATGTTCAGCGAGACCGGCGTGCTGCGCTGGCTGGCCGTGCGCGCCTTTCGCCTGGCGCGGGGCAATGCCTGGCTGCTGGGGCTGGTGCTGGTGCTCGCTCACGGCCGTCACCTCGTCTCTGCTGAACAACGCGACGGCCATGCTGCTGCTGGTGCCACTGTCGATCCAGATCGCCGAGACTCCTGGGCGTGCGGCCCCTGGCCTACGTGATACCCGAGGTGTTCGCCGCCAACATCGGAGGTGTAGCCACCATCATCGGCGATCCGCCGAGCACCATTGTCGCGCTCGCACCTGGGGTTGGGCTTTTTCACTATGCCATCGAGGCGGCGCCGGTGGTCGCTTTTGTGCCTGCTCGTGCTCCTGGGGCTTTCCGCTCTGCTCTACCGGCGCGAGCTGAGCGGCGCGCGGCGCAAGGTGTCGCCCGCCCTGCTGGCCGAGATGGAACCGGGCCCGGATCACAGACCCGCCCCTGCTGCGGAGGGCGGGCCTCGTCGGCGCAGTCACGTGGTCCTCTTCTTCGTGGGCGACAGGTTCGGGCTGCCGCCCAGCGTCGTGGCCCTCACCGGGGCCACCTGGCTGATGGTCTGGGTGCGGCCCGACATGCATCGCATGCTGCGCGAGGTCGACTGGACGACGCTCTTCTTCTTCATCGGCATCTTTGTGTTGGTGGGTGGGCTTGAGAAAGGCGGGGTGCTGGAGAGCCTGGCGACCGTGGTCGTGCACCTCGCTGGCAGCAGCCAGGGACGGGCGACTCGGGCTGATGCTCTGGCTCTCGGGTGCCGTGTCGGGTGTCGTGGACAATATCCCTTATACCATCGCAGCCCTGCCAGTCGCCGACCGCCTGGCAGCCGCCGTGCCCACCGCCCAGGGAAGCAACGTATTCTACTGGGCGCTCATCTTCGGGGCCGACCTGGGCGGCAATGCCACCTCGATCGGGAGTGCCGCCAACATCGTCGCGGTCGGGCTGCTGGCCCAGGCCGGCTACCGGGTTACCTTTGGCCGTTTCCTCCGCGACGGCGTCCTTGTGACCGTCGCCACGCTGCTGGTGGCGACGCTGTGGCTCTTGATCCGGTACTGAACCACGGAGAGGAAGTACAGATGGGCATTATCCTGTGCGCCACGCGGGGTGGCGAAGAGAGCCAACGGACCCAAGCCGCTGCGATTGATCTGGCCCGGGAGCTGGGGCATGCGCTGATCTTCCTGTACGTGGCCGACCCAAGCTTCCTGGACCGCATCGCCGCGCCGCTCGTGGTAGATGTCGAGGGAGAGCTGAGGCGGATGGGCAAATTCCAGCTTGCGCTGGCGTGCGAACAGGCCTCTGCCGCCGGAGTTGAGGCCAAGGCGGTCGTGCGCTCCGGCCACCTGGCGTCCGAGCTGGTTGCCGCCGCCCGAGAACTGGGAGCCACGATCGTCGTCCTCGGCAGACCGAGAGACGAGGCGTCGGTCTTTGACGAAGACGCACTCGACTCCTTCGCCGCGCACCTCCGCGCTGCGACAGGGGCCGAGGTACGCATTCTCTGATGGAGCCCTAATCCGCTCCCCACGCCATCTCCGCCAGGCGTGCCTGCTGCTCGGCGTAGGCCGGCTCGCCCAGAACCGGGCAGGCGCCCAGCCGGGCCTGCCCCACCACCAGCTTGCCGGCAAAGACAAAGCAGGATGCCTCGCCGCAGGCTTTGCAGTGGGTGCGCGGAAGAAGCTTGTAGACCTCCATCAGCCCCGGCCGCTGCCACACCCGGCAATCCGGGACGATCTCGGCGCGGTGCGCCCAGGTGTCGTTGATCAACCGAACCAAGCCCTCGACCTCTTCGACCGCCGCCTGCCGGTCGGGAAGGCCGCTGACGGCGATCTGGAAGGGGTGGAGTGCGACGCCGTGGCCGCCCTGTTTCCAGGTCAGGGCGGGGGCTGCGGCGTTGTAGACCGCACCGCGTAGGGTGGCGTTCAGGTAGGGCAGCACCTCGCGGACGTCGGCCGCCAGCCAGGCAAAGGCAAAGAACCCCTCGGACGCCGGATCGCAGGGCGGCGTGAATACCTCCAGGCTGTACTCCTCGATTAGCATGCTGGGTTGGCCTCCTTTGGTTACGGATGCTGAGTAATCCCCTGCACCCACCGGCCGCCGCCGCAGGTGCGGCAGTCGGTGCCAACGTCAATCTCCATTGTACCACACTGCCGCTGCACGGGCGACTGCCGTGTCCGGAACTGCCCGGAGAGCCGGTGATCGTCACGCTGAGCCAAGTCTTCCGTGTCTGCATGCGCATCGAGAGGAGCGTGTAGAAGCGGTACATTCGACAGCGCACGTATCCTCTGCTATCATAGCCGGCGACTGGATGAGACAAAGCCATGGACTATACATCGCTGCGCTACGCGCTGAGCAACCGCTGGGATACGAGCCACGTGCGCACGGCCAACCGGCTACTGGCGCCCGAGCCCGGCATGCGGCTGCTGGAGGTGGGCTGTGGCCGCGGCTTCCTGACCAGGTCGTTCCAGGAACAGGGCCTCGACGCGGTCGGGATCGACGCCAACCCCCACGCCGTCGAACAGGGCGTGGCCGCCAACCTGCGTGTCATGCAGGCCGAGGCGCTCGATTTCCCCGATGCGAGCTTTGACCTGCTCTGCTCCTTCCATGCCATCGAGCACATCCCGCCGATCGAACAGGCGCTGGCGGAGATGGCCCGGGTGGTCAAGCCGGGCGGCAAGCTGCTACTCGTCTACCCGGCCGAGCCGATCAAGGGTCTATATGCGGTGCCCTCGGCGGTGATCCTGTACGGCGACTGGACCAGGGCGGCCGAGGTGCACTGCCACAAGCTCACGCCGCGCCGGCTCCGGCGGCTTGTGACCGGTCTGCCGCTGGAGCACCTGCGCAGCGAGTTCCACCTGCTCCGCTCGCCGCAGTACTACTCGCTGTTTCGCCGGCTCGAACCCTGATCACTCCTCGAGCGCGAGCTCCAGGAACTCGGCCACAGGCCGGTAGCCGACGCGCAGGTAAAGGCGCTGCGCCGCCGCGTTGGACGCTTCTACGAACAGGATGCAGTGGTCCCGGCCCTCGGTCAGCAGCATCCGGCTCAGCTCCGCGACGCAGGCGGTGGCATAGCCGCGCCCGCGCTCCTCGGGCGGTGTGTAGACCCGGCCCACGGTGATGCCCGTCCTGGTGGGGCCCGTCTTGACTGCCATCGAGACGGGCCGGCCCACGTCCCACACAAAGACGTCGCCGTCGGCGATGCAGCGGCGGGCGACTCGCTCGCTCTCGGCGGCATCGGCCCGACCAAAGGCTGCCAGGCTCGATCCGTGCCACCAGCCGGCAATCAGCGAGGCGTCGGGCTCGGCCGCCAGCGCGCAGCCGGCCTTGGTCCGGCACGGGGGTGCACACGGCGCGCAACTCGTAGAGGAGCTCGCGCCGCTCCAGCCGCGGGCGGCGGCCGCCTGCCTCGGCAAGGCACGCCGCGGCCAGTGTGGCGACCTCGGCCGGACCCTCGACGCCGGGCGCGGGCCGGCGCTCGGCCTGCAGGTAGGCTGCCAGAGCACGCGCCGCCGCGTCGAGATCGCCGCGCAGGCCATGGATCACCATGTTCCACGGCGGGGCCATGACCGCCGCCAGGATCAATCCCTCGTCGTCGCCGGCCGTCACGAAAAGGGGCGGGGCTCCGATGCGCTCGGGGTGGCGCACCATGCGCAGGCACATGCCGAGCATGCGGCCGCTGGCGGCGCCGCTCGCTTCGAGGGCAGGCTGTGCCTGCCGGAGGAAGGCCGCCGCGTCGGGGTAGGTGGTGACGTGCATGGAGGCAGTGTACTGCAATGGGGCAGGTGGGTCAACCCCAGAGTGGACGCCCACACGGGGCTATGCTACGCAGGGTCGATCCGGGAACTATCCGCCACCCTCGGGCGTCTGTTACCCGAGACTACGAACCAACGCGTGAAAGGAACCGGACCTATGAAACTCGCTTTCTCTGTCTTTTCCATGTTCTTCCTGCTCGGCGCGCTGCTCGCGGGCTGCGCCGGCACCGCCGCCGCCCCCGATCTGGACGGCACCGGCTGGCAGCTCGTCGAGATGAAGGGCACGAAGCTCCCTCTGCACGTCCTGATCACCCTCAGCTTCGAGAAGGGACAGGCCGGCGGCAGTGGTGCGTGCAACAGCTACGGCTCAGAGTACACCCAGGATGGGGCCAAGCTGAGTTTCGGGCAGATTGTCAGCACGCTGATGTACTGTGACGGCGTGATGGACTATGAGATGGGATACACCGATGCCCTGGGCACGGTCGAGTCCTTCCGGCTGGAAGGCGACCGGCTCTCCCTGCTGGACGAGTCCGGCGCAGTCGTGCTCGTCTTCGGCAAACCGCAGGCTGCCAACCTGGACGGGTCTTCGTGGAAGGTGACGATGGTGGGCGAGACGGCCGTCCCCGAGGGCGTCGAGGTCACGATGGGCTTTGCCGGCGGCGAGATCACGGGCAAGGCGGGCTGCAACAACTACTTTGCCGGGTACAGCCAGGAGGGGGCCGAGCTGAGCTTTGGCGCGGCCGGCTCGACCAAGATGTACTGCGGCGAAGAGGGCGTCATGGAGCTGGAGACGGCCTTCCTGGGAAGCCTGGAGAAAGTGCGCAGCTTTGAAATCCAGAGGGGCGGCCTGGCCCTACTGGACGAAGCGGGCGCTGCGGTAGTGTACCTGAAGCCGTAGCTGAAGTGAAGGTCACTTCTTCTCCGCCAGGTATGCAAAGAAGCCGGCGCAGCGGAGCGCGATCAGCGTCAGCCCGCCCAGCGCGCCAAAGATGATATGGCCGAGCATCGCCCGCGCCAACCCCAGCGCCACGAACCTTACCGGCGTGCCTTGCCGCCTCGACATAGGCGGCGCGCCCCGGCTCGCGAAGGCTGAGCCGTGCCGCCAGGACGGCGCCAGCCACCGGAGCGACCGGCTCGCTCTCTGCGTCCTGCTTGAGGCAGGCAAGAAACAGCGCCACCAGCTCAATGGGCGTGTAGGCCCGTCCTGCGAGTTGTACTGAAAGCCCTGCTCGCCCAGGTGCTGCTGGAGAAAGGCCGCGGCCTCGCCCCGGCCGGAAGCCGAGATGTGCGATGCGGGCCGGTGCGGAATCGATCCGGTCTGTGAGCGTGGAGAACCTTTGACATAGTTCGCCCTCTGTGCTAACATAATCCCCATCGACGCGCAGACTGTCTGGGGAGGGAGCAATGAACTTGCCGATTGCGGCCACTGCAGCCACTGCTGCACTGGCCGGCTACCTGTGCGGCTCCGTATCCTTTCCGCACCTCTTTACCCGGTGGCTCGCCCCACAGAAACCCATCGACCAGGCCGAGGTGCAGGTTCCGGGCGACGCAGCGGGAAGCAAGCCGACGGTTTATGGCGCCTACAATGCTTCGCTGGTGCTCGGCACCAAGATGGGGATCGTGATCTCGCTGCTGGACATGGCAAAGGTAGCACTTCCCACGCTGGCCTTTCGCCTGTACGCGCCCGGTGAGCCGTACTACCTTCTAGCCTCCCTCATGGGGCTGGTGGGCCACGCCTGGCCGCTCTATCACAGGTTCCGTGGCGGGCGAGGCTTCACCGCCATCATCGGCGGCTTCCTGGCCGTGGACCCGCTTGGGGTGCCGGTGACGATCCTGGCCGGCATGCTGCTCGGAATGGCCGTCCTCCGCAACATGTACGCGGCCTATTCCCTCTGGCTTCCCCTGATGATCCCCTGGATATGGCTCCGGACCCACGATCTGGCGCACGTCCTGTGGGCCGTCGTGCTGAACGTGGTCTTTTTCGTGGCGACGATACCCGAGATCAAGTCGTTCGCGCGTATGAAGCGCGAGGGGACGCAGCAGGCGTACGACCAGGCGCAGACGGGAGCCCATCCCATGTGGCGCACAATGGCCCAACTGACAGAGCGGCTCAGCCGGGGCAAGAAGCGCTAACTGCGGCTGCGGCCGGGAAGATGAAGGTCACTTCTTCTCCGCCAGGTACGCAAAGAAGCCGGCCCGGCGGAGCGCGATCAGGGTCAGCCCGCCCAGCAGCCCGCCCAGCGCGCCAAAGATGATATAGCCGATCATCGCCCGCGCCAGCCCCAGCGCCACGAACCCTACCGGCGCGCCGATTGCGACGCTCAGCCCCCACTTGACCAGGAACTTGCAAAAGTGTCCAAAGACGGCGGCGAGCACTGCTACGGCCAGGTTCTCCGGGTTGCGGCCCAGGAAAAGCAGTGCCAGATCCGTGCCGACCCCGACCATCGTATAGGAGAGCAGCGTGTCTATGGCGCCGGAATCGCCCAGCCCGAGGAAGGCTGCAAGGATGCCCGACGTGAGGCCCAGCAGGCTAGACGCGCCCACTTTCGGCACCACCCGGGAAGCCACGATCACGATCGCCATCCAGAAGATGCCCGAATGCCCCGGCGTCTGCAGCGGCAGGCGCAGCGCGACCTTGGCCACGACGATCAGCGCCGCGAACAGGGCGAGCAGGATGAGCTGGAAGGTGGAAAAGTAGCGCGCTTTCAAGGCCGGATTGCTCCCGGACGGCTCGTCGCTCAATCCTCCACCCCCACATCGATGCGGTCGACGTCCTGGACCCATTCGTCGCGGACGTCCAGCCGCTCCAGGACCGACACCAGCTTCAGCGTGCCCCGGCCCGACAAATCGAACATGACCCAATTGGTGGGATCGTCCACCTCGGCCCAGGTCAGCACTGCCGACTTTTCCCGGCTGGTGCTGGTGACGGCGACGCGCGTCTCGGGCTGGAGCTTGCGCGGCGGGACGTACAGCCGCAGCACGTCGCGCAGCATCCATCCCTCCTGCGTCTTGCCATCCTCCGCATCCACGAAGCTGACCTTTTCCAGGCCGGCCAGATCGGCGGGGACGAAACCGCCCACCAGCTTGCCCCCGACGTAGATTGGGATGCTGCCCGGTTCCAGCTCGGTCTCGGCAGAGGGGTGGCGCAGCGCCTCCACGCCCAGGACGATGCCTGCCAGGACGACCAGGACGGCGACGAGGATCAGGATTCGAACTCGCTGCGACATGGTCACCCCCAGAGAATCAGAACCGCTGCCACCACCGCGGTGCCGGCCAGTAGAAGCCAGTCGAGGCGGCCCAGGGTGAGCTGCCGGTAGGGGCGCCGGTGGGGCGAATCGAAGCCGCGGGCATAGGCTGCCTCGGTCATGGCCCACGCCCGCTTGGTGGTCAGCACCACCGCCGGCACCGAGAGGGCAACCAGATCCCGCACGCGCGCCGGCAGCTCGCGCCAGCCTTTGGGCTGCGACCAGGCTCCCCGCGCCTGCTGCGCCTCGCGGATGGTTCGCCATTCGTCGTCGAGCAGCCCCACGCTCTGAAAGGCCAGGCTGACGCTAAAGGCGTAGCGGTGCGGCACGCGCATCCACTCGAGCGCAAGGCGCAACTCGGCCGGCGTGGTTGTCGCGAAAAAGAGGGCGAAGGTCCCCGAGAGCAGGATCAGCCGAAGCGTGATGATGACGGCCAGATCCAGGTCGACGAGCAGCCAATCGGCGACAAAGAGGATCAGCAGCACCCACTTGAGGCGCCATACCTGACGCGCTGCTGTGGGCAGGAGCCGCGCCCACAGGAGCAGCAGCGCGTACACGCCCAGGAAGGCAGCCAGCTTTTCCAGGGGGAGCATGACGGCGAGCGAGGCGCACAGGCTCAGCGCCAACTTGGTGCGCGGGTCGGCGCGGCGCAGAGGCGAGCGCTCCACCAGCACGAGGCCGCGCGCCCTGCCTGCCGTTCCCAGCCGGATCATGGCCGTGCCTCCGCGCCTGCCGAGGCGTTGGAGCCAGCGGACGGGTGGGGTGTGAACACCCACTCGGGCACGAGCAGCCCCAGCCGTGCCCAGGCGGCCTCGTCGTGGAGCACTTGGGCCGGGGCGCCCTCTGCCACGAACCCGTCCGGGGCCAGCAGGAGGAGGAGATCGGCCTGGGCAGCCAGGGTAAGGTCGTGGGTGGTCAGGATGACAAGCTGCCCGGCAGCCGCCAGCTCCCGTGCCAGGCGGACCAGCAGTGCTTTGTGCGCCGCGTCCTGCCCCAGCGATGGCTCATCGAGGAGCACGCCGTGGCGCGGCCGGCGCATCAGCACCGTCGCCAGCGCCACGCGCTTTTTCTCGCCCTCGCTCAGGAGCAGCGGCGGGGTCTGCTCGTAGCGGGCCAGGCCCAGCGCCGCCAGCAGCCAGGTGTAGCGTTCCATATCCGGCTCGGGCACGCGGAAGAGGATCTCCTCGCGCACCGAGGCGTTGAAGAGCTGCAGCTCGGCGTTCTGATAGACCAGGCCGAAATCCGGCCGGGCGCCTCCGGCGGCGACCGTTCCCTCATGCTTCTGCAGGCCGGCCAGGGCGCGCAGCAGCGTCGTCTTGCCGGCGCCGTTGCGCCCCACAACCGCCACCACCTGCCCCAGATCGAGAGAGAAGGACAGGTCGCGCAGGACGGGCTTGCCCCCCAGCGTCACGGCCAGGTGCGCCACCTCCAGCCGCCCGCCCGGGGCCTGGGGCTGAGGGGAGAGGTCTGGCTCCAGGGGAAAGGTCCCGGTTGCGTAACCATGAGATGCTTCGCTGCGCTCAGCATGACCGGTCCACAGATGTGGGCGTGCGGCCGGGTGCGGCATTGGGCCATCGAGGCGCAGCGTGCGCAGGCCGGGGATCGCGTGTAGGTACTCCTCGCGGTGCTCGCAGACTACGGCCGCGCGTCCGGCACCGGCCAGGGCCGCCAGGTGGTCGACCAGCTCGACCGCGGCGGTGGAATCGAGCATCGAAAGCGGCTCATCCAGCACCAGGACCGGCGGCTGCCGGGCGATGATGGATGCCAGCGCAAGCTTCTGCTGCTCGCCGCCCGAGAGGGTCTGCGGCGAGCGGGCGCGCATCGCCGCCAGGCCGAAGCGGGCGAGCGTCTCCTCAAGGCGCCGGGAGATTATGTCGCGCGGCAGGCCCAGGTTCTCCAGGCCAAAGACGATCTCTTCCTCGACGGAGTGGGCCAGCATCTGGGCTGCCGGGTTCTGGAAGACCAGGCCGGCGCGCTCGGCCAATTGCCAGAGGGGGGCGTCCGCTGTGCGCAGGCCGTCGAGCCAGACCTCGCCTTGCAGCGAGCCGTGGTAGAGGTGGGGGATGAGGCCGGTCAGGCAGCGGGCCAGGGTGGACTTGCCGCACCCCGATGGTCCCGAGATGAGCCACTGCTCGCCCGGCGCGATCTCAAGCGACAGGGGCTCCAGTCCACCGTGGTTCTGCGGGTAGTGGTAGGCCGCCTCCCGGGCGCTGACAACGCTTGGCATATCTCTCCGACATCAGAGACCTCCGAGTCTGGGAGACATCGGAGGCTGCGCGATAGAGGGTCAGTCGAGCTTGAGCGGCAGCCAGTGGTCGCCCGCCCACTCGACGACGGCGACGGGCCGGCCGCCCCGCCGGGCGGGGCGCAGCTTGTCGGTGCTGACCAGACCACCGGTCACCGGGCGGCCGTCGGGCGTCTGGACGGCGGCGATGCCTGCCTCCAGGAGGGCAGCGACCGGCTGCAGGCCGACCAGCTCGCGCATGCGGCCGGTAAAGACGTAGCGCCCATCCTCGGCGGTGGCGGAGAGGCCGACCGAGGCGAGCGCGCCGATCACGCCGTCCTGCGTGCCCCCCAGGCCTTCCAGCCAGAGCCCGTGCTCCTGGGCCAAGGCACGGGCTTCTGCCTGGGTGACCAGCTCGCGCTGTGCGCGCCGCCCGAACTCGGACACGGCAGAAGGCACCTCGTGCGCGACGCACAGCCCCGGGTCGCTGCCCGGCACGAAATCGGCCAGCATCATCGACCGGACCCGGTCCACCAGGCGGGCAGGATCCCCGTGGCCGTCGGCGTCCACCATCACAGTGGCGCTGCTGTTGTTTTTGGTGCAGGGCACGCGCGGGTCCACCAACAACTGATGGCGCACCACGCCCAGCACCCGGTAGTCGGCGGCCAGCGCGGACGCGATGGCGCGCGCCAGGTGGCCGGTGCCGCGCGTCTCCAGGGTGTCCGTATCGTCCAGACCGAAGTAGAATATCACTCGACAGGCTCCCGTGGGGCACCGCCCCGATAGATTCGCGTTCCCGGGTTCTCGCCGGCGAGTGCCCGCGTCAGGCTCCCGGGCTCGCGGCCGTTGACCAACAGCACCTCGCGGACCGTCTGAGAGCGGGCGAGCGCCCGCAGCATCGCCCGCTCCACGGCCAGGTCCTCCAGGTCGAGGGCGAGCAACTCCTGGACCTCGATCTCGGGGATGAAATCGGCCTTCGGGTTCTTCTTGGGGTCGGCCGTGTAGAGGCCGCGCTCGTCCTTGACCAGGATGCAGCGCCGGGCGCCGACCACTTCGGCGGTGAGGAAGGCGCCACTGTCGGTGCGGTGGGGCGGGATGCGCCCCTGCGCCGGCGGCTCTTCCCACAGGCCGTAAGGCGGCATGGCGTGCATCACCGGGATCGCGCCCAGCGCCAGGTAGGACGGCAGCTTGACGACGTCGTCGTGGCCGATCTTGATGCCGCCGTGGGGCGCCAGCAGCAGCGAGATCATCAGGGCGTTCTGCTCGCTGATGCTCGCGCCCAGCTTGGCCAGGACACCGGTGGGCATGTCCAGATCCAGCGCAATGGCGTAGGCGTGGCGGCTTCGGGTGCCCCCGCCGGTCATCACCAGCAGGGAGTATTGCGCGCGCGCGGCCACGATCTCCTCGACCAGCGGCAGGACCACTTTGCGCCCGCGGTCGATGATACTCTGGCCGCCCAGCTTGATGACGTTGAGATCGGGCAGAGCGCGAAAGACGGTCTCCGTCTCGGTGCTCTGCAGCAGTGTCTTGTCCATCAACGACTCGGCCATCAGGGGCGTCTCGATGTGCAGCCGCCCGCTCTCGTCTCTTTTCAGGCTCATGGTCTTCTCCCTTCGCTTAGCCTGCGTGCTGTGGGCCGAGTATAGTGGGCATTGGGTGAGGCGTCAAGGCCTGGCGGCTGCTGGGGCAACCGCCAGGCCGGTGGGCAGTCCCCTTACTTGACCTGGATCTCGATAACTCCCTTGACTTGGACGTTGTTGGCAAAACCGGGCGCGATAATGCTGAAACCGCCCTGGTTGCGGAAGGAGACGATGCAGTCGGCGCAGGCCTCAATCTCCGCCAACGGAGCTTCGGCAGTGTAGCCGTCGTCGGCGACGAATGCGGCCGTCGTCGCGCCCTCCTTGGGATCGGCCTTGGACAGCAGGTCGCTGATGCGCACGCCGGTGTAGGTGGCCGTTTCCCCCGCTTTGTTGGTGTACTCAACCTCGATGGTGTCCATGGAGCGGATCTTTTCCTCGCTCCAACCCACCTCAGTCTGGACATTGCCCGTGATCTTGAAAGCAGCGTTGTCGGGCACGCCTGCGGCCTCGGCGTTGACCTGGAGCTCCATCAGTTGGTAGGCCCAGCGGTTGGCCGGGGTGTGGGGCAGACCAGGCGGATGGGGCCGTGATCGGGGTCGGCCTCGGCGATCCACTCGCCGTTCTCCTTCAGCGCGACGATCGCATCCATCGAGCTCGTCCTTGCTGATCTCGATGGCATATCCGTCACCGGCGACCGCGGTGATGCTGACGTACGCGCCAGCCCCCGCTTTGGCCAGCAGATCAGTCAGGGCCACGCCGCTCCAGTCGCCGGTGGTGTCCTCGCCCAGCGACTTTTCCATCAGAATGCCACTCAGTTCCGACTGGGGCATGCCTGCCAGATCGGCGAAGCTCAGACTCAACGGGCTGCTTACCGCACCGCTGACGCCCAGCGTCCAGTCGACCTTGGGCGCTGCCCCTCCGCAGCCAGCCACCAGTACAGCCAGCAACGACAGTACGACGAACAGTTTCTTCCCAGTCATTCTTTCCCCCTCTCAGTCTTGGTAGTCAACCAACCAGATAGGTACGAACATGTCCCGCTCAACCAGGTTGCCGTGATTCCCCTGCCTCTCTTCCTCCACCACCGGATGCATGCCATGGTCGGCAAAGATGACGACCAGAGTCTCGTCCGGCAGCGCGTCAAGCAACCGGCCCACCATCGCGTCGACCTCCTGGATTTTGGCCTCTTCCTCCGGCGTGCCGATGCCGTACGTATGCCCGGCATCGTCGATGCCGTGAAAGTGGACGAAAAACAGGTCCGGCATCCCATCATCGAGTACGGCCAAGGCGTTGGCCAGCACGTTGTCGTCGGTGCCGCCGTTGCCATCGCGGTCGCCGGAGAGCTGTATCTTGGCCCCTCGCAGGTTGAACGCCAGTGCCTCACCTTCCACCGAAACGACCTCGAGCCCGGCCTCAGTCGCTACGTCGAACAGGGTCTCGACCTCGGTGCTGCGCGTATCGCGCCCGTCGACGCCGTTGACCCGGGACGACGCGCCCGTTAGCAGGGCCGCTGTGCCCACGCGGGTGCTGGGTGGATACTCGGTCAGCCCGAGCAGGGGCGCAGGCAGCGCCGCCAAGTTCGGGATCAGGCCCGCGTCCAGGGCCTCGGTGTAGCGCAGGTAGCCAAAGCCGTCGAGAAAGAGCAGCAGTACGTGACGGGCGGCGGGCGCACCCAGGAAGCGGCCCGTGGCCGCGGCCGGGGCCGGCAGCCCCAGCACGTCCGCAACGGTCGGAGCGATGTCGGTGATGCTGGCCTGGACCCGGACCAGCAACACAGGTGGCCGGGCCTCCACCCGGGCAACGGGGAACACCTCCCTGCCGATCTCGATCTTGCCGTCTTCTCGCCACCAGGCGTTCCCGGCAGCGGCGGCCCACTCGAACTCATGGCGGGCACCCTCCGGTTCGGTCACGGTCAGACGTTCGATAGCGCAGTGCCCCGCCGTCCACAGCACCCGCTCCAGGGGGACGCCGCGCTCCTCATCGGCAAAGTCCGCCAGGCTGTCCAGGACGCCGGCGCCTACGGCAAAGCCGTCGCCATCCGGCGCGACGACCGTCGCCTCCCAGCGGCTCCCGCAGCCCGTCAGGCAAACAAGAAGGGCGACGACCAGCACACTCAGCCTTCGCACCTTGCCAGGCATCTGCTATTCCTCCGACACCAGCTCGATCACGCCGGCCATCCACTGCGCCCGGCCGCGGTTGGGGAGGACGAGGACGACCTGCTGGCCCATCTGGGCCAGCACGGCGCCCCTGGCTTCGACTGCGGTCAGCGTGTGCTCCGCCCCAGAGGCGTCGCGTACCAGCAGGGTGTCGAAGCCGGGATCGGCCACAATACTCTCCAGGCCCGGCCCCTCGATGCGCGAGGCAGTCTTGGCCTTCCGCACCTGACCGTCGACCTCGCTGTGCAGCATGACGTCAGTCTGCTCGATCGTCGCGCTGGTCGTCGGCCCCAGCAGCAGCCGGCCGATCGAGGTGCGGTAGCCATCCAGAGTGAGCGGCCTGTCCGGGCCGACGACGATGATGCGCCACACTCCTTTCAGCCAGGTGGAGACGTGCAGGTTCTCCGCGGCAAACCGCACGCCGTCCACGTGGGGCAACAGAAGCGCGTCGGCAGTCAGGTTGTCCCGCTCGACGGTGATCAAGCCCTCGTCGCGAGAGGCGAGGGTTACGCTCTCGAACTCGGTCACGCCCTGCCCGGCCAGAAAGTCGAGCAGCGCCACGTGGGTGCCGGGCTGGTCGCGGTAGGGCAGGATCTCATTCACGGGGATGTAACCCGGCTCGGGCACGTCACCCTGCAGCAGGATCAGGTCGTCGAAGGGCACGTTGGCCATCTCTGCCGAGCCGTGATCGTCGTGGCAGGTAGCGCACGTGTGGAACTTGTCCGGTTCGTGGCACTCGACGCAGTCGTTCATCGTCTCGGCCTCTTCGGCCAGCATCGCCCACGGGAAGTTGAACACGGAGCGGGCCGGAGCTGCCACTCTTGCTCCCACCACCACCGCCACCGCCGCGCCACCCACCACCAGCGCCGCCAGGACTGCCAGTATCAACCAGGTTCTCCTCACTAATCAGCCTCCTCTCCTCTCATCTTGCCCCCAGCCACACCAAACCAGCCACGATCGACAAGAGCAGTGTCCCCAAAGCAACTCCATCCAGCCACGTGGCATGCACCTCGCGCAGGAATGTACGCGTCGCATGCTTGCCAAAGCAGCGGCCTTCCATCGACACGGCCAGCGCATCCACCTTGCCCAACGCCGAGACCAGCAGCGGCAGGACGAACTGCCGGGCCAGGGTCAAGAACCGGCGCGGGCTCCGCACGTCATAGCGCACGCCGCGCGCCAGTTGGGCGTTGTAGACAATCTGGCCCTCCTGCTCAAAGGTCGGCACAAGCCGCAGCGCGGTGATGAGCGCGAATCCGTAGCGGTAGGGCATCCCGGCGCGCATGAGCGCGTAGGCCAGGTCGCTGGGCTCGGTGGTCAGCACAAACAGGTAGCTCAGCAGGATCACGCTGAGGAAGCGGCCGGCGACGTAGACGCCCGCCTCCACCCCACCGGCGGTGACGGCCAGCGACCCCACCGTAGCCCATGTGGCCCCTTCGCGCACGAACAGAACCTGGAGCAATCCCAGCAGCAGCGCCGTGCTGACGAACAGGCGCGCGCCGCGAAGGCGGACCAGCCGCACGCCGGCTATCGGGAACCCAGCCAACAGCAGCATCACCGCCCCCGCCACCGCCCACGGGCTGCGCACCACAAAGACAAGGACCGTGCCCAGGATCAGCCAGGCCGCCTTGGTAAGCGGATGCAGGCGGTGGAGGAAGGAGTTGCCGGGATGGTAGGCGATGCGTGTGGCCTGCGGCCCGGTGCGTCTAGCAGACATAGGCGCTCTTTCCGAGGGCTCGCAGCTGGTCGAACGCCTGGCCGGTGGGGGCGTCGATGGCAATCGTGCCTCCATGGAAGAAGAGCAGGCGGCTGGCGTAGCGGCGCGTGACCTCAGGCGCGTGGTTGACCATGATCACCGCGCCGCCCCCGCGCAACGTGTTCCCCCAGCAGGCCGAGCAGGAAAGCAGCGTTGGCGGGGTCCTGGCCGATCAGCACCTCGTCAAGCAGGATCAGGCGCGGGGCGTAGCTCAGCACCGAGAGCAGGTTCAGGCGGCGCTTCTGGCCGTAGCTGAGGCGATAGGGATGGTCTCCGCGCCGGTCGCCCAGGCCACAGCGGATCAGCAGCTCCCCGACGCGGTCCTGCGTCGCTGCGGTCAGCTTGCCGAAGTTGCGGGCGGCAAAGGTTGCCTCCTCCCACACGCTGTCGGCGAAAAGCTGGTGATCCGGGTTCTGGAAGACATAGCCCACCTGCCCGGCCATCTCCGAAACGGGCGTCTGCCGGGTGTCGTGGCCCATCACCTCGACCCGGCCCCCGCTGGGCCGGCGCAGCCCCAGCAAGCAATGCAGGAAGGTGGTCTTGCCCGAGCCGTTGTCGCCCATGATCGCCACGAACTCGCCGGGCTGCACCTCCAGCGAGAGCCCGTGCAGGACAGGGCGGCCGTTGTAGCCGGCGTCCAGGTCCTCGACCTGGACGAGGGAGGAAACGCGCGAAGGGACAAAGGGCGAACCGGCACGGGGGCCCTGCTCCTGCTCCCTGTCGCTTGGCGGCATAGCGCCATCGCGGACGATCCGGCCGTCCTCCATCTCGACCAGGCGCGGGTGGAAGCGCCGCAGGTAGTCCACCTTGTGCTCGATGACAATGACCGTGATGCCTGCTTTCTCCCGGATATGTTCGATGACGCCGAACACCTCGGCCGTGGCCGTGGGGTCCAGGTTCGAGGTCGGCTCGTCGAAAATGAGCACCTGGGGCTTGGCTGCCATCATCGCTGCGATGGCGACCTTTTGCTTTTCCCCGCCGGAGAGGGTGGCCAGTGCCCGGTCCTGCAGATGCTCCGCGCCGACGATGCCCAGCGCCCAGCTCATCCGCGCGCGGATCTCGTCGCGGGGCAGGCAGCGGTTTTCCAGGCCAAAGGCGACCTCGTCGCCCACGGTCAGGGTGCAGAACTGGGCCTCGGGGTTCTGCTGCACCAGGCCGACGATCTCGGCGGCGTCGTAGATGGGGCTGTTGCGCACATCGATCCCGCCGACGGTGACGCATCCCTCGGCCTGACCGTCGAACTGCCGGAAGAGATATCCGCCGATGGCCAGCGCCAGCGTGCTCTTGCCACAGCCCGACGGCCCGGTGACGACCAGGAACTCACCCGGCTCGACTTTCAGAGCCAGGTCGCGCAAGGCATACGTCTCGCTTCCCCGGAAGCGGAAGCTCAGCCCTTCGACGGAAATCATCGGACCTCGATGCGCTCTACCCGGGCGGCCAAGACCTCGCCGTCCATGCGGGCCAGGGCAAAGGTCACGTCGGCCTCGCCGATCACGGTGAACAAGCGCAGCTCGTCATCAGCCAACACTTCGCTCAGCGGCAGCGAGAGGAGTCCGGTACTTGTGTAAACCAAGACCGTCTCAGCCGTGCCCCGAGGTTCCATCGCCGCCAACACCTTGCCCAGGGGCACGCCCTGCAGTTTGCGCGGACCGTCGCCCATGTCGAGGCGGGTGCTGTCCATGTCGAACTGCCAGTCGTCGGGATCGTAGGGTGAAGGCGCATCCAAGGCGCCGCTCACCTCCAATGTTGAGGCGCCGACCACGACCAATTCCTGCACACCGCGTACCCAAGCTTTGCTGTTCAGCGCGCCGACGACGTTGTACGAGGCGTCGTCGCCCTCGCCTTGGGGCGAAAGCAGCAACGCCTCGTTGTCGCGCACTTCATCGAGGCCGATGAAAAAGGCGTAGCCATCGGTGGCGTGCACCAACAGCAGCGTGGCTGCGGGCTGAGGCTGGGCAGCGGCGAGAAGCTCGCGGACAGGCACACCCTTGTACTGGCCGGTCACCTCGCGCAGCGTGCCTTCCGCCGTGGTCGTGCCCAGGTCACCGTGCTCGGTAGGATAGTCGTAGGGCGTGGCCACGGCCCCGCCAATGTGGACCGTCGCCGGGCCGCGAAGCGCGCCGCGCAGGTACACCGCCAGCACCACGGTGAGCAGGCCTGCGACGACTAGGAAGATCGGGTAGGCGCGGCGGTTCATCGGTACTGGCGCCGCATCCTTGACCACGCCGGCGCGGCGCAGGGCGCTGAGCAGCCCCCGGCTCAGCACCCCGGCAAAGAGCACGCCGGAGAGCAAGGCCACGCCCGCCACCAGCAGCATCGCCCAATAGGCCAGCGTGTCGGCCGGCACCGAGGCAAACAGCTGAAAGACGAACACATTGGAGGCCGCGGCCAATCCCCCGGCCAGGCAGTAGGCGACCAGCGAGTCCTTGTGGCGGAAGGGAAAAAAGCCGAGGTCGACCAGCATCCCGGCGACGATGTCCACCAGCACCACCAACAGGCCGTGGGTATTGCCGGTCAGCAGCTCGACGCCACCCTTGAGCAGGCCGGTGATCGTGCCTGCGCCCTGTTTGCGGGTCAGACCCACGGCCAGGGTCAGCCACAGCACATGCAGTCCGGCCGCCCACTGCGTCGTGCCCGCGAAACCGAAAACCGACTGGAATACGTCGCCGACGGCGTTGACATAGGTGCTCACCACGCCGCCGAGCGCGGCCAGGGCAGCCATCATCAACAGGTCACGGGTGGAGTAATAGGTACGTCGCTGAATCACTTGTACCCCCCGGCGGGCTTGGGCGTGGATCAGGCCATGCTCCACGCCCAAGCCTTCTGCGCCGCAGCCCGGGAGCTCGCCGGCCTCGATCCCGGCGATCGGGCCAGCCGGCGCTTCCTTGGTTGCGAGTCGCTACTTGACCTGGATCTCGACTACACCCTTCACCTGCACGCTGCCGGCGAAGCCGGGCAGGACGGTGCTGAAGCCGCCCTTGCTGCGGAACGAGACGATGCAGTCGGCACATGCCAGTACGTCCGCCAGCGGGACCTCGGCCGTATAGCCGTCGTCGGCGACAAAGACCAGCGTCGTGGCATCGGCGGCGGGCGCGGCCATCTCCAGCAGCTTACTCATGGAGACGCCGGTGTAGGTCTCGGTCTCGCCCGACTTGTTGGTCGACTGCGCTTCCATGGTCTCCATGGCCAGCACATCCGCCTCGAGCCAGCCGATCTCCTGGCCCACCTTGCCCGTGATCTTGAGCGCGGCGCCCTCGGGGATGCCCCCGGCGGGCGCCTCGGCGGGGGTGCCGCCGGAGATCTGGAGCTCGACGAGGCCCTTGACCTGGAGCTTGCCGCCCTGGCTCGGCAGGACAGAGCGAAGGCCGCCCTCGGGATCGAAGGCGACGATGCAGTCGGCGCAGGCTGCTACGTCGGCCACGGGAATCTCGGCGGTGAAACCGTCACTCGCCACCAGGACGAGGGTGGCGTCCGCGGGAGTGTTGGCCGCCTCGAGCAGGATGCTCATGAGCACGCCGGTGTAGGTGGTCGTCGTGCCGTCCTTGCCGGTGTAGGGCACGTCGATCGTGCCGAGGGCCTTCAGCTCCTCCTCGGTCCAGGACAGCTCCTGCGCAGGTCCGGTGAGCTTGAGCACGGGCGCAGCGGGTGCCGGGGTGGTGCTGGCCGGTGCGCCGGGGTAGAAGAGGGACTGGCCGAATTCGTCGACGCCAAAGTCGCCGATCATGGCCTGCACATCGTCCGACAGGATCCACTCGACAAACTGCATAGCGAGATCATACTCGACGCCCGGGTGCGTGTCTGGGTTGACGGCCATGACGCCGTAGGGGTTCAGGAGCTTCTTGTCGGGGTTCTCGGTCAGGGTCGCGCCGCCGACCACGATGGTCAGGTCGGGCAGCTTGTCCTCCATCGCCAGCCAGGTTCCGCGGTCGCTGAGCGTGTAGGCCAGGCTCTCCTGCGAGAAGAGGAGCGTGTCTCCCATGCCTTGGCCGAGCGACTTGTACCAGGCCATCTCTGCCGTGGGGGTGATCGCCGCCGAGGCCCACAGGGAGATCTCCTTGTTGTTGGTGCCCGACTTGTCGCCACGGCTGGCAAAGGTCGCCTCGGCCGCCGCGATGGCCGTCAGGGCGTCCACCGAGCTGGTCATCCCGGCTACCGCGGCCGGGTCAGCCGTGGGGCCAACGAGGACAAAGTCGTTATACATGACGTCAAAACGCTCCTTGGCGTTGCCGTCGGCGACGAACTTGTCCTCCGATTTGCGGCTGTGGACGAGCAGCACGTCGGCGTCGCCATTGGCGCCCATCTCTAGCGCCTGGCCGGTGCCCACGGCGATGTAGTCCAAGTTGCAGTCGCAGACCTCCTCAAACTGAGGCACGAGGTAGTCCAGCAGGCCGGTATCGGCCGTGCTGGTGGTGGTCGCCAGGATGAGATCGGCTTCCTCGGCTGTCGTTGGCTCGGCAGTCGGCTCGGCGACAACCGCCGTCGGCTCGATCACTTCTGGCTCCTCTGTGGCGGCCCCGCAGCCGGCAATCAGGCCGGCGAACAGGGCCAGGACGATACACAACGCAAACAGTTTCTTGGACATTTCTTCCTCCTATTGGTTGGACATCTTCCGGATTCGGTCCGGCTAATACACCATCTCTCCACGTACAAAGGCGGCCGTGCGCGGATCGCGCGGCGAATCGAAGAAGGTCTGGACATCCTCCGCCTCGGCGACCTGGCCGTCGAGCATGAGCACGACGCGGTGGGCCAGGCGCCGCGCCTGGAAGACGTTGTGGGTGACCATGACCATGGTCGTGCCCTGCTCGGTGTTGAGCGTCCGCACGATATCCTCGATCAGCCCCACGTTGTAGGGGTCGAGGTTCGCCGTGGGCTCGTCCAGCAGGAGGACGTCCGGCCGCAGGACCATCGCCCGCGCCAGCGCGACGCGCTGCGCCTCGCCCCCGGAGAGGGTGCGCGCCCGCTGGCCGGGGATGCCGCCGAGGCCGACCTTTTCCAGCGTGGCCTGGACCAGGGCGCGGGTCTCGGCCCTGCGCTCGCCGCGCAACTGCAGCCCGTAGAGCACGTTGGCCCAGACGCTGCGGTTCAGAAGCAGTGGTCGCTGGAAGACCATTGTCACGCGCCGGCGCTCGGCGACCGGCGCCCCCTGGCCCGGGCCATACGCGCGGCCGAGAAAGCGGATGGTGCCGGACGAGGGCGATTCGAGGAAGTTGAGGAGACGCAGGAGAGTGGACTTGCCCGCGCCGCTGGGGCCGACCAGGCCGAGGATCTCGCCGCGCCGCACCTCCAGGGCGTCCACCCGCAGGACAGCCCGGCTGCCGTATGTCTTGGTCACTTGCTGCAGCTCGTAGACCGCATCGCTCATTCGTCGAAGGTCCTTCCCTGCAGCCGCAGCATGATCACGTTGGTCAGGAACGAGATGGAGAGCAGGATGGCACCGAGAGCGATGGCCAAGTCAAACTCGCCCTGGCGCGTGCCGAGGACGATGGCGGTGGTGAGAACTCGGGTCGAGTGCTGGATGTTGCCGCCGACGAGCATCACGGCACCGACTTCGGAGATGATGCTGCCAAAGCCGGCGATGATCGACACGATCACCCCGATGCGCGCTTCGGAGAGGATAGCCGCGGCCACCTGCCAGCGCGTCGCACCGAGAGCTTGCACCTGCTGGCGGAGAGCCGGATCGACGCCCATGACGGCGGCCATGGTGAAGCCGGCGACCAGCGGGAAGGCGATGATCGTCTGGGCAAAGATCATGGCCCCGGGCGTAAAGAGGTTGGGAATCCACGACCACCCCAGGCTGCCCAGCGGCCCGCTGCGGGAGAGGAGGAGGTAGACGAAGAGGCCGACCACGACCGGCGGGAAGCCCATGCCGGTGTAGAGGAGGGCGATGACGAGCCGCCGGCCCATGAAGCGGCTCAGCCCCATGATGACGCCCAGCGGGATGCCAATGACCGTGCTGAAGAGCAGCGCGATGCCCGACACGCGAAGGGACATCACGACGATCTCCAGCAGGTCCGGGTCCAGGTGGGCGATCAGGCGGATGGCCTCGACGAGGCCCTTCCAGATTTCCTCTATGGTGGTCTCCTACCCAGTCAAGCTCTTCCGTGTGCCGATCGGGCGTGTTCCATCTTCCAGGCAACAAAAAAGCGCCTCGAAAGCGAGGCGCTGTGGCTGCCGGGATAGGCACGGATCTCCAGAAGAGTCCGTGCCTGCGGCACATGTCAGCGCATCTCCTTTCCAAGGATGGGAGGCGTGGCCGTTTCCAGCCAGGCCCTACCGGCCTCGCTCCATAGGATCCCCCGGGTCCTTCCCTGGTCCCGGAAGGAGCGCCCGTAGGCAACGAGGCTCGGAGATGCTGCGATTTGGTTGTTCAGGAACTGTGAAAAATGTAACACGCCAGAGCGGGGATGTCAAGCGCGGCGCGGCGATTGGAGCGTGGGCCGGCTGGCACTGTGCGCACAGGTACTATGGCTGAGGATCGCTTTTTTTGGGGGAAACAATTACCGATTGAGTCACTGTGGGGATGGAGGGGATATGGACACGGGCGATTGAATCACTGTTGATGTCTCCTTTGGTTTTCCGCCGGATGCAGGGTACAATACGATGCTGGTTGGTGACGATAGATGCGAGATCAGGGCGCTTTCGGTGTGGGACTCGAACCGCCGTGCTATGCCGCGCAGGCACAGGCCTGGCGGGCAATGCCCCCAGGAAGAGCAGGGTTGATTGCCCTTCCAGGATGACTTTGGCCGCGCCATCAATTACCTGCGCGTTTCGGTCACCGACCGCTGCAACCTGCGCTGCGTCTACTGCATGCCGCCCGGCGGCGTGGACAAACAGCCGCACGAACATGTCCTCAGCTACGAGGAGATGGCCCTCGTCATCCGCGCCGCAGCCGAGACCGGCATCCGGAAGGTCCGGCTGACGGGCGGGGAGCCCCTCGTGCGCCTCGGCCTGGCCGAGTTCGTGCGGATGATCGCCGCCATCCCCGGCATCGACGACCTTTCCATGACGACGAACGCCACGCTCCTGGCCGGGCATGCCCGGGCGCTGGCCGACGCCGGCCTGAACCGCGTCAACATCAGCCTGGATACGCTCCAACCCGAACGCTTTGCCAGCATGACACGCCGGGGCAAGATCGAGGATGTCTGGGCAGGCGTCGAGGCGGCCCGGGCGGCGGGCCTCACCCCCATCAAGTTCAACGCCGTCGTGATCCGCGGCCTGAACGACGACGAGGTACCCAGCCTGGCCGAGAAGAGCTTGACCGACGGCTGGCACATGCGCTTCATCGAGTGGATGCCGATTGGCGACACAGCCGGCTGGGCGGCCGGCGGAGCGGTGCCGGTCGCCGAGATTCGCGCGACGATCGAGCAGCGCCTTGGTCCCCTGCAACCGGCCCCCGGCCCCAGGGGGAACGGCCCGGCGCGCTACTTCCGGCTGCCCGGAGCCACGGGCACCATCGGCTTCATCGGGGCGCTGAGCGAGCACTTTTGCGCGTCGTGCAACCGCCTCCGGCTCACCGCCGACGGACGCCTGCGGCCCTGTCTTCTGGCCGAGCAGGAGGTCGACCTGCGGCCCACGCTGCGGGCCGGCGGCGGCCTGGAAGCGGTCCGGCAGCTCCTGGCGCAGGCCATCCAGTCCAAGCCCATGTGCCACCACCTGGACGAGGCACGGGTGCCCCAGGGCCGCACGATGTCCCAGATCGGGGCTAGGGGCCGAGACGGCCCCACGAGGGGTATACTATGCAGCTTTCCCACGTCGATGAATCGGGCCGGGCACGCATGGTGGACGTTGGCGCCAAGGCCGATACGGAGCGGGTGGCGATTGCCCAGGCGCGCGTCACCCTGCTTCCCGCCACGCTGGCCCTCATCCGCACCAACGCCGCGGCCAAGGGCGACGTCCTGGCCGTGGCCCAAATCGCCGGCATCCAGGCCGCCAAGCGGACGCACGAGCTGATCCCGCTCTGCCACCCTCTCCTGCTCACCCACATCTCGGTCGAGCTGGCGCCGGAGCAGTCCGGCGACGAGGCGTGGATCGACCTCAAGGCGACCGTCCGCACCACGGGCAAGACGGGCGTCGAGATGGAGGCGCTGACGGCCGTCAGCATCGCGGCCCTGACCGTCTACGACATGTGCAAGGCCGTGGACCGCGGCATGTGCATCACCGGCGTGCGCCTCGTCCACAAGAGCGGGGGCAAGAGCGGGGAATGGAACCGGGAGGAAGCATGAGCCAGGAGGGACGAGTGCTCGCCGTGTGCACCAGCCAGAAGAAGGGCGTTCCGAAGCGGGACATCGGCCGGGCCGAGCTGCGCGCCGACTGGGGTATCGTGGGCGACGCCCATGCGGCCGACTGGCACCGCCAGGTCAGCCTGCTCGCCTGGGAAAGTATCGAGAAGATGCGCGCGCTGGGGCTCAACGTGCGCGCCGGCAGCTTTGCCGAGAATATCACCACCACCGGCCTCTGCCTGGTCGATCTGCCCATCGGGACGCGGCTGCGGATCGGCACGGCGCTGGTGCAGGTGACGCAGATCGGCAAGGTCTGCCACGACAAGTGCGCCATCTACTACCAGGCAGGCGACTGCGTCATGCCCCGCGAGGGCATCTTTGTCGCCGTCCTCGAGGGGGGGATGGTGCAAGCCGGCGACGCCGTGCAGGTGGTGCCGGTGACGGCCGATTGAAGTAGGCCGCGAGAATGAGCCGGACGGCGAGCTACTACGACCTGCGCGATGCGCTGGCCCTGCCGGGCTGCCCGGTGTGCCGCTTGGCTGCGCGCGACGCCGAGCGCTATCTCGACGGCCTGTTGTGGGAGCACGTCACGGATCCCGGCGTCCGGGCCAAGGTCCGCCGCGCGCAGGGCTTTTGCCGCGACCATGCGCGGCTTCTCGACCGGGCCGGCGCGGCGCTGGGCGTGGCGATCCTGATGCAAGACGTGCTGCGCGCCGTGCTGGAAACCCTGGAAGGCGCGCACTTCCAGGCCCCGCCAGCGCTCTCGCTTCGCCGCGCACAGGAAACGCTCGACCCCGGCCAACCCTCGGCCGCAACGGCCGAGCTGGTGGCACGCCTGGCGCCCGGAGAACCCTGCCCGGCCTGCGCCCGCGCGGGCGAGATGGAGACGGTCTACCTGGACACGCTGGTAGAGCAGTTGATGGGCGAAGAGGGACTGCTGGGCGCGTACGGGGTATCCGGCGGTCTGTGCCTTCCCCATCTCCGGCTGGCACTGGTCCGGCTGCGCGAGCCGGCCGTCTTTGAGGCACTGGTGAGTGCACAGCGCGACATCTGGGGACGCCTAGAGGCCGACCTGCGCGAGCAGATCCGGAAGAACGACTACCGGTTCCGCGACGAGCCGTGGGGCGACGAAAGCAATGCCTGGCTGCGGGGGCTGGCTGCCGTGAGCGGAGGGCTGCCCTAGATCGTCTTCAGCCGTGGGTTCAGAATCCGGTCCAGAGCCGATGCCAGGAGGGCAAAGCCGAGGCCTGTCAGGATGCAGAGTGCCAGCGGCTCGATGAGCGCCACGTAGTTCCCCTGCCAGACCTCGGTGCGCAGCGAGGTGTAGATCAGGTTACCCCAGGTGGGCAGGGTGCCGCTGACGCCAAAGATCGCGAGCGTCGCCTCCAGAAAGACAAAGCCAGGCACGAGGATCGCCAACTGAGGGACGATCATGGGCGCGATGCGCGGGATCATGTAGCGCAGGATGATGCGCCCGCTGCCCGCGCCATAGGCTTGGGCGGCCTCGATGTAGGAGGCCCCCCGGACCTGCAGGAAGGCCGCCCGATAGGCTTTGACCGGCGTGCCCAGCGCGCTCACGAGGACCACGCTGCCCATCACCAGCCAGAGGCTGAAGCCAAAGAGACGCTGGAGGATCACGGCGATGGCCAGGACCGGGAGGACCATCGTGGCCTCCGTCAGCCGCTGGATCAGGCCGTCGAGCCAGCCGCCGCGCCAGGCGCCCGCGGCGGCCAACCCCAAGGAGATGAGCGTAGTCACGATGCCCCCGCCCAGGCCGATGACCAGGGCGGCGGGGGCTCCCCAAAGCAGGGCAGACCAGAGGTCACCCCGCTGGTCGTCCGTCCCTGCCCACCCCCAGACGCGCCCGACCAGGATGAGCTGCGCGTCCAGATCCGATTCCGTCTCAAACCCCAGCGCGTCCAGCTCGAGGGTGTAGGTCCCACGCAGGCTCTGCCCCTTCTCGTCTAGGGGACCGGTGAAGAGCGCGGTGTAGGGGGCCAGCCCGCCCTGGCCGCCGCCGCTGCCACTGGTGCGGAACTGGCCGGCGAGGGCGTGTGACGCCAGGTAGCTGGGGGGGATATTCTCCGAGAAATCGTATGCCTCGTCGGCCACGACGCCGCGGGCCGTGAGGGGAACCTCCTGCCCTCCAGGCATGATCCACCGGGGCGTGACAAAGACCTTGGACGATCCGCGCGCAAAGAAGCGCAGGACCATCTCCTGGGGGATCCCCTGGTAGGGATAATCGAACGTGAAGGTCAGGCGCAGGTGGCGGGCCGCGCCTTCCGCCGGCAGCACTTCTTTGACCGCCTGCCCGCTGCGCGAGTCCAGCGCGATGGTGGAGGGCAGGTCGACGGAGCGGAACCAGTTGACCCACACCGGCAACGCGTTCTGGGGAGGTGGGACCTCGCCCACCGCCACGGGCGCGCCTTCGATCGTGGCAGGGCCGCGCGGGATCGCGACCAGGGCATAGACGGACATGGCCAGCAGACCGGCGATGATGGCCAAGCCGGCGACGGCGGAGGGATCGCGCAGCAGCTCGCGGAGGAAAGCTGCCAGGCCGGCGGCGCTTCGCCGAAAAGAGTGCCAACGCTCCGCCAGCCCGGCCCTCAGATCGCCGGCACTCGGGCGCCGGAGAAGGCTCCGCCGCTTTTTCCAGGCAGGCCGCTCCGGCGAGAGCGCGCCTTGCCTCGCCCGCCGCCGGGCGGTCACACGCATGGTCTGGCCGTTCCCACCCAGGCGGATGCGCGGATCCACCATGGTGTAGATTAGGTCCAGGAGAATGACCAGGAAGCCGAGCAGGTAAGCAAAGATGACGACCGTGCCCACGGCGACCACGATGTCGTAGGTCCACAGCGCCTGGACGTAGGCCTGGCCGATGCCCGGCCAATTGAAGAAGAACTCGAGCGCCGTCGTCATCTGCCAAAAGCCGAGGAGCGTCAAAGAGAATGAGGTAATGACGTAGGGCAGCGTCGGGCGGAGGAGGTAGCGCCGCTCCACCATGCGGGGCGCCATGCCCTGCGCCACGGCCAGCTCGACGTACTCCTCGGTGGAAAAGACCAGGAAGAACGCCCGCCAGGCGGACACGCACTGGAGGAATAGGGTGAGCAGGATGGCCGTCACCGGCAGGATCATGTGCTTGGCGATCTGGAGCGCGGCCTGTCCCCTGGTCTCGGGGGGTACCGTATCGAATAGACCGCCGAAGGGCAGCAAGTGCAGGCCAACGCCAAAGACAAAGACCAGGATGATGCCGTGCATCCAGCTCGGGATGGAGGCGAGGGGGGTCAGCCAGCCGACGATCCGGTCAGGCCATTTGCCGGGCCGGCGGGCCAGGGCGAGGGCCAGCGGAATGCCAAGCAAGAAGACGACCAGGTCGGCCAGACCTACCAGGAGCAGGGTGAGGGGCAGCCGGGAGGCAAGGATGTGCGTCACGCGAAAGCGGGTGTAGGAGGGGCCCATCAGGGCGGAGAGGCTCGTATAGGTGCTCACGTCTTCGCTGTCCTTGGCGAGCGCCTCACCCCACCGGAAAGCCAAGGCGTTGCCGAGCCAGTGCAAGTGACGCGCCAGGTAGGGTTGATGCAGGCCGGCGGCCTCCTCCATGGCCTGCTTGCGGATCTCGACTTCCTCTGCGGAGATATCGCCCCACAACCCTGCCGCGACGCGATACTCGGCACCGTACCAGATATCGTTCGCGACGACTGTGTCGATCGCCCCGCTGCGATTCGCCAGCACGATGGTGACAAAGACTCCGAGCACGATGGTCAGCCCGATGGTGACCAGCCTCACCAGCAGGTATCTTGCCAGCTTGAGGACTCCCCGCCCGGCCGAGGAGCCCCTTGCTCCCTCTCCGGACTCGGCTCGGCTCGTCATTCCTTCGCCTCCGATGCTGTGCGTCTGCTGTGAAACGCCGCGGGGGCGCCGGGCGTTCAGGGACAACCGGGCGCAGGCGCGCATGCCTCGATCTTGCCACGCGGGCGCACGTATGGCAAAATGGGAAGGACCAAAGGAGGTTGTCATGAACAGGAATAAGAGGAGCGATTCGGCGTGGCCCAACTCGAAGGAGGCGCCGTCCTGGCGGCCGGGCAGCACGCCACAGCGGACGCCGCCGCGCCGCTCCTCGCCCGGCTGCGGAAGACGGCTGCGTGCCTGGTGGGACGATTCCGGCTCCATGGCCGGGCTGATCGCGCTCGGCGTGTCGATGCCGGTGAGTATCGTCCTGTGCATCGTGCTCTGGATCGCCCACAGCCGCACGAACTGGCTGGTGGGGCTGACCCTGACGCTCTTTGGGCTGCCAATTCTCGTCTACGGGCTGATGCTGACGCGGCGCCGCAACCGGCAGGTCGCAGGGGAGGGGGGCTGCATGATGCTGGGGGGCATCCTGCTCGGAGTGGCCGCCCTCGTCTTTGCCTTCTTCGTCTTCTTCAAGCCGGAGCACCGCATCGCTGAGATGCTCATGCTCAGCTTCCAGCGGGGCGTCAAGAACAAGGACTTTACAGTCGAGCTCGCCGTGGAGCCGGCGGAATACCGGGTGGGGGAGCGCGGCGCCGTGACGGCGACATCACCAACCGGAGCGACGTCACGGTCGAGTTCTCGGAGCTGGTGCTGGGGATGCCGAAGGACTTTTTCGACGGCTTTGTGGTGGACTTTCCGACGACGCCGCCCCACCTGGAGTACAACGAGCAGTCGATCGGCGGGGACACGATCGTGCTCTCCGGCGAGGGGACGCGCATCGCGCCCGGGGAGACTTTTACGGCGCGGGTGGAGATCGTGGCCAACCTGCCGGGCAACTACAGCGGCAAGTTCACCTTCGTGCCGGTGTTCTCCGAGGAGTCGCAGGCGCTCGGGGCGGTGCAGGTGAAGGAGAAGCTGACGGTGACGATCCTGCCGGAGCGCCGGGACAGGCCGTAAGGGCCGGCCGGTTTGGCCATCCTGAGGTCCAGGCGCCGCACCACTCTTTCGCAAATGAGCTGCGTGTGCAATCGAGGCTTGCTCTCGCGCCCGATCTGGGCTACAATGACTGGGGAGCCGTAGGAACCTCAGAGGGCTGAGGGGTTGGAGGTGGCAGGATGGCAAGCCGACAGATCGTAATAGACATTCCAGAGAAGGTGCTTCTCGCCGAAAAGACAGACGAGAGCGCCTTCGCGCGCGAGCTCCGCGTCCTGGCGGCCGTGAAGTTGTATGAGCTGGGCCGCCTCTCGTCCGGTCGCGCTGCCGAGCTCGCCGGGATGTCGCGTGTAGCCTTTCTGACGACTCTCGGGCAGTATAGGGTTTTTCCCCTCGAGCCGGAGCTCTTGGACCTGGAGCGGCGGCGTGCCTGACGCCATCTGCAATACCTCGCCGCTACTCTATCTCTATCGTGCCGGGGCGCTGGATTGGTTGCCGCAGTTCTTCGGCCAGATCTGGCTGCCTGGAGCCGTCGTCAGAGAACTGCGAGAAGGCCGATTGCGAGGCTTCAGCGTGCCTGACCCCGACCAGTATGCATGGCTTACCGTGGTGGAGCCTCAGGCTGTGCCTTCTGAGTGGCTGGCGCTGGACTTGGGTCCAGGGGAACTTGGTGCCATGGCATTGGCGCTCGAGGAACCCGGACCGAATCGTCCTACTCGACGACGCCCTGGCACGGCGGGTTGCACAGGCAGCCGGCCTGGAGGTGTGGGGCACCCTCCGGATCCTTCTGAGGCCAAAGCCGCCGGCCTGACGGAGAGACTGAGTCCCCTGCTCGACCGGTTGGCAGACGCAGGTATGTGGATCTCCGCCAGCGTCCGGCAACGTGTGCTGGCCCTGGCCGGAGAGTCAGACGAGCCGCCTAGCGGCTAGTCCCGGTGTGGGGTCTTTGCGCCCGTCTCACTCTCTCGGCCCACGCACCGGCAAGATGGTCAATCCATGGACAAGACAAACACGCTCACCAAGATCCTGGCGTTCGTTGGGACCGCGCTGGTGTGGTTCCCGATCGTGGCGCCGTTCCTGTTGTCTGCGGCTCGTCTCATCCAGGCACGCAGGTTCCTGTTCGACTACCTGATGCCGGCCGAGTTGTTCCCAGCGGTCCTGGTGGGTGGGGGCTGCTGCTGTGGGCTGCACTGCGGGCTCGCTCGCGCCGAGGGCTGATCGCCTGGGCGCTGGGCGCGGCCGTTGCCTTCCTGGCCGGCTGCATGGGCCTGGCCGAGGTATCGGGGATGGCGTCGGGCGCGATCGAGGCGAGCGGTCCGTGGTTTGTGCTGGTCGTGGCGGGGCTCATCGCCTACTGCCTGGCGGTGGTGGTGCTGGGCGTCGGCGGGGTGCTTCTGTTGCGGGACCTGTTCCGGGCAAGCCGCGTGGAGGGTGGCGGCGCCGGTTGACGGCTAGAGGCGGCTGCGAATCTTGGCGCGGATCGATTCGATCTGCCTGACCAGGGCGGCGCCTCCGCTCGCGAGCGCCAGCCGGTGGGCCTCGTCGGCCAGGGACAACGCCAGGCGCGGCTGATTCATGCTCAGGCCCAGGATGAAGGCTTGGTTTGCGAGCGCGGTGGCCAGCCCTTCGTCGTCTCCCAGCTCGCGGCACAGGCGTTCCTGATCCTGGAGCACCGGCACGGCACTCGCCAGGTCGCCGCGAGCGGAGTGGATCGCTAGCTGGTTTTCGAGTGAGGCTCGCAGTCCATCCCTGTTCCCCAGCTCACGGCAGAGGCGCTCCTGCTGCTCGAGCAGCTCCAACGCCCGGTCGAGGTCGCGCCGTGCCTGGTGGATCAGTGCCTGGTTGCCCAGACAGGCCGCCAGTCCCTCTCTGTCCCCCAGCTCGCGGCACAGAGCTTCCTGCTCCTCGAGCAGCGCCATGGCTGCCTCCAGGTTTCCGGCCTCATAGAGGAGCTGCGCCTCGTTGTTGAGCGATCTCCACAGCCCGTCTTTGTCGCCCAGATCGCGACACAGCTGGTCGACCTGCCGGTGCAGTGCCGCGGCTCCCGCCGGGTCGCCGCAGGCATGGAGGATCAGCGCCTGGTTTCCGAGCGAGGCCCGCAGCCCCTGCTTGTTCCCCGTCTCGCGGCACAGGCGCTCCTCCTCTCTGTGCAGTGCCAGGGCACCGTCCAGGTCGCCGCGGGCATAGAGGATGTTCGCCTGGTTTCCGAGCGCGGCGGACAACCCATCCGTGCTGCCGATCTCGCGGCACAGGCGCTCCACCTCTTTATGCAGAGCCAGGGCCGTGTCCAGGTCGTCTCGTGCATAAAAGATCAGCCCTTGGTTGCCGAGCGAAGATTGCAGCCCATCCTTGTCCCCCAGTTCGCGGCAAAGGCGTTCCTGCTCCTTGTAGAGCGCCATGGCAGCGTCGAGCTCGCCGCGGCGGTGGAGGTTCAATGCCTGGTTACCGAGCGATGCGGCCAGATTGGCACGGTCGCCGGACGCGCGATTCCGCTCGACCAGGAACTCATTCAGCGACAGCGCCTCGGCCGGGTGCCCGGTATCGGTGAGTAGCTGGGCAAGCCGCCACAGGGTGCCGGAATCGTGCGCGCCGGGCGCGGACAGCACCTCGCGGTAGGCAGCGACCATGCGCAGGGGCGAGCCGGCCTCGAGCTGTGCCCAGTACGCTTTCACCTGGAAGGGATCCGCCTGCCAGGCAGCGTTGAAGAAAGGTAGGCCGGCAAGCAACGCGTAGAGCCTCTCCCAGGCCCGGGCTTGGGCGAGCTGCCACGCCTCCTCGTCCACTCGCCGTGTGTCCAACACCCCGCGCCCGTGAAAGTAGTCTGCGAGGCGCAGGTGCACTGCCCGCTGCGCCTCTGCGGAGGGCACGTATCTGCGCTCGACGGCTTGCCGCAGGTAGTCGTGGAGGAATCCGAGCAGCCCCGAGCGGTCCACCAGCGATGCCTCAGCCGCGAGGTAGAGCGGCGACCAGTGTGCGCGCGGTAACGGGCGTGCCTCCGATCCCAGAAGATCCAGGAGCTCCGCCTCAGACAAGCCGCGCCGCGCGGCCCACAGGAGCGACATCGCCTCACCGACCAGCCCCGGACGATCGCGCTCGTAATCCTCCTCGTACCGCTCCAGGATCTTTTCGTAGAGCTGCCCCACGCTGCCGGCTGCCAGGGTTTGGCCGATCCGCTCGTCCAGGCGCTCGTGCACACCGTAGAGGCGCAGCTCCTCCAGCAGCGCGCGCAGGTAAAGGGGATTGGCGCACTGCGGCGCAGCCGCCAGGCGCTCGGCGCGCTCCTGGCCCAAGGCCTTGGTGTATTGCGCCAGGTAGTCGACGATGAGCCGCCGGCGCTCACCCAGGGCCAGCGGCTGCACCTCTAGCGCGGGCCAGCCGCGCTTCGCCAGCGCATCGAGCGGCCGGCCAGGCAGTGTCGAGAGCAGCAGGCGCACATTGGCCGGGATCGTGGGCGGCAGCCACACCAGGTCGGGTGCCTGGTCGCGGTCCTCGAGTTGGTTCAGCCCGTCGAGGACGAGCACCACGCGCCCACGCACAGAGGCCATGCCCAGCCAGTTGGCGAAGGCAGCCCGCAGGGCATCGGGCTGGTCAGGAATTGTGCCCTCCACGCCCAGCCGGCGCTGCAGCTCGCGCATCAGGCGGCGCAGCATGGAGGCCCAGTCGGCGCTGTGGGGCGCCGCCCCGATAAAGTGCGTGAGGACCACCGCGGGCGCGCCCGGGATGCGGTCGCGGTAGCGCAGCGCCCAGTTGGCCAGGAGGGCCGACTTGCCCAGCCCAGACTCGCCCTGCACCACCAGCGGCAGGCCGTCGCCCTCCGCGTACGCATCGAGCCGCGCAAAGTAGCGCTCGCCGCCGATGTACACCCCGGCCCGGCTGCGGGCAAACGCCTCGTGCTCTGCCGCCTCGCGGTCCAGCGGGTCGGGCTCCGAGCCCTCAGGGTAGAGCCGGTCTATGACGGCCGTCAGGTCGTCGAGCACCAGCTCGCCCAACACTTGCGGCGTCGGATAGATCTCGCGCACCGGCAGACCGCCGGCCCGGATGCGCTCCTTCAGACTCTCCAGCTTGCGCCGCTTCTCCCGGGCACGGCGGTGAGCCTCGGCTGCGCCGTACCGCGCCGTCTCCTCCGGGGTGGGCTCCCGGTGCCAGGGCTGCTCTTCGACCGGCAGGGAATCGATGTAGGATGGGCTGCGAAAGTAGAAGAAGGCATGCCCGGCCATCTCGGGATCGTTGAGCACGCCGTGCAGGATCTCCAGCTCCGTGACAGAGTGGCCGAGGTGCTGCGCCAGCCAGGGCTCCTGCGCCGCCAGCTCGGTGGGGATCTCGTCCGGCACCCAGCCGTAGCGCTCGCCCAGCAGCCCGATGAAGTAAGGCCGGCAGCGTCGAATCTCAGCCAGGCAGATGGGCAGTACCCGGCCTTCGGCCGCCTGCTCGTCGGTGACCCCCCAGCGCAGGTCCACCTCGCCCCAGACCACGCCGCGCTGCTCGCACAGGCGGCGGAGCCGGGGGAAGACGCGCTTGACCAGCTCGTCGCGCTCTTGCTGCATGTCGCGGAAGGTGGACGAGACAAAGACGCGCACGACGCGCGGGGACGGTGGGGCGGCGTGCGGGTCTGCCATGGGCTGCTCCTCCTGGGCCGGTTTGGCTGTCGCAGAAGGGAGCGTACCATGAAGCGGCGGATAGGGCAAGTCGGACAAGAAGCCCCCCTACAGAATCGATTTGACGCTCGGCGCCCCGGCTGATATACTCGCCCCTGGGGCGACGGCGGTGGCCGGGCAAGCCCCAGGGAGATAACCATTGACCGAAACCTGGCGCCTGCTCGACACCCCGCCCTGCTCCGCCGCCCGGAACATGGCCCTCGACGACGCGATCCTCACCGCCCACAGCCGGGGCGAGGCGCCGTCCACCCTCCGCTTCCTCCAGTTCGAGCCGCACTGCACGCTGGTCGGCTATCACCAGGCCGTCGAGCAGGAGATCCGCGTCGACTATTGCCGGGAGCACGGCATCGACATCAACCGCCGGCTGACCGGCGGCGGCGGGCTCTATTGGGACGCCGGCGCGCTGGGCTGGGAGGTGTATGCCCCGCAGGGGCACCCGGCCATCGAGCGCGACGTAGAGGCGATGTACGCCCAGCTCTGCCGGGCCGCCGTCGCGGCGCTGGGCCGGCTGGGGGTGCAGGCCGCCTTCCGCCCCAAGAACGACATCGAGGTGGACGGCCGCAAGATCTCGGGCACCGGCGGCACGTCGTTGGGCGGGTCGTTCATGTTCCAGGGGTCGCTCCTGGTCGATTTCGACGTCGATACGATGCTGCGCGCACTGCGCATCCCGACGGAGAAGCTGAAGGACAAGGAGATCGACTCGGTCAAGGAGCGCGTCACCTGCCTGCGCTGGATCCTGGGGCGCGTCCCGCCGATGGACGAGGTCAAGGCGGCGCTGGTCGAGAGCTTTGCGCAGGCGCTGGGCGTCGCGTTCGAGCCGGGTGGGCTGACCCCGGCCGAGGAGGCGCTGCTGGTGGAGCGGCTGCCGGCCTTCGAGTCGGACGAGTGGGTGTACGGGCCGCGGCGCAGCCTGAGCCATTCGAGCGAGCTGCGCGCCCTCTTCAAGTGCCCCGGCGGGCTGATCCGCGTCGCGCTGGTGGTGGATCAGAACGGGCGCCGGATCCAGTCGGCGTTGATCACCGGCGACTTTTTCGCCTATCCCCGGCGGGCGATTTTCGACCTGGAGGCGGCACTCAAGCACGCGCCGGCCGAGCGCGCGGCGATCGAGCGGATCGTGCGCGAGTTCTTCGAGGCGCATGAGGTGCAGATCCCCGGCATCACCCCCGACGACCTGCTCTATACGATCTACCAGGCGCTGGACAAGCAGCGCTACGTGCAGCACGACATCCGCCCCGATGAGGTCAACTCGGTGTTCACAGTAGGCCGGTCGCTGCTCGGAGATCACGCGCTGCCAGGTGCTGCTGCTGCCCTACTGCGCCAAGCTACCCGAGTGCGAGTACCGCTACGAGGCAGGGCTGCATCCAGTGCGGCGGCTGCTCCATCGGCGACGCCTTTGCCCTGGCCGAGCGCTACGGCCTGCGGCCCGTCTCGATCCAGAATTACGAGGACCTGGAGGAGACGCTGCAGCGGCTGCGCGACGAGGGCGCCGATTCCTTCGTCGGCTCCTGCTGCGAGGCGTTCTACGCCAAGCACCGCGACGATTTCGAGCGGATCGGGCTGGCCGGCATCCTGGTCGACGTCGATTCCTCGACCTGCTACGACCTGGGCAAGGAGGAGAGCGCCTACGCCGGGCGCTTTGAGAACAAGACCGAGCTGAAGCTGGACCTGCTGGAGCGGGTGGTGCGGCGGGTGGCGGACGGGCAGGGCGGGTGATGCAGCCGGAAGCCTTCGACGTCCTCGTAGTGGGGGCCGGGCCGGCCGGGAGCTGCGCCGCGCGCGCGGCGGCCTTGGCCGGGGCGCGGGTGCTGCTGGTGGAAAAGCGCGCCCAGGTTGGGCTGCCGGTACAGTGCGCCGAGTTTGTGCCCTGGCAATTGGCGCACCAGGTGGAGGTGCCGGACCGGTGCATCGCGCAGCGGATCTCTGAAATGCGCACCTTCCTGCCCGACGGCAGCGAGGTGGTCAAGCCGGCAGCGGGCATGGTGCTCGACCGGGCGCTGTGGGACAAGCACCTGGCGATGCTGGCCCACCGGGCCGGTGCCGAGCTGCGCACCGGCTGGCGGGCGGCGGAGTACGACGGGCGCGAGGTGGTACTGCGGCATGGGGCGCGCGAGGCGCGCATCGTCGCTTCGGCCATCGTCGGGGCGGATGGCCCACACTCGACGGTCGCCGGCTGGGCGGGGCAGGCGCAGGCCGGGCTCGTCCAGGGCCTTGAGCACGAGGTTATCCTGCCTGAGCCACGCGGGGAAACCGAGATCTTTTTCGATCCGGTGTACCGGGGCGGCTACGGCTGGCTCTTTCCGAAGGTCCAGACGGCGAACGTCGGGGTCGCCGTCAACGTGGGGATGGGCGGGCGGCCGGGGCCGGCGCTGGAGCACCTGATGGAGCGGCTGGGCCTGTCGCGGGCGGCGATCCTCGGCACGACCGGGGGCGCGATCCCGGTGGGCGGCCCGGCCACGCGGATGCAGGCGGGGGTTATCGTATTGGCCGGCGACGCGGCCGGATTGACGCACCCCATCACAGGCGGCGGCATCGCACCGGCGGTGCTGAGCGGCGAGATGGCCGGCCGAGCGGCGGCGGAAGCCGCGCGCGGCACGGGCGCGGCGGCGCTGGAGCGGTACCCGCAGGAATGGGCGGAGGCGATGGGCGGCCCGATGGCCCAGGCAATGGCCAACCGGCGCTACCTGGACATGCACTGGAGCGACGACCCGGCGGTCCTGAGCGCGCTGGTGCGCGAGACATGGATCGCCTTCCCGGCCTATGGCCGGCAAAAGCAACCCTCAGGAGGATGCATGCAGAGTCCCGAATACGTGCAGATCAGCATGGCCGCAGCCATGTCGCTGGGCTACTTCCCGAATGTCTTCCGGCGCAACTCGTTCCTGCGCGGGCTGAACCTGCTGGTCACCTACGACGAGCTGTGCACGGCGCGCTGCGCCTACTGCGGGCTGAACCGCGCCCGCGAGGTGGAGGGCGACGGCCGGACCTTTATCCGGGTGCAGTGGCCGACGTACGCCGTGAGCGACATCATCGAGCGATTGAACAAGGACGGCGGGCAGCTCCGGCGCGTCTGCGTGGGGATGATCACCCACCCGCGCGCCTTTGACGACATGAACACGATCATCCGCCGCTTCCACAGCGAGGTGGGCCGGCCGGTATCGGCGCTGATCTCGCCGACGGCGATCCGCGACCCGAAGCGGCTGGCCGAGACGCGCGAGGCGGGGGCCGATATTGCCACCGTCGCCGTCGACGCGGCCACGCCGGACCTCTTTGAGCTGTACCGGGGCAAGGCAGTGCGCGGCCCGCACCGCTGGGACCTCTTCTGGGAGACGGTGGAAGAGTGCGGGCGGATCTTTGGGCGGGGCAAGGCGGGCGTGCACCTGGTCGTCGGGCTGGGCGAGACGGAGCAGCAGATGGTGGAGACGATCCAGCGCGCCTATGACCTGGGGTCGAACACGCACCTCTTCTCCTTCTTCCCCGAGGCCGGCACGGGGATGGAGCACCACCCACAGCCCAGCTACGGCCACTACCGGCGCGTGCAGCTCGCCCGCTATTTGATCAACGAGGGGCATGCGCGCGCCGAGCAGATGGCGTTCGACCAGCAGGGGCGCGTGATCGGATTTGGCGTGGACGACGACTTATTGGAGGACTGCATCAAGTTCGGGGAGCCGTTCATGACCTCGGGCTGCCCGGGGGAAGATGGGCGGGTGGCATGCAACCGGCCCTTTGGCAACGAGCGGGCCGGCCGGCCGATCCGCAACTATGCCTTCGAGCCGGAGGTGGAGGACGTGGCGCTGATCCGCTACCAGATGAAGGATACCGTGGGGTTTGGGGATGGGCGGAGGTGACGCCCCATCTCCCGCAAGAGGGCGGGGAGACCCCGCCCCTGCAGGGGATGAGGGAGATTATCCGGAGCCCGGACGCGGAGCGTCCCACGCCGGTGCCCACGCTCTGCGTGGGCACCAGAATGGTCTACCAGAGGGGGAAGCGCAGCGACTGTTTGGGCTGCCGTGGGAGGAGCTGCGGGAGCGGGCCTGGGCGGCGCGCAGGGCGAATTTCGCGCCGTGGCTGGGGCTGGCGGTGCCCGGGGCGAAGCACTATGCCACCGAAGATTACGTCAATGAGCCTCAGCGCTTTGCGACGGTCAGCCTGACCGGGACGGCGTGCGCGCTCGACTGTGCCCACTGCAGCCGGCACCTGCTGGAGACGATGTACGCCGCCCCCACGCCGGCGCGGCTGCTGGCCTTGGGGCGCAGGCTTCAGGCCGAGGGGTGCAAGGGCATGCTGCTGAGCGGCGGCGCCGACCCGCGCGGGTCGGTCCCCCTGCGGCCCTTCCTGCGCGCGATCGCCCGGCTGAAGGGGATGGGGCTCACGATCATCGTCCACACCGGCCTGACCGACGAAGAGACGGCGCGCGGGCTGCGCGATGCGGGCATCGACCAGGCGCTCTTTGACGTCATCGGCGACGAGGCGACGGTCCGCGAGGTGTACGGCCTGCCCTACGGGCCGGAGATGTATGCGCGCGGGCTGGCGATCCTGCGGGATGCCGGGCTGGCCGTCGCGCCGCACGTCGTCATCGGGCTTCACTTTGGCCACCTTCGGGGGGAGCTGCGGGCGCTGGAGATGATCCGCGAGACCGGCGCCGAGATGGTGGTGCTGGTGGTGCTGCGCCCCCTGCCCGGGACGCCGATGGCGCAGGCCACTCCGCCGAGCGCGGAGGAGGTGGGGCGGGTGGCGGCCGTCGCGCGGCTGCTCATGCCGGATACGCCGCTGATGCTCGGCTGCGCGCGGCCGGCCGGACCGGCCAAGGTGGAGATGGAGCGGCGGGCGGTGCTGGCCGGAGCGAACGTGGTGGCCTACCCTGACCCGGAGACGGTGCGGCTGGCTGCCGAGCTGGGGCTGGAGACGGGGTTCGTGGAGTCGTGCTGCACGTTGGTGGATGCGCGGAGGCTCGCCGGCAGGCCGGGGGCTCCGGGGTAGGGGAGGTTCCACCCTCACCCCAACCCTCTCCCTTCCAGGAAGAGGGAGAAAGGATCAGGATATGACGTCCAGAGAAGTGATTGTTGAGAAGGCTGGCGAGGGAGGTATCGAGTTCCTCAACCTTCAGTTCACTGACATCGTCGGCATCGTCAAGAGCGTGACGATCCCCATCTCGGAGCTGGACCGGGCGCTCGATCGCGGCCTCTGGTTCGACGGCTCATCGGTCGAAGGGTTTGCCCGCATCGCCGAGAGCGACATGTACCTGGTGCCCGACCTGGACACGTACGCTGTGATCCCGTGGGCCGACCACAACCCGACCGCGCGCCTGATCTGCGACGTCTTTACGCCGCACGGCGAGCCGTTTGAGGGCGATCCGCGCTTCGTTCTCAAGCGTGCCATGCAGGAGGCTCAGGCGCAGGGCTGGATCTACAACACGGGCCCCGAGCCCGAGTTCTACCTCTTTGAGCGCGACGCGGGCGGGCATACCCTGGTCCAGCCCTACGACCAGGGCGGCTACTTTGACCTCTCGACCGACCGGGGCCTGGGCGTGCGCAAGCAGATGGTCAAGGCGTTGGGCGCTTTTGGCATCCGTGTGGAGGCGAGCCATCACGAGGTGGGCCCCGGCCAGCAGGAGATCGATTTCGCCTACGCCGACGCCCTGCGGGCGGCCGACAACGTGCTCACTTTCAAGTCGACCCTGCGCGAGGTAGCGCGGCACAACGGGCTGCACGCGACCTTTATGCCAAAGCCAGTCACCGGGATTGCCGGCTCGGGCATGCACGTGCACCAGAGCGCGACCGAACTCGCGACCGGAAAGAACCTCTTTGCCGACGGGGGGAACGAGTTTGGCCTGTCGGCGATGGCGCTCTCGTTCCTGGCCGGCCAGTTGGCCCACGCGCGGGCCATGTGCGCGCTCCTGGCACCGCTCGTGAACTCGTACAAGCGGCTGGTGCCGGGCTTCGAGGCGCCGGTGTACGTGAGCTGGGGACAGATCAACCGCTCGGCGCTGGTCCGGGTGCCACAAGTGCAGCAGCACAGCCCTGAGTCCACTCGCCTGGAACTGCGCTGCCCCGATCCGAGCTGTAACCCCTACCTGGCCTTTGCCGTGATGCTGCGGGCCGGCATGGACGGCATCCGGCGTGGGTTGGTGCCGCCGCCTGTCTCCAACGAGGATCTGTATCACCTGGACGAGGAAGGACGGGAGGCGCGTGGGCTGGCGACGCTGCCGGGCTCGCTGGGCGAAGCGCTGGAGGAGCTGAAAGGCAGCGAGCTGGTGCGCGAGACGCTGGGCGAGCACCTCTTCGACCGCTTTGTCGAGGCCAAGTCGATCGAGTGGCGCGAGTACTGCACGCAGGTCAGCCGGTGGGAGACAGACCGGTATTTGACGGTGTACTAGCGGCGACAGGTGCAACGCACCTACAAGAGGGCCGCAGAGCGGCCGTGGGACGCTCCCACGCAGAGCATGGGTGCGAGGGCGCATTGGGGAAAGCGCTGAGATCGACGAGGGAGAGAGCCTTGAAGAGCCTACTGGGACTGCTGTTCGTGCTGTGCTTGCTACTGCCGCTGGCTGCCTGCAGCTCGCCGGGTGGCATCGTGGAAGGGGCCCTGACGGCCGCCGTGGGGACGGTCATGCCAAAGGTCACGGCGGCCGTGGCGACGCTGATGCCGGAGGGCACGGCGGTCCCGCCCACCGAGACGAGGGTGCCGGCGACGCCTATCCCGGTGGACGTGGTCATCACCGCCGTGGTGAACGGCAACTATGCCGAGCACGTCGTCATCCAGAACCAGGACACCTTCGCCGCCGACCTGACCGGCTGGCACCTGGTGGAGGTGGACGGCGAGGTGCTGCCCTTTGCCTTCCCGGATGGATTCACGCTGGCGCCGGGCGCCGAGGTGCGCATCTACAGCGGGCGCGACGGCCGGCAAAACAACCCGCCGGAGAGCTTGGAGTGGACGGAGAAGAACGTCTGGGACAACAACGGCGAGACGGCCACACTGCTCAACTCGATCGACGAGCCGGTGAGCACCTTCAAGTATCCTCAACCAACCCCATGACACGACCTCGACTGCGCGAGGCAGGCCTGTCTATCGGCGAGCTGCCAGCGGGGCCGCGCAACGCGATCACCGACGTGGCGGGCGTGCGGGTGGGCCACGCCACGCTGATCTCGGGCGAAGGGCCGCTCAGGCCGGGCATTGGGCCGGTCCGCACCGGCGTGACGGTGGTCCTGCCCCATGGAGGGAATGTCTTCCGACACAAGGTCCGCGCCGCCGTGCATACCATCAACGGGTTCGGCAAGGTGCGCGGCTTTGAGCAGGTACGCGAGATGGGCACGATCGAGTCGCCCATCGCCCTGACGAACACCCTCAACGTCGGGCTGGTGGCCGATGCGCTGGTGCAGTACCTAGTGAGCCAGAACCCCGACATCGGCATCACCACTGCCACGCCAAACGTCCTGGTGGGCGAGACGCACGACGGCTACCTGAACGACATCCAAGGGCGCCACGTGCAGGCCGAGCACGTCTGGGCGGCGATCGAGTCGGCGACGCCGGGGACGGTGGTCGAAGGCGCGGCAGGCGCCGGCACGGGAACCACCTGCTTTGGCTGGAAGGGGGGCATCGGGACCTCCAGCCGTGTCTTGCCCGCAGAGGCAGGAGGGTACACGCTCGGCGCCCTGGTGCAGTCGAACTTTGGCCGGGACGAAGACCTGGTGGTGTGCGGCGTGCCGGTGGGGCGCTATATCCGGCCGCCTGAGGAGGAGCCATCCCCGCAGCGGGATGCCGGCTCGATCATGATCGTGATGGCGACCGACGCTCCGCTTTCCGAGCGGCAGCTTCACCGGCTGTGCGTGCGCGCGGCGGCAGGGCTAGCCCGCACCGGCAGCTACTACGGCCACGGAAGCGGCGATTTCGTGATCGCCTTCAGCACCGGCTGGCCGGTCGAGCACGAGCCGGCTGCCCTGACAGCGTCCCAGATTGTCGTGGCCGACGAGGAACGGGTGTTGGGCTATCTCTTCCACGCAGTGGTGGAGGGCGTTGAGGAGGCGATCCTGAACTCGCTCTTCCGCGCCGAGACGGTCGTGGGGCGGGACGGCCACGTGCGCCATGCGCTGCCGATCGACCGGGTGGTCGAGATCGTGCGGCGCTGCCGGCCGGACCTGCCATGAGCAAGTCACAGACCGGCACGAGGCGCGCACTCTATCGCGGGTATGTCTCGCAGCGGGGACACTTCGGCCGCGCCGTGCGGCTGAAATCGCCCGAAGAGGTCGCCGCCTTCCTCCGGGAGCACCTCTACGCGGAAGAGGTGCGGATCGTCGACGCGGGCGACAACCTGCTTTTCCATGCCAGGGACGGTATCGACCTCTACTCGCGCCTGGCGGAGCTGGGGATTGACCTCCCGGCGCTGTACGACGAAACCCGGCGCACGTGGGTAGCAGAGGCGGAACGGGCTCGGTCGGGAGACCTTCGCCCAACGCACGAGGGCGAGGGAGAGCCCGCGGCACGGGAGCCATGGGAGGCGCTGTACGACTCTATCGGGCTGTCGTCGGGCGAGGTCTGGATGCGCCAACGGGTGAAGCGCACCTGCCGGGAGGCGCGCACGGTCGCCGACGTGATCGAGCTGCTGGAAGGCACCTACTTCGACGCCCACTTTGAGACGGAGGACGGCCGCCGGGCTTGGGCCTACTTTGACGCGAGCGACTGCTCAGTCGAGGTGCTGCGGCCGGTCGGCGAGGATGCATGGCAGGGTGCGGACCGGCGCGTGCGGCTGGATCGGGCGGCTCGGGTGCGGCACAAGGGTTCCGGGGAGGACGTGCACCTCTTTGTGCTGCTGGACCCGCCAGAGGGGTGAGGGGGTGTACTCCGCCACTCCACCCCTCCGGGCGGGTGTGCTTAAGGCAGGGCGTAGCGCAGGATGTACAGCCCGCCATCAAAATCGGCGATGTAGACGTTGGCGCCGTCGACTGCCACATCAAGCGCCCAGCCGGGCGTGTCAAACCAGCCGACCTCAACTGGGTGCCTTGGGCGGGTGACGTCGATCACGCGCAGGCCATTGTCTCCATCAGCGATGTAGGCCAGCACCCGCCCTCCCGAGGCGTCGCCCACCGCCAGAGCCGGCGCAGGGCCCTGCGCCTGGATCCAGCCAACTTGGACCGGGTTCTTCTTGTCGGCCATGTCGAGGACATACAGCCCGTACGACGAATCGGTCACATAGGCCACGTTGCCGCGTACCACCACGTCCATCGCCTGCCAGGGCGTTTGAAAGACGCCGATCTCGGCCGGGTTGGCCGGGTCGGACACGTCCACGATGCGCAGGCCGCCCTGTCCGGCGGCCACATAGGCGTAGCGCCCATCCACCGCCACATTTTCGGGGTTGCCGGGTAGGGCCAGGAACCCGATCTCTACCGGTTGAGCCGGCTTGTGGATGTCCACGATGCTCAGCCCAAGACCATCCTGGCCGGTGTCGGCGATGAAGGCATAGATGCCGGATATCGCCACCTGCCAGGCATGCAGGTCGGGCGTTTCGTATTGCCCCACCTTCACCGGGTTCCAGCGATCGGATACGTCGACCACCGTGAGCCCTCCCCAGCCGGCCGCGCCGTAGAGGTAGTCGCCGCGCTGCGCGACGCGAAAGTACCACTGGCCCTCTGCCATCCCGGCCAGCACCGGCTGCGCCGGGTCGGCCACATCCAGGGTGCGCGCGCCATAGCCCGACTCGCCCAGGTAGGCCCAGCCCTCCGAGGCCGCGATGCCGTCGGCTTCGGTCGCCAGGTCATAGCCGCCCACCAGCCACGGCGCGGCCGGGTCGGAGACGTCGAGCACACGCAGCCCGTGGGCCGCATCGGCGATATAGGCATAGCCGCCAGCCACGCCGACACCCCAGCGGGCATCGATGCCATAGGAGCCCACATGGACGGGATCGGCCGGGCTATCGACTTCGAGTATGTCTAGGCCGCCGCTGACGCCGGAGGCGACGTACGCATAGCCCTGGTCGTAAGCCGTCCAGAAGGCCCAATCAGGCGTCTGGTAGAAAGCCGCCTCGGTGGGGTTTGCCGGGTCGGAGACGTCGATGATGCGCAGGCCACCCGGACCATCGGCCACAAAGGCATAGTGGCCGACAACCGTCACGCCGAAGGCCTCGCCAGGTGTGTCGTAGGCACCCAGCTCAAAGGGGTTGTGCGGGTCGCTCACGTCGATGATACGTAGGCCAGACAGCCTATCGGCGATGTAGGCCAGCCCGCCGCTCATTGCCACGCCGGTTGCGTCGCCGGGCGTGTCGCAGGCACCCAGCTCAATCGGATACGCCGGCTGCGTCACGTCCACGACGCGCAGGCCGGCCTCACCATCGGCCACGTAGGCGTAGGGCATCTGCAAGGCCACGCCCAGCGCATGACCCCCGGGCAGCGCGGCGCGACCTACCTGCACTGGGTGCGCCGGGTTCGTGATCTTGACGACCACCAAGCCCGCGTCGTCTACGGCGACGTAGGCATAACTCCCCGCGACGGCAGTGCTACCCGCCACACCGGGCATCGGCGCCGTCTGCCCGCGCAGCGCCGGGGCGGCTGGGTCGGCGATGTCCATCAGAAGGAGGCGTGGGCCGCTGCACATCGCGAGTAGTCCGTCTATGACGACCGGCGGGCACTGCCAGCCGCCGATCTGCCCTACCAGCGACACGTGCCACCGATTGGGAGGCGGCGATGGGGTAGGAGTAGGCGTAGGAGCAGGAGTTGGCGTGATGCTCGCTGCGCCGGTGCCGGCCGGTGCCCCATCCGAAAACACACGCAGCCGGCCCCACAGGGGACCGGCTGCCCAGACCAACACAAGAACCGATATCAGGCCCACTCGCAGGAATGGCGTGCGCTTCATCGGGTCACACTCCTTTCTTCCTCTAGGACGGCGAGCAGTCCGAGAAGGTTCCCTCAGGCAGGGGCACGCACGAATGGGCACGAGGCCCTGCACCACGAGCGGGGGGACGGGCACAGCGCCCCGAAATGGAACCTCCCCGAAAGCCACAGGCTTTCGGGGAGGTGTTACCTTCCAATCCAGGCCGGTCCTGTGCCGGTTTTGGGCAGGCACCAGGACTCTACGGCTGCTAGCAGACGGGGCACTCCTCACCCCCCGCAACAAGTCTTGCTTTGCCGAGCTCTATGCCCACGGCACCCAACAGCGGATCGACGCTGTCGTAATCACGACCCATGGCGGCCAGGCTGCGAGAATCGATCCTGATCCCTACGGCGCCCAGCAGCGAGTCCGTAGCGAGGGCCGCGTCACGGGCGATCTGAGATCTGAGCCTCTCGACGTAGAAGGCCGAGATGTCCGTCTGGGGCTTGGCCTGCGCCCGGAGTCTCTCAACGTAGTAAGCCGAGACATCGGTGTAGCGCAGGCCCGGGTCCACCCGGAGCGGGACGCTCGCCAGGATCAGCCCCGCAACTTCGGGGAACGGCTCTTCGCGGTCACTTTCGCTTGCGAGCACAACGCGCGCGAGGACCGGCCCCGCGACCTCGGGGAACGGCTCTTCCCGGTCGCCTTCCTGCGCGAATACTACCGAGCCCGGAAGGGATCCCAGTGGCCCCAACACCAGGGCCACGATTATGAGGGCCGCCAAGGCGACCCACGCGTATTTGGTTCTTGGTACTTGAGCGACGTCGCTCCGACTCTGGGTTCTGCCAGTCATCATTTCTTCCTCCCCTATCTAGGTTCTCAGTACTTGATTGTCAATCAGGGCCTCGCCCTGTTTACACTAACTCTAGGATAGTTATACCTGATCGCACGGGAACGCGCATCGGCCATACTACGAGTTCTTTGACTGAGATTCCTGCAAGTCCGTCCACGGACCTACGCAGGAATGCGTACAGACGCAGGTCAAGCCACCCGCATTTCCAACTCGCTTGACACCCCGCTGATTCCGGCCCATAATCAGGTGCAACGCACCGCGAAGGTGCGTCGCACCAAGGGAGGTCGCATGGCACAAGCGAACACGGCAGGCAAGGCGTTCACCCCCGGCCGCATCGGCGGGCTGGAGCTGCGCAACCGGATCATCCGCGCCGGCTGCTTCGAGGGGATGAGCCAAGGGGGACGCGTCACCCCGGCCTTGATCGAGCACCATCGCCGCGTGGCCGCCGGCGGCACGGCGATGACGACCGTGGCCTACTGCTCCGTCTCGTTCGACGGGCGCGCCTTTGGCCACGAGCTGTGGATGCGGGAGGAGATCGTGCCCGGCCTGCGCGAGCTGACGGACGCCGTGCACCGCGAAGGCGCGGCGGCGTCGATCCAGCTCGGCCACTGCGGTTTTTTCGCCAGCCCCAAGGAGATCGGACTGCGGCCCATCGGCGCGTCGCGCAAGCTGTGCCTCTTCCGGATGTCGCGCTGCGAGGAAATGACGGAGGCGCAGATCGAGACCAAGATCGAGGAGTTTGCCCAGGCGGCCCGCTGGGCGCGGCAGGCCGGATTTGACGCGGTCGAGATCCACTCCGGGCACGGCTACCTGCTCAGCCAGTTCCTCTCGCCCTGGACCAACCACCGCCGCGACCGCTACGGCGGCTCGTTGGAGAACCGGCTCCGCTTCCCCGCGGCGGTGGTGCGCGGCGTGCGCGCAGGCGCTCGGGCCTGGCTTCCCTGTGCTGGTGAAGATGAACCAGCGCGACGGGATGCGCGGCGGGCTGGAGATGGAGGAGGCGGTGCAAATCGCGCAGCGCTACGAGGCCGAGGGGGCCAGCGCTCTGGTGCCGAGCTGTGGCTTTACCGCCAAGACGCCGCTGTACATGATGCGCGGCGACGTCCCGACGCGGGAGATGGCACGCAACCAGGCCCAGCTCATGACGCGCATGGGGATGCTGCTTTTCGGCCGCTTCATGGTGCAGCGCTATCCGTTCGAGCCGCTCTTCCTGCTGGAGGGGGCGGTCCGCCTCCGGCAGGCGGTGTCGATCCCGGTGGTCTACGTGGGCGGCGTGCTGTCTCTGGCCGACCTGGAGCGGGCGATGGAGACAGGCTTCGAGTTTGTGGAGGTGGGCCGGGCGATCGTCAAGGACCCCGAGTTCGTACACAAGCTGCAGTCCGGCGCGCTGGAGGCGTCGGACTGCGATCACTGCAACCGGTGCATCGCGACGATGGATGCCGGCGGGGTGTACTGCCCGACGGAGACGTAGGGCGGGGCGATAAAGCGCGCGAGCTCCTGGCCGGCGTCTACGCCTGGCTCACCGAAGGGCTCGACGTCCTCGACCTGGTGCAGGCGCGGGCCATGCTGGGCGGGGCGGAGGCATAGCAGTCGAATACCCCCTACGGCCAGCGAGCCGGACGGGCTGTAGGTGCCCGGCGATGTGATGGTCAGGTAGCAGCCGCCCGAGTCGCCATGGTCGTCGGGCACCAGGTAGGCGCCGAGCGACTTCTTGAACGCCTCTGCCGCTTTGATGGGTACGACGTGCTTGCGCTCGAACCGGTCGAACTTGATGCTATGGCTCAGGTCTGACATCTCTTCCGCGACTGGCTTGCGGGCGCATCCCACAAGACCATGCTCAGTGTAGCACAGCGATAGGGAAGATCTGTGGAGAGCGCCTGGAGAAGCCGTGCAGAGTCACAACTAGGAGAGCCCTGGCCATATGACCTGGGCTCTCTCTGAGTGGTTCTCTCCTCATGCCGGGAAAACCTCTGCTGTGCCGTTCATAGAGATAGAACCCAGGTGAGAAAGGACTTGGCCGCTCACCTGCTCAAGGGGTTCAAGAACAAGGAAAGGAGGGAACGATGATTATCCAGCCGATCAACCTTCAGCTCGCCGCCCAGGACCTGCGGTTCCCGGAGGTGCGCGCACGGGAAGAGGAGCGCATCCGTGCCGCCCAGGCGCAGCCGGCCAGCAGCAACTCACCGCGGCTCGTGCGCCGGCTTCTCGCCGCTCTGAACCGGGAGCTGCGCCGGAACAAGCCGCAGGCGGCCCCGCAGGTCGCTGTGCAGCTCAAGCCGAGTGCCCGGTAGGGGCCCGTGCAATCCAGGCAGACTCTCCCACCCTCCCCGAGGGCTCGCCGCCCTCGGGGAGCCTGTGAGGCCCCCCTCACACCGGCCGGCCACATGACCCGCAGAAGCGCGCCGCGGTCCGAGCCTGGCCCCGCACTGGCCACAGAAGGCGGGCCACATGGCAGCGCGCGGCACGCCGGGTGCGGCGCACCTTCAAGGATACTGTTGGCTAACTTTGGAGGAAAGGGAGGTCATGACCCCATTGGCCGTCTCAGCGAAGCCATCCGCGCTGGACAGTGCGCTCAATGAGACGCAGAGCTGCCTTTGGGCAGGTTCATGCCTTCCTTTCCTTCTCCTGCTACGCTCTCAGTGTTAGTCTCAAACTTTGTCGTTTGGCTTGATGGCGCTCTCCGGCAAGCCAGCGGGCTGCACGTCGCAGATTGACTGCTGCCCCGGTGAACAATGCCTGCAAGTGGATCTTGGCAGTGCTGACGTAGCGCCCGATGCGGATGCCATGTCCTCGGACCAAAGCCGACAGACAGCCTTCGACCCCTCCTCGATGCTGACGATACAGTGTTTTGAACTCCGCGGTTTCTTGGCGGGTACGTGCCGCTTGCAGGGCCAGGTAGTTCCGACCCAAACTGATGTGCCGCCCACCTTTGCCTGTGCAGCACCGGGGCCGCAAAGAGCAAGCAGCGCAGACCGCCTTCGGAAAGCGGAAGACCAAACGCTTGCCTCGCTTTGTGCCGACGATTGCCTTCTGACCTGCTGGGCAGATCGCTGTGCACTCTGCCAGGTTCACTTCGAATTGCGCCAGGGTGATGCCATCGGGCAGTCGGGATTGCAGCCGATTGTCTTTTTTCGCCGGCCCGATCAGGTCGATGCCCCGCTCACCACTACCAACCAGGTTGTCCTCCGTCACATAGCCACCATCGCCCAATTGCTGTCCGGGCAGCAGGTCTCGTGCCTCGAGCCGGTTCTGGATGGCTTCCAGCGCGCGGTAGTCCGTCTCCACACTGCTGGTGATGGCGATATCCGTGAGCAGGTGTGGCTTGTCTTCGTCATCCGTCTCCGTTGCTTGCAGTTTGTAGCCTACCCAGCCCTGCCCTCTCTTCTCGCTGTAGCGGGCCTCGGGGTCGTGGGGCGTAACGATGTGCGTCCTGCCATCATAGACCCCTGCATCCCGAGCCACCAAGTCCCCTCCCACAACCGTGAACTGCTGCTGCCACGTCGTGACCAACACCTGGACCGCAGGCAAGTCCCGCAGCTTGGCTGCATTCCCATCTGCCTCTATCCGCTCCAGGAGCCACTGCCCATCGGGTCCTACCCGCCTGGCCAGCGCCTCCCGTTCGGCTTCGGTCAGCTTCTCGATCACACACCGCTGGCCGTAGCTATCTTCCCATGTGGCCGGCACTGCCGCTCTTGTCCAGGTTTCGTCTTCTTTCAACAAAGCCTGCAAAGCCAGCCGCACAGTCTCCACCCACTGCTCCATTCGACGGGCGCGCCTTTGGCCACGAGCTGTGGATGCGGGAGGAGATCGTGCCGGGCCTGCGCGAGCTGACGGATGCCGTGCACCGCGAAGGCGCGGCGGCGTCGATCCAGCTCGGCCACTGCGGTTTCTTCGCCAGCCCCAAGGAGATCGGGCGGCGGCCCATCGGCGCGTCGCGCAAGCTGTGCCTCTTCCGGATGTCGCGCTGCGAGGAGATGAACGAGGCGCAGATCGAGACGAAGATCGAGGAGTTTGCCCAGGCGGCCCGCTGGGCGCGGCAGGCAGGATTTGATGCGGCCGAGATCCACTCAGGGCACGGCTACCTGCTCAGCCAGTTCCTCTCGCCCTGGACCAACCACCGGAGGGACAGGTACGGAGGATCGCTGGAGAACCGGCTGCGCTTCCCGGCGGCGGTGATGCGCAGCGTGCGGCAGGCGCTCGGGCCGGGCTTCCCGATCCTGGTGAAGGTGAACCAGCGCGACGGGATGCGCGGGGGCGTCCCGACGCGGGAGATGGCCCGCAACCAGGCTCAACTCATGACGCGCATGGGGATGCTGCTTTTCGGCCGCTTCATGGTGCAGCGCTATCCGTTCGAGCCGCTCTTCCTGCTGGAGGGGGCGGTCCGCCTCCGGCAGGCAGTGTCGATCCCGGTGGTGTACGTGGGCGGCGTGCTGTCTCTGGCCGACCTGGAGCGGGCGATGGAGACAGGCTTCGAGTTTGTGGAGGTGGGCCGGGCGATCGTCAAGGACCCCGAGTTCGTACACAAGCTGCAGTCCGGCGCGCTGGAGGCGTCGGACTGCGATCACTGCAACCGGTGCATCGCGACGATGGATGCCGGCGGGGTGTACTGCCCGGCGGAGGAGTAGGGGAGGCAAGATCGGACCCTCACTCCAACCCTCTCCCCCGAAGGGAGAGGGAGAATGCGCCCCCATTCAGCCTCCCCCGCCGCGACAGGGGAGGGGAAAGAGGGGCGGCCCTCCGTGGCCGCCCCTTCGGTCAGGCCGGGAATGGAATCCCGGCTATGGGATGGTGACGGTGTCGCACGTCTCACCATTCTGGTCCGGGTCGTAGACCCAGCCGGAGAGCACCACATCCGTTATGCAGATTTTCCAGGTGCCGAGCTGGTTGAGAAGTACCTTGAAACTCGCGGCGCCCAGGGGGTTGGTCAGACTGACTTGCGCCTTCGGCCTGCCGCTGGGCGGGATCCACTCGGCCTGCACACTCGCTCCTGCCACCGGGCCGCCGCCGGCGTCCAGGACACGCACCAGGCCCCGGATCGCGAAGCGCCAGTGGCCCAGGTAGACGACCCTCAGCTTGATCCACTCCACGTGCATCGCTCCCAGCGGCGCTACCGTCACGGTCTGCTGCACAGACTCTTGCCCGCACGCGTTGCTTGCCGTCATGGTGACGGCATAGTCGCCGAAGGCGGCATAGGTGTGCGATGCCGGGTTGCCGGTGTCCGTCCCGCCGTCGCCAAAGTTCCAGGCGTAGTCGATGGGCTCACTGCCAGCGGCGGTGCCGGTGACGGTCACCACCTCGCCCATGGTCGGCGACGGGGAATCCACGTGAAGCCGGTGCCCGACACCGGCTCGAGCACCTTCAGCTGCACCGCCAGAGCCACCTGCGGCGTGTCGGGGTCGTTGCTGTTGACGAGCAGGCTGCCGGCGTAGGTGCCGGCGCCCAGCCCGGCCGAGTCAAAGGTAAGGATCACGTCCACACACTCGCCCGCGAGGAGCGTCGTGCCCGCCGGCTCCTCGGTCAGCCAGTCGAGTGCCTCCGACAGGCTCCAGACCAGGTCGGCCGTGCCGGCATTGCAGATCTGGACGGCAAGCTGCGCAGACCCGCCGGGGCAGAGCTCCGCTTCGAGCAGCGGCGCGGTCACCACGATGTTGGGGAAGGGAGGCGTCTCCACCTGGACGAGCTGGCCCAGGACCTCCACCTCGCCTTCCGCCAGCGGTGCCACGTCGTCTTCGCCCTGCCAGGCCACTAGGACCAAGTCACCGCCGGCCTGCGCGGCCAGGGCGGGCCGGCCGGCGCCGTAGGCGGGGTCGCCGTCGGGCCCGGCATCGCTGAGGCGCACCGGGTCGCCGGCCAGGTCGCCCGTGCCTTCCAACATCTGGCAGAAGACCTCCATCTCGTCGTCGGCCAGCGGTCCGCTGCCCCAGTCGTGGTTGTCGTCGCCACGCCATGCCACCAGGTAGCGCCCGGGCGCGGCCAGGTAGGCCACAGCCGGTGCCCAGGCCCGGTAGGCCGGGTCGCCATCGGGGCCCATGCTGCTGATGCGGAAGCCGCTCACACCGACGGGGCTGCCGTCGGCTGCCAGGCGCTGTCCGTGGATCTCAATCTCACCCAGAGACAGGGCCGGCCCCCCTTCGTCGCCCGCCCAGATGACCAAGTACTCGCCGGTGTCATCGTTGTAGGCCACCGCCGGCCGGCGCGCCTGGTAGGCCGGGTCGCCGTCCGGCCCGGCGGCGCTGATGCGAAAGCTCGGCAGCCCCACCAGGCTGCCGTCGGCGGCCAGGCGCTGGCCAAAGACCTCGTACTCGTCGTCGACCAGGGGTTCAGCGTCTGTGTCCCCCTCCCAGGCGACCAGGCATTCGCCGGCATCGCCGCACGCCAGCGCGGGCTCCTGGCCTCGGAACCCGGTATCGGCCGGGTCCGAGCCCATCTGGCTGATGGAGAAATCGTTCACGCCTACCTCGGCCGCGGCTGCATCCAGCCGCTGGCCAAAAATCTCGACGGCGTTATCCATCGAGTCGTCCCCCTGCCAGGCCACCAGGTACTCGCCCGAAACGGCGTTGTGGGCGACGGCAGGGTTGAGGGCATCGAAGGCCGGGTCGCCGTCGGGGCCCATGTCGCTGATGCGCACCGCCGATCCGAGCAGGCTACCGGCGGCGTCCAGCCGCTGGCCGTAGATCTCGAGCTCTCCGGCGGCCAGCCCGGCGGCTGCGCCGCCGGCCACCCAGACGACCAGGTACTCGGCGGCAGCCGGGTTGTAGACCAGAGCCGGGTCGCGGGCGTAATAGGCAGGATCGCCATCCGGCCCGGTGGTGCTGATCCGGAAGCGCGCGCCCAGCAGCGTGCCGTCGCCGGAGACGCGCTGGCCGTAGATCTCGAACTCGTCATTGCCCAGCGGCGCCGCCTCGTCGTCGGCAGCCCATACCACCAGGAACTCGTCGCCGTCCGGGTTGTGCGCCACGGCCGGGTCGAGCGCGTAGAAGCGGGTATCGCCGTCGGGCCCCATCGCGCTGATGCGCAGGTCATTGGGGCCGATCTCTCCGGCGATCCCCGGCTGCGCCGCGGCCGGACCGGCCTGCCCGCCGGCCAACGCCAGCAGGACAAGGACCACCACCAGGACGCCGCAGGTCAGAGCTGTTCTTTGTCTTGCCATGGTTCCTCCTCCGGGCGGGGTGATCCCCGCCCCTGCGGCAGCCGGTCCGTCAAGGGCCGGCAAGCCGCAACCCGGCTACTTCTCTGCCTGTGCTGCGAGCAGCTCCGCCACCAGGGCCTCCAGCGCGTCCAGCCGCAGACGAAGGTCTTCGTTCTCAGCGCTCAGCCGCGCCGTCTCGGCCTGCTCGGCCTGGAGCTGACTATACAGCTCCTGGATGCCGGCCAGGGCCACGCCGTTGGCGTCCAGCGGCGCGATGTGCTTGTCGTCCGCCCCCAGACCAAAGGCGGCGTAAAAGTCCTGCGCCGTGGGCCCCATGTGGCGGGCGCTCTCCCCCTTGTAGCTCCAAGTAAAGACGGGGAGCGCGGCAATGCGCGACAGGACGGAGGCCTGGCTCACGGCGCAGAAGCTCTCCTTGCGGTTCACGTCGGAGGCTTCGGTGAGCGCGCCCTCGATCGTCAGGTTCCCGCCCAGGTCGAGGACCGCCTTGGTTGTGCCGTTTACCTTCAGCTCGAGAGGGGCGGTTCCATACGACCCGACCCCCGTCGTCGCCGTCAGGCCGCCGGCCAGGTTCATGTTGCCGGCCCCGTCCCACTGTGCCACTATCGTGGGGCCGATCCGGACATTGAGCCCAGTTTCATTATAGATCTCTGGCGTCTTGACGAAATCGGCCGTGACGCCAAAGGCCGAGAGCTCACCGTATGGCCCGAGGCTCAAGGTGCCGTTGTTGCCCAGTGTCGCCCGCGTGACACCGTTGACGACGAGCTCCAGCGGCGCATCGGTGGGCGAGCCAACCTGCGCTGCCGTGTCGGTCGCGGAGAGGAAGGCATACGCACCGTCGGTGCGATGGGCCACCACCTGAGGGTTCTCGCCGGTTCGCACCACCTCCAGGTCATACTCCGGGGACCAGGTGCCGATGCCGACGTTTCCCGTGTTCTTGAGTGTCAGGCTATTGGTGGGCGTGCCGGGCTGGATGCGGAAGGGCAGCAAGTCGCCCGCGGTCACGTCGCGCACGAAAAAGTTGGACTCGTTGCCGGAGACATCCCACACCTGGGGCGTCCAGCCACCTGATGCATCCTGGTCCAGGCGGACGGTCGGCGTGTCCCCCCACACGCTGTGCAGGCTCTTGACAGGCGTCGATGTCCCCAGGCCAACCCGGCCCGAATCCGAGACAAAGAACGAGTTGGTCCGCGCGCCGGCCATGATCTTGAAGGGCTCCTTGCTGTTCGTCGAGTCCTGGATCTTCAGGTAGTTGGCGCCGCCCGAGCTGGAATCGTTGGCAATGATCCGCCAGTCGTTGAAGGGGAAGCCCGGCGTCGCGCTGGTATCGTCGAAGTAGATCTGGATGTTGTTCTCTTTCAGCTTGAGAGTATCAAAACCAAAGTTCTCCGATCCATCCGTAAGGCAGTCGAAACCGAGGCACTCGCTACCGGTGACGATCAGGTCGTCGGATACGACATAGTCCTCGATCTGGCCTCCACCGGTCGCTCCCGGCTCCTCGCCGCCGACGACGATCACTCCCGCCTCGATGCGAAAGTGGCCCGATGCCCGGAGGCCGCCGCCCGGGAGCTGCCCGGTTCGCTGCAGCTCGGCCACTACCTGTTCGCGCTCGGCGCTATCCGCGGCGGCATCCAATGCCGCCTGGGCCTCGGCCGACAGCCGGGGCCGGAAGGTCAGCTCGTAGCTGTACGTGCCGTCGGTCACTGCCATGTCGTCCACATGGAAGACAGGGGACTCGCCGGCCGCGAACTCTTTCTGCCACACACTCCCGCCCGGCCCCTGCACGGTGAGCGCCGCGCCGGCCGCCTCCGCCAGCGGCTGCCAGGTGATCGACTCGGGTGTGACCGTCGCCGTAGCGACATTCTGACCACCATCCTGCGCAATGACACCTTGGGCAAGGGACGCTGCCCCCACCTGTACCTGGCCGGGGCCCGCTACCAGCGACAGCACCAGCACCACCAACAACGCACTGCCGAGAACAAGTCTTGCTTTCATCTGTCTTCTCCTTTTGTTGATTCCGGTCGTCTTCTGTCTTCGACTGACCTTCCAGGAAGCCGCGAGCTTCCTGGAAGGTGTCTGCCCTCATCGGGCGCCGCTCAGCGCCACGCCGGGGCGCCTCTGCTCCATCGGTACCGGGATAGACCCCTGCACTTTCTCGCCTGCAGCCCGGTCACACGCCCAGCTCGCGAGCGTCCAAAGCCGCGAGTCTGCCACTCAGGGCACCGTCTTTGTGTCGCAGCTCTCATAGTTCTGAAGCGGATCATACCTGTACCCACTCTTGATGACGTTCGTCACGCACACGCGATATGTCCCGGTCTGCTTGGAGGAGACCAGGAACTTGGCCTTGCCGAGCAGGTTGGTGAGGACGACCTGCGACGTCGTCGTGCCATTGGGGAGGGTCCAGGTAGCGTAGACAAGGGCACCCGAGACCGGCCTCCCGGCATTGTTCAAGATGGGGACCTCGCCGCTGACCTTCCAATAGGTGAACAGCCTCATCGCGCCCATCAGGATGTTGCCGACGTGCAGTGACGGCACAGCGGACGTCACCTGGATGGTCACGGTAGCGGTGTCGCACATGCCGAACGTGTCGCAAACACGGTACGTGAAACTGTCCGTGCCCGTCCAGGGAGAGGTCGGGGAGTAGGTGAAGGTGCCGTTGCCGTTGTTTACCACCGTGCCGTGGGCCGGCACCGTGACCACCGCCGCCGTCGTGGGGTCCAGGTTGCCGTCGGGATCGACGTCGTTGGCGGTAGCATTGATCAGGACGGCTTTGCCCGTAGCGGTGGTGGCCGAATCGTCGCGGGCGTCCGGCGCCCAGTTGGCCCGCACCGTCACGGTGTTTTGCACCAGCTCCCCTCCACAGACGTTCCAGGCACTCATCGACACCAGGTGGTCGCCGGGGGCGTCATAGACGTGCACGACCGGGTTGTCGCCCTGGATAAGGCCGTCCGGCAAGGATTCCTCCGAGTCGAACGCCCAGGTGAAGACGATTGGCGCGGAGCCTTGCGCAGAGCCCGTGAAAGTCGTCGGCTGGCCCACACTCGGCATTGCCGGATCCCAGGTGAAGGCCAGGTCGTGAAGCGGCTCGAGCACTTCCAGGTCAGCCGGAACGGTCACCTGCGACTCGTCGGGGTCGTTGCTGGAGACCTGGATGCCAGCGGAGTACTGCCCTGGCGCCAAGCCTGCCGAGTCGAAGGTCACGGTCACGTCGCGGCACTCGCCGGGTGGTATGCTCCCGCCGAGCGGCTCCTCGCGCAGCCACGAGACCGAGTCAGCGGCGACCTGACCGTCGATCCGAAAAGCCAGGTCATGCGGCCAATCGGGGCTCCCCGCCTGGACTCGCCACGAGACCCATCCCTCGTGCCCCCCACCCCAGTGGTCCATGGGGTCGATGAACTGGGCCTCCTGTCCGTTCTCCGTCGTGCCAAAGTACCAGTAGAAGGCGTCTTCCTCGAAGCTGGCGAACTCGGGGAAGAAGAGGAGCCACCAAGAGCCCGAAGGCACAGCCAGTGACCCGCCCAGGGCGGCCACGAGGTCGAGCGTGACGTCGCCGTTGTACTGCCCGCCGATGGTAACCGCCGGATCGTCGGGGGAAGTGCTCCAGCACCAGAACTCGCCGCCGATGAGTGGGTGGCCCGCCGGCACCCCGCCGGCGTCCGGGTATATGCACCAGTGAAGCGCGGAAGCGTGGCTCATGCTGCCCCACCACATGGCGCCGGGGACGAAGATCGACTCGATGCTCCACGGCTCCAAGTTCACAAAGTCGTCGGCGGAAAAATCACTCCAGCCGTCGACGGTATACATATCGGAGTGTCCGGTGTTCTGGGCGAGGGTTGATTGGTCCCAAAGGATCCCTTCCGGCCGTCCCTTCCTTTCGCCTGCCATCTCGGACAGGATCCAGGTGAGAGCCCCGTCCCCGGTGTTGCAGACCTGGAGTGTCTGAGTGGTGGTCGTATCGGGGCACAGTGTGGCGCTGAGGGACACCGGGCTCACGTCGATGTCGGGCTCGGTCACGGTGATTGCTTGTGTCACGCTTTGCTGGCCGCAGCCATTGTCGATCGTGAGCGTCACCTGGTATGTGCCCTTAGCCGCATAGGTGTGTGTTGCCACAGAGCCGATGCCCGTATCGCCGTCGCCAAAACCCCATTCGTACTGGATCGGCTCGCTGCCCTCGCCGGTACCCCGGAAGGTGACCTGCTGGCCCACGTTCGGGCCGGCCGGCAGCCAGGTAAAGCCGGCACCATGCGCGGGATCGAGCGCGGTCAGGCTGACGGGAACCAGCAGGCGCGGCGTCTCGAAATCGTTGCCCTGCACCAGCAGGCCACCCGCGTAAGAGCCGGGTGCCAGACCTGCCGTGGTGAAGGTGACCGCCACGCTCGTTTCGTCTCCGGGAATGACCGTCCCCCCAGTCGGGTCCTCGCTCAGCCAGGGAATATCGGCCTGGGGGCCGGCATAGGCCTCCACGCGCAAGGCCTTGCCTCCCGATCCCGTATTCCAGCTATCCCCGTACCAGATGGCGGATGGCGAGTTCTCGTCTGTCGCAGCTTGGGCCCAGAACCATTGGCCATAGGGCTGGATTGCCATGTCCATATAGAAGATGAGCCACCAGTGGCCGGCGGGCACGGCAGCGCACTGCCGGTGGCTAGCAGCAGGTCGAGCGTAACGTCGCGCCCCGCAGTCGATCGTCACTCCCGGGGCACCGGGCGACAGGCTCAGGTTCCAGACGTCGAGCCCATCGCCCGGCACTCCGCCCGGCTGCCCGCCGGCATCGGCGTAGAGGTACCAGCGAAACGCACTGGCGTTGGCCGGGTCGGACGAATACTCACCGCCGCCGACGATGATGCGGGAAATCTCCCACGGCTCGGCGTTGACCAGGTCCTCTGCCGAGAAGGTGCAATAGCCATAGTCGGTGAAGCACTGCGAGGCAGACGAATAGGGACCTTCCTCGAGCTGCTCCGCCAGCGCCGGCTCGGGCGGCCGCTCGGACAGCATCCAGATCAGGTCTGACGCCCCCGCTGTTGCCGATGGTGAGCGACTGGGTCTCTTCCGTATCGGGGCAGAGAGCCGCCTCCAGAGATGTGGGTGAGACGGTCATGTCGGCAGGGCCGAGCACCGTCACGGTGTGCTGCACGAGCGCCGCCGGGGCGCAGCCGTTGCTCACCGTCAGCGTCACCAGGTAGCTGCCGAATGTGTCATAGGCGTGGGTAGCCACTGCCCCACCGCCCCCGTACCCGTCGCCATAGTCCCAGTCGTAAATCAGGGGCTCGCTGCCCTGCGCCGTGGCGCTGAAGTGGACCTGTTCCCCTGACAGAGGCCAAGTCGGACTCCAGGTGAAGGCGGCGTCGGTCGGCGGATCGAGCACCGCCAGGCTCACCGGGACGTCCAGAACCGGCTCATCGGGGTCGTTGCTGGCGAAGGTGATTGCGCCGTCGAAGGGATCGGAGCCTGGGTCAAAGAAGCCGACGTCGAGCGAAGCGCACTCCCCGGGTGCCAGCGTGCCGGCTGCGGGGAAGATGGTCAGCCAGTCCAGGCTTTCGCTGGCGGACCATTCCAGGTCCGGCCTCGCCGGCGTTGCAGACCTGGAGGGCTTGGGTCTCACTGCCGCCGGGGCAGAGCGTGGAAGAGAGGGACGGTGGTGTCACGGCGATGTCGGGTTCCAGGTCGCAGACGTCGCCCACGCCGTCGCCGTCAGAATCCGCCTGGTCGGGGTTTGCTACGCTCGGGCAATTGTCGCAGAGATCGCCCACACCGTCTTCGTCGCTATCCGCCTGGTCGGGGTTGTAGGTGGAGGGGCAGTTGTCGCAGGCGTCGCCCACGCCGTCCAGGTCCGCGTCCGCCTGGTCGGGGTTGTAGGTGTTGGGACAGTTGTCGCAGGCATCGCCTGCGCCGTCGCCGTCGGCGTCCGCCTGGTCGGGATTGTAGGTGCTGGGACAGTTGTCGACGGCGTCTGGCACCCCATCGCCGTCAGAGTCCGGCTGGACAGTCACTTGGTGCTGCACCACTTGCTGGCCGCACGCATTGCTCACCGTCAGCGTCACGGTGTAGCTGCCGGCGCTGGCGTAGGTGTGCCCGACCTGCGAGCCAGAGCCGGTCCCACCGTCGCCAAAGGTCCAGGAGTATGTGAAGGGCGGGCTCCCCTGCGCCGTCGCGTTGAAGGTCGCGGGTTGGCCTGCCACCGGCGCTGCCGGGCTCCAGGTGAAGGCAGGTTCGCTGGGCGGCGCGCAGCCCGAGACGACGACCACCTGGCGAGTGACCACCTGCTGCCCGCAGGAGTTGCTCACCGTCAAAGTCGCCGTGTAGGTGTCGGGCGTGGAGTAGGTGTGGACGACCTGCAAGCCGCTACCGGTCCCGCCGTCGCCAAAGGCCCACGAGTAGGTCAGCGGCGTGTTGCCCTGCGCTGTCGCATTGAAAGTTACCGGCTCGCCCGCCACCGGCTGAGCCGGACTCCAGGTAAAGTCGCCGGCACTCGGCGGCGCGAGCACCGTGAGCCCGGCCGGCACCGAGAATCGATGGGGTGTCCGGGTCGTTGCTCGAGACGGTAAGGCTGCCGGAGTAGCTGCCGGGCGCCACGCCGACGGAGCTGAAGGTGGCTGTCACCGAGGCACAGGCACCGGCGTCCAGCGCGCCGGACGTGGGGGCGGCGCTCAGCCACGCGAGGCTCTCGGACAGGCTCCAGGTGAGCTGCGCCGAGCCGTTATTGCAGATCTGCAGTGTCTGGCTGGTCGAGGTCTCCGGGCACTGCTGTGCCGAGAGGGAGGTAGGGCTCACGGCAATGTCGGGCTCGACGGTGATTGTGCCCTCCAGCCGGAAGGCCTTGCCCATCCCCAGCCAAGCGTACCACGTGCCGTCCATCCCAAGCCTGGCGGGCAGCCAGGGATCGGCCCCCCCCGAATTCCAGAACCACTGCCCGTACTGCAGGATCGACATGTCCACGTAAAAGACAAGCCACCAGTGGCCGGTCGGCACGCTCAGCACGCTGCCCTGCGCCTGAACCAGATCGAGGGTGACGTCTGCCCCCGAGATCGTCACCCCCGCAGCCGTAGGCCCCCGGCTCAGGCTCCAGGCCTGGCTCCCAGGATAGCCGCCCGAATCGGTGTACAGGCGCCAGTTGAGGGCGTTGGCGTAGACCGGACTGATCCCCCAGTCATAGCCGTCGATAAAGATCTTTTCGATTTTCCACGTCCCGCTGGTGACAAAATCGTCGGCGGTGAACGTGCATCCGTAGCCGGGATCGAGGAAGCACTGGGAAGCAGTCGCCTCGTCCCCCTGCGCAACTTGCTCGTGCAGGATGCTGTCCAGTCCCGACGGCACTCCCTCTTCTCCCCCGCGCACGATGCGCACTGGCTCGGGGGCAGAAGCCTGGCCGGAGGCGGCCGGCACCGAAGCCAACAACAACGCCACGACAATCAGCCAACTGAATCTGCGCATTCTTCTCTCCTGTGGGTTCAGCTTTGGGCGTTTCCTGCGCGCCGTTTCGCACGCTTGCCATTATGCTCACCTCAGGTCTACGGGCACCTCATCATTCATCATGCAGCGCTCTCACGGGGTTCCGGAAGATCTCCCCCGCCGGCGAAGGCCTCCTCTTCCAGGAACTGTAGCAGCCCTGCCAGGCCGGCAAAGCACCGCTCATCGCCGCTCTGGACGCTGTGCACAAGGACGCGCCAAGGCGCACCCGGAGACTCGCGCCACAGGCGCAGCAGATAGCTGCGGTAGCGTTCTGGATCGGCGATGGGAACGGCGATTCGCTCGGTCTCACCCATACGTCTCTTCCATGACCCACTGGGTACGCTGTGCGAATTGTTCTGAAGGCTGCAGCAAAGCTGTCGCGACGCGTGGTGCGACAGCGTGGATCATACTCCATCGCTGTGACGAAAGTGTGACGGGACCACTGAGACGGATGAGAACGTTGAGGACACTGAGAGGTGGGAAGGATGGTGCGCCGGCGTTGACGAAATCTTGGAACTGTAGTACGATGCGGATGTACAAGACCCCGCAGTGCTGGGGAGAAAGGGCTTTAATGCAGGCACGGCTGAAAATCCGCCTGCTGGGGACCTTTGACGTGGTCCTCGACGGCGCGCCCCTGGCGGGCTTCCGGTCGGCCAAGGTGCGCGCGCTGCTTGCCTACCTGGCGGTCGAGACGGACGCCCTTCATCGTCGCGAGGCCCTGGCAACCCTCCTGTGGGGCGAATTTCCCGAGCGCGACGCCCAGCGCAGCCTGAGCCAAGCGCTAAGCAACCTGCGCGGCCTGCTTGCGCCCCTCTCGCCGGAAGCGGCACCGCCGGGGCCGGGTATGGAAACCCGACCTACGGCCTCTGCTCCTTCGGAGCCGGTGCTGGAGATCACCGGCCAGAACGTTCGCCTGCGCGTGGAGCCGGAGCGGGCGTGGGTGGACGTGCACGCCTTTGACGCACTCCTGGGGGCTGCCGGCCTGCGCGGCGCCGCGGCGCCGGAAGGCTCCGCCCAGGCCAGGCTGCTTGCCCAGGCGATCGATTTGTATCGCGGTCCCTTCCTTTCCGGCCTGTCGCTGCCCGACAGCCCGGAATTCGAGGAGTGGCGGCTACTCCAGCAGGAGCAGCACCACCAGGCCGCGCTGCTCGCCCTGGAGCGGATGGTCGACCACCACCTGGCGGAGGGGCACACGGACGAGGTAGAGCGTTTTGCCCGCCGGCAGCTCGGGCTCGAACCCTGGAACGAGGTCGCCCACCAGAGCCTGATGCTTGCCCTGGCGCTCAGCGGCCGGCGGGGGGCGGCCCTCCGCCAATTTGAGACCTGCCGCAGCGTCCTGGCCGATGAGCTGGGCGTCGAGCCCTCGGCCGAGACCGAAGCGCTGCGCAGGCAAATCCGCGATGGCACCTGGAACGATCTGGCGCCGCCTGCCCGCAGCCCGGCTGGCGCCTTCTCTGGCCTGTCTCCTTCTGCCTTTGTGTCCCGGGAGCGGGAGACGGCGCGGCTCGAGCACTTCCTCGACCTGGCGCTCGCCGGGCAGGGACACGTCGTCCTGGTCACCGGCGAAGCGGGGACGGGCAAGACGGCACTCCTGGCGCACTTTGCCAAGCGCGCGGTGACGGCCCACCGGAGATTGGTAGCGACCGCCGGGCGATGTAGCGCCTTCGCCGGCCTGGGCGATCCACTCCTGCCCTTTCGCGAGATCCTCCAGGGGCTCTGCTGCGAGGCATCGAGTGTTTCTGCCGGCTCCTCCCAGAACCCGGACCACATGCGCCGGCTGTGGGCGCTCTTTCCTTCGGCAGCCCAGGCTCTGGTTGAGCACGGCCCCGACCTGGTCGGCCGCTTTGTGCCGGTCGAAGATCTGGAGGCCCGCGCCGCGACCCTGGCCCCGCCCGGGGCGTCCTGGCTGGCGCGGCTTGCCGAGCTGAAAGTGGCACGGTCAGGAGACCGGCCACAGCGAGCTGCGCTCCAGGAAGCGCTCTTTGACCAGGTGACGCGCGTCCTGCTGACCATCGCCCGCAGGCAGCCCCTGCTACTACTCATCGACGACCTACAGTGGGCCGATGCGGCCTCTCTCAGCCTACTATTTCACCTGGGGCGGCAGCTTACCGCCTCCCGCATCCTGGTCGTCGGCGCCTACCGGCCGAGCGAGGCAGTGCAAGAAGACCCTGGCAAAGACCCTACGGGTCTTCCGAGACCCCTAGGGTCTATGGCCCACGAGTTTGCCCGGCAGTGGGGCGACATCCGCATCGACCTGGATCGGGCAGGGGGCCGGCGCTTCGTCGATGCGCTGCTGGATGCCGAGCCAAACCGGCTCGGAGAGGCCTTTCGCGAGAGGCTGACCCGCCATACCGGCGGCCACCCCCTCTTCACAGTCGAGATGCTGCGCGCCTTCCAGGAGCGGGGCGAGCTGGTGCTCGACGAGGAGGAGCGCTGGGTCGAGGGGCCGGCGCCGCACGGCGAGGGGTTGCCGGCGCGCGTCGAGGCGGTCATCGGCGAGCGCATCGACCGGCTGCCGCGCGCCTGGCGCCGGGTCCTGGAAGCGGCCTGCATCGAGGGGGAGACGTTCAGCGCCGAGGTGGCTGCCCGCGCCACCGGCACAGAGCCGGCCTGGGTGCGCGAGCTGCTGAGCGGCCCGCTCTCTGCTGAGAGCCGGCTGGTGCAGCCGCTCGGGGTGCAGCTCCTGGGGGACACGGGAGGGGCTCTGTCGCGCTATCGCTTTGGCCACGCCCTCTTCCACGAATACCTGTGCTGCCACATGGACGCAGTGCAGCGGTCGAGGCTGCACGCCGAGGTGGGCGGCGCCCTCGAGACACTCTGCCGGGGCGAGCAGGTCGCGCTCGCCGAGGTCAGCCCGCAACTGGCGCACCACTACGAGGAGGCTGGGCTGGCCGGCCAGGCGGCGCACTTCCTGCTCTTGGCCGGGCGCCGCGCCACACGCCTGACGGCCTACTCGGAGGCAATCTCCCTCTATCAGCGTGGGCTGGCCCAACTGGAACAGGTGCCTGGGTCAGACGAGCGTAGCCGGCGGCAGATCGAGCTCTACTTGGCGCTCGACACCCCCCTCTACGCCGCACGCGGCTGGGGCGCGCCCGAGCGGGCCCAGCTCCTCCACCATGCACACCGCCTAGCCCGCCGCCTGGATGAGCCCGAGCCGCTCATGCGCGTCCTACTCCTGCTGACTGACATCCACACCTGGCTGGGGGAAGACCTCCAGGCGCTACAGTGCGCCGAGGAGCTGCTCTGCCGGGCGGAGGTCGAGCAGGACACATTCTACCTGGCAGCCGGCCACCTGGCCGCCGGGCTGAGCAATCTCCCCCAGGGGCACCTGGCCGCAGGGCGCATTCACCTGGAGAGGGCTTGGGCGCTCGGGTCACCCGGCGCAGGGCAGCCTGCCGCCCAGGGGCCGGCGGAGCAGCGGCCGGTGCGCCCGCCGCTGCTGCCGGTTGCCGACACGGACCTGGCCGCTACCGCGCTCACCTGGCTGAGCACTACCCTGTTTTTGATGGGCTACGGCGACCAGGCCCTCTCCGCCAGCCGGCGTGCCCTGGCCCGCGTGGACGAGCTGGCCGATCCCCTCACCAGTCTGCTGGTGGTCATGGTAGCCGGCGCCGCCTTCCACGCGATACGCGGCGATGCGACCGCTTCGCAGGCGGAATCGGAGCGGCTTCTCGCCGTGACCGATCGCTACGGCCTGCCGCTCGGCAAGGGTTGGGCCGTCTTCTTCCGGGGTTGGGCACAGGTGGACCGGGGTGAAGAGACGGACGGCCTGGCGGCCATGCGCACCAGCCTGAAGATCGTGCATGGGGGAGGCGCGCAGGCCTTCCGGCCGATGCTCCACTGCCTCATGGCCGAGGCGCTCTTGCGTGCCGGCCAAGCCGGAGAGGGGCTGGAGGTGCTGGCCGACGTCGGCCCCCACGCCGGGCGGGTGTTCGAGGCCGAGGTGCACCGGCTGCGCGGCGAGCTGCTGCTGAAGGCAGACCATGGACCACAGACCATAGACCGGGGTCCGTCGTCCGCCGCCGAAGCCGAGGTCTGCTTCCGGCGCGCGCTGGAGGTGGCCCGCCGGCAGGAAACTCACCTCTTCGAGCTGCGCGCGGCGATGAGCCTGGCGCGGCTGTGGCAGGCGCAGGGCCGGTCGGACGAGGCACGCGAGCTGGTGGCCGGCGCCTATGCCTGGTTCTCCGAGGGGTTCGATCTGCGCGACCTGGCGCAGGCGCGGGCGATGCTCTAGGCAGAAGCCGGCGCACAGAAGGTGCGTCGCATCTGATTCCGGCCCTGCTAGTGGGTCAGGATCTGGCTCAGGAAGAGCCGGGTGCGCTCCGACTTGGGGTTGGCAAAGAACTCGGCGGGGGGCGCCTCTTCGACGATCACGCCCTCATCAAAGAAGACAATCCGGTCACACACCTCGCGGGCAAAGCCCATCTCGTGGGTGACCACGATCATGGTGATGCCCGAGCGGGCCAGGCCGCGCATCACATCCAGCACCTCTTTGATCATCTCCGGATCGAGCGCCGAGGTCGGCTCGTCAAAGAGCATGATCTTGGGCTCCATCGCCAGGGCGCGGGCGATCGCCACCCGCTGCTGCTGCCCGCCCGAGAGCTGCCCAGGGAACTTGTTCGCCTGCTCGGGGATGCCCACCCGCTGCAGCAGGCGCAGCGCGGCCTCTTCGGCCTTGGCCTTGGGCCAGCGCTTTACCCAGATCGGCGCCAGCGTGATGTTCTGCACGACCGTCAGGTGGGGAAAGAGGTTGAACGACTGGAACACCATCCCGATCTCGCTGCGGACGGTGGCGATGTTGCGCACGTCGTGGGTCAGCTCGATGCCGTCGACGATGATGTCGCCCTTCTGGTGCTCCTCCAGCCGGTTGATGGTGCGGATAAAGGTCGACTTGCCCGATCCCGAAGGACCGCAGATGACGACCACCTCGCCCTTCTGGATGGTGATCGTGATGCCCTTCAGCACGTGAAAGTCGCCGAACCACTTTTCGACGTTCCGGCAGACGATGATGCCTTCGCCGGCGCCCGTTGCAGCTTCTACCATGGCTTGCTCCCCAGTCGAGCCCGCATCCTCCTATCGCTCACCCACGCCCAGCGACCGCTCCAGCCGCCGGCTGGCATACGACATGGAGAAAGTAAAGACCCAGAAGACCACCGCGATAAAGACATAGACTTCCTTGTCCAGCAGAAGCCACTGGACGTTGCTGTTGAGCACCGCCTTGCCCACCGCCAACAACTCGACCAGCCCGACGATGATCGCCAGCGTGGTGTCCATGAAGAGAGCGATGAACTGGCCGACGATGGCCGGGATGACGGCCCGCAGCGCCTGCGGCAGGACGATCAGCAGCATGGTGTGAAAGCCGCTCAGCCCGACCGCCTTGGCGGCCTCGATCTGCCCCTTGGGGATCGACTGTAGGCCTCCGCGCACATTCTCCGCCATGTAGGCGGCGGCGAAGAAGGTCATGGCCAGCATCGCGCGCAGCACGCGGTCGATCCGCACATTCTCCGGCAGGAATAGCGGCAGGATCAGCGAGAACATGAAGAGGATCGTGACGAGCGGCACGCCGCGCACGAGCTCGATGAACAGCGTGCAGAACACCTTCACCACCGGCAGCGAACTCTGGCGACCCAGCGCGAGAAGGACCCCGATCGGAAAGGAGGCGACGATTCCGACCAGCGCCAGCAGGAAGGTGAGCAGCAGCCCGCCCCACAGCCCCGTCTCCACCGCCGGCAGCAGCCGGCTGCCGGGAAGCCCGCGCAGCAGCAACAGCGTCAGGGCAAAGGAGGCCAGCCACAGGATCAAGAGCAGCCGGCTGCCCACCCATCCCCTGCTGCCCAACAGGCGGCCCAGGACGACCAGCACCGGGCAGGCGAACAGCCCCAGCCGCAGCGCCAGGTCCAGCCGGTCTGCGTTGGGCGGGTGCAGGTCGATCGGAAGCAAAGCGAGCAGCCCCAAGCCCAGTGCCAGCGCGATGGCAAAGGTCCGCACCGTGCCGCCCCACCGGCCCCAACTGATCCCCATCAGGAGGCAGACGATGCCCAGTATCAGCCCGACCCGCCACGCCTGCTCCACTGGGTACTGGCCGAGCGCAAAGAGCTTCAGGCTCTGGAGCACCGGGGCCCAGTTCGCCCGCGAGACCCACAGGACAACGCCGCGGCCCACCCCGACGATGAAGGCCAGCGCCAGGAGGGTGAGAAGCGCGTTGGGAAGGTTCGGCGCCAGGGTCCTACGCAGCCGCCGCAGCCGCGATACGACCGGGGGCAGCCGGGAAAGAGCCGGGGAGCCGGGCGCCATCGTCACCGCTCCACCAGGCGCACGCGCCGGTTGTAGAGGTTCATCACCAGCGACGTGATCAGGCTCATGGCCAGGTAGCACGACATCATCAGCACAAAAACGGGCACTGCCCGGCCTGCCTGGTTGATCGTCGTCTTGCCGACGAAAAAGAGGTCGGGATAGCCGATCAGCAGCGCCAGGCTCGAGTTCTTGGTCAGGTTCAGGTACTGGCTGATCAGCGGCGGGATGATGACCCGCAGCGCCTGGGGAAAGATCACCAGACGCAGGACCTGGAGCGGCTTCAGCCCCAGAGCCTTGGCCGCCTCCGCCTGGCCCCTCTGGACGGCCAAGATGCCGGCGCGCACCACCTCGGCGATAAAGGCCCCGGTGTAGATCACCAGGCCGGCGAGCAGGGCGGTGAACTCGGGAGTAAGCGCCAGCCCCCCGGTAAAGTTGAACTTGCCGAGCACCGGCACCGTCTTGCTGAGCGGGCTCTCGCCCACGATCAGCCACCCGGCCACCGGCAGCAGGATGAGGACGGCAGCGGCCACGGTCACGGGGTAGGTCGCCCGGCCGGTTCGGAGCTGGTAGCGCAACAGCACGGCGTGGAGCGTGCCTGATAGGACCACGCCGGCCCCCACAAAGATCATCCAGCCCCAGAAGGTGGCCGTGGGCGTCGCCCACACGGTGTAGAGCCCGCGCTGGCTGAGGTAGATCGGCCCCGGCAGCTCCAGGCTTTCCTGCACCGAGGGGAGCTGCTGGAAGACCGCAAAGTACCAGAAAAAGAGCTGGACGGCGAGGGGAATGTTGCGGATCGTCTCGATGTAGCCACCGGCGATCTTGGTCACCAGCCAGTTCGACGAAACGCGCGCCAGGGCGGCCAAGATTCCCAGGAGCGTCGCCAGGACGATGCCCACCGACGCCACCTGCAGGGTGTGCAGCAGCCCGATCAGGAAGGCAAGTCCGAAGGGCTTGGAGGGATCGTAGGGCAGGATCGACTCTGGCAGCGGGAAGCCGGCTGCCTGCTTGATGAAGCCAAACCCCAGTCCCAGGCCGCGCTCGTTCGCCGCCCGCAGGATGTTGCTTCCCAGGAGGAGGGCCACGCCGACGACCAGCACGGCGGACACGATCTGCGCCGCCCATTGCAGCACGACCGCGTCCCGCCAGAAGGGCACCCCCCGCCGGTAGAGAAGCCTGCGGAGCCGGCCTTGGCTCACCACCTCTCTGCTCTCCTCGAGTGTAGACGAGAAGCAGAGGCCTGGCAGGCGCTGCCACCCGCCAGGCTCTGCCCCAACGCGCCGTCCCTAGCGCAGCGGCGGCGCGTACATCAAGCCCCCATCCTTCCAGAGCTTGTTCAGCCCCCGATCCAGTGTGAAGGAGAGGCCCTCCGGTCCCATGTAGCGATCATAGATCTCGCCATAGTTGCCCATGGCCTTGATCACGTTGGCGGCAAAGTCGACCGACAGACCCAGGTCCTCCTGGCCAAAGGTGCCCTCGACGCCGAGCAGCCGCCTGATCTCGATCGACTCGCTGGCCTTCATCTCGTCGACGTTCTGCGAGGTGACGCCCAGCTCTTCGGCATTCACGAGCACCCAGGCGGTGAGCTTGACCACATCGAACCACTTGTCGTCGCCGTGCGGCACGGCAGGCGTCAGCGGCTCCTTCGACATGGTCACGTCCATGATGACGTGATCGTCCGGGTTGGCAAAGCCGCTGCGGACGGCTGCAAGCTGCGACTTGTCGCTGGTGGCGGCGTCACAGCGACCATCCTCGTAGGCGCTGTATACCGCCGACGTGTCCTCGAATGTGACGGCCGTGAACTCCAGGCCCAACTGGCGGAAGGCATCGGCCAGGTTCTTCTCGGTGGTGGTGCCGGTCGTCACACAGACGGTCGCGCCGGCCAGGTCCTCCAGCGTGGTAAAGCCGGTGTCCTTGCGCACCATCATCCCCTGGCCGTCATAGTAGGTAACCATAGTGAAGTTACCCCACTGGATGTCACGGGTCGAGGTCCACGTCATGTTGCGGGCGACAATATCCACCTCGGCGTTCTGCAAGGCCGGCCCACGGTCGGCGGCCTGGATAGCAACAAACTCCACGGCCTCGGGGTTGTTGAAAACGGCCACGGCCACCGCCCGGCAGAAGTCGATGTCAAAGCCCAGGTTCTTGCCGTTGGCGTCCAGGTAGCCAAAGCCGGGCAGGCTGGTGTGGACGCCGCACACCACCTTACCCCGCGCACGGACGGCGTCCAGGATGCCGCCCGTAGCGGGAAGTGTCCCCGCCGCCGGACACTCTGGGCAATCCGGGCACTGGGCACAGGGGGTGGGTACGGGGCATTCGGTCTCGGCTCCGCAGGCGCTCAGCAGCAGCGCGCCCACGGTCAACAGGGTCAACAGCACGAATAAGGATCTGCGGTTCACGGTTTCTCCCTCCTTGTTCCTGATCAGACGGCTGCGAAACGAACGGGGTAGTCCCTGGCAGCAGATCGTACGCCGGCGCATGCCTCCTTTCTGCAGGAATCCAGGATCCGGCGGCAGGGCCGGCCATGCCTGACCTGCGCGTCCAGTGTACCACAGGATCGTGTTTCGCGCAACTGGACGCATCGGAGCTTTGGGGGTCCTCGGGTGCCCGTCATGTTGAGGGTGACAGGTACCTCAGTCTGGGGCACTCTTTCCGGCACCGGCGACTTGCGGTACAATCCCGCGGAAAGGACTCACACTAATGCACAGCATCAACTCCGCCTTCTTCGTCCTCGCCCTGCTCCTGGGCGCCGCGTCTGCCGCATCCGGCCCGGTCCAAGCGCCTCCCCTGCCGCCGGCGCCCGACTGGACGGCCGAGGGACAGCAGGACTGGGCCCACTTTGGCCTGGCTGCCGGTAGAGCCGGCGACGTGAACGCCGACGGCTACGGTGACCTAATCGCAGGGGCGCACCTGTACGACGGCGGGCAGACGGACGAGGGCGCCGCCTTCCTCTACCTGGGCTCGCCGGCCGGCCTGGGCGCCCAGCCCGCCTGGAGTGCCGAGGGTGACCAGGCGTATGCCTACTTCGGCCGGGCGGTGAGCGACGCCGGCGATGTGGACGGGGATGGCTACGACGACGTCCTGGTGGGTGCGTATGGCTACGAGCGAGCGGCGAGCGAGGAGGGGCGCATCTATCTCTACCGGGGGACGGACGGAGGCCTAACGCCTCAGCCCACCTGGAGCGCCGATGGGGGCCAGGCCTACGCCAACCTCGGCTGGTCGGTTTCGGGTGCCGGAGACCTTAACGGCGACGGCTACGACGACCTGGCGGCAGGCGCGCCCTTCTACGACAACGGTCAGGCCGACGAGGGGATAGCGTGGGTTTTCTACGGTTCACCCTCGGGGCCCTCCCCGGCGCACGGCTGGCAGGGCGAGAGCGACCAGGAGGGCGCTTTCTTTGGATTTTCGCTCGCCGGCGCCGGCGATGTGAACGGAGACGGCTACGACGACCTGCTCGTCGGCGCCTACGGCTACGACAACCCGCTGGAGCGCGAGGGGCGTGTCTACCTCTTCTACGGCTCGGCCGGCGGCCTCTCCCCGGCCGCCGGCTGGACGGCCGAGTCAGGCCAGGCAGGCTCCTGCTACGGCCTGGCCGTGGCTGCCGCCGGCGACCTCAACGCCGACGGCTACGACGACCTGGCCGTGGGCGCCTATCTCTACGACGGCACCCTCCAGGACGAGGGCGCGGTGCTTGTCTACCTGGGCTCGGCCTCCGGCCCCTCGGCAGAGCCAGATTGGATTGCCTACGGCGGCCAGGCATCGGCCTTCCTGGGATTTGCCCTCGGCGCCGCCGGCGATTTGGACGGGGACGGCTTTGGCGACCTGGCCGCCGGCGCGCACGCCTACGACGACGGGCAGATGGACGAGGGCCGGGCGCTGGTTTGGCTCGGATCGGCCGCCGGGCTGCGGTCAGAGCCTGACTGGGCGGCAGCCAGCGACCAGGAAGGAGCGCATTTTGGCCGGCCGGTGCGCTCCGCCGGCGACGTGAACGGCGACGGCCGGGCCGACCTGGTCGCCGGAGCATCGAGCTGGGACGGTGGACAGGTGGACGAGGGGGCGGTGTTCGTCTACTACGGCGTGCCCGGCGAAACACTGCACCTGTCGCTCCTGAAGCTGGGCTGGAAGCCCGGACCAAAGCCCGGGACCTACGTCCTCAGCGCAGCAGCAGCGGTCCACGACGGGGACCACGCGCCGGCACCTGGCGTGCGCGTGGCGGGCACGTGGACGGCGCCCGACGGCGCGATCACGGCTCAAACCGCGCTGACCGACGCCCGGGGCCAGGTCAGGTTCCTCCTGAAGGCACGGCTGGCCGGAGCCTACCAGTTCTGCGTCACAGGCATGGCGAAGGAGGGCTACGCCGACAATCCGGCGAACGACCACAGCCCCCGCTGCAGGACGGTACAGGTGGGGGAATAGAAAGCAGCGCGCCCTTTCGAGCGCGCTGCACGGTGAGCAGGAATCCTACGGCACGGTGATCGCGGCGCAGTCGCTCGGGTTCAGGCTGGGATCGTAGGTGAACCCGGCCTTGGTCACGTCGGTCACGCACAGGATGTACGTTCCGGACTCCCAGTAGTTCAGCTTGAAAGCGGCAAAGCCCTGCGGGTCCTTGGTGACCCTCACGTCAGTGTAGATCGAGCCACCAGGTGTCGTCCACTCGACATACACGGAAGCACCAGGAACCCGTGGTCCGCTCATCTCGCGGATTTGGACCTAACCGCGGACGGATACGGTGGGGATCGGGGTGTCTGGGGCACCTTCGATTGGGAGAGCGACGTAGGACATCTTGAACTGGCTCGCGTAGATGAGGTTCTTGCTGCCCGACAGGCGGAAGGCCCAGTCGTGCTGGGACACTCCCCAGGTGGATCCTGACTGGATCGAGGTCCAGACGCCGGGGAACCCGAATCCGCCGCCAGGGTTGATCACCTGGCCGACGTAGCCGTTGGCCGTAGTCGACAACTGCCGCCCGTACTGGCCGTAGCAAGGCTAAAATCCAGCTGCGGGTAGAACACGAGCCACCAGGTGCCCGGCGGCACTCGATCTTGCGCGGCGGTCATGGCCACCGAAGACAGGGCCACGAGGAGGATAAGCAAAGAAACAGCCACTTTTCGCATCGGACCACTCCTTTCTAGTTTCCCTCGGGGCAGCGCGCCCCATCCTGAAAAGAAAGCGTGCAGGAACAGAGCTTGGCTTGACAGTGTCAATGGACTGTGCAGCGGCCTTGTGCGCCCCTCCAGCCCCTGAGATCGCCAGGCTGGAGCCCGGCGTTCTCCAATCCGTTCCCGAATCCGTTGACAGCCGCCCCGGGATGTGATAAACTGGTTCCAGGGGTTGGGCAGGATCGCCCCGCCCGGAGGCCCCGTAGAAAGGAGGTGCCATAGCCGTCGAGTCTTCGCACGTCGCGTTCCCTGTTCGGAACACCCCGCAGACAAGAGAAAGGAGTATTGCCATGCGAGTCCCGAAAGCGTTCTATCTGCTCTTCTGCCTGGCCCTTGTTTCGGGCGTGATGCCCCTGGCAGCAACCGCCCAGACGGCGGCGCCGATTGAGCAAGAGCTCTTGACCCGGCTGGCTGCCGAAGGCACCGCCAACTTTTTTGTCAAGATGGCCGTCGAGGCCGACCTGAGCGCCGCGTACGGCATGGACTGGGATGCCCGCGGCGCGTATGTATGGAAGGCGCTGAACGAAGTGGCCCAGGCCACCCAAGCGCCGGTCCTCGACTACTGCCGGAGGCACGGCCTGACCTGCCGGTCCTTCCTCACCACCAATGCCGTCCTGGTGCGCGCCGGGACGGCCGACCAAGCCCAGGACCTGGCCCGCCTGCCGGGCGTGGCCTACCTCCGGCTCGAGCGCATCCTCCAGATCCCCGACCCGGTGGCCGGCGCCCCCGGCGTCAACGGTTTTGTCTCGAGCAGTGCAGCCCCAACGGCCACCACCGACTGGGGCATCACAGACACCAAGGCCGACCAGGTGTGGGCTCTGGGAGTGCGCGGCCAGGGCATCAAGGTGGCCAACATCGACACCGGCGTGCAGTACAACCATCCCGCCCTCTTCCCCAACTATGGCTGCCAGGCCACGCCGACCGATCCCTCCTGCTGGTATGACCCCAGCAACACCTGCGGCGGCAGCGTGTGCGACAACAGCGGCCACGGCACCCATACGATGGGGACGATGGCCGCCAAGGACGATGCCGGCCTGACCTACATCGCCGGGATGGCACCGGATGCCACCTGGATCGCCTGCAAGGGCTGCGAGTCCAGCTCGTGCTCGGAAGGCTCGCTTAACGCCTGCGCCGACTGGACCCTGGCTCCTGGCGGCAACACGGCCAACCGGCCGGCGGTCGTCAACAACTCCTGGGGCGGCGGCAGCGGCGACACCTGGTACCTGGCCAAGGTCCAGGCCTGGCGTGCGGCCGGCGTCTTCCCCGCCTTTTCCGCGGGCAACAGCGGCCCGAGTTGCAGCACCTCCAACAGCCCCGGCGACTACCAGGAGAGCTTTGCCAGTGCGGCGCACGACAGCAGCCGCACCATCGCCAGCTTCTCCAGCCGCGGGCCAAGCACCTTTGGCCACGACCCCTATACCAAGCCGAACATCAGCGCCCCCGGCGTGAGCATCTGCTCGACCGTGCCGACCAACTCCTGGAGCTGCGGCTACTCCGGCACGTCGATGGCCAGCCCGCACACCGCCGGCGCCGTCGCGCTGCTATGGCAGGCCTGCCCCGACCTGGTAGGCCAGATGGACCTGACTTTCACGACGCTCCAGAACTACTCCAACACACCCCCTGCCGGCAACTGCCTCGCCCCGCCCGACGGGCAGGGCAACTACACCTACGGCTACGGCTACCTGGACACCCTCGCCGCCGTCCAGTCGTGCATGGGCGGCCTCGAGTTCGGAAGCCTCCAGGGCTACGTCTATGACCAGGACGCCGCCCCGATCGAAGGCGCCACCGTCAGCGCGGTGCCCACCATCCAGGGCGGCCAGATCCAGGCTACGACCGATCCGACCGGCTTTTACACGATGCAGCTCGTGCCCGGCACCTACACGGCCACCGCCTCCAAGAGCGGCTACACCACGCAGTCGGTGCCCGGCATCGCCATCGTCGCCGACACCGTCAGCAGCCAGGACTTTGGCCTCACTTACCTCGGCGCCTGGACCAGCTACGGCACGCTGTGCTTCGACTGGACTCGCTTCGACGGTGAGTACTACGACGGCAAGGTTTACTTCCTGGGCGGCCGCTCCGGCACCAGCACCGACGGCACGATCTACCGCTTTGACCCGGTGACCGGCGCCTGCGCCGCAACCGGTGCCACTATGCCCGTGCCCATCTCCAACTACACCATTGCCCTGCTGAACGACGGCACGGCCGACCTGCTGTGCACCTTCGGCGGGCGCGACAGCGCCGGCGCCCAAACGCTGGCGGTGCAGTGCTACAACCCCGTGGCCAACACTGCAACCAACAAGGGCAACCTGCCCGCGGCGTTCACCGGCTTTGCGCCAGGCGGCGTGGAAGCAGCCAACAACAAGGCCTACATCTTTGGCGGCTTCCGCAACACCAGCGCGCCCTATCACATGACGGCCACCTACGAGTATGACCCCGTCGCCAATACCTTCACCGCCAAGGGCAACCTGGCGCTGGGCCGCGGCTACATCATCACCGCCGTGGTCGACGGCAAGGTGTACGCCTTCGGCGGGGACGTGTTTGACGGCACCAACCTCAACGCCCAGACGATCGCCGAGGTCTTTGACCCCGCGGCCGGAACCTGGAACGACGCGGCCGTGGCCGACCTGCCGGCGGCCTCCGGCGAGGGCCGCGGCTTCGGCTTCGACACAGGCTCCGGCTACGTCTATGAGAAGCGGGTGATCCTGGCCGGCGGTGGCCTGTGGCCCAGCAACAGCCTGGAGGTCACCTCCTACGACGTGGCCACCAACAGCTACGACACGTCGTTCCCCGATCTCGAATGCCGCGCGCCGCGACCACGCCAGCTTCTTCGTGCCGGGGAATCCCGGGCGCATGTGGGTGGTGGGCGGCTGGTACGGAGCCGACACCCCACCCTACGCCCCGGCGGAGTACTATGATGTGCCCGTGTTGGCGCCTCTGCTCAAGCTCCACCTTTTCCGCCTGCGCACGAGCTGGCAGGCCGGCCCCAACCCCGGCACCTACAAGGTCCTGGCCAACGGGACCGTCCATGACCAGGCCCACGCCGTGATCGCCGGCGTGACCGTGCATGGGGATTGGACCTACCCGAACGGCCGGGTGGTGCACCGCACCGGGATGACCAACGCGGTGGGGCGGTTCAAGCTGTCGATCCCCTCGAAGCAGGCCGGCACCTACCAGTTCTGCGTGACCGACATGGTCCGGGCCGGGTATGCCTACGATCCCGGCTCGAACCATGTGCCCGCCTGCCAGACACTGGCGGTTGGGCCGTAAGATGCAGGAGGCCGGACGGGTCCTCCAACCCGTCCGGCCCGGTTTCTGGGCAATGCTCCCCCGAGCGTGACCGGCATCACTTCTCCGCGAGCCGTCCCGTGGTAAGCTGCACTCCAAAGGAACAGCGGAGGGTAAGCAAGATGAACGCAACAAACGAGACGCAGACGGCCACCCTGGCCGGCGGCTGTTTCTGGTGCCTGGAGGCGGTCTATGATCTCATGGCCGGCGTCGTGTCGGTCGTTTCGGGCTATTCCGGCGGCCGGCGGCCCAACCCCACCTACGAGCAGGTATGTAGCGGCGCCACCGGCCACGCCGAGGTGGTGCAGATTGCCTATGACCCGGCGGTCGTCTCCTACAGAGACCTGCTGGACGTCTTCTTTTCCATCCACGACCCCACCACCCTCAACCGCCAGGGGGCCGACGCCGGCACGCAGTACCGCTCGGCCATCTTCTACCACGACGAGGAGCAGAAACGGATCGCCGGAGAGGTGATCCACGAGCTGGAGGCATCCGGCACCTGGAAGGGCCCCATCGTCACCGAGGTGACGCCCTTCACCGCCTTCTACCCGGCCGAGGATTACCACCAGGAGTACTTTGCGCGCCACGGGTCGCAGCCCTACTGCCACGCCGTCATCACTCCCAAGGTGGCCAAGTTTATGAAGGCCTTTCCCCTCTCCCTCCGCCGGTAGCGCAGCCCCTTGTAGGCGTTTGCGGGTGGGGTCGATGTTGCCCACAGCACACCCCACGACAGTGATACGGTGAAACAGCAGCCGCCCTGGTTGACATTCCGCCCCCGATCCGCTATACTTGCTTCATGCTGCGGGAGTAGCGCAGTGGTAGCGCACCTGCCTTCCAAGCAGGCTGTCGCGGGTTCGAATCCCGTCTCCCGCTCAGGGCACCGGCCCCGGCCAGACTGTGTGGCCGGGGCCGGCGTACACTACCAAGGGAAAGGAGCGCCCCCATGCAAGTGCAGGAGATTATGACCCGCGATGTGATCACGGTCCGGACCGAAACCAAGATCCCCGCCGTGGTCCGGCTTTTCCGCGAGCACAGCATCAGTGGCATGCCCGTCGTCGATGCCGAGGGCAACCTGATCGGCATGGTCACCGAGCTGGACCTGATCGCGCGCCATGCCCGGCCCCACATCCCGAGTTATGTTGCCTTCCTCGACTCGATCATCTACCTGGGCAGCACCAAGCGCTACCACGAGTCGATGCGCCACATCCTGGCCACTGCCGCCGGCGAGCTGATGACCCCCGAGGTCGTCAGCGTCAGCCCCGAGATGGACGTCCAGGACCTGGCCGATCTGATGGTCGAGCGCGGCGCTAACCCGGTCGCCGTCGTCGACGCCGACAAGCACCTGGTCGGCATCGTCAGCCACACCGACCTCCTCAAGATGATCGAGCAGGCCGAGGCCGCCGAGCCATGATCCCGATCGAGCTGCGCGTCCGCAACTTTATGTGCTATCGCGACGACGTGCCCCCCCTCAGCTTCGAGGGCATCCACCTCGCCTGCCTGACCGGCAGCAACGGCCACGGCAAGTCGGCCCTGCTCGACGCCATCACCTGGGCGGTCTGGGGCAAGTCCCGCGCCAAGCACGACGACGAGCTGATCCACCAGGGCCAGGTCGAGATGGAGGTGGAGTACACCTTCGAGCTGGGCGGCACCGTCTACCGCATCCTGCGCAAGCGCGAAAGCAAGAAGCCGGGGCGCACGCTGCTCGACCTCCAGGTGCAGCATTCGGCTGGGTTCCGCTCCATCGCCGGCACGACGATCCGCGCCACCCAGTCGGCCATCGACAAGCTGCTGCGCATGGACTATGATACCTTCACCAACTCGGCTTTCCTCCTCCAGGGCAAGGCCGACGCCTTTACCACGCGCACGCCGGCCGAGCGCAAGCAGGTCTTGGCCGACATCCTCGGCCTGGGCCTCTACGACAGCTACGAGCAGCGCGCCAAGGACCAGGGCCGCGACGTGGAGCGGCAACTGGACCAACTGGACGCCCGGCTGAAGGGGATCGACGTCGAGCTGGCCCGCCGGCCGGAGCACGAGGCGGCCCTCGCCCGCGCCGGTGCGCGCGTCGCCGAGCTGAGCGCCGCCGTGAAAGAGACAGAGGGCACCCTTCGCACCCTACAGGCGGAGCTGCACGCACTCGAGCGGCAGCAGGTAGCGCTCCAGGGCCTGGAGCGCCGGCTGGCGCAGACCGAGCGGGAGCTGGGCGAAATCGCGGCCAAGGTGAGCGAGCGCCAGGCCAGGCTCGAATCCTACGAGCAGGCGCTGGCCGAACGCGGCGAGATCGAGCAGGGCTTTGCCGCCCTGGCCGCGGCCCGCCGGGAAGAGGCCGCCTGGAACGAGCGCCTGGGCAGTGCCCGCCGGGTCGAATCCGGGCAGCGCGACGCCGAGCGTGCCGTGGCCGCCGCCCGGCAGCAATTGGAGTTGGGTGCCGGCCGGCTCGGGGAGCGCATCCGCAGCCTGGAAAACCACTCCGGCGAGGCCGCGCGTCTCGAACGGGACCTCGGGGAAGCGGGCGCCCGGCTGGAGTACCTGGCGCGGCGCCAGCAAGAGCGCGACGCGGCCCGCGAGCGCATCCAGGCACTGGCGGAGGAGACGGCCGGCCTGAAGGCCACGAACGAGCAGCTTCGCGCCGAGATGCAGGACCTCCGGGAGAAGCTGGATTTGCTCGAGGCCGAAGTCGGGCCAGGCGGCCTGCCCCCTGTGCGGGCAGACCGCTCACGGGCGAGCACCGGCTGGAGCTGGCGGAAGAGTACCTGGCGAGGGGCAAGGGCCAACGCGAGCAATACGATGCCAACGACGCGCGCCTGCGCGCCTGGGCTGCCGAGACGGCGCAGCTCAAGGCGCAGCTCCAGCCACTGGAGCGCGATCTCGCCGGCCAGGCCGCCGCCCAGGGCCGGCATGCCCAGCTCGTGCATGCGCTCCAGGAGGCGCAGAAGGCGGCGGCCGAGCTTGCGCCGGCCCAGGAGGAACATGGCGCCCTGCAGCGACGGGTCCAATCGGGCGACTATGCACTCGCCGAGCAGCAGGAGCTGGCCCGCCTGGCGGCCGAGCTGAAGGCGATTGGCTACGACGCAAGAGCCCACGGCAGGACGCGCGACGAGGCCGCGACCCTTGCCCCCTTCGAAGAGCGCCACCAGCAGCTCCTGCTCGCCGGCCAGCAGGCCGAGGCCGAGAAGGCGGCACTGGAGGAACTGCGCGGCCGCCACGAGCGCTGGACGGAGACCCTCGCCGGCGAGAGGGAACAGCGCGATGCCCTCGCGGCCGAGGTCGCCGGATTGCCCGCGCTGAGCCAGCAGGTGCGCGTCAAAGCGGCCGAGCTGGAAGAGTGGCAGAAGGAATCCCACCAGGCACAGCAGGCATGGGGTGCGGCCCGCCAGCAGGTGACCTACGCCGAGCAGATGGCAGAAGAGCGCGTACGGGTCGCAGAGCAGCGGCAGCGGCTGGCCGAGGAGAAGGCCGTGCTGGAGGAGCTACGCCTCGCCTTTGGCAAGAAGGGCATCCAGGCGATGATCATCGAGGCGGCCATCCCCGAGATCGAGTACGAAGCCAACCGGCTGCTGGCGCGCATGACCCAGGGCCGGATGCACGTCCGGCTGGAGACGCAGCGCCTGACGCAAAAGGGCGACACCCAGGAAACGCTGGAGATCACCATCTCCGACGAGTTGGGCACGCGGCCCTACGAGCTGTTCTCCGGGGGCGAGACCTTTCGCGTCAACTTTTCCATCCGGATCGCACTGAGCAAGCTGCTGGCGCGCCGCGCCGGCGCGCAGCTCCAGATGCTGGTGATCGACGAGGGGTTTGGGACGCAGGATGCCGAAGGCCGAGAGCGGCTGGTCGAGGCGATCACCTCCATCCAGGAGGATTTCGAGCGCATCCTGGTCATTACCCACATCGAGGAGCTGAAGGATGCCTTCCCCGTGCGGATCGAGGTAACCAAGACAGAGCAGGGGTCGCAGTTCCAGTTGAGCTAGGGACAGGGCCCGCAGCTTTGCCGAAGGACGCTTCGGCCTATTGACAGTTCTTGGCCCCCGGTGTATAATACTGGTGGGCATACGGGACACGCCCCCACCAGATAGGCTCCCACCCGCCGTCCACCCGCACGCCCAATAGCAGGACCCTCCGCCTTGCCATCGGGAGGGAGAAAGGAGCCGGCCGCGGTGAGATCCAGCGGCCTCTTGTGCTCCGAGTCACGCACAGCCCGCAGCGGGTCACCCCGACCCGCCATCCGGTCGTTCACGCCGGGTCCTGGGAGAAAGGAGTCCCCCATGAACAGACAACGCACGTTCCTTCTAATTCCGGTCGTGCTGCTTTGCATGGCGGCCGCGGCACTGGGACTTCCACTCGTCCCCACGATCGCCGGTGAGCTGGTGCCAGAGCCGGTGCTGGTCCTGCCAGCAGAGCTCGATCCGGTGCGTTGGGGAACCGCTCGCTGCAATGACGGAACACCCTTCGGCTTCATGCTAGAGTCATCTCCAACGGGCTCGCGCGAGTGGGTGCTCTACCTGGAAGGGGGTGGCTTCTGTGAAGACCAGTGCGCCATGTGCGAGGACCGGGATCCGCGGTGGACCACCACACCCAGGGGCCGAGGCGATGGAATTCTACGAGACCCTCCGGACGAACGCCATCTTTTCGCCCGATGCCGGCTGGAACCCGGGGTTTCACGACGCCAACAAGGTCTACGCCTTCTACTGCTCCAGCGACGTATGGAGCGGCAACACTGTCGATCGGCGGCCGACTACGGGAGATCCGGCAGGTTGGTACTTTTCGGGCAGGGCGAACGTCAAGGCGATGGTCGAAGTGCTCAAAACCTACTACGGGCTGGACGATACCCTTGCCGGCACCGAGGTCTTGTTTGCCGGCATATCGGCGGGGGGACAGGGGGTGCAGGCGACAGCCGACGTGGCGTATAGACTTCTGCCCAGGGTCGCGCGGAGTGGCCGCCTCCGGCTCGTCAACGACGCCGGTTCCGTCTTCGTGTTTGACGATCCCGACCACCGCTTCTTGTGGGGGGACCTTACCTTCAAGCAGGCTATGGTCGACGCCTATGACTTCTGGGGCTCGAAGCTGAACCCCTTCTGTGAACGAGTACAGAGTATGATGGGCGGGCGAAGAGGAGAATGCTTCGACGAGGTAGTCGTCTACCCCTACACCGTCCGGCCTCGACCCTACGGGCTTGGCCTGCCCCTTTTCGTCCAGCATTGCTCCATCGACGGGTTCCAGCTTCGGGCGCACCACCTGACCGGCGATCCCGAGTCGATCGAGGACTTTCGGGCCAACACCCTGCTCCGTTTTGGCGAGGTGAGCTGGACCTGGCTATGGTCGGGCGGCGCCTTCTCCTACCACACGACGCTCTGGCGGAATGATCGCTGGGACATGGGACCCGAAGGCCAGACGCTCCGCGAGGTGCTCGGCCGCTTCTGGGAGGATCAGCCGCCGGAGGTGGTGATCTACGGAAACCCATAGGGAGGAAGCATGATCAAAACCCGCACATGTCTTGCATTGTCCCTGGCTCTCGCGCTCGCCCTTCCGGCACTTGCGGCTGCCTGCCCGTCGCCCGGCCCCGAGAGCGAGGTCATCAGCCTGGCCGGCGCCAGCCTTACCTTCCGCGGCGTCAGCCAGGACGACTGGTCCGGCTACTCCGTCTCACCGGCCGGCGACGTCAACGGCGACGGCTACGCCGACCTGGTCGTAGGTGCCCCCTACGCCGGACCAACGGAGCCCCAGGGCGAGGGCCAGGCCTACCTGATCTTGGGGCGCCCGCGTGGCCAGTGGCCGGCGGACCACATGGACCTAGCGCAAGCCGACGCGTCGTTCGTTGGTGTCGCCGTGCGCAGCATGACCGGCCGCCAGGTCTACACGGCGGGCGACGTGAACGGCGATGGCTACGACGACTTCCTGGTGAACTGCTACAAGTGCCAGAGCTGGAGCGGCCACAGCTACCTCTTCCTCGGCCGGCCCACCGTCGCCTGGGGGCAAGACTACCCGGTGGAGCAGGCCGATGCCTCCTTCTTCGGCGAGGAGCGCGGCGACCGGTCGGGCTACTACACATCGACCGCGGGCGATGTCAATGGCGACGGGCTCGACGACTTCCTGATCACGGCCACCGGCAACGAGGAAGGGGGCGGCTTCAAGGCCGGTCAGGTGTACCTCATCCTGGGCCGGGCAGCCGCCGACTGGGGCTTGGGCTTTGGCCTGGGCCAAAGCGACGCATCCTTCATCGGAGAGGTGGCAGGCGACGTAGCCGGCCGCTCGGCGGCCTGGGCGGGCGATGTCAACGGCGACGGTCTTGCTGACTTTCTCATCGGCGCACTGTTCAGCAGCTACACGGCGGAGGATGCCGGGCAGGCCTACCTCATCCTCGGTCGGGCAGCGGCGGACTGGGGCCAAGACTATCCCCTGGCGCAGGCCGATGCCTCGTTCGTGGGGGAAGCCGCAGGCGACCAGTTGGGCCGGCGCGTGGCCCGTGCCGGAGACGTCAACGGCGACGGCTACGGCGACTTTCTGCTGGGCGCCTCCTTCAACGACCAGGCCGCCCCCGACGCCGGCAAGGCCTACCTCTTCCTGGGGCGGCCGGCGGCCGATTGGGGGATGCGCCACCTTGCCGCCCAGGCCGATGCCTCCTTCCTGGGAGAGGCGGCGGAGGACCAGGCGGGCCGCCGGGTGAGCAGCGCGGGCGATGTCAACCACGACGGCTTTGCCGACTGGATGATCGACGCAACGCAGAGCGACCGGGGCTTCACCGATGGCGGCGCCACCTACCTCTTCTTTGGGCGGGCCACGGCCGACTGGGGGCTCGACTTTCCCCTTGCCCAGGCGGACAGGATCTATACCGCCGAGGCCGAAGCCGATCACGCCGGGTACGACATGGCCGGGCTGGGCGACTTCGACGGCGACGGCGTGGACGACATGGGCATCGGCGCCTGGGCCGGGGAAGAGAACGGCCGCAACTCCGGCCAGGCATACGTCCTGCTGACCGACCTGCCACCTGCACCGGTCGCCTTCACCCCGGATGCGCCCCAGGGCAAGGTGGCAGAGTGGCACAGTTTTGTCACTGGCTACCGGGATGGGAACGGCTGGCAGGACCTGGCAAGCGTGGAGCTGTCGATCGGTATGCAGGTGGGGGACCGGAAAGGCCTGAGTGTGCTGTGCGATGCGGCTGCGAATGCCCTCTACCTACGCAACAAGGCCGGCACCGGCTGGCTCGGACCCTGCACCCCGGGCCAGCGGCTCAGGCTCGGCAACGGCGTCGTCCAGCTCGATTGCGGCCTCACAACCGTGAGCAACGACGGCGACGAGGGAGTCATGGTGAGCTGGCGGGCGCGCTGGAGCATGCCTGCTCGCCTCGCCACGGGTGATGACGGCCTACCTGCGCGCCGTGGATGGCGGAGGTCTCGATTCCGGCTTTGTGCCGCTCGGCACTTGGACACTCAACCCATAGGAAGGCTCGGAGGTGACATGAAAAAGCATCTGGCGTGGATCCTACTGATCGTCGCACTTCTGGCGGCCGTCGGGCCGGTGGGCCGGGGCGAGGCGCAATACCCCCAGACCCAGATCATCAGCCTGGCCGATGCCGACCTCACTTTCGTGGGCGAGGGTGCGGGCGACTGGGCGGGATACTCGGTCGCACCGGCCGGTGACGTCAACCGGGATGGTTACGACGACCTGGTCATCGGCGCGCCCTACGCCGGGCCTTCGGCAGACAAGGGCGACGGTAAAGCCTACCTCGTACTCGGCCGGCCCCGCGACCAGTGGCCGTCGGATCACGTCAGTCTCACGCAGGCCGACGCCTCGTTCGTCGGCCCGGACTCTGTGCCCTACCGCTCCGATATGCTCGCCCGCCAGGACTACACCGCCGGCGACGTGAATGGCGACGGCTACGACGACTTTCTCATCAGCCATTGGATGTACTCGATGCCCGAGTCCCGGGGGAGAACCTATTTTTTCCTGGGCAGGCCGGAGGCAGATTGGGGCCAGGACTTTGCTGTCGAGAGTGCTGACGCCTCTTTTGTGGGTGAGAGCGCGCAGGACTTTTCCGGCTGGTACGTGTCGACAGTGGGCGACGTAAATGCCGACGGGTACGACGACTTTTGCATCACGGCGACGGGCAACGAGGAGGGAGGGGGCTTCCAGGCGGGCCAGGTGTACCTCTTTCTTGGACGCGCCGAGGCCGACTGGGGCCGCGACTATGATCTGGCCCTGGCCGATGCCACCTTCCTGGGAGAGGCCGAGGGCGATCGGGCCGGGCGCTCGGCCACCGGGGTAGGCGACGTCAATGCGGATGGATATGCGGACTTGATGATCGGGGCCATTGGCAGTGATTACGGCGCAGAGGATGCAGGACAGGCCTACCTCATCTTGGGCCGCGAAGCTGCCGATTGGGGGCGAGACATGTCGCTGTCGCTGGCCGACGCCTCTTTCGCTGGCGAGAACCAAGGCGACGAGCTGGGCCGCCGCGTAGCGTGGGCCGGCGACGTGAATGGCGACGGCTACGACGATTTTCTGCTCGGCGCCTCTTACAACGACCAGTACGCCATCGACTCAGGCAAAGCCTACCTCTTCCTGGGACGGGCCGCCGCAGACTGGGGCCTGCGCTACCCGGCATCCCTCGCCGACGCGTCTTTCCTGGGTGAGGCGGCGGACGACCAGGCCGGACGCCGGGTGAGCGGTGCCGGCGACGTCAACGGCGACGGCTACGACGATTTCCTCGTGGACGCACCCCATAACGGGCGGGGAGGCGACAACGCAGGCACGGCGTACCTGTTCTACGGCAGGCCCGAGGCCAATTGGGGCCTCGATTTGACCCTGGCCGAGGCAGATACGATCTATGTGGCCGAAGCGGCCAACGACCGGGCCGGCTACGATATCGCCCGCGCCGGGGATTTCGACGGCGACGGCGTGGACGACATGCTCATCGGCGCCTACCGCTCCGACGAGCCCGGAGAAGCGGGCGGCCTGGCCTACGTGGTCTTTGGCACGAGCTCAGGCATCCCGCAACCCATCGCCTTCACCCCCGACGCACCCCAGGGCAAGGTCGGTGAGTGGCACACCTTCACCACCTCCTACAGCGACCCCAACGGCTGGAGCGACATCGCGTCGGCACGCCTGCTGCTCGGCACTTCAGTCGCCGATCTCAAGGCCCTCAACGTCTTGTACGAGCCGGCCGCCAACGCCCTCTTCCTGCGCAATAGCGCCGATTCTGCCTGGCTGGGGCCCTGCACTCCGGGCACGCGAACCAAGCTGACCAACAACATCGTCCAGCTCGACTGTAGCCAGAGCAGCGCCTCCAACGACGGCGACGATCTCATCCAGGTTGTCTGGCGCGGTCGCTGGATCCAGAGGACCAATCGCACTCGCCTCTTGATCGCACACCTGCGCGCCGCCGACCAGGCAGGCCACGACTCGGGCTTCTTGTCGCTGGGCACCTGGACGTTGTTGCCATGACCCTTTGGGCGTGCGTCTAGCGCACAAGGAAGCTTTGGCGTCTGCGGCGAACTCGATCTAGGAGGAACGATGCGAACACGACACACCTTTCTCGCAGCTCTTGCTCTACTCGTACTGGTTTCCGCCGGATCGCCGGGCCAAAGCCAGGCCCAGCACTTCCAGACGGTGATCGTGGACCTGGCCGACGCCGACCTGGTCTTTGTCGGAGAGGTCGACGATTGGGACGCCTATTCCGCGTCTCCCGCGGGTGACGTGAACGGCGACGGCTACGGCGACCTCGTCATCGGCTCGCCCAAGGCGGGGGAGGGGATTCCCGCGCCGGGCAAGGCCTACCTTGTCCTGGGCCGCCCACGTGACGAGTGGCCGGGGCAGCAGAACCTGCTCGCGGAGGCAGACGCCTCGTTCGTGGGCTGCCCCTTCGGGGGTATGACCGGCCGCCAGAACCATGCGGCAGGCGACGTGAACGGCGATGGCTACGATGACTTGCTCATTAGTGGATGGAAGTGCAGAGGAGCTGAGCCTTACCAGGGCAAGGCCTTTCTCTTCCTGGGCCGACAAGAGGCCGATTGGGGCCAGGATTCTGCCGGTAGACGACGCCGACGCATCCTTCCTGGGGGAGCACGAGAATGACTTTGCCAGCTACTATGTATCCACGGCCGGCGACGTGAACGGAGACGGGCTGGACGATTTCCTCGTGACGTCGCCCCAGAATGACTCTGCGGGTATGGACAGCGGGCAGGTGTACCTAGTCCTGGGCCGGAGCCAGGCCGGCTGGGGCACGAACTACCCCCTAGCACAAGCGGACGCCTCGTTCGTGGGAGAAGTGGAGGGCGATCGCGCCGGCCGGTCGGCCACAGGTGTAGGCGATGTCAACGGCGATGGTTTCGACGACCTGCTTATCGGGTCGATTACCAGCGAAGACGGCGGCTTGGGTGCAGGCGAGAGCTGGCTGATCCTGGGCCGGGCCGTGGCCGACTGGGGGATGCACTACAGCCTGTCCCAGGCCGACGCCTCCTTCCTCGGGGAGACGGCTGACGACGAGTCGGGGCGGCGCGTGGCATGGGCCGGTGACGTGAACGGCGATGGCCTGGATGACATGATTATCGGCGCCTCGCGAAACGAGCAGGCGGGGGCAGAAGCGGGCAAGACCTACCTGATCCTCGGGCAGGCCGGCGGCCGAATGGGGCATGGACTTTTCCCTGGCCGGAGCAGACGCGGCGTTCCTGGGCGAGAGCTCGGGTGACCAGTCGGGTCGCCGCGTGGCCGGGGTCGGAGACGTCAACACGGACGGCTACGACGACCTGCTGATCGGCGCCCCCCACAACGCCCGGGGCGGAGAGAACGCCGGGGCGGCCTATCTCGTCTACGGACGGCCAGACGCCGACTGGGGCGACGCATTCCCTCTGTCCCAGGCAGATGTAATCTATGTGGGGGAGGGAGCCGACCACTTCTCAGGGTACGACGTCGCCCGAGCAGGGGACATGGACGGCGACGGCATCGACGACCTGCTCATCGGGGCCTACTGCGGCAAGACCCAGGCTGTGCCGGGCAGGGCCTACGTGATTCTATGGCGCCGGAGAGGGCCTTCCGCAACCCGTCGCCTTCACGCCCGACGGGTCCCAGGGCAAGGTCGGCGAATGGCACACCTTCACCACGTCCTACAGCGACCCCAATGGCTGGAGCGATGTCGCCACGGCCCGCCTGCTGCTCGGCACTTCCGTCGCCGACCTCAAGGCCCTCAACGTCTTGTACGAGCCTGCCGCCAACGCCCTCTACCTGCGCAACAACACGGATACTGCCTGGCTGGGACCCTGCACGCCAGGCGCTCGCACCAAGCTCACCAATAACATCGTCCAACTCGACTGCAGCCAGAGCAGCATCTCCCACGACGAAGACGATCTCCAGGTCGCGTGGCGCGGGCGCTGGATTCAGAAAACCAGTCGGGCGCGGACCTTGACAGCGCATCTGCGCGCGGTTGACCAGGCCGGCCACGACTC
>CAVPBH010000019.1:0-101090 GCA_963701775.1 uncultured Chloroflexia bacterium
TGGGGCACGCCCAGCAGGTAGGGCGCGAACTGGAGCTCGCCCGCGTCTCCCTGGAGCAGGCCGGGCGCAAGGCAGCGCACGTAGAGCGCCAGCGCCCCGGCGCCGAGCAGGAGGGCAACCAGGGAGGTCGATCCAGCGCAGGTGAGACGCCGGGCCCGCCGGCCCTCGGGTTTCCTGCCGGCCCAGAGGCCGATCTGGAGCCCCGCCGCTCACCTTTCCATCCGCTCCCACGTCACCTTGTCCACGGCCATCGCCAGCGTCCTGCGATCGGGCGCGGCTCGCAGCCAACTACCGGCGGGGGAGTAGGCCTCGAGCGCCGTCCCGGAGGCGGCACCCTTGACGCCGATGACCGCGTGCGAGCAGTCCGTCTTCTTTCCGACCGTCGCGGTTGCCCCGATGGTGAGGAACGCTTCTGCCACTTCCGTGATCATGTAGGGTGTCTGGCAGCCCTGGCAGCGCCCCGGCGACAATGCTTCCTCGGGGAATGCTGCCCATCCAGGCCACCATGTCGGCTGCTTCCTGCTCACTGCCCGTCTCCGTCAGGTCAAAGGCGGCTTTCTCCAGCAGGCGGCCTGTCTTGGCGTCGATCACCGCCATGTTGTAGCCGGGAGCTGTGCAGGGAGCCGTCCACGACTTTGCCGGAGGCCGGGTCACCGATCGTGATGTAGGCAAAGCCGTCGGGCCCGCCGCTGTTCACCTCGATCGCGACCGGCGCCACTACCCCCGTCTGGCCGATCAGCCCGTCGCCGGGTATCACCTGTGCGGGTGCCTCCAGCCGGCTGAAGCCGAAGCGCAGGTCATTCACGCCATGCCGCAGCATGGAGGCGTCGACTTCCCAGGTGTAGGTCAGCCAGCCGGGCGACATCGTCGCCGTCCCCACCTCTGTGCCGTTGACCGAGAGAGTCGCCTGCTGCGGCTCGGCGCCGGGGTAGTCGAGGGGCAGTGCCCGCACTGCCAGGGAATAGTCCGCACCACCCGCCGCGGGCAGGAGCAGCCTGGCGTCCTGCGCCTGCGCCCAGTGGGAGGTGGACGACTGGATCGACTCGGCGCCCGACCAGCCCTCCCCTAGTGCCATCGCCTCCAGCGGCTCGCCCGAGCCCAAGTCGACGGTGAGGGAGGCGGGCAGGGGAGGCTGTTGCACCTGGTACAGCAGCCAGCCGTCTTTGTCGTAGACCTTCTTCACCGGCAGGACCTCTTCGACGTAGGCCACCGCCGCAGCACGCGTGTCGACGTAGGGTGGACGCCCCTCGATGCCCGGCGCCACCACGACGTAGCGGATGTCGTAGAAGCTGAGCATCTCCCCGGCGGTCGCGCGGTCGGATGCCCGGCGCGCGGCATCTACCTCCCCGTATGTCTCCAGGGTGATGAGCGACTCCAGGACCGGTATGCCCGCAAAGTAGTCGAACTTGTAGGCCGGGTTGCGCGAGATGTTGCCCGACAGCAGCCGCTTGTGGTGGACCGTCTGGAAGTACTGCGTCCGCGTGTCCTCGGCGCCCTGGACGCCGAAGCTATTGCGCCAGCCCAGGGGCAATTGCAGGATGGCATAGTCGTCGGGGTCGGCCGCCAGCCGGTCGTACACCTCGGGCACCCGGGCATCGGTCAGGGGCAGCGGCACCGACCAACGCTCGAAGAGGAGCAGGGCGGAGAGCAGCACGGTGCAGGCGGCAGCAGCAATCGTGCGGGCCCTGGCCCCTCGCCCCCTGCCGCCGGCCAGCCTGGTGAGCAGCCAATAGGCCCCGAACGCCGCCAACACCGCAATCGCAAGCATCAGAACGACGCTGAAACGGTTGGGGACCCGGTTGGCCTTGACCACCGGCAGGTAGTGCAGCAGGAGGAAGGGCAGGGGCACCGTGGTCTCCAGGCCATCGAGGTTGAACAGCGACCGGCCGTTGACTTGCAGCAGCGGCCCCAAACAGAGGAGGGCAAAGGCCAGCGCGCCGGTGATCCAGGCAGCCAGCCTCTTGCGGTAGACGACGCTGCCGGCCAGGGCCAGCGCCAGTGCTGCCCAGCCCAAAAAGACGGTGTTCACGTCGGAAAAGCGCGATGTCCCTTCCCGCACCTGGCGAAGGGTGTCGGCCCAATCGCCGCCCAGTGGGTGCAGGGCGGTCGGGCTCACAAAGCCGAGCAGGTCGACGGAGAGCTTTTCGGCGTCGCCCCAGCCGGCCAGCTCATAGCCGGCCCGCATCTCGCGCAGGATGGGCACCAGCAGCGGCGCGTATAGTACGCCTGCCACGACGACGAGCATGACCAGCCGCCGTACTAGCCCGGGGGCAGGCACCAACCCGGCGCCCACCGGCTCCTTGCGCCGAAGCCGCCGGCCGGCCACAAAGGCCAGCAGGATCAGGGTCAACGCCGCCAGGAAAACGCCAAAGATCATCTCGGCCAGCATGGCCAGGACCAGGAAGAGGCCGGCCAGGACCGCATGGCGCATGCGTGGCTCCTGGATCGTCTTGACCAGGTAGAGAGCGTAGAAGGGGATCCACTGGGTGCTCCACAAGTCATAGTGACCGATGGCGGCATAGACCATGCGATTGGAGCCAAAGGCGTAGATGAGCCCCGCCAGGAAGGCCGCCGAAACTGCCGGGCGGACGTCAGGATCAGCGGCCTGGGCGCCGGCCGGCCGGAGGAGGTAGCGCACGAGCAGGAAGGTGCCGTAGCCGCTCAGCACCGTTGCCAACAGGAAGGTCAGGTTGGTGATGGCCGGCAGCGAGAGGAACGACTGGAAGGGGAGCGCCACGAGGGCGTTGAAGATGTTGTAGGTGTAGAGAATGAGGCCGACGCCAAGTGGGTAAAAGGTGTGGGTCGAGTACAGAGGGTTCTGGTGCAGCTCGGTGATGGCATACCGGAACCACCAGGAGTTCCAGAGGAAGGTGTACTCGTCGAACGCCCAGGTGTAGCTGCCCGGCACGTGCGTGCTCAGGTGCTGCGCCAAAGGCCAGGTCATGATGACCGCGAAGGCAGCATACAGCGCCAAGATGATGGCGTGCAGGGCCGGCTGATCGTCGTTTCATCCGTCGACCTTCAGTCCGAGCAGGTAGTGGTGATGGGCCCAGATCGCCTTGAGACGCCAGGGGAGCCGCGCATGGTCAAGCCAGGCATAGCGCATCACACGGTCGTAGGTCTCGGGCTGCTCGCCCAGGTAGTAGGCCATGGTGCTCCACCTCCAGCTTTCGGCGCTGAAACGGCCCTCTAGCTTTTTCGAGCGGATGCCCAGCTTTTTCAGCACGTCGGCGGCCGGCATGACCGTATCGGGCCAGGGGGGCACGTCCGAGCACGCCCTCGCGCACGATGCGCACCCCGGCGCCTTCCAGCACGCGGCGCACGCGGCGGATGTCGGCCCATCGCTCGTCTACGTAGCTGGACAAAGTCGCGCTCGAGCAGGTACTTGCGCAGCAGGTACCCCACCTGGGCGCGGTTGGGCATGGCCACAAAGACGACCCGGCGCGACACACGCGCCAGCTCGTGCAGCAGGGCCGCCGGCCGCTCGCCGGCGTCGGAGGTTCCGCCCGAAAGGTGCCACAGAGCCGCCCAGTTCCATGCGAGGTCAAAGGCGCCGTCTTCGAAGGGCAGCCGCTCCCAGGCTTGCGTGTAGGAGGAATTGGGCGGGCAGGCCAAGCTCGCCCCAGAGGCGCTGCACGCCGGTCAGCCGCTCGGCGTTGTCGTCCAGGAGGGTCACCTGGGCGCCGCCCTGTGCCAGGGCCACGCTGTTGATGCCCGATACGCCGGCCATGCCGTAGAGGGGCGCCTCCAGCACCGTCCCGATCGCGTACTCCTTCTGGAGCGCGGCCAGAAAGTCGTTGAGGACCAGGCGCTCGTAGACGACGCCCAGCCCCTCGTTGTAGTCGGTCAGGTAGTGTTTCCAGGCAGGCTCTTGCATGGTGCCGGTCATTATACCATCCTGCCGGTCGCGGGGCCAATTCGCTGCCTAGCCCCCGTCGAGCTTCCTGGAAGGTTGCACTGCCGGACGACGGCGTGGTACAATCGGGTCAGGGATTGTATGCGCACCTACCTGGGCAGCCTGGGCTGCAAGCTCAACCAAGCCGAGATGGACGCGCTGGCCGAGGCGCTGGCGCAGGCCGGCCACGAGATAGTCGCCTCCGCGGCCGAGGCGGACGTGTGCGTCTTCAATACCTGCGCGGTGACGGGCGTCGCTGCCCAAAAGTCGCGCCAGGCCCTGCGCCACCTACACCGCGAGAACCCCCTTGCACGCCTGGTCGTGACCGGCTGCTATGCTGAGTTGGCTCCGGCCGACGTGCGGGAGCTGCCCGGCGTTGTGCTTGTCGCCGGCAACCGGGACAAGGAGCAGCTCGGCCGGCTTCTGGCTGGCCCGGACTTGGTCCCGGGATCGACACGGGCCCATCCCGCGTTCCATGCGCATACCCGCGCCCTGGTCAAGATCCAAGACGGGTGCGACAACGCCTGCACCTACTGCATCATCCACACCGCGCGCGGACCGCAGCGCAGCCGGCCGCCGGACGAGGTCGTGGCCGAGGTTCGGGCGCGGCGCGAGGCAGGTTACCAGGAGGTCGTCCTCACCGGGGTGCACATCGGCGCCTATGGCCGCGACCGGGGTGGTGGGCTGGGGGTCGACCTGTGGGAGTTGGTGTCGCGCATCCTGGCCGAGACGGGCGTGCCTCGGCTGCGCCTCTCTTCCATCGAGCCGTGGGACCTGCCAAGCGGCGCGCTGCGGCTGTGGGAGAATGGCCGGCTGTGCCCTCACCTGCACCTGCCGCTGCAGAGCGGCTGCGATGCCACGCTGCGGCGCATGGCGCGCCGCTACACGACGGCCGAGTTTGCCCGCCTGGTCGATGCGGCGCGCGTGGCCATCCCTGACCTGGCCCTGACCACTGACCTCATCGTGGGCTTTCCCGGCGAGACGGAGGAAGAATTCGCCAAGAGCATGGCCTTGGTAGAAGCACTGGGCCCGGCGCGCGCCCACGTCTTTCCCTTCTCGCCGCGCCCCGGCACGCCCGCCGCAGGCATGCCCGGCCAGGTGCCGCCTGCCGTCAAAGAGGAGCGCGCTGCCGCCATGCGCCGGGTCGCTGCCGCTGGCCAGAAGGCATTCCAGCAGCGCTTTCTCGGCCGCCGCATGGAGGTGCTCTGGGAGTCCGCCCGAGAGTCGGCCGCGGGCCGCACGTGGAGCGGGCTGACGGGCAACTACCTGCGGGCCTATGCGACGAGCGATGAGGATCTGCACAACCGGATCACGCCGGTGCGGCTGGTGGCCCTTGTGAGTGGCGGGCTGCAGGGCCGCTTGGAGGTTTGAGGGAACAAAAAAGGGGAACGGGCGTCAGCCCGTCCCCCAGAAGCAGTGGTTTCTCCTACGCCATCACCAGAACTGGGTCGGCCGGGGCCGGGGCCATGGCCTCGGCCGGAAGCATGACCCCCAGGATGCGCTCCAGCGCCATGCTGTGGCTGCATACGCCGCGCGTGGCGAAGAAGTGGCAGGTACAGTGCCACTTCCCGCGGTCATAGGTCACGGTGTGGGGCCCGTTCGTGCCCTGGAACTTGAGCTGGAACTGCTCAAACCTGATCCGCTCTGGCTCCCCGGCGTAGCGTTTTGCCTTCTCGATCTTGCCGATCATACCTGAATCCATCGCACGCTCCTTTCAAAGGGTTTTCTTATGCGCAAGCGCCAGGGCAGCCGACTCCCCTGGCGCTTGTTTGGTCTTCGAGATACCGGTGTAGCCCTGGTCTCCACGCAAACGGCATCCACCTCCATTGTCTGATCCCAGTATACCCTGTTTCGGCCTGGCTGTCAACTCCGCCGTGGCTAACCAGGACAACGCTTACCCTCCGTCATTTCGACGCAGCAGCCATCTTGCCGTCTGAGCCTGGCGCCACGCTTCTGCGTGGACGTGCAGATGGGCGCAAGGCGCCCTCTGCCGAGTGAGTGCGGCTTGGCGAAACTCCCTGGGCGTGACCGCTACGGCGCCGGCCCCTGTAGCGCCCGTTCGATCTCCCGCACTATCTCGGGGGACAGAATGCTCCGGCCCGTCTCCAGCAGCCAACGCTCCACGCCGCGCTCGGGGTCCTGGTAGAGCCGGGTGCCGCCGGGCCCGGTGACCTCCACCAGGCCGGCATCGGCCCGTACAGCCTCTCCCACGTCGGAGCCTGCCAGCTCCACGGCAAAGCCACGGTAACCCAGCCCGCCCTCGGGCAGCTGTCCCTCGACCGGCTCCAGCCGGTCCAACATCCCGGCCAGGGTGAGCGCCTGGGATCTGGTCAGCGACCAGGAGGGGTCGGGCAGGCCAGAGTAGATGCCGAGTGTAACCGTGGCACGCGGGGAGGCGCTGCCGCACCCGGCCAGTAGCAGGGCAAGCAACAGCAAAAGAGTGATGGGCACGTTCATGCGCACTTGTCCCTAGCTCGGGAAGCGGGGCCGGACCGGCGTCCGCCGCCAATCGCGCCGGTCTAGGATGCCGGGCGTGTTGGGATCGAAGGACTCGTCGTCGGTGTAGAACTCGTCGCCGGACTCGCTCACCCAACGCTGTTTCCACTGGTTGGAGCCCAGATCCACCTTGCCGGAGTAGGGGTTGACGAACTCTTCCTGGCTCGTCATGGTCAGGTACATGTCGTTTCGGATCTCGGCCTGGGTCCGGTCGCGGTGCTCGGCGATTTCCTGCGCAACCTGCTGGATGTAGTGCTGCGTGTCCATCCGTGCCCGCGCGCGGGCGATGTCGGCCTGCTGGGCATTCTGGAAGGACTGCATCAGCACCTGCTGGCTGACCTGCTCGTGCGCCTGCCACTCGGGGTTGAGCGCGGCCGACTCGCGGATGTGCAGGAGCACCGGCTCCCACTGCGCCATCTCCCGGGCCGGGGCGCGCCAGTAGACCGTCTCGGTGTTGCTCCAGGCGCCGGCGAACTGCGAGCCGCGGCTCTCGATGACGGCCAGGGCGCGCTCCAGGTATTGGACGCCTCCCTCGACATACTCGAAGGTCACCTGAGCGGCATCGAACTGGAACTGCCAGGGCAGGCCGCTGGCTGCCTGCAGCTTCAGGTGGACCTGGACCTTGTCCGGCAGCGGCTTCTGGTCGACCATGCGCGCCTGGGTGGCCGCGGGATGGGCCCACGGAAAGACCACCTGCGCTAGGAAGGGGACGGCGGGGATGACAGGCGAGACGATCATGCCCTGGTAGTTGCTGCCCGGCGGGAACATGCCCATCATGCCGGCCGGGGTCATGCTCACGTCGGCGTATTTCATCTCGGGGCACCAGCGGACCATGACCGAGCCCTGCGGGTCGCGCTTGACGGCAAAGTCGATCTTGGCCTCGATCGTCTGCGCGGAGACAATCTGGCGCATATGGTCGGCGCGCTGGACGCCGCCCTCCACGAGCCAGCCCTGGGGGAGGGAGACGGCGAAGGCGTTTTCGGTCGGATCGGCCTGGCGCCGGAAGATGACGGCGTTGGAGGCAGCGGCCGGTTGGGCAGTGGCCTGTGGCTGGGGTGCCGCCGCGGCCGCAGGCCGGAAGTACTGGCCGCAGAAGGGGCACCGCGGCGTGCTCGGGCGGGAAGGACGCGCCGCACGCCGTGCAACGAGATGGCTGCATGGATGAGTCCTCCTTCTACTGTCAGGCCTCCTGTGGGACAGGAGGCCTGGCATTCGCCGGATAGGGGCATCATACTACGCTTCGCGTTGCCGGGCAAGGCGCAGAGCCTGGGCGGGCACGCAGAGGATCGCACCACTGACAAGGTGAAGGGCAGAGGACACCGAGGGCTGGATTGCAGCACACCGATTCCAGGCTGCTGCGTGGTCGAATTCAGCTTGCCCCGGAAGTGGCTCGATGCCCTCGATACCCCGTTTGCCGTGCGTTGGCCTGTGTGGTATGCTGTCGGGCGGATGCCGGGCGACGTGGGCCGGCCAGTCTATCGCAAGGAGGAGCCACAATGAAGAGGGCACTTTCGGAGCGCTGGAAATCATTCAACTATGCCATCGGCATGTTCGGGACCTCCATCCCGATCAACATGCTCAAGACGTATGCGGCCTACTACTACGTCGACAAGCTGGGCATGACCACGAAGCAGATGGCGGCGATCCTGTTCGTCTACGCCTTCATCGACGCCCTGGACAACCCCATCTACGGTTTTCTCTCCGACCGGACACGCACCCGCTGGGGGAGGCGGCGGCCCTGGCTGGTGATCGGCACCCCACTCCTGATCCTCACCTTCATCGCCTTCTATTCCACGCCCGAGTTCATGGCGGGCAAGAGCCTCTTCGCCTACGCCATGCTCTTCTACATCCTGGCCGGCACGCTCGACTCGGTGATCAACGCCAACTATGGGGCGCTCTTCCCCGAGCTATTTCGCACCGACGCCAGCCGCGCATCGACCAACGCCTTGCGGCAGGCGTTCCAGCTTGTGGCGATGATCATCTCCATTGCCCTTACGCCCATGGTGACCAAAGCCATCGGCTACCAGATGACCGCCATCCTTTACGGGATCCTGGGTGGCGTGGTGATCCTCTACATGAGCTTGACTTCGAGGGAGGTTCGGGTCGGGGTCGACGAGAACAAACCCGGCCTTTGGAGCAGCCTGAAGGATCTTTTCCTCAACCGCAAGTTCTGGATGGCCGGCTTTGCCAACGCCTTCTACAGCGCGGCCATGTCGCTGGTGCTGGTCTCGATGCCCTTCTTTGTGAAGTACACGCTCAAGATCAGCGAGAGCCAGTCGACGTTCCTCTTTGCCGCTGTGCTGCTCATCGCCATCGGCTGCGTGGCGGTCTGGGCCCGCCTGGTGCGTCGGTTCTCGCTGATGCCTGTGTGGCGGGCCGCGCTGCTCGCGCTGGCCCTCGCCTTCATCCCCCTCTACTTTGCGAATTCCCTGGTGACGGCCTTGATCTTTAGCGCGCTGGTGGGCTTTGGCTTTGCCGGCGTGATCACGACCATGGACCTGATCAACGCCAAGGTGATGGACGAAGACACCCGCAAGCACCAGGTGCGGCGCGAGGGGATCATCTCCAACGCGCTGGGATTCATGAACCGCCTGAACGGCCTCTTTACCAGCGCCGCCTTCTTGCTCGTGTTCCAGATCTTTGGCTTCGAGAGCGGCGACAACCCGGGCACCAGGCCGGGCGATGCGGCACGCTTCCTGCTGGCCCTGTGTCCCATCGTACTGATGGTGATTAGCTTTGGATTTTCCTGGCTGATCAACTTCCCCAAGGGAGAGAGCGCACCCCCCCTGCCCGAAAAGGCCGAGTCGCAGGGCTAACCATGGTAGAGATCCTTCACCTTTCGCTTCACATCGACCACGAGCGGGAGGGCAGCTACTTCACGCTGCCCTTCCGGGTGCCGGAGGGGATTGAGTCAATCGCGCTCACCTATCGATATGAGAGGCACGCGGAAAAGGAGCAGCCGCTCGACCAAGGCGCCTTTACCGGCCGGCCCGAAGTCAACATCGTCGATTTGGGGCTTCTGGACCCGAGGGGAGAGCAGGTCGGCGTCTCGGGCTCGGACAAGACGCAAGTCTCCGTCAGCGAAGCACATGCGACGCCGGGCTATCGCCGGTGCCCGATCGTCCCCGGCGAGTGGCAAATCCTCGTCGGGGCCTACATGGTGGCCCCCGAAGGCGTCACGGTCGAGTACGACATCAGCCTGGGGCTCAAGAAGAGAAGGCTTCTCAGAGGCGACCTGCACACGCACACCCTGGCATCCGACGGCGTCCATACGGCGGAGGAGCTGGCATGGAAGGCGCTACGCAACGGCCTCGACTTCCTGGTCATGACCGATCACAACCAACCCATCTCGCGCGATTCGCTGCCCCAGGTGGAAGGGGTGACGATGATTCCCGGCCTCGAGTGGACCCACTACCGGGGGCATGCCGGCTTCCTGGGGGTGGACCGGCCATTCGACGGCTGTTTTGCCGCCAACGGCCTCGAAGAGGTACGAGAGCGCTTCGAGACGGCCCGCGCGCGCGGCGCGCTCATCACGATCAACCATCCCTTCGATGCGCCCTGGGACTTTCGCTTTGACGTCCAGGCGCTGCCGCACGACTGCATCGAGATCTGGAACGGCCCGATGCGGGAGTGCAACCTGCGTGCGCTGGAGTACTGGCACCGGCGGCTGTGCGCCGGAGAGCAAGATCGCCGCCTGCGGCGGAAGCGACTACCACCGGGACACTCCTTTCATCTTCCTGGGCGGGCCGACGATGGGTGTCTACGCCGAGTCGGCCGGTCCGAGCGACATCCTGGCGGCGGTGCGGGCCGGGCATTCCTTCATCACTTTCGCGCCCGGGGGACCGGTGTTGGAGCTGGCGGCCGGCGAGGCAATCATGGGCGACAGCGTATGCTGGGCGGAGGTGAAGGAGGTCCAACTCCACGCGCAGGGGCTGCGGGCAGGGGACGTGGTGCGCATCGTGACGAACCGGGGGAGCGACGTGCTTCTTGCAGCACCGTCCGCCGGGGACGTCTCGCTGGCCTATGCGGTGGAAGCACCTGGCTTTGTGCGGGCGGAGGTTCTGCGGGCGTTCGTGCCGGGCATGCCGTCCGTTCCGGCATCGGTGACGAATCCGATCTATTTCACATAACTCCATGAGCGGCCCATCCCCGTCCACGCGCCGCCGCCCATCCCTCGTCGAGTTCCTCGGCCTGCGGCGGAACATCGTCGCCCTGCTGGCGATGGTCGTCCTGGTGGGCATGGGCGAGAAGATGGCCGAGCGCTTCCTGCCCGTCTACGTCCTGGCCCTGGGCGGCACCACGATCGTCGTCGGGCTGCTCAACGGTATGGACAACCTGCTCAGCGCCTTGTACTCCTTCCCCGGCGGCTATCTGAGCGACCGTCTGGGCACCAAGCGCGCCCTACTCCTCTTCAACTTGCTGGCCATGGCCGGCTTCCTGATCGTCATCCTCTTCCCTCAATGGCAGGCGGTCCTCGTCGGCGCCGTCTTCTTTCTCTCCTGGACGGCCATCTCGCTGCCGGCGACGATGGGCATGGTCTCGGCGGCCTTGCCCAAGAACAAGCGCACGATGGGCGTCTCGATGCACTCGCTGGTGCGGCGCATCCCCATGGCGCTGGGCCCGCTCCTGGGTGGCCTGATCATCACTCGATATGGAACCAAGGACGGCGTGCGAGTGGCCTTTGTCGCCTCCCTGGCGCTGGCCGGCGTGGCGCTCGTGCTGCAGCAGCGCCTCATCCGCGAGCCGGGGCGCGAAGCCAAGCCGGCCGAGCCAAGCCCCTTCAAGATGCTCGCCCTGATGAGCCCCTCGCTGCGCATCCTGCTGGTGGCCGATATCCTGGTCCGCTTCTGCGAGCAGATCCCGTACGCCTTCGTGGTGATTTGGGCGATCACAGTGCACGGCATCACGCCGGTGCAGTTCGGCATCCTGACGGCGGTGGAGATGGTCACGGCGATGCTCGTTTACATCCCGGTCGCCTACCTGGCCGACCGAAGCCACAAGAAGCCGTTCGTGGTGGCGACCTTTGGCTTCTTCACCCTCTTTCCGCTCATCCTGCTCTTCAGCCGTTCTTTCTGGCCGATGGTACTGGCCTTTGTCATCCGCGGGCTCAAAGAGTTCGGAGAGCCGACCCGCAAGGCGCTGATCATGGACCTGGCGCCCGAAGGCAGGAAGGCGGGCATGTTCGGGGCCTACTACCTCGCGCGCGATCTGCTTGTTTCGGTGGCGGCCTTCGGCGGGGCGTTCCTCTGGAACGTCTCGCCGGCCACCAACCTGCTGGCCGCCTTTGGCTTCGGCCTGCTGGGCACGGCCTGGTATGGCCTCCTCGGCCGTGACATTGTCGTGGCCGAATCCGGGCAGTGAAAGGAGACCCACCATGAAATGGATTACACGCTCGCATGTCCACGTGGACCGCGTGGCTTGCCCTTGGCTCATCGCCCGGTTCGTGGACTCGGAAGCCGAGTTCCTCTTCGTTCCCAAGAGCCAGATCAAGAAGATGGCCGAAGAGACAGGCGCAATCCCCTTTGACGCGCCCGGCGTGGAGCTGGGACACCGCGACAACAAGTGCTCCTTTGAGACGATCGTGGAGCGCTACGGCCTCACCGACGTAGCCCTGCTGCGCCTAGCACACATCGTCCACGCCGCTGACATCGAGGACGACCTCGACTCGGACCCCATAGCCCGCGGGCTCGAGGCGATTGCCGTGGGCTACGGCCTCCGCTTCCCCGATGACCTGGAGAACCTGGAGCACCAGTTCGAGGTGTACGATGCGCTGTACGCCTGGTGCCGGCTGCAAGTCGCCCGCGAGCGATAGGCCTGGGATGAGGTGAGGGAGTGAGGGGCTTCCCCTCTTGCGCCTCCACCCGGATCGTGCTACATTGACCGGCGTGAAAGAGCAACTATGGGTTCCCGCGCCTCCCAAAGAGCGGGCGAATCGGCAAAGCGGCGCCGCGATGCCGGCGGCCGCGCCCCGTGCGCGCCCCAGGGGCCGCACCGGCGGCCTGCTGGCAGCGCTCGTCGTCATTCTGGGGCTCTTGGCCTTCTGCCTGCTGGCGGTGGTCGCCATCCCCGCCGTGCAGTCTGCCGCCGGCGGCGGCCGGACCAACATTCTGCTGCTGGGCATCGACCGGCGCAATGGAACGGGTTGGACCTACCGCACCGACACCATCCTGGTCTTCACGGCCGATCCGGCCAGCCGGCAGGCCGGCATCCTCTCGATCCCGCGCGACCTGCAGGTGCCGATCCCGGGCTATGGCGAGGACCGGATCAATACGGCGCATTTCTGGGGGGCACAGGAAGACGGTCCCGACGCCGGGCCGAACCTGCTGAAAGCGACCATCGAGGGGAGCTTTGGCATCCCCATCGACGGCTACCTGCTGGTCGACTTCAATACCTTTGTGGAGATCGTCGACGCGTTGGGGGGCGTCGAGGTCGACGTGCCCAAGACCCTGCACGATACCCGCTACCCGAACCCCAAGCCCGAGGACCCCTACGGCTACAAGACGGTGCACTTTGATGCCGGCCTCCAGCACATGGACGGCACACAGGCGATCGAGTATGCACGCTCTCGGATGAGCACGAGCGATTTCGACCGGGCGAAGAGGCAGCAGCTCATACTGCTTGCCATCCGCAAGAAGGCACTGAGCCCTTCGAGTATCGTGCGTTGGCCCGCGCTGGCGTCCACCGTGCTGGATGGGGTCAAGACCGACCTGGGGCTGGGTGGACTGGCCCGGCTGGCCTTCCTGGCAGCGCGGATGGACCTGAGCAACCTGCAGCAGGTGGTGCTGGAACACCCGCTGGTGTCCAGCTACACGCGTGCCGATGGCGCGGCCGTGCTCCTGCCGCGCTGGGACCTCATCAACCCCGTGATCGGCGAGATGTTTGGCCCATGATAGGGTTTGGGGAACACCATCAGGCTCCGGTTGGCCCAAAGGCAGCCGGAGCCTGCTTTTCCGCGGTCGGCGGGCGAGATGCCCATCCTATTGGCTCGCCAGCATGGCGAGGAAGAGAAAAAAGTCGGCGCCGGCGTGGATCAGGACGGCCCCCCAGATGGAATCCGTCTTGACCATCAGGATCCCGCACGCCAGGCCGAGTGTAAGCGTGTTCACCACAAAGATCGGGACGACGGCGGCCGGCATGTAGGCGACCGCAAGCGAATGCAGCGCGGCAAACCAGACGGACGTAAGGAGGACGGCGCCTGCGACCCCGATCAGCGGCACGAGCCGCTTCAGAAACAGCCCTCTGAGCCACAGCTCCTCTAGGAAGCCGTTGCAGAGGGCGAACACCAGTCCCCACCCGGCTGCCGAGCCGAGCTGTGCCGGGCTGTAGCCGGTCCCGTAGAAGATGAACGCCGAGGTGATCAGGTTGAAGAGCACCAGGGCGCCGATACCAAGGCCCCAGCGAAGGTCCCCTCGCTTGAGCAGCAGCGAGCCCAGGTCCGCGCCCGAGAGCCTGGCCAACACGACGATGGGGACGGCAACCAGCAGGGCTTCGTACACCTTCTGCAGCGCCTGGCCCTGGTTCGAGCCCGGCGACACGCCGAGAGAGCGCGCCACCGTGCCGTAGGAGCCACCAAAGAGCGCCGAGACGAGGTTGACAACCGCAGCGACGAAGAAGGCGTATGCGACAGGCCAGTATCGGGCCGTCTTTGCATTGGCCTTCAGCAGTAGTGCGGCCAGCAGGAAGGCGGCTGTCAGAGCTGCCGCGTAGACGGCGCTACCGTTGGTGGGAAAGGCGATGTAGTAGCTCGAACCGAACAACCAGATCGCCAGCGCACAGAGAAGGAGCAGCACAAATAGCCCGGCGCGGTATGCCAGGCCGGTGCGGGCCGCTGCCCCTTCCTGCTTTCCATCTTCCTTGCCACGAAAACTGTTGGTCATTTCGCTCCCTCGCTCGTTCTGGATCTGCCTGTAGAATTCGCCGGGGCCTTGTCGCCCCACGGCCCACAGCATACCCTGCCGGTAGGGGAGCTGTCATCCCAAAAGTGGGTGATCTTGTGAGATTTCAGGTCAGGGGGAAGGGTCCAGGGGCACGCCACACCAGGAAAGGCAGTAGAGCCCGCCGGGTCGGGTCTCGGCCAGGGCATAGGCTGTGTTCGGGAAGCCCTGTTGGCGGGCAAATGCCCAGTCGACGTTCACGAAGATTGCCGGCAGCATGGCGATGTACAGGCCGCCATGTCCGACGAGCACGAGGCTACGTTCGTCGTTCCCGCCGGAACGCAGCAGCCCCTCTATGAAGGGGGCAAAGCGCGCCCGGATATCCAGGAAGCTCTCGCCGCCCGGCATCCGGCTGTCGAGCTTCCCATGGACAAACCAGTCGTCCTGGACCTGGCGGTGCAGCTCCCAGCCGGCCGGGTCGGTCGTCCCTTCGTAGATGCCCACGCTCCACTCGCGCAGCGCCTCGGTGACCTCCAGCGGCGCGCAGAGGCCTTCGGCCAGGATCTGCGCCGTCTGCACGGCGCGCAGCACCGGGCTGGAGTAGACACGCTCGACCTTCACGCCGACTAGGCCGCCCGCCGCGGCGTGCGCCTGCTCGATACCCTTTTCGGTAAGCGGATGCTTCCACCCGCTATTGGAGAACTCGCGCAGGAGGTTGGCGGTGCTTTCCCCATGGCGCATGAAGTAGAGTCTCACACCATGCTCGCTTTCCGTGGCCTGCACCACCCGCTTGACGGGCGAAGGCCCCTGCCGTATAATCCCAGCGGAAAACCAAGCGACTGCTCTTGGTCTGGAACATTCTAGCATGAGGAGGATGCCCATGACCACTCCACAGCAAGCGATCACACTTACCCGGACCATCCTCGCGCCGCCATCCCAGGTCTATGCGGCCTTTACGAGTGCAGAAGGCTGGTGTGCCTGGTGCTGCGAGACGGCGGAGGTCGACGCACAGGTGGGCGGCAAATATCATATCTACACCCAAGGCTACAACGCCTATGGCGAGTTCACCCTCCTGGAACCCGAGCGATCCCTCGCCTTCACCTGGGATGGTGACGAGGAGCCGCCGATGCAGGTCCGCGTCCTGCTGGACGGGCAGGGACAGAGCACGATCCTGCAGTTCACCGTTACGATCCTTGGCTCCCTGGATGCGTGGGCCGGGTTCACCGGCTTTCTCGAGCGCACATGGGGACGAGTCCTGGACAACCTGAAGGCTGTGCTGGAGGCGAGAAGGGAAGACTCGTGATACGGATTCGCAGAGCGACGGTCGAGGACAGCGCCGGCCTGGCCCAGGTGCAGGTGGACAGCTATCGCACCGCCTATTCGGGGTTCCTGCCCGAGGGCTACCTCGCGCACTTTTCCTACGAAGAGCAGGAGCAGGACTGGCGCGAGTGGCAGCCCGCTCACCCCGACGACATCCTCTACGTGGCCGTCGACGATGGCGGCGAGGTGGCCGGCTATGCCCTGGGCCGGCCGGTGGTGAGCGGCACCGGCCCCTACGACAGCGAGCTGGTAGCACTGCACGTGCGCGGCCTCCTCCGCCGCCAGGGGATCGGGCGGCAGCTGGTCGGGGCGATCGCCGGGGCGCTGAGGGAGCGGGGCTGCACTTCCCTCATGCTCTGGGTGCTGGAGGGTAACCCGTCGCGGGCCTTCTACGAGAAGTTGGAGGGCCGGCTGGCCGGCAAGCAGGCCATCACCCTGGACGAGGGCGTCACCGCGGTGGAAGTCGCCTACGGCTGGGCTGATATTGGGCGGCTGTGCGGGTTGGGGACCGGCTAGCTGCCGAGGGCCATCTCGTACACGCGATAGCGCCGCGACGGAGTCGCCCCCAGCTTGTTAATGGCATTCACCATCTTCCAGTTGTCCTCGAGGACGTAGTTGATCTCCATCCAGATATCGCGTGTGTAGAGCGACTCGTACAGCGCACGGTAGATCAGGCTATCCACTGCCCTGCCGTGATACTCCGGGATCACGCCCAGGGCGAACATGCGGTACCGTCGCAGGCGCGGTATGCCATACAGCAACTTGAGAAAACCGAACGGCAGCATCCGCCCGTTCAGTCCCTTGAGCAACGAATTCACGTCGGGCAGGGTGATGGCGAACCCAACCGGCCGCCCGCTGCTGTCCTCCGCAATCAGCACACCCTTGGGCTGCAGCACCGGCTTCATATCGCGCGCCATCGCCCGTACCTCGGCCTCGGTCACCGGCGAGTAGCCCCAGTTGTCCGTCAGGCTGGCGTTGGACACCTCGATGACGGTCTCCACTTCCCGGTCGTAGTGGCGCATGTCGATCTGGCGCACTCGTACCCCGTAGCGCTTCGCCACCGCGTCGGTGAGTTTCTTGATGCGGTCGGGGATGTCGTACCCGTCAGCAGCCGAGACACTCCAGCACAGCAAATCCTTTACCTTCTGCATGCCGAATTCGGTGAGGTAGTCGTTGTAGTGGGGTGGGTTGTAGGGAGCCATGATCACCGGGGAGGGAGAGAAGCCTTCGACGACCATCCCCCATTCCTGCGAGACAAAGCTCCAGGGCCCGCGCATGGCGGTGCAGCCGCGCGCTCGCAGCCAGTCGCGCGCCGTCTCGAGCAGCAGCCGGGCCGTCTCCGGAGAGGGTGGGGTTTCCAAGTACCCGAAGAGGCCGATCTGCTCCTTCCAGAAATCGTTCGCCAGCCGGTCGATGAAAGCGGCGATGCGCCCGACAACCTTGCCCCGGTCCTCGGCCAGGAACAACTGCCACTCGCAGTGCTCCAGGAAGGGGTTGGGCTTCGGGTCGAACTGGCTGCGCTGCTCGCTTCGCAGAGGCGGCACCCAGACCGGGTCATCTCGGTACAGCCGGTAGGGCAATTCGATAAAGGCGCGCAGATCGCGCGGTGTCTCGACGGCCCGGATGTTCATGGCAGCTCCTTTCGCTTCCTTGGTTACCATGCGAGTATAGCACCGGCGCGAGGATGGGCCGGCCTAGCCCGTATCAGCCTCAGCCGCTCGTAGTAGCGATTTCAATCGCTTCTTGGCTCCAAGCGTCTGAAGCCGCTACTACAAGCGCGTGTTCTGGTCCAAGAATGAGAACTCCTGAGGTCAGCCCTCTTCTACTTGGACCTGTACCGAATGGGTGCGCGGCCCCTGGCTGGGCAGTGTTGGCTCGGTGCTGGTGAGCACGTTGGCGCACCCGGCCGTGTCGGTGCCGTCCGCATCCAGGGCAGGCCATGTCCCCTGCAGGAGGCTCGTCACTCCCTGCATGATCTCGTCCGTAACGTGCGCCGGGATGCGCATCCGCCCCCGCCGGCTGCGAACCAACACCAGGTCCCCGCTCGCGATCCCCCGCGCCGCCGCATCGGCCGGGTGCATCCAGAGCACCTGCGGCGTCCTCCTCTTGAACCAAGGGATGGTCTCGTATTGCGAATGGGTGCGGAAGCGGGCGTGGGGCGTCACCAGCCAGAGCGGGTAGGCCGGATCGGCGGCCAACATGCGGCAGGTGGGCACGGCGGGGAAGCCGGTTGCGGCGTACGCGGCCGGCGCAATCTCTACTCTGCCAGATGGAGTGTCCAGGGGATGGGCCTGCGGGTCGCGGGAGAAGTCCCAGAGCCCGACCCGGTCCTGCTCGGCGCCCCAGTAGATGCCTGTCTCTCGAAAGTCGTCCACGTCGGTCACATCCGACTCGGCCAGGAAAGACGCCAGCCACTCCGCCTCGCTGCGGCCCCCAGAGAAGGCGCTCCCCATGCCCATCCGCTCGGCAAGCTCGCAGAAGATGGCATAGTCGTTGCGCGCCTCTCCCTGGGGCAGCACGGCGCGATTGGAGTAGAGCAGGTAGTTGCCACCCGCAGGGAAAACGATGTCTTCCCTCTCCAGGAAGGTCGTAACGGGCAATACCACGTCACACTGCCGGGCGGTGGGGGTCAGGGTATAGTCGTGGCAGACGCTGAACTCGACCTGTCGGAACGCGCGCAGGCTCTTGTGTAGGTCGCTCCCCTGCACGACGTAGTTTCCGCCCACACTGTAGACGGCGCGGATGTCCGTGGGAAAGCCGCCGCGCCGGCCCTCCAGCACGGCGTCGGGCCAGCGCACCACGGGGACGGCAGCCCGCGCCGGGTTGGGGGGCACGGGCATGCGACCCATGCGAGGGCCGGGCAGCCTGCCCCATGTCAGTGCGCCGCTCGAGCCGCCCGGCCGGCCCAAGTTGCCGGTGGCTACCTGCAGCGCGATGGCCAGGCGGATCGCCTCCTCTCCGCCCACGGTGCGCTGGATGGAGAGGCCCGGCACCAGGGCGGCCGGGTGCGTGCGGCCGTAGGCTAGCGCCAGGTCGCGGATGAGCGCCTGCGGCGTGCCACAGAGCGCCTCAGCCCAGGCCGGCGTTTTGGCTACGCCGTCGTCGCCGCCCAAGATGTGCCGCTCCAGCAACTCGAATCCGCTGCTGTGCGCCTCCACGAAAGACCGGTCCACGAGCCCTTCGCCCAGTAGGACGTGCAGCACGGCCATCATCAGCGCCGCGTCGCTGCCGGGGCGGACGGGAATCCAGCGTGTCCCGAGCTTGTCCACCGTTGCCGAGCGGCGCGGGTCGACGACGATCACCTCCACGCCTCGGCGGCGCGCCGCCCGGATGTGGAACTCGGTGTCGCAGCCCAACCGTGTGTCCGTGACGTTGGCGCCCCATAGAATGATGAGCTTGGAGTGCCGGAGCGTGGCGGAGTCAATCCCGGCCGGGTTGGTGCCGAGCACCATGGGTGTCACGAAATCGGCCGCAGCGGAGCTGTAGCCGCCGGTAATCTCGGTGTAGCCTCCCAGCAGTGCCAGGAAACGCTTGGTCAGGCGCTGCGTGCTGTGCAGCGCTCCGCGGCCGGAGGCAAAGCCGGCCAACGCCAGGATCGAGCCGGCCCCGTGGCGGCCCTGCACCTCCGCAAGCCTGCGGGCCACCAGGTCCAGTGCCTCGGGCCAGCCGGCTTCGCGGAACTGGTTTGAGCCGCGGGGTCCCGTGCGCAGGAGAGGCTTGAGGATGCGGTCCTGGGCATAGACCACGCGCGGCATCTCGTATCCGCGCGGGCAGCCCTTCATGGACCGGCCGGCGAGAGGGTTGTCTCGGACGCGAGTCACGCGCCCGCTTTGGACATCCGCCACCAGCGGGCAACCTCCGCCGCAGTCCTTGTTGCAGGTCACTGCGACCGACGCTTCGCTCATCCCAATTCTCCGGCGGAGGCCATGTCGACGATGGCCTGGATGCGCTTCTGCCTCGTCTCGGGTTTCTTGGCGCTGCTCAGCCAATACAGGATTCCCTTCCTGCGCGAGGCCGGCCACCTTCTTGAAGGCAGCAAGTGCCCCGCTCGTTCCCAGCGCACCCTCAAGGTCCGCCGGTATGGAATCGACCTCTTCTCGGGCCGCCGCGGCATCCCATTCGCCGTTCGCCCTGGCCTCGGCGATCTTCTCCAGGCCAGCCGGGGTCATCCGGCCTTCCGCGATCAGCCGTTCCACGCGGCGCTTGTTGCCTTCGGACCAGATGCTCCGCCGCTTGCGCGGCGAGTAGCGCAGCGCGAACCGCTCGGCGTCGAAGGCGATGAGCAGGCTGTCAATCCACCCGTAACAGAGCGCTTCCTCCAGCGCTTCTTGGTAAGAGAGGGACTGCCTGGCCGCCTTTTTCTTGGGGTGGAGCAGCCACGCCTCCGGCTCATGGGAATGATGCTCTTCGAGCCAGGCACGCCACTCCTCCCGGCTGGCGAACGTGAGATACTTGTCCGGCCGCTTCATTGTGCTTGGGCTCTGCTGCCCACCCAATCGACGTCAACGCCCGCATGCGTGCCGAGCCGCTCCATCAGCTCGCCGGTGTGCTGCTGGATATGGCGGATGTTGTAGAGTTGCAGCTCCAGCTTGCAAAAGGGCAGCCAGTCAAACCCGGAGCCGGCCTCTAGGTCGAGGGCGTCCACGCGCTCCGCCACCTGCTGCTCGCAGATGGTGCAATAGGCGAGGATCTCGTCCCGCGTGTAGGGCTCGCCGATGACCGGCGCGTGGTGTGGGGGCCAGGGTACGGCCCCGAGGTAGTTGTATTCCTTGCGGTGCAGGACCCAAGCACGAAAGTCCTCAAGGGTGTCCTGAAGGTAGAGATGCGTGTAGAACAGGGCATGGTAAGCGACGTGCCAGAAGCGGTTCCTGTAGGTATGGTCGTCCCAGAGGGCCTCGGGACACCGCTCCACGGCCTGTCGGAGCATCGCCAGGGCGGCAAGGTACTGAGACTTGACACACTCCTTTGTGTCCATGGTGATTCCCTCCCTGGCTGCATGATAGGGCAGGCAGGGCGTCGTGTCAAGGCGCAGCGACGGGCTGCTGCCGGTAGAGTCCGTGGGTTTCCCGCAGTTGTCTAGCGATGACAGGATTCATGGGATACGCTAGATACACTGTGACCTTCCACTGGCCGGGGCGGGCTGCCGACTCCGCCTGCGGAGGCTGAGGATGCCGGACGACCGGGGTGCCGGGATGATCCGTTCTCTTGAGCAGGGCCTCGACCGAAGTGAAGACCTGGCCCTGGCTCCCTAGCCCGCACCTCCGAGGGAATTCCGACCTGTGAGCGCGAGCTGCCTCTTGGGTGCCAGAACGTGCGGCTAGTCTTCCCCTTCGCCGGCCAGCAGGAGCGCGTGGGAGTAGAGGGCGTCGTCCAGGTAGAACCCTGCGGTGTGGCGCAGGGCGTCCAGGTAGGGGCGTACGGCTGTGATCGCACCGTTTGATCTCGCTTCCAGCAGGATGCCTACCACGCCAACTACTCGCAGTCCGAGCCGTTGGGCAACTCGGCGGCCTTCGCGTTCATCCAGGAACGCCATGTCGGCGCCAAGTTCCAGTGCGAGCGCAACTGTCTCTGCTTCGCCCCGGTCCAGGTCACGCTGCAGAGCAGTGACCAGCCACTGGTTCTGTACCGGCCGACGTTCGATCCAGTTGGCAGCGGCGACCTCATCGCGCCCAGGCCAGCGCCTTCCCCCGGCGTTCAGTTCTTCCCAGACGCCCTCGGCGATGTGCACCTGACCATAGAGCCGGTGCAAGAGGTCGAACTGACCGATGGCCGCCAGGTTGGTCAACGGCGAGGTGTTGCTGACGACGATCATAGCCTGCCCAGCTCGCGGAGACTGGTCACGTCCTCGTCCAGGTCAGACGCGTCGTAGTGGGGTGGAATACGCCGGGAAGCCAAGAGCTGGCGGAATTCCCACAACGCCATGCCAGCCAGCTCCCGCGCCTTGCCGATCGATAGGCGCCCCTGAGCGTACAGATGGAGTGCCATCTCGACCTTTAGCTCTGCCGGCGTCATCCGGGCAGAGTCCAGCACATCCTGAGGGACTTCGAGTACTCGAACAGCGCTCACCTTGTCGTTCCTTTCCATCTGTCAGGCATCAACGCACAGCGCAAACAGTGCCCGACTCGTGGCACTACCATCTTGACTGTACCGAATTATAGCATGGCTTCGCTCGGGAGGCAAGCGTCCGTCGTCGATTCCGCTCCAGGTGAGCATTGACCGCACGGAGAGTACTCCCGGACCTGCAAGGATCGCACGCCTTTAGCAGCAGGAAACTACAATAGACGCTCGAACTCACCCATGTATCAGGATTCATGAGATACGCTAGATACACTGTGACCTTCCACTGGCCGATTCACCCCTCCGCGCTCATGCCGGTGGAGGGAGCCGGCCGGCCGGACGCTCACGCGGAGCCGTGCTCATGACATCTGGTCACAATCCAACAGGACGGCTGCGCACTGGCCGCTCGGATTGAACCAGCAGGGAATTCGACCAGCAGAAGTGTCAACTATTTCCAGCCCTCGGGAGAGGGCCGGCTTCATCTCGGCCTACGCAGCCCTGCGCACCTTCATGTTCATGGCGATGACGTCGAGCTTGCTGAGGCTCGTCAGCGAGTCGCTGGAGACCCCGATCAAGTCCTGGCCAAGCATGTCATACAGGTGCGACGAAACGCTCAGCTCCGGCAGCCGGCCGAGGAGCTTTTCGCCGTCAAAGAGATACGCCAATTGGACCGGCGTCGCAAAATGGCCGTCAGGTGCGAAATCGCCGCCCGAGGCGATCCAGACCAGGATGCCCTTCCGACCGTCCAAGAGTTCCTTCATCGTCTTGCCTGTGCTGGCTATCTGGAGGCTCGGCAGGTCCCTGTGGGGGTTGCCCAGGGTGGGCACCGAATCATACTCACCGCGGGCAGAGCCGGTCAGAGGTAGGCCGTACTTGGCGGCATTCTTCTTGTCGGTCCTCACCGCTACCAGCACGCCGTCCCGGATCAAGGTGCAGCGATGGTCGTCGTTCACCGTCCCTTCCGCGTCGAAAAAGGGGCCCATGATAGAGTCCTGCCAGTTCCTCGATTCGTACACGGTCAAGTTGGTGGCAAAGAGCTGGTGGCCCATCTGGCCGGAAAAGAGCGAGCCGCCCGTAGCGTAGAGTTGCCCGTGCAGCGACTCGGCCAGCTTGCCCTGGTATGTCCCATCCCCGCTGAAGAAGAGGACGGGATAGGTCCCTTCGTCGATCTCGACCGGACGGTGGAACGCATCGCACACCATATTGGCCAGTCGCAGGAACTCGGCCCGGTCATATTGCCAGCCCTCGTAGGCAGCAAAAGCGTCCATGATGTTGGCTGATTTCTTGTCCTTGATCAGCAGGCCAATTTCGATGCTCGTGCCCCGGTAGCTCAGGTCCAGGCCCAGGTCGTTGGCCAGTTGGACGGTCTGTGTCCGCAAGTTGATCTTGTTAGAGAAGGAGAATTCGGGCTGTGCCTGGCCGAGCGCGGCCAGCATCTGCTGCATTTCGTCCACGAACTGCACGTCCTCTGGCAGGTCATGTGGGGGCTCGACCACTTCCTTGCGGTCGACGGTGAGCCCGTAGGGGTAGGGGATCTCCAGCTCCAGCGCCGAGATTGCCCTCTGCGTGAGCTCATCTGCGTCGTAGCGGCCCAGGGCGCCGGCCACGCCAATCAGCCCTCCCTCGTATACCCGCACACCCGTTCTTAGGATCTCTTTCTTACGGATCGAATCGACACGGGTCTGGACAACGTTGAGCGACAGCTCCCGGACGTGGTGGGTGTATTGCTCTCTGTTCACGGTGCTCTCCTTCTACTGTACGTCCAGGCTTCTGACCCGGACCCATGGACCACCAAAGCCGACTGGCAGCGGATATTGCTCCATCTTGCCGCACCCGCCCCGGGCAAAAGCGAGCAGCTCGACCTGGTCCGTCAGCCCGTCGATCTCGCCCAGGGTCTTGAACACGTTGCCGCTGACGACCGAGATCCTGACCGGCTCAGCCACTTTGCCGTCGCGGATCATGTAGGCCAGCGAAGGCGCGATCGTAAAGGTCGACATGCCGGAGCCATGCTTGATGGTCTCGACCAAGATGCCCTCCCGGATGGGGGCCAGGAGCTCGTCGAATTTCAGGTCTCCCCTGTCGATGTAGGTGGTTGTCATGCGCACGATCGGCTCGAACTCGAAACTGATTGCCCTCCCGTTTCCAGTTAGCGCCTCCCGAAGGCTGGCGGCCGTTACGCCGCTGTGCAGGCGCCCGGCGAGTACGCCCTTGTCGATCAGGCACGTCTTTCTGGCCTGCGTGCCCTCGTCGTCAAAGGGTGTGTAGCCGGTGCCCATCTCGTTGCCGTCGTCCAGGATCGAGAGAAGGGGCGATCCTACCACCTTGCCAATCTGCCACTCCTGCTGCATGGTCGCGTCGCCCAGCATAAAGTCGGACTCGCTCTTGTGGCCGAAGCTCTCGTGGGCAAAGACACCGGCCGCCAAGGGGGACAGGACCGTCATATAGGCGCCAGGGACGACGTCGACGGCCGTCTGGAGAAAGCGCACTGCCTCTCTGTACCTCTCGGCAATCTCGCCCTCCAGCGCCTCCAGATCGCCGAGGCGGTTTGCCCCACGGTTGAACGATTCGCTTAGCCTTTTTTCCCCATCGGCCAGGCTGAAGCCGATCCAGATTCCCACGCGCTGATAGTCGAACTTGACGTCGGCTCCTTTGCTGGAGAGAAAGGTCTTGACCACCTTCTGGTCGATGTAGTTGCCTGTCCAGGTCACCACGAAATCCTGGCCCGCAATCAGGGGAAAGTAGCCGGACAACAGGCCGTACTTGGCCTCTTTCGAGATCTTGGACACATCGTCGTCGTCGGCAAAGACCAGGCGTTCCCCCCGGTTGGCCTCGAACTTGCGGACGATTTCGTCCTCATCGATGCAAGGATTGGGAGTGGTCATCGCCGCCAGGGAGTCTATCTCTTGCTGAAGGCGCTCGACGTCTGTGGTGGCCGAGTAGAACCACCTCTGGCCGTCAAAGAGCCGGACAAAGGCTGCGGCAAAGCGCTTGTCCTTCAGTTGCTCGACTTCGCCCAGCGTGACGGCAATCTGCGTCTCGAACACGTCCTCGATCCGCACGTCGGTGTAGAGACCGGCCGGAAAGTTGTACATGGGTATCCTCCTCCTTGGCGCGCAGGTCGAATCTGCAGCCCGGCGACCGTCCCTATGATGAGGCCGGACGCCGTTCCTGTCAAACGGCAGAGTCGCGCTGCTGCTCCGTCTCTTGCGCGCCGTAATCCAGCGTCGCAAGCTCCCAGGTGGTCACAGAGGGAGCGATCGCCCAGGTCCCTCTGTGACACGCAAGGGCTGGCCCTTTTCATCCCTGTATGAGGATTCATGAGATACGCTCGATACACTGTGACCTTCCACTGGCCGATAGGTACGTCTGCCTCCGAACTTGTGTCGATGGAGAGGGCGGGCGTGCTGGGCTGTTCCGTGGAGGCATGAGATCGATCGCGTTCACATCTCATCGGCCAATCTAGTGCGTTCACCTGAGATACGTGAGCCTTATCCAAGCAGGCGCAGCAAAGTCTCTCTCGTCAAAAGCGACGGGTCGGCGCTCAGCTCCAAGAAGGGCCGCACGTCGCCCACGACCTGCTCCCACACAACGGCATCCAGCCGGCAACGGACGGCGTCGCGCCAGGTTTCCTCTGTCAGTTCTAGCCTGTCCCAGCCGGTCTGGCCCAGGGCATGGTTCAAGAGCGCGAGATTGGGCGCAGGCCAGTCTGGATTGCTAAGGTACCAGAGCAGATCGTAGAAATCCCGGCCCTTGAGATAGGGACGCTGCAGGATGGCGTGCAGCTTGCCTGCCAGAAGCGAGGCTCGGTCGTGGTGCTGGAGCTGGAGCGTCACGTGGCGGCGAACGACCGTGGTCGGCCAGGCCGGCGCCTGCCGGCGGGCGCGTGTCCACCTCCAGTCTTGACCGCTAGCACCTCGTCGCGGTGCGGCGAAAGGCCCAGCTCGAAGAGCAGGCCGGGGAAGCGCACGAAGGCGCTGTGCACCGTCTTCTGGTCGCTGACCTTGAGGGCGACTCGCATAGCCCTCGGCGCTGAGGTCCGCCTGGATGCGCGCGCAGATAGCCGCGAAAGTCGTACAACGGCGACGGCGCGCTCCAGGGCGAAGTCCAGGTCCTCTGAGTAGCGCGGGCACTGCTGTAGAGGAAACGCAGCGCTGTCCCGCCGTGGAAGGCAAGCGGGATCATGGCGCCGGCGCGCTGCAGCGCTCCGAGGATACGCGCCTGCAGGTACTCGCGGGCCACGTTGACGCCCCTGGAGCAGGCGAGGGAGCCGTGCGGACAAGCTCGGCAAGGTAGTCTTTCATAGCGCCTCGTACTCGGCGACTTCGGCACGGGCCAGGTCAGCAACAGCCGCGGCAGCCCGGCGCAGCTTGGGGCTTGCCGTACGGTCGGCCAGCCGCTCCAGCTCATCCAGGTCCAGCCGGTCCAGATTCTGCAGGCGCAGCTCGTGCAGGAACAGCGCAAGGCTCGCCGCCAGGCTGAAGATGCACCAGGTCCAGAAGCGCCTTCTCTGGGGTCGGCAATGAAGGCCGCCTGCCCGCTGCCCAGCTCAATGCGGCGGTAACCCCAGAAGAGGCCAGGCCGGATGTGCCGGTATTCGAAGCTGCCGAGGGCGGTGCTCCAACGGCCCGGCCGGGACGGTGGTGACGCTTGGTCACGGCGAGCACTCCTCTGGGATCAGGCCATAGTGCGCCAGGGCCGACTGGCAGCTCACATAGGACCCGCGCACCAGCTGGTTGGCAACCATGAACGGATGCGGCGGCACCTTCTGAAAGGGCGGCGCCAGGGCGTAGAGCCCGCGGCGAAGCTGGTACAACGCGCCCGGCCGTCGTCCAGCGCGACGAATTGCTTGCCGCACATCGGCTGCGTCCACCGCGCCGGCCAGAAGCAGCCCGGTCTCAAAGACCGGCTCACCGCCGACGATCCGAAGAAGGTGGTCGAATTCCACGCGCATAACTTACCGCAATTGGTAAGTTATTGCAACAAAAAGGGGTCGGAGTGCTCAGGCAGAGAGTACAACGAACGTTCTGAGATCATCCATGGATAAGGATTCATGAGATACGCTAGATACACTGTGACCTTCCACTGGCCAGTACGGCCCGCAGACTCACGCTTTTGCACGGCCGGGCAGGCAACCCGCCCACGAGAACGGGATCTAGACGAGCCTCGTCGGTCAGGTCAAGCATGACTCGGTACAGTTCGGGGCTGACGCGGAACCCTTCTACAGCGGCCGCGTCCATGAGTGGGCGTACGGCGGGAACCACTCGGTTCGTTTGGCGCGCACGAGCAGGCCGAGGGTGCCAGCTACCGTCAGCCCCAAAGCCTCCGCAACTCGGCGCGCTTGCATGTCGTCCAGCCCGGCGACGGTGCCCGGACCAGCGTAGGCGTAGGCGATCACGACGAGCTCACCAGGCCCCAGGCGGCTTGGGGTAGGACATCGATTATAGTGAGGCACTGGGACCATCACTGCGACGGGAGGTCCCTTGGATTCCATGTGTCCCGCCTGAGAAGCCTCCCCATGTCGAGCTCCAGGCAGACGGTCTCGGGGACCCAGACAGGGTCAAAGAGTGCAGGCAGTGGCCTGATTGGCCGATGCGGTTCAGATACAACAGGAGCGTGGTATCGCACAATGGGTCGGCTAGACACCGGACAGCTCTCTGCGCAGGTCATCGCCCGTGATTTGCGACACGGGAGTGTCATACTCCGCGAGAAATCCAGGAACATCACGCGCGGCACCCCGGCCATCTCTGCCGGCCCCCGAGGAAAGCTTGCCGAGACGGAATAGCATCAGCGCGGAGTACAGCCGCATGTCACGCGCCAACTCCTCAGGGCGTGCGGTTGAGCATCTGGCGAATCTCGCCCGGAACCTGGATGACAAGTGTTCTTCCACGGCTCACCTCCGACGCTGATTATACACCCAGCCGGAGATTCTGTCCACTGTCCTCGTGACCTGTTAGGGTTGCCGCTGACCACGAGATGGTGCGTATCGTATTCACCCGAGCTATCTGTGGATGAGGATTCATGAGATACGCGAGATACAGTGTGACCTTCCACTGGCCGGCACAGGAAGTGCAGGTCCGAAGAACCTCGGCAGATTGGTGAGAAGCTACCCTGTTGACCCTTCACTTGCCTTTGACTGGGCTGATTTCGTGGTACACTGGGATTGAGAGAATGCCGTCGACGACAAGGCGTGGAAACCGCCGGCTCCCGGGTCGTGGGCGAAGGTTCGCCGCAGCCGTCGGGGACACGGGAAGAATTTCCATGACGAGAGAATTCAGTGTCATCATCGAGCGAGACGGAGGGCTACTACATCGGTAGTGTGCCCGACCTGAGGGGCTGCCACACGCAGGCGAAGTCGCTGGACACCCTGATGAAGCGGATGCGGGAAGCCATCGAGTTGTGCCTGGAGGCAGAGGCCGAGGACTTGACGCCTCACGATTTCGTCGGCGTGCAGCGGGTCTTGGTTGAGCAATGACCAGGCTGCCGGCTCTGACCGGTCAGCAGCTCATCCTGCCCTGCGCAAGGCAGGCTTCGAGGTGCTTCGCGTGAAGGGTAGCCACCACTTCCTGCGGCATTCGGACGGGCGGTGCACGGTGATCCCGGTGCATCGTGGGGAGACAATCGGGCCGGGCCTCCTGTCCAAGATTCTGCGCGATTGTGATATGAGCCGAGACGACCTGCTCGAGCTGTTGTAGTTCGTTTTCCTCGCTGAGCCTGAGCCAGACGCTTACGGTGGGCTGACGGTCGAGACCCCAAGGGTTTGGGAACCTTTGGGGTCTTGTCGATCACTCGTTCGCGGGCTGGGAACGCGTCCATATCCTGCAGTTGTTTGGACACGTTCTGGTGATGTGTCCACGCTGTGGGCATATCCCGCCCGGGCTCATCCATGTATGAGGATTCATGAGATACGCTAGCTACAGGATGACCTTCCACTGGCCGGTCCAGGGAGTGCAGAACCGTGAGACCGGAGGTCGAGGCAGTGACCCATCTCGCTTTCGCGTTGAAACCAGGTGACCGGACCTCTCCCGAGGGCCAGCTTCGTTTCGCGAAGGCCTGACAGGTCTGGCAGGCCTGCCAGGCCTTGCCGCTCATTTGCTTCAGCTCGCGCACGCCGGCACGTCGTTGTCGGCCGGGTCGTACGTGTAGCCCGGTCTGGCCAGGTTGTCTACACACAACTCCCAGGCGCCGGGGACGCTCGAGCCCCAGGGGAAGGTGGCCCAGCCCGTAGGCTTGGTCATGCGCGTCCGCAAATAGGGCCCTCCCACCGGCGACCAGATCGAGGCGTCCACCGCTGTGCCCCCCATCGGGTTGTCCATCTCGTCGTGCACCGCCACCTTCGTGCGCAGCAGCGTGCGCCCGTAGGGGTCCAGGTAGAAGTTGCCCAGGATGTTGGCCACGTGCATCGTCTGCTCGGCGCAGGCCGGGCACGGCGCGAAACTCTCTGCAGCGTCACCGGGTACAGCCAGCCGGTCAAGTCGTTGGCCACCCAGACGCTTCCGTCAAAGTTGTCGCCCTCCATGCGAAAGACAGGATAGAGCGGCACCGGCCCATAGGCAAAGCTGCTGCCGGTGCTCACGAACGACTTCTGCAGTAGGTAGTCGCCTGTGCCCATGCCCTGGTAGCCCCAGATCTCGTACTGGCCGGCCTCGTTGATTCCTCCAGGCGTCGGCACCGCCCCACCAGGGCTCAGGCAGTGGCCTCAGGTCGGCGTCCGGCGCGTCGAAGGTGCCCGTGGCCAGATCGTAGCACTGCGAGTCCGCTACATAACTCCAGTTGGCGTCGGTACCGCCGGCGACGCAGATGCCCCCCTGCGCGCCGACCCACGGCACCCACCACGAAAAGTGCCAGGCTAAGCCGTCCGGGTGGAGGGTGTAGTCTCCTAGGTTGACCACGGTCTGCGTGTCGGGGTAGTAGGCATACAGCGTGCTGGTGTCGCCGCCGCCCCAAGTTGTGCGCTGCCCGAGATGTAGCACACGTTCTGACCGGTGTGCTGCAGCATGGACACGATGTCGGGCATGGCCAGCCCGGTCGCCGGATAACCGGCCGGGTAGGGAAATGACGACCAGGAGTCGGCGTCCATGTCGTAGCGCCTGATGTTTAGGTAGTGGTAGGTGTCGCCCAGTAGGTCGATCACCGGGTGGCCGCTCGCGTCCAGGCCAGGGCAGGCGTCGCCCTCCGCGCCGTTTAGGCCGCTGGCGGCGCCCGGCGTCCAGGTACTGCCGTCCCAGATCTGCACCGCCCCATAGGCGCCCCAGCCGCCCACGACGTACAGCTTGCCGCCGTAGGAGATTGCGGCGTTGCCCATGACAGGGAGCGGGCTGGGCGGCTCGGCGGCCCAGCCGTCCAGGTTCGAGCTGGTGACGGCCGCCGATCCGCTGTAGCCGTTGCCCGCCGCCGTGACGGTGGCCGTGTCAGAGCCGCCGGCGCACGGCACCCACACCGTGCAGGCGAAGGGGACGGTCGCGCCGGCCGCGGCGGACACCGTAGCCGGGAAGGTCATGCCCCAAGTGTCGGTGACGGTCACGGCAAAGGTGCCGTCCTGGCCGCTGTAGTTGAACAGGTTAAGGGTATAGTCCGCGTTCTCGCCGACGCAGGCATTGCCCGACTGCGAGAATGGGGTCACGTACACGCCCGGCATCAGGCAGCTCTTCTGCACCGTGCCCGAGACCGAGTGAGGCGGGTCGCCATACGTGTCGCCCCAGATACTCCAGGCGAGGTCCCAGGGCGAGCCGCTGCAGTCGGGGATGGACGCGTTGGCGCGAAAGTCGTAGGTTCCCGCGCACCAGTCGCCCATTTGGGACGGCATGCCGTTGGTGTACCACCACACCTTGTTGTCCGTGGCGCCGTAGGTGTGACCATCTCCGTGTCTCCCCATCTCCACGTCTCGTTCGTCTCGGCCCGAAGGAAGGACAGGAGCTCCTCCAAGTCGGCGAATGCCCTCTGCTCGGCCTCTCCCGGACGTTGCAGCGACACCCGCCACCCGGCACTCCCGCGACGCTCACCCGCCACAGCCGCAGCAGGAAGGACAGGTACCCACCGCGTGTGCCCCGCTCGCCGTCCATGGGTGAGCCTGCCATATGCGCACGTCCCGGGCCGGTGGCAGCCCGGGACGCGCCTTCCGCCGCTACTGCGTGCCCCCTGGCGGCACGCACACGCTCAAGCTGGTGATGTCCAGGATCTTGCAGCTTCCGTTCTGCACGAATGCGCCCTCCGCCCAGATGGTGCTGCCCACCATGCCCTTCGTCAGGCTGCCGTACAGGAACAGCTCGCGCCCGCAGCCGTCGGTCAGGTAGTACTGCAGGAACAGGCCTGGGTGGAGCGGATGCTCGCACACGCTGTTCCGCGTCCAGTTGAGCCTGCCCACGGCGATCGCCTGGCTGTCCGGCGAGCCGTATGCACGATCTGCGTGCCGCCCAGCAGCACAAGCAGAACCACCAACAGGGCCACTTTTGCTCTCATCCTTTCCTCCTTGAGTCCAGATTCTGGCCGCACTGTATCACTCGATCGTGTAGAGAACGTGTACTGGCTCCGCAGAGATGGCACTATCAGTACTTGTTCCCCCGCTCCTTCGTGGGAACCAGGAGAGTTCTTTGACAGCCGCACCCATGCCCCCTCAGGTCAAGTTGACAACTCCCTTGCGTTGATCTATACTGGCTCTGAGGAGGAAGCCCCTTGCCGCGTCTCACCCTCGCCCTGCTGGGCTCGTTCTCGGTCACCCTCGACGGGCAGCCCGTCACCGCTTTCGAGTCGGACAAGGCGCGGGCCCTGCTGGCCTACCTGGCCGTCGAGTCCGACCGTCCGCACACCCGTGAGAAGCTGGCTGGCCTGCTGTGGCCCGACTCCACCGAAGCCGCGGCCCATGCCAGGCTGTCCCACGCCCTGGCCAACCTGCGCGCCATCCTCGCCGACCATGATCCCCAGGCGCCCGTCCTCCTGGTCACGCGCCAGGTCATCCAGTTCAACCGCGAGGCCGACGCCCTCGTCGACGTGCTGGCCTTCCGGCAGGCCGTGTCGCAACCCATGGCCCGGCATCGTCCATGGTCCATCGTGCTGTTGTCGGTCCGCCTCTACCACGGCCGCTTCCTGGAGGGCTTTTCCCTGCCCGGCTGCCCCGAGTTCGAGGAGTGGCTGCTGCTGGAGCAGGAGCACCTGCACCGCCTGGCGATGGAGACCCTCGCGCGCCTGGCGGACGGTTACGAGGCGTGGGGTGAGTTCGACCGCGCCCTGCCCTTCGCCTGGCGCCAGCTCGAGCTCGACCCGTGGTGGGAGAGCGCCCACCGGCAGGCGATGCGCTTGCTGGCGCGGAGCGGGCAGCGGGACGCCGCCCTGGCGCAGTATCAGACCTGCTGCCGGCTGCTGTCGGAGGAGCTGGCGGCCGAGCCCTCTCCCGAGACGGTGCGCCTGTACGAGGAGATCCGCGACGGGACAGTGGACCGGCCGAGCCGCCGGGGCTCGACGTGCCGCCTGCCCCGCTGCCGAGCTACCTCACCGGCCGGGAGTCCGGCGTTGCCCTTCCCGTCTTTGTCGCCCGCGAGACCGAGCTGGCCTGGCTGGAGCAGCGCCTGGCCGAGGCGCTGGCCGGGCGCGGGCAAGCCGCCTTCGTCGTCGGCGGGCCGGGGCGGGGCAAGACGGTGCTCCTGTACGAGTTCGCCCGGCGCGCGCTGGATGCCCACCCCGACCTGCTGGTGGCGATGGGCACCTGCAACGCCTACACGGGGGTGGGCGACCCCTACCTGCCCTTCCGGGGGGTGCTGGCGATGCTGACCGGCGACGCCGAGCGGCCTGGGCGGCCGGTGCGCTGAGCGCGGAGCAGGCGCGGCGAATGTGGGACGCGCTGCCCGACGTGGCGCCGGTGCTGTCGCGGCGCGGCTCAGGGCTGGTCGGCACCCTGCTGCCGGGGCGGGAGGTGCTGGGCCGAGCCCGGGCCGCCGCGCCCGACGGGGCGGAGTGGCTTCCGGCGGCTGCGGCGCCTGGCCGACCCGCGGACCAACCCGGTGGGCGGGCTGGAGCAGAGCCACCTGTTCGAGCAATACGCCAACGTGCTGCTGGACCTGTCGGAGGTGCATCCGCTGCTCCTGGTGCTGGACGACCTGCACTGGGCCGACCAGGCCTCGATCGGTTTGCTGTTTCACCTGGGGCGGCGCATCGAGCGCGGGCGAATCTTGCTGGCCGGCGCCTACCGGCCACACGAGCTGGCCGCCGGACGGGAGGGGGAGCGGCACCCCCTGGAGCCGGCGCTGGCCGACTACCGCGGCCGTTTTGGCGATGCCTGGCTCGACCTGGCCGCTGCCGACGAGGCAGGGGGCCGCACCTTCGTAGATCGGTTCCTGGACAGCGAGCCCAACGCCCTAGACGAGGGGTTCCGCGAAGCGCTCTACGGCCGGACGCGCGGCCACGCGCTGTTCACCGTGGAGCTGCTGCGCGGCCATGCAGGGGCGGGGCGACCTGGTGCGGGACGAGGCAGGACGCTGGACCGAGGGCGACCGGCTGGACTGGGAGGCGCTGCCGGCGCGGGCGGAGGCCGCCATCGCCGAGCGGGTGGACCGGCTGCCGGAGGAGCTGCGCGAGCTGCTGGTCGCCGCCAGCGTCGAGGGGGAAGAGTTCACGGCGCAGGTCGTGGCGCGGGTGCAGGGCATGGACGAACTCCAGGCGCTGCGGCTGCTGCGCGGGCAATTGGCGGTGCGGCACCGGCTGGTGCGGGAGCAGGGGGAGGTCCGCCTGGACGGGCGCAGCCTGTCGCGCTACCGCTTCTCGCACTTTCTGGTGCAGCAGCACCTGTACCAGGGACTGGGAGAAACGGAGCGCCGGCTGCTGCACCGGCGGGTGGGCGAGGCAATCGAGGGGCTGTACGAGGGGCGGCTGGAGGAGGTCGCCGTGCAGTTGGCGCGCCATTTCGCTGGCGACGCGGAGCGGGAGCGACGCTATGCGCGGATGGCCGGGGAGCGGGCGGCGGCGCAATACGCCAACGAGGAGGCGGTGCGCTACCTAAGCCGGGCGCTGGAGCTCACCCCGGAAGGCGAGCCCCGGGAGCGGTATGAGCTGCTGCTGGCCCGAGAGGATGTATGTAGGCTGCTCGGCCGGCGGGATGCCACAGCAGCGCGACCTGAACGCGCTGGGAGCCCTGGCCAAGGGACTGGGCGCCGGGGAGCAGGCAGACGTGGCTGCGCGAAGGTCAGACTATGCCATCACCATTGGGGACCATCGCGGGGCGCTCACAGCCGCGCAGCAGGCCGTGAAATGGGGCCAACAGGGCCAGAGGCCCGGCGCAGAAGTGTGCGGTTATCTCAACTGGGGAACTGCCCTCGTGGCGCTCGAGAGTATTCCTGCTGGCCGGGACCGCTGCGCAGAAGCGCTGGCCCTTGCACGGTCCTACGGGCTCCACGATCTGGAGGCGCTGGCATTGGCCTATCTGGGCGACCTCGGCGACGACGTCCCAAAGGAGATTGGCTATAACGAAGAGGCCCTCCGCAGCGCTCGCCAGATCGGCGACCGGCAGGCAGAGCTCAGAGCGCTAGAAATGTTGAGCGTCTGTGACCTACAGCTCGGAGACCTGGCGCGGGCATGGACCGGTCTCGAGCAGGCCCTGAGTCTGAGCCGAGAAATCGGAGCCCGTTACCGGGAGAGCACTGTGCTCTGGTCGCTGGGTCAATACTGCTACGCAGTGGGCGACTATGGCCGGGCGCGTGCCTACTACGACCTCGCACTGCACATCGCCGCAGAGATCCAGAACCGGCCTTTCACGGTATATGCGCTGTTCAAGCGCGCCGACGCGGCCCATGCCTTGGGCGATACGGCAGCAGCCTGGGAAGACGCCCGGCAGGCGCTTGAGCTCGCCCGCGAGGTCGGGGGGGTGCCGGGTGTGGCGATGGCCCACCAAGCTCTCGGATACCTCTACCTGTACCAAGGGGACGCCTCTGCCGCCCGGGCCTCCTTCGCACAGGTCCTCGAGGTCCGTCGCCCCGGGAGCCCGCCGTGGGTCACGATGGAGCCGCTGGCAGGGCTGGCCGCCGCGGAGATGGCCCTGGGCGAGCTTGACCAGGCGCAGGTCCACGTGGCGGAAATCCTGGCGTTCCTGGACAGCGGACGTGGCTTGCTCGGCGACCACAAGCCCTTCTGGATCTACCTGGTCTGCACCCAGGTGCTCGCAGCCGCCGGGGACCCGCGCGCGGAGAGATCCTGGCCCGGGCGCATTCGGAGCTCCAGGCTTGGGCGGCGAACTGCCCCGACGAAGCGACGCGGCGCTCGTTCCTGGAAAATGTGGCCGAGAGCCGGGAGATAGTGCGGGAGTGGCAGCTCGCGCATCCTGAGATATCAGCCTAGTAAGGCAGAAATTCTGGCTAGCTGTGGATGAGCGCCGGCAGGCAGTGGGTGCACACCCACAGGCTGTGCCCTCCGGCACGCACCGGCAGCAGGATCGCCTCCCGCTCGCTCACGCCGCAGCGCATGCACGTCTGGGCAATGTAGCGTGTCCCACGCTCCTGCTCCTTCTGGTGGGCCGCCTCTGCGCTAAAGGGCACCGCCTCGCGCGTCTCGACCGTCAGCGCCCCGGTGGGGCATACGGCCAGGCAGAAGCCGGCGCCGTCGCACAGCTCTTCTCCGATCACGCGCGCCTTGCCGTTCACGATCTCGATCGCCCCCTCCGCGCACGGCGTAACGCAAAGGCCGCAGCCGTTGCACAGTGTTTCGTCGATGCGGACGATTGTCCGGGTTACCTTGTCCATGGCTCTTCTCCTTGGTTGTCTCAGGCTCTCGTGCAGTGTACCCGGCCGAGGCCCGCCCGTCTATGACTTTCGTCACCCTCCAAGAGGATCCTGTGAATCCTGACAATCCTGTCCATCCTGTCCCCCGTTTCCTCTTGGGGGTGTGACCGAATCCGATTTGACACGTGCCCGGTACGCGGGCATAATGAGCATTGCGCGTAGCGGGCAGCAGCCTGCCGCTCAGATCGGAGGGCCCAACCCAGATGGAGTTCCACGTCTCCCGCCAGGCGCGGGATCGGTACCAATTCGACGAAAGCCTTTTTACCCTGACGGGAAACGTCGTCTTTGCCAACCTGCACGCCGCGCGCGTCTTTGCCCAGCGGATGAACGACCGGCGAGACCTGGCCCGCTTCCCCGAGACGGCCGTGCGGGCAGGCCAGATCAACGCCATGGGGCTCATCGACGAGATCCTGCACATGGCGGTCGCCCTCTATCGCCAGCAAGTGAACCCCGCTGCCGTGCGGCAGGCATTGGAAGCGCTCGATCGAGGAGCTGGGGGCGGAGGCGGTCGACGCCGCGCTGCTGCGCTTCACGGAAGAGTTCCCGCCCGTGGCTGTCTACCGGCGCCAGGTGTCGCCGGCGGAGTATCTGCGCGGCCAGACCGAGGGGGTGCCCAACCGCGAGGTCCAGCTAGAAGAGCTGCTGCTCCTGTGGCTGGCGAACGCCAACCCGGCCTTTGCCCCCTTCCTGGAGCTATTCGACGACGCGAGCCTGGCCGCGCAGACGGCCTACCGGCGCATCATCGCCGGGTTGCAGTCCTTTTTTGCCGGGCAGCCGGGCCTGGGCTCGGAGGGCCGCAGCCTGATCGACCTGCTGCGCGCCCCGGCGCTCGCCTCGCCCCATTCGCTGTCCGGGCAGCTCGCCTTCCTGCGCGAGGAGTGGGGCGTCTCGCTCGGGGGCAACTTCTTCCGGCTCCTGAGCGGCCAGGACCTGATCCAGGAGGAGGAGAAGCCGGTCTTTGCCGGGCCGGGCCCGGCCCAGGTGGCGGAGTTCGGCGCGCTGCAATTCGAGCCGGAGCGCTTTAGCCAGGACCTGGATTGGATGCCCAGCCTTGTGCTGCTGGCCAAGAACACCTACGTCTGGCTGCACCAACTTTCCCAGCGCTACGGCCGGCCCATTACCCGCCTCGACCAGGTGCCCGACGAGGAGCTGGAGACGATGGCCCGCTGGGGCTTCAAGGGGCTGTGGCTCATCGGACTCTGGGAGCGGAGCCCTGCGTCTGCCCGGATCAAGCAGCTCTGCGGCAACCCCGAGGCGGTCGCCTCGGCCTACTCGCTGTATGACTACCAGGTCGCGCAGGACCTGGGCGGCGACGGCGCCTTTCGCGACCTGCGGGCGCGCGCCTGGCAGCGTGGCATCCGGATGGCCAGCGACATGGTGCCGAATCACGTCGGCATCTTTTCCCGGTGGCTGATCGAGCATCCCGACTGGTTCGTGTCGCTCGACGAGTGCCCGTTTCCCTCTTACCGCTTCGAAGGCCCCGACCTTTCCGGCGACGGCCGCGTGGGGGTCTACATTGAGGACCACTACTACGAGCGCAGCGACGCCGCAGTGGTCTTCAAGCGGCTCGATCGCTGGACCGGCGACACGCGCTACGTCTACCACGGCAACGACGGCACGTCGATGCCGTGGAACGACACCGCCCAGCTCAACTACCTCAACCCCGAGGTGCGCGAGGCGGTCATCCAGACGATCCTGCACGTGGCGCGCCAGACGCCGGTGATCCGCTTCGACGCGGCGATGACGCTGGCCAAGCGCCACTTCCAGCGCCTATGGTACCCCGAGCCGGGCACCGGCGGCGCGATCCCCACCCGCGCCGAGCACGGCCTGACCAAGGCCCAGTTCGACGCCGCCATGCCGGAAGAGTTCTGGCGCGAGGTGGTCGACCGCGTCGCCGCCGAGGCGCCCGACACCCTGCTGCTGGCCGAGGCGTTCTGGATGATGGAAGGGTACTTCGTCCGCACGCTGGGCATGCACCGCGTCTACAACAGCGCCTTCATGCACATGCTGCGCAATGAAGACAACGCCAAGTACCGCCTGGCCATCAAGAACACGCTCGAGTTCGACCCCGAGATCCTCAAGCGCTACGTCAACTTTATGAACAACCCCGACGAAGAGACGGCCGTGGGCCAGTTCGGCAAGGGAGACAAGTACTTTGGCATCTGCACGGTCATGGCCACCCTTCCGGGGCTGCCGATGTTCGGCCACGGCCAGGTGGAGGGGCTCGCCGAGCGCTATGGCATGGAGTACCGGCGCGCCTACTGGGACGAGCAGCCCGACCGCGCCCTGGTGGAGCGGCACGAGCGGCAGATCTTCCCGCTGCTTCACCGCCGCCCGCTCTTTGCCGAAGTCGAGCATTTCCTCCTCTACGACTTCTTTACCGCGGATGGGGCAGTCTGCGAGGATGTCTTTGCCTACTCCAACCGGCGCGGCGGCGAGCGCTCCCTGGTGCTCTACCACAACCGCTTCGCCACCACCCGGGGCTGGATCCGCACCTCAGCGGCTGTGGGGGTCAAGACCGGCCAGGGCGACGTGCGGGCGCTTGTGCAAAGATCCCTTGGCGAGGGGCTGGGCCTGCGCTCCGATCCCGGCGCCTTCTGCATCTTCCGTGACTATGTCTCTGGCCTGGAGTACATCCGCTCCGCCCGCGAGCTGTGCGAGCAAGGGCTGTACGCCGAGCTGGATGCCTACCGCTGCCACGTCTTTCTCGACTGGCGCGAGGTGCAGGACGACGCGTCGGGCCGCTATGCCCTGCTGGCGGCGACGCTCAACGGGCGCGGCGTGCCGAGTGTCGAGCTGGCGCTGCGCGAGCTCTTCCTGCAGGCGATCCACGTTCCGTTCCGTGAGCTGGTGAATGCCGGCACCTTCCGCGATCTGATCGAGCTAGCCTCCCCCCTGCCACACCTGTCCTTGATCGCAGCGAAGGAGCGGGGGGGACTGACGGGGGGCGATCTCCCTGCGCTCCTCGATGGAATTGAGGAAAAGACCCTCCACTTGGCCGGTGAGGTCAAGCGCTTCTGCGGGGGGACGGGCGATGAGACTGCGATCGCGGCCGAGGTCAGACGCGATCTGGAGGCAGGGCTGCACCTCCTGGGCGGGCTCTCCCTTCCGGGGAGCGCCGTCGCGCCGGCCTGCGAGGCGGCGGCCCTTGCCCTCCGCAAGGAAGCGCTGCCTCGCCTGGAGGGGGACCTGGCTGCGTGGGGGACGCTGCTTGGCTGGACCTTCACCCACGCGTTGGGGAAGGCGTTCTCGGACAAGGACTATCCGGCACGGAGCCGGAGCTGGCTCGACGAGTGGATGCTGGGCAAGCTGCTGGTCGCCGCGCTGCGCGACCTGGGGCTGGGCGAGGCGGAGGCGGAGCGCTGTGTGGAGCTGGTCAAGATCTTGGTCGCCCACCAGGGCTGGGCCGAAGGGCTGGCAAAGCCTGGGGGCACTGCAGGCTCGCGCCTGGCCGTCGCGCCGGCGTATCGCGCCCTCGACTCGTGGCTCCAGGATGCCGAGGTGCGCTCGTACCTGCGCGTCAACCGCTACCGCGAGGTCCTCTGGTTCCACATGGAGTCGCTCGGCCGGGTGCTGGAGTGGATGCCGGCCGTCGCTGCGATCCAAAACTGCGCCGCACCGGGCCGGACTCCGCGCCAGGCTGGGCTGCAGGCGGCTGCCTGCGCCAGGGCGATCCGCAAGCTGCGCCAGGCGGAGAAGAAATCGGGCTATCGCGTGGAGGCACTTCTCGAAGCCGCCCGGGGCTAGTCTTCCAGGAAAGTGTGCGAGGGCAGGCATTTGCCTGCCCTCGCACCTGTTAACCTTCTTGTGCATTCGCCTGCACACAACCCGATCCAAACTCCCATGCAACGGCCATAGACTTGGCTGCCCCCGTCTGGTATAGTGACGTGGATCGCCTCGAAGGGGAGCTCGCCGCCCGTCCTTCGGAGAATTCGCATGTCGAATCGCAGACGCTGCATAGGGCCTCTAGCCATACTCCTGCTCCTTACTGCGGGTAGCCGCGTGACGGCGGGGCAGGAATCTGGCGCCACCGCCGCCCCGGCCGTGCCCGGCTACCCCGATTGGCTCGAAGCGCGCGGCCTGAGCCTGGTCGCCCTGGTCGGCCGAGTCCCCGAGGACGTACTGCACGGCACCATCCTCACCTACGGAAGCAATACGGGCGTTGTCGTCTACGAGTCGGGCGTGCGGACGGGGGACACGGTAGTCGTGACAACCAAGATCTATCCCCGCGTCTTTGAGGCAAGCTGGGCGCCCAACGGCCAGTTCACCCAGTTTGCTTGTCTGGGGCAGAAGCCGATTTACGATCACCTGGGGAGTGCCGTTGGCGATACCATCCTCCGTGTGTACACGCCTGGTGGGGTCGACGTGACCGGTGAGATCGAGTTCATGTACATCGAGCGAACGGGCACGGTGCAGCCGTTGGTGGGCTCGCTCCACTTCGACCGCTACCCGGAGGACGTCTATGGGCCCTGGAAGCCCTATCCCTTGCCCATGCTCCCAGACGGTCTGCACATCCCGCCGAACAGCGGCTGCATGATCCAGATCCCAGGAAAGGACTACTACCCGCTGACCGGGGTGTTCACCATAGACAATGTGCCGGATGTGGGGGCTACCTTGATCGCCTCGCAGGGGGCCACGTTCCAGTCCTACATCGGGCCGGGCGAGGTCGGCATCTTCGAGCCCCTGATGCAGCAGCTTCGCGGCTGCTACCCGAGCCGCCACGGGCGCATTGTGCTGGACATCCCTGCCGGGGCCAGTCACTTCCTGGTCAAGTTCCCGGCCATGCCCGCCGACCCCTTCGCCGATCAGGAGGAGGACGGCTTCCGCAATGCTCCACGCCTGACCGGGGGCACGTACCGGTTGAGCGGGGACGGCTACCTATCGGCCAACATGACGAACTCGGCGGCCTTTCCCTTGGGTATTGCCTGGAGAGACCAGGACCAGGCGCCTGGATTGGAATTCCTCCCGCCGCTCGAGCATGCGGGGGAGATGTCTCCCCCGGAGCATATCATCCCGGAGGGAGTTGCCTACGACGCCTGCTTCACACGGGGGGACTGCTCTACAGCCATCCTGGAGCAGATCCACAACGCCGTCATGTCCCTGGAGATTGTCTACCTATCGATACAGCATCCGGTAACAGGTGGGTGGGTGCCGCTACAGCAGGCCGGCCCAGCCTGGACGCCCGGGGACGGCGGGCCCATGCGCGCACAGGGGAGAGCGCCTGTCGCGGACGGCACAAGCGGCGGGCAGGCCCTGGTAGGGGACTATCTCCTCTCTTCCCATTCGCCGCCTACGCCGAGGACGAGCCCCGCCCGACAACTGCCCCTGTGGCTGGTTCGACGCGCAGGGGCAGATGCTGGACTACTTCGCCGTTCCGTAGCCTCGTGCCGTGTAGGCGCAGGACATGCGCTCCCGGATTTACGGGATCGGGGTCGCGAGGAAGGGCACTCCATCTGGAAAGATGATCAGGTTCCCTGCGGTGTAGGACACCCAGCCGAGCAGCACGGCTGCCGCGACGAGGGCCAACAGCAGGAGGATCAGCACCAGGAGGACCCACCAACATCCCCTTCTCTTTTCTCCGCGCCCTGGGCCTTTCGGCGTAGGGACCGTCCGCGGGCTGCGTCCAGGCGGCGGCAGGGGGTGGGGCTTGCCATGCCTGTGCCGTAGGGATAGGCTGCGCGAGCGGGGGCTGTGCCATGGGCTGCACCGGCGCGGGGCCGCCGGTGGGACTGCCGCATGACTCGCAGAACCGGATGCCAGGCGTCAGCTTGGCACCGCACTGCTCGCAGAACTTGGACTGAACCGGCTGGCCGCACACGCCGCAGAATTTCAGCCCGGGTGCCAGGGCCGCACCGCAGTTTTCGCAATGGCTCATACTCTCTGTCATCTTCCTGCCTCCTTACCGGACCAAATCTCCGAGTACCTGCTTGAGGGCCTTCCGTGCGCTGTCCGAACCGCCGCCCGCCAGCGTGAATCGCAGCTTGGATGTCGTGGTCTGTACCTGCAGCCACTCCGTCGTATTGTCGTCCGCGTCCGAGTCTGACCCGGTGCGGATCTCGCGCACCTGCTGCAGCGGGTAGAAAAAGCTCTCGGGGTCCTCCGCCAGGATGGACTCGACGCTCATCTGCCGGTACCGATCGCAGATGTACTGCCTTGCCCCGACAACGGCACCCCACTGTGCCATCCGCCCCTTGCCCTGGTCTCGCATAGCCTGCTTGGCCTCCATGGCGGCGTCCCCAATCATCTTTTGCGTCACCCGGGCAAAGACGAGGCGCTGCGGGGTGACAACCAGGTTGTACTCCAGGACCTTCAGCATGCCCTTGCGCAGGGCCATCTGCGATAGCACCGCCAGGATAGGCTCGGCCGGCTGGGCAGGAGGCCAGGGAGTCTGCATCGCTGCCTCTTGCCTGCCTGCCGGCGGGGTGACGTACGAGGGCTGCGCAACCGCGGCAGGCGGCGCTGGGGCACGCGGCGCAGCGGCGAGCGGGGCTCCGCAGCTCCCGCAGAAGCGCGCACCGGGGCTGACTCGAACTCCGCATCGAGGGCAGGCGGCCGGCGCCTGTGGAACCGGCGCCCCGCAGCTCTCGCAGAACTTGGTGCCCTGCCTTAGCGGGCTGCCGCAGGCCGGGCACGCGCCTGGGGGTCCAGGGTTCGTCATCGATTCATCCTCCTCTTGATTATCCGATGGCTCGCCCGCATGTTCCGCAGAAACGGGCCTGCGGGCTGAGCCTGGCACCGCATTGGCCGCAAAAGACCGGCCGCCTCTCCGGAACTGACGGGACGTTCATGCTCAGCGGCGGGGGAGTCGTCTGCACAACAGGCGCCGCGTCCACGGCTACCGGGGAAGGCGGCGTCTGCACGACAGGCGAAACATCCGCAGCCACCGGGGGAGCAGGTGCCTCAACGAACAGGGTCGCGCTCCGAGCCCGGGGCCGCCGCCTTCACCGCCTGCCCGGTGATCCATTCCGGCGGCTGCCCGCCGGCCGGTGGGATGCCGGCCGGGCCGGCGAGCGCCTCCACAGTCTGCCACTGCCCCGAGTCGCCGTCCCAAACCCGTGCTCCGGGAGGCAGCCAGCCATCGGCCTGCGCCCGGCGCACCTCGTCTGCGCGCCGGACACCCAGGGGCCTCTGCCCGTCCGTCACCAGGCACCAGCCGGCCACCGTCGCCGGCTCGCCCTCGCGCGGAGCTTCGGGGATGGGCACGGCGCCGGCCTTCTTGCCCTCGGCCACCAGGATCGCCTGTCCCGGCCCGAAGCCGGTGTCGTGCCACTCGTCGTGCAGCCGGTCATAGACCAGCCAGCGCACCATCCCCGGGTGCAGCAGGAAGCGTTCGCCCCGAGCTGCAGCAGCCAGTCGGCCTCCTCGGCGAAGGCCTCCTCGGGCTTGAGCTCACCCGCCGGATCCGCTCTGCCCTGTCAAAGAACCGCGCTTCGATCTCTGCCTGGCTCATGGTGCTATCCCCCTTTGTTCCTACGGCGCCGTGTGGCGAAGCGGTGGGAATCTGCCCCGCTGGCAGCGTCGGCCGCACCGAGCTCGGCAACGGAACTGTCCTCATCCACGTCCCCACGCAGGCGCGAGGTCCAAATCGAGACGTATCGGGTCCAGGGCATCATCACGCCCACATTCTCTGTCTTGCCCAGGTGGTACTCCCAGAAGTCGATCCCATACTCCCGGCGATCCGGGGTGGTCAGCCTGAACAGCGTGTGGCTGATCGGGTAGACCCGGTCGAATCCGGTCGATCACACCATCATCAAAGTAGCTCGCCTCATTGATGGCCATCGTCCTCCAGCCTTGCCCGGTCGCCGTAGACGCGCCGGCACTGCCGCGCAGGACATCGGCCCTCGTCTCGTCCACATACTCCTCGCAGCGGCGGCCCCTGCCTCGGCCCACGAGCCAGCCGGCGGTCCAATCCCAGGCAAAGCTGTACACACGGTACAGGCCATCAGCCACCGGCCCGCTCGGACCGCCCAGGTAGGCATCCCGCACATACCAGCGCTGTTGGTCCAACCTCCGCGCCACTGCCTCCAAATCCCGCCGCAGCACCTCCAGCCGGCAGGCATCCAGGTTGACCTCGACCTCGCCCTCCACCTGCTTCTGGCCAATCTTGACCCACGCCACGAGCTTCGGGTCTTCGTCCTCCATGCGTCACGCCGGGTGCCGGCCAGACAAACTCTCGCGCTGGCAGGCAGCGCCGGCCGGCAAAGGCCAGCTTGTGCGCCGTCACGAGCCCCTTGTTCGGGCCGCGCACCTCGAACTCGATCAGCTGGCTTCACGGCGTCGTCCGGCTCGACTGGCTCCTTCGACAGGTCCAGCGCCAGGGCGTGCGCCGTGCTCACGGGTTCCGCCTCCAGAACAAGCTTCGTCCGGGCGTGGCCCGGCAGCCCTGCCGCCGGGTCGGTGCCGAACGGCGGGTCCCGAAACTGCACGGCGTAGGCCAGTTCTCACGTCGACCCAGTAGCGCGCCATTGACCGGCTCACGGCCGGGGGCTTCGCCGCGCACTTCCAGGTTGAACCCCTCCGCGCCGCTTGCCTCCTCGAGGACCAGAGTCACCTGAAGCGGGCTCGGCCCCCTATCCGGCTCCATCGATAACCACGGCAGCGACTTGGCCGTGCGCACTTCAATCTGCGCGTTGGGGATCGGCTGTGCCGGCCCACCACCCGCCTCGCAGAGCGTGATGACAAGTTGTTCCGGCTGCTCCGGCTTCAGCTTCATCTCCTTCGGATTGAACTGCAGTTCCGCCTGGCGCTTCAATCGCAGGGTGACGTCCGCGGTGTATGGCTTCTTGCTCTCCGTGTCGATGGCCGTCACCGTAACCCGGAGGACGGCCGGGCCCGCGCCGGCAGCCTTCGCCAGGTCCACGCCGGGTGCCGGCTTCAGACGCAGCACGAACTGGTCTGGCTTCTCGCTGCCAAAGAACTCTTGCACGACCAGCAGCGCCGGAGCGACCACCACCGGCGGCGAGGCAAAGCCGTAGGGGAAGGAGGGCTTGACGGCGACCTTGTCGTCGCCCGGCTCGTGGAAGTAGAGATTCACGTCGGGGATGTCCCAGCTCTTGCCCTGCGCGTCGTAGACCAGGTCGGCCTCCTTCCCGCCCCGCACCCAGGCGCTTAGGACGACAGGCGTCTTGAGCGACAGCTCCAGCTCCCCCGGCTTCAGCGGGCTGCCCCCGACGGTGACCTGCGCCAGCAGCGTCGGGCTGCCTGGCCCGCTCACTTTCGCCGGCACCTGGAAGAGCCGCACCGCCTTCCAGCCGTTGGCAAACTGCTCGTCGCGCATCTCGACCGCTCCGGCATTCGGCCCCGCCAGCGAAAAGCGGAGGGCGCCCGTCAGGTTGTCCAGGTCGGCCTGCGGCTGCGGATCGGCCGATACCACGCGGGCGTAGGCCCACACCTCACTCGGCGCCGCAGGGACCACCCGCTGCGGGTCCTGGCACGCCATCTCGACCGAGTACCTGGCCCCAACCTCGACCGTCACCGTCGACCGGTAATAAGTGCCGCTGGCCCGGCCTTGGACCTGGACCGACCCAACCCCACCGGGGCAGCTCGCATCGGCCGAGACGTTGAAGGTCAGCGTTCCCATCCCCGAGGCCGGCTGCGCGCGCAGCCCGGCCGGGCTGGGTGACACCGCCAGGCGGAGCGACGCCTGCGGTGCCGGCACGTAGCCGCCCTGCGGCGTGACCTGCCACACCGTGGCCGTCACCGGCGCGCTCTGCCCGGCGGCGATCCTGACTTCGTCCACACTGAGTTGAAGGATGTACTCCTCGGGTCCCTTGGACTTGCGGCCCTTGCGGACGCGCCGCAAGCCGACCGCAGCCGCGGCGGCGGCCGCCGCGAGCCCGGCCGCACCCACGACACCCCGCCAGCCCACCCCTTCCAGGCAGTCCGCGCCGGGCAGGATCATCGTCTCGAAACGCTCCGCCCCCTCGCAGTAGTAGACGTACTTGACGGCCTCCGAGCAGCCGTTCCACTCCTCGATGACCGACCCGGACAGCCGGTCGCCGTCCAGCTCCCAGCGGCTGTAGAAGCCGGTGGCGTTGCTCACCGTCGAGCTCACCCCTGCGTTCAGGTACACGTCGTCACCCGACTGGGGCGGGTCGGGGGAGTAGGAGAGGAACACCGAGCTGCAGTCGGGAGAGACCGTCGGCGTCGCGGCCGGGGGATACATCCACGCTCCGATGCCCGCACCTTCGGACGCGCCGTTCACCTTGCCCACCCAGACGTTGAAGATGACAACGCCCCAGTCTGAATTGACATCCCAGGAAAAGTCGAATGACTCCTCGTGCTCGAAGGGGCCACTGACGTAGCCCTCTGCGTCTCGCAGCTCCGGCGGCGGCCAAGAGACCTGTTCCCACTCCTCCGGCGGCGCCCACTGCTGACCGAGCTTGGCCTCGGCGCTGGGCCGGGTATGAGGCCCTCACCCAAGCTGACGTAGAGCGTGCCGCTCGCGGTCACGACGTCTGAGGTCAGCGTGCAGGTGACCGCGCCATCACGCTGGCGCTCGCCGCAGTCTGCGCCCTCAACCGTGTACTCGAAAAAGATCCCCGACTCGCGCGAGCCCATGCTCAGCTCGTTGCCGGGGCCCAAGCGAGGGGAAAGGTCAGAGGAGCGCGCTCGTGCGCCGGGCGGCGCGGCGAAGGTGGAAGCCAACGCCGCCACCGCAAATACCAGGAACAGTGCCCTGGCCCAGCGCATCCCGCCGTGTCGATGGTGCAGCATCGCGCCTGTCCTTTCCAGTTAGAGCCATTTGCCTCGGATGGGTGCGATTGTACTCGGAATCCGCCGGTTGTCAAACCGGGCTCGCCGAGGCCGGTCCCCGGCAAGCCGGGGGCTCCCGGGGCGCGCGCCGCCGGTCGGCGCTAACGGACTCCGTTCCCGCAGCTCCCGCAAAAGCGCGCGCCGGGGTTGATCGCACTGCCGCATTGCGGGCAGACCGGCGGGGCCTCGGGCACCGCGGCCCCGCAGCTGCCACAGAACTTGATGCCCGGCTTGAGTGGGCTGCCGCATGCCTGGCAGAGGCGCTGCCCAGCAGGCGCGGCGGCCGGGGCACGGGACACCGCCACGGTCACCGGCGGCGGCGCGGCACGCCTGGCCCGGCGCCGGAGCAGCACGGAGCCTAGGACACCGAGCAATAGCATGCCGCCGGTGCCGAGCGCGACCGGCATGATGGGGAAGGGATTGCGGACAGATAGGATGGCTGTGGGCTCGAGTGGGTTTCCATTCAGCAGGGCGGGCTCATTCTGCCCCGAGATGGTGACCTGGTCCCCAGGCTGCACCGTGAGCTCGTAGGCCTCGGTCTTCTGCGTGGCGGGGTCGTAGGTGGCTATCTGGGCAGGACCCGATCCAGTGGCCGTAAGCTGCATCGAGCTCACCTCGAACAGCGGCTGAGCGACCAGGCCAAAGGTGCCATCGTCCTCGGGGAAGAAGTCAAACACCACCAGCGGCGTGTTGCCGTCGAACTGCTTGGTTGTCTGATCGAAGCTGAACCACTCTCCACCGGTTCCGTCGATCCGCATCGAGAGCGGCGATCTCAGGTTGGCTACCTTCCCGTGTCCCAACGGGAATGCCCTGTCCGTGTCCTGCCGGAATTGCCCCCCCGGCGTCCAGCCATCCGGCTGCGGTTGGACCAACTGCGGATTGTTGACGAGCCTGCGGAGCTCGTGACCCGCCTTCAGCCCCCAGTAGTTGATGCAGTTCTTGTCCACGTCCGGGGGTCTGCCGGCCCGCGACCGGATGGCCTCCTCCAGGGCATTCGCCAGGTCACCCAACACGCCCCCTAGCCCTGTGATGGGGAACCCCTTGTCGCGCACCTTCTCAAGGGCGTCGCGCTTGCTGGTATCTCCGATCGCCCAGATGGCCACCTGGGCTCCGTAGTAGCTAGCAGCGTTGTAGCCGTCGGTGTATTCTAGGGCCGCCATACCGTACAGGTGATACCATACTCCCTGCTGGTCTGAGCCCATCGACCTGCGTGGGCTGTCGACGGGGCGCTTGATCCCCCAGGGAGTGGTGTAGGTCCACTCGGTATCGGCATAGCCGTTCGGGTCGCGGATGGGTGCCAGGATGCCGTCTTGTTCGACGAATCGATTGTTGACCCCGGCCGCGTCCCGGTACGTGGCCGCGTGACAGGCGATCAAGGCGTTCCGAACGTTTCCACCGTTGAGACTAAGGCTCAGCTCGAGCAGGTCGCCGGGCGATACGCGATAGCTCGCATCCTTTTCCTGCCTCTGCTGGGCCAGGGCTCGAGCGGCATCCTGCAGGGCCGGGGCGACCTTCCTGCCATCCTCGAGCGTGCTATCGCTCGTAAAGGTCATGGCAATGTTGGCGACATCCCACGGTAAGGCACCATCGACCAGCCGCGCTCCCGGGCTGGCAGTGTATCGCTGAAGCCCCCTCAGGAGATCGTTCGTCAGTTCTTCCTGCGTGTAGTGCAGAGAAGGCGTGCCTGTATAGAACGTGCTAAAGTCCTGGTCGGGATAGAAGTAGAGCGGCTCTGTGCACGGGGGCTTGCCGCCCGTGGCGGCCGGCTTGGTTGCAGCGGCCGGCGCGTACATCTGGACTCCGGCATAGAGATCCTGGCCCTATAGTTTTCGCCAAAACCGCTCGACTTTTTCACCTCAACGGAGAATCCGACCACCGCCCCCAGACCCTGCCCACTCTGGATCGACTTCGTAGGTGAAGGCAAAGCTCTCCTCGTGTTCGAAAGGGCCGTATATGTTGGGGGTTTCATTCGGCCCGGGCCAGGTGACGTCGCCCTTGCTCCCGCTGAACGGGTCGAGCTTGGCATACATCCCGACGGAAAAGTAGTCCTCACCCCCACTGAGGTACATCGTCCCGCTCGTGGTCACGGTGTCCGAGGTCAGCGTGCAGGTGACGCCGCCATCAAATCGCGGCTCACCACACTCTGCGCCCGTGAGCGTGTACTCGAAGAATATCCCCGACTCGCGCGAGCCCATCGTCACGTGGTTGCCTGGGCCCAGCCGGGGGGAAAGGCCGGAGGGGTAAGCCCGCGCAGCGGGCGGTGCGCCTAGGGTGGAAGCCAACACCGCCACCACCAGGGATGCCAGGACCAGGGTCCTGGCGGAATGAGTTGCGCCGCGTAGTTTGTGCCTCACTGCACTCGTCCTTTCTGAATGGAGCCTCTTGCTTCAGGTCCGGACTATTATACTCCGGACTCACCGCCTGTCAAACGCGGCGTGCGAGGGCCGGCTTCTCGGGGTGTGTTTCAGAAATCTGGGTAACATAAGTTGTCGGCCAAAGTCGGCGCCTACGGGCTAGCAGTGATAGGCGAAACGTGCTACCTTGGCCACAGAAATCGCTAGAAACCGTGCGTGAGGCCACTTCTCGGTAGCCGCGTCGCTCCGCTGGGCTGGTCGCCATTATGTTATCCAGAAAAATGAAACGCACCCGGCTTCTCGGGTGCGTTGTCAAGTCTGGGTGACTTGGCTCAGGCAGCTTTTGCGAGGCGGCCGCATGCCCTTTCCCGCCGTCCACGGTGGCGTCCGCCCGGGGAGCTCGCCACCCTGCGATAATTGTTTCCGGAAAAAAACAGGGTATCCAGGCATACCACCTCCGCAGGAACGTGAAACGCACTCAGCTTCTTGCTGTTTAACGAGCCGGCGATTCCGAGCCGGCGAAGCGGGCTTGCTGGCAGGCTCACTCCGGAGTACAATGGGATGCAGCCTGCAACGCAGCGAACAGGAGTCTCTATGCCCCATGAAAAGGCCGCGCGGCGGTCCAAACGATGGATCCTCTGGCTTGTGCTGGCCCTGGCCGGCGTCCTGGCGCTGGCGCTGGTCTGGTTCTCCCTCACCACGCATCCCAAGATGACCGGTCTGCGCAACATCCTCGCGTACAAGGCCGTCCATCGCCTGGGCGGCCCCAACGTCCGCAGCGACGAGACGCCCGGCTCCCTCTCCGGCAAGGTGTACGATGAGAATGGGGAGCCGGTGGCCGGGGCAGTGGTCCTGGTTTCCTCCCGCCTGGGCAACACGTACACCGCCGAGAGCGGCGCCGACGGCACCTACACCATTGCTGGCATGCCGCCCGGCCGCTACGTGCCGGTGGCCGGCAAGCGCGGCTACGTGGACGCACTGCCCCAAAGCTGCCTGGGGGGTCTGTGCGCCAAGCACGCCCGCTCTATCCGCCCCGGCCGCGAGGCGCGCGGCGCCGACCTGACGCTCGTCACAGCGGAGAAACCGGACGTTACGATTGACGACTCGCTGATCATCAGCCCCACCGTTACGGTCGAGACCACGGCGCCATTGCCGGGCAGGGCCGACCGGACCCGCTTCTCCTTCGTGCGGGGCGGCGCCCGGGACGCCGAGTGTTTCCTCTATGAGCCGGAGGGCGGCGAGGGAACCTACCCTGCCCTGCTCCTGGTGCTCCCCGGGCCTGTGCTCTACTGGGAGATCATCCCCATTCCCTTTGCAGCGCAGGGCTTTTCCGTGCTGGCCTGCTACCCCTATCGGGGCACCGACATCGACGGCGACGTGGCCGACCTTCTGACCGCCCTGGAATACTACCGCCAGGGCAAGCTCCCCTCCCACGCCGACATCTCGCGGCTGGGGTTGGTCGGCGCCTCCTGGACGTCCCTGCATTCCTATCGCCTGATGGAGACGACCGAAGAGGTGGACGTGGCGCTCATCCTCGGAGGGCTTTCCGATGCTTTTGCCTTTCGGCTGGGCTCCGAGCTGAGGACGGCCCACGCCCGTCCGCCGTTCGACCAGGTGCTGATGGCGCTTGGCTTTCCCAACACCTCACCGGAGATGTACTTCAAGTACTCGTCGCGCTACCACCTTGAGGGGTTGCCGCCGCTCTGCCTGCTGCACGGAACGACCGACGAGCTGCTGCCCTTTGAACAGAGTGTCTCGCTGGACGAGGAGCTGACGCAACGCGGGGTGCCGCACATCTTCCACGCATACGAGGGGCTCGAGCACTACTTCTCGACCTCGGCCGAGGATGCCACCACGCAGCAGATGTTCCGCGACTCGCTCGACTGCCTGCGGGCGCAGCTCGGCACTACCGCCCCCCCATCCCGGTGAGCGTGATCCCCCGCACGAACCACTTCTGCCCGACGAGGTAGATGATCAGGATCGGCACCACGGCGATGACCGAGCCGGCCATCAGCAGGTGCCACTGGATGGAGTACTGGCCCTGGAAGGAGGCCAGCCCTACCGGCAGCGTCCACATCTCCTCCGAGGTGGTCGCTATGAGCGGCCAGAGGAAGTTGTTCCACTGCCCCAAGAAGGTAAAGATCGCCAGCGTCGCGACCGCCGGGCCCGACAACGGGAGGATCACCTGCCACCAGATGCGGAAGGAGGATGCACCGTCCACCCGTGCCGCGTCGTCCAGCTCGACAGGGATGGAGAGGAAATACTGCCGTAGCAGAAAGGTGGAAAAGGCGGAGAAGGCCGGGGGAAGGATCAATCCCCGGAAGGTATCGATCCAGTGCAGAAAGCGGATGATGACAAAGTTGGGGATCATTGTCACGGGGAAGGGGATCATCATCGTGGCCAGATACAGCAAGAAGAGCGCGTCCCGCCCCCGGAAGCGCAGCCGAGCGAAGGCAAACGCCGCCAGGGACGAGGTCAGGAGTTGGAGGACCGTCACGGCGGTCGCCTGGATCGTGCTGTTCAGGTAGAAACGCAGAAACGGCATGACGGTGACCGTCTCGAGGTAGTTCTGCCAGCGCATCGGCTGCGGGATCCACTGTGGCGGGTAGACAAAGATGTCGCCCGGCTCCTTGAGCGAGGTGGAGAGCATCCAGGCAAAGGGGACAAGCATCGCCACACTGCCGGCGAGCAGCAGCCAGGTGCAGCGCGATCCGCCCCAGGCTCCGCCTTCGCCCTCTGCGCACCGGCGTGGTCTCGACCACGCACTCCGCCGTCGCCGTCTCTTCCATTACCGCCCTGCTGCCCGCCATCTGCTGTTGGCCATATGCCATACGCTATTCGCCATCTGCCATCTGCTACTCCCGCTCCGCCTCGTAGTGCACCCAGCGCCGCTGGTAGCGGAGCTGCACCCAGGTGAAGACAAAGATGATGGCAAAGAGGATCCAGGCAATCGCCGCCGCCTTGCCCATGCGCGACCAGCGGAAGGCGTTCAGGTAGATGTACTGGACCAGCGTCGTCGTGGCAAAGGCCGGCCCGCCCCGGGTCATGATGTAGGGCTCCTCAAAGACCTGGAAGGCCCAGATGAGCGACATAACAACGACGAAGAAGGTGGTGGGCGAGACCATCGGCAGGGTGATATTCCAGAACTTGGCCCAGGCGCCGGCGCCGTCGACCTCGGCGGCCTCGTACAGCTCCTGTGGGATGGCCTGCAGCCCGGCTAGGTAGATGGTCATCGTAAAGCCGACGTTCTTCCAGAGGTTCAGCACCATGACCGCCGGCATGGCCCAACGCGTGCTGTTCAGCCAGTCGGGCGGGTGGATTGGGATGTGCAGGATCTTCCCGAGACCCCAGAGAAGGCTGTTGAGGATGCCAAAGTTGCCGTTAAAAATCCACTGGAAGACCAGTGCCGCCGCCACCAGAGAGGTGACGACCGGCATGAAGTAGATCACGCGGTAGGCGTTGATGCCCCGCAGCTTCTGGTTGAGCGCCAGTGCCAGGAGCAGCGACAGGATCACCCGTGCCGGGACCGTCCCAAAAGTGAAATAGAAGGTGTTGAAGACGACCCGGCGAAACTGTGGGTCGCTGAAGAGCAGCTCCTTGTACTGGTCGGCCCCGACAAAAACCGGCGGCGTCAGCAGGTCCCAGCGGAAGAAGGAGAGGGCAAAGGCGGCGATGACCGGAAACGCGGTAAAGATGAGAAAGCCGGTGATGTTGGGCGCGAGGAAAAAGTACCCCTCGTACGCCCGTTGCAGCCGGTACCGGCGCAGGCGCCTCCGCTCGCCTTGGGAGGCAAGTCGCTCTGGCTGCAGAGATGCTTCCATGATCTCCGATCGTTGCCGGGCCGGCATCCCGCAAGATGCCGGCCCGGGCACTCACTGTCGCGCAAGCCAGCGGCCTGCGCTCTTTACTTCGGATACCCGTTGGCGGCCAGGAACTCGTTGACGGCGGCGCACATGCCCGGCACGACCTCGTCGGGTGTCGCCTCGCCGGCCCAGAGCCTCTGGAGTGCCGGGTCGATGATCGAGCCGTTCAGCTCGTCCCACTCGGGGAAGTAGGCAAAGCCGCCCGGCTTGGCCGACTCTCCGCCGGTGAGGAAGGCCTTGCGGTTGGCCGGCTTGGCGACGCCGAGAAAGTCCTGCGAGTTGGCCACGGACTGCAACGCAGGGAAGATTTCGCCGTTCTTGGTATAGATCGACTCGCCGCCCCCGGCGCTCTGCAGCCACTTGAGGAATTCCCAGGCCATCTCCTTGTTGTCACCGCCGGCGCTCATGGCCCACGCCGCACCGCCGTTCATGTCCCAACGCTGGCCTCCGGCCATGACCGGCACGGCTGCCACATCGTAGTCGAGGTTAGCGTTGGCGTTGAAGGAAGGCACGCGCGACGAGTTCTGGATGATCATCGCCACCTGCCCGGTCTCAAAAACGGCGGTGTCGCCGCCCTGGCTGCTGAGCGTGGCGCTGCGCATCGCATATCCGTCGTTCATCAGGTCATAGAAGAACTGAAGGCCCTTCATCGCCTCCGGCGTGTCGAGGGTGCACTTGCTGGGGTTCGACAGGTCGTCGAGCATCATGCCGCCCGCCTGGCCGACCCACATCGCCCACTTGCCGCCTTCCATGCCGAGCGCGTACTGGGTCACGCGGCCGCTCTCGTCCTTCTTGGTCAGTTTTTCGGCTGCCGCCAGCAGGTCGTCCCAGGTCCACGCGTCGGTGGGATACGTCACGCCTGCCACGTCGAACAGCTTCTTGTTGTAGTACAGGGCATGTGCCTCGATGTCGCGCGGGAATCCATACACATCGCCGTTGTAGCTTGCGGAATCAAGCAGGTAGGGCCAGTAGTCGTCCAGGTTGTAGCCGCTTTTCTTGATGTAGGGTTCCAGGTTTTCCAGGACGCCCTTGGCGGCGTAGCTGGGCGTCGGCCACAGGAAGAGCACGTCGGGGATGGCGGTCGCATCTCCGCCGGCCCAGACCGTCTTGAGCTTGGTGAAATAGTCATCCCAGGGCGCGTAAAAGTACTCGAATGTGACGTTGGGATGCTCCGCCATGAAGGCCTGGGCTACTCTTTCGTGGCTGGCCTTCTCTTCCGGGCTGCCCCAGAACCCCCAGAGCAGCGTTACCTTTTCCTCTGGCACCGCGGTTGGCTCTTTCGCCCCGCAGGCTGCCAGCGCCGTCACGACCATTAGCAGGGCCATCGCGAACAACACAAATCGTCGGACCATGGGTGTACTCCTCCCCTTTTCTGATTTGGGCGGGCGGACTCCGTGCCTGCCCTTGGAACTATTGTATGGACACGGGCCGGGAATGTCAAATCTCGGCCAAGTTGACTTGACTCCAGATCGGGCTATAATTGCGAGCATATTGTCGGCGTGCTGGGCCGCAGCGGCCATCGCCGAGGAGGAGCAATGATCCGAACCCTGTATCACACCCCGGGTGGCCGGGTACGCAGAGACGTCCGGCCCGACGAGTTCGCCGCTCTGCTCCAGGAGGCAGGCGGGCTGCTCTGGGTCGACCTGGTGGGAGAGCCCAACGAGGTGTGCGAACCGATCCTGCGCGGCACCTTCTCCTTCCATCCCCTGGCCGTCGACGATGCCCTCCAGGAAGCACACGTTCCCAAGGTGGACGACTGGGGCAGCTACCTCTACATCGTAATGCATGCGATCATCTACCAGCAGCATGACGGCGACCGGGTGGATACGCTGGAACTGGATGCCTTTCTCGGCCAGAGCTACTTGGTCCTGCACCACGACCAGCCGATCGCGGCCGTGGACAAAGTGTGGGAACTGTGTCTGCGCGATGCACGACACCTGGACAAGGGAGCGGACCATCTACTCTACCGTCTCGTCGACGAGCTGGTGGCCGGCTACATGCCCGAGATCGAGGAGATGGATGAGACGATCGACAGCATCGAGGATCAGATCTTTGGCAAGGCCTCGCCGGCCACGCTGGAACGTCTCTTTGCGCTCAAACGTGCTCTGCTCCACCAGCGGCGCATCATCCTGCCGCAGCGCGAGGTGCTTAACAAGCTTGCCAGGGACGACTATGCCGTCGTTGACGCCGAGGCGCGCCCCTTCTTCCGCGACGTCTACGACCACCTGGTCCGGCTGCACGACATCAACGAGTCGATGCGCGACCTTGTGGGGGGGGCGCTCGACACCTACCTGTCGGTGATCAACAACCGGCTCAACGAGGTGATGAGGGTCTTGACTCTCATCACCACCTTGTTCATGCCTCTGTCGTTCGTGGTGGGCTTTTTTGGGATGAACTTTTTCCAGCCGGTGGCCGGATCGCTCAAGGCATGGACCACCAGCCCGGCCTTCATCCTGACGATGGCCGTCCTGATCCTTACGCCGATTGGGATGTACTTCTGGATGCGCAAACGCGCCTGGATGTAGGTGATGTTGGCCGCAAAGCGCCCCCCGTGAGGGGGGCGCTTCACTGAAGGTGGAAGAGCCGGCCCATCCTGGCAGGATCTGCCCTAGCCGGCCTTGGGTTTCTTGCCTTGTTTTCTGCCTTTGCCCGGGGCGTCGGAAGGCTCTGGGGATAGTTCCGGCGCAGCCGCCCGATCTCTGGGCGGCGAGAAGAGCTCGGCGAGCCGCTCGGCGCCGTCGTGGTCGGTTACGGCCAGTACCTCATCACCTTCTTCCAGTGTCAGGGGACCGCGGGGCATCACCATCTTGCCCTTCCGGATGACGGCTGCGATGACGCACTCGTCGGGCAGGCCAAGGTCCTTGATGGCTACGCCGATTGACCTGGCACCGGGCGGAATCTTTTCCTCCACGATTGAGTATTGGCCGCGGCGCAGCTTGAGCAAGGTCATCATGTCGCCCAGCGACATCTCTTCCTCGATCAGCCGGGCGAGGATCTCGGACTGGTTGAGGGCCACGTCGACGCAGAAGGTGCGGTCAAAAAGCCAGGCATTGCGTGGGTTGTTGATCTGCGCGATGATGCGCCGCACCTTGAAGCGGGTGCGGGCCAGGTAGCAAAGCACAAGGTTGTCGGCGTCTTCGGGCGTGCAGGCAGCAAAGACCTGTGCCTGGCCCAGCCCCGCCTGCTCCAGCGCGTCGGTCGTGAGCGCGTCCCCTTCGAAGATGACCTCGGTGGGCAGCTCTCGGTGCAGGAAGGCCAGGACGTCGCGCCGCTGCTCGATCACCCGCACGTCGTGCTTCTCGTTCAGCAGCCAATTGGTCAGTTGGGCAGCGGTGCGGCCGCCTCCCGCGATCACTACGAGCATCTATGCCTCCTCCGGGTGCGCCAGGCGCTTGCGCAGCGCTTCGATGCCTTCCAGCGTACCGCTCACGTTCAGCACGTCGCATGCCTCCAGGCGTGTCTCGCCGTTGGGCAGGCTCGCCCTCCCCGCTCTTGCAAGGGCAACGGCCACGCACCCTTCGGCGGGGAGCAGCTCACTTAGGGCTCTTCCCTGCCAGGCCCTGGGGATGGCCAGCTCGTATACCTCTACCTCTCCGTTTCCCGCAGAGAACACCGAGTGGATCTCTCTCTGGTAGAGGAGCTCCTCCATCCGTTGGGCACCCCAACTTGTGGAGCTGATCACCTGCAACCCAAACGTGTCGTGAAGAGGCCTGCGGCGCGGATCATAGTTGCGGACTACGATGTTCGTCATGCCATAGATGATGCGCGCCACGTGGGCCACCACAGCGTTGATCGAATCGTTGTTGGTGACCGCGGCCAGCGCATCAGCCTGCTTGATGCCGGCGCGGCGCAGTACGTCCTGGTTGAGGACTTCGCCTTCCACCATGCGCCCGCGAAAGTCCTTGGGCAGGCTGCGAAAGGAGGCGTTTGTGCTGTCCACCACCGTAACTTGATGACCTCTCTGAAACAGCCGGTAGGCCAGTTCACTGCCCACCCGGCCACAACCAACGACAATGATGTTCATATTCCTACCTCAGCTACTTCACCTGGCGAGCCAGGCCGGAGACCAACGTCCCGGGCCTTTCGCGCGGTGCGATGCGCAGTGTGTTGGCCCTCTACAAGAGGTGTCGCACGCGTTGTGCAGACAATCAGGCATTCTAGCTGCCTTCCGGTTCCGTGTCAAGCGCCCTGCAAACTGCGAATGGGGTCACGTTCAAGTCGGGGCCCGGTGCTGGGCTGGCGCCATGGCGCCGCAGGAGGCCCGGTCGGAGACCTTCGCCCGCCGGCTACCAGGGGCTAGGGCAAAGTGAAGGTCGTCGTATTGTTGCTGCGGTCTGATTCGGGGAGCCCGCCCCTGGCCCCCGCGGGGTTGACCGTGAGGGTGAGCGTGCCACCCCGCGACCAGAGCGTGCCCACGCGGATGGCCGCCACCCCCGTGCCGCTCCCCTGCACGAGGGGAATGACATCGTTGACCTTGCGGCCGGCCTGGTTCTCGATGCGGATGGGCACCTTGGCGGCGTCGCGGGTGCCGAGGTTGTGCACTGTCACGAGAAGCAGCCACTGCGCCGGCGATTCGACGTCGGCCGGAATGAGGGCGAAGTCATAGTCGACCGGCTCCGGCAAGGTCGAATCGGCCGCAGGGCGGGCGACCTGCGCGCTCGCCCCGTTGTTCGTGAAATCATCCTCGTCCAGCCCAGCTTCCCAGCCTTCGGGGTTGACGCTCACTGCGATCGACTCACCGTCGATCAAGGGCCGGTCGACTTGCACCCACACCTCGGCCGTGCCCCCGCACGGAGGGATGGCTGGCGTGTAGGCAATGCCCGCCAGATCCTTGCCGGAAACGACCACTGGGAGGTTATAGGCGGCCTGGTTCCCGGCGTTGTGGATGGGCACGCGGACGCGCTCACTGCCCGGCTCCGCTGCCACTCCGTTATCGATCTCTACGTCCACGCGGCCGGAACAGAGATCGCTCCGGTAGGCGTCGAAGGGATGCACCATCAGCTCCAGGAGGGCCGAGTTGTCGCTTATGTCTTCCTCGGGCCAGGTGGGGGTGTCCGACTGCCAGGCCTTGGGCAACCGGTTCACCTGCACCCAGAGCCGGTTCTCGCCTCCGGCCAGGTTCCAGCGGACGGGCACTTCGAGCGAGAGAGGCCGGGTGGTGGGCAGGGTGACGGTCAACACCTCCATAAAGGGAGAGTAGCCGATCGTTTCCAGCTCGGGAGAGATGTAGACCATGACCGGCAGGTCCGGGGTGGGCGCGCCTCCGTCGTTGTGGATCACCAGGGTGACGGTGAAGGGGTACCCTGCCTGGATCGGCAGCGGCTTGATGGACACGTCCTTCGGGGCAAGGCTGACCTGGACGGAAGGCACGTCCGGCGTCGGAGTGGATTGCGTGCGGCCGGAAGGCGGCCACAGTGGGGTGGGGGTGGGCTGCTCGCGGCCGCCGCAGGCGACCAGGAGGAGCATCCCCAAAAGGGGAAACAGCAGGAGGCCAAGTCTGACCGGCGGGCTCTTCCGGGGCGCTGGGCCCGTCACTGCCCCGCCTCCGTGCCGGGGCTGAACACTGTGATGCGCAGCTTGTACGTGCCGGGCAGCCGGAAGATCGAAGTGGGTGCCAACATGTACTTGTCCTGACAGGTGTTTGCAAGGGAGCCGGTCGTCACGCGCACCAGGGAGATCCCTCGTGCGGGGAGGGGGCCGCTCACCGACAATGGGAACTGGAAGTACCCCGTCGGCCCGCTAATCTCCAGGTCGAACTGCGCCGACTTGAGCGTTTTTGGCAAGTTGTTGTGTAGCAGTAGCGTGATCGTGAAGGGTTCTCCCGGGACCATAGGTTGTGGATCGATGAAGCTGCCGCTGCCACTCAGCGTAAGGCCTGGCTTGGTGCCCGGCGCAGGCACGGGTGGCTGTAGCCCCTCCGGATCCCATTGGGAGTCGGGCGAGACTTCTACGATCTGCCGGCCGGAAGACACCAGGTGCTTGACGGGCAGCAGGGTGATGGGGTTCAAGCCGGAAGGCAGCGACAGGTGGTCCAGAGCCGCAAACACCCCCACCAGAACCAAGATGGCGATCAAGAGCCCTGAGGCCACTTGTCCGACCGATCCCACGCGATGCAGCCAGATGCTCCTGCCGAGTTGCTGCTGCGCCATCTGTACGGTCCGACTGCCCCTGGCGGGCGACAAGTAGCGGTGCTGCACGGCAGCGCCCAGTGCCTGGCGCAGCGAGCGGTCCAGGGCGGAGCGCCGGCGCAGCTCTCCCATGCACCGTTGGCACGACGCGAGGTGCGCCTCGAACTGGCTGCGCTCGCGCGGGCTCAGCTCGCTATCGATATAGTCGTCGATCAGTCCGTCGGCCAGGCTACAGTTCACGCGTGTTTCCTGCCGGGCATCGGCTCGCTCCGGCTTTGGTTCTCTTCGAGGACTTGTCTCAAGCGCTCACGCGCGGTGTGCAGCCGCGAGCGCACCGTGCCTGAGGGGAGTCCCATCGTCTCGGCGATCTCTTCATTCGACATCCCGGCATAGTAGCGTAGGATGACCACTACGCGGTGTTTCTCTCCCAGCGCGTCTATCGCATCCAGCATCTCGGTTCGCCATTCGCTTTGCTGGGCCTTGCGCTCCGGCTGCTCCTCCGGCTCTGCCATGAGCTGTGGAGCCGGATCGGGCCAGGGCAGGACCTGGTACCACTTGCGCCGCATCCGCGAGCGGCAGCAGTTCACTGCGATCCGGTACAGCCACGCCTCAAAGCTACTTCCCTCACGTCGCTGGTAGCGCGGTAGCGCACGGCAGGCCCGAAGGAAGGTTTCCTGTGCCATGTCCTCCGCATCCTGCTCGTTGCGCATCACCAGGCAGCAGAGTCGGAAGACGTAGGTCTGGTAGCGCCGGATGAGCGCTTCCAGGGCCAGCTTGTCACCCTTCTGGCAGCGACGGATCAGGTCTTCTAGTTCGAGGCCGGTTGGTCCTCTGTCAGTTACCTGCTCCACTTGACTAACGCCTTCTTTCCCCGGAATGTTCACAGCCGCAGCCCAAGCAGCGTCTCTACGATCTCTTCGTGCGCCAGCCCGTTACTGGCGACCAGGCCGGTGCATAGCGCCACGTTTGCCTTGTTGTAGGTCGGCTCCGTACCGCACAGGTCGGTCAGCCTCCCGCCCGCCTCCTGCAGCAGCACATGGGGTGCGCAAAAATCCCACTCCTTCGAGATGCTGGTGGCCAGATAGAGGTCGTAGGTCCCCTGAGCTACCATGCTCACCTTGATGCCGACGCTCCCGGCTCGGTCGGCATGCACGATAGTGAGTGCCTCCCGCGCAGCCTCGACAAAGGCTGAAGAGTGCGACCGGCTGACCACCAGCCGCATGCGGGCCGGGCTGCGCTCCTCGGAAACGCGCAGTCGCGTTGTCTTGCCTGCCTCTACTTGGTAGGCGCCCTGGCCGTGGACTGCATAGAAGAGGCGCTCCCTGGCCGGCTGCGCGAGAACGCCCAGCACCGGCCGGCCGCGGATGGCGAGTGCGATTTGCACCGAGAACTCGCCTGTGCGGCCGATGAACTCGCAGGTGCCGTCCAGCGGATCGACGATCCAGACGCGCTCCTTCTCGAGCCGCGACAGGTCGTCGTCCGACTCCTCAGTGAGCAGCCCGTCTTCCGGGAATGTGTCGCGCAGGCCGTCGATGACGATAGCATCGGCCACCCGATCAGCCTCCGTGACCGGCTCGTCGCCGGCCTTGCGCTGCACAGAAAGGCCAGCCGGGTAGAAGCCCATGATCGCCTCGCCGGCGCGGTGTGCGAGCCGCAATGCCACCTCCAGCTCGTGACTCAGCTCAGAGTGCGTCAATGGGCCGTCTCCTCCAGCTTTTGATTGTACTACCCGCCCCGACCTTTGTCAAACGCCTGTCGCCATGCTATAATCCTGTCTGTGCAGCCATCCATCATTGTCCACGGCGGGGCAGGCGAGTGGGAGCCCGAGCTTCTCGAGCCCGGCCGCCTGGGTGTGTACCGTGCGGCGCAGGCGGGTTGGGCCATCCTGGAGGCCGGCGGTTCGGCCGTCGATGCGGTGGAGGCGGCCGTGGTCGTCATGGAGGATGACGACGCGTTCGACGCCGGCCGCGGATCCTTCCTCAACGCCGATGGGCAGGTCGAGCTGGACGCAGGCTTTATGGACGGTGGGAATCTCCTGGTCGGTGCCGTGGCGGGAGTGCAGTTTGTCCAGAACCCCATCCGGCTCGCCCGAGCCGTCATGGAGCAGTGCGAGCACGTTCTCCTGGTAGCCGGCGGCGCGCAGCGCTTTGCGGCCAAGATGGGCTTCCGGCCGTGTGAGCTGACCGATCTCGCCGTGCCCCGCGAGTTCGAGCGCTGGCAGAAGCACCTGCGTGAGCGCTCCGGCTCGGAACCCCGCCGCAGGCGCAAGATCGGGGATACCGTGGGCTGCGTTGCGATGGACCGGAATGGCCATGTGGCTGCGGGCACCTCCACAGGAGGCACGGCCAACAAGATGCCCGGACGGGTCGGTGATGTGCCTATGGTCGGCTGTGGCTTCTACGCCGACGACCGGCTGGGGGGCGCTTCGTCCACCGGCTGGGGCGAGGCCATCGCCAAGGTCCTGCTTGCCCGCCTGGTGCTTGAAAACCTGAAGCAGTCGGGCGAACCCCAGCAGGCGGCGCAGGCTGCCATCCAGGAGCTTCAAGACCGGGTCGGCGGCGACGGGGGCATCATCCTGCTCGCGCCCGACGGCCGCCCCGGCTGGCACCGCAACACTCCCTACATGCCCCGTGCCTTCCAGACGGTGGGTATGTCCGAGCCGCTTGTCGACGTATAGCGTCGCCCGATCATGAGCGTAGTAGACGAGATCAAGGATCGCCTGGACGTCGTCGAGGTGATCGGATCGTATGTTCCCCTGAAGAAGGCAGGCCAGAACTACAAGGGCCTGTGCCCCTTCCACTCGGAGAAGACACCGTCTTTCGTCGTCTTTCCCTCCACGGGCACGTGGCACTGCTTTGGCGCATGCGGCATCGGTGGAGACGTCTTTACCTTTATCATGAAGCGGGAGAACATAGACTTTGGTGAGGCGCTTCAGCTCCTGGCGCGGCGGGCCGGGGTAGAGCTGACGCCGCGCACGCCCCAAGCGACCGAGGCCGACCAGAAGCTCGCCCGCCTGCGCGAAATCAATGACGCGGCCGCTACCTACTTTCACAACCTTCTCCTCAGCAACCCCGAGGCGGCGCCGGCGCGGGCTTACCTCCAGAAGCGCGGTTTTGCCCAGGAGACGCTCGTCCGTTTCCGGGTGGGCTATGCCCAGGACCGGTGGGATGCTCTGCTCAACCACCTGGCCTCCAGGCACTACACCATGGCCGAGATCGCCGAGGCCGGCCTGATCGTCCAGCGCGATGACCGCAGTGGCTACTACGACCGCTTTCGGGGGAGGATCACTTTTGCCATCTGTGACCCGCAAGGGCAGGTCATCGGCTTTGGGGGACGGGTGCTCGGCGACGGCGTGCCGAAGTACCTGAACTCGCCGCAGACGCCCCTCTTTGACAAGAGTGGTGCGCTCTTCGGGCTGGACAAGGCCAGGCAGGGCATTCGCCTGGCCGGTGAGGCGGTGATCGTCGAGGGCTACACCGACGTCATGATGGCCCACCAGTATGGCATCGAGAACGTTGTGGCCCAGATGGGCACCGCGCTTACTGAGGCGCAGCTCAAGCTGCTGAAGCGCCACACCCAGCGCTTTGTCCTCGCGCTCGACGCCGACGCCGCCGGCGAGCACGCCACGCTCCGAGGGCTGGACGTCGCTCGTCAGGTAGCCGACCGCGAGGTCGTCCCGGTGGTGACGCCCCACGGCCTGATCCAGTACGAAGAGCGTCTGGCAGCAGACATCCGCATCGCGGCCATGCCGCCCGGCCTCGATCCCGACCAGGTGATCTTGGAAAGCCCGGCCCGTTGGGCGCAGCTCATTGCCCAGGCCAAGCCGATCATGGATTTCTACTTCCAGGCGCTCACTGCCGGCCTGGACCTGGGCACGGCCAGGGGCAAAGCGGAAGCCGTGCGCCTGTTGGGGCCGATCCTGGCCGAGGTGCCCGACCGCGTTCAGCGAGTGCACTATCTTCAGCAGTTGGCGCGCATGGTGCAAGTGGACGAGCGCTCGCTCTGGGCGCAGATCCGCCAGGACACAGGTGCGGCCGCAGCTCCCCGTCGCGCCCAGCCGGAATCCCGCCCGGCCAAGCCGGCAAAAGCCGTGGTCTCGCTGGATGAGCATTGCCTCTCCCTGCTGCTCAAATCACCGGGGCTGCTGAGCGCTGCAGACGCCGGCCTGCAAGCTTCTGGAGAGGCGCCCCTGACCGACCACGATTTGCCCCGCGCGGAAGATCGCATTATCTTTATGGCCTGGAGAGGGTGGCTGGCCGAAGGGGGCACGCAAGAGGTGCGCGCCGCCTTCTACGACACGCTCGACGAGAGCCTCCAGGCCCGGGTGGACGCACTGCTGCGCGCCCGGCAGGACGCGCCAGAGGTGCCCGACGACGCGCTGCAGAACGACGTGGTCGAGTCGGTGGCCCGGCTCCGGCTGCGCAACCTCCAGCGGCAGATCCAGGATCTGCGCTTTGTGATGGAAGATGCCAGGCAAACGGCAGCCGAATCCGGCGTGCCCGGCCTTGGCTCCGCAGCCCGTGATGGCAGTGAGGCCACCTATGGGCCACTGATTGCCCAACTGGCCGCCCGGATCTGGCGGCTGCAAAAGGCGCTGACCGAACACTCTGTGGCCGGGCGGCGGCAGCAGACGGATGTGCCCGTCCGCGTTCCACACGCCGACGAGTAAGAGACCGCCCTCCTACCGGCTCGCACTGTTGACCCTGAGCGGAGCAAGGAGGGGGACGGAGGGGATGGATGGCTGACAGACGACAGCCCAGGCGCAAAAACCAAGATCCGGACGTTGACGAGCTGGCCGAGGACGCCGACGAGCTAGCGGAAGACTCCGGCATGGAGGAAGAGCCCATCGACCCCGATGAGGCTCTGCTGGGCCTGTTCCCTGCCGCCGATTTGCTCTTGCCTGCGAGCGACGAGTCCGAGCCGGAAATCCAGGACTTGAAGGCGCTTGAGGAAGAGATAGCGGAGGTTGAGGAGCAGCGGCTCCTGGCTGAGCTGGACAGCGAGCTGCCCAGCAACGATCCCGTGCGCATGTACCTGCGCGAGATCGGACGGGTCGGCCTCCTGTCTGCCAAGGATGAGACGCAGCTTGCCCAGGCGATCGAGCTAGGCACCAAGGCCAGGGAACAGATCGAGCGGAACGGCTCGCTGCCGGCCGAAGATCTCGCCTCGCTCCAGTCCACGGTAGAGGCAGCCGATCGGGCGCGCCAGCGCCTGGCCGTCGCGAACCTACGCCTGGTGGTGAGCGTCGCCAAACGCTACACCGGCCGCGGCATGTCCTTCCTCGACCTGATCCAGGAAGGCAACATCGGCCTCCTCAAGGCCGTCGAAAAGTTCGACTACACGATGGGCTACAAGTTCTCTACCTATGCCACCTGGTGGATCAGGCAGGCCATCAGCCGCTCCATCGCCGACCAGGCGCGCACCATCCGAATCCCAGTGCACATGGTCGAAACCATCAGCCACATCGTCCGCACCCAGCGCCGGCTCCAGCAGGAGCTGGGGCGGGACCCGTCGCCCGAGGACATTGCCCTCGATCCCGAGATTGCCCCGATCGTCGGCCTGGAGGAGGAGGACCGGGACTATATGCTCTCCACGCTGGCCCGGGGCGAACGCCTGGATACCATCCGAGAACGCAAGCTGCGCCGGGCAGCCAGTCGGGTCGAGCAGATCATGCGCATCTCCCTGGAACCGATGTCTCTGGAGACGCCCGTCGGCTCAGAAGAGGATAGCTACCTGGGCGACTTTATCAAGGACGAGACGATGCCCGAGCCCGACGATGCTACCTCCAAGCAGCTTCTGCGCGAGCAGATGCGGACGATCCTCGGGTCGCTGAACCACCGTGAGCGGCGTGTCCTGGAGATGCGCTTCGGCCTACGGGATGGGCAGGGGCACACGCTGGAGGAGGTGGGCCAGGCCTTTGGCGTTACTCGGGAGCGGATCCGTCAGATCGAGGCCAAGGCGCTACGCAAGCTGCGCCATCCACTCCGCAGCCGCAAGCTGCGTGATTACCTGGGATAGCGCCTCACCGATCCGTGGTATGGCTTCTCGCGGGCGCGCCCGCCGGCTCGGAAGACTTGACACCGCCTGGAGGCGCAAGTATAATGGCTGCGATCGTTCCTCGGTAGCTCAACTCGGCGGAGCGGCCGGCTGTTAACCGGTTGGTTGTAGGTTCAAATCCTACCCGAGGAGCCAGAAAGAGCAAGCTCCCGTCTATCAGACGGGAGCTTGCTCCTTATGGGGGTGGTGAATATGATAGGTGACTCGGAGCGCCGGGAGGGTGTTCTCACGCAGAGCATGGAAACGAGGGTCGTGGACCGAGTTGCAGCGGCGTTTGCGCAGCGCTTAGGCGGCGCGCCTCAGTTCGTTGTCCGCGCGCCCGGACGGGTCAACCTGATCGGCGAGCATACCGACTACAACGATGGTTTTGTGCTGCCGATGGCCATCGACCGCGCCGTCTGGATCGCCCTGCGCACGCGCTCGGACCGGCGTGTGCTTGCCCACTCTCTCGACATGCCATACCAGGCCGACTTTTCCCTCGATTCGCTCGAGCGCGGAGGTCCCGGCTGGCACGAGTACCTGAAGGGGATTGCCTGGGCGCTCCAGGAGGCCGGCTATGCGCTGCAGGGCTGGGAGGGCGTGATTGCCGGGGATGTGCCCGTCGGGGCAGGGCTTTCGTCGTCGGCCGCGATGGAAATGGCCGTGGCGCGCGCCTTCTGTGCCGTGTCGGGATGGACCTGGTCGCCGCCGGCGATGGCTCTGCTTGCCCAGCGGGCCGAGAGCCGCTGGGTGGGCGTCAACTGCGGCATCATGGACCAGATGATCTCGGCCGCGGGCAGGGCCGGGCACGCCTTGCTCATCGACTGCCGTACCCTCGAGACCGAGCTTGTGCCCCTGCCGCCCGGCACCGCCGTACTCGTGCTGGATACTTCGACGCGCCGCGGGCTGGTCGATTCCGCCTACAACGAGCGCCGGGCGCAGTGCGACGCGGCTGCCCGGGCGTTGGGCGCGGCTGCGCTTCGCGACGTTCGCCTCGATCAGCTCGCTGCGGCGGCGGAGCGTCGCCTGCTGGGCGAGATCACCTACCGCCGGGCGCGCCATGTCGTCACTGAGAACGCCCGCACCCTGGAGGCGGCAACTGCCATGCGGCGGCTCGATGCCTCCGCACTGGGGCGGCTGATGGTCGCCAGCCACGAGAGCCTGCGCGATGATTTTGAGGTTTCGAGCCCCGAGCTGAACGCCATGGTGGCCTGCGCACTCGGCGAGCCTGGGTGCTACGGCGCGCGCATGACCGGCGCCGGCTTTGGGGGTTGTGCGGTGGCGCTGGCAGATTCCGGTGCCGCGCAGGCGCTGGCCGGCCGCGTGGCCGCCTGCTACCGCGAGATCACCGGGCGCGTGCCCTCGGTGTACGTCTGTGAGGCCACCGGCGGCGCCGGCCTGGTGGAGGGAACTCTCGACTAGCGACGGGCACAAGGCGGTGAGAGGCAGGAAAACGACCCTCACCCCTTCCCTCTCCCTTGAAAGGGAGAGGGGGAAGAAGGACGGGTGCCTCGCCACCGGTCGAGGACCATCCCAACCAGGGCCAGAAGCCACGGCACAGCCATCACGGCCGGGCCGAGCCGCACCTCGCGCCACCACCGGTCCGGGAAAGGCCGGATCCAGAGCCATAGAGGCTCGAAGATGAGCGGCTTGGTCAGCACGGCAAAGCTGAAGGCAATCCCAAAGAAGGCACTCCCGCCCGGCGGCAGCAGCGCGGCCAGCCCCACCAGCCACACGGCGTACCACTGCTGAAACCAGAGACAAGTGAGAAGCAGGTAAAAGGCCAGGATGTGGAGAGCCGCCTGGGGAAAGCTCCACCACGAGCGCTCTTGCCAGGCGCGCGCAGTCTGCCACAGAGCAAAGAGGCCGGTCAGGCCTGCCGCGGCCAAGCTGATCATCTGGGCAGCGGTGCCTTCGCCGAGCGGGCCCGACAGCAGGACAAAGAAGAAAGCGGGCAGCGAGGCGGTATACAGCCCTTCGCGCAGCCCAATGCCCAGCGTCTCGATGCCGTGCCAGAAGGGTGCATAGGCGGCCACGACCAGCGCGATCCCTCCCATCCCCGCCGTGAGCAAGAACCGCCTTCGGGCGCGCCGGCCGGGCAGATCGCGCAGCGCGATGGCGCCGGCTGCCGGGATGAGGAGCACCGGGACGAACTTTGTCAGGGCGCCGGCCAGCAGCGCCAGGATGGAAAGGGCATAGCGCCGGCTCACCAGGGCCCAGGTCGCTGCTAGGATCCAGAACGCGACGGCGATGTCGTTGTGTCCATGCCCCAACGTCTCGTACAGCACGAGCGGGTTCCATGCCAGGAGAAGGACGCCGGCCAACGCACGCTCGGGTGCCACCCGCCGCAGGATGGCTGCCACCAGCACGATGCTACCGGCCAGGTACGCGCCGACCAGCAGCTTGAAGGCGATGACGTTGGCGACGATTCCGTCGCCGGCAAGCGCGGCGAGGGCGCCGGTCGGCAGCACCCAGAGGGGGCCATAGGCGGTCGGGAAGTTCACCCAGCCGGCGTAGGAGCGGAAGGGTTCGCCGGGAAAGCTGGCGCCGACTTGAAGGAAGGGGTTCGCCCCGTGAACGCTCAGGATGCGCCCGTGCAGGATATAGTCAAAGAGGTCGGCCGCGTCGTAGGGGTAGAGGAAGAGAAGAAGCCCTGCAAAGAGCAGGAAGCCGCCGGCTATGACCGCCCAAGCTGCCGTCCGCCGGGCCGCGCGCGCTGCTTGCCAGGCCAGCCAGTAGAGTGCCCCCAGGGCGGCAAAGGCCGCCACGAGGGAGAGCAACATGCCGGGGTCCTGCTGCGCCAGGCCGTACAGGTCCACCAGCGGCCGTCCCCACCACTGCAGCAGGCCGGCGGGATGGACGATGACCACGCCGTACACGAGCGCGCTCAAGGTCCCCAGCAAAGCCAGGGCGACGACCGGGACGGCGGGATGGCCCTGCCAGAGGCCCCTGGCTTCCCGGGATGCTCGATCTTCTTGGGGGGATTGGGGGCTCGCTAAATCGCCCACTCTCTCGCCCGCTCAACCGCCCGCTGCCAGCCGGCGTAGAGAGCATCGCGCCGCTTGGCCGGCATCTCGGGCTCGAACTTGGCATCGGCCTGCCACTGGGCGGCGATCTCTTCCTTGCCCGACCAGAAGCCGATCGCCAACCCGGCCAGGTAGGCCGCCCCGAGCGCCGTCGTCTCGGTCACCTTGGGCCGGTGGACCGGCACGCCCAGCAAGTCGGCCTGGAGCTGCATCAGCAGGTCATTGGAGGCGGCGCCCCCATCCGCCTTGAGCGACTCCAGCCGGATGCCCGAGTCGAGCGCCATCGCCTCCAGGACGTCGCGGGACTGGTAGCAAATCGCTTCCAGCGCAGCACGGGCCAGGTGGCGCCGGTCGGTGCCCCGCGTCAGTCCCACCACCGTTCCACGCGCATAGGCGTCCCAATAGGGCGCCCCCAGGCCGACGAAGGCCGGCACAAAGTAGACGCCTCCCGTATCGGCCACTTCGCGCGCCAGGCCCTCGCTCTCGGCCGCGCGCGTGATAATGCCCAGGCCGTCGCGCAGCCACTGGATTGCCGCTCCAGCGACAAAAACGCTGCCTTCGAGGGCATACGTGACGCCCTTCTCGCCGGCCAACTGCCAGGCGATGGTGGTGAGGAGGCCTCGCTTCGAAGCCACGGGTTCCTGCCCGGTATTGAGCAGCAGGAAGCAGCCGGTGCCGTAGGTGTTCTTGGCCTGGCCCGGTGCAAAGCAAGCCTGGCCAAAGAGTGCTGCCTGTTGGTCGCCGGCCGCACTGGCTATGGGCACCTCGGCGCCAAAGAGGCTACCATCCGTCACGCCATAGGCCTGCGACGACGGCCGCACCTCGGGCAGCATCGCGCGCGGGATTTGCAGGCGCGCCAGGATCTCGCCGTCCCAGTCGAGGTTGTGGATGTTGAAGAGCATCGTGCGCGAGGCGTTGCTGACGTCCGTGACGTGCAGCCGCCCACCGCTCAGCCGCCAAATCAGATAGCTGTCGACCGTGCCAAAGAGCGCCTCGCCCCGCTCGGCCTTGGCGCGCAGCCCTGGCACGTGCTCAAGCAGCCAGGCCACCTTGGTGCCGGAGAAGTAGGCATCCACCACAAGCCCCGTCTTGGCGCGGATCGGCTCGGCCCACCCCTCGGCGCGCAGCCGGTCGCAGGCCGGCGCGGTGCGGCGGCACTGCCACACGATGGCGTTGTGCAGCGGCGCGCCAGTCTCGCGATCCCACACCACCGTCGTCTCGCGCTGGTTGGTGATGCCGATCGCGGCGATTTGCCCGGCGGAGACGCCGGCCGCGGACAGCGCCCGCCGCGCTGTGCCCAACTGCGTGCCCCAGATCGACTCGGGATCATGCTCCACCCAACCCGGCTGGGGATAGATCTGAGCGAACTCTTCCTGGGCGACCTTCACGATGCGCCCGCTGCGGTCAAAGAGGATGGCCCGCGAGCTGGTCGTCCCCTGATCGAGTGCGAGAATGTAGTCTGCCATGCCCAATCCTCCTTGCTAGTGTTCTCCGCCGAATAGCTCCAGCCACCCCTCCACCTCGCCGGCAGAAGGCGCGGATTGCTTCTCGTCCGATTCGACTGCCCCCGGTGCGCATGCCTCTGCGGCAAACTCTCGGGCGCTACGCGTCCTGGCGCCCAGGCGCGCGACCTTATCCGAGAGCGCCAGGTCCGAGGTGACGACTAGCCAGTCGCCCGGATGGCGCGTGCGCTGCACCCGCCGGACGATCGCGGCATCCGCGGTGCTGCCCTGCGGCGCAAAGACAGCCTCGACGCCTCCCAGCCGGCGAGTCCGCGGCAGAGATGTGGCCTCGCCCGGGTCGAACACCACCGTGATCTCTTTTCCTGTTCGGGCGGCGTACGAGGCCAGCAGCCGCACCAGCTTTTCCTCGTCGTCGGGATCGTCGAGCGATAGGCGGGGGCACTGGCCGATCAGGTTGTGGCCGTCGATCAGCAGGGGCACGGTTCTGCCCTGTCTTCCCCCTCGCCCTGGTAGGGAGAGGGTCGGGGTGAGGGTTCGTGGTCGACTCTAGCCACCATCTCCCAGCCTGTTCTCCAGGATCTGCTCCTGGCTCATCCCCTGTAGCTGGAGATAGAACTCGGCTGCATCCAGCAGGGCGCGCGTCGGGATAAGCCCCACCACCTCGCAGCGAGTGACGGCAAGGCCGTAGCGTGCCGCCTCTCCGCGGATCATCTCGACGGCCCGGTGGATGGGCGTTTGGCGATAGTCGGTTAGGTTCATCGAAACCTGCGCTTGTCCCTCGACCACCAATCCCAGCGCTTTGACGCAGCGCAGGCCGCCGCTGGAGCCGCGGATCGCGCGGGCAATTGCCTTGGCAGGCGCCACGTCGCTCGTGTTGAGATAGGCGTTGAAGGCGATCAGAGGCGCGCGGGCGCCGATGGCGGTCGCGCCGGCCGTTCCCAATTCCGCCGGCCCATAGTCGGGCTGCCTATCCGGGTTGGCCGCGATCTCGGCCCTGATCCTCTCGTACTCGCCGCGCCGGACAAAGGCCAGGTCGCGGCGCTCGGGGCGTGTCGCCGCTTCCTCGTAGAGGTAGACCGGAATGCGCAGCTCGCGGCCGACCCGCTCTCCCAGTTGGTGGGCCAGCTCGACGCATTCGTGCATCGTTACGCCGCGGACCGGCACGAAGGGCACGACGTCCGTTGCCCCCATCCGCGGGTGCCCGCCCCGGTGGTGGTCCAGGTCGATCAGGCTGGCGGCGGCCGCGATGCCCCGGAAGGCCATCTCGACTATCTCCTGCGGCGCGCCCACAGCCGTCACCACGGACCGGTTGTGGTCGGCATCGGACTGCACATCCAGTACCTGGACGCCCGGCGCCTCGCGCATCGCCCGCACGATCCGGTCGATGACCTCCTGCCGCCGGCCTTCGGAAAAGTTCGGCACACACTCCACGATCGGTTTCATTGGGTGGCCCTCCGGTTCGGATTCTAGCATCTATGCCCTGCGCTGTCAACGGATTCTGCGGTGCTTGCCCGCGCCGTTCAACTGTGCTAGAATATTTGCGCGCCGCCCAGCTCGCGTCGTGTGACAGCGGGCGGCGACTCTTTGAGACACGGGGACGATGCTCAGCTCCATTCCCGCAGCCGTGCAGGCCATCCTCTGGCCGCTGGTCGGCGCCGCGCTTGTGGTGGCGCTCAACCGGCTCCTGCCCAATTGGCTGAGCCGGCTGCTGGCGCTTGCTGCAAGCGTCGCTTCGCTCGTCGCCCTGTTCTCCCTGAACGGGCAGGCCTCCGGCGCCTTCCAGGGCACGTGGGAGCCCTTTACCTTCCTGCGAACGTCTCCCGCCCTGCAGCCTATGCCCTTGGGGCTGCTGACTGGCATCGTCCTGGCCGCCTGGAGCGCTGTTGCCGCGCTCGGAATCCGCGGCTCGCAGCACCCAAAGGCCACTTGGTACGGGCTGAATCTCGTGATCCTGGCGGGCGGAGTGCTCATGGCGCTGGCAGGCAACCTGCTGACGATGGTGCTCGGCAGTGCGCTCCTGGACATGGCGCTGCTGGTCGTGGCCGTCTCCGCGGCGGGTGGTGCCGGGCAGGGCCAGCGTGTCTCCTTCCGGATTTGCGTACCCGGCCTGATCTCCACGGGGCTGCTGTTGCTCACTGCGCTCCGGACGGACACCGATACCGGCACCCTCTCGCTCTTCGCACCGGTCTTTTCGCCGCAGGTGCTGGCCCTCCTTGCCGCAGCCGGCCTGTTCCGCCTGGCAGTCTTTCCACTGCACCCGCGTGGCCTGAACGCGCCTGAACAGGCGGCTTCGATGATCCTGTCTATGGGCGCTGGGGTCTTCCTGCTCGCGCGCGCCCAGGTGCTCGCAGGGTCGCCAGCCGGCACGCTCTGGTTCCTCGCAATCGGGGCTATCGCCCTCGTCGCCGGGGGCTGGCTGGCGTGGAGCGCCGGCAGCCCGCGCTCTGAGGCCGGCGGGTGGCCTGCGACGTGGAGCGCGCTCGCGATCCAGCAGGCGGGGGCGGCCGTCCTCTTTGTCTACCTCTTTCCGGGAACTGCGCCCTGGCCGCTGGTGGGCCTCGTACTGGCGCCGGGCCTGCTCGTCCTCTGGTGGGACGCATCGCGCTTGGACGCGCCCGGCCCTGCCTCGGCCTGGATCGAGTGGGTCAGGCGCCAATGGGCGTGGCTCAAGGGGCAGATGCGCGCCTTGGCGAGCAGGCTGCCCAGCAAGCGTGCCGGGTCCGTTCCGGGCGACGGCCTGCCGGACGCGCACGATTCAGAAGCCATTCCGAAGCAGAGCAGGCCAAAGCATGGATGGAGCCGCCTGCAGGGCTCGTGGATTGCCAGGCGCGGGGCCACCCTGCTGCCGGCCCTGGCCCTGGGCTCGCTGGCCGGCATGCCCCTGACCGTTGGCGCCGTGATCCGCTGGCACCTCTACGGAGTGCTGCTGGCCGGCGCTCACCCCCTGCTGCTGGCCGCTCTATGGGCCTCCGATGCTTTTCTGGCCGGAGGGCTGATCCTGGCCGGTAGGGGCATCGTGCGACAGGCGGACGCGCGCCCCAGGTGGTCTGCGCTGGCAGGCATGGTGGTCCTTGCGGCATTCTCGACTCTTCTCTGGCTGGCACCTCGCTTCCTCTCGACGAATGTGGGGCTGCCCGCGCTGCCCGGTGCCGGCGTCTCGGCTTGGGGGATTGGGATTCTCTTCGTACTTCCCTGGCTCGTGGGCGCATGGTTGGCGAAGATTGCCGGCTCGGTGGCGGGCGTCCTGGGGCGTGTGCGGCGCGTGGCCAGCCTGGAACGGGCTGCCAGGCCGGCGGAGTGGCTGGGACAGGGGCTTCTGACTGCCGTCTATTGGCTTGGGAACGTGGGCGAAGGGGAAGGTTGGTGGGGTTGGGCCCTCGTCGTCCTTGCCCTCGGCGCCCTCTACCTGGCGGTCCGCTGAGCGAGTAGCGCGAATGCAGGTCTTTGCCGATTTTCTCAACTTTCTGACCGGTGCGCCGGCCATGATTGGCCTGCTCCTTACCGCGGTGATCATGTTCGTCACGGCCGACTGGCGCGTGGCGCTCTCGGCACTGCTGGTCCAGTATGTCCTGGTCGGCCTGGCACTGGTGGATACGGTCAGGCTCGAGTTCGTTCTTGTCAGGATCCTGACGGGCCTCCTGGTGACAGCGATCCTCTATCTGAGCGCACGGTACATCCCAGTCGGTGGCAATGGAAAGGAAGACGAGACGGGGCCGCACATCTTCGGGCTGCACGTGGGCTGGCTGGCCGGACCGCTTGGCTTTCCACTGCGGCTGATGGCGTCTCTGCTTGTCGTCCTGCTCGTAGTACGTGTCTTTCAGAGCTATACCCTGGCCGCGGTGCCGATGGGCCAGGCGCTGATAGCCTTCTGGATGGCCGGCATGGGGATGCTGGGACTGGTGCTCAGCGGCCACCCACTGCGTGCTGCTGTGGCCGTCATGACCTTTCTGGCCGGCTTTGACCTGGTGTTTGCGGCCCTGGAGCCCAGCCTGGCCATGGCCGGCTTCCTGAGTGCGTTCTACCTTCTCGCCGCGCTGGGGTTTGCCTACCTGATTGCTGCTCACGCTCTGGCCGGGACCGGCACCGAAGGAAGGGAGACAGAGAGATGACTCCACTTCCGGGCGCGATTGTCCTCTTGGCCATTCCCCTGGCGGCTGCGCTGGTTGCCTATGTGCTGCGGCGCTGGGCGCCTGCCTCTGCCCTGGTCTCTGTGGCTGCCAGTGCTTCGCTTGCCGTGCTGTGTGGCCGCCTGCCGCTCGACCGGTCGGCCTATGTGCTCGGCCAGGAAGTCGCCTTCGGCCGCCCTGTGGTCGTTGCCGGGCGCACCCTCATGCTCGACGCCGCCGGCCAATCCTGGCTGGCCTTCCTCTTTGCAGTGGCCGCCGTTGCCTTTGTCCTGGCCTGGCGGCTGAAACAGGGACGTCTCTTCTTTTCCTTCGGCCTGGTGCTGCTAAGCTTCTATGTCCTGGTTGCCCTGCTGCAGACCTTTTCCCTGGCGGTGCTGGTTTTTGCCATGAGCGCCACGCCCGCCCTGTTCCTGATCCAGGGCGACAGGCCCGGCCCGGTGCAGGGCGGCGAGCGCTACCTGCTCGTCACTCTCCTGGCGGCGCCCTTGCTCCTTTCGGCTGCGTGGCTTGCAGGGCAGGGACAGTTGGCGGTCGAGAATGCGGCGATGGCGCGCATGGCGCTCGTGCCGGCGGCGCTTGGGTTTGGGTTGCTCTTGGCCGCTTTTCCTTTCGGCACCTGGATGCCGGCGCTGATCGCCGGTGCCCCGCCCCTGGTCGGCGCCTTTCTGATCGCGGCCGGCCAGGCCATGGCGCTCTTCCTCGTCCTCTTTTTCCTGCAGGAGGCACCCTGGATCGTCCAAGATGCCGCCCTGCTCGAGGTGGTCCAGTTCGTCGGGCTTGTGACCGTCGTGGCCGGTGGGCTGATGGCCGCGGTACAGCGCGACCTGGGGCGGCTCTTCGGCTACGCCGCGCTGAGCGATGTAGGTTACGTCTGGCTTGCGCTGGGCACCGGCGGCAGCCAATCGCTGACCCTGGCGCTCCTTCACACAGCCAACCGGGCGGCGCCCATCCTTCTCATGGGCGCATCCCTGGCGCTGCTGCGCCACCGGGCCGGCTCCGATGCCTTCGCCGGCCTGCGCGGGGCAGCACGGCGGCTGCCGATCCACACCGCCGGCTTCCTGATCGGCGGGCTGGCCCTGGCCGGATTCCCCATGACTGCCGGCTTTGCGACGCACTGGGGAGTCGGCCGCGCCGTCGCCGGTGCACATTGGACCTGGACCGCGCTGCTCCTGGCCTCGTCGGGAGGCGTCGTGATCGGCCTGCTGCGTGCCCTGGGCGCGATGCTGGGGGACGAGCCGCGCGACGACGCGGGCAAGCAGCCCGTGGTCCGCTCGATCCTCGTCGTCGTGGTCGCGGCGCTGGTCATTGCGCTCGGCGTCTACCCGCAGCTCTTCCTGCCGCCCATCCGGCGGGCGGTCGAGGCGCTCGCACTCTTCTAGACGGCCGATGGACAACGGACGATGGTCCATGGCCGTTGTGGGCATCAAACAAGCGGAGGAATAGGGCGATGAAGACCTCACGTCTGCCCGGCTTCTATGCACTCAGCGTCCCGCAGCGAGCGGCCCAGGTGGCCGAGTGGGCAGGGCTGGACGACGCGGATCGAGAGGCGCTTGCCGGCAGCCTTGCACAGGAACGCGCCGACAAGATGATCGAGAACGTCGTCGGCTTGCATGCGCTGCCCCTGGCCGTTGCCCCCAATTTCCTGGTGAACAGTCGGGACTATCTCGTTCCGATGGCGATCGAGGAGCCTTCGGTGGTGGCGGCCGCCAGCTACATGGCGCGCATCGTGCGCGATGCCGGCGGCTTCTATGCCTCCAGCACCGAGCCGGTTATGATCGGCCAGATCCAGGTGCTCGACCTGGCCGACCTGCCGGCGGCGGAGTCGGCGCTGCTCGATGAAAAAGGGCGGCTTCTGGAGCTTGCCACCCGGACTGACCCGGTGGTGGCCTCGCTGGGGGGTGGGGCGCGCGATATCGAGGTGCGCCTCTTCCCCGAGTCGCCGGCCGGGCCGATGCTCGTCCTGCACTTGCTCTACGATGTGCGAGACATCATGGGGGCCAACACCGTCAACACCGCCGTTGAGGCGCTGGCGCCGGTCGTCGAGGCGATCACTGGTGGGCGCGCGCACCTGCGCATCCTCTCCAACCTGGCCGACCGGCGGCTGGCCCGCGCGTCGTGCACTATCCCGGCGAATCTCCTGACTTTCGACACCTTCTCTGGGGATCAGGTGGCGCAGGGGATCGTCGAGGCCTATGCCTTGGCGGCGGTCGATCCCTACCGCGCCGCAACCCACAACAAGGGCATCATGAACGGCATCGACGCCGTGGCACTGGCCTGCGGCCAAGACTGGCGCGCGATCGAGGCGGGGGCGCACGCCTATGCCGCCCGCAGCGGACGCTACACCAGCCTCTCGACGTGGATGCGCGGCGCCGGGGGAGCGCTGGTCGGAACGCTCGAGCTGCCGATGGCAGCCGGCATCGTCGGTGGAGCGACACGGGTCCACCCCGGCGCGCGCGCGGCGCTCAAAATCCTGGGCGCCCAGACGGCTCGGGAGCTTGCACAGGTGCTGGCTGCAGTGGGGCTGGCCCAGAACATGGGGGCTCTGCGCGCTCTGGCGACCGAGGGCATCCAGCGAGGGCACATGGCCCTGCACGCCCGGCAGGTGGCCCTCGCGGCTGGCGCAAGCGGCGAGGAGGTCCAGGCCGTCGTCGCGCGCATGGTGGCCGAGCGCAAGATCCGCCCAGACAGAGCGCAGGAGATCCTGGCCGAGATCAGGAATTCTGCGGGCGCGCAGCAAGCCGAGTAGCGCGCCCAGAAAAGGCTATGCTACTGGACCGCGAGCGCCCGGACGACGGCGCCCCATTCGGCCAGGCTGAGCGTCTCCGCCCGGCGCTCGGGGTCGACGCCGGCCCTGGTCAGCGCGGCGACCACCTGGCCTGCATCGAGCACGAGCCCGGCGCGTAGCGAATTGCGCAGCGTCTTGCGCTTTTGTCCGAAGCCGGCCCGCACCGCACGGAAGAAGGCCTTCTCGTCGATGCCGGGCACCGCCGGCTGCTCCAAGACGTCGATGCGCAGGACCGCCGAATCGACTTCGGGTGGAGGGTAGAAGGCGCCGGCCGGGATGCGCGACACAATCCGGGGCTGCCCGTAGAACTGGACCGAGACGGCCAGCAGGCTCATCTCCCCCGGCACCGCCACGATCCGCTCTGCCACCTCCTGCTGCACCGTGGCGACGAGGAGGCTTGGGCGTGGCTCCTGCTCCAGGAAGCGGCGCAGGATCGCCGAGGTGATGTAGTAAGGCAGGTTGCCGACTACTTTGTAGCCGCGCGGCGTGAGGCCGAAAGGCTTTATCCGAAGGATGTCGCCCGGCACGATCTGCACGTTGGTCAGGCCGGCCATCTGCTCGCCCAGGACCTTCAGCAGGCCGTCGTCGATCTCGACGGCCAGGACCTGCCCGGCACGCCCGGCCAGCAGCCGGGTGAGGGTGCCCAGCCCGGCGCCGACCTCTATGACTACATCATCCGATCGGAGTTCGGCGGCATCCGCGATGCGCCCCAACACGGAGGGATCGGCCAGAAAGCTCTGTCCGAGCCGCTTGTTGGGCCGCAGCCCGTGGGACCGCAGGAGCGATTGGACCGATTCCCCTCTCCCTGCCAGGGAGAGGGATGGGGTGAGGGTGGATTTCATCCCCTATCGCTTCCTGTCCGGATATCTGGGCCAGTCGGGCAAGACCCAGCGGATGTCCGACCGGGGCGGCACCGGCGTCAGCAGGTAGACGTCGGTCCACCAGTGCCACGACTGGTAGTTCCACTCGTCAAAGCCCAGGTCGACAAACTTGCCCTTGACGGCACCGCCGGTGTCGCCGGCCCGCGCCAGGCCGTACCCCGGCACATAGAGCTTGGTCTTGAGTGGGATGACCGCCGGATCGGTGGCGACGACGCCCTTGGTCAGCCACCAGCCCAGCCGCGTATAGCCGTAGCGCGGGTGGCTGCGAGGCTTGCCGCACGAGGCTGCCGTGTAGGACGTCGTGTAGACTCGCATCTTGCGCCAATACTCGATGGCCGTGCCGTCGGCCAGCTCCAGTGTCCGCACGACGATTTTGGTGCCGTAGGCCATCGTCTTGGTGACCGGCTCCTGCTCTTTCCAGGCATCCTCCAAGACGCGCTCCACCTCCAAGCCGTTCTCGTAGCGGACGCGGTAGCGCCGCTTGAACATGCCCTGCTGGCCTGCCTGCGCCAGGCGGCTGTGGTCGATCTCTAGCTCGGGATCGGCCACCCATATCGTCACGAAGGGGATTTCCTCGAACTTGACCTCGACCTCCTCGCGGACGCGGGTGATACGGATGGTCATCGCGGGGCGGATCGGCGCCGGAAGGTCGGGCTCGACCCGGTCCTGGCCCACCAGCGCCAGGCCGGCCTCGCCCAGCGCCTCAGCGACCGTCTTGGCAAGGGTGCGCGCCTGGAGGGTGCGGCCGTCCACTTCGAACTTGACCGGCAGTGAGCGCTCGATCTTGATGGTCATGCCTTCCTGCAGGCGCTCGTCCAGGCCGGGGCTGACGCGATCCTCCGGGTAGAGGCTGACGGCGCGGCTTTCCAGAAGCTCGCCGACCGTCTCGGTGGTGGTATGCACCGTCTCTCGCCCCAAACCCGAAGCGAGGAAGATGGTGTGCGCGCGGCGCAGTCGAACGACCGGCTGCACGCCGACGGGCGCGTCGAGCGAGGCAAGCTTGCCGTTGAGCCATACCTCGTCGCCGGTGCCGGCCGGCGCACCCGCCTCGACCAGCAGCTCACCCACCGTCGCGGCATGGGTACGCAGCTCGCGTATCCGGCCGTCGGCGGCCAGTGCCACCGGGACCGCACGCTCGATCGCGATGAGCATGCCCGGCTCGACGGGGGCGTCGAGCGGCGGTGAAACCCAGTCCTCGGGGTAGAGGCTCAGGCCGGCCTGGTGGAGCGCCGCGCCCACCGTCATGGCGTGCGTACGCAGGCGGAGGGGCGCGCCGTCTACCTCGATGTGAAGCGTAGAGCGGGTGGCGCGCAGGCCAAGGGCCAGAAACAAGAGTGCGCCGGCCGCCAGGGTGAGGGCGAGCAAGCCGCGCAGCCAACCGGGCATGGCCCACGAGATGCGCCGTGCTGCCAGGCCTTCAGTTGCCACGGAGGCTCCCTCTGCCTCTCCCTGCCAGGGAGAGGTTTGGGGTGAGGGTAGACTCTTGTTTGGCGGGGTCTTCACCCTCCCCCCGTTCCTCCCTCAAGAGAGGGGAGAAGCTCGCGGCCGCCGTGCCGGCCACATAGCCCGTCGAAAAAGCCGCCTGGAGGTTGAATCCCCCCGTGCTGGCCTGGACGTCGAGCACCTCGCCGGCGAAGTACAGGCCGCGCACGAGGCGCGACTCCATGGTGCGCGGGTCAACCTCGTGGGTGTCCACCCCGCCGGCCGTGAGCATCGCCTCGTCCCAGGAGCCATGGCCGGAGACGGTGAAGCGCAGATCCTGAAGCAGGGTGCGAAGCTGCTCGCGCTCGGCGGCGGAGATCTGGTTGGCCGGCCGGGTCGGCGGGACCGCTGCCCGCCGGAGCAGCAAATCGGCCAGCCGCGGCGGTACCCAGTCCTTCAGCCAGGCACGGGCCAGGCGCCGGCCAGCCTGGCCGAGGCTCAGCCTGAGCCGGGTGTCCAACTCCTCGCGACTCAAGGTCGGCAGGAGGTTGGCCGAGATCTCAAGCGTGCCCTGCCCCATGCGGGCGCACGCAGCACCGCTGAGGGCCAGGATCGCCGGGCCGGAGAGGCCGTCATGGGTAAAGAGCAGATCGCCTGCTTCGCGCGCCACCTCCCGGCCGTCGAGCAGCAGCCACGCCTCGACGCCGGTGAGCGATACGCCTGCCAGTGCCCGCGGCTCGGGTCCCTGCACGACCAAGGGCGTGAGCGCAGGGTGGATGGGCACGATGGTGTGGCCGGCGCCGGCGGCCAGGCGATAGCCGTCGCCGGTGGAGCCCGTCTTGGGGTAGGATGCGCCACCTGGGGCGACGATTGCGGCGCCGGCCGTCATCTCCTCCCCACCGTCGAGGAGGAGGCCCTGCAGGCGCCCGCCGCCGTGCAGCAGGCCGGTCACCCGGCTCAGCAGGCGGACCCGGACGCCCTGCTCACGAGCATAGCGGATCAGTGCCTCGGCCACCTGGTGCGCGCTGCCGGAGGCAGGGAAAACGCGCCCGCCCTCTTCGGTGCGGGTTGGCACGCCGAGCCCGTCGAGGAAGGCGACCAGGTCCTGGGGCGAGAAGCGGGCCAGGGCGTTGCGCAGAAAGAGCGAAGGGCCAAAGTGGGCGAGGAACTCGTCGATGGGGGCGGTGTTGGTCAGGTTACAGCGGCCGCCACCCGCCAGGCGCAGCTTGGTGCCGAGCCGGGCGGTGCGCTGCAAGAGCAGAACCGGCGCGCCGAGCGAGGCTGCCTGGCCGGCGGCCATCAGGCCGGCCGGGCCGCCGCCGATTACGACGACCGGGTTGTCTTGACCCACGACTGCCAACGCTGCTTTCCCCGATGCCAAAACAACGAGCCGGGGTGCCGAGCCTGCACCGCTGGATCCAACGATCCGGCGGGAGGATCGTGCCACCCCAGCTCCCGATAATGGATGGCCGTGCCCCTCTGTCGAACTGAGCCACCCGGCTTACTGGACCAGCCTGCTCCGGCCAGGCACCCCTGCGGCACCCAGGAGAGATCGCTTACCGTTGCTTCCTCCCGGACCTGGCGGGGTTCACGGGCTCCTGCCGCGCAGGACCCAACCTTCAACGCCGCTTAATCCAGCAGTCCCGACTGACCGCGAGCCCTCGAGAGGGAGTTCGATCCCGCTACGGCGGATTCTGCGGGTACAGGGCACCGCCAGCTCCCCATCTAGCACGGCCAAGGGCTATCGTACCACACAAGTCAGGCCAGGTCAAACGGGGAATCACTGATCGGATGATGGGCGTTGAGGGCACTGAGGCAGGCGGCGTCTACTGTGCCACTGTGGGGTCATGCCCCGTACCATCCAGCGGGACCTGCTCGGCTGGGCGACGGGACGCACGGTGCGCGCCTGGTACCGCTCGGCGGAGAGCGACACCGAGCACGAGCCTACTCTGTCGGCCTATTTCCTGGAGCCGACGAGCACGGGCTATGCGACGCATGCGATCGGCTACAGCAGCCTGCACGGAAGTGTGCGGGCCTTCAAGCTGGAGCGGTTCGCGCGGGCGGAGCTGACGGCAGAGACGCTCGAGGTGCCGGCGGGGTATGGGGGGTAGGGGGAGGTCTTGAGCTGGGAAGCCAAGCAGCCGGACAAGCGCTTGACTTCCCGTCGGTGGCGTGCTATAATGGAGTCGTCACTGGGGTCCGGGCGGCAGCACGGCCGGCCGGCGTTGCCTGTCCTTGCTCTTGCCGGCAGGGCAGGCGGTCAGGAGCCTGAGTGGGTCGCTCAGGAGAAAGGAGTTCGCTCGATGAGGTTCAATTCCCTTTGGCAAAAGGCCATCGTCGTCTCCCTGTTGGTGTTGATGCTCTTGGTGGTCGTCCCCGCCAAGGAGGCATCGGCCTGCTCTGGGTGTGGCTGTCCTATCTACTACAGCGTCCGCTACGGGGACACGCTCTATTCCATCGCCCGCCGCAATGGCGTGACCGTCGGGCAGTTGCAGAGCTGGAACCATATCCCCAACCCGAATCGCATCTACGCCGGGCAGTGCCTGGTCATCTACCCCGGCTGCGGGGGCGGCCATGGCTTCTGGTACACCGTCCGCTGGGGCGATACGCTGTGGAGCATCGCCTCCCGGTATGGCACGACGGTGTGGGCCATCGCCCACGCCAATGGCATCTGGAATATCAACTACATCTGGGCCGGCCAGCACCTCTGGATCCCGTGAGGGTGATCGGGAGAACCGCCAGGCCCCAGCGACAGCAGAGGGCCGGTCAGACGACCGGCCCTCTGTCTCTTCCCGGGCCCAATCGCTGCGTGAACCCGGCCTCCCGGCGGCTTGGCGGCGACTCGCTTGTGCGGTATACTGCCGTCCAATGAGGACGGCCATCGTCATCCCCGCGCGAAATGAGGCGGCGCCGCTGCCCGGCGTCCTGGCCGAGATCCCGCCCGGTGTGGCGGAGATCGTGATCGTCGTCGACAACGGCTCGACGGACGACACGGCCGTGGTCGCCCTCCGTTCCGGAGCCCTCGTCGTCGCCGAGCCCCGGCCGGGCTATGGCTATGCCTGTGCCGCGGGCGCCCGCGCTGCCCGCTTGCACGGAGTCGAGGCGCTGATCTTCCTGGACGCCGACGGCAGCTTTGACCCAGGCGAGATACCATTGCTCTTGGGGCCCCTGGTGGCCGGTCAGGCCGACCTGGTGCTGGGCTCGCGCCCTGCCGGCGAGATCGAGCCGGGAGCGATGCCGCCCCACGCGCACTTTGGCAACTGGCTGGCGGCGCAGCTCATGCGCGGCCTGTATGGCCTGCGCGTCCGCGACCTGGGACCCTTCCGTGCCATCCAGACCGACCTCCTGGACCGGCTCCAGATGGAGGAGATGACGTATGGCTGGCCGGCAGAGATGATGGTCAAGGCTGCCCGCCGGGGCGCCCGCGTGGTCGAGGTTCCGGTGCGCTACCGGGCCCGCCGCGGCGGGCGGTCCAAGGTCAGCGGCACGTTTCGCGGGACGCTTCTTGCCACCAAGGCTATCCTGTTCGTCACGCTCAAGTACGCATTGGGCCATGCTGCCGGTTGAGCTTTACATCGAGCCCACCAACCGCTGCAACTCCCGCTGCGAGACGTGCGTGCGGACTTTTGGGGCGTTGGAGCCACCCCGCGACCTCACGCTCGGCGAGTTCCGCGGGCTGGTGGACCAGGTGCCGGGCTTGCAGCGGGCTGTGCTGCACGGCGTAGGCGAGCCGCTGCTGAACCGCCACTTGGCTGCCATGATCGCATATCTCAAGGGTCGGCCCATCCCTCCGCGGGTCCTCTTCAATACCAACGCGCTGGCGCTCACGGCTGCGGTGCAGGCGTCGCTCGTCGAGGCGAGGCTGGACGAGCTGCGCGTCTCGACGGACGCCGCCCATCGGTCGCTCTACGCCCGCATCCGCGGGGTGGACGGCTTTGACAAGGTGGTGGAACACGTGGCGGCTATGGCCGCGCGGGTCCGGTCGGAGGGCCGTGGTCCGCGTATCTCGCTGTGGCTGACTGCGCTGCGCGAGAACCTGCCCGATCTGCCGGCGCTGGTGCGCCTGGCTCGGCGGCTGGACGTGGGCGAAGTCTATGTCCAACGCCTGGTGTTTTACGGGCAGGGCCTGGCCCGCCAGGAGCAGTCGCTCTTCCAGGCACTGCAGGCAGAGGAGTCGGCGTATCTGGCCCAGGCGGAAGTGCTGGCGCAGGAGATGGGCGTGGCGCTGCATGCTTCGGGCACCTCGTCGCCCCGCGTCAGCCTCGGGCCATCCGACCGGGACCGGCCCTGGGAGCAGTGCCGGCGGCCCAATACGCTCATGTACATCACCGCCAACGGCAACGTCCTGCCCTGCTGCTTTTCGCCCTTCACCGCGCGCGACTACGCAGGGCTGATCCTGGGCAATGCCTTTGAGACCCCACTGGCAGAGATCTGGCAAGGGACGGCCTACCGGCGCTTTCGCTCGGCGCTGCGCAGCGAGGAGACGCCGGAGGCCTGCGATCGCTGCGGCGTATGCTGGAGCCTGTAAAGCCCCCGTGAGGCCCGGATGAAAGACGCCCTGATCGTCGTCGGAAAGAGGCCGATGCCGGGCCAGACCAAGACCCGCCTCTGTCCGCCGCTCACCCCGCAGCAGGCTGCACGGCTCTACCGCTGCCTGCTCGTGGACACCCTGAGCCAGGCGACGCGGCTCGGCTCTGTCGATCGTGCGCTTGCCTACACCCCGTCGGACGCGCGGGCCTACTTCCGCGAGCTGGTCCCAAACGGCTTCCGGCTTTTGCCACAGCAGGGCGCCGACCTGGGGGAGCGGCTGGCCAACGCCCTGGCCCACCATCTCGACGGCGGCTACCGGCGCGCCGTCATCATGAACAGCGACGGCCCGACGCTGCCGATCGGCTACCTGGAAGAGGCGTTCTCCAGGCTAGATGGGGCCGACGTGACACTGGGACCGGGGCACGATGGCGGCTACTACCTTATCGGGATGAGCCGCCCCCATCCAGAGCTCTTCGAAGGGATCCCCTGGAGCACCGAGAAGGTGGTGCTTCAGACGCTCGCTGCCGCCTGGCGCCTGGGCCTCAAAGTGCATTTGCTGCCAGAGTGGTACGACGTCGACGTCGGCGCCGACCTGGTGCGGCTGCGCCGGGAGCTGGGTCAACGGCCCGATGCCGCCCCTCGAACCGCCGCCCTGCTCCGCGGGCTGAAGCTCAGGGAAGGATGAGTGTGGTGCAGACGTTCCCTCCACGCGGCAGGTCCCTCTCGGGTGCGGCCGTGAGGGTGAGCAGCACGGTTTCGCCGCGGGCCAGCGGGCAGTAGACGTCCGGCCGGTTCGGGTCCCCAAGCAGCGCCCGGCGGCTGGCGCAGCCCCCGCCGCATCTCTCCACGAGTGGGCACGCCCGGCAGGGCTCGGGCACGTGCCGTGCCAGGTGGAACTGCTGGCTCTCCAGGATACCCTCTGCGGTTAGCCAGTCCAGGCTCGCCAGGGTCAGCTCGGGCTGAGGCCAGTAGACGCACGGTGTGATGTGGCCCTGGGGCGTGAAGCGGATGCTCCGCCGGCCGCAGGGCGATCCCGGCAGGCCTTCCAGCCCCAGCATGGCATGGACGATCGGCTCACTGGTGCTCAATAGCCGGCCGGCACTCAATAGGCGGCGGAAGCCCTCCCAGAACTGCTCGTAGCTCGGAGAAAAGCTGCCCGTGAGGACCGGCTGGTAGACGTTCACGCGCAAGTTGGTGCCCACAGCGCGGGCCAAGGCCACCAGCCCATCCATCTCCTGGTAGTTGGTGCACATCATCGTCGCCAGGATCGTCACCTCGACGTCCTGGGCTCGGCAGCGGTCGATGGCCGCCATGACACAGGCCCAGTTGCCTTCTCCACGGAAGGCGTTCTGACTCTGCGGCGAGGCGAAATCGATCGACACCTCGACGTCGTGGAACATCCGCAGGAGGTCAACCGGCATCTCTGTCAGGCTGTAGCCGTTGGAGGCCATGCTCATGGGGATGCCCCGACCTGCCAGGTAGTGCACGATGGCGGTGAGCTGCGGGTGCAGCCAGCTTTCGCCCGTGCCCATGTTGAAGGAGGCCACATCCAGCCGGTTGCAGATGGCATGCACGTCCTCCAGTCCAAGCTGGTAGACCTGATCCTGCGGGCGGTAGCAGTGAGCGCAGCCTAGGTTGCAGTCGTTGGTCAGCCCAATGCCTACTGATGTCTTCATGAGGTCGAATCGTTCTTCGGGGGACGGTTGCGGGCCTACCTGGCCGGCGCGCGCGCAAGTAGCTGAACGTACCGGGCCACCTGACTGTAGGGCGGCCGCGCCGAAGCAGCACGCTCCAGCCGCAGGAGCGTATCGAAGAAGGCCGGCTCGGCTAGCCGATCGGCCGGGATGTAGTCGGCAAAGGCACGCACGCCGCACAGCGCCACCAGCGTCAAGCCCAATCCGTCCAGCCAGGCTGTTACCTCCTCGGCGGTGTAGGCCCGGCCCTGGATGTCGAAGAGTGAGGCGCAGAAGGCTGCGGTACCCTCGACCCCTGCCAATGCGGCCTCGGGATCGAGCCGTGACCAGGCCTGGCGCAGGACCTCGGCGTGGCGGTTCACGAACGACAGCGAAAGCAGCCCGCCTGCCCGGAGCAGGGGGGCCAGCCCGGCCAACACCGCGCGCGGCTCGGCAAGGTACTCGATGAGCGTGTGGCAAGTGATGGCGTCGAAGGAGAATGGGGCAAAGGCCCGTGGAGCGTCCTCGACTGCCATCAGGCGGGGTACCAGGCGGTCACGCGCCCCAGCCGGCAGCGAGCGTGCAGCCTGCGCGGCCTGGTCGAGCATGGCAGGGGCGTTGTCGAGCAGCCAGACGCGGTAGCCGCATGCCACCATCCGCAGGGCCAGCTCGCCCGAGCCGCCGCCGGCATCGAGGATGCACGGCGGGTGGTGGAGGTCGACGAGGGCCGGCAGGTAAGGTGCCAGGTTGTTCCAAGTGACCTCGTGGCGCATGCGCCCCAGCGGTCCCTGGTTGTAGCTTGCCCAGGCTGCCGCGCCGGCGTCGAACCGGGCGGCCGTGGTATCTGCGTCTATCGTTTCTCCTCTGGGTTTGCGGGTAGGCCCAAGGGCCGCCCACACCTGGATACGATGCAGGAGGTATTGTAGCACAGCTCACCGGAAAGAGGTAGCGGGCGCTCTCGGCCTGCGGCCTGGGCGTGCGCTTTCTCGTTTGCCATCCGGTTCGGAGTGTGATAGGATGGCGCAGAGCCCAAGAGCGATATGGAGGGAAGGATGGAGCAAACAGGGCGCTGGGAGCAGCGATCTCCCGAGCCGTTCTGGTGTTGGGCCGGTTGGGGCTGGCCTACCTCTTCTTCGCCCAGCTCTTCTGGAAGACGCCTCCGACCTTCGGGTGCCCGCCCGACTATGCCTTCACGACCGCCACAGCCGACGGGCGGCTGGCGCGCACCAGCGGGCTGTGCGACTGGATCGGCGTGGAGCAGGTGTGGTCTACCCGCGCCCGCCCCTGGCTGGTGGCCGACACCAGCACGATCGGCGGGCCGCGATTGGCGATCGACATCGGACCCATCGCCCGGCTGAACGGCTGGTTCCTGGCGCAAGTCGTCCAGCCCGGCATCCGCTGGACGGGCTGGCTGGTCTGGGGCGCGGAGGCGTTCATCGCGCTCAGCCTCTTCCTGGGTCTCTTTAGCCGCCTGGGGGCGCTGGTCTCGCTCGCGGTCTCGGCCCAACTGATGGTCGGCCTGGCCGGCATCGGCAACCCCTATGAGTGGGAATGGGGCTACAACCTGATGGTGCTGATGTCGCTGGTGCTGCTGGGGGCGCCCTCCGGCCGCGCCCTGGGGCTGGACGCCCTGCTGAGGCGCGCAGCCCGGCCGGCGAAGGAGCGGGGAAGGCTCCTGGCGCGGCTTCTGTACCTGGTGTCCTGAAGCGGCACCGGCCGGCCATGCGCAAGTGGCGGATCGCGAGGCCTGACTGCCTCACGGTCAGGCTGGTCGCTTTGGGCCTGGCGGGCGTGGGACCCTATGCCTGGGCCCTGACCCTGTCGGACCTGCGCCGCCACACCATCGCCTTCGAGATTGCCTTTGGCCTGGCTTTTGGCCTGTATGCCCTGGCGGTCTGGCTGGTCCTCCGCGAGGAGCGCGCCTCGCGGCCGGCGCCGGCGGTGATCGCCGCCTTTGCCCTGGTCTACCATGCCCTGCTTGCTCTTCACGCCGCCCACGCTGTCCGACGATGCCTACCGGTACGTGTGGGACGGGCGCGTCCAGGCGCAGGGGATCAGCCCCTACGCCTACCCGCCGAACGCACCCGAGCTGCGCTCTCTGCGGGATACGGCGATCTGGCCCTCCATCAACCGCAAGGGGGCGGTCACGGTCTACCCGGCCGGCGCCGAGCTGGCCTACGCGCTGTTGTGGCGCATCCGGCCCGACAGCATGCGCTGGACGCAGGTGGCCATGTCGGCCGGGGCACTGCTGGCCGGGCTGCTCCTGCTGCCCCTGCTGCGCGCGCTTGGGAAGGCCGGCGCACTGGGTGCTGTTTACTGGTGGAGCCCGCTGCTCGCCTTCGAGACCGCCCACGCGGCCCATGTCGACGGCCTGGTGCTGCCCCTGCTGGTGGGGGCCTGGCTGGCGCGCGCACGGGGACGCGATCTGCTGACGGGGGTGCTGCTGGGGGCGGCCGCGTCGCTCAAGCTCTACCCGGCGCTGCTGCTGCCGGCCCTGTGGCGGCCGCGCGACGACGCCGGACGGCGCGTGCCGGCGTGGGGCATGCCGCTGGCCTTTGCCGGGACCTTTGGCCTGACCTATCTGCCCTACCTTGGCGAGGGCCGGGCGGTGATCGGATTCCTCCCTCTCTACCTCCAGGAACGGTTCAACATGGGGCTGGCGGCAGGGGTTACGTGGCTGGTCGAGGCGGTGGGCGGGCACCCGCAGAGCGTGGTGAACGGGCTGCTTCTGGCCGTCCCTGGGCGGCCATCGCGCTGGCTTTCGTGCTGCGGCCGGCGGCGGGGGCCGAGGCGGCCGTCCGCCGCTGCATCTGGCCGGTCGGGGCGTTCACCTTGCTCACTCAGAACCTCTTTCCCTGGTACATGCTGTGGCTGCTGCCGCTCCTGGCGCTGTATCGTGGGCCGGCTCGGGGCCTGGTCTTCGTGGGCGTGGGGCGGATGGTTCCTCTTCAGCGGGCTGGTCGCCCTGGCCTACACCTTTTTCGTCGACTGGAGGCCGGTGCCCTGGGCGCTGGCTGCCCAGTTCCTGCCTCTGTATGCCACGCTGCCTGGGACGCCTGGCAGGGCTGGAGGCGATGGCATGCGCCGCGCCCGGCTGTATCCGGCCGTCCGGCTGACGCTGCTGGGCGCTGGCAGCCTGAGCATCTATCTCGTTGCCTTGGTCCGGCCCTATTCCCTGGGCCGATGGGCAGCGCATGCCGCAGCAGACCATCGCCAAGATCGCTCCCGATCCCGCCCAGGCGCTGACCGCCTACGTGCTGGCGTTCTGTGCCTTGATCCTGCTCTACAGTGTGGCTGCCCGCCAGGCGCGTGGGCACCACCGCGCGGCGGCGTGGGCGGCTGTGCTCTTTTGGGCCGTGGCCCTGAATGCGGCGCTGCTGGGGCTCTACCCGGTGGATTCGGCCGACGTTTTTGACAACATCATCCGCGGGCGGATGCTGGCGCTGCACGGCGCCAGCCCCTTCTACCACACCCCCGCCCAGTTCCCCGAGGATCCCTTCTATGCCTTTGCGGCCTGGAAACGGTTCCCTACGGCCTACGGCCCGCTGTGGGAACTGACCGCCGCCGGCGCGGCCAGGCTGGCGAATGCCTGGGGCCGCGCCTCGCCCATCGTCGGGCACGTGCTGACCTTCAAGCTGGTGGGCGTGCTGGCCTATGCCGGCACGGCAGCCCTCATCGGCCTGCACCTGCGGCGCACGGCTCCCGAGCGCGCGCTGCGGGGGGTGCTCCTGTTCGCCTGGAATCCGCTGGTGCTGTATGTGACGGCGGGCAACGGGCACAACGATGCGCTGATGGCGTTCTTTGTGGTGCTGGGCTTTGTCTGGCTGGCCCGCGGCCGGGCGACGCTGGCCGTCCTGGCCATGACCGCGGGCGCGCTGATCAAGTTCGTCCCTGCCCTCCTACTGCCGGTCGTGGTCGTGGCCGAGCTGAAGCGCCTGCCGAGCCGGCGCGCGCGGGGCCGAACCCTGCTGCGGCTCGGGCTGGCCGGCGGCTTGCTGGCGGCCGGGTTTTACGCGCCCTTTTGGCGGGGGGGCGACCCGCTGGGGGTGGGCCGCCGCAGCGGCCTGTTCACGACGTCCTTGCCCGCCCTGCTACGCTGGACGCTGGAGCCGTCGCTGGGCAAGGGCACGGCCCAGGCCCTGGCCATCGGCGGGGCGGTGGCGGCCTTGATGGCTCTGGTTGGCCTGGCAATTGTGGGTCTTGTGGCGGAGCCAGGACGACACGGCCGCCGTGTCGGCCGGCCTTTCGGTGCTGACGTTTTACCTGTTGGTGAGTTGCCCGTGGCTTCAGCCCTGGTACGCCCTGTGGCTGGTGGCCCTCGCCCCCTGCATCATGGGTCCGTCCGGGTCGGGCAAGTCCTCGCTGCTCTATCTGCTGGGTCTGCTCGATGTCCCGACCTCGGGGCGGGTCTGGCTCGACGGCGAGGAGACCTCACTCTATGGCGAGGACGACCTGGCGAACCGCCGGCTGGAGAAGCTTGGGTTCGTGTTCCAGTTTCATTTCCTGCTGGCCGAATTCTCGGTGATCGACAACGTCACCCTCGTCCGTCGCCTCGGCCGATCGATGAGTCCCCGCGCGTGAGCGCGGTCTGGAGCTGCTCGATCGGTTAGGCGTCGTCGAGCAGAGCGCCAAGTACCCGCACCGACTCTCGGGCGGGCAGCGCCAGCGCGTCGCCATCGCCCGCGCACTGGCCAATGACCCGCTGATCCTCCTCGCCGACGAGCCGACCGGCAATCTCGACTCGGCATCGGCCGGCACCGTGCGGCAGATCCTCCACACTCTGGCGCACCAGATGGGCAAGACGGTGGTTGCGGTGACCCACGACGCCTCTTTCGCCGCCGCCGCGGATCGGCGCATTGGGATCGTCGACGGCAAGATCGATGCGGACTGGCGGGCCGCTTAGGGAACCTCCGAACAAGTAGCCAAAGCGAGGCGCGATGACGGTTCCAGTGCGTCGGGCACGCAGAAAAGGGCAAAAAACAGCCTTTTTAAGCCCCGTTGGGCCGGTTGTCGCGCCCTTCCCCGTTCGTTGGACGCACCACACCCCCGCCAGCCGCAACAGGTGTCGGCGCGCCAGGAACAGATTCGTCAGCGCGCAGGTCACGAACAGCCGATGGGCGTTCTTGTCCAACCCGCGGTAACGCACCTTGGTGAAGCCGAACTTCAACTTGATCACTGCGAACACGTGCTCGACCTTGGCCCGCACCTGCGACTTGGTCTTGTTCTTCGCCCGCTCTACCTCGTCGACCCGATCCTTGTAGCGGTAGCGCCGGTTGGTGAAGTCCTGGGCCTGCGGCGCCACTTCGCGAATCGCCTGTACCTGGCCGCGGTAGGCCTGGTCACCCCACACCCGGGTTTCGTCACCGTGCAGCAAGTCCGGCAGGACCGTGCTGTCGGCCACGTTGGCGGCGGTGGCGACCACGCTGTGGATCAGCTTGGTGCGGCTGTCGACCCCGACGTGGGCCTTCATGCCGAAGTACCACTGCTGGCCCTTCCGGGTCTGGTGCATGTCGGGGTTGAACCACTGCTGCAAGGAGTAGATGCGCAGCATCCGCTCCAGGCCGATCGGCAGCCGGCCGTTGCCGGCCTTCGGGTACACCGGTTCGATCAGCGCACACAGCTCCGCCCACGGCACCACTCGGTCCATCTCGGACAGGAAAATCTCGCGCCGCGTCGCCTTGCGGTAGGGCTCAAAAGTGCCGGTTGCCAACGTCATTCGCTGCATCGAATACCCTCCCGCGGATCGGTTTGTCGGACAGACCGAATGTCGCGGGGATCGTTCACTTTTTCAGAATTGCCTTCATCGGGATGATCTGCCGGATGACCCATGACGCCCCCTTGCTAAACAATGGGCACGAGAGAAGCGGGCGTCTATGCCATCGAGTTCTCGTCGGGCGGCCTCGGACACCAGGTAAGCCATAGCGTCATGAAGGAAATCATGTACAGCCAAAGCAGCGTCTTGATCGTATCGGGTCTCTTCGTTCTCATGCTGCTCGCCATGGAGATTGGCGTTCGAGCCGGTCGTCGAAAGACAGGCGAGCGCGACGGAAGCGATCACGCAAGCCAATGCCGTCCTGGCCTCGATGCTGGGGCTGCTGGCGCTGTTGCTGGCCTTCACATTCTCGGCGGCTCTGCAACGCTACGAGGATCGCAGTCAGACGGTGGTGGCCGAAGCCAATGCCATCGGCACCACGTACCTCAGGGCGCGACTTCTTCCCGCGGGCATGCAAGAGGAAGTGCAGGCACTGCTGCGCCAATATCTGGATGTTCGTATCCAGGAAGGCCGCATCGACTCAACGGAGCCCGAATTGCACGAATCGCTGCTGCAGCAGGCGAAGCGGATGGAGTCACAACTCTGGAGCCATGCCGTGAGGGCAGCGGAACTGGACGCAGGCCCGTCACCAGTGGGCTCTTCATCCAGTCCGTCAATGAGCTCATCGACACATCCGGCACAAGAACTGCCGCCTTGAACCGGCATGTTCCGGAAATCGTGCTCTTCCTGATGTTCGCGACGATCGTGCTGACAGCGGCCACGCTCGGGTATGCATCGGGGATTGCTGGGCATCGGGTCACCCTCGCGGCTTTCGTTCTGGTGATGCTCATCGCCCTGATCGTTTACCTCATTATCGACCTGGACAGGCCCAGGCGCGGCGCCATCCAAGTAAGCCATGAAAGTATGCTGAGCCTTCAGCAAACCATCGCAGCCGTGCCAGGCCACACCGCCCAACCCCCCGACAGGGCGCAACAGAAGCCTGCTCGGAAGCACAATGAGCAACCTGCCGTCGCAGGGAATCCTGCAATTCCGAATTGCGCAGCCCCAAATTCCGCGGCGAGCATGTAGAGCGGCGCCCAACGGCAGCGGCCGGCAATATTTTGGGGGGGGGGGGGGGGGGGGGGGGGGGGGGGGGGGGGGGGGGGGGGGGGGGGGGGGGGGGGGGGGGGGGGGGGAAAAAAATGGGCTGGCCTCGGATAACCAGGAGAGCCATGACTCCATGAGGGAAATTATGTACACCCAAAGCAGCTTCTTGATCGTGCTGGGCCTCTTTATTTTCATGCTGCTTGCCATGGAAATTGGCTATCGAAACGGTCGCCGCAAACAGGCGAGCGCGGCTGAAGCGATCACGCAAGCCAATTCCGTTTTGGTTTCGATGCTGGGACTGCTGGCACTGTTGCTGGCTTTCACATTTTCTGCAGCGTTACAGCGCTACGAAGATCGCAGCAGAACGGTCGTCGCCGAAGCCAACGCCATCGGGACCACTTATCTCAGGGCGCGACTTCTACCCGGGAGGATGCAAGATGAAATGCAAGAACTGCTCCGCCAATATCTGGATGTTCGCATTCAGGAAGGCCGTGTCGATGCCACGGAACCCGCATTGCACGAATCGCTGCTGCACCAGGCGAAACTGATGGAGGCACAGCTGTGGGCCCATGCCGTGAGGGCGGCGGAAATGGACAACAGCGTCGTCACCAGCGGGCTTTTCATCCAATCCTTGAATGAACTCATCGATACCTCCGCCACCAGGGATGCGGCCTTGAACCGGCAGGTACCGGAAATCGTGCTGATCCTGATGCTCGCGACCATCGTGCTGACAACGGCCACGCTCGGCTATGCATCGGGGATTGCCGGACATCGGGTCACCCTCGCGGCATTCGTACTTGTGATACTCATCGCCCTGGTCGTCTACCTCATTATCGACCTGGACAGGCCTCGACGCGGAGCCATCCAGGTGAGCCATGAAAGCATGCTGAGCCTTCAGCAAACCATCGCAACCGTGCCGGGCCACATCGTCCAACCCCCCGACAGGACGCAACAAAAGCCTGCTCGGGAAGCACAATGAGCAACCTGCCGTTGCAGGGAATCCTGCAACTCCGAATTGCGCAGCCCCAGATTCCGCGGCGAGCAGGTAGAGCGGCGCGCAGCGGCAGCGGCCGGCTGGTCGGCGGCCGCCTCTGAGCGTGGAGTTAAATTCAAGATGTACCAAGGTGAGCGCTTTAACAGCGTTTCCCATCTGGTCGGCGCAGTCCTGGCTCTCATCGGTACTGCCGTGCTGGCGTCGCTTGCCGGCGTCCATGGCGAGGCCACGCGCATTGTCAGCTTCAGCGTCTACGGGCTCACCTTATTCCTCCTGTACCTCTTCTCAACGCTCTACCACAGCCTGCGCGGGCGGGCGAAAAGGCTCTTTCAGGTGCTGGACCACCACGCGATCTACCTGTTGATCGCAGGCACCTATACGCCTTTTAGCCTCGTGGGCCTGGGCGGCGCGACCGGCTGGTGGCTGTTCGGCGCAATCTGGGGGCTGGCTCTGCTGGGTATCGTCATCGACACGCTGCGCGGGGAGGGCGGGCGCAGCCTGTCGTTGGTCATTTATCTGACCATGGGCTGGCTGATCGTGTTCGCCCTCGATCCGATCATTGCCGCGCTGCCCCCGGCGGGCATCCGACTGCTGGTGGCCGGTGGCCTGTTCTACACCGTCGGCGTGATCTTCTATGTGCTGGCCAAGGTCTGGCCCTGGTGCCATGGCATCTGGCATCTGTTCGTCTTGGCCGGAAGCGTCAGCCACTATTTCGGGATTCTGCTCTACCTTTGACCGGCCGGGCTGTCGCCCCAGGCGCCGGTTGACGTTCGCAGCTCGGGTGCCTGGCCGCGAGGGCGGCCGCCGCGGAAGTCACAAACCGCCCATCGTTCAGCGGGGATCCCGTGCGCGGGCTGCCATCAGGAGCCGGGCCTATCAAGCAGGCTCACCGACAGGCGGCATATCAGCTGGCAGTCCCACCGATGTTCCGCCGTCTGCTCGCTTGCCATCACAGGGAGGTCCATATAAGAGCCTGCTGCTAAAGAGTTCCTTATTGCGCGCAGCGCTGCCTTGGCGTGTTGTTCTGTACGCCAGCGAACAGACGCCCGTGCGCGCATCTCCTAGACTTCACTGCACTTCAAGCCTGAATGGAGAAGCACCGTGCCATTGGTTCAGTTAGTGATCGTCTTGGTCGTCTTCGGCGTACTGCTGTGGGCGATCAACAACTACATCCCCATGGACCCCACCATCAAGAAAATCCTGAATGTGGTAGTCATCCTTGTCGTGATTCTCTTCATCTTGAGTGCGTTTGGCATCCTGGGTTCGATGTCGGGGATTCGAATCGGAAATTGATTTGTCTGCCGCCGTCGATCGTGGGCCGAGCGAGTGCCTGACGCGCGGCGGCTTGCCGGTCCAGCGACGAAACACAGGAGCAAGCCCGCATGTCAAAAAGAGATGAATATGTCGCGAAGATGAAGCGACAGCTCGACGAATGGAGCGCCGAAATGGATGCTCTGGAGGCAAGAGCGCAGGAAGCCCAGGAGGCCGCCAAGCTGAAATATCAGGAGCAGCTGAGCGCACTGCGCACGCAGCGCCTGGCAAGCGAGAAGAAACTGGAGGCTGTCCAGACCGCGACGGAGGACTCCTGGGAGCGGCTCAAGGCAGAAACGGACAACGTCTGGGAAGCGTTCAAGGATTCTGTGCAGGCGTTCAAGGCGCATTTCAAGTGAGCTGGCGCATTGCCACCTCGCGTAACACCTCTCGATCGATCATTCCCTCGGAGAAGCACCATGAAATCATTCAATCGGATCGCGACGTTATTCTTTGCGATTGTTCTGGCCGCGCTGATGGGCTGTGCCTCGACGGCTACGCAGGAAGGGACCGGGGAGTATGTCGACGACACCGTCATCACGACCAAGGTAAAGGCGGAAATCTTCAACGAGCCGTCGCTGAAATCGGCTGAGATCAACGTCGAGACTTTCAAGGGCGTGGTGCAGTTGAGCGGCTTCGTCAACTCCCAGGACGACATCAACCGGGCCGTCCGCGTCGCGCGCAGTGTCAAGGGCGTGGTGTCCATCAAGAATGACATGCGGCTCAAGTGACGGGAGCCCGGCAGTACGGCGGGTCGCGAGACCGTGCGCCAGTCGAGCAGAGATAACCGTCGTCCCAGTCTCCAGGTGAGCCTGGGACATCACCCTGAGGAGAACTGAAATGTCATTGGGCACCGTGCTGTTGATCGTGTTGATTCTAGTGTTGCTCGGTGTAATACCCGCTTGGCCGCACAGCAAGGGATGGGGCTATGCCCCCAGCGGCATTCTTGGCCTGGTGGTGGTGGTGCTACTCATTCTGCTGCTGATGGGCCGGATATAGCGTGCTGATTCGATTTTGGTTTCTGGCAAGCAGTCGCCGAACCCGGGTGGGCGGTTAGCTCCTCCCACCGCCGGAGGTCGGTCCGGAACGGTCGGCCCCGGAGGCGGAGGCTACGCGAGCTCTCTGTTTGAGGAAACGAAATGAACGCAGTGAAGATTGCGGCAATCTTACTGATCGTAGCCGGCATCCTCGGCTTGGTGTATGGCAGCTTCAGCTACACCAAGGAGACCCATGAGGCCAAGCTGGGACCGCTCGAGCTGTCGGTGTCGGACAAGCAGACGGTCAATGTCCCAGTCTGGGCCGGTGTGGGGGCGATCGTGATTGGCGGCGCGCTGCTGCTGATCGGCAGCAAGAACAGCTAGCGGCGGCACCGCCCGCCCAGCCAAGACGTCGGCTGAGGCTGGGCGTCTGTCTCTACCCGCTTCAGGCTCTCGGCGAAAGACGCGAGGAAGGACCATGGACATTACACTTTTGCTGATTTCCATTGTGATCGGCGCCGTGGCGGGCTGGCTGGCCGGCGTCATCATGAAAGGCGGAGGCTTCGGCCTGCTGGGTAACATCGTCGTTGGCATCATCGGCGGGGTCGTCGGCGGCTTCCTGTTCCGGCTGCTGGCCATCGCCGCTGGCGGTCTGATCGGCTCGATCGTGACCGCTACGGTTGGCGCCGTGGTGCTGCTGTTCCTGGTCGGACTTTTCAAGAAGGCCTAGCCGGCCCAGGAAGACCACCCGGCGCCGTCGGGCGACACTTGAACAGCCCTCAGCATCACCGTGAGTCTTGCGTTTTGCCGCTTCATGGGGAGGTTGCCGCGATGGGGTCTGATACCGACGCCCCGGCAACGGTCTATGACCGGATACTGCGGCGGATTCAGAAGCACGTGGCCGATCAGGCCAAGATCCCGTTCGAGATTCGGCTGTGGGGGGATCGGGTCTATCGTTTCGGCAAGGGCGAGCCCGCGGTGGGGATCCTGGTCCACGACCGCAGAGGCCTGACTGCCCTCAGTCGGCTGGATGAGCTGAGCATCTGCGAGGCCTATATGGCCGGCAGCCTGGACGTCGTCGGCGACATGCTGGGGTTCGTCAGCCTGCGGGGGACATTGAGCGACCGCCATCCCCTGTACGAGCTGTGGCGCCGCCTTGCCCCGTGGCTGATCGGCCGGTTCACGACCAACCGGCAGGCGATCGCGACCCACTATGAATTCGACAACGACTTCTATCTCAGATTTCTCGACGCGACCCGCTGTTATTCGCAGGCGGTGTTCGAGCGCGACGATGAAGCGCTGGAAACGGCTCAGCGCCGCAAGCTCGACTTTGCCATCGAGGCCTGTCGGCTCAAGCCCGGCGATCGCGTCCTCGACGTGGGCGCCGGCTGGGGCACTTTCATGGAACATGCCGGCCGGCGCGGCATTCAGGTCACCGGTCTGACGATCGCCCAGCAGTCGGAGCAGTTTCTGACGGACTTGATACACCGACTGCAGCTCCCCGCCCAGGTGCTGAACCAGGATTTCCTGGCGTACCAGTCGCCGGATCCCTATGACGCCATCGTCATCCTCGGCGTGATGGAACACCTGCCCGATTATCCGGCCGTGCTGCGACGACTCCAGCGGTTGCTGAAGCCGGGCGGCCGGGTGTACCTCGACGCCAGCGCCTTCCGCGAAAAGTACGTCAAGCCCACCTTCGTCTCCCGCTACGTTTTTCCCGGCGACCACTCCTACTTCTGCCTGCACGATTTCCTCGCCGCGGCGGCCAAGACGCCGCTCGACGTGCTGGCGGTCTACAACGATCGCCACAGCTACTTCCTCACCTGCAAGGCCTGGGCCGAGAATCTGGAGGCCGCGCGCGAGGACATCATCGGCCGCTGGGGCGAGGCGCTCTACCGTCGCTTCCGGCTCTACCTCTGGGCCTCGGCTGCCGCCTTCCGCAATCGCGGCATGGAGGCCTACCGCGTGCTCCTGGAGCGACCACAGGCGGCTTGACCAGCGTGACGACCGCGTCCTTTGGCGAGAACGGCGATACCTGACAACCGCATCACGTCGGACAAATGATTCCCGCTGCCCGCCACTGCCAGCCGGTGATGCGACACAGCGTTAGAGCCGGCCAGTAAGTCTTCTTGGAGAGCGGTTGAGCCTTTCGCCATGCGTGAAGACCGGCAGCCGAATGCACAGATCACGCGACTGCCGAAGGAACTCGTTGATCGGCTGACAAAGCCGTTTGCCCGGTTCCTGCGCGTCGAGGCCGCCGGCGGCGCCATTCTGCTGTTGTTCACCGTCGCTGCCCTGGTTCTCTCCAACTCCCCGTGGGCTGAGCCATTCCTGGCCGCGTGGGAGACGCCGGTCGGTCTTCGGATCGGCGCGTTCGAGTTCGCCCGTTCGGTGCAGGACTGGATCAACGACGGTCTGATGACGCTAGTGGGCTATCCACTTCGCTCCAGTGCCCGCGAAATGTTGTGGCCTAGGCGGTCATTGCCACCCACGATCCCGCTGTACGTGAGCGGCTCCGTCAGTACTGCCTGCTCGATGAGACGGTAGAACAGCAAGCCACGGGCCTTGGCGCTCCGGCGGTTGAAGCGGAACGTGTACTCGTCGAGGTAGTAGTCGAGATGCTTAGCCAGCACCGCGCCCTGGTGGGTACCCAGGAGCCACCTTTTCAGCAGCGACGCGACGCGGTGCACGGCGGGCATGACGACGTGCGCCGGGCTGCCGCTGGCGGCGACGTTGACCGCTTGCCGTTCGTAGCCCGCCCGGCACAGACCCTCGTAGCCCTTCCAGCCGTCGGTTCGCACCACGGAGCCGACACGAACAACGTCACGGACGAAGCCCACCAAGCTCCCCCCGCTGACGTCCGGAACGCGCCGGAGGCGAATGCGCCCGTAGCCCTTCGGTTCGTGCACTTCGACGGCGATCGCCACGATCGCCTTGGTCGCGGTCTGGCGCCCATGCACGTCCTGTTCGACGCCGCCTACGTAGGTCTCGTCAACCTCGACCACGCCATGCAACAGATCCCGGCCAGGGCGTACCATGGCTCGTCGCAGCTTATGGAGCCAGGCCCAGGCGGTCTGGTAGCTGCCCAAGCCCAGCAACCGCCTCAGCCCCAGGGCGCTTCCCCCGAGCTTCTCGTTCGTGACGAACCACATCGCCAGAAACCACGTGCGCAGCGGCTTGCGCGTGCCCTCAAAGACCGTCCCGGCAGTCACCGAGGTCGGCCTCTGGCAGGTCGAGCATTGCAGCAGCCCTCGCTTCGTCAGCCAGGCCTTGCCACCACCGCACGCCGGACAGCGGAACCCATCTGGCCATCGCAGCCGCCGCAGGTACGCCGCACACGCTTCCTCCGTCGGGAACCACTGGTCAAACTCCTGCAGCGTTCGGGGGTAGTCGACGCCGGCGACGGGATGAGGGTGAGCCACCACAACATCTTGTGCCAACTGGAGCGAAGTGGATAGCCCATTGACGCTATTCTTCTTCCTCGTCGCCTTGGAGCTCAAGCGACAGCTGGTCCTGGGCGAACTGAACAACCCGCGCATGGCCGCCTTGTCCATTGCCGGAGCCCTGGGCGGCATGCTCGTGCCTGCGGCACTTTATCTGCTGCTGCAATCGGGCCAACCCGGCGCGACCGGCTGGGGCACGGTAATGGCAACCGATACCGCGTTTGTCATCGGCTGCCTGGCGCTCCTGGGATCGCGCATTCCCCAAAGCCTGCGGGTGTTCATGCTGTCGCTGGCGATCGTTGACGACATCGGTGCCATTCTCGTCGTGGCCATCGGCTACAGCAGTCACATCGACGGGGGCGCGCTCGCCTTGGCTGCACTTGGCATCGTGATCGTGCGCGCAATGGCACTGGTCGGATTTCGCGGATTTCCGATCTACTTTCTGGCAGGGGGGTTCATCTGGCTCGCGGTGGATGCCTCCGGCATCCATGCCACGATTACCGGCGTGATCCTCGGGCTGATGACGCCGGCCCGCCGCTGGGTCAACGACGAGCGCTTGTACGCCATATTGGACGAAGTCGTCGCGCATCCGGCAGGCGACCACGGAAGTGGTGACACCAAGGATCGGGCGACGTTGCAGGTGGCCGAGATCGCCGCGCGTGAAGCCTTGTCCCCGGTCGAACGGCTGGAGTTCGCGCTCCACCCATGGGTCGGCTTTGTCATCATGCCGCTGTTTGCATTCGCCAACGCCGGGTTGCCGCTGTCGCTGAGCGATCTCGGCAATTCCGTCACCGTGGCGGTGCTCGTCGGATTCGCTCTCGGCAAACCCATTGGGGTTTTCACGTTCAGTTGGCTGGCAGTGCGCTCGGGCATTGCGTTGCGCCCTGCGGATCTTGACTGGGGGTTACTGGCGGGTGGCGGTCTGCTTGCCGGCATCGGCTTCACGATGGCACTGTTCGTTGCCAACCTGGCATTCAGCAGCAGTCTGATCGACAGCGCCAAGCTGGGCATCTTCCTGGCGTCGGTCGTATCCGCGGTAGCCGGTCTCGCGCTTCTGGCGTGGTTGCCAGCGCGGGGCAGACATCCTCGAGTGGCTCGCAGTTGACGATGAAAACTGTCTGCCTGCGGCCGCAGGCAGGGGGGGCCTGGGAGGCGGGGTATTGCCGGTCCGTCGTGACCCGCTGGGCAGGATCTCTCGCTCGCCGGCAGGCTGTCTTCCGCTCCGAACGACCGGTCACGAGCCGGGCCGCACAGCACGGCTCTATGGGGCCGGCCACCCCATGATCGGCACCGTGCTGATGCTGTTCTTCGGGCTGCCCTCGACCACCCGATCGCTGTACGCCACATAGACCAGCACATTGCGCTCGCGGTCGTAGAAGCGCACGACCTGAAGCTTCTTGAACACCAGGCTGCGGTGCTCGTCGAAGACGCGTTCGCCGTCCTTGAGCTCACGGACGATCTTGATTGGGCCGATCTGACGGCAGGCGATGCTGGCGTCGCTCGTATCCTCCGCCACGCCCAATTCGCCCTTCATGCCGCCCGTTTGCGCGCGGGAGATGTGACAGGCGACGCCCTGGACTTTGGGGTCGTCGAAGCCGTCGATCACGATCTTGTCGTTGGGCCCGAGCCAGCGAAAGGCCGTGCTGACCGAGCCGGTTGTGCCGCGCTCGGGGCGACTGAAGACCCACCATCCGAAGAGGACAATGACCAGGAGAATCGCGCCACCGAGAACAAGTCCGATCCGCTTCATGATGGTTTACCACTACTGTCCGGTTAATTGATCCGTGCCGAGCCGAAAAGGAAGTGCTGGCGGGGTGTTAGGGCCGATTTCGGTTGGTGTCGATTTGAACGGCGACAGCCAAGAATCGCGTAGTTTCGCGGGGTTTTCCCCGAGGACCGCGCATGAACGTCGGCAAGACCCTGTTCGCCCAGATCATGGCGTTCGTCCCCTGGACGAGCTTCCGCGCATCGTGCAGCGCTACGCTGGCGATGCCGGTGTGCGCGCGCTGACCTGTGCCGAGCAGTTCCGGGCGATGGCCTTCGCGCAACTGACCTGGCGCGAGAGCCTGCGCGACATCGAGGCGAGTCTGTCGGCCAATGCGACCAAGCTGTACGCGATGGGCTTTCGCTCGGCGGTCAGGCGCGCGACGCTGGCCGACGCCAACGAACGGCGCGACTGGCGCATCTGGGCCGACCTGGCTGCGGTGCTGATCCGTCGCGCCCGCAAGCTCTACGCCAACGAGCCGCTGGGCGTGGAGTTGGACAACACCGTCTATGCGCTGGACTCCAGCACCATCGACCTGTGCCTGAGTCTGTTCGACTGGGCACCATTTCGCTCCACCAAGGCAGCTATCAAGCTGCACACGCTGCTGGATCTGCGGGGCGCCATTCCCGCCTTCATCCACATCAGCGACGGCAAGCTGCACGACGTCAACGTGCTGGACCTGCTGGCCTTCGAGGCCGGCGCCTTCTACGTCATGGATCGCGGCTATGTCGACTTCGCGCGGCTGCATGCGCTGCACCAGGCCGGCGCCTTTTTCGTCACCCGTGCCAAGTCGCCGATGGATGCCCGGCGCGTGTACTCGGCACCCACCGATCGAAACACCGGCGTGATCTGTGATCAGCGCGTGATGCTCAATGGCTACTACTCGGCCAGGAAGTATCCGGAGCATCTGCGGCGCATCCGCTTCAAGGACGCCGACTCGGGCAAGACGCTGGTGTTCCTGACCAACAACACCGCACTGCCCGCGCTGACGATCTGCGCGCTCTACAAGAGCCGCTGGCAGGTCGAGCTGTTCTTCAAGTGGATCAAGCAGCATCTGCGGATCAAGCATTTCCTGGGCACCAGCGAGAACGCGGTGAAGACGCAGGTGTGGTGCGCGGTCGCCACCTACGTGCTCATCGCCATCGTCAAGAAGGAGCTGCAACTCGACGCCTCGCTCTACACTTGTCTACAGATCCTGTCGGTCTCGGTCTTCGAGAAAATCCCGCTTTTCTCCGCATTCCAGACTGATGCCGCCCAGATCGAATCACCCGACAACGCTAGCCAATTGTTCTTGTTCGA
>CAVPBH010000020.1:0-296595 GCA_963701775.1 uncultured Chloroflexia bacterium
CAGCTCTGCAACACGTACGAGAGCAGGGGATTGGGACGACCACTTCGGTTGGGCACTACTTGCCCCAGGGCGACAGCCCCTACGGTGCGACCGGTCTGGCTGGCAATATCTGGGGAATGGACGGCATCGGAGGAAAGGCCGCGCCCGGGTGGTGCGGGGCGGCTCGTTCCTCGACTTCCGGGGCTACGCCCGCTGCGCCTGCCGCGGCTGGCGCGCCCCGTACCTCCGCTACAGGGACTTCGGGTTTCGAGTGGTCGTCTCCCATCTCCCCGCTCTGCACTTGTGCCTCTGCACTCGGGTACTCCGGGATGAAAGGGTAGGATAGGTATCGGGAAGTCCAAGAGGGGGCGTGCCCCCTCTGGCTGCGCAGCAGCCCGGGAGAAAACTGCCCAAGGGGAAAATAAGTGATGGCCTTGATCGATCTCTTGGTTGCCGATCAGCGCCGCGCGCTGGAGAACATCTGCGCCGCCGCCGGGCGGGTCTGGGCGCGCCCGCTGCACCGCTACTACACCGGCCACGGCGCGGCCCACACGGAGCGGATTCTTCGCCCTGCTCGACGGCCTGACCGCCGGCATGATGGCGGGCGGAAAAGCGCCTCGTGCCCGGTCGAGGCTTTTGTCCTGCTGGCGGCGGCCTGCCTGCACGACATCGGCATGCAGGACGAGCGCTTTGCCGGCGGTGACCTGGAAAGATTTGCGCCCACCACCATGAGCAGACCGCCGAGATGATCTACCCGCGTCTTCGAGGACCCGCAGCGCGCCTTCGCCTTTGCCGCTGGGGCGACGATCCTCGGCCTGGTGGAAGCCATCGCCTCTGACCGCCCGCGGCCATCGCAAGGCCGACCTGCACGCTGCCCGAGGACCCATTCCTCTCCCCCTCGGCGCCCACACTGCCGGCCCTCGCCTCCTGGCGGCACTGCTGCGTTTCGCTCGACGAGCTGGATATCGACTACCGACGCGTGGACCTGGCCGCAGGATGAAGCTGCTGAAGCTGCCCCTGGACTCGCAGCTCCACTGGTGGAAGTGCCACTACGTGGGCCGGCGTGTGCATCGCCGACGAGTACATCCGGGTGGCGTATCGCTTTCCCCGGGACCGGCCCGACTACGAGGGGCTGCTTTATCCCCCTGATTGAGGGCGAAATCCGGGCCAAGCACGTCGGACTCTGGAGCCGATCTCCGCCCAACACGGGGTCAAGGTTGCCGTCGGCGCCTCCCAGGTGCGGCTCATGCGTTTGGTCCGGCCAATGCCGGCGGACGTGGAGGCGCTGGCGCGACAGGTCGCTGGATCGCAGGAAAACAGGCACGCGGGCGAGTCGGAAGCCTCGGGTGCGGGTGCGCAGGAGGAGGAGCCGGCGACGGGCAAGCCCTCCTACATTCAACCAGCAGGGGCAGATCGTAGGCACGCAGATCAACATTGCCGGCGACGTGTATGGCCCGTTGCCCGCCCGCCCCGCGGCGGAGGGCACATCGCCCGGCACGGATTTGGCCGCACTTCGCGCCCGCCTGGGGCGGCTGGACGCCGTCGAGATCGAGAGCCTGTGCCTGGACCACTTCCCCGACGTCTACGACAAATTCGGGCGGGGGATGCGCCGCGACGAGATGGTCAACCTGCTCCTGGATCGCTGCCGGCGCAATCCGGAAGAGGCTGTGAGGCTGTCTGGGCTGCTCAAGTAGCCAGACTTGGTGACCGGGAAGGGCGTCAACGAATCGGAAACGAATAAACGAATGTGCGCCCTGAAAAAAGCCGGGGTGTGACAGATCGGACGGACTTGGTATAATGCTGTCATTCTGGTGACCCGGATGGTGCCATGTATCGCAAGAACCCGCGTTCAGCCCAACCGCTCCTGTTGACGGATGTGAGCAGCCTGCCCTCCAAGCTGATGAAGCGGCTGCACAGCTCGTGGGCGGCGACCTTTCGTGAAGAGGTATTCCGGCGCATCGACGAAGATACCTTTGCGGTGCTGTACAGCGAGAAGGGCTCGCGGCCCAACACGCCGGTCAACGTACTGGTGGGGCTGGAAATCCTCAAGGAGGGGCGGCACTGGTCGGACGAGGAGTTGTACGACCGCTTTTGCTTCGATCTGCAGGTACGCTATGCGCTGGGTTGCGAGGTTTTCGGTGAAGATGACTTCTGCCTGCGCACGCTGTACAACTTTCGGCGACGCGTAGTGGATCATGCTCTGAGCACCGGCAAGAACTTGTTTGCGAGAGTGTTTGAGCAGGTCACCGATAGCCAGATGGCGAAGCTGAAGGTGCGCACCGAGATGCAGCGGCTGGACAGCACCATGATCCTGTCCAACATCGCGGACCTGAGCCGGTTGGAGTTGCTGGTCGAACTGCTGCAACGGCTGTGGCGGGTGCTGAATGAAGCGGACCGAGAGCGCCAAAAGGCGGTATTCGAGCCGTATGTGAAGGAAAGCGCCGGTCAGTACGTGTACCGGCTCAAGGGCCGGGAGGTGGTATGGGAGCAGATTGGTCAGGTGGGCCAGGTGCTCTACGGTCTGCTGGGCGACTTGGCAGACGGCTACGGCGAAGAGCCGCTGTACGCGGTGGCGAAGCGCTTCTTCGAGGAGAACTTTGTGCTGGAAGCGGAGGCGGTGCGGGCCAAGACCAACGCAGAGATCGGCGCCGGCTGCCTGCAGTCGCTGGATGACCTGGAGGCCAGCTATCGCAAGAAGGGCAACCGGGCGTACAAGGGCTACGTGGCGCACATCGCAGAGACCTGCCATCCGGCCAACCCGGTGCAGTTGATCGACCAGGTGCAGGTGGCGCCCAACCAGGTGAGCGATGTGAAACTGCTGCAGCAGGGTCTCCCCGAGCTGCAGGAGCGCCTGCGGGCGACCCTGCTGGTGACTGACGGGGCGTATGCCAGTCCGCAGTTGGACCAGCCGCTGCGCGACGCGCAGATGCAGCAGATCACCAGCGGGCTGACCGGTACCTTGCCCGACCATAGGCAGGGGCGCCTGGCCGTGTCGGACTTCTCGACGACGCTGGATGCCCAGGGTGAAGTGACCCAGGTAACTTGTCCGGCCGGGAAGGTGGGATTGATCGAGCCGAGAGGCCAGTCGTATGGTTGGAGCTTCGACGCGGCCGTCTGCCGCCAGTGCCCGTTGGCGGCGCACTGTCCGACACGGCCGGACAAGACGCAGACCGAGTGGGGCATGACAGTGTCCAGGGAGCGTGCCCGGTCGGCGCACAGGCGACGCTTGTTTGAGCGGCACAAGGCCGAAGCGCGCAATCTACGCACTGCCGTGGAGGCAGCCATCTTCCAACTGAAGCATGGTTGGGCGCAGGGCAAGGTGCGGGTGCGTGGTCGGATCCGGGTCACCATGACCGTCCTCTGCTCTGCGCTGGCGGTGAACCTACGGCGCATCGACCGCTACCTGAAAGACCGGCAGCGGGGCAAGTTGACCGCACGGCATAGGCGGCCAGCAGCTCATCCGGTGCCAACCGGTTAGAAGGTGCAGGTGACATAGAGAAGCGAAAGACAGGCAAAGGCGGTACCTAGAGGCCTCCGGGGCCTGAACTGACCCGTGATGCTGGCGACGGTGAGCCAGCCAGGAGCGACCGACCATCGCGGCCCGCAGCGGGACAAACTCCGCAAACGGGCCGGCGGGGTGGCGACAATGGGAATGAAGGCCTTGTTTCAGGGCGCACACCCGTACATTCGATTTGAGCCGTCATCGACATAAGGTGCTCATCGAATTGCCAAGTCGGCCTGTGTCAACTCAAATGATAATGTCACCTAGGGCAATTGCATCTAAACTCGTTTGGGAGTTGAACGGTTTCGCCCAGTAGGGTATCCTCCGGAAAAGCATGGAGGATACCCGAATGGAACGAGAACCGGCTGCATCCATCGTTGGCCATTTCGTGGATCTGGAAGATCCCCGCGTCGAGCGTACGAAGCGGCATCTGTTGCTGGACATCGTAGTGATTGCCATCTGCGCTGTCATCTGTGGGGCAGATAGCTGGGTGGCAGTAACATTGTTTGGCAAGGCCAAGCTTGCATGGCTGAAGCGGTTTCTGGAGCTACCGAATGGCATTCCGTCCCACGACACATTCGGGCGGGTGTTTGCCCGACTGAAGCCAGAGCAGTTTGAGAAGTGCTTTCTGCAGTGGATCGCAGCGGTCAGCGACATCACCGCAGGGCAGGTGGTCGCGATCGATGGCAAGACGGTACGGCGCTCACATGACACAGGCATAGGCAGAAGCGCCATCCACATGGTGAGTGCCTGGGCCACTGCCAATGAGTTGGTTCTGGGCCAGGTGAAGGTGGATGACAAGTCCAATGAGATCACCGCCATTCCGGCCTTGTTACAGGTACTGGAGGTCTCGGACTGCATTGTGACCATCGATGCGATGGGGTGTCAAACGGAGATTGCGAAGACGATCGTGGCGCAGGGAGCAGACTATGTGCTGGCTCTCAAGGAGAACCAGCCGCACATGCACGAAGACGTGAAGCTGCTGTTCGATGACTTGGAAAGCAGCCGGTACCGAGCCTACTCGTATGAGCGCGACTACACGGTAGACAAGAATCATGGGCGTCGCGAGAAACGGACCTGCTGGGTCATTTCGGACCCGGAGGTGCTGCGATTCCTACGGGGAGCGAGCGAATGGGCCAAGCTCAACTCGGTGGTGAAGGTGCAGGCCAGACGCAGCGTGGGCGACCAGGAGACTGTGGAAGACCGATACTACATCTCGAGCCTGGCCGGAAACGCCGAGCGGTTGCTGGGAGCGACGAGAAGGCACTGGGCCATCGAGAACAGCCTGCATTGGGTTCTGGACATCGCATTTCGTGAAGACGAATGTCGCGTACGCAAAGATCACGGACCGCAGAACCTCGCCATTCTGCGTCACATCGCAGTCAATCTGCTCAAACAGGAGAAGACCGCCAAGGTGGGCATCGGCAACAAGCGCCTCCGTGCCGGTTGGGACGAGGAGTACCTGCGAACGGTCCTTGCCGGCCTCTTCCAGTAAGATGCGATTGCCCTATAATGTCACCGAAGCGGCCTTGACAACTATAGCGTGACATGATACACTTGTAAAGGATATCTTATCAGGATGCGATTGCGAGGTGCGCCATGTTTCTCAATCGGCAGCGCGAGTTGGCCTATCTCGACAGCCGCTACAGCCGTCCTGGCGCCGAGTTTGCCGTCCTGTACGGCCGGCGCCGCGTGGGCAAGAGCACCCTTGTGTACGAATGGTGCCAGAGCAAACCTCACCTGTACTTCTTCGCAGCTCGCCTGCCGGGGCAGACTCTGCTGGCTGAATTCTCGTACCACCTGGCTGCGGCTCTCAAACAGCCGGAGCGCGTCTTCCCGGACTGGGATAGTGCCTTCAGGGCGCTAGCAGAACTAGCCCGCGACCGGCGCTATGTCGTGGTCATTGATGAGTATCCCTACCTCGCCGATTCGGTGCCAGGGCTGTCGACTCTGTTGCAGCGTGCCTGGGATACGTGTCTTCAACACACCCAGGTCTTCCTCTGCCTGACCGGCTCAACCCACAGCGTGGTGCGTCGCGAGATCCTGGACGGCGATGCACCCCTCTACCGCCGCCACACGTGGGCCTATGAGCTGCTACCCCTTCAGCCAGCGGATTGCCCCGCGTTCTTTCCTGCATACAGCGCCGAACGAATCCTAGAGGCTTATTCCGTCCTTGGCGGCATGCCTCGCAACTTGGTGGCGGCCGATCCCCATGCCGATCTCATTCGCAATGTCGAGCGAGAGATTCTCCGTCCGGAAGGCAGCCTCTTCAACGAAGTACGCCTGCTGCTGCACGAGGAACTGAAGGGCGAAGTCGACACGTTCAGCCGAGTATTGGCAGCCATTGCCGTCGGCAACCACCAACGGCGGGAGATTGCTGCAGCAGCCAACCTAACGCTGGCCGCAGCCCAGCACTACCTGGACGACCTCCAGGCCATCGACTTGGTGGAGCACCGTTTGCCGCTGACCCGCGTCAGGGAGGAGAATCGGCAGGGCACGTACCATATCTTGGATCCTTTCCTGCGCTTCTGGCACCGCTGGGTGGCGCCGCACCACGCTCTTCTTGAGATCAACCAGCGCCAGGCCGAGACACTGGGCGAGATCCGCAACAATCTGCCCTACATCGTGGCGCCCGTCTGGGAAACCGTCGCCCGCCGGCATCTACTCGTGGCTTCCGGCCGGGGCCAGATCCCATTCCCGGTGCAAGAGGTCGGATCCTGGTGGGCCCGCGGGGCACAGGTGGACGTCGTGGGCGTGAACCGGACGGAGCGACAGGTCGTGTTTGGCGAGGCCCGCTGGCGGTCGAGCCCTGTCACCGCTGCGGACTTGGATGCCCTGACGGAGAAAGCCCTGCTGTGGCTGCGGGGCGACACCTCGCGTTGGGATGTGCACTATGCCTTCTTTGCCAGAGGCTTTGGACAGATGCAGCTTGAAGGCGTGAGCGATGGATCGGTCTATCTGTTCACTCCGGAAGACCTGGTAGAGAGAAAGCCGTGACCTCATGAGCGCTCCGCCTACACTGACCGAATCGGACATCCGCCGGTTGGCGGCATCCGAATCCTTCGCGCGCGGGGAGGGGTACTATGCCTCGGGCGCGGTATCCGAACTTCAGAAGCGAGGCAATACCCTGGCCGCGCGGGTCGCAGGCAGCCAGTATGAGCCATACCGCGTCACCATAACCGTAGGACCGTCCGGAATCGAGGCTGCTGAGTGTACTTGTCCCTACGACTGGGGTGGTGTCTGCAAGCACGTCGTCGCCACGCTGCTTGCCTGGGTGCGTGAGCCAGATAGCACCGAATCCCTTCCCTCCCTGGATGAGCAGTTGGCCGGGCATAGCAGAGAAGACCTGATCGCCATCGTCAAGGCGATGATCGCTCAGCAACCTGATCTGGCCCGACTGCTGGATCTCCCCTTGCGGCCGGATAGCCCGATTCCCCTGGATCTCGCAGCCTTTCGCAAGCAGCTTCGGTACGCCTTGTCCCGCGAGGATGCCGAATGGGTGGGTCGCGAACTGGGCCGCCTGCGCGAGATGGCAGATGACTACCTGGAAGCCGGCAAGGCGAGAGTTGCCGGTGCGCTGTATCACCTCATCCTGCAGGAGACCCTCGCGCGCTTTGAGGACTGGTGGCTGGAGTGGGATGAGGACGGCGACATCTCGCGCGTCCTCGGAGACTGTGCGCAAGGCCTTGACCTGTGCTTGGCTCAGACCAGCGACCCCGAGACTCGCCGGCCATGGCTGGAAGCGCTCTTGGACGCGCATCTCGAAGACGTTCGCCTCGGGGGCATGGACTTTGCCTGGCCGGCCGGCGACGTGGTGCTGCGTCGGGCCACCGACACTGAGTGGGCATGGATCGAGGATCGCCTCCGGCAGGAGATTCAGAGAGTGCAGGACTGGGGGCGTGGCTCCCTGGTCAGCTTTCTGACCGCGCGACTGCAAGCCACGGACAGGATGCGCAGGCGGATGCCCTCATCCTGGAGCAGGGCACGCCCCGGCAGCGGGCCTTCAGGCTGCTGGAGCTTGGCAGGGTAGACGAATCGATCGACGTTGCCCGACAGTACTTTGCCGATTTGCCTGGACTGTTGACTGACTACGCCGATGCCTTGGTGGATGCTGGCCACGGCGCGAAGGCAGCAGCCTACATGACCGAGCAGTTAGCCCATGAGCGTTGCCCTGGCTCCTATCGTCCCTGGCTGGCTCGATACTCGGAGGAGCACGGAGAGCCGAAGATAGCGCTGGCTATGTGGCGCCTCCAGTTCGAGGAGAGGCCCTCCTTTGAAGCCTACAAGCATCTGCGCCGGCTAGCAGGTGGCATCGGAGCCTGGGCGAGTCTGCGCCCGGCAATGCTCGGGCTGCTGGATCCAATACGGCAGGCATGGCTCCAGATTGAGATCGCATTGGACGAGCGTGACGTGGCATGGGCCATCGAAATCGTTTCCCGGCCTGGAGCCTTCCTGGGGCAGGACGGCCGGATTCGAGTGGCCACGGCCGCAGAAGCCAGTCATCCAGAGGAGGCAAGCAAGCTATACTGCACAGAGGCTGAGCAACTCATCGCCGCAATGGGCCGAACCAACTATGTCACTGCCGTCGAGCACCTGTTGCGAGCGCGGGACCTGCAACGGAGGTTGGGCAAAGAAGCCGCTCTGGGATGCCTATGTAGCCCGGTTGCGGCAGGATCACCGCAGGCGGCGGGCCCTCAGAGAAGAACTGGACCGGGCTGGGCTGTGAGAGGACAACGCCGGGGGGCAGTTGCTGTCGTACCTGGGCCCTGCCACGGCGGCTGCTTGCAGGAATGATTCGACGCCGTTCCTCGCCGGCTTGAGGAACGGGGGTGATGATCCAAGATGGAGCATCAGATAGTCAGGGACTTGCGAGAGGGTCCGAACCGGATAGCACATCATATCGTGCAGCAGAATCACTGCGAGTTTGAGGGCGTGAGCGGGGGGCCAGGGCCGGTGCCCGGTTCGTGGGTCCCGCAATCAGGCGTGGATACAGCTATCTCCAGGTTCATTTGAGACGCAGGCCGCACGAACCGGTCAGCAGCTTGGCCGAAGAACAGGAGTGAGCCCATGTACGACATTGAAGACATTCCCTCTATCCCAGAGCAGGCCAAACGTATCGAAGCAGTCACCGTGGATTGCTACGACCAGGCTGAGGAACTGGCCGGCTTTGAAGTCTATTTCAGCGACGCCATGCGGTTCCCCTTCGCCGCCACCTGGCGCGACCCAGACGAGTTCCAACACGCCGAACCGGTCAGCGTCTTGGCTGTGGACCACGTGGACGAGCGACGGGGTGTCCTGCTGGGGGTGAAACGCTTGCAGCACGGCGGAAAGCAACGGTGCCTGCTGGCCGAACAGGTCTGGGCAGACGACGAGGGTGGCGCCAATGCCGTCGTCCTCAGCGACTACCGGTACTGGGTCAACGAGCTCCACGGCTTGACGCCTGGCTTTGACTGAGGGGCAGGAGCAAACAACTATGGATTGGAAGGCATCGAACAAACCCAACCGCTTGGACCGAGCGCGGGTGGAGCGGACGGACCCTATTGCGAGAGAGATCGGTAGACTTGGTCTGCCCCTCATCCGGCAGCGCAAGCTCAACGGCATCCTCAACGCCCTTGTGATGCAGATTGAGGACGGCGGCGACAGCCCGGAGGTGAACCGCATGCTCCTCGATGCCCTGCGAGAGGGCCTGAGACACCAGGTGGGGAAGACTCAGGCCGGGCAGTACTACGTACCGTAGACGCCTTTGAGGAGGCCGAAGCCGAACGCTGGGAGCAGGTCAGGGCAGGCACGCTGCCACCCAGCGAATTGAACTCCGGAGGAGCATCTCGAGGAGTTGATGCAGGAAGGTTATGACCTACTGCAGGCCGAGCAGCAGACCGCCGCCTGTGACAAATGGCTGGAGGCTTGGGCGATGGTGACAAAGATGGCCACCCCGGAGATGCGGACTGCCCACGCTTTTGACAAGGCCTATCCCGGCATGATGCAATCCCTGTTCAACTGGAGCGGGGATTTGGAAATGGAGTTGCACAATGCTGGCATGGATGATCCTGTCTACTACGAACACCGGGTGCGCTACGTGAACGAGTTTCTGGCCCAATTCCCAGACGAGGACGAGGGCCGGTACGTCATGTTCCGGTGTGTCCAGGGCGAGGCGTTGTGGTACGTGGAGCGACACGCCGAAGCAGAGGCCGTCTATCAAGCCCTGGTTGAGAGGTTGCCCGACAAGGGCTGGGCCTACATCGACTGGTCTGATCAATACTACTGGGGACACGGGCGCGCCATGGACTATGGTCGTGCGGAGGCCATCCTCTTGCAGGCCTTGGAGCGGCCCAGCCTTGAGGGCCGGGCCGATGTGCTGGATCGGCTGGTACGCCTGTATGAGCAGTGGGGCAACCCCAGAAAACAGGCGGCTGCAGCCGCTCAGCTACTGCAGGTAACTCAGGCTGAATCCACACAGGCCGTGCGTGTTCCGATCGGTCCAACACCACCACCCAGAGCACCTACCCCTTCCGGGAGGAAATCCCGCCCCAAGGGGAAGAAGCGTGGGGAGCAGAAAGGACGGAGGTAGATGGAGATGCGGGGATCATCTGATGTCAGCGAAAGAGGCCCGGGCAGGGTTCCGGTGTTTGCCCATGGTAGATGAATTGCGCTGGCTGGCAAGTCTCCCTATCTGTGGCTAGCACATCTCGATAGAATGGCAAGGCGCGATCCCCAGAACATCGAGGAATGGCGCCAGCACCTTCGACGAAATGCCTGATTGTCAAAGGCTGCGTTGAGCAGCTCTTGATGGAAGGAGACTATGACCTATGGCATCACCGGCCTGGCCACGGTCAAGCGGCTTCGGCCGAATTGACGGGATGATCGTGTATGGCCCGAAACTTATACCCATACATTCGATTTGAGCCGTCATCGACATAAGCTATTGGTGGAGATATGAGTTCGGCCCAGAGATGGCACACAAGGCGTTGAATTGGGGCGGCTCGTATGAGCGCGCTCATATATATGAGCGGAGCGTGTGACGCGCCCGTTTCAAGAAGTATGGAGCTTTTCGATCACCCATTCCCGAATCAGAGCATCATAGCCAATGCCCCTCGAGTTGGCGATCCGCTTGACCGCTTCGACTTCCGTTGGCTGTAGCGGAACCGCGACCAATTCGGCCTGGCGCTCAAACACCGTGCTGCCGACCACTTCCAACTCGTCTTCGAACTCGGTCAAGTCGTGCGTGTCCCAGAACGCAGCCAGTTGCTGGATCGAATCAATCTGCGGAATCTTTTGTCTGCTCATCTCTTTTTCCACTGGACGAAGCGCCGCTTCTCCTTGACCGTCATGGCCCGAGCCGTGACGGGATATCCCTTGCCGTCAGGGAACTCGATCACCACACAAAACAGATAGCGTCCCGTTCTCGTTTCCCCAAGCACATAGTAGACCGGATTCGTCCCTGCGGATTTCGCTCGCAGAATCAGAGCTCGGCCGAAGCACACCTCCTCGACCTCTTCTGGCTCAATGTCGTGGGCGGCAATGTGGTCGATTCTGTCTTCAGGCCAAATCAGCTCACGGATCATCGCTAGAGGATTCTAGCACAGAGCCGTCCGTTTGGCAACCGGGCTTTTCCGACTCGAATACGGCATTGGAGACTGCCCACGAATCTCTGGTGCGTGTCCTGGCCTCGGCCGGGGAACGCCCGCTTCATTCGCAATCTGCTTTGGCTGACCTGCAAGAGCATTGGACGTCTCCCTATCACTGGCTTGCATGTCGGTAGAATGGCAAGACGCCATCCCTCACAACATCGAGGAATGGCGCCAGAAACTGCGACGAAATGCCTGATTGTCAAGATCTGCGTGGAGCAGCTGATTACCGAAGGCGCTGGGACCTATGGAATCCTTAGGAGGGTGATGGTCAAGCGGCTTCGGCCGAATTGACGGGCTGATGGTGTACGGCTCGAAACTTATACCCGTACATTCGATTTGAGCCGTCATCGACATAAGGTGCTGGTGGAGGTCTGAGGCAGCCCCTCCCACGTGCGTTCATTTGCAGCCTCGGCCCGGATAACACAACGTATCGTACGGCAGGATCGACTGCAGTCCGAGGGTATCAGCGGCAGACGAAAGGCCAGCGGGTGGCTCATGGGTCTCGGGATTGTGAATACGACCGCCTGAGAGCCTGCTCAATGGCTCCGCTCCAGCTCTTCGATGGGCACCTCGTTGGCGAGTTGAACCAACTCTGGGTCGCCTGTGGCCAGACTCGCCCCCAGGGCCACGGCCGTCGCCACGGCAAAGGCATCGGCATATGAGATAGGGTAGTGCATCTTGTATCGGACGGCAGCCCAGACGGCATCGTCACTAGCCGAGATGACAGTGATAGGCAGGCGGCGGAGCAGTGCCAGCGCCTCGGCCGCTTCTGTCTCGCCCCGCACCTTGCCCACCCGATAAACAACCTCGCCGAGGTTGATAATCGACGAGAACAGCTCCACTTTCTGGCTGCGAGCCTCATGCAGCAAGCTCCGAATGCGGGAGGCGGCTGGTTCTTCCCCCTGGAGAAAGGCCAGCACTGCCCAGGCATCAAGAACGATGAGACTGCTCACGATCTATCTCCTCGCGATGTTCCCTCTCCAGGTCGGCCAGCAAGTCATGGCCTGAGTACCGAGCATACAAGCGATCGATGGCAGAATGCACAACAGGCTCTAGCACGAGCCGATCGTCTTCGACCTCCATGTGAAGCTGATCACCTGGCTCGAGGCCAAGCTCCTGCCGCACCGACTTCGGGATCACCAACTGCCCTTTGGACGACAACCGGACCAGCATGTTAGCCATCACAACCTCCGTAGCATCTTACTTGACTGAAAGAATTGTAAGCCAATAGAGGGCTTTTGTCAAGAGCTGACCCAGGAGATGCACACGAGGACCGCTGCCACGCTCGCTCGGATAGCAGCGGTCCTCGCGCAAGAGCCTGCGGTCCGCAGGCGTTCAGGCGGCTATCTAGATAATTCGATGATATCTTTCACGTGTTTCCGAAATTTATACCCGTACATTCGATTTGATCCGTCGTAGACATAAGGTGCTGGTGGAGATATGATCTGGTCTGATTCTCCTGGCATTTGCAGGAACTGACACGACTTTCAACCTCGCTGATTAGTATAGCACATTAGTTCTAGGTAGTCAAACCGACGTCAGTCAGATTCAGTCCTGGCTTTACCGGCGCCCAACGAGTCCAATGCACTTGTCGTCAAAACCTGATATGGTGGGGCACTGGCACAGCCAGTGGCAGAACTGCGATGGTCTCCAGGTTGGCCCTATGTGCCTTTCGCGATACTGTGGGACAGAGGTTTTGGACGGATGCAGACTCTCGACCACGGCAGCCAGCTCAAGTCATTCACTCAGACTCTGACGACCCTCGCAGTCCGGTCATGTCAAGCATCAATACCGAGAGCCGCCAGCAGCTCTGTCCCACTCAAGGCGGCCGGCGCTCGACCCAGTCCGTACTCGACTTTTCCACGGACACGAGAGAGCGTGCGGTGGTCGTAGCTGACGAGCCACACCCGGTCCACCTCCATGGTCCCGATTGGGAAGTCCCGGAGGCCGGCGAGCCCTCGTTCAAAGCTCTCTCTGTCTCCCTCAGAGCTGAACGGCTCGGCCGTGGTCAGGAACCCGATGACAGTTGCCAGGCCGCGGGCATACTTGAGCGTAGCGGCCTTGGGGTGACAGCCCAGCCGTGAGACCAGCCGGCGCTCCAGGCTATCCTCAACGCCGATCAGCGCTCCGTCCGGGCCGAGCTGAATGCCGGCGAGGGCCAATGGGAACGGTTGCCAATGGGAGATGACATCGCCTAGATCTCGCAGAAAGCCGTCGAGGTCCAGTGGCAGATCGTCTCGTCGCAGGGGGCGATCTTGGCTGCGCAGTGGCGCGTAGATCGAGACGTGAAGGTGATCGAGGCCATACCAGTGAAAGCGCTTGGGCAACAAGGCCTCGATCCCGCGCTGGATGCCTGCAACGGCGTCGGTGATCTCGGCCGGGAACGGCAGGCCCACGACGATGGTGAGTCCGTAGCCGTCGCCGGCGTTCTTGTCGCACACGTCACGGATTCGATCCGGATCCAGATCTACCGTCATGAGCCTTCCGTTGAGCCATCCTCCGCCAGTCGTCCTAGCAGGCGGCCGAGCCAGGCCTGGTAGAAGGTGAGGATGACGGCGTACTTCTCCGGGTGTCGAGACTCCAGTTGGCTGGTGACCAGGTCGCCATAGGTCAGGAGCAACAAAGGCAGCAGATCGTCTCCCCAGTTGTCCTCGAAGCGGCGCAGACGTTCCTCTCGCTCCGGCATGGGCAGAGGTGCGGTGCGCTTGAACAGCTCAGACAGCACACCTTGTCCGGCAACAAGCCCGGCGACAAACTCTGTCTCGTGGGAGGTCAAGGCGAAGCGAGCACAGAGGGCGGGGGCTATGCGCGCGCCGGCAACCTCATGGCCTGGGCAGCGGGTGCTGCCGTCGGGCTGGTTCTCAAAGGTCTCGGCCTTGCCTACGTCGTGGATGAGTGCGGCGAGTACCAACAAATCCTGCGTCGTGTAGCTTCCAAAGTCCGTGGTATCGAGCAGCATGGTGCGCACAGATGTGCTGACCGAGCCGGTTACACCACGCAGTGAGTCCGGGAGCCCCACGACAAACCCAGCCAGCCGCAACGATTGCTGAAGAACGTCGTCGTCGTGCCAGTCGTTGTTCTCCACCAGCGCTGCCAGGGCGGAAACCTCAGGCAGGCGCAAGAGAAGCGCCGCCGTGTCGCTCAGTCGCATGGCCGTGCCTGCACACCGCTCTCGTCATATGCCGGGTCCTCAGGTCCCTTGGCCGACCCGGAGCGCGATCCTCCGACCAGCCCGGCTTTCGGGCACCTACTCGTCACTTGTGAACACAGTGATAGCATCCATCTCTGTCACACTTCCTGGGAGAGTGCTCCACCCACGATAGTCCTCGGCTTTCTCTTTTTCGTTGCATCCGTTTTTGAGGCTCTCCCTGAAGTCCTTGGTAGCCTGGCTGTCGGCCAGCACAGCCACAATATCGAACTGATCTGGCCCCCTCAACTGCCCCAATCTGACGACCACAGACCATGTCCCCGCATCAGGCCCGGACGGCGTCTGCTCACTGGGGTTGGGTGACCACTCAACGCATTTGGATGGCTGATCAGGGGGGTTGGATGACTGAGGCCAATAGAGACCACCAACGTAGACCAGAATCCAAAGGGTGAGGCTATCATCTGTAATGCCCTTGTAGGTGCCCTTGAGCGGGAAATACGTTGCCGAAGGAAGGTCGCGTTCACAGTTCTGGTGAGACGTGATCTTGACGTCTCCTTCGACCTTGGGACCTTCGATTCTTCCTGAACGCAACGACGCGCACGGCGCGGGCATCGCTGTCATCTCCACAGTGTCAGTCGGTGTCAGCGTTGGCGTCCACGTCGGCGTGGGCGTTGGTGTTGACGTCCATGTCGGCGCGGGCGTTGGTGTTGACGTCCATGTCAGCGTGGGCGTTGGTGTTGGCGTCCATGTCGGCGTCGGCGTCGGTGTCAGTGTCGGTGCGCAGCATGATCCCGGAAAGAGGAGAACACACCACACTACAGTCGCTGCTACTGCCAGCGTCACCAGCTTGATTGCGAAGGTCAGGATGAGCCGCCTCTGTGCAGAAGCCCGTAGCTCGCGAATGCTCGCGCCCAGCGACAGGCTCCAATCTCCACCGGCTGCATCATACTTGCGCGAGGCGAATCTCAGCAGATGCATGATCCAAAGCCACGTCGCAAAGTACAGTCGCGCAAGCCGCAGGAGGAATGACGAGCCGTGCGCTAGCCCCTCGGCCCTTTCGCACAAATCCTCGACCTCTGCCAGTTGTACGGCTCGTTGTTTCAAGCGGCCATCGTTCATCGAGGCAGCCCTTTCGCCATTGATGCCACAATCACCGGTCTATGTCAAGTGCAACGCATCTAGAATCTCGCGACCTGTTCGCTCCCGGTTCTGAATCATCAATATGGCTTTTGCTAGAAGCTCTCTCTGCAACTGAAGTGCCTCTGTGGAACCCGCGTCCAGCTGCAGAGCTTCGTACGCTTTTCTGGCGGCTTCCAACCAGTGCTGCTGGTGAAAGTGCATTCTGGCCTTCTCCAAGAGCTTGTTCACCTCCTCCTGCTTCCGCCTGGCTGCTTCATAGGCTTCAAGCCGCTCTTCCGGCATCTTGAGGATTTCGTCACCCCGCATACTACTGTAGGTCACGGGCGTGATCCACTCTGCCGCGTTTTGCGCGCCTGCGATCGCGCACCTGGCCTGGCGCACGGCCTCCTCAATGCTGTGCGCCGATGCGAAAAGGCGAGGACACGCCTGTTCGTAAAAGACCTTTGAGAACATGGACGCCGTGTCAGGGCGGATGCGGTACTGCATGGCAATCACCATGGCTGCGCCTGCGTTCAAGAAGCTCGTCGCCAGGCTGGAGAAGGGTGTGTAGCTTGCCAGCTCTTTATCGGGTTGGGCGGTTTGGCAGGTGTTCAGCACAACCAGGCGCAGACTGGACATTGTTGGCTCCAAAGCGTGGTGAAGCTCCTCCCAGCTCATTGGAGCGGGCTCGCCTCCTTTGGCGCCTCGAAACTGAAGCTGCCCTCCTCCCTGGCTGACCGCGTGTCCACAGTAATGCAGGATATGGTACTTGCGCTTCTTTGCTTTTGCCTCAAGCTGAGCCAGTGTCGGATTCCCATCGGCTTCCACGTAGTCGATGTCCAGATCCCCCGGCACTACCGGCTCTAAAGCGTTCGTGATTTCTTCGCGCTCCTTGTCCAGAACCTGGCCCAGATCTCCCGTTGGGTCGGCAAACACCACCAGCATGGACAGTCGTTCCCGCCCGACGTCGAGCGGCGCAATTGCCGGCGGAATGGGACTGAACCGTACGACCGACATGTGCCGGGCTACGTAACCGTTCAGCGTGTGCAGGTCACAGAGGGTCTCCCAGGGCAGCGTGCTGGCCTCGCCCGACAGGGTAAGACGCAGCCGCTTCGACGGCTGTGCCCCAGCCGCAAAGGCGGCCCAGCATTGGTGCAGATCAGGATTGGCCCAAAAGAGAAGATCAAACAGCGCGGTGCCGAATTGCCGGATGTCCTTGCCGGCAGTCGAGTTGGGAGCACGAAACGCGGGATCACTGCGATTAAGAGCCGACGACAGATCAGGTTGGCTCATGCTGACCAGGCTGCTCTTGGCAACCGGAAAGCTCCTGGCGACAAGGTCGGCGCTCAGCCCAGGGGCGTCAATCACAGACAGCGCAAAGTACTCGTCATTGAGGTCTGCCAGCCGGATCTCAAAGTTTGCTACGGGCATTGTGACCTCCAGGCACCGAGAAAGACGTGCGCTTACGACCGTGGCTGCGTAAAGCAGGACTGAACGAAGCTCACAATGGAGGAACGGTCACCGGCACCGGTGGTGACGATCGGCTCGGCCGGCTCACGGACGAACCATGCAACCGGGACAACGGCGACGGCATAGTCGTCCACGACGTGGCAATGGCCTTGCTGAGCCAATGCCGCGATAGCCTCCAGCCAGTCGAGAAGTGTCTTGTCATGCATGCCTGCAGCCTGGGCCATAAACGTCAGCATCGCCTCCAACCCTTCCCGCGTCGGGCCGATATCTCGCATTTTGCCGGGCGCGAGCTTCTCTCGCAGCCAGTCGGTCACGACCTTTTTGGCATAGAGATCGGCCAGGATTTCTCCACGTAGCGTGGCAGCGTCTACCGGCATGCGACGCAGGACCAGATCCACGAGATGGGTGTGCACGTAGAGACGCGGAAGATCGAGCGCCAGTGCCAGGGCGCGGGCATCCTGATAGATCGCCCACACCGCGTGGTATTCACCATCTATGGCGGCTGTGTGGTCCAGCAGGCTGTTGCAGACAGCAGGCAGCTCGTCATCGTTGATGCCCACACTGGAGATGTGCCGCCGGATCACGGACTCCAACCACTCGAGGTTGCGCGCGCTCGACAACTCGACATGGATAGTCACTTGACCGCGGAGCCTCTCCAGCTCACGTTTGATGGCCCGTTGCAGTGGCGTACTGATGGCCCCCTGGAGTCCGGTAAGGCTCAAATAGGGATACTCCACGGCTACTCGGTCGACACAGCAATCGCGCTGCGCGCCGGTCAGGCCTGGAAACTGAAAGATGCGATCAATCGACGGCGCTGTCTTGCTGGTGTCTACACTAGCTTTGTCATCGAAATAGCTGGTAGGACACGGTGCAGATCAGGCGGTCGGGTCCTTTGGTCTGGATCACCAAGTCAGGACATTTCGGGCCCAAGGAAAAGCTCTGGTTGGGCTGCCATTCCAGGGAGTAGTTGCGCACGTCGGGGTCGTCCGGCCGATCGGGCGCGGGTTTTATGGTAGGTCCTGGCATCGACCCGTCCCAGGTCACAGGGTGGATCAGCCGTCAGGAATTGGATTCCGGGTTCGTACCTTCCCGCCTGCTTCTTGCTGTGCCAGACGGTGAACACAGTGGCGCTGGGCTCGCCGCAATGCCGGGTCAATGTATCAATCATCGAGCCGGGGGCTCCGCCCAGCCGCTCTTCCCCACCAAACTCTCCAAGAAGCCCGCTCAGCCAGTCCGAAACATCGGGATTCGAAATGCTGATACGCCCCCCCTTGTGCTCCAGGCTCCAGAGCAACGCCCGTGTCACATCCTCAAGCGTCGCGGCCTGGCTGACAGGCGGTGACTTGGCAACACGATCGTTCACGATGTCGTCACATGACACCTTAGATCCGGCCATCATCGCCGTGACAAGCTCTTTGTTTACGGCAATGCAGCGATCGATGGTCGAGACGTACGCACAGAGGGTTGCCTTCCCGGTAGCCTGCCGCTGTGCCGCTTCAACCCAGTACTGACCCCAGACTCGGGCAGTGCTTTCATAGATGCTACCTAACGGTTCTGGTAGTGACACAGTGCTGGCTCCTTATGAAGTGAGTTGGGCAGTTTCGCGAAGCCCCCACACGACCGCAGCGATATCCAACCATTCCAATAGCTTGGCCTGCTCCGGCTGGCAACCTCCGACCTCCTGCAGCCGTCGTCCCCAGTTGTCCACGAGAGCTGTGACCGCCTCATTGGGGTCTGGCGAATCGGATGCGAGAGTGCCACTCTACCGCCAATCTATGGGCATCCTGAGAGGTTTCTCTCAGCAGGGCAATCGCGGCCAGGATGGCCTCTGTGTTCTCGCCGCACAAAATCGGAGAGAGGTCGGTGGGGAGATCGAGACCTGCCTCCTGAGCGCGAACACTCAGGGTCACCAGTGTCTCCAAAATGGCCACGCGAACATCGGCACTTGCCTCAGACTTAGCTGTTGCAGAAAAGTTCCCGGGTCTGTCGCAGCTCGTCCGTATCATCCTTTAGGTGCGGCGAGGTCTTCCCTGAAAGGCTTTGGCCGAGCGCAGCGATCAGAGCGGCTTTGACGTTGGCGGATTCCTCTTGTGTGGCATCTTCCGGACCCAGTAGCGTTAGCTTCGGAGCACGGAAGAACATCCGTCATGCGCGCCAGCAGTCGCCTCATGGCAGAGATGCCGCCGATTCGCCCCAACGCCCAGGCAGCCTCGGCGCGGATTAGGGACGACGCTCGATCATCCAGCGCCTCTGCCAACGACATTGCTACTTCTTGGACATCCGACCCGGCCAGCGTAAGAACCTCTTCCTGCCTTCTACTTGCGTCTCCTAGCCTGCCAAGACGGGTGGCGGCGCGCAAACGCACGGCCGGGTTCCTGCTCGTCCGCAGAATGCGGACCTGGTCTCTGGCTTCGATTTCACTCATCTGTTGCCCCCTGTCCATCGACGTCAGGTCGCGCAACAAGCTCGGCCTGATTTGCGCCCTGAATGGCGTATCGGTAAGATCGGAAGAAATCCCACCGATCGGCCGAATGCAGAACCTCCAGCACGTGGCCTTGAAAGTCCCACGTGGTGCGACGTCGCACGTAGACAAGCCTCTCTTTGGCAGGCAGGCGCGACATCCTCAGCAGCTTGATCTCCTCGGGCGTTGCCCATCGTGCTTCGATGCTCTCTTCCACCCGGGCCGGAAAGCGATCGTGCTCGGCGTACAGCGCAAAGAGGCTCCTGGCGAAATCCGCGGTCTCCAACAGGTCGTCGGGGAATTGCTCGGCCAGCAGATAGAGTATCTGTCTGGCCAGGGGCCGGCCGTCGCCGCAGCGCAGCCGGTCAATGCGGTACAGTGGGGTGGTGCTGACTACACCAGCCGCGAGATGGAAGGCCTCGCGCACCCACTCATCCGCGTCACTGGCCGGAATGCGCTCCGCTGCCAGGACACTGGTGGACGGCTCCATCCCAGCGTCTCTGATCTGGTCCATCATCGAGATGATGCGATCCTTCTTGGGCAGTTGGCACCGCACGATGGTCCCCAAGCCTGCCTTGCGCTCGATGATCCCCTGCTTCTGGAGCTCATCGTAGGCCTGGCGGATCACGCTGCGGCTGACACCGAGCCTCTCGGCCAGCTTGGGCTCCGATGGAAGCTTGCCTTCGTCGAAGATCCCACTCTGGATCATCGCCTCCAACTGCTGTCGAACTGTATGATATTTGGCAATACCTGCCACGTTGTTCCCCTCAGCCAGGCCGAGATCGGTCTATCTGTCCGTACAATGGACATGTATCATAGCTCCCGGCCCTGTCAAGTTTCAATGGCAGTGTTCATCCATCCGGCGGTCGAGCAGAATCAGGGCGAGCACAGTCGTGAGGTCGCAATGTTAAAGTCTGAATGCGCCCACCAAACAGCCGAGATTAGGCCTTGACAAATGCTTCAATGTGGTGTATTATGGCAGATGTCTAAAGTACGGACAATGTACAATATGACCAGCACAGTCATGTGGCATCGGCCAGACAGGCGGGACAGGCACCTGCGTCCTCATACGAGGAGGGAAAAGATGGTAAGCCGGGAAGTTCTCTTCGCTGGTAGCGCCCATCCGGCGCTCGGGCAGGAGATCGCCGCACTCGCCGGTATTTCGCTCGGCGACGCGACCCTCACCAAGTGGCCGGACGGCGAGACGCGCGTGGTACTGGGGACGCCAGTCACCGGCCGGGACGTCGTCGCCGTCCAACCGGTCACCTCCAACGATGCGCTGGTCGAGCTCCTCTGGATTCTGGACACGGCGTTGCGAGGTGGGGCTGCCTGCGTGACAGTGGTGGCGCCCTTTTGCGCCTACTTGAGACAGGACAGGCCCACCCCTGGCCAGCAGGAGCCATGTGCCGGCGCTCTCACCCTGCGGCTGATCGAGCTCGCCGGCGCGTCGAGGCTGATTACCGCGGACATGCACAACCGTGCTCTGGCCTCGGTGGTGAGGATACCGGTGACCAACCTGCTGCCCACGACTCCAATGTTCGTCGCCTGGACGGCTGCCGGGCTCGAGCTGGACCGCCTCGTCGTGGCCGCGGCGGATCCGGGTGCGATCCGTCGGGCGAGCGCTTTCTCGGACGCCCTGGGCAAGGGTGACCCGGCCGTGCTGGCCAAGCGCCGGACCTGCGGCGGCCGGTGCATTACCTGGGGAATGGTCGGTGATGTGCGCGGGCGGCCCGTGATGCTGATCGACGATGTGACCAGCACCGGCGCCACCCTGGTTCAGGCCGCCCGGGTGTTAGTCGAGCATGGCGCGGAGGCAGTCTATGCCAGCGTCTCGCACCTGCGTGGACCGGCCGACGTGGCCTGGCTGGCTTCAGCCCCGATCGAGCGGCTGTTCGTGACCGATTCGACCCTGATTCCCAGCCGGGCTGCCGACAAGCTCACCGTGGTGTCCATTGCGCCGCTGCTGGCGCAGGCCCTCGCCGACTTTTCACACAGGTGAGCCCATGTCTTCCTTGCTGCTGCTCGAGCACGCGTGCTGGCCTGATCACGATTCGTCCGGCCCCGCGGGACATGCCGTCATGAGGACTGGGACGGGCGTGCCCGTCGCGATCGGAGATTGGGGCGCCCGGGGGTAACGGAGGGGGAATCATGTCGAGCCCGGATACTGGACGCGCGGCCTATGTGCAGTTCCGTCTGAACAATCCGCTGGCAGTGCAAGCCGTGGCGAGCCAGATCGCACAGGTGGAAGTCCAGATCGCACAGGCGCAGGCGACCGTCGCCCGGCAGCGCGCCGCAGCGGTGCTGCGCGAACAGGGGTTGCTTTTCGCCTGGGCGCGCGTGCGAGTCGACGCCCACCGTGAGCTGGCGGCATTGGTCGGGCAGCCATGGTTCAAGGACCTGGCCGATACAACGAATCAGACATCCGGGAACGGCGAGACGCTCGGCCTTGCTGAGCGAGTGTTGCCGCTGACCGATCAGCCCGAGAACGGTAGCTTGCGCCTAACTGCGCGGCTGCACGATGGCGGCCAGCTGTGCCTGTGGCTCAGGCCCTCTGCCTGGCCCATGGTGCAGGTTGAGCCATTGCCAGGGTCTGCCGCGGGCAGCAGTGCGCTTTTTGTCACGGTATTGGCCGGACTGGCCGCAGAGGGTCACCTGGCCGACGTTGTGGCTGCCTGTGCCCAGCGGTTCGGTCTCACCCTGGCAGATCGAGCAAACGGCGAGCCGCGCCAGATAGACGGACAGGCCGAACGCCAGTACTTCCTACAGCGTGCAGCGTGGCTTATGGCTCCTGACCCGGCCGAAAGGTCTGGCCTGACAGAGTCAGATGTCGCAATCGCCCAGCTCAACGAGCTTCAGCGGCGCCTGTTCGTGCTGGATGAGCAGCGCCGACGCCTAGAACCTCAGTATGACAACCAGGCCCAAGTCAGGCTGTACGAGCAGGAGTACGAGAGGCTCTGCAGCTTGCCCCACGTCTCATCCCTAGCGGTTCGGGGACATCGGGTCGAGCTGCGCACGGGTACGATTCACGTGCGGGGCATCTGCGTTGGGAGCTTTTGCGTCAATTACGACTTTTCGACCAGGTCCCTGCTGATAACGAACCTGACCAAGCCAGTCTACTCCAACAGTGTGCGCTTTGATCACCCACACATTCGCAATGGTTACCCCTGCCTGGGCAACATCGGCAGGGCGATCTCTGACCTGTTGGCAAGCCGGGATTTGCCCAAGCTGATTCCGCTTACGCTCGACTTTCTGCTCTCTTACAATCCATCGCAGCCCTTCCGCCGTCTCGACTGCTGGGCGGAGGGACAATCATGATTGCGCAAGGGGTGAGTTCCATGAATAGATCCTTATCGACTCTTTTTATGAGCGTGGCAGCCAGCCTGGGAGCACTGGCGACTGGCACCTACGATCGCTCCAAGTGGGCCGAATCAGGGTGTAGCAGCGGAGGACAAACGAGGAGCGGCAGCGATCGGGGTGGCATTGTTGTCCGATCGCCCGTGACGGTCAGGATCGAGCACGATACGTTCGCGATCCTTCGAGCCTACGTCCAGGCGGCGCCCGGCGAACTGACTTTGCTGGGGACCGCCCACCACGACAGGGCCCACCACGAAATACGGGTGGACCGGCTGCTGCTGCCCGCCCAAACCAGTTCGGCCTGCCGTACCGAGGTCAGCGAAGAGGCACTGGCTCACGTGTTGGTTGAAGCCGTGGCGCGCGGGATCGACACGGCCCGCCTGAGGGTCTGGACGCATTCGCACGGCCTGATGGAGGTCTTTTTCAGCAGCGTTGACGAGCGCTGCATACAGAGCGCCTTTCCGCAGGCCGACTGGGTTCTGAGCCTGGTGACCAATCTTGCTGGCCACATCAAAGCCCGCCTGAGCCTGTATTGCCCGGTCCGCCTTGACATAGATGACCTGCCTGTGACAATTGGTCTGCCACCCGAACTGGAGGAGGCCATTCGCCAGGAGGTCGAACAGAAGGTCCGCCAGAAGTACGACCACGGGAAGGCGTAGAGCGATGAGAGAAGATACGCGACAGGATCTCTATCGAATCCGGCACCAGGATATCGCACCGGTCGATCAGATGCGCAGCAGAAGGGTGCATGTAATCGGCTGCGGCGGCGTCAACAGCCACTTTTGCTTGCAGAGCGCCAAGCTGGGCCTTGACCTCGTCGTGATCGATGGAGATAGGGTAGCCGACGAGAACGTTGGCTCCCAGCTCTTCGGCCCGGAGCACGTCGGACGGCCGAAAGTAGAAGTGATCCGCGATCTGTGCGAGCAACTCGCCGGCGCGCAGATCGAGACCGTGAACGCTTTCGTGCAGGGCGGCGAGGCACTGGCCGGCATCGTCGTCGAGGCCGTCGACAGTATGCAGATCAGGTCGGACATCTGGGAGCGCGCGATCCTACCGCGAAAGGAACTCGTGGATGCGCTGGTCAGTGTGCGAATGGGCGCCGAGTCTGGCACGCTTGTTGTCGTTCGGCCGAACACTGTCGTTGACCAGATATGGTATGAGACCACGGCTCTCTACCCGGATGAGCGCGCCATGCCTCTCCCCTGTACTGGCCGCGCGACCTCATACTGCGCGACCATCGCTGCGGCGCTGGCCGTTCGGGCAGTCAAGCGCTTGCTGATGCACCAGCCGGTCGAGAGGCGCGTCGAGTTTGACCTGGCTGGGCTGATGGTAGTGGTGGAACAATAGAACGCGCTCAAATCATTCACTCAGGAGGAATTGGACATGCAACAACAACGCACGATCTACAGCAACCTGCAGGAGGAAAACCCCACCCCTGCGGGCATGGTCACGGTGGCGGCCATCGGCGCCCAACATCACGTGCTGCCCGGCCGCAGTGTGGACACTACGTTGAAAGAGCTGGGATTGACACCGGAGCCTTACCAGGTGGTGCGCGTGAACGCGCAGGAGGTCCGTGATCTGTTCGTGCTCCTGCTCAAGGCGAATGACACGGTCACCATCAGCAATGTGGTGAGGGGAGGCAGCTAGTCGGAGGGTGGGTGCTGGATAGCGCACCGGCGCTATCCAGCGCTCGATCCTGCACGAGCGACAGGCGAAAAGGGAGAAATCACCTTGAGATCGAGCTTCGGATGCTGGCTTGGCGCCAGACCTGATCTCACCCGAGCCCGGTGCGCGCTGCACGGCCTGGCCGCGTGTTCCGTCTCTACCACGGCGCGCGAGATCCTCGTGGAGTGGCGTTGGGTCTCACTGCATGCACCGCCACACTTGTTGAAAGTGGTTTCTGCCCTGGCGACAATCCTGTATTTGGGTTATCTGGCCCTGGCGCTGCTGGGGTCGTCGCTGGATGTGGGGCACGGGAGAGGAATGCTTCACTGGCTGAGTGACCATCCCTTCATCCCTATGATCGGAGCGATCTTCGGATGTCCGGTGATCTACCGGGTCACTTTGGCCGTGGGATGCGCAGTCGCGAACTCGTGTTTGTTCCTTGTCCGAGCGATTCTGTTTCCCTCTTCTGCTGATCTCCAGATGGTGCTGCCGTCTGCTGGGGTGCTGGCGCGTCCTGAGCCGCATGCTGGCCACTCTGGATTGCTGGCTGACACCAGAAGACACGATTCGTATCTTCAGGCAGGTTATGCCGTGCATAGGCACTGCGGATGCGATCGGGTGGAACAGGCTTAGCCCTGCGCAAACCATCAGCCGCTTGCTGGAGCTGGGGAGTGACGCGTTACTCAACCACCTGCCTGAACTGGTCTGGCCGGAGATAATCACTCCTGATCTCAGTCCGGATGCGATGAGGATGCTTTTCTGTCGTAGCGTGCAGCAGGATAGCACGATGTTCCGGTCGGTCCTGAAGGCAATGGTCTCGCACAACTGGTTCTCTCATCCCGAGAATGGACAGCTCGTAATCCCCGCCCTAGCCGCCTTGCGGCCCGATGAGCTGGCACATGCGTTGGAGACAATCTCCGACACCAACCGGTCCCAGGCCGGGCGCACCCTACGGAAGATCCTGGAGAATGCCCAGAAGGCTGGCAACGGTGCCGCAGTTCGCCGGTTTCAGGAGGCGATGACCCTAGTATCGATCGAGGTGTGCGAGCGTGTGGCCACCTATTGCCAGCCTGGACTCAAGTCGGCCCGGAAGATGCGCTTGAGATTCAACGGCACGACCGGCAACGAGCGACACGAGACCTGAGGCAAGCTGGCTGGTTGGGGCAGCGATGAATTCCAGGTGTTCGCTCGGGGCCTGACACAACAGGAAGTGGAAACGCTCTACGATCAGGGGCGATAGGGGACAGCCGTCATGCACTGTCCAACAATGGATGGAGGAGACAATTGAAACGGACACTATTCTCGGCACTGCCCGCTGCCGGCCTGTGCTTGTTGGTGGGGCTGCTGCTCCTCTCTGGACCAGCGGGCGCCCGTCCAGCTCGGCAGACCGCGCTCGATCTTTCTGAACAGCATCCCTACCCGGGACCGGGCTCTCACGTCATCCCCGGCATGATTGAGGCGGAGGACTATGACACCGGCGGTGAAGGCGTGGCCTACCACGACGCCACTTCCGGCAACCAGGGTGGCGAGTATCGCAGCGACGATGTGGACATTGAGGGGACCTCTGACGCCGGTGGTGGCTACAACGTCGGCTGGATCGACAAGGATGAGTGGCTGAGCTACACGACTTGCGTCACGGAAACCGCCTACTACGATATCCAAGTGCGGGTGGCATCAGCAATGGGTCGGACAATCAGCGACACACTGCCAGGCATCGGCGTGATCAGTTGGACGGTGCCGCTCACCAAGACATTCCACGTCGAATTCGACGGCACAGACGTGACCGGGCCGCTGACCTTCATGACCACGGGCGGCTGGCAGAACTGGACTTCAGTGTTTGCCCGCCGCGTCCGGCTGCCGGAGGGCAAATACCAGATGCGCCTCGCCATGGAAACGGGTGCGTTCAATATCAACTGGATCTTGATCGCCGAGTCGCTGCCAGAGGATCCGATCGACTCGTTGATCGAGGTCATGACGGTGACGGAGAAGATCGATCAACTTCACGGAATTGACTGGATGGTCACCGCCGACAATACCAGGCTGGGGATCCCAGGGTTTGCGATGGCTGACGGACCGCGTGGGATTAGGGACGGCAAGGCAACGTCTTTCCCCGTGGGTATCGCGATGGCCGCGACCTGGGATCCACAACTTGTCGAACAAGTTGGCATCGCCCTGGGCAAGGAAGCCCGGGGGAAGGGTAAGAACCAGGTGCTCGGGCCCTGTCTTGATATTACCCGAGACCCGAGAAACGGACGGAGTCCAGAGAGCGGTGGAGAAGAGCCGTTCTTGGTCGGGCGAGTCGGCGTGGCCATGATCACAGGGATACAATCGACGCAGGTGGTTGCGACTCCCAAGCATTTTGCCGCCAACAACCACCAATATGGCAGGAGGAACGCTAACCACACGATCGACGCGCGTACCTTGCGCGAGCTCTATGGCCTGCCGTTTAGACTGGCGGTGCAGCGGGGCAGGGCTTGGTCGATCATGAGCGCTTACAACTGGATCAACACGCGCCCCAGTTCGGCGAGCTATGAGCTGCTCACAAGGATATTGCGCGACGAGTGGGGTTATTCCTTCTACGTGGTCTCCGATTGGGGTTCGGTATACACCGGCGCTGCCCAGGCCGTGAATGCCGGCTGCGATCTGGAGATGCCCCACACTCCTGGCAAGTATCCTGAGGAATTGCCGGCCGCCATCACCAGAGGGGAGGTTACGACTGACACGCTGGATCAAGCAGTCCGGCGGGTCCTGCAGACAAAGCACGCCGCAGGCCTGCTAGACAGCTATCCGCCGGGCAATCCGGAGGATGTGTGCAGTCAGGAGCATCGCGCTTTGGCACTGAGGGTGGCACAAGAGAGCATTATCTTGCTCAAGAACGAGGACAGCATTCTCCCCCTGGACAGGACCAGGCCGCTGACGATCGCGTTGATCGGGCCCAGTGTGGACGTGGCGCAACTGGACGGCAGGGGCAGCAGCGTCGTGGACGCCTGCTATGCTTACACTCCCAAACAAGGCATTGAGAACCGCACGTCGGGGTTTCCCGTCGACATCATTTATGCCCGAGGGTGTGATATCAATAGTGATGACACCAGTGGCTTTGCGCCGGCCCTGGAAGCCGCACAAGAGGCAGATGTCGTGGTCTTTGTGGGCGGATTGGATAACACGCAGGAGGGGGAAGAGCTTGATCGGGCCAGTGGGTCAGTCCAGTTGCCAGGACAGCAGCAACAGCTGATCAGCGCGCTGGCGGAAGCCAATCCCAACATCGTCGTGGTGTTGGAGAGTGGTGGTGTTGTTGCCCTGGAGCAGTGCTTCGATGATATCAAAGGGCTCATCTACGCCTTCTATCCCGGGCAAGAAGGCGGCAATGCGATCGCCGACATCTTGTTCGGCAACGTGAATCCGAGCGGCAAGCTGCCGGTGACGATGCCGCGCAACGATGACCAGTTGTCGGCCTGGGGCGACTTGGATTTCACCGGCGACGTGGTGGATGGCTTTGGCTACCGGCGGTTTGACAGTCTGGGCCTGGCCCCGCAATATGCATTTGGCCATGGACTCAGCTACACCACTTTCGAGTACGGCAACTTGATCGTGACGCCTGAATTAACCTCTGGCGATACACCAATTCTCGTCAGCGTCGATGTGAAGAATACCGGTTCAAGGGCTGGAGATGAGATAGTACAGCTCTATCTCAGTGTTGACTTGGCCAACTCGAGTGCGCATGCAGTTGTGCCAATGCCGGTCAAACAGCTTCGCGGCTTTAGGCGCATCACACTAGTGCCAGGACAAACCCAAACGGTCACCTTCACGCTCGGGCCGGAGGAACTCTCCTATTGGTCCGTTCCCGATGACAGCTTCCGCATCGAAGCCGGTACCTATACAGTCCGGGTGGGCGGGTCCTCAGACAACCTGCCTCTGTCTGGCACGTTCGGACTCTCCTCGTACTTGCTCTACGACAGCGTGACCGGCAAGACATGGCCCGCCCTGCTTCCCGTCCTGGCGAATGCGGCGCTCCACCGGCCGGCCAACTGCTCGTCCATCGAAGGCATGACCTACAGTTGCGGAGGCGCGGTGGACGGCGACCTCACGACACGGTGGAGCAGCCGTTTCAGCGATCCGCAGTGGATCGATGTAGACCTGGGGGAGCGACAGCGCATTGAACGGGTGGTCCTGCATTGGGAGACAGCACACGGGAAGGCTTATCGGATCCAGACTTCGAATGACTCAGTCAACTGGACAGAAATCTACAGCACGACCTCCGGCAATGGCGAGGTTGACAACCTGGATGTGTCCGGCGTGGGCCGGCATGTACGAATCTACGGCATACAGCGGGGCACAGACTGGGGCTACTCACTGTGGGAGCTTGAAGTCTATGCCAGGCCGGACCTGATGCGCCAGCCGTGGGCGCGGCGCCAGCTTCGCTGAGCGGCGGCTGCTGCGAGTGATTGGGGAGGCCCTGCGAGCGTGCAGGGCCTCCCTATCCGAGCCCTTCGGGTGCCGGCGTTGAGATAGTCCTTTCAGAGACCGGCGGCACGGTGGATTAGACAGCAGAGCAAGAGAACACAGCAAGCCGCTGTCATTCGACCACTTTCGGTCGCCTGGCAGCGGCTTGCATCCGCAACAGCCTCCGGGCCGCAGGTATGCCAATGACCCTAGGCTGTTATTTATATGATTTATTTCACACTTGTTCGAAATTTATACCCGTACATTCGATTTGAGCCGTCATCGACATAAGGTGCTGGTGGAACTCTGATCTTGGCAGTGTCCCCTGCGAATCCACCGGCTTGTCGCTTGCTGAAGCCGTTGCCCAGCTCACGCAGCAGTAGCACGATTAGTTCTACGCTGTCAAATGGGCGCAGTCCCGTGCAGCACGCGAGAGTAGCATCCCCGCACAAGCATCGACCGCCCTCCTATGAAAGCATGTCAAGCCGTGTCTTCACCTGTCGCTCCAATCGTGGTAGACTCACCTGTCCGATGCCTGCTCCGGGCGTGCATGGGGCAGAATCGACCAGATCACGGTGGAGGTGGGACGTGAAGAAGCGCCCTATCGCAGAAACCAAGCCCACGGCCGAGCCCATAGAACTGCCACCCAGGTTGGTAGAAGTCTACCGCTTGCTGGCCAGTATCGCCCGTCAAAGAAGGGCAGGTCTTCTTGGCAGGCCGGCCGAGCCTCAGAGTTTGACCAGTTCCACTGGACACATCCAATCAGGGCTCGAAGATGAAGGTCTGCCCCCCGGAGAGTTTCTTCGAGCAGACGAGAGGCAAATCTCACTGAAAGAGCAAGCACGGATGCTTGAGCACGGCGCTGGACACCCGGAGAAAGACGACCCACCCTTGCGCGAACCGCGAGATGCCCCAGATGCGACGGTCTAGAGGCTACCCTTCGCGCTTATATCCACGTCCAGCCTTTCCAGGTCTACCACCTGCCCCCCGATCGACTCGGCCTCGTTACGAGCGGCATCGGTGAATCCGGCCCGGGCAAAAAAGGCATAATGAGCCGTCCACCCTTCGCCGGCGTCAGGAAGAGTCTTGAGCACAAGGGGGGTCTTTTTGTCGATCAACTCCCGCACGACATCCCGTTTGACCGCCTCCGTGCCCCACTTGGCCTCACCGAGCAGCAATGCCTTCTCGTGCCAGTTGACGGCAGCCACGTCCACCTGCACGCCGCCGCCCCAGTGGGCGCCGACCTGCTCGACGGTCAAGGGGAGACGATTTGCGCGGGCCTGGGCCAGCACCCACGCCTGGCACAACTCCTCAAAGACCGTCATCCCAATGAAGGACCGCAACTGCTCGCTGATCCGGTCCCACACCTGGTCGTGCAGCCGCTGAGCCAGGAGGTCGAGATTGGGGCGCACGAAACGGAAGTAGAAGCGCAGATACTGATCGGCCAGCACATACCGGCTGAGGCGCGAGCCCGGGCGCTTGGCCGGCGGTATTGTCACCGGTAACTCGCGCCGCACATAGTCCATCTCTATCAGGCGGGCCAGGTATGGGTCGGCAGAGCCCTGGGGCAACCCGGCTGCCAGGGCAATCTCGGCGGGTTGGCGCGCACCGCCGGCGATGGCAGACAGTACAGCCTGGTAGCTGCTCAGGTCGCGGACCTGCTCGCCAATCAGGTAGTCTGGATCGGTGCGAAACAGGCCGGTTTCGCGGAACAGGTGCTGGCGCACGTTGGCGCTCAACGAGAGGTCGTCCGAGAACTGCTCCAGATAGGCGGGGACGCCCCCAGCATGGCATAGACGGCCACCCGCTGCTCGGCGTTGTACTTGGCGAAGAAGGCAGCCATCGCCTCAAAGGGGAGAGGGCGGACCTGGAGAGGACCTACCATCCTGCCGTAGAGCGGCGCATGGGCATCCATCAGCTGCTCCATCATACCGACGTGGCTGCCGCATAGCGCCATGCAGATGTTGCTGGACCGGAGATGGTGATCCCATGCGTTCTGGAGGGCCGAAGGCAGACCCGGTTCGGAGGCGACGGCGTACGGGAACTCGTCGAGGATGACGATGTGCCGCGCCTGGCCTTGCGAGGGATCGCCCTGGCAGGCTTTGGCCAGCTCTTCGAGGGCTTGGGGCCAGTCCTCGTAGCTGAAGGTGCGCGGTGCACGGCTGCCCGGGTTGGCATGCTGCCAGACCAGTTGGGAGAACTGGCGCAGCAAGACGTTGGAGGGAAAGTGAGAGGCAACCCAGTAGAGGTAGGGATGTCCGCTCGTCTGCGCCCAGTGGAGCAACAGCGTGGTCTTGCCCAGCCGCCGTCGCCCAGTCACTGCCACCAGGCGCGCGGCCGGCATGGTTAGCAGATCATTGAGCTCGGCCAGTTCCCGTTCGCGATCCACAAGCATGGCAGGAACCCCTCAGGAAGGATAGTACGATTAGGCTAATCATACTCTACTTGCTGGGGATGTCAAGCCCGGCCGCACTGCTGGACGGTTGCCCCACCATGCGGGCTGCTCGCAGAAATGACTTGACGCCGCTTCTCAAGTCGAGGAGGAGCGGCGTCAATGATCCCAAAGGAAGTGTCAGGCTGTGAGGCTGCTTCGAGAATCTCCGAACTAGAAAGACGGATTCCAGCGGGTGTTGTCCACGCAGGCTCGATCAGGCTGCCTGAGCCGACTGGTGTGACGGCTCAATTCGATGAGGTCGGAATTTATACCCGTACACGATCAACCCGTCCTCTCCCTCTTCGCGCATCTTGCGGGTGACCATCTCGACGGGCATGCCGATCTCGACCTCGTCGCGGTCGACGTCGGTGAGCTGGGCGGAGACCATCGGCCCTTCGTCGAGCTTGACGAGGGCGACGGTGTAGGGCGCGAATTCTTCGTAGCCGGCCGGCGCCTGGAAGACGGTGGAGTAGGAGTAGACGGTGCCCTTTCCGCTGAAGGTGAAGGGCTCGTAGGCGGGCTTGCTGCACTCGGGGCAGACGTCCCGCGGTGGGAATAGCTTGGCCCCGCACTTGAGGCACACTTCGCCCACCATCTGGTAGCGCTGGTTCTGCAATCGCCAATGTCTCGGAAGACTCATCGTATCCTCTCCGGTATTATATCAAATCTATGGTACATGTCCATTACAGGCTCAGTCCTGAGCTTCCAGGATGTGCGTGATCACCGTCGCGCCGCTGCCGCCGATGTTCTGCGCCATGCCCAGGCGGGCGCCGGGAATCTGGTTGGGCCCGGCCTGGCCCCGCAGCTGCTGCACGACCTCGGCGACCTGGTAAACACCCGTGGCGCCGACGGGATGGCCACGCGCCTTGAGCCCACCCATCGTACAGATCGGGATGCGGCCCTCGCGGGTGATCTCGCCGTCGCGGGCCAGCCAGACGGCTTTGCCCCGCGGCGGCAAAGCCGGCGGCTTCCAGGCTCATGGCGGACATGATGGTGAATGCGTCGTGCACCTCGAAAAGGTCGATGTCCTGCGGGCCGACGCCGGCCTGCTGGTAGGCTTTGAAGGAGGATGCCTGGACGGCGGAGAGCCAAAGCGGATCGGGCCGGTCGTGGACGGCGACGGCGTCGGTGGACATGGAGGAGGCGCGGATGCGCACGGCGCCCTCGCTGCGGTACTCCTGGGCCATGCGGGTGGGGCACAGGACGACGGCGGCCGCGCCGTCGCCGATGCCGGAGGAGTCGAGCAGGTTGATCGGATCGGCGATCATGCGCGCCTTGGCGAACTGGTCGGTGGTGATAGGGCTGGGGAACATGGCTTTGGGGTTGCCGACGGCGTTGCGGTGGGCGTTGACGGAAAAGCCAGCAAAAGTCGGCGTGCCGGACGCCGTATTCGTACATATAGCGGCGCATGAGGAGGGCGTTGATGGAGACGAAGGTGAGGCCGTGAACGGCTTCCCAATCGGCATCGGCGGCCATCATGAGGCCGGTGGTGGTCTCGGCGTGGGAGGTATCGGTCATCTTTTCGACGCCGCAGACGATGACAAGGTCATGCAGCCCGCCGGCGACGGCGCCGTAGGCGAGGCGCAGGGCAGCAGCGCCGGAGCCGCAGGCGGCTTCGACCTTGACGGCTTCGACGCCGCGCAGGCCGACAAAGTCGGCGATAAGCGCGCCGAGGTGCTCCTGGCCGGTGAGGACGCCGGAGAGCATGTTCCCCACATAGAGGGCGTCGACGGTCTCGGTGTGGGCGTCCTGCATGGCGGCGAGGATGGCGTCGTTGGCCAGGTGGCGCAGCGACCTGTCCCAATGCTCGTCAACCCTGGTTTGGCCGATGCCGATGATGCTTACGTCTCTCATAATGTCACAATTCGCAATGCGCAATGCTCAAATTCTGTACCAGTTCCCAGTTGTGCCTTGTGCATTGAGCATTCTGCATTCCTCTAGTGCATGTGCAGCTTCTTGCGGAAGCGTACATACGTGCCGTAGTCGATGGGCTTGCGGCGCTGCACGTAGGCCGCAGTTTGGGGCGCCAGGGCAGCGCGCCCTACAATCTGGTCGGTGACGGCGAAGGAAATGGCATCGCTGCCGGCGCCTGATCCGAAGGAAACGAGCAGGATGCGGTCACCGGGCTTGGCCTCGTCCAGGATGGCGGTGAGCCCCAGCATGGCGGAGCCGGCATAGGTGTTGCCGACCAAGGGGCAGAGCAGGCCGGTGCGGGTCTGGTGCGGCTGGAAGCCCAGCAGCTTGGCGGCACGCTCTCCGGGAACTTGGGGTTTGGCTGGTGAAAGACGGCAAAGGCATAGTCGGTCGGCACGGGTGCCCAGCTCTTCCATGAGACTGGCGACCCGGCGGCGAGCACATGCTTGAAGTAGGCAGGGTCGCCGGTGAAGCGGCTGCCATGCTGCGGGAAGTGCTGGTAGGGCCGCCGGAAAAAGTCGGGCGTGTCGCTGACGTAGGAGAAGGATGCCTCGACGATGGCGAGCGATGTCTCGCCGGGGCCGAGAAGGAAGGCGGCGCCGCCGGCACCGGCGGTGTATTCGAGCGCATCCCCGGGACGGCCCTGGGCGGTATCCATGCCGATGGCCAGCGCATAGTCGGCCATGCCGGAGCCGACGAACCCAATGGCGGCCTGGAAGGCCTCGGTGCCTGCCTTGCAGGCAAACTCCCAATCGGCGGCCTGGGTGGCGGGCACGGCGCCGATGGCCTCGGCGACGATGGTCGAGGTAGGCTTGACGGCGTAGGGATGGGACTCGCTGCCGACCCAGACGGCGCGGATGGCAGTAGGGTCCGATGCCGGCGCGGGCCAGGGCATTGCGCGCTGCCTCGATGGACATGGTGGCGGTGTCTTCGTCGGGACCCGGGACGGATTTTTCGCTGACGGGGGACTCGGCTTCGCCTTCTCGCCAAACACGGTCGACCTCGCTGCCCGGCAGGCGATAGCGAGGGATGTAGGCGCCATAGCCGGCAATGCCGACAGGGCGATTGGGTTTCAGTAGCATACCGATGAGTTCGCTCCGTTTTTGCCCTGAGCAGCAGCAAGGGGCCCAGCCGAGCCCCTCAGCGCCTTGTTTGGCAGGGTCACTATAGCACAGGCGGACTGCCAAAAGCTATCAAGGTGTGGGCGAATCGCCTGCCAGAGGCTGTCCAGGAACGGTGGACAGGATTTACATGATTCGAGGATTTACAGGATGATCATTGATGGTTCTGGGCCAGTCAGGAGATCGGCCCAGAACGGCGATCACGATGCGGGCTTGGAGTCGAGGAAGCCGGTCTGGAGGAGGTACTGGCCGGTATAGGAGCGGGCAACGCGGGCGACCTCTTCGGGGGTGCCCTCGGCGACGACCTAGCCGCCCAGGTCGCCGCCTTCGGGGCCGAGATCGATGATCCAGTCGCAGGCCTTGATGACGTCGAGGTTGTGCTCGATGACGACGACGGTGTTGCCGTGATCGACCAGGCGGTGAAGAACTTCAGGAGCCGCTCGATGTCGGCAAAGTGGAGGCCGGTGGTGGGCTCGTCCAGGATGTAGAAGGTGCGGCCGGTGGCGCGGCGGGACAGCTCCTTGGATAGCTTGATGCGCTGCGCCTCGCCGCCGGAGAGGGTGGTGGCCGGCTGGCCGAGGCGGACGTAGCCCAGGCCGACGTCGGAGAGGGTCTGGAGCTTGTTGCGAATGCGCGGAATGTTGGAGAAGAAGTCGAGCGCTTCGTCGACGGTCATGTCCAGCACGTCGGCGATGTTCGTGCCCTTGTAGCGGATCTCGAGCGCCTCGCGGTTGTAGCGGCTGGCCATGGCACACCTCGCAGGGGACGTAGACATCGGGCAGGAACTGCATCTCGATGCTGATGATGCCGTCGCCCTGGCAGGCCTCACAGCGGCCGCCCTTGACGTTGAAGCTGAAGCGGCCGGGCTGGTAGCCGCGCGCTGCGGCTTCGGGCAGGTGCGCAAAGAGGTCGCGGATGTCGGTGAAGAGGTTGGTGTAGGTCGCCGGGTTGGAGCGGGGCGTGCGGCCGATGGGGCTCTGGTCGACGTTCACGACCTTGTCGAGGTTCTCGAGCCCCTGGATGACGTCGTGGCTGCCGGGCTTGTCCTTGGCGCGGTAGAAGTATTGGTTGAGGCGCTTGTAGAGCACTTCGACGACGAGGCTGGATTTGCCCGAGCCGGAGACGCCGGTGACGGCGACGAAGCTTCCGAAGAGGAAAGCGGGCGGTGACCTCTTTCAGGTTGTTCTCGGTCGCGCCGACGACGTCGAGGAACTTGCCGTCGCCCGGCCGGCGCACCGCGGGCATGGGGATCTGGCGGTCGCCGCGCAGGTAGGCCGCGGTGAGCGACGTCGGGCAGCGCAAGAACGTCGGGCAGCGCGGCAGAGCAGACGACCTGGCCGCCGTGCTCGCCGGCACCGGGGCCGAGATCGAGGATCCAGTCGGCCTGGCGCATCGTCTCGGCGTCGTGCTCGACGACGATGACCGTGTTGCCAATGTCGCGCATTCCCAGGAGGGTGCGGATCAGGCGGCCGTTGTCGCGCTGGTGCAGGCCGATGGAGGGCTCGTCGAGGATGTAGAGGACGCCCATGAGCCGCGAGCCGATCTGCGTGGCGAGACGGATGCGCTGCGACTCGCCGCCGGAAAGGGTGGTGGCGCGGCGGTCGATGGTCAGGTAGTCGAGGCCGACGTCGGCCATGAAGGTGAGGCGGGCGTCGCAGCTCTTTCAGGACCTGGTGGGCGATGGTGGCCTGGCGCCGGGAGAGGGGTCGAGGTTACCTTCAGCGGACTCCGAGCTCGCGCAGCCAGACCAGCAGTGTCGCTTGACGGCCATGCCGGTCACTTGGTCGATCGGGCGGCCGGCGACTGTCACGGCCAGCGCCTCTGGCTTGAGCCGGCGGCCGTGGCAGGCGGGGCAGGGGCGCTCGGCCATGTAGCGTTCGAGATCTTCCTTGACCGAGTCGGTGGTCGCCTCGCGATAGCGGCGCTGGAGGTTGGGGATGACGCCTTCAAAGTGGGCCTGGTAGGTGCGCTGGATGCCCTGTGCGGTCTTGTAGTTGAGCGTCACCTGGTCGCCGTGGGGCCGCCGTAGGAGGATGAGATTGAGCTGGTGAGGCAGAAGCTCGCGCACGGGCACGTCGAAGGGGATGGATGATGCTTGGCGGCGGTCGCTTCGAGCAGCTGGCGGTAGTAGCTGTCGCCGGACCGCTCGCGGGTCCAGGGCTCGATGGCGCCCTCGTTCAGCGACTTGCTGCGGTCGGGCACGACCAGGTCGGGATCGATTTCGAGCTCGGTGCCCAGGCCGGTGCAGGTCGGGCAGGCGCCATGCGGGCTGTTGAAGGAGAAGGTGCGTGGCTCGATCTCGGGCAGGCTGATGCCGCAGTGGACGCAGGCAAAGTGCTCGGAGAAGAGGTGGTCGTGCGGGGGCTCTTGCGGTGACGTCGGTGACGATCATCACGCCGCCGCCCAGCTTGAGGGCCGTCTCGACCGAGTCGGCCAAGCGGATGCGGTCCATGCCGCTGTCTTTCGCCGTCGCCGTGGCGGACGATGAGGCGGTCGACGACGGCCTCGATGGTGTGCATCTTGTAGCGGTCGAGCTCGATCTCCTCGTCGACGTCGTGGACCTCGCCGTTGACACGGACGCGGACGAAGCCCAGCTTGCGCACATCTTCGAAGACCTTCTTGTGCTCGCCCTTGCGGTCCTTGATCAGGGGCGCCAGGAGCAGGATGCGGCTGCCTTCCGGCATCTCCTCGATGGCCTCGACGATCTGGCTCACGGTCTGCTGGTTGACCTCGCGGCCGCAGCGGGGGCAGTGGGGGACGCCGATGCGGGCGTAGAGGAGGCGCAGGTAGTCATAGATCTCGGTCACGGTGCCGACGGTGGAGCGGGGGTTGCGGCTGGTGCCTTTCTGGTCGATGCGAGATGGCCGGGCTGAGGCCGTCGATCTGGTCGACGTCGGGCTTTTGCATCTCGCCGAGGAACTGGCGGGCGTAGGCGGAGAGCGATTCGACGTAGCGGCGCTGGCCCTCGGCGTAGAGGGTGTCGAAGGCGAGCGAGGACTTGCCCGAGCCGGAGAGGCCGGTGATGACGACCAGCTTGTCGCGCGGGAGCTCGACATCGATGTTCTTGAGGTTGTGCTCGCGGGCGCCGCGGATGACGATCTTTTTCGGCTCGCTCTGTTCGTGCTGGGACATGATGTCTCTCCTTGCCCGCGCTTGTGACGCCATGGGCAACATAACATTGTAGCACGAAAGGGCGGCCGGGCAAAAAGAACGCCCACAAGGGGCTATGCTACGGAAGTGCGCGAAGCGGTAAAAGGCCCGGGGGACGGGGCGGCGCGCACGATGTGCACGGGGAGGCCCCATAGGCTGCGCCGGAGGATCTCCTGGACGCGGAAGCCGTTTTCCTCGAGCAGAGCGGATGGGGCGATCGGCCGGCAGTCGACCCAAGCCGGGAAGCGGGTGTGGGCCCAGTGGTAGAGCCGGAGCATGCGCCGGCTGCCGCCCTCGTCGGCCAGGGAGACGACGCAGAGCCGGCCGGAGGGGCGCAGTACTCGGCGGCACTCGCCCAACACGCGGGGGATGTCCGCAGGGGCAAAGAGCTCTAGGGTGAAGCTGAGGAATACGGCGTCGAAGGAGGAGGGCGGCAGAGGGAGGTGTGCCGCGTCGGCGCAGACCAAGCGGGCCTGCCGGTACGGGCCGGCGCGCTCAAGCCTTCTCTTGGCCTGGCGGAGCATGCCGGGTGAAAGGTCGACACCGGTCACGTGCCCGGCGGGGCCGGCTGCCCGGGCCAGGGCGAGGAGGGCATGGCCGGTGCCGGGGCCGATCTCGAGGATCGACTCGCCGGGCTGGACAGCGAGGCGCTCGACACCGAGGCGCACCAGCCTCTGCTCACTGCCGGCGAGGAGATCGTACCAGCGGCTCAGGCGGTCATAGGCGGCCGCGGTCGCGGCATGAGGAAGCTGTGGGGGTTCTGGAGTTGTCATGGGTCACCTGTGGAAGGCCAGGGAATCGTGGGCCAAGGTGCTGACTGCGGTCATTCGAATCTCCTATGAAGTGGGCCGCGCTGTGCCAGCCAGACTGTGGGGCTACAATGGGACTCTGTCAAGCAGCGGGTCCGGCTGCCTGCAGCACGCCATCCGCGACAACCTGGTACGAGTCCAGCCAGACCGTGGGGTGCATAATGACCAGGTCCAGGTGGAGGTTGGAGCGGTTCTGGCCGCCAAAGTGATGGTTCATGCCGATCGCGATATGGACGCTGCCGCCGATCTTTTCGTCCAGGGCGACGTCGCCCACGGGCTCGGCGACGCCGGGGTTGAGCCCGATGGCGAACTCGGCGATCCGGTCCTTGTCGCCGAGCGAGGCCCACAACAGCTCCCAGAACGCTCCTACGGCGCCCGGGTCAGGGGCCTGGGCACGAACGACCCGGCCGCGGGAAAAGGTGAGGCGGAGGCCCTCGAACGGCTTGCCTCTGAAGAAAGCCTTCGCAATCACCGCCACTCCCTCCGCCGAGTCCTCGTGAGGGGCAAGGTAGACCTCGCCGCGAGGAATGCCGGCCGTGTCGCGGTGCACCGGACGCCCCGCAATGCGCAGACGCAGATCGGTGCCGAGCGGGCAAGTGACGTGGACTGCACTGGCCGTGGCCAGACGAGTGGCAAGATACTCCTGCTGCTCTTCGAGGCGCCGGTAGTTGACGTTGATCGCCGGCCAGACCCTCCGGCGCAGGGCCTCGGCCGAGAGGCCGTAAGCCGCGGCGAGGGCGGGCGTCGGGTTGAGGACATGGATGCGCCGGCATCCCCGGCGCTCGGCCTCATCGATCAGGGCAATCCACTCAGCGCCCATGGCGCGGCGCCTGGGCAGCGCGACATCGGGCAAGTATCCACTGTGGTCACGGACCTCGACGATGGCATCCACGTCTTCCAGCCAGCGAAGCTCGTGCTCCGGAACCAGGGTCAGGTAAGGCTCGGGAAGGTCCAGGCCGATCCGCTGCAGGAGCGACTCCATGGTGAGCCTCAGAGTCCAGAAGGCGCCGCGGGCGCGGATGCGGTAGGCCAGGGCTTCTATGAGATCAAGCGAATGGGTGCTGGCCCAGATCCAGATCACCTGCCCGGGCTGCACCGACAGCGAGTCAATTGTTTTGTCGGCCAGTGTCTCGACGCCAAAGCCATCGGCGGAGCTATTCTCACTCATGTGCACTTGTCTCCTCCGGGTTCCTGCGCGAGGCAGCTGACGGCCGCCCTGCCGGGTCGCAGGCCAAGACGCCGCGCACGGCGCGGAACGCCTCGGCCGGCGGGGTCCGGGACAGCGCCCGGTCGACGGCAGGGTCCTTCAGGCGCGACAGGTTCCGGCGGAGCGCGTCAAAGACGTTTCGCGCGGCGTAGCGGACGCCGGTGAGCGGGGCCGGATCGGCGTCCGACAAGAGAATCTGGTCGATGTCGGGAACGTCGAGGAGGCTGTCGAGCAGGATGCGCCAGCCAGCACGGGAGTAGGTACCCGCGCACAGGCTTTCGACGGCACGGGTCATAATCTCGGCGAGGTCTTCTTCGGGCGAGTTGTTGTAGCCGCCCCAGTTGCGGTCCTCCCAGGCTTCGCCGGGGTGGGCTTGGGCCTCGGCAATGGCGCGGGGCAGCAGACGCAGCAGGAGGGGAAGGGCAAGGGGTGGCGGCGAGCCCCCCGCACTTGTCTCGGCCAGGAAGCGACAGCCCTGAGACAGGGCGGGTGCGCCGAGGCGCGCCTCGCGCAGGGTGCGGAGGAGGAGAGCACGGGCCTGGTCGCCCATGAGCGAGGCGTCGAGGTCAGCATACCCGTCGGCCGCCGCTCTCTCGAATGCCCGGGCAAAGGTCGCGTCGTCGACGGCTCGGGGATCGCGCGCGGCCAGCCGGAGCAAGGACAGCTCGATTCCGCTGCCCAGGCCGGAGGTGCCCACAAGGCCGCCCAGGAGGGGCACGGCCCCGCTCACGCCCAGCCGGCCCATCGACACCGCGAGGGCGAGGTAGACGCCGTAGCTGCCGTGGGCCGGCGTCCCCCAGCCAATCTCGCGGCCGAAGGCGAGGAGACGCTCGCCGGCGCCCGGGGGAGCGGCTGCGGCGACGGCGTGCACGAGCTGCTCGGCGAGCTTGCCGTCGCCGCGAATGGCCGGAGCGTCGAGCAGGAGCAGGAGGACGGGGCCGGCCCGTCGGCGGAGCATGGACTGCGCCATGCGAAGGATGGCGCTGGCCATGGCTGGGTCTCGCTCGGCGCGAAGCGGGTCGAGGCAAGCGCGCGCGACCTCGACGGGCGTGTCTTTCAGGGCCACGAGCAGGGTCCGGTAGCACGCATGCCGGACCAGGGCGTGGGAAAGCCGGTCCCGGAGCGGGGCGAGAAACTCGGCAGCCTGCTCGGGCGTAGCTGCGGTGGCGGCCTGCGAGCATGCGTGGGCAGCGGCGCATAGTGTGGCATGCAGGTCCTCCGGCGTGGGCCCCGAGGAGAGCCGGCCCGGCGGTGCCTGCCAGGTCCACCCGGCGGTAGGGCTCAGGCCGGCGTCCTGCAGGAGGCGGTTCAGCGCAGTCCTGCTCTTGTCCGAGCCACCCCGCCCGGAGCTGCGCTGCACGAAGAAAGACTCGACGGTGAGGGCCGCCATGGCTGCGAAGGGGGTTGCTTGGCGCAGGATGGAGAGGCTGTGTTCAATGGCGGCGGCATCGAGCGAAGGACCGGCCAGGTTCTCCAGGGCTTTGCCCTGCGCATCGCTGGGGCGCACCAGCGCGCGGAGATCGAGTGTCTCCCTTCGCTTGGCGCCTGTGCTGGCTGCGCGCTTGTCCAGGGTATCAAGCCAGTCCGGCGCACCACCGGCCTGCGAGCCTAGGTCGAGAGTCACCCCCTGCTCCTGCGCTGTGGTGAGCCAGAAGTGGACGTCGGAGAGGATCTCATCGGCCTGGGCACCTGCCCCTGAGAGCGTGGCGAGGAACCGGGTGCACTCGCCTGGGGCGCGGGCGAACAGGAGAGGCATGGGCGGGGCCATGAGGCCACCGATGTCGTAGCTGGCGTGGTAGCTGTCCGGAAGGGCGGTGTCGAGGCAGACCAGGCGCCAGAAGTCCCTGTCGGGCTCGTTCTGGAGTTCGCGCCTCTCGGAAATGGCGAGCAGAGCCGAGGCACAAGCAGCCGCCGCCGGCGCGACTTCGGCCCCGCAGAGGTGGAGAGCCTCAGCCTGGCGGAGCCGCTCCAGCTCTCCGAGGGCGGCGTCCAGGACCCGGCGAAGCAGGGGCATGTCCTCTTCGACCCCGGCCAGGCCGAGGGCTTCGCACAGCACGGCCGCCCGCGGCAGTGCCCACACGAGCTGCTCAGTCTGATCCACGCTCAGCATCCGGGCAAGCGACGTGCGGAGCCGCGCGGCGTCCTGGGACGAGACAAAGCGGCGCAGGACCCAGGCCAACTCCGCGCAGGGACGCTCGTCCACATGGCCCACCAGCCACAGGGCTTCGCCCACCGGATCAGGCGCCACTAGGGCTAGGACCCGGTTGTACCACTGGGCCAACATCCAGCCGTCGTGTTCCAGGTCGGTGTAGGCCTGACGCAGGGCCGGCACTACCGCCTGGCCGGTGGCGGCTAGCCTAGCTAGGGCACGATTGTCGTCGTAGCGGTGTAGCAGTCTCTTGATAGCGCCAGCGGGGGCCAGTTCTTCTGCCATGCCTGGAGACTCCGACTACCCGCTCCGTTCCAGCGACGCGAGGTAGGTGCGGCGGGCAAGAGAGAGGGCATAGTCGTAGAGGGCACCAGCGCGCTCCCAGCCCCGGGGGACATCGACCCACCACTCGAAGTGCATCGTATGCGCCCCTGAAGCGATCTCGAGTATGTGCCACGGGCCGTCAAAGCCGGTGAGCCGTGGAGCGACGTAGGGAACGGCCAGCCCCTCCAGGAGGGCCAGCAGGCGGTCGGTTTCACCGGGGGTGAGGGAGGCGCGCCACTCGGGGTTGGGCACGCCAGGCAGGTCCCAGGACGGCTTGCCGCGCCCGTGCAGGCTGAAGCCTTGTCCGGGGGTGCGGAGTGGCTGGGAGATGGCGATGTCAGAGGTGAAGAAGGGAGGTGCGGAATGGGTGCTCGCCGACGCCATAGGGTCTTCAAACTGGATCAGGACCCGCTGAAGGGTCATGCACATGGCTCACCTCTCAGATGGCCGGCGCTATGGGTGCGCCGGCGACGGCATGCAGATCAGCTCCAGGAAGCGCAGGTCGAAGAAAGTCTGGGCGTTGGCCGGATCGAGGAGGACGGCGGTATCGGCGCCGCGGCCGCTGCCGGCGACAGCGATCACCGGCTCGCCGGGACGCACCAGGCCGGCATCGGCGGCCATGAGAGCCATCTCGGCGGCGACCTTGACACCCTGGCCGAAGGTGCGCAAAGTGAAGGCAATGATCTCTTCCAACTCGTAGGTGCCGAGCTTCTTGCGGACGGCGCGGCCGACGCCGCCGAAGGCGTGCTGGCAGGTCAGGATTCGGGCACCGGCGGCCTCGATCGCGGCGCGGTTCTCGGCCGTCAGCTCCTGAGTGCCTGGCTGGGCAAAGCCGGCGGAGTGTGTGACGACGATGACGTCGAGGCCCTGGAGGGCTAGGGCAGCCAGGAGGCCGGTCGCGCCGGTGGTGGAGGCCACAAGGGCCTGCCGGATCCCGAGCTGCGCGGCGCGGGTGCGGACGAGATCGAGGGTGCGGGCGGTGTTGGCCGGCCCGGCCTTGGCAAAGTAGACGCACGGAGCAACGGTTTCGGACACAACTTTCTCCTCAGACGCCCACGAGGGGCTAAGCTACGGGATCCGGTGCGCAAGAGAGCGGCGCTACGCGCGATGATAGCAGACAAGGGCCGGAGCGTCAAGCCAACATCGGCGGGCAAGTTGCCCCAACCTGGGAACGTTGGTACAATTCAGGTGCGTCAGGCGGTTCCTAGGAGCGGCACTGCCGCGTTTCTGTTTGCGGTGCGAGCCATCGCGTGTTGGTCGGCAAGGCGATGCCGTAGGGCACGCCGAACATAGAATTAGTAGGAGTCTTTACGAGGAGGTAAGACATGTACAAGAAGTTGTTCATCCCCGGCCCCACTCACGTGAGGCCCGAGATCCTGCAGGCCCAGACAGTGGGCATGATCGGCCACCGGGCGAAGGAGTACCAGGAGCTGCAGGCCTCTGTCACCCCCAAGCTGCAGAGATTGCTGTACACGCAGCAGCGCGTCTACCTGTTTGCCTCGTCGTCGTCGGGCGTGATGGAAGGCTCGGTGCGGCAGGCGTCAGTCAAGCGGATGCTGGTGACGGTGTGCGGCGCGTTCTCGAAGCGCTGGTACGAGATGGTCGTGGCCAATGGCATCCCGTGCGACAAGCTCGAAGTGCCCCTGGGTCAGGCCATCACCCCCGAAATGGTGGATGCGGCTCTGTCGAAGGGCGACTATGATTCGATCACGCTGACGCACAACGAGACGGCAACCGGCATCATGATGCCGCTCAAGGAGACGGCGGAGCTTATCCGCACCAAGTACCCTGATGTGCTCATCATCGTGGATGCAGTGAGCAGCATGGCGGGCGTCAAGATCGAGTTCGATGCCTGGGGACTGGACGTGTGCCTGGCGGGTGTTCAGAAGTGCTTTGCGTTGCCGCCTGGTCTGACGGTGTGCGCCGTGAGCGACCGGGCGCGGGCGCGGGCGCTGCAGGTGCCGAACCGCGGTCACTATTTCGCCTACGATCAGATGGACAAGAAATACGACGCGAACCAGACGCCGGCGACTCCTGCGGTGTCCATCATCCAGGCGCTGGACAAGCAGCTCGACGACATGTTCGCCGAAGGGATGGATGCGCGTTTTGCGCGGCACCTCGAGATGGCGCAGATCGTGCGCGAGTGGGCGGCCAAGTACTGGGCGCTGTACGGGGATGTGCGCTACCTTTCGAACACGGTGACCAACATCGCCAACACGCGCAGCATCGTCGTGGGCGACCTGAACAAGGAGCTGGGCAAGCGCGGCGCGATGATCTCCAACGGCTACGGTGACCTGAAGGAAAAGTGCTTCCGCATCGGCCACATGGGCGACCTGACCGTGGCGGACATCCGCTGGCTGCTGGATCAGATCAACGACATCCTGAAGCTGTAGGACGTGAGGTGCAACGCACCTCCGAGGTACGTTGCACCTGAAGGAGGAAGGACCATGAAGGTACTCATTTGTGACAAGACTGAAGCCTCGGCGCTGGACATGATGCGCGCGGCAGGTATCGAGGTGGACAACCGGCCTACCATCACGCCAGAGGAACTGGTGCGGGATGCCGCCCAGTACGATGGGATGGTGGTCCGCAGCCGGACGAGGATCACGCCGGAGGTAATAGACGCTGCGACGAACCTCAAGATCGTCGTGCGCGGCGGCGTTGGCCTGGACAACATCGACGTCAAGTACGCCCAGGGCAAGGGGATCCAAGTGCGCAACACCCCGAAGGCAAGCTCCAACTCGGTGGCGGAGCTAGCGCTGGGTTATATGCTAGCGCTGGCGCGCAAGATCCCACAGGCGACCATGAGCATGACGGCCGGACTGTGGCTGAAGAAGGAGCTGGAAGGCACCGAGATCGCCGGCAAGACGCTGGGACTCATCGGCTTTGGCAACATCGGCGGAACGCTGGGACGGAAGGCGGACGCGTTGGGCATGACAGTGCTCTTCTACGACGTAATCACGCCGACCGATCCGGGCCCCGCGCAGCAGGTGACGCTGGAGGAGCTGTTCCGGCGGGCCGACTTTATCTCGCTGCACGTGCCAAAGGTGGCAGCTACGACGAACCTGATCAATGCCCAGACGATCGCGCAGATGAAGGATGGGGTGTACATCATCAACTGCGCGCGCGGCGGGGTAGTGGACGAGGACGCGCTGTGCGACGCGTTGGGCAGCGGCAAGGTAGCCGGGGCGGCGCTGGACGTGTACCTGGACGAAAAAGTGAACCCGGGCAACCCGAAGCTCTTTGCGCTGAAGGACAAGAACGGTCTGAACCTGATGCTCGGCTCGCCGCACATCGGCGCGAGCACGGTGGAGGGCCAGGCGCGCGTCGGCGGGGAAGTGGCAGAAATCCTGATCGAGTTTCACCGGAAAAGCGGGTAGGCTGTTCGGGAGTTGGGGGTGAGGGGTATCGACCTTCACCCCGGCGCTCATGCACGGGAGCTGGGGTGAAGGGGGCACAACCCTCACCCCAACCCTTTCCCCAGAAGGGAGAGGGAGAAGAAGAGGAACGAATCCCCATGGCAGGCATCGCACCATTTCGTGGAGTTCGCTACAACACTCACAAGGTCGGCGACCTAAGCAAGGTTGTGACACAACCATACGACCGGATCGGCCCGGAGCTGCAGGAGGAGTATTACGCTCTCCATCCGTACAACCTGGTGAGGTTGATCCAGGGCCGCAAGCACGAGGACGACACCGCCGAGCAAAACGCGTACACGCGTGCGCGGGAGTACTACCAGGCGTGGATCGACGCCGGTTACCTGCTGCGGGAGGGGGAGCTGGCACTTTATGTCTACTGGCAGACCTTTACCCTGCCCGACGGCGGCACGCGGACGCGGAAGGCACTCGTCGCCGCGCTGCAACTCGTGGAGTTCAGTGAGGGGATTGTGCTGCCCCACGAGCGGACACTGTCGGGGCCCAAGATCGACCGGCTGAATCTGATGCGCGCCACCGCCTTTGACTTTGAGCAGATCTTTATGCTCTACCCCGATTCGGAGAACCGGATCAACGCACTGTTGGACGCGGCGATCGCGGGCAAGGCCCCCGACGAGGACGTGCAGGAGCTTTTCGAGCGGGATGTTCGGCAGCAGCTCTGGGTGGTGGACGACGCCGACGTGGTGGCGTCGGTGGTGGCAGAGATGGCGCCCAAGACGGGGCTGATCATTGCCGACGGGCACCACCGCTACGAGACGGCGTTGAACTACCGGAACGAGATGCGAGAGAATCACCCGGAGGCGCCGGCGGACGCTGCATTCAACCGTGTGATGATCTGCTTCGTGAGCATGGACGACCCGGGGTTGGTCATCCTGCCCACCCACCGCCTGATCTACGGCTACCACGCCAAGGCGCCGAACCAGATCATGGAGGATGCAAGCGCCTACTTTGAGGTGACGCCGCTGGCCGGCAGGGAAGAGCTAATGCAGGCACTGGCGAAGGGCACTCAGGAGGACCGGCGGCTGGGGTTCTACGACGGCCGGTACTTCCTGCTCCGGCTCAAGTCTCGGACGATCATGGACGAGCTTGTGCCTGAGCGGGCCGCGGAGTGGCGCCAGTTGGACGTTTCGATCTTGCACGAGCTGCTCATCGAGCGGGTGATGGGCATCACCAAGAAGCAAGTCGAGGCAAAGGAGCACTTGGACTATTACCGGGACCTCGACGAGGCGCTGGCACGCGTGGATTCGGGGGAGGGGACGTGCGTATTCATCCTGAGCCCGACGCGCATCGGAGAGGTGAAGGCGTGCTCCGACCGGGGCGAGAAGATGCCGCAAAAGTCGACGGACTTTTACCCGAAGATGATCTCGGGCATGGTCATGATGGACATCGGGCTGGGCGAGCGGCTGTAGGCCTGTAGGCGAGATGGCGCATATCCTACTGACGAACGACGACGGGATTGGCGCGCCGGGGCTGCGCGCGCTGCTGCGTGCGCTGCGCCCGCTGGCGGAGGTGACGGTGCTCGCGCCTGATCACAACTGGTCGGCGGCAGGGCACACGAAGACGATGCACAAGCCGCTGCGGGTAACGCCTTACACGTTCGAGTGTGAGCCCCCCCCTCCGTCCCCCCCGCTGCGGCAGGGGGGAGCAGAAGGGGAACCGCGGCAGGGGGGAGTCACGGAGGGTGTCGTGGCGTACACGACGACCGGAGCGCCTTCGGACTGCGTCGCGCTGGCGCTCTTGGGAATCCTGCCAAAGGCGCCGGACATGGTGGTGTCGGGCATCAACCAGGGGGCGAACGTCGGGCACGACGTGACATACTCGGGAACGGTGGCGGCGGCCATGGAGGCGGTGATCTTTGGGCTGCCTGCGATGGCGATCTCACTGAACGATTACCAGAGCCACGAGTTTGGCTTCGCGGCCGGGGTGGGCGCCCGCGTAGTGCGGCAGGTGCTGGCACGAGGGTTGCCGCCGGGCGTGTTCCTGAACGTCAACGTGCCGTGCCGGCCTACGGAGGAAATCCGCGGCCTGGAGGTCACACGGCTCGGCAGGCGGGTATACCGTGACATCTTGATCGAGCGCGAGGATCCACGCGGGCAGCCGTACTACTGGATCGGGGGAGAGCCGCCTACGGGGCACGAGGACGAGGGGACGGACATTGGGGCACTGGCACGGGGGTACGTATCGGTCTCGCCGGTGCACCTGGACATGACGGCACACGAGCTGCTGCCGGCACTTGCACAGTGGGAATGGGAGTAGGAGGCGAGATGGATTTCTGGCAGGTTGTTGAAAGCAGGCACAGTGTACGCAGCTACGATCCCACGGTGAATGTGCCGCAGGAGATGGTAGAGAAGCTGCTGGCGGCTGCAGTCCGGGCACCCACGGGGGGCAACCGGCAGCCATGGCACTTTTACGTGGTACGCGACCGGGCGCTGCGCGAGGGGCTAATGACAGCGGCTTACGGGCAAAAGTTCATTGGGCAGGCGCCGGTGGTCATCGTCGTCTGCACCGACGCAGAGAAATCGGCGGTGCGCTACGGCGACCGAGGGCGAGGCCTTTATTGCCTGCAGGACACAGCAGCAGCCGTCGAGCACATTCTGTTGGGCGCCGTGGCGCTGGGCTTGGGGAGCTGCTGGGTGGGCGCATTCGACGAGGCGGCCGCGGCCGAAGCGCTGACCCTGCCGGAGAAGCACCGCCCGGTGGCGATCCTGCCCATCGGCCGGCCTGATCGAGAGAGCACTGGGCGGACTCCACGCGAGCCGATGGAGGACGTCGTCACGTTCCTGGGCTAGCCGGGTGGGGCGGCGACGGGCACGAGGTCCTATCTACAGGGCCGAGCAGGTCCTGGGGCCGGCCTCACTTCTGCTTGTGCTGCCGGAAACCCTCGCCCAGTACTTCGTGGACTTCGGATACCACCACAAAGGCGGCGGGATCTTGCTCTGAGATCAGCCGCTTGAGGCGTGTCACCTGCGACCGGGAGACGACGACGTAGAGGGCCGGCTGCGGCGCCTGGGTGTAGCCCCCCCGCACGTCCATCAGGGTCACGCCCCGCTCCAGGTCTTTTATCACGGCCTGCTGTATCTCTTCGGTGCGCGACGAAAGGATGAAGAAGGCGCGTGCGTACCCGCTGCCCTCCTGTACCGAATCGACGACCTTCCCCGATACAAAGTTGACGATCAGAGCGTAGAGTGCGGGCACCAGGCCGACCTGCGTAGCGGCAGCCAGGAGGACGATGCTGTTGACGACAATGAAGGTCGTGCCGAAGCGGATGCCCCGAGTGTGGTTGAGGATCTGGGCGACGATGTCGGTGCCTCCAGTGGTGCCCTGGCCGCGCAGCACCAGGCCGATGCCGAGGCCATCCAGTGCTCCGCCGAAGAGGGTAAAGACCAAGGGGTCTCCGTGGATGGGAGGCAGGACCAGGGCCAGGAGGTCGATGCCGATGGTCATAACGGCGGTGGCGTAGACAGAGCGGACCAGGACACGCCAGCCGCCGCCCCACTTGGTCCCGGCGGCCAAGATGGGGATGTTGAGGACAAGGGTCGTGATGCCGATGGGCCACCCCATGCGGTAGTAGAGCAGCATGCCGATGCCGGTCACCCCGCTGGAGACGACCTGGTTGGGCACGAGGAACAGGTTGACGTTCGTGGCACAGAGCAGAGCGCCGACGGTCAGGAGGGCATAGTCTTGTAGCAGGAGTTGTGCGGCGTGCCGGCGCTTCGGATCGGGGCGACCCAGCGCCCGCTGCAGGTTGTTGGCCAGGCGTGCGATCCAAGGCATTGGCGGCGATACTCCGGACTTGAGGGTGGCACGGCCACCCGGCAAGAGGGAATTATACCCGGTGCGGGGCAGCGAGGCAAAGATGCCCCCTTGTTCTGTGCCAGTTGCGCGGGGGAGTGAAACCCGCTATAATCAGCCAGCGTTCGCCGAAGCAGGAGAGACCATGACCCAATATGCGTTCTTCCGGGGCGCGATCGTCCCAATCGAGGAAGCCAAGATCAGCGTCATGACCCATGCCTTCAACTATGGGACTGGGTGCTTCGAGGGGATCCGCGCCTACTGGAACGCGGAGGAGGAGCAGCTTTTCGTTTTCCGCCTGAAGGAGCACTATGAGCGGCTGCTGCGCTCGTGCCGCATCCTGCGCATTTGCCTGCCCCACAGCGCGGATGAGCTGTGCACGATCACCGTCGACCTGCTGCGCCGGGAGGGGTATCGCGAGGATAGTTACATCCGGCCGGTGGCATACAAGGCGGACGAGGTCATTGGCGTGCGGCTGCACGGCCTACGAGACGAGCTCACGGTTTTCTCTACCCCCTTTGGCCGCTACATCGAGAAAGAAGAGGGAGCGCACGTCTGCATCTCATCGTGGCAGCGGGTGGACGACAACGCAACCCCGGCGCGGGCCAAGATTACGGGGGCCTACATCAACTCGGCGCTGGCCAAGACGGATGCCGTACTGAGCGGCTACGACGAAGCGCTGGTGCTGACGTCCACCGGCCACATCTCGGAGGGCAGCGCCGAGAACTTTTTCATGATGCGCAACGGCAAGCTCATCACGCCGCCGGTCACCTCCAACATCCTGGAGGGGATCACGCGCGACACGATCATGAAGCTGGCCTACGAGGAGATGGGGCTCAGGACGACAGAGCGCAACATCGACCGGAGCGAGATCTATATCTGCGAAGAGGCGTTTCTGTGCGGGACGGGGGTGCAGATCGCGGCCATCACGCAGGTGGAGCACCGGCCGGTGGGCACAGGGAGCATTGGGCCGGTGGTGAGCCGGCTGCGCGAGCTCTACTTCGAAGTGGTACGGGGCAATAATTCGAAATACCGATCCTGGTGCACAGCCGTGTATGAGGGGCGGTAGGATGGCGACACGGGGAAACCTCCGTTGACCTGGCGCGCCCGATTCTCGGCCGGGGTCCCGCTGGGCCTGCTCTTCATCGGGCTGGTTGTCGGCATTGACGTGAGGTTGCTGAGGTGGCTCATCACCCAGCAGATCCGGCCGCAGCAGTTCGATTTCTTTGCGTTCCTCGCGGGGTTTCTGGTGCTGCTCAGTGTGCCGCTGCTGGTGATCCTCGTGTACCAGACGCTGAGCTGCCTGACACTGCGCTACCACCTGGACCGGGACGGCCTGACCACGAGGTGGCTGGGCGCCCGCCAAGTTGTTCCGATCCGCGATATCCAGCGTGTCCTGCCGGGTGGTCAGCTTGGGGGGCCGGTGGTGCGGCGCAAGGGGGTGCGCTGGCCGGGGCACGAGCGAGGAGAGGGAGCCATCCCCGGGATCGGGCGGACGCTCTTCCTGGCCACGAGGCCGATTGGGGGGCAGCTTCTGCTGATCACGCCGGGCGGGCCCTTGCCATCTCTCCCGAGCACCCGGAGGAGTTCATGGAGAGCCTGGCGGCGCGGCAGGAGCTGGGGCCGAACCGGCTCCTGGAGCCGGAGAGCGGCCGGGCGCCATGGCTGACCTGGAGCCTGTGGAAGGATAGAACGGCCGGGGTGCTCCTCGGGGCGGCGACCGCCATCAACCTCGGCCTGTTTGGCTACCTATGCGCGCGCTTTCCCGGCTTGGACGAGCAGCTGCCACTGCACTTTAGCAGCCAGGGGCTGGCGGACCGTATCGGCACGAAAGCGGAGCTATTCGCGCTGCCGATCATCGGGCTGATCATCCTGGGAACCAACCTGGTGTTGGGCCTACTGCTCTACCGGAAGGAAAGAGCAGGCTCCTACCTGTTGTGGGGGGCCGCTGCGGCGGCCCAGGCGCTCTTCTGGCTCGCCGTGTTGGGCATGGTGTATTGATGGACGAGATCCTTGTCGGGCTGCTGCTGAGTGGGTTGATCGCCGGCCTCGCCTATTGGAGGCAGGCTTTGACGCTCAGCGGGATGGTGGGAGCCATCGTCGTCGGCACGCTGATCTTCGGCTTTGGCGGGTGGGTGTGGGGCCTGCTGCTGATCACCTTCTTTGTCTCGTCGAGCTGGCTCTCGCACTACCGCAGCGCGGATAAAGAAGCTGCGGCCGAGCAGTTTGCGAAGGGAAGCCGGCGGGATCTGGGCCAGACGCTGGCGAACGGCGGCGTGGGAGCGGCGCTCGCCCTGGTGTTCGCGCAGTCCCATGAGCCGGTGCTCTTTGCTGCGTTCCTGGGCGTGATGAGCAGCGTCACGGCAGACACGTGGGCTACCGAGCTGGGGATCTTGAGCCGCGTGCCACCTCGGCTGATCACAACAGGTGAGCCGGTCCCGCCCGGCACGTCGGGTGGGTTGACGAGGCTGGGGACCTGGGCCTCGCTGGCCGGCGCGCTGCTCATCGGCGCCATGGCTACCTTATTGACGCAGATCCAGTCGCTTGCCCAAGGCCAGGGGTGGAACCTGCGGGCAGTCTCGTTCCCCCTGTTGGCGATGGCCGGGGGGATGGCCGGCTCGCTGGTCGACAGCCTGCTGGGAGCGACCGTGCAGGGCATCTACTACTGCATGCATTGCGGGAAGGAAACGGAGAGCTTGATCCACCGCTGCGGGCACGCCACGCAGCTCCAGCGTGGCTGGGCATGGCTCGACAACGACGTGGTGAACCTGGCTTCGTCGCTCGCCGGCGGCCTGGTGGCCGCCCTTCTGGCATGGCTCCTTTGGAGGTAGGCAGATGACGCGCAAGCAGATGGCTCTCATGGTTTTGCTAAGCGCCGTGGTCTCGGCATTTGTCTCGCTGGCCGTGGTGGCGGGAGCGGTACTGCTCCTGCGGGACCGGGTGACGCTCGTGACACCTGCGACGGCGATAACCGCAAGGCAGGCCGCGGCGGCGACAGAGGAGGGAGTGCTGGCCACGGCCGAGCCAGGCCAGGCTGTCGTGGGCCCAACGCCGCTCATCCATACGGTGCAGCCGGGCGACACGATCAGCGGGCTGTCGCTGCAGTACGATGTACCGGCCGACGCCATCATTGCCGCCAATCAGATCGAGAACCCCAATTTCCTGACTGTGGGCGCGAAGCTGGTGATCCCTGTGGGTGGGGTGGAAGTTGTCGAGGCCACGAACACGCCCATGCCGACGGCTACCGACACGCCGATCCCTTTTGAGCCGCCCTCGGCGCAGATGACGGCCACGGCGGCCGCCGAAGCCGGTGCGACTATCACGCCGTTGCCGACCCCACTGCCGGTCACGGGCGAGCTGCAGATCGAGATCGTAGAGGTGGTCAAGCCCGGGGTAGTCGCCCAGGAAGGGGTGACGATCGCCAACCGGGGCAGCCGCCTGGCCGACATGTCGGGCTGGACGCTGAGTGACACAGACGGGAATAGCTACACCTTCCCGAGCTTCCGGCTGTGGGCAGGCGGCAGCGTGACCGTCTTTACGCGCGCCGGGCAGGACGGCAGCCCGCCCGCCGCCCTATACTGGGGCAGGACGCAAGCGGCATGGTCGGCCGGTGAGCAGGTGACGCTGAAGGATCTGGCAGGTGAGACGGTGGCGACGTACGTCGTAGGGGAGTAGGGGCAGCTGCGGAACGGGCACGCTGCCCTAGACCACGCAGGTAGCTGGTCTAGGATCCACCCTCACCCCGACCCTCTCCCTGGAAGGGAGAGGGGGCCACACTATGAGAACCCACAGGTGTCGTTAATCTGCAGCGTGTGCCAGGTGCCTTCCACCTGCTGGAAGAGGTCAATGCCGCAGGTGTCCTGGCGGATGCGCCAGAAGGCGTCGAGGCCCAGCTCCAGTAGGGTGCAGGCGGCGACTTTGTTGACCACCTGGTGACCGACCAGGGCGACGGTTTGGCCGGGATGGGCCGCCGCCAGCTCAGCAAGTAGGACAAGAAGGCGGTTCCGGACGTCGGCCAAGCCTTCCCCCCCGGGGAAGCGGACCTGGCCGGGGCTTGAGCGCCAGAGCGAGTAGAGATCCGGATAGGCTGCGGCTGCCTCACGATGCGTCCGGCCCTGGAAATTCCCGTAGTTGATGTCGATCAGTCCCTCGTGCACGCCGATTGGCAGGCCCAGCTCTGCGGCCAGTGGCTCGATCGTCTGCTGCGCCCGGATCAAAGGGCTGGCGTAGAGCGCTGAGATGGGCTCGGACCGGAGCCTGCGGGCCAGCGCCCTCGCCTGGTTGTGGCCCACCTCGTCCAGCGGCAAGTCGGTGCGGCCGCGGAAGCGCTCCTCTCCCGCCCCTTCGTTCCACGCGGTCTGGCCGTGGCGGATCAGCACCACGCGAATGCCATTTCCCCGAGCCCGAGGCAGCGAGGGCGCCAGGTGGCAGAGGTCGTTCATCTGCACCAGGCTGAAGATGCGATTGACAGGGTCGTAGTCGAAGATTGTCAGGTTGCAGAGGCCCTGCCGGATGCGCCAGTAGAGGTGATCTGGCATGCCGACAAGCGTGCAGACGAGGGCGCGGCAGACCGCCTCGTGGCTGACGAGCAGCAGGCAAGCACCGTCGGCGTGGCGTGCCAGGGCCTCGTGCACCGCTGCGACGGCACGCTCGCGCAGGCTCGCGGCGGAATCGCCGCCGGGGATCTGGACGGAAAGGGGGTCCCGGCGCCACTGGGCGTAAAGCTCGGGCCAGCGATGTGCGACCTCGGTACTGAGCAGGCCGGCCCAGTCGCCGTAGCTCATGCTGCTCAGGCCCGGCAGCGTCTGGACGTCAAGGCCGTGGGGCTCAGCCAGGAGCTCGGCGGTGCGGGCGGCGCGCTGGAGCGGGCTGGCATAGACGGCGTCGATGCGGAGCGAGGCGAGGCGTCGGGCGGCCGCGTGCGCCTGGGCAATGCCTTCCTCGGCCAGCGGAAGGTCGGTCGTGCCGCGGAAGTACTGACCCTGCCCTTCGGGCGTGTTCAAAGCGGTGTGGCCGTGACGGACGAGGATGATGCGGATCATTCTACCCCCATGAGCTCCAAAAGATGCAGGCAGTTCGCCCTGGCGTCGTCGCCGGATTCGGCGCCGGCGCCCACGCAGGAGGGACAGCCGCGGCGGCAGCGGCAGCGTTTCACCAGGTCGGATGCTGCCGCGAGCAGCGTGTCGTGCAAGCCGAAGAGGACTTCGCTGAAACCTAGCCCACCGGACGCGGCGTCGTAGATGGTGATCGTCGGCAGCCGGGTGGCCGTCGACTTGACCTCGCTGACGACGCCGATGTCATGCAAGGCGGACATGAGGTAGAGCGGGGCAAGGCCGCGCATCACGTGGGCCAGGCCGGCGAGCGCCCCGCGCACCATGCGGCTCTCCTCCACCCGCTGGTGGCAGGAGCGGCAGAGGGTAATCAGGTTTTCAAGCCGGTTGGCTTCCAGGTAGGCATCGTTCTGTCCACGGAGGTAGCCGAAGGCGGCGAAGGGCTCGATGTGGTGCACGTCGTGGGTGCGGTCGGGGCGCTCGGGCGCGCCGCAATGGCGGCAGAGCCTGCCGTCGCGCTCCCGGGCACGGCGGCGCTGATCCTCCCAGTTGGGGCCACGGTCGCCGCGCGCCATGTCGATCAGCCCTTCGCGTTCAAGGCGGGCCGTCGTCTCGGGCAGGATGGAGAACCAATAGGCCGTGGTATCCATCTCCTGGTCGGGGATGGACTCGGGCGAGATTTCTCCGTAGCCGAGGATCTCGTGGGTGTAGAGGCGGATCTTTTTGTAGCCGGAGGCACGCGTTGTGATGCGCACAGTGCCGTGGGCCTTGAGGGTGGCGGGGCCTTCCTGCTCGTCGTAGGTTTCGGTGACGTGAACGGACTCGGAGACGGCGGCCTGGGTGTAGTAGCCGGCCTGCATGGGCGACACCTCGGCACGGCGGCCCTCCCAGTCGAGCCGGTCCACCAGGTACGATTCGCCGCCGTGGAGGTAGACGGCCCCCTCAAAGAGGAGATGGGGCACGCCCGGCCGGTCGACGACGCCGATGACCGTCCCCCCGCGCGAGGAATCGACGACGAGAAAGTTGTCCATCTCGGCCGTGCGCAGGCTGATGGCCTCGGAGGGGTAGGTGTCGCCCGTCCAGTGCCAACGCTCGCGGCTGTGACGGAGGATGCCTTCCTCTTCCAGGAAAGCCAGGACCTCCTGGGTGTGTGGGTAGCGGCCGAGCGCCTCGCCCTCTTCGAAGGGCAGCTCGAAGGAGGCGCAGCGGACGTGGCTGACGGCGATGGCCAGGTTGTCGGGGTTGAGGAGCGCCTGCTCGGGCGTGCGCCCGAAGAAGTAATCGGGGTGGTTGACGATATACTGGTCCAGGGGCGAGGCGCCGGCGACCAGGAGCGCCAGCGAGGTGCCGGCACGCCGGCCGGCGCGCCCCGACTGCTGCCAGGTGCTGGCGATCGTGCCTGGGTAGCCGGTCATGACGCAGGCGTCCATGCCGCCGATGTTGATCCCGAGCTCCAGGGCGTTGGTGGCAACGACGGTGAGCACCTGCTGCTCGCGCAGGCCGCGCTCGATCTCGCGCCGCTCTGAGGAGAGGTAGCCGCCGCGGTAGCCCTGGACGCGCTCGCTGAGCCAGGCCTTCGCGGCGGGCGGCGTCGCGCAGGTAGGTGACCAGCAACTCGGTCACCAGGCGCGACTGGGCAAAGACGATGGTCTGGATGTCCGATTCTAGCAGCCGCTCGGCCAGGATGCGGGCATCGTCGACTGCACTGCGCCGGATGCCCAGCTCGCGGTCGACGATGGGCGGGTTGTAGAAGAGGAGATGTTTTTCGCCGGAGGGCGAGCCGTCGTCGTCGCGGCCAACTTCGGTGAAGGGCTCTTCCGTGAGCTTTTCGGCCAGCTCCTGCGGGTTGGCGATGGTCGCCGAGGAACAGATGAACTGGGGCGCCGCGCCGTAAAACGCGCAGATGCGCTTGAGGCGGCGCAGGACGTTGGCGACGTGGCTGCCAAAAACACCCCGATAGGTGTGGATCTCGTCCAGGACGACGTAGCGCAGCCCCTGGAAGAAGGGCATCCAGCGCGTGTGGTGGGGAAGGATGCCGGCATGCAGCATGTCGGGGTTGCTGATGACAACCCGGGCGGACTTGCGGATGGCGGCGCGATTGCCCTGGGCTGTATCGCCGTCGTAGACGGCAAAGGGCAGAGAGCCCAGGACCGAAGGGGACAACTCGCGGGCGATGGCGTGGAGCTCGGAGAGCTGGTCCTGGGCGAGGGCCTTGGTGGGGAAGAGGTAGAGGGCGCGGGCGCCGGGCTCGGCGAGGAGCCGGCTGAGCACGGGCAGGTTGTAGCAGAGGGTTTTGCCGCTGGCGGTGGGGGTGACGACGACGACGTTCTCGCCGCGCAGCGCAGCCTCGGTAGCAAGGGCCTGGTGAGTGTAGAGGCGCTCGATGCCGCGCCGGCGGAGTGCCGCCACCAGGCGAGGGTCAATGCCAGATGGGGTCTCGGCGTAGCGCGCGGGCCGGGCCGGCAGGTGTCCCCAATGGGTGATGCGCTGGGAGAGCTGGGCATCGGACTCGAGCTCATGCAAGATTCGCGCCAGGGTCATGGCGGGATTATACTTCAGGGGCCGGAGTGGGGCAAGCAGGGCCGGGACGGGGCGCCGAATCTCGCACGCCGACCCTTGCCCTTTGCGCTCGCGTGGGACCGTGAGCTTCCACGGGTGTAGAAAGGGGACGGAGTTACGCTGCCACTCTGTCACTCCACGGGGGTGTGTCATCGGGTGTTTTGGCCGAGGATCAACGCCGGGAGGGTGCGAGGATTCGAACGCAGCCAGGCCATGGCGCGTTAACCTTGATACAGGGGAATGGAGTGAACCAGCAGATGTCCGTGGGAGCCGGGGAGAAGGCGGTGGGGCAAAGGCCCCCGTCGAGGGGCAGCCTGCGCCGGCAGATCATCACCTGGTCGTTCGTGCCGACGGCGATGATCCTGGTGTTGGCCGCCCTGGTCAGCCTGTACGCCTACCAGCGGGTGACGGAGAGCCTGGTGCTGGAGCAGGGGCGCGGCATGGCCCAGCTCTCCGCCGACCTGGTCGCCGCCGACCTGGCGGCCTACACCGACCCACTGTCGGAGCGGTTCCTGGCGGTGTTTGACAGCGTCGTCGCCTTTGGCGCGAGCGGGACGACGTACTCGGCAGACCTGGAGCCAGGCACGGTGAATCCATCGTGGCTGAAGGAGATGCTTGCGCAGGCCCCCGGCAGCGTAGCAGCCTATTCGAACGTGGTGGTCGACGGCGCGGGCGGCGAGAAGATGGTTGTCGCGATGATCCCAAGCCTGGGCGCCGACGGCAAGCCCGTGAGCGGGCTAGCAGGACTTTTCCACCTGACGCCCACAAACGAGAGCCCGCTGTTCCAGAGCATGGAGGGGCTGCGGAGGGGCACCGGCCATGCCCTGTACCTGGTGGACGCGCGCGGGCAGGTGATCTACCACTCCAATCCGGAGCTAATCGGGCAGGAGCTGGCTACGCTCCCGGCGGTGCAGAAGGCGATGAAGGGCGAGGTGGGATCGCTGCGCACGAAGGACCTGGCGGGGCAAAAGATCGTGGCGAGCTTTGCCCCCGTGCCGGGCACGACGTGGAGCCTGGTCAGCGAGGAGAGCTGGGCGGTGCTGAGCGCGGCCAGCCGGCAATATGGGCGCTTTTCGCTCCTGCTGTTGGCGCTGGCGGTGGTGGTGCCGACGGCGATCGTCGCGGTGGGCGTGCGGCGGATCACCAAGCCGATCGGGGAGCTGAGCCGGGCGGCGCGGCAGGTGGCCGAAGGGCAATTTGACCAGCGGATCGTTGCCCCGGCCGGGGGGGAGCTAGAAGAGCTGGTGGAGCAGTTCAACCTGATGGCGGAGCAGCTCCAAGAATCGTATGCCCACCTGGAGCAGAAGGTAGCCGACCGCACGCGGGAGCTGGCGACGGTGAATGCGATCGCGGCCGAGGCAAGCTCCTCGCTGGACTTGAAGGAAGTGCTGGGGAGTGCCCTGCAGCAGATCCTGGACGTGATGGGCATGGAGCGGGGAGAGGCGTTCCGCGTCGACGAGGAGTCGGGGGACCTGGTCCTGATGGCGCACCGTGGCCTGTCGGACGAGGTTGTGCGGCGCACATCCCGCCATCCGCTGCGCGCCTGCCCGGCGGGGCAGGCCACGGAAGAAGGAAAGCCGGTGGTTCGGCACATCGCCGCCTGTCCCGCGAGCGAGTGGAAAGAGCTGATGCTGCGGGAGGGGATCCGGCTGGTGGTGAGCATCCCGCTTCAAGCGAAGGGCAAGCGGGTTGGCGTGATCGACCTACAGGCATTGACCCCGCGTGCAGTGACGCCGGAGGAGCTATCACTTCTGACGGCCATCGGCCAGCAAATCGGGCTGGCGGTGGAGAATGCGCGGCTCTATGAACAGGCGCAGCAGCTTGCGATCGTGCGCGAGCGCAGCCGGCTGGCGCGGGACCTGCACGATTCGGTGACGCAGGCGCTGTATGGCGCGACGCTCACTGCCGAGGCGGCGGCGCGGCAGCTCTCGATGGGGCAAACGGACCGGGCGGCCGAGCATCTGCGCGAGATCCGGACGAGCACGCAGTCGGCGCTGCGCGAGATGCGGCTTCTGATCTTTGAGCTGCGGCCGGGGGCGCTGAAGCGGGACGGGCTGGCCGCGGCGCTACAGGCCAGGCTGGAGGCGGTGGAGCAGCGGGGCGGGCTGGCCACCGAGCTGAACGTGTTGGGGCCGCTGCGGCTTTCGGCAGAGACGGAGGTGGGGCTCTACCGGATCGCGCAGGAGGCGCTGAACAACGTGCTGCGGCACGCGCACGCGCGCAGGGTCGTGGTGAGCCTGGAGCAGAGGAACAGCCTGGTGACGCTCGAAGTGGCGGACGACGGCCAGGGGTTTGACCCGGCGGCGGCCCGGTCGGGAAGCGGGTTTGGGCTGTGTGGGATCGAAGAGCGGGCGGCGCGACTGGGGGGCAGGCTGTCGATCGACAGTCCCCCTGGTGGTGGGAGCCGGGTGCGGGTGGAGGTATCGGCATGAGCGAGGGGAGAGAGGAGAGCAGCGTGGAGGGCAAGATCCGCGTGTTGGTGGTCGACGACCACGCGATCGTGCGAAAAGGGATTTGCGCTCTACTGGCGACAGAGCAGGAGATCGAGGTCGTGGGCGAGGCGAAAGAGGGCCAGGAGGCCGTGGGCAAGACGGCACGGCTGCGGCCCGAGGTGGTGCTCATGGACCTGGTGATGCCCGGCATGGATGGGCTGGAGGCGATCCGGCGCATCCTGGCCGACCAGCCGGAGGTGCGGATCCTGGTGTTGACCAGTTTTGCCGGAGACGACAAGGTCTTTGCGGCGATCCGGGCCGGCGCGCTGGGGTACCTGCTGAAAGATTCGGGTCCGGAGGAGCTCATCCAGGCGATCAAGCAGGTGCACGGCGGCCAATCGTCTCTGCACCCGACGATCGCGCGCAGGCTGCTGCAGGAGCTTTCGCACGGCTCGGACCGGCCTGCCAAGGCAGAAACGCTGACCGAGCGCGAGCTGGAGGTGCTACGGCTGGTGGCCAAAGGGCAGAGCAACGACGAGATCGCCCGGCACCTGTCGATCAGCGAGGCGACCGTGCGGACGCACGTCAGCAATGTCCTGGCGAAGCTGAGCCTGGACAGCCGGACGCAGGCGGCGCTGTATGCGCTGCGGGAAGGGCTGGCGTCGCTCTAGACCAACATTCTGCGTAGGGTCTCTGCGACAGGTGTGGAGAAGGATCGCCATCGCGGCGATCCTTTTCTCTTGTTAAAGAATCCCCGCTTTGTCCGATGACAGGCGACGCACGGCCTGGTATAGTAACGATTGAGCATTGTCTCCTCTTGAGAGAGCGTTCAGCGGTTACGGGCCCACTGAACGCTCGTCTCTTTAAGGGGCAGAGGGAGGGCATGCGCGCCATGGCACACCAAATCCGCGTGTTGGTCGCGGACGATCATGCCATCGTTCGCAAAGGGATATGCGCCCTGCTGAGCACCGAGCCGGGCATCGTCGTCGTAGGCGAGGCCCACAACGGTCTCGAGGCAATGGCGCAGGCGGACCGGCTCCGTCCGGACGTGGTACTGATGGACCTGGTCATGCCGGGCGTCGACGGCCTGGAGGCGATCCAGCGGATCAGTACGCGCCTGCCCAATGTGCGGATCCTGGTCCTGACGAGCTTTGCCGGGGATGACAAGGTCTTCCCGGCCATCCGGGCGGGGGCGATGGGATACCTGCTGAAGGACTCGGCGCCTGAGGAATTGGTGCAGGCGATCCACGAAGTGCATTCCGGCCGGGCGGCGCTGCACCCGGTGGTGGCGCGCCGGCTGCTGCAGGCCGTAGGGTACCCCCTGGAGAAGAGCCCCGCTATCGAGCACCTGACCGGCCGCGAGATGGAGGTCCTGCACCTGCTGGCGGCGGGACTGAGCAACCACGAAATTGCCGCGCAACTCGGGATCGGCACGTCGACCGTGCGCGCCCACGTCACCAAGATCCTCTCCAAGCTGCGCCTGGCCAGCCGCACCCAGGCGGCGCTCTTTGCGCTGCGGGAGGGGCTGGCGCCCCTTGAGCCGGAGCTGCCGTGAGCGGGCGGGCGGCTACAACAAATGATGTAGGACAAGTGCCAACATCGCGCAGGGTCGCGTGCTACAGGGTGAGCAATGTGCGTAGGGCGAATCCGCGCTTGATCCGATGACAGGCAGGCCTGCGCTTGTTATACTGTGGACAGCCTTAGAGAGGGGGTGAGCAAGCAGGTCGATCCATGAAACCACGTTTTGGCCGAATCCCAAGAACCAACCAAACCAAGGAGGACAAGATGAACAAGAGAGTGCCGGCAATCCTGATTGTGGTGGCATTGGTCGCCTCCATAGTCCTGAGCGCGTGCGGAGCCACAGCGGAACCGCAGATTGTGACCGTCCCTGTCGAAGTGACGCGCATCGTCGAGCAGGAGGGCAAGCAGGTGACGGTCGTGGAGACCCAGATTGTCGAAGTGACGGCCGCGCCGCCCACCGAGGTTCCGGCCACCGCAGCGCCAGAGGCAAAGGCAATCGACACGGTGGTCTTTGGCATGCAGCAGGAGCCGGATACACTGCACCCTTTGATCTCGACCATGACGGCCACCTCCCAGGTCAACGGGGCGATCAACATCGGCTGCATGGTGCAGAACGAGAAAGTGGAGTGGGTCAACCTGGGCTGCGAGGGCGAAATCCCCACCCTGGAGAATGGTGGAGCGCGCTTCGTCGGCGAGGGTGAGGATCAGTACATGGAGATCACCCACAAGATCCGCGAGGGCTGGCGCTGGACCGACGGCACACCGGTGACGCCGGCCGACGTAATCCTCGCCTGGAAGCTGGCCCTTGATCCCGAGTTCCAGATCCCGGCCCGCAGCCAGTACGAAAAGATCTATGACATCACCGCACCCGATGACCGGACTTTCGTCGTCCGGCTCATGACGCAGAAGCAGGTGCGCGCCGCCGCAGCCGGGACCCTGGAGGGGGCCGTGCCCTTTGCCGAGTTCAAGCAGGACTATATCGACCTGGGGTACGAGAGCTGGACGGGGCCGGTGGTGGATCCGGTCTACTGGACCGTGGGTGCCTTCCCCTGGCTGCCGGCTCACATCCTGGGGTCGGTGCCAGCCGCCGAGCAGGCCGAGAACGAGTACGTGCGGATGCCGGTCGGCGACAGCGCCTACGTCGTGAAGGAGTGGAAGCAGGGCCAGGAGATTGTCCTGGAAAAGAGCGACGTGCCCTTCCCCCTGGGCGATCCGCAGATCAAGACGATCATCTTCCGGTTCTATGGCGAGAGCTCGGCGGTGCTGAACGCGCTAAAGAACGGAGAGGTGGATGCCGTGACGTTCGCCACCGGCGGCCTGACCGCAGCCAACGGGCCCGACCTGGATGACATCGAAGCCCAGGGCGCCTACAAGATCCTGTACATGCCCGGCTACAGCACGGAGCACATCGACCTGAACATGACCAAGTTCCCTCTCGACGACGTGCGCGTGCGCCAGGCGCTCTACTATGCCCTCGACCGCGAGGCGATCAACGAGGCACTGTACTACGGCAAGCAGATGGTGGCCGACCTCATGATCCCGAAGGGCATGTCGTGGGCCTCCACCGACAATTACACCAAGTATCCCTACGACGTGGAGAAGGCCAAGGCGCTGCTGGCCGATGCCGGCTGGGATTGCTCCACCTATCCCTGCACCAATGCGGACGGGCAAAAGCTCGAGTTCACACTGATGACCACCGACCGCGCCGACCGCCAGAAGCTGGCGCAGATCGTCGCAGCAGATGTGGAAGGGGCTGAACGTGGGCGTGAACCTGCAGTTCCTCTACGGGCGCGGCCTCTTCCAGGCGTGTGACGCCGGCGGCCCGCTCTACTGCCGCACCTACGACGCCGCGATCTACACCACGTCGACCGGCGACGATCCGGCCTTCACCGACAGCTATACCTGCAAGGCAATCCCCACCGCCGAGAACAACTGGAGCGGCCAGAACTGGACCGGGTGGTGCAACGCGACGGCCGACGCCGCCGTAGACAAGGCGGAGAAGGACTTTGAGATCAGCCTGTCGCGCGACAAGCGCTACCCATACTACGAGACCTTCTTCCAAGAGTACACCAAGGACGTGCCGGTCATCAACATCTTTACCGTGAACCGGGTGGGGGCCGTGCGCACCGGCTGGAAGAACTACAAGCCGGGCCCGACCCAATTCGCTCCCGAGACCTGGAACTTCTGGGAGTGGGAAGTGGTGAAGTAGAGCAGATGGCGTCTCCCTGCGGCCCAATGGGGTGAGGGGAGTGCCAAGCCAGGCAGAGTCGAGAGATCCCTCCCTCTTCCATCCCGGGAGAGGGAGGGACTCACAAAAGGGGAGAGAGCATGACCGCCTATATCGTGCGCCGCCTGGGCCAGTCGCTGGTGCTGCTGTTCTTCATCTCCGCGCTGATCTACGTGGTGATCAACCTGGTGCCGGGAGGGCCGTTCGACATGCTGCGGCTCAGCAACCCGCGCATCACGCAGTCGATGATCGACCGGCTGAACCGGCTGCTGGACCTAGACAAGCCTCTGCTGCCGGGGCAGTACTGCCCGGTGGAGGGGGACGAGGAGCAGCCGTGCCACCTCGACCAGGGCCGGTACGTACGCTGGATGGGGAAGGTGCTGCGCGGCGACTTTGGCAGCTCGTGGACGCTGCAGACGGGGGTGCCAGTGCTCAATATGATCGGCCAGCGGCTGGGCTACACCCTTCTGCTGACGGGAATGGCCCTCGTCTTGGCGCTGGTGATCGCCGTCCCGATCGGCATCTACTCGGCGGTCAAGCAGTACTCGGGCGCCGATTACCTGGTGACCGCCTTTGCTTTCTTCGGGCAATCGATGCCCACCTTCTGGACGGGCTTGATGGCAGTGGCGATCTTTGCCGTAGCGCTGAAGTGGTTCCCGACCGGAGGCGTTCGTGCCATCGGCAGTGAGGGCGACATCGTCGAGGCACTTGGGCGCGTCCTGACCTTTGGCAAGCTGTACCCCGACCTTGCGGGCCAGGAAGGGAAGCTGATCGCGGACGGCCTGCGCCATCTCGCCCTGCCCGTGACCATTTTGGCGTTTTTCAACCTGGCAGGATGGAGCCGCTACACCAGGGCGTCGATGCTGGAGGTGCTGCGCCAGGATTACATGCGGACGGCGCGGGCCAAGGGGCTAAGCGAAAAACTGGTGATCCTCAAGCACGGCCTGCGCAACGCCCTGATCCCGCTGATCACCATCCTGGCGCTGACCATCCCGGGGCTGATCGGAGGGGCGATCATTACCGAGACGATCTTTTCGTGGCCGGGGATGGGGCTGATGACGATCAACGCCATCGCGAATGCGGACTGGCCGGTGGTGCAGGGGCTGCTGCTGATCCAGGCTTTCCTGGTCATCTTCTCGAACCTGTTGAGCGACGTGCTGTATGCGGTGGTCGATCCCCGCATCCAGTACGCATAGGAGGGCAGCATGGCCGCAGTAGGACTCGACCCCGTGAAAGTGAATGTAGTGCAGCACTCGGCCGGAGACACGGCGAAATCGAAGCCAGAGCATGGGGGAGACGCACGCCCGGCGGGGCAGTGGTCGCTGGTGTGGCGGCGCCTGCGCCGGCACAAGCTGGCGATGGTCGGCATGGTGGTCTTTGCGGCGATCGTGCTGGTGAGCCTTCTGGCCGAATGGATCGCTCCTTATGAGTATGAGGAGATCGATCTCAGAAGCGCCTACGCGCCGGTGCTGGCCGCCGGGGCGGTGGGGCGACCGCTGCACCTGCTGGGCACCGACGGCCTGGGGCGGGACATCCTTTCGCGACTGCTCTTTGCCGGGCGGATCTCGCTGGGCGTGGCACTGGTCGTCACCGTGGCGACCACTCTGCTGGGAGCGCTGGTCGGCGCAATTGCCGGCGCGCTGGGCGGCTGGATCGACACCTTGCTGATGCGCTTCACCGATATCATGCTCACACTGCCCTTCCTGCCGATGGTGCTGGTGCTGTCGAGCAGCCTGCGTCAGTACGCCAGCCTGCAAGAGTTCTTGGGCTCGAACCTGAGCGTCGTGATCATCATCCTGGTTCTCCTGATCTTTGGCTGGATGGCGACGGCGCGGCTGGTGCGGGGATCGGTGCTGACGCTGCGGGGACAGGACTTTGTGGCGGCCAGCCAGGCGCTGGGCGCGAGCCGGTGGCGCATCATCGTCCGCCACCTGATCCCGAACTCGCTGGCACCGATCATCGTGTCCGCTACGCTGGGGTTCGGCGGCATCATCGTGGCCGAGTCGGCGCTGTCGTTCCTGGGATTCGGCGTCATGCCGCCCGTGCCGACGTGGGGGAACATGCTGAACGAGGCGCGAAACTCGCCGCTGGAGTACCTCTTCACGCAGGCGCTGTCGCCCGGGCTGTGCATCTTCTTGACCGTACTGGCGATCAACTTTGTCGGCGACGGGCTGCGGGATGCGCTGGATCCGCGGCTCAAGATGTGAGGCAGGAGGAAGAGACGATGAGCATGGATGTCCGAGCAGCCGAGAGTCAGCCACTCCTGGAAGTGCGAGGGCTGAAGACGCACTTTTACACCGAAGACGGAGTGGTCAAGGCCGTCGACGGGGTCGATCTCGCCGTGCGCCAGGGAGAAGTGCTGGGCCTGGTGGGCGAATCGGGGTGCGGCAAGAGCGTGACGTCCTTCTCGATCCTGCGGCTGGTGGGCGTCCCGGGGCGGATCATGGCCGGGGAGATCCTGTTCGAGGGGCAGGATCTGCTGCGGATGAGCGAGGCCGACATGATGCGCATCCGGGGCAACCGGATCTCCATGATCTTCCAGCAGCCGACCTCGTGCCTGAACCCGGTGTTCAAGGTAGGCGACCAGATCGCCGAGGTGCTCAGCATCCACCAGCAGTTGGGCAAGGCCGGGTGCCGCGCGCGCACGATCGAGCTGCTAAAGCTGGTGGGCATCCCCGAGGCAGAAAAGCGGGTGGACAGCTACCCGCACGAGATGTCGGGCGGCATGGCGCAGCGGGTGATGATCGCGATGGCGCTGGCGTGCGCGCCGGAGCTCTTGATCGCGGACGAGCCGACGACGGCGCTGGACGTGACCATCCAAGCGCAGATCCTCGACCTGCTGCGCAACCTGCAAGCGCAGACGAACACGGCGATCATCCTCATCACGCACGACCTGGGGATCGTGGCCGAGGTGTGCGACCGGGTGGCGGTGATGTACGCCGGGCGGATGGTGGAAGAGGCGGACGTGCGGACGTTGTTTGCCGAGCCGCTGCACCCCTACACGGTGGGGCTCATCGGCTCGGTGCCGGTGCTGGGGCAAGTGAAGGAGCGCCTAGACGTGATCCCGGGTACGGTGCCGAACCTGATCGACCTGCCGGCGGGGTGCAAGTTCGCGCCGCGGTGCCGGGCGATGGTCGAGCGATGCATGGACGTGTGCACACGAAGCGAGCCGGACCTGCGGCCGGTGGGGCCGGGGCACAAGGTGCGCTGTTGGCTGTACCACTAGGGGGCGGAAGATGACAAGCGGAAACGGCGACGAGCTGGTGGTGGTGAAGGACCTGAAGACCTACTTCCCGGTGCGGAGCGGCGTGCTACGGCGGGTGACCGGCTTTGTGCGGGCGGTGGACGGCGTCAGCTTTTCCGTGCGGCACGGGGAGTGCCTGGGCCTGGTGGGCGAGTCGGGCTGCGGCAAGACGACGGTCGGCCGGTCGCTGCTCCGGCTTGTGCAGCCGACGGCCGGCACAGTGCGCTTTGGCTCGGTGGACGTGGCGGCGGCGGACGGGCGGACGCTGAAGAAGCTACGCCGGGACATGCAGATCATCTTCCAGGACCCCTACTCCTCGTTGGACCCGCGCATCCCGATCGGGGAGAGCGTCGGCGAGGGGCTGCTGATCCACGGCATGCGCAACGGCCGGCAACGCAACGCGCTGGTGCTGGAGACACTGCGGACGGTGGGACTGGAGGAGTACCACGCACACCGGTACCCGCACGAGTTCTCGGGCGGGCAGCGGCAGCGGATCGGGATCGCGCGCGCGTTGGCGCTGCGACCAAAGTTCGTGGTGTGCGACGAGCCGGTGAGCGCGCTGGACGTCTCGATCCAATCGCAGGTGCTCAACCTGCTGCGTGACCTGCAGGCGCAATTTGGGCTGACCTATCTGTTCATCGCGCACAACCTGAGCGTGGTGGAGCACATCAGCGACCGGGTGGCGGTGATGTACCTGGGCAAGATCGTGGAGCTGACGTCGCGCGAGGAGCTGTTCCGGCTGCCACTGCACCCGTACACGCAGGCGCTGATGTCGGCCATCCCCATCCCGGACCCGACGCTGCGGCGGGAAAAGGTCACGCTGCGCGGGGACGTGCCGAGCCCGATGAACCCGCCGCCGGGTTGCCGGTTCCACACGCGCTGCCCGAAGGCGTTTGACCTGTGCAAGGCAGCGGAGCCTCCGTTCCGGGAGGCGGCCGGAGGGCACTGGGTGGCGTGCCATTTGGTGGAGTGAGAAGAGGGGGTGGAAGCAGGAGGGGCAGGCCTCGAGGCCTGCCCCTCCTGCTATCAGTAGCGCTCGATCCTGGCGGCTTCCTGACCAGCGGCCGTGTGCGGAGCCGGGCTGGTACCCCGACATGGCGGTCCTGGCCGTGGTGGAATGTATCGCCAGCGTGACCGATACACCGACGCAATCCAAAGGCGCCATGCCCATTGTTGACATCCCAGTCCAGGTCGGCTACAATCGCGTGAAACTGTCGCCAGGGAGCGTGTGCCCTTGACAAGCCGGCCAGCCGAAACCAAACAGCCCTACACGGTGGTAGCGCGCGTCATCCGGCAGGAAGGTCGCTGCGCCGTCTGCCACCAAGTGGGTGATGAGGTAGTCTTCGACGGGCGAAGCGTGCAAGGTCCAATCTGCATCCATGCCCTCTACAGCTTTTTGCCCAAAGTGCTCGCGATGATGTACGGCGCCGAGTTCCCCTGGCTGGCCGACAAGGACGTGGCGACGCACGCTTGCCCCGATGCCCACAATCCGGTGGTCTTTGAGATCCGCCGCGAGCACCGGGCCGGCCAGGAAACCGGCCCGTAACACAAGGACGCTCAATCTAGCACAAGAAAGGGAATCTCTCCATGGTCAAACCTCTCCCAATCCGCACCGGCCTGTACTATGAGGAGTATGACGTCGGCCAGGTGCTCGACACGCCGGCGCGCACAGTCACGGAGTCGGACATCGTGGGGTTCTGTGCCCTGAGTGGAGACTGGAACGCCCTACACAGCGATGCCGAGTTCGCCCGCCAGGGGGTTTTCGGCCAGCGGGTGGCGCACGGCATGTTGGTGATGTCCATTGGCGTCGCCCTGGTGATGCGCGGAGGCTACCTGGAAGGGACGGCCATGGCCTTCCGGGACATCGCAGACTGGAAATTCAGCCGGCCGGTCTTTATCGGAGACACCATCCACGTGCACTGTACGGTAACGGAGCTGCGCCCCATGCAGCGACTGGGTGGCGGCCTGGTGACGATGAAGGCCGAGATCCTGAACCAGCGGGACGAGGTCGTCCAGCGGGGGAGTTGGGGGGTGCTGGTCAAGAGCCGCGAGGCGTAGCGGGCTAACCCCAGTTCGCCTCGTATTTGCACAGCTCGACCCCGGCCGCCTCGAGGAAGCCGCGGGCGATGTCGTCGGGGTAGTCGCCCCCATAGACCACGCGCTCAATGCCGGCGTTGATGATCATCTTGGCGCAGCTCAGGCAGGGCTGGTGCGTCACGTAGAGCGTGCTGGCCGAGACGTCCACCCCGTGCAGGGCGCCCTGAATGATGGCATTTTGCTCGGCGTGGAGCGTGCGCACGCAGTGATCGTTGACGATCAGGCAGCCCACCTCGGTGCAGTGGGGCTGGCCGCGCGGCGAACCGTTGTAGCCGGTGGTCAGGATCCTCTTTTCGCGCACGATGACGGCCCCGACGGCCGCGCGCGGGCAGGTGGACCGCTTGGCTACTTGGAAGGTGATCTGCATAAAGTACTCGTCCCACGAGGGACGATCTGTCTGATTGGTCAAGGTACCTCCGAGTACGGACGCCCATAAGGGCTATGCTACGAAACCCACACCCACGTCCCCCGAAGCGGCAGAGAACCACCCTCACCCCAGCTCTCCCTGGAAGGGAGAGGGGGAAGTACCCCCACCTGCCTCGCCCGCTGCGGCAGGGGAGGCGGCGGGCCTAGCCGTGCCGGCGGGCGAAGCGGGCCATGCGCTCCAGGGCCTGCTCGATCTTTTCATAGGAAGTGGCGTAGGAGCAGCGCACATGGCCGGCGCCGCAGGCGCCAAAGGCACTGCCCGGCACGCAGGCGACGCGCTCTTCCTTGATCAAGCGCTCCGAGAACTCTTCGTCGGTCATGCCGGTGGCGGCGATGGAAGGGAAGGCGTAGAAGGCGCCCTTGGGCTCGAAGCAGGTCAGGCCGATGGAGTTCAGGCCGTCGACGATCAGCCGGCGGCGGCGGTCGTAGCGGGCGCGCATCTCCTGCACGGCTTGCTCGCCGCTCCGGAGGGCCTCGAGCGCGGCGAACTGGGCGATGGTCGGCGCCGACATGATGGTGTACTGGTGCACCTTGCGCATGGCACCCAGGATCTCGGCCGGGGCGGCGGCGTAGCCGATGCGCCAGCCGGTCATGGCATAGGCCTTGGAGAAGCCGCCGAGCAGGATCGTGCGCTCGCGCATCCCGGGCAGCGCCGCAAAGCAGGTGTGCTCGACCCCGTAGACGAGCCGGTCGTAGATCTCGTCGGAGATGACCAGCAGGTCGTGCACCTCAGCCAGGTGGGCGATGTCGAGCAGCCGCTCGCGGGTCATCACGGCCCCCGTGGGGTTGTTGGGGTAGCCCAACAAGATGGCTTTGGTCCTTGGGGTCAGCGCCTCCTCGACGTCCGTGGCAAACACCTGGAAATCGTCCTGTGCGCGCGTGCAGACATTGACCGGGACACCACCGGCCAGGACGACCTCGGGGTTGTAGGCGACAAAGCAGGGCTGGGGCACAATCACCTCGTCGCCATGGTCGATGGTCGCCGCGAAGGCCAGGTAGAGCGCCTCCGAGACGCCAACGGTGACCAACAGCTCCTTGTCGGGGTCATAGCGGAGCCCGTACAGGCGCTCGAGGTGGTCTGCGAGGGCGGTGCGCAGCTCGGCAATGCCCGAGTTGGAGGTGTAGTGGGTCTCGCCCGCCTCGAGCGAGGCGATTCCGGCGCGGACGATGGCCGGAGGCGTGGTAAAGTCGGGCTCACCGATGCCGAGGCTGATGACATCCTCCATCGTCGCGGCAATGTCGAAGAAGCGGCGGATGCCCGACGGCGGTACCGCCAGGATCTTTTTGGCAACGAACTCTCTCATGCTTGGACCTCCTTGTCCGAGGGGTACTTGATCGTCATTCTCCGGGCTCGGCGACAGGCTCGGAAGCCGACAGGGGACGGACCGTCCAGCGGTCGTTCGCTTCGGAATAGTGCAGGTCGAACAGGTCGCCGGCCTCTGTCCTGATGCGAAAGGCCGGCCCGGCGGGCGTGCGCCAGCGCTGCTCGACTTGGGCCACCGGCCAACGCTGCCCCTGCGCGGTCACGATCGCCCGGGGCTCCTGGGCATAGGTGTGCCCAGAGTAGCACTCGACGGTGCATCCGGACCAGCTCACAGCTCCGTCCGGCACAGCAGGCATTCCACGGGCCGTAGTCCGGCCCTTCGACTAACGAAAGAACGGGCATAAGGCCCTATACTACACGGAAGGGCGATCACCGGTCTACCGTCCTCAGGAAGGCGAGCAGGTCATCGCGCATGTCCGGCCGGCGCAGCACCATCGCGATGTTGGCCTTGATGTAGCGCAGCGGGTCACCTGCGGCCATCCATTGTCCCTCGATGGGCTGGGCGATCACGGTCGACCGGGCCGCCAGCCGGTCGACGGCATCGGCCAACCAGAGCTCGCCGGCCTTGCCCAGCTCGGCGCCCGTCAGGACGTCGAAGAGCTCGGGGGTGAAGAGGTAATGCCCGACCAACACCCAGTTGGAGGGAGCAGTGCCCGGTGCCGGCTTTTCGACGATGCGGCGCACCTGGCTCGTGGTCCCGGGCAGGAGATCGACACAGCCATACAGGCGAGTCTCCTCGTCTGGCACAGCCTGGGTGGCGAGCATGGCAGCCGGCCGGGATCTCTGGAATGCCTCGACCATCTGCTGGGGCACGGGCCGGCCGGCGAGGATGATGTCGTCGCCGAACATGTAGTAGAAGGGCTCGCCGGGCGTGAGCCAGGGGCGAGCGGCCAAGGCGGGCGAGGCGTTGCCGTAAGGCAGGGACTCGGGCTGGCGGACGAAGACGATGTCGGCCAACTGCGAGATGCGCCGTACTTGGTCGAGGAGGACCTGTTTGCCAACCTTGGCGAGCTGGGCCTCGAGCGCCGGGTTGGACGAGAAGTGGCGCTGCGCGACGTCGCTGCCGTCGCGGCCGACGACGATGATCTCGCGAATGCCGGCGGCCACCAGGCTCTCGACGTGGTGCTGCAGCAGAGGCGCATCCACGATCGGGAACATTTCTTTGGGCACGGCCTTGGTGGCCGGCAGGAAGCGGGTGCCGAAGCCGGCTATGGTTATGACTGCTTTCATCTTTGGACGGGATTCACATGATTTCCAGGATTAGTCAAGAGCCCCGACGGCGCGCTCGACCTCGTCGAGGATCTCGCAGGACTTGACCAGCTCTTTCATCCGGTTGTGGTCGGGGAAGAGCGGGCGGTCGATACCGAGGTGATCGACGTAGCGGCGAATGACCTGCCGGGCGATCTGGACGCCCTGCCCCGGGGTGAAGCTACGAAAGTCGAGGCCCTGGGCGGCGGCCATGAACTCGATGCCGAGGATGCCGTAGGCGTTGTCCAGGATCTGGTTGTTCTTGAGGGCGGTGTTCATGCCCATCGAGACGAAGTCTTCCTGGTCGGCCGCAGCCGGAATCGACTGGATGGAGGCCGGCATGGAGAGGATGCGCTGCTCGACGATGAGCATGTCGGCGGTGTACTGGCTGAGCATGAGGCCGGAGTAAAAGCCGGGGTTGTGGGCCAGAAAGTCAGGCAGGCCGACGCTCAGCGCCGGGTTGGTGAGGCGGTTGAGGCGCCGCTCGGAGAGGACAGAGACCATGGTGATGGCCACGCCGGCCATGTCCATGGGCAGGCTCACCGGCGAGCCCTGGAAATTGGCGCCGGTGAGGGTCAGGTTGTACTCGGGCAGGAAGATGGGATTGTCGCCGACGCCGTTCAGCTCGGTCTCGACCTGGGCCTGCGCATAGGCGAGCGCGTCGTGGGCGGCGCCGATGACCTGGGGCGAGGAGCGCATGGAGTAGGCGTCCTGGACCTTGGTCTTCATCTTGCCGGTGGCCAGGTCGCTGCCGGCGACGCACTTCATGATCGCGCGGGCGGCGCGCATCGCCCCCGGGAAGCCGCGCAATTCGTGCAGCCTCTGGTCGTAGGGCTTGAGGTTGGCGAGCAACGCCTCGAGGCTCATGGCGCAGGCGATCTCGGCTTGCTTGAGCCAGCGGTTCATGTCGTACAGGTGCAGGCCGCTCCAGGCGGTCAGGACGTTGGAGCCGTTGATGGCCGCGAGCCCGTCGCGCGCCTGGAGGTCGGGAATGGGGATGCCGGCGCGCTCCATGGCGACGCGTCCCGGAAGGCGCTCGCCCTGGAAAAAGGCCTCGCCCTCGCCCATGAGGAGCAGCGCAAGCTGGGCCATGGGGGCCAGGTCGCCGCAGGCGCCGACCGAGCCTTTTTGGCAGACGACGGGCGTGACGCCCTTGTTGAGCATCTCAACATAGGTCTGCGTTATCTCGGGGCGGCAGCCGGAGTTGCCGTGGGCGTGGACGTTGATGCGGCCGGCCATCGCTCCGCGGACGACCTCGAGGGGCAGGGGATCGCCGATGCCGGCGGCATGGTTGTAGATCAGGTAGCGCTGGAACTGCGTCACCTGCTCGTCGCTCAGCAACACCTCGGAGAACTCGCCGATGCCGGTGTTGGTGCCGTACATGATCTCGCGGGCGCGGAGCTTGTCCTCGAGCATGGCGCGGCAGATCTTGATGCGCTCAAGCGCCTCCGGATGAAGCCTGACTTGCTCTCCGTGGCGGGCGATGCGCACCAGCGCTTCGACGGTCAGGCCTCGAGCCGTTCAGCTCTATGGTCATGGATTCTCTCCCTTGAGATCAGGAATGGCGGGCTGCTAGACCTTGGCGCGCCGCAGGCGACGGCGGGCCGGAACGGAGAATGCCGCCCAGAGGGCAATGGCCCAGAAGAGGAGTGTCAGCAAGTCCTCCTTGACGCCAAGGAACACCAACTCAAACATTGCCTTAGCGGGAAGCAGGATAGGGATACCAGTGACCCCTTCTTCGGCCAGGGCCTTGACGGCGAAGTGGCGGACGACAAAGTATTCTCCGACCACCATCGCGATCAGGGTGATGACGACGGCGATGGCCTGGAGAGCGGGGCCTCGCTTGCGGCCTGCGCCGTGCATGACGGCCAGGCCGACCAGGTACCCGATGCCGACGGCGACAATGCCCAACTGGTAGTTGGTGAGGGCAACGATGGCGTACCAGATCAGCCCGCCGGCGACGGCAGCCACGATCCCCAGGAGGATGGCGGGGGGCAGATTCGGGTTCTTGGTCTCAGCTTCGAGGGCCTGCTCGACGGTCGATGCGCAGCTCGCGCAGAGCACCGTGTTGGGCTCCCTGCGGTTCTTGCCGGCAACCAAGACCTCGTCGCCGGCCGGGATCTCTGCCATGCAGCTGGAACAGATGGCCATTGTACTCTCCTTGGTATGGTTTGTGCTCTCGGAGAAGAGGCGACGCGATTATAGCATTCTTGGGATGGGCGGGCAAAAGGGTGCAGGCAGGATACCGGGTCATGCGCGCGTGCCCGGCCCGAGCGGGCAGCCTTAGGGTGGGGCGCATGTGCCGGACCATGATTGCCGCGTTCCTGTCACCATCGTGACACAAGAGCCCTTGACGCGGCCCGGCCTTTCTGCTAAGATCGAGGGCGACAAGGAGGGTGCATTGACTGCACTGGTGCTGGTGGTGGACGACGAGCCACCGATCGTCGACTTGCTTACCTACAACCTCAAGCGCTCGGGCTACCAGGTAGCGGTCGCCCGGGACGGCGAGGAGGCTCTGGTCGTGGCACGTCGCGAGCGACCGGACCTGATCATCCTGGATCTGATGCTGCCCCGGCTCGACGGGCTGGAGGTGTGCCGTGCCATCCGGCGGGAGCGGGACGTGCCAATCATCATGCTGACCGCGCGCGAGTCGGAGATCGACCGGGTGGTAGGACTGGAGCTGGGCGCCGATGACTATGTGGTCAAGCCGTTCAGCGTGCGCGAGCTGATGGTGCGCGTCAAGAATGTGCTGCGCCGGGCGGCACCTCGGCCAGCGGAAGAGGCCGGCCAGGTGGTTCGCGCCGGCGCGCTGGCCCTCGACATGGCGCGGCGCGAGGCGCGCTGGGGCGCGGAGGTGCTGGAGCTAACCGCGCAGGATTTTGACCTATTGGGCGTGCTAGCAAGCCATGCCGGGCAGGTGCTGAGCCGCGAGCAGCTTCTGACGCAAGTGTGGGGTTATGACTACTATGGGGACCTGCGCGTGGTGGACGCGGCGGTCAAGCGCCTGCGGGCCAAGCTGCGGAAGATGACGAGCGAGGAGGTCGTGACCACGGTGCGCGGCGTGGGATACCGGCTGGTCACATGAGAGGATCGATGCAGGGATTGGGGGGCAGGAGACAGCGGCCAGCAAGGACACCTTTCGGCATCCGGACGCGGCTCACGCTGAGTCACCTGGCCGTCATCGTGGTAGCCATGGGGCTTTCGGGGTTCCTGCTCCTGTCGCTCCTGGAGCGCTACTTTCTGCAGGCGATGGAGGAGAGTCTCCTGGCGCAGGCCCAGATCACGGCGCAGGCGCTGACACCCGGTGTGCTAGCCGGCACCGCCACGCAAGCCGCCCCCTCATCTGCCTACAACGCGCTTCAGCAGCAGGCGAGCAACTACTCGCTCCAGGCGGAGAACGTGGCGCCAGCCGGAGAGGCGAGCCTCGAAGGCGCGGCGGACCTGGGGTACCTTTCCAACTCGACGCTGCAGCTCACCTCCCCGCTCGATACGCGCATCCGCATCCTGGATGCCGCGGGCGTTGTCGTGGCGGACTCGGCGCAGGCCGGCCGAGGGATAAGCCTGGCGGGCGACCCGGCGGTGTCCGAGGCGCTGGCCGGCCGGCAGGCCAGCCGGGTGGAAGGCACGGGCGGAGACGCGGCCATGACCCTGGCGCTGCCGTGGGAGGCGGGCGGGCAGCGGATCGGCGTCGTCTACCTGAGCCAGCCTCTGCGCGACGTGACGGCGGTGCTGCACGACCTGCGCCTGCGTTGGCTGGCGGCCACTCTGCTGGCACTGGTCCTTTCGGCGGCCACCGGGATGATCCTGTCGGGCGCGATCGCGCGCCCGCTGCGCCGCCTGACGGAAGCGGCGGAGGACGTGGCCGACGGCCACCTCGACCTGCGCGTGCCGGTACGGGGCCGCGACGAGCTGGGCCAACTCAGCAGCGCCTTCAACGAGATGACCGGCCGGCTGAATGCCTCACGGCAGGCGCAGGTGGACCTGGTCGCGAACGTCTCGCACGAGCTGCGCACGCCGCTGACCACGGTGAAGGGGATGGTCGAGACGCTGCGCGATGGCGCAGTGGACGACGTGGAGACACGGGACCGGTTCCTGGCGTCGGTCGAGGGCGAGACCGACCGCATGATCCGCCTGGTCAACGACCTCCTGCTGCTTTCGCGCGCGGACTCGGGCGCGCTTGACCTGCGGCTTGCCTCCTTCGACTTGGGCCCTGTTGTGACACGAACGCTCGATCGCTTGCGGCCACTGGCCGGCAAGAAGCAGGTCGCCCTGCTCGTCGATGCCGGGGGCGAACCTTTACCTGTGTGGGCGGACGAGGGCCGGGTGGAGCGAGTGTTGGTCAACCTGCTGGACAACGCCATCAAGTACTCCAGGCCCGAGGGCAAGGTGACCGTCTCGCTGCGCCGCGTGCCGGAGAAGATGGCCCAGATCCAGGTGCGGGACGAGGGGCCGGGCATTCCCCGCGAGGCGCTGTCGCGGATTGGAGAGCGCTTTTTCCGGGGCGACCGGGCGCGCTCGCGTGACGAGGGGGGCAGCGGGCTCGGACTGGCGATCGCGCGTGCCCTCGTCGAAGCCCACGGCGGGCAGCTCACCTTCGACAGCGAAGAGGGACGGGACACCGCCGTCACCTTTACCCTCCTCCTGGCGTAGGAATGGCCGTTCTCCTCGAGAACTGGCCCGCTCACGTCGCGCTCCTGTCACACTCCTGCCCTCTCTCCCGGTTACAGTATAGATAGCGGCCCGGAGGGGCTTGCTAGACTACAATCGAGGGAGGGTACACGATGAAAGAGAGGTTGGTAGCGATTGTGGCGGGTGCGGCACTCCTGGTTGTGGTGCTGACTGCATGGCAGAGCGAGGCAGCGCCCGCGGTGCAGAGCGCTACGCCCCGGATTGTGAGCGTCACAGGAGAGGCTGAAGTGCGTGTGGTGCCCGACGAGGTGGTGCTGACGCTGGGGATTGAGACCCACGACAACCAGCTCGCCGTGGCCAAGAGCCAGAACGACGCGATCGTGCAGAAGGTGCTGGCCCTGGCGACCGAGTATGGCATCGCGCCCGAGCATGTGCAGACGGACTATATCGGGATTGAGCCGAGGTATCCGAACGGCTGCTACGAGCTGTGCGATCCGATCGGCTTTGCCGTGCACAAGAGCGTGGTGATCCGGCTTGGGGACCTGACAAGATTCGAGGACCTCCTGACCGATGTGCTTAACGCGGGTGTGAACTATGTGCAGGGCATCGAGTTCCGGACCACCGAACTGCGCAAGTACCGCGACGAGGCGCGGGCCTTGGCCGTCCGCGCCGCCCAGGAAAAGGCTGCCGCGCTGGCGGGGGAGCTGGGCGAGGAGGCCGGGAAACCTCAGACCATCACCGAGCAGCAGAGCAGCTGGTGGTCAGGCTACGGCGCATGGTGGGGGTCGCGCTGGGGCTCGGCGATGACTCAGAACACCGTCCAGGAATACCAGGGAGGAGCGCTCGGCGTCGACAGCAGTGTGGCGCCCGGTCAGATCAGTGTACGGGCCAGCGTCGCGGTGAGCTTTGAGCTGACGGACTAGGTCTGTAGTACTCTGCGTTCGCGGCGACGCCGCGACCGGTCCATGGCTGAGGGGATTCCCCATCCTCCTCAGCCATGGTAATCCCCAGGGCCGCTTCGACATTGCCCAAGCGACAGCAGGCACTCGCAAAATCACACGTGACACCCCTGGCTTGACACCGCGATCTGTATATTGTAGAATATACAATAGTTGTGTTCGGAACGTAGACAGGCGGGAGGAGGCTCATGGAACCCAATCGCTTACCCGAACTCGAGCTATCGGACGTGCGGGCAAGGGCCCAGGCCCGAGAAGAGAGCACCAAACTGGCGCGCGGCGCCCGGGTGCTCCGCGCTGCCATCCTGAGGGGTGACCTGAAGCCAGGCCAGAAGCTCAAGCAGCAGGATTTGGCCGAATGGCTGGGCATGAGCGCCACACCGGTGCGTGAGGTACTCCGCATTCTCGAAGCCGAAGGCCTGCTCGAACATATCCCCAACGTCGGTGTCTTTGTAGCGGAGATCTCGCCCAAGGACACCAAGGAAATCACCCCCATTCGAGTCGCTCTGGAAACGCTGGCCGTGCGCATGTACGCTCAGCGTGTGAACGAGACTGAGCTTGCGGCCTTGGAGCAGCTCGTGGAGGAGATGGCGCAGGCATGGCGCGAGATGGACCTGGTACGGGTTCGCCGGACCAATTTCCTGTTCCATTCGACCATCTATTCGGGCTCTGGCTCGGAGACCCTGCGCGGGCTGATCGAACGCCTATGGCCTCGCTTTGCGACCGATCTGCTGTGGATGATCCCCGGCCGGGCCGAGGAGTCAATTGACCAGCACCGAGCGATCCTGAGCGCCCTGCGAGAGCATGACGCCGATCTCGCCGCGAAGGCGATGGCAGACCATATCACGACGGCCGGTGCCCAGATTGCGCGATTCGTCGAGCGGCAAAGCAGTGAGGCAGGAAGGGGGATCGCAGGCATCCCGGAGTAGATGTGTGACAGCCTGCCGATCCAGCGCAGGCCAAGACGGTGGAGTCTATCCAAGAGCATCGAGCAATCGCGCGGCGGGCCCAGTTTGCCGGTTCGAACAGAACGGCTCTTGGCAGTAAACAATCAGGAGGAATGGTATTGCAATGACGCAAACGGAAAGTACGGCGCCGCAGGCCCAGATCCGCGGCAAGGAGTGGGTACGCAGCTTTCTCTTCTCAGTCAAGATTGACTCGCCGCTGGCACGGCTGCATATCCTCAGCAAGCTTCTTGCCATCATCGCCCTCTCGCTCGTCGTCGTCCGCTTCATCAAGACCGACAGCCCAGACCCCGTCGGAGCCCTCGCGATGATCCTCCTGGCCTTCCTGGGCCTGTACCTGAGCGGCGTGCTGCGCTGGGTGTTTCGCTCGTACCTGCTCGTCATGTTCCCCGGCCTGTTCGGCATGGCGCTCGCCTGGGTCATCTTCAACCCAAGCCTGGGTGGGCGCATTCTCGCACGCATCCCGATCTATTCGGGGACGGTCACGTTGGGGCTCTCTCTCGGGCTAGGGATCTTCCTAGCGTTCGCGATCGGATGGTATGTTTTCCGGAAAGAGCTCTTCTGGGGGATAGTGGGGGGCCTCGCCCTTGCAGTGATCGTGACCTCGTTGGCCGGCAATCCGGGGATCAGGCTGGCGCAATTCGACTTTTGGCATGCGCAGACCCTCACCATTTCGAGTCAGAATTTGGTGGTAGCGGTCACCAAAGTTCTGGGCTATGGGGCGATGATGCTGGTCTCGCTTTTGCTGGTGATGACTAGCCGGGACATTGAGATCATTGGCCTGATGCGCCAGCTCAAGGCTCCCTATGTCGCCGCCTTCTTTGCATCGACGATGCTGCGCAGCCTGAGCATGGCGCTGTTCGACTATAGCACGATCCGTCAGGCCCAGGTGGCACGCGGCGTATCGCTCAAGAAGAAGAACATCCTGCGCATCGTTGCAGACCTGGCGTACATTGCCGTGCCGCTGACCGCGACGATGCTGCGTCGTTCCGGCGAGGTAGGCGACGCGGCCCTGATCCGCGGCTTCGAAATGAAGTCAAAGAACCCGACCCAGTTCCATGAGATCCGCCGGTTTGCGGTTGCCGACTGGGCTGTGGTCGGCTTGTGTGTTTTGCTGCTAGTCGCGGTGGTCGCGTTCAACCTAAATCTCACGAGGCTCCTGGGAGTGGCACTATGACGACAATGGTCAAGGTAGAAGATCTGCACTGGCGCTACCCCACGTTCAGCGGTGAGGAGGAGAACCCCTGGACCCTGAAAGGGATCAACCTGGAGATCCAGCGCGGCGAGTTTATCGGCATCACGGGACCCAGCGGCGCCGGCAAAACGACGCTGTGCAAAGCCATGGTTGGCATCATTCCGCACGGAATCAAGATACCCTTCCGGGCCTACAACTACCACTGGCAGGGAGAGATCTGGGTCGACGGCGAGCTGGTGACGGGAGTGGACCGCGAGGCCAACGTCCTGAACGGTGAGCCGCTCGGCAAGCTGCTGGGCCGGGGCATCGTGGCGGCCAAAGCCGGCATGGTGTTGCAGGACCCAGAGAACCAGTTTCTGAAGATGAGCGTGCTGCACGAGGTGGCTTTCGGCCTGCAGATGTTGAAGCTTCCCGCGGATGAGATAGAAAAGCGGGTGAACGAAGCCCTGGAGATGGTTGGGCTGGGTTTTCTCATACGGGACGCGGAATATGTCCATCCCAACGATCTGTCGGGAGGCCAGAAGCAGCGCGTTGCGATTGCCTCGTTCCTCGCCATGCGGCCCGACCTACTCATCCTGGATGAGCCGACAAGCGACCTGGATCCGCGTGGGAAGAGCGAGGTCATCGAGACGGTCCGGATGCTGCATGACGATCATGACGTCACCATCGTCCTGGTCGAGCAGGACCCGGCCATCCTGCACCGGTTCTGTGACCGGATCGCCCTCATCGACGATGGGGTCGTGAAGCTGGTCGAAGATGCTGCCGGCTTTTATCGCCACTCGGATGTACTGGAAGAGAGCGGCATCTACCGCTTCGAAGTCTCGCAGATTGCCGCCCAGGCAGGCATCGAGAATGGGGATGTGGTGCCAATCTCGATCGACGAATGCATGAGCTGCTTTCCGAAGGACCTGGATTGCGGCTGCCAACCCGCGGACTATCAACCAGGCGGCGAGGTACTCCTCGAGGTGAAGGACCTGGAGTACGCGTACGAGGACGGGACAAAAGCGCTTCACGGGGTGAACTTTGAGCTGCACAAAGGAGAGGTGCTGGCACTGCTCGGAACCAACGGCAGCGGCAAGACCACCGTGGCCAAGATCCTGAACGGCATATTCAAGCCGACTGGTGGCACCGTGCGCATCCTCGGCATGGATGTCGGCAACCGCGCCGTGCGGCGCCAGCTTCCCCGGCATGTGGGCTATGTCTTCCAGAACCCCGACCACCAGATCTTTTCGCGGAAGGTGCGAGACGAGGTCGCGTACGGCCTCAAGAACCTCGAGCTGCCCGAGGCAGAGAGGGAATCCAGGACCATGGAGGCGCTGGAAGCAGTCGGCCTGGCAGACAAGGCCGATGAGGATCCGCTCTTCCTGGGCAAGGGGCAGCGGCAGCGTCTGGCCGTTGCAGCGATCTTGGCGATGCGGCCCGAGATGATCATCGTGGACGAGCCCACGACCGGCCAGGACTATGCCATGGTGTGCGGGATCATGAACCTGCTTGAGGATCTCCACAAGCAGGGCAACACGGTGCTCATCATCACACATGACATGACCCTCGTCGCCAACTACTGCCAGCGGGTGGTGGTACTGCTGAACGGGCGCAACTGCTTCACCGGCTCTCCGCGCGAGCTGTTCTCGAACCCGCAGAACCTCCAAGCGACACAGCTATGTGCCCCACAGGCGATCTCGCTGAGCGTCGCCCTGCGGGAGGAGAATGAGGGATATCCGCTGTTGCTCAACACGGCCGAGTGGGCGCAGGCCTTGGAGATCCACGGCCGGGGCTAGGCTCGAGCAGCTGGGCAGCCGAAGAGCGGAGAAAGGAGGCGAAAGCCTATAGGCACCGAAGCTGGTTCCATGACAACTCAATCCGCGTCGTAACAATTCCAAAGGAAAGGAAATTCGTCAGATGTCAAGCAGACCGCGAATGGAATATGGACTGAAGTGGAATCCGAATCCACCAATCACCGTCCCGCAGCTGGTGGCCTATGCACTGGCGACGGGAGTCTACACGGTGTTGGCATGGATCAGTGTGGTCTCCTTCCCGATTCAGGTTCCGGGCGTCGGCGGGCTCTTCATCGCGATGGGGTTTGGCCTTCCTTTCGCCATGTGGTTCGGCGGCTGGGGACTGGTGATGGGGTTCATCGGCACGTCGGTCGGCGCAGGCATCCTGGCCGGACTGCCGCTGCCTGTCTCCCTGGCCTTTGGGGTAGGGGACATCATCCTGTTCGGAAGCTTGCTGCTCCTATACCGCGGGCTCGCCAAGCGCTTTGGTGTGGATCCCATTGGCAGAGACGTGTTCACCCGCAAGGGATTCATTTTCTTCTTCATCGTCGCTGGCAATATCCCGCACATTCTGGGGGGGCTCTACGGAGTCGGGCTGCTCTGGGCCCTGGGCTTCATCCCGCAGAACTTGGTCGTCGCCACGTTCCTGGGCTTCTGGTTGACCAACGTCCTGGTGGTGGTCGTGATCGCGCCGATCCTGCTTCGCCTGCTGGGACCGGTGGTGGAGCGGATGGGCCTGACCAATTTCGGCTGGCTCACATAGGGCAACGGTTTCGATACAAATGGTCCCCCCGGCCTACCTAATGTTAGGGGAATGCCGGGGGGACCCAAAATCCTGGCTCACGAGGGCGCATGCAGACAAGAGATGAGCGAGTGAAGCTGGCGTATGGCAAGATCGCGCCTCCCTTCACGCTGGACGAGACACTGACGTTTTTCTGCCCACAGGAGAACGTGGATGCGTTGGAGCACCCTGCTGTTCGGGCGCTTCACCACTTCATGCTGACCGAATACCAGCCCCCGGTGAGCGGCAAGAGGGCAGTCATGCTCATGCTGCCGTGCACCAAGGCCAAGCCATACATTGTTAGCGACGAGCATCGAGCCATCAATCGCTACCTGCTTTCGCAGGGGTTCAGTCCAACCGGGCCAGGAGACGCCCCCCGTGAGCTGGCTGCGGCCCTGGGCGATGGCGACGATCCGCGTCTCCTGAACAACAGCATTCTGGCGCGTGGTGACCTGCTGCTGCATCGTTTCGTCGTTTCCGAGCCCATGGCGTTGGTGCCGTACGAGCTGATCTATGCCTTCAAGGGTAAGCCGTCTCCGGCGGCCCGGTACGACGATCCGGGCCTTTTCGAGCACCGTGGGACCGCGGTCTGCCCGTGGCGGGCGGATTTCTCCGGGAAGGCGGCGGCGCACGGCTACCGATGGGGCGACTCTGAGAAGGCGGCGTTCGTGGAGATGCACAACCGCCTGGTCAAGTTGATCGTGGCCATGCTGGAACGGTTTGGGGACGCGTACGTGGCGCGCCTGGCATACGTGAGCCCGAAGCTGACGCACCGAGGCTTTATGACCAGTGTCGAGGAGAAGCGCCGGGCCGGCCTGCCGCTTGGCCGGCGAACCACGGCAGGGTTCCTCCGGTTTGCGGGAGTGAACGATTCACGTCCGGGTTGGGTGCGGAGCATCCCCGACGAGGCAGAGATTGAGACGGTCTTGCTGCGCCTGGCGGCCCGGCTTGCGCAGCATACTCCCCGGCAGGTCCGGGGTGTGTTCGCCACGGGAGGAGGCGGCGTCACGCCGCTCGTGCTCCCAGAGACATTGGAGATCCTGGGGCAGCACCTGGACAGGGTGTAGCCTCCTACAGATACGGAGCAATCGATCCATGGACGAAGCAACCAGGCAAGAGTACATTGCCGCAGACCGCAAGTATATCTGTCGGACCACGCCCTTCGCAAAGGACATGGTCGTCGACTCGTCGGAGGGCTGTTCGATCTATACCGCCGACGGGCAGGAGTACCTGGACCTTCTGGCGGGCATTGCCGTGTGCAACGTAGGCCATAGGAATGCGGAGGTTGTCGAGGCCGTCAAGGCACAACTCGACCGATCGATGCACACCATGGTCTTTAGCAAGTACATCATCCCGGTCCAGGTGGATGCTGCCCGACTGGTGGCCGAAGTTACGCCGGAGCCGCTGCAGACGGTCTTTTTCACCAACAGCGGGTGTGAAGGGATTGAAGGTGCCCTGAAGACAGCGCGCAAGTTCACAGGGCGGAGTCGCATCGTCTCATGCCAACGCGCCTTTCACGGGCGCACCTTCGGTGCCCTGTCGGTCACCTGGCGAGAGCAGTACCGCAAGCCCTTTGAGCCGCTCGTGCCAGACGTCCACTTCATTCCCTTCAACGACATGGATGCGGCGCGCGCGGCCATCGACGAACACACCGCCGCCTTTATCGTCGAGCCTGTGCAGGGTGAGGGCGGGGTGCGCATTCCCGACGACGACTACTTTCCCCGCATCCGGCAGCTCTGTGACGAGACCGGCGCCCTGCTCATCTTTGACGAGGTGCAGACAGGATTCGGGCGCACCGGCAAGTGGTTTGCCTGCAACCATTGGGATATGGCGCCGGACATCATGGTGCTGGCCAAGGCACTGGGGGGCGGGATGCCCATTGGCTGCTTCATCGGGAGGCCCGAGGTGATGGATACGCTGTGCAACCCGATGCTCTCCCACCTGACCACCTTTGGCGGGCACCCGGTATGCTGCGCGGCAACTGTGGCTGCCATTGAGTTCGCGAAGCGAGAAGACTTGCCGGCCCGGTCGGCCGAGCGCGGCAACCAGTTCATGGCAGGGCTCCGGGAGCAGCAGCAGCGCTATCCCGGCGTGATCAAAGAGGTGCGCGGCTTGGGGTTGATGATCGGCATCGAGCTGCAGAGCAAGGAAGTGATGGCGGTGTTCGTAGATCACGTGCATCGAGAGCATCTGATTATCGGCGACTCGATCAACGACGACGTCACGGCGCGGCTGGAGCCACCACTGACTATCACGCAAGTGCAGGTGGACGATGCCCTGGCACGGCTCGACCGGGCGTTTGCCCAGACGGCGCGCCAATCCGCCTAGCCGCACGAGATCGCAGGTGTGTGAGATGTACTTGGTTCAAGAGCAGGCGGTGGTGGGGGACCGGATGGCGGTCCCTTATGCACGGGTGGTCAAGCACCTGGTGGCGGAATGGAATGCGGGCGCCTCGAAGCTATGGTTTGGGATATCGATCATCGATCCGGGCAGTGCCTCGAACCCGCATGCCCACAACCGCCAGGAGGAAGTGTTCTACTGCGTCGAGGGCCGCGGCTTGATCCGGGTCGGCGACGAAGAGGCCGAGATCTGCCCTGGAAGCTGCGTCTTTGTACCCGAGGGAGTGGTGCACCAACTGGTGAACACCCAGGCGGATCGAGATCTGCGGGTTGTTTCGGCCAGCGCCCCTGCCTTTAGCCGCGACGGCTGGTCGGATGTGCACAAGGCAGGAGAGTAAGCGAGAAGAAGGAGACGATCCATGAAGAGTAGCGGTCTGTCCACTGCGTTCAGCCCGATCCAAATTGGCCGCATGACTGTCAAGAACCGCCTGGTGGCCGGCCCGATGGTGATGAACCATGCGACGGAAGACGGGCACGTCACACCGAGGATGCTGCCCTACTACGCAGCCAAAGCTACTGGGGGCTTTGGGTTGGTGCATGTAGAGGCCTCCTACATCCGGCGGGACGGGTGCATGTTTGGGCGGATGCTGGGTGTGTACGACGACCGGCAGATCCCGGGCCTATCGGAGTTGGTGGAGGCCATCCACCAGAATGGGGCCAAGTGCACGATCCAGCTCGTCCACGGCGGGCGCGTGGCGCCCCGGCGCTTCACCGGGCAGCAGCCGCTGGCTCCGTCGGACGAGACACCACCGCTCAGCGAACGGCCGCGCGGGCTGTCTGTGGAAGAGATCGAGGAGCTGGTGCAGGCCTGGGTCGCCGCGGCGCTGCGCTCCCAGGCGGCAGGCTTTGACGGGGTGATGATCCACGGCGCCCATGGCTTTCTGCTTTCGCAGTTTGTCTCCCCCTACTGTAACCGGCGTACCGATGAATACGGCCGCGACCGCTATCTCATTGTCAAGAAGGTGGTGCGTGCCGTCCGGGACGCCGTAGGGCCGGGCTACCCCGTCTTCTACCGCGTGAGCGCCGACGATTTCCTGGGAGATGCCGGGCTGACCATCGACGAAACCGCGAGCTTCTATGGGCCTCTGCTGGAAGAGCTCGGAGTGGACTGCATCGACGTCTCGGGGGGATCCAGGAGCGCGTCTATTACAACATCCAGCCCCTGTACTCGCCCAAGCGGCCCATCCTGTACCTGGCCGAGCGGGTACGCGAGAAAGTAGGGATCCCCGTCATCGGCGTGGGGCGCATCAACGACCCCCGGCTGATCGAGCACATCTTTGGCGAGGGCAAGGTGGACATGCTGGCGCTCGCAAGGCAGAGCCTGGCAGACCCGGAGCTTCCGAACAAGATGCGCGAAGGGCGCTACGACGACGTGCGCAAGTGCATCGCTTGCGACATCGGATGCTCCTACCGGCACATCGTGCAGTGGGTGGCGGATTGCTCGATCAACTACGAGGTAATGCGCGAGCCTGAGTACGAGTACCTGATGGATCGCCCGACCATGCCAAGGAAAGTGGCCGTGATCGGTGCGGGGCCCGCCGGGCTGGAGGCCGCACGGATGGCCGCCCTCAAGGGGCACAGCGTCACGGTCTATGAGAAGAGCACCGCCATTGGTGGACTGGTAAGCATCGTGTCGGAGACGCCGCGGGTGTACATGGCCGAGCTCAACAACATCATCACCTGGCTCAAGCACGAGTTGGACAAGCTTCGCGTCGAGATACGCTTGGGCACCGAGGCGACTCCCGAGCTGATCCGGAAGGAGAAAGCGGATGTTGTGCTCTTGGCCACCGGTGGCCGGATGCGCACACTGGAGGCGCCGGGCGCGGACGGGGCGAGTGTCTTCTCTCTCCTTGACTATTTGACCGGCCAGGCCGCGATCGGCGAGCGCGTGGTGGTGGTAGGCGGCCAGGAGGGCCTGGAGGCCGCACTGTCGCTTGCCCGCCGTGGCCACGCCGTGACCGTGATCGAGGCGGGCACAGAATGGGCCGAAGCACCCTACCTCAAGTACGTAGGGCGACAGCTGCTGCTGAAGAAGATGCTGGCCGAGGAGAATGTGCCAGTCATCACCGGCGCAGAGGTCAAGTCCATCGGCGGAGCGGGAGTCGTGGCGCTTGTGGAGGGCGAGGAGCAGGGCTTCCCGGCCGATGCCGTCTTGGTGGCCCTCGGACGCGAGCCTGACGAGGCCATCATCGAGGAATGGCAGGGGGCAGCACCCACGGTTATTGCCATTGGCGATTGCGCGGAACCGAGAACGATCCGCAATGCGATTCATTCCGCAGATCGCGCCGTTCTGAGCTTGTAGAAGCGCCGCGATACTTCGAGGTTGACCGTATCCTAGGGAGGCATGCAATGAAGGCGGAAACCAGAAACTTGCGGAAAAGGGCCATAGAGCACGTGATCTTCCCGGCCGTGTCGCCAGCGCAGGTTGCCAAGCTCGGGCCGCTGGTGTTCACTCGCGGCGAGGGCATCTACCTGTGGGACACCGAAGGCAAGCGCTACATGGACTCGATGTCCAGCGGCGTCTATGCCGTGCTCATCGGCTATGGCCGCGAGGAAATGGCCAAAACGATGTATGACCAGGCCCGGACCATGCACTACTTCTGCCCGTACGGCTTCATCTCCGAGCCGGCCGTCTCGTTTGCAGAGAAGCTCGCCGAGATCCTGCCCGGCGAGATGCCCTACGTCTTTTTCAGCCAGGATGGCAGCGAGGCAGTCGAGTCGGCCTTCAAGCTGGCCAAGCAGTGGGCCTACCACAAGGGATACCGGCGCAAGTACAAGATCATCTCGCGCCGGCGCGCTTACCACGGCTCAACGATGGGGGCCCTGGCTGCCACAGGAACGATGTATCCGCTGCGCCAGATCATGGAACCCCTGCCGCCGGGCTACTACTTCGCGCCCGAGCAGTACTGCTACCGCTGCCCCTTTGGCTTGGAGTACCCGAACTGCAGCCTGCAGTGCGCTGAGGCCTACCGGCAGATGATCGAGTTTGAGCATCCCGATTCGGTCGTGGCCGTCATCGCAGAAGTGGTGCCGGGTGCCGGAGGATGCATGGTTCCGCCCCCGGAGTATTGGCCGCGGCTGCGAGAGATCTGCACCCAGTATGGTGTGCTGCTGATCGACGACGAGGTGGTGTGCGGCTTCGGCCGCACCGGCAAGATGTTTGGGATCAACCACTTTGGCGTAGAACCCGACATCGTCACGATGGCCAAGGGCATAACATCGGGATACATCCCCTTGGGCGCCACAGCCTGCAAGCGGTTCATCGTGGAAGAGATGCCGGTGTTCATGCATGTCCACACCTACAACCACCACCCCGTGACGACGGCGACAGGCCACAAGAACGTCGAGATCATCGAGCGCGAAGGCCTGGTACAGAACTCGGCCGAGGTGGGCGCCTACCTCCTGGAAGGCCTGCGCTCCCTCTACGCGCATCCTAGCGTGGGAGACGTGCGCGGCCTGGGCCTTATGTGCGCGGTGGAATTCGTCCGCGACAAGGCGACCAAAGCACGCTTTGGCGAGAAGGATGGCTTCTGCGAGCGGGTCATGACCTACGCGCTGCAGGAGGGGCTCATCCTGCGCCAGGTAGAGGATATCATCGAATTCTGCCCTCCGCTGATCATTACCCGGGCGGAAGTGGACGAGATGCTTGCGATTACCGACCGGGCGATCACGCGGGCGGAGCGCGACGTTGGCCTGGCCAAGTGAGCTTCAGGCGGTGAGCACAAGAAAGCCGTGGCCTAGCCGAAGGCTGACTGAGGGACCGGAGAGGGCCGCGCAGCGGGGACTGCTCTACTCGCTGGGGCTGGGCCCAGAGGACCTGAAGCGGCCGTTCATCGGCCTTGTCCACACCTGGAGCGGGGCACACCCCGGGCACGTGCATTTGCGCGAGCTGGCACAGGCCGTGTCCGGGGGTGTGTCGGCTGCGGGCGGCACCCCCTTGGAAGTCAACACGATCAGTGTGTGCGATGGCCTGGCGATGGGGCACGCCGGCATGCGCATGTCGCTGCCCAGCCGCGAACTCATCGCGGACTCGATCGAGGTCGCGGCAGTAGCCCACGGATTTGACGCATTGGTGATGGTCACCTCGTGCGACAAGAGCCTGCCGGCGGCGCTCATGGCGGCAGCCCGACTTGATCTACCAACCGTCATCCTGCCGGGTGGCCCGATGATGCCGGGGTTGCTCCACGGGCAGGAGCTGGCGGTCTATCAGGCGCGCGAAGCCACGGCGCGCTACTTGCGGGGTGAAATCACATCCGAGGGGCTGGAGGAGATCGAGCGGCACCTCTGTCCGGGACCGGGCGCCTGCTCGATGATGGGCACAGCCAACAGCATGGCGTGCCTGACCGAGGTGTTGGGGCTGGCCCTACCCGGAAGTGCCACGACCCACGCTGTGGCAGGCGCCAAGCGGCAGGAGGCCTATCGAAGTGGCGTGCGCGTTGTTGAGCTGCTCCACGACGGCGTGCGCCCGCGACAGATCCTGACGCCACGGTCTCTGGACAATGCAATCAGGGTAGGAGCGGCCATTGGAGCCTCGACGAATGTCGTGCTGCACCTCCTGGCCCTGGCCCACGAGCTGGGAATCCCTCTGGACCTGGGCCGGTTCGATACCGCAGGCCGCGAGACACCCTTCTTGTGCGACATCAAGCCCAGCGGGCGGCACCCGCTTCTCGCACTCGACCAGGCGGGCGGTATCCCGGCGGTGATGGGCGAGCTGCGGAACCTTCTGTGGCTGGAGGCACCGACGGTCGGTGGGGGGACATGGGCCGACCATCTCCAGGGTAACCTCAACCGGAACCCAGACGTCATCCGGCACGCGGCGGTACCGCTATCTTCCCACAGTGGGCTGGCCGTCCTGTATGGCAACCTGGCGCCCGACGGCGCTGTCGTGAAACAGAGCGCGGTCGCGCCCGAAATGCAGCATCACCGCGGACCGGCGCGTGTGTGTGATGGCGAGGAGCCCGCAGTCGACATCCTTCGCGATGGCACAATTTCACCCGGAGAGGTGCTGGTCATCCGCTACGAGGGTCCGCGCGGCGGCCCCGGCATGCCGGAGATGCACGTGCCTGCCACCCTACTGGCCGGGCAGGAACACCTGCGATCGGTGCCGCTTGTGACGGATGGGCGCTTCTCCGGCGCTTCGCGCGGGCCGTGCGTGGGACATGTGTCGCCGGAAGCCGCGTGTGGGGGGCCGATCGCCCTGGTGCAAGACGGAGATGAGATCGAGGTCGATATCCCCGGCCGGCACCTGACGCTTCATGTCGCGGAAGAGGAGCTCGCCCGGCGCCGCGCCGAATGGCGACCGCCACACAAGGACCTTGCCGGATACCTGGCTCGGTACGCTGCCAGCGTCGGCCCCAGCCACAAAGGCTGTATTGTCAGCTAGCTTCCGCCCGGAGGCACACACACGAGGACAGCACACGATGAGTCTATCACCCTACTCTTATCCGCTCCTGGAGATGCTGACCCAGTATCAGGCTCCTGCCATTGTAATGGCAGCGCACCAGGTCGGCGTTTTCCGCGAGCTCGGCACAGGCCCGGCAACGGCGCCGGACCTTGCCGAACGCCTCCAGATCCCGGAGCGCTCGCTGGGTATCCTGCTGCGGGCCTGCGTGGCGCTGGGCCTCCTTACCATGGAGGAGGAGCGATTTGCCTGCAGCCCAATGGCCGCAGAGACGCTTGTGTCGGGCACGCCGGGTTACCTGGGGAGGCTGGTCGACAAGGAGGCGTTCTTCTTCCAGGCGTGGGGTGGATTGACCAGATGCGTGCGGACGGACCGAGCCGCCCTGGCACCGATCCAGGATCGCGCCCGCCGGGAGCCGGAGACGACGCGCAACTTTTTGCTGGCCCTGGACGACATCGCTCAGCTCTTCGGGGCGGCCTTTGCCACCCACGCAGACCTGGGGGGCCGCGCACACCTGCTGGACGTCGGCGGCGGCGTGGGCAGCTACGCGATAGCCTTGGCCAAGCGATACCCCGATCTGCGGGCGACAATCCTGGAGCTGCCCGAGGTGGTACCGTGGACCCGCGAGTTTGTGGCAGAGGCTGGCTTGAGCGATCGAGTGACGGTTTCACCGTCGGACTTTCTGGTGGATCCTTTTCCACCGGGCTACGACACCGTGCTCTTTTCGAACATCTTCCACGATCACGCTCCGGCCATCAACCAGGGACTCTTGGCCAAGGCGTACCAGGTTCTGCCGGTGGGTGGACAGGTCATGGTGTACGAGTTCCTGCTCGAGCCGGATCGGGTCACACCCGCCGCCAGCGCCGTCTTTGCCGTGATGATGCTGGTGGAGAACCCGGGGGGCAATGTGTACACCGGCCAGGAGATCGTGGCGTGGCTGGCAGGCGCCGGGTTCCGTGACACCTCGATTGCACGGCTGCCTGCACCGAGCCCCATGGGCCTGGTCGTGGGCTACCGCTAGAAGCCCAGGGCCGGCTCGTGCCGGCCACGAAGGCAGCGCTGACACAGAGGAGATGCACTAGCATGGAATGGCCGATTTCGTATCTGCACTACGTTCCCGGCTCGTCGAGCTTCATAGAGATGATGCGCGGGGCGATGCGGGCCATGGACTGCGCAGGCGCGCAGCCAGGTGAGAACGTCGTGATCTCGACCGACACGAACAAGCTGCGCATCGCCGAGGCCCTGGCCGCGGCCGCGCATGCTGTGGGGGCTGTGCCCACGATCGTCATGATCACGCCGACCGGCGCCCACGGGGCGCAATTGCCCGCGCCTGTGGTGGCGGCCTGCCGCGAAGCGGATATCTTCTTCTTGCCCTCCACCTTTTCGCAGACACACACCGATGCCCGCATCCAGGCTATCCAGAACGGGGCGCGCGGCGCAACGATGTGCGAGGTCACGGAGGATGCTCTGTGCGTGGGCGGCATCCTGGCCGACTTTGAGGCATGCGACCGGTTGGGCCGGAAGCTGGGCTCCTGGATTGATGCGGCCGTCGAGATGCGGATCACCACGCCCCGCGGCACCGATTTCCGCGGCGTTGTCCGGGGAAGGCCCATGCAGTATGAGACCGGCCTATTTCGCCATCCCGGGCAGTTCGCGGCCCTGCCAAACAGCGAGATCAATATCTCCCCGATCGAGGGCACGGCAGAGGGCGTGGCCGTCATCGACGTCCGGGTGATGAGCGTGGGCATTACGCGGCGGGAGCCGATCACCCTGACCCTCAAGAATGGTCTGATCCAGCGCGTGGAGGGCGGCGCACTGGCGGAGGACCTGGCACGAATCCTAGCGAATTTCCAGGATCCGACTGCCTATAATGTCGCCGAGTTTGGCATTGGGCTGAACCCCTTGGCACGTGAATGCGCCACGAACCTGGAAGACCTGGGAAAGGCAGATCATGCCCACATCGGCATTGGGAGCAACTACGCGATTGGGGGGAAGGTGAGGGCGCCGTGCCACATCGACGCCATCCTCCGCGATGCAAGCGTATACCTGGACGGCGAGCTTGTCTATGACAAGGGCCGGCTGGCAGAATAGAAACAGGAAAGGGAACATCGTATGGCGGAGATCGACTATATCGTGATCGGGGGCGGTCACAACGGGCTGGTGTGTGCCGGATACCTGGCCAAGGCGGGGTTTCGCGTCCTCGTCCTCGAGAAATTCAAGATCCTCGGCGGCTACTGCACCACCGAGGAGATCCCCGGCGCGCGGGGGTACCATCTCAACATCGGGGCCCTCGAGCACGTGGGGCTCAACGAGGCGCCGTTCGTCAAGGACCTGGAGCTGGAAAAGCACGGCCTGGACTACATCCTGCGGGACAAGTGCTATCTCTTCCCCTTCCTGGATGGGACGGATATTCCTATCTATCGCAGCGTCGAGCGCACGGCAGAAGCGATTGGTCAGCTATCGGCCCATGATGCCAGGGCCTACGCGCCTTTCATGGAGTTCTCGGACGCCTTCATGGGCATCATGGGGGCCGTCACGTTTGGTCCACCCCCCACCTTCGGGGAGCTGACGGCGCTGATGGATGCCAAGCTGGGGCTGGACACCGACCAGCTCCTGTGGTCGCTGCTCACTTGCCCGGCGGCGGTGCTGGATGCCTGGTTTGACGACCCAAGGGTCAAAGCTGCCCTAGCCATCTATGGCGCGCACACGCAGACGTCACCGTCTCGTCCTGGATCTGGCTATGCACCCAGTATCCTGGTCTATAGCCACCAAAGTGGAGTGGCACGGCCGCGCGGAGGCTCAGGAAAGCTGAATGACGCCCTGGCTTCGTACATTACGGCCCACGCAGGCAGCATCCGGACGGACGCAGAGGTCAAGCACATCGTCGTGGAAAAGGGCCGGGCGGTCGGCGTCGAGCTGGCCAACGGAGAGTCCTTCCGGGCGACCGGCGGGGTGGTATCGGCCATCGACGCGCGCCGTGTCTTCCTAGATCTGCTGGACGAAGGCGACTCGTCGCCGGAGCTGCGCCGGAAGCTGCAGAGCCGCCGGGCCGGAGGGACAAACGTTTCCGAATTCAAGATCGACGCGGCCTTGAGCGGCCCCCTCGACTGGAGCCGCTTCCCGCACGGCGAGGAGCTGAGCGTGGGCATGCAGCTTCTCTGCCCCTCGATGGACTACCTCGACGCGGTGTTCGCCGACATCCAGCGCGGATACCCGCCTGAGGAGCCGGCGATGATGGTTGGGACGGCCTCGGTGCTGGATCCCTCGCTGGCACCCAAGGGAGGGCACACCCTGTGGCTCTCCTCGTTTGCTCCCTATGACCGGCGCGACGGCCGGTCGTGGGACGAGACCAAGGAAGAGTTCGCCGAGCGACTGCTGGACCGCTTTAGCCTGTACGTCCCCAATATCCGCGACGTGATCATTGCCAGCGAGCTCACCTCCCCCACCGACTGGCACAATCGCACAGGCGCCATCCGGGGCAACCCGAACCACCTGGACATGACGCTCGACCAGATCTTGGGCTATCGTCCCCTGCCCGAGCTATCGGCGTACCGGACGCCCATCAAGGGGCTGTACCTCTCAGGGAGCGGAACGCATCCCGGGGGTGGGCTGGGCGGCACTCCTGGAACGAACACAGCGCAGGCCGTGCTCCAGGACCTGGGGCTGGCCCCGCGGCCCGGCAAGAAGGGGCTGGTGGAGCAGGCGAAGAAGCTGGCCGGCCTGATCCCCATCTACTTGAAGCTACGCAAGTATCTCTAGGTATTGTGCCCGCAACATAGAATGAGGAAAGAATGGACCTCCTGATCGAAAACGTCAGCCTTCTCAGTCCCGACCAGGCCGGCATGCGCACGGGGCAGCATGTGGCCATCGAGGGCAACCGGATCGTGCAGATCTCGGAGAAGCCTATCGAGCCGGGCCCCGAAACCAGGCGGATTTCGGGGGTGGACCGCCTGCTCATCCCCGGCCTCATCAGCGCGCACGCTCACTCGCCCGAGAACCTGCTGAAGGCACGGATCGAGGCCGTACCGCTCGAGTTCTGGCTGTTTGACCTGTTTGGATCGTCGTTTGCTTTCAGCGCGCGAGAGATCTACCTGGCAGCCATGGTCGGAGCTATCGAGATGCTGCAGACGGGTACGACCGGTGTGGTGGATCACTTCTGGGTGAACGGGGCGATGAACCAGGAGGCCCTCGATGCCGTCATGAGCGCCTACCGCGACGTCGGCATCCGGGCCGGGGTGGCGCCCCTGGTGGAGGACGACCACAAGATCAACGAGATGATCCTGGGTCAGAACCCCGACCTGGAGGGCGGCGTGTACGGGACGTCCCCGCCGCTCTTAGCTGACGGCTACCTGCGTGTTCTGGAGGCGTTCTTCCGTGCGTGGCACAAGGCAGAGAACGGACGCCTCCAATGCCTGGCCGGACCTTCGGGCGCCCAATGGTGCTCCCCAGAGCTGATGGTGGGCTCGATGGATATGGCCAGGCGCTACGACGGCGGGTTCCACATGCACGCCGAGGAGACCAAGCTCCAAGCGATGAGCTGCCGGCAGTTCTTCGGCAAGTCGGCGGTGGCTTGGCTCTCCGAGCAGGGCCTATTGACCAACCGCACGTCGCTGGCGCATTGCGTCTGGGTGGACGATCACGACATCGACCTGATTGCCGAGGCGAACGCGACGGTTGTGCACAATTCCGTGTGCAACCTGAAGCTGGGCAGCGGCTTTGCGCCGGTGCTCAAGATGGTGCAGCGCGGCGCCCACGTCGCACTCGCATGCGACGGCGCCGCCAGCAATGACAACCAGGTCATGTTCGACGTGATGAAGATGACCGGTCTCATGCATACCGTGCGTGATTCCAACCACCACCGGTGGCTGAGCGCACGGCAGATCCTGGGCATGGCCACTGCCGAGGGCGCCCGGGTCCTGCGGCTGGAGGGGGAGCTGGGCGTCATCCGGCCTGGTGCCCTGGCCGACCTGACCCTGATCGACCTGACTACCACGGCCTTCACGCCGCTCAATGACCCGTACCAGCACCTGGTGTACGCCGAAAACGGCTCGTCGGTGCGGACCGTGATCGTGAACGGGCGCGTGGTCGTCGAGGAGGGCAAGCTGCTGACGGTGGAACCGGCTGCCCTGCTGGCCGAATCGCGCGAGGTGTGGGCGCGGCGCAGGGGAGAGATCCCGGCCGTCGGGCCTTCCGGCCTGAGGTTTCTGCAAGCACAGGAGCGATATCAGCAGCGGATCCTGGCCCAGCCATTTGAGGTCGATGCCTACTAGCGCGGGTTTTCTGCGGGCACAGCCTGTTGGGCAAGGACAGCCTGGCGATGGCGGGTCCAGCGAGGGAGAAGCATGACCACCGGATATGTCTATGACCCACGACACCAGGCGCACACCCATGCGAGAGCGCCCGAGTCGGCTGCCAGGCTGGAGGCGCTCATTGCCAGCCTGAAGGAAGAGGGGGAGCTGGCGGCGTGTCTTCCCCTGGAAGTCGAGCCGATCCCGTGGGAGTGGGTGGCGGCGGCCCACACGATGTCCTATGTTGAATCTGTACGGAGGATGGCCGGTGAGGGCAGGAGCCGGATCAGCTTCGACACCTACCTGACGCCGGCCGCAGCTGACGCTGCCCTCCTGGGGGCGTCGAGCGCAGTGTGCGCCACACGTGCCGTCATGGAAGGCCAAGTGTGCAATGCCATCTCGTTGATGCGCCCGGCTGGCCACCACGCTCTCTCCACTCGGGCGATGGGCTACTGCATCTTTAACAACACGGCCATTGCCGCCCACTATGCACTGCGCGAGCATGGAGTGCAGCGCACGTTGGTCGTGGACATCGACGCCCACCACGGCAACGGGACCGAGGAGATCTTTTACGGAAGCCGGGAGGTTCTGTTCGTCTCCTATCACCAGCATCCCTGGTTTCCAGGAACGGGGGACTGGTACCGGAACGGCACGGAGGCGGGCCTGGGGTACAACTATAACGTGGCCCTTCCGCAGTGGAGCGGCGACGAGGCCTACATGCAGGTCCTCGACGAGCTACTGACACCTCTCGCGGAGCGATATCGACCTCAGCTTGTCCTGGTATCGGCCGGGTTTGACGCCCACTGGCTAGACCATTCCTCTGTCCTGGGGCTGAGTGCCCACGGCTACTACAGGATCATCTCGGGCCTGCGCGGCCTGGCCGAGCGGCTCTGCGGAGGGCGCCTGGTCCTCGTGCTGGAAGGCGGCTACAACGTGCGCTCGCTCGCAGCCTGCGGAGCGGCCGCCATGCGCGCCTTGCGCTCGGCTGCCCCTGCCGAAGACCGCCTGGGCCCATGTCCACACCGGCCTGTGGCGCCGGTGCACGGGCTCTTGGCGCATCTGAAGGGGTTCATGGCTCTGATGGGCTCATCTGATGCGCCCTTCTTTTTCGATCAGCCGGTAGAGATCCCTTACGAGATCGAGTGAACCGTTGGGAGCAGATAGCTTCTGGCAGCACTCGAGGCGGCTCCCGATCTCGCCTGCGGGGGAGAGGATAGGATCGGGGGCGTTTCTGAGAGGAGGTGGTATAGGAGCGCGATCGCATAGGCTGAACAGACGCGAGGTTTTCCGGGACGTGAACTCACACCATCTGATTGCATACCATAGGAGGAGGTCCAAAATGAGCAAGAACGTGGCCAAGCTGTTGGTCGTTTTGATGCTTTTGACGCTGGCCTTGGCGTGCGGGGCGCCCGAGGTGACGCAGGTTCCCACCAAGGAAGCCGCCAAGCCTCTGCGGGTGGCGGCCGTTTTTCCGGGTGCGATCAACGATCAGGGCTTTAACCAGGCCGGCTATGAGGGCCTGATGCAGATCAAAGAGCAGTTTGGAGCCGAAGTGGCCTACGGAGAAAAGGTGGCCGTGGCCGACTTTGTCAACACCTATCGAGACTTTGCCGATCAGGGCTACGACGTGATCATCGGGCATGGCTTCGAGTTCGGCGATATCGCCCTCCAGGTGGCGCCCGACTACCCCGACATCAAGTTCATCGTCGACAGCAACCCGGTCGTGAGCGGGCCGAACATCGCAGGGATCACGGGCGAGTCGTGGCAGGCAGCGTACCTGCTGGGCGTGCTGGCAGGCTCGATGACCAAGACCGGGCACATTGGTGGCATCGCCGGCTTTGACTTCCCCATCCTGATCTCGCAGATGGAAGCCTACAAGCTGGGCGCCCAGTCGGTGCGGCCCGATGTGGACGTGACGATTGTCTACATTGGAAGCTTTGACGACGTCACAAAGGCCAAGGAAGCTGCGCTTGCCCAGGCGAGCGGGGGCGTGGACGTCCTGTTCCACATCGCCGACGCCGCCGGACTTGGCATCATCCAGGCAATCGAGGAGCAGAACATCTGGGGTATCGGCTGGGGCCTGGACCAAAACCACCTGGCTCCGAAGAACGTCATCTCCAGCCTGCTCTTCAGTGGAGACAGACTGCTCGTGCAGGATGTCGCCAAAGTGGTAGACGGCACGTGGACCGGCGAGGTGCGCCTCTATGGCCTGTCGACCGGCGTGGTGGGCATTGCCGACTACTACGGCCTGGTGCCCGCCGACGTGGCTGCTAAGGTGGAAGAGGCTCGCCAGAAGATCATCTCCGGCGAGCTAGAGGTTCCCTACATCACGACGCCGAGCGAATAGCGCAAGTCATGGGCGATTACCCGGGTGCGGCGGCTCACGCCGCACCCGGACCAGCCATATTGACTGCCGGCTGCTAGACCGAGGGGGAAACAACTGTGAGCGCCTTGTTGCGCATGGAAGGGATCACCAAGACGTACCCGGGCGTGGTGGCGAACGACGGGATCTCCTTTGACGTCGTCGAGGGAGAGATCCACTCGCTGCTGGGCGAGAACGGTGCCGGCAAGACGACGCTCATGCGGATCCTGTACGGGCTATCTCGACCCGACACCGGCACGCTCTACTGGCGCGGCCATCCAGTCGAGATCTCGACCAGCCAGGCAGCCATCAAGCTCGGGATCGGCATGGTCCACCAGCATTTCATGCTGATCCCCGAGTTCACGGTAGCGGAGAACGTGGTGCTGGGCCTGCACACGGCCCGCTCCCCCCTACTGGACATGGAAGGGGCATCCAAGCGCCTGGCTGAGCTCTCGGAAAAGTTCGGCCTGCGCGTGGAACCCCACGCGCTGGTCAAGGACCTGTCTACCGGTGAGCAGCAGCGCGTCGAGATCATGAAAGCCCTCTACCGGGGCGCACACCTGTTGGTCCTCGACGAGCCCACGGCCGTCCTGACGCCAGGGGAAGCGGATGAGCTATTCGCCGTGCTGGATAGCCTCCGCGCCCAGGGACACGCCGTCGTCTTCATCTCGCACAAGCTGCACGAGGTCATGCGCATCAGCGACCGCGTTACGGTGCTGCGCCGGGGACGCGTCGTGTCAACGCTCAAGAGCTGTGACACGTCGCGAGAGGAGCTGGCCACCCTCATGGTGGGCCGGCCGGTTGTGCTCCAGGTGGAGCGCCTGCCCCACGCACCCGGCCACGAGGTCATCCGGATGGAGAACGCCAGCATCAAGACCCCGGACCACCGCCACGAGGTCCACGACGTGTCGCTCTCGGTCCGCGAGGGGGAGATCGTCAGCATGGCAGGCATCGCCGGAAACGGCCAGCACTCGCTGGCGGCCGCGCTGTTTGGCCTGATGCATCTCACTTCTGGGCGTGTGGTGATCCTGGGCCGCGATCTGAGCGAGTGCACGCCGGAGGAGCTGGTGCGGCTGAACGTCGGCCGCATCCCAGAAGATCGGCGCACCATGGGGCTCGCCCAGACCCTATCCGTCAGCGACAACCTGGTGCTGGAGACCGTGGGCCAAGTCGCCCTACTCCCGCTTCGGGCTGCTGCGCCGTGGCCAGATCGACGGCCTGGCGTCCCGCCTCAAACAGGAGTACGATATCCGCATGCCCAGCGTGGGAACGCCTGCCGGCACTCTGTCCGGCGGGAACCAACAGAAGGTGATCCTGGCACGCAGCATGCACCGGAATCCACCTGCCCTGATCGCGGTGGATCCCACCCGTGGGCTCGACGTGGGTGCCACGGAGTTCGTGTACCAGCAATTGTTGGCCGCGCGCGATCGCGGTGTGGCCATCCTGTTGATCTCGACAGACCTGGAGGAAGTACTTTGCCTGAGCGACCGGATCGCAGTGATCTACAACGGGCAGATCATGGGGGAGGTACCGACCGAGCAGGCGAGCGAAGCCCAGCTAGGGATGATGATGGTCGGGACCCGCCTGGAGGATCTTCCCGAAAAGCTAAAGCCGAGGCCATCCTTCGTCACGTGCTGATACCCAGCCTGACGGCCAGCCAGGGAGTGATCATGCCTCTGGTGGCCATCGTCGCTGCTTTGCTGCTGGGCTGCGTGTTTATGGCCATCAGCGGCGTTGCACCGCTGACGGGCTACCAGGCGATGTTTCGAGGTGCGTTTGGAGGGCCGGCGCGCATCGGCGTCTCCGTCACCAAGGCGACGCCTCTGATCCTGGCAGGGCTTGGGGTGGCGCTTCCGCTGCGCTGCGGTCTGGTGAACCTCGGGGGCGAAGGGCAGGTGTACATTGGCGCACTCACAGCCACCCTGGCGGCGCTCGGACTGCGCGGTCTGCCCTGGGCGGTGCACATGCCACTGGTCGTGGCCGCCGGGTTTCTCGGCGGTGCGCTGTGGGGAGCGATCCCGGGTCTGCTGCGCGCGCGACTGAAACTGAACGAGCTGATCACCAGCATCATGCTGGGCTACGTCGCCTTTTGGGTGGTCAGCTGGCTGGTTCACGGGCCGATGAAGGACCCGCAGGGCGGGGGCTACCCGTGGTCGGTCCAGGTACCGTCGTCGGCGATTCTGCCCTTCATCCTGAGCAAGTACCGCATCAACCTGGGCATTGTGGTGGCGTTGGTCGCTGCGATTGTGGCGCACGTGCTGCTCTGGAAAACGACCTTTGGATTCCGGATGCGGGCTGTGGGTGCAGGTCCGCTGGCCGCCCGCTTGGCCGGGATCCGCGCCGAGCGCTCCATCGTGTGGACCTTTGCCGTTGGCGGAGGTCTGGCCGGCCTGGCGGGCATGGCCGAGGTCATGGGCGTGCAGTACCGGCTCAGCGACTTTTTCTCTCCCGGCTACGGCTGGGATGCGCTGGTGGTGGCTCTGGCCGGCCAGTCGAACCCGCTCGGGGTTGTGCTGATCGGCCTGTTTTTCGGGGCACTGCGAAACGGAGCGGAGAGTGCGTCGCGGTCTATTGGCATGGCGTCCTCCATATCGCTGATCATCCAGGCCTGGACCCTGCTGTTCGTCATAGGAAGCAACTCGGCGGTGTTGATGCGCACCCTACGAAGAAGGAGGCGACCCCGTGCTGGCGACGCTGCTCAGGCTGTTCATCTCGATTGACTTTCTCCAGGCGGCCATCCGCTTTTCCACGCCACTCCTGAGCGCGTCGATCGGGGAGTCGATCTCCGAGAAGGCCGGCATGGTGAATGTCAGCCTGGAGGGGATGATGCTGTGCGGAGCGCTGGGGGCCGTGCTGGGGGTGCAGTACACAGGCAGCCTGTGGGGCGGCATCCTGTTCGGCATCCTGAGCGGCGCCCTGATCGCGCTCATCCAGGGTTTCTTCAGCATCACGCTGGCCGTGAACCAGGTGGTCGTCGGGATTGCATTGAACATTTTCAGCCTGGGTGCGACCAGCTTTGTGCTGCGCTGGATCTATGGCGTGAGCGGCAGCCAGCCGGTGCAGGGCTTCGATCCCCTGCCCATCCCGGTGCTCTCCAAGATCCCGGTGCTCGGCGATCTGCTTTTCAACCATAGCGCTCTCGTATACGTCGTCTACCTCCTCATCCCGGTGGTCACGTTCATCCTGACGCGCACGGAGTGGGGCCTCAAGCTGCGAGCCGTGGGTGAGCACCCGGAGGCGGCCGATAGCCTGGGCGTTTCGGTCGCGCGCACGCGGTACGTCGCGATCCTCCTGTGCGGGGCGTTCTCGGGGTTGGCCGGCTGCTTTTTGTCGCTGGTGCAGCTGAACATGTTCGTGGAGGGCATGACGGGCGGCCGCGGGTTCATCGCACTGGCCGTGGTGATCGTCGGCAAGTGGACGCCATGGCGCCTGGCGCTCGCCGCGCTGTTGTTCGGTGCCCTCGACGCGCTCGCCCTGCGTGCCCAGGCGCTGGCCATTGGGCTGCCTTACCAACTGCTGCTCGCCCTGCCTTACCTGGTGACGCTCCTGGTGTACGCGGGGCTCGTGGGCCAGGCCCGGCAGCCGGCAGCGCTCTCCAAGCCGTACATCCGGGACTAGAAGAGGCAGCGCAATGAGCGTCCAGGGCATCCGGCGCATCGCGGTGGTCGGCGCGGGTTTCATGGGGCATGGCATCGGCCAGGAGTTCGCCCTGGCCGGCTATCCTGTCATCCTTCACGACCTGACACAGGAGAAGCTGCGGTCGGCGGTGCAGGGGATCGAGAGCAACCTGCGCCAGTTGGCCGAGTGGGGTCTTGTGGCGGAGGAGCAGATTGGCCCGGCGCTGGACCGGATCGAAACGTGCGTCCGGCTGCCCGAGGCCGTGGGCGACGCGGACCTGGTGGTCGAGGCGGTGTTCGAGAGGCTGGACGTGAAGATGCAGGTCTTTCGCGACCTGGATGCGCTCTGCCCGCCGCAGACTATCCTGGCCAGCAACACCTCGACGCACCTGCCCAGCCTGCTGGCGACGGCGACTCGCCGCCCCGACAAGGTGTTGGTGGCACACTATTTCTACCCGCCGTCGCTGCTGCCCCTGGTGGAGATCGTGCCCGGCAAGGGGACGAGTCCCTGAGACGGTGGCGACAGTGTATGAGCTGATGAAGGCGGTGGGCAAGAGCCCGATCGTGGTGGAAAAGGAAGCGGTCGGTTTCATCGCGAACCGGCTGCAGTTCGCCCTCCAGCGCGAGGCGCTGTTCATCGTGGAGCAGGGGATCGCGAGCGCGCAGGATGTGGACATTGCGGTCCGTGATGGCTTTGGTCGGCGGCTCGCGGTGGCAGGGCCGTTTGAGATCGCCGAGCCGATCGGCTGGGATCTGGAGCTTCAGATCCAGCGCTACCTCCTGCCCCACCTGGCCGGCTCCCCAGAGCCCTCAAGGCTCCTGGTCGAGAAGGTGCAGCGGGGAGAGCTGGGCATGAAGTCGGGCAAGGGGTTTTACGAATGGACGGCCGAGTCGGCGGAAGCGTGGCGACAAGGGATGTCCAAGGCCTTGGCGCAGATGGCTTCCCGAGCTGAGGCCTTTCCGCGATAACCCGTGCGGCGGAGTCAGCGGAGGCTTTCCGCACGCGAATGGCCAAGGCACTGGCTCGGCTAGCGCTCCTCGGTACGGGGGGATAGTCAGCGCAGTCCTTCTTGGTTTCAGCGACTCGGAACCCGGCCCTTGCGAGAGGCCCGGGTTCTTGTTCTTGACAAAAGATCCTCGAGATTTCCTCAAAAAGGTATTGACAGGAATGAACAGCCATGGTATAATGCGCCCATTAGGCGCACATAGTGAACATGCCGCTCACTATGCAAGAAGCTGGTGGAAATCATCGATCCGGCGGGAGGCGACCTTTACCGTCGGCGGGGGATGCAGAGTGTGGGCGTTCAGTCAGTCTCGCGGGTAATTGATATCCTGCATCTGTTCAGGCCAGACATGCCTCTACTGGGTGTGGTCGAGATCAGCCGGCAGCTTGGCCTCGATCGCAGTGCCGTCCAGCGGGTGATTGCCTCGCTGCTGGAAGGAGACCTGGTGGAACAAGATCCCGTCTCGGGCAAGTATCGATTGGGGCTGGGTTTGCTCGAGCTAGCGGGGACCATGTTGCAGGGTCACAATATGCCGAGGGTAGTGCAGCCCTTCCTGCGCGAGTTGGCCGATCTGGTGGGCGAGTGTGCTCGTCTTGACCTCCTTTATCAGGGAAACAGTGCACTGCAGATAGCCGAAGCCACGAGCGCCAATCTGATCGGCTATTCGGACTGGACAGGGCGCCGGCTTCCGCTTGACTGCACGGCCTCGGGCCGAGTCCTCCTTGCTCAGATGGAGAGCAAGCTGCTAGATGAGACCCTTGGAACCCTGGATTTGCGTGCCCGGACGGCCAAGACCATCACGAACCCCGATGAGCTTTGCCGGGAACTCCAGACCGTGCGGCAGCAAGGGTACTCGATCACTCTGGGAGAATTCCTGGACGGGGTACATGCCGTGGCTGCACCGGTCGCGGGCCCAGAAGCCGGGATACCGGTGGCACTGACACTGGTCGGTCCGGCATATCGCTTCTCTGAAGAGAAGGTCAAGGCCTCCATCAGCCCCCTACTGGCGGTCGCCAACGACATGTCCTGTAGGCTGCCTCGCAGCCTGTTTACTCGCTGAGGTGTTGGCTCATGGGGCCCAGAGGTCAACTCCCAGGTATCCTGGCCATCCGACTGACCGCCTCCACGCTGAGTTGGACATGGACATCCTGATAGAGAACGTCAACGTCCTAAGCCCCGATAGCCCGGAGATGCTTGTCGGCCAGAACGTCGCCATCGCCGGCAACCACATCGCAGCCATCACAGCCGATCCCATAGCACCAGGTCCGGCCACCAAGCGGATCTCCGGTTAGACCGGCTCTTGATGCCGGGGCTGATCAACGCGCACACGCACTCCCCAGAAAACTTCCTCAAGGCACGCATCGAGGCGGTGCCTTTGGAGCCTTGGTTGTTTGAGCTATACGGCAGCTCTTTTCCCTTCTCCGAACGGGAGATTTACCTTGCGGCCATGATCGGCGCCATCGAGATGCTGAAGACGGGCACTACGGCGGTTGTCGATCACTTCTGGGTCAACGGGGCGATGAATGGCGAGGCTCTGGACGCCGTGATGAGCGCCTATCGCGACATCGGCATCCGGGCGGGAGTTGCCCCGCTGGTCCAGGACGATCACAAGATTAACGAGATGATCCTCGCCCAGAATCCCGAGTTGGAGGGGGGTGTATATGGCTCCTCTCCACCGATCTCGGCGGCTGAGTACATTCGCGTCCTTGAGGCCTTCTTCCGGAGATGGCACGGCGCGGAGGGCGACCGCCTCCAATGCCTCGCCGGCCCCGCCGGCCCTCAATGGTGCTCGCCGCAACTCATGGCGGGATCCATGGAGATTGCGCAGCGCTACAATGGCGGCTTCCATATGCATGCCGAGGAGACCAAGCTCCAGGCATTGAGTTGCCGCCAATTCCTCGGCCGATCGGCCGTCTCCCACCTCGCCACCCTGGGAGTGCTGACCGACCGCAACGGCCCTGGCCCACTGCGTCTGGGTCGACGACCACGACATTGACCTGATTGGCCAAGCAGGCACGACGGTCGTGCACAATGCCGCATGCAACCTCAAGCTTGGCAGTGGCTTCGCACCCATTCTGAAGATGGTGCAGCGTGGCGTTCGCGTAGCGTTGGCCTGTGACGGTGCGGCGAGCAACGACAATCAGGTGATGTTCGACGCCATGAAGGTCGCGGGGTTGATGCACACCGTCCGCGAGCCCAATCACCATCGCTGGCTGGCTGCACGGCAGATCGTGGGCATGGCGACCATGGAAGGCGCCCGGGTCCTCCGGTTGGAGGGGCAAGTGGGAGTAGTGCGGCCGGGCGCCCTGGCGGATTTGACCCTGCTTGACCTGACGACCTCGGCCTTCACTCCCTTCAACGATCCCTATCAGCACTTGGTCTACGCTGAGACCGGGTCCTCCGTGCGCACCGTGATTGTGAACGGGCGTGTGGTTGTGGACGACGGCAAGCTCCAGACTGTGGACTCAACTGCCCTCCTGGCCGAGGCGCGGGACGTGTGGGCACGACGCAAACGGGAGATCCCGGCCGTCGGGCCGGCAGGCCTCCGCTTCCTGGAGGCACAGGAACGCCATCGACAGCGTGTCCTGGCTGAGCCGTTTGAGGTGGACAGCTACTGACAGCTGCTTTGGATGGTTGATGAGGAATCGAAACAGGAAGAGGCTGCTGCCAATGACGGCCAGCCGAAGGTGAGTTAGCCTCGCCAGAGAGAATGCAGCACGGTGAAGAAGCGCATGTCGGACCGAGTCAGTCACCTGGAGGAAAAGGCCAAGTCCATTCGAAGGACGCTGATCACTACGTTCTATGAGGGGCACGGAGGCCACTTTGGCGGATGCCTGTCTGCGGTTGACGTGCTGGTTGCGCTGTACTTCGATGCCCTGCACTACGATCCCCTGCGGCCCAAGGCACCGGACCGGGATCGCTTTGTCCTCAGCAAGGGCCATGCTTCCGTGGCGCTGGACTGCACCCTGGCTGAGGCCGGTTTCTTCCCCAAAGGAGTGGCTCGCCACTTACACAACAATGGATTCCCCGATTTCGCAGCATCCCGACATGCGCCGCACACCCGGAGTGGAGATCAGCACGGGATCGCTGGGCCATGGCATCCTGGTCGCCCTTGGCATGGCCCTTGCCGCCAAGCTCGACGGCAAGGCGCACCGAGTATTCTGCCTCATCGGAGATGGCGAGAGCAACGAGGGGAGCGTCTGGGAAGCCGCGCTTGTGGCTGCACACCACGGGCTGGACAACCTCGTCGTAATCACAGATCGCAATGAGCTGAGTATGGACGGGCCAACCTGCTCCGTCATGGAAATCGAGCCTCTCGCGGCCAAGTGGAAGGGATTTCGCTGGGGCGTACGCGATATCGATGGGCACAACATGGCCGAGATCGTAGCGGCGCTCGACGCCCTTCCCTTCGAACCCGGCAAGCCCTCGCAGATCATCGCCCACACCATCAAGGGCAAGGGCCTATGGCTGGCCGAGGGTGTCACAGCCTGGCACTACGGATCCTTAAGCGCGCCGGACATGGAAAGAGCGCTCCGCGAGTTGGAGGCAGCGCGATGAAAGCCGACCACGTTACGTCTACAGGCTTCGGCGACCTGGGTACGAGAGACGCATTTGGCGCCGCGCTGCGCGAGCTCGGGCGCCAGTACCCTGACGTTTTTGTTCTCGTAGCGGACTGCACCTCATCCGTAAGGGCTAAGCTGTTCGCCACCGAATTCCCCGGGCGAACCCTCAACTTCGGTATTGCCGAGGCATGCATGCTGGGGGCGGCTGCCGGTATGGCGCTCGAGGGCAAATCACCCATCGTAGCGGGTTTTGCGATGCTGATGTCCATGCGCGCTTGCGAGCAGGTCCGGACGGACATTGCTTATCCCAACCTGAATGTCAAGATAGTCGGAACCCATGCGGGCTTGAGCATTGGGGAGGGGGGGCCTACGCACCACTGCTACGAGGACATTGCCATCATGCGCAGCCATGGCCAACATGACTGTCGTCGTGCCGGCCGACGGGCCCGAGACGGCCAAGGCAACGCACGCGATCGCTCAGACACTTGGTCCGGTCTACATGCGGCTTGGTCGCGATCTGGAAGTGTCTGTGTGTGACTTCGACTACGAATTTCGGATCGGCGAAGCGGTCCTCATGAGAGAAGGCAGGGACGTCACATTGATCGCTTGCGGATCGGCTGTAGCCATCGCGTTGGAGGCAGAGGCGATTCTGTCTGCAGAAGGGGTGTCGGCCCGGGTCATCAACATGCATACCGTCAAACCGATTGACCGCAAGGCGATCGTGGCAGCAGCTGCTGAGACCGCCGGGATCGTTACCATCGAAGAGCACAACATCTTCGGAGGCTTGGGAGCAGCCGTTGCTGAGGTAGTTTGTGAAGAGCGACCTACTCGGGTTCTCCGAGTGGGGATTCCGGACACCTATGCCGGCAATGGGCCTACGGAGCAGTTGCGTACCGCCCTGGGACTCACGCCGGACAGAGTCGTGGCTGCGGCGAAGCAGCATCATGGCGCACGCGTGATCGTGTCTCGTGGGAGCAAGCGGCGATGACCGCGCTGGGCTTTCTGGGTTCTGCGCGCTGCGACCGCAACAGTGGAGAGGAGGTGATGCAAGACAGGAGGATACAATGTCGGATCGGCCGGGCCGCACCGGCATGTAAAGGAGGTTGCCCACCGCCTTCCAAATCGGGCTGGATGGCTCGGGAGGCGATTCCCGACGAGAAGCACAAGAACAATTCAGAGGGGGAAAGATGAACACAAAGAGAGCATTGATCGCAGGTCTGCTGTGTTGCCTTGTGATAGTGCCGTTGCTGGCCAACTGCGGCGCGGCACCGACCGCGGAGCCCGCCCAAGCCCGACTGCCGTGGCCGCTCAGCCGGCCACCAGGAGGGCAAACCCTGCGAGTCGCTATGGTTCTCCCCGGACCAATCTCCGATCGGGGCTACAACCAACGAGCTTACGAAGGCCTGATGATGATCAAGGATGAGCTGGGGGCGGAGGTTGCATTCTCCGAGAGCACGCCCGTCGCAGATTTCGATTCCGTCTTCCGCAAGTTCGCCGAGCAGGGGTATGACCTGATCATCGGCCACGGCTTCGAGTTCGGCGACGTGGAGCTGCGCATAGCCCCGGACTTTCCGAATGTCAAGTTCGTGGCCGGCGGCAACCCAGATGTCAGCGCTGCCAATGTGGCCGGGGTGACCGGCGCCAACTGGGACACGGCCTATGTCTGTGGCGTCCTGGCCGGGCTGACGACCAAGACAGGACAGATCGGCGCCATCGGGGGCTTTGACTTCCCGACCATCGTCGCCCAGATGGAGAACTACAAGCGGGGTGCCCAGTCGGTGAACCCGGACGTCAAGGTGACCATCGTCTACATCGGCTCGTTCGACGACGTGTCGAAGGGGAAAGAGGCCGCGTTGGCGCAGGCCAGTGCTGGGGCAGACGTGATCTTTCACATTGCGGACGCCGCAGGCGTCGGCGTGATCCAGGCGGCTGAGCAGGAGGAGGTCTATGCGATGGGCTATAGCACCGACCAGAACCCGGTCGCCCCGAAGACGGTCATCACCAGCCTCCTGTATGACAGCGCCGTTCAGTACGTGCTGGAGGCCAAAGCCGTCCAGGAGGGGACCTGGACAGGCCAGCCTCGCCTGTACAGCATCGGCTCCGGTGTGACCGACATCGCCGATTTCCATGGGCTGGTGCCGGACGACATCGCCAAGCAAGTCATGAAGGTGAGAGACGACATCGCCAACGGTGTCTTCAAGCCCCTCTACATCACCCAGGCAACTAGCCAGGAGAGCAAACCCGTGCGGGTAGCAATGGTCCTCCCCCGGACCAATCTCCGATTGGGGCTACAACCAAAGAGCTTACGAAGGCCTGATGATGATCGAGGATGAGATGGGGGCGGAGGTCGCATTCTCCGAAAGCACGCCCGTCGCGGACTTTGATTCGGTCTTCCGCAGGTTCGCCGAGCAGGGGTATGACCTGATCATGGGCGACGGATTCGAGTTCGGCGATGTCGTGATGCGCATAGCCCCGGACTTTCCGAATGTCAAGTTCGTAGCCGGCGGCAACCCCGACGTCAGCGCCGCCAACGTGGCCGGGGTGACGGGTGCGAACTGGGACGGGATGTATCTCTGCGGCGTATTGGCCGGGCTGACGACCAAGACCGGGCAGATCGGTGCCGTCGGGGGATTCGACTTCCAAGTCATCGTCGCCCAGATGGAGAACTACAAGCGGGGTGCCCAGTCGGTGAACCCGGATGTCAAGGTGACCATCGTCTACATCGGCTCGTTCGACGACGTGTCGAAGGGGAAAGAGGCCGCTCTGGCCCAGGCCAGTGCGGGGGCGGATGTGATCTTTCACATTGCGGATGCCGCAGGGATTGGCGCGATCCAAGCGGCCGAGCAGGAGGGGGTCTACGCCATCGGCTACAGCACCGACCAGAACCCGGTCGCCCCGAAGACGGTCATCAGCAGCCTCTTGTATGACAGCGCGGTTGAGTACCTGCTGGAGGCCAAGGCGATGCAGGAGGGGACCTGGACGGGCGAGGTTCGCCTGTACAGCATCGGCAGTGGCGTGACCGACATCGCCGACTTCCATGGGCTGGTGCCCGACGACGTCGCGCAGCAGGTCATGAAAGTCAGGGACGACATCCAAAGCGGGGCCTTCAAGCCGCCCTACACTACGGAGTCGACTCCCGAGTTGAAAGGACTTCGGAGCTCCCGGTGTCGCTGATAGGGCCGACGCCGGGAGCTCGGTTGGCCCGCGCAACGGGTGCGGGTCGACTGGAGCGCTGAGAAAACGGGCGAGTGTGAGGATGAAGGATGACATGCAGACCGACTCAGGCCCTCTCCTGCGTATGGAATCGATCACCAAGACCTACGCCGGCGTGGCTGCCAACGACCGCATCAGCTTTGACGTCCTGGAGGGAGAGATCCATGCCCTGCTGGGCGAGAACGGCGCCGGCAAGACGACGCTCATGCGCGTCCTGTACGGCATGACCTCTCCGGACAGCGGCAAGATCTGGTGGAAGGGCGAGGAAGTGGCCATCGCGTCCAGCCGGGTGGCCATACAGCTCGGCATCGGCATGGTGCACCAGCACTTTATGCTCATCCCCGAGCTCACGGTGGTGGAGAACGTTGTGCTCGGTCTGGACACAGGGAAATCTCCTCTGCTCCATCTCAAGCAGCCAGCCGCGCATCTGCAGGAGCTATCCGCACGCTTTGGTCTGAAGGTCGACCCCTGGGCACGGCTGAAGGACCTCTCCACCGGAGAACGGCAGCGCGTCGAGATCATGAAGACGCTGTACCGAGGAGCGCATCTGCTCGTTCTCGACGAGCCGACGGCCGTCCTGACCCCCGGAGAGGTGGCCGAGCTGTTCCACGTGCTGCGCAGCCTGCGCGCCGAGGGGCACGCACTTGTCCTGATCACTCACAAGCTCAACGAGGTCATCGAGCTCAGTGACCGGGTGACCGTTCTGCGTCGAGGGCACTCCATCGCTACTCTCAAAACGAGTGACAGCTCAAGGGAGAATCTGGCCACGCTGATGGTCGGGCGGCCCGTCATCTTACAAGTAGACAAGCGCCCGCCCGATCCCGGAGAGAAGTCATCCGAATTGAACAGGCCACTATTCAGGATCGTGAGCACCACCACGAGATTCAGAATGTGTCCTTGGGCGTGCGGGAGGGTGAAGTGGTGGCCATCACCGGTGTGGCCGGCAACGGGCAGCGTCCCTTGGCGGATGCTCTCTTCGGACTGCGCAGGCTCACCTCAGGCCGCATCTTTGTGGCCGGGAAAGAGATCGCGAATTGCCGGCCCAGAGAGTTGGTCGCGCTCAATGTCGGGCGCATTCCCGAAGACCGGCAGACTATGGGACTGGCACTCCCCCTCTCAGTCTGCGAGAATCTAGCGCTCGAGACTTATAACCAAGAACCTTTCTGCCGGAGGGGCATCCTCCGGCACGGGCAGATTCGAGCGCTCGCGCAGCGCTTGGTTGCAGAGTATGACATCCGCACGCCGTCGATTACGCTGCCGGCCGCCAGCCTGTCCGGTGGCAACCAACAGAAGCTGATCCTGGCACGGGCGCTGCACCGCAAGCCGCGTGTGCTCATTGCTTTTGACCCAACCCGAGGCCTGGACGTGGGAGCGACGGAGTTCATCTACAAGCTAATCCTGTCTGCTCGGGACCAAGGCGTGGCAGTATTGCTGATATCCACCGACCTGGAGGAGGTGCTGTGCCTGAGCGATCAGATAGCGGTGATCTACAACGGCCAGATCATGGGGGTGCTGCCGACAGCGGAAGCCGGCGAGAGCCAGATTGGCATGATGATGGCGGGAACCCGACTGGTGGACATGAAGGGAGCAGCCAACTGAGCATGCGCATCCGGCAGTTTTTTGCCCCGACGCTCACGCTGGCCCAGTCGGTTCTTGTTCCGCTGCTGGCCATCGCCGCCGCGCTGGGTGTGGGGGTGCTGATCATGGCCCTTACCGGCATTTCCCCCGCGGTCGGCCTGAAGGCCCTGGCGGTCGGCGCTTTCGGTGGCGGTTCGAGCTTCGGCGACACCATTACCAAGGCAACCCCTCTGATCCTGGCGGGGCTGGCAGTCGCACTTCCCTTTCGCTGTGGGCTTCTCAACCTGGGGGGCGAGGGCCAGGTCTACATCGGCGGGCTGGCTGCGACTCTGGTTGCCATCAGCCTCCGCGGTCTGCCCTGGGCTGTGCATATGCCTCTGGTCATCCTGGCCGGCTTTGCCGGCGGCGCCCTATGGGGGTCAATCCCGGCATCATGCGGGCGCGCCTCGGACTGAACGAGCTGATCACCAGCATCATGCTCAGCTACATCGCCTTCTGGGCGGTCAGCTACCTGGTGCACGGCGTGCTCAAAGATCGACAGGGCGGCGGCTATCCCTGGAGCGTTGCCGCGCCTGTCTCGGCCAGGCTTCCCATCATCGTCCCCGGAGTTCGCATTAATCTGGGCATTGCCGTTTCTGTGATTGCAGCAGCCATTGCCCACTTTGTCCTGTGGAACACAACCTTTGGCTTTGAGATGCGCGCCGTGGGCGCGGGCCCTCAGGCAGCGCGTCTCGCCGGCATAGACGAAAAGCGCACGACGATCGCCACGTTCGCCCTCGCCGGAGGCATGGCCGGGCTTGCCGGGATGGTGGAGATTATGGGGGTCCAGCTCCGACTCAGTGACTTTTTCTCTCCCGGCTACGGCTGGGATGGTGTCGTGATCGCATTGGCAGGGCAGACCAACCCCGTCGGCGTGGTGCTGGCCGGCCTCTTCTTTGGGGCGCTGCGCAATGGGGCGGACAGCGCGTCGAGAACCATCATGATGCCCAAGTCCATCTCCCTCATCATCCAGGCGCTGACCCTGTTGTTTGTTGTGGGCAGCAATTCGGTGATCGTGCGCCGTTGGTGGAGCAAAAGGAGGCGTCGCCGTGCTGCAGACTCTGGCTAGCCTGTTCCTCTCCATAGACTTTTTGGCCGCCGCCATACGCTTCTCGACCCCTCTGCTGGGGGCGTCGCTCGGCGAGAGCATCTCCGAGCGCGCGGGCGCTGTCAATGTGTGCCTGGAGGGCATGATGCTGTGCGGTGCGCTCGGCGCCGTGCTGGGCTCGTACTTCACCGGCAGTCCCTGGGTCGGGCTCCTATGTGCCATCCTGGCGGGTACGCTGGTCGGTTTCGTGCAGGCCTTCTTCAGTGTCACGTTGGCGGTGAACCAAGTAGTGGTGGGAGTCGCGCTGAACATCGGTGGCCTGGGTGTGACCACCTACACGATGCGCTCCGTATTTGGTCTGACGTTGAGCCCACAAGTGAACGGGTTTGACCCACTGCCGGTGCCCATTCTTAGCCAGATACCGATTCTTGGGCCGGTCCTTTTCAACCAGAGCGTGCTCGTCTACCTGACCTACCTGATGGTTGTAGTTGCCGGCTTTACACTCATGCGCACCAAAAAGGGGCTGAACCTTCGCGCCGTTGGCGAGCATCCAGAGGCAGCCACGAGCGTGGGCATCTCGGTGCCAAGGACACGCTATCTCGCTATTCTCTTGTGTGGTGCCCTTGCAGGCATGGCAGGCAGCTTCTTCTCGCTGGTTCAGCTCAACACCTTCATCGAAGGTATGACGGGTGGCAGAGGTTTCATCGCCCTCGCCGTCGTCGTCGTGGGAAAATGGATCCCGGGTGGCTTGTGCTGGTTGCGCTGTTGTTCGGCATGCTGGATGCTCTGGCCCTGCGCGCCCAGGCGCTGGCAGTCGGGTTGCCCTATCACCTGCTTCTCGCCCTGCCATACCTGGTCACGCTGCTCGTGTACGCGGGGCTTGTGGGCGTAGCGCGCGCGCCGGCCGCCCTTGGGAAACCGTTTGTGCGCGATTGAGGGCATCTGTCTGGTCGCTCTCAGCCCAGTTCCGTGGCCGTGGGCCGGTCCGGGCTGCGGATGCCGAGATTAAGGAGGGTTCAGTGGCTTCTGGTAGACTGGACGATCAGATCGTGATCGTAACTGGGGCAGGACGAGGAATAGGACGCGCAATTGCAGAGCGCCTGGCTTCAGAGGGCGCACACGTGGCACTTTTCGATGTCAACTACGAGCTGGCTGCCGAGCTGGCAGAACAACTCGCTCACGCCGGGCACAGGACGATGGCGCGCCGGGTAGACGTGACCGAAAGAAGCAACGTGATGGCCGCCGTCGAGCAAGTCGCCTCCGAGATGGGGTCACCCGACATCCTGGTGAACAACGCCGGCATCTTTACGGCCGGCCCACTGCTTGACGTGACCCCCCAGGACTGGAATCGAACCCTGGCGGTGAACCTGACTGGGGTGTTCTATTGCTGTCAGGCCGTCGCCCGGCACTTGATGCAGAAGCGCTCCGGCCGCATCATCAACATGTCGTCTATCGGCGGAAAGATCGGCTTCTCCTACAATCATGCCTATTGCGCCAGCAAGTCCGGTGTCATAGGCCTGACACGGGTCTTGGCCCTTGAATTGGCGCCACACCACATCACCGTGAACGCCGTTTGCCCCGGCTCGACAGACACCGACATGTTCCGGGCAGTAGACCAGAGAACGTGCGAAGTAGACGGGCTAGAGCCGGGTACTTTGGCACGCGAAAGCGCCCGCTCCATCCCATTGGGAAGGCTTGCCGAACCTTCCATGATTGCCGGCCTGGTCGCCTTCCTGGCTTCTCCCGATGCGGCTCGACATCACCGGGCAGGCGATCAATGTGGACGGTGGGGCAGTGATGTACTAGCAGTTTGGCTGCCGGCATCAGGTCCGCACCTGCTGCCGACACCAAACCCATACCAGTAGGCCAAAGGCGAAGACAATGGTTCTGAGCATAGATCAGCTTGTCGATATGTACCGCCGGATGCTGCGCATCCGGTACTTCGAGGACAAGGCCGTGGAGCTGGTGGCATTCGGCGAAGTCCCCGGCTCTGTGCACACCTCCCAAGGGCAGGAGGCCGAGATTGTAGGCGCCTGCATGGCCCTGCGCGTGGACGACTATATGACCGGAAACCACCGGTCGCACGGCCATCCCATCGGCAAGGGCGCACAGCCTCAAACCCCTGTTCGCGGAGCTGATGGGGAAGAGAACGGGCGTCTGCAAAGGCAAGGGTGGCTCGATGCACCTGGCCGACTTCCGCGTCGGAAGCTTGGGCGAGTCGGGGATTGTCGGCTCGGGGCTCCCGGTGGCTACCGGCGCCGGCCTCAGTGCCAAAATACGCGGCACCGACCAGGTCTCGCTTTGCTTCTTTGGAGATGGGGCCTCCAGTGAGGGCACCTTTCACGAGGCGCTCAATCTGGCAGCCATCTGGAAGCTGCCGGTGATCTATTCTGCGAGAACAACCGCTATGCAGTGACCACGCCGGCGGCGTATGCGCTCTCAGTCCCAGACATCGCCGCACGGGCGGCAGGTTACCAAATTCCCGGCGTCGTCGTGGACGGACAGGACCCCATCGCCGTCGACGAGGCCGCAAGCAGGGCGGTCCTCCGCGCTCGCAAGGGTGAGGGCCCGTCACTGGTGGAAGCCAAGACCTACCGCTACCTCGAGCACGCTGCACAACTGCCTGTGGTCCCGTACCGCACCTCGCAGGAGATCGAGGAGTGGAAACGCGAGCGCGATCCCCTTCACAACTTCCGGCGCCGGCTCGTCACCGAGGGGGTTCTGGGCGAAGCAGACGCGGCTGCGATCGGAGGCTATGGTGAGTCAAGAGATCGACGAGGCAGTCACCTTTGCCAGGCAGAGCCCGTACCCGGAGCCAGATGAGGCGTTCGACGATCTGTTCGCCCGCCCGATCCCCTTGCGCCATCATAAGGAGGCACCGATGCGCGAGATCAGCTATCTGCAGGCTATGGTCGAAGCACATCGTGAGGAAATGCGGCGCGATTTGAAGTGTTATCCTCATGGGCGAGGACGTTCGGAGCGGCGTGTTTGGTGCGACGGGCGATCTTGTGGATGAGTTCGGGCCGGACCGGGTGCTCGATACGCCACTGTCCGAAGCAGGCTTTGTGGGGGCGGCGGTGGGTGCCGCGATGACCGGCCTCCGCCCAATCGTGGACATGTCTGTGGCAAGCTTCATGTACGTCGCCATGGATCAGTTCATCAGCCAGGCAGCCAAGAACCGTTACATGTTTGGTGGGCAAGCGAACATACCCGTTGTCTTTCGAGCCGGAATGTTCTACGGGGCGTCCAGCGCTGCGCATCACTCCGACCGGCCCTATTCCATGTTCATGAATGTGCCCGGGCTCAAGGTTATTGCCCCAACCACACCTTACGACGTCAAAGGCATGCTCAAGGCGGCCATTCGAGAGGACGACCCGGTGCTGTGTTTCGAGGATGGCACACTGTGGTCGCGCAAGGGGCCGGTCCCAGAGGAGGAGTACCTCGTCGAGCTTGGCCGGGCCGACGTCAAGCGGCAGGGCAGCGATGTCACGGTGGTGGCCGTCGCCGGCGCGGTAGTGCATGCCCTTGCCGCCGCCGAACGCCTGGCGGCGGACGGTATCTCCGTCGAAGTGATCGACCCCCGCAGTCTGGTGCCACTGGACGCCGAGACGCTGCTGGGGTCGGTCCGCAGGACCGGCCGCCTGGTGGTGGTGGATCCGGCGCACCGAACATGCAGCGCGGCCAGCGAGATCGCGGCCATCGTGGCGGAAGAAGGGTTTTGGGACCTGCGAGCGCCGATTGTGCGCGTGACCACGCCAGACACGCAGATCCCATTCAGTCCGGCCTTGGAACGCGGCCTCTATCCCACCTCGGACAGGATTGTGGAAGCAGTCCGGCGCACTCTGGAGTAATGTGTGCAAGCCGCCGCGAGTGGATCACGGATCGAGGGACCTATGCCAGTAGAAGTGCGCCTGCCTCAGTGGGGCATGAACATGCAGGAAGGCACCGTGACGGAGTGGTTGAAGAGCGAGGGAGAGCACGTCGCCCAGGGTCAGCCCCTCGTCACCATCGAAGCCGCCAAGGCGGTCGAAACGGTCGATGCCCCTGCCTCCGGCATCCTCGCAGTCATTCATGTTCGGGAAGGACAGACCGTGCCGGTGCGCACCTTGCTGTGCACGATCGTCGAATCGGATGAACCTGCCCAGGCGACGGGGAGCACTCTGGCCGCCGAACCTGCCCCGCACCCAGACACAGCTTCGGGGGAGAGGCTCATCGCCTCTGCATCCGCTGGGAACGCAACGCCCGTAGCCCGTCGCCTGGCCGAGGCCCACGGCTTGGAGATCGGTCGAATTCGAGGCAGTGGGCGAGGCGGGCAGATCGTCCACGCCGATGTGCTCAGCGCGCTGGCGGAAGTGCAGACAGCACCCATCCCGGAGCCGTCTGTACAGGTGGAACCACGTGCGCGCCGGCTAGCCAAAGAGCAGAATATCGATCTGGGGAATGTCAGCGGCAGTGGCTCAAGAGGACGCATCACGGAGGAAGATGTCAGGCGCGCCATTCAAGCTGCCACGCGTCCTGCCGCTTCTACGGTCGTTCCCTTTGTGGGTATGCGCGGCTCCATAGCTCAGAACATGCTTAGCAGCCTGCACGCGATGGCGCAGCTCACGCTGTTCTCCGAGGTAGACGTCACCGATCTGGTGTTGCTCAAAGAGACGCTGAAACAGCAGTTTGACGTGACCTACACCGATCTCTTCGTAAGGGCGGTGGCCCTGGCTCTGAAGGAGCACCCACGGCTGAATGCCCGGGTTGATGGCGACGGCATCCATCTGATTCAGGCGGTCCACGTCGGCGTGGCTGTGTCTCTGGACGAAGGCTTGATCGTCCCAGTGGTCCGGGACACAGACCGGAAAACGACGAGACAGATTGGTGCAGAGATCAGGGATCTGGCCCAGAGGGCACGGGCCGGCCAGTTGGGAGCCTCCGAGGTGTCGGGAGGCACATTTACAGTCACCAACCTGGGCCCGTACGGAGTGGACTCCTTCACACCGATTGTCAACCCCCCGGAGGCCGCCATACTGGGAGTCGGGCGCATACGCGAGAAGCTGACCCGGCGCGACGGCGACCTGCTCTGGAGGCGAGCGACCACACTGTCGCTGACCTTTGATCACCGGGCCGTGGACGGCGCCCCTGCGGCGGCTTTCCTTAAGGCGATCGCGGACTTGATGCAGAACCCCGACCGGCTAGGGCTGACAGCATCCACGACTTTGATGCAGCATCGCGTTCACAACCGAGGCGTCAACCATAGCCTGCATTTGCCGGTGGGCCAATTTGACACAGAGAGTGTATATGGTATAGTATACAATATATTTTCCGCATGATGCATGTGGCTTTGGGCTGCCACACGGGGTAGCCAGTTTCCTGCGGCGACCAGCACGCTGATCTCGAGGTGTCTTCGGAGGGGTGCCTTATGAACATGCTGATCACGCACGCCACGTTGGTTTTCGCCGGCCCTCTCGGTCGACTGGTGGAGGACGGGTACTTGAGGATCTCGCACGGCAGAATTGCCGAGGTGGGTACCGGCTCCGTTCTCCCTGCGGCCGGCGAGCACGAGATCGATGCGCGTGGCCGCGTGGTCTTCCCCGGCCTGATCAACACCCACACTCACCTCTTCCAGACCCTGCTCAAAGGATTGGGAGCCGATCTGCAGTTGTATGATTGGCTCAGCTTCATGATAGCCCCCTGTGCAGATCACTTGACCGAGGAGGACTGCTACCTGGGCGCCCTGTTGGGGTGCCTGGAAGGCATCAAGTCCGGCACCACCACCTTCGTCGACTTTATGTATCCCCACCCCAAGCCCTACCTATCCGACGCCGTGATCCGGGGGTTCCGGCGAGTGGGCGTGCGTGGTATTCTTGCCCGGGGCATATGTGACAATGCGCCCGAACCGGGATTCCAGCGGCAATGGATACAGCCTACGGAAATGGCCATGGACGACTGCGAGCGGTTGCTGCGGGAGCATGCAGGCGAGCCATTGCTGGACATCTGGATGGCGCCCTGTACCATCACGCTGGCTAGCCCGGAAGCGTTCCGCCGTACCCGGCTACTGGCCGACCGCTACGGTGCTCGCATCACGGCCCACCTTTCGGAGGTCCCCTTCGAAGTGAACTGGGCTCACGAGCATTTCGGCTGTTCCGAGATGGAGTACCTTGCCTCGACCGGCTTTCTTGCCCCTGACGTGGTGGCTGTCCACTGCATCAAGGTGACGGAGCGCGACATAGAGATCCTTGCCCGGCAGGGAGTCTCGGTATCGCACAATCCCGTGTCCAACATGTACCTGGCGCATGGCGTTGCCCCGGTCCCCCAGATGCTCCAAGCCGGCATCAACGTGGCACTGGCGACCGACGGAGCGGCGAGCAACAACAACATGGACTACATCGAGGATCTGAAAATCGCCTCGCTGCTCCACAAGGTGCATACCGAGAACCCCAAGGTGATCGATGCAACCCGGGTCCTGGAGATGGCTACGATACGGGCCGCGCAGGCCATCGGCAAGGGAGATGAATTGGGAACTCTCGAAGTGGGCAAGCAGGCTGATCTGTTCATCTGCGACTTTGACCACCACATCTCGGGGATCCCCAACTACGACCCGGTAGCCACTCTCGTGTATGCGGCGTCCAGCGAATGCGTTCGCACGGTCATGGTGGGGGGCGAGCTCATTATGCAGGAGGGGAAGGTGCTAACGGTTTCTGACTACGATGAGGTGCTACAGCAGGCGCGCAGGGCAGCCATTGACCTCGTGCGCCGGGCTGGAGTGCGATGATCAGGAGGAGGTAGGAGATATCGAGAAAGCCAATCGCCGAACCCGCAGGTCTATCCACGTCGCACTTGAATCACCAACTTTGGGAGGAAAGAATGAAGCACAAAGTCGTTCTCGCGGTGATTTCGCTGCTCGTTGTCTTGGCTCTGCTCACCGGCTGTGGTGCTGCCGATACCAGTCCGGTGCCTGAGGCCAAGCTCAAGGTCGCCATGCTGCTGCCGGGCGACATTAACGACGCTGGCTACAACGCGTCGGCGTATGCAGGGCTCCAGGCCATTCAGAAGGAGCTGGGAGCTGAGGTAGCCTACTCGGAGCAACTGCTGGCACGGCAGAGTGACCTGGTGGAAGTCTACCGGGACTACGCCAGCCAGGGGTTTGACCTCATCATCGGCCATGGGTACGAATTCGGCGATGGGGCGATGCAGCTCGCTGCCGAGTTTCCCAAGACCTTCTTTGTGATCGCCAATGGCGACGTCACGGCAGCCAACGTGGCATCGACCGATTTCGCTTGGGAGCAGAACTCCTTCGTCCTCGGAGCACTGGCTGCGCTCATGTCCAAGACCGGGCATGTGGGCATCATCGGCGGGCTGGAAATCCCACCCGTCCTGCGCACAATCGATGGATACACCGCAGGCGCCAAGTACATCAATCCTGACATCGAAGTTTCCGTGGCCAAGACGGGCAGTTTTGACGATATCACCCGCGCCCAGGAAGCCGCACTGGCTCAGATCAGCTCCGGCGTGGACGTGATCATGCACGGGGCCGACAAGTCGGGATTGGGCGTGATCCAGGCAGCGCAGGACAAGGGGATTTGGGCAATCGGTTTCATCGCCGATCAGCACGAAGTAGCCCCGTCGACCATTATCAGCAGCCAGGTCATGAGCTATCCGGGCCTCTATCCACAGATTGCCAAGATGCTCCAGGATGGCGAGCTAAAGGGCCAGATGTACCTGTTTGATATGTCTACGCCCAGCGCGGTCAGCATTGCCCCTCTCACCAACGTACCCGACGACGTCGCCAAGAAGGTGAATGATCTGGTGGAGCAGATCAAGGGTGGCAAACTGGACGTAATGCAGTACATCAAGAAGTAGAGACAACGTCCCAGGGGGCTCGCTCCGCTGCGAGCCCCCCTTTCACTATCAACAGGAGTGGTCAGATGGCGTCTGTCCTGCGCATGGAGGCGATATCCAAGCGCTTCCCAGGGGTTCTGGCAAACGACCAGGTCGACCTGGAGATTGAAGCTGGCGAAATCCACGGACTCTTGGGAGAGAATGGGGCGGGGAAGACCACCCTGATGAGCATCCTGTACGGTCTCTACCGGCCGGACGCCGGCAAGATCATGGTCAAAGGTCGGCAGGTAGAGATTGCCTCGCCCCGAGAGGCCATGAGTGTGGGGATCGGCATGGTTCACCAGCATTTCATGCTCGTTCCCCAGTTCACCGTCACCGAGAACATTGTTCTGGGCATGCGCAGCCGAAGGCAACCCCTCCTCGATCTGGGACAGGCCGAAAAGAGGATATCTGAACTGTCTGATGCCTATGGACTCAAGGTTGATCCCAAGTCAAGGATTTGGCAGCTCCCCGTAGGAGCCCAGCAGCGCGTCGAGATTGTGAAGGCGCTCTACCGCGGGGCCGAGCTCCTGATACTCGACGAGCCTACATCAGTTCTGAGCCCACCCGAAACTTCTGAGCTATTCCGGATACTGCGCGACATGGTGGCAGCAGGCAGCTCGATCATCTTCATCAGCCACAAGCTGAAAGAAGTGATGGGGATTTGTGACCGCGTCACTGTCCTCCGCCGCGGGCGGTCAGTCGCCACTGTGAAAGTGGCCGACACGAGCACACGTGAGCTGGCCATCCTCATGGTAGGGCGAGAAGTATCCTTCGACTTGCAGCGTGACCAGGTTCTGTGTGGTGACTGCGTGCTCGAGGCGCGCGATCTCTGGGTCAAGGATGACCGCGGTCTCGACGCTGTCAAGGGGCTCTCACTGTCGGTCAAGCGCGGCGAGATTCTCGGCATCGCCGGTGTGGATGGCAATGGCCAGCAGGAATTGGCCGAGGCGCTGAACGGGCTGCGCCGCATAAACCGCGGCACGGTTCTGGTTCGGGGCACTGACCTGACGCACTGCCATCCACGCGATGTGATCGAACGTGGAGTGGCTTACATCCCCGCCGATCGATGCGGGATGGGATTGATCACCGATTTTTCGATCGGCGAAAACCTCATGCTGAAGGAGCCTTCGGCGGCGCCCTATTGTCGCCGGGGCATGCTCGATATCCATGCCATCGAAGCTCACTCAAAGGCGATCATAGCCCAGTACGATATTCATGCCGGTGATCCCCAGAGCCAGACCCGATTCCTTTCTGGGGGAAACCAACAAAAGGTCGTCGTGGCTCGCGAGATCGAGAGGAAACCCGACTTGATGGTGGCTGCCCAGCCGACCCGCGGCCTGGATGTGGGCGCCACCGAATCCGTACATCGCCTGCTGCTCAGGCAGAGGGGCGAAGGCGCAGGCATCTTGCTGATTTCGACCGAATTGGATGAGGTGCTGGCTCTCAGCGACCGGGTTGCAGTCCTCTACGAAGGGCAGATCGTCGGAGAAATGCCCGCCTCTCAGGTTGACCTACACGAGCTTGGACTGATGCTTGCGGGGGTCCATCGGACCAACCAGGAGGTTGCCACGACATGACCGCCAGGAAAGCTCGATCCGTTTCCATCTGGCAGGCCATCAATGCAGCGCTCCCAGTGATTGCGATTGCCTTTTCACTCGTCGTGAGCCTGCTGATGATCTGGCTGCTGGGGGCAGACCCGCTGGAGGCCTTCGCAGCACTCGTACGGGGCGCCTTTGGAAGCCTGAACAGCATTGGCGTGACATTGACTCGCGCAACTCCCCTGATGTTGGCCGGTCTTGGCGTTGCCTTTGCCTTGCGCTGTGGCCTTTTCAACATCGGCGGCGAAGGCCAGATCTACATCGGTGCTATGGCTGCGGTCTGGGTTGCGCTGAACTCGCCGTCGCTGCCTTACCCACTTGTGCTGGTGCTGGCGCTGATGGCAGGATTCGCAGGAGGTGCATTCTGGGGAGCAATTGCGGGCGTGCTCAGGGCCGTCCGCGGCATCAACGAGATCATCTCCACCATCCTGCTGAACTATGTCGCAGCCTACCTGGTTAGCCTCATGGTCCAGGGTCCGATGATTGAGCCACCGGGCTACCTGCCACAGACGGCACGCATACCCGAGGTGGCCCAACTGCCCATCCTCATCCCTGGCATACGGATGCACGCAGGCACCCTGATAGGTCTCGTTGCTGCCGTTCTTCTCTACTTCGTTCTCTTTCGCACTCCCTTTGGCTTCCGGATTCGAGCAGTGGGAGCCAACCCTTCGGCAGCCCGCGCCGCGGGTATGAACGTGAAACGCAGCATCATCCTGGCCATGGTCATCAGCGGCGGGCTCGCCGGGCTCGCGGGGACGGCAGAGATCCTGGGGGTACAACAACGGCTGAGGGAGTTCTTTTCGCCGGGCTATGGCTACGATGCTGTGGCCGTTGCCCTTCTAGGAGGATCAAATCCCCTCGGAGTTGTGGCCGCCTCCCTATTCTTCGGCGCCCTCCGCAGTGGTGCGGGCCAGATGGAGAGGGCAGCCGGGGTCTCCATCAACGTCATCTATGTGGTGCAAGCCCTGGCAGTTCTGTTTGTGATCTCGGTAGGTCTCTTGCGCCAGAAGCTGGCCCGGGGCTGGCAACTGAAAGGAGAGGAATCGCCATGTGGCTAGAGCTCCTGGGGTTGCTCTTTTCGGCCGACGTTCTTTCGGCGGGAGTGCGCCTATCGACCCCTCTGTTGTTCGCTGCCCTCGGTGAGACCGTCAGCGAGAGAGCTGGCGTACTGAACATTGGTCTGGAAGGCATGATGCTGGCGGGCTGCCTGGCGGGCTTCCTTGCCGCCTATTTTTCTGGCAGTGTCTATGTCGGACTCCTGGCAGCGATGGCTGCGGGAGGCGGCGTGGCGTTTCTGCATGCCCTGGTCTGCCTCACCTTTGGCGCAAACCAGATCGTATCGGGAATTGCCATCAACCTGCTTATGCTCGGTCTGACCGCCGTTCTCAACCGGGCGATCCTGGGCATAACGAGCGTGCCGGCCCGGATCACGTCTTTCGCGCCAATCCGGATACCAGTTCTATCAGATATCCCATTCCTCGGCCAGGTCCTATTCCAGCACACAGCGCTAACCTATCTGGCCCTAGCCCTGGTACCCGCAATGGCCTTCCTTCTCTTCAAGACAACCTGGGGCCTGCAAATCCGCTCCGTAGGAGAGAACCCAAGGGCGGCCGACACGGTCGCCATCCGTGTCAACCGGACCCGGTACGTTTGCACGGTTGTCGCCGGAGCGTTTGCGGGACTGGGTGGTGCCGCGCTGTCGTTGGGGCAGCTCAACCTATTCGTCGAGAATATGACGGCGGGCCGCGGGTTCATCGCGCTGGCGGCCGTCATCTTTGGCCGCTGGAACCCGGCCGGGGTGCTCGTAGCGTGCATGCTCTTTGGCGTAGCCGACGCCCTTCAGCTCCGGCTGCAGGCCTTCGATATAGGCATTCCCTATCAGCTACTCGTGATTTTGCCCTATGTGCTTACTTTGCGGCCTTGGTAGGGGTCGTAGGACGCTCGGCTGGCCCAGCTGCCCTCGGTCACTCCTATCGCCGCGAAGAAGGGGCATAGACCGTACGCTGCCTTGTCAGCGCCCTGCCTCATCCGGTATCTGGCTTGACACTCTGGATTGTATATAGTAGAATATACACTGTCTGGCGAAGGTACTGCTACAGTCCTTCTCAGCAAATCAAGGAGAGTCGACCGCCAGCATCTTCGGATCGGCGAAACTGCAGAGAAGCAGAGGAGAAGACTTTGGCGACTGTAAGAAAGCTCGATCTGAACTCGGGTAGCCTAACTCAAGCCACCATCGACCCCACCCTCCAGCGCAGCTACCTCGGCGGCTCCGGGCTGGGCGCGCGCCTGATGGCGGATGCGGATCTCAGCCTGCCACCCCTGCACCCTGACCTGCCGCTGGTCGTTTCCGCCGGCAGCCTCACAGACACCGGTTTCCCCGGCGCCAACCGCATCTGTTTCTTCGGGGTCTCGCCACTCACCGGCCTGACGGCCGGGAGCTGGATGGGCGGCGACTTTGGCACGGCCTTCGCGCGCACCGGCACCCTGGCGTTGGTGCTGGAAGGCCGGGCGGCGCAGCCATCCATCGTGGTGGTGGGCGAGGATGGCGTGCAGGTTGTGCCCCGCCCCGATCTATGGGGGTTGACTGTGTCCGAGACGCGGGCAGCACTGGAGCGCGAGTACATCGAGCTGCGGGCAGCCGTGATTGGGCCGGCAGGCGAGCGCCTGGTATCGACGGCGTGTGTACGCGGCGATGAGAGCCATTCGGCCGGCCGGTGTGGCCTGGGCGCCGTGTTGGGCAGCAAGAACGTCAAGGCGATCGTGGCAGTTGGCCGCGCCCGCATGCCCATCGCCGATCTGGATGGGCTGAAGGCCGTCACCCGCGAGGCGATGCAGGCCGTCCGCGATTCGAGCTTCTTGATGCAGGTGCAGGGCCCGATCAGCACGCCTAACCTCGTCGCGCCGGTGAACGAGTTCCACGCTTTCCCGACCGGCAACCACCGCGAGAGGTACTTCCCGGCGGCCGAGCGGATCTACGGGGAGCGGATTGCGGAGGAGTATGTTTTCAAGCGGACGACCTGCCCAGCCTGCCCGGTGCGCTGCCGCCTGCATGTGCGGGTGGACGGTGAAGAGCTGGAGGCGGCCGAATACGAGACGGTGTGGTCGTTTGGCGGAGACAACTGCGTAGACGACTATGCGCTGATCGCGCGCGCAAATGCCCTGTGCAACGATCTCGGAATCGATACGATTTCCACCGGCAACACGGTGGCGTTCTACCGGGAGTATACCGGCACCCTCGACGATCCATCCAACATCCTTCCTCTCGTGCGCAAGATCGGCTATCGCGAGGGTGAGGGGGACCTCCTGGCAATGGGAACGCGCGCTGCGGCCCAGCAGCTTGGGGTGGACTATGCGATGCAGGTGAAGGGCCTGGAACTGGCGGCCTACGATCCGCGCAAGCTCACCGGCATGGCCATTTCCTATTCGACGGCCAACCGAGGAGGCTGCCACAGCCGAGCCTGGACCGTGGGGGACGAGCTGAGCGGTGCGGATTTCTCGGGCTCCGAGCTGGCCGAGATGGTGGCCCGCTACCACGATGCCGGCTGCGTGCGCGACTCGCTGATTGTCTGCACGTTCATGGCCGGCACGCTGCAGCCCTACTATGGTCGAGCGCTCAGCGCGGTCTTGGGCCATCCGTTCACCGACGAGGAACTGGCCATCGCCGGCGAGCGGATCTATACCCTGGAGCGCGCCCTCAACGTCCGCCGTGGGGTGAATGCATCGCTCGATACTCTTCCGCGGCGCATCCAGGAGGGGATGGTGGCCCCCGACAAGTACCGGGAAGGCATGCGGGCCTACTACCAGCTCCGCGATTGGGACGTGAACGGCCATCCACGGCCCGGCAAGCTGGCCGCTCTGGGGCTGGAGTACCTCCTCTAGCACGGGACGCGGCCGGAGAAGGCGGCCGCGGCGACGGAAAGGGACAGGAGAGAAGTCGATGAAGATAGGCGCCAAGTTGGCCGTTACCATGACCGACCAGGGAGTAATCGCTGATCCGGTCATCGAGATCGAGGGCCAAACCATCACCAGGGTCACGGCCAATGCCCACGGAGAGCAGACCGATCTGTACGTCGACGGCATCCTCATCCCGGGGCTCATCAGCACCCACACGCACCTGCACGGGCTGGTGGCCTATGGGCACCCGGTGCCTGCGCCGGCCGGCTTCTGGCCGTTCCTCAAGCAGTACTGGTGGCCGTTCGTGGAGGATGTGCTCCGCGCGGACGATGTGGCTAGCCTCGCTGCCTACGCTTCGATCCTCCACCTGAAGAGCGGGTTCACCTGTTTCTGCGATGTCATGGAGGCCCCGTACGCGGAGCCCGGCTTTATGCTCGGGGAGGCAGAGGCAATCGAGGCCACGGGTGCCCGCGCCTTTGTCTCCAACGAAGCGACGGAGCGGGCCGGGGAAAACGTCGCACAGAAGCTGCTGGTGGAGAACGAGCGTATCCTGGGACTGAAGGGCCGCGTGCGTGGCCTGATGAGTGTGCACACCACGTTTTCGTGCAGCGGCCCCTACATCCAACGGGCAAAGGAGATTGCGCGCCAGCACGACGCCCTGTTCCAGCTTCACATCTCTGAGGGCACCCACCACGTCGAAGACACCCTCAGCCGCTTCGGAAAGCGGCCTGTTCACTATCTCCACCAGCTGGGCATCCTGGACTCGTATACCTTGGGCTCTCAGTGTGTCCACCTTGATCAGGGTGAGATCGAGGTGCTGGCGGATTCGGGCGTTCAGGTAACACACAATCCCGTGTCGAACATGGAGATAGGCACAGGAGCTGCCCCACTGGCCCAGATGCTCCAAGCGGGCGTGAACGTCAGCCTGGGAGACGACGGCTTCATCCGGGCGTTTGACCCGTTTGTCAACATGAGCACGACGCTGCTTTTGCACTCGCTGCAGACCCCAGGCGAGGTCTCGGCGTACGACGTGCTGTCGCTGCACACCAACCGGGCGGGCCAGGCGCTCCACCTGGCTGCGGGGAGCCTGGCGCCTGGCCAGTTGGCCGACATGGTCATCCTGCGAGACAACTCACCTTCGCCTCTGCTTGCCGAGAACGTGGTGTATCACCTTGTGGTGGGGGCGCTGGGGTCGGATGTGAGCCACGTCTTTGTGGACGGGGAGCTTGTGGTGGAAGAGGGACACGTGCGGACGGTCGACGAGGAAGCAGCCCGCGAGCGTGCAATGCAGACCATAGCCAGGCTGTGGGAAGGCGCGAGGCTGGGCGCAGGCTAGAGGATCTGTGACGTTGGTAGCCGAGAGGTATGCTATGTGGAAAGAGTACTACACCGCGACATCGGTTGAGGACGCACTCCAGACGCTGAACCGTTGGCAGGGCAAAGCCCGGCTGATTGCCGGCGCCAGCGACTTGGTGATCGACGTCCACGAGGGCAAGCATGCACCAGAGTGTGTCGTCGACACGACGTGCATCCCGGGCATCGACGCGATCGAGCAGGACGAGAGCCACGTCTACGTGGGCGCGAATGCCACATTTCACCAACTATGGACCTCGCCCATCGTCAACCGCCTGGGCTTTGTCCTGGCCGAAGCCTCCCATGCCGTGGCTGCCTGGTCGATCCAGAACGTCGGGACCCTGGCCGGAAACGTGGTCACGGCACACCCGGCCGCCGACGGAAGCATGGCATTGATGGCGCTCGGGGCCGAGGCGGAGGTGACCCAATTGGGAGAAGGTCCCGAACCGGCTCACCGCACTTGGGTGGCCGTATCCAGCCTGTTCCTTGGCCCCGGGCGGTCTCGATTGGACCCAACCCGGCAGATGATCACCCGTTTCCGCTGGCGCAAGCCCGGCCCACGGCAGGCCTCGGCCTACGAACGGATCGCCAAGCGGGAGGTGATGGCCCTTCCGATCGCCTGCTGCGGGGTGGAGCTGCAGCTCGCGGAAGACCTGGAGCACATTGAATGGGTGCGCATCGCGATCGGACCTGTCGCGGATACGCCGCTGCGGGCAACCTGTGCGGAGGACTATTTGCGGGGCGCCCAGTGCGACGAGTCCGAGTTCGAGATCGCTGCAAGGCAGGCGGCCTTTGCCTGCACGCTACGCACGAGCCGGCTGCGCGCGACGAAGGAGTACCGGGAAGAGGTCGTGCAGGTCCTGATCCGCCGCGCACTGCGCCGCGCGGTGCAGTCGGCCCGCGAGGGGATGCAGGCCAGTGTGGCCGGCCGCTTTTCCTGGGACCGCTCCTGGGCCAAGGCCCCTCTGGCTGGCGACGGCACGGCAGCCGGCGAGGGAGGAGCGCTTTGGTTCTCGGTGAACGGGCAGCCCAGAAGCGTCGACGCGGCGCCCGGTGCGACGCTGGCCCACGTTCTACGCGAAGACCTGGGGCTCACCGGGACCAAGATCGGGTGCGGCGAAGGAGAATGCGGCGCGTGCACTGTCCTGGTTGACGGCCAACCTGTGGTCGGATGCCTCTATCCGGCGGCGAAGGCGCATGGCCGCCAGGTTGTGACCATCGAGGGGGTCGCGCAGGGCGACACGCTGCACCCCATCCAGCAGGCGTTTCTCTACCATGATGCCGTCCAGTGCGGCTATTGTACTCCGGGCATGGTCCTTGCGGCCGTGTCGCTCCTGGAACAAATCCCAGACCCTACGGCTCGAGAGATCAAGGAAGGGCTGGGCAGCAATTTCTGCCGGTGTACCGGCTATACCAAGATCGTCGATGCCATCCGCGATGCTGCCTCCGTGATGAGGGGCACTAAGCGCGAGCTCACCAAGCGGACGGCGCCGCGCAAAGACGCCCTGGCCCGGGTGACGGGCCGGGAGGTCTACGGCGGCGACATAAAGCTGGAGGGGATGCTCTACGGCCGCATCGTCTTCAGCGAGCATGCGCACGCCGAGGTCCTGAGCATAGACACGTCCGAAGCAGAGGCCGTCAAGGGCGTCCAGAGAGTGATCACCCACAAGGATGTCCCCGGCAAGAACATGTTCGGCTCGATGGGCTATGATCAGCCCGCCCTCGCCTCAGACCGGGTGCTATTCGTCGGGGAAGCGGTGGCAGCGGTCTACGCCGACACGCTCGAAGCAGCAACGGAGGCTGCCCAGAAGGTCCGAGTGGAATACCGGACGCTTCCGGGGGTGTTCAGCCCGCAGGAGGCTCTCGCTCCCGGAGCTCCTATCCTAAAGGGCGACTCGAATGTATTCCACCGCACGTTGGTGGAAAAGGGGAACATCGCAGCCGGCTTCGCCGAAGCGGAGATCATCATCGAAGACGACTATCGCACGCAGGCCATCGAGCACGCCTTTCTGGAGACGGAAGGGGGCGTGGGTTTGATGGACGGAGAGGTGGTGACCGTCTACGAGGCAACACAATGGCCGCCAGGCGACCGGATGCAGCTTGCCGATATCCTGGGGCTGCCCCCGGAGCGCGTGCGCGTCGTGCAGACGCCTGTCGGGGGGGCCTTTGGCGGCAAGATGGATTTGACGGTGCAGCCCTTCTTGGCCCTGGGCGCCTACCTGACAGGCCGGCCGGTCAAGGTGGTGCTGGAACGGCCCGAGTCGATCCGGATGCACGTGAAGCGCCATCCGTTCTGGATGCACTATAAGCTGGGCGCCCGGCGGGATGGCAAGATCGTCGCGCTCCAGGCCGAGCTGGTCGCCGATGGCGGCGCTTACCGGTCTACATCGGACGATGTGCTGGAGCAGGCAACAGTCTTCTCATCGGGACCGTACGAGATCCCCAACGTTCGCGTGACGGGCGTTTCGGCGCGCACCAACAACGTTTCGTGCGGGGCAATGCGCGGCTTTGGCGCACAGCAGATCACCTTTGCGATGGAGTCCCAGGTGGATCGGCTGGCGCAGGCACTCGGGATGGATCCCTTTGAAGTGCGGCGTATCAACATGTACGATGTGGGCTCGACGCTCGTCACCGGGCAGATCCTGACGCACAGCGTCGGTGCCAAGCTGGTGCTGGCTGCGGCCGAGGCAGAATTGAGGCGCGCCGGGCTGCCGGCGGCCAGGCCGGGCAAGCGCCTGGGCGTGGGAGTCGCTGCGGGCATGAAGAACGTCGGGCTGGGAATCGGCAACGACGACAGTGTCCACGTTGCCATGGAGCTTCAGGCGGACGGCAGCGTGCAGCTCCGCCACGGTGCGATCGACATGGGGCAGGGAGCTTCCTCTGCCATGTGCGCCATCGCGGCACGCACTCTTGGCGTGGACTATGAGCGGGTCCACGACATCACCGGGGATACGACGAGGTCCACCGATGGAGGGATCACGGCAGCTTCTCGCCAGACCCACATCACCGGCCAGGCAACCTTTGAGGTCACCGGACTATTCAGGACTCAACTGCTGGAATACGCAGCCCAGGTCTATGGTGCCGATCCGGCGCGGATCAAGCTCACGGAGGACGGCCAGCTGATCGACCTGGCGGCGGAGGAGCGGCTCGGGAGCCTGGAAGACCTGGCCAAGATCGCAGAGGAGCGGGGAGATAGGCTACAGGTGGCCCACCACTACGTGCCACACAAGACATACCGAATCCTGAGCGCAGAACAGCGCGAAGCGATGGGGATCGGCACGGAAGAGTATGCCAACTACCCGGCCTTCTGCTACGGCTGCCAAGTGGCCGTGGTGGAGGTAGACGAAGAGACCGGCCAGGTCGACGTGCTCAAGGTGATTGCCGCCCACGACGTCGGTACCGCCATCCGGCCCACTGCGGTGGAGGGGCAGCTAGAGGGTGCCGTGGTCATGGGGATGGGGTATGCACTGAGTGAGGAGTTTGTGCAGGAAAGCGGGAGGATTCTATCCGATTCGCTGTACAAGCTGGCGACGCCCCGGAGCACCGTCCCGACCGAGATCAAGACCATCATGGTTGAGGATCCTCACCCCTATGGGCCATATGGAGCGAAAGGTGTGGGCGAAGGGGCTTACATGCCCACTGCGCCGGCCATCATCAACGCCATCGACAACGCCGTGGGCGTGCGGATCAAGGGATTGCCCGCGACACGAGACAAGGTCCTGGCAGGACTTGGCGCGAAGAAGCAGAATCCAGTCGAGTAGACAATTACTATGGGAGGTCGGAGATGAAGAGTTCGCAGGAGATACGGGAGATTGACAGGCGGTACGTGACCCAGCTTTTCCCGACGCCAAAGAGCATTCTGGCTGTGGATGGCAAGGGATGTATCCTGAAGACGGCCGAGGGCGAAGAATACCTTGACCTCATCGGCGGGATCGCGGTGGTGGCGACCGGCCATTCTCACCCGCGGGTGGTCGAGGCGATTTGCGAGCAGGCGCGGCATATCATCCATGGCAACGCGTTCGGCAATTTCATCTACCCCATCCAGGCCGAGCTCGCCCAGTTGATCGCAGAGCGCGCCCCAGGTGACCTGGAGAGCACCTTTTTCTGCAACAGCGGTGCTGAGGCAGTGGAAGGCGCCATCAAGCTGGCCGTCAAAGCCACGGGCCGCAAGAAGCTGATGTACTTCAAGAAGGCATTCCACGGCCGCACCTACATGACGCTGTCTCTGAGCGCCAAGCGGCTCTACAAGGACCCCTTCGAGCCCCTGTACCCCTGGGCGGTGGAGGTGCCGTTCAACGATATCCAGACGACCCGGGCGATGATGAGCGACGACGTGGCGGCGATCATTGTGGAGCCTATCCAGGGAGAGGGTGGCATCCGGCCATGCAACGACGACTTCCTGCCGGCCTTGCGGGATGTGGCCCACGAGTACGGGGCGCTTCTCATCGTCGACGAGATCCAGACGGGGTTTGGGCGCACCGGTGCCTGGTTTGCCTCCGAGCACTATGGCGTTGTGCCAGACATCATGACCATGGCTAAGGGCATTGCTTCGGGCATGCCGCTCGGGGGATTCATCGGATCCAGGGAGCTGATGTGCGAGTTGAGCGATCCACCCCTGGTGCACTGCACGACGTTTGGCGGGAATCCGGTCTGCTGCGCGGCCGCCGTCGCCACCATCAAGGTGATCGAGGAGGAGAACCTTCTCCAGAATGCCCGAGACCGCGGCGCGGAGTTGGTGGCGGGGATGAACGCCCTTCGCGAAAGGTATCCGCACCTGATCAAGGAGGTCCGGGGGCGCGGCCTGTTGACCGCCCTGGAGCTGCAGCACGAGGAAGATACGCCCCCCTTTGTAGGGAAGGTGAACGAGCTGGGCGCGGTGGTGTGCTGGACCGTCAACTCCGGGACGACCGTGCGGGTATCGCCCCCCCTGGTGATCAGCCAGGCGCAGGTGGGCCAGGCGTTGGAGATCTTTGAGCAGGCGCTCAAATCACTCAACAAGTGACATGGACCAGGCATCCCCCCGCCACGGCGGGGGGATGGGGAGCATGCATGGGCGCACCTTCGAAGCGAACCGCCATAGTCGTAGTCAACCTGCTCGTGGACATGATCGAGCGGGCCAAGCCGTTTCCGATGCCGCCCGAGTATGGGGAGATCCTCGCGCGAACCGTGTCGTTCATACGCGCCGCGCGGGAGGCTGGTTACCCGATCATCTTCATTCAGGATCAGCACCGGCCAGGAGACAAGGAGTTTACCGACTTTTCGGTCGGTCAGCCGCATGCTGTGCGTGGCACCGACGGGGCGCAGCTCGTGGACGGCCTTCTGCCGCTTGGGGAACATGACTACAGCGTCGGCAAGCGCCGGTTCAGTGCCTTCTTTGGCACCGACCTGGACCTGTACCTTCGGGAGGAGGGCATCCGGCGGATCGCCATTGTGGGACGGCCGAGCAATGTATGTGCCCTGTACTCGGCGGCCGACGGCTTCATGCGGCGCTGCCAGGTGGTTGCCCTTGCGGACTGCCTCTACTCGCGGACGGCCGGCATGCACAACCGGGCCATGCGTGAGTTCGCCGCTACGCTGGGGCCGGTGATGACCGGCCAGGAATTCCTGGCCGGGGAGCAGGGGCCATCGAGCACCGAAGGGGAACCGGGCCCGGCGCGGCTCGCCGTCTTGGTGGTGAACGTCAACCGCGACCTGGTGGCCCACAACCTGCCCGAGAACGGGCAGCGCCTGGCGAGCAGGTTGGGCGCGATGCAGGAGCTTTTGTCGATTTCCCGGAGGCGGGCGCTTCCCATCGTGTATGCCATGGATGCACATTTGCCGGACGACTGGGAGTTCCGGGTACGCCGGCCCCATGGAGTTGTGGGAACGCCCGGCGCCATGGTTGCCGACGAGATCGCACCCCTGCCCGGTGACACCGTCCTCGGGAAACGTGGGTACGATGCCTTCTACGAAACGGGACTGGACCCGTGGCTGCGCGAGAAAGGCATAGAAAGGCTCGTCGTAATCGGCGGCCCGACCAACGTCGATGTGCGGCACACGGTCGTTTCGGCCTACAACTATCGCTACAGGCCTATCGTAATCAAAGATTGCACCGACGCCAGCACCGAGGAGTTTGCCGTGGAGACGCTGCAGGACATGTTCTTTTGCCGGCGCATGACCCTGGACGGCTGGCGCGCGTGGATCGAGGAGCAGGCATGACCCGAAGCGTGCGGCTGGCGGTGATACAACCCCGGACTGTGAGGCCCGGCGAGCGGGCCAACCTCGCCCGAGCAGTGGCCTATGCGCGCCAGGCTGCAGAGCAGGGGGCACAGATCGTGGCCTTCCCGGAGTGTTACCCCGGTCCTTACAGTGAGCCTGCCGACTGGTCCGCGGAGGAGGCGCTGGGGGCTGTAGCCCGCGAGTACCGAATCTGCGTGGCGTATGGTTTCATGCAGCCAGCAGGCGGAGAGCAAGAGCCTGGCAAAGGCGACTTCCGCAATGTTTTCCAGATGCTCGGGCCGGGAGGCGAGCCAATCGCCCAGTACGCCAAGATGATCCCCTCACCAGTGGATGCCGAGCTCTCGGGCAAACGCACGATTCCAGGGGATGACTTTGCCCTGGCCGAGACGCCGTGGGGAAGGGTAGGGCTTCTGATCTGTTGGGAGGCCTGGTTCCCTGAGCTGTGCAGGACGTTGGCCATGCGGGGCGCGGACTTGGTGCTCTTCCCGACCGGGGGCATGCTGTACCACCTGGCATCCGTATGGGCCAATCTGATCCAGGCACGTGCGACCGAGAACCTGATCTACACCGCGTCCTGCGTGAACCTCTTCGGGGTCGAGGAAGGGTTTGCGCATATTTGCAGCCCAGAGGGCGAGATCGCCTGCTCGCTGAAGGAGGGCGTTCTCCTGGCCGAGCTCGACCTGGACAGGCTGGCCTATCTGCGGGAGCAGGATGAAGCCCTGAGCTTTCCCAAGTTCTACAAGACCATACCCGGCCTGTGGCGCTACAACCGGCCGGAACTGTACCAGCCTGCCGAGGGGCAGCCCAGGCAGAGCTTGACGCGTGAGGAGGAATAGACGTGGAGCTGAGTATTCGGATCGGCGATCTGGAACTGGAGAATCCATTCATCGTCGCGGCCGGGCCACCCGGCGTCACAGGCGCTTCGCTCAAGCGCATGGCAAGCGGCAGGCCGGGAGCCGTCGTGACCAAATCGATCGGTGTCGTGCCCTCTCCAGGACAGCGTATGAGCCTATCGCACAAGAAGAAGGACCGGCTCAGCCTGCTGCTGACGGATCCCTGGTCAGCGCACTCCTTTGAGGAGTGGTGCGAGCGCGAGATCGCGATCGCCAAGGAGGGGGGCGTACCGGTCATCGTGAACCTCCAGGCCGTGACGAACACACCCGCCGATGACATCAAGCGCATGGCGCCCATGGCGGTCGAAGCTGGAGCGGACGCGATTGAGCTGTCGGCGTTTGGCTCGGCGCCTAACGTGGTGGATGGATCGGGGATTGGCGCCGTCCAGAGCCCGCAGCGCACGTACGAGGTGATCCGCGCTGCCAAAAAGGCCGTCAAGGTGCCGATCATCGGCAAGCTGCTGCCTGAGCCGTCGAACCTGGTCGACCTGGTGCGAGCGGTCGAGGACGCGGGGGCAGATGCCATCGCCTCGCGCGACACGATCTTTCCGGCCATCTCGTTCGATATCAACACGCGCCGGCCCAGGCTGGCCCGAACCATCGGCGAATTGGATGCCAGAGCTCTCGGGACGTTCCATCCGGGAGAACGCCATCGGCTACGTGGTCGAGATCTTCCGGCGGACCAAGCTGCCCATCATCGGCATCGGAGGAGTGGCAACGTGGGAGGATGCCGTGGAGATGATCATCGCGGGGGCCACCGGGATCGGCGTATGCACGGCCGCGATGGTGGAGGGTCCTGCAGTCTTCCCGAAGCTGGTCAAAGGGCTGGGCGAGTACCTGATGGACCAAGGGCTGACGATGGACGAGCTTCGGGGTACGGGCCTGGAAGAAATGCGCCGCGTCAATGAGATGGCACTCAAGCCCCTGCGCGTGTCCATCGACCAGGAGAAGTGTAACCAATGTGATGTCTGCTATACGGTTTGCCCGGTACAGGCCGTGCGCCGAGCCGACGGCTACAACTATATCGTCGAAGATGAGTGCATCCAGTGCACATTCTGCGTCAACAACTGCCCAACCCACGTCATCGGCGTGACAGTGCTGGGCGATTGAAATGGATTACTATGGGAGAGCATACAAGAATGAGTGAGAAGAAAACGATTAGCCAACTGATCGCCGAGCTGACTCTCAACCTTCGCTACGAGGATCTGCCCGACAAAGCGCGCAGGCACGCCAGGAACCTTGTCATGGACCTTATGGGGTCGATGATCGGCTCCAAGCAGATCGAATCAAGCCGGATCGCGACGGAGCTGGCCCTCGAGTTGGACGGTCCGCCGGAGAGCACGGTCATCGGCCACGGGCGGAAGGTGGCAGCCCCGCATGCCGCCTTTGCGAATGCCATGCAGGGGTATGCCTTTGACTTTGCCGACGACCACAACGAGTCGAACGCGCACCCCAGTGTGGCAACCATCCCCGTCAGCCTGGCGATGGGCGAGAAGCTGCATGCCACCGGCAAGCAGGTGATCGAGGCAATCGCCCTGGGCAACGAGGTGGTATGCCGGTTGGGATCGGCGTTCCTGGGCAAGACCTACTACCAGGGGTTCCATCCCAGCAGCACGTGCGGCACCTTTGGCGCGACGATCTCGGCGGCCAAGCTGCTCAAGCTCGATGTCCCGCAGATGGTGAATGCGCAGGGGATCGCGGGCAGCCAGGTCGGCGGTCTGATGGCCTGGAACACCTCGGGATCCTATACCAAGCGCCTGCAGGCCGGCCATCCGGCCATGGTCGGCATCATCTCGGCGCTGATGGCCCAGAAAGGCTTCAACGGTCCGCCAGAGATCATCGAGGGGACAGATGGCTTCATGCAGGCCTACTCCTATCAGCTTCAGTATGACACCCGGTGGATCACGGATGGGCTGGGCGAGACGTGGACCTTTGCCGATTCGAGCATCAAGGTGTACCCCTGCTGCCGCTATTCAGCGGGCCACCTGGATGCGTGCCTGGATATCGTGGCGCGATACCGGCCCGATTGGACCAAGATCAAGCGAATCTTCATCCGCTCGTCGGATTACACCATCCGGCTGCTGGCCATGCCGCGGAAACGCGACCCGCAGAACGTCGTCGACTGCCAGTTCAGCATGCCATGGCAGGCGGCCATCGCCCTGATCGACGGCAAGGTCAACGTCGACACCTTTGTACCAGAGAACATTTTCCGGCCGGACGTCCGCGAACTGATGGAGAAAGTGGACTGGGTGGTGGACGACGAGTTCGAGCGCCGCTACCCGGAGCACTATTCCTGCGCCGTGCATGTGACCATGGAAGACGGGACGGAATACGTCTCCGTGGTGGATGACCCCAAAGGCGACTACCGGAACCCCGTCACCCAGCAGGACCTGGAGGACCAAGTTCCGGAACCTGGCGCTGCACGAGATTGACTCGAATCGCGTCGAGCGCGTCATCCAGTTCGTGCAGAACATCGAAGATGTGCAGGACATCGGCGCGCTGTTTTCCCTGACAGGCTAGAGTATCGAAGGCTAAGGAGAGAATACCATGGATCTTTCGCAACCAAGACGTGCAGGCTTCGCCGGCAGAGACTTTATCAGCCTGGCCGACTATGATCGAGAGGATCTCTACTTCCTGCTGGATACGGCGGAGGAGCTGAAGCGAGCCCAGGGACGGCGTGCGCCCCACCGTGTGCTGGAGGGCAAGAGCCTGGGCATGCTTTTCGCGAAGCCTTCTACGCGCACCCGCATCTCCTTCGAGACGGGGATGACGCAGTTGGGTGGGCATGCGCAGTTCTACACTGCCGACATGCTGCAGCTCACCAACAAGGAGACGTGGGTGGACACGGCGCGCACGATGGACCGCTATCTGGACGGCGTTGCCATCCGGCTCTACAACGTGGAGCCGTACGGCGAGTCGCGCCGGGTGCTCAGGACCATCGCCGACGCCGCGCGCATCCCCGTAATCAACATGCTCGACGACGGCGAACATCCCTGCCAAGTGTTGGCCGACGTCATGACGGCGATAGAGAAGCTCCGGAACCTGGAGAACAAGAAGATCGTCCTGAGCTGGGCCTATTCCATGCGCGAAAAGTCGCCCGGAGTGCCGAATGGTTGGGTGACAGCAGCCTCGATCCTTGGATTCGACTTGACCCTGGCATATCCCCAGGACTTTGACCTGGACCCTGAGTACATGGCCAAGGCCAAGGGCCTTGCGAAGGCGAGCGGCGCCAAGATCGAGATTGTCCACGACATGAAGGAAGCGGCGCGAGATGCCCACATCCTCTACTGCAAGTCTTGGGGCAGCTTGACCCTACCCTGGAAAGAGATCCAGAAGCGCGACGAGGATCTGAGGCAGTGGATCGTCAACGACGATTTGCTTGATCTGTCTGACCGGACGGTCAAGTTCATGCATCCACTGCCCGCCGATCGCGGCCTGGAGGTGACCGACGCAGTCATGGACGGACCCCGGTCGATCGTGTACGACCAGTTGGAGAACCGGCTCCATGCACAGAAAGCGGTTCTGGCCCTGACGCTGTAGGGCGTCTCGAAGGGTGGCAGCCAAGATGGGAATGACGCTGACAGAAAAGCTCCTGGCCCGCGCGTCGGGCCAGGAGCAGGTGCGGGCCGGCGATATCGTCAACGCGCGGGTCGACCTGGTGTTCGGTCAAGACACCACCATGCCACTGGCGGTCATCGAGTTCAAGCGCATGCAGGTCGAGCGCGTCTTTGATCGCGAGAAGGTGGCTGTCGTCTGCGACCACTTTGTGCCGAACGCGACCGTGGAAAGCGCCGCGAAAACCAAGTTCCTGCGCGACTTTGCCCGCGAGCAGGGGCTGACTCACTACTTCGAGGCGGGGCGAGGGAGCAATTTTGGCATCGAGCACGCCCTCTTCCCAGAGGAGGGGCTGATCCGGCCCGGCATGGTCATCGTCGGGGCGGATTCACACACGACTTCCTTTGGGGCATTGGGGGCCTTCGCCTCTGGGTTCGGAAGCACCGACGTGGCAGCGGCCATGGCGCTGGGCGAAATCTGGCTGCGTGTCCCCGAGACGATGCTCTTTGTCTACTCAGGTCAGCTCAGACCATGGGTGGGGGCGAAGGACCTGATCCTGCACACACTCGGCCGCATCGGTGTCGCGGGTGCCCTCTACCGGGCCATGCAACTGGCAGGCCCTGTGATCCACTCCCTGAGCGTCGACCAGCGCCTTACCATGTGCAACATGGGTGTGGAGGCGGGGGCAAAGAACACCGTGGTCGCGGTCGACGCGGAGACGGTCCGCTACCTGGCCGAAAAAGGCATTGCCCCGGTGAGCCTTCTGGACGGCGAGCCTGACGCAAGCTACCACTCCGTCACCGACGTCGACGTCAGCGACCTGGAACCCCAAGTTGCGTGCCCATCCTCACCAGACAATGTGCACCCGGTGGGAGACGTGGCCGGGGCCCCACTGGATGCCGTCCTGATCGGCTCCTGTACCAACGGCCGCATCGAGGACCTGCGCGTGGCAGCGCGGATTCTCGAGGGGCGGCGCGTATCGAGCGACGTGCGCCTGGTGGTGATCCCGGCAACGCAGGCAATCTACCTTCAGGCGATGCGTGAAGGCCTGCTGGAGACCTTTGCACTGGCCGGGGCGGCCGTCAGCACGCCGACCTGCGGGCCCTGCTTCGGCGGCCACATGGGACTGCTGGCTGCCGGAGAGCGGGCCATTTCCACGTCCAACCGGAACTTTGTCGGCCGCATGGGGCATCCTACCAGCGAAGTCTACCTCTCTTCACCCGCCGTCGCGGCCGCCTCGGCTGTCGTGGGGCGGATTGCCCACCCCGACCAGGTCATCAGGTGAACCGAATGATCGTACAAGGACGCGTGTGGAAACTGGGCGACAATGTGGATACCGATCAGTTGCTACCCGGACGGTACCTGAGCCTGACCGACCCTGCGGAGCTGGCGGCCCACTGCCTGGAGGATCTCCTGCCCGGGTTTAGCCAGAAGGTCAGGCCAGGCGACATCTTGATGGCAGGCGAAAACCTGGGCTGTGGCAGCTCGCGGGAGCACGCTCCCCTGGCTCTCAAGGCCCTGGGGATCTCTTGCCTGGTGGCACGCTCTTATGCGCGCATCTTTTTCCGCAATGTCATAAACCTGGGCCTGCCGGCCTTGACCTCACCGGAGGCTGTCGCCGGGCTGGAACAGGGCGACGAGGTCCGGATTGACCTGCATTCGGGTCAGCTAGAGAACTTGAGCCGGCCATTCCGCTGCTCTGTTCCTGCGCTGCCCGGCTTCTTGTCCGAGATCATCGACATGGGGGGGATGACTGCCTACGTGCGGCACAAGGTGCAGGCGCGCCAGGTTCAGCCGGTAGGGAAGGAGGAGGGGTTATGAGCTTCCCCGAGGAACAGAGACGCATCCGAACAGTCATCATGCGCGGAGGTACAAGCCGGGCGCTCTTTGTCATGCGCAACGAGTTACCCGCCGATCCGGTCTTGCGTGATAGGGTAATCCTGCGCATGTACGGCAGCCCGGACGTGCGCCAGATCGACGGGCTGGGTGGTGCGGACCCGCTGACGAGCAAGCTTGCGATCATCGGCCCGGCAACGCGGCCCGACGCCGACGTAGACTATACCTTTGGGCAGGTCAGCATCCACCAGCCGTTTGTGGACTATGCCGGGAACTGCGGAAATATCTCGTCCGCGGTCGGGCCCTACGCCATCGACGAAGGCCTGGTGGACCCTGTGGAGCCGGTGACGACAGTTCGCATTCACCAGACCAACACGCACTGCATTTTGGTCGCCCAAGTTCCGGTGCGGAACGGCAAGGCCCAGGTCGAGGGGGATTACCACATCGACGGCGTGCGCGGAACCGGTGCACGGATCGCGCTGGATTTCTCCGACACGGCAGGTGCCGTGACCGGGAAGCTGCTGCCTACCGGTCACCCGGTTGACCGCCTGGAGGTACCCGGGGTCGGGGCGATCGACGTGTCGATCGTCGATGCCGGAACGCCATGCGTTTTTGTGCGCGCCAAGGACATGGGCATCTCGGGGACGGAGACTCCGTCAGAGATAGATGGTGATCGCGGGCTGAACGATCGGATCGAGCGCATCCGGGGGACGGCCGCCACCCAAGCAGGCATCGTCGAGCGTTGGGAGGATGCGGCTGAGAAGAGCCCATACTTGCCGTTCTTTGCGATGGTATGCCCGCCGACCGACTGCCTGGATTTCACGACCGGCAGGACGATTTCGGCCGATGAAGTGGACTTTTGTTCGCGGCTCCTCTTCATGCTCAAGATGCACAAGGCATACCCGGTCACGGGCACGGTATGCACGGGGGCAGCGGCCAAGATCCCGGGCTCGCTTGTGTATGAAGCCGCGCGGGCCGAGTCTAGGGCGCAAGCTCTCACCCGGATCGGACACCCGGCAGGCGTGATCGACATTGAGGCGGCCGTCGAGCTGGGACCTCAAGGATCCCGGTTGATGCGGGCTGCACTGGGGCGCACCGCGCGGCGCCTGATGGAAGGCTATGCGTTCGTGCCATGGAGCACTCTGAGCTAGAGGCTCGTGCACTGGGCAGACTCTGGGCAAAATCACCCCCTTGAGGAAGGAGCCGGCCTATGGTCAAGTTGCTTGAATATCAAGGCAAAGAAGTGCTGCGGGGACAAGGCCTACCGATACCCGCGGGCCAGGTGGCTCGTAGTGTGGACCAGGCCATCGAGGCTGCCCGGGCCATTGGCTTCCCCGTCGTCGTGAAGGCGCAGATCTATGCGGGGAAGCGCGGAAAATCGGGAGGGATACGCATTGCCCACGACGAGGCGGAATTGGCTGTAGTCGCCTCGGAGATGCTCGGGTCCGAGATTCGCGGGCATCGCGTGGAGGTGCTGCTCATCGAAGAGCAGGTCCATGTGGACAAGGAGATCTACGTTGGGATCGTGGCCGACCCCAGCCTGCGCATGCCGGTGATGCTGGCATGTGAAGAGGGAGGCATCGATATCGAAGAGGTTGCTGCCACGCGACCCGACCATCTCCTGAAGTTTCCCGTCGACGTGCTTCGCGGAGTCTACCTTCACGATGCGCTCAATCTACTGCAGGATGCTCACGGCCTGAGCTCGCGCCAGAAGCTGGAGATTGCGCGGATCCTGGAGCGCCTCTACGCTGCCTACCGTGGGCATGACTGCCGCCTGATTGAGGTAAACCCGCTGGCGCTGACGCCTGACGGGGCGGTTGCACTCGACGCACGTGTGGAGCTGGACGGCGACGCGATGGGCCGGCAGACCAACATCGGCATCGATCGGGCTGAGGAAGCCGGGGATCGGAGCGCGACCCTGCTGGAGCAGATCGCATCCACCATCGATCACGACGATCACCGGGGTACCGTGCACTTTGTGCAGATCGATCCTGATCTGTCCTACATTCGCGAGCACAACTTGGTTCCCATCGGGTTCGATTGCGTGGGAGCCGGGGTAAGCCTGACGATGATGGATGAGCTCGTGCCGCTGGGCTTCTACCCCGTGAACTTTTGCGACAGCTCGGGGAATCCCGTGGGATCCAAGCTCTACCGCATCACCAAGGTGATCTTCTCCCAGCCCGGAATTGAGGGCTATGTGTTTGCCTCGTGCGTGTCCAGCCAGCAACTGGACAACACGGCGCGGGGCATCATCAAGGCACTGAAGGAGCTGTACCCCGAAACGGGTGGGCAGCCAAATATCCCCACTGTGCTGTGCTTCCGAGGGGCCTGGGATGTGGACGCCCTGCGGCTGCTCCACGAGCATGGGATCGGTGAAGGGCGATGGGTCCGCGTGCTGGGACGGGACAAGACGGAGCGCGAGGTGGCCTTGGCATTCCGGGCGCTGCACGAAGAGTGGAAGCAGCAGAACGAGGAGCCCAATGACGGAACAGGTACTTGAGTTCAAGGTTCGCTCTGGCGGGACGATCACGATCACTTTGGAGCGGTGTGCTGGCTGTGCAACGCAGGCGTGTTGGAAAGTGTGCGACATCCAAGGGGGGCCCCTGGTTTGGGATGCGGAGCGGGCGGTCCCTGCCTTGCGCTGGAGCGCGGCCGAGATCGAACGCGGTGGTTGCGTCGAATGCCTGGGCTGCGAGCTCGACTGCACGGTGTTCGGGCACCAAGCTGTAAAGATCGAGCTACCGCTGGCACGGCTGGAGGAGTACCTGGGCGGCCTGGGGGAGCCCGTTGTCTACGAGGTGAAGCGTGGCGATACTCGTCAATGAAACGACTCAGGTTGTGGTACAAGGGGCTACAGGCCGGGAGGCCATCCTCCGAATCCGGCTGATGAAGAGCTACGGCACTCAGGTGATGGCCGGCGTGACTCCCGGAAAGGGGGGGCAGACCGTCGAAGGCGTGCCGGTGTACAATAGTGTTCTGGAAGCCAAGGCTCACCATCCTGGCATCAATACCTCGGCCATCTTCGTGCCTGCCCTGTCGGCCAAGTTGGCCGCCATCGAGGCCTTGGACGCCGGCATGCGGGTCATCACCCTCCACCCCGAGCGAGTGCCTCAGCAGGACATGCTGGACGTGATCGCCTATGCCAAACGCTTCAATTCGTGCGTGATTGGCCCGAACACTATCGGGATCATCAGCCCTGGCAAGGCACTGGTCGGGATGATTGGCGGCAATGCCACGTGCGCTCGAGAGTTCTTCAAGCCGGGGCCCGTGGGTGTGTTGTCCAGAAGTGGCGGGAACACAACAACCCTCGCGTACTACATCAATGAAGCGGGGCTGGGCCAGACGACGGCCATCGGTATGGGCGGTGACGCGTTCACCAGCACGACGCTGCAGGACTTTTTGGTGCTTTTCGAGCAGGACCCGGATACCAAGATGGTGGCATACTTTGGCGAGATTGGCACCACCATGGAGGAAGATGCCGCCAACCTTATCCGGAAGGGCGGTTTTACCAAGCCGCTCGTGGCCTATGTTGCAGGCATCCACGCGAAATCCGACGTGCGCTTCGGGCACGCAGGGGCGATGATTGCGCGAGGCGTGGGCTCTGCCCTGGGCAAGCGGCGTGCGCTGAGCGAAGCCGGAGCTATCGTGGTCGAGCACTTTGGAGAGATCGGCCTGGTTGCGCGCCGGCTTCTCGCGGCGAGCGGTAGCTAGGAGGCGACGGTGATCACGCAAGTTCGCGGCCTGGCAGGGGACGATGCACTGCCGGAGCGGGTGGAGATCGTCGAAGTCGGCCCCCGCGATGGCTTCCAGATCCTGCCGGGCTTTATCGACACGGCGGACAAGATCCAGATCGTGAACTCGCTGATCAGAGCTGGCATTCGGCGCATGGAGGTGACTTCCTTTGTTCACCCGAAGGCAGTGCCGCAAATGCGAGATGCGGCCGAAGTCGTGCGGGGAGTCCAGCGCGATGGATGCCAGTGCTTCGTGATGGTGCCCAATCTCAAGGGCGCGGAGCGCGCCATCGAGGCCGGCGCAGACATGCTCAACCTGGTGGTATCAGTGAGCGAGTCACACAACCGCAGCAATGTGCGGATGGGCGTCGAGGAATCGCTGACCGGCTTTCCCCCTGTGCTGGAGCTGGCCGCAAGCGCGGGCATCCCTGTGCGAGCCAGCATGGCCACGGTGTTCGGCTGTCCATTCGAGGGAGAGGTGCTCGTGGAAAGGGTCCTGGAGGTTGGGCAGCGCTTGAGAGAGATGGGATGCATGGAGCTAAACCTGTGCGACACTACAGGGATGGCCAATCCCCGCCAGGTAGCCTACATTGCGCGGCGTGTCCTCCAGGAGATTCGCGGGGTCGGGCTCACGATGCACTTTCACAATACACGCGGGATTGGCGCTGCGAACCTGCTATCTGCGATGCAGAACGGCATCACCTCCTTCGAGGCGTCGTTTGGAGGTCTGGGTGGCTGTCCGTTTGCACCAGGGGCTGCGGGGAACGTATGCACAGAAGACATGGCGCACATGCTATCAGAGATGGGAATCGAAACGGGGATCCACTTGCCAAGGCTGATCGAGGCGGTACGCGAAGCGGAGCAGATCATGAGCATGTCTTTCCCCGGCCAGGTGATCAAGGCGGGCAGAAGCTGCGAGCGGCATCCACTCCCGCAGCCATAGGGACAACGGTGCCGGTGCGCCGGATCGCGCAGCACCCAAGCCGATGAGATGACAAGCATGTATGATCTATTGATCCTTGGCGGTCACGTAGTCACTCCGAACGGAGGGCTCATGCCCCTCGACCTGGCTGTCGAGGAGGGCAAGATAGTGGCCCTGGGGCGCTCGCTGCCCGGGACCGCCGACCGGACAGTGAACGCCGAGGGGTGCATCGTGCTGCCGGGCGTCATCGATCTGCACACGCACCTGCGCTCGCCGCAGGGGGAAGCAGGCCTCTTCACGGGTGAGACGGCATCTGCCGTAGCCGGTGGCGTGACGACGATTGGGGACTTTGCTTACCCCCCCGGCACACGGTTTGAGCCAAGGTTTGAGCGCAAGCGCGAATGGCTGGCAGAAGAGGCCCTCTGCGATTTCGTCCTGCACACTGTTGTGCGGACACCGGACCAAGTGGAGAGCGCCACGACCCGTACCGTCAAGGTCTTTCTCGCCTCTTCTGGGTTGGGCGCACGGGCGGCTGGAGGTTTGGATCTGATCCGGCGGGCACTGGCCAAAGGGCACCAGGTACTTGTGCATGTTGAAGCCATGGAAGACTATGAGGCAATCTCCCGCTGTATCGAAGAGGCGGGCGGCTCAGCCCGGGTTCACATCCTCCACGTGCCTCACCAGCGCTACGTGTCTGCCATGTGCGCTGCCAACCACGAGGGCCTGACGATGGAGACCTGCCCGCACTACCTCCTGTGGGAATGGACTCGCGGCAGAGCAGGTTGCGACGTCAACCCGCCAGTCGTTCCTGCGAACCTGTGGATGGAAGTCCAGGCCAGGCGGATTATGACCCTCGGGACGGACCATTGCTCCTATACGCAGTCAGAGAAGGTTGAGCTTGGGCTGCCGGGGTTCCCCGGCCTGGAGACGCTGCTGAGGTTTGCGTTTACGTTCGGCGTTCGCGCCGGGAGGATCTCGCTGGCCGATCTCTGCCGGCTACTCAGCGCCGGCCCGGCACGCATACTGGGCCTGTACCCTCGCAAAGGGGCGATCCAGGTAGGGAGTGATGCCGATTTGGTTGTGTTTTCTACCGAGCACGAAGAGATCATGGCAGCCCCGACCTACGGTCGAGGCGATTTTTCCCCCTTTGCTGGGCTTCGGCTGGCAGGCAAGGTGATCCGGACCATCGTGCGAGGTCGGGAGATGTACGCTGACGGTGTGGCAGATGTGCGCAGAGCAGGATGGGGCCGGTGGCAGGGGCCCTGGCAAGGTGACCAGGCAGGCGCCAGGGTAAGCACAATGGGCAGAGAAGGAGTCTAGTCAATGAGCACTGCGATGAAAGCGACCCTCTTGGGTGTACCAGAGCGGTTGGGAAGCTTTGCCGAGATCTACCAGGGCTGGGACAGTACCCAGGCAGCCCTAGAAGCCAACCGATGCCTGATGTGCCAGGATCCGCCCTGCAACAAGGGATGCCCAGCCGGAATTGATGTGCGAGGCTTCATCCGGAAGATCCGGTTTGACGACTACCGGGGAGGGGTACGCCTGCTGCGAGACGAGAACATCCTCGCCGGCACCTGCGGCCGGGTCTGCCCGACCGAGGCGCTATGTGAAGAGCGATGCCGCAGCCAAGCCCTGACCGATCCCATTCGCATTGGGGCGCTCCAGCGCTTTCTGACCGACATGGAACAGGAGATGGGCCACAGGCCTTTGGATCTCCCGCCGACCACGCTAAAGCCGGTGGCTGTCATAGGCGCAGGTCCAGCGGGTCTCGCTGCGGCTGCCCGACTGCGGCAATTGGGGCATCCGGTGACGATCTTTGAGAAGGAGAGGTATGCCGGCGGTGCCCTGGTCAGCGCCATCCCGCGATTCAAGCTGCCACAGGCCGTGATCGACTATGAAGTCCAGCTCATTCGGGACATGGGCGTCGAGATACGGCTGAGCGAGGCTGTTGACGATCAGAGGATGCCCCAAAGCCTGCTGGAGGAGGGTTATGGAGCCGTCCTGCTGGCCACGGGGTTGCAGGCCTCGTACACGTTGGGTATCGAGGGGGAGGATCTCGAAGGAGTGTATACCGCCTTGGAAGTACTGGAGGCGGCAAGCGGCCCAGGCACCGCCGGCAACGTGCGCCTTGGGAAGCACGTGATCGTGATAGGAGGCGGCAGCGCCGCTCTCAATGCGGCCTGCTGCGCTCTGCGCCTGGGAGCCGAGACGGTCAATGTAACCAGCAGGCGCACTCCTGCCGAGATGGACGCCTTTGAGAAAGACAAGCAGCAAGCGCTGGATGAGGGCGTTCAGGTGAATTCACGGGTGCGTCCAACACGCATCTTGGGCGAGCGGGGCCGCGTGGTCGGGATCGAGGGGGTGCGCGTCACCTGGAAGGTGCCCGGCGAGTGGTCAAGCCGCAATGCGGTGGATGTGCCGGGCTCAGTAGTCATCATGCCAGCCGATAGTGTGGTGATTGCCATCGGCCAGCGGCCGGACGAGGAGTTTCTGCGCTGTATAGCGGGCGTGGACACGGCACACAATGGCTGTGTGCTGGTAAACCCTGAAACCAAGCAGACCTCGTATCCGGGGATATTCGCCGCCGGCGACATCCTGGCGGGCAGGTACCTTCGCACCGTGGTCCAATCCATCGCCGAAGGCAAGGCCGCGGCCTTGGCCATCCACAACCATCTGAGCAAGTAGCGCGCCAGGGAGGCAGGAATGTCGATATATAAAGCGCCCGAGGTCGATCTCTCCGTCGAGTATTGTGGGCTCAGGTTTGACAGCCCGTTTGTCTTGGCATCTGCACCACCCAGCGACACCTACGAGATGGTGCGCGATGCCTTCCGGGCAGGATGGGCAGGCGCGGTCCTGAAGACGACATCACTGGAGGACTATGTAGTTGATATTGCCTATCCCTGCATCGCAGGCTTCCGATATGAAGGGAACCTCTTTGGGCTAGGCAACATAGACAACATCTCCGAATGGCACATGGACGAGATGGAGCGGGTTGTGCGCCTGCTCAAGGAGGAGTTCCCCAGCAAGATAGTAGCTACGAGTATCTGGGGCACCACAGAGGGATCGTGGCAGGAGCTGACGCGGCGGTCTATCGAGGCAGGGGCGGACTACCTCGAGGTTTCGATGTCGTGCCCCACCGACTCGCCATTCGAGGGCCGGCACCCGATGGTCGGCCAGGTCCCTGAAGAGGCGTACAAGGTCGTGCGCTGGATCGTGGAGGCGGCGGATGGCCTCCCCGTGGTCCCCAAGCTGACCTCCCAGGTTACGGACATCCTGTCTATCGTCCAGGCGGTCAAGGAGGCAGGGGCCACAGCCCTGTGCGCGTGTGACTCTGTGCACGGGATGATTGGCGTCGACTTGGACCGTCTTGCGCCCCTGCCGACCATCGATGGCAAGGGTGCGTATGCCGGTATGGTCGGCCCTATCCTGAAGCCGTTCGAGCTGCGCGTGCTGGCGACTCTTGGGCTTGGCCAGGATCTGAAGATCGCGGCCAGTGGTGGTGCGACCACCTGGCACGATGCGGCCGAGTATATGGCAGTAGGGGCCACGCTCGTCCAGGTGTGTACCGCCGTCATGGTCTACGGGGTGGAGATTGTCCAGGATCTCAAAGAGGGGTTGGCCTACTTCCTGGAGTCCAAGGGCATGCACTCCGTCCAGGAACTTGTGGGCAGAGCCCTGCCCAACATCGTGGCGCAGCCGACCCTGCGGCCGATCCGGCATGCGGTGGCCTTTGTGGACCGGGCCCGCTGCACCAAGTGCGGCCGCTGCGTGGTCTCCTGCCAGGACGGAGGCCATCGTGCGTATTCCATGGACGCAGAGGGCTACCCCGAAGTGGTCAAGGACAAATGCTACGGCTGCGGCCTGTGCCCAGACGTCTGCCCTGCGGAGTGCATAGCGCTGATCCCGCGCTGATCTAGATCGCCTTGAACCAGGTCTCGGAGACCTCCAACGTACCGAGCATCGATCCGTAGAGGGCATCGGCAGGCGGGTCATAGGCATTGGCGAACACGCGAGTGCAGCCCAGTGCCTGCGCCCGCCGGAGCCCTTCGGTCATAACGGCCCGGCCCAGTCCGCGGTGCTGGTGCTCCGCGGCAGTGCCGACAAGCACGCAGACGGCGCTGCGGGTGTAGTCGTCGTAGTAGAGCGTGCAAAAGGCGGCGATCTCCCCGTTCGGAGCAGAGGCCACGATATCCAGGTCGCGACGGTAGAGCGGCGCGGCCTGGACGTTGCGGTACCAAGAAAAGCCTTCGTAGCCTTCATCAGGCTCGTCGGGGTGGAAGGCCCGCCAGGAGGCCCAGCTGCGGGCGGGGTGCTCGGAGAGGTCGCCCATCGAGCGGACCGTGTAGCCCGCCGCCACCGGCACCTCGGCGATGGATGTGTCCAGGTTGCGGCTCCAGTGATGCACCCGGCCGCTCAGCCTGCCATATCCGTGGTGGGCCAGAACTTGCTGACGCTGCGTGTCGGCCGAGAAGACGGGAACGTAGAGGATAGGCGCCCCGTCGCGCCGCGGTAGGTGCGCCTCTGCCTGGGCGAGCATCTCGCCCTCGAGCTCGGGCGCGCAGAAGCGGGGGTGCACGTGGAGGCGCGTTTCGTTCCAGTCGTCCGGCTGCTGGACCGCCGCGATCTGGCCGTCCACCTCCCAGAGGGTGACGACCTGCTCGAACGGGCCGCACACCTGGAGGTTCTGCACCAGGTGCCAGCGCCAATAGTCGAAGCGGGCTACGTGCCAGCTATGCTCGCGTCGCCCGTTGAAGAGAAACACCTCCCGCAGGAAATTGCGGATGCGCCAGAAGTCGTCCTCTGACCGGTAGGGCCTCATCGATGGGTTCATGGCTTCCTCACGCCTATTGTGTCAGCTGCGCTCGAAGTAGCGCAACAGCTTGGTCCCTTCCCGCTCGCGCCAGGCCTCGTGCTCGGGGCGCCGGGCAGGATCGTCGCGGATAAAGGCTGACGCCCAAAGCACCATCTGGGCGTACTGGGCTGCCATAAAGAGGTCGAGGTGCCTGAGCTGTGCCTCCGGCAGGGTGCGGGCCTGCCCATACCCCTCCAGGAAGGCGTCGCGGATACGGGGAAACTCTTCCGTCCAGGGCCACTGGCCCAGGAAGACGCCGATATCGCACATCCAGTAGCTGAAGCCACAATCCTCAAAGTCGATCAGGCGCGGTTCCCCGGCCTGGAAGAGCACGTTCTCCAGGTAGAGGTCGGCGTGGACTAGGCCGTAGGCATCCGGTCCCGTTCCGAACGCGTCCATTGCCTCGCGGACCTTGCCGGTGACAAGCCGGAACGGCTCCTGGAACCGGGCGGGCATCGAGGCGAACAGGCCGGCGGTGTCGCTCAGCTCGCTTTCGCCGAACTGCCCGTCCCAGTCCCAGCGGAATCGCGTGAAGCCCTCGGGGGGCTGCCACGCCGCCGAGAAGTTGTGCACCCGGGCGACCAGCCGGCCGATGGCGCGGGCGTGGTGGGGAAGCAGATGGGTGAGGTGGCGGCCGTCCAGCCAGCGCAGAAGCGATACGACGCGCCCCTGAGGCACACCCGGTGTCGTCACCTTGAGGAATAGGCGCCCATCGAGTGTAGGCACGGGCCCTGGCACAGGCAAATCCGCCTCCCGGAGCGCCTCCAGCCATGTCAGCTCTGAGGCGATGGTGTCGGTGTCGCTGATGGCCAGGACCCGCAGATTGTAGCGGCCCGGCACGTAGAGCTGACCGGGCGCGGACGGCGGGGCTCCAAGGGTATCGGCCCGGAAGATGATGTTGCCGGAATAGTGCTGGAAGGTGAGGCGCGCGCCGGCCAGGCCGTAGGCGTCGAGCGCCTGGCTCGCCAACCCCCGGAGCCGGCGCAGCAGGCCAAGGCGGGTGAGTGCTCGGTATGGCTTCATGGGACGAGATCCTTCGCTTCGCTCAGGATGACGGATGATCAGGCGACCGGGTGCTTCAGCAAAAGAACGCCCGCGCCCCCGCGGGCGTTCAGATGGCTGCCTATTGTTGCTCCACCTGGGAGCTTGGCTCAGGCGACCTGCGGCCTGGGAATGCGGCTCGGCTGGGGTCTGCGCGGCGCCTGCCTTGGGCGGCTCACCGCCGACGGGCCTTCCGGCGCATAACGCCCGGGGTCAAAGCCGGGAATCTGCCGCCGTTCGATCCGCTTGCCCAGCACCTTCTCGATGGCGCGGACCATCGGCTCGTCCTCCTGCACCATGAAGGTGAAGGCCTCGCCGGTGCGATCGACGCGGCCGGTGCGCCCGATGCGGTGCGTGTAGGCATCCACGGTGTCCGGCATGTCGAAGTTGATGACGTGCGAGATGTCGGAGACGTCGATGCCGCGCGCGGCAATGTCCGTGGCGACGAGGATGTCGTACGTGCCGTCGCGGAAGCCGTCGAGCGCCCTCTGGCGCGCGTTCTGCGACATGTTCCCCTGCAGCGCCGCCACCCGGTACCTGGCTTTCTCCAGGTCGCGCGCCAGGTTGCGGGCGCGGTGCTTGGTCCGGGCAAAGACGAGCACGCGGCCGGTGGCCACATGCTCCAGGGTGGAGAGCAGCAAGGTCCTTCTTGAGGGCCTGCGAGACGGGGTAGAGAGCGTGCGAGACGGTGCGTGCCGGGGCAATCACGCCGACCTGCACGGTGACGGGGTCGGTGAGGATGCTGCCGGCCAACTCGCGGATCTCGTCGGGCATGGTGGCCGAGAAGAAGAGGGTCTGGCGCTGCGCTGGCACGAGCTTCAGGACGCGGCGGATGTCGGGCAGGAAGCCCATGTCGCACATGCGGTCGGCTTCGTCCAGCACCAGGACCTCGACGTTTCGCAGGTCGATGCTGCGGTCACCGGCCAGGTCCAACAGGCGACCCGGGCAGGCGACGACGATCTCGGCGCCGCGCCGCAGCGCTTCGACCTGGTTGTTTTTGCTCACGCCGCCGTAGACGGTAACGCTGCGCACCCTGGTCCCTTGGCCCAGGTCGGCGGTGACCTGGTGGATCTGCTCGGCCAGCTCGCGCGTGGGCGCCAGGATCAGGGCACGGACGCGGCCGGATGGGCCCTTGATCAGCCGCTCCAGGATGGGCAGGATGAAGGCCGCGGTCTTGCCGGTGCCGGTCTGTGCCGTCGCCAGGATGTCGTGCCCTTGCAGCACGCCTGGGATCGCCTGCTGCTGGATGGGGGTCGGCACGGTATAGCCGGCCGCCTTGATGCCCGCGCGGATGCGCGGGTCAAATGAGAATTGTTCGAAATTCAAGCTCAGTACTCCTTGACTGCTGGGAGCCAGATCACGCTCTTGGCTCCGGTATAGGTTCAGGAATTGTTCCTGTGGGTTGGCCTGGCGTGACAAAAAGAACACCGCCCCGATTGCGTGAATCGGAGCGGTGCGCGATGCCAAACCGATTTACTTGACCAACGGCAGAAACTATACCAGCAAAGCGCCAGGATGTCAAGCACGGCCAAGGCCAAGGCGGGGCCGTGCAGCCAAGGCGGCTACTGTGTCACTGTCGGGGGGGGCCACCGGTCTCTTTGCTAGAATCTGCATCGGGAGGGAACTGGGGCCATCCGACCGTCGTCTAAGTAGTAACCCCTATTCGTTGTAGGAGAGGAGAAGGCGAAATGTGCAGGAGCCGTCTTTTCGCAGCTACTCTCTTGGCGGAGCCGATTCCGCCTCTGGCGGCTTGTGGCGTTGAGGTGAGTACTACTCAGACCACCCGCTGCCCGGGCACCGCGACGCGAACTACCTGCACTCCATAGGAAGTGGTCAGGAGGTGACGAAATGTCCAGGAAGTGGATTCGTGGCACGTTTCTGGCTATCGTGGCAGCGGCACTTCTGGCCGCGCCCGAGTTGCTGTCTCCCCGCAACGCCGGCTGGGCAGACGTCGGCGAGCTGCCCGAGCCGGGGGGACTGGTGACCCCCGGTGACAAGACAGACGAGATCCGGATGAAGTCGGAGAGCGTCCTCTTCTCCGTCCGGCCGGAAGACGGGACCTTCGCAGGGCAGTATGCGACGTACTATGCCCATGTGACGGCCGACTTTGTGATGCAGAACCTCACCTCGAAGGCAGTATCCAAGGACCTATTCTTTCCTTTTCACTCGTGGTTCGACTTGCCGATGTATCAAGATCCGGCGAACGCCGTGATGCGGCAGGCTGATAACGTCCACGTCCTGGTAGAAGGCAAAGAGGTGCAAACCCGCTATGCGGAGTTGCCGGTCTCCAGGCAAGAAGACGTGATCGCAGTTGTGTTTCCCATCAGCTTCTCAGCGGGCAGTGAAACGGCGATCCGGGTGGAGTATGACGTCCGGGCTGTGAGCGAGCCGAAAACTCCGTCTCTGAGCCTCAGGTACATGATGCAGACTGGGTCGCACTGGGCGGGCACGATCGGCAACGGCAAAGTTGTCTTCGAGTTCTGGCAGCCGGTGGACAGCAAGACCGCCTTGAGCTACGCCAACGATTTCTTCCAGGTCACGGATGGGCGGCTCGAATGGGATTTCACGGACCTGGAGCCCACGCCGGATCACGACATCACCGTCACCTTCGAGCCGTCCGCCCTGGAGACGTGGGCGGGGAGGCCTCCCTACTTGAAGGACATCCAGGCAAGCGCACCTGCCGCGACGGGCATCCCGGACGCCGACTGCCTGCGGACGGTGTGCGACATGATAGGCGGCACATGGTACTCTTCCCCTGCCTACCTGCTGGACACAGCCGGCACGGAGCGGGGCTGGGTCATCGAGCAGGCCAAGGACTCGGGCGAGGCCTGGCTCCAGATTGACCTGGACCAGGCGCACACCGTGGCAGGGTTGCTCATCCGCACCGGCGTGCGCGAGCAGTTGTGGAGCAGGGACGCCGAGCCGGAGGAGGTATATGATACCTACCGCAGGCCCAAGACGGTGACGGTGACGCTCCCGGACGGGACGACGCGGAGCGTGTCCCTGGAGGATAGGCCGGCGGAGTGGCAGATGATCCCGCTGCCCGGCATTCCTACCTCGAGCATCCGGCTTTCCTTCCCGGACGGCTATCCGGGCACCTTCAGGGGCGACGCCTACCTGGGCATAGGCCGCATCCAGCTCATCGGGGTGGATGCTGGCGGTGCCGGTGCGGAGCCGGCGGGGGCCTGCACCGGTCCCAACCTGCTGCGCAATGGGGATCTGGAGGAGGGCTTTGACGGGCGCGGCACCGGCACCGGCTGGAACCCGTTCAACAGCGGGGAAGGCGCCACCTACACCTTCAGCGGCGATCGGTGGTCCAGAGCTGTCTACCACGGCACCTCCTCACAACTGGTCACGGTCGCCAGCTATGCGCTCTCGGCCGGGGCCGATCGTTCCGTCGGGATCTACCAGGCGGTGGCCGGACTTGAGATAGGGGCCGAGTACGAGCTGAGCATGGCCGGCCTGCTGCGCGAGGAAGCGGCCCATCCCGGCGAAGACCCCTACCGCTATCGAGTGCAGTGGGCGCTCGCAGAGGGTGATGCGGATTGGACCCAGGTGACAGACTGGCAGGAAGTGCCCTGGGACACGCTGTACCTACGTACCGAGCCGGGGGCCTTTTCGACCCACAGTACGCGACTGTTCGCGCCGGGCGACTCGGCAACGTTGTTCATCCGGGCGTGGAAAAAGTGGGCCACCCCCGACCGGGAGCTGGACGTCAACTTGGATGCCATGGCGCTGCGCAAGTGCGAGCCCGAGCCCACCTGCCAGGTATGGGACCTGGCGCACGACCTGCGCCTCTACCCGGGCCAGGAGAACCCCAACAGCGATTCGTACGGCAACCGGGCGGTGTGGCGTTTCCTGCGCAGGGAAGATGATAGCTGGCCGGAGGCCCTGCGGTACCAGCCGCTGGCGTACTTCACGAACCGCGCCCTGGGCATCCAGGGGCTTGAGCAGTGGACAGACAGCATGCACGCTGGCTCGGAGCTTGACATGCTGCCGGCTATCGGGATCAACTCAACCGGCCAGGTTCAATCCTACGGCACTTTGGCATGGCCCGCCCACGCCGTTCGAGTCCACCCGGCAGACGTGCCGGTCGTCGTCGGCTGGAGGAGCTCGGTTTCCGGCCGGGTGCGCGTCTCGGGCCTGATCCGCGACATGGACCCGAACTGCGGGAATGGAATCCTGTGGTCGATCGACCTGGGGAAGACCACCCTGACTTCGGGGAGCCTGGGCAATGGGGAAGCGCACGACTGGGCCGGGGGTGAGGATGGGACTTTGCGGAGCGTCGCGGTGAGCAAGTGGGATTTCCTGTACTTCATTGTGGATCCCAATGGGGAGATGGGCTGTGACTCGACGGAGCTGACCATCCGGATCGAGCCGGCGGCCTGCCCGGCGAGCGCTCCGTAGGGAGAATGCCGCCTGGCTTCTGGCAGGAGTGGACCAAAACATGGGGAGGGAAAGATGAGGAACAGGGTGGTTCGTGGGCTGAGTGTGTTGCTGGCCGTTGCCTGGGTGTGGGCTGCTGTCCCCCCGGGGTCGACCCTGGCAGACGATGCGGCAGTCCCTGAGCCGAAGCATGGCTGGAACGTGTCATATGTGGGGCAGATCGGCGGCGCTGCGTACGCCGCTGCCGTGCTGTACAATCGTGCCTACATGAGCGTGGGGCCACGCCTCATGATCCTCGACGTGTCTGACCCGGCGGCGCCGGCCGTCCTGGGCCAGACTGCGCCGCTGCCGGGGCTGGCCCGCGGCGTCGCCCTATGGCGCCGAAACTACGCCTTTGTGGCCCTCGACACGGCCGGACTGAGCGTGATACGGATGTCTGACCCTGCGCACCCCTTCCAGGCAGCCCTTCTGCCGCTGGACGGGTCGGCCCTGGCTGTGGCGGTCTACCAGGACCGCGCGTACGTGACGAACGTGGAGGGCCTGAAGATAGTGGGCTTCTCTCCGCCCGGCAGGCTGGTGGAGCTGGGGTCCATCGACTTGCCGGGAGGATCGGCGAGCGACGTCGCCGTATCGAGCGGGTATGCGTTTGTAGCCGACGGCGCGGCCGGCCTGCGGGTAGTCGACATCCGCCAATCACACCAGCCGGTGGAGGTCGGCTACTACGCTACCCCCGAGGCCCTGGGCGTGGCCGTCGTCGGGCAGTATGCCTTCGTGGCCGACAGGCAGGACGGCCTGCACGTGGTTGACGCCTCGGACCCGGCACACCCGGTCGAGGTGGGATTCCTGGCTGCGCCGGCGAACGATGTGGCACTGGCGCGGGGGTACGCCTACCTGGCGAATTGCGCGCCTGGGGGCGGCATGTGTGTGGTGGACGTGCACGATCCCAGCCATCCGGTGCCGGTTGGCTCAACCGCCGAGGTGAGCGAGGCCGTAGTCGTGGCGGGACGCTACGCCTACACGGTTACCTCGGCGCATGGCCTGCGCGTGGTCGACGTCGCCAACCCGGCCAACCCCGTGCCCGTGGGCGCCTATGACACGCCGGGGGAAGCCTGGGACGTGACGCCTGCCGGCGGCTATGCCTACCAGACCGGTTGGAGCGCCGGGCTGCGCGTCTTGGATGTCTCGGACCCTGCGCATCCCTGGCAGGTCGGGGCCCTCGAGGGCCCAGGGTATACAGCATACATCCGCGTGGCTGTGTCGGGGAGCTACGCCTATGGGACCGCCGGTTGGAACGGGCTACGCGTGGTCGACGTCTCCGATCCGGCCCATCCGGCCGAGGTGGGGTTTATCATCACGCCGGGTCACGCTGAGCACGTGGCAGTCGTGGGCAGCTACGCCTACGTCGCCGACGCCGACGAGGGCCTGCGCGTCGTGGACATCTCCGATCCAGGCGCCCCGGTCGAGGTTGGCTTCTGTGACACGCCGGGGTATGCCGTCGCCGTGGCGGTGGTTGGGGACTGCGCGTACGTCGCCGACACCCAGGGTGGGCTGCGCGTGGTGGATGTGCTGGATCCCGCGAACCCCGTCGAGGTAGGCTACAGCACCATGCCGGGCGATGCCTGGGACGTGGCGGTGAGCGACGGCTATGCCTACGTCGCGGCTGGGACGGCCGGCGTGGTTGTGTTCGACGTCTCGGACCCTGAGCACCCAACGCAGATCGGAATCTTTGCTACACCTGCCGGCACCCTGGGCGTAGCGCTGGAGGGAGCCACCCTGTACGCGGCCGACACCTTTTCCGGTCTGCGGGTACTCGACGTCTCCGACCCGGCGGCCCCTGCCGAGGTGGGCTACTACGACACGCCTGGCTACGCTTTCGGTGTCGCACTTGAGGGGGGGTACGCCTACGTGGCCGACAGTGGGGGCGGCTCGCTCATCCTGCGCTACGTGGCACCGCCGGGAGAGGATTGAACGGGCGGGTGACCTGGGGTAGGAGAGTGCACGATGAGACCAATGACCCATGTCATCTTCCTGGCGGCCCTGCTTGCCGCCTGCACGCCGGCGCCAGCGGCGACTCCACCCCGCATCGTCTTCATGTCTATCCGCGACGGCAACTGGGAGATCTACCTGATGAGCGCCGACGGTTCCGGCCAGACCAACCTGACCAACGACCCTGGACAGGATATGGCACCCGCCTGCTCCGGCGACGGCCGCCGCATCGCCTTCGTCTCTGACCGGGACGGGAGCATGGAGATCTATGTGATGAATGCCGACGGCACCGGTGTGACGCGCCTCACCGACCATGCCGAGGGCAATCTGGCGCCCAAATGGTGCCCGTAGCGGCGGGGGCTGCCATCGCCCAGCGGACGCCCAGCACGCTGTTCGAAGGAGACTGCAGATGCCGAAGAGATGCGAATTCGCAAAGATCGAATGGATGATCTTGGTGGGCCTCCTGCTTGCCGGCTGTGTGGCGAGGCAGGGCAACACTTCCGAATCGACGCCGTCACTCACTGCGGCCGGCAGCCGGCTGGTGTGCCCGGGTGCTGAAAGGACGGCTGCCCCGTCCGCGGGCACGCCGGCACCCACAGCCACCGTCGACGAGGCGCTGCGCCAGGACGCAGGCGCGTATGCCGAGAGTTTCGGCGTCCCCGTCGAGGAGGCCATCCGGCGGCTCAGTCTCCAAGGCCCCATCGGAGACCTGAATGCTACCCTGCAAGAGCGCGAGGCAGCCACCTTTGCCGGGCTCTGGATCCAGCACGAGCCGGAATTCCGCGCCGTCGTTGCCTTCACCCGCGACGGCGAAATGACCCTCTGCCCCTACGTGGAAGGCACGCCCCTCCTGGACATCATCGAGCTCCGGACGGCCCGGTTCTCCCAGACCGAGCTGGAGACTGTACTAGGCCACGGCCATGCGCGAGCTGGACAAGCTGGATTTCGACGTCAACGTCTCGCTCTCCTTGGAGAAGAACCGAGTCGAGGTGAGTGTGTCCGACCGCGCCTGGATCGAGTCCGAGCTGCAGCGGGTGGGGGCACATCTCCCGGAGGGCGTCGAGCTGGTCGTCGTCGAGGGTGGCTCGACGGCCCGGGACAAGGACCTGCTGCTGACGCCGCCGGTGCCGGGCATCGCATTTCCGCGCCAGAAACCGACCGAGGGCTACCGGGAATCGATGATGGCCCTGGCGACCGGCAGGCTGGTGCTGGAGGGGGAGTGCCTGCGACTGGAAGGAGGCACGCTGCCCATCTGGCCGCCCGGGTTCACGCTGCGCGTCGAGGGGGAGCAAGTGCTCGTGCTCGATGGAGGGGGCAAGGTAGCTGCCCGCGCAGGGGAAGAGGTGTGCCTGGGCGGCGGCTATTCTGGGATTACCGACGAGTGGGTGCTGCAGCAGATCCCGGCTGCCTGCCGGAGCGATTACTGGATCGTCGGCAGCGCCCGCCCGAACCTCACCTACGACTCGGATCTCTTCACGCCAGAGGTGGTCTCGACGCCCCAGATTGAGGCGCATCTTCCTGCGCTACAAACCGGCCCTCCGCGAGCAGGCGCCGGCCGCCAAGGAGGTCACCGGCAGGCTGGTCCTTTATGAATATCAGCGCTGCTTGCAGTTGGATACCGGCGGGCTCGGGGGTCCTGTCAACCTCTTCTGGCCCTCGGACTGGTCACTGAGCGCGAGCGACGGAGAGGTCGCCGTCGTGGATGGCACGGGGCAGGCCGTGGCCCGGGTAGGGGACGACGTATCGCTGCGCGTGCGGGAGATTCCGCAGGACTGGGACCTGGCCGTCTACCGGCAACTGGTCAACGAGCTGCCCTGCAACTGCATGGGAGGGCTGTCCTGGCTCGTCGAAAGGGCTGAATGATGGATCTGTAGCGTGACGGGAGGTGACACGATGCGGATGCACTTGGTTTTACGGATGACTCTTGTTCTCTTCAGCAGCACTGCTCGCCTCATGCGGTGGGACATCCACCCCCACGCCGACGGTCGAGCCTCCCCCTGTCGTCGAGGAGGTGATCAAGGTTGTGCCGATCGCCGGCGTGGTCGAGCCCCAGAACATCCGGCTGCAGCTTGACTGGTCGGGCGGGATGGTGATGCCCTTTGTCTGGGGCGACCTGCCCGAGCTTACCCTGCTGGACGACGGCACGCTGATCTACCAGGACGCGCAGGGGATGCTTGTCCGGCTCACCAAGCCAGAAGCGCAGGCGCTGGTCCAGGGGGTGCTTGACCTGGGCTTCGAGCGCCTCGAGAGCCACACAGACCAGTGCCAGACGTCGGCCGACGGGACCGGCGTGTGCATTATGGATGTCACGACGTCGAGTATCCGGCTGCGGATGGCGGATGGCACGCTGCGCCAGGTGGACAATTACGCCGAGTTCGCCAACGACCCGGACGCGCTGCGGGCCATCCGAGCGTTTCTGGCAGATTACGCCAACCCGGCGGCCGCACCGTACATCCCGGAGAAGGCGGTCCTTTACATCCGGACGATTGGCAACCCCGGCGACCTGGAGGTGCTGGACTGGCCGCTCGATCCAGGGCTGCTTACCGAGGCGCCTGGAGAGGACAACTACTGCGCGCGAGTCGTGGGGCGCAGCGAGGCCGAGGTGCTGGCGGCGCTGCCCAGGCAGAGCATGGGCTCCCAGTACTACCGCCAGGGGGACCAGGTCTGGGAGGTCGTGCTGGTGCCCTGGCTGCCGGGCGCGGACTATACCGCGGCGCTGGCTTCCTACGGCTTGCTCTGCCCTGAGCCCACACCGGCTGCCTCTGTTCTGACCGGCACCCACTGGCGCCTCACCCTGATGGAGGGCCAGGTCCCGCCGGCGGATTGGGCCCTCACACTGCAATTCACGGCTCGCAAAGTCACTGCCTCCGCCGGCTGCAACGACATAACGTGGGAGTACGTCGCGGGCGAGGGGGGCAGCCTGAGCAGGTCGGACATAGCCGAAGTCACCCTCGTGGAGTGCCGGGAGCCCTTTGCGAGCAGGGAGAAGGCCTACTTCCGGCTGGTCGACCGCGTCGTGACCTACGAGTTCGACGCGGGCCGGCTGGAGCTGCTGGACGAGCAGGGACTCGTAATCCTGGCCTATGAACGCACGCCCTGACCGGCCGCGGGCCCAGGCGCTCCGGCCAAGGAGGGATTCAGCATGCCGCGCCGCGTAACCAGCGTGGCGGAAAGAAAGGCAGAGATGAAGAAGCAAGCGCAGCGAATTGGCAGCCTGGTGGCCTTGCTGCTGGCGCTCATCCCGGCGTCCCTGGCCGCCCTTGCCGGGAGCACAGAACCCGGTGCCTGGAGCTTGACCGGCTCCCTGAACACCGTCCGCTACGACCACACGGCCACGCTCCTGCTCGACGGGAGGGTGTTGGTGGTCGGCGGCTGGGCGGAGCCCGTGGCGCCTCCGCTTTCCAGTTGCGAGCTGTATGACCCGGCCAGCGGGCAGTGGACGCTCACTGGCGCTCTGGGCACAGCGCGGGTCCACCACACGGCCACACTCCTGGCCGACGGCCGGGTGCTGGTGGCGGGCGGCACTCCGGGTGGCGATAACCCATCCTTGGCGGAAGCGGAGCTGTACGATCCGGCCACCGGCCAGTGGACGGCCACTGGCAGCATGACCACCGCCCGCTGTGCGCACACGGCCACGCTCCTGCCCGACGGGCGGGTACTGGTGGCCGGAGGGACGCCGGGTGGCCCATACTGGTCGCCCCTGTCCAGCGCAGAGGTGTACGACCCGGCCACTGGCCAATGGACCCTCACCGGCAGTATGGCCGAGGGGCGCCTGGGGCACACCGCCACGCTCCTGCTCGACGGCCGCGTGCTGGTGGTAGGCGGCGACTATGGCCTGTCCGGTGCGGAGCTCTATGATCCGGCCACCGGGCAATGGGTGGAAACAGGCTCTCTGAACAGCGGACGAGATCGGTATGCGGCCGCGCTTCTGGCCGACGGCCGGGTTCTGGTTGCAGGGGGAACCACCCACTCCGGAGCAGACCCCACGATGTCGAGCAGCGAGGTATATGACCCGGCGACAGGACAATGGACCTTGACCGGCAGCATGAACGCGCGGCGGGAACACCACACGGCCACGCCCCTGGCCGACGGGCGAGTGTTGGTGGCAGGAATGCAGGGCCGCAGTGCAGAAGTGTACGACCCAGGCACCGGGCAGTGGGAGTACGCCAGCAGCATGGGCGCCGGCCGCTACGATCACACGGCGACCTCGCTGCCAGATCGGCGCGTGCTCGTGGCAGGCGGCCTAGTAACCTATGATCAGGCCATCGCCCAGGCCGAGATCTACGACCCGGTGGTCATCGCTCCCCCCGTCCCCTGGGCCCCCACTGCCAGCACAGTGTGCCACCGCAGCAACCTGGCCACCGCGCCGCTGCTCGACGGCCGCGTGCTTGCAGCCGGGGGCAGTGTGTACAGGACCTCGGAGTCCTGTGCGGATTTGTACGACCCAAGCACCGGCCAGTGGACCCTCACCGGCAGCATGCGCACCGCACGCTCAGGCCACAGGCTCACGCCGCTGCTGGACGGGCGCGTACTCGTGACCGGCGGCGCAACGGACGCCTGGGCCGATCCCCTCTCCAGCACGGAGGTGTACGATCCGCCCAGTGGGGAGTGGACGTACACCGGCAGCATGAACCTGGCCCGCGAATTGCACACGGCCACGCTGCTCCTCGACGGCCGGGTTCTGGTCGTGGGCGGATACGGCCCGGCCCCGAACGTCTCCAGCAGCGCGGAGGTGTACGACCCCGCCACCGGGCAGTGGAATGTTACGGGCAGCATGGGCACCGGCCGCTCGAGCTACACGGCAACGCTGCTGCCGGACGGGCGGATGCTGGTTGTGGGTGGCTACGAGGGCTACGAATATCCCTATCTCGCCACTGCGGAGGTGTGGGACCCGGCCAGCGGGCAGTGGACGACCACCGCCAGCATGGGCTCCGCCCGCGCCGGGCACACGGCTACACTCCTGCCCGACGGGCGCGTGCTCGTGGCCGGCGGCCGTGCAGATTCCGACGATCCGCCCCTGTCCAGCGCGGAGCTGTACGATCCGGAAAAGGAGCAGTGGACACCTACGGGCAGCATGGGCGCCGGCGGCGCAGGCCCGGCAACACTGCTCGTCGACGGCCGTGTGATGGTCGAGGGAGGAGGATCCGGTGGGTACACGTCGGAGCTGTACGATCCGGCGACAGGGCGGTGGAGCTACGCCGGGCTGAAGGTCTGGCCCGGCGGCTGGCCGGCGGCGAGGCTGTGCGACGGGCAGGTGCTCGTGGTCGGGTACGGAGGCGCCGAGATCTATACTCCCTGGTTCTCACCCACCACTCATCGCGTCTGCCTTCTTCTGATCCTTAAGGGGGCTGGGGCGGGCAACAGGTGGCAGCCATGAACAGACATTTGCCGCTTTTCCTGGCCCTGCTGACACTTGGCATCCCCATGCTCGCGACCTGCCGTGCCGCCCCGGCGACTCAGGGAGTGGTGACCGTCCTGGTGCCGGTCACGGCAACTCCCGAACCATCCATTCCGCTGGAGGACACCGAGTGGGAGATGCGCTCCGTCAACGGGTACTACTACACCGACTCGGGATTCCCCCTCACTTTCGGCGACAACTACATCGTGGGGAGCGTCGGCTGCCTCGGGTTCCGGGCGCACTACACCGTGAGCGGGCCGAAGATCAGCATTTCCGGTATTCGCGAGTCCGGCTGCGCGCGATCGTCTGGAACCTTGGAGCGGCAGTTTTCGGACGCACTGGATAGCGTCGTCGCCTACCAAGCCACGGAGGAGCGGCTGGAATTCTACGATAGTGCGGGAGAGACGGTCATGGTGTACGTTCGCGATCTGGCGACGCCCGTCGATCCTGCCCTTCGCGCGGCGCCATGGCAGCTCGAGTCGCTCAACGGCCACGGCCTCGTGGCCGGTTCGAGCATCACGCTCCGTGTGGTAGGCAAGGAGCTCCAGGGCTCGGCCGGGTGCAATGACTACGAGATCGAGCTCACGGCCGCCGGCGAGGGATTCCTGCGCACCGGGATAGTCATCCTTACGCTAGAGCTATGCCTGTCGCCAGAGGGTGTCATGAAGCAGGAGGATGCCTACCTCGCTGCTCTGATGGGCGCTGCGACCTACCGGGTGACCGACGAGCGCCTGGAAATCGCGGATGCCGATGGCAACACGATCCTCATCTTTGGCCGGCAGTAGGCAAGCATTGAGCACGAAGAGGTAGGGAGACATGAAGAAGCTTGGCCGTCTCTGCTTTGGATTGATGATCTTCCTGCTTGCCGCCTGCGGGCCAGCCCGCAGCAACAAGACCTGCCCCACAGCGGAGGCAGGCGCCGAGCAAATCCCAGCGTCCATCCGGCAAGCGGCGGACCAGATCGTGCTCTCGCGCGTGGGGGAGAGGTTCTTCGAGCAGTGTGCCTGCTTCCGGCCGGAGCTTTCGAGCTACGAGGAAGGGGACCCAACGTGCATCGAGGGCTGCGCGGCGTTCATCAGCAAGCCGCACTATTACATGACCTACTGGTTCGAGGGGCCCGAGTTCCCCACGACACTCACGGGCGAATTCGTCGTCGACGCCGAGGGAAGCCTGGTCGCCGAGCGCGAGGCCGCAGGCCTCCCGGACTGCGCGAATGACCCCAGGGAGTGCGTTTTCAAAGTGAAGGACGCAGCAGCGGCCATCTCCATCGCCGAGAAGGCGGGCCTGGAACCGGGCCTGGAGCCATGGAGCACGCACTTCCACTGGTACGGCGGAGAGCTCAACACCTACGTGTGGACGGTCCAGAACACTCTCGAGTCCAACACCTACGGCGGCACAGCCTATGGCTCGGGGGGCCGCATAGTCATCATCGATGCGAACTCGGGCGAGGTGCTCCAGACGAATGAATGGGTGGTGATTCCCTGAGCGACTTGGCGGGGCAGGATCCGCTTTCCCGGCAAGGGCCGGGCAGAAGGGAAGGAGGGAAACAGCCATGAGGCGGGCAAGTGAGTGGCTGGGTTTGTGCCTTGGGCTCCTATTGGCCGCGGCGACGCTGCCGGCGCCCGCAGGGGCGCGCGAGCCTGAGCGCGAGACGGCGCCGGATGCAGCGGTGGCCGGCGGCTCGAATGTCTGGCTTGAGGGGCACTTGGGCGGCGCGACCACCACGGTTGCCGTCGAGGGCGGCCTCGCCTACATCGGGGAAGGCCCGCGGCTGGCAATCCTGGACATCTCCGGCGCGGAAGCGCCGGTGTTGGTGGGCAGGACGCCGCCGCTGCCGAACCTCGTGGAGGGGGTTGCCGTAAGCGGCGGGTACGCCTACGTCGCAGACGGCGATGCCGGCCTGCGGGTAGTGGACGTGTCGGACCCAGGCACCCCGGCCGTGACCGGCGGCTGCGACACCCCCGGGCACGCCTATGCCGTGGCCGTCGCCGGCAGCTATGCGTATATCGCCGATGGGTTTGCTGGTGGCCTGCGGGTGGTAGACGTGTCGGACCCAGGCGCCCCGGTCGAGGTGGGCCACCTGGGGGACTTGTCCATTGCCCTCGGGATGGCGGTTGCGGGGGACTTCGCCTATGTCGCCGAGCGGGCCTACGGAAAACCGAGGTACGCCGGGATGCTCGTGGTGGATGTATCGAACCCAGCTCAGCCGGTAAGGGTCGGCGGGATCGGCTGGCATGGGGATGCCTTCGGCGTGGCCATTGCCGGCGACTACGCCTATGTCACAGACGGGTGGGCTACCGGCTTGCATGTGCTGGATGTGTCGGATCCAGAAAACCCGGTCGAGGTGGGGCAGTGCGACACCCCGGCGTCTTGGGGGGTGGCATTGAGCGGCCAGTACGCCTACCTTGGCGGCGATGGGCTGCGGGTCGTCGACGTGTCGGACCCAGAACAGCCGGTCGAGGTGGGCTTCTGCGATACGCCAGGGTCGGCCCGTGGCGTAGCTCTAGCCGGCGACTACGCCTTCGTCGCCGACCTGCACGGGATGCGAGTCATGGACGTGTCAGACCCTGAGCAGCCTGCCGAGGCCCGCTCGTACACCATGCTGCCCCTGGCGAGCGGGGTGGCCGCGGTGGGGCATTACGCCTACGTGGCAGATTCGTGGTCGGGGATCAGGGTGATCGACGTCTCCGACCCAGAGCACCCGGCCGAGGTGGGCTCCTGCGATACACTGGCGGGTGCCACCCGGTTGGCCGTGGACGGGGCATACGGCTACGCGGTCGGCTACCAGGGCGGGCTGGCGGTACTGGACCTTTCCGACCCCGCGCAGCCAACGCAGGTCGGCTTCTGCGACACGCCCGGCTCGTCCGAGGGCGTGGCGTTCGCCGGGCAATACGCCTACGTCGCGGACGGGGAAAGTGGCCTGCGGGTGATCGACGTCTCGGATCCGAGTGCCCCGGCGGAGGTCGGCTTCTACGACACCCCAGGCGACGCCAACGATGTGGCTGTGGACGGCAAGTACGCCTACGTCGCGGATGGCTACTGGGGCGGGCTGCGCGTCGTAGACGTGTCGGACCCAGGCGCTCCGGCGGAGGTCGGCTTCTATGACACCCCGAATTCGGTGGAGGGGGTGGCAGTGGAAGGCGGGTTTGCCTACATCGCCGATGCCCTGGGCGGCCTACGGGTGCTGGATGTCTCGGACCCAGGCTCCCCGGTGGAGATCGGCTTCTGCGACACCCCGGGATGGGCGGAGGGCGTGACACTAGCCGGCGGCTACGCCTATGTGGTCGACTCCTATGCCGGACTGCGGGTGGTGGACGTGACGGACCCATGGGCACCGGTCGAGGTCGGGTTCTACGACACGGCGGACAGGGCCGCCGGCGCGGCTGCGACCGGCACGGCTGTTCTCGTCGCGGACGAGTGGGGTGGGTTGGTCATCGTCCGCTACGAGCCCACGAAGAGGGTATACCTGCCGCTGATGGTGCGCGAACAAGGAGGGGCGAAGTGAACAGGTTCTTTTGGTTGGCTCTGGCATTCGGTGCTCTCGTGCTGGCGGGGGCCGCGGCGTCTGGTGTGCTGACGCCGGCGCCCGTGGCCGCCGAGACGATTCCCACGGATGGAGCCCTGACCTGGACCGGCGGCGGCGCACAGCAGATGGTTGAGGTGCCCGCCCGCGTCGAGATTTCCTCTCCGGGCGCGGGGTCCGCGCTCGCCGAGGGCATTGACCTGGACGTGACCTACATCAACCGTGGTCCCCTGTACCAGGCATACTGCGTCGACTATCCCTGGGACGTCCCCGGGCAGCCCGGCATTCCCTTCCTGTGCCCGGGTACCGAGAACGACCCGCGCTGGCCGGAGGAGGGCGAGATGGTCACCTTCACCGCCCACGTCATGAACAAGGGCACCGCCGCCAGCCCTTCCTTTGACTATGTCTGGCACATGGACGGCGTGGAGGTCGGAACCGGCACGCTGCCGGCGCTCGCCCCGGCGGAGGAGGTCACGGCGACCTACCAGTGGCCCTGGGGCCACGAGATGTCGCCTGACGGGCAGCGGGCGCTGGGCGATCACAGCGTGCGCTTTGCCGCCGACCCGGCGAACGCCATCCCCGAGACGCACGAAAGCAACAACAGCCTGGGGAACCAGACCAACGCCATGAGCTTCCGCTTCTACTTCACGCCGGCGATGTACGACGCCTACAACATCCCGGTCGACCCGCAGTGGCCGGCGTCGGCTGAGGATTGGATCCAGAAGCAGATGGCGATGATGAACTGGGATTTCGCCAACTCCACCTACCCGGTGGCGCCGCAGGGGGCGACGGTGCGAGTGCGCATCGACCTGATCGGCGTGAGCGACACGAACCCACCCGGCGATGGGCATGACGGTGGCTGGTTCATCGACGCGGACTATCGTCACGGGGCCAGCGCCTGGTACGACCCGGCCACCGACATCGACTGGGCGCTGATCCACGAGATGAGCCACCAGGTGTCGATTATCGACCTGTACCAGATCGGCGCTGAGGCCCCCAATGTGCTGGTAACGGACCGCCTGGGGAACCCCCTGAACGTGGGCTTTGCCTGGGCGCGCCCGGACCTGATGGGAGGAGGCGACATCTGGCCCCATACCGATTGGCATCTCTATTCCAGCCATGTCGCAGGCGGCGCATCGACCTACAAGGGCTACCGCAACGGCTACTATGGCTCCTACCTGTTCGACATCCCGCTCGAGAACTATTTCCTGGTGCTCGATAGCCAGGGCAACCCGGCGCCGGGCGTGGAGGTGTCCCTCTACCAGCGCAACGGAGAGCCCGACTGGGTGGGTGCGCCGGCCTTTGACGGCCCGCCGGACATCAGCGGCACGACAGACGCGAGCGGCCTTTTCCTGTTGACCAACCGCACGGCGAACGGCGGAACTGTCACGGCCAACGGCCATGTTCTGCACGACAACCCCTTCGGGGTCATCGACATCATCGGCAGCCAGAACCTCTTCCTGGTCCAGCTTCGGCAAGGGGATCACGAGGAGTACCGGTGGTTGGACATCACCGAAGTGAACCTGGCTTATTGGATGGGCGACACCGACAGCCATACCTTTACGATCCCCAGTCACGTCCCGCCGCCCGGCGCGCCTGAGGCACCGGCGCTCAGCCGCGTGCAGGCAGAGGGTGACTGGGCGAGGATCTGCTGGCTGGACAGCCCTTCGCCGGGCGTGACCGGGTACCGGGTCTATCGCGCGACGGCGCCGATGTCCGAATACCAGATGGTGGCAGACGGAGCCACTGGGCCCTGCCTGGAGGACAGCTATGGCGCCGGCAGCTACGGCGGAAAGGTGTACGCCGTGACGGCGCTCAACGACGGGCTGGAGAGCGGCTTCTCCAACTTGGGCTGGGCACCCACGCTCTCCAACCCCGCGTCGCTGGCGATTTCTCCCGAGGGCCGGCGCACTATCCTGGACCCGCGCAACGGCTACGCACTGATGCGCCAGGATTCTTCCGGGGCCTACCGGCAGTATGTCGGCTCGGTGCACTTTCACCTGGAGAACTCGCAGTTTGTGGCGCTGGACGCCAACAACCGCCTGCTCTTCAGCCATCCCGGGGACGCTTACGTAGCCCGCCACTCGGTGCGGGTGGCGGAACTGGATGGGACGCCGCTGCTGGAGTTTGGCGAGTGGGGCTTGGGGCCAGGGCAGTTCGACACGCCCACGGGGGTGGCGGGCTGGGGTGAGTCATGCAGCTACGGTGGGCCGTACGAGGTCGATGAGAATACCCTGCTGCTCCTGCACCTGGACGGCAGCTATACGGGGGAGCAGGGCGAGCCGGGCACTCCGAGCGGCACCACGTTCGAGGGGGGCCGCTACGGCCAGGGGGTAACGTTCGACCTGGGTGATACGCTGACCTATGCCACCGCCGGCAACCTGGAGCGCACCTCGGGGGCCATCGAGTTCTGGGTGCGCCCCAACTGGGATGGCGACGACGGACAGGATTATGCTTTCTTCGAGGTGGGCACCAGCTGGGACAACGGCATTCGCCTGGCCAAGGATGGGGCGAACAATTTCCGCTTCATCGTGTGGTCGGGCTCAGCCGAGTATGGCATCGCGCACTGGGTGGGCGATTGGCAGGCCGGCGAGTGGCATCACATCGCGGCCACCTGGCAGGAGTCGGAGATTGCCCTGTATGAGGACGGCGTGCCGGTAGGCCGGGAGACAGCGCAAGTGCCGGACTTGCTCTCCGAGCCGATGTACGTGGGCAGCGGCGTTTGGGACGGACGCGTTGTCAACGGAGTACTGGACGAGTTCCGCATCAGCGACGTGCCGCGCCTGGGCAACAGCCTGGCATGCGGGCGCATCCTGGTGGCGGACAGCGGCAACCACCGCGTGCAGGCGTTCGACAGCCTCGGGAACTTCCTGTCCGAGTTCGGCAGCTATGGCAGCGGGGAAGGCCAGTTCGATGACCCGCAAGGGCTGGCCGTGGATCCCAGCGGGCGGGTGATCGTGGTCGACCGGGGTAACAGCCGGCTGGTGGCGCTGAGCTTTGACGGGCATGCGTTCGGCTACCTCGACAGCTACACGGCGGGCTTTGGCTACCCGAACAGCGTGTCTGCGGACGACCTGGGCAACTTGGCCGTTGCCGACTCCGGTAACGGCCGGATCGTGCTACTCAACGCCGACGGGGAGTTCCTGGCGGAGTACACCGAGCCGAACGATGGGTACAGCGGAGCATTCTCGTGGCCGAAAGGAGTGGCTGTCGATCGGGACTGTGACCTGGTGATCGCCGACACGGGCAACCAGCGAGTGGTGACCGTGCAGGGAGTCTTGCCGGGCTGCCAGCGGATCTGGCTGCCGATGGTGATGCGCTCCGAGTAAATGCATATACCCAGGCGCAGGGCACATGGAGGGAGGTATGCTGGTATGCAGACGAGAAGACGCCGCATAGGTATTCTGACAATCCTGTCGGTTGTGTCCCTGGTCTTGGCCGCATGCAGTGCGTCTACGCCAACCCGGTCGCCCGCGCCGCCGACCACCGAGGCGGCTCTGACGACACCCACGCCCTCGTCGTCGCCCACGCCCGAGCCGCCGGTCACGCGGGCGGCCTTGGCAGACGCTGACCAGGGCTATGCCGGCTACGAGGAGCAGGCCGTCGAGGTGTCACCGGCCGTCACCCACGAGCCGATCGCCGCCGATCTGAGCAACGTGACGAGCACCGTTGACCTGTCCCCGGCCGAGCGAGAGCGACTTGCGCGCGACGGCTTCTTCGTCCGTTCCGGCGAAGATAAGGAGTTCTTTACCGTCTACCAGGCAGCGCGCGAGGCCGACGTGCCGGCCTTTGTCACCAGCGACTCGCTCCTACACGCCTACCACCTCCTCTTCGACAAGGTGCTGCGCACGGCCGAAATTCAGCGCTTTGTCCCGCTGCTGCGCGAGCTGAACAGCGCCCTGCTGGCCCGCAGCGACATGCAGTACCAGGCCCTGAGGGGCACCACTTGGGCAGACGCCGCGCTGCGTACGGTGGCCTTTACCGGCGTGGCGAGCAGGCTGCTGGACCCGAGCGCGGCGGTGCCTGACTATGCCGCCGGCCTCGTCCAGGCAGAGCTGCGACTGATCGACGCTGCCTCGGGCGTCGCCGCCTCCCCCCTCTTTCCCGGGCTTCAACCGGGGGAGGACTACAGCCAGTACATCCCGCGCGGCCACTATACCCTGAGCGAGGAGCTTGCCGCCTACTTCAAGGCCATGATGTGGTACGGGCGGATGACCTTCCGCCTGAAGACCCATGACCCCGCCGTCGGCCGGGATGAGACCCGCCGCGCGCTCTTGCTGGTCAACGCCCTGCGAACCGCTAGCGTGTCCGGCCACCCGGCGCTGGAAGCCTGGGCCGGCATCTACTACCCGACCGTCTTCTTCGTCGGCCGCAGCGACGACCTGACTGTGCTCCAGTACGGAGAAGTGATGGACCGGCTCTACGCTCCAGATGCGCCGGCAAGCGCTCTGGCCGACGAGGCCCGGCTAGACGACTTCATCGCCGAAGCATACGAGCTGCCCCCACCCCGCATCTTGGGCATCGTCCTCGAGGGATCCTCTGACATCGAGGCGCAGACCAAAGGCCTGCGGCTCATGGGCCAGCGGTTCGTGCCCGACAGCTACGTCTTTGACCAGCTTCTCTTCCCCTACGTGGGAGACGACCTGCACCGGCGCGGCCTGCCCAAAGGGCTGGACCTGCTGGCGGCGATGGGCTCCGAGCGGGCCTACGAGACCCTAGATGGCATGGGCGAGACCGCCTACGAGAGCTATCCCCAGCAGATGGCCAAGATGCGGGAGTGGCTCTCGGGTTTGAGCGCCGAGGAGTGGACCGAGACGCTGTACAACGCCTGGCTCTACGGCTTCCGGCCCCTCCTGGACGTTCCGGGCGACGGGTATCCGGCTTTCATGCGGTCGCCGGCCTGGGCGGACAAGCAGCTCAACACGACCCTGGGCAGCTGGGCAGAGCTGCGGCGCGACACCCTGCTCTATGCCAAGCAGTTCGCTCCGCCGCCGGGCGGTCCCGGGTATGGCACCGTGTTGAGCAGGGGGTACGTCGAGCCAGTGCCGGGCTTCTATGCCCGGCTGGCGGCGCTGACGACCATGACCCGCACCGGGCTCTCGAAAAGGGGTCTACTGGATGCGCAGGACAACGCCAGCCTGCGCCAGTTGGCGGAGCTATCCTCTGCGCTCCAGGCCATGGCGGAGAAGGAGCTGCGGGGCGAGGCGCTGACCGAGGGGGAGTACTACCGGCTGCGCGACTACGGAGACGCGCTGGAGGGACTGGTCAAGGCCTCTGCCTACGTGGAAGGAGAGCCGGGCGACCATATCTGGATGCAAGAGGAGCCGCAGGCAGCGGTCATTGCTGATATCGGCACGGACCCTGATGGCATGACCGTGCTGGAAGAGGCGGTAGGCCGCATCGACGAGATCTATGTCGTGGTACCCGTGGTCGGGGACGACGGGAGCGTCACCCTGCTGGTGGCGAAAGGGGGTGTGTTCTCGTACTACGAGTTCACCTGGCCGGCGAGCGACCGGCTGACCGACGAGACGTGGCGCGCGATGCTGTTCCAGGCGCCGCCTCGCCCCGAGTGGGTGAGTAGCTTCCTGGAGGGCGAGCAGCCCAAGTGAAAGTTGGTTGCTGTCAAGACAAGAAATCGTGCGACAACTGATCCTAGAACCAGCGCGGCGCGACCGCTGCCTCTCTGCCCGCCATCCGGCCAAAGATCAGGCACTCGCCGAGTGACGTGCCGCTAGCCGGGTAGTTCCGAGCGGTCACGGCGAACGCCGTCCGGCCTGCAGCATAGAGACCCTCGATGGGCCGGCCGCTGACGTCGAGCACCCGCGCCCGGGCGTTGATCCTCAGGCCTCCGGTCGTAAAGTAGGTCGCATACTTGGCCGGGAACCGGACGGCATAGAACGGTCTCTGCTGCAGCGAGACGAGGTATTCGCGCGCCTTCTCGAACTCGCGATCTCGGCCCTGGGCCACAAACCCGTTATAGGTGCTGACCGTCCTCTCCAGCAGCTCTGGCACAATCTCGAGTGCAGTCGCAAGCTCCCAAATCGTGTCGGCCTTGGCTGCCAGGGGCAGGAATCTGCGCCCGCGCTCTGGAACCTGGTCCCAGAGGGCAGCATCGACGATCAGATGCGCCACCGGATGCTCTCTCACGACGGAGCCGCCGATGAACGAGCCGTAGTGATCCTCTGCCACAAAGCGCCGGCCCCTGTCGTCCACCAGGATCCCCTTCACCAAGGCCGAATCGAACTGGTACGGCGCGAGGTACACGAACGCGCTCGACAGCATCCGCACGTCGCCACCGACCGCCTGCCCCATCCGGATGCCGCCCCCGTCATCTCCGGGCGTACCCGTATGCCGGGCCGTCCTGAGGAGCTCGGGGCAGTGCTGGGCGACCATCTCCCGGTTTGCGCCAAAGCCGCCCGTGGTCAAGATCACGGCCCTCCTGGCCCCAAGGCGCATCTCATGTCCTTGAACGCTGGCCTCAACACCGATCACCCGGGGGCCCTCACCCGTCAGCAGTCGAGTACCCCGGGCGCCGTAGAGCACCTCCGCGCCAGAGGCCTCCACCGCCGCCCGAATCGGCGCCCAGAAGGCTTCGCCGCTCTTGCCGGAAGCCTGAACGTGGTGACCGCGCGGCGCCGGAGGGGCGACGGCACGAAACTTGGCCTGCAGCTCGCTGCCCGAGTAGTACAACCCGTCCTCGGTAGGCACGCTGGCCCATTTCCCCGGCAGGAAAGAGGCTCTGAAGCGCATTCCCAAGCCTACGAGCCAGTCGAATAGGCCCAGGCTCTCATCGCAGTATACCTTGACGAGCTCGGGATCTGCGCCCTCACCGGCTGCGGCCAGGAGGTAGGCGTACATGGCCTCGGGCGTATCGGAGAAGCCGCACGCTGCCTGCACCGGCGTCCCGCCTCCCAGGTAGACGATGCCGTGAGAGCGCACGGTGCTGCCTCCCCCCTCCGCCATCCTCTCCAGGATCACCACCGACGCGCCGGCCCGGGCTGCTTCGATGGCGGCTGCAGCGCCCGCCCCGCCAAAACCGACGATGACGACGTCCGCCTCTCGATCCCACATGCGAGATCACTCCTTCGAACCGACCGACGGCTCTGCGGTTTTCCCCGCCATCTGGACCCTCACACTCGAGCCCTATCACTACGCCGGGGATGTCGCATTTCGCTGAAGGCGATTGCGGCCCATCTCACGGTCGTGGCATTGACGCCGGCATGCGTGCTCATCCAGAGAAGCCAGGACTCAATCAGAAGCCGGCTCAGCCCTTGCGCGTGTCGAGCTCTTCAGCCAGCAGCGCGATTAGCTGCTCGAGGTCAGTGTCTGTGGCACGCGCCTCGAGTAGGGGGCTCGTCTCCGGCGGCAGCCGTGACGCGAGCTCCCCCAGGAGCTGTCTGGCCCGGGTTCGCGTGGCCCAGGTAGTGGCCGGGTGGCGCTGGACGGCCACGAGCACCTGTGCTGCCCGCTCGCCGTCATGGGTATGCACCAGAAGGCCACAAATGCTGACCACTATCCAGATAGACTCGCTGACACTCCCGCCCGGGGCCAGGTTGCGCAGGGCGGCGCGGAAATGCCGCCTGGCGTGCTCGGTATCCCCCTGGGCCAGGCAGGTCTCGCCCAACCCAGCCAACGGCATCGCGATGCCGGAGCGTGCCGGCAGCCCACGGAAGTTGGTGACGCTTTCCAGGAACCAAGCAGTGGCCGCTGTGTAATCGCCTCGGCGCAGGGCAGCCGAGCCGAGGTGGAGGAGTGAGAGCGCGATTGACCAGGCGTCGCCTACCTGGCGCCGATCAGCCAATCCTTCCTGGAAGCGGAGCATTGCCTCACCGTAGTCGCCCTCATCCAGGGCGACCAGCCCAAGGTTGTCCAGGGAGCCGGCGGTACCCAGTAGGTCGCCGGTCTCTCGCGAAATCTCGAGGCTCTCCAAGTGGAACTGCCGCGCCTGCTCGAACTCACCCAGCCCACGCGCGACATAGCCCACGTGATCCAGGCAGAGTGCAATCCCCCAACGGTCCCGCAGCTCCCGCCTCATTTGCAGGCTTTGCTTGTAGTGCTGCATGGCCTCCAACAGCGTGCCCCCAGCTTCGGCTTGTGCGCCCAGGCTGAACTCGACAATGGCCATGCCATGGCGGTCGCCTCGGCTCCGGTGGAAAGCCAGGAACTCCTCTGCAAGGCGCTGAACTGGGACTCGGTACTGAACCGAGTGCATGGTAACGAGCACTACGTAACCGTAGACGAGAAGGTGCGAGGGATTCGGCCGCCGCAGGGTATCCAGGCAGTCGAGGACAAGCGACTCTGCCTCTGGACCTATCTTCGAAGGGCCGCCTGCCACCGCGAAAAGCCTGGCCCAGGGCGATTCCCCCGTCATGGCCCAACGGTCCAGCAGGACCAGGCTTCGCTGAAGACAGGCGCTGGCAAAGTCGGGGCGATACAAGCGGACGGCAAAGAACCCCTGGTAGGCGAGCAACAGGCCTAGTGCGCGCTCGATCTCCTCGGCCATGGGCCGGCTCGCAAAGTCAGGCCCGCTGCACAGGAGCTCCAGGGCGTCCGCCGCCTGACCCATTGTCTCTTCGCCTTCCTGCAGGCGCGACCGGATATCCAAGAAGGAAAAAAGGGTGCCTGCTGCCCGGCGCAGCTCCTCCCACTTGGCGTGCTCGACGGCCCAGTGCCAGGCCGCCCGGCAGTTCTCGATCTCCTGGCCAATCTCGTCCAGCGCCGCCACCTGCCGTCTTCCCCTCACGTCCTGTTCCAGGCGCTCGAGGTACGCCATGTAGAAGGCACAATGCCTGTCGTTGGCGGCGATCCGCTCCTGGGGTTCCGCGTCAAGCCTGGCTGCGGCGAATTGGCACACAATGTCGTGGACGCCATATCGCCCAGACTGCGGACGGACCAGGAGCGATTTGTCGACCAGGGCCGATAGCAGCTCGATGTTGGCCCCGGCGACCTGTTCGGCAGCGTGGCGGTCAAACTTGCCGGCAAAGATCGTCAGCCTCGCGAGGGCCCTTCGTTCATCTTCGGAGAGAAGCTCCCAGGAGTGATCAAAAGCGGCCCGTAGGCTGCGGTGTCGTTCAGGGATGTCACGCATGGACGTCGTCAGAAAGTCCAGAGTGCGGGCGATTTCGTCGGCCATCTCCCGGCAGGAGTAGATCCTGGTCCAAGTGGCGGCCAATTCGATGCCCAAGGGCAGGCCCTCCAGCAGCCGGCAGATGCGAACGATGTCTTTCATGTCATCGCTGGATGGATCAAAGCCGGCGTTGGCTTGCCGGGCGCGCTGGAGGAACAACTGCACGGCGCTGGACTGCTCCACAGGCCCAGCGGGGCTATCGGCCTCCAGGGGTACTTCCATCCCCTCGACCGGAAACACCCACTCCCAGCGGACATTGAGGCGCTCGCGAGACGTGACCATCACCTTAACGCCGGGGGCCAGCTCGAGCAGATCGGCGAGCAAGCCGACTCCCTCGACAAGATGCTCAAAGGTGTCCAGTATGAGCAGCGACCGTTTTTCACGCAGGTAGTTGAGCAGTTGGCGTCTTGCTTCGTCCCCCTCCCGCTCGAGGAAGGAAAACCCCACAGCGTCTGCGATGGCCGGCACGAGATACCGGACCGCACTCACCGGCGCGAGCGGCACAAAGTACACACCGTCGCGGAACAGAATCGCGCCTGATTGCTCGGCCAGGGCCTGACGCGCGGACTGGATTGCCAAGCGCGTCTTTCCGGCACCGCCGAGGCCCACCAAGGTCAGCAGCCGGCAGGCCGGATCGCTCAGGAGACCGGCGATTTCGCCCAGCTCGGCCTGTCGGCCGACAAACGGCGTGGGTTGGGGAGGTAGGTTGTGCTTCGGCTCGCGCGTAGAGCCAGGCTGCGCCGGCGCGACGTCTGCCGGAAGCGGCGGGAGCCGATTGGCTCGGATCGCCTGGTACAATCGAGTCGTCTCGGCATCCGGGGCGACTCCAAGCTCCTCCTTGAGAAGTGCGCCGCATTCGTCGTATTGGCGCAGGGCGGCGGGACGCTGGCCGTCCCAGGCATAGAGCACCATGAGCTCGCGGTGCACCGATTCCTGAAGTGGGTCGAGCGCCAGCCACCGCCGCGCAAAGGAAATCGCTTTGCCCAACTCGCGCCGAACGGCGTACCAGCGCACCAGCTTCCCCAGAGCCCCAGCCAGCTCGCGACGCAGGCTCTCGCTCTCGAAGAACTGCCACTCGTCGAAGCCTGAGCTGTCGGGCAGCGTGAACCCGGCCGTAAAGTCGCCGCGATACAGCTCTACCGCGCCTGTCAGTGGGGTCAGGCATGCGGGACAGGTCTCCGATTCTCCGTGGCCGTGTGTTCGGCACTCTGCCAGGTGGTCCCGGAAGGTGTGCACATCCAGCCAGAGATAGCCCTCACCCCGCAGGCCGGCAGTCTTGGCATCTATGTCGAGGCACTCCTTGCCCACTGCCTGGTCAAGGATCCAGAGGGTACGACGTAGGTTGGCGTAGGCCCGCGCCTGGTCATACTCCGGCCAGAACAGGCCGGCCAGCGTCTCGCGGCTTTGGGCCTGCCCCGTCACAGCCAAGTAAGCGAACAGCGCGACAGCCTTGCGCGTGCTGATGTGCACCAGCGCCCCATCCCGCTCAAGCCGCGGTGACCCAAGTAGGTACAGCTTGAGGTCTGCGCGTCGTCCCGACTCGGACATGGCTCTGCCTCCGTACGCGACGATTGTATCATACCTGGCTTGCCGGCGCAACCCCTGCTGCAAGTCACCTGGCAAAGACTAACCCGGATATCTTTCGAGGTACGGCTGAAGGTAACGCCGGCTGGGACGCGCCTGCCAACGCCGCGGTACCGACAGGCGGCGATAATGGGTAAGAGAGCAATAGAGAGGGCAGGAGGTTAACGATGGACAGGATCGCAGCCAGGATAGTACTTTTCAGGGTTGTGCTGTTGGTGGGGCTGGTGCTTGCAGGCTCGATTGGCGCCGGCTCCAGTCAGGCAGAGGCGGACAGATCCTCTCTGCTTGCTGCGGCCACGGTTGGAGTTGGCCCGGCCATTGAGTCAAGCCCGCTTTCCTCCGCGCCCACCGTGGTTCTGCGGGCGGCGTCCGGTGCCGGCCTTACCTTCCGAACACAGAACGGCGAGATGGTCGATGGCATCCCGTCGGCGACGTGGGACGTGCCACGCCTGGTACTATATCGCAACGGCGTGTTAGCAGATCCCGTCGAGCGCACGCTCAACATACAAGTGACGGACATCGAAGTGCCCCCGAATGGCGTGACCGTCACCCTCATCCTGGAAACGCAGCTTGGAGATCCAGACGTGCCGGGTGCTTCGCCGCAGAGAATAGTGGTGGGGCGCGAGACCCGGCGCATCGAGAACACCACGGGCGTCACGCAAGTGGGTGTCTCGATTGCCTGGAGTAGGGCGTTCGGAGAGAGCGTCTTGCTCGATACCGAGATGACCGCCACGCCCACGGACTATATCCGGTGGGAGCTGACCGTGAGTGATGCCGTCCACGGGCCGGCCCATCCTCTCTACACTGCAGGCCGGGACTATGCTTTCTTGATGGAGAATCAGTGGGTCGTGCCGCTGCCCCAGGTGGCCGAAGCATCTCCCGGCGCAGCGCCCGATGAGCTGATTGTGTACTACGCCGACATGGTTCCCTTTCGCAAATCGTCCACTGACTCTACCACCTGGCTGCGCAGGGAGCAGGTTTCGGAGTACGTCCGTTCTCAACTTGTGCCGGCCATGGTAGAGGCCTTTCGTCTCCAGACCGACGAGTGGGGATTCCCCTGGTACGAAGAGTGGACCAGCTACCGGCCTGGGCAGGATACGGAGCGGCTGAGCGTGGCCCTGTCCGATGGAAAGACCTGGTTCCACGGCAAGGCGCCCGGCCTGGGAAACGCGTACATCTCTCTGAACGTCAGCCGGGGCAACGCGGAGTACGACACGCTCACCGATGGGCTGATGAGCACGTACCATCACGAGCTGTTCCACAATCTCCAGCGCAACATCTTCCAGCACTATGGCACCAGCGAAGGCGTCGTGAAGGCAATCGACGACTGGGACTTTCTAACCGAGGGGACGGCGGTGCTTGCATCTTCCGTGGGGCAGCCAGATCTGCAGTTCAGCCGGAGCTGGGGTGTGCGCGCCTACGCCGCCAACGCGGGGAGCTTTTTGGGCGCGAGGGGATCTCGACCGGGGACCTGAACCGGAGCTACAACCAGATCAACGCGTATCATGGGGCTGCCTACTGGCGGTTCCTGTACGAGCAGTGCGGGGGAATGGTCGATGGCGTCGAGAACCCTGCCGGCGGCCTGGGCGTGATCCGGCAAGTGCTCCTATCCCTGGCCCAGGAAACCGTGGATGTGGGCGCGTCCACCGATCTCGTCGAGAGGATACCTGGGATCATGGACAAGGCACTGGCCGGCTCGTATTGCCCGTTTCAGACCTATGAGGAAAGCCTGCAATCGTTTGCCCATGCCATCTATGAGCTGCGGTTGGAGGGTGGGCGGTGCGTGGAGCCAGGGATGCCGAACGGATGTGGGTTCTACGACCCAAGAGGGCTGCTTCCGAATCCACCGGTCAGCACTATCGCATACACCGGGACGGTGACCATCTATGCCCAGGGGGATCAGCCCTACCCGGCCGGGATCCCCAGCAGCTTCGGCATCGACCTGGTCGACATCGCGCTGGATCCCAGCCTGGATGGGCAGCCCTTGGTCATCGAGCTCCGTGGTGCAGCCGGGGCCGAGTCGAGCTTTGCGCTGCAAGTCCTGTATCTGATGGACTTGAAGGATGGATCGCGACCTCGTCCCGTGGCGGCCGAGGCTGGTCCGCCGGACCGAACTGGGGCAAACCCGGGTGGCTATACGTCGCTCGTCATCGCGCAGATCGACATGGCCGAGTACAACACGCTGGGCCTGGTCATCACCCGCATCGACGCTGAGGAGAGATCGGATCCAAGCGGAAGTTACGTTGTGACGCTGCGCACGCCTTACTAGACGATGGGTGCGAACAGCGAATCCGGCCGTTTCTGGCGAGGGGAACTGGAGATCACCGACGTTGAGGTCGCCAACCGAGATCCTGCACGGTTCTTATCTGGGCCATGGCCTGTGCCAGATGGGAGCCGTGCATCCCGCATCCGTGCGCATGCAGTCTGGGCGTTCACCCCCTCTTGAGTAGCTCCCCCAAGATCTACACCGCCGCCCGCTTGTCCAGCGGCTGGTTGTTGTTCCCACACTTGGGGCTTTGTGCCGTGGAACGACACGCAAACAGACATAACTCCCTAATGAGTCCGCGCCGGCGGCACTGATCGTCCAAACGCGCCAATGCAGCGCATTCGTCTTTCCTATCCCAGCATCAGCCGCCAAGTCGGAACAAGACTTTCGCATGCATGCGTTGGAGCTCGCTGGGACGGTCGCAGGCGGGCGCCGGGGCTTGGGTAGTGTATCTCTCTTGTTGGAAGCTGCGTGAAGGGTGGCACAAGCCGGAATTCACCTCTGGTTGGACGCCGCACTCAACATAAAAGCCCGAGGTTGCGCCCAAGAGCGCGCGTTCTGGACGGTTCTGAGGCCATCCTGGATACCGATTTCAGCCACATTGTGCGGTTGCGGAGTTTCCACCGAAATGGATACCCCATCGCTGAATACGTCGTCGTCGTGTTGACCTGGGGAGTTCTCTGTGGTAGAATGTAACTGTGGCTTCTGGCCATCCACCTCGCGCGCCTGCCGTGACGCAGGACATACGACCCCCGATGCCACGTGAGTAGGACCTTTGGCTCCCACGGAGAGGAGCGTGCCCCCTGTTGAGCCGCCGGGCGCAATGCGGGTTCGATCCCTTCTACAATGAGGAGGCACACGATGAGCAAGGCGAAATGGACCTTCATGGTGTTCATGGCCGGCGACAACAGCCTGTCGACGGCCGGCGACAACGACCTGTGCGAGATGCGCAGGGTTGGCTCCACGGCCGACGTGAACGTGGTGGTCGAGTTCGACAACGCGGGCGATCGCGGCAGCAACCGCTACCGGGTGCGCCTCCACGGAATCGACGAGCCGAGCCAATCGCTCGGCGAAACCGACTCTGGCAGCCCGGAGGTCTTGGACCGGTTCATCGCCTGGGCAGCCGAGACGTATCCCGCCGACCGGTACGCCCTGGTCCTGTGGAGCCACGGCTGCGCTTGGGAGCCAACTGAGCTGGACCGTATCGCACGGGAGGTCAAATCCCCCCAGTACAATGCCCGGGAGGCCACCCAGCGCTCGGCTTCCTCGATGGGCAAGACCCTTTTCCGAACTACGTGGGAGCGTGTTTTCCGCCTGCCTTCCCCGGCGGAGCGGGCTATCTGCGTTGACGACGGCAGCGGCCACTCGCTGGATACGATCGAGCTTGGCAGGGTGCTGGCGCGGGCCAAGCAGGCGCTGGGCCAGCCGATCGATCTGCTGGGCATGGACGCTTGCCTGATGAGCAACCTGGAGGTTGCCTACCAGGCCAGGCCCTACGTAGGAATCCTGGTGGCCTCGGAAGAGTCGGAGCCCAGCAATGGCTGGCCGTATGATGTAGTGCTGCGCAAGCTGGTGGCGCAGCCCGACCTGCCGGCGGAAGACCTGGCGCAGCATATCGTCAAGTCGTACGTCGAGTCGTACGTCGACGCCGGCTATACGCCTTCCGTCACGCAGTCGGCGCTCGACCTGGCTTGCATCGACACCCTGACCGGGCCCCTCGACGCGATGGCGGACCGGCTCGCGAGTGACATGGACAAGTTCAAGACAGAGATCCGGGATGCCCAGCTGGCCTCGGCGCGTTTCTTCTGCAACACGCTGTGGGACATTGGCCACCTGAGCCAAGAGCTGGACGGATGCACGCAGGACGAGGACCTGCGCCGGGAAATCGGGCGTGTGCAGGCCGCCCTTGGCCCCGGGCCAGGCCAGTTCGTGCTCGCCGAGGCACACCACGGGCCAAAGGTAGATGACTGCATGGGAGTTAGCATCTACCTGCCGCTGGTCACGGACGTGTCACAGTTCTACGCGGAGCTAGACTTTGCCAAGCAACACCGTTGGGCGGAGATGCTGAAAGCCTACCATACCCCGCTCCGGCCGCCGGCGGGAGGGAGGATTCACCCATGATGCAATACCGCGACTTTGACCTGCTCTTTTTCAGCTTCCAGGCTAAAGAAGGCACATACCAGGTGTGGGTCCAGGGCCAGGCGCCCGGAGGGAACATGCTGCTGGACGAAGCCGTGACCTGCTGCTACGACCCCACGGCCTTCTGGGACGACCCCGACCTGGGCATCGGCGGCCTGCTGGGCAGCCTGCAGGGGAACAACCTGCCGAGAAACGGCATGTTCGAGCTGGGCAGGCTGCTGGCCGACCTGGCCCTCCCCCAGGGCAGGCTCCGGAGCCTCTTTGACATGAGCTTGATTGCGGTCAGGAGCCGGGGAATGGGCCTGCGCCTGCGGCTGCACATCGACGTGCCCAAGCTGGCGCAGCTCCCCTGGGAGTTCATGCTGCTGCCCCAGGCTCCCGGTGAGCCACAGGACACGGATTTCCTGGCCCTGCGGCGGGAGGTCTCCATCGTCCGCACCGACACCATCGGGCAGGCCGAGCTCGTGCCTCCCAGCCGCCGGGTTGTCCGGATCGCCGGGGTCCTGTCGTGCCCCACGGGCACGCCACCCCTGGATCTGGCCCGCGACCAACGGGCCGTCAATAAGGCAGTAAGGGACTGCAACGTCCGAGCCGGCGCGGCAGTGGCGCAGGCCAGGTGGGCAGGGAGGCCGGCCACGCGCACCGAGCTGATGAACGTGGTAGACACGGGCGGTGCCGAGCCGGACATCTTTTTCTATTCAGGCCATGCCGCCTTTGACCTGGACAGAGGGGTGCTGCTGTTGGAGAAATCTGCGCACGAGTCCGATTACTACGGGGCCGCACAGCTCGCCCAGCTCTTGCACACCACCAGCGTGCGACTGGTTGTGCTCAGCGCCTGCGAGACCGGGTGCCAGGATGGCCGCATGAAATGGAGCGGCGTTGCGCCGGCCCTGACGCGAGAATCGATCCCCGCGGTCGTAGCCAACCAGCTCAGGATCAGGGATAGTAGTGCAAACCTGATGGCCGAGCAGCTCTACCCTTACCTGCTGGGCGGCTACACCATCGACGAGGCGCTGTTCCAGGCACGGCAGGCCATCTACCAGCAGCCGGACAATCTCGGGGAGCCCGATTGGGGCGCCCTCGTCCTCTACCTGCAGGCCGACCAGGGAGCCCTGTTCCCCGCGCTGGTCCGCCAAGTCAGCGCGCGCACAGGCCAGGACCGGCGGAGGGCATGGCGGGCGCCGCGCATGCAGGCGCCGGCCCAGGACACTCCGCTGCTGGGCCGCGACGAGCTGCTGAAAGTGGCACAGGAGGAGCTGAGCCAAGGCCGAAAGATTTACTTCCATGGCATCTATGGGGTGGGCAAGACCAGCCTGGCGGCCGAGGTGTATCGCCGGGCGGCGGAGGAGAAGAAGGCGTTCAGCGGTGGCTGCCTGTGGCACGAGGTCGGGAAGCTCAGCGCCGAGCAGGTCCTGGAACGGATCGCCGAGCCGTTCCCCGAGCAACGCGTTGCCCAGGCCGGGACGCAGGAGGGCAAGATCGCCGCACTCAGGGATCTGCTGTCCGAACACGGCGACCTGCTGATTGGACTGGACGACGTGCCGGATAGAAGCGTGGCGAAGGCCGTCCTGGAGGCGGCAGACAATTGCGCGGTGGTGCTCAACGGCACACAGCAGCTGTACCTGGGGAAGGGCACGGAGCGGCTCGTGAGGCGTCTTAGCCCCACGCTGGCGATGCAGCTCTTCAAGAGCCTGGCAGACCCCACCGGCGCGCGGCTCACGAAGGCGGACAAGCGCCTGGTGTCTGAGTATCTGCAAGCGCATGCGCTACCTTCCCCTGGCCGTCAAGCTGGCCGCGATCCGGTTTGCCGAAGGGAATGAGTCACTGACGAGCCTGTGGGAGCGCCTGCAGGCCGAGCCGCAGACGCTGGACCCGGGCGATGGCGTGGTCGCCATCTTTAGCACCTATTACGCGGACCGCGCGAAGGCACCGGCGGCCTGGCAGCTGCTGGTGCGCATCGCCAGCTTTCCGGCCCTGGAAGCCCCCCAGGCAGCGCTGTACTCGGGCCAGGCCGATTACTACAGCGCCGTGGACTCACTCATCAACCTGGGGCTGATCGACTTTATTGGAACGGACCGCCTGGCCCTGCACCCGTTATTGGGCACCCAGGTGCAGCACGTCGAGCCACAGGCGGTTCAAGACGAACGCGAGCGGACTATGCGCTGGCTGCTGCAGTACGCCCACCGCTATAGCGATGACTACAAAGCCCTGGAACAAGAGCGCGCCAACCTACTGGGCCTGCTGGACTGGTTCACACAGAACCGCCAGTGGGACTCGACGGTAGACCTCCTGCGCGATCTCTTCAACTACCTGCGGGTGCGCGGTCAGTGGGAGGAGGCGCTCCAGCGGCTCGAAACCGTCTTGGGGGCGGTCGACGAGATCGGTCAGGCCTGGAACCGTGCCTGGGCCTATCTCCACCGGGGCATTGTGCACACCCTGCGCGGCGACTATGCTCTGGCCGAGGCCGACATCGACCAGGCGGACCACATGTTCGCCGAAGTGGGTGATCGGCCCTACCGCGGCAACGCGATCTACCGCCGCGCGACCCTCCTGATTGCCCGCGGGGAGATGGGCAAGGCTCGGGAGCAACTGAAGCAGGCCATCGCCTTGATGGGGGGTGCCGAGCCGCTGCGCTCCGCCCGGGCCCACGCCCACGAGCGCCTGGGGGAGCTGTTGGCGACGCAGGGGGAGCTGAAGGAGGCCCAGCAACAACTCCAACAAACGCTGGCGCTGGGCGACAGGGAAGGACGCGCGAGCGCGAACATCGCCCTGGGGGATCAGGCGCGCCGGGCGGGCGACTACCGCGCGGCGCGGAGGTACTTTGACGCCGCCGCGCGGCTGATCGGCAAGATCCGAGATGTCCTGCAGCGCGCCGCGCTGCACCAGCACGTGGGCTACTTTCACTACTACCAGGGCCGCCATGACAAAGCGCTTAAGGCCTTCAAGGCTGCCTCCGACATTTACGAGGAACTCAAGTACCCGCCGGGCCAGGCCAACGCCCAGCACGCCTTGGGCAATGTCGCCCTGGCCCGGCAGGACCTCGAATCGGCACGAAAGCATTATGATAACGCGCTGAAGATCAACACCAACCGGAGCCAGACCGCCGGCGCGGCCCACAACCGGTACCAACTGGCGCTGGTCACCGAGCGCGAGGGCCAGCTTGACGAGGCCGAGGCAGGGTACAAGGAGGCCCTGCGGGCCGCGGAAGAGATGAAGGACAAGGGGCTCCAGGCCGCGGCGCTGCACCAGCTAAGCGGCCTGGCGCTGACACGCGGCGACCTGGATGAGGGCGCCGCGTGCAACCTGCAGGCCAGAAGACTGGCTGCCGAGGCCGGCGACCGGCTGACCGAGGCTTCGGCGCAATACTACCAAGGGCTGCTGCAAGCAAAGGAAGGCGACCTACAGGTCGCTGAAGAGACCCTAGCCAAAGCGCACGCCGCTTTTGTCAAGCTGGAGGCGCCCCAGGCAGAGGCAGTAGCGGCTGCCCTGCAGAAGCTCAGAGGGGGAAGCAGCCTCGCACCCGACGATGTCGCCGCCGGGGGTGTTGTTGTCGGATGCGAGATTGAGGAAGGGGGTGTTGTCACCGGAAGTGAGATTGAGCAAGACACCGCCGGGCATGCTGCGGGCCAATCCAGCCCTGCGCCTAAGGTGGGTGTTACGGTCCGAGCCAAAACCGGCCGTGGCTCCGGAAGGTCTGTCCCCGTTGTGGTCGCGGACCACATGGTTGGAAAGAAGGCGAAGGGGCCCAAGATAGATGTTGTGGTCGCGGACCACATGATTGGAGAGAAGGGGAAGGGACCCAAGATAGGGAATCTTGACTACTAGGGCCGGATAGAGGGAAGCCACCCATGTCAGAATCCATCCGAGTTCAAGCAGCCTGGGCTGCCTACGACAAGGCCATCCGCGGCCTGTACGCCCCGCCGGCCGGAGAGGCCGGGCGGGCTGCCCGTGGAGAGGCGGCCCTCAGCACGGAGGAGCTCGAGCAGCGCAGCGAGGCCGCGCTCGAGCGCTCGCGGGCGCTCGGCGACACACTGGCTTGTGCGCTGGGCACCAAGGACCTGGATCAGCGCGAGCTGGCCGGCTTGAAACTGCTGGCCGCGGCCGCCTACGACCTGAGCCTCGCCGCCGAGCTGCTCGAGGCCGGCGAGGCAGGCACCGAAGGGGGTTCCAGGCGCGGCACGCGCTTGGCTGTGACCGCGGTGCCGGAGTTGAGGAAGGTGCTGGAGGCGCGGCTAGATGCCGGCGCGACCGTCCTGGCACGGCCGCGACCCGGGCGGCGCTGCCAGCGCATCCCGTCGCCGCCAAGATGCAGCTCGAAAAGACGATCACCGTTTTCCTGAAAGAGATCCCAGACGCGGCGGCCGACATGAGCGCGACGGCCGTCAGCGGCGCGATCGCCGCCGGGCTGGGCCCCGCTCAGCAGGTGGCCTCGGTCGCGGTGCAAGAGATCCTGGCCCGCCTTCCGGACGCGGCATCGGCCGTGGCGCGCCATGCGGGCCAGATCCTGGCCGAGGCGGTGCGCAAGGTGCAGGCTGCGCTCGGGGAGAATGTCGAGAAGCAAGCCCAAGACCAGGCGGCGTCGTGGCTCCAACAGATCCGGGAAGAGCGCGATACGGTGGCGGGCTTGCTGGACAAGCTGTACCAGACGGGGCGCATCCGCGAGGAGGTGCGCGGGGTGGTGGGGGGCGCGGATTCCGCCACGCCGGCCGCGCGCTACAATCAGGCCACCCAGGCGCTGGAGGGGCTGCTGGCGCGCTACGCCAAGATGAAAAAGGTGCTCAAGGGCCTCATGCGGGTGCTGGCAGCCGTGAAGACGCCGCTGCTGGGTACCGTGCCGTGGGGCCCGATGGGCGTCTATGGCACCTACGTGGGCGTGCTGGCCTACGCCATCTTTAGCGGCGGAGACTACCTGGATTGGTACCGGCTAGGCGATCAGGCCTGGCTGGACCGGGTCAAGGGACTGCGCACGGCCGTACGCAGCGTTGTTGCAGGCGAGGGCAACCAGGCGCCCTACAATGGAGTCGGCGGGCATGTGGCCTCAAGCCGCTCGGCCTCGGCTTGACATCTGATCAAAACATGGTGGGCTTTTCCTTGGGTGAGGCAGGACGTGGCAGCGTGGGTCTCGCGCCATGAACAACAGCACCTCGCGCTCCTGGATCGCGCCCGCCGACGACCCGGCCCTCGGTGTAGTGCGCGCCCGCTTCTCGGCGGCGCTCGATCGGCTCGAACCCACTGGCCGCCAGGCCGGCCTGCGGCTGCTGGATCGCATCTCCACGACCAACTGGCTCCTGGAATGGAACCTGCCGCGCTGGCTGGGGCAGGCGTTCGGCCTGGACCCCGCCGCCTGCGGCGACTGGTGCTGGGCAACGTGCTGGGCCTGGCCTATGTTCGCCTCCAGGATGACCGGATCGACGGCGAGGCCGATGGCTCGCGCGAGGAGGCGGTCCGGCTGGCCAGGGCGCTGCGCGGCGCGTGGCTGCGGCAGTACTCGCCTTACCTGGCAACCGGTTCGCCTTTCTGGCCTCTCTTCTGGGGCTGGCTGCGCCAGTGGAGGCGCGCCGCCCATGACGAGACCGGACCAACCGGCGCCGAGCTCCGCTCGGGCCAGGACAGCGCGCTCCTGCGCCTGGCGCAGCGGGGAGCGCCGCTCAAGGCCGGCTGCGCAGCCGCCTGCGTGTTGGCCTGCCGGCCGGCCGTCTTGGCACCGCTGGCTGCGGCAGTCGACCGGTACCTGGCTGGCCGGCGTGCTGGTGGATCACGCCTACGATTGGCAGGAAGACCTGGCAGCCGGGCGCTACAATGCCCTGGTCGCGTGGGCCTCGCCGCAGGACCGGCCCGAAGCGCAACGCCGGGCCGTGCTGGAGGAGCTTTTCCTGGGAGAGGCGGCGCGGCCCTACTTCGAGCTGGCGCAGCGGCAGTTCCGCCTCGCTTGCCAGAGCGCTGCGCCTGCCGGCAGCGCCGAGCTGGATGCCTACCTGGACTGGGCAGAAGGGCAGACGGCGCGCCTGGCCGAACGGCTGGCCAATGCCGCCGCGCGCCGGCTGCACCTGGCCACACAAACACTCTTTGGGCTGGGATGATTCGAGCGACCCCGGCAGCGCACCCGAGCGCAGACTCCGGGCGAGAGGAGGTGAATGACATGACACCACCGACAATAGAAGAACTGAGCAAGATCGCGGGCAGGGCCCTCCTGACTTGGACTACCGCAAGAAACTGCTGACCGATCCCCAAGGGGCGGCCGGGGACGAAGGTGTGACACTCACCCCAGGGCAGTGCGAGCACCTTCAGAAGACGGATCGCGCCTGGCTGGAGGAATGGGCGGAGAAGATGGACGAGCACACCGGCACCGGCAAAAGGTGGTTCTGGTAGCCCGTTAGGCGGCAAGCCGGCAGTTTGTCCCGCTTCGCTTCGCCGCGCCCCAAGCCGGGCGGTTCTTGCCGCTGGGGCGCTATGGGGCTGCGCCGCCGGCCAAAAGTGGGACCAAGTACACCCGGATCAGCTCGTTCAGGAAGACATACACCATCGGGCTGGTTACGGCCACTATAGCGCGCGCCACGGCCGCGGTGTCTTTGAACGGCCAGCTCGGCGCTTCCTGGATCGTCTTGCGCAAGTGGATCAGCACGGTGGTCCGATTGGCCGCTGCCACCAGTTCCTCCGCGCCGAGCGGCGTCGGCTGGAGCAGTCGATCCTCCAGTTGCTGCAGCTGCGCGTAGATGCCGGCCAGCGCCCGATCGTGGGCCTTGTGGATCTGATTGTGCACACCCCAAAGCGGCACGAACAGGGCCACGCTGCTTACCGCTGAGAGCAGGAGGATCACGTACCCGCCCTTGGTGGGCGCGCCGAAAAGCAGCAGGGGCAGCAGAATCATCCCGGCGATGGGCAGGCTCTGGATCAGGCCCAAGTGGCCAAAGGGGGTCAGGCTCTCCGGATCGAACACGTTGACAGCCAGTGGCCGGCGGGCCAGCCGGTAGAGCACCCTCGCCTGGCGCACACTGGTATAGACGATGGTCAGCAGCAGCCAGCCCAACAGGACGTACATGGCGATGATGTAGGCAGCCGCGGGAAAAGACGCCGGCAGGCTCTGGTTGGTGTTCAGCAGGTCGGACCGCAGCCCAACGAAGAGGACCAGGACAATCGCCAGCGACGCCGCCAGCAGCCCCACCTCAACGCGCGGGTTGGCCATCACCAGCCCGCGGGCGTGGCTCTCGTATTCGGCGTCATCCACGAGCACTACGTCCCGCAGCTTGGCCAAAGCGCGCACAGCGGATATCTTCAGCGCGCGCAAGCTGACCAGGATCAGCAGGACCAGCAGTGGAAAGACCGCCAGCCGCAGCGGCGACATCGGCGGCTGCCCACCCGACGCGGCGCGCTCGATCGCATATTCCAGGATCTGCTCACCCAAGGCCAGTAGCACGAGCACGGCTACTAGCAGCGCGTAGGGTAGCCGAAGTCGCTCGAGAGCTACGCCCGACCAGGCCGACCAGCGCCGCACCCGGTCGCGCTCGCCTACTTCCGGCGCCGGGCCCGCGGACTGCCCGCTCGCCTGCGCCGCCCCTGCTGTTTCGCTCGCATCTCTTCCCACGGTCCGGCTCCTGGCGCCCTGTGTGTGCCTTGAATTGTACAACGGACGGCCGCAGTTAGCAAGTCCCGCGCCATACCCCCTGGGGCACTCACCTGTCGCAAAGGGTGAAGGGAACGCGGAGAGGCCCAGGCAGTCAGGCTCCCAGCACGGCATGGTCGACGTGACAGGCATATGGGAAGCACCCCATTGGGCGCACTGATTGTCAGAGGGTCTCTATTCAGCTATGATGCGGGCGTAGCGGTTCACCCTCTCTTGAGCAGCTCCGCCAATATCACCACCGCCGCCCGCTTGTCCAGCGGCTGGTTGTTGTTCCCGCACTTCGGGCTTTGGATGCAGCTCGGGCAGCCGTCGCGGCAGGGGCAGTCACGCACCGCTTCGTAGGTGGCGCGCCACAGCTCGGGCAGCAGATCAAAGCCCTTCTCGGCGATCCCCACGCCGCCGGGGAAGGCGTCGTAGAGAAAGATCTGCGCCTCGCCGGTGTCGGGATGGCGCGGCGTGGAAAGCCCGCCGATGTCCCAGCGGTCGCACATGGCAAAGAGGGGCAGCAGGCCGATCGCGGCGTGCTCGACCGCGTGCAGGCCGCCGGCGAGGTCCATGCCCCTCTGCTGGACACGGGCGGCGATGCGCTGCGGGATATCCCACCAGAGGGCAATCGTGCTGAAGGTCTGCGGGGGCAGCTCCAGGTCCTCCACGCTGAGTGTCTCTTCGCGGAACTGCTGCACCCGCCGGAAGCCGATCACCTGCTGGGTCACCTGGACCGGCCCCAGGCAGACGGCGACGTCGCCCACCGCGTGTTCCTCCGTGGCGCGCATCACGCGCAGATCGTTGATCTCGCGGGGCTGCGTGTAATAGTCCACCTGCACCGGCTCCAGGATGGCATGTCCCACGTCCAGGTCAAGCTCCTGCACCAGGAACGACTCTCCCTGGTGGAGGTAGATCGCACCGGGGTGCACGCGGTAGGGTGCGGCGGTGATCTCCATCTCTTCCAGCACGCGGTAATTCTGGGATGCATTGAGGAGCGCGACGCGCGACCCGCGCAGCGCACGCAGCGAGACCTCCTGGGCGGGGTAGGCACCCGGGCGCGCATACCAGCGGTCGTTGCGGAACTCGAGGTCGCCGCTCTGCTCGAGGGCGACCATCGCCTGCGGAAAGCCGGGGCCGAAGAGCGCCTCGTCGTCGCCCTCGGCCACACCGGGAGGGAGCGAGACGGCACTCGAGGTCGGGCGGACGCTCGCCGGGCGCGCGGAGAGGCGCCGGCGGCCGGGTAGCGCGCGGCGGGGCGCGCGGAGGGATCGAGGCTGGGAGTCGGCACCCGACCAAGAGGCGGGAACGGAATCCCGCCCGACATCGGAGCCGGTGCCCAGGGGAAACTCGTGGGCGGCGCAGGGCAGGTGCTGGACGAGGAGGTAGGGATTGGAAGGGTCGGTGAGGGCATGCTCGTGCGGGCGGCCAAAGAGGTCACCGGGATGCCGGAGGAAGTACTGGTCCAGCGGGCTATCCTGCGCGACGAGGACCGCCAGGGCATGCCGGGTCCCGCGGCCGGCGCGGCCGGCCTGCTGCCAGAGGCTGGCGACGGTGCCGGGGTAGCCCACCAGGACGGCCGCGTCGAGGTCGCCGATGTCGATGCCCAGCTCGAGGGCCGAGGTCGTGGCAACGCCTAGAAGCCCGCCGCCCGGGCGCAGCCCGCGCTCGATCTCCCGGCGCTGCTCGGGCCGGTAGCCGGCGCGGTAGGCTCGGATGCGGCCGGCCAGGTCGGGCGACTCGTCCTCCAGGATGCGGCGGGCGTAGAGGAGGATCAGCTCGGCCACACGCCGCGCGCGGGCAAAGACGATGGTGCGGATGCCGGACTGCACGAGCCGGGCAAAGAGGCTCGCTGCCTCAATGTTCGGGCTGCGCCGTGCGGTGCCGGCGCGGTCGATCGCGGGCGGGTTCCAGAGGAGAAAGTCGCGGGACCCCCGCGGCGCGCCATCCTGGTCGACCGGCAGCGCGTCCACCCCGGCCAGGCGTCGGATGTGCCCGGCCGGATCGGCGATGGTGGCCGAGCAGGCGATCACCTGCGGCGCCGAGCCGTAGCGGGCGCAGACGCGCCAGAGGCGCCGCAAGACGCAGCCGACCTGGGAGCCAAAGACGCCCCGATAGACGTGGGCCTCGTCGAGCACGAGAAAGCGCAGGTTCGCAAAAAAGTCGGCCCACAGGGTGTGGTTCGGCAGGATGCCGACGTGGAGCATGTCGGGGTTGGTGAGCAGGATGCGCGCATCCCCGCGTAGCCGGGTGCGGGCGGCCTTGGGGGTGTCGCCGTCGTAGACGCCCAAGTGCACGCCGGTCAGGTCGCCCTGGGTCAGCTCGCGCAGGCTGCGGAGCTGGTCCTGGGCCAAGGCCTTGGTCGGAAAGAGGTAGAGGGCGCGCGCATGCGGATCGGCCAGGATGGCTTCCAGGACCGGGACGTTGTAGGCGAGGGTCTTGCCGCTGGCGGTGCCGGTGGATAGGACGACGTGCTGCCCGGCACGGATGGCGTTGATGGCCTGCGCCTGGTGGGTGTAGAGCCGGCCGGCGCCGGCAGCGTGCAGGGCCGAATCGAGGGGCGGAGGAAGGGGCGCGTCCAGCTTGGCGTAGCTCGCGCCACGGGCCGGCAGCCTCTCGACGTGAACGATCTGGCCCCGGTAGCCGGGCAGCTTCTTGATCTGCTGGAGGAAGACCTCCGTGTCCATCGGGGATCATTCTACTACAGAAGAAGGCTCCGCCCAAGACGCGTACGAGGCGGGCTTCAACCAGGTTGACCGTTTTCCGGTTGTGTTGTATCCTTTGCCTGCCCGGGGAACCGGAAAACCCACGGATATCATTCTCTGCAAAGGAGAGCACCCAGAGACATGCCAGCACCCACCCTGGTGATCCTGGCCGCAGGCATCGGCAGCCGCTACGGCGGGCTGAAGCAGATGGAGCCCATGGGCCCCGGCGGCGAGAGCATCATCGACTACTCCGTCTATGACGCCCTGAAGGCCGGGTTTGACCGCATGGTCTTTGTGATCAAGGAAGAAATTCAGGAGGCGTTTCGCGAAAGGATTGGGCGTGCGATCGAGGCGCGCTGCGACACAGCCTACGTCCTCCAGCGCATGGAGGATCTGCCGGCGGGCGCGTCGGTGCCTGCGGGGCGAGTCAAGCCCTGGGGGACGGCGCACGCGACGCTATGCTGCCGTGACGTGGTGGACCGGCCCTTCGGCGTGATCAATGCCGACGATTTCTACGGGCGCGGGGCGCTACAGGTGCTCGGCCGGTACCTGGCGGACGAGACGCGCGGCCCGGTGCGCGACTACTGCGTGGTCGCCTACCCCTTGGAAAAGACGCTGTCGGAGCATGGGCCAGTCGCCCGCGGCATCTGCCGCGTGACGAAGAAGGGCACTCTGGCCGAAATCTGGGAGCGAACACGCATCCAGAGGATCGGAGAGAAGGCATGCTACAGCGAAGATGGGGAGCGCTGGATCGAGCTTGCGCAGGATACCCAGGTTTCCATGAACATGTGGGGCTTTGCCCCGCGCGTCTTTGGCGAGCTGGAGGCCGGCTTCCGGCGCTTTCTGTCCAGGAACAGGGACAACCTGGAGCGGAGCGAGTACTATCTGCCGGTGGCGGTGGGCGAGATGGTGCGGGGGAAGCGGGCCAGGGTCTGGGTGCTGCCAACCGGCGAGACGTGGTTCGGCGTCACTTACCAGCAGGACAAGCCCATGGTGAAGGAAGCGATCCTGAGGCTGGTCCGGCAGGGCCTCTATCCAGAGAGGCTTTGGGAAGGTTAAGATGCCCCGCTGCGGAAGGGGGCTTGTGCTCCTTTGCCGCAGCGGGGGAACCAAAACGGGCGACCGCAAGGTCGCCCGTAGTTGTCGTGCCTATTGGATCGACGAAGGCCGCGCGCCAAGGGTGACGTCGATCCGCCCCTCGCGAGTCCCATTGCGCAGGACGGTCAAGGTCACCTGCTGGCCCGGCCGTGCACCCTCGAGGAAGGTCTGGAGGTCTTCCAGGCCGGCAATCTCCTGGCCGTCGATGGCAGTGATCACGTCGCCGCCGACCTTGATGGACTGACCGTCGATCGTCACGCTCCGGAAGCCTCCCTGCAGGCCTGCGTCGTCGGCCGGGCTATCGGCCACGACCGAGACGACGAGGACGCCGGTCAGCCCCTGGTCGAGGTCCATCGCCTGCGCGAGGGCGGTCGAGAGCGTCACCCCCTCGATGCCCAGCCAGGCATTGCCGGAGGCCTCCTGGCCCGATTCCGGCTCGGCCGAGGCCTGGAGGGCACGATCGGTCGGCCGCGCCGCGAGCGTCAGGTCGACCTTCATCTCTTTCCCATCGCGCAGGATCGTCAGTGTGATCTTGTCGCCTACGTTCACGGACTGCGCGAGGTACGAGATCAGGTCGTCGAACGCGTCCACTGTCCGGTCGTCGATGCCGACGATGACGTCGCCCCCCACCTGCACCTCTTGGCCGTCGATCTCGACCGTCTGAGTGCTTGCACGCAATCCAGCCGCCTCGGCGGGTCCGCCACTGGTCACGGTATAGACGAGGGCGCCGCGCTGATCCTCGCTGAGGCCCATGGCTTTGGCCAGCACCGAGGTGAGCGTGGAGCCGCTGATTCCGATCCATGGATGCTGGACCGTGCCAGACCCGATGAGAGCAGGTGCCACCCTCTGTACGATGGCCGCGGGCACGGCATAGCCGATACCTGCGTTCTGCCCCGACGATGTCTCGATCGCCGTGGGCACGCCGATCACCAGGCCGTCGTCGTTGACCAACACGCCGCCCGAGTTCCCCGGGTTGATCGGCGCGTCGGTCTGGATGATGTCGGGGATGGAAAAGCTGGCGCCGCCGATGGCCGTGCGGGTAGTGACGGGCAGCGAGCGCCCGATCGCGCTGACAAAGCCGACCGTCATGGTGCCTTCCAGGCCAAAAGGGTTGCCGATGGCGACGGCGAGCTGCCCGACTTTGACCTGGTTCGAGTCGGCGAACTGGACGGGCTGCAGCACATCCGCAGCCACGTCGACGTGAATGACCGCCAGGTCCGAGTCGGGGTCGGTCCCTACCACCTCGGCCGGCACGGTCGTGCCGTCGGAGAACACCACGGTGATGTCGGTGGCGTCCTCCACCACGTGGTTGTTCGTCACGATGTTGCCCTCCTTGTCCCAGACAAAGCCGGATGCCTGAGCGCTCTGGCTGAACCCCTCGGGCATGTTGGGGAAGCCTTCCGGGAAGTCAAAGCCCCCGAATCCTGACGTGTCGACCTGTAGGGCGACTTCGATATAGACCACCGAGGGGCTTACCTGCTCGTAGATCTGTCCCAGCGTATCCTGGAGTGCAGTCAGGACGTCGCCCGAGGTGGTGGTCGCGCGCGAGGAGCTACCGGTAGAGGCTGAAGGTGCCGTGGAAGCGTCCGCCGACTCGGGGATTGCGGTGGCTTCGGCCTGCGTTTCGGCGGACTTGTCTTTGGTTAGTGCCTCGGTTGCCTGGTCGAGAAAGTCCCTCAGGCGCACCGTCGAAGGGCTGCACGCCGACAAAAGCATGGCGGGCAGCAGCAAAAGTGCCATAGCAACTAGAAACTTCTTGTTCATGGATGTCCTTTCCGGCTATCGTTTGGGGACAGTATACGCCGCGATGCGGCCGCTTGTCCTTAAGGCCGGCTACGGGTAACCTTAAGCTAGAGTTAAAGCAGGGGGAGAGGCGCGCCGCCCTAGACCTTCGCTGCCGGACCAGAGCGCGGTAGAACGATCGTGAAAAGGCTGCCGCGGCCGGGGACGGATTCGACGTCGAGCCTTCCACCGTGGGCGACGGCCAAGTCACGGGCAATCGAGAGCCCAAGGCCCATCCCCTGGGGGAAGCGCTTGTCGCGCCGGCTGCGGTAGAAGGGCTCAAAGATCTTGGCGCTATCGGCAGGATCGATGCCGCTGCCCGTATCCCGGACGCCGATGGCTGCGCGATCCTCTTCGAAGCGGGCCTCGACCGAGATGGAGCCTTCGGAGGTGTACTTGACGGCGTTGCTCAGCAGGTTGCCCAGCGCCTGCTCCAGCCGGTCGGCGTCGATCTCGAGAAGGTAGGGTGTGCCGGGCACGGCAATCTCCCACGCCAACCCCTTCTGCTCGGCAAGCTGCCGCCAGGGGGCCGCCGTGCGCCGCAGCCACTCCCCCATCTCGACGAGTTGGAGGTTGAGCTCGAGAGTGCCCAGGACCTGCCCGTGAAGATCGGCCAGTGTGTCCAGCAGAGGCCGGAGACGGCCCACTTGCTCTTCCATGCCCACGAGCAGTTCCTGCCGGAGCCCCGCATCCTCGTCGGCGCCGCCCTTCAGGGCCTGGAGACCCGACTGCAGTGCACCCAGTGGGCGGCCCAGCTCGTGGACCAGGTTCGCCAGGAGCTGGCGCCTAGACTGCTCGAGCAGGCGAAGCCGCTCGGTGAGCGCATTGAAGGCGCGCAGGAGGGTGCGGATCTCTTCCGGACCATGCACCGGCAGGGTCTCCCATTGCCGGCCGCTGGCGACGCCGTCGATGGCGACGGCCACACGCTGCAAGGAGCGGCCGAGGTTCAGGGCAAGGACCAGCCCAATGACCACGCTCAGCGACAGAGCCCCAGCCAGCCCGGCGATGATCAGATTGCGCATCCGGACGAATTGCCCCTGGACACTGGATACTTGCTGTGACAGGTGCACGACCCCTATCACTTGGCCGCCCCTACCCAAGACCGGCACCGCCACCTGGATCACTCCCTGGCTGAGCTTGCTGCCCGCATCCACCTGCTGTTCGCCCGCCAGCGCCTTGGCGAGAAAGGCGGGATCAAGGAGCCGCCCTGTCTCGGAAGAAACATCCTGGCTGGTGGCGAGGAGGTGGCCCTCGGAGTCATAGAGCGTGACGCTCGCCGTCGAGCGCCGGCCCAGGGACAGCACAAAACGCTCCGCCTCAAAGCTATTGTCCCAAATCAGGGGGCGGTCGCGCGCCACATCGGCGGTGAGCAGCGCCTGACTCACCAGCTCGTCGGACAGTATGCCCAGCCAGAGCTGCGTCTGCAGCAAGTACACGAGGAGGGTGCCCACGAGAGGGACGACCAGGAGCACCGGCAAGGTGTGGCTCAGGATGAGCCGGCTGCGCAGGGAACGCATCACCCCAGGCTCCTAAGGGCAGCATTTCCTTCAGGGGCAGGGATCATAGTCGCCCCCCAGGATCACCTGGATATCGACTGGTTGAGACGGGTCGAGTTGCTGGACCACGTTTTCCGGCGCGATCTTGAGCTGCTCTGTCAGCCGGGCCAACGTTTCGGGCTTGTCGCCGTAGACGATGATCTGCGTGTGTGCATAGTCTGTGCGGCCGGCCGCACCGGCCCCGGCGATCGTGAAGCCACTCCAGCGGAGCTGGTCGGCCGCGATCTCGGCCAGGTAGGCACGGGAGGTTCCATTGCTCACCTGGATCCGCGCGGACTCGCTCGCCACGGCGTCCTCCCCGGCCGGCTGGGACGCGTCCAGGGTGGCGACGACCTGCTGGACCTTGTCCGGGATGGGGAGCAGGACGGCCCATCCCTCCGGCGTGGTCCAGTCCTGCGTCTGGGTGCGCCCGATGTAGCGGCTGTGGATGTTCTGGCGCTGCAGGTCGATCACGGCTGGGGCCAGAGCCAGGACATCGCCGAGGCCCATGTCGGTCTTGAAGTTGCCGCTCATCGCCGCCCAGAGTACCGGGATCTTGGTTAGCGTATTGGCGCCCTTGAACTGGTCCCAAACCGCCTTCAGGAACTGCTGCTGCCGGCGGGCGCGATCAAAGTCGCTCTCACCCCTGCGGGTGCGGACGTAGCGCAGGGCCGTAGCCCCATCCATGTGGAAGAAGCCGGGCTGCAGGGTCATCTCCTCGTCCGTGCTGGAGTCGGTCGGCCGGTAGCGGAGGTTGGTTTCGCAGGGCACCAGCAGATCGATTCCGCCCAGCTTGTCCACGGCGCCGGCAAAACCCTGGTAGTCGACACGGACCCAGTGGTCGACCGAGATGCCAAGGTTCTCCTGGATGGTGCGCATGAGCAGGGCCGGCCCGCCGCCGGGATACTTGGTGCGGGCGCCATAGCGATGCGCCGTGTTGATCCGGTTGTAGCCGACGGTGGGGATATAGACCCAGAGATCGCGCGGAATGGAGAGCAGGGTAACCTGCTTTGTCTTGCGATTGACCGAAGCGACGATGAGGACGTCGGTGTTCTGGTCGGGGGCATAGCTGCCGGTATCTGCCCCGATCAGCAGGATGTGGATGATGTCCTTCGCCAGGGCCGCCATAGCCACAGGCGTCGGCGTGAGCTGCGTGGCCAGGTCGGGCGTGGCCAGGGCAGTCGCAGTCGGAGAAGCCGTCGGCGTGCCGGTCCGCGTCGGCGTAGGCGAAGGGGTCAGCAGGTCAGCGTGCAGCCCAATCGAGATGGATGCTGCCGGCACGGTGGGCAGATTGGTCAAAGTGGCCGCCGGCCCGGCCGGCGTTGCGGCGAAGGAGCCTGCCGTGGACGTGGGGATCGCGGAGGCAGCCGCAAGATCCTGACCGGGAGCGCACCCGGCCGCAAGGGGGATCAGGAATGCGAGAAGCAGGAAAAGCCCGCCCAAGGGGCGCGCGATCCGGTTTGCTCGTCGAGAGCCGTGGTCTGTCACCTGGTTTGTTGGCATGGCGCCACTATACTCCGGGCCTATGGTGCGGTCAAGTCTTTGGGCGATGGACGATGGGCGGGCGTTTCTGCTGATACTGCCCCAGCGTACCACAGGTGAGAGACACATGTCCTTAAGGCAGTCTCAAGGCAAGGTCAAGTACTGCCTACCGGCGATCTCGGGAGGTAGGCTCCGGACGCCGACTCGCATTGGCCGGCTACCGTCCAGGTACGCACACCCGTCCGGGCCAGCCGTATGGGGATGCTCTCGAAGAGAGGATTGTCTCGCTCGATCTGGCGAATCATGGCCCGCTTGGCAGCCGAGGAGGTGTCGCAGAGGAGAGTGAGCGAGCCGCCGTCGCCGCCGGCACCGTTGACCTTCCAACCGGCCGCACCGTGGGCCTGGGCGATCTCGATCACAAGCTGCGCCTCGGGGCTTACCAGATCGGGGTGCAGGTGCCTCTGGGCCTCTGTATTCTGGATCATGGCCCGGCCAAAGGCCGACAGGTCCCCGGCAGTGAGAGCATCGCGCGCCAGCTCGGCCGCGCCCCTCAGATCCTCCAGCGGCCGGGCCGTACTGCCCGCCACCTCCAGGTGGCGGATGACACGCTCGTGGGTCTGCGAGGAGTGGTGCGGCTTGCCCAGGTAGATGAGCACCAGCCGCCGCTCCAGCTCCCACCAGATAGGATCGGGCAGCCGGAGCTGCGATACGGAAGCGTGGGGATATGGAGAAATCTCGATGTAGTTGATGCCGCCGAAGGCGGCGCAGAGCTGGTCTTGGATGCCGCTCTGTTGCCCAAGAAGGGCGGTCTCCACGTGGTGGGCGGCATACGCCACCTCGTAAGGCGCCCAGTACCGGTCTGAGAGCTCGTCCAGCGCCGCGATCAGGGCCACGGCGATGGAGGCGGACGTGCCGGTCGAGGCACCGGCAGGCACATGGGAGTAGAGGGTCACACGGATGGCGACGTCGTCGGGAAGGCCGGTGTACCGGATAGAAGCCTCCAGCAGCGGATGGCGGTCCCATGCCGAACCGGAGATATCCCATGCATAGCAGTCCCCGAAGTTCTCGGCATGGATGATGCAGCGCTCGCGGCCGGTTTCGCGGGGGTAAACCTCGATCTCGACCTCTGAGCAGGGGCCGGCACCGATGTTCAGCACCTTGCCATGCCCGGCAAACCAAGTATCGGTCCACCCGCCGTTGTCGCAGATGCGAATGGGTGCCCGGCTGTGGATGACGCGGAGCGGTTTCCGCTCAGGCCTGCCCATTGGCCGGCAGCCAGGTCCCTCGGTCGCGCCAGTAGCGCAGGAGATCCATGCCAAAGTAGTGCGTGAGATCGACGAAAGACATGCCCACCTTTTCGAGGACGTGCTGTGAGCCGCGGTTATCGGGGTGGACGAGGCCGATGATGCGGGGCAGTGCCAAACGCTCAAAGCCGAAGCGCAGGGAGGCCATCGCCGCCTCGGTGGCAAATCCCTGCCCCCAATAGGACCTGCCCAGAAGATAGGCGACTTCCGTCTCGCCGGTCTCGGGGAGAAAGGTCAGGCCGCACCAGCCCATCAGGTGCGGATCGGCCTTCTGCTCGAGTGCCCACCAGCCAAAGCCCTGCTCCTGCCAGTGCGCCAGGATGTGGTTGACGATCCGCTCGACCTGCTGCCGCGATGGGGGGAGCGGGTTGGGAAAGTAGCGCAGGACATCGCCCTCGTTGAGAAGGCGGTGGAGCGGCTCGACGTCGGCGTTGGTGTATGGCCTCAGGGACAGGCGCTGCGTTGTCAGCGTGGGTATTTCGCGTGCGATTGGAGATAGTTGGTCGCTCATGGTGACTCCGATGATACCCGACTCCGACGTTCTGGTCAAAGTGGCCACCGGGAACGCCCACAAAGGGCTATACTACGCGAGAGACGATGCCCGGGGCCTTGTGCCCGTCCTACTCCATGGCCTTGCGGTAGACTGTATGCCTGTGCACCTCCCGGTAGCCAGCGCTCTGGTAGAGACCCAGTGCGCCGCTGGGGTTCTGCGTGTCGACGCCCAGGGCGGTCTCGTCCATGCCTAGATCGCGGAACATGTCGATACTTCGGGTGAGGAGTGCCCGGGCCAGGCCGCGACGGCGCCACGGCCGCAGCACAAAGATATCTTGCGTGTAGCCGCGGCGGAGGCCCTGCCGGGTGTTCTCCGCCTCGTCGATGCGGTTGAGCACCATGCCGGCCACACGATCGCCTTCCCAGGCCACCTTCCAAAGCGGTGGGTTGAAGAGCGGGCTCTCCAGCCAGCGGCGGTAATCCTCCTCGACGAAGGGCGCATAGCCCCAGTGGTCCTGACATGCCTCTTCGCGGGCCCGCCATATCGCGCGATAGTGTTCGGGGAGGGCAGGGCGTACCTCGAGCCCCGGCGGCAGGGGCGCCGGCTGAAGCTCCTGCGCAGCCGGGCGGACCATCTCGATCATGTACCGCACCGGGCAATAGGCAGCCCCCAGAAAGAGCGCGTGCGCGCCGGCTTGCCCCTCGGTCGCCCAGACCTGGTACCACTTGGGCCCTGGCGCATGGTCCTGCGCGACATGGCGCAGCCGGTCCTCGTTGTAGCGCAGCATGGCTCGGCCCAGGCCGCGCCGCCTCCATGCCGGGTCCACGAAGCCGTGAAAGGGGTAGATCCACTCGCCGGTGCTTTCGCGCTTCCACCACACCCGGCCGAATGCGATGAGTTGGGGCTTGGTCAGGCCGGTGGCGGGCGAGCACAACTCGGCAAACAGCATGTCCTCGTACGGGTCGCAGTTGATCAAGTGCTCGAACAGGAAGCGGAGGCCCTCGATCGTGTCTGTATAGTCCAGGCCGTCGGCGTCGGCGCAGGCGTTGAGGAGCGCCGCCATACCGGGAAAGTCGGCCGCACCGCGGAAGCGGCGGAAGGCCAGTCCCGGTATGGCGGGCGGTTGCTCGATAGGGATGGGCTCGCCGCCGGCGCTCACCCGGCCGAGCCTGCGGCCCCTTCGGGCACCTCCGAGAGCCGGGCATGGCCGCCCAAGCTGACGAGGCTGCCGAGGGGCGTGACGCTTCCGGAAAGACGCGGCGCGCCGTAGTAAGAAACCTGGCCCGGTCCGCGAACGGCGACGGCCAGATCGCGGGTTGCCCAGACGACGGCCGCTCCCATGCCCTTGACAGTCACCTCGGCTTCATGGCTCTCCAGCCCAGACGCGTTGAAGCGGGCCGGCCCCTCGATGGTCAGTGCCTCGTGGCTTCCCTGCGTGATAATCAGCTCACTCTCATGCTGCGCGCTCAGGATCACCCGGTTGAACCCGGTGACCATGCGTCTTGCGGTGACGGTCGTGCTTGTTCTCATCTTGATTCCTCCTTCGAGCTACCTTGTGAGGCGGCTACCGGACGCAGCGCACGGTAGGCGAGCGTCCACAACCCGGAAAGGAACACCTCGACCAGCCCTCGCACAAAGGCGACCGGGGTGCTGAGAGCGAGGAACAGGATAGGCAGGCCGACGATCGCGCCCACAACCCAGGGGCCGGCTCCGCCCCAGAAGAGGCTGAGTATGCCCCCGACAGGCAGTGCCACCAGGCCTCCCGCTACCACACCTGCCACCAGGGCGAGCAGCAGGACCGGCGAGAGCAGGATCACGACGACGATCAGCGCCACCTTCCAGGCCAACTCCACGCCGACCCAGGTGAACCAGATGGCTGCCACGTCGCCCACTGAGGCCTTGACCAGGCCGGCAGCGCGGCGGATCGACGCCCGCACGCCCAGTCCATCCACGGCGCATGCCCGGCGCGAGAGGGGCAGCAGCAGCGAGAGCCCGACCCAGACGAGCAGGGCGGTGAGGACAAAGAGGACGAGGAGCCCTGTGCCGAAGATAGTGCCGGCCACGCCCGCGGCCTCGCTCCCTGTGAGCCAAAGCAGCATCGGTGAGAGCGCGAGGCCGAATAGCACAGTCAGCGCCAGCGCGACCGGCACCTCGAGTGCCAAGTCGATCAGGAAGAGCCTCCACGCCGTGCGCGAGAAGCCTTGTCGCAGGCCCCGGCGCACGCTCATCTTCTCGCCCGATTCCTCCGTCTCACTCACCATGCGGATCAGGGCCGCCTCGGACGCGTAGCGGATGGTGGCACTCAGCAGAAGGGTGATGAGGAGCACCCCGCCCAGCACGCCCAGGATTACCCAACCGTCCCGCGGCATCCGCACCGGGCCGATGTCGCGCAGCAGGTCGCCCAGGCTGGTCCACCTGCCCCCGCCGGTCTCGACGAGGAACCCTCCGGGCTGGGTCAGATCGATGCGGAGACCCTCACCCGGCAAGTAGATGGTCGTCTCACGCGTAATCCGGACGGGGATGCGCGTGACTTCGCCCTCGTGATCCCGCCCCATCCAGAGCGGAAACAGGGTGGCCGTGGTCAGCGCCAAGAGCGCGCCAAAGAACCAGAGCGCGCGGTAGCGCCAGGCCAATTCTCCAGAACGCTTGACAACGCCCGAGTACTGCATCTCCCTTTCTCCTTCCTGCGGGCATTTTAGCCCGTGGGTGGGGGAGCTGTCATCCCCCAGGTTGGGGAATCATCCGGGCCTGGCTAGAACCAGGCGCGGAACTGCTCCAGGAGATCGGGGGATAGAAGAGATCGCATCGTCTCGGCACGGCGGATCGCTTCGACCAGCCAGTGGCCCGCAGGGAGAAGGCCGTAGACCTCTTCGGCGGTCGCCCAGCAGGCCTCGGAGTGCTCCCAGCTCAGCCGGATCGGACCGGGCTCCTCGACAGAACAGGCAAAGTAGACGCCGACCAGCTCGCTCTCGGGGGTGGCTTCGCCTCGGTAGAAATGCATGATCCCCAGGAGGAAATCCACTTGTGCTTCGATGTCCAGCTCCTCCCGGACCTCGCGGCGGGCCGCCTCCGCAAAGCCCTCGCCCTGGTCCACACGCCCGGTGACGCACTCCCAGGCGCCTCCGCCAAAGTCCTTCTCCTCGGAGCGCCTCAACAGCAGGTACCGGCGGGTGGAGGAACACCAGACAAGGGCACTCACGCCGGCATAGAATCGTCCGATGGGCATTCCTCTTCCTCCTTTGGGGTGACCGGCGCGGCGTGGCAAAGGCGCGCCGCCCGCCATTCCTCGGGTAGAATGGTATAGAGGTAGCTATCGAGCGGCTGCCCGTCTTCGACGGCCGCCTCGCGCAGGCGGCCTTCCCGCCTCATCCCTAGGCGCTCCATGAGCCTCCAGGAAGGCTCGTTATGGACGGAGGTTTCGGCCTCGATGCGGCCGAGGCCGAGCGCGGCAAAGCCATAGTCCAGCAGCGCCGCGGCCGCCTCCACGGCGTATCCCCGCCGCCGGAAGTTGGCGCCCAGCGCCCAGCCAATGGCGCCGGCCTGTTCCCTGCGGACGAGTGTCAGGAGACCGATGACTAGGTGGTCTGTCCTGTGGTCGATCGCGAGGTCAAACACCCGCTCCGGCTCGAACGCCTGGTAAGCAAGCTGGCGCTCGATGTACCGGCAGATGCCGGGCGCGGTCGGCTCCATCTCGGGGACGGCCCGCGAGAAGGACGCATCCGCCACGAGCGTGAGCAGATCGCGCGCGTCCTCGAGTGTGAAGCGCCGCAGGACGAGGCGCTCGGTCTCTATCGGCAGGCCCATACCGTCTCCGCCTCCTCCTGGCGGCTAGCCTGGCTCCTGCGCTTCGGGCAGGGCCTCCGGCGGCAGGTGGATGGCAAAGCGGCAGACGAGGCTGCCGGTCAGGACCGTTTCCAGGACGTCCGCCTGCAGCGGCTGCCTGAAGATCACCTCCCAGGGCTTTTTCACGAACCCGGCGCTACACCGGCAGAACTCCGGGGAGACGCGCACGGCGCCCGGCCTCAGCGACTCCTTGACCCAGGGGCAGTGGCAGTAGTAGTAGCGTTTCATGGCCTCGTCGGTCTCAGCCAGGTACTCCTTGGCCATGTGCGGGATCTTGGTATGGTAGAGGATGCTGCCCTGCCGGACGCCTGACTCGATCTCGGGGTTGGCGCGCACGAAATCGAGCATCTCCTCAGTCACCTCCTGGGTGAAGTAGAGGCGGCCCTCGGCCTTGAGTTGCTCCAGCTCAGCGATGTATTCGCGGCGGCGCAGAGCCAGGTAGGCGTCGATATCCCGGCACTGCCGGTACTTCCTGCGTTCCGGCAGGAACCACCTGCTCTGCAGATCACGCAGCCCGGACGAGAGGATGGGCCGATAGACAGCCGGATCGACCATCGCCTCCAGGCGATCCATGACCGCCCGGGTGTAGGCAGGCAGCTCGGCCGTAGGCGTGCCAAGGGCAGGCAGCGAGATGCCCGCAAAGACTTGGTTGCGGGCCTTGCGGCCTAGGGCGCGGCCGAGCCTCTTGTAGAGGTTCTGCAGCGCCTCGGCGCCGTCGATGAGAGTCAGCACCCCGACCAAGACCGCATCACTGCCGGTGAAGCGGCCGTAGCGCGCGAGCGCGATGTAGTTGTCGTAGGTGCCGAGTCCCTCATGCATCAGCAGGCGCGAGAAGGCCTGCACATCCTCGGTTGTGGCCGGCCCGGGCACACCGGGCCGCTCCGGTCCGCCCAGAAACGCCTCAAAGCGCTCGGCGATCGAGATCGCTTCTTCTATCTTCGCCTCGGTCATGTACCTGGCCCGCAGAAACTGGCGGAATCCCTCTTTGTCCATTCTTTCCTCCTCTCTCACGCTGTACAGGTGCGTTGCATCCAAGGACGCACAAGGGCTAGGCTACGGATCCAGGCGCAGATCGCTCCTGAGCAGCCCAAAACACAGTGTCCCCGTGATCGTGCCATCGGGGCTCCTCTTGTTCTCCCGGAGATGGCCTTCCAGGAGCATCCCACACTTCTCTGCCACCCGGCGGCTGCGTACATTTGTCTCATCGCAGCGCAGGCTGACCCGGTGGGCGCGCAGGTGCTCGAAGAGGAACCCCAGCGTCCCCCGGACCGCTTCGGTGACGTATCCCCGGCCCTCGTGGTCGACGTCGACGAAGTAGCCGACCTCGAACTCGGCCAAGTCCCAGTTGACCGGCCCGACATAGATCTGGGCAACAAACTCGCCGGCAGCCCGCTCGAACGCGGCCAGTACGAAGCACTTGCGTGCCACCCACTCCGCCTGGAGCTCCCGCACCATTGTCTCGGCCTCCTGCTCGCTGCCGATGCTCATGATCATATTCTCGGATTCGTAGCGCGCCAGGTGCGCGCGGTTCCTTTGGCCAACGGCGTAGTACAGGGCGCCGTCGCCCGGCTGTAGCCAGCGCAGGAGCAGGCGCTCCGTCTCGAAGTGGGTGGGAATCTCCAAGAGCATCTTGTTCATAGCAGAACTACCTCATCGGGCGCGGCCGTGACGGCACGTGAATATGGATACCCAAGGAACCAATGGGCCAGGTCTCGGGCTCAGCATCCGCATTGTACTAGGTGAGTGCGCGCAGCGCAACCGCAAGGAAGCAAGCGAGTTAGGCAGTGCCGCGGCGTGCTTGCCGTCAAGTGGCCGATGTGGTATAATGAGGCGGACAAAGCGCCGGCGGTGAGCCGCTCTCCCAGGCGGCTCTCGGATTGCGCAAGTCGCAGCGAGGAGGAGACGGAAGAGTGGGCATTCGTCACACAGTCAGCAGGATGGCCGCGGTCTATCGAAAAGAAGGGTATCGCGGGGTCATGCATCTGCTGCTCTCGGGGTACGGCATACCGATGCCCGGGACGGCGAAGTACCTGTGGCGCGAGGGGTACGATGGCGAGACAAGGTTCTGGGACGACTGGTTTCGCACCAAGGGGCTGGAATGGGCCGCTGACTACCCAAAAAGGCTGGACACGGACTTGCCCCTGCAGGCGAACATTGCTGCTCTGCTCCCCGCCCAGCCGAAGGTCCACATTCTCGACGTAGGCGCCGGCCCGCTGACCTCTCTGGGAAAGAAGCTGCCAGGCAGGGAGATCGAGATCACGGCGATCGACGCACGGGCAGACGATTGGGATCGTTTGCTCGACAAGTATGGGGTCCAGCCGATCGTCAGGAGCCAGAAGCTGCTCGCCGAAGAGCTGACGAGCAGGTTTGCCGCGAATACCTTTGACCTCGTGTACGCCCGCAATAGCATCGATCACTGCATGGACCCAGAAAGGGCGGTCGTGCAGATGATCGAGGTAGTGAAGCCTGGCTGCTACGTTGTCTTGGAACATGCTCAGAACGAAGGCGAGCATCACGGCTGGCGAGGCCCACATCAGCATAACTTGTCCATGTCAGACGGCGGCGCATTTACCGTCGCGTCAAGGCATTCCCTGGTGGATGTGACGGCCAAGTACACAGACCTATGCAGCATCGAGTGCAGTCTCACCGGCGGGCCTCGAGTGTGGCTGATCACCAAGATCCAGAAGCGATGAGCTTCATCGGGTCTATTGCGCCGGAAACGCGCGCAGCCTGTCGGCGACCCGCACCATGTTGTCCACGCCATAGACAAAGCCATCGGACAAGCGGAAGACAGTCATCCCGTTGGGCATGAGCGCGACGTGGTTGCCCCCGTAGCCCGACATGTAGGGAATGACGTATGACCGGCCGGCCTGGCTGCGGTAAGGCGCGCCCCAGAAGGAGAGGTGATACCTGCCCTCGCCATAGGCGGTGCGCTCCCCGTTGGGCAGCCCTTGGTCGGCCGTGCGGTAGAGCGCGTCGGCCACCCTGCCGGCCGGAAGGAGCTGCTCGCCGTCGTGCTTCCCGCCGTTCTGGTAGAGCTGGGCCACCTTGGCGATGTCATCCACCGTGGCGTAGAGCCCGTAGCCGAAGATGGGCGTGCCGCGGCTGCTGTCGGGCTCGACGGTGCGCGATATGGGTGCATGGAAGATGCCGATCGGGCGGTAGACCTCTTCCAACACCATATCCCAGATGTCGGCCTGTGGGCCCGCCTGGGCCTTGAGGTAGGCCTGCATGGCGACGGAGAGCACGAAGGTATTGGTGGAACTGTAGCGCGCCTTCTCGCCGGGGTTCCAGGGGTACTTGCCGTAGGAGAAGCAGATCGCCAGCTTGTCCGCTGTGCTGCCGGCCTCCATGAATTGCGCGAACTTGCTCCCCTCTTCGTCGGCTGCAAAGAGGCCAGGATCCTGGCTGTCACCCACGCCGGTCGCCATATTGAGCGCATCGGCGAAGGTGACGTCCTTCCAGCCGTCGTGGGGTGCCGCAATCTCGACATAGTCGGCGATCTTTTCCTCGAAGACACCGTCGCCGTACTTCTGGGCCAGGCGCAGCAGGGCAACGGCGGCGCCCATCGACTTGGTTACCGAGTAGAGCCCGTGGCGCATCTCGCGGCAGTAGGGAAAGGCGCCGTAGCGGGTAATGCATGGCTGGAGGTAGAGCGTGCCGGCGAGGATGACGCCGGCCGCGCTGAGGTCGGTGGCGAACAGGTCACCGGGCCACAGGCTGAGAGAGACCCACGGGAACTGCGCTTCCAGGTCGGACCAGGCGCGGACGGGAAACTGCACGTCCAGCTCGTCCGCGAAGGTTGCTTCCAGCGCGGCCCGATCCTCTAGCGCGCGGGGCGTATAGCTCATCGGCACCTGGCCCCAGTAGTCGATCCACATCCCGGCGGCCGTCTCCTGCACCACCTGCAGGTGCAGCGCAGAGACGTGAGTGCCGTCGAACAGGAACGTGGCGAGGCCGTTGTGGGCTCCACCACTTCCATTCGAGACGAGGGCAAAGGGAAAGGAAGCCCGCGAGAGACCGCCATCGCCCGGTTCGGACCAGACCCTGCCTGGCGAAAGGATAATGTCCCAGGCGCTCTGGCCGCCGGACGCTAGGATATCGCGCTCCACCGGTACCAGGTAGCCCTCGTGGGTGAAAAAAGCAGCCGAGAAACCGGGAAAGGTGGCCATGCTCGCGGCAGGGGAGCTTTGCCGCTGTGGCGCAAAGCCCATCCGGAACTCGGGGACGGTGAGCGTGCCTTCCAGCGCGTGAAGGGCGTCGCTCGATTCGCCGATCGGCATAAAGTAGGCGTTGTTGACCGGTGCATCCGGCTGCACCTGGGCATCCAGGAACGAGGCGGCGGTCACCTGGTCGCGCACGTCGTAGGATATGATCTCAAGCGCCTTGACGGCGGGCAGGAACACCGCCTGTCGCAAGCCCTCATGGCGTCCGGCGGGGCTGGCAAGGATCAGGTAGCCGGCCCCCTGCGCGCTCTCCGCCAGGGCGGCGTCCACGCCGATGCCCCCAAAGCCGGGGATGTCGGCCTCGAGGCTGTAGAGGGTCCAGGCCAGCCCGGTCGATTCAACCTGGCCGGAGGGCTGCGGAAGCGCCTCGACACCCAGCCTGGGCAGAACGAGTGAGTCGGTCACCCAGCGCAGCGACATCCCTGGGTACCAGCCAAGGTAGATACCGGGGATGCCGGAGGCGGAGGAGCCCTCGGCGAAGACGCCCGGCAGCGCTTCGACCCAGCCCACGGGGACCAGGCCGCGCATGCCAAAGCCCGCCTGGGTGAAGGCGACCAACTCCATGGCCGGCTCACCGGCCGGCGCGACCGTGGGCTCCGGAGCGACCGTGCCGCAGGCTCCCAGGAGCAGGACCGGGATCAGGGCAAGGGCCAAAAGCAGTCGTCGCATGTCTCCTCCTCGGTGCCTCGCTGCCGCGCCCTACGAGCGCGTGGTCGCCGTCTTTCTCGGTAGCCAGGTCGGCAGCAGACGGGCGAAGTGGCGGAGCGCACCGATCACCAGGGTAACCAGCCAGATGCCGACTCCCAACCGCACCAGGATGCCGACTCCCAGCCGCACCAGGTTAAGGCTCCAGACCTGCGACCCCAAGAGGGGGTCCAACACCTGCCAATGCTGCGCCCCGGCCCAGCCCGGGCTGACGAGAAGCGGGGCGCCCGAGAGGAGGCGGCACCCTACGACGATGCCAAGGATGGAGAGGGCCAAGCCGGCAAGGCGCAGTTCCTCCGTCCACTGCTCGAAGAAGAGCAAGGCCGACGCCAGGGCCAGGGCAGCAAGCCAGTAAGCATTGAGCCAGGGCAGGGCGGCATAGAAGCCGGCGCCCAGCAGCGGCACAAAGCTCGAAGCATCGAGCACAGTGCGATAGGCCCCCACTTTGTCGGGGTAGACGTTGAAGAGGATGAGCAGGGCCATCAGGAAACAGATTTGTACGGCCTGCGCCGTCTTGTCGATACGGTCTTGCGATGCGAGCGGGATCGATTGGGTCGTCATTGCCGGTCTCTCCTTTGCCAATTTCATTAGTCCACGAGTGCGCTATGTCCGAGTCGGCTCGGTCGAAGCGCCGCCGGCTGCCTCGACTCGCTCGACCAGCAGCAGCGGCAGCCCCAGGTCGCGGAGCTTGCTCAAGACGCCGTGCAGTGCGGCCTGGTCGGTCACGGGACCGGTCAGGACCGTCTCGTTCTGGGCCAGGTGATCGAAGCGAAAGCCGTCGAACCAGTCAGACCAATCCTCTCCGAGGCTGCCTTTCACGCGGATGCGGTACAGCCCGGGCTTGTCGAATTCTCTGCCGTGGATCATGGTGTTGCGCCTCCTTGTTGGAGGCAGTATAGGGCGTGGCTTGGGGAGTTGTCATCCTCAAAGTGGGTGATTTGCGCAGGGGGAAGGAGACGCCGACAAAGGGTTACACTACAACGCCGGACAGCGTAGTACAGGGCCTCGCACCCGTTCTACGACAGAAGCTTTAGCTCTCGGGCGTACTCCAGCGCCTGCAGGCGGTTGTGGGCGCCCAGCTTGCCGTAGACCGACTTGACATGGGATCGCACCGTGCTGGGGGAGACGACGAGCCGGTCGGCGATCTCGGGCACCGATAGGCTTGTGTCCAGCAGGCGTAGCACCTCCAACTCGCGCTCGCTTAGCGGTTCGACGAGCGGGAAGGGCACGGAACCGGGAGCGGCCTGGTGTCCGGCAGGGGGGGCGGCGGCCTCGCGCTCCGCGGCCTGCGCCGGGAAGGCATCCAGCAGGCGGCCCACATATGCGGGCGAAAAGCCACGGGCAGCCACCCTCCGGAGCAGGCTCCCCATCGCCTCTCCCGCGTCGGTATAGGTGCGGACGTGGCCCTCGGGCTCGGTGATGGCGAGCGCCCTCTCCAGGGCCACGAGGGCGCCCTCGATGTCGCGCTGCGCCTGTAGGGCCAGCGCCTTCACCGCCAGCGCTTCCACGACGTCCCTGACCGCACCTGCCGCTTCGGCCGCTACAAGAAGGCGGGCGAGAAGCTCCAGCGCCTCCCTGGCGTTGCCCGTGAGCACCCGCACCCGAGCCAGAAGTAGGTACTCGCGCATCCGATCGAAGGTGATCTCATCCTGTGCCAGCCCGCAATCCTGCGCCCAGCGCGCTGCCGCATCCAGGTTGCCCTGCGCCAGGCAAAGCCTTGCCCGCTCGCCGTCGGCCCTGGCGCGGTACCAGGATGACAGGCGGTCCGAGAGATCGCCGGCCTTTCGAATGGCCACCAGGGCACCTTCGATGTCGCCCGTCGCGTGGAGCGCCCAAGCCAGGACCATATGGCCGGTAGCCAGTGCCTCCAGGTGTCCCCAGAGCGCGGAGAGGCGCACGCCTTCCTGCGCATGGTCGAGGGCCGTGGGCAGGTCGTTCCACTCCAAGTGGATCATGCTCAGCCGCGAGTGGGTCGTCCCCAACAGAGGGTACAGCCAAGCTCCCCGCCCCGACTGCTCGCGCGCCAGGTCGAGGATCTGGCGGCTGGTCGCGGCGGCCCGGTGTAGCTGAGCCTGCTCGACTTGTAGTGAGGCCAGCGAGCCAAGGAGCACGATTGCGCTCTGCGCGTCGCAGGCCAGGCGGCTTTCGGCCAACGCCTCCGACCAGACGCGGGCCGCGCCGGCCAGGTCGCCACTGAGCCGCAGCGTCGAGCCCAGCAGGGAGGCCACAAAGGAGCGGATCGAGCGGTCTTGCGCCGGCACGCAACCGAGCGCCGATCGGGCGAGCTCGCGCGCCGTATCGACGTCCCCCTTGATCCCGGTCACATACGCCTGCAGGGCGAGAAAATGGCCTGCCAGCCGCCTTGCGTCGGGATCACGGGAGCGGTGCGGAGTTGCCTCCTCGGGCTGCCCGCTACAGCGATCGATCTCCCAGAGCCGGGAGGCGCGCTCGGCCGAGACAAGGAGCGACTCGACCATGTCCCACTGCCCAGAGCTGGCCATGACCCAGGCATAGGCCAGGCACAACCAGGGGCGGGAGCGGACCAACTCTTCGGGCAGGGCCTCCAGCCAGCGGACCGCCATGGCACGCTGCCCCTGGAAGAGGGCGGCAAGGGCGTTGCGCTCGACCAGGTGGGCGAGCCGTTCCGCGTCTCCCGAGGCGAGCGCATGGCTGACGGCCTCGATCGTGAGGTCGCCCTCCTCGTACCAGCGGCTGGCCTGGAGGTGGAGCAGGGTCACGCCCTCCTTCCCGACGCGCTGCGCCAGGCGCCGGCGCAGCAGGTCGGCGAAGAGGGGATGATAGCGGTACCAGCGCCGCTCGTCGTCCAGGGCAATCAGGAAGAGGTTGGCCGCCTCCAGGCGCTCGAGCATACGCTGGCTCGCGCCCATGGTCTCTTGCCCGGCGCGCGCCGTGGGTTCGCATACGACGTCGCACAGCGGAGCAGTCAGGCGATCCAGCACGGAGGTCCTCAGCAAGAACTCTTGCACCTCGGGTGGCTGCTGATCGAGCACCTCCTCGACGAGGTAATCGAGGACGTAGCGATGGCTGCCCGACAAGGCGGCGACGAACGAAGAGAGATCGCGGTCCGACCCCGTGCCCAGGCGCCCCTTCATCGACAAGGCCGCCATCTGGAGACCAGCAATCCAGCCTTCGGTGCGGTTGTCTAGGGAAGTAACGTCTTCCGGCGACAAGCTCAGGCCGGAGACATCGTTGAGAAACGAGGTGGTCTCGTAGAGGGTGAAGCGCAGGTCGGCCACGCGCACTTCGGTCACCTGGCCACGGGCGCGCATGCGGGCCAGTGGCCAAGGTGGGTCGGAGCGGCCGGCGACGACGAGGTGCATCCCCTGCTCGGCCGGGGGCAAGTTCTCCAGGAGGAAGGTCAGGCCGGTGTGGATCTGCGGCTCGGTGATCAGGTGAAAATCGTCCAGGACCAGTACAAAGGACCGGCCTATGGCCACGACCTCGTTAATCGAGATCCGAGAGCAGCGCCTCCCAAGGAGGCGGCGCCATCACCGGGGCGGAGTCGATGGAGCGGAGCGCCTCCGCGGTGGCGGCCCCCAGGCCGGCGGCACGCAGGAAGGGGATCGTGCGCAGGGCGGCGACGAAGTAGGTCCAGAAGCGCACCGGGTCGTTGTCCTCGGCGTCGATGGAGAGCCAGGCAAAGCCCTCCGGGACGGCGACCACGCCCTCGTCAGAGCGAATCCACTCGGCCAGGAGGGTGGTCTTGCCAAAACCAGCCGGGGCGGAGAGGAGCGTCAACTTGCGGCTCCGCCCGAGGCCCAACCGGCCGGTCAGGCGGGGACGTGAGACACGCTCACCCCGGAGCGGCGGGATGTACAGTTTCGTTGCCAGGAGCGCAGCTAGCATGAGCACATCTCCGGCGCGCCTAAGAGCACACTACAAACAGCACGGGTGCAGCGCACCTTGACGGTGCGTTGCACCGAAAAAACGCCCACAAAAGGCTAGACTACGATTGGCGCACAGCTCCCGTGGCATCAGCCCAGGTCTGGAGCGTCGCGGAACTCGACGGTGCCGCGCTCGGTTCCGTGCAGCTCCAGGATGACAAGCTCATTCTCGCCGGCAGCGAGAAGCGATGCCGGCACATAGAGGGTGCGCTGCGGCCCCCGGTCCCAGTAGCGCCCCAGGTTGAAGCCGTTCACCCAGCACACCCCCTTGGTCCAGCCCGGGAGTGCCAGGAACGTGTCGCGTGGCTCGTCCACGGTAAAGCGGCCGCGGTAGAAAACGGGCCCCTCTGCCCCGGCGCGAGGAGGCAGGGTTGCCGCAGGCAGGGTGCCATCCGGACCAGGTCGAGAGCCTTCGCTTCGCTCAGGATGACGGGTAGAGGTTTCTGGGACGAGGTCTTGCGCAAAGCGCAGCCGCGAGAGGTCGTCCAAAGGCAGCGGGAAGTGAGTCCAGCCAAAGAGCGTCTGCTGGCCGGCGAGTACACTCTCGACGATGCCCTTGCGGTCGAGCAGGTCCGGGCCGAAATGGACGCGCCCCATGTTCTCCACGAGGATGTCCAGCTCCGCCGTGCCCGGCGGGACCGAAACGAAGAGGTCGGCCTCGCCGGAGCCGCGCTCCAGGACACCGAGTGGCTGCCGGTCGAGGAAGAGCTGCGCCCGGTCGTGTAGTCCGCGGATGGTGAGACAGGCTTCAAGCGGCCCGGTAAGTCGGGTGCGGTACAGGAGAAAGCCGTAGCTCTGCCCCAGCATCTCCATCGGCTGAGGTGCGGCAGAGTGGACGGGAGCAGAGAGGTCATCCAGCGCGTCGAAGAGCGCCACCGACTCGGGCAGGTCGACCGGGCCGATGGCCATCTTGGGCGAGGGCTTGGGCAGCTCGACCCCGGGCAGCGGCTCGTAGCGGCCGATCACTTCGCGCAGCGCCGTGTACTTGGGGGTCGGGTCGCCGGCCTCGCTGAGGGGTGCGTCATAGTCGTAGCTCGTGACGACGGGCATGTAAACAGGTGCCAAAGTTGTTGGCGCCGTTCATGAAGCCGAAAGTTGGTGCCGCCGTGGAACATGTAGAAGGAAACGGACACGCCGGCCCTCAGCATCTCGTCGAGCGTCGCAGAGGTCTCCTCTGCGGGGCGGGCGTGGTGCTCCCCGCCCCAGTGGTCAAACCAGCCGTCCCAGAACTCGGTGCACATGAGGGGCCCTTCGGGCTGGTGCTCGCGCAGCTTGGCGAAGGCGTCCTGCATGCCATGGGAAAAGTTCACCGTCTTGAGTAGGCCGGGCACGGCGCCATCGCGGAGCATCTCGTCGGTTGGGCCATCGGACATGAAGAGGAGGATGTCGATGCCCCGCGCGCGCATGCCGTCCGCCAGATGCTGCAGGTAGGCCCGGTCGTTGCCGTAGCTGCCATACTCGTTCTCCACCTGCATCGCCAGGATGGGGCCGCCCTGCGTCACCTGGAGCGGCGCAAGGCGCGGCAGCAGCGCGTCGAAGAAGCGGTCGACCGCCGCAAGGTAGGTCGGGTGCGAGCAGCGCAGACGCATACCGGGATCGCGCAGCAGCCAGGCGGGCAGGCCACCAAACTCCCACTCGGAGCAGATGTAGGGGCCAGGGCGGACGATGGCGTGCAGCCCCTCCTCGGCGGCGGTGCGCAGGTAGGCGACCAGGTCAAGGCCGTAGTCAAAGCGGAACTCGCCCGGCTCGGGCTCGTGGAGGTTCCAGGCGACGTACGTCTCGACGGTGTTGAGGCCCATGGCGCGCAGCTTGCGCAGGCGGTCGCGCCAGCAGGCGGGCGGCAGGCGGAAATAGTGCATGGCGCCGGCCAGGATGCGGAAAGGTTGCCCATCCAGAAGAAAGTGGCTGGCATCGGTCGTGAAGTGGCTCATGGCCTCCTCTTGCAGGAGCGAGGCGCACCTCGCCCTGTGCCCGTAGTATGTCGCGGAAAGTGTCGCTGGCCCGGCGGCGTGAATGATAGCACAAGGGGCCGGGCTGCGCAAAGGACGACCCCAGCAAGCCGGGATCTGCGAGAGAGTCTACGTCCGAGCGGAGCTACGAGATCGCCGACAGGGCCATCAATGTGAAGGGCAGGATGTCCTGCACGGCGTGGAAAAGCCATGGCCAGAAAAAGCCCTTCGAGTCCAGCATGCACTTGCCAAAGAACCAGCCCAAGACCGCGGTAATGAGCACGCCGGGAATCCCAGATGGAATCCCACCGATGTAGTGAGCTAGCCCGAAGAGGACGGCAGCCATCCAAATCGCGTTGGTCCTTCCGACGACTTCATAGACCGGGGAGATGGGTGCGACGCGCAGGATGATCTCCTCGTTGAAGCCGTTGGAGGCAGCCAGCAGCAGGACCAGCGGGATGAGCGGCAGGAATTGCCGCACCGTGCCGGCAGCCGGTGAGATGGGGAGGATGAACATAAGGAACTGGGCGACCATCGACGACCAGGTAAAGACTAGCCCAAACCGCCACAGCGGGCCGGGCGATTTCTGGCCAAGCCACTTGATTGGCTCGGCCACGGCCGGCCGGTCGCCCCAGACCAGGAAAAAGCGCGATCGGCGCTTCCGCAGCAGGAAGAGCAGGCCTATCAGGAGCACGGCGACGGCCATCTCGATCAACTGGGCCGTCATGGCCGCAATCGCGAAAGACCGCTCGGTTTGCCATGCCGCCCAGGCGGAGGAACCGAGCAGCCACGCGTTCGCCCGCATGAGCGCCGTGATCGCGAGCAACATGACGAAGAACGGGCGCAGCGCCCGGAGCGGATTCCAGAGCCAGCCGAGCAGGATCAGCACGCCCAGGAGGCCTACCTTGGCCCAGAGGAGCCACAGGGGCACGGCGCCGGCCAACTCGAAGCAGACGATGTCGGCCAGCGACGACACGAGCAGAGTGACCACCCAGGCGATGGCGACCAAGCACGTGCGCGAGACATTGCGGTGTGATGAATCGTTGGCCATGCCGTTGGCTCTATCTCCTTTCACATCCGTTGGCGACCGATGTACAGCCCTCGCCCCATCAGCCCTTTCTCGTCGTAGCTCACCTCGAGGCCGGCGGCATCGAAGGCTGCCACCATCTCGTCTCGCTCGAATAACCCCATCTCGTGCCGCTCGACCAGGTGCTCCGTGCCCTCGGGCGTGCCGATCAGGTAGTGCAGGTCAAAGTAGGAGAGCCGCCCTTCGGCAAAGCTCGTGTTGACACGGGCAATCTTCAGCCCTGGCTCGTCGATGAAGAGCGCGTGCACCGTACCTGTGGACCAGGTGCTCGGCGTGAACCAGGGCTCGACGACCAGGATGCCTCCGGGCGCCAAATGCCCCGCCATGCAGGTGATCGCCCGCCCCAGGTTCTCCAGGGTCCGCACGTAACCAATCGAGCTAAAGAGGCAGGTCACGACGTCGAACGGCCGGCCGAGTGCGAAGTCTACCATATCCGCCTGGTGAAACAAGACATCCGGATTGCGCCGGCGGGCAAGCTCGAGCAGCTCTTCGGAAAGGTCCAGCCCCTCTGCCTGCCAGTCTGCCTTCAGATGCTCGATATGACGCCCTGAGCCACAGGCGACGTCCAGCAGTCGATTGCCCCTCGAGCGAAGATGCTGGCGGATGGCGGCGGTGAGGTAGTGAGCTTCAGCCTGATAATCTTTGAAGGAGTAGATCTTGTCATAGTAGCGCGCAGTCTTGTCAAACATGGGTGCTCCGCTCACCGTTCGCAGTGGACGCGTTGGTCTGTCCAGCCGGACAGGCTTGGGTGGTGTGCCGCCCGGTCGATCGTGCCCCAAGTGTCGAGCCCGCCGTCGTTCGGGCAGCCCGCCTTGGCCGACTCCCAGTCACTCATGTGCGGCGCGCCGCTCGTGTTTCCCGACTGCACCAGGCTGCCTACTAGGTCCAGCCCCTCGACCAAGTAGTTGACCTGGGCGCCGGCGACATAGTTGTCCTGCAGCTTCAGACTGGAGCCGGCCGCCACGTGGGTCCACACCTGGCACGGTTGGCCCTCTGAGCAGAGGGCGCCGGCCGGCGGCGGAGGCTCGACCAGGCACTGTGCGGCGTTCCCCACTGTCGTGTCATACGCCGACGTCACGCAGCCTGCGCCCCACATGTGCGTGCCGAGGTTGATGCCGGCGTGGGTGCCGCCGCAGGCTGAATCGCCCTCGCTGACCACCTGGTTGCCGATGACCTGGACGCCCGAGACGTCGCCAAAGATCCAACCGTGCAGGGCGATCCCGGCGAACATGCCGTGGTTGCCCGGGCTGATGGAGACCGTGTTGCCGGCGACGATCGTATCCCGCCCGCCAAAGAAGACAATCCCCACGTCCGACGCGTCGGTGATCGTGTTGCCGCTCACGGTGTGCGACGGCCCGACAAAGGTAATGCCATCCGACCAACCGCCGGTGCCCTCGTCAGGGTCGATCTGCGTGCAGCCGGAGACGTGGACATGGTCACCGGCCGAATCGATCGTGCAGCCGGTGATGGTGCCAGCCGCCCCGGCAAGGGCCAGGGCCGTGCCGCATTCGGTGTTGGCGCTGGTGACGTTGTCGACGACGAGGCCGGTGGACCAGACCCAGGGCTCGCCCTGGTAGTCTTGGGCAGGATCGTTGGCATTCATCACCCCCTCCATCGCCAGGGTGCCGGCCCGGCACCAGGGGTCGCCTGGCTGCGAGCACTCGGGCAGCCACGAGCCCCAGTTGTCGTCCACGCCATTCTCAATACCGTCGTCGCCGAAGCAGCGGCGCACGCCGCGCCCCCCATCCAGGTCCAGGTGGCTGACGGTGATGTCGTCGATCTCGCCTGGGCTGGGCCAGCGCGACCTGGGGAAGAGGCGCATGACAAAGCCATCGAGGGCAGCCGTGGCCTTCAGCAGTGCGTGATTGGCCGGATCGGTCGACGTGAAGGTAATGTTGCGGCGGGCCGAGAAGGGCACGAGGAAGAGCGTCTTGTCCACCTGGTAGCCCCGGTAGCCAGGGCTGTTGCGGCCCGAGGTAAAGAGGACTGTATCGCCGTCGCACGCCTGCACGATGCACTCCTGGATGGCATCGCTATCGGGTTGGCTGTCCCAGGGGTTCGCCCCACACGAGTCAACGGGGACGGTTGCCGGCCCGCGATAGAGCAGGGTGATCATCACACGGCGCAGTGTCTCGGCGCCGTCTCCCCGGTCATCGATGCGCAGGTCGGCCCCGTTGTCGCGGTTGGCAAAGTAGGCATCGCACAGGTAAAAGACGGCCGTCTGGAAGGTTTCGGTGCCGGTCTTGGTGACCTGGTACGTGTTCTTGAAGCGACCGTCACCGAAGGGGCCGCCGGCCAGGGCATCGTACTGGATCAGAAAGGTATCGGTGCCCTCATCCCAGTACTCGACCTCGACCCGCAGGCGGGTGGTAGGCTCCCCGGCGTAGATCGCGGCGTCGTCGGCCAGGAGCTGCAGGTAGTAGTCGGGGATCTGGTTGCCGTCGGGCGCGGGTAGGGCCGCCCCATTGCCGGTACGCCGGGCCTCGGTCGGCCCTCCGCCGACCCATACGACTTCGGTATCCACATCTCCCCCCTCGTCCAGGTAGAGGCGCTGCTCCACGTTACTCTCGCCCAGGAGGATGAAGAGGTCCCGCGAGTTCCGAGACACCATCGGAAGGTAGGCTTTGACGAGTGGTTTCGGCGCGGCCGGCCGGGGGGACCCGGCCCCGCCAGGAGCCGGCAGAAGGGCAGTGAGCCCGAGTAGCATGCCGGCCAGGACCATCGCAACCAAACAGTGACCGTTTCATCGCGGCAGCCCCTCCTTGGCCGGGGGCTTCAGGACCGGCTGCGCCGGGCCGCTACCCCGACCCTCAAGCCCGGTTGACCTATCCACATCTACTGACCAGAGGATACAACGGCACGGCGCTGCTGTCAAGGACGTGCCCGAGCCGCCAAAGCCCGTTCAACCTGGGGTTGACACGGCAGACAGGCCATGGTATTCTCGGACGACGGTTCAACCAAGCCACAAAGAAGACCCGATGGACCATGGTGTGTCCTTTCCGTTGACGGCCCGGGCAGGAGCGTTGGCTTCGCTTCTGGTCCTGCCCCCTCGCGCCCTGCCTGTGAGGGCCCCGTTGCCGCCGTGGACTCAGGGCCGCAGGTGAGCGAAATCTCAGACGGAGTCGTTTTGACCTAGATATCCAACTCAGCCGGATTTCAAGGAGGAAAAGGATGAAAGGCAAGCGTTTTTTCGGAATCTGTCTGGCAGCGGCATTAGTGATCGTCCTGGTAGCCGGCCTGGCCTTCGCACAGGCGCCCGAATCCCCCCAGGGCACAGGGTTCACCTACCAGGGGCAGCTCAAGAGCGGCGGGAGCCCCTACTCGGGCACGTGCGACCTGAAGTTCAGCCTCTTTGACGCGCTCTCGGGCGGCAGCCAGGTGGGCACCACCCAGTCCCGCCTCGCCACCCAGGTGACTGAGGGCTACTTCACGATCGCGAGCCTGGATTTTGGGTCAGGCATCTTCTTTGGGGACGCCCGCTACCTGGAGATCCAGGTGCGCTGCCCGGCGGGGAGCGGCAACTACAGCACGCTCAGCCCTCGCCAGGCGTTGACCGCCTCGCCGGCGGCGCTGTCGCTGGCCCTGCCCTTCAGCGGCGAAGCGGCGACGTCCGAACCCCTGGTCACGCTAGCGAACAACGGGACGGGCGACGGCCTATACGTGACCGGGGCAGGTGGCTACGGGCTGCGGCTGGACTATGCGGGTGCAGACGGGATGCTGATCCACGAGCCGGGCGGGCACGGCGTCTACATCTACTCGCCGGTCTATTCGGGCCTGGTCGTCAACGAGGCTGGGGACAATGGCGTCCGCGTGGATTCGGCGGGCAGCAGCGGCGTGTCGGTGGGCATTTCAGGCGGAAACGGCGTTTCCGTGGAGTCAGCCGGGGGAAATGGGCTCTATGTCGGCCAGGCCGCGGCCCATGGTGTGGATGTGGAGGAGGCGGAGCACGGCGTGCATGTGGAGTGGGCTCGTGCCGTCGGCCTGTTCGTGTACGGGGCTGGCGTGGACGGCGTCTACGTGGGCTCGGCGAGCGACGACGGCGTACAGGTCAACTCATCCGGCGACGACGGAGTGCTGGTCAGCACCGCGGGCGGCGACGGCGTGCAGGTGACCTCGGCAGGCGGCGACGGAGTGCGGGTGACCTCGGCGAGCGGCGACGGCCTGTACGTCGAAAAGGCCGGCACCCCCAGCGCCTTCACGCCAAGCAGCGACACAAACGGCGTGGAAGTGGCCGGCGCCCAGGGCCACGGGATGTATGTCGGGCGGGCCGACGAGGCCGGCGTCTGGGTAGAGTCGGCAGGCGGAAGCGGCCTGACCGTCTACTCGGCCGACGACTACGGCGTCTACGTCGCAGAAGCCTCGCGGTCTGGCGTCTACGTGAAGACGGCAGGTATGGACGGCGTAATCGTCGACAACGCCGGGGACCCCGCCAACCACGTATGGAACCTGGGCTACAACGGCTTTGAGGTCGCGGGTGCCGAGGAGCACGGGCTGTACGTCGGCTGGGCTGACGTGAAGGGCGTATACGTGCACGGGGCAGGCGAGGACGCGTTGTACGTCAACGACGCGGACCTGAACGGCCTGGATGTTGAGTCGGCCGGTGCCAACGGCGTGTCTGTGGTCTCGGCGGACTGGGACGGCCTGTCCGTGCAGTCGGCAGACGACGACGGCGTGGACGTGTGGGACGCCGCCAACTATGCCGGCAACTTTGGCGGCGACATCTTCGTCCTGGGCAGCTGCATCGGCTGCGCGCAGGCCGCACTGGGCGTCAACGCCGGCAGCCGGCCGCTGCGGCCGGGCGAAATCGTCGCCGTCCAAGGCATGCAGCCGGCGGCGCTGGACAACGCGTCAGTGCTGTGGCAGGTCGTCCCTGCCGAGGGCGGCGCGGCGCCGGTGGGCGTTGTGCGCGGCCGGGCCGAGATCGACGCCGCAGCGGAGGGCCAGCCGCTGCCGGAAGGTGCCACCGGCCAGCGGCTCGTGCCCCGCGAGGGCGAAGCGCTGCCGGGCGAGTATGTGACGATCGTCATCGCTGGACCGATGCAGGTGCAGGCCAGCGTGGAGAGCGGTCCGATCACTGCAGGCGCGAGGTTGACGGTCGACTCCGCGGGCAGGGTGCGGGCGATCCGGACGGTGACGGTGGGCGGCATGGCGCTGGCGGAGAGTGCGCCGGTGTTGGGCATCGCGCTGGAGGAGGTTGCGGAGGACGGCCTGATCTGGGTGCTGGTGAACCCACAGTAGGCCACCAAGGGTAGAAAGGAGGTTGGCATGAAAAAGCTATCGCTCCTGGTGGCTGTGGCGGCCCTGCTGCTGGTAGCCTCGCTGGCGCTGGCGATGGACGGGTATGACCTGATGTGGTGGACGGTGGACGGCGGCGGCGGGACCTTTTCGACCGGCGGAGGGTATTCGCTCGGAGGGACCGCGGGCCAGCCGGACGCCGGCCTCATGGAGGGAGGAGAATACACCCTGGCGGGCGGGTTCTGGCCCGGCGGGGTGGCAGCGCCTGAGCCGGGATACCTGCTCTACCTGCCGCTGGGGATGCGGCGGTATTGAGAGAGGGCCACCGAAAAGGGATGGCTTCCTCCGCCTGGGCGCACGCGCCGGCCCTTCCTCCAAGAGGCCAGTCGACCGGGGCGCGGAGCGCATGCGCCGCGGCAGCCAAGCCGCGCTGTCTCCACGCCCGCCTCACTGCCCAATCGAGCGTTTGACAAGGTCAAGAAGATGCAGCATAATGGGGCCTCGACGTAGTGCCACTCGACGCACCATATCATGGAAATGAGGTGACGCTTGGACATGCTCCGATGGCTCCTGATCGCCGCGGCATCCTTCCTGTGTGGCTACTTCTACGCCAAGTTCCTCACAGCGCACCCCCTGCGGATGAGCTTCCACCTCTTTGTCGCTTCCCTGGGCCTCTTTGCGTGGATTGCTCTGCTGGTTGCCTCTTTTGGCGGGATCGAACTCCTGGTCGCCAGCCTGCTCTCGGTCCTTCTCTTCTGTGCCGGCTACGCCCTCTCCGCCCGCCAGGTCCTGGGGCGCGAGGATCCCAGGCCGGTGCCGGAGCTGAAGCGCGCCAAGGGCGACCCCGGCCTCGGCCACACTGCGGTGGTCTACTTCACCCACGGCGAGCCAGAGACCTACGACCCCATCGGCTGGATCAACCAGTTCCGCGAGTTCGACGAGCAGAAGATCCGCTTCGTGCCCTTTGTGGCGCGTCCCTTTTTCCGCTGCCAGCTCTGCGCAAGAAGTACCTCAAGGTGGGCAAGAGCGACCACCGCATGATGCACCAGCAGATGCTGGCGCAACCTGGAGCGGCCTTCCGGGCGCAGGGCGATACCACGACCCGCTTCTACCTCTGCTTTCTCGACGACAACCCGCGCCCGACGCGGCCGTCATCCAGGCGCTCAACGACGGCGCCAGCCGCATCGTCGTCGCCGAAGTCTTCCTCACGCGTCTCCAACCACACCGCCGAGGGCGAGCACCAGATCGAACTGAGCTCGCAGCTCGCGGACGATGTCCCGGTCCACTACACTGGGCCGCTGTACGACTCGGCGACGCTGAAGCGCATGTTCGTCCACCGCGCCAACGCCACACCTGGACGGCACGGACAAGGCCAGGGTCGGTGTCCTCCTCGTCGGCCACGGACAGCCGGACGAATGGGACCGCCGAGTGGCCGACCGAGACGGAGCACGAGATCGGCTTCCGCCACGAGGTGCTCGAACTGCCTGGTGGCCGACGGCTTCAAGCGCGAGAACCTCGAGCCTCGCCTGGATGGAGTTCAAGGAGCCCAAGCCTGCGCCCAAGGTCGAGGAGTTTGTGCGCAACGGGAGTCGAGCGTGTGCTCTACTTCGCCGCCGCGATCAGCGCCGACGCCATCCACAGCCAGTACGACATCCCCGAGCTCGTGGCCACAAGGCCCGCGTGCCGGCCGGCTTCCCTCTGGTCAACCTGGGCGCCTGGAACGACGATCCGATCGTGATCCAGGCGATCAAGGAGAAGGTCGAAGCACAAATGCACTCGTAGGCTGGGTTGCCATGCCGTGCTCCGACGGGCCGGGAATGGAATCCCGGCCTACAGACTGGAGCCCTGGCGATCCCAGGGATAGGCAAACCGTGTAGGGCACTTGACGCCCGGACGCTCTTCATGTATACTCTAGCTGCAACTCTTTGCAGGTAAGGTATCATGCGCGATCTCGATGCCCTGGAATCCAGCGTGCGCCGGGCCGGCTGCCGGATTACCCTGCAGCGGGACCTGATCCTGCGGACCCTGTGCGAGCTGGACGGGCATGCCAGCGCTGAGAGGGTGCATGAGAGGGCCGTCGCCAGCCAGCCACACATCAACCTCTCGACGGTGTACCGGACGCTGGAGCGACTGCGCGACCTGGGGATCCTCAGCCAGATCGATCTGGGACGGCAGCGCGCCGAGTTCGAGATCGTGGAAGACCGGCCGCACCACCACCTCGTCTGCCGGGGCTGCGGGCGGGTGATCGACCTGGATCACAGCTACCTGGCCGTTTTGGACGAGCCTATCCGGCGCGATTTCGGCTTTGAGCCGATCCTGTGCCATTTCGCGATCTTTGGTTTTTGCCGGCAGTGCCGGGATCAATCTATCCAAACAGAGGAGGAACGGACATGAAGCGCTTGACATGGATCGCTAGCATCGTCGTCATCTTGGTGCTTGTCCTTTCGGCGTGCGGCACGCCGGAGCCCAAGATCGTCATCCGCGTGGGCACGGGAGACGCCGGGGAAGGGCTCAAGCCGCACGAGGAGATCATCGCCCGATTCGAGGCGGAGAACCCCGACATCGACGTGCAGCTCGAAGCCGTCGCCGGCGATTACTACGCCCGGCTGCTGACCCAGGCTGCCGCCGGGGATGCCCCCGACATCATCATGGTCGGCGACGACGCCGTGCCGGAGTTCGTGAGTAAGGGGGTCTTCCTGCCGCTCGAGGATTTGATTAAGGGCAAGTACCCTCTCGACACCTCCATCTACCTGCCCGGCGTGCTCGACCCGGGGAAGTGGGAGGGCAAGCAGTGGCTGCTGCCCAAGGACTTTTCTCCGCTGGGCGTCTACTACAACAAAAAGATCTTTGACCAGTACGGCATCGCCTATCCGAAGGACGGCTGGACCTGGGATGATATGCTAAAGACCGCCCAGGAGCTGACCAAGGACACCGACGGCGACGGCAAGACCGACCTGTGGGGCATCCAGCTCACCGCCAACTGGACGACCGGCTTTGAGTACTATGTCGCCGCGGCCGGCGGCAGCCTCATCAGTGAAGACGGCAAGACGTTCGTCGGCTACATGGATTCCCCCGAGACGATCGCCGCCGTTCAGTTGCTGGCCGACCTGTACAACATGCACAAGGTCGCCCCGCCCCCGGCCGACTTGACAGGTTGGGCGGGCGGCAACCCCGAGTTCGAGAACGGCAAGGCAGCGATGCGCCTCTTCGGCCGCTGGCCACAATCGGGGCTCAAGACCAACCCCAACGTCGACCTGGCGCTGGTCGGTGTGCCGGTCGGCACGGAGCGGGCCAACGTACTCTTCTGGGGCGGTTTCGGCATCTATGCCAAGACGGCGAACCCCGAAGCGGCCTGGCGCTTCCTGCGCTTCTACGCGGGCGAGCCCGGCTCCCAGGTGTGGAAGGACTGGGCGCTGCCGGCCGTTGCCTCCGTAGCCGCGGCCGGCACAACGAACGACCCGATCGACGGCGTCTGGCTCAAAGAGCTGGACTATCTCGTGCCGCGCGCCTACGTCTTTACGCCCTACTGGGGCCAGACCGCCAACCCAGCCCTGGCCAAGGCGCTGGAGACGGTCCTGATCGACCCGGCGGCGGACGTGGCGACGGTGATGCAGACGGCCGCCCAGGAGGCCCAGACGGCCCTGGACGAGCTACTCGCCAAGTAACACCAAAGCGTCGAGGGGGCTGTCCAGTTTGGACAGCCCCCTCAATCAGGAAGGGCATGGCATGGCAGCCAAGCCGCACGCACTTCGGTCTCCCCGGCGGCGCGCGGGAGGCTTTGCCCGGCGCGAGACGATCACCTTCTATCTCCTGATCGCCCCCTGGTTGCTGGGGTTCCTGCTCTTTGTCCTCGGCCCGATGCTGGCCTCACTCGGCATCAGCCTCACCCGGTGGGACCTGCTCAGCCCGGCCAAGTTCATCGGCCTGGACAACTACGAAAAGCTCTTCACACGCGACCCGCTCTTCTGGCAATCTCTGAAGGTTACTGCCGTCTACACCGCAGTGTACGTGCCCATCGAGCTGGCCGGCGGACTGGTCCTGGCGATGCTCGATGAACCAGAAGATCCGGGGCGTGAGCGTCTTCCGCACCATCTACTACCTGCCCTCGGTGCTGCCGGCCGTCGCCTTCATCGTCGTCTGGATGTGGATTCTCCATCCCGACGTGGGCCTGATCAACACCCTCCTCTCCTATGTCGGCATCGACGGACCGCGCTGGCTGGCAAATCCCCACTGGTCTCTGCCGGCCTTGTTGATGATGAGCCTGTGGGGCCTGGGCCGCGGGATGGTCATCTACCTGGCGAGCCTGCAGGGCATCCCCAAACACCTCTACGAGGCGGCCGCCATCGACGGCGCCACTGGCTGGCAATCCTTCCGCAAGATCACCCTGCCCTTACTCACCCCCACGATCTTTTTCAACCTGGTGCTGAGCATCATCAGTACGTTCCAGACCTTCACCGGCGCCTTCGTGGCCACCAACGGCGGCCCGCTTGACTCCACCCTCTTCTACGTCCTCTACCTCTACCGCCAAGCGTTCCAGTTCTTTAACATGGGCTACGCCTCGGCCCTGGCGTGGGTTCTCTTTGTCATTATCCTGGTGCTGACCCTGGTCATCGTCCGCACGTCCGACCGGTGGGTTTACTACGAGGGGGAGAGAGGATGAGCCACCCCGCACGCCGCGTCACCTCCGCCGCCGGGCGGACGGGCACGAGGCCCTATGCTACGGGTGGGACGAGCAAGCGCCAGCGATCCCAGGCGATCCAAAGCCGCGTTCGCTCTACCCTGGGGGTCCTGGCCGCTCTGGTCGTCGCCATCCTCTTCCTGCTGCCCCTCTTCTGGATGATCTCCTCGTCGCTCAAGCCCGAATACCAGGTGCTCGAGTCGCCACCCCGCTGGCTGCCGCACCCCGTGGTCTGGTCCAACTACCCCGAAGCCCTGACCTACGTGCCCTTCGGCCGCTATGCCCTCAACACCCTCTTCATCGCCGTCATGGTCATCCTGGGACATGTCCTTTCCTGCACGCTGGTGGCCTATGGTTTTGCCCGCTTCCGGGCGCCGGGCAAGAAGGCGCTTTTCTTGGTGCTGCTCGCGACCATGATGCTTCCCTACCCGGTGACCATGGTGCCGCTTTACATCCTATTCAGCCGGATAGGCTGGGTCAATAGCTTCTGGCCCCTCATCGTTCCCGCCTTTTTCGGCAGCCCCTTCTACATCTTTCTCCTGCGCCAGTTCTTCCTGACCCTGCCCCCCGACCTGGAGGATGCTGCCCGCGTGGACGGAGCCAACACCCTGCAGACGATCTGGCACGTCATCCTGCCGGCCTCGCGCCCCGCGATGGCGACCGTCGCCATCTTTTCCTTCCAGGCGGTGTGGAACGACTTTCTTCCTCCCCTGATCTACCTGCACGACCAAACCAAGTACACCATCTCGCTCGGGCTCAGCTTCTTCCGGAGCACCTACGACGTGCGCTGGGGCTACCTGATGGCCGCCTCGCTGGTGACGATGCTGCCCGTCGTCATCCTCTTCTTCATCGCGCAGCGGCTGTTCATCCAGGGAATCACACTAACCGGGCTCAAAGAGGGATAATACCCGGCATCGACGGTGCCGGCGTGCGGGAGCGGCTGCGCGCCATCCGGGCGCTGCTGCGGCGGCTCGGCGACGGCCCCCGGCACCCTCTCTCCCGAAGCTGAAGACACGACAGCCGCGGCCAGGACCGCCCGGCGGGAGTACCCGCCCGCCTCCGCACAGTGAGGCGCACTCCCTCGCCCGTCACCTTGAATCTGGCAGTGTTTCGGACCGGGATGCCGGCGCGACCTGACGTCCTTGCTCACATCGCCGCTACGTGGTAATATGCCACTTGGGTGCTGCGCGATGCGCGGGCCGCGGCGACAGCCAGGCCACGCCAACCCACCAGCCGCCGTGAGCCAGAATCGGCAACGAAGGCGCTCGCTCGCACGGGCCTACTCATGATTTGTGATGTCTGCTCCCGTGAGTGCACCAAGATTACAAGACCAGGGCCAGCGGCCGCTGGAGCCTCAACCTCTGCGCCGCCTGCTACAATCGCCTCCTCAGCCGCAAGCTCGCGGCACGGCCCGCACCCGCCGAGCTACTCGAATCGGCCCGCGGAGCCGGCGGCACTCCCCTCGAGTGGCCCTTGTGCGAGTACTGCGGCGAAGACGTCAACCAGCTCGACCTCGGTTACTACACGCTCGCGGGCACGCAGCGCCGCTTCGGCTCTCGTCCGCTGCCGCAACAGCCAAAAAGGCCACGTTCACCAGCGCCGATGCGACTACCGCCAAGCTGCGCGAGCGCGCCTGCGAAGGACTCTGGACCGATCACCGCACGACTTCACAACGCCCGAAGAGCGCCGCCGGTACGGCCGGCTCGGGCAGCCGCCCGCGCAGCCCAAATCAAGGCCGAAATCCAGCAAGGCACCTGCCGACCAGTGGCAGGGTCGCCCGAACGCACTCGAGCTTGTCCAGCCGCGTCGGCGCACCGTCGACCCCATCCTCCCGCTCTGCCAACAGGAAGCTCCACGCCGGGGCCCGCGTGTCCGACCTCACCGGACCTGAGCGCGACGCTCTCAGGCCGCGTAAGCCTGCGACAACTACCGCCGCCGCATGTCCGATCCCCGCCAAGCGCGCAGAAAAGCGGGCCAAGGAATCCGCGCGGCGCCTCACGCCCAGGCCCCATCAGCCCAATCTCATCCTCACCCAGGCGCGTGAAGCTGCCGGCTACACCCTGTCTGCGCTCGCCTCTGCCCTCGGGGTCCACCGTGAGACCGTCAGCCGCTGGGAGCGCCACTTCGTGCTTCCCCGCTCCCAGCCCCTGCGCCTGCGCGTCGCCCAGCTGCTGGGCTGCCGGCCCTGGACTGGCAGTCCGACGCTCGATCCAACTCCTCGGCCCTGCCTGCTGCTCAATTGCCCCTTCCCAACCTCGGCCTCATTGCCCCAGTTGCATGCCGAGTCTCAGCCCAGCGGGCTGAGACACAACCCTCACCTTCTCCCGGAAGCCACGCTCGCACCCCGATTTGACAGGCCCCTGTCGCTCCGGTATGATATCTCATGGTCAATATATAGACCATACGCATACGACCGCAGAGAGGAGCGACAGGCATGGATCTGGAAAGGGTCGAGTACTGGAAGTCCTTGATCAACATGAGCCTGAGCAAGTTTCTGATCCTGCAGACCTTGCACCAAGAACCCTGTCACGGATATGCCATTCTCGAGAGGTTGAAGCAGCTTTCGGGAGATTGCTGCACGCCCACCTACCGGAGGGATCTATCCCGTGCTGAAGCAGCTCATACAAGGGGGCTACGCCACGGCCAGGTCAGAGACCGAGCGAGGTCGAGGCACGAAGGGTCTACGAGCTGACCGAGAAGGGTATAAAGGCGCCTATCAGGCGGCCATCGGGGCGTGGCAGGACGTGGTGCCTCTTCTGGTCAAGATTGTGGCCGATTCCAGAGCTATAAGAGCTGCGGGAGATACTATATGGGCGCGTCATTGCTGACGGACGGCGAAGTTCTTCGTCAAAGATCCTGGCGGAGCTGATCCCGCTATTCTTTGTCATCACCTTCCTGGCGGGCCTGATCCTCGAGTATGTATCGCCGGAAAAAGATCCGGAAGGTCCTGGGAGGCAAGAAGGGGCCTGGTGGCAGGTTGGCAGCCATCCTGCTCGGATTCGTCACCCCCTTCTGCTCCTGCTCGACGATTCCCATGCTGGCTGGGATGTTGGGGCGCGTGTGCCCATCGGCATCCTGACCACCTTCCTCTTCGCCTCGCCCTACCCGGTGGAAATCGCAGTGGTCGTGCTTGCGCCTCTGTTCGGCATCCCCTTTGCCCTAGCCTTCTTTCTCGCGGGCGGCATCGTCGCCTACATCGGGGGGTGGTTGGTCGACCGGGCGCACTGGGAAGATCAGGTCAAGGAGATCGCCATCCCCGAGCTGTCCCTAGGAGACGCGGACCTCGACGGGGTCGCCGCCATGCTCGAGGACGGCTTCTGGGCAAAGGTCAAGCGCGCCCTGCGGTACGCCGCCGGCTTCTTCAAGAAGGTGTTCGTGTACCTGGTCGTGGGCAGCGCATTTGGAGCGCTCATCTACGGCTTTCTGCCGGAGGACCTGGTCGTCGAAGTACGCCGGCGGGGCCAGCCTAGCTTGCCGTCCCCATCGCCGCCCTGATCGGTACCCCGTTGTACCTCGAGCTCGGCGGCCGTCATCCCGATCGTCTACTCACTGTCACTCAAGGGGATGAGCAACGGCGCCATCATCGCCTTCTTGATCACCGCGACGTCGATCAGCCCACCGGGAGCTCATCATGCTGGGCGCGATGTTCAAGCGCAAGTACATCGTCACCTTCGTCGTGGCCATGATCATCGCGGCAATCGTCACCGGCTATACCGTCAGCCTCATACACTGATTCGGAGGGGAATGATGGAACAGAAAACAACGGAGATCATCCTGGTCTCGGGCGCGTGCTGCTCGCTGTCCCTGGCCGCCGTCGAGAAGGAGCTGGAGAAGCGCCTGCGCCAGGCCATCGAGCAATTGAGCCTCACTGCGGAAGTTCGGGGTCGTGTCGCTGAGCGGGGTATTGGCCAACAAGGCGGATGTAACCGCCGAGCAGTCACGCCTCCTTCAGGCCTTTTTCCAGAAGTACGGCGCGCGCTTCGCGCCTGCCGGCCTCGCAGGCACCCGCGTCCTCTTTGCCGGAAACTCACCCACGCCCGACAAACTTAAGGAGATCCTGCAGACCTTGTAGCCGGCCACAGCGTGACGGGACAGGCCGGCCCGGCGACCTCTCAGCCGCCGGACCGGTCGCCCTACTTCCCACTGACCGCCCGTCCGCTTATTCGACAGCCGTCAGCCCTCGCTTCTCGAGCTCCTCGCTGATCATCTCGATCGAGATGCCGCCCGCGATCCTCGGCTGCCCATCGAAGGCGATGACCGGCAGGCTCACATTCATCATAAACACCGCCCGGTGCGCCAGCGGAAACTCGTCCATGCGCGGCGAGAATACGTCGATGTACTCCACATCCGTGCCGTCGCCGTAGTAACGGGCCAGCCTGCGTTCCAGGTCCGCCGCCTGCTCCTCCATGGTCGGGGAGGCAACAGCCTCCACCGTTTCCTCGCCGTCCGGCCCACAACTTGGGCCGCAAGCCGAGCCTCAGCCGCACCCTGCGTCTCCAGAGCCGTCCCAAAAACCTGCACCCTTACTTTCACCTTCTCGCCCTCAGCCATGCGGCTTGTCTGCTCCTTTTTGTAATTCGAAATCGTGCATCCGCGACTCTCGCGACGCGTCAGGCTTCCTGGCCCGACTTTGCCTGCTCCTTTGCCGCCTGCGCCTGGCAAAGGCCGGCAGAATTGGTACCAAAGAGCTTCCACTCGGAATTTCTTGCCAGATAGACCAATCGTGAGCATCACCGGCACCTCCATCAACGGCCCGATGACCGTAAACGGCAACCATCGGAGCGCCCAAAGACCGTCACCGCCATGGCGATGGCCAACTCAAAGTTGCGGCCGGTGCAGTGAAAGGACGTCGTCGCCGAGTCGGCGTCGCAAAAGCCCATCTTGCGGCTGACCATCAGACGAAAAACAGCACGAAGAAGAAGAGACCAGCGGCATGGCCATCCGCCAGATCAAGCGGGATCTGCAGGATCACATCGCCCTTCAGGGCAAACATAACGACCAGCGTGAACAGCAGCGCGATGAGCTGCACATCTCCAGCCCCGGGAGCGCCTTGGTCTCGAACCACTCCCGCCCCTTCACTTCAGCATCAAGTCGGGACAGGACCCCGGCCACCAGGGGCAGCCCCAGGTACAGCAGCACGCTCTGCGCCATCACGCCGATGCCGACAGACCCCGCGCGCCCAGGGTCAGCCAGATAAAGAAACGCGTGGTCACCATCTGGATCAGACGTGTTCCAGGCCATCAGGCCGATCCCCAGCGGCCGTTGCCTCGCGCCAGATCGGTCCAGACCAGGACCATGGCGATGCAGGGGGCCACCCCCAACAGGACCAGGCCGGTCCATAGTCGGGATATCGCGCAGGAAAGATCCAGCCAAGAGGTACAGCAGGAAAGGATTGAAGGCATAGTTGAAAAAGACCACGACAGCCGCCAGCCTTCCAGTCACGGACGGCCTTGCCACCTTCCAACTTCAATTTGGTCATGGCCGGGTAGATCATCATAAACAGGCCGAGCGGGAATGCCCAGCTCCAGGGCCTTGCCGACCTGCGGCAAGATACTTGCCCAGCAGCAAGCCGACGGCCATCGCCAGAAAAATCCACACCGGCAAGAGCTTGCTGTCCAGGATAGAGACCTGGTTCTTTGCGGGCCGTTGTCCTCTTCGCTGCTCATTCGTGGCTCCTTTGTGTCCGATTGGTGTTATGCCTCTTCTCCTAGTGCGCTGCCGAAGAGTCTCGCCCTACTCCTGCCGGAGAAGTTCCGGCACCCGCGCGGCAATCTCGTCGCGCACGTCGCGAAACGCAACCATTATCTTTTCGTCAGTGATTTTGGTGTTGCCGGATCGGGGAAGCCAGGGGCTCCCGACTGCCCTTCCCCAGCCACACCGGGCAGTCTCGGCTGCGTTATCGCAGACGGTGACGACGACGTCGAAATCGATACCACGGAACTCGAGCGCGCTCTTGGTAGCGCCCCCGGGTGCTCGATGCCTAACTCTCGGCCAGGGCGCGCACGGCCATGGGATGGACGTAACCCGTCGGCTCGGTGCCGGCGCTGACTGCCTCCCACTCGTCGCCCAGGCGAGCATTTGACGATCGCCTCGGCCATCTGCGACGGGCCGAGTTGCCTGTGCAAAGGAACAGGACTCTGCGTTTCACCACTCTGAGCGCCTCTGTCAGCACACGTGGCGGCCGGCGCCACAGGCTGACTTCCGGTGCCAGCTTCGTCACGTCCAGCAAGGCGAGGTAGCGAGCGTTTGAGTCTCTCCCAGCCGCTCCGCAACGATGGAGTAGTAGACCCACTGCGCATCACGGCGGTTGCACACCAACCCGGCCTGTCGCAGCACGCCCAGGTGGTGAGATGCCAGCGGTTGGGGCAGGCCGAGCTGTTCGATGATGTCGCAGACACACGTCTCCTGTTGGGTAAGCAACTTCAGAATGCGCAGCCGGTTCTCGTCGGCGATCACACGCAGCATGGCAGCGAGCTCCTCCACGCTTTCCCCAGTCGTATCTGTGCTCATGGCCTCGTTTCGACTCCTCACTAACTTCCAGTCGCCTGCCTATCAACGCAGGTTGATCACTATCTTTGTGTTGACGGTGCTGTCAAGTACGGGCCTGTTATTTGTTCTTTCGCTCTATCTCCACCTCTGATGTACGGCACGCCCATACGCCGGCCTTCAAGGGCACTGGATGATCCCCCGCGCCCACAGGCAGTCCCCACACACGGGGAACTCGTTGCCAAAGCAGTCCTCTTCGTTCGTCTCGGCGTACTGGCAGCCGCCGCAGTCGGCGCAGGGCGAAAAGTCAAACTCGATCACCCGCTCCCGGAAACGGCGGAACTCCTCGTGCGCCCAGATGCTGCCGATCGGCTCTTCTTTGGCGTTGCCCACGCTGTAGCGGCGGATGGCTTTCTCTCGTCCCAGGACGTAGCAGGTGTACGAGTGCATCAGCGGGATGCAGGGGCTCACACTCCCGTCCCAGCAGACGGCAGCAGCTCCCTGCCGCACGAAACGGCAGTAGCCGGCGCCTTCCATCGGCCGCCCTTGAAGCGGATCGATCAACCCCCCGTGCCGCATCAGCCCTATGAGCGGTTCGAGCGTGTCGCGGCGCGCGTCTAGTCGGGGCAGCACCATCTCCGGAGACCAGGGCGAGCGCTGGCGGTGCGAGCTGGCGGTCGAAAGGCCGTACAGGATGTCGTCCTTGTACTCGCTGCTGTACGGCAGAACGTTTGTCACCACCACAAAGCTTGCCCCCATGGTCAGAGCGAGCCGGCGCAGTCGCGGCAGCTCCGCCAGGTTGCGCTTGGTGGCAACGAACTCCAGGCCGATCTCAGGGTTGGCCCGCTTCAGCTCCCACTGCAAGTCGCGCAGGACGGCCACGTTCTCCTGGACCGTGCCCAGGTCGGCTCCAGGCCGGGCGCCCGCGTGCGCTTCGGGCGTCGCTCCATCCACGGAGAGCACCAGCGAATCGAGCCCGGCCTCGATCAGACCCTTCGCCTTCGGCGAGTCCAGGAGCAGCCCATTGCTGATCATCTCGGTGCGGGCGCCCAGCTCGTGCCCCAGCGCCACCATCTCGACTATGCCGGGGTGGAGAAGCGGCTCGCCAAGGCCCCAGAAGGCCATCGTGTGCAGCGAAGTGACACCCCGCAGACCCTCTACCAGCCGGTAGTACGTATCCATCGTCATCGTACCGACGGGCTCGTTCCAGGTATTCCGCACGCAGGTGCCGCACTTCAGGTTGCAGGCCGAAGTGGGTTCCACATACACCTTGCGCAGCGGTGGGTCAGACGGCCGCATCATCAGCCCGTCCTCCGTCTCCTCGATCGATAGCTCCGCCGTGGGCGTCAGACCCCAGCGCTGGCGAACCGCGTTGGGTAGGTGCAGGTACCCCTTGTTGCCCACGCGCGCATGAAGGCCTTTCGCTTTGCCCGGAACTTGGCGCATTCTCTTCCTTCTCTCGTTCACCCCCCACGATCCACGCGGGTGAATAGACCATCGGCTGCAGGGGGGAGCGCCTATGCGTCTGTCTTCGACAAGGCCCTAGACCCGCCCGTCCCGCCGCAGCGCACCTGTACGATCTCCGCCAGAATGGCGAGGGCAATCTCGGCCGGGCTGCGCCCTCCCAGATCCAGCCCGATCGGGGCGCGCACCCGTGCGAGCTGCTCGTCCGTCACCCCATGTGCCCGCAGGTGGTCAAAGATGGTCCGCACCTTGCGCCGGCTGCCGATCATGCCCACGTAGGCCGCCGGCGTGTCGAGCGCCTGGTGCAGCGCCTGCTCGTCGGTCAGATGCGTCTGGGTCATGATCACCACGAAGGTCCAGGGCGTGATCGCCACCGGGTCGAATTGGGGCAGCGTCGCTCGCTCCGGCTGCACGTCGACCACTCGCACCAGGAAGCCTGCGACGCGCGCCATCTCGGCCAGTGGGCGGCCCAGATGTCCGCCTCCAACGATGAGCAGGACCGGCGCCGGCCGGTAGACCTCGACGAAGAGGGTCACGGCGCCGCCGCACAGCGTCCCCAGAGCATCCTGACCCGCCGCGTGCAGCGCAGAGTGGAACAGCCGCGACCGGCCCTCCTGCAGGGCGGCCATGGCTTCTTCACGCGCCTGCAGTTCCAGCTCGCCCCCGCCCACGTTGCCCGCAGCTCGGCCATCGGGCCATACAAGCAGCTTGAAGCCCACCTGGGCGGGCGATGCGCCCTGCACATCCACCACGGTCGCCAGGGCAACCGGCTCGTTGTTCTCCAACGCCGCGTTCAGTGCGGCGATCACGTCTCTCACGATCTCTTCCTCCCGCCGGACGGTCACACGTCGATCCGGCCGATCGGCCCATCGAGCTCCAGCCTGACCTTTCCATACCCCTGGATGTAGAACCAGACTTCCTGGCTCACGGGCGGAACCCGCGCCCACAGCTCCCGCGGCATGTACACCGTTCCGTAGCGCCTCCCCCACTCGCCGACCACGATTCCGACGTAGTCATCCGGGCTGTCAGGCTTGCCCACCCGACCGGATGGGACCTCACCGCCCATTCATCAGTCGACGACCATCAGCCGCAGCTCGATCGTGAGCGCGCCCCCCTCGTCTTTCAGATACTTCTTGAACCAGCCTGACTTGGTCTTGGCCAGGATCATTCCTCTCCCTCGCTACCGGTCCATCCGGGTCCGAATCTCGCGCGGCGGAAAGCGGATCGCCCCGCACTGGCACACCTTGGCGCACGAGCCGAAGCCGTCATCGTGACTCCTGCCCCTCCGTGATCCTTGCTTGGGAAGCTCCCATCTACTCCTGTCCTGCCTCCAGGTGGCCGCGCAGCCCCTTGCGTCGCACATCCTGCACCTGCGACCAGACCACCTCTTTCAGAAAGCGCAGGGCTGCTGCCTCATCCCGGTCGACGACGATCATCTGCAGTTCCTGCTGTTCGCACTCGTCCAGCACCACGGATATCTTTGCTTCTCTTCCCACTTTGACCCTCGACCCTATTCGCTGGCCCCGAGTCACGCAATCCACAGGAAGTACAGGCCGACGCCGATGATGATCACCCCGCTCACCCGCTCGATGACCGTCGACCAGCGCCCAAGCGCCTGCATCTGCTTCAGCGCCCCGGCAAAGGTCCCGGCCAGGAGGATCGGCACGCCTCGCCCCAGCGAATAGACGAACAGCAGCGCCGCGCCGTAGACGAGAGCCCCTTCCTTGCTCATCACGTAGGTCAGGATCGCCGCCAGCACCGGCGTGGCGCACTGCGAGGCCACCAGCCCGGAGACCAGCCCAAGCGCCAGCGCCCCCGGCACGCCCCGCAGCCGGATCCGCTCACGCAGCCGGGCCAAGCCTGATACCTGGGGAGGGTTGAAGACCCCCAGCATCGACAGGCCGATCAGCATGCAGACGGCAGCGAGCAAGTAGTACCACACCCGCGACGTGCCGCCGATTAGCCCACCGACCAGGCTGGCGACGACGCCCAGCATCATGAAGGTGATCGCCAGCCCCACGGTGAAGGTCAACGACAGCGAAAAGGACCGCCCGCGTCCGAGCTGGCCCGACCCGCCGACATAGCCGATGATCAGCGGGATCATGGCCACGTTGCACGGGCCGATGCTCGTCACGATGCCCCCCAGGAAGACCAGCACAAAGGCCAGCGGCGAGGCGGTTTGCAGGACGGATGGGTCCAGATCCACGTTACTGCCCTCCCGCCAGGAACCGCAGCTTCTCCCGCAGCGCCTCCGCCGTCATCACGCCCAGCACGGTCTCCTGCTGTCCCGACTTGTCGTAGAATATCTGGGTCGGGATGGCGTAGATGCGGGCAACCTGCAGCAGCTTGGTATTGGTCTTGTCGTACACGTCGACGTCGACGAGCCCGACCGTGCTCTCGAACTCGGGATACACCTCGGCCACGATCGCCATCATCTCCTTGCACTTGGCGCAGTTGGTGGAGTGATAGAAGCCCAGCGCCGGCTGCCCCGCTGCCAGCAGGCGCCCCAACTGCGCCTCCGCAGTCCCGCCGGACACGGTGGTTGCGGGGACCTGGGCGGACGCCGGCTTCGCAGCCGAGGTTGCCGGCGGCTGGCTCGCCGCTCCCGGAATGGCGTCGGCCGGCGCGTCGCCTGCCGACTTGGCCCCCTTAGCGACCAGGATGATGATGGCCGCCAGCAGCACCACGCCCCCAATGATGGCGGCCTTGGGGAACCCCTTCTTCGGGCCGGCAACCTTCTTCTGCGCGCGTCGTCTATGGCTCATCATCCACCACTCCTTCTCCCTGCTCCACTGCCTCTGCCAGCCACTCCCGGATCTCGAGCGCAGACGGCACCCGCCCGCCGCAGACCAGCTTCCCGTTGATCACCAACCCGGGCGTGAAGAGCAGCCCGTAGCGCCGAAAGTCCTCGGGCTCATGCAGGTGCATCAGGGTCACCCTCTCCAGGTCTTACCTCGCCGGACTCGCTTCGGCCATCAACTCCAGGACGGCGACGGCAAGTCCCTCCAGGCGGTAGCAGTTGGCGCATCCGGGGCCGAGAATCTTGATGTCCGGCATCGTGCTCACTCCTCGATGATGATTTCCGGCTCGACCGCCAGTTGGCTTGTGATCGAGTGCGCCACCAGGCTGTACTTCTGGGCCGATTCCAGCGCCCGCTCGATCCGCTTGCGGCTGTCGCCCCGCACCACGATCGCGGGGCCGCAGAACGACGCGGGTAAACGTCTCGGTACGGTCCAGGGCGATTTGCTTGGTGCCCTCAGCATGGCAGTCGTAGCTCACTAGGTCGATCTTGAAGCGCTCGCAGGCCCACAGGAACATCATCATGATGCAGGTGTTGACGGCGGCGACAAAGGCGTCCTCCGGCGTCAGGACTCCCTCGTGACCGTGGGCATCAGGCGGGGCCGAAAATGCCATCACCGGGCCGTTGCCCATGCGGACCTCGCCCAGGTGCTCCCCCTTCCAGGTTACGTCGGTGTGATACTTGTATTCCATGGTCGTCTCCAATCGTCAGCTAACCGTGCTCGCCGGGCTCGGCGGCGGACGATGGCCAGGGCGTACTCGCGCAGAACGGCTTCGCGCCACTCGGCTTCCTCGCCGTCCGGGACCTGGTTGTAGAGCTTGACTGCCTCCATCAGCTCGCCGGCCGTGGCCTCGCTCACCGGCTTGCCTAGCTCGCGGAATTGCTCGAGGATGGCGGGCAGGGCCAGCACTTGTACGCGGCGGCCATTGATACTGATCTGAGCCACCGGGATGCCCGAGCCGCAGGCGCACGTGGCCGTGGTTACGGCGTCCGGTTCTCCCTCCACCTTCAGCCCCGCGGCGCCCGCCTCCGGCTCGCCCTCGCCGCCGGGCGCCTGGTCCTCTACGTCGATGAGGGTTGGCCGCATATTGCCGAGCAGGCGATCCACCTCGCGGGCCAACTCCTGGGCCGCCACCTGGGCCACCTCTTCCCCCGCGGCATCCAACTGGCGCCTGCCTTGGGGCTGGGGCAGACCGTCCTGCGCGATCAGGTCGCTGATCACGACGCTCGCTGCAGGTTTGGCACTGTACTTCTCTGTCGCCCGCGCCGCGCAGCGCATGTCACAGCCGTCGACGGCGATGGTGGGGTAAAAACGGGCAAAGGCTCGCTCTCGTTCCTCGCCGGCCAGGAAGAGGGGCAGGCACAGCGTGACCGTCTCCTCGGGGCGCAGCCGCTCCAGCACCTGGAGCACCGCCATCCGCGAGACCGTCCCTTCCGGAAGATCCTCGCCGCTGCAAGAGATCAGACCGACTTTCTTCTTGGGCAGGTCGACCATGGCTTACTTCTCCTCGCTCTTCTCGCCCAGCAGCTCGTCCACCTTGGCCGCGATCTCTTCGGCCAGGATGCGGGCCAGCTCGCGTCCGTTGTCGCCAATGTCCGACACCCCCTGCGCGCGCAGCTCCTTGTGGGCGCGGAAAACGTCGAACACGCGAAAGGTGGCGCTCGGTGTGCCGCCGGCTTGCTCGATGCTGATCCGGGCGCAGGCCTTCGGGCATCCGTCGATGGCGATGGTCTTGTGCTCGCCCACCAGGCGGCGGCTTCCCTCGTCGTCGGGCAGGGTCAGCCGCGCCAGGCAGACCGTGGCGGTCTCTTCGGGCCGCAGCTCTTCCACCACCACGTAGGTCGCCTCCCGCCCAACGCTGCCAAAAGCCTTGCCGATCCCACTGCATGGGACGAGCAGCACGCGGTCGTTGTCGGTCTCTCTCTGCTCACTCATAACTTCTTCGCTGCCTCCTCGGCCTGGCGCCGCATCACCACCAGGTAGTCCTCTGCCGCCAATAGGTTGGCCTGGTCGGCCTGCCAGTCACGGAGGGCGACCAGGGCCAGCCAGCCCCGGCCGTACGGTTCTTGGTTGATCAGCTCCGGGCTGGTCTCCAGCTCCTGGTTGATGTGCTGCACCGTCCCGCTCACCGGCGAGAGGAGATCGATGGCAACCTTGATCGTCTCGATGCTGCCCAGGTAGTCGCCCTGTGCCATCTGCGTGCCGGCCGGCTCAATCTCGGCAAAGGCGACGTCACCGCTGGACTGTTGGACGTAATCGCTCACGCCCACCCGCGCCAGGCCCTCTTCGACCTGGACCCAGAGGCCAGCCTCGCTGTACCAGCAGCCTTTAATCACTTTGAACACGAACTTGTCTACCGTGGCTTCCAGATATTCGGCTTCCACGTAGCTCCTCCTCCTGCTATGGTGTTGAATCATACTATCCGATCAGCCCACTAGCCCTCGGCCATGGCCGCGTTGGCTATCCAGGTCGATACCTCGGCCTTGCTCGGGATCCGTCCCGCGCTGACCACCTTGCCGTCGATGACCAACCCCGGCGTACCCAGGATCTTGTATGTCATGATCTGTCGCATGTCCGTCACGTGGGTGAACGCTGCCTCGACCCCCATCTCGGCGGCCGCTTCGCGGGCGATTTGTTCGAGCCGCTGGCAATTGGCGCATCCCACCCCCAGGATCTTGATCTCCATGGTGCAATCCTCCTATTTCTTCATGTAGAAAACCTTATATGCACGGCATTGCATATTTGCACGCAAAAAAGAGAGTCACGCCCCCTGGCAGCGCGGGCATGGGCAATTGTCCACGGCCGTCTCCGGCACCGGCGGGAAGATCACGCCTTCGCCCGCAGTTGCCACCGTCAGCGCCCGGCTTTCGGCGAGCAGCCCGGCCAGGCGCTCATCCGCCAGGCGGTAGTAGATCAGCGTGCCCTCACGCCGGTCGGTCACCAGCCCCGCCTCGCGCAGCGTCGCCAACTGCTGCGAGACGTAGGGCTGGCGCTGGTCTAGGACGGCCGTCAGATGGCAGACACAGGCCTCCTGGAACGCCAAGAGATCCAGGATGCGCAGACGCACCGGGTGTGAGAGTGCCTGGAAAAGCTCAGCCTGCTTCTCGTAGCCTCCGGACTCTTCCATCTATCCGTAGCTCCTATCGAATATTCAAAAAGATGCACGTATCATACCTAACCGGTCCGGCCCTGTCAAATCGGGAGGGCCTTGCATAACAGCACCTGGGAGGCAAAGAAGTCGCGGCGGGTCTTCCGCCTGCCGGGGCGTATCCCTCTTCGCCGTCTCCGAGCCGCACTATCAGGCGCAGAGCGCCTGGGCGGCCAAGGCGTAGACACGCGCAGCCGCTGTGAGCTGCGCAACGTCCAGCCGCTCTTCGAGGGTGTGGCACAGGGCCTCTTTGCCCGGCCCGTAGTTGACGGTCGGGATGGCCAGGTCGTTCACCAGGAAATCCATGTCCAGGTAGCCATTGTGGTAGGCTCGCTCAGGCGGCCGGCCGGTGACTTGGCAATGCGCCTCGTGCAGCGCGCGGGTGAGCGGGCTGTCTCCGAGCGTGGCCGACGGGTTCAGGCCCCGCTGGCGGATGAGGGGCCATTTCCAGTCCGGCCGGTCGATCTCGACGCTCCCGCGGAAGCCGGGCAGCGACTCGGCCAGGCCGGCGAGAAGATCCCCGATCTCTGCCAGGACGCCTGCCTGGGTTTCGCCCGGCACCGTGCGCCGGTCGATCCAGACGTCGCAGCGATCCGGTACGTTGTTGTAGGCTGTGCCTCCCTGGATGAGGCCGACGTTGACGGTGCCGCGCACCGTCCCCACACCCGGCACATCGACCGCGCGCGGCTCGAGCCGCGCCAGCGCTTCCACGACGCGTGCGGCGTGCCCGACGGCGTTGATCCCCAACCAGGGCGTGGAGCCATGGGCCTGTTTACCCAGGAGCGTGATACGTGCCGGCACGGTACCCTTGTGGCCGACGATGAGCTGCAGGTCCGACGGCTCGGTGACGATGGCCGCTTCGGCCTGGATGCGGTCCTCCACCAGCGAGAAGCTTCCGCGATGCTCCGACTCTTCGTCGATCACCGCCGCGAGGGCCACGCCCTTGCGCAGCGGCAGGCCGGCCTGCGCCAACGCGCCGATGGCGGCGATGGAAGCGGCAAGGCCACCTTTCTGGTCCACGGCACCGCGGCCCCAGATGGCCCCGCTCACGAGGCGCCCGCTGTACGGGTCGGGCATGCCCAGTGCGGGCACCGTGTCTGTATGGGCGTGGAACAACAGCCCAACGGGCCCGCCATCGCGCCCGGGCAGCTCAGCCAGGACATTGAGCCGGCCCTGGTGGACGTCGCGCACGGTCACGGCCAAGCCCATCGCGACCAGGCGTGTGGCCAGCCACTCGCCCAGCGCCCGCTCCTGGCCGTTGGGGCTCGGGATTCGAACCAGCTCCTGGGCGAGGCTCACAAGCGCGGCATCGTCGATCTGGGACAAGAGCGAATGGGAGTCCATGGACCATCTCCTATGTGCTGGTGGGCGAACCAATGAGGAAACGCCACTCACGACGAGCGGAGCACGAGTGCACCGGGGGAGCAGACCGAGGCGCACAGCCCGCAGGACCGGCACAGCGACCGATCCAGCAGCATCTGCCGATCAGGCGCCATCCGGCGGGCGCCATAGGCGCACACGGTGACACAGCGCCCGCACTCGGTGCACAGCTCGGGACGAAAGAGGAACTCGAGCGGTGCCCGGTCCGGCTGCTCGCGCAGGGCATCGAGTGCCACGCCGCGGAGGCCGGCCAGGGACGGCTCGCCGTGGTGTTGGAGCCAGCGCTCCATCTGCGTGACCGTCTTGGCGAACCAACCCAGGCCCAGAAGCAGCGGCGCCGTGTGCGCGCCGACCGCCGTGGCCCCGGCCATCACCATTTCGACGGCATCCTCGGCCGAGGCGACCCCACCGGTGCCGATCACGGGCACCGGGTGGCGCAGCGCAATCTCGGCCACGGCGCGCAGCGCCAGGGGCAGGATGGCGCGGCCGGAAAGCCAGGCCCCAGAGCCCAACAAAGGGCGGCGGCGATCCAGGTCGAGGCGCAGGGCCGGGCCGACCGAGTCGATCGCCGTGATGCCGTCGGCCCCCTCGCGTATGCATGCCCCGACCACCTCTGCCAGGTTCGCCCAGTTGGCGCTGACTCTTCACGAGGATTGGGATCGAGACGGCGCGCCTTGCGGCGGCGACCATCGGGGCCGCGTCTTCCGCACGGTACGAGACCAGCTCCAGCAGGTCGGCTCCCGCGTGCGCCAGGGGCGCGGCCAGCTCGGCTACCTCGGCCGGGGTCTGGCCGGTACTAGCGATCAATACGCCGGACCGCCCGGCCAGGCTCGGCAGCTCTTGCTCGAGCCAGTGCGAGGCCGGCAGGTCCGACCAGCCCTCGGTGTTCAGGAGGCTGCCCGCGCCGGCCGCCGCGATGTGCGGTGTGGGGTTGGTGGTCGCGCGCGGGCGGATGGTCTTGGTGACGACCGCCGCGGCGCCGGCCGCGTAGGCAGCGCGGATGCCGGCGGCGTTCCAGGAAAGCGGACCCGAAGCCAAGATGAGCGGATGCGGGAGCCGAAAGCCGCACAGGTCAACGCTCAGGTCCATGCACCTTGCTCCCTTCCCCTCATCCAATGCCAAACGGTTGGGTCGAGGCGCCCCACAACTGCTGCGCCGCCTCGGCCACTCGGCGACGGGTGGCAGCTTCGTTGTAGCCAGGCACCTGCCCGTCGCGCATCAGCCAGCGCCCGGCGCACATCACTCCCCGTAGATCGGCAGGGTTGCGCCACAGCAGGAGCTGGTCGGCCAGGTTGTGCGCGGCGAGCGGGGTGGGCAGGTCCGCCCGGATGAGCAGTAGATCGGCAGACGCACCGGGCGCCAGCACCCCGACGCCCTCCAGGCCGAGTGCCCGGGCGCCGTTCTGCGTGGCCATGGTCCACGCCACATGCGCAGGCATGACTGCGGGGTCGAGCAGGCGGGCCTTGGGGATCAGCGCGGCTGCGCGCATCACCTCGAAAAAGTTGTTCACGTAGCCGTCGGTTCCGAGCGCCACGTTGACGCCTGCCGCCAGCAGCTCGGGCACAGGCGCCAGGCCTCCGCCCACCTCGCAGTTGGAGATGGGCTGGTGCGAAACGTGCACGCCGTGACGAGCCAGGAGTTCGATCTCGGCCCTGTCGATCTGGACGCACTGCGAGGCCAGCACATGCTCACCCAGGACGCCCAGGCGCTCGTAGTAGGCAGCCGGGCGCAGGCCAAAGCGCTCCAGGCAGTATTCGGGTTCGTACGTTCCCTCTGAGAGGTGCATGTGGATGCGGGCGCCAAGCGCGGCGGCTTCCTCGAACGTCCGCCGGATAAAGTCACCCGAGCAGGTGAAGGTGGTATGAAAGCACTGCATGCCGGAGACGAGGCCCGGCTGCCGCCGGCAGGCGGCGGCGAAGCCGGCGTTCTCCTGGATGCCGAGGAGGCCGTTCTCTTCGCTCACACGCTGTGTGGCCTCGAAGGAAAGGATGCCGTGCAGCCCGCGCCGGCGGACGATGTCTGCTTCTACCTGGAGCGCGCCCGGCAGAGCATTCGGCGCCTCCAGGCAGTCGTAGAAGGCCGTCACGCCGCTGCGGATCATCTCAAGGCAGGCCCAATCTGTGGCCGCCGCGATGAGGTCATGGGTCAGGCAGTCCTCCACGCGCGGCCACCAGAAGCCGGCCAGGAACGGCCAGAAGCCGGCCGGCGCCTCGCCGAGGGGTATGCCATGTGCCAGCACGCCGTACATGTGGTGGTGGGCATTGACGAACGAGGGCGTGAGGACGCAATCCTGGGCGTCCACAACCTCAGCGCCGGAGAAGCGGCGCCGGAGCTCCGCATTGGGTGCGGCAGCAACCACCCGGCCGTCCGCCACGGCGACCCCACAGCCGGGCTGCGGAGCCCGTGTCGTATCGGCCCACAGCCACCCACCCAGGATCAACAGCGCCGGCATGGCTGTTCTGCTCACCCTCCCGACACGGCCGGAAAGAGCAGTATCTCATCGCCGTCCGCCAGCACGACGCCGCGCGGCTCGCCCGAGATCAGCTTCCGGTTGACGAACATCACGAGGTGTGACACCACCGAGCCATCGGCTTCCAGCAGCATCTCGGACAGCGGCGATCCGTGCGCGGCGGCCAGGACCTCGAGAAGGGCATAGAGGCCGGCGTTCTCGGGAAGCGCCACCGACTCCTCAGCCAGTCTCACCGCACTGCGCAGGATGTTGTGATAGCGAACCGTCACAGTGGCCATTGTTTGCCTGTCCAATCTGCTTCTCCGCCGGCCTTCATTCCTGGGTAGAGCCGGCAGGCGGCCTCGTCCAGGCCCAAGTCGCGCAACCGGTCCGGCGTGGGCCAACCGGTGCGCAAGTCCCAGCCTCGGAGCGCATAGTATTCGTCGAGCATCGGCTCCAGGTCAATGACCTGACCGGCGGCGTTGCCCGAAGGCGAAGGCTCCTGGCTGAAGCGGCGCGGCAGGCGGTCGTCGGCACGGGAGATGCCGTGCAGCACGTTGTAGCTGCGCTGAAGGTTGTAGATGCGCTCACCGATCTGTTTCAGGCGCTCGACCGGCATCTCCATGCCGGTTACTGCTTCGAGTGCCGCGGCCAGGTCGGGCCAATAGAGCTCGGCCAGTACGAAGGTCCCCCCCGACTTGCACACGCCGACCGAGTCCACCACCGCGCCGAAATCCTCCCCGTCCTTGACCAGGAAGGGCTTATGTCGGGTGGCCAGGGGTTGGGCCATCTCGGGCAGGTAAGCCTCCCCATAGCGGCGCCGTGCCTCGTCGGGGTAGCCGGTCTCGTCGATCACGGGGAAGGCCTTGAGATGATCGGCGCCACGATTCGAGGTGGCGTGGGCCAGGCCCATCGACCGCTGCGCGCGCCCGTCCTGGGCGGCGATCTCCATGCCCTTCACGTGCATAGCGAACTCTTCGCTGCCGCGCCCGATGACCTGTGCAGCACGACGCACCCCCTCGGCCAACAGGTCGCCGAGGCCTTCGCGTGCCCCGATCTGCTCCAGCAGCCGCAAGGCCACGTCGGCCCTGCCCCATTCGAGCCATAGACCGCCCGTTTCCTCGAGGTTCAGGATTTCCTCCTGCCAAAGTTCCATGGCAAAGCCGATTGCCCGGCCGGCCGAGATGGTGTCCATGCCCAAGTCGTCGCACATCCGGTTCGCCTTGAGGATGGCATCCAGGTCGCCGCTCCACAGGTTGGCTCCAAAGGCGTTCAGCGTCTCGTACTCGACGCTGTGCAGCGTCGTGCCGGCGAACCGGCCGTCGGGCAGGAGATGCAGCTTGTCGCAGCCTATGGGGCAGCCAGAGCAGGCCAGGTGGCGCACCAACGCGCGCTTCTCAAGCGCCTCGGCGTTGATCTTGTCCACATCGGGGAACGACCCCGCCTGGAAGTTGCGCGTCGGAAAACGGCCCAGTGGGTCCATCAGCGAGACGATGCCGGGCGTGCCGTGCGACGAGACTGCTTTGTAGATGGGGTTGCTGCGCAGGCGCAGGTGAAAGTCCACGGCAAGAGCATGCGAGCGGGCCGGATCGGCGAAGCGCACCGACCCCTGCCCGCGCACGGCCACTGCCTTGAGGTTCTTGCTGCCCATGACGGCACCCAGGCCGCAGCGCCCCAGCGATCGTTGTGACGTGACCTGGATGCTGGCAAAGCGCACCAGGCGCTCGCCGGCCGGCCCGATGCACGCCACCTTTACGCCTGGGTCGCCCCACTGCCGGCGGATGGCCGCTTCAGTTTGCGACGTCGTCTGGCCCCAGAGGCCAGCGGCATCCCGCAGCTCGGCTCGGTCGCCGGCGATGGCCAGGTAGACGGGGCGCGGTGCTTGCCCGCGCACGGCGACGGCATCCCATCCGGCGAACTTTAGTTCGGGCCCAAAGAAACCGCCGGCATTGGCATCCCCGTAGATGCCGGTGAGAGGCGACTTGGCCACGGCTTCCATGCGGCAGCTATTGGGCATGAGCGTGCCGACCAGGGGGCCGGCGGCCAGGATGAGCAGGTTCTCGGGGCCAAGTGGATCGACCCCCGGGCCGACTTCTTCCCAGAGCATCTGCGTGCCGAGCCCATTGCCGCCCAGGAAGCGCTCGGCCCATGTGGCACTCAGCTCCCGCGCCAAGATGGTGCCATGGGTGAGGTCGACGTCGAGCCACTTGCCGGCAAAGCCCTTGTAAGGGAACATCTCTCACCCCACGCTTTCCAAGACGATTGCGCCCGGCGGACACATCGGCGCACACTCGGGCCGGCCGCCGCACAGGTCACACTTGAGTGCGACGCCCAACTCCTCGTCGACCCAGATGGAGTCATAGGGGCAGGCGGCCGCGCAGTCGCCGCAGCCCGCGCATATCCCGGTATCGACCAGCCATGCCCCGGTGCTCAGGTCCAAGGTGATGGCGCCCGTCGGGCAGGCGGCCGCGCAGGGCGCGTCGTCGCATTGGCGGCAGATGATAGGCGTGAACGGCCCTTCGTCGCGCGGAGCTGCGATGGCCACGCGCGAGCGCCGCAGCCAGACGGCCTGCTCGTGGTGAAAAGAGCAAAAGTTCTGGCAGATGCGGCAGCCGGTACACTTTTCAGCGTGAGTCTCGAGTCGCACAGTCTCCCCTATTCGGCCAACAGAGTCGGAATGTCAAAGGCGTCCAGCCCGAGCCGTGCCAGCGTCGCAGGCGCCGGCCTGCCGGCCGCATCCCAGCCGCGCAGGCGGTAGTAGCGGTCGAGCATAGCGTCCAGGTCGCGCACGATCCCGGTGTGGATGGGCGGTGCGCCGGCGCCCTCACCCAGCGCGGTCGGGTGAGCGTAGATCGGCAGGGGCTCGGTGGAAAAGCGCTCAGGCAGCCGGTCATCCTGGCGCGACAGGCCCAGCCGCAGGTTATAGAGCCGCTCAAGGTTGACGATGCGCTCTCCACTCTGCAGGAGCTCCTGACCACTCACCGGGCGCCCCCACAGCGCGCTGAGCCCCTCGGCCAAGTCTTCTGGATAGAGCGCATAGGTCTCGGCGGTGCTGAACTTGCAGACCCCCAGCGCATCAGAGACCGCGCAGTAGTTTTCCGAAAAGACGACCAGGTCGGGCTTGTAGGTCTCGTCGTCGGTCTGCATCAAAGCCGGCACCATCTCGGCGGGAAAGAGCCGCTCGGCTGCGGGTAGGTTGCCGGCCAGGTCGATGGTGGGCAGGGCGTAGAGGTGGTCGGCCCCCCGGTTCGACGTGGCGTGACCGAGGCCAAAGCCCTTGGCGATGCGCGGTTCCTGCCGAGGCAGCTCCATGCCCTTGACGTGCATGGCATAGCGCGGCGCATCGCCGCCGATGGCCTGGGCAGCGCCGCGGCAGCCTCCGGCCAGCAGGTCGCCGAGGCCCCGCCGCTGGGCGATGGCCTCGATCAAGGTGAGCAGGCCTGGCCCATCGCCCCACTCGAGGCGAAACTCGGCATCGGACAGGAGCCCGCGTTGGCGGCACTCCAAGGCAAAAGCGATGACCACCCCGGTCGAAATGGTATCCAGCCCCAGGTTGTTGCAGAGGCGGTTGGCATGGAGCACGACCTCTGGGTCGACGACGCCGCACATCGGTCCGAGCGCGTCGGTGCTCTCGTACTCGGGTCCCTCCAGCTCGCCGGCATGTGGTCCGGCCTCTACGCGCGTCAGGCGGCTGCAGCGGATGGGACAGGCATAGCAGCCTGTGGTGCCGGTCGTGAATTGGGCGATGGCGCGGGCATCGATCCGGCCCGCGTGCGGCAGCTGGCCCTGTTGGTGGTTGTAGGCGGGCAGGTCGCCCGTGCGGTTCTTGCCCGCGATAAGCAAGACTGTGCCCCACTCCCGTAGGCCGGCCACATTCGGATGCTCATGCACCCGCCGGGCCATCGCCACGGCAACCTCTTTGAACGCTGGCGGCAGCTCCAATCGGGCCCGGCCGCGCACGACAACCGCCTTCAAGTTCTTGCTGCCCATCACGGCTCCGCCGCCACAGCGCGCAGCGGCGCGCCCTCGGTCGTTGATGATGGCCGCGATAGACACACCGTGCTCGCCGGCCGGACCGATGCAGGCCACGCGCGCGCCACCCTTCTCCAACTGCTCGTGGGTCGCCTGGGTTCCCTGGCCCCACAGATGACCGGCTGGCCGGATGGCGATACGGCCCGGGCCGACCTCCAGGTAGGCAGGCTGCTCGGCCCGGCCCGTCACCACCAGCGCTTCGTACCCGGCCTGGCGCAGCGCAGCCCCGAACATTCCCCCGGTGTTGGCATAGCCGTAGATGCCGGTCAGCGGCGAGTGGAAGGTGACGTGCGTGCGCGCGCCGGTCGGCCAGGGCGTCCCGGTGAAGGGGCCGACGGCAAAGACCAGCGGGTTCTCCGGCGCCAGCGGGTGCCGGGGATCGGCGATGTGCCGCGAGAGCAGCACCGCGCCGAGCCCACGACCCCCAATAAAGTGCGTTTCCACCCCCTGTTCGGCAGGCTCCAGGCGAACCGCGCCTGTCGACAGGTCAATCCAGGCGATTTCTCCCACGGCCGGCTAGGCCCAGAAGTCGTGAGGCCAGGCGTGGGCCTTCAGCCTCTCCATGTCCTCGACCGGCAGTGGCCCCTTCTCCGCGGCCCGCACGTTGAACTGCACGTGGCGGGCGCGGCGGACGCCGGCGATCACCGACGATACGGCGCGATGGCTCAGGCAGAAGCGCAGTGCCGCCTCGGGGAGTGACTCCACGTCCCCGCGCAGCAGCCATTGCAGCGCCTGGGTATGTTCGTAGACTTGCTGTTTGCGGTCGCCACGGAAATAGTCGTTGCGCCAGTCGCCCTCCGGGAAGGTCGTCTCGGGCCCGATCATGCCGGTGAGTGAGCCCTCGTCAAAGGGGCAGCGGGCGATGATGCCGACGTTGTTCCGCTGGGCCAGCGGGAAGAGTGCCTGTTGCGGCTCCTGCTGGTAGATGTTGTAGACCACTTCGCAGGCGTCAATCAGCCCGGTAGCGATCGCCTCTCGGGGCAGGTGCGCCTCGGTAAACGGAAAGACCAGCGACAGGCCAAAGGCGCGGATCTTGCCCTGCTCCTTGAGCCGCACCACCGCCTCCTTCCAGCCGTCGAACGCTGCCCATTCGTCCAGCCACACGTGCATCATCTGCAGGTCGAGCGTCTCCTGCCCCAGGTTCTGCAGGCTCTGCTCGGTGCTGTCGATGATCCACTGCGCGGAAAATGCTTCGACGAACGAGTCGCCGGGCTTTGGTGAGAAGTTGTAGTTCATGGGCCGCACTTTTGTGCCTACGTGCACCCGCTCCGAGCGGCCGCGCAGGGCCTGGCCGATCAGCCGCTCGCTGTGGCCGGCGCCATACCCCATGGCCGTGTCGACAAAGGTGACGCCGAGGTCGATGGCCTGGCCTAGTGCGGCCAGAGCCTCGTCATCGCTGCTGCCCTTCCACCAGTCACCGCCAATGCCCCAAGCACCAAAGCCGACCTCGGACACTTCAAAGCCCGTCTTGCCCAACATTCGATAACGCATAGATTCCTCCCTTGGTTGGTTGCAGCTAAGCGGCCTCGACCAGCTCGCGCAGGTAATACTTGTGCCGGCCGAAAGCTCCGCCGAAATTCATCGCGCCGATCTCCAATACACCGGGCACGCGAGCGGCTGCCTCGGCGGCCGCCTTGATGCCGCGCGCCATCAGGCCTTCCGTGGCGCCGAACATCAGCAGGTTCAGGATCGAACCGGTGCCCTCCGGCACGCGGCTGCCTGCAATGCGGTCGCGCAGCACCGGAACATACTCCAACTCGCGATAGACCTGTTCCAGCCCATATCCAAGGGGCGCCACACCGTCGACGCCGGCTATGGCCTCCTTGGCCGCCTGGACGGCGAGCACTGCCGAGGCAGCCGTCTGTGCATAGCAGACGATGTGCCCGTCGGTGCCGGCGGTGGACAGCCAGAACGTAGGCTCGTACACAAACTCGCCGGTCGTAGTCGGGACCACACTCACCAGGTGGCTGCCCACTTCGCGCCGGGTGTCGTACCCCTGCCAGCGCGCAGCCGTGGGTGAGTAGAGGTCGACTGTCACGGTATCTTGCACCCCCGGCAGCATTGCGTCAAAGACCGCAAGGGTCGGGATGAGCGTAGCCAACACGATGCGCAGCGCCAGCTCGTCGACCAGATCCTGGCGCCGGCTTGGCGGCATGGTGCATGCCACAAAGACGCCTGGCCGTCCGTCGGGCGTTTCCTGGGGCCGCGCAACCCGCTCGATGCCGGCGTTGATACGCGAGCCCAGCTCGCTGGAGCCCGCTGCGCCCACAAACTGATGTGCACCTCCCAAGGCCACTTCCTCGGAGATGGCGGTCAGGAGAAGGCGTACTACCTCCAGGTCCCAGGCCTCGGCGAAGGTATCCTGGATCGTCACCTCACCGATCTTCATCCGACCCCCTCGTTGACCACCACGACCTTGAGGCCGGTGCGCGTGTTGGCGAAACTGAAGGCGTCGTAGATCTGCTCCAGGGGATAGCGGTGGGAGATGAGCGGGCCAACCTTCATTCTGCCTGACGCCAGGAGCGCCAGCGCTTTTTCATAGTCGGCGCGGGTCGAGTCGTGGCTGCCCACCAAGCGCAGCTCCTTGTAGTGGACGACGTCCAGGTTGAGCGTCACCGGGTCACTCAGCGTGGCAGCGAAGTAGAGCACCTGTCCCTGCTTGGCCGCCATCTGGAGAGCCTCCTCCAGAACAGATGGGTCCAGCCCTGCCGCGCTGACGATAACGTCGGCGCCCATGCCGTCGGTGATCTGCTTCACCTGCTCGACCAGCTCAGGGTCAAGCTGGTGGGCAAGCCTGGCCTTGACGACGTGGTCGGCGCCTACGGCGCGGGCCGCCTCCAGGCGGTTCTCCTTCAGGTCGGCGGCGATGGTCGTGAGCCCCCGGTTCTTGAGAAGCTGCAGGTGCACGAGGCCGATAGGTCCTGCCCCCAAGACGAGTCCGACTCCGCCCAGGGGCACATCGACCAGTTTGTTGTTGCCGTTGATGCAGCAGGCCAGTGGTTCCGTCAGGGCGGCCTCGACCAGGTCTGTGCCCTGGGGCACGTGGAGCAGGTTGCGGAAGGGGTAGATCGCGTACTGCGCAAAGCCGCCGGCGATGTAGCCTTGGCTGACGCACAGATTCTCGTGCCCGCGCCGGCAGTAACGGCAGTAGCCACAGGGCAGCCGGCCGTCGGGCACGACGCGGTCGCCCACGCGGAGCCCCGGCTGGTCAGGCACGCCCTCGCCCACCCCCCGGATGATGCCGGACAACTCGTGGCCCATCTGGAAGGGAAACGAGATCTTCCAGCCCTTGGGCCTCTTGCCCACAAAGAGGTTCAGGTCCGTGCCACAGATGCCGCACGCAGCCACCTGCACCACCACCTGGCCCGGCCCAGGCTCGGGCACCTCGCGTTCTTCAAAGATGAAGGTGCCGTTCTCAAGGATCAAGGCGTGTTTGCTTTTCATTCTCTTCCTTTCAGTCCTCTCCGGTTCACCCTGTGCGAGAGGCGGCATAGTAGTAAGGGGAAACCGGCAGGCCGGCCTGCCCGAAGCGCCTGTTGCCATACTCCTCGGCCTGAGCAAGCAGGTCCTCCTCGTCGGCGACCAGCAGCTTGTGATCCTGCACCAGGATGCGGCCGTCGACGATCACCGTATCCACATCGTGGACGGCACTGGCGCAATAGACAAGGTTGTTGACGATGTTGTTGATGGGCCGCATGTGGGGGCCGGTGAAATCCACCAGGATCAGGTCGGCCTTCTTACCTGCTTCGAGCGAGCCAATCTCCGCTTCCATGCCCAGGGCGCGGGCGCCGCCCATCGTCGCCATCTCCAGGACCTGGTAGGCATGCAATGCCGTGGCATCCAACTGGTTCACCTTCTGTAGGAATGCCGCCACCCGCATGGCCTCAAACATGTCCATGTTGTCGTTGACCGCACAGCTATCGGTGCCTAGCGACACAGTAACACCCGACTTGAGCATCTTGGCGATAGGGGCAATGCCATCGGCCACCTTCATGTTGCATTCGGGGTTGTGCGCCACCCGGGTGTCCGTCGCTTTAAGCAGGCCGATGTCCTCATCGGAAAGCCAGATGCAGTGCGCGCCCAGGACGTCGGGCCCGAGCAGCCCCAGCTCGTACAAGTAGCGCGTCGGCGTGGTGCCGTACAGGTTGTGGATGTTGTCCCATTCGAAGCGTGTCTCGGCGATGTGAATATGAATGCCGATACCTTTCTCAGTCGCCAGCGCCCGCACCCGGCGCATCTGCTCGCCCGAGCAAGAGTTCGGGCAGGCCAGCCCGTAGCGGAAGCTGACGCGCCCGCCCTGCGAGGCCCGGCAGCGTGCGATCAGCCGGTCGGCCAGGTCCATCGCCTCGCCACTGGGCAGGAGCATGCCCTCGCGGTTCCACTGGTCTACATCCGTCAAGGTCAGGGCGTGCACGATGCGCAGACCCATCGCCTCAAAGACATCGACCACTTCGGGCGGCGTGGCCCACTCCATGTTCAACAGGCAGGTGATCCCCGAGCGCAGCGCCTCCAGGCAGCCCAGCCGCGAGGAGTGAATCTGCAGGCCATAGTCGCCGCGCAGGTAGCCCGCCACAGCCAGGACGATGCGGGGCGACGACACCTTCTCGACCCATTCCACCAGCTCCAGGTCGTCGGGCATGCCCTTGAGATAGCTCTGCAGAAAGTGGTGGTGCGTGTCGACCAGCCCCGGCAGCACCGCTTTGTGCCGCGCATCCAGCACCCGGCGGCCGGTGTAGCGGCGCAGGAGGGCTGCGGTGTCGTCGACGGCCACGATGCGGCCGCCCTGCACCGCCACAGCGCCATCCCAAAGCGTACGCTGAGCCGCGTCCATCGGGATGACGACCCCGTTGCGGACGATCAGATCCACCTGCCCTTCCCCTTGTCCAGGCGAGGGGGAAGCAGACGGCGGTTGTTCGCTCATGGCAAGGCCTCGTCAATCACCTGTGATAGGTCGCGCGCCACGATCGGAAGGCGCTGGGCGCGGCTCATCTGGCGGAAGCGCACGTAGCAGTTGGGGCACGAGGTTACGATCTGCTCGGCACCGGCCGCGACGGCCTGCTCCAGGCGCATGACCACGGCGCGGTTGGCCATCTTCTGGCTGGTGAAGTAGACTCCCCCGCCGGCGCCGCAGCAAAGCGAATCTTTCCGGTTGGCCGGCATCTCGACCAACTCCAGCCCAGGCACAGCGCCAAGGAGGGCGCGGGGCTGCTCGTATAGGCCCATGTGGCGGCCCAATACGCACGGGTCGTGCCAGGTCACCCGCACGGGCAATTCGGCCAGCCGGCCCTCGACGTGCGGCAGCAGGAACTCGCTCAGGTGCTGCACCTCAAACCCCACAGGCAGGCCGAGCTCGCCCGGGAGCAGGTGCTTGAGGGTCTGGTAGCAGGAGGGGCACGTCGTCAGCACCAGGTCCGGCTGCCAGCGCTCGATGCGCTCCAGCGTGGCCTGCGCCACGTCGCGGGCGGCCTGCACCTGGCCTATCTCGTACAGCGGCAGGCCGCAGCAGGTGTCGTCCGGAAAGACGGCCGCATCCAGCCCCAGCTTGGCCAGCAGCCCCGTCATGGCCTGCAGCACTTCGCGGGCCATGCGCGTGGTGGTGCAGCCCGGATAGTACAGCACCGAGACCTTGCGGGGCACGGCGGGCGGGACGGCCTGCTCGCCTGCCGGACCATACGGATTGAGGTGCATCCGCGTCAGCGCGACGACGCGCTCATGCCCGGGCAGGGCATGCCCGGCTTCGGCCAGATCGGCGCGCCAGGCGTGAAAGATCTCGGTGAGTGGGACGCCCACCGGGCAGTGTGCCTCGCAGCTTCCGCACAGGGTGCAGGCATAGGCGTGATCGAGGAACTCTTCCGTAATCTCCACCTGGCCTTCGAGGGTCGCCTGGGCCATGCGCACTCGCCCACGGGCGTATTGCGTCTCCCAGCCCGGGGTGAAAGGATAGGTGGGGCAGACGTGCTCCACTCCCTTCCAGCCCCACACCCGGCAAAAGCCGCAGCGGGAGCAATCGTAGAGCTGTTTTCTGTGGTCTTCCAGCATTGGTCGCCCCCTAGAGCCCGATAACGCCTGGGTTCATGATGTTGTTGGGATCCAGCGCCCGCTTGAGGGTCTTGAGCATGCTCCAGTAGCCCGTGTCGCCGAGGTGTGCCTGCAGGTGAGGCGCCCACTGGCGGCCCTTGGTGTAGGGGCAGCCACCCATGGCAAGCGCGGCGTCCATCATCTCGGGCAGCGCCGCCTGGAGCCGGGCGTACGCCTCCTGGTCGCCTGGGTGATGGAAGAGAAGGCTGACGTGCTCGGAGCCGGTGGGCTCGGGGAACATCTGCTGCGAGAACTTGACAATTCCGTGCCGCTGCATGATCTCGCGCATGAGCAAGGTAGCGCTCTCCAGCTTGGAGAAAGGCAGGAAGAAGGTCACCGCAGCCGCAATGCCGTCCTTGAACTCTTCGCCGGTGTGGAACCAGCGATACGTCCAGAACTTTTGCGGGGCTTCGGGCCCCTCGCACCGAAAGGACGGGTAGCGGGCGACGATGGCCCGGATGCGCTCCACGCGATGGTCCACCTCGGCGGCATCTCCCTCGACATTCACATCGAACAGGAGCCAGTCCGGCTTGATAATTGGAACCGAGATGAAGCACACCAAGTCGTGCTGTGCCAGCTCGCGAAAGATCTCAATGCCATCGTGCAGGCTGGTGCCTACGTAGCGCTCCAGGTAGACCTTCTCGGGAAGAGGGTACATGCGCAGCGTTACCTCGGTGATGACGCCGAATGCTCCCTCGGAACCGACGAAGAGCCCGGTCAGGTCAGGCCCCAGGGCATAGCGGAAGAAGGTGCTCGCTGCCGGATTGGCCCCGGTGCCGGTCGATACGATTTCACCCGAAGGCAGCACAGCCTTCAGCCCCAGTACCTGGTGGCCCTGGCTGACGTACTTGATATTGCCCCAGCCAATCCCCGGCCTCGATACGTGCGCCCCCAGCGTACCGGCCATGGCGCCCGAGGGCGCGATGCCGATCTTCCAGCCCCGCTGCTCCAGCATATCCATCAGCTTCACGAAGGTCAGACCGGTCTGTGCGGTGACCGTGCCGGTGTCCTCGTCGATGTCCAGGAGTTTGTCCAGCCGGAGCGTTTCCAGGAGAATGCCCCCATCCGATTGGCAGCCGCCTTCCTGGGCCGAGCCTGCCGCCGCGCGGCGACACCGGGACGCCCAGCTCATTCGCCAGACGTAAGATGGCGGCGATTTCGTCGGCGCTGCCCGGTTTGACCGCGCAGAGAGGCCAGCGCGGCGGCTGCGTGCCAAAGTCCTGCGTATAGGCCATCAATATGAACGGCTCGTCGGTAACATACTCCGGCCCGACAATGTCGCGCAGGCGAGCGAGTAGGTCTCGTCTATCCATGGTCCGTACCCGGGAAGAGAATGCCGTGCATCTCGCGCACCAGGCGCTGCGGGTTCTCGTCCTGCCACACGCGGCGGCCGATTGCGACGCCGCCCGCTCCGGCTGCCACCACGTCGCGTACCACCTGGAGTGTGTCGTCGCCTGATCCGCTGTTCTTGGGCCCGCCGGCGACGACGATCGGAATCGGACAGGTGGCCACCACATCGCGGAAGGCCGCGACATCGCCGCAGTAGTTGGTCTTGACGATGTCTGCGCCCATCTCGAAGCCGATGCGTGCCGCGTGGGCGATGGCTGCGGGCTGGTAGGCCTGATCCTGTGCGGGCATCATCTCGGCCAACACCGGAACGCCAAAACGCTGGCAGCGCTCGGCCAGGTTGCCGAGGAAGCGCATCGTCTCCACCTCGCCGCCGCGTCCGAAGAAGATGGACACAGCCACCGCGTCGGCATCCAGGCGCAGCGCCGTCTCGACGGTGGCTACGGGCGTCTCCTGGCGTGCTTCGGGCGCCAAGCCGAGGGTGATGCTGACCCGGAGCACCAGGCCCACCGGATCTGCGACCGGCTCGACCAGGCGTGCCATGCCGGGGGTCACGAGCAGGGCATTGGCGCCGCCCGCCACCACCTGCTGCACGAGCGAGTAGGGGCGGTCGATCCCCTTGATGGGCCCCAGCCAGGGTCCATGATCCAGGGGCACCATCAGGCAGCGTTGCTGCGATCCGCGGAATAGCCTCCGCATTCTCCGATCTTTGCCTGTCATAATTCACTCTCCTGCTTCTGCCAGAGCAAACTCACAGAAGGCCCGATAGGTATGATATCCGTCTTCATAGACTTTAGATAATTCGTGATGTGGCTCGATTCGCTCCGGGCCGTCGAACGTACGCGATAGGCTCTCGGCAAAACTGCCCTGCCCCAAGTGCTGCTTGCAGAGCGCAAAGAGCACCCGGGTAACCGTCTCGCTGCCGGCATAGATGGAGACCGGGCGTTGGCAGACGTCTGCGATGATCTGCGGCCAGCCGGGTGTGGACGCGCCGCCGCCGGCGAGCGCAATCTCGTGCACTGCCACACCCATCTGGCCAAAGAGATCCAGGAAGACCCGCAGGCTGTAGGCGACACCCTCCATCACGGCGCGCAGCACGTGCCGGGCATCGTGAGCGAGTTGCAGCCCGTAGAAGCCGGCCCGGAGCCTGTCGCTCCAGTAGGGGTTGCGCTCGCCCGCGAGGAAGGGAATGAAGCATACCCCACCTGCCCCAGGCGCAACCTCGAGCGCTTCGGCTAGGCATGCATCAAAGGGCTTGCCTTGGCCCAGGAGCGCGTGGGCCCAGGTCAGGCTGCTGCCCGTCGTGGAAGATACGCCGCCCAACATTAGGTAGGGACCAAAGGGATAGATGTGCAGGCGGTGCTGAGGGTCGGGGTGCCGGTCGTTCTCGATTGGAAGGAACACCATGGAGGAGCTGCCCAGCGAGCACACAACCCGCCCAGGCTTCAGCGGCGCAGCACCAAACAATGCAGCAACGTCTCCCATGCCTACGACAACTCTTGCGTCGGGCGGCAGGCCAAGTTGGCGTGCCACGTCGGGCAGGAGCCGGCCTCCGCCGCCGTCGCCGGGCCGGATGGGCGGCAGGACCGCGGCATCCAGGCCGGCCAGCGGCAACCGGTCGAGCGCGTAGCGGCGGCTGGACCAATCGAGGAGTGCGGCGCCGCCCGGCTCGGTCAGGTCGGTGCAGATCTCGCCGGTCATGCGATACCGCACATAGTCCTTGGGCCAGAGCAGGCTGCGCGTGCGGTCCAGCGCCTCGGGCCGGTGGCGGCGCAGCCAAACCAGCTTGGGCAGGGTGAAGGTGCTGTTCAGTTGGTAGGGTGGAAGGCGCAGGAGTGGCCTGCAACTCCTCTGTTTCGGCCGCGGCACGGCGGTCCAGCCAAAGGATGGTGGGCGGGATGACCTTGCCCTCCGCGTCGAGCAAGACCCCGGTGTGCATCTGCCCGGTAAAGGAAAGAGCCGCGACCTCGTGCAGATCGTGGCCGTCCCGCGCCAGGGCCGAGAGAGCCGTCTGCAGGGCCCGCCACCACTGCCCCGGGTCTTGCTCGGCCCAGCCGGGCTGCTCGGCGCTGTAACCATAGCGGGAAGTGGCGGCGCCTGTTACCCGCCCCTCGCCGCTGTACAGCACGGCTTTGAGCGACGACGTGCCGACGTCGATGGTCAAGATGCTCACAGACGATCCCTCACGGCATCAGCCCCTTGTCCCGGTAGTAGCGCCGGGCATCGGCCAGGATGCGGTCCAGGTCATCCTCCTGGGCAGGAGTCAACGGCTGCACCTGGTGAGTGGCCAGGATGCGCTCCACCCGCGCGCGCGCATAGTCAATCGCCGTCTTCTTGTCCGCGGCCAGCCATTGGCCGTAGCTCAAGCGGTCGGCCGCACGGGGCATATACTGCTCCCTGCGAAACCACTTCAGGGTGTGTTCCGTGTCCAGGTAGTGGCCTGGGATGGGCCCCACCTTCTGGATCAGCTCCAGCGCAATCGTGTCGTCGTCTACCTGTTCGCCCGAGATAAAGCGGCCAATCATGCCTGCGATATCGTCGTCGAGCACGGCCTGCACCGGGTGTGCCGTCATCTCGGCGGCGACCCCAAAGTGCAATAGCAGGTGGTTTGCACCTGAGAGGGCGGCGGCAAACCCCGCCATCGCCTTTTCGTAGCCGGCCTGGTAGTCGATGGTCTTGGCCGAGACGTAGCCCGGCGAACCGTTGCCACAGGGCACCTGATAGTGGCGCCACATCTGGTTCCAGATGGCATTATTGATCGAAGCTTCGATCTGGCCAAAGGCCGGCGCCCCGTTGCTCATGTTCATGGACAAAGCAAAGTGGCCGATGAGCATGCGGTGGCCTGGGCGCAGAAGCTGCGTGAGCACGATCATGGCCATGTGCTCGGCATTGCTGACCACGACCGAGCCGGCCGCCGTCACCGGGCCGGTGCCCCCCATGATGCAGCCGTCGACCGTCAGGATCGGGAAGTCGGCCTCGACCATCCGGCGGGCGACCGATATCGCATCGCCGTTCCACATGAGCGGCGCGGACGAAGTGACGACGCCCGAGATCTCGACCCCAATCGCCTGGGCCATCTGTATGTTAAAGATCTCACACCCCTGCGTGTAGCAGACCGATTGGTGCTTGGTCGAGTGGCGCATGAGCAGGGCCACCCCCTCGGGCATGGCCATCACCGGCGGCACGCCTTCGAAGCCATAGTAGGGATAGCAGCCCAGGCAGCTCAACGTCGGCAGCGCGTCCAGGACGCGGGCGCACTCGACGAACTCGGCCCGGGTGGGCGAGCGCGGCTCGTAGGTGTCCAGATCGATGGTCTGCATCCCCGAGGTGTGCGAGAAGTGCAAGGTGTTGCCGCCATACTCCAGGTCGTGGCGCGGGTCGCGCGCCCGAACACGGAAGGTGGGCGGCACACGGCGCAGGCACTCCTCGACCAGGGCAGGAGGGAAGCGGACGCGGTGCGCGTCGGCATCGACCCTACAGCCGTGGCCGGCCAGGAACTCGAGTGCCCAGCCGGATTCCATGCGCACGCCGGTCTCGTCCAGGACCCGCAGTGTGGCCCTGTGGATGTCAGCCACCTGCTCGTCGGTGATGAACTCGATGGGCTTGAGCCTTAGCGTAAAGCCGTCTTGGTTCACTCTGTGTTTCTCCACCAGCCACATGCGCCGCACCCGTCAGGGCGGCCCGGAGCCCCCGGGCCGCCCCGGTCGTCGAGGCAGCCCTATGCCAAGGGCATGCCCGCCCGAATTGCCGTCTCTTGCACCTCATCGTAGATGCGCTGCCACTCGGCACTGGGCGTGAGCGTCTTGACGTCGTAGCACTCCGCAAAGCTCTGGCCCTTAGGGGCCTGCCCAAGCTGCGCCTCGTACAGGGGCAGCAGCCGGTTGGCCACATCATTGGCCTGGGCTCGGCTCATGCCGGCCGTCTTCTTGTACACCTCTCCGGCAAAGCGCACTTCCAGCGGCGTCAGGTAGTTGGAATACTTGCCGCCGGCGGAGCGCGTGCCGGTGCACGAGGTCGTGCCCGACACGCTCAGGTTCATCATGCCCACAGCCGACTCTAGGAGGAGCATCGGTGTGGCAGGCCCGGCCGTCTGGTTGAGGACCGAATTGACACACAGATGGGCATTGCGGCTCAGCGCCTGGAAGACGACACTCTGTGCCCAGAGGGCGTGCCGCCCGCAGTTGCCCATGTAGCGCATGTCATACGGGAACGACGCGCCGTTGCTGGCCTGGTAGGCGTTGTAGAGCAAGATAGTGCAGGCAATGCACGACACCACGGCCCCCTCTGGACCGCCCGCATAGCCGCCGATCATGGACCAGGAGCCGCCATATACCACTCCGTCGCAGTTAAACGCCTGCACCACCTTGTGCAGGCTCTCGTAGGAGGTCTTGAGCTCGACGGGTGACAAGACCAGGACGATGTCACGCTCCGGCACATATCCGCCTGGGATGCCATAGCCGCCCAACACACCGTAGTGGGTGGGCGACGTGCCGACGGCATAGAGCCCCATGCCTTCCCGACCGGCACGACGCAGCGCCTCGTATGTGGCCTGTGCCTGCCACTTGCCTACCATCAACTCGTAGGGCGATCCGGCGCGTATGGTGGCGCCATAGATCGCCTCGACCGAAGGGCCCTCGATACAGTCCACTTCGGGCACGCGCGCGATGCCTTCCAGCACCGGGATGAAGAGCTCCTCGCTCATCGCAATGCTCAAGGGGCACACCCACACCGGCAGGGTCGGGTCGTCCAGGCCGCGGTGCTTGAAGTGAGCAATCTCTTTGCCTTCGCCCAGGGTGAACTCGGCCGGTGCAGCAGCCAGGCCCTCCAGGAGCTCTTCGCGGGTGAACATGATGCGGCGCTGCGTGTCGATGCACAGCATCCCCGCCTCGATTGCCGTGTCCATGCCGGCCTGAAAGAAGCGGTCCACCAGGTCATCATCCTGGTTGATGGGGTTCTTGGGGTCACAGGTCCTGAGCAGGTTGTGCTTTTTCAGGTTGGCGGCGATGGTGCGTGGAATCACCTCGGTGTCCCACTGGAACGTCTCGCACACGGGGCCGGTGTGGGCCCTATCCAGAACACGCAGAAGTCTCTCGCGGTCGATGGTCATGGCAATCTCTCCTTACATGATCACAGTGGGCACCGGCGGCTTTTGACCGGAGGTGACCAGTTGCTTGCAGAGGGCGGGAGCTTGAGCAGCGTTGGCGGCCCAGCCATCCGCGCCGATCTGGGCCGCGAATTCGGGTGTGACCGGCCCGCCGCCCACAATGACATAAAGACGGTCGCGCAGGCCCATTTCCTTGAGCAGGTCGATCACCTCCTTCTGGTAGGGAAGCGAGGCGGTCATCAAGCTGGAAAGCGCCAGGATGCTGGCGCGCTGGTCCCGGCCGGCCTTGACGAACTCGAGGGGCGGGATGTTCACCCCCAAGTCGACGACTTCGTAGCCGCCGACGGCCAGCATGGTGGCCACCAGGTTCTTGCCGATGTCGTGCAAGTCACCCGAGACGGTGCCAATGACGACCTTGCCGCCCGACCCAGCTCCGGCTCCGCCCTTGATCTGTGGCTGGAGCAGTGCCATGCAGCGCTTCATCTTTTCGCCGGCGATCATCAGGTCGGGCAGATAGATCTCGAACCTGGAAAAGAGGTCGCCGATCTCGCCCATTGCATCGGAGGCGACTTCGATCGCCTTCATGGCGTCGCCGCCCTCGGCGATGTACTGCTCTGTCAGGCCGGTCACCTCGTCATATTCCGAGTCGCCGACCAATGCCGCGCGCAACTTTTCCAATAACTCCTGTGTGCTCATCGTTCTCCCTTCTGATCGTTTGTATCGGCCGCGGTCTACCGCGCCTTCTCTCCAAATGCCAGTCAGCCTCTGAGCTTGGCGCGCTCCGCCGCTGCCAGGATGCGATCTATCTCTCGATCCTGCTCTTCAGACAAGGGCGGAACGCGATGGCTGCGTACCGTTTCTCTGGCCCAGTCGCGGGCGCGCTCGACCATGGTTTGGTCGCCCTGGGCATGCCATGCCTCGTAGCCCTGCCGGTCTGCCAGGCGGGGCAGCATCTGTTCGCCGCGCCAAGACAGCTTGGTGTGTCGAGTGCCAAGGAAGTTGCCTGACGAGCCCATCTCCTGGATCAGGCCAACGGCCAGCGTCTCTTCCCTCACGTCAATTCCCTTCAGGATGCGGCCGACCATGGCGTTGATCTCGCAATCGATCACGAGCTGGACGGGCGACCACGCCTTTTCGGTCTCCAGTCCGCCGCCATTTGTGATCAGGTTGGCCCCCGCTTGCGCCAGGAGCAGCGCGCCCATCGCCTTTTCGATGGCCGCCTGCTCGTCGTGCGCCTTAGCGTCGGTCAAAGGCAATTGCGGGTGGGTAGGAATGCCATAGTGGCGGCCGAGCTGCGCCGTCGCGGCGCCCAGCAGGCCGACCTCGACCGCACCGACGGAGAGCAAGCCTTGGCGCATGTCCAGGAGGTGGGGATAGCTGGAAAGCGTCACCGGCGCTCCTGGCTGGACAAGCTGCGCCCATACGACGCCGGCCAGGTGTTCGGCCGCCTGCAGCACCAGCGCGCCGGCGAGGGTCACCGGGCTGTTTGCGCCCAGGGTAGGAGCGGGCAGGATGCAGATCGGATGGCCAGCCCGTACAAAGTGCGCTGCGCCGTCCAGTTGGTCGGCGGGATAGCGTAGGGGTGTCACCGGGTTGATTTGGCCGTAGATGTGCTGCCCGGTGACGGCGGCCATCTCGACGACCCATGGGGCGCACCCGTCAAAGACCCCGCCGGCTGTGGCTTTCTGGGTATTGCGCAGCACCTCCGCCGTGATCCACTCGATCATGACAGGCGAGGGCTTGTCGGAGATGGTTCCGGTCGGCATGATGGGCAGGTGAATCTCGTCAAGGGCGTCCAACAGGCGCACCATGGGGCCGATGTCGGCCAGGCACGCCGGGCGCCGCTGCCCGGTCTCCAGGTCCACCAGGAAGAGGCCTGGGTGCGACTGGACGTAGAGCCGCCCTGGCCCGACTTCGAGATCCGACTCCCGGCTGCGCGCCCGGAGAGTAAAGCCGCGCGGGCACAGAGCGACGCATTCCTCCACCAAGTGCTCGGGGATACGTACGCGGCCACAGGCGGGCTCGACGCTGCAGCCGGCGTGCGCCAGGAGCCGGAGTGCCTCGTCGCTGCCGAAGACGACGCCGGTCCCGGATAGGACCTCAAGAGCGGAGCGGTGAACGCGCTCTACTTCTCCGGTCGTGAGCATGTCCCTGGGACTCGGGCATGCATATCCCTTCAGGGACATGGGCCCCTCCGCTTCCGCGTTGTGTCCTTACTCAGCCGTGAGATGGAGTTACGTGCCACGGTCCCACCTGCCTGGATTCCCCGCTTTCGTCGCGAGGCAAATGATATAATCACTTGCCATACAGAATATATCATATCGAGAGCAGATTGTCAAGTGATACTTGACAGCGGTCCGGACTTGTGATATACTCTTTTCCGTAGTTGGTTATATCATTTGGGCATCGACCGCAAGGGCCGGATCGCGCGCGCGTCAGGAGTCACCGATGACATCCGAGATGGCCGAACGCACTGAACTGGATCGTGGTGCCGAAATCCCGCTGTACCGGCGGATCGAAAAGGATTTGCTGACACAAATCGTCGAGGGCAGGCTCGAGCCTGGTCAGGCAATTCCGGCAGAGCGCGAGCTGTGCGACCTGTATGGCGTCAGCCGGATCACGGTGCGGCACGCCATCCGCGAGCTGGAAACCTCGGGCTACATACAGCGGCGCCAGGGAAAGGGCACGTTCGTCAGCCGCTCGCGCATCCGGCGCGAGATGGGCCGCTTGATCAGCTTCTCCGAGGAGCTCCGCCTGCAGGGGCGCGTGCCAGGCTCACGCCTTCTGAACCTCCAACACCGCCCGTCTGATGCTGCCACTTCCGCCCTACTCCGCATCCAGGAAGGTGAGCCGATGTGGATCGTGGAGCGGCTGCGCCTGGTCGACGGCGAGATCGCCTCGCTGAGCATCTCCTATCTGCATCTTCCTCCCGAGGTCTATCTGACCCCTATGGAGCTCACGAACCAGCCTTCCCTTTGGGCCCTGCTCGAAGAGAAAGGGATCGTCATCTGTGAAGGCGACACTCTAGTACGTGCGATTGCCGCCGATGGTCACAATGCCCGCCTGTTGGGGGTGGCGGAAGGAGACCCGCTCTTGCTGCGCGAGGGTGTCAACTACGCCATGGGGGAAGCCCTGCAGGCGGTGGAGGCCTTTCAGACCATTAGCCGTGCCGATAGATACCACTACTCTCTGCACCTCATCCGGCAAGGGTGCCCATAGGGGAGCAAGGTGCCACGTAGGGCAAGCCTCGAAGCTTGCCTCGAATGCACAGCAGAAAGGAGGGAGAAGAGAAGGATAAGAACTGCCTGATGTGGGATGTCGAAGGGTAGGTCAAATGCTAGGAATCCAACGAGGAGGAAAGACAATGTTGGTCAAGCGAGTTGTGTTTGCGATTCTGTGTGTGGTAATGCTGGCGGCGTGCGGCGCCCAGCCCACCGCCGAGACTGTGATCCAGACAGTGAAAGAGACCGTCGAAGTGCCGGTGGAGCAGACGGTCGTGGTGCCGGTGGAGCAGACGGTCGTGGTGCCGGTAGAGCAGACGGTGATCGTGCCGGAAAACAAGCTTCAACTCTCCTTCGCCGGTCACGAGTACTTCAACTTGTCCTTCGGCCCGGCCGATCCGCCCCTGGTGACCATGCGGAAGGTAGCCGAGGCAAATTTCCCCGGCACCGAAATCCAGCTCATCATGCAGCCACTGGATGGCAACAAGTATCACGACAACCTCGCCACTTACTTTGTGGCCAAAGACGCAACGGTGGACCTGATGTACGCCGCCGGCTACTGGATGACCGAGTTTGGCGCGGCCGGGTGGCTCGTGCCGCTCCAGGACAAGCTGGACCCCGCAGTGCTGGCCAAGTACGACCAGGCGTCACTCGACACCTTCAGCTACAAGGGTGACCTGCTGGGCATCGGCCCCGTGTGGGGCGGCATCGGTGGCCTCTACTACCGCAAGGACCTGCTCGATGCAGCCGGCCTGGCAGCACCGGCGACCTACGATGACCTCATCGCCGCCTGCGATACGATTCTCCCCAACAACCCGGGCATGGGCTGCTGGGATTGGCCGGCCATGCGCAACCTCGTGCTGGTCAACCGCTGGTCGGAGTACCTGTACGGCTTTGGCGGCCAGTACAAGAACGAGTCTGACAAGTGTGCTATGAATTCGGCGGAAGGCGTGGCCGCCCTGGAGTTCATGATTGGCCTGTTCGAGAACGGCTACACACCTCAAGAGGCGCTGTCGTGGAAAGAGGAAGACTCCAGCATCCGCTTCATCAGCGGCCAGACCCTCTTTGTTTCTGCGCGCCAGGACCTGCTGAACTACATCGACGACCCGACCAAGTCGCAGGTCGCCGGCAAGTGGGGCTTTATCCCCAACCCTGCCCAGCCGGGTGGCCGGCCCTCCGGCTTCACCGAGTTCTGGGCCTTTGCGATCTCTGCATCCTCGGACAACATCGACGAGGCGGTCAAAGTGCTGAACGTCTGGGCAGATACGGCGACCATGGTGCCCTTCAACCTGGCCTGGGGCCCAATCCAGGGCAATGCCGAGGTCTACCAGGACGCCACAGTGCTCGCGGGCAACAAGTTCTTGCCCCTCGTCCAGGAGATCGCCAAGACGGCATTGGCGCCGCTGCCCAGCGCCAACTACGGCGAAGTAGTAGATGTCCTGCAGGCTGAGCTCCACTCGGCACTGTCGGGGAGCAAGACGGCGCAGCAGGCGCTGGACGATGCCTGTGCAGCCATCGATGTGATCGACGCGGAGTAGCCGCGCATCACCCGTCGGCCTTTGAGTGAGCATCCGCGTCCCCGGGCTTGATCCGGGGACGCGGACCTTGCCCAAGGGAGGGCTCGAAGTGCCGGTCATGGAGAACAGAATGGCGCAAGGCGCAGTGCATAGAGCCAGGCGGCCCAGGAGGCTCAGCGAGCCGACCATGGCTCTCATCTTCCTGTTGCCTGCTTTCATCGCAGTCGCGATCTTCCTGTACTATCCCCTGGTCCAGACCTTCATCTACAGCTTTTTCAAGATGCAGCGCACCATGGACTGGCTGCATGCCCCCTTCGTGGGCCTCAAGAACTATATCACGGTACTGACAAGCGAGGCATTCCGCGGGGCCTTTCTGTTCACGCTCTACTTCACCGTCGTGTCTGTGGCGCTGGAGATTGGCTTGGGGCTGGGCATGGCGATGGCCACGTTTTCGGTGTCCTCCCGGCTGCGGGGTGTCCTGCGCGCGGTGCTGGTGGTGCCGTGGGCCATCCCGCCCGTGGTGTCTGCCATGGTCTGGAAGTGGCTATACCACCCAGACGCCGGGTTGTTCGGCTACCTGGTACACGCCTCCGGCCTGACCGACAGCGCACCGCAATTCCTGACCGACCCGATCTTGGCCGTCCACTCTATTATCCTGGCCGACGTTTGGAAGAACTCGTCGATCATGGGCATCTTGATGCTGGGTGGGCTGGCGGCGATCTCCAAGGACGTCTACGACGCCGCAAAGGTTGACGGCGCGCGCGGATGGTTCCGTTTCCGGCGTGTGACGCTGCCTCTCCTCTTGCCCACCGTCCTGGTGTGCCTCCTCTTCCGTTCGTTGGAGGCGTTCCGCATGTTCGAGCTGTCGTTTGCGTTGACGGGTGGTGGGCCGGGGACCACAACCGACACTCTGAGTACCTTCGCCTACAAGTACTTTTTCACCTATTCCAAGTTCGGACTGGGTTCTTCGTATGCCATGGTGATCTTTGCGATTGTCCTCGTGCTGGCCATCGCCTACGTGAGCCGCATCCGCAAGAACCTGAGGTTCAAAGGATGAAAAGCAAGCACCGATACAGGTACCGGCGCCGCGCGAACCAGGTGCTGGACGTGCTGATCACGCTGCTCATTGCGGGCTTTTGCCTGGGTCCGCTCTATTGGATTCTCGCCACCTCGTTCAAGCCGATGGGCACCGAGTACCTGATCCCACCCGAAGGGTGGCCGTCGAAGCCAACACTCGAAGCGTATCGGATTATCCTGGGAATCCCGTCCAAGGCCTCGCAGGAGGGGGTCAGTGGTGAGGGGGTGTTCGGGTCGGCCACGGAGGTGCCGCAGGCACCCTCACTGCACTTCCTTCTCCCGATTCGGAACAGCCTGATCGTCTCGTCGACGGTGGCGGTATGCAGCCTGTTCATCTGTTCGCTGGCGGCCTACACCATCGCCCGGCTGCGCTTCCGCTGGAAGATCCAGTCGCTACTCCTGCTGCAGGTGGCCGGGCTCCTGCCGGCGGTGATGGTCATAGCGCCTACCTTTGTGCTGATGCAAAAGCTCGACCTGCTGCGCACCCTGCCGGCCATCATCCTGCCCAACATTGCCTACAACGTCCCGCTCGGCACGTGGCTCCTGGCCGCCTATTTCTCGGAACTACCATGGGAGCTGGAGGATGCAGCCAAAGTGGACGGCTACAAGCCCTTCCAGATCTTCCGCAAGGTTATCTTGCCACTTGCAGCACCCGGCCTCTTTTCCGCCGGCGTGTTTGCGTTCCTGGGTTCTTGGGGCGAGTTCATCCTCTCCAGCGTGGTTACGATGGGCGTGAGTAGCGTCCAGACCGTCCCGGTCGCCATCTTGAACCTATCGTTCGAGTTCCGCTATCAGTGGACCTGGGTCTCGGCCGCCATCATTCTCTCGGTAGGCCTGATGGTGGCCATTGCCCTCTTCTTCCAGCGATGGGTCATCCAGGGCCTGACCGCAGGCTCTGTCAAATACTAGGGAGGAAATCCGCGTGGCCGAAGTACGAGTAGAGAGCCTGTGCAAAGCCTTTGGCGAAGTGGGGGCCTTGCACGATGTGAGCTGCGCTTTCGAGGACAGGAGGCTGACGGTGCTGGTAGGCCCGTCCGGCTGTGGCAAATCCACTCTTCTGCGCACCGTGGCCGGGCTGCAAGATCCGACCAGCGGAACCGTCTACATCGGGGACGAGGACGTAAGCGGGGCTCCCCCCTGGGATCGAAACGTGGCAATGGTCTTCCAGAGCTATGCGCTCTACCCACACATGACCGTGTTCAAGAACATCGCCTTCCCCCTCGAAGCCGCCAAGATCCACAAGGACGAGATCCGGCGGCGGGTGACAGAGACCGCCAAGATCCTGCAGATCGAAGAACTGTTGAAGCGCAAGCCGCGGGAGCTGTCGGGAGGCCAGATGCAGCGCGTCGCGTTGGGGCGTGCCATCGTACGCCAACCCGATGTCTTCCTGATGGACGAGCCCCTGTCGAACCTCGATGCCAAGCTTCGCGTCCTGATGCGCGCCGAGCTCAAGCACCTGCAGCGGCAGCTCCAGGTGACCACGATCTATGTAACGCATGACCAGGCCGAGGCCATGACGCTGGCCGACAAGCTGATCGTTATGAATGCAGGCCGCATCCAGCAGATGGGCAAGCCCGAGGACATTTACCGCCGGCCGGCCAACAAATTCGTAGCTGGCTTCATTGGCAGCCCTCCCATGAACTTTGTGGGATGCCGGTACGATCCCGAGCTCGAAACGTTGAGCGGCGCCGCGTTCGACATCCCGGTGCCGGCCCGGTGGCGCGGCGTGCTGCGGGGTGGTCCTGCACGGTCGCTCATCCTCGGGATCCGCCCCGAGGACCTGGTGGTGGAGACGAGCCCTGTCCCCGGTGCAGTGAGGGCGACCGTCTACGTCATAGAGCAGATGGGCCGGGAGATCCTTCTCACGGCCATGCTGGGGACAGACGCCGTCCGGGTCTTCACCTCGGCCGACGCCACCCTGGACGCCGAACAGGAGGTGTGGTTGTCGATGCGCGAAGGGGCCACGCACCTGTTCGACGGGCAGACGGAGGAATCGCTAGACTCGAGCGAAGCGCCCAAGGCCTGAGGCACGCGACCCTTGGCTACGGTTTGCACAGCCCGCGGCAGAGTCGCGGGCTCTTGCTATGACAAGGAAATGCCGAGAAGAAGAGAGCGTGGAAGCCAGGATCGCATGCCCTGAAGTGGACCTCGTCGTAGAACACGGTGCCGTCGTGGTCATGGACGATGCCAGGACCATCCTCTGGGACGGCAGCCTGGCCATCGACCAGGGCCGCATCGTGGACGTCGGCCCCGCGAGCGATCTTTCCGGGCGCTACGTGGCCCACAGGAAGATCGACGCCCGACACAAGGCCGTCCTGCCCGGCCTGATCGACACCCATCACCACTTTCTACAGAACCTGGCCAAAGGCTCCCGAGACGACCTGGCATTCCCGGATGAGTGGATTTCGCAAGTCTCGTCGCCGCTGATCGGCATGGCGGTGTGCGACTACCTGGCATGCGACTCGGAGCTCCAGCGTCATGCGACGCGCATTGGCTGCGCCGAAGCGCTCCTTTCCGGGATCACGTGCATCGTCAATATGGAGTGGGCCACACCACCGGATGTCGTTGATATGTACGAGGAGGCGGGCATCCGCGCCGTGCACGTCCTCACCCTGACCGACGTCGACGAGTGGGGGAGCCCTGGGATGCTGCTGGGGGTGGACGCGACACTCGATCTGGCCGAGCGGCTCATCGAGCGCTGTGCACGCTCGGCCTCGGGCAGGGTGACCTTCCGGTACGGCCCAGCCTGCGAGAACTCGGTCAGCACCGGGCTACTGCGCCAGGTGCGCCGGCTGGCCGGCGAGCACAACTTGGGCATCCACATGCACATCGCCGAAAGCCGCTACGGCTGGGACAACATCCGGCGGAGACACAGCAGGACCCCTGTGCAGTACCTGGCCGAGCTGGGCATGCTGGGGCCAGACATGCTCGGCGCACATTGCATCTGGCTGGACGATGACGACATCCGCATACTGCGCGAGACCGGCACCTCGGTCTCGTACAACCCCGAATGCAATATGAAGATCGCGCTCGGCACAGCGCGCGTAGTAGACATGCTTGCGGCAGGCGTGGCCGTGTCGCTCGGCACCGACACATGTGCGGTCAATGACAACATGGACCTGTTCGAGGCCATGCGAGTAGGGGCGTTCCTGCAGAAACACGCTGCCATGGACCCGGCAGTCGTACCTGCCTGGGAGGCGCTGCGCATGGCGACGGCGGGCGGTGCACGGGCGCTCGGCCTTGGCGACGAAATCGGCACGCTGGAAGCCGGCAAGAAAGCCGATCTCATCCTGGTGGACCTGGAGGGAGTGCACTTGCGGCCGATCAATCACTTGGCCAACACCCTGGTGTACGCGGCCGGCGCCCGGGATGTTGAGACGGTCATCGTCGACGGGCAAATCGTGGTGGAAGGCCGGGAGCTGCGTGCCTTCGACGCCGGGGCAGCGATGGCACAGGCAGAGCAATACGCCGCGCGGCGCTTTGAAGCAACCGGCTTGTACGTATCGCCCTACTACACCGGCTCCCGCTGCTGACAAGTGCGCCCCGGCAGGCGGAGACTGGTCTGCCGGGGCGTCTCCGCTTTGCTTGCCCCGGCTGCCGCTCCTGCAGCCCCCTCCGCAAGCTACACACCTCGTGCATCTGCCCTCCATAACATCTCCACACTCTTCTGATAAGATGACCATGGCTCAACAAGCGTGGGCCATCGAGAACCGGTACAACGGGACCTGCGGCGCGACCGAGTGAGCCGCGCCGTATAGGATTTGCAGGAGGAACGATTTGAACAAGTCAATCGAGATTCGAGGCACATGGCTTCTGGCGCTCGCGATTCTGGTATCGGTCGGGATTGGGCTGAGCCTGCCGGCCTTCCATGCGTCGGCCGCGGCGGAACCGGCCGCCCAGGCCACGGCCGCGCCGGAGCAGGTTGCCCGCCCGGCGGTCTCCACCGTCTTGGACGAGGCGTCGGCCGCCAACGCAATGGAGTCACAAGTGGAGGCCGTCTACGAGGCCACCAGCCCCTCCGTCGTCAACATCACCAACCGAACCTACATTTACTACCGCTTCATGGGCGCCGCGCAGGAGCAGGAGGGAACCGGCTCGGGCTTTGTGTACGATACGGAGGGCCACATCCTCACCAACTACCACGTCATCGAGGACGCGGATGAGATCCTGGTCACCCTGTCCGACGGACAGGTCTTCCCAGCCAAGGTCGTGGGCTCGGACCCCACCAATGACCTGGCGGTCCTCCACATAGACGCCGGCGATGCATTGCCCCCACCCTTGGTGTTGGGCGACTCTGAAGACCTAAAGGTCGGGCAGACCGTGCTCGCCATCGGCAACCCGTTTGGCCTGCAGCAGACCCTGACGACCGGCGTGGTCAGCGCGCTGGGCCGCGTGATCGAGAGCCCAGAAGACAATCAGTTCATCGGCGAGGCCATCCAGACCGACGCGGCCATCAACCCCGGCAACTCGGGCGGGCCAATGCTCGATCTCCAGGGCAGGGTCATCGGCATCAACTCACAGATCCTGAGCACCAGCGGCTCCTCGGCCGGCATCGGCTTTGCCGTGTCGTCCAACACCGCACTGCGTGTCGTTCCAATGCTGATCGAGCAGGGGTACTACCCTCACGCCTGGCTTGGCGCGGACATGGTCGCCCTCACTTCGGCTACCGTCCAGGTCTTGCAGCAGGCCGGCGTGGACCTTCCCACCGAATCGGGCTTGCTGGTGCTGTCTACGACGTCCGGCGGCCCCGCGGATGATGCGGGCATCCGGGCCGGCAGCCGTTGGATCCGGTATGGTCCGTACCAGATCCCCGTGGGCGGCGACGTGATCACCGCCATCGACGGCATCACCCTGACGGACCTCGAAACCCTGACGGTTTACCTCGAGTCCGAAAAGACGATCGGCGACACCGTCACCCTAACCATTCGCAGGGACGCCGACGAGCTCGCGCTGCCCGTGACATTGGGGGAGCAGCCCCGCTGACGCAGCCTGCGACGCTTGGGCAATCATGAAGCCAGGCCATTCCACTATCAGGATTGCCTTCCATGCACGTGCCTCGAGTATGGTATACTCAGGCAGGCGAACATGATGCTTTGGACCAAAGCGGTGCTCGGAGTGAAACAGTGATGCCCAACCGGATCCTTGTCGTGGATGATGACCGTGAGATCGCCCGCCTTGTGCGCGCCTATCTCGAACAGAGCGGCTACCAGGTACTCGTCGCTTACGACGGCGAGACTGCATTGCGCATGATCCGCCATGATCGCCCTGACCTGGTGGTGCTGGACCTGATGCTGCCCGACCGCGACGGAAAGGACGTGACGCGGGTGGTCCGCAGCGATTCGGCCCTGGCGGCCCTGCCCATCATCATGCTCACGGCCCGCGTGGAAGACTATGACAAAATCGTCGGCCTGGAGATTGGCGCCGACGACTATGTGACCAAGCCGTTCAATCCCCACGAGCTTGTGGCCCGCATCCGGGCGGTCCTGCGCCGCGCACAGGCAGAGCCGACGCGGCCCCATGTGCACCAGGTGGGCGATCTCCTGGTCGACGTGGACGCTCACGAAGTCCGTGTGGGGGACCTGGTCGTCCATCTCACGCCGACTGAGTTCAGCCTGCTGCTGGTGCTCGTCCAAAACGCGGGGCGCGCCCTCACCCGCCTCGAGCTGGTGGAAAAGGGCCTCGGCTACAGCTACGAGGGGCTTGACCGGACGGTAGACAGCCACATCAAGAACCTACGCCGCAAGCTGGCTGAGGCAGGATCGCCGGCGGACCTGGTCGAGACGGTGTTCGGCGTCGGCTACCGGCTGGTTACGACGGACTCGTCTCGCTCACCGCAGGGGGCAGGCGCATGAATCGCCTCTGGGTGCGGCTCACGCTCGCCTTTGGCCTGGTCGTGCTGGTGGCGATGGGCGCGACCGGTTTCCTCATAAACCGGACGACCAATGCCGAGTTCCGGCAGTACATCACACGCAGCGACATGCAGGCGGCGGGCAGGGGCGTGCAGCAGCTCGTCGACTATTACGTCGAGAATGGGACCTGGGAAGGGGTAGGCGAGCTGCTGTCCGGTGGTGTCTGGATGAGCGGGGGAACGGGGCTGGCTGTTGGGCCGTCGGTCAGTGTCACACGCGATGGGATGACAGTCATCGGAACGCGCGACGGGCCGCCTATGCAGGTCGATGTCCTCTTGGCCGACGCCCGCGGGCAGATTGTCTACGACAGCACAGGCCAGAGGGAAGGAAGGCGCCTCAGGTACAGGGACAGGCAGGGGGCATCGGCCATTACGCTGCCTGATGACGGGAGCTTGATTGGCTATCTCCTGGTTTCTGTCTCCGGCCCATCGGGCCGGCTCGGTTCCCTGGAGCAGGCGTTCCTGTACCGCATCCGCAGGGTCCTGCTCATCGGCGGTGCGCTGGCCGTGGGCCTGGTAGTGATCGTCGGCGCGGCGGTCAGCCGGAGCCTGACATCCCCACTGCAGCGCCTGGCCGCAGCCGCCCGTGAAGTGGCCAAAGGGCACCTGGGGCAGAAGGTCCAGGTCGAGGGCAGCCCTGAGGTCGCCGAAGTGGGGCGCGCCTTCAACGAGATGACCTCCGCGCTGGACCAGGCGGAGAAGCAGCGCAAGAACCTGGTGGCCGACGTGGCCCATGAGCTGCGGACCCCTCTCAGCGTGCTACAGGGCAACCTGCGTGCCGTCCTCGACGGAGTCTATCCGTTGGACCAAGGCGAGATCGCGCGCCTGTACGACGAATCGCTCCTCCTGGGCCGCCTGATCGAAGACCTGCGGGAGCTGGCGCTGGCCGACGCGGGGCAGCTCCGCCTCGAAGTCAGGCAGATAGACGGCGCCCAGGTCATCCGGGACACCCTGGACAAGATGTCGATGCTCGCACAGGACCGCGAGATCATCATGGCGGCGGACCTCCCCGCCGATCCTCCGGCCGTCCTGGCCGATCCGGACCGCATGTGCCAGGTGCTCCGCAACCTGCTCCTGAACGCGGCGCAGCACACACCGGCCGGGGGTACGGTCACCGTGGCCGCTCGCCAAGTGGACGAGTTGCTCGAGATCTCGGTAGCAGACACCGGCGTCGGTATCTCCGCAGAGAACCTACCCCATGTTTTCGAGCGCTTCTGGCGGGCCGACCCTGCGCGCGCGCGCGGGAGCCGCCTGGGCGGCGGCACCGGGATCGGACTGGCGGTCGCCCAAAGCCTCGTCGAAGCCCAGGGTGGGCGCATCTGGGTCGAGAGCGCGCTGGGAGAAGGCACAACGTTCCGTTTCACCCTGCCGATTGCCTTTTCGGCAGCCGGCTAGTCGATTGGCGCGATGGCCGCGCTTTTGCTTGGCTGACGGCCTGGAGGACGGTGAACTGCGGGTGAGCCCGGCAACCAGAAAGCGCCTTCAGAACCTGCTCAAGATTGTAGTCAGCGTCGGGTTCCTTGCCCTCCTCCTCTCCCGGGTGGAGCTGGGCGAGGTTTTCCGGCGTCTCCGGGAGATGGAGGTTCCCCTCTGGCTTGGCGCCATGGCACTCTACATCGCCGGCGAGTTCGTGCGCGGCTACCGCTGGGGCGTGCTGCTCTGGTCCCTCGGCTCCGAGGTGAGATGGAGACGCCTGACCTCGCTTTACTTCGTCGGCTCCTTCTACAACTTGGTGCTGCCCACCGGCTTTGGCGGCGATGCCGTCAAGGTATTGGAGCTCTCAAGGGACGCCGGGGCAACGGCGGCCATCAGCTCCGTAGTCGTGGAGCGCTTCAGCGGGCTGTTTGTGATGTTCCTGTTTGCCGCTCTGGCGCTGATTGGAAGCTACCGGCTCGTCCCGCCCATGGTCGTCGTGGCCATTCTCGCCATCACGCTGGCCAGCATCCTGCTCGTCGCGCTCCTGCTGCAGCGCATCTGGATCGAGCGCTGGGGACGCGGGCTCCGGATCGACTGGCTGTTCGCCCGCGTCGTCCTCCTCCGCAAGCTCTACCAGTCACTCGGCCTCTACTCGCGCAAGGCGCTGGCACGGGCCACCGGCGCGGCGCTCGTATTCAACCTGATACAGATCCTGGCCAACATCCTCCTGGCGAGGGCCGTGGGCATCCACGTTCCCGTGGCCTACTTCTTCCTCTTCGTCCCGATCATCGCTTTCACAAACCTGCTGCCCTCTCTGGGTGGCCTGGGCCTGCGCGAAGGGGCGTACGTCTTTCTCTTCACCCAGGTCGGGGTCGACCACGATCATGCGCTGGCGCTGGCGTTGGCCCGCGACATGACACTCCTCGGCCTGGGGCTGATCGGTGCCCTCGTCTACGTGGTGCAGAGCGCGCTGGCGAGCCGGCGCAAGTCCGAGTGCTCGGCTCCTGAGGAATAGGGGCAATCCGGCCTGCCCGCCCACTACTCCGCGGGCGCGGAACCGTGCAGCGCTTGCCCTGCCGGCTCCACCGCCAGCTGCACCCACCGCCTCTCCCTCGCACTCGCCAGGACGGTCTCGCACAGCACCATCTCTCGCCACCCATCCTCGAACGTCGCGAAGGAGAGAGCCGCCACAGGAGCCCCTCTCTCGATGTGGCCGTAGACGTCTGAGAAGAGCCGGACAAACGTGTCGGGATACCCTTCGGCGTGACCCCCGGGATAGGCCGCGTAGCGGCGCACCTCGGGCTGCATCAAGGCCGGATCTTTCAGCAGCACCTCGTTGGGCCGGTCGCGGTGCCCCACCCACAGCTCACCCGGACGCTCCTGGCACCAATAGAGCGATCCCTCCGATCCGTCGATCTCCCACCACAACGCATTCTTCCGGCCTGCGCTGATCTGCGAAAGGGTGACCGCGCCGCGCGCGCCCCCCTCCAGATGCAGCAGCATCGTCGCCATGTCCTCGGTGCGGACCTCGACAGCTTCGGCGTCCTCCACGGCGGCGAGCTTGCTGGCAAAGGTCTCCACCGGGTGGCTGGGCCGGTAGCGGGTGGGGATGAAGGTGGCCATGTCGGCCATCACCTCGGTCACCTTCAGGCCCGTCAGCCACTGCAGCATGTCGAGCACGTGCGTGCCAATGTCCCCCACCGCCCGCACGTCGCCGCCCAACTCCGGCTCCAGCCGCCAGTTCCAGTCAGTGGGCCAAAGCAGCCAGTCCTGGCAGTATTCCGCGTGCAGGATGCGGGGCACGCCGATCTGCCCCGCCCGGATCCGGGCGCGTGCCTCCAGGTTCATGGGATAGAAGCGCAGGTTGTAGCAGACCGCACCCACGCGCTGCCGCGCCTCCGCCAAGCTCACCAGCCCGGCTGCCTGCGCGCTCGTCATGGCCAACGGCTTCTCGCACACCACGTGCTTGCCCGCCTCCAGCGCCGCCCTCGCCGCCGGGTAATGCTGGTGGTTGGGTGTGCACAGGTGGACCACGTCCACGCCGGCATCGGCCAGCAATTCGTCGAGGCTGCCGTACGCCCGAACGATGCCCTGCCGGCGGGCAAAGGCCTGCCCCTTGGCCGGCTCGCTGCCCAGCACGCCGGCAATCTCGATGCCCAGCCGGCGCAGTGCCTCGCTGTGCGCCCCGCCCATGAACCCCGTCCCGACGATGGCTGCTTTCATCTCTCTCCTCCTTCGGCTGCTGATCGCCGATTGTAGCATCCAAAGGGCCTTGCATCAACTTGATCATCGAAGGCAGTCTGGTATAATCAACCGCCGGCTGATTCGAGGATTGCCGTGCCCTGTGCCGAGGTACGGGCAGATGACCCTGAACGTGACATCAGACATCGACGCAGTTCCGATCCTCATACGCGCGTTCCAGGAGGCCGACCGCGCCGCTGTGGTCGACCTCTGGTACCGCTGCCACTTGGTCGTACCCTGGAACGACCCCGACCGTGACATCGACCGCAAGCTGCGCGTCCGCCCCGAATGGTTCCTGGTCGGCACCTCGGCCGGAATGGTCGTCGCCACCCTCATGGTCGGGTACGAAGGGCACCGCGGCTGGCTCAACTACCTGGCGGTCGATCCCGACTTCCGGCGCCGGGGCATTGGGCGCCTCCTCGTGACACACGCCGAGCAAATCCTGCGCGAGGCCGGCTGCCCCAAGATCTGCCTGCAGGTGCGCACCGGGAACAGGGCGGCGCTCGAGTTTTACCGTGCGCTCGACTTCTTCCGGGACGACGTTATCGGCCTCGGCAAGAGGCTCGTGGACGACCAACGCGGGCACTGAGAAGGATTGTCTACGAGACAACTCGAGGTTTGGGCAGCAGGCAGGGTGTGCGGTATGATCGTGCGGCACACCCCACCAAGAAGCCCGCGTCCAAGCCCAAGCCGACGTCGACCAAGACACCGATCCCGGCGCCGACGAACACGCCCTTGCCGGCCTTTGACTACAGGGCGATACACCAATGCCAGTACGACAGCAAGAATTGCGGAGATTAGGTCCAGGGCGGAGCTTGCGCTGCGGCCCGACCTGCCCGTCGTCATCGGAGAGGCAGAGGACGGACTGTCGCTCGTCTTGGACATAGGCCTGAGACACACACAAGCTTGTGTCAACCCAAATGACAATGTCACCGAAGCGGCCCGTTGACACTGCTCCCCAAGTGGGGTAGAATGCCCGCATGAGAGCAATGATCCTGGAGGCGCCCAGGCCTGTGGAGGAATACCCACTCACCCCGGCCGACCTTCCCATGCCGGAGCCGGGCCCGGGAGAGATACGGCTTGCAGGTGATGGCCTGCGCCGTGTGCCACACCGACCTGCACCTGGCCGAAGGAGAGGTTGTCCCCAGCAAGCTGCCCATCATCCCCGGTCACCAGGTCGCCGGCATGGTCGACAAGTTGGGCGAGGGGGTCGACGGCTTTCATGCCGGCGAGCGCGCCGGCGTCGCATGGCTGAACTGGGCCTGCGGCGAGTGCAGCTATTGCCGGGAGGGCCGCGAGAACCTGTGCGACAGCGCCCGCTTCACCGGGCAGCACGTGGACGGCGGCTTTGCCGAGTTCATCGTCGTGCCGGCCGGCTTTGCCTATGCCATCCCGGCGGGCTTTTCCGCCGAACAGGCTGCGCCGCTCCTGTGCGCCGGGGTGATCGGCTACCGATCGCTGCGCCTGTGCGAGATCGAGCCGGGGGGGAGGCTAGGCCTTTATGGCTTTGGCGCCTCGGCGCACGTGACAATCCAGGTGGCGCGCTACTGGGGCTGCGAGGTGTACGTCTTTACGCGGGGCAAGGAGCATCGCAGCCAGGCGATCGATCTGGGCGCAGCCTGGGTCGGGGCGGCGGAGGAGACGCCACCCCACGCCCTGGATGCTGCCATCACCTTCGCTCCTGCCGGACGCCTCGTTCCCCAGGCGCTGCGCGTCCTGCGCAAGGGGGGAACGGTGGCAATCAACGCTATCCACATGAGCCCGATCCCGGAGATACCCTACTTCCTGCTCTATGGGGAAAGGACGCTCCGCAGTGTGGCAAATGCCACGCGGCGCGATGCGCAGGATCTGCTCGATCTGGCGGCGGCGATCCCGATCCGAACTGAGGTGCAAGTCTACCCGCTTGCCGGGGCCAACGACGCGCTCCGGAGCCTCAAGCGCGCCGAAATCCGGGGCAGTGCCGTGCTAGAGGTTTCTACCGGCCGGCCGGATTGACACCGGCGGCTTGAAGGGACTTGTCCAATGCCTGACATCAACCCAATCCTCCGCCGTGCCCGCCCCGACGACCGGGCGGCGATGGAGCGCATCTGTGCCCACACCTGGGACGACGGCGACTATATCCCCTACGTGTGGGACCACTGGTTGGCGGACGAGCGAGGCCCGCTCGTCGTCGGCGAGCTCGATGGGGAGGTGGTCGCCCTGTGCAAGATCTCTTTCCAGACCGCCGACCAAGTTTGGCTGCAGGGCATGCGCGTTGACCCCGACTATCGCCAGCGCGGCATCGGCCAGAGGTTCCTGGACTATAGCCTGGCGTATGCCCGCGACAACGGCGCGCGGGTGGCCCGGCTCAGCACGAGCATCCGCAACACGCCGGTGCACGTCATGGCGGCTAGGGCGGGCATGGAGCGCATCGGCGTCTGGGTGTTCTGGCAGGCCGAGGCGCTGGCCGAGGGCCCTCAGCTCCGCGTCTTGTCGCCCGCCGACCAGCCGGCCGTGGAGCTATTCCTGCGGACAAGCCGCGTGCTGGAGACCTGCCGCGGCGTGTACCAGTCCGGGTGGGAAAACCTGGACCTGACGCCGGATCAACTGCCCCCCCTTCTCGAGGAGGGCCACGCGCTGGCCCTGGGGGAGCCGGGCGGCCCCCTGGCCGCTCTCGCACTATTAGCCGAGGATCAAGAGGATCCGGGGCTGCATATCGGCTTTGCCGACGGCGATCCGGCCGCGGTGCACGAGCTGGCGACGGCCCTCCGTGTCCACGCCGGCCGGCTTGGGGCGACCCGGGCACGGGCCTGGCTGCCGGAAGTGGATTGGCTGCGCGAGGCGTTCGCCTCGGCCGGCTACGCCTTTGGCGAGTGGCAGGGCGAGATGTGCCTCTACGAGCTCCGCTTCCCTCACCCCGGCCCTCTCCCCGAGGGACAGGGGGAGGGAGAGAACCATGCAGGCTAGGCGGCCGGCAGGGCGCCGCTGGGTTTGGATCCTCGGGGGGGCGCTGGCCCTGGCCGCGCTCGTCGCGGTCCTGGTTCTGACCCGCCCCGCCTGGACCTCATTCCTCTTCGGAGTGACCGGAGAGGAGTCGCTGCCCGCTCAGCTCCGGGGCGGCTTCGAATGGCTGGGCAACCTGACGCGCCGCCAGCCCAAGACCGACGACCTGGTGCCGGTGTCCAACGCCGGCGTGAACCCCTACGGCGTGAACGTGTTCCTGGAGCAGGAGGTCGAGCCGGCCAAGCGCGAGCAGTCGGTGCAGATGATCGCCGAGGCCGGGTTCCACTGGATCCGCCAGGAGTTCCCCTGGGAGGATATCGAGATCCACGGCAAGGGCGACTTTGAGGACCGCCGACACGAGCCCTACCGCTCGGCCTGGGAAAAGTACGACAACATCGTGGACCTGGCGGGCCAGTATGGCCTCGAGATCATCGCACGGCTGAGCAACCCGCCCGCCTGGAGCCGGGCCGCCGGCGACGAAGCGGGCACCTTTGGCCCGCCCGACAACCTGGCGGACTATGGCGATTTCGTCGAGGCGGTGGTTCGCCGCTACCAGGGGCGCATCCACACCTACCAGATTTGGAACGAGCCCAACATCTACCCCGAGTGGGGCGAGCAGCCGGTCAGCCCTGAGGGCTACACCGAGCTTCTGAAGGAAGGCTACACCCGCGTCAAGGCAGCCTGCCCCGACTGTGTGGTCATCTCCGGTGCATTGGCACAGACCATCCCCCTCGGGCCGCGTGACTTGAACGACTTTATCTTTCTGCAGCGGATGTACGACGCGGGTGCGGCAGACTATTTCGACGTCCTGGCGATCCAGGGCTATGGGCTCTGGTCAGGCCCGACGGACCGCCGGATGCGGCCGCGCGTCCTCAACTTCTCGCGGCCCCTCTACATCCGCGAGATGATGGTCAAGAACGGCGATGCAGACAAGCCGATCTGGATCACCGAGATGAACTGGAACGCCTCGCCGGAGGAGATGCCCAACAAGCCCTTCGGCTCGGTCACTCTCGAGCAGCAGGCCCGCTACGCCGTGTTGGCGTACCGGCGCGCCCAGGAGGAGTGGCCCTGGGTGGGTGTGGTGTGCACCTGGTTCTTCAAGCGGGCCACCGATACCGAAGTGGACCAGCCGATGTACTACTTCCGGCTTGTGGAGCCGGACTTTTCCCCCATGCCGGCCTATGGCGCCCTCAGCGACCTAATGCATGAGCCGCCGGTCCTCTATCGCGGTGTGCACCAGGAGGACGATTGGGCGCTCGAATACCAAGGGGCGTGGGCGGACCGATCTGACCCGTCGGCCGAGCTGGGTGCCTTCCGGCTGGCCGGTTCGCCGGATGCTGCGCTCAGGTTCACCTTCGTCGGGACGGACGTCCGGCTCACGCTCGCGCCTGGGGCCGTGGGGACGTGGAGCGTCGTGTTGGACGAAGGCAGTGAGAAGGCAGTGCAGGTCTCACCCGACGAGCCAGTTTGGCTGGCGCGCGGGCTCGGGCACGGCACGCACACGCTCACCCTGCGCACCGACGCGGGCGGGCTATCAGTCGACAGCATTGCCATCTTCAACCGCTCTCGGCTAATCCCGTGGCTCCTGGCCGCGGCAGCGCTCCTGGTGGTGGGCGCCGTTGCACGTATCCTCACTTCGAGACGGCGGCACTCTCCCGAGCCGGGCCCCTTCCGCCGGGTGCGGCGATGAAGCGCCGGGCACTGCTCCCCCCGCTGCTTCTCGCGTCTATTCTCCTCCTGGCAACCGGGCTGCGCTTCTACGCCCTCGGCCGCCAGAGCCTGTGGAACGACGAGGGCACGAGCGTGGCCGTGGCCCAGCGCGATCTCGCGACCATCGCCCGCGACGCAGCGGCAGACATCCACCCCCCGCTCTACTACGTGCTGCTCAGCCGGTGGGTGGGGGCGGCCGGCACGAGTGAGGCAGCGGTTCGCTCCTTTTCGGCGGTGCTGGGAATCGGGCTGGTGGCGCTCACCTACGCGCTCGGCAGTGTGCTGCTGGGCCGGCGACCCGGGTTGGCGGCGGCCTTCCTTGCTGCCATCAGCCCCTTCCAGGTGTACTATTCCCAGGAAGCGCGTATGTACATGCTGCTGGCCGTCCTTGCGGCCGGTGCGGTGCTGGCGCTTGCCCGGTGGGCCCGGCAGCCGACCTGGCTGTCGCTGGCGGCTGTTGCCCTGCTGGAGGCCGCGGGCCTCTGGACGCACTACTCCTTTGTCTTCGTTGTCCTGGCGCTGAACCTGGCTTTCCTTCTCTCGCTGCGCCGCGGAACGCTCCGGCGGCTTGTGCCCTGGGCCGTGTCGCAGGCGGTTGCCTTTCTCCTCTACGTTCCCTGGCTGCCGGTGGCGCTGCGCCAGGCAGGCAGTTGGCCCAGCCCGGCGAAGGCATCGTTCTTCCCTGCCCTGGCGGAAGCCTGGCGGTGGCTCGTCTTTGGCCCGACGATCGACACGCAGCAGTCCATGGCCTGTGTGCTGGCCTCGGCTCTGGTGGCGATGGGTGGGCTGGTGATGATCTATGCGGAGACTGGGCCGGGCAAGAGACCTCCCCTCAGTCCCCCCCGCAAGCAGGGGGGAGGCGAGGAAATGCCTCCGGCGAGGTGGTCCGCCGCATTGCTCCTGCTCTGGATCGGCCTGCCGGTGGGCCTGATCTTCGCCCTGGGGCTGTATCGCGAGGCATACCTAAAGTTCTTGCTCGTCGCTTCGCCGGCCGTCTGCCTTCTCCTGGCTGCGGCATTGACCTGGCCCCGGGCCCGCCGATCACCTGTGCCGAGGGGCCGAGCTCTGCTGCGCGGTGCGCAGATCCTGCTCGCGGTCGGGATCGTGGCCGTGAGCGCGATTGCCCTGCGCAACTACTACGCCGATGCCGGCCTATGCCCGCGACGACTACCGCGGCATCGCGGCCTACATCGACGCCCTGGGCCGGCCTGGGGACGCCGTCCTTCTCAACGCGCCGGGGCAACAGGAAGTGTTCGGCTACTACTACCAGGGCGATCTGCCGGTCCATCCTCTACCCGGGAGCCGCCCGTTGGATCCTGCTGCTACCGAGGCCGCGCTGGCAGGCATGGCGGCGCCCGGCGGTCGCATCTTTGCCGTGTTGTGGGCCACGGACGAGTCGGACCCCGGCCGCTTCGTCGAGAGCTGGCTGGATGGGCACACCTACAAGGCGCTTGACTCCTGGTACGGCAACGTCCGCCTGGCCGTCTACGCCGTGCCGGCGCAGACGCCTGCAGCGCCGGACGTGAGGCTCGACGTTTCCCTGGCCGACGCCTCGTCTGGCGACGAGATCGAGCTTGTGGGCTATAGCCTGCTCCAGGAAATGCTGTCCGCGGGCGACATCGCCCAGATCAGCCTCTTCTGGCAGGTGGATCGGACCCCGGCGCGGCGCTACAAGGTCTTTGTGCACCTACTGGACGAGGCGAACCACATCGTCGGCCAGTACGACGGCGAGCCGGGCGGCGGAGCGCTGCTGACCACCCTCTGGTCGCCGGGCGCCCTCATGGCCGATCACGTCGGCGTGGCCATCCACCCCGCCACGCCTCCGGGCGCGTATCGCGTCGAGGTGGGGCTGTACGACGCCGAGACGGGCCGGCGGATGGAGGCGCCCGGCGGTGCCACTCAGGTCTGGCTGGAACCACTGGAGGTTGTCCGGCCGGCAGCGGCCGCGCCCGCCGCCACCCTGGGAAGGCAGGATGCGTCCGGGGCCGATTTCGGCGCGATCCGCCTGCTCAGCTACGACATCTACAAGTTAGGTTCTTCGGCCGGCAGCCAGCGAAGCGCTGCATCCGGGGGATCTGCTTCACATCGATCTCTACTGGCGGGCAGATGAGCGGCCGGCGGGCGACTGGTCGGTGTGGATCGGCCTCTTGGACGGCGATGGAGGAGAGGTGGGGGGAAGTGCCGCCATACCGTCCACCGGTTTCCCCACCAGCCTCTGGCAGGCCGGCGATGTCTGGCGCGGCCAGGTCGACCTTCCCGTTCCGGCAGACACGCGACCGGGGCGCTATAGGCTGAGGATTCTGCCCACAGCACCAGACGGCGCGCCCGCCGAGCCGTTCCTCACGGATCCGGTTCAGATCGAGGCACCCCAATGAGCCTACGGAGCCAAGTATGAAAATCTCTGTGATCGCCACGGTGCTGAACGAAGGCCCTTCCATCGAGCGGCTGCTGGAGTCGCTCGCCGGCCAGAGCCGTCCGCCCGACGAGGTCGTGGTCGTCGACGGCGGCTCGACCGACGGCACCGCTGCCGCCCTCAGGGCATGGGCCGCTGCCGGCCGGCTGCCCGTCAAGACCGTCGTGCGGCCGGGGGCGAACATCTCCCAGGGCCGGAACGCCGCGGTTGCGGCTGCCACAGGCGACGTCATAGCCTCGACCGACGCCGGCGTACGGCTCGAGCCGGGCTGGCTGGAGGCGCTCGTCGCGCCCTTTGAGGACGAGGAAGGATCACGCGTGGAGGTGGTCTCAGGCTGGTTCGTCGCCGATCCGCAGACCCTCTTCGAGACGGCGATGGGGGCCACTGTGCTGCCCCGCCGGCGCGAGGTGAAGGTAGATACCTTCTTGCCCTCCAGCCGCTCCGTGGCCTTTCGGAAGGCGGCCTGGGAGGCAGCCGGCGGCTACCCGGAGTGGCTGGACTATTGCGAGGACCTCGTCTTTGACCTGAAGCTGCGGGAGCTGTATGGGGCCTTCCCCTTTGAGCCCACGGCCAGGGTGCACTTTCGACCGCGCGGCAGCCTGCGCACGTTCTGGAAGCAGTACTACCGCTACGCGCGCGGCGACGGCAAGGCCAACCTGTGGCGGAGGCGCCATGCCATCCGCTACCTGACCTACCTGGTGCTGCTGCCGGGGTTGGTGGGGCTGGCGCTGCGCGATTCGCCCTGGTGGTGGCTCGCGTTGGCGCTCGGCGCTGCTGCCTACACAGCCACGCCCTACCTGCGCCTGTGGCCGAGCCTGGCAGGCTACTCGTGGCCGGACCGGATCAAGGCTGTGCTGTTGGTGCCTGTCATCCGCGTCGTAGGGGACTGTGCCAAGATGGTTGGCTACCCGGTGGGGCGGTTCTGGCGGTGGAGGAGTCGCGGCCGGGCCGAAATCCACTGGCGTTGAGCCGGGCGCCGCTCACTCCTGCTCGGTTGCTTCTCGCTCCTCATACCACTCGTCCTCGTCGGGCCAGTCGACGGCCCAATCGAGCTCCAGGGGCTCCAGGGCGATAACCTCCAACTGGGTGTCGCATAGGAGATATCGATGGCCCAGTCGAGCTCCAGGGGCTCCAGGGCGATGACCTCCAACTGGGTATCGCAGTAGGGACAGAGGAGCTTTTGCCCAAGCCTGGGGTTGCTCAGGCCAAGCTGCCCATCGCAATCGGGGCAATAGCCGGTTGCCACAGAGCGGGTTCCTCCCTTCCTCTCCTGATCGTGCGGTAGCATATCCCGGGACCGGGAAAAAGTCAAGAGCAAGCAGCGAAACGGACCTGTCGCCGGTGCACTGTGAGATTCGGCAGTCCGTGTCAAATCAAATGATAATGTCACCGAAGGCGAGTCACTCACTCAAATGATAATGTCACCGGTGAAGCCGCCTCCTTTGTTAGTACTTGTGAACAGGCCAGTGGGTCCTGCTTCTGAACCTGCGCGCCGGAGTTGGAGACGGTAAGCAGCGTCTGCCGGACATACTCGGTAATACCAGGAGCCGCGCCAGGCAGAGAGAGAAGGCGGTCCAAGAGCTCGTGGACTCTTGCCGTAACCGGCGAGGGTTGGTGCGGTCTCGCAGAGCTTGGCGTTCTCCTGTTGCAGCAGGTTGATGGCGATGGTTGCGCACAGGAGGTCGAAGGGAGTAGAGGTCTGATCGTAGCGGCGTTTCACCGGAGTGGCTTGTTCTCCTTTTCGGGAGAAGGACTTTTCGGTCAAGCGCATGACAGGCTGAAAGAGGTTGTAGTAGACCCACATCCTGTCGTACAGCTGGTTGGCGACCAGGGTTTGGGCAACGGTGTCGAGGCGGTCAAAGCCAAGGAAGGCACGGACCAGGGTAGAGTTCTTCTGCTCGACGATGCGGTTGTCATTCTTCTGATAGGGTAGACTGCGAGACAGACGAACCGTTGGGCCAGTTGTTTCCAGAAGCGAAGCAGGTGGTTGTTGAAGAAGGCGGAGTCGTTGTCGGGATGAACCTCGAGCACGGGGAAGGGGAGACGGGCCAGAATCCGGCTGAAACCATCTTGAATCACCAGATAACTTCGACCAAAGACAGCGACGCGCTCGCTCCAGCCGGTGGCGACGTCAACCATTTGGAGGGTGCACAAGTACTCGCCCGAGGCGCTGAAGCGACAATGGTGAACCAAGTCCACCTCGAAATGACCAGGTTGATGCTCATCCCAGGGGATGCGTCTCATCGGTACATCACGGAGGGCAGCGTTGGGTTGTCTGGGGTTCTTGCGCGGCAAGCGCGGCTGATCTTGTTGGATGCGGGCCAGGATGCGGCCCACGGTGGAGACGCTGATCCGCTCCAGTTGGTACAACAGTGCAGAAGAGGTCTCCAGTTCCGCATGGGCAGCGAGGTGGCTGGCTAGCCAGGGCAAGTTGGGTGTGAGACGCTCAGCACAGATGTAGTCCATGCTTTCGGCGATGACGCGGAGAGCGTCGTCAACCACTGGCCCATAGACACGAACCGCGTTGCCGGCAACGCGGTCGACGTTCCAGGCTACCGCTCATCAGCAGAATCAGGGTTTTGCGATCGAGCTTAGTGACGGTCTGCATCTCGTCCAACAGACGTCCCTGCTCCTTGCGGCCGGCCTGGAGATAGCGCTTTTGCATAAGGTGAAGGTACTTCCGGCGTTCGTCAATCGTCATTTCGTCCTCGATGGCCATCGTTCCCCCGGTGACATTATCATTTGACCGAACGATACCATCTCGGTGATATTATTACATGACTGAATACGCAGTCTTCTGCTTCCGAATCGCATGTGGTAGAATGGCTTGATACAAGCGATTCCCGATGGCCGGAACTGCACGTCGTGTTGAAGAACTCGGCCACTGGGGAAGAACTGAGGCCCAACCCATGACAGACCTGAGACAAGGCCTGTAACTCGGTAGGACATGAGCTAGACTGGTTCTTCCAATGGTGGGAGATTTGCCGTAGCCACGAGCTAAGCTGTGGGAGAAGACGTTGTGCACCTACAACGAAGAGGACACCAAGTTGCACCTGATCACGCCGGCGCTGGCGCGGGCCGGCTGGACGGAGCTGCACGTTACGATGGGGTACCCCATCACCGCCGGGCATATCCTGCTGCGCGGCGAAGGGCAACACCGCCAACTGCCGCCCAAGAAAGCCGACTATCCTGCGCTACGCCGAGTCCTTTCTGATTGCCGAGGTGGAGACCTAGGACGAGGAACGTTGCATCGGTGCGGGACTTCAGCAGGCCAAGAGCTACGCCGAGATTTCGAGCTCTGCAATCCTACCGTCGAGGAGGAAGCATGCCAAGTCTCTCGTCACTATGAAGCTCATCTTGGGCGCCGTTGCAGCGGCGGCTGTGGTGTTTGCAGGCATTCTAGGCAATGAGCTGTCAAAGAACATAGCCTATGCTTTCACAAGGTCAGGGTCGAAACCGAGGAGCAAGCCAAAGCTGATTTGGGCGCTGTTCTTTGTGTCCGCCGCGGTTGGGGTCACTCTCAGCACCTGGATTGCCCTGGCCCCCTGCCACTTGGCGGTGTCCGTGTTGAGGGCGAAGGAAGGAGCCTACTTGTCGGCTGATGATTAGACAGGCTCTTCAATATGGCAAGCGCAGTTCGATTCGGAGATTCGAACTGCGGAGTTGGAGGATCTCGACTGGACACCGGGGCCGTGAGGTGCTCGTTGGATTCAATTGCTCTGGTGCTCGTGGAGGTCGTCTCTTGGCCTTGGACGATTCGGGCAGATCACTCGATGAGTACAATACCTGGAAACCAACCATCTACGCTGGCCCGGACAGTGGCGCATCCTGCGTGATGGATGTGCTGACAACGACGCCAGGCGACGGCCATAAGGTAATCGTGGTTGCTTCCCGAGACTCGTACTGGTACGCGTCAAAGCTCACGGTATTGGAGTTCGAGCGGGGCAAGTTCCACGAGAAAAGCGAGTACTGGAACCCGGGCTATCTCTACAGGCTGTATGCTGGAGATGTCGACGGCGACCACACGGAGGAAATCGTCTGCTCTGGCGAGAACAATGATCTGAAAACCACGTTGGCCCTTGGGCGAAATGTCTACGTTGTCTTCGCTCTTGACAGTGCCAATATCGCTGGGCAAGCCCCTCCCATGCTGGGTGATGCTGCGCCCGGCAGCGAGCTCTGGTATGCTTATGTGACTCCAGATGGGCCTTCCATAGGGGGGGTGAGATTCATTGATATCGATGGGGAGGGTGTCGCTGAGTTCCACATTGATTTGTCAGACGCCTGCTCGTGGTATCTGGACAAGCAGGGAAACGTGGTCAGCCGTGGCATTGGCAGCGCTTGCAGGGGCGAAAGCCAATTGAACGTCATCCCAAGGAGTGAGTCCCGCCGTTCCCCGTAATCTGGAGTAGATCCTGGGCAGCCTGCCATCCGGAGGCTTGCCCTCCGAACAGAAGACCCGCTTCCCAGCAGGCAACGGATCCTCATGTCCGTCATGGCGGCGCGCTTTGGCGTCGCAGTCAAGCCCGGCGTGGCCGTGGGCTGCACCAGGAAGCCGATGCGGTCGTTGCTCGCCAGTCTCTTCATCGAGTACACGCTTACGCGGGCGACGCATATCGATTCCAGCGAGCATACGTCCCATTTCAGGCGCGGAGTTGGCAAGCGTGAGTACGTCCCTCACGGACTCGACCTTCTTGTTTTGCGATTGCAGGTGTGTCTCTGTCCTCAGCTGAAAGGCCACGTTCGCGCCCTCAGCAATCAGGAAATCATGCCAAAGTCCGTCCATCCTGGTGCACCTGGCCGCCTTGGGTAGTGGAGTGGTCTTGGACTGCTCCACAACAGGCAATCTGGCGCATGTAGACACGAGCATCGGGCTGATAGACGCACTCCTTTGGCAGGAGCGTGCGTGCTCCGCGACCGATCAGACCAGCCGGCTGAGATCCACGTCTAGCCCAGCGGCTTCGAGCTCTCGGACGATCTGGAGGCGCCTAGCACCTGCAGGACCCATCGGCACCCACAGCACGCCGATGAAGTCAGTAGGGATCTCCATGTCTCCGCTATGCAGTGCGCAGGCTCTTTGGCAGCCCAGTCTTCCGACAAAGATACCCGGCTCGACAAGGCGACGATGTCGGCGCAATGATCATGTCACAGTATCGCCCACCTGGAAAAGAGCCAGCAGACGGCCTGGTGTCTCATCATCTCTCGAGCGCCTGCCAGCCGGGAACCCTTCCTTGCCCTACAGCGTCTCTAAGACAAGGCAACCTACCAAGATAACCGGCAGGTGCAGGAGTACTTTCCGAGGAAAAGGGAGATGGAGGTGTAAGATGTTCAGGCGTACTATACTGGCGTTCGCAATGATTGCCGCGCTGCTCTTGCCCGGCGCGGCCCTGGCCGAAGGTCCCATCAGTCCGAACCATTCCGATCCGAGCTGGCAGGCATCCTACTGGAACAACGTGGACCTATCCGGCACGCCTATCCTTGAGCCGAGGAGAGACCGACCTCAGCTACAACTGGGGCTACGGCTCGCCCGACCCGGCCGTCGTAGTCGACAACTTTTCCGCGCGCTGGACCCGCTACCTGTACATGGAACAGGCCGGCACCTATCGCTTTACCATCACCGGCGATGATGGCGTTCGCGTCTTTGTCGACGACGTCCAGGTCATCAATGGCTGGTGGGATCATGGCGCCCAGACCTTCACCGCCGACCGGGCGCTGAGCGCGGGGCACCACCTGGTGCGCGTCGAGTTCTACGAGCGCGCCGGCGTGGCCGTCTGCCAGTTCTCCTGGACCCAGGTCGTGCCGATCACCAACTGGCGCGGCGAGTACTACAACAACAAAACTCTGAGCGGGTCGCCTGCCCTGGTGCGCGACGACGCCAGCATCAACTTTGACTGGGGCGCGGGCTCGCCCGCTTGGGGCATCAACGCCGACCTCTTCTCGGTGCGCTGGACCCGCTCACTGAGCCTTTCCGCCGGGACCTATACCTTCTCGATCACGATCGACGACGGGGCGCGGCTGTGGGTGAACGGTCATCTGCTCATCGACCAGTGGAGCGATCACGCCCGCACGACCTTCACCGGGTCCATCTACCTGCCCGCGGGAAGTATCCCGGTCAAGCTCGAGTTCTACGAGAACACCGGGGTGGCCGAGGCGCGGCTTTCTTGGAGCCAGGGAGGCGGCCCGGGTGAGGTGATCGTCGACGACAAGGATGCGGGCTTTGCCAAGGGCGGCTCGCCTTCGAGCTGGTACATCGCCTACGAGGGCTACAACGGCCGGCTCTACTGGACCAAGAACAACGACTATGTCCGCAACAACTACAACTGGGCGCGCTGGTATCCGAGCCTGACGGCCGGCAAGTACGAGGTGTTTGTCTACATCCCGGACCGCTATACCACCACGGCCAAGGCCCGCTACTGGGTGTCGCACCGCGACGGCCTGACGCTGCGTGTCGTCAGCCAGTCGGCGAACGGCGGCAAGTGGGTGTCGCTCGGGACCTATTGGTTCCGCGGCAACCGCGAAGACTATGTCTCGCTGGCCGACGTGACCTTCGAGCCGTACCTGTCGAGGCTGATCGCCTTCGACGCGGCCAAGTGGGTGCGGCGGTAGGTAGAAGCCACTGGTAGGGGCGGGTCTCAGACCCGCGACCCGCCCCTACTTGTCTGCTTGCTTGTGATTAGTTTCCCCCAGTGCTATAATCCGGCGCCGCACGTGGGCGCGGGCTAGGCCCACAGGCGATTTCGGGGCATCCGAGGAGTGCATGGCAGCCTATTCCGCACGCTACGAAGCCGCGCTGATCCTTGCCATCCGCGCGCACCGCGCCCAACTGCGCAAGGGGAGCGACATCCCCTATGCCAGCCATCCCATCCACGTCTCCGTGATCCTGCTGCGGCTCGGATATCCCGAAGATCTTGCCGTCGCCGGCCTGCTGCACGACGTCGTCGAAGACCAGGATGTCTCTATTGCCGGCATAGAAGAAGAGTTCGGCCCGGTCGTGGCCGAGATGGTGCTTGCGGTGACAGAGCGTAAGTCGGAGGGGGGCGCCAAGCGCCCCTGGAGGGTGCGCAAGGAGGAAGCGCTCGCCCACATGCGCGAGGGCAGCCAAGACGTTGCCGCGCTCAAGGCGGCCGACGTGCTGCACAACACCCGCTCGTTTGCGGCCCAGCTTCGCAGGACGGGCTCTGCGACCTGGCAGCACTTTTCGCGGGGGCCGGAGGATGCCCTCTGGTACTACCGCAGCATAGCCGGGGTGGCACGCCAACGGCTCGGGCCGGTGCCACTGGTCGATGAGCTCGAGCAGGCGGTGCGCGACCTGGAACAGACGATCATCGAGACGGGCTGCCTGACGTGATCGACGCGCTAAAGCTGCTGGGCATCCTGGCCCTGATCATCCTTCTCATCCGGCTCAAGTGGAATCTGGGGCTGGTGCTGCTGCTGGCCTCGGTCCTGACCGGCCTCCTCTTTGCCCTCCCGATCCTGGACCTGGGACAGGACATGCTGCAGGCTGCCGTCGACACGACGACGCTGCGGCTCGTGGCAATCGTCCTGCTCATCACCTACATGGGCGAGATCCTGCGCAGCACGCTGCAGCTCGAGGGCTTGGTCCGCTCGCTGAGCGACCTGTTCCTCGACCGGCGGTGGCTGTTGGGCCTGCTGCCGCTGCTCATCGGCCTGCTGCCGATGGTCGGCGGCGCCATGTTCTCGGCGCCCATGGTCGAGGAGGCGGGCCAGGGGCTGAACCTCAGCCGCGAGCGCAAGACGTACGTCAACTACTGGTTCCGGCACGCCTGCGAGACGGCCTTTCCCCTCTATCCCTCGCTGGTGATGGCCGCCGGCCTGATGGGCGTCTCGACCCAGGCGCTGGCGCTGAGCAACTGGCCGCTCCTGGTGGCGGTGCTGGCCACGGGCGTCGGCTTTGGACTGGTGGGCATCGAGCGCCTCCAGCCGGACGGCGGGGTGCGGCCCAGCCGCCGGGCGACGTGGGTGCTGCTGGCCAAGTCGATCTGGCCCATCGCGATGGTGCTGATCCTGGCCCTGGCCGTCCGCCTGGACCTGGTGCTGTCGCTGGGGATCACCGTGCTGGTCCTCATCGTGGCGCACCGTCTGAAGCCGCGCCAGCTCTGGGCGCTTCTGAAGAAGATGCCGTTCGACGTCGTGCCGATCATCTTCGGGGCGATGATCTTCCAGCGCGTGCTGACGACGAGCAACGCCGTCGAGGTGGCCTCGAAGGGCATCGCCCAGCTCGGCATCCCCGTGCCCATCGTCGTTTTTGCCGTGCCGCTCCTGGCCGGACTGCTGACGGGACTGGCCGTCGCCGGCTTTGCCATCGGCCTGCCGATCGTCCTGCCCCTGTGCCCGCCGGAGCTGATCGGGACGGGCTACAGCCTGCTGGCCTATACAGGGGGCTTTCTCGGGCTGCTCCTTTCGCCGGTGCACGTCTGCCTGGCACTGAGCCGGGCCTACTTCAAGGCCTCGTGGGGGGGCGTGTACCGCTACTTGCTGCCTTCGGCCGTGATTGTGGCGGCCGTTGCGGCCGCCGTGTTTCTCATTCGCTCCTGAGAGCGCGCGGGGCTCCTGCGTCTCTTCCCCGGTTCTGTCCTTGCCCCGCGTCTGCCTTTGTGGTACCATCCTCGCAACCCAGCCAAGAGAGGCCTGACGCCAGCCATGGATCCGAACCATCGTCCATGATCCTGTGAACCCTGCCAATCCTGTCCATCGTGTCCAACGTCCCACCCGTTGGAACTGGCTCGCCGTCGTCGTCATGATCTTGGCGGCGGCAGCCTCCGTCCTGCCGCTTTACCGGGGCACGATGGGCTACAAGCCAACCTACCTCGAGCCGGCCGCGACTGGTGCGGCGACGCCGGCACTCGTCCCCCGGTTGGTCTTGGTGATCATCGACGGGCTGCGCTACGACCTTTCCGAGCAGATGCCCTGCCTGCAGGATCTGCGCGCCAAGGGCGCCTGGGGCAAGTCCATCGCGGCGTTTCCCAGCTTCTCCCAGCCCACCTGGACGACGCTCGTGAGCGGTGCCAGGCCCGAGATCAGCGGCGCGGCGCTCTTCAACGCCGCCTACGAGTCGATCGAGCCGATCCGGGTCGCGACGATCTTCGAGATGGCCAGGGAAGCCGGCCTGACCACGGCGCTCGCCGGGCAGGCGTGGTGGTCGAAGATGGTGCCCGCCGAGCACCTGGACTATGCCCACTTTGTCGAAGAGTTCGACGCCGAGGGAGACGCGGAGGCTGCCGCGGCGGCGGTCGAGCTTTATGGGAAGCCGGACGTCGATTCTCCTGCTCCTCTACCTGGGCGAGTACGACGAGCTGAACCACAGCGTCGGCGCCTTGAGCGCAGAAGCGATGGGGGCCATCGAGCGCTCCGACCGGGCGCTGTGCACTCTGGTGTCGCAGGTCGACCTGTCTAGCACGCTGCTGATCGTCACCGCCGACCACGGCCAGATCGACGCGGCAGGGCATGGGGGCGACGACGCGGAGGTCCTGGAGACGCCGCTCGTGATGGCCGGCCCGCGGGTGCGGCCCGGCAGCTACCCGGACGTGCAGCAGCCTGATATTCCGGCGACAATCAGCGCGCTGCTGGGGATGTCCTTCCCGCGCTCGGGGCAGGGGCGCGTGCTGTACGAGTGGTTGGACGTGACCGAGGCCGAAGCGGCACAAGGCGAGGCCACGCTCGCCGCCCAGCAAGTTGCCTGGGCCGGCGCCTACCTGGAATCGGTTCAGGAGCCGGCGCTGCCGGCGGAGCTGAAGGACCTCGCCGGGCCGGAAGTTTCGCTCCAGGCGGAAGACTGGACTGCCGCCCGCAGCGCGGCCGTTGCCCTGCGGGAGCAGGTCACGCAATATGTGGATGGGCAGCGGGCGGCGCAGGTAGCGCGCAGCCGGTGGCTCTGGATCTTGCCGGCGCTGGTGGGGCTGGGGCTGCTGGCGCTCTTAGCCGCAGCGAACGTGCGCGCCGTGGGTTGGGCGCCGCTCGTGTGTGCCCTGGTTGGAGGGGCTGCGTATCACGGTTTCTACCTGCTACGGGGGCACGTCTATTCCCTGAGCACGCTGAGCAGCGTGGGATCGCCCATGCGCTTTGCGCTCACGCTGGTCCTCGGGGCACTGGTCGCGCTGGTTGTGGGGATCGGGCTTCTGTGCCTGGTTGCGCGGCGCAAGGTTTCCCGGGCATGGCCGCTATCACGCTCGATCCCGGCGTTGTTAGCGGGGCTCGTTGGCCTGTTCTTTCTGCTGGCCCTCGGCGCCTGGCTCTGGAACGGCCGCCTGGGAGGTTGGCTGCTCGTCAGCCCCAAAGCCAGCTTCCTGGTGATCCTGAGCGTCGTGCAGGTGATCCTCACCGGGCTGCTGGGCCTGGTGGCGATGGCGGGAGCGGCTGTAGTTGTGAGAGTTCGGCACCGGGCGCGGCCGTAGGGCGGAGTGGGGCGTGGAGACCTCGCCCTACGGCGGGGTACGGGGACGCGCCCCATGTCCTTGTGGGAGGTTTTGAGATGGAGATTACCTGGTTTGGCCATTCCTGTTTCCGGCTGAGCGAGCGCGGCGTTGCGATCGTCACCGATCCTTTTTCGGAGGAGCTGGGATATGCCCGGCCGCGCATCCGCGCCGACGTCGTGACCATCAGCCACGACCACCCCGGGCACAACCACCGCATCGGTTTCCGCGGCGGCCCGCGTTTTTTCGACAGCCCCGGCGAGTACGAGGTGAAGGACGTTTTCATCACCGGCATCGCCACCTACCACGACGCCAAGCACGGTACGCTGCTCGGGCGGAACCTGGTGTTCCTCTTTGAGTTTGGAGGGCTGGCCGTCTGCCACCTGGGAGACCTGGGTCACATCCCGGATCAGAAGCAGATCGAGGCGCTCAGCGACGTCGACGTGCTCTTGGTGCCCGTCGGGGGAGTGCACAGCCTCGACGCGTCGAAGGCGGCGGAAGCGATCAGCCTGATCGAGCCCGAGATCGTTATCCCCATGCACTACAAGACGCCGATGGAAAAGGCCAAGCTGGAGGGGATCGACAAGTTCTTCAAGGAGATGGGGCTGGCCCCGGTGCCGCCCCAGCCGAGCCTCTCGATCACCAAGTCAGGCCTGCCGGAAGAGACGCAGGTGGTTGTGCTGGAGTACACGGCCGCGGCCGAGTAGGCGCTAGCTTCACATATGCCTCGTAGGGAGATGGTCATGCTGGGTGAAGCGATGTATATGGCCGGGCCGCGCCTTCGCCCTCGCCCCGACCCTTGAGACCCACCCGGCCTCCCCTCGCTGCCGCAGGGTAAGGGCAGGCTCTTCGACTCTCCCTACGCAGTGCAGAGACCGCCGTACTCCTCCGGCCGGCGGTCGGCCAGGACGTCGTTTCGCGGAGTCACCTGCTTGTTGCGCGCCAGGGCGACGTCGGCTTCGGCGATGCCGGCCTCTTCGCCCGTGGGTGAGGCCTGCACCAGAACGTCCCCCAGCGGATCGGCGACCAGGGACTGCCCGGTATAGGTGAGGTTGCCCTCGATGCCTACCCGGTTGCCCGTGACGACGTAGATGCGGTTCATCAGGGCGTGGATGGGCACACCCCGCTGGGCCAGCCCGGGCAGCACCAGGTTGGAGGGGTGGCAGACGACGTCGGCGCCCTTGAGTGCAAGAACGCGCCAGGTCTCGGGAAAGATCCAGTCGAAGCAGATCAGGATCCCGAGCCGGCACAGGCCGATGTCGAAGACGGGCAAGCCGGCGTCCCCGGGATGGAAAAAGTCCTTTTCGTTGAGAAAGAGGTGGAGCTTGCGGTAGCGGCCGATCACGCCCTGCGGTCCGACGAGAACGGCCGAGTTGTAGAGGCGGGTGCCGTCGCGCTCGTTCAAGCCGGAGACGATGTGCATGCGGCGCTGCCGGCAGATCGACGCGAGGTGGCGGAGGAAGGGGCCGTCGCCGATCTCTTCGGACGTGTCCCACGCCTCCTGGCGCGACCGGAAGTTGTAGCCCGAGTTGCAGAGCTCGGGAAGGACGAGTAGGTCGGCCTCGACGCCGGCGAACAGGCGGTCGATCGTGGCCAGGGTGGCCTGCAGGTCGCCGAGGGCCGGCGCGAGCTGGACAAAGCCGATTTTCAACTTCCCCTCCTTTTGGTGCCAGTGGTTTGACAAAGCTAGAGTGCCATGCTACAATGCCGACTACCGTGGCGGATTCGTCTAGAGGCCTAGGATACCGCCCTCTCAAGGCAGAGACACGGGTTCGAATCCCGTATCCGCTACCACCACGGTGAGAGCACCAGCCTCGGCTGGTGCTTTTTCATTGTCCCGGCGGCCGGGCGTTGGGCGTGCGCGACAAAGCGGGAGGATGGTACTACCCGAACCAGGAAAGCGCAAGCCATCGGGACATCCCGATGCCCCTTTGCAGGAAGGCGTCCCGGGCACCAGGAAAGCGACCGGGCCCTGAGCGCCTCTTGGGCGCCCAGGGCCCGGTGGAGCTGGCTCCATCCGGTGTGTCTGACTACGGTTCGACTAGGAACTCGAGCAGGTGCGAAACGTCGTCGACTTGCTCAAGGTGGCGCACGTCGTGGGTGAGGCGCTCGATCTGTGCAGGCGTGAGGAGATCGTCCAGGAAGTTGTGGATCTTGACGTCCAGCCGGTCCCAGGTGGTAAGCGTCTCTGGCGTCCACGGGTCGCCGTAGCAGTACTCCGTGGACAGGGCATACTCCTTGCCCCGCGCTTTCACCTTGATCGATCCTCCGCCCTTTCGGAAGCGGCCGATGCGCTCCTCGCGGAAGGCGCGCATTGCTTCGGCCGCGGCGGCGGGGTCCTGGCTGGTGGTCACCCGCTCCATGAAGGCGATCACCTTCGGATCATCGAACCTCTCCTTCCGGTGCCACCCGGGGCCGGGGCGATGCCCGAGCATGGCCACGGCCAGTACGTACGGGATGTTAAACTGCGCGTTCAGCGGCGCCCGGTGGTCGCTCCCGTCGATCTTCTTCGCAGGGTTCCTGAACATGGGGATAGTGAAGGCCATCGGGTTGAGCGCGACCTCGATGGACTCGATCTCGTCGGCCGTGAGGTGTTCCTCGGCCATGAGCTTATATAGCATGTCCAGCGGCGCGGCAGTGTAGCGGCAGGACGGATAGAACTTGATAGAGGTCTCTTCTATCCACCACTTCTTGCCCAGCTCCCAGGTGAGTAGCCCCTGGTCTGTGCTGACGGAGGACTGGGTTTTCCAGAAACCATCGTCGCCGTCCAGCGTGTTCTGTTCGCCCACGTAGCCCTGCTGCGCGAACATCGCGGCCAGTATGCCGGTGATCGTGGGCGTGGTGTAGGGCCCGTACTTCTGGGAGTAGAACTGCTGCCCCCTGATGCTCCGGCCGCCACCAGGGCCGGGCGCCATCCAGCCGGTCAGCCCAAACGCATTGCGCATCTGCTCCTGGTTGAGCCCCAGGAGGATGCCGGCGCTGACCATGGCGCCAAAGGCAGCGAATCCCATGCCGCTGACGCTGCTCCATTTGAACTGCCCGTCGATAAAGTCCATCCACTTGAGGGACAGGTTGACGTGCGCGTTCACCTCAAAGCCGAGCGCCGTGGCCAAGATGACGTCGCGGCCCGGCTTGTGGAGGCGCTCTCCCTCCGCCAGGGCTGAGGTGACACTGAAGGCGCCAAAGTGGTTGGAGGAGAAGAAGGTGTCGTCGGCGTCGAGGAAATTGGTCATTTCGCAGTTGGTCATGGCCGCTGCTGCTGCCGAGACGCGCCTCGGCAGGCCATACACCGTGGATTCGGGTGGCCCGCCCAACTGGCTGGCCACCGACTGGAGCATCCGCGAGCGCTCAAACTCCTTCGCCGCGAGGCCGCAGACGAGCGTGTCGAGAAAGACGAGCTTGGTGTAGTCGACCACCGAGGCCGGCAGGTCCTCGAACTTGGTCCCCGATGCAAAGTCGGCCAACTCTTGTGTGTAGCCCATACGGTTATCCTTTCTCTTGGTCAGCGGTCGGCCGCGCTGTGCCGGAGCTCTGGGAGTGGCAAGAGTCTCCGTCACACAACAGCCTAGTACGGATGGGATGGATGGAGCCAGAGTCCACGCGGAGTGTAGCACAACACACATTGCATGTCAACCGCCCGCCGCCCGCCCGCCCGCCGCCTTCGGTGACGCTTCGGGCTTCGGCTGGTGCTTTTTCATTGCCTGCGAGGGCAAGCGCTTCCCTCCCCACTAGCGATATCTGCCAACATCACGACTCATCGTAACGCAGAATCGGGGGGCGTCAAGTAAAGGCCGGCGCATGTTACCCCATGGGGCGCGCACTCGGTTTGACCAGGAGAGACTTCCGGTGCACAATACCAGGCCAGAGATTCACGATGGACATCACCTTTTGCAGCAACCTTGCCACATTTCGACAGCGAGCATCTCCGTTGTTGAAAAGCCGCTGCGCTGTCAACAGCTTGAAACTTGGCATCCTTGAGTACTGCTGTGAACAAAGGGGAGGATCTGACGACCAGGTATTTGCCTTAGGTATCGAACATGGCGAAGTGATTGCTGTCTTTGTTCAAACGAGAAGCCTGTACTTTTTCGCAAGTGAGGCGCATATGGATGAGGCTATCCACTGCGCTATCGAAGAGTTCGTCAAAAGACAGATTGACATACCGCGAGTGATGGGGTATGGAGAGACGGCACTACGGTTTGCCGAATCCTGGAAAAGCAAGACCCAGTCCGACGTGGTGTTTGCCGGGAAGGACTACCTGTATGAGATCGTAAGCATTGGGAACAAGAGACCAACGAGCGGGGCACTGCGCCGCGCCGTCCCTAGAGACATGCACGAACTCGTACTCCTCTTCAGGGAATACTATCGAGAAGATCTGGGCATGACCAAGACCGAAGACCTTGAACAAGACATCATGAGAGTGCTGGCAGAGGATCAGGTGTACCTCTGGGACGATGGTGGCGTGAAAAGCATGGTGACGGCAATGCTTCCATATGATGCCGGGGTGGAGTTGGCGAATGTCTTCACACTCCAGGGATACAGAAGGATGGGCTATGCCACGGCGTGTATCGGTGAGGTCTGCCGGGTTCTGCTGCAACTTTATCCTCGCATCGTCTTGTTTGTTGATGAGGACAACGCACCGGCGAATTCGTTGTATACGAAGATGGGATTTCGTCTCGTCGCTGAAATGAACTCCTATGCGCTATCGGCGGGAACAGCAGGTCAGAAGTAGAAAAGCGGCGAGACATCGAGATCACGACAAAGGAGAGACGTATGATTGACCAGAGCGCCATTGGCGAGATCCCAGACGATCGCTTCCGAGCTGTCCACGATCAGGTGGCCCACGAGATGAGCCGGCTTCCCATCCCCGGCGCGGTGGTGGGCGTCCTGTATGAGGGCCGGGCGCTGATTTCGGCCTTTGGCATCACGAGCGTCGAGCACCCGCTGCCTGTGACAGAGCACACGCTCTTCCAGGTCGGATCGATCACCAAGACGTTCGTTGCCACGGCCGTCATGCGGCTGGTGGAGAGGGGCAAGCTCGGATTGGCCGAGCCCATCCGCACCTACCTGCCCGACCTGAAGCTGATGGACGAGACGGTCGCGGCCCGGGTCACGATGCGCCACCTGCTGACCCACACCGGCGGCTGGGAGGGGGACTACTTCAACGATTTCGGGATGGGCGACGATGCACTCGCCAAGATGGTGACCAAGATCGCCGAGCTTCCGCAGCTCATGCCATTGGGCGAGATCTGGTCCTACAACAACTCGGGCTTTTACCTGGCAGGGCGCGTGCTGGAGGTCGTGACGGGTACCACCTTCGAGCGGGCGATCCAGGAGCTGGTGCTCGACCCGCTAGACCTGAAGCAGTCCTTCTTCTTCCCGCAGGATGTCATCACGCACCGGTTCGTCGTGGGTCACGAGGTGGTCGACAAGCAGCCGAAGGTGGCCCGCCCCTGGGCCGTCGGGCGTGCCGTACACCCGGCCGGCGGCCTCGTCTGCACAGCCGGGGACCTGCTGCGCTACGCGCACTTTCACATGGGAGACGGCACCGCGCCGGACGGCACCCGCCTGCTCTCGCGGGAGTCGCTCGATCTCATGCAGAAGCCGGTGTTGCCTTCCACGGGAATCGCGATGTGCGGCCTGAGCTGGAGCATCCTAACGGTGGGCGGGACGAAGGCGATCGGCCATGGCGGCGGGACGAAAGGCCAGGTGAGCTACCTACGGATCGTGCCGTCGCGGCAGTTCGCGGTGGTGGTCTTGACCAACAGCGAGGAGGGCGATCCGCTGACCTACGGCGTCGCCAACTGGGCGACGAAAGAGTACCTGGACCTGGCCCTGCCCGAGGCGGTGCCGCTCGACCTGCCGGAGGATGCACTCCTGCCCTACGCAGGCCGGTACGACGCGGCGGCGGATACCCTCGAGATCTATCCCCGTGAGGGAGGGATGGTCGTGCAGGTGACGAACAAGGGCGGCTTTCCCACGCCGGATTGCCCGCCGCTGGGGTCTCCGCCTCCGGTGCGCGCGGCGCTGTACGCCGAGGACCGGCTCGTCGTTCTGGAGGAGCCGATGAAGGGCGACCGGGGCGAGTTCCTGCGCGACACGGACGGCCGCATTGTGTGGCTACGCCTGGGCGGCCGGGTGCATGCGCGGCTGGGGTGAGATTCGTTAGTCGACCACGTGCCGCTTGTGAAAGGGCGCGGTGAGGAAACGGAGTGTGCTCTTGGCGCCGCTCAGCCAGCGGATGCGCACGCCCGTCCGGGTGTTGGCGAGTACGCGGCGGGCCAGGTAGGGCGTCACCGTCTCCACGCGGTCGGCGAGGATGTTGAAAATCCCTTTGGCGCGCGCCCACTCCTCCGGCTTGCCCTCGTACTGATCGGTAATCAGCCGGGTGATGACCATGCCCGGCCGCAGGGCTCCGACGATGATGGGGGTGCCTCTGGTCTCCTTGACGAGCGTGTCGGTGAGGTATGCCATGGCGTACTTGGTGAGGCCGTAGGGCGCCATGCCGGCCATGATGCGGCCGTCACTGCCAAAGCCTTCCAGGTTGTAGAGG
>CAVPBH010000021.1:0-155219 GCA_963701775.1 uncultured Chloroflexia bacterium
CATATTTTGCTTATTTTCTGGCGCAGCCCCGAAAAGCGTCCACAGCTTCCGGTTGGCCTAGCTCATCTCCCACTACAGCGGCCATGCGTGGCTTGTAGTCCAGCCCGTAGAGGTGCGTATTCAGTTTCCGAGTTCTCCCTGAACTGCATTCCCAATCCGTCCCGCAGTTATGATGTCGCATGTGCGCCGCCGGATTTCCCATGCCTGCGAGACCACGTCCAGCCCGTCACTGCTTGCCCGTCGTTGTTCGCGGAAGCAGCGTCGTCAGGATTTGATCACGTGTCGCCTCGCCCGCGCCGTTCGGCTCAGCAGGTGGAGATTTCCCTCCCTCCACATTTACATGGTTGGTCACTAGTGCTGTCGGAACTCTCTGCGCCCCTCTTTGCGCGCTTCCCGCTTCTGTTTCCGGCTCGGCTTCTAGTGGGGGACAATCGCCTAAAGCTCTTGTCGGCATCGGCAGGTCCTACAACATCTCACCGAGTTGATTTCGATCAAAAGTGCTCACCAACTGGTGAGCGGCCCAAGACGTGCCGGCGCGGGTCCCGCTCTCCGCACGAATTTCCATACCCTGGTTTCTGAGAACTTGGGGTCTCATAATCCTGCCTGTTAGTCTGGCAACCCAACAGGCTCTCCGCCGCACCAGCCGATTAACGGCTGCCTGCTTGATTCCCAACCGGCAGAGGCTTTGCCCCTCGGTCAACCACCCCAGCACTGGGATCCCCGCCGCTACTGTGAGCGCGGTGAAATGGGTCAACTACTGTCTGCGGATTGGTGTCACCTCACTTTTGGCGCGGACCCGCTGGATTCTGGCCCCGACGTCGTGGCCCCCCTTCGGGCTGTCCTAAACTACTACAAAGCACTGCGCGCCGTTGGCCTACAGTTGCGCACCACCAGTTGAGTGAGTGTCCACGCCCGGTCTCTGTGAAGCTCCAGTGCCTCGCGTGGGCGTGCTGCAGAGCTCTGGCTCTCGCCGCGTCTCCAGAAACTAAACCCCCACCAAATAATTTAGCCCCACAGCCGGTCCAAAATGCGGCACCACCAGGATTCGCTGCTTATGATTATCGTCATCGCGATCGCAGCGCTGCCGCCGCGTCGCCTTGTTCATGTTTCCTGCCATAGCCTACACGATTGAGCGAGGCCCCGCCCGCCCAGTGCAGTGCACCAGGTTTAAAGATACCGCCGTGTCCCCGCCTGGGACCCAGCGCCGCCGACTACTGTCGCGATCCACACGGACGCGAACTCACAGTGCCAGAGGAGCAGCGGCGCATTGCGTATTAAATCTGAAAGCGTCATGGCTGACGTTCGCCACCCACCTTAAAGAGTGAACAGCGTGACGTCTGAGCCGCAGTGCCCCACGCCTTTGCCACTGCGCTAGCTCGAGCAGTACGACGCAAAAAAAGAGTATGCTCGTCAGAATCCCCCACACCCAAGCCTGCTCCAATCCCCATAACGCCCCGGAAAGTACGTCGCCAGCGAAGCAGTTACAACTACGTATAGTTGACCCCAATCGGGATCCCCAGGACCAGCCGAATACGCAAACGAGTCTTCTACCCCGACCCCTCACTTTCCACGGTACCTCCTATTCCCTATACGTTTAGAATTGGTGATCGGAGCGTTAGAGTTTCGTTAGGCTCCGCAGGGCAGTAGGGCGGGTTTCCATACCCGCCTCCGCAGGCCGGCGCGGGCTTGACCTTCCCCCACGGGGAGACGGGCAAACTACCCCCGCCTCCCAGCCGCTTCCCAGCTCGTGCCCGTGCCGCCGGTACCGCTTGCACTGCCCCGCCGCGCTGCCGGGGACAAGTCGCGATTTCCTCGCCGCACGAACCGAACCTAATTCCTGAGGCTCGTCCGGAAAGCGTTCACGGCCCCCGACGAGAAGGGGACGTGTCGCTGTACTGATCGCCACTCGCAGCGCAAACCTCCTCGTCCACCAGCCCATAGCAGCGGTCCATGAAGAGCTTGGTCTGCGCCGAGACGGTGAACCAGTAGACCGGGCTCGCACCGCCGAGCGCATCGGCGTCGTGAGCTCTCCGGATAGAGGATCTCGTCGCCGACGACACAGCTGCGGCACGGGTCCGATTGGCAGGCGTCGCACGCGTCGCAGATGGTGGATTTCCACGTGGTGCAGGAAAGCTCTCGCGTTGCCAGCGAGCCCCTCGGCCACCTGCTCGGCCAGGCCGTCGCCCTCCGCGGCGAGGGTCTGCCCTTGACGATAACGATTCTTGGTTGGCATAGTACTCTCGTTTTAGGGGAGTCAGCCAATACTTCCGTTTTCTAGAAAAATTGGTGGCTGTCATTGTCCAGATGGGGCAGAGGATGATTACTCCGCCTGGCTTCGTCACCTGGCTGTATTTTTTTCTGGTATTCGCTTCCGGCGCGTCCCCAAAGACGTGCCCGCTCATCGTCATATTGCCGTCTGCGCCGGGAGTGGGGATGTCGGCGTGCCACCGGATAGACATTCTGCCGTCCTCGCTGCTGCTTGAGATAGGCGCGCAGGTTGGCCACAATCACGGCGAACACGGTTTGCGCCTTCTCCGCCGCCAATGTAAGTCGGCCTGTCCCGGCGCTGACGTCATTACCGTCTTGCCGGTGAACTCCACCAGCGACAGCAGCTCATCTGTTTCTCAGCCGAGGAAGCGGGTGTCGCAGACTGCCGGGTCCACAGCATAGACGACCAGGTCCGTCAAGGTCGAGAGGACGTCTCACCTGGCCGCGTCTCGGCAGGGTCGCCGGCCCCCTCGCCGGCGTGCGGCCAGGAACGTGGTCCAGCCACCCGTTCATGTGTTGTGGTGCATATACACTTGACAGCGGGCCGAGGGCCACCGCTCTCGGCAGCCACCCTGATCAGTTGATGCTCGAGCAGGAGCGTGTTCGAAAGAAATGCCAGACATGTCCAATCAAGAGGCATGTGGTTCGTCTCCAGACCGTGCAATGGTATCACCCGTTCGCCATGAGCCATCGGCTCAGCTTCAGTGCCCGTCCCGCTCCGGTTTCAGTTCCCAAGCCCACGGCTCATCTATCCCCTAGGTTCCGCAACAGTGTCTCACGGAAGGAGGTGGCAGCCACCTCGACCTCACGAACGAGACGGGTAGGTAGCTCGGACGCCGGCTTTTGCCATATGTACTATCATCCTTGGTGACAAGCAGTGTCTTCTCCAGCCAGGCGCTGAACTTCCTCTACTACGCCACGGCACCGTGCCAATCACGAGGATGCACTGTTTCCATCAGTCCGAACAGATGGGACCAGGTGCCTCAGGAATTTTTAGATTGTCCCACCAGGAAGTTGCTCTGGAACCGGCTGGTGGTCCTCGTCGTGACGGCGGCGGGCTCCAGGAGAACCACGAGACGGCACGTGCCCGCGCAGGCCAACTTGACGGGACCGGAGGGGCGGCCGTCTCGGCTGCGATGTCCTGAGACCGCGGAGCGCCTGGTAGAGAAGGATGTGCGCCCAAGAGGCGCGAACGTGAGTGAGAAGGGCAGCCTCACAGCGGTTGGCAGAGTTGCCTAGGAGGCGGCCATTTGGGCCCCAGGAGACCTTCGGGAACGCATGACGAGCTTGGCATCGCTGCTCCGCCCCGCCCCAGAGAACGCTCGTACAGGCGAGTGGTGATGGCCCAGGCCGAATGTCCGTAGAAGCAGCAGGTAATAGCCTGCCATAGCTAGAAGAGAAGCCTTACGATAAGTGTATTGCGTCACTGCGCTTCTCAGTCTCGCGCGGAAACGGGCGGAGCCAGCTCGCCATGTTTGCCCCGAAGACACGGAGGGCAAGCTATTTGCCAAAAAGAGCAGTCCCTAGGATGTTAGTACTCACTGGCAGGGCGGCCAACAGCACAGCCGCCGGGCACCAAAAGGGCACAGGCCCTCTGCTCAACATCGCCCTCTCCAGTCGATCGTGTAGATTGCTGGTGACCTGCGCCGAGGCCTCTCGCGGCCTGCTACAGGGCAAGGAGCACCGCACGACCCAACAAGGACCTCTCCCAGGAGGCTTCGCCCGGGGTCCTCGCTGCCAACGACGACGAGCAAAACTGCGGCGGCTATGACGGCAAACATGGCAATCGATGCGCAGAGGCCTATTCCACGGACAACCACGTATCTGTCGGCTCCTTGGCATATGAGGTGCGCATGGCGTCTGCGTCTGCGGCAGATGCCGAGGATACGGCCACGACGCGGTGGCAGTGCCGCAGTGCAGCAGGCCCGCCAACGGCGACCGGCCAAACTCCGTGTCCAGCTCGCCCCAGCCTGCCTTGCTGGCTAGGATCTCGGGCTGGAACTGGCATACAGGCGATAGGCTCCCACTCCACGACTTCAAGGCGCGCCAGTTGAGGCCGGAACACGTGGTGCACACCCCTGATCTCGTGCCGTCGCTCCGCGGCGGCACGCCCTCCCGGGTCTCCGCGTCGATCGCTATGCTATAACATATAGCGTCCACGACATCGGAGCGCGATTCGGGGGCCGACGGTGGCACCGCCCTCTGAGAGGGCCTACGTCACCATCCGCGACAAGATTACCTCTCGTCTGTGCGCTATGTACGGTGGGTAGGAACCCTCCTCGATTCTGGACCTGTACGGCGGGCTCTCAGACCCGCCCTTTGCGGCTGAGATACCGTAAATGCAAGCGGACGAGAGCCTGTAGGCGTCTCTGCTCCAGTTCTCATTATCCTTGTGAGGAGGACAATCAGATGAAATACCTTCAGGGCTTACCTTTGCGTGCGTAATTCCCGTCGGCGCGCCGGCCTATGGACCTCGGCCCCCACAGGGACTTTGGCGCCGGCCTCGACCCGCGCCCAGTCGTGCTTTCAGCGCGCCCGGGCGCAGCCCACCTCCACACCGGTGCTCACTCACCGCCACCACCCCGCCGCGCTCCATCACGGGTCCAGGAACCCCAGGCCGGCCTGTCAGCTGCTGTCCAGGGGTCTTCTTTGCCCGTATCGCCTTTGAGCTCGGACCCTGCGCGGCCGGCGTACGGACGTGAGGCGGTGGTCGGTGAGGCTGGTCATGCGTCCGCCGGACGGGCCAACCCGAACCTCGACGGGACCATCCCCTTCACCATCGCACGGCTGGCTATGTCGAAGTGGCGGAGATTAGCTCAAGAACGTCTGATCATCGCTGCACTGGTGTCAACGTCCTCGCCAAGGGGTACCGGAGCGATTCGCGAGCCTCCGAGCCGGCCAGTGCTTACCTGGCCCTCCGCATCCTGGCCCGCCTGAGCAGGTGACTGACCCTGCGTGTGGATTGCGAGTTGGCGCAGGCCTTCACCCTGCTGCAAGGGGGCGAGGATGGTGGGTCGCCTATCGCCGGCCTGAGCTGGCCCGGGAGAGAGCCAGCCGCCGGAGCCACCCACCCAGCCGGCGGCGGGGACCATCAGGGCGGACTCTGCCGCCGTGCAGCAGGTGGCTGTGTCCTCAGCCCAAGCGATCCAGGGACGGCGGCCGTCGAAAAGCTCCTCATCGGCGGGCGATAGTGCAAGGAGGTGCAGCAGCGCATCCCCAAGATGAACCAAGATTGCCACGGCGCGCTGGACCTTCTGCGGCTCCATCGCCGAGCTCGTCGGGGACCTAGCGCCGAGCAGGTGTTGGCCTTCCCCGGGCCGCCCAACGACCGGAGACCCGGGCTCAGCGTGACCATTGTGGATGGTGTTGCTCAATGGCCGACTTTTAAAGGAGACGGAGACGTGGCGGTGGCTCGCTCCGGGTAAAGCTCATTCGGGCGATTAGATTACCGAGACCCTCAACAGTTTCGCCACCGTGCAGCAGGTGATTATCGCTGTTGCGAGACCGAGACCGTGTCGCAACTCAGCCTCACGGCCCCTAGGGCGGGTTTCCATACACCGCCGGCCCTGTCGGCGGGTCACCACACCCGGCGGCGGGTCTCAGACCCGCCCATTCGCGGTGAGGCTCTCACGTTCCTGGAATGGGGTCCAGGCCTAGCGGATCCATTCGGTGATTTCCGCCACTCCGCCACGTGTCCCTCGTTTTCGTATTGCGTCGGCGGGCGTGCTTTCGCCTTCACCGGCGACGAACAGATTCAGGTCGGGAAAAGCTTGAACTGGGGACGTCTGACGCTAGGGCCGACTTCCACTCTTCATAGTTGACGCTGGTCACCTGGGCAGTCGTGCCACCCTGGAGGATGAGAATGGCACTTCTCAGCCCTCCGGCCGCCCTCGCGGGTTGTTTCTGCGTAGGTCGAGTACAAACGTGGAGTGGGCGGGGCCCAAGGGGGGAGGAGGGCGGCTGCTGCAGCGGTGAGGTTAGGGTCTTTCACGCGAGCCACCTGGACCGCCAGTCTCGTCCAGTTGAGCCTGGGTCTTCGGACGCGTGCCAGGTGGAAAGATGTACGTGAACTGCTCCAGCACTAGGTTCTAGTGCTGGCACCGGCCATGACGATTAGGCCGGCCATGGCGGAGGGTCGGCAGCAAGCTGTCAGTCACAGATGGATCCTGGCCGGGCTTGCGTACAAGATGCCCGCCAGGGCATCTGCGGTCTCCTCAGCCACGATTTCTGGGGTGAACTAGGCATACTGCCGGTCCGCTTCTCGTAGCGCAGCACGGCGGTCCCGGGAGGCCAGTCCCCATGCCTGGTCTGCGGGACCATTGGGTCCTTATTCATATGACCGCCGCAAATGGACCTTGGCCTCACGGGGAGGCTCAGTGTCCCAGGCAGCGCCCATGGCCCCGCTGCCGACGACTATGAAAGGCATCAGACGTAGGCCTGGGGAACATAAGAGGTCGGCGGTCGTCTTGCCGGCTGGAAGAGAACAACCCCGCGACTTTCCGGACGGGTTATAAGGACGATCTCTTCAAATTGATTGCCGCCTTCTCAAATTGCCATGTGACGTATACATATGCGGACTGCTCGTATGCTACCGCACGCGTGCGGCCAAGCGCTGGAATCTGCGGCTCCAGCGACTCACGCGCCGCGGGAAGACGCTTTACATCGTGGCGTCGAATTTCTCCACAACCGCGGATAGTTGCCCTTCAGGAATGGTCGGCGAGCTCCCCTCTGCTCTGGACCGCGGCCACCGCGGATAGGGGCCGTGGCCTTTGCCTCGGCGTGTCGGTGGCACGGCGGGCTGTGGGAAGACTCTGGCGGCTGGCACGGACGATTGGTGAGCGAAACGCCATGGCTCGGTGTGGCGCTGCAAGCGATTAGGTGTCTCTGCCAGCAAGACCAGCACGATAGCACGGACGGTAGGTTTAACTGCTTTTCCTCTTGCGGGGTGGATCCCCCATGCTTTGCCTGTAGGGCGGGTTTCCATACCCGCCCCGCTTCCGATTCAACCAAAAATCATGTGTGATCTGGCTTAGCGGTACCACGCCCCGCCCGGCCACACCCTACACCCACTCTGTGTTCGGCACGAAGACGGTAGCCGGCCGCGTTACATGTCCGTACTCGGTAGAACAGCCGGCCCGGCTGCCGGCCAGTCACCTGGTACTGGGTGCTGTAGCCCAGGTACCGGACGATGGGTAAGAAAACGCCGGGTTGTCATCTTCCTCCAGGCGGCACTTTGTCGCCCCGGTGCACATTGCTCCAGTCCACTAGGCAGCTTCTGTCGCCGTCCGGGTTGGCGATAGCCCCGGGGACCGGCGCGTCCGGGGTGCACGTTTTGACGACCACCATCTCTAAATTGTATTTTACTAAGGGCTAAAGCCGTACTCGTTGCTGGTCCGCACGTGGAAGCAAACCGCACGCCCGGCAGCCGGCCGGTTACATAGTCACAGGCGCCGTAGCCCAGTGAGCGGACGATTGGCGAGGAAAACCCTGGGTTGTCATCCTCCTCCAGCCGGAAAATCCGGCCACGTCGCTCCATCTAGCAGCGGCCGAGGCTGTTGGGGTTGCTGATAGGGTAGAGGATGGGCGTCCGGCGGCACAGCTTCGACGACGGCTGTTTCACGTTGACCAGGGGTGTCGCCCGCACGAGATGCCACTGCGTCCTGGCCACTGGTACTCGGTGTCGCCGCGTACCACCGTGGGCGGATAGTCGTCATCCTCCTCGACGCGCAGCACGGGCCCGCCACCGCGCTCCAATCGACGGACGTGCGTCCATCGGCGTTGCCAATCGGCAACAGGGTGGGCTCGGGTGTCACGGCCAGCACGAAAGGTGGGATTGAGATAGTGGTTCGTCCAACACAGCATCCCCAGCACTTATGACTATCCAACTCTAGACCGGTGTGAGGCTCCGCCGCTCGGTGGCAAGCAGGCCCCGCTTCCCATGCCAAAGCCCACCGTACCCGGTTTTTGGATCGATGTGTTCCCCAGTCCCGCCATACACTCCCCGGCTTATAGCAGCCAACCAGCTCCGGGAGGAGTGGCGCCAGCCGGAAAACAGCTTGCACTCCCATCGGAATCCTCCACCCGCACGTTCAGCGTCGAGTTATCCCGGCATGGCCGAGCTCCGTCAGGCAGGCCGATCCGCTCCCCCGGCTCGACCACACATCCCCAAACGTCGCCACCAGCCAGTCCAGCCTCCCGTTCGCCCCCTATGAGCACGGACCGTGTGGCTAGCAGCGGGCTCATCGCCGGCCACGCACCACGATCGAAGGCTCGACCGACCGCGCGATCCCAACCGGCCAGGCCAGGTCCTATCAGGGCTGTTACGGCTAATACGGTACCTATGCTTCGGATTCGTGTTTTATTTATTTCTCTCACAGAGTTGTGGCGCGGCCCGCATTGCCCCGAGGGCGTTTCCCACAACCATTCTCGTACCGGCCCCACTACAGGGCAAGCGGGCGCCTCCCGCCCTCTTCCCCTTCTCCCTTCCAGGGAATAGGGCAGGGGTGAGGGTCGAGTCCAGAGCCTGCTCGGTAGCGCCAAATGATTTTATAGGAAACTTACCACTGGAAGGTGTATTATGCACAAGTGACGGACACCCAAGACAGGTTTCTTAGACATGCGCAATTGGGGGCGCCGGAGAAGTGCGGCCGAATTTTAGCCGTTGGTCCGGTCATCCCGCATGGATCCAGGAAAGGGAGACGAAAGATGGGACAGAAAACGAATGCCGGTTCCGAGTGAGAGCTCGTGATTGAACTAGCTCTTTGACGCCCGGCTGTGGAAGAGCTGGCACGGACCCAGAACGCGCCGGAGGACCGGGAAGTTTGCACGGCGCCTGTCATCCAGATCGATTTGCGGGTCGGGGCAAGTTCCTGGCATGTGGGCGCCCGACGGCAAGCTACTCCTGGGACAGGGGCTGGATTCGTGAGATTGTCGCGCCGGAGCGGCTCGTGATGACCGATTCGTTTGCCGATGAGCAGGGCAACGTGGTCCCGGTCTGTACTATGGCATGAGCTTGGTCTTGCCCCCCTGCTCTTCGAGGGTTATCGTCACGAGCAGCTCGAGTGGGAAGTCGGCGCTCATGCCATAGTACGAGGCCGGGACCACGTTGCCCTGCTCATTGGCAAACGAATCGGTGGTCACGAGCCGCTCAGGCGCGACGATCTCACGATAGACCCCTGTGCTCCAATAGTCCTTGCCGTCGGGCGCCCGCATGCACCCACGTACTAACTTGCCCCGACCGGCAGATCGATCTGGATGACAGGCGCCGCAAAGCCCCCCGGTCCCCACCAGCGCGCCATCCATTCTGGGTCTCGTCCACTCCTTCCACACCCGCTCGCGCGGCGCGTCAAAGAACCGTTCTATTACGAGCTCTCGCTCGGAACCGGCATCCTTTTTTGTCTCCATTTTTCCGCCTCCCTTTCCTAGATTATGCGGGATGGCCGGTAGAGCCAACACCGCAACGGCTGATACTGCTGGTCGCCGCTTTCTCCGCCGCCCCCACCCGCGCATGTCCCTGCGGGGCACCTTCTCTTGGGTGTCCGTCACAACTGAGCATGATACATCTTCCAGGTGGATTGTCCAGTTAAGAATATAAATCATTTGGGGCGCGCGCGATCAAGCACCGGACACGACCCTCACCCCTGCCCTCTCCCTGGAAGGGAGAGGGGGAGGAGGATGGGCTCCCGTGCAGGCTCGGGGCTTCGACCCTCACCCGCCCTCTCCCTGGAAGGAGAGGGGGAGGAGGATGGACGCTCGAGAAAGGCTCTAAATCCGCCCCCTCACCCAACCCTCTCCCTGGAAGGGAGAGGGGGAAGAGGATGGGCTCCCGTGCAGGCTCGGGGCTCGACCCTCACCCCGCCCTCTCCCTGGAAGGGAGAGGAGAAGAGGATGGGCTCCCGAGCAGGCTCTGGACTCTCACCCTCACCTCAACCCTCTCCCTGGAAGGGAGTGGGGGAAGAGGGCGGGAGGCGCCGGCTTGCCGTGTAGGATGGGGGCGAGTACAATGGTTGTGGGAAACGCCCTGCGGGGCAATGCCGGCAGGCGCCGGCCAACTCAGTGAGGAGAATCGATGAAAGCACGAATGCGAAGCGTGGCCCGCATCCTGGCCGTGACGGCCCTGATGGCCCTGGCCTGGCCGGTTGGGATCGCGCGGTCGGACGAGCCTTCGGATCAGGTCCGGTACCCGACGATGGCGATGAGCCCGCTCGACTCGCCGTGCGGCACGGTGCGTGTCTTGGACTATGATGGGGTCGAACGGGACTGGGACTGGCTGGTGGCGACGTTTGGGGATGTGTGGGTCGAGCCGGGGGACGGATCGGCCTGCCTGACGGAGCTGCGGGCGATACGGGATGACTCGACGCTGAACGTGCGGGTGGAGGATGCCGAGGGCAGGCCAGTGGATGGGATCCCTGTCGTCTTTCACTGGTCGGACGCGCCGCTCCTCCCCCCGGAGCTGGTGGGCTGCTATGACCGAGGAGTGTATGGCGGGACCGGGGAACACATCGAGTCCGAACCGGGCACGGTGGGCTTTGGCATGGGAAGCGGGGCGTTCTACTGCCCACCGAGCGGCGGGCCGCACACGGTCTGGGTTGGGATAGAAGGCAGCGACTGCGTGCATGGGCTGGGGATGCTGTGTTGGACGAACCACTATCACGTCAACCCCACCTTTGTGCTGGCCGGTGAATCTCTCCCAAGCCCCACCCTGTTGCCGATTGGCAACGCCGATGGAGATGGTACCTACCTCGTCGATTGGAGCGCGGTGGCGGGGGCTACGGCGTACGCCCTCGAGGAGGATGACAACTATGGGTTCACGTCGCCCACGGTGCGCTACGCGGGTGGCAGCACCCAGTACCAGGTGGGAGGCCAGGCACGCGGGCACGCTGGCACTACCGCGTGCGGGCGAGCAACGCTGGCGGGAACAGCCCCTGGTCGAACATAGAGACGGCCGTCGTCGACGCTGTGCCGCCGGACGCCCCCCATCCTCTACCCTATCAGCAACCCCGACGGCAACGGCGACTACTGGGTGGATTGGAGCGATGTGGCCGGAGCGACAAAGTACCGGCTGGAGGAGGATGACAACCCGGCGTTTTCCTCGCCGATCGTCCGCTACCTGGGCTACAGCACCCTGTACTATGTGACCGGCCGGTTGCCGGGCGTGCGGTACTACCGCGTGCGGACCAGCAACGCGGCCGGCTTTAGCCCTTGGTCGAACGCGGAGATGGTGGTCGTGCAAAACGTGCCGCCGGACGCGCCGATCCTGCCCCTATCGGCAACCCGGACGGCGACGGCGAGCTACCTGGTGGACTGGAGCGATGTGGCCGGACGCGACGAAGTACCGCCTGGAGGAAGATGACAACCCGGCGTTTTCTTCGCCCATCGTCCGGTACCTGGGCTACAGCACCCAGTACCAGGTGACGGGCCGGCAGCCGGGCCGGCTGTACTACCGAGTACGGACGAGCAACGCGGCCGGCTACGGCCTTTGGTCGAACACGGAGTGGGTGGTGGTTGGGCCGGGCGGGGCGTGGTACCGGCCAACCAGGGCGCGCATGTCGTAGGGTGAGCCGGCAGGGGGCGGGTGTGGAGACCCGCCGACAGGGTGGGCGGGTATGGAAACCCGCCCTACAGGCAGAGCGTGGGGGTTCGACCCCACCAAGAGGAGAAGCATGAAACCTATCCGTCCGTGCTATCGTGCTGGTCTTGCTGGCAAGCACCCTGATCGCTTGCAGCAACACAGCCCCGATCCCCACACCGAGCCATGGCGTTTCGCTCACCAATCGTCCCCAGGCGACCGGCACTGCCGGCCCCACCAGTCTTCCACAGCCCACAGCCCTGGCCGTCCCGACCGACACGCCCGAGGCAAAGGCCACAGCCCTATCCGCGGTGGCCACGGTATCGCCAGAGCGGATCGCGGAAGGAGAGGCATTCGCCGACCAGTTCCTGAAGGGCGACTATGCCGCGGTGGTGGAGAAATTCGACGCCACGATGAAAAGCGTCTTCCCGCTCGACAAGGTGAAGGAGGCACGTGAGTCGCTGGAGCCGCAGTTGGGCGCCTTCGAGCAAACCGCCGGCACGCATGCGGTCACATACGAGCAGTCCGGCGTCGTGTACGACATCGTATACGTCACATGGCAATTTGAGAAGGCGGCGATCGATTTGAAAATCGTGTATGACCCGTCCGGGAAAGTCGCGGGGTTGTTCTTCCAGCCGGCAGAAACGACCCCGCCGACCTCTTATGTTCCCCCGGCCTACGTCAAGGCTGATGCCTTTCGCGAGCAGGAGGTAGCGGTCGGCAGCGGGGGGGAATGGGCGCTGCCTGGGACGCTGACCCTGCCAGTGGGCCAAGGCCCATTTGCGGCGGTCGTGCTGGTGCATGGATCAGGACCCAATGACCGCGACGAGACCCTGGGTCCCAGCAAGCCGTTTCGCGACCTGGCATGGGGATTGGCCTCCCAGGGTATCGCCGTGCTGCGCTACGAGAAGCGGAGCCGGCAGTATGCCTCCAGGTTCACCCCAGAAATGGTGGCCAGGCTGACGTCCAAAGAGGAGACCACAGACGATGCCCTGGCGGCCGTGGATCTGCTGCGCCAGACGGAAGGCATAGACCCGGCCAGGATCTATGTCCTGGGGCACAGCTTGGGCGGCTATCTGCTGCCGAGGATTGGGGCGGCCGACCCTCAGATCGCCGGCCTGATCGTCATGGCCGGGCCAGTGCGGCCGCTAGAAGACCTCATGCTAGAGCAGTTCACGTACATCTTTGGCCTGGACGGCATCTCTGCCGAAGACCAGGCTCAACTGGACGAACTGGCGGTCCAGGTGGCTCGCGTGAAAGACCCTAACCTCACCGCTGCGGCAGCCGTCGATGGCCTCCCCCTTGGCACTCCGGCCAGTTTCTGGCTCGACCTACGCGGCTACAACCCGGCCGAGGCAGCCAGAGGGCTGAAGCAATCCATGCTCATCCTGCAGGGTGGGCGCGACTACCAGGTGACCAGCGTCGACTTTGACGGGTGGAAGTCGGCCCTGGCGTCGCGCTCAGACGTCCAGCTCAAGCTTTTCCCCGACCTGAATCATCTATTCGTCGCCGGTGAAGGCAAAAGCACGCCCGCCGAATACGAAAACGAGGGACACGTGGCGGAAGAGGTGGTCGCGGAAATCGCCGAATGGATCCGCTACTAGGCCTGGACCCATTCCAGGATCTATGCTGAGGCCTCGCCGCGAATGGGCGGGTCTGAGACCCGCCCCTACAGGGCCGGCGGGTGTGGTGACCCGCCGACAGGGCCGGCGGGTATGGAAACCCGCCCTACAGGGCCGGCGGGTATGGAAACCCGCCCTACGGCTGCAACACCGTCTCCGTCTCGCCCTCGACGGCGATGATCACCTGCTGCACGGTGGAGAACTGCTTGAGGGTCTGGGTGATCTGATCGCGAATGAGCTTTACCCGGAGCGAGCCACCGCCGTACGCCTCCATCTCCTTTGAAAAGTCGGCCGTCGCGACACCATCCACAATGGTCACGCTGAGCAGCCTGACCCGGGGTCCCCAGTCTGATTGGCGGCCCGGGAAGGCCAACACCTGCTGCGGCGTGGGGATTTCCGTCCCAAAGCCGGCGAGGTTCGGCGATGGAGGGCCCCACAGAAGGTGCTCCAACGCGGCCGTGGCGATCTTGGTTGTCTTGGGGATGCGCTGCTGCACCTCCTGCAGGTCCTCGCCCAGCCAGGAAGTAGAGCTTGACTGCCACCGTGTCTGGATCGCTCGGGCTGAGGACCACGACCACCTGCTGCACGGCGACGGAGTCCCCCGTGATGGCCAGCGTCGCCGGCTGGGTGGGTGGCTCCGGCGGCTGGCTCTCTCCGGGCCAGCTCAGGCCGGCGATGAGCAACCCCCCGCCATCCTCGCCTTCCAGCAGGGTGAAGGCCTGCGCCAGCTCGGTGCCATCCTGCCAGCGCAGGGTGGCCGTCACCTGCTCGCCGGGCCGGCCCAGGCGGGCCAGGATGCGGAGGGGCAGGGTGACGCGCTCGCCGGCTGCGGGGAGCTCGATTGCTCCGGTGCCCTGCGGCGCGAGGAGGACGTTGACGCCGGTGGCGATGATTGGGGAACCGTCCTTGGGGCTGATCTCCGCCACTTCGACATAGCCCGGCCCCGCGGTGGCGACGGTGAAGGGGATGGTCCCGTCGAAGGTGCCGGGTTGGCCCATTTCGGCCGACACCATGACCGGCCCCTCACCGACCACCGCGCCGCTGGCGTCGTATACGCGGCCGCGCAGGGTCGACTCGAAGGGCGATACGGTAACCGAGCCCTGGACGCGGGCCGGACTGGATAGGGTCGCGCCCCCCTGGGGTTCCTGGAGCGTGATGGAGCGCGGCGGGGTGGTGGCGGTGGGTGGGATGGCCTGGGGCGTGGGCGTGGGAGCGGGCTGCACCGGGGTGGGCGATGGCGGCACGACGCTTGGCGCGCCGGCCGAGGCCGGCGCCGAGGTTGGATTGCCTGTGGGGGCCGAGGTCGTGGCCGGCGCGCAGGCCGCCAACAAGAACAGAGACACGAGCACAAGGGTGAGCAGACCCTGAAGGCGTTTCATCTGATTGTCCTCCCTGCACAAGATAAGGAATGAGCTCTGGAGCAGAGACGCCTACAGGCTCTCGGAGGTTCCCGGCTTGCACCCTCGGGATCAGTTGAGCGCGGCGGCCGGGCGGCGCCTGGTTCCGAGCACGCGCCCGGGCGCGGATGTCGTGGGGGGAGCCGCCAAGGGGGGAAACCCCACCCGTACAGGGCCGGGGCGAGGGACGACAGACCACGGACGATGGACCGATGGGACGCGGAGCGTCGGGGAGGGCGTGCCGCCGCGGAGCGACGGCACGAGGAGGAATACGCCGGTTTGTCGGGGTGTGCACCGGCATGTGTTCCGGCCTCAACTCACGCGCCTTGATATGAGGGCCGGTGTATGGTAGAATGGGGGCCTATCGCCTGTATGCCCAGTTCCGGCCCGAGATCCTAGCCAGCAAGGCGGGCTGGGGCACCAGGGGCAAGCTGGACACGGAGCGTATCCGGTCGCTGGCCGGTCGCCGTTGGCGGGGCTGGCTGCACTGCGGCACTGCCACCGCAAAGCGGGTGTCGCCAGGGGTGTTCCTCAGCATGCCGCGGGAGAGGGACGGGACAGAGAGGCGCCATGGGCGCCTCATATGCCAAGGAGCCAACAGATGCGTGGTTGTCCGGTGGAAGTGGGCAGGTTGCTCGCATCGATTGCCATGTTTGCCGTCATAGCCGCCGCAGTTTTGCTCGTCGTCAGAGTTGGCAGCGAGGGATGGCACATGGAGCCCGGGCGAAGCCTCCTGGGAGGCATCCTATTCCTGGGCTGTGCGGTGCTCCTTGCCCTGTGTGGAAGGGCTGCAGGCCGCGAGAGGCCTCGGCGCAGGTCACCAGCGATCTACACGATCGACGAACTGGAGAGGGGCGATCTGAGCAGAGGGCCTGTGCCCTTTGCGTCCGTGCCCGGCGGCTGTGCTATCCTGGCCGCCCTGCCAGGGGTGCTGATACTGACGTCCCTGGGACTGCTCTTTTTGGCAAATAGCTTTGCCCTCCGTGTGTTCGGGGCGAACATCGCGAGCTGGCTATTCACCCCGTTGCGCTGACAGGCGGTTCCACACGAGACTGAGGAGCGCAGTGACGCAATACACTATCGTAAGGCTTCTCTTCTGGCTGATGGCAGGCTATTACCTGCTGCTTCTACCCATGGACATTCGGACCTGGGCCATCACCACTCGCCTGTACGGCAGCGTTCCCTGGGGCCAGGCGGCAGCGATGCTCAAGCTCGTCATGCGTTCCCGAATCCACTTCTACCTATGGGGCCCGATTGTCCCTCTAGCCACCAACATTGCCTTCTCCGCGAACGGTGTGAGGCTGCCCTTCTCACTCACGTTCGCGCTCTGCCTCTTTTGGGCACACATCCTTCTCTACCAGGCGCTCCCGCCGTCGGCGTTGCTGTTGGGGACCTCGCGGCCCGAGACGGCCACCTTCCGGTTCCGCCTCGAGCGTGGCCTGCACCCGTACCGTGTCGTGGTTCTCCTGGAGCCCGCCGCCGTCACGACGAGGACCACCAGCCGGTTCCAGAGCAACTACCTCGAGTGGGACAATCTGCGAACTTCTGAGGGCGCCTGGCACTCCACTGTGTTCGGACTGATGGAAACAGTGCCGGTCCTCGTGATTGACACGCGCGTGCCCAGTGATGGCGTGGTCGAGGAAGTTCAGCGCCTGTTGGCCCGGCGGCTTCTGGAGAAGACACTGCTTGTCACCAAGGATGATGGGCTTGCACCCGCTGTGGCAAAAGCCGGCGTGCAAGCTCCTACCGGCATTCTGGTTCGTGAGGTCGAGGTGGCTGCCAGGCTCAAAGCCGGCCTCCTTCGTGAGACAGCCTCTCCGGATGATCATCCGCTGTTCCGGAACCTAGGGGATAGATGAGGCCGGTGGGCTTGGGAACTGAGAACCGGAGCGGGACGGGCACTGAAGCGTTGACCGGATGGCTCATGGCGAACAGGTGATGCCGTTGCACGGTCTGGAGACGAACCACATGCCTCTTGATTGGATGGACATGTCTGGCATTTCTTTCAACACGCTCCTGCTGCTGGAGCAGGTCCAACTGAGCTGGCTGCCAGGGTGGCTGCCGGAGCAGGAGCTGGCGGTGGCCCTGCGGGCCAACCCTGCCGTCGAGTGGTATATGCGCCACAAGTGCCCCGCATTGAACGGGTGGCTGGACCGCGTACTGGCCGCGCCTCCGGGCGAGGGGGCCGGCGACCCTGCCGAGACGCGCCGGGCCGAGGTGACCGTCCTCTCGACCTTGACGGACCTGGTCGTCTATGCGGTGGACCCGGCGGTCTACGACGCCCAGCCCTTCCTCGGCTGGGACACGGATGAGCTGCTGTCGCTGGTGGATTTCACCGGCAAGACGGTGATCGACGTCGGCGCCGGGACGGGCCGGCTTACGCTGGCGGCCGCGGAGAAGGCGCAAACCGTGTTCGCCGTGGAGCCTGTGGCCAACCTGCGCGCCTATCTCAAGCAGAAGGCGCGGGCGAGAGGATGGCGGAATGTCTATGCCGTGGACGGCCTGATTACCGACATCCCCTTCCCGGCGCAGACGGCCGATGTGACGATGAGCGGGCACGTCTTTGGGGACGCGCCGGAAGCGGAGTACCGGGAGATGCGCCGGGTGACGAAGCCGGGCGGGATGATCGTCCTCTGCCCGGGGAATTCCGATCATGGACAATGACAGCCACCATTTTCTGGTGTCGCAGGGGTTTGCGTGGTCCCGCTTTGAGGAGCCGCGCGATGGCTGGAAACGGAAGTATTGGCTGACTGTCTGAAACAAGGAGGTTCTATGCCAACCAGAAAGATCGTTATCGTCAAGGGCAGCCCTCGCCGCGAGGGCAACAGCGCCATCCTGGCGGAGCAGGTGGCCGAAGGGGCCCGCTCGGCCGGCGCGCACGTCGAGAGCTTTTTCCTGCACCACATGGAGATCCACCCATGCGACGCGTGCGACGCCTGCCAATCGGAGCCGTACCGCGGCTGTATCATCGGCGACGACATGCAGATCCTCTATCCGAAGCTGCAAGACGCCGATGCGCTCGTGATCGCGAGCCCGGTCTACTGGTTCACCGTCTCGGCGCAGACCAAGCTCTTCATGGACCGCTGCTATGGGCTGGTGGACAAGGAGGGGTACGCGCTGCGAGGGAAGCGGGTGGCGATCGTCATGACGTACGGCGACACGGACCCCTTCTCGTCGGGGGCGGTGAACGCTTTCCGGACGTTCCAGGATGGGTTCCGGTTCATCGGGGCGGAGATCGCGGGCTTTGTCTACGGCAGCGCGTCGGCGGCGGGGGAGATCCGGGCGGATACGGCGGCGATGGCACGGGCGTACGAGCTGGGGAAGCGGCTGGGAGGCGGGGGGTAGCATCTTGCCCGTCTCCCCGTGGGGGAAGGTCAAAGCACCCACGCCCCGGCTGCGGAGGCGGGTATGGAAACCCGCCCTACTGCCCTGCGGCGGGGGAGGAGTCTCGCTCTAACGAAACTCTAACGCTCCGATCACCCAATTCTAACGTATAGGGGATAGGATGTGTGGGAAAGTGAGGGGTCGGGGTGAAAAACTCGTTGCGGTTGGGTAAGGTGCTGGGGATCCCGATTGGGGTCAACTATACGTGGTTCATCATCTTTGTGATGGTGACTGTTTCGCTGGCGACGGCGTACTTTCCGGGGCGCTATGGGGATTGGAGCAGGCTCGCCTACTGGGGTGTGGGGATTCTGACGAGCGTGCTCTTTTTTGCGTCGGTGCTGCTGCACGAGCTGGCGCACAGCGCAGTGGCGAAGGCGTGGGGCATCCCGGTGCGGAGCATCACGCTGTTCATCTTTGGCGGGGTGGCGAACATCAGCCGTGAGCCGGACCGGCCGCTTTCGGAGTTCTTGATCGCGATCGCGGGTCCGGCTTCGAGCCTGCTGCTGGCACTGGGGTTCGGCGTGGTGTGGATGGCGGGCCAGGCGACGGGGGTGGAGGCGCTGGCGGCGCTGGGGCTCTACCTGGCGGGGATCAACCTGAGCCTGGCGGTCTTTAACCTGGTGCCGGGCTTTCCGCTGGACGGCGGGCGGGTGTTCCGCTCGATCGTGTGGGCGATTACGGGCAACATGAACCGGGCGACGCGCTGGGCGGGGACGCTGGGGCGCGTGATCGCGATGGCGATGATCGTCGGCGGCGGGATCCTGGTGGTGCGGGGCGACTGGAGCGGGCTGTGGCTGGCCTTCATCGGCTGGTTCCTGGAGAACGCGGCGAGCCAGAGTATGCAGCACGCCCACGTCCGCGAGGCGCTGGAGGGGTACACGGCGGGGGATTTCGCGGCGCGTGGCTGCCAGGCGGTGGACCAGAACATGCCGCTGGACTGGGTGGTGCGCGACTATGTCATGCCGAACGGCGCGCAGTGCTTTGTGGTGACGGACGGCCCGAAGGCCCAGGGGGCGGCGACGTGGGGCCAGATCCAGCAGGTGCCGCGCCAGAGCTGGGGGTGGACGCCGATCCGGCAGATCATGACCCCGTTCAGCGCGCTGCGGCCGGTGGCGGCGGGCGATGCGGCGTATGCGGTCCTGGAGCGGATGGTGACCGAGGGGCAAAGCCTCCTGCCGGTGATCGACGGCAGCCGGCTGATCGGGCTGGTGCGGCAGGAGAGCCTGTTGGGGTTTGCCCAGACGCGGAAAGGGCAGGGCGGGGTATAGAACCGGCCTACGGAGCCGGGCAGGGAAACCCGGCCTACGGAAGCCGGGTATGGAAACCCGGCCTACGGAAGCGGATTTGGTCTTGCGCGCCCGGCGTGCTATACTTGGGCCGCTCACCGGCTGCGGTTGGCTGGTGAGCGGCTTTTTGATCGAGATCAAACTGGGGTGATCCTGTGCAGAGCCTTGCGATCCGGACAGAAGAGCTGGGGCGAATCTACCGGCTGAAGCCGAGCCGGAAACAGAAGCGGGAAGCGCGCAAAGAGGGGCGCACGGAGCCGCTGCCGACGGCGCTGGTGGCGCTCGACCATGTGAATGCCGAGGTGCCGCGGGGGGAGATCTTTGGCCTGCTGGGGCCGAACGGCGCGGGCAAGACGACGCTGATCAAGATCCTGACGACGCTGCTTTCGCCGACGACGGGCAAGGCGTGGGTGGACGGGCTGGACGTGGTCTCGCAGGCGTCGGAGATCCGGCGGCGCATCAACATGGTGACCGGGGGTGAGACGTCGGGCTATGGGCTGCTCACCGTCCAGGAGAACCTGTGGATGTTTGCGCAGTTCTACGGGCTGGACTACAAGACGACCAGCCAGCGCATCAGCACGCTGCTGGGGGTGGTGGGGCTGGCCGACCGGAAGAGCACAAAGATATCGGACCTTTCGACGGGGCTGCGCCAGAAGATGAACTTTGTGCGCGGCTTTATCACCGATCCGCAGATCATTTTCCTGGACGAGCCGACGCTGGGCCTGGACGTGGGGGCTTCGCGGGAGGTCCGGGCGTACGTCAAGGCATGGGTGACGGAGAACCCGCAGAAGACGGTGCTGCTGACGACGCACATCATGGTGGAAGCGGATGAGCTGTGCGACCGGGTGGCGATCATCGACCGGGGCAAGATCCTGGCATGCGATACGCCGTTCAACCTGAAGCACGAATTGCAGCGCGACGCAATCTTTCGCCTGCAGCTCAGCTTCTGGCCGGACGGGGCGGCCAAGATCGGCCAGATGGCGGGGGTGAGCCAGTGTGTCGCCCGGCACTTGGAGGAGCGGACGGAGCTGCGGCTGATGCTGGACGCGGAGGGAGTGCTGGCGGAGGTGATCAGCACGCTGAATGCGCAGGACGTCCGCCTGCTTTCGCTCGAAAAACATGAGCCCACGCTCGAGGATGTGTTCGTGAAGCTGGTGGGGCGCGGGCTGGACGAAGATACGAGCCAGGAGCCGGGCGAGGAGTAGCCCTCGACCGTGGTTCCGGCTTGGCCGGTGAAGGAGCGCGCGATGAGTTTTCCGAGTACGCAGGGCCCGACGCTGACGGTACGGCATACGGGCCAGGTATTCCCGCTGGGCCGCTCGCCGGTCACGATCGGCGGGCAAGAGGACAATACGATCGTGCTGGGCGATCCCGAGGTGGCGCCGCTGCACGCGATCGTTTCGTGGCAGGGGGGAATCTACACCGTCGTGGATGCGGGCAGTGCAAAGGGGACGTACCTAGACGGGCGGCGAGTGCGCGGCCCGCGGCCTCTGCCCGATGGGAGCGTGCTGCGGATCGGCAATACGCTTTTCGACGTCCGCATCCTGCCGGCGGCGGGGGCGAGCGCCCCGGTGCGAGAGATGCGCCCGAGCGCGCCTGAGCCCGTGGCGGGCAGCCGGGGTGGCCGGCCCTCGAGGGGGATGCTCATCGGGCTCTTCGCCGGCGGATTCGTCGTGGTGTGCCTGTTGGCGGCCGCCGTCTTCTTCTTGCTGGATCCGAGCCGGGGCGGGCCGAACGTGGCGCTGCAATCGCCCGGGCAGGGTGCCCAGGTGGCCCTGGGCGAGCAGATTGTACTGAAGGCGAGTGCGACGGGCGCGCGAGACATCACGCGCCTGGAGCTGAGCGTGGACGGCAACGTCGTCGGCAGCGCCGAGAGCGTCAGCGCGAGCGGGCAGGCGACGCTGACGGCGAGCCAGCCCTGGGTATTCGACCGGGCCGGACCGCACACGGTGACGGCGACCGCCTACACGGCGGGGGATAGGTCGGGCAAGTCGGTCACACGCGACGTGACGGTCGTGGACGGCAGCGGGGGCAGCACACCGAGCCCTGCGACGCCGGGGACGGAGACGCCGACGGCGACGCCATCGCCGACGGGCACGGAGACGCCGACGCCCACGCCGACACCGACCGGCACGCCGGAGATGCTGCCGCTGCCGGTGATCGAGTTCTTCCTGGCCGAACCGGAGACGATCGATCTCGGCCAGTGCGCGACGCTGGAATGGGGCCAGGTCTCGTACGCAGTTGCGGCGACGATCAACAATGGGATCGGCGGGGTGGCGACGCCGGGCAGCCTGGAGGTGTGCCCGACGGAGGCGACGCGCTACGTGATGACGGCCAGCGGGCCTGGGGGCGTGAGCACGCTGGAGGTGATCGTCGAAGTCGACTTGGGGCAGCCGGACCTGGTGGTCGACGGAATGGCCTTTAGCCCCTACCCGCCGGTGCGGGGAGGGGATACGCTGGTCGAGATCCGGATCCGCAATGCCGGCAATGCCGCTGCCGGGGCGTTTGGCTGGAGCTGGCAGGCAGGCTCTTCCAGCCCGATGCTGGGCGCGGTGCCGGGCGGGTTGGGCGCCGGCGCGTCTGAGACGGTCAGCCTGACCTGGCGCCCGGAGGGTGCGTACACCGAGCTGATCACCGTCGCGCGGGTGGACACCGGGAACGGGGTTGCCGAGAGCGACGAGACGAACAATGAGCTGCGGCAGACGATCCAGGTGGTGGCGCCGAGCACGACGGTGGTGCTGCGGGGGGTGGCGAGCCTCGACGGGTATGTGACGGGCGGCCAGGGCGCCTTCCCGGAGGGGGAGATCCGCACGGGCAACGAGGGTGAGGCCGTGCACCGGGGCTTTTTGAGCTTTGACCTGCAAGGGGTCCCGGTGGGCGCGACCGTCGAGAGCGCGCAACTGCGCTTTTACCAGGTGAACGTCATTGGCAAGCCATACCAGAAGCTGGGCAGCCTGTGGCTGACGCTGGTGGACTATGGATCGAGCCTGGATGCCTCCGACTTTGACACCTTGGGCCTTGGGGCGATGTCGCTTCCGCGGGAGAACCGGCCCGGATCGTGGTATGACGTCTCGGATGCGACGCTGCGTGGCTGGGTTGAGCAGGCGCGGAGCGCAGGACGGGCGTCGTTCCAGCTCCGGCTGCAGTTCGAGGTCGAGACGGACGGCGACGGAGAGCCGGACTATTGCCAGGTGGAGGCGGGGGACAACTCGCTGGGCACGGGGAATGTGCCGGAGCTGACGATCACCTATTCGGTGCCGTAAGGTGGACGCGGAGCGTCCGACGTGCGTGCCCACGGAGGACCGTGGGCACGAGGTTGGATGCGCTCAGGATAGCAGGGATACGGGCTGGACAAGGCCTCTGATCCTGGTATAATGGCCGCATGGATAGCGCCTATGGGGAAAGCCGGGCGTGGGATGGAGGGCACCCGAGGGTAGCCTCCGCGCTCCTGCTTGGGGCGGCGCTCTTCCTGTTGGCCGCCTTCGCGGCGGGGTGTGCCGGGCGAACGACGCCCCTGCCGATCCCCAACCCAACGGCGACCGTCACGGCAGCGCGATCGACGGGGGTAGAGCTTGTGCCGACGATCGAGAGCACGGCTGCCCCGGAGCCCCTGCTGCCCGACCTGGTCGTGGCGTACGTGCGCATCGAGCTGGAGAAGGGCGGGTCGTGCGACTACGAACCGACGGATATGGGGACGCGCGTGGTCGTCCGGAACCAGGGGGAGGGCGGCGCCGGCGCCTTTTACGTGGAGGCGAACGGTGCCCGGGAGCTGATCGCGGCGGGGCTGGAAGCGGGCGGGGAGCTGTCGCTGTGGATACCGGGCTACAAGTATGGAGAGGTGACGGTGGCGATGGTGGACGCGGCCTTCCAGGTGCGGGAGAGCAGCGAGGAGAACAACGGCTTCTCGGAGATGGTGCCGATCCCGACGCTGCCTGCTCCGTGCACTCCCACCGCGGGGGCCGGGCCGACCGAGACACAGGTGCCGCCGTCGCCGTCGCCGTCGCCCGTGCCGGCCACGACCGAACCGCCGGCGCCCACGGCGACGCACACGCCGAAGCCGCCGAGCGTCTCGGTGCGCGAGGAACAGACGACAATCGCGACCTACCCGTATGCGCGCTTTGCCACGGTGGCCTGGAGCGAGGCTTTCCGGATGTCTTACCCGGTGCTGGACCGAGGGGCCTACCAGGCGTCCGGCCCGGTACCCACCAACGTACCGTACCGTACGGTGGTGGTGGAGAATGAGTACCTGAGGCTGACCTTCTTGCCCGATGTGGGCGGCCGGCTGTACGAGGTGGTGTTCAAGCCGACGGGCCATCGCGAGACGTACCGCAACCCGGTGCTGAAGCCGAGCCCGTGGGGTCCGGCGGAGCAGGGGTGGTGGCTGGCGGCCGGGGGGATCGAGTGGTGCCTGCCCGTGGAGGAGCATGGCTACGAGTGGGGAATCCCGTGGACGCTCGAGACCAGGCGCGAGGGCACGGGCGTCGTGGTGACGCTGCGGGACTCGACGGCCGGCGACCGGGTGCGGGCGAGCATCGAGGTGCGGCTGGAGGCCGGGGCGGGGTATTTCACGATCCGGCCGCGGCTGGAGAACCCGACAGGCGCGCCCCTGGCGGTGAAGTATTGGACGAATGCGATGCTGGCGCCGGGGGGGCGCAATGCGCCGTCGGCGGAGCTGCGCTTTGTGCTGCCGGGCAGTGTGACGGGGGTGACGGTGCACAGCCGGGGCGACGAGTGGCTGCCGGGCTACAACCAGCGGATGCCCTGGCCGGTCGTGGAGGGGCGGGATTTGAGCCGTCTCGGGAACTGGGGGCGCTGGCTCGGCTTCTTCGAGGATCCGGCGGTGGGGGAATTTGTTGCGGTGTATGATGAGGCGTACGACGAAGGGATGGTGCGCGTCTTCCGGGCGGACGAGGCGCCGGGTGCGAAGGCCTTTGCCTTTGGCTGGAGCGACCCGATCTCGGCGGACAACTGGACGGATGACGGCTCGAGCTACGTGGAGCTGCACGGCGGGCCGGCGGCGACGTTCGACGACAGCGTGACGCTGGCGGCGGGCGGTCACCTTGCTTGGACGGAGACCTGGTACCCGGTGGCGGGGCTCGGCGGGCTGCGGCAGGCGAACGGCACGGCGGCGCTGAACCTGGAGGCCGGCGGCGGGCAGGCGGAGATCGGGGTGACGGTGACGAAGCGGTGGCAGGGCGATGTCGTGCTGCTGCTGGAAGGGCAAGAGCGCTGGAGGGTGAGCACGACGTTGGCTCCCGGGCAGCCGCTGCGGCAGAGCGTGCCGCTGGGCCAGGATGTGCCGGAGTGGGGCGTGCTTGCGCTGCGGCTGATCGATCGGGGCGGCGCAGTGACCGCGGAGTACAGCGCCTCGTTTGGGCTAAAGTGAAAGAGATGTTCTGGAAAAGGAAGAAGGCAGCGCAGGAAGGGCTCGTCCCCGTGCCGGCACAGCTTCCTCCGTTGGAGGGAGTGGACGAGCCGGACGAGGCGGAGCGCCGGCAGCGGCGGCGCCTCTCGCGCTGGACGATCGGCCTGGCCGTGGGCGCCGTCGTGGTGGTGCTCTTTGTGGTGACGCTTGCGGGCTTGGGCATCTACAGCGGGCTGAAGGCAAGGGGGGAGGCCAACCGGCTGGAAGCCCGCGAGCACTACACGCTGGGGCTGCAGCACCTGGAGGCCGGGGAGTATGAACTGGCGGTCGGGGAGCTGGCGCTGGCCCAGCGCTTGGATTCAGAGCTGCCGGACCTGCAGGCCTATCTGCAGCAGGCACAAGCCCTGGCCCAGAGCCAGGTTTCTCCGACGTCTGAGACCCGCCTGGGCGCGATCGACTCGTTGTACCGGGAAGGGGTGAGTGCGTACGAGCAGGGGGAACTGGAGGAGGCGATAGCGGCCCTTGAGGAGCTGCGAGGCCTGGACAGGGAGTACCAGCGCAAGAACGTCGAGACGATGCTGGTCAATGCCCACTACCAGCTCGGGCTCGGGGGGGTGCGACAGGACCTCCTGGACGAAGCGGCCGGGCACTTTCGGGCGGTGGTGGCGCTGGGGGTGGACCCGGCCATGCAGGAGAACGCGCAGGACCAGCTCGACCTGCTGGGGCTATACCGGGCGGCACTGAGCCATTGGGACCAGGACTGGCCGTCCGCCATCCAGGGGCTGAAGGGGCTGTATGCACTGGCGCCCGAGTACAAGGATGTCCGGACGCGCCTGCACGATGCGCACGTCCTGTATGCGCAGGCGTACGCAGAGGGCGGCGAGTGGTGCAAGGCCGAGGAGGAGTATGCTTCGGCCGCGCAGGTCTTTCCGCTGGAGGAGACGGTAGACCGGCGGGACGACGCCGCGATCCAGTGCCGGGTGGCGCTGGCGGCGACGCCGGAGCCAACGGCGAAGGCCAGGCCGACCAGGAAGCCGACGGCGGTGGCAGGTAGCACGGCCACACCGGCGGCCGGCGGTGGAACCCAGCCCGTGGCAAAGGCGACGGGGCGCATCGTCTATCCAGGATACGATAGCATCCTGAACAAGGCGAGCCTGTACCTTGTCGATGTGACGCAGGCCACACCGCAGTTGCTCCGGGAGAACGCCCGCCAGCCGGCGTTTTCGCCCGACGGCAGCCGGTTGGCCTTTCGGAACCTGGACGCAAACCACCAAGAGCTAGGGATCCTGAACCTACAGACCAATGAGCTCCACGAGCTGACGCACAACGTGGAGGATTCGACGCCGACCTGGTCGCCCAGTGCCGACCAGATCGTGTATGCTTCCAACAGGGAGGCAGACCGCACCTGGCGGATGTACGTCATCTCTCCACAGGCGACTCATGGGGAAGGGAACTACTGGGGCTTTGGCCAGATGCCGTCCTGGGCCGCGGATGGGAGTGAGATTGCCTACCATGGCTGTGACCTGTACGGCAACAACTGCGGGTTGTGGGTCATGGAACCGGGTAACTACAACCAGGCACGGCTGACGACCGATCCGAGCGACACGTCGCCAAGTTGGAAGCCTGACTCCACCCAGGTGGCCTTTACCTCTGCACGCACGGGCAACTGGGAGATCTATACGGTGGACGTGGCATCGGGCGTTGAACGGCGGCTGACCAACCACCCGGCGGCGGACGTCGCTCCCGCCTGGTCACCTGACGGCAAGAAACTGGCCTTTCTCTCGAACCGGGAGGGGGCATGGTCGGTGTATATCCTGGACATCAAGTCGGGCCAGGTCCAGCGGCTGATCGCCACGGGCGACGCATACCCGGACCCGGTCTCGGAGAGGCTGGCCTGGGCGCCGTGAGGTGAGGACAGCGCGATGCGGATCGTAATCACGGGACACAAGGGACAATTGGGGCGGGCCCTGCAGGCGGCCCTGGTGCGGGGAGCACCGGGGCCGTGCGGCGAGTGCACGATCGCCGGCCTGGACCTGCCGGAGATAGACATCACCGATCCGCGGGCAACCGACCGGGCGGTGCGGGAGGCGGAGCCGGAGCTGGTGATCCACGCGGCAGCGATGACCGACGTGGACGGCTGCCAGCGGAACCCCGAGCTGGCCTTTCGGGTGAACGTGCTGGGGACGCAGAACGTCGCGCTGGCGTGTGACCGGGCCGGGGCGGCGATGGTGCACGTGAGCACGAACGAGGTCTTTGACGGACGGTCTGGCCGGGCGTACTACGAATGGGACCGGCCGTCGCCCCTGGGCATCTATGCCCAGTCCAAGGCGGCTGCGGAGGTCTGCATCCAGACGCTGCTGCGCCGCTTTTACGTCGTGCGCACGGCGTGGCTGTACGCGCGCGGGGGCAGCAATTTCGTGACCAAGGTGATCGCGGCCGCCGACAAGCATGGCGCGCTACGGGTGGTGACCGACGAGGTGAGCGCTCCGACCTATGCTCCCGACCTGGCGGAGGCGATCGCACGACTTGCAGTCACCGGGCATTACGGCATCTACCATTTCACCAACAGCGGCCTGTGCTCGCGGTACGAGTGGGCGCGCAAGATCCTGGAGCTGTCGGGACGCGGGCAGGTGCCGGTGGAGCCGATCACCCAAGAGCAGTGGCCGCGGCCGGCGCCGCCGCCGCTCTTCTGCCCGATCGTGAACCTGACCGGCGCGGCGTTGGGCATCACCCTGCGGCCGTGGGAAGAGGCGCTGGAGGCTTACTTCGAGGGCAGGCCATGAGCGCTCCTCCCCCCGGCCCTCTCCCCGAGGGAGAGGAGGGAAGGACCCCCACCCCGCCTCCCCTGTGCCGGGTATGGAAACCCGGCCTACGGCAGGGGAGGGGAGGACCTTTGGTCAGCGTGGTGATCCCCAACTGGAACGGCGCTCATCACCTGCCGGTCTGCCTGGGTGCGCTGCGGGCGCAGAGCTACCCCTGGATCGAGGTGGTCCTGGTGGACAACGGCTCGACGGACGGCTCGCGCGCATTGGTGGAGGGCGAGTACCCGGAGGTGCGCCTGCTGGCGCTCGACCGCAACCTGGGGCTGACGGGGGGCAACAATGCCGGCTTTGGAGCGGCGCGGGGAGAGGTGCTTGTCTCGCTGAACAATGACACCGAGGCCGAGCCGGGGTTCGTCGAGGCGCTGGTGAAGCCGCTCGAAGAGCATCCAGAGGCGGGGATGGCTGCATCCAAGATGCTGCTCTTTGACTGCCGGGACACGATCCACTCAGCGGGGGATGGGTACGGAGCGGACGGCATCCCGTTCAACCGCGGCGTGTGGCAGCGGGATGAGGGACAGCTCGACGAAGCGGGCTGGATATTTGGGGGCTGCGGGGGCGCCGTGGCCTACCGGCGGGCGATGCTGGACGAGGTCGGGCTGTTCGACGAGTCGTTTTTCATGTACTGCGAGGACGTGGACCTGAATTGGCGCGCGCAACTGGCCGGCTGGCGCTGTTGGTACACCCCGGAGGCGGTGGTCTACCACAAGCTGAGTGCCACGGGCGGCGGGCCGATCGCCAGCTACTACACGGGGAGGAACAGCGTGTGGGTGGTTGCCAAGAACTATCCGGGCGCGCTGCTGCGCAAGAACTGGGGCAAGATCGTGCGCGCCCAGGGACTTGTGACGCGCGATGCCCTGCGCGCCTGGCGAGGCCAGGCGGCACGGGCGAGACTGCGTGGGCAGGCGGCGGGGTGGCTCGGTTGGCCCAGGATGATGCGAAAACGACGGGTGATCCAGGCCGCGCGCCGTGTGACAGATGAGTATCTTTCGAGTATAATGACACATCAATCTTGAAGCGAGGTGAGGAAATGCGCCGGCCCATCCTGGCTGCCAACTGGAAGATGAACAAGACGAACGCCGAGGCGATCGATTTCGTGCGCTCGATCCGCCGCGGCCTGACCGAGATCGCGGGCGTGGACCGGGTGCTGTGCCCTCCGTTCACTGCTCTCGCTGCGGTGCGCGACCTGCTGCTGCCGACCGGCATCCTCCTTGGAGCCCAGAACATGCACTGGGAGGAGAAGGGCGCATACACCGGCGAAGTATCGCCGGGCATGGTAAGGGAACTGTGCCAGGTGGTCATCCTGGGCCACTCGGAGCGGCGGACCTACTTTGGGGAGATCGACGAGAAGATCAACCGGAAGGTTGTGGCGGCGCTGGCCCACGGGCTGCTGCCGATCGTATGCGTCGGCGAGACGGAGGCGCAGTACGATGCCGGCCAGACCGCGCAGGTCGTCGGCAGCCAGGTGCGCGGCTGCCTGGCGGGCCTGAGCGCCGAGCAGGTGGCGGGGCTGGTCGTCGCCTACGAGCCGGTGTGGGCGATCGGTACGGGCAAGGCGGCCACACCAGGCGGCGCCGGGGCCGTCATCGGGCTGACCATCCGGGGGGCCATCGCCGAGCTGTACGACGAGGGAACGGCACAGGCGGTCCGGGTGCAGTATGGGGGGAGTGCTACCCCGGCGAACATCGCCGAATTCATGGCCCACCCGGACATTGACGGAGCGCTGGTGGGGGGCGCGAGCCTCAAGCCCGACTTTGTGGAGCTGGTGCGGAACGCAGCAGCAGCGAAGGGAATCCTCGAATGAGCGACAACTCCAAGATCCAGAGGCTGGAAGAGCTGCGCGCCCGGGCACGGCTGGCAGGCGGGCAGGCACGGATCGATGCCCAGCACGCCAAGGGCAAGCTGACGGCGTACGAGCGTATCGAGAGGCTGTTGGACCCGGGCAGCTTTCGCGAGCTGGATATGTTCGTCAAGCACCGCACCGTATGGGTTTGGCATCGAAGAGCAAAAGTTCCTGGGCGACAGCGTGGTGACGGGGTGGGGCCGGATCGAAGGCCGCATCGTCTACGTGTTCAGCCAGGATTTCACCGTGTTCGGCGGGTCGCTGGGCGAAGTGCACGCGGAGAAGGTGTGCAAGATCATGGACCTGGCGATGAAGAACGGCGCTCCGGTGATCGGCCTGAACGATTCGGGCGGCGCGCGCATCCAGGAAGGGGTAGTGAGCCTGGCTGCCTACGCCTACGTCTTTCTGCGGAATGTACTGGCCTCGGGGGTTGTCCCGCAGATCAGCGCGATCATGGGCCCGTGCGCGGGCGGGGCGGTCTACTCGCCGGCGATGACCGACTTTGTGCTGATGGTCAAGAACACGAGCTACATGCACATCACCGGGCCAGATGTGATCCGAACGGTGACGCGGGAGGACGTGACGTCGGAGCAGTTGGGCGGCGCCATGGTACACAACTCGAAGAGCGGCGTGGCCCACTTTGCGGCGGCGGACGAGGAGGACTGCATCTACCAGATCCGGAAGCTGGTGAGCTACCTACCGCAGAACAACACGGAAGACCCGCCCTTTGTACCCACCGACGATCCGGCCGACCGGATGGACCGGGAGCTGGACAGCCTGGTGCCCGACAGCCCGAACAAGCCATACGACATCAAGGACGTCATCCGCCGGGTGGTGGACGACGGCGACTTTTTCGAGGTGCAGGAGCACTGGGCGCAGAACATCACGATCGGCTTTGCCCGGCTGGGGGGGTTCTCTGTGGGGATCGTGGCCCAGCAGCCGATGGTGCTGGCGGGGGTGCTGGACATCGACTCGAGCATCAAGGCAGCGCGCTTTGTGCGCTTCTGTGACTGCTTCAACATCCCGATCATCACGTTCGAGGATGTGCCGGGCTTTTTGCCCGGCATAACCCAAGAGCACGGGGGGATCATCCGCAACGGCGCCAAACTGCTCTACGCCTACTGCGAGGCGACTGTGCCCAAGATCACGATCATCACGCGCAAAGCCTATGGCGGCGCCTACGATGTCATGAGCTCCAAGCATATCCGGGGCGACATCAGTTACGCATGGCCGACGGCCGAGATCGCCGTGATGGGGCCGGACGGGGCGGTGAATATCATCTTCCGCCGGCAGATTGCCGAGGCGGCCGACCCGGAGGCAGAGCGGGCGCGCCTGGCGGAGGAGTACCGCGACACCTTTGCGAATCCTTTTGTCGCCGCGGAGCGGGGGTACATCGACGACGTGATCGAGCCACACGAGACGCGGCCGCGGCTGATCGAGGCGCTTCAGATGCTTCAGAACAAGCGCGACTCGAATCCACCGAAGAAGCATGGCAACATCCCGCTGTAGCGGACGATGGCCCATGGACGATAGACGATGGCCAATGGTCCTTGGTCCATCGTCCATGGTCTGGTAAGGAAGAGGGAAGGATAGGATGCCCGAGCGGAAAGTGAGCGTTTCTCAAGCTGCGGAGGCGCTGACCCAGCCATTCACCCACACGGTCCTTGCCCAGGTGGACGATTACTGCGCCTACCTGAGCCGGTTCCTGGGGAGCTACAAATTCCACCAACACCTCAACGACGAGCTGTACATGGTGATGGAGGGGGAGATCTTTATCGACTATTTCGACGGCCCAAGCGTCCCGGTGCGGAAGGGGGAGGCCCTGGTCGTCAGGGCAGGGGAACGCCACCGCTCCCGCGCCGACCAGGAGGCGCTCGTGCTGATGTTCAAGGCTGTGGACCTGTTTGCCGAGTAGGGCGGACTGCGCGCCTGCCCAGACAACCAAAACCGTTAGGAGCCTTTGCCTGTGGAAAAGAAGCCTGTACTCATCTGCGATACCATCCTGCGCGACGCCCACCAGAGCCTGCTGGCCACGCGGATGCGCACGGACGATATGCTGCCCATCGCCGAGAAGCTCGACCAGGTGGGCTACTGGTCGGTGGAGATGTGGGGAGGAGCCACATTTGATTCGGCGATGCGGTTCCTGAACGAAGACCCTTGGGAGAGGATCCGCACGCTGAAGGCGCGTATGCCGAACACGCCCTTCCAGATGCTGCTGCGCGGCCAGAACGTGGTGGGCTACAAGCACTATCCCGACGACGTGCTGGAGCGGTTCGTCGTCAAGGCCCACGAGAACGGCATCCACGTCTTTCGCGTGTTCGATGCCCTGAACGACATCCGGAACATGCGCAAGGCGATGGAGGTGGTGAAGCGGGAGGGTGCCCACGCGCAGGGGACGATCTGCTACACGATTAGCCCGGTGCACAGCATCGACGCATTCGTGAGCATGGCGCGCACCCTGGAGGAGATGGGGGCCGATTCGGTGTGCGTGAAGGACATGGCCGGCCTCCTGTCACCATACGCGGCGCACGAATTGGTGGGCCAGCTCAAGGCGGCCCTCCGGCTGCCGGTCCAGCTTCACACGCACTACACGAGCGGCATGGCTATGGCGACGGTGCTCAAGGCGATCGAGGCCGGAGTCGACATCGTGGATACAGCCATCTCGTCGATGGCGCTGGTGACCTCTCAGCCGCCCACGGAGAGCCTGGTCCGCATCCTGCAGGAATCGCCGCGGGACACGGGGCTGAGCCTGGGCCTGTTGGCCGAAATCAGCCACTATTTTGCCGGTGTGCGCAAGAAGTACGCCGCGTTCGAGAGCGGGATACAGGGGGTGGACGTCAACGTGCTCCAGTTCCAGATCCCGGGGGGGATGCTGTCGAACCTGGTGTCTCAGCTTCGGGAGCAGGGCGCGGAGGACCGGTATGCGGAGGTGCTGGCCGAAGTGCCCCGCGTCCGCCAGGAGATGGGCTACCCACCGCTGGTGACGCCGAGCAGCCAGATCGTGGGCACGCAGGCGACGCTGAACGTCGTGCTGGGCGAGCGATACAAGATCATCCCGGCCGAAGTCCGGAACTATGTCCGGGGCTACTACGGCCGGCCGCCAGCGCCGATCGACCCGGAGATCAAGAAGAAGGTGATTGGGGACGAGGAGCCGATCGACTGCCGTCCCGCCGACTTGATCGCACCGGGGATGGAGCAGGCGCGCGCCGAGATTGGCGACCTGGCGGAAAGCGAGGAGGACGTGATCAGCTATGCCCTCTTCCCGCAGGTGGCGCGGCCGTTCTTTGAGCGGCGGAGGAGTGGCACCGGAGCCAGGGAGGCGCTCGCGGCCGCCGTGGCGGCCCTGCTGGTCCGCCAACAGGAGGCGGCCCAGGTCGTTTGTGACCAGGCCAGCGTGCCCGCCCGGCCCTCCTCGTCGTGGAAGGCCGCCTGGAGGCCGCGAGACGGCCGCTGGGGGGGCATGATCGACGGGGCAGGAGGGCAGCGATGAAGCGCGAGTTTTCGCTGACGCTGGATGGAACCACGTACAAAATCGCCGTCGACGGGAACTCGATCCTGGTCAACGGGCAGCCCTTCGTGGCCGGGTTCGACGGGGAGCAGGTGCTGGTGAACGGAGCCCCGTATGAGATCAAGCTGAAAGGGGACCAGGTGTTGGTGGGCGGCATCAGCTACAGCCTGGCGGTGGAGGGGTTGGTCCAAGCCAAGGGCACGCAGCGGAGAGCCGGTGCAGTGGCTGCCAGTGCCGGAGCAGTGATAGCCATCATGCCGGGCAAGATCATCCGCGTGCCGGTTGCGCTGGGAGACGAAATCGCCGAGGGGCAGATCATCTGCATTCTGGAAGCGATGAAGATGGAGAACGAGCTCAAAGCCGCGAAAGCGGGCCGGGTGACGGCACTGTATGCCCAGCCGGGCCAGAACGTAGAAAAGGGCGCGGTGCTGGCCGAGATCGAGTAGGCCGGCCCGGGCACGGACAGGTACAAGGATGAACCAGGACATTCGCCAGCTCAAAGAAGAGTGGGTGGCAGGGACGCTGGGCAAGGCGTTGAGCCGCGCTCCCGAGCGCGAGGCAGAGTTCAAGACCGATTCGGGCATCCCGATCGAGGGCGTTTACACGCCGGAGGACGCCAAGCCCGACTATGGCCGGGACCTCGGGTTCCCGGGGCAGTACCCCTTCACGCGCGGCGTCCAGCCGACGATGTACCGGGGACGCTTCTGGACGATGCGGCAGTATGCGGGCTTTGGCACGGCCGAAGAGACCAATGCCCGCTACCGGTACCTGCTGGAGCAGGGGCAGACAGGGCTTTCGGTCGCGTTTGACCTCCCTACCCAGATCGGCTACGACGGGGACGACCCGGTGGCTGCCGGCGAGGTGGGCAAGGTGGGTGTGTCGATCTCGTCGCTGGAGGACATGGAGACGCTCTTCGGCGGGATCCCCCTGGATAAGGTGTCCACCTCCATGACGATCAATGCGCCGGCGGCCGTGCTGCTGGCGATGTACATTGCGGTCGCCAGGAAACAGGGCGTGGAGCCGAGGCTGCTGCAGGGCACCGTGCAGAATGACATCCTGAAGGAGTATGTGGCGCGGGGCACGTACATCTTCCCGCCCGGCCCCTCGATGCGGCTGATCACCGACATGTTCCGCTACTGCAACCAACACCTGCCGCGGTGGAACACGATCAGCATCTCCGGCTATCACATCCGCGAGGCCGGATCTACCGCAGCGCAGGAGGTGGCGTTCACCCTGGCCAACGCGATCGCCTACGTGCAGGCGGCCATCGACGCCGGCCTGGGGGTGGACGACTTTGGCCCGCGGCTGTCGTTCTTCTTCAACGCCCACAACAACCTGCTGGAGGAGGTGGCCAAGTTCCGCGCCGCGCGGCGGCTATGGGCGCGCATCATGCGCGAGCGGTTCGGGGCGAAGAATCCGCAGTCGTGGATGCTGCGGTTCCACACGCAGACGGCGGGCTCGATGCTGACCGCCCAACAGCCGGAAAACAACGTCGTCCGGGTCACGCTGCAGGCGCTGTCGGCGGTGCTGGGGGGCACGCAGAGCCTGCACACCAACTCTCGCGACGAGGCGTTGAGCCTGCCCACGGAAGAGGCGGTGCAGATCGCGCTGCGCACGCAGCAGATCATTGCATACGAAAGTGGTGTGGCCGACTCGATCGACCCGCTGGCCGGCAGCTATCTCGTCGAATCGTGGACAGACCAGATTGAGCAGCGGGCGATTGACTACATTGAGAGGATCGACGTACTCGGCGGAGCGCTGCGGGCCATCGAAACGGGCTATGTGCAGCGCGAGATCCAGGAAAGCGCCTACCGGTGGCAGAGGGCCGTGGACCGGAAAGACAAGATTGTAGTCGGAGTGAACAGTTTTGGGGTGACAGAGGATCTCAAGCTAAAGCTCCTGCGGGTCGATCCAACCGTCGGAGAGCAGCAGACGGCGCGGCTCGGCGCGCTTCGCGGGCGGCGCAGCGCCACAGCGGTGACAGGTGCGCTCGCGCAGCTCGAGGCCGGCGCCCGTTCTGACGACAACTTGATGCCACTTGTCCTGGATGCCGTGGAGCAGTATGCCACGCTGGGCGAGATATGCCGGGTGCTCCGCCTTGTCTTTGGCGAGTACCAAGGAGCGACGTTGTTCTAGGACGCCCACAAGGGGCTAGGCTACAGGTGTTGCGGGAGGTATGTATACACCATGTCTACAATACTGGATTCGTTGTTCTCCTCTTCGGCGCGTGTTGAGGTGTTGGCGCTGTTCCTGATGAACCCAGGGCGCGCGTTCTACCAGCGGGAGATTGAGCGCGAGACCGGGCAGCCGATCCGTGCTGTGCAGCGCGAGGTCGAGCGCTTCGAAGGGGCCGGCCTGCTGCTGCGCTCGGCGGAGGGCAACCGGGTCTTGTTCCAGCTTAGCCCGGCCTTTCCCCTGGCGGCGGAGCTGAGGGCGCTCTTCCAGAAGGCGCTGGGGACTACTCCTCCCCCCCCTGCGTCCCCCCCGCTGCGGCAGGGGGGAGAGCGCGTGGAAGAGCGTCAGCCCTTTCCCTGGCTGGAGACACCACCCCAGGCGCCCTTGCCCGCGGGACTGCGCCGGCTGCAGAACGACGGCGAGTGGGACCGTGGGTATTAGCCGTGGGTGCCCGGTAGACGGGCCGAGAGTGGAGGAGCAATGACCAAAATCGACCACATCGGCGTCGTAGTGCAGGACATCCGGCAGGCGCTGGAAGCGTACGAAAGTGCCCTGGGGCTGCCGCTCAGGGAAATCCGAGAGGTTCCCGACCAGAAGGTGCAGGTGGCGTTCCTGCCGGTGGGAGAGAGCAACATCGAGCTGGTGCAGCCGCTGACGGAAGACACGGGGATTGCCCGGTTCCTGGAGAAACGCGGCGAAGGCATCCACCACATCTGCCTCGAGGTGGAAGACATCGAGGCTACGCTTGCCCGCCTGCGGGAGCATGGCGTACCTTTGATCGACGAGACGCCCCGGCGCGGCGCCCACGGCCGTGTGGCGTTTGTCCACCCCAAGGGGATGCACGGGGTGCTCATCGAGCTGCTGGAGCACGAGGCGTAGGGCCCATCGACCGGATGGCCAACGCAGGAGAAAGCCATGAGCTTTGACAGAGACGACCTGGAGGAGCTGAGGCGCGAGCGCGCCCATTGGGAGGAGACTAGCCTCCAAAAGGTGCTGGCAGAACGGGCAGAGAGGAAGAGCCGCTTTGTGACGACGTCCAGCGCGCCGGTGGAACGGCTGTACACGCCGTTGGACGTGGCGGACCTGGACTATGAGCGCGACTTGGGCTTCCCAGGGGAGTACCCCTTCACCCGAGGCGTGCACGCGACGATGCACCGCGGCCGGCTGTGGACGATGCGCATGTTTGCCGGCTTTGGCACGGCGGAAGAGACCAATGCCCGTTACAAGTACCTGCTGGAGCATGGGGAGACGGGGCTGTCGGTCGCCTTTGATATGCCCACCCTGTATGGCTATGACAGTGATGACCCCCAGGCCCTGGGCGAATTTGGCAAGTGCGGCGTGGCCGTGTCCAGCCTGGCCGACATGGAGGCTCTGTTCGACGGCATACCGGTCGACCAGATCACGACCTCGATGACGATCAACAGCCCGGCAGCGGTGATCTGGGCGATGTATATTGCCATGGCGGAGAAGCGGGGCATCCCCATGGCGGTGCTGGGAGGCACCATCCAGAACGACATCCTGAAAGAGTTCATCGCCCAGAAAGAGTTCATCTTCCCGCCCAAGCCCTCCATGCGGCTGGTGGTGGACACCTTCGAGTTCGGCAGCCGGTACCTTCCGCGCTGGAACACGATCAGCATCAGCGGCTACCACATCCGCGAGGCAGGCTCGACCGCGGCCCAGGAGCTGGCCTTTACGCTGGCAGACGGCCTGGAGTACGTGCGCTGGGGCATCGAGCGCGGGCTGGACATTGACGAGTTTGCCCCGCGGCTGTCGTTCTTTTTCAACTCGCACAACGACTTTTTCGAAGAGATCTGCAAGTTCCGCGCGGCGCGCCGCATCTGGGCGCGGGAGATGCGCGAGACGTTTGGCGCGGTGAGCCCGCGAAGCTGGCTGCTTCGCTTTCACACGCAGACGGCCGGCTGCAGCCTGACGGCGCGGCAGCCGGAGAACAATATCGTGCGCACCGCCTGGCAGGCGCTGGCGGCGGTGCTGGGCGGGACGCAGTCGCTGCACACCAACAGCATGGACGAGGCGCTGGCGCTGCCGAGCGAATACGCGGTCAAGGTGGCGCTCCGCACCCAGCAGCTCATCGCGCACGAGAGCGGCGTCACCCACACGATCGACCCGCTGGCCGGCTCCTACTTCGTGGAGGCGCAAACGGCACGCCTGGAGCGCGAAGCGTACGACTATTTCGGCAAGATCGAGGCATTGGGCGGCGTCATCCCGGCCGTGGAGAAGGGGTTCCTCCAGCGCGAGATCGCCGAAGCGGCCTATCGCTACCAGACGGAGATCGATACACACCAGCGGACGGTCGTCGGCGTCAACGAGTACACGGAAGAGGCACCGCTGCGTATCCCGCTGTTGGTCATGGACCCCAAGGGGTATGAGCGCCAGGTGGGGCGGCTGGAGCGGATCCGCGGCGAGCGGGACAATGAGAAGATGGGCACGGCACTCGAGGCGCTGCGGCAGGCGGCGCGCGGCAGCACGAACACCATGCCCGCCATCCTCGATTGCGTGCGGGCATACGCCACCCTGGGCGAGATCATGGGCGTCTTCCGGCAGGTGTTTGGAGAATACCGGGAGCCGACGATCATCTAGGGCACCCGGCAAAGATGGGCACGCTCTACCTGGTCGGCACACCAATCGGCAACCTGGAGGACATCTCTCCGCGTGCGCTGCGGGTGCTGCGCGAGGTGCCGCTCATCGCCTCGGAGAACCCACCGCGCACGCAGCGGCTGCTCGCGCGCTACGATCTTCACACCCCGATGATGCGCTACACCGATGCCTACGAGCGCAGGAAGAAGGAACGGATGGGGGCGGTGCTGGCTGCGCTGGAGGCGGGCGACGTGGCGTTGGTCTCGGAAGCCGGCATGCCCGGCCTGGCCGACCCGGGGTATGAGCTGGTGGCAGCCGCCCTCGAGCGGGGGATCCCGGTCGTGCCCGTCCCGGGGCCGGCCGCCCTGACGGCGGCGCTGTCGGTGGCCGGCATCCCCTGTGAGCGGTTCACCTTTGTGGGCTTTTTGCCGCGGGAGGGCAGCACACGGCGCGCGCTGCTGGCCTCGCTGGCAGGCAGCCCCTTTGCCGTGGTGGCCTACGAGGCACCTCACCGGCTGCTCGACACGCTGACCGACGTGGCGCGGTTCTTTGGCGACCGGCCTACGGCCGCGGCCTGCGAGCTCACCAAGCTCTTCGAGCAGGTGCAACGCGGCACTGCTGCGGAGCTGCTGGCCCACTTCCGGACTGAGCTACCGCGGGGGGAGTTCACGCTGGTGATCGCGGGCCGCGGCGCACCCCCACCCCGCCTCCCCCGTTGCGACGGGGGAGGGGAAGACCTCCCCCCTGCCGCAGCGGGGGGAACGGAGAGGGGGTAACCCCATGACCATCCCTACCGTCCTGGAAACCATGCACGGGCCACTCAGCCTGCCGGCCTACTTTCCCGACGCCACGCGGGGCGTGGTACGCACGGTCGACAGCGGCGACCTGGAGGCATGCGGCGTGCAGGGGCTGGTGGTCAACGCCTTTCACCTGTCGCGAACGCCCGGCGCGGGGCTGATCAAGCACGCCGGCGGCATCCACAGACTGATGGGCTGGAAGCGGCCGATCGCCTCCGACTCGGGCGGCTTCCAGCTCATGTCGATGGTGCGCGAGAACGCCAAGTACGGCAGCGTTTCGGACCGGGGCATCCATTTTGCGGACGCGGACGGCAGCCGCGAGAAGGTGCTCTTTACCCCAGAGCGCAGCATCCGGCTGCAGCTCGACCTGGGTGCAGACATCCTGGTCTGCCTGGACGACTGCCCTCGGCCGGACGCGTCGCGCGGGGAGGTAGAAGACTCGGTGCGCCGCACGGTCGCCTGGGCAAAGCGCTGCCGGGAAGAGCTCGACCGGCTGGTGGGGGAGGGCAACAGGGGGCACACCGCCCGGGGCAGAGCACAGAGTGTGCACGAGGCGCCCGGCTCGAGGCCCCTCCTCTTTGGCGTGGTGCAGGGCGGCTACGAAAGTGGGCTGCGCACCCGGTGCGCCGAGGCGCTGCTCGAGATTGGGTTCGACGGCTTTGGCTTTGGCGGATGGCCGTTGATGCCGGAGGGCGACCTCGCGGCTGAGATCCTGGAGCACACGGCCAGCCTGACCCCTGATACGCTGCCGCGCTTTGCGCTGGGGGTGGGCAAGCCAGAGCACATCGTGCGCTGCTTTGGGATGGGCTGGCGCATCTTTGATTGCGTGCTGCCGACGCGCGACGCGCGGCACGGCCGGCTGTACGCCTTCGAGGCGGACAGCGTGGACGAGGTGGACGTCTGGCAGGACGGCTTCTACCGCTTTGTGTACGTGCGAGACGAGAAGCACAAGCGCACGAAAGGCCCGCTCTCGTCGGCGTGTGATTGCCCCTGCTGCCAACGCTACTCCCTGGCTTACCTGCACCACCTGTTCGAGATCGACGATCCGCTGGGGATGCGGCTGGCGACGCTCCACAACCTGCGTTTCTACCGGCAGGTGATCGGCCGGATCGCCTCCTCGTGAGCGAGGAAGCAGGCTTCGCAGACCGGCACCGGGCCGCGCTGGCGGCCCGGCGCGCGGCGTTGGTCGCGACCTACCGGCAATCATGGTCACGGATGATCGAGGAGTGGCGCACGCCGCACTCCCGACATGCCGTGTGGCTGATGTATGCCGGCAACTATCTCTTTGACACGGGTGGCGTCCGCTGGGCGGTCGATCCCGTGCTGTTGGACAACAAGGTACCGGAAGCACCTGCGCTGGACGTGCGGGAGGACCTGGCTCCTCTGCGGTTTGTGCTTCTCACGCATGCCCACTATGACCACGTAGACATCCGGCTGTGGAGCCAGCTTGCGTCCCTGGACTGCCACTGGGTTGTGCCGGATCATATGGTTCCGCTGCTCGTGGAAGCGACATCGCTACCCCGGCCCGCTTCTCGGTCGCCGAGCCCGGCAGGGAGATCGAGGTCGACGGGGTGCGCATCCTCCCTTTTGACTCTCCTCACTACGAACAGACCGCTCTCGGAGAGGCAAGGGGCGCACCGGAGACCGGATACCTCGTCGAGGTGGGCGCGTGCCGCTACCTGCTGCCGGGCGACATCCGGACGTATGATCTGGGCGCGATGCCTGCCTTTGGGCCGGTGACGGCGCTGTTCGCCCACGTCTTCCTGGGGCGGTCGGCTGCGTTGAGCGCCCGTCCTCCCCTGGTCGATGCGTTCGCGCGCTTTTGCCTGGCCCTGCAGCCAAAGAGGGTGCTGCTGACCCACCTGTACGAGGTGTCGCGCGAGGCAGCCGACTGCTGGGGCGAGGCACACGCGCGGATGGCCCAGGAGGCGATTGGCCGGCTCGACGGCGGGCCGGAGGTGCTCATCCCGGGGTGGTACACCGAGACCCGGCTGTGAGCGTAGAATCGCACTTGACTTGCCGGGCGTTCTGGGTATAATGGAAGGGTAGTTCCACGGGCGCGTGGGGGCCGAGGAACGTCCTTATAGTTCATCACACACTGGAGGGGGAAATGGCATCGACGAATCTGGACCAGATGGTGACTCACCTGCAATTCCTGGGGTACCAGGTGGAGCGTGACGGCGAAATCGTGAAGGCCAGGCACCAGACGAAAGTGAATATCCTGCTGCGCGATTTCCGGGGCGGCGTGCTGCTCACGTCGATCTTTGGGTGCCAAGACAGCGCCAAGAAGAAGCGGGCCGACTACCTGGATTTCATCAACCTGATGAACCAGCGGGCAACCATCATCCGGTTTTATGCCGACAAGGACTCGGACTTTTTCATGGAGGCATGGTATCCGGGGACATACGACCGGGCGGTCTTTGGGAGCTTCCTGGAGCTGTGGGACGAGGATATCGCGCGGCTGTCGCAGGCTGACGCGGAAAAGTTCCTCAGCTAGCCGCGACCTCCGACCGGCAACAACCGAACAGGTAGGTCCATGATGCGGGAGAGAGCCGCCCTCAACGGCTCCTCCCGCTCCTTGTTGGACGGCCCCAAGTGTGGAACCCTGCCGTGATAGATTGGCAGATCCGCCGCGAAGGGGAGCGCACCTGGAGGCCCGTTCGCGTGCCGGGATGCTGGGAGGATGCCGGTTTCGCGGCGGACAATCCGGGGCCTTTCTGGTACCGGGGCCTGCTTCCGCTTCCCCCCTCTGTCCCAGGCCGGCGCCTGTGGCTGCGCTTTGGTGCGGTAAGCTACGACTGCGCGGTGTGGGTCGACGGGCAGCCGGCGGGAGAACACCGCGGGATGTGGGACCCCTTCGAGGTCGAATCCCGCCCTCCGCCGCAGCCGGCCGGCAGGCCGAGGTGCTGGTGCGTGTCGAGAAGCCGGCCAGCCTGACGGCCGGCCCCGATTCGCCGCCCGTGGCCGGGCGCTTTCCCCTGCGGCAGACCCTGAGCGGCTTTTTGCCGTACGTCTGGGGGCATGCCTTCGGCGGCCTGTGGCAGGGGGTGACGCTGGCCGTCACCGGGCCGCGCCGCTTTGGAAGCGTGCGCGCACAGGGCGCGGCCGATGGGCAGACCCGCATCTGGGGTGAATGCTCCGGCCCAGGCCCGGTGGCGCTCTCAATCGACGATCCGGAGGGAAGGACGCTGGTCGAGGAGACGCTGGAGGCAGGGTCCGCCTTCGAGTGGTCGGGCCGGCTGCCCGGCGCGCGGCCCTGGTCGCCCGGAAGCCCGGCGTTGTACACGGCCAGGCTGTCGCTGGCAGAGGGCGACGAGCGCCGGCTGCGCTTTGGCCTGCGCTCGCTGGAGGTCCGGGGCGCGGGCCTGGTCCTCAACCGGCAGCCGATCTACCCGCGGATGGCCCTGTCGTGGGGATGGTATTCCGGCAGCCGCTGCCCGAACCCCGGCCCGGAGCGGGTCCGCTCGGACCTGCTACGGCTGCGCTCCATGGGCTACAACGGCGTCAAGCTGTGCCTCTGGTTCCCGCCCGCCTACTACCTGGACCTAGCGGACGAGCTGGGCATGCTGCTGTGGGTCGAGCTGCCGATGTGGCTGCCGCAGCCGGGGCCGGGCTTTTACGGACAGGTGACGACCGAGTATGCGCGGCTGGTGCAGGCGGCGGCGCAGCACCCTTCGGTGGTGCTCTACAGCCTGGGCTGCGAGCTGAACCGCAGCGTGGAGGCGAGCTTTCTGACAGGGCTGTACCGCCAGGTCAAGGCATTGGCGGGCGATGCGCCGGTGTGCGACAACAGCGGATCGGGCGAGGCGTACGGCGGCTGGCAGGACACCACGAGCGATTTCTACGACCACCACTTCTATTGCGACCTCGAGTACCTGCGCCCGCTGCTGGACGCCTTTGCACCGGGGTGGAGGGGCGCCAAGCCGTGGCTGATGGGCGAGTTCTGCGACTATGACACCCTGCGCGACCTGCCGGCCATCGTCCGGGGAGCGGGGGGCTCGCCGCCCTGGTGGATGCAGGGCGGCGAGCAGGCCAACCCGCAGGGGGCACGCTGGGAGATGCGCATCACCGGGCACGATGAGGCGCTGAACCGGAGCGGGCTCTCGGAGCGGTGGGATGAGCTTGTGCAGGCCTCGTACCGGCAGGGGCTGCTGCATCGCAAGGTCACGCTGGAAGCGGTGCGCGCCCGGCCGGAGGTGTCGGGCTACGTGGTGACGGGCGAGGCGGACACCCCAGTCAGCACGGCAGGCATGTGGGACGACCTGGGAAGACGAAGTTCGACGCGGCCGAGTTCCGAGCCTTCAACGACGACCTGGTGCTGCTCGTGGGATGGGACCGGAGGCGGGTGTGGGTGGCCGGCGGGGATCGACCGTCGTTCCGGGACCCGTACAGCTACGCGGCAGGCGCGCCAGTGCGGGCACACCTGCTCTGCTCCAACTATGGTCCCTTGCGCGGTCGCGCCCGCCTGGCGTGGGAGGTAGGGCTGCCCGGCGAGGCACCGCTGGCGGAAGGCGAAGTTCCTGTGCGGCTGCGGCGCGGCTTCGTGTGGGAGCTGGGACTGGCGGAGTTCGTCGTGCCGGAGGTCGAACGGACCACGCAAATGGCTCTGCGCGTATGGCTGCGGGCGGGGGGCCAGGAGTACTCCAACGAATGGCCGCTGTGGGTCTACCCGGCGGACGTGTGGGCCGGCGTGCCCTGCTTTGCGCTCGACGACCCCGCCGGCGTCCTGGGCGACCTGGAGGCCGTCGCCGGCGGCCGGCTGCAGAGCGGCGCGGCGGTGCGGGTTTACACCGGGTGGACGCCCGAAATCGACGGCTGGGTACGGCAAGGCGGGCGGGCCGTCCTGCTGCAACAGAAGGCAGGAGCGCCGGGGCCGGTGCCCGTCGTCGAGTGCCCCTTCTGGCGCGAGGCGCTGAAGTGGGCCGAGCCGCACCCGGCCTGGGGCGGCGTGGTCCAGGCCGGCGACCCGGGGCTGCAGTTGTGGAGCGTGGCGACGGACTGCGCGCTGGATGCCTCGGCGTGGGCGGGACGCTGCACGCCCCTGCTGCGGCGGCTCGACACCCGCAGCCTGGAAGTGCACGAGTATGCCGTCGTGTTGGAGTGGGGGCTGGGCAAAGTCCTGGTCACCACGCTGCGGCTGCAGGGGGGCCTCGGGGAGCAGCCCAGCGGGCTGAGCCGCAGCCCGGCGGCGAGCGCGCTGCTGGCGGCATGGGTGGGGTACCTGGGCGGATAGCCGTCAACGGATTCGGGGAACGAATTGAACGGATTGGGGCGCCGGGCGGGTGTGAAACCCGCCCTCACAGCCGGGCAATCCCAGAGGCTTTCCACCCCTCTCTTGCGCCGCGCATCGTCTGGGGGTATACTGGGGGCAAGCCTGGAGCGAGAGGAGGAGACGATGTCATTCCTACGTGCGCTGTTTGGCAAGTCGAAACCGGAGCCACCCGGCGAGCGCGGCATCGAAGAGCATCTCGACTACCTCCAAGCGTTGAGAAAACCTGCGCTGGCGCTGTTGCCCTCCACAGGACCTTCCGCGAGCCGGATTGGCGGCCTGCCTTCGCTCCCCGAGGGCGTGCCGTGGCCGGAGTGGAAGGGCGCACCGCTTGCGTTCCTGTGCCAGGTGGACCTGGGCCAGATTCCCGCGGGCTTTGACCGGGCCGGGCTGCCATCTACGGGCATGCTCTACTTCTTCTATGACCAGGAGCAATCCACCTGGGGATTCGACCCAAAGGACGAGGGAAGCTGGCAGGTCGTCTATTCGGCCGGCGTGACAGGACAAGAGGTCGCCCGCGCGGCGCCGGCCGGACTCGGCGAGCACTCGGTGTACAAGGAAAGGCCAGTGGCCCTTACGCCGGTCGCGACCTACCCCAACTGGGAGGACGCCCGCGTGGAGGCGCTGAAGCTGACCGACCGGCAGCTCGAGGAGTACATGGAGCTCTGCTCCCTTGTCTTTGGGGGCAGCCCGGCGCACCATCTCCTCGGCTACCCGTCGCCCGTGCAGGGCAACGACATGGATCTCGAGTGCCAGCTCGTGTCGCACGGGTTGTACTGCGGGGATCTGTCCGGGTACCGGGACCCCAGGGCGAAACAACTGGAACCCGGTCGGGCGGATTGGATGCTCCTGCTCCAGATGGACTCTGACGAGGATGCCGGCATGATGTGGGGCGACGGCGGACTGCTTTACTTCTGGATAAGGCGCGGAAGTCTCAAGGAGGGCCGGTTTGATCGCGCCTGGATGATTCTCCAGTGCGGGTGACCGCGGCCGGTCTTTCTGCCCGCCTTCTTTGAGCACACCCCGAAGAAGTGGCGGAGTGATGGAGTAGGCGGCGCCCAACTCGCCATCCGGCAAGGGGACGTACCCTAAGACACTGCTTGCCGCATCCCCGCCAGCCTGCTATAATCGCCGGGTCGGGGTGCCCCGCCCGGTGGCGGGGCACCCGGCATCGATGCGGATGGTCATGATGAGCAGCACAGCGGCGCCTGGCCTGCAGCAGGCAGACGACAACGGCCACCACGGGGCAGGCGGGCGGAGTATCTTGCTGCGCTGCTTTGGCTACCTGCGCCCCTACCAGGGCATCGTGATCCGAGCTTATCTGGTGGGACTGGTGAACACCGGGTTGGCGCTGATCATCCCCCAGTTCATCCGCTGGATCGTGGACCAGGGCATCGGCAAGAGTGACACCGCGCTGCTGGGCTGGTCGATCCTCGGCCTGCTGGGGCTGACCCTGGTCAAGGGGGTCTTTAGCTTTGTGCAGGGACGCTCCACCGAGATTGCCTCGCAGGGGGTCGCCTACGACCTGCGCAGGGCGATCCACACGAAGCTGTCGGGCCTCTCCTTCTCCTACCACGACTATGCCCAGACGGGGCAGCTCCTTTCCAGGGCGATCCAGGACGTGGAGCGGATCCGCTTCCTGACGGGGCGCGCGGCGCTGCGGCTCATCGAGGCATTGACCCTGCTGCTGGGCACGCTGGCCGTCCTCTTGTGGATGAACCCCCGCCTGGCGCTGCTGGCGATGGCGACCATGCCGATCCTGGCGTACGTTTCCTACCGGTTCGGCAGCCGATTCCGGCCACTGTCGCTGGAGATCCAGCAGCAGCTCGCGGTGCTGACGACGCGCGTCGAGCAGAACCTGCGCGGCGCCCGGGTCGTCAAGGCGTTTGCCCAGGAGGGAGCCGAGGTCGCGCATTTCGACCGGGAGAACGACCGCTGGTTCAGGCTGTCGGCCGAGGCCGCCCGGCTCCAGGCGCTGAACACGCCGCTGATCGACCTGATCGCCAGCATCGGCACGGTGTTCATCATCGCCTACGGCGGCTTCCTGGTCATCCGGGGAAACCTCACCCTGGGCGAGATGGTGGCCTTCTCGACCTACCTGGGCCAGCTCGTGCAGCCGATGCGCCGGCTGGGACAGATCATCCCGGCGATTGCCATCGCGATGGCGGCGGGGGAGCGGATCTTTGAGATCCTCGATACCGTGTCTGAGGTGCAGGACGCGCCGGGCGCGGTCGCGCTGCCACCCGTGCAGGGCCGCGTCCGCTTCGAGCACGTCTCCTTCACTTACTTTGGCCGCAAGCGGGTGCTGGACGACTTGACCTTCGAGGCGCTGCCCGGCCAGGTGATCGCGCTGCTGGGCAGCACCGGCTCGGGCAAGTCGACGGTCATCAACCTGATCCCCCGCTTCTACGACCCGACCCAAGGGCGGATCACGATCGACGGCCACGACACGCGCGGGGTGACACTGAATTCACTGCGCGACCAGATCGGCATCGTCCTGCAGGAGACGACGCTCTTCGCGACGACGATCCGCGAGAATATCGCCTTTGGGCGCCCCGATGCCAGCGAGGAGGAGATCATCGCCGCCGCGCAGGCCGCACAGGCGCACGAGTTCATCATGGAAGCGCCCCTGGGCTACGACACGGAGGTCGGAGAGCGGGGAGTGACCCTCTCGGGCGGCCAGAAGCAGCGCGTGGCGATCGCACGGGCGCTGCTGAAGGATCCGCGCATCCTGATCCTCGACGATGCCCTGTCGAGCGTGGATACCGAAACCGAGCGGCTGATCCAAATCGCCCTCGAACGGCTGATGCGCGGCCGCACCTCCTTTGTCATCGCGCAGCGCCTGAGCACCGTGCGGCTGGCGGACCGGATCCTTGTCCTGGAGAAGGGCCGGATCGCGGCCAGCGGCACGCACGAAGAGCTGCTGCGGACCTCGGGGCTCTACGCCGAGATCTATTTCCGGCAACTGGCCCCGCAGCACGCCGCACACGCAGAGCAGGGGGGATCGAGTTGACCATCTCCATCGGCACGACCGGGTCGAGCATGGGCCCGCGCGGTGCCATCGAGGGCTTTGGGGAAGGAGTCGAGGGGCGCGCGTTTGACCCGCGCATCCTGAGGCGGCTGCTCGGATACCTGCGGCCCCACAGCCGGCGGATGGTATTCGCCCTGGTGCTCGTGTTGACATCCTCAGCGCTCAGCCTGGTCACGCCCTACCTGACCAAGATGGCGATCGACGGGCCGATCGCGCAGGGCGACCCGGCCGGCCTCGTGCGCATCGCACTGCTGACGGCGGGGGCCTTTGGCGGGCTGTACCTGGCCTCGGCGGGCCAGCAGTACCTGCTGTCGTGGGTCGGGCAGCGGGTCCTGGCGTCCATGCGCGCACAGCTCGTTCGCCACATCCAAGACCTCTCTCTCGGATACCACGACACGCACATCATGGGGGTTACCCTATCGCGGGTGATCAACGATGTGGCGGTGATCAACGAGCTGCTCTCGCAGGGGCTGATCACCTTGGTCGGCGACACGGTGCTGCTGGTGGGCATCGTGGTGGTGATGGTGTCGATGAGCCCGCGCTTGGCTCTGCTGGCCTTTTGCGTGCTGCCGTTGATGGTGCTGGCGACGTGGCTCTTTGCCCGGCGGGCGCAGGTGGCCTTCCGCCGGACCCGGTCGCGCATCGCGGCGGTGGTGGGCGATCTGGCCGAGGACCTCTCCGGGATGCGGGTGATCCAGGCATTTGCCCAGGAAGGGGCCTCGCGGGAGAGCTTTGACCGGGTGAACCGCGAGAACCGCGACGCCTACGTTGAGGCGATGTCGCTTTCCTTCACCTTCCTGCCGGCGGTCGAGTTCCTGGCGATGTTGGCGACGGCCGTCGTTCTCTGGTTCGGCGGGCTGACCGTGGCGCGCGGCGACCTGACACTGGGCGTGGTGGTGGCCTTTCTCGCATACGTGACCCGCTTCTTCCAGCCGATCCAGGAGATCAGCCAGCTCTACACGACAATGCAGGCGGCCATGGCGGGCGGAGAGCGGGTACTGGAGTTGCTGGATACGCAGCCGGAGGTGCGCGACGCGCCGGACGCCATCGAGATGCCGCCGATCGCCGGGCGAGTGGAGCTGAAAAGCGTCTCCTTCTCATACCGCGGGGAGACACGCGTGCTGCACGACGTCGACCTGGAGATCGAGCCGGGGCAGACGGTGGCGCTGGTCGGGCCAACGGGCGCGGGAAAAACGTCGATCGCCAACATCATCGCCCGGCTGTACGAGGTGACCGAGGGAGCGGTTCTGGTCGACGGGATCGACGTGCGGGAGGTCACGCAGCAGTCGCTGAGGCGGCAGATGGGGCTCGTGCCGCAGGACCCGTTCCTCTTTACGGGCAGCATCGCCGACAACATCCGCTTTGGGCAGCCCGGTGCGGGGGACGGCGCGGTGGAGCAGGCGGCCCGGATGGCCAACGCCCACGAGTTCATCGCCGGCCTGCCGGAGGGATACGGCATGCAGATCCTGGAGGGGGGCTCGAACCTGTCGCTCGGGCAGCGCCAGCTCGTCTGCATCGCGCGCGCGGTGCTGGCCGATCCACGCATCTTGATCCTGGACGAGGCGACGGCAAGCGTGGACACGGTGACAGAGGCTCTGATCCAGGAGGCGCTGCGGCGGCTGCTGCGGGGCAGGACGGCGATGGTGATCGCGCACCGGCTGAGCACCGTGCTGGACGCCGACCGGATCTGCGTGGTGGAGGCGGGGCGCATCGTCGCACAGGGGCGCCACGAGGAGCTGCTGGCGCAGGGCGGGCTGTACCGGGAGCTGTACGGGCGGCAGTTCGCGGACGCGTGACGACAATGCACAATGCACAAGGCGCAATGCACAATTGCGAGCTTTCAATTGAGCGTATCAGCCCGTGGGAGCAGATCTCTTACGGGGAGTTCGACGGCCGGCGGCGCAAGCCGGCGTTGATCCAGACTGTCGGGGAGGGAAAGAGATGGGCTTGCTGATTCGAGATGGAGTGCCGGGCGACGAGCCGGCGATCGTCGCGCTGATCCGCGAGCTGGGCGCGGCGGGCGATTTTGAGAGCCCAGTCCGCGAGGAGGACGCCGCCCGGTACCTGGCGAGCCCGGGCTGCGGCGTGCTGCTGGCAGAGGGTGAGGGCGAGGCGGTGGGACTGCTTAGCTATTCGATCCGCTTCGACCTGTTCCACGCGGCCAACTCGTGCCTGATCGACGAGCTGGTGGTAGCAGAGGGGCACCGGGGGCAGGGCATTGGAGGTGCGCTGCTCGACGAGGTGATCCGCCGCGCCGCCTCGGCGGGATGCGTCGAGGTGTCGGTGACGACGATGCCGGACAACGAGGGTGCGCAGGCGCTGTACCGGTCGAAAGGGCTGGATGAGGAGGCGGTGTTCCTGGAGATGCACCTGTCGTAGCGGCTGGGGAGCGCGCTGAAGCGCGCACTACGAACGTGGAGCAACGTGCAGTAGGTACTTTGCGTCCGACGGGGGGCTGTCCCAAAAGCACGAAGTCTGTCATGCTGGGCGAAGCGAGGCATCTCATTTCTCTTCGTTTCAGGCGGAATCAGAGATTCTTCGGTCGCTGCGCTCCCTCAGAACGGCACTTCTTGGACTGCCCCCGGACAAGTGGCGGCATCAGCCAGCAGAGGTCGACACCCCGCAACGAAAACCAAGGTAGTCGCGAAAGTCGGGGTAGTTCGAATTGCGATGGGCGGCGCGTTGGTAGCCGGAGACATAGTTCCATGAGCCGCCACGCAGCACCCGGGTTTCCCCTGCTTCCGGTCCCTGCGGGTTGCGCCCGGGGGAGATGGCATAGTAGGCCTCGTCGTACCGATCGGCACACCACTCCCAGGCGTTGCCCGCCATGTCGGCGCAGCCATACGGGCTGTCGCCTTGCGGGCTATAGGCACCGACCGGCGTCGTGCCCCCTTTCTTGCCCTCATGCGAGTTGCACAAGGCCGGGTCCCACGCGTTTCCCCAAGGGTAGATGCGCGCGTCCGTCCCCCGCGCCGCCTTCTCCCACTCTGCCTCCGCCGGCAGCCGCAGGCCGGCCCACCGGCAGAAGGCCACCGCGTCGTTCCAGTTGACCAGCACGACAGGGTGGTCCAACCTATCGGGGGGTGGGGTCTTTTCGCCGAGGTCCCAGTTGTAGGGCTTCGTCCAGTCGGTCTCGTAGAACGGCACGCGGTGACCCCTCGCCCGGACAAAGCGCGCATACTGGGCCTGGGTGACCGGGTACCGTCCGATGTAGAACGCGTCCAGGTGGACCTGGTGCTGCGGCCTTTCGTTGTCCCGGGCGGACCGGTCGCTGCGGGCGCTGCCCATGGAGAACTCGCCGGCCGGCACGAGGCACAGCTCCATCTCCGCCTTCTCCCACCAGACGCGCGTTGCCGGCTCGGGCATCCCCAGCAGCTCGGCCAGGTTCTCCGGCGTAGCAATGACCAGGCCTGATGGGGTACGCCGCAGCGAAGCCAGCTTTTCCAGGTGGCCCAACTGCGCCAGGATCTCTTTGGGCCGGTCCGCCTCGGGCTCGATATCCTGCCACGCCTCGGCCGCATGCCGGGCATCCTCCAGCAGACCGGCCGCTAAGGCTGCTTCGGCTTTGTCCCTGGCTTCCCGGAGATGCTGCTCGGCGCGCTCCTGTGCGGCCTTCTCGGCGGCCAATGCGGCGGCCTGCCGGGCCTCCCGGAGTGCCTGCTGTTCTGCCTCGCGCCGCTTCTGCTCGTCGGCTTCCGCCGCTGCTGCGGCTAGGGCATGCGCCGCCGCTGTGGCGCGTTCCACACCTGCCGCGCCCTGCGGTGCTACCTCGGCCGGCGGTGCCTCCCGAGGCAGCTTGAGGAGCGTTTCCAGCCGCTCCGCCAGCGCGCTCAGGTGCTGTTCGAGCGGAGGCACAAAAGCGTCGAGCCAATGACGCTTTTTGATGTAGAATCCCATCGCTTTGGAGCACGCCACATCCTGGATGCGGAAGGGAAGGATGGGGATGTTCTTGTCGGCCGCTTCCTCCACTTCGCTGATCACGTGCCCGGACTTGTTTGAGCCATCCGAAAAAATCAGAACAAAGACGCCACATTCATCGATCGCGTCGATCAGGGCCTCGGCGTAGATCGAGGCCGGGGGCACATCCCGAGGGGCGATCCAGCACCGGATCTTGCGCGCCTCGAGGTAAGCGCACACCGCATCGGCCGTCGCCTTGTCGTGGCTCGAATAGCTGATAAAAACATGCTGGCTCATCTTCTCACCCTGCCTATTCACCCAAAGCCGGGACCTCCGCTGCCGGTCCCGCCGCCTGCCCACGCCAGTGGGCGCGCTCGGCCGGGTCGGGGAAGCGCGGCAGGATCGTCGCCGCGTCGGGGAGCTGGACCTGGTCGCCGGGGGCCAGGTCGGCCTTGTTCTCTTTCTCCACGACCGGCTTGCCGGGCAGGGAGAAGAGGCCGATCTCGTCACCAGGGCGGTGGTAGCGGCCCTCGATGTAGGCCAGGCCCAGGATCAGCCCGTCGACGTCGACCGCGGCGCTGGTCACCCAGCCGATGGCACGGCCCTTGCGGTTGACGACCGGGTCACCGCTTTTGGGCATGCGCACTCCACGGTCGTTCATCCGGAAGCGGGCAATCTCCATCGTGCGCGCCTTCTCGCGCTCGAGGTGTGCCGGCCGGCCGACGAAGTAGGGCTTGTGCAGCTTGACGTAGGAGCCAAAGCCGGCGCCGACCGGCGAGATGCTGTAGTGCCCGGCCAGCTCGTGGCCGTAGAGGGGCAGGCCGGCCTCGGTGCGGGTCGAGTCGCGGGCCGCCAGGCCGCAGGGCTGGAGGCCAAAGGGCCGCCCCGCCTCGAGCAGCGTCTCCCACCAGGCCACGGCCTGCTCCGGGTGAACAAAAATCTCGTAGCCGATGTCCTCCCCGGTGTAGCCGGTGCGGGAGATGACCAGGTCGAAGCCGGCCAAGGTGCACTCCATCAGGCCGGTCTTGGGCACGCGTGCCAGGCGGTCCACCAGGCGCGGGTCGGTCGCCAGGCTCTGGAGGATCGGCAGGGCGGCAGGGCCCTGGAGCGCCAGGTCCACGCGCATGTCAGACCCGCTGGCAGGCTCCTTGAGGTTGCGCAACGCCGCCGGGCGGAGCACGCGCAGTCCTGGCCGGGCGCGGTCGATGAGCACCTCGCCGTTGTTGACGGCATTGAGCCAGGCCCAGTCTTTGTCGGCATTGGAGGCGTTGACCACCATCAGGTAGAGGTCCCTGCCGCGGCGGTAGACCATCAGGTCGTCGATGACGCGGCCGTCTTGGTCGAGGAAGTAGCTGTAGAAGCTCTGGCCGGGGTCGAACCAGCGGACGTAGTTGGTGCACACCAGGTCGAGGAACTCGACGGCGTGCGGGCCGCCGATCTCAAAGACGCCCATGTGGGCGACGTCGAAAAGCCCGGCGGCCTTGCGCACGGCATTGTGCTCGTCCAGCACGCCGGTGTACCAGACGGGCATCTCCCAGCCGGCGAAGGGGATCACCTTCTTGGTGTGGGCCTTGTGCCAGTCGAAAAGCGGCGTGCGCTTCAGGGGTGCGTTCTCCGGTTCCTGCCAGTGAAAGGCGGGCAGATCAGGGTGAGGCATCACCGGGTCAAGGCTGCGGCAACCGACGAAGTAGGGCTTGCGCAGCTCAAAGCGCGCCTGGTGGCCGGCCTGGTAGAGATCGAGACCGGTGGGGCGGGCAGCGCCGGCGCTGTAGTCGGGCAGGCCGGAGGCAACCCGACGCGCCGGCTGCGCCCCCGCGTCGCTCGGGGTAGCACCTACCGTGATCAACCGGTCATAGACGGCCTGCACCTGGGCTGCCGGCACCACCAGCGCGACGTGGCCCAAACCGCCGTCCAACTTGTACCCCGGCAGCTCACCGGCGCGCGCGAGTAGGTCCGCCGCCTTGGGCCCTGCCAGCGCGAGCGCGACCATGCACTCCGAAACCGGCGCCTGGCGGAGGTCCTCAACCGTGATGGGGCCCTCCACCTTGGCGTACAGGTCATCCTTGTCAAAGAGGGTGTAGCCGTCGCCCAGCCCGCGCAGCCAGGCCTTGACGCGCCCGTGGTTCTCGGAGTTGGTGATGAGCAGGAAGCGGTCCCGCCCAAGTCCGTCGAGCGCCAAGCGCCCCACGGCGACGTCGTCGATGAGAACCCCGTCCTCGTCCAGCAAGAAAGCCGGCTGCGCCTGTCCCGGCACCAGGGCGGCCACGTCGCCGGTCAGGATCTGCTGAAGGGCGGGCTCGGCGCGCTCGCCGGTCACCAGGAGGAGTCCATGGGCGGTGCGGTCGAAGAGGAGGGCGCCGCCGCGGGCCGCTTCCTGCTCCGCCTCCAGACGGGGGGCGGCGGCAGGGCGGAGGCCGGGGTAGGGGCGGATTAGGGCATCGTCTAGGGTGTAATAGTGCGGATAGCCGCTGCCCTTGTCCTCCGTCTCGGCGATGCCCTTGGCCGCGAGCGCCGCCACTTCGTCCTTGATCTCCTCAAAGAGGTCGAGGTCGATCTTGCCGCGCGGCAGCTCGCCGCCCAGGCCGATGTAGGAGAAGGGACGGATGCCGGTCACGGTCTTGTGGATGAGGCGAGCTACCTCGTCGATCTCGGCCGGGCCAAAGCCGCGCTGGGTGAGCCAGGGCGTGCCGAGGCGGATGCCCATGGCCAGGGCGGTGACGGTGTCGCCCGGGATGGTGTTCTTGTTGGCCACGATGCCGGCCATGTCCAGGAGGCGCACCGCCGGCTCGCCGCGCAGCGGGAAGCCGGTGTTGCTCTTGACGCTGTTCAGGTCGAGCACGCAGAAGTGGGTGTCGGTGCCGCCGTAGGCCGGCTTCAGGCCGCGCTTGCGCAACCCTTCCACGAGGGCGGCGGCATTCTCCTTGATCTTGCCACTGGAGCCGCCGGAAGGGCTCGGTCTGCGCAATCTTGAAGGCGACGGCCATGGCGGCGAACTTCATGGTGTGGGGGCCGCCCTGCTCGCCAGGAAAGACCGACATGTCGATCTTGTTGGCCATCTCCTCGCCGGTCGTCAGGATCACTGCACCGCGCGGCCCGCATAGCGTCTTGTGGGTGGTGAAGGTGACAACGTCGGCATAGCCCACCGGGCTGGGGAAGGCGCCGGCGACGACCATGCCGGCCGGGTGGCTGATGTCGGCCAGGAGCACGGCACCGACCTCGTCGGCGATGGAGCGGAAGACAGCCCAGTCGGGCGCCCAGGGGTAGGAGGTGTAGCCAGCGATGATCATCCGGGGCTTGTGCTTGCGGGCCAGGTCGCGGATCTCGTCGTAGTCGAGCCGGCCGGTTTTCTTGCTGACGCCGTAGCTGACGACGTTGTAGCGCTTGCCGGAAAAGTTGAACTGGCTGCCGTGGGTCAGGTGGCCGCCCTGGTAGAGGTCCATGCCCATGACCGTGTCGCCGGCGTTGACGACGGCGTCGTAGACGGCCAGGTTGGCGGCGGCGCCGGAGAGGGGCTGGACGTTGACGTAGATGTCTTTGACCGAGACACGCTCGTTCGCAAAGCAGGCAGCGCAGCGGCGCTGGGCGAGGGTCTCGACAAAGTGGACGTAATCCACGCCCTTGTAGAAGCGGCGGTCGGCGTAGCGGCGGTAGTAGGCGAGCTGGTGGGGGTAGTCGAGCAGCAGCTCTTCGTCGTCGCGCGTCATGCGCAGCGGGGGATAGCCTTCGGCGTAGACGTTGTTGAAGACGCTGCCCAGGGCCTGCCGCACGGCGCGGGGGGCCATGGACTCGGAGGGGATCATGATCAGCTTGCGGGCCTGACGCTCCTCCTCAAAGCCGATGATGTCATCGATGTCGGGGTCGATCTGGCGCATATCGGCGCCGAGAAAGGCATCCCCGTACTCCTGGTCTGGCATGGCAAACACTCCTTCGTGTCTATTGTCCCTGGTCAAGAGCCATCTCCGCCAAGCGGAACGGGCTCATGCAGCATAACGCAAGGCCAATTCTAGCACCAAACCGGTTGGCTGGCAACCAAGGTACCGAGGAGCGGGAGGACCCGAGTGGCTCTGCGGGCCTGACGCGAAGCGTCTGGGACGCGTGCCCACGCTCTGCGTGGGCACGAGAGCAGCGATTGGAGAGCAGCGCGGGAGCCGGGCCGGGCAAACGAGCGGGCATGATCACAGCCGCGCGACCAGGCTCAACTGCCCGGCCGCTGCACCTGCGGCACCACGTGGCGCGGCACGTCGTGGCCGCGCGCCCAGGCGGCCTCGACCAGGGCATACATGCCGCCGGAAACGAGGGAGTGGCCGCCCATGATCACGGGCACGGGCGCGGCGATAGCGGCCTCGGCCAGGGCGCGGACGAAAGGATCGGCCACCTGCGCCGGCCGGCGCAGGTCGGAATGGAACCGGTCGGCGTCGGAGGGCCACAGATGCCGGTGCGCAAAGAGCACCCGGTTGTCGAGAAAGATGGCCTGCCCCAGCGTCGCCAGCTCGCCGAAAAAGCGCTCCAGGCCGACGGCATCTAGGTAGTAACCGAGGAGGCTGCGCGCCTCACCGCGGGCCAGGCGGCCGCTGGCCCGCATCCCCCGCTCTTCCGAGAGCACGCGGGTGGAGCAGGCCGTCTCGCGCTCCAGGTAACCCCAGGTGGCCGAGCTGACGCGGCCGGCCACCAGGATCGTAGCATTGCGGTCGAGCATCAGCGGCAGGGCGGCGTCCAGCGCCGAGGTGTCGAGGTGCAGGCCGTCCAGGTACGCCCGGGCATGGGGGCCGGCCCCGGGATGGACGGCCAGGGTGAGCAGGTCGGCCGGCGTATCGACGTCGAGCTGGGTCGCGCCGCTGCGCGGCAGCTCGCGGATGGGCAGGCCGGCATCCTCGCCGAGCAGCCAGGCCAGCTCGTTGTCGTTCTTGGGCGGCGGCTGTTCGAGGAGCGCCGCGGTCGGGCCGAAGGCGGCGAAGTCGGAGGAGTAAAAGTTGTTGGTGACGAGCAGCCGGTCGGTGCCCAGGACTGCCTCGGCGATGGAAGCCATGTCGGAGGCAGGCAGGAGCGGCCCGGCACCGCCGCCGATGTAGAAGCAGCGCTGCATGCCGTGGCGGACGATCATCTCCCCGAGCCGGCGGCCAAAGTGGAAGGGCTCGCCCACCGGATCCAGCTCCACGCGGACGGGCAGGTGCGCCAGGCGCTCGGCCAGGCGAGGGGAATTGGTCGAGACCACGATTGGGCGCAGGGCCGGAACGGTCAGCGCGCGGTCGACCAGGTCGAGGGTGATCGCCTGCCGGGCAAGGCTGACCATCTGCTCGGGCAGGCTGCCCTCGCTGGAACCGGTCATGATGAGCATGGGAAGCGAATCGCTGAGCATGGGGGGATTCTAGCATCGTGCGCTGCCCATGTCAATTGCTGGCGGATTGGACCACGAAGCTCACGAAACGGCGCGAAAGAACGCGAAAGGGGATCCGTGCGCTTGAGGTTTCTTGCGTGCCTCGCGCGGTCAAGGCCACCTCGCGGCGCAGGTTGGTGCCTGGGCCGGCCTCCGGCTATAATCGCGGGGAACCCGCACCTGGAGGGAATCATGGACGACATCCTACAGTACATCGACCAACACCTTGACGAAACCGTGGCCCGCCTGCAGACCCTCTGCCGCCAGCCGAGCATCGCCGCTCAGGGCACCGGCATGGCCGAGACGGCCGAGATGGTGCGGCAGATGCTGGCGGAGACCGGAGGCCAGACAGAGATCGTGCCCGGCGCAGGCTATCCGTTCGTCGTGGGGCGCTTCGCAGGGACGAGCAGCAAGACGCTGATGTTCTACAACCATTATGACGTGCAGCCGCCCGAGCCGTTGGAGCTGTGGGAGAGCCCGCCCTTTGCCGCGGAAATCCGGGCTGGGCGGATCTATGCGCGCGGCGTGGCCGACAACAAGGGCAACCTGGCTGCGCGGCTGGCGGCGGTGGAGGCATGGCAGGCGGTGCGCGGCGCGCTGCCGCTGAATGTCCTGTTCGTAGTGGAGGGAGAGGAAGAGATCGGCAGCCCCAACCTGGGCCGTTTCGCCGCTGAACACCGTGACCGGCTGAAGGCCGACGGCTGCATCTGGGAGTCGGGCTACAAGGACACGCGCGGCCGGATCGAGCTGCTCCTGGGGGTAAAGGGCATCCTGGACGTGGAGCTGAGAGTGCGCTGCGTGAACCGGGACCTTCACTCGGCCAATGCCGCCATCGTGGAGAGCGCACCCTGGCGCCTGGTCTGGGCGCTCGAGAGCCTGAAGGGGCCAGACGAGCGGGTGCGCATCCCCGGCTTCTACGATGCTGTGCGCGCCCCTGACGAGCGGGACCGGGCCATGCTCGCCGCCTGGGACTATGACGAGGAGGGTGGGCTGGCGGAGATCGGCGCCGGACACTATCTGCTGGGGCTGAAAGGCGAGGCACTGAAGGAGAAGCTGCTCTTCCAGCCCACCTGCAATATCTGCGGGTTCCACACCGGCTATGGTGGCCCCGGTGGCAAGACGGTGCTGCCGGCCGAGGCGATGGCCAAGCTGGACATCCGGCTGGTGCCCGACCAGGACCCCTACGACATCCTGCGCAAATTGCGCGCGCACCTGGACGCCGAGGGCTTTGGCGACGTGGAGGTGCATGCAGAAGGGCCCGAGTTCCCGGCGCGCACCGATCCTTCCGACCCCCTGGTCGGCGCAGTGGTCCGGGCCGCCCGCCGGGTCTACGAGGCCGAGCCGGTGGTCCTGCCCCTGATGGCCGCGACCGGGCCGATGTACGAGATGTGCCAGCGCTGGGGGCTGCCCGGTGTGGGCGCCGGGATCGGTTGGGCAGGCTCGCGCACCCACTCCCCGAACGAGAATGTGCGGATCGACGATCTGCGGCAGGGCATCCGGCACATCGCGCTCATCATCGACGAGTTCAGCCGGTAGGCAAACCCCAAGGGTTTCGCAGACCCTTGGGGTCTGCCCGGCGGGGTGAGTTGACATTGACTTTCCCTTCTGCTAGAATCCGCGCGCATGTTCCCTGCTAGCATGCGGGGCATGCTTTTCTTTTGGCCCTCGCTCGGGATCAGAAGGAGAACCAAATACAAAGGAGTATGATCATGGCCAGAGCTGCCGGCAATATCCCGCCTCACGGCGGGCAATTGGTGAACCGATTTCTTCGTGGTGAGCTGCGCGATGCAGCCATGGAGCGGGCACGCGGGTTTGCACAGGTCCAGCTCACGCCCATGGCCGTCGCCGACCTGGAGATGATCGGGATCGGCGCCCTGAGCCCACTGACGGGCTTTATGGGCAAGGAGGACTATGACAGCGTCATCGACACAATGCACATGGCCAACGGGTTGGCATGGAGCATCCCGGTGACCCTGCCGGTCGACGACGAGACGGCGCAGGACCTGAAGGAAGGCCAGGAAGTAGCCCTGATGGAGGGCGACCACCTGATGGCCATCATGACCATTGGCGAAAAGTACCCGGCCGACAAGGAGCGGGAAGCGAGGGAGGTGTACCGGACCACCGAGCTGGCCCACCCCGGCGTGGCGCGGATCTACGGTTACGGGGCATGGCGGCTAGCCGGCGAGGTGTACGTGGTCAACGGGCCGAAGGCGCCCGAGTTCCCCGAAATCCGGTACGAGCCGGCGCAGACGCGGCACATCTTTGCCGCGCGCGGCTGGCGGCGGATCGTGGCTTTCCAGACCCGCAACCCGATCCACCGGGCACACGAGTATATCCAAAAGGTGGCACTGGAGATCGTGGACGGCCTGCTCCTGCACCCGCTGGTGGGCGAGACCAAGGCGGACGACATCCCGGCCGACGTGCGCATCGCCAGCTACCAGGCGATCCTCCACGACTATTACCCGGCCGACCGGGTGCTGCTTAGCGTCTTCCCGGCCGCGATGCGCTATGCCGGCCCGCGCGAGGCGATCTTTCACGCGATCGCGCGCAAGAACTATGGCTGCACCCATTTTATCGTGGGCCGCGACCACGCAGGTGTGGGCAAGTACTACGGCACCTACGATGCGCACCACATCTTTGACGAGTTCCAGCCGGGCGAGCTGGGCATCACCCCCCTCTTCTTCGACTATACCTTCTACTGCAAAGTGTGCAAGGCCATCGTCAGCGCCAAAACCTGCCCACACGGCAAAGAGCAATGGGTCAACCTGAGCGGCACCCAGGTACGCGAGATGCTGGAGCGCGGCGAGATGCTCCCGGAGGAGTTCACCCGGCCCGAGGTCTCGCAGGTGCTGATGGCAGGAGTCCGCTCCAGGAAGAATATCTAGCGCCAGGAATGGCGCTCGCCGGAGCGAAGTGGAGGAACGACCGGTCGAAGGTGGAGAACCTTCGCTTCGCCCAGAATGACAAAAGCAAAACGGAGGAGTCAGCGTGGAACAGAAGGGTGTAACGGTCTGGTTTACGGGGCTTTCGGGCGCGGGCAAGACGGCCCTGGCCCTGCGGCTAGAAGAAGTGATGCGCCAGCGCGGCCTGCGGGTGGAGCGGCTGGACGGCGATATCGTGCGGCAGGGGCTGACGCGTGACTTGGGGTTCTCCAAGGAGGACCGAGACAAGAACATCGAGCGCGTCACGTTCGTGGCCAAGCTGTTGACGCGCAACGGCGTGGCGGTGCTCTGCTCCTTCATCTCACCCTACCGCGAGGTGCGGGCCAAGTCGCGCCAGGAAATCGGCAGCTTTGTTGAGGTCTATTGCTACGCCACCCTGGAAGCCCTCATGGCGCGGGATGTCAAGGGGCTGTACAAGAAGGCAATCGCGGGCGAAATCCCGAATTTTACCGGCATCTCGGATCCGTATGAGCCGCCCGAGAATCCGGAGGTCATGATCGACTCGGGCACCGAGACAATCGAGGAAAGCCTGGCCCTGATCGTGCGCAAGCTCGAGGAGCTGGGGTACATGCCCCCGGCAGCGCAAGAGCAGGCGACCTATACGGACGAAGAAGAGGCCGCGATCGAGAAGCGGCTGGCTGCGCTGGGCTACCTGTAGGGGATAGGGCGGGATTCGAATCCCGCCCGCTGGCCGGGTATGGAAACCCGGCCCACCATCGGGGGATAGCAGATGGGCATGTTGGGCAGGCTGCGCCGCAAGGAACAGCGGCGGAAGCGGGTGGTATTCATCGGGCTCGACGGCACGCCCTTTACCTTCATGCAGCGGCTGATCGCGGAGGGGCGGGCGCCGAATGCCGCTCGCCTGGTCCAGCAAGGAAGCTTGCTGCGCATGGACTCGGTCTGGCCCTGGGTATCCTCCGTGGCGTGGAGCACGATGATGACCGGCGTGAACCCGGCCAAGCACAACATCTTTGGCTTCATCGACCGCGACCCCAAGACCTACAAGCAGTTCATCCCCACCTCGCGCAATATGCAGGCCAAGACGCTGTGGGAGATGCTGAGCGAGGCGGGCAAACGGGTGATCGTCGTCAACGTGCCGGTCACCTACCCGCCTCGCCCGGTGAACGGCATCCTGGTGGGCTGCTTCTTGAGCCCGAGCCTCGAAAAGGCTGTCTACCCGCCCACCTACCTGCCGACGCTGCAGCGGCTCGGCTACATCGTGGACGCGGACCCGTGGAAGATGCGCGAGTCCAAGGAGACGGCACTCCAGGTAATCAACGCCGCGCTCGATGCCCGCATCCGCACCCTGTTCCACCTGCTCGAGCACGAGGAGTGGGACTATTTGCACGTACACGTGATGGAGACGGACCGGCTCCACCACTTTCTCTGGCAGCAGATGGACGAGGAAGATCCCATCTATGCGCCGGCCTTCTATGCGTTCTACCGGCGCATCGACGAGATGCTGGGGCAGATCGCGGCCAAGCTGGACGAAGACACAACGCTGCTCTGGATGTCCGACCACGGCTTCTGTACCATCAAGAAGGAAGTGTACGTAAACCGCTGGCTGATGGACCAGGGCTGGCTCAAGCTGCGTACCATCCCGCCCGACCGCAACAAAGGGCTGGACGAGATCGATCCGAGCTCGGTTGCCTACAGCCTGGACCCGGGGAGGGTTGTGATCCGGGTGCGCGGCCGCGAGAAGGAAGGCTGCGTCTCACCCGGCGCCGAATACGAGGCGCTGCGCAGCCAGATTGCGGCGGCCGCCCTGGAATTGCGCGACCCCGGCAGCGGCGAGCCGATCTTCCAGGCGGTTTACCGGCGCGAGGAGCTGTATCACGGCCCCTACCTGGAGCAGGCGGCAGACCTGATCCTGGCACCGTACGACGGCTACGACCCCAAGGGGACGCTCTACAAGGATACGCTGACCTACAAGGGGGATGAGCTGGTCGGAATGCACACGTTCGACGATGCCATGCTCTACGTGGGGGGGCAAAAGGTCACACCGTCGCGCTTCTCAGTGCTCAACGTCCTGCCGACAATCCTGACGCTGATGGAGCTGCCCCAGCCTGCGGGGTTGGACGGCCGGTCGCTGGTCTAGCCCAGACCGCCGAGCTGGTAGCCGACGCCCCAGACATTCCGGATGTAGCGCGGCCGCGCAGCATCGTCCCCTAACTTCCGGCGCAGCCGGAAGACGCACGACTTGACGGTAGCGGCCCCGCGCGCACCAGTCCTTTGGCCCTTCCAGACCTGCTCCAGCAGCTCCTGGACAGGGACAGGGCAGCCCAGGCGCCCGAAGAGGTAGGCGAGCAGGTTGAACTCGATCCGCGTCAGCTCAACCTCGCTCCCGCTCACCAGGGTCCGGTGAGCGCCCACGTCGATGGTCAGGTCTGCGTAGGAGCGGACACCACGCCAACGCTCGTGCGGCAACTGAGCCTGCAGGGCCCGCCGCACGGCCGTGCGGATCTGCTCCAAGCCGAAGGGTTTTTCCAGGTAGTCCAGCGCCCTATTCCGCAGTGCCTCGATCGCCGTTTCCTTCGAACCGTAGCCGGTCACCACGATAATGCCGATATCGAGCGGAATGGCGCGGATCCTGGCCAGCAGGTCCATGCCCGACATGCCGGCCATCTTGATGTCTGCCAGGAGCAGGTCGAAATGCTCCATTTGCAGGATATCAAGAACCTCCACTCCACTCGCGCAGGCAAGCGCATCGTATCCATCCTGCTGGAGGACGTCTACAAGCAGGAGGCGAGTACCGCGATCGTCATCGACTACCAGGATCCGGCCTGGTTGCTGCATAGGATCTTCTGTGCCTCGGCCCAATTATAGGGGAGATGTGCAGGTGATGTCAAGAAGAGCCCGTGCTTTAATGTTCCTGAAACCCTTTTGTTACAAATGCCTTGACCGGCATGGTATAATGAGGTTGAAGCTCAATGCCCGCTGTGAGTTGCGAGGGAAGGGGATCGCAGGCTTGGCCTGACCCCGAGGTTGTTTCGGCGTCACCCTCGGCGCCGTTTCGGGCTCCGGCATTATGATTCGGACCGGACCCGCCGGTGTCGTGCTCAGGTTCCCCCGGGGCACGACACCGGCCATTTAACTGAGCTGCACCTCGGCCGCCACCGTGCCCGCGCGATCGTGGCGCGCCGTGAGGCGGATGGCCCCACCGGCAGGCGCATGGACCACCCACTCGGCCTTGAGACGGTCGTCGGTGGGATCCGAGTCGGAGGGGGTCGAGCCCTTGTAGGCACGGCCCTCCAACTGCCCCGACTCTTGCCTGGGCTCGCCGGTCTCCAGTGCCGCGCCTTCCGGGAGCTCGATCTCGAACACCACGCCGCGGGCCAGCTTTTTCTCGACGGCCTTCTTGGTCACGTAGCTAGGGAGCCAGCCGGTGTTCTGGACGACCATGCGAACGCGGTAGCTTCCCCCACCCAGCGGCTTGGCCGTGGCCTCGAATAGCTCCATGCGTGGCGAGATCAGCAGGTGCCAGACAAGCCAGCCTGCGAAGGGCGCAATCTCCTTCTCCAGGAACTGAGAAGGGGGATTGCGCCAGGCGAGCATGTGGTTCCAGCCGCCCAGCTCAACCGCGCCCAACTGCGGGTGCTCGAAGGGGTACCAGGCGACATAGCCCTTGCCCTCCAGGGCCTCGTCGCTCCACTTGAGCATCTTCTGGTCGTCTTCGAGGGGATGCTCCCGGTACCAGTCGATGTACTTGTACTCGGTGATGCCTGCCTGGCGCTGCGGGCTCCATATCTCCACCGTCCAAGCAAACACACCCACGTGGTCGTACAGCCAGTCGTCAAAGCCACCGGTGGTGACCTCCTTCGGGTGGTAGAGAAACTCGTGGTAGACAGATGCGGCCGGGTAGCCGGTTAGGGCGGTCCCTTTTTTCCCGATTGCCTGGTAGGTCCACAGGTCCTCAGCGGGCATATCCTGGTCCGGGCGGTCCGCATAGGGCCGAAGGATTACCCCGCTGTAGGTGTGGAACACCACACCACCGGTGATGTTGGGATGGCCCGTGACAAAGGCGGCGAGGGTGCGCGCTTCCGGCTCGGACGTCGGGAAGGGGCCGGCGCCGGATTGCTGGTACTCCTGCCTCCAATTCACCGGGAAGTTGCGGTTCAGGTCAAGCCTCTCCTTGTCAGGCCGGAGGGAGATCAGGGCCCCATCATAGTTCTCGATGTGCCCCTCGGGCAGCAGGCGGTAGTACTGCCCGCCCGTCTCGACCGGATCGCGGCGCACGAGCAGGCGTGGCTCATCGGCACACACCTTCCAGGGACCGTTGGGGTCGGGCACCCGCATGGTGAGCATGCGGCCGTCGCCGTCGATGTCCTCCTCCACCAGGCCGCCGATCGGCTCCTCGTCGAAGGGATAGGGCCGGGTGCTCGAGCGGATGATCTTGGGCCGGTCGGCCAGGGCCCACTCGGCGCCGTCGGGGTTCACGCGGGGGCAGATGTAGAAGGCGCGGGTGTCGAGGCAGCGCGTGACGTCCGGGTCGGTGCCGTAGCCGGTGACCAGGTAGTGGACCAGGTAGAGACAGGCAGTCGAAGGGGAGACCTCGCTGGCGTGGATATTGCCGTCCACCCAGAGCGCCGGCTTGTGGCGGTCGATGCCCGTCGCGGTGTTGGTCGCCGTCACGAGCCAGATATCGCGCCCTTCGTGGCTCTTGCCGATCGACTCGACGCGCACGAGATGGGGATACTCTGCGGCATAGGCGTGCAGGATGCGGGTGAGATCGTCGTAGCGGTAGCAGGTGTTGAACTGAACATCAGGCATGAACTATCCTCCTCTATGCGTAACCTCGCGTGACGGCGCGCCCGGTGTCTGGCCTACTCCCAGCGCCAGAACACGAGGGCCGCCACGAAGCGGAGCCCGCCAAAGATCAGCAGGGCGATGCGTACCGTGACAAGCTCGGCCACGAAGGGGCCGGCCAAGGAGCCCAGCAGCAGGGCACCATTCACGGCCAGGTTGTACCAGGCCAGGTAGGGAGGGCGTTGGTCACCGGGCACCTTCTCTAGAAGATAGTTGACCAGGGCCCCTCCCACCATCGACCAGCCCAAGCCTCCCATCATCGAGGCAACCAGAAACATCCCCTCGCCGCGACTGAGCGCCATCAGGGTTGGGTAGAGGCTCATGAACACGACGCCGACGGCCGTGATGCGCTGGTTGCCCAGGCGACGGGTCAACTGGTCCAACTGCGTCGAGCCGATGAGAACGCTCACGTAAAAGAGCGCCGTGCCGAGCCCAATCACCTGGTCGGTCAGGTGCAGATCGTTGACCCAGTAGAGGGAGAAGAGGGGGATGGCCAGGTAGATTGACAGGTAGAAGTTGAAGATGACGGCGATGAATTTGCCAAAGGGGCCGCGCAGAACATCGGTCCTCAGGAAGCCGCTGCCCGAACGGTGGGGCAAAGCGCGGAGCCGTCCGGGCAGCGCCTGGAAGCTCGGCCAGGCCAGGCTTCGAAAGCCGCGGCCACCCGGCAGGCGGGCCTGCCCGGGAGGGACTACGAACCAGAGATGGAGCGTGCTCATGAAGGCACCGAGGAACCCCATGGCAAAGACGACCTGGTAGCCCGTGGGGAAGGGGATTTTCACCAGGATTTGGCCGCACAGCAGGGAGACGCCGATGTAGACGACGGCCAGTAGGGCGTTGCGGATGGCAACCACATGGCCTCGCCACTCCGCCGGGACCGACTCGGCAAAGAGCGCATTGAAGCCCACGGCCAGCGGCGTGCCGGGGATGCTCATCAGCAGCGTCAGCCCCACCAGCGTCCAGACCTGGCCCTGGGGGGCAAGCAGCCAGGGCAGGAGGATCCAAGGCAGGTAAAGGAACCGGTTCAGCACGGCCGCCCAGAAGACAGCGGCGCTCATCGATTGCTTCTCGAGCCAGCGGCCGGTGGGGAAGGTGAAGAGGAGGTTCATCACGGCCGGCCCTGCGCCCAAGAGGCCGATCTGAAAGCCGCTTGCACCCTGCCGGGCCGCGTAGACCGACACAAAGGAGAGCGCGCTGGCCGACAGGACGGCGAACCAGGCGATGTCCATGTAGAGATGGAAGAAGGTAGAGCGGTATTCCGCAGGTACGGGACGGGCGGGACGGAACAGAGAAGCCATGGTGGGCCGGAGACCTGGAATCGGCTACCCTTGGGCCATCTGCTGTTTGAACCAGACGACGTCGTCCAGCTCGGTGGGGTTTGCGCCGTAGAGGAAGGCCAGGTAGCAGCTCACATAATCACCGAGCTGCACCGCCGACAGGATCTGGGCCAGCGCCGTACCGCCGGGCACCGGCACCTCACGGCAGGCGATGCCGTAGCGCTCAAACAGCTGCCGCGTCAGCTCGATGCGCCTCCCAGTGCGAGAAGGTGCGCCGGCCGATGTGGCTTGCGCGGAGAAAGAGGGCACGGATCCAACGGGTCGCCTCGGCGGGGTTGTGGACGCCGGCCAGGGCATTGTGATCCAGCTCCGGAAGGACCTCGAAATAGGCCCAGCCCTTGCAGTTCTCGTTGACCTGGCCTTTCCAGCGGCGGGCGACCGGGGCGAGGGGGCCGGCGCCGACGATCACCGGCACACCGCCCACCAGGCCGGCAGCAATCTGCTTGGCCGGGTTCAGCGCGTGCGGAGTCTCGGGCGCCAGGCTCGTGGCCTGCGCTTCCAGGAGCGCCAGGGCTTCGTCGAGGCTCGGGGCGATGTCCCCCACCACACCGGCGGCCCGGAGGATGCCCAGCATGGTAACCAGGAGATAGCCCAACGCCGCGCGGGGCTGCGAGCGATAGTGCACGGGAAGGACGGGAACGCCCCACTCACCGGCCAACCGGGCCAGCGTCCCGCCGGCGGTCACGGCCACCAGGGGGCAGCCCTGGCGGTGCGCAGCATCGAAGGCAGACAGCGTTTCTTCCGTCTCGCCCGAGTAGGAGCAGGCGATGACCAGGGTAGCTGCGCCGGCATAGGCCGGCAGGCCATAGTCGCGGTGGACCAAGATGGGCACGCGGCACTCGCCGGCGACCGCCGCGGCAGCCAAATCGCCCCCGATCGCCGATCCGCCCATGGCGGCGACGAGCACGCCACTGATGTCTCGATGGGACGAGGGCAGCGCGAGATCGCGTACCCGCTCCCAAGCGTCACGGCATTGTTGAGGCAGGCGGGCAACGTGGCCCAGCATGTCCTGGCGGTCGAGGCGCCGCAGCGAGGCAATTTCATCGTATTCGATCATCGTCTGACTCCTCTTGCCGGTGCGAGCCGGCCTGGACCGCCCGGCGATAGATGTCGCGGCGCGGCCAGCCGGACGGTGCGGCCAGGTGCTTGGCCGCCTGGCTAGGGCTCATGCCTTGGCCCAGACACGACTGAATCTCGGCGCCGAGGCGATCCTCGGTCCAGTGGGCCGGCAGCTCCGTGGCACCACCGATCACCAGGGCACAGGGGGCTTCCGGCAGGTCCGGAAGAAGCGCCCCCTCCGGGCCGAGCACACCCCGCCATGCCACGCCGCTGCCGGGGTCGGTACCCCCATAGAGCATGGCCGGGCGCGCTCCAAGCGTGCCGTACAGAGACTCCCAGAGGCCGGGTTCACCCCCAGAGGTCACGAGGACGAGGGTGCGCTTCTCGGCAGCCACGGAAGCCAGGAGGTCGTGCCGGGCGGCCGCGTCCGCGGGCAGCCTGCCGAGATAGACGAAGCCATCCGCCGGCAGCCCCGAGACGACGAGTGCCGTCACCGGGAGCGAAGGCCCGGGCAGAGACTCGACGGCAAAGCCCCGCTCGACGGCCGCGCGGATCAGGGCCAGGGCAGAGTCGGAAGGGCCGGCGAGCTCTCCCTCCAGGAGCAGCATCGCATCGCCTGTCTCGAGGGTGCTCAAAAGCGCGCCTGCGCCGGCCATCCCCACCAGGGGCGCAGCCAGCGGCAAGCCACGCAGCGCTGCTTGGGCGCTACGGAGGTTGCCGGCGACGACAAGCGAGACCTCAGGCAGCCTGCGCTGCGCCCGGAGGGGCCAGTCGTCCAGGCCGCCCGACGGCAGCGTGCTCACATATAGGGTACCCAAGGCGGGACCTCCTTGGGGAGACGAGCCGGATGGCTACTTCTCGGGTACCGGCGCAGTCGGGGCGATCTTGCGGATCTTGGCGATCAGCCGCTGGCGTTCCTGAGAGTTGGTCGAGGTGACCAACCGTCTCTTCATTGCGCGCACCTTGAGGCGCCGGCGCTGCCGGCGCTTGATGTCATGTTCTGGTAGTCGAGCCACGTGTTATCCTCCTCCGAGATTGTGAGGACCTCCCAGCTCACCGATTGGCTGAAAGGCCCTGGACCAGTACCCCTGGCAGGAATCGAACCTGCGACACAAGGTTTAGGAAACCTCTGCTCTATCCTTCTGAGCTACAGGGGCAGATCGCCAACGAACAGTATAGCACAAGGGAGAAGCAGAGACAAACGGTGTTGGGGGGCGGAACGAGTGGACCATGGACCATGGACCATGGACGACGAAGCTCCGAGCCCCCGTCCCGGGGGCGTCTCCACAGCCAGCTGCGGGCGAGAACCGCCCCCGAGGACGGGGGCGGCGAGCGTGGGAACGGGCGGGAATGGAATCCCGCCCTACTTAGCGGAGGTCGCCGTCCAGATGGCAGGTGTCGTTCAGCAGGGTGAGCCGGTGCGGCGGCCGCCCGTCTCGACGATGCTGAGGGAGGCGTTGGAGAAGCGAAAGGGGAAGGGCCGGCGGGTGTCCATGCCGAGGAGATGGGTCAGGAGCATGCCGAGGCTGCCGCCATGGGTCACTACGGCGACCGTGTCGTCCTCGCCGTGCCGGGCATGGATATCGCCAGGGCCTCCACCAGCCGGACACGAAAGGGTTCGTTGTCCTCTTGGCCCGGAAAGCGCACATATTCGTCCGACTGGTGCATCTCGCGCCAGAATTCCGGGTAGAGGAACTCGACCTCGCCCCAGATGACACCGGCCAGCACTCCCACGTCATACTCGCGCAGCCGGGCATCGAGATGGAGCGGGGCGGCCAGGCCGGCTGCCAGAATCTCGGCCGTCTCGGCGGCACGGCTGAGGTCGCTGGCATAGACGGCCGCAACGGGCCGCCCCTCGCGCACCAGGCGCGCGGCCAGGGCGCGGGCCTGCTCCCGTCCCCGGTCGTTGAGGGGCGAGTCGAAGTGGCCCTGCATCCGGCCTTCGGTGTTGGCAATCGATTCTCCGTGGCGAATGAGCAGAAGGTTCATTTTGGGTGCGCGCGATTGTAGCATGCGGCGGGCCTGCCGGCAATCGCGGGCAAGGGCAAGTCGATAGCACCCTCAAGGAAGGCATCCGGCAAGCCCGAGCCTATCGGCCGTCAGCACCAGTTGGCTGCGCCCGGTCGCCGGATCCAGGCGCCAGAGCTCGTCCCTGTCATTCCGCTGGAAGTCATAGTAGATGCCGTCCGGCGCGCACCATAGGACGCTGAGATACACGGATGGGTCGAGGGGCGGCAGGGGCCACTCGCCCGTAGACCGTGCCATCCAGGTCAACCGCGCGCAGGGTCAGAGCTACCGGAGACGGCTCGTCCTGGCATGGCCCCTCGATGAACAGGATCTGCCGGCTGTCGGGAGACCAGGCCACGAACTCGGCGAGGTCGCGGCCCTGTGCGGCGACGTCCAGGAGGAGGCGGGGCTTGCCTCCCCGGGTGGGAACCACCCCCAGCGCGGCGGTCAAGTGCTCCTCACCGAAGAAAGCGGGATGCCAACAAGGGAGATCGTAGTCACTGTCGTGGATCAGAAATGCCAGCATCTCGCCATCCGGCGAGACGGTCGGGCTGTAGTACCAGCCTGTGGCCGAGGCCAACGCCGAGTCCAGAACACGCCAATCGTAGCCCGACAGGGTCACCGTCTCGCCGGGAATGCCGCGGCCCGTGTCCAACGCCCAGACTCCCAGGTAGCCTTCACCACAGTAGCAGAACATCTCGATCAGCAGGGTGTCCCCCACCCATGCGATCGGTTCGCCGCCAAAGAACCACTTGTCCTGCGGAGACGGCCACTCCGCGCCAAAGCCGGTGACCGTCCCCGTGGCGAGATCGTGGACGTAGGTGACCCACCGGTGTGTGCCGTCGACATGCTCTCCGACGGCGGCCAGCAGCGTGTAGGCGACGCGGCCGCCGTCGGCGTCCACGGTCGGACCCCACACGCTGACACCGTAAGGGATCGGGATCTCCTGACGGACGCCGGTGCGGGAGTTGTACAGGACCACGCGCACCTGATGGCCGTCTTCCCACTCGACATCGTACGCCATCCACGCGCCGAGGGAGTGGCTGTACCAGGCCTGGTCCGGTGCGCGGCCGGGCTCGCTGACGAGACGGATGCGGCCCTCCACGTCCACCTGGGCCAGGGCGATCTGTCCGTCCAGCCATTCGGTGTAGACCAGCACGCTGCCGGGAACGGCGACGGGCGTGCTGGCGAGCAGCAGCGTGCCCGTGGGCGGCGCAGGTGTAGGTGTCGGGGAGGGGGTCCTCGTCGGCCGGCGCCTTGGGGTGCTGCTCGGGGTTGCCGTAGGCACACGAGTCGGGCTGGCCGAGGGCGTGGGCGTCTCAGCGCGGTGCCGGCACGACCGTGGTCTCCTGCGGCACGCCTGTAGCCACGCCCGGAGAGCTCGTGGCAACCGGGGTGCCGCCATGCGCACAGCCGGCGAGCAGGAGCAAGAGCGCAAGAAACCAGACCTTCCTCATCACCTCACCTGGCTGTCGGGGATCTCGTTACGGATGCCGGTCAAATTCCCTTCCTACTCGGCGTGATCTTGTGGCGCGCACGCGGCGAGGTACTACCCATTCCACCCTCGAAAAGTCCCACGCGAGGTGATCGGACAGAGGCTTACCTGTCTCGGAGTTAAACAACTCCAGACCCGGGCCAGCCGTGGAAGGTACGTTGCGTCGATCAGTGACAGAATATGAACAGCCACAGCGACCTCCAGTTCACCAACTGGTTTCTCAGGAAATAGAGATAGTACTCCGCAGCGGCATCGAGTCTCAGGTCGCCAGACACGGCGGCTGCTTCGTCGACGTATTCCCCACCTCCAACAGAGAGTAGCGAAGCAGCTTCTCTCTCATCGAGTTGCGGGTTCTGGGCAATCGGAATGGCCTGCTTCTGCAATGGCTCGGGCCTGCTTGGCTGTGTTGCCACGCGCCGTGGATTGCTTCACCGAAGCGGCAGCTGCCAGGTGGTGTGGTCACCGGGACAGAGCTCGTGGCAACCGGGGTGCCGCCATGCGCACAGCCGGCGAGCAGGAGCAAGAGCGCGAAACCACGACCTTCCTCCACCTCACCCGGCAGTCGGGATCACGATATGGATGCCGGTCGTTCCGGCGTGGTCAGGAGACCACGCCGGAACGGACGCTTGTAAGCCGTTAGTCGGCCGGATCGATGGTGAACTTGCCCCCGTCGCTACGGCCAAAGGTCTCGGGGAAGTACATCTGGTAGGCGATGCTGGGCGAGACCTGGAACTCGGCCGGGCACGCCGGCGCGCATCAGGTAGGTGTACTCGTAGGTGCCGCGCGGCAGGTACTGGGCAAAGAGGACGACCTTCTCGTCCCGCATCTCGCTGGTGGAGAACCACCACCAGCCATAGCCGTACCAGCCGTAGTAGCGCTCTTCCTCGCGGGCGCTCAGGTTCTCCAGCTCGGGCGCCTCGCCGACGACGCTCGTGGTCTTTAGTCCTACGTCGACCCCTTCGCAGCCGGCCGGCAGCGGGTCCTCGACCACCACGTAGTAGAGGTCGGTGGGGGCGATGATGGTCAGCTTGACCTTGATCACGTCGCCCACCTGGGCCGTGTCCACGTATGTGCCTGGTTCGTCGCTGGGGCTGTACTGGCGGGCGACGATGATGCCGCGGTTGAGCGCCTTGACCTGCTCGGAGGGCAGGTAGTACTTCAGGCTTGCGGAGTAGTAGAGCATCCCCTCGCCGCTCTGGCCTGGCTGGGGAGCCAGCCGCTCGACGACCAGGCGGTTGCCCTGGTCGACGATCAGCCGCCCGATCTCTACCTCGATCTTCTGGGTCGCGTCGATGGTCGCCTGCTCGATGTCGCCGCTCGCCAGCTCGGCGCCGTTGAGGTAGAGGTCCCAGGAAAAGTCGCCCTTGAGCTCGCCGCTGGCGCGCATGTACTCGACCAGGGAGAGGAGCGACCAGGCCGTGCCCTGGGTGGTCTGCCAGTAGCCGTCCTCGCGCACTGCCATCAGCCAGCGGACGATATTGGGCAGGAGCGCGCTCTCGGGCTCCAGGCGGGACATGGCCCACAGGACGATGGCCGTCGTCCGGATGTCGGTGTTCATGTTCCAGTAGTCGGGCTTGGCCTCTTCCCAGTGGGTGCCGGTGGCGCTGACGACGGCAGAGCCGGCCAGGTCGCTCAAGCAGCGTCTGGACGCGCTGCGGCTCCTTGCGGCTCGAGCAGGCCGAGGGCTACGGCCAGGGTAGCCCTCGCCGTAGCGGCTCAGCAGGTTGCGGCGGTCATAGAGGCTGACGGCGAGGCCCAGCAGGCCGCCTCGGTGGATTCCATGGCGGCGTTGTACTCGGCCAGGACGTAGAGCTGGTAGGCCAGCCGGTTGGCCTCCCACTGCGACTTGAGCCCGCCCACAGAGGGCGGTACTTGAAGAGGTAGGTGGCAGCCTCGTCAATCACGTCCTCGTCGACGGCAAAGCCGGCCTTGCGTGCCTCCAGCATGCCCTGGAGGACGTAGGCGGTGAGATAGCCGTTGCTCTTGTCGGACGCCCACCATCCCCAGCCGCCGTCATAGTGCTGCTGGTTGTAGAGGCGCTGCAGGCCGACCCGACCATCTCGGCCAGCTTCTGCCGCAGCTCGGGCCGGTCGATGCCCATCTCGTCGAGCGCCTGCCAGGTGGCGACGTTGGGCAGGAAGCGGCTGACGGTCTGCTCCACGCACTCGTAGGGATAGTGCTCCAGGTAGGTCAGGGCATCCTGGGTCGGAGGCGGTCAGCGAGCCGTCGACCTGGAGGGTGAGGCCGCCCTGGGTCGCATCGAAGTGCGGCGGAAGCTGGACAATCTCCTGGCGGAGCGCCGGGCTCGGTCGAGCTGCCCGGCGGTGGCCACCACCTCGGGCGTGGAGTAGCGGATAGACCGGCAGGGTGTCCTCGCGGCCGTCGTAGAGGTCGCCGGCCTTGGCCCACATGCGCACCTTGACCTCTTGGCCGGGGAGCACCTTGACCGGCCAGACCACCTTGGCCTGCTCGCCGGCCGGCGATGCTGACCGGCTGCGTCGTGGCGCCGTCGACGGCGAGGCCGTCGGCGGTGATGCTGACCTCGGCCTGGAGCGGCGTGCCAGTGTTGTTGTGCACGACGGTGGCGATCTCGGCCTCGTCGTTCACGATGAAGAAGCGGGGCAGCACAGGCCGCACGAGCAGATCGAGCGTGCTGACGATATCGACGTTGACCTGGCCGACCCGCGTGTCGGCCGTGATGCCGCGCGCCTGCATGCGCCAGGTCGTCAGGTTGTCGGCCAACGCCGCCTCCACCTGGGCCTTGCCGTCCTTGCCGGTGCGGACCACCGGATCCCAGAAGGTCGGTGTCGGCAAAGTTGCTGCGGAACAGGCCGCCCTCGTCGCCGCCGCCTCCGCCCTTGGCGGCGGGCTGCAGCTCGCGGTTGTAGGCTTCCATCGAGACGGCCAGCGGCAGGCTGGTGCGGACGCCCAGGCCGCGGCTGCGCCAGAAAGCCTGCTCGAGCGTATAGCTCGACTCGTCGGCCAGGGCGAGCACCGCGAGGTCGGCCAGCCGCAGCGAAAGCTCGGCCTCGACCGGCTCACCGGCATTGTCGGTGACCAGGACGTCGTAGGTGGCCGTCTGGCGCGGGGCATAGTGCTCGCCCGCTTCCATGTCCTTGTCGGGCGTCAGAGTGATGGTGAGCTGCTTGGACGCCAGGGAAATGGGCAGCTTGATCACCCCCATCTTGAAGGTCGCCAGCTCGTTGGGCGCCTGCTCAGACCCCTGGACGAGGATCACCGATACAAAGACGTTGGGCACCATCTCTTCCAAGATGGGCACGCGCAGGACGTAGCTGTTGGTCGTGATCTCGCGCACGTCCGTGTCCATGAGGTGACCGCGCTCGACGGTGATCAGCGCCTGGACGGTGCCGCTGTAGGGTGAGGCCACCAGGATCTCGGCGGTGTCGCCCACCTGGTACTCCTGCTTGTCGGCGATCAGGGTGATGCGGTTGTTGCTCTCCTGCCGCCAGCTCACGTACTCGTCGCCGCCCCACACCCAGAGGTAGGTAGCGCTGCGCACCTCGTTCTCGTAGCCGTCGAGGCCGATGGCCCGCACCCTGTAGCTGCCGGCCTTCTTGGGCGACAAAGCCGGCGGTGGCACGGCCGTTGGCGCCGGTGGTCACGGTGGTGGTCAGCACCGGGGTGTCGCGCGTGGTCCAGTCCCAGTAGAAGCCGCCGTCCTCCGCCTGCCGCTTGACGCTGTACCACTCGGTGCTCCATGAAGACCAGGGTGAGCGGCACGGCGGCGACAGGCTTGCTGTCCCAGTCGACCGTCAGGAGGTCCACCGGCGCATCCTCGCCCACTTGGGCCAGGTTCTGGCGCGGGGCGACGCCGACGTAGAACTCGCCCTTGTGGACGATGGCCCCGGTGCGGCTGCTCACCATCTGGCCGGTGAGGTCGGTGACGCTGGCTTCGATGGTGAAGAGCTGGCTCTGGGTCTCCTTGGCGATGTCGGCCGGGACGTTGAAGGTGACACGCCCTTGGTCGTCCGTCTGCGGCGTCGCCCTCGGCGATGAGCCCACCATAGCCGCCATAGTCCCGCTGGAGGTCTTCGCTGCCCCATTCGTAGTCGGTCCAGCTATACCAGGGGCAGGTCTGCCCCTGGGGGCAGGTGTAGGAGAAGAGTGGTTGCTGCTGAGCACGCTCCAGTGCACCTTGGCGTCGGCGACGGGGCCGCCAAAGTAGTACTTGGCCTCGACGCTGGCGTTGATGGTGTCGCCGCCGAGATAGGCCGGCTTGTCGGTCGTCACCTCGACCTGGTACTCCGGCTTCTTGTACTCGGCCACGGAAAAGCTGGTGCCGAAGTAGAGCTCGCGCTCGATGGCCTCGACCTGCAGCAGTAGCTGCCGAGGGGCGCCTCGGCGTCGAGGGCCAGCTCGTCAAAGAGCGTGCCCATGTCGTTCAGGGCCACGTCCTTCTTGTAGAGTCTCTTTGCCCTGGGGATCGCCGACGCGCACTGCCAGGGTCTTGACGCTCGGCCGGCAGGCTGTAGTTGGCGTCGTCGTCGGCGCGGAGAATGCCCTTGAAGTAGACCGTCTGGCCGGGGCGGTAGATGGGCCGGTCGGTGTAGAGGTACCCCTGGTAGTCGCTTGCCCAGAACTCGGATTCGACGCTGAAATCCCAAGGGTTGATGCCTTCGTCCCAGCCGTTGTAGGCGATGGAAAAGTTCTCGTCGCCGGGCTCACCGGTGACCGCGAAGAAGCCGTTCCCAGAGGTCCGGCAGGTCAAGGTCCTGGGCCTGGAAGAGGCCGTCGCTCCCGGTCGTGCCCTGGGCAAGCACCTTTCCCGGTCCGCGGTAGAGCTCGACTGCCAGGCCGCTCGCAGGCAGGCCGCTGGCCAGGTCGGTTGCCCAGACCAGGGCTTCGGTGCGGGTCTGCTTGAGCGCCAGGTTGAGCCGGGACTTGACGAAGATGAAGCGCGAGGGTTGGTAGGTCGAGGATTCGAGCCTTCAGCTCAGGCGCGCTCAGCTCCAGGTAGTAGAGGCCGGCCGGCAGTGGCGGGCCATCCTCGCCGTCCAGATCGATGCGCTGGAAGCCGGTCTTGTTGCGCGGCGTGTCCAGCTTCTATTGTCCAGGTGCGCATCGAGGTTGCCACTGGCGGGCCGGTAGGAATCCAAGGCGCCCCAATCGCTCACGAGGTTCATGAAGGTGTCGGCGTCGAGCCGGAAGACGCCCAGCTCCAGGCGCGAGACGTTGCGATGCGTGGCATAGACCACAGTGCCGGTGTAGACGCTGTAGGCGCCCAGGGTGCCCCTGGTGCTCAGCGCCGCGTACGGGCTCAGATCGCCGGTGGAGAAGCGGATGAGCGCCGGCTTGCCCAGCGTGGCACCGTACTTGTCAGGCGCGCTGGCATCCACCGAAAGGCTATAGTCGGACGCAGGCTCCTGGTCGAAGGAGACCTCCACCTCGGTGTCGAACTCGGACCAGTAGGTATAGACGCCGGTCGCCTCCGGCGTGATGGTCAGGCTGTCCATGAACCCCTCGCGGTCCATGGGGCTGGCGAAAGACGAACGTCACGCTGGTGCCGGGATCGATGTCCGTCCGGCCGTCGGCGGGCAAGGTGCGCAGCAACGCGGCTTGGGCGACGGTGGTAAAGCTCCAGGCCTGCTGCTGGGCGAGACCGAGGTCGCCAGCGCGGGCCATGGCAGTCGCTGCCAGGTGCGCGGTGTAGCGCGTGGCACGCGGCAGGGGCTGGCCCGGCACAAAGACCATGGTCTCGGGGGAGTTGGGCTTTTCTCCGCCGCTCCAGCGGAAGGTGCCCGTCACCGCTTGGTTCTGGGCCTTTAGCGAGAAGCCGGCCTCGACGGACGTGTGGTCCATAGGCTGGTTGAAGGTGACGCTGATGACGTCGGTGGGGGCTACGTAGACAAAGCCGTCCTTCGGCCGCCAGGAGAGGATCGCGGGGCGGATGGTGGTGAACTCCCAGGTATAGTCTTCCTCCAGGACGCCGCCGGTGGTGTCGGCCAGGCCGGCTGCGACGCGGGCCTTGTAGTGCGTGGCCGGCAGGAAGCCGTCGTCGGGGCGGAAGAGGTAGATCGAGGTGTTCAGCCACTCGCCCTTGCCCGCCACGGGCGGCACGAAGGTGAGCGGATCGGGCAGGCCCGCCTGCTGGCCGATGGAGGTCAGGGGCACCACCGGCCGGTCAAAGACGACGGTGACGGTGGAGTCGGGATCGAGATCCTCCACGTCTGGCGCAGGCATCACCTGGCTGACGTGCAGGAACCCCGAGGTACTGAAGCCGAAAGCCACAGGTTCGGCCAGGGAGAGACCTTCGTTGTTGCCGGCGGTGGCGGCGACCGTGACCTGGTAGTACCCGCCGCGCTCCAGAGGCTCTGTTGGCCGGAAGGCGACCGTCTGGTCGTCCGTCCAGTCAAAGGCACCCTCGACCGTCGGAGAGATGGCAAAGGCGGCCTCGACGCTGGCGCGGTCCATCGGCTCGTCGAAGGTCAGGACGATGGGCGCGTCGAGGGGCTGCTCCTCGCCCGGCGCCGGCTGGCGGGAGGCCAGCTGCGGCTCGGGCAGGGGCATGGGCGTGACGGTGGGCGGCGCCGGGGTGCCGGGCGGCAGGGTCGCCGTGGCCTCGGCCGGGGTCGTCGCCTCCTCCGTTGCCGTCGGCACGCACGCGCCAAGCAGCATGACGGCGACCAAGAGAAGTGCCAGCCAGCGGTACATTCGTCGAACCATCTGTTGGGTCATCGTTCCTTTCCTCCTTGCGTTCGGCGCGCTGAAGCGCGCACTACAAACCACTACTCTCGCACTTCCACCCGGACCTGGTTGCTCGTCACCCGGCCTCCGCCATCGGTCATTCCTTCGGCCGAGAAGACATGCAGCCCTGGCTCCAGCTTCCACGTAGTCGAATAGGGTGCTGCGTCCAGCCGGGCCAGGGGCCGGCCGTCGACCATCAGCCGCACCTCCGTAAGGCGCACATTCGCGCCGGGCCAGACCGAGACCTCGATCTGCTGCGCGTCGAGGGGCAGGCCCGGGTCAAGGCGATAGACCGCGCCCGAATCAGGGCTGCTCATGGTGAGCGCCTGGGAATCCGCAGCCGCGCCGGGCGCCGATGCCTGCGCCAGTACCTGGCCGGATGGCTGAGCGTCCTGAGGGGAAAGGGCGGCAGCCAGCCAGGCCGGCACGGCCATGCCCTGCTCCTCCGCCCACTCTTGGGCCTCGGGGGGCAGCAGAGTGATCACCCGCTCGACGATCCGGTCGAAGGGGGTGTCCGCGGTGGCCGGGAGGCCGGTGGCGCGGTCCAGGTAGACGCGCCGGTGCATCGTGCAGGCGGCTGTGGGCTGGGTGCCCTCCAGGAAGAGCTCGGTCACCCGGTGCGGGCAGTCGGGTCCCGCCAAGAGGCCTGAGAGGGAGCAGACCTGCGCTTCCACCAGCCCGGCGGGGCGCTCGAATTCCTGTGCCGGCCGGCCCTTGAGTGCCGCCTCCATGAAGTCGCGCCAGATGGGGGCGGCGCCGCTCACGCCCGATGTCTCGCGCATCGGCTCGTTGTCGGCGTTGCCCACCCAGACCCCGACGACGAGGTCAGGGGTGTAGCCCAGCGTCCAGTTGTCGCGAAAGTCGGTGGTGGTGCCGGTCTTGACTGCCGCCGGGCGGCTCAGCTTGAGGACGCTCTCCTCGCCAAAGGTCGGAGTGCGGGCCTGGTTGTCGCTCAGGATGTCGGTGACCAGGTAGGCGACGCGCGGGTCCAGCGCCTGTGTCCCTTCCCCCTGCTCTGGCGCGGACAGGAGAAGATTGCCCTCGTCGTCCTCGACGCGGAGGATTGCGACGGGCTCAAAGGTGCGTCCCTGGTTGTCCAGGGCGGCATAGGCCGTGGTCAAGTCGAGAAGGCTGACTTCGCCGCCTCCCAAGGTCACCGCAAGCCCAAAGCGGTCAGAGTCGCGGAGGGTGGCAATGCCCAACCGCCCGGCGAGATCCGTCATCGTCTCGACACCGATGGTGTCGAGCACTTTGACGGCAATGAGGTTGTAGGAGGAGGCGAGCGCCTCGCGCAGCCGGACCGGGCCGCGGAAGAGGAGGTCGTAGTTGAGCGGCACGTAGGAAGCGCCCTCACGGGTGATGAAGGAGGTGCGCAGGTCGAGCATCATGGTCGCGGCGGTGAGGCGACCGGTCTCAAAGGCGGCCGCGTAGGTGACCGGCTTGATGGACGAGCCGGGCTGGCGCAGCGAGGTCGTGCCGTTCACCGCCCCGTCGATCCGGGCCGAGAAATAGTCGGGGCTGCCGAGCATGGCCAGGATCTCGCCTGTTCCTGGGTCGAGGGCCACAAGAGCGGCGTTGCGCGCGTTGTTCCCCCCCGGAGGGCAGTTGGCCCGGCCGTTGCACTCTGCCAGGCGCTGCAGCCGGTAGCGCACGATGTCGCGGGCGGCCTCGTTCAGGTCGAGATCGAGCGTGGTATAGATGCGCAGGCCACCCTGCTCGAGCCGTTCGAGGCCCAGCTCCTGCTCCAGTTGGCCGCGCACGTACATCACAAAGTGGGGTGCCCGGATGGGAAAGCCGGCCGAGGCGTAGTAGAGCTTTTCTTGGCGGGCCTGCCGGGCCTGCTCGGCGCCGATCTTGCCGCTCTTGACCATCAGGTCCAGGACGATCGACTGGCGCTCCTGGGCTGCCCGAAGGTTCTCCAGCGGGTTGTAGACGGCCGGCGCCTGGGGCAGGCCGGCGAGCATGGCCGACTCGGCCAGGTCGAGGTCGCGCACGTGCTTGTCGAAATAGGCCTGGGCCGCGGCTTCGACGCCATAGGCCATGTTGCCGAAGTAGGTCTCGTTAAGGTAGAGCTCCAGGATCTCGTCCTTGGAGTAGCGCCGCGCCAGGCGCCATGCCAGGATCGATTCGCGCAGCTTACGGGTCAGGGTGCGCTCGGCGCGCTCCTCGGCACCCATCAGGAGGTTGCGGGCCAACTGCTGGGTGATGGTGCTGCCACCGGAGAGCACCTCGCCGCCGCGCAGGTTGATCCAGAAAGCACGCACGATGGCCCATGGCTCGACGCCGGGGTTTTGGTAGAAGCGGGCATCCTCGGTGGCGATGACCGCTTGTTGGAGCGCCTGGGGGATCTCATCCAGGGGAACGGGCGAGTGCCGGCCCGTGTCGGGCGGCGGCATCTCGAAGAGCAGGCGGCCGTTCCGGTCGTAGACCTTGCTGCTCGAGGCAGAGGCATGTCCGCCGAGATCGTCCGCGGAGGGGAGACCGGCCAGGAGCCAAGCGCCGACGGACCCTCCCGCGGCCAGTAACAGGGCCAGGAGAAAGACCGGCACGAGAAAGCGGGCGCGCCTACTCGTCCGCATCCCTGGCCTTTGATGCACGGATACCGGCCACGGTGGGCCGGCACCCCTGGTTTTCCCTTGCCATGCGCGTCTCCCTCGGCGAAAGTATAGCACACAGAAGGCCCGGCGTCTATTGCCCCGAGACACACCGGCCCTGCTATCTAGACGCCGGGGGCGCGCGCGAGGTTCCAGGTGATCTACATGAACTCGGCGCGCAGGCTCTTCACTTCGGCCGGGGAAAGCCTCTCCAGCTTTCGGGCAGAGAGAGGCCCCTGCTTGAGCGCCGGCAACTGCTCCTCATAGGTGGGCCGCTGGGCCTGATAGATGATACCCAGAGGGATACGATCCCCCCACTCCTGCGCCTTCTGAAAGGCGGCCAACCGGTCGCTTGCATCGTGGCCGGTCTCTGCCAGGTTGTACACACGCTCACGGTACCAGTCGTAAGTATTCTTGTGGTTGAAGGTGACGCACGGCTGGAGGATATCCACCAGGGCATAGCCTTTGTGCCGGATGGCCAAGGCGACTAGATCCGAAAGGCCCTTAGGATCGCCGGCAAAGCCGCGGGCGATGAAGGTGCCCCCGGCAGCCAGAGCCAGCAAAGCCGGGTTGGCGGGCGTCTCAAGCGCACCTTCCGGTGAGGTGCTGGTCACGAAGCCCGGGTCGCTGGTCGGCGAGTATTGGCCTTTGGTCAGGCCATAGACTTGGTTGTCCTGGATCAGGTCCACGATCTCGATGTTGCGGCGAGCAGTGTGGATGAAATGGCCCATGCCCAGGCCCATCGAGTCACCATCTCCGTGGACTGTAATGACCTTGAGTCCATGGTTCGCCAGCCGGGCCCCCGTTGCGACGGGCAGCGGCCGGCCATGCAGGGTCATAAGGCCATTCGCGTGGAGGTAGTCGGGCAGCTTGCTCCCGCAGCCGATGCCGCTGACGATCAGAACCTGGTGCGGAGCCAGGCCGGTCTTGACAAGTGCCGTCGTGACGGCATTGAGGATACCATAGTCACCACAGCCTGGGCACCAGGTCGGCCTGACCGGCCCGGCGTAGTCCTTGGCGGTCACTTCCATGTCAGCTCACCTCCCTGAGAGCAGCCAGGACGTCTTCCGGGGAGAAGGGACGCCCATCATAGCGCAGAATCGCTTGATCCACTTTAATGCAGGTCTCGCCCTGAAGCAATCGCCTGAATTGGCCGGTGTAGTTGTTCTCGACCGTGACCAGCCTGCCTCCCTTGAGGGCTTCCGTCGCCGCCCCGGCAGGGAAAGGCCATAGATCGCAAAAGTGCACCAGCCGTGCCTGCCCATCCAGGCGATCCACGACCTCCCTCAGCACACCGAAGGTGGAGCCCCAGCCAATCAGAACCGTCGGTGCCTCGGCGGGACCATAGCGGGACGGGGCACGGATCTCTTGTCGAGCGGTCTCCAGCTTGGCCATGCGCTTCTGCATCATCTTGCGCCGGTTGTACATCTCCTCGGTGATATGGCCAAACTCGTCGTGCTCGTCGCTCGCCGAGGCATACACGGCGTTGGGATGGCCAGGGACGGCTCGGGGTGAGATACCGTCTTCGGCGAAGAGATGGCGGCGGTAGGGCTCGGCCAGGCCATCCAGCTCTTCCTTGCTCAGCAGCCTGCCCCGGTCGATCGCCACGCCGTCAAAGTCGATCGCGTCGACCTCAACCGTGCGGAACGAGGAGGCGAGAAGCTCATCGGCCAGCACAAGCACCGGCGTCTGGTACTTCTCGGCCAGGTTGAAGGCCCGCCAGCCACTCTCGAAGTACTCTTCGATGGTGCCGGGCGCCAGGACCAGCCGGGGAAACTCGCCCTGCGAGGCGTTGATCACAAAGAGAAGGTCGCCTTGTTCGGTGCGTGTGGGGAGCCCGGTGGAGGGGCCGCCGCGCTGGCCTTCCACCACGACCAGTGGCACTTCGCACATGCCGGCCAGCCCGAGTGCCTCGGCCATCAGCGAGAAACCTCCCCCGGAGGTAGCAACCATGCCCCGCGCCCCTACGAGGTTGGCGCCTATGGCCATGCAGATGGCGCCGATCTCATCTTCGGCGTGCTTGGTGACGATGCCGTACTGCTCGGCGTGCCTGGTCATCCACTCGATGATGGTGGTGGAGGGAGTCATGGGATAGGCCGCGATGAAGCGGCACCCGCCGGCGAGGGCTCCCAGGCAAAACGCCTGGTTCCCACTCATCACCATCCGCTTGGGTGCTTTGGCGACCGGACGGAGCTTCCATCCAAAGCCGGGAGCGTGCTTGGCTTGCGCATACTGGTAGGCGGCGCCTGCCACACGCAGATTGGCTGCCACCACGTCCGCGCCCTTGCGTTTGAAATTCGCACGGATTACGTCCGCCAGGCGCTCGTAGGAGTATTCCACCACACCGGCAGCAGCGCCCAGCGCGGCGGTGTTGGCCATCACCCTGTCTCCATGCTCTTTGGCAATCCCGATCAAGGGCACGGGCATGGCTATCCGCCCCTGCTCCGCGATCTTGCCGACGTCGACCTTGAGGCCTTCATCAAAGATGATGCCGCCACCCGGAACCACTTCATCCTGATAGGCCGCCAAGGCCTCCTCGCTGAGCGGTAGCAGGATGTGCACCGGGTCTTCGTGGGTGTAGAGCGGCAGCTCGTGAGCCCGGACCCGAAATGAGTTAAGCCCGCCCCGGATGCGAGACATGTAGTCCGGAAGGCCAAAAAGGTGCAGTCCGCCCCGTGCCAGCGCCTGGGCGAAACCGATCCCGCTCGATTCGACGCCCTGGCCCGCCGCACCTGCGATCTTGAAGGTCATGTCATTGAGGACAGTCATGATGCTTCCTCCTTAGATCCAAACAGATCCAACTATCTCATACAATCGAGCGCCGGGAGCGGAGCCGCCCAGCCCTAGACGGTGAACTTGCCGTCCTTGGCGAACAACTGCCCATCGACCCAGACCTCGCCGCCGTGGCGCAGGTCGCAGATCATGTCCCAATGGATGGCCGACTCGTTCTGGCTCCCAGTCTCGGGGTAGCCGGCGCCGACGGCCATGTGGACGGTGCCGCCGATCTTTTCGTCAAAGAGGATGTTCTTGGTAAAGCGCTGCACCCCCTGGTTGGTGCCAAAGGCGAACTCGCCCAGGGCGCGCGCGCCCTCGTCGGTGTCGAGCATGGTCAGGAGGTAGGCCTCGTTCTTGGCGGCGGTGGCCCGGACGACGCGGCCATTCTCAAACCAGAGCCGGACGTCCTCCACCTCGCGCCCGCCCTCGCATGCCGGGTAGGTGAAGCGCACGGTGCCGTTCACCGAGGTCTCGACCGGGCCGGTAAAGATCTCGCCGTCGGGGAAGTTCTCGTGGCCGTCGCAGTTTTCCCACGTGCGACCCTTCACGGAGAGGGTCAGGTCGGTGTCGGGGCCGATCAGGTGGATTTGGTCCTTGGTGTTCAGCCAGTCGACGAGGCGCTGCTGGTCCCGGGACACGGCCTGCCAGGCAGCGATGGGATCGGGCAGGTGAACCAGGGCAGCGCCGTAGACAAAGTCCTCGAACTCGCTCAAGGACATCTCGGCATCCTGGGCGAAAGCATGCGTCGGAAAGGCCGTGCCGGTCCACTTGAGCTCTTTCTTGGCCGCGCGCTCCAGGAAGCGCTGCATGAGGGGCCGGCGGGCCGCCCCGGCGCGCGCCTGCTTGGCCGGGTCGACGTTGGTGAAGGCCTTGGTGTTCACCTCGGTCCAGACACTGATGCGGGCATTGGCCTCCTCGATGAGCTGGCGCTCGACGTTGGGCACGTATTCGAGCTGGTCGTCGTTGGCGTACTTGAAAAAGAGCTCGCCCGTGCCCTCCAGGCCAATCGTCGTCCAGGGGTGGGCGCCGCGCTCCAATACGCGCCGGTACACCGCCAAGATAAGGGGCGCTCCTTCGGGGGCACCGCGGATGATGACGAACTCGCCGGGCCGGACGTTGACCGAGTAATCCACCAGGATCCGTGCGACCGTTTCGACACGAGGGTCTGCCATGTCTTTTTCCTCCAAGCAGAGATGGGCAGATTATAGCACCGCAGAGCAGCACGGTCAAGCGTCAGATCGGCCTGAGGGTAAGAGGCTGCTTTGACTTTGGCCCCCTCCTCTGCTACAATTCATGTGGCTCCTGGCGCTCCGGGAGTGGCCTGCGGGCCGAGGAACGAGGGCGGCGGAGAGAGGGACTGACACAGGGTGATCCGACCGGCAGGGAAAGGGATATGGCGGATGGTGCTTGCCTCGTGCCTGGCGATGTTGGGCGTCGTGCTGCTGGGCGGCTGTGGGCGCATCCTCGATCCACCGACGCCGACCAGCCGGGCGGTGGTCGCCATCACGCCGAGCGAGACCCCAACGCCGACGGCCACACGCCGGGCGACGGCGACGCTGGTCCCGGCGACTCCGTCCAGTACACCCACGCCGACCGTCACGCCGACTCCCATCATCTACACAATCAAGAAGGGGGACACCCTGCTGGAGGTCGCCCGCGCGTTTGGGGTAACGGTGAGCGAGCTCCAGGCAGTGAACGGCATCGAAGATCCGCGACGCCTCTGGATCGGCCAGGAGATCCTGATCCCGCCGAAAGAAGCGGGCAGCCAGCCGACAGTCGTCCCGACGCCGACACCGGTAGCGCTGAGGATCGAGGGGCTAGCCTTCTACCACACGCCGGCGGACAGCCTGTGGTGCCTGGGGGAGGTGATCAACCTATCGACCGAGCCAGCAGAGGAGGTCCAGGTCCGGGTCTCGCTCCACGGCCCGCAGGGCGAGCTGTTGGCCTCGGGTGCGGCGTTCACGCAGCTCGACGTGCTCGCCGGAAGGGGACGCTCGCCGTTCGGCATCCTCTTTACCGCTCCGCCGGCGAACTTTGCGCAGTACCAGACGCAGGTGCTGAGCGGCGTGCGCAGTACGCACCTTGGGCCCAGGTATCCCGACCTGGCCGTGTCTGAAGAGTGGGGCGGGTGGCTGGACGAGAGCAACTACCAGGTGAGGGGCCAGGTGGAGAATACCGGGCAATCCGAGGCGGAGAAGGTGGCCCTGATCGTGACGCTGTACGACGAGGAGGGCCACGTGGTCGGGGCCCGGAGTGTCGGCATTGAGGCCGAGGTCTTTTTGCCGGGGGCGGTGGCTCCCTTTGATATTGCGGTACTACCGCTGGGGCCGGTAGCACGCCATTCGGTGGCCGTGCAGGGCTGGCGGGTCGACTATCCGGCGCCGGAGAGCACGGAACAGCCCTCGGCCACGGTCCGGCCCTAGGCCACGACCACGCCAACCGGCGGCAAAGACGCATCCCCCGCCAAGCAGGGCGAGAGGGTACGAGGGGATTGGAGGCAGGTATGGCGGAAAACAGAGCGGGTGAGACCAAGCAGTTCTCCATCGAGGACCGGGGCCGGTACCGGGTTATCCGCGTGATCATCTCCTTCCTGGTCCGGCTTCTCACCCGATTCGAGGTTCATGGCCTCGAGCACGTGCCAAGCAAAGGGCCGGGACTCTTTGTCACGAACCACCTGCACCTGCTGGATTCACCGCTGGTCATGACTGCCATCCCCTACCGGGTCTACGTGTTTGCCGGAGAGAAGTGGGAAAAGCACTTGTTGCTTGGCCCCCTGTTCCGCTCGCTGGATGCCATCTTTGTCGAGCGGGGCGAGGTAGACCGGAATGCGCTTCGAAAGGCCCTGGCGGTCCTGGGTGGGGGCGGGTTCCTCGGCGTTGCGCCGGAAGGGACGCGGAGCAAGACGGGGGCAATGCAGCAGGGCCACAGGGGGCCGGCATACATTGCACTCCGCACCGGCGTCAAGCTGATCCCCATGGCCGTCACGGGGGGCCCGGAGGTGTTTCCAATGCTCAGGCGCCTGCGCCGGGCGCGGGCGCGTGTGGTCTTTGGCCAGCCCTTCGAGCCTCCGACCCTCGCCCCAGGCCGGAGGCCGAACGCGGAGCAGCAGCACGAGTTGACCGACGAGATCATGTATCGCATCGCGGCGCTGCTGCAGCCGGAATACCGGGGCGTGTACGGCGACGTGACAGAGAAGAGGCCCGACCTGCTGGCGCTCTATTCTGCCGAAGACGAACCGAAATAGAGAGAGGTGACGATGAATCGACGCAGGGACGGCCTGGGCTGGATCGTGGCCGGGCTTGGCTTTTTGCTGTGCATCTGCCTGCTTCCGTACCTGATCAGCAGCGTCTACTCGGCAGCCAGCACACTGCTCAAGGTGCCGGCAGCGACGCGGTGGCTCTGGGGCGACTGGCTCAGCACCATCCTCGCCCCGGACGGCGTGGCATACCGGCTGGTCGTCGAAGCGCCCGTTTGCTGTGGGGGAGCGCTGGGCCTGCTGATCACCGTCCTGGGGATCGTTTGGCTCGTGGGCGGACGAGAGGACGGGGAGCCCGAGGCGGAAGCTGAGACGTACGAAGCGGACATCCCTGCCGAGGACGTGGCGACCAGGCCTGTCGACGAGCCGATCGTTCCAGACATCGACCGGGCAACCTGGTAGAACGGCGATGGGCGATGGTTTCTGACCGAGCCTTGAACCGATAGGAGCACGGGATCCAACCCATGGGTCAGCAGCTCATCCTCACGCACGAGAATACCGATTTCGACGGCCTGGCCTCGCAGCTCGCGGCCTCCAAGCTCTTCCCGGAGGCCGTGCCGGTGCTGCCGCGCCGGACGAACCGGAACCTGCGTGACTTCCTGATCCTCTACGGGGGCGAGTTGCCCTTTGTCCGCCACGAGGATCTGCCGAGGCGCAGGCAGGTAGAGCGGATCATTCTCGTGGACACGCAGACACTGGTGACCCCCGGGGGCATGACCGGCGATACGCTGGTGCAGATCATCGACCACCATCCTCTGGACCGGGCTCTGCCGCCCCAGTGGAGCTACACGGGAGGCGAATGCGGCGCCACGACCACGCTGCTATTGGAGCGTATCGTCGAGGCGGGGATTCCTCTCACGCGCGTCGAGGCCACGCTGCTGGCGCTGGGTATCTACGAGGACACGGGCTCACTCACGTATTCGGCGACCACCGTCCGCGACTTGCGCTGCGTGACCTGGTTGGCCGAGCATGGCACAAACCTGACCGTCGTCAGCGATTTCCTGCACCAACCCCTGTCCAATGAGCAGCGGGCGCTCTACAACACGCTGATGAATGGGCTGGAGACGTTCCAATTTGCCGGGCACACCGTCGTGATTGCCACAGCCACGGCCCCGGGCTATTGCGACGAGATTTCGACGCTGGCGCACAAGTTCCGCGACCTGTATGACCCGGCCGGGCTCTTCTTCCTGGTCGACCTGGGGGATCACCTTCAGCTGGTCGCCCGCTCCACCGACGACGCGGTGGATGTCGGCCAGATTGCAAAGCAAATGGGTGGGGGCGGGCACGCCCGGGCAGCCGCCGCGCTGATCCGCGGCCGGAGCCTGCAAGCCGCGCGCGAGGAGCTGCTGCGGCTGTTGAGAGAAGCTATCCGGCCCACGGTCACGGTCGCGCAGATCATGTCGCATGGCGTCCATACACTGCCCGCTCACGCGACCGTGGAAGAGGCGGCAGCGACCATGCTCAAGTATGGCTTCGAAGGCTTCCCTGTCATCGACGACCAGGGTCACATCGTGGGTGTCCTTTCGCGCCGCGAGATCGACCGGGCCGGCCGGCTGCAATTGGGCGACAAGCCCATTAGCCAGTTCATGACGATGGGCCAAATCCAGGTAAGCCCGGACGACTCGGTGGAGCACCTGCAGCAGCTTATGATCGATTCTGGCGTGGGGCAGGTGCCGGTGGTATGCGAGGGGGAGGTGACCGGCGTGGTCACCCGGACGGACGTGCTCAAGCTCTGGACGGCCCCTGCCCGGATTCCGCGCCGCGACGAAATCGTCCAGAAGATGGAGGCTGCGCTGCCTGCACCGCTGCTCAACCTGTTGCACCGGACGAGCGAGCTGGCGGAGGAGATGGGGTACCCACTGTACATCGTGGGCGGATTCCCCCGGGACCTGCTGTTGGGGGAGCCGACGCTGGATACCGATCTCGTGGTGGAAGGGGATGCCATCAAGCTGGCGCGGAGTGTGGCACGACAGATCGGGGCGCGCACGCGCAGCCACCAGCGTTTCGGAACGGCCAAGATCATCCTCGAGGGCCGCGAGAGCGAGTTCGGGGTTTCTTCGGTCGACTTGGCGGCCGCCCGGATGGAGTTCTATCCGCACTCGGCGGCGCTGCCAGAGGTGGAGGTCAGCTCTATCCGAGCCGACCTACACCGGCGGGACTTTGCGATCAACACGCTCGCCATCCGCCTCGACCCGGGGCACTATGGGGAGCTACTGGACTATTACGGTGGCACACAGGACATCAAAGAGAAGTGGATCCGCGTGCTCCACAGCCTCAGCTTCATCGAGGATCCGACGCGCATCATGCGCGCCGCCCGCTTTGAGCAGAGGCTCGGCTTCCAGATCGAGCCTCGCTCCGCGGAGCTGATCGACACGGCGCTTCCGATACTCTCCAGGGTCTCCGGGGAGCGTATACGGCACGAGCTGTACCTGATCTTGCAGGAAAAGGAGCCGGAGCGAGCACTGGAGAGGCTGGAGGAGCTAGAGGCCCTACCGCAGATCGATCCGCGGCTGGCCGGTCTGAAGTCGACCTGGGAGCGATTTGCCGCGCTGCGGCAGGCAGTCGCCGCGGGGCCGTGGACCGTCCCTATGGGCCAGAATGGCCGGCCTGAGCCTGGCCTGTACCTGGCACTGATCACGTATCATTTGACGGCACCGGAGCTGGCGGCGCTGGCCAACCGGCTCAAGATCTTTCGCAGCGACCTGACCCTTCTTCACCAGGTGCTGGAGCTGCGCAAGCACCTGGAGGAGATCGGCCGCCCGGAGCTATCGAATCGTGAACTGGCCGGCATGCTGAAGCAATCGAGCAGCTCGGCCGTCCTGATCCACTGGCTGTGTGCCGGCTCGGAGCTGGTACGGGAGCGGCTGTGGCAGTACGAGGCGCGCCTGCGCCAGGTGCAGCCAACCGTGGACGGAGCCTATCTGAAGAGCCTCGGGCTCAGGCCATCGCCCCTCTTTCGCCAGCTCCTACAGGCCGTGCGCGATGCACGCCTGGACGGGCTGATCTCCACGGAAGAAGAAGAGAAGGCCCTGATTGCCCGGCTTTTGGCGGAGAGAGACGGGGCGTGAGCCTCCCGGAGCCTCGCCCACATCTCCGACGCGTCGCGGTGGTCGGCACGAGCGGTTCGGGCAAGACGACCCTCGCGCGCCGGCTGTCCGAGCGGCTGGGGATTCCCCACGTCGAGCTGGACGCGCTGCACTGGGAGCCGAACTGGACGCCGGCCGAGCCGGAGGTCTTTGCCGAGCGCACAGCACAGGCGCTGAGCGGCCCCGCCTGGGTGACAGACGGCAACTACGGCAAGATCCGGGAGATCGTGTGGAGCCGGGCGGACACCGTGGTTTGGCTGGATTTCTCGCTGCCTGTGATCATGGGCCGCATGCTGCGGCGGACGGTGCGTCGGCTGGTGACGCGCGAAGAGTTGTGGAACCAGAACCGGGAGGATTTCGCCGGGGCGTTCCTTAGCCGCGATTCGATCATCTTGTGGGCGCTCCGGACGTACCGCCGGAGACGCAGAGAGTACCCGGTGCTCCTGAGCAAGCCGGAGTATGCGCACCTGCAGGTGGTGCACCTGCGCTCGCCGCGGGGGGCGCGGCGCTGGCTGGAGGGCCTGCCCGCTGCCGGCCTTGAGAAGCCGACATGAAAGTACAGACACATGCGATTCGCGCCCTCGACGGGCTGGGCATCCCCTACCGGCTGGTGACGCAGGCACACGAGACGCGCCACGTGGAAGAGACTGCGGCCGAGCGGGGCACACCGCTCGATCAGGTGGTCAAAACCCTCCTGGTGCGACGGCCCGATGGCAAGCACCTCATCGCGCTGGTGCGGGGTGACCAACGGCTGAGCCTGAAGAAGCTGGCCCGCCTGGCCGAGGTCAAGATGCTGGAGATGGCGCCGGCGGCCGATGTGCCGCGCATCACCGGGTATGAGATTGGCGCCGTGTCCCCCTTTGGCCTGAGGCGCAGTGACGTGCCTATCTACGTCGACCGGCACATCCTAGAGGTACCGGTGGTGGGCGTGAGCGCCGGCCGGCACGACGCCGGCGTGGAGCTGGCTGCAGCCGACCTGGTCCGGGCAGTCAAGGGCCAGGTCGCGGATATCACCGAGTAGGGACGGACAGGATGAACGCTTCCAAGGTGCACGTGGACCGATCTCGCTACCTGCGGGTGGTTCGCTTCTATGCCGGAGCCTTTGCCCAGCTCCTGTGGTGGGAGGTGATCCTGCGCCGCCTCCTTGGCAAGCGCTTTGTCCAACGCTCGGCCACCCGGCGCTGGCAGCGGCTGGCGCGGGGCTTCCGAATGCTGGCGATCGGGCTGGGCGGGGTGTTGATCAAGGCGGGGCAGTTCCTGAGCATCCGGGTGGACGTGCTGCCACGCGTCGTGACGGACGAGCTGTCGGGCCTCCAAGATGAGGTGCCGCCGGAAAACCCGGCCGACATCCGGGCGGTCATCGAGTCCGAGTATGGCCGGCCGGTCGAACAGGTCTTTCGCCAGTTCTCCGCCCAGCCTGAGGCAGCGGCCTCGTTGGCGCAGGTGCACAGTGCCCGGCTGCTGACCGGCGAGGAAGTGGTGGTCAAGGTGCAGCGCCTGCGCATCGAGACACTCGTCGAGACCGATCTGAGGGCCTTGCAGACCGCCATCGGCTGGCTGAAGCGGTACCGCACGATCGCGCGGCGGGTCGATCTCGACCGGCTCTACGAGGAGTTCAGCCAGACCACGCGCAATGAGCTAGACTTTTGTGCCGAGGGTGAGAATATCCAGCGCTTTGCCCGCGACTTTGAGGGGGACGAGGGCGTGCGCGTGCCTCGCGTCTACGGCGAGGCCTCGACGCGCCGGGTGCTTGTGATGGAGAACGTCGCCAGCATCAAGGTCGACAATTTCGCCGCGATCGAGGCAGCCGGCATCGACCGGAAGGCCGTCGCACGGCGGCTGTTCGACGCCTACCTGAAGCAGCTCTTTGTGCACAATTTCGTCCATGCCGATCCACACCCCGGCAACCTCTTCGTCGAGCCACTGGCAGCGGTCCCCGGCAAGGAGCGCGGCTTCCGCCTGGTGTTCGTGGACTTTGGCATGGTGGCCACGGTCCCGGAGCAGGTGCGGAAGCACCTGCGCGAGTTCTTGCTCGGCTTTGCCACACGCGACGCGGCACGGTTGGTGCGCGCCTACCAGGGAGCAGGCGTGCTCCTTCCCGGGGCCAACGTGGCCCGCATCGAGCAGGTCGAAGGCGAGCTCATGGAGCGCTACGGCGGCCTGACGATGAAACAAGTCCGGGGGATCGCCATGAGCGAGTGGCATGGTATGGCCCACGAGTACCGGGACCTCTTCTACGAGATGCCCTTCCAGCTCCCATCCGGCCTGCTGTTCATCGGCCGGGCGCTGGCGATCCTCTTTGGCATGGCCACATCCCTGGATCCCGACTTTGACCCCTGGAAGGCGATCGCACCCTTTGCGACGGAGATGGCCGGCGGAGAGGCCAAGCGTGGAGTCCAGGACGTGCTGGGGGAGGTGGAGAAGCTGGTGCGGGTGGCGCTTTCGCTGCCCGCGCAGGCAGACGGCTTCTTCCGCCAGGCCGGCCGGGGCGAGCTAACGGTGCGCACGGCGTGGAGCCCCGAGGCTCTGCGCTCGAACCGGCGCATCGAAGCCGCGGTCAACCGGCTGGCAGGCGCCGTGATCTTCGCGTCGCTCCTGCTGGCGGGCGCGGCCGTGTACGTCACACAGGGTGGGGGCATCCTGAGCTATGGGCTATTCGGAGCGGCTGCCGTGGCCCTCCTGGTGACGCTCTCCCGCCGCGCGTGACCCGACGGGCTCGGCCAGAGACCGCCCATCGACCCGCTGAAGCGGCGAACGTGACCCCTCACAAGATCAACATCGCGTCCCCAAAAGAGAAGAAGCGATAGCGCTCGCGGATTGCCTCTGCGTAGGCCTCGAAGAATGAGATCACGGCCGGCAAAGGCCGAGACAAGCATCAGGAGCGTGCTGCGCGGCAGGTGAAAGTTGGTGATCATGGCGTCCACCGCACGGAAGCGATACCCCGGGTAGATGTAGAGGCCGGTCGGGCCGGACAAGGCCGACACGGTGCGCCAGGGGCACGCCGTGCCGCCCGGCTCACCCCCCGGGGCGGCCGACTCGAGTGAGCGCACCACGGTCGTGCCGACCGCAATCACCCGCCGTCCCTCGAGGCGGGCACGGCTGACCTGCTGCGCGACCGGCGCAGTCACCTCGACCCATTCGGTGTGGAATCTGGTGGTCTTCGATCCGCTCTTCCTTCACCGGGCGAAAGGTGTCGAGACCGATGTGCAGGGTGACGAATGCCTGCTCGACGCCCAGGCGGCGCAGGTCGACCAGCAGCTCCGGGGTGAAGTGGAGCCCTGCGGTGGAGGCAGCCACCGAGCCCTCGACGCGGCCGTACACCGTCTGGTAGCGCTCAGAGTCGGCGAGGGGCACATGAATGTAGGGAGGGAGGGGCACCTCCCCCATCTCGTGCAGGAGCGGCTCGACGGGCCGCTCGAAGCGCACGATGCGCGCGCCCGATTCCGTCTCGGCGATGACCTCGGCGGCGATGCCCTGCTCCTCGGCGCCGGATGCCGGGGGTTCTCCGGCAGCGCGAAACCACAGCCTCGCCCCTGGGTGAAGGCCTTTGCCACGGGTCAGGGCCTCCCAGGTGCGGTCGTCGCGCCGGCTGAGGAGAAGCAGCTCCACCTTGCCGCCGGTCGCGGCCTTTTTCCCATAGAGGCGGGCGGGGATGACGCGCGTCTGGTTCAGGACCAGGAGGTCGCCGGGGCGGAGGTAACCGGCCACGTCGCGGAAGACCCGATGCTCGAACTCCCCGGAGGAGCGGTGCACGACCATCAGCCGCGAGGCATCGCGCGGCTCCACGGGCGTCTGCGCAATCAGCTCCGGGGGCAGATCGTAATCGAACTCGACTCGTCTCCATGGGACCTTCGGGCAGGTTGGCCTGTCTACAACGCCGCGAAGTTGACGAGCCGAATGTCCGGCGCGTACAGGCGGGCCTTGACACGCGGATCGAGGAGGGCGCGCAGGTCCTGCTCGCGCCAGCCGCCGCCGTAGCCCGGGTGAGCCAGCAGCTCGCTGACCCAGCCGTCGCGCAGGCCGTCGAGGACCGAGAGCAGGTACTCGGGGGTGCGGTTCCCTTCCATGGAAAAGTGCTGGATGAAGGTATTCGGGCGGCGGATGCCGGCCCGGTCTACCCGGGTGCGGTAGCGCGTTCCCTGCCAGCGGATCAGCCAGGGTGGCAGGTTGTTGTGGCGTGCATAGACCGGCACCATCTCCTCCAGGTCATCGCCAAAGGGGGCACGGATCGGCAGAGCATATTCCTTGGCCAGCTCGAGGGTCACCCGGAAGCGGTCGGGGCGGACGTAGGAGACGGCGCAATGGTTGTCCAGGTGGTCGGGCGGGCGGCCCACGTCGGCGACAAAGCGCTCAATCTGTGCGCGGAACTCGGCGCGAAGCTGGGATGTGGTCCCGGGCCTGAGGCTTTTGAGGATCTGGCCGTCGCTCATAAAGCGCCCATCCTTGCCCAGGAGGGCCGGCACCTGGGCGGCGGGCAGCACCGGCTGACCGTCGTTGAAGGTCAAGTGCACGCCCGCGCCCAGCTCGGGGTGCGCGCGGAGATAGGCGGCGGCTTGGGGCCAGGCAGGCTTGTTGGTCATGCAGGAGGTGCTGGTGATCAGGCCTGCCTGGTGCAGATCGATGATCCCGCGCACTACGCCATCGTCCATGCCGAAATCGTCCGCGTTCACGATCAGTCGCTTCATCTTGTCCTGCTTCCTTTCTCCCCGCGGCTCACCGAGGAGCCGGCACGGGCTCAGCCTGGAGGGACCAGGGTCCGGTGTGGGTGATGCGCACCTGCACCAGCTCGCCCTGCAGGCCGGTGCCGTCTATGTCAAAGAAGACGAGCTTGTTGGTGCGAGTGCGGCCCCGCCACTTGCCCCGGTGGCGGTCCTCGACCAGGACCTCAACGGTGGTTCCGAGGAGCCCGGCGTTTATCTCGCCTACGATGCGCTCCTGTAGCTCGTCCACTGCCCGGCGCCGGCGCTCCTTCTCATCCGCAGGGACATCGTCCGGCATGCGCTCGGCGGGGGTGCCGTGCCGCGGCGAGTAAGCAGCGACGTGGACCATGTCGAAGCGCAGATCCTGGAGGAGGCGGTAGGTGGCTTCGAACTGCGCCTCTGTCTCGCCGGGAAATCCGACGATGACGTCGGTTGCCAGGCCAGCGCCGGGCATGGCGGCGCGTATGTGATCGACCAGCGCCCGGTACTGGGCGACAGTGTAACCGCGGCCCATGCGGCGCAGCACAGAGTCATCGCCCGACTGGACGGGCAGCTCGATGTGCTCACACACCTTGGGCAGGCGGGCGGCGGTGTCGATCAGGCGGCCGGTCATGTCCGCGGGGTGCGACGTCAGAAAGCGGATCCGGACCAGCCCCTCGGCCGGATGGACGGCCTCCAGGAGATCGGCGAGGTTGGGTGGGTCCTGCCCGGGGGCCCATGGGGGCAGGTCGTGGCCGTAGGAATCAACGTTTTGCCCCAAGAGGGTGACTTCCCGGACACCGCGCCCGGCCAGGTCCTGGACCTGGGCAGCGATTTCGGGCAGGGGGCGGCTGACCTCGGGGCCGCGGCGCAGGCGGACGATGCAGTAGGTGCAGAAGTGATCGCAGCCGTAGCTGATGGGCACGCCGGCCGCCACGGGCGTCGCAGGGCGGAGGGGCAGACCCTGGCTGCCGTCGCCCGGCAGCTCGTCGCCGCCTTCCCGGCGCAGGCCGGCCGCGGCCTGCAGGGCGAATGCGACAACGGAGTCGATGTCGGAGGGCGCGATGAAGGCATCAACCCATGGATAGCGCCGGCGGAGAGCCGCAGCCTCGTCCACAAAGCAGCCCATGAGCGCCAGGCGCATGTCCGGCCTGCGGCGCTTGAGCCCCTGCAGCGAGGTGAGCCGGCCCACCACCTTGTCCTCCGCGCTCTGGCGCACGACGCAGGTATTGAGCAGGACCAGGTCGGCCTCTTCGGCCCGGCCGGCCTGGCGGAAGCCCAGCCGGTCCAGCTCCTCGGCTACCTGCCGCGAGTCGGCAAAGTTCATCTGGCAGCCGATCGTCCAGAGATAGTACTTCATCGGATCGCCGGGCTAGCCCCACACAAAGTCGTTGTCCGCATCGCGGAGGAGCGGGAGTGCGGCATCCCGCGGGGAGAGGAGAGGCTCGGCGATGGGCCACTGAACGCCGATGTCGGGATCGTTCCAAAGGATTCCCCTCTCCAGGTGGGGGGCGTACTCCTCCGTCACCTTGTAGGTCAGGTCCGCCGCCTCGCTGAGTACGCAGACGCCATGGGCAAAGCCGGGCGGCACGTAGAGCGCACGGCCGTCGCCGGCGACCAGCGTCTCGGCCACCCAGCGGCCGTACGTCGGCGAGCCACGGCGGATGTCGACGGCGACGTCGAGGATCTCGCCGCTGATGGGCATCACCAGCTTGCCCTGCGCTTTGGGCGCCTTCTGGTAATGCAGGCCGCGCAGCGTTCCACGCTGGGAACGCGACCAGTTGTCCTGGACAAAAGGACCCGGCACGCCGTGCACGGCAAAGTCGGACAGCTTGTACGTCTCCAGGAAGAAGCCTCGGCCATCGGGGAAGACGCGTGCCTCCACCAGGATGACCTCGGGGATTGCCAAACGCTGGAATTGAAAGGGCATGGTTGACCTCGTCGAGTCGCCTCCCGGCGCGGCGGGATTGGTGCCCACCGCCCGGGGCATGGGGCCGGCGTTGTGCCTATGGTCGCTCCAGCCGGCGGAGGATCTCCCGCGCAGCGACGAGGCCAGAGGCCGAGGCCTGCACGAGGCCCCGGGTGACCCCGGCGCCGTCGCCGGCCGCAAACAGGTTGCGGACGCCTGTCTCGAGATCGTGGCTCAAGTCGAGCCGCGAGGAGTAGAACTTGGCCTCGACGCCATACAGCAGGGTGTGCCGCGACGCAACGCCCGGCGCCACCTGGTCCAGGGCGTCGATCATCTCGAGGATGTTGACGACGTAGCGATGCGGCAGCACGAGCGCCAGGTCGCCGGGTGTCGCCTCGCGCAGGGTCGGGCGCGTGATGCAGCGCTCGAGGCGCTGGGCCGTGGTGCGCCGGCCCGAGCGCAGGTCTCCCAGACGCTGGACGATGATGCCGCCCGACAACAGGTTGGCGAGACGCGCGATGTACTTGCCGTAGGCAATCGGCTCCTTGAAGGGCTCGGTAAAGCTCTTGCTGACCAGGAGCGCAAAGTTCGTGTTCTCCGTCCGCTTCGAGGCGTAAGAATGGCCGTTGACCGTCATGACGTCGCCTGCCCACTCGGTGACGACCTCGCCATAGGGGCAGACACAAAAGGTGCGGACCCGGTCGTCAAAGGCAGAGGAAAAATACACGAACTTGGGCTCGTACAGCAGGTCGGTCAGGGAAGCAAAGACGTGGGCCGGCAGCTCGACGCGGACGCCGATATCCACCGGGTTGACGCTCAGGCTGAGCTTCAGGTCGCCGGCAAGCTGGCTGAGCCAATCGGCCCCCTCGCGGCCGGGGGCCACGACGACGTAGTGAGCCGTCAACACCTCACCCTTGGTCGTCTCGACACCTGTCACGACGCCATCCATGGTGGTGATGTGTGCCACATCGGCGCGGGTGCGGATTTCGACGCCCCGGCTCGCGAGCTCGTGATACATCGCCTGCAGGATGGCGCCGCTGCGCTCGGTGCCCAGGTGCCGGATGGGATAGTGCTGGAGGTGCAGTCCGGCCAGGGCAGCCCGGCGGGCTACCTCTTCGATGCGGTCCTGGTCGCCTTCGTAGGGAGTGCCGTCGGCGCCAAAGCGCACCCAGAGGCGATCCACTTCCTGGACGAGCTGGTCGGCCTCGGCTTGACCGCGGACATCGGCCAGGAGTCCGCCCACCTGGGTGGTGAGGGTCAGCTTGCCGTCGCTAAAGGCGCCAGAACCACCCCACCCGGTCATGAGGGCGCAAGTGGAGCACTTCATGCAGCGTCCCTGCTCGCGCGAGGGGCAATGGCGCTTGTCGAGCGCCGGCCCCTTATCCAGCATGAGCACGCGAGGGTGAGCCGACTGGGTGAGCTCCAGGGCGGCGAAGATGCCGGCCGGCCCCGCCCCCACGATGATCACGTCATAATCCGACTTGGTCACTTCTGCGCTTTCCGTTCTCCCGGCATGGCGCCGGTCGCCTGTCTCACTTTCACTTCGACGCAACGCTCACGATCGGCACAAGCCAAGTGGAGTCAAGACGAACCTCTCCGGCCGGCAGTGCCGACCGGCCCACCATCTCGCGCAGCTCGGCCCGGCTGTACCCCGCCCGCACGGACTCGTAGTACCCCCCGTAGCCACGGTAACTGCCAAAGGGCAAACTGACCACCGGGATGCTGGCGTAGGCAAAGAGCCGCTGGAGTGGGCTCACTTCCCGGCAGACGTCGGCGATGTAATACCGGCCACCGGGCGCCAGCACGCGCGCGATTTCGTCAAAGACGCGCATAGGGTCGGACCAGTGGTGCAGGGCAAAGGAGCTCATGACGAACTGGAAGCGGCCGGTGTCAAACGGCAGTTCGTGGGCATCCCCCTGTACCCAGGTGAGGCGCCCATCCAGGCCGGCACGCGCCGCGTTGTGCCCGGCCCGCTCGACCATGTGCTCTGCCAGGTCAAGGCCCACCATCCGCAGCCCGGGTCGCCTGCGGGCCACTTCGATAGAAACGTAGCCGGGCCCGGCGCCGATGTCCAGGGCCGGGCCATCCGTCACTCCCGAGCGCAGCGCGCCCGCCACAAACCGGCGGTAGGCCATGCCCACGAAAGGGGTGCGCGCGACCAGGTCGTAGAGCCCGGCCACAGCCTTGGGCTCGACGGCCCCGACCTCGGGTACGCGATGTTTCAAGTGAAAGTAGCTCATCGTCTCACAGATAGGAACGCCGGCAGGTGCGATCGCCGGCGGCACACGTACAGCGTCCGGCTATTGTAGCATGTCAGGGGGAAAGCCTCAAATCGAAGTGGCGGCATTTGGGAAAAACCCAGAAAACCCTGCAAAAACACCACCAAAGGGCTTGACAAAGAACAGATGTTCGTGTATAATGGAGTCGAACAGATGAGCTAGTGACCTGGAGAGCCGGGCCATCAAGGAGGCAGACACATGGAACTCGAACTGACCGAACGCCAGCACAGGATCCTGGGATTCATCCGGGATTTCCTGGCGGAGCGGCACTTTCCGCCCACTATACGCGAAATCGGCGAGGCGGTGGGCATCTCGTCCACTTCGGTGGTCAAGTACAACCTGGAAGTCCTGAAGCGCAAGAAGTTCATCGAGCGCGACGACGAAATCTCGCGCGGGATTCGCCTGGTGGAGGAGGCCGTCCATCGGGCGGGCAGCACCATCCAGGTGCCGGTGCTGGGGCGCATCGCGGCCGGCGTGCCGATCCCGGTGCCCGAGTCGACCTTCTCGCCCTTTGGATACGATAGGTCCATCGAGCTGACGCGGGACATCGTGAAGGAAGACGACAAGGTCTATGCCCTCGAGGTCCAGGGAGACTCGATGATCGACGCGCTAATCAACGACGGCGACATCGTGGTGATGCGGCACCAGGAGCGCGTCGAGAACGGCGAGCTCGCGGCCGTCTGGCTGCGAAGCCGCGAGGAGACGACCCTGAAGCGATTCTACCTGGAGGGAGAACTGGGCGACCGGGTCCGGCTGCAGCCGGCGAACCCTCTCATGAAGCCGATGTTCTTCCCCGCGGCCGACGTCCAGGTGATGGGGAAGGTGGTGCTGGTCATACGGCAGCTCAACTAGCGGGATGCTCCATCGACAGCCCAAACGGCGAGGGATCCCGCCCGAATCCCGGACCCCTCGTTCCGGCCATTTCCAGCAGAAGCCAGGACGCGCTCCCGAGAGTAGGACCGTGCGTTAAATCTTGACGGCTTGCCCGTTTTCCCTATTGACACAGAACGCATGTTCTAGTATAATTAGAACATGCGTTCTAGTATTGTGGGCGGGGAAAGGGAAAGAGAGATGGGTGAGCAACGCAAGGATTACCGTGCCCTGGTTCTCCGGTTCGTCGAGGTCTACGTGGAGCAGAACGGCTATCCCCCGACGTACCAGGAGATCAAGGAGTCGGTGGGCCTCGGCAGCAAGTCACACGTGGACTATTACCTGGACGCCCTGGAGGCAGAGCAGCTCATCGTGCGCAAGCCGCGGTCGCCTCGCAGCGTGCGCCCTCTGGGCACCCCGCCCAGCACCTTCGGCGTCGCCGTAGAGGGCACCGTCACCGCGGACCGCATCGTGGCATGGACCGACGGGCAGGCACCGACCATCGACGTGACGGCCTGCATGGCCGGGCGCGGGCGGGATCTCTACGCGCTCCGGATGCAGGGGGATTCGATGCTCGACGAGCTGGTAGGCCACGGAGACATCCTGATCATCGAGCGACGGCCGTGGGCACTATCAGGCGAAGTCGCGGTCGTATACGAGGCAAGCCGGGGAAAGGCCAAGCTTGCGAAGCTGAAGGATGAAGGCAGAAGGGGCCACCCACAGCGAGCGCAGTTTGGCGTGCTCCCCGTCTTGGTCGACTCCAGGGAAATGCAGATCGACGGCGGGCTAGTGGCCGTCATCAGACAAGCATAGGAGGCAGCGATGATCCACGTGTTCCCGGCCGTTCGAGATCCTCAGGAGTCCATGGGCACGCAGTTGAGCTGCGAGCACCGCGCCGTGTCCAAAGACGGGCGCATCGTGTGCTCCAAGATCGCCCAGGGCGACAACACCGTCTCCCCGGAGGTCTGCCGCGCGTGTCCTGCACGATCCGTGAACTGCTCCCACCTCCGGTTCTCGCTGAGCCACTCCGCCCACGTCCCTCTGGTCGTTCGCTTCAACGGGCGCACGGAGATCTGGTCGGACGATGCTCCCGAGCTACGCTTCTGCAACGCAGCCTGCGCAGAGCGCGTCGTGCCCATCATGACGCCCAGGGCGTGCACGAATTGCCCACTGCGCAGTCCTTGCCAGGCCGGTGCAGGCGCGGCCCTACCGGCTCGCCCGCCCAGGGCCAGCGGCAAGGTCGTGGCCTTCCCAGCACGAGAGCCCGAGCCGGCCCTCGCGACAGGGTAGCGCGATGCAGAAGGCACTGCACTTCCAGGCCGACCGGATCGAGCTTGTGCTCGCCGCCCACAAGCTGCCGGCGCGCGTGACCGGCGGGCACGTCACCCCGCGGCTGGTGCGCTTTCACCTGGCGACGCCCCTCGGCGTCCGCCTCCAGCAGCTCCAACACCTCTCCGAGGAGATAGCGCTCTCGCTTGGGGCTTCGTCGTGCCGCATCTTCCGCCAGAACGACCAGCTTCACGTCGAGGTGCCGCGGACGTCACCCCAGGCGGTTCTGCTGCTGGACCTCCTGCAGCGGCTGTCGCAGGCTCCTCATGCGCCGATCCCTCCCCACACTGCCCTGCTGGGGCTCGACCAGGATGGCGTCCCACTCCTACTGCGGCTTCCTTCGCCGGACGTCGCCCACGTCCTCATAGCCGGGACCACCGGCTCCGGCAAGACGGCTCTCGCCCGGGCGATCGTCACCTCGCTGGCCATGCTTAACCCGCCGCAGACGCTGCAGCTCCTCCTCGTGGACCCGAAGGCCCGTGGACTGGCTCCCTTTGCTTCGCTCCCTCACCTGCTCCTCCCAGTTCTGTCACGGACCGAAGAGATCCTCGATGCGTTGCAGAGGCTTGTCGCCGAGATGGAGCGCCGGGACCTGCACGCGCGGTGCAGTCCGCGCATTGTGGTGGTGCTCGACGAGATGGCGGACCTCGTGCAGACGGGCGGCAGGCCGATGGAGCTGGCGCTGACCCGTCTGACGCAGCGCGGCCGCGAGGCGGGCATCCACCTGATCGCATGTGCACAGAAGCCGACCACGTTGGTGATCGGTTCGCTCGTCAAGTCCAACTTTCCCGTGCGCCTGGTGGGTGCCGTCGCCTCGCCGGAAGACGCCAAGGTTGCCTCAGGCCTGGCCAACACCGGAGCCGAGCGCCTGCTGGGCCAGGGGGATTTTCTGCTGATTGCCAAGGGGCAAGTTACACGCCTCCAGGCAGCCTATGTCGACCCAGGCCAGATTGAGACGGTGTCAGCCGGGCTCCGCACAGGCATGGGCAGACGACCCAGTCTGGAGGTTGATTCGAGTGGAGAATAGAGAGCAGCCCTCCGGTATCAAGCCCAAGCACGTTGCGGTGGCGCTCGCCGTGACATTCACGATCGTGTTGGCCGTCGTGATCGGCAAGAAGATGTCGACGGAGGCCATGGCCGTCGTGATCGGCATCGTCTGCGGGGTGGTCGCCAGCATCCCCACGACGGCACTCCTCACGCTGGTCCTGACGCGGCGCGACCGCCAGAAGGAGGACGACCGCCAGGTCGCCCGGCCCGGCGCCTTCCCGCCGGTGGTGGTGATCCAGGGCGGAGGGTCCCCGTCGCTGTCGTCTGCGCCGCAGGCGGGCTACTGGCCGGCGCTCGCGCCGGGGCCAATGGTGCAGCGCCAGTTCCACGTGGTCGGCAACGAGGACATTCTCGTGGAGCAATAGAAAGACCATAAGGGTCTCGGAGACCCTTATGGTCTGTTGGCGCTGTTCTAGCTACCGAGCTACTTGCTTTTGACGGTGATCACCTTGGGCCGGATTTCCTCGGCCTTCGGGATCGTGAGCGTCAGGACGCCCTTCTCGAACACGGCCTCGGCGGCTTCGGCCTGCACCGGGATGTTCAGGGTGATCGTTCGGCCGAAGGGGCCAAAGCGCCGCTCCTGAATGTAATAGTCCACGTTCTCCAGTGGGGCCTTGCGCTCCCCCTTGATAGTCACGGTCTCGCCCTCGATGGTGATCTCGACGTCCTCGGCATTCAGCCCGGGTACGGACGCCTGGATGATCAGCTCGTTCTGTGTCGCGTAGACATCGACCGGCAGCAGGTGCACGCGCTCCCCGCCGCGCAGGCCCAGCCCACGCCGGCCCCAGCCCTCGTCTGCCATGCGGTCCATCAGCTCCCACATCGATTCCCACTCAGCCCGCGGATCCATCAATGCTCGCCTTCCCATTTTTCATTCCTCCGATTTCGCTTGCGACCTGGGAGGTCTTCTGGACCTGCCAGATCTGGGTTTTCTGCTATTCCTTGCTCGTTACCTTGATGCTCTTGGGCTTGACCTCTTCCGCCTTGGGGAAGGTCAGGGTCAGCACGCCGTCGGCGTAGTCGGCCTCGGCCTTGTCGGTCTGGAGGCCATCGGGCAGCGTGATCGACCGGCAGCAGGCGCCGTAGCGGCGCTCCTGGCGCAGGTAGCTCTCGCGCTTGATCTCCTGGTTTTCCTTGATCTCGGCCTTGATGGTCAGCGTGTCGCCGGTGACCGACACCTGGATGTCCTCGGCCTTGACTCCCGCGATCGGGGTCTTGACTACGACGCTGTCCTCGGTCTCGTAGACGTCGACGGCCATCATGCCCTCCGCCCAAAGCCCAAAGGGCACCGGCGGGCGAAGGCCCTGCTCCGCGATGCGATCCATGGCATTCCGAAGAGGTACCAGCCCATTAAACGGATCCCAACGTACGATTCTAGCCATATCTACACCTCCTGAGAGTCGTTCGATTTCGTATCGATTCTGTAAGTCATGGTACAGGCGGTGTGTTAGATGAACGTTGGAGTTATGTTAGAGAAGCATTAGACATGCGCTTCTGCCGGCGCCACTTGTCCGGGTTCGGGGGGAGTGCTAGAATGGGGCATTGCGCGGGAGGCGCCGGTTTGCGGACGCTCCGCGCTTGGCATCTGAGTGAAACCATGACCAGCGGTGTAGAGCTTTTCGTTCGAACCATCGTCGCCCGGGCTTATCCGCGGGTGGTCGGCACCAACCGCGAGAAGAGCTGGCTTTTCTTTGACACCTTCCTCCCGCTTCTCTCGACGGCGGCCTATGTCTTTTTCTACCGGGCGATCAAGGCGCCGGAGGAGTACATCGGCCTGGTGGTGGTCGGCGGCGCGATGACGGCGTACTGGCTGAACGTGCTGTGGTCGATGAGCTCGCAGCTTTACTGGGACAAGGATGCCGGGAACCTGGCGCTGTACGTGGCCGCCCCGACGTCGATGATGGCCATCCTGTTAGGCATGGCGGTGGGAGGCATGCTCACGACGACCGTGCGGGCGATGGCGATCATCCTGGCCGGCTGGCTGGCGTTCGGCATCCAGTTCTCGCTGGCCTCGTGGGTGCCCCTGATCCTGACGTTCCTCCTGACCATGGCGGCGCTGTATGGGATGGGGATGCTCTTTGCCTCGCTCTTCTTGCTCTTTGGCCGGGAAGCCTGGCACGTGTCTAACCTGCTCCAGGAGCCGATCTACCTGGCCTCTGGCTTTTACTTCCCGGTGAAGGCACTGGGGTTCTGGGTGGCCGCGGCCGCCTCGATCGTCCCGCTCACGCTGGGTCTGGACGGAATGCGCCAGCTCCTCTTCCCGCAGAACCCGGCGTTTGGCTTCATCCCGGTAAAGATCGAGATCTGGATCTTGCTCGGGCTGAGTGTGGTGTTCATCACGGCGAGCAAGTTCGCCCTGGACTATATGGAGAAGCTGGCCCGGCAGCAGGGCCGTATCACGGAGCGTAGGCGCTAGATGAGCGAAGCCGCCCGCAGCTTCCGCGTGGCCACCTGGCTGGGTTGGCAGATCGAGTCCAACTGGACCGATCCCTTCCTCTTCGCCGTCTATTCGATCGTCAAGCCGGTAGCGAGCGTGATGATCCTCGTGGTCATGTACTGGGTCATCGCCCAGACCGACACCACGAGCCCCTACTTTGCTTACATGTTCCTGGGCAACGCGGCCTACATCTATGTCGGCAGCGTCCTCACGGGGGTGAGCTGGGCCGTGATCGACGACCGCGAGCACTACCAGACGCTCAAGTACATCTACGCCTCGCCGATCAACTTTTACTTCTACCTGCTGGGGCGGGGGATGGCGCGCTTCCTGACCGGTACTCTGTCGGTGGTAATCACGATGGCCTTTGGGCTGCTGGCCCTGAAGCTGTCCATCGACGCAGCGCAGGTCCGCTGGCTGTACCTTGCCGTCTCCATGCTGCTGGGGCTGGTCGCCATGGCCTTCCTCGGCCTGCTCCTCGGGGCCGCCACGCTCCAGATGGCCCGGCACTCGTTCATGGTGGGCGATGCGGTGGCGGGGGCGCTCTACCTCTTCTGCGGGGCGATCTTTCCCCCCGACGCCCTGCCGGCCTGGCTGCGGCCGCTTAGCTTTGCCCTGCCCCTAACCTACTGGCTGGAGTCGCTGCGCCGGGCGGTCCTCGGCTCGGAGGCAAGCAGGAGCATCAGCCCGAGCCTCTCGGGCATCGGCGACGGGCAGCTCCTGCTCATCCTGCTGGGCGTGACGTTGGTCGCCGGAGTCGTCTCGATCTACTTCTTCCGCTGGTCGGTGCACCGCGCGCGGGAGAAGGGCCGGATCGATATGACCACGCAGTACTAGCGGCGAGTAACCCATGACGGACAACGGCCTCCCTCCGCTGAGCGATCGCGAGATGGAGATCCTGCGGCTGGTGACGACGGGAGCCACCAACCAGGAGATCGCCTCGACGCTGGTCATCAGCCCCTACACCGTCAAGACCCACCTCAAGAACATCTTTTCCAAGCTGGAGGTGGCGACGCGGACGGAGGCAACCATGGTGGCAGTCCGCCGGGGCTGGGTCGATGTGCCCCAGAGTGGCGGCCAGGCGGCCCAAGCCGCCGTCCCGGAGGAGGCTCCCGCCACACCACCAAGCACCGTCGCGGCTGTAGCCCTGCCGGTCCTGGAGCGCTGGCCCCGCGTTCCCCGTATCCAGCGTGCAATCCTCGTCGTCGCGCTGGCCCTTGCCCTGGTGGCAGTTTTCCTGCCCCAGATCGTGGCCAGGCGGAGCAGCGGCAAGGCGCAGGGCGCCATCGGCGGCGTGTTCCCGACCCCCACCAACGCCCCGGCATCAACGACGGGCCAGTGGAGCACGCGGGCCCAGATGCCGACGCCGCGCAATGGGCTGGCGGTGGCAGCGCATGAGGGCCTGGTGTACGCCATCGGAGGAGTGAGCAACGACGGCGTGACCGGCAAGGTGGAGGTGTATGACCCCGCCACAGACGCCTGGACGGTGCGCCGCGCCAAGCCAGTGCCCGTGGGCTTTGTCTCGGCTGCCGGCGCCGGCGGCAAGATCTATGTGCCGGGCGGCGTTGGAGCGGAGCAGGAGTTCCAGGACGTCCTGGAGGTCTACGATCTCGGGCAAGATGCCTGGGAATCGAAGGCGTCCTTGCCCGCGCCGCTGGCAGCGTACGGGCTGGCCGCCTGGGACGAGCGTCTCTACCTCTTCGGTGGGTTGGGTGAGCAGGGGTACGTCAGCTCGGTCTATCGCTACGATCCCGAGGCCGACCGGTGGGAAGCACGCCGGCCGATGAAGGCTGCGCGCGGCCTGCTGGGGGCTGCCACCCTGGGTGACCGTATCTACGTGGTGGGCGGCTACGACGACAAGGCCGAGTACGACACGTGCGAGGTCTATGATCCGGCCGCAGACACGTGGGCGGACTGCCGGCCCATGAACGGGCGCCGTGGTGGCCTGGCCCTGGTCGCCGTCCGCAACAACCTGTATGCGATTGGGGGCGGCGTGGAGGGCTACCTGGCCTTCAACGAGCGCTACGACCCGCGCCTGAACCTCTGGGCCAAGGTCGCGACTCCCGTGGTGGAGCAGTGGCGCGGCCTGGGAGCAGCGTTCATCGATCCGTACCTGTATGGAATTGGCGGCTGGAGCGGGGAGAACCTGGGCGTGAACGAGGCATACCAGGCCCTGTTCTACCAGATGATCATTTTGCCCTGATGGGACCAGAACGAAGGACGCCCACAAGGGGCAATGCTACGCTTGTTCGGCCAGCCGCTCGCCGTACCACTGCTTGTAGAAGCGCATATACTCGCCGCTCTTGATCCTGCGCCACCACCACTCGTTCTCCACGTACCACCGCACCGTGCGCTCGATGGCCTGTCCAAAGGTATGGCGGCTATGCCAGCCGAGGGCGCCGATCTTGGTCACGTCGATCGAATAGCGGCGATCGTGCCCGGGGCGGTCGGCCACGTGGCGAATCAGGCTGTAGGGCTTGCCCAGCAGGTCCAGGATGGCGTGAGCCAGGACGATATTCTCGGTCTCGACGCCGGTGCCCAAGTTGTAGACCTGGCCTAGCTCTCCCCGGTGCAGGACGAGGTCAATCCCCTCGCAGTGATCGAGCACATACTGGTAGTCGCGCATCTGCCGGCCGTCGCCGTAGAGGGGCAGCGGCAGGTCGTCGATCGCGTTGGTCACAAAGAGCGGGACCACCTTCTCCGGGTATTGGTAGGGGCCGATGTTGTTGGAGCCGCGGGTGAGGGTGACGGGCAGGCCGAAGCTGGTGTAGTAGGCCAGGCAGAGAAGGTCCCCGCCCGCCTTGCTGGCCGAGTAGGGGCTGCGCGGCTGCAGGGTATCGGTCTCCACGGATGAGCCACCGGGCGGGATGTCGCCGTACACCTCGTCGGTGGACACCTGGTGGTAGCGTTCCAGGCCGTGCGCCTTGGCCGCTTCCAGAAGGATATGGGTGCCGTAGACGTCGGTCCTGATAAAGGCATCGGGCTCGACCAGCGAGCGATCGACGTGCGTCTCGGCCGCAAAGTTGACGATGGTGTCGACGGCGTGCGCCCGGATGGTCGCCTCGACCGCCGCGGCGTCACAGATGTCGCCCTGGACGAAGGCATAGCGGGCGGCATAGCGTTCGGCGATGTCTTTCAGGTTGTCGGGATTGCCGGCGTAGGTAAGCTTGTCCAACACCACAACGCGGTACTCTGGGTATTTCCCCAGCAGGTACCGCACAAAGTTCGAACCGATAAAGCCAGCACCGCCCGTGACAAGCAGGTTTCTCATGGACATGACTCCTCTGCCACCTCCCCGAAGGGCCTGCCCCTGCAAAAAGCCGGGGACGCGAGCCTCCAGGGAGGTGGGGGTATGACCCTCTGTGCCATTGGCCGACCGCTAGCTACTGCTTGCGCTGCCAGCGGGTCAGCTTGAGCATCTTCCGGTGCTTGTGCTTGGCGATCTTCTTTTTGCGCCATTTCTTTACCGAGCCCACAGTGTCACCTCCTTTCCTTGCAAGTTGCTCCGAGCCCTCCGGCGACAGAGGGCATTGGGCCTTACAGAATGCCTACCTGGCTGTGATCCCCCAGGGTCATCTTGAGGGCCTTGGGCTTGATCGGCGAGCGCCCGATCTCCGAGTGCCGTCCGATCAGGCTGTCCTCGATCCGGTACGGGATATCCAGGATCCGGCTATGCTCGAGCACGATGCTGTGCTCGATCTCGCTATTCTCGATCAGGACGTGATGGTAGATCGAAGTAAAGGGACCGACATACGAGTTGACGATCCGTGTGTCCTCGCCGATGATGGCCGGGCCGCGGATGCGGCTGTTGACGATCTCGGCACCTTTTTCGATGGTCACCTTGCCGTTGACCTGCGATTCCCGGTCGATGTAGCCTTCGATGCGGTGCTCGATCTCGTCGAGCACCAGGTCATTCGCCTGGAGCATATCGCCCGGGGCGCCGGTATCGATCCACCAGCCGGTGTGGACGTAGGGATGGACGTTGAGCCCCTTGTCCACCAGGTACTGGATGGCGTCGGTGATCTCCAGCTCCCCTCGCCAGGAAGGCTTGATGGCATCGACCGCCTCCCAGATGTGCTCGTCGAACATGTAGATGCCGACAAGCGCCAGGTTGCTGGGCGGGTTGCGCGGCTTTTCGACCAGGCGGACGATGCGGCCTGTGTCGGGATCGAGGTCGGCGACGCCGTACTGGGACGGGTTGTCGACAGCCGTGAGCACGATCTGGCAGTCGTAGCCGCTCGCTTCGAACTGGCCAATGAGCCCCGAGATCCCGCCCTGGATCACGTTGTCGCCGAGGAACATGACGAACTTGTCGTCGCCCAGGTACTTCTTGCTCACCTTGACCGCATGCGCCAGCCCGCCGGGACGGTCCTGGTGGATGTAGGTGAGCTTGACGCCCCAGCGCTTGCCGGTGCCGGCCGCTTCCTTGATCTCGGCTGCCGTATCACCCACGACGATGCCAATGTCGTCGATGCCGGCGTCCCGGATCGACTCGATGACGCGAAAGAGGACCGGCTTGTTGGCGACCGGCACCAACTGCTTGGCACTGGTGTAGGTAATGGGATAGAGGCGGGTCCCCTTCCCGCCGCTGAGAATCAATCCCTTCATCGTAGCTCGCTCACTCCTTATCCGGACCTCAAGGCGCCGATTTTGGCGTATCCCCTAGAATACAGGCGCTGCAGCCTTCGCACAAGTTGCGGCCCTCGCCTTGCAGCATCTCGGCGCGCTTGGCCGCCAGCTTTTGGACGGCCTCGGGCGGGAGGGTGTGCACCCGCCCCAACTGCTGGGCCGCCAGCGTGATCTGGGCCGTCTGCTCCACCTTTTCGAGGAGCAGGTACGCCTCCCAGAGGGTCTTGCCCACCGTCAGGCTGCCGTGGTGCGCCAACACCAGGGCATCGTAGCTCCGGAGCGCCTGGCGGATCGATTCCGACACCTCGGGCGTGCCGGGCGTGGCATAGTCCGTCGTGGGAATGCCGCCCAGGGTGACAATCACCTCCGGGAGCACGCAGCGCGCCAGCGACACACCCGCGATCGAAAAGGCGATCGCCGCCGGCGGGTGGGCGTGGACCACCGCGCGCACGTCCGGGCGCTGGCAATAGACCTCCAGGTGCATCAGGATCTCGGACGACGGCCGGGCGGAGCGCCCGCCGGGAGAGCCCCCTTCGAGGCCAATCACCACCAGGTCATGCTCCGAAAGAAAGCCCTTGCTCACCCCGCTGGGCGTGACCAGCAGACGGTCGGATCCCAGCCGAGCCGAGAGGTTGCCGTCGGTGGCGGCGACGTAGCCGCGCTCCCAGAGCAGGCGGCCGACGCGCACCATCTCCTGGCGCAGCTCGTACTCGGTCACGCGCCGGACGGGCGCCGGCTGCCTGTCAATCATCCGCGGCGCCCGAGGCGGCCGGCTTGCGGCGCGGCCGGTACGGCTCAAAGGTCGCGCCGGGGATGTCCACTTCGTCCACGATGCCCACGATCACGGCCCGGATGGCGCCGTTGGGCTCCCGGCCCACGATCTGGCCGGGCCGAGTTCCCCTCGTCCAGGACCAGCACCAGGTCGCCGGTGCCCGCCTGGACCATGTCCACGGCGATGTCGTAGCGGCCGGTGGGCTTGCCCTGGAGGTTCAGCCTATCCACCACCAGCAGCTTGCGGCCCTGGAAAAGCTCGTTCTTGATCGTGGCGACGACCGTCCCACTCACGCGCCCGATGTACACTAGCCGACGTCCACCTCATCCACGATGCCGACGATCGCATGATCGACAGGCACAAAGGTCTCCGGCAGAGCCAGGGCCGCCTCGCGGCTGGCGATGACAAAGACCAGCTCGCCCGGCCCGGCCTGCGCCGTGCCGTCGGCGGCAACGACCGGGTCGCCGACCGGCTGCCGGTGCTTGTCCAGGAGCTGGACGATCAGGAACTTGACCCCTTCCAGCCCATCCGCCTTGCGCGTGGCGACGAGAGTGCCGATGACCCGAGCAAATTGCATCTTAGAGTATCTTGGCCCGCATCTGTTCGTGAAGCTGCGGGATGACCACCTGGCGGACCAGGAGGCCTTCCCGCCTGACCAATTCGACGCCGGCAGCCACCGCCGCTTCCACGTCGGCGACGGTGCCCTCCAAAAGGACAAAGCTCTTGCCGCCCAGCCCATTGGCCAGGCGGATCTCCAGGAGCTGCACGTCCGCTTCTTTGGCCGCCGCATCGGCGGCGACGATGCAGACAGCGGCCGTCACGGTCTCGATGATCCCGAGCGCCTCGTCGCCGCGCGGCAGGGCGGCGCTCATCAGCGCCGGGAAGACCGATGGGTGCGCGTTCGGCAGCAAAAGCTGGTCGACCAGCGTATCGGCCGCCGTGGCAACGCCCACCTGGTACGACTCGCGCACCGGGCCGACCTCGCCGCCGATCAGCACCATGTACTTGCCGGGGCAGATCGAGCGCGCCTCGAGGAGCTGCACGACGGCCTTTTTCACCATGGCGTCGCCGGCCAGGATACCGGCGGCGATGGAATTCGTCTCGACCAACGCGATCGCCGGCTCGATCATTGCACCTCCGCCTGGATCTCGATCCGCGTGTCGCTCACAGCCGTGACCCGCCCGCGGATGGAGGCGTGGACGGCCGCGCCCAGCTTGCCCTCGGGGATGGCCCCGACCGGATCGCCGACGGCCACCCGATCCCCCGGCGAGACCAGCGGCCTGGCCGGCGCGCCGAGGTGCTGCTGGAGCGGGATGGAGACCCTCTCCGGGCTGTGGCCCGCCTCGTCGAGCGGGCAGGCCTGCTCCTCCCATTCCGCCAGCCCCAGCCGGGCGATCAACCGGTGCGTCGGCACCAGGCGATAGTCGCGCACCGGGTGGGGCTGCAGGTCGCTGCGCTTGTGCCGGTCGTTGACCCAGCCCTGCGCCCTCAGCTCCTTCTTGATGGCTACGTAATACGACATCGGCGACAGCTCCAGCGGGCAGGCGTACGCCTCGCACAGGCGGCACTCGCAGCAGAGCACGGCCGCCGTCACCTTGGCCGCCGGCCGCTCCAGGCCGTAATTGATCGCGCGCATCACCTCGTGCGGCTGGAGATCGTGCCCCAGCAGGAAGCGCGGGCAGAGGTCGGTGCAGTCGCGGCACTGGTCGCAGGTCGAGACCCCGCGCCGGACCCAGGAAGCGCGGCTGCGGGAGAGATAGCGCACCACGACGTTGTCGCGCGGCAGGACCAGGAGGCCGCTCGTGGTCTTGGTCACCGGCTCGTCCAGGTCCTGCGCCAAGCGGCCCATCATCGGGCCGCCCACGACGACGGCATAGTCGTCCGCCGTCCGGGCGGTCCAGCGCTGGGGCCGGATGCCGCCGGCCCAGGCGATCACGTCGCGGATGGGCGTGCCGACCGGCGCCCACAGGGTGACGGGGCGAGCCACGGCGCCGACGACGCTGAGAAGCCGGCGGGTGACCGGAGTGCCCTCACTGGCTCTGGCAATGTTAAATAGCGTCTGCACATTCTGCACCACGCAGCCGACGTGCAGGGGAAGCCCCGTCTCGGGGACCAGGCGGCCGGTCGCCTGGTAGACCAGCACAAACTCGTCGCCGGCCGGATAGCGGCTCTCCATCATGCACAGGTTGATCTCCCGCGATGGGCGAAGGTCTCCGACCGAGCCCTCTCGGACCGTGCCCCCCTGCACATCGACGGCGCGCTGAAGGGCGCCGCAGGCCGCATGGTAGGCATCTTTCAGCGCCAGGATGCCCCGGCCGGCGCCTGTGGCTTCCATCACCAGCCGGACGCCGCGCACAACCTCGGCCGCGTGGCGCTCCATCAGCCGCTGGTCGCATTGGAGGAGCGGATCGCACTCCAGGCCGTTGGCAATGACCGTGTCGACCTTGGACGCCACCTTGACGTGCGCGGGAAAGCCGGCGCCGCCGGCGCCCACGACCCCGCCAGCGCGCAGGGCCTCAACGAGATCCGGCGCCATGGTCTCCGCCCGGCGCATAGCCGGTCATCTCGACGAAACCCAGCCCCTGGACGGTACCCTGCACCGTCACGCTGCCCTCCCAGTAGACGGGCCCGAAGACAACCGGCATCTCCTGCTCCGGGAAGGTCGCTTCCACCGAGGCATCCAGGCCGTAGCCCGGCACTGTGATGTGCCACCGGATAGGATAGCTGCCCCCGGTAGACGGGCTGGTCCAGCGGTCGAGCACCTGCACGCTATAGTCATCCTCCGAGAGATGCTCCGTGGTTCCATCGGCCTTGATCCACGTACCGGCCGACCCGGGATAGATATCCCCCGCCTCATCGCGGAAGTCAAAGAGCATGACCTGCGCCCCATCCTCCAGCCGGAGGCTAAACCAATCCCAGCCGGCAAACGCCCCCATGGACTGCCAGCTTCCCCACTGATGGTCCATCCAGGCCGTCGCCTGCACCGCCTGGGTCACCCCACCGGCGGTGAGTTGCCCTTCGCCTGCCATGTCCGTATAGGAATAGTAGTACGACGTGCCCGCCGGCCCCATGTCGATCACCCCCGTACTCTCGGAGCCGTGCAGGGCCGCAGGCTTGCGGGGCTGCAGATCCAGGCGCAGCGCAACCGGCCCCCAGCCGGCTTGCAGGTGATGCAGCCCTTCCTCGCCCCAAGCGCGCCAGCCGCCGTTCCATACTTCGAAGCGGTCCTCGCGGGCACCGGCGTCCCAGAAGCGTGGAAAGTTGGACCGCTCGGTGAACTCGTGTACCTGGGCCGTCTCATCGCTCACCGCCAGGTGGGCGAAGTAGATCGGGTTGGTGAGCCAGTTGAGCGGCACAAGCTTGCCCAGCCGGACCTGCGACGGCACGTACGCCTTGAAGAAGACCAGCTCAAAGCCGTAGCGCCGCCCATCCTCCCCGGTCAGAAAGCCGGTGTAGTACCACCACTCGGTGGCTGCGCCAAAATGAGACGCCTCATCGCGAGGCAGCAGCACAGGCTGGCCGGCGGCCGCCTGGCCGAACTCCTCCGGCGTCGGGTGGCGGTAGACGAGGATGGTCGCCGCCAGACCCGCGAGCAGGATCAGCAACAGGCCAAGCAGGACAAGGACGATTCTTCGGACCACGTGCGGCTCCTCGTGGCCCTGCCGTGTGGGCAAGGCCTTGGCATACTACCACCCTTCGGCCGGCTTGGCAAATGATCGCGAATTGCCGAATCGGGCGGGTGCGGCAGGGCGGATCAGTGAAGGGAACGGGAGGGGATCAGCACGTCGCGCGCGACGCGGGCAAGGGTGGGCAGGTGAAGCAGCATGTTGGCATAGCTGGCGTTGGCCATGGGGCACGCACATTCCCCAGCGGCAATGCTCGCGCGCAGGCGAGGCATGCCGCCCACCTTGCCAGCCCAGATGGGCCTCAAGTCGTAGCCGGTCTCGCGCACATTGCCCACCGGCTCGGCGCGGACGCAGCAGGACCAGACGTCGCCGTTGGGGGCAATGTGGCCGCTCGCCCAGCCCGCCCGGCAGGGGATGGCTTGGGTCTGCGTCTCCAGGATCTGCCCGGCAAGCTGGTAGTAGTGGGCGCGCAGCGCCTGGGTGAAACGGGCCAATCCTCGCGCGCGCACCTCCCTCGCCCGCGCCGACAAGTAGCCGGCGACGGGCGCGTACTGCGCGGCGGAGGGGGTGATGTCCCAGCCGACGGTGCCCAGCTCCACCCGCTCTTCGGCGACCTCGGTGATGTAGGAGTCGGGCTCGAGGAACTGGAGGCCTTCGACGATCTCCCGGATGCGGTCGATGTTGAACTTGGAAACGACGGTGTGGACGCTGAGGACCAGGTTCTTGTGCTGGGCCTGCAGCTCTTTCAGGCCGCGCCAGGTCTCCATGGCCCGGTCCCAATTGCCCGGGACGCCCCGGATCTCGTCGTGCTGCTGGTCCGACACCGTCGAGCGAGAGGTTGAGGCCGACCTGGGTGCGGGGCGCCGCCGCGCAGATGCGATCCGTCTGCTCGACGATGCGCTGGGTGAGGAGGCCGTTGGTGGGGATGGTGATGACGCCGGGGCGGCAGCGATTCGGCGCCGGCGATCACGATCTCTTCCAGCTCGGCCCGCAGGAAGGGCTCGCCGCCGGTGAAGGTGAGGTAGAAGGGCGCGCGGCCGAGGTGGGAGAAGACCTTGGCGCCACTCGTCCGCGGTCAGCTCGTCGCTCGGGATGCGCCAGACGCCGCAGGTCTTGCAGCGGCTGTTGCAGCGATAGGAGACGCTGACGACCAGGCTGAAGGGCAGCAGGACGGGCCGGCCCAGCCGGTAGAAGGCGGCGTAGAGAGGCAGTCGCGGTAGAAGCTCCCACATGGGGTGCATGTTAGCCGAGAGGGCGGGTTCTGTCAAAGGCGAAGGGCGGACGTTGGACAGGATAACAGGATTCTCATGACTCGTTGAGTGGTGTCCTCAGTGTGTGGACCGGGGGCCATGGACGCTGATGGCAGATAGCAGATGGCGATCTGGAAGTGGAACCCTGATCCGTGATCCGGATCCTGATCCCTCATGGGTGTGGGGGTGAGCTGAGTCTTGTGTGCAACGCCGGGGAGGCACGGGGGGGCCGGGCGACTCGTGGCTAGGACGAGGTAGAACTGCCTTGAGCTCAGCATCCGCTTCTCCAAGAGCAATGGCCTCTCGCTCCCCTATGGCGACCGGCCGTTGAGTGCGTCCAGGAAGAGCACCTCGAAGCTGGCCGAGTCTGCGCCCATCGCCACTCGCACCGGGTGACCGGTGTCGCCTGCGACCGTGCGGCCACTCTGCGGGCCCTCCTCGATCACCGACAGGGCGATCTCCACGAAGTCTGCCAGGCTGTCGTCTACAGCGACGGCCGCGGCAAACGGATCCCAGAAGAAATATGCACCGCCTTGGATCTTGCTCTCCTGTTGGGCCAGCACGCGGTACACAAACTCTGCCGCGGGCGTTCCGCGATCGCGTTTGAGCTTCTCATAGAACCCCGGCGTGACAGGCACATAGCGAGTCGCGTCCAGCGGCACCAGTGTAATGGGCGCCCCCGAGCCCAAGACAACGGTCAACGCGTGTGGATCGACGTAGACGTTCCACTCGGCCATGTCATTGCCCACATCCGCCGATGCCCGGACGTTGCCCGGCACGCCAACCGCCCCGCCCATGATGGTGATCCCCGACAGGTTGCCCGCGAGCTCGGGGTGGGCTTCTATCGCCTCCGCCACGTTCGTGAGCGGACCGAGGGTGAGGATATGCACCATCTCCGGGGACTCCTCAACAACACGAGTCAGAAGCTCGACCGCGGATCCCTCATAGGGAGAGGCGGGATTCCTGGGTAGCGCCAGCCCCAGCAGGCCATCCACTGCCTCTCTCCAGTCCGGGGGGAAGGCGTGATCCCCCAGCAGCGGTGTCTCGCGCCCGCAGGCAACCGGGATCGCCCCGCGGCCGGCCAGTGCCGCCAGGTCCCGTGCGTTCTGTACACCCGGCACGCAGTGGGCCTCGCCCGTACCTGCGACCGTAATGGCTTTCACGTCCACGCCAGCCTGCTGCAAGAGATAGAGGATCGCCATCCAGTCGTCCGGAGCCATGTCGGTGTCGATGATCACCGGCTTCGCATCGCCGGCAGGGACCACGGGGGTCCCGGGCGCGAGAGAAGATAGGGAGGCCGGAGCAGCAGTGGCTCGGACCAGCCGAACGTGTCCCGAGGAGACTTCGATGTAGAATAGCCTCTGCACCCCCAACCGTGCCAGTAGCGGCCCGGATAGGGCGACCAAGATTACCAGCAGCACGATGCTCGCTGCGGCGATCAAAAGTGCTCGTTTCACCTCAGTACCCTCCGTCAAACATGCTCCGCGCACGCATATGACCCTTCCAGGGAAGCGTTGCCTGGCGAACTGACTGTAGTATAGCAGCCGCATGGTGTAGAGGTCAAGCCAAATCTTGGGAAATTGGTGGGGGAGATTCCGTCACCATCTCGGGCAAGGAGCTGCCCAGTATGGACCTGCGAATCAGCTCGCAGTCATGAGTCGCCGGGCAGTCGCTCGCGGCTTCGAGGGGCATCTGTCGCAGGCATACGCGATTCTGGTGTACTTTCCCAAGGGAGCTCGAATCCCTGTCGCAGCCTTGGTTAGGCCGACAGTCTGGAGTCAGCGCGGGGCGCGGGCCGGGGTCGGGCGTTGGCAGGAAAGCGTGATGCGGTAGATCGTTGGCGGAGCCGGGCCGGTTCTCCGGCCAGGCGGTCCTGGCCGTGGTGCTCGGGCGGGTTTGAAACCCGCTCCTACAGCCTGGGGAGGGGCAGGGAGGCTCCCGGAGGGGCGGGGCACCGGCGCTCAATTGCCGCGCCCGTTCCCCGCCCCTCCGGGCGTCCTTGCTGGCTGGCGCGCTGCCGGTCGCGGCGACGTGCTCCTGGAAGGCCTGCAGCTCGGCCGGGTTGTCGCCGACGGCCTGCCCGTTGAGGTAGCGCGGGAAGGCCTCGTCGAGCTCGCTGCGCTGCGGCTCGGGGGCCGGCTGCTCCACCGTGCCCAGGCGCCCGGCGATCGCGCTCAGCAGGGCCCGGATGGCGCGCAGCTCCGCCAGGATCTCGGCGTCGCCGACGGCTGCCGAGGTGGTCGTGGCCGGCGTGTCGATCGCTTCGAGGGCGACGATGTCCTTGTACGGGTTGCCGGCCTTGTTGGGCTTTTCGCTCAGCTCGTAGATCGCCCAGTAGCGGGCGAGGTTACTTCGTCCGTGGCTTCCTCCCGATGTTGAACCTCGAGAAATACCCGATGGCACACCCACCATAGAGTGATAGGGTGATAGAGTAGCCCGGTCTCCTGCATGCTCGCGCTGAGCCTCTTCCGCCACTTGTGCAGCCCCGCTGCTTGGCCTCGCTTCCCCGCTGCGGTATAATCCCCTCGCAGCCACACGCCTGGGCGGGCGCGACGCCGGTCAGGCCGAGGCACACGCAAAGGCCGGCAGGATGCCCGCCGGACCCACTGACTCAAAGGAGGAAGACGCACGATGGACTGGTTCGCACAACTGAGCCCAGTCTTGCAGGCACTGGTGGCCACCGGCTTTACCTGGTTCGTCACCGCCCTCGGCTCCGGACTGGTGTTCTTCTTCAAGACCCTGAACCGGCAGGTGCTCGACGCCATGCTCGGCTTTGCCGCCGGCGTCATGATCGCGGCGAGCTTCTGGTCACTGCTGGCACCGGCCATCGAGATGGCGGAAGGCACCGGGGTGCCGGCCTGGCTGCCGGCGACCGTGGGGTTCCTGCTGGGCGGAGCCTTCCTGTGGGGCGTGGACAAGGTGCTGCCCCACCTGCACCTGGGTCTGCCGAGAAACGAGGCGGAAGGCATCCCGACGAGCTGGCGACGAAGCGTGCTGCTTGTCCTGGCGATCACGATGCACAACATCCCGGAGGGACTGGCGGTGGGCGTCGCCTTTGGCGCGGCCGCAGCGGGGCTGTCCACGGCTACCGTGGCGAGCGCGACTGCCCTGGCGCTGGGCATTGGCCTCCAGAACTTTCCCGAGGGGGCAGCCGTCTCGATCCCGCTGCGCAGGGAGGGCGTGTCGCGCCTGAAGAGCTTCTGGTACGGGCAGCTCTCCGGCCTGGTGGAGCCCGTGGCCGGGGTCATCGGCGCGGCGCTGGTTCTCCTGATCCAGCCGATCTTGCCCTATGCCCTGGCCTTTGCCGCCGGGGCCATGATCTACGTGGTCGTGGAAGAGCTGATTCCCGAATCGCAGATGCACAGCATCACGGACGTGGCGACCATCGGGGCCATGCTGGGCTTTGCCACGATGATGACCCTGGACGTAGCCCTGGGATAGAGGTGTTGAAGATGAAAGACAAGCCGCTGCAGTACCCTGCCGCCCGGCGCGAGGATGTGGTCGACCACCTTCACGGCGTCGACGTGCCCGATCCTTACCGCTGGCTGGAAGAGATCGATTCCCCGGAGACCAGGGCATGGATCGAGGCGCAGAACGAGCTGTCATTTGGCTACCTGGGCCGTATCCCGGCGCGGGAGAGGCTCCGGCAGCGCCTGACCGAGCTGTGGGACTATGAGAGGTTTGGCGTGCCCTTCAAGCGCGGCGGGCGCTACTTTTTCACGCGCAACGACGGCCTCCAGAACCAGGACGTCCTGTATTGGACGGGTCCCTCGACGGAGAGCCGGCGGTGCTGCTCGATCCGAACGGGCTGTCGGCCGACGGCACGGTGGCGCTGACCGGGTACGAGGTGAGCGAAGACGGGCGGCTGCTGGCCTATGGCCTCTCGGCCTCCGGGTCCGACTGGCAGGAATGGCGCGTGCGCGAGGTGGAGACCGGCCGCGATCTGCCCGATCACCTGCGGTGGGTCAAGTTCTCCGGTGCAGACTGGACCCCTGACGGACAGGGGTTCTACTACAGCCGCTACGACGAGCCGGCGGAGGGCGCGGCGTACAAGGGAGCCAACTACTACCAGAAGCTCTGCTACCACCGGCTCGGCACGCCGCAATCGGACGACGTGCTGGTCTACGAGCGGCCCGACCAGAAGGAGTGGGGCTTTGGCGGCGAGGTGACGGAGGACGGCCGCTACCTGGTCATCCACGTGTGGAAGGGGACATACCAGGAGAACGGCGTCTTTTACCGCGACCTGGGCACCCCGGACTCGCCGGTGGTCGAGCTGCTCAACCAGTTCGACGCAAGCTTCGTCTTTGTCGGCAACGACGGGCCGGTTTTCTACTTCTTCACCGACCTCGACGCGCCAATGTCCCGGCTGATCGCGATCGACGTCACGCGGCCGGACCGCGCCCTCTGGCAGGAGATCGTGCGCGAATCGGGCGACGCCCTGCAGCAGGTCAGCCTGGTGGGCGGTCACTTTGTCGCCCTCTATTTGCACGACGCGCACAGCCAGGTCAAGGTATTGGACAAGCGGGGGAAGCTTGTGCGCACGGTCGAGCTGCCCGGCATCGGCACGGTCGAGGGTTTTTGGGGCCGGCAGAACGACCCGGAGACCTTCTACCGGTTCACCAGCTTCTCGACGCCCTTTACCGTCTACCGGTACGACGTCGGGACCGGCCGGGGCACGCTCTTCCGCGCGCCGAAGGTGGGCTTTGACCCGGACGCCTACGTGACGGAGCAGGTCTTTTACCGGAGCAAGGACGGCACCCGCATCCCGATGTTCCTCAACTACAAGCGCGGCTTGAGCGCGGGATGGGAAGAACCCGACCTACCTGTACGGCTACGGCGGGTTCAACATCCCGGTCACCCCGGCGCTGTCGGTAGGTGCCTTGGTGTGGATGGAGATGGGCGGGCTCTACGCCGTCGCCAACCTGCGCGGGGGCAGCGAGTATGGCAAGGCGTGGCACGAAGGCGGGATGGTCCTCACCAAGCAGAACGTCTTTGACGACTTTCATCGCCGCGGCCGAGTGGCTGATCGAGAAGCGCTACACGCGCACGCCCCGGCTGGCGATCGGAGGCCGCAGCAACGGCGGGCTCCTGATCGGCGCCTGCCTGACCCAGCGGCCCGACCTGTTCGGCGCCTGCGTGCCGGTGGTGGGTGTCCTGGACATGCTGCGCTTCCACAAGTGGACGATTGGCTGGGCGTGGACCTCCGACTACGGCTCGCCCGACGACCCCGAGCAGTTCAAGGCGCTGTTGGCCTATTCGCCCTACCACAACGTCCGGGCGGGACGGTCTATCCGCCCACGCTCATCGCCACGGGCGACCACGACGACCGGGTCTACCCGGCACACAGCTTCAAGTTCGCGGCCGCGCTCCAGGCCGCGCAGGGCGGCCCGGCCCCCGTCCTGATCCGCATCGATACCAAGGCAGGCCACGGCATGGGCAAGCCCACCGCCAAGCTGATCGAGGAGACGGCCGACCTATGGGCCTTTGTCGTCCACACGCTGGGCGTGCGCGAAAAGGTGGTCAAGAGCGACGAGGAATGGCGCGCGCATCTCACTCCTGAGCAGTACCGGGTGGCCCGCCAGAAGGCGACTGAGCGGCCCTTCACCGGCAGGCTCTACTACCTGCAGCGGAAGGGGATCTACCGATGCGCCGCGTGCGGCAACGAGCTGTTCCGCTCGGACACCAAGTTCGACGCCGGCTGCGGATGGCCCAGCTTCTATGCGCCTATCTCGGAGGGGACCGTCGACACGGAGACGGACATCAGCCACGGCATGGTGCGCACAGAGGTGGTCTGCGACCGCTGCGGCGCTCACCTGGGCCACGTGTTCGACGACGGGCCGCAGCCGACCGGCCTGCGCTACTGCATCAACTCGGTCTCGCTCCACTTCGTGGGCGAGGATGGGCAAGAGGTAGAAGGTTAGCGCACTCCTTGCAGGGTGCGGAGGAAAGGAGAGGAACCCATGAGCAACCCCGTCATCCAGGCCATGATGAACCGTAAGTCGATCCGCAAGTACAAGAAGGACCCGGTCCCCGACGACGTGCTCGCCGAGCTGGTGCGGGCCGGGCAGCAGGCGCCCTTTGCTTACCAGATGTGCAGCCTGCTTCTTTCCCGCAACCAGAAGCGCAACCCCTTCAAGGCACCGCTGCTCTTTACGATCTGCGTGGACTCGCACCGCCACGAGCTGGTGATGGCCCACCGGGGCTGGAAGCTCGTGCAGAACGACCTCTCGCTGCTCTTCATGGGCATGCAGGACGCGGCGTACGTGGCGGAGAACATGGTGATTGCCGCGGAAAGCCTCGGGATGGGGAGCTGCTTCCTGGGGGGCGCGCCCTACATGGCGGCGCGGATCATCAAGGAGTACCACCTGCCGCCGCGGGTCTTCCCGATGGTCCAGCTCACGATGGGTTATCCGGCCGAGAATCCACCGACGCGGCCGCGCTACCCGCTCGAGTTCACGCTGTTCGAGGACCGGTATCCCGAGCTGAGTGAGGAGCAGATCGGGCACGCGATGCAGGTCATGGACGAGGGCTACCTGGCCCAGGATTACTACCGGAAGGCCCGCTACCAGATCCCTCTGGAGGGGGGGCGCGAGGAGACCTATACGTTTGAGACCTACGGCTGGACCGAGCACATCTCGCGCAAGACGGGGCAGTGGATGCCTTCGCTGAAGGACCTGATCGACCCGCTCACGCAGTGCGGGTTCAAGGTCGTGCCGACAGACTAGGGAAATGCGATCCACGAAGGCCACGAAGAGCACGAAGGGTTCTTTCGTGAGACTTGTTGGCCTTCGTGGATCGTCCAAGACAATGACAGACTTGGAGGATTGGATTGGCACGCGGTAAATATCCCATGGCAGAGGCGGTGCGGGCCGCCTATCGCGCCGGTGAGGAAGATGAAACCTTGGAGCCGCTCGTCCGGGTGGACGGGCAGGGGCGGCCGGTGGGCAGCATCCAGGATGGCGATTATGTCATCTTTTATGACATCCGGGGAGAGCGGGAGGTAGAGCTGACGTCGGCCTTTGTCGATCCCGGCTTTTCCGCCTTCCCGCACAAGCCAATGACGGTGCGTTTCGCGACGATGATCGAGTACCACCCCGAGCTGGACGTCCGGGTGGCCTTTGCTCCCCTGGAACGGCTGGACGGCACGCTGTGTGAGGTAGTCAGCCGGGCGGGCCTGAGCCAGACGAAGGTGTGCGAGTCGGAGAAGGCGATCCACGTCAGCTTTTTCCTGAACGGCAAGTCGCAGGACGTCTTTCCCGGGGAGGAGCGGGTGATCGTGCCTTCTCCCCGTCCCGCCTCGCATGCCGAGATGCCGCCGCAGATGAGCGCAGCCACCGTCGCCGACGCGGCCATCGAGGCGATCCGCCACCGCTGGCATGCCCTGGTGACGGTCAATCTATGCAACGTGGATGTGATCGGCCACATCGAGAGTCCGGAGGCGATCCGGACGGCCGTGGAGACGGTCGATGCCCAGGCGGGGCGCATCGTGGAGGCGGCGATGGCGGCGGGGATGAGCATCGTCGTGACCGCCGACCATGGGACTGTGGAGCGCTGGTACTACCCGGACGGCGCGATCGACACAGGCCACACGGACAGCCCTGTGCCGCTGATCCTGATCGACCCGGTGCTGGGGCAGGGAGCGCGGCTGCGCGAGGGTGGGGCCCTGACGGATGTGGCGCCGACGATCCTGCAGCTCTTGGGATTGGCTCAGCCGGGGGCGATGACAGGGAGGAGCCTGATCGACGCCCACAAGGGGCTAGACTACAGCCGTGAGGGGGAAGAGCGGAGGGTGCTGCTGCTGGTCTTGGACGGCTGGGGGATAGGCGACGGCGGGCGCGGCGACTTGATTGCCCAGGCGGAGACGCCGGTTTTGGGTGCGCTGCGGGCGGAGTGGCCAAACACCCGCCTGGAGGCAGCCGGCCGGGCGGTGGGCATGCCCGAGGGGACGGTGGGCAACTCGGAGGCCGGGCACCTGCACATCGGCGCCGGGCGCGTGGTGCCGGCCGACCGCGTGCGCATCAGCCAGTCGCTGGAAGACGGCTCGTTCTTTGAGAACGAAGCGTTTCGCTGGGCGATGCAGGGCGCAAAGCAGGCAGGCACGCGGCTTCACCTGCTGGGCATCGTCTCTTTCTACAGCTCCCACGGCTCGGTGGATCACCTGCTGGCGCTGATGGAGATGGCGCGGCGCGAAGGCGTGCCGGAGGTGTACATGCACAGCATGCTGGGACGCCGGGGCGAGCGGCCAGAGAGCGGCGCAATCTATATCGAGCAGGTCGAGCGCGAGGCGGAGCGGCTCGGCACCGGCGCGCTGGCGACGGTCATCGGGCGGTTCTGGTCCCTGGACCGCGAGGGCCACTGGGACCGGATCGAAAAGACCTACCGGATGCTGGTCGAGGGTGCAGGCAAGCCCATACCGGACCTGGGCTAGTAGTACCACTCCGGGCGGTCGGGCGGCTGGTACAGGCCGGCGACCTCGTCGGCATATCCGTTGAAGAGCAGCGTCGGGATGCGGCCTGACTCGCCGATGCGCTGCTCGGTGGCCTGCGACCAGCGACGGTGGGGCACGTCCGGGTTGACGTTGGCGTAGAAGCCATACTCCTCCGGGGCATAGGCCTCCCACAGCGAGATGGGCTGCTCCTCCACCAGGTCGATCCGGACGACCGATTTGATGCTCTTGAAGCCATACTTCCAGGGAACGACCAGGCGCAACGGGGCACCGTTCTGGGGAGGGAGTGCCTTGCCATACAGGCCGGTCGCCATCAAGGTCAAGTCGTTCATCGCTTCGTCCAGGCGCAGGCCCTCGACGTAGGGCCAGCGAAACTGCCCACTCTTTTGACCGGGCAGCTTCTCGGGGTCGAGCAGCGTCTCAAAGCGCACGTACTTGGCCTGCGGCAGGGGCTCGACCTCCTTCAGCAGGCGGGCCAGCGGGAAGCCGACCCAGGGGATGACCATCGACCAGGTCTCGACACAGCGCAGGCGGTAAATCCGTTCTTCCTGCGGGAAACGGAGCAGCTCGTCGATGTCAAAGGTCCTGGGCTTGCCCGCCAGCCCTCCAACCTCGACCGTCCAAGGTGACGTGGCGAACCCTCGGGCCAGCTCGGTGACACCTTTCTTCTGGGTAGTGAACTCGTAGAAGTTGTTGTAGTTGGCGACCGACTCGAAGGAGGTGAGGGGCGTGCCGAGCTCGTCGGCGGCCCCCTGCAGGGGCGGAAAAGGCACGGGGGTCAGGCCGGGCACGGAGGTGGCGACGGCGGTCGTTGGCCCTTCCTGGCCGGAAGGCAGAGTGCCGCAGGAGGCCACCAGCAGTGAGCCGAGAGCCAGCGTGCCCATGTCCCGCAGGAATTGGCGCCGGGTCCGGTAAGTCTGTTCGGGTGTGATGTCGGATGGCTTGATTGGTATCATGGGCTCCTTGGCAGATGGCGTATGGCTCATAGTATGGCCGAACCGGCGGCAGGTATGTCAGGATGATCCCATTGCGGCAAGGCTACCGGAGAGCCAAAGCTTCGCTGCACGGCGTTTGACAGGGTGCCGTCCGTGCACTAGAATCGGGCAAGAAAAGGGCGAGAGGAAGATACACCATGGGATCCTGGCGACACCCGTCGGTGACCGTTGACGTCGTACTGCTCGCGCAAGACGGAACGCAGTGGAAGGTACTCCTGATCAGACGAAAGCATCCGCCCTTCGAAGGCCACTGGGCGCTGCCCGGGGGGTTTGTCGAGCCCGACGAGCCGTTGGAGGCGGCCGCCCGCCGCGAGCTGCTGGAGGAGGCCGGCGTTGAGCCTCGTCTCCTGGAGCAGATGCACACCTTTGGCGACCCCGGCCGGGATCCGCGCGGCTGGACGATCAGCGTGGCATACCTGGCCATCCTGGGTGCGGAGGAGCGCCTTGCCCTACGGCCACGGGCCGGCGACGATGCGGCGGACGCCGGGTGGTTTGACCTCGCAGCGCTCCCGCCGCTGGCCTTTGACCACGCCGAGATCCTGGCGCACGCCAGGCGCCGCGTCTCCTAAGCCGGCCTAAGCCCCCGCACGGGCGGCTTGTGCTTTGCGGCCGGCCCTGCGCAGGGCGAACTTGGTGATCTCGTCGGCCACGGCCGGCAGGAGCATCAGGGGCAGCATATAGGACCAGTCCCGAATCGTGAGGAAGGTGGTATTGAAGATCGGATCCAGGAATGGCACGTAGATGATGGCCAGAAGGATGGCCAGCGAGATCAGCACGGCCACCTGCATGAACCGGTTGGTAAAGACCCCCAATGAAAGAAGCGAATAGCGCTCCGAGCGCGCAGTGTAGGCGCGGAACAGCTCTGCAATCGCCAGGGTGGCAAAGGCCACCGTGCGGCCATGTGTCTCACCGGCACGCAGCCCAATCTGGAAGGCGACGAGCACGGCTGTCGTCTTGGCCACGGTCTGCACAGCGATGCCGATGAGCATGTCGCGGTTGATGATTGGCTCGTTCACCGGCCGGGGCGGGCGATCCATGATGTCAGGATCGCCCTTCTCCATGCCCAGTGCCAGGGCAGGCAGCCCATCGGTCAGCAGGTTGAGGACCAGCAGCTGGATAGCCACCAGCGGCAGAGGCCAGCCAAAGATCATGGCGAGGAACAAGATCATGATCTCGGCCATGTTGCAGGAGAGAAGGTAGTAGACGAACTTGCGGATGTTGGAGTAGATGATGCGTCCCTGCTCGATGGCCGAGACGATGCTGGCGTAGTTGTCGTCGGTCAGCACGACATCCGCCGTCTCCTTGGAGACGTCCGTGCCGGTGATCCCCATTGCCACGCCGATGTTCGACCGCTTGAGGGCCGGGGCATCGTTCACCCCATCGCCCGTCATGGCGACAATCTGCCCCCTGGCCTTCAAGGCTTCCACGATCCGGACCTTGTGCTGGGGTGAGACGCGCGCATAGACCACCACATCTTCTACGGTCGAGCTGAAGGCGGCATCGTCGAGCCGGTCCAACTCGGCGCCGGTGAGCACCTTCTCGTCGCCGGTGACCAGACCGATTTCGCGCGCAATTGCGACGGCGGTATCGGGATAGTCTCCCGTGATCATGACGGTGCCGATGCCGGCGTGGCGGGCGAGAGCGATGGCCGGCTTGACTTCTGGACGCGCCGGGTCGATCATCCCGAGCAGGCCGATGAAGATCAGGCAGCACTCGGTATTGGCCGGTGTTGGCTCGGCGGGCAACTCTGGCAGCTCTCGAAAGGCCACGCCCAAGACGCGCAGGGCGTTGCTCGCGAGCCCTTCATTCTCTTGGAGAATATTCTCGCGCCGCTCGTCCGTCAGGTCTCGGACCTCGCCGTCTTCGACGACGTGGGTGCACAGGCCGAGGATGACGTCCGGGGCACCCTTCACAAAGGCCACATACTCGCCCGGCCGGCGTGGATCGGGATGAATCGTCGTCATCCGCTTGCGGTCGGAGTCGAACGGGATCTCGGCGACGCGCGGGTAATCCCGGCTCAACTGGTCCCGCGTGTAGCCTGCCTTGGCCGCAGCGACGACAAAGGCGCCCTCAGTGGGATCGCCCGCGATCCGCCAGCTCTGAACGCCATCTTCGACGACCTCTTCCAGGTGAGCATCGCTGCACAGGAGAGCGGCCCGGAAGAGCAGCGGCCCACCATGCAGGGTGGACAGGGGAACCGGCGCGCCATTGTCATCGACAAATTGGCCTTCCGGCCTGTAGCCCTCGCCGGTTATCCCCAGCAGTGTGCGGTCCACGTAGATGTTCGTCGCCGTCATCTGGTTTTGGGTCAGGGTGCCAGTCTTGTCGGAGCAGATGGTGGTGGCCGAGCCGAGCGTCTCGACGGCGGAGAGGCGGCGCATCAGGGCGTGGCGCTTGACCATCTGCTGCATGCCCAGGGCGAGGCAGATCGTGACGACGGCCGCCAACCCTTCCGGTACCGCGGCAATCGCCAGGCTCACCGCCACCATGAACATCTCGACGAGCTTGGGCACGGTCTCTTCGAGGCCGAAGTAGGCGGAGAAGCCGTCGCGGAACAGGACGCCCACCTGCGTGTCGCGCACCACACCGATCAACCCCACCAATGCGCAGATAAGCAGCGCGGCGATGCCCAGAACGCGGCCCAGCTGCTCGAGCTTGATCTGCAACGGGGTCTGCTCTTCTTCGTAGGACTGGATCATCTCGGCGATCTTGCCGATCTGGGTTTGCATGCCGGTGGCGACCACCAGGCCCTGGCCATGGCCGTAGGTGACCAATGTGCTCATATAGGCCATGTTGCGGCGGTCGCCCACGCCGGCATCCTCCGCGAGGAGATCGCCGGCCCTCTTGCTCGCCGGGACCGATTCGCCGGTCAGCGACGCCTCTTCGACCTGGAGATTCATGGTCTCGACGAGGCGCACGTCGGCCGGGACGTGGTTGCCCGTCTCGAGAAGCACGACGTCGCCGGGGACCAGGTCGCGGGACGGCACGGTCGTGAAGCTGCCGTCGCGCAGCACCTGGGCATTGGGCGCCGCCATCTTCTTGAGCGCGGCGAGCGCTTCCTCGGCGCGGCCCTCCTGTATGACCCCCAGTATGGCATTGAGGATCACAATGGCCATGATTGCCGCAGCGTCTACGAACTCGGTGATCTCCCCGGTCAGGTTGAACTCGCGCCAGCCGAGGAGAGCTGAGACGACGGCCGCGACAATGAGGATTATGACCAGGAACTGGTTGAACTGGTCCAGAAGCATGCGCCAGAATCCACGCCGGGGAGCCTCTTTCAGCTCATTCAGGCCAAACTGCTCCTGGCGCTGCCGGACAATTGGCTGCGCGAGACCGCGCTGGAGGTCACTCTGGAGGGCGTCAGCCGCCTGCGCTGGGCTCAGGGCATGCCACGTTTTCTGTTCTGCGTCCATTCGTTCTAAAGACTCCCGGGAAGTCATTCCGCGCCACGCACGGGGCCAAGGCCACTATATCCGACTTGGCGGAGTGAGTCAAGCCACCCGGCAACCGGGGTCTTCAGGCCCGGCGCCGCATCCCGCACGAATCCCGGCGGAACCCAGATGCCTGGTAGAAGGCGTGGGCTTCGCTGTTGGCCGGATCGACCAATAGGTTCAGCTCGACGCAGCCTCGCTCCCGGCTATGCTCCGCGGCGGCGCAGACAAGCGCCGTCCCGATGCCCTGCCGCCGGAACGAGGGCCGGACATAGAGCTCGGTGATCTCGGCCCAGTCCTGGGCATCAGAGATCGTCGGCACAACCCGCAGAACCAGGAGTCCGACCGGGACGCCTCCTTGTTCGGCCAGGACCAGCGTTTCCAGGCCGGCCACCTGGAGCATCCGGCGGGCCAGTGCGCCGGGCTGCAAAGCTTCGCCGTTGAACTCGAAGAGCAGCGTGTGAACCACGCCAGCGTCCTCGAGCCCCGCCCTGCGGACGATAAGGGCATGTGTCGCGGCCGTTGGCTCCTGCCGCTTGCGAGCCATCACACAGGCTTCTGGTAGATGCGGTACGTTTTGTAGACCTTGCCCCCCAACCGCTCGATGATGCGGTTCATCATGTCGTTCGACTCGAGGATCCACGACATCTCGCAGCGTTGATAGCCTTTTTGGAACGCCTGCCGCGCCGTCTCCACGTAGAACAGGGCATCGATCCCCAAGGTGCGATAGTCGGGCACGACCCCCATTGCGACCAAGCGGAAGGAGTTGATCTTGCGCTTGTGCCAGAGCAGCTTGACGACGGTCCAGGGAAAGCTCCAGGTGTTGGGCTGGGGCCGGGCCTTGAGAAGCGCCTGGTTGGCGTCGGGCACGCCAAGAGAGAAGCCGGCTACCTTACCGTCGACCTCCGCAAGGTAGACGAGGTCGGGATCGATGATGAACTTGAGCTCCTCTCCGAGCTGCTCGAACTCGCGGTCGGTCATGGAAACGAACCCCCAGTTCTGCTCCCACGCTGCGTTGTATACCTGTTTGGCCAGCTCGACCTCGTGGTCAAAGTTCTTCATGTCCATCTTCCGGAGAACGAGGTTGGGTCGTTTGCGCGCCTCGTCTGCGACGCGGACGAATTTGCGAGGCAGGTTCTGAACGTCGTAGTCGAAGATGTTGGTGAGGATGTCCCAGGCGAAGAGGTCTTGGGCCTTCTGGAAGCCAGCCTGCTCGAGGAGGGCCTGGTAGTAGCGGGGGTTGTAGGTCATCATCACGACAGGAGGCAGGTCAAAGCCATCGATCAACAGGCCGGACTCTTCATTCTGGGAGGGGTTTTCCGGCCCGCGAATGGCGTCCATGCCCCGGGCGCGAAGCCAGGCGGCGGCCTGTACCAGGAGTGCCTCGGCCACGGCACGGTCGTCGACGACCTCGAAGAAGCCGAAAAAGCCGACCTTGTCCTTGTGGACCTCGTTGTGGCGACGGTTGATGTGGGCGCTGATCGTTCCAACCACCTCCTGCCCGCGCATGGCCAGGAAGAGCTGCCCCTCGGCATGCTCCCAGAAGGGGTGCCGCGCCGGGTTGAGGAGCTTGAGGCGATCGCTCAAGATGTAGGGAACCCAGTTGGGATCGTTTCGATAGAGACGCCAAGGGAAGGAGGCAAAGGTACGGCGCTGTTGCTCGGTCGTTACGGGTACAATGCGCAGGTCAGATGATGTCATCGCAGGTTCCTCCTCGTCTGTTTGTGAGATGGTCCTTCACGCATCCGTGGATGCCGGTACCCGTGATTGTACCGCAAAAGGCAAGGCGAGGCAAGCACACCCCTGCGTCGCAGGAACGGCAAACGGCACGCGCAGCCGCTTTTCCGGAAGAGGCAGGATCGGGTATACTACCCCCATGGACGAACAGGTCGATCCCAACGCCGAAGCGCGCATCCGTGGGGCGACTCGCCTAGCCCTGGCCCTGGAGGAAGCACGCGCCGAGCTGCAGCGCAGCGTCGTCGAGCTGCGCGAGGAGAAGGCATGGACCGATCACCTGCTCCAGGCGGTTGTCGAGGGGATCGTAACCCTCGATCGCCAGGGCCGAATCACCTTCTTCAGCGATGGGGCAGAGAGGATCACGGGCCGGGTGCGCGGCGAGGTGATGGGCAAGAGCTGCGACCACGTCTTCCGGCCGCTGGAGACTGCAAGACCCTTTAGCGAGCTTATCCCGGCGCCGGGCCGCCAGGCCAAGATCGCCGTGGAGCTGCGAGACGGAAGGCAAGGCATCCTGTCCCTGACAGGTGCCCGGCTGTTGCCCCGAGAGGGGCGCGAGGCACGGGTGGCACTGGTCTTCCGAGATGTCAGCGACGAGGAGGCCATGCACCGCCTGTTGGGCCACTTCCTGGCCAACGTGGCCCACGAGTTCCGGACTCCGCTGTCTGCGCTGGCGGCTTCGGCCGAGCTCCTGTTGGACCAGGCCCCCGACCTCAGCCCCGGCGAGCTGGCCGAGTTGTTGACTTCCCTGCACTTGGGAGTATTGGGCCTGCAGACGCTGATCGACAACCTGTTGGAGAGCGCCAGCATCGAAGCCGGCCAATTCCGGGTGCAGCCCCGTCCGTCCGGCCTGGAGGAGCTCATTGTCGCGGCAGCCTCCACCATGCAGCCCCTGCTGGCCAAGCGCAGCCAGCGCTTGGTGGTGGACCTGCCGGACTCGATGCCCAAGGTGCAGGCCGATCCGCGGCGGGCCGGGCAGGTCCTGATCAACCTCCTGTCCAACGCCAGCAAGAATGGCCCAGACGGCTCGGAGATCGAGCTGAGGGCAGTACTGCAGGGGGGATGGGCGCGGCTATCGGTGGCCGACTCGGGTCCTGGGGTGCCTCAGGAGGAGCGCAGCAGCCTGTTCCGGCGCTTTGGCTATCCCGGACAGGGTGGTAGCCGAGGCCAGGCGGGGGTGGGCTTGGGGCTTTCCGTGGTTAAGGCCATCGTCGAAGGCCATGGCGGGGAGGTGGGCATGGAAGATCGCGCCGGCGGTGGAGCGGTGTTCTGGTTCACGCTGCCTGTTGTGAGGGGTGAAGCATGAAGGCCCTGGTCGTAGACGACGATCGTGTCCTGGCCGATGTCGTGGCCTTTACCCTGAGGCGCGAAGGCTTCCAGGTTGTCCAGGCACACGATGGCGAGGCTGCCCTCCAACGTTGGGCTGACGAGCAGCCGGACCTCGTGATACTGGACGTGAACCTGCCCAAGCTCGACGGCTTTGCCGTGTGCCGGCGCATCCGGGAAGCGAGCGACACGCCGATCGTGCTGCTCACCGTCCGCAATGAGGAAGACGACATCGTGCAGGGCCTGCGGCTCGGCGCCGATGACTATATCAGCAAGCCGTTCAGCCCTCGCCAACTGGTCGCCCGGGCGCAGGCCGTGCTGAGGCGCGCCGGCAAGGGGACCCTGGCCGAACGGCGCCAGGTGGGCAGCATCGTGCTCGACACCAGCCGGCGGGAGCTGCGCATCGGCCAGGGAGCTGCGGTGGCGCTCACCCCGCTGGAGAGCCGCCTCCTCGACTATCTCCTGCTGAATCCGGGTCACGTCCTGACCACGGACGCCATCATCGGCCACGTCTGGGGCGCGGAGGGCGGCGAGCGGGACATGCTGCGCCAGCTCGTCCGCCGGCTGCGGGCGAAGATGTCCGAGGCAGCCCAGGGCACCGGACACGATGCGTACATTGAGACGGTGACCGGCCTCGGCTATGGGCTCGTGATCCCCTCCCCCAAGGGCTAGCCCAGCCGGGCACTTTGCACCTGGCCCGTTCTGTCACAGCTTTGTCACAGGCCAATCACGGCACTTGTCATTCACGTCGAGTATCTTTCCATCGAAGAAATCTCATACCGAGGAGGGAGTAAGGTACTATGGAAGAACTGATGAACCAGAACGTTTCTATTCTCATCTTCATGGCGGTTGGCTTCTTCGCCCAGATGATCGACGGCGCACTGGGCATGGCGTACGGTGTCAGCTCGAACAGCGTCCTCCTGGCGCTGGGCGTGCCTCCGAAGATTGCCAGCGCCTGCGTCCACATGGCAGAGGTCGTGACGACGGCCATTTCAGGGTTCTCTCACTTCAAAGTGGGGAACGTGGACAGGAAGCTGGCCCTTAGGCTGATCATCCCCGGCGTCTTGGGCGGCGTTTTGGGCGCCTACCTCCTCACCCAACTGGACGGCAACAAGATCAAGCCGTACATCTGCATCTACCTTCTGATCATGGGCCTGGTGATCCTGTACCGTGCCTTCCGAGAGTGGCGCGAGCGCGAGCTCCACAAGAACCTGATCCCGCCCCTGGCTATCGTGGGGGGCTTCTTCGACGCCATCGGTGGGGGCGGATGGGGCCCGGTGGTCACCACCACGCTCGTGGCTACAGGCAAGCAACCCCGATTCGCCATCGGATCGGTGAATATGTCCGAGTTTTTCGTCACGTTCGCCGAGTCCGTGACCTTTTTCTTCACCATCGGCAGCCTTTTCACCGGATACTGGCGGATCATCCTGGGCCTGTTGCTCGGTGGGGCGATTGCCGCTCCCCTGGCAGCCTACGTCTGCAAGTTCATCCCCCGCAAGGTTTTGATGATCTTGGTCGGCCTGGTTATCGTCTTCCTACAGGTGCGGACCTTGCTCGGCCTCTGGTGGGGGATCAAGATCTTCTAGAAGGTATCTTCCGGGCGGCGACCCATCGCATAGTCGCGCGAAGGTCAGGCATCGGGCAGCAGGTAATTGCCCGGTGCCTGGCTTCTTTTCGGGAGCCTCCAGGGTGGCCCGGCACTTTCGCCCTTGCCTGGGGCTGCCGATTGCCATTCCGCTTCCCCTAAGAGACGATCTGTGGTATAGTCGTCCGGCTGGAGAGACGAGACACCACATGACACACAGGCTGAGAAGAGTGAGATGGGGCAGACTGGCAGGGTGGGTGCTGGGCATAGCGCTGCTTGCCCTGGCAATCCTGTATGCCCTTCGAGCGCACCTGAGCCCCGGCGGCGTACCGGTCCGGCTGGTGGTGTACGCTTTTAGTACCCAGGAAGAGGCGTTCACCCAACGCCTGTTTCCAGGCTTCGAACGCGCTTGGGAAGCAGAGACGGGGCAGGACCTGGCACTCGAGGGAGTGTTCGGGGCATCAGGGACGCTCGCGGGCCAGATCAACCTCGGAGCCCCCGCGGACATTGCTGTGTTCAGCAACGAAGAGCATGTGAACTGGCTGAAGGTCGGAAAACGTGTGCGGCGGGGGAGCGAGCCAGTAGTCATCGGCTGCACACCGATGATCATAGCCACGCGGCCGGGCAACCCCCTGGACATTGCTTCGTACGCCGACCTCGCACAGGCTGGACTGAGCCTGCTCCACGCCGACCCGCGGAGCTCGGGCGCCGGCGAGTGGGGGGTGTTGGCCGAATACGGCAGCGCTTTCCTGTCATCAGGTGACCAGCCAGCCGCACAGAGGCAGCTCAAAGCCATCTGGCAGAACGTGTGGCTGTTGGCCCCCTCGGCTCGTGCGGCGATGACCCTGTTCGAGCTGGGCGCCGGCGATGCCCTCGTGACGTACGAGCAGGATGCGCTCCGGGCACAGGAGCGAGGGGTTGACCTCGAGATGGTGATCCCGGCGCGGACGGTTGTGGCTCAGCACGCGGCCGTTGTGGTGGACGACAATGTGACACGGGCAGAGCGCCCAGCGGTCGAGGCACTTGTCGCCTATCTCATCAGCGACGCAGGGCAGGAAATCCTCATCGAGTCCCGAATGCGGCCGCCGAACTGCCGGGGCAGCGGGTTTGCCCCCCTGGCTCAGGCCTTTACGGCAGAGGACCTGGGTGGCTGGTCTGCAGCCCGACTGCAGCTCGTAGAGGGCCTCTGGAAAAGTGAGATCGAGCCAAGCCTCCACCTGGAGACGTATCCCGAGACACCCAGCGCGGGAGAGCCTTAGTGGCGGGATCGCGCGAGCCTGAAGTCACAGAGTTTTCCTCCGCGGAGGAGACCCTCCGTGACGATGGTGCGGCGTCCCTGCCGACCACCACCGCAGACAGCCGGGCCGCGGTGGCGAGGCGTGCCTGGTGGCAGCACATCAACCTGCGCAAGATCGCGCTGTTCCTCGTCAGCCTCTATCTCTTCATCCTCGCCATCACGCTGATGAAGGAAGGCGCCCGAGGGCTTGCTCCCTTAGTGCGGGACTTGTTCTCCGTCAGGAGTCCGGCCAACGCCCTGGGCTTTGGCTGGCTGTCGGCCTACCTGATCATGAGTGGGTCGCCGATCGCGGCTGCCTCTCTGACCTTCTTCGATGCCGGGGTCATCGACAAGCTGGGAGCCTTTGCGATGATCAACGGCAGCAGAGTGGGGGCGAGCTTCATCGTGCTCTTCATCGGCTTCCTGTACGTGCTGCGCGGGCGAAATCGGGCGACGAGCCTGGGCATGGGTCTGCTCTCACTGACCGTTACGGCACTTACCCATGTGCCTGCTTTCCTGCTGGGTCTGTGGCTGCTGAGCAGGGGCACGCTCGACGCGGTCCAGATGCAATCGGGCGCCCTGCTCACCTCTGTGACCGATGCGGCGATTGAGCCAATCGCCCAACTGGTGACCGGCCTGCTGCCTACGTGGGCAGTCTTCCTGGTGGGGCTCGGCCTGAGCATGGCCAGCTTTAGCCTGTTTGACCGGTGCTTGCCACAGGCTACCCTGAAGGAGAGCCAGGTGGGATGGATGTCGCGCCTGGTCTACCGGCCCTGGGTCATGTTCCTGCTGGGCTGCCTGATCACAACAATCTCGATGTCGGTCAGCGTTTCGCTGAGCATTCTGGTGCCGTTGAGCGCCCGCGGGTTTGTCCGGCGCGAGAATGTGATCCCGTATATCATGGGGGCCAACATCATGACGTTTGTCGACACCCTGCTGGCCGCAGTTCTGCTCAAGAACCCGGAGGCGTTTACGGTCGTCCTCGTCGTGATGGTGAGCGTTGCCTTCATCTGCCTCTTGGTCCTTGCCCTGGCCTACAACCGCTTCCAGCATGGGGTGCTCGCCTTCGTGGAGTGGGTCACTGCGAAGAACCGCAACCTGGCCATTTTCATGGCCGGCATTTTCCTGGTGCCGATCCTCCTGATGTTGGTCTAGGCACAGGAAGTAAGGAGGGTAGCACGATGAAGATCCTGCTGACCACCCACGGTGCGCCTCACGACGAGGTGGCCCTGGCCTTCGGCGCGCATATTGCGCGCAGTGCAAACGAGCCGGCTACGGTGCTCTGTGTCATTGAGGGTGAGTCGGACCAGCCGAAGGCCGAGGCCGCGCTGCAGCGCGCCTGCGAGCTCCTAGAGGGTGCCGAGGTGCACACCAAGATCCGGATGGGGCAGGCATCCCGGGAGATCATTGGCGAGGCGGAGGAGGGCAAATACGACCTGGTGATCGTAGGAGAGTGCCCAAACCCCAACCTTCTGGTGCGGTTCCTCGGCGGGTCAGACGCAATCCGCGTGGTGGAACATGCTCCCTGCCCCGTCATCGTCGCCAAGCGAAAGACTGGGCCGATCGTCCGCATCCTCGTCTGCGACAGCGGTGCCCAAGGGCCGTTGGCCGAGTTGGGCCCGGTGGTCCCTGAGCGACCCGCTGCCATTCCCTCGCTTCTCGCCCGCTTTACCGCCCAGTTGGCGGACCTGCTCCATGGGGAAGAGGAGGTCACGGTCCTGCACGTGATGTCGCAGATCAGTGCCGCGCCAGGGATCAAGGGGAAACAGTTGCGAGCCGAGGCCGAGGAGCTAATCGAAGAGCACACACCGGAAGGCGAAATGCTGGAGCAGGATATCCATGCATTGGAGCACCCTGGCGTGCACGTCTGGCCCAAGATACGACACGGCCTGGTGATCGACGAGATCCTGGCGGAGGCACAGGCGGGGAGGTATGACTTGGTCGTCATCGGCGCGCACCGCGGCGCAGGCTGGCAGCGCATCCTGCTAGACGACATTGCACACAAGATCCTGGTGCAGATGGATCGACCGGTACTGGTCGTGCGTTAGCGAAGGGCGAGAGAGCTGCTCTTTGCCTGGATAGACTCTTTCAATCTGACACAGGAGGAAGGCGATGCGCAATCGGAGCTTGGTGGTCATCGGTGCCGCAATCGTGGTCTACGGCTTGGCTCTGCTGCTTGGAGCCATCTTTCACATCGACGTGGGCAAGCTTTGTCTGCCAGCGATACTCATCGTAGTCGGGATCTACATCATTGCGCGGCCGGCCCTGGTCGGCCTGAATACTCCCTGGCATGTGAGCCTGTTTGGGCCTGTGCGGCGCGGCAGCGACTGGCCGGGAAAGGATGAGGAGATATGGTTCCTCATCGGGGACGCCCGGCTCGATCTGTCGCAGGCTCAGATCCCGGCGGGCGAGACGCAGGTGCGGATCATGAGCTTTATTGGGGATGTCCGCCTGCGGGTCCCAGCAGGGGTCGGCGTTTCGATCGAATCGACGGCCCTGATATCCAATGTCCGGGCGTTCGGAGAGAAACAGGAATCCTTCGTTGCACCAACCCACTTGGCCAGCGAAGGCTATGAGGCTGCCGAGCGCAGGATCCGGTTGGAGCTATTCTCCTTCATCTCGGAGGCGAGAGTCGAGCAAGAGTAGTAAGGGGTAGATGCCCGACCGTCCTAGTTGGCGGCGCTTCGCAAGCGGCCGCTCGCTTGCACCTGCGAGACAAGTCTGGTATAATGATACCGTAAACTGGTCCCTGATAGCCATTGCCGGAAGGGGGGACGAGGGGCCCCACGAGCAAGTGTCCATCCTGGCCGGCGCACAGGAGGTGCCTAGAGACCAAACCGACTATTCCGAAACACTCGGGGATGCCAATAACTGGCAAATATCGGATACTCGAGGGACGTTGAGGAACGGTTTTGGCTATGTGCCCGCACCCGTAAGGTGTGACCGAAAAGTTCTGTCCTCCTCGTCTCGATCAAGAAAGGAAGATAACATTTCATGGCAAGCATCACCTATGAACACGTGTGGAAGAAGTACGGTGAGGTCGTGGCCGTTCAGGACCTCGACATCTTTATCGAAGACAAGGAGTTCCTGGTCTTTGTCGGCCCCTCCGGCTGTGGCAAGTCCACCAGCCTGCGCATGCTGGCCGGCCTGGAGGAGATCAGTGAGGGCAAGATCTCGATTGGGGATCGGGTAGTGAACGATGTCCCGCCCAAGGATAGGAACATCGCCATGGTGTTCCAGAGCTATGCCCTCTACCCCCACATGTCTGTCCGAGACAACATGGCCTTTGGCCTGAAGCTGCGCAAGACGCCCAAGCAGGAGATCGAGCGACGGGTGAAGGAAGCAGCGGGGATCCTCGGTATCGAGATGCTGCTGGACCGCAAGCCCAAGCAACTCTCCGGCGGCCAGCGCCAGCGCGTGGCCCTCGGCCGTGCCATCGTCCGCGAGCCGGCGGTGTTCCTGATGGACGAGCCGCTGTCAAACCTGGATGCGAAGCTGCGCGTCCAGACGCGTGCCGAGATCAGCAAGCTGCACCAGCGCCTGGAGACCACCTTCATCTACGTGACCCACGACCAGACGGAGGCCATGACGATGGGCACCCGCATCTGCGTGCTCAAGGACGGCCTGATGATGCAGCTCGACACGCCGCAGCAACTGTATGACCGCCCGGATAACATCTTTGTGGCCGGCTTCATCGGCAGCCCGGCGATGAACTTTTTCGACGTGACACTGGTCGAGCAAGATGGCGACCTGTACGTCGACGGAGGCACGTTCCGGCTCAAGCTCCCGCCCGAGAAGTTGCCGGCGGCCAAGCCCTACGCAGGCAAGTCGGTGGTCTTTGGCGCACGGCCCGAGGACTTTCACGACCGCGAGTTCGTACCGCCCGGCATCCGCGCGGAGTCGATGACCGCCGATGTGGACGTCACCGAACTGATGGGCAAGGAGATCTATGTGTACTTGCTGACCGGCAAGAAGCAGTTCATCGCCATCACCGACCCGCGCACCCGCGCGCGCGTCGGCAACCGCATGGATATCGCCGTGAACATGGACAACATCCATCTCTTTGACCGGGAGACACAGAAAGCCATCCGGTAATCTCGCATCCCGCTGGCCACAGGCAATGCACAATTCTCGGCCAGAGGATTGTGCATTGCTTTTTGCAGGAGGAAATGAACCATGTCTCTTGAGTTGATCCAATCGCTACGCACGAAAGCGACCACCAAGATCGTGCAACTGGTCATGGACGGGCTAGGCGGCGCCCCGCGCGCGCTGGACGGCAAAACCGAGCTAGAGGCGGCCCAGACCCCGAATCTCGACGCCCTGGCCGCTCGCTCGCAGCTCGGTCTCGCCGTCCCGGTCCGGCTGGGCATCACGCCGGGAAGCGGGCCGGCACACCTGGCGTTGTTCGGCTACGATCCGATCCGATATGACATCGGGCGTGGCGTGCTCGAGGCGCTCGGGATTGGCTTTGAGCTCCAGCCGGAAGACGTGGCAGCCCGCGGCAACTTTTGCAGCGTGGACGAGCAGGGCCGCATCACGGACCGGCGGGCAGGACGCATCGCCACGGAGGTGAACGAGAAGCTGGTCTCGCTGCTGCGCGGCATCGAGCTGCCCGGCGTCCAGACTTTCGTGGAGACGGTGAAGGACTATCGCTTTGTGCTCGTGCTGCGCCCAGTGGCCGGCCAGACTCTCTACGCGAACGTTGCCGACACGGACCCGCAGCAGTTGGGGGTGCCTCCGCTGCCTGCCCGAGCGCAGGACGAGGCTTCGGGGCCGACCGCCGTGCTGGTGAACCAGTGGATCGCAGCCGCGCGGCAGATCTTGCACGACCATCCGCCGGCCAACTCGCTCAACCTGCGGGGCGTTGCCAAGGACCCCGGCCTGCCCAAGTTCCCCGAGGTCTTTGGCCTGCGGGCAGCCGCCATCGCCACTTACCCCATGTACCGGGGGGTCGCGCGCCTGGTGGGCATGAAGGTGCTTTCGGTGCACGGAGACGAGATCGAGGATGAGGTCGAGGCACTGCGCGCCAACTGGGGCGAGTACGACTATTTCTTCTTCCACGTGAAAAAGACAGACTCGGCGGGAGAGGACGGCAACTTTGAGCAAAAGGCGAAGGTGATTGAGCACGTGGACCAGGCCGTCATCCCGGCCATCCTAGAGCTCGACCCGGACGTGCTCATCGTTACCGGCGACCACTCCACGCCTTCGGTGCTGAAGAGCCACTCCTGGCACCCGGTGCCGACGCTTCTGTGGAGCCGCTACTGCCTGGCGGACGGGAGCGTCGAGTTTGGTGAGCGAGCCTGCGCGCGGGGCAGCCTGGGCACCTTTGCCGCGACGGACGAGATGCCGCTGGCGATGGGGCATGCGCTACGCCTGGCCAAGTATGGAGCGTAGGGACCACCGCTGATGCAGGACTACCAGCTCCGCCAGCGCGACTACCTTCTCCAGATCAGCCGGGCAATGACCTCCCGGCTGGACCTGCCGTCGCTCTTGGAGCTGACGCTGAAGAGTGCGGCAGAGCTGCTACGGGGTCAGGGCGGGCTGATCGTGCTGCGCGGGCGGGACGATGCGATGCACGTACGGGCCAGCTACGGCCTGCCTGCGGGCCTACTGCGCTTCTTCCAGCCGCTGTGGTCCGACCTGCCCAGAATGCGGGAGCTATCGGAGGCAATCGGCCGCTGGGCCTTGCCGGATCTTGAGATGCGGCTGAGGATGGTCGCCGCCGCGGCAGGACTGGCGCTCAGCCAAGTGGTGGCCCTGCCCCTGGCAATCGAGGAGAAGCTGATCGGCGCGATCTATATCTTTCGCACCAGTGGTGGGGCTTTTTCGGCCAATGAGCGGTCTTTGCTTGCCGCCTTTGCCGATCAGGCAGCCATCGCGGTGCGAAACGCCGAGCTGTACCAGCAGGCCAGCGAAGAGCGCGAAGCGCTATCGGCGATTATCGAGAACAGCGCTGATGGAGTTCTGATCCTCGACGAGGCCGGCCGGGTCTTGGTGTTCAACCGAGCGCTGGGCCACATGACCGGCTGGGATGAGCAGCAGGCGTTGGGGCGTGCCGCAGCCGATGTTCTGGCACTCCGCGACCGGCAGGGCGCGCCTGTGGCACTCCCGGCCGTGGCGCCGCGGCGCTCCTCCGCAACCGAAACCAGGGTCTATCTGGAGGGAGACGTCGTGCGGCGGAGTGGCCCGCCGGTCAGCCTGGGCGTCACAGCCACCCCTTTGTACGATGACGAGGGAAACCTGACGCGCGTTATCCTGAACGTGGTGGACATCACCCGCTTCCGCCAGGCGGAGGAGCTCAAGTCCACTTTTGTGTCGGTGGTCTCGCACGAGCTGAAGACACCGGTGGCACTCATCAAGGGCTACGCCGAAACGCTGAGGCGCGAGGACGCCGACTGGGACAGGCAGACGGTCCAGGAGAGCCTGGGGGTCATCGCCGAAGAGGCCGACCACCTGGCGAGCCTGATCGACAACCTTCTGGCAGCCAGCCGCATCCAGGCCGGCGGCTTGAAGCTGGAGCCCACCGACGTGCACCTGCCCCGCCTGGCGGAGAAGGTGATCGCCGGCTTTCGCACGCAGACGGCGATTCACAAGTTCGAGATGGACTTTGGACCTGACTTTCCGGCCGTGTGGGGCGACCCCGAGCGCCTGGGTGAGGTGCTCACGAACCTGGTGAGCAACGCGGTCAAGTATTCGCCTGAAGGCGGCACGATCTGGGTGGGGGGGCGTGCCGACCAGACGGGAGTCACGGTGTATGTGGCCGATGAGGGGATCGGCATTGCGCCCGAAGACCAGGACCGGGTATTTGACCGGTTCTACCGGGTCGACTCGGGCCTGCGCCGCCGCACGGAGGGCACGGGGCTGGGGCTGTACCTGGTGAAGGCCATCATCGAGGCCCACGGAGGGCGCGTTTGGGTCGAGAGCATGCCAGGGCGAGGGTCGATCTTTATGTTCACGCTTCCGCGAAAGTGAAGGGAGGAGCCTTGGTCTCGCCTGCCGACAAGCTGATCCTGATCGTCGACGATGAGCCTCGGATGGTGCGCTTTGTGCGCATGAACCTGGAGCTTGAGGGCTACCGGGTGGCGGAGGCCGGCAACGGGATGGAGACGCTGGAAAAGGTGCGGGATGAGCTGCCGGACCTGGTACTGCTGGACGTGATGATGCCGGAGATGGACGGCTTTGAAACGCTCGAGCGACTCAGGGAAATCTCGACGGTGCCGGTCATCATGCTGACCGTCAAGGGCGACGAAGCGGACCGCATCCGGGGTCTCGAGCTGGGCGCCGACGACTATGTGACCAAGCCGTTCAGCCCGCGAGAGCTTGCCAGCCGGATCAAGGCCGTGCTGCGCCGCGCCGAGATGCCCAGCCCGGTGAGCCGGACGGTCATCCGGATCGACGACCGGCTGCAGGTGGACTTTCGGCAGCGCGAGGTAGTCGTGGAAGGCCAGCGAATCCGGCTACGCCCGACCGAGTACCGGCTGCTCTATCACCTGGTGAACAACGCCGGGTGGGTGATGACTCACGAGATGCTGCTTTCGAAGGTGTGGGGTTACGAGTACCGGGAAGAGACGGGGCTGCTGCGGCTGTATATCACTTACCTGCGCCAAAAGATCGAGCCAGACCCGCCCAACCCGCGCTACATCTTTACCGAGCGGGGCATCGGCTACCGGTTCGTCGACTATAACCGGCAGAAGGACGACAGCACGCAGGAACCGTCAAGTTCGGGAACGCGTTTGCCGAACTGACGGGCAGAAGGTAGAATTGGGGTGGTAGGGGCCGTTAGCTCAGCCTGGAAGAGCAGTTGCCTTTTAAGCAACGGGTCGCTGGTTCGAGTCCAGCACGGCTCACCAAAAGAACCCGTCCCTCGCCCAGGACGGGTTCGGCCTTATGAGGGGCAAGCAGTTGGCTCCTCGCGCGTCCGTATGATAGACTTTCATCAATGGAGGTGATGCGCATGAAGCGATTGCTTTCGGGAGACGAAGCAGTGGCACGCGGGGCGTGGGAGGCGGGCGTGAAGGTCGCCTCGGCCTACCCGGGCACCCCCAGCACTGAGATCTTGGAGGAGTTTGCCCGCTACCCGGGTGTCTATGCCGAGTGGGCTACCAACGAGAAGGTGGCGGTCGACGTGGCCGTGGGCGCGGCGTATGCCGGGCGGCGGGCGATGGCGACGATGAAGCACGTGGGCGTGAACGTCGCGGCGGACTCGGTCTTTTACGCGTCGATGACGGGTATGGAGGCCGGCCTGCTGATCGTCACCGGCGATGACCCCGACATGCACTCCTCGCAGAACGAGCAGGACAACCGGCGCTATGCCAAGTTCGCCCGTATCCCGTGCATCGAGCCCTCTGACAGCCAGGAGGCCAAGGACCTGGTGGCGGTGGGACTGTCGCTGAGCGAGCAGTTCGACACGCCGGTCTTTTTGCGGCTGACCACCCGTATCTGCCACTCGAGCAGCCCGGTCGAACTGGCGGAGGACGCAGAGAGCCTCCCCGCCGGCAAGCCGCCCCTGGACAAGTTCCCCAGAAATCCGGCCAAGTACGTCATGGTTCCGGGCCATGCCAAGAAACGCCACCCGATCATCGAGGAGCGTATCCGGCTTCTGACCGAGTTTGCCGAGTCTTTTGCCTACAACCGGGTGGAATGGGGTGACACGGACCTGGGCATTGTCACCTGTGGGGTGTCGTACCAGTATGCCCGGGAGGTCTTTCCCAACGCCTCGATCCTGCGGCTGGGGATGACGTATCCGATCCCTCCCAGGATGGTCCGGGAGTTCGCTTCGCGGGTGAAGCGGCTGATCGTCATCGAGGAGCTGGATCCCTTCCTGGAGGAAGAGATGAAGCTGGCGGGGATTGCCTGCGAGGGAAAGAGCATCTTCCCGATGTGTGGGGAGTTCGACCCCCGCGTGGTCCGGGAGAGTGCCATCCAGGCCGGCCTGCTGCCCGTGTCTGCCCACGTCCCGGTGGCGGAGCTGGACAAGCCGGAGATCCCGGGTCGCCCCCCGGTGCTCTGCCCGGGCTGTCCCCACCGGCCTGTGTTCCACATCCTGAACAAGCACAAGGTGGCGGTGGCGGGCGACATCGGCTGCTACACGCTCGGGCTTCTGCCGCCGCTTTCGGCCATCCATACGTGCGGCTGCATGGGCGCCGGCATCGGCGTGGCCCATGGCGCCGCGCAGGCAGGGATCGGCGAGCGGATAGTGGCGGTGATCGGCGACTCGACATTCTTCCACACGGGCCTGCCGGCGCTGGTGAACGTGGCCTACAACCGCAGCAATGTCATCACCCTCATCCTAGACAACCGAATCACCGGCATGACCGGCCACCAACAGAACCCCGGCACGGGGCACACGCTGCAAATGCAAGAGACGCCGCCCCTGGAGCTGGAGCCACTGGTCCGGGCGCTGGGGATTGAGCGGGTGAAGACGGTCCGGGCATACGACGTGGCCGGCGTCGACAAGGCGATGAAGGAGCTGCTCCAGACCGAGGGGCCCAGCGTGCTTATCGTGCGTGACGAATGCGCCCTGCTGCCCAGCGCGCGCAAGCGCTGGCTGCCGCTCCGGGTTGTGGCGGAGACGTGCAATGGGTGCACGATGTGCTTCCGCATCGGCTGCCCGGCCATCCTCAAAAGCGACGAGCTCGATGCCAAGACGCAACGGCCCAAGGCGCGCATCGATGCGACGATGTGCACCGGGTGTGAGGTCTGCGCCCAGGTATGCCCCCGGAAGGCGATCCTCTTTCGCGAGCAGGTGAGGGCAGAATGAACAAGAGCTACAGCTTTCTATTGGCCGGCGTAGGCGGCCAAGGCACGATTTTGGCGAGCAATGTCCTGGCGGAGGTGGGGCTGGCGTCTGGCTACGACGTGAAAAAGTCGGAGGTGCATGGCATGGCCCAGCGGGGCGGAAGCGTGAACACGCACGTCCGGTGGGATCAGGAGCGGGTCTATTCGCCGCTCATCGGGCTGGGTGAGGCCGACGTGGTGCTCTTCTTTGAAGAAGCAGAGGCACTGCGCTACGCCGAGTACCTGAGGCCGGGCGGGGCGGCGGTGGTGAACCAGCTCGTGATCAAGCCGATCACGGTCAGCTCGGGCGGGGCGCACTACCCAACGGAAGAGGAGCTGCTCTTGGCCTATCGTCCTCTGACCGATCGCGTGCACCTGGTACCCGGCACGGCGATCGCGGAGGAGCTGGGGAATCCGCGAGCGGCCAACGTCGTGCTGCTGGGCGCCATCTCGGCGTTCCTGGAGGTCCCGGTGGAGACATGGTTGGCGGTGATCGACGCGCGGGTGCCGCCCAAGCACATGGTGCTCAACCGCCAGGCATTTCTGCGCGGGCGCCAGGCAACCGGCGGCACGTAACGAAGACCGCCGAGCGCACGAAGAGACCAAGCTCTTCGAGCTCTCGGCGGTCTATGGGCCCCGGCAGGTGATCCTTCCGGGGGCGATGGCTGCCTACAGCTTGCTGATGGCGTCCGTTGGGCAGGCGAGCACGCACTGCGACTCGTCGAAGTAGCCGACGCACTCGACGCACACTGCCGGGTCGATGTTGTACTGGGTGTCGCCCTCAGAGATGGCGTCGACGGGGCACTCAGTTGCACACGCACCGCAGGAGATGCACTCCTCGGAGATCTTCATTGCCATTTTGCCTCACCTCCTTTCGTACCGTCATGTATACGTTCGCGTATGAGAAAGGGTTGCTAAGCCGTTTTCTGAGAGTGGCACTTGGGCGATCGCGCGCTATTGTACTCGGATTGCCAGAAGCGTCAACCGTGAGGTAGAGCACGGCACCTCACACCTGCTCCGGCCTGTGGGCAGCGATTTGTGCCGCCCGTGAATCGAACCTACAATTCGGGCATCCACTAGGGAGGGAACAAGCATGTGCGGCATCGTCGGCTACGTGGGATCCCGCGAGGCGACGCCCATTGTTCTCGAAGGGCTGAAACGCCTCGAATATCGGGGCTACGACTCGGCGGGCATCGCGGTCATCCAGGATGGACAGATCGCCATCCGCCGCGAGGTTGGCAAGCTTGCCAACCTGGAGAGACTGCTGACTGCGCAGCCGATGAGCGGGCAGCATCGGCATGGGCCACACCCGGTGGGCCACGCACGGCAAACCCTCCCAGACCAATGCCCACCCCCACCTGGACTGCACGGGCAGGTGGTGCTGATCCAGAACGGTATCGTCGAGAACTATCGCACCCTGCGCCAGGAGCTCAAGGCAGAGGGGCACCGCTTTGCGTCGGAGACCGACACCGAGGTAATCGTCCACCTGGTCGAGCGCTACCTCGGACAGGGCATGACCTGGGGATGCGGTGCGGCACACCCTGCAGCGCATCGAGGGTGCTCATGCGATCGTCGTGATGAGCAGCCGAGAGCCGGACAAGATCGTGGCGGCCCGCCTGGGAAATGCCGGCGGCGTGACGGTAGGGGTGGGCCAGGGGGAGATGTTCATCGCCTCCGACATCCCGGCCATCCTGGAACACACCCAGCAGATGATCCACCTGGAAAGCGGCGAGATGGCCGTCGTCACCGCGGCGGGCGCCCGTTTTGTGACCTGGAGGGGCAACCGCTGCACAAGCAGGTGACCACCGTCCCTTGGGACCCCGATCGGCGGTAAAGGGCGAGTACCGCCACTTTATGCAGAAGGAGATCCACGAGCAGGCGGAGGCCATCGCCCACACCATCAGCGGCCGAGTGGACTTTGAGCACGAGCCAGGTGCGCCTGGGAGAGCTGAATCTGAGCCCCGAGCAGGCACGGGAGATCGACAAGATCGTGATCGTCGCCTGTGGCACCTCGGCCTACGCCGGGCTGGTGGGCAAGTTCCTGATCGAGGCGCTGGCCCGCATCCCGGTGGAGGTGGACTATGGTTCCGAGTTTCGCTACCGCGATCCACTCGTCAACGAGCGGACGGCCGTGCTGGCCATCACGCAGAGCGGCGAGACGGTGGACACCCTGGCAGCCATGGAAGAGGCACGAGCCAAGGGAGCCCTGCTGTGGTCCATCGTGAATGTGGTGGGCAGCCAAGCCGCGCGGCTGTCAGATGGAGTCATCACATGCACGCCGGCCCCGAGATTGGGGTGTGCAGCACCAAGGCATTCACGGCGTCGCTGGTGGATCTCTACATGCTGGGCCTCTACCTGGGTCAACTCCGTGGCACAATCTCCGCCCGACGGGAGACGGGAACTGCTGGACGCGCTTGTGGCCTTGCCCAAACCAGGTGGGCGAGGTACTCGGCCATAGCCGGGAGTATGAGGAGTTGGCCAGCCTCTTTTTCAAGCGCAGCACTTGCTCTATCTGGGCCGGGGCATCAATTACCCTATCGCCCTGGAAGGCGCCCTGAAGCTGAAGGAGATCAGCTATATCCACGCCGAGGGCTACCCCGCCGGCGAAATGAAGCACGGGCCGATCGCCCTCATCGATGAGAATATGCCGGTGGTGGCCATCGCCGTCCAGGATGCGGTCTACGAAAAGATGATCAGCCAGATCGAACAGGTAAAGGCGCGCGAGGGGCGGTCATTGCCGTGGCCACCGAGGGCGACGAGTTCATCCGCAGCAAGGCCGATCACGTGATCTATGTGCCGAGGACGATTCCCGCTGCTGACGCCGGTGCTGACCGTAATGCCGCTTCAGCTCCTGGCCTATCACATGGCCGTGCGGCGCGGCGCCGACGTCGACCAACCCCGCAATCTGGCCAAGAGCGTGACGGTGGAGTGAGCAGCTCGAAGCCCTGCAACCTCCGTGGCCTGTGCGCGTAGAGATAGTAGTCGCAGACGAAGCGGCACGACGAAACAAAGTACGGGGAGGCAAATGATGAGCGAGCAAGATAGCGGAACCGAGCCGACGGGCGGCCGGACTGTGACAGAAGAGACGAAGGTGCAGGCACACGAGCTGCAGAAGAACATCGAGAAGATGATACACGAGGGACGGGTGCGACGGATCCAGGTAATCCGCAAGGGACGCACGATCCTGGACATCCCGCTCTCGGCAGGGGTGGCAGCCGGGGCTGTCATGGTGATCTGGCTGCCCCAGATCCTGGCAATCGCGGCGCTGGGGGCCGTGTTGGGCGGCTGCACCATACGCGTGGAGCGGGAAGAGCCGCTAGCCTAGGCAAAGGCCGGCCTCAGCCGGCCCAAGGAAGAAAGAGAAGGCAGGGGACGCCCCGGTGGTGTCCCCTGCCTTCTCTGCGTTTTTGAGCGGGCTCTACACCCTCGGGGCTCAGAGTGCTCCCACCAAGTGGAGTTGGGTCTGGCGTCCTGACAGCCACCTAAAGCCGCCATCGACCAGGGCCGCATCCTCCTCCAGAGCGATGCGCACCTCCTGGTTGCCCCATTCGGGCACAGCCTTGCGGACGTTAAGCTCGATGGCGTAGCAGGTGTGGTCAAAGAGCTGATAGTCACCCTGGCCCGGTACTCCCTCCTGCCGGTCCCATAGGCCAATCGTCGGGCCGGCGGCGTGCCCGTGGTATCCGATGGGGTGGGTGTAGATGCTTGGGTTGAGGCCTTCGGCGCGGGCTTGTGAGAGAGCGGCTTCCAAAACCTGGTTACCGGTCCGGCCCAAGACCATGGCCCCGCCCAGGATATCCTGGAGCCGGTTCCCCTCGGCCAGGGCGGCCTTGAGGCCGTCGGGGGCGCCGGTCTCGCCGGGCCGAAGGATGTAGGCGTGCTGCTGCTGGTCGGTGGCCAGCCCCAGGTAGTAGAAGCCGACGTCGCAGTGCAGGAGGTCGCCTGGAAGGATCTGCTTTCGCTGCGACCCTTTGGCGCCGCCCGCCGGCGAATCAAAGCCCTGGCCCGGCGCCTGTATCTCGACGGTTGGCTGGAACCAGGCCTGCAGGCCAAGGTCGTGCATGGTCTGGCGCAGCCACCAGACCAGGTCGTCGGTGGTGGTGATGCCGGGCTGTATCAGGTGGGTGGAGTAGAGACCGGCAATCAGGGCATGGCCCATCTCCACGAGACCGGGATAGACGGTCAGCTCGGCCGGCGTGCGCCGCTCGAGCCAGCCCAGGGCGAGGCGCTCGGCGCTGCGCACGCGGGCCATGAGCTCCTCTCCCAGGGCGGCAGCCAGGCGTTGGTATTCGCTGTGGGTCAGGCCGTCGCCGAAGGCAAAGGTCTCGGAGACGTTGAGTCCGATGGCCTTGGGGTCTCGCTCGCGGACGACGCGGGCGAGGCAGGCAAGCTGCTCCTCGGCGCCTGGGTCCCAGGCCGCCTGGTAGAACTCGCCGTGCCCGTAGCGGTCGAAGGTAAGGCGGTCGACGGTGCCGCCGGCGCTGCGGAAGAAGGCGAGGATGGTCCTGCGCCGGGCGGACATGGCCGGCTCGGGCAGGAGGGACATGATCACGGGGTCCTCGTTGTATTCGCGGGCACTCACGATCCAGAGGTCAAAGCCCTCGCGGGCCATGATCTCGGGCAGCACCGTATCGAGGCGCTCCTGCAGCCAGCCGTTCCTTACTTCGGCGCACGCCCGCAGGGGCAGGATCTTGGCGCGATACGATTCGATGCCGTGGCTCATTGGTCTTAACTCCTCAGCGGTTGGCTCATGAGGTCCATTGTAGGCGAATCGAGCGGGGCGCGCAAGCGGGATTGGGTAATCCGTCCTGTGTGACATGGGTGCCTCGGGTAGACCGACCATAGACCATGGACCATCGCCTGCTCCACATATCGCCCGATGCATAGGACTGGCAAGCTTCATGGTGCCCCCGGCAGGGACACGGCCACTGCACTGCCACTGTCGGGGTGTGCGCTCTACCTGTTGAAGGCATGGCATCAGACGCGACAGGACTCTCCCGGCAAGAGCGAGATGCTTCGCTTGCAGCATGACAGGCCTACCGGCTTGATGCGGCGCAAGAGTCCATCCGAGCAACCTTTGACTTTTGGGGTGACAGCGGCTAGAATGGCGACCGGAGCCCGATCTGCGACAGAAGGAGCATTCCCACTCATGCGAGCCGTCATCCAGCGCGTCAGCCGGGGCCGGGTTTCGGTTGAGGGCACCGTGCTCGGCGAGATTGGGCCAGGGCTGGTCATCCTCGTGGGCGCGGGCCAGGGCGACGAGCCGGACGATGCCGAGCGCCTGGCGGCCAAGATCGCCGGCCTGCGCATCTTCTCCGACGCGGAGGGCAAGACCAACCTCTCACTGCTCGACGTGGGCGGGGAAGCGCTGGTCATCTCGCAGTTCACCCTCTACGCGGACTGCCGCAAGGGGCGCCGACCCAGCTTTACCGATGCGGCGCTGCCGGACGTGGCCGAACCATTGGTCGACCACCTGGCTGCGGCCCTGCGCCAGGACGGCGTGCGGCGCGTGGAGACGGGCAGGTTTGGGGCGATGATGATGGTGGAGATCTACAACGACGGCCCTTTCACCATCTGGCTGGACAGCAGTGACCTACGAAGACCGAGGTAGGGAGAAGGGGTGAGAATGAGCAGAAGGGGCTTTTTCGAGTGGCTGGAAGAATCGGCCAGGCAGAACGACAGCCTGGTGTGTGTGGGGCTCGATGTCCAGCCGGAGATGCCGGCAGAGGGAGAGACCATCCTCCAGTTCAACAAGCGGATCGTGGATGCGACGCGCGACCTGGTGTGCGCGTACAAGCCGAACTCGGCCTTCTACGAGGCCGCGGGCCCAGAGGGCATGGAGGCGCTGCGCCAGACAGTCGAGTATGTGCACACAACGGCAGGAGTCCCAGTCATCCTGGATGCCAAGCGGGGGGACATCGGCTCGACGGCGGCGGCCTATGCGCACGCCGCGTTTGAGGTATGGGGTGCGGATGCGCTTACGGTGAACCCCTACCTGGGAGGCGACTCGGTCGCGCCGTTCACGGCACACGCTGGGCGGGGTGTGTTCCTGCTGTGCCATACGTCGAACCCGGGGGCCACGGATTTGCAGGTGCTGCCCAGCCCCAGCCGGCCTCTCTACGAGGTGGTGGCGGGCAAGGCAGCGGCGTGGGGCACGGGGCTGGTGGTGGGTGCCACATACCCGGAAGCACTGGCTCGCGTGCGCGCCCTGGTGCCGGGTGCGTGGATCCTGCTGCCGGGCATCGGCGCGCAGGGCGGGGACGCCGATGCGGCGCTGGCAGCCGGCCTGCGGCCGGACGGCCTGGGGCTGGTCGTCAATTCGTCGCGGGGCATCATCGCCGCGACCGACCCGCGTGCCGCCGCCGAGGCGCTGCGCAGCCAGATCAACGAGTGCGCTCCCAGGGCCGTGCGCCGGGCTATGACCCACGAACTGCCCTGACCCTGGCCCTGGCCGATATCGGCGCGATCAAGTTCGGCGAGTTCACCCTGGCCTCGGGGAAAAAGTCACCGATCTACATCGACCTGCGCCTGCTGGCATCGCACCCGGCCGTGCTGCGGCAGGTGGCCTATGCCTACGCGCAGGTGATACGCGGCGAGCTGGGGATCGGCGACGGGAGCGAGGGGGTCCGCCTGGCTGGCATCCCGTATGCGGCACTGCCGATCGGGACGGCGGTGGCACTGGAGATGAACCTGCCGCTGATCTACCCCCGGCGTGAGGTCAAGGCGCATGGCACCGGGCAAAAGATCGAGGGCACGTTCCAGCCGGGGGAGCGGGTTGTCGTCCTGGACGACCTGATCACGACCGGGGGCAGCAAGCTGGAGGCGATCCGGCCATTGGAGGAGGCCGGGCTGGCCGTGCAGGATGTCGTGGTGCTCGATCGACCGGGAGCAGGGCGGCCGCGAGGAGCTGGAGGCGGCCGGCTACCGGCTGCACGCCGTGCTGCGGCTCGGCGAGATGCTGGAACGGCTGGCTGCGGCCGGGCGGATTGGCCCCGAACAGCACCAGGATATCCTGGGCTACCTGCACGGGGAGGGATGAACCTTGGCGGGAATGGAATCCCGCCCTACTTCTCAATGCGATCCCTGATTTGCCAGCGGCCTGGTCCCGTGGTAGAATGGTTCGATTTGCGCGACAGGTAGAGGAGCGTGAGACACCAGGCAACACGCCCACAAGATAGGGAGGAACGGGGCACCGGCTGGGAAATTTTTCCCAGCCGGTGCCCTTTTTTTGTGTATGGCTAACCTGCAGACTTCCCAGGGTTGATCGACGTCCATGTGCACCTCCGCGAGCCGGGCGGAGAGCACAAAGAGGATATGGCCAGTGGCAGCGCCGCCGCTCTCGCAGGCGGCGTTGTTTTGGTCCTGGATATGCCCAACACCTACCCGCCCGTCGTCGATGCCGGGACGCTGGTGCTCAAGCGGCAGCTGGCCGCAGGAGAAGGCGCTGTGCGACATCGGCTTCTTCGTGGGCGCGTCGGAGACGAACGCGGCAGAGGCGGCCGGGCTGGCGCGGGAGGCCGCCGGGCTCAAGATCTACCTGGACCAGACGTATGGCCCGCTGCGCATGCGCGGCCTGGCTGCGCTCCTGGCCCACTACCGGACCTGGCCGGCGGATCGCCCCATCGCGGTCCACGCAGAAGGGCTGTCGGCGGCGATGGCGATCGGACTGGCGCGGAGTCTATGGCCGGCGGCTGCACCTGTGCCACATCAGCCGGGCGGACGAGATCGCGCTGATCCGGGCAGCCAAGGAGTCGGGGGCGGACGTGACCTGTGAGGTGACGCCACACCACCTGTTCCTGACCGAGGCAGATGCCGAGCGGCTGGGGCCGTATGGCAGCATGAAGCCGCCGCTGGCGACCGAGGCCGACCGCGCGGCGCTGTGGGCCAACCTGGAGGTGGTGGACTGCATCGCCACCGACCATGCCCCCCACACGCCGGCCGAGAAAGAAGGGGAGAATCCCCCGCCGGGCGTGCCCGGGCTGGAGACGATGCTGCCCCTGCTGCTGACCGCCGTGGCCGAGGGGCGGCTAACGCTGGAGCGGATGGTGGAACTGACCCACGATGCGCCGCGGCGCATCTTTGGGCTGGCCGTGCCGGCGGATACCTGGGTGGAGGTGGACTCCGAGGCCCGCCACACCCTGGGCTCGGCCGGGCTGCACACGCGGTGCGGATGGACGCCGTTTGAGGGCATGCCGGTCACCGGCAAGGTACGGCGGGTGGTCGTGCGCGGCCAGACCGCATTCGAAGGCCGGGTGCTTGGTCCGGCCGGGATTTGGACGGGTGGTAAGTCCGCAACCGGCGCAGGACCAGCCGCCTGTGCGATAGGGAAAGGGGAAGAAGGAATGGCGAAGACAGGCAACGGAATCAAGACGGTAGGCCTGGCGCCGAATCTGCAGAGCGGCTTCTACGGGCAGGACATCATCTCTGTCCGGCAGTTCACCCGCGAGAACCTGGCCTACATCTTCAAGGTGGCCGACGAGATGCGCGCGGTGGTCAAGCGTGTCGGCTCGACCGACCTGCTCAAGGGGCACGTGCTGGCGGTCGTCTTCTACGAGCCGAGCACGCGCACCAGCTCCTCGTTCATCGCGGCCATGTCGCGGCTGGGGGGCAGCGTGATCCCCATCAACGAGGTCAAGTTCTCGTCGGTGACCAAGGGCGAGAGCCTGCCCGACACGATCCGGACGCTGGAATCGTACGCCGACGTGATCGTGCTGCGCCACCCTGAAGTGGGCGCGTCGCAGGTGGCGGCGGAGTATGCGCGCAAGCCGATCATCAACGCCGGCGACGGGGTGGGCGAGCACCCCACCCAGGCGCTGCTGGACCTGTACACGATCCAGTCTGAGCTGGGCACACTCGACGGCCTGCACGTGGCGATGGTCGGCGACCTGCGCTACGGCCGCACGGTGCACTCGCTGGCGCGGCTGCTGTGCCTGTACGACGTCAAGATGACGTTCGTCTCGCCCGAGATCCTGCGGCTGCCGCTGGACGTGATGAACGAGGTCAAGCAGGCCGGACGCCCGGTGCGGGAGACGTACGACGTCCACGACGTCATCTCCGACGTGGATGTGCTGTACGTGACCCGGGTGCAGCGCGAGCGGTTTGCGGACCAGGCACAGTACGAGGCGGTGGCCGACTATTACGTGGTCGATCCGGAGCTGATTGGCCAGGCCAAGGAGAAGATGGTGGTCATGCACCCGCTGCCCCGGGTCAACGAGATCAGCTACGCCATCGACAACGATCCGCGGGCTGCCTATTTCCGGCAGATGGAGAACGGGCATGTACATCCGCATGGCGCTGCTGGCGGCGGTGCTGGGCAAAGGCTGAGCACATGCACAGGGCTGGACTGGCGGATGATGCCAGCTACTAGGGGGGAGACTGGCTTGGCCGACCTGGGCGTCAGCCTGTGCGGGGTGCGGCTGCGCAACCCACTGGTCCTGGCGAGCGGCATCCTGGGGACCGAGGCGGAGCTGCTGGCACGCGTGGCGCGGGCAGGGGCCGGCGCCGTGACGGCCAAGTCGTGCAGCCTGCAGCCGCGTGCCGGGCACCCAAACCCGAGCGTGCTGGCCTGGGAGCACGGACTGATCAACGCGGTGGGGCTGGCCAATCCCGGCGTCGAGGCCGAGGCCGAGGAGCTGGCGCGCGCGAAGGGGCTGCTGCGGCCAGTCGGGGCGGCGCTGATCGCGAGCGTCTTTGCCGACACGGTGGAGCACTTCGCCCAGGTGGCTGCCCGGGTCGCCCGGGCGCGGCCCGACCTGATCGAGGTGAACATCTCCTGCCCGAACGTCCACGACGAATTCGGCACACCTTTCTCCGCCGATCCGGGCGCCGCGGCCGAGGTGACGGCCGCGGTCAAGGAGGCGGTCGCCGGCGGCGGCGCCGGTGCTGGTCAAGCTGTCGCCCAACGTGACCGACATCCGGGCCATCGCACGCGCGGTGGAGGACGCCGGCGCGGACGGCATCACGCGCCATCAACACGCTGACGGGCATGGTCATCGACGTGCAGGCGCGCAGGCCGGTGCTGGCCAACCGTACGGGCGGACTGTCGGGGCCGGCCATCCGGCCCCTGGCGGTGCGCTGCGTCTACGAGATCTACCGGGCGGTGGACCTGCCGATCATCGGCACGGGCGGCGTCACCTGCGGGCGAGATGCGGTGGAGATGATCATGGCGGGTGCCACGGCGGTTGGGATCGGCTCGGCGGTGTACGGCGAAGGGCCGGAGGTCTTTCGCCGGATCGCCGCCGAGATGGCGGCGCTGATGGCCGAGCTGGGGGCCGAGAGCGTCGAGGAGATGCAGGGGGCGGCTCACCGATGACCACCAGCTTGCCGCGCCCCATGCGCATCGTGCGCGCCGTCGACGAGAGCGCCAAGGTGCGAACGCTGACGCTTGACACCTCAATCGAGGCCGAGCCGGGGCAGTTCGTGATGGCGTGGCTGCCGGGCGTGGACGAGAGGCCATTCAGCCTGGTGGACGTCGACCCGGTGGCGCTGACTATCGCCCGCGTGGGGCACTTGACCGAGGAGATTCACCTTTCAGTGCAGGGGAGCGGCTGTGGATGCGCGGGCCGCTGGGCCGGCCGTTCACGCTGCCGAGCCTCCCCCCCCTCGTCCCCCTCGCAAGCGGGGGAGGGTGCTGATGGTCGCAGGGGGCTACGGGGTGGCGCCCCTGTACTTCCTGGCCCGGCGCGCTATCACGGCAGGGTGGGAAGTGACGGCTGTCATCGGCGCGCGGAGCGCCGGCGACGTAATCTTTCGCGATCGGTTCCGGGCATTGGGCACCGGCGTGACGATCACGACCGACGACGGGTCGCTGGGAGAGGCGGGCCTGGCGACGGATGCCGCGGCCCGGCTGCTGGACCAAGATGGCTACGCGGCGCTGTATGCGTGCGGCCCGGAGCCGATGCTCGAGGCGGTAAAGGAGCTGGCAAGGGCGAGGAAGGTGCCGGCGCAGCTCAGCTACGAGCGCGCCATGCGCTGTGGCTTTGGCGTGTGCGGGACCTGCTCCCGGCTGGGCTGGCTGGTGTGCCGGGATGGGCCCGTCCTGACGATTGAACCCTGATGTACGATTGGAGGTGCGATGCGCAAGTTCCCGCGCCGTAGCGGCGTGATCCTGCACCCTACATCCCTGCCAGGGCGGTTCGGCATCGGCGACCTGGGGGATGAAGCCTACCGCTTCGTGGATTTCCTGAAGGCGGCGGGGCAGCACTACTGGCAGGTGCTGCCTCTGAGTCCTACGGGCTATGGGGATTCCCCCTACCAGGGCCTGTCGGCCTTGGCCGGGAATCCGATGCTGATCAGCCCGGAGAGGTTGGTGGAGGTTGGCCACCTCACGACGGAGGACTTGGAGGCGCCTCCCTTCCCGTCCGGCCGGGTCGACTTCGGGCCGGTCATCCGCTTCAAGACCGAACTCCTGGACCGGGCATTCGCCCGCTTTCGCGCGACGGCGCCGGCAAAGCAGAAGAAGGCGTTCGCCCGCTTCTGCGAGGAGCAGGCGACTTGGCTGGAGGATTTCGCGCTCTTTATGGCGCTCAAGCAGGCCAACGCGCTGCGGCCCTGGCACGAATGGGAAGTGGGAGCCGCGACGCGACGGCCGGAGGCGCTGGCGCACTACCGGGAGGCCCTGGCGGAAGGGATCGCACATGCCCAATACCTCCAGTGGCAGTTCTTTGAGCAATGGCTGGCACTGAAGCGCTATGCCAACGGCCAAGGGCTGCGGATCATCGGGGACATCCCGATCTTTGTGGCGCTGGACAGCGCAGACGTGTGGGCGAACACACGCCTGTTTTCCTTCAACAAGAAGCTGCAGCCCACGGTGGTCTCGGGCGTGCCGCCAGACTATTTCAGCGAGACAGGACAGCTCTGGGGGCACCCGCTGTACCGCTGGAAGGTGGTGGCAGAAGAGGGCTACGCCTGGTGGATCGCCCGCTTCCGGATGGCCTTTACGCAGGCGGACGTGGTGCGCATCGACCACTTCCGAGGCTTTTACAACTACTGGGAGGTGCCGGCCGACGAGACAACGGCCATCAAGGGGCGCTGGCTGAAGGGGCCGGGCGCGGCCCTCTTCCGCGCTGTGACCGAGGCACTGGGCGACGTGGCGATTGTTGCCGAGGACTTGGGCGATTTCGACGCCCGGTCGCGCGCCGGCCTGGATGCGCTCCAGGCGGAGTTTGGCTACCCGGGGATGAAGGTGCTGCAGTTTGCGTTTGGCGGCGGCCCGCAGGATCCTTTCCTGCCCCACAACCACACCAGGGAGTACGTGGTGTATACGGGGACGCATGACAATGATACGAGCACCGGTTGGTACCAGGCGAGCTCGACGGAGCAGGAGCGGGACTATGCGCGGAAGTACATGGGCTGTGACGGGTCGGACATCCACTGGGACTTGATCCGGCTGGCGTGGGGCTCGGTGGCGGATACGGCGATGACGACGGCCCAGGACCTGCTGGGGCTGGGGCACGAGGCGCGGATGAACACGCCAAGCACCTTGGGGCCGCCGAACTGGTGCTGGAGGCTGGAGCCGGGGGCGCTGACGGAGGGGATTGCGCAGCGGCTGCTGGAGATGACGGCGATTTACGGGCGGAGGTAGGTGACCGGCCGGCCTGGTGTTTTTGCCAAGCCGGGCGGGTTGTGGTAGAGTTAGGGCGTACCCAGCCCCCGTAGCTCAGTGGATAGAGCAGCGGCCTCCGGAGCCGTGTGCGGGCGTTCGAGTCGCCCCGGGGGTACCAACAGGAGGAAGAGGTGAAAGACTGGCGGACTCGGATCGTCATCGATCCGCGGATCCTCGTCGGCAAGCCGACTGTGAGGGGTACCCGCCTGGCGGTGGAGTTCATCATCGACCTGCTGGCTCAAGGTTGGGCAGAGACGGAGATCCTGCACAACTATCCGGGCTAACCCACGAGGATGTGCAAGCCTGCCTGAGCTATGCCAGCGCAACGTTGCGAGCCGAGAAGGTCTACCCCTTGGTGGCTGCGTAGCCCATGCGCATCCTTGCCAACGAGAACTTTCCCGGAGACGCTGTCGCCGCATTGCGGCTGCACGGTCACGACGTCGTCTGGGTGCGCGACGACGCCCCGGGGAGCCACGATCGGGAAATCCTGGAATGGGCACGCGCCGACGATCGGATCCTCATCACATTTGACAAGGACTTTGGCGAGCTGGCCTTCCAAGCCAAACTGCCTGCCTCAAGCGGGATCATCTTGTTCCGCATTTCGGCCCCATCCGCGGCGCACGATTACCCGGGCTGCCGTCGTGCGCTGGACAGCCGAACCGATTGGGCAGGGCACTTTGCCGTGGTTGAAGATAGCCGTATCCGCATGACTCCCCTGCCAGCTGCCGGATGAGCGCCCTCGGCGACCACATCATCAAAACACAACTCCCCCAGGGCAGTAGACGAATCCGCTCACAGCCTGGCTGGCCGTTCTTTGTGGCGGCCTGGGGATTCTGCCAGTCGGCTTGCTCCCTGTACCTGATGCGAGGGCAGGATCCCCAACCTGAGGTCGTCGGCCTTTTTGACGGTCGATCCGTAGCCAATTGTGCGGTGCAATACGGTGTACTCCCCCGGGGGTACC
>CAVPBH010000022.1:0-6301 GCA_963701775.1 uncultured Chloroflexia bacterium
TATACCCCATGACTTCCTACGGGCAAAGATGGACCATGGACGATGGACCATGGAGAACGGTCACCAGCGTCATCGAGGTGGGTCTGTGGTCTGTGGCCTGTTGTCCGTGGGCTGTTGCACTCCCGTGCCGCCTCGTCTATAATACCCCTGCTCGGGCGCTACGCCCGGCATCGCGAGGGAAGGATGCATATCGAGCGCCTCGTCGTCCGCGAGACCAACTGTTACCTGCTGCGCGGTGCGGAGGGGACGATCCTGATCGATCCCGGCCCACCACGCAGCGCGTCATTCGTCACCGCCGGCGCGGCCGATGTCGGCATCGCTCCCGAGGAGATCCACCTCATCCTGGTCACCCACGGGCACCTGGATCACTCTGGAGGTGTGCCGGCGGTCAAGGCATGGTGCCAGGCACCCGTCGCCGCCTTTCACGGCGAGCCGGCCTTCACCCAGGTGCGCCGAAACGCCCTCCCCGCCGGGCCAATCGCTGCGCAGCGACCTGATCCGGCGGGCCTATCTGCTCTTCGCTCCGGCGCTGTCCTACACCCCGTTGGAGGCCGACGTCCTGCTCGACGAGGGCGCCGACCTCTCATCCTATGGTGTCGAGGCGCAGGTCGTGCGCGTGCCCGGCCATGCCCCGGGCTCGCTGGCGGTCCTCACGCCCGACGGCGATGCCTTCGTCGGCGATTTCTTTGTCAACTACACTGTGCCCAGCCGACCGATTTACATCTCCGACCGGAAAGCCTGGGAGCAGAGCTACCGGCGCATCCAGGCGCTCCGGCCGCGCACAGTCTATCCCGGCCACGGGGAGCCCTTCCCCGGCGACGCGCTCTCGCACATTTATCCCGCCCGCTTCCAGTTCCGCTGGTGGGGTTGCTAGGGGCGGGGTCTCTCTGCCCTGCACAAGAGTCCTGGAGAGCCAATGCCCGACAATATCAAGGTCATGCTCAGTACCTTCGCCCTGCTCTTCATCGCCGAGCTGGGGGACAAGACGGCAACCGCCGTCATCACTATGACGGCCAAGCACAAGGCGCCGCTGTGGGTTTTTCTGGGCGCGTCCGCTGCCCTGATCGTCGTCACGGGTCTGGGGGTGGTGGGGGGCGAGCTGCTCACGCGCGTCGTTCCGACGAACATCCTGCACAAGATCGCCGCGGTGGGGTTCGTCGTAATGGGCGTGCTGATGTGGTTTGGGATCCTGTGATCGAGAGAGCAAGGCCTGGCAGGGGTTCGGCGAGACCTGCCAGGTCTCATCGAGTGCCTCGAGAGAGGCACCAGCCCCAGGCTGATCTGGATCGCCTCGTCCACCCGGTGCATGCTTTCCTGCGAGAGCCTGCCCCAATAGCGTCCCAGCATTCGCTTGTCCACCGTCCGGATCTGGTTGAGCAGCACGAGCGAGTTGTGCTGCAGCCCACCCTCCGGCGCGCCTTCACCTCCACCTCAACGTCGAAGCGTGCCCGGTCACCCGACGTGACTGCAGCCACGATCAACACCGGGCTGTACTGGTTACCGATGTCGTTCTGAATGATCAGGGCTGGCCGTGCTCTGCCCTGTTCAGAGCCGACCACCGGCTCCAGGTCGACCGTCCAGATGTCACCCCGGCGGAAGGGTCGCCCTGTCATGGTTGGTCCTCGTCTGGCTCTGCTGCTGCCTGCCATGCCTCTTCTTCGAGTGGCTGCCACTCCTCCGCAATTGCCCGATCCCGACCGGCGGCGGCCTGGTAGCCGGCAATGAGCCGTTCCCGGAGCGCCTGGCGCCGCCGGTGCTCCACGTAGTAGGTCACCGCCTCGGCAATGAACTGCGAAAGCCCCCGGGGCGGGGCCTCATCACGCACGGCCTCCATCACTTCCGGGGGCAAGGTCACTGTTACCTTCTCTTTGACAGCCATTGCACACCTCCTATACGCCTCCTAGTTCGGCTGTATGGATCATACATCCAGTGTGCCTTCCTGTCAACCCGGCGCTCCGGCGTAGCATGTGAATCCTGCCTACTCCGCCTCCAGCCGCGCGTACTCCTCCGCGATCAGCTCTCTTCCAGCTTCTTGAAGAGCGGCGCCGGCTTGCGCAGTGCCTGCCCACCCTCCAGCCGGCTCGGCGCCCACTGACCCACGGCGCCCGCCGGGTCATACGTCAGCGCCTGGTGGCTGCGCTCCTTCTCCTGCACATCGACGACGCGCTGCGTGCCAAAGAGCTGCCCGTCGTAGCCCAGGTACTCGTGCAGCAACTGCGCGGTGTGCGGCAGAACCGGCGCCAGCAGCGTATTCAGGTTGTCCACGACTCGCAGGATGACGTACACGCTCGTCGCCGCCGCCTGCCGGTCCGCCTTGATCTGGAACCAGGGCGCCTTGCGGTCCAGGTAGCCGTTCGCCTCCCGGGCAAGCGGAATCGCCTCGCCCAGCGCCGCCCGAAACTGCAGCCGGGGTACAGGTCCCCGATGGCCGGGAAGGCCGCTTTCCGCACGCGCCAGCAACTCCCGGTCCGCCTCGTCCAGCGGCGCCCGGCTCCGGCACTCGGCCGTCGAACTTGCTTGAAAGCAAAGCTCAGCATCCGGTGGGCCAGGTTGCCCCACGTCGCCACCAGCTCGTTGTTGCTCCGCTCCACGAACTCTTCCCACGAGAACTCGGTGTCCTTGGTTTCCGGCGCCAAGGCCGTCAGGTAGTAGCGCAGCGGATCGGGGTCGTAGCGGCTCAGGAAGTAGGGCGCGTCGACCGTCTTGCCCCGGCTCTTGGAGAATTTCATCCCCTTGAAGTTCATGAACTCGTTCGCCGGCACGTCGTAGGGCAGGTTCAGCCGCGCCTCCGGGTCGTCGCCGTAGAGCTGTCCCAGTGCCATCAGCTCCGCCGGCCAGATGACCGTGTGGAACGGGATGTTGTCCTTGCCGATGAAGTAGTAGGTGAGCGCCGCCGGGTCGTCCCACCACGCCTGCCACGCCTCGGGCGTGCCCTGGTTGGCCGCCCACTCGATGCTCGCCGAGAAGTAGCCCATGACCGCCTCGAACCAGACATAGATGCGCTTGCCCTGGAGCCGGGTAGCGGAACCGGGATGCCCCAGTCGATGTCGCGTGTGATCGGCCGGCCCCGCAGCCCGGCGAGCACATAGTTCTGGGCAAAGTTGAGCACGTTTGGCCGCCAGTGCTCCTTGCCGCTGCTCAGCCATGCCTCCAGCGCGCGTTCAGCCGCGCCAGGTCAAGGAAAAAGTGCTCCGTCTCGCGCAGCTCCGGCCGGTGTCGCCGCTGGACTTGCTGCGCGGGTTCAAGAGCTCGGTCGGGTCCAGCAGCTTGCCGCAGCGGTCGCACTGGTCGCCGCGCGCGTCGGCGAGCCGCAGTGGGGGCAGGTGCCCTCCACGTAGCGGTCGGGCAGGAAGCGCCTCTCCCTCGGGCTGTAGAGCTGCTGCTGCACCTCCCGGTACAGGTAGCCTTGCTCGAGGAGCTTGTAGGAAGATGTCCTGGGCGAGTCCTGGCGTGGTTCTGCGTGCCGGTCGAAGTGAAGAGATCGAACGAGATGCCGAGCTCCTGCCAGTAGGTCGGGAGGAACTCCGGGTGGAACTGATCGACCACCTCTTGCGGCGTGCGTGTTCTCGTTATCGGCGCGGACCGTGATGGGCGTGCCATGCTGGTCGCTGCCGGAGACCATCAGCACGTCGTCGCCGACCATGGCGGCGGTAGTGGTGCCTAGATATCGGCCGGCAGATACGCGCCGGCGATGTGGCCGAGATGCAGCTAGCCGTTCGCGTAGGGCCAGGCCACGCCAGGGATCAGGATCTTGGAGCATCGAATTCCTCCTTTGTGGCGGGTAAGAAACCCGCCCTACTCAAAGAAGAGGGCGAGGAGTCCCCTCGCCCTCGAACGCTCGGCAGGGCCGCAGTCAGGCGCGCGCCCGCGCGGCCGGAGACTCAAGGGCAGGTGGGTTTCATCTGGGGGCGAGGCCCCATACCCCCCTTGGCCGCCGACGACTGGCGCACCAGGTAACCCTGCTGCGAGCCTCCTACTGCCAATCATCCCTATTGCCTCCTGTAGACCTCTCTTCGGTGTGCGACGCGGAAAATAGATGATCAGGACATCTTCCCAGATCGTGTAGACCACCCTGTAATCGCCCAGCCGCATGCGATACGTGTGCTCTGCACCGACCAGTTTCTTGACGCCGATCGGAAATGGATCGAGAAGCCGGCTCTCGACCGCCTGCACCACCCGCACGACAACGTCCCGGGGAAGCCTTCTGAGTTCTCTCGCCGCAGATGGCTTCCACTCGATCTGGTAGGTGTCCATCCTGCCTTAGCTCGGCGAGCACCTGTTCGTCGGTCAGTGCTGGCTCGTCCCGACGCTCGGCAATCGTCGCGAGATCCTCAAGGTCCTCGACAAGCTCGTCCAGGTACTCCATCAGCGCCTCGAACTCCTTGATGGGCATGACCACCGCCGTCTTGTCGCCTTGCTCGGTCGTCACGTACTGAACCGTCAGGTCACCTAGCCGAGGCATCCTCTATCCCCTTCCGCGTGTGCGTCGCGCTCGGACTTCAACAAATCGTACCACATAACTGCGAAAAGGGCAACTTGCGCAGCCGGCTCCCAGCCCCGCGCGGCCTGGAGCCACCCGCCATTGTTAAGTCTTCAGCGTGAAGCCGGTTTCCCCCTTGACATTGAACAGATGTCCTGGTACAATTAGAACATATGCTTAGTTCTGCAAGCATGATGGAGGCAACCATGATTCACACGTTTCCTTCCCACCAGACAGACGGGGGGCCCGAGCCGGCACTGGCAGCAGGGTAGCGCGATGCAGAAGGCACTGCACTTCCAGGCCGACCGGATCGAGCTTGTGCTCGCCGCCCACAAGTTGCCTGCCCGGGTCACGGGGGGGCACGTTACTCCACGCCTGGTGCGCTTTCACCTGGCGATGCCTCTTGGGGTCCGCCTCCAGCAGCTCCAGCGCCTCTCGGAGGAGATTGCGCTCTCGCTCGGCGTCTCGACGTGCCGCATCTTGCGCCAGGACGACCGGCTTCACGTCGAGGTGCCCCGGCCGGCTCGGCAACCGGTCTTGCTGCTGAACCTCCTGCACCGCCTGGCGCGGGCAACGCATGCGCCAGTTCCGCCGCACACGGCGCTTCTCGGCCTCGACCAAGACGGCGTCCCTCTCCTCCTGCGCCTGCCCTCGCCGGACGTGGCTCACGTCCTCATCGCGGGGACGACCGGCTCCGGCAAGCGGCCCTCGCCCGGTCGATGGTAGCCTCGCTGGCGCTGCTCAACCCGCCGCAGGCGCTGCAGTTCCTCCTCGTCGACCCCAAGGCCGCGGGCTGACGCCTTTCGCTGCGCTTCCACACTTGCTCTACCCGTTCTCTCACGCACGGAGGAGATCTTGGACGCGCTGCCGCGGCTCGTCGCCGAGATGGAGTGCCGGGACCGGCACGCGCGCTGCAGCCCGCACATCGTGGTCGTCCTGGACAAGCTGGCGGACCTGGTGCAGGCGCGCGGAAGAGCCGGTGGAGCTTGCGCTCACCCGGCTGACCCAGCGTGGCCGCGAGGCGGGCATCCACCTGGTCGCCTGCGCCCAGAAGCCAACCGCCCTGGTGATCGGCTCGCTGGTCAAGTCGAACTTTCCCGTGCGCCTGGTCGGCGCGGTTGCCTCGCCCGAGGACGCCAAGGTGGCCTCCGGTCTGCCCAACACCGGTGCCGAGCGGCTGCTCGGCCAGGGCGACTTCCTCCTGGTCGCCAAAGGGCAGGTAACCCGCCTCCAGGCGGCCTACATCGATCCCGGACAGATCGGAACTACGGTCGCCCGGGTCCGCGGCGCACCCACCGGCGGGCGCAGGTCCCGGGCCGATCGCACCGAGGCAGCTTCCCATGGATAGCAAAGAGTCCTCCCAGGGCATCAAGCCCAAGCACATCGCCCTCTTCCTCGCCGTGACGTTCACTGCCGTGCTGGCGGTGGTCATCGGCAAGAAGATGTCCACCGAGGCGATGGCCGTGGTGATCGGCATCGTGTGCGGCGGCGTCGCCAGCATTCCCACGACTGCACTCCTGACCCTCCTCCTCACGCGGCGCGACCGGCAGAAAGAAGAGGAGCCGCCCGTTTCGCGCCAGGGTGCCTATCCGCCGGTGGTCGTCATCCAGGGCGGGGCGCCGAACACTGCCCTCTGGGCCACAGGCCGGCTACTGGCCGGCCCTGGCCCGGGGCCGCTCGTGCAACGCGAGTTCCACGTGGTGGGCGACGAGGAGATGCTCCCCTAAGTCTAGGGTGCGCCGGCATAGGTAGCTCGGTCCCGGGCCCTGCAGCGGGACTCCGCACCGCTTCTGAAGCCGTCATGCGTGCGCTGTCGACCCC
>CAVPBH010000023.1:0-35872 GCA_963701775.1 uncultured Chloroflexia bacterium
ACGGCCAGGTCCGGCTCGGAGCCGGCAGGGCATCGAACCGTAGATGCCGACGGAAAAGTTGTCCACCGGACCACCGGAGCCGGCCTTGGCCTGGGTCGTAGCCGCCGCGCCAGCGCACTTCGCTGATTGTCTGCGCGTTCTCGAACCCGACGTTCTCCCAGACCGTCCGGTCGGTGGTGCTGCCCTCGGGCTCCCGCCAGGCAGATGGGATTGAGCAAGCCGGAGGGCTTGGGGGGCTGGCTGTAGATGACGACGGCGGAGGGTGCCGGAGTGCCGGCGTCCAGCTGTGGCGGAGCGGTTGGGATGGTCTTTTGCGGTGTGGGATTCGGTGCCCCGCACGACAGGATAGAAAACGCCAGCAGCAGGAACGCCGCCGTTCGAAAGACTCTAGAGAGCATTGGGCCTCCTGGTCTTTCGGGGGAGGGCGCTTGCGCTTCCTCCCCGGTAGGGTTTCATGCCCACTCGTCGAGGGCGTATTGTATGACGTACGTTTTCGTTCGCTCGACATCGGGAGAGGGATTGCTCCCTCTCCCGATGGGGCATCTGAACTATGGCGTGGTGATGGGGAATGGCGCGGCATTCACCCAGGCGGACACGCCCGAGCCGTTCTTCGCCTGGATCCTCAAGTAGAAGGGCGTGAAGTGCGCTACAGGACCCGTGGTGTAGGTGGTGGCGTTGGCCGCAGCATTGAACGTCACCAAGTTCTGAGTGAAGGTCGGTTTGGTCGCACGCTGGATGGTGAAACCGGTTTCGTTCGTGGCATTGTCTACCCAGGTCATGGTGATCCGGTCGGGAGTTCCCGCCATACCGCGCGGCGGTTACCTGCACGCTCGAAGGAGCGGCCGGGGCGCCGGGGATCGCGGCGACTGCCGTGTTCGACCAGGCCGACCACGCCCTCGCATTGATGGCGGCCATGTGGTACTCGTGAGTCTCGCCGGGCTCGACGGTCAGGTCCAGGTAGGTCACGTTGGGTGCCGGACCCGTTCTTGAACGCGACCTCGGCGAGGAAGGCCCAGACGCCACCGGTGAGTCTCCGCTCCACGACGAAGTGAAGCCTCATTGGTGGCGTTGTCCCTCCAGGTCAGGCGCACTCTCGGATCTGTTTCGGGGACGGCGGTGAGAAGGGGACGGGGGTGACGGAGGCAGGGCGGAAGCTTGGCCCGACCAGGAACATGTTGGAGCCCGCCGAGGTCGCCAGGGTGGAGTAGCCCGGGGTGAACGAGTAGCCCACCGTGTTGGTCGCAAAAACCTGGTAGTAGAGGGGCCGCCGGGCGGTACCGAGAATGTCAACGTAGCTAGTGGTGTTGGGCGCCAGGTTGTTGGCTACGGTGGTCCAGGGTCCGAGCGACGACACGGCCCGGCGCAGCGTGAAGCCCGGGCTCCATTCCTGGAATTGTCTGCCCAGCTCACGGTGATCCGGCGGGCTAGGCGTGCCGGAGTAGACCGCGCCCGTGATAACCGGCGCGATGGGCGGCACGGACACGGAGATGGGCCGCATCATGTCCATCTCTTCGTGGCTCAGGATGTGGCAGTGCCAGACGTACTCCCAGCCGAAGTTGTCGACTCGTTGACGATCGGCACGGTCGGATTGCCGTCGCATGTCCATGTTGTTGAACATCGAGCGTCGAGCCGGTCGGCATCATCGGGTTGAGCGGGCGGATGCTGGTCGGAGCAGGCATCGAACGGCGCCACCGGGATGACCGGCCGCAGCGCGACGATGGTGTCCTCCAGCGGGCTGATGCGGACGGTATCCTTCCAGCCGAGCTCGTTGGCGTCGGGCTTGCGGATGATCCCGTCCCAGCCGACCCGATTGATGAGCTGCACGTCGAAGAGGTGGAAGTGGATCGGGTGCGTGTCTACGCCGTTGTGCGTGATCTTCCAGATCTGCGTCCCGTCGCGTGGCCGAGGCGATCGGGGTCACGCGACATCGCCCTACGGCAGATTCGTCGCGTCGATCACCTCGGTCGCCGGGTTGACGTAGGGGTACAGGATCAGGTTCTGCGGCGGTCCCCGCGAGTCGGCACCTCGAGGCCGAGGTTGCCGCTCATGCGGCCATAGTCCTTGTCGAACGCCTCGCCCATCTCGTCCTGGATCGTCTTCGGGCTGAAGCATCGGCATGGTGCTCGAGGATCAGCCGGCGCCCGTGAGCGTCTTGAAGGTCAAAGAGGTGTCGAAGATATGCGCCGAGCCGTCCATCGGGCCGTTGGTCTGGAAGTGGTGCCGTAGGCCGAGTTGTAGGCGCCCTGCCCGACGATGATCGGGTGCTGCACGACTCGAAGACGCCGCTGCCGTCCGCCTTGTGCGCGAAGCCGTCGTCGAGCGCTGCCAGCCTGCCGGGTTGAGAGTCGGGGGCCGGGGCGGTATGCCGTTGACCTTGATCTGCATGACGGTGCGGGTGTTGGGGCCGTAGCCGGGCAGCGTCGACGGCGCGCCGCCGGTGTCGCGGTAGTCGGCGTTGCCGGTGTAGTAGTCGTAGCGCGGGTCGCGCGCCGGGAAGGCCGCCGGGGCATCGTTGTAGAGGATCAGCGTCTGGCCGGCGAAATCCGAGAAGTCCACGACCACGTCGGCGCGCTCGGCCGGGCCGAGCAGCAGCGAGTGCTGGTCCACGTTGCCGGCGTTGAACACCGTCGGGTCGGTGACCCAGGTGATACTGGGTGGGATCGACCGCCGGCGCCGGCAGGAAGCCGCCCTCGGTGCCGATCTGGACCCAGCCCGGGCCTTCGGTGCCCGCCACCGGGGTCGGGAAGATGGTCGGGTCGAGCAAGCGCGGCGGCGACCTCGGCCGGGTTGAGCTGCACTTCGGTGTCGGTTGCAGCGGGTCGGCCTGGTAGAGCGTACAGGTTGAAGAAGCGGTCGTTGGCCGCGTTCAGGATGCGGAAGCGGTACTCCTTCGGGGTCCAGCGTCGACGGTGGGGTAGGCCGTGCCGTTGACGAGCGGCGTGTCGTGGAAGGCCTCCATCCCCATCGAGTTGTAGGGCGCGCCGGGCATCAGGGGCGGCTCGCACCAGGCTGGAGGTCGTCGGGATTGCAGTTGACGTCGTAGTAGGGATTGGCGATCGGCCCGTAGGCAATGTCCTGCGTCGGCGGCCAGAACCAGGGGCCGTAGGCCCAGCGGCCGAACTGGTTGACGCCCGAGGCGTCGCCCGGGTTCTGCGCCGGGGAGTAGACGTGCGGCAGCCAGAGGTCGCCGACGCCGCCCCAGCGGGTGGCATCCCAGGTGTTGTCCGACACGGCAAGCTGCGTCGTGTCGGGCACGAACGTCTTGTCCTGGATGACCAGCGGGATCCCGATCGCCGAGGGATTCAGGGCGCCACCCGCGCCGATCAGAGTCGCCTCGATGGCGTCCGTGATCAGGTAGGGCGCGGCCTCGCCGGCATAGACGTTCAGGCGGGTGATGCCCCACGCATGGTCGTGGTAGAAGAGCAACCGGGCGCTCTGCTGGTTGGTGTAGTAGTAGGTCTGCGCTCCGAGGCCGGGGTTGTTGGTCGCCGTCGGCTGCGAAGGGCAGACGGTCTGGCCGAAGCAGGCCGGGACAAAGTTGCCGTTCGGCAGGTACCACATGTCGGGCACGTACGCCACACTCACGCCCTTGTTCTTCTGGCCCAGGGCCACGAGGTCGGCGTCCGGGTACGGCAGCTGCTCCGTCGCCGGGGTGATCCACTGGTGCGGCGTGCCGTCGCTGATCCACGGCGTGAGGCCGCCGTGCAGGTGCAGGTCGGCGCGGTTCTCGGTGAAGCAGCCCACGGGCTTGGGGATCGCCTCACAGTGGGGTGCTGAGGATCGACCTCGGGCATGCCGTGCAGGTCGGGTCCCATGCCCGCGCCCATCACCGAGACGTCGGTCGGGATGAACAGGTTGCCGCCCGCACCGGCCGGCAGCAGGTTGCGGAACAGGATGCGCACGGGCACGTCCTTCGTGGCGACGATGGCCGGCCCCAGGTAGGTGGGCGCGGTCACGCCGCAGTAGCCCGTGGCGACCGATGTGCCGTCCAGCATCTCGTTGAAGAGGGGGACGGCGTCCGGAGTGGCGCAGGCCGTGAGCTGCACGTAGCCGCGCAGCAGCGAGCCCTTGCCCGTCGGGCCTGCCAGGTCGGAGTGCAAGATCTGGCGGTACTGGACCAGGCCGATCTGGTAGTACTCCGAGCCGTCGCGCATGACGGTCTTGGATGCGACCGGCAGGTCCGTGCTGGCCGGGTCCACCGACTTGGCCCATGGCAGCGTGTCCACGAACTTGCGGATTCCGCCAGAGAAGGCCGCACCGACGCATACCTCGTTCGCCGGGCACTCGGCGTTGTAGGAGCAGGGAGTCGTCGGCTACCGAACAGGCTCCCGCGGTCACGGGCACCCGCAGCGGGCTGTTGGCGTAGTTCGGGTGGCTGAAGTAGTGCGGCGCGGCGCTGGGCAGCATCTCGGTGGCCTGCGTCGGCAGCACAAAGCCCTGCGCTGCGGAACGCGCGGCTGCGGCCTCCCGCTCCGCCTGGGTGATCCGGTTCTCTATTCGCTCTCGCGATCTGGCCGCTTTCTGTGCGTAGTAGTCCAGCTCCGCGCCGCGCCCTTCGTCCTGCGCAAGCACGCTGAGCGGGCCACCTCCGGTCAGCACAAGTGACAGGAGGATCAAGATCACGAGCAATCGTTCGAGGGTTTTGTTTCGCATCGCATTTCTCCTTATGATTGACTCAGTCGTACATTTGAACGCCGAATCTGGGTTGTTGCATCTGGATCAGGTTTCGACTCCGTGGTCACCTCCTTCTGCGTGCCTCGCCGGCACGCCCACCCAGCGGATCAGGAATACCGGCTCCTGCCACGCATAGGCAAGGCGAATGGCGCCCGCCAACTGGTCTGCCGAAACGTTCTTGAGAAGATAGCCCACTGCGCCGGCATCCAGCACAGCCTGCACCCGCTCCTCCTCCTGGAAGGTGCTCATCGCGATCACACGGACCGAGGGCCACCGGCGGCGGAGGGTGCGGCAGGCTTCGGCCCCGGACTGGCCGTTCACGGTCGTGGCCAGGAGGGCGACGTCCGGAGGCGTGGCGCAGGTGCCGAGGCAGAGAGCTTCTTCGGCGCCGGAGGCCTCGCCTGCCAGCTCCATGTCGTCGAGGGTGGAGACCAAGGTCGTGATCGCATGCCGCACCGCCTGGTGCTCGTCCACCACCAGGACCCGGATGCGCCGGCACTCTTCCGTATTGCACTGCGCTGCTGAGTGCACCTGTTTTCCCCCCACTGAGCCCAACGGCAGGCGTCTAGAGTCCGCCCCTGCCTACATCGATGATACCACGCGCAATCCCCGTGCGCACCGGCAGCCTGGGGGGAAAGGCACCTACCCGATCGGGGAGTCTTTTCGCGGACCGGGGCGTGTGGGGGCGGGAGCCTCTTGGGCGGTGGTGTGTAAGGGCGGGTTTGAGACCCGCCCCTAAGGGTGGGGCGCGGGTCTACTGTGCCAGTGTGCCACTGTACGGGGGGTGTGGTACGGCCGGGATCAGGCGCCAGGACCAGATGAGGTGCCTGGCTCAAAGGGTACCAGCCCCCGGGCGAGGGCGGGCGCGACCGCCTCCGTGCGGGTGGCGCAGCCCAGCTTCGAGAGGATGTTGCTCACGTGGAACTTGACGGTCTCGGGGCTGACGACGAGCTGCGCGGCAATCTGGGCGTTGCTCAGCCCCCGAATCATCTGGGCAAGGACCTCCAGCTCGCGTGAAGTCAAGCGAACCTGTGCCTGAGAGGGCTCCTCCGGGCGACACGCCGCTTCGATCAGCGCATGCGTGGCCTCGGGCGCCAGGGTGGAGCGACCGGCGTGGGCTGCGCGGATGGCATCCCCAAGCTCGCCGGCCGTTACATTCTTCAGGAGATAGCCGGTTGCCCCGGCGTGCAGGGCCTGCTGCACAATCTCGACATCCTGGTAGTTGGTCAGGGCGATGACGCGCGTGCGCGGGGCGTCCTGCAGGATGGCCTGGGTCGCGGCGACCCCGCCCATGCCGGGCATCATCAGGTCCATCAGCACAACATCGGCCTCGGTGGAGGCGCACAGCCGGACGGCCTCTTCCCCGCTGCCTACTTCGCCCACCAGGACGAGGTCGTCGAACGCGCTCAGGAAGAGCTTGAGCCCGGTGCGGACGAGGGCGTGGTCGTCGGCGATCAGAACGCGAATCGGCTGGTCGGTCATGGTACTCTCCTCCGGAAGGGCCGTCACTCGGCGGCCGGCGCGGGCCAGGTGAAGGTGATGCGGGTACCCTTTCCCGGCGCGCTGGCACACTGCAGGGCACCGCCCACCTCCTCGGCGCGCTCGCGCATGATGCCCAGCCCCATGCCGGCCTTCCCAGGCGGGCGGCTGAGGGGGTCAAAGCCGCGGCCGTCGTCGAGGACGGATAGCTCGACGGCGGCGCAGGGCCCTTGCTCGAGGCAATGCAGCGTGATCTCGGCGCGGTGGGCCCCGGCGTGCTTGGCTACGTTGTTGAGCGCTTCCTGGGCGATCCGGTAGAGGGCGATCTGCACGTCCGCCGGAAGCGCGCAGTGGGGCGCGGCGTCGACGACCACGGGGATGCGCGCGCGGCTGCCGGCGGCTTCGGCCAACTGCCGGAGCAGCGCAGCCGGTTCTGTGTCGACGAGGACCGAGGGCCGAAGCTCAAGCAGAAGGGTACGCATCTCGGCCAGCGCTCCCCGCGTCAGCCCGCGCACCTCGTCCAGGCACTCCATGCCTTTTTCGGGATCCTTCTTCCATAGGCGTGGCAGGACCTCGGCCGCCAGGCTGGCCGAAAAGAGGGTTTGGGTGACGGCGTCGTGCAGGTCCCGCGCCAGGCGCTGTCGTTCTTCCATGACGGCCAGCTCCTGCGCCTGCGCATACAGCCGCGCGTTCTCCACCCCCACCGCCATCTGGCCGGCAAAGGCCTGGGCCAGCCGGATTTCGCGATCGTCAAAGCCTCCCGGCTCGCCGCGCTGGAGGGTGAGCAGGCCGACCACCACACCCTTCACCGCCAATGGGATGCCCAGCCAGGAGCGGACGTAGCCAAAGTGGGCCTCGAACGCGTCGCCGACGGCCTGGCGCACGGCGCCGGCGGCCGGGGTATCGGCGCGGATGTCGGGGATAGAGACTGGAGCCTGCGTGGCGAGCAGGTCATGGGCCAGCGAGGGACGGTGCACCGGCAGGCGCAGCCGCCGCACCTCGTCTACCGGCACAGGCCCCCGGTGCAACAGGCCTGTCAAGACGTCATGTTCCAGCCGGTAGGCCGTGGCACCATCGTAGCGCACCACCTCGCCCAGGAGGTCCAGGATTTGGCCCAACAGAGGCTCCAGCTCTTTCGAGAGTGCGACGGCATTCGAGATCTCCAGGAGCGTGGCCAGCTCGCGCGTGCGCTCGGCCACACGCTAGCTCCAGTTGCTGCTCGCTCTGCCGGAGCTCTCCTTCGACGCGGCGGCGCTCGCGGATCTCGGCCAGCAGCAACTGGTTGGCGTGCTCCAGCTCGGCGGTCCGCTCTTCGACCCGCTTCTCCAGCCCAAGGTTGGCTCGCAGAAGGGCATCCTCGGCCTGCTTCAGCGGAGTTACGTCGCTGGTGGCGACAACCACCCGCCAATCGCCCTGGGAGACGGGCAAGGCACTCACGTCGGTCCAAATCACCGCGCCGTCTTCCTTGACGACGCCGATTTGACTCTGCGCGAAGCGCCCCTGCCGCACGGCCCGCACACTCGGAAACTCATCCGGCGGCATCGGCGTGCCGTCGGGCCTGAGATAGCGCCGGGCTTGGTGGGCGCCGGACTGGAGACCCTCCCTCGGGAGCTGAAGGATCCGCTCGAGGGCAGGGTTCTCCTGCACAACCCGCCGCTGCTCGTCGAGGACCGAGACTCCGATGGGCAGCACGTCAAACAGCGTTCGCAGCTTCCCCTCGCTTTCGCGCAGCGCACTGAGCTCTCTGCGCCGCTCGTTCGCGACCACCAAGTAGAGCATCCCGATCAGCGCGATCGCCAGCATCCAGATCAAAGCTATGATGATCACGACCGTCGTGAGCAGGCCCTTGAGCTGCGAGCGCGAGGACTGGAAGAGATGGGCGCTCTGAATGGGATAGACCCCCGGCACGGTCCGGTAGATCTCTACCGCAATCTGCTCGATGTCCGCGCCGGGTGCGGTCTTGACGAGAACGGCCGAGACCTGGTTTGGCGGGATGGTGAGAGGCTCTTCCGCCTGGGTCTCGGAGATGCGCGCTATCTCGCGCGCCGTCTCCAGGGTGAAGAAGAGGCTCTGGTCGAGCCCGGTGCCGGTCGGCTCGAGATTTCCCTTGAGCTTCAGCCGGGCGCCATAGACGAGGATGCCGTCGTCCCCTTCCGTGGCCGAGATGTATTCCCCCCCGATCACCTCGCCCAGGCCCAGCCCGGCGGGGAGCTGTTTCTCCAGCCAGGGTCGCACCGCAAAGTCGGTCTCGGGATCGTAGGCAATCATGAACATCTCCGGGACCGAACAGCAGGAGACGCCCACCAACGTGGCAAGGTAGATCTGGGGCGAGACGGCCTCGACGCCGGGGATCGCTGCCAGCCTGTCCACGTTCTCTTCGGGCATCCAAAAGTGCGCTGGGGCGCCCATCAAGAGCGCGCCTTCCATCTGGGTCTGGGTACCCTCCGGCACCACGATGATGTCGGCGCCCAGCCGGTCGGCCGCCAGATCCAGGCTGGTGACTGCCCCGCGCAACAAGTGCGTCGAGAACAGCGCAAAGGCGCCCACTATGAGGGCGCAGAGCGCCACGATCCAACTGCGCAACCCTTTGCCGGAGATGTTCTTCCAGGCAAGCTGAAGCAGGCTCATCTGTCGCTTTCGCAGGGTCGGATTTGGCTCGTCATGGGTTGACAACGCCGCTCTGGCTTTGCCAGAGCATATCACGCTTCCACGTTTTCTTCAAGTTGCGCGCCAGAAGGGCACTTGGGGGTCTGCCCCTGGCACGAGGCGGTAGACGGGGATCGAGCCCACCGGCAGCCCCGTCGCCAGGAGCGAGACGCGCACCCGGCCGGCCATCGCGTCCTCGATTACGCAGCCGTAGACCAGGCGTGGGTCGGGCCGGCCGCGCCCACGATGGCCTCGACGGCCTCCTTGACCTCGATGAGGGCGAGGTCGGGCCCACCGGTCACGGTTCACGATCAGGCCGGCGGCCCGGCTCAGCGGAGCGCCCAGGAGCGGGCACGCCAGCGCACGCTCGGCCGCCAGCACCGCGCGACGCTCGCCCTCCGCCTCGCCAAAGCCAAAGCGCGCCAAGCCGCCTCCCACCAGGACGGAGGAGGCTTCGGCCCAGTCGACGAGGAGCAGCCCGGGCGTGCGAAAGAGGTGGGCGACTCCGCGCACGGCCAGCGACACATACTCGTCCATCACGTGGAAGGCGTGGACCAGGGACGACTTCTTGTCGATCAGCGGGAGGGCGGCATCGGCGGGAATCAGAAGGAGGGTGTCGGCGCTCCCCAAGAGCGCTGCCATTCCCTCCTCGGCCATGCGCCGGCGTCGTTGGCCTTCAAAGGTGTAGGGCAGCGTCGCGACGGCCACGACCACGGCGCCGGTCTCGCGGGCGATGCGGGCGACGACCGGCGCGGCGCCGGTGCCGGTTCCGCCGCCCAGGCCGGCCACCACAAAGGCCAGGTCCGGCGCATCGAGCGCCTGCCGGATCGCCTCGCAGGCATCCTCGGCGGCCCGCGCGCCGAGCTCCTGGCGCCCACCCGCGCCGAGCCCACGCGTCAGGTGCGTGCCGATGCGCAGGCGGGTGGGGACGGTAAGCAGGGCCAGTGAAGTCCAGTCGGTGTTGACTGCGATGCACCGGACGCCGCTGAGCGCGTCGTCCACCAGGCGCTGGACGCATTGCCCGCCGGCCCCGCCCACGCCGGCGACGGTGATGCGGAAGTCAAGTGACATCGGCCGGCGGCCCCGTCAGTCGATGTCGCGCGGCTCGATCAGCAGGCGAATGCCATCGACGATCTCGCGCACGCGGCCGGACGGTAGCGTTCCGATCCTGTCGCCGAGCCGGCTCCGGTCCACCGTAAAGATCTGCGACACGTTCACCACGCTCTGCTTTGGGAGGCCGGCCTCACCCGGATCAAGAAGGACGTTGCCGGGCGCTTCCGCCCGTTTGAGGTTTGAGGTCAGGGCGCAGACGACCACGGTGCCGATGCGGCTCCGGTTGAACACGTCGTTCTGCACGACAACGTGGGGATGGCGATAACCGGGCTCCGATCCTGCGGGGTCATCGAGCTCGATCCAGACGACGTCGCCCTGGCGGATCACCACGCACCCTCCACCACTTGGCGGTGCTGGCGCGCCATCCGGCGCAGCAACGCCACCTCGGCCAGATCGGGCTCGCCCTCGTACGCCAGGTCAATCTGCGCCAGAAGTGCGTCGCTACGGCGGCGCTCCAGGAACTCTTCCACGGCTAGGCCGACCAGCCGGCTGCGGGAAAGCCTCATCTCCTCGGCCGCGGCTTCGAGCCGGTCGAAGAGCTCCTCGTCGAGTGAGATGGCGGTCTTGACGTGCGACATGGTAGTAGACATCCTTCTACTGGTAGTATACCACGTTCTACTACCGGTGTCAAGGACGGCTGCAGCCATGAAGACGGGGCTGTCCAAAAGGCGTCATTCTGAGGAAGCGAAGCGACCGAAGAATCTCTGATTCCGTCTGAAACGAAAAGAAACGAGATGCTTCGCTTCGCTCAGCATGACAGGCTTCGTGCTTCTTGGACAGCCCCGTCCTGGTTTGTCTACTCCGCCGGCTTCTCGGGCGGCTTGCCAATCCCCGGCAGTGACTTGAGCGTCTCCACCAGGTTGATCCCGGTCAGTGCCTCCAGCGTCTCCGGCACCTGGGCGACGATGCTGTTGATGTCGGCGGTAAGCTTGCTGGCGCCCCCGCCCCCGTCGCCGGAGTTGATGATCACGATCCGGTCGGTCTGCGCCAGCGGCTGGGCGATGGCGGCGGCTACCTTGGGCAGGCCTCCACCAGGATCTGGATGACGGCGGCCTGGGTGTACTGCTGCCACGGCATCGCCTTTTTCTCCATCGCCTCCGCCTCGGAAAGCCGTGGGCGCGGATGACCTCGGCCTGGGCCAGACCACGCGAGCCGGGCAGCGTCCGCCTCACCCTGGCCCTGGAGCCGGGTGGCCTCGGCCGAGCCGGCGGCCTCGGTCTCGGTCTGGAACTTTTTCGCAGAAGCCATGGTCTCGATACGAAAGTGCTCGGCCTCGGCCGGCTTTTGCACGGTCGCCTCCAGCTCGCTGCGCCTTGCGCTGGACCTCCTGCTGCTGCACCTCGATCTGCTTCTGCTTCTGGACGACCTCGATCTGCACCTGCTGGGCGGTGATCTCCTGGCTGGTGATCATCTCCTGCAGCTTGCGGGCCAGCTCGGCCTGCACCTGGCGCCGGTTCGACTTCGGCGTCGTAGTCGGCCTTCTGAACGCGAGTAGTTCTTCTGCGCCTCCGCGATCATGGTCTCGGCCTGGTACTTGGCCGTCTCGCCCTCCTGGCGGGCGGTGGCGGACTGGATGGTGGCGTCGCGGGCGGCATTGGCCTGGGCGATGGTGGCGTCGCGTTGGGCGACGGCCTCGCCCATCTTGGCGTCGCGCTTGACTTCGGCGGTGCGGGCGCGGCCCAGGCTATCGAGGTACTCCTTGTCGTCGCGGATGTCCTTGATGACGAAGGAGACGATCTCCAGCCCCATGTTGGCGACGTCGCCGCCCGAGACTTCCAGCACCTTCTGGGCAAAGGCGTCGCGGTCCTTGTAGATCTCTTCGACGGTGAGCATGCCCAGGATGGCGCGCAGGTGGCCGGCCAGCGTCTCGTGCGCGACGTGGATGATCCCGTCCGGGACCCTTGGAGAGGAACTGCTCGGCGGCAGTAAGATCGAGGCGTCGTCGCCCCGGACCTTGATCTGCGCCACGCCGTCGACGTGCACCGGCACGCCCTGGACGGTGTAGACGTTCTTGACCTCTACCTCGATGGTCAGGATTTCCATCGACAGGATGTCGACGCGCTCCAGCACCGGGAGGATGAACGTGCCGCCGCCCTTGACGACCCGAAAGCCGACCCGCTCTTTCTTGCCGGTCGCCGGGTTGATGCGGATCTCCGCCGCCGGCCGGAGATGACCAACACCTGGTTCGGGCCGACCTTCTTGTACCGGCTGGCCCAGTACAACCCTCCCGACGATCAGGACGAACAGGATGCCAATTGCGACCAGTATTCCGTAGACCATTGAAAAGCCTCCTTCTTGGAATTATAGAGGCTAGGATCGCGCAGACCACGGACCCGACAGGACCAGGGCCGTCGTCTATCGTCCATCGTCCTATTATCGCCCGTCTGCCGGGTCTTCGGCCTCGGGCGTGGCCGGTTGAACCAGGACCTGCGGCCCCATGACGCGCACGATCCTGACGAATTGGCCGCGTGGGATGGGCCGGCCGTCGAGGGAGCGGGCCATCGAGAACATCCGGCCGGCCTTTGTCACGTAGCTGACCTGGCCCGCATTGGTCGTGCCGATCGGCACAGTCACCTCTGCCTCAATGCCGAGCAGCTCCCGTCGCTGCACCTGGCTGGAAGCCTGCGAGCCGATCAGGACCCGACTGTAAAAGAGGAACATCAGCCCAGATCCGAGCAGGGCGCCGGCGGTGGCGATCAGTAGGCTCCAGCGCGGGTCGATATCCAGGAACTGCAGGGTGATGACGCCCAGGCCGCCAAAGATGGTGATGAAGGAGGCGATGGTGATGGGACTGAGCGGCGACACGTTCACGTCGGGGGCATCCAGGCCGCCAGCCGGCAGGTCGGCCCCGCCCATCTCCGCGCCGCCGGGCACGTCGATGTCGCCGCCCGGCACATCGCCGCCGCCCAGCCCGCCGGTGACGGCGACAAAGATGGCATAGCCGACGCCCAGGAAAAAGAGGGCAAAGTACACGCAGTTCAGGGTACTCAGTCCGGACGAGAACATGCAATCCTCCTCGGCGGGTGCCGGCCCCGCCCCGCATGGACAGTATACCACAAGACCTAGGGATAAGGCAACTGGCGCGCCCGCGGCTCCATTCTCCTTAAGGTTGGCTTACACTCGCCTTAAGGACGCCGCGCCCGGATCTGTGGTAGGATGCTTGCCAACGGCACGGGGCTGTGGTAGCATACTCCACGGTCGGCGCGGCCGGCACATACTGGCTTGGAGGAAAACAATATGCCGTTTCATCGGTTTGGTGGTGGGTTTGGTGGTGGCATGATGGGCGGCCATCCCTTGATGGCGCTGTTTGGGTGCCTGCTTTTCCTGTTCCTGGTGGCGTTGGTGGTGTGGGCGATCGTGGTGCTGGTACGCCACGGCCGGCGCGGGAAGCCGGCAGCGGCGGAGAGCGCAGCGGCAGCGCCCAGGAGCGAGGACGCGCTGGAGATCGCGCGTCTGCGCTACGCGCGAGGCGAGATCACGCGCGACGAGTACCTGGCGCTGCGGGACGACTTGGCGAAGTAGCATCGTCTTCTCCTCTCTTTGGTCTAGCCCGATGGGTCCTGGTGCCGGGGTAGGGGGACCTCGGCCCGGGGCCCGGAGGGCAACGCTCTCACGCGGTGCGGCGCACCTTGGAGGTGCGCCGCACCGCCCTTTTGCCAAACGGCCGCGATTGTGGTAGGATACCGGCGTGGGCCGACCTGAGCTGGGAAACCTCCTGAGCAGAGCGCGCACTGCCTGGCACCGCACCGGCGATCTCATCCTGGCGGTGGCCTGCTTCCTCCTCTCGCTGTTCCTTTACCTGCGCACGCTCGCGCCCACGGTTGTTGCCCTCTTTGACGACACGCTCGAGTTTCCTCTCGCCGTGCACCGGATGGCGATCGCACACCCTACCGGCTACCCGCTCTACCTGCTGCTCGGCAAGCTCGTTGGCTTTGTTCCCTGGCGCGACGTGGCCGGGCGGGTGAACCTGCTCTCGGCTGTGGCCGGGGCGGTCGCTGTGGCACTGGTATTCCTGGTGGCGCGGCAGATGACGCGGCGCCGCGGCACCGCTCTGCTGGCGGCGGGGGCGCTGGCCGTCTCGCCGGTCTTTTGGTCCCAAGCTGTCGTGGCCGAAGTGTACACGCTGAACGCGGCCTTTGTGGCCGGCCTGCTGCTGGCGGCGCTGTGCTGGGCGCGGCGGCCGCTGAAAGATACCCCCCCTCCGTCCCCCCCGCTGCGGCAGGGGGGAGGAACGAGCGGAGACACCGCTGCTGCAGGGGAGGGGGAGATGCCTGCCGAGCCGGAATCCACCCTCACCCCGACCCTCTCCCTGGAAGGGAGAGGGGGCTCGGACACCACGCCAACGACGGAGGCGCCGGGGGAGAGAGAAGTGCCCGCCGAGCCGGAATCCACCCTCACCCCGACCCTCTCCCTGGAAGGGAGAGGGGGCGCTGCCGAGGCACGGCTGCAGCTCCATCCGGCGATCTATGGCCTGGCGGCGCTGGTCGGGCTTGCGCTGACCCACCACCGCACCGCGCTCCTGCTCGTTCCGGCGCTCCTGCTCTTTCTCCTCCTCACCGAGCGGCGCGTGGCGACGCGCGCCGCACTGCTCGGTCCCGAGCGACCGGCGTGGCCGCGCTGGCGGCGCGCCCTGGCACGGCCGGCCTTCCTACTCCTCCTCGCCTTGGTCCTGCCGCTGCTTCTCTACCTCTATCTGCCCATCCGAGGCGACGTAGGCTCCCTCGACGGCACTTATGTCAACACATGGGGAGGCTTCTGGCGCTGGGTACTGGCCAGCAGCTATGGCTCCTTCCTGGGCGAGAACCCCCTCGCCCGGCCGATGGACGCGGCGGGCTTTGCCGGGCTCTTTTGGGCGCAGCTTGGGCCGTTGGGGCTGGCGCTGGCCGTGCTGGGTGTCGCCGGCCTGGTCCGGCGGCCAAAGGTGCTGGCTCTCACCGGCACCGCGTTTCTCACCTTCCTCCTCTTTGGCATCCTCTATCGCGCGCCTGACCTCGAGGTCTTTTTCATTCCAGCGTTCCTGGTCCTGGCCGTGTGGGCCGGCGCCGGGCTGGACCATGCGCTCGACCTCCTGCGCATACGCGGGCCGAGCCTGGCCATGCGGCGCGTGCAGGCGGCCGCCGGTTTGATCCTGGTGCTGGGCGCGATCGGCCAGGTGGCCGTCACCGGCGCGCGCGCCTTCCCGGAGGTGGACCGGAGCGCGCGCTGGGAGGCGCACGACCTGGCGCAGTATTGGCTGCGCCCCGCCCTCGCACCGGACGGCAGCGTCGTCGGGCTGCTGGGCGAGATGACCCTGCTACGCTACTTCCAGGAGACACAGGGGCTGGCGCCGGGCCTGCACACCATCGTGGCCGACGATCCGGCTGCGCGCCTGGCGGCGGTGGAGGCGGAAGCAGCCCGCGGCCGGACCGTATACGTCACTCGCTCGCTCGAGGGCCTTTCGGAGCGCTATTCACTGAGCGCCGTCGCCGGCGCGATCGACATGGCCGGCCAGGCCGAGGCACTGGTGCGGGTGGGCGAGCCGCAGCGCGACACGGCCGGCATCCCGAACCCGATGAGCCTGGAGGTCGCGCCGGGCATTGAGCTGCTCGGGTACTCCCTGGAAGAACACGGCGCCCACGGCCAGGGCTGGGTGACGCTTCGGCTTTGGTGGCGCGCGCCGCAGGGCGTGCAGCAGCCGCTCAAAGTCTCGGCTCGACTGGTGGACGCGCAGGGTGAGGTAACGGCGGCCGTCGACGCCGAGCCGGTGGCCTGGACCTACCCGGTGACGGCCTGGCGGCCGGGCGAGGTCGTCGCCGACGCCTACGAGATCCGCTGGCCGGCCGGCGCTGCCCCGGGCCTTTACACGCCGCTGGTCATCCTCTACGATCCGGCTCCCCCGGGGCAGGAGCACGGCCGCGTAGAGCTGCCGGCCCAGCCGCTGGCCGGGAACCCGGCTTTGCCGGAGGGGCGCAGCCTGGAGACGAGTATCGCGCGCACCTCGCGGGCGCGCTTCGGCACGGTGGCGCTGCTGGGCTACACGGCACCGGACGCAGCGGCCGTTTATGCACCAGGCGCCTCGCCGGCGCTCACGCTCCTCTGGCAGGCAGCGGAGACCAACGACGGCGACCTTGGCCTGGAGATCCTGCTCAACGGCACCGCACTTTCCGAGGTGCCTGTGGGCGGGAGCTTCCCGACGAGCCGGTGGGCAGAGGGCCAGTCCGTCCGCCAGGTGATCCGCCTGAGCCTGCCGGCCGATCTCGGGCCGGGGCGCTATGCCCTCAAGCTGCGGGTGAGCCGGGACAGCCGGCCGGTGGCGTGGAGCCGCGGGATTGTGCCCGGCGGAAGCGACTTTTGCCTGGGTGAGATCGTCGTTGGGCGGCCATAGGAAACGGCAGGTGCAGCGCACCTACCATACAACGGAAGGAGGAATCGAAATGGCGAACCAGGAACCTGATCGCAACCTGGCCATGGAGCTCGCGCGGGTGACCGAGGCGGCCGCCATGGCGGCCGGCCGGTGGATGGGACGCGGCGACCGGGAAGCGAGCGACCAGGCGGCCATGAATGCGACGCGGCTGGTCCTCGACAGCGTCGAGATGGACGGCGTCGTCGTAATCGGGGAGGGCGACGAGGGACAGGTCGCGCATCTATTCAACGGCCAGGCGCTGGGTACGGGACACCAACCGCAGGGTGGATATTGCCGTCGACGCGATCGACGGCACGAACGTGCTGGCCCTGGGCCGCTCGGGTGCGCTGTCGGTGGTCGCCCTCTCGGAGCGGGGCACCATGTTCGATCCGCGGGGGACGCAGTACATGGCAAGGTCGCCGTCGGCCCGGACGCCGCCGGCTCCGTCTACCGTTAACGCCGCCGTAGACGTAAACCTGCGGTACGATCGCCCGGGCCAAGCGGAAGGACATCGAAGACCTGACGGTGATTATCCTCGACCGGCCGCGCCACGAGGAGCTGATCGGGCAGGTGCGCCGTGCCGGCGCGCGCATCCGGCTGATCGCCGACGGCGACATTGCCGGCGCGCTCATGACCGCCATGCCCGATTCGGGCATCGACGTCCTGATGGGCATCGGCGGCGCTTCGGAGGCGGTGCTCAGCGCCTGCGCGCTCAAGTGCATCGGCGGCGACATGCAGTGCAAGCCCTGGGTACAGAGCGAGGAGGAGCAGAAACGCGCCGCCGAGCTGGGTGTTGACCTAGACAAGGTGTTGGGCATCGACGACCTGGTGCGCGGGGCAAACGTCTTTTTCGCGGCGACGGGCGTGACCGACGGCGAGCTGCTCGACGGCGTGCGCTACTTTGGTGGTGGCGCGCGGAACCGACACTCGATGGTGATGCGCTCCAAGTCGGGCACGCTGCGCTACGTCGAGGCGACCCACCGCTGGGACAAGCTGATGCGCTACAGCCAGATCCGGTTCGACTAGGGTTGGCCTCTGCCGGGCCGGGTCACGCAGCGCGGTTCAGAGGGCCCATGAAGTCCCTGAACCGGATCTTGACGTCCTGAAAGAAGCGTGCTATACTTGGGTCGTCGTTGAAGTGCCTGTCGACCTCATCTAAACAGGGCCATTCCACATCAAGCTTCCGGGTGGCGCGCGCTTGTGTCTGGCGCGCCGGGGGAACGCCATCCGGCAATCATGGCAGGACTCGCACTGAACGCTCGCCTGCTACGAAACCATGGCCGACACGATATCCCGGTGAGGTGGAATCGCCTCACCCCATTGACCAAGGACCACGACACCAGGGCCGCGATAGCTGCGCGTCCCGCTTCGGAGGAAACGAATGAACATCGTTGAGCTGGAGACCAAGACGCGTGGCCGAGCTGAGGAGCTCGCCCGCCAGTACGAACTCACCGGCTACAGCCGGCTGAAGAAACATGACCTGGCCATGCGGCTGCTGCAGGCCGAAGCCGAAAAGCAGGGGCTCCTCTTTGGCGGAGGCATCCTCGACGTCGTGCAGGACGGGTTGGGCTTCCTGCGGCGCGGGGACCTGCTGCCCAGCCCGGAGGACATCTATGTGTCGCAGTCGCAGATCCGCCGCTTTGGCCTGCGCCCGGGCGATACCGTCATCGGCCAAGTGCGGGCGCCCAAGGAGAACGAAAAGTACTTTGGGCTGCTGCGCGTCGAGACCGTCAACAACATGGACCCCGAGCAGGCCAAGCTGCGGCCCTGGTTCGACCGGCTTACGCCCATCTTTCCGAACCAGGCGTTCAAGCTCGAAACGGGGCAGACTCCCGCTCTCGACCCGCCTGCTCGATATGCTGGCGCCGATCGGGCGAGGCCAGCGCGGCATGATCGTCTCGCCTCCCAAGGCCGGCAAGACCACCATTCTGAAAGAAATCGCCAACGGGATCAGTGCCAACCAGAGCGGCGTGCACATGATGGTCGTCCTGATCGGCGAGCGGCCCGAGGAAGTGACCGACATGGCCCGCTCGGTCGAGGCGGAGGTCACGGCTGCCACCTTTGACGAGCCGGTGACCAGCACCACGTGCGCGTGGCCGAGATGGCACTGGAGCGCGCCAAGCGGCTGGTGGAGATCGGCCAGGACGTCGTCATCCTCGCCGACTCGATCACCCGCCTGGCGCGTGCCTACAACCTGATCGTGCCACCCAGCGGACGCACCCTCTCGGGCGGCATCGATCCCGCGGCACTCTACCCGCCGAAGCGCTTCTTCGGCGCCGCGCGCAAGATCGAGGAAGGGGGCAGCCTGACGATCATCGCCACCTGCCTGGTCGACACCGGAAGCCGCATGGACGACATGATCTACGAGGAGTTCAAAGGCACCGGCAACATGGAGATGCACCTGAACCGCAAGCTTGCAGAGCGGCGCATCTTCCCGTCCATCGACATCGAGCGCACCAGCACCCGGCGTGAGGAGCTGCTCATGTCGCGCGAGACGCTTCCAAGGTGTGGACGCTGCGGCGCATGATCGACGCCCTGGGCGGCGGCGCAGACGCCGTGGAGCCCGTCCTGGACCGGCTGGGCAAGACGCGCAGCAACGCCGAGTTCCTGTCGTCGCTCAGCCGCGACATGTAGGGCTTCCGGCCCTGATACCCCTGGGCTGTTGCGCAAGCCGAGCGTGCTTGCGCATGACAGCCCAACCCCTGGATTTTGCATTCCCCCAGTTCCATGCTATGCTTCTCTCGCTGTCAGCGCCCGCCTGTGCAGCAGAATTCATGCAGAGTGAACGGTTGATCGAATCAGATACAAAGCCTCCATCAGAGAGCGGTGAGCTACTGAGGGCCTGGATGAGCAGGCTCCAGGCGCTGAAGCAGCTCACCTACCCTGTCCAGGAGCGGGTCGGCCGCTGGCGCAAGAGCGTCGCGGCCTGGCAGCCTGTGGCAGACGAGGTCGGAGCTGCGGCACGGGCTGCCGCACGGGAAGCCGGTGCGCGAGCGAGGCACGTGCCGGTGCGCGCCGGCGTTGCCCGGCTCTGGCGATGGCTGCGCGTGGGCTCCGGCGAGGGCCCGGCATTGCAGCGCTATGCACTCCACGTGGTCGTGCTCTGCCTGGCCGTGGGCGTCATCGTCGCCGGCCGGCTCACTCTCCCGCAGATCAACATCCTTCTCCCCACACCCGATCTGGGCGCCAACATCGGCGGGACCATCGCCGACGAGCTGCCCTCGAACCGGGGCATGCTGCGCGAGCCCGACGGGTCCACGGGCCTCCTGGCAGCACCGGTCGCCCACACCATCATTCCCGAGCGCGCGCGGACCGACGTCATCACCTACACCGTGCAGGTCAACGACAACTTGTGGCTGATCGCGCAGAACTTTGGGCTCAAGGTCGAGACGATGCTCTGGGCAAACCCGCCGGTCGAGCAGGATCCTTCGCTGCTGGCCGTCAACCAGGTGCTGAATGTGCCGCCCGTGGACGGCGTCTACTACACCGTGAAGAAGGGCGACACGCTGGCCAAGCTTGCCAAGACCTACAAGACCACCGTCGCCAAGGTCACCGCCTGGGAGGCCAACCATCTGGTCGAGCCCTTCGAGATCGTCGCCGGCCAGAGGATCCTCCTGGTGGGCGGCCAGAAGCCGGCCCCGCCGGCGACCGTCCTCTACCCGATGACCAAGGTGGGCACGGCGCCCAAGGGCGCGCCCGACGGCACGGGCAAGTTCGCCTGGCCGACGCGCGGCTACCTCAGCCAGCGCTTCTGGAGCAAGCACACCGCCATCGACATCGCCAACCGCGTCGGGACGCCGGTGGTCGCCGCGGACGACGGCTATGTGGTTTCCGCAGGGACGGATACTTGGGGCTATGGCGTGCAGATCGTGATCGACCACGGCAACGGCTTTTGGACGCGCTACGCGCACCTGAGCAAGCTGTACGTGACGGCGGGGGACATTGTCAAGAAGAACCAGCGGATTGCGGACATGGGCAACACCGGGCGGTCGACGGGTCCCCACCTGCACTTTGAGATCATCAAAGACAGGACGATGCGCAATCCGCTGACCTACCTGCCGTAGGCATCTCCGGGAAGCGAGAGAGCTCCGAGGTCTGCGAGACCTCGGAGTCTCTCTGCTGTACGGGCGGGTCTGCCCAGCCGGGCGGCTTGACCCTGGCGGCCATCTGGGCTATACTGCCGGCATCGGGGCGTAGCGCAGTCGGTAGCGCGCTTGGTTTGGGACCAAGAAGTCGTCAGTTCAAGTCTGACCGCCCCGACTCCCTTCTTGGCTGGGCACGCTCGTGTCCCCTCTGCTCTGTCTTGCCGGAGCGCGGCGGCGCCAGCCGTGCGGCCGGTTCCAGGGCGGCTGTAGCAGGCCGCAGAGCTCTTCCTCGATCCGGTGGCGTTTCCTGCTGCGCAGGAACCAGACGTCGACCGACTTGCCCGTCAGGCACTGGGCCAAAATCAGGGCGTTGACGCGGCAGTTGGTCGCCTGCCCATTGTGGAGGCAGTTGCGCGCCGTGATGTGGCCGTACCCGAGTGGACTGAAGCGAACAGACAGGTTCTTGCACTCGCCCACGTACGTCACCTGCTCCTCGACCGTGATTGAGTAGACGCCGGCAAAGGACCAGTTCTTGGGGAAGTCGAAGCGGCAGAAGGGGCCGGCGCCATGACGGTTCAGGCGCTCTCCCGGTTGGTCATACACCTGCTGTGCTATCGCGCCGCTGGGGTCGCGGCGCGGCCGGATCGAGGTGACCCATTCGAACGTGTAGTGCGCGATGTCGCGCTTGCGGGCCGGGGCTTCGGGCGCCGGGTCTTGTGAAGACCTCAAGTCATCGCCGGGCGAGAAGTAGGCGGGATCGGGGGGGAGCGACTTGGGATCATGTGAGCCGGCCAGAGCGCGGAGGTAGGCAAGGGCCTGGGGCTTGTGCTGCTCGGGGATGCGCCGAAACTCGTCGAGAAGCTCCTGGACGAGATGATCGCCGGCCTCGGGGCAGGCGACACCTCCTGTGGCCGGCTCTTCGCGGCGCAGGTGGCCGGCGACGACCAGGAGATCAAGGCGGGAGGATTCGAGGGCGTCGGCCAAGCGGAAGAGGGTCTCGACCTTGGGGATGTGACCCCTGAGCAGGATGTCGCGCATGGTGCCGGCACCTACGGCGGCGCGCTCGCAGAGCGCGGCCTGGGTGAGGCCGCGCTCCACCATGTGCGCCCGGAGCCAGGCGGCGAGTGGGGTCACAGGATGCAGCAGAGCCCGATGATCCAGTGCATGTAGGCATGCTCAGCCATGAACCGGCGCGTCAACGGATCCCCGAACAGGAACCACTCGATACCGGAGACCCACACGTCGAGCCGGACGATGGCTCTTTCGAGTAGGTTCAGGTGAAACCCAGGCTCGAACTGTCTGGGCTCGGGACTACGATAGACTTCAAGCCAGAGACGGAGATCCTCAGGCTGATCCATTGCTCCTCCTTGTTCGTCAGATCGGTCCTTGGTGACCCTCAGATGATTGTAGACGAGAACGGTACACAGTGCAAGGAGGTCCAGCCCGCTTCGGAGGCCGGAGGCCGGTGCGCTTCCGCAGCAAACGGCAGCCGGTGCCGGTCGCACAGCACGGCTTTCTCGACGCTCGCCATGCGAGCCGTGACGCTGACCGAGAGGCATCGTCCGGAGAACAAAAGACCTCCGAGGTCTTGAAAACCTCGGAGGCCTTGGTTCCGTGGACGCGTACGGGTGGGTCTGAGACCCGCCTCTACAAAGACGCGAGGAACTATACCCAGCCGCGCAGCTTCATCGCCTCGGCTACGCGGGCGACGGAGACGATGTAGGCGCCCATGCGGTTGTTGACGCCGTACTTTTTGGCGGTCTCGTGCACGGCATGGAATGCCGCGGTCATTTTCTTGTCGAGCCGCTCGTACACCACTTCGGCGGTCCAGTAGTAATCGTAGGCGTTCTGGACCTGCTCGAAGTAGGAGACGGTCACGCCACCGGCATTGCAGAGAAAGTCGGGGATGACGTAGACGCCGTTCTTGAACAGGATGTCGTCGGCTTCGGGGGTCGTCGGGCCGTTGGCCAGCTCGGCGAGGATCTTGGCCTTCACCCGGCCGGCATTCTCGCCGGTGATCTGGTTCTCCAGGGCAGCCGGGATCAGGATGTCCACATCCAGCTCCAACAGCCCTTCGTTGGTGATCGGCTGGCAGGAAGCGCAGCACTTGTAGGTCTGGACGGTGCCGTGCTCTGGTCCTTCCAGGCCATGACGGCGTCAAAGTCGAGCCCCTCGGGACAGTAGACGCCGCCCCTGGAGTCCGACACGGCCACGACCTTGGAGCCGAACATCTTGGCCATGAGCTGAGTGGGCGAACTGGCCGGCGTTGCCATAGCCCTGGACGGCGACGGTCGCCTTTGCAGGTCGATGCCCAGGATCTTGGCCGCCTCGCGGATGGTGTACATGCCGCCCTTGGCGGTCGCGTCGCCGCGGCCGGCCGAGCCACCGAGCGCCAGCGGCTTGCCGGTGATGACGCCGGGGACGTTGTAGCCGCGCATGACGGCGTATTCGTCCATCATCCAGGCCATGATCTGCGGGCGTGGTGTAGACGTCCGGCGCCGGAATGTCCGTCTCTTCGCCGATGAAGTGCCCGATGGCGCGCATGTAGGCGCGGCTGAGGCGCTCCAACTCGAACTTGGACAGCGACTTCGGGTCGCAGATGATGCCACCCTTGCCGCCGCCGAGCGGGATGTCTACCACGGCGGTCTTCCACGTCATCCACGCCGCCAGTGCGCGGACGGTGTCGATCGTCTCGTCGGGAGGAAGCGGATGCCGCCCTTCGTCGGTCCACGGCTGTCGTTGTACTGGACGCGGAAGCCGTGAAAGATCTTGGTCGTGCCGTCGTCCATGCGGACCGGCAGGGTGACCCACAGCTCGCGCAGGGGCCAACGCAGCAGCTCATGGGTCGCCTCGTCCAGGCCCATGATCTTGGCCGCCTCGTCCAACTGGTGCTGGGCGATTTGGAATGGATTTAGCTCGCTCATTTGAATCCTCTCCTTGATTTCGTTTCGTCTACTTGGGCCCTTGTAAGCACGGGCCCGGTGCTTGGAACACGGCAGGCGGTGTCAAGACAACAAAAAATACCCGGTGTGCCGAATATCTCACGAGTTCGGGTATCTTCTGGCACTCACCAATTGCGACACTGCAATCCTAGATTCAAATGGGATTATAGCATGGGGCATGGGGCAAGGCAAGCGGCGCCTGCCCCATGGCTGGAGCGCCTCCGGAATCCCCTACCGGCGCACCGCCGGCCAAGCCACGTCCGACCGGTACGCCGCCTCCAGCGCATGGCCCGGCAGAAAGTTCGACATCGCCCAGCGCAGCGCCTGCTCTCGGTTCGCCCCGCCTTCGGCCGTCCAGAGCAGTTGCTCGCAGAACTCTGCCAGGTCCGCCACGATCCGCTCGTAGCGGTAGTACGCCAGCGCGGCCGGGTCGATCTCCACGTGGCCATACCCCCGGTAAAAGAGCGCCTCTTCCTCCCCGGCACTGTAGCCGGCAAACCCCTGCGCGCCGCCGATGAACATCAGGTCCCGCTCCTTCGGCGCCAGGATCGGCTCGTCCCAATCCACGATGTAGAACCGGCCCCCGCCGTCGATCAGCAGGTTGCCGGCGTGCAGGTCGGAGTGGCACAGGACCGGCTCCGGGGAGTGGCTCTGCAGGCTGTGTGCCAGCGCTGTTGCGCGGCCGACCAGGCAGAGGACCTCGTCGTGCTTTCCTTCCAGGAAGGCCGCCAGCCGGGCCGCGACCGGCTCGTCGATAACCTCGTCCAAGCGCCCCATGGCCGCCCTGACGGCCTCTCGGCACCGGGGAGAGTATGTCTCCCGCCGGATGCGGCCGGCCAGCGCGGCGGGAAGCACCAGGGAGTGAATCTGCCTGGTTGCTGCGCCGAACTCGCTCCATTGCCGCTCCGACAGCCGGACGGCGTAGCCGTCTCGGCCCTCGACATACGGGTAGAGGATCGCTTTGCAGTCGTGCAAGTCGGCCCAGAGGAGGCCGCTTCGTGCCGGAAGAGGAGCGATGACGTGGCTCACACCTTGATCGCACAGGAACCGGGGCAATTCCACGGACGTTTCGTCGAACGCACCCCAACGAAGCTTCAAGAAGTAAGGCGTCCCATCGCAGCCTTGCACACGGTAGACGGCGGTATTCGCATCGGCTCCCAGGGGGAGGAAGGCAACCCGGGCGGCCTCGATCCCGTAGGCCTGCCGCAGGCAGGCACGGATTGCCTCGACTTGCAGATCCGGGGGCTCAAGCATGGGCAGGCGGAGTAGGGCTAGCCGGCCTTCGGGTCGACCACGTCGTCACCAATCACGCGGTAGCGCAGGCGCTTCTCGGCCCGCGATATCGTCCGGATGGCGGCAAGGGCATCGGGGTGCAGCTCGCGCGGGATGCGGCGGAACTCTTTCACGAGCCGCCACTCCATGTTGCTCTCGGCCTCGTGGTCGGGGGCGCGGTGCGCGCACCGGGGAGCTCGTCGCCGCGGCGGAGGTGGCCCGTGATCAACAACATGTCCAAGATTGTAGCCGAAGAGGGTGAAGCTGCCAAGAACCGAATCCCCCTGCGTCTCCCCCAGCTTGGGGATGACATATCACCCACCCCGATGCTACAATCCTCGCAGACAGTTGTGGAGGAGAAAGAGATGGAATCGAAGAAGAGGGGCGTATGGATCTGGGTCGTGTTGGTGGCCGGCTTGGGGTTGGCCTTGCTGCTGCGCCCTGGCGTCGCCGGGGCCATCGGCGTGCCGGCCATCGTCCGGTCGGTCCTGGACGGCGATACCCGCGGTCCATTGGTGCAGGTGGACTTGCCCGGCCCGGAGATAAGCGACCGGACCGAGGAGGTCTTTGAGGTGGGTAGCGGGCCGACGTTGGACGTCTCGAACTTTGCCGGGGCTGTGACGATCCGCGCCGGCGGGGAGGACACCATCCGCGTGGTGGCAACCAGGGTGGCCCGCGGAGCGCGCGACCTGGAGGACATCCGCGTTGAGATGAGCGGAGAGGGCTCGCGCGTGGAGGTCAAGACCAGCTTCACGGGGGTGAGTAGCAGCAACAGGCGGGTCATACTCGAGATCACGGTGCCCGCCGAGACGGACCTGGACTTGCGCACCGCCGCCGGAGCAATTGAGGTGTACGGCGTGCAGGGAGACTTGGAAGCGGATGCAGCCGCGGGCGGCATCACGATCCAGGGCGCGTCCGGCCCGGCCCGGCTGACCGCCGGCGCGGGCGGCATCGACTACGAGGGCCAGCCCTCGGGAGCGTGCACCTTCCACGTGGGTGCCGGGGGTATCACGCTGCGACTGCGGGCGGATGCGGACGTGAGGGTCGACCTGACAACTGGCCTGGGGGGCGTGAGCAGCGAGCTGCCGGTCGACGGCAGCGTGGGGGTGCGCTCGATCCATGGCACTATCGGCACGGGGGAGAAAGGGAGTATCAGCGCGACGGCCGGTGTGGGGGGCATCGACCTGGTGCGGAGGTAGTTGCGGGCAAGGAAGAGACCTGACAGGTCTTCGAGACCTGTCAGGTCTCGTTCGCTCTACTCCTCGCTGTAGAACCCGATACCGATGGTTCCCGGGCCCGTGTGGGTGCCGATGGCCGGGCTGAGTGCCGTCACGTACAGCTCGTCGAAGTGGTGAGCAGCCGCCAGCCTCTGCCGCAGCGCCTCCGCCTCCTCGGGCACGAGGGCGTTCACGATGGCCCCGCGCAGGGAGCGAGCAGTGCCGACACGCTCGGCGACGATCTCGAGCAGCCGGTCCATCGCCTTCTTCCGGCTGCGCACCTTGTCCAGCGCTTCGATGCGCCCGTTTTCCAGATGCAGGATCGGCTTGATCTGGATGATCGAGCCCAAGAAGGCGCTCGCGCCGCCGATCCGCCCTCCTTTATGCAGATACTCCAGCGTATCCACCACGAAGATGATGTTCATGCGTGGCACGAGCCGCTCCGCCAGCGCGGCCACCTGCTCCGCACTCTGCCCCTCCGCCGCAGCGCGGGCCGCGGCCAGCGCAATCAGCCCCAGCCCCATCGAAGTCGAGCGCGCGTCCACGACATGCACCGGCACGTCGTCGAACATCTGCTGGGCAGCCAGGGCCGAGGCCACCGTGCCGCTCAGCTCTGCCGAGATGTGGATCGAGACGATCGCTTCCGCCTCCCCGGTCAGGCTGCGGTAGAACTGCAGGAACTCGCCTGCGGAAGGCTGCGAGGTGGTGGGCAGCTTCTTGGCCTTGGCAAGCATCGGGTAGAACTGCTCGGTCGTGATGTCCACGCCGTCGCGGTACTGCGTCTCCCCAAAGTGCACCCAAAGGGGGATGACACGCAGCCCGGCCTGGGCGGCCAGATCAGACGGCAGCCCGGCCGTGCTGTCGGTCACGACGATGACTTTCTTCATGATTCCTCCTCAGCGGATGATCGAATACCCAACACAGTGTATAACAGCGAGGAGGGCGAAAAGATGCGCGCGAGGGCTGGAAGAGACGGGCCCGTCCTGAAAACGCAGAAGCGAGTCCCCTTACCGCACCTGGTACGGAACGTCCGTCACCGTGATGCCCGGCTTGGAGAGGAGCGCCATGCGCAGCATGAGCGCAGCCTGCGTGTGCAGCACGTTGTGCCATGCGTGCCGTGGCACGAACTGGGGCACCACGATCGTGATCAGCTCGCCGGTCTGCCTGTGGCTGGCGACCTGCTCGATGTACTCCAGGAGCGGCTCCAGCAGCAGCCGGTAGGGCGAATCGAGGATCACCAGCCGCACCCCCTCGCCCCACGTCTCCCATTTCTCCTTGATCCTCTCTGCCTCGCCCGAGTCCATCGAGACGTGGACGGCGGTCACGTCATCCGAGAGAGCGCGCGCGTAGCGCAGCCCCTCCAGCGTACCCTGGTGGACTCCGCCGATCGGCAGGATCACGCGGTGGCGCGTCGTCGCCGGCGGCTCTGCCCAGTGCTTCTCGAGCGACAGGTCTGCCGCCAGGTTCCGGTAGTGGCGGTGGATGCGGGAGAAGATGACCACCAGAGCCGGCATGAGCAGGATCACGATCCACGCGCCGTCCCTGAACTTGGTGACGGCAAAGACGATCGCCACAATCGCGGTGCAGAGGCGCCAAAGCCGTTGATGACCATCTTGGTGCGCCAGCCGCTCTCGTAGCGCAGCGTCGAGCCGCGTTCCTTGATCTCCCGGCCCGGCTCCAGGTGGCCGATCTTCCACCAGCGGTGCGACATGCCGGCCTGCGACAGGGTGAACGAAAGAAAGACGCCGATGGCGTACAGCGGGATCAGCGCTGGTGACGCTGGCCTTGAACAGGATGATCAGCAGGCAAGCGACCCCGGCGAGCAGTGCGATCCCCCGGGAGTAGACCAGCCGGCTGCCGCGATAGGCAAGCTGCCGCGGCAGGAAGCCGTCGGCCGCGCGCCAGGGCACTCAGCCCGGAAAGTCGGCGAAGGAGGTGTTGGCAGCCATGATCAGGATGACAGTGGTGCGCCACGATCACCCAGGTACAGCACACCCCGCCCGCCATAGACCGTCCGTGCCAGCTGCGAGATGACCGTCTCGCGCTTCGGAGGGGATCGCGCCGATCCGCTCGGCCAGGAAGGTGATGCCCAGAAAGAGCGTCCCCAGGATGGCCGACATCCAGATCAGCGTGATGCCGGCGTTGCGGCTGCGCGGCTCCTTGAAGGCGGGGATGCCGTTGGAGATGGCCTCCACGCCGGTCAGGGCGGTCGTGCCGCTGGCAAACGCGCGCAGGATCAGGAACAGCGCAATCGCCTGCGCCTCGTGCAGCCGCTCCATGGACCGGCGGATCGGTGACCACGCCCAGCGCGCCGGTCAGGTACCGCACCAGACCCACGCCGACCGTCAGGGACATCATTCCCAGGAAGAAGTAGGTGGGCATCGCAAACACGGCCCCCGACTCCTTGACGCCCCGCAGGTTGATCACCATGACGAACAGCACCAAGCCCAACGGCGATCCAGACGCGGTAAGCGTACAGCGCAGGAAAGGCCGACACGATCTGGGCCACGCCGGACGAGATGGACACGGCCACGGTCAGGATATAGTCGGTCAGCAGCGCCGCGCCGGCCACCTGCGCGGGCACCTCACCCAGGTTGTCGCGGGCGACAATGTACGCCCCGCCGCCGCCCGGATAGGCATGGATCGTCTGCTCATAGGAGAGGGTCAGGATGGCCAGCAGAGCGACGATAGCCAGCGAGAGAGGAAAGGCATAGCCGAAGGCCGCCGTCCCGGCGGCGGCCAGGACAACCAGCATCTCCTGGGGGCCGTAGGCCATGGAGGACAGCGCATCGGAGGCAAACACCGCCAGCCCGACGATCTTGCGGATCGTCTGGTGGGGCGCATCGGCGGTCGCCAGCGGCCGGCCGATCAGCCAGGTGCGCCACGAGCGGGGCGGCGTGTACTCGGCCCTCATGCTCACTACGGTCGTGCCGTTCTTTTCTTCCAATTTGACCGAAGGCATTCGCTTTCCTCTCGTCCTGTACATGCCCAAGAGGCACCTGGCAGCAGGCGCCCAGATTGATCCAGAGATCACGGCCCTCTGACACTCTCCGACAGTATACCCGGGATTGGCTGAAGAACAAGAAAGGCTCAACGACGGGCATTTCCTCGTCAAGAAAGCATCAAGACGCGTGTTGACCAGAGCTTGAGCAATGCGGCGCCGGCCTTGACGCGCAACTGAGCCAATCTACGGTACAATGTCCATGCGATGGTCATCGAGCCATCGCACTCTTGTGCAGCATAGGGGAAGATGGGCATGGACCTTGTCTACGTCGCTCTGGCAGTCGCCTTCTTTGCACTTTCTACCGGCTTGCTCGCGCTCTGCGAGCGGCTAATGGGAGGGGCAAGGTGAATGCGCTGTACCTGATTGCAGGGCTGATCGTCCTGGCCCTGTTCGTGTACCTGCTCGTCGCCCTGCTGAAGCCGGAGGCGTTCTGATGTCCGCGGCAGCGCTCGTCCAGATCGGGGTGTACCTGCTCCTGCTGCTTCTCCTGGTCAAGCCCCTCGGCGCCTACATGGCCCGCGTCTACCAGGGAGAGCCCATCGTCTTGGCACGCGTCTTCGGGCCGGCGGAGCGCGTGATGTACCGGCTGGCAGGCGTATGTCCCGAGAAGGAGATGGACTGGAAGCGCTACGCCGGTGCCCTGCTGCTGTTCAGCGGCGCCGGCATGGCACTGCTCTACCTCCTCCAGCGGCTGCAGGGTGGGCTGCCGCTCAACCCGCCGGGCTGGCGCCGTTTCCCCCGGACTGGCCTTCAACACCGCGGCCAGCTTCGCCACCAACACCAACTGGCAGAGCTACAGCGGCGAGACGACGATGAGCCACTTACGCAGATGCTGGGGCTGACGGTGCAGAACTTTGTCTCCGCTGCCGCCGGCATGGCGGTGCTGGTGGCGCTGATCCGCGGCCTGGCCCGCCACTCTGCCCGCACCATCGGCAACTTCTGGGTGGACCTGACGCGGACGACGCTGTACATCCTGCTGCCGCTGTCGCTCGTCCTGGCGCTGGTGCTGGTGTCGCAGGGCATGGTGCAGACCCTCTCGGCCTCGCAGACGGTGCCGCTGCTCCAGGGGACGGTCGACAACCAGGGCAGCATCGTGACCAGCAGGTGCTGGCGCTTGGCCCGGCCGCGTCGCAGATCGCCATCAAGCAGCTCGGCACGAACGGCGGCGGCTTCTTCAACGCCAACTCGGCGCACCCTTCGAGAACCCGACCCCCTCTCCAATCTCCTCGAGATGCTGGCCATCCTGCTCATCCCGGCCGCGCTGTGCTACACCTTTGGCAAGATGGTCGGCGACACGCGCCAGGGCTGGGCCGTGCTGGCGGCGATGGCCCTCGTCTTCGCTGGCGTTGCTGGCCCTTGTCGTGGCTGCCGAGCAGAGCGGCAACCCGCTCTCGCAGGGCTCGGCGTGGACCAGGCCGGCAAGCAGCACGCAGCCAGGCGGCAACATGGAAGGCAAAGGAGGTGCGCTTCGGCATCGCCAACTCGGCGCTGTGGGCCACCGCCACGACGGCCGCCTCCAACGGCTCGGTCAACTCGATGCACGACTCGTACACGCCGCTGGGCGGGCTGGGCCGCTGATCCTGATGCAGTTGGGCGAGGTGATCTTCGGCGGCGTGGGCTCGGGGTTGTACGGGATGCTGGCCTTTGTCATCGTCGCCGTATTCGTCGCCGGGCTGATGGTGGGCCGCACGCCCGAGTACCTGGGCAAGAAGATCGAGGCCTACGAGATGAAGATGGCCTCGCTGCTCATCCTGATCATGCCGCTCCTGGTGCTTGGCCTCACCGCGCTGGCCGTGGTCACCGGGCCGGGCCGGGCGGCCATCTTCAACCCCGGGCCGCACGGCTTCAGCGAGATGCTGTACGCCTATTCGTCGCAGGGCAACAACAACGGCAGCGCCTTCGCCGGGCTGAGCGCCAACACGCCGTTCTACAACATCACCGGCGGGCTGGCCATGTTGATCGGCCGCTTCTGGCTGGCCATCCCGACCCTGGCATTGGCGGGCGCGCTGGCCGCCAAGAAAAAGTGCCCGGCCGGCGCCGGCACGCTGCCCACCCACAGTCCGCTGTTCGTCGCCTGGCTGATCGCCGTGGTGATCCTGGTCGGGGCGCTGAATTTCCTGCCGGCCCTGGCGCTTGGGCCCGATCGTCGAGCACTTGATGCTGGGAATGTAGACAGGCACAAGGCAGAATGCACATGCACAAGGCGGATGGACACTGTCAGTCTGCAGTCGCGAGAGAAGCCATGATGCCGATCTCAGGAGACAGGGGGGACGTCGCTCCGCCGGGCGCTGTACCGCCGGGCGCTCGTCGACGCTTTCCGCAAGCTCGACCCGCGCCACATGGTGCGCAATCCCGGTCATGTTCGTGGTCGAAGTCGGCAGCCTGCTGACCACCGCCCTGTGGCTGCAGGCCGTCCTGGGCCGCGGCGAGGCGCCGGCCGGCTTTATCGGCGCGGTGGCTGTCTGGCTGTGGTTCACCGTGCTGTTCGCCAACTTTGCCGAGGCGCTGGCCGAGGGGCGCGGCAAGGCCCAGGCCGAGGCGCTGCGCCGCACCCGGCAGGAAACCAGGCGCGCAAGCTGCGCCGGCCCCGAGCACGACAGCCCAGTTCGACCTGGTGCCGTCCACCGACCTGCGCCAGGGGGACCTCTTCCTGGTCGAGGCCGGCGACATCATCCCGGCCGACGGCGAGGTGATCGAAGGCATCGCCTCGGTGGACGAGAGCGCCGTCACCGGCGAGAGCGCGCCGGTCATCCGCGAATCCGGCGGCGACCGCAGCGCGGTGACCGGCGGCACCCGGATGCTGTCCGACTGGCTGGTGGTGCGGGTCACGGCCAACCGGGCGAAGGGTTCCTGGACCGCATGATCGCCCTGGTCGAAGGCGCCCGCCGGCAGAAGACGCCCAACGAGATCGCCCTGAACATCCTGCTGGCGGCCTTCACCATCATCTTTCCTGGTGTGTGTGCGCACACTGCTGCCCTTCTCGCTGTACAGCGTGCAGAGCGCCGGCCAGGGCAGCGCCGGTCACCGTGACGGTGCTGGTCGCGCTGCTGGTGTGCCTGATCCCGACCACCATCGGCGGGCTGCTGTCGGCCATCGGCATCGCCGGCATGGACCGCCTGATCCGGCGCAACGTCATCGCCCTGTCGGGCCGGGCGGTGGAAGCCGCCGGCGACGTGGACGTGCTGCTGCTGGACAAGACCGGCACGATCACGCTCGGCAACCGGCAGGCGGTGGAGTTCATCCCCGTCGGCGGCATCGCGCCGCGCGAGCTGGCCGAAGCGGCCCAACTGGCCTCGCTGGCCGACGAGACGCCGGAAGGCCGCAGCATCGTGGTGCTGGCCAAGGAGAAGTACGGGCTGCGCGGCCGCACGGTGGGCGCGCGAGCAGAACGGGGGCCGGCCTGCGGAGGGCCAGACGGAGCCTACGGCCAGACGCGCATGCGCTTCGTCCCGTTCACCGCCCAGACGCGCATGAGCGGCGTGGACCTGGACGGGCTGCGCATCCGCAAAGGGGCGCCGGATGCCATGATGGCCCTGATCGAGTGCGAAGGCACGGCGGCGCCTGCCGACCTGCGCGGCAGCTGTCGAGCGGATCGCCCGCAGCGGCGGCACGCCGCTGGTCGTGGCCGCAACGGCCAGGCGCTGGGCGTGATCCACTCAAGGACATCGTCAAGGGCGGCATCAAGGAGCGCTTCGCCCAGCTGCGCCGGATGGGCATCAAGACGGTGATGATCACCGGCGACAACCCCCTGACCGCCGCGGCCATCGCCGCCGAGGCCGGCGTGGACGACTTCCTGGCCCAGGCCACGCCGGAAGCCAAGCTCAAGCTGATCCGGGAGTACCAGGCCGGCGGCCGGCTGGTGGCGATGACCGGCGACGGCACCAACGACGCCCCGGCGCTGGCCCAGGCCGACGTGGCGGTGGCGATGAACACCGGCACGCAGCCGGCCCGCGAAGCGGCCAACATGGTCGACCTGGACAGCAACCCGACCAAGCTGATCGAGATCGTGGAGATCGGCAAGCAGCTCCTGATGACCCGCGGCGCGCTGACCACCTTCAGCATCGCCAACGACGTGGCCAAGTACTTTGCCATCATCCCGGCGGCGTTCGCGTCGACCTACCCGGCGCTGGGGGCGCTGAACTTCATGCGCCTGGCCACGCCGCAGAGCGCCATCCTGTCGGCGGTGATCTTCAACGCGCTGATCATCGTCGCGCTGATCCCGCTGGCGCTGCGCGGCGTGCCGTACCGCGCGGTGGGCGCGGCCCAGCTCCTGCGCGACAACCTGTTGATCTACGGCCTGGGCGGGCTGGTCGCGCCGTTCATCGGCATCAAGCTGATCGACCTGCTGCTGGTGGCGCTGCGGCTGGTGTGAGGAGGGATGATGAAGCAACAAGATCGACGACCGGCGTGGTGGCAGCTGTACCTGCTCGTCCTGGCCTGGATTCTGGCTCTCGTTCTGGGGCCCGGGCTCCGTTGTCTGCAGCACGATCATCGAGGCGGTCGCCATTGGCACTCGTTGTGCTATGGGCTTTGGCCTGGCTAGAGCACTGAGCTGATCGGGCCAATCTCGCGGCAGCGTTCTGCACGCCGGTGGAGCCTGACCAGGCTGCCCGGCAGTCGCGCCTGGGAGAGCCTGGATGTCGCAGAAAGCCAGTATACGGCCATCCTGGTCTGACGGGCTGGAGCATGCCGCGATGCCAGAAGCGCCGCAGCGAGTCGAAGGTGCACAGCTCCGCTCGAGGGATCGGTGCAGATGAATATGCGATCAGGAATTCGGCCGGCGGTCGTCATGCTGCTCTTGCTGACGCTGTCACCGGCCTCGTCTACCCGCTGCTGGTCACCGGCATCGCCCAGGTGGCCTTTCCCCACCAGGCCAACGGCAGCCTGATCGTCCGGGAGGGGCAGATCGTCGGCTCGGCGCTGATCGGCCAGGTTCCAGCCGTTCGACGACCCCGGCTACTTCTGGGGGCGGCCTCGGCACGATCCCCTTCCCGTACAACGCCGCCGCCTCCGGCGGCTCGAACCTGGGCCCGAGCAACCCGCCCTGGCGGAAGCGGTGCGGGCGCGCATCGCCGCGCTGCGGGCCGCCGACCCGGGCAACACCCGCCCGATCCCGGTCGACCTGGTGACGGCCTCGGCCAGCGGGCTGGACCCGCACATCAGCTGGCCGCGGCGCTGTACCAGGCGCCGCGCGTGGCGCGCGCGCGGGGAATGACCGAAGAGGAGGTCGAGGCCTGGTCCGGCAGTACACGAAGGGCGGCAGCTCGGCGTGCTGGGCGAGCCGCGCGTGAATGTGCTGGAGTTGAACCTGGCGCTGGATGCGGTACAATAGCAGGCGATGAGCGAGCGGCGATTGCCCGCAGCGTCCCAGACCCCGATGAGCTGCTGTCCCACGTCCAGGCCGACGAGCGGCAGAAGCCCGCGGGCAGACTCAAGATCTTCCTCGGCTACGCCGCCGGCGTGGGCAAGACCTATGCCATGCTCGAAGCCGCCCACCAGCGCCTGGCCGAGGGCGTGGACGTGGTGGCTGGCTACGTCGAGACGCACGGGCGGCGCGAGACCGAGGCCATGCTGGCCGGGCTGGAGGTGCTTCCCCGCCGGCAGGTCGAATACCGGGGGCACTCGCTGACCGAGATGGACCTGGACGCGGTGCTTGGCCCGCCGCCCGCGCTGGCGCTGGTGGACGAGCTGGCCCACACCAACGCGCCCGGGCTCGCGCCACCCCAAGCGCTACCAGGACGTGGAAGAGATCCTGGCCGCCGGGATCGACGTCTACACCACGCTCAACATCCAGCACCTGGAAAGCCTGAACGACGTCGTCGCGCAGATCACCGGCGTCACGCGTGCGCGAGACGATCCCCGACCGGGTGATCGACGAGGCCGACGGAGTCGAGCTGGTCGACCTGCCGCCCGACGAGCTGCTGAAGCGGCTGAAGGAAGGCAAGGTCTACGTCCCCGACCAGGCGGCGCGGGCCATCCGCGAGTTCTTCCGCAAGGGCAACCTGACCGCCCTGCGCGAGCTGGCCATGCGCCGCGCGGCCGAGCGGGTCGACGACCAGATGCGGGCCTACATGCAGATGCGCGCGATCCCCGGCCCGTGGCCGGCCGGCGAGCACATGCTGGTGTGCGTCAGCCCGAGCCCGCAACAGCGAGCGGTTGGTCCGCGCGGCGCGGCGCCTGGCAGGCGAGCTGAATGCGGGGTGGACCGCCCTGTACGTCGAAACCCCGGGCCGGCGCGTCTGGCCGAAGCGAGCAGGACCGCGTCGCCCGCACCCTGCACCTGGCCGAGGAGCTGGGCGGCCGGACGCTCACGCTGGCGGGCCGGTCCGTTGCCGAGGCGGTGCTCGAATACGCCCGGCGGCACAACGTGACCAAGATCGTCGTCGGCAGGTCGCTCGAGCCGCGCTGGCGCAGGCTGCTGCGCGGGTCGGTGGTGGATCAGATCGTCCAGTCGCGGCGCCATCGACGTGTACGTGATCGGAGCAGGGGCCGGCAGCGCCAGGCCTTCCGAGGCGGCAGGGTGGCGCCCCCACCCGCCTTGGCGGCGCTACGGCCTGGCCGTGCTCCTGGTGTCGCTGGGCAGCCTGTTGGGCAGCGTGGTGCACCGTTTCCTGGCGCCGACCAACCTGGTCATGATCTACCTGCTGGTGGTGGTGGTCGCCGCACTGTACCTCGGGCGCGGCCCTGCCGTCGTGGCGGCCGTCCTCTGTGTGCTGGTTTTCGACTTTTTTTTCGTTCCCCCCTACCTGACGCTGGCCGTCTCCCAGGTGGAGTACCTCGTTACCTTTGGGGCTGTTGATCGTGGGCCTGCTGATCAGCGACCTGGCGGCGCGCGTCCAGGAGCAGGTCAAGCGACGCGACGCCGCGAGCGGAGACTGCGCCCTGTATGCGTTGACCGCGACCTGGCCGTAGCCGTCGACCTGGATTCGGTGGTACAGGCCGTCGCGGCCAACGCCAGCGAGACGCTGGGGCGAGAGGTGGCGGTACTGCTGCCCGACACGGCCGGGGCGGGTTTGAAACCCGCCCTTGCACCCGCACCTGCCACCCCCGCGCCGCTT
>CAVPBH010000024.1:0-15320 GCA_963701775.1 uncultured Chloroflexia bacterium
GGTGGTCGTGAACGAGCGGCGCAGAGAGCTCGGAGCGCCGCGCGAAAGCGAGGGGAAGCTGCGAACGCTGTTTGAGGTGTCGCCCATCGGAGTCTCGGTCCTCGACGAGCAGCGGCGGGTCGTGCAGGAGAACCCTGCCCTCGAGCGGACCTTCAGCTCCCGAGGGAGGGTCTCCTGTCCGGCGCCCACCAAGCCCGGCGCTATCTCAGGCCCGACGGCACGCCGATGCCGCCGGATGAGTTTCCGAGTGTGCGGGCTGTGCGGCAGGGGCGCTTCGCGCAGAGTCAAATCGGCGTCGTCAAGGAAGACGGCGCGGTGATTTGGACCGACGTGAGTGCCTTGCCCGTCTCCCAGGGCGATTGGCGGGTAGTTGTCGCCACAAGCGACGTAACTCCGCTGAAAGAAGCCGAGGATGCCCTTCTGCGAGCCAACCTTGGGCTGGAGAAACGGGTGGAGGAGCGAACGGCCTCGCTGGTCGAAGCCAACCGGCGGCTGCGGAAAGAGATCATCGACCGGCAGGCGGCAGAAAAAGAGCTTCGCGCCAGCGAGGAAAGGCTGGAGCTGCGTGTGGCCGAGCGCACGCGCGAGCTGGCCACGCTCCTGGAGATTCGAATGCCGTCGCACTCTCGAAAGAGCTGGAGCCTCTGTTGGGCCAAATCCTGGACCTCCTGGGCGAGGTGGTGCGCTACGATGGTGCCACGGCCTACCGGCTGGAACATGACGTCTTGACAGGCCTGTTGCACCGGGGGCCTGTGCCGGTAGACGAGGTGCGGCGGCTGCGCCTGCCGGTGCACCGTCCCTCGCTGGCCCATGACCTGCTCGCCACGCAGGCTCCAGTCTCTATCCCCGACATCCGCGCCGATACCCCGGCCGCCGGCGCCGTGCGCCAGGCCGTCGGCGACGCATTCGAGGCCCACTTTGGCTACGTCCGCTCCTGGCTGGGCATCCCATTGGCGGTGAAGGGTGTGGTGGTCGGCCTGCTCACCCTCCAGCGAGGCGAGCCGGGAGGCTTTGACGATCGCGAAATCCGGCTGGCCCAGGCCTTTGCCGGCCAGATGGCAGTGGGCGTGGAGAACGCGCGGCTGTATGTGCAGGCGCAGGAGCTGGCCGTCATGGAAGAACGACAGCGCCTGGCGCGGGACCTGCACGATGCCGTCACCCAAACCCTCTTTTCGGCCAGCCTGGCGGCCGAGGTCCTGCCCCGCCTATGGAAGAAGGATCCCGACAGGGGCATGGAGTGCCTGGACGAGGTGCGCGGGCTGACGCGGGGAGCGCTGGCCGAGATGCGTACCCTTCTGCTTGAGCTTCGGCCCTCGGTCCTCGTCGACACGGAACCGGCTGCGCTGCTCCGGCAGTTGGCCGAAGCCGCCGGCAGCCGCGCGCGCATCCCCGTGCTCGTCGACGCCGCGCCTCACTGCGCGCTTCCGGCGGACGTGCAGATCGCCCTCTACCGGATCGCCCAGGAGGCGCTCAACAACATCGCCAAGCACGCCGAGGCGCACCGGGCCGAGATCACGCTGCGCTGCCCGGAGCAAGGGCCCTGCGGCGCCGTTGAGCTATCGGTCGTCGACGACGGCCGCGGCTTTGACCCCCTCAGCCGCCCGCCTGGGAAGGCGGCCATGGGGCTGGGCATCATGCGCGAGCGCGCCGAGGAAGCGGGCGGCGCCTTCGAGTGTGTCAGCGCTCCGGGGAAGGGCACGCGCATCACCTTCACCTGGCCCGCGCCGGCCGCCGAGTGACGGCCCTTCTGGAGGAGGGTAGTATGATCGACCAGCCGATTCGTGTTCTGATTGCCGACGACCACGCCCTGGTCCGCACCGGGCTCAAGCTCTTCCTAAGCGCGTTCGATGACCTCGTCCTGGTGGGTGAAGCAGGCAGCGGGGAAGAGGCCGTCCGGCAGTGCGCTCACGCCGAGGCCGACGTCGTGCTGATGGACCTGATGATGCCCGGCATGGGCGGGGTCACCGCGACCCAGGCCATCCTGCAGGTCTCCCCGCGCACACGCGTCATCGCCCTGACCAACTACCAGGATGTCGAGATCGTGCAGCAGGCCCTGCGCGCCGGGGCAACCGGCTATCTCCTGAAGAATGTAACGGCCGGCGAGCTTGGGGATGCCATCCGCGCAGCCCACGCCGGTCGCTCCACCCTGGCGCCCGAGGCCACACATGCGCTGATCGAAGCAGCGTGTCGCCCGGATGAGCCCACTCAGGCACAGGTCCGCCTGACTTCACGCGAGCTGGAGGTCCTGGCCTGGATGGTCAGGGGGCTGAGCAACGCCCAGATTGCCGCGCAGCTCGTCGTCAGCCCCCAGACAGTCAAGTTCCACGTCAGCAACATCCTCTCGAAGCTGGGCTGCGCCACCCGCACGGAGGCGGTCGCGCTCGCCCTCGGCCGGGGATTGGTGCCCTTTGAGGCGGGCACCTCATCCGGTCCTGGCTCCTGATTCTCGGCCGTACCACACCCCCCGTAAAGTGGCATAGTGGCACAGTAGACCCGCGTCCGATTGGCAGGGGCGGGTTTCAAACCCGCTCTTTCACACCACGGCCCAAGAGGCTCCCGCCCCCACGCGCCCCGGTCCGCGCAAGAAACTCCCCGATCGGGTAGGTATCCTTCCCCCCAGGCTGCCGGTGCGCGTGGGGATTCCGCGTGGTATCATTGATGGTAGGCGGGCGGCCCATCGGCCGCTGCCACGGGGCTTTCTGGGGAGGAAGACAGGTGCACTCAGCAGCACAGTGCAATACGGAAGAGTGCCGGCGCATCCGGGTCCTGGTGGTGGACGAGCACCAGGCGGTGCGTCATGCGATCGCGACTGTGGTCTCCACCCTCGACGACATGGAGCTGGCAGGCGAGGCCTCCAGCGCCGAAGAAGCTCTCTGCCTCGGCACCTGCGCCACGCCTCCGGACGTCGCCCTCCTGGCGACGACGGTGAACGGCCAGTCCGGGGCCGAAGCCTGCCGCACCCTCCACCGCCGGTGGCCCTCGGTCCGTGTGATCGGGATGAGCACCTTCCAGGAGGAGGAGCGGGTGCAGGCTGTGCTGGATGCCGGCGCAGTGGGCTATCTTCTCAAGAACGTTTCGGCAGACAAGTTGGCGGGCGCCATTCGCCTTGCCTATGCGTGGCAGGAGCCGGGTGGATTGCCCTGATCCGCTGGGTGGGCGTGCCGGTTAGGCACATAGAAGGAGGTGCATGCGACATCCAAGACTGATCCAGAAGCAACAACCCAGACTTGCCGTTCAAATGTACGACTGAGTCAATCATAAGGAGAAATGCGATGCGAAACAAAACCCTCGAACGATTGCTCGTGATCTTGATCCTCCTGTCAATGGTGCTGACCGGAGGTGGCCCGCTCAGCGTGCTTGCGCAGGACGAAGGGCGCGGCGCCGAGCTGGACTACTACGCTCAGAAGGCGGCCCGATCGCGAGAAAAGATTGAGAATCGGGTCACCCAGGCGGAGCGGGAGGCCGCAGCCGCGCGTTCCGCAGCGCAGGGCTTTGTGCTGCCGACGCAGGCCACCGAGATGCTGCCCAGCGCCGCGCCGCACTACTTCAGCCACCCCAACTACGCCAACAGCCCGCTGCGCGTACCCACGACCGCCGGATACTGCTCGGTCACGACGACCACGCCCTGCTCCTACAACACCGAGTGTCCGGCAGGCGAAGTGTGCGTCGGTGCGGCTTTCTCCGGCGGAATCCGCAAGTTCGTGGACAAGCTGCCGTGGGCCAAGTCGGTGGACCCGGCCAGCACGGACCTGCCGCTCGCATCCAAGACCGTCATGCCTGACCTCTCGGAGTACTACGAGATCGGCCTCATCCAGTACCGCCAGATCTTGCACTCCGACCTGGCAGGCCCGACGGGCAAGGGTTCGCTGCTGCGCGGCTACGTGCAGCTCACGGCCTGCGCCAATCCGGGCGCCGTTCCCCTCTTCAACGAGATGCTGGATGGCACATCGGTCGCCACGGGCTTCTGCGGCGTGACCGCGCCCACCTACCTGGGGCCGGCCATCATCGCGACGAAGGACGTGCCTGTGCGCATCCTGTTCCGCAACCTGCTGCCGGCCGGTGCGGGCGGGAACCTGTTCATCCCGACCGACGTTTCGGTGATGGGCGCAGGCATGGGACCTGACCTCCACGGCATGCCCGAGGTCGATCCTCAGCACCCCACCTGTGAGGCGATCCCCAAGCCCGTCGGCTGCTTCACCGAGAACCGCGCCGACCTGCACCTGCACGGAGGCCTCACGCCGTGGATCAGCGACGGCACGCCGCACCAGTGGATCACCCCGGCGACGGAGCTACTGCCCTATCCGGACGCCGACCTCGTGGCCCTGGGCCAAGAAGAACAAGGGCTTGAGTGTGGCGTACGTGCCCGACATGTGGTACCTGCCGAACGGCAACTTTGTCCCGGCCTGCTTCGGCCAGACCGGCCTGCCCTTCGCAGCCGACGGCGACCAACAACCCCGGCCTCGGAGCACAGACCTACTACGACACCAACCAGCAGAGCGCCCGGTTGCTCTTCTACCACGACCACGCGTGGGGTATCACCCGCCTGAACGTGTATGCCGGAGAGGCCGGTCCCTACGTGATCACGGACGGCGTCGAGGCGACTCTGATAGGCGCGGGTGGCGCCCTGAATCCCTCGGCGTCGGGATCCCGCTGGTCATCCAGGACAAGACCTTCGTGCCCGACACTGCGCAGCTTGCCGTGTCGGACAACACCTGGGATGCCACCCGCTGGGGCGGCGTCGGCAACCTGTGGCTGCCGCACGTCTACTCCCCCGCGCAGAACCCGGGCGACGCCTCGGGCGTCAACCAGTTCGGCCGCTGGGCCTACGGCCCCTGGTTCTGGCCGCCCACGCAGGACATTGCCTACGGCCCTATCGCCAATCCCTACTACGACCTCAACTGCAATCCCGACAATCCCCCAGGCACGTGGTGCGAGCCACTCATGATGCCCGGCACGCCCTACAACTCGATGGGGATGGAAGCCTTCCACGACACTCCGCTGGTCAACGGCAAGGCCTATCCCACCGTCGAGCTGGCCCCCGGGGAGTACCGGTTCCGCATCCTGAACGCGGCCAGCGACCGCTTCCTCAACCTGAACCTCTACCAGGCCGACCCGCTGCAAGACACTGAAGTGCAGCTCAACCCGGCCGAGGTCGCTGCCGCACTGCTTGACTCGACCATCTTCCCGACCCCGGTGGCGGGCACCGAGGGCCCGGCCTGGGTCCAGATTGGCACCGAGGGCGGCTTCCTGCCGGCGCCCGTGGTCGTCCCGAACCAGTTCATCACCTGGGTGACCGACCCGACCGTATTCAACGCCGGCAACGTGGACCTGCACGCGCTGCTGCTCGGCCCGGCCGAGCGGGCGGACGTGGTGGTGGACCTCTCGCCCTTTGCGGGCGGACCCTGATCCTCTACAACGATGCCCCGGCGGCCTTCCCGGCACGCGACCCGCGCTACGACTACTACACCGGCAACGGGGACTACCGCGACACCGGCGGCGCGTCGCCGACGCTCCCCGGCTATGGCCCGAACATCCGCACCATCATGCAGATCAAGGTGACGGGCACACCGACCACCCCGGTCCCCAACTACGTCAACCCGGGCCAGGCTGGCAGCGCTCAATACGGCGTTCGGCCACAAGGTGGATAACTCGGGTGTGTTCGAGTCTGGGCAGCACCCGATCATCGTCGGGCAGGGCGAGTACAACTCGGCCTACGGCACCGGCTTTGCGACCAACGGCCCGATGAACGGCACGGCGCAGATCTACGACTTCTCTCTGACCTTTAACACGCTGCCGCAGGTGCCGGGTGATCCGCTGGGCACCATCACGATGGACTTTGGCACGAAGGCGATCCAGGACGAGATGGGCGAGGCGTTCGACCGCGACTATGGCCGCATGAGCGGCAACCTGGGCCTCGAGGTGCCACTCGTCGGAGGACCGCTTCAGAACCTGATCCTCTACCCGTACGTGAACCCGGCCAGCGAGCTGATCGACGCGACCAATCTGCCCAAGGGCGATGTCGACGTCACTCCGATCGCCGTTGCCACGGACGGGTCGCAGATCTGGAAGATCACGCACAACGGCGTCGACACCCACCCGATCCACTTCCACCTCTTCGACGTGCAGATGCTCAACCGGGTCGGCTGGGACGGGATCATCCGCAAGCCGGACGCCACCGAGCTAGGCTGGAAGGATACGGTCCGCATCAGCCCGCTGGAGGACACCATCGTGGCCCTGCGGCCGGTCATCCCTGTGACGCCGTTCGATGCCGCGATACCGGCCAGCATGCGCCCGCTCAACCCCGCGATGCCGACGGGCTCGACGCTCATGTTCACCAACATGGACAAGGACGGGAATCCGACCGTGCCCATCGTCAACGAGTGGACGAACTTTGGCTGGGAGTACGTCTGGCACTGCCATATCCTGAGCCACGAAGAGATGGACATGATGCGGCCCATCTCCGTGTCCGTGCCGCCCGTCGCGCCGGTCATCACGGGCGCGGTCTACTCCGGCACGCCCAGCCCGCGGATCACCGTGACCTGGGCAGACAACTCCAGGAACGAGACCGGCTTCACGCTGCGCCGGGCCGTGTCGTCGCTCGGACCCTGGACCACCGTAGCCAACAACCTGGCGCCCGACACCACTAGCTACGTCGACATTCTCGGTACCGCCCGGCGGCCCCTCTACTACCAGGTCTTTGCGACCAACACCGTGGGCTACTCGTTCACCCCGGGCTACTCCACCCTGGCGACGTCGGCGGGCTCCAACATGTTCCTGGTCGGCACGCTTCCGGCCCTGCCTCCGTCACCCCCGTCCCTTCTCACCGCCGTCCCCGAAACCGGTCCGAGAGTGCGCCTGACCTGGAGGGACAACGCCACCAATGAGGCTTCCTTCGTCGTGGAGCGGAGACTCACCGGTGGCGTCTGGGCCTTCCTGGCCGAGGTCGGGGCCAAGGCCGGGTCCGGCACGAACGTGGTCTACCTGGACTTGACCGTCGAGCCCGGCAAGACTTACGAGTACCACGTGGCCGCCATCAATGCGAGGGCGTGGTCGGCTTGGTCGAACACGGCAGTCGCCGCAATGCCCGGCGCCCCGGCCGCTCCTTCGAGCGTGCAGGTAACCGCCGTGCGGTATGGCGGGAACTCCGACCGGATCACCATGACCTGGGTGGACAATGCCACGAACGAAACCGGTTTCACCATCCAGCGTGCGACCAACTCGGCCTTCACTCAGAACTTGGTGACCTTCAATGCTGCGGCCAACGCCACCACCTACACCACGGGTCCTGTAGCGCGCTTCACGCCCTTCTACCTGAGGATCCAGGCGAAGAACGGCTCGGGCGTGTCCGCCTGGGTGAATGCCGCGCCATTCCCCATCACCACGCCATAGTTCAGACGTCCCCATCGGGAGAGGGAGCAATCCCTCTCCCGATGTTGCGCGAACGAAAACGCACGTGGTACAATGTGCCCGCGACGAATGGGCATGAAACCCTACCGGGGAGGGAGCGCAAGCTCCCTCCCTCGATGGCCCCAGGAGGCCCAATGCTCTCTAGAGTCTTTCGAACGGCGGCGTTCCTGCTGCTGGCGCTTTCTATCCTGTCGTGCGGGGCACCGGATCCCACACCGCAAAAGACCATCCCAACGGCTCCGCCACAGCTGGACGCCGGCACTCCGGCACCCTCCGCCGTCGTCATCTACAGCCAGCCGCCCAAGCCCAGCGGCGTGCTGATCCCGTCTGCCTGGCGGGAGCCCGAGGGCAGCACCACCGACCGGACGGTCTGGGAGAACGTCGGCTTCGAGAATGCCCAGACGATCAGCGAAGTGCGCTGGCGCGGCGGCTACGACCCGGCCAAGGCCGGCTCCGGTGGTCCGGTGGACGACTTTACCGTCGGCATCTACGGTTCGATCCCTGCCGGCTCCGAGCCGGACCTGGCCGTCGCTCCCCTCGTCCATTACAGGGTAGGGGGCAACGCCGGCGAGACGCCGGCCGATCTGCTCGGCGGCGTGCAGACGTACAAGTACACGCTTTGAGCTGCCGGTGCCTTTCGAGGCAGCGCCCGCCACGACGTACTGGATCCAGATCGAGGCGTTCCAGTCCGGCGATCCCGATTGGGGTCTCCTGGCCGGGTCGGGCACGCTGGGCGATGGGCGCCACTTCCGCGGCACGGCCGATGGGTACTTCTACCAGCTCGTCCTCGAAGACGTGGCCCTCGAGCTGCTGGCGCCCGTCAAGGACGGCGCGCTGCCTGTCGCGGAGGTGGCCGCCTCGCTGGAGGACATCGCCGCGATGCTGGCCAACCTTCCGCCGGCCGAAGAGGTGCCCGTGAACGCGGAGGGCATCCAGGAGGTGGTGTTGGTCGTCTCGCGCAGCGGCTACACGCCGATCCACTTCGCCGTCAAGGCCGGCATCCCGGTCCGCCTGACCTTCCGGCAGCTCGGCTACGTCCCCGGCGGCAACGAGCTGTTCGTCCGCTGGGGCGCGGGCAAGGAGACGTACATGATCCTGTCCTCGCCCAGCGACAAGAAGGTTCTGGATTTCACGCCGGACGGAGCCGGGCGAATACAGGTTCAGTTGTCCTCATGATTGGTACGAAGGTGTCATGACCGTGCGGGAGTGACCGCCGGAAACTATATTCAGAGTGGAGGGAGAAATGACCAAGGTTCTGGGCATAGCGATGATCGTTCTGGCGTTGGTGTTGGCGATTGCACCGGTCTTTACCGATTGCGAGTCGCAGGGCAAGACGCTGACGACGGCCGAGGGCAAGACCGTGCCGATGAAGTGCCACTGGACGGGCGTCGCCGAAATCGCGGCGGCCGTCCCCCTGGGCCTCGCCGGCATCTTTGCCCTGATCGGCCGGCGCAGGGAAACCAAGCGCTTCGCCGCCATCGTGGGCGCGGCGTCGGGCGTGTTGGCCATCCTGTTCGCCACCTCGCTGATCGGGACGTGCATGGTCCGCCTCGATGTACTGCAATGTGATGATGAAGCCCATCATTCTCGCCGCGGGCATCCTGGCGATCGTGGTCAGCGTTGCCCTGTTCTTTGTCGCCCGCGAGACGGATGCCCGGCGGCGTGCCGTATGAGCCTTCTGCAACTTGCCTGGAAGAACATCTCCGGCAACGGCCTGCGCAGCTGGGTCGTGGCGCTCTGCGCCCTGCTGGTGGCGGCCTTTGCCCTCTTTTCCACGCTCCTCCTGCGCGGGGCAGCCACCAGCCTGGAGCTGGCGGCTGCCCGGCTGGGTGCCGACATCGTCGTCGTGCCGGAGGGCGCCCAGACCGAGATAGAAGGCGCGCTGCTGATGGGCGCCCCCGCGCACTTCTGGATGCCGGAAGAGAACGTGGCGACCACTCGCGGCCATCCCCGGGGTGACGGCCGTCTCCCCGCAGATCTATCTGTCTACGCTGGTCGGGGCTTCGTGCTGCTCGGTCTCGGAGATGTTCATGATTGCCTACGATCCCGAGACCGACTTTACCGTGCGGCCCTGGCTGGAGAGGCAGCTCCCTGGCGGGCTGGGGCTGGGCGAGGTGATCGGGGGCGACTATATCTTTGCCACGGAAGGGGACGATGGTATCCTGGTCTACGGCTCCCGGCTGACGCTCAAGGGGAACCTCGAGCCAACCGGCACGGGGCTGGACCAGAGCGTCTTCTTCACCCTGGATACGGCGCACGAGGTGGCCCGCATCTCCGAGACCGCGGCGGTGGAGCCTCTCGTTATCCCGCCGGACCAGGTCTCGGCCGTCCTGCTCCAGACCAAGCCGGGCGCGAACAACGAAGAGATCGCGGTCGAAATCTACCGCAGCGTCCCGGGGATCTATCCCATCCAGAGCGATAGTCTCTTCTCATCCTCGCGCACGCAGCTCAAGAGCCTGCTCAACACGGTCGTAATCATCGCGGCGCTCATCTGGCCGCTGGCGATCGTGCTGATCGGCATGGTTTACCTGATGGCGGCCAACGAGCGGCGCAGGGAGCTTGGGGTGCTGCGGGCGCTCGGGGCGACGCGCCGCTTTGTCTCCCAGTCGCTGCTGGCCGAGGCCAGCCTGTTGGCGTTCTGCGGTGCGTCCGTCGGTGCCTTTCTGGCGGTGCTGGCCATCTACCTCTTCCGAAAGCTCATCATGACCTCGTTGGGGGTGCCGTTCCTCCTGCCGGCGCCGGGCTCTCTGGCGCTGCAGATCGGGATCGGCCTGCTGCTGGCCATGTTCTCCGTCTTCCTGGCCGCCCTGCTGCCGGCCATCCGGATCAGCCGGCAAGACCCGGCGATCGCGATGCGGGAGTAGCGGCCATGATCACGCTAGAGAACGTAACCAAGGTCTACAGCCTGGGCAAGGGAAACGCCGTCCATGCGGTGCGCGGCGTCTCCGTGGAGATCGGGGCGGGGGAGTTTGTCGCAATCGTCGGCCGCTCGGGGTCGGGCAAGACCACGCTGCTCAACCTCGCTGCCGGCTTGACCCGTCCCACGTCGGGGCGAGTCACCTTCGACGGCGTCGAGCTGTGGAAGCTGACCGATTCGCAGCAGTCTCACCTGCGCAACCAGCGAATCGGCTTTGTCTTCCAGTTCCCCAGCCTTCTGCCGACGCTGACCGTGCTCGAGAACGTCTTCCTGCCCACCACCTTCGGTTCAGGCGGGAATGCTGCCGAGTCGCGGGAACGGGCCAAAGAGCTTCTGGTGAGGGTCGGCCTCTCCGACAAGCTGTCCGCCTATCCGCGGCAGCTTTCGGCAGGCCAGCAGCAGCGGGTGGTCGTCGCGCGATCGCTGATCAACCATCCAGAGGTTCTGCTGGCGGATGAGCCCACCAGCAACCTGGACGAGAGGACCGAGATGGAGATCATGGACTTGTTCCACGATCTCCACACCAGCCTGGGGCTGGCTTTTGTGCTCGTCACGCACACGCGCCAGCTCGTCTCGGCAGGGATGCGCACGATCGAGATGGCCGACGGCCGGATCGTGAATGGGACCGCGCAGCTCTAGAGGGTACTCACTGCCGTCACTGTCTCTGTCCGCTTGGGTGGGCCCCATGCCGTAGCCTCTCGACAAAGGTGGCGAGATCGGAAGCGAAGCGTTCGGGCTCCTCCCAGTGTGGTCCGTGCCCGGCGCCGGCATACACGACAAGTCGCGAGTCTGGGATCGCGGCGGTGAGCGCGTCCTGCTCGGCCCGGGGATACCGTGAATCCTGATCGCCCCAGATGATCAGCGTGCGTGCCTTGACATCGCCAAGCTCTGCCGAGTAGTCGCCTTCGGCACGCCAGCGGCTTTCGAAGGTCGCTCTCCACACGTGCGCAGGCACCTTCAGGCTCTCCTGGAACAGCGTATCGAAAAACGCCTGGGGCACAGGTTGAGCCAGCATACTCTCTGACATCCCGCGCACCAGGCCCGCGCCGACTGGATCCGTCAGTTTCTCGAGGATGGCATCCCAGAATTGCCGGGCGGCCTCACTGCGTCGGATGCCGGCGGTGGCACCGGCGAGCACAAGTCCCAAGACCCGCTCGCGGTGATCAACCGCATAGCGCAGGGCGACTGCGCTGCCCATGGAGTGGCCAACGATCACGGCAGACTCGATATGAAGCGCGTCCATGAAGGCCTCAAGATCCGCCGCCAAGTCGGGAATGCCATACCCCGCGGTAGGGCGGCTCGAATCGCCATGGCCACGTAGCGTCAGGGCAAAGGCGTGAATGGACCTGGGCAGGTGCGGGAGGACCAGCTCGAACGAGTGCCAGGAGTCGGCGAAGCCGTGCAGCAGCACCACGGGGACGCCTGACGCGTCGCCCTGCTCAATGTACTGGAGCCTGACTCTATTCGGCAGTTCGACGAAATCGGCAACGGCGGCCATTTCTTTGCGCTCCTCGGTTGACTCTGCGCCTCGGCTGGCCAAGAGCTATCGCGTGTGGATGAAGCCGCCGATGAAGCCAGGCTTCACGCTCACGTCTATTCCTGATCCTGCGACCTTCCTGAGCATCTCCAGGGCAGAGGCGCTGGGCGTGCCATAGATCTCCACGCCGGTGGGCTCGATGAACTGGTAGGCTGCCTTGGACCGCTGGTCGGCTCCCTGGAGCTGGAGGTCCAGGGCCTCCGCCGTGGCAAAGACCCGGACGATGTCCACCTCCGTCCCCCCGTCGTTGACATAAGCGAGCTGGACAAGCGTGTCCGGCTTGGCGGCTTCGGTCCGGGGGATGCTTTCGGAGTAGTGCCGTTTGAAGTCATCCAGCATGCCCTCCCTGACTCGATTGCGGCTGATGAAGACGATTGGGTCGGCCATCTCGTTTCCTTCCCCCTACGTCTCCGTCTCGATGAGCCGTTTCCTGATTTTCTGGCTGCGCTCCAGCCGGCTGGTCAGGAAACCCTTCACCGACTCGTCCAGGCCCGGAATGTCGATTGTGGTCGTCATCAGCGTCTGGCCGTCACCCACTGCCTCGAATGTGGTTCGTCCACGCATCTCGACCGGCCCATCGCGGATGATCATCTCGAACGCCTTGTTGGGCTCGAACTCCACCACTTCCATGGTTCCTTCGACCGGCGTGCCGCTACGGCTGTTGCGCCGGCGGATAAGCGTTCCGACTCCCATCGGACCGTCGGACGTAGGCCACAGCTCAATGTCCGGATCCCAGCGTGGATGGTTGCGGATGTGCTCGACCGCGTAGAACTGGAATACCTTGTCCACCGGCCGGTCGATCACCTCCGAGAGTTCTCTATCTTGACTGGCATTGCTTCCTCCTCTTGGTCGATTCTTGGCTCCGCGCACCTCGTCGCTCCCTGTGGCGATGGTTGGCTGCGCCCCGCCTTATCTCTACATGATACCATTCTACGACCGGCCCGGCACTTGTCAAGTTAAGATGATATAAATCTGGTATTTCGGGGCACCGAGAGAAGATGATCTTCGCCTTGGACTTGACCCGCCCGGCCTTCTGCCCTATACTCGCTTCAGCGGCCGGGCACGCTCAGCTCGGCCCACACGCAGGAGGTGCACCGACGACTGCCGCACCCGTGCCGCGCTACCGCCTTCCGCGCCGGATCTTGCCCGGCTTCGCCCTCTCCGTGCTGCGGCAGGAGCCGCGCTCCTTCAGCCGTGATGCCCAGGCCGCCGTGTCCAGCCTGCGCCCGCCCGTGGAGGTCGCCGGCCGGGAGCACGTCCCCGCCATGGGGCCCTGCCTAGTGGCCTGCAACCACTACTCGCCGGAGTGGTTCCCTTCCTGGTGGCTGACGTTGGCCATCAGCGCCGCCGTGGCGGCGCAGCGCACCTCTTTGGCCGAGGTCGAAATCCACTGGGTCATGGCCGCGGCCTGGCGTTACCCCGCCGGCACCTGGCGCAGCCGCCTCATCACCCCCGCGACCTGGTGGGCCTTTCGCCGCGTGGGGCGCATCTACGGCTTTGTGCTCATGCCGCCCATGCCCCCCGATCCGGCCGAGGTCGAGGCCCGCGCCCACGCCGTCCGGCAGGCGCTGCGCCTGGCCCGCGAGCTGGCCCCGGCCGGCGGCATGATGGGCATTTCGCCGGAGGGCATTGCCGTGCGCGACGCGAACCTGGTGGAGCCGCCTCCGGGCGTGGGGGAGTTCATTGCGCACCTCGTGCGCGCCGGGCTGCCGGTGCTGCCGGTGGGAGTGAAGGAGGCCGCCGGCCGGCTGCGGGTGTCTTTCGGGCCGGTCTTTGAGCCGGACATCCCGGCGCGGCGCGCGGAGCGCGACCAGGCCGTCGCCGGGCAGGTGATGGACGCGATCGGGCGGCAACTGGGGTGAGGCACACACGCGCCGTAGTGTAGCCCCTCATGGGCGTCGCCGTCCGGAAGGGCCCAAGGCCCTATACTACAGGCAGCCCGTCCTAGCCCAGCCCCTCCTGGGCTTCTTTGCGCTGCCCCGTAACCTGGTGTACAATCGGGCCAATCTGGCACACGGAGGTGTCTCATGAACCAGGACTCGAGCATCAAGATCGGCCGGCGCATGTTCATCCAGTCGGTCATCATCCTCGTCTTGCTCATGATGGTCGCGGGCGTCCTCACCCGCGTCATCCCGGCGGGCGCCTACGACCGGGTCGTCCACGACGAGATCGAATCGATCGACCCCGGCTCCTTCCGCTTGACCGAACGCCCCGACTATCCCATCTGGCGCTGGTTCCTGGCGCCTATCGAGGTGCTGGGCGCCCCAGGCAACCTGACGCTGATCGTCATCCTTCTCTTTCTCATCTTTATCGGGGGCTCTTTCTCCATTCTCGAAAAGAGCGGCCTAATCCACACCCTCCTGGCGCGCATCGTCAAGCGGTATGCCAGGCGCAAGTACTTGCTCCTGCTGGTGGTCGTCGCCTTTTTCATGCTGATGGGCGCCTTCTTTGGCATCGTCGAGGAGTCGATCATCCTTGTGCCCGTATGCGTCGCGCTCGCCTATTCCGTGGGCTGGGATGCTTTCGTCGGCCTGGGCATGTCAATCCTGGCAACCAACCTTGGCTTTAGCGCCGCCATCACCAACCCCTTCACCGTCGGCGTCGGGCAGAAACTGGCCGGCCTGCCCATGTTCTCCGGCATGGCCCTGCGCGTGGTGCTCTGGCTGGTCGTGTACGCCGTCTTTGCCCTCTTCCTGACGCGCTACGCCCGCCGCATCGAGCGCAACCCGCAGGCCTCGCCGATCTTTGGCGAGGATGACGCCGACCGGAAGCGCTACGGCAACTTCCAGGCCGCAGCCGAAGAGAACCCCAAGCTCGGCGCCGCGCTCACCTGGTTCGGCGCCTTCCTCGTCGTCGTTTTGGTGGTACTCTTCGCCTCGCCCTTTGTCAAAGCCATCTCCGACTATGCCTTCCCGATCGTCGGCGTGCTCTTCCTGGTCGCCGGCATCGGCGCCGGGCTGATCGCCGGCATGGGACGCAAGACCTGGTCTGCGCTCTGGCAGGGCGTGCTGGGCATCGCACCGGCCATCCCCCTTATCCTGCTGGCGACCAGCGTCAAGCACATCGTGATGCAGGGCGGCGTCCTGGATACAATCCTGCACGCGGCCGCCACGCCGCTCGCCTCCGCCAGCCCCTTTGCCATGGTCCTGCTCATCTACGGCCTGACAATGGTTATCGAGGTGTTCGTCCCGTCGGGCTCGGCCAAGGGGTTCCTGATGCTGCCCATCCTGTTGCCGCTGGGGGGCATGCTGGACGTGACCCGCCAGCAGACGGTGCTGGCTTACTGCTGGGCGACGGCCCGGCCAACCTCATCTATCCGACCAACGCCAACGCTCCTGATCTGCCTGGGACTGACGACGGTGCGCTACACCAAATGGCTCAAGCGGTCCTGGCCGCTCTGGCTGGCGCTGCTGGCGATCTCGGTTGCCTTCCTGGGGATCGCGGTGGCGACCGGGTACG
>CAVPBH010000025.1:0-206813 GCA_963701775.1 uncultured Chloroflexia bacterium
CAACGTATTGTGGTAGCTGGGGATTCCGGCGAATAGGCTCTGCTGCAGGATGCCGGCTTTCGAGTCATAGACGGCCGTCTAACCCCATGCGGTCGCACAAGGAAGCGTCGCAAGCGCCAAGTCGTGGATGCTGAAGGGTTGATTGTGGGCCTGGAACGCGTGGATGCTGACGTGCATCGCCTTGAGGCTCCAAGCTCCGGTTCTATTCGGAAAGCCGGGAGCGGGGGTGGATAACGTTGATGTCGAAGAGGCAACGCGCCGTGGAATAATTCGTCTGCTACATTGTTGGCTCCAACGCGGAAGCTGTGGCCGACCATGCCTTTGCCCTCTTCCTGGCTGTCCCCTGGCGTATCCCTGACCTTGACAGGCTGACTCGTGCCGGGAAGGGGTGGGGAAAAAGTGGCCTCCCGTCGTCGGCGGCGGAACTCTGGCTCGAGACGCTCGGTATCGCTGGCACCGGGGCAATTGGGTCGCGGAATCGCTGGCCGGGCGCGCGGGTTCGACATGACCATCCTAGGCTATGCATGTCGCGCAGGACGCCGATCTCGCGCGAACCATCACGTGTCGCTACCAGAACTCCTTGGAGCGCAGCGATTCTGATAACCGTTCAACTAGGGATGTTCTGTCTCCCAGAGAGGGAGGCAATGAAGCACGGAGCCGGCATCTTTCAACCTGGCTCGGGGGTGGGTCGGCGCAGGTTTCGCCGGCCCTGAAAATCGGTCACTTGGCCGGGGCCGGCTTGGATGTCTTCACAGCCGAACCCCCCGCCTGCCGATTCGCCTTTGTTTGCTATGGATACGGTAGTTCTATCTCCCACGTTGCTGGCTTCTCCGAGGAAGCCGTGATCAAGTCCAGAGTCTGGCTGGCTCAAGCGGCCTGCGACGCTCTCACCGGCAAAGTGCCACGAACCCTTATAAATAGGGCGGCGCTCTCCTATCGTGCGGAGTCCGCGGAAAGGAGTTGACCCTATGCCAGTTGCCGGACGTGGTCTTCACGGGCTTTTTTTTGATTACGGCAATTCGGGCCCAAACGCCATCGAAGAAGCGGTTGCTGTGGCGGGCAACCGGATAATTGCCGTTGGCCCGATAGATGCGGGAGCACGCCCTGCGCACATCCAGCACCCGCGTCGTCGACCTCAAGGGCAGGTCGCTACTGCCGGGCTTTATTGAGGCCCATGCGCATCTCGGCATCTTCAGCATAGTTCAGAGCGCAAACATGAGTCCCTCACGTCACCAAGATTTTGCATTTCCAGGTTGCCATCCAGCACAAGTCGCACAGACACCTCCAGGAGAGTGGATCGCGGATGGGGCTACAACCACAACGGACTTTGCGGAATGCCGGCATCCGACTTGCTCCGGGATTTAGATGCTGTGGTTCCCGATTAACCCGTTTTTGCTACGGGGACCTGTGCCCATATTGCCGCGCCCGAATAGCAGGGCACTGCAACTCCTGGGCCTTGACGACAATACGCCTGACCCCAAAGGAGGGCAGCTCGACAGGGAGAATGGTTTCGAGAAGAAGCTCGCCGAGTCGCATGGGAGAAGGGCGGCACCCACGGCGGCTGAGCTTCCAAAGTGGAGCACTCGGTGTTGCGGTCGTCGAGCTGAATCGCTTTGGCATTACGTCCATTCACGACATGGCGGGATACGGCGCGACCCAGTACGGGCCTCGCGGGGGCCCACTGCGCAGGACCCACTTCGCATGCGCGTCGTGCAGCTCATTCGTGCCATGTACCGCAACGACACTTTCCAGGACCCATGGCTCACGAGCCAAAAATGTCCGTTTCGGCAACGCAAAAAGAAGGATGCCTGGGGGCCTTCAAGTACGTAGTCGACGGGGCTGCCTCTGAACGGGACCATGGCTGAACTACGAACCCCACCGAGCACCACGGGGATCCTATACGTTGACGAAGAGGAGTTTAACCAGGCCTTTAGCCGGGCTAAGGCGGGAGGTTTCCAGGTCACAGCCCACGTGATGGCTAACAAAAGGCTGTTTGACATGTGCATCAATGCAATCGAATATGCTCTATCGCAGTAAACACGTCTTTATCGACGATAACGCATTGAGCACTGTGCTATGACGGATGAGGCGATCGTCGACCGGATCGCTGCCCTGGGAATCATGCCCATTGCCAACCCCGTCTTCATCTGGACGTTTGGTGATGTCTATGTGCGCGACTACGGAGAAGAGCCGGCAGCCCGAATGTTCCAGACTGGTTTGTACGCCGCAAATGATCCGCAGCGCCTACATGTCTGATGGCCCCGGCTTGCATCTCCCCACCCGATGGTCAGTATCGAGATGGCCGTCACCCGTCGCACCAAGGGCGGACGCACACTGCAGACGAGAACAGTGCGTCAGCCCCGATGCAGGCGATTCCGGGGCTCACACGATTGATGCGGCGTATGCCGAGCTTTGAAGAAGGCATAAAGGGCAGTATTGAGCCTGGCAAGCTCGCTGATTTTGTGGTCCTGAACGGAGACGTCTTGACAACACCTGCCGATGTTATTTGCACCTTGCAGGTGGACCTTACCATGGTCGACGGCAACTTCTCGTTTACCAGAGAATCTGATAACGGAGGCTTGATGAACGACCCCCAGGAACTCAAGAAACGCGCTCTGCCAGGCCACAGACGCCCGCCGTAGTGATATTGCCGCGTTCGCCGAGGCGGTATCACGCTGTGCCGAGCTCTGGATACCGGGAGAGCAGAACCTCGGAGTTGGTGCGGCAGCAGTACGACCGCATGGGAATCGGCTACTGAAGCTCCCCCGAGGGAGGGCTAACCGGAGTCAATCGCAGGCGGTAGTGGGCCAGGACCATGGGTAGCAGTGATTGGGGAACTGGGATGGAGTTGCCCATTGAACACCATCCCAAGGCCAACCGCGAGACCGGTGCAGCTCCTCACCTGCGGTCACGACGCGCAGACGGCCATGGTGCTCGCGGTTGCCATGGGGTTGACGGATGCCGAGGTGTTGCACGAACTCGCTGGGGGCGTCACCTGAAAGGAGGTTCCCGCCGAGGAGTTGGTCGACCTGGAGATCGGGCAGAAACTGAAGCAAAAAGGCAAGATCCGCTATCTGTCGGCAAGCCAGAGCTTATATGCTTAGCTGCTTTCGATGACGTCGACATGGCAATGATGGTCCACAACACAAGCGTCCCGGCCGATACCTCGCTGGGCGTAGGCGCAACCATGAATGGCTGCGTCATGAAGACAGTTATTCTGTTCCGAGGAACGGGTGCCCACGCCGGTTTCGCGCCCTCCTGGGGTGCAACGCGCTCAACGCCGCCAATTCTGGCCTTTAACGCCATCCATGCCCGCCGAGAGACCTTCAGGGACGAGGATACCATTCGGGTGCTCTGGTTTATCACCTAATCTGGGCGCGGCTGTGACGATCGTACCGGACGAAGTTCGGATTGAGATGTTTGTTCGAGCGCGCACTACCAAGGCCCTGGCGACTGCCGCATCGACGGTCGCCAGGGCCTCGGTAGTGCGCGCTCGAACAAACATCTCAATCCGAACTTCGTCCGGTACGATATTCACAGCCGCGCCCCCATGGGTGATGATCCAGTGCACCCGAATGGTATCCTCGTCCCTGAAGGTCTCTCGGCGGGCATGGATGGCGTTAAAGGCCAGATTGGCGGCGTTGAGCGCGTTGGCACCCGCCCAGGGCGCGGCACCAGCGTGGGCAGCCTTTCCTCGGAACAGGATCGTCTTCATGACGCAGCCATTCATGGTTGCGCCTACGCCCAGCGTCAGATCGGCCGGGACGCTTGTGTTGTGGACCATCATTGCCATGTCGACGTCATCGAAGGCACCTAGGCGTATGAGCTCTGGCTTGCCGACAAGATAGCGGATCTTGCCTTCCCGTTTCAGTTTCTGCCGATACTCCAGGTCGACCAACTCCTCGGCGGGGACATGAAAGCAGGTGACGCCCCCAGCGAGTTCGTGCAACACCTCGGCATCCGTCAACCCCATGGCAACCGCGAGCACCATGGCCGTCTGCGCGTCGTGACCGCAGGCGTGAGCTGCACCGGTCTCGCGGTTGGCCTTGGGATGGTGTTCAATGGGCAACCCATCCAGTTCCCCGATCACTGCTACCCATGGTCCTGGCCCACTACCGCCTGCGAGGCGTGCCTTGACTCCGGTTAGCGCTAACTCGGCTTCGTAGCCGATTCCCATGCGGTCGTACTGCTGCCGCACCAACTCCGAGGTTCTGCTCTCCCGGTATCCAAGCTCGGCACAGCGTGATACCGCCTCGGCGAACGCGGCAATATCACTACGGCGGGCGTCTATGGCCTGGCAGACGCATTTCTTGAGTTCCTGGGGGTCGTTCATCAAGCCTCCGTTATCAGATTCTCTGGTAGACGAAGTTGCCGTCGACCATGGTAAGGTCCACCTGCAAGGTGCGGATCTCTTCGGCAGGTGTTGTCAAGACGTCTCCGTTCAGGACCACAAGATCAGCGAGCTTGCCAGGCTCAATACTGCCCTTTATGCCTTCTTCAAAGCTGGCATACGCCGCATCAATCGTGTGAGCCCGGATCGCCTGCATGGGGCTGACGCGCTGTTCTGGTCCCAGTGTGCGTCCGCCCTTGGTGCGACGGGTGACGGCCATCTCGATACTGACCATCGGGTCGGGCGATACGACCGGGGCATCGGACGTGTAGGCGCTGCGAATGCCTTTTGCGGCGTACGAGCCGGTCTGGAACATTCGGGCTGCCCGCTCTTCTCCGTAGTCGCGCACATAGACATCACCAAACGTCCAGATGAAGACGGGGTTGGCAATGGGCATGATTCCCAGGGCAGCGATCCGGTCGACCATCGCCTCATCCGTCATAGCACAGTGCTCGATGCGGTGTCGGTGATCCTGACGCGGACACTGCGATAGAGCATATTCGATTGCATTGATGCACATGTCGACGGCCTTGTCACCCATGGCGTGGGCTGTGACCTGGAAACCTGCAGCGTTGGCCCGGCTAAAGGCCTGGTTAAGCTCCTCTTGGTCGACGTATAGGATCCCCGTGGTGCTCGGATCGGTCAGTGGGGGTTCATAGGTCGCCATCGTGCGTGCAGAGGCAGCCCCGTCGACTACGTACTTGAAGGCCCCCAGGCGTAGCCTTTCGTTGCCGAAACCGGACATGAGGCCGCTGGTCAGATATGGGTCCTGGAAAGTGTCGTTGCGGTACATGGCACGAATGGTCTGCACGACGCGCATGCGAAGTGGGTCCTGCGCAGTGAGCCGGATCAAGGCCTGCAACTGGGGCGCGCCGTATCCCGCCATGTCGTGAATGGACGTAATGCCAAAGCGATTCAGCTCGACGACCGCAACGCCGAGTGCTGACTCGAGCTCAGCCGCCGTGGGTGCCGCCTTCTCCCATGCGACTCGGCGAGCTTCTTCTCGAAGCACCCCGGTGATCACCCCATTCTCCCTGTCGAGCTGCCCTCCTTTGGGGTCAGGCGTATTGTCGTCAAGGCCCAGGAGTTGCAGTGCCCTGCTATTCAGGACGGCAATATGGGCACAGGTCCGCATGACAAAAACGGGTTGATCGGGAACCACAGCATCTAGATCCCAGCGAGTCGGATGCCGGCATTCCGCGAGCTCGTTGTGGTTGTAGCCCCATCCGCGCATTCACTCTCCTGGAGGTGTCTGCCGCGCGCGCTGCTGGATGGCAGCCTGGAGATCCGAGATCTTGGTGACGTGAGGGGGACCGCACTGGACTGCGCTCTGAACTATGCTGAAGATGCCGAGATGCGCATGAGCCTCGATAAAGCCCGGCAGTAGCGACCGTCCCTTGAGGTCGACGACGCGGGTGCTGGATGTGCGCAGGGCGTCTACCGCATCTATCGGGCCAACGGCAACTATCCGGTTGCCCGCCACAGCAACCGCTTCTTCGATGGCGTTGAGCCGATTGGCCGTGATGACGGGACCGCCCGTGAAGATCACGTCGGCAACTGGCATAGGGTCAACTCCTTTCCGCGGACTCGGCACGATAGGAGAGCGCCGCCCTATTTACTAGGGTTCGTGGCACTTTGCCGGTGAGAGCGTCGCAGGCCGCTTGAGCCAGCCAGACTCTGGACTTGATCACGGCTTCCTCGGAGAAGCCAGCAACGTGGGGCGATAGAACTACCGTATCCATAGCAAACAAAGGCGAATCGGCAGGCGGGGGCTCGGCTGTGAAGACATCCAAGCCGGCCCCGGCCAGGTGACCGGACCGCAGGGCCGAGACCAAGGCATCCTCCTGCACGACCCCGCCCCGAGCCAGGTTGAAGAAGTAGGCTCCGTGCTTCATTGCCTCAAACTCCGCGGGACCGAACATCCCTAGAGTTGCAGTCAGCAGGGGAACGTGAACGGTTATCAGATCGCTGCGCTCAAGGAGTTCTGGTAGCGACACGTACTGGAGACCCACCTCACGCACGAGATCGGCGTCCTGCACGACATCATAGCCTAGGATGGTCATGTCGAACCCGCGCGCCCGGCGAGCGATTCCGCGACCAATTGCCCCGGTGCCAGCGATACCGAGCGTCTTTTGCCAGAGTTCGCCGCCGACGACGGGAGGCCACTTTTCCCACCCCTTCCCGGCACGAGTCAGGGTGTCAAGGTAAGGGATGCGCCGCAAGACAGCCAGGAAGAGGGCAAAGGCATGGTCGGCCACAGCTTCCGCGTTGGAGCCAGCGGTGTTGCAGACGAGTATTCCACGGCGCGTTGCCTCTTCGACATCAACGTTATCCACCCCCGCTCCCGGCTTTCCGATGAACCGGAGCTTGGAGCCTGAGGCGATCACGTCAGCATCCACGCGTTCCAGGCCCACAATCAACCCTTCGGCATCCACGACTTGGCGCTTGAGCGCTTCCTTGTCGACCGCATCGGGTGAGCGGCCGTCTATGACTCGAAAGCCGGCATCCTGCAGCAGACCTATCGCCGGATCCCAGCTGTTCCACATTTGTCCAGAAGTGGCGCGAATCGAGAGTAGGACTGTCTTATCCACGTGCTTCTCCCTGTGAGGTTCAGTCAAGGTAAGGTCTGGGGTCGGCCAATCTGCCCTCTACACATGAGGCGGCAACAACCGCCGCATTCGCAAGGAAGATATCTGCCGACAGGCTTCCCATGCGCCCCTGGATGTTCTGCGTGGAGTTGGCGACGCACACCTCTCCATCGTCCAGAGCTCCGGTGAAGCCCATGCAAGCTCCACAGCCGGGTGAAGATAGACTTGCCCCTGCTGACACGAAGATGTCGGCCAGCCCTTCTCTGATCAGCCGCAGATGGATCTCTCGCGATGCTGGCGTGACCAGCAGGCGAGTTCCCCGCTTGATCTGCCGGCCCTTTAGGACTAGCGCAGCAAGCCGTAGCTCGTCCATGCGCCCGCCCGCGCACGAGCCAATGAAGCCCTGATCGACTGGTCGGGGTTCAATTTCCGTGATGGGTACGCCATTAACAGGATCCGGCGGAAAGCAGACGAGAGGCACCAGCGAATCGAGGTCGAAGAAGACATCGCGTTCCACTGGCTCGTGCGGTCCGGTGTGGATGGGTGCCCATGGCTCGGTGGTTCTGGCCGACACATAGGCGGCCGTCACGTCATCGGGCTCCACGATTGCATTGGCTGCGCCTGCCAAAGGGGCCAAGTCGCACAACGTCATTCGCTGGTCGATGTCCATGTCTGCCACGGCCTGGCCGGTGAACCACATGCTTGTCTCAAGGGCCCCATCGACCCCAATCTCGTTCATGATCCCTACGAAAACGTCCCTCGCGGTGACCCCTGCCGGCAGGTGCCCTTCCACGGTGAAGCGGATCGTTGAAGGTACCTGGTACCAGGTTTCTCCGGTGAGCACCAGTTCCAGCTGTGTCTGGCTTCCCAAGGTTGGGGCAAAGGCGCCGAGTCCCCCATAGGCGGTCACGTGTGGGTCGCCGTTGGCCACGAACATGCCAGGTCGGACGAGACCAAGTTCCGCTGCAATCTGGTGGCTGATACCACTGCCCAGGTCATAGAAGTGCCTAATCTTCTGCTGCCGCGCCCACTCACGTGCCCGGCGGTGTTTGTGTGCCCACTTGGAAGTGGGAGCCGGCGCAGCGTGGTCAAAGACCAGCATCGTGCGCTCCGGATCCCAGATACGATCCAGCCCCAGTCTTTCCATTGCCTCTATTGTCTGTGGATAGATGAAGAGCTCGTGCATGATCAGGAGGTCCGGCCGGATCATGACATAGTCGCCAACACCCACAGATGTACGTCCCGAGACCCGCGCTAGAATCTGTTGCACGCTTGTCAAGGTCAGTTCTCCCTCATGACTCTCTGGCAATAGGCGGATATGAAGTCCGTCACCAGAAGTACCCCTAGGTATGCCTGGCGCCGCAGATCACGGCGTCAGGCGGTATGCCTTGCCGAGTTTCTGTGCAAGATATGCCAGGTGGTTACCCGCCTCGTAGTACGGCAGAAGCACGCCCGGCATGCCCTCGCACTTCACCGCAATGCCGGTGCTCTCGATGACAATCTCCCCGCCAAGGAAGTCGACATGAAGCCTGTCTCCTGTCCGGATTTTGGTGGTCACCTGTGGGCATTGGAGGTAGGGGATACCATACGTCGGAAGCGCCCTGCGTAGAAATGGTTGAAAGGACTCCGCGATGACGCCGCCAATCCCGAAACCGAGGAATGCGAGGTACACTTGTTGGTGGGCCTTGCTGTAGCCGAAGTTGCGCCCCGCCACAATGAAGTCACCTGGCTTGGCCTGAGCAACAAAGGCAGGGTCCACGCCCTTCATGAGGTGCTGGGCAAGGATCTCTGGCGCATATATATCACTGTTGACGACCTCTGGACCTCCTATGAGGTCATCTCCAACCACATGATCCCCATAGACCCAAGCCGTTCCCACACGAGTCCACTGCATTACCCGCCTCCTTGCAGATAGCCCCACTGCCACCAGTGTGCCAGGCAAGACAGTCCCTACCGAAGTAGGGTATCCTGGTACTTGTAACGATCTCCTCGATACAAGGACTCTGAGAAGCCGACTGGCCGGTCGTTCGCGTCGAACATGCAGAGTCTGACAAGCAGCATGGGTGCCCCTGGTTCAGTCTGCAGGATACCGGCTGCTTCGTCGGATGCCCAAGTGGCCTCTATCGTTCTCTCCCCACGCACGAGCGCGATGCCAAATCTCCGTTCTAGCAAGACAATCGATGATTCAGCTTCAAGCTCTGCTCGAGTGAAGGCTATGTGTTCGGGAATGGCGAAGTAGGCAGCTATCAGAGCAAGAGCTTCTCCGTCAGCATAGATCAACCGCCTCAAGAACAGGAGTGGCTGATCTGCATCCACGCACAGTACCTTGAGTACATGACCTGAGGCTGTTAGTCGTCCGAGTTCCAGAATCCGAGACTCGGTTGCGAAGCCTTGTTGTCTCAGCTCATCAAGAAAGCCGCCCAGTCGGTTGTGGTGCAGGGGTACCTTTGGACCACGAACGAAAGAGCCTCGTCCCGACTGGCGAGTGATGTGCCCTTCCGTCGCCAGATCGTTGAGCGCTCGCCGAACAGTGATCTGGCTTACAGCGAACATCTGCTCCAACTCCCTCTCGCCGGGAATTGGCTGGCCGGGCAGATAGTGGCCCTGTCCGATCGCGTCGAGGAGGATCTCCTTGAGCTGGAAGTAGAGAGGCACCGGACTCGCCCGGTCCAGTTGAGTAGGCAGCGTAGAAATGCCTTCGCCCATTTGGCTATGCGCTCCTTTGCTTATACCTGTATAATAGTATACTAGCTCGGCGGGGGTTTGTCAATAGCTGAAACCACGTGAAATCATACAGATCGATAACTGAACTCGTGACTGGTGGGAAGAGTGGTCTGGGTGAAGCGGAAAGCGTATTGGTAGACCTTGGTAGGACCTCAACCAAGTAGAGTGTTTGCCCGGTACCTAGAGCAGTGGTGCAGTTCACGCCACTCGGGGCTCCTGCTAGGGCCTGTCCCCCGATCTTCGCAACTCTGAACGCCCCCCCACATGGGCCACCGTCGGCCCAATCCCTGGCCTCAGCGGCGGCCAGTAGAGAGCCCCGGTCTACTGACCGGGGCCCATGTGTTGGAAACTGGGTGGGCGACAAGGGTCGAACCCGCAGCAATCATGTCTTGACTGGAATCCCTAACGACTCGACGCTCATCCCGAGCCAGCCAGCATTGGGCCGTGATAGTGGTGGAGGGTATCCGGTTCTCAGCTGTGACCTGCCTTCGGCTGCCTTCTCGATGCCGGTTCCAATGCCCAACAGAACCCCTTTCGGCTTCTGTCTTGTCTGTACCGACATGAACACCTCCTCTTCTGGTGGCCCGAATTCCGGAAGTGCAGAGGCCCGACCACTTCACGCGCGAAGGAGACAGAGCAGTGGCTCATTTGTCGGCGGTCAGAGCTGCCAACATGGCAACAATGGCGACCCCGATGTTCGGTCAGAGACCTTCGCCCATCAGGGGCGATGGGCGTCTTGGCCGGTCCTCGGCGCGCAAGCTTACCCTCGGGCGATATCCTGGATGCAGTCGGCGTCGTAGAAGTTCGACTCTGACGGGTCGTGGTTGGGATACCACACCTGGGCGAAGAAGGGGTTGCGGCGCGCTTCTTCGTCGTAGCTCCAGGGAGGCGGCAGGCACTCGGGGCACCAGTGCCCGGCTTGCAGGACGGTGTAGGGCCGGGCGGTGAACTCGTGGCCAAAGGCGCAGCGCCAGGGCTGCACGGCATAGAGATCGCCGTCCCAACCAGACGACAGGCACTCCCCTCCCCGGAAGGCCGCGGCCCCGCGCAGGTCGTCGAGATCGAGCGCGGCCTTGGACTCGTCATAGCCATGGTCCAGGAACGCACAATCGGGCTCGGGATTGAACTGGGGCATGTTCACACCCCAGCCGGGGATCGACTCGTAGGCGGCGTTGTCCCGGTAGAAGGCCGAGATGCGCTGGCGATTTTGGTCCCGGTACCAGAACGCCGTGCCGTTCCGGTGGCGCTCGGCCATGTGGCGCATCACGCGATAGGCTGCCCACTCGATCGCACGACGCACCACAGGCACGCGACTCGCGCTGACCAGTGCCTTCATCGCCCCCGGCGCGTCCTCGTAGAGCGTCTGCCAGAAGCTGTCCATCGAGTCTCGCCAGAAGTGGAGATAGGAATTGAGGACGTGGCTGTCGTGATAGTACTGCAGATGAAAGTTGCGCAGCGCAAACCAGCGGCGCTCGGTGCAGGCCTCGACGCCCGAGAGCCCCATCAGGCGGAAATTGGCCGCGAGGTAGTCGTAGGCCGTGCAGCGCATGGCCGGTCCTCCGGCCATGTTGTAGGCCCGCCGCCAGAAATCGGAGTCGTCCGGGACATCGAGGCAGTTCGCCATCCCAAAGCCGGCATCGCGGTCGGTGATGTTCTCCATGAAGGAGGCGATGGGCAGGTGGAACAGGATTGGGTCCAAGAGGCTGAGGTAGTCGCGGAAGTCGGTGGGCAGGATGTAGGTCAGGCGCAGGGACGCCCAGTGCCGGATACCGGATTCGAGGACGGCGCGCTCCCCTACCACCTTGGTGACAGCGTAGTAGTCAAAAATGCCCGGCTTGAGCGGATCTCCCACGCGCCCCCAGTGGATACAGCCCAGCCGGTCGCCGGTTTCTGCGACCGAGCCGGTGTGGATCAGCCGGATGCGCTCGGCGCCACCAGGCTCTGCCTGGATGGCGCGCACGATGTTCTGGACCGCGCCGGTGTTGACGGCCCGTGCCTGCTCGGGGGAGTAATCGGCCTGGGGGGAGATCAGGGCCATGGCATTCAGCACCCAGTCGGCGCCATGGATCGCTTCGGAGACATCATCCGCCTGCGTGGCATTGCCCCATACGACTCGAAGATCGCTCAAGGACGACTCGGCGCGGTGCGCACGGCCGGAGGCCTGGAGGTAGGGAGCGAAGCGCTTCTTGTTCTTGGCCGAGGGGCGAAGCAGGAGAACGAGGTCGTAGCGATTGCGCCTCTGCCACAGCTCCTGAAAGGCCCGGAAGCCCATCGTGCCCGACGCCCCAAAGAGAACCACGCGCTCACGTTCCACTTCTGGCCTCCTGTGCATGCCTACAATGGCAGCGACTATAGCACAGAACACCTTTCGAAGCCAAGCGATACCTCGACGCCGTTTGAGCCGGGCTGCTGCGCGGCCAATAGAATGGGCTCGGTCGGAGACCTTGCCCATCTAGGGGGCCCGGCCGGAGGCCCTTGCCCATCCAGATGCGGGTTTGTGCGCAACGAATGCCTTGTTCCTGGGTTTAACACAAGTGGGCTTGGCCGGGGGTTATTGCCCACCCACACATGCCGGGTTTGCGCAGAGTTGCGTGATTGGGAGAATCGAATGGACACAGAGCGCGGTAGGGACTCTTGGGATGCCGAGGTTGACGTCGTGGTGGTGGGCTTTGGGGCAGCCGGAGCCTGCACGGCACTCGAGGCTGCCGGCCACGGCGCATCGGTGCTCATCTTGGATTGCTTCCACGGCGGCGGAGCCACCGCCGCGAGCGGAGGGGTCATCTATGCCGGCGGGGGTACTCCTTACCAGGCGGCAGCCGGCTACGAGGACACGCCGGAAGAGATGGCCCGCTACCTGAGGCTCGAACTCCACGGGGCCGTGTCGGACGCAACCTTGCGCCGCTTCTGCGAAGGGTCGCGGGCGGACCTCCAGTGGCTCGAGGAGATGGGCATGCCATTCGACAGCCGGCTGTGCCCCTACAAAACCTCCTATCCCACCGACGACTACTACCTGTACTTCTCGGGCAACGAGCAGGTCAGCCCCTACCGGACCGGCGCCAAGCCTGCCCCGCGGGGCCACCGGGCTCGGGGGCGCGGGATCTCTGGGCTGGCGTTCTTCGGCGCCTTGAGGAAGGCTGTGCGTGCTCGCGGATCCAGGTGCGCACTCAGACCCAGGTTCAACGGCTGATCACCGAAAACGGCCGCGTGACAGGCGTCGAGGGACGATCGCTGCCGCCCGGCTCGGTGTGGGCCTCCATCCATCGGTTTCTGTCGAGGCTCAACTCCAAGGCCCCCACCTACGTGCCTCCCTTGTCCAGGCTAATCACGTCTGTCCTGTCGTGGATCACCGAACACTTCTCACGGCCCTACCGTGCCAAGGCTCGCCACGGCGTCGTCCTTGCTGCGGGCGGCTTTGTCTTCAACCAGGCCATGGTGGGTGAGCATGCGCCTCTCTTCCTGCTCTGCCGTCCGTTGGGCACGGTGGCCGACGATGGCGCAGGCATCCGGCTGGGACAGAGCGCCGGTGGAACCACATCGCACATGGACCGGTTCAGCGGCTGGCGATTCTACGTGCCACCGGAGGTCCTGACGCGCGGCGTGCTCGTCAACCGCCGTGGAGAGCGCATCTGCAACGAGGAGCTGTATGGAGCAACCGTGGCCAACCACATGATTGCCCACGACGGCGTGGCGTGGCTGGTCTTTGACCGAGAGACATACCGGTTGGCCATCCGAGCAACTGTCCCGCCAAGCGGCGGCGTGGCAGATGTTGGCGATGGTGCCGATGCTCCTGCTGGGCCACCGGAAGGCCTCGACGTTGGCATCGTTGGCGACAAAGGCCGGAGTGGACGCAGAGGGACTGCTGGGCACGATGGCCGCCTACAACGGCGCTGCGAGCGCCGGCCTACCCGATCCGCTGGGCAAGGCCCCAGAACGCCACGTACCCCAGGGAACGCCTCCTTTCTATGCCATCGACTGTTCCTTCGCCTCCACAAATGGGGTGCCATGCGCTGCCATGTCCCTAGGCGGGCTCTCGGTCGACGAAGCCACGGGCGAAGTATTGCGGGACGACGGCACTGCCATCGGCGGGCTCTACGGGGCCGGGCGCAACGCAGCCGGCTTGTGCTCAGAATCCTACGTGAGCGGGCTATCAATTGCCGACTGCGTCTTTTCGGGACGGCGCGCCGGCCGGCACGCAGCCACAAAGCAGGTGTAGAAAGCCCCGCAAGCTCAGTCCGGCTTCGCGAAACCCGCGCCGACTTGACGGATTCGGGCCTCCGTGCGACGATGGGAACCACGTTCTGTGGAGAATCCGATCGATGAAGACCACACGAGTCATTGCCGAAGGCCACGGCGAGCCCCTGGGCTGGCACGATCCCGACGAGAACCGCGCGTGGGTACGCGACAACAAGCCGCGGGCCCTGGTTGACAAGCGCACCACGGTATCCGAGGCGGTGGCTGCCTATGTGCCGGACGGCGCGTTCATCGCGGTGGGAGGCTTTGGCCACGTCCGCGTACCGATGTCGCTTATCTACGAGATCGTGCGCCAGCGCCGCCGGAACCTTGCCCTGGCAGGCAAGACGGCCGTGCACGATTGCGACATCCTCGTCGGGTCGGGCTGCGTAACGCGCGTGGAAGCCGCCTATTCCTTTGGGCACGAGCTGCGCGGGCTGTCGGCTGCATCCCGCCGGAAGGTGGAGTCGGGCGCCTGCAAGGTGGTAGCCGAGAACAGCAATGCGGGCTTTCAGTGGCGCTTCCTGGCCGGCATGATGGGGATCTCTTTCATACCGACACGCCTCATGCTGGGCACGGAGACGTTGGAGGAAAGCAGCGCCGTCGTGATCGAGGACCCTTTCACAGGCAAGCCGGTTGCCCTGCTGCCGGCCTGCCAACCCGACGTGGCCCTGCTGCACGTGCCCCGGGCGGACATGTATGGCAACTGCCAGATCGACGGCATCCTGGTGGAGGATTTTGAGCTGAGCCGGGCCGCGCGCCGGGTGATCGTCACGACGGAAGAGATCGTCGATCCGGAGGTCATTCGCCGGAGACCCTGGCTGACGAGCATCCCCTTTCACGTCGTCGACGCGGTGATCGAAGTGCCCTTCGGGGCGCACCCGTGCAACATGCCCTACCTGTACTTCTTTGACGAGGAACACATCGGCACATGGCGCGCCATGAGCAGGAGCGAGGAGGGTGCGCAGGCATACCTTGAGAAGTACGTCTTTGGCGTGCCCGATTACGCGGCCTATCTTGAGCTGATCGGCGGCACCGCAAGGATGGAAGCGCTGCGCCGACTCGAGCTGATGGAGCCGTAGGGATGGGAGACGTCGGAGTATACCCGGACTGAGCTTCTGGTGACCGTCGCCTCCTGCCTGCTAGAAGACGGGAAGAGCGCGATCCTCGGCACCGGGCTGCCGCTGCTGGCCGGGCTGCTCGCACAGAGAACGCACGCGCCCAACCTCCTGCTCATCTTTGAGGCCGGCGGGTTCGGCGCTCAGGTGCCCCAGCTTCCGATATCGGTTGGCGATTCGCGTACGTTCTACCGGGCCAACCAGGCGAGCAGCATGCACGACGTCATGAGCAGCGGGCAGGCTGGGCACATCGATTATGGGTTCCTTGGCGCAGCGCAGATCGACATGTACGGAAACCTGAACACGACAGTGCTGGGGCCTCACGACCGGCCCCACGTTCGCCTGCCAGGATCGGGGGGGGCCGCCGATATTGGCTCTTTTGCCTGGAAGACAATCGTCATCATGCAACAGGATGTGCGCCGCTTTGTCCGCAAGCTCGACTTCTTGACGACGCCGGGCTACCTGGACGGCCCAGGCGCGAGGGAACGGGCCGGCCTGCCCGTGGGCACGGGACCACACCGGGTCATCACGCAGCTTGGCCTGTACGATTTTGACCCGGCGAGCTGCCGGATGCGCCTGTGCGCCGTCCACCCAGGTGCCACAGTTGAGGAGGCGCTAGGCGCGTCCAGCTTTGAGCTGCTGACTGCGCCTGAGGTCGCCGTCACGACGCCCCCGACAGCCGAGGAACTAGGCATCATGCGCAAGCTGGACCCCACCGGGCTCATCCTGGCGCGCTAGCGCGAGGGCCGCTTGAAAGGGAGCCGAAGATGAGCATTCCGAAGACCATGAAAGCCGCCGTGCTCTTGAACTACGGGGACCTGCGCGTTGCCGAGGTCCCGGTACCCGAGATTGGCCCGGGGGAAGCTCTAGTCAAGGTGAACTGCTGTGCCATCTGTGGCAGTGATCCGGGCGTGATTGCCCGGGGCTGGCAGGGGCTGACGCCAGTGGGCAGTTTTATCCCCGGACACGAGTTCACCGGGACAGTCGTCGCCGTCGCGCCAGACGTCATACGCCTCAAGGTTGGAGACCGGGTGGCAGTTGAGCCGCACAAGGGCTGCGGCCGCTGCGAGAACTGCCTGCGAGGGCTGTATACGACCTGTCTCAACTACGGCAACCTGGCTATGGGACACCGCCACATGGGCTTTATCAGCAACGGCGGATATGCGGAATACGCCGCGTGCTTTGACTCGATGCTGCACAAGCTCCCCGATAGCATCTCGTTCGAGGAAGGAGCCATTCTGACGATCGCGGGCACGTCGCTGCACGGCTACGAGCGCGCCGGCTGGGTGCGGCCGGGCGAGACGGTGGTGGTCACCGGCCCCGGCGCCCTGGGCCTGGTCTCGGCACGGCTGGCGAGGCTCATGGGAGCCGGCCGAGTCGTCCTGACCGGGACCCGGGAGGAGAGGCTGGCGATCGGCCGGCAGATGGGCGTCGACACAACGCTCAACGTGAAGGAAGTGGACGTCTGCCGGGCCATCATGGAGATGACAGGCGGCATCGGCGCCGACCTGGTCGTCGAGTGCTCAGGCCAGGCCGAGGCTGCTGCCGAGGTGATGGAGTTCGTCCGCAAGAACGGGCGCATCTCGTTCAACGGGGTCTACCAGAAACCGGTTACTCTCCCGCTCAACAAGGTGGTTCAGTGGAACCTGCTCATTACGGGGCCCAAGGCGGAAGGGTTGTGGAACCTCGAGCGTGCGATTCCACTGATGGCCGATGGCCGCCTGGACGTCAAGCCGCTGATCACGCACCGCTTCAGCCTGGACGAGATCAATCGGGCACTGGCCACGTTCACGGGACGAGAGGGAGGCGCGATCAAGGTGCTGGTCAAGCCCTAGGGGGAGGTACCTGCACCCAGGGCCGGCTCGAAGGCGAGGATTGCCTCACGCCACGCTGCAAGCATCGGGATCGAGCGTTGCTTCTCGTAATCGTAGCAGACCTGGACACTGCGGCCGACGGCGATCTCCCCGCGCTCTGTGACAAGCCTGTACTCGAAGTCAAAGCTCTTGTTGCCCAGCCGGCTGATGCGCGTCCAGACCGTTACCGTCTCCCCATACTGAGCAGGCATCCGAAAGGTGCAGCTTGACTCCAGCAGGATCATGCCGATCGAGTCAAAGCTGTCGCCGTGCCACAGCCCCAGCTCCTGCATGTAGGCGAGCCTGGCCTGCTGCATGAAGAGGAAGTAGGCGACGTTGTTCAGATGGCGCTGGGCATCGATGTGATCGTAGTGAATGGGGAAGGCGATAGAGAAGCGGAACTGCGCAAACGCGGCAGGCTGGGACATTGTGTGTGTCGTGCCCATGGCACCCTCCGGCCAGGTGAGATGGTTGGATGGTGCGTATTGTAGCGCAGAGGGACGTGCGCGCCAAGTGGGTGTCGCCGGCGCACGTGGCCACTCGGCCAGATTTGTCGTGCCTCCTGCGCATATGATATACTCGAAGCGAATCCACAACGGCAAGGAAAGAGCGGGATGAAGAGGCAGGGCAGCACAAGGCACATGGCCCGGTGGCTTCTGGCGGCCCTGCTGGCTGCAGCCCTGATCGCCGGCCTGGTCCTGGGGCAGGCGGCGCAGCTCTTCGCTTACGCATGGCCGTTGTGCCTGCCGTGCATCGGGATCCAATGAACCCGATGATGCACCTGGCCAGGCAACTGCTGCGCGTCCGGCGTGGATGGGTGCAGCTTGGAGCGGCGGTCTTGACCAACAGCTATTTCCCCACGTTTCTGAAGCACGTGCCCTGTCCCGGGCTGAACTGCTACTCCTGCCCGGCCGCGGCATTCGCCTGCCCCATCGGAGGATTGCAGCACTTTGCCGCTGCCCGCCAGGTACCGCTCTACCTGGGCGGGATGTTGGGATTGGTCGGCCTGACCACAGGCCGGCTCACCTGTGGCTGGCTCTGCCCCTTTGGCTGGCTCCAGGATCTGGCGTATCGACTGCCGACCCGCAAGTGGTCGCCTAGGCTGCGCCTGCCCTGGCTGCGCTTTGCGATCCTCGCGGTGTTCGTGCTGGCCCTGCCCCTATTGACGGGCGAGCAATGGTTCTCCAAGATCTGCCCGGCGGGCACGTTGGAGGCGGGCATTCCATGGGTGCTGCTTTCGGACGAGGTGCGGAAGCAGGCAGGCGGGCTCTTTGCCTTCAAGGTCGGGACGCTGGCCGGGCTGTTGGGCTGGATGGTTGTGACGCGCCGGCCCTTCTGCCGGTACTTGTGCCCGTTGGGTGCGATCTATGCCCTGCTCAACCCGATTGGCTTGTTCCGTGTCTCGGTCGACCCGAGGGAGTGCGGTGGCTGTGGGCAGTGCAAGAAAGCCTGCCCAGTGGAGATTGACCCGCCGACGCAGATCAACTCGATGGAGTGCATCCACTGCCTGGAGTGCGTGCGGGCCTGCCCGAGCGGCGCCCTCCGGTTGGGCAAAGAAAGCAGCCATACACCTCATCCGAGTCCGGCGGAGGTGAGAAGCTAGCATGAGGCGGTTTCTGCGCTGGGCAGCGCTGCCGTGCATGGCGCTCCTGTTGGCCGCCTGCGCGGGCAGCGTCCCTGCGATCGAGGTTGGTGTGACGTGCCCCAGAAGTCCGCCTGGACGATATCTCTGGTGAGGAGGTTACGCTGTCGGACATGAGGGGGCAGGTCGTGCTCCTGAACTTCTGGGCGCTCTGGTGCGAGCCGTGCAAGGCCGAGCTGCCCGACTTCCAGGCGGCGCTTGAGCGGTATCGGCCCGGCGGGTTCACGGTGGTTGCCATCGACCTGGGGGATCGCCCAGAAGAAGTGAAATCCTTCATCGACGAGAAGGGCTACTCATTCCTCACCCTGGTAGACCCCAAGCTCACGCTGCGCAAGAGCTATGACACGCGCATCTTGCCCCTCAGCCTGCTGATCGATCGCAAGGGCGTCGTCCGCTACCAGCGGGTGACGCCCTTTGAGCCGGGGCAGCTCTCGGCGGAAATCGAGGCGTTGTTGGGCTCCCCGGTCGCCGGCCTGACGTCCACGCCAACCGCACCGGCCAGCCGCACGCCAACGCCTACACACGAGCCATCGCCGACGGCGTCCCGCACTGTGCCGCCCAGTCCACTGCCCAGCGACACCGCAAGCCCAACGGCCAGCGCCACGCCGTCGCCCACCCCGACCAGACCGACATCCACCGGGACGGCACGCCCTTCCCCTACTCAAACCGCGACACTTGCTCCAACGGCGACAGCAACTGCCACTCCCGTCCCGCCGACGCCGACCCCTACCCCGGTGCCCGTTCCCACGCAGACTCCGACGCCGAGCGCCACGCCCACCCCGACCGAAACGACCCCGCCGCCCATTTATGGGGTCGTGCTTACCGGCGAGTCTGACAAGACCGTGCGCCCCAACGAGTGGGTCGAATTCTTCGCCGATCTGGCCAATACCGGAAATGTCGAGGACACCTTCTCGCTTGGGTTGCACATCCAGCCCCGGGGATGGGAAGCCAAGTACTGCATCGGCCCGGCCTGCTACGACTATACGGTTCCTTCGATGCCGGTCACGCTGCCTGCCGGCGGCCACCAGCAAGTGTCGGTCAAGCTGAAGCCACCATTCGACGCACCCGCCGGGCAGACCCGCTCCGGCGGCCTTTGGGCCAAGTCCCAATCCGATCCGAATGCCACCGCAAACCTGCAGGTGACAGCAGAAGTCGTGATTCCCTAGAGGGAGGTAGGTTATGTACAGTCACAGACTATGGTTCCCGTGGGCCGCCGGGCTGCTGATCGTGGCCCTGACGGCAAGCGCAGCCGGCGCGCTCCCGCGCCTGCTGGCCGCACAAGCTGAAGCCATCTCCGGGCGCTCGCACCGGCAAGGCGGCCCGGAGTCGCCCGATAGGAGTTCCATCCTGGAGCCGGTCATCGGCCCCACGTCCTGGTACGATGCGTTGAATGATGCAGCGGGGCTCTCCTGGCTGGACGGGACCCAACTCCTGACCGACCGCGTCCGCCTCGGGCTAACCGAGGAGATGGGGGAGAGTGTGAGCTCCATCCGGGCGCTGACAGAAGGACCGGACGGCGTGCTGTACATGGGCACGGCCGAGTCGCGTCTTTGGAGCTACAATCCGATCACGGACACGACGGTCGACCTCGGGATGCCGGTGCCCGAAGAATGCAATAACTGAGGGTCGGGCCTGACGGCCCTGGTCACCGTGGGTGACCTGATCTTTGGCGGCACCGGAACCATCGGCCATCTCTTTTCGTACGATCCTGCCAGCGGCACCAGCGTCGACTTGGGTGAGGCGATCGCCGGCCAAACCAAGGTAGCAGCGCTTCTCGTGGGGCCTGACGGGCTCGTCTACGGCGGCAGCGGATCGATCAGTGCCAACGGGCATCTCTTCCGCTTTTCGGCAGAGGATCCTTGGACGCGCACGGACAAGGGGATTCCAGTCTATGGGTCGCTGGAAGTGGGCAGCCTGACTCTCCTCGACGGGCTCGTCTATGGCGCCACGGGCGACCAGTACACGCTGTTCAGCTTCGATCCGGCGCTGGACAAACTCACAATCGTGGGGCAGGTACCGGGTGCTTCCGAGATCACCTGCATGACAGCCGGACCGAACGGCAAGCTCTATGGAGGCGACTATCCCGGCGGGTCAGTTCTGGGTGTTTGACCCCAGCACGCAACAGGGGACCGTCTTGGGTGTGCCCGTTTCGGGCGAGACATCGATCAACGCGGTCGTGGCCGGCCCCGACGGCGACATCTATGGAGGCACCGGCAGCCTGCGCGGCCAGTTGTTTCGCTATGACCTCGGCGACCTAGAATTCCAGATACTGGGCGCCCCCGTGTGGCGGGATACCAGGATATACAAGGTGATCCTGGGAAGCGACGGCCGGATCTATGGCGGTACCGGCTCCTGGAGGGGCCGGATCTTCCGGTACGACCCGATGAACCGGGCGTATGCCGATGAGGGCACCGCCACGTCGGTCAGCATCTCGCCACGGATGAAGGACAAGATCTACGTGCCGGGGACGTCGGAGGCTTGGGCGCTGGCGTTGGACGACGAGGGAATGCTATATGCCAGCGGGTATTCGGCCTCCGGGGATGCGAAGCTTTGGCGCTGGGATCCCGAAGTTGGTGGCATCATGGAGCTGGTGGGGATCGTGCCGGGCTACGACCCCTACGTCGTGTACGATCTGCTCCTCGGGCCCGACGGCCTGCTGTATGGGGGTGCCGGGGGATGGGATGGGCCGATCCTGTTCAGCTACGACCCGGCCTCCGACATTCTGGCTGAAATCCCCGTGGGCATGTCGTCGGAGTTGTACATGACTTCCTTGGCACGATGCTCCAACGGCCTGATCTACGGCGCGACCGCCGGCGAGAGCGGCCAGCTTTTCTCCTACAACCCCGCAACAGGCAATGTGCTCCACTACGGCCAAGCCGTGCCCGACGAGACGTCGATCGAGAACCTGACGTGCGCTCCAGACGGCTCGATCTACGGCGGGACCTCTCCCACGGCGCACCTGTTCAAGTTCGGCAACTACACCGGGTTTACGGACCTTGGGCAGCCTGTCCCCGGTGAGACGTCGCTGTCGGCCGTCCAATGGGGCGCAGACGGCAAGGTCTATGGAGGGACGGCGGAGGGTGGCCATTTCTTCCGCTACGATCCTGGAAGCCACGCGGTGACGGACCTGGGACAGCCGGTTGCCGATGATACCGGGATATGGAACCTGGCGGCCAGCCCGGATGGATTGATATGGGGTGTGACCGGTGGGATGGAGGGTCACCTTTTCTCGTTTGACCCTAGCTCCGAGCATCTTTCGGACCTAGGGCGAGTATATGTCTACGACAGGTTCGTGTTTGGACTGGCCATGGACGCCGGCGGACAGACGATCTACCTGGGCACAGGATGGAACTATGGTGAGATGGTGGCCTACGAGCGAGGCTACCGGTTCGGTTGGCTCGACCTGAGCTATGGCTCGAACACTCCGGACGGCACGGGGCTAGCAGTGGATGTGCTGGACACCACAGGCAACACGCTTCTTTCCGGCGTCCCCTCGGGAGGAAGCCTGCTGCCAATCTCGTCTTCCGAAGCGCCTGCCATCCAGCTCCGTGGTGTGCTGAGCACGAGCGACCCGAATCACTCCCCGGAGCTGTTGGATTGGACCGTACACTGGACAGAAGACCCGGTGTTGGAGGTGGCACCTGCGAGCGTCGACTTTACTGCGCCGGCCGGTGGGCCTGACCCAAGTCCGCAGACACTAGCGGTCACCAACACGAGCGGCGGCGAGCTCGAATGGTCTCTCGCCGGGCTGCCGGCCTGGCTCGAAGCGGACCCGCTCTCCGGCATCGCCCCGTCGGAGGTGACCCTGACGGCCCATACCGGCGGTCTGCCCGGCGGCGTCTACACGGCGACGCTGCTCTTCGAGGGCGGCGACTCGTGTGTGAACTGCCCGGTGGAAGTGCCCGTGTCTCTCACCATCCACCGGAGCGTCTACCTTCCGCTTGTGCAGCACGGCTGGTAGCGACTCGATGCGGAAAGGGCCTCCGGCAGCTTGGGAACCCCCGGAGGCCCTGCGCGCAAGGGGCAGCGTCAGGCGGGGAGAGGCAGCGTGAGGGTGGCGCGCGTCATCTGGCCCGGGATGCTCTGCAGGGACAGCGTGCCGCCGACGATGGCCATCAGCGTGCTGTGGAGGGCCAATCCCTGCCCATGGCCAGATTCGGAAGAGAAGCCTGAGCCATTGTCCTCGACTGTGATCTGGAACTGGCCTTCCACGGCGCGGACGGTGATCTCCAGGCGCAGCTCAGAAGACCCAGCAGCCGGGCGTGCGTGCTTGGCCGCGTTGCGGACCGCTTCACGAGTGGCGTGAAAGAGAGTCTCGGCCGCCAGGGGGCTGAGTGCCGCCGCTCGCTCGCCGGCACCTGCCTCCACCTGCCAGGTCAGCCCGGCAAAGGCCGCGCCGAACTCGACATCGACGGCTCTGCGGATCGCGTCGACGAACCCGAGGCGAGCAATTTCGGGCGCCACGGTCGCCGGAAGCTGCTGCAGCAGGGCCGAGACTTGGCGGTGGGCGTCCGACAGGTACTGCTGGACGGCATCTGCCGGCTCGCCGGCCGCCAGGGAGAGCATGGCGGTGTGAACCAGGGGGAGCACTTCGTCGTGCAGGAGACGGCGCGTGCGCTGGTCCAGCACCTGCGTCGCAGCCATTCGCTCTCGCTGAAGCCTCATCAGGCGCTGAGAGAGCTCGAGGCTGGCGGCGCTGTCGATCAGGCGCTCGCCCGTGGCACGGGCAATCTCAATCTCCTCCTGGGTGTAGAGCCCTTTGTCCCGGCGCGGCCCGATCAGGAGCACGCCAATCAGGCCTCGCTCGCGCCAGAGCGGCACCGCCCAAGTCGCGCCCGCATGTTGCTGTGGGTCCACCGGCAGTACCAGACTCGAGCCGGAGGGCGGCCTCTCTGCCAGGGCGCCCAGCGCAGGTGATGCACTCCCGGCGCTCGCCGGGTAGGCCTGGGGAAGGACGAAAGCAGCAGTCGGGCCGGCAGGGATGAGGTAGGCCACGGTGGTGTCGAGCAGGTTCTCGCACAACGCCCTGAATTGGTCAGGGGGCAGCGGCCCGCCGGTGGAGGCGACCACGAGCGCATCGTACCAGCGCTGGCTGGCGACGAAGGGACGAAGCTGGCGCATGAACTGCTCCCCGTCGGCATAGGCCTGCCAGCCAACCAGGAAGAAGAAGGCCGTCATCAGCACCGCCGTGACCAGGATGGCATATACGGGCTCCAGGCCCCACACCAACGCCCCGCCCATCAAGACCCCATAGGCGGCAGCCAGCCAGACGGCACGCATCCACTGGCGGGCCAAGCCTCTTCGCGGAAGGACCCTGCCTGTGAAGAGCTCGTAGGCGGTCATGGCCTGACCCAAGAGCAGCGTCACCGCCGCGATCAGGAGGACCGTGATCAGATCGAAACGGCCGATGACCTCGAGCCTGCCCGGCGTGAGGATGTAGAATCCCTGCTCCTTGGTGTTCGTGATGGTCCACACGACGGCGGCCGCAACTATCCCGGCGACCGCCAGCAAGAGCAGGGTGGCGGCCACGAGCCATGGCCTTGCCTTCCTGCGTGCGGCCTCCCCAAGGGCCTGGTCGCCCAGGCTTGGCCGCCAGAGCGCATCGAGGGAAAGGCCTACACACAACAGCACGTAGAGCGGATAGCCGAGAGCTACGAGCGGGATGCCCAGGACGGGAGTCTTGATGAGCTCCCTGGCAGGCGCTATCTGCCGTGCGAACCCGCCAAGGAGCGGGAGAAAGGGAGCACCCAGGAGGAGCAAGCAGGCAAAGCCACTGAGAACGACGAGAGAGTTCAGCCAGAGCCACGGCCGGTGCCTGCGGCGCAGCGCGCCGGGCCCAGGCGCCCAATAGCCGTTGTACCAGAGCAGGACGACGTACCAGACATAGGGCAGGAGCAGCGCCGGCACCATGGCGACTGCGAGCCACAGGGTGTTGCTGCGGGTGAGCTGCAGCCCCTCGCTGAGGAGGAGCGCCGCATGACTGATGAAGAGGGCGCTTCCGAGGAAAAAGCCCAGTGCTGCCACCACAACCCCGGCCGAACGGCGCTCGGCATTCAGCCACAAGCTGAGCCCCAGCCAGAGCAGCAGAATGGTGTTGAACAGCGAGACGGCGACGAGCGCCCAGGTGAGGAGGTCCCCGGGGATCATGAGGCTAGACGCTCCATGGCACCCACTCCCCGCGCCCATCCTGCACGTAGGGACGGCCCTCTTCATCCCAGCGGGCCAGGACGCCGGACCGCGCGATGATCGCCGCGCGCGTGCGGGCCACCTTTTCGTCGGTGGCTGAGTCGGCAAGGCCCCAAGCGGCATAGATCTGGCCGTTCACTCGGCTGATGGTCCGCTTGTCGCGGAAGCCGACCTGGGCCGCGATCTGCTCATTGGTCATGCCCTGCGCGAGCATACGCGCCACTGCCTGCTCCACTGGCTCGAGAAGCGCCATGGGATCCTGATCGTCCTTCCGCTGCACCTCCTGCACGCGAGAGGCGATGTCGGGGTCGATGAAGCTGCGGCCGGCAACGGCATCGCGGACCAGCGGCACGAGCATCGCAGGCAGGAGATAGTTGGACTTGCGGACGTAGGCAAAGTGCGTCAGGATGCCTGAGCGACGGAAAGCGCGATAGTAGGCGTCGTCATCCTGGATGGAATAGAACACCACGGGCAGGCGCGGAAACTCACGGCGGATCGCGGCTGCTGCCTCGATGCCGTTCAGCTCGCCGGCGAGCTGCACATCCATCAGGATGGCGTGCACCGGCCTGGCCAGGCAATACTCGAGCGCCTCCTCGCCGGACGCGCAGGCATGGGCCACAGAGATAAGGCCCGTCGCGGCCAGGCCCTCGCTCAGCGCAGGGCGCAGGCGTGGGTGATCTTCGACGACGAGGAGCCGGATGGGAGCTGCCATGGGTGAATTATGCCCCGTGTGCCGGCCAGTGTCAAGCACCTGAGTGCGGGCGTTGCCGCACTTGAGTAGTTGACGCGACGGCGACGAGCCTGCTATACTGGGCGCGTGGCTCGAGCAGGGATTGGGCTCGCACGAGTTGCATGGATCGAGCAGAAACGGAGAACAAAGTTGGAAGAATCGTCCATGGCACCGAGTACCGCACTATTGCGCCCGCTGCGCCTTCTCGCGGCCGGCCTGGCGCTGGGCATCGTCTTTGACATGCTGTTCAACGGCCGGCCCCTGGGCATCAACGCGCCGATCTTTTCCCTGCTCGTGTTTGGCGGGCTGGCGCTGGCACTCGGCTGGGAACGGGTTCGGCCACTTGCGGGGAACGCCTGGCTGCCGATCGTCCTTCTGTTCTTCGCGGCGATGGTGGCCGTGCGGGACAATGGCTTTCTGACGTTCCTGAACGTCTGTGCCTGCCTGACCCTTCTCGCCCTCATCGCAGTGTACTTGGCTCAGCGGTCGGCTGCTGCTATGGGGCTGGTCGCCCTGGTGCTCTCGCCGCTCCGAGCGCTGGCCGGGTCGTTCGGGCGAGGCGGGCAGGCCGTCGCGCTGGGGGCGCGTCCCCTGGCGGCCGCGAAGGGCTCGGCGCGGCGGCAGGCGATGCCGGTCCTGCGCGGGCTGCTGCTGGCCATCCCGGTCCTTCTTATCTTTGCCGCGCTTCTGGCCTCGGCCGACCTGATCTTTGCCGAGCGGATCCGGCAGCTCTTCGGCCCGGACTTCTTGCGGACACTGGGGCGCTGGGCCGGACACGGCTTGCTCAGTGTCGTCGTAGGGTTCGTGCTGGCCGGAGGGTTGGCCTATACCGTGCGACAGCGCAAAGATGACTGGGTAGATGCGCTCAGCTCGCTGCGGTCGCCGCGCCTGTCGGGCATCACCGAGGCGACGGTGGTGACTGTTGCCGTCAACATCCTCTTTTTCCTCTTTGTGCTGATCCAGATCCCCTACCTGTTCGGCGGTCAGGTGAACGTCGTGCCGGGCAAGTTCACCTATGCGGAGTACGCGCGACGTGGGTTCGGAGAGCTGGTGGCTGTGGCAATCCTCGTCCTGGGTCTGCTCGTGCTGCTGCGAGGGCTCGCGCGGCGCGAAAGCCGGGGACAGAAGCTGGCCTTCAACGTGCCGGCGACCACGCTCCTGGTCCTGACGTGCGTGCTTCTGGCGTCGGCCTTCAAGCGGCTGCTGCTGTACGAGCAGGCCTATGGCTTCACGCAGATGCGCATTTACCCGCATGTCTTTATGGTTTGGCTGGCCGCGCTGCTGGCCTGGTTCGCCGTCTGCCTCTGGCTGCGGCGGGACTTGTTCGCCATCGGAGTGCTGGTCGCGGCCCTGGGCTTTGTGGGCACGCTGGACGTGCTGAACCCCGATGCATTTGTCGTCCGCGAGAACCTGCGCATGGCACAGCCCTGGAAGCCCGAGTCGGGTCCGCCGCACCGATTCATCGACGCCTCATACTTCGGAGGGTTGTCGGCGGACGCGGTGCCGGCGCTGCTGGTCGCTGCCGATCAACTCAAGGATGGGAGAGGCGAGGAGATCGAGAAAGGTCTGCACCAGCGGCTGGAAACGGTGCAGGCAGGAACCAAGTGGAGACAATGGCCGTCTTTCAATCTGTCGCGCGATCGCGCATATCGCCTACTAGTGGAGCATTTTGATGAAGGGGACTAGTCTGATTGACAACCTGCCGCCTTGGGGACGCTCGGCGCGACCGGCGATCCTCCGCCTGGTCGGCCTGACTGCCCTGCCGGCGGGGCTGTTGGCCGCGCGCGTCGTCCACACCGGCAGCCCGGTCCATGCGTACGTCGCATGGAACCTGGTGCTGGCCTGGGTACCCGTGGTCTGCGCCTACCTGGCCGTGCGCCCAGGTAGGACGCCCCGCCTGCTCCGGCCGGCCCTGGGGCTGGGATGGCTCCTGTTCCTGCCCAACGCACCCTACCTGGTGACCGATCTGATGCACCTGCACCAGGGCCAGGTCCCGATTCTCTACGACGTCGTGCTGCTGTTCAGCGCGGCGCTGTGCGGGCTAGCTTTGGGCCTGGTTTCCCTGCACTGGATGGAAGCCGCCGTCGCACGGGCGCTGGGCAGGTGGCCGGGCCGACTGTTTGGCGTGGTTGCAGCATGCGCCGCCGGCTTCGGCGTGTATCTTGGGCGCTATCTGCGCTGGAATAGCTGGGATCTGCTGGTCCAACCCACGGCGCTCGTACGGGATGCGCTGCAGTATGTGGTGAACCCGGTGCAGCACTGGCAAGTATGGGGGTTCGTGCTGCTCTTCGCGGCCCTGCTGCTGTCCGCGTACCGGCCGGTGACGGCTTGGGTGGGCGCAGGGCAGGAGGAGCAGGCAGGCTAGGCCGGCGCGATCGCGGCCCGCTCAGGCAGCCTTCCTCAGGAAATCGAGCACGTCCCCGGCTGTGGGCTGCCTGTGCAATAGGACGGAGCAATCCAGCCTGTTCTCAATCGCTTTCTTGACGGCGGCTGAGGCAGTGGTGTCGCCCAGGAGAATGGCCCCTACCAGGTGGCTGTCATGGAAGAGGAAGGAGTGGTAGATCCCATCCCTTTCCTCTTCGACATGGAGGTAACTGCCGTCCTCCTGGCTCACCTGGCCGATGCTGTACATGTCAAAGTCGAGAACCTTGAGCGTGTTGGAGCGGGGAATGCCCGCGAACTCGACCTGGCCGCCGGCTGCATTCATGCCCGCGATGGTGCCCTGGTACTGGGCCGGACCCCACAGCCCGTTGGTAACCCCGCGGTGCTCCGCCACGTCGCCCACGGCATAGACATCGGGATGCGATGCCTGCAGGAGGTCATCCACGACCACGCCCGCGTTCACGTGGAGGCCGGCCTGGCGGGCCAGAGAGCTATTCGAGCGCACACCCGTGGTGATCACGACCAGGTCGGCGGGCAGGGCTTGGCCATCCGCCAGGCGTACGGCCGAAGCGCGACCTTCCCCGGCGATCTCGTGGACTTGGGCCTTTGCGCGCACGGCAATGCCGACCGACTGCACATAGGATGCGAGCAGGGCACCCGCGCGCCGGTTGAGCTGGCGCGGGAGAAGCCAACCGTAACTCTCCACCAGGGTTACGTCGAGTCCGCGCTTTGCCAGGGCGCCTGCCGTCTCGAGGCCCAGGATCCCTCCGCCGATGCAGACGCAGCGGACCCCCGGCTGCGCAGCCTGGAGAAGGGCGTCTGCCTCGGCCATGGTGCGGAGGACGGTGACGTTCTCCTGGTCAGCGCCGGGAATGGGAGGGACAAAGGCGTGAGAGCCGACGGCGAGGATGAGCTTGTCGAAGGGATGCTCGGCGCCGTCGTGCGTGGTGGCGCGCTTTCCGGGGAGATCTACGCTGTGCACCTCGGTCGACAGGGCCAATTGAATTCCCTGCTCCTCGTACCAAGCCTCGGGATGCAGCAATAGCTGGTCTCTGCCCACGTCTCCGGCCAGGTAGCGGGTCAGCTTGAGGCGATAGTAGGGCAAGACCGGCTCCCTGGACAGCAGCCGTATCTCGGCCTGGGGCGCGCTCTTGCGGAGCGATTCGGCGGCCGAGACACCGGCAATCCCGGCACCGGCAATGAGAACCCGGCGCACCCCGCCCTGCTCGGATGCGATCGCCTGCGGTGTCTGAACATCGGGCTTCGCCGGTGTGGCGGCTGCGGGAGAGGAAGCCGCACCGGCATCGGGCTCGAAGAGCTCGGGCTCGGCTCCGCACACCGGGCACTCGTCCGGTGGGCGAGAGCCATAGTGGATATAGCCACAGACGGAGCAGATCCAGGCTTGGGATGAGCGATTGGACATGGCTGTGTACCCTTTCCTATGGAGCGAAGCCGGCTCCTCTGGCTGCTTGGCTCGATGCCCGGCTTTCTACAGCGCCGGCCAGCGGGTGGCGATAAGCGAGGCAAGGCGCTCGCGCTGCTGCTCGTAAGCCGGCTCCTGAAACAGCGGCGTGCAGACCGCAAGCTCGACCTGGCCCGCAGCCAGCTTGAGCGCGAGGTTGAAGCAGGTCGCCTCGCCGCAAGCCTTGCAGTTTGTGCCGGGCAGCAGCCGGTAGAGCTCCAGGGGCTGTAGCCGCTCGTGTGTCGTGTGGTCGGGCGCGATCTGGTGCCTCTGCTCCCAGGTATCATTGACCAACGCTACCAGGCGCGCTACCCACTCGCCGGCCTCCGGCCGGCTGTGAAGGTGCTCGACGGCGATGCGGTCGGGCCAGAAGCCGATGTTGTGCCCCTCAAAGCGCCAGGAGAGGACCGGCCGCCTGGGCAGGTACACGCCGCGGCTCAGCCTGGCGTTCAGATAGGGGAGCACTGGGCTGAGGTCGACGTCGAGATACGCGATTGCCTCGTACTCGAACTCTTGCGTGCTGTGGGTGGAGGTTTCGACCTCCAGACGGAATGATTCGATCAGCATGGTCTTGCTCTCGAGGTTGGATGGGGAGCATTCTAGACAAACGGGGCAGGATTGGCAAACCTGCAGGAGGGCCTTGTAGGACGCAGTCGAAGACCTTCGCCCAACGGGCGAGCTCCGCACCGGAGCCCGGCGGTCCCAGGTTGGCCAGAACTTGCGTCAAGGCTCCAGCGCCACGCTGATGGTCGATTTCACTCCGCGCCCACCGGCCAGGAGCGCCAGGTCCCGATACTGCCCGGGCGGACTGCGCCAGACCTCGCTAAAGCCCCAGCCATTCCAGTGCCAGACGCCGACGACGCGGCCCTCGTCCCGCTGCGCCAGCACGACCAGATCGTGCACTCCATCGCCGTCGACATCGCCCAACTCGACCTCGAGGATCGGGTGCTCGACGGCCGACCCGCCCCAGATGACTCGATAGGCACCCCGGCGGTATCCGACGATGAAGGGGTGGCTGCCTTCCAGGCCGGGGCCGTCGGGCCGCCAGAAGGCCAGGAAGAGCTCGGCACGCCCGTCGTCGTTTGGGTCACCGAGGGCGGCATCGACCACCCGCCACTCCGGCGGACTGCTCCAGGCCGCTGCACCGCCAGCATAGATCGTGACCCTCTCACGGAGGAGCTGGACCTGCTCGGGGAGGCCGTCGCCCGTCAGGTCGATGGAGCCGGCGCGGAAGGAGCCGCTCGCCGGCCCCTGCGGCACGTCGACGGGTTGGCAGCCAAGATCGTCACAGGTATACCCGGTACGCTTGAGGGGCGGCTGCACACGCGCAAGGAGGGAGGTGGCCTCGCCGGCTGCTATCCAGCGCGGCCGCGGGCCGGACGACACCGGCAGCGCCTGTACGGCTCGAAGACCCTCCTCGTCGAAGAAGGCACGCAGCGCGAGCCCCTGCCGGGTTCCCTCCTGCTGCTGGTCGAAGACAAAGTTGCCCAGGCTGTAGGCCACGAAGCCGTCTCCGATGACCTCGGTACCCTGCACGACGTGCGGATGATGGCCGACGACGAGATCGGCGCCGGTCTGCAGCATCGCACGGGCCATGGCGCGCTGGGAGGGATCAGTACGCAGGTCAAACTCGTAACCCCAGTGGATCGAGACGATCACGGCACCGGCCTGGGCGCGAGCGGCCGCGATAGCGGCGAGAGCCGCCTCCCGGTCCCAACCGGCCCGCGTCCAGCCTGTATCGCCGGGAACGTCAGCGGGATCGGGCACCATGTTGAAGGCCAGGAAGGCCAGGCGCAGCCCCCCAATCTCGCGGAAGGAAGGGAGAGCCGCGGCCGCGGCGTCCGGTCCGGCACCGACGAAAGCGATCCCTGCATCCTGAAGCCGGACGGCCATCTCGGAAAGACCCTCCTTCCCGAAATCGAGGGCGTGGTTGTTCGCCAGTGCCAGCAGGTCAAAGCCGGCGTCGTCGAGCGCCGAGACGGCCGAAAGGGGCGCGCGCAGCCGGTAGGGCCCCGGCCGCGCGGCGCCTGCTTCGGCGATGACGCACTCGAGGTTGCCCATGGTCAGGCCGGCCGAGCGCAGCCAGGGGGCGACACCGGACAGGGGCTGCGCCACGCGGGCGACGCCCCGCCCGAGCATGACGTCGCCCACGGCGACCACCTGGACCACTTGCTCTGCCTCCGCCAGCTCGGCCCCGCCGCGCAGGTAGAGCCAGGGATAGGCCGCCAAGTCAGGCTGGTCCTGCCCGGCAGCGGCGAGAGGACTCTGCGGTGCCTGGCCCAGCGAGTCGCCTGCCGGAGGTGCCGGGACCCGGGCCACCAAGGCCAGCCATGCCAGCACGAGACAGGCTGCCAGGCGGGAAGCCCCTCTGCGATCCGCGCGCTTGGGCAGGTTACTCACTCCAGTCCGGCGGTTGGCTGGCATAGACGATGTTGGTCACCGCCCACCAGGCTCCCTCATCGCGCTCGAGCGTGTAGGTAACGTCGAGGGTGTAGGGGCTCCGCTGCCCAACGGGTGTCTCGGTCCCGTTGCCCGGCCAGTCGGTGAATGGATATAGGGTGTCCTGCCACCATTCCCGGACCGTCACCACGGCCTTGTCTTCCGACTGCAGGTCAAACGAGCGGATGTCAGACCGAAGGAGGGCGTGGCCCTCATACTGCCTCGCATACCTTAGGGCTTCGATCTCGGCGGTGAGCTGCTCCAGTGCCGCGCCCTGGGCCCGCAGGTAGCCGGACTCCAGGTACCAGGCCGCGTTGGCCAGTGACTGCTGGACCTCGAAGATGGCCTGAACCCAGTCGCTCGACTCACCTTCGGTCGTGAAGAAGCTGGTGATCCACTGCGGTCTCGCCGGAGCGTTGCCATCATCCAGCATCTTCCGCCACTTCTCGTCGGTCAGGCGATTGCTCATCGGCCAGGGGAACTCGTAGTAGCTGAAGACGGCGCCCTTGGCCACTTGCAGATAGGTTGTGCCTTCCGCATCCACCACCGGAACCACGACGTGGATCTCATCGACGCGCCCTACAGCCTCTTCGAGGACAAGCCCTGGAGCGGGATCGGTCGCAACGTCGGCGACGACCGCCGCCTGGGGCTCCTCTTCCATATAGGTGTGGCCGCCGGGCTCGCCTTCCGCTTCGGGGTTGAAGGCGGCGGCCATGGTCAGGTGCTCCAGGTCACCGCCGTAGAAGCGGATGATCGACTCTTCCTCTTCGGTGAGCGCCTCGCCGCGCAGCTCCTTCTCGGCTATGGCCTGGAAGGCCTTGGCTAGCTCCTCCAAGCGCTGGAGGCTGGCGCTGTCGTCGGCGGCCAGCAGGCCCCGGCTGCTGAGCCCTTCGCGGGTCATGGCCGTGAGCGCCACCAGGCGAGCATAGAACTGGGGGACCGGCTCCACATAGTTCCTGGGCTTTACCGGCTCAGGCGGCCCGCCTCCTTCGCCCATCTCGGCATAGACCTGCTTGGCATAGAGGATGGTGTCGTGCTTGAGCTCGGTCCAACTACCCAGCGCCGTGTTGAGCTGCTTGTCCACCCAGGCCGGGGACTGCATGAAAGCCGGGTAGCCCTGCCCGGGTACAGCAAGAAGCGGCCGGAAGGTATAGAGCCAGGTGTTGTAGAGCGTCTCGGTCCACTCCTCGGTGCTCAGACCCGTGACCCACTTCGTCACCTTGGCCATCTGCTCCGGGTAGTTCGGAAAGGCGGTATCGCCCTCCTCGTCAAGGATAGCGTAGGCTCGCTCGGAGCCCATCGCCGCGAAGAGATCGAGCCCTTTGGGCAAGCCACGGCGGTTGTCGGGCGTGCCGACGTTGCGATAGATCAGCTCGCGGAAGATGTAGGCATCGGGGACAAAGCGCTGACCCATGAAGCGCAGGCCCTTGGTGCGTCTTCTCCACGTCGGACGTATCCGAAATGACGATGCCCAGGATGCGCGGCGCAGGCAGGCTGTCGGCCTGCTCGATGAACTGATCGAGCTTGGCTTCGTCAACCATGTCCGTCACCACGACACCTGCCCCATAGACTGCGTCCATCACTGCTCCGTACTGGAGAATCGTCAGGTCGTCGCTGTGGCCGACGAAGAAGACGGTGGGGTTGTAGAGGTCGGCCCAGGCCTCCAGGGCGGGACGGCCGTTCACCTGCGCCGTGCGCAGGGCGCGCACCAGGAGCAACGCAGAGCGGGTCTCGGCGCGGCCCACCTCCACGTTCTCGGTCTTGAGCCGGAAGGTCATGCGACCGTACCACATCATGCTCTTGAAATAGGCCTTGAGGTTGTCGGTCAGGGTGTAGTGCCCGCGGGGGATGTACTGGGTATAGTCCTCACCCCAGTCCAGTCCGGGGAAGATCGGCGACGGCAGGATGCCGGCGGCGTCGTCGATCAAGGCCAGCTCGTCCTCGACCAACTTGGAGGCATAGCCGGGCACCTGGACGGTAGGGTCGAGCAGCTTGCTTCCCACGCCGGCAAAGGCCACGGTGCGCAGCGCAGCATCCTCCCACTCCGTGCCTTTGAGGGCCTCGTACTCGGTTTGGGCGCTCTCCAGGAGCGCCGCATTCAGGCCGTGAAGCAGGGGGATGAAGTACGGATCGCTCGGCGGTGCGCAGCGTCTTGTCAAAGAGGAGGTGATAAACGTGAAGCAGAGAGTCGCTCGACACAAAGATGGGCACGTTGGCATAGCGGGCCTTTTCGTAGACGGTGAAGAACTCTTTCTCGACGCCAGGACTGACGACAAAGCCGTCTGTGGAAAGCCGACTGCGCTGGTCCTCGGACAAGGGGAAGGCGATCCGGACGTTGCCCAAGTCGGCGGCGATTGGCTCCTGTTCGAGTGCGGGCACAGCCTGCACGGAGGGCTCCACAAACTGGGCGAATGCCATGGCGGTGCTGGCCATCGCCGCCGGGGTCGGCTCGGTCGAGGGGCTCTCCGTAGGGGTTGGGGAGATGGCTGTCCCCTGCACTACCGGCGCCGGGGTCGGCGCAAGCGGCTTGTCGGTCGGCATGGGAAGAGCGCCGGTGGCCATCGGAGAGGCCGGCACACATGCCCCCAGCAGGAGCGGGACTACCAGCATCACAGACACAAGGAACCAGGAGAGACGGGACGGAGCTTCTCATCGCAAGTCACAGCTCCTTTCGAGTCGTTTCCCAGGAGATCGCATGCGATCTCTTACCTCTTGTACAACAGATCATGCCCTCGGTGCAAACCGAGGACTGGATCGAAGACGGAGAGCGCACCGGAATGGTTCCCGCGGCTCCAGGTCAACAGCGGGGCAGATCCTTCGCCTTCGCAGGCCTGAGTTGACAGGGGCGCAGGATCACGTAGAATCATATCGTAAATGACTGGAGGGCCTTGGCCCGAGGCCAACGCCCGTACCCAGCCAAGCAAGCGGGTTCATGTGCATGAACCGCCGGGCATTGCGGGACGCGGAGCAGCCCGGTACTTACGGGGAAGTGAGCCCCGTGCCAAGGCACCTGGAAGGAGGTAATCGGATCGCAACGATAGCTGTACCTGGAAGAACAGCGGCTTGACTGGTTCTGCGATGAAGCATTCTAACCCAGAAGGAGAGAAACCAACGATGCGTATTCCAAGGACGTTCTACGTGCTGTTTGCCGTGGCCCTGGTTGCCGGTCTGTTGCCCCTGACGGTCGCGGCGACGCCGGTCGCCCAGGCCGAGATTGAGCCGGCGCTGCTCGCCCAGCTCAACGACGGTCGGGCCAACTTTTTCGTCAGGATGTCGGTGCAAGCCGACCTGAGCGCCGCCAAAGGAATGGATTGGACTACCCGCGGGCAGTATGTCTACGACTCGCTGCTAGAAGTCGCCCGCGCCACCCAGGCACCGGTGATTGACTACGCCACCCGACACAACCTGGATTACACTTCGTTCTTCAACGGAAACGAGGTCTACATCCGTGGCGGAGACCTCGCCGTGGCCCAGGACCTGGCCGCCATCCCTGGGGTGGCAGACCTCTACCTGGAGCGGATCTACTACGTGGATCCGATCATCTCGGGCGACGCCGCACCCGAGTACACCAAGGACTGGGGCTTGACCGACATCAATGCGGATGACGTCTGGGCCTTGGGCTACGAGGGTGCCGGAATCAAGGTGGCCAACATCGACACCGGCGTGCAGTACAACCACCCCGCACTCGACCAGGCCTTTGCCTGCCCCGGCGACCCGGGTAACGCGGCCTGTTGGAGAGACCCTAGCAACATCTGTTCGGGCGGCACAGCCTGCGACAACAACGGGCACGGCACCCACACGATGGGCACGATGGTCGGCGATAACGATCCCAGCCTGACCTACTGGGTGGGCATGGCGCCCGACGCCACCTGGATCGCCTGCAAGGGGTGCGAGACCAACTCCTGCTCCAGCTATGCCCTGAACACCTGCGCCGACTGGATCCTGGCGCCCGGCGGAAACGCAGCCAACCGGCCGAACGTGGTCAACAACTCGTGGGGCGGCGGCGGAGGGGACAACTGGTACCTAACCAAGGTCAATAACTGGCGAGCGGCGGGCATCTTCCCGGCGTTCTCGGCCGGCAATAGCGGCTCAAGCTGCGGCACGCTGGGCAGCCCGGGCGACTACCAGCAGAGCTTTGCGAGTGCCGCGCATGCCAATGGCCGCACCATCGCCAGCTACTCCAGCAGGGGGCCAAGCGCATATGGCCACGACCCTTACACGAAGCCGAACATCTCGGCACCTGGCTTCCAGCGTCTGCTCCTCCGTGCCGACCAATGGCTGGAGCTGTGGCTACAGCGGCACATCGATGGCCAGCCCGCACTCGGCCGGCGCTGTGGCGCTCATCTGGCAGGCGTGTCCAAGCTACCTGGGGCAGATCGATGCCACGTTCGAGCTTCTCCAGGACAACACCGACACCGCGCCCGCGGGCAACTGCGGCGCGCCGCCTGACGGCGAGGGCAACTACACCTACGGCTATGGCTACCTGAACGCACTGAAGGCAGTGCAGGCATGCGCCACGGCCTGCAATCCGGTGACCAACGCGGCTTTCACCTGGACGCCGACATCACCCTACGTGGGCGATGTGGTCACCTTCAACGGCAGCGCCAACGGCACGGCACCGATCAACTACGACTGGACCTTTGGCGACGGCGGCACCGGCAGCGGCGCGTCGGTCACCCACACCTACACGGCGGCAGGCACCTACACCGTGAGCATGACCGCCAGCAACGCCTGCCCCAGCAGCCAGACTGTGACACACGACGTCACGGTGCAGACGGCGCCCACGAACTCGCTGCACATCAACGCATTGGTCCTGAGCTACACCGGGACAGGCCCAACCTACAAGCCCCTCGCGACGATCACAATCCACGACCAGGTTCACGCCAAGGCCAGTGGCGTGACAGTGTACGGCACCTGGACGCTGCCCAACGGCAGGCTCATCAGCAGGACCGCATTGACGAACCTGAACGGCAAAGCCAAGATCCCGGTCAGCGGCAAGGCAGGCACGTACCAGTTCTGCGTGACCGACCTGACCAAGACCAGCTATACCTACAACCCGGCAGCCAATGAAGTGCCGAACTGCCAGACCATCGTCGTACCCTAACTCATGATATTCCCCAGGTCTCCGAGGCCCCCTGGCCTTGGAGGCCTGGGACCAAGGAACGGCCGAGGCCTACCAGCCGGTGCGTTCTACTAAGGAGGTTCAGCAATGAGCAACGATAGCCAGGGAAAGAAACCGGTCATCCGGGCGCAGCGGCGGCGGCCCGCACAGTCGAGTGCGGGGGAGAGGGAGCGCGCCGAGGCTCCCCGCCGCGAGGAGAGGGAACAGAAGGGCGGATTCACGTCGTCGACGTCCAAAACGGGGCAGACAGGCGGTACAGGCCAGACGGCAGGAGGCGGTACGGGTCTCGGAGGACGCAGAGCCAGCTCGGGAGGCACCGGGCTGCCGGCGGGCATTCCGATCAAGCTCTCGAAGCGGACTTTGCTCATCCTCGGAGTGGCCCTGGTGGTGGGGCTCTGTCTGTGTGTCGCCGCAAATCAGCTTGGGCTGTTTGGAGGAGGCGACACCGGCACGGATCAGGGCAGCATCGTCGAGCCTCTGCCGACCACAGCCTCGCAGGGTACCCTTCCCGAAGTGATAGCACCGACGGCAGAGCCCTTTATCGCTCCGACCCGCGTGCCCGGAGCCGAGGGGCAGACCTGGCTGGTGATGCTGTACCAGGACGCCGACGACAAGATCCTGGAGCAGGACATCTACGTCGACCTGAACGAGGCGGAGCGCGTCGGCTCCAGCGACAGCGTGCAGCATCGTGGCCCAGATGGACCGCTTCTCGGGCGGGTACACCGGCGACGGCAACTGGACCAGCACCAAGCGCTTCTATGTCACGCAGGACAACGACCTGAACCAGGTGGGGTCGCCGCTCGTGCCGACCTGGGCGAAGCCAACATGGCCGACAGCGAGACGCTGGTCGACTTTGTCACGTGGGCCGTACAGACCTTCCCGGCCGGACAAGCTAGGTGCTGATCCTGTCTGACCATGGCATGGGGTGGCCCGGGGGATGGAGCGACCCGGCGCCCGCGCGCCGCGGCGACAGCAGCACGCCCCTGGCTTCGCGCACTCGGCAACCAACTCTACCTGAACGAGCTGGACGCGGCGCTGCAGACCATCCGCGAGCGCACCGGCATGGACAAGTTCGAGCTGATCGGCCTGGATGCCTGCCTGATGGGCCAGGTCGAGGTGCTGAGCGCGCTGGCGCCGCACGCCCGCTATGCCGTCGTCTCGGAGGAGACCGAGCCTGCGCTGGGCTGGGCCTATGCCAGCTTCCTGCAGGCGCTCGACAGGACCCCGGCATGACCGGCGCGGAGCTTGGGCAAGCTGATCGTGGAGAGCTATGTGCAGCGAGGATCAGCGCATCGTCGACGACCAGGCGCGGGCCGAGCTGATGCGCCAGGGCTCGCCCATGGGCGGGCTGTTCGGCTTCGGCGGCGTCCGACCAGCGCCAGCCAGGTGGCCAGCCAGATGGGGCGCGACGTCACCCTCAGCCGCGGTGGACCTCGCGGCGTGTGCCGGCGCTCGTCGACAGCGTCAATGCCCTGTGCTTTGCGCTGCAGAGGGCGAACCAGACGCCAGGTGGCCCGGGCGCGCACCTATGCCCAGTCGTTCACCCGATCTTTGGGCAGCAGGTGCCCGCCTCGTACATCGACCTGGGCAACTTTGTCGCAGCTGTTGCAGCAGACCAAGCCGGCGCCGGCGTGAACCGAGCGGCCGATGGCGGTGTTGGCCGCGATGCGGCCAGGCGGTCGTGGCCGAGAAGCACGGGCCGGGCAAACCGGGCGCCACCGGCGTGTCGATCTACTTCCCCAACTCGCAGCTCTACCGGATCCCCGATGGCCGGACCCGCATCCTACACCGTCATCGCCAACCGCTTTGCCCAGACCTCGCTGTGGGATGACTTTCTGGCGTTCCACTACACGGGCGCGACCTTCGAGGCCGCGGCACGGCAGGCGCGTGGTCCCGGAGTCCGGCGCCAGCGGTGACGGCGCCGGGCCCGGGCAAGATCCAGCTGACGCCGATCAAGCTCTCCGGCACGACGTCGCCGCCCCCGGCCGGCCGGTCGCTGCTGAGCACCGACATCAGCGGCGCAGAACCTGGGCTACGTCTTGCTCTTCGCCGGCTATCTACGACCAGCAGTCCAACTCGATCTTCGTGGCGGACATGGACTATCTCGAGAGCGCCGACACGCGCAGGTCGACGGCGTCTACTACCCGGTCTGGCCCGAGGGTGGCGTTTACCATCGAGTTCGAGTGGGAGCCGCTGATGTTCGCCATCAGCGACGGCACGAGCTCGGTGCCGCGCTGCTGACGCCGGTCGACCTATGGCGCCACGGCTGAGGAGGCCGCCTACACGGTCGACGGCATCTACACCTTTGCCAGCGGCGAGGCGCGCACGGCCCGGCTGTACTTCCGCAACGGCCTGCTGCGCCAGGTGTTCGGCTTCACCGGGGACGGCACGGCCGGTGCCCCGCGCGAGATCTACCCCCAGACCGGCGACAGCTTCACGGTGCTGGAGCAGTGGCTGGACCTGGATGCGCAGGGCAGCGTGGTAGGCACAGTCCACCCAGGCAGGGGGCACGCTGACCTTCCGCGACCAGATGTTCACGTGGAAGAGCTGGACGCGGCGGCGGGCGAGTACCTCGTCGGCTTGATCGCCGAGGACTTGGACGGCAACCGGACGGAGGTGTACGCGCAGGTGACCGTCGAGTAGGAGGCCGCCCCATGGGTTTGGATACGTATGCCCGGCGTGGCCCTGAGGAGGACCTGACCGCAGAGGATGGCCAAGCCTTTGAAGCGGCTGGCATCGAGCTGTGCGGAGGGATCTTTTCCGGGGGCGGAGGGAGCTTCCGCGGCAAGGTCTACGATGACCTGATCCTGGAGATTACGGGCGTGAGCTTGTACCAGGAATGGATCACGCCGGAGAAGGTACGGGAGATGTACCAGGCGCTGGCTGACTGTGAGCCGGAGGAGACGCTGCGAGAAGCTGAGGCGGAAGGGCGTTTCTGGAACGAGCACTCGACCGACGAGATGGTGCAGCTCCGCGCTTTCTTCCGGGTGTGCGCCGAGCGAGGGTTGGGATTGGCCGGCTGGTGGTAGAGACACGGCCGAAGTGTAAAGGGCCTCCCCAGGAGATGATCTCTTGGGGAGGTCTGTTTGGGAGACGAGACAGGGGGACCTCTATGAGCGCGTGACACGCAATGCCTGTCGGCGAGGTCGGGTCTGTATCCGCGCTACAGTCGTCATTCTGATCCTGTCACGTGCTGTCCCTATCTGGGTTTGCCGGCTCCGTGCCGGTCAGGGCCGCTCCTTCGGCCCAGCAGCAGGGGCTCTGCGGGTTCTTTCCGTCGGGCGCCCAGTGCGCCTGCGGCCAGCCGAACGAGTGCTTTGTGCAGATCGTGGAGAGCGACACTAGCGCGAGCAGCAGTTTTACTCTCATGCTGTTTGACTCACCCATCACGGCATATTCGTACATGAACCCGCAGCCAGACGACTGCGTTTCGGGCCTAGCAGCACAGTCGGGATGCGCCCCCCTCGACGTAGGAGACGTGGCGCCGCCTGGTTTTGGGCACAGCCATAGAGGGGTCATCTGGAACAACGGCCAGTACTTTGCCTGGACGCGCGGCTGCTATCTCTTCTACGGGGGGACGGATTGGCCCGAACTCAAAGACAAGGCGATGGGCTACGCACTCCAGGTGGATGCGCAACTGTCGGCAAGCCCCTGCGCCGGCTGCGCCGACGCAAACGCGTGCCAGTCGTCGGGCTCCGGAAGCGGGTCGGGCACGGGCAGCGGGACCGGCAGCAGCACCTCACCCTGTGGCCCGGGTGTGCCGGCCCCGGCGGGGCCATTCGCCGTGTCGGGCTACGGCTGCCAGTATGAGGAGGCCAGCGACGGCGTAAGGTGTGCGGCCATGGTGATGAACGCCTGTCCCGGTGCCGAGCTCGAATATGAGTGGAGGTTGGACGGGGTTGTGGTCCCCGGCTTTGCCGGGGAGGTGTTCAGCCCCACCGGCCTGGGCCTTTGCGCCGGCGAGCACACCGTCCTGGTCAGCGCTCGAGACACCAAGAACAACCTGACCGCACCGGGCATGAGCTGGACCTTCACCAGCACCCTGGGACCGCCATGCGGTACCGGGAGCGGTGGGAGCCTTGCTGTGGCCACGCCGGCCTGCAACTACCTCAGCACTGAAGACCGGATCATGTGCCTGACCCAGGTATCCGGCGCGCCGGCCGGAGCTGAGATCGAGTACGAATGGACGTGGAACGGCACGGTGCAAGCCGAGACCGGGTCTCTACTCGACCTCATGCCCGTTTCGCCCGCTTTCAAGATCCATAGCTTCCAGGTGCGGGCACGGGACAAGGTCAGCGGGCAGACGACTGCCATCGCATCGACCACCCTGCAAGTGGGCAGTCCACCCCTGGTGACCAGGGAGGAATACATCCGGGTCGAGACGCCCTCGGATGCGTTCGAGTTCGACTGGTCGGGCGGGAGCACACCTCAGAGTCTCTTGTTCTCGGAATCTGATTTGATGACCCGGGTGTTGGCCAAATGCCCTGAGCTGGGCCTAATCCTGCTGGTCAATCTGCGCTACGACACGACGCTCGCCGATATCTATTCTTCCATCCCCAGTCCGGCAGAGGCCGTAGTCGCCTCGCTGTTGCTCAAGTGTGCCGGGCTGGTTGCCGAAGGGCCTGCCGAGATCGCCGCGGTGGGTGACACGGGCGGCTTCCTGCCCGCCCAGACAGCACCCGAAGAGCTACCCGTGCAGCTCAGGATTGATATGCTGCGCGGCCCGCTGCACGTGGAGGTAGTCTCGGACCAGGTTCTGCTGGACGTCCAGACATCGGAGGCCTCCGTGCGCTCGGCCGGCCAGAATGAGTTTGGCGTTGCATTCGATTCGCAGACCGGCAACACGACCGTGACTGCATACAGCGGTGGCGTCGAGGTCTACTCGATGAGAGATGGACTCCAAGTTGCTGCCCTCGGGGAGGGAGACCAAGTGACGGTGAGCCAAGGGAAGGCGAGCCAGGTCATGCCTACTTCCACTTCCGAGGGGACATCCGGCACGGCCCTGGCCGTGTTGGGCTGCCTGGCCGGCCTGGCTGTACTGGCCGGGTTGGTCATCTGGGCCATCGTGCGCTCCAGGAAGAAGAAGGGCGCTGCACCAACACGCGCGGCTGTGCCGGGACCTGCGGTTAGCACTCCGCCTGCGCCCGTCGTGCTGCGTCCCGCGCCAGGCACGCCGGCTGCGCCAGCCGCACCACGGCTGGTGGTCGCGGCCGGGAAGGCGAGCGCCGCAGTGGCCGACCTTTCACGCGGCTTGGTGACAATTGGGCGCCACCCATCCAGCACGCTCGTGGTGTACGATGCGCTCGTTTCGGACCAGCATGCCCAGGTGGGTTACCAGAACGGCTTCTGGGTGGTGATTGACCTCGGCTCGCGCAACGGGACGTTCCTGAACGGCGTGCGCATCCAGCGCCAGGCGCTGCGCCCGGGCGACCGGATCCAGGTCGGGCAGACGGTGCTGGTTTTCCAGGTGGGCGCGTAGGGCGAGAGCGAGCAGACGCCTAGCCGAGAATCACAACAACCGAGTTGGTGTCGAGCAGGCAGTCGGCAGGAACAAGGTTGCCAGCCATGGCCTCGCCGTTCAGCGCCAGGCTCTGGACGCCCCGGCACACGGCAGCCGGGTTCCTCACCTCGATCTGGATCGTCCGCCCACGGAAGCGGCGTGTAGCCCTGAATCCCGGCCAAGTGCTGGGAATGCACGGGTCAATGCGCAGGCCTTCAGGCTGGGGCTGCAGGCCAAGGATATAGTGCGTGGCGCTGAAGTAGGCCCAGGCTGCCGCCCCGGTCAGCCAGGGAGTGCGTGCCGTGCCGGCCCGCGGCGAGTAGGTCGAGTAGGTCGTCTGCGCATGGACGTAGGGCTCGACCTCGCGAAGCTCGGCGCGGTCGTTGTAGGCGGCGGGCATGGAAGCGCGGTAGATTTCGTACGCCCGGTCGCCATGGCCGAGAAGGCACTCGGCCATCACACCCCAGCCCTGCGTGTGGTTAAAGATGCCGGCGTTCTCTTTGACACCGGGGTTGAAAACGACGGCGCGCATCACGTCGACTGGGGTCTTGACGAAGGGCGGCGCGGAGAGCATCAGGCCGTAGGATGTGTCCAGGCGCTCGTGAACTGCCTGCATGCAGCGGGCTGCCTGGTCAGGGGTGGCCGCGCCGCTGATCACCGCCCAGAGCTGGGTGTTCAGGTAGATCTGCCCCTCCTCTCGCTCGCGCGAGCCGTACACAGTGCCATCCTCGCCGATCGCCCAGATGAACCAGTCCCCATCCCAGGCGCAGGCCTGGATGGCGGCGTCGAGCGCCTCGCGCCGGGCAAGCGCCCAGGCTGCCTCGTTGGCTTTGCCCAGGCGCCGGGCGATTTCGGCGTAGACCGTCAGGCCAAGGCGCACCTGGAAGGCGACAAAGAGGCTCTCGCCATGGTAGCCGAGGCGCAGGCAGTCGTTCCAGTCGGCCGCCAGGCCGCAGGGCAGGCCATGCCGGCCGGTGCGCTCCAGGTTAAACTCGAGGGCGCGGCGGAGGTGGCCCAGGACCGTGTCCTCGCCCGCGTCGGCATAGGGCAGCACCTTGTCGTAGAAGCCGAGGTCGCCCGTTTCGTTCACCAGGGCGGGGACCGCGTTGAAGAGCCAGAGGCAGTCGTCGGAGCGGTACTCGGCCGGATCGGGGCCGGATTCGTGGCCCGGGCGATGCTCAAAGGGCCGGATCACCGGCATCGCCCCGCCGTTGGATAGCTGTCCTGTCAGCAGCAGCTCGAGACGCGCTTGGGCCTCAGCAGGGATGGCGGAGGTCACGCCCAAGAGGTCCTGCACCGAGTCGCGATAGCCGAGCCCATCACGCTCGCCGTTGTAGACCAGGCTGGCCGATCGAGACCAAGCGAAAGTGATGAGGCTGTTGTAGAGGCCCCAGACGTTGAGGGTGTGGTTGAGATCCGCATCTGGCGTCTCGACAACCAGGCTGTCCAGCCGGGCATGCCAGAACTCCTTCAGCCTGTGCAGCTCCAGAGCGGCGCGCTCCGGCGAGCCGAACTCGGCCAGTGCGCGCCTGCCAACGGTCCGTGCGTCACCGATCCCCAGCATGACGAGGATCTCTCGGGTTTCTCCCGGCTCGAGAGACAGGTTTGCCTGAAGCGATCCGCAGGCGTTGTCCCCGTAGGCGTTGCTGGCACCGCAATTGCCACGCTCGACCGCGAGCGGGTTGTGGTAGCTGCGGTAGGGGCCCACGAACGCCTCACGGCTGGTGTCGTAACCAGCCAAGGGTGTGCCCACGAGTGCCATCCAACAGTGGTGGGCGAGGTCGGGCGTGTGTAGGTCACCCGACCGGGAGGAGAGGTTGTCCTGGATGGCGATGCGCAGAAGGTCGCCGGTGCGCTCGCCGCGCACGATGAAAAGGGAGTACTGGAGGTTCACCTGGTCCTGCACAGTGCTCCATTGGTTGGTAAACTCGCAGAAGGAAAAGACCGAAAGCTCTCGATGCCGGTCGCTCTCGTTGGTCAGCTCGAGAAGCCAGTACTCGAAGGTCTGCCCCAGCGGCACGAAGTAGGTCGTCTCGCTGATGATGCCCGAATAGCGCGAGCGGATGACGGTGTAGGCGGTGCCATGCCGGCAGGTGGACTGGTATTCGTCGAGGGGCTTGCCGACGGGCTGCCAGGTGGCGGACCAGTAGTCGCCGCTCTCCCGGTCGCGCAGGTAGAAGTAGCGCCCCGGCTGGTCCGCGGGGACGCTGTTGAAGTGGAGGCGCAAGAAGCGGCCACGTGCGCCGGATTGGTAGAAGCCATAGCCGCCGGCGTTGTTGGTGATGATCGCGCCGTATTCGGTGGAGCCGAGGTAGTTGCTCCAGGAGCGCGGCGTGTCGGGCCGGGTGATCACGTACTCTTTGGCTTGGTCGTCGAAGTAGCCGTAGTTCATAGAGCCCTCCTGCCGGCAGCAGTGCCCATGCCAGTGCGGACGAGCGATACCTCGCGCCGGTTCCAGAGCCATTGGACGGCCCAGTCGGCCGGGGTCGCCGGCAAGACCCCAGGGGTCTGGTACCCGATATCGAGAGGGTTGCGCTGGATCTGCATGACGCGATGATCCATGGCGCTATCCGCTGGACGCGCTCATCAAGCTCGGAGGGCCTTCGGCGGTCGCGAAGCCGAGAGCAAAGTGGCGCTCCAACTAGCGGCTGCCTCCGGGAGTGGCGAAGTCCACCTCCTCAGACGCTGCGATACCGTTCGTGCGGCCCGGGTAGCTCACCCAGGTCATCGCGATGTTGAGCTCCTGAACGATGGCTGCGGCCTCGATCCTGGCTCCGTCGTCGAGCTCGATCATGCCGGTCGTATGCGCGTCCTTGACCAGAGTCAGGTCGTAACCGCGATCCAGTGCGCCATACGCCGTGGCGCGAATGCACCAGTTGGTTGCCGCTCCAGCCAGTACAATGTGGGTCGCGCCGAACTTGGCGAGATGATCCTCAAGTGGCGTCTGCTCGAACGATGAGTTGAAACGCTTGTGGATCAGCGGTTCGCCCTCGGCAGGCACCAATTCCGGCACCCACTGCCACTCGGGACTCCCGTAGACCAACTCCTCGTCCGAGTGCTGCACCCATATCACCGGAACGCTTTGGGCGCGGGCTCGCTCGACAGCCCGTACCACGTTCTTGATGATCCGTGGGGCGTCCCAGGCTTCGCTCATCACGCCTACCTGTACGTCGACCACCAGCAGGACTCCTTGGTTGCCTTCGCGCACGGTTGCCATTGCAAATCCCTCCAGAAGCAAGTTTCGTACAGTGATAGGCAGGAAGCGTCTCAGTACCTCTACAGGTGGTCATAGACGTAGAAGATATAGTCCTGAGACCTTGTCTCAGCTCCCAGATCGTGTAGTAGTCTGAGAATCTGTGCGCGATGATCTGTGCCGTGATTCACTACATGGAGAAGCACTTGCCACAGAATAAGGTCTTGATCTTCTTCGGGTTCTTTGATCGGCTTGTCGAACAACATACTGTCCCGCAATTCTGCAAGATATGCGCGCATGCTTTGCTCAACGCGGTCCCAGTGCGCGCGAATGCTGTGCCGATCGTCAAGCTCGGCAGTAGGCAACGGTTCTTGGGGTTCGACGCCGCGCAGTTCGCTGAACCATACCTCGTCCACGCTCATAAGATGAACGATTTGGTCTCGAACAGACCCATGAGAATAGTCCACATCTTGCGTGAACTGCTCATAGGTTAGTGGAATGATGTAGCTGTCCCATATCTTGCGGTTCTCAGTGAAGTGATAGTCGTAAAAATGGCGAAAGGCATTCGCATTCATGTGGTAAGGTGCTCCTTCTTCATGCAAGTAGGGCGCGAGGAGTGATGCATGGTATGACTAAACACCCTTCAGCGCAGGTCCGGCTCAGCACCTGCAGCGGTCCCGCCCCGTTAAGGCCTTGTGCAAGCCCAGCGCCTCGTGCACCACCTTCATCCACTCCGGGATATCGATCCCCTGCGGGCACTTTTCCGGGCACTCGCCGCACTCGATGTAGGCGTCGCCGCGGTGCTTCTCGTCGATCCAGTTGTACATCGCCCGCGCGTGGTCCTCGCCGAACATACGGCCTTCGTTGTAGACGCCGAGCACGTCGGGGATGGCCACACCCTGTGGGCAGGGCAGGCAGTACTGACAGCCGGTGCAGGGTATGGCACACAGCGACAGGTACGCCTCGCGCACCTGCGCCACCAGCGAGCGGGCCAGTGCCCCGCCGCGGAGGGGCTCCATTATGACGACGGCGAGGCCCTTGGGGGCGGCGTATTGCAGGCCCCGGGTGCCGGCCTGGTGCTCGACGCCAAGGTAGTTGTACTGGAACTGTGTTACGCAATGATCCATGTCACCGCATGGTCAGCATTGGCATTCTGTTGGCGACACGCCCGCACTCGCGGAGCAGGACTTCACTCGCGAAGGAAAGGTAGTCCTAGCCACAAGCCCTTTCGCTCGAGGAAGGAAGTAGGGCTTGTGCTCTCGACACAGGTTTGACCATGCGCGGCAGCACCTTTAGTGTTCCACCTGCGCCAATCATTCTGATCGTCCACCCACCGGAGACCATTATACCGCATTCAGACAAAGACGCCAACGCGAGAGTCTGCCGACACGTGTCAGGTCGTATGCCCGCCAGCGCCTCGTGCACCTTCTTCATCCACTCCGGGATCTCGATCCCCTGCGGGCACTTTTCCAGGCACTCGCCGCACTCGATGCACTGGTCGCCGCGGTACTTCTCGTCGATCCACTTGTACATCGCCCGCGCGTGGTCCTCGCCGAACATGCGGCTTTCGTTGTAGGCGCCGAGCACGTCGGGGATGGCCACACCCTGTGGGCAGGGCAGGCAGTACTGGCAGCCGGTGCAGGGGATGGCGCACAGCGACAGGTAGGCCTCGCGCACTTGCGCCACGAATGCCTGCTCTTCCTCGGTCATGGTGCCCACGCCGGAACGGTTGGCGCTCTCCAGGTTCTGCTCGACCTGCTCCATGGTGCTCATGCCGCTGAGGACCAGCGACACCTCCGGCTGGTTCCAGAGCCATTGGAGGGCCCAGTCGGCGGGGGTGCGGTCGGATACCCCACCCTAAGGCCGTCTCCGGAGACCCAGGGTCTGAGGCAGGAATCCCACAGGGCCTGGACGGCGGGCGGGATGTTGCGGGCCAGCGCGCCGCCGCGCAGGGGCTCCATGATGACGACGGCGAGGCCCTTGGAGGCGGCGTACTGGAGGCCGCGGGTGCCGGCCTGGTACTCGATATCGAGGTAGTTGTACTGGATCTGGCAGAAACTCCAAAGGTCGCTTCCATCCACGATCTCCTGGAACACCTCGTACTTGTCGTGAAAGGAAAAGCCCAGGTGCCCGATCCGGCCGTCGACCAGGGCGCGCTCCGCCGGGGCAAAGATCCCCATGTCCCGCATCTTGGCCCAACTCCCGGCCTCCAGCCCGTGAAGCAGGTAGAAGTCGATCGTGCCGGTCTGCAACCGCTCCAACTGCTGGCCCAGGTAATGGTCAAAGTCCTCGGCCTTCTCCACCAGCCAGCAGGGAAGCTTGGTCGCAAGGCGCACGCGCTCGCGATAGCCATCCGCAAGGGCGCGGCCCACGAAAGGCTCGCTGCTCCCGCGGTGGTAGCCCCAGGCCGTGTCCACATAGTTGAGCCCGTGGTCGATGGCATGGCGCAGCATGCGCGTGGCTTCCTCTTCGTCGATCTTGCTGTAATCCTTGTCGATCACCGGCAGCCGCATCGCGCCAAAGCCCAGCGCCGAAGACTTCCAATCCAGCTTGCCAAAGGTCCGGTATTGCATGGTTCCTGCCTTTCCTTGATGCCGCATCCGCAGCGATTCTACGCCGCTGCGCGCCTGCCACATTACTCCTGCCGGGCAGCCAGGGCGATCACTGACGACCCCCATGGGAGGCTGACGTGCCGAAGGAGCGCCGCCTCGACCCTGCCGACATTGCCCAGCACCCAGTTGACCAGCGGGGAAGCCGGCTCCATCTCCACCTGGTAGGCGTCGTCGTCAAAGTGGGGCGAAGCCAGCTCGGGCTCCGACCGGCCGCGCCGCAGGAGGATGAGCGCAGCGGCAGCGGGGAAGATGAAGAAGTGGGCGTAGGAGACACGCAGCGGGCGAAGGCCACTCTCGGCCAGGCGATCCCTCAGCCCGCGCGCCGTGTAGCGGCGTTGGTGCATGTTGATGACGTCGTTGTGGCTCCAGAGGAACTGGAAGGCGGGGACGGTGACGAGCAGCTTGCCCCCTGGGCGCAGCACACGGCGGCATTCCGAGAGAACCCGACTTTCGCCGGGAACATGCTCGATGGTGTCAAGCAAAGCGACCAGGTCAAAAGCACTGTCGCCGAAGGGAAGATCCTCCGCGCTGCCTAATACCGCGTCCAGACCGCGCTCGCGCGCGACTTGCAGCGGGCGGGGGTTGCTGTCGACGCCGGATACCCGGCCGTAGTGGCGCAGGTGGTGCGTCATGTTGGCCGCGCCGCAGCCAATGTCCAGGATATCAGGGTAGCCGTTGGGGCCGGCGTAGCGGTCGAGGAACGCCAAAATGGCTCGCGTCCGCGTGGCGAACCACCAATGCTTGTCCTCCTCCAGGACCACTACCATCGGGGTGGAACGTTTTGTCACCGGGTTGCCCCTCCTATCGGGCCTGTGCCAGGATTGTAGCACAAGCCGGCGGGCTGTGCACGCCGACCGGAAGGCGGTGCCGGTGCCCTACTCTACTTCGCCGGGCAGAATGCACAGGCCATGATGGCTGCGGCCAGCGGCACGCCGGGCATCCAGAAGCGGACGTAGCCGATCGGGCCGGGCATCAGGACGAGGATGAAGAGGAACAGCCCAATGCTCAGCAGGACTCCGGGCGACCGACGCAGGGACCACATGCCGGCCACAAGGAGCACGAATCCCAGCGCCGAGACGAGCATGGAGGCCAGCCACATCCCGCGCAGCCCGCCGTCCTGGCCGGACCACCAGTCGCGCACGATCTGCCAGGCACCCTGCCGGTCGCCCTGCCTGGCCTGCCGGAGGGCCTGGCCGAGCACGTCGCTGAGCGCGACCGGCACCGGCCAGGGGCGGCCCACCAGGGCCGAGTACCAGTAGCGATGAAGCTCGGGGATTTGCGAACGTGCAGCGCCCTTGAGATGCGCCGCCAGGTAGGCCAGCCTGTTTTCCCCCAGGATGGAGCGCGCAACCGCGGCCAGGCCGGCGCTGCGGCGTGCCTCCTCGTGGCCGTCCCGCGGCGGCTCGGCCTCGGCCCAGGCACCGCTCCGCGCCGCCGGCGCCACCACCGATTCCATGTAGACCTGCTCCCAGCGCTCGGTCCAGGGAGCGGCCTCTTCGTCCTGCGCCTCCAGGATCGCAGCGACTGCGCTCACGTGGGCCAGGTTGTTTTCGAAGGCCAGGGAAAGGAAGGGTCGCCCGAAGATGACCTGATTGCGGACCACCCAGGGCACCAGCGCGAGCAGGGCGATCGCGGCCAGTGCCCCTCCCTCAATCCAGCTGCGCGCTCCAGCACGGCGCCGCTCGACGGTCCAGCCCAAGGCCAAGACAAGGGGCAAGAGGAACGCTTGGGGCTTGCACAGGATACACAACCCCGCCAGCAGCCCGGCCGTCACAAGGAGTAGGGACCGGCGACTCGTCGCCGCGATGGCATGCAGGAAGATGCTGAAGGTGAGAGCCAGAAGAAACGCCAACAGCACTTCGGTCATCGCCTCTCCGATGAAGAGGAAGGACACCGGATTGAGGGCATAGACCAGTGCGGCGATCGGCCCGCGGCGCGTCCCGGCCAGCCGGCGCCCAAGGAAGTAGACCAATGCGGCTGTGCCGGTGTCGACGAAGGCTTGGGCGACAGGGACGGCGAGAGGGGCATCGCGGGTTGCCACGAGTAGGAGGGCCAGGAGAGCGGGATAGAGCGGCGTGCGCAGGCCATCAGGCACGAAGGGCGGCTCGGTACGGAGGGACAGAACGCCGCGCTCCACCAGGTTCAGGGCCAAGATGCGGTAGCCCTGCGCGTCGATGCTGGCATAGACGGAGGCCGGGGCCACGTGACCGGCGAAGGCAAGCCTCAAACCAAGGGCGAGCGCGAGGATCGCGGCCAGCACCCACCGGCCGGTGAGTTTTTCGCCAGGCGGGTCGTGCTCCCGGATCACGGGGTGTACATCAGGGCACCCACCCTGGTTGGGAACCACAGCCTGCCATTCCGGTCTTCGGTCGCCCGGCCCAGGTCTTCCTTGGGGCGGCCCTCTTCCCCGCCCGGGAGGAAGCTCCAAGTGCGGCCGTCCCAGAGGCTGAGGTCGCCGAGCATGTGGGCACACCAGACGTTGCCTCGCGAGTCGGCGGTCAGGGAGACGACCGAGTCGTAGCGCAGGCCATTCTGCCTGTCGAAGCAGGTCCACGCGGCGCCGTCAAAGCGCCCCACCCCTCGCTCCATGACAATATCGCCGAGCAAGATCAGGCTGACCCACGCGTGGCCTCGCGCATCGACCGCCAGCTCCCCGTGCCGGAAAGGGCTGGGGATGGCGGATAGGGTGCGGAACGCGCGGCCATCGTAGGCAACCAGGTTGTACTGGCAGGCGAAAGAGCCCATGCCGGGAATCATGCTCATGGACATCAGGGGGAGGCCGGGCATCAGAGGAGACTCGACCGGCTTGATGGGCTCGGGCCGGACGGTCTCGGCCAGCCACAGCGCGCCGGCGACCAGCTCCCAGCCGAGACGCGTGCGGGCGGGGCGCTGCGGGTACCAGGCCTCCAGCGCGGCACGATCCCCCTCGTAGGCAGTCCAGGCGGTTCCGTCGAACGAGAGCCAGTGGGCGGCGTGGAAGCGGCTTGAGCCCTCGCGGACGCCGTCGCACTGGGTAAGGCGCTCGCTGACGTAGAGCCCGCCGGTCCGCAGCCAGAGGGCGCCGCGCCGGTCGGCCTCCAGGCAGACGATGCAGTCCTGGTCGGCCTCGCGGGGGTAGACCTGCCAGGTGCCGTCGGGCGCGAGGGCGCAAACAGCGCCGGGCAGCGCGTCATCGCCCGCCCGCCGCGCATCACACACGGCCCAGACACGGCCGGAAGCGTCCACGGAAAGGGCACCGACATAGTCGTTGACGAGAGGCGTTGCGCCTGCCCGGTAGGTCTTCCACTCCCGGCCATCGGGGCTGAGGCGCGCGAGCCCGCCGCCGTAGACGGCAAACCAGAGCGCGCCCGAGGCGTCCTCGACGATGGCGGACACCGGGCCGGCGGGGAGGCCGCTATTCTGGGAGTTGATCAGCTGCCACATTTGCCTATCCTTCCTTCATGCAATCCTGCGGCCTGGCATGGGCGGTCCGCCGGCGTACACCGCGGTCACCGACATCGCTCCCAGGGAAGCGCCGAGCCGGCGCTGCTCCCCAAGCCAGCGGCCTTTGGCCTGGAACGAGACCACGTCCATGGTCAGCAAGTTCGCCGCCACCGGCAAGCCGGCCGAGAGCCCAGCGAGCAGCCCGGCGGCCCGGCCTTGTGCACAGACGAGAGCACGCTCTCCGGCGGGCTGCAGCGAGAGGACCGGCGCGACGATTGGGTAGCCCGGCGTGGCAGGCTGTGGCTGCGTGTCCTGCCCGGCGTAGGCGAGGGCGCAGACCTTGGTCATCGCGGCAAAGCGCTGCCGCGCCGGGGCGGGCATGGGCACAGACTCCCCCAACGTGGCCGGGGGCCGGGCCAGCCGGGCCAGTAGGTAATCGCGCAGCACCTCGAGCTTGGAGATCCGCATGTGGGCCAGGACAGCACGGACCTCGATAATCCCGGCGTTGCGTATGCCGGTGTAGGCGTTGTAGCGCAGCAGGTCGGTGCTGTTCAGCTTGTCCACGTAGGAGCCGGCCCGCTCCCACCCTGAGAAGTCGCCCTGGAGCACCCAACCTACCAGATCGGGCGTGATGACCAGGATGCCCAGGCGCGGGTCGGCGTCGAGGTTGTCGACCGACTTGCGCAGGAGAAAGTTGCCAAAGATGAGGCGATCGGGCACATCGCCGGCGGGCATGATCGAGGTCACCGGGACGACGTTGGGAGAGCCGTCCGCGGCGAGGGTGGCCAAGAACTTGGGTGTCATTTCGCCCTTGAGGGCATCGATGAGGCCCGGATGCGAGTCCAGGATTGGCATGGTCGGTTTTCCCTTTCTGGCGGTCAGGCCTTCATCAGGTCCGCTGCCCACTCCACCATCTTTTCCAGGATGGCGAGCACTTGGTACACTTCGTCTTCCTGGATGGTCAGCGGCGGAAGGAGCTGGCTGACCGAGCGATCGTGGTTGGCATAGATGGTAAGTAGGCCAAAGCGAAAGCCGGCCAGGGTCATGAGCGGGCCCAGGGACTCGCTGGTCCACTTGAGGCCCATCATCAGGCCCCTTTGCCGCACTTCAGCCAGGATCCCTGGATACCGCTCTCGCAGTCGCCCGAGCCCCTCGGCAAACAGTGCAGCCATCTGCCTCACGTGGGGCAGGAAGTCGGGCTCTTGCAGAATCCTCAGCACCTCCAGGGCCACGTAGCAGCCGACCTCGGCACCGCCGAACGTCGAGACGTGGATGAAGGGGTTCCGGCGCAGGAACGGGTCCAGGTGCTCGCGATAGACCGTCGCCGTGATGGGATAGATCCCCCCGGATAGCCCCTTGGCGGTCACGAGGATATCGGGCACGACTCCATAGGTGTCGATGCCCCACACGGCGCCGCAGCGGCCGAGGCCGCTCTGCACTTCGTCGGCAATCATCAGCGCACCGTGGCGGTCACACAGGGCGCGCACGCCTGCGAGGTACCCCTCTGGTGGAACCACGATGCCGAGCGTGGCCGGGATCGTCTCGAGGAGCACGGCCGAGGTGTCGTCGCCCATCACCTGACCCAGGGCATCCAGGTCGCCAAAGGGCACCTGGCGGAAGCCAGGCGCCAACGGCTCAAAGGGCGCGCGATACTGCTCGTCACCGGCGGCGAGCGCCAGCCCGGTATGGCCGTGGTAACCACCGTGGGCAGAAATGACGGTCGGGCGGCCGGAATGGCCGCGCGCCAGCTTCAGAGCGAGGTCGATTGCCTCTCCACCTCCCACGCCAAAGACCACGCGGTCCAGATCGCCGGGGCAGAGCCCGGCCAGTCGCTCTGCCAGGTGTGCCCTGTGCTCGCTCAGCAGGTGGTGGTTTCCGATATCCAGCTCGTCTAGGGCACGGCGCAGGGCGGCGATCACGCGCGGATGCCGGTGTCCGAGGTTGAACACCCCGCCGTTGCAGTGGCAGTCGATCAGCCTGTAACCGTCTACGTCCCAGAGGTAGACACCTTCGCGGCGACCCAGCACAAAGTCGATACCCGCCTGGGCATAGAAGTCAGCCTTACCGCTGGACACGCGGCGGGCATAGCGCTCGATCAGGTCTGGTTTTGGATTCTGGCCTATCAGGGACATCTCTTCTCCTCTCGGGTCAGAGCGCGTCGTCGCGCCCTAGCGCAGGACTCTGCCGGGCAGGATATAGGGGTACTCGCGGCGGAGCAGCGAGGCGCGCAGCCAGCGGTCCACCTTTCGCATGCCAAGATACATCCTCCATATCATGGCATCTTCGCGGTAGTAGGCCGCGACCTCTTGCTCCGTGATCGGCCGGATGCACAGCTCCGCTGCCTCGCCCTGGCAGAAGCGGTTGACCACCTCGACGGCGCCGGGGATCAACTCGGGCCGCTGCTCCTTGTACAAGTTGGCGACCAGGTCCACTGCGACCCCGTGGAAATCGTAGTAGCGATCCACAACGTCCTTCAGGACAAAGATCCGCAGGATCCAGGCCAGGAAGCTGGGCGCGCTCCGCAAGAAGAGCTCCGGGTCCAACTGCTCGACTCCCCCGACTCTGAATAGGGGCGTGCTGGTGTCCAGGTAGGCCAGGCTCGTCCCTTCGGTCCATCCGCTATCAGGATGAAAGCCCTCGAGCACCCAGTTCGAAAGCTGCCCATCGATCGCGACACGCACCTGATCCTGCCGCCGGTTATAGTCCCATACCTTGCGAAGCTGGCGCAAGACGTCGAGGACAAGCATCTGCGCGCCCTCCGGCGCCAGCCGGTGCAGTGCCCGGTGGCCAATCCAGCCGTCTGTCACCTTGTCCTGGATGATGTAAAAGACGGGAGATCCCGACGCGCGCTCGAAACAGGCGTGCTGGTGGCGTGGCAGGCGCAGGCCGACCTCTTCGGTCAGCAAGCGAACGTACTCATCCAGGGTTGCTCCGTAACGCTGGGCCTCGGGCCAGTTGCGGAAGAGGGGTAAGCGCTTGACGGCCAGCCCCTCCAAGCCTTCGGCCTCGACCTCAAAGACCGTGCTGATTTCTCCATAGCCGAGGATGCGTGCTGGGATGCGGCTGCGCTCCGGGTGGCGGGGATCCAGTCCCCGCTCAAAGCGCTTGAGCAGCTCGATCTGTATCTCAGACAATGGCATGCGTGCCTCTTCCTCACGATCTGCCGGCCTCCCGGCGTATCCAGCCTGCGCTACGTCCTGCTTTCCACCACGGCGCCTGACCAAACGGCAGTGGGCACAAGGGCCACGGCGATGGCATGCAGGGATTCCATCTCATCGCGCGCCATGAGCGGCACGCCTTCGAGCAGGTTGGCTCGGTCCAGGCGGCGGTACTTGGGCTGGCCCAGGTTTGTATAGGCCAGCAAGTCCCAACGTTGCACGGTCGACAGCTCCTCCGCGATGAAGCGGGCCAGGGCGGCGACGTTCTCGGCATCTGCCGTGTAGCCGGGGATGACCGGCGTCCGGATCCACATAGGGATGCCGGTGGCCGCGACGCCCCGGGCGTTGCTGAGAACCTGGGCACTGCTCACGCCCGTCGCCGCGCGATGGCGCTCGGGCTCCCAGAGCTTCAGGTCATACAGCACCAGGTTGACCCAGGGGAGCACCTGTTCATACTGGTGCCATGGTGCCAGGCCACAGGTATCGAGCGCGACGTGCAGATCGGCGCCACGGCAGAGGCGGGCCAGCTCGGCCACGAAGGGGGCCTGGGCCATGGGCTCGCCGCCGGAAAGGGTCACCCCACCCCCCGAGGTCTCGTAAAAGACGGCGTCCTTCTGCACCTCGGCGAGGAGATCCTCGGGGGACCAACGCCGGCCGATCACCTCCAGCGCGGCGGCCGGGCAGGCAGCGGCGCAGGCGCCGCAGACCGTGCAGCGCGCGCGGTCGATGCGCATGCCGGCAGGAGACAGGTCCAGCGCGTGCTCGGGGCAGGCAGACAGGCAATCGCGCACGCCAATGCAACGCACGTCGTACCAGACCAGCTCCGGCCGGGCCGAGATCCCTTCGGGGTTGTGGCACCAGGCGCAGCGCAGCGGGCAGCCCTTGAAAAAGACGGTGGTGCGAATGCCCGGGCCGTCTTCGGTGCTGAAGCGTTGGACGTTGAAGGTAGTGCCTGTCAGGGCCATCGTCATCCCTGAAACGGCTCGCTGAGCCCATCGAGCTTGGCCTCTCGATCGAAGCGATCCCAAGCGAGAGAAAAGATGCGTGAGGGACGCCGGGCAGTGCGTGCTTGGCTCACGCGACCGGTCCAGCGTTGGGTGGCTTCAGCCGCAAGCCGGAAGCACCGTGCGGTGAGTGCGGCTGCCTCATCCGCGCGTCCGGCACCGGATGCTTGGTGTGCAGCAACCTCTGCCTGGAACGCGGCCTCCAGCGCATCGCGCTCGCCTCGGTAGGATGCCAGGCGTGCACCATAGTCGCGGATCACGGCGCGGTGCAGGCGCTCGTGCGCCCACCAGAGCGAATGGGCATCGGCCTCACCCGTCGGCTCGGGTCCCAGGTCCGGCAGGCCGCCGGTGGGGAGAAACACCGGCTTGAAAAGACCGGTGCACGGCGCCGAAGTGCCGGTCACCCACACGACCGGGCCGGCCTTGGTGAGGTGCGCGACCATGGAGCCCACCGACTGGCTTGGTCGGGTGGGACCCATGGTTGCATGGACGCAGATTTTGTCCATGAGCCAGCCCTGGGCCGGGCTCCAGCCAGGGCCGGCCGCCCCGGCGCCGTGGTCGCGAAGCGCGGCCATCAGCGCCTGGACGGTGATGCACCCTGACTGCGCCTTGAGTAGGGCTGTCGAGCGCGCCTGGCGCGCACGGCAGCCGTCCATGCGCGTCATGAAGGGATCGGCGCAGGTGCGCGACAGGTCCAGGTCACCGCCGTTTCGGGTCCAACCCTTCTCAACAGCATATTCCTGGAGCCCACCCGAGACAAGGTCCGGATGCGAGCCGATGGTCAGCCCGTTCGAGATGGTGCGCACGTCCCGCACACGCTCGGCCGCCCAGTGCCGGCCCACCGTCTCCAGCACCCAGGCTTCGGCAGGGTCGGCGATGATGTAGGAGTTGTGGTAGTAAAGCTTGTGCCGGAAGCCGCAGTTGCCGCCCTGCCCGTGTCTTTCCAGGAGATCGACGATGACGTCGAGGGCGTGCCGGGCCGTGCTCGCCCGCTCAAGGGCAAGCCGGAGGAGGTCCATGCCCGTGAGGGCGGGCACTTTGTTGTAGGGCTCCCGGGTAAAGACCGCCTCGTTGCCGATGGCCACGCCATGCTCGTTGGCGCCCATCTCCGCACCCCACATCCAGAAGGGGCGGCAGAGAAGGACCTCGTTTGTCTCGGGCACCTGGGGTATCTCGATGTAGGTGCACTTGAGCATCGAGCCAGGCTCGTGCCGGAAACGGGGCACGTGAGTGAGCACCTGGGCCTCGTTCGGCTCTCGGTCGCTGTTCTTGGCAAGGACTACCGCGCCGTCGGCGGTCGAGCTGCCCGGGGCGACGAGTGTATCGCACATGGTATCCTCCGGTGAAGGCGCTTGCCGGGCCTAGAGCGCGTGGCTTTCCCGCGCGATGATCTCGTCCTGTATCTCTTTCCCCAGCCCGACGAAGTAGGCATTGTAGCCGGTGATGCGGACCAGGAGGTTGCGGTAGCCGTCCGGGTCACGCTGGGCAGCACGCAAGGTATCGGGGCTGATCACGTTCACCTGGAGGCAGGTGCCGCCGGCCAGGGCATAGGCGCGCAGCAGGGCGGCGAGCTTTTGCCGGTTGCCGGCGCTGCTGAGCAGGCTGGGGGAAAAGCTCATGGTATGCGAGGCGCCGTTGGGCGCGCTTTCGAGTGCCAGGTGGCCGACGCTCTTGACGACGGCCGTCGGTCCCAGCCGGTCGGCCCCATTGACGGGGCACACGCCATTGCTCAGGAACTGCCCGCGGCGCCGGCCATCGGGCGTGGCCGCGGTTTTGGGGGCGTAGGCGATCCAGTAGTTCCAGGAGAGATAGCCGCCGCGGTAGCGCTTGCCGGTCTCAGGCGCTACGTGCTTGAACGCTTCCTCGGTCCAGAAACGGCTCAGATCGCGGGCGATCGAGTCGGCATAGGGATCGTCGTTGCCGTACCGGGGCGCCTTGTGCAGCAACATCTGGCGCATCGGTTCGTACCCCTCGAAGTTGGCATCCAGGGCGCGGACAAGCTCGCCCATCGCGATTGCCCTGTCCTCGTAGACCAGCTTCTGGACGGCGGCGACGCTGTCGGCCAAAGTGGCAAGCCCAACACCCTCCACGGTGAGGAAGTTGTGGCGAGCGCCGCCGGCCGCGACATCCCGCCCGCTCTCCAGGCAGCCACCCACGAGTGCGCTCAGATAAGGCGTTGGCTCAAAGCGCGCACGGCCGGCGTCGGCGATGTTGTTGGCCGCGATCATCTGCGCGAGGGTGGCAGCCAATTGCGCTTTGACTGCGCTCAGAAACTGGGCCTGATCCTGAAGGCCAGGTGCCTCCCCGGTGAAGGGACCCACCTGCTCTCCACTGGCGACATCACGCCCGTCGTGGAGGGCCAGCTCTACCGACTTGACAAGGTTGAAGTTGACATCGACGGTGCCCGACCGATCGCAGCCCTGAAGGGTGTTTTCCAGGCAGCCCACCGGCGCATAGTCCCAGAGCTGCTTCTCCGGCAGCCCCTGCCAGCGCAGGCCCTCGATCGATGCCTCGTCAAAGTTCATCAGGAAGGGGCTACCCTGCGACGTCGCGATCATGTCCACGACGCGGCTCAGCAGCCGGTCGGGGGTCTTGCGGTGAAGACGGATGTTCGGCTTGGGCTCGAGCAGGTTGAGCGCTTCGATTACGTCAAGTATCAAGTAGGTTAGGTCGTTGCTGGCGTCCTCGCCCCGCTCATCGATGCCGCCGAGCGTGATGAGCTGACCGAAGGAGGCGTTGATGCCCTGGTTGGTGCCCACCCAGCCCTGGTAGTCGTAGGCATAGTTATGGCGGATAAAGAGGCATTGCAGCCACTCAGCCGCCTGATCGGAGGTCAAGCGACCCGCCTCCAGGTCGGCCTGGTAGAAGGGGAGAAGGTACTGGTCGATGCGGCCCGGCGAGACGCCGGGGCCCGGGTAGCTTTCGGCAATCATAACCATCATATGCGCGAACCAGAGTGACTGCAGCGCCTCTTTGAAGGTCGCGGCCGGCTCCCAGGGTACCCTGCGACAGATACCGGCGATCTCGACCAGCTCTTCCCGACGCGCAGCGGATGCTGGAGACCCACCCTCGGGGTACGCAGCGGCGAGCCGCTCGGCCTCCTCGGCATAGCGCAGGGCAAACGCCCGTGCAGCGTCGCAGCTGATGACAATCGCGCGCGCGAGGTCTCGCTTCTGTTTCGGAGCTACCGCGTCGGTCGCTACGGTGGAGGCTTCGGCGTGGATAGCCTTCATTCCGTCGCGCAACACGCGCGGATAGTCGGGGATCAGGTGCCCCGGCACGGCCCCACAATTGCCTACGCCAAGGCGGTCCAGGCGCTTGACCTGGGCCAGGAAGCGCTTTTCCATGCCGGCCATCTCACGCGCCTCGCCCCGCGTGAGCGTCCGAGAGAGGGCGGTGGAGAAATGATAGCCAACGACGAGCTCGCCTTCGTCGATGTGAACGGGCAGGTGGCTTTCCACCACTTGCTGGAAGAAAAGAGCGCGGCGCACGACGAGAGGCTCATCCCAGAAGCCCCGGGGCAAGGCCACCTGCTCCGCATCGGCCAGGAGATAGGCCTTGGCCCCTTCGAAGAACATCATCATCTCGGGCACGTTGGTCCAGTTCCAGGGAGCATAGACCTGGTCCCAGGGCTTGCCCGAGGTGTAGGCACGCACCTCGTTGGTTCGTGTGCGTGTGTAGAACTGCCAGTAGTCGTCGCGCAGCCGGCGCACGCGGGCGCTCAGCGTCTCGGCCGGGGACCAAAGAAACGTGGGTGCAGCGACCTGGGTCGAAGTCGTGGGCATGTCGGATCCTCCTTCGAATGGCGCATGGCTGACAGGGGGAGTGTATCACAGCCGGCGGCGCTTGTCAACGAACCCGCGGGCGGGCTGAAACGGGCAGATCCCAGATAGCCAACCGGCCGGTCCGCAGACCGGCCGGTGACAGCGGCTCGTCGATCGTCCGCCCGGGAGTGGACGATGTGGCTACCCCTGCAGATCGTCGTAGGGATAGACGGCTGCCTCCTGCGCAGCGGCGCGAATGGCCGGATCGTCGGAATAGACGCCCCGCCGCTCGGGGGGGATCAGCACGGCAATGCGGCGCATGATCTCGTGCCCGATCTCGTCCAGTTGTTGCCGCCGCTCCTCCCCTCGGCCCTCCACGCGCACGGGACCGAAAGGCCGGCCGATGCGCACAGTGACTGTGGCGCGCGTCCGGCGGCCCAGGGCCGGAAAGACGTCTGTCAGGCCATCGAGTCCGATGGGCAGGATGGGTGCTCCAGACTGGACGGCCAGATAGGCGGCCCCGGGCCGCGCGGGACGAAGCACCTGGGCCCACGATCCACCCTCGGGCATGACACAAAAGACCCCGTTCTGCTGCAGGTACGCTTGCGCGGCTCGCATCGCGGTACGCGATGTTCCCCCACGGCGGACCCGGTTTGTCCCCCACAGCGTGGGAAAGATCTTGACGGAAAAGGGTGCATTGGGCAGGAGCCGGCCCGAGAAGAACTCCATCGGCCACGGAACCGCGCGGATGACGGCGGGCGGGTCGAGGAAGTGAAAGTGGTTGGCGACGACGAGGAGAGGGCCGCCGGCGGGAAGGTTCTCCTGTCCGACGATGTGTAGCTTGCAGAGAGCAGCCAGGCCAAGCCGGATGCCCTGCCGCAGGACAAAGCGAATGCCCCGCCGGCGCGGGTACGGGAATTGGGAAGCGTAGTCGGACTGCTTGGAGTCCACGATCACCCTATGCCTCGGCCTCTTGGCTTGCCGCGGCGATGGCTTTCTTCTCGTTGACAAACAGGAGAAGGATCGTGCCCACCGCTATGAAGGCGGCAATCAACAGCAATGCCAGCCGAAGTCCAGATTGCTCGGCAACGGTGACCGTCTGCCCGCGGGCTTCATACCAAATCGCTGCCTCTGCCGCCAGCAAGCCAAAGAGAAGCGGCGCGATGACCGACGAGACGCGGCCGAACGTGGCGAAGAAGCCAAAGAACTCGGCGCTCTTGCCGGGCGGGGCGAACAGCGCCACCATGGTCCGGCTGACCGACTGTGCACCCGCCATGGCCAGGCCTGCGACGGCCCCGATGATGAAGAAGATGGTGTGGCCATGGGCAAAGAAGAGCCATATGACCACGGCGACCATCAGCAGCAGAGAGGCGAACAGGGAAAGCTTGACGCCGATGCGATCGGCCAGCACACCGAAGACGTATGACCCCAGGACGTTGGCCAACTGCACGACGATGAAGAAGATGAGAATCTCCTGCGTCTTCAGGCCAAAGAGCGTGGCACCGATGATGCTGGCAAATCCCATCACGATCATGATGCCGTCATTGTAGACGAAGAAGGCGATGATGAACTTGACGAACTCTTTGAAGCCACGGGCAGTGCGAAACGTGCTCTGCAGACGCTTCACGGCCAGGCCGGCGTAGTTCTCGCCCGGTGGCAGCTTGTGCCTCTTCGCCTTCTCACGCACCCGGACAAAGAGCGGAATCGCAAACAGGGTGAAGAAGACGGCGGTCACAATCATGGCCGTGCGCGACACCATCGCGTTGGCGGTCAGTTTCTCTGCAGACACGAATGAGGACAGGATGCCTTCCAAGGGCATGAGCAACAGCAGGATCACGATCCCCCCTACCGTGCCGACGGCCCAGCCCATTCCCGAAACACGGCCCATCTCTTTCTGCGTCGCGATCTCGGGAAGCAGGCCATCGTAGAAGATCTGAGCGGCTCGGTAGCCAATGTCGGCCAGGACGAAAAGTGCGATGCCCGTCACGACCATGCCGGGCTTGATGAGAAAGAGGCTGGCCGTGAAGACGACGGACATTGCTGTGAAGAAGAGCAGAAAGCGCTTCTTGGATCCCGCAAAGTCGGCCAGCGTGCCCAGGAACGGTCCACTGAGCAGAACGACGATGGCGGCGATCGTCTCCGCGACGCCCCACAGCCGCGTGCCCTCCGCCCCGCCGACCACCCTGTCCTTGAAGTAGACGGAGTAGACCGCCAGGTAGACGGCTGATGCATAGGCCGAGTTCCCAAAGTCATAAAGGTACCAGGCCCATCTCTCGCGCCTGGTAGAGACAGGTTTTGCCAGACCGGTTGCCATCTGTCCTCCTTATCGATGCGAATGGTAGTCGGTAGAAATCGAAAAGAGCAAAGGAACCCGCCCCCGGAATCTATGAGCGAAGGGCTCGGACGAGTCCCTTGATGCTACAACACCCAGAGAGCGAAAAAGAGACGCGGCGCCGGCTGCGCGTCTGATAGAGCTAGGCGAGCGCGATTTCGTACATCCGGTGCCGCTTATGGCTCTCGACCCCGAGCGCTTTGTATTCGCGCATGGTCCGCTCATTGGTCTCCTGCACCTGCACCATGTCGGCATAGTCGTACTGGGGATGGTCGGCCAGGGTGTGGTACAGCGCGCTGTAAAGCAGTGCAGTGCCGCCCAGGCCCCGGTATGCCTCGCGTATGCCGATGCTGTTCAGGTTGAGCCAGCGCGTGCGCTTGAACTCGCGCTTCAGGTGGATCCACCGGTCGGCCAGAGACGCCCTCGGCAGCGCTGGATGGCGGCGGAGATGTCGGGGAAGGCGATGACGAAACCGACCATCTCGTCACCGCGCATCAACAGCGAGATCAAGCCGGGATCGGCGACACTCAGGATCCGCTCGCCGACCATCCGCCCTTCCGCCTCGCTCATTGGGGTGTAGCCCTGCACCTCGACGAACGCTTCGTTGTACACTTGCACCACGCGCGGGACCAGGGCACGTAGCTCGTCCTTGGTGCGGAACGTCTGAGACCGGAAGCCTCTCCGGGCCTTTAGCTTCTCCGCTCCTTCGAGATAACGCTCGGGAAAATGGAACTGTCGATCCATCCGGAAGGAGTAGAAGTCGAACTTTTTCGCCAGGCCGGCGGCCTCGACGAGCGCGCCGTAGTAGGGGTAGTTGTAGGGCACACCCATCGCGGGCATGTACTCAAAGCCCTCGACCAGGATACCCTGGCCCTCGATATGGGAAAAGCCCTTGGGCCCCCACAGGCGATCCAGGCCACGCTTCCGTGCCCAGTCGCCCGCGGCATCAAAGAGCGCACGCGCCACCGCCTGGTCATCCACGGAATCAAAGAGGTAGAAGAAGGCGGCATGGGCAGCGTGATGGGTGTTGTAGTGGGCATTGTCGAGGACGGCTATGCGACCTACGGCCTCCTCGCCGTCCATCGCCAGGAAGAAGGCCGCCTCGGAGTGTTGGTAGAAGGGATGCCGCTGAGGATCGAGCTGTGTCCGAGCCTCATGGACAAAGGGCGGTACCCAGAGGGGCTGGTCTCGGTAGAGGCGAAAGGGCAAGTCGACAAAGCGGCGGACCTGGCGCCGGTCAGTCTGGTCAACTCGATGGATGTGCATCGGCGTACTCCTCTGTGCCGGCAACCACGTCCGGCCGCCCCTTGCCCGTGACTGGGTCCAGCTCCTGCTCACCAGACGACCCATGGGCTAAGGGTCGACTGCTGCCTAGCCTGCCGGAACCGGATGCATTCTACCACGGCAGCAGCGGGAGTGCAAGAAGACCAGGGCATCCTTCGGAATTTCACATGAGATGGCGGCCACATCCAAATCGATGCACGCAACTTGCCCATCTTGTCGTTATATGGTAAAATCGATCAAAATCGCTTGAGATGCATGCAATTATGACTGAACGCATTGCACCACTGGGACGTGGCGAGCAGGTCGAGGCGCTTCTTCAGCAGGCCGAGTCTGCCGCCGATCCGCAGGTGGCCCTGGGTTACCTGGCCCAGGCGCTTACCCTGGAACCGCGCAACGAGCGCGCCCGCCAGGCGCTGCGTACCCGCCGGCGAGAGGTGAGCAACAGCCTCATTCCTTCCACGGCGTCCTCTCCCGGCCCGGCCAGCCAGGAGGCGGGCCGGGAACAAGGAAAAGGTGCCGCAGTGGCGACGGGCGCGGCCGGTCAGGAGACCGGCCTGGAACAGGACAAGAAACTGAAACCCGCCCGCCAGAAGGGGCCGCGGCGACGAATCCCTGCTGCGTGGCTTCTGGTGGGGCTGGTTCCACTTATCATCGCCTACAGCGTCCTTTTCGTGTTGGCGGCCGGCGCACCGGCCCGCGTGGCCGCTCTTCTGGCCACCGACACGCCCACTCCCACTGCCACCCACACACCTACCCCTACCTACACTCCCACCCACACCCCAACACCGACCCATACACCCACCCATACTCCGACCCCGACCAACACGCCGACTCAGACACCCACTCCAACCGACACGCCGACCCGCACCCCCAGCCCGACCGCAGTGCCGGCCGACCAGAGCGAAAGCGGCAAGTGGGTTGAAGTGGACCTTTCGGCCCAGCGGTTGTACGCCCACGAGGGACAGACGACTGTCCTGACGGCGGTGGTTTCCACCGGCATCCGCGTGTATCCCACAAGGACAGGGCGCTTCCGCATCTACGCCAAGTACCAGTCCACCCCGATGAGTGGGCCGGGCTACTACCTGCCCGGCGTGCCCTGGACCATGTTCTACTCCGGCAACTATGCCATCCACGGCACCTACTGGCACAACAACTTTGGCACGCCGATGAGCCACGGATGTATCAACATGAAGACCAACGAGGCCAAGTGGCTCTTCCAGTGGGCGCCCAAGGGCACCCTGGTCGTGATCCACAAGTAGGGAGGCTCAGGGCAGAAGATGATCACACCCGCAGGCAAGGAATGCCGCTACTACTACTCCGACTACTTCCGGGGCCGGGCGACGCAGGAGTGCCGCCTAATTGGCCGCAACCGGCAGTCGGAGGCATGGACTCCGGCCCTCTGCCAGACGTGCCCGGTGCCGAGCATCCTGCTGGCAAACGCCTGCCCGAACCTCGTGCTGGAGGGAAGGGTAGCCAGGGTCCTTCTGGGGCTGCGGCGGAGGGTGCGGGTGACTGCCGTTTGCTCAAAGCACCTGGTCGAAGTCAAGCATCCACACACCGGCTGTGGCCATTGTCACGAGGAAAGCCCTGGGGCCGATCTCCTGAGATAGCGCAGGGCGGCTTGTCAGGGGCGGGGCTACACGCGCGCCGGGCGGCCGCCCAGCAATACCTCCTCCATCCGGTTGTCATAGAGGGGCGCCATCTGCTGCCAGTCAAACTGCGCCGTGTGGGCGCGCAGCACGCCGGAACGGATATTGGCCACATCCAGGATTGCACGCCGAAGCCGCGCCACCAACCCTTCGGGGTCATCGTAGAGGCAAGCGGAGTGCAGCTCGGCCGGCACAAGCTCTGGGTAAGAGAGGCGGCGGGGCAGGATCGGGAAACAGCCGCAGTAGCAGGCCTCGACCACCGCCGCGCCAAAGAACTCGTGGATCGCAGTACTCACCACGATGTCTGATCGCCAGAGCCACCGGGCATAGTCCGCAGGATCCTCGACAAAGCCGAAGTGGAGGATGCGCTCCCCCAGCAGCCGGCGCGCCTCCAGGAACTCGCCGGGCAGGTTGCGAAAGCTCTCCCCCAGCAGCACCAAGCCAAAACTGAGGCCTTCCTCTGCCAGAGTGTAGAGCGCGCGGAAGAAGGCCGGCGGGTCCTTGTCATACTCCCAGCGATGGTTCCAGAGGACGACCGCCCTGCCGCTTGTGGGCTGCGCGGGGCGACCGGCATCGAGCCGCGCCAGGTCCAAGCCGAGCGGCAGGACCCGTGCCTTGGCGCGCAGTGCATCGACCGCCCATAGCTCGTTGTAGTCGGGGAAGTGCTTGAGAAGGCGCGGAAGCTCGGCGAAGAACTCGGCCAGGTGGTAGCCAGAGTTGAAGAAAAGCGCGCCGGCCCGGAGGGCGCTGGCCACGTTGATGAAGCCGTAGTGCAGGTCGCGCCTCTCCCCAGGGGGAAGGGGGTAGGTAAGCTGGTTCTCGTGGAAGTAGAGGGCGATGGGAGCTCGGGCCGGCTTGGGCCCGGCCAGGGCAAGGAAGACGGGGAGGTTCAGCATGTCGGAGGCGAGCAGCAGGTCTGGCTCTTCCTCGAGAGAAGCTGCCTTGCGGGCGAGAGTGATGGCCCCGCCCTGCATCCGCCACTTCCAGAAACGACCTGGGAGGGTCAGCAGCCGAACTTGGTGACGGCTATGGGCCTGGTAGCCCTCTGCCCAGCCCTGGTGCGAGCCGGTAAGATAGGGTTCGACAAGCCAGATCTTCATGGGACAGGGGAGCGGCCGGAACCGGTCGCCCCACGGCCATCGTCTAGAACTCGGTCGCCCCGGTGAAGCGGAACTGGTGCACCTTGAGCGCAGGCACCCTGTCGCAGGCGATGCCCCCCATGCCGGTCAGAAGGCGCGAGGCACGGCTTATGCCGCCCAGGTGGTTGAGCGCATCCAGGTAGCTCTGCGTGAAACGCAAGTTCTTGACGGGGTATGTGATCTCGCCGTGCTCGACCAGGAAGGTGCCGTCGCGGGTCATGCCCGTGATCACAACGTGCATGGGATCTACCGGCCGCGTGTAGTGAAACCGGGTGACATAGATGCCGCGCTCCGTGCTGCGGATCATCTCCTCGAGCGACGTGTCCCCACCGGCGAAGAAGAGATTGAGCGGCATGGGTCCCATGGGATTGGGTGCGGGCAGGGCATGGCCGGTGGAGGCCTTGCCTTCTTCCTTGCCCGCAGCGTAGGAGTCGTACACCACACCGAGCGCCACGCCATCCCGGATCAGGTCCACCCGCTGCTTGGGGACGCCCTCAAAGTCGAAGGGGATGGGCATTCCGTCAGGGTTCAGCCCGTCATCCCAGATGGAGACCCGTGAGTCGACGATCTGCTGCCCGAGCTTGCCTGCCATGAAGCTGCGCCCTTCCTGCAGGGCCACCGCGCCAAAGCCGGTCCAGGTCATCATGTGAACAAAGTCCTGGACGGCATACGGCTCCAAGATGACAGTGTACTCGCCGGGCTCCAGTGGCTTCGGATTTTGGCTCTTCAGGCACTTGGCCACCGCCTCCCGGCCGATCGCCTCAAAGTCCAGAGCGCGCACGTCGACCGAGAACGCGGCGGCGTACCCGGCACTCGTGTCGCTCATGATGACGGTGTTGATGTCGGCCTGGGTTGCCCGGTGGTAGGCAAAGACGCCAAGTGAATTGGAGACCGTGAGCTCGAGGGCAGCCGTCAAGAGCGCGCCGGAGGCGACTACGCCGGCATCGCGGGCCAGCAGGCAGATGGTGCCAGCGCCCCTGGCGCGCGCTTCGGGCGTGCAGCCGGCCGTCGCATCGCTGTAGGCGGACACCTCCGCGGTAGGCTGCGGTCCCGGCAGCGACTTGAAATCGGGGTTGGGCGGCTGGAGGCGGGCGATGGCCAGGGCAGCCTCCAGCGCACGAAGGAGCGCGCCCTCGTCCAGGTTGTTGGTACTGGCCACGCCGACCTTGGCTCCACCACCGGCCTGATCCCGAAGGATCACGCGGATGGAGACATTGACGTCCGCCTCGGAAACGTTCTGGTGGATGGTCGAATTGGCAAAGCGGGTCAGGGCGCCATCGTAGGACTGGACCATCACTTCGGTCTGTTCGGCCGTCGACCGGGCCAGGATGCGCTCTGTGATCTGCTTGATGCGTTGTTGTCCCAGCATGAATCTATCCCCCTTGTATGGAGTGGGCTCCCGCCAAAGGATGGCCCCTACTTGAGCACGCCGACCTGGACATTGCGGAAGCGGGCCGGCGCCGCGCCGTGCCCGGTATGAGCGGTCTGCCCAGGCTGGCCTTTTCCGCAGTTGGGCGTACCCCAGACCCGCCAGTGTGCGGCGTTGCAGATGGCATCGCAGCTTCCCCAGAAGCGCGGCGTCAGGCCGGTGTAGGTGGCGTTCTTTAGCATGCGGCCCATCTTGCCGCCCTTGATTTCGTAGGCAATCTCTGTGCCGAACTGGAAGTTGAGCCGCTTGTCGTCGATGCTCCAGCTCTTGTTAAGCTCCATGTAGATGCCGTCGTCGGTGTCGGCGACCAAGTCATCGAACTGCCAATCTCCCGGCTCCAGGCTGACGTTTGTCATGCGGATGATAGGGATGCGGTTCCATCCGTCGGCGCGCATCGCCCCACCAGAGGTCTCGGGGGCCTCTGGGCCCACAATCTCCCGAAGCTGCTGAGCAGTCTCGCGGGAGGTGAGATAGCCGCAGAAGAGGCCCTCGCGCACGATTGGCACGCGCTGGGCAGGAACGCCTTCGTCGTCCCAACCAAAGGTGCCCAGCCCGCCGGGCAGCGTCGCGTCGGCGGTGAGGTTGACGACCTCGGAGCCGTAGCGGAAGGCGCGGTACTTCTCCGGCGTGAGGAAGCTGGTGCCTGCATAGCTTGCCTCGGTGCCAAAGACCCGGTCCAACTCGATCGGGTGGCCGCAGGACTCGTGGATCTGCAGGGCAAGCTGCGTCGGTCCGAGGATCAGGGTGGTGACGCCGCTGGGGCAGGGTTCGGCGCTGAGCAGGGCCACGGCCTCTTCGCCGATGCGGGGCGCGTTGCCGGGCAGGTCCATGGCCAAGATGCCCTCCCAGCCCTCCGTGCGCTGATCACGGGCAAAGGAGTTCGGGTAGGAGCGCTTTTGCACTTCGCCGCGCTGCCTGTCGACGGCGATGGCCTCGATGCCTCCGCCCGACTCGACGATCGTCTGCTCCAGATAGGCACCTTCGCTGTTGGCAAACGTCTTGTCCTCATGCCAGAAGGCCAGGGAAGAGGAGGCCACGCGTACGCCGGGGCTCGTCCTGAGTGCCTGATTGGCCTGGAGGAGGAGAGCGATCTTGTCGTCGAGCGGGACGCTCCAGGGATCGATCTGTACCGGCGTACGATAGGTGCCCGAGTGGCTGACCGGCGGGCCCAAGCGCACATCACGGAGCTTGAACAATGCACTTGCCCGCGCAATCTGGACGGCCTGGGCGGTCACGCGGTCTACCTGCTCGGGAGACAGAACGGACGAGCTGGCAAAGCCCCATGCGCCGTCGACTACCACGCGCACGCCAAACCCCTGGCTCTCGTCGTCCGAGAGAGCCTCCACGACGCCATTCTTAACGGTAATGTTCTGGGTCAGCCGGCGCACAATGCGGATGTCGGCATAGCTTGCGCCCTGCACCTGCGCCAAGTCCAGGGCACGGTCTGTAAGTGTCTTCAAGAAACCCTCCCTACGGTGTTCTTTCTGTGGCTGCCCGGCCGAGAGGCCGGACGCCACCCTACCCTGCCTCAGCCGGCAGGCCGGTTGCCGCCTTGGGTTCGTAACGCTCATAGTAGCCGAGAAGGTCACCCTCCGGGCCGCGGACGGCACGCATGAAGATGCGGACCTCGCGGTTGTCGGTGATCAGCCGCTCTTCCAGGCCATGGTGCATGGCCTCCCAGACTTCGTGGATCATTTGCTGAGACTCGGCGTTGTGACATGCAAGCAGCGAAGTGCCGAGGAGGCTTGCCCCTTCTTCGTAATGAGCCACAGCAGCGCGGTTCATATAGCAGATGACGTGGGCCGGATCGGCCACCAGGACCGGGTCGCGCAGGCTGTCGAGAATCGCGGCGAGCAAGTCAGCGGCCATTCATCCTCCTAGGGCCGGTGGATCGAGGCCGGCCAACCCCTCAAGCACTGCCAGAAGGGCCGTGTGGTCCGACTCTCCGAGTCCCTGGGCCAGAGCTGAAGCGAACAACTCGGACACAACGGCCGTCACCGGCAGGGGGGACCCGCACTCTCGGCCGGTTTGGCGGACGATCCCCAGGTCTTTGTGATGCAGGCGTATGCGGAAGCCGGGCTCAAAGTCGCCACGCACGATGCGCTGCCCTCGGTTTTCCAGGATGCCACACCGCGCCAGGCCCGCGCCCAGCACTTGCACGATGATGGCCGGGTCAACGCCGGCCTTGATCCCCAGCGCCAAGGCCTCGCTGATCCCGGCCACGGTGACGGCGGTGAGCACCTGGTTGCAGGCCTTGACCGTCTGGCCCGCGCCACTGGACCCGCAGAATACGATGGTCTTGCCCAGTACGGCCAGGACCGGCCGCACCTGTTCAAAGGTGGCTTCGTCTCCCCCCACCATGATGGAGAGAGTGCCCTGCCGGGCGCCCACATCTCCGCCACTGACCGGGGCGTCGAGGCAGCGCACGCCCTTTTCGGCCAAGACGGTGGCGATCCTCCTCGCAGTCGAGGGGGCAATGGTGCTCATGTCGACGTAGACAAGCCCGGGATGCGCGCCGTCAATGAGGCCGCCGGCGCCCAGGGCCACCTGCTCCACGTCGGGTGAGTCGGGCAACATGGTGAAGACCAGATTGCTCTGCTCCGCGACCTCGCGGGGAGACGACGCCCCTCGGGCACCCCGGGCGACCAACTCTTCCTGAGAGGCCGTGCTGCGGTTGTGCACAACGAGGGGATAGCCGGCGACCAGTAGGTTGCCGGCCATAGGCTTGCCCATGATCCCCAGGCCGATGAAGCCGATCGCGTAGGCGGACATGGCTCTTCTCCCAAGCCGCGACTTCGGCAAGTCAGCCGCAGCCAAAAGGCTCTGTTTGACCGTAAGCGCGAAGCATTGTACAATAGTGCAGTTTGGCAGCCAAATTCCAGTGAATTGGGAGCGATGAAGATGCCGTTGTATGAATACCGGTGCGCGGATTGCCGGGCCAAGTTCGAGAAGCTGCGGCCGATGAGCCAGGCCGATGCGCCCATCGCATGCGCCGTCTGTGGAAGCTGCGCTACTACACGGGCTATTTCCCTCTTCTCTGCGATTTCGAAGGGAAGCAACGGCAACACCCAACGAGTCAGTGGGACGGGCGGGGGATGCGGCTCGTGCAGCGGGGGAAGCTGCGCGACGTGCGGACACTAGACCAAAGGAGCAAGAGATGGACCTTTTCGCGAAATGCACCGGATGGACATTGGCCAGGGAGGTGATGGCCACCGGCAACTACCCGTACTTCATGCCGCTGGACGATACCGAGGGCACAGAGGTGACGATCGGCAGCCGCAAGCTGGTGATGATTGGCTCCAACAACTATCTCGGCCTAACCACCCATCCCAAGGTCCGAGAGGCCGCCATCGATGCCACGCGCCGGTTTGGTACGAGCTGCACCGGGTCGCGCTTTCTGAACGGCACGCTGGCCTCGCACCTCGAGCTAGAAAGACGGTTGGCCGCCTTTGTGGAGAAGGAAGCCGCGCTCGTCTTTAGCACGGGCTACCAGGTGAACGTCGGCACCATCTCCTCGCTGCTGGGCCGGGCCGACTATGTCATCACCGACAAGGACGACCACGCCAGCATCGTGGACGGCTGCCGGTTGTCGTTGGGGACACTGAAGCGCTACCGGCATGTCGACATGGAAGACATGGAGCGCGTTCTGAGCCAGGTGCCGGCCGAGGCCGGAAAACTGGTCGTCGTCGATGGAGTGTTCAGCATGGGGGGCGACATAGCTCCGCTGCCCGAGATGGTGCCGATCTGCAAGAGGCACGGCGCCCGCCTGATGGTGGACGACGCCCACGGCATCGGCGTGCTGGGTGGGGGCAAGGGGACGGCCTTCCACCTGGGCGTCAACGATGAGGTCGACCTGGTGATGGGGACGTTCAGCAAGTCGTTTGCCTCGCTGGGCGGCTTCATCGCCGGCTCTGACGCGGTCATCCATTACGTCCAGCACCATGCCCGCTCCCTAATCTTTAGCGCGTCGATGCCCCCGGCGAACGTGGCTGCGGTCTGCGCTGCGCTCGACGTGATGATCGCCGAGCCCGAGCGGGTGGCGCGGGTGAACGAGATCGCCGACTATATGCGGAGGGAGTTCAGGCGACTGGGGTTCAACACAGGCCCCAGCCAGACGCCCATTATCCCCATCATCATCGGCGACGAGTACGCCACATTCGCGACCTGGAAGGCGCTCTTCGAGGAGGGGGTGTACACCAATCCCGTGATCCCGCCTGCGGTGCCCCCGAACCTGTCGCTGCTGCGCACAAGCTACATGGCGACCCACACCGACGCCCAGTTGGCGTACGTCCTGGAAAAGTTCGAGAGGGTCGGCAAAGCGGTAGGCTTGATTCAGGATCGGCCTGGCAACCCGATGGGGCCCAAGCTGGGTGCGGTGAGGTAGAAAGGAGAGACCACGATGCGGAGATTCATAGGCACCCTGATTGCTTCGGCTCTGTTGGTCACCTTCGCGTGGACCAGCTTCGCCCAGGGTCCGCAGATCCAACCTTCGTCGCCGGCCGCCCCGCTGGCTGCACCGGTACCGCCGGCCAACCCAAACGCTGTGCTGTGGGACCAGCCGCTGAGCACGGTCAACCAAAACGCGTACGTGGACCAGGAGTTCACCGACTACCTGGAATACAGCTCCTACCTGGCGGACGACTTTGTCAACCAGGAGCCATGGGACATCGACACCTTCTTTGTCGCCGGCAACGGGTGGAACGGCTTTTCCAGCCTGTTCAACGCCGATTCACTGACATGGCAGATCTATGCCGACAACGGGGGAGTGCCGGCGGGCGACCCGGCCGGCGGTGGAGCCTTCTGGTCGCTCACGTTGGCACCCACCGACCCGGCGGTGATGATCACCGACGGCACGGGCGGCTATCCGTCCGACACCACCCTTGACCTGGAGGTAACGCCGGTGCACGTGCCGGCGGGGCATTGGTGGCTGATATTCTACCCGACCATGTCACTCGGCGGGGGCGGGCAATTCGGGCGGCAGCCGTCGGACACGACGAACGGGTACTGGGGCCAGTTCATCAACCCGGGCGGGGGCTTTGGCTACGGCACGGACTGGCAGTCGTGGGCGGAAATCGGTGCCGCGCAGCAGGATATGGCCTTCCGGCTGGAGGCCAATCTCTGCTGCTGCCCGTCCATCACCTGCGGCACGATCTCTTACACGGGGAGACTGGATCCGTATGGCCGCCGGATGATCAAGTGGAAAGTGCCGGTCGTGTTCGATTGGAATGGTCCCGTGGGAGATGTGGCCGTGACCGCGGAGCTGACCTCCCCAGTCGGTGGGCCCTGGACCCGCACACGGACGAGCCACCTGGCGAACGGCATCGCCAGCTTCTCCTGGGGAGCGAGCGCGTCCGGCGTGTGGAGCATTGACGTCAGCGACATGGTCCTTGGTTGCTACAATTTCGTAGACGGTGACCAGTGCCACGCTGAGATCGTTTTCTAGTTCGGCAGGCTGAGGTTGGGCAGCTTTCGCGGCTGCGGCACGCTCACCGCCCAGGCGTTGAGCCTACCTTGGGGAGTAGAGGGCTGCCAACTCGATGCTATGGCGCAACGCAGCTACATCACGCCTGTATACATCGGCGTGCTGCGTCCCAGACCGCGGTGGGCGGCACCTCACCGTGACTACAAACCTGTCAACCCTTCCCGTTTTCAGAAGAAGGACGCCGCTTGCGTTTCTACCCGATTCTGGCTATAATGGCGAGCAGCCGTTGGGCGCACGTTGCCTTGCACCCAGCCCGGCAACGCGGCCTGTCGCGATCCAGGTGAGGGGATGCAGACAGAACCACAACAGAGACCACAGCAGACCCGGTCCGCCATCCGAGAGGTGGTGGAGACGCTGCTTTTCACCCTGCTCATCTACCTACTCATCCGCACTTTCCTGTTCGAGAACTACCGGGTGGTTGGCACGAGCATGGACCCAACGCTCGCCGACGGGGAGTTCCTGGTAGTGAACAAGCTGGGTTACCGGCTGCACCAGCCACAGCGCGGGGACATCATCGTGTTCCGCGATCCCTATTCTCCAGACCGCAAGCTGATCAAACGGGTGATCGGCCTGCCGGGGGAGTCGGTGGAAATCCGAGAAGGTCAAGTCCTCATCAACGGCCAGACACTCGACGAGCCATACCTCGAGGATGCGGGCGACTCGATGCGGGCAGCGGCGGCGATAGCGGAAGGCGAGTACTTTGTCCTGGGCGACAACCGCAATAACTCAAGTGACTCTCGAAGCTGGGGGACGCTGCCGCACGCGAGGATCGTGGGAAAGGCCTGGCTGAGCTACTGGCCACCTGCCATGTGGGGCCTGATCCCACACGAGGCGTACGGGATCGCGCCATGAGACTGCCCGGCAAGACCCCTGGGGAATGCCCATGACACTCTCGGAGGATGCGGTCCGTGAGATGGTGCGGCGCGTCCTGCTGCGCACGCTGGGCCAGGAGGCAAGGGCCAGCGAGGGATCGGGGCGGCCTGGAGACGCGAAGCTCGCAGCCCAGCGCACCTGCATCACCGAAACGGATGTCCTGGCGGTACCTCACGGAGGACGGCTTGAGGCGCCGGCCGGTGCATTGGTCACTCCCCTGGCGCGGGATGCAGCGGCCGATCGCGGCGTGGAGCTTGTGGAGGCCGATGGCAAGAGGGGTGGCATTGGACCAAGCCGGCAGCAAGGGTCGCCTGCAGCGGTCCCCTCCGCAGCACGAACGGTCGCGCTGGGGGCAGACCATGGCGGGTTCCGCTTGAAGGAGGAGCTGAAGGGCGCGCTGGCGGAGTGGGGGTACCAGGTCAAGGACTGCGGAACGCATGGGCCAGAAGCCGTCGACTACCCGGACTATGCTTACGCTGTTGCGCGGTTGGTGGCCGATGGAGATGCCTGGCGCGGCATCATGGTCGACGGCGCCGGGATCGGCTCCTGCATGGCGGCGAACAAGGTGCCGGGCGTGCGGGCCGCGATGTGCTACGACCACGCCACGGCCGTCAATTCGCGGGAGCACAACGACGCGAATGTCCTGACACTTGGAGGGGTGCTCATAGGGTCAAGCCTGGCGCGCCAGATTGTGAAGGTTTGGCTGGAAACCCCGTTCGGGGGAGACCGGCACGCTCGGCGCGTTGCCAAGATCGTGGAGATAGAGCGTCGCTTCTTAAGGAAGTGATGATTCGGTGGCGGGGCGTGCATTTTGCGACGCGGACAAGGATTCTGAGGAGACTGTGCCACTCGATACGGCCAGCGTTGAGCGACTGGTGGAGCTGATCACAAGAGAGGTCCTGATCGTACTGCGCGAGCAGGAAGCGCACTCGGCAGAGTGCAGCACCGGACCGTGCGCGGATTGCGTGGGCGCGTGCATCAACCGCTGCCACGACAAGATCCAGCAGGTGGTGGCTGCAGGTGCAGCGCGCGTCACCGCCGGGCTGGGCAGCGACAGCCCGGGCGCGCACCTGGCACAGATGATCGACCACACACTCTTGAGAGCGGATGCCACCCAGGAGCAGATTGCGCAGCTCTGTTACGAAGCACGCAAGTATGGCTTTGCCGCGGTGTGCGTGAACCCAACCTACGTAAAACTGTGCAGCCAACTTCTCAAGGGATCGCCAGTTCACGTGTGCACAGTGGTGGGCTTTCCTTTGGGCGCAACTCCTCCCGAAGTGAAGGCTTACGAGGCGCAGCAGGCGATCGACGACGGCGCCACGGAAGTCGACATGGTCATCAACATCGGCGCGCTCAAGTCAAAAGACTACGCCCTGGTGGAGCGCGACATCGCCAGCGTGGCGCGCACCAGCCATGCAGGCAAGGCAGTGCTGAAGGTCATCCTGGAAACTGCGCTGCTGACGGACGAAGAGAAGGTGATTGCCAGCCAACTGGCCCAGGTGGCCGGCGCGGATTATGTAAAAACAAGCACGGGGTTTGGGCCGGGCGGGGCCACGGTACACGACGTGGAGCTGATGCGCCGTGCCGTTGGCCCGGAGATGGGCATCAAGGCCGCCGGCGGGATCCGCTCCTACGAAGACGCAAAGGCAATGGTTGCGGCCGGTGCAACGCGTATCGGTGCCAGTGCCAGCGTCAAGATCTTGCAGGAAGTGGGCGGCAAGAAAGCAGATAGAGGAGGCGGAGATTGAGCGTAGACCTGCGTTCGTACGTGTTCCTGGATAGCCTGCAACCGCAGATGGCGGCCTTCATCGGGTCGACGGCGCGCGGCTTCTTGCCACTGGCCGGCGATGCTTCGCTGTGGGTGGAGATCTCGCCGGGCATCGAGATCAACCGCATTACCGACGTGGCGCTCAAGGCCACGAAGGTCAAGCCGGCGGTGCAGGTGGTGGAGCGCCTCTTCGGCCTGCTCGAGGTGCACTCACCGGACCAGGCAGAGGTCCGGGCGGCGGGCGCTGCCATTTTGGCTGCGCTCGAGGTCCGGCCCGAGGAGCGATGGAAACCGAAGATCCTCTCCAGCCAGGTCATCCGCCGAGTGGACGCCCACCAGACACAGCTTATCAACCGCAACCGGGACGGGATGATGCTGATCGCGGATCAGACGCTATACATCATGGAGGTGGAGCCGGCAGCCTATGCCGTGTTGGCCGCCAACGAGGCGGAAAAGGCAGCCGAGATCAATATCGTGGACCTCAGGCCGTTCGGCAGCTTTGGGCGGGTCTACCTGGGTGGTGAGGAGCGCGACATCATGGCCGGCTACACCGCGGCCGTTCACGCAATCGAGGACATCACCGGGCGGGTCGTCGAGGCAAAGCGGAGAGACTAGGCAGAAGAATGCACAAGGCGCAATGCTCAATGCGCAATTGAGAGCTGAGCATTGGGCGTTGTGATTGGGGAAAACAGACAGGAGGACTAGGTACAGATGGCCGAAGCATTGGGGATGATCGAGACAAAGGGGTTTGCGGCAGTCGTGGAGGCAGCGGACGCCATGGTCAAGGCAGCCAAGGTCGAGCTGGTGGGCTATGAGAAGATCGGCGGCGGGTATTGCACCGCCATCGTACGCGGCGACGTGGCAGCGTGCAAGGCCGCGGTCGAAGCAGGCGTACGGGGCGCCGAGAAGGTCGGAGAGGTGGTCTCGGTACACGTCATCCCGCGGCCGCACATCAACATCGACCTGGTGCTGCCGCTCGGCCGGCGCGACCATGCCCTAAAAGAGCTGGGGGAGTAGAGACGCCATGCTGCTGGGCAAGGTGGTTGGCACGGTGGTTGCCAGCCGCAAAGACGAGAAGCTGGAAGGGTACAAGTTCCTGGTCGTCAGGCGGCTGACGGTCGACAACGAGGAGACGGGCGAATACGTCGTCGCCGCCGATGCGGTACAGGCCGGCGTGGGCGACGTGGTCATGTACGCCACCGGCTCCTCGGCACGCCAGACCACGATCACCGACAAGCGGCCCTGCGATGCGGTGATCATGGCCGTGGTGGACACGTGGGAAGTGAACGGCCGGGTAAGGTACCAAAAGGGCTAAGAACAGGGCAACGGACGACCACGATGGAGTGCAGATGAGTCTGCCGGTGGACGAGCGCCGGATCGCGGAGATTGTGCAGCGGGTGGTACGGGACCTGCGCCCCGAGCCAGGTGCCGGCGCGCCCGCGCGCCCGACGATGGACGATGGACCACAGACCACGCTTCCTCCGCCGTCCATCGTCCGTGGTCCACCGTCCCCTGCCCATCCCGGCGATGACGGCGTCTACCCCGACATCGACAGCGCCATCGCAGCGGCAACCATGGCCCAAGAGCGCCTGGCCGACCTGCCATTGGAGCGACGCAACGCCCTCATTGCTGCCATGCGCCACGCCGCGACAGAGAGCGCCCCAGCTCTGGCGCGGGCTGCCTGGCAAGAGACGGGCATGGGGCGTTACGAGGACAAGCTCGACAAGATGCTGCTCGTTGCGGAGCGCACGCCGGGCACAGAGGCACTCCAGGCACACGCCTGGACCGGTGACCGGGGCCTGACACTGGTGGAACGGGCTCCGTATGGCGTTATCGGCGCGATTACCCCAAGCACGAATCCTACCTCGACCATCATCTGTAACGCGATCGGGATGATCGCGGCCGGAAACGCCGCGGTCTTTAATGCGCACCCTGCCGCCAAGGGCTGCTCGGCGCAGACGGTACGCCTCCTGAACCAGGCGATCCGGCGTGCCGGAGGCCCGGCGAACCTGATCACCTGTCCGGCCGAGCCTACCATCGAGAGCGCACAGGAGGTCATGCGGCACCCGAAGATCAGGCTGCTGGTGGTCACCGGGGGGCCGGGTGTGGTGCGCGAGGCGATGGGCTCTGGCAAGAAGGCGGTCTGCGCAGGGCCGGGAAACCCACCCGTCGTGGTGGATGAAACAGCCGACCTGGAACAGGCTGCGCGCGACATCGTCAAAGGCGCATCCTTTGACAACAACGTGGTGTGCATCCTCGAAAAAGAGATCATCGCCGTCGAGGCAATTGCGGATGATCTCAAGTCCAACCTGCTGCGGCGGGGGGCGGTCGAGATCACGGCATGGCAGCTCACGCGCCTGATGAAGGTTATCCTGGAAAAAGACCACGGCCCCGGCAGGCACGGCGTGATCAACAAGGCATTCGTAGGCAAGTCACCCAAGGTCATCCTCCAAGAGATCGGCGTGAACGTAGACGAGCCGGTACGCCTGGTCGTGGCGGAGACCGACTCCCAGCACCCCCTGGTGTGGACGGAGCAGCTCATGCCAATCATCCCGCTCGTCCGGGTGCGGAATGCCGACGAAGCGATCGACCTAGCGAAGGCGGTCGAGCAGGGCATGGGACACACCGCCATGTGCCATTCGAAGAACCTGGATGTGCTGAGCCGAATGTCGCGCGAGATCAACACAAGCATATTCGTCAAGAACGGGCCGAGTCTGGCCGGGCTCGGATTCGGGGGGGAGGGATTTTGCTCCTTCTCCATCGCCAGCCCAACAGGCGAAGGCCTGACGAGCGCGATCGACTTTACCCGCGTTCGCCGCTGTACGTTGGTCGATGCGTTCCGGATTGTGTAGAATGTATGAACTAACGACCCTCGAAAACGGGCTCCGCGTCCTCACTGTCTCGGTGCCGTACGTACAATCGGTGAGCATGGGGTTCTTCCTGCGAGTGGGCTCTAGGTGCGAGAGCGACGCACTGGGCGGCGCCTCGCACTTTATCGAGCACATGCTGTTCAAAGGCACCAAGCGCCGCCCCACCGCGCGCGATGTGGCCGATACGATCGAGGGTCGAGGAGGGATCTTTAACGGCAGCACAGGGGTGGAGAGCACACTTCTGTGGGCCAAGGTGGCTGCAGCGCATCTGCCCGAGGCCATGGACCTGCTCAGCGATATGCTGCTGAATTCCACGTTCGACCCGCTCGAGCTGGAAAAGGAACGATCCGTCATCATCGAGGAGATCAAGTACGAGGTCGACACGCCCGACAGCTTGGTCGAAATCCTGGCCAGCCGACTGCAGTGGCCAAATCATGCCCTGGGGCGCGAGATCGCCGGCACTGCCGAGACCGTCGGCAGCCTCAGCCGTGAGACCCTCCTGCAGTACCGCCATGAGCACTATTTGCCCGGGCCGTCGGTCTTGGCTGTGGCCGGGCAGGTCCGGCATTCAAAGGCGGTTGGCCTTGCCCGCTCTCTTCTGTCTGATTGGAGGCCGGGCCCGTCCCCTGCCTGTGCCCCTGCTCCCGCGGATTCGAACGGTCCCCGGCTTCAGGTGCAGTACAAGGACACCGAACAGAGCCACATCAGCCTGAGCTTCACAGGACTGCACCGGGGCCATCCCGACCGCCACGTGCTCGGTCTGCTGAGCGTCATCCTGGGCGGCGGGATGCGCGCGCGGCTATTCCAGCAAGTGCGCGAGACACTGGGCCTGGCCTACAGCATCGACTGCTATGCGGACCAGTTTGAGGACACGGGTTCCGTCGGCATCTATGCCGGCGTGGCACCTGAATCCGCCCGCCTGGCCGTCCAGGCGATCCTGGGCGAGCTCGACCGGCTGCGGCAGGAAGCAGTGCCCGAGGATGAGCTGCAGAAGGCAAAGGACTTTTCAAAAGGGCGGCTTGCCCTGGCGCTTGAGGACCCCACTGCCCTGGCGTCGTGGTACGCGCGACAGGAGCTTCTCGGGCCCGATGTGCTCGATCCTGGCAAGGTGATGGCCGGCGAGGACAAGGTGCGAGCACAGGACATCCAGCGCTTGGCCCAGACGCTTTTCCGGCCGGAGCGGCTCAGCCTGGCAGTGGTCGGTCCCGAGCAGGACGACGGCCAATTCTACGAGGCCGTGCACTTCTAACCGGCGTTCCTGCCTGCGCCCTGCCGGGGCGAGGCCATGAAAGCCTTGGGGAGGAGCAGTGACCGTAAAGCTACTGATGACCTGGGACATCCTTCCAGGACACGAACAGGCCTATTTCGAGTTCGCCATGCAGACCTTCGCGCCGGCACTGATGCGCATGGGCTGGCAGCCCACCGAAGCATGGTACACACTGTATGGAAACGCGCCCCAGATCCTGACGGCGGGTACGTGTGAGTCGGTGGAAAAGGCACGCGAGATCCTCGATAGCCCGCAGTGGCAGGAGCTCAGGAACCGCCTGACAGAGTACGTCAGCAATTTCCGGTACAAAGTGGTCCCGGCCACGGGACGCTTTCAGATGTAGCCGGCAATAGGAAAGGGAGAGTTGAGCAATGAGAGTAGCAGCAATCCTGACCCTTTTGGTTGTCGCCCTGATTGCGTTGTGCGCGTTCCCAGCGCCAGCAGTTGGGCAAACCCCTACTTGGCAGTATGGCCCACAGATCACCTTCGAGTACCAGCGTCACGACGCGGTCTTCGTGCCCGGTCCGGAGGCCGAGCCGTGGGCGAACAAAGTCTACTTCTTAGGCGGCCGCACCGGCGCTCCTACCGAACTGCCCGACATATGGGTGTTTGATCCGGTTGCCGGCACATACAACGATACGGGCGCGGACGTCTACGAGGACGTCTCGAACTACAACGGAAACCTGATCCTGGACGATGGAACGGGACGTGGTCCGGCCATCTACGTGGTGGGGGGCACCGACAAGGACCATGCGGGCACGAACATCGCCCTGGTCCAACGCTACTACCCACAGACCAACGAGGCTGAGTACTTGTCCACTGCTGACAACTGGCCTGGCAAGGTCTCCGGATACACCGTGGGGGGAATGGGCTCGGCAGTGGTGGATGACATCATCTACGTCTTTCGGTGGCTGGGAGAACACCACGCCACCCTATTTCTCCTCCGAGACCTGGACCTTTGACCCCAACGGGTTCGCCGGCTACCGCTGGACCAACCTTGGGGTCGCTCTGAGCGTGGGCCGGACTTACATCCAAGCCGCCGTGCAGTCGGGCCTGATCTACAGCATGGGCGGTATCTCCGGGTACGTTGGCGGCGACCTGGTGCCGACGGACGTCGTCGAGGTACTTGACCCTGCCGCCTGGTGGAATGGGTGGACGGTCCTTGCGCCGCTGCCGGTGCCCACGGCAGAAGGACGAGGCTTTGGTTTTCAGTACGATACGCTGGGCGCGAATGCGCCCTTGGACGGCAAGATCTACATCGCGGGCGGCGGTGACTGGCCCGACATCTCGGCAGAGGTGATGGAGTATGATGTCGCCTCGAATACCTGGAACCAGGGGTTCCCAGACCTGAACATCCCGCGCGTTAATCTGGCCGGCACGTTCATCCCACTGTGCACCGATAACCCCGACGACGGGCTTCCTGGGATTTGGGTGTTTGGCGGGCGCTCCTACAATGGCTGCGATCCCCCATACGGCCCGGCGGAGTATTACCCGCTGCAGTGCGAGGAAGCCACGATGTTCACACTGTGGATGCCGATCGTGCAGTCGGGTACGGGGCACCCTAAGAGCAAGCCCTTCTGGCCCTGCGCGAGCAGGCCGAGCCGGGGGATCCAGTTGTTATGCCTAACATCTTGGTCGTCGACGACGAAATGGGAATGCGTGAGGGCTGCCGGCGCGCCCTCACGCGCCAGGGATACACGGTCAGCGTCGCCGAGCACGGGGCCGAGGGGCTGCGAATGCTGCGCGAGGGCTCCTTTGACCTTGTGCTCCTGGATGCAATGATGCCCGGTGTGGGCGGCCTGGAGTTCCTGGACCGGGCTCAAGAACGCGATTCCGACATCATCTGTATCATGATCACGGGCTACGCGACGGTGGATCTCGCCGCCCAGGCGATGAAGAGGGGGGCCCAGGGGTTCCTGCCCAAGCCGTTCAACTCGGACGAGCTGCTGGCTGCCGTGCGCGGCGGCCTGGAGGAGCGAGCGCGGCGGCTTGCCGCCAAGCAACAACAGGAACAGGATGAGGAACTGCGGCGCCTGGAACGAACCCACGAAGAGCAGGCCAAGCTCGACGCCATCGCGAGCCGGTTCCTGCTCGTCGTGGTTCATGAGCTGCGCAATCCGGCGGGGGTCATCAAGAACTATCTCGATCTGCTGCGCGGCGGATACGTGGAGCAGGATGAGCAGGAAGACGTCCTGGGCAAAATGGATGGCCGCGCCGACCAGCTCCTGGACATGCTCGACGACCTGCTTGAGCTGGCTCACCTGAAGGAAGTCATGGGGCAGGACAAGCTCACGCCTGTGCCCGTGGCCACCGTCCTGGAAGAGGTGGTGAAGCAGCTCCGGCCGCGCGCCGACGCCAAAGGGCTGGTCTTGACCCTTGCCATCGAGGGGCGGCCCACCATGCCGAGCCAGGTGGGCCACCTGCGATCGCTGTGGCGCCATCTGATCGACAACGCTATCCGGTACACGCGCCAAGGCGAGATCAGGGTCGGGCTTTCGGTGGCGCGCGAGCAGGTTGTATGCACCGTCGCCGATACCGGCATTGGGATTACGCAGGAGGATCTGTCACGCATCTTCCAGGAGTTCTACCGGTCAGAGGCAGCCAGGGCCGAGACAGAGCTTGGCACGGGGCTGGGGCTGCCCATTGTCTGCCAGGTCCTCAGGCTGCACCAAGGCACAATTGAGGTGGACTCGGCACCCGGGAAGGGAACCAAGTTCACCGTGAGGCTGCCGTTGGCGCGGGAGGGGAACGAGGCAGTGACTGGAGAGCCCATTGGACCTTTCACAAGCAGACGCTGAATGGGAGAAGGCGGCTATGCCCGACATTCCGCTGCGCGAGTACCTGGACAAGATCGAAGGCTGGATCCGGTCGGCAGACCCAGAACGGGCCATCACCCATGGCAGGCATATCCTGACCTGCTACCCCGAGTGCATCTGGGCTCACCGGATCCTGGGCGAAGCCTATCTGGACAAGGGCATGCTTGCCGAGGCCCAAGACAGCTTTGTGCGCACATTGGCCGCCGATCCGGAGAACGCCATCGCGCACATCGGCCTGAGCCTGGGCTACGACAGACAGGGGATGCTACCTGAGGCCATCTGGCACATGGAGCGTGCCTTTGATGTCGCATCGGGGAATGCGGAGGTGCGCACCGAGCTGCAGGCGCTATACCTGCGCCGCGGCGACTCGCGCAGCGCAGGTCCAGCGTTGACGAGAGGAGCGATGGCCCGGGTGTATGCGCACAACGGATTGCTCGAGAGGGCGATCGCGGAGTACCAGGAAGCACTACACCAGAACCCGGAGCTGCCCGACGCCCGCGCCGGACTTGCCGAAGCGCAGTGGCGCGCAGGCATGAGTCAGGAAGCCTTGGAGACCTGCCGACACTTGCTCGAGAAACTGCCCAGTTGCCTGAAGGCCCTACTGATCCAGGGGCGACTGCTGCTGGATGACGGGCAACAAGAGGAGGCCGAGGCAGCGCTCACCCAGGCACAGGCAATTGACCCCGAAAACTGCCTGGCGCAGGCGATGATGGGAGAACTTTCTCCGCTGCCGTCCAAGGAAGTGCTCGTTCCGGAGCTTACCTTGAGCGGGCCCAGGGTCGCCGGCCACGAGGAGGACACGATGACCGAGGAAGAGGAAGACACCGGCACAAAGGAAGCATCGCCCGGCAACGGGGAAAATGCCCCTGAAGAGGAGATCATCCTGGGGGAAGCGCAGGCGTCGATGACGGTGCAACCGGAGGACACTGCCAGAGAGGGCGAGGATCTCCCTGAATGGCTCCAGGATCTGCCGCCTGCCGAGGCGCCGGCGGTTCTTCCCGCGGGCGAAGAAATGGGGGAAGAGCCGGCGCCCGAGTGGATGGAGTCGTGGGACGCCAGCCAGGTTGCTAGGCCGGGGGTGCCGCCCGAGGCTGACGCAACACAAGCCGCCGAGGTGGAGCCCCCAGCGTGGCTGGGAACGCTGGGCGAGCAAGCGGCTGCCGGTGAGGGATTCGTCCCTTCCGAAGCGACAGCCGGGGAGGAAATCACCTTCGAAGAGACGGTCACGGAAGAGCCGGAAGCGTGCCGGCTCTGCATCGACCTCTCCGGCCGGAGCGGCCGATGCAGTCCCCGACTGGGTGCGGCGCATGGAAGAAGCCGTCACCGACGAGAGCGTGCCCGCAGGAGCCGACGTGTTGGGCACAGCCGGCGCCGCAGCCGCCACTGCCTCGGCGCTCTCGCCTGGAGGGAGCACCCAGGAGAGGCAGCGGATCAGAGAGCTGGCTCTCCTGCTGCACCAGGAACCGGGCAAGTACTGGGCACGGATTGAGCTGGCGCGGATGTGCAGCCGGGTGGGTGACTGGGACGGGGCACTGCTGCAATACGAGGAGCTAATCGCGGGCCACAAGTTGATCCGAGCCGTCATCCTGGACCTGCAGGGGCTGCTTCAGGAAGAGACGGACCGGGTGCAGGTGTACCGGCTGCTTGGCGATGCCTTCATGGAGTCGGACCAGATCGACCAGGCACTCGAGATGTATCGCTTGGCACGGCAGATCCTAAGGAAGCGATGAGGTCAGGGACGAACATGGGAGAAAGCATGGAACGCACGCTGGTGATCCTCAAACCGGACGCCGTGCAGCGGGGGCTGATCGGCACAATCCTGGCGCGGCTGGAGCAGCGTGGATTACGCTTTGCAGCGCTGAAGCTGATGCGGATCTCGCCGGAGCTGGCTGCGGAGCACTACGGAGAGCATGATGGCAAAAAGTTCTACCCGGGACTGATTCAGTTCATTACCAGCGGCCCGGTGATTGTGGCCGTGGTCGAAGGCACGAACGCGATCAAGGTGGCTCGCGATACGATGGGCTTGACTCATCCCGCCGAGGCGGCACCGGGCACTATCCGGGCCGATTTTGGCATGGAGAAAGGGCGGAACCTCATTCACGGGTCCGACGGCCCAGAGTCCGCTGCCAGGGAGATCAAGCGGTTCTTCTCCGAGGCGGAGATTCTGACCTACAGCCGCGCCATTGACGACTGGATTGTCGAGTAGGTGGCTTCTGGCGTGCCAGATTGGCTAGCCCCCGTCCCACACATAGACCAGCGCCTCGCGACGGAATCCGGCACGCTCCAGCACCGGAACGGCAGCGCTCTCAAAGACCGGCTCGCCGTTCCAGTGACTGACGGTGAGGCGTCGCACCGAGCGGGCCAGGTGGCGGACGGCCAAATCCAGGGCCTGCTGTAGGACAGCGGAGGACAAGTCAGGCAGGGCCGATGCCCGCCCGGCGGCTGCCTCCCACAGGAGCACGGGCCGGCCTCGGGCAAGCACGACATAGTTGGTTGGGACGCGCACAAAGCGGGCCGGGATCCGACTGACCGTCTGCGCGTGCCTCGGCTTCGGGTGCCGAGGATGCCGGCCCGAACAAGTTGGCCGGATCGCAGGCATTGAGCAGAACGAGCTTCTCACCTCCGGGCGCATCTTGCTGAGTCCACTCGCGCAGTCGTTCCACAGCCTCCGGCAGTGCGAACTGCACTCCAGGCAGCCCCCGCACGAAGTAGCCGCGCCGGACCTCTCCGCGCATCTCCATCAACTGGAACTGGGGATAGAGCGTGTTCCAGTCCCAGCCCCCTTCGGAGTCACCCTCCAGACTCTGCCTGGTGACGACGCCGTAGCACTGCAACAATTGCCGAGCTTGGCGGGACAAGCGCTCCTCGAACGGAACCTCTCGTCCCCAGACGCCCAGTCGGTGCACCAGGCTCCAGCGGCCGGGCCATCTCGGCCGGCTCGCCCGGTCCATACGCTCCGAGACGGTCCGCCTGGCCGCGCTCAGGCTGCGCCTGCCGGGCCGGCGGCCGGGCATGGCCTGGCCGGTTCCCCCGCTCGCCTCGCGCCAGGTAGTAAGCTCTGCCTCAAGCGAGCTGAGCGGCCTGCGTCCGGCGCCGTCCACTTCCCCACCGGAAGCCAATACTTGGCGGAGCGCCTGGAGGGAATCGTTCGTCACCAAGCCAGCCATGACCAGCTCCACGAGCGCCGGGCTGAGTTCCGTCGCCGGGAGACCGGTGCCCTCCTCGAGATCGGAAAAGAAGCAGGCTCCCTCCGACTTGAGCACCTGGTAGACGGCCTCGGCCGGGTGCGACAGCCCCGACCGATCCGGCTCTAGCGGCAGGAAAAGGTTGCCTTCGCCGCGGAAGAAGAATCGGACGCGTGCGCGCTGTGGGTCCCGGCCTCCAGAGCCTACCCAAACCAGCTCGCCGCGCTCGCATAGCAGGTCGAGCTCCTCCGCATCGAAGGCATCCAGGCGCAGGGGAAGCAGGTCGCGCTCCCACACCGGTCCGGGTGCCGGCACGCCCCGCATCTGCTGCAGAAGGCGCACCAGGGCGCCTGCTCCCGACGGCCGGTGCGCGGGATGCAGGTGCTGCCAGCGGGCCAGGAAGTCGGCGTAGGCATAGAGAGAGACAGGCTCGACCTCACGGCGCAGGAGGGAGAGGGTGGCGCGATGGATGCGCTCCAGGTTGCGTCGGTCGCAGAACTCCGGGACTGACGATTGGCCGGTGTCCGAAGGGCTGATCCTGCCCGTGACCACTTCTCCGCTGGCCACCAGGGAAGATAGGGCCTGATCGAGCCAGGCAGCCTCCCACGGGTAGCGCGCCAGGAGGAAATCGTGGGTGAGAGGGCCGTGCGTGCTGAGCGCGCGACGCAGGACTGCCCGCCGGGCATCGTCGCGATCCTCGGAGGCGCGAGAAGACCGCCCGGGCAAGTCGAAAGCCGATTGATACGTCGATTCCAGCTCGGCCAAGGCGTACCGGCGACCAGACGGAAAGTCCAGCGCTAGCAGGCGGCCTTGAGCCGCCAGATCACGGACCCAGCGGTCCGGTCCCGTCGCGGGCTCCGCGGGTGTCCCGGGTTCGACTCCGCGCAGCTCCCCGGCTTGCCCAACGCTGCGCGCAACCGCCTCGTCGATGGAAAGATCGCCGAGCGCCAGGAAGAGCGTCGCCAGCTCTTCGCGAGTGCGGGCACGCGTCGAATCGGACAGGTGCTGGAGGTGAGCTTCGACGTCGCGGATGGCCTCCGGCCGGAGCAGATCAGGCAGCGCCGCTTCGTTCAGGATCTGCGATAGGGTCTCGCGGCCGACCATCAGGGCCTGGATCTGGCGCTCCGCCTTGGGCTGATCCCACTCGTACATGTACTGCGCGATGAGGTCAAAGAGCAGTGCCGAGGCCACCGGGCTGGGCATCACCGTCTCGGCGGTCACGACCTCGATCTCGCCCCGCTGGATCCCGCGCAGCACATGTTCCAGGTGTTCGAGGTCGAGCACATCACGCAGGACGTCGCGGAGGGTCTCGGCCACGATCGGAAAGTCCTGGAGGTCCCTGGTCGCTGCCAGCAGGTCCTTGGCCCGCAGGCGTTGGAGCCAGAAAGGGGTCCTGGTCTGCCGCCCGCGCGCGGCGGGGAGAAGGAGCGCCCGGGCCGCATTCATCCGGAACTGAGCACCAAAGACGGCGGACTGGGGTAGCTCGGACAACAGGCGCTCACGCGCCTCGGCCGGCCCCATGTCCCGAATCAGAGAGAGAGGAGGCTCCCGGTCAGTCTCCAGGAAGCGAAAGAGTATGCCGTCGTCGCTGACCATCACTTCCGGCTGAGTGCCGAGCGCCTCGCGAAACGCCTGGGCGAGGGCGAGCGCCCAGGGGCTGTTGACGCGCGACCCGAAGGCGGAGTGAATGACCAGCCTGAGATCGCCCAGCGGATCGGAGAATAGCTCAGCGATGACGCACTTGTCGGAGGAGATGGCGCCCAGCACTTTGAGGTGGTGCCGGACATAGGCAGCCGCATTCTCAGCGGAGTAGAGGTCGAGGCAGTATTCATCCTGGAGCCAGGTCACGACGTCCGCCTCGGGCCCGCCAAGGATGCGCTCGGCGAGCTCGCGCCGGAAGCGGCCGTAGATTAGCCCCAGGTGGTAATCGCGCCGCACGGCATCGCCTCGCCAGAAGGGCATGCGCGGAAGATAGCCTGGAGCCGGGGCCACGATCACGCGGTCTTCGGTCACTTCCTGGACCCGCCAGGTGTTCGCACCCAGGGTAAAGACGTCGCCGGGCTTGGTCTCGAAGACAAACTCCTCGTCCAGCTCTCCCAGACGGGTCTTGCGGTCGGGCAGGTAGGCCACGAAGGAGCCCCGATCGGGAATGGTCCCCCCGTTGCGGATCGCCAGCAGCCGGCTGCCGGGAAGTGCCGCCAAGCGGTCGTGGACCGGGTCCCAGGCGATGCGCGGTCGCAGCTCCCGAAATGCCGTGCCGGGATAGTGCCCCGACAGCATCTGCAGGACCGAGCGGAAAAGCTCGGGCGAGAGCTGGTGGTAGGGATAGGCGCGGCGCACAACACCGAGAAGGGCGGGCACATCCCAGTCCTCGGCGCTCACCATGGCGACGATCTGCTGTGCCAGGACATCCAGGCAGTTCTGAGGCGTGTAGGTAGGCTCCACATCGCCGCGCAGCATGGCGCGTGCGGTCGCCGCCGCCTCCAGCAGGTCCTCCCGGTGTGTTGGGAAGATGCGGCCCACAGATGTCTCGCCGACGAGATGACCGGAGCGTCCCACGCGCTGCAGGCCGCGCGCTACGCCCTTGGGAGACTGGAGCTGCACCACCAGGTCGACTGAGCCAATGTCGATGCCCAGCTCCAGCGATGAGGTGCCGACCAGCGCGGGCAGCCTACCCTCTTTCAGCGCCGACTCCAGCTCCATGCGCGCCTCGCGGCTCACACTGCCATGGTGGGCGCGGAAGGGTCCGCCCACGGCACCCGTGCCGAAGAAACCGGCGGCCTTGACGGCTCCCCCTTCGACGAGCGATTCAGGCCCAGAGATGCCCGTCGCCCGGCGGTCGATATAGACCTCGTTCAGGCGGTCGGCGGCCCGCTCGGCCTGGCGCCGGCTATTGGCGAAGATGAGCGTCGTGTGGTGACTATCGATGAGGTCGAGGAGCTGCGGGATGATGGCGGGCCAGATGCTGCCGGCCGGCAATGCGCTCAGATCCTGCACGGGCGTCACCACCCGCAGGTCCGTCGGCTTGACCATGCCGGCATCAACGACGGTCACAGGGCGGGGAACTACCGACGGCGAAGGGGCGTATCCGCCCAGGAAGCGAGAAACTTCCTCTAGCGGCCGCTGCGTGGCCGACAAGCCGATGCGCTGGGGTGGAACCTCGACCAGCTCCTCCACCCGCTCCAGCGACAGGGCGAGGTGCACGCCCCGCTTGCTGCCCACGAGGGTGTGAATCTCGTCGATGATGATGGTTCGCACGCCGGAGAACATGCGGCGCGCCGAGGGGCTGGTGAGAAGGAGGTAGAGTGACTCGGGGGTGGTGATAAGTATCGGGGGTGGGCGCTTCGCCATCCGCTGCCGCGCCGAGGGGGGGTGTCGCCGGTGCGCACCAGCACATCGAGACTTGGCAGAGGCACGCCCATTTGTTCCGCCGCGCGGCCTATGCCCGCGAGGGGCACGCGCAGGTTCCGCTGCACATCGTTGTTGAGGGCCTTGAGAGGAGAAACATAGAGCAGGAGGACGCCTTCTGCCGGCGGAGTGCCCCCCCGCCCGGCGGCCTCCGTTGCTGCGCCCGGGGAAATCGAAGGATGCCCCGCGAGCTGCCGGTAGATTTGGTCAATGCCCCACAGGAACGCCGCCAGCGTCTTGCCGGAGCCGGTGGGAGAGAGGATGAGTACATGCTCACCACGCTGGATGGCCGGCCAGCCCAACGACTGGGGAGGGGTAGGCTCTCCAAACGTCTCTCGGAACCAGGCCTGGATCGCGGGCAGGAAAGCACCTAAGGGTTGACTGGGCGACACGACCGGTCTCCTTTCCACCCTCGCCATGTCCCGGCAACGGGCGGTGCCGCAATTGTACCATAGCGCAGGCGCGCGCCGCCAATTGGGCAGGGCAGATTCGCGGCCGATCGAGGCGAATGCACGGTTGAAGGACCGGAGGTGCCGCACTTGCCAGATCGGCCCAGTGGGGCTACAATGGCCGGTAACGGAAAGGTAAGGAGTCACCATGTCACCCACCTCCAAAGCGAATGCACTGAGGCTTGCCAGCCTGGCCCACGAAGTCGGCGCGGATGCGCTGCGCGGGACGCTGCGGCAAAACGAAGAGGGCCGGTGGACCATCAGCTTCACCGAGATCGAGTCGTGGCTTTCCTCCCATGCGGGCACGGAGGTGGTCTTGGCCATCGCATCTATCGAGCAGGAGGCGCCGGCCGCCTATCGCCGCACATGCCGCACATGTGGCAATGCGTACGAGGGTTCAGCCTGCCCTCACTGCGAAGAGGTGCGAAGTCGCCTGCGGAGGAAGTGAGAGCGGAGGAAGGGGCCTGACGAAAACGCAATGTTCTTTGATGAAGCCAAGATCTATGTGAAGGGCGGCGACGGAGGCGACGGATCCATAGCCTTTCGCCGCGAGAGTGGCATTCCGTTCGGCGGCCCGAGCGGCGGGAACGGGGGACACGGGGGCGACGTTGTCCTCGTGGTGGACCCACAGCCGAACACGCTCATTGCCTTCCAGCGGCGCATCCATTTCAAGGCCGAGCGCGGCGGCCATGGAAGCAGCAAGGACCAGCAAGGCAAGGCCGGCGAAGATCGCATCGTGCCGGTGCCGCGCGGCACCGTGGCCTATGACAGCGAGACGGGCGAGGTCTTGGCCGACCTAATAGAGCCCGGAGACCGGGTCGTGGTGGCGGCGGGAGGACGGGGAGGACGCGGAAACGCTGCTTTCAAGTCCTCTACCCACCAAGCGCCCCGTTATGCCGAACACGGAGAGCCGGGGCAGGAGCGCTGGGTCCGCCTGGAACTGAAGCTCATTGCAGATGTAGGTCTGGTCGGCATGCCCAATGCGGGCAAGAGCACGCTCCTGTCGGTCGTGAGCGCCGCGCGGCCCAAGATCGCGGACTATCCCTTCACCACCCTCCAGCCAAACCTGGGCGTGGTGACCTTGGACGGCCTGCAGAGCATTGTCGTGGCCGATCTGCCAGGGCTGATCGAGGGCGCGGCGGAGGGAGCAGGGCTCGGCCATCAGTTCCTTCGCCACGTGGAGCGCACCCGACTTCTGATCCACCTACTGGACGGCGCGGCAGAGGATCCGCTGGCCGACTATGAGACAATCAATTCAGAACTGGCCCAGCACAGTGCCCGGCTGGCCGAAAAGCCGCAGATCGTCGTGCTGAACAAGTTCGACTTGCCCGACGCGCAGGCACACTGGCCGGTGATCCAGGAAGTAATGCGCAAGCGTGGGATCGAGGCGCGAGCCATCTCGGCCGCAACAGGGCAGGGTGTGCGCGATCTAGTCCTGCGGGCATGGGAGCTACTGCAGAGCCTGCCACCACCGGGGCCCATCTCGGAGGGGCCGGCAATCTTCCGGCCTGCCGAGCGGGAGGAGCTGTTCACGATCGAGCGCGAGGGCGAGGCCTGGCGCGTGCGCGGCGTGCGGGTTGAGCGCATCGCCGCGATGACGCCCTTCCTGGTGCCCGAAGCGGCCGCCCGCTTCCAGCGCCAGTTGCGCGCGATGGGCGTGGTCGCCGCGCTGCAGGCAGCCGGCGTCGAGCCGGGAGACACGGTCCGCATCGGCGAGAGGGAGCTGGAGTGGCGACCTTGAGGCAGGCAGGCGGGCTGGGGGTGCTGGGCGGGACATTCGACCCCATCCATCACGGGCACCTCGTGGCTGCCCAGGAAGCCTGGTGGCAGCTAGGCCTGGAGAAGGTGCTGTTCCTTCCGGCCGGTCTCCCGCCCCACAAGCGTGGCCGGCGGATTTCTGCGGCGGCGCACCGGCTGCGCATGGTAGAGCTGGCCATCGCCGGCAAGCCGCACTTCGTACTCTCGCGGGTGGACCTGGAGCGGCACGGTCCCTCTTTCACACTGGACACGCTGCTCCTGCTGCGGAAGGAGGTCGGCCCGGAGGAAACCCTCTACTTTATCGAGGGGGCCGATTCGCTGGCGGACATCCTCAAGTGGCACAAGCCACAGGGCATACTGGAGCTATGCGAGCTGGCCGTCGTGCGCCGGCCTGGCGTCACGATCGATCTGGCAAAGCTTGAGGCCAGGCTGCCTGGCCTGGCCTCGAAAGTACACTGGGTCGAGATGCCCTGGCTGGACATATCCTCGAGCGACATCCGATCGCGCGTGAAGCAGGGCAGACCAATCACCTACCTGGTCCCGGACTCGGTCGAGGCCTACGTCAGGGAACAGGCACTGTACCACTAACTAGCCAGCGATTGTCAGCCGGCCTGTGCCGTCTCTTCGGGTGCCTCTGGAGGCGGCAGGCGCACGCCCTTGAGCGAGACCTTGTTCACGCGCCGGCAATGCGGGCACTCGGCCATGTAGTGCGACGGCTTGTCCGTCACCCCTTCTGCGGCCAGGGAATTGGCGATGTGTTGCTCGGCCAGCGTGAAGGCAAATCCACAACGGAAGCATCGAGTCTTGATCATCTTACCCTCCATTCCACAATCGGCGTAGGTCTCCCGACCGAGCCCACCTTCCTAGCTCACCGCAACCGGCGCGACGGCTGCCTGCTCGGACCGGGAAGCAACGTATATGCCCGCAAGAATCAGCCCACCGCCCAACAGGATCAGCGGGGTGATCCTCTCCCCGAGTACCAGGTAGGCCAAAATGCTGGAGGCGACGGGCTCGGCCAGCGTAGCGGCGGCCACGACTGTGGCCGACAGGTGGCGCAATGCCCAGTTCAGCGTAGAGTGGCCGATGAGTTGCGGTATCAAGGCCAGGGCCAGAATCCATCCGTAGGCCGGTAGAGAAAACCCCGCCATCGGCTTGCCGGCTACCAAGACAACAAACAGCAGAGTGACCATCGCCGCGCCATATACCAACGCGACGTACACCACGAGTGAGCGCCGCGCACGCACCCGCCGGCCGATCATGAGGTAGCCGGCCACCATCACGCCGCCTGTCAGTGCCAGTAGGTCGCCGATCAGCCTGTCCTCGCCGTGCCCCAGGTCGGCCCAGCCGATGATCGCGCTGCCGGCGGACGCCACCGCGATTCCGAGCACCGTCGTGGCAGCAAGCCGCTCGCGCAGCAGGAACCAGGAACCAAGTGCCACAAAGACAGGTCCCATGGAGACCAGCACCACCGAACTGGCGACCGACGTCATGCCGAGCGAGCCGATCCAGGTGGCAAAGTGCAGCCCGAGAAAGACACCGGCCAACGCCAAGAGTGCCCACTCCCTGCGCGTGAGGCTCCGCATCTCCTCGCGCCGGGTCAGGATGGCGTAGGGTAGGAGCACCAGCGACGCTAGAACCAGCCTCCAGGCAGCGATGGAGAGGCTGGGCACGCCCTCGGCCTGGGCCATCCGGATCAGGATCGAGGCCGACGACATGGCCACGATGCCGGCGCCCAGGCTGAGCAGAAGGCGCCGCCGGGAAACCGATGCGGTCACCGCCCGTCCACCTGGGTCGAGATGGTCCACACATCGATCATGGAGCCGGCGTCGCCGTCGGCAGCTCTGGACCGGCGACGGGTGGCGTGGGGCTCGATGTCGGCGTCGGGGTAGGGTTGGGCGTGTTGGTCGCCGTGGGCTCCTCAGTCGCCCCATTCAACCCCGGGAACGCCACGACGATGAGGCTAATCACCATGCTCCCGATGAGAAACAGGCTAAGAAGCCAAAGCAGGGTCTGAGTTGTGCTACGCTTCTGACGTTTCGACTTGCTCATTCAATCACCCACGATCTCGGGCCGGTTAGGATGGCCTATTGTGCTCCTGCAGCCCGCTCGCGCATTGTCTCGCGCAACTGGGCAACATCACGCGGCACCAGGTATGCCACGACGGCAAAGAACGCGGCACACAGAAGCCAGGTGGCGATGCAGATGGACAGGATCGCCACGTGAAGCGACCAACGGTCGGCAATGGCGCCGGCGATCAGCGGCGCCAGGGCCGCGCCGATGTTGTCGGCCAGGCTCATGATGGCCTGTGCCGTCCCTCGCACCTCAGGTTCGGCCACGTCCTGGACGGTGGCGATCACGTTGGGCGACGCCATCGACATCGTAAGGCCCATCGGAACCAGGGGCAGCAAGAAGAGCACCTTCTGGTCGGCCGGCACACTCAAGGTGATGAGCAAGAAGACCGTCCCGGCCAAGACCCCTACCATCGCGGTCAATGCGCGGCCCCGGGCCGTCCGCCGGAAGAAATGGTCGCCCAAGGATCCGCCAAGATAGTAGCCACCCGAAAGCGCCAGGATGGCGACGATCATGGTCAGCATCGCCCAGCCGTCGTCGTACCCACGTTCAGTCTGGAGGTAAGCAAAGAACCAGAAGGTGAGGACCTGCCAGGGGAACACGCCGAAGAAGCCCTGGATCAGGAGTACTAGGAAGCTCCGCTTTCTCAGCAGGCCTTTGGCAACCTCCCAGTTGATCCGAGGCGACTCGACCGGCGCTGTTCCCTGCATCTCCGGCTCTGCTTGGCCGCGAACCGGCTCGCGCACCCCGAAGAAGATAAAGACCGCCACCACGATGCCCAGGCTGCCGGTGACCAGGAACACGTTGCGCCACCCCAGTGTGCCGCCCAGCATCGTGGCCAGGACGGTGCCGACGAGAAACCCCAGCGGCTGGGCCAACTGGATGATGCCGAATATCTTGCCGCGCACCCTGGGCCCGAAGTAGTCGGAGAGCAGGCTGTACATGCCCGGGTAGCTCGAATCGTCGATGCCAGTACTGGCGCGTGTCACCAAGAACGTCGGGTAGTTCGGCGCCAGGGCATTCAGCCAGGTCGTGCCACCCCAGATGAAGGAGGCCAGTGCCAACAGCTTGGCGCGCGCGTAGCGGTCGTAGAGATAGCCCCAGATTGGGTAGAGTACGGCCGCCACCACGAGCGCTACCGTGGATACGGCACCCATCTGGGTTTTCGTGATACCGAACTCGTCCATGATCGGCACCGTCAGCGGGCTGATCAGAAGCTTGTCCGCCTGGTGCAGCAGGACAAAAGAGAAAAAGACCGAGACGACGTACCAACGGTACCGCGATGTTCGCATGAAGCCTCCTTGCTAGCGTTACCAGGAACGAGCCGGCATGCGCGGCGGTGCCTGGCGATTGGTGGTCCGGCTGCGGCGAATTATACCAGGTTCACCGACACGGGGCAAGCAGACACGCCCTGGTCTGTTAATCCGGCACCACGATCATCTGGGAGCGCTCGGGCCCGACGGACACAAAGCGGATCGGGGCGCCCGCTAGCTCTTCAATCCGGCGCAGGTAAGCCTGCGCGGCGGGCGGGAGGTCGCTCCAGTGACGGCAGCCGCTGGTGTCAGCTACACCAACCTGCCCAGGCTTCGTACACAGGCTCCACCTGGGCCTGGACGGACGTGTCTGGCACATAATCGAGAAGCTGGTCGCCCAACCGGTATCCGGCACAAAGCTGGATTTGGGGAAGCTGGTCCAGCACATCGAGCTTGGTCACCGCGACGCCTGTGAACCCGTTCAGCCAGCTTGCATAGCCGATGGCTACCCCGTCGAACCAGCCACAGCGCCGTGGCCGTCCCGTGGTCGCCCCGAATTCGCGCCCAATCTCCTGGAGCATGGCGCCATAGTCGTCGTGCAGCTCTGTTGGGAATGGCCCGCCCCCAACCGACGTAGAGTAGGCTTTGACCACGCCCAACACTTGGTCGATGGCGCGCGGCGGAATGCCGGCCCCCTCGCAGGCGCCGGCGGCCGTCGGCGACGAGGCTGTGGTGTAGGGATAGATCCCCCAGTTGATGTCGCGCCCGATGCCCAACTGGCCTTCCAGCAGTAGGCGCCGGCCGGCCCGCACGGCGTCCCGAACCCAGGGCAGCGTATCGACGATCCGGCCGGCATACTTCTCCCGCCAAGCGGCCGCCTGATCGAGAAGACCTGGAAGGCTCAGCGGCCCCAGGCCATAGAACGCCAGCCTGCCGTTCTGCACAGGCAGCACCAGCTCCAGGCGCCTGTGCAGGCCATCGGGATCGAGGAGATCACCGGCCCTGATGCCGTTGTAGCTGTGCTTGTCCCCGTAGACAGGCCCTATGCCGCGGCGCGTCGTGCCCATCGACTCACCCTCGCCTCGGACTCGGCCGCGACGCCGGTCCTCTTCCGCGCCGTCGAGCAGGCGGTGAAAGGGCCAGATCAGGTGTGCACGCCGGTCGATCCAGAGGTTGCCGGTATCGATGCCTGCCGCCTCCAGAGTCGCCACCTCATCCGACACTGTGTCGAGGTTGACGACTGTGCCGGCCCCGAGGATACAGCGCACGTCTGAGTAGAAAATCCCACACGGGATCAGGTGCAAGGCAAACCTGCCGTGCTCGTTGACGACGGTGTGCCCGGCATTGTCTCCCCCCTGGAACCGGATCACCATATCGGCTTCCGCAGCGAGATAGTCCACCACCCGGCCCTTGCCTTCGTCTCCCCACTGGGCCCCCACGACCACACTTACCGTCACGGCTTTCTTCCTTTGCGGTTGATCAATTCCTGGCTTCACACCAACGGCCAAGGCACGGCGCGTCCCGGCCCGGGCTCCGGGTACCGTCCCGCCAGGATCAGACACTGCAATCGGAGCTGCAGCGCCATACGTTCACCTTCGCTCAACAAGGGACTCAGGGCCCGAGTCAGGCTCGTTTTCTCCTTCAAGTCGTCCTGCAGACTGGTCAAGTCGTCGAGGACACGTCGCGGAAGGGGCAGTCCTGAGAAGTCCCAGATGACTGTGCGAAGCTTGGGATCGGCATGGAAGGTGAGAGCGTTGTCGATGGCCCAGAGCCGACCTTCCCGGTCAAGAAGGCAGTGCCCCGACTTGCGATCGGCGTTGTTGGTCACCGCGTCAAATGCCGCCAGGCGCATCAGATCGTCGACGTGATTCCCACTCCCACGGATCGTGAAATAGTGCGAATCCTCGCGGGCATCGATAAAGAGCTGGACGGAGCCGGGGCCGACTGGCCCATCGCGCAGCACTGTGGGCGGCACCAGACCCCAGCCGAGCGCCTCGCACACAAGATAGGTCGCGACTTCCCGTTTGCCGAGCGTGCCAGGCGCGAAATCCCACAGCGGTGCCTCACCGCGCTCCGGCTTGTAGATTGCCAGGCTCGCGAGCTCGCCGTGTCGAACCGTCACCAACAGAGTGGCATTCGAGCTCCAGGGGATCAGACCTTCCACTGCGATCTCTCCCTCAGACAAAAGAGAGAGCACTTGAGCCTTGGCAAGAGACGTCTGCTTCTGTATCACCGGGCTTTGCGGTCGCCGTTCCTGCGCGGGCAAAAGTGGCCCGCAGGGTCAATGGGCTCTCCGCACATAGCACAACGGGGTCTACCTGCAGCCACCACTTCCTGCCCCCGAATGGAGAAGGCGCGCACTTGCGCAGGCGTCGCCCAGAAGCGGCCTATCGAGGGCTTGGCCTCTTGCCCTTCCTCCACCATCTCCTCGGCAACGATCACCACTCGTCCACTCAACTGGTCGTAGCCAAGGCTCAGTTGCCCGGTGCGGAAAGCAGGCGCCAGGGGTAGATCGAGCTCCATCTTGCCTTCCAGGGCGGGATCTGGCTCGGCTACTGCCTCTGCATCGTCGCCGGCCAAGCGCAAGAGGAGCTGGTCGATGGCGTAGGCCAGGACGGCAAGCTGCTCCTTCTCGCAGATCAGCGTCACCAGGCGCCGGCCCTTGCGTGCCTGGATGTAGAACACGCGATTTCCAGGCTCACCCACAGCACCGGCGGTAATACGATCTACGGGATTGAGATCATAGACGGCATGTGGCAACGATGGCTCCTGATTGTCATGGTCTGCCTAGCTCATCCCTGCCCAGAGAGGGCTCCGAGACCTGATTGTGACCGGGCAATGGGGGATGTCTGTCTGTGAGGAGGATCGTGGTCAGATCCTCCGTGCTGTTCAGGCAGATCAGCCGCGGCCCCAGGTCAAACAACTCAAAGGCCGTCACCGATGCGGGGCTGATCACCAACCGCTGGAAGAGATCCAAAGCGATTCCGGAATAGTGGGCGACCGCTAACCTGATGGGGTCGGCGTGCGATACGACCGCCACCATCTGGCCCTGGTGCGCGTCCCGGATGCCATCCAACAGCGCCACGATGCGGTCCCGGGCCTCTCGCAAGGATTCTCCCTCAGGGAAGCGCGCTGCGCTGGGGCAGGTGCGAATCACAGGCCAGAGGCTCTCGTTTCGCAGATCCTCCAGGTTGCGCCCCGCCCATTCGCCGCAATCGACCTCCCCCAGCGCTTCACGCACCTCCGGCTTCAAGCCATAGGATGCGGCCAAGGGCTGGGCAGTCTCGAGTGCTCGCTCCAACGGGCTCGAATAGATGGCTGCCAGTGGGAGCGCAGCCAGGCGCCGAGCGAGTGCACCGGCCTGTGCGCGGCCTTCTTCGTTCAGATGAATGCCTGGGGTCCGGCCGGGCAATCGCTTGCCCACCCAGTCGGTCAGTCCGTGGCGGATGAGGAGTAGCTTCATTCTCCCAACCTGACCGCTGCGGCCCTGGGCAGCGGGAGGCGCCCGCAGAGGCTATCCCTGGGCCGCTCCGTGACTGGCTGCGGCATCTTGAGCCGGCGACTCGGCAAACAGGTGATTGGGCATTCGCTGCGGGACCATCATCGACAGAGCTTTGGGCACCACCTCACACTCGAGAGGGGTCTGGCTGAAGGGCTCGCTATCGACATGGACGGCCATCGGCTTGTCCGTTTCGACACGGATCGTCCGTCCCCGAAAGACGCTGTGGCGCGGATCGTGAACATGGAGCCCTGTGATGACCGAGAGAAAGGTGCGCATGGACGCAGCGAATCCACTGCCCGCAAAGACGTCAACGTCCAGAAGCCCATCGTCCACACGGGCGTCCACAGACATGCGCACGCTGCCGTATAGCTGCGAGTTGCTAATGACCACCAGGACACAGCGCCGGTAGATCCGCTCACCGTCGATGGTGATCCGGGTCCGTGTGCCCACCAGCGTGGTGGCGACGCCCAGCCCCTTGGCCACATAGCCGACAGTGCCCAGTCGCCGCTGTACCCGGGTACGCGGCTCGACGGCATAGGTCACTGCGGCGTCCAATCCGATGCCGGTCCACTGCAGGAAATAGCGGCCGTTGGCCCGGCCGACGTCGATGCGTCGCACGGTACCTGCCACCAGGGCCTTGACTGACTGCACGAGGGGTAGCCAGTTAATAGGTGAGCGCCTTGGAAGGCCCAATCCTTTGGCCCAGACATTGCCTGTGCCGGCCGGCAGCACACCGACGGCCACCGGACTCTCGGCCAGCCCGTTGACCACATCATTAATGGTGCCATCGCCCCCGGCCACGAATACCGCATCCAGCCCATCGTCCCGCGCCTGGCGCGCAAGGGACGTGGCTTCTCCTCGGGTCTCGGTTATGTGCAGGGTCGGATGCCAACCGCGCTCTTCCAGGAAGGAGACCACGGTGGCCAACTCCCCACGCGTGTCCCAGGGACCGGATGACGGATTGGCTATCACTTTCGAGCGCATAGTCCTCCACTCGCGGGAGCCTTGGCGCACAGCCGAAAGGGGCTGGCACACCAGGTACCGACATTCATTATAGCAGACGCAGGCCCACGGCGCCAATCGGCCAGACGCTCTTGGCAAGGGATGATGGTCACGAAAGGAGTCGCCCGCCACTCAAGGACAGAGCAGCGGGCGACAGGTTATCGCGCCAGATGGGGCACGGCCGGGTGGCCGAAGGTCCCCGACCGAGCCTAGCCCCTATTCAGGTGAGAGGGCAATCGCGCTGAGCTGAGCCTGCTCCGGGGCGCTGGCTCCGATCCGCAGCGCGCTCTCAATGGCAAGGTCCTGGTAGCCGCGTGCTACCACGATCAGCCCGTATGCCTGACCCTTGGGCAATTGCTGCGGGAAGGTGAAGCGGCCAGACGAGTCGGTACGCGCGGAGGTGTACGCCATGTCGGAGCTCTGCTGCTGGACAAAGGTCTGGACCTTGACGCCCGGCCGTAGCGCGATGACCAGGGCACCAGCAACGCCCCGCCCGGTGGATTGATCCACGACCTGACCCGAGACCTGAGTATCGGTGTCATCGACCTGGCGGCCGATCACGACCTCACCCTCGGCCACGACCTGGCTCTTTACGGCAAGTGCCAGGTGATACTTGCCGTTGGGGAGGCCTTTCGGGTTGCTCAGTTGCAGCACCCTGCGGCCCTTGGTGCCGGCATCCCAGGCGCCCTGCTCGGAGACCACCGTTTTGCCGTCGACGGCCCACACCTGAGTCCATTGTAGACCGTCCTTCATGCCGTCAAACTCAAAGGTGGCGTAGAGCGATGAGCTGCCACTGGGGAGCATGGAAGCCGCGTTGATCGGCCGGCCGTCGGAGGAAACCTGAGTGCTGAAAACGAGGTGGTTGAACGCCGGGCCGGTAGCCTTGGGCCCCAACCCAGGTGATGGCGGTGCGACCGACTGGGGCGGCTTTGCGCTTCCCGATGGCTTGGGCGTGCTCACCGAGGGCTTGGGCGTGCTGCCAGAAGGTTTGACAACGCCGCTTGGAGGCTTGATCACACCACTTGGAGGCTTGACCACACCACTTGGGGGCTTGACGGTGCTGCCGGAGGGCTTGGCAGTACTCCCGGCAGGCTTGACCGTGCTGCCGGCAGGCTTCGCCGTTGGGCCAGCCCCGGCCTTGGTCAGCAGCGCCTTGGCGAGGTTGATCGGGCGCAGCCCATTGATGAAGCCACCGATGGCGATGGGGCTGTCGTTCTCGTCCACACGGCCGTCCTTGTTGGTATCCACGACCGGCCGGGCATCGACCGGTGTGATTCCGCTGCCGGCCGCTGCCTGCGTCGGAACCCCGATCAACCGCCCGTCCAGGTCCACAGCCGTGCCGCCGCTGTTGCCGCCGGCAATCGTCGCATCGGTCTTGATCCAGGCTCGCCTGGCGGAGATGCCAGACTGCTTGGAGAACCCGGCGACGGCCCCGGTGGTAAAGGTAACCGTCTCCCCACCGATGCCGGGGTAACCAAGGATGCAGATCTGATCGCCCAGCTCCAGGGCATCCGAGTCACCCAGCTCTAGGGCAGGCAGGTTCAGCCCCGCAACGGGACGGCCGTCCAGCCCGGAGACGATACGCAACACAGCCAGATCCATCTCAGGGGCCTGAGCTGCCACCTGGGCGATGTAGGTCAGCGCCGGCGCTTCATCCGACCGCTGAGTAATGGCAATGCCCAACATGTCAGCCGCAGGTGCAGTCATGCCCATGGCGCGAGGGTTGGCGACGTGACAGTTGGTCAGAATCAAGCCCGAGGAATGCACCAGCGTGCCCGATCCGGTCCACACCGGGCTCAGGTTTCCCAAGAAGGCACGCTGCAGCGCGACCACCTGGACGACGCTGTGCATCACCTTTTCGGTGATGGCTCGATTTGGGGACGCAAAACGGTCTGCCGTATTCATGTCTTTTCTCCTTCTTGCGCCTACTTCGGCCACTCTTCCAGCAGGCCGTCGAGACCGCTGTCCTTGGGCTTGCGGGGGGTGCGAGCCGGCGCCTTCGCCACCTGCCCGCCCAGGGCATTGAGCACTTCTTGCAGGCTGGCTTCCGCGGTCCTGCGATCCAGGCCCGTGTATGCAGCCAGCTCCCCGGCCATGCCGGTGGCGCGGATGTCAGCCTTGCGCACCGTGGCGCCGCTGTTCATCCTGCCGAGAAGGCCGTCCAGGGACAACCCCTGAGCCTCAGGTTGAGCAGACGAACCCGAGCTCGCCTGCGTGCGGCCCTTCAGCAACTTGCCGAGGACAAACACGACGACGGCCTGGGCAATCTGGGGCGGTAGTCCGAGCTTCTTGGAGAGCATGTTGGCTATGGAGGTCGTGAAGGGATCGGACCCTGCCGATGTGCTGCTCCCCCCCATGATGGCTCCCAGAATGCCGCCAAGCCCGCCCGAGCCCAGGCCCGAGGTCCCGCCCGCGCCTATGCCCGAGCTCTCTGCGGCGCCAGAACCGAGTGCACCGCCACCGCCCAAGAGGGCCTGCAGCACGCTTGCCAGGTCAAGGCCTCCTCCGCTGCTCAGCCCCGACGATGGTTCCGAGCCCTGAAGGGTGCCCCCTCCCAGTATGCCCTGGAGAATGCCGGAGAGCGGATCCCCGGCCGACTCCTCCTCAGACGATTGCTGCCCACTGCCTTGAATGAGCTCCTTGAATAGGTCTTCCATGTCTTTCTCCTTCTGTGCGACGAATTGCCGCTGTTCTTGGCGCACAAGCCGCCCGCAGGCGATCCCACACGCTTAGCATAGTTTATCCAGACTTTGTTTCGCAGCACATTACAGACGCGAGGCAGCCGGCTTGCCCTCCCCTACGCTGCCGCCTCGCCAAGCATCTTGAGCACTTGGCTCAGGCTGGCCTCGGTCGTCGTCGGGTCCAGGCCGGCATCTTGAGCCAGCTCCTGGAGCTCCTCACCCGTTGCGATGGGTGCGACGTCAACTGCCTGTCCACTGCGGGTTAGCTGAAGGAACCCGCCCAAGTCCGGCTCTTCGCCCCCTGGTGCGGCCGCGTCGCCCGTCCTTGCGGCAGCGGCCTTCTCCTGTTTGCTCTTCACCAGCTTCTTCAGGATGTAGGCCACCACCATCTCGGCCGCTCCAGACGAGAGCCCCATGTTCTTGGTCAGGTGTTCCAAGATCGCCGCGACGATCGAGTCCGTCCCCTTCTCGCCCGAAGCCCGGCGCTCCAACAGCTCGGAGATCAGGTCTCCCAGGTCCTGCTTGCGGCGCGCGCGCCGCTTGGTGGTTGTCTTTCCAGTCTCTTTCTTCGTCGTCTTGCGCTTGGCTGTCGTCTTGGGCTTGGCATCGTCCTTCGCGGTCTTGCTCGTCTTGCGCTTGGCCGTCGTCTTTGGCTTGTCGTCGTCCTTCGCGGTCTTGCTCGTCTTGCGCTTGGCCGCCGTCTTGGGCTTGGCGTCTTCGTCCTTCGCGGTCTTGCTCGTCTTGCGCTTGGCCGCCGTCTTGGGCTTTTCGTCGTCACCCTTCGCGGTCTTGCTGGTCTTGCGCTTGGTCGCCGTTTTGCGCTCCGTGTCGTCGTCCTTCTTGGTTGTCTTGCGCTTGCTCGTGCTGGTTTTCCGTCCGGTCCTCGTCGCCGGCTCAGCATCAGGTTGGGTTACCTCAGAGACCGACCAGCTTCCAGTCCTGGTCTCCTCACCTGGCTGCTCGTCCTGTGTCTGCATCTTTCCTCCTCCGTTGCCAGTCTACAGTTAGAAGTGTCTCCACTCGGCATCGTGTGAGAGTGCGGAGAGCCTTTGCCCTAGGCTGCCTGCCCCGTCTTTCGCGTCTGCCGGCGCCTTTTCTTTTCCTCCTCGCTGGCAGCCAGCATCTCCCTGGCACTGGCGTAGGTGCGATCGGTGACGGCGCCCAGCATCGCGGCGATCTCCTCCTCGCGGAGCCGCCCCTCCAGAAAGCGCACCTGGGTGACCGTCCGGTCGCCGACCACCCCCTTGGCAACCTGCAAATGCTGGTCACCGTACGACGCAAGCTGCGGCAGGTGCGTTACGCAGAGGACCTGGTGCTGGTAGGCCGGCGCCCCGTCGCCCGCGCTGAGCGCCCACAGCTTCTGCCCAACGACCGCCCCGACCCTGCCGCCAATGCCTGCGTCGATCTCGTCAAAGATGAGCGTGGGCGTCCGGTCGGCCAAGGCGAGCACGGTCTTCAGGGCCAGCATTAGGCGCGATGTCTCGCCGCCCGAGGCGATCTTGACCAAAGGCTTGAGCCCTTCGCCGACGTTAGGTGCGATCATGAACTCAACCTGATCGAGGCCCGCCAGGTCAAACGCCACGCGCCTGCCCTCCGCAAAGGCTCCTTCCGGGTCATCTCTCCAGGCGACCTGGGCACCAAAGCGCGCGCGCGCCATGCTCAGCTCATCCAATTGCGCTTCGATTCCCGCTGCCAGCCGGTCCCCCGCCACTCGCCTTTGGGCAGACAGCGCTGCACCGGTCTCGCCTATCGCGTGCAGCAGGCTATCCTCCTCTGCTTCGAGCTCGGCGCTCCGCTCTCCGCTGTGCTCGATCGTCTCCAGTTTCCGCCGCGCCTCGGACTCGAAAGCAAGGACTCCCTCAATGCCATCCCCGTACTTGCGCTCCAGATTGTGAATCAGGGCGAGACGCTCCTCCACCTGGTCCAGCCGCTCGGGATTGAACTCGATGCGGTCGCGGTAGTCGCGCAGGGCACGTGCCACGTCATTGAGCTGATCACTCACAGAGATCAGGGTGCCGTGCAGCTCCGCATTGGAGGCATCCAGCCGCGCCAAGCCGTTCACCGCTCGGGCGGCTTCCTGCACCAGGTCGATGGCCGAGCGCCGGTCATCCTCGCCTTCATACAGGGTGAGGTAGGCCTCTTCGGCGAATTGGGCGAGCTGCTCGGCGTGAGTAAGCCGCACCCGCTCCAGCGAGAGATCTTGCTTCTCGCCGGCTCTTAGGTGCGCCGCCTCGATCTCGCCGACCTGGTAGCGCAGCAAGTCCATGCGGTGGGCAAGCTCCCGCTCATCCTGCCGCAGATCGGCCAGCTCCTTGCGTACCGAGCGCAGCTTCCGGACCAGCGCCCCGACTTGCTCCCGCAAGGGCCACAGCCCGCCAAAGCGGTCCAGCAGGTCGACATGCTCATGCGCACGCATCAACGAGAGGTGCTCTGTCTGGCCATGAATGTCGACCAACTGCTCGCCGATGCCGCTCAACACTTTGAGTGACACGGCGCGTCCGTTCACCCGGCAGACGTTGCGGCCTCCGCGGCGAACCTCCCGTCCCAGAGTAAGCTCGGACGGATCGCCTTCCAAGCCTTCCTGCTCCAGGACCGGCCGGAGCCGGCTCGCCGTCTCACCGTCCAGTGAGAAAACCCCCTCGACGAGGGCCCGGTCCGCACCCGCCCGGATCATATCCGCCTCTGTGCGACCGCCCAGCAACAGGCTGACCGCGTCGACAATGATCGACTTGCCAGCGCCGGTCTCACCAGTGAGCACACAGAAACCCGGAACGAAGCTGAGCTGAAGATGATCGATGATTGCCAGGTCGCGGATCGTGAGCTCGTTGAGCATGGCAGTGCCTCTGGGGTGTTCCTATTCTTCTTTGGGAGTGGGGATGGGCGGACGCTTGCCAGTGCACACCCGGCCTAGGGAAGGCATGGCGGCTAACGTAGGCGGGCCGAGGCCGCGCCCACAGCGAGCACCAGGAAGATGCCCAGCGTGAGCAGGCCCCAGAGACCAAGGCCGCCTACGCCCAGAAGGAGACCCGGCACGGCGCCGGCCACGATGCCGGCGCTCACCACCAGCCAGAGATACTTGCTCCGCCGGCGCCGAACGGCAAGACGCACCACCTCGGCGATGCCAACCCCGATGGCCGGTCCCAGGATCAGGGCAAAGAACCAGGCACGAAGGGCGAGCATAAGAAAGCCGGCCAATCCACCGAGCACAAAGGCGATAAGCCCGCCGAACAGATAGTCGACGCCACCTCCGGTGTAGAAGACGGCCTGCTGCTGGCCGACGCATTGCTTGCATCGATAGCCAACCGGCGTCCGGACGGCACAGCGGACGCAGATGGGCTTGCCACACCGGTTGCAGCGCAGCATGGTCGAGACGGATGGATGGTTGCCGCAGTACAGGACGGTCTCTGGGTCAGGCATTCATGCTTCCATTGAGTGGTCTGGCCAGGATTCTAACCCCAATCCGGAGAGGGGTCAAGTCAGCTCTGTTCGCGTTCCCTGCGCAGGATCGCCCGCGCCAATAGCGCGAGTAAGATGAGCGTCCCGATGGCCAAGACGACCAATGTAATGAGCTTGAGGAGGCGCGAGCTGATCAGGAGAGCCGCCGCCCCGAGCAGGATGCAGTAGCCGTAGTAGATCAACACGACCTGACGCGGTCTGAGGCCAAGGTCCAGCAAGCGGTAGTGGAGGTGGCGCCGGTCCGCCTGGCCTGGGGGCTGTCCCGCCCGGATTCGACTGATGATCAACCAGGCCACGTCGACAATCGGGATGGTCAACACAAGCAAGACGAGGGCAAGCTTGGCGCCGGCCGCAATGCCCAACGTGGCTATGGCAAAGCCCAACAGCCAGGAGCCAGAGCCCAGGAAGATCTTGGCGGGAAAGAAGTTGTAGGGCAGGAAGCCCAGGGTGGCACCCAACAGAGCCAGGGGCAACAAGGCGACACTGTACTGGCCCTCCCTGAGCATGTGGAGGGCCAGAAAGGCACTGACAATCGCTCCCACTCCGGCCGCCAACCCATCGACCCCATCCATGAAGTTGACCGTATTCATCATCCCCATGATCCAGAAGAGTGTCACCATGACGGTGAGCCAGAGAGGGAAAGGACCGAGCAGCTCGTCGCTGAAGGGGTTCATCACCCTCTCGATAAAGACCAGGCAGGCAATGGCAATCCCTGCAGCAATGGCTTGGGCCAGGTACTGGGGGCCCGGCTTCAGCTCCTTCCAATCGTCGACCAAGCCGGCCATGAAGAGGAACGTGGTGCCCAACGCAATCCCGAGGAAGCGCGTGAACTCGTTGGGGTCCTGGCGAGGGACGGGCAACAACTGCGAGAAAACCATGGCTCCCATGAAAGCAATGAACAACGCGATTCCACCGGTGCGAGCGACAATGCCCCGGTGCCGGCGCCTTCCGCCCGGACGGTCGACGAGCCCCAGGCGCCGGCCGAGGGCGGCCGCCAACGGCGTTGCGGCAAGGGCCAGGATCAGCCCACAAGCAAACACCGCCACAAACGGCCAGGGGACTACCTTGCTCACTGCTCCGTGCCCTGACCTCGCCGCAAGCCGGGAGCGGGGCAGCTCACAGGATGTGCGCCAGGAACTGCCGCGTGCGCTCCTCCTTGGGATTCGTGAAGAGCTCGGCCGGAGGGCCTTCCTCCGCCCACTGCCCGTCGGCCATCAGGATCACCCGGTGGGCGACATCGCGGGCAAAGTGGAGCTCGTGCGTGACCACCAGCATGGTCATGCCCTCATTTGCCAGCCGCTCCATGACTTCGACCACCTCCCCGATCAGCTCCGGGTCGAGTGCCGATGTCGGCTCGTCAAAGAGCATGATCTTGGGTTCCATGGCAAGCGCCCTTGCGATGGCCACCCGCTGCTGCTGCCCGCCCGAGAGCCGGGAGGGGAATTCGTCTCTCTTGTCTGAGAGGCCCACCCAGCCGGAGAAGCTCTTCACCTTTGGCCGCGGCCGTGTCTCGGGACCACCTCTTGACCGTTGCAGGGGCCTCGATGATGTTCTGAATCGCAGTCATATGGGGAAAGAGGTTGAACTGCTGGAACACCATTCCCGCCCTCTTGCGAAGCTCGCGGATCTGCCCACGGTGGCGGCTGGACGGCTCGCGCGCATCGATCACTACACCGTCGATCTCAATGGTACCTGCAGAGGGCTCCTCCAGGAAGTTGAGGCAGCGCAGGAAAGTGCTCTTGCCACCGCCGGAAGGCCCGATGATCACCACCACTTCGCCGGGCGTCACGTCTAGGTCGACGCCCTTGATGACGTGCAGCGGACCGAAATATTTATGTAGACCCCTGACCTTGATGATCGGTTCTGTCATCGATGCATACCCTTTTCTGCGCAATCCGCTGTAGTGCGCCGCGGCCTAGCGCCGCTCGCCCCGCGCCATGTGCTCCTCCAACCTGCCCTGAAGGGTCTGGAATGCCACCGTCAGGATCCAGTAGAAGGCAGCAGCAATGAGGAATGTCTCCATGTTTCGGAAGTACTGGCGGCCGATCTTTTGCGCGCGATAGGTCAGCTCCCATACGGCCATGACCGACACCAGGGAGGAATCCTTCATCATGGCAATGAACTCGTTGCCGATGGGAGGGATGACGATGCGGAATGCCTGGGGCAGAACGATTCGACTGAGCGTCTGGCCGCGCGACATGCCCGAGCGCGGCAGCCGCCTCGTGCTGCCCCTTGCCGATGGCCTGGATGCCGGCACGAAAGATCTCGGTCATGTACGCGCCGTAGTTGACCCCCAGGGCCAGAACGCCGGCCACGACCGCATCCAGCACGATGCCGAGACGGGGCAGACCCAGGTACCAGATGTAGATCTGCACCAGCAAAGGCGTGCCGCGGATAAGCGAGATGTAGAAGCCGGAGATGCCATTGGCGACCGGGTTCTTGGAGAGGCGTCCGAGCGCGCCCAGAAGGGCCAGGACCACGGCCAGGACGATAGAAAGCGCCGAGACCCCGAAGGTCAAGCCCGCGCCCTTCATGATGAACGGCAGGTAGTGGCCCATGAAGGAGATGTCGAGGTTGAAGCGGCGCAGCACCGAATAGAGCAGGACAAGCAGCCCAAACCAGACGGCCAGCGTGAAGAGGCCAAAGCGCAGTTTGGCCGTCCGCTGGCTTACCATCAATTGGTGTGATAAGGATGCCCGCCGTGGCGCTTCGTAGTAGCGCACGACGGGCCGGCGAGTCGCGATCACCAAGATCACCACGTACCACAGAAGCAGCGCTATGAGCGGCCAACCGATCCGCAGCTTGGTGGGCCACTGCAGTGGGTAGGTGAGCACCTCGAAGACCGGAACGCCCAACACGACGATGGGGCCCAGTAGGTAGAGGGCAAGGGTCAGCAGGTGACTCCAGACCTGGGTTCTGCGCAGACCCCAGACACAAAGCAGGCCAAGCATGCCGCTGACCAGCAGCCATGCGGCCAGGATCTTTCCCCAGGAAGGCTGCAGCCCCAGGCGAGACCACTCCAGGTGGGTGACGTACTGGTTGGCGGACTCCCAGGCCCGGATGGTGCCGTCAGAACTGGCGGTGAGAACGGAGTCTGTCGTCGGACCGAAAGCCACGGCCGTGATCGTGCCCAAGTGGCCCTCGAAGATGGCCGTGCCTTTGCCTGCCGGCATCCGGAAGGTCCGGGCTTTGGTGTCCTGGCTGCCCGTCAACAGGGTGCTGCCCACGTCGTCGTAGAGGAGGCTGGTGACAGCAGCCCAGTGTCCCTCGGAAGCTGCCGTCACCTCACCGGAGTCGATGCTCCAGTGAATTAGGTCGGAATCGGCAGCGCCGGAACTCAAGGTGTCGCCGTCAGGGCTGAAGGCGAGGACGGTCACCTCTTTGGTGTGGCCCACCCACGATCCCGGGTCGTCGGGCTTTTCCAGGTAGCCCTCGAGCTTGATGATCTGTTCACCCGTCTGGAGATCCCAGACCAACACATTCGGGCCGTCGCCGGCGGCCACCCGTGTGCCCTCGCCGTCCACGGCTATGACCGTTCGATTGCCGACGCCGGGGTTAATGCTCTGGATTTGCTGCCCTGAAGTCAGATCCCACGCCCGGATCAGGCCATCCGTGCCCAACGTAGCCAGCACGGAGCGGTCGGCACTCCAGCCGGCATCCAGCACGGGAGCGCCGGCCAAGGTGACTTGGCGCTCCCGCTCATAGGTTGCCAGGTCCCACGCCCACAGCGTTCCGTCACTGGTTACGGAAAACAGCCGGCTGCCGTCGTGCGAAAAGGCCACGTCGACGATCGATGCGCCGCTGGCGACGAGCCGGTGAAGCGGCCAACTTGGCTGCGAAGCGACATCGAAATCCCTGCCCACGCCGGCCGGCAGCTTCTTCGGCAGCTCCCACACGCGCACGATCCCATCCTGGGCGCCGGCCGCAAGCAGGTTCTTCTTGGGGCTCAGCTCCATATCCACGAAGGGGCTGACCACAGACAGCCGTAGCGGCCCTCTGAGGTAGTACTGCGCGGCATACACGAGGCTCAGCAGGGACGTGATGGCGACCAGGATCAGCAGGACCTTGACGGCCCGTGGCATGGTTGCTTGACCTTCATCACTCACTTGCGTCATTCCGCGCTCCTCCTTGGGGACCGTCATTCTATCGAGACAAACGACTACCTGAGGAACTGCTCGGCGTAGTGGCAGGCCGCGCTATGATCGCTGTCCATCTCACGCAGGGCAGGCTCCTCGGCCGAGCAGTTCTCTTTGGCAATCGGACACCGCGGGTGAAAGCGGCAGCCGGATGGCGGGCGCAGCGGGCTCGGAACATCTCCCTGAAGGATCGTCCGCTGTCGCTTGCGCCCCGGCACAGGCACCGGGATGGCAGTGAGCAACGCACGTGTGTAAGGGTGCAGGGGCATGTCGTACAGCGTCCGGCGCTCGGCGATCTCGACGACCTTGCCCAGGTACATCACCGCCACTCGGTCGCTGATGTGCTCCACCACGCTCATGTTGTGAGCGATGAACAGAAGCGTGAGCCCTAGCTCGCGCTGAAGCTGTCGCAGAAGATTCAGAACCTGGGCCTGGATAGACACGTCCAGCGCCGAGACCGGCTCGTCGCATACGACGAACTTGGGCCGCAGGATGAGGGCGCGAGCGATGCCGATACGCTGCCGCTGTCCACCCGAGAACTCGTGAGGATATCGACGCATGTGATCCTCCGACAGGCCCACCAGCCTCATGACCTCCCGGACCTTGCGCCTTCGATCGGTGCTGTCTCTAACTCCATGCACATACAGGGCCTCACCGATGCTGTCCGCGATCTTGGCGCGTGGATCGAGGGACGAGAAGGGATCCTGGAAGATGATCTGCATCTCCCGGCGCAGCGCCTTCAACTCCTCAGCGGGCAGTGCGAGCAGGTCGCGTCCCTCAAACAGGATCTCACCTGAGGTGGGCTCGATGAGCCTCAGAAGACAGCGCCCCACCGTGGTCTTTCCACAGCCCGATTCACCCACCAGGCCAAGGGTCTCCCCCGCTCTGATGGTCAGGCTCACGCCATCCACCGCCTTGACCCAACCCTGGACACGCTGCAACAGCCCGCCGCGCACAGGAAAGTACTTGGTCAAGTTCCTGATTTCGATCAGATTCTCCAAAGTCGCTTCCTCAGTTGCGTTACGGTCCGGATATGCTACGACACCAGTGCATTGGTGATCAGTCCGCGCAGATCATTGGTGCAGCCAGCAGCGCACGCTGTGGCGGATCGCCGCAGGCGCCAACGGCGGCTCTTCGTGCAGGCAGACATCAAGTCCGTGCTGGACTCGATCGCGGCAGCGCGGAGCGAACCGGCAACCGGCCGGCAGGTTGATCAGGTTAGGCACTGTGCCCGGAATGATGGCGAGCTCATCTTTTTGCTGGCCCAAGACAGGCACCGACCCGAGCAGCCCCTGCGTATAGGGGTGCAACGGGTCCGAGAAGAGGGAGCTGATGTCCGCCTCCTCGACGATTTTCCCGGCGTACATGACCGCGATGCGCGAAGCCATCTCGGCAACGACCCCGAGGTCGTGGGTGATCAGGACGATCGCCGTCCCCATGTCTGACTGGACGGTGCGCAGCAGATCCAGGATCTGGGCCTGGATCGTCACATCCAGCGCCGTGGTGGGCTCGTCCGCGAAGAGCAAGTCAGGATTGCAGGCAAGTGCCATGGCGATCATGACGCGTTGGGCCATCCCGCCCGACAGCTCGTGGGGAAAGGACTTCAGGCGCCGCTCTGGATCGGAAATCCCGACCTGCCGCAAGAGATCGAGCGCCCGCTCCCTGGCCGGTCCGCGCCGGAGCTTCTGGTGGACCCGGTAGACCTCGGTGATCTGGTGCTCGGTGTTGTAGACCGGATTCAGACACGACGTAGGCTGCTGGAAGATCATCGACATCCGCCGGCCACGGATGTCGGTCATTTCCCTCTGGCGCATCTTGGCCAGGTTCAGCCCGTCAAACCAGACTTCGCCCGACTCGATCTTGCCGGGATATGCGATGAGGCGCATCACCGACAGAGAGGCCACGCTCTTGCCGCAGCCCGATTCCCCGACGAGCCCCACAACTTCGCCGCGGTTCACGTAAAAGTCTATGCCATCCACCGCCTTCACGACGCCGTCGAGCGTGTGGAAGTAGGTGCGCAGATCGCGGATGTCGAGGAGGCGCTCGTCCGGCCTAGCACTATCACCCTGAGCAACACGAAGGTTCTCGACTGGGTCAGTCATGCTACCTCTAGGCACTATCGGTTCAGGCGTGGATCGAGAGCGTCTCGCATCCCATCACCCAGGAGGTTGAAGCTCAGCACGGTGAGCATGATGGCAATACCCGGGAAAAAGACCAGGTGGGGCGCCGTGAATACCTGATTGCGCTCTGCACCGAGCATGGAGCCCCACTCCGGCATGGGAGGCTGCGCCCCAAGCCCCAGGAATGACAGGGCCGCCGCGTCCAGGATAGCTGTAGCGATTCCCAGCGTCCCGGCGACGATCAGCGGAGTCAGCGCGTTGGGCAGTATGCGGTGGAACAGGATACGGAAACGGCCGACTCCCAGTGCGCGGTCCGCCGTCACATAGTCGCACTCCTTGACCGAAAGGACGCTCGCACGAACAATGCGCGCATAGACGGGGATCGACACTATACCAATAGCCAGTAGGGCGTTGATCAATCCCGGACCGAGCACGGTAACGATAGCGATGGACAGGATCAGCGAGGGAAAGGCCAGAACCACGTCCATAAGGCGCATGATGAGATTGTCCACCCATCCACCGGCGTACCCTGCCACAGCTCCGGCGAGAGTGCCGAGCACGATGGCAAAGCCGACGGTAGTGAAACCGATGATCAGTGACCACTGCGCACCGTAGACCATCCGGCTGTAGAAATCCCGCAGGTTGCCATCGGTGCCCAGGATGTGCTGCGGCGTGTCTTCCGGACAGCCCAGGATGTGGACGCAGGGGGGCATTCGTTTCTTGACGCCTGCCGCCACTTCCTCGGGGACATCAAGCATCGGGATGCTCGGATCGTGGGTAGCCAGCACGGTATGAAAGAGGGCGACGAACACCAGGATTCCGAGCAGTATCATCCCTACGATGGCAGAGCGCTTCCGAAACAGGTGTCTGAACGCGTCGCGCCACAGGGAGCTCGGACGCTGGCCGAAGGCACCGTCGAACGCGGCTACTTCGTCAGGCGGGAGCAGGTTGTCTGCCATCATTGTCTGCTTCTCACTACTGAAGCCGAACGCGAGGGTCGAGGTAGGCGTACGACACATCGACGATCAAGTTGATGACCACGAACAGGACGGCAATGACCAGGGTAAAGCCCTCGACAACCCGGTAGTCACGGGCTGTGATCGCCTCATAGAGGGCCCGGCCCACACCCGAGAGGTTAAAGATCGTCTCGGTGAGCACCGCCCCGGCAAGAAGTATGCCGAATTGCAGCCCAATGATCGTAACCACGGGCAGCATGGCATTGCGCAGTCCATGCCGCATGATGACGGTCCATTCCTTCAGCCCCTTGGAGCGCGCCGTGCGGATATAGTCCAGTCCCAGCACCTCCAGGAGACTGGAGCGGGTCATCCGGGCTATGATCGCCATGGGGATGGTGCCCAGAGCCACGGCAGGCAGGACAAGATGTCTCAGAGCATCCGCCATGCCCTCGAAGTCGAGAGAGAGCAGCGCGTTGAGAGCATGCATGTTCGAGAGAAAGTCGAGGGCCGTTTTGAGTGCCCCGCTCACCTGCCAGCCATACGTCTCATACAATGGGGGGATGATCACCCCCGCCTGCAGGGTGCCCGACGGGGGAAGCTTGAGCGGCGTGTCCTTTAGGAGGATGGCAAAGACGTACTGCAGCATCAAACCCAGCCAGAAGACAGGCATAGAGACGCCGATGTTGGCCACCACCATGGTCCCGACGTCTATACCAGAATTGTGCCAGTTGGCCGACATGATCCCCAGGGGGATTCCGACGGCCACCGCAAAGAGGAGGGAAAAAAGGCTGAGCTGCAGGGTAACCGGCAGTCGCTCAACCAGCATCTGGGTGACTGGCCGGCCCTGCCGGTAGGAGTCGCCCAGGTCACCGCGCAGCAGCTCGCGCAGGTAGATAACAAACTGGACGGGGATCGGCTCATTGAGTCCTCGCCGCTCCAGGTAGGGCTCGCAGATCGCATCGGTGGCCCGCTCGCCAAGCGCCGCCCGGCAGGGATCGCCGGGAATGAGGCGTACGAGAGTGAACACGACGAATACGATACCGAGAAGAACTGGAATCGCCAGGAGCAGGCGTCGCACGATGTATCCGGTCATAGAGCCCCCTGGTCCCCGCTTGGCTCCCGGGTACAAAGGATGGGGCGACGTGTGAGCGCCACCCCATCCTCCCGTACCAGATTCGATCACATGGGACAGGATTACAGGGTTCTCAGGACTCGCAGGATTCTGAGACCATCCTGTTCATCCGTCGAATCCCGTAGATCCTGTCTAGTCACCTATTGCGGCGCGTTCAGGAAAAGACCGAACAGCCCTGACCAATAGGTGAACGATCCGTCGCGGCCCACATGCAGCGGATGCGCAGCATCCCACTGGACGGCGTACGACACAACGACGTCCGTGGCATCAAAGGCACTGCCGTCGTGGAACTTGACGCCTGCCCGCAGCTTGCACGTCCAGACCGTGAGATCCTCGTTGGAGTCGCAGCTTTCGGCCAGCGAGGGCTCCGTGTCAGTTCCGCCGACCTTGAAGGCCAGCAGAGACTCATTCATCTGCTCGCAGGCCCGCAGCGACTCACCATCCGACTCGTCGGGGCAGTAGAGGCCGATCGGCTCGGCATTCTGCATCCATACCAGCGTATCGCGGCCGCCCGGATCCATCACCGAGAAGATTTCGTTGCTCAGTGGGCTGGAATGGGCGCCGGCTACGTCAGCCTTGAAGACCGTGGCAGAACCACCATGGGCGACCGGGACCATAGGCACGTGCAGCCTCAGCAGGTCGTTGGCCTGCCGATACAGCGCGATGCGCGCCTCCTGGTCGCTGAGCGTGCCGGCCTCCTTCAGTATCTCCCAGATGTCAGGGAAGCCTTCGCCGAACTGCGCGGATGCGCCTTCGCCAAAGTGGTAGTCCAGGAAGTTGGTCTGGTCAGGGTAGTCTGCGCCCCAGCCCAGCAGGTGGAAACCCTCCAACTGGCCGGCGTCGGCGGCGTCAATGTAGGCGCCTGATTCCATGACCACGATCTCGGTGTCGATGCCCAGGTTGGCCTTCAACTGGGCCTGGAGGTCTTGGACCACCACGCCCGGCTGCGGCAGATAGCCACGCACCACGTCGCGATACGTGATCTTGGTCGCGAAGCCATTGGGGAAGCCGGCCTCGGCCAGGAGTGCCTTGGCGGCCACCGGGTCGAACCCGTACCACTCCTCCCCTTCGCAGCCCCCGGGGATTGCGCATGGCGTGAAGTGGGAGGCGACGATGGAGCCCGTGGGATAGAAGTTGTCCACGATGCGCTGGCGGTCGATCCCCATGGCGATGGCCTGCCGCACCTTCTCGTTGTCAAAAGGCGGGTAGGTGTTGTTCATGCCAAGGTAGAAGATGTTTAGCGCCTCGCGCGGGTAGAGGGTGATGTTGCTGTCGGCGGCGATGGTCTCAAAGTCGTCCGGACTCGGGTTGTCGATGCCGTCGACGTTGCCTGACTGCAGCTCTACCAGGCGCTGGGCGGCCTCGGCACTCCACCGGAACACCATGGTGTCGGCGATGGCCGGAGTCCCCCAGTATTCGGGGTTCTTTTCCAGGATGAGCTGTTCGCCGCGCTGCCACTCCTTCAGCTTGTACGGCCCTGTACCATTCGGCTGCTCGACTAGCGCCCCGGTACCGCCTGTGGTCTCGAGGTAAGCAGAGTCGTTGATGGCAAAGGCCGAGAACGCGACCTTGGAGCGGAATGCAACGTCGGCGTAGCAGAGGGTGAAGCGCACCGTCAGCTCGTCCACGGCTTCCATCTTGAGGAACTCACCGCCATAGTCGCAGTTGGGTGCCTCGTAGGCGTACAGCACTTCCTCTGCCGGCGCCTCGCCTTCACCCGGAGCGACGACTGTGGTCAGGTCGATCCCGTACCACTTCACCGAGAGCTCGGCGAGCTTGCTGACCCCGGTGTCCTTGTTGGGGGTATGCAGCTTCTTGAGGATGCTGTTGAGCTGGCTGATCATCTTGTCGGAGGTGCCGCGCGACTTGTCGAGCGCGAAGGCAAGCGGCTCGTAGAAGGCGGGCGTGCCGATGTACTTGAGCGGCTGGCCTTCGTCGATGGCGGTCTGGATGGTGGGCTGGGCCGACATGACGGCATCGAGCCGCGTCCCATCACCCAGGGCCAGATCCTGGATCGCCTCGGCATCCGTAGAGTAGGCTACCACTTCCAGGTCGGCCGGCGGATCGTACATGATCTCGCCCCCCATCATGGTGAGCGCGCCGTTGAGATAGCTCTCGTAGGTTGTGGCCGTTCCGAGGCCCACCTTCTTGCCCGCCAGGTCTTCCGGCGTGTTGATGGTGGTGTTGTCCTTGTGCACGGCAAAGGAGGCCGGAGTGTAGTAGTAGGGATCGGTAAACCAAAGCACCTGGGCACGCTCCTCCGTCGGAGTCATCGAGCCGATGCTCAGGTCCCAGCGCTTGCCCCAGTTGCCGCCGGTGATCATGTCCCAGTCGGGCGTGACGAACTCGATCTCGACACCCAGTTGCGCGGCCACTTCCTTGGCCACGTCAATGTCGAAGCCGTCCAGCTCGCCGGCGTCGTTCAGGAAGCTCTGCGGTTTGTAGTTGGGATCGGTGGAGACGATGAGCTTCTTGGCGAGCTTGACCTCACCGTAGAGGTCGGCAACAGGCGCCGCACCACCGGGCGCGTTCTCCGCCAGGCTGATGTTTGCATCGGCCTGGAGTTGCGCCAGTGTGGCATCGATCGCCTCGCCTTCGAGGATCTTGTTGTACGCATCGGCCATCTTGCGGCGAACGTCCTCGTAGCAGGCGCACCACTGGGCCTCGAAGGTGCCGTACTGCAGCATGTCGAAGGCCGTCTTGAATGTGGGGTTCTCGGCAAAGTAGTCTTCCATCCCAGCAGCAGCCGAGGCGCGCACCGGGAAGTAGTTGCTGATCTTGGCCCAGCGTGCGTTGTTCTCGCTGGAGGTGAACCACTTCAGGAAGAGCCAGCCAGCCAGCTCCTGCTCTGGTGTGGTCTTGGGGACGGCTATGGGCGCGCCGTAGATGTTCTGGACCGGCACATCGCCACCATCTTTGAAGGGGAGCGGTGCGACGCTCCACTCGAACTCACCCTGCTCTCCTTCGGCGACAGCCGTCGCATAGAAGGGCAGGCCGGACGTGGAGCCGATGGTGAAGAGGGTCTTGTAGTTCCCAAAGTCGGCCTGATCGCCGTACGCTTCCGCCATCGGACCGATGCAGCCTTCGTCGTACAGCTCCTTCATGAACGCCATCGTCTCTTTGACGGTGGCGTTCTCAAAGTCAAAGGCGCTCCCATCGGCCTCGAAATAGGTGCCATGCCGGCTAAAGACCATGCTGGAGAAGCGGGAGGCATCGGTGCTGATTTCGTAGCCGATGGTCCCTGCAGCCGGGTCGGTGGCCGCGCATGTCATTTCCTTGAACTCAGCCCAGGTCTCGGGCGGGCCGTCGAAGCCCAGCTCCTCGAGCCAGGTCTGGTTGTAGTAGAGCACTTCCATCGAGTTCTGGGGCGGGAAGGCCAACTGGAAGTGGCCATCGCCAAACTGAGGGTTGACATTCGCCTCCAGCACGCCCGGGAAAAAGTCCGCCTTCTCTTCGGCGGTCAGGCCCCACTTGGCGCTCTCAATGAGCTCGTCCATGTCGACCAGCGCCTCGGAGAGCTGGAACTTGGCCAGGCTGTTGGGATACTGCGAGATGAGGTTGGGCAACAGCGTGGGATCATCGGCCGCTATAGCGGCGATCATCTTGTCATAGATCTCGGAGTAGCCACCGGCATACTCTGCGGTGACCACGATGCCCCACTCGTTGCTCGCGTTGAACTCGGCGACCATCTCGTCCAGGCCCTCGGCACGAGACCCGGTGTGTTGGTGCCACCACAGCACCTCAGCACCCGCCGGGTCGACGCCCTCATACGCGCCAACGGCCGGCAGCTCGGCCGTTGGCTCGGCCGGCGTCTCTGCCGTGGGTTCTACTTCGCCAGGCACTTCGGTCGGCACTTCCTCGGTGGGTGCGCAGGCAGTCACGATCAGCGGCACCACGAGGATGGCCATCATCAGGATGTACATCCACTTCTTCATTTTGTTTCTCTCCTCCAGTACTTTGTTCTGACAGGTTCAACTGCAGATATACTCATCAACCCAACTGGGCGGGCGCCCAAGCCCGCCCTGTCCGCCATCACCTCACCTCCTCTCCAATCAATGCACAATTCACAATGCGCAATTCGCAATTGAGCCTTGTGCATTCTACCTTGCCTAGCCCTTCAAGCCCGTCGTCGCGATTCCTTCCACAAACTGCTTCTGCGCCAGGAAGTAGAGGATCAGCACAGGAAGCATGCTCAGGCTGGCGCCCGCCATCCACAGATGGGTCTCGGGCCCAGCCTCCGAAACAAAGTTCTGCAAGCCGACCGAAATCGGCCACCACTTGGAGCCCGCCTTGGTCGCAATCAGAGGCCAGAGCAAGGCGTTCCACGAGCCGATGAAACCAAAGACAGTCACCGTCATGATCGGCGCCTTCGACAAGGGCAAGACCACCTGGATCAGGAACCGCATGTGGCCTGCGCCGTCGATCCGTGCCGCATCCCAGAGCTCGTCCGGGACCTGGGCAAAGAATTGACGCAGCAAGAAGATATTGAAAAAGCTCGCCATGAAGGGGACCGTCAGCGCCGGCCAGTTGTCGTACCAGTTGATGAAGGGCAGGAAGGGGTTGTTGCCGGTGATGGTCAGGAAGTTGGGGATCATGGTCACTGTCTCGGGGATCATCATCGTTGAGAGAAGCAAGCCGAAGAGGAGATTACGCCCCGGGAAGTGCATGCGGCCAAAGGCATAGGCTGCCAGAGTAGAAATGACAAGTGTGCCCAATAGCGTGATGAGTGTGAGCCGGATGGAGTTCCACAGGTAGCTGCCAAACTTGGCCGTGACCCACGCCTGGTAGTAGTTGCCTCCGATGAACTCGGAGAAGAAATAGTCGACCTTTCGCGCCGTCGTGCGGCAGTTGCTGAGATCCGTCGGGATGGCTCGTCCGGCGTACGCCCGTTCGGCGCGGTCGGCCGTCTCCAGGTTCCCCATGTCCGTCGGATACTCGCAGCAGTTCACATAGTCGATGCGCGCTGCTCCCTTGCGCCTGGCGCCTGCCTCGTAGGCGCCGGAAGGCGCAAAGGTGACGGACATGCCCAGCCCGGTATCGACGGTACCCCCGCCGGCAGGGATCGGTTGCCACTCCGAAGTCAACGCCTGCCCGGACGCGCCCACCGGAGCGATCGACACCGGCGTGCCCTTGTTGTTCACCAGGCGGAACCGCCAGCCGCCCTCGTCCTCTACCTCGACGTAGTAACTATCGGTGTGTAGCTCCTGCTCCCCGGGCAGGATGGAAGGGCTCACCGAGAAACCGGTGACGGTGTTGTCGGAAAGGGTGGGCAAGTTGACATACGGGCAGGAGAATCTCACATTTCGGGGAAAGAGCCTGCCGGCGTTCGCCTCGCCCAGGGTCATGACCGACGTGCTCATCATCCACACAAAAGGGGCAACCATGATGAGAGCGCCGGCTATCAGCAGCAGGTAGGTGAAGCCCCTCGACACCGCGCTGCGAAGCCGATACAAGGTGGGGTGTGTTTGCGACGTCTTAGCCATAGAACACCAGTTTGTCGCCCACGCGGTTCTGAATCTGAGAAAGGACCAGGATGGCGGCGAAAAGGACGAAGGACATCGCAGCCGCCTCACCGAATTGCCCCTGCCCACGGAATACCTGGAAGATCAGCAGCGTCGTCGTTTCGACCGTCTCCCTTGCCGCTTGCTCTCTCATGATCCAGATGTGGTTGAAGGCCTTGAAGGTGCCGATCGTGGCGATGATGGTCAGGAAAAAAGTGGTGGGCGAGAGGAGCGGGAAGGTGATCTTGCGCAACAGCGCCCAACGCCCTGCGCCGTCGATCTCGGCTGCCTCGTAGAGCTCGCCCGGGATGTTGCCCAACCCTGCCAGGTAGATTACCGTATCGTAGCCGACGAACACCCACCAGTTGTAGATGATGATCGACACGAGCGCGAGGCTTGGCCCGCTCAGAATCACGTTCAGAGGATCGGCGATCTGCGGCCAGGCCAGGCTCGTGCCAAAGACCTGGTTGATGACGTCGATCAGGACAAGGTTCACCCCCTTTGGCTCGTGCAGCCATCTAAGGTCCGGCAGGCCGAGGGAGTGCATCAACTGGTTCATTAGCCCGGTGTCTCGCAGCGAAAACACTCTCCGGAAGACCACGGCCGTCGCCACGGAAGGTGCAATGTACGGCATGAAGTAGAGCAGGCGAAAGGCGCTTTGCCCCTTGATTCCCTGGAAGAGGATGTAGGCAAGGAGCAACGAAATCCCCAGCTGGACAGGCACCGTCCCCACAGAGTAGAACACGGTGTAGATCATCGACCGCCAGAACTCTTCGCTGCCATACTCCCAGACACGAGGAAAGTCGACGAAAAGAAAAAAGAGCGCAGAAGAAATGAGCGTCACCGCGCCGAGGAGCCGAAGGACAAGACGCAGCGTGGAATCGGCATGGCTTGCACCCTTCCAGACAAGCCAGGCCAGCAGAAGCAGTCCCGCAAACACAAGATAGGTCCACTCACCAGAGCGGATCAGCCCGGGGAGGGAACGCACAAGGAAATAGAGTGAGGCGAGGGTTAGGATGCCAGTACCCACCCAACGCCCGACAGCGCGCCCCTCAGACTGCTTGGCACGCTTGCCCCACCGGTAAGCCAGCAGGCCAAGCACCAACCCCACAGCCATACCCAGGACGGCAGTCGCGTCCTGCCAGCCCATCAGCTCGACGTAGTTGTCGAGCCCCTGGCAGTCGGTCTTGGCCAGCGCCTCGGGAGAGCCGATGCCTGCCTGGGCTAGCCAATAGGAGAAGCACTGCGACCCCTTGGGCTTGACATTCCACTTGTGAAGGCTGACGTAGAGCGCGTGAACGACCGGCCACAGGCCAAACACAAAGATGATGAGGATAGCCGGGAGCAGAAAGAGGTACGCAGTGAGGGCCTCGCGGCGGGCCCGGCCCTTGGGGCCTGCCAGCAACCTACTGAACATGTCGAATTTCCCTCTGGGCCAGAAGGGCGGGGCCAGGGTTCACAGCTCGCGGGCATCGCACAGTGAACGCCTCCAAGAAGCTATTGACCCGACAATCCTGCCTGCGTCGGGTCCGAGAGATACCTCAAAGAACCAGCATTCGTCGCGCCTGGGCCTCCCAGGCTCACTTCACCGCTGCATAGGCCATCCGCCGCTGCCGCGGCCGACCTTCTTTCCACCAGGGCAATTATAGCCGATCTCACCGGGCATGTCAATCTCGGTACGCGCAGATCAAGGCCCGGCTAGGCCTTCACATAGATGGGGTTGCTGAAGATCCAGCCGCGCAGCCGGCCGGCATGGGTGCGGTAGGCTTCCGCCCTGTAGACACCTGGCCTGGGAGCCAGGAGGGCAAGCTCGCGCCCGCGAGACTGGGCTACGGTCTGACCATCTCGTACCAGGCGAACGAGAGCCCGCTCAGGAACACTGATTCTCAACTCCACCACCCGCTTCAGGGTCACAGTCTCCCCCATCGTTGCTTCGAACTCGCCCGACCTGGCCCAAAAGGCAAACCCGGCCACGGGACCCAGCCGCTCGTAGCCCACGAAGCTACTCCCGTGGCTGACGGCAGCGTAGAGGAGCGCCCTGTCGTGATCCAGGTCCCCATTCGGCGGCTCTGTGCTCAATGCATGCGTGTTGACGCAGCGAAAGAGGTAGCTGTAGGGCTGCACCGTCCTCGTGATCGGCCCCAGCCGGTACGTGCCTCCGTGCGCATCCGAGCCACCCACGATGGCTACCGGCCGCGACTGCAAGAGCAGGTCCCACTTCTGGAGCGTTTCCCGGTAGGGACCGGAGATGGCCAGTGACGGAGCGTAGGCGTAAAGAACCGCTTGGGCCTTGTTCCTCAGCACGGCCTTGAACTCGGACATATAGTTCCACAACTCGATGCCCGCGTAGCCCGACACCTCCCAGTCGCGCCAGGAGATGTTGGGTTCCGGGAGGAAGCTGGCTGCATTGTGCTCAAAGGGATGGGCCAGGAAGGCAAAGCCCCCCTGCTCTGTCACGGCATCGAGCAGTTTCTGCGGCTCACCCGCGTGGTGGGCCACATCCTCACGAATGTTGAAGCAGAGCGTATGACTCGATTGCGGCATGCGCTGGGGATCGTGTACCTCCTCGCCGACGAGAAGCAAGGTATGGTCAAACCAGCCATCGAGGCCAGGCCGGTAGACGTTGTGGTCGGTGACGATGATGAAATCCAGGCCTGCGGCACCAGCAATGCGGGCAAGGTCCTGATGGGAGGCGTTTCCATCGGACTCGGTCGTGTGCATATGCAGGTTGCCGCGCAGTCCAAAGAAGCGTCGTTTGCCGATGTCTACCGTGTAGGGCATGGCTCCCCCTCGCAGTGTCTTGCCGGGGAGTATAGCACAGACTGGGGAGGTGCACAACCGCCCTCGCAACACGGATAACGCCACAGAGGATGCCAAGGCAGGGCTGGAAAGGGCCATGCTCACTTTGGCGCCAGAGTCGCCCGGGTGTATAATCGCCGTCTGTGAAGCGACTGCTACGGTTGAAACCCATCTGGGCCTTTGCTGTCTACGCCCTCCTGGACACAGTCTGTGCCGGGGCAGGTATGGGCGTTCCTTTCTTCTGCATCCTGCTCGGTTTTCCGGCGGGCTGGTACATTGCGCGGCTAGTCATCCAGGAGAATCCCACACTCAGGCTCATGCTCCGCAAGGGCCTGCGTTACGCGGTTTTCTGCAGCCTGATCACCTTCGCCCTCATGGCCGCGATCTGGGGTATGGCTGTCTCGATGCTCTTCGACGCAGGTGCCGACCTGGCGAGCTTTGGCATTCCCATGATCCTCTACGAGCCGAGGGCCAGCTTCATCGGTTGGCTCGTACTCATGGTCGTCGTGTCTCCCCTGCTGCAACTCCTGGCAGCGGTTTTTGGCACCTATGTGACGCTAACCGTGTGGGCGAAGGAATCCAATTGAAGCGAATACACTGGCTTGGTCTCGCTGCCCTGGTCTGCCTGCAAGCCTGCGCGCCCGGTGTACAGGATCGGGCCTCGGTTCAAGCCGTTCTCGGTCGACCTGACGCGGAAGTCACCTATTTCACTGGGGAGGATGGAACCCTCATTGTCGAGGTGGTGAGTCCGAGTGGAATCGGAAGCGCAGATCTTGTCCTATCTGGGCCGGCCCCGGAGAACATGGTCCTGCACTTCCTGTTGAAGGGTCTCGAGAAGCTTGACGTGGCATATGGCCAGACCACCGTTACGGCCTCTCTTTCCAGCACGCCGGAGTATGGCGTGATCGAGTCTGTCCGGCACGCTGCGGACGAAGAGCGAGAGGTATCGCCCGACAGCCCCTACTGGATGGCCGTCACGATCGTACCAGCACAGGGCTCAGCGGCGACGATCCCGCTCAAGGAGGGGTACATCAAAGTCCAGTTGCCCGAGGACTTGGGCAGAGAGCAGCGTTCGTTCACCATCCGTTGGGTGGACTTTTTCCGCTAACAACGGCCCAGAGAGGTGTCATGAAGATCGCAATGCTTGGGTGGGGCTCACTGATTTGGCGTCCGGGAACGCTGCCGATGGCCACCGAATGGGAGAAGGGCGGACCGCCGCTGCCCCTCGAGTTCTCACGAATCTCCCGCTCGCGGGGCGGAGCTTTGACAGTTGTCATTGATCCCGTGAACGGCGTGCACCGACCGGCGCGCTTCGCCAAAAGCCCACGCTCCGACGTCGGAGCGGCCATCGAAGACCTGCGAGCCCGAGAGCACGCCGACATGGAGAGCATTGGATACGTCGATCTGGAAAGGCGCAGGCAGAACTGCCGGGTACACCCAGAAGGTGCGCAAGCAATTGGCCAGTGGGCGATCAAAAACAGCTTCGATGCGGTCATCTGGACTGACCTGCCCAGCAACTTTGTCGAGAAGCGTGGGAACGATTTCTCAGTCGCCGAGGCGATCCGCTACCTTATGAGTCTGAAGGAGCCGAACGCCGGAATGGCTCGAGAGTACTTGCTCCGAGCACCGCTTGAGATCGTGACGCCACTCCGCGAGCGACTTTGGGTGCACCCCTGGCTCTGGACCTAGCAGACTCAGTCCATCACAATCGCCAGAGCCGCGGGCGCCGGAGTCGGCGCCCAGGGGGGAAGGGGCCAATACGGCTCGGCAGGATTGAAGTAGTTGTAGAGGAGATTGGAGACGTCGTGGTAGAGCGGCTGATTGACGCCCCAGTCGATCCAAGGCGTATCCTGCCAGATGTAGAAACTGCCAAGCCAGGTCGCTCCCGGCGAGAAGACAATGCCTACATCCGCGCGAGTGTCGCCCCAGGGAGCATCGTATCCGGCAAAGCCGTGCTTGTGAGCCAATTCGACCTCAGCGGGATCCCTGCCCCCAGCAGGTCGCGCCAGTCGTTGGCCGCCATGATGTCGATCATTTCCTGGCAAACTGACGGTGAAAAGGTCGCAGGGTCTGACTGGTGCAGTTTCCCCTTCCCTTGGGTGCAAACGTAGATCATCTCCACCAGGTCAGCCATCTCGTGCGGAGTGGCATGCACGCAGCGGTCATAGCCCGGCGTGGTCGGCTTTGCCGCTGCAAGGCTCGCGGCTATCGAAACCTGGGCTGTCCTAGAGAATGAGAAGCTCACAGGCCCGCTGGCAGCGAGCTCCATCCCATCCCTTCGCCGCCCCTCGCCGGTCTCTACGCGGTAAGGGCCACACAGTCGAAAGTTCGTCAGTCCCAGGCGCTGCATCGCACTCGTGACACGCTGTGCCCCGGCCGTCGCGGAGCCGTTGCCGACTTGCGCCATCAGCCGGTTGGCGCAGGGGTTGCACGACTCTTCGCCCAACATGGCGCCCAGCTCTTCGCGGGTCTGTTGGTCTGGGGTGCCCTTGGCGGTGCGATACACCTCGACCATGATGCCGATCTTGACGACACTCATGCCAGAGAGCACGATCTTGGTGTTGTGGTCATAGACCACCTCGCCCGTGTCCAAGTTCTTCACCAGCAGGCTGTAGACGCCAGGGAACTCGGCAAGCCGATCCTCGAGAGGCCCGATTAGTAGCTCACGAGTGACCGTTGGGGGAGGAACGGAGCTGGCCTCAAAGTGGATCGGGGCAGTCGCACCGGCCTCGATCGCAGCATTCACCTGCTCGATGGCTTGCCCGACGTCAAAGCGCGCCCCCGGTGTCCCAGGATCGAAGAAGTAGCCGTAGGTCGTGGTCAAGGGACCCTGATAGGCGGCGAAATGGGGGAAGGTCCAGGTCAGCTCTCCGGTGTAGGAGACCGTCGGCGTGCCTGCCAACCCGCCCGTGGTGCTGAGCGGGAGCGTCGCCGTGTAAAAGCTCGGAGCCACCGGGGCGACCTCCATGACGGGCACCAACGTGCTCAACATCGACTCGACGCGCGCAGGGCTCTGGTCTGGCTCAACCAGTGTCACCGGCAGCACCAGCTCGCGCCGGCCCGGATCGGGGACAGACTCGTTTATCTCCTCGGCTGCCTCTTGTACCTCGAGGCGGTGACCCGGCCGGCCCGGGATGAATGTCTGCTCCTGGACGTCGACCATCGGCTCGACGGCTCCCCGATCATATTCGCGCGCCGATTGCGCCAGAAAGGCGGACGCAGCCTCTGGGTCGAATGCCATCTTCAGAGGCACGTCCAGGGTGAGCGTTACCACCTCTCCCTTCAGCCACTCCCCGAATCCTTGCCAGTAGTCGGTTTGGTGGCTGGCCTCGAACGCCTGGTCGACCATCGCGTCGACGTCGACTTCCAGGGACAGGTTGTCGGCAGGCGAGAGCACGATCTTTTGCTCCTGGTAGAGCAGGATGAAGCTTGCGTAGTAAGGTTTGGCAACCTGTTCTGAGAGCAGGCCGCGCGCCTCCTCGGGTGTGCGCCCACCAACATCCACTCCGGCCACCGTGATTCCAGGTTGGATGCGCGACCGGTAGACGTCGTAGCCCATTCGAGCCCTTCGAAACGCCACAATACCCAGGATCGCCAGGGCAACCAGGAAGACGGCAATGGTCAAGGCAATGGCTCGTCTGCGGGTCATCGCAGGATCCCCTCAATCCACTCGCGCGCCTCAATTGGGCGCAGAAACTGCCCAACGTAGTTTTCGCCGACCCAAAGCTCCAAGTGCAGATGCAGCTCGCCTGATGGGTTGCTTACCGACTCGGGGGTCCCCGAGTTCCCGACTAGGCCGATCACCTGGCCTTGCTCGACCGCTGCACCCACGACAATGCCGGAGGCTATCGCGCTCAGATGGGCATAGCGCGAAACCAGGCCGTTCTCGTGCTCGATCCAGACCTGCCTCCCACGGTAGCCGTCCAGGACATCGGCAGGCGTGTAGCCCTGGTCCGCCACCTGAGCTGCCCAGGCGCGGGCTTGGGCTGCGGTGAGAGGTTGGTAGTCCAACAAGGCTCGGATCACCTTGCCCGCAGCCACCGCATGCACGGGGGTGCGGTTGTTGATGGTGACTCCAGAGGTGCCTGTGTAGAAATCGATGCCCTGGTGCACTCCCAGTCGATAGTGACGGGGCGATCCCGGCATCTGGTAATCCCGGCGGGTGATCCTGGCTCCGTCGATCGGCATCTCCAGGCCGCGGAGGCTCTCCAGCCAGGTGGGATCATTGGATAGTGGCTCGGCCTTGCCGTCTCCGCTCGTGGTGCTCGCTTCGGCGCGCTCTCCCTGCGGGACAGAGTCTGACTGGACGGCAGAACCGGGAAAGAAGTAGAGGACGTCGTGGCCGGCCAGGACAAGTTCGGGCCCAGTCACGGCCTCGCCCGGGTCTGGGTTCGCCCAAAACGCGCTAACCGGGCGCCTATCGCTGAACCGATATTCTGCCTGGAACGCGCCCTTGGCGGGGTCGAGCTCGAGCAGGCGCCGTCCGGCCCGGTCCAGGACGAATACACCCGAGCCGGTGGCGACCACTTGCAGGGGCTTGACCGGCGTGATCTCCGGCTGGAAGGACGCCACAGCCTTTGCCTTCTCCGACGTGCCCCTCAGGTACCGGACCAAGTCGCCGACCGGCGTATTGAGCGCGCGCGTCAGCACATAGAGGCCATCCTCCGTCGCGCTCAGATCCACATCGCGACCCAGAGCCAAGTCCGCCCAGGCCGAGCCTTTCTGCCCTTGCGTGAAGCGCCAGACTCTTTCGCGCGTGGTTTCCAGGAGGTAGCGCTCCCCATCCAGGGCTGACAGCGCGACGTAGTAGTGGTCGCCCGTATCAATGGCTGGACGGCCATACCGCTCCAATGTCCAGGACGCGGCCCGCGGATCGTACCGGTAGACGTCTCCCGCGCGATCGAGCACGAACAGAGAAGCCTGGTCCGAGGCTGAGGCTGCGTTGGTGGCCAGATCGAGGGGCTCAGTGACCTGGACCCCGGCGACGGAGTCACCCGGTGCAAGAAGCACCTGCGGTGCCGGAGGCGAGCCCTCCTCACCGGCAGCACAGAGGGAAGACGCGGCCTCGAGGCCAAGGTCCAGCTCCAGGACACGCCCTGAATCCAGCAGGTAGATGGTCTCGCCGATGACTTCTATGGCCAGGGGATGGACGAGGCTATTGCCGGCCAGCCGCCAGGCGCACACGCCGTCCTCAAGCCACACGAGCTCGCCACCGGCCTTCTCGGCCTCTGCTCCGACGATCCGGTCCACCTGCGCCAGCACGGACCGGACCCCTTCGAGGTTGCGCTCCAGCTCGATCCCTTCGTGGTCGGTCAGCTCGACGGTTGCCGCTGCCACGCCCTCCCCGGCCAGGTAATCTCCGAAATCGCCTGTGATTCGATAGCCCGTCCAGCCGTCCTCGGGCAGCGCGTAGCCGGTACCTTCCGCGAGCGCCTCGGCAAGGCGGGCGGAGGGCAGATGGCGCTGGCAGGAGTCGGCGTAGACGGCGCCGGCGGCGCTGTGATAGAACACCGTCACCTGGGCATCCGCCAAGAAGTCGCGCAGTGCGCGTGTTTCGGGCTCGGAGAATGGGTAGGAGCCACCGGCACCAGAATAGCTGCCCTCCGAGCCGACCGTGTCCGGGGACCAGTCGTTCCCAGCGCAGCCGTCGAGGCTGGTATCTGCGTTGCGGTTGAGGTCCACATCATTGGCGTTCCAGCGCGTGCCGGCCGCCAGGCCGTCCGGGTTCAGTGCGGGGATGAGCCACAGGCTTACGCGAGAAGGGATCTCGGCCAAATGAGAACCGAAATAGCTCAGGAGCTCCTGCACCAGCATGTGGGTGTTCGACTCGTAGGCGCCATGGATATCGCCGACCAGAGCCACCTTGATCGGGCCGGTTCCAAGGCGGTGAGCGACAAGGGGCCGGCCCAGGGCGGAATACCCAATGATGAGCTCTTGACCCGTCTGCCCCCCTACCTCGGGCGGGGGGGTGAGGGTACCGGAGAGCCACTCAGTCGGCGCGGGCAGCGAGGAAGGCGCCAGGCTGGGCATTGGGGACGGCGACTGCACCGGCGCCTCGGCGGCCGGTGTGGCAGAGGCCGGCGGGGAGGCCGCAGCCGTGGCCTGCCCGACAGCGGTTGGGGTGGGTGTTTTCGCCGGCTCTGTTGGCTGCGGTTGTTGCACGGGCAGAGTAGGGACCTGCGCCAGCGCACCAGCGCCCGAGGCATGGGAGGGAGGAAGAACGCCCGCGCCGGCGATGGCCACAACCACCACCGCCAGGAGCAACAGCCCTACCAGGAGAGGGACGTGCCTACCAGGATTCATTCAACACTCTTGGCTCGCACAAGGATCTACGGAAGCACGCGTTGGCGAAAGTACTCTTCCTGGAGAGGCACGAGGTCAGCCGTAGTGAACTCGCCCACCAGCGCGAAAAAGTCGCGCGAGGTAGCCAGCCGGTACGCGTTCCGGCGCTGATACTCCTTCAGGAACGCGAAGAAGGCAGGATCGCTCATCACCTGGCGCAGGTCGCGAACAAACTGCGCACCACGCCGGTACACGGCATCCGAGTAGCCGCGATTGTCCCGGAATTCGTAGATCAAGTAGTCGATCTTGCCGGTCGGTGCCCACTGGTCCACCGCATAGCTCCACCACCACTCAGCATCGCCGGGGAGAAAGCGCTCGTAGTAGAGGTAGCCGCTGTACTCCGCCAGTGCCTCGTCAAGCCAGGGCTCGGTCACCTGGTCACTGCCCACGAGGCCATAGAACCATTGGTGGGCCACCTCATGGGCGGTCAGCGGGATCAGCCCAGACCGGCTCGTACCATCGTGCTGGTCGAAGAAAGCCGAACCCAAGAAGGTCAGGCCCGTGTACTCCATTCCTCCGGCGAACTCGGTTTCGGCCACGCGGTAGTCGGCATAGGGATAAGGGGCATACAGCTCGCCGAAAAGCTCCAGCGCCTGGCTGGCCGTCTGAAGCGCGGCCTCGGAGGCAGCTTCGCTGCCGGGGAAGGTGTAGGCGCGTACGGTGGCCCCTCCCACCTGTCGAGTTGACACCTGATACCGGTCGCTGGCCGCAAAGGCAAAGGAGCGCGCCTGGGTTGCCTCGTAGCTCCAGACGTTGCCTGCGCGTGTCTCCGCCCCCGTGGCAGCCAGCATTACTCCCTCAGTCGCCGTAATTGTCACACGGTAGTCGGCCACCTCTGTGACGAACGGATCCCCCACCGGGAAGTAGGTCAGCCCATACCAGCCCTTGTCCTTCCGGTAGGGAGCCATGACCGGGTACCAGTTCCCGAGGCTCACTGACCGCTTGGAGTAGCCGAATCCGGCGTCGCTGAACTCGGCGGACGGGCTGATCTGGGGCAGGCTGAGCTGGAAATCAAGGAGGAGTGTGACCCGCTCAGACGCCTTCAGCTCGCGAGGCAATTCGACACGAAACGTGACGCCTACGGGCGATACTTCAGCCGCTTGTTGCTTGCCATCCACTTCCACGCGCAGGGAATTGAGCTTGAAGGCGTTTCGAACATGGTTGGGATGCACATTCAGCATCAGATCCGTGAGGGTCTGGCTGGTCACGTTGGTATAGTCGATCCGCTCCTTCACCGCGAGCTTGTGCGCTGTGTAGTCAAGTTGAACATCGAGCGTATAGTCCGTGCCGTCAAAGACCGGGAGCGGTGTGGCGCTCGGAGCCGGAAGTGGTCCCTCGGTTGGGATGCGCGGCCACCGGCGGCCTCAACTTGAAGTGGTAGACGGCCAACCCGGCCAGCGACAGGAGTGCTAGCACGGCCAGAGCGAGCATAAGGTCGGGAACCAGGGTAGATTGGCGGCGGTCCTCATCCCCGGCCCCTGCAGCCGAGGGTGACGAGTTGGGGGAAGCTACAGCCGTCGTCTTGGGCTGCGCGGCGGCCCGCTTTCGGCGAGGCGCAGCCTGCACCGCTGATAGAAGCCCAATGGCCTTCTCCGCATCCAAGCCAAGTGAAGCTGCGTAGTTGCGCAGGAAGCCCCGGATATGGAGGCTGCTGGAAAAGACCGATAGATCCTCGTCCTCCAGCGCCTGCAGGTAATTCAGGGGTACGCGCGTTTGCTCAGCGGCCTGTTCGAGGGACAGGCCTCGTCCCTCGCGTGCCGCGCGCAACCACTCACCCAGCTCCCCCATCCTTCACCCTCACCTGGAATCCGGTCGCCTTTCCGCCCACTTGGTGCTCGTGAAGCACGGGCAGGACGACCGCACAACTATACCGCGAGATCGCGTCGTTGGAAAGCCAGCAGGGCCACCAGCCTCGAAACTATTGCTCTCTCCTAGCCCTTCATCACAGCAAGCGGGCGCATCCTTGCGACCCGGCGGGCCAACCCAGCCCCGTCGACCACATCTATGACCGCGTCGATATCCTTGTAGGCTTCGGGCGCTTCCTCGGCCAAGCCAGACATGCTGCCCGCTCGCACCTGGATGCCCTGGGCTTCCAGCCGGTGGCGCAGCTCCAAGCCAACGACCTGTTTCTTGGCAGCAGTGCGGCTCATGGTGCGCCCGGCGCCGTGACAGCACGAGCCGAAGCTCTCCTCCAGCGCGTTGGACGTCCCCACCAGGACGTAGGATGCCGTGCCCATGTCGCCCGGCACAAGCACCGGCTGCCCCACGGCGCGATAGACGGGAACCACACCAGGATGCCCCGGGCCGAAGGCACGGGTTGCGCCCTTGCGATGCACGCACAGCTTCATCTTCTTGCGGTCGACGACATGCTCTTCGATCTTGGCGATGTTGTGTGCTACGTCGTAGACCACATGCAGATCAAAGCTCCTCACCTTTCCGGCAAGGACCTGTTCAAAGCTCCGGCGCGCCAGGTGCGTCATGCACTGCCGGTTGGCCCAGGCAAAGTTCGCGGCAGAGGCCATGGCGCCAAAATACTGCTTGCCCTCCGGCGAGCTGAGCGGCGCGCAGACAAGCTCCCGATCGGGCAACACGATGCTGTACTTACGAACGGCCGCCTGCAGATCGCGCACATATTCATCGCATACTTGGTGGCCCAGCCCCCGAGATCCGGAGTGGATCTGCACCACGAGCTGGCGCGGGAAGAGCCCGAAGACGCGGGCCACCTCTTCATCATAGATATCGGTGACCTGCTGAATCTCGATGAAGTGGTTGCCAGATCCCAGCGTCCCAAGTTGTGTGCCCCCACGCTGCTTCGCCCTTGGGCTGACCGCCGACGGGTCTGCCCCGGGCATCGCGCCTCCCTCTTCCAGGCGCTCGAGATCCTCGGGGCGTCCGTAGCCGGCCTTGACCGCCCAGGCCGCTCCCTTGACCAAAACGTCATCCATGTCACGCCCGGCTACCCTGCGTCCTCTGTCTTCACCGCCCAATCCGCTGGGAATGTCGTGGTAGAGCGCAGAGATGAGGTCGCCCACTACACCTTTCACCTCGTCGACAACCAGGTCAGACGCCAGGAGGCGCACACCGCAGTTGATGTCGTACCCAACGGCCCCGGGCGAGATGGCTCCATCCGGGTAGCGGACCGGAACCACGCCCCCGATCGGTGGGCCGTAGCCCTGATGGGCGTCTGGCATGACCAGCACATACTTCACCACGCCGGGCATGGCTGCCGTGTTCACCAACTGATCGAGCGACTTGTCCCGGAAGATCTGCTCAAGCAGACCCTCACTGGAATAGATCCGCGCCGGAACGCGCATGTCTTGCCGGAAGCTTGCCGGAATCTCCCAGACGAACTCGTCAACTCGCAAAAGATCGGCCTTTGTAACCGTCATAGCGCACCTCCATCCACCGCTTGCCCGTCAAGCATCGAAGGTAACCAGGGTGGACCAGCCGGCACCGTCCTGCACCAACTCAAGGTCGTGGAACGTGGCAGCCTTGACAGGCGCCATGGTTGCCCGTGCCGGTGTTCCTCCCACCCACGCCACTAGGGTCGTCTCGGTCACGGACTTGCACCGGAACTCCACAAGGAGCAGGCCCTCAGACTCGGTGATGAAGAGCAGCTCGTTCAGCCAAGCCACCAACAACGTCTCGCGGTCCAGCGCCTCCAGGCGGATCTCACGCCATCGCGTGGCGACCAGGCCATCCAGATCGGCCATCAGGCGAACCATGCCCCGAGCCGCTCCGGCAAAGAGATCAGGCAGCTCTCGGCCCCACACGCGGAGCGCCCGGTCGGCGGTGTGCTCCACCTCCTCGAACCAATAGGGGCAAGGAGTGCTGGTCTCGCGGCCGGTACTTGCCGCTCCTCCAGGCTCGACCGCAGCCTGCGCCCGCAGGATGCCCCGCGCAGTCTGGCTGTCCTGCCGGACGTGGGCGATCAGAGCATCTGGGGTGTCAAAGCGCTGCTCGTCGCGCAGCCGGGCCACGAACTCGACCTTCAGGTCGCACCCGTAGATGTCGTCATAGAAGTCCAGGATGTGGGTCTCGATGGTGCGCGGGCCACTGTCAAAGCTTGGCCGCACGCCCACATTCGCCACAGCCGGGTAGCGCATGTCTCCCAGCACGGCGTAGACGGCATAGACCCCATTGGCAGGCAGAGCACGCTCGGCACGAACTTGAAGATTGGCCGTCGGAAACCCCAGCTTCCGGCCACGGTGCGCGCCGGTCACTACCTCCCCAGAGATGGAGAAATCGCGTCCCAGCATCTCGGCCACCAGCTCTACCTGCCCCTCGCGCAGCAGCGCCCGGATGCGACTGCTGGAAATGGTAGTCTGCCCATTGGCCAGATCGACCACCGGCTGGAAGACGGACAACTCATAGCCCATCTCGCTGCCCAGCTCTCGCAGCCTGGCGACGTTGCCTTCTTTCTTCCGCCCAAGGCAAAAGTCGGGACCCACCCACAGTTCTCGGGTGCGCAAGTACTGTGAGACGGAATGCATGAAATCGCGGGCAGAGGTATCGGCAAGCTCGCGATCAAAGGGCAACAACGCCACCAAGTCCAGTCCGAGACCCTCCAGCAGGACCAGCTTCTCGCCCGGGGTGGTGAGGTAGAAGGACTGCGCAGGCGCAGACAGATCACGAGCCAGGAAGAGCGCAGGGTGTGGATGGAACGTGATGAGTGCCGCCAGGCGGTTTGTCGCCCGTGCCCGATCGACCACTGCCTGGATCAGCGCCCGGTGACCTCGGTGAACTCCATCGAAGGCGCCGATGGTAAGGATGGTCTCCTGCCGAAGAGATGCCCTGGATAGATCGTCAAGGACTTGCATGCGGCTGCACCCGGGCTCACCCCCCTGTCGCGGCAGCGGCACTGGGCAGGGAGCTGTCGAGGCCGGCAAATACCTTGTCTGGCCACCACTGCCCCACCTCCGGACGATAGGCAAGAATGGCCAAGAAGTCGCCCTCGAGGCTGTAGGCACGGCAGTGGGCTCGTAGTGCGCGCTTCAGCGCGCCCTCGCGCTCCGCGGGCGGCGGCTCTCCCTCGACGGGCAATCCCTGGGTGATACGCCTGGCATCCTCCTGGCCGACGATCAGGGCTGGCCAATCGAGCAATGCCTCGTCGACCGGCAGCATATAGCGCGCTGCATCGCCCTCCAGAAAGGCCTCCTCAAGCCGGCTCAGGCTCACCGCATCCTCGAGGCTGAACCGCCCGCTCTTCAGGCGGACCAGAGAGGAGAGATAGGCGCCGCTGCCCAGAGAACGGCCCAGGTCGTGGGCCAACGAGCGGATATACGTGCCTGGTGAACAGGCCACTTCGAGTGTCAGCAGGGGCACCTTTTGCTCAGGTCCCGCCGGGGCCCAGTCTAGCACGGCCAACTCGTCTACCTCGACGGTCCGTGGTTTCAGCTCCACACTCTCACCACGGCGCGCCCGGCGATAGAGAGGCTGACCCTGCTGCTTGATGGCCGAAAAGGCCGGAGGCAGTTGCTCGATCCGCCCGACAAAGCGGCTCAGCGCGGCATCGATCTCTTCTCTGCGGAAATCCGTCCTTCCCCCGCAATCGGTGACCTCGCCTTCTGCATCGTAGGTCGTAGTGGTCGCCCCGAGGACAATGCCGGCGCGGTAGCGCTTCCTTCCCGCCATCAGAAACTCTGCCACGCGCGTCCCCGCCCCCAGGCACACGAGGAGAACTCCTGTCGCCATAGGATCCAGAGTCCCTGCATGGCCAACCTTACGCTGCCCGGCCATGCGCCGGATTGCATCCACCACGTCGTGCGATGTCAGGCCGGCCGGCTTGTCGACGTTGATTATCCCGGAAAGCACGACTATGGCCCGCTCCTCGGGGCCTGTTCGGCAAGGCTGCGCCGGATCTCTCCGAGCACCAAGTCGCGCACATCCTGCAAATCGCCTCTCAGAGTGCAGCCAGAGGCTTGGGGATGGCCCCCCCCTCCCAGGCGCAGGGCTATGCCTGAGACGTCATATCCCGGCGCGGCGCGCAGCCCAACGTCTACGGTGTGTTCGTCCTCCCTTTCGGCGAGAACCGCGATGACGAGCGCCTCGCGCACACCGGCCAGGAAATTGGAGAGCCCTGTCATACCGTCCTCTGACGACGGCCATCGCTTGAGCATGTCACCGGTCACTTCGGTCCAGAGAATGCCGTCATCGAGCTGCAGGCCACCAATGGCTTCACCCCACAGCCGGACGATGCTCAGGGGGCGCTGGTCCAGTGTCCGGCGGGTGATCTCGGCGAGGGGAGCTCCGGCTTCGGTAAGGCGCAATACAGCGGCAAGCACCTGCGCGTCGACGTTGGAGGTGCGCAGACCCCGCGTGTCGGTCACGATCCCGGTCAAGAGACAGAGGGCAACCGGCTGGCTCAGGTGCCAACCAAGGGCATCGGCCAGCACCAGCACAAGCTGGGTCGTCGCGACGCAACCGGGATCGACGAGGTTCACAGTGCCAAAGTTCGTATTGGTGATGTGGTGATCGATGTTGATGAGCGGCACGCGCCGGGAGTCGGCCGATCCGGTCGCCGGTGTCTGCCCGGTTCGCTGCTGGTCGCTGCAATCCAGGCTGATGACCAGGTCATGCGAAAGGGAGGCAGTGCAAGACGCGGGACCAATCTCCTGGCTGCCGGGCAGCCAAGTATACAGGCTTGGTACGGGGCTTTCGCAGGTGAGCGTGACATTGTTGCCTTGCGCCCTCAGCAACCAACCCAGACCCAGCAACGAGCCAATCGCGTCGCCGTCCGGGTCGATGTGCGTGACCAACTGGATACGCTGAGCAGCCGCGATCAGCGCGTGAATCCGCTCGATTGTCAAGCGGGCCGATGGCTCCACGCTATCCAGTTTCCCCATCGGGCGGGCTGCCATCCTTCGCTTCACCCGAAGACTGCTCCTTGAGTTGATCCAGGATGCGGTCGATGCGATCACCCTGCTCGCCACTGCGATCGAGGCGAAATACCAGTTCAGGGGCCAAGCGCTGCTGTATCCTCCCGGCCACCTGGGTTCGGAAGTAGCCCTTGGCGCGTTCGAGGGCGGCCACCGCCGCGCTCTTCTCCTCCTCGGTCCCCGGTAGGGTGAAGTAGACGTGAGCGATCAGGAGATCGGGCGTTATGTCCACGTCCGTGATCGTGATACCTGCCAGACGTGGGTCCCGGGCCTCGAATAGGAAAAGCGTACTCAGCTCGCGGTGGATCAGCTCGGCCACCCGAAGCTGGCGTCGTGTCGTCAACTGACTCTCACCCTCTTGTAGAACTCAAGTACGTCGCCCACCTGGCAGCCATCGAATCCAGACACGGAAATGCCGCACTCGAAGCCGGTCTTGACCTCGGACACATCCTCTTGGAATCGCTTGAGCGAGTCCAACCCTCCTTCAAAGAGTGTCACACCGGCCCGCAGCACGCGCACTTTGTTGCCCCGGGCAACCTCTCCGTCGGTCACCATGCACCCAGCAATGTTGCCCCGGCGCTTGATGTGGAAAAGGGCACGGACTTCGGCATGACCGGTGACGACTTCCTCGTATACCGGCTCCAGCATTCCCTTGAGTGCTTTGTCGACGTCATCCACCAGCCTGTAGATTATGTCATACTGGCGAATGTCGACTCCTTCCTGGGCGGCAAGCCTGCGTGCGGCCTCGTCTACTTCTACGTTGAAGCCGATCACGATGGCGCGCGAGGCCGTGGCGAGCATTACGTCGGACTCCGAGATTCGCCCAATGCCCTGGTGGAGGATCGTGACCTTCAGGTCCTCGTTGCCAAGCTTGGCCAGTGAATTCACGATGGGCTCGACAGACCCTTGCACGTCTGCCTTGAAGATGAGGTTGAGCTCCATGACCTCGCCCGCCTGGAACTGCCGGAAGATCTCGTCCAGCGACACGACCTTGGGCCGGGCAGGCCGTCCTTGAGCCTCGCGAGCCTGCTCTGCGCGCTCTCCGGCTATCGCTCTCGCTTCCCGATCGCTACCCACCACCTCGAAAACATCACCTGCCTTGGGAACATCGGAGAGCCCCATCACAAGCACCGGCATGGAAGGCAGCGCCTCGTCCACAGGCTGACCATGGTCGTTCAGCATGGCGCGCACCCGGCCACAGATATTGCCGATGACCAAGGCGTCGCCAACCCGCATGGTCCCACCCTGTACAAGCAGGGTGGCCGTCGGCCCGCGCTGCCGGTCCAACTGGCTCTCGATAACGGTGCCGCCGGCTGGGCGGTGTGGGTTGGCGCGCAGGTCTGCCACGTCCATCACGAGGAGGATATTCTCAAGAAGCTCGTCGATGCCAAACTTCATCTTGGCCGAGACGGGAACGCAAATGACGTCGCCTCCCCAGTCCTCCACCGTGAGGCCGGCATCAGAGAGCTGCTGCTTGACCCTTTCCGGCTGTACGCCCGGCTTGTCCATCTTGTTGAGGGCGACGATGATGGGCACACCCGCTGCGCGTGCATGGCTGATCGCCTCCTTTGTCTGGGGCATCACGCCATCATCGGCCGCCACCACAAGAACGGCCAGGTCGGTCACCTGGGCACCCCGAGCGCGCATGGCAGTGAACGCTTCGTGACCTGGCGTGTCCAGAAAAGTGATCTTGCGTCCGTCCTTCTCGACCTGGTAGGCGCCAATGTGTTGGGTGATGCCGCCGAACTCGGCGTCGACGACCCTCGTCTCACGGATTGCATCCAGAAGGCTAGTCTTGCCATGATCGACATGGCCAAGCACCGTCACCACGGGCGGCCGCGATACAAGGTCGGCCGGAGAAGCTCCCTTCGCCAGCCGCTTCCAGAGAGATTCGAAGCCTGGCTCTCCGGCCCCTTCCTCGGCCTCGGGTCTTTCTTCCTGGATAAGCGCGGTCTCAAGCCCAAGCTCTCGGGCAATGATCTCCGCGGTGTCGTAGTCGATCGTCTGGTTGATGCTTGCCACGATACCATTCGCCATCAACGCCTTGATGATCTCGATAGGGTTGGTTCGCAGCGCCTTGGCCAGATCGCGGACGGTCAACTCCTCCGGAAGCTCGATGACGCGTCGCGCCGTGCTCACGGGCTGTGCCTCCGGCACGGGCTTCTTGGGCAGCAATTCGCTCGCCGGGGTCGCAGGTACGCCACCGCCCTGCGGGCGGCTACCCGGCTTGCGAGCCGGACGCTTGGAAGAACCGCGCTTGGGCGACGGCGGAGCGTCACCTGTTGCGGCCGGCTGGCCCGTTGGCTTGCGATGCACCGGGGGACGGCGAGGCCTCCCCCCTTTTCTATCCGATCGTCCCATTGTACAACCTCTCCCTATCCATCATCCTGAGCGCAGCCGAAGGATCTCAGTCTTGCCCCACGACACTTTCCAATTGAATCCGAAGCCCGGCTATCTGCTCGCTCGTGATCGACGCTTTCAATGCGCGCCCCAGCACACCCTGCTTCAGCGCAGCGTCCCAGCAATCTTGCTGGTGGCACACGTACGCACCGCGTCCGGCGCGCTTGCCCTTGAGATCGATCTCGATGGTCCCTTCGGGCGTGCGCACGATCCGGATCAAATCCCGCTTGGCCAGCGTGCGCCTGCAGGCGACGCAGGTACGCAGGGGCACATGCTTGCGGCGCCTGGTGTGCCCTTCCACGTCGGGCGCCGAGCTACTCCCGAGTGGGCACACGTCCGAACCTCGACTTCCCACTCTTCTTCTTTTTCTGCTTTTTGCCGGCCCGAGGTGCTTCTTCCTCCAACTCCTCGCGATCCCACTCTCCCTCGTCCCCGGGAACCTCCTCGATGGCCTCTTGCCAGCCCGAATAGAGCTCCTCCTGGACGGCTGGTGTGACCCAGCCCGAAGACTCCTCGACTGGCTCCCCTTCGAAGGTGGGCAACTGCTCCTCTTCGCGATCGTATATCCGCCGGCTCGTGGGAGCCTCCAACGTGGGGGCGACGAACGCGTCGCCCGACTCCGAGCGCCCGGCAACCCGTTCTTCGCCGCCCGCCAAGTGGGACGGTGGCTGGCCGGCCGGCTCGCCCGCGGCCGCTGGTGCCTGCTCGCCAGGGGTCTCGGTGCGGGCTTCGGGCACAGCCGCTTCGCCCGCGCGGACAGGCTCGGCATGCTTGGGCCCCCCGCCCGTCCCCACTCCGGCAGGCTCTTCCTCCGGCCAGTGCAGACCGGCATCGCTCTCCCTATCCACCTCTGCCGCGACGAGCTGCTCCTCCTCGGCGCTGAGGCCGGTCGCTTCGTGCTTCTGCAAGATCGCTTCGGCCAGATCCAGCAGACCCATCTCCTCGGGTGGAATGACTCGATCGGCGAGTCTGCCTAGCGCCTCATCCGCCACTTCGGTAGCGCTCTTGATATCGATCCGCCAGCCCGTCAGCTTGGCCGCGAGCCGCGCATTTTGCCCTTCTTTGCCGATAGCCAACGACAATTGCCGATCCGGGACGATCACCGTCGCCGTTCGTGCATCGCCCACCTCGTCCAGGCGAACATTCATCACCTTCGCCGGGCTCAGAGCGTTACCAATATAGGCCGCCGGGTCCGAGCTCCATTGCACGACGTCGATCTTCTCTCCACCCAGCTCGTCGACCACCTTCTGGATTCGGGTGCCCCGCACTCCGACACACGACCCCACCGGGTCCACACCCTCTTGGGTAGAGTGTACTGCCACCTTGGCGCGAGAGCCCGGCTCCCGTGTGATATTCTTGATCTCTACCGTGCCGCTAAAGATCTCCGGGACTTCCATCTCCATCAGTCCACGCAGAAAGAGAGGCGTCCTCCGCGAGAGCGTGATCTGCGGCCCCCGGCTGCCCTTCTTCACCTCCACGACATAGACCCGGATGCGCGCACCGCGGCGATACTTCTCCGAGGACACCTGCTCCTTCGACGGAAGCAGCGCCTCTGCACCATCCAGGTTCACAATCACATCCTGTGAATGAAGGTCAATGCTCTGGACCGTTCCAGATGCAATCTCCCCCTCTTTTCCGGCAAAGGTCGTGAATAGCGCTTCCCGCTCCGCTTCGCGGATGCGCTGCAGGATTACCTGCTTGGCCGCTTGGGCCGCAATCCGCCCAAAGTCGCGTGGAGTTGACTCGACCTGGGCAGTCTGGCCGAGCTGCGCCTGAGGATCGATGCGCCGTGCTTCTGCCAGGGTGATCTGGGCCTTGGGATCCTCGACAACGTCCACGATCTCCTTGGAAGCAAAGACCCGGACATCGCCCGTGCCGGGTTCAATCTGTACTTCTATGTTGGCCGTCACTCCAAAGTTGCGCTTGTAGGCCGAAACGAGCGCCGCCTGCACCGCATCCATCACCACTTCCGGTGCAAGCCTTCGCTCCGCGCAGAGCTGGTTGATTGCCAGGACTAGATCGCTCCTCATTTCCAAACCACCCTTACCCTAGGGCGACCCCTATCGCCCGCCTAATGTCCCCTCATAACAAGAAAAGTGGGGGGCCCCCACTTTTCCTCTCACCCGCGGCTATGGAGCCGAAAGCATATCACATGTCCCACGGCAGGGCAAATTCCCCCCGCATGCGGACGGCAGCCGGCCAAAGGCCCGGTCGCTTTCCCACGAGCCCGATCTCATAGTATACTCAATTGTGCGGATTTGTCCAATGAGAGTAGGGCATGCGATGAACTGGATGGTCCTTGGCCTGCTGCTTCTGCAGCTACTGCCTGCCGGCGTGGTCCGCGCCGAAGCCGGCACGCCGGTGGCCTATGCCGGGTGGGCCGCAGAGGCCTATCCGGACCATATCGGCCTTACAGATGCAGGCCATGGTCAAGCGCATAGCAGGAGCTGGCGCCAACGTTTTGTGGATCGGCCACAACAACCCCGGCGAGGTTGCGGTGGACAAGGTCGAGCCAGGCCTCTCCTATGCCGTTTTCGAGGCATATCTGGAGGAGGCCGATCCACGCCACGAGGCCGCCGGCGCGCTTGTCCAGGCCCAGCATCGCATGCTTGCCGCGTGCCGTGCCGCCGGCATCCGTGCCGTGCTCCCGGTGGGTTACCAGATACAGATGGGCAATGCCTGGAATGCCGGCCATCCCGACGCCCTACGCCGTGACGCATCCGGGGAGATGCTCGACATCTATGGCGGTGGAGTCAGCGCATCCTTCTATGCACCTAGCTACAGGGAAGCGATCGAGGCCTACTATAGCTGGGTAGAATCCGAGTTCGTCGCCCGATATGCCGATGTCCTGATCATGCTGAACCTGGCCGACGAGCCGATCGGGGGCGACTACTCCACGTACGCAGACGCCGAGTTCCGGGCGCAGACCGGGTTCGGCTTTGCCGAGGTTGGTGAGTCGCCCGAGCGACGGCGACTCCTTGGAGCATTCCAGTCGCGCTATGTGGTCGAGTACGCCGCGTTCAGCGCCAAGCTGTGGCAAAAGATCCACCCGGGTCTTCCGGTGACGATGTCCTTTGATGGGGGCCAAGCCCGCAAGGCATTCGCCCTACCTGACTTGGAAGCTCTATTCCGCGACACACCCTCCAACCTGGTCATTACCTTTGATGCATACCCACACGACGGCCTGCCCAATGAGCCGGCGAGCGAGGCAGACGTCACCGGGCTCTTCCTGCTGGCCCGCTCGTTGGGCGCCTACTCCGCTCGCTACGGCAAGCCGGTATGGCTATGGGCAGCAGCCAATTCCTGGGGCCTGAGCCAACCAAGTCCTGATCCCGGAAGCATCTCGGATGCTGTGGCAAACGGCATCTCGCTGGCCCTGCTGCTCCGGCAAGCAGGAGGTGACTTGCGCGGAATCGTGTACTGGAACTACAACGTCAAGCAGCAGGGGCTGTACGACAACGCAAACCCAACTGCCTACGAGGCAGACGAGATGTTCAGCCATGTGTCCGCAATCCTGCCCACCCTACGCCGCTTGATGGAGGCACCGCCCGGCAAGCCCGATGTCGTGCTCCTCGCACCGGGCGACTGGACTCACCGGCAGATGGGAGCCTCACGCGAGGCGGTCCGCATGGAGAGTTACCCCTATGGCCAGATTGCGCTCTTGGCGCAGTCCGGTGCCAACGTAGTTATTGTGGGCGAGCTGGACGGCGTATGGCTGGCGGATGTCAGGACGGTCCTGGTCCTGAGTGCCTCAGCCGTCGCCTTGCCTGCCGGCGACCGCCTGGCGTTGGAGGCGTTCCTGGAGCGAGGAGGAAGTGTGGTTGCCTCTGCCGAGGTTGCTGCCACGCTCCGGAAAGCTACCGCACCGCCGTCGAGCGAGCATCCACCGAGGCCATACGAACGGCTTGACTGGTCTGCCTACCATGGGCTCGTCGAGAGACAGGGAAACCTCTTTGTCGTGCATCCGGATGTGGCCACGCTGCTCAAGAATGAGTGGCGCGGCTTGCTGGCACCCTTCTGGGAGGTGGTCCTGGGCGTAGCGCCGCTTGAGCCCGTCTACCGCATCGTGACAGATGAGATAGTCTTCTACTACCACCTGGGTCCTGAGCCCGTGACCTGGCAGCTCCGCTTCCCCTACGAAGGTGCCGGTTACAGATACGATGCCGAGGGAAGGCCGGCCGAGCGAGTCCACGGCCCGTACAGCACATTGACACTCGCGCGCCGCGAATACGCCCTCATCTGGCGCTTGGGCCCAGGCCTGTTGTGTAGAGTGTAGGAGTGGAGCTCCCCTCAGCGCGTCCCGCAGTAGTGGCTGAGATCAGCCGCCCTGAAGCAGCCCATCTCCATAGGCAAAGAGAGCCGGAATGCCGCCGGTATGCCAGAACAGCACGGTCTCGTTGGGGCCAATCTCCCCTCGCCTGATCAAGTCCAAGAGGCCGGCCATTGCCTTCCCCGTGTAAACGGGATCAAGCAGGATACCTTCGGTTTGGGCCATCAGGCGAATGGCATCCACCTCGACAGCCGATAGGACGCCATAACCCTTCCCCAGGTAGCGGTCATTGACCTGGACCTCGTCTTCGCCGAACACGAGATCCAGATCCAGGCGCTCAGCCGTCGGCACCAGGAGATCCCAGACGATCCGGCGCAGGTCATCGCTTTCCTTGTCGACGCTGATGCCCAGAACCTGCCCGTCGTAGCAGCACGCTCGGGCGCCCACAACCAGGCCTGCCTGGGTGCCCCCTGAGCTGCTCGCAAAGACGATGCGATCGAAGTACAGCCGGAGGGCCATCATCTGGTTCCATAGCTCGTCAAAGGCCAGGGCGTAGGCCGACGCCCCGATGGGATTCGAGCCACCGTAAGGGACGACGTAGGGAATGCGGCCCGCTGCCTTCTCTGCTGCGGCAGCGGCCTGAAGCGCATCCAGCGGTTCCTGGTCGCCGGCCCAGCAGAAGCGCGCGCCCAGCAGATCATCGAGAAGCAGGTTGCCCGTCCATCGCTCCCGTGCAGGAGGGTGACCGCGAAGCACCAGCACACAGTCGAGACCCGCTTTCGCTGCTGCGGCAGCGGTCTGGCGGCAGTGGTTCGATTGCGGTGCGCCCACAGTGAGCACGACGCCTGCCCCCTGGTTGAGTGCGTCGCTCAGCAAGAGCTCCAGCTTGCGGGTCTTGTTGCCGCCCGTAGCCAGCCCGGTCAGGTCATCGCGCTTGATCCACAGCTCTGGGCCATCGATCGCGGCACTCAGCCGGTTCATGAGCTCCAAAGGCGTCGGCAGGTTGGCCAGGAAGAACTGCTCCACTGCTTGCATGCTCACTTTCCTCCCGGACGGGAGTATAGCACTTGTGCCAGCAGCTGGCAAGGCCGCGAGCCAGGAGACCTGATCGGACACCCCGGCGCCTGCAGCCTGGCTTCTGCCGGCACGGAAGGATTGGCGACGAATTGCAGTCCGCGCTCGCCCATGCTATACTGGCGGTGAGGGGAATGGAATGTACATTCGGACGCCCAAGAAACGGCGCTCTCCGGCGTGGCGGATCATCTTGCTGTTGCTCGTCGACGCAGCAGGCATCTACATTCTCCTCTTCCGGCGCGATATCATCAAGCCGATCCAGGTCGGTCCGACGCCCACCCCTACGCCCACCGCAGACATGATCCTATCCGCGGCGAACGCTCTGTACCTTGAGGGGGACCTGGATGGGGCACTCGCCCAGTACCGCGTGGCCGCATCCCTAGAACCGGATAACCCGACCCCCTACGTCTGGCAGTCGTTTCTGCTCACACTGCGCCGGCGCACCTCTGAAGCCGTAGAGATGGCGCGAAAGGCAATAGGCCTGGCGCCGGACAGCGCCGAAGCGCTGGCCGCGCTGTGTATGGCTCTCGATTGGGATGTCGGGGTAGGAGAACAGGACAAGCTTCAGGAGGCGCTCAGTGCCTGCCTGAGCGCGACCGACGTCGATCCCGGCTATGCGGAAGGTCATGCCTACCTCGCCGAGGTGTATGCCGATCTCGGACGGACCACGGAGGCCGTCCAATCGGCCCGCCTCGCGGTCACGCTGAACGACGCCAGCGCGTTCGCGCATCGCGACATGGGCTACGCCCTGGAAAAGCAGCGCAAGTACACCGAGGCAATTGCCGCGTACAGGCGCGCGTCCCAGATTCACCCCCGGCTGGCCCAGCCCTACATCGACCTGGGCCGCATCAATATGGCTCGAGGCAAGTACCAGGATGCGCTCTCGGCATACGAGAAGGCGACCGTGGTCGATCCGGGAAACGCGCACGCGTATGACTCCTTGGGATGGGCGCTGTTCCAGTCGGGCGACGACGAGCAGGCCGCCGTGGTCCTCAAGAAGGCGACAGAAGCCGACGCGAGCTACGCACCCGCCTTCGGGCATCTCGGACTGGCCTACTATCGCCTGCGCGACTATGAGGATGCCATTGCCGCTTTTGAGGCGGCGTTCACGCTCGGGATCACAGAGCCCGAATACTACTACGAGCTTGGACTGGCCTACGCATACCTTGAGCGCTGTGATGAGGCACGCCCTTGGTTGCTCAAGGCCCTGGAAGCAGATCCCAACGCCGCACCCGCGCTGGAGGGATTGAGGCTCTGTCCTGAGAAGTAGGGCCGATGAGTGAACAGCAGATGGGGGAGAGCGGAGAGCCACAGGCAGCACACCACGAGGCCAAGAGCTGGCTGGAGCGTTACCGAGGGCTACTCTTCTTCCTCCTGATCGTGGCGGTGCTGGCCGCGGTTGTGATCTTGCAGACGTTGTCGGCAGGGTCGCGCGGCCCTCTGCTCGAATCTTTGACGCCGGCCCCATCGCCCCAGGCAACCGTGACCCCCTCGCCCCTGCGGGTGTACGTGAGCGGTGCGGTGCAGAAGCCTGACGTCTATACTCTGCCCCCTGATAGCATCGTGAAAGACGCGATACTGGCAGCCGGTGGCGCGGCCACCGACGCAGATCTAGATCGCATCAACCTGGCTTACCCTCTCGCCGATGGGCAGCAGATCTATGTCCCACGTCAGGGGGAAGAAGACCTTCCCGACCGGCTGCCGTCTGCGCCTGCCTCCATACTCCAGCCGGGAGTCTCACGCGTCAACATCAACACCTCCGGCCAGGCAGAGCTGGAATCGCTGCCCGGGATTGGCCCGGCGCTGGCGACACGCATCCTCGACTACCGGCAGGCGCACGGCCCCTTCCAGAGCGTTGACGAGATAGACAACGTCCCCGGAATCGGGGATGCTCTCCTGGACAAGATCCGGGACCTGATTACGGTTGACTAGTCGGGTTCGCTGTTCTTGGGGCTCTTGGCCGGTTCCCCGACCGGCTTTGATGGCTCGCTCGTGGATTCCTTGGTCTCCGCGGCCGGCTCCGTCTTGGAATCGCCATCGCTGCCCGAGTCCTTGCTTGGGGCAGTATCGGAGTCCTTGGGCGGCTTGAGTGTGGGGGAAGAAACTTGCCGGTTGTCGGTCACATAGAAGCCTGACCCGCGAAAGATGATGCCAACGGGCTGAATGATGCGGCGGACGTGCCCACCGCATTTGGGGCAGTCAGAGAGAGGCTCGTCAGTAAAGCGCTGCAGACGCTCAAAGCGCGTGCAGCAGCCATCGCATTCATAGATATAGATCGGCATGGGATGCTTTCTGCCACGGCTATCCCGCAGCGGATCCCATTATACCTACCCCTGGTCATCTCGCAAGAAGGCGGGTGCCTTCCGCCAGACACCTGGAGCGGGGGAATGCGCTACTGGATGGTGACGGGACCGAAGATGATTCGATCGCCCTCGGCTTGCCCGCCCTCCCCTACAATCTGCAGGCGGGGCATGTTGGGCGCGCCGGGGTCGTAGAGGCCCACCTCGACCACATACTCCCCGGGAGGCAGGTCTCCCGGTATGGCGATGTCATGAGGATCGGCGAGGTACTCACCAGGCACCCACCCGGTGGTGGGCCTCGTGACCCCCACAGGTTCTCCGTCGTGCCCGGCCACGACGCGGCCATCGTCCGCGATGAGATGGACAAAGACCGTATAGGGGATATCCATGTCGGCCAGCGCCCGCCAATAGAGGATCACGCGCAAGGCTCCACCTTGCCGTGCTCCTTGTGAGCCCAGGTCAGCCCCAAGCAGCTCGATTCTCCCTCCGAAGTTGGCCTCGCGCGCCATCTTGGGCTTCAGCGGCGTGAAACTCCGCTCGGTCGGCTGGACTTCGATGCTGCCCAGCTCGACGGCCGGGCCCACGGCAGAGCCCTCCTCGTCAACCAACTGGACGACAAGACGAGCCTCTCCCGGCTGAAGTTGTACGGGGAGCCGAAGAGTGTTTTGACCACGCCAGGCCTGTCCTGCTTGCCAGCCTCTGGTGGGATGCCAGGCATTCGTCGGCGCGTAGAGCCCGGCATCCAGGACTTGGCCCGTGGAATCGGAGAACGACACCTCGACACGATAGTCGGCTTGAGGCTGAGCCCGCGCCGACCAAAAGAGGGTGAGCAGCACACGGTCACCCGGCTGGGCTTCGGCTCGGCTCAGATCCCACCCCAGAAGATCGAGCCCACCCCCCATGTCCGCTTGGGCCTCATACGGAACATCGATTTCCTCCGCGGAAACGGGCGGAACGGAAAGTCTCACCGCGCCGAGCACAACTCGCTTGCCCTGCGCGGCGCCTGTCGCATCCAGCACGTCCAGCCCGACTGGATCCTCCTCCGTGTACACGCCGACGTCCAGCCCATAGTCACCGGGCGGGGTGCCGGCAATGGGAACGAGGTCATAGTGTCCCAGGACAACCTGGCCTACCCGCCAGCGATTGGTCGGGTAGAGGTAGGCGGAGGGCCGCCCATCCCACTGGCCCCAGATCTGGTTGTTGGTATCGCGCAGGACGATCGAGACGCGGTAATCCTCGTCGAGCGGCTGAAGTGCCTGCCAGAAAAAGGTCACCTGCTGCGGCCCTGTCTGGCTGTAACCCATCAGCTTCAGCCGGTCGCCCAGGTTGATGCCTGATGGGTGCTCGATGTCGGGCTGATCAGAAAAGCGTGCGTTTGGATAGAGGCGATAGTGGCGCAGCTCCAGTTGCGCAAAGCTGCGATCGACGGCCAGCTCTTCGCCTGCCCGATTGAGCATCGCCGGCAAGTAGCCCACCGGATCCACGACCTCGTCTTGCCACAGCACGAGCCAGACGCCCCCTCTGCCGGCCAGCCAGCGATTCAGGTCGGACGAGATCGAATAGTCGAGTGTGCGCGCGATATCCAGCGTTGGGCTTTCAGGGAGCAGGTGGCGCTCTATACCCTGTGCGTAGAGATCCCACACCGGGAACATGTGGCCAGAACAGAGAATGATCGTCTCATCCGGCTGGATCGACTGGGCGACGTAGGCCGCCGCGCCGCGAAAGTCGGCGCGGGCAAAAGCCGGCGCCGCATAGGCCTGGTAGGTAGCATAGGCGGAGGTCCCCAGAACAAGGAAGAAGGCCACTATGGCAAGAAGCCATCTGAACAGCTTCCCGACCAACCGCCCTCGGCGCTGGAACAAGGCAGCCAGGCCGCCCCCAAACAGCAACAGGAGCGCCGGCTGCGATACCATCACGTAGCGGGCATTGAACTTGGGCGCATTGTATGACAGAAGCAGGATGAGGGCAGGCGGCATCAGCAGGTAGAGCAGGAGAAAGACGAGCGGGAGCTGCACTGAGCGCTCTGGCGCTGCGGGTCCGTGGGAGCGCAGCAGAGCGATGCAGCATATCAGCATAAGGATGCCAAAGCCTATAGCCAAGGGAACGCCAAGCTGTTCCGAGATCGACTCGCCACCCACATAGGAAACGCCAATGTCGACCAGGACTTCACCCAGCTTGAGCTGCCCGGGCCAATAACTGGCGTCCGTGCCGTACCGCGTGAGCAGATTGGGCAACCAAGGGAGGTAGACAAGCATGGACAGCACACCGGAGGCTATGCCTGCCAGCCCAAGCCGCGCCGGGTGGAACCCCTGCCTACCCCAAGCAACGAGCAGATAGACACCCTGGAAGGCAAGCACGAAGAAGGCAAAGTAGTGCGTGTATAGGGCAGCCACGCTAACCAGCGTGAAAGCAATCCAGAGCAAGAGATCGACGGCCACTCGCCCCGGCCGGTTGGAAGGCACAGGTTCCGCACGCCTGACGATCAGTAGCAGCAGGTAGCTAGAAAGGAGCGCGAGAAAGGTCAGCAGGGTGTACATCCTCAGCTCCTGGCTGTACCAGATGTGCAGGGGCGAAACAGCCATCAGGAGCGCAGCCAATAGCCCCGCCAGGTGGCCACCAAAGAGCCGGCGGGCGACTGCGAAGGAGAGAGGAACGGACAACACACCAAATAGGAGGGAGAAACCCCGCAGGGTGCCGGACGAGTCACCGAAAAGCTGCATCCAGCCATGGAGCAAGTAGTAGTATAGAGGGGGTTGGATGTCCACCGCCGTTCGAGCCGTGATCTCGGCAAGGCCCATGCGCGCCAGGTAGACACTAAAGCCCTCGTCATACCACAGGCTTTGGGCGTCCAGTCTGAAGAGGCGGAGAGCCAGTGCCAACAGGGTGATGAGCACCAGCAGAATGGCCGCGAGACTGGGCAAGAACCTCTTCAAAGGGCGTTCGCTCCTCTGTTCCTGGCTCGCACCAGGATAGCACACTCGGGGGAGTCCCGCAAGTCGCGGGGACGTGTGGCTACGAAGTCAAGCCCGCTTTCCTGTCTGACTCCGCGCTGCGGAGTCGAGTACGGGAAAGCGGGCTTGCACTGGAAGAGTGCAGGCCCGTGAGCCTGCACAAGTGACTGCTATCGCGTTTCCTGCTGGCGAGCCACGTTCAACTGGCGCATCAGCCGCGACTTGCGCCGCGCAGCCGCGTTCTTCGGGATGACGCCCTTCTGAGCCGCTCTGTCCAAGGCACTGATGGCTTCCTGCACCGTGGTCTCGGCGTCCCCAATCTTGCCGGTCGTGATCAGGCGGCGGGTGCGCTTGACCAGGGACCTGGCGCGCGAACGATGAACCTGGTTGACCTGGCGCTTCCGCTCCGAGCTGCGGATTCGCTTGATGGCTGAGTGTATGTTTGCCAAGGTTGTACTACCCTTCCTTCCTGCCAGAGAAATGTCCGCGGATTATAGCCGAGCCCGTGCGGCAAGTCAAACGGCAGAGACTGCAAGGCGTGCAGCCTTGCAGCCGGTCAATCCCCCCCGGCCAATTGGAGCTTGGGGTGGGCTCGAGTATAATCGGCCCGATTTCCTCTCACAGGAGAAATGCAAACGTGTCCAAAGTTGACACTCCCAAGAGCGCAATGGTGATCATTGCCCACCCAGACGATGCCGAGTTCACTTTGGCCGGCACGGTGGCGCTGTGGGCCGGAACAGGTTGCCGCGTGATCTACGTGGTCTGCACCGATGGAAACGCCGGCTCGATCGAGCCGGGGATGACTGCCGAGAGACTGGCGGAGATCCGGCGCGCCGAGCAGCGCGCTGCCTGCGACGTCTTGGGTGTGGAGAGCGTGGTTTTCCTGGGCTACGCCGACGGGCAGCTCGAACCAACGCTGCGAGCTCAGGCGCGACTTGGTGCGTGCCATTCGCCAATACGAGCCGGAGGTGGTGCTCACGGGCGACCCTACGGCGCTGTTCTACTCAGACGAGTACATCAACCATCCCGACCACCGCGCAGCCTCTTTGGCGGCCATCGACGCAGTGGCCCCTGCAGCCGCCATGCCACTCCTCTGGCCCGAACTAGGCGCCGCCCATCGAGTTCGCCAGCTCTACATTCACGGTCAGGCTGAGGCAAACGTCTGGATTGACATCACTTCCACCATCGAGCAGAAGATAGAAGCGCTCAGGCGCCACGCCAGCCAAGTGGTGGGATGGGACCCAGCAGAGATGATCCGCGCGTGGACAGCGGAGACTGGCAAGGAGAAGGGCCTCGCGCACGCGGAGAGCTTCCGCGTCATTACGTTGGAGCGGACTGAGGCAGACAGCTAGACCTGCCGTCTGCCCAGGTGCCACGCGCCATCATCCCTTGCGGCACACCAGCAACTGCTTCGCCGAATCGGAGCCAAACGGGCTCCCGTCATACTCCCCATACTTGGCCTCGACGGGCAGGCCATTGTACTTTAGCAGCGCATCCAGCTCCTGTGGGTAAAAGATGCGCATGTTCAGCTCTTCGACTGCGGCATCCCGGCCGCCGATAGAGAAGTACCATTTGATGTGGTTCACCTGGCTGGCGCGATCGTAGACGTTGTTCTCCGTGAGGACGACGGTCCCATTCCCATCAGGGTCTTCATACTCCATAATCGGACGCCGCGTGGACGGATCCCGGATCAAGTACTCGATCTTGGGATTGAACATGTCGATGACAAAGCGCCCTTCGGGCATCAGGTGTTCCCTCACCCTGGCAAAACATGCTTCCAGGCTCCCGAGATCGTGCAGGTGAGCGATGGAGTTGAAGGGAAGAAAGATGAAGGCAAACTGCCTGCCCAAGTCGAATTCCCGGCAATCGGCCTGGATCCACTCGACCTGGACACTCTTGGCAACGGCCTTTTCCCTCGCGTACGATAGCATCCCGGTCGATAGGTCCAGCCCAGTTACCTGGTAGCCTGCCTCTGCGATTGGGATGGAGATCCTCCCCGTGCCACATGCCAGCTCGAGGACTGGCTGGCCATAGCGCCGGATGAGGCTCAGGTAGAATGGGATATCCTCCACGAACTCGGCGTTCTGTCGATCATAGTGGCGACCGTCTCGGTAGAGCGGCTCGCAATCGCTTGGCTTCATGCTTCACCTCCAATGCCGGACGCCTGCCCGGCATTCCGGCGGGCAGGCGTCCGGTAGGCGAGCGACACCCAGCTTACGGCTCGGGTAGCTCCTCGGTCACCGGCACCGGCACAGGCTCGGCCGGCACGTGGCCCGGGGCAGGGACATCGAACGACTCAGGCACAGGGCCTGTCCCGAACATCTTGAGCCCGCCGTGGAGCTTGCCCCCCTCGTCGAGCAGAAAGCTGCTGACCGTCACGTCGGCCCAAACACGCCCGGTGGACAGGATCTCCAATCTCCCCCGGGCTACGATGGCGCCTTTGGCCTGTCCAGAAACAGAGACATTGAGCGCATCGATGCGTGCGTCCACCCGGCCCTTCTGTGCGATGATGACGTTGCTGGGCGTTCGAATGCTTCCCTGGAAGACGCCCTCGATCTTGACGATGCCATCGCACTCCAGGTCTCCCTTGAAGTTGGCGGTGGGTCCGACAGTCACCTCGATTGTGTCCAGCGGCGCTGGCCGCTTCTCTCGTCCAAACACGGATCACTCCTTGCTTTCCCTGGCGCAGCCTGACCTCTTGCAGGCAGCTTCATTGTACAGGGACTTGGGTATGCTGGCGGTCAGAATAGCACCCACCGGCCGATTTGTCAAGGCCGGGTCAGCGCTGCTGATGGCTGCCCTTGGCGCGCGAGATCGCTTCCCTCTCTTCATCCGCCAGCGTGTAGGCCGACTCCCATGCCACCAAGGGCTTGCCGTAGACGCGAGTGGCATCCCTTGCATGCAGGCTCGATAGGACGATCCCATTGCCCAAGGCATCGGCGAGGACGAGGGCGAAGCTTTGGTCACTGCCCGTATCGTGAAACGGGTTGTAGCGCACGATAGCCGTATACTGCAGGCTCAGCCGGCCCGTCTGCTCCAGCTCCTGTACCTGCTCTGCCAGGCTGTCGACACGGGAGGCAGTCTCTCGCACCCGCGACACGTGATCGGTCAAGATTGCTTCCAGGCTTCCGCCCGACGTTCCCGTCATCCAATGCCGGTACTGGCGCACGATTTGCCTCTGGCGCACAAAAAGCAAGCCCACACCGAGCAGCGCAAGTGATGCCACAGCCAACGTAACCAGGACCCAGATCCCTATGCCAGAACTGAACAAGCTGCTCCCTCCATACTCGATTCGGATTGACCACGAGTATTCCATTGTACCCGACTGGGTCGACGGGCCACAATTCCGCCTCGCCCATCGTATTTTGAAGCGCCTTCCTGCAATGGTATAGTGGCTACCGTGATTGGACAGTGCAGGGCCGTCGCGCTGCCCGCTGGAGGAGGTCCATCCTGACTGCATTGTTGGTAGCGACGAACAACCCAGGCAAGATCCGAGAGTTCCGTGAGCTGCTCGCAGTCTTGCCCGTGACGATCACCTTCCCCAAGGAGTCTGGCTTGGACCTGGAAGTGGCTGAGACCGGACTCACCTTCGAGGAGAACGCGCGTATCAAGGCCGCTGCTTACGTACAGGCGACCGGGCTTGTGACACTGGCGGACGATTCGGGCCTAGAGGTGGACGCCCTCGGAGGCGCACCTGGGGTCTGGTCGGCACGATACGCCGGCGCCCAAGCGAGCGACTCTGACCGAGTCAGGAAGCTGCTGTCTGCCCTCGTGGACGTTCCGCCGGGCAGGAGGACGGCGCGATTCCGGTGTGTGGTCGCGGTGGCCGGCCCGGCCGGAGATGTGCAAACGGCGGAAGGAAGATGCGAGGGCGAGATCGCGCTCGCACCAAGAGGAGACAATGGGTTCGGCTACGACCCAGTCTTTGTCGTCCAGGGCTACGGTGGCCTGACAATGGCCGAGCTGCCGCCCGATCTCAAGAACCAAGTCAGCCACCGGGCCCGTGCGCTGATGGCCGCCCGCCAGATACTGGCCGAGGTTCTCGCGGCGCAACGAGTAGAGTAGGCCACTGCGCCCGTCCAAATCCCCAAGGGGTTGTGCTACACTGCTAGCGGAGCAAATGCGGCCAGCGCCCCGGCGACGGCACCTGGGTTCTCGATCATCAGCATATGCCCGGCCCCCTCGACCAGCACCAGGCTAGCGCCACGGATGTTATCCCGGAGGTAGGTCGAGTACTTGGTGGGCGTCATCCTGTCAAGTGTACCGCACAGGATCAGGGTCGGGGCAGAGATCTCACCCAACCGGTCCAGCACGTTGAACCCATCGCACGCCTGGAAGTCGCCATAGAGGATCTCAGGGCCCGCAGCGGCCAACTGCCGCTGCCCCAGTCGAACCATCTCGGGAAGGGCCTCCGGTCCATAGGCCCAATCCCCCATAAGGCCGATGGCTGCCGTCAAGTCCTGCCGGATCGCGTCCAGCAGCCCAGGAGCGACCCTCAGGCGGGCGCCGGTGGCGATCAGGACGAGTCCGGCGACCCGGCCCGGATGCTGCAGCGCAGCCTGTAGCGCGATGGCCCCACCCATGGAGTGACCTGCCAGGACGATCTGGTCGAGCCCGGCCGCATCCAGGAAAGCGACCAGCCAGTCTGCATAGGCTTGGATAGAGTCGTAGCCGGGCCCCGTCGATTGCCCGTGGCCCGGCAGGTCAAGTGCGTAGGTGGGCGTTCGGGGCAGGCCGCGCACCTGGTAGAGCCAGTGCTGGTGGGTGCCGCCCGCACCGTGAAGGTAGACCAGCGGTAGGGACCCAGCAGGCACCGGCGCACGGTGGAGATAGTGCGCCCTGCGTCCCCCGACGTCAAGGTAGGGCATAGTCGGCCCCCTGCACAGCTTAGCCTGGAAACTCGGTGGGCACTTTGGTGGCGCAGTTCACGAGCTCGACTGCAGCCTTGGTGTAGCGCATGATCTTGGAGAGAGTCCCAGCCACCTTGAGCTTCTTCGTCACCATGCCCTGAATTGGATCGAGCTTCTTCTCGACCACCTTGCGCCAGACCTCAAGAGAGGCACGGATGATGAATTCGGGCTTCTTGTCGCCTTCGCTGGCTACCAGGCATCCCGACCGAGCTTCCCCGTGCCAAAGGTCAAAGTACATGATGGCCGGCTCCGGCATCGCCGGTCCGGCCTCGGCAATGAAGTAGAAATCCCCCTCCCAGGTAGCGGCTGCCTTGCGATACGCCTCGCTCTTGTTGACCTCCGCCACAAAGGCCTGAACCCACTCTGCTGACGCGAACTTGTACGCCATTTCTGTCTCCTTTCTCCCAGCTCGTATGCCTATCACTGGCCCCGCTGCGTGCCAAAGATGCGGACGTGTCGTTGCGGGTCTCGCCCGTAGCTATGCGAGACCAGGTTGGCCTGCCGGGCCAGGTCGTGCTGCATGCGCCGGACGAACGAATTCTGGGTCTCAAGATCCACCCACTTCTGCCCGGAGAGGACCTTGCGAATCGCTTCCTCAGTCTCGCGCATCGCGATGGTCATGGGATCCCACTGGGCCACATCCAGCCCAAAGATGTCGGCCAGGCAGGTCTCCATCTGGCTGACCGTATTCGAGCGCAGGACGTGCACCGGCACGCCGCGCCGCTCTGCGTCGTTGATCGGCTGCGGCCGCCGCCGGTAATAGTTCTTGAGGGTGATGACGACATCTGCCTGCTGGGCCTCGTCCACGATTTCGACGGGAAGATGCAGGTTTTCGGCGGCCTGCGCGAGCCGGTTTCTGCTGACGCCATAGGCGTACGCCCGAAGTCGGTTCAGGTTCGAGGTCTCGATCGACGGACCCATCCTCAGGGGAGCCTCCTCAGGACGGGGTTCCCTGGCGGGAACTGCCTGCTCGATCTTGACCTGGCCCGTTTCATCGCGATAGCGGATCTCGGGTGCCCGGCTACGCCCTCGCAAGAACGAGTCCACAGAGGCCGCCACGTCGTGGTGGATGGCCAGGTGCTGCCAATCCACGATCTCCATGACCACTTCAAAAGTGGGCGGCGCCTTACGCTCGAGCACCGTCTTCTGCGTGCCGCGCCGGCGAGCCTCTTCATCCCCCAGTGTGACCGCCTGGATGCCACCCACCAAATCACAGAGGGTGGGGTTCTGGATCAGGTTGTCCAGGCTATTGCCGTGGGCCGTGCCGACGAGCTGGACGCCTCGCTCCGCGATCGTTCGGGCGGCCGCGGCCTCCAGCTCACGGCCGATCTCGTCGATGATGATCACCTCGGGCATGTGATTCTCGACCGCCTCGATCATGACCTCGTGCTGATAGGCAGGGGCACCCACCTGCATGCGCCGCGCGCGGCCAATGGCAGGGTGAGGGATGTCGCCGTCGCCGCCGATTTCATTGGACGTGTCGACGACAATGACTCGCTTCTTCTCCGCCAAAACTCGAGCTGCCTCGCGCAATAACGTAGTCTTGCCGACGCCAGGCTTGCCCAGAAGGAGGATGCTCCTGCCTGATTCGAGGAGATCGCTCACGATATCGATATTGCCGTAGACCGCTCGACCAACGCGCAAGGTCAGGCCCACGATACCTCTCTGGCGGTTCCGGATGCAGGAGATGCGGTGCAGAGTGCGCTCTATCCCGGCACGGTTGTCCGTCGTGAAGTCGCTGACTCGCTCAGCCACGTAGTCGATTTCGGCCCTGGTGACTTCCTGCTCCGAAAGAACTGCTTCCCGATCGAGGAAGCGCGCTTGCGGTAGGCGTCCCAGGTCGAGCACCACCTCCAGCAGGTCGTACGCGTGGTTCTCTCGGCGGATTGCCTCACGGATGGCGGGAGGCAAAACGGCCATGAGTGCCTCCAGGTCGTCGGTGATGCCCTGCTGCATTTTGTTCGTTGTTGTTCTAGTCAATGAACTCCCCTTGCGTCATGACCGGCGTTCTGCCGGGGTGAAGTGGCTCGCAGCCTGTATGTCCGGCTCGCCGCTCATGTGAAAGGTGGGCGGCACGGGCCTGGCTCCGCCACTCAAGACCGGCGAGAGCTCCTGCGCCGGCACCTTGACCCAGGCTGCGGTGTGCTTGACGAGCAGCACCCGTTCCCCCTCCAACTCAAAGCCAAGCTCCTCGAGCGCCGGGGTAGCGCCGCTCTCGTACTTGCGCACGCCTGCATAGATAGGCCTGGGTGGTTGAGAAGCCAGGAGTGACAGCCCCCAACAGGCCAAGCTCTTGGCCAGGTGCCGCATCTCAGGATGCACGAGCAGGCGCATCCAGTAGCCGCTTCCACCCGAAGCGATGGTCAGAATTCCTGCTATCTCGTCGCGCTGCTTGCCCGGAAGCACGTAGTGCCGCTGGCTGCCTCCCTTGTCCGGCGCCAGGGAGATCCCGCCTTCCGCCTGGCGCACTCGTTGGGGAACAACTGCCGCACCAAGCCTCTGGAGGGCGGGCAGATCGTCGAGCTGCTGCGGACGGACAAGGCCCTCCAACCCGCTTTCCGGAAGCGAACCGGCGCAGGCCAAGCGAAAGATCTGCTCGCCTGCGTAGGGAGCGAACCCTACCTGGAAAAACGGCTCGACTTCAGGACCACCCTCGGGCAAGCTGGCGAAAAGACGCTGGATGCCTCGCTCAGCCACTTCGCGTGAAGTTCCCTCGAGTAGGGTAGCCCACGCATTGGCTGCACGACGATTCGCCCCCAATGCAGGCGCGACGTACGCGATATCAGCCGCTGCCTGGTGGGGCCGGTACTCCACCTGTATGAAAGCCTCGCCGTCGTGCGGATCGTAGAGCACGTAGGCAGGCTGCCCCATCGCATGCTGGCTCATCAGCGCAAGCCATGCCTGCCACAAAGGCTGCTGTGGTTGCGTCAGAGACTTGACCAGGTCGAGAGAGAGCCCCTTGTGCTGCAAGCGGTATAGGCGCAAGCTATCGCTGAGGCTAAACGGACCAAACACAACAATCAGATCTCCCTCTTCCATTATACGGTTTTATCCGCCGTCTGCAAGTAGCACCAGGCGTACAATCCCTCCGGCACACAGAAGCGGCCCACGCTCAGGGGCGTGGGCCGCCATAGCCTCAGTGCGCCGTGGCCGGTCTCCAGACCGCGCCACAGCAGGGCCGTTACGCCTTGCGCGACCTGCGGCGGAGCCGCCGCACGATCCACCACACCGCGACGATGGGCAGAGCCACGAGCACAAGTACGGGCAGGACAAAGGTCACAAGCCAGATCAGCGCCCGGCCCAGCCCCCTCAGTGTGGAAACGAGAGCCCGTGCCGCGTTCCTGAGGGTGGTGCCCGGCTTCCAACCCTCTTCAACCACGGGCGGCTCTGCCGCTTCTGGCAGCAGCTCGGCCGTGATGGTGGCCATGGCCGACAGCTTTTCGAGATAAGCCATGCGCCCCTTCACCTGCTCGATCTCGACCTGCGTTGCAGACAGCTGCTCGTAGACGGCCAGCACGGCCTCGGTGTCCTCGGCCTGGTCGAGGAACTTGAGCAGCTGTGCCTCCTTGGCTTCCAGGGCACGAAGCCGCGACTCCAGGTCCACGTACTCGTCTGTGACGTCATCGCTGGTGGCGTTCTCGTGGTTGACCTTGATTCCTAGCCCACGCAGCTGAGCCATCGCCTCCTCGAACTTGGCAGCCGGCACCCGGATCGTCAGGCGCGCGTTCAACTGGTCATCGGACAGCCACGATTCGGAGCTGACCGTATAGCCCCCCAACTGGCGGGCCATGGCCTGCACCTGGTCCATCGCCTCCTGCGCATCCTGCACCGTCAGCGAGATGCTCGCGTTCCAGATGATCATTCTGTCGACCGCCGGTTCCTCGTAGTTCGCCACAGAACCGGCACCCTTGCCCGGTGCCGCCTGGGGGAATGCAGCCTCTGCCGGGGCTGCCATGCCTTCATCTGAGGAGTACGTTCGCACGGCGGTCGCACCACATCCGCCGAGGACTGCTGCCAGCAGGACCGCCAGGACCATGAGATACGTTGTCTTTCTCTTCTGGGCCATCTTCTTCTCCTTCTTTCTCAAGAGCATCGACTATCATCCAGACGCCGCGGAGCCTGTCCCGGTTCCAGACTGGCTACTCCTTGACACCGGTATGCAGGGCCACCGTCCCCAGCATCAGCCTCCGGTAGCGCACGCCCTTCCAGCCGGCTGAGCGCATGACGGCCACGATCTCGTCTGGCGTCAGGTATACGGAGAGCGAGTGGGGCAGGTAGGTGTAGGCCGCGCTCTCGCCGGCCATGAAGCGGCCGAGGAGCGGCACCAGCCGGAAGAAGTAGAAGGCGAAGAGCTGACGAAAAACCGGCAGGCGGGGCTTGGCAAGCTCCAGGCACGCAACCCGGCCGCCTGGTCGAGTGACGCGCGCCATCTCACGGAAGGCGGCCGGGATATCAAACACGTTCCGCATGGCGAACCCGGTCACGACGGCATCGAACTCGGCATCTGCAAACGGGAGCCGGAGCGCATCCCCCTCGACGAGCTCGACGCTGCCCGGCACTCCCCCTTCCTCTGCCTTGGCAAGCCGGCCGGCGAACGCATCCGCCTTGCTCTGCGCGATCGCGAGCATCTGCGGCACCATGTCGAGCCCGACCACATGCAGCGAAGGATCCTGGCGCAGCACTTCGATGGCCAGGTCCCCCGTACCCGTTGCTACGTCCAGCACATTGCCAGGTCCCGGCCTGTCTGCGGGCGAGGCCCCCTTTCAGGTGCCCGAGGGCTTCGCGAACGGTCAAGCGTCGCCACCTCCGGTCAAAACCGAAGGTCATCAGGCGGTTCATGGTGTCATAGTGCGGCGCGATCCGGGCAAACAGCGACTGGACATAGGCTACCTTGTTCTCGCGCGCGGGAAGAGGACCGGCCTTCTCGCCGGCATGTGTCCGGCTCAGGCTTCGTTTTCGGCTCATTACGGGTAAGCCTCCACCTGTGGAAGGCAGATCCGGTTGGGCATCTCGGGCATGGCCGGCAGCGGCGTAGGTGCGGCGGTTGCGGGAGCTACGACCCTCACCTGGCCGAGCAGGATGCGGAAGCGATTCACCTACAGCCAGTGCCTCAGCCTCGTTTTCCGGGACCTTCGCGCCAGAGTTGCATCCGGAGCCGCCACAGCTCGCGGAACGCACGGGTGATGACCTTCATATTGGCGCCCGTCTGGCTACCGGCGACTCGGGGCCTGTGGCTGACGGGCAGCTCCGAAAAACGATACCCCGCACGCTTGGCTCGGACGAGCCACTCGATGCTGAAGGTCGCGCCGCGGGACGCGATGCTTTCTGCCAGCTCATCCACCATGGCCCGCCGGAGCAGCTTGAAGCCACAATCGACGTCGCGAACGGTGTACCCAAATAGCAGCGTGCACAACATGCTCCATCCCTTGCCGTACAGGACGCGCAGGAAGGGGTCCCGGCGCGGAGCTCGGTAGCCGGCGATGAGATCGGCCTGGTCCATGAGGGGCACGAAGCGCGCCAGCTCGCTCAGAACAAACTGGCGATCGGCGTCGGTGTACAGGATCCACTCCTTCACGGCATTGACAAAGCCGCTAAAGACCGAAGCGCCAAACCCCTGGTTGACGGGGTGCTGTACCAGCCTGACATGGAGGTCTTTCGCCGCCGCGCGCCTGGCAACCGCCGCGGTGTCATCGCGGCTGCCGTCGTCCACAATGACGATCTCGTAGTCACCGGTGATGGAAGCCAGGGCCGGTGTCGCTTCGGCGATCACGGGCTCGATGTTGTCTGCCTCGTTGTAGGCTGGAAGGACCAGCGAAATGCTTGTCATCGGTTTTCATCCTCCGACTTTTGTCTTGTAGCCGTCTTGGGCTTGCGTGGCCACAGGCCGCCGAAGAGGGGCTGAAGCAGGCTGCGTTTCGGCATCTCCGACCGAGGGATTTCGTCCCAGTCACCCGCGGCCCGGCGGGCCAGCCAGGCATCTCGCTCTCGCGTGGCCTGCTCGGCCAGCGTGTCTAGCGTAGAGACGTCGCCTTCGACCAGCGCGGCCCGGATCGAGCTCAGCGACTCGGAGAATGCGTCAAGCTTGCGCACCAGGTTCTCGCGGTTCGCAAGCCATTCCTCCAAGTCAGCAGCGCCGGTGACCAGGGAGTGCGTGCCCGTCTCGAACGGTACCCCCGCGAGTTTTCGCACCTCTTTCCATGCCGGCTCATTGACTGCGGCCGTCAGGAGGGCCAAGGCCAACACCGGCGGGAGATGGCCGGTCAGGGCAATCAGCCCATCGTGCTCCAGGGCATCGAGGAAGAGCGGTCGGGCTCCCAGGATGGTCACCAGGTCGATGCCCAGCTTGACCGCTTCCGAGGCGGCTCGGCCGGAAGGCACGACGCAGATCAAGCCATTCTGAAAGAGGTCGGCCCGGGGCTCGGTGGTTCTCAACTGCTCCGGCGCCGATCCTGCCGCCCCGGCTCCCCCCTCCGCTGGGGAAGCGGAAGAGGAGATGACGGGATCCAGTCCGACAAAGTGCGCTTCCGCCGGCAGGATCTCATCGGCCCATCCGACCACCGGCGCTTTCAGCGCCGATGTGTCAAGCACAACGCATCCAGGCCGAAGGTAACGGGCGATGGCCTCCAGGGTCTCCCGGACGGCACCGAAAGGCAAGGCCAAGAGCACGATATCTGCCCTCTCGCAGGCCGAGATCAGGTTCCATTCGGTACGGTCGACCGCGCCTGACTTCTTGGCCCGGCTGCTTGCCTCCGAGTTCTTGTCATGCCCGATGACCTGGGAGGCCGCGCCGGCCTTGCGCAGGCACAAGCCGATAGAGGCGCCAATGACGCCCAACCCCACGATGGACATAGCTGGCTTCTGCTCACTCATTCATTCACCTTGTACAACCCTAGTTTGCCGAGTCGGCCGCCCGCAGGGCAGCTCCGCGAGGGTCCTGTTCCGGCACACCGGCCATCTCGTGGCGGCGGACAAGCTCAGCCGTCGCCTGCGAGCAACCTGCCTCCAGCGCCAGGTCCGCCCCCAACTCCGCATGGTGCTTCTGGACAAAGAAAGCCTGCCTCCAGGATCCTCCGCCCTCACGGCCAAAACGCTCGAGCAACCCAGGCGCGAGAGCCCTGGCCAATACCATCAGCACCCGGTGCCACAGGCGCAGCCGTCCGGCGGCCGAGCCGGTCTTGCCCACGTCGTGCAACAGGGCCGCCGCCAGCAGGTCCGGGTCGTCGTGGCCCTGCTGTTGGAGGGTGCGGACCACGCTCAGGGCATGGCGCCGGTCATATCGAGGCATGCCGTTGAACAACGCCACGCCCTTGGGCGGCAGCAGCCTGCCAATAGCCGGGGCCGCTACCTCTTCTCCTTGGACCAGGGCCGCAGCAGCACGCATGAACTGCCGTACGCGATAGAGAGCCAAGCCGCACCCTAGCCGACCAGCAGGCGGAGGAGCGCGTTGATCGGTGGGCCCAGGATACTTCCCAGGATGTTAAAGCTCCCAAACCACCCAAAAGCGAGCAGCGCCAGCAGCAGCAGCGGACCGTAGGGAGCCACGCGATCCAACGCCTCACCCCATTGGTAGGCCCTGCGGCTGCGCAACGTACCGAGCAGGCCTTGGATGACTCCAAAACCGTCGAGTGGTGGCAGCGGCAGCAGGTTGAACACCGCCAGGCTCACGTTGGTGACGACCAGCACCCAAAGGAACGTGCCCAGCAGGCTCGGCAAGTTCGGAATCAGCCGCAGGGGAATGGCGGCGGTGGCAGCCAAGACCAGGTTGGAGAAGGGCCCGGCTGCGGAAGTGATCCCCATGCTGACTCGGGGGTTGCCACGCAAGTTGTAGGGGTTGACGGGCACGGGCTTTCCCCACCCCAGCCCCCTACCCCCAAAGGCCATGAAGACGATCATGAGCGCACCCAGGGGATCAAAGTGTTTGATCGGGTTCAGGGTCATGCGGCCCATGCGGCGGGCCGTGTCATCGCCCATCTGGTAGGCAGACCAGGCGTGGGTGAACTCGTGAAAGGTGATGGACAGAAGGATTGCCAGCAGGAACATGATCGCCTGTACGATGTCCACGCTTTGACCAAACATGATTGTCTACCCGTGCTCAGATTGCGCTCTACGCGAAGCAGGTGCATACTACCATGCCGCCAGGGCTTTGTCAAACCCCACGAATGGACAACGGCCCGAGGCTGCGGTATAATGCGCTTACGGTGAAGCTCGGGCTTCTGGGCTTCCAGGCAGGAAGGCGTCCGGGGCCGCCCGGCAGTCTAGAATCTAGCGGAGTTGGTATGGAAGAACCCAAGATCAGGTGCAGCGTAGGCATTACGGCCTACAACGAAGAGGCGAACATCGGCCGGCTGTTGCAGGCCATCCTGGATCAGCGCCTGTTTGAGGTAGAGATCACAGAGATCATCGTCGTGGCTTCCGGCTGCACCGATCGTACAGAAGAGATCGTGCGCGAGATGATGGCGAAGGACTCGCGCATCCAGCTCCATGTGCAGGAGAAGCGAGAGGGCAAGACTTCCGCCATCAACGTGTTTCTGCGGCACGCGCAGCAGTCCATCTGTGTCCTCGAAAGCGGCGACACATTGCCCCGCGAGGATACCATCGAGAAAATGGTCCGCATGTTCCGCGATCCCGCCGTCGGCATGACGGGAGCGCAGAAAGTGGCGGTCAACACCCCGGAGCACATCGTCGGCGTCCTTTCTCATCTCCGGCTCAAGATGGAGCATCAGCTCTGTCTCGAAATCCCGCGCCTCGGCGAGCTGATCGCATTCCGGAAGGTATTCGACGAGCTGCCGCCCGACGTCGCCATGGACGAGGCATTTGTCGAGGCCTTTATCATTCGCCGCGGCATGCAGGTCCGCTATGCACCCGAGGCCGTCGTCTACAACATGGGTCCCCAGACGGTCGGCGACTTTGTGCGGCAGCGCCGCAGGAACTATGCCGGGCACCTGTATCTCAAGGAAAAGTACGGCTACAAGGTATCCAGCCTGCAGAACACGCGAGTGGCGCGGCTTGCGCTCGAGGAGGTATGGGGCGCACTACGGCTGATTTGGCTCCTCGGATATCTCGCCGCGATCGAGGTGTATGCTCGCCTGCTTGGCGGCTGGGATTACCGGGTGAGGAAGAAGAAGCACGTGGTGTGGGACATGGCCTGGAGCACCAAGAACCCGGGCGAGGGGGTTGATCAGCAGGAAGCAGCCGGCAGAACCCGATGAGAGACAGGCTACTGACCGTTTTCAAAGTGGTCATCAGCCTCGGGCTGCTCGCCTTCGTGCTCACCCGCCCCGCCATCGTCGGGGCGGATTGGCGGGGCATGCTGGCACACCTGCGGATCGGCTCCTGGCTCCTGGCCCTTCTGGTCTACTTCTTTGCCATCGGCCTCAACGTGATAAAGTGGCAGGTCCTGGTGCGCGCGCTGGGTATCCACGTGCCCTACCCGACCCTCTTCCGCCACAACCTCGTGGGCTTGTTCTTTGCGAACCTCCCCCTGAGCATGGTCGGCGGCGACATCGCCCGAGGCTGGGACCTGGCGCGGACCTCGGCAGCAGGCCAGGCGGCGCCGGTGGCCGTGTCGGTCCTCCTGGACCGGTTGCTTGGGCTGGGCGCTTTTCTGCTGGCGGCGTCGGCCGGCTTGGCCTACGCCTGCACCGGCTTGGGCCGCACGGACCTGGCGTGGCTGCTGACGACGGTGGCGCTGATCCTGGCAGGCTTCCTCGTCGCCATGGCTGCCTTGATGAGCCAAAGGCTGCGCCGCCTCGTGGAACGCCTCTTCGGCATGGGTCCCCTCAAGCGGCTCCTGCCTCTGTATCAAACGCTCTCGAACTCGGTGCAGGTCTACCGCAGCAGGACTCGCCCCCTGGTGCTGGCCTTTGGCCTGGGGCTGGCAACGGTCTTGGCGACGTGCATCGTCAACTACCTCGCCGCCAGGGCGGCGGGGGCAGAGGTACCGTTGGCATGGGTCCTTGTGCTCACACCGCTCACCCCCTTTGCCCTCTACATCCCCTCGATAGCCTCGGGGCTGGGGGTGAACCAACTGGTGTTCGTGGCGCTCTATCACAACCTGACCGGCGTGATGTCAGAGCCTGCGAGCCTGGCGTTCTCCCTCGCGATGCAGCTCATCATCGTCGCCAGCAGCCTGCCCGGTGCAGTCCTATGGTGGCGGAGGAAGAAGGCGTAGGATTCGCCTAAAGCCGCATGGGGTGCCCCAGCCGCGCGGATTCGTACAGCGCCACCAGTGTCGCCACGTTGGCCCGGCTGGAAGAGAGCGGCACGGGGAGGGGCTCGCCGTCAAATGCAGCCGACGCCAGCGCCTCAATCTCACACTGGTAGGGGTCTGCGGTGGCCACAGGGATCTCTTCCTCATCATGCCCCCGGCGCAGCAGGAGCCGGCTGGAGGGGTCGAGGGCGTATGGCCGCTCGATAGTGAGCACAGCCTCGCTCCCGACCACCTCGGCTTGCAGCCGGTACTGCCCACAGAACCCGCAGTCAAAGGCGCCGAGCACACCACTCTCGTACCGCAGGAGGCCGGCGAATGTGCCATCCACACCGGCGGGCGCGAGTTGCTGCCAACCAAACAGCTCCTGTGGCTCCCCCAGCGTCCACCGGATGAAACTCACAGGGTAGCTGCCCACATCCCACAAGGAGCCGCCGTCCAACTCGGGCCGCCAGCGCACGTCGCCGGGCCGGTCGAGCAAGAACGAGAAGGACCCTCGCGCCAGGGCTACCCGGCCGAGAACTCCGCCCTGGACCAGCTCGCGCGCCTTGTGCATCAGGGGATGGTACAGGTGCATCGAAGCCTCGGCCACGACAACGCCGGCCGCGGCAGCCGCGGAGATGATCTCGTCACACCCGCCGACACTGGTCGCCAGCGGCTTTTCGCACAGGACGTGCTTCCCCGCCCGAGCAGCCGCCACGGCCCACTCCACGTGTAGGCCATTGGGCAGCGAGATGTAGACGGCATCGACCTCGGGATCGGCCAGGAGGGCTTCGTAGCTGCCGTGAGCGCGAGGGATCTGCCACTCGGCGGCATAGCTGCGGGCGCGCTCTGCATCGCGGCTGGCCACGGCCACCAGCTCGGCACGGTTGGAGGCACGCATGGCCGGTATCAGCCGACGGTTGATGCGCGCCGTCGAAAGCAGGCCCCATCTCAAACGCTGTTCTGGCATAGTCCCCTATCCCTCGGCAAGAGACCCCAAGGATGCTCTTCCGCCCGGGTAGACCTCAGCGGCTCGGCATCATCCCTTGACCGAGCCGGCCAGCAGCCCGCGGATGAAGAAGCGCCCCAGGACAATATAGACGAGGAGCGTGGGCAGGGCAGCAATGAGCGTCCCGGCCATGACCAGGTTCCACTCCTGGACCTGGCCCCCGGCCAGGTTCCGCAGCGCCACCGTGATGGGCTGCGCCTCCGGCCGCTGTAGGATCGAGACGGCAAAGAGGAACTCGTTCCATATGTTGGTGAACTGCCAGATGATCACCACCACAAAACCGGGCAGCGACAGGGGGAACAGCACGCGAAAGTAGACGCCCAGGATGCCCGCGCCGTCGATGCGCGCTGCCTCGACAAGGTCCGTGGGTATCTCTGCGTAGTAGTTGCGAAAGATGAGGGTCGTAATGGGAAGGCCGTACACCACATGCACCAGGATCAGCCCCCACAGCGTGCCGCCCAGGTGGATCTTGGCGAGGGTCATCGTCATGGGGATCAGGATGCTCTGGTACGGGATGAACATGCCAAAGAGCATCAGGGGGAAGATGATGTTGGCCCCGCGGAACTTCCACTTGGCCAGCACGTAGCCGTTCAGCGATCCGAGGATGGACGACAAGATGGTCGCCGGGATGGTCAGGTAGATGCTGTTGAGCAGGTTCTGACCCAAGCCCCGGATGCCCTTTGCCGCTATGCCCGACCATGCGTCGGAAAAGTTCTGAAGCGTCGGTGCGATGGGGGGAAGCCACATACGGGAAAGGTTCTCGACCTCGGCAAATGGCTTGAGCCCACTGACCACCAACACATACACCGGGATCAGGAAGATGGCGGCGAACAACACCAGCAGGAGATAGAGACCGATCCGGGACGGGTTCAGGCGCCTTGTCACAGTTCCACCTCCCTACGCAGGCTAAAGATCAGGTAGGGGACAATCACCAAGGCGACCATGAGCAGCATGATGATGGAAATGGCTGCGCCCTGGGAATAGTGATTGCCCTGGAAGGTCGTCTCGAACATGAAAATGCCCGGCACATCGGTGACAAAGCCTGTTCCCTTACCGGTCATGGTATAGATCAGATCAAAGATCTTGAGTGAGATGTGGCCCAGGATGATGAGTGCACTCAGCGTGATCGGCGCAAGCATGGGCAGGATGACACGCCTGTAGATCTGCAGCTCGCTGGCGCCGTCCACGCGGGCTGCCTCGCGTATCTCTTCCGGGATGCCGCGCAGGCCGGCCAGGTACATGGCCATCGTATAGCCGGTCATCTGCCAGCCGGCGGCGATGATGACCGGGATCAACGCCACGTGGAACGGCCCAATCGCCGTCGTGTCGGTGTACCACCCCCAGCGCAGCGAGTCGAGGCCCACCGCGGTCAGCAGCGCATTCACCCCGCGCAGCCGGTCGGCCGTGCCGGGTGCAAAGATCCACTTCCATACCACGCCGGTGACCACGAACGAGAGGGACATGGGGAAAAGGTAGATCGTCCGGAAGATGCCTTCTCCCTTGATCTTTTGATCCAGCAGGACGGCCAGCAGCAGGCCAAACCCTACGCATACCAGGAGGAAGAACAGGGTGAAGAAGAGGGTGTTCCACATGTCAATGCCGAAACGCTCGGCTGCCACATCCCCCGCCTTGGTAAAGAGCTGCCGGAAGTTCTCCAGCCCCACCCACGTGTAGTCAGGCATGACGCCGTTCCACTTGGACAGCGAGACCCGGATCGTCCAGCCAATGAAACCATAGACAAAGATTGCAAGCAGGATGATGGATGGCAAGATCATCGCGAAGGAGATCCACCGTTCGCGGCGTGCGTGTCGCATGTGCCCCTCCCCCTATAGCAAGGGCGCCGCCAGCCCTATGCCCAGCAAGGCGTTGCTGGCGGCGCCCACACTGTCCACGATGCACAGGCCGGGTTCCGTCTATGGAACCCGGTCTAGTCTCGTCCTACTTGCACATCCCCGCGTCGACGCAGGCCTTGGCCATCGAAGTCTGGGCCTTGGCCACGTCCTTGTCGGCGACGAAGAGGGTCAGAGTGTCGTTGACTGCCGTGACCCAACCCTCTGCGGCAGCCGCACCGTGTGCCAGGCTGGGTACGATCTGGTTCGACGCAAAGTCGGCCATGGCCGACTGCAGGTAGACGTCGTACAGAGCCAGGTCGCCGTCGGTCCGTGCCGGGATCGAGCCCTTGATGGGGTTGAAGGCGTCCTGCCCTTCCTTCGATCCGCACAGCGCCAGCCAGAGCTTGGCGTTCTCGGGGTGCTTGGCGCCCTTGGGCAGCCCGAACGAGTCAGACAGCATCAGGAAGCTGCCGGCCGTGCCCGGCGAGGGGACATACCCGAACTCGACATCCGGGGTGAATCCGAGCGTCTTGAAGTAGCCCTCGGCCCAGTCGCCCATGACGTTCATCGCGGCATCGCCGTCGGCCACGAGCTTGGTAGCCGGCTGCCACTCCAGCGATGCATGGTCGGTATTGACGTAGCCGAGCATCTTGCTCAGGCTTTCCAGGGCCGACTTGACTTCCGGCCCGTTCCAGTCGGTCGTGCCGTCCCACAGCCCCTTGTACTTGTCGGGGCCCATTGTGCCCAGCAGCACCGACTCGAACAGGTGGGTTACCGTCCAGATGCCAGAGTCACCCAGGGAAAGCGGCGTGATGCCCTTTGCCTGCAGCGCGTCGGCCACGGTGAAGAACTCCGCCAGGGTCGTCGGCGGCGTCAGCCCGTTGTCCGCAAAGATCGCCTTGTTGTACCAGAGCACGTTGGAGCGGTGGATATTCACCGGCACGCTCCAGATGTCGCCGTCGTAGGACAGGATGTCGATCACGCCCTGCGGGTACTTGTCGAGCCAGCCCTGCTCCTTGAAAAAGTCGGTGAGCGGCTCCATCTTCTCGGCCTTGACCCACGAGTCGATCAGCTCGTGGCCGGCATGCACCTGGAACGAATCGGGCGGGTCGCCGGCCTGCATACGCGTGGCCAGCACAGCCTTCGCATTCGAGCCCGCGCCGCCTGCAACGGTGGCGTTGATGATCTCGATGGTGGGGTGCTTGGCGGTGAAGATGCCGTACATGGCGGTGAGGCCCTCGGCCTCGCCACCGCCCGTCCACCAGCTAAAGATCTCGAGCTTGGGTTCTTCGGCCTGCTTTCCGCAGGCGCCCAGAAACAGGGTGGCGACCATCAGGACGGCCAGCGCCACGTAGGCCAGGTTCTTCTTAGACATTGTAGCTTCTCCTCTTTCCTTTTTTCTAGACGATATTGCTCTTGACTGTGCCCCCCGAGTGGGGACGTCATGCCGAGCCATTGCCCGGCACGTACCGCACGCGTCCTCTGGGATCATGATCGGCATCGAATCGCCGTGGGATCGTCGGGCGCGGGGTAAGTAGCTGGTCAGCCGATAGGTCGTCACCTCCCTTCAGCCAGGACTGGTTTATGGGTCCGTCTGAATGTCACGAGCCTCGGAAACAGCCTGCTGGCAGAAATCGACAGAAATCATTATACAGAGGAAAACGTCGTTTGTCAAGCGTCGGCGGCCCTTGGTTGTCGGCTGCTGCCAAACCCTCGTGAGGGGCGAAGAGCCCGCCCTGAAAGCAGTGAAGGGTCTCCTACCCAGCCCATCTCCTCGCCCCGCCCTATCCGTTCAATTCTTACTGAGTCCGCTGGCAGCTCCGCCAGGATCGCCAGGCTCACAGCCCCAGCTTTGCCAGCGCCTGTGCCACCAACGGCTGGCGCAGCTCGATTGCCTTGACCGGGCAGACCTCGTGGCAGCAGTAGCAGCGGATGCAGTCGCCCAAGTCGATGCGCGCCCGGCCCTCGACCAAGTCGATGGTATGCACGGGGCAGCTCTGGATGCACTGCCCGCAGCCTATGCAGCGCATCGTGACGAACGGCCTGGCAACCATCACCCGGGCGCCGAGGCGTCCCACAAAGGAGGGCAGTTTGCTGGGCACGGCCCCCACTCCGCCCCTTGGCATGCGGTACCCAGCGATCCGGAACCCGTCGAGACCATCGCCCACAAGGGCCAGGTCCTGCACTCGGCCGCTGCACCAGCCGCGCCGGACGGCAGCCGCCACCGTGGGCACAGAGTCCGGCGCCTGGCCCACCAGGGCGAGGGCAGCCACGTCCAGTGCGACCGGATCGGGGGCGGCAAGGATGGCGCCGATAGGAAAGGGGTCCCCTGCGCCCGGCCCGTCGCCGTCCATGCCCACGACCGCATCCATGATAGACAAGGCGGGGTGCACAAAGGCAGCCAGGTCGAGGAGCATCTCGGCAAAGCGCTCCACCGTCTGCAGCTTGGCATGGTAGCCTGCCTTGGTCACGCCCGGCACGACGCCAAACAGGTTCTTCACCGCACCGGTGAACCGCATCTGCCCGTGCGTCTTTAGCTTCGGGACATTGATCACCACGTCGGCTTCGACCAGGAAATCAGAGACGTCGACCTGCTTGACAAGCTGCCCGTCGGGATGAGGACGCTGCAAAGCGAGAATGCGCGTGTTCAGCTCCGCGCCGGTCTCGGCTGCGACCGCAGCCAGGCCCATCACCTCGTACGCATGCTGCCATGCACGTTGCGTGAGCAGAGGCACGGCCGGGTTGTCGGCGACGACCGCCTTCGCGCCGGCCTCTTGCACCAGCCGGATCACAGCCCGGACGACGGCCGGGTGTGTGATGACGGCGTGCTCTGGCGCACTTGGCCGGAGCAGGTTGGGCTTGATCAGGACGCGCTGCCCGCCTCGGACGAACTGCCCGATGCCGCCGAGCAGGTCCACGCTGCGGCGAACGGCCGCCTCGACGGCCTCGGCCTCGTAACCTTCACAGCGCACGAGTGCGACGCGTGGATCCATGTGGTTCAATCTGGACGCCCGGCAGGTGCCTACTTGCGCTTCTTCGCCTTGGCCTTGGCGACCTCTTCGGCCTTGATCTCGTTCCACACGCGGCCCAGGCCCGACTTGAAGCGCCGGTCGGCCTTCGGCCGCTCGAACGGCGGGATTGGCCAAAACCGGATCAGATGCGAGAGGCTGCGCGCTGCCTCCGCCTTGGCCATACCTTCCACGTAGGCCATCCGCACCCGCCGTCGCACCATGCGCAGGTATTCTGACATCCTATCGGTCGCCTCGTGCCCCGTCAGCTCCCCATGCCCTGGGATCAGGACATCGTAGCTCATCTTCCGCAGCAAGGTGAGGGCATCCAGCCACTGCTTGGTGCTGCCCTGCGACAGGAAGGGTGGGCGGTTGGTGACGACGGCATCTCCCGTAAAGATCAGCCGCTCGTTGGGAAGGAGGACGACGGTCGTAGCCGGGGTATGGCCACCCACGGGGATCAGATGGATCTCCTTGTCCCCTTTGAACAGCACCGTGCGGCCTGTGAAGGTGATCTCGGGCTTGACAATCCGCAGCGTCCTCTTCCACTCCTCGACCGCCTCGGGGATGCGCTCCCGGTACATATTCATCAGTCGGGTGCGGAAGCTGTCGCCATAGCTCTTCATCTCCTTCCAGGCATGCTCGTGGGCGACTACCTTAGCCATCGGAAAGTGCTGGTCGCCGATCACGTGGGCCCGGTGGTGGTCGGTGTTGATGATGTACAGGATCGGCTCATCGGTGCGCCGCTGGATCTCGGCGAGCCAGGCGCGGGCCTGGGTGGGCAGCATCGGGGTGTCGATCAGGATGACCCCCTCGCCGGTCACGATGAAAGCCACGTTGGCGCCATGGTACTCGGTCTCGACGAAAATGCGAGGAGCGATTTCACGGATCATGCTTGCCTCCGGACGAAGAGCATTGGGACCAAGCCGTCGCTAGCCTGCCGACAGCATCTCTGCAAGGCGACTCGAAACAGCATCCAGTGCCTCTGGAACGCGGGAGCCATCGGGCCCTCCCCCCTGCGCGAACTCGGGCCGGCCGCCGCCCCGCCCGCCAATCAACTCGCACGCCTGGCGGATCAGCGTCCCCATGTGCGTGTCCAGGTCCACCGAGCGGGCAAAGACCAGGTGCCCAGGCTGACCCACCTGCTGCCCGCTGCCCAGCAGCACGACCGTGCGGGAATAAGCGATGATCCGCTGGGCTATATGCTTCAAGTCATCCGGCGTCCGCCCTGGGAGGTTGGCCTTGACCAGCCGGTAGGTGCGTGCCCTCAGCGCTCGTCCCATCGGGGAGGGAGACGGGCGAGGCCTCGTGCCACAGCGCCACCGCCTCGGCGTCGATCAGAGCATCACGTGAGCGGCGCAGCTCGCGGCGTGTGTCCTGCAGGTCGCCGGACAGACGGTGGACGGCATCGGCCAGCTCCCAATGGCCCACCGTGAACTCGCCCGCCAGGGCCATGACCAGCGCGTTCTTGGCGGCATAGTCCTTCAGAGCGCGGCCGCCGCAGAAGAACTCGACGCGCGTCTCGGCTCCGCGCCGCTCGGTGCGGGTGATCTTGATGAGCCCGATCTCGCCGGTCGCGCGGACATGCGTCCCCCCGCAGGCCGAGCAGTCGAACCCGGGGACCTCGACGATCCGGACCGGGCCGGCGTGGCTGACCGGCTTGCGAAGCGGCAGGGCGGCCAGCTCCTTGTCGCTCACAAAGCGGGCAATGACCGGGCGGTTCTCGAAGAGGATCGCATTCGCCCGCAGCTCGATCTGCGCCAGCTCCTCGCCCGAGAGCGGCGCCCGGTCCAGGTCAATCGTCGCCAGCTCGTCGGTCAGGTGAAAGCTGACCGTGTTCGCATCGCAGCACTCCAGCGCGGCCGACGAGAGGATGTGCTGGCCCGTGTGCTGCTGCATCAGGTCGAAGCGGCGGTCCCAATCCACCCGGCCGGCCACTTCGTCACACTCCGGCAAGGCGGAGAGAAGGTGCACGACCGCGCCGTCGCTCTCCCGTTCCACTACGTCCAGCACCTGCACCGCGCCCGTTCCGGGGCACGACAGGATGCCGGTATCGTGGGGCTGGCCGCCGCTGGTCGGGTAGAATGCGGTGTCATCCAGCACGACGGCCGGCTTCCCCTCCCACACCAGGCGCTCCACGACGCGTGCCGAGAAGCGTGTGCAGTAGGGATCGGCGTAGTAGAGGCGCCCGGCCATCTGCTACGCCACCCCGGTCAGCGACACCAGGCTGTAGACCAGCCACGCGGCCAGGACCAGGAACACCACCACTGTGAGCGCCTTGATCAAGGGCGTGCGCTTGGTGATGAACTGGCCCAACTGCTCCGACGACGTGCCAAAGTAGGCCAGGAGAAAGACGACGATCAACGGCACCACGTAGGCCAGGTTGTAGAGGAGCAGGTAGAGAAACGCGTTGGACTGCATCTCGGGGACGTCGTGGATGAAGAAAAGGATGCCGAGGTAGATAGGGCTTGTGCAGGTGAGCTGGATCAGCGAGACGGCCGCCCCGACGACAAAGGCCACCAGGTAAAAGGCCCGCATCTTGGAGCCCTCGCGGATGACGCGGTTGACCTGCTTCCTCACGTCCAGCGACATCTTGAGCTTCATTTCGCCGGTCTTGCCCTGGCGCGCTTTGATATAGTCGTGCAGGCTGACCCCCGCCAGCGCCAGGCAGAGCAATGCCGTCAGCGCAAAGACCCAGGTCTTGAGGGCCGACTGCACTCCGGCCAGCGGCTGGAGGATGCGGCTCAGGCCGAGCCCGGCCAGCAGGTAGGCCAGGAAAACGCCGAGCGTAAACATGGCTCCCACCAACAGGATCTCGCGCCCGCGGCGGCCCATGAAGGCCAGGTAGGACAGGAAAAAGACGATCGTCACAAAGGCACAGGGGTTGAGGCCATTGACCAGCCCGGCCCCCAGGACGGTCAGCACGCCGAGCGATCGGAAGCGCTCGATCAGGCTTGCGCGCGCCTCTTCCTCCGCCTGGGCGCTGAATCGGTCCCAGGTGGCTTCCGACCCTGCGGTGAGGTGCTGCTGCACGGCGGCCTCCAGGTTGCTGAGGACCAGCCGGTCGCCGCTCAGGTGCACATCTCCGATGTAGACGGCCGGGTTCTCCAGGCGCTGTTCCTCGGGCACGCCCACCTGCCCGCCGAGCCATTCCGCCAGTGCCTGGTTCTCCTCGATGTCGAACTTGCGCACTTTGACCTGCGCATAGGTCTTTTCGATGTAGTTGAGGTCGAGGCCGACGCGGTCGCACTCCTGGCAGCCCGTCTTGTAGAAGTAGGCCAGGTTCACCGTCGCGCCCGCCGAGGTCGTCGGGACGGGGGTAGGCACAGCCGGCTGCCCGTCGACCGAAGCATAGTCCACCCCACCCTGTGCCAGGTAGCCGTCGATCAGCCCTTCGAGCTGCTCCGGGATCTCCCGGCTGCCGATCAGCACGTGGTCGCCAATGATGAGCGCCGGAACACTGCCGCGCTTGGCCTCGGGCAGAAGCAGCTTGGCCTCCAGGTCGAGGAGCTGCTTGTACTTGGCCGGGTCAGCCCAGACCTCGATCTCCTCGCGCTCCAGGTGGTCGCCATACTTCTTGTAGACGTCCGGCAGGTAGTTCTCCATCACGTCGTGGCAGGCGGGGCACGTCTCCCCGTAGAAAAGGTAGAATCGAACGACCGCACCCGGCGGGTAGGGGTCGGGCGTAGATCCGCAGCCAACGAGCAACACCAACAGGGCTACAAGAGCGAGCCCCAGCGAGATTCGATTCCTCATTGCCCCATCCTATGGTTATTGAACGCGCAGGTTCACCCCGGGGTTCCGACCCAGGGCAGGCGGGATTATAACACAGGCCGAGGCCTTATCGCAAACGCCCAGAGACTCGGAGCCCGTAGGCCTGGATTCCATTCCAGGCCCGCCTGCCGCTGCGACACCTGTCAGCTCGTGCCCACGGTCCCCGGGTGCACGCCCGCCGGACGCTCCGCGTCCATGCGCCTGTCTGCTGTGCCACTATGCCACTGCACGGGGGGTGTGCTATAATCGGAGGGCAATTCCGTAGGCCGGGATTCCATTCCCGGCACTATTGCGGCAGGAGCCGAGATATGAAAGAGATCCACGTATTGGCCACGCTGCGCTTCACCGAGGAGCTGCTGCGCCGGGTAGAGGGCATCTCCCCCCGGCTGCGGGTGACCCAGCAGACGTGCCGCGACGCGGCTGCCGTTGGCACCGCACTCGCGGCGCACCCGGACACAGAGGTGCTGTACGCCTTTGGCGTGCCGGACGGCGCGCTGGCGCTCGCGCCGGGCCTGCGCTGGGTGCAGCTCCACAGCGCAGGCGCCGACCACCTGCTCGGCAACCCGATCATGCAGAGCGACGTGCTCCTGACGACGAGCAGCGGCATCCACGCCACGCCGATCGCCGAGTATGTCCTGGCCTCGATGCTGGCGCACCGCTGGCAGGTGGCGCGCTGGACCGGCTGCCAGCGCGGGCACGAATGGCCGGCCGGCCGGTGGGAGACCTTTGCGCGGCCGGAGCTGCGCGGAAGCACCCTCGGCATTCTGGGCTACGGCAGCATTGGGCGGGAGGTGGGCCGCCTGGCGCAGGCCTTTGGCATGCGCGTGCTCGCCATGGGCCGCACGGGCAGCACCGCCGAGCGGGGGTACGCCGTGCTGGGCACCGGCGACCCGGAGGGCACGATCCCCGAGCGCTACTACCCGCCCACGGCGCTGCACGAGATGCTGGCGGAATGCGATTATGTCGTCCTCGCGCTGCCGCTGACGCCGGCGACGACGCACGTTGTCGGGGAGGCGGAGCTGCGGGCGATGAAGCCGGGCGCCTACCTGGTGAACATCTCGCGCGGCGCGATCGTCGACGAGGCGGCGCTGGCGCGTGCGCTGCGCGAGAGGTGGATTGCCGGCGCTGGGCTGGACGTGTTCGAGGCGGAGCCACTGCCGGCGGACAGCCCGCTCTGGGACCTGGAGAATGCGCTGATCTCGCCCCACGTGGCCGGCTTTTCGCCCCACTACGACGAGCGGGCGGCGGCGCTGTTCGCCGAGAACCTGCGGCGGTACCTGGCGGGTGATGTGCTGCTGAACCTGGTCGACAAGGCCGCGGGGTATTGAATCACTGAGAAAGTGAGCACACGGGAGGTGTAGCATAGCCCCTTGTGGGCGTTGGTCGGGCCGGCACCGTCTGATGGGCGCAGGGCCTGCCCTGAACGCAGTGAAGGGTTACCCTCGTGCCCACGGTCCCCCGTGGGCACGCCCATCGGACGCTCCGCGTCCATTCCCCTGGTAGGAGGAGCTCGTGCGCATTCAGGGTGTGATCTTTGACCTGGGGCATACCCTCATGGGCCTGGACGGCACGTGGGCCGAGGTGTTCGAGCGGGGTGCCGCAGACTTGGCCACGTTCCTGGACGGGCAGGCGTTGACAGGTACCGGGCAGACCGTGAGGGCGGGTTTGAAACCCGCCCCCGCGTCGCCAGACGGCGGCCGGATCGACGGCATGGCGTTTGCCCGGGCGCTGCTCCGGCGCCGCGACGACGGGTATGCCTACGCCAAGGAGACGCTGCGCGAGGTGACGGCGCAGGAGTCGATGCGGTGGACCTTTGCCCACTTTGGCCTGCCCGACCCCCCGCCGGAGCTGGTGCAGGGCGCCTGCGACGCCTTCTTTGCCTACGAGGAGGCGAGCTGGAGCGCCTATCCCGCCGCAGTGCCGGTGCTGCGCGCGCTCGCCGCGCGCGGCCTGCGGCTGGGCCTCTTCTCAAACGCGACGAGTGACCGCTTCATCCAGCGGCTGGTCGACCGTTTTGGGTTCCGGGAGTACCTGTACCCGGCCCTCAGCTCGGCGGCCGTGGGCATCCGGAAGCCGGACCCGGCCGCCCTGGAGCCGTTCCCGGCCGCGTGGGGCCTGCCGGCCGGGGCGGTCGTAATGGTAGGCGACTCCCTGGAGGCCGATGTCCTGTGCGCGCAGCGGGCCGGCATGCGCAGCGTGTGGATCCCTTCGCGCGAGGACGCCAGGCAGGAGGGACTCACCCCCGAGGAGCGGCTGCAGGCCGCCGGGATACGCCCCGACCGGACGATCGCGGGGCTGGACGAGCTTCCGGGGTTGGTTGACGAGCTGGGGGTCTAGCGAGGGCTGCTGCAGAGACGGAGCGGTGGCCAGTTGGAGGCTTTGGCCGGAACGGATCCTCGCGGGAACCGGCCAAAGCCTCCTTGTCTGTTGAGCCGCTCCGGGCTATGACCGGTCCCCGGCAGGCGGAGTGGGAACCCGTCACGGTCTCCGAAGCGGTTTGGCTCCCTAGCTTGCCTTTGGGCTCGCGTGCTTGGGCGGGAATGCAAGCAGGGCACACACCACACCGACGGCCAGGAGGCCCAGGGTGATGTAGTAGGGGATCTGGTAGCTGCCGGTGGCATCGAAGACAAAGTTGCCCACGATGGGCGCCAGGGCGCCCGCCAGCGACATGATGGCCGCCAGCACGCCGTAGAGCTGCGGGAACGCCGCCCCGTAGTAGGCTCCCAGGATGGTGGGCACCAGCACAAAGATAGCGCCATAGCCGAGGCCGTACACCACGACATAGGCATAGACATTGGGAAGCCCAGTTGCCCGGAGCAGGAAAAACAGCCCGACGGCCATGAACGCCAGCGAGGCGGCGATCAGGTAGCGGGCCGGGACGCGGTCGGCCAAAGCCGACACGAGCTTGCCCACGATGCCCACTGCCGTCATCAAGCCGATGGCGCCGGCGGCGATCAGCGGGTCAAAGCCGCGGTCCATGAGGTGGGGGACCTGGGTGGTGCTGATGAGCTGGTGCGTGAAGAGCCCGACGGCAGCCGTCACCACGATCAGCCACATCGCGACCGTGCGCATCCCCTCCTTGGCCGTCCAGGACACGAACTTGCCGGCGGCTGCCTGGGCCCGCGCCGGGCCGGCAGCAGCACCGGGGGCTGCGCCGTCGACCCCCTGTCCCACGTCTTCCGGCTTGTTCTTGACCAGGAGCAGGGCGACGACAAACGCCACGGCCGAGGCCGCGGCGAGCACCAGGTAGCCGTTTCTCCAGCTACTGGTCTTGGCGATCTGCGCCAAGATCGGGGCAAACACCAACGTACCAACGCCTGCGCCCAGCATGAACAGGCTCATGGCAGTGGCGCGCAGCTTGCGAAACCAGGTGTTCACCAGCGTCGTGTTCGGCAGGTAGCCTGCGATCACTTGGGCAAAGCCGCAGATCCCGCCGAGGACGAGCCACAAGTGCCAAACCGTCCGGATCTGGCTCATCAGGACCAGGCCGAGGATGAATACGGCCAGCCCGGCCAACATGAGCCGTTTTGCTCCGAACTTCTTGATCGCAGTCCCCGCCAGGGGGTTCACCACGACTCCAATCAGCATCATGATCGTGACGGCAATGGCAGCTTCGCCCCGCGAGGTGCCGAGGTCCTTCACCATGGACGTCAGATAGATGCCGAACGCGTAGAAGACTGGGCCGGTGGCGAACATCACGACGAACCCCACCAGCACGATGATCCAGCCGTAGAACAGCTTTTTCTTTGCCTGCACGTCAGGCACGGGAGTTCTCCTTTCTACAATTGAGTATGTCTGGAAACGGTTGTTCGTGTCGCAGCGACGGGTGGACTCGATGAGTTCTTGTTCTCTGGCACACCTCCTTTCTGTCGACCGGTACGGCACAGCACACGACGGGCCCGCAGAGTGGACCGAGGCGCGTAGTGGGGCACCCGACGCATGCCCACCTAGAACCCCTGGACACTATGCCAGGACACAGCCAAGAACCATGGGCAACCATGCCTGAGAAGATAGAATGACCGGTGTTGAGCCGAGTTCCTGCCTTCTGGGTGCGCAGGAAGCCAGGTCCCACGCCTTGGCCGGAACAGCGTGTACGGCCCGCAGATTCTCTCACAAGCCGGCGTAGATGTCAAGCGCGCCGTGCTGCCGTTTGGGACCCGCCGGGCTACCTGGACGAGATGGCTCTTGGTGGTGGTTTGTGGCAGCGACAGCAGTCGCTGCCACAAACCACCACCAACGACAAGACTACCGGCGGGAGCGGAGGTGGGCCAGCTCCTGGGCAAAGATGCGCCTGAGGATGGCGATGGAGGCGGCGTAGGTGGCATCCACGCCAAAGAAGGAGAGGCTCTTGGAGAGGAGGCTCTGCCGCCGGCTGTAAGGCGTGTCTGACGCATAGTGGATCACGCCGATGTCGTAAGGCGCATTGATGAAGAGGTTGACGATTTCGTCCACCGGGTAGCGCTTGGGGTAAATGTCCTCGTACACGCCGCTGAGGTAGGGCCCGGTCTCCATCTCGATGTCGGTGTAGCCCTCTTTGTAGAAGAGGCCGACGAACTCCCGGTTCTGGAGGAACGTCCCCCGGACGGTGACCACCTTCTGATTGTCAAAGACGCTGCCCTCCGACAGGTAGGGTGCGACGTCGGCCGCAGAGAAGCAGTTCTTGAAGAGGAACGTGTTCTGTGAGTGTTCGTCGTAGACGACGTTGGGGATCATCACGTCGCCCACCTGGCCGTTGAGGGTGGCCGCCTTGCCCATGAGATAGACGCCGCGCAGGTCGCCCAGGTTGGCCGCCGCCTCGGTAAAGATCTGGTAAGCGGCCATGCCCAGCGGATAGTCGACGTTGAAGATGATGGCATCGGACTCGCGGAGCGCCCCCAGGTCGTCCATGCCAAGGCGCGGGTCAAAGCAGTCGGGGCAGAGGCCCTTCAGCTCAAAGACCTGCGCCGCGACGTCGAGATAGCGGGGGTTCTCGACGTGCAGCAGGCCCATGGTGCGCATGGCTTCCCGCATGGTGGCCGTCTTGGCCTGCTGGGCCTCCTCGGGGCCGTGGCGGAGGTATCTGCTGAGCGCGTAGTAGAGCAGGTTGTGCATCTCGCCCTGCGCTCCGTCTGCCTTGAGCCGCTTGTAGGCATGCCAGAGGTTCTCGGGGTTGGCCTCCTCCAGGAAAGCCGCCAGCGCCGGCTCGATGGTGAGGGCATAGCCCGAAAGCAGGTTGGCCAGGCTGTGTGTGTTGGAGGAGACGATGTAGACCGGGCGGTAGAGCAAGTCGCTCTTCAGGGCTCGGTCGATCTCCTGCACGATGGTCAGCCACCAGCCGGCCGTGGCCCGCCGGTAGTCGGTGAGCGAGCCGGCCAGCAGGTGGATGGACATGTCCTTCCTGGCCCGGCCGGCGGCCAGCAGGTTGGGCCAGAGTGCCGGGCCCCAGGCGCTCTGGAGCTTGACGAAATCGTCGGCCGATAGGTTCAGCCGGTTGGCGATCTCACCCACCTGCTCGGGCGCGAGCGGCTTGCGGCCCGACACGTGATCCTCGATCCAGGCGAGGATGGGGGATTCGACCAGCCGCTCGTGCAGCTTGTTCCACTCGATCTGGTAGGCCGTCAGCATCGGGATCAGGTCGTCGATGTCGGAGATGCTGGCGATAAAGGCGGCCAGGGTGGCGCTGCCGTCGTAGAACATCTTGCGGCGCCGCGAGTGGGCGGTGACAGGCTCCCACTTGTCGACGTCGGGGTATCCGCGCCGGTCAAAGACCTCCTCCGACTGGGCCATGAGCACCAGCCGGACGGAGGGGAGGCACTGGGGCAGGCGCATGACGCTGTAGACAAAGGCAGAGATGTCGGCAATGGGGCTTTCGGCATCTAGGTGGAGGCTGGAGCCCATCGCGGTGTGCGTCTCTTCCAGGGAGCGCACGCGGATGTCGCCGGTGGAGCGCAGGAGGGAATAGTAGGTGCGGATGTAGAGCTCAATCTCTTCGTTGCCGCGAGAAGGCGTGGCTCGGTCCATGTTGCTTCCTCCTGGGCTACAGCGCCCGCGCCAATTCGACCGGCCGCCGGCATAGGCCGACGCCTGGCATGCCAAACGTGCTCGGGTTTTGGACGCCAGGCCGGCAGGTAGGCGCTCATCCAGGATTGTGCATGCTATCCTGGCCCGGCACTTCTCTCGCCGGAATAGCCACACCACTGCGACGCCGGCGGTCCGAGGAACGGCTACTGCAGTATAGCCGAATGGCCGGATTCGCGCAAGCCCCGTGCTGACTCAATTGAAGCGCCGGCAATCCGCACTGCGCCCATCCCGACCCTGCGGATGGCTTCGAAGTAGCTCTGTCGGAGCGTGACTCTGCGCTGTTCCTAGCCCTGGACTGTGCCATCGGGCAAAGTCGCGCCCGCGAGGCTCTTCGCCTGGGCTAGTTGCTCGGGAGTCACTGTGGCGCCGGTCAGGTTCGCCTCGCTGAGGTGTGTCTGGTCAAGGACGGCACCGCTCAGGTTGGCCCCGCTCAAGTCAGCATGGTTCAGATAGGCCCCGCTCAGGTTAGCCCCCGTCAGGTTGGCCGCCGTCAGATCGGCGCTGTTCAGATAAGCCCCCGTCAGGTTGGCCGCCGTCAGGTCGGCTCCGCCCAGGTCGGCCTCACTCAGGTTGGCCCCGCTCAGCTTGGCCTCGCTCAGGTGAGCCGTACGCAGGACGGCCTCGCTCAGGTCGGCCCCACCCAGGTGTGCTGTGCGCAGGTTGGCCCCGCTCAGGTCAGCCCCGCTCAAGTGGGCCGTGCTCAGGTTGGCCCCGCTCAGGTCAGCCTCGCTCAAGAGAGCCGTGCCCAGGTTGGCCGCGTCCAGCTTGGCCCCGCTCAGGCGGGACATGCGCAGGTCAACCCCATGCAGGTTGGCCCCCAGCAGGCCGGCTCCAATCAGGGTGGCCTCGCGCAGGTTGGCCCCTTCCAGGTTGGCCCCGTTCAGGCCTGCGTCGCTCAAGTCGGCACCGGCCAGATTGGCCCCGCTCAGGTTGGCGCCGGACAGGGCACCCCCGCGCAGAATGGCGTGGGTCAGAGTCGGCCCCGCTCAGGTCGGCCCCTTCAAGGTTGGCGCCACGCAGGTCGGCCGTGTGCAGGTCAGCTTTGAGGAAACTCCGTTCTCCAGCCTCATATCTACTGACAAGCTCTTTGGTGTCCATTTGTTGTCCTTCTCCTCTCAGATCGAGAGTTCCCACGGCGGAGGAGGCGCGGCCACAGTTGCGGCCTGCCTCTCAGGGGTTCACGAGCCTGCGAAACGACACATACACCTCAGATAGCAGATCCGCAGAAGCGGCATCCCCACGCGCAAGCAGCGTGATGATCTGATCGCGCTGGGCAAGCAGGGGCTGTACTCCCGCTACTTGTTCCTGAGAGAGGGCCGAATCTACGCCCTTGTCCGTTTCTGCCCGTAGGGCAGTGAAAAAGTCACTGGCCGCCACACGGGCTGTCTCAAAGTCTCCCCGCCGCGCGTCGATGGCCGCGGAGGCAAGGCCAATCTGCATCTTGTCCAGGCTGGATTGGCGCTCTGCCTCAGAGAGACGGCAGGAGCACCGGCGGGACTTGAGCCACCTGGGGACGAAGCCCCGCAGGAAGACGGCGAGTAGCAGTGCAACATAGAGAATAAAGCCCAGCATCCGGTGAGTGGTCTTCTTGACCGGTTCGGACGGCCGTTTTTCGCTCATGGTAACTCCCTTGGAGACTCGCTCCCAGACCAGCGGTTAGGCTTCGACTGCCTGTCCCGCATCTTTGAGGGATTCTGGACAAATGGCCCCTTTGCTCAGCGAGCAGATCCTGACCACGTTGCTGTAGCTCTCCGGCCTGCTCCCGTACGTCGTCCGTGATCTGGCGGGCTTTGCCGCGGGCCTGCGCCACTGCGCCTTCCACGCTTCTGACCGTCTGATCGCGCAGCTCGATGCCTTGCTGCCGGATTTGGCCGCGAGTCTCCTTCCCCGATTGGGGCGCCAGCAACAGCATCGCCATCGCGCCCGCCAGGCCACCCATCAGCAGCCCGACCAAAAAGCCCCATAGATACTTTGCGATGTCCCCGAACACCTGGTGATCATTGTCCATTCTGTCTTCTCCTTGGTTTCTGCATTCTACAGTACCACTGTACATGCTCAGCGCCCATCCGACTATCAGCGAAAACCTGATGCTGCTGTAGGACGGAGGCTGACTTGTCTGTCAGTTTTCAGGTAGCTCCATGATGCTCTTGGAACGATCGGCCATCCGTTTCACCGGCGTGCCACCAGGATTTGGGACTGCCGCTTCTCGCCGCTGCTGCCTAAGCCGGTAGTAGAAGACGCTCAAGTAGGCGCCAAAGAGAAAGATGAGGCTGCTCAGATAGGCCCAGGTCAGGAAGGCGATGATGGCTGCCACCGAACCATAGACCAGGTTCGACATGGAGATGTAGGTGGAAACAAAGAACAGGAAGGCTTTCTTGGCCAGCTCCCAGAGAAAGCCGGCCCCAATCGCGCCGGGCAAGATCTCGCGCCAGCTAGCCGCCCCATGCGGGAGCAGCATGTAGAGCACCATGAATGAGGCAACATCGAGCAAGATCGCCAGTGCCAAACTGATACCACCTCCGATCGGGATGAATTGGTCGGGCAACCAGGGGCGGAGGCTGGAAATCATGCTGCCGGCAAGGGACGCCAGGAAGAGAGTCGAGCCAATCAAGCCCAAGACGAATAGCATTGCCAAGCCGCGCCGCTTCCAGACAGGGCGGCGTCGTTTCGTACTCCAGATTCCATCCAGGGTGAGGGTCACCGTGTGAAAGACCGTAGAGGCAGACCAGATCAGTCCGGCAAGGGCGACAATGCTGGCTGGTCCACGTGCCCGGACGATCTCGTCGATATTTGGACCCAGCAACTGGCCCAGGGCCGGCGCGTAGAACTCGAGCTTTTGTACGGTTAGCTGCTGCTCCGTCGCCGGGCCAAGGCTGAAGCTAGCGATAGCGATGGTCAAGAGGGTGACGGGAAAGAGGGAGAAGAGGGCATAGTAGGCCATGGCCGCGGCCGTAGTCCCCGAGGCAGGCCTCAGAGTCTCTTTCGCCGCGGCCGCCAATAGCCCTAACCAGCCGTGTGTCTTGTCGTCAAGCCTGTGCGCGCTGCGGATACCCTGCTGCCACAGGTGTGCCACATGTCTTGCCATCTTGGGTGCGGTCATCGTCTGGTTCTTCAGGGTTTTGTGGATACGGGTGGCCCGCCTTCAACCGTGCTAGATTGGGGCGAGTCAGATGGCCCGGAGCGTCCGGCCGGCAGAACTGCCTGCAGAACTGGTTCAGCTTTCTCAATCAGGCGAGTGAGCCGCTCCATGGTGCTGGTCACCAGTGGGGGAGGCGACTCGCCCATCCCCTTGATTGCAGCCCACACCACGGCTTGCCGCTCCTTGAGGTCCGAAACCTGGGCTGCAGACCCCGTAACTGCACGGCGGCTGACCAGGCTACTCCACAGGATTTGGCAGACGCCTGACAGGAACGGCGCAAGGATGATGCCGAGAAGGCCAAACGCGTCGGCCATGGCAGCCAGTATGACCACGGTCAGAATAGGGTTGTCCCACCTGCGTTTGAAAAGCCATGGCTTGACCCATACCCCCAAGACAATCAAGACGATGAGCGTGTAGAGAGCCGTCAAGAGGCCAATCTGCACACCGGTCAGCAGCCCCACCAGGAGCGGTGCAAGGAGCGCCAGGGGCGCCCCAACCACGGGTATCAGGCCAGCCAAAGCGCCGATCAGCGCCAGCAGCACGGGATAGGGTGACCCAAGCGCCCAGTAACCCAGGCCCAATAGTAACCCCGCAAGGAGGCTCTGGACTAGCTGGCCGCGTATGTAGGCGCCGGTGTCAAACTCGATTGTGCGCCAGATACCACGCACTCGGTTGCGCTGCCCCGATGGAAGCAACGAGAGCCAGAGCCGTTCAAAATGGACTTGGTTGCTGCTCCAATAGAGGCTCAAAAACAGGACGACGAGTGCGCCGGTCACGAAACCGCCAATGCCCCGCGTGAATCCGAGCAGGGCCGGCAGCACTCGCTGGCCTTGGTCGCCGGTAACTCCTTCGAAGAGCGTATTAGGCGTTGGCAGCCAGCCAATCAGTGTCTGTTGGAAGGCGGTGCCCTCCAGCCATTGGGGCAGCCTCCACTCGCCCTGCACCGACGCAGCGCGGGCCATCTGCTGTATCTCACCGGTCACGGACTCTACCGGCTTGGAAAAGACCGAAACCAAGGCTGCCAACGGCAACCAAGTAGAGCAAAATCAAGGCCAGCCGCACTGTCCATTTCTGCATGGTCAAGTGCTTTGCCAATGGACGGACCGCAGCCGCAAGCGCAAGCGAGACCAGGAGGTACACGACGACGATGCGGAACTGCCACAGTACCACCAGTGCCAGCGCGGTGGTCAGAATCGCCGTACCGAACCGTACCAGGTGCTTCGTCATGCTGCATCCGGGCCGCCGGCCTGGGCCAGCAGAGAATCAAGGTCAGTGGTGATGGCCTCAATCTCATCCATTATCTGATCGGTCTGCTTGATCCTTAGGTCCGAGCCCCCTTTCGTGAGCCGCGCCTGCTTGCGCAGGTCTCGGGCCAGATCCTGCGCCTCATAGCGCAGCCGGCTGGCATAGTCGCGGCCGGCCGAGACCTCCGGCTCTGCGGCTTCCGGACGAAAGACGAAGCGATTGAGCAAGAGCTGGATAATGGCCGTCATGGGGATCGCCATGAGCACTCCGGCAATGCCGAACAGTGAGCCGAAAGCAAAAACCGCCAGCAGGGAGACGAAGGGATTGACCCCAACCGCCTTGCGCATGACGCGCGGCACCAACAGGTTGTTTTCTAGCTGCTGAATGACAACTGTGGCGACGATGACCCAGACCAGCTTGCTAGGTGCGATGGACAGGGCAACCAGCGCCGCAGGAATGGCACCCAGCAGCGGCCCAACCATTGGCACGGCCTCCATCACGCCCGCCACGAGCGCCAGGACCAGGGCATTGGGCAAGCCGATGAGCAGATAGGCTACCAGAGCCATGATGCCTATAACCAGGCAAAGGACGCCTTGTCCGGCAATGAAGGAGCCAACTTTGGTTTCCATGGCCGAAACAAGCTCGCCTACGCCCGCGCGCTGCCCTCGTGGGAACAGCAGCAACAGAGAGCGGATGGCTTGCGGCCCATCGAGCGTCCAGTGAAAGGTTAGTACGAGGATGATGGTGGCAATGAAGAGGATCCTGGCCATCAAAGTCACGTAACCAAGCGCCTGCCCTGCCGAATCCATCGTCTCCTGTCCCGTTTGCAGTACCGGCTGCAGGCTGGGCAGTGTCGCCGGGAGGAACTCTCCCAAGCGCATGATTAGCTGATTGGAATTGTTCACCATCCACTCGCGCAGGCTTTGGTAGTAGCCCGGCACCGCAGCAGCGATCGTCGTGCCTTGCTCGACAATCAAGGGGACGAGCAACAGCACGAAGCCGATCAGCAGGGCGAGCAGCAGCAAGTAGACAAGGGTGACCCCCGCTATCCGGGGGAGTCCTCGCCGATGCAGCCACGCTACGGCCGGCCTGATCACCGTGCCCATCAGAATGGCGACAAACAAGATGAAGACGACTTGGCTGAACCGGTAGAGCAAGCCAGAAGCCAAGGGCGATAGAAACGAGGACGAGGGTCGCCCACACGACCCTCCGAAACGTCCACTCGTCTAGCTGCGAAGGCTGAAGGTGCGCCACACTGCTCCTCTGTCTTTCGGTATGATGCGGGACTGGCCAGATCCGCCTTCCACTGAACTGCGTCGGTGGCGCCCGGCTCGAGAAAGCCAGCCGCACTCACGCATGGTCGGTCTTTGACTCCCCTGTTTGCTTCGAACAAGCTGCCTTCAGGCCGAATCATCGCCCAAAGTGACCCTGACTCTGTATGTCACTGAAGATTGTACACACTCGGCACGCTCAAGTCTATCGGTGGAGGTCCGATTCCGTCGTAGGCGACGGGCTCGCTCGAGTGTCAGTGTTTGTCCTACATCAAAAAGTGTCGCCCAATGGCGGGGCTGCGCATAGGGGTGAGGCTCAACTTTGCGGAAGGGGCCGCATCCTATCGTTTGACGGGGCAGCGCCTCGGTGGTAGAATAGGGAATGATCTGGTGCTAGGAACGGGAACGCGACGGGCATTCCTCGAATCAGGTGACCGGAGGTACTCTCGTGACACAAACTCAACACCACGGAAAAGCGCACCGTGCCATTTTGGAGAGCCTCGCCCACAGGGCGATGATTGAGCATGGCCTGCTCCCCGACTTCACCGCCGGAGCACTCGCCGAGCTCGGCAGGATTCAGGCGCCCCCAGCAGTGAGCGGTGAGCCAGGCGGCAAAGAGCATCTTGTTCGTGACCTAAGGAATCTTCTGTGGGCCTCGATTGACAACGACGACTCCCGCGACCTCGATCAGTTGACCGTGGCGGAGGCACTGCCAAGCGACACGGCCAAGATCCTGGTTGCCGTGTCGGATGTAGACTCGCTCGTCAAGAAGGGCTCGGCCCTTGACGAATACGCTCGCCACAACACGACCTCTGTCTATACCGCGGCCATGAATTTCCCGATGCTGCCCGAAAAGCTGTCCACGGGGCTCACCTCACTGAACGTACACGAGGATCGCCTCGCAATTGTTCTTGAAATGGTCATTGCCGCGGACGGATCCCTGCAGAGCTCTGATATCTATCGGGCGTTGGTCCGCAATCACGCTCAGCTCGCCTATAACAGCGTGGCAACATGGCTGGAGGGGAATGGCCCGGTGCCGGAAGCGGTCGCTGCCGTGGATGGACTGGCGGAGAATCTGCGCCTGCAGGACCGCATGGCACAAAGGATGAGGAATCTCCGGCATGTTCACGGGGCCCTCAGTCTGGAGACCATTGAAGCGAAACCGGTCTTTGACGGCGATCAAATCCGCGATCTCGAGGCCGAGGAAAAGAACCGCGCTACGGAACTCATCGAGGATCTCATGATTGCAGCCAATGGCGTGACCGCCCGCTATCTCGCCTCCAAGAGATTTGCTTCGATCCGCCGCGTGGTCCGCACTCCCAGGCGATGGGAACGGATTGTCGAGCTGGCCGGGGAGCATGGGTTCACGCTACCCGATGATCCAGACTCAAAAGCGTTGGACCAGTTTCTGGTCAAAGAGAAAGCCTCCGATCCCACGGGATTCCCTGACCTATCCCTGGCGGTGATCAAGCTTCTGGGCTCCGGTGAATATGTCGCAGAGCTTCCGGGCGACGCGGCCCCAGGGCACTTTGGCCTCGCAGTCAAGGACTATGCCCATTCCACCGCCCCCAACCGTCGCTATCCCGACCTGGTGACCCAACGCCTGCTGAAAGCTGCCCTGGAGGGCCGAGCCTGCGCCGTACAGCTATGCCGAGCTGGGCGCCCTGGCGGAGCACTTCACCGAAGCAGAGGATGCGGCCGACAAGGTCGAGCGCCAGGTCGGCAAATCCGCTGCCGCGCTTCTGCTTGAATCGAAGATCGGGGAGCAGTTTGATTCGGTTGTAACCGGCGCTTCGTCGAAGGGCACCTGGGTCCGGCTTCTCAGCATGCCGGTCGAAGGCAAACTGCTGCAGGGGTTCGGCGGCCTGGATGTCGGCGACCGGGTACGCGTGCAGTTGATTGATACAGACGTCGAGCGGGGATACATCGATTTCAAGCGAGTCAGTTCATCCAGACATCAATAAGGAGAGATCAATGAGCAAGGAGATCGGTCTGTGGATTGACCACCGGAAGGCCGTGATTGTGATTGTCAGCGAGGAAGGGGAACAAGTCAGCAAGATCACCTCCCACATGGAAAAGCATACCCGGTTTGCCGGCCGCGGGTCCGAGCATGGCTCGGATGAGGACGTGCGCGATCGGCAGTTTGGGGACCACCTCAACGACTACTACGATAGAGTCATCGCCGCCATTCGTGACGGGGACTCTATCCAGATATTCGGTCCAGGTGAGGCCAAGGGTGAGCTCGAGAAACGTCTTGAGAGTGAAGGAATCAAGGGACATATCCTTGCGATCGAGGCTGCCGACAAGATGACAGTGCGGGAGATCGCAGCGAAAGTTCGACGGCGCTTTGCACCATAGGAAGCAAGGAGGTCAGCGGGGAATGCTATCGCTTAGTGCCAGGGGCGCAGGCGGCGTCACACTCCGCGCCACGCTTGCTTTACCCGGTGAGCCGGCCTGCCAGATGAAGGCCGAGAATGAGGCCGGCACCTCGGAGAATCTACGCCATGACATCTGATACGGCAAACCGCTCATCTCTTACACGCTTTGCTTGGCTTTCGATTGCCGCGGCCATTGTCACTATCGCACTAAAGGCCGGTGCGTATTTCCTGACCGGCTCGGTCGGTCTACTGTCAGATGCGCTAGAGTCTGTCGTCAACCTTGTCGGCGCACTCATGGCGTTGGCGATGTTGACGATAGCCGCTCGTCCGGCCGATGAGGACCATGCTTTCGGACACGGCAAGGCCGAATACTTCTCAAGTGGCGTCGAAGGAACGTTGATCCTGGTGGCCGCCGCGAGTATCGTCGCGGCGGCTATTCCACGGCTGATTGCCCCAAAGCCCATTGAGCAAGTGGGGCTTGGACTGGGGGTCTCGGTTGTGGCCTCGCTCGTCAACTTCTTTGTCGCGCGGGTCTTGCTGCGGGTTAGCAGACAACATCACTCCATCACACTGGAAGCCGATGCCCGGCACTTGATGACGGATGTCTGGACATCGGCGGGGGTGTTGGCTGGGGTCGGCGCGGTGGCACTCACCGGTTGGCAACGGCTCGATCCCATCGTGGCTTGCCTGGTGGCGGCCAATATCATTTGGACTGGAATCGGTATAGTGCGCAAGTCCGTGTCGGGGTTGATGGACACAGCTTTGTCAACGGAGGATCAGAACAAGCTACAGAAGGCATTGGAACCGTATGTGCAGAGCGGAGTCCAGTACCACGCACTTCGTACCCGGCAATCCGCAGCGCGACAGTTCGTGTCACTTCATCTGCTGGTTCCCGGTCTATGGACAGTTGAGCGCGGCCATCGGCTGCTAGAGTCCATAGAGGCTGACATCCGCCAAGCATTGCCGAGTGCTACCTTGTTTACGCACTTGGAGTCACTGGATGATCCCGCCTCATGGGATGATATGAGTTTGGACCGCACAGAAACCCCGCCTCTTGAATCGCGCGAAGAGAATTCTCTGCAGTCAGCAGATGGAGAAGCCCCTCTGGCCAAGAATGAAGTGTGAAGCCATAGGGCGCAGACGACAGCCTCTGCGGGGCCTGCCATACGGCCGCCGCCTGCGCCCCGGTCCATCTGCATGACCGCCGACCGCCGAATTACAGGCCGCGTGTGATCGACGCGATCAGCAGCAGGGCCCACGCCACGACCACGAGCCAGAAGCCAATTGCCGCAGTGACGACCGGAATGGTCGTCAGGTTTGCCAGGATCCCCACTACGCCGAGGATCAAGGCAATGATCCAGGTAATCTGTCTTGGAGCGCTGAGTTTCATTTGTTCCCTCCTGAACGATATGAGTGATAAACGTCTTGTTCGATGGCTCTCCCGGCCCCCCGCGGCCGGTTGCCGGCAGTGGCCCGCAGATCCGTCAGCGGGCCGGCAGGCGCTCAGACCAAACGGCACCGGTAAGAGCAGCCACTTGCGTACAAGTTGCCTCACGGGCTGACGAGCGTACGAAATGCCACGTACAGATCGGATAGCAGATCTGCGGAAGCAGCATCCCCACGAGACAGCAGAGTGATGGCCTGATCGCGCTGGGCAAAGAGAGGCTGTGCGCCGTCTATTTGTGCCTGCGACAGGGCCGAGTCAACGCCCTTGTCCGTTTCTGCCCGCAGGGAAGTGAAAAAGTCACTGGCAGCCAGACGGGCCGTCTCGAAATCTCCCCGGCGCGCGTCGATGGCCGCAGAGCCAAGGAGAACCTCCATTCTAACCAGGCCTGATTGGCGCTCTGCCTCAGAGAGGGTGGCGGAGCATGCACGGTACTTCAGTCCCATCCAAATAAAGCCACCCAGGAAGGCGGCGAGCAGAAGGACAACATAGAAGATAAAGCGCCGCACCGGGTGAGTGATCTTGACCCGCTTGGTTTGCGTGTCTTCGTTCACGGTGACTCCTTAGCGAGGCTGCCATTCCGTGGCGACGAGCTCGATCAGGCTCGTCAGGCGTGGCACCGAAGTACCGTCGTCGAACGTGCCTCCGAACCGGCTGATCGAGGTTGCGCCGCCCGGCGGGCTCATTTCACTGGGTTCGCTTTGCGACGACTGGTCGCGCCACGAGTCAATGAGCAGTCCGGCGAGAACGAGCGTACGTGGCATTGGCCACCTCCCAGATGAATTGGTGCTGTGTGCCCAACCTGATGGGTGCGGGTTCGCTTGGTTGGGCAAGTCCATAACTCGGCTATGGCTCGTGCGGCAGATGCGTCTAGAGATTCCGGGTGACACGCTGCCCCTCCCCCGCGGCGCTCACGTGTCACCCTGGCCTATTCCTGCGTTCAGTCGGTCCGCCCGGGCTCCGGTGTCTGCCGGGCAGATCGGCTGGCGTCAACGCCCCCGGAAGAGGAGCTTGAAGATGGCCAGCAGGATGACGGCGCCCAGCAGCGACCACAGAATGGCCACTATGCCAAAGCTGCTCTGGCTGAATATGCCCTTGCCAAACAGAAAGCCGGCCAGCAAGGCGCCCACGATACCCACGACGAGATCGACCAGCAGGCCGCCCCGCGTCCTCATGATCATGCCGGCCACCCAGCCGATGATCGCCCCTACGATGATGGTTACAATCAGGTTAATCATTGTTCCTCTCCTTCTTCAGTACTTGAATCACGGGTTCTCCGTGTCCGGCCGGAATCACTTCTTCTTCTTGTCCTTCTTTTTCTTGCCCTTGTCCTTCTTACCCTTGTCCTTCTTGGCTTTCTTCCCTTCTTCCTCGACTGCTACCTTCTCTTTGTCTTTGTCGGCCATGGCTTTCTCCTTTGCACGCTTGATTGAAAAAAGGCTGTGTGACGCGACTCTTTGACCCCGTTCAGCCCGAGATCCATCTGTTCGCTTGGAGCCGTCCGGCTGCCCTCAGCTTGCCTTGGTGCTCCGGTCTGCGTCGCGCGCCGGCAGTCTGTCCGCTGCCCGGAGCGAGGCCTTCTACTGCTGGGACTAGCATGTCAGACCCTTGCGCCAGCATGCCGGGCGTCTGTCCCCCCGAGCGGCCCGCAGACCCTGGCGCACCTGCTCCAGGGCAAGTGGGATCTGGTCGAACTCGGTGGACTTGTCGAAAAAAAAGTCCGCGCCGGCGGCCTCGCACTTGGTCCGATACTGCTCGTAGGAAAAGTTGGTCAGCATGATGACCGCCGGGGCCGGCGTCATCTCTTTCAGCCTTCGCAGCACCTCGATGCCACTGCCCCCCGGCATACGGATGTCGAGGATCACGACGTCGGGCTGTGCCTGGCGAATGGCGTCCACGGACCCAGGCGCATCTTCGGCCTGTCCCACCATGTCCACCTCCGGCAGGTCCAACGCCATCGTGACCAGGCGTTCCCGCACGGAGGCCGAATCGTCGCAAATAAAGACCCTGAGCTTGTCCATCACTGGAGATTGTACCCGCTCGGCACCTCCGGGTCTATCGGTGGAGGTCTGATTCCGGTGTAGGCGACCGGCGCGCTCGCCTGTCGGTACTTGTCCTACATCAACCCTCCGGGAAGACGAGAGGAATCGAGGGGTCAAAAGCGGAGGGCACGTGTTGTACCTTTCCATTTTCGTCCTTTCCCAATGCTAGAGAGGGGAGCCGGCCTTGCGGGCCGCCTGCTTGGTCCGGCGCACGTGCTTGCGCTGGCCTTTGGACAATCGTTTTGGTTTGGTCTGGCTGGTCTTGTCTGCCATTGTTGTGATCTCCCTATCTTGATGCTGACTAGTGAGGCTAAGGCGCTCGATGGCGTACCCGCCGAAGCTATGCGCTCGCCCACCATGATTGTACGCGCCCGGAACGCGCGAGTCTATCGGTGGAGGTCTGATTCCATTGTAGGCGACAGGCTCGCTCGCCTGTCGGTCTTTGTCCTACATCGCCCCTCCGGGAGGAGCAGGGAAAAAGCGTAGAGAGAAGGGGGGTCAGTCGATCAAGTGGTTTTGAATGGCGTAGTGGATCAGCTCCGCGTTGGTTCCCAGGTTCATCTTCTCCAGCAACCGCGCCCGGTAGGTGCTGACGGTCTTGACACTCAGCGACAGCTCCGCGGCAATCTCTTTCACGGGCTTGCCGGCCGCTATCAGCCGCAGAACCTGGAACTCCCGGTCGGACAGCGTCTCGTGGGGCAGCTTGCCGGTATCGGCCCCTATCTCAAAGGCCAGTTTCTCGGCCAGCAGCGGGCTGACGTACCTGCCACCACTCACCACTTTGCGGATGGCCTTGACCAATTCGTCGGCCGCGCTCTCCTTCGTCAGATAGCCGGAGGCACCGGCCTTCAGGACGCGCATCGCATACTGGTCTTCCGAATACATGCTCAACACCAACACCGGCAGCTTGGGCCGCTCGGACCTGAGCTGCTTGAGCACGTCCAGCCCGCTGTGGTCAGGCATCGAGATGTCGAGAACAACCACATCCCACGACTCGGCCCGGACCTTGTCCAGGACTTGCTGCCCGGTGGCCGCCTCGCCGGCGACCAACATCTCGGGCGTGTCTCCAAGAATCTGTTTCAACCCTTGCCGAACAACCGCATGGTCGTCGGCGATGAGAACTCGTATCATAGAGCCTCCTGCCCCTTGATGAGCGGTAGTCTTATCACTACCGTAGTTCCCCGGCCGGGTGTGCCCTCGATGGAAAAGTCGCCGGAGCGCAGCAGGACCCGCTCCCGCATGCCCAGCAAGCCAAATGACTTGGAGCCGTTCACTTCGCCTTGCGTGATGCCACGCCCATTGTCTCGAACCCGGAGGCGTACGTACCCCTCTTCCTCGTCCAGCGAAACCTCCACCTGGGTAGCCGATGCGTGGCGCGCCACGTTGGTCAGGGTCTCCTGCAAGATGCGAAACAGGGCCGTGGCCTCTTCGGAATTCAGCGCCACCTCCTCCAAACTCGAAGCGAACGTGCAGCGAATGCCGCTGCGCTTCTGGAACTCCTGCAACTGCCACTCCATCGCCGGAACCAGTCCCAGGTCATCCAACATGCCCGGACGCAGCTCGGTGGCGATGCGCCGCACGCCCTGGATGGTGGCGTCTACCAGGTCCGACATGTCTCGAAACTTCGGCAGCAGACCCCTCTGCTTGGGACCCGTGTGCTTCTGTAGCCAGGCCAGGTCCATCTTCAGGGCAGTCAGGGCCTGGCCCAATTCGTCGTGAATCTCGCGGGCCATACGCGCACGGTCTTCTTCGCGCCTGGTTTGCTCGTGGACCGCCAGGAGGAGCAACTGCGCCCGTGAGTTCTCGAGCTGGGTAATGACCGTTTGCAGCTCGGCGGTGCGCTGCGCGACACGTTCCTCCAATTCGGCGTTCAGTTGCTGCGCCTCGGCGTAGAGCCGTGCATTGTCCACCGCCAGCGCGGCCCGGCGTGCCAGCTCTTCGGCCAGGGCCAGGTCGCCCTCGGTATATTGGCGCCCAGACTCGGACGACACCACCAGGGTGATTGTGCCGAGCGTGTGGCCCCGAGTCATGAGTGGCACGATCATCGCCGACTTGACGCCCAGCGACCGCACGAGCTCGATCTGGTCGGCGTCCCGGGCGATGGCGGCGAGCAATTCCTCGGACGCTTCCGGATAGAATTGCGGCCGGCCGGTGCGCAGCACGTAGACCGCCCCCGGCGGCGCGTCCGGGTCGGGGGGATCCCGCCGCAGCAGATCGTGGGCCTGCGCCAGCTTTTGCGGGTCGGCGTGTGCCACGGCCACGGGCTGGATCGGCTCGCCTGCTTCGGTAATGTGCACCACGCACCAGTCGGCCAAGAGCGGCACGACCACCTGGGCAATGTTGGCCAACCGGCTGGTGGCGTCGAGCGAGGCGGAAAGCACCGGCCCGGCCTCGGCCAGCAGCCGCTGCGAACGCTCGGCCTGCTTGCGCTCGGTAACGTCGGTGCTGATCTCCAGGATGGCCTGGGGAGCGCCGTGATCGTGCTGCCACACGGCCCAGCGGCTGGCCACCACCACCGGCGTGCCGTCTCGCCGGGTATGGACCAGCTCACCTTCCCAGTGGCCGGCACTCAGGGCCTCGGCATGGACGGCCTCCAATGGTTGGGGAGATTGGGTGCGCAAGAGCGTGTTGGCCTGTCTGCCCAGGGCCTCGTCCCTTGTCCAGCCATACAATTTCTCGGAGCCCTGGTTCCAGAAGAGGATCGCGCCCTGCATATCGCGCAGGACGATGGCGTCGAGCACCAAGTCCAGGAGCTGGGCCTGTTCGCGCAAGATGCGAGTATGATTCTCAGATGTGCTCAATCCGAACCTCCCAACAAGGTGTGGCCAGAATCATGCTGAAACACAGTATAGCATTCGGCCAGATAGACTGTCAAATGTACCAAGCCTGGCTTCGGACAGAACGATCCGGGGCATCCCCAGGGCCTACCCAGTTGCGTCGCCTACGGAGTGACCACAACAAACCCGGCTTCTCGATAACCTCGCGAGAAGCCGGGTCGATCCTCCAGCGTTACGGCGAGGGGTGAACTCCCCGCTTTGTTCCTGGCCGTCCGTCTCGACCTAGCACCGGGCGTCCCTCAGCGCCACGAGCGCCAGCGAACGCCGGCGGTAGCCCACCAGCAGCCAGGCCGCCGCGAGCATGGACAGCGCCGGGATCAGCCAGAGAAGCGTCTGCCACCGGTTGAGAGCCAGCGCCCAACTCGCCACCGGGCTCGTGCCCACGGCCGGCTGTTCCGCGAATTGAGTGAGCGCCTGGCCGGCTGCCTGGCGCACCGCCAGCGACTCGTCACGCCCCTGCGCGCGCTCCAGCGCGGCGCGGGCCTCCGGAGCCGCCAGCTCGCCCAGTGCCCAGGCCGCCTGCGCGCGCACGACCGGCTCCGAATCGCCCATCGCCTGCACCAGCGCAGCCGTCGCCGACGGCGACGCGATCCAACCCAGCGCCTCGGCGGCATTGCTGCGCGCCGGAGCATCTGCGCTGGCCAGCATCTCTTCCAGGGGCGACACGGCGGGCTCACCCAGCGCTTCGATGGCGCCCAGGGCGGCGTGCCGCCGCGTGGTCATCTGAGCGTCGGCCAGGGCCGTCAGCAGCGCCTGCGTCGCGCCCGTGCTGCCGATTCGCCCCAACGCTTCGGCAGCCACACCGGCCATCGCCGGATCGCCTAGCATCAGGATCGCGCTCAGTGGCCCCACCGCCGCTTCGGAACGCATCATGCCCAGGGCCGTCGCAGCACTGCGCTGGACCTGGGGAGCGGGGCTCTGGAGCGCCAACAGCAGCCCGGTCGCCGTCGCCGGGTCTGCGATCCGGCCTAGCGCCTCGCCTGCCGCCTGGCTGACGGCCGGGCTCGGGTCGGCCACGGCCGCCACGAGCAGGCCGCTTGCTTCCTGCGTGCGGGCCAGGCCCAGGAGGCGAGCCGCGGTGGCGCGCGCCTGGACATCCCCTGTGTTGCTGCTGCAAAGTGGCCAGTGCTCCTGCCACGTCGGGCGCGTAGCTCTGCAGACGATCGGCGGCCACCGACCAGACGTTGAGCGGCCGGCCGGATGCCGGCAGCAGGGCCGAGGCCGGCTTGGCCTGAGGGAAGGCAGGACCGGCCATCGGCTGCCACGATAGGCCGCCGTCGAGTGTCATAAAGGTACCCATGGCGGCCGAGTGCAGCTCTGTGCCGCCCACCAGGGAGCTCACGGCGGCATACAGCACACCCGACTCCTGGGGATTGGCCTGAAGAGCCGTGATGGACAGGGATAGGCCGGCCGCCTCCTGGCCCAGCCCGGCCGAAGCCGGCTGCCAGGTCTGGCCTGCGTCCATGCTGCGGAAGAGGCCACTCGCCGCCGTGCCCACCAACAGCGTCCGGGCATCGGCTGCGGCCAGCGTCGAGATGCCGCCCGGCACGGGCTGCGTCTGGGCCCAGGACCTTCCTCCGTCGTCGGTGTAGAACAGGGCAGCAGGCGTGGCGGCAAAGAGGCGGGCGCCCACCAGCGCCAGGTGGCTCACCGGCTTTGAGTTCAAGGCCGGCTGTCCGGCCGAGATCGGCCCGATCGCACCCCCGGCCGGCTGCCGGTAGATGCCGTGGCCGGCAGTGCCCAAGTACAGGTCACCCTGGCCGTCCCAGACCAGGCTCAGAACGGGCAGATCCGCGACGACCGGCTTCCAGCTCTTCCCCCGGTCCTCCGAGCTGAACACCCGCCCGTCGGACAAGGAAACGGCCACCCGGTTCGCCGCATCGCCGGCCCAGGCCACCGCTGTGGCTTGGTTGGGCAGCGTCAGCGGCTCCCAGCTTGCGCCTTGGTCGCTGCTGCGGAACAGCAGGACCTGGGGCACGCCGCTGGGCTGCCAGGCGGCATACAGGACGGGCGCGACCGGCTCAACTGCGCCGGCTGCGCGGCCCCACGCCGGCAAAGTCAGCACGGCGGCGACGATCAGTGCACTCAACACCCAGCGCAGGGTGCCGCTCAATCTCTGTTTGGTTTGCATGAGAACCTCGATCCCTTTCTGGTGACACTCACATTGGCTGCCCTGCCCTAGCATCTCCGCGACCCTTTGCCGGGAGCCTTTGGGCTGTTCCTGGGGCGTCACACTCCTCCCCGACGGCGGCAGGGAATTACAACCATAGTATAGACGATTGGCACGCCGCGGTCTATCGGTTATAGCCTGATTCCTGTGTAGGCGGCAGGCTCGCTCGCACGTAGCCGGTTGTCCTACATTACAAGAGGCTCCATGTTCCGGGGGCAGCAACCTGTCGTCTGTCGTTTCCAAAGCTTCGGGTATTGACATTTCGCAGAATCCTGCTATAATAGGAGTTGGGCACAGTTCCTGCATCCCCTCACTGTGGTTTCGCAATCAGGCAGGAGCTGGCGGTGGCAGCCCCGGGTGTGGTCGTTCTGCACCTCGCGTCACTCCTTCTTCTCAACGGCCGGCCCCTCGGGCAGGCGCTCATGACGCGCCGCGAAGGAGGTGATGTAACGAGAGACCTTGCTCCAGTACACAGGCTGGAAAGCCTGGGCCACATGTCTGGCGCGATGCAAAGCAACGTCTTTTCGGAATGCGATTCCCCGCATTCCGGCTCACAAAGAAAGGAGAAAAACCATGAAGCGCAAACAAGCAGTCGTTCGATTGTTGGCGATTGTGGTGATGCTCGCTGGCCTGGCCGGTGCGACGCACGCGGCGACGCCCGAGCAGATCGAACAGGCTGTGACCGACGGAGTGGCGTGGCTTGTCACTCAGCAGCACAGCGGCTACTGGGGCGATAGCGGTTATGCCCCCGCGGAGACCTGTTTTGCCCTGGTCAAGCTAGAGGAACGGGCCCACGACTTGGGCTTCGCCTCCGCCTTCGACCCGGGCTATGAATACTCGGCCAACGTCGCGGCGGCCTGGCAGGTCGTCTTGACCAACTGGATCTACGCACAGACCCTCTCCCTGCAGGTGCACGGTGCCAATTCGGACGATCCGGACGCCAACGCCAACGGCTATGGGCTGTATTTCGGTTCGCCTGGTAGTACGACCTACACGACCGGCATCTGCCTGATGGCGCTGAGCGCCACTGGCGCGCCTGACCGGCCGAACGATGGCGGGCAGGATTTCAACGGTGACAACAACGTAGACACTTATCAGGAGCTGGCTCAGGACACGGTGGACTGGCTGGCCTTCGCGCAGGCCGACTGTGGGTGGCCTGAGGGTGGCTGGGACTATGACGCGCGCAACAACAACTGCGACCGGGCCGACCAGTCTGTCTCCGGCTACGCGACGCTGGGCCTGGCCTACGGCGAGAACTTCGGCTGCACCGTCCCGGCCTGGGTGCACAATGAACTGGCCCTGTGGATCGGGGTGATCCAGAACGGCGACGGCGGGGCGGGGTACACGCCCGGCGGTGGCAGCAGCGAGTATCGCACCGGGAATCTCATCTTCCAGATGTGCTTCAACGGCCTGGGCGTGGGCGACGCGGTCTTTGACAGCGCCATCGGCTACATCCAGAACAACTGGCAGAATGCGAGCGTCGATCCCGGGTGGGGTTACAGCCAGGGGCCTGCCAACTATCAGGCCATGTACTCCCTGATGAAGGGGTTGGAGTACTGCGGCATCGATCAGCTTGACACGAACGGCGACACTGTGCCGGAGGACTGGTTCAACCAGGAGCCGCCCGCCGTGCCGCCCGGGGATTTCGCCTCGGTGCTGGTCCAGCAGCAGGCCGGCGACTACTGGTCGGGCTGCCAATGGGGTGACCCAAACCTGTGCTCCACCTGGGCGCTGCTGACCCTCGAGAAGGTCGCTCCCGTGTACTGCGACCCGCCGACGGCGGTGGACTTTACGTGGGACCCGGTAAGCCCGTTCATGAAGGAGCCGGTGACGTTTGTGGCGACGGCGCAGGGCACCGAGCCCATCGAATACACCTGGGACTTTGGCAACGGGACGACCGCCACGGGGCAGACGGTGACGCACAGTTGGCTGTGGCCCAAGACGTACACGGTGACATTGACGGCCACGAACGAGTGCGGCCAGGGGACGGCTCAGCACACGGTGACCGTCCGGTGCGGCCATCCGGTGCTGCATGTGCACAACATCGTGCTGTCCGGCTACGGCAACCCAACGCCCCCCTACCGGGTACAGGCCACGGTAGAAATCCGGGACCAGAATGAGAAGGTGGTGGGCGGCGCCCTGGTGCAGGCGCAGTTTACCAAGCCGGGCGCGTTCTACATCGCGCAGGCGAGGACAGACCCGAATGGGATCGCCACATTCAACATGCAGTCGCGCCTGCGTGGCGTATGGCAGTTGTGCGTGGTGAACGTGATGAAGCGAAGCTACCTGTACGATGCGCTAATGAACCACGAGACCTGTGATCTGGTCACGTGGCCGTAGCCCCAGGAACACAACCTCCCCGAGAACTGTTGGTTCTCGGGGAGGTTCTTTCAAGACCCGAAGCGCAGCAGCACAAATAGCCCCTTCGCTCAGCATGATAGAGCCTTGGTCTTGGGACAGCCCCTGCTTCTTGTCCCCTTGCCGCCCCTCAGCTCTCCAACCTTCTCGCGTACGTCGTCTGCGATCTGGCGGGCTTCGCCGCGGGCCTGCGCCACTGCGCCTTCCACGCTTTTGACCGTCTGATCGCGCAGCTCGATGCTCTGCTCCCGGATTTGGCCGCGCGTCTTCTTGCCCGATTGCGGCGCCAGCAACAGCATCGCCACCGCGCCGGCCAGACCACCCAACAGCAGTCCGGCCAAAGAGCCCCATACATGCATCGCGTTGTTCCCGCTTTCCTGGTAATGATTGTCCATTCTGCCTTCTCTCCTTATCAACCCAATGGAACGCTGTTAGCGACGCGTGGTGGTGTGTGTCGTGCGTTGCTCGCCGCCGCCCGGCATCTGCTCGCGCGTAGGGCGCGTGACCGTGCGAGCGCTTGGACGATTCGCGGCAATTCGGACCACGCGAATGATAACCCAGAACAACAGCGCGTTGTTCGGCCTTGCCTCCCGCCTGTTCCAGTTCGTCGTCGGTGAGCTTGCCCCACCACTGCTTGACCTTGCCCCGCACTTCCTTCCATTTGCCTTCGAGTATGTCCCTGTTCATCCTGTGACCCTCTTGTTTCCTTCGAATTGACTACGTTTGAGCTTGTCCATCACTCACGATTGTACACGCTAGGCACGTTACAGTCCATAGGTGAAGGTCCGATTCTGTTGTAGGCGGCACGCCCACTCGCCTGTCGGTGTTTGTCCTACATCACAATAGGTTCCATGCTCCCGGAGCCGCAACCTGTCGTTTGGCGGAGATGCGTCTCTGTGATAGAATGTGCAACCTGGGGTGGGCAAAGCCGAACTGCAGGAAGCCAATCATGAACGAAACAAGGATCAAGGGCATGGGAGCGATTCCTCACGAGGGCGGAGTCGCGTTCCGCGTGTGGGCGCCCAACGCGCAGCGAGTCGGCGTCATCGGATCGTTCAACGGCTGGGACGGCGAGAAAACCCCCATGCAGCCGGAGGAAAACGGCTACTGGTACGCCGACGTGGCCGAGGCTCGTGTTGGCGATGAGTACCGCTTCCTGCTTACCACGGCCAAGGGGGCGCTCGCAGCGCATTGACCCGTATGCCCGCGAGGTGACCCATTCGGTCGGCAATGCCATCGTCCACGACCCAACCTTCGACTGGGACGGAGATGACTACCATCTCGCACCGTGGAACGAGCTCGTCATCTACGAGCTACATGTCGGCACGTTCAACGACGAAGAGGACGACAACGCGCCCGGCAAGTTCGACTCGGTGTCGGCCCGGCTGGGGCACCTGAAAAAGCTCGGCGTCAATGCGATCCAGATCATGCCGATAGCCCAGTTCGCGGGCGAACGCTCGTGGGGCTACAACCCCTCCCACATCTTCTCGGTGGAGATCGCCTACGGAGGCCCTGTGGCGTTCAAGCGCTTCGTCAAGCGCGCCCACAAGCATGGCATCGCGGTGATCCTCGACGTCGTCTACAACCACCTGGGCCCGAGCGACCTCGACCTGTGGCAGTTCGACGGCTGGTCCGAGAACGATCTCGGCGGGATCTACTTCTACAACGACGACCGGGCAAAGACACCGTGGGGCGACACCCGGCCCGATTACGGACGCGGCGAGGTCCGCCAATTCATCCTCGACAACGTCACGATGTGGCTCGAGGAATACCACGTGGACGGCCTCCGCTTCGACGGCACCGTATACATTCGCACCCCGCACGGCCCCGGCAGCGAGGACCTGCCCGAGGGTTGGAGCCTGCTCCAGGCGATCAACAGCCAGGTTGCCCAGAGACACCCGGGCCGGATCACCATCGCCGAGGACTTGCAGAACAACGAGTGGCTCACCGCGGACGTCGGGGCCGGCGGCGCCGGGTTCGGCTCACAGTGGGATGCCAACTTTGTCCACCCTATCCGCCAGGCGGTGACCGCCCCCCAGGATGAGCAACGCTCGCTCCTCGCCATCCGCGACGCGCTAAGCTATCGCTACAACGACGATGCCTTTTCGCGGGTCATCTACAGCGAGTCGCACGACGAGGTGGCAAGCGGCAAGGCGCGCGTGCCGCAAGAGGTCAACCCGGCGGATCCCAAGGGCTGGTACGCGCGGAAGCGTTCCACGCTGGCCGCCGCCATGGTCTTTACGGCCCCCGGCATCCCCATGCTCTTCCAGGGCCAGGAATTCCTCGAAGGAGAGTATTTCCGCGACACCGTCCCTCTCGATTGGGACCAAGCCGACGAGTTCCGCGGCATCGTCCGGCTGTACCGCGATCTCATCCGGCTGCGGCTCAACCGCGACGGCTTCACGCGCGGCCTGTGCGGGCAGTTCCTCCAGGTCTATCATCTGAACGACGAATGCAAGGTCCTCGCCTTCCACCGTTGGGAAAAGGGCGGACCGGCCGACGATGTCGTGGTCGTCGCCAACTTGCTCAATGAGCCGCAGGATGGCTACGTCATTGGCTTCCCGGCCGCGGGGACCTGGAAGCTCCGTTTCAACAGCGATTGGCGGGGGTACAGCCAAGACTTCCAGGACCATCCGAGCGGCAACCTGGTCGCCGAACCGGGCGAATACGACGGCCTACCCTTCCACGCGGCGCTGTCCCTTGGTCCCTACAGCGTGCTGATCTATTCGCAGTGATCTGGCGGCCAAACCGCCCGGCGGCTGGTCGCCACGACCGGCGTGCCGTCTCACCCGGTAGGGATCAGCTCCCCTTCCCAGAGGCCTGCACGGTGGAGTGCGACGCTAACCCGATCCGTCCTCCGGCTCGGCCTGCTCGGGCATGTCGATCCGCACCAGGTCGCCGTGGGTGTTGATGATCACGCGCAAGCCCAGGATGCCGAGCGTCATGCGGGCTTCCTCGGGCAAGCCGGTGTGCAGCACCCGGTCCATGTTCTCCACCGATGCGTCGATCGCCGCCTTGGTGAAGAGGTCGTCGCTGCCGAGCATCTTGAGCATCGCCTCGGTGGCAATCTCCCGGTGCTCCAGGAACAGCGCCCGGAACGACTCGATCACCTGCCGGTCGATCGGCTCGGAGGTGACGTGCACCCGGAAGCCGTCGTCGTCCACGACGTAGCAGGGGATGCCGCCGACCATGGCGACCTCCACCGGGTTACCCGACTCGTCGTAGACCAGTCCTTCGAAAAGCGCCCTCGCCGCGGGCGTGGTACTCATGCGTGCCCCCCTGTGAACGGATAGGGAAAAGGGCAGCGGCGTGCTTGCCACTGCCCTTCCCCGTCGAATTGGTGGACCCGGCCGGATTCGAACCGGCGGTTTCCTGCGTGCAAAGCAGGCGTCTTCCCGCTAGACCACGGGCCCAGGATAGGACGGGCTGTGCCGACGAGAGGATTTGAACCTCCACACCCCGAAGGGCAACAGATCCTAAGTCTGTCGCGTCTGCCAATTCCGCCACGTCGGCGCCGGTCCCAGGCAGATGGGGTCATACCCCCGATTCTGTCGGCCGGGCCTCCGCAAACGCAGGAGGCCGGCCTGCCGTCATCTGTCTCATCCCGGAAACCGGGATGGCGGCTCCTGGCTTGCCGGGCATGACCCGGCGTCGCCGTCGCCGCTGCGACGAGACCGAGACCCAAGCCTTCGCCGGGGACCCAGCCCACTCGCCTTGCTCCCAGCCGCACGCTCACCCAGCCGGGCGGGTTTCCCCGGCCCGCTGGTGGGCTCTTACCCCACCGGTTCGCCCCTGACCCGGGCCCTGCAGGACTCGGGCGGGAATGCTTTCTGTTGTGGTTGTAGTCAGGCCGGCTTCCGCCGGCCTGCCCCCACTTGCTGTTTCGTGAGGCGGCCTTGCACCCGAGGGTGCCGGGAGTCGGGAAGTTCCTCTGGCCGGCACGAGGCCGGCCAGCGACGGCTCACCCATCTACCGGGGAGGATTGTAGCATGGAAGAGGAGGGGTGTCAAAGGATTGGACCACTGAGGGGATAATCGGGAGCGCGGTCTCGTGTGGTTCCGCGCTCCCGATCGACTGTGGCGCCACAGAATGCCCGTATGCCGGGAAAAGCCCGCCTTATCGGTGCTTGGGTCGCGCCTTCGCGGCGTGCGCCGGCGGGCGCCTGCTCCGAAGCTTCACTTCGCCGACCAGGAAGAGGGCGGTGCCCAGGGTAATGAGTGCCACCTCCCCAAGGGAGGCCACGAGACCGAACTTGTCCAATGCCCCAAAGAGTACCAGAGTGCTCCTGCCCACGCCGCCGAACAACGCGGCGACCAGGATGAGACCAGCTCGCCAGCTCTTTCTGCCGGCGCGACAGGTCAAGCCGGTCGATGGCCAGGCCAAAGTAGCCGTTGATCGTGGCCAGGAACACGGCGTAGCCGTGAACGACCTTCCAGGTCTGATATTGCGCGTCGGTGAGCATCGATCCGCCAAAGAGATTGACCGTCAGCGGAACACCCACCACGACGCCGAGCGCCAGAAACAGGAAAACGCCAAACGACGATGTTCTTTCTGCCCACATCCATAGTGGCCCAAATTGCTTTCACCTTTGCCTCCTCACTGAGTGGTTGTGCCGAGTTGCGTGCATCTGGGGACGGGTGACCGATGGCCGTCACCCCTACCGCGAAGGGTTGGTCTCGAGCGGCACCTCCTTTCTCGCCGCGCTGCCGCCGCGCGGCACTGCCCCCGAAGTGAGAGCCCATTCATGGCCGTCCAATTCGCCGGCCGCAGGGTGCCTGCCCAGGCAGGCGTGGCAAGGTCTGGACCTGTCACCTTACCGGTGCAAGCGAGGCACTCTGCCGGTTGAGCTGTTCGCCGATGAGCCCGATTCTACCGCAATTGGGGGTACTGTCAAGTGCCACGCGGAAAATGCCGGACCGGTGTGCATTTTGCCTTTCTGGGTAGCTTGATCCCAAGCTGGTCAGCGACACCGCCAGGGCAGCTGCACCCTGGTAGGGCGCCGGATTCTATCGATTTCAGCCTTTCCGGCTCCGCCTTCGGCCTGGCACCAACTGTTCCACTTATGTAATCCAGAAATGTGAAATGCACCCTCGGGCCTACACGACTCGCGCGTCCATCCACCCATCTGGTGCCTTACGGTGGCGAATCGCCAGATAGCATACCACACCGGCGCGACAAAGCTGCCGTCCGTGGAGGAGGGCCTGGCGACCGGCCGGCCGCGCCGGGAGACGCGGGGGCGGGGCGACACGCAGACACCTCCTCCCCCCTACCCTCCCGGGTGACGGTGAGAGCGGTGCTGCCACTATGCCGGCCTTGCACAACGCCCCATCTGGGCGTATCATGGCGACAGTGCCCGGAGCCCAAGCGCGCTTCGGGGACCAAACCGACTTGACAAAGGAGAAGCACATGGCAACAGCCCAGTTCTTGCCCGAAGAGTGGAAATGGCTGCTCAATGCGCCCCATTGGGTCTATGCGGCCCTCCAGGCAGCCGAGCGTGGGACCGTCCTCACCCAGCGCAGCGAGGCCAAGGCGCTGCAGCAGTTCCTGGCCGGCTACGACGCCTCGTCTCCCGTGTTGAAAGAGCTCATCGCCCGGCAAGATGAGGCGGATGACACGCTCGAAGTCAGCCTGGCCGATGCCGAGCGGATGCTTGGGGAGCTGGGAACCCTGATCGAGCGCAGGGCCAGCCTCGACGAAGGGGACGCCATCCGTGCCTTTCTGATGAGCGCGGCGCAGGAGCTGGCCGCAGCCGTGCGCGAGGAGCTGCGCCCGGGCAGTACGTCGGTCAGCGCCGAAGAGAAGCAGATCCTGGCGAGCATCGCGGTGCAGCTCAAAGCGACCGAGGCCGACAACCTCCGCCGCCATAGAGCGGTGACCGCCGCGCCCAAGCCTCAGCCGGCAGTATCAGCGGAGGCCGCGCGTGCCGAAGCTCAGCGGCAGGCCGCAGCGGCGGAGGCCCAGAAGCAGGCCGCAGCAGCCGAGGCCCAGAAGCAGGCCGCAGCGGCCGAGGCCCAGCGGCAGGCCGCAGCAGCCGAGGCCCAGAGACAGGCCGCAGCAGCCGAGGCCCAGAGGCAGGCCGCAGCAGCCGAGGCTCAGAAGCAGGCCGCCGCGGCAGCCGCGCCGGGCACGGTCAGGATCTATGTCGTCAAGCCCGGTGACACGCTATCCGGCATCGCCAAACAGATGTACGGCAAGGCCGCGCGCTGGCCCGAGATCTATGAAGCGAACAAGGACCGCATCAAGGATCCAAACCTGATCCGGCCTGGTTGGCAACTGCGCATCCCGTAGCCGCTCGAGCCGGGCGGAGCGCCGGCCAGGGGGTCACCAGGAGGGCAGAGGAGCTGGCCTTCAGACCTTTGCCCTCCTGTGCGGATGACGGCTCCTCCGCTTATTCTTCCCAGGACGGCCGCTCCAGGTCGGACCATCTGCGCCGCTCGATGGCCGAGAGCGACTCGTGGCTCCAGCCCATCACCTCGTCCAGAAACGCCCCCGCCGCCAGCGGCCGGATTCGGCGGCGCAGCTCCACGGTTGAGTCGTCCACGTCCGTAAAGTCACGGTCCGTGCTCACGAGGTACTCCACACCCGCCGCAATCGCGGCGAGCGCCACCGGGATATCCTTACGATCACGCACGAGTCCGGCATTCGCCTCCACCTCTTCGAGAGGTGGATCGGGAACCACGACGAGGTCCATGAGCTCGAGCAGCGCCTCCAGGGCGCCCAGATGGTCGGGAAACCGCTCTCGGACGTACAGGCGCGCGCTATCCAGTACCAACGGGCAGACAACAGCCACAATCTCCTTGCGGGCCGCATGCCGCAGCACCTCGTAGGGAAAGCGGGGAAACGTCACGCCCCGGATCAGGATGTTGGCATCGAGCAAGACCCGCGGCTTCCCGGTCACTTGCCGTAGCGCTCCTCGAACAGCCGGCGCTGCATCTCACCGGTCGCCGGGGCGAGGTCCTCTTCCTCCTCGATTCCCTGCTCCTCCGCCGCCCGCCCCAGGCTGCCGACCAGGCCGCGCAGGATGTCCTCCGCCCGCACCTGGGGGGTAACCGTCGCCTTGGAGACAAGGATCCCGCCCATCAGCGGGCGCAGGGCCACATAGTCCCCCGGCTCGATATCCAGTTCCTCACGCAGCGTCTGCGGGATGGTCATCTGTCCCTTGCGCGTCACTTTTACTAGAGTGGTCTCAGACATGGGCAACCCCTTCCAGTCGCGTGGTTGGATTGTCGGAATATCCGACAGTGACGATTGTACACCCTGCCTGCCTGGCTGTCCACTAGCGACAAGCCGCTGGCGGAGGGCGGATAGCTTATGGCAAATAGCCAATGGCTGATGGCAGCGCGCGGGCATGGAAGCCCGCCCGATAGGCTGGCCGATGGCCGAGGGGTTGGACCACGAAGGGTGCGAAATGGGCGAAAGACGCGAAGAGGGGATTGCGCATGAGCGCGAGACCCAGGTCGAGATCAACAAGGCGGCCGGGTGGAGTCTGCTACCAGCGCATTTCCTGCTCGGGCTGCCGGCGGAGCTTGCCGAACACGAGGCCAACCAACACCCCGGCCACGAACCCGCCGATGTGCGCCCAGAAGGCCACCCCGCCGACGTCCGGCCCGCCCAGCGACAGGAACCCGCTAAAGAGCTGCAGCACAAACCACAACCCCAGCACGAGCACCGCGGGGACCATCGTCACCCGCATAAAGTAACCGAGCGGGATGAGGGTTGCGACGCGGCTGCGAGGGTAGAGCACCAGGTAGGCCCCCAGCACGGCGGCAATCGCGCCGCTCGCCCCCACGGTCGGGATCTGCGAGCCGGGGTTGGTCAGGATGTGGACCAGCGACGCGACCACGCCGCCCACCAGGTAAAAGACCAGGTAGCCGGCGTGCCCCATGCTATCTTCGATGTTGTCGCCAAAGATCCACAGGTAGAGCATATTGCCGCCCAGGTGCGCCAGCCCGGCGTGCATGAACATCGAGGTAAAGATGTCGCCCACGTTGGCCAGGCTCAGCGCGGCCGTAAAGTTGCCCGGGATCAGGGCAAACTGGTAGACCAGCGCCTCCTGCTTGTCTCCGGCCAGCCACATCAGCACAAACGCCACGATGTTGGCCGCGATCAGCAGGTAGTTGACGACCGGTGTCCGCCGGGTGCGGATGCTGTCTCGGAGCGGAATCATCGCGGTACCTCCTTTGCTCTCTGCAAGTGCACGGCCGGGCTACGGGGACAGGCGAGGCAGGACTGTCCTCCGGCGACGCCTGCCTTACGCTAACCTTCGAATTCGGAAGGACCTCGGTGTGAGGACGGAAAAGGCGCCGGGCAGCTCTGCAGAGTGCCGGTCGACGGAAACTGCAACAAGATCTGCCTTCTGTGCTGGAGTCAGACCGGCGAGCCGGACCAGCAGAATACCGGGAGCGAACCGGCCTTGACGGTACACAAGCTCGCTCAAGTCCTTGTCGGCTGTGAGGAGCAGGTCGGCGTCCTCGCATGCCAGGTCAAGCACCCGCTCGTCCGGGATTCCAGGCTCCATTTCGGCGACGTACCACACAGCATGGCCGCCCTGGCGGAGACGTTCCACGATCTGCCGATCGACGCTCTCGTCGGCCACCAACTTCACGCAACAGCCTCGGGTACCGGATAAATCACGTCAGCGCGCAGGGCCTCCTTGGCGAAAGCAAGGGCTGCCTGGATGGCCTCACGCGTCAGGCGGGGATGCGCTTCGAGAATCTGCTCGACGCTTTCTCCGGCGGCCAGTTTCTCGAAGATCAACTCGACGGTGATGCGCGTCCCGGCGATGACTGGCTTGCCCATCATGATCTTCAGGGTCCGAAAGGATCCACTGCTCCCGCATGCTCATTGCCCTCTCAGTTGCTGACCGCAGTCTACCACAATCTCCCTGCAAGGTCAAGCCACCGTAAAGTTCAAAGAGCGAAAGACGCGAAAGGGAGCCTGCGCGGGAGGGAGGCTTGCGGACACAGAGCAAGCCGGGCGGGGTTGACCTCCGGGGCGACGGGCGCGGAGGGGAACCGGCGCCGGATGGGCATGGGCGGTGCTTGACAGGCGGCCGCAGTTGGGGTAAGGTGGGATCGGTGACAAGATCAGACGCA
>CAVPBH010000026.1:0-19312 GCA_963701775.1 uncultured Chloroflexia bacterium
ATAGAGTACAGACATCTAGAGGCCGTTGCCTTGCACCGTGCCGTTGAACTCGATCTCTAGTTTCACCACCTGTCCGGCCGGCCCCAGCCGGTTCTTCAGCACCTCCACGCGCGCTTCATAGCCCCGGACGTCGCCGTGCAGTCGAATCCAGCGCTCGCGCACAACCTGGAGCCGGACGTTGGACGAGTGGCCCAGCGCCGAGAGGGCGGGCGATTGGGCGTCGGGCGAATCGTGCAGGACGAGAAGGATCGTGCCCGAGCGGGCCAGCGGCGCTCGCAGCCGGTTCAACGTAGCGGCCAACGAGTGGGCTGCGCCCGGGTCGTCCCACAAAAAATCCAAGGTGTCCAGCACCAGCGCCGCCAGGCTCCCGCTGCGGGCCAGGGATTCGACCATAGCCAACGCCTCGGCCAAATCCTGCGGTGCGCCGGTCAGCAGGCGGGAAAGGTCCACGCCACAGCGATACGCATAGTCGGCGTCAAAGTACCGGGCCTGGTCTATGTAGCCCACCAGGTTTTCTCCCTGCGCCCCGCCAACCCTGTAGGGGCGGGTCTCAGACCGCCCATTTCCCTGCCGCCCCGCTGTGCCTGCGCCAGGATCTTGAGCGCCAGGGTCGTCTTGCCCGAAGTGGCCGGCCCCACCAGCTCGCAGATCCCTCCCTTGGGCAGGCCTCCGAGCCCAAGCGCGCGATCGAGGGTCGCAAAGCCGGTGGGGACGGAGGCAGTCGCGGCCGCAGAGCCGGCAATCCGGGACGGTGTCCCGCGGGCCACAGCCCAGGGGCCATAGCGGCGCTGGAGGGCCGCCACCGTCATGTCCAATTGAGGTTGCCGCTTCCGTTTGCGCTCGTTGCCCAAGGCACTCTCCTGGCTGCCGGCGCGTGTCCCGCAGCCGCCCGGTTCTGATTCTGTTATACAGAACATATGTTCTATTGTCAACTTCGTCACTCAATTGCACTTCTAACCGATCCATGGTACAATATGCATAGTACAGCCTGCGTACCCGCCAGTGCGGTCGGGCCCCCGCAGCACCCGCGAGGACCGCGGGCAGTTACCGCCACCGCAGCTCCATCGCCCCAGCCATCGCAGCCATCCCGCTCGGTTTTCCGCTGCCGGCACCGGGCCGGCAGCAGATTCAGTCCGGCTCGAAAGGAGAATGTCACATGGTGAACAAAGTGGTCGGTGGTTTGGGCGCGGCAATCGGTTGCCGCTTCCTCCGCAATCGGAACCAGCTCGTATTCGTAGAGTATTCGAAGGGCGCCATTGCACTCCTGGACAGGGTCCGCCCGCTCGACTCGATCGTCTCCCAGGGCGCGACACTGCTCCAGGGTACCTGGGTCTTTGACCTCGAAACGGGCGTACAGCACGGCTCGCTCGGCGATCCCGGCGACGTCTGGTGGGAACAAATCGACCCCGTGCGCCGGCAGATGACGCCGGTGGCGGGCGCGGGCATCGTCAACCTCGGCCCGGTCAACTTTGCTTCGGTGACCCCGAACGTCCTCCAGGCGCTGGCCTACGGCACCGTTCCCATCCCCGGCAACAACGATCCCTCCAACCAGCTCGTCGACGGCGACGTCTTTGCCGTGCGGACCAACGCCGGCAACCTGGCCAAGGTGCGCGTCGTCCACTATGACTACAGCATGAATGTCGAGTGGGTGACCTACAAGCTCGCCAGTCCCTACCACTGCATCGGGCTCGGCTACCACACGCCGGAGGACATTGCCGTCTGTGCCGACGAGCAGACGGCCTACGTCACGGAGCGGACGGGAAACCTGCTCCGGGTGAGCCTGGCCCATGCAGACCGTGCCGCGGCGGTGGTGGTAGCCTCGGGGATGACGGCGCCGCATCAGATCCACCTGGACGAGGTGCGCGGGCAGGCCTACGTGGCCGAGTACGCCGATCCGGGGCGCCTCTTCCGCATCGACCTGGCGACGGGCGCGACGGCCCTCCTGAGCAACCTGCACAATTCGACCGGCCTGTTGATCTCGGCGGACCTGGCCTACGCCTACGTGACCGAGCAGACGGGCGGCGGGCGCATCACCCGCTACTCACTGACCGGCGGCGCGCCGCTGGTGGTCGCCTCGGGGATCGTCAACCCCTTCTTCCTGACCTGGGTGGACACCGGGCAAACGGCCTTCTTCGTCGCCAACCGCGACCCGGCCAACGCGGTCACGATCGTCGAGACGGTGCCGCACGCGGGCTCCGTCCGCCAGGTGGTGACCGGCACCGGCGTGCGCCCGTCGAGCGTGGCCCTCGTCGACTCCGAACACCTGCTGATCTGCTGCGACCAGGAGATCGACGAGGCGAACCTGCTGGCCGGCTCCGCCCCGCTGGGGCTTTTCAAGGGGATCGGTCTCGTGCCCTGGAACCTGATCACGCCGGCGGGCATGGCCGATACGACGGCCGAGCCGGGCTACCCCTACCAGTTCGCCGCCAACTCGCCCTTTGGCGGAGTGCTGTCGCTCCAGGTGAACCACGGCCTGGCCTGGCTGAGCGGGGTGCGCTACTACCGCGTGTTGGTCGACGGCGGCGTGCGCCTGGAGACCTGGTCCGACCTGAAGCTGAACCCGGCCAACGGCAAGTACGAGATCCTCGTCCCCTTCACACCGTCGACGGTTGCGGGCAAGAAGGGCTGCTACGCCGTCCACACCCCCGGTGACTGGTACATGAACACCGACCTGGGGATGATCCTGAACAGCGCGTCCCTGCCCAACGGGCTGTCCCTGTTCCGCGTCGAGTTCCTGAACGCCGCGGGCGGTCTGCTGCAGGTGCACGCGCAGAACATCCTCCTGAACAACAGTCCCTGCACGGCGGCCGTCGAGATGCCGGCGGTCGGCGGGGTGTCGGCGACGACCGAGTGCGGGATGCTCAAGTACGCCAACCTGGGGCAGAACGTCACCATCGTCTACACGGCCGACCATCCGGAGCTCTACGGCACCTTCTCGTGGCGGCTGTGCCGCGCCGGTAAGGGGCCGGTGCCTGGGGTGCCCGAGTGCGTGGTGGACGGCGTGGTGAGCCACACGCCCTTTACCTTCCTCAAGTCGGTAGGGGCGTTGCTGGGGCCGTGCGCCGCCCTGCCCTACACCGGCAGCGCTGCCTACTACGCCGCCGTGTACGTCTATGCCCGGGCGATCAACGGCTATGGGCGGTGTAGCCAGTACGACGCCAGCGCCGCGGTCGCCTTTGCGCTGACGCCGTAGGACTGGGTCATGACCTTCCGGGAAGCAGAAGCTTCCTGGAAGGTCAGACCCGGCGGTGGGCTGGGATCGACCCTCATCAGCATCGCTCTCCGTTCGGGAGAGGGCTGGGGTGAGGGTGGATCGTGGCAGCGGAAGGCCGGACCTTGCGCAGCAGCGGCTCCTGTTCCCCGGCAATGTGCTCGTGGAGCCAGTCTGCCGCCACGGGGACCATCCAGGTCCTGAGGTCGCCCTGCGCAGCGGATGCGTGCAGCTTCATGTAGCGAGCGACATAGGCCCGGTAGAATAGCCCTCGACGTGGCCCTGCACAATTTCACGGTTCCTCTTGCGAACCAGGCCAACCGGTGGTACAATCCGCCTCGTCAGCCAGGTGTGGCGGCAAGGCAAGCCGCCGTGCTCCGAGTGCCCGGAGACACTCCGTCTTGGCGCCGGTGGGCGGCCTCCCGACCGCCACCCGCTGCCTACTTGCGATGACAACGCCAGAACAGAAAGCGCGACAGACAATTGACCAGCTCCTCGTAGCGGCCGGCTGGGAGGTCCAGGACCGCAGCCAGCTGAACCTCGGCGCTGCCCTGGGCGTGGCCGTCCGCGAGTTCCCTCTGACCACCGGACACGCCGACTACCTGCTCTTTGCCGGCCGGCGCCCCATTGGCGTGGTCGAAGCCAAGCCCGAGGGCACGCCGCTGAGAGGCGTGGAGGCCCAGTCCGACAAGTACAGCGCCGGACTGCCTGCCAGGCTCATCCCCTGGCATCGTCCGTTGCCCTTCCTGTACGAGAGCACCGGCGTGGAGACGTTTCTCACCGGCACACGCGACCCGGAGCCCCGCAGCCGCCGGGTCTTTGCCTTTCACCGGCCGGAGACGCTGATGGAGAGGGTCGGTGAGCCCGTCACCCTGCGCGCCCGCCTGAGACAACTGCCGCCCCTGCCGGCCGAGGGCCTGTGGCGCGCGCAGATCGAGGCCGTCGAGAGCCTGGAACGCTCCTTTGCCGAGGACCGCCCACGCGCCCTCATCCAGATGGCCACCGGCAGCGGCAAGACCTTCACTGCCGTCACCTTTGTCTATCGCCTGGTCAAGTTCGCCAAGGCACGCCGGGTGCTCTTCCTGGTGGACCGCAACAACCTGGGCAGGCAGGCCCTGCGCGAGTTCCAGCAGTACGTCACGCCCGACGACGGGCGCAAGTTCTCCGAGCTGTATAACGTGCAGCGGCTGGCATCCAACGTGCTCGACCCGGTGAGCAAGGTCTGCATTACGACCATCCAGCGCCTCTATTCCATGCTGTGCGGTGAGCCTGAGCTTGACGCCCAGGTCGAGGAGCGTTCCCTGTTTGAGATGGAGGCGGAGCTGCACAAGCTGGACCCGAGGGAGGTCCGCTACAACCCTAGCCTGCCCATCGAGTACTTTGACTTTGTCGTCACGGACGAGTGCCACCGCTCGATCTACCATCTCTGGCGCCAGGTGCTCGAGTACTTTGACGCCACCATCGTCGGCCTGACCGCCACTCCCTCGAAGCAGACGTTGGGCTTTTTCAACCAGAACCTGGTCATGGAGTATCCCCGCGAGCGGGCCGTGGCCGACGGCGTCAACGTGGACGGCGAGGTCTATCGCATCCGCACCGAGATCACCGAGCGCGGCAGCAAGGTCGAGGCGGGATTCTGGGTAGACAGGCGCGACCGCCAAACCCGCGCCACGCGCTGGGAGCAGCTCGACGAGGACCTGGAATACGCCGCAGGTGAGCTGGACAACACCGTGGTCTCGGAAGGGCAAATCCGGCTCATCATCCGCACCTTCCGCGACAGGCTCTTCACCGAGCTGTATCCCGGGCGGACAGAGGTGCCCAAGACCCTCATCTTTGCCAAGGATGACAGTCATGCCGAGGACATCGTGCGCATCGTGCGTGAGGAGTTTGGCAAGGGCAACGAGTTCTGCAAAAAGATCACCTACCGGGTGACCGGCGTCGATACCGACGACCTGATTGCCGAGTTCCGCAACAGCTACTTCCCGCGCATCGCCGTCTCGGTAGACATGATTTCCACGGGCACCGACATCAAGCCGCTCGAGATCCTGCTCTTCATGCGCCCCGTTCGCTCCCGCGTGTTGTACGAGCAGATGCTCGGCCGCGGCACGCGGGTCATCCAGCCCACCGACCTCCAGGCCGTGACGCCCGACACCCTGCACAAGACCCGCTTTGTCATCGTCGACGCCGTTGGCGTGGTGGACAACCCCAAGCACGACACGCAGACGCTGGAGCGCAAGCGCTCCGTGCCCTTCGAAAAGCTGTTGGAGCTAGTAGCGCTGGGCGTCTGGGATGACGACATCCTGGCCACGCTGGCCGGGCGGCTGGCGAGCCTGCAGCGCAATGCCAGCGCCTACGACGCTGCGGCCATCGAGGCCGCCGGTGGTGGGCTCTCCCTTGGCGACCTGGCACACCGGCTTCTGGATGCAATCGACCCCGACAGACACGTCGAGCGTGCCGTGGCCGGCTGCGGCACCCTGGAGGTCAGCACGGAGCAAGTGGCCCGGGCGGCCGCCGCACTCTCGGCTGAGGCAGCGGCCCTGTTCGACGATCCGCACCTGCGCACGCTGCTGGTCGATGCTCACCGGCGCGCCGATCAGACCATCGACACGATCAGCGCCGACCGGCTGACCGAAGCCCAGTTCAGCGACGAGGAGGCCGGCCAGACGGTCGAGTCCTTCCGGCAGTTCATCGAGGAGAATCGCGACGAGATTGCCGCGCTGCAGATCATCTACGGCCGGCCGTATGGGCAGCAGCGCCTCACCCTGAAGCAGGTCAAGGAGCTTGCCGAGCGGATTCAGCTCCCACCCAACACCTGGACCACCGAAAGGCTGTGGCGCGCCTATGCCCGGCTGGAGCGGGGCCGCGTGCACAAGGTGGGCGAGCCCCGCCTGCTCACCGACCTGGTGTCCTTGGTGCGCCACGCCGTCCAGATGGACGACGAGCTGGTGCCCTATCCGGACCTGGTGCAGCGCCGCTACGAGGATTGGCTGGTGCAGAGCCAGGCCCAGGGCCGCCGGTTCAGCGCGGAGCAGCGCTGGTGGCTGGACCAGATTGCCCAGGCCATCGGCGTCAACCTGGCGACCGGCCCGGAGGACTTTCAGGAGGGGGAGCTGTTCAACCGGGGTGGCTGGATTGCCGCGCGGCGGCTGTTCGGCGTGGACTTGCCGATTCTGCTGGACGAGATGAACCAAGAATTGGCCCTGTAGGGGCGAGGCATCCCAGGCGACCGATCCGTCAGCAGAGGGAATTGTGACAGAGTCAGTCGTTGCGCAGACAAGTCAATCCATGGGGATGCCTCGCCCTACGGGATGCCGCCGGCCGGCCATCGCCGTGCCGGCGACACAGGCCCGAGGCGGGCGAGAGTCGCAGGCTGCCAACGAGGCCTGGCACAGGAGGTGAACGATGTATTGGGCCAGGAGTTTCCGTCACGATTGGCGCGACCTGCGCGCCTGCGCCGCACACCGCACCCACGACGGCGGCATCCTCGTCGCCGGCAGCGTCGATGCGTCCACGCTCCACCAGCTCAACGACCGTCTCTTCCTGCCCGGCCAGTTCCTGGTGACCAAGCTGGGCTCTCAGGGCGCGGTCGAATGGGAACGGGCATGGCCCGCGGTACCCTTTTGGTGGGCCGGCGCCCTATGCGCGGCGGAGACGGAAGATGGCGGCTTTGTCATCGCCGGCTACCGGCTCGTGGAAAACGTGGGCCGCCTCGAGACGCCGGTGGTCAAGTTCGACGCCCAGGGGGGACTCGTCTGGCAACAGATCCTCCGCCGCAAGGACCAGCATGCCTGCATCCACTCGATGACCGCCGCGCCGGACAACGGGCTGATGCTGGCCGGTTACATCAAACCGGTGCAGGCCCAGGCAGGCTCGGAACAGGACATCTGGCTATTGCGCCTCAATGCGGCCGATGGCTCGATCGTGTGGCAGCGGTCCTATGACTTTGGTTCTAACGAGCTGGCCGTCGCTATTCGGCCCAGCGGCCACGAACGGTTTGCCGTGGCCGGCAACATCCTGAGCCCGATCCAGTACCCGCAGCCAAACCCCAGCCCCATTTTCGCCCTGGAGGTGGACGGCGGCGGCTCGTTGCTGGCGCAGCGGGCGTTTCTCCTGCCGGATGGGATTGCGACCGCAACATCCATCACCGTCGCCCACCAGGACGGCCTTGTCCTGGCGGGCTCGTTTGGGCTGGGCAAAGACGATTCGTCCGCATTTGCCCTCAGCTTCTCACCGGCGGGGGCGGACTTCTACGACTGGGCCTTTCTGTACGAGGTCTATTTCCAGGAGCCACGCCGCCTGGCCTACGGGGAGGCGATCTGCGAGACGGCTGACGGGCAACTGGCCCTGGCCGGGTCGTGCAGCACCGGCCTCTACTGGTACTCCCCCATCGGGGGCCTGAGCTTTTCCCCGGCCTACGGCTACCTGAAGCACGGGCTGCTGCTCAAGCTGCGCGGCGACGGGGTGCCCCTCTTCTGCCGGCTCGATGGCGGCGACGATGTGGACGTGTTCAGCTCCGCCGAGGCCTTTGGCACGCCGGCACATCAGCCGGGCATCCTCGTGGCGGGCACCACCGAGTCCTTCCCGCCGCTCAAGACCCCGCCTGCTGTATCGGGCGAGCGGCTGTGGGTGATGGCGCTGGACCTGGACGGGAATACGCAGCACAACATGGCGTGCATGCTGCACGAGGCGCCGGTCGAGTACAAAACACCCGAGGTGCAGGACCCCGGCTACCAGGCAGAGGAGCGCGAGGCGGCGATCCTTCGCCAAGAAACCGACCTGGCAGAGGCGGAGTTCTGCACTCTGCCGCTCAAGATCTGCCCATGAGAGAGCTGCTCAATCGGGGCGGCTGGATTGCGGCGCGGCGCCTGTATGGAATGGCCCTGTAGGGGCGAGGCATCCCAGGCGGCCGATCCGTCAGCAGAGGGAGTTGTGACAGAGTCAGTCGTTGCGCAGACAAGTCAATCCATGGGGATGCCTCGCCCCAACGGGATGCCGCCGGCCGACCAATGGCTGTTGCCAGACGGATGGGCCTGGACGACGCTGGGAGAGAGCGTACGACATCTTCATGGGCCAGTCACCCCCATCCAGCACATACAATGCCCAGGGGATCTGGGCTTCCCTTCTTACCAGGGCAAGGGCCGAATTCGGTGATTTCATCCGACCCGCGGTGAAGTGGTGGCACAGAGCCAGGGAAGATTGCCGAAGCAGGAGATGTGCTCATTTGCCAGTTCGTGCTCCGGTCGGCCCACATCAAGTGCTGCCGCGAGACTTCGTGCATCGGGCGGGGTCTATCCGCGCTCGGTTCCTCTCTGCGTTGGGGTGCCTGACCCTTACTACGTTTTGGCATCACCTGCGCCTGATAGAGCCAGGCTGGGAAAAGCAAGGCGACTGGCAGCCACCTTTTTTCCGCCATCAGGCGGGGATACCCTGAGAAACGCTCTCACTGCCTCTGGCGCCTCTGCCCGAGCAAGAGCGCATCGTCGCCGAAATCGAAACCCAGTTCACCCGGCTGGATGCAGCCGTCGCCGCGCTGAAGCGAGTGCAGGCCAGGCTGCGCCGCTACAAGGCATCCGTCCTCAAGGCCGTCTGCGAGGGTCGCCTCGTGCCCACCGAGGCGGAGCTGGCCCGTGCCGAGGGCCGTGAGTACGAGCCGGCGGCGGTGCTGCTCCAGCGCATCCTATCCCAGCGCCGCGCCAAGTGGAAGGCAGAGCATCCCGGGAAGCGGTACCAAGAGCCGGAGCCGCCGGACACGTCGGAGCTGCCAGAGTTGCCGGAAGGGTGGGTGTGGGCCAGTGTCGATCTGACGTGCGCACGCATCGTTGACTGCCTTCATAGCACTCCCCAGTTCTCCCAGAGCGGCTACCTGTGCATTGACTCGAATTGCATCGAACCTGGCCGTATTGTCGCTGACAGGGTTCGATACGTTGACGAGGCCACGTTCACTGAACGGAATCGTCGAATGCAACCTGCTGAGGATGACGTCCTCTTTAGCAGGGAAGGTGCCTTGCTCGGCATTGCTGTCCGACTTCCGGGTGGACTTGCGGTCTGCCTGGGTCAGCGAATGATGGTATTCAGGCCAGCAACCGGCCTTGAGGGGAGATACCTTGAGACGTTTCTCAATTCGCCGGGTCTCTCGAATGCAATACGGTAGGCATATTGGAGGCACGGCCTCTCCACATCTCAACATCGGAATGATCCGCGACCTCGGCATCCCGCTGCCTCCTTCGGCGGAGCAACACCGCATCGTCGCTGAGGTCGAAAGGCGGCTGTCGGTGGCGCAGGAACTAGACATGAAGGTTGAGGTCGCCCTCCACCGCGCCGAACGCCTGCGCCAGTCCATCCTGAAGTCCGCCTTCGAGGGCCGGCTGGTGCCGCAGGATCCAAATGACGAGCCGGCATCGGCCCTGCTGGAGCGCATCCGGACCGCGCGCACAAACCGTAGGGGCGAGGCATCCCGCGCAACCCATTCGTCAACCAGGCGGGCTCGGCCGGTGGCGGTGCCGCGTCAGCGAAGGCGGCTGATGGGGATGCCTCGCCCCTACCCCAGGGGCTGATGGATGACAGATGATCCGCTATGATCCGAACAAACACCATCGCCAGTCGATCCGGCTGCCCGGATTCGACTATGCCACGCCCGGTGCCTACTTCGTGACGATCTGCGTGCACGGCGGCGAGTGCTTGCTGGGTGAGGTGGTCGATGGAGAGGTCCGCCTCAACCGGTTGGGCCTGGTGGTACAGGCGGCCTGGCTGGCCATGCCACGGCATTTCGCCGTGCAGCTGGATGCGTTCGTGGTCATGCCCAACCACATCCATGGCATCCTGGTCATCACCGGTAGGGGCGAGGCATCCCCGGCAACCGGTTTGTCGGCGGAGAAGGTTGTGACAGAAGCAGCTGCGCATCAGACAAGTCAGCTCGCGCGGGATGCCTCGCCCCTACAGGGCACACCCTCGGGATCGTTGGGCGCCATCGTCGGCAACCTCAAGTCGATCACGAGCCGCCGCATCAACCGGCTACGCGGGACGCCGGGCATCCCCTTCTGGCAACGCAACTACTGGGAACACGTCATCCGCAACGAAGCATCGCTGCAGCGCATTCGCGAATATATCCGTGCCAACCCGGCGCGGTGGGCAAAAGACCAGCTGCACCCATCTATGGCGCCCAACAGCCAAGGCCGATGCACCTCGTAGGTCATCAGGAGCGACCATGTCCACCCAATCCTCCACCATCGTCCAGCGCGTCTGGAACTACTGCAACGTCCTGCGGGACGACGGCGTCTCGTATGGCGACTACCTGGAGCAGCTCACTTACCTGCTCTTCCTCAAGATGGCCGACGAGCAGGAGCGCGAGTTGGGTCGGCCCTCCATCATACCCGAGGATCTGGGCTGGCGCTCGCTGCTCGCTCGCGACGGAGAGGAGCTGGAAGCCCACTACCGCCACATCCTCACGGAATCCATTGTTCGCTCCCGCCGGATCGCCAGATTCCGGCGGAGGAACGGCGGGACCTGGCGATCCCGCCAGAGCAGGGAGCGAGGTCTCGGTTCATCGACGAGCAGGAGTGGCAGGGAACACGCGACCCTGCCGCCGTCTCTCCGTTCCGGCGGCCATCCAGTTCCAGGCGGAGCACGACTGGCCGCGGGTGCGGGCGGAGTGCCACGAGCTGCTGCGCGAGGCTCGCCGGCGGATCGAAGACCTGACCGGCCTGCCGGGGATCTGTCCGGAGGTGCCCGGCACCTATGGGTAGTGCACCCAGATGGCGGCGTTTCCCCCACCATGCGATGCCGCGGCGCTCCAGCGCCGGCTGTACGACGAGTACCGCGTGGAGGTACCGGTCATCGAGTGGGGCGGCCGGCAGTTCGTGCGGGTGTCGGTGCAGGGGTACAACACGACGGAGGACGTGGAGGCGCTTGTCAGGGCGTTGCACGACCTCCTTTCCCAGGCAACCCGGTCATAGACCTGGCACGTCCTTCCCTGAGAGGCTGCCTGTCAGCAAATGCCGGGCAGTGTCCAGGCCCTGCGGTGGCCGGCCGCGGCCTCTATCAGGCCGCGTCAATCTGGGCTGTATTCCCTCCCAGCCCGGTTTCCCAAAACCGCTTAGGCGTGTCGCACGCCACGATTGCCGCCGCTACCCGGTCGAGGTCCAGCCCCGCTCCGCGCGCCAGCGCGGCCTCCAGCCTGTCGGTACCCAGTCTCTCCCGCAGCATGCCCAGCTCCTGCTTTGCTTCCTTTGGCAACTGGCACGATGCATGGGCGGCACGAAACGCCAGCCCCAGCAGTTCTGCCCCGTGCTGCAATTGCCCGGCATGAACTCCAGACAGACCTGTTTGGAACACGGCATACACCGTGAGCTCAGGGATCTGCATGCTCAGAGATTGCCGGACCACCTCCTGGAGAAGCTCCCAGGCAGCATCGAGCTTCCCCTGCCGCGCCAGTACGCATCCCAGATCGGCCTGCCCCCAACAGACGGCCGCCGGGTCGGCGATCTCCCGGTTCACGGCGATGCCCTGCTCGAGGTACGAACATGCCTCCGCCAGCTTGCCCTCGCCGGTCGCCGCACTGCCCAGCGCATACAAGGCGTATGCCACGACTCCCTTCCGATCGTACTCTATCGACAGGACCTTGGCGCGCTCGGCATAGCCACGCGCTAGCTCAAATGCCCCCCGATGCCGCGCCAGGTTGCCGAGCTCAAGCAGGGCCACCGGCAAGTTGATGGGATCGGTCTCGGGCATCGCAACCACAGTGTCGTAGCATCGTTCGGCTTGCTCCCAGTCACCCCGAAAGCGCGCAACGTTGCCTGCCGCGAGGAGCGCAGACGCAAGTCCCTGCCGGTCGCCCATCTGCTCGTACAGCGCCCGGCTCCTCTCCACCAGGTCTGCGGCCTCTCCCGGCCGATCGGTGTCGGCGAGCAGCGAGGACAGGTGGCGCGTGCTGAAGGCTTCCGTGGCCTGGTCGCCGGTCTCCCTGGTCAGCACCAGGCTCCGGCGAAGCAGCCGTTCGGCCTCCAGGCGATCCCAGAGCCAAGCGCGCAGCAAACCAAGCCAGGCCGTGGCCTGCCCTTCGATGAGGCGATCCTCCGCCTGCTGCGCCAGCGTGATGGCCGCCTGCAGCCGCTCCTCGGCCTCAGAATAGCGATCGAGGATGATGTACGCCTGGCCCAGCCGGCAGCAGAGAGAGGCTCGGGCGCGCGCCCCTTCGGCTTGGCTGCCCTCGACCAGGCTGGGAGACAGCTCCAGGCCCCGCTCCAGGTGGCGGGCAGCTTCCCTAAAGGCGAACCGCGCGGCCGCCTGCTCGCCGGCCAGAATGGAGTAACGCCACTCACGCTCCGGGTCGCCGTCAAAGTGCCGCGCCAACTGCACTGCGATATCCTCGAGCCTGTCGCAGTAGATCTGTTCGAGCGCCACGCCCACCCGCCGGTGCAGCAGTCGACGCTCCGAATCCCCCAGCTCATGGTACACATGCTGCTGAGTAAGATAATGGGCAAAGCGGTACAGGCACAGGGTCCGCTGGTCCACCCGGCGTTCTCCCATCTGTCGTACCAGCCGATGCCGCGCGTCCAGCTCTTCGCGCAGGGTCCGGAGCAGGTGCAGCTCGTCCAGCCCCAGCACCGCGGCCACGGCCTGCGCGGTGAATTCCTCCCCCTCCACACTGGCCACAGCCAAGATCTCGCGCAACTGCTTCGGCAGCCGGGCGATGCGCTCGGCGATGGCCGCCTCCGTCCGCACCGGGAGTGCATCCCAATCAAGCCGGTCGCCCTCCACCCAGCACCCCTGTACATCGTGCACCAGGTCGCCGCGCGTCTGCATGGCCCGCAGCAGCTCCACGGTGAAGAGCGGGTGCCCACGTGTTCGAGAAAAGAGCGCCGCGCGGAACCCCTCTCCAAGTACATTGGGCTCGCTGTCCAAGAAGCGCTCCACGAACGTGCGACCCTCGACCTCGTCTGCGGCGGCCAAGTCGAGCCAGGCGTCGCCGAAGCGGGCGCGATAGTCGGCCAACACCGGCTCCAGTGGGTGACGCTCAACCTCCCGCCCCAAGGCCAGCTCATGGGGGCGGTAGGCGACGGTGAGCAGAATGCGGCCCCCCTCAATGCGACGGCCCAGGTAGAAGAGCAGGGCGGTCGAGGCTGGGTCCGTCCACTGCAGGTCGTCCAGCACCAAGAGCAGGGGATGCCGCGCCGACAGGTCGAGAAGGACGTTGCCGTACTGCTGGAACAGGTGGCTCTGCGCGAGCCTGCCCGGCGGATTGGTGCGGGGATCGGCTAGGCGTTCCAGCGGGGGCACCCAGCCCGCCTCCCCAGAAGCGGCGGCTCGGGCGCGCCCCAGTAGCTCCCGGCCGGGCAGCAAAGTGCCGACCAGCCCCGAGCCGCTCATTGAAAGAATCAGTGCCATGTCAGGCAGGGCTTCCCACATCCGCCGCGCTTGGTCACCCCTCAGGATGCCGGAGGCCCACGCCGCTTCGACGTCGCCGGTAAGCATGGAGAGCATCCCGCGAAAGGGGAGGTACGGATCGCCGATCCCCGAGTAGGCGTTGCAGGTACCCATGGCCAGGAGCAGGTCAGGGTGTGCCTCCATGGAGCGCCGGGCGAACTCCTGTAGCAGCGCCGTCTTGCCCCGCCCCGGCCCGCCGATGACAAACGCGGCCTGCCCATGTCCTGACAGGGCCTCTTCCAGGAGCCCAGCCAGCCGCCCCAACTCCTTCTCGCGACCGACAAACACTGGCCTGGTGGCTGCAGGCACCTGACCGGTTACAAAGCCGGGCAAAGGCCACGGTCGCTCCTCGGGCCCGATCCGCGGTTCAGGCGCTTGCGCAGGCTGCGCTCGCTGCACTTGCCCGGCAGGGACTTGGCCATCGCGGATCTGCTCGAAGAGGGAGACGGTTTCGCGGGAGGGCTTGGCTGCGAGCTCTTCTGCCAGGAGGCGGCGGCACGCTTGGTACTGGGCCAGGGCGGCGTCGCGCTGCCCGCTCTGTGCCAGGAGCCGCATGGTCTGGCGGTGCGCGCTCTCCCAGGACGGGTCAAGCTCCAACTGCCGCCAGGCAAAGGTGAGAGCACGCTCGATCTGCCCCTCTGCCTCGTACGCAGTCACCAAGCGCGCGAGCGCCCCCATGGCCAGCCGGTGCAGGTGCTCCTGCTCCAGCAGTAGCCACTCCTCGAATTCGGAGCTGCCCGGCAGCGAAAAGCCCTCCAGGAAGCGTCCGCGGTACAGGGAGGCAGCGCGCTCCGGGCCTGACGGGTCCTGGCGACTTGCCAGGACCTCGAAGGCTGTGACGTCGACAGAGCTACTGCTTTCGCGGCTAAACTGGATGGACTGGCGCGAAGCCAGGAGGAAGGGCGGCTGTGCATCGCGGTCGCTGAGGAGCTGGCGCAGGTTGGTCAGCACATGCGACAGGTTCGCTCGGGCGGCGGCCTCGGGGGAATCGGGCCAAAGCAGGCCGACGAGCTTCTCACGCGAGTGGGCACGCCCCGACTCTACGGCCAGGTATGCCAGCAGAGCCCGCGCCTTGTCCGAAACAAAAGCTGTCAAGGGGTGTCCGTCTAGGGTCACCTCGAACGATCCCAGCAGGCAGAGGGTCAAACGAGCCATCGGACCTCCTCGGCTCCAGTCCCGTCAGAACTCCAGGCCTCGAGCCGCATCGACACCACAGAGGCCGCCCGCAAGAGCACCGAAGGTGTGCGCCGCCATCACTATTCTAGCGCGCGCCCCACAAGATGTCAAGCCGCAGCCAAGACTATCGGCAGATTGCCGACGCAGGATCTCCACAGGAAAAAGTCAGAGTTTCGACAGGGCAGGGTGGTACACTTGGGTCAGACTCAGAGAGACAGAAGGGGACAAGCGCCATGCCGGACTATCTCTGCTACCTGCTGCGGCTGCGGCGGGTCGACAGCCAGGACACCAAGGTGTGGCGGGTGTCGCTCCAGCGTCCCGGAGCACTCGAGACGATTGCCCTGGCCGACCTGGTAGAGCTGCTTGCCTTCGTGCGTGCTGAGATGGAGGAAGGGAGCGCGCCGGGGTTGCCCGAACGCAAGGGGGCCCCACCGGACCAGGCGCTTTGGGATTAGGCGGTGCGAGCGGCCCACCGGACCCCTCGCGCAGGTACGTCGAGAAGGAGGTGTCTATGAGTTGAGGCAGAGCAGGTTGAACAGAAGGGTCAGTTCGGTGGATAGTCCGAATCGAGAAAGGAGCAGAAACATGAAACGGCTAAGTGTGTATGTAGTGATCTTGCTTGTAGTGCTGATTGCGGCAGGCCCGGCGGCCAGCGCGAATAGCAGCGGCAATCCTCGCGTGTTGCCGCCGAATGCCCGAGTCTACGGGCTGACACGCGCTCAGTGGTCTGCCATTTTCTTCCAGTCCATCTTTGCGATCCCGGCGCCGGAGAATCCGGGCGTCGGTGCGCCGTGGACCAAGTGCTACGTGGACAGCATTGAAAGGGCCGGCATGGGCCTCGCTTTCTTCCTGCCCAGCGGGACCTTCACGTGCGAGATGCCGCGCGGAATGACTCTGATCCAGCCGGTCATCAGGATCCGAGTGCTCTACGCTCGAGGCACCGCCGTACTACGGCGGCACACCTGAGGAGCTTCGCGCGTGCGCCCAGAGTGCCGTCCCGGCCAATGTGCAGGTGACCATCGATGGATTTGACGTCCCGAATATCGAAGACTACCTTTCCACCTCTCCGCTCTACTACTTTACCGTACCAGACGACAATATCTTTGGGGTGCCCGCCGGATCGGCGTGGTCCGTCGCGCATATGACCACGATTGCGATTGCGCCGCTCGGCGTCGGGCCGCACACGATGCACATCCATGGAGAGATCCCGTCCGTCGGCTTTGTGTATGACTGGACCTACTACATGACCGTAACGCCCTAGCGCCGGCACGGACGTGTGCCGGAGGCAGCCGACCCACCCGGACGAGGCAGGAGCGACCCCACTCCTGCCTCATGTGTATGCGGTGCGGGCTGTTCTGCAGGCGCCCATGATGGGGCGCGACACTTGGAGCAACATCAAGCGGGCCGTCAGGATGATGCCGCTTTCAAGATTGTGTACAGAACCACAAGTGGCTGTGCAGCCCGGCCGGCAGCGCCTTCCTCTACGCCCGGCGTGAGGTGTAGCACCTGATCGGGCCGTTAGTGGTGAGTTGGGGGTGGGACCGCGACAAACCAGACAAGGGTCTCCGGGACCCTTCGGGTCTTGCCCGTTCGTGGAGGAGAACGAGTGGCAGGGCACCCGCGACCCCGCAGCGTACCTGTCGGTGCCCGCCGCCATCCAGTTCCAGGCGGAGAACGACTGGCCGCGGGTGCGGGCCGAGTGCCACGAGTTGCTGCGCGAGGCGCGACGCCGGATCGTAGGGGCGCACGGCCGTGCGCCCCTACCCCCGATCTGCCCGGACTCGACCAAACACTCACAGTACCCCACTTTCCGGTGGGGTGACAATCACAGACCCCAGTCATCCCCTCTTTTGGCGCACTTTGCCGCTGGTCGATACGATTTCTCCTCGCGGTAGGTCCGAAGTAGTCGTGTCCTTGCCCAGCGGGGACCATCGCTCGGTGCCATGCTCGGCTACCGATCTGGCTGACCGCTGTGCGTCCTCGTTGGACCGAGCCGACTTGCCCTTCGTCTCGGTCCGCACTATTCTCCCTCTCGCTCGATGGATTCGAGCCCGAATCCGCGCAATGGAGGAGAGTAGCGATGGCGCAACATGCGATCCCGCCGAGCTGTACCAGGGAGATGCCGTTTCTGATGTGCGCGAGGAGCCCGGTCGACTGTCCCCTTTCGCTGTGGAGTCAGATGGATCCGCTCCGCAGGCAGCAACTGGCTCAGCAAGTAGCCAGTCTGATTCGCCGCATCCAGGCGCCGGTCGATAGGTCGGAGGGCACCTCCCATGAATCTGCGTGAGACCTTCGGTTCACCGATCACCACCGAGCATCTGGCCAAATGGGTGTACGTGTACGTTCGCCAGTCCTGCCCAGGTCAGGTGATGCGGCATGGCGAGAGCACCGACCTGCAATATCAGTTGGTCGAACAAGCGGTCGGGTGGGGATGGCCTCGCGAGCGGGTGCACGTCATTGACGACGATCTGGGCAAATCGGGCACAGGGCAAAGCCTGGTTTCAGATCAACTGGCAGACGGGAGCCATCAGCGAGCACTGGTTCGTTCGAACGGTGCTCAGCTACGACGAGTACGCGGACTTGGACCTCCTGGAACAACGTGTGCGGGAGCTTCTGGCAGACCACAAGAGAGATGGGGAGATTGCCGAAATCCTGAACACCGAAGGCTTCCGCACGGCTCGGCGCCAGCCGTTCACAAGTGACGCCGTCTGCGCCCTGCGTGAGCGGTGGGAACTGCGGGCGGCCCAAGAAAACGGTTCCCTTCCCATGCAATGGGACGATGGCAGCTACTCGGTTCCAGGAGCGGCCGCAGCCCTGGGTGTATCCCGAAACACGGTCTACAACTGGCTACGATCCGGGCGGCTTCAAGGCAGCCAACCCGCCAAACGAATGCCGTGGCACATCCCGCTGACCGACAAGCGCATCGCCGCTCTGCAGGCCGAGGGCAAATACAGACCACCGGCACGAGAGGCATCATGAAGGCTTCGACTCGCCCGAGTGGTACGCCCAGATGGCGGCGTTCCCGCTGCCGGCGTGCGACGGGGCGGAGCTGCAGCGACGGCTGTACGACGAGTACCGGATCGAGGTGCCCATCCTGTCGTGGAACGGCCGGCAGTTTGAGCGGGCGTCGGTGCAGGGGTACAACACGGCACAAGACGTAGAGGCGCTGGTAGTAGCCCTTGAAGAGCTCCTGGCTGTCAGGTGGCCACCGTCACTATGAAGACGGGCCCGCGCGCAGCGCCGCCAGCACCTCTGTGCACAGCCTGGTCGAGATCCAGATGTCGGGTCGCACAGCAATCTCGCGGATCAGCAAATCGACCTGTTCCAGCGAGAGCAGACGCCGGTGGCAAGCCCGTACCAGGGTACCGAGAGTGCCACACACCTGAAGTCCCAGGCGGCGAGCTTCAGAGCGAGCTACCTCATCGTCCATAAGCAGCAAGGGTTCTTCGGCCGATTGGGCCAGAGTCAGAACCTCCGTCTCCCCGAGATCCAGGATAACCGGAGGCACATAGGCAGATAGCGCGGCCTGGCTCACGTCAACGACCAGCCACCCTTGACGCTCCCAGAATAGACGTACTGCGATGGCGTCAGGCTCACCGCGAACGAGCCCTTGTGTGACCACCTCGTCATAGACAGCGCGTGGAATCTGCACCTCACCGAAGAGCCCGGCCAGGAGGTCGAGCCGGTTGAGCTTGCCCAGCGCGATCAGAGGACCTGAATTGCAGAGCACGGTGGCCATGCGGGCTAGCCCAATTCCTCCGCTAGGGTCTCGGCGCTGAAGGGCGGCTCCATGCCCCGAGCACGTGCGAATCGAGCAAGCTCGGAGCGCGGCACACCCGCGTGGCGTGCGGCAGCACCAAAGGAGATACCACCCCGGGCGTAGCGATCCAGTGCCTGCTCGATCTTGAACTGGCGCAGTCCGCGTTCCAGAAGGTCCACCAATAGACCTTCGCCAGCAGCATCCAGTTCCCGCGCCAGCGAATCTGGGATCGTCAGAGTCAATGCCTCGGTTGACATTGCATGCCTCCATCGAGGGATGCTATCCCTCACGAAGATTCTACCATAGTTGACCTTGGTGCGCAAGGCAGGTTGTTGAGTCGCTGTTCTTGCGGGTGAGCGTCAGCGCAGCAGTCCAGACAAGTGCGTTTTTGGTATTGTGTACAGAACCACAAGTAGCAATCCACCTCAAGCCGTTCGCGGCATTGAAACGAGCGTGCTTATCACGCCATCCGTGAGATCTGCATGGCTGATCTGTAGCAACAGGGTGACAATGTGCCGGCTTGGCCCTATGCCCTTGTCCGAAATACGATCTCTGCACGATACTCCACCTCAACCACGCACTCCGTCCGCGCCGGCCGCAGCCCTCACCATCCCGCAGCGCGATGCGCGATAATTGTTTCGCCCAAAAAAGTCTATCTCAGCCATAGTACGTGTGTGCACACTGGCACAGTGACACACTAGCCCCCCGCCCCTCCTGCGGCCTGCGCTCCTTTCGCGCCTTTCGTG
>CAVPBH010000027.1:0-1096071 GCA_963701775.1 uncultured Chloroflexia bacterium
CCAGGCCTGAGATGGATCAGGCGCCAATCTGGATCGACTTCCAGCCCACGAACCGCCGCCACCAGAAGATGGAGCGTTGGGAACGCCTGCGATACAGAGGAATCTCGTCCATGCTACATGCGGAGGCATCCGGGGGTTGAATGGGTGCGCCAGTAGGACTATCCCAATTTGTCTCTCAGGGAGCCGATGCTCCGCAACCACGTATAGTGCTGGAGGCCGAATGCACATTGTGAAACGGTGGTGGTGGGCGTTGCCCCTGCTGTTGGTCGTGGTCATGGGCGGGTTTGTCATCTGGGCCAGCACGCCGGCGACCCCTATGCCCGAAGCACTGGCGGCGCTCCAGTCCGATGCCGCGGTGCAGGTGGAGATGAAGCCGTGGTTGGTCTTCAGGCCGCTGGCTGCCAACCCAACGGTGGGTCTGGTTCTCTATCCAGGAGGGCGCATCGATCCGCGGGCCTACGCTCCGGCAGCCCGCGCGTTGGGCGCGAAGGGAACCTGGTCGTCATTGTGCCCATGCCTCTCAACCTTGCCGTTTTCGCGCCCGATCGGGCGGCTGATGTCATGTCTGCCTTCCGGAAATCGACCGTTGGGCCGTGGGCGGTCACTCGTTGGGCGGTGCCATGGCTGCCCGGTTTGCCTACCAAAACCCTGACGGGGTCGAAGGGCTGGTGCTTTGGGCAGCCTATCCTGCATCGACGGACGACCTGTCGGGCCGCACTCTGTTCGTGACCTCGATCTATGCACCCAAGACGGATTGGCCACCGGGGACAAGATCGCGGCCTCCCGGCCGCTGCTGCCGGGCAATACCCATTGGGTGGCCATCGAGGGCGGCAACCACGCCCAGTTTGGCTGGTACGGCCCGCAGTCCGGCGATGGGACCGCGACCATCAGCCGCGAGGAACAGCAGAGGCAGATCGTGGCAGCCACGCTGGAGCTGCTCTCGCTCCTGACTGCCCAGAGTCCCTGAGCCCTGCCTGCCAAGCCAGACAAATCAGCCAGCGGCGCAGGAAGGAGAGCGCCTGACGAACCAGGCCCAGTCATGGGTTGTATGTGCTTGTCCTCGTTCCATCGGCCCTGGGGCTGCCGCTCACGTCGGCGATGGTTCAGCACCCCAGCAGCGTCCTGTGGCTAGGCATCCGGTGGGTGCTCGCCCTGGTAGGCCTGGGATTGGTGGCCCTGCTATGGGCGCTGCTGAGCCTGCGGCCGCGGCGGCCTTCGGCAGCCTACTGGCCGGCGGTAGCGGGGGCCGTGGCATTCTGCATCCAGACGGCGGTGCTGGACCTGTTTGTCTGGACGGCCTTTTTCCCAGCCTAGGGCACATGAGTCGACGGACAGAGTGTCTGTGATCGGGGATTGTGAAAGACACCCCCGGGCAGCCCACACAACATAGTAGCCCGCATAAGCCGTGCCCACTCTGGGACCTCGAGACCTGTGGACAGCTGCAGATTCACTGGCGACGAATTGGGGACAGTCTTGACGCAACTGCGCCATATGCGCTCGGCAGAAGGGCATTACGCCGCCTGTCCCCACTATCTGCATCTCAGCGTCACGTGTCAAGTTGTTTTTCGGTTTTGCCGTAGTGGAAGGTTCCACGTCTTGGGCCGATCGCCGTACCATCTCTGGAATTCGGCGCTCTACCGCTCCTCCAACACCATCATTACCGCGCTGTTGGGTCGCAGGGTACCTGACCAGTGGGGCTTGATCTCCTGGCCTGGCACCAATCTGGGCCGGTAGCGCTGCCCAACCTCAGCCAACACCAGGGTGGCCTCCAGGAGGGCAAAATGCTTGCCCAGACATGTCCTTTGTCCGGCACCGAAGGGATAATATGCGTAGCGAGGCCGGGTCTCGACCCGTTCGGGCGCAAAGTGGTCGGGGTAGAACTCGAAGGGTCGCTCCCAGAACTCGGGATGCCGATGGGTCATATAGGGCGACAGGGTCACGATAGTACCCGCAGGGACCTCATACCCGCCCACCTCGTCATCCTCCAACGCATCGCGGGCCATGATTGCCACCGGTGAGTAGAGGCGCAGGGTTTCATCCATGACCATGCGCATATAGACCAGTCCTTCCACGTCATCCGGCTGAGGGGTGCGTCCGCCAAGCTTCTCCTCCAGTTCGGCGTGAACCGCTTTTCAACCGCCGGGTGCTCGGACAACAGGTACCAGACCCAGGTCAACAACTGGGCCGTGGTCTCGTGTCCTGCGAAAAAGGTGATCAGCACCTCGTCCCGCAGTTGCTTTTCGCTCATGCGCTCGCCCGTCTCCTCGTCGTGCATCTCCATCAGCAGTGATAACAGGTCGTCACCGGGCGGTTTTTGGCGACGGTTCGCGATGATGCCATACAGGAACTCGTCAATCGTCGCCAAGGCCCGGTTCAGCCGCCGATTGCCGGGCGTGGGCACCGACAGGGGCAGCGTTAGCAGCGAAATGGACCGTTGGCTGGCAAAGTCCAGAATCTGAGTCAAGGCCTGGCCCGCCTCGGCAAAATCCTCCCCAATGTCGACGGTAAAGATTGACCGGGAGATGACGCTCATGGTCAACCGCATCATCTCCAAGTTGATGGCCACCGGGCTGCCGGCCGGAATCTCCCGCCAGCGAGCCAGCATCTTGGCCGTGGCGTCGAGCATGATGCCCGAAAAACGCTGCACTGCACGGGGTGTGTACGTTGGCGACATGAGCTGCCGTTGCCGCCGCCACAGATCCCCTTCGGCAGTCAGAATGCCGGTCCCCAGCGGAATGCGCAACGTGTCGTGGCTCAGGCCTTTGACATAGTTGTCCTTGTTCTTGACCAGGATGTATTGGACGTGCTCTGGGCGGACAAACTGCATCAGGATCTGCGGCCCCATTCTTGCGCGGGCGACATCACCATACTCCTGCCACAGATCGAACCAGAAGTCGAACGGTCCTTTAGTGCGCAGGGTACCGATGCTGCCGATGAGCGGCAGACCCTTGGGACCAGGGGCGAGCTTGGCATCGATCTGCGACATGGTGGCCTCCTCTCTTCTGGAAAGCGAACAGAACCTCAACTCAACCGCTTGCCGGCCATGTAGCCGGCATAGCTTACTGCCACGCTCAGGACCGTCCCCCAGATCAGGTCCACGATGGTCACAATCAGAGGCCAATCTTTCACGGTGGCGAGGTTCGTGAGGTCATACGTGGCATAGGCGATGAGCCCAAACAGCGCCGCGCGCAGGAGGGTCGTTTTCAGTGAGCCTGCTTTCAGCCCCGGCAGAACGGCGAACACCAGGATTCCGACGACGAACAGCAGGTAGAAGATGAGGGCCGCCGGCCAGTTGACCGACGGAGCCATCAGGAAGCCGAGGTACGTGCGGTAGAAGGTGCGCGCAACGAGACCGAGCCACACCAGGTCGATTGCGAAAAAGGCAACCAGTGTGGCAAAGTAGAGCTTGAGATAGTAACCCATCGTATTCAACTCCTCCTGTTAGTGATGCCGAGTTGCCGGCTCTTTCTGCCGACCCCAGTATAGCAGAGGTCGCCTGGTGGGTCAAGCACGCTGCACGAGCCAAGGCTGTGCCGGACACCCTGCGGAGTGCCGCCCGGCTCGTGTCCCGGATCTGCGCCCGCATGTCAGCGGTCAGCACCGGTTCCTCAGGCGCAGAGACAAAGCAGGGCGCCCCTTGAGGCAGTGGCGGGCCTTTGACTTCTTGGCACAACTGAGGCATAATGCGGAACCAAGTTCAGACGGAGAAGGCGGCCTCCAGCCAGGGACGGTGGCCGAGGGTGGCGCCACAGGCCAATTCGAACGGTCTGCAAGCCCAAAGAGGCTTACGATGTTGGACGAAAACCAGGCGGCAGGTGGGAAGGGCCTCACTTCCGAAGACCCGCACCAGCCCGGGCAATCTGAGCAGACTCTGCCAGGGGAGCGCGACCTCGAATGAGCCGAGCTGCTTTCCAATGGTCTCCGGCTTCGCCGGCCGAGAAAGTCTTTGAGATGAAAGGAACAGAAAACATGCGAACACTGAGGTGGATCCTAGCGGGCGTTCTATCATTCGGCGCAGGTTGGTCGCTTGTCCGATACCTCACCGTCCACCCTGTCCAGATGAGCCTGTATCTCGCGATCACCCTTGTCCTGCTTTGCTTGCTCCTTGTCCTTTTGGCCGTTGGCTTTAGGCGTCGGCAGCTCCTGCTCGGGGCCGTGCTTTCTCTGGCGCTCTTCCTAGCCGGCTATACGGTGACGACTCACCAGGTACTATCTCAGGAGGACGAGACGCCGCTGCCCGCCCTCACGCGCCAGAAGAGCGATCCTGGGGATGGCCACACGGCCGTGATCTACCTGACCCATGGCGAGTCCGAGACCTACAGCCCCATGGCCTGGATCAACACCTTCCGCGAGCTGGACGAGACAGGGGCGCCCTTTGTGCCATGGCTGGCCCGGCCCTTTTTCCTGACTCAACTGCGAGAGGAGTACCTGCGCGTGGGGCAGAGCCACCATCGCCAGGGCCACCTGCGAATGATACAGGCTCTGGAGGAGGCGTTCAGGGAAAAAGGGGACACCGAGACCAGGTTCTATCTGTCCTTCCTGGACGACGACCCCCGGCCGGGTGCAGCCACGGTCCAGGCACTGAACGACGGCGCCAGCAAAATCATCGTCGCCGAGGTGTTCGTCTCGATCTCCAACCATACCGCCGAAGGGGAAGAGCAGGTCGAGGAGATCCGGGCTGAGGAATACGGCGTGCCCGTCCTGCTCACGGGACCTCTGTGGGACTCTCAGACATGCACCAAATGTTCCTCGCCAAGGCGAACGCCGCCATCGGCAGCACGCCCAAGGACCAGGTCGGCATTCTCCTGGTGGGTCACGGCCAGCCAGACGAGTGGGACCGCGAATTCCCCACCGAGACATCCCACGAGATTGCCTTCCGTGAGGCGATTTTGAAGCTGTTTGAGGCCGACGGCTACCTGTCTGAAAACATGAGCATGGCGTGGATGCAGTTCAAAGAGCCAAAACCGGCAGTGAAGGTGGAGGAACTGGTCGAGAAGGGGGTGGAGAAGATCCTCTACTTCTCGGCTGCAATCAGTGCCGACTCCCTGCACAGCCAGTACGATATCCCAACCTGGTCCAGGAGGCCCAGGTACCAGCGGGGTTTCCTGTGCTGAACATGGGTGCCTGGAATGACCATCCCCTCGTCATCCAGGCGATCAAGGAGAAGATCGAGGCTTTTCTGGCTCAGCTTGGGCAGGGGAGCCAATGACTGAAGTCCAGGATGTGGCCAAGGTCCACAACATGGGCACCGTGGAGGTGAATGCCCTGCGGGGCCTTTCGCTGCGGGTTGAGGCTGGCGAGGTCGTCGCCATCATGGGACCCTCAGGCTCGGGCAAGCCCACCCTGATGAACACCTAGGTAGAACGATGAGCCCACCCAATGCCCTGCTGGCCATAGCGGTTGGATACCTGTGCGGTTCGCTTTCCTTCGCCCGGTGGGTCGCCAAGCTCAAGGCGCCCCAGGCGGACCTGGACCGGCTGGAGGTGCCACTCGTGGGCACGGATGGTTCGATGCCGGTGAGGATCGTCGGCGCCAACGCAGCGTCTATGGTGCTGGGGCCGTGGCTTGGCCTGGGGGTGGCGTTGCTGGACATGCTGAAGGTGGCTCTGCCCACCTTGGCCTTCCGGCTTTACGAGCCGGAGCAGCCTTATCTGCTGGTTGCCGCGACAGCAGGGCTGGTGGGCCACAATTGGCCCCTGTATCACCGCTTTCGGGGAGGGCGGGGGTTCTCGGCCATCCTCGGTGGCCTGCTGGTGGTAGACTGGCCTGCCGCACTTGTGCTACCGGCGGCGGGGATCCTACTGGGCATGGTGGTGCTGAGGAATGTCTTTGCGTCCTACATTCTCTGGCTGTGGCTGCTGGTTCCCTGGATGTGGCTGCGTGGCCACGACCTGGCCCATGTCCTCTACGCCATAGCCCTGAACACGGTCTTTCACATGGCCACGCTGCCGGAGATCCGCCAGACCATCCGCTACAAGCGTGAGGGCAAGTGGGATGCGTATGTGGAAGGAATGATGCAGTCCTCGCCGCGCTGGCGCGGGATGGTCAAGCTGGCCAGGCTCATGAGACGAAATCCCGACTAGACGGCCCTCCGAGGAGCGCCGCCCCGGGGGCCAAGGTGAAAACTACACGATTGGCCTGGGCGAACTACCGGTATGCGGCGGCCATCACTGCATCGGCCATGGCAGGCGGAACAGCCCGGCAACGCTGCCCGACGTGCGCTGCGTCAGCCAGCCGGGTGGGGGGGGCCAACCGCGAGAAAAGCGGGAATAGTGTATCGATGAAGTGTTGACCATTGCCTGATCTGTGGCATGATCACAATAGCTGCCTGGGCTTTGCAGAGCGCTTCGTGTAGAGGTCGCTAGAGCGTTAAGGTCAAACGAGAACAGGAGGAAACCGATACAAGAAGGCCAGCCCCTGGAAGGATTACCTGTTTGGCGAGAGGGTGTACATCGTCCTCAGCCTCCTGGCCAAGACCGCGCTGGCCTGGATGATCTTTGCCGGGACGCTGGCCCCGATGTAGGGCCCGGCCGAGATCTGCGTAGCCTGGGCTCTATGCTGCAAATCAAACCCGTGCTGCGGATGTACGCAGGGGAATTCTATCTGATCGGTTTGGGTGCAGTGCTAGGGCTGATGGCCTTGCTGTGGGTCGTCAGCCCGGCAGCCTGGTTCCCTCGGAAGGCCAAGCAGAAGAAGCCATGAGCCGACTGATCCGGGAAGCTGCATGTACGGTTGCGTCGGGTGCTGCGCCGGATGGTCCGGTCGTGCCAAGACACTACACCCTGACCCACTCCGACTCGACGGGCGACCTTTTCCTGACCATCGCGCCAGAGGTGGATCAGAAACAGATCTCCGGCTGGTACACGCGCCTCATGCGCGACGAGGTGGTGGCCGAATGGCAGGAGGGTGAGGAGGGGCCGTCGCTGCATGTCTTCTGCCATGTCAGCGGTGGTATTGCTTTCGGCAGTGCCGCCATGCGCTATGGCATCTTCCAGCGCGAGGTGCCGCTTGTGCTTGAGGCGTTTCGCTTCGGCGATGCAGGACTTTTCGAGGCCAGGCCGGAGATGGATCAGGCGCCAATCTGGATCCACTTCCAGTCCACCAACCGCCGCTACCAGAAGATGGAGCGTTGGGGAACGCCTGCGGGATACAGAGTGTAGTCTCGTCCATGCTACATGCGGAGGCACCGGGGGTCGAATGGGTGCGCCAGTAGGACTATCCCAATTTGTCTCTCAGGGAGCCTATGCTCCGCAAGCACGCACAGCGCTGGAGGTTGAATGCACATTGTGAAACGGTGGTGGTGGGCGTTGCCCCTGCTGCTGGTCTTGTTCATGGGCGGGTTCGTCATCTGGGCGAGCACCCCGCCGGCCCCGATGCCCGAAGCAATGGTGGCGCTCCAGTCCGATGCCGAGGTGGAGGTGGAGACGGAGCCATGGTTGGTCTTTCGACCGCTGGCTGCCAACCCAACGGTTGGCCTGGCTCTCTATCCGGGAGGGCGCGTCGATCCGCGTTCCTATGCCCCGGCAGCCCGCGCGTTGGCCGAGCAGGGAATCCTGGTCGTCATCGTGCCCATGCCCCTCAACCTTGCCGTTTTCGCGCCCGAACGGGCGGCTGAGGTCATGGCCGAATATCCGGAAATCGACCGTTGGGCCGTGGGCGGTCATTCGTTGGGCGGCGCCATGGCTGCCCGGTTTGCCTACCAAAACCCCAACACGGTCGATGGGCTGGTTCTTTGGGCAGCTTATCCCGCGTCGACCGACGATCTCTCGAGCCTCCCTCTGGCCGTGACCTCCATCTCCGCCACGCGTGATGGATTGGCCACCCCGGACAAGATCGCGGCCTCCCGGCCGTTACTGCCGGGCAGTACCCGATGGGCCGTCATCGAGGGCGGCAACCACGCCCAGTTTGGCTGGTACGGCCGGCAGTCGGGGGATGGGACTGCGATCATCAGCCGCGAGGAACAGCAAAGGCAGATCGTGGCAGCCACGCTGGAGCTACTCTCGCTGCTGACTGCCCAGAGTCCCTGAGCCCTGCCTGCCAAGCCAGACAGATGAAGCGAGCGGCGCAGGAAGGAGAGTGCCTGGCGAACCAGGCCCAGTATTAGGAACCCATTAGGAAACTTGACAATACCTTGACAAAACCCATCCTGTGTGGTACTATGTGCCCGATAAGGGAGTCCGAGTGCCGCTCATGGACAACGGCCGCTTTCTCAGCATGATCACCTGCGAGCGCCTGTTGCCCGACATCCGCCTGAGCGCCGAGTTGGGTGTTTAGGTTATCGACAGTCGGTTGGAGCAAGAAACACCATGCACAAGAAACGCTGGCTGACCGTATTCATTATCGTTTTTGTCGACCTGCTGGGCTTCGGACTGATCCTGCCCCTGTTGCCCTTTTACGCCGACAGCTACGGTGCGACGCCTTTGGTCGTGGGCCTGTTGACCGCTTCGTACGCCGCAGCGCAGTTCATCGCCGCGCCGGCGATGGGCCGCCTCTCCGACCGCTACGGACGGCGGCCCATCTTGCTGCTCAGCATCGGCGGCACGGTCGTCGGCTTTTTGCTGCTGGGCCTGGCCGATCCGCTGGGTAAGGCCTTGGCCGGCGGCAGCCCGGTCGCAACGACCAATGCTGTCATCCTGGCCATCCTCTTCCTGAGCCGCATCGTGGACGGCTTGACGGGCGGTAACATCTCGGTGGCCCAGGCGTACATTACCGACATCACCGACGAGCAGAACCGGGCGCGAGGGCTGGGCCTCATTGGCGCGGCTTTTGGGCTGGGGTTTATCCTTGGTCCGGCGGCGGGCGGCGCCCTGAGCGCCGGCGGGCGCTACGCCGTGCCTGCTTTTGTCGCCGCCGCCATCGCCACCTTGAACTGGCTGGCCGTCTTGCTCTGGCTGCCCGAATCGTTGACCGATGAGATCAAGGCTCAGATGGCACAACGAAGGGAACGAGCCATTCTGAGCGTGCGTGAGCTGTGGCAGGCCATGCAAAGGCCTCGTTTCGGTCCCCTGTTGCACATCCGGCTGTGGTACGGCGTGGCCTTTGCCACCTTCACCGGCGTGTTTGCCCTGTACGCCCAATACCGCCTGAGCCTGGACTCCAAACAAACCGGCTACATCCTGGCCTACGTGGGGCTGCTGAGTGTTCTGGTGCAGGGTGTGGCCATCGGGCAGCTGACCAAACGCTTTGCCGAAAACCGTCTCATCCTGGGAGCCGTGGGCCTGTTGGCCGTCTCGCTGTTGGCCTGGGCCTTTGCACCCAATGTGCCACTGTTGCTGCTTGTGCTGGCCCCGATTGCGCTGGCCGCCGGCGTGCTCAACACAGTCATCAACAGCGCGATCACCAAGTCGGTGCATCCCGAGGAGGTGGGGGGGGCGCTGGGGGTGGCAGCTGCCATCGAAAGCCTGACACGCGTCATCGGGCCGCTGGTCGGTGGTCTTCTCCTGGGCTGGTTCGGCGCCTGGGCGCCGGGCCTACTCTGTGCCATTCTGATGGTCTGGCTGGTGACCTTTGTCTGGCGCCATCTGGTCGTCAACCCCGACCCGCCTCTGCCCCGCCGGGGCAACGAAACAGCCGCCCAGGGAACAGTCCAGGCACACCCTTGACAGGTCTTGGAATCGCAAACCGAATCTCATACGGATACGCCGTGAACGATAACCAGGTTTTCATCCGCCTGAACGGCCTTTCCAAGGGTTTCCGGGAGCGCGGCCAGACGAGAGCTGGTCCAAGCCAACCATCCCCCGCCCTGGCATCCTGAGGCCAGTGACCCACGGCCGATGAGGAGAATCTGATGAATGAAACCATCAAGGAGGTAAGCCTATCATGGGCACACGAATCTCTGATTGGCTGTACAGAATATCGACGGGCTGGGTCGCCCTGGCAGCGCTACTCATCTTTCTGCTTTTCACCGCCCTGGTGCTCCCCCAACAGGCGGCCAACGCGGAGCTAGAGACCGGCAGCGCGGATTCGCCAGACACGTCGTTCTTCTATACGCCGGGCGAACTCTACCGCATCGCCGAAGCCTACGGCGAGCAGGGGCGGCAGGCGTACATTCGGGCGCGGTTCACCTTTGACCTGATCTGGCCTCTGGTCTACACGCTGTTTTTGGTCACAGCCATCAGTTGGGTCTTTGGCCGGGCCTTTGCGCCGGACAGCCGCTGGCAGCGGGCCAACCTGGCCCCGCTGCTGGGCGCCCTGTTTGACTACCTGGAGAACGTGTCCACATCGCTGGTGATGGGGCGTTATCCCGCTCAGACGCCGGTAGTGGACCTGCTGGCGCCCCTGTTCACGGCGCTCAAGTGGGGCTTGCTCGGCGTGAGTTTCTTGCTCCTGCTACTTGGCGTCGTCGTGGCAATCGGACGCTTGATACGGCGGCGAGTGCGGGGCTAGAGGTTGGATTGGGGCGAACGAGGGGGCGCGCGATGCACCCGCAGAAACAAAGGCTAGCCTGGGATGGGCTAGACTATCCAGAAAGGAAACAGCCATGCAATTCCCAACCGTAAGCGGGTCGAACCTGCAACGCGCAAGACTGACCCTGCCGCAGGATCTCCAGGGAGAGCTCAACCTGGTCCTCATCGCTTTCCAGCAGTGGCAGCAGGCCCAGGTCGATACCTGGGTTCCCTTTGCCAGGCAGCTTGAAGAGGCCTATCCTGCTGTGCGCTACTACGAACTGCCGACCATCCAACGACTCAATACCCTGGCCCGCACCTTTATCAACGAGGGGATGCGGGCCGGCATCCCCGATCTGGTGGCCCGCGAACGGACCATCACCCTCTACCTGGACAAGAAGGCGTTCCGTGAGGCGCTCCAGTTGCCCGGCGAGGACGACATCCATGTGCTGCTTTTGGACCGCCAGGGGCGGGTCCTGTGGCGAGCCGAAGGAGCCTTCACGCCGGACAAAGGCGAGTCCCTGGCAGCGGTCATCCGGGGAGGGCCGCACGAGAAGGACGAGCGATAATCCGGCAGGGGGGAAAGGAGACAAACCATGCTAGATGAACCGATCCTTGGCCCTGGGTTCGATGCCCCATTCTTGGTGCCAGCCGAGGAACCCGCTGTCCTCGAATCGATCCAGGCGTTGGTTCACCACGAGCCCTTTGCCGTGCTCTGCACCCAGGCCGGCGGCCAGCCCTATGGCTCGCTGGTGGGCTTTGCTTTCAGCGAGGATCTCGGGTCTTTTGTCTTTGCCACGCCGATGTCGACGCGCAAATACCGGTTGCTGACCGAATGCGATCACGTAGCCCTGCTGGTGGACAATCGCGGCCGCTTCCCCGACGACATGATGAAGGTCAGCGCCGTCACGGTGACAGGGCGGGCCAGCCAGGTGCAACCGGGCGCCGGTTTTGAGCAATGGGCCGGACTGCTGACGGCCCGCCATCCCTACCTCAGCGCGTTTGTCCTGGCGCCCTCGACGGCGCTGTTCCGGGTCGACGTGGTCCGCTATCTGCACGTCACCCGCTTCCAGGAGGTGCGCCAGTGGATACCGGCGTCGGATGGGTGATCCCCCTGGCCCAGGCCCCGGATCACGACGAGCGCTGGATCGGGGGCAAAGCGGCCAAGCTGGCCCAGCTCGCCCGGGCTGGGTTCCGTGTGCCCGATGGCTTTTTCATCACGACGCGGGCCTACGAGCAGTTTGTCGAGGGACAGAACCTGACCCGCCTGATCCGCATCGAACTGGGCCGCAAACCCTTTGCCTCCATGCGCTGGGAGGAGATCTGGGACGTGGCCCTGCGCATCCGCTCGGCCTTCCTGGCGGCCCCCATCCCCCGGCCCCTGGCGCAGGCCATCGCCACGGCCGTCGAGGCATTGGGGGCAGGAAAGCGCCTGGCCGTACGCTCGTCGGCGCCGGGAGAGGATTCGGTCAGTCGCTCCTTCGCCGGTCTGCACGAATCGGTCGTCGGCATCGTCGGTGCACAGGCCGTGCTCGATGCCGTCCGTGTGGTGTGGGCCTCCCTGTGGTCCGACGCGGCGCTGCTGTATCGCCAGGAACTTGGCCTGGACCCGGCCCTCAGTCGCATGGCCGTCGTCGTCCAGGAGATGATCGACCAGGACCGCTCCGGGGTGGCCTTTGGGCGCGATCCTCGGGAGCCCGGCCGCAATCACGCCATCGTTGAGGCGGTGCCCGGACCCTGCTCCGACCTGGTGGATGGGCTGGTCGACCCTGACCGTTGGCTCCTGGACCGCAGCTCTGGAACGGTGGTCGAGTGGCGGCCCGGCGAGCGCGAGGGTGAACCGGAAGGGCCAATCCTGGAAAACGGGGACCTGAGCAATCTGCACCAGGTGCTTCTGCGGGTGGAATCGCTGTTCCACTGGCCGCCCGATACCGAGTGGACGGGGCGCGGAGCGCAGTTCACTCTGCTGCAAGCCCGGCCCATCACTACGGGCATCACGGGTGCGGGGGCAGGTGGCGACCCCCGCGGCTGGTACCTTTCACTGCGGCCGGGCCGGCGGCGCCTGAGCGCCCTGGCAGATCGAGTGGCCGGGAGACTGATTCCGGAGCTGGAGGAGCTGGGACGCCGGTTCGCAGCTGAAACCATGGGGAACTACGACGACCGGGAGCTGGCAGCTGCAGATCGACGAGCGGCATGCCGCCGTCGAAAACTGGCGGCAGATCTACATGGACGAGTTCATCCCCTTTGCCCACGGCGTGCGCCAACTTGGGATCTATTACAACGACGCGGTCCGGCCCGCCGATCCCTACGAGTTCGTAGGGCTGCTCAAGGGACAGCAGATGGTCGCCTCGAGGCGCAACCGGGCGCTTGGCGAACTGGCCATGCAGCTACGCGCAGACCAGGCGCTCTACCAGGCACTCTTGCTGGCGGCCGGCCGGGAGGAGCCAGGACGCATGGCATGCCGTGCAGGCCCTACCCCGGTGGGGAAGCGTTCACCCGGGCATTAGAGAGCCTGGAAGCCGAATTCATGGATGTGGCCTACGGCGACGAACGCCTGTCCGATCGCCCCGATCTCCTCCTCCGGACCCTACTCGAGCTGGCCGGGATGCCAATGCCTCTTCAGGGACAGGATGCGGAGAACGCGGCAACGTCCGCGGTCCAGGCTCTGGAGCAAAACCTCCTCGAAGCCGTTGGCCTCGAGCGGGAGGAAGAGGCAAGGGAGGTGTTGGCCATCGGCCGCTTGAGCTGGCGGCTGCGCGATGACGACAACGTGCTGATCGGCCGGCTCGAAAGCCAACTGCTCCGCGTGCTGGAACTGGCCGCAGAGCGGCTGAGGGCGGCGGGCCGCCTGAAGGAAGGGGCCCGGCTCAGCATCGCGGCTGCTCCCGCGCTGGCCGAGGCGCTGCGAAACCCGGCGCATATGCCGGTGCTCCTCCCCGAACCCCAGCCGCAGATGCCGGCAGCTCACGGCGCCGAGGGCGAGAGCCCGCGCCAGCTCGTCGGCCAGCCCGCTGCCCCTGGCCTGGCTACCGGCCGGGTGCGAAAGGTGCGCACCGCCGAGGATTTGGGGCGCTTCCGTGCCGGCGAGGTGCTGGTGTGCGATGCCATCCAGCCGACGATGACCCATCTCGTCCCCCTGGCCTGCGCCATCGTCGAGCGGCGGGGCGGAATGCTCATCCACGGGGCCATCATCGCGCGCGAGATGGCCATCCCCTGCGTGAACGGCATCGCCCACGCTGTCGAGCTGTTGGAGGAAGGCGAGATCGTCACCGTGGACGGCTACCTGGGGATCGTGACCGTCGGTGCGCCGGAGTTCGACCTGGAGTTGGCGCAGTCCGGGTGAGCGCGTCCTCCGGCAATCGCTACCGGGCGGGCAACTTGTCGAGCAGCCTCTGCCGGGCTTCCGGTGACAGGTCGAGGTCCTCCAGGCTGGCCCGGAGCGCGTCAAGCGTTCCATATTCTGCTCGGGGTTGTGGTAGAAAATGAGAGATGCATACTGCCTCGAGAAGGACCGGGCGGTGGGGCTGTGGCTGCTCCAGAAGACGTCGAGCAGCTCCTGGTAAGAGATCTGAGCCGGGTCATAGTCGACCTGGCTCTTTCCACAGCCAACCACGCGCCGAACAGCACCACCACCAGCAGCAATCCCCGGAATGCGAAACCGTGGCGCCCGCTGGAGGCGCCGCGGCCGGACGGGGCGCACCGGAAGCAGGTCAGCGCCTTAGAGACGCGTTAAGATTACGATAATACCCGTGAAAAGTATTGACAAAATATCGACAACATGCTATACTCCTACCATAATCCAACAGACAGAGAAAGGGTACGAAAATGAAACGCTTGTTCCTGATCAGTGCAGTCCTGGTTCTCACGCTGGGTTTTGCTACCAGCGCCCTGGCGGCCGATGGCAAGGCCAGGGTCCGCGTCGTGCATGCCTCCCCTGATGCCCCAGCGGTGGACGTCTGGGTCAATGGAGCGGTAGCCTTCAGCAATGCGCCCTTCAAGGGCATCACCAACTATGCCAGCCTGGATCCCGCTTCCTACCAGGTGCAGGTGACACCGACGGGCGCCTCCACCCCGGTCGTGATCGACGCGACGCTCGATCTCGCGGCGGACACAGACTACACCGTCGTGGCGGTCGGCCAGTTGGCCAATATCGAGCCTCTGGTGCTGGTGGACAACAACGGCACACCCGCCGCCGGCAAGGCGCACGTCCGGTTCGTGCATGCCTCTCCGGATGCCCCTGCCGTTGACATCGCGGTGAAGGGCGGCCCGGTGCTGTTCGCCAACGTAGCTTTCAAGGGCGTTGGCACCTACCTGCCGGTGGATGCGGGTACCTACGACCTGGAAGTTCGCCTGGCGGGCACCACCACGGTGGCGCTGGAAGTGCCCGGCGTGAAGCTGGATGCCCAGACGGTATACACCATCTTCGCGATGGGGCTGGCAGGGGACGGCACCTTGACCGCCGTGCCGAGTGTCGATGCCAAGGCACCGAGCACGCTACCCACGACGGGTGGAGTGCCAATGAATGCCTGGCTCCTCATCCTGCTGGCCGGTGGCACCGCGTTGGTGGCGGGGAGCCTGATCCTCCGCCGCCAGACGGGCAACACCAAGATCTAGAGCCAAGCTCCACAAGTCCAGTCCGAGGTGATCCCGCCGGATGGCGGGATCACCTCGGACTTCTTTTGCGGCCCTGAGCGGTAGTGGTACAATGGCCGTTGCGAGACGCCCGACGAAAGTGAGAGGCTACGCTATGGCCTGTGAACAGGAATTCCTGCGGAGGCTGCGCGAGCGTGGCTGCCGGCTGACGGCACAGCGCGAGATGGTCCTTTCGGCCCTGCACGACGTGGAAGGGCTGGCCACGGCCGACGAGATCCTGAGCCTCGTACGCGAGGTCAGCTTGTCTGTGGATATCTCGACAGTGTACCGGATCCTGGACTTGTTCCAGGAGCTGGGCATCGTGTCGAGCGTCGAATGCGCTGACGGGCAGCGCCGCTACGAGCTGCTGGGACTCCACGGCCCCCACTTGCACCTAGTTTGCCAGGCCTGCGGGAAGGTCATCGGCGCGGACGTGGAGGTTGCCAGAGCGCTTTGCCAGGAGCTGGAAGCCCGGTACGCCTTTCGGGCCGCATTCGATCGCCTCTCCATTCCCGGGCTCTGCAGCGCCTGCACGCCTGCCCCAGGCGCCTAGCCGCCGGCAGCAGCATAGTCTGTAGCGGGCGTTAGGCAGGCGGCCTGATTTTTCTCCGCCGCTCTGATGCGGCCTCCCGTTCGTGCCACTGGGGGGATGCTTGCACTTCGCCCGGATTTGACACCGCTCCCCGCCTGCTCTATACTCTTGTTGCGGCTGTTTGCAATAACAATCAAGGGCGATTACAAGAAAGGGGGGGCAACGATGCACATTCCAGACGGATTCATCAATACGGGGACCGCGGTGGTCACCTGGGCGGCGTCGGCCGGCGGCATTGGCTACTCGGTCCGCCGGCTCGGCCGCGAGCTTCATGAGCGGCAGGTGCCTCTGATGGGCGTCACGGCAGCCTTTATCTTTGCTGCACAGATGATGAACTTTACGGTGGCCGGCGGGACGTCGGGCCACCTGCTGGGAGGCGCCCTGGCGGCGATCCTGCTCGGGCCATGGGCTGCTTCGGTGGTGCTGACGGCCGTGCTTGTCGTCCAGGCACTCCTCTTCCAGGACGGCGGGCTGTTGGCGCTGGGGGCCAACATCTTCAACATGGCCATCATCGGCGTGGGGGTCGGCTGGCTGGTCTACAATGGGCTGAGGAAGTTGCTGGGCGACAAGACGTGGGCCTCGTTTGTCAGCGCCTTTGCCGCCGCCTGGCTCTCGGTGCTGATCGCCTCGCTGGCGGCTGCGGTTGAGCTGGCCGTTTCGGGCACGTCACCCTGGGGCGTGGCGCTTCCGGCCATGGGGCTGGTGCACATACTCATCGGCCTGGGCGAGGGGCTCATTACGTGTGCAGTGCTGGCCTTTGTGGGGGCGGTGCGGCCTGACCTGCTGCGCCTGCGCCAGGCATCGCAAGCGTGAGGGGAACGATGAAAAACCTGAAAAAGTACTGGTGGGTTGTCGGCTTGCTGTTGGCCCTGGTGGTAACGCTCTTTTCGCCGCTCGCCTCTCCCCATCCTGACGGCCTGGAGCGGGTAGCCGAGGACAAGGGGTTCCTGGACAGGGCGCGCGAGGCGTACTATCACATCATCCCCGACTATGTCTTCCCGGGGATCGCGAACGAAAAGGCTGCCACCATCGTCGCCGGGATCGTGGGGACCCTGCTGGTCTTTGGCGTGGTCTATGTCGCCGCCTGGCTGGTGCGCCGGCGGGCGCAGCAGGTGCTGCCCCAAACAGAGAGCAGGAACCCCGGGCGCTGACGCCGGTGCGGCACACCTTCCTGGATCGCTACCGGGACGGCACCAGCCTGGTCCATCGCCTGGACCCCAGGCTGAAGCTGCTGGCGACGTTGGCCTACGTGCTGGCCACGACGAGCACCCCGCCAGGCGCCTGGCCCGCGCTGGCCGTCCTGGCGGGGTTGGCGTTCGTGGTCGTCGCGCTGGCCCGCATCCCGCTGTGGGAGGCGCTGAAGCGCTCGTCCATCGCGCTGCCCTTTGCCGGGATCGTGGCAGTATCGCTGCCCTTCACGCGCGGCGGTGAGGTGCTGTGGGCGTGGCAGGCCGGGGGCCTGCGGCTGGCCGTTACCGACGCAGGACTGGTCCTGTTTGGGACGGTCGTCCTGAAGGCGTGGCTGTCGGTGATGGTCAGCGGGCTCACGGTCGCCACCACACCCTTCTCCGACCTGTTGCAGGCTATGCGCTCGCTGCGCGTTCCAGGGGTGCTGGCGCAGACCATCTCCTTCATGTACCGCTACCTGTTCGTTCTGGTGGACGAGGCGATGCGCCTGATGACCGCCCGCGAAGCGCGGTCAGCCGGCGGGGGCCGCACCGTGGCCTGGCGGGCGCGGGTGCTGGGCGGGATGATCGGCAGCCTGTTCATCCGCAGCTACGAGCGGAGCGAGCGCATCTACGCAGCGATGGTGTCGCGCGGCTATGCCGGGGAGATGCGCACCTTGACTGCGTTTGTCTGGCAGCGCAGGGATACTTGGGCGAGCGTGGCCTGGCTGGCGGCGCTGGCCGGCGTGGCCGTCGTGGGCCGGATGGGTTGGTGAGGCTGTATGCCTGACGTGATTATCCGAGTGAGCGACCTCACGTTCGCCTATCCCGACGGTCGGCTGGCGCTGCAGGGCGTGAGCCTGGAGGTGCGGGAAGGCGAGAAGGTAGCCGTGGTCGGGCCGAACGGCGCCGGCAAATCTACGCTCTTCCTGCACCTGAACGGCATCCTGAGAAGCGACGGCCACGTCGAAATCGCGGGCCTGCGCATGGGGGACAAGGCAGTGCGGGCGATCCGCGCCAAGGTAGGGTTGGTCTTCCAGGACCCGGATGACCAGCTCTTTTCCCCTACCGTGTTTGAGGACGTGGCCTTTGGCCCGCTGCATATGGGTATGGCCGAGGACGAGGTGCGGCAGCGGGTCGGGCGCGCGCTGGCTGCGGTGGGAATGGTGGGGCACGAGAAGCATATCCCCCACCACCTGAGCCTGGGGGAGCGGAAGCGGATCTCGATCGCGACGGTGCTGTCCATGGAGCCGGCGATCCTGGTGTTCGACGAGCCGTCGGCCGGGCTGGACCCACGGGCGCGGCGCAACCTGATTGGTCTCCTCCGGGAGCTGCCCCAAACCATGCTGGTCGCAAGCCACGACATGCGGCTGGTCTGGGACCTCTGTCCCCGCACCGTTGTCCTCGATGCCGGCCGGTTGGTGGCCGACGGGCCGACAAGCAAGCTGCTGCGCGACAGCGATCTGATGGAACAGCACGGGCTGGAAAACCCCTTCGGCTAGGCGGACACCGGGTGATGTGCCGGGCCGGTTCCGCGGAGGATCGCGCTCGACCTCGCCGGCTCTCCTGCCAATAGCAAGCAATGACATACACAGATGCCCCCATCATCACGTCTGCGATGGTGCATCCCGTGCCGCGGCTCTCCTGTTCCTGCAAGGCATGGCACAATGACAGGATGGTCAGATGGTCAGGTGAGGAGCGGTGAACATGGGGGATCGGGTGGAGACAAGCGACCTGCTGCCGGGGACGGTCGCCGGCATCGACGAGGAAAAGCGCCGGTATCGCCAGCCGGTGAGCGTGGTGATCTTGGGCGCTTCCGGCGACCTGACGCAGCGGAAACTGGTGCCGGCGCTCCACACGCTGGGGTGCGAGGGGTTCCTGCCAGATGCTTTCCGGGTGGTGGGCGTGGCGCGCAGCCTGCTGTCCGATGAGGCGTTTCGTAGCCAGATCTTAGCGGCGTGGAGGCCTACTCGCGGGCCAAGCCGGGCGTCTGTGCCCTATGACGCGCGTTCGACGACCGCGTCTCGTACCTGACGGGCGAGTACGGCGACCCGGAGACCTACCGGCGACTGGCGGAGCACCTGGCCCACTGCGAGAGGGGGGCCGGTGCGCCGAGCAACCGGCTTTTCTACCTGGCGACCCCACCCTCGCTCTACCTGGTCATCGTCCGGCAGCTCGGGGAAGCCGGCTTGAACCGCAATGCACCCGGCTGGGCGCACATCATTGTCGAAAAGCCCTTTGGGCATGACCTGCAGAGCGCCCGCGGGCTGAACGAGCTGGTGCACGCCGTCTTTGAAGAACGGCAGGTCTATCGCATTGACCATTACCTGGGCAAAGAGACGGTCCAGAAGATCCTGGCTCTCCGTTTTGCGAATGCCATCTGCGAGCCGCTGTGGAACCGCAACTACATCAACCACGTGCAGATCAGTGTGACCGAGACCGTCGGCGTGGAGCACTGCGCCGGGTACTATTACCAGGCAGGCGTCCTGCGCGACATGTTTCAGAACCACGTCCTGCAGCTGCTCAGCCTGACGGCGATGGAGCCCCCGGCCATGTTCGAAGCGGATGCCCTGCGGGACGAAAAGGCCAAGGCGCTGCGGGCCATCCGCCGCTGCACGGAGAGCGTGCGCGGGCAGTACCGGGGTTACCGCGCGGAAGAGGGGGTGGCGCCCGGCTCGCAGACGCCGACCTACGCCGCCCTCAAGTGCTTCGTGGACAACTGGCGCTGGCAGGGGGTGCCTTTCTGCCTCCGCTCGGGCAAGACGCTAGCGGCCAAGACGACAGAGATCTCCATCCAATTCAAGCAGGTCCCTCACCTGCGCTTTGAGGCCAAGGAGCCGGGCGCCGGCATGCGCACTCGCCCGGTCGACATGGACTTCCACTGCGCCGAGGATTTCGGTGCGGCAGCCCTGCCCGAAGCGTACGAGCGCCTGCTGCTCGACGCGATCCATGGCGATGCCTCTCTCTTTGCCCGGGCGGACGAGATCGATCTGGCGTGGCAGGTGGTCGATACGATCCTGGCGGGCTGGGCCGCGCCCGGTGCACCGGGGCTGGCGCTCTATGAAGAGGGGAGTGCTGGGCCGGCAGAAGCGCACGAGATGCTGGGCCGCGACGGGCGTGCCTGGCACAATGACTGTGGGGACCACAGCCCATGACCGGGGGTGAGGGCCAGGTCTCCGGCGAGGAGATTATCGTCGTGCCGGATGCGCAAGCCCTGGCCCGCGAGGCCGCACGGCGCTTTGCCGGCCTGGCGCGCGAAGCCGCCGAACGCCGCGGGCGCTTCGCCGCGCTGTCGGGCGGCAAGACGCCGGGTGCCCTGTACCGGCGCCTGGCCGAGGAGCCCTACCGGTCGCGCATCCCCTGGACCCAGTGCACCTCTTCTGGGCCGACGAGCGATCGGTCCCGGCGGACCATCCGGCCAGCAACTACCGGCTGACTCACGAGGTGCTGATCGCCCGGGTGCCCATCCCGGCAGAAAACGTCCACCGCGTGCACGGGGAGATGGGGGCCGAGGAGGCCGCCCAGAGCTACGACCGCGAGCTGCGGCACTTTTCGGCGGCCCGCAGCCGCGCCTGGGCCTGGTGCTGCTCGGGCTGGGGAGGGACGGGCACACGGCTTCGTTGCTTCCCGGTTCGGAGGCGCTGGAAGTGGGGGAGCGCCTGGCGGTGGGGACAACGGCGTTCTACGACAGCCGACCCGCCGAGCGCGTGGCGCTCACCCTGCCGGCCCTCAATGCGGCGCGGCATATCCTGTTCCTGGTCAGCGGGCTCGACAAGTCGGGGATCGTGCAGGCGGTGCTGGCGGACGCGGAGGGGCGTCTGCCAGCCCGGCGCGTTCGCCCGGCTGCCGGGCAGGTGACCTGGATCCTCGACGCGGCCGCGGCTGCGCTGGTGAGAAGGCCGGGCGGATAGAGCCGGTGCAGTGCCCGGCCGGGTGGGGGCGCAGGCATCGACCGGGCCGGGGAGCCCAGCCGTGCCCGACCTGCGAGCCAGCCTGACCGGAAGGCAGCCCGGGTGTGCGTTTCCCCCGGCAATCGCTACCGGGCGCGCAACTTGTCGAGCAGCCTCTGCTGGGCTTCCGGTGACAGGCCGAGGTCCTCTACGGCGGCCTGGAGCGCGTCAAGCGTGCCGTATCCCCCCAGGTAGCCGTTGACGCGCGCGGTGGCCGTGGAATCGATCAGGTCATCGTCCTGGGGGTAGATGGCGCCGAACTCGGGCAGCAGAGCCGGTACTTCTGGTGATGGGTCTCGGCCAGGGTGAACTCGATGAAGGGCACAACCTCGGTATAGATCGGGCTTTCGCGGCTGGCGGCTTCCCGGGTCAAGCTCGCTTCCGCCTGGCGGGTTGAGCCGGAAGGTGACCTGGCTCTTTCCGCAGCCAACCACGCGCCGAACAGCACCACCAGCAGCAATCCCAGGACAGCCGCGGTGGCTTTGAATAGACCCGCCATGGAGTGCCCTTTCCGTCGCTCGATTTCTTGTTCTTGCCCGTCCTCTGGGAGGGCCTGCCAGCAGGCTGGCTCTGCCAGAGTGCGGCATAGTACAGTGAACCCGTTTCTGCCGGTTCAGCTTGAGCCATCTTACCATGCTCTGAGCCTGCCTTATGCAAGGCAGGCCACAATCGGCCCGGAGTGCTGGCGCAGGGCCGCGCCGAGACGTGATCGCCGGAACGCGAGCTGTGGATTCTGGCTTGGATGCCGAGGTCGGATCGGACGTACCGGCCAACCAACAGCCCATTAGGGGCGCGTTAAGGTTACGATAATACCTATGAAAAGTATTGACAAATCCTGGACACTGTGCTATAGTTCATCTACGAATCAACAAACAGAGAAAGGGTACCGAAATGAAACGCTTGTTCCTGATCAGTGCAGTCCTGGTTCTCACGCTGGGTTTTGCTACCAGCGCCCTGGCGGCCGATGGCAAGGCCAGGGTCCGCGTCGTGCATGCCTCCCCTGATGCCCCAGCGGTGGACGTCTGGGTCAATGGAGCCGTAGCCTTCAGCAATGCGCCCTTCAAGGGCATCACCAACTACGCGAGCCTGGATCCCGCTTCCTACCAGGTGCAGGTGACACCGACGGGTGCATCCACCCCGGTCGTGATCGACGCGACGCTCGATCTCGCGGCGGACACAGACTACACCGTCGTGGCGGTCGGCCAGTTGGCCAATATCGAGCCGCTGGTACTGGTGGACAATAACGGCACACCCGCCGCCGGCAAGGCGCACGTCCGGTTCGTGCATGCCTCTCCGGATGCCCCTGCCGTTGACATCGCGGTGAAGGGCGGCCCGGTGCTGTTCGCCAACGTAGCTTTCAAGGGCGTTGGCACCTACCTGCCGGTGGATGCGGGTACCTACGACCTGGAAGTTCGCCTGGCGGGCACCACCACAGTGGCGCTGGAAGTGCCCGGCGTGAAGCTGGATGCCCAGACGGTATACACCATCTTCGCGATGGGGCTGGCAGGGGACGGCACCTTGACCGCCGTGCCGAGTGTCGATGCGAAGGCACCGAGCACGCTACCCACGACGGGTGGAGTGCCAATGAATGCCTGGCTCCTCATCCTGCTGGCCGGTGGCACCGCGTTGGTAGCGGGCAGCCTGATCCTCCGCCGCCAGACGGGCAACACCAAGATCTAGAACGACCTCTGCAAGTCCAGTCCGAGGTGTTTCTGCCGGGTGGCAGGACCACCTCGGACAGTTTCTGCGACCCTGTGCAGCGGATACTCCGTCAGATTCCCTGAGCCGCAGGGCGCAAGCCGCGCACCGTCTGCTGAGCCGAGGACGGCAGAAAAACGATTGCCGCTCTGTGAAAACGTCCAATACGACCAGACAGAGTCATCTGCACGATGTCAAGATGGCATCATGCATCCACTCTTCCACGTCGCCCGGCCTCGATGCGAGCCGGCGACGGGCCGATCGGGCGGTTTGACCGCCGTCGGGCCGTGTGCTAAGATCGATCCATCTTCGCCGGACCGACCGGCCGCGTGGCTGCCGTGCGGAACGCGGCCCAAGCAGGTAGTTGCTGCCGGCGGAGACACGACGGCCTACTCACGGAGGGCAGAAGATGATCCCGTTCCCATCGAACCGAACACCCGCCGACCAGGTCCTGGACCGCATGCGCCAGGCGCGCGGGCACGACGCCAAATGGCATGAGGGCAAGGTCTGGAGCCTGGTCTTCTTCGCCGGCGACGAAGTGCTAGACCTCCTCGAGCAGGCCTACACCATGTTCATTTCGGAGAACGGCCTGAATCCCATGGCCTTTCCCAGCCTGAGAAAGTTCGAGACCGAAGTCGTGGGCATGACGGCTGGTCTGCTGGGCGGCAACGACAAGACCGTAGGGAACATGACGTCGGGGGGCACCGAGAGCATCCTCATGGCGGTCAAGACGGCGCGCGACTGGGCGCGGGCCGAGAGGCCGGCGGTTGCCGCGCCGGAGATGGTCTTGCCCAGCACGGCGCATCCCGCCTTTCACAAGGCGGGCCACTACTTCGGCGTCAAGCCGGTGGTTGTCCCGGTTGGCTCGGACTACCGGGCAGACGTGACGGCGGCCGGTGCGGCGATCACGCGGAACACGATCCTGGTGGTCGGCTCGGCGCCGGCCTACCCTCACGGCGTGGTCGATCCTATTGCGGACCTGGCCAGAGTCGCCCAGGAGAGGGGGCTGCTGTGCCACGTCGACGCCTGCGTTGGCGGGTTCTTTCTGCCTTTCGCGCGCAAGCTGGGCTACCCAGTGCCGGAGTTTGATTTCGGGGTGCCGGGCGTGACCTCCATGTCGGCGGACCTGCACAAGTATGCCTACGGCGCCAAGGGCGCGTCGGTCATCCTCTACCACGACCGGAGCCTGCGCCGGCACCAGTTCCACGTCTACACCGACTGGCCGGGCGGCATCTATGCCTCTCCGAGCATGACGGGCACGCGCCCCGGCGGTGCCATCGCAGCGGCCTGGGCCGTCCTGCACTACCTCGGCGAGGAAGGGTACCTGGCCCTGGCCGATCGCGTGATGAGAACGGCCAAGAAGCTGCAGGGCGGGATCCGCGCCATCCCCGAGCTAAGGATTTTGGGCGAGCCGGTCATGAGCATCCTGGCCATGGCCTCCGACAAGGTGAACGTGTACGAAATCGGCGACGAGATGGCGCTGCGCGGCTGGAGGCTGGACCGTCAGCAGCGCCCGGCCAGCCTGCACATGACGATTACCCCGGCCCACGTCGAGGTGGCCGACCAGTTCCTCGACGACCTGCGCCAGGCGACGGCAGCCGTTGGACGCGGGCACGCGGAGACGCGGGAAGCTGGCTCGGGCGGGCGGCCGGCGGCCATGTACGGCATATCGGGTGACCTGGCCGGGAGGGGTGATCCAAGAGAAGAGATCATGGACCTGATGGACCAGCTCACGACGCCCCCCAAGTGAGCGCCGCGCCGGCATGAGAGGGTCCTGCAATTGCGCTCAAGTCGCGGAAGGCGACGAAGCGGCTGATGGCGCTACCACACACCCCGCCTGGAATTTCTGCCGGCCTAGTCGGGCCGCTGCGCCAGGGTAAGGTGCCGGTGCTTGTAGGCAAAGGGATGCAGCAGGCTGCCGGCCGGATGCAGGGTGACCACCAGTTTCGCCACGCCTACCTTGATCAGCCAGAACTGGCTGAGCATGATCTTGTCCACAATGCGTTGGCGCAGCGCTTCGACCTCTTCCGGCGGCAGCGTAGCGCCGTGCTCCACGTCGAGGAGCAGATACTGGGCATCCTCCCGCTGTTCGGAGCGCAGGGTGAAGCGCGGGGGCAGCACCAGGTCAGGGAAGGCCAGCAGGGCATCGCCGATCTCTTGCGGATAGAAGCTGCGCGAGCCCACCTTGACCATCTGGTCGGCGCGGCCCACGACGTCGATGATTTGGGTCGTTGTCAGCCCGCAGACGCAGGTCCGGCCGGGCGCTGCGATGACCAGATCCTCCGTGCGGTAGCGCAGCAGGGGCATGTACTCACGGTCGGGGTAGAATGTGGTGATGGCCAGCATGCCCACCTGGCCCGGCGGAACCGGTTCCTCGGTCTGGGGATCGAGCACCTCCGCATAGCCTGTCGTGTCTGAGAAATGCAGCCGGTCGCTCTTGGTACACTGCGACAAAGCGCAGGGCAGAACCTCCCCCAGGCCATATCCCTCGGACAGAATGTCGCCCCAGGTCGCCTTCACCCGGCGTTTCAAGTCCTCGCCGACCATCGCGCCACCGGTGACAATGCGCTCCAGCCCGGAGTCGCGGAAATCGTAGCCCTTCTCCTCGGCCCTGCGGGTCAGTGCCCACAGGTGGCTGGGCGAGACCATCAGGAGCGAGACCTTGGGTCTCTTGCCGGGGATGTGCAGCTCGGAAAAGATCGACTCCAGGTGATCGTCCAGGGTACCTTCGGTGCCGTAGGTCAGGACAAGCGCGCCGGCCCTGCGGGCAGCGCTGGTGACAATCTTGGCCTCGATTGCCCGGTCCAGGGTAAAGTGGATCTGCAGGACGTCGGCCGGCCCGAACGTGCCGGTCAGCAGCGCCCCGAGGGCCTCGGCGGCGGCGTAGAACTCGAACTCCTCCGTGGTCAGATAGGCCTGGATCCGCTTGCCGGTCGTCCCGCCGGTCCAGGATACGGTAGTTGCCACGAGGCCGGGAGCCTGGCTTATGAAAGCCTCGGTGTTTTCGGAGAGCTGATCCCGCCGCGTGGTGGGCAGCTTGCGGATGTCGGCCAGGGAGCGCACATCCGCGGGCTTGACACCCACGGCATCCATGGTCTGCCGGTAGAAGGGGACATAACGATACGCATACTCGACGGTCGCCCTGAGCTTGCGCGCCTGGAGTGCCTCAATCTGCTTGACCGGATCGCCTCGGCCCCCCGCCTGAAGCCGCGCGGCGAATGCCGGCGCTACGGCCGGCAGTCCGTGCTCGCGCCTGAGCCGCAGGTAAGCGACGATGGCATTCAGGTCTCGAATGCGCGGGCGCTGCCCGCGCGAATAGCGGACGACGGACCTGAGCACGGCCGGAAGCAGCAGGTTTCCCTTCCAACGCAGGCCCCTATCGTCCATAGTTTCCTCCCCTCGCGTCACATCATGTGCGCCGGTTGGCCTCAGACAGGCCGTTCGCGTCGCCTTCGGTGACGGCCAGCTCCAGTTGCCGGCGGTAGAGCTGGCTGTAGAGCCCGCCCCTTTGCATCAGCGCCTGGTGGCTGCCCATCTCGACGATGCGCCCGTTCTCGATGGCGATGATCTTGTCCGCACTTCGGATGGTGCTGAGCCGGTGCGCGATGACCAGCGCCGTGCGGCCTTTGAGGACCGCCTCGAGCGCCTGCTGGATGAGGTACTCGGCCTCGGCATCCACGGAGGACGTGGCCTCGTCCAGGATGAGGATGCGGGGGTCGGCCAGGATGGCGCGCGCCAATGCCAGCCGCTGCTTCTGGCCGCCGCTGAGCTTGACGCCGCGCTCGCCGACGCCGGTGTCGTAGCCGTCGGGCAGCTCCAGGATAAAGTCCTGGGCGTACGCTGCCTTGGCCGCGGCGACCAATTCCTCATCCGTGGCGCCCGGCTTGGCGAGGCGCAGGTTCTCGCGGACCGACGCATTGAAGAGGAAAGTATCCTGGAGCACGACGGCCACCTGGCTTCGCAGCGTGGCGAGCTGAACGCTGCGCAGATCGTGGCCGTCGACGCAGACTCGGCCGTGCGTGGGATCGTAGAAGCGGCACAGTAGGTTGGCTATGGAGGTTTTGCCCGCGCCGCTGCGGCCGACCAGCGCCACGACTTCTCCAGGGGCCATGTGAAAGGCCACATCGTGGAGCACCTCGGGAGGCTCTCGGTCTGCCTCGGCATCGTTGGCATTGTAGCGAAAGTGCACATCGTCGAACTCGACCTCACCCCGCAGCGGAGGCAGGGCCGGTGCGCCGGGCTCGTCCTGGATTTCCGAGCTTGCATCCAGCACTTCAAAGATCCGGCTGCCGGCCGCGATTGCCTGCTGGAAAATGTTGTCCACCTCGGTCAGGCGGTCGATCGGCTCGTAGAAGGAGACCATGTAGGCCAGGAAGGCCACGAGCGTGCCCAGCGAAAGCTGGCCGCGCACGACCATGACCGCGCCGGCGGCGAGGACGATGACCGTGCCCATGGACGCGACAAAGCCCATTGCAGGAAAGAAGGTGGACCAGTAGCGGATGCCCTGGACGCGGGCCTTGAAGTAACCGGTGCTTTCGGTGGCGAACTTCTCCAGGGCCTGGTCTTCGGCGCCGAAGGCCTGTATGACACGCATCCCGGCCAAGTTGTCCTGGAGCTGTGCGTTGATGTCGCCGAGGCGGTCGCGCACCCTGCGGTAGATCGGGCGGACGCGGGTATTGAAGTAGCGCAGCAGGATGACCAGGGCGGGCACGGGGATGATGACCAGCAGGGCCAGCCTCCAGTTCAGGATCAGGAGCACGACGACCGCACCGCTCAGCCGGACCAAGTCCACCGCACTCAGCGCGGAGCCGTGCGTGACGAACTGCTCGAGCGCGTTGACGTCATTGGTAACACGCGACATGATCTCGCCGGTGGAGGTGCGCTCGAAGAAGGAGAGGGATAGCCGCTGCAAGTAGGCGTAGATGCGGACGCGGAGATCGAGGATAAAGCGCTCACCCAGTGCGTGACGGATAAAGTTGTCGCCCACGCTGATAAGCTGGATGAGGGCGTACACGCCGACGAGCCCGGCAATGAGGGCGCCGAGCCTCGACAGGTCGGAGCCGCCGATGACGCCGTCGACGATCTGCCGTTGGAAGAGGGGGGGCACCAGCTGCGCCAGGGCTCGCCCGGCTAGCAGCACCCCGCTGACGATCAGTGTCCTCCAGTATGGCTTGAGCAGTCGAAACAGCCGTCCCAGGACTTGCACCGTCCTTCTCCTTCATTTGTGCTTGTTGGCGCTTCTGACCGGCTGAGTATAGCTCAAGTAGTAGCCGATGCAAGCGCCCGGGCGTGCGCTGCGGTGACGGCTGTGGTATGATGCGCGCGGAAAGAGATCAGGAAGGGTATGATTCGAAGGAGTGCTTCGCTCACGGTGCAATACGACAGCGCCTTTTCCCCCTTTCCGGCTGCGGCGTTCGACCAGGGCCTGGAATGGGCCCAGGCGGCCGGCTTTGATGCGGTGGAGCTGATCCTCTGCCGGCCGGCGTTGGTGGATCCGGAGATGATCGGGGCCAAGCTTGCCGCGCGCGGGCTGGTTCTGTCGACCATCTCGACCGGCCAGGCGGTGGGGATGGACGGCCTGTCTATGACGGCGGCGGATGAGGAAACCCGCCTGGCGACCCGGAGACGGCTGTTTGAGCAGATCGACTTTTCCGCGCGCCTGGGCCGGCCGAATGTGACGATCGGCCTGATGCGGGGCAAGGGCGGCCTCTTGCCTGGGGAGGCAGAGCTGGGCCTGCTGAAAAGCGAGCTCCGGGAGGTCGCTGGCTATGCTGCGCGACGAAGCGTGGTGATGAACCTCGAGCCGATCAACCGCTACGAGTGTTCCCTGCTGAATAGCTCAGAGTCGGCGTACGTTCTCATCGCGGCGATCGGGAATCCGGAGAGCGTGGGCGTGCTGTACGACACGTTTCACTCGAACATCGAAGATGCCGATATGATCAGGACGATCGAGAGGATCGGGCACAAGATATCGCACGTCCACTTGGCGGACAGCAACCGGCGTTTGCCGGGCGAAGGCCACACCGATTTCCCGGGCATCGTGCGCGCGCTCGAAGCAGCGGGCTTCGGCGGTTTTGCGTCGCTTGAGGTGCGCAACGACCCCAGCGCGGAGCATATCATCGAGTTTTCCAAGATCAGGCTGGATGCTATCCTGAAATAGCCGTCGGGAGAACCGGCCTTCGGATCGATCCGAAGGCCGGTCCCCGTTGTCTAGGTGGTCTGAGCACCTGGCTGCTGCCCCTCCGTGGGTGCGTCCGGGACGACGCGCCAGTAGAGCCCGCCGTCGCGCTGCATCAGGCCATGCTCGATCATGCCTCGGCGCAGCGTGGCCACGTCGTCGTGCAAGTCGACGAGGACTTGGTTGACTTCGCGCTCGGTGTAGGTGCGTCCGGGCTCGAACTCCTGGGCGAGCTTCTCGAGGACGATCTGCCGCTTCTTGAGCTGGGCCGGGATGCTGACGAGCCTGCCCTGGCGCAGGAATGTGCTCAGTACTTTTTGGCGGTAGGCGTCCTCCTCTACCTGCGCGGAGAGCCCAGGCTGAGGCATAAAGATCAGCTCGCCCAGGCGGCGGCCCATCAGGTCGCCGGACAGGGAGTAGGTCTGGTAGTACTGGCTTTTCTCCGAGCGGAGCAGTCCGGCGCCGGACAGCTTGGACAGGTGGTGCGACACGGTCGCAGGGCTGAGCCGGAGAATGGCCGCCAGCTCTTCCCCGTGCCGCGGCTGGGCCTTGAGCAAGCTCAGGATCAGAAGCCGGGCCGGGTGTCCGAGTGCTTTGAACAACTCGGCCCGGGCTTCGAGGTCTTGATCGGGTGTGCGCTCAGGCGGTCTCATTCCAGGGCCTCCTTCCGGTGACGCGCAGATAGCAGGTCTCAAAGATGGACCGGGCATGGGCCAGCGAGTCCTTCTTGATCTGGATCTTGAGCATCTGCTCGCGGTCTTGCAGTGCCCGGGCGAGATCGATCTCGGCCTGGGCATGGCCGACGACGAACCCGGTGATGCAGCCAAAGGCCTGCGCCAGCTTCTCCAGGTCGGGCAGGTCCGAGGCAAGGATGCGCTCTACCTCGGCCGAACAGCCAATGTACGGTTCTGTCATATCTACCTCCTTACGGTCGAGGCGAATCGGAAAACGGATATCTGATTCGCCTAGTGTCGAATTGGAGTATAGAACCGACTGTGGTTCTTGTCAAATCGCCTGAGGGGTGTGGCGCGGAGAGAGGTGAGCACGCCGGGTAGAAACGAAAGGCCGTGGGCAGCGGTGCGCTACCCACGGGCCGCCCGGGATCCGGTGCCGCTAGTATCGGCTGCCCTGTCCGACCCAGGGCACGATTCCGGTGATGCTGAAGCTGCCGACGTCGGTGGCATCGCCGAAGTCCTGCCTCGTAGAGGCCATCCGGAGAGGGTGCGCTGGAGCTGCCGCCGAGGTAGACATCGTAGTTTGTCTTCTCAAGATCGGGCGAGGAGAGGACGATGCTCTCGTATTGCTTTGACGGCGCGAAGGTAAGGATTCCTTTGCCCTCGGCGGTCTGAATGTGGAGCAGGGTGCCGGCTCGAACAGCCGATCCGAAGTTGAGCAGCACGGAGTATTGCGTCGACGATACGCCGGGCGCCTGCGCCATGCCGGCACTGCCGGCGGCGATCAAGAGCCCGCCTGTGATTTTGAAGCCGGCAAAGTCATGGTGCCGCCTTTGATCCTCACTTCTGCCGTGCCCTTGATCCCCTTGGCGGAGGCGGAGCTGGCGATGCGGACTGCGGCTGCCACCTTCTCCCGAGAAGAGCTAGTCGGGGCCGCCTCTGGAGGCTGGAGAGTGGTGCGGCCGCGGAATCGGCATGGCCGCCGGACCAGGTAGGCGCGCAGCGATTGCTCGAACTGCTCGGTGCCCTGGACGGCACGACGTATTTCAGCCCGAAGCGATGGAACTTGCGGACCATGTGACTCAGGTCTGACATGAGGTGCGCCCTCCACTGCTACCGGCGATTGTAGCCCAAGCGTGGAGGCCGTGTGAAGGTTGGCGGCGGATGCCGTGTAGAATTGGGGCAGAGCATGGACCTGTCCGATCCAGGTCCCGATGTGGGGTGCGGGCCGGCGGCTGTGCGCCGCTCCCGTCAGCTATTTGGCATCTGCCCCGGAATCGAGTATACTGGGAAGCGAGGTGCGGCCTGAGCGTGAGGAAGGTGCACAGGCTACCCATGCCAGGTGGCACCTTGGACCAGTGCGAAAGCGATGATGCAGAGGCACGCCGAACTTCCCGCCGACCTGACCCACCGGGGCAACACTCCCCCGGCAGACGCCCCGCAGACCCGCGCACACAGATCCGAGCCAAATGCCGGCTGCCGGCCGCTTCGCTTTCGCGCTTTTCCCATCGCCGATCTTGCTCTCGAATCCACGGGTACAAAACACCAGATACGAAAAGGAGGCACCTGCTATGCGACCGGTCTATGCTGTCTCTGGCGGCGTTAGCAAGTTCGCGAAAGCCCGTCCAGACAAGACGTTCCCTGCCCTGGTCAAGGAGGCATACGACTATGCCATTGCCGACCTTGGCCTGACCCACCGCCAGTTCATCGAGCTTGTGGATGGCTCCGTGGCGTCCTACTTCTCCGACCACTTTTCCCGGCAACTGATGGCCGGCATCATGGCCCAGGACTACCTGGGGCTGTGCCCCAAGCCGGGCCATCGCGTGGAAGGAGGGGGTGCCACGGGCGGGATCTGCTTCCAGGAGGCCTGGAAGGCCGTCGCCTCCGGCTACATGGACATCTGCCTGGCCTATGGCTTTGAGACGATGAGCCACGTGGCGACCTGGAAGGGCAACGAGTTCATCGCCCTGGCGTCGGATATCAGCTTCGACTATCCCGTCGGCGGGTTTTACTCGGGCTACTACGCCATGATGGTCACGCGTCACATGAAGGAGTTCGGGACGACGCCCGAGCAGATGGCCCACGTCTCGGTCAAGAACCACATGAACGCCTACCACAACCCGTATGCGCAGAAGCGGGAGAAGCTCACGATTGCCGACGTGCGTGCGGCGCCGATGGTGGCGTGGCCCTTGACACGGCTGGACATCTGCGTCATGTCGGACGGCGCGGCGGCCTCGGTCCTGTGCAGCGAGGAGGGCCTGGCCAAGCTGGAGAAGGCGAGTGGCCGGCGAATCCCTCGCGTCCGGGTGACCGGGATCGGCCGCGGCACGGATGCCATGCGCATGTCAGACAGGCCGCACCAGAGCTACGACGATTTCGTGAAGTACAACATGCTGCCGAGCGAGGACACGGCCGAGACGCGTGCCTACTACCAAAAGCTGTGGGCGCACGGCTTTCGCTACCCGGGAATCCATTCGTTCCGGGCGGGGCGCATGGCCTCGAAGGAGGCGTACAAGAACGCGGGGGTCGCGGATCCTCTGGGGGAGATCGACTTTGTCGAGCTGCACGATGCCTACACCAGCTCCGAGATCCAGACGTACGAGGACATGGGGCTGTGTCGCTACGGCGAGGGGGGGGCATTTGCTGCCAGCGGCAAGGCCTTCATGCCGAGCGTCGACTATGGGCTGGACCTGCCGGAGAAACCGGTGTGCGCGGTCAATCCCAGCGGCGGCCTGATCGCGTGTGGGCACCCGGTGGGCGCCACAGGCCTGATGCAGGCGGTGTTTGCGATCTGGCAGCTTCAGAGCCGGATCGGGAAGCACTTTGGAGATGCTACCCTGCAGGTGGCGAATGCGAAGCGAGGGGCGATCCATAGCCACGCCGGCACCGGCACCTACGTCACCGTCAGCATTCTGGAGAAGGAGGACTAGCATGGCCAGGCACGACATGGAAGAAACGTTCGGTGGCTATGTGCTGCACAACGTGCCCTTTCCGACCGAGCTGGACGAGGCGGCGCTGAAGCAGCTCAAGAAGATGACCCCGATCCTGATCGAGCAGCCCTATAGCATGACGTATCTGCACTCCTACGGCCAGGATTCACCCTGGTTCGCCGGCCTGTCGAACGGTCATTTCCTGGCGAGCCGGGACCCGGAGACGGGCTATACCTATGCCACACCGCGCGGCCACGATATGTACTCGGGTAAGGAGACCGACTGGGTCGAGATCCCGGTGGAGGGGATCGTGCACGCCTTTACCGTGTGCCATTTTGGCAGCGAGGAGTTCCTTCCCGAGACACCCTATGTGCTGGTCCAGGTCGAGTTCCCGGGTGTGGACACGCTCTTCCTTGCACGGCTGGTGGGCGTTGATCCCGCGCAGGCGAGCACCGACTGGATCGGGATGAGGATCAAGGGGCGGTTCCGCAGGCTCAGCAAGTTCAAGCCGACAGATCTGTATTTCTATCCCGCCGACTAACCGATGTGACATAACTCTCGCGGGCCGGTACCCTGCAACGCAGCAGGTGCGGGCTACCGGCCTGCAGAAACTCCCCCGCGTGGCTTGCGTGTCTGGCCGGTACGTGATAGCCTTATCGGGCCGGGTCTGCCCGCTGAGGCCACGAGCCGGGCTCGCCTCGCAGTTGTCCCGACCGCTTGATAGGGTGTCGCCCTGACGCGAGGTTGAGAAGGTGCTGAATGCGTGCTGAGAGGTGCTGGCTAGTGGGCGGGTGAACGGGCTTCCCCTGGCGCGTTGTTATGGTGCGAATGGATTGTTCCCGAAGGAGAAACGTGGTTGAGTGAAACGACATTGGCTACGGAGCCCGGGGCCGTAGCCCCAAACAAGAAGGCCGGAGGAAGCACGCTGGCGAGGGTCGCCCGCTACAGCGGCGTCCGGCTATTGAGCCTCGCTATCACGGTGGTCATCGGTGTCTACCTGACCATCCTCATCGCCAACATGGGTGGCTGGGTGGACAAAATCCAGCGCGGGGAGATCCGCGAAACCGTCGATATGAACCTTGCTCTGAGTCCTCAGTTCAAGAATCTGTCAGAGGAGCAAAGGGCCAAGCTTCGCGAGGAGCAATATGCCATCATGGAGAGGCGCTACGGGCTGGACAAGCCGTTCATGGTGCGCAGCGTCATCTACCTCAAGAACGCTTTGACCCTGAACCTGGGCCGCGCGCTGCACATGACCAGTGACAGCGGCTCCACGTTGGTCAGAAACATCCTGCTGGAGCGTATGCCGGCCACGCTGGTCCTGTTTGGCACGTCGAGCCTCGTGCTCTTCTTCGTGGGTTTGGCCATCGCTCTCTCGCTTTCGCGAAGATACGGAAGCTTCTGGGACAAGGTCTTTGTTCTCCTGGCGCCCACGTCGGCTGCCCCAGGGTGGTTCTATGGCATCTTTCTGATCCTCATCTTTGCTGCCCTGCTTCACTGGCTGCCGTTTGGCCACATGGTGGATGCACCGCCGCCGGATAACAAGATCCTATACGGGTTGAGCATGCTGAAGCACATGATTCTGCCACTGATTGCCATCAGCATGACTTCGCTGCCGATCCAGACCTACAGTTGGCGCACCTTCTTCCTGATCTACTCCAGTGAGGACTATGTGGAGATGGCCAAGGCCAAGGGGCTGAAGGACAGAGACGTGGAGCGGCGGTACATCTTGCGGCCCACCCTGCCCACGATTATCACGGACTTTGCGCTGACGGTGATCGCCATGTGGGTCGGGGCGCCGATCTTTGAGACCGTATTCCAGTGGCCAGGTTTCGGGCGAGCGCTGATCACGGCGATCAATGCCTTCGACACACCCGTCATCGTGGGTGAGGCAGTCATCTATGCGTACCTGCTGGCGATCACCATCTTCCTGCTCGATTTCGTGTACGCGCTCGTCGATCCGAGGGTGAAGGTGGGCGGGAGCCAAGGCCGAGCGGGATAGGCTGCCGGAGCCCCTACCATCGCGTCACCGACCAAACAACGGAGCAAGATCGATGACCCACAGCACGACAGATTCCGCGAGTTTTCCCCGGGAATTCACCTGGGGAGCGGCGACCGCCGCCTACCAGATAGAGGGAGCCAGCAAGGAGGGTGGCCGCGGCCCCTCGATCTGGGATACCTTCTGCCGGCAGCCGGGAGCCGTCGAGCGGGGCGAGAGCGGCGAGGTCGCGGCCGACCACTATCACCGGTGGCAGCAGGACGTTGGCCTCATGGCCGAGCTTGGGCTCAAGGCCTATCGCTTCTCCATCGCCTGGTCGCGCATCCTGCCCGAGGGCCGGGGGAAAGTCAACCCGGCAGGCCTCGATTTCTACAGCCGCCTGGTGGACGCGCTGCTGGAACGGGGTATCGAGCCGTACATCACGCTCTACCACTGGGACCTGCCGCAAGCGCTCCAAGATCGCGGTGGCTGGGCGGCGCGCGATACAGCCCAATACTTTGCCGACTATGCCCACCTGGTGGCAAGCCGGCTGGGCGACCGGGTGTCGCGGTGGATCACCCACAACGAGCCCTATGTGGTCGCCTTCCCCGGACACCTGACCGGAGACCTCGCGCCTGGCCTGCGTGATTCGGCCGTTGCTTTACGGGTGGTGCATCACCTGCTCCTGTCGCACGGGATAGCCGTCGAGGCTCTGCGCGATGTAGTGACCCGGGCGAAGGTGGGCATCACGCTGAACCTCTCCCCCATCCACCCGGCTTCGGACTTGGAGGAGGATAACCAGGCCGCACTGTGGGTCGATGGGATCTTCAACCGGTTGTTCCTCGACCCAGTGCTGCGGGGCCGGTATCCCGAGGACGTGGCGGCCAAGTGCGGTCCGCTCTTGCAGGCCGTGCAGTCGGGCGACATGGAACGAATCGCCGCACCTCTTGACTTCCTAGGCGTGAACTACTACACCCGTACGGTGGTGCGCAACGCTCCGGAGGTTCCGGTCCTCGAAGCCCTGCCGATTCGGCCTGAGGGCAACGAGTATTCCGAGATGTGGGAGATCTACCCGCCCGGCCTGCACGAGCTGCTCGTCCGCCTGAAGGCCGACTATGCGCCGGTCGACTTGTACATCACCGAGAACGGCATACCGGTGCCCGACACGCTCGACCCGGACGGGCGGGTGCGCGATTCACGCCGTATCCGCTACCTGCGCGACCATCTGCTCCAGGTCGGACGCGCGATCGCCGGCGGTGTGCCGGTCCGTGGCTACTTTGCCTGGTCTCTGATGGACAACTTTGAGTGGGCGTTCGGCTACCGGATGCGCTTCGGCCTGGTCTACGTGGACTGGGCGACCCAAGAGCGAACCGTCAAGGACAGCGGGCGCTGGTACGCGCGGCTGATCGGCGACCCGCCGTCCGCCCTCCGGCCGGGATTTGACGGGCCAGACCTGGCGTAGAGCAGCGCGGGCGATGCACGGCGCAGCCCGCAGATAGCGAGGGACGCATGCAAAGGCGCATTCTCCTTCTCACGGTCGTCCTGGTCCTTGGGCTTGCCACACCCGCGGCCGCAGATGACTCACTGCGGGTCTACTACGCCGGCCCAGACGGAGGCGTGCGCACGGCGCTGGATCTGGCTGCAGACCCGGCCGTGAACCTCGAACAGCCGTTTGTCCTCGTCTCCAACCCGGCCCAGGCAGATGTGCTGGTCCTCAACGGTGCGATCCCCGACGTAGGCGCGGCAGCGAGGCGCCTGGATGAGGGGGCCGGGTTGCTGCTCATCCTTGGGCCGGGGCTGGCCGAGAGCGACGTCGAGGCGCTTCTAGGGGGGCCGCTTTCGCTGGATGCGCGTGACGAGGCACTCAGCTTGGCCGGCGCCAAGGGGCTGGATGACCCGCTGCTGTCGGAAATCCAGTGGACCAGCGCCCCCCAAGTGCGGGAGCGCTACCTCCTCACCGGGGACGGGGCAGCCCTACAACCGCTGGTGCTTGGCTTTGACGACGACTCGCTCGTCCTGGGAGCCATGGAGGGCGGCCTGGGCTACATCCTGACCCCCTTCCTCGACGACACCAACTCGCAGCTCCAGGATTGGGCCTACTTCAACTACCTGGTCTACCATCTGGTCGAGCGAGCAGGCGGGCGCACGCCCGTGAGCTACGCCGACTATGGCGGCTCACCCGTGCCGCACGCGCGGGAGCGGACCGCACTGTTCGCTGCCCTCCTCGGGACGCTCGCCCTTTCGCTGCTGGCTTTCTGGCTGGTGAGGCGCTACAGCCGGGCGCACCCGGAGGCGCTGGACACTCTTTTGGCCAATCGAGCCGAGTATGCCGCGCGCGAGGAGGGAACCGACTGGGAGGAGATCGGGTTCCACCGGCCGCTGGGCGGCTTTCTCTTTGCGCTGATGCTCGGCCTGGTGCTCTTTATCCCGTACGTCATCTACCAGAACTTGATCCTGCCGTCGTTCGTTCTGCCGTCTGCCCAGGCCCTGGGCATCTGGGGCCGGGTTGTCCAGTTCTTCAACCTGATCTGGCTGCTCTTTGACATGGGCACCAGCGCTGCCTTTGTCAAGTTCATGGCGCAGTACCGGGTGCACGACCCGCGCCGGGCCGTCCAATACGGGCAGGTGTTTGTCTGGTGGCAGGCACTCTCCGGCGCGCTCCAGGTGGCGGCGGTGACCTTGGTGGCCGGGACCCTGCTCCCGCGCGGCGCCTATGCGCTGTACGCGTGGAGCGTGATTGTTCACTCTCTGATCCAGCTGCCCGGGTTCTACCAGGTGTTTCGTCACGCTCTCATGGGGCTACAGCGCTCTGACCGTGCACAGATGCTGGATGTGGGCTTGTACATGATCTTTCCGATGCTCGCCCAGCCGGTGATCGTCACCCTGATGGTGGCTTGGGGGCAGGCACACCCGGTGTATGGCCTGCCGATGGGTGGGCTGTTGGGCCTCGGATTGGCAGCCTATGCCAGCGAGCTGATGGCCTTCCTGCTCGGGCTTGTGCTCTACCGGCGCCTGGGCTATAGCGCACGCGTCTTCTTCCTGGCCCACTTTGATTGGGACGTCATCAAGAGCGCCTTCAAATTCGGCGTCTATGAGATGCTGGGCTCGGTGGCGTGGACCGTCGGGCAGGCGGCCGAGATCCTGATCACGCAGGCGCGGCTGGCCAACTATGCGGAAGTGTGGGGAAACTGGGGGTTGGCACAGAACTTTATCTTTGCCTACCAGGTGGTCGCAAACCTGTACAACGGCCTGATGCCGGCCCTCTCGGAGTCCATCTCCCACGCCCGCCTCGCCCTAAGCCAGTACTATGAAGCAATGGCCTACAAGTGGGGAGGCATGATCAGTGCCTTCATCGGCTCCATCCTGCTGGCGACGGCCGACCGCTTCATCCTGGGGGCAAGCGGACCCGAGTTTGTGCGCGCGGCGGCATATGCCGTCCCGCTCATCATCTGGGGGGCCATCCAGTACCCGTCATGGGTTGGCGACTGCGTGCAACTGGGGGCGAACCGGCCGTACCTGAAATCGATCCTGGTGGCGATGGAGCAGGCGATTCGCATCGTGATGGCGCTGGTCCTGGTGGAACGGTTCCAGATTACCGGGTTGGTGATCGCCTACTTCATCGGACTGGGGCTCAAAGACATCGTCGCCTATGCGGTGAACCACCGGCTATGCTTCCCGCAGCGCTTTTACGTCTGGCAGTCGCTGGCGGCCCCGGTGTTGGCCGGCGCGGCCAACTACCTGGCCATTCGCTGGATTGGGGGGCAGATCTGGAAGGGCGACCAGGTCACCAGCATCGTCATCTTCTTCATCGGCATCCTGCCATCGTACCCGCTCTTCGCCTTCTGCTATGGGCTAGCGGGCGGCTGGGATGACTCGACGCTGGCCGAGCTGCGGCGCGCCGTGGACCTGAGCGGCTTCATGCGGCCCCTCGCCTGGCTTTTCTGGAAAGCGACGGCGCTCGGCGCACGCCTGAGCCCGCTGCACGGGCGCTTTGCGATCGACATCTACCAGGCGGCGATGGACGAGGCCGCGACGCTGACCAAGGAGCGCGTGAGCCTACAGTGAAGGCCCGTCGGGTAGTCCTGGCTTGTGCGACTGTCATGGAGGAGATACTTCCGCTTCTCCCCCCCGACGTGTCCTACCAGGTGCTTGACTTTGGCCTTCACATCAACCCCGCCAATCTGAAGGCGCGCGCTGCAGAAGGCGATCGATGCGGCCATGGCCGACGAAGTGATTCTCGGCTATGGCCTGTGCAGCATGGCCGTCATCGGCCTGCGCGCCACCGGCTGCACACTGATCGTTCCTCGCGTGGACGACTGTATTGCCATCTTCCTTGGCTCAGGTCAGGCCTACAAGGAGCAGGCGAACGCGGAGCCGGGCACCTACTACCTTACGAAGGGCTGGCTTGAGGTCGGCGACACGCTGTTCGACGACTATGATCGCCTGGAAGCCAAGTATGGTCCGCGAAAGGCCGAGTGGGTCATCCGCGAGATGATCAAACACTACACGCGGCTGGCCCTGATCGACACGGGCCGGCAGGCCGACCTGGACCGCTATCGCGAGCAGGCCCGCTGCCTGGCCGAGCGCTGGAATCTGCGGTTCGAAGAGATCCAGGGCTCGGATGCTCTGGTCCGCCAGATGCTGCTTGGCCCCTGGGACGAGAGGTTCGTGGTCGTCCCACCCGGCGAGTCAATCTGCTACGAGCAATTCTATCCCGGCACAGCGCCCCAGGCAGCAGAGCCAGACACGGAAGCGAGTGAATGACCGACGGCGACGGCCGTAGTCACCATGTTGACGGTGCGCTTCGGGCTGCCTGCAAGTCGGCCGGTCAGGGTGCTTTGCCACAAAGGGCGGGAGCAGGATGGTCCCGCTGATCGCCTAGAGCACACTTAGCGGGCGAGTACGCCGGATGCCAAGCCCTCCTCTTGTGGATAGGCCGTTGCCCGTGCCTCGGCCCGGAAGTGCAGGTACAGACCTCCACTCAACACGGCGGCAAAGAAGCACCAAACCGACGGGAACGTCTGGTCCTGGGCAGCAAGGGCCGCGGCCACGGCAGAAAGTGCGACGCCGGCGCCGAAGACGACGAGGCTCCTGCTGCTGGATGCCAGGAAGGGGACTGACACGGCCAAGAGGTAGGGGATGCCGAGCAGCCACGGTGCATCCACCTGGTAGCTGAGCCCGCAGCAGTTGGCCGAGACGGTCACGGGGCCGCGGACGATGCTCACCAGGTAACTCAGGCCGACTCCCAGCCCGATCACCTGGCAAACAAGCACGATGCGCCTTCGTCCCCTCTCGGCCTCAAGCATGTAGGCCGCGAATGGCACGAGTATGGGCCACAAAGAGAAGGCGATCAGAGCGTAGACATACAGGGCTGCGGATCCGTAGCCGTCGGGCACGACGCCGTCGTTTCTCAACCAGAGCACCCCTTCGGTGAGCTGGTGGACGGCAAAGATCCCGGGAAACACCGCCAGTGGCCTGCTCGCCTTCTCCTTGGGCAATCGCGCGATGGCCACACTGCTGGTGGCAAGCACGCCACCGGCCGCAAAGCTGGCCGCGGCAGAGAAACACATGGCAAGTCCTCCTTTCTCCGGCCCTTGTGTACGGCTTACCAGCCAACATTCTAGCCAAGAGCGTGTGCCTGTCAATTTCCCGATCGCCAGAAGTAGCGCGCTCGTGGGCACCGGGGTGCGCGATTCCCGTTTGCCGGCCGCGGCAGCTTGTGCTATACTGCGGGCCGTGACTGGAGGCAATGGATAATGAGGAACCGGTTCGCCCTTCTGGCCGTTGTAGCCACCGTCTTCCTGTTGGCCGGGGTGTTGGTGCAGTGCAGCCCCGGCCGCCAGGCACGGGTCACGGCCACGCCGACCAAGACGCTACGGCCCACCTTTACGCCGACCAGTGACGCAACACCGACGTCTATCCCGTCTCCGACGTCCTTCCCGACGCTGTCGCCCACGCCGGCTCCACCCACCGCGATGCCTGTCGTGGTGACCGTGACGGTCACAGTGGTCGTTCCCGTTGCGACACCGCTGCCCAGTAGCACCCCCACGCTTGGACTGCCCACGGCCACCGCTACGCGCAAGCCGGCAGCAACGCGGACGAAGACGCCGACGCCCAAGCCCACGAACACCCTGGCGCCACCTTTCACCGGCAAGATTGTAAAGGGCTACGCCCGGTGTGACGGCTACTACGCAGTGACGGGCTTTGTGACCCACGCCAACAAGAGCGCCTATCCCGGCGTATCGGTCGGCGTCTGGTCGGATACCTGGGGCGGAGACGTCAAGGTCACGGAAGACAGCGGCAAGTTCGATGTGGTGCTCATGGGGATGCCGTTCGGGAAGTACTATGCCGCGGTCGTGGAGCCGGGCACGTGCCAGCTCCCGTCGGCTGTGGGCTGCCAGCGCCGCTCCAACGTGCTCGAGGTGACGACCACGGAAAAGTGCTCGGGCAGCGGTGCGAACCAGGTGACCGAGTTGAGCTTCGTCGGGCCGTGATGGGCAAGATCGAGTCGTCGCATCTCTACCGCGAGATCCACGAGCAGCCCCAAGTGCTGGAGCGGCTTCTGGAGACAGAGCAGCCGGCCGCCGACGCACTCGCGGCCGAAATCCGGCGGCGTGGCACCAAGCTGGTGGTCATAGCCGCGCGCGGGTCCAGCGACAACGCCGCGCGCTTTGCCAACTACCTCTTGGGAGCGGCCAATTGCCTGGTCGTTGCACTGGCGACGCCGAGCCTCTATACCTTGTACGGCCGGCCGCCGTGCCTGGAAGGGGCGATGGTGCTGGGTATCAGCCAGAGCGGCAAGAGCCCCGATATTGTGGCGGTGGTCGCCGAGGGCCGGCGCCAGGGGGCGCTGACTGTTGCGATCACCAACACCCCTGATTCGGACTTGGGCCGCGCCGCCGACCACGTGCTCGCGCTGCACGCCGGGCCAGAGCGCTCGGTGGCGGCGACCAAGACCTACACGGCTGAGCTTGCGGCGATTGCGCTGCTGAGCTGTGCGCTGGGGAAAGAGCCGTCAGAGTGGGAAGCATTGCGCCGAATCCCGCAGAAGGTGGCCGCGGCCTTGGCCCTCCCCACAGAGGTAGTGCGCGCCGCAGAGCGATGCCGCTACATGCCCTCGTGTGTCGTGATCGGTCGCGGGTACAACTACGCCACTGCTTTCGAGCTGGCGCTCAAGTTGAAGGAGCTGACATACACCCTCGTGGAGCCTTACTCGAGCGCCGACTTCTTGCACGGCCCGCTTGCCCTGGTGGAGCATGGCTTCCCGGTGATCGTCATCGCGCCGTCGGGGGCCGTGCTTCCGGAAGTGACTCGACTTTGTTTCCACATTGCGCGAGCGGGAGGCGGAGCTCCTGGTGGTCAGCGATGACCCGGCGGCGCTGGCGATGGCCGATGTGCCCCTGCCGCTGCCGGTGGGAGTGCCGGAGTGGCTATCGCCGCTGACGGCGATCGTGCCGGGGCAGTTGTTTGCGCTGCACCTGGCGGCTGCGCGCCACTACGATCCCGATCACCCGCGCGGCCTGCGCAAGGTGACCGAGACGAGATAGGGGGGCGCAGCGCGCCGGCTACAAGGCCGGAAGTGCGTCGGTGAGCTCAGGGTGCCGCGCAAAATACTCCTCGCGCAGTAAGTCCATGACCATGTTGTCGTGCAGCCCGCCGTACTTGATGATTGCCTGGCGCATGCGGCCCGACAGCTGGAAGCCCGATTTCTCGGCCAGCCGGCCGGCGCGGGGAATGCCCGAGTGCGTGAAGATGCGCACCACGCGGAGGCCCAGCTCGCAGAAAAGGAATCGGAGCAGCACTTCCTGCGCATCCAGCGCCACGCCCGTGCCCCAGAACTTGGTGGCCGTGATGATTCCCATCGTGGCCGCCCAGCGGCGCTCGAGGCTGGTGTACTGGATCTGCCCGACAAGCTCGCCCGACTCTTTGTGGACGACAACAAAGCGTGCCTCATCCGGATCGTAGGAGAACTCGCGTGCCTCGTAGCGCTTCTCATACATGATGTCGGTAAAGTCTGGAGGCAGAGCCAGGCTCCACGCCTGCGTCTGTGGCTCGTTCTGGAGCGACATCAAGAAGGGAAGATCGTCGCGTTTCTGTTCGCGGAGAGTGACCAGTTGTCCTTCGAGTGGCATGGAAACCTCCTAGCCCTGTTCCTGCGCCGAGGCGGCGCGCTCGGCTGCCCGCCGCAGGAACTCGGGCCGCAGAATGTCGGTGATGATGAGGTCAAACGAGTGACCCTGGTACAATCCAACGCGGCGCATGCGGCCGGCCTCCTGGAACCCGTTCTCCGCCGCGAAGGCGAGCGCGGAGTCGTTCCAGTCGGCAATCCAGCAGCTCACGTTGTGGGCCGGGGTGAAGGCGAAGAGGTGCTGGAGGAGAAGGAAGAGCGCCTCGCTCCCGTACCCCTTTCGTTGGTGCTCCGGGTCGATGACGACCGAGACGGATGGGGCGTGGGGGTCCCACCCCCAGGTGAACTCGGCGTGCCCAACCAGCTCCGAGACCTGCGAGGTCTCACCGGAGAGTCCCCAAGCCTGCCGCTCGATGTGCGCGTCGATGGCCAGAACGACAGAGCGCTCTTCGGTGGCCCATCGCTCGAGAATGCCGTGAACCTGGGGCTCGATCAGTGGCAGGAACTCGGGGAAGCCCCACGGGATGTGCCGCCTGCCCATCAAGTCGGCATGGTTCAGATATTCGCGCAGCGCTTTGACGTCGTCCATCTCAAAGGGACGCAGGGTGACGGTCTTGCCTACAAAGGGTGCGTTCGGCATCCGGTATCTCCTGTTGCAGAATGGGGCGGCGCCCCTGCGCCCGAGCCAAGCACAGGGCTCCCGCCGGAATGCAAGCCACCGGCGTGCGGTGGCGGAGCACAAGTGAACCCTACTAGGTTACTATGATCCGGCAGAACATGCAAATGAACGCGCGCCGACCGCAGGGGCGGACTGACCCTATCGGTCGCCGAGTATGGCGGCCGGTTAAGGAGTGTTAGCATGCCTGAACTGCCGGACCTTGAGGCCATCCGCCTATTCCTGGAGCCGCGCCTTGCCGGCGCGCAGATCGAGTCGGCCGAGGTACTGCGCCCGGTCATCGTACGCAACCTGCTGGGAGGGGATGTCCCGTCACACCTAGTGGGCAGGTCGCTGGACGGCGCAGAGCGCCGCGGCAAGTTCCTTCTACTGCCGATTTCCGGACGTGCCTTGTGGCTGGTCATCAACCCTATGCTGGCGGGGCGACTGAGGTACGGGGCGCCGCTGGCTCGCCATCGAGGGCGAGACGCGCTGCTCATCGGCTTGGCCGGCGGGCGCGAGCTGCGCTATCACGACGCTCGCGACATGGGCAAGATCTACCTGACCGATCGCCTTGACCTGGTGCCGGCGTTCGGGGAGCTTGGGCCGGACGCCGACGACCCGCTCTTGACACTGGACGTATTCAGGGAGAGGCTGCGCCGCCACACCGGGGAGATCAAAGGTGTGCTCACCGAGCAGGGCTTTGTAGCCGGCATCGGAAACGCCTACTCGGACGAGATCTGTTGGCACGCCGGCCTCTATCCCTTCCGGCGCCGCGCTAGCCTCGGGCCCGACGAGGTAGTGCGCCTGTACGACTCGACGCGCGAGGTGCTGCGCAGCGCAGTCGAGATCCTGGCGGCACGTATCGGGGAGGCGATCGACGTCGAAATACGGGACTTCTTGGCCGTTCACGGCAAGCCAGGCCGGCCCTGCCCGCGCTGCGGCACTGCCATCAGCGAAGTCACCCGGCAGAAGCGATCGACTCACTTCTGCCGGACGTGCCAGCCGGGACTGATGGTCGGCCGGCGTGACCGGTCGCTTCCATAGACGGCGAGCCGTGGGACAGGCGCCCTGCCTGTCCCACGGCTCGCCAATAGGCCTACAAGAAGCCGACGTCCGCTAGCGCGGGTAGATGCGGCTGCGCTCCAGGTAGTCGTTGAGCATATCCATGCTGTAGCGCCGGTGCCCCCCAGGCGTGCGGTAGGGGATGATCAGACCCTGGCGCTCGATCTTGCGCAGGGTGAAGGTGCTAATCCTCAGGTAGTCTGCTGACTCTTTCGCGGTCAAAACTTGCCTTTCTGCCATTTTCTATCTCCTTTACATGTAAACATGTAGCTTCTGCTTAAGAAAGTGTGTTATCGTTACGAAATCGATAGAATCAGTATACACTGCCGCGTAATCATTAGCTATCCTCCATAGGGAGGACATTGGGGAGGATATGACTGGCCCCTAGGGAGTAGATGAGCAGGTGGAGCCAACGCCTGGGTAGTCAGCATCCGGCGCACCCGGGAGCGACTCGATCGCTTCCTGGAGGAGTACCTCAAGGTGCTTCAGTCCGAAGCCATGACCGTCGAAGAACGGCTGACCGAGCTCAGAGGCTAGGCTCGGAGCTATGTGGCACGGGCCTTCTGGTCCGTGCTACGTTCGTCTTCCTTTCCGAGCCACTCGTCGAGCCGGAGCTGCTCCGCCTTGGCGCCAGCCGCCGCAACAGCCCCGGGCCGCCGGGCGGCCAATCCCGCTACCAGGGGGGCGTAGCGCGCGAGGAGCTGAAATGGGCGAAGCAGGTAGCAGGGCCACACCCGCCAAGATCCGGGCGGAATCTGGTATAGGAAGGCGACCCGCGCGGGCGATGGGAACAGGCTCTGCCCCAGCCAGCTCAGTTTGTCGCGCCCAGATGCGCTCCGCAGCAACTGGCCGAGGTTGTCGCTGACCGCTGGCCGCGCTTCGCGAGGTGCCAGCTCCAGTACACGGTGGCAGGCAGCCGCCACGAGCCACTCGTCGAATCCTGCAGGTCGCAGAGATTTGTAGGCTGCGGACAAATCCTCACCCCCGAGCAGCTCGGCGGCCGTGCGCAGGGATAGGTATACATAATCCAGTGCGCGCCAGGCGGTAGCGCGTGCTTGCACAATGGCCCAGTCGAGATCAGGAACAATGCCGGCGTACCACCTCGCCCAGGTCAACCAGGTGCCGGAGGCCGGTCTGGAACCGGCTGGAAGCGCAGGCGTGCACCGTCAGATGGAGAAGCAGGTCTTCTGGGCTGAGCCAGCGCACCGGGCGGCCGGCGATCTCTCCACCGCAGGAACGCAGCCAGAGGCCGTCCAGGTCGACCGTTATGCCTGCGGCTGGCTCAAAAAGGCCTGCGTGCAGCTCGATCTGGACGTCGCGTCCGGGCAGCCGGTAGGGCACAACGTGGTGGAACCGGTTGAGCTGGTACCAGGACGCCGGGAGCTCGCTCTCGTTGGGCCTGTACCCCAAGCCCTGGAGGATCGCCTCGGCCCGGACGGCGTCGCCGGGTCGGAGCAGCAAGTCCAGGTCGCCGCTGGGGCGCAGCGCTGGGTCGGGGTAGTACCTCTCGCGTAGGGCCAGCCCTTTGAGAGGGATGGCCTCGACGTTGGCCCCGGCCAGCGCGTCCAGCAGTCGCAGCGCCTCTGCTCTCTGGCGGAGCACCTGCAGCCTCGCGGCACGGGTGGACGCTTCGAGTGCGCCGGCGACCGATGCCGGTATCCTGTGCTCCCGGAGATGGCGATGGAGCAGGGTCGAGATGCCGTGGCGCGTCACCCGGACGAGTACCTGATCCCAATCGACGCTCCCATGGATGAGCCGCGCCAGCTCCTCTGCATGCCATGGCTCCAGCTCCACGCGGGCACAGAGCAACACAAGACGGTCTTCGGTGGTCAATGGTGAGTCCATCTCAGGCAGCCTCATACTGCGCGAGCGGTTACCCGCGCAGCACTCGAGCATTCAGCGCCGCAAGCATGCGGGGCAGCCGGCGCCAGCCACGCCGCCGCCGCAGGGGCAGAAGCACGGCAATGGTCCACCCCAGCGCCCGCGCCATGGCGGTATCCAGCGAAGCCAGCGTCCCACCGGATTCCACCGCCAAGACGCGGCCCAGTACCTCACTCGCCGAGATTGCGGCATCCGGCTCCGGCCGGTTGTCGCCGGCGAGATAGAGTCGGTCGCCCTGCTTCCGCACGAGGCGGTGCACCACCACCCGCTCGCCGGCCCAGCAGGCCAGCACCTGGCCGCGCCGCAGCCTGGTGCGGCCGTGCTGCACGAGCACATGGTCCGTGGGAAGCAGCAGCGGACGCATCGACTCGCCCTCAACGCAGACGCGGCTGACGCGCCCGGCTTCCGCCCACGCCTCCAGGGCAGCACTCACCACTCTATCGGGCGGGCTCTCGCTCATTGCTTGCCGAGCTCCCTGAGCACGAGCGGCAGGCAGATCTGGGTGGCGGTGGGGACCGCCAGCCCCAGCGCAGGGTCGCCAAAGAGCGCGAAGGTATAGAGCAGCTCCGTGCTCACTCCCTGGCCGTAAGCGACCAGCTTCGCCTGGGTCGTGACACTCCCCAGGGTTGGAGATGCCGAGCTGCGCAGTGCATCGAATAGGTCGGAAAAGAGCACTTCGTGCTCGACCGGCGAGCCAAGTGCGGTGGGGCTCCATACACCGGCCGCGCCGGCATCTTCCCTGCGGGCCAGCTCCTCGGCAAGGCAGTAGTCGACGAACGGGTTCACGAAGAAGCCGTTGAGGCACGTGCCTGTCGCCACAAAGGGCAGCTTGCCGGAGTTGCTCAACTGCGCGACGTTGGATGTCGTGAAGAGCGTCCCCCCGCTCCAGGTACCCCATCGATCCTGGTTCCCGTGGCCGGCATAGGTGACGAGAGATACGCCGGCATTGATCGCGCTCACAATGTCCGTGGTTGCGTTGCCCGGCGGGTAAGAGGATGCGTAGATGCGTTGTGACTCGTAAGCGGGCATGAGCTGGCCGATCCAGGCTTCGGAGGCGCTCTCGAAGATGGGCATGTCGTCGTCGGCGACGAACAGGGCGCGGCTGGCCCACGGCTCAACGGGAGGCGACGTGTCGTAGGCTATCGTCTTGGCTACCATCGCCTGCACGTCCGCGCTGGTGCGCGCGGGCAGCCGTCCGAGCAAGAGGTCTGGCAGTGGATCGTCTCCATCAACCCGCGCAAGCCAGGTATCGTCGGCAGTCTCGCCCACGTCGCCGGCGTCAAAGATGCGCGTGGGCAAAAAGATCGGCTTGCCCGTCTGGAAGCGATCCAGCCAGTCCAGGTGTGCGTCGCCTACGAGCAGGACATACGTCGGGGCGGGCGCAGCCCAGTTGGCATAGGCATAGCTGAGAAAGTCGCGGATCGCCTGCGGGGTGATATGGCCTGCGCTGAACTCGTCGTATACGTCGGTGATCTTGACCGTCTGAACGCGTAGCCCTTGCGATTGCCGGTGGGCAACGAGCGGCTGCAAGTCGTCGTAGAAGCCGTCGTACGTGAGAATGATCTCGTCGGCGCCGTTGGCGGGATTGTGCAGGTCGGAAGGCACGTCGGGCACGATTGCCTCGGGTGCCTGGCGCCGGGATGGGGCCAACGCCAGGTATTGCGACCCCCCAGAGGCCGAATCCTCCAGCACAGCCGTGTAGCAGGCCTGCTCCGGCACGGTCTCGACACCCTCCAGGTGCACGGGAGCAAGCGGGTTGGTGATGTCGTACGCTTCGACCCCATAGTCGGTGAAGCAGCTCACCCGGAACTGCAAGTCGCCGGCAGCGGGCGCGCCGAAGGTGAGCTCGTTGTCCCGCGCTACGTACCGCGCGCCGTAGTCGACCTCCAGCCAGTTGGCGTAGATGATGTCCACGGCGGCACCCGTATCGCCCACCGTCTCCACGGCCAACGTGTTGGTGCCTGCAAGGAGCAGGGCAGGCGAAATCTCCGTCGTGTGCTCAAACTCCACCTGGCCGTTCCAGTACTCGTCTGAGACCAGGTGGGCGTTCAGCCAAATGCGGGTGTGGTGGTCTGGGTTGGCCGTGTCGTCGGTCTTGCCGGCCAATCGCACGCGCAGCGTTGCGCCGGCCGCGCCGTCGTCGAAGGGTGGCATCTGGAAGTAGAGGCTGGCGCTTGCCGGTGCCTGCAGCGCGCCGCTCCAATACCAATGATCCTGCGCCTCGCGACCGGGGGGATTCTGCCAGTAGCCTTCAGGGATGTCCTGCTCCGCGTGGAGCGTGGCGGCGAAGGTGGTCGGAACCGGGAAGCCGTTGACCGGGCTGGCGTCGCGGCTAGACATGCGCAGGCCGTCTGCGCCTTCGGCCGACAGCCAGTAGACGCTGGTGCGGGTGTAGGCACCGGTGTTGCCCTGGCCGTAGAACAGGACCAGGTCGCCGGGATCAAAGTGCCCGTCCTCCTCTCCCTCTACCAAGATGGGCAGCTCGCCGCCAAGATGGCGCAGCGTGAGGGTGTGCGGGTCCAGGCTGCCAGGGTTCCAGCCGGCGGCCACCAGGTCGGAGTAGGCGATTTGGTACAGCCCGTCATGGTCGACCAGGAGCTTGAGCTGGTCGAACGCCGTGGCAGACCGACGGGCAGCCACGGCCTCCGTGCGGGGAGCCGGCGCCCGGGCCGCGAAGGCAGGTGGATTGAGCAGCACCGCGTGCAGGATGGCGTCGAAGGGTTTCCCAATCCTCCCCGTTTCTTCAGGGGGGGAGGCGGAGGAGAGGGGCCGGCTAAGCCGCACCCGCAACCGGGGGTAGAAGCGGACCTGGCTGCCCTCGAGTCTGAGGGGGTAGATCTGCACCTGTGCGACTGGCACGCCGCGAAGGGAGCCGGTGAAGCCGATTTCGGCCAGCGGCCGGCCCGAGCGGTTGATCGTCTCGGCTTCGGATCCTGTTACCCATTCTGTCTCACAGGGAAGTGTTGCCGACCCTTCCTTGCAGACAAAGCGGCCTATCGGGCAGAGCGGGTAGGCGTTGAGCAGTCGACCGGGATCCTCGAGCACCTCCAGGCGGACGCCCTGGGCCGGAGCTGCGATTAGGGTGCCGTACGAAGGAAGACCGGTGTCGGCGGACCGGGCCATACCGGGTACCTCCACCTCGTAGCACGTCGTCCCGGCCTGAGTCACCGACCGGACGGTTGGCTCGGGCACTTGAAGCTCGAATGTGAGACTTGTCGCCGTCTCCTCGATGATCGTCAGGGTGGTGGAGGCCAAGGGCAGGGGTGGCTCAGGGGGCCGGCCCCCGGCTTGATCGGGCGCTGTCGTCAGGCAGACGAGCAGCATGGCCGCCAGCGCAAGGCGGTGACCGCCGGCCGCCCACAGGTGACGGATGCGATTGGCCATCGTACTGACTCCTTCAAAAGAAGTAGGACCAGAACGCGGAACGGATCGGTGAGCTCCCTGCAGACCACCGGCGCGCACGGGTTACTCTCCCACTGTCGAGACGATGCGCTGCAGCATCACCCCGAGGCGGCCGACTGCCAGCCGGTAGCACATAAGGGAGCCGGCCAGGCTCGTCACTGCCAGGAACAGCCGCGACGCGCTGCCGCCAAACTCGTCGCGCACCAGCGCCGAGCGCGGGCCGCCCTTGAGGTGCCGAAGCAGTTGATGGGCGGCCTCGGTGGCCGCCAGTGGCTCGAGGCACGGCTCGCCGTCAAAGGAGGGAGCGGCCTCGCGCCCCTGCGCCAGCTCGAACAACAGGATACCATGGCTGCGGCAGGCAGCCTCGACGGCCGGCTCGGCTGCCGGCAGCGCCCCGGGCATTGCATCGAGCCGCAGCGCGGGGTAGGGCTCGGCGCGCACTCTCTCTACCGCACGAATGCCCTCGATGGCCCGCAGGTCGGCCAACAGCGGCTCGTCAATGCGATCTAGGATGGCATACCACGCCGGCTGGGCGCCGGCGGCGTTGTCGGCCAGCACAAAGAGGTGGGTGAGCGCACAGGACGAGGCAATCTTCTGCGGTTCCTGCAGCTCTTTCTCTCCGAGCGGTGCTCCCGCCACGCGGCGTCCCACGACCCGCGGGAACGGGTAAAGCCGGCCATCGGAGCGCCCAACGGCCGCCACATCATCGGAGAGAAATCCAAAGCCGCGATCCAGGAGCGCCAGCGTGAGGGTCGTCTTGCCCAGGCCTGCCGCGCCGGCGAGGATCACACCGCGGCCCTCCGGGGAAGCGAGCGCGGCGCCGTGAAACAGCCAGTGACTGCGCACCCGGGCCAGGGCAGCGTTCAAGATAGCGTTGTAGGCATACAGGCGCATCGCCTCCGAACTGGAGGAGCGCACCGGCTCGCTGCCCACCTCGCATTCGGGCCGGCCCTCCAGCAGTACCCGGTAGACAGGGCCGTCTGCCGCGTCGGCCGTCCGAAAGGAGCCGTAGGCCCGGTCGAAGCGCCTGAACAAAGTCCGGGCTGTCGGTCTCGAGGACAAAGGCCGCGTCAAAGAAGCGATAGGCCGCCTGGTGCATGGGAGCAGAATACCACACAGCCGGCCCTGGCGCAAGCGGTGCCTGAGCCGGCTTGCCTGCCGGCACGCACGGCTGTTGCATTCTCCCTTGACTGCGTCCGGCCTCCGACTCCGCTCTCGCGGGATCGTCAGATCCCGCGCGCCTGGCAGCGGACCGCCAGGTCCGCCGTGAGCGACCTGACCCGGGTTGCCGACAATGCAACAGCCGTATGCCGGCACGATCTTGGCTTGACAAAGGCCCAATGTGGAGTATTATGCCAGTCACATGGTCCGAGAGGGGAATGGGATGATGCAGGAGTGTGCCAGGCCGCGCCGGCGGCCCGACGTAGTTTTCCAGGCAGCCGGCGAGGATACGCTGCTGTACGATCCGGTGGGCGACGCCGTGCACGTGCTCAACCCCTCGGCGCTCCTGGTGTGGGAGATGTGCGACGGCGAGCATACCCCGGCCGAGATCGCGGACGCCCTGCGCAGCCACTTCGCCGGTACAGAGGGGCACGACCTGGCCGGCCAAGTGCAGGCTACGCTGGCGCGTTACCAGGCCGGCGGGCTTCTCGTCGGCTTGCCGGACGATACCCTTCTGTGAAGCGGTCCTATACCGGCTCTTGCTCCAGGCGCAGCAGCAGATCGCGCAGCGCCGAGGCGATCACGACGAGCTGAGCCGGATCGACGATCTCGGGGCGGTCCGAAGCGGTGTGGGCGACCTCGCTCCATAGCTCGCCGAACTGCTGCGAGGTGAGCGCCAGGGCGGGGATTCCCTGCGCCAGGAAGAGGCTGTGGTCACTCTGGTACCATGCCTCTCCTTCGATCATGGGCGGGTATGTCGCCAGCACCTGCCGGATCTGGCCTCCTAGCCCCGGCGGGCAGCCGTAGAGCGAGTAGGCCGGGCGCCCGCCGCGGTGACCAACCCCATCCAGGTTGATGCCAAGAGCGATGCTGGCGAAGCGGTCCTCCTCCTGTGCCAGCCAGAGCTTTTCTCCCGAGGCGGCGAAGTAGTCCTCCCCATTCATGGCCACAAGCTCGATGCCCAGTCCGCCGTCGTAGTCCGCCAGAAGCTCGGCCAGGAGCAGCAGCACGGTGACCCCACTCGCGTTGTCGAGGGCGCCCGGCGTGCCTTCCTTGGCGTCGATGTGGGCAAAGAGGACGGCACGCCTGCCGGCATCCGTCCCCTTGCGTGCGATCACGTTGCAGCCCGTCGCCCCGCTGCGCCAGGCGCGGATCTCAACTGCCACCTCCTGACCGGCGTGCCGCGCCAGCCGCTCTCCCTCGACATCCTTCATGTAGACCGAGGGGATGTCAAAATCGCCATCCTCGATGAGGGGAAAGGGGTAGACCGCGCCGGCAAGCTCGGGATTGCGGCCGGTGGCGCCGATGATGGCCCTCGGCCGCGCCGCCTCCAAGGCGCGGACAATCCGCTTGTGCTCGTCGGGGTTGTAGAAGGGGAACTCCTTTGGCATCAACTGCTCGCGGGCGATCTCGCCGTACAGCAGGACGATCCGGTCAGAAAGGTCCGCAGCCTCCAGCTCCTCAATCGTCGAGATTGCCGCGAGCGGGGCACGGGCCACGCCGCCCAGGGTGAATGGGCTCACGAGCGCCTCAAAGCGCTCGCCGCCGGCCCTTAGCTCGGCGCCCTCCTGCCTCCAGTCGATGCAGGCGAACTCGGGGCACGCCGTCTCCCAGCCCAGGGCGGCGAGGATTCGGCGAAAAACCGTGTGGCGGCGCGATTCCCCTCGCTGCCCGTGCGCCGGCCCGGGACCTCCACGCAGAGCTTGTTGAGGTACAATTCGGCTTTCTCGGGGAGTGAGAGCTTGGTCATTGATTCGGCTTGCCTTACTCCTCTCCCTTGAGGGAGAGGCGGGGTGAGGGTGAAAGCTCGGCTTAGCCTGGATTCTGCCCTCACCCCCACCCTTTTCCTTCAAGGCAGAGGGGCGCTACCGTTTCACGGCCGGCAGGTAGATCCTGTGCCACATCCCCGCCGTCGCGTGCACCGGCCCAAAGATCTGGCTCTGCCCTTGCAGGTCGACCGCTTCCAGGCGGTAGTAATACGTGACGCCGTCGGTGACGGCCGTGTCGTCGTAGGCGTAGCTCGCCGGCTGCGTGGGCCCGCCCTGGGCGGGGATAAGCCCCTCGTTGAGCAGGGCGTAGTCGCCGTCGGTGGACTCGCTTCGCCAGAGGTTGAAGCCGGCGTTGTCGATCTCGCTGAGGGTGGTCCAGGCGACGCCGATGTAGCCCTCCTGCGCCGTCGCAGCGAAGGAGGCCAGCTCGACCAGGGTCGGCTGGGGAGGGCAGGGGCCCGCGGCGTCCGCGAAATCGACTGCGCAGTCGTTGGTATCGACGTTGGCTCGGCGACCGATTCAGCCAGTGATTCTCAACCGCCGCTGTGTGGGGATTCACGCCAGGATAGCTGCCCGTGCCCCAGGTTACTGCATCCAGCACCGTATCCCGGTTGTCGAGCAGCAGCACCTCGTCACCGGCATTGTCCAGATCGACCGTGCCGTTACTCCACGCGCTGTAGCTCGTCATCGAGCCGAAGCTGAAATCGGGTGTCCATCCGCAGCTGCACGCCCCAGGTTGTTGGCGATCAGGATGCTGCCGCCGCTGATGGTCACCCCGCCGAAGAGCTTCATCCCCTCGCCACCGCCCTTGGTCTCCTCGTCGCCGATCTTGAAGTTGAGAAGCGGGACTGTCAGCCCGGCCACATCCGTGACCCGCACCCACTCGCACTCCGGGCTGCCCGGCCCGTCTGCCAGCACGCCGGTGATGAGCAGCGGGCTATACACCTCGCCGGCGGCGTTGAACCACACGTCAAAGTAGTAGTCGATGATTCCGTCGGACACTTCATCCCAGGTGTTCGGCCCGGTCCAGGTGACCGCGTCCAGCGTGTCGGAGCCATACACCTCGTAAGTGGCCCCGCCGTCGTTCTGGGCGACCATGACGGTGAAGCGCAGCTCCGCCGGCAGCGTCACCCCCAGCGCCGACCAGGGCATCTGGATTTCGACCGTATTGTCGCCGGCGGAAATGTAGCTGGATCCGGCGTTGTGCCACGTCCAGCCGGTGTCGTAGTAGCCGGTCTTGTTCAGGTTGGCGACGATCTCGCGCTCCCACAGCGCTGAGGAACCCACTTTCGTGTCAGCATAGTCGCCAAAATCGTCCTCGCCGCTGCTATTCATAGTCGTATCCACGGCGATTCCCACATAGGGCCGCGCCGTGTTGACGATGTCCCTCATCAGGATGCGAAAGTACAGATTATTGCTGTCGGCGGTGACGCGGAACTCACGGATATCCAGGTCGGTATCGGGGCTGTAGAAGTTGGTCCTTTCGTCGCCCTGGGCGTCCATCCAGATGTACTGTCCGGAGCAGCGGCCAACGTGGCCGGTGTTCGCGCTGGTCGATGGGTCCATGCAGTAGCCGGTCGGATCCCAGATCCCCGGGTAGAGCTGACCGGTCCACAGTCCAATGAAGGCCGAAGGCTTGCCGCCGGCGGAGGTGAAATCACCGCCGGTGAAGAGGTACGCGTCGCCGGCGAGTGCCAGGGCCCAGACTTTCCCATTCGCCCCGCTGCCCAGGGCGCGCCAGGTGGTACCGTCCCATTTTGCCACGCGACTGGCCGGGCTGGTGAACGCGCCGCCGGCGTACAGGCTCCCGTCGCCGGCGACCGCCAAAGCGCGCACTTCGTCGTAGGCGAGTCCCCCAAGCCACTGCCCAGGGCACTCCATTGGGTGCCGTTCCATTTTGCCACGCGCTTGGCCGACACGCCACCGGCGGTCGAGAAGGCGCCCCCGGCGTACAGGTTGCCGCTGCCGTCCAACGCCAGGGCGTAGACGTAGTTGTTCATGCCGCTGCCCAGGGCACTCCAGGCGCTGCCGTTCCACTTGGCGATGTAGGGGGCCGGAGAGGTGAACGAGCCCCCCGCGTACAGGTTTCCGCTCTGTCCAGCGCCAGGGCGTAGACGTTGCCATCGGTCCCGCTGCCCAGGGCGCTCCAGTTGGTTGCCATCCCATTTGGCCACGTGCGGTGCGGCGACCCCGCCGGCGGTGGTGAAAGCCCCACCGGCATAGAGGTTGCCGGTGCCGTCCACTGCGAGGGCCCAGACGGCGCCATTCATCCCACCGCTGAGAGCGCTCCAGGCGCCGCCGCTCCATTTGGCCACGTAGTAGACGTTCACCCCGCCTGCCTGCTGAAACTGACCACCGGCATAGAGGTTGCCGCCGCTCGCAGCCAGGGCCCAGACGGTGTTGCTCATCCCACTGCCCAGCGCGCTCCAGGTGCTGCCGTTCCATTGGGCCACCTGGTTGGCCGCCACCCCGCCGGCAGCCCAAGAACCGCCCCCGGCGTACACGTTTCCGCTGCCGTCGACCGTCAAGGCAAGGACCGAGTTGGTCATCCCAGTGCCCGTGCCGAGCGCGCTCCAGGCGCTGCCACTCCAGAGGGCCACGCGGTGGGCGGCCACCCCGCCGGCGATGTGGAACTGCCCTCCGGCATACAGGCTGCTCCCGCTCACCTTGAGGGCGAGAACATAGCCGTAGCTGTTCATGCCGCTGCCCAAGGTGCTCCAGGCGCTGCCGTTCCATTGGGCCACGTAGCTGGCCGGGCTCCCCGAGCCGTAGTACGTGAACAATCCCCCGACGTACAGCGTGCCGCCGCTCATCGCCAGGGCCCGCACGGTGTTGTTTACACCGTTGTACTGCTGGCTGCCCAGCGGGCTCCAGGAGCCGCCGCTCCACTTCGCCACGCGGGCGGCGTACACGCCACCGGCGCTGGTGAAATCGCCACCGGCGTACAGTGTGCCGCCGTCCACGTCCAGTGTTAGGGCCCACACGGCACCGTTCATCCCGGTGCTTTCCAGCGCGCTCCAGGCGCTGCCACTCCATAGAGCCAGGTATTTCGCCGTATTGCCGCCGGCCGTAGTGAAGAGGCCCCCGGCATACAGCGTGCTGTTGGACACCGCCAGGGCGTAGACATGGCTGTTCATCCCACTGCCCAGGGCGCCCCAAGTGCTGGTCGCTGGGGTCCACTTGGCCACGTAATTGGCCGGCGTGGTGAAGGTGCCCCTGCGTACAGGTTGGTTCCGTCGAACGCAAGGGCATACACATCGCTGTTCATCCCACTGCCCAGGGCGGTCCAGGCTGTGCCGCTCCACTTGGCCACATAGGCCGGGCTGGTGAACTGGCCGCCTGCGTACAGGTTGCCGCCGCCGTCCAGAGCCAGCGCACGGACCACGCCGTTCAGGCCGGTACCGAGGGCGCTCCAGGCGCTGCCGTCCCACTTGGCTACGTTGTTGGCGGCGACCGCGCCGGCGGCGGTGAAGTTGCCGCCGACGTATAAGGCTCCGCTGGCGTCGACCACCAGGGCGTTGACGTCGCCGTTCACCCCAAGGCCATTGAAGCTCCCCGCCCAGCGCTCATCCCCGGCGGACTCCGCGCCCACCAGAGCAAAGCGCGGCGCCTCCCCATCCCCACTCACCAGCTGGTAGCCAGCCGGGTCCAGGCTGCCTGTGAGGCCGGTGGTGAGATTCAGCGTGCCGTCGGGGGCAAGCAGGTCGCCCAGAGAGCGTGCCGGTGTCGCGGGAGAGGCCGGCTCGGCAGACCGGGCCGGCGCGGCGCCCAGGGAAGAGAGAAGCACGACAACCAATACGACGCAGAAGAGGGATCGGCGCAATGCGTTCATCCTTTTCCTCCTATGGACGAAAGACCTGGCAGGTTTCGAGAACTTGCCAGGTCTATCCGCACAAGACCACGGAATGAAGGAAGGAGCAGGCCTGGGCGGGCCCCAGCTCCTCCAGGATTTCCTCGCCGCGATAGGTGATGACGCGCGGCGGCTCGTACTCGGGCTGGGTCGACGGGGCCTCCTCTGGCGGCTGGGGTAGCCGGGCGGCAACAAGAACGTCCATCGTGGGCCTCCTCTCTGCACACGGGACACCGAGGCGCCCCCAACGCATCGGCAAGGTAAGGCAAGGTCCGGTGGGGCGTCTCTACCCCATACCGTACAACCAATGGCGAGAATTGTCAACTTGCGATGCCATGCGCAGGGAGCCGCCGAGGTGCCCCGCTCCCAGTTTGGAGGGGCGAAAAGAGACCTCCGAGGTCTGTCAGACCTCGGAGGTCTTGGTTCAGGAGCGGTCTACCGCGTGGCCAGCGGCAGGTAGATCCTGTGCCACATCCCCGCCGTCGCGTGCACCGGCCCAAAGATCTGGCTCTGCCCTTGCAGGTCGACCGCTTCCAGCCGGTAGTAGTAGGTCACGCCGTCGGTGACGGCTGCGTCGTCGTAGCACGTAGCTCGCCGGCTGGGTGGGCCCGCCCTGGGCGGGGATGCAGGCCCTCGTTCAGCAGGGCGTAGTCGCCGTCGGCGGCCTCGCTCCGCCAGAGGTTGAAGCCGGCGTTGTCGATCTCGCTCGAGCGTGGTCCAAGCGACGTGCACGAGCCCGGCTGTGCCTGTCGCGGCAAAGGAGGCCAAGCTCCACGATAGTGGGGCTCGGGTCGCCGCCCATGATCACCGTCCCCAGCAGGTCGGCAAAGGTGGGGCTCGTGCTGTCGATCACCTTGCCCCAGACGTACCGCATGCCCCGCCGGTCTGCCCGGTAAGCCCCACGTCCCAGTTCTTCCAATTGCCCGTAGCTGCGTCGAACCACCAGAGGATTTCGTCGCCCGAGCAGGTCCCGTCGCAGCTCACCCGCACCTCAAGCTGTGTCACACCCGTTGTCGCGTCCAGGTGCAGGTCCACGAAGGCCGTGTTCTGCTGAGTCGTTGTTGGGTTGGGCACGCCCACCGGATTGCCGGCATATTTCGCCGCCGTGACCGTCGGCTCTCCCAGGCCCAGCTTCTGCACCCAGATCCTGGTGCCAGCCGTCGCGTCCAGCGTCGCCGGGCCAATCGTCAGCTTCTGCGTTGCCTGGGCGACGATGTCGGCCTGATAGCCGGTAAAGACCGTGACGCTATCGTACGCCCCGGCATAGCTGCCGGAGGTGGCTCGAAGCGGCGCAAAGTGCGCCCACTGGACGGGCCGGTGTAGGTCACGGTAGCTTGGCCGCCTGTCGTCGTCGCCGATGCGGCGCTCAGGCTGCCGCCTCCGCTGAGCTTTGTGAAGTTGACCACAGTGCCATGGGCGACGGGCTGGCCGCCGATGTCGGTCACCGTCGCGGTCACACCGGTGCTGCCGCCCGGGGCCAGGTCGTCGTCTGCTACGGCCAGGCTCACCTGGTAGGGCGGCAGCGATCCCTCGACCAGCACGGCACCCCAAAGCGAGGCCACGGCGATGTTGTTGATGCCCCCACTCGTGACCGTGTAGGAGGCGCAGGTGCCGCCAGGGCAGTTCATCACGTCGTACAGCGTCGTGCCGTTGAATGCCGCGTTCAGACCACTCACGCTCACGCTGTGCGTCGCTCCGTCGCGGTTGAGGGCTACCACCGCCAGGTCCGACGTGCCCGACGTACGCGAGTAGGCGTAGGTCTTGTTGGCGTCGTCGGTGAGCAGAGTGGTCAGGTCGCCGGTGCGCAGCACGGGGTACTGGCCGCGCAGCACCGCCAGCTTCCGGAAGTGGTCCTGGAGTGCCGTGTCGGGCGTGCGCCCCTCGTCGGACCAGGGGTAAGGCGCTCGGTTGTAGGGATCGTCCTGCCAGGTGCTGTTCGTCGTATCCCACACCCCATCCGGCGCCAGGCCGGCCTCGTCGCCATAGTACAGGGTCGGCGCGCCGGGGTAGGTAAAGGCCAGGATACCGGCCAGCTTCCACTTGGTGAGCGCTGTCGCGGCGTTGTCGCCCGAGATCTTTTTCAGGAGGAAGCGCACGCGATTGGTGTCGTGCGAGCCCATCAGGTTCATCATCGCCTGCCAGGCCTGCGCCGGATAGTCTTCGCGGATGCTCCTGAGGCGCAGATCGAGCTGCGTGGGGCTGATGTAGGAGATGGGGCCGCTGCTGCTGCCGTCGTTGCTGTCGTTTTCCTGGAACTTGGTCCCGCCGGTGCAGCCGTTGCCCGAGCAGGAGTCGAACAACCAGCTCAGCACCGCGCTGCCGGAAGCGGTAGTTCATGACGCTGTCCCACTGGTCGCCGACCAGCCAGGCACTGGCGTCACCCCACTCCTCGCCCAGCAGCGCGGCATCGCCGTACTGGGTACGGGCCGCCGTCCGGTAGCCCGCCCAGTAGCCGTTGCTGCCGCCCGTGGCGGTGCCAGGGTCGACATCGCCGCCGACGTCGAACCGCCAGCCGTCGCTGCCCTGGCCCAGCCAGTAGCGTGCTACTGACCCGGAGCCGCTCGCGTAGATATAGTTCCGCACCGCCGAAAGCGCCCCGTCGAGTTTGGGGAGCGAGTCATAGCCGGCCCAGTCGGTGTAGGTCATGGTCAGGTTGCCAGGCGTGCCGTCGTAGCACTTGGTCCGGTTCCTGGCCTAAAGGTGAACCAGCTCCGCCAGCCGCTGGAGGTGGCCTCGCAGGCGCCGCTCAGATCGTTGGTGCCCGGACCGCTGGGGCTGGTCAGGTTGCCCGATGCGTCCCACCGGTTGTAGCGGTCAAAGTACTTGCTGTCGGACGAGACATGGTTGAACACACCGTCCAGGATGAGCTTGATGCCGCGCGCCTCGGCCTCCGTCGCCAGCGTCTGGAAGGTGCTCAAGGTGCCAAAGTAGGGGTCGACCAGCAAATAGTCCTGGGTGTCGTACAGGTGGTTGGACGGCGCCTCGAAGATGGGGTTCAGGTAGATCGTCGTGATCCCGAGCTGCTGGAGCGTATCCAGCTCGTCGATCAACCCTTGTAGGTCACCGCCGTAGAACTGGTTGCTGTACTCGTTGGGGCAGGCACCGCGTGGGTCACACAGGTCCTGGCCCCAGGTCAGCTTGCGCACTGTCTGGCCATAGATCCAGTCACCGCTCTGAACCGGGTCATTGGCCGTATCGCCGTTGCGGAAACGGTCTGGGAAGACCTGGTAGATCACCGCGTCCTTGAGCCACGATGGGGTAGAGAAGCTCGGGTCGTACACGGTGACCTGGTACGAGTTGTCGTAGGCGGTCTGCTGGACGCTCTCGCCCTGGCCCCAGCCGCCGCCATAGAACTTGGGGTCGTCGTCGCGGTACCAGGCGGTCGCCGTCCCGTCCGTCGCCTTGAAGACGTAGTAGAGGATCGTCGCGCTCGTCGGCACGCTCACCGTCGTCGTCCAGTAGGTGACGCCTCCGAGGGAGGCGTCCGAGCCATGGCCGTCAAAGGCCAGCGCGGTGGTCGTATCGCCGTTGGTGCGGTCGTTGTACAGCCGGATCTGGGGGCTGCCGTTCACGTCGTCCATGCAGGTGCGGAAGCGCAGGGTGAGCGTGCCCTGTGAAGTCGTTACCGCCCCAAACGTGCTGCGGTAGGTCGTGTCGAATGAGTTGTGGCCGAGGCCGTTCCAGTAGAGGTTGTTGTCGGCCTGGCTGGCGCCGTTGCACCCGCCGCTGGTCGTATCAACCTTCAGCTTGCCGTTGCCGGAGGTCTGCCATACTGGGAGTTGTCGTTAGGTCGGTGCAGTAGGCAGTGAACTCATACAGGCCGACGCTCGGGGTGATCGTCACCTTGTACCGGTCGTCATTGCCGACGTCGCCGTAGTAGGACATGGCCGTGTCGGTGACGCCGCTCCACGTGCCTCCAAAGTAGGGCACTGTAGCCCAGTGCAGAGTGCAAGAGATGTTGGCGCCTTGGCCGGAACCATCAGTCACACCGCTCTTCCAGACGGAGACATAGACGTCGAATGAGGCAGGGACCGTCACGCTACTCGTGCTGCCGCCTGCCGGGAGCCATGCCGCCTACCCAGCCCAGGGTGGCGTAGGCCGGCGCGGTAACCAGCAGCACCGGGACGAGCAGGGCGGCGGTGAGCGCCAGGCGAAGGAGGTTAGCGACGCGTTGCTTCATGGTTCACCTCTCAAGGGCTGTTCGGACGCTTGGAGCATAGGGAGGGCGGCGTTATCCGCACAACACGACCGAATGGAGGAAGGAGCAAGCCTGGGCGGGGCCCAGCTCGTCCAGGATTCCTCCCCACGGTAGCTCAGGACGCGGGGCGGCTCGTAGGCAGGCAGGGCCGGATGCTCGGCGGCGGTCGGCTCGACGACATGCTCAGGCAGTTCGGGCATCGATGCGCTCCTTGATTCCCGCAGTGCGGGCTGGAATGTGCACATTTTACCGCAGACACGAGGACGTGTCAAACGTCAGGCGGCGGTCCTGCAGAGCCTACACATACTCGGTCCGGTCGCCGGAGTGGCTGCTTCGGCTGGAGCGGATCCGTCTCTCCCCCGCGAGCTCAGTGTCTTCACCGTCCCTCCATGTCTCAGTGATTCCGCCGCTCCTACGGCTGGCACTCGACCCCGCCGGCTACCGTCCGCCGGCCGATCAGCGCGCGGTACAGCTCCCGCCGCAGCTCGCACAGCTCGTCCGCCGCGTACCAGGTGCCGTGCGCGCACCAGGCGCTGCCGGGGCAGCTTGACTGGCAAAAGTGCCGCCAAGTGCAGGCACGGCAGGCCTCGATCTCCTCGCTCCGCCCCGCGCAAAGCCGCACAAGCCCCGCCAGCGCCTCCGACGCGAGTGCCTGGGCCAGCGGGGTGTCCGCCACATTCCCCAACCGGAACTGCGGTCCGGTCACCAGCGAGCAGGGGTAGATATCGCCCGCCGCATCCACCAGCAGCAGCCTCCCCAGCCGGCACCACATCCCCTCCGGGGGTGGCTCCAGCTCCAGCCCCGGAAGCCCCGCGCTGACCACCACCCTCCCGCCTGGCGCGGCAGCCAGAACCGAGGATTCCCCGTACAGCCACCGGTACGCCGCCGCATACTGCGCGGGCGTGGGCACCATCACGTCCCAGCACTCCGCGGCGCGCCCCATGCGCTGGAGCTGCGTAAAGCGCACGCCGCCGCCAATGCCCCGCTCCGCCGCCAGCGCCACGATCGCCGGCACCTGCTCGATGTTGTGGCGCATCAGCGTAACATTCAGCGACAGGCGCGGCCCGATGCCCGCCCGCTGCAGTCGCTCGATTGCCTGCCAGGCCCGCTCAAAAGCATCCGGGCCGCGGATCGCGTCGTGTACCTCCGCCGTGGCGCCGTCCAGGCTGATCTGCACCAGCACACCCGCCTCGACGAGGCCAGAAGCGATCGCGTCGTCGATGAGAAGGCCATTGGTGGCGAGCAGGGTCTGGACGCATGATGCCGATTCGCGTAATAGGCGGAGACAGTCCGCACGCAGCAGCGGCTCGCCCCCGCCAAAGGCGATCCCCTCGCAGCCGGCCGCCACCGCCTGCTCGATCAGCCCGCGCACGACCACGTCGCTCAGGGCATCCGCCGGCGGCGGACCGCCCGTCACCCCGCAATGGGCGCAGCGCAGGTTGCACCGCTCGGTCAGGTAGAGGTGGAGACGCCATGCAGCGAGCCGTCCCTCCCCTGCCGCGGCGGGGGAGGCGGCGTGGGGGTGCCCCTCTTCATCAAGCATCCCCGCCCGCTCCAGGTCCTCCAGGCAGGCCAGCACGTCCGCCATCACCGCCTCCGGCGCAAGCCCGTAGCGGCCGGCCAGGGCCGCGGCGATTTCGCCGGCGGTGCGCGTCCCATCGCACAGTCGCGCCACCTCTAGCCCGGTGGCGTTCACGGCCGCCCATCGCGGTGCGTCTGGGTGAAGCAAGAGGTGCGTTCCCGCCTGCTCATCTGCGGCTTCTTCGCGCGTGCCGTGCGGCAGCCGGGGGCGGATCACCGCAATCCCTCCAGCAGTTGTTCGATGGTGGCCTCGTCAGGGCCCAGGACCCAGAGAACGGCATCCCCCGCCTGCTCGGCATAGGCCAGTCCGTCATCGCTCTGCCACCAGCAGCTCGTCAGCGCGCCGGTCAGGTCCTGGACCAGCTCCTCATAGCCCGGCCGGTGGGCCATGTAGGCCCGCAGGAGCTGCCAGAACTGCTCCGCCTCATCCGAATCGTCCCACTCGCTGCGGACCACCAGGGCCAGCGGTCCCTCTTCGCCCTGTTGGAGCAGGACGTACCGGTCGCCGCCCCACCCTTCGGCCGCCAGTCCAGACGCCGCCGGCCCCAGGAACTCGCCCAGCGCCAGCAGCAGCCCGATCTCCCCGAAGAGGTCTTCCTCCGCCACGCGCCAGTCGCCGCCGAGGGCAGCGGCTAGGTCCGGCAGCACCACCTTCTGCGGCTGGTGACCGCTGCGGTAGAGCTCGGGATGGAGGATTTGCTCGGTCGATTGAGGCGGATTGCCGTATGCCTCATCCACGGTCTCCCAGCCACCATCGTCATACAGGCTGGTGACGAACGCGTGCCCCTCGGCGTACGGGAACTCTTGCAGGCGCCGGATGAACTCGGGCGTCTCGTCGAGGGCTTCTGTCTCCAGGCCGCTGGCCTGCGACCAAGCCTCGGCGGAATCGAACACGCCTATCTCCGCTTCCGCATACTGCGACATCGCCAGCGTGGCGTCCCCTTCCACCAGCGCGTCGCGGGCCATCTCCTCATCGCTGTCCCCCGCGGCGTCCTGCAGCTCCTTCAGCCCAAAGTGCTGATCCTGAAGGGCGTGCGTGTATTCGTGGGCGACCGTCAGCTCGTCCGAGGTGGACTGCGCCTCCGTCTCGACCAGGTAGAAGGCCTTTTCCTCCGGGTCGTAGTAGCCGGCAATCTCCTCGCTATACAGATCGGTCAGGATCGTCTCCAGGTCCTGCGTTTCGGTGAGCACGCCGAGCATCGTCAGGAGCGCGTCGCTCGACTGGGTGGCCTCGCGCGTCTCGGCATCGACGCTGGACGTTACCTCGGTTTTCAGCTCCTCCTCGGTCAGGCTGTTGAACGGGACGCTCTCCTTGGCTTCCAGCCCACGAAGCGCGGCCACATTCTCCTCAATCTCGACGACCGTTGCTTCGGCCTGGTCGCCCAGGGGCTGCGAGAAAGCGACCGCCGAGATGAGCTGGTCCCAGGTGCTGAGGCCGTCGCCGAATAGCTTCAGGTCGGCGAGCCCTGCCGACGCCTCAAAGACCGGTTTGCCCTTCTCCAGGACGCGCACCAGCGCCCCGCCCGGAAGAGGTGGGTCAAAACGGGCGATAGCCAGCGAGGCGACCACGAGGGCGGCGGCCATGTCCGCCAGCAGCTCCTCTTCCGTCTGCTCCGCCTTGCGCTCGTAGCTCAGGACGAGCGTGCGCCCAAGGCCTTCCGGGTCGTCGATCCGGGCCTCCAGCTCGTGCTCCAGGATCTCCTTCCCGAGCGCCCGGACCTTGGCCGTGCCTGCGGCGTCATCCAGCACGTAGCCCTCGTCCAACGCCTCCGCGAGCTGCGCCATCATGGCCGTCTCTGCGAATTCCGGCTCGAGCGTCGCATAGGTCTTCATGATCTTGCTTGCTTCGGCGTACGAGCCTAGGTCACGCAGGACCAGGGCAAGATAAAGCTGGCTCCAGGCGTCCTCCGGGTCGAATGCGACCTGCACCCGCAGGAGGGGCCTCGCCCGGTCCGCCTTGCCCTGGGAAGCGAAGGCAAAGGCCAGGAGGCGCGTGCCCAGGACACTGTCCTCCTGGATGTCCAGGGCCTCCTCCGCGTGCGCCTGCATGCTTTCATAGTCGCCCTCGTAATAGTCCAGGACGGCCAAGTCGAGGTAGGCATCCAGGGTTTCTGGGTCCAGCCGTAGGGCGGTCTCGTACTCGGCTCGCGCGCCGCTCGTGTCCTCCTGGGCATCAAGCACCTCGCCCAGGTCGACGTGTACGCCGGCCGGCTCGGCCGAGAGCCGGAGCGCTTCAGTGAGCTCCAGCGTGGCCTCCTCCCATCGCTCCAAGGCGCTCAGTGCCCGGCCCAGGAAGTGGTGCGCGTCCGAGTTGTATGGCTCCATGTCGACGGCCTTCCGGAAGTGCTCCAGCGCCTTGTCGGTGTCTCCGTCACACAGCCTGGCCAACCCAAGCCTTCCTCGCCCTTCGGCCATGCGCGGCTGGAGAGTCATCAGCCGCTCGGCTTGCTGGGCCGCCAGGTCGCATTCGCCCAGGATCACGTAGGCGTCGCTCAGGCGGACCAATGCCTGGAAGCTGTCCGGCTCTTTCTCCAGCGCCGTCTTGAGGTCCGTCACTGCATCCTCATAGTCTCCCTCTGCCATGTGCAGCTCGCCCTTGGCCAGATAGGGCTCCGGTCGCCCGGAGGCCAGTTTCGTGAGCCGCTCGATCTGCTTCTGGGCGTCTGCTAGTCGCTTGCCGGAGACATAGGCCTCTGCCATCAGGAAGGCGAGAGCAGCATCGTCCGGGGCCCTCTCGAGCGCGGCCGAGTATCCCGTCTCCGCCTCCTCGGTTCTTCCGGTGAGCCCATCGAGTCTCGCAAGATTGGCCAACCGCGGTAGATACTCTGGCTCCAGCTTCAGGGCTGTCTTCAGGGCTGCGCGCGCCCGTGCATACTCAGCCATGTCGAAGTAGACCCAGCCCAGGGCGCTGTATGCTTGGGCCAGCTCTGGGTCGAGCTTGACTGCCAGCCGGGCCGCCTCCAGAGCTTCGGAGTACCGGCGGTTGAAGCGGTAGGCATCGGCCAGCGCCGTCTGTGCCAGGGCGTCTTGGGGGTCGATCTCCGCGGCTTTCTCGGCAGCCGCGAGTGCATCCTCCCCCTGCCACAGCCCCAGGTGCGCCTGGGCCAGCGCCGCATGGGCGCGTGCATCATCCGGAGCCACCTCAACAGCCTTCCGGGCACACTCCATGCGCTCCTCGGCCCGCCCTACAGGCCAAGAGAGCAGCCGGCACAGGCCGAGATAGGCCGGCAGGTACTCGGGGTCGGCGTCGAGTATCCGCCGGAAGGCAGCCTCGGAGCCGGCATAGTCGCTCTTCAGCAGAAGCGCGTCGGCTTCTTCGACCCACGTCGCCAGAGGCAGAGGCGTTGCCGTCGGGATGGGCGTCGCCGTCGGGGTCGGTGCCGGCGCCGAGGTCGGCGTGGGCGTTGGAGTGGCCGTTGCTCCGCAGTTGCAGACGAGCGTAGTGAGCAGTGCCAGAAGTGTGAGAAGTGACACGGGTGCACGGACGCCACGCGGTCTCATCTATGCCTCCTTGCCTATTGAGGGTGGGCTGCATGGGCTGGGCTGCCCGAGTCCTCGGGGTGATCGAGCCTGTTGCGTTGCCGGCTGCCCAATCACGGCGTAAAGCGCCTTTCGAAGCGCCTCTTCCCTCGGCTCGTAGCCCTGCCCGGCGTTCATCCGGTTCATCACGTAGGCGTACCCCAGCTCAGCCTCGGGGTCGGCAAAGGCGAACGAACCGCCCCAGCCGGGCGCCCCAAAGGCCCCCGGCCGGCCAAAGGGAATGGCGGCGTTCGGCTTCTGGAACCCGAGTGAAAGCTGCCAGTCGGTCAGGACGCACTCGTCGTGGAATCCGCGCAGAGGCGGCACCGCGGGCGCCATCAGCGCCTCCAGGGTTTCCTGCCGTACGCCCAGCTCCTTGCCGCCGGTGGCAAAGACGCTGTAGGCGCCGGCAAGCGCGCGCGCCGTCCCCACGCCGTTGCCGGCGGGCACCTCCACGTTGCGCACGTACACCTGCTCGCGGTCGAAGAGAGTGGACGGGCTGGTGCTCCCCAGCAGGGAGCGGCGCAGGGGTGACCGGGGATTCAGCGCAGCGGCGATCTGGGGGAGCATCTGGAGATTCAGCCCTGCGAGGCTGGCCCTGGTCTGCACGATGGTGGCGAGCCTCGAGTTCGGGATCGTCTGCGGCAGGCCGATGTAAAAGTCGAGGCCCAGCGGCGAAGCGATCTCTTCGTGAAAGAAGCGCCCCAGGCTGCGATGCTGTGGATCCAGGCGGCGAAGAAGCTCCCCCTCGTACCAGCCCAGGGTGACGGCGTGGTAGGCCTGGCAGGTGCCGGGCTCCCAGGCCGGCCGCTGGCAGGCCAACACCTCGGCCAACCGGTCGAGGTCGGCGATGATGCTCCGGTCAATTGGCTTGTCAAGGGTGTACAGCCCGGCCTGGTGAGAGAGGAGCTGCCGCACCGTGACTCGTTCCTTGCCCTCCTGGGCGAACTCGGGCCAGTAGGTGGACACCCGCTCCTCGTAGTCGAGCAGGCCGCGGGAGTGCAAGAGCGCCATCGCAAGTCCGGCCATGCCCTTGGTCGTGGAAAAAACGAGCACCATCGTGTCCTCTTCCCACGGCTCGCCCGTCGCCCGGTTACGCAGGCCGCCCCACAGGTCGATGACCCGCTCGCCGTGGTGGCAGACGCAGAAGGCCGCCCCAACTTCGCCGTACCGGCTCCAGTTATCGATGAACGCCTGGCGGACCCCCTCGAACCCAGGTCTGACGTACCCCGATACCGGTACCGGCTTGCGTGCGGGCATGGTTCTTCTCCTCCTGGACCGCGCCTTGGGACGTGAGGCGGCGCTCTCCTTGGCCAAGTGGAGCATACCACCAAGCCGCCTACACGCCAAATGGCCGGCCTTTCGCCTCGCCGTTGCGGGCGGCTCCTGGCCGGCTCGGGGGCTGCCCGCGGCTGGCCCTCTCTCGCAGCAAGAATTCGCACGGCTGGTGCATTCTCCCTTGACAGCGTCCGGGCCTCCAACTCCGCTCGCGCGGGATCGTCAGATCCCGCGCCTGGCAGCGGACCTGGCGATCCACTGTGAGCGAGCTGACCCGAGTTGCTGACAATGCAACAGCCGTAGCAGCCGTACAGCCGTACAGCCGTAAAGGATTCGTGTCCGCGCTTGACACTGTGGCGCTCGTGGTGTATGATCACGGCTAGGACGGACGCCTACCGTGGGTGTCCTGGGTTGGGCGAGAGGGGGTGATCGGAAACCAAAGCCTACGGAGTCTGTTGGACAGTGTAGTCTAGCATGAAGGAGAACAAGGAGAACCAAGATGCACAAGCACGCTCGTTGGACCGTTACGATTGCCCTGTTGTTGCTCGTCTCGCTGCTGGCCGTCCCCGGCCTCGCCCAGGACCGCCAGCCGGAGACGACCCAGGGGATACCTGCTCCCACGATACCTGGTCCTTATGCGCCGCTGCGGCCTTTGTCGAACGGCGGCCAACTTCTCTACAAGACCAGCTTGGACATCGGCGACGCCGGCTTCTCAGTCTATGACCCCACCACGAACGCCTGGACGCAGCTTACGCCCTTTGAGACCGGATGCCAAATGGCCGCGGGGCCGGATGGCACGCTCTTCGCCTACGACTATACAAACGGCGACATCCGGGCGTACGACCCCGCGATGGATTCTTGGTCTCACGTCATCCCGGTGCCCCCGGGCTCCAGCGGCTACCAGTGCAACCTGGAGCTCACGGTCGCCGGCGAGTTCCTCTACACTGAGTGGAATAACTCCACGCTCTGGTACACCATCGGCGGCGTCTGGAACACGATGGCACTGCCTTTCGCCGGCAATTCGGTGGGCGACTATGAGCCTGCCTCCGACCAGTATGTCGTCGGGCACCAGTGGACGACGAACGCCCACCTGATCGACGTGCACACCTGGGGCATCACCGACTACAACTCGTCGGTAGGCAACGGCGAAAACGCGCGCTTCGGAGTCGTTATGAGCAACCGCTTCTACTTCGAGGCCGACGGCAGCAACATCCACTGGTTCGACTTGGGCAACCCGGCTGCGCCGCCCGTCGACTCCGGCGTGAACCTGTCCTGGTACGGCAGCGCGGCGGCCGACCGCCGCAACCACATTGTCTACGTCGCGTCGCTCGACGGCACCCAGTTGTGGGCCTATGACGAGGCGACCAACACCGCCACGCCCTTGGCCGGAGGCAGCTACGGCTGGCACTCCAGCCTGGCGCTCGTGGATACGGCGGGCGGCGGCAACACGCTGACCTGCGGTGCAATCCTCCCGCAGCCCGCGATCGACCCCTTTGGGCGGATCTACATCCGGTGGAAGGTCGAGGTTCTCGATCAGAACCTGGTCAACGTGCCGGGGGTGAATGTGGCTGCCGACCTCTGGTGGCCGGCCGGGGGGCCGGTGAGCCGGACCCGCCTGAGCCATAACGATGGATTCGCCCGCTTCCCATGGGGCTCGACCGTCTCCGGTGCGTGGACGATTGACGTCACCAACATGAGCCTGGCCGGCTACACCTTCGCCGACGGGCCCAACTGCACGGCGACAGGCGTCTGGTAGCTTTGTGATGGGTGCGGCGCACCTCGAAGGTGCGCTGCACCTCGTCAGGGGGGCGGCCTCCCCGGAAGATCGTAGCTTTCGGGGAGGCAAATCGTCGTCTTGGGATGCTCCCGAGCAAGTCCCTTCAGGCAAGCCTGTCAGGTCTCTTTTTTGCCACCTGCGGCCGGCCAACTCGGCACTACCTTGCCTCTCTTTGTCACCCCGGACTGCGTGTGATACAATCCGCTCATCCCGGTGCAGCGCCGCGGTAGGCGCCAATGCACCCGTCTTGGAGCGATGGCATGCCGACTGACCCATTCGTCGAGGCAGGCGCACGACACGTGATCACGGCCTGCCTCGGGCTCGATCCCGGGCAGGAGCTCGTCATCCTTGCCGACGAGACGACGCTCAAGACGGCCGAGATACTGGCGGAGGCGGCCCAGGACCTGCGCGTGCCTCATACCCTCATGGTCGTGCCCGTCGCGATCCAGCGCCTGATCCCGGCCCAAGCCGAGATGAGCCTCGTGGCGCAGGGCGCCATCCGCCAGGTGCGCGCGGTTCTCGTCTGCGTCAACGGCCAGCCCGACTGCCTGCCCTTCCGGCAGTATCTGATCGAGACGCATTGGAGCGCTCGCACCCGTATCGGCCACATGCCCGGCGCGGAGCCCGACCTGCTCAAGTTGGCCAACGTCGACTTGGAGCGGCTGGCGGCGGACTGTCATTGCGTCGAGCTGGCCTTTGCCCGGGGCCATCGCCTGGAGCTGACCAGCTTCTCTCCCGACGGCGTGCCCCACCACCTGAGTGCCGACCTGGGGGGGTGGGAGAGGCTGCCGGTAGCCAGCAATGGGCTGATCGACGATGGCGCCTGGGGCAACACACCTTCAGGCGAAACCTACATTGCGCCCATGGAGGGCAGCGCCGAGGGAAGTGTCTGCGTGACGGGGTCTGTTCCCGGACGGGTTCTCACCCCCAGCGAGGCGTTTGTGGTCCATTTCGAGCAGGGCCGGGTCCGGCGCATCGAGCCCGAGCGAAACCCCGCAGTGCAGTGGCTCGAGCATACGCAGTTCCAGAGGGCCAAGGCACAGCGCGATCGGAACTGGGGTGTGCTCGCCGAGATCGGCGTTGGCCTCAACCCAGGCGTGGAGAACCTCACAGGAAACCCGCTGCACGACGCCAAGGCCGCCGGCACCGTGCACATTGGCCTCGGCACCAACAACTTTATGGGAGGCCGAACCAAGGCTTCGATCCACTGTGACCTCGTGATACGCAGGCCAATCCTGGCCGTCGACCGCAGAACGCTCCTGGACCGCGGCCGGCTGCGCTTTGTGCCTGCCGAGTGGCACGAGACGGCCGCCCAGGTGACGCTGCAGTCGAGTCCGCTTCGCACGGCGAAGGAGGTGTCTCGTTCTGGCGTCCAGGGCCAGCGCGCGGCAGACGGCCGCCTCCACCGCGTGCTCCGTCCTGAGCCGGGCCGCGTCTCTACGTGCGCCATCGGCGACGACGATACCGCGGCGCTGGCTGGCACGCTCTACGAAGTCCTGCCTGACGAGGGAGACTGGCTGCCGATTGCCGAGCTTGCCGGCTATTCGAGCGCCGACGCCGATCTCGTGCGGCGTGTGCTTCACGTCATGTGCAGCTACGGCCTCGTGCGCCACAGGTAGGGGGAAGAGAGGCATACCATGACCAAAGCCTTGCCATCCATGCTGCGCCGGCTGAGTGAGGAGGTGGGGTACCGTGTCGAGACAAGTGAGCCATGTCTCGGCCTCGATCTCTTCGAGATCGACCTTTCGGGCTGGAAGCTCAAGCTTTCAAACCGCACGCCTGTGGTGTGGGTAAAGGCCGGTGAGCTCGAGGGAAGCTCGACCCAGCACCTGCTCCAAATCCTGAGCGACGTCCGCCGCCAGCGTGACTGGGGCCGCCAGACCGCGCTGGTGCTCATAGACGGGGATAGCCGGCCCCTGCTGGGCTACACCACCAGCCCTCTCTACAACCTGGTCGTTGTCGGCCACGAGGAGCAGGAACGGGTCGTGGCATCGCGCCGCCCTAGCGGAGAGCTGCTCGACATCTTTTCGGCACAGGTCCCGATTTCCACGTTGGCGCCCTACGAGACGCGCGCGCCCGTCACCGGCAGCCGCTTCTTTGGCCGCGAGTACGAAATCCAGCGCATCCTGAGCAACCCCGATACCAATCACGCCATCCTCGGCATCCGGCGCATAGGCAAGACGAGCCTGCTGCGCGAAGTGGAGCGGATCTACCGCGAAGGTGGGGAATCTGGGCATGTCGTCTATCTTGACTGCAGCGATCTGCTGAGCACCGAGGACTATATCCGGGAGGTAGTGCGCAAGCTCAACCCCCGTGAGCTGGTGCGCATGCATCTTCAGCAGACGATCTTCTGGTTCCCCAATTTCCTGGAGCGGATGGCGCATGCCCACGGGCCCAAGTTGGTGTTCTTCCTCGACGAGATCGACAACTTGGTGCTCATGCAGCGCGGCGATTGGGAGCTGTTCCGGATGCTGCGGGCAAGCTCGAACAAGGGAGCTTGCCAGTACATCATGGCCGGCTTCCGCGAGGCAATGAAAGAGCAATACCTGCTCGATTCCCCGTTCTACAACTTTTGCCAGGAGGTTAGGCTGAGCGAGTTCACGCGCCGGCAAGCCCATGACCTGATCGTCACGCCCATGGAGAACCTGCGCGTTCGCATCAAGGACCGCGATGAAGTCGTCGGCCGCATCTACGAAGAGACGGCCGGCCACCCCAACTTGATGCAGTATTACTGCATGATCCTGCTCAGGAGGCTGGATATCACGGGCGAGCGTGAGATCAGCTCCGAGAGCCTGATAGACGTCTACTCCGACGAGGGGTTCAAGGGTCATCTGCTGACCTCCTTCATGCAGAACACGGAGAGGCGCGAGAAGGCGATCGTCTACGCTGTCCTGATGGCCGGCGAAGACACGCCTGTGCGTGGCTTCACCCACGAGTTCATCGACGGCGCCCTGCGCAGGCAGGCGATTGCACTTTCGCAGCAGACGATCGAGGAGGCATGCGACGTCTTGGTCCTGGCCGGCGTCCTCTACCGGAAGGGCAAGGAGTACTTCCTGACTTCCCCCGTCTTTACGAAGGTTCTCAAGCGAACGTACGACCTATCGTACCTCTTCCGAAAGCTGAAGGAGGAGGGGCTATGAGCGATCGACTGACGCACATGCTGGATGCGGAAGCCTGGTCGCCCTCGCGTGCGCTGCTTCGCCATCAGCGAGAGGCGGTCCAACAGATCCTCGAGTCGATCGACGAAGGAAGCTATGTCACCCTGCTGGGCCCCCACTTTTCCGGCAAGACCCTGTTGGTGCAGGCCGTGGCCGAGGCGCTGGGCCGGCGTGCCTACCCGCCCTGTGTCTACGTTGACCTGTCGCGGCTGTCGGCCTCCACTGTGCGGGGCTTCTTTGGCGACCTTGGCCGCGTGACAACTCAGCGACTGTCCGAGACGACTCGGTGGGCCTCTGCGGTACCGGATCTGGCGGGCACGACCAGTGCTGACTATCGCAGCCTCCTAGTGGGTGCCGTTACTCAATTGGACGACGACCTCGTCCTCTTGCTGGATCACCTGGAGTCTTTGCCCACCGACCTGGCGCAGGCGCTCCTGACTTCGCTGCGAGCGGCCTACATGGAGCAATCCACGCTGCATTGCCGGCTGTCTGGTGGTGGCCTCGGGGGCGCTGTCCTTTGCCGGATTGACGGTCGGCGAGTCTTCCCCTTTCCGGGGGATCGCGCGGCGCGTCTACATCCGCGACCTCTCGGAGGAGGAGAGCGACGCGCTGATTGCCGAGGAGATCGAGACTGGGCAGGTGCCCGCCACGCAGCGCGCCCGGCACCGGCTGCTGCACGCCACGCGCGGCGACCCCACCTTGATCCGGCATCTCGCGCGCGATGCCGTGCGCGCTGCACAGGCCACTCCTTCCGGCAGGCTGACGGTGCGGACCGTCGATCAGGTCGTGCGCCACTTCCTGGACGACGAAGTGTCGGTCTATGCGCCGCTGCAGGAGGCGGTGCGCCAGATCGAGGACGACCCAGAGCTCCTCCGCTGTGTCCTTCTGCTGCTCCAGCATGGCACGCTTCCGCGCTCGGAGCTGCCACTGCCCCTGTCTCCGGACGTCGATCCGCTGTATCTGACCGGTGTCGTGGAGCGGCTGGACGGCGATCGTTACCGCCTTCGAAACGACATAAGCCGGCGCTTCCTCGCCGAGAGGTTGGCCCCAGGCCGGGTTGGCCACCTGCTGACCATGGCCGGCGAATGGAATTCGGCCATCGACTACCTGGAGTCGAGCCTGAGCGATGGCAGCCAGGACAACCGCGCCGACCTGCTGTTGGCGACCATCCACTCGATGTATGCTTCGGAGGACCTTGGGCAGGCGGCTCACTTTGTCCTGCGCGGGTTGGTCGCAGGCTTTGGCATCCAAGAAGCCCAGGTGTGGGTTGCCCTCTCGCACGAGCCAAGCCTGCGGTTGCTGGAGCAAATCACTCGCGGCAAAGGGGCCTTCGCCCTCGACACACACCATGCCGTGTCGCTGGAGACCATCGGCGTGCAGGAAGACCGCTTGGAGGCGCGGGCCTACCGTGAGGGGAGCCCGATGCGCGAAATGGAGGGCGGGAGCGGCATGCGGCGAGCGATCCCACTCCTGGTGCCGGGGCAGACGCCGCTGGGTGTGGTGTGCATGACCGACCTTGCGGGCGACCGGTTCACCGAGCAACGCGAACGGGATCTGCAACTGCTGGGATACCTGAACCAGGCCGCGCGCGCCTTTCAGCAGGTGGGCCGGCGCACTCGTGAGCTGGCGCTCGCAGGCCGCGTCCAGGCGATGATGCTGCCGCAGGTTCCGGCCCTCCCCGGCTGGCAGTTGGCGGCAGTCTTGATGCCTGCCCGCCAGACGGCCGGCGACTTCTATGACCTGATCCCGCTGCGCGATGGGCGGTTGGGCATTGCCATCGCCGACGTGGCCGACAAGGGCATGGGGGCCGCGCTGTATATGGCCCTGAGCCGGACGCTCATCCGGACGCATGCCACGCTCAACCCGGGCGATCCGGCGCGCGTGTTGGGAGAAGCCAACCGCGGAATGCTCCGTGATGCGCCGGCCGGGCTCTTTGTGACTGTGTTCTATGGTGTGCTCGACCCGGTGTCTGGTGATCTTCTCTACTGCAATGCCGGCCATCCGCCGCCCCTCCTGCTGCGGATCGGAAGCAGCACGCCGGAGGAGCTGGTGCGCACCGGCATGGCCCTGGGTGCCTCGGCCGAGGAGGCCTGGCGCTCCCAGCGTGTTCGTCTCGCCCCCGGCGACCTGTTGGTCTGCTACACCGATGGCCTGCCCGATGCGCGCAGCAGCCAGCAGCTCCTATTCGGGAAGGAGCGCGCCCTCGACGTGCTGCGCTCCAACGCGCGGCGCACGGCTCCTGAGCTGCAGGAGGTGCTCGTCGAGTCGGTGAATGCGTTCATCGGGGCCGAGCCCCAGTTCGACGATTTGACGCTGGTCGTGATCAAGCGCGAAGAGGCAGGCAAGCCACCCGAAGCTCGGCCGCGTCCGTTGCCCGAGTATCCGACCTTCCGCGCCCGCGTGATCTAGCCCATCGCCAGACCCCAAGGGTTTGTCAAACCCTTGGGGTCTGCACTCACACCCTCACCATCACATTCATCTGGCTAGGCCCCCGGTTCGCCCAGGCGAAATACGGGACCATCGTCAGCGGCCGGCCGTCCACGGTCTGCCCGCGCACGAGCCACAGCCCTGCCTCCAATTCGCCGTCGCCCCCCTCTGCCCGGTCTCCGGGCCGCGCCACCCCCTCCGCGCGCAGCGACCCCAGCTCCACCCGGTCGGTGAAGAGGTCAATCCCCGGGTTGTCGACGCTCTCCAGGCAGTAGACCACCGGCCCGCGCGTGATCGCTGCCGTGCCGCGGCTGCCGCGCACCCGGCTGGACGGTCGCCGCACGACGATCGGCATCGGCAGCTCCAGCTCGACTACGTCGCCGGGCACCCAGGTCCGCCGGACCGGTACGTAGAAGGCGCCGTGCGGCGCGTAGCCGCAGGCAGTTGCCACCGGCGTCTGGCGGTCCGGCGGCAGGGGAATGGGCTCCCAAGCCCGGCCGTTGACCCGCACCCGGTAGCCCCGTGTCCAGCTCGGGATGCGCAGGTGCAGCGTCCACTCGGCGGGCCCTTCCGCCTCCACCTCGATGCGCACCCGTCCCTCCCACGGCAGCCCCGACTCCACTCGGAGCACAAGCCCTGTCGTGACCTGTGCGCGGCAGCCCACATACTGGTGCACCCACACCGCATCCCCCTCCGTAGAACAGAGATAGCCTCCGATGGCCGCCCATGTGCGCGACAGGTTGGAGGGGCAGCATGGCACGGCGAACCAGGCCCGCCGCTCGATGCCGCCGCGGCAGGTGAGGGGGTTGTTGTAGAGATAGGACGTCCCATCCCGGCCCATGCCCACCGATGCCGCGTTGTAGAGCTGCCACTCAAAGAGGTCGGTGTAGCGTGCCTCTCCGCTCAAGAGTGCCATCTCCCAGTTCCAGAAGAGGCTGCCCAGTGCTGCGCACGTCTCGGAGTAGGAGGCTTCGGGGTCCAGCTCGTAGTCGCGCCCAAACCCCTCGATGGCGGGCAGTGCGCCCAGCCCGCCGGTCACGTACATGCGGCGCTCAACCATGCGCCGCCATGTCGCCTCCAGTGCCGTCTTCAGCGCCCCGTCGGCTCGCTCACGGACAAGCATCGCGGCCGCCGTCTGGAGGTAGGCAAAGCGCACGGCGTGGCCCACCGGCACGCGGGTCTCGCGCACACTTCGGTCCTGCTGGAACATCTTGCCCGAAAGCGCGCTGAGCAGTCGGCGCTGCCGCCCAAATCGAACCTTCTTGGAGACATTGTCGGGCGGAAGCCGGAACGAAGCATGCTCCGGGTGATCCGCCACGTAGGCGGCGCGCCGCGCCTGGACCTGCTTGTGACGCGCCTGGCGGCTGCTTTCCTGCTTGCGGATCAGCCGCGCGAAATGGGGGATGCGCCCGCGCCGCTCGATGAGCCTCTGCGCTAGATCGAGATAGCCCGGCTCCCCCGCTCTCCGGTGCAGCTTGATGAGCGCGATCTCGATCTCCTCGTGGCCGTCGGTGTATTCGGGCCCTGCCTCCATCAGCTCGCGCACCAGCAGGCCGGCCGCCTTGCACGCAATCGCCAGGCCCTGGCTCCCCTCCCCGGCCACAGCGGCGGCTCCCCGTGGCCGCCCGGAGGCGGGGTGGGGGTCCATCTCCCCTCTCCTTCCGGGAGAGGGCAGGGGTGAGGGCGCTTCTACTTCCACCATCTCGTCGTACGACAGGCACCCTTCGATCAGGTGCCCCAGGCAATACAGCTCGTGCTCGATCTGGAGGTTCACCCAGCGCTGCCCCGGAAAGTGGAGCTGGTTGTAGGTGTACAGGTAGCCGTCTGGCTGTTGGGCACGGGCGAGAAGGCTGACCAGCGTGTCGATCCGCTCTCGCAGCTCGGACGAAGGGCGCGTGGTCTGGATCCGGCAGGCCGCGTCCAGCCATTTGTAGGCGTCCGAATCGGCAAAGAACCAGCCCTCGCGAAAGCCCTCCTTCGCTCCGGCGGCGATGCGGAAATTGTCGATGCAGCCGGCCTTCTCAAGCTGCTCCCATTGGTGCAGGATGGCCCGCGCCGCGTTCATCTCCAGCCGTGGAGACCAGAAGGGGTCGTCTACCTTGACCTGGCGGAGATTCAGCTCGTGCATGGGCAGGCTCCTTGGGACTTCGACTCGGCTTGGCACAGGATAGCACAGACCCCAAGGGTCTCCAAGACCCTTGGGGTCTGTTTGCTGGGCCCGGACGCTTATCAGCCCCTTCGTGGTCTTCGCGTCTTGGCGGTGAGACCTGGACAGGCACGGCACGCGGTGCTACGATAGGGTCGATGGAAGCACGGGCAGCCGTTGTCGCGTAGACCACCTGCTGCCTGGAGGATGAGATGCGCCGCAAGGATTCTACCGTCTACTCGACAAACCCTGATCGCACCCAGCGCTGCCCTCGCTGTGGAGGCGACCCCTGCCGCTGCCCTCCCAGGCGCAGCCCGCCGCCGGAGAAGCAGACGGCCATCATCCGGCGCGAGAAAAAAGGCCGCGGCGGCAAGACCGTCACCGTGGTATCCGGCCTGCAGCTCAGGCCGGAGGAGCTCCAGGCGCTGGGCAAGCAACTGCGGCAGGCGTGTGGCACGGGCGGCACCGTCAAGGACGGCGCCATCGAGATCCAGGGAGATCACCGCGACAAGGTTGCGGAGGTGCTGCGCTCCCTGGGCTACGGCTGCAAGCTCGCGGGGGGCTAGGCGGACCGCCCGTTTACAATGATCTGTATTGTCTTAACTTTACAATGGGCCGCAGCGGGTGTAAGGTGATTTCACCCTTCTCGCCCTACGCTCTCAGCGAACCACCGCGAGGTCTGCGTGGAGCGTCGCCGACGAGTCGGGCCCGATCCAGATATCAAAGGCCTCCGCCTCCTGGACCCACCTGCCGTGGTTCGTGCTCCAGTAGCCGAGCTCAGCCGGGCCGAGAAGGAAAGTAACCGTCTTCGTCTCTCCGGGCTTGAGCGTGAGACGCTCGAATCCCTTGAGTTCGCGCATCGGGCGCGAGTCGCTGCCGGCCTTCTGGTGGATGTAGAGCTGCACGACCTCGTCGCCCACAACCGGGCCCGTGTTCGTCACATCGGCCGTCACGGCAACCGCGCTCCCCACCTTCACCTCCGGCGCCGCGACCTTCAGGTTCGTGATCGAGAAGGTCGTGTAGCTGAGGCCAAAGCCGAAGGGGTAGAGCGGCGTCGTCGGGCCATCCCAGTAGCGCGAGCGATACATCGGGCCGCCCTCGGGCGAGTGCGTGAGGTTGCGTGCGTAGTAGAGCGGCGCGTGGCTGGCCATGCGCGGGAAGGTGACGGGCAGCTTGCCGCCCGGGTTAACATCGCCGAACAGGATGTCGGCCACCGCGTGGCCGCCCTCACTGCCGGGCTGCCATGCCTCGAGGATCGCCGGCACATTCTCCGCCGCCCAAACGATGCCCAGCGGACGCCCGTTCAAGAGAACGAGCACCACAGGCTTGCCAAGGGCCACGACCGCCTTGAGCAGCTCTTCCTGGCGCCCCGGCAGATCGAGACAGGCACACGAAGCGAACTCACCGGACATGTCGGCGTTCTCGCCGAGGACCATCACGACGACGTCTGCGTCGCGCGCCGTGGCCACGGCCACCTGGAACGCGGCTTCCGCCTCTTCGGGCGTCTGCACGGCCTTCTTGGGCCCAGGCATGATATCGTCGAAAAAGGACACGATGGTACGCCGGATCTCGGGGCCGGGGGCGTACTCGACTCTCGCTCCCGGCAGCTTGGCACGGATGCCTTCGAGGACTGTGACGGCAGCCGGCGTGTGGCCAAAGACCATCCACGAACCCTCTGTGGCCTCCTTGGAGTCGGCCACAGGACCGATCACGGCCACGTTCTTCAGGCCCTTGCCGAGCGGCAGGAGCCGGCCTTCGTTCCGCAGCAGCACCATCGACCGCTGCGCGGCGAGCCGCGCCTCCTTGCGGTGCTCGGGCAGTGCGACAACCTGCGCCAGCTTCGACTCGTCGGTGTACGGCTGCTCGAAGAGCCCCATGCGGACCTTGATCGCAAGAATGCGCCGCACCGCCGCGTCGACTTCAGCCGGCTTCAGTGTGCCGTCTTCGACGAGCCCGGCGAGGTGCTCTGGGTAGGTGTTGCTGGCCATGTCCATGTCGAGGCCCGCACTCAGCGCACGGAAAGCCGCGTCGCGCCCGTCGCGCGCATAGCCCTGGGTGACGAGGCTCGCGACGGCAAACGCGTCGCTGACGACAAAGCCCTGGAATCCCCACTCGCCCCGCAGCACGTCGCGCAGCAGGAAGCGGTTCCCGCTCGCCGGGACGTCGTTGAGGTCCATGTAGGCGCTCATAAACGTCCCGACGCCGGCCTTCACTGCGGCTTCGAAGGGCGGGAAGTAGACGTTGCGCAACTGGCCCTCGGGCAGGTAGACCGGATCGTAGTCGCGGCCGCCGTCCGCCGCGCCATAACCGGCAAAGTGTTTGGCGCAGGCCACGACATGATCGGGCGCGCCGAGGTGCGGCCCCTGGAAGCCGCGGACCTGGGCGGCTGCCATGGCCGCACCCAGGAAGGGGTCTTCACCGGCGCCCTCGACGATGCGTCCCCACCGGGCGTCACGGGCGATGTCAAGCATCGGGCCGAAGGTCCAGTGCAGGCCCGCGGCGCGTGCCTCCTTGGCCGCCACGGCCTGCGCCCGTTCCGCAACCGGCGGGTCCCACGACGAGGCCATGGCCAGCGGCACGGGAAAGATCGTACGGTAACCGTGGATGACGTCGAGGGCGAAGAGGAGCGGGATCTTCGATGGGCTCTCTTCGACGGCGATCTTTTGGAGCACGTTGAACTGCTGCGTGTCGTTGAGCCACAGGACCGAGCCGGCCCCACCCTTCCGCACTACATCCTCGGGCTTCGGCCCCGGCACGAACGCTGCGCCCCCAATCTGGGTAAGCTGTCCGACCTTTTCCTCGAGGCTCATCCGCCCCATGAGGGCCTCGACACGCGCCGCGACCTCGGCTTCTGATGGGATAGCTCCTGTGTTCGTCCTGACGTCCATGACACCTCCTCTTTGTGACGCCGTGCTCCGGTCCCGTGGGCGGGCCTTCCGTTCCTCCGCCGGGCCGGCGTCAGCACCGGCCATCATAATGACATTCCGTGTCACCGTCAATATCCGGCCGCAATACGGTTCGCAGCGACATGACTCAGGCCCAGCCACTCGGACACCTTGGCTTGCGCGTCTCCTGCACGACCACCTCACCATTTCAAGCTAGGTGCATACCACCAACGGCGCAAGCCGCTGTCCGGTGGAGCCGATGTTGTGCAGCGCTGCTTATGATCGAGACTCCGATTGTAACCAATCGATCACACTTGACGCTGGCAAAACCTTGACATCACTTCTCGGAAGGATCAGGTTTTTCCACATCCAGTTGTGGTGACCGATAATCGATTTCGCATCCAGGTGCTGCCTATCCTTTGTCGTATGCCCGTCTTCTACAACCACTACTTCATAGTCCCTGCTCGCAGCCGCACGAATAGTAGTATCTACACAGAAATCTGTTGCGCAGCCTGTCACGATTAGTTGCTGGACACCATGCTTCTCAAGAACATCGGCCAACTCTGTTTCATAGAACGAATCACAAGCTCGTTTGTGAACCAGTAGGTCCGAGTCCTCTCGCTCAAGAGTTGGTAGAATCTCCCAGCCCTTTGTTCCTCGCCTGAGGCTGCCCTTGTCTTCATGTTTGATAAACACTACGATACCACCCGTTGAGCGTACAGTCTCGGCAACTTGGTTGATTCGTTGGATGACGCCATCCGCATCGTAACGCGGGGGACTCCCTTCAAACAAGCCAACTTGCATATCAATGACCAGCAGTGCTTTCATTACTTATACCCTAGTCTCTGTATGGGCTAGCCAGCCGTGCACAGTCTGCCTAGCGCTCTGCAGCTTGCGCCATCCGGGCCAGGACGCGCTCCCATTCAGGCCGGCCATGCAACAGGTCAAAAGCCGGCTGCCGCCGGGCCCAGTCGGCGTGGCGGCAGCCGCGGTCCGCGGCCGCGCTCAACATGGCGAGCGCCCGGTCGGCCTCCCCCAGGTGCGCCCAGGCCAGCGCCGCGCCGCGATAGTACGCTTCCGGGTGATCGTCGCGCGCCGAAAGCGCCTGCTCGTAGTAATGGGCCGCGCTCGCATAGTTGCCGTCTTGGAGGCGATGCCAGCCCAGCTCCAGCCACTGCTCGACCATGTCGTAGGCGTAGTAGTAGTATACGTACTCGCGATTCCGCTCAAAGCCCACCCGCTCCGCCGTCTTCCACGAGCCGGTGTTCTCCACGTTGCAGTGCCAACCCACCTGGCGGGCACCGTGGCTCAGGCAATGCTCGACGGTCGCGGCGACCACGGCCGCGGCCAGGCCCTTGCGCCGGTGGGCAGGAGCGGTGTAGACGCCGACGTCGACCTGGGTGCCGGCCGCGCAATCGGCGGTACAGTGCGCCACCTCCTCCCCCCCATGCAGCACGCAGAAGCCGATCCCCCGCTCCAGGAAGTGAGGCACGCTCCCCCAGTACGCTTCGATGGCCTCCTCGCCCAGGTCTTCGGACAGCGTCAGGCCGGCATCGGCCAGCAGCTCCCGGTCGATGCGCCGCAGCTCATACCCCTCCGGCAGGTTTTGCCGCCAGTCGAGCGCTACCCGCCGGCACAGATAGTGGTAGCGCGGCAGCCTCAGCGCGTCGTAGGTGGGGATCAGCTCCGGCAGGCGGGCCTCCCACGCCTCGGGATGGACGGCCAACGACAGCGAGTCGTCGCCGTTCACGTACACCTGGCCGGTGAAGATGCTGTCCCGGAGGAACTCGCGCAGTGCGCCGAGGATCTCCGGGTCATCGTGCTCGCCGGCCAGTAGATAGCCCTCCACCGTCAGAGCCAGCCCGGTGCGTGGCCTCGCGGCGTCGTCCACAAAGACCCGCCCGGGGCTAACCCGCTCGAGTGCCGCCTGAAGCGACAGGCTATAGTCAAAGCCGGCGAACAGAGCGCGGATCCCATCAAACTGGCCGGGGCTCAGCTCACAGAACATCGTTCCATACCTCCCGGTGTAGTCATGCTCCTACGCAACACACAGTTTAGCGGAATAGCGCACCTGCGCCAAGTCAAGGCGGCACCGCTGCCGAGCCGAGTACTTCGCGCGGCGCCCTCCGCCTTTCCTGCTACAATGTCCCCAGAACAAGCGTTCGGGTCCCTTCCGTCCCGAGGTGACCCATGGATGAGCTGGCCCAAATCCAGGCCATCACAGCCCGCCTCGCCGGCCGGCCCGTCGTCGATCTCGCGCCCGCCGTGCCCCCGCCGGCCGTATCGTCGATGCCGGCAACAGCCCTCACGATCCTGCCAAGCGATGGTCGGTAATTGTTTCCCGAAAAAAACTCCTGCGGCGGCAGTATGTGTGAGACAGTAGCCATGCCCCTGCGGGGCACCATGAAGCATGAGAATCTAGTTGCGTCTGACGGCTTGCGTGCGGTGCAGGAGGTGAATATGATGACACGAGCCGGCAAAGAGGTCGATTTCATTGTGGTGCCGCGAGCCTGAGAGTACAGTAGGACCTGGGTGTCTGGGGGCACCGTCAATTGTCGCCACTCGAGAGAGTGAGCACGTAGAGCAGATTCCATGAGAAGCAGACACCCCGCCGGCGAGTCTGGAAATGGGAGACAAGAGTGGAAGTCATCTACGAGCGCTGCGCCGGTTTGGACGTGCACAAGAAGACGGTGGTGGCATGCCGGGTGGTCAGCAAAGGAAGTGGGCGGAAGGAGCAGGAAACACGGACCTTTGGGACGGTGACGGCAGAGCTGCTGGAGATGGTGGACTGGCTGACCGAGTGGGAATGCACACACGTGGCGATGGAAAGCACGGGGGAGTATTGGAAGCCAGTCTATAACCTGCTGGAAGGCCAGGTTGAGATCTTGTTGGTGAATGCGGCGCACATCAAAGCGGTGCCAGGCCGCAAGACAGACGTGGCAGATGCGGAATGGATCGCCGATCTGCTGCGGCATGGGTTGTTGCGAGCAAGCTTCGTACCTCCGCGTCCCCAGCGGGAATTGCGGGACCTGACACGACAGCGGAGCAACCTGGTGCGAGAGCGGGCATCGGTGATGAACCGATTGCAGAAGGTGCTGGAGGCAGCGAACATTAAGCTGGCATCGGTGACCAAGACAGGGAGCGTGTCGGCACGAGAGATGCTGGAAGCGATGGTGGCAGGGGAAAGCGATCCAGTGGCCCTGGCAGGGATGGCGCGTGGGAGGTTGCGAGCCAAACGGAGCCAACTGGAACAAGCCCTGACGGGGCGGATGAGTGCACATCATCGCTTCTTGCTGGAGAGCCACCTGCAGCACATCGACTTTCTTGGGAAGCAGATTGAGCGGTACAGTGCGGAAGTCGCGGCCCGCATGGAGCAGAACGATTTGGCCAGCGACCGGCCACTCAACGGGCCAGGCGGGACGGCTCCTGGGCCGGACAAGGTAGCACATCAGCCCGAGGCTCCCGAAGGGAGAGAGAACACGCTGAGCGCCGTGCAAGCGGTGGCATTGTTGGATACTATCCCGGGCATTGACCGCTGGCAGGCGGAGGTCATCCTGGCAGAGATTGGCCTGGATATGGGACGGTTTCCGACGGCAGCCCACCTGGCGTCCTGGGCTGGAGTGGCGCCCGGCAACAACGAGAGCGCGGGGAAACGGCGTTCGGGCAAGACACGACCCGGCAACCCCACCTTGTGCAAGACCCTGGTGTTGGCGGCGAATGCGGCAGCGAGAGGGAAGAACACCTATCTGGCGGCCCAATACAGCCGTCTGGCCGCACGGCGGGGCAAGAAAAAAGCGATCGTGGCGGTTGCTCATTCCATTCTGGTCATTGTCTATCATCTTCTGTCACGGCAAGAGCCCTACCACGATCTGGGCGGGAACTACTTCGATGAACGCAAACGCGAGTCTGTCACCAATCGGCTCGTTCGCCGCTTGGAAAAGCTAGGCTACGATGTCGCCCTCGCCTCCAAACCCGCCTCAGGCACCATCGCCGCCTAGCGAAAGGACGATTCTCAGAGCAGTGAGAGAGTGAGACAGCGCCCGGCTGGCCGGCCACGAGGCACTGCGCGGCTGCCACCCTCCCCGCGTCCCCGCGTCCCTTTCCCGTCTCTCTTCGCGTCGCTCTCACGTGTTTCGTGCTCCAAGGCTCCCGCCACCCAGGTTGACCTCTCGCCCGACACGCGGTATAATGGCCCAAGGACGGGCCGGCAATCGATTCCGGCCTACTCCGGCTACCAGGAGGACACCATGAAGCCATTCCGCAAGAACGTCGCACTGGCCGTCGACGGGGGAGGCCTGAGGGGCACGATCGTCACCCGGGGGCTGGCTGTGGTTGAAGAGTCCCTCGGCTACCCGATGTCGAAGGTAGCGCAGCTTGCCGCCGGCACTTCGACGGGGAGCGCGATCGCGGCCGGGATTGCCTTGCGGTTGCCGGCATCCCGCATCCACGAGCTCTACGTGGACAACGCCCATGCCATCTTCCGCAAGAGGCCGCGCTTCTACTGGCCCTTCGCACGCTACCGCTTCTCAAGCGAGCCCCTGGCAGACGCCTTGCGCAAGGTGTGCGGGGAGCGCACCATGGGCGATCTGTGGGTCGGCCCGAGGCCGCGTGACCTGGTCATCACCGTCCGCGATATGTTGGACAACCGGACTCGCTTTGTGAAGCCCTGGAAGCCCGACTATGCCGATTGGAAGATCTGGTACGCGGTGCTGTGTAGCTGCGCTGTGCCGATCCTTTTTCCACCGGTCGACGGTCGCTTTGTGGATGGGGGCTTTGGCTCTTACGTGAATCCCTGCTATCTGGCAGCCTATGAAGCCGTCTATTGTCTCGACTGGGATCCGAGGGAGACAACCTTGATCAGCCTGGGTACGGGACGCGGTCCGGCGGGGTTCATGCCCCACGAGGTGCGGCGATTCCACCTGTGGGACTGGATCACACCCGCGCTGGACACCTTCATGAGCGATTCAAGCGACCAGCAGGTGCGCCTTGTACAGCAGTTCTTCCCCGGCCTGGATTTCCGCCGTTTCCAGGTCGAGATGGAGACGAACATCGGAACGACAGACCCCTCGGCGCTGCCTGTCCTGGAGCAACTGGGCGACAGGCTTGGTGAGATGATCCTGAACGACGAGGTCGACGCTAAGGTACAGCGCACAGCAGGGAAGCCCCGTTCGCGAGGCAGGTAGGCCCTCTAACGCAACTCTAACACAACTCACACGCAGGACTAACGTGCCCAGGGTAGAATCACCCTGATCACTCAGGGAGATGACTACCATGGACATGAATCGTTTTACCGAGAAGGCGCAAGAGGCACTGGTGCAGGCCCAAAGCCTGGCCGCCGAACGGAGCCACGGCCAGATCGAAGGAGAGCACCTGCTGCTGGCGCTTCTGCGCCAGTCCGACGGCGTCGTGCCACAGATCGTGCAGGGGCTTGGGCTCCAGCCGGCGGCCCTTACGCAGCAGGTAGAGGCCGAGCTGGGCCGCAGGCCGAAGGTGTACGGTGGGACTTCCCAGGCCGGCCTCTCTCGCGACCTGAACCGTGTGCTGGAGCGGGCCGAAGCTTTGGCTCGGCAGATGCACGACGATTACGTGTCCACCGAGCACATCTTGGTGGCCTTGAGCGAGGAGGGCGCCGGCGGCGTGGGGCGCCTGCTCCAGAGCTCGGGCATTACCCGCGATGCCATCCTTCGCTCGCTCGCAGCGATCCGTGGCAGCCAGCGAGTCACATCGCAATCCCCCGAGAGCACCTACCAGGCCCTCGAAAAATACGGCCGTGACCTGACGGATCTGGCCCGTCGTGGCAAACTCGACCCGGTCATTGGCCGGGACGAGGAGATTCGGCGCGTGATCCAGGTGCTGAGCCGCCGCACCAAGAACAACCCCGTCTTGATCGGCGAGCCCGGCGTGGGCAAGACCGCCATTGTTGAGGGCCTGGCCCAGCGCATCGTGCGCGGCGACGTGCCGGAGGGGCTCAAGGAGAAACGCGTCGTACAGCTTGACCTGGGCGCCATGATCGCGGGAAGCAAGTTCCGTGGCGAGTTCGAGGAGCGCCTGAAGGCGGCACTGAAAGAGATCACCGATGCCGAGGGCAAGATCGTCGTCTTTATCGACGAGCTGCACACAGTCGTCGGGGCAGGTGCCGCACAGGGGGCCATGGACGCCTCCAACATGCTCAAGCCGATGCTGGCGCGTGGAGAGCTGCACTGCGTGGGTGCCACGACGCTTGATGAGTACAGAGAATTCATCGAGAAGGATCCGGCTCTCGAGCGCCGCTTCCAACCGGTGCTGGTCGACGAGCCCAGCGTCGAGGAGACGATCTCCATTCTGCGTGGGCTCAAGGAGCGGTACGAGGTGCATCATGGGGTCCGCATCCAGGACCCGGCAGTCATTGCCGCAGCAGTGCTCTCTCATCGCTACATCAGCGACCGGTTTCTGCCCGACAAGGCCATCGACCTGATCGACGAGGCGGCCAGCCGGCTGCGCATGGAGATCGACTCGAAGCCGCAGGAGTTGGATCGGGTTGACCGTCAGATCCTTCAGCTCGAAATCGAGCGCGAGGCGCTAAAGAAAGAGAAGGATCGGGCGAGCAAGGAGCGCCTGGAGAAGCTGGAAAAGGAGCTGGCCGATCTTCAGGAGCACAGCCGTGCCCTGACCGCCCGGTGGGAGGGGGAAAAAGCAGCGATCCAGGGGCTGCGTGTAACAAAGGAACAAATCGAGTTGGTGCGCCACCAGATCGAGCAGGCAGAGCGTGCCTATGACCTGGCCCGCGCTTCCGAGCTCCGGTATGGGGAGCTGCTGCGGCTGGACAAGCAGCTTGCAGCCCAGGAGGCACAACTCCGGGCCACCCAGCAGGACGGCCAGCAGCTCCTCAAGGAGGAAGTGGGCAGCGAAGATGTGGCCGAGGTGGTCTCCGCCTGGACGGGCATCCCCGTCAGCAAGCTGCTTGAGGGCGAAATCGAGAAGCTCCTGCGCATGGAGGAGCGGCTGCACGACAGGGTGGTCGGCCAGGACGAGGCCATCACCGTAGTCTCGAACGCGGTGCGGCGCAGCCGGGCCGGACTCCAGGACCCCAAGCGGCCGATTGGCAGCTTCCTCTTCCTTGGGCCGACCGGCGTCGGCAAGACGGAGCTCGCCCGAGCCTTGGCCGAGTTCCTCTTTGACGACGAGAACGCCATGGTGCGCGTCGACATGAGCGAATACCAGGAAAGGCACACGGTTTCACGGTTGATCGGTGCTCCTCCCGGCTACATCGGTTACGAAGAAGGGGGCCAGCTTACCGAGGCAGTGCGGCGCAAGCCCTACACGGTTGTTCTCTTTGACGAGATAGAAAAGGCCCACCCCGAGGTCTTCAACGCCCTGCTCCAGTTGCTGGACGAAGGGCGCCTGACGGATGGGCACGGGCGCACGGTCGACTTCAAGAACAGCGTGGTCATCTTGACCAGCAACATCGGCACCGAGCTGCTGGACGGGCAGGGCGCGCCAAGCCAGGAGATTCGGAACCTGGTGCTGGCGGCGCTGCGGCACCACTTCCGGCCCGAGTTCCTGAACCGGATCGACGAAATCGTGCTCTTCCACGGACTGACACTCGATCACCTGAAGCAGATCGTCGATATCCAGACAAGTCACCTGCAAGCCCTGCTGGCCGATCGCAGGGTGCAGATCGAGCTCACCGAGGCTGCCCGAGACCTTCTTGCCCGCGAAGGGTACGATCCCGCCTACGGCGCGCGCCCGCTCAAGAGAGTGATTCAGCGGCTCGTGCAAGATCCCCTGGCGCTGAAGCTGCTGAAGGGCGAGTTCCAGGAAGGCGACCGGATCCGCGTCGATGCAGGCGCTGGCAGCCTCACGTTCGAGAAGGTTCCGCCTGCGTAGCCAAGAGTCATGCGGGCATTCCGGAGCTTGCCAGAAACTGGAGGATCCGGTAAAATTGTGCAACTATGATGTGAAATGGAGAATGAGCCATGATGCGTTTCGATCGCTTCACTGAGCGAGCACAGGAGGCTGCCCGGCGAGCCTATGAGATCCTCCAGCGCTATGGGCATACACAGGCCGACACCGAGCATTTCATGCTGGCTCTGCTAGAGCAACCGTCGGGCGTCGTGCCCGAGCTTCTCAAGACGCTAAACGCGGACATGGAGACGATTAGCAGGCGCCTGGACGAGGAACTCAAGCGCAGCCCTCGCAGCCAGATCTTTGGGGGGGGCGTTGGCCAGGTGTACATAACGCCGGGGCTCAAGCGCGTGATCGAAAAGGCCAACGAAGAGGCATCCAAGCTGAAGGATGACTATGTTTCGACGGAGCATATCTTCCTGGCGATTGCGGCTGAGCGGAACACGCCGTCTGCGCGAATCCTGGCCGAGCAAGGGGTCACGCGCGATCGGATTCTGGAGGCGATCCGGGAGGTCCGCGGCGGCCAGAAGGTCACCAGCCCGCAGGCAGAGAGCCGCTACCGCACCCTGGAAAAGTTCAGCCGCGACCTGACTCAGCTAGCCCGTGAAGGCAAGCTCGATCCTGTCATCGGCAGGGACAGCGAGATACTTCGCGTAATACAAGTGCTGAGCCGCCGCACCAAGAACAACCCAGTGCTGATCGGCGGCGCGGGCGTCGGCAAGACCGCCATCGTGGAAGGGCTGGCGCGCAAGATTGCGGAGGATGACGTGCCCGAGATCCTATCGGGCAAGCGGGTGGTGCAGCTCGACCTGGGGGCCATGGTCGCCGGCACGCGGTTTCGCGGCGAGTTTGAGGAGCGGCTGAAGGGTGCTATCGAAGAGATTCAGCATGCCGAAGGCGAGATCATCCTCTTCATCGACGAGATCCACACGGTCGTCGGTGCGGGTGGGGCCATGGGCGCGCTCGATGCTTCCAGCATGATGAAACCGGCACTGGCACGCGGCGAGCTGCGCTGCATCGGCGCCACGACGCCCGACGAGTACCGGCGGTACATAGAGAAGGACAGCGCGCTGGAGCGGAGGTTTGCCCCGATCTGGGTGGAAGAGCCCTCTGTCGAGGACACCATCGCCATGCTGCATGGCCTGCGTGACCGGTACGAGGCGCACCACAACGTGCGGTTCACGGACGAGGCGTTGGTCGCGGCCGCGCGGCTCTCTGCACGCTACGTGACCGAGCGCCACCTGCCCGACAAGGCCGTTGATCTGATTGATGAGGCAGCCAGCAAACTCCGGGTTGCCATCTACTCCATGCCACCTGATCTCAAGGAGATGAAAGCGCGCCTCTCCAAGCTCATCACGGAGGAAGAGGCCGCCTGGGCAAGCCGCGACTACGAGCGGGCGGCCGAATGCAAGGCCGACCGGATGTCGCTCGAAGCCGAGTTCACTGCCCGGCGGGACGCCTGGCGCCTCGAGGCCGGCATCGATGAGACCGTCGACGCCGAGGACATCGCCGACGTCGTGCACCGCTGGACGGGCATCCCGGTCAGCAGCCTTCTTCAGGCTGAGACAGACCGGTTGCTGACGATGGAGGAGCACCTGCACAAGCGCATCGTCGGGCAGGACGAAGCCATCAGCGCCGTCGCGGATGCGATCCGCCGTGCCCGCAGTGGGCTCAAGGACCCGCATCGGCCGATCGGGAGCTTTATCTTCTTGGGCAGCTCGGGAGTGGGCAAGACCGAATTGGCCAAGGCACTCGCCGAGTTCCTCTTTGACAGCGAAGAGGCCATGGTTCGCATCGACATGAGCGAGTACCGTGAGCAGCATACGGTGAGCCGCCTGTTTGGTGCCCCGCCTGGTTACGTCGGGTACGAAGAGGGTGGGCAGCTAACGGAAGCCATCCGCCGGCGGCCCTACCAAATAGTGCTGTTCGACGAGATTGAGAAGGCGCACCCCGATGTCTGGAATGCGCTACTGCAGATCCTGGAGGATGGCCGCTTGACCGACGGCCAGGGCCGCGTGGTGGATTTCCGCAACACCGTACTGATCATGACATCCAACATCGGCACGCAGTATGCGAAGCAGGGCGGCACGCTCGGTTTCCGGCGCGCGGCCGACGAAGATGAGGAAGTGGCTGAGGGGCGCCGTGAGATCGAAGAAGGGCTGCGACGGACCTTCCGGCCCGAGTTCCTGAACCGTATCGACGAGATCATCATCTTCCACCCGCTCAGCCTGGAGCACGTGGAGCAGATCGTAGACCTCCAGATGGCGGACATCCGGGAGCAGCTCTCCGACCGGGGGGTCACTATCGAGCTCACCGCCGCCGCGCGCAAGTGGCTTGCCGAGGAGGGATACGATCCGGCATTTGGCGCCCGGCCGCTGCGGCGTACCCTACAGCGCTACATCGAGAGCCCGCTGTCGAAGCGCATCCTTCGCAGCGAGTTCCAGCCCGGCGATCACGTCATTGCGGACGTGGGCACAGCAGAGGAGGAGAAGGGCCTGGTCTTTCTGAGACAACAGCCGGTGGCGGTCGATCTACCCAAGGGGTAGCCGTCAGAATGCCGGGAGCGGAGGGCTAGGAGAAGCGCGCCAGCATGTCTATGCTCTGGTCCAGAGCTTGAGCTGTGGCTTCCACTGCGTGCGCTTGTAGAACAGCCGATCCAGATCCAGCGGCTGATCGTGCAGCCATTCAAGCACAGACGGCCCGTAGCGCACGATCTGCTCGCAGAGCCGTCCAAAGAGGAATCCACACACCTGGGGCGCTTTCACGTGCCAGCGGCGCGCTGCAATACCCTTGGCCGCCACAAAGGCATGCAGGTTGGGTGCCATCGGCACGAGTGAGATGCTCTCTGCGTCGGTGAGCACGAATTGCTGCACCGGGGCCGGCACATCCAGCGGTAGAGCCAAGGCAGTCAGCGCGGGTCCATTCAGCAAGTAGAAGGCCATGTCATAGCGGCCGACCAGTGCCGAGGCTTTCTTGCCTATGGCCTGTTGTGCTGACCACTCCATCAAGGCCTGCGGCTCTTCGTCGAAGGCTGCTTCGTAGGGCACAATCGTCTCTTCTGCGGGGATGAGGCCGTAGCCTGCCGACAGGATCGCCAGGTCCAGCACCCCGCGACCCCACACTGCCCACACCGACCAAAGCCCATCCATGACCATGCGGTGGTGGGAGCCCGTGTACATCGCCAAGGCAGGGCAGGCAAATGGCGCCAGCCGTCGTTCCGCCTCTCGTCGCCGAAGCGGGTCGCTCAGCTCGGCGGCCAGCGCCGGATCGGGAACCAGGTCCCGCTTCTCGGCAGTGCCGGCGGTGATAACCAAGGTGCGCATTCTCTCCCTCGCTTCGCCACGCGCTGTTCGTCCATCACGCGGCGCCGTCAGGGTCGCCTGGGGGGTGCTAGGGCACACTCCCCAGCAGGGCATCGACCTGGCTGGCGGCGTTGTCCAGTGCTTCCTGGGTTCCGGAATAGCCCTGGGTGACCGATAGGATGGCGGTATACAGGATCTCGCGCGCTTCTAGCCCACCGGGCAAGGCCGGCTCGGGACGGGCAAAGGGCATGATCTCCTCCATCTGCGCCCGGACGAAAGGATAGGCGGAGAGCGTGTCTGTCATCACCGACTGCGCCGAAATGCGCACCGGCATAGCCTCCAGAGATGCGGCCCAGCGTGCGGTCTGCTCGGGCAGGGTGAACCAGCGGATCAGCCTCCATGCTGCCATCTCGTGGTCCGGATCGCTGGGCAGGATGAAGAAGCTTGTGCCTACCAGGCTAGTCGCCGGCCGGCTGGGATCCGCTTGTGGGATGAGCGTCTGCTTCCAGTGGAACGGTGCCATGCCACTGCGGACGGCGGCGTCATAGGCCTCGACATAGAGCGGACTGCTGCCTGTGGACGAGAAGGTGAATGCGGCCAGGCCGTTCGCAAAGGCGACATAATCGCCGTAGGTGTCTTGGGGCCTCCAGGCCAGGCCAGCATCGATCAGCCGCCTCAGCATCTCCAGGCTCTCCGCCCCGGCCATCTCCTGGAAGGTGGCCTGGCGGCCGACCTCGTCGAACTGGCGCCCTCCGCGGCTGCGGAGCCAAGCATCAAACGTCGTGACGCTCTCGACGAAGGGGTAGCACTGCTGTGCCGAATAGGCCCACACGTCATAACATGCCTGCTCGAACTCGGCCCAGGTTGTGGGAGGCGAGCTCCACCCGGCCGTTTCCAGGAGACTCTGGTTGACCCACATGCCCACGGCATTCTGCACAAAGGGTAGGGAGAGCATCTGACCGCCATACCCTGGGAGCTGGCCGGATTCCAGCAGGCCTGGGAAAAAGTCCGCCAGCTCTTCGGCGCCGAGCCCGACCTCAGGATCGGCCAGGAATGGGTCGAGGGCTACAACGGCGCCTTGCGCGGCGTACTCCGCGATCATGCTCGGAAACGCCACGGCCAATTGCGGCAATTCGCCGTCGGGGAGCACTGCGAGCATCGACTCATGCAGGCCGACGGTGCCGCTCTTTGGGACGAGCTCTACCTCGATGTCCGGGTTGGCGAACTGAAAGTCGTGGATCATCTCCCCGAGCAGCAGACCCTGCGGCCGATCCAGTGGGAAGGGTTCCCAAAAGACCAGGAGGGTGGTGGTGACGGGCAGAGGTGTATCGGTCGGGTCAGCCGCAATGGGCAGCGTGGCTGTCGGCAGCCCGCTCTCAGCGGTGGACGGCGCCAGCTCACAGGCTGCAAGCAGGAAAGTAGCCGACAGAAAGGCACAGACAAGACCCATGCCAAGGAGGGATCCCCTGGCAGGTCCCTTTTCTGGCCGCATTGGTTGATTGCCCATGACCGTCCCCGGGCCGGAGTGGCCCCTCCATTCGCTGGCACAAACTGAGTCCACCTGCGGTGTGCCACCGATTCCGCTGCTTTGATTATACCGCACAGTGCCCTGGTAGACAAACGCGCCCGGCCGCCCTTTGGCGGAGCCGCCGGATCCCTTGGACAGAGCACAGGATTGCCACCAAAGGTCGCTCATGCCACGTTGACAAATCCTGGATTCCTTCTATAATAGAGTCGCGGCGTAGGGCTGCGTCGCTACCAGATCCCAAACGGGCTGGTGTGGCTGCACTCTGCAGTGGAGGGGGGATATGATCAATAGGGAACCTGCGAAGAAACCGGGTTTTGCACGCGTGACCTTTGAGCTGCCCTCGACCATGTGGGCCGAGAGGGTCAGCCTTGTTGGCGAGTTCAACGGTTGGGACACGACCGCCACGCCCATGACCCACAACCGGCAGGATGCCAACTGGCGTGTGACCGTGGAGCTGGCGACAGGCCGGCGCTACCGCTTTCGCTATCTGGTCGATGGACGGGAATGGCTGAATGACTGGCATGCGGACGACCATGTCGACAACCCATACGGCTCATACGACTCCATTCTGGATCTGACGGGGCAAGCCGCTGACGCCAAGTAGGACCCTTGCAGCATTTGCGCAATCGGGGAGCAGTTTGGGTCTTGACATACAGCTAGTTTCGTGGTATAATACGCCAAAGTAGTGTGGTTCAGACAGATCGTCTATCGAGAAGCGTAGAAAGGGGTGAAAAGCGATGAAAAGCCGAGTGATCCTCGTTGCAGTCGTGGTTTCTCTTGTGCTCGCCGGGTTCATGCTGCCGAGATCGGTAGAGGCTGGCGCTGCCTCTTGCCATTTGGTCATGCCGGGAGAAACTGTCTCCTCGATTGCGGCCAAGTACCAGGTCACCGCACAGGCCATCGTTGAGGCCAACCACCTGGCGAATCCAAACCTGATCTTTGTCGGCCAATGCCTGACGATCCCGGTGAAAACACCGGCTCCCACTCCCAAGACCTGCAAGACCACCTACGTGGTCAAGGCCGGAGACTTCCTGAAACAGATTGCCACTCGATATGGAGTCAGTTGGCAGACGATCGCGCAGCTTAACGGCCTCACCAACCCCAACTACATCTATCCCGGCCAGAAGCTGGTGATCCCGGTCAAGTGCACAACTACGCCGAAGCCGACCACCGGGCCGTGGACCGCCCAGTATTGGGCCAATGCCTATCTCAGCGGCAATCCCAAACTGACGAACCACCCCACAAGCGTGAGCCTTAACTGGGGCAGCAAAGGGCCTGGCAGCGGTGTGCCGGGCACCTATTTCTCAGCCCGCTTCACCCGCGACCAGACGTTCGAGGCAGGCCAAGTATGTCTTCCGAATTCGCGTGGATGACGGCGTTCGCTTCTGGCTGGATAACATCCTCCTCATCGACCAGTGGAAGGTGACGTCCGCCACCGAGTACACCGTCGAGCGCCAGCTCAGCGCTGGCGTGCATCACATCCAGATCGACTACTACCAGGCCTGGGGAGTGGGACTGCTCAGTTTCACAGCCGAGAAGGTCAACGGAGCGCCCACCTGGACCTGCCAGTTCTTCAACAACACCACGCTGGAAGGCACGCCGGTCACGACGCAGTACTATGGCGCGCTCGGCTTCGACTGGGGGAACAAGGCGCCGGTCGCTGGTGTGACCGCCGACTACTTCTCTGTCCGATGCACGGCGCAGTACTCCTTCGTGGGCGGCAAGTACCAGTTCCAGGCCACCGTGGACGATGGGGTCAGGCTCTTTGTCGACGATGCGCCGGTGATCGACCAGTGGCACCTGACTTCGGTCACTACTTATACGGCTGATCGAGATGTCTCGGCTGGAACTCACACCGTCAAGGTCGAGTACTTTGAGAACAACGGCCTCGCGGTGCTGAAGGCAGTCTGGACGCAGAAGTAGCCCGGTTCGCTGTCAGCCCACAGCAAACCCTCCCTCCTCTGGCCGACTCCAGGCCGAAGGAGGGAGGGTTTCTTTTCTTTCGGGGATGGGGTCGTCTTCGGGGCGAAGACCCCCTTTGTGCTTGACTACTTCCAGAAAAAGACCCGTTCTTCGCTTGTGGGGCTGAGAGGTATGTAGGTAGTCTTGCCTGCTGCGTCTGTACTCCTCAGAACTGTCCTTACGTGCCAGTAGTAGGCCCGGTTCGTTTCCTGATCCGCTTGCAGATACAAGGCGGGGTCGACGAACCACTGCCAGGTTTGGACATAGGTCGGGACCACGACCTCTGCCCCACTGTGCGTGTACCGCAGCGCGATCTCGAAGAATTGATTCGGACCTAGGGAGTAGTTGGTCGTCCAGCTCATCAAGATGGTCAGCGCCGTATACGTCGTTCCTTCTTCAGGCAGTGTTGGCACCGGTGCCCCAAGCGCTGGGGGCGGCGTTGGCGTGCTCGTCGGCGGCAGACGCGTTGCCGCCGCGCGGGTGCGGCTCGGCATTGGACTGGGTGTCGCAGTCGCGACTGGTGTTGCCGTGCTGGTCGGTGTGGGCGTGGATGTCGGCACGGGCGTCAGAGTGGGTACGGGCGTGGGCGTAGGCGTCCGGGTCGGGATCGGCGTGGCGGTTGGCGTCAGTGAAGGGGTCAAGGTCGGGATCCAGAGCAAGAGGCCCGGCGCCTCGGTGGCAACCACGCGGGCTGTGTGCACGACGGTCTGCGGACGCACACCCTCCCAAGCCCGGCGCAGGCGCGGGCCGGCCCACAGGCCCAGCAACACGCCGAGCGTGGCAAGAATGCCCAGCACAACCGGGCGAAGCCAGTCCCCTCGCAACGGGTCCCCGCACTCTGGGCAGATTGCCAGGCTCCGGCTGGCAGAGATCCCGCAGCTCCGGCAACGCACCATGCGCGGGCGCCGCTGTGGCTTGCCACAGGCCGGACACACACTCTGACCGCTATGGAGGGTCGCTCCACAACGCCTACACTTGCGCAGCGCTCACCTCCTGAGCAACCCTAGAACAAGCTCGACCAGTCGAGAGACGGCAAGGGATTGACGAGATCCTGCCAGGTGATGAGCAGCATGAGGGCCACAAGCAGCGCCATTCCGATCAGGTGAACGAGCCCTTCCTTGGCCGGATCGACCCGCTTGCCCCGGATCGCTTCGACGATGACGAAGAGGATGCGCCCTCCGTCGAGCGCCGGTAGTGGCAGCAGGTTCGTGACCGCCAGCGCAACACTCAGAGAGCCCAACATCCTCATCACCGGGTACCACCAACCGGTAGTCAGGGTATAGCGTACCGCATCACCGATCAGGCCACCAATGCCGACGGGCCCCACAGGTCGAGCCAGTTCGGCCGGAATGATGCCCCGGATGAGCTGGATGGGCAGGCTGAGGGTCAGCCCTGCAATGGCAAGTGCCTCCTTCAGCCCAAGCCAGAGCGATTGATACCAGGGATAGTGCACCATGACCGTGCGCTGGCCCAGAACGATCCCCGTTGGGCCTTCACCGGCTGGTGGGTTCTCTCGAGGCACGACAGTCAGGCTGATCAGCTCCTCCTCTCGCTGCACTGTGAAGACGATCTGGGTGCCGCCGCGGCTTTGGATGTACTCCTGCAGTCCCTCGACCGACTCGACAGGGACGTCATCGACGCGGATGAGCAAGTCATCTGCTTTCAGGCCTGCCTGTTGTGCCGGTGAGTTGGCTACGACTTCTGCAATGAGGATGTTGGGGGGATCGGCTACCGCCGGCGCACCCGCGCCGAATGCGAGAGCGAAGAAGAGCACGGCAGTCACCAGGTTCATCAGCGAGCCTGCAGCCAGGACCCAGATGCGGGTGAGCTTGCGCTTGCTCGCGAAGCTGCCTGGGGCTGCCGGATCCTCTTCCCCCCGCATCCTGGCAAAGCCGCCAAAGGGGATGGCATTGATCGAGTACAGCGTGCCGTGGTCGACGAACTCAACTGGCTGGGCTTGTCCAGCCAACGGGTCCTCCGTGGGCACCTCAGCTAGGGCTGTGAGCACTAGCTGCCCCTTCTCGTTGGACTTGGTCTCGAACGAGACGAGCGATCCGGCTGCGATGCCCTTTGGAATCTCGAATCTCCGCGGGATGACGATGGCGCGGCCACCAACGACGATTTTGCCTTTGGTGCGCCATAGCGAGAGCAAGCGCGGCGGGTAGCCCACGCCAAACTCCTCGACTACAATCCCCGCGCCGCGTGCGGACAACAGGTGACCGAGCTCGTGCACCAGGACCATGATGCTGAGCGCAACCACCAGTGAGACAATCGTGATTAGCATGGTTTGGTCTGCTTCCTCGTCTAGGCCGACTTGATCTCGTGCCAAGCAAGCTGCAGCTTCTCCAGCTGATCCTCGTTGGCTGCCTCGGGGTCATCGTCAAAACCGGGCAGTTGGAGGACCATCCGGAAGATCTGCGTCATGCTCAGCTCCATCGGCTCTGCATCAGGGTAGGCTGTGAATAGCGCGCGAACCATCCGGCCAAAGTCGTGCCAGTGGAGGGGCTCCTTTGCCTCAGGAGCATCCTGTGGCTGGGCGATCTTTTCATCCAGCAAGGAGGCGGCGCGCTCCAAATCGCCCCGTCGCCGGAAGTAGTCGGCCAGGGCCGCGCGCAGCGCATCGGCCGCCAGCACAGAGCAGTGCATCTTGATCGGAGGCAGGCCGTCGAGAGCCTCTGCGATCGCCTTGTTGGTGATCTCGAGAGCCTCCTCGATAGTCTTGCCCTTGAGCATCTCTGTTGCCATCGAGCTGGTCGCAATGGCGGCCCCGCAGCCAAAGGTGCGGAACTTGATGTCGGTTATGATATTCTCCTCAACCCGGATGGTCATTTCCATCAAGTCGCCGCAGCGTGGATTGCCCATCCGCCCCACGCCGTCAGGGTTCTCGATCGCCCCCACGTTTCGGGGGTTCATGAAATGATCCATGACTTTCTGGCTATAGTCCAACGTTCTACCTCATCTCTTCAGGTGCGCGATTTCCTCGATGTTAGCATCCTTTGGACGTCGCGGCAAGTTCGTTCGTTCCGCTCTCCCGGTGACCAGCACCGAGCCCGCTATTCCCAGCGAATGACCGTGCCGGTATCATGATCGTGCGGGGTGGACAGCGCGCGTGCCAGTGTCCCAGGGTGCTCGGCCGAGAGGATTAGAACCTCGAGACCCGGTACCTGCTGCGCAAGGTGCACCATCTCCTCGACCTTGGAGCGCATGCCGCCGGTCACGTCGGTGGCGTGCGAGCCGCTGAGAAGGGCCTGCACCGTGCGCCAGTTTTCCCGGTTGATCTCGGGCACGCGTTCGGCTGACGGGTTGAGTCGAGGATCGCCGGCATATACCCCGTCTACGTCGCTCACCAGGATCATCCTTCGAGGGTGCAGCTCTTGTGCCAGGTAGGCGAGCACCTGTTCCGTAGACACGATCGTGCCCCCCAGGGTCCGGTCAAGCGCGACGTCCCCGTAGACCAGTGGCACTAGCCCGTTCGCAAGCGCTTCGCGCAGGTGCTCCGTGTCCAAAGAGACCAGGCGCCCTCCCTCGCAGCGCGCCGTGGCGGACGGGGGCAGGGACCATGTGGGCACCCCGGCAGCCAAAAGGGCATCGGTGACCTTCCGGTTCAGCCGGGCGGCGGCGGCCGCTACCTGGGCAAACCCCAGCCAGCCCTCCGCTCCCCGGACGCCGGCACGTGTGCCGGTGCGTTGAGCTACAGAGTGCCCAAACGACCCGCTGCCGTGACCCAACACCAACCCGAGTCCTGGGCAGGTCTGGAGAGCCTGCGCCACTTCGGCGGCCATCCGCGCGATGACCCTTGGCCGGGCGGTGTGCGGCCGCGACTTGACGGTCAACACCGAGCCGCCCAGCTTGCAGAAGACCAGCTCGCTCACCGCTCCACGATCACCTTTCTTCCAGATACTCGAACCCGATCACCGCTCTCAATCTGCGAGATCTCTACCTGGTCGACCATTGGGATACCGGCAATGATCGCGCCCACCGCCACGATCGCTTCACTCTCGGCATTGATGATGGCAGCCGGCGCAGTTCCTGCCCGGGCCATCCGGTAGAGGGTGTACGAGCCAACGGTGCTGCCCTTTCCTGTGGGAAAGACCAGTATCCGCCCAGAGACAGACTGACCTTGCAGATCATGCCCCGACTCGACGACGATCCCGGTTTCCGGATCGACTCCACCCAGGAAGCCGACCGGCTCGCGCGAAACGAGGGCCATGCCACAGGCAATGCCCGGCTGGATGACCCGGCCACGCAGCTCGAGCTTCATGGAAGCCAATGCCCCGTCAGTGCTGCCTCAACACACTGCTCCAGTGGGCCAAAGCGAACAGCGAGTCCTGAGTGGGAGGGGGCGTAGAAGGCCATCTTGGCCGAGTTGGTTGCCATCGACCGGAAGCCGAACGCAGCGACCGGCGCCACCACCAGGCAGGTGTCGGCCACGACCCTTCCGCCGGAGGCTTCTATTCGAGCGACGAGCCCTGCTGCAGCAGCCGCGTCGCGGATGGAGCGTGCCGTCGTCACCCACAGCTCCGCCCGTAGGCGCCGTCCATCAAGTGCATCGGCCATTGCCCCAATCTCCGAAAGCGAAGCATGGGGGCAGCCAATGCTGACCAAATCGATCTCGGTGGCCGTTCCGTCCAGCAGCCGGTAGCCGGCCTCCAGGCCGTCGACTGCCACCACCGGCAGGCCGGCGGTGGCGACGATTCCCAACTTGGCCTCGGGTGTCGGTCCTTCGACGTGATACAGGCCGACCGCTCCGCTGGCCGCCATGGCCGCGCCCAGCGTCTTGAGGTCGCACCCTCGTGGCAGCTCCTCTGCCAGGCGCAGATAGGGGACGCGGTTGCGCATTTGCCGGCCGATGAGAGTGCCCAGGGCACCCAGGTCGGCTTCTGACCGGATGGGACAGCGGACGTCAGAAGACCGAAGTGGGCTGCCTTCCTTGATCGAGGTGCAGTCCAAAGCGCGCGGTTCGCCCGACAATCGCGGCAGCGAGTGCACTGGGCCCGCCTTCGCGGTTGGTACGCGCGCCGAGCACCGAATTCGCATATGCGACGGCCGACGATTCTGCCCAGGCCAAGTGCTGACCATAGGCGGGTGTGTTGCCTGTCTGATAGGGGGTACAGGTGAGAGCGGGCGCCACGCCAAGCGCAACGTAGGCATCGATCACAGCACTCTGCTGATGGACGAACTCCTCCGGAAAGCCCAACTCTCGCCAGGCTTGCAGATCGGCGCCGGCGGGGTTGAGCGTGGACGGAACCCGAGCGCGCCCACCCATCGCTGCCCACTCCTGGAGGAATTCGAGGCCGGCCTGCCCCAAGTTCTTGAAGCTCACGCCGGAGACCTGAGTGCTGGAGACTGGGACCAAGTCGGCCGCGCCATAGATCTTGGCAAGGGCGACGACGATTTCCATCGCCTTCTTTGCTCCCGGCCCCTGTTCACCGGAGAGGATGGCCTTTTCTTCTGCCGTCAGACGCAGTGCATCGGCCATTTCTGGTCTCCCACGATCCGGCTTAATAGCCTACCTTGTGAAATGCATCCCGCGCCGACTGGCTCAACGGCTGGCCGGAACGATCGGTCCATGGGATCGTTGCGTCCAACCCCATCTTGGCCGAGCGTGCCTTCTGGCCGGGCACGAACTTGGCCGAGGGATCCAGGCTGCTGCTCGGCTGGTCGGGGAACACCAGCAAGTCGCGATCGGCCTGGAAGCGCGTGGCGATGGCCCATTCCACGGCTTGAGCGTCAAAGGGATCGACATCCTCGTCCACGATCACCACGTGCTTGAGGGAGCCGTGCCCGCGGAAGGCCGCCTCGATTGCCCGCGTGCCGTCCTCTGGGGCGTGCTTGGCGATCTGAACCACTGCGTGAAGCCAGCACATGCCCCCAGGAGTGATGCTCACTGCCTTGCAGTCAGCGACCTCGGCCACTGCCTGGAAGAGGGTCGGCTCGCGCGGCAGGCCCATGAGCAGGCGATGCTCTGGGCCACCCGGAAGAAGAGCATGGTAGAAGGGTGCGCGGCGATGCGTCAGGCAGTCGACTTCCAGCACCGGCTGGGCACGCACGATGTCCCACGTCTCGGTAAGGTCGATGAACGGACCCTCGTCAGCCAAGCGGGCTGTCAGCCGCCCTTCGAGCACTGCCTCGCAGCCTGCAGGAACCTCCAGATCAACCGTGAGACAGCGGACAAGGGGGGTCGGCGCGAGCGCCTGGGCGAGCGAGAGCTCGTCGATCCCCGGTGCCGGATTCATCGAGGCCGCGAGAAGCACGTGGATGGGAGCGCCCAAGCAGACGGCTATCTCCAGATCACGGCCGGCTGCCATCGCCTTGCGCCAAGCCGTATCGGTTCCGCGCCCTTCCACGATCCGCCCAGTGAAGGCTCGTGGGCCGATCTGCATGAGGCGGTGAAAGCTCGCATTGCGCCCGGCGTCCGGGTCACGGATCACGGCCACCCCAGCGGTGATGTAGGGTCCACCGTCGCCGGACAGGTGTTTGAGGATGGGCAATGTGCCCAGGTCGGGCGCGCGATCGACGATCTCCTGGCAGGGCGCATGCTCGACCATCGGCGGCGTAGCCGGATGGTTCAGTGCCTCGACCATTCTTGGCACCACCCCGCCAACCGTAGTGCCCAGTGCCCACGCAAAGTGCTCTCGCCGCGCGCAGATGTTTGCCGCTACCTGCCAACCAGGCCGCTTTGCATCGCGGAGGACCAACGGCCGGTCACCCCTTGAGTGGATGGCACGCGCCATCTCCAAGTTCGGGTCTACCGGCGCCTCCAGTGTGGACAGCGCGCCGCTTTTCTCTGCCCATTCCAGGAAAGCCCTCAGATCATGCATCGCCATTCACTCGCCGGCCAGCCAGTGGGCCTTCGGCATAGTGCTTCATTCCTCGGCCCAGCGGCGGTAGAGATGGTGCGGCAGACCCAACACGTCCAAGACCTTCCCCACGAAAAAGTCGGTTACGTCGTCGATAGTGCGTGGGGCAGGGTAGTAAGCGACGGTGGGGGGCAAGAGAACCGCGCCCGCAAGTCGTGCGAGCCGCATGTTTTCGATGTCGGGTAGCGATAGTGGCGTCTCGCGGGGCATCAGGATGAGTGGCCGATTCAGCCTGAGCATCACCCCGGCCACTCTCACGATCAGGTCATCCGCGTAACCGTGTGCAACGGCTGAAAGGGTCTTCATCGAGCAGGGCGCGATGACCATTGCCTGCGGCGCACGTGACGAGCTGGAGATCGGCGCCGCGAGGTCGTTCACGTCCCAGCGAAATGTGGCCGGAATCGCCACGCTGGTTCCCATCTCGTGCGCAATCACCGCGTTGGCGCCCTCGGAAACCAGGGCGTGGACCTGGTGCTCGGCGGAAGCCACCAGGACCTCCAGCAACCTCACGCCAATGGCTGCGCCTGAGGCGCCGGTGATCGCTATGACCAGCTCCATGGTGGGTTCCTCCACGAGATACAAAGAGGATCACGTCCTATGCGCCAGACGTGATCCTCGGTTCGGAATATCGTCGCGAGGCTAGTCCTTCTCGGCTGTGGCCTCAGTCTCAGGGGCTGCTGCCGCTGCCTCCTCTGCTACCTCTTCCTTGACCATGCGGGCCTGAACCAGTGAAGCCACGACGTCGTTGGGATCGTCGAGCACGGTGATCCCGGCCGGCACCGGGAGATCGCGTACGTAGATGCTATCGCCCAAGTTGATCAGGACCGATACATCGACGTCGATCGAGTGGATTAGGTCGGTCGGCAAGCACTCAACCTCCACTTGGGTCATGTTGTGCAGGAGCACTGCCTGCCCTGCCTTGACTGCGGCCGGCTCCCCGTGGAAGCGAAGGTGGGGAGCTGTCTTGACCTTTTCGGTCAGCCGCACCTGGTAAAAGTCAACGTGAATCAGGTGGCCGTTGAGCGCGTTGCGCTGCACTTCGCGAGCAAGCACCACCGTCGCTGCGGCTTCTTCGTCCACGTACAGGTCGATCAGTGACGTATCGCCCGCGCGCCGCAATACCTGTCCCAGCGTGCGCTCCGGTGCCTCGATCGATCGGGCCGCCTGGTCGGGCCCGTAGACCACCGCCGGTACCCATTCCTTGGCGCGCATCTGCCTGACCTGCTTTCCGAGCACCGTCCGGCTGCGCGTCCGCAATTCTTCTCGTTCCATGGTATCGTCTCCACAACTCTTAGTATGATCACAGCACGGGCCGGAAAGCCCGTGCGAACCGAGCCATTCTAGCCGAGAATGCCCCCAGCGTCAAGAACGGGCGCTCGTGTGACCTCGCCCGGTCAGGCGCCCACCGCCCCGGAGGCGGCGGGCGCCTGAAGGCTAGTTGGGGCAATCTCCGGTGCCGCGCCAGTTTAGCACCGTATCGTTGATGGCCATCGTGCCGTCTGTGCCCCACACCACGACGAAGGAGCGGTTCGAGACCTCTTCGCAGTCTGCTCCCTTTTCCACATAATCCCAGCTTCCCCGCGTGTACTTGTACTGCAGGGCATCGCCTTCAAGAAAGGTCGTGGTGTATGTCGCCAAGTAGTCACCGGTTCGGCTCATCAGTGTGCCGGCCGGATCCCAGCCGTTGAAGCTTCCGCCCATGTAGATGTCGGCGGTCGGATCGCCGATGGGTGGGGTGGAGGCAGGTAGCGTCGCGTTGAAAGTGACCTGAACCGCGCGCGGCGTGGCTGTAGCGACAAGCTCCGCGGAGTTGCCCGACTTGTTGAACGAAGTGTCGGTCGCTACGACGACATAGTAGTAGGTCGCGCCGTTGGCGACGCCCCAGTCGATGTATTCGGTCGACGGGGCCAACACGTTCGCGATCTTGGCGTAGGGTCCACCGCTCACGTCACTGCGGTAGACTTCGTAGCGGTACAGATCTGAATCCGGCACCGCTTCCCAGGCCAGATGGATGAAGCTGGGCGAAGCCTCCACCAAGTGAAGGTTGGTGGGCGCGCTCGGCGGCGTCGTGTCGCCGGACAAAACGACCGTCAGGCTGCCCGCCTGCGCCGGATCGTAGCCGTTGCCGGTGCCGTCTAGATCCGCGTAGAGCCAGGCGATCCCCGCCGTTGTGCTGTAGCGGTAGGCATAGTCGTAGGTGCCGACCGCCTCAGGCAGAAGCTGCCCCCTGAACTCGTCGTTGCTGCCGGCATCCACGTTGAACTGGGCATCAACCCACAGCCAGTCGCCGTTGCCGTCGGGATTCGAGCCGTCGGGGCCGTATCCGACCTGGGCCAGCAGCCCCTCGGTCGCGCCTGGCAGGCCGGTCTCTCCATCGATCCAGACTTGGCCGTAGATGTTCTCGGTGGGGTTAAGGGCGCTGATGGCGTGCGCAATACTGGGCGGGTACTGGAGATTCGCCCAACCGATCACAAGCGATGGCAGGGCAGAAGCCTCATCCGAGCGTTGGCTCTCGTTGGCGGCACCATCCACTGCGGTCACGACGTAGTAGTACCGGCTGCCGTTAGCCACTGTGTCGTCGGTGAAGGTCGTGCCGGCGACAGGGGTGCTGTTCAGCCGGGCGTAGCCGCCACCGCTCACTGGACTGCGATAGACATAGTAGCCGGCCGCGTCGGCCGTCGTGTCCCAGGCGAGGCTGACAAAGCCGTCGCCTGCCGAGGCCCACAGGTTGGTCGGTGCCGAGGGGGGCGTGAGATCGGTGCCCGCCGGTGTCAGGAGGATGGCTCCCCACCGCGCGGCGATGGTGAGTGTTATGAGGCCACCGGACACAGGGTAGGTCCCGCCGTTCAGCGCGTCGGTCAGGATGGTACCTTCGGGGATGTAGCCGGAGACATCGATAACCAGCGAGTGCTCCGCCGTGTTTTTGTTGACGGCGACTACGGCCGCGCCGGAGCCGTCCTTGCGCCCATAAGCGTAGGTGCCGTCATCGTTGTGCGTCCAGAGCCGGTCGAAGCTGCCGGTGCGAAGGTAGCTGTTGGCGTTGCGCAGACCCGTAAGGAGCCGGTAATGGGCCAGCATGTCCTGGTCTTCTCCGCCCCACGGGTAGGCCCGGCGGTCGTCGGGGTCCGTGTCGCCGGTCAGCGCGACCTCGTCGCCGTAGAAGATGGTCGGGGCGCCCGGGAGCGTCATCTGGAGGAGCGCCACCAGCTTCTGCTTGGCCTTGCCCTCGGCCAGGTTCTGTGCATTGAACTCCTTATCCTCGCGGTTTCGCTCTCCGGGAGTCAGAGCCCAAAGGATACGCTGTGTGTCGTGGCTGTCCACCAAGTTCATCAGCGTTTCATAGGCGGGGGCTGGGTAATCCTCCTGGATCGAGCGCAGAGCTGCGTCGAACTGGTCGGCATTCAGCTCGGCGATTGCCCCCTGGTTCGGGTCGCTCGTGGCCCCGTTGACGAAGCCGAGCAGCGCCCGCCGGAAGCGGTAGTTCATCGCGCTATCGAGCTCGTCACCGAGGACCCACTCGCTCGCATCGTCCCAGAGCTCACCAAGGATGATGGCCTCGGGATCGGCGTCCTTCACGCGAGCTCGGAACTCTTCCCACCAGGTATGGCTTTTCTCGTTTGCGACGTCCAGCCGCCAGCCGGCCGCGCCGGCCAGGATCCAGCGCCGCGCCACACTGTTGGCCCGGTTGTAGATGAAATCCTTGACCTCCTGGATTTCAGTCAGGACGGGAAGGGTGTCGTAGCCCCACCAGGAGTTATAGTCATCCGGCCACGTGTAGAACGTGTACCAGTCGTAGGTGGCGGCCGACTGGCTCTCGTAGGCGCCCAGGCGAACATACCGCGAGTCCTTGTCGAAGTAGAGGCTATCGGACGACGTGTGGTTAAAGACGCCGTCGAGGATGATGTGTATGCCTCTCGCATCAGCGAGCTGCACAAGGCGAGTATAGCCCAGGAGGTTGCCGAAATAGGGGTCGACGTGCCTATAGTCCGTTGTGTCGTAGAGGTGATTGGAGGGCGCCCTGAAGATCGGGTTGAGGTAGATCGCGGTAACGCCAAGCTCCTCGAGATAGTCGAGTTTCTTGGCAATCCCCTTCAAGTCGCCGCCAAAGAAGTCGCGGCCCAGCGGACCTTCGTCGCAGGTGACTCCCACGTAGGCGCGGCAGTAGCCTTCGGGCAGGTCAGCCCAGTCTTTCTTGAGCACTGGGTTCCCATACACGGGTGTATCGGCCGGATCGGGGTCGTTGTTCACATTGCCGTTGCTGAAGCGATCCGGGAAGATCTGGTAGATGACGGCGTTCTTCATCCAGTCTGGTGTCTGGAAGTCGGGGAGGTAGACATCGATTTGATACGAGTAGTCCGGAGAGTCGTCGTACACGGCACCCCAGCCGCCGTCGAACAGGCCGTCATCTTCGTAGTAGTCGGTGTCTGTACCGTCACGGACGATGAAGCGGTAGTACAGGACAGTGACGGCGCTCTCGGCCGGCAGGGTCGTCTGCCAGTAGTCGTAGTCAAAGGGATCGCCGGACACGGAGGCGACAATCTGCATTGGGTAGAGGGTCTGGCTGCTGGCGGCGGTGTCCCAGACGCGAACTGTCACTTCCTCGACGTCGCCGTGGTAGGTGCGCAGCCGCAGTGTCACCTCGGTGCCGGTCGTGACGGCGCCGCCCGGAACGCGGTATAGGTCATCGCGGCTGTTGTGGGCCAACCCGTCCCACCAGATGTCGTTGTCGTGGCCTGGCTGCGGGGGAGGTGTTGCGACCTCGACCTGCACGCGGCCGGCCAAGGCATCCACGCGGAAGGTGACCTGCTGGTCGACGATCGTAGTCGTGAAGCTTGCCGTATTGGCGTTGGTGCTGCGACCGTCGGCACCGATGGCATCCCATGTGCCCGTCTTGACCGCCTTGTACTGATAGGTGCCGGGTGTGGCAAGGGTGGTGACCAGCTCGTAGGTGCCGGCGCCCGTGTTGGCCATGGCGGAAACCGGGTTGGCATTGTCCCAGCCCTGCCAGTCACCCACTGCGGTCCAGGTCTCCGGCTCGTTTGACACGCCGATGCGATTCGCCTCCGGCAGCCAGCCATCGGCATAGGTGTTGGTGTCGAAGGTGACCGAGACGACCTGGCCGTCGACGGTCGTGTCGAGCCAACTGTTGCCGGAGGGTGGATAGTTCGCCGACCAGTCCTCGACCGCCACCTTGAACTCATGGTGTCCGGCCGTACCCACGGTCACCAAGGCGGTGCAGATGCCGTCACCGGCGGTTGCGTCCCCGTTGGTGCCGTCGTCGTACATCGGGTCTGTCGTTCCCCAGCCGTTCATGGTGCCCCGAACGAACCAGGCGGACGGCACCGGCTCAGCAAAGCCGGCAAAGCTGGAAAGGGTGGTTGTGTCGCCGCCCCAGTCGGGCGCCGTGTAGGCGATGTTCGGGTCGCTTGGCACGCTGTCCTGGGCGTGGCCATTGCCGCCTGTGGTAAAGACCTCGAGGGCGATCTGGCTGGGATTCCCCATGAGCGCCTTGGGCACCGCGTACTCGATCCAGTCGTTGCCTGGGCCATAGCCCTGCGCGCCGCCCTGGGAAATCAGGCTGTCGTAGCTCCAGCCGGCGCCGCCCCAGTGGTTGAACTGGGCGTTCTCGAGGGTATCCGTGTCGTTGTGCCAAACGTAGAGGGCATGCTCCGGCAGGTGGGCCGAGACGGCATTCACGGCACGGCCCCACGGGTCAGCCGTCGCACCGGAGCCGTCGACCAAGTCGGTGTCGAGGTAGATGCCGTACGCCATGCCCCAACTGGAAGCGGTGGCGTCAAAGCCGATGTAGAAGAACTCGGCATCGTCGACCACGTATAACCCTTGGAGGTCGAGGTTCGGCTCGGTCATGTCCAGCGTTGGGTCCACGGAGAGGGCCGTTCCCCAGTTGGCGTCTTTGACGCCGTCAATCACAATGACGGTGCTCGGTGCCGGTTCGGCCGCAGTGAGCGGCACGATGCTGAGAAGCAGCGACACGATAAGGAGCAGCGATAGAGAACGGGGGACTGCAAGGTTTCTTCTCATTCTATGCCTCCGTTGGTGGGTAGGAAAGCTCCGGCGCATCGGCGCGCCGCCATCCCCATTGTAGCAGACGGGCGCGCAGGCCGCAAAACGGACCAACCTCTTGCCGTGGCACGCAAGCCCTGCCCTTGCCGCCCACTTGCGACCCATCCCCTTCTCAAGTATAATCCGCCGGAGGCGCGGGAACGTGCTGCTCAAACGGGGGCTTGGCCCCCGACTTTTTCGTGTGAGTATCAGACCAATGCGTTCGCAACGGACCCTACGAACCCTGCTGGTGGCGCTGACGATCACCGGTCTAGTGCTCGCCGCCTTTGGCGCGGGCATTGGCTCTGCCTGGCTGTTCTTCCATCGTGCCGAGCCCTCTGTGGGCGAGCGGGCCAGCGGTCCCGAGGGGTTTGGGCTTTTCTGGGAGGCGTGGGACAAGGTCGAGGCATACTTCTATGGTGACCTGCCCGACACCCAGCACTTGGTCTGGGGCGCCATCCGCGGAGCGCTCGCCACGCTCGACGATGCCCACACGACGTTCCTTGAGCCCGAGACACGGACAAAGGAGAAACAGGATCTGAGCGGCCGCTTCGGAGGTATCGGGGCAAGGGTCTCCAAGGCGGGCGATGGTAGTATCGTGCTCGATCCGATGGCGGATCTTCCGGCTGCCAAGGCCGGGATCCAGGCCGGCGATACACTGATAGCGGTGGACGGCCAGACGCTGGCATCCGACATCACTGCGGAACAAGCGGTCGCCTTGGTCAGGGGAGAAGTAGGCACGACCGTCGCACTCACTCTGCGCCGCGCCGGCGTGGCCGACTCGTGGGTCGTCAAGATCGTGCGCGAAGAGATCCCCAGCCCCAGCGTCGAATGGCGCATGCTGGAGGGCTCCGAAGGTACCGGCTATGTTCGCGTCTTCTTGTTCAGCGACCGCACGGACGGCGAGCTGAAAGAGGCGCTGTCTGACCTAGAGTCCCAGGGCATGGTGCGCCTGGTGCTTGACCTTCGCGGAAACGGTGGCGGGCTGCTCAATGCCGCCGTCGACGTGGGCAGCGAGTTTCTGGGCGATGGCGTCATCGCCTACCAACTCTCCAAGGATGCGCAGCCCCAGGAGCTGAACGCCAAGCGGGGGGGCGCCTACTTGGAAGGGGCTCTCGTCGTCTTGATTGACGGAGGCACCGCCAGCGCCTCGGAGATCGTCGCCGGGGCGCTCCAGGACCGTGGGCGGGCCCGCCTGGTCGGCGAGAAGAGCTTTGGCAAAGGATCCGTCCAGTCGGTGGTTGACCTAAGCGATGGCTCCTCGCTCCACATCACGTCAGCCCAATGGGAGACGCCCAACCGCCACCAGATCAGCGGCCAGGGTCTGACACCCGACGCGGAGGTCGCCATCACAGACGACGACCGCACCCAGGGCCTTGACCCGCAGCTTGACCGTGCAATCGAGCTACTGACCTCGGGGAACTAGACTCCACGGAGAAACCGGAATGTCCAATTCGAGCAAGATCCTTCTCACAGCACTGATCGTGGCCGTTGTCGTCGGCGGTCTCGGATTCGCTGCAGGCTTTTTCGGGCGCGACCTGCTGGTGCGCGCCTCGGGTTCAACCTCGCCTACTGCCATCGTGCAGGGGGAGACCGCAACTCCTACACCCGTCCCGCTTCCTCGCACGGACACGCCTGTGCCGCTCCCCACCGCAACGGCGACCGAGCCTTCGGCTGTGGTCGAGCCCACGCCCGAAGGCGAGCTTGAGCAAGCGTTCTCGCTTTTCTGGGAGGCATGGCAGCGGGTGCAGGAGCAGTACTACGGTGATGTGCCTTCCAGTGAGGAGATAGTCTACGGGGCCATCCAGGGCGCACTGAACGAGCTCGGCGACCCCTACACCGGCTTTGTGAATGCGCAGGCAGCGGCCATCGAGGCTGAAGATCAAACAGGCTCCTATGGCGGGATCGGCGCCTATGTCTCGCTGGAGGGCGGCTATGTCCAGATCGTCGGCATCATCAAAGGCACGCCGGCCGAGGAGGCGGAGCTGCGCAAGGGGGACTATATCCTGGAGGCGGACGGCACGGCGCTGGAGGGCATGAGCATCTACGAGGCGATCACCTACATCCGCGGACCTGCCGGCTCCAGCGTCCATCTCAAGATCCTCCGCGAAGGGGCAGAGCCGTTTGAGATCGACATCATCCGTGCCCAGGTCGAGATTGTACCGATCACGTACGAGGTGCGCTCCGACGGCATTGCCTACATCCAGCTCAGCGACTTTACGACGAACAACCCGAGCGCGCTGGTCTCTGCTGCGTACGAGGAGATGGCTGCCGAACAGCCCAAGGGTTTGGTCTTGGACCTGCGATCCAATCCTGGTGGCTACTTGAACGAGGCGATACTCACGGCTGGCCTTTTCCTGCCGCGTGATTCGTTGGTGGTCACCGAGAAGTGGCGTGATGGCACCGAAGAGCGCCTCACCACGCCGTACGACCCAGTCGCGCCCGATATCCCAATGGTAGTGCTGGTGGATGCCGCATCGGCGAGTGCCTCCGAGATCGTCGCCGGCGCCCTGCAGGACTATGGCCGTGCGACGCTGATTGGGGAGACGACCTTTGGCAAAGGGTCGGTGTCGCTGGTGAACGACCTCAGTGACGGCTCGCAGATATGGGTGACGACCGCGCGCTGGTTCACGCCGAAGGATCGGGCGATCCATGGGACGGGATTGGCGCCTGATATCGAGGTCTTGTACACCGAAGAGGACCTGGATGCCGGCACGGATCCGCAGCTCGAGCGCGCTGTGGAATACCTTCTGACCGGAAAGTAGGCTGGCGTGTCGATCAAAGTGGTGGCCTCCAACCGAAAGGCCTTTCACGACTACGAGATAGGCGATACCTTTGAGGCGGGCTTGGTGCTCGCCGGAAGCGAGATCAAGTCGATCCGCGCCGGCCAGGTCAGCCTGCAGGACGGCTTTGTCCAGTTCGAGGATGGCGAGGCATGGCTGATCAACGTTCACATCGCGCAGTATGATCCGGCCAGCCGCCTCAACCACGAACCGCGCCGCAAGCGCAAGCTGCTCCTTCACCGGCGCGAGATTCAGCGCCTCATGGGCAAGGTCCAGGAGAAGGGCTTTACGCTGGTGCCCACTCGCCTCTATCTCAAAGGCGGGCGAGCCAAGATCGAGATTGCCCTGGCTCGGGGAAAGCGGCTCTACGACAAGCGCCAGGCGATCGCCAAGCGCGATTCCGATAGGCAGATCGCGCGCGCACTGAAGGACGAGGATTGATGGCCGAAGAAGGCTACACCACAGAGTCGGGCCGCTATGTCGTCGATGGATCGAAGCTGTTCTCGATCCACCAGATCAATGACCTGCCGGACCCGGTCAAGGAGTCGATCTACCGCTTCCTGGTTCCAGATGAGGTGCTGAAGGCGCGCGGCATCGATCCCGATACGCTGTCGGACGCCCAGGGCAACCGGCTCGTCACGTTCAACTGCCCGAAGGGCTTTGCCGTGGTCGAAATCGACATCCGGCCCTCCGTCGGTTTTGTCGACCCGCTGCTGTACCTGGAGCTGACCGACACTCGACTGAACCAGATCGAAGTGCTGCTGTTGGTCATCAACGATCCTGACAGCCAGCGTTTTGAGACCGACCGCGACTGGCGGGGCGAGCGCACCAAGTTCGGCACGTTCCGGCGCAATGTCGAGGAAGAAGTCCGTGCCATGGAAGCCGGCCTGGCTCCGGGGCAGGTGCGCGGCGGGCTGCGCCTGAGCCGCCAGCTCATCTGGCTGCTGGAGGAGTTCTGCAGGCGCTTGGGCCACGATTATTACCTGATGGAGCCATTGGCCTATCACAACGCGATTCGCTTCGAGCGCATGGGCGCCAGCTACGTGGAAGGGTTGCGGCGGATGCAGTGGATCAACTCGGCCTTCCAGCCCGGCAACCCTCTGCATGCTGCGCTCGATGGCTCGACCCCCTTCCGGAGGCCCGACGCCTGGAAGACGATCCGGGGGCGGTCGTGGGCGATTCACGACGGGATTCTGGGCGAGCCATGGCACGGCATCCGCATGTACCAGCAGGTGGGCAGGCATGCGGGCGTCGATACCTTCCCCGGCGGCGAGTGGTAGGCAGAGGACCGGCGGATGAAGGCGAGGGCCTCCGTCGCGCTCTGTCTTCTGGCGATTCTTCTGCTGTCGGGCTGCTCCGGGTCCACGCCGGCCGCGGAGGCGACGCCCACGAGGGGCCATGCTACGGCGGTGACGCCCACGAGGGGGAACGCCGTGGAGGCGACGCCCACAAGTGGCCAAGCTACGACGGCGATGCCCACAAAGGGCTTTGCCACAACGGCGGCGCCCACAGTTGCTGTGACGGCGGCTCAAACGCCAACCCCCACACCAGCGCCGGGCTGCGACTTGTTAGCCTTCGACACGCTCCGTGACGGGAACTCCGAGGTTTACCTGCTGGATGCGGCCTCCGGCGCGCTTACCAACCTGACCCGGAATCCCGGGGAGGATCGAGCACCTGCGTGGCGTCCCGACGGCGGAGCTATTGCTTTTGAGTCGAATCGCGACGGCAACTGGGACATCTACCTTCTCGACATGGCCTCCGGCGCAGTGACACGCCTGACCGACAACCTGGCCTATGACGGAGCCCCGGCCTGGAGCCCAGACGGCTCGCGGCTGGCTGTTCGAGTCGTACCGCGACGGCAACCTTGAGATCTACACGATGGCCGCCGACGGCACCGACCTGCTGCGCCTGACGGACGACGAGGCGGGCGACTATGGACCTTCCTGGAGCCCGGACGGCGAAACCATCGCGTTCACCTCCTGGCGAGATGGGAACAAAGAGGTCTACCTGGTCCCGGCCGGCGGGGGCACTGCTCGCAACCTCACGAACAACCCTGCCGATGACGAGGACCCCGTTTGGGAGCCAAGTGGCGGCACAATGGCTTTTGTCTCGTGGCGCGACGCGGCGGATGGGGGCAATCGCAATGCCGAGATCTACCGGATATCCCCGGATGGCGGGACGGCCGAGCGGGTGAGCGCCAGCCCGTGGCCAGACCTCGACCCCGGCTTTGACACCGCCGGGCATCTGGTCTGGGCATCTTACGATCCCGGGCCTGCCTTCGAGACCTACGACCCCTACCGGCCTGGGGACTATCACCTCTATCGCCTGGCAGATGCCGGCCCCGAGCAGCTCACGGGCAGCGACTGGGACGACCGCAGGCCGGCGGGGGTGCGGGCCGTGGCGCTCGACCTGGCGCGGTTGGCCCAGGTGCTACCCCCGGCCCCTCCCACCGCGAACCCGCAGCCGGCGCCGGCCGAGGGCAGCCTGGCGGCCGTGGTGGAGGTGCCCGGCATCCTTGCCGGAAAGGGCGGGCCGTCAATCCTGGTCAACGAGCTGGTGCTGCCCTCTCTCCAGGCCTGGCGGCAGGATGTGCTGGCCGCCACCGGCTGGGACTTTTTGCACGAGACGTTGGGCTCCTGGAGAAACATCGACTCGGTGCGCAAAAAGGCCATGTATGCCTACGACTACGGCTTCTTGAGCTGGCACAAGACAGGGCGGGCGTTGGACCTGGCACTCGAGTTCAAGGTGGACGGCGCGGACCAACTTCTGCTTGTCCGGGAGGACCTTGGAGAGAGTGTCTTTTGGCGCCTTTACCTGCGCGCTGCCAAGCAGGATGGCACCCAGGGCGAGCCGCTGAGGGACAACCCCTGGCTCCGTTGGTGGTGGATCGTGCCGAGCGACGACCCGGAGGCCTACGAGGCGGGCGGCAAGCGCCTGCCTATCCCGTCAGGCTACTACGTGGACCTGACGGCGTTGGCCAAGCGGCACGGTTGGGAGCGGATCGCCTCCTATGCCATTGAAGGCGACTACCACTGGCTGACCGACACCAACGGCACGGAGTACTGGCACTACGAGCGCACGGACGGGTTGACCTGGTGGGAAGCGATGAGTCAGATCTACGAGCCGGAAACGCTTGGCGAGAACGTTGGCTGGGCGGTCGGGCTGCAGAGCGCGCAGACGGAAGAGATGATGCGCAGCAAGGGGTGCCGGCTCCGGGGCGCTAGCCGGCCGGTCGAGCTAGGGGTGCGAGTTCGCCTCGAGCCGGTAGCCTATGCCGCGCTCGGTGACGATCACGCGAGGGTGGCGCGGGTCGTCTTCAATGATCCGTCGTAGGTGCGAGACATGCACATCCAGGGCACGTGTGCTGTCGCCGTCTTCGGTATCCCAGACGCGCCGGAAGAGAAGCTCCCGGCTCAGCGTCTCGCCGGGCGCCTCCATCAGTAGGGCAAGGATCTGGGAGCCGATCGGCTGAAGCTCGTGAAACCGGTCTCCCACTTGAAGCCGGCGGTTCTGCGTATCCAAGGAGAGCCCGCCCGCGTGCAGAATCCCGGGCGAGTTCTGGTGCAGGATCTCCCTGACCACCTGCGCCAGCCTCGAAATGGGGCAGGGGCGCAAGAGGGAGGCATAGGCACCGCCGGGCAGCGCCTGACCGGATCGCAGCAGGATGACCAGTGGAGCGTCGAACCGGCGCCTCAGTCGAGCCAGGGTCCGCTCACCCCCCGAATCTGGCAGTTCGACAACTACAACGGCAGGGACAACACCGGTGCCCAGCGCCAGATTTGTGCTTGGCAGCCAGTGCGCGCGGACTTCGTCCGTCCCGACTGCATCTTGCAGGCGGCGTGCCAGCGACTGGGAACGAGCGATGACAAGAAGGTTTGCTGGGATCATGGCCTCGATGTACAATGGTGCGGGCAGCGATGCCGCACGCGTAGGGCCATTCTACAGGCCCTGGAGCAGGCTGTCAACCCGGCTGCCGGAGGCGAGCGAGACTCGGCCGGCCCACAAGTGCTTGGGGTAGAGACGGCCACAAGCCCAAGGGCTAGTAGCCAACCGGGCTTCCCGGTCCCGCACTGGAAAGCGTTCAGCGCCCTACTGGTTGTGCAGTGCGGAAGCTAGAACTTGCGATCTGGAGCGAGATGAACACTTGCGAGCAAGCCTCGATCGAGACGCAGATCTTGCCGGCCGATGTGCCGGGCGTGATCGATCGCGCTGTAGGCATGCTGGACGATGGCCAGCTAGTCGCGTTTCCCACAGATACCGTCTATGGCCTTGGCGCGCATGCGCTCCTTCCGGCGGCCGTCGCGCGCCTCTTTTCGGTCAAGCAGAGGCCCAGCGGCCTTGCGATTCCACTGCTTCTTGCCGATGCCGAGTCTATGGATGGCGTGTGTGTGGACATCCCGCCGGTGGCATGGGACCTGGCGCAGCGCTTCTGGCCGGGGGCGCTCAGCCTCATCCTGCACCGGGCACCAATCGTGCCCGACGTGGTCACTGCGGGTGGACCGACCGTCGCCGTGCGCGTGCCCGACCATGCCCTGGTTCGCACGATCTGCCGCCGCCTGGGGGCGCCTCTGGCTGCGACAAGTGCGAACTTGCATGGCTTGCCCGAACCGGTGACGGCCCAAGACGTCGGCGGGTATCTCATGGGGCGTATTCCCCTTGTCCTGGACGGCGGACCGAGCCGCGGAGGGGTGCCGTCGACGCTGCTGGATTTGACCACTAGGCCCCCGGCGATTCTGCGCAGGGGCCCCGTCACGGCCGAGCAGATAGCCGCAATCCTGGGTGTCGTTGCGTGATGAGGTGTGGCGCACGCGGCGATTGACGCTCGCTGGGTGCTATGGTATCATCTAGTCAAGATCTGGAGAGGAGAAAGGAAATGAAGACCAACAGAACAGGCGCGATCGTAGGCGGTGTGATCCTGGTGATCTTGGGCGTTCTACTGCTCTTGGCCAGGCTGACAAGCTGGGGCAACTGGACCGGCTGGGAGAATATCTGGCCTATCTTCCCCGTGGGCTTTGGGCTGCTGTTCCTGATCGCCTACTTCACCGGAGGCATGAAGGACGGGGGCCTGGCTTTCATGGGCACAGGCCTGATCCTGTCGGGCGCTTTCCTCTTTTGCTTTACCCTCGCACCGGGCGTCTGGGAATGGAGCGACATGAACCGGCTCTGGCCCGTCTGGCCACTGATCTGGGGCTTTGCGCTCGTGGTGGATTTCGCCGCCGAACGGAGGAAGAGCCGCGATATGGGCGGGCTTGGATTCGGCCTTGTCGCGATGGTATTCGGCGCGATCGCCCTGGCCTACACCCATGGCTACGTTGGGAAAGAGATCGTCAAGCTCTGGCCCCTCCTGATTGTGGTTCTCGGGGTGTTTGGGCTATTCACGGGGGTGGCACAGGCGCTGCGGCGAAAGTAGATGCGGATTGGGGTCGATGCCAGCCGGACGACGGCGCGCTGGCGTACGGGCACGGAGGGCTATTCGCTCCACCTGATCCGCGAGTTGGTGCGCCTGGGCACGGAGCACCGGTTCTGGCTCTACTTCAACCAGGCCCCGCCGCCTGGCCTGTTCGCAGCCGGGGGAGAGAAGCGGGTGATCCCGTTTCCCCGGCTGTGGACGCACGTGCGGCTGTCGTGGGAAATGCTCCTGAGGCCGCCCGATCTGCTCTTTGTGCCTTCGCATGTCCTGCCCATTGCCCACCCGCGGCGCAGCGTGGTGACCGTCCATGACCTGGGTTTCTTGTACTACCCGGAGTCGCACACGGCATTCCAGAACGCCTACCTGCGCTGGTCGACCCGCTACAACGGCCGCTCGGCGGCGCGCGTGGTGGCCGATTCGGAAGCCACCCGGCAGGATCTGGTGCGCCACTACCAGATTGATGCCACCAAGATCGCGGTGATCTATCCCGGCCGAGACGAGTCCCTTGCGCAGGTCACCGACCCGGACGTCCTGGCTGACCTGCGCGCCCGGCTGGGGCTGGCCAACCGCTACCTTCTCTACGTCGGCACACTCCATCCCCGCAAGAACCTCGTCCGGCTGGTGGAGGCCTTTGCCGGCGCACTGCCAGACCTTGGGCCGGGGACTCAGCTCGTGCTGGCAGGCAGGAAAGGCTGGCAGTCCGCCGATCTCGTGGCGCGCGTCCGGCAGCTCGGCCTTCAGGACCGTGTGCTCTTCCCGGGCTACGTGCCGAGCGAGGATCTGCCGGCGCTTCTGAGCGGCGCCACTGCCTTCCTTTTTCCATCGCTCTACGAGGGATTCGGCTTTCCGGTCATCGAGGCGATGGACGTGCGGTGTTCCCGTGGTCTGTTCGGGCACATCCTCACTGCCCGAAGTGGCCGGCGATGCTGCGCTCTTGGTCGACCCACTGGATACCACAGCGCTGTCGCAAGCAATCCGAAGGGTGGTGACTGAGGAGCCTCTGCGCCTGAGCCTGGTGGAGCGCGGATGGCAGCAGGCGGTGCGTTTCTCCTGGGGCAAGTGTGCCCGGCAGGTGCTGGACCTCCTGGAAGAGGTGGGCCGTGAGGCAGCTTGAGATTCTGGGCGTGCGGGTTGATGGGGTCACGCACGCCGAGCTGCTCGGTGTTGTGGACGAGTTCGTGGCCGGCCGGCAGCCGCACCAGATCGTCACGCTGAACCCCGAAATGCTGGTGGCGGCGCACGCGGACACCGGTTTTCGGGCGATGCTCCGTCAGGCCGACCTCAGGGTCGCCGATGGGGTAGGGCTCATGCTGGCCGCGAGGCTCCTGGGTCGACCCCTGCCGGAGCGCATCACGGGCTCGGATGGGATCTACCGGCTGGCCACCCACTGCGCCGAACGGGGCTACCGGCCGTACTTCTTGGGCGCGGCGCCGGGCGTGGCCGAGAAGGCGGCCGAGCGCCTGGTCGCCCTCAACCCAGGGCTGAAGGTGGCAGGCACCTTCGCCGGATCGCCTCGTCTGGAGGAGGAGGCCGAGATCATCGGCCGAGTCCGAGCGACGGCCCCCGATCTCCTCTTTGTCGCATATGGTGTCCCGGCAGAGGAGAGATGGATTGCCCGCAACCGGGAGCGGCTGGGGGTGCCGGTCATGATGGGCGTGGGCGGCACCTTTGACTTTGTTGCCGGGGTGGCCCGCAGGGCGCCAGGGTGGATGAGGCGGGCGGGCCTCGAGTGGCTGCACCGCCTGGCGCGCGAGCCATGGCGCTGGCGCCGGCAGCTTGCCCTGCCTCGCTTCGCATACTTGGTCCTACGCCAGAGGCTGGCGGGACATTGATACCGGGAGGAACCGTGGAGCCATCGATTCGAATACCGAGAGCCGAGTTCGAGACGCGCACCGAGAAGCTGCGGAGTGCCATCTGTGAGCAGCGACTGGCGGGCGCTGTGCTGTTCGACAACTACTACATCACCTACTACACGGATTTTGCCTTCATCCCGACCGAGCGGCCCATGGCCCTGCTGATCAGCTCCGAAGGCGAGCGTGTCCTCTTTGTCCCACGACTCGAGCTGGAGCACGCGCAGGCCGAGGGCGTGGTCGACCGGGTCGAGAGCTACCCCGAGTACCCTGACGATCCCCACCCGATGGTCCGCCTCAAGGCGCTCGTCGAGGGGATGGCCATCGCCGGCCGGGTGGGCGTCGATACCGACGGCTACCCCTGGATCCTGGGCTACCAGGGGCCGAGCCTGTCAGAGCTGATGGGCGATCCTGTCCGGCGAATCGGCGCAACCATCGAGGCGCAGATGATGGTCAAGAGCCCGGCCGAGATCGCCCTGATCCGAGAAAGCGCCAAGTGGAGCCACCTGGCTCACAGGCTGCTGCAGCGCTATACCAGGCCCGGCGCCAACGAGACGCGAAGTCTCGCTGCGCGCCAGCCAGGAGGCGACGCTGGCACTGGTAGACACGCTGGGGCCGCTCTACCAGGCACGCGGCTTCTTCTCGGAAGGCGCGTCGGCCGGCTATCGCGGGCAGATCGGGAGACATGCCGCCATCCCGCACGCGCTCACGACGAATGCAGCCTTCCAGATCGGCGACGTTCTGGTTACAGGTGCCTCGGCGATGGTATGGGGCTACCAGGCTGAGCTGGAGAGGACGCTTGTCCTCGGCACGCCCAGCGACGAGCAGCGCCGCTTCTTCGAACACATGGTTGCCGTGCAGCAGGTTGCCTTTGACGCACTCCGGCCAGGCGCGCGCTGCTGCGAAGTGGACCGGGCGGTGCGGGCTTACTACACTGCCCACGACTTGATGCCCTACTGGAAGCATCACTCCGGCCACGGCATCGGCCTGCGCTACCACGAGGGGCCCTTCCTCGACAGCGGTGACCAAACCCCGCTCGAGCCCGGGATGGTACTGACCGTTGAGCCCGGCCTGTACGCCGCCGGGCTGGGCGGGTTCCGGCACTCGGACACGGTGGTCATCACCGGCGAAGGGATGGATCTCATCACCTACTACCCGCGTGACCTGGACAGCCTGACGCTGCCGGCCTGATCCTGCTTTCTGCGAGACCAACTGTGGACGCCAAGAAGCCGCCCCTGATGACACCGCGCCTGGCCGCTTTCATGGGCGCGATGATCCTGGCCAACATCTCGGGGAACATGCACATGCCTCTGCTGCCCCTGTACCTGCAGAAGCTGGGTGCGGATGTGGGCCAGGTGGGGCTCTTCTTCACGATCTCGGCCGTCGCTCCGCTCCTCTTCCAGATCTTTGGCGGGTGGCTCTCCGATTCGATCGGCCGGCTTCAGGCGGTGGCGATCGGCAGCCTGGCGGGCGTGGTAGCCTTCACCATCTTTGTCGTCTCCCCGGCGTGGCAGTGGCTGCTTCTGGCGACTGCCATGGGCTCGATGTCGGGCGCCTTCGTCGCCCCCAGCTACCAGGCCTTCATCGCGGAAGAGTCGGCCGAGCAGGCACGTGGCAGGGTGTATGGCCTGTCGAGCGCGCTCTTTGCCGTCGTGGGGGTGATTGGCCCGCCGATCGGCGGCTACATCTCGCAGTACTTTGGCTTCCGGGCGCTGTACGTCGTGGCCTGGGTGATCTACTTTGTCGCCACGATCATCCGATTGTGGATGGCGCGCGCCGCCCGGCTCCAGGAGACACAGCCGCGCGAGAAGCCGAGCCTGGCCGGTCTGAAGAATAGCCTGGCAGCGATGGGTGCCCTGCTGGTGGCCGGCGGCGTCGTCACCTGGATCTTTCTCTCCGACGGGGTACGAGACGTCTCCTTCAGCCTGGCCTTCCAGCTTCTGCCTCTGTACATGCAGAACGTGATGGGCTTGACCAACGTCCAGATTGGCTGGCTTGCCTCGATCGCCTCGCTGACGACGATGCTTCTGCTCACGCCGGCCGGCTGGCTCTCCGACCGGAAGGGCGAGCGAGTCGGCATCGTGGCCGGCTTTGCCATGATCGCCCTGGCCATGGCCGTGTTCTTGCGCAGCCGCCTCTTTGCCGGCTTTGTTGTGGCGTGGGTGCTCATTGGCATCGGCCAGGCTCTGATCGACCCATCCTACTCCTCGCTGATCTCCAAGGTTGTGCCGCAGCGGCTGCGTGGTACGGCCTTTGGCGTGTTCAGCACGAGCATTGGCGTCATCTCGCTGCCCGCACCCTACATTGGTGCGATGTTGTGGGAGCGATTCACCCCGCAGGTGCCCTTCTACGTGCCGCTGGTGACGACCCTCCTCCTGCTTCCGGTCATGTGGGTCAAGTTCAAGCTGCCCAAGGAAAAGCCTGCGGAAGCGACAAGCTGATAGACAGGTGCAGCGCACCTGGACTGCAATGAGGAGAATGAATCATGAGCCATCTCGAACCGATGATCGAAGCGATCCGCAGCGAGCTGGAGGCCAAGAATGCCGCGCGCGACGGCGCGCTGCACCGCTCGCGTGAGCTGATCCGGCACTGTGCCAATGCGATCCGGGCGGCGCACCGGGGGGAGGTCGACGAAGCGAGGGCGATCCTGGGCCAGGCCGGCAAAGTCGCACGCCAAACGAGGGCCGACCTTGCGGCCTTCCCGGACCTGTATCACGCCGGCTATACACAGGATGCGCTAAAGGAATACGTCGAGGCCAGGCTGGTCTTTGCCTTCGAGACCGGGGAAGCGGTTCCGGGCCCGGCCGAGCTGGGCGTGGAGGGCCCCGCCTTCTTGAACGGCCTGGCCGAGGCGGCCAGCGAGCTGCGCCGGCACTGCCTCGACCTGATGCGCCAGAACCGGCTCGATCGCGCCGGGCAAATCCTGGACATCATGGATGAGGCCTACACACAGCTCATGAGTCTCGACTTTCCCGACGCCATCACCGGTGGCCTGCGCCGGCAGACGGACATGCTGCGCGGCGTCGTCGAGCGCACCCGCGGCGATCTGACTACGGCCATTCGCCAGGAGATGATGCGCCAAGCCCTGCAGGACTTTGAGGCGCGACTTGGTGTGGAGCGTGACCCAGCGGCGTAGCCTACGCTCAGACGAAGGCAGGGCAGCGGACTTGTCAACGAAGATGGACGACGACATAATCCGGGCGAGCGAGATTGGGCAGTATGCTTACTGCGCACGCGCCTGGTGGCTGGCGCGGGTGAAAGGGCTGACTTCGGCCAACGTCGCCGAGATGCGGGCAGGCACTGCGCAGCATCATCTTCACGGCCGTTCTGTGGAGCGCTTTCACCGGCTGATGCGCATCGCGGCTGTGCTCATCCTGCTGGCGGCTGCCATGCTGATCGCCTGGCTGGTCTTGGGACTGGCGCGCTGACATGCCGCATGGGCTGCTGCTGGCCGTTGCCCTGCTCCTGGCGGCAGTGGGGGTGGGGCTGTGGCTCCTCTCGCGCTCCATCCGAAGCGGCACGGGCCTGCCTACCGGACGCGTGACCTATGTCGATACCGGCGCCTGGGATCGATTGGAGCGCCCGCTCTTCTCCCGCCGGTTTCGCCTGACCGGGCGCCCCGACTACCTGGTTGAGGTCCGGAAAGCCATCGTGCCTGTAGAGGTCAAGTCGGGCGCCGCGCCCGCGGAACCCTACGCTACTCATGTCCTGCAGTTGGCGGCCTATTGCCTGCTGGTGGAGGAGCAGGAGGGACGGACGCCGCCCCATGGGATTGTCAGGTACCGGGACCGTGCCTTTGAGGTGGACTACACGCCCGAATTGCGCTCAAACCTGATCGATATCCTGGGTGCGATGCGGCGCGGCCTGCAGGCACCAGAGGTCGATCGCAGCCACGAGGACCGCGCGCGCTGCCGTGCCTGCGGCTACCGAGAGCAGTGCGATCAGGCACTTGACTGAGATCACCAGCCGGCGCACCGGATTCCGGGGCGCCGGCTCTGTGCCCGCCGGATGCCGGCGTTGACGCGTTCCCTCCTTTGTGTTACACTCTGCCCATGCCCGAAGTACAGGAACGCCTGCAGAAACTCCTCGCCCAGGCCGGGGTTGCCTCTCGTCGCAAGGCCGAGCAACTCATTCAAGAAGGCCGCGTCACCGTCAACGGCCGGATCGTGACCCAGCTCGGCACCAAGGTCAACCCTGCGGTGGATGACGTGCGCGTCGATGGCCAGACAGTCAAGATCTCCGGACATCACGTCTACGTGATGCTGAACAAGCCGCGCGGTGTAGTGTCGGCCATGGAGGATCCTCGCGGCCACAAGGCGCTGGGCGACTTGGTGCAGATTCCCCAAAGGGTGTTTCCGGTTGGCCGGCTGGATGCGACGAGCGAAGGACTTATCCTGCTCACGGATGACGGCGAGCTGGCCAACCTATTGACCCATCCACGGTATGAACACGACAAGGAATACCGAGTGCTTGTGAACGGTATCCCCAGCGATGAGACACTCGACGGCTGGAGGCGGGGGATTGTGCTGGAGGGGCAGCGCACCGCGCCGGCGCAGGTGGACATCATCCGCAAGGACAAGGACTCGTCGCTGTTGCGTGTCATCATGCATGAAGGGCGCAAGAGGCAGCTCCGTGAAGTGGCGGCCCTGCTCGGCCACCCGGTAAGGCAATTGCAGAGGGTGCGCCTTGGCCCGCTCAACCTTGGGGTGCTCAAGCCAGGCGAATGGCGCCACTTGACCGAGCAGGAGGTCGAGGAGCTGACGGCGGTCAAGAGGAAGGCAGCGGGCGGCAAAGCAGCCGGGGGCCGGGGCCAAGAAACGTCAGCCCGAGAAACAGGGTTCGCGCGACAAGCCGAAGGAACCTGGAAGCCAGAAGCCGGGAAGCAAGCGGAAGTCGATCGAGGGCGAGCGGCAAAGCACCGGCGGAAAGAGACCGGCCGAAGGCGAACGGAAGCGGCATCCTGAACCGGCAGGTCGTAGCCAGCCGCGCGAGCCACACGGCAGGCGCGCCGGGAAACAGGACAGGGGCAAGAGGCGAGACTAGGGAGATTCGCTCCCGGCCGCGCTCTGCAGGATGCTCCTGAAGCGTGCGGCCAACCCACTGCCGTCCCCCAAGAAACCCATTCAACGGAGAACGAGGAAGCGCAGAGTGAGAGCACCATCCACCATTGCGATTGACGGTCCTGCTGCATCAGGCAAGAGCACCCTTGGCGAGCTACTGGCGTCACGGCTTGGACATCGATGTCTGGATACGGGTGTGATGTACCGCGCTGTTGCATGGGCCGCTTTGGCGCGGGGCGTCGCCGTGAAGGACGAGCCGTCGTTGGCTGCCCTGGCGCAGATCCTGCGGATCGAGGTCCTCGAGCCGACGGCCGATGACGGCCGGCAGAACACCGTCTTGGTCGATGGACAGGATGTGACCTGGGCACTCCGCGAGGAGTCTGTCGAGAAGGCGGTCTCTCCGGTGAGTGAGTATCGCGGCGTTCGGCATGCTCTGACCGAGCAGCAGCAACGCATCGCCGAGCCGGGCAGGATCGTGATGGTGGGGCGGGATATTGGCACCGTGGTTCTGCCCAAGGCTGAGCTCAAGATCTACCTCAAGGCCCGGCTAAAGGTTCGTGCCCGCCGCCGCTATCTTGAGTTGAAAGCGCGCGGCCGCTCGGTGACTTACAAGGCAGCCCTGCAATCGGTCCGCGATCGAGACCTGATCGATAGCCAACGCTCCGAGGCGCCACTCAGGCCGGCCGACGATGCCATCGTGATCGATTCGACCCGTCTCAACGCGGAGCAGACCCTGGGTATGGTCTTGGCGATCATCGAGTACGGTCGATGGGGTGAGCGAGACGGCGGGTAGCGGATGGCTGTTGGCGGACGGGGGAGGAGCGCGGCACCTGGTGGCATCGTGGCCGCAGTGGAGCCTGGGAGCGTGGGCGAAGCTGCGGGACTGCGGCCGGGGGACCGGCTTCTGGCCATTAACAGCAGGCCGCTGCGCGACATAATCGATGCGCGGTTCTACGCCTCGGACAGCCGGCTAGAGCTAAGTGTGGAGCGAGCCGGCGAGGTTTTCCGCGTCGACATTGAGCGGCAGTATGGCCAGGCGCTGGGCATCGAGTTTGCCCATCCGACCTTCGACGTCGATATCCGCCGCTGCGCGAACGACTGCGACTTCTGCTTCGTCAAGATGAACGCGCCGGGCATGCGGCGCTCCCTGTCCGTCAAGGACGACGACTACCGGTACTCCTTCCTGTTTGGCCACTTTGTCACGCTGACCAACCTCACGCGCGCCGATTGGGCGCGGATCGAGGAGCAGGGGCTTGGCCCGCTGTACGTGTCGGTGCACGCGACCGAGCCCGAGTTGCGCCGCACGATGCTCGGCAACAGGCGAGCGCCCGATATCCTTGAACAGCTACGGCGCCTGGCCGAGCTGGGCATCGAGATCCACACCCAGGTTGTTCTCGTGCCTGGCCTGAACGACGGAGCGCACCTGGAGCGCACTCTTGCCGATCTGCTGGCCCTCTTCGAGCGGCCGGTACAGTCGGTGGGCATCGTGCCGGTGGGCTTGACCCGCTTCCACGGGGGGGCCTGCCGTCCCTACACAGCCGGCGAGTCGTCCGGCGTGCTGGACCAGGTGGAGCCGTGGAGGAGGCAGGCCCGGAAGCAGACGGGCTGCACCTTTGTCTACCCCTCGGACGAGTGGTACCTGGTCGCCGGGCACGACGTGCCGCCTGCGAAGGCGTACGATGGGTTCCCGCAGCTCGAGAACGGGGTGGGGATGGTTCGACAGCTCTTGGACGAGTGGGCCACGCTGAAGCGCTCGTTCTCCCCGGATGGGCGAGGGTCTCCTGACCGAGCCCGGGCGCGAGCGACCGTCGTGTGTGGCACCCTGATCGCGCCTGTGTTGGAGAAGGTCGTGCAGGAATGGTCCGCCCTTGCCGGTGTGCAGTTGCGACTGATGCCGGTCACAAACAACTTCTTTGGACCGGTCACGACGGTCTCAGGGCTCTTGACGGGGCAAGACGTAGTGACGGCGCTGCGCGGCCGCGACTTGGGCGAAGTGGTCCTGCTTCCGCGCGCCATGTTCACGGGCCGCTATGGGGCCGGGGATACGCCTCCAGGCGTCACACTGGACGACATGAGCATCGAGGCGATCTCCACGCAGCTGGGTGTCCGTGTGGAAATGGCGGGGACACTGGAAGAAGCGCTCGCCATTGTAGCAGGCTGAAGGGGCAGCGCACGCAGCTCACGAGGCGCAGAGCACGTGTGAGGTGCGCCGCACCGGCGGTCAGATAGGTGCTCCTCGAACGTGACCGTCCCGCGCAGCATCTTGTGCACCTCACACTGCCGCGCGGCGTTGAAGAGGATGCGCTGCTCGCGCGGGGTGAGGCCCTCGCCCAGATCCAGCTCGCTGGCAAAGTGCGTGGAGGTCTCGGCGCCAAGCTCTGTGCGACCCTCGACCGTTGCCCCCAGCCGGGTGGGGTGGATACCCTTGTGGGCGGCGACCGCCGCCATGGTGAGGACCATTCAGGCGCCGAGCGCTGCGGCCACCAGCTCCAGGGGGCAGAACCCCGCACCGGGCCGGTCCAGCTCGGTCCGCTGGTCGGCCTCGAAGGTGCGGTCGCCGGCTGCCAGGCGGACCCGGCGGTCACCCAGGTAGGTGGTGGTCACCCGGTTGGTCAGGATTTGGTCGTCCATCGAGTCTCCACCCTCAGCCCAACCCTGAGAGCCGCCTGTGGGCTTTCTTCGGGGGGAGGGGAAACAGACTCCCCCGCGCCCTGGCACACTGGCACAGCCTATCTCCCTGTCGCTGCCTCTTCGCGTCTGCGCGCCCTTCTCTCTGCCTCACCGCGTCAGGATTCGCGTCCTTCGCGCTCCTATCGCGGCTCTCGGTCCGGCCAACCGAACCTGCGGTAATTGTTTCCCGAAAAGAACATCTTTGACCATAGTATGTGTGTGCACACTGGCACACTGGCACAGTTCGCGCAGGTACTCCTCCAACACCGCTGAGCAGTCCACCTCGTGGCGGCGGCTGCTCTGGCCTCGGCGTCCTCACCATGGCGCTCTTCCCCGGCGTAGCCCCTCAGGAGCGTCGGTGAGCGAAAACAGCCTACGGCTTGAGCCAGCGCACGCTGTTGGAGCGGCAGGCCGGGCAGGTGCGCTCGACGATCTGGAAGGGCTGGCCCCAGCGGTGGCCGCAGCGCAGGCAGTCAAACTGGGCCGGCTGGCCTTCGTCGGCCGGCTTGGGGTTGCGTGGGCTGGGCACCTTGGCCTGCGCCAAGCGCCTCTCGGGTCTGCTCGACTTCCTCGGCGTCACGCTCTGGCGCCGCTTCTCGGCCTCGACCATGATGGTCTGCCATCGCCCGCCTTCGGCAGCGGAGCACCACTCCAGTGAGCAGGCGCTCCGGGCGCAGCCCCGCCTTCTCCAGGCCGTCCCACAGCCCGTCCAGCCGCCGCACCGTGCTGCGGTTGGCGTCGATGTAGTGGCAGTCGACATAGTGGCAGCCGGAGACGAGCACCACCGGCGCGCCCTTCTTGAAGGCGTACCAGACAAACTCGGGGTTCACCCGGCCGGAGCACATGGTGCGGATGATGCGCGCGTTGGGCGGGTAGGCCATGCGGCCCACCCCGGCCGTGTCGGCCCCGGCGTAGGAGCACCAGTTGCAGGCAAAGGTGACGATCTTGTCCAGCGGATCGTCCTTCGAGGATGGCATCGATCTGGGCATAGATCGCCTGGTCGGAGAAGTGGCGCATCTCGATGGCGCCGAACTTGCACTCGGCCGCGCAGGTGCCGCAGCCGGCACATGCTGCGCTGGTCACGCGGGCTACCTGCTTCTTCTGCCAGGTGATGGCGCCAAAGGGGCAGACCTCGGCGCACTGGCCGCACATCTTGCACAGCTCCTCGTCGACGACGGCGGTGATGGCCTCGACGTAGAAGCGGTTCTTGTTGAGCAGGATTGACGCCCGCGAGGCCGCCGCACTGGCCTGGGTGACGCTCTCCCGCACGTCCTTGGGGCTCTCCGCTGCCCCGGCGATGTAGACGCCCTTGGTCGGCGTGTCCACCGGCCGCAGCTTGGGATGCGCCTCTCGCAAAAAGCCGCTGGGCGACCGGGACAGGCTGACCAACTGGCGGATCGATTCGGTGTCGCTGGCCGGCAGGGCGCCCACGGCCAGCACCAGCATATCGAACTCGTGGACTTCCAGGCGATTGGCCGTCGTGTTCTCGACCGTGACCCGCAGGTTGCCGGCTGGCCGGGTCCTCGCGTACTTCGCCCGGCAGGCCGCGGATGTAGCGCACGCCGTTGCTCTTGCTGCGCATCAACAGCTCTTCAAACCCCTTGCCAACGGCCCGCATATCCATGTAAAAGACGGTGATCTCGGTGTCGGGGTAGTTGTCCTTCAGGTACTGCGCTTCTTTGACCGTGTTCATGCAGCAGATGTTGGAGCAATAGGGGTTGCCGCGCTCCGGGTCCTGGGTCGCGCGAGCCGACACACTGGATAAAGCCGATCCGGAGCGGGCCGCTGCAGGTCGCTGGGCCGGCCCAAGTGCCCGCCCAGCGGGCCGCCGGTGCTCACCAGCCGCTCGAACTCCATGCTGGTGACCACGTTGGGGAAGCGGGTGTAGCCATACTCGTCCAGCGCCGTGGGGTCGTAGACCTCCATGCCGGTGGCGACGATGATGGTTCCCACCTCGAGGTCGAGGAGCTGGTCCTGCATGTTCAAAGTCGATGCATTTCTTTTCGCAGGCCTCGATGCACTTGCCGCAGGCGATCGGGTTCTGGCCCAGGCACTCGTCGGCTGCCACGATGTAGGCGGCGGGCACGGCCTGCGGGAAAGGGGATATGGATGGCCTGGCGGGTGCCCAGCCCGATCTGGAATTCGTCCGGGACCACGACGGGGCAGACGCTTGGCACAGTCGCCGCAGGAGGTGCACTCGTTCTCATCGACATAGCGGGCATTCTTGCGCACGCGCACCTTGAAGTTGCCGACGTAGCCCGTGATGTCCTCGACCTCCGAGTAGGCCAGAAGGTTGATGTTGGGATGTCGACCGACATCCATCATTTTGGGGCCGAGAATTCATATACTGCACTCGATGTCGGGGTAGACTTTGTCCAGTTGGGCCATGATGCCGCCGATGGACGGCTTGCTCTCCACCAGGTAGACCTTGTGACCCGAGTCGGCCAGGTCAAGGGCGGCCTGCATGCCGGCCACCCCGCCGCCGATGACCAGGGCTGCCGGCGTGACCGGGATCTGCTCCTCGTTCTGCGGGTAGAGCCAGTCGGGCGCGCGCGACCGCCACCCGGACAATATCCTTCGCCTTGCGGGTGGCTGCCTCCCGGTCACCGGGCGTGACCCAGGAGCAGTGCTCGCGGATGTTGGCCATCTCCAGCAGATAGGGATTCAGCCCGGCGCCCTCGATGCACTGGCGGAAGATCGGCTCGTAGGAGGCCGGGGAGCAGGAGGCGACGACGACCCGGTTTAGGTTATGCTTCCGGATCGATTCGCTGGATCTGCTGCTGCCCGGGATCGGCGCAGGTATACTTGTTTCCGTACCGCCGCTACCACATCGGGCAAAGACGCGGCATACTGGCGTACCGCCTCCGTATCCACGGCACCTGCGATGTTCGAGCCACAGTCGCAGACGAACACGCCGATGCGCAGGTTCTCTTGGTCCAAAGGTTCCCTCCTCACAGACGCTCGGCCACGACCGTTGCCCAGTCGCGGACGGGGATTCCTATCTGGTCGCGCAGCAGTGGGTCATCTTGCGCGCACTTGAAATGGATCTGGCACTTGACACAGGCGGTGACGAGCATCTCTGCGCCCGTCGCCCGAGCCTCGCGCAGCCGCTCCACCTGGATGTTCTTGCTGACTTGACCACAGGCCGTCCAGCAGCTTGTCCCACAGCAGAGGGCTGTCTTGCGCGCGTTCCATCTCGGCTATCTCCAGCCCCAGTCCTGTCAGCACGTGGCGCGGCGCATCATACACGCCCAGGTGACGGCCAAGCCGGCAGGGATCCTGGTAGGTGACCCGCAGGGCAGGCGCAGCCGCGTTCAAGCCAGGACTCGATGCTCGCGACGAGCTCGGAAAGGTGGACTACCTCCATACCATGGGCTCCTGCCCATTGTGGGTAGTCCAGCTTGAGCGTCCGCGCGCATTCAGGGCATGTGGTGACGATTCGGCTGGCGCCTGTGGCCTTCAGGCGCTCCAAATTCAGCCGGGCAAGTGCCTGGAAGGTCTCCAGGTCACCCTGCCAGAGCTGGTCGTGTCCACAGCACCGCTCGTCGGCGAGGACCTGCGGCTCGATGCCCAGATGGTTGAGAATACGGACGGCAGCATGCGCGATCTCGACCCCTTCGACACCGATCGCCCGGAACAACGGCGTCGTAGTAGGGCAGGCAGCCGACGAAATAGAGTGTATCGGATGCGGCCGACACCCTCAGGCTGCCGTCAAGCCATCCCAGCCGGTCCTGCTGCACTTTGGGCCGAGCCATCATCTTGCCCCAAGTCTGGACCACATCGGCGTGTGTACACTCGCCCGTGCGGCCCTGTCCGCGCGCCAAGGCACGCGCATCGCGCAGGAACTCGGAAAAGTGGACATCAGACGGGCAAAGCACGCTGCATCGCTTGCACGTCAGACATGACCAGAAAAGAGGATCGTCCAGCACCTCCGCGGTCCTTCCCTGGACTGCCTTTTCCACGAGCAAGCGTGGGCCGGTATAGCGTGCGTCGCTCCCAGAGGGTGATGGGGCATACCGCGCTGCACTTGCCGCACTCCAGGCAATACCACGCCCGGTTCCTGGTTATCGCTTCCCGCAACGCGTCTGTGGTCATGCCTGCATCCCATTCAGGCCCGCGCAGAAGGCCCGAACCTTCTCCGCAAAGCCCTCTCCGTCGCCGGCGTGTATCCAGTCGAGCTTGAGCCGTTCCTGCCCGATCCCCAACTGTGAGGCAATCTCCCGTGCCTGTGCGAACAGCTCCTCTTCGCGCCGGTTGCCGAATCCGTAGTGGCACTCGCCCGGCGGACAACCCAGCAGCAGGACGCCGCCGGCCCCTTTCTCAAACGCCTTGAGCAGGATGCCCGGACTGAGCTGCCCCAGGCACATCACCTTGATGGGCCGAGTGGATGCAGGGTACGGCCGGCGGTCGTGGCCGGCCGTCTCGATGCCGCTGTAGGCGCCCCAGTTGCAGGTGATGATCACAACCTGGGGAGTCCCGGACGGGTCACCGGCCGTGTTCAGTGCTGCATCCAGCATGTGCCCAAGCTGCAGGTCGGTGGCGTATCCGGCTGTGATGGCCCCGGATGGGCAGTGCGCGGCACAGGTTGCGCAGCCTGTGCAAATCGAAGGATCGATCCAGGAAGTACGCTCGGGATCCTCACCTCGAAGGAGCGGAGCACCGAACTCGCAAATCTGCACGCAAGTGCCACAGGCGCGGCATCGCGCCGAGTCTACGACTGCTGTGATGGGATCGGCCCTGCCCTCGGTGCTCCCAAGCCAAGCCGCACAAAGCGCGGCTGCGGCGGGGCCTGTCGTCATGGGGTCTTGACCAGGGTCGCAGAAGAAGACGCCGGGCCGGTGCGCCGTCGCTCCTGCCCATGCCTGCAGAATGCGTGGACGGTGGCCGTTGTCCCCGAACGCACGGAGCATCGGCTCCGACTCGGCCGGCGCCGGAGCGAGGATCAGGGCCGTTGCTTCCCAGCTACCGCTTGCCTGCAAGACCCGGTAGTGCCGGTTGGCCCGCTCCACCCGCGTGGGCGTACCTCGCACCTGGCGCGCGGCGATCCCCTGCCTGACCAGCGCTTCCAGTGCAGCACGGGCGGCGGCGCCACTCCCCAAAACCAGCGTAGAGCGTTCGAGAGGGTGCACCTCGACTGCCCGCGGGCCGGCTGTGCGCAGCTTGGCGACACCGGCTGCGGTCAAGGCAAGGGCCTTACCCGTCGCCGCCTGCGGGTCGTCGCCATGTGCCCAGGCGCACTGCTCGCGGATGTTGACGAACTCGAACGCGGTGTCGTGCATGTCCGCCGCTATCTCGGGCAAGATGCCGAGGTTGGACTTGCAGCGGACGCGCTGGAAGGTGCAGCTATAGCACACCTGGTCGATGGCGCAGCAGGAACAGGCCGCCAGAACGGCGCCGCCAAGCGATTGCTCCCGGATTGCCGCAGCCATCGTCTCCGCTGCCTCGTGGGAGCAGGAGAAGGGAAGCACCTGCGCGTGAACGACACCCGGCCAAGACAGCGCTTTCTCGCAGATCGCACCGGTCTCCACGACGCCCGAAATCTCGCCGCCGCACTCACAGACAAAGACACCGATGCGGTCCTCCCCCTCTGTCCCCCCCGCTGCGGCATGTGGGCGGATCCTGGCTGCCGGTCGGCGAATAGCTCGAACATGGCCCGCGCGGCCACGGCTGAGCCGGCGAGTGGATTGCCGGCGGGGGCCGACATCAGCCCGACTTGCTCCAGCGCCGGCCAATCGCCCAGCCGATCGCCGTCGCCGCAATACAGGATGGCACCAATCTCGAGGGTCACGAGTGTCTCACGCTCTTCGTGGATCACGGCTCCAGGCTTGCAGGCGCGGACGCAGGCCATGCACTCACTGCACGGCCCGCACACGAGGCAGCGCTGCGCTTCGCCGGTCGCCTGCGCGGCCGAATAGCCCAGCTCAACCTCCGAGAAGCTACCGAGCCGATGCTCTATTCCCAGCGTGGGCACGGGCGTTCGCGGCTTGGGAGCAAGCTCCTCAGGGCTCATCTCGCGGCGGGCGATCGGCACCTGGCGGGCGTCGACGACCGTCTCGTGAGGCTCTATGCCGCGGAGATAGGCGTCAATACCCGCCGCTGCCTGCTTCCCGAAGCCAATCGCCTCGATCACAGCCATCTTGTCGGCTGTGATGGCGTCGCCGCAGGCAAAGACCCCGCGGCTGCTTGTCATGAAGCTAACTGCCTCCACGTTGATGCGCTCTTCGCGTGTAACCGCAAGCCCGTGATCGTGTCCGAGGAGCGTCAAATCCGGCGCCTGCCCGATGGCCAACACCACCAAGTCGACCTCTGTTACGAACTCGCTGCCTGCGATGGGAACCGGCCGCCGTCGCCCACTTGAGTCGGGCTCCCCCAACTTCATTCGCAGGCATTCAAGCCCGGTCACGCTGCCGTCGGAGTCACCGAGCACGCGAACCGGGGAAACGAGGAACTCGATAGCTACCCCTTCGCCCTCAGTATCCTCGACTTCCTCGGGCATGGCCGGCATCTCCGCGCGGGTCCGGCGATAGAGGATGCGCACATCGCGAACCCCAAGGCGGCGCAGCGATCGTGACACGTCCATCGCCGTGTTGCCGCCGCCCAAGATGACCACCCTGGTTTCGGCTCCGCGCCTTAGCCAGCGCCCAATCGCCTGCTCGTAGACGGGATCGGTCAGCTGCTGTGAGAAGCTGATGGTCTGGAGCAGCTCGATGCCCTGCACGACGCCTGCTAGCTCCTCGCCCGGGATCCGGAGGGCATGGCCGTGATGAGCACCCACTGCCAGGCACACGGCGCCGTAGCCCTCGGCAAAGAGATCGTCCAGGCCGAGACCACCTCCGGGCCCAATCGCCGTATTGAGGCGAACCTCGACGCCCATCTCCTGGATGTGGCGGTACTCGCGAGAGATCACATCGCGGGGCAAACGGTACTCGGGGATACCGACGGCCATCATGCCGCCGATCACGGGCAGCTTCTCAAAGACGGTTACACGGTACCCCATGCGCGCCAACTGCTCCGCGGCGGCCATCCCACCCGGCCCTGCGCCCACCACCGCTACGCGCTGCCGGTCTTTTTCTCCTGCAAGTGGCTCGTCGCCGGCTCTTGGGTGCGGGGTGTTTTCCTCCAGATCCCAATCCGCCAGGAATCGCTTGATCTGCCGGATCGCCACCGGCTTGTCCACTTCGGCGCGCCGGCAGTTGATCTCGCAGGGGTGCGTGCAGATGCGCCCACAGATGCCCGGGAAAGGGATAGCCTCACGGATGAGGTCAATTGCTTCCTGGAATCGGCCCTCGGCCGTGAGTGCCACGTAGCCCTGCACGTGTATGCCGCCCGGGCAAGTGTTGGAGCAGGGAGGCTTGCCCAGTTTGTCGATCGCCGCGCAGGCCGGCTGCCAAGCGTTGGCCAGGTGGATTGCCTTTCGGCCGGTACCCGGCACCCATACGGGGCAGACCTTCACGCAGTCGCCACAAGCGGTGCACTTGCCCAGGTCAATGTAGCGCGGGTGCCGGCGGAGCTCGACCGTCCAGGTGCCAGGCTCGCCCTCCACCCGATAGACCCGCGTGTTGCTCCATGCGGTTATGTTCGCGTGCTTGGCTATCTCGAGCAGCCGGGTTTGAAAAAGGTGCGGGGCGATGCCTTCCGGGCCACTGCCGCCAAGGAAGGGCGAAGGCTCTACCAAGTGGACCTGGATGCCCGAGTCTGCCAGGTCGAGCGCTGCCTGGAGGCCGGCCGGAGTGGCGCCGATTATGAGAGCGCCTCTCACGCTTGGCCTCCGACATCTGCTGCTTTCTGCTTGATACCTTCCAAGTAACCGGCCTCAAAAACACGCAGGTTCATGTCGACCATCTTGCCCGGCACCGACTCGGCCACAGCGTGGCGCATCGCTTCTTTGCTCACGGTGCCGACGATGGCACTCCAGAATCCGAGCATAGCCGTGTTCGCAGCACGCGCGCTGCCGGCTTGCTCGGCTATGCGAGTGGCAGGCACAGAGAGGGTCGTGACGTCTCGACGATGCGACTCTGGAAGAGCCACCAGCCCGTCGTCGATCAGTAGGACGCCTCCTGGTGCCAGCGCCGGCACATACTTGGCGTAAGCTCCCTGCGACATGATGATCATGCTCGACGGCTCGATCAGGTGTGGATGGTGTATGGGCTCGCTGGAGATGATCACTTGAGATCCAGCCGCGCCGCCACGCGCCTCGGGGCCGTAGCTCTGAGTGAAGCAGGATTCAAGGCCATCGTATATGGCTGCCGCTTGGCCGATGATCCTGGCGGCGCTCATAATCCCCTGGCCGCCAAATCCGCCAAGCTGGACCTCCGTGCGCGGCACATGGTCGGTCCGGTGCGGAAGGCGCGGCCGTTCGTCCAATGTCTTCCTTTCCGCAGCATATATCTTGGTCGCCGCGGCGGCCTGGTGGGCGATGGCAGCCATCAGGTCGGGCTTGGGATCGTCGAGGAACTTGCCTTCGACGATCTCGGTAATCTCCCCCGTCGGGCTGACTTTCACGTCGGCGTCCTTGGGATGGGTTCCGTTCGCCACCCGCCCGGCTTTCTGGTAGAACTTCATGGTCTCCAGGCCACGCCGCCCAAGCTTCTCTGGATCCAGCCCGCGCCCTTCGGGGTTCCAGCGGGCGTAGGCGGTCGAGCAGGGCGCGATGACCTCAACAAAGGAGAAGCCGGGATGGGCGAGTGCCTCTCGAAGCGTCCACTCAAGCTGGCGTGCGTGCAGAACCGTCCACCGCGCGACAAACGATGCGCCACTGGCGGCTGCCAGGTAGGGCAGGTTGAAGGGATACTCGAAATTGCCGTATTGGGAGGTTACGGCGCGGGCATCGTGGGGCGTGGTCGGACCTACCTGCCCACCGGTCATGCCATAGTTAAAGTTGTTGACGCAGATGACGGCGAGCTCAAGGTTGCGCCGGGCGGCATGGATGAGATGGTTGCCGCCGATGCCGGCCATGTCGCCGTCGCCCGAGATCACGACGACCTTGAGCTCGGGATTCGCGATCTTGAGGCCGGTGGCAAAGGGCAAAGCCCGACCGTGCGTCGTGTGAAATGAATCAAGCCGGACATAGCCTGCGATGCGCCCAGTGCAGCCAATGCCCGATACCACCGCCACCTTGTCCAGGTCCCAGCCCTTGTTCTTCTCCAGCCATTGCAGGGCCCCGATGAAGGTAGTCAGTGCGGTGCCCAGGCCACAGCCCTGGCACCAGATGTGAGGAAGACGCTCACCGCGCAGCAACTCGTCCATCGGGTGCAGGCCTGTCACCCAGTCGCTTTCGTCTGGGGGCTCGTACCCCAGCATACGAAATCGCTCACTCCGGTGCATTTCCTCTTCGGGCATCTTCTCTTTCCTTGTTGGGCTTGGTCGGGAGACCTTCGCCCATCGGGCTATTCCTCGACCCGCGCCGCCGTTTTCTGTGACGGCGACCGGTGACCAGGGGCCCGGACCTGCTCCGGGGATATCCGCCCAGCAGCCAACCGGATGACATCGAGGACGTGCTCGGGCTCCAGGATATCGCCGCCGGCCCGGTTTGCGCCATGAACCTGCGCCTGCCCGGCGGCACACCGCTCCACCTCGCGGACGATCTGGCCGAGATTGATCTCGGGCACGACAAAGGCACGAATGCTCTTGGCCAGCTTGCGGACCGGCTCATCAGGGAAAGGCCAGACGCTGATCAGGCGCAGGTAGCCTACCCGGATCCCCTCTCTGCGTGCCAGCTCGATCGGCCAGAGCGACGTGCGAGCTGAGATGCCATACGCTACCACAACCACCTCGGCGCCCTCCAGGTCCTGGCTTTCCCATTGGAGGATGTCGCTCCGGTGGGAATGGATCTTCTCCGCTAGACGGCGGACGTTCCATTCCTGCGCCTGGGCGTTCATGGCAGGGTAGCCACGCTCATCGTGCGTCAGCCCCGTCACGTGGATGCGATAGCCCTGCCCGGCAGCCACCATCGGCGAGATGTAGCGGCCGGCACCATGCGGGTCGTCGCGATAGATGCGGAAGAGATCGGGCGGCACATCTCCCTGAAGCACCTGCCGGCGCTCGACGATCGGCACAGCCTCGGGCGCTGGGATTACTACCTTCTCCGTCATGTGGCCCACTTCCGCGTCGGCCATGACCAGCACCGGCGTCCGGAGCATCTCAGAGAGGTTGAAGGCACGGATCGTCAGGTCGAAGAATTCCTGCGGTGAGATAGGGCAGAGAGCGATGATCTCATAGTCCCCATGCGAGCCCCACCGTGCCTGCATCATGTCCTGCTGCCCGACAAGAGTGGGCAGGCCGGTCGACGGGCCGCCCCGCTGCACGTTGACCAACACACACGGGGTCTCGAGCATAATGCCCAGGCCCAAGTTCTCCATCATCAGAGAGAAACCCGGGCCGCTCGTGGCCGTCATCGACTTGACGCCGGCCCACGACGCGCCGAGAATGGCGTTCATCGAAGCCAGCTCATCTTCCATCTGGATGTAGACACCCCCGACCTGGGGCAAACGGACGGACATCCGCTCAGCGACCTCGGTGGCGGGCGTGATCGGATACCCGGCGAAGAAGCGGCAACCGGCGAGAATGGCTCCCTCGGCCGCAGCGTGGTCGCCCAGCATAAAGTGCTCGCCGGTCAGCAATCCTTTGGTTTCCGTCTTGCTGCTCTCTGGTGTCCCACTCATGAGTGGGTTGTCCTTTCCAGGTGCAACGCACCTCTGATTCTGGCGGATAGGGAAACCCGCTCTACAGTGGTGGCGATCCCCGGGGAGAGGCTAAGCCTCTCTCCTGTGGATCGGCTCAATGCGATCCGGCGGCACGAGCCCTCCATCCTCCACATAGATGGCAAAGTCCGGGCAGAGAAGCGCGCACAGCCCGCAGTTGACGCAGCCGGAGTGCTCAGTGACTTCAGGGGGATGGTATCCCTTGGTGTTGGTTCGCTCGGACATGGCAAGGCGGTTCTGAGGACAGAACTCGACGCAGAAGCCACATCCTTTGCATCGCTCGTCGATGATGTGAACGATGCCGTGCGGTATGAGGATGCGGTCGCGATCCAGCGGCTGCCTCCAAAAGGTCACGGTCCCTCCTTTTGCCATCCGGCGCCCGGCTGTCTCAGGCGCTTTGGTCTAGGACTTGGCCAGTTTGGCCACCAGGTCTGCGATCTCGAGCGGATGGCGCGCTACGCGAACGCCCACCGCCTCGAACGCCGCGATCTTTTCTGCTGCCGTCCCTTCGCCGCCTTCGATGATCGCACCGGCATGCCCCATGCGCTTGCCGGGCGGGGCGGTCTGGCCGGCGATGAATGCGGTGACCGGCTTGGTCATGCGCCGGGCGATGAACTGGGCTGCACGCTGCTCGTCGGTGCCCCCGATCTCACCGATCAGGACGACCTGCTCGGTTTGGGCGTCCTCCTCAAAGAGGGTCAGAACGTCGATAAAGTCGGTGCCGATGATCGGATCGCCCCCGATGCCAATGGCGGATGACTGCCCGAGTCCTCTCTGCGTTAGTGCATGCACTACCTCGTAGGTGAGCGTTCCACTGCGCGACACAACCCCCACCGGCCCGGGTTGGTGTATGTGCCCGGGCATGATGCCCACCTTGCACTCTCCTGGGGAGATGATGCCCGGGCAGTTGGGGCCAACAAGCCGTGTTCCGGTGCAGTCAATGTGCGCGCGGACTCGTATCATGTCCAACACCGGAATTCCCTCGGTGATGCAGACGATCACGCTGATCCCCGCATCCGACTCTTCCAGGATGGCGTCGGCGGCCGCTCGGGCCGGGACAAAGATGACCGCCGCGTTCGCCCCGGTGGCCGCAACCGCCTCGCTGACGGTGTCGAACACGGGGACGCCGGCTGCCCATCCACCCCCTTTGCCTGGAGTGACGCCCGCCACCACGTGGGTGCCATAGTCTATCATCTGGCGTGTGTGGAACTCGCCCTCGCGCCCCGTGATGCCCTGCACCAGCAACCGTGTTTTCTTGTCGACCAGAATGCTCATTTCGGTGGCTCCTGAGTGTGTATCATCTGCGCGCGGCAGCGACTGCGAGCTCGGCTGCCTCGGTCAGGGTGGTGGCGGTGATCATCTTGGCTTCGGCCAGGATGCGCCGGCCTTCTTCCTCGTTGGTCCCCACCAGGCGGGCGACCATCGGGACGCGCACCGGCACCTCCTTCATCGCGGCCAGTATGCCTCGTGCCACCTCGTCGCAGCGGGTAATGCCTCCAAAGATGTTGAACAGCACCGCTTTCACGTTGGGGTCAGACAGGATAATGCGCAGGGCGGCGGCGACTTTCTCTGCCTGCGCCCCGCCTCCAATATCCAGGAAATTGGCGGGCGAGCCGCCAAACAGCTTGGTGATGTCCATTGTCGCCATGGCCAGCCCCGCCCCGTTCACCATGCAGCCGATCTCGCCGTCGAGCTTGACGTAACTGAGCCCAAACCGCCGCGCTTGCTGCTCTTCGGGGGTGTCTTCGTCGGCATCCCGCATCTCGGCCAGGTCGAAGTGGCGGAAAAGGGCATTGTCGTCCAGGAGGATTTTTCCATCAAGGGCCAACAGCTTGCCCTCGCCCGTCACGACGAGGGGATTGATCTCGGCCAGCGATGCGTCGCACCCCACAAAGGCGTTGTAGAGGCTCTGTGCGATGCGAACAAAGTCGGCCACCATCTCTTTCGCCAGGCCGATGCCAAAGGCCAGCTCACGCGCCTGGTAGGGCTGTAGGCCGAGAAAGGGATCCATGGCAACCTTGATGATGCGCTCGGGCGTGGCTCGGGCGACCTCCTCGATCTCGACCCCTCCCTCCGCGGAGGCCATCATAACCGGGCGGCGACGAGCGCGGTCAATGACGATGCCGAGATAGATCTCCTTGGCAATGTCCGCTGCTTCGTCGACCAGCACTTTCTTGACCGTTAGGTTCTTGATCTTCATGCCCAAGATCTGTCCCGCGACCTGCTCCGCCTGGTCTGGATTGGCCGCGAGGCGAATCCCGCCGGCTTTGCCGCGACCTCCGACCAGCACCTGGGACTTGATGACCACGCGGGTGCCCAAGCGTGCCGCTATTTGCCGTGCCTGTTCGGGTGTGGTCGCGACGTCGCCGCGGGGGATGGGCGCGCCGTACTGAGCAAAGATCCGTTTCGACTGGTATTCGTGTAGCTTCACGTCCGCCTCCTCTTGAGCCTAGAAGTGCGCGGGTCCAGAAGACCAACAGAAAGAGCCAGCTCCCCTCTCGCTCCCCAGGTGCCTGCGGACCGAACGGCGGAACTGGCTCCGCTGCGCTTGCCATTTGCTGGTGCCTGGCATCGTCATACAGCATGCCTACCCGAAGCCGTCTTGGCTGCCCGGCTAGTCGATGCCTGGATACGATTCGCGCGCGTGCGCCGCACCTTTGCGAGTCTTGCGGACGCTATTCTATCATGCGACTGGGAGGGCAGCAAAACTGTGGTCGGGGACGGAGATCAGCTCAAGGTTTCACCGAGGCAGCGTCGTATGCCTCCCCCACATTGGGAATGGTGATCGCACCATCGCCTCGGAAGCGTTCGAGCTCCGCGAGCATCTCCGCCGTGTACTGGATCTCTGTCGTCTCGAGGTCAAGCATAATCCCTATCCGATGGTTCAGAATCAGGGGGGACTCTAGCTCTATGCGGAACAGGCCATCTCGGCCGACTCGTCCACGTCCTAGCACTTCTCCCATGTAGGTGATGTCTGCAATGGCTATTGTCATGCGTTCAGGGCCCTGACCAGAAGCGTACATTTGCCCCGCTGTCAGCGGCTCATCGAGTGAGAAGAGCGGGCCCTGCAGAAGAACCGATCCGGCGGGTTCCTGCCCTGTTGGGGTCGGCAGAGGCGAGATATCGGTCGTCGCCGTTGGCGAGGACCCGCAGCCGGCAATCAAGAGCATGGACAACACGAGCAGAAAGGGCCATCGACGAGTATTCCAGCGCATCTTCACCTCTGGGATTCCGCTTGGTACAAAACAGCGGCAAGGAAGGGCCCCGAGAGCTCTTCCTTGCCGGAAACAGGCTAGCCGGGTCTTTGCTAAGGCGTTAGGTTGAAGGCCTCGTAGCTCTTGATGTCCTGCCGGTTGTTGGCGACCGGATCTGCATCCGATTCGGTGACGACACCAACGATGGCACGATCCGCGGTGACAATCACGGAGCCGAACCGCTCAGCGCTGGTGCTGCTTGAGCTCCAACTGGGCGGGATGCTATCACCCACCCAAGCGCAGCCAGACGGCGCGCCCCAGTAGAGCTGGAACAAGGTGGCGGCTTGACCCGCATTGACAGTGCAATGCAGGACGTACTCTGTCACGGGCACTCCTCCGCTGCCCCCGAGTGCAAAGGTCGCATCGAAAGTGGCGGGGTTCGACGTGTCGGTATTCTGGACCCGGAGGCCGCTGTTCTTGTAGTCGTGATTCACCTTGTAGAGCGGAGCCGCGATCTTGGTGGTGGCCAGGGCCTGCCCAAAGGCAGCTGTGGCGGTCTGGCGCTGTCGCTCACCGGAAGGTATGGTGAAAAAGCTCTCGTTGACGACGCCTACAATGTTTCCGGTGGCTGTCACGACGGCCGATGCAAGCGTCCCGACGGGCAGCGGCGTTCCGGTCGCCCCGCAGGTGGCACCGGCCGGGCAGACCTCGTCGTTCTCGTAGAAGACGACCGAGGCTCCCGCGGGCACATTGTTGGCGTATTGGGAGAAGTTGATCCCCGTGCCCGTGTAAGTAATGAGGATGTTGACCGCACCCGCGCTCGCGTTTTGAATAATGGGGCCGGTGGAGCGGTTACCGAACTGCCGCTTGATGGTCGGGATCAAGAGAGTGGATGCGGCATCCGACGAAGAAAAGCCCCGAGTCGCCTGAAGGATGATGGTCTCGCTGACGTGATGCTCATTCACGACGCCCGCAAGCGGCACGTCGGCCCACACCTTGAGGGAGCCAAGTTTGTCCGTGGGGAAGGTGACGTCTGTCGGGTTCAAGACGATCATCCGGTAGCCAGCGACTGCGGCCCCCGAGTTCCAGGGGTACGTGGTGCCGGTCTCGGAGGTGTACAGGGCGTAGATGATGGCAGCCGTATCGCTGGCGTTCTGCACGAAGAAGGTGGTATACTTCCCGCCGCCCTTGTAGTTGTTCTTGACGAGGGGAAAACTGATCTCGGTCTCGGGCCTGCCGATACCCTGGTATTGCGCTGCGGCGGTGCCATTGGTGATGTTGGTTTGGGCGACGATCGGTTGGTTCGCCTCGACAACCGCAGAGCCAATCGAACCGTCAGGCCATCCAAAGCTCGACGCGAGAAAGTTCACCGCTGCGCCGGGGGCCACGTCCGTATAGCTTAGGTCCCAGTCCCCGGTTGTCATGCCGTAGATGGTCATGACGATGTTAGCGTTGTCATCGCCGACGTTCTGGACCTGAGTCCCTGTGGTCCAGTTTCCGCCTGGCAAGGTCTGGATGTCACCTTGGGCATTCGCCAGTCCCGCGACTGTCACGAGCAGTACCAACACAGCGACCACGGACAAAAGTCTTTCGTCTCATGTTTCCTCCCTGGATCTCTCTCATGGATTGCGTGCACTCACTGTGCCCATGATACTCCGCGGGACGGGTCCTGTCAATACTCCGTTTGGGCGATTCGTGGGAGATCGACGCATACTAGCCGACGTACCCGAGGCGCCTGAGGTGATCCAGAAGGTCCTGCTCTTCCTCAGCCGTCAAGCCTCCCGCATCCTCACTCTGGCCGGATGCATCACAGTAGGACACGGGCCGAGCCGAGGCCATCTCCTGGTCAAGGATCTCTGTCAGTACTCTTCCGTCCATATCCTTCGGTACGGCACATCCGAGCAGGTGGAGGATCGTCGGCGCGACGTCCTCGATTGCTGCGCTTTCCAGCCATTGGTCTGGCCGGACGTTCGCTCCCGTTACAAGCAGTATGCCGTCTCGGCGGTGGCCTCCCGTCTCGCCCGTGGGTGGGGTGGCGAATACTTGGCCCAAGTCGCCAAACTCAAAGCCATGTCGTGTGATGTACCGGAGCCCGCGCATCAGCACCAAAAGATCCGGTGCGTCCTGCAGGTGTGACCCATGGTACAGCTCCTCCTTGCGAAGGATCTGGTCCACGACTGGAAGGCCATCTGCTGGATCAACCAGGTGCGAAAGCGATTCGACCAGTTGCGACAGCGTCTCTTCGTAGTCCGACCCCGGGGCGACAATGCCCAGCGGATCACGGCCAGCCAGGTTCACGTAGATCTGCCCGATGTATCCGACGCTGTAGGCCCGGGTTCGGTGCCAGTCGACCAGATCACTCACATGGACCTGGCTGTCGTTTGGAAAAGCGGTTCCCCACCGCCCAAGCCCATCACGTAGGGCCGCGCGTAGCCATTGCATGCGCTTGCGCCCGAGGAAACGTCCAACGCCCGTGCGTGTCAGCCCGAGCTTTTGCAGTATCCGCGTGCCCACAAAACGAGCGTTCGTGTGGTCGCGCAATCTCAGAAAACCCTGCTGTCGCAGCCAGGCGTTGAGGTAGACATCCTTGTGCAGCGGTCCGAAGCCGTGGTCTGAGACCAGGATCACAGTCGTCTCCCCGTCCGCTGCCTCAGCGACCAACCTCCCTAGTAGCTCATCGGCCTTTTGGTAGGCTCGAAGCACCGCCTCACGGCGCAGAGCGTCGGTTGTGACGTGAGCGGGGTGCGAAGAATCCATCCAGTGCCAGAAGAAGTGTGGGATTTCGTCCGTCAGCCGCAAGACAACCATCCCCAAGTCCCAGTCCATTTGGCCGAGGAGGTGCAGGGTGGTCTCGGTCACCTGCTCGGCTACCCGCATCACGTCCTGGACAAAGCGAGCGGGGCCATCGCGAGCAAGGGTCATGTCTGTGTTCAACTGGTAGTGCTGCTGGCGCAGGAGTCTCCCCAGCTCGTCAGGATGAGTGAATCGCGACCCACCGGGCGTGCCCAGGCCCGTGACCATGTATCCGTTCACCTGCTCCGGGGGATAGGTCAGCGGAACGTTGACAACGCACACCTTTTTTTCTTGGAGGCTGAGCAATCCCCAGAGCGTTGCATCCGAGGGGCGCTGAGCCATGCGCATCCCATAGCTGCGAAAGTCGCGCACCGTAAAGTCAAACACGCCATGTTGACCTGGGTTCTTGCCCGTCATGAATGAGCTCCAGGCTGCAGGCGATATAGGGGGCACGGTCGACATCAAGCTCGCGGCACTGCCCTGCTTGAGGAGGCGTGCCATGTTCGGTAGGTTGCCCGAGGCGGCCCATGGCCGTATCAGATCCCAGGTCGCGCCATCCAGGCCGATCACCAACACACGGGTCTTGGACATCCCTTGCACCTCATTGCTCTCGATGGTTCTCCAGAGTGGGATGCGCTACGCTGGCTTTCCAGGTCACGAGCAACTTCCCAGGCGGCTCGTGCGTACTTCTATTCCCGGCAAGCGCGGCCAGGAGCGCAAGCACCAGACCGTACACCGCCAGTCCCGAAGCCGCGCGGGCGAAGGGAGACCAGGCGGGTGTCACCACAAAGACCACGAACGCCATAGCGCCACACGCCAAAGCCGGTCTCCAGACGAAGCGCCAGGGCCGAGACGCGAGGATCCGCCGCTCGACGTATGCGCAGCTCTGAACAAAAAGCACGGCCATCGATATCGCCCTCGCAACACCCACGGCCGGAGCCGCATAGCCTGGGATTAGCACAAGCGCCAGTACTATGTGCACGGCAGTACTGATGGCGTACCAGCGAGCCATCACGCCTTGGCGTTGCTCCAGGATCATCAACCGAGAGTTCGGCAAGTTCAAGAAGTAGAAACATACAATCGGCGCGAGACATTGAAGGGTGGTCACTGCTTCGGGGGAAGCATGACCATAGAGGAGCCGCATGATCGGCTCGGCAAGAACGACGAGCAGGATGACGGCAGGCAGGCTGCCCGCTGCGAGGGTGCGCCAGGATCGTTCATACAGCCGAACGAACTCCAACGGGTCTGTCTGACGAAGTCGAGCCATCACCGGGAAGATGCCGACCCGAACCGCTTGCGATAGCATAGCCAAGGCGGTGACGATCACATTGGCCATTCCGTAGTGGCCCACTGCAGTCTCGCTACGGAAGAAGGAGAGCAGAATCGAACCCACCTGAGTCTCCAGGGCAATGAAGAGCAGGATCGGCACGAAGGGGAGTCCGGCCGCAAGTTGTCTTCTGACGAACAGGCCATCAAGGCGGAAGCGATGCCACTGGAGTGACCGCCCTGCAACGATGCACACAGCCGTGGCCTGGAGTAGGCTTGTCACCACCAGCATGAGAGCAAGGGACATCATACCGGCACCGCTCGACAGCGCGATCATGCCTCCAGTGACTAGCAGGACGCCACCTACGACAGAGATAAGGCTCGCGGGCCATACGCGCTCGTAGGCGATCAGCAGCGCTTGCCCAAGGTTCCAGAGTGAGTTCCCTACGATGGTGGCGCCCGCAACTGCTATGAACCAATTCGTCAACGGCTGATAAGGCCGTACCCATAGGAGCGAAGTGGCCAGAAGAAGCCAGAGGAACGGCGACAGCACCAGTCGAAACAGCAGGAAATGGCCAAAGTGCTTTGTGGCCAAGCCGCGATCTTGGGCGACATCTCTGATGAGCAGCTGGTCAAGGCCCCATGAGGCCAGAGCGGACAAGAGGAGTACGTAGTTGGTGCTGAGAGTGAAGACACCAGATGCCGACTCACCCAGCCGGCGGGTAATGGCGATCAGCACCAGGGCAGTGGCTAGGCGACTCGCCAAGTCTGAAATGAGTGAGAAAAAGGCGTTGCTCAGGATCGATCGGCGCATGGCTCTAGTACGGGCTGGCCGTTTGGGGCCCTGCGCGCCACATAGACGGCGACTGCCCGGTGACTCCCGAATAGCCGTGACAGAAGCTCGCATGCAAAGGCCGAGCAGGCCCCAAGCATGGTCGCTGCGACGTTCAGCCAGCGCGGTCTATCCCGGAAAAAGGAAAACTGCCGCAACCAGAAAGCAGCGCTCAACCTCGCCGAGTTGTAGCCGTAGACAACACCGCGCACCTCAGTCGGCGCAAGCCCCGCTTGCTCAAGCAGGCAAGGGAGTGTCTTGCGCGAAAAGGCAAACAGGTGCCGCGGCACGTCATAGCCTGCCCAATGCTGGCCGAAGAGGCGCGCTTCCCAGCTATCGGCCATTGGGCAGGCGAGCAACAAGACACCCTCGCTTGCGAGCACGCGCGTGACCTCTCGCAGTGCCTCCAGTGGTCGTGGCAAGTGCTCTAGCACGTGCCAGAGAGTGACCGTTCCTATCGAGCCTTCGTCAAGCGGAAGGGCCAGCTCGCTGCCAACCCAGACCAGCGCACCAGAGCGTTCCCGAGCCAGTTGGACTGCCTCCTCGTGGATGTCCATGCCCAGCAGCGGTCCTGCCCCCTGATCGCGCATCGCCTCCAGGAAGTCGCCTGCCGCGCACCCGATGTCAAGGAACGGCCCCCGGCCGTAGAGCTGTGCGAGGCGCACCTTGCGGGCAAGCCCCCGCCTCTGGCCGAGGCCTCGTGCAACGCCGGTTGTGGCATCGATCCCTTGGTGCGGCGCATAGGTGGGCGGATATGCCTCGAGCGCGCTCGCCGGCTGCGGCCAGAGCCAGATCAGGCCGCAGCCGGCACATTGGAGCAGCTCGGCCACTACCTGAGAATCGTGCAGCCAATCGTGCCCCCTGAACAACAGGCTGCTGCGCTCCGACCCGCACAAGATGCAGTGATGAGTCACCGGTCACCGCCATAGCGGTACACGTAGCCGACGCCGTCGCAGCGACTGATCGCCCCGCTCGCTTCCAACTCGGTGACAATGAGCACCGTCACCCCAGGATAGTAGAGGCGAAACATGTCGCCGCGGCCCACTGCCCATACGTCTCGTTCCGTGAGCCCCTCGACGCAGAGCGTGCTGCCGGGAGCCAGGGCTGGGTATAGCGCTTGGCACTCGGCCAGTGCCCGTTGGGCGATATCACTCTTCGCCAGGATCCCGACGGGGTCCGCAGCCTCCGTGGTGCGTATTTGCCCCATGGTGAACCACAGCCATCCACCCACGATCAGGCACAGCACTATCCCCCCCACGAACTGCCGTGCCGGCCAAGCTGACCCTTCGGAACCGCCAATCCTCCCCAACGCGCCGGCGAGCAGAACCCCTACTGCTATTGCCGCTCCCGCCAAGGCAAAATAGGCATAGAAGCTGTAGGCTCGCTCAGAGAGAAAGAGCAGCGGCAGTAGGGAGACCACAAACCACGCCAGGCCGAGTGCCGTCATCGCGCGGTGGCGACGGGAAGTGGCCAGCAAGGTTCCCACCAGGGCGAGAAAGACGCCGCACGTCCATGCTGCGCGCTGGGGCGCTGTCCAGAGCCAGTGGCGCACATACAGCGTATCGCACAGGTAAGCGTACAGGTTCTTGAATACAACGCCTGAGGAGAACGCCCAGGCATAGGGTCCCACATCCGAGATCGCCGCGGCTGCTTTCTGCGAGCGCAGAAGCAGATACAGACCGAGGACAGCAGCGTAGCCCACAGTGTGCAGCAGGAGCTGTCTCTTTCTCAGGGCAAGTCCAGCGCGCCTTTGCCATACTACGCCCGCCAGAAGTAGTGTGAGTGGCAACGAGACCGCCGTCTCCTTGGAAAGAAGCGCCAGAGCAAAGGCCAGCAACGAGATCGCCCACCACCCACTCCGCCCCGTCCTCAGTGACAGCAGATACGTATGCACGCTCACGAGAGCGAGGAAGGTCATGCACAGGTCCTGCACGCCTGACAGCCAATACACCGCCAAGAAGGGGATATGGTGACTGACGAAGAAGAGACCTGCAAGGCCAGCCAGAAGGGTGCTGCCGGAGAGCCGCCGGCAGAGCAGGAAGAGAAGCACGGCGTTGCAGGCGTGCAAGCCCAAGTTGACGAGGTGAAAGGCGCCCGGATTGAGTCCAAAGAGACGCAATTCCCCGACAAACAGGACTACTCGCGGCACGGGGCGGTAGAAGTGATCGGGAGCAGCCAAGGCCCGGACGAAATCGCCCACGGATGCCACGCGATCGGCGCGCGCAAGGAAAAAGAAGTCGTCTTGGCTGAAGAAGACGTTCAGGCTGCGGCCGTAGGCAAGGAACGCGGCGCCCGCAATCAGAAGGATCCAGGCAAGGATGGGCCAGTCAACGCGCCGCCGACTCACGAGGCTTCCTCAGATGTGGGCCTGGACTTGCGCGCACGCGAGCCGGCCACTGTTTCGGCTATCCCTCTCAGGTAGAGGCGAATGGCCTCGCGGGGAAGCCGGCCGCTCACGACTTGACGCACTGCCATCAAGCCAGCATGCGCCAGGCGGATGGATACCGTCACAACGCGTGTGAGCCCCCGTGTGTGCTTCTCGCAGAACAGAAAGGTGCTCTTGACCTGGTAGTACTGCTTCATGGGTGAATCAGGTCCACCTGTGCTGGCAGAAAGGGCGTGCCACATGTGCGCCTCGGTGGTGGAGACGAGGCGGTAGCCGGCTTGGGCTGCGCGAACGCAGAGATCGAGGTCCTCGTAGTACATGAAAAAGCGGGGGTCGAATAGGCCGACGCGGTTCCAGAGCTCGCGCCGGACCAACATGCCGCAGCCACTGATAAAGTCGACATCTTCCAGGGGGGCTTGCTGCCTGCCCAGGCGACGGCCAACCCGGATGACGTACAGGCCGAAGCGGAAACGCATGCCCGAGAACCAGACCTGATCGGGGCTTTCGGAATAGAAAATGGTCGGGCCCACGATCCCGATTTGGGGATCAGACTCAGCCACCTTCACGAGCGTCGATACAAGAGGCGGGGAGACGGTCGTGTCGTTGTTCAGGAGAAGCGTGTAGTCGGCTCCATGCGACAACGCGTATTCGATCCCGAGGTTGTTGCCTACTCCGAACCCGAGATTCCTGTCGGAGACTAGCAGCTCGACACCGGTGAGTTGCCGGAACTGATCTACGGAGTCGTCAGTTGAGCCGTTGTCGACAATCAGGATCCGGTACGAAGGGTAGTCGAGAAGGCGTAGCGACGAGACGCACTGGAGCGTGTCTTCCGGCCGGTTCCAGTTGAGCACGATGATCCAGACAGAGGGCTGCGGCTTCTCTGCGCCTGGCGCGAGCGTCATTGCTTGCCCCCTTCGTGAAGACTCGCCAGCAGCACAACGAGATGCTCCTGCAGCAGTGCTCCCAGCGCCCCGACGGTGTAGCGGGCCTGGAATGCCCTGTGGCCCTGCTCCGCCAGCGATGCACGAAGGACCGGGTCGGCACGCAGTGTCCCGATTGCAGTGGCCAGAGAGTCAGGATCGGCGCGTTGGCATAGCCATATCTCCTGCCCGTGCACGAACGCACGCCGCACGGATGGCGAATCGCCCGTCACAACGCAAAGCCGCATTGCGAGTGCCTCGAACACCTTGTTGTGCACTGTCATCATCGATTGCGGTGTTGTGCCAAATGCTCCCAGGCACAGATGGGCGTTGCCTGCGCTCCTGACCAATGCGGACTGCATGAGCCAGGGCGTGAACTGGACATTGGTCAATCCCCATTCCCGCACCTTTCGCTCGGCCTCGATCCGGTCGGGCCCACTGCCAATCAGTTCGAATTGAACGCCAGGCTGATCCTGCAGCATACGGGCCGCCTCCACGATGGTACCCACGCCGTGATTCGGGATGAACGATCCATAGTATACGACACGGAAGATGCCCTCCTCGCTCGAGGTACCGTCCACCGGCTGGAATACCTGATCATCAGCGCCGGTAGGCACAAGTCGGAAGCGCTCTTTCTCGAGCTTGAACGTATGGCACAGCCAGTCGACGTACTCCGCGGTGTCCTGAATCAACAGGTCGGGTAGGCGGTAAGCCGCCTTCTCCAGCCAGAAGATGAGGCGCCCAGTGACGCGGTGGCGTGTCACCAATCCACGTTCCATGGCGATAAGGTAAGGTGACATAAAAACGTCGAGCACGAGCGGTCTGCGCCGAACCCACGTGAGCAACCGCGCGAGGAAGACATCGATCTGCCCTGGGTAACCCAAGATCATCACGTCGTAGTCTGCTACCTTGCGGTGAGCAGCCAACAGCTGGCGTATGGCCTTGACCAGCCGCAGAAGGAATGCGGGACGCAGCCACCCTCCGCTGGCAGCCCGGATGCGATCCTCTAGTCCGCTCCAAAGGGGGGCATGGCATTCGATCACCTCGACGTCGTTACGCCGAAGGCCCTCAATCAATATGTGATTTCGTGAGTACTCGGCGCGATAGGTGCCGAAATAGCACACGCGCAGGGTGCCAGGAGACCTTGGCGCGACGCTTGCTTCCATTAGTCGTCGCCTGTCTGTACCAACTGGAAAATCCACACCCGGTCCTGGTGGTAGATTGGCTGGTAGGCATCGCTGCTCAAGAGGCGCTCAATGTTGAGTGCGGCCGATGTGCTATCGCCTACGGCACCCTGCCTTTGCCCAACGTACACGTGCGTGACTCCGGCTTTGCGCAGGGCGGCGACCACGTCTGGATCCATGGCGCCTTGTCCCTCCTCGAGCCTGTGCGACCTCCTCAATCTGCTGCCGCAGGGCGGAGTTGCTGCCCAACTCGGTCGCGTAGTTCAGAGGTGGGACCGTGTTCTGTCTTCGAGCCAGCAATGGCAGCCACCAGCCGCCGTCGGCACCGACGATGCTCGTTCCCCCATACGCAGGAGCGGCGTTCACCAGGAATCGTGCATCTGCTGCGGTGTTTTCCTGGATCCAATTGGCGGCTCGCACATCAGGCCGCGAAACATAGGCGTACTTGGCTACCTCGACATCTCTCAGCCGCTCCTGTGCTCCCCAGAGGCCGGCGGCCAACGCCAATACAGCAATCAGTGCCTGAGCGAGGTCCTGCCTTGGTAGGCGGGAAATGGCCTCAGCCGCAAGGAACCCTGTCAGCAGAGCAGCCGGGATGTACGCGGCGATGACGATCGCAAAGTTGGAGATTGCCCCGGTTCCGGGGAGTCCGAGCCAGGCGGGATTGGCTGCAAGCACCATCAGAGCCGACCACGCAACGACCACCAATGGCCCGCGCAGACGCCTCCAAGCACCCCAGGCCAGACTCAGTGGCAGTGCCATCCACAATGCAGGCGCCAGATAGCGTCGCAGGCTGCCCACGGCGTTGTTCTCGCGCGTGACGCTGCTGATTTGAGCGGGCAATGTTGTGAGCTGGTGGCCCAGCATCTGGATTGCAGCGCCCTCAAAGGTATGTAGAAGCCAGGGAAGAAAGAGGATGGCTGCGCCCAACGCTCCCGTTGACATGCGCAGAAGTGTTTCGCGCCAGGTCTTCCGCCCCAGGCAGAAGGGCAGCAATGCCACGACAAAAACAGCGTAGAAAGCGAGCACCCGGTAGTGAGTAAGCGCAAGACCGCCTGCCACCAGCGCGACCAGGAGAGCGAGCCGCCACCGCCTCCCGGCTGTCTCGACTAGCTCCCAAGTCAGCCAGGCAGCTGTGGGCAGTATCACCTGACCCGCCAACTGAGTATAGCGCCCCCAGTTCGCATATTCCGAAGGCATCGGCGAAAGCAAACCTGCCACAAGCACGGATGCGACTCCGCCCCAGCGGCTACCGCTGATCCGCACCGCGAGAGGATAGAGGGCGAGGACTGCCAGTGCATTCAGCAACTGCCCGGTCCAGAGAACCGATTGCGGGATTGGCAGTCCGGTGATCCAGTGGAAGCCGGCGCCTGTACTGTGGAAGCCAAAGTGGTAAGTGAAACGGTCGATGGCGCTGTAGGGCTGCCAGGAGTCGAACAGCCCTCGATGGTCCACCAAGAGCTGCACGATCATGGTGTGCTGGTAGCCGTCTCCCCACAACGGGACTTCCACTGTGCGCACGACGAGCAGTCGGGTTCCCACGATCAGCGCCAGCAAGAGAATCAGCGCGAGGTCAGGCCACAGGGCCTGTGATCGCGCCCATCCCCGCAGAGCCTGCACAGATTGCCGCGGTCGCCATCTCCTGGCCCGCCAGGCGACAAAAGCCAACCCGGCACCGGCCGGAAGCCAGGCATACAATGCTCCCAGGTGCAGGCCTGCAACGTCGGTCCACAGCACGAGCAGAGGCAAGAGCGCGAGCCCGATGCCCGCGGCCAGGCCTGATCTCTCGCCCCAACTCATGTGGCGTGCCGGTCCCAGCGACGCCAGGAGCGCCCAGCCGGGCAGCATGAGCAGCAGCACCATGGCACCCACTAGTCCGAGCGCGTGCGGTGCAGCCTTGAGCAGGCTCAAGGTCACAGGCCCAGGCGCGTATGCCAGGCGGAATGAGGCCTGCGCATCCAGCGGCACCCCATCCCGGTAGGCCGCTCCGTCCAAATAACTGGCTCCGTCCCCGAGCGCTAGCGACACTCCGGCGTCCTCTGTCTCGATCCAGGCATAGTAGTACTGCGCAAGTGAGTCGGCCCGAGGCGCAAATGCGAACCTGAAGAATCCGGCCTGGGTGCCGGCAGGTATGGTGACCGCTGCCAGGTCCAGGTCTTCGCCAGCGACAGGCTCGGCGCGCAGGTGCAGAGTGAGCGTTTGTGGGTCGGTGCCGGTGGGTGCCAGCCAGAAATCAATCCCAGCCAGCCCAGCGTGCCGGGCGACGAACGTCTGCCCAGCGGTAATTCCAGGTCCCAGGTTGACCGCGCTTTCGCCCACCATCCCCTGGTCTGCATCGGTGAAGCGCCGATCAAGAGGCTGGAGCAGTAGCCAACTCCCTATCAGAACTGCAAGAACTAGCAGGAGGGTGGCTCCGGCCAGAGCTGCTCGGCGCCGACGCGAGCGTGGAAGGTCACGCTCTATTGGGCTCGCCATCTTTCCTTTCCTTGGTGGGCGCACCTTGGAATGTGGCTGGATCGCGCTTGTCGGCGCCGAACTCCATGCGGCGCACTCGGTACAGAACCTCCTCAAGGATCCGGCGATTGAATCCGATCAGGTCCGCGAGCAGCCCAATCAGGCACACCTGAAAACCGACGATGAGCAGAATCGCTGCCAGGATGAGGGATTGGACATGGCCCGCCACCCCGCCGGACGCGATGTAGAAATAGAGGAAGCGCAATCCTAGCGCCACCCCGATGGCGACGAAGACCGCTCCCAAGGCGAAAAAGACGCGCAGTGGCCGGTAGAACGTGTAGGTGCGCAGGATGGTCGCGGTCGATTGGCCGAGGTACTGGGGTGTGTTGCGAATCAGCCGGGAAGGCCGGGTCTTGGGATTGGTGCGAACGGGCACATACTCGACTGCCATCTGCTGCGCACCTGCCTGGATGAGTGTCTCGAGCGTGTAGGAGTATTCGCTCAGGACCAAGGTGCGCAGTGCAGCGTCACGGCTCAACGCTCGAAAGCCGCTGGTGGCGTCTGGCGTGCTTACGCCGGCCGCTTTGTGCACAACCCAGCTCCCGAGTCGCTGAAGCCGCCGCTTGAGCGGAGAGAAGTGAGCCAGCGTGCCAACGCCGCGATCCCCCACCACGATGTCAGCACGCTTGGCCAGGATCGGAGCGACGAGCCGACCAATGCCCTCGCCGCAGTATTGGTTGTCGGCATCGGTGTTGACAATAATGTCGGCGCCGCAGGCCAACGCTGCCTCAAGCCCTGCCAGGAAGGCGCGCGCCAACCCCATGTTCCGAGGCAGGCGAACGATGTGCTCTACCCCCATGGACTCGGCCACCTCGACTGTCCGGTCGGTGCTGCCGTCATCGATTACGAGGAATTCGACCGCGTCGATCCCCGGCAGCGACCGTGGAAGGTCACGCACGGTCAGCGGCAGGCTCTTCTCTTCGTTAAAGCACGGGATCTGAATGACCAACTTGCTCATAGATCTGCTCCAGCTTTTCCACATGCTCTCCCAAGCCCATGGCCGGTGGCACTCCGAGCCGCAGCCGCGCGAGAAGTCCGGGTTCCTCGGCCAAGCGTAGCAGTGCCTGCCGGAGGGCGCCGGCGTCTCCTGGTGTGAAGAGCAATCCATCCACGCCGTCGCGGACCTTTTCCACGAGCGCCCCGTGACGCGCGGCCACGACCGGCACGCCGGCCGCCCGCGCCTCCTGGATTACAACCGGGGAGTTTTCGTACCAGAGCGACGGCACGACGACCACATCGCTGTCGGCCAGTACCTCTCCCACGCGGTCGTTCGGAACGCGACCCATCATCTCTGCGCCGGTTCCGTCGAGCAACGTGCGCACCCTGGCGCTGTACCCTGGGAAGGTCGCCGGATCGCCCCAAATGCGCAGCCGGCCCGTGCCTGGTGGCAGTGCCCGCCAGGCTTCGGCGAGCAGGTGTACCCCTTTCTGCCAGGCCAACGACCCAAGAAAGGTCACGCGCAGGGTGCCGGTCCCGGGCTGTCGCGGTTGGCTCCCTATCTCCTGCGCAGGGATACCGTTCTCCAAGAAGGCGAGTCGGCCAGCCGGAAAGCCGGCAGCGGTGTATTGGCCAATCAGGAAGTGCGAGGGGGAGAGCAGACGATCTGCCTTCAGCGCGGCGTTCCTCACTGCCCTGTCCCGGTAGAGAAAGAGCGGGGCCAACGCGGGCCGCAGGTAGCGCACGATGGGCGAAGGGAAGCGCGCGGCAGCGGCGCACCGCACGCAGTTGATACCCCATGCCTTGCCCCGGCACAATTGCCCATCGGGCCAAATGAGCTGCGAGTTGCCGCAGAGAAACCAGTAGTCGTGGAGCGTGAGCAGAACGGGCACACCAGCCGTGCGAGCCAGGGGGAGAAGCCGAGCCGAGAGTCCCATCACATGCTGGAAGTGGATGATATCTGGACGCAAGTCCGACAGCCAGCGAGCGAAGCTTGCTTCCACGGCGCGGTTCCGGAACGTGCGCCAAAACTCGCCCGGTGCTGATGCCCCAATCCCCCTTGGGTTGAGCGAGACGGACCGAAGCCTGACATGCCCAGCTACTCCGTCATGCTCGGCGAAGGCTGTGCCGTCGTCGAGGTCATGCCTGAAGAAGACGGCTGCTTCGTGCTTCGCCGCCAGCGCCTGGGCCAGGTGTTGAGTATAGACCTCCACGCCCCCCAGGCTGTGCGGGGGGAACTTGTGGGATACCAGCAAGATTCTCATCTGGAGCGCGATCGCCGACAGCCTACTAGGCGGATCCCTAGAAGGGGATCTCGTATCCGGCGTGTGCCATGGCCTCACCGGCCACGGCCTTGAACGTCGCACGCTGCTCCGCAGTCCAGTCCTCATAGGCCGGGCGGCGCGCCTCCAGGATCTGCCTTGCGTCCACACCGGAGGCGCTAGGCTGATCGAGGGGGATTACCAGGGTGCTCTTCACCAGGTCTACCGGCCGGCTGTCAAAGCTCAATTCCAGGAAGTCGAGGATTCGGCGCACAAAGCGCTCTGCGTCCGCCACCAGGTCTTCGTGGCGGACCCGTATCGCGTCTTCGGCACTTGCGAGGTGGTCGAAGAACTGAAAGCTGGAAGCCCACGCATGGCACTGAGTCTCGAAATCCAGGTCCCTGAAACCGGCGAACTTGGTGCGCGAGTGAACGACTTCGATGCCATTCCTGATGATGTACACGAATCTCGGACTTCTGAACAGCTGCCTGAGCCCTCGGCAGTGCCCCTGCTCTGGGAATAGCTTGGCGCACCAGTAGCTCTTCTTCCGGATCGAGAAGTCCCCCTTCCTCAGGCCCTGCACTATCCTATCCCAGCCGTAGTTTGACCCGACGGCATACTCGAAGCAGAGCCTGCGCAGGCCGGAGTACAGGTAGGTCTTTGGCAGCCGCAGATTCTCGACGTAGTAGTCACGGAACTCCGAGAACTCGATGGCATCCGGAATGGCAGCCATCATGGCCATGAGTGGAGCCTCGCCAATGGACCACCAGATGTTGGGGTGTGCGCTCAAAGCACGCAAGAGGACCGATGTCCCGGAGCGGTTTGCCCCTACCACGAAGATGGGCGAGTCGATGAACCGGCGGGTGAGTAGTTCGCCGAAAAGAGCCTTCACTCTGAACCCCTCGTGCACCCTAGATTCTGCCGTTCAGCAGCCAGTGTAGCACATGCCAAGCCATTCTCTCAAATACCGGCGCCTTGAGTGCCCCAGGCGCGTTTGAGCCGAGGTTCTGCCCGACGACGGTAGTTGTCGCGAAGCGAAGCAGGCCAACCCATGCCTTGTCCGGCAAAGCTGTACCAGGGCATTGCCGAGCTGCAGTATTGGTCAGGGCCAAGCAGAACCGTAGGACTGATTCGTAAGCCAGAGCCGGCTTGGAGCCGGCCTTCACGGCGGCCGCGTAGTTGCGCCGCTCTGCCAGTAGAAAGGCGCGCACGGCATCTGGGTCCGTCACGGAGTCGTATCGACGGGTCCTGAGAGTGAAGAAGAGCCGGCGAAGCATGTCGAGGGCATCTGCGAGCTTCAGTGACGGCGAAGGCCAACCTACGAGAAGTACTCGCGAGAGACCATCCACATACGCGCGGCGCAGCTCGTACGGCCACCCTCGCTCGTGGGAGTGCCACACCTGCGCTTCAGGAACAAAGGCTATCTGGAAGCCGGCCAACAGGGCCCCCTTTGCCCAGCCCATGTCTTCTCCATACCTATAGTCCGGCAAAGGCAGGCGGTCCCAGACACTGCGCCGCAGGCAAGATGTTACGTTGTCAAAGCGCACCAGCTCGAGCCTCTGCTCAGGCGGCATCTCCCAAAAGAGGTGGGGGGCCGGCAATGACCTGACTTCGGCTTGGCTGTGGGCCTCGCACCATGCTGCACTCTGTGTTGTTGCCACGAAGCCTGCGGTCGAAGGGGCCCGTTGTAGCCCGTAACTTCCGGCAATACCCGGGTCTGCCAAGAGCGGGGTGACAAGACGGGCCAGCCAGCCATCGTCCTTGGGGACAGCGTCTTGCACAGTCAGCGCAACCAGCTCTCCTCTGCTCTCTGCGATTGCCTGGTTCCGTGTGCGGGCATGGTGGAAGGCTTGTCGTGGGATTGAGAGTATGCGCGCCCCCGCGTTTCGCGCAAGCTCCAGCGTAGCGTCGCTTGAACCGGAGTCGATGACCAGAATCTCGACGCTCTCTGGCGTGCGTTGGGCTCGTAGAGCAGTGAGCATCTGCCCGAACCGGGAGCCAGCGTTCAGCGTCGGGATTACGACGGAGATGAATGGTCGGTTCACGTGCCGAGGACTCGTACCTTGATCCGATGCCCGGTGATCCAGACCACATCCTTGGCGCCGCGAGCCAGGCGCACGAGAGGGGCAGCCCGCTGAAGCAGCCTCCAGACCGCTGCCTTGAACGGTTTGATCAGAGCCTTTGATCGCCGGCGAGCGGCTTCCAGGCCATGATACTTCCACAGGGGGTTGGCGGCCTCCAAGACTCGCGCGTGCTCCACGGCTTGTACCGCATGCTCGGTGCCAAGGCGAGGGCCAACTGCAGGTTTGGGCCGAGTGTGACGGTACGTCTCGGCCAGGTCGATGAGCTGCGCCATTCTGTCGCCCATCTGTTCAATGCGGAATCCCGAACATACCCTATCTCTGGCCGAGCGTGCCATGGGGTCTCGCAGGTCGCGGGACCGGAGCAGGCGTTCCAGGGCATCGGCGTACGCGACGGCCTGTTGCTCTTCGTTTCCGGGCTTGATCAGGACTCCACACTCAGGGGTCACTAGTTCGCTCTGCCCCCCTACGTCGGCGCTGACTGGGACAACTTCCATCGCCATGGCCTCGAATATGGTGAGGGCGATTCCTTCCATTTGGGAAGGGAGGAAGAGCACATCGCTGACCGCGTACAGGTCCCGCATTCCTTCGGGAGACACGGCGCCGAGCATGATCACATGGCTCGTCAGGCGACGCCGACGCAGTGCCGAGACGAGCCACTTCCTGTCTTCGCCGTCACCAGCGACCAGGCAGAGGAAACTGAGGTGTCGAGCATGGAGCAGCTGCACCACCCGGGCAAAGACCTGGGGCTGCTTCTGTTTGCACAGCCGGCCTGCATAGAGCAGAACGGGCACGTCCGGCGCCAGCCCCATACTGCTGCGTAATTGGGCTCTCATGCCCGGCTTGGGAGACAGCAGCTCGGTGTCGACGTTGGTGTAGCAGACCTCAATCTGCGAGGCATCTGCTCCCCTGGCTGTCATCCATGCCTTGAGATGATGCGAAGACACGATATTGAGATCCAGCGAGTCCTGGTATGCCACCGCCTGCCGGGGATGGCCACCATTGTTCCAGTACTCCTCTTCCATGTGGCAATAGTCGACAAAGGTCGTCTCCGGGCATTGTGAGCGCAAAAAGGGGAGAAACCGGTAGGCCAACTCGCTGTTTGATACAACGACGGAGTCGAATCGCCTCGAGCGGATCAGGTAGGCGAGGAAGCGGGGATAGTCATTCGGGCGTAGAAAGTTCGGTAGAATAAAGATATCCGGCGTAAGGCGCGCAAACTCCTTGTACCAGGGATAGTTGTCAGGCAGAGTCGTGGCCATCGAAACATCGTGCCCACGAAACTGGAGCTGCCCGATAAGGTCCAGGTTGAACTTGTCGGAGCCACCGAGCGCCATCCACGGGGCGATGAGAAGGGTGCGCTGCGAGTCTTTGGCCAAGAGGTTGTCGAAAGGAATGCAATCTGGGACACTGGAATAGGGCGACAGAGGGCGTGCGCCGACCGGCGGGAACTGTCCTGCGAACAGCTCGGGGTACCTGCGCCGCAGCTCTCTGCGCATCTCCTTGACGCCATCTGGTGTCCAGGCAGCCCATCGATCAGAGTGGCTCTCGCGGCGCCGATACCAGTCCAGGAACTCGGGGATCGTGTGGCCCCAATAGCCGCGAGAAGCGCATTTGAGCCAAAAGTCCCAATCCTCCAGGCCATGAACGAGCGATTCGTCGAAGCCACCAACGGCCAGAGCGACGTCTCGGCGCACCAGGCAGCGGATGGTGACTACGTTGCGTGACAAGAACAACGTACCTGCCTCAAAGCCGCTGTAGGCCAGGCCTTCGATCGCACCGAAATGCACGGTGAGCCCTTTGCAGAAGCTGAACTCGAGGTAGGACTCGAGGCACCACACTGTCTTCTCAAGGGTGGTGGGTTCCAGCAGGTCGTCCGAGTCCAGGAAGAACACGGAGGACGCATTCGCTTCCCTTAGCCCGGCATTGCGTGCAGCGGGCAGACCTCGGTTGCGCTCCATGTCAATGACCCTGATTCGCGGATCCCTGTTGCGGAACGCGTCCAGGATGCGCAGCGAGTCGGGCTGTGTGCTGCCGTCGTTTACGATGAGCCATTCCCATTGCTGGAGCGACTGGCCCATGACGCATTGCGCGGTCTCCAGAAAGACCTCGCCGGTGTTGAAGTAGGGCGTGATGATGCTCACCGCGGGCGGAGCACTCGCCTGCGCTGTGTTGTAGGGAAAGCGTGGGCGGCTGGGCGCTACGGGAGTGTCTGTGAAGTCGGGCAAAGGCCGCTTCATGGTAGGCCCTTCTTCCCTCGGCGGCGCAGGGCCGCCATCAGCCGCATGAAGCGGCCCGACTCGTAGCCCTGGACCAGCTTCTGCAAGCGCGCGATCTCGGCGTCGCACGTGGCACGCTCCCCCCCATCGCCGGCTCGGGTCAAGGCCATGACTTCCGCCTTGGCTGGGTCCAGTCGCGGAGCGTCGCAGAAGTGAATCAAGGGCTCGGCAACCCGTTCCCAGCTGTATGTCGTACGCAGTTCGTCGAAGGTCTTGCTCCGTTGCCGGCGCGTGTCGGGCTCGTCCAGAAAGCCCATCAGCGCACGCGTTACGGCAGTGACGTCGTAGGCAGGCACTTTCGTACCCAAGCCACGTTCCTCAAAAAGATCGCCCAGGGCATCGCCACCGGTGAGTACCATGGGCAACCCGGCCCAGATCGAGTCGAGCAAGCGAGCCCGGAAAGCGTACCGCGGCTCCAGCCCGGTCCGGTGAAGTGAGACGCCCACATCGGCATCGAGCAGATAGGCACCACGCTCGGCGTATGGCACCCACTCGCCCCAGAAGACGCACCGGCCGTCGAGGCCCAGCTCTTCGCTTAGTGCGCGTGCCTCTCGGGCGGTTTCCATCTCCGGGATGCGCTCGGCATCGGGATGCCTCACTCCTATGAAGGCGAGTCGTGCGTCCGGGTGGCTGGCAGCGATCTCTGGCATGGCGCGAAGCAGGGTCAGCGGGTCAAACCAGTTCCAAACGCCGCTTGTCCAGAGAATGACTCGGTCTCGTGGCCCGATGCCCGGCCAAACACCCTTGATCGCATTAGCAGGCTTCGGCGGCTCTGCCGGGCAGCCCACAGGCACAACTTCGACCAAGTTCCGCAGGTCGCTGTCCCCGGCGTAGACATCTGGGTGCAGTCGACCGCATGCCGTAAGCACACCCAGCCAGAAGTCCCGCTGCCGCTCGCTTGCCACTATCACAAAGTCGGCGTGGCGCGCTACAGCCTGGGTCGCGCGCCACGCGTCCCTGTAGGCAGCCATTTGCCTTGGCCGGTCCGCAAAGGCATGCCATGCGACGGACTCGACCGGCAGCGGGATCCAGAGGTCGGCCACCAATGGCACACTCAGGCTGCGTAGAAAGGGCATCTGCCATACCTGGTGCCCGCTGGCAATGACTACGTCGGCCTGCGCGTTGGCAGCCTGCGCAAGCTCCGCACAGCCCGACTTGTCCTGAGGTGAGTAGGGCAGCAGGCGAAAGCCATCCGGCTCGAGGCTCGTCCCTCCCGGAAGTGCGAGGGTTACATCGAGCTGCCGAGCGAGCACCCGCGCCAACTCCCAGAAGCGGATGGCCGGTCCTGCCATGCGGGGCCCCACCAGGTCGTGGCAGATGATCAGGGCTCGGGTCATGTAGCGGTGTCTTCCTTCCCCATGTGCCACTGGGAGGGGATGATCACCGTCCCATATCTTTCCTGAGGAGTGTCGTCTTGGTAGACACGGAATCGATATCCCTGGTGATGGTGATCGTAGGCATGGAGTCCATCATGGTCGTAGATGGTCGCGCTCAGAAGATACGAGCCAGCGGTGAGAGGCAACCGATCGATGCAATAGTCGATCGTTCCGGCGCCCTCGATCGCGTCGATCTCGAATCCAGACGTCACGGTGTTCGGGCCGTTGATGTGAAGCCCATTCGCGCTGTACAATGCCATTCCGAACTGGGGGTGCTCGATGCGTCTATGTGCGAGGAAGTGGATTCGCAGGACAAATGGCTCGCCGGTCTTGAAGCTCCGCTGCTCCTGGTTGTGTCCGTCCAGTAGCTGCACCAACACGATCTCCGCCTCACGCGACCCCCAGCGCGAGGCGGTTGCGGTTGGCCCCGGCTCTCCGCTTCGCCATGCCGACTCGGCCTTGGTCAGCACCTGCTGATCCTGTGCTCGCACGTGTGCCATGTATGCCTCCATGACCTGCTCGACAACACCCTGAGACTGTATGCAGCCTTCGTCCAGCCAGATGGCTCGATCGCAAAGCTCGCGCACGGTCTCTCGGGCGTGGGTCACGAGCAGAATGGCCACTCCATGGCGCTTGAGCCGCTGTACACGGTCCAGGCACCGGTACTGAAACGCCTGGTCGCCCACGGCCAAGACTTCGTCCACCAGCAGCAATTCGGGTTCGAACTGGATCGCAATGGCGAACCCCAAGCGCATGTGCATTCCAGACGAGTAGTGCTTCACCGGCACGTCGATGAAGCGCCCCATCTCGGAGAAGCTGATGATCTCGTCGATCCGGCGCGAGATCTCCCGGCGGCTGAAGCCGACAAACGCCCCATTCAGATAGATGTTCTCTCGGCCTGTCAGCTCTGGGTGCATGCCTGTGCCGAGCTCCAAGAGCGCACCGAGCCGTCCATTGACCTCGATATGGCCGGATGTCGGGTCAATGATCCGCGAGATCAGCTTGAGAACTGTGCTCTTGCCTGCGCCGTTTGGCCCGATCAGACCCAGCATCTCACCGCGCTCGACGGCGAAGCTCACGTCGCGCAGGGCCCAGAACACCTCGTTGGTGGGGCTTCTCTGGCGGTTGAGTAGGGCCAGGAAAAGCTCCTGAAAGGAGCGAGACCTCTCGCGGTGGAGGGTGAACTTCTTGGATACTCCGTCGAAAGAGACGACGCTCATGGCCGGTCTTTCTCCCTGCCAAGTGCAGCCATCACGATCCGCCACACGAACAGGCCCAGAACACCCGCGTACACGAGTCCCGAACCGACGTAGAAGCACCTGCTATCCAGGCCGCGGGGTTTGCCCTCGGCAAGCCGGGTTAGTATCAGGTCTACCTTTTGCCGGGTGTTCAGAGTGTAGTAGGTCTGGAACTGGAGATTCCCCCCAATGCGCTTGCCATCGAAATAGGCACTGGCATCCGGTACGGCACTGCCGGGGCTGTAGCGTACGGTCACGCCCTGCCCAGGTGGGGCATCTGATTCCACACTCAAGCGGAATGTCCTTCCCTGCGAGTTGGCGATCGGGGCCAAGTCAAGCCGAAGTCCCATCTCCGAGGCCCCGGGACCCACATCCACGGTCTTTTCCCCCAACCATGTTCCCTCCTGGTCCTCGGTCAAGTGCAACGTCACGCGCTGCGTTTCGGTGGACGGCGCGGCGCATATCGTCACCTCAACGCCCGCCAGCCCAGGTAGCGGGGCTGCGAAGCTCTGCTCAGCGTGGCTGCCCTCGCCAAGCTCAGGGGACTGGGCGTCGCCCAGGGGATTTCCCCATGAAGGAACCGATAGCCGGCTCAGGACGCTCCTCATCCCCAGGACGAGGACCACAAGCCAGAGAAGCAGGATCAGGGCCGCCCGTGGGCTTGCCCAGCGAGACAGTCGCAAAGGCTGAGTGGACCGTGTCACAGTTGTGCCTCGGTGCGCTTGTAGACGGTCAGCCACAGCGTGCCCAGACCTGCGAAGTTGCGCACTGGGGCGTAGATGGCGGTGAACCAGTTTGTCGTTGGGAGTCTGGAGAAAGCGACCCGATCGAGCACCACATAGTCCGGCGCATAATGCTCGATTGCCCACTTCGTTGAGCCGCCGTAGGTGCCCTCGACAGAAAGCTGCCGGGCAATCTCGGGCTGGATCAGTCCGGAGAAGTCGATCATCGTCCGCTGTGAATAGTAGCCGATGATGCCCACCTCCAGCGTCCCCACAGTCGCCGTCTGGGGCGTCTCCGATTTGAGCCACTCACCGATTTCCTGGTAGACGGCCAGCCTTGGATCAGGACGCCATGCCAAAGCGGTGATGCCTGTGAGCGGCGGAGCCAGCAGGCAGACGACGAGTACGCCTGCGACGCCGGTCGCCAGAGGGCGAGGGATACGCAACTTGCCGAGCCCACGGATTACTCCAACCGCTCCTTCGGCTACGAGAACAAGAACGGCAGGTACCAGCGTGGCATAGTACCAGAAGTAGGGGCTAACGCCGAGAAGGCCGTATCCCAGGAAATAGAGGGCCGTCCATGCCAGCAATGGCCCCCAGTGCCGGGCACGGACCAACACCTGCTCCAACCCAAAGATGGCCAATGCGGCATGCAGCCAGTAGAGGGGCTGCCGAGCGTATTGGCCTAGGAGTCGAAGGAATCCGGCAAAGAAGCCAGTACTGCCACTCATTCGGGCTTGTTGCTGTTTGGCGATTAGGTTGGTCGGTAGGAGCGATCCTGAGGTGAGCCACATGGCTCCATACCATACGGTTAGGGGCACCAGATAGAGGATCACTGCTCGCCAGGGCACCGGCTGCCGCCGTACGACGACTGCCAGGCCCACCACAACCCCGATCAGTAGTCCTTCTGGGCGAAGGATGCCGGCCAAGGCCAGCGCGCATGCGGCCGGTACGAATCGCGAGCGCTCGGCCGCATACAATCCCGCCAGTGCCAGGAGCATGAAGAGGGATTTTTCCAGACCGGTCGTCTGCAAGATCAGCGGCCAGACACTCAGCAACAGGCCGGCAATCATGCCAGCGGGCCCTTGACCATGCTGCCCCCACCTCACAAGCAGCAACGCCGACGCAACAACAGATATCAGGCCGATGCAGTTGCTGACTCGGGGCACATCAGGCCACACGAGGCCTAGTCCTGCCAAGAGCAGCGCATAGAAAGGCGATACGGTGCTCAAGGTCCTTTCGCTGGCGTTGTATACGAGGCCCTTGCCCGACAGGAGATTGTCGGTGTAGCGATACGTGACGTACGGGTCGTCGAAGCCCCACCGGCCAAACAGAAAGATCAACCAAGCCAGCGTCACAGTGCCCAGCACGACCAGTGACAGTACGCGCCTGTTGCGGTGCCACCAGTTCCAGTAGCAGGCACTGGCCGATCCCTCCAGCACTGGGCCATGTTGCTCTTCCTTCACTAGCCAACTTCCTTGCCAATGCAATTATAGCATCCCGGCAGTGGGCAGCCAAACCTCCCCCGTGTTGCCGCAGCGGATCTGCCTCCTGGCGCGGCAATCTCTTGCTTGCTGGACCTGGCTGTGCTATACTTTGAATTGCATCGGGGAGGCGAGGAGGCCCTTCCTGCCGACACGTAGTGCTGGTCGCGAACCGCGGCCACAATCTGACCAAGGGTTTGAAAAGACGGATGAAAAGGAACAAGGCTGGCCTGCGTGTACTCGCAGCTCTGACGATTCTTCTCGTCCTTGGGGCTCAGGCACGCTCATATCGAGTGTCTGCGAGCTCTCCTGCTCAGAATGATGCTGCACGTCTGCCTCTGATGACGCACGAGCATTCGCCGATTGCTCAGTATGCTATACATATGCCGCTGATCATGAACAAGCACGTGCCAATTGAGTCTATCTTTGGCGTCCGCATGCAGCAGGTGACCGATGACTTTGGCCTTCCCGAAGCAGTCGCGGCCGGCGCGAAAACGGTGCGCTCGGTCACCTTCTCGTGGAGCTTGATCGAGCCCGTCCGTACCTCTCCACCGACCTATGTATGGACGGCAGTCGATACTGCCAGTCTGGAGAACGCGGCCAATAGCGGGCTCGAGTTGATCGGCAACATTCACCACACCCCAAGCTGGGCCCAGGCACTACCGGGCTATAGCTGCGGGCCGATCAAGGCTGACCGGCTGAGTGCCTTCGCCCAATTCCTGCAGGCTCTGGTGAGTCGCTACAGCGTACACCCCTATCACGTTCGCCACTGGTCGATCTGGAACGAGCCGGATATAGACCCGCTCGACGCCCACCTTCCGCCTGATTCGAGGATTGGCTGTTGGGGCGACGCAGATCTGCCTGACTTTGGGGGAAGTGCTTTCGGCCAGATGCTGCAGGTAGCCTATCCCGCAATCAAGGCGGCGGCACCCGAGGCCGAGGTTATCGTCGGTGGACTCCTGCTGGACAAGCCGTCGGGCGTTCCGTCGGAGTTCACTCGCGGCATTCTGCAAGGCGGCGGCGGACCCTACTTCGATGTTCTTGGGTTCAATGTCTATACCTACTACCAGGGGGCACTCGGAGTAATGCGCAACGGGAACTGGGACTCGATCACGGCGATCCCCGAGAAGGCGGCATTCCTCAGGTCGGTGCTGGACGATTATGGGTTTGAGGACAAGCCGATCATGGCTACAGAGGGCTCGATGCTTGTTATCTCAGACAACCCCACGCCGGACTCTCTCGAGACGCAGGCGATGTATGTGCCGCGTGCCTACGCGGAAGCCTTGTCGCTCGGCCTCACGAAGCTGATCTATTACTCCATGACCGACGACTGGGAAGGTCGCAACAACGGCCTGCTTCGCGGAGACCTCTCGAAGAAGCCTTCCTACTACGCCTACGAGGCAGCCACATCCTTCTTCTCGCAGGCCTACTACACGTCTCTGGTCTCCGGCTATCCCGTAGGCGTCGAAGGCTATGCCTTCGGCCTGATCAGTGGCAATAGGATGGATGTCATCTGGTCCATCGATGGGCAGCCTCGAATGGTGGCGGTGCCAGTTGGCGCCCTGGCCTACGACCGGTATGGTGTGAGCTTGGGTTCGGGGACAATCCAACTGGGCTACAGCCCCGTGTATGTGGTGAAGCCTTGAGCCTCGGAGTGCCAACGCCTCGTCGCTGCCCAGCACGCGGCTGATCTGGCCCATGTCGCATTCGCACTCTTTCCGCAGGCCCGGCGAGTCAAGGCGTTTCTTCCTCGCCGGCCTGCTGGTCTTTCTCTCTGCCTTCGCGGCGGCGTCCCTCATCGCCGTGTTTCTGGTACCCGGTCTAGCTGCTCCAGGCGAGGGGAATACGCACGCAACGATGGGATCTGCGGATGCCGCAGCTTTGTTGCCCCCTTCTTCGACAGAGCTTCCTGCCCAATCCACTTTCACGCCGGTGGCATCCTCGCCGACGTCGCAGCCACCAGCCACAGAGCCGACGAGTTCAGGCCCAACGGACCGTTTGGCCACGCCCACTCCGAGCGCCTCGGTTGACCGCTCTGAGCAGGGAGGGGGGCAGTCAACGGGTTCTCTGATGCCTACCAGCACCTTGACGCCCGCTCTCGTCACCGAGACTCCATCGTCCACCTCCAAGCCGAGCCATAGCCTGCCTTACTTTGGAGTAGCCATGCAGCAGGTTGATGCGGCACATGGCTTGGCGCAGGCTGCGGCAGCCGGAGTGGGAGTCACCCGCGTGTCTGAGCTGAATTGGGACTACGTGGAGCCCGTTCGCACCGATCCACCCACGTACCTGTGGGACAAAATGGCCGGGATCGAGCAGGAGCTGGTCAACGCTGCGCAGGTTGGCATCCAGGTGACTCTGCTGGTCATGTACACACCCTTATGGGCCAGGCAGGTCACCAGTCACGCCTGCTCCCCGATCAAGGATGATGCGCTGGATGAATATGCCCAGTTCCTGCAAGCGGCTGTGGAGCGTTATAGCCTTCCTCCATTCAACATACATGACTGGGAGCTCTACAATGAGCCTGACGTCGATCCTTCACTGGTGCCGGCCTACAGTGGCATTGGTTGTTGGGGGGATGCCAATGATCCATTCTACGGTGGGCGCGCTTTTGGACAGATGCTATTGGCCGCCTATCCGGCCATCAAGGAGGCCGATCCCAGCGCACGGGTAATTGTCGGCGGGCTCTTGCTGGACAGGCCGGACACTCCCCCCTCCACGTTCATGTCGGGTGTGCTTGAGGCCGGCGCAGGCAACTCATTTGACCTCCTTGCCTTTCATGCCTACACCTACTTCTACTCTGCGAGCGTCCCTGAGTCAGACAGGCTCCCGGATATGCCCTGGAACTCCCGCGGCGGTGTAGTGGCCGGAAAGGCCCAGTTCCTGCGAGATGTGATGGCGCAGCATGGTGTTGCCAAGCCACTTCTTCTCAACGAGGCGGGCCTTGGCTGGTTCGGCTCCAAGCCACCTCCCGCCGAGTTTCCGGGCTTCCAAGGAGACTATGTTACCAAGCTCTACGCGCGTGGCCGTGCACTGGGCCTGGTGAGCGTCATATGGTATGGCTGGGAAGCCCCCGGCTGGCGACACATGGCCCTGCTCAATCCCGATCTCTCGCCAAGGCCGGGTGGGAAGGCCCTTGCCGTGGCTGTGGAGCAGCTCGACAAGGCGGAGTATACTGGGGCGGTCGGCTACGAGGGAATCGAGAGCTACGGCTTTCGGCGCAGTTCCGATCGAATTCAGGTTGTCTGGCCTGCCGACGCGCAGCCGCGCACCGTCCGAGTCTCTCTACAGGAGTTGCGGGGAGCGTTCGATAGTGTGGGCGAGCCGGTAGCCTACGCCGAGAAAGCTGGTCTGGCCCTGCTCACTGTGGAGCGTCCAATGTATCTAGTACTGGCCCCCTAGGACGATGACTTACACCATGAACCGCGCCGCCGTACGGATTGCCTTGTTGGTGACTGTGCTCATAGGCTGGGGCCTTGCCCTGGCCCGCCTGGGGGAGCGGAGTTTCTGGGCGGACGAGGGGTTCACTGCGGTTTTGGCGCGTGACGCTCCATCGATCGGAGTGCTGAAGGTGCTCCGGCTCGATCCCAATCAGGGCGCACTGCACCTGCTGCTGATGATTGGAGTAGTCCACTTTGGAGGCAGTGAGTTCGTCCTGCGATTCCCCTCTGCGATGGCCGCCGCGCTCGTGCTTCCCCTTGTCTACCTGCTCGGACGGCGACTCATGAGCGAGGGGGCGGGGCTTGCCTGTGCGCTTCTCCATTCGATCTCTCCTTACGTCATCGGCTATGCTCAGGAGGCGCGCCCGTATGCCCTGCTGGAGCTACTCTGCTGCCTATCGCTTGTGCTCCTCTTGCAGGCGCTGGCTGAGAACCGTTGGTCCTGGTGGGCAGGCCTGGGTGTAACCTTCGGTTTACTGCTCTACACTCATCACTTCGCCTGGTTTGTTCTTGGGGCGGAAGCCCTGTTCTCCCTGTTGGTCCTGCTCCACTCATCCCTGAGTCAGCGACGGCTCGACCCGCGCTCTGTGCGTCTTGCCGCCTGCCTGTTGCTTGGGCTGGCCCTGTACCTGCCATGGCTCCCGGTGCTACTCGCGTTTTGGCGGCAGGCTGGTCCCGGCGGATCACCCATACAGACAGCGGGTCTGCCACGCTTTGAACTCTCGCTCCAGTTCTTCCGCGACATGATGTCGGTTTTTGGCCCCCGCGCCTACGGATGGCGGCTCTATCTGTACGCTGTGGCTCTGCTACTGGGAGTAGTGGCTGTGGTCGCAAGAAGAAGGTGGCAGGTATTGCTGCTGATCAGCCTCTGGTTTGCGGTTCCACTGGCAGGGCTGAGTGCCTTTGCTGCGGCCCACTTCTTCAACTTTCGCTACGTCATCTTCTTTCTGCCAATCCTCTTGCTCCTGGTGGCCGAAGGGCTTGCCGCAGGAGGACGATTGGCGTGCAGGTTGCTGGCGCGCGCCAGGGCCCCACAGTTGGCGCCGCTCCTTGCGGCTGGCGCGGCCTTGCTGGTCTTCTTGCCTGCCAACTACTCCGGCCTGCGCACACACTACCTCTGGGAAAAAGAAAACTGGCGAGAGATCAGTGCGTTCATCAGTGACAACTTGCTCGCCGACGAAGCCATCTATGTGTCGCCGCGCTACTGGGCCAATCCCATGCTCTACTACCGGCCATCTCTCGGGCAGCGGCTGGTCGGGGGCAGCGCTGACGATGTGAAGCAGCTGATCGCCGCTGCGGAACGCCAGCCAGGGCTTTGGTTTCTGCGGTTTTCGGGGAAACTGGGCGATCCCACGGGCCAGTTCAAGGCGTGGCTCGACGAGCAGGGCTTTGTTCTGCTCGTCGATGGCCGTGGCTGCGGGAGTGGCGTTCACGTGTACTATGGGCGCACAGGAGAGGGCGCCGAGGGCAGAATGGCGGAGTTGCTCGAAAAAGCTGCCCGGCTCTGTTCGACCGATTCCCGTACCAGGAGAACACCATGAGGGCACGTTCGCCCGCGCGACCTACACCGAGGCTGGCAGCCAGGAGCAGCTCGAGGTAGAACTCCAGAGGCTCGGTCGCGCAGAACAGGGCACTTCACCTGATCAGGGCCGAGTGGTCGGCATCACGGCGTTCGGGTGAGGTCTCAAGGGGTTGACCAACGCATGCTGTCTCGCAGCCAGGCGATTTCCGCCTCCAGACCCTCCCGCAGGGCAACTTGGGGGTGATAGCCCAGGGCAGCACGGGCGGCTGACGTGTCAGCCCACGTGTGCCGTGCGTCTCCGGCCTGGAGAGACGACCGCTCGACCTGCGCCTTCCGGCCCATCAGCTCCTCTAGTAGGTGGATGACCTGGTTCATAGTAACCCGCGCGCCGCCAGCGATGTTGCAGACACACCCCGGTGGCGCGACGGCCGCATTGACCGTGGCGTCCACTACATCCCGTACATAGGTAAAGTCGCGCGTTTGCTCGCCGTCGCCGTAGAGAGAGAATGGTTCGTCACGTAGCATACTTCGAATGAGCTTGTGGAAGGCCATGTCGGGCCGCTGGCGTGGTCCGTAGACGGTGAAGTAGCGTAGCTGTGTCGTGGGCACTCCGAAGTTCGCAGCGTACAGGTTACAGAGATGCTCGCCTGCCAGCTTGGTCACGCCATAGGGGGATACGGGGCGCGGTGGCGTGTTTTCGACAATGGGCTGTGCGTCCACATCTCCGTAGATAGAGCTCGACGAAGCGTAGACAAATCGATGGAGACCGGTGCTCTTGACCCCCTCCAGCAGCCTCTGCGTGCTCAGAACGTTGTTGTTCAGATAGGTCTCGAAGCTTGCACCCCAGCTGGCGCGCACCCCGGCTTGGCCCGCCACGTGAAAAACCACATCCACTCCGGAGCTCAAAGGCTGCAAGTCGGCCGTCACCAGATCCGCTTCCACGAAGCGAAAGGCGGGGTTGCCCCGAAGAACCTCCAGGTTCCGTTCTTTGGATGAGCGTGGGTAGTAGTCAGTGAAGCAGTCAACGCCGAGCACTCGCCAGCCGTCGTGCACCAGCCGCTCCGATAGGTGCGAGCCGATGAACCCTGCAGCACCGGTCACAAGCGCCGAAGGTGCCATCTGCATTTCCTGCCTTTCCCAAAGCAATGAGCGGACGAATCCCCTGATAGGACGTATCGATTGTAACACCCCTGATCTCCGCTGTCAATGCCCGTCCGCCACTCGCGGGACTTGACACCGGGACCGAGAGACAGTAGACTCCAGCGTATGGAGACCGTGGCGATGATGGCTCCTCCACCCGGCATCTCGGTCATTGTTCCGGCGCACAATGCGGAGAAGACCATTGACCGGTGTCTAGATGCCCTTTCCCTGCAGACTCTTCCACCGACGATGGTGGAGGTGATCGTTGTGGACGACGGCTCCACGGACAACACGTCAGCCAGGGTCCTGGCTCACCCGGCGGTGCGGCTGATCGGCCAAGAACGCGCTGGCCCAGCTGCTGCGCGCAACCTTGGCGTCCAGCATGCCGTAGGTGAGATTGTGCTCTTCACCGATTCTGATTGCGCGGCAGCTCCAGACTGGATCGAAAGGATGGTAGCGCCGTTTGCCCTCGGCCAGCAGGGCGGTGATGACAGGGCAGTGGTTGGCGTGAAAGGGGCTTACCTGACTCGCCAGCGGGAACTGATGGCTCGCTTTGTCCAGATGGAGTATGAAGAAAAGTACGATCACATGGCCCGGCTAGAGTCGATCGACTTCGTGGACACCTACGCGGCAGGGTACCGGCATGATGTCTTTGTGACGAACGGCGGTTTTGACACAGTCTTTCCTGTCGCCTCCGTGGAAGACCAGGAGTTCTCATTCCGCCTGGCCGGGCTGGGATATCGTATGGTCTTTGTGCCAGAAGCCCGTGTCTATCACATGGGCCACCCCAAGAACCTGTGGGCCTACGCACGGAGAAAGGCCAAGATCGGCTACTGGAAGGTCCTGGTAGCTAGGAGGCATCCGGGAAAGATGGCGCGCGATTCTCACACGCCGCAAAGCCTCAAGGTGCAGATTGCCCTTGTCGGTCTGGTGGTGCTATGCTTGCTTGGTTCCCTGATTTTGCATCCGCTCAAGTGGGTGGCTGTGACCTCATCGATCGCCTTCGTGCTATCGACCATGGCCTTTGTGAGAAAGCAGTGGTCGAGAGATAGTGCGGTGGCCATCCTGTCTCCCCTGTTCTTGCTCGTGCGCGCCCTCGCCCTCGGAGTCGGCTTTGCCGCCGGAGTGGTGGCTCAGCTCTTTCGGTGACGGAACCGCCGCGGCGCAATCATCTATAGTAGTAGGGTACAATCACCAGGCCGATGGCGAGGGCATCCAATGCCAGCAACCCGATCAGCCCGACCACCCCTGCTGCGCGGGATAGCCTGCGAGGCACAAATGTTGCCAGCCCACCGCACAGCAGGGCCGCCACCGGCACGATCACTACGTCGGCGTAGCGAGCTACTGGCCACCAGATCCGCATGGTAACGAAAACCGGGTAGATTCGCACCAACGCCATGCCCCAGCCGGCCACAAGTGCCGTGGCAAACACCAACCAGATGCGCCACTGGCCTGACGGCGCATGGCTCGCCGTGCCCAGGTGGCGCGCCAGGGTGAGTGCTGCACCCGCAAGGGCCAAGCCTGTGACTGCCGACAGCACGTAGAAGATACTGTCTGGCAACGAAAGGTGATTCCAGCCGAATCCGCCCCAGAAGCTCCTGAACAGCACCCTGATCTCGTGCCGCAATACCCAGCCTGTGCGCCTCCAATCCCAGATTGACGAGAGTATCTCGGCAACCGAGGATCGTCCTAGGACCTGGTTGCCCAGAGCGCTTGGAACGCTCGGCCACGATTTCGCTGCTGAGCCATTCCGGAGCAGGTTGGGCAACTCCCGGCCTCCGGCCGTCACGTGGCTGGCTGCGGCGTTCGCCGGGGTAGCCCCTTCGCCTGCTGGAGGGGCGTCCACCAGGTATAGCCCGTCAAGGTACACTGTACGTGCGGCCCCGCGTAGGCCGCGAACGCTGACATGCAGCGCCAACCCAGGTGCATCCTGGCTGATAGTCGAAGAGAAGGTGTGCAGCTCCCAAACGCTCGTGGCCCTTACTATCCAGGTCTGGCTCCGCTCTCCTTCGTCTAGGCCGAAGAGCACGGTTCCTTCTGCCCCCTCGGCGGCTCGAACCCACCCTCCGAGAGTGACCGTGTGCCCGCGCAGAGCGCGCCCTTCCTCGACCGGAAGCTCCTGCAGAATCTCCTGCGGGCCCGAGGCCCCCTGGCGGGCAAGCACAAAGCTCGAGTTGTCAAGCGGCGTCTGCACGGATACCCGGTTGGAGGCACCACTCGGATCCGTGCTGTACCAACTCGCCGCGTGCCCTCGACGCGTGAGGAGAACCACCAACACTCCGAGCGCCAAGCAGCCGGCACCCGCCCATAGCCAGCGACGCCATTTCCTGGGTACGTACGAAAGGGCCAGTGCGCCCACCACGGCTAGCGCAACAATGCCGGCAGTGGACTTGGTTGCCATGCACAGCCCCACCAACACCAGGACGAGCACCACCCTGTGTGCCGACAGCCCGCGCTGTGCTAGGGCGACCGAAGCCCACAGCAGAAGCGATGCGGCCGCTGCCGCACCCACATCGTTGTTGACAGAGCTCATGCGGTCGGTGAAGGGCGGCAGGAGTGCGAGGAAGACGGCCACGGCTGACGGCATCCATGGGCGCCGTGGAAAGGACTCGGCAACGATCTTGTATGCAGCGAGCAGCACAACCAGGTAGAGGCACACTGAGCAGAGCCGCGCAACGTAGAGCTGCACTTCCACGCTTTGATGCGCAAACGGCCGCACCGCCAGTGCCAGTAGCAGGTAGTAAAGAGGGGGGTGCACCAACTCGTCGACTCCGATGCCCGGCGGCTCGCCTGACCAGAAGTCGATCACTGGGGTGGCTTGCCCTTTGTAGAAGCCTGTGGCCACCATGGAGGAGGCAATCTCATGGCGAAGCGACAAATCGTAATCCCCCGAGCGAGGCAGACTGCTGCGCCGGACGATCAGCAGGACGTACTCCAGGTGACTCGGCTCATCGTAGTGCTGCCAGGGGGGGAAGAGCGCTACATAGGCCAGGCCGTGAACTAGGCCCAGCGCCAGGACAAGAAGCAGGGCCCGATTGGACCCCTGCCCACGAGTGTGCGCTGCCCCTTGCGATGGAGCAGGCGCCGTCAATAGGCCCCCTCGCGTTTGAGCACCGCGGCTGCCGTTCGCCACATTATCTGGATGTCCAGCAGAAGAGAGTAGTTCTGTATGTAGTAGAGGTCGTCTTCGGTGTGGAGGTACATTGGCTTGTCACTGCGACCGTTCACCTGCCACCAACCTGTGAGCCCCTGCGGTGCCAGCAGCCGCTGCCATTGCCACAGCTCGTAGCGCTCAACAAAGACGGGTAGCTCCGGACGTGGGCCCACAATGCTCATGTCTCCACGCAGCACGTTCAGAATCTGGGGTAGCTCATCCAGGCTTGTGCGTCGAATGACACGCCCAACGCGTGTCACTCGCGGGTCGTTGCGATGCTTGGCCAACGGCGGTCCGTCCCCGTTTAGGGCGAATACCTCATCCTGCTGCTGTTCTGCGTCTTTCACCATCGAGCGGAACTTGAGCATCCAGAACAGCCGGCCGCCCTCGCCCACTCTCTGCTGGCGGAAGATCACCGGGCCGGGCGAGTCGAGGCGGATGGCGATCGCAATCAGGAGCCCCAGTGGAAGCGCGGGGATGCACGAAACGATTGCCACGACGAGATCGAACGCTCGCTTGACGGTCCGCTCGAAGGGTGAGAGAGCCGGTTTCTGGAGTGTGATCATGGGCACGCCGGCCAACTCTGTCAGGCGCGTCCGGAAGAGAGTGCTCTTGATGTGGTCAGGCACGATGCGGACCGTCGCTGGCAGCGCCAACCACAGGTCCAGCATGCCGAAGAAGCGGTCGTAGCGCTTCAGCGGCAAGGCAATCACGACCTCATCCACGGACAGAAGTGTGACGTACTCGCGTGCCTGCGCGACGGTCCCCAGCACCGGGATGCCCTCGACCTGCGTGCCAGGCGTCAGCCTATCATCCAGGAAGCCTACCGGCTTCATCCCGGCCCACTCGTGGCTCTGGATCATCCGGCAGACATCGCGACCTCCTTCATCAGCACCTACGATGAGGACAAGGCGTTCAGCATGGCGGGCCAGGCCAGCTTTCTCGAGCCGGATCCGGAGCAGCAGCCGCCAGCCGATGAGCAGTACGACGTCGATCAGGTAGAAGCTGAGGATCAGCAGGCGCGAAATCTCGCGGTATGAGAAATAGAGAACGGACGCCAGAACAAGGGTAGCGAGCGTCGTGGCCAAGAATACGGCTTGCACCTCGTCGACTGCGCGTTGCTCGCGTGTCTCATACACCGAGAGCAAAAGGAAGGCGACCGCCCAGATTATGGCGACCAACACAAACAGGGAAGCTGCCAGGAGCCCACGTATGTCGCCCAATGGGCGCCCGAACGGCAGAAGAGGTCTCAGCAGCCAAGCCGCAACCAAGCTCAGCTCGGTCAGGATCAGATCGAGCAACAAGCGAGACAACGCGTTGCGGCTCCAAGAACGCTCTTGCATGATGTGCTCTCTCTTGCCAAGTGCCTTGCCTAGTCGAGCCTGTCTGCTCAGCCGCAAGTGTACCGCAGCTCGGCGAGAAAGGCAACGCAGAATGCTAACGCACCACGATGTTGACCAGCCTGCCCGGGATCACGATCACGGATGCCACCTGTCTGCCCTCGATGTGTCTCATCGCGCCCTCAGTTGCCAGGGCCAGCGAGCGAGCGGTTTCCTCGCCGATGCCGGCGGGCACCTCGATCCGGTCGCGCACCTTGCCATTGACCTGAACAACCAAGGTCACCAAGTCTTCGGCCGCTACTGCGTCGTCATAGGCAGGCCATGTTTGGTCGTGAATCGAGTAGTGGTGCCCTGTGCGCAGCCAGAGCTCCTCAGCGATGTGGGGGCAGGCGGGTGCGAGCATGAGCAGCATCGCCCCAATCGCCTCGTCCCACGCTGGCGTTCCGTATGCAGGCGTTTCCTTGGCCTTGAGCAGGGCATTATTGAGTTCCATCAGGTTGGCGATGTAGGTGTTGAAGCTGAACGCCTCCATGTCGGCCGTTCCGCGCCGGATCGCCTGGTGGACCTTCCGACGAAGGCTGCGCACGGTGCTTTCGTCGGCTTTCTGATCGCCGCTGTGGCCGGGTTCGACCGCGCAGTCCCACACGCGATTCAGAAAGCGCGCGATCCCCTCGATCCCCTTTGAGTCCCACGGCCCGCCCTGATCCCAGCGCCAGCCGAACATCAGATACCCCCGGACAGTGTCGGCGCCGTAGCGTGCCACGAGCTCGTCGGGGGCCACGACATTGCCACGGCTCTTTGACATCTTCTCATCGTCTTCGCCGAGGATGATGCCCTGGTTTCGCAGAGTCCGCATCGGTTCGTTCAGGCGCAGGATTCCCAGATCGCGCAGAACCTTGGTGAAGAAACGGGTATAAATCAGATGCATGGTGGCGTGCTCAATGCCGCCCGTATAGAGGTCTACCGGGAGCCAGTACGCCGCTTCCACTCTGTCCACAGGGCCTGAATCGCGGTCTATTGGCTCTCCCCCGCCAAAATAGGGGCTCAGGTAGGCGTACTGGTACCATGAGGAGCACATGAATGTGTCCATTGTGTCGGTTTCACGCGTGGCCGGACCGCCGCACTTTGGGCAGGCAGTGCGCAGAAACCCTTCGTGGAACTTGAGGGCGTTCTCGCCCGTGGGAGGGATCACAGCGTCCAGTGGCAGGAGCACTGGAAGCTGCTCGTAGGGCACCGGAACCGTTCCGCACCGGTCGCAGTACACGATGGGGATGGGCGCTCCCCAGTAGCGCTGCCGGCTTATCAGCCAGTCGTGCAGGCGGTAGTTTGTCCGGTACTCACCCTTGCCCTGAGCGGTCAGCCACTCGGTTACACTCTGCTTGGCTATGCTGCCTGGGGTGCCGCTGAACTTGCCGGAATGGATCATGGCTCCAACCTCGGCGTGAAAGAGCACATCCTGGTAGAAGGGGACCGCAGCCAGCATCTCCATCACACTGCGCTTTTCCCGTACGCTTGGCTCTAGCTCCTGGCAGCGGCGGAGGATTTCGCGATCTGCTTCCGGGGACTCCAGCTCCACTAGTCCATCCGCGAACAGAAAGAGCCAACGTGCGCCCACGATCTCGCACCAGAAGCCGGGCAACAGGTGAGACTGTAGCAGAGCGACGTAGCATGCTATCTGATCGTCACCATGTAGGGTGACCTTCAGCGTCACTGCGCCGTCGCTTCCCGCATAGGCACGATGTTCGATGCCGGACTCGCGCAACGCTTGCTCCAGGCCCGGCCGCGTCGAGCCCGGCACGACCAAGCTCTTCGCCAGGTGGTCAGGCCGGTCAATCACCGGCAGGATGGGTAGCCCATACTTCAGCGCAAAGTCAAAGTCGCGCTCGTCGTGCGCTGGCACCGCCATGATGGCGCCGGTTCCATATGTCATCATGACATAATCTGCGACCCAGATCGGGATCCGCGCACCGTTGACCGGATTGAGGGCATAGGCGCCGGTGAACACACCCGTTTTGTCTTTCTCCGTGCTCTGCCGCTGGATCTCGGTCTGGTGCGCCGCCTGGGCCGCATAGTACCGCACCTCGGCATGCTGAGCCGCCGTGGTCAACGCGTCGACCAAGGGGTGCTCTGGGGCCAGTACCATGAACGTGGCACCCCAGAGCGTGTCGGGCCGCGTTGTGAACACTACGATCTCCCTCTCGCCCTTGGGATAGGGGGGAGTAAGGCCGAAGCGGACCTCCGCTCCCTCACTGCGCCCGATCCAGTTTGTCTGCATCGCCTTCACGGGCTCCGGCCAGTCAAGCCCGCGGAAGTCGAGCAGCTCGTCGGCGTACTGGCTGATCCGGAAGAACCACTGATCGAGGTTCTTCTTGATAACGGGTGTGCCGCAGCGCTCGCAATGATGGTCATCTCCCCAGACCTGCTCGCGGGCCAGGGTCGTGTTGCAGTGTGGGCAAAAGTCGACAGCTTGGTACGCCTTGTAGGCGATGCCTGCCTCGAGGAACTTGAGGAAGAACCACTGTGTCCAGCGGTAGTAGCCCGGCAAGCAAGAGATCGCCTCGCGCTCCCAGTCGAACATGGCTCCCATGCTCTTCAACTGCTTGCGCATGCGCTCGATGTTCGACATGGTCCATGAATATGGGTGAACGCCGCGTGCGATCGCTGCATTCTCGGCCGGCAGGCCAAAGGCATCGAAGCCCATCGGGAAAAGAACGTTGTAGCCGTGCATGCGCGAATAGCGCGCCCGGACGTCAGAGGGGGCCATGGCGTACCAGTGGCCAATGTGAAGATCACCACTTGGATAGGGAAGCATCGTGAGGGCGTAGTGCTTTGGCTTGTCAGGGTCAACCTTGGCGCGGTAAAGGCCGTCAGCCTCCCAGCGTGCCTGCCACCTGGGCTCTATCTCTTGGGGGACATATCGCTCGGCCATTGGCTGATCTCCTCGGTCTCGTGGCATGACACGCCCCCTTCGCATGAGGCGAAGGGGGCCCCGGACAACCCTGCTTGCTTGGTGGAGCTGAGGGGACTCGAACCCCTGGCCTCCTCAATGCCATTGAGGCGCGCTCCCAGCTGCGCTACAGCCCCGTGCGACACCACTCGATTGCCAATGGCTGGTGGAGCTGAGGGGATTCGAACCCCTGACCTCATCAGTGCGATTGATGCGCGCTCCCAGCTGCGCTACAGCCCCAAGCCCTGAACAGGGGCCAGTATAGTCTACAGAGGGGCGCTTGTCAAGAATGGCCTGCCGGAATGCGGCCGCGGTGATGTGCTGTGGCCATGGTCGATGGGGCCTGCCGAACCGCCTCTTGCGCGGTTGAACGATAGGCTTGCCAATTCGGATCGTGCTGTGGTATCCTGCTGCCATCCAATCGTAGAGGACGCAATCCGTCTTGATGCTTAGCCTGCAGCGCTTCGAAGTGGGGCCTTGGCCGGTCAACTGCTATGTGCTTCGCTGCCCTGCCTCCGGGGTGGTGGCTATCGTCGATCCAGGCGACGGAGCAGCGGACATCCTGAAGGCGGTAGGCTCAGCACCTGTCGCCTGCATCCTACTCACGCATGGCCATCCAGACCACACCGGAGCGCTAAGCGAACTGCGCTGTGAGACTGCCTCGCCTGTGGGTATCCACCCGGCCGACGCAGAGGCGTGGGGCGTTGAGGCGGACTTCCCGCTGCTGGACGGCATGCAGGTCGAAGTGGGGCGCAGCCTGGTCACGGTGTTCTGCCTTCCCGGTCACACTCCCGGCAGCGTCTGCCTACGGCTAAACGGCCAGGCCCTGGTTGGCGATGCCATTTTCCCGGGGGACCGGGCCACACCCTCACGCCAAAAGATCTCCGGCTTTGCATTACGTCGCTTGGCGTGACTGTCTTTGGCTGGCCCGATGCGGTCGAGCTGTATCCGGGGCACGGCCCGCACACCACGGTGGGCGCGGAGCGCCGCGCATTTGAGCGCTTTCTGGCCGAGGATCATCCCGCCGGCCTGTGTGGCGACGTCACATGGTGAATGAGCCGTTTTCAGGGAGAGGGGCAATCACGGTCGTTGGGCTTGGCCCGGGGAATCCCGCCCACCTGACGCGCGAGGCGTGGGATGTCCTTTCGGCGTCTCGGGAAGTGTACCTTCGCACAAGCCGCCACCCGACCGTGGTCGCCTTGCCGTCGCACCTCGTGCTGAATAGCTTCGACTATCTCTATGAGACCGTCGACGATTTCGCGTCGCTGTATGACCAGATAGCAGAGCAGATCCTCTTGCTCGCGACACGGCCGCAGGGTGTCGTCTATGCAGTACCCGGGCACCCACTTGTCGGGGAAACGTCGGTGCAGCGCTTACTGACTCGGGCACGGCACGAGGGCATTGCGGTATGCATGGTCGACGGCCTGAGCTTCGTCGAACCAGTCCTGAGCCTGTTGCGGCTGGACGGCCTCGAAGGACTCCAGTTGGCGGATGCCACTGAACTGGCCTCGGGCCAGCATCCTCTTCTCGACCCTGACCGGCCGGCGCTCATCGGTCAGCTCTACGGCAGGCGCCTTGCCGGCGATGTGAAGCTGACGCTCATGAACGCCTATCCTGACGACCATCCAATCACTCTTGTCAGGGCGGCGGGCATGCGAGACGCAGCCGTCGAAACTACGCCGCTCTACGAGCTGGACCGCAGCATGCTCATCGACCATCTCACCTGTCTCTTCCTGCCGCGGCTGGCGCACGCGGGTGGCCTGCCGGCCTTCCAGCAGACGGTTGCCCGCCTTCGGGCGCCTGGGGGATGTCCATGGGACCGGGAACAGACTCACGAGAGCCTACGCCCTCATCTGCTCGAAGAAGCCTACGAGGTGCTGGCCGCGCTTGACGCCGGCGACGTACACAAGCTGTGTGAGGAGCTGGGCGACCTGCTCATGCAGATTGCCATGCATGTGCAGATTGCCACGGAAGAAGGGCAGTTCCGCTTTTCCGACGTGATCGGCCAGATCGACGCCAAGCTCCGGCGCCGGCATCCGCATGTTTTCGGGGATGTCAAGGTGTGCGACTCTGCCGAAGTGCTGCGGAACTGGGAGGCTATCAAGAGGGAAGAGGCCAGAGGACGAGCTGCCGAGGACGCCGAACCAGCATCCACGCTGGCCGGGGTGCCGGCCGCTTTGCCAGCGCTGGCGCGCGCTCAAGAGATCAGCGTCCGGGCTGCCCGCGCCGGCTTCGAGTGGCCCGACGTCGCAGGCGTCCTCGACAAACTGTCTGAAGAGGTCGGAGAGCTTGTCGAGGCTCAGGACCGCGAGGCAAAAGCGTCCGAGTTTGGCGATGTTCTGTTCACCTTGGTCAATGTCGCGAGATGGCTCAACCTGGATGCTGAGAGCGCCCTGCGCGCTACCTGCGATCGGTTCTCTGCGCGGTATGCTGCTATGGAACGCGAAGCACATGCGATCGGAGCCGATCTGGCCGATCTTCCCATGACCGAGCAGGAAACCCTCTGGTTGCGCGCCAAGGGGCGAAAGCTGACGGGCGTATGAAGAGCTGGCGCGCGATCTACACAAAACCTCGCAAGGAGCGGCAAGTCGACGCCTGGCTGCGCGAAAAAGGGGTCGAGACCTACCTGCCTACCATCCGCCGTCGACGACGAAGGCGTGACCGGCCGGAGCGCGTTGTCTACTTCGACTGCTACCTTTTTGCGCTCATAGACTTCGAAGAGATGCCTCTGTCCACCGTCCAATGGATGCCTGGGATACGTCGTGTCGTGAGTGCGGGCGAGCAGCCGGTCTGCGTGCCAGGCGAGGTGGTGGGGCTGATCCGGCAACGTCTCGATCAGATCGACGAAATCGGTTACCCCGATCTCCGCTCAGGCGACCGTGTGCGAATTGCCACAGGACCCTTCCGCGACCTGGAGGCAGTCTTTGATCGGCCTCTTCCGTCGGCTGATAGGGTGAGCATACTACTCCGCGTGCTGGGGCAACTGACCTCGATCGAGATCGACCGCTCCGCCATTGTGCAGGCTTAGCCGGACCTGGCCGCCTCTCCTGTGCTCGTTCTGGCGGGCCGGCCCGGGTGGACGGACTTTCTGGCACATGTTGTGTGCCAGATCGGCGGAGCCTGCCTGAAGGCCGGTGGCCCTGATTCGCCGGGCCGCGGCGGATCTCGGGACACTACTTGGAGGATCAGATGAACGTACTCATCACCGGGGGAGCCGGCTTCATCGGATGCAACCTGGCCGATCGCTTGATTGGGGAGGGCCACCGCGTCGTCGTCTACGACAACCTCTCACGGCGCGGTGCAGACAAGAATGCGGCATGGCTGCGTGTGCAGCATGGTGACCGCTGGACACTCGTGCAGGCCGACGTCCGCGATGCCGAGCACCTTCGGCTTGCCGCGGCCCGTGCCGATGTGATCTACCACCTAGCCTCGCAAGTCACCGTTACGACCTCAGTCCAGGATCCACGGCACGATTTCGAGGTCAACGCGCTGGGCACGTTTAATGTCCTGGAGGCCGCCCGGCTATCGGGCCACCGGCCCATTGTGCTGTATGCCTCGACCAACAAGGTCTACGGAGGAATGGAAGGGGCTGCCGTCATCGAGTCGGGAGGACGCTACGCCTTCCGTGACTTGCCGGATGGCGTTCCGGAGTCGTTTCCTCTTGACTTCCATTCTCCCTACGGTTGCTCCAAGGGTGCCGGCGACCAGTACGTGCGTGACTATGCCCGAATCTACGACTTGCCCACAGTTGTGTTCCGCCAGAGCTGCATATACGGCCGGCGCCAGTTTGGCGTTGAGGATCAGGGGTGGATTGCCTGGTTCATTATTGCCATGGTTACCGGCCGGCCTATTACAATCTACGGCGACGGAAAGCAGGTCCGGGATGTGCTGTGGGTCGATGATTTGCTCGACTGCTACCAAGCCGCCGTCGACCGCATCTCGATTTCGGGGGGGCAGGTGTACAACGTCGGCGGTGGCCCTGGGAACACGCTGTCCATCTGGGGTGAACTGGGACCGATGCTCGAATCGCTGGTTGGGGCACGAATTCCCGTTGGATGGAGCGCTTGGCGCCCTGGCGACCAGCGCATTTTTGTGGCCGACGTGCGCAAGGCCGAGCAGGAACTCGGCTGGAGGCCCAAGACCTCCGTCCGCGAGGGCGTGGAGGGTCTGTATGCATGGGTGGCAGAGAACCGCAACCTGTTCGGTGGGTAGTCGCGGCGCTTCGTGGCGGTCGTGCCTGAGGTGCCTGTCGCGGAAGGATCGGCAGATGGTCTGGCTCCTGCCCGCCGGGGAAGCGTGAGCGGAGACACTTCGCGTCGTGCCTAAGGCTGATGGTACTCTGCCTGCTTGGCTGCTCTGGCTGCAACTCGCCTGTGCGACAACCGCAGGGGCCATCTGGTACCTTTTCTCGCAGGCGGGAGCATGGCCGTGTGCCTTGCTGATTGTCCCCTGGGTCGTGCAGTGGGTGCTCAGCGGGGGGCCACCCCGCAGGACCGGTTTCGAGTTGCCGCTGCTTCTCTTTGTGCTCTCAGCCGCACTGGCCGTCTGGGCCGCGTTCGACCGCCAGGAAGCATGGCCAAAGCTGTGGCGGATTGTCGGCGGCGTTGCGCTCTTCTATGCATTCCAGAACGCAGCGCCACTAGGCAGGAAACGTATCTGGCTCCTATCCATCTTTGGCGCTGTAGTGGCCGTCTACTTCCTGGCGACGCACGACTGGGTGACCTATCCTGCCAAGATACCGGCGTTGACCCGCCTCGGCCAGGTACTCCAGTCTCCGGTGCCGTCTCTCTCGGTGCACCGGCTGCATCCCAACGTCGCAGGCGGTATCTTGGCCATGATGGCTCCCTTCGCCGGGCTGGTTGCCCTGTGGTCGTCGCGCAATCTGGGGGACCGTTCCTCACCCGTCGCCGGTGCCGCAGTTCGGACGATGGACTGGCTGGCGATCAGTGTGGCACTTGCCTGCCTGCTGCTGATCCTGTTTGGGCTGGTGATGAGTACCTCGCGCGGGGCATGGATTGCGCTCGGTTGCTCGCTCCTGCTGGCGGCGTTGTGGGCTCTTTCTCGCCGTGCCACACGCTCAGTGCCTGCGCTTGCGTTCCTGGTTATTCCCAGTGCTGGTCGTGGCTCTGCTGCTCGCAACGCTAGCCGTGGCGGCTGCCTGGCCTGGGGGATCGTGGGCGCTCTACGTGCGATACCCGGGCCGGAGACCGGCGTGTCGCGAGTCGAGCTCCTTCGGAACTCCTTGTCCCTGGTGCGTGACTATCCCCTGATTGGTGCAGGGCTGGGCAGTTTTCAGATGCTCTACTCGACGTATGTCCTCTTCCTGCATGTGGGGTACATCGTTCACAGCCACAACCTGCTCGTCAATGTGGCGGTGGAGCAAGGCCTGTTGGGAGTGTTTGCACTCCTCTGGATGTGGGGGGTCCTCGGGGGGATGCTGCGTGCCCGGCTAGCAGCTCGCAAGGCAGGTCGGCCCGAGCCGGACGCGTTCGGACATGATGGAACCGCTGCACTAGCCGCTGCTCTTCTTTGCCTGGTTGTGGTGGTCGTGCATGGCATGGTCGACGATGTTCTCTATGGCAGCCGGGCGGTTCTACTCCTCTTTCTGCCGCTCGCCTTTGGCTGCCGGAGCACGGCATCTCGCACAATCGAGCACGGCTCCAGAGCGTTGTTGCCGCGCTGGGAATACCTTGTGCCAGCAAGCTTGACAGTAACACTTGTCTTGGCGCTGCTCTGGCGCAAGCCCTTGCTTTCCCTGTTCTATGGTAACCTCGGGGCGGTGCATCAAAGCCAGGCCGAGCTCAGTGTCTATTCCTGGCCTGACTGGCCGCTGCAGGACGAGGTGCGCCGGAGCATTGACCTGAGCTGCGCCACCGGAGAGTTTGAGCATGCCCTAGCACTGAATCCGCGCAATGCCACCGCCCATCGGCGGCTGGGCATGATCGACCTGTCGATGGGGCGCTACGAGCAGGCTCTAGCGCACCTGGAAGCAGCGAATGCGGTGGAATCCCGAAGCGAGGTGACGCGCTCCTTGCTTGGCGAGGCGTATGTGACCAATGGACGGTTGCCGGAGGGCCAGGCCCTTCTGACATCGGTTGGGAATGCGGGCGGGAGGCTGGCTGCCCGTGTCTTCTGGTATGGTTACATTGGGGACGGGGACCGCCAAGAGTGGATGAGGCAGGCGACACAGGGTCAGTAGTCCGGAACGCTCAGCCCCAGGGTAAGGGAACGGGACTGCGCCTTTACGTCGAACGCCAGGCAAGCAGCCTGGGCCGCTACCTGTGGGAGCAGTCTATCCTCACGCTATTCGGGTGGATTCCAGCAGTGCTTGGAGTGGCACTCCGGGCCGCCGCATACCGCCTTGTCCTGCACATGCAAGGCCTCGTCGCGATCGAGAAGGGTGTGCGTATCCGTTTCGCGGACCAGATACGACTGGCGAATGGGGTCTACCTTGACGAGGGGGTCTATCTGCATGCTTGCCCAGGCGGTATCTCGATCGGGGAGAACACCTTCGTAATGCACCATGCCGAGCTGCATGTCTACAATTTTCGCAACCTGCCGCGCTCTGGTATCTCGATAGGCCGTGATAGCCTGATCGGCGAGTTCAACGTCCTGCGGGGTCAGGGTGGCATCCAGATCGGCGATCGAGTCTACACATCTCCACTGGTGCAAGTGCTGGCTGTCGACCACGTCTTCTGCGACCCAGCACGTCCGTTTGTCGAGCAAGGCATCACCGCGCGCGGAATCGTCGTCGAAGACGATGTCTGGATCGGCGGCGGCGCCATCGTAACCGATGGAGTGCGGATTGGTCGCGGTGCCGTGGTTGCTGCCGGTGCGGTCGTCGTACAGGATGTACCCCCTCACACCGTGGTTGCTGGTGTGCCTGCCCGGGTGATCCGAGACCTGGTTGAGAACCCAATCGCGCCCAAGGGCGAGGTATACTAGATGAGCTCGATAGGAGCAAGTCGCCGCACCCAGATGCCTGCCATGGATGAGATAGCCGAGAATCTGGGCAGCCGGCCTCTGCGCCCTCTTCCCGAGGCTCACTTTCCAGACGTCGGCCAGGTGCTGTCCGATCTGCCGGCGGCTGCCCGGCCTGCCGGAGCGGTGGATGTGCTCTTGGTCAATCCGCCGGCGCCTGATCGAGGGATATGGATCCGCAGCCAGCACCGCGTGGGCAGGCGAAGCCGGGAAAACATGATCTGGCCGCAGGTGAGCCTGGCGCAACTGGCTGCGCTGCTTCATCCCGACTACTCGGTGGACATCATCGACGCCATACCGCTTCGGATGACCTGGGAGGAGTTTGCGCGCCTGCTTGCGGAGAAGCGTCCTCGCTACTATGTGACGCAGGTTACGGCTCCGACTCTGACCAACGATATGCGCGGGACATTTCTTGCTCGGAGCCTGGGGGCGCGGACGATCGCCTTTGGCACTCATGTGACGCCCATGCCAAAGCAGACGCTGGAGACATTCCCGACGCTTGACTTTGTGCTGCGGGGAGAGCCGGAGCTGACCCTGCGCGAGCTGATCGACACCTTGGAAGCCGCAGATGGCAAATGGCGAGTGGCAGATGGCCAATCGCCCGAGCCTGAGCTGTGGCGTCGCCTGGAGAAGATGTTCCGCGACACCGATCCCGGGTGGCGCGCCCCGTGGGACATCGCGCAGTCCGAGGCGCAACCAACTGCCACAAGTCAGAGGCTACCGGCGATCCGCGGTCTGGCGTGGCGCGAACCCTCTGGCCAAGTCCGGATCAATCCCGACCGGCCTTTGATCCGCGACCTGGACGATCTGCCGCTGCCATTGCACCGGCTGCTTCCCTGGGACCGTTACCGGGCCCCCAGCATCCGCGGTCCCTACACTTTCATCGTCACGGGCCGAGGCTGCCAGGCGGGCTGCAAGTTCTGCATCAAGCACGTCAGCTACGGGAGTGCGGTCCGCGTGCGCTCCCCCGAAAACGTACTTCAGGAGCTGCGGCTGTTGTGGGACATGGGGCTGCGCAACGTTCACATGTACTCCGATGCCTTTACCGCCAGCCGCGAGCAGGTGATGGGCATCTGCGAGGGGATGATCCGCGAGGGACTCAAGTTCAAGTGGCTGTGCAACAGTCGCGTGGACTATGTGGATCCCGAGATGCTGCGCACCATGAAGCGCGCGGGTTGCTGGATGATCTCCTGGGGTATCGAGAGTGCTAGCTCGGAGATCCGGCAGCGCGCGCACAAAGGCACGACCGAGGAAAAGATAGCGCGGGCGCTCCGATGGAGCAGGCAGGCGGGGATCATGAACTGGGGGTACTTCATCATCGGCTTGCCGGGGGAGACGGAAGACACCATCCGGCAGACGATCGCCCTCTCCAAGAAGCTGCCGTTGGACTTGGCCCTATTCCACATCGCCGCACCTTATCCCGGAACGCCCTTCTTCTATGAGGTGGTGGAAAATGGCTGGTTCCGGCCGGGCACTTCCTGGGAAGAAGTTGACATGGACGAGTCTACCGTGCTCGACTATCCGCAGCTCAGCGCCGAGCAGATCGAGCACTGGGCACGACGAGCGTTCCGCGAGTGGGCCATTCGACCGGGACCGCTCTTGACTTTCCTGAGGAGCCTCAATAGCTGGCAGGCCGTACAGTCGGCTTTCAACGCGGCCTGGCAGGCGCTGGGCTGGATGCGGTAGGAATGCTTCCCACCATGGTCCCGGAAACGGAGATGAGCGCTGGAACCGGACGATTCGAGAACCGCTGCTTCGCCGGGTTGTGCGCGGGGTCTGGGCGTTGATTCTCGTCGCAGGCTGCGCCTTGCCGCTGTGTGCGACCCCTTCCGCATATGCCCAGCCGCCCGAGCCCTGGAGCGGACCGGAAGCGATGTCTTCCGGCCTCCTGGACGAGACAGGCCAACCCTTGAGCTCCGGCTTTCCGGTTCTTGCGACGGATCCGTGGGGTATAGTGCATGCCTTCTGGCCCCAACTGCCGCGCCAGGACGACAGCCAGAACGGGATCATGTACTACTCGCGTTGGGACGGCAGCTCCTGGTCGGAGCCTATCGACGTCCTCTTCATGAAGGGGAGACCGATGCGATCGCCAAGCGTTGTCGCGGACGAGACCGGCCGCATACACCTAGCGTGGACGGCGGGAGCCCAGGGGCCGGTCTGGTATAGCAGCGCGCCCGCCTTCCAGGCGGGGTCTGCCCAGGCATGGTCCGATCCCGTGCAGGTCTCGGAGCTAAACGCAAGGGGCTTTGGCCTTGCCGTCGACTCTGCGGGTCGGTGCCATGTCGCGTTCTGCACCGGAGGAGATCAGCGCTGCTACTACTCGGCGTCTTCCGAGGAAGGGGTATGGACAAGTGCGGTCTCCCTCTACGCCCCGTGTCAATATTGCGTCGCTCGCGTCGCGATGGACGGGCACGGGCGCATCCACACCGTCTTTGGCAGCCAGTCCACCGGAGGCCAGGAAATGTACTATGCGCGCTCCGAAGACGGGGGCCAGACCTGGCTTGCTGAGGAACTCGACCACGTGGATGACCGGTTCGGCGAGAACTATGGTCCTTCGTGGGGCACCGTGATCGCCTCGGGAGAGGCCCAAGTACACGTGGTCTGGTTTGGTGCGCCCGCCGGCCAGCGCTGGCATCGCTGGTCGAACGACGGAGGCAAGACCTGGAGCGCCGCAGAACAGATTTCGCCAGATCATCGAGGGCTCACTCTGCCTGTGGCTGCGGCCTTTGACAGCGCGGGTGCGCTGCACCTTGTCTCTATGGGCTGGCGTGACACAGCCGGCCGGCCAAGCGGCGCCTTTCACTTCGTCTGGCAAAGGGGCAGTTGGTCGGAACCCCAGCTCATTGGGTCCCGGTCCGACTGGGATGCCGAATACTCGGCGCTGACCATCAAGGGAGGCAACCTACTCGTCGCGGCCTGGACCGACAAGCAGGGACCCAAGGGCTCATTCCAGATATGGGCGTCAACCCTCAAGGCCGATGCGCCTGCCGTTGAGCCTCTACCGTTGACCACGTCGGCTCTCCCTACTCCGACTGCCTTGCAGTCAGCCAGGATGTCCGGCCCTCGCCGGCGCCGGAGGGCATCGAGGTGCTGCCGTGCACACTCCTCCTGCCATGGCTCCATCTGCGGCAGGGCCTGGAGCAGCGATCTGACGCAGTCCGGGTGGCTTCCCGACCTCCTCGGAGTTTTGCCCCCGCTGGTGCTGCTGATTCTGGTCCTTTTCGTGCGCATGAGTAGGCAGCGGGCAGGGAGATAGAGCGTATGCTGAGTCACGTGCGCAGGCTTTTCGAGTACCGCGATCTCCTCGTCGCGTGGACCTGGCGCGAGATCCGGGTGCGCTACAAGCAGTCGGTCGTCGGCGGGCTGTGGGCCGTCCTCCAGCCTCTGGCGCTGATGCTCGTCTTCACGGTCGTCTTCTCCCACCTGGCCAAGGTTCCGAGCGACGGCATCCCCTACCCGGTGTTCTCCTACAGCGCGCTGCTCTTCTGGACCTTTTTCGCCTCCTCGCTGAGCTTTGCCGTGCCGAGCCTGGTCAACAACATGAACCTCGTGACCAAAATCTACTTCCCTCGCGAGATCCTCCCCGCTGCCAGCATTGGGGCGGCGTTCTTCGACTTGTGCATTGCGTCCATCGTCTTTGTCGGTCTGATGGTCTACTATCGTATTCCGCTAAGCCCCACCATACTTTGGCTTCCCCTCCTGCTCCTGGTGCAGTTGTTGCTCACACTCGGTGTCGTGCTGTTCCTGGCCGCCGTGAACGTCTTTTTTCGCGACGTGCGCTTTGTCCTTCCACTGCTCACTCAGGTGTGGATGTATGCCTCGCCGGTGATCTATCCTTCCACACTCATCCCCGAGCGCTTCCGGATGCTCTACATGCTCAACCCGATGGCCGGGCTGATCGACTCCTACAGGCGGGTCATTCTCATGGGCCAGTCGCCCGTTCCGGCCTATATCGGCGTGAGTGCCGGTGCTGCGCTGTTGTTGTTCGTGGGCGGCTACGCCTTTTTCAAGCGCTGCGAGCCGGCGTTTGCGGACATGATCTAGATCGTGAACAGCACACTCGAATTCCGTGATGTCTCCAAGCGCTACATGCTCGGCGGTTTCCGGGGAAGCCTGCGTGAGGCGATCCCAAACCTCGTGCGTCGCTGGACCAGCAAGGAAGGCGCATCGACCCGAGCCGAGCTTTGGGCGTTACGCAACGTGACGTTCGGGGTTGGGCCAGGTGAGGCATTGGGCATCATCGGCCCCAACGGCGCCGGAAAGACGACGACACTCAAACTGGCGACCTATGTCACCCAGCCTACCTCGGGCAAGGTCACCGCACATGGGCGTACCTCTGCGCTCATTGAGCTTGGTGCTGGCTTCCATCCTGACCTCACAGGGCGGGAGAACATCTACCTTAACGGGACAATCCTGGGACTGAAGCGCCTCGATATCCAGCAGCGCTTCGACGCCATCGTCGCGTTTTCTGAGTTGGAGCGCTTTCTGGATACGCCGGTGAAGCGCTACTCTTCGGGTATGTACGCGCGCCTCGGATTTGCCGTCGCGGCCCATGTGAACCCGGACATCCTGATCGTGGATGAGGTGCTCGCCGTCGGGGACCTGGCGTTCCAGGCCAAGTGCCTGGCACACATGTCCGAGATGAAGAGAAACGGGACGACAATCGTCATTGTCTCGCACCAGCTCCCTCGCGTGCGCAGGCTGTGCGACCGTGGCATATTCCTCTTCCGTGGACAGGTGGTTGTCGACGGGCCAATCGACGAGGCGATCACCCTATACCAGAATCTCCCGGAGTATGCGAGCAACCTTCGAGCCGAAAGCCCTCGCACAGTAGGCTCCGTGGCGAACGAGCGCGCGCCGGTCAAGTCGTCGCTCTCCCCCGATGCTCCTGTGGCCATTGCCGGAGTCACGTTGCTGAGTGGCAGTGGCAGCCTCGTGGAAAGCTGCGCGGTCGGTGACAGGTTGGTTGTGCGTGTCGGATATGCCGCATTTCGCCTGGTCGAATCGCCTGTTGTGGAGGTGTGGATCCACGGCGCTGACGGGACCGAGTATGCAGCCTTCACGACTCAGTGGGATGGTTTCGCGTGTGATGGCTCGCCAGGCTCTGGCCACATTGACCTTGTGCTCGATCCTCTCTGTCTTGCGCCGGGCCGGTACCTGTTCAGCGTGGCCATTGCTGCCTCAGACGGTGTGACTCGCTACGATTGGCACTGGCAACGCTATGGCCTCGACGTAAGGGCCGGCCGCTACGTCCAGGGATTGGTCTACCAGCCTCACTCGTGGGCCTCAGCCTGCGAGAACTCTGCGTCGCCGGGGGATCCCCCGGCCGATCCTGAAAGGGCCGGACGGCCCGAATGAGCTACGTCAGCCGCGCAGCCGGCTACATCCGATCGTGTGCCACCGGCTTGCCCGGCGAGTACCGATTCAGCCGCGATGGGCTCGTGTCACTCTACGCTTCCTGTTATGCGGCCATGACTCGCCACTTTATTGGGGATCTCGAGACTATCGGCCCAGAAGAGCGGAGCGCATGGTGTCATTACATCAATGGCTGGCAAGATCCTGACACGGGCCTCTACCTCGGACCGGAGATTGTCCCGGATGAGAGCACCCGGCCTGAGATGGACGAGACGTATGTGCGTCTGCACCTGGCAGCCCACGTTCTCCCTGCCCTGGACGTTCTTGGGGGAGTACCCACTTCTCCGCTGCGTTTTGCCCACGCATGGACCGACTTGACCTACCTTCGGGACTGGCTGGATGCCCGCGACTGGCGCCGTGCCTGGCTGGAGGGCAACAACCTGCTCTTTGCTGCGCAGTTTCTTGTGCACCTGCGTGACCGTGAGGAGATCTCCGCGGCGCAACCAGCCCTGGATCTCTTCTTTGACTGGCTCGACGCGTGCCAGGATCCCGCTACTGGGTTATGGGGAACCGATGGCTCCTGCGACCTCCACGAAGCGCTCTATGGCGGCTATCACCAGCTTCTGGTCTACTTCTTCTGTGGCCGTCCAGTCCGCCACGCGGAAAGAATCGTGGATGCCGTGCTCTCTCTTCAGCAGTCCGATGGCTCCTTCAGCCGCACGCCGGGTGGCGGGGCGTGCGAGGACGTAGATGCTGTGCACGTCCTGGTCAACTTGGTGCAGCGAACCGGCTACCGGCTGGGCGACGCACGCCAGGCTTTGGGCCTTACCCTAAGGCATCTGCTGCGGCAGCAGGCCCCCGACGGGGGGTTTGTGTATAGATGGGGGCGCTCCTACATGCAGAGTGGCCTGCTGAGGACCTTCGTTCGCGTCGATACGCCCGACCTTTTCTCCACTTGGTTCCGGCTGCACACCTTGGCCGTGATTGCTCAGGTGCTCGATGAGCCAGAGCTAAGGGTTGCATCCTGGCGTTACAACCGGGTATGCTCTATGGGTTGGCAGGGTGCTGCGCCTGGACTTCCCAATGCCCGAGTACCACGCGTCCGGCCTGGGCCCAAACCGTCCAAAGCAGCAAAGCAAGGCAGCCCGATTCGCGAAGCCGTGGGTCGCGCCGTGCGGACCGCCATGGTTCGCGTCTCGGCGACCCGGGCACAGCGATGGGCAGTGTTCTTGCTTCGGTCATACGGGCAGGCGCATTCTCCGGTCGAGCGCCTTCAATTCATGGCCGGCCTGGATGCTGAGCTTGAGAGATTGGGACGGATGGCATCCCACGAGATGGGCGGGGGATTGGACGTCCGCTATTGGGGGACACAGAGCTACCACGCTCTTATACCACACCTGAAACCGGGCATGCGAATCCTGCACCTGGGCTGTGGCACCGGCTCCCTGAGCTTCACCCTTGTCAGCTCGGCGGGGGTTCGGCTTACGGCCTCCGATCGGAGCCCCGACTTGGTCGCAGAAGCCAGGGCGCGCTACCACCATCCCTACCTTGTCTTTGCTCCCGCAACTTCGATCTTGCCGTTCTCATCGCGCCCGGAGCTGGTCCTATGTACCGATTTGTTGGACGGCAGGCCGGCCTGGGACGCCTGGAGCTCTGTCTGGATGCAGTACGACGGGGGGACGGTTCTCGCTCAGCTCACTCCACATCCTTCATCCTGGAGGGAGGCCGGGCGGCTTCGCCCCCCTGTTGGAGCCATGGCGACCGCGAGAGATGCCGGCCTGATTCCTCCGAGCTGGACCGTCTTGGGTGTCGAGTCTCAATTGGCCACCTTGTATGCTCGGTTGCGGGTGAGGCTCATCCCGTGAAGTCGGATCGGCAGCCTGGTGGACAGGGCAATCATGGCTCAAGCACCTTTGAGGACTACTGGCTTGCGACTCTCAAGCCTGGAACCCCTCCCGGCCTGGTTGAGCACTGGCGTCGGTATGTCCTCTCGGGCATTCAGCGTGGCGCCGTCGTAGCGGGCAAGCTCTCTTCGCATATCAACCTGTCCGCCGCTGACAGCTCTGGATCTTGGCTGTGGCTATGGCGGAACTTGCATTGCCCTGGCCAAGGCGGGGGCGCAGGTCACCGGCGTGGACGTCGATGAGGTCTATCTGCGGGGAGCCGCTATCTGGGCAAGCGAGCAAGCCCCTACGTCGCACATCTCGTTTGAGCGATCGCCGGCTGAGAGGCTGCCCTTCGCCGGTAGCTCCTTTGACCTGGTGGTGTGTGCTGATCTGATGGAGCACGTCGACCATCAGGGACTGGTGGTCCAGGAGATCGGTAGGGTTCTGAGGCAGGGAGGCCTGGCCTACGTCTCGTTTCCGAATCTGCTGAGCCCTCACAACCTGCGTTCGGACCCACATTACCAGATGGTCGGTGTCAGCCTGCTCCCGCGGTGGCTTGGCACATGGTACGTGACTCGCCTGAGGCGGTGCTCGCCCACCTATTCGGTCGGCCGCTTTCCGATCGCGGTCGCCTTGAAGCGCTCCTTTCGCCGCCAGAGCATGGTTGTTGTCTGGCAGAACCCAGTACTGCGGAGCACCTTCGGCCCCCTGACGCCGTTGGCAAGGGCTGTTCGCGATTGCACCTACCCAAAGGTCGAATGGATTGTACGAAGACGCTTGGGGGCTTGGCCCCAGGCATGATCAGAGCGCCTGACCAAGAGGCGACTAGTCTGGCTAGATTGGCCGGCTACCGGTGGGCAAGGAAGCTGCCCAATCCGGTCAAACGCCGCTTGCTTGCCTGGTACTGGAAGTGCAAGTGGCTCATCGAGGATCTTCAGGACTATTCTGCCGAGATGGTGGGCCATGTGCCCTCACACGCTGTACGCCTGTGGTGGTACCGCCACGTCTGCCACACGACGATCGGCCGGCGCTCAAGCATTCACCGGTGCTGCCGGATGTACCACCCTCACCGCATCACGATTGGCAAGCACTCCATCATCAACTACGGCGTGCTGCTTGACGGGAGGCGTGGCCTCACGATCGGCAACAACGTGAGCATCTCCGAAGGCACGGTCATTCTGACCCTCGGGCACGACGTCGACGCCCCTGACTTCGCGCTTAAAGGTGCCCGCGTGACCATCGGCGATCGGGCGTTTGTGGGAGCCTATGCCCGGATTTTGCCAGGGGTGACTGTTGGCGAGGGCGCGGTGGTCGCCGCGGGCGCTGTGGTAGTCGGCGATGTGGCGCCGTACACGCTTGTCGCCGGTGTCCCGGCTCGCTTTGTCCGCGACCGGGCGCGAGGGCTTGACTACCAGTTGGATCACCGGAAAAGGTTCGGTTGATGACAGAACCGAGTGCGTTCACCGGCTGTGCGCCATCGACGCCATGTGTCAGCGTGGTGATGGCCGTCTACAACGGCAGTCGCTTTCTGCGCACGGCGGTGGAGAGTATCCTTTCGCAGACGCTCCCGGACCTCGAGTTCGTGATTGTCGATGACGGCTCGACCGACGGCACGCCAACGATCCTGGATTCCTACAACGATCCTCGCCTCGTGCGGGTGCTCAACTGCGAGAACCAGGGGCTGACGCGCTCGCTCAACCGGGGCATCCAAGCCTCTTCGGGCACGTACATAGCTCGCCAGGATGCCGATGACTGGTCTCTGCCCGAGCGGCTCGCACTGCAAGTGGCCTACTTGAACGCCCATCCCCAGGTAGGTTTGGTGGGATCGGGCAGCCGCTGGATCGACACGCAGGGCGGGTTCCTGCGTGATTGGCAGCCCGAGACCGAGCCGGCCCGGATCCAGCAGAAGCTTCTTTGGTCTTCCCCCTTCGTACATGGGACGTTTGTCTTCAGGCGCGCCTGCCTCGGCGATCTGGGCGGCGGCTACGACGAGAGCATACCGGTCGCGCAAGATTGCGACCTGCTGCTGCGCCTGGCCGAGCGGTGGGACTTGGCAAACGTGCCCGAAATCCTCTATGTCTACCGCCAGCACCAGGGTTCGGTTACTTCGCACCGCAAGGCAGAGCAGTTGGCATATCTTCACAAGGCGCAGTCTGCTGCGGCTCAGCGCCGTCTCAGCTACGGCCTGGCAAGGCTCCGCCTGTCCCGATGTGCCGTGCCCGATTGGGTCCGGGCAGTTGACCGCCGCTGGCTGGCAAGACGCTTCGTCTGGTGGTCCTCTGCTACGCGAGGTCTCAACCGGCGCACGGCTGCCCAGTTCCTAGCGGTCGCGTTGCTGCTCGATCCGGCAGTGCCCGGGGCCGGGACGTTGTTGCGAGGGTTCCTGGCGCGAAGTTCTGGTCTCGCCGCCCGGGGTGCTATGTGCCGCGACTGAAGGGGCATCCAGCCATCGTTGGGAGTTCCGATCTCCTCGAAGTGAATGAGGGCGTCGCCAAAGCTCTCGAGACTGCGTTCCACGCCGACGGCTCTGGCGTGACGTACCGCGAGTTGGACATTCCACAGGGAGACGGGGCTCGGGCTCCAGACGTTCAGGAGCGACTCAGGGCGCTGGGCTACCTCTGACATGCGCATTTTGCTTGTCGCTCCCGGACTACCAGTGCCAACCAGCGGGGGGCGCAGCCGGCTGCACTACCTGGCAAGGAGCCTGGCAGAGCGCCACGACGTCACGATCCTCTCGTTCGTCCAGCCATCGGAGCGCGAGCTTGTCGCGCGCGCACGGGAGTGCTGCCAACGACTTGAGCTGGTCCCCTTTGACGGTCATGTGCCCCTCGGTCCCTGGAGGAATCGCCTGAGTGGATGGGCGCGCATTCTCTTCGATCCCGAGCCGGGGTACATGCGCACCTTTCCCGTCGATACGATGCGCGAGCCATTGCGGAGGCTATTGGACACGCAGTCGTTTGATGTGGTCGTGCTCGAGCCTCTTTCGGTCGTCGTTTTGGCTGGTGAAGTCGGTAGGACGCCCGTCGTGCTGGCTGAGCACAACATAGAGAGCGACATTGCGCATCAAGTCTTCCTGCTGGCCTGCAATCCGGCACATCGTCTGCGCGATTGGCTGATCTGGCGCAGGCTTCTCAGATTTGAGCGACACTGGCTGCGGCAGCTTCCGGTCGTCGTCGCCGTCACCGACCAAGACGCGGCCCGCCTGAAAGCCATGTCGCCGACCACGCAAGTCCACGTCGTCCCGAACGGCGTAGACGTCGAGGGCTTTGCCCAGCCCGGCCTGGCGCGCAAGGCTGAGACGCTTCTCTTCTTTGGCACGCTAAGCTACGGTCCCAATCGTGATGGGTTAGCCTGGTTCTGCCGAGATGTGTGGCCCAAGATCCGGCGCGCAAGGCCAGACACAGAGCTAGAGGTCGCTGGCCTCAACCCGCCGGACGGCCCGATCGGGCTCCTACAAACTCCCGGGGTTCGCTCGCTCGGGCTTGTTCCGGACATTCGGGAGGTCCTGTGGCGGGCGACGGTCGCGGTGGTGCCGCTGCGAATTGGAGGCGGGAGCCGGCTCAAAATCCTGGAGGCCTTGGCCGCCGGGCTTCCAGTCGTCTCGACCTCTCTCGGGGCTGAAGGGCTCGACCTGATCCATGGTCGGCACCTGTTGGTGGCAGACGACCCGGAATCGTTCGCCCGATCCGTACTGGCATACCTGGCGTCGGACGAAGGCAGACGAAGGGCCGCTGAGGCCGGCCGGAGAGCAGTGGCCAATCGGTATGACTGGAGTACCATTGCTTTTCAGCTCGAAGGCGCCTGTGCTGACGCTGTGCGGTTCTCCAGAGGCGAGCCTTAGCCATGCGCGTAGTGTACCTCGCTCTCCAGGCACCTTACCCGCCGAACGACGGTGGGCGCATCCGTACCTGGAACCTCCTACAGGCTGCCGGACGAGCGCACGATGTGACTTTCTTGGCGTTCGCTCGGCGAGATACCGGCGATAGTGACCTAGAGCAGCTGCGCGCGATCTGCCGAGATGTGCGCGTGGTTCCCTGGCCCGAGGTTCCACAGCCCACGCTTTCAGAGCGCGCCAGGTTGCTCTCGCAGCGTATGCCGATGGCCGCCCGCCTGGCTCGCTCGTCTGACATGGATCGGGCGCTTGCAAGCGCGCTCCAAGCCCGGGACGTCGATCTCATTCACGTAGACCATCTCTACCTGGCCCCGTACGCGTGTGTCTGTGCATGTGCCCGGATCATGAACCACTCGGACGTCGAGGCTGCTCAGCAACGGCGTCTACTGTGGACTGACTCGAAGCGTTTCTCCGCCTACTGGTGGCTGAAGTGGCAGGAGCACCTGCTCTGGCGCTCCTTTGAGATCCGCAGCCTCTCCTGGTTCGATGCACACATCGCAGTCTCGGGGAAGGATGCTTCCTACTTTCGGAGGCACGCTCGCGGCCTTCCAGTGCATGTGGTGCCAAACGGAGTGGACGTGGCGGGCATCCGCTTCAGCCCTGCGACACGCCGTGCCCACGTTCTTCTCTTTGTCGGACGGATGGACTACGGGCCCAACGTCGATGCAGTCTTGTGGTTCTGCCGCCAGGTCTTTCCGTCGATTTCGAGCGCCGTCCCCGATACGCGTCTTCTAATCGTCGGACGCGATCCGCCGGATGAGGTGCTTCGTCTGGGGAATGACGGGAGGGTCACGGTTACAGGCACAGTGGCGGACGTCCAGCCCTACTACCGGGAGGCAGCGGTGGCAGTGGCTCCGCTCCGGGCCGGCGGTGGCACCCGGCTCAAGATCCTGGAGGCGATGGCTGCCGGCGTGCCTGTCATATCCACTTCTGTTGGCTGCGAAGGCCTGGATGTCGCTCCAGGCCGTCATCTCCTGGTGGCTGATAGCGCACAGGCATTTGCCGCTCAGACGATCCATCTGCTCAACAACGCGCCTGAACGCGAGAGGCTGGCATCCTCTGCTCGTAGCCTTGTGGAGCGGGAGTTCACTTGGACGGGTGCAGGAGAGAGCCTGTTGAGCGCCTATCGGCTGGCGTACGAGAGGCACAGCAAAGGACGCCGCCCAAGAGCACCGCGAGCTGTCGTAGCATGAAGATCAGCGTCGTCATTCCATGCCACAACAAAGCCGGGAAACTCCCTCTTGTCCTGGATGCGCTGGCAAAGCAAACCTTGCCTCGCAACCAGATCGAGGTCATCGTGGTGGATGACGGATCGACGGACTGGCCAAGTGCCCCGCCGGCCCCTGCCGAGTTGTCTCCAGAGAAGGTCGAGTCACCTCCACCGGCCGGCTGCGCGGAAGAGGCCGGCCGTGAGGCGATCTCTGCCGTCTCTCGCCAACAGACAATGCCCAATGTGCGCACGATGGCGCAGGTGCACCAAGGAGCCGGGATGGCCCGGAATCTGGGGGCTTCAACCGCTGGCGGCGACATCCTGCTGTTCCTTGATGCCGACATTGTGCTGCAACCTGAGGCACTCGAAGCCCATCTCGACGCGCACGAGAAGTACGACAAGGTCTTGCTGGTAAGCAGGGTGCTGCCGGTCGAGCCTGACCCCGTCGGCGTTGAAAACGCCATCTTTCAGAAGGGCTTTGATCCTGGTGAGCAGGAGCGCACCCTTCCGGGTGTGTGCGCGATCAGTCAGGCGCTATCCGTCAAGGTACATCACTTTCACCATATCGGAGGCTTCGCCGCCGACCTGCCCCGCGGCCAGGATATCGAGCTCGGATTCCGCGCCGTCGGACTGGGCTACGAGATCCGATCCTGCCCTGGGGCGGTCGGGCGGCACCATCACGCCATGGACCTCGACGAGCGCTGCCGCATCGAGCGCCGGAACCATGAGCAGCTCGTACTGCTCTTCCGCAGGATTCCTCAACTGGTGGCCGGAATGGGGTACCTGCGCCGCAAGCTCCCCATAGAGTGGGGAGTGGACCGATGGCCTACAGTTGCGGCCAAGCTTCTCCGGCAGTTGGTGGCCAGCCCACCGGCGCTCTTGGTGCTCAAGCTTACATGGAAGGTTCTCAGGCGTGTTCCCCTGCCGAAGCCCAAGCCACAGCATTCTGGGCGATCGTGGGCAGCTACCAGATGCGTGGGCTGCGCACCGGGATTAGGAAGTACGGGCCGGTGCGCTTGCCGGAGGCCCACCGTGGCCGGTAGCGCGGCCGGGTACCAACCGACACCCCATCTCAGCGTGGCGTTGGTCAATTGGAACAACCGCGACTACCTGCGGCAGTGCCTGGAATCTATCGAGGCTATGCAGCTCCGACTAGGCTATGAGATCGTGGTCTCTGACAATGGTTCCACAGACGGTAGCCTGGAGATGCTTGCCCGGGAGTTCCCCGACGTTCGGATCATCCGGAGTGAGAGAAATGTGGGCGTGGCCCGCGGCAACAACCAGTGCATTCGGAACAGCGAGGGACGCTACATCTACATCCTCAACAACGATACGATCGTGAACCGCACTTCGGTCGAGGCAATGGTTGCGTACCTGGACGATCACCCGGAGGGCGGGGCAGTGGGGGGTAACCTGCTGAACCCCGACGGCAGCTTACAGGCAAGCTTCTGCCATTTTCCAACACTGTGGGAGGAATTGCTGCTCGTGACCCATGTCGGCCGGAGGCTTAATCCACTCTTTCCCAGCCACGAGGGTCGCTGGCCAGAGAAGCGCACGGTCGACTGGATCAGCTCCGCCAGCATCCTGGTGCGCCGCACCGCTATCGAGCAGATTGGCCTGATCGACGAAGACTACTTCATCTACTCCGACGAGACTGACTGGCAATACAGGCTCTGGAAGGCAGGCTGGAAGGTCTGGTACCTACCCGACGTGACCACGATTCACTTCGGCGGAGGCAGCTTCCCTCCTGGCAGCAGGCGCTATACGCTCGTTTACCGAGGGCGCATGCTCTTTGCCCAGAAGCACTACGCACGTCTATACTGCCTGGTGCAACGCGGCCTGTTTGCCCTAGCTGCCCTCGGCAGGCTGATTGTGTGGTGTGTGATGGGGGTGCTGCCACGGTGGAGACAGGTGGCCCGCCGGCAGGTCGGCATGAACTGGGAGATCCTGAGGCTGTGCGTTGTGCTGGCCTAGTGGAAGGCATCCGTGAGTAGCCCTGCCGGGCGTCCGGTGGCTCTCGTAGCCGTGGCGGTGACTCTATGCACTTTGCTCTTGGCTGTTGCAGGGGCTCGCATGGCGTCTCCTCTCTTGATCATAGGCCTGTTCGGCCTGATCTTGCTGATCGCGCTGTTGCGCTGGCCGGGCTTGGCACTGCCGGTGATGGCCTCGCTGTCGTTCACCATTCCGATGCAGATCAGCACAGGCAGAGAAGTGGCTCTTACCGCACCGGTCGTGCTCATTCCCCTTGCGGTGATCGCCTGGTTGGCCGACGGGCTGCGCACAGGCAGCCTGCGACTGCCGACATCCCCGCCCACGCTGCCACTCCTCCTGCTTGTGGTCAGTGGGTTCCTCTCGTTGATAGCGGGGAACGCCTACTGGGATTCGATTGTACCGCGCCCTGGCAATCTGCTTCTGGTGCAACTTGCGCAGTGGGCCATCCTGTTGCTGTCGGCTGCCATCTTCCTGGCAACAGCAGCGCTCGGGCAGAAAGGGCCATGGTTGGAGCGAGCGACGTTTGCCTTCGTCGGTGTGGGCGGCGTTGCAGCAGTACTAGGCTACCTGTATACCGCACCGGCCCGTGCTCTAGGCTGGCCGATCGCGCGTCTCTCGAATTCCGGCATGTTCTGGACTTGGCTCGGGGCAATGTCGGCCGGTCAGCTCCTCTACAACCAGCGCCTCCGCACGCTATCCCGACTTGGGCTCCTGGCGGTGCTCGCTTCCGCGGTCTGGGCCGTGTGGGTCCGGCAGCCTGACTGGCTGTCAGGGTGGCTTCCCTTCACCGTGGCTGTCGTCTCGGTCATCTGGTTCCGCCTGTGGCGCGGCAACCGGCTCGTCGGCCTTCTGACCGCAGTGGCCATCGTTGCCCTCGTGGCTCTGCTCTATCCCTTGGTGTTCCAGCACATCGGGGGCGAGCAGGAAATACAGATCAGTTGGGGTGGCCGCAGGCTGCTCTACCAGGCAGTTCTGGACTTGGTCAAAGAGCACCCGATCCTCGGCCTCGGACCGGCTTCCTACCGGCACTACGCTTTCACCCGTTGGCTCTCGCTGGGGACGGGCCGGGCGCTGTACGTGCGGCCGGCCGTTTCTTCGCACAACAACTTCATCGACGTCTATGCCCAATTCGGGTTGGTGGGTCTCGCACTTTTCCTGTGGTTTCTGGTCGCAATCGGCCGTGTGACCTTTCGTCTGTTTCTACGTTTTCGTGGGGACTTCAGAGAGGGCTACGTCGCTGGTGCGCTGGCTGGGCTTCTGGGCAGCATGGTGGCCATGATGCTGGTCGACTGGTTCCTCCCCTTTGTCTACAACACCGGCTTCCCTGCACTTAGAACCAGCGCCCTAGCATGGATGTTCCTGGGCGGCTTGGCTGCCCTCGATCAGACCACTCGGTCTTCACAATCCGAGGAGCCATTGCGTGAGAGTCCTCTGCCTGACTGATTATCCGATGCGTCCTTGGATGGCGGCCTAGGCAGCTTGTGTCATCGCTCTTGACCAAGTTGTTCTGAGGGTTGGGAATACTCGCGGATGCGCCTCTGCTACGTTCTCCTGTCCCCTACGTGGGGCATGCACCAGTACACTGCGGACTTGGCCAACCGCCGGCAGGCAGTGGGAGACGATGTGCATCTGGTGACCACCGCTCTGGCGCCCCATGACCTCTACGCGCCAGGAGTCACCCTGCACCAGCCGACCACCCTCGCCAATACCGGCTTCTCGCCGGAGGGCGTGCTTCGCTTGTTCGAGGTTCAGCGCGTGAGCCGCGAGATTTCCGAGCTGCGCCCTGACGTGGTCCACTTTGGCGGGCCTCATCTCTGGAATCCACTCGTCGTCGACCGTCTGCAATCTGCCGGTGTCCGTGCCGTGCACACCCTGCACGATCTGCACCCCCACTTGGGTGCTGTATACGGCCGCCTTCTCTATCTCTGGAACGACAGGGTTCAGCGGTGTGCAGATCATGTGCTGGTTCATGGCCGCTGCTTCCGTGATGAATTGCTCGCGCGCGGTGTGCCGGGCTCGCGTGTGAGCTATACGCTGCTCACTTTTCCCTTTGTGGCGGCTTGGGCTAGACACAACTCGGGACAGCCCTTGTCCCCTGTGCAGTATGAGCCGTGGGCCCTCTTTGCAGGCCGGCTGGCACCGTACAAGGGATTGGGCGTCCTGATCGAGGCTGCCAGGATTGCGGGCGTACACATCTGCATTGCCGGCCCGGGCTCCACGCGGCGCCTGCTCTCGGACCGGCTGCCAGACAGCGTCCAGCTCCGGAACCGGCTCATCGGAGACCCCGAGGCAGCTGATCTCTTTCGGCGCTGCGGCGTTGTGGTGCTTCCCTACCTAGAGGCGAGCCAGTCGGCACTGGTTGCTGCGGCCTACTACTTCCACAAGCCGGTCATCGTCAGCCGTGCCGGCGCCCTTCCCGAGTACGTGGTCGAGGGTGAAACGGGTTGGATCGTTCCTCCTGGCGATGCCTCGGCGCTTGCGTGTGCCCTGCAGGCGGCGCTCGCCGATCCCTGGCGGCTGGCCGAAATGGGGGAGTGCGGGCGAGCTTGGTGGGAGAGCCATCGCCGGATCGAGAGCCAGGTGCTCGACAAGATGTACCAAGCCATGCGAGACACTGCGTCTACTGGCGGGTAAGCCAGCACGAGATTCTGTCTGCCCTCGGGAGGCACGCTTTGGAATGGGCCTGGAATGCCTCGGCGCGAGCCGGGAAGCTGAAAGGTCCGTATGCACACTATAATTGAAGGGGAGTTGGTTTTGCCGCCCGATCCAACCGGTCCGGGGCGCTCGACCCGATCTCCTCGCATCCAAGCATGTCACCTCAAGCCACTAGGGGAAAAGGGAAATGGGACTGCGCTCAGACCGTAGCTCCGGTGCACGCGACGAGTTCCCAGCATCGGCGGTCTCCCCGGTGCAGGGAACTGCTCGGCCGTCGAACGCGAAGAGGCATCGTGCTGCCGGTGCGCTCCGGGTCCGGATCAGTGCGGTACAGCGAAGATGGCTGCTCAGACTGGTAGACCTCCTCGTCCTGAATGCGGGGCTGATGGCCGTCCTCGCGATCCGTCTTCCCTACGAGTTCGGCTTTTCAACTCTGCGCCAGGTGCCTTTCTACTTCATCCTTCTCAGCTTGCTGTGGTTCCTATGGGCGGGTTTCTTCGAGTGCTACGATCTCCCACGGAGCGCTGACCCAATCCAGGGCGCGTGGGCGGCCTGGCGTGCTGCCCTCTTTACCGCAGCGAGTTACTTGGTAATCCCCTACTACACACCCTACTTCCTTGCCTCCCGTCTGTCGTCGGGGCTCTTCCTGGGCGTGATAGTAGCCAGTCTGCCGATCTGGAGGGCCTCGTACGCTACCCTGTTCGGCCAGCCAGCTTTCCAGCAGAGGGTCCTGGTGGTCGGCGCGGGCAAGTCCGGCTCCGAACTGGCGCGCGGGCTTGCCGGAACGCCGCTTTTCGGCAACCCACACGCGGGCTTGGGTGTCCATATCGTCGGATTCGTCGACGACGATCCTGCCAAAGCAGGTGCCACGATCGAGGGCATTCCGGTGTTGGGCGACCGGCATGCTCTGCATCAGCTCGTACGTGATCTACGCATCGACATCGTCGCTCTTGCCATAACCAACACGCCGACGATCCATCCCGAGCTGCTCCGCGCCTTACTGGACGCCCGCGAGCAAGGCTTCGAGCTCGAGCCAATGACCAGGCTGTACGAGCGCCTGACGGGCAGAGTGCCGGTCGAGCACGCCGGCCACAACCTGGAGGCAATCCTGCCACCTTCTGAGCCTGCCTGGCAGCAGGTTTTCCTGATGCTCAAGCGCCTTACCGACCTGGGTGCGGCCTGCCTTGGCTTGCTTTGTGTTGCTCTGTTGACACCGTGGGTGGCCCTGGCCAACGCCTCTGCGAGCCGTGGCCCTGTTTTCTACTGGCAGACACGAGTAGGCAGGGGAGGGCGGCCCTTCCGGCTGGTCAAGTTTCGATCTATGGTCCCCTGCGCGGAGGACGACATCGGGGCGGTATGGGCAAGTAAGAACGACAGCCGGATCACCTCAATGGGGCGTCTTCTACGCAGTACCCACCTGGACGAATTGCCGCAGTTTTGGAACGTTCTCCGGGGAGAGATGAGCCTGGTTGGACCTCGCCCCGAGCGCCCCGAGTTTGTGGCCGAATTCGTGGGCAAGGTTCCATTCTACCAGGTACGCCACGCAGTGCGGCCGGGCATCACGGGCTGGGCGCAGGTGCGTTATGGGTACGGCAGCAGCGAGCAGGATGCGCTTGTGAAGCTCCAGTATGACCTGTTCTATATCAAGCATCGAAGTATCTACCTGGAGCTGGCGATCCTGCTCAGGACCGCTGCGCAGATGCTCCACTTCACTGGCCGGTGAGCCTCCATCTCCGGTCTGACTTGCCGTGTCACCTGAGATATGGTATCTTGAGTGAGGCGCGTGCCGCGTGTAGCACGTGTTAGGTGTAGCCGATGGACGCTGACCTTTGTCCCTGGCTTGGGACGGCAGATGATAAGGAAGTCCGCCATGCCGATGCGTCGGAGGTGCACGTTTGCCATGCGCAGACGCGCCCAGCCAGGATAAAGCTGGACTACCAGGCGCGGTTCTGCCTCCTTGCAGCACACCGCACATGCACCTTCTACAGCGAGCCTCCCGCACCCTCTGTGCCAGAAGCACCGAAGGCTGAGGCAGATGAAGTCGGGCTGGCGCGGCGGCGGCCTCGCTGGTTGCTGCTAGCGCTGTGGCTAATCTCGCTCGTTCTGGTCGCTGTGGTTATCTATCTCTATGTGCCCCCCTTGCTCGGACGGTTCTCACCCACCAGCGTTCCCCCCTCTGCCGTCGTGGCTCTCTTGCCTACTGCCGGCGACTTGCCGTCTGCCGCCGCCCAGCAGCCCTCCCACCTCTCCACTTCGGTTCCGGGGTATGCAGAGGCGACGGCTTCGCCCACGCCTTATCCCGGCGGTTCGATCTACCGCCTGGCCCCCGAGGCGCGGGCGGCCGGCTGGGTCGCGAGTGACGAAGGGACGGGGAATCATCTCGGCGATTCCTATCTCTACAGCGGAGTATTTGGCGGAGTTATCTACCACGGGATCATTCAATTTGATCTGTCGGCTGTGGCAGGCGGTGCAACCATCCACTCGGGTGTACTGGAGTTGACCGGCCTCGACCGGCTCCGGGTAGCAGACGGAGGGGTCTGGGAGGTCCGCATCCTGGAGACCGCATCCGGCTCGGAGTGGGCCAGCACGACCTACCAGGCGGCACATGGGGCGGCGGTCCAGTGGACCCTTTCACCTGCGCTATCTTCGGCAGACCTTCTTGTGGGCCAGACGAACTCCTTTGTCCTGCAGCCCAAAGTCCTTCGAGATATGGAGCAACGGATACTTGGCGGGCACACTGCCCTATCTGTCAGGCTGGATGGACCGCTGGCCGGCGGCAACAACGTTTTTGCCTGGGATTCCGGCTATGGTCCGGCGACCCGTGGCAATGCGCCCCGCCTCCTGCTGAACGTCGGACCACCACCCGAAACTCCTGCCGCGACCACCACACCTCGCTACCTGGTTGTTACCTCAACTCCGACGCCAGGGAATGTGTTGACGGCGGCTGTGATGCTGCAAACATCCACCGCGGTGGCCCAGAACACGGGCCAACCTGGTCCCGGCTCGGTCGTGTATTGGACGGCAACGCCGGTTATCGTGGTGACGAGCGTTCCCACGCCGGCCAATCAGGCCACGGCCGACTACGAGCGAGCACTCGCGACCGCTATCGCCATGACCACGGGCACCTTCACCCCGACACCGGGGAACATGGTGACGGCCACACCCCCTGGGGGGACGCCGGCGCCGCCCACGACCACGCCTCGGTCGACGCAGCAATCGCCCACCGGTACGCCGGTGCCCACACCACAGCCGACGGCAACGTCCCTGCCCACACCACGGCGGACGGCAACGCCGCTGCCGACGACCCCCGCCGGGCTCGAGAACAGGATCCTCTTTCGCTCTGACCGAGCCGTGTCAGCGAATCCCTGGGTCATGAACCCGGACGGAACGGGTGTCACCCAGTTGTCCGACGGCTCGGCCTACGAGGCTGCCACCGCAATCGAGTCGCTGTCACCCGATGGGCTCCAGCGCACCTATGTGGGGCAAGTGGATGGCATGCCGGCGGTCTTTGTGGCGCCGGCCGCCGGTGGGAAAGGCCTGCCGCTGGTTGCCTTCCAGGATGCCGAGCTTGAGTCACCGGTCTGGGCGCCGGCCGGCAGTCGGCTCGCGTTTGTCGCCGTCTCTCAGAGCGGGACGCAGATCTGGCTGATCAATAGCAATGGTACCGGCTTGCGCGAGCTCACCTACGAGGCTTGGGGTGCTGCCAGCCATCCCACCTTCTCCCCCGATGGGCAGAGCCTGGCGTACGCCAGCGTGCTTGTTCCAGGAAAAAGGCAGATATGGACGATCCGTGTCGATGGCTCCGGCCGCAGCAGCTTGAGCGACGGCGCCCATGATGACTGGGACCCGGTGTGGGTAAAGTAGCAGGCAGGTTCTCCGCGGGCTTGTCTGTGATGCGGCTGGATGGATAGGATATGGAGCTTCAGCAGTACCTCGGGATTCTTCGCAAGTGGTGGTGGCTCGTCCTGCTGTCGGCCGCCATTGCCGGCGCCTCGAGCTGGTACATCGTAAAGGACCAGCCACCGATCTACCAGACTTCCACCACGCTGATGATTGGCCAGGCGATCGAGAAGGCGGATCCAACTTACGCCGACTTCTACACGAGCGAACGTCTAGCCCAGACCTATTCCCAGTTGGTTCTCCGCGAGCCGATTCTGAAGAAAACCGCCGAGGCCCTGGGCTTTGGTGAGCAGTGGCGCTCTCTCAAGGGCCAAATAGGTGCCAACGTGGTGGAAGGCACCCAGTTGCTCGAGATCCGCGTCACCGACACCGACCCGCATAGGGCCAAGGCGATCGCGGACGAGCTGGCCGACCAGCTTCAGATCCTGATCAGCCGGCGCGAGGATTCCAACACGGAGTTCATGGTATCGCAGTCCGAAAGCCTGCGCGCCAAGATCCCGGCTGCGCAGGACGAGATCCTGAGGCTGGAGCAGCAACTGACGGAGACATTCAGTGCGCGTCAAGTGCAGGACATCCAAAGCCAGATCAACTCGCTCCGAAACCAGGTGAACCTCTGGCAATCCACTTACGCGCAGTACCAGGCGCTCTTGGGAGCCGGCAGTGCCAACTTCCTAAGACGGATCGAAGAGGCTCCTGTGCCTGCCGCCCCGATTGGGCCTAACCGGCCGATGCAGATCGCGCTTGCCGCCGGTATCGGGCTGGTCCTGGCACTGGCCGCTGCCTTCTTGCTCGAGTACCTCGACGACACGCTCAAGTCCCCAGATGATGTCTCCAAGATGGTCAGCCTCACCACCTTGGGTGTGATTACCCGGATCACAGGCAGCACCCTGGCAGACAAGCTAATCACGCTGCGTTACCCCAAGTCGCCCATTTCCGAAGCCTATCGGGCGATGCGAACCAATCTTCAGTATTCCTCGCTCGACGAGCCAATCCGGACCCTTGTGGTAACCAGCGCGAACCCCAAAGAGGGCAAGAGCACGACGCTGTCGAATCTTGGCATTGTCATGGCGCAGTCCGGCAAATCGATCGTGCTGGTGGATGCCGACCTGCGGCGCCCCATGCTCCACCGTATCTTCCAGGTGCAGAACAAGAGAGGGCTGACCGATCTGCTGCTACAGGAAACGCCTGTGTTGGATGGGTGCCTCCAACAGACGGGTATCGAGAACCTGCGCATTCTGACCAGCGGGCCGCTGCCGCCCAATCCCTCCGAGCTTCTCGGCTCCAAGAAGATGCAGCACCTCATGGACGTACTGACGGCCGAAGCGGACGTGGTTCTTTTCGATACACCGCCGGCCCTCGCGGTCACCGACGCGGTAGTGCTGGGCAGCCAGACGGATGGTGTCCTGCTCGTGACCGACGCGGGCAAAACCAGGAGGGGGGCCGCGCGCCTGGCGGTGGAGAACCTGCGGAAGGTAGGCGCCACCCTAACTGGAGTTGCCATGAATCGCCTATCGCCGCGCGGACTGGGCCGGGGTTACTACTATTACTATCATTACTACTACTATGATTCCGAGGGCAAGAAGGGCCGGCGCCGCAGGAAACTGGAGCAATAGACCTCGACTCGGCTCGCACTCGGGCGCGCTGACCACGCCGAAAAGCCATGCCAACTCTCTTTCAGACATTCCGGCACCTCAATCGCTTTCAGCAAATAGCGCGTATCCTGACACGGTACGGGTTTGGCCATCTGCTCGTTCAGTTGGGTATCGGGCGCGCTATCGCCCCGGGCCTTGCAAGGCTGCGTTTCAGCGCGGCCGATATCCTGAAGGCCACACCGGCCGAGCGTGCGCGCATGGCGATCGAGGAACTGGGCCCGACCTTTATCAAGCTTGGACAGATCCTCAGCACCCGTGGTGACCTTCTCCCCCCCGATGTGATCGGCGAGCTCGAAAAGCTCCAGGACACTGTTCCCCCTGTACCCTTTCCGCCGATCCACTCTCAGATCGAGCGCGAGCTGCAAAAGCCTCTCCTCGAGCTCTTCTCGGGGTTCGACCCGGTGCCGGCGGCGTCCGCCTCGCTGGGGCAGGTGCACGTGGCCACTCTGGCGACGGGCGAGGCGGTGGCGGTCAAGATCCTTCGGCCCGGAATAGAGAAGAAGATTGGGGTCGACCTGGACATATTGCTGGAGTTGGCTTCTCTGGCCGAAAAGCGTACGGCCTGGGGACGGCATTATGGTGTGCGGGCACTGGCCGAGGAGTTCGCTGCGACACTCCGTGGCGAGCTGAACTATGAACAGGAAGGCCATAACATGGACCGCTTTCGGCAGAACATGGCCGAAGATGGTATTGCCCACGTGCCACTGGTCCATTGGGACTTGACCACGCGGCGTGTGCTGACTATGGAGCGGATCGAAGGGATCAAGATCACCAGCCTGGCTGCGCTGGAAGAGGCCGGCCTGGACCGCAGGGTGGTTGCGCAGCACAACATCGACATCCTGCTCAAGGCCGTGCTCAACTATGGCTTCTTCCATGCCGATCCCCACCCGGGCAACTTTGTCGTGATGCCCGGTGAGGTGATCGGTATCATGGACTTTGGAATCATGGGCCATGTGGACGACGTCGCAAAACGTGGCCTGCTTCAGCTCTTTGTCGGGTTGTTTCGTGGAGACACCGACCGTACCGTCGCAGGCATGGCCGGTCTGGGCATTGCCACGCGAGCCTCTGACCGCCGCAGCCTAACCCGCGACATGGACCAACTTCGCCAGCGGTATTACGGCCTGGAACTCGACAAGATCCGGGCACGGTCCCTGTTCGACGATCTGATGCAGGTTTTCTTCCGCAACCGCCTCAAGATGCCAAGCAGCTTGGTGCTCCTGTTCAAGACCATTGCCATGCTCGAGGGCGTCAGCCTGCAGCTCGACCCGCACGTGAATCTATTCAACCAACTTGAACCCTACGTTCGTGATGCCATGCTTCAGCTCGAGTCTCCGGCTGCCCGGGCGCGCAAGGTGGCGAGCCAAGTGTTGGAGTCGGCCGAGGCGCTGCTTGCTCTCCCGGTGCAGGTCCAGAGGCTCATCGAGGGGATGCAGGGCGGCGACGGCAGCATGAGCATGCGCATTCGGGGCCTCGACGAACCGGCGGAGCGGGTCTCGAAAGGGGCGAATCGCGTCGTTCTGGCCATTCTTGCCGCCGCCTTTGTCATTGGTCCGGCACTGATCATCCCCTACGTCCAGCAAATCTGGCCCCAATGGCAGGGCGCAGCCACGGTCCTGATCCTGGGAGGGTTTCTCCTGTCCGTCGTGATAACTGTTGGACTGATGCTATCCGTTTGGCGGTCAGACCGCTGAACCTTGTGGGTGGGTTATCAGCGGTTGCCCTGTGGCTCTCCAAGACTATGGGGACCGCAGCAGCTGCAAGGTGAGATGACGCCTTGATCGAGACAACTCAGACTGTGGTGACAGTGGTAGTCCTGGTAGCCATGTTCATCGGGCTACTGGGGACGGTATTGCCCATTCTGCCTGGGCCGGTGCTGATCTTCACCGCAGCGCTGGCCTATGCCATTCTCGACGGCTTTCAGACCATCGCGTGGCCTTTCGTGGTCGTGATTGGTGTTCTGGCCCTGCTCGCCACGGGCGTCGATCTCCTGACCTCGAGCCTCGGGGCAAGAGCAGGAGGCGCAAGTGGCTGGAGCATCGCAGCCGGCATGGTGGGCGGCCTTCTGGGCGCACTCCTATTTGCGCTCCCGGGGGGCATCCTGGTCGCACTGCTGTGCGTGCTCCTGGCGGAGTACGTCCGCCTGAGAGACTGGAAGCCGGCTGCAAGGTCGAGCGCTGGCTGGCTCATTGGCTGGCTGCTGTCATCCGTTGTCCGCTTCGGCATCGCCTTGGCGATGATCGCGGTGTTCGTCTGGCAGGTCTTCTAGCCCTGACCCTTGATGCGGGTTGGGGTGATGTCCTGCTGTGCCTGGTACCGTCCCGTGCGCTCCGCGTAGGTCACATCGCACGGCTCGTCGCTCTGGAAGAAGAGCACCTGCGCGATTCCCTCGCCCGCAAAGAGGCGCACGCTCAGCCTACCCAGGTTGGCTATGCAGAGTGTAGCATACCCCTCCCAGCTCGGCTCAAAGGGTGTCACGTTGACGAGGACGCCGCAGCGCGCGTAGCTGCTCTTTCCCGTGCATAGGGTCAAGACGTCCCGTGGGATGCGTAGGTACTCGACCGTCCTTCCGAGCACATAGGCACCCGGCGCCAGATCGAGCGTGGCTGCGTGACTGTCAGTGAAGAACCCAATGGGCACCTCCTTCGGGTTCAGCACGGCCACGCTTGTCATGGCGGACGGGATCTTCCACTCGCCGGCTAGGCGGACATCGTAGCCGTAGGATGAGAGCCCGTAAGAGATCACGCCTTCCTGTACTAACGTGGACACGAAGGGCTCGATCATACCCCGTTCCTCGGCCATTTGGCGGATCCATCGGTCTGGCTTGATCGTCATCTATTCCCCCACAGACGCAGGGCGTGGCAGAAGAGCCCGGTTACAGCGCATGTACTCTCATGACCTGGGAAATGATGTCACCGACCTCGCGCTCCCGGTAAGGCGACGGACCTAGCGGGTCCACGACCGCCGAGCCTGGATCGCCCAGCAGCACCCCAAAGGTATTCAGGACCGAGTATGCAAGTGCTTGGAGGTGATAGCCGCCTTCCAGGGTAAAGACCAGCCTGCCCTGGCACGATTCCTCCGCCAGCTCCTTGAGCACGCGCGCTATGCCAGCATAGCCGGTCACCGATAGCCTCATGGATGCTAGGGGGTCATCCCAGTGAGCGTCGTAGCCTGCAGATACCAGGATGAGCTGCGGTCTGAACCGCTGGGTAACCGGGATCACAATCTCGTTCATGATTCGCATGAAGCCGTTGTCACCGACCGCGCCGGCTAGCGGAACGTTGACGATATGGCGGGTACCTGCCGCTTGCCCCGTCTCGTCCCAGTGGCCGGTGCCCGGGTAGTAGGGATACTGGTGAGTCGAGATGTACAGCACAGCCGGATCGGACTCGAATTCCTCCTGAGTCCCGTTTCCGTGGTGCACATCGAAATCGACGATCGCGACGCGATCCAGCCTGCGCTCCGAGAGGGCATAGCGTGCTGCGACGGCCACGTTGTTGAAGAGGCAAAAACCCATTCCCCTGTGCCGGAGAGCGTGGTGTCCCGGGGGCCGCACCAAGGCAAAGGCGTTCTGGATCTCTCCGTCCAGAACCACTCGCGTCGCCTCGACCAATCCACCTGCTGCCATTCGCGCCGCCTCGTACGAGCCCGGGCTGACATAGGTGTCCATATCGAGGTTCCCGCCCCCTCGCGTCGCGAGCCGCTGAACCTGCTCGATGTAGCGAGCGTCGTGCGCCATCTCCAGCCTTGACTGGCTGATCGGCACCGGGGTAATGGGGACGAGCCGATCGCGCATCTGGTGCTGATCGAGCACAGCAAGGATCGCTGTAAGCCGCTCCTTGTTCTCCGGATGACCGCGCAAGTCGTGCTTGAGAAAGGTTTCGTGATAGACATAACCCGTTGTCATAAAACCGACCCTTTCTCCGGGATTGGCGGGCGCGACGGCTCAGGGGATTCGGCGCTAGATTTCCTGCCGGCCCTCCAAAGCTCGGCTGAGGGTGACGGCGTCGGTGTACTCCAGGTCTCCACCTACAGGTAGTCCGCGAGCCAGTCGCGTGAGGCGTACGCCGAGCGGGCGAAGCAGCCGGGCGACGTAAGTGGCCGTTGCCTCTCCCTCCAAGGTGGGATTGGTCGCCAAGAGCACCTCGCGAACCGTCCCAGCCCGCGCGCGGGATACCAGCTCGCTGATGCGCAGCTCGTCGGGACCGATCCCTTCTACGGGGGAGAGCGCTCCGTGCAGGACGTGGTAGAGGCCACGGAACTCGCCCGTCCGCTCGATGGCTAGCACGTCCAATGGCTCCTCCACGACGCACAGCGTGGTGCCATCACGCCCGTCGTCGCGGCAGACCGGGCAGGGACTGGTGTCGGCAATGTTGAAGCAGTTGGCGCACAAGACCGTTTTCACCTTCAAGTCTAAAAGTGCGCCGGCCAGGGTCTCTGATTGTTCGGCGGGACGCCGCAGCAGATAAAACGTCAGCCGGGCTGCGGTCTTGGGGCCAATGCCAGGTAGCTGCCCAAACGCCTCTATCAGGCGTGTCACCGGTTCTGGAAGCACACTCGCCATTTGCCCCTCGCTGAGCTAGCCAATATGGCTGTCCGCGTGCCGCTAGCCAAACAGCCCTCCCATGCCGCCTATCGATCCGAGGCCGCCCGTGAGCGCCCCCATCCGCTCCGCCTGGAGTGCCTGCGACTTCTCTATCGCCTCGTTGACGGCTGCTACCACAAGATCCTGCAACAGCTCGACGTCCTCTGGGTTCAACACCTCCGGATCAATCGCGATTGATTGAACGCGCTGTTCACCAGTCATCACCACCGTGATCGCGCCGCCGCCTGCGGTTGCCGTGACCGTCTCCTCACCCAGCGCCGCCTGCGTCGCGGCCATCTGCTCCTGCAGTCGCTGCACCTGAGCGCGCATGTCGATCCGCCCACTTCCTCCTGGGCGGCTCGCGCGCAGGCGTTGTCCTTTGCCCTTCGCCATTTTTCGCTCCTCCTATCTTCTAGGGCTCCACCAACCGGGCCTTGCCGCCCCTCTCTTGTGCCCACTGCGCCAGAGGGTCCGGCACGCCATCTTCCGGCCTTTCTGGCTCTTCGGCGCCGGCTTTTTCCTGTTCTCCGCCCCGGTTGCGCTCGGGGGATGCTGCCTGCGCCGGCTGAGGTGAGAGGGCTGCCGCGGGTGCGTACTCAGCCTCTACTACGAGCTTGACGCGGCAGCGTATGCCCAACTCCTTGCCCATGACCTGCTCGATCTCGGCGTGCCGTTGCGCGTCCCGCAGCTTCTCGGCCAGGATCTTGGAGGGCACGGTGATCGTCACCTGGTCACCCTGCACCGCCACCGGCCTGCAGCCAGAGGCGAGCACTGCCTGCGTTGCCTGGTTGCGCTGGCGCATGGCCTGCAGGATCTGCTTCCACTTCAGCTTGACTTGTTCCAGCTCGATGGGGCTCTCCGTCTGAACGGGCACAGGCTCACTTGCCGTCTTCTCAGGGCTGTCTTCTGCCTGGCGGGGCGGCGTGCCTGGAGAGCTGGGCGGCGGCGTAGTACTTGGCACCACCGGTTCTGTCTTGCTCTGGTGTATCGCTGATGCGCGAGCAGGGGGCGGAGAACCGGCCGTCTCACGTAACACTGGGGAAGGCGCGGGTTCGGTTTCCTGTCGGGGCTGAGGGGGTGATGTCAGGGGGGGCGCGTCGCTCTCCAGAAGGCTCTGGACCAATGCCATTTCCAAGGGTAACTGCGGAATGCTCTCCAGCCCGCCACGCCTGATGTCCGTTGTCGCTTCGTTGAAGAACCGGATTGCCCGCACCACTTTCTGCACGGGCAGCCGGTTAGCCAGCCGCTCGATCTCTGCGGCCTGCTCAGCAGTCGTGCTCAGAAGACGGACGCCTGCTCCCTGCTGTACCAACAGAACACCGCGGAGCAGCTCCACGATCTCGCGGCCCAATTGCCGTGGATCGGCCCCGTCGCCGATGGCCGAATTGATCCGCTCAAGCCCTGCGGCCGAGTCCCGGTCCGCAAAGGCGGATACCACGCCGGCGGCCACGTCACTGGTCACCGAGCCCAGGACCATCTGCACCTGTTCCAGGCTGATGTCTTGGCCGTAGCTTGTCATCTGGTCCAGCAGGCTGACAGCGTCCCGCATTCCGCCCGTGCTCTGGCGCGCTATCAATTCGAGCCCGGCTGGGTCCACGTGCACACCTTCTTGCTTGCAGATGTAGGACAGCCGTTCCACAAGCGCTTGCAGGCGCACTCGTCTGAAGTCGAAGCGCTGGCAGCGCGATACGATCGTGGCCGGTATCTTGTGCGGCTCTGTGGTTACAAGCACAAAGAGGACGTGCGGCGGAGGTTCTTCGAGTGTCTTGAGCAGGGCGTTGAAGGCTTCCTGGGTGAGCATGTGGGCCTCGTCCAGGACGTATACCTTGTACTCGGCCTGGTTTGGGCGGAAGCGTGCTTTCTCGCGGATATCGCGAATCTCGTCGATGCCTCGGTTGCTGGCAGCATCGACCTCGATCAGGTCAATGAGCCTTCCTTCGTTGACCGCGGTGCAGATAGCACAGGCATTGCAGGGACGCTCTTCGGGGAGAGCCGTGCAGTTCACTGCCTTGGCGAGCAGCCGAGCCGTCGTGGTCTTGCCTGTACCGCGTGGTCCGGTGAACAGGTACGCGTGGCGCACAGTTCCCTGGCGCAGCGCGTTGCGCAGCGTCCGGGTGATGGGCTCCTGACCGACGACTTGATCGAAGGTCAGGGGGCGGTATTTCAGGTAAAGCGCCTGGGTGGCCATGACTTCTCCTCATCCAGCGGCAACCGAGCTGAGCCGGTGCTCAATCCTACCGGCCTCATTATACAAGAAGTCGGCATGACTGGCAAGCACGAAGCCGGACGCACCTTGAGGCTTCTCGCGTGCGTCCAAAGGTCTGGGTGACTTGGCTCAGGCAGCTTCGGCAAGGCGGCAGCATGCCCTCTCCCACCGTCCACGGTGGCGTCCGCCCGGGAGCCGGCCACCCTGCGATAATTGTTTCCGGGAAAAAACTGGGTACCCAGGCATAGTACCTCCGAAGACAGTGACACGTACAGCCTGGTGCACGGAGCCAAGGTCGGGTAGAGTCCCGGCAGGCTCCTGCTGCGCCGGGAACCGGCCCATCCGCTCCCTGACTCCGTCGACGACTGTCCTTACAGCCTTACAGCCTTACAGCGGAAGGCTCTTTGCGGCGCCACTCAAGAACGTGAAACACACTCCCTTGGGCGCCGTGCCGTTGCGGCGTGATGAGTCAAGTGACTGGTGAAGCGCGTTGACAGGGGAGAGTTTGTGATCTATAGTCGGGACCAGACGCTACCAGGAGCGGTGAACAGAGATGCCAACAAAGCCCACGGTGGCAGTGCTGTATACGCGGCCCGAGACGGCGCTCGAGGACTATCAGCGGCTCTTTGAGCTAGCAGGGGGCGCAACCGCGCTTCACCACGGAGTGCCTACAATCCTCAAGGACAACATATCGTGGCATTTCCCGATGCCGGGTGCCAATACCACACCGTGGCAGCTTGAGGGAACGATCCTGGCACTGCGGCAAGCAGGATTCGACGATTTGGTCTGCGTGCAGAACCAGACCGTAGTCTACGAGCCGAGATGATAGGTAGCTTTTGGTTGGCTCATTGTCGATAGCATCACGGGTCAGTTCAGGTTTAGGAGGTTTCTAGGTATGGTTTTTGTTTGTCTTTCGCTTCTCTATGTCACTTGCATTTTCTAACTGGTTGGCATGGGATGAACTGCTGGTCGCTTATGTTGTGCGGTCAGCTTACGTCGCTGCTGGTCTTTCAGGTAGCGGTAGATGCGTCGTAGGTTCACCGACAGCGCAGAGCAGAGGACGGTCATGGTGACTCGGATCGCACCACGCACTCGCACCTTGCTCTGCGCTTAACTATGTTTCAGTTGGAGAATGGTGGTTTCCAAGGTAGTGCGTAGATTGCGAGTTTAGGTTTTGTGTGGCTCAAATAAGAGTCGATTGTGTGTGGACGGGGTACGCTCTTTGGAGATAGTCATGTCTCTTGGGTCTGAGTCTTGTATGGTAGTGTAGGACAGTGCGATGATAACGGGTACTGGTGGCAGATGGTTGAGTAGAAGCTAGAATTATATGATTGGTTTCTCGGCTAGATCAATCTCACTTTCTTGGTAGGATAAGTTACTTGGGTCACTTCACTTTGGGTATATAGCGTCGTAGAGAAGTCTGACAAGGTTAGGCGCTTTTGTTTATGGTAGGGTAAGGTATGGGTCAGATAGCTGGTGATCTGTTGCATCTGAGAGTAGAGCAGAGGCTGGTATAACTGCGGACTGGCATACGAGTTGTCAGTCAAGAGCAGGGTAGATAGCAGGCGCTCTTGCAGCTAGGGGAGATTTTGCTGCAGCAGTTTCACATCGCTCACCTGGTTGGGCGCCACCTGCACCTGGTCGATCAACTGCACCGGGTTGGCCGGATGGCAGGTCTCTGCGATGTGCGCCACGTAGCCCTTGTACGCCCGGTTGCCCTTCTTGCGATAGCTGGCCTCCAGGTCATCCAGCGACTGCAGGCAGCCGGCGCCGATCTCTGCGTTGGTCTTGGCCCGCACCGCCTCCGCTTCCAGCACAAAGTTCTCCTCGAAGAAGCGCTTCGCCACCGCGTACAGCGGCTCTTCGCCGTAGCCGTCTGCCAAGTCGCCCAGCAACGTAGAGCACCTGGCCCACCTGACCATCTGCTCCCATACCACCTCCCGGCCCTTGAGTTGGTACATGTACTGACCGGCGCTTTCCTTCACATACGGCTCGAATACCGCCTTTTGGCGCTCTTGGTCCGCTTCATTCAGCACCCGCCACAGCCGTTGCAGCAGTTCGACCAGCAACTCCAACCGGCTCAGGTCCGCGATGTTGGACAGGATCATGGTGCTGTCCAGCCGCTGCATCTCGGTGCGCACCTTCAGCTTTGCCATCTGGCTATCGGTGACTTGCTGAAACACTCTCGCAAACAAGTTCTTGCCGGTGCTCAGAGCATGATCCACTACGTGTTGCTGAAAGTTGTACAGCGTGTGTAGGTAGAAGTCATCTTCACTGAAAACTCGCAACCCAGCGCATAGCGTACCTGCATATCGAAGCTTAAGTGGTTGTACAACTCCTCGTCTGACCAGTGCCGCCCCTCCTTGAGGATTTCCAGCCCCACCAGTACGTTGACCGGCGTGTTGGGCCGCGAGCCCTTCTCGCTGTACAGCACCGCAAAGGTATCTTCGTCGATGCGCCGGAACACCTCTTCACGAAAGGTCGCCGCCCACGAGCTGTGCAGCCGCTTCAGCAGCTTGGAGGGCAGGCGCTCACATCCGTCAACAGGAGCGGTTGGGCTGAACGCGGGTTCTTGCGATACATGGCACCATCCGGGTCACCAGAATGACAGCATTATACCAAGTCCGTCGGATCTGTCACACCCCGGCTTTTTTCAGGGCGCACACGAATGCGTTCAAGGGAGAGGATCTGAACGGATATGTGCCAGTCTTCCGCCGGTACGGGGTCGGGGTCCGCTACAACTTCCGGAGTGAGGATATGGCCTGGGTTCGATACCGCCCGGCGGCCCAGATGCGGGTGCTGGACCGTATCTATCCCGAGGGGATCTACATACCCGACTTTCTCTTGGGCAAGAACATGGTTCATCTTCCTACCGTCAAGACGCATATGTACACGACGACGACCGGCGCGATGAAGAATGCATTTGGCGGCCTGCTCAGCAAGCACCGGCACTATACGCATAGCTGGATTCATGAGACGTTGGTCGACCTCCTGGCAATACAGAAAGAGATTCACCCAGGGTTGTTGGCGGTAATGGATGGCACGACCGCCGGAAATGGCCCTGGTCCCCGGCTCATGAAGCCCGAAGTCAAGAATATCATCCTCGCGTCAGCGGACCAGGTGGCGATCGATGCAGTCGCGGCCAGACTGATGGGTTTCGAGCCCTTGCAGATCCGCTACATCCGGCTAGCGCACGAAGCGGGCCTTGGGGTAGGGGACACGCGCGATATCGAATGGGCGGGAGACGATGTGTCGAACCAGAACTGGGGGTTCCGGGTCGGGCGAAGCACACACACCTTCCTGGCGTGGCTGGCCTGGTATGGACCCACCCGGTTTCTGCAGAAGCTAGTGCTGAGGACGCCACTGGTGGCCGTCCCTACCCTGATAGGTGAGATCGAACAAGATTACCTCTATTGGCCCCTCAAGTTCCGGCACGTCGCAGAGCGGTGGCGCAGGGAGACCGGCTGGGGCCGCCTCTTCGAGGAGTACCAAAGGCAGGGCACACTCGCTCCGACCAATCCCGTGTGATTTCGGAGTCGCCCATGGCTTGGACAAGAGCACACTCCCGGACCAGCCGGCGGCTGCGCCGTGGCGGCAGCGCTCTTCTTGGCCCCTCGTCGCGCATCGGGTATAATGACCGTCGGGGACGGTCGGTGTCGAGCGGCCTGGAGAGATAGGGCGCCGGTTTCCCGCGAGTACGGGAAGGAGCGAGATGACGCTGGAGCTGGCCAAGATCGGCCATCAGATAGAGGAGATGGGCAGAACGCTGGCAGCACGGGCAGGCGTGCAGCAGAGAACGCTGCCCAATGCACGTGCGCTTCTCCAACACTTCTCTGAGGAGCAGGCAAGGCTTCGCGAGGTGGCCCAGACCAAAGAGGGCAGGCACCTGGGATGTGCAAGCCCTGGGGCTGAGCGGCTTGACGTCGCGCTACCTGCGCCCCCTTTGCCAGAGCGCACCGATATCTTTGCGGCAGACGGCTCGCAGATTTATCCGGACCGGCACGGCCTGGCGTTCTATTTCCTGGTCAATGTGGGAGGCTTTGTTTTTCGACACGGCAGCGGTCAGGCCCCAGAAGCGATGACCTTGCCGCGCCTCTTCTACAAGGAGCAGGACGTATACCCAGAAGGGGAGCCCGCCAGCGCAGACCTCGTCGATGCTCTGCGCAGCGTTGCAGAGCTCCGGGCGTTGGCTGACATGGCCTCGGCAGCTTCCGGTCCGGGCCCGGCGCGCGTGGCACTGAGCGACGGGCCCCTTCTGATTTGGCTCGGGCGTACCGCGATTCCCAGGAAGGTACAGGGCGAGCTGCTTGACCAGTACTTGGGGTACCTGGGCCGCCTGCGGCAGGCAGGCATGCCGGCGGGGGGCTTTGTCAGCCGGCCACATAGTGCTGAGGTCGTCGCGCTCCTCTACATGGCTCAGCCCGGGGCCCGCGCAGTGAAGGGGTTGCACGAGACGCGTTTCCGCGGCCTGACCGACCGCGCGCTCTTTGGCTTTCTGAAGCCGGGGGAGCGCTCAGCGCTGTTTGTGCGGGGCTCTGAGACCAACGTCGAGTTCGGCAGAGAGGGCCATGCCATCTGGTTCTTCTTTCTGAATACGGGCTCAGATGTAGCCCGGGTTGAGGTGCCGGAGTGGGTGGCACAGCGCTCGGAATGGGTCGACCTGGTGCATGCGGTGGCCCATGACCAGTGCCGCCTCAACATGGGCTACCCTTACGTCCTAACGCGCGCCGACGAGCTGGCTGTTGTCCAGGGCGCGGAGCGAGAGATCCTTGAAGAGATGTTGGTACGAGAGATGATCCGGCAGGGCCTTGAACTGCCCGATCTGTCTCGCAAGGCTGCGCAAAAGCGAGTAGCGAGGTGGAGGAGATAGGGTAGAATCGGGGGATGCCGGATGACCTGCCCTGATCGGCAACGGGGGCAGGATTGCCTGCCCCCTGGATTGGGGGGAAATGGGGTAGGATGGAAATCAAAGTCGGCAGGATCATACGCTCGAGCACGACGCGCTTTGGTGTTGGCTGTCAGGTGCTGCGGCCACACGTACCGGCTTTCGCGTCCCTGGTGAAGGTGGCGGCTGTCGGGGGAGAGGAGATATATGGACTCATCTACGAAGTGCGCATGGACGACGATCCCTTCGTCCGGCAGATGGCAGTCGCCGGAGAGGGTCTGGAACCGGAGTATGTAGAGGACATGCGCCGCAACCGGCAGGTGCCTATCGAGGTCGGCGTGTTGGTTGTCGGGTACCGAAGTGCAGGGCGGCTGCGGCACTGCCTGCCTCCGCAGCCACCGCTGAGCCTGGACATGGCCTTTGCCTGCGGCCCCGATGAGCTAATCCAGTTCTCCGTGGGGTTTGACTACTTCCGGTTGGTTCTGGACAACCGAGATCTGCCTGCGGACGAACTCCTTGCGGCGCACCTTCGCTACGCGGCGGAAGCCCGAGGCACGGCCGGACGCGACTTTCTGCTCGGGGCAGGCCGCGCGTTGGCGAGCTTGCTGGCACTGGACTTGACCCGGCTGGAGGGGCTGCTGCGGAGGATACGGCCATGACCGAAATGCGGAGCGAGCTGGACGATTTCGTGCCGGCGAGACAGCCGAGAGAGGCGGCCGTCGAGGAGGCTCGCCGGCTGGGCCTTGTGGTGGGTGGCGGCCTGGCCGATGGCATCCGGGTGAGGCTGGACAGAAGTGCTGTGGTGGAGGGGATGGCGGTCGGCCGCTACGTGGTAATCCACGGGCAGACGCGGCGCCGCTTCTTTGGTATCGTCAGCGACGTGGCGCTGGACTCTGCGAATCCGGGTATGGAAAAGTCACCACCGGACACCTCGGAGCCCTTTGTGGCGCAGGTCCTGCAGGGAACGAGCACATTCGGTCGCCTGCAGGTGACACCGCTCCTGGTCCTGGAAGAAGGCGCGGCGGAGCCGCGCCCGGTAAAGACCGTCCCAGCGCATTTCTCTTCCGTGTATGAGGCAAGCGAAGAGGATGTCAACCAGGTATTCGGGACAGAGGATGCGCGGCATTTCTACGTCGGGACTCCGCTGGACATGGAGAAGGTTCACGTCCACCTGGATCTGAGGAGGTTCGTAGAGCGGTCGAGCGGCGTGTTTGGCAAGAGCGGGACAGGCAAGACCTTCCTGACGCGAATGCTGCTGGCCGGCATCGTCAAGCAGGATGTGGCGAGCACACTGGTGTTCGACATGCACAACGAGTATGGCTGGGAGACCGAAGGCGAAAGCGGGCACTACGTGAAGGGGCTCCGGCAGCTCTTTCCCGCGCAGGTGAGCGTAATGACGCTCGACAAGGAGTCATCCGACCGCCGTGGTAGCAAGACCGACTACACGGTGCAGATCGGCTACGACCAGATCGAGCCCGAAGACGTGGAGATGCTCAGCACCCTCATGGGCCTCTCGGACGTGCAGGTGGGAGCACTCTACCACCTGCACAGGCGGCTCGGCCGCACCTGGATCCAGAAGCTCTTGGCCGATCGCGCTCCGAGGGAAGATGGAGAGCCGGACGAGCTCGAGGAGATGGTGGCTGGCGACCAGATTACGAGTGGTACGCTCGGCGCCATTCAGCGCAAGCTAGGCATGTTCCGGCGGTTCGGCTTCTTGAAGCCCCAGTCGACTGAGGATGCTGTAGGCAGGATCGTCGACTACGTGAAGGCGAAGAAACATGTGGTTCTCGAGTTTGGACGGTATGGCAACACCCTTGAAGCGTACATCCTCGTGGCGAACTATCTTACTCGTCGTATCCACGAAAGCTATGTGACCCGCAAGGAACAGGCGTTGGGGGACAAGAGCCAGGAACCTAGATCGCTGGTGATTGTCATTGAGGAAGCGCACAAGTTCCTGGATCCGGTGATTGCCGGGCATACTATCTTTGGGACGATTGCGCGCGAGCTGCGCAAGTACAACGTCACACTGCTCATCGTGGACCAGCGGCCGAGTGGGATCGACGAAGAGGTAATGAGCCAGATTGGAACGCGTGTTACGGCGTTGCTGGACAACGAAGCTGACATCCGTGCGGTCTTTATGGGGGTGTCGGGAGCGATGGAACTGCGGCACGTACTGGCGCGGCTCGATACGCGCCAGCAGGCGCTGATCTTGGGGCACGCTGTACCCATGCCGGTTGTCGTACAGACGCGAACCTACGGGCCTGAGCTGTACGCGGCGGTCGGCTATCGCGAGGGCGATGATCTGCAGGAGAAGCTAGGGCAGAACAGGAACCTACTGCGCGGCGAGGAGTCGGATGGGCTGGACTAGGCCCTCGTCTAGACCCAGTGGAACCGAGTGGTCATCTGTATTGGCCGCGCATGTTCCCGCCCGCGCGGCGACGGAGGGGAAGTGACAGAAAACGAGGACCCGATCGTTGAGCTGGTGCCGGTCAGCGACGTGGAAGAGCAGTCAAAGCTGGTGAGCCGCAGAGCATTCCTGACAGGGACTCTTGCGGGAGGAGCAGCGGGCCTGGTGGTGGCGGCCGGAACGGGTCTGGGTATCTACCAGGCGGGGAACACGCGCACCGAGGAGGCGTTGGCTTCTGCCGAGTCGGAGGTGGCAAGGCTCCAGGGCTTGGTCGATCTCTACGAGAGGATCGAGAAGGTCGGCCTGGATGGGGTCCTCCAAAGTGGGATGGTCGCGGTAGCCGCTCCGCTGGAAGTGGTGCAGCGGGGGGCGGAAACTCTCAAGAAAGGGCTGGAGCTCGTCGAGGCCGGCGTGCTGTCGCTGCGCGACGCGCTGCCGAGCGCGTCGGAGGCATTCTCCTGGCTCCGGGATCGAGTCAGCACGCTGGCCGGTGGCATAGAGAGTCTTCAGGCCGCCGTGGACAAGCTCTTGGACAAAGTCACGGACAATCCGGTCGCAGCGAAGCTGGCCGAAGCACTCAAGTGGGTGCTCGACCGGCTGCCGTTCCAGTGGGGTGAGAAGGTCAAAGATGCGTTTGACAGGCTGGTTGAGCTGATTGGCCACGCCGACGACCTGGTGCGAGACGTCAATACCCGCCTGCTGGAGCCGGTGGAACAGAGATGGTTCTCCGGTGAGGATGGAATGGGGCTGGGGTCTACTTTCCTCGATTCCCTTGTTGAGGGCGTGCTCGATCCCCTCGAGGCACACCTCGGAAAGCTGGCGGGCCTGGTGGATGCGTGGCAAACCAAGCTGATGACACCAGCCCAGCAAGCTTTGGAGGAACGCGAAAGAGTGCGGGACGAAATCGTGGCGTATCGCGTCAGGCACGGGTTGCCTCGATGAAGAATCTGTGCCCGATGGGCTGGTAGTGCGGTCAGAAGGGGGTAGCTATGCATGTCGAGATGATCGCTGTCACTCAGTACCTGGGTGGCGGCACTTCCCCGGCGGGCCTGCTAGAGCACGCAGGACGAACGTGCTATCGGAGCGAGGCGAAGGGACAGCCGGATCGCTTCCTGAAGGCGCGGATACGGGAGGGTCACGAGTCTCTGATCGAGCATGCGAGCATCACATTCGAGATCAGTGGTATATCGCGGGCATGTACTCACCAGTTGGTGCGCCATCGGATTGCCAGCTACAGCCAGGAGTCGCAGCGGTACGTAGAGATGTCGGCCCCGGAGCTCGTGGTGCCGCCGGCAATATCCGAGAGCCCTCAGGCCATGGAGGTGTGGCAGGAATTCATGGGCCAGGTGGCTCACGCATACAGTCGTCTGCGTGAGCTGGGAGTGCGAAAGGAGGATGCTCGCTTCGTTCTGCCAAATGCTACGGCGACGCGCATCGTGGTAACGATGAACTTGCGCTCGTTACGTCACTTCATCGAGGTGAGGTCCGACAAGGCGGCGCAGTGGGAGATCCAGAACCTAGCCTTGGAGATGCTCAGGCAGGCATACGCCGTTGTGCCGGCAGTGTTCGAGGATCTGTACGACAGGTATTGCGGCACTGGCCCGGACATGGTATAATCGTGGCGCCGGCTGAGACAAAGGACAAAGGAAAAGGCGCAGTGGCGGACATCCTATGGGTTCTGTCCCACGTGCAGTGGTATGACGTCGTCGACATCCTGCTTGTGACGGCGCTGCTTTACTTGGTCTTCTCTTTGGCGATGGGTACGCAGGCCGTCCAGTTGTTGCGCGGGATGGTGCTGGTGATTGTCATCGTCTTCCTCGTAAGCCGTGCGCTGCCCTTCAAAGGCTTCGGCTGGCTCGTGGCGAATGCTCTGCCGGCCCTTCTGATTGCCATTCCGGTGGTCTTTCAGCCTGAGCTGCGTAGGGCGCTGGAGCGGCTGGGGCGTACCGGAGGTCTGCTGGCGAGGCGACACCGCGAGGAGATCGTGGAGAAGGTAGTCAACGAGGTGGCTCGAGCTGCGCACCGGCTTGCTGCAGACCGGCATGGCGCGCTCGTGGTGTTCGAGCGGGAGACCGGTCTCCAAGACATCGTGGAGACGGGAGTCTTGGTGGACGCCGACGTCAAAGCCGAGCTGCTGCAAACCATTTTTCACCCGAATACGCCTCTGCACGACAAGGCTGTGCTCATCCGCGAGGACAGAATTGTGGCAGCAAGCTGCATGCTGCCGGTCACGCAGAACCCGGAGTACAGGAAACTCGGCACGAGGCATCGAGCGGCGATTGGGGTCACTGAGGAGAGCGACGCACTTGCGTTGGTGGTCTCGGAAGAGACGGGCGCCATATCAGTCGCATTCGACGGCCAGATGGTCAGTCGCCTGGACCTGGGCCGGTTGCGAAACGCGCTGCTCAGCTTCTACCAGCGACAGCTTGCGGGCCGGCGCTGGACAGAGCAGATCTAGGTCAAGGTCAAGGGTTCAGGAGCTGATCGAGTTCGTGAGCGAGCTCTGCCTGACCGACCGGGCCGAGGATGTGGCGCACGAGCCTTCCCGAGCTGTCTACGATGAAGGTTTCTGGCGCGCCTGTGACGCCGTAGGCACGTGCGGTGCTGTTGTTCCCCTCGGTAGTGGCAGGGTAGGTCACTTCGAACTCCGCCAAGAAACGCTTGACATTCTGCGCTGCGTCCTTGTAACCGATACCATAGAACTGCACGCCCCGAGCCTGATGGTCTCGCCACGATTGCTCGAGGTCGGCCGCTTCCTGACGGCAGGGGCCGCACCAGCTTGCGAAAAAGTTCACCACGACCACCTTGCCGCGTTGGGAGGAGAGGACCATGGGGCTTCCGTCAAAGGCCGTGAGCTGAAACTCGGGAACGAGCTCTCCGACCTGTGGAGGCATGGCCGGCTCTCCGGCAAGTGCGACGACCAGCAGGACGACGACGATCAGGGCAATCACGCCCGCAGCGACCAATCCGGCTGGCAGCTTTCTCTTCGGCTCGGGCAATATGGTATCAGTCTGTTCCATCTCATAACCCCTGGCAGTGGTCTAGCCGATTGTACCGCTCTTCTGCGTGTCTGTCCAACGGGGCCAAGGCGCAATGAGCGGCTGCTTGGTTCCTGCCAAGTGCGGCGCAACTGCGGGAGAGGCTGATGCGAAACGAGTGGCTGCGCTGGCTGCGGTCCCGGGTCCTGCTGCCCGTGGGTGCCTTGTTGCTCTGCCTGCTCACCGTCTGGGTGGTGCTGTCACCGGCCGAGGCGCAGCTCGGGAACCTGATCAAACTGGTCTATGTGCATGGAGCCCTCGTGTCTGCGGGCCTGATGGCCTTCTCCGCGGCAGGGCTCCTGGGCCTCGTGGCGTTGATTCTGGGGAGGCCGGCCTGGTACCGGGGGGCCAACGCCGCAGGTGGGGGGGCGCTGCTGGTCTGGATTGTGTACGCGCTTTCCGCATTGGCGGTGACAAGATTGGCCTGGGGGCAGCTTGTCGCGTGGAACGAGCCGCGTGTCAGGGCAACCGCGCTTGTCTTGGGCGCGGCAGTGGTGATCGAGCTGGTTATCCGTCTGGTCGGCAACCGAACCTTCGGCGCCGCAGTTCGCGTAGTTATGGGCATCATGCCATGGGTGGCGACACGCCAAGCAGTGGTGATCCAGCACCCGGTCGATCCCATAGGCAGTTCGGCGTCCACGTCCATCCAGGTATTGTTCTTGCTCATCCAGCTGACAGTCGCTGGCTTGGTCCTCGATCTCCTCGCGTGGCTCTGGGTCGAAAGCGAGCTGCGCCAAGCGCGCGCCAGCGGCAAGGGGCAAGCATGAGGTCTGGGAGTTGATACTATGCGAATCCGTATCTTGACTGTGGAGGAGAGCCGGCGCCTCGAGCGCGAGGCGAACGAGCGCGGCCTGGGTTTCGCCCAGATGATGGAGGATGCAGGCCGCAAGACGGCACTCGCTATTCAGGAGCGATTTGGGATCAGGGATCGGCGTGCTGTGGTCCTAGTGGGGCCGGGCAACAACGGGGGCGACGGGCTCGTGGCTGCCCACTATTTGCTGGCGTTGGGCAGCGACGTGACATGCTACGTCTGGAAACGCCAGCACGTGAACGACCCGAACTACGACAGAGTCGTCGAGGATGGCGTACCGGTGATCTGGGCACAGGATGACCAGGGATACCGCACTCTTCAAGCTCTGGTGCTTTCGTCTGACGTGGTGATAGATGCCCTTCTCGGCATGGGCGTGTCACGGCCGATTGAGGGTAGCCTCGAAGAGATCCTGGGAGTGGTCCGTGATGCCATGAGTGATGCAGCTCGATCATGCCTGGGCGCCGTGGTACCGTCCATCCATGATTCCCGAACTAAGGTGGTGGCAGTAGATTGCCCAACTGGGTTGGACTGCGACACGGGCGCACTTGATCCCGCGAGCCTGCCGGCCGATCTGACCGTGACCTTTGTCGGGCCCAAGCGGGGCATGATTCGCTTTCCGGGGGCCGAGGCTATCGGGGAGCTTGTCGTGGCGGACATAGGGATTCCAGACGATCTGCTGGGAACCGGTGGATGGGAGATGGCAACGGCCGATCTCGTCCGGTCGTGGCTTCCCGCGCGACCTCGATCGGCCAACAAAGGGTCGTTCGGGCGGGCGCTGATTGTGGCCGGATCGATGAGTTATGCTGGCGCGGCTGCGCTGGCCGGATTGGCAGCCACCCGTGTGGGGACTGGACTGGTGACTTTGGGCCTGCCGGCACCAGTCCAGCCGGTCGTAGCTGCACAGTTGGCAGAGACTACCTACCTGCGGTTGCCTCATCATTTGGGCGCGATCTCGTCTCGGGCAGTGGAGCTGGTCGTGGACGAGTCAGTGGGTTACGATGCCTTCCTGGTGGGGCCGGGCCTGACCCAGCAGAGCGAGACGGTGGCATTCGTTCAGAGGCTGCTCGGGGCATGGGACGGAGCTCGTCCACCTTCCATTGGCTTTGCGGCGGCTTCGGCCCCAAGCACGGCGGCAGCAAGCGCGAACCTGCCGCCTCTGGTGGTGGATGCCGATGCCCTCAACGCAGTGGCGACGGCCCAAAGATGGTGGGCCGAACTTCCGGCAGGCACGATCCTGACCCCGCACCCGGGTGAGATGGCGAGGCTGATGGGGGAGGGGTTACAGGCAAGGGATGTGCAGGCCGAGCGCGAGGAAGTGTGCCGGAGCATGGCAACCAAGTGGGGAGCGGTCGTCGTTCTCAAGGGAGCGTTCACCGCCGTGGCTGAGCCCGAGGGCCGCCTCGTGGTGATCCCATTTGCCAACGCGGGTCTCGCCACTGCCGGCAGCGGCGACGTTTTGGCCGGTGTGATCGTGGGGCTGCGGGCTCAGGGGATGGGGGCATTTCAAGCAGCCGTAGCTGGGGCCTACGTGCACGGGCTCGCGGGAGAACTGGCTTGCGCGGACCTGGGGGACATGGGAATGGTGGCCGGAGATGTGGCCCTAAGGCTTCCACTTGCGCTGCGGCGCATTCGCAAGGGGTGCTGCTGATTCTGACATGGGAGGAACAGGATGATCCGGACTTTGGAGGAGTTGGTGGTTATGGCGCAACAGCACCCGCCCGTGCGGGTGGCGGTGGCTGCGGCGGCACATAGCCTTGTGCTGCAATCCATTCGGCGGGCAGTAGAGCTTGGCATTGTCGAACCTATGTTGGTGGGACGTGAGGCGGACATCAGGAAGGAAGCGGAGGCGATCGGCTGGGATCTGGCGGGAATGCAGCTTGTGGCAGCAGAGACCGGCTCTGCTACGGCAGCGATGGCAGTCGACCTGGTCAAGAGCGGCAAGGCCGAGGTACTCATGAAGGGTTACTTGCATACCGACGAGATGCTGCGCGCCGTGCTGCACCAACAAACAGGACTGCGAACGGACCGCTTGCTGTCGCACGTGTTTGTCCTGGAGGTTCCGACCTACCACAAGCTGTTGATGATCACGGACGCGGCAATCAACATCGGCCCGCAGATTGCGGAAAAGGCGGCGATTGCCCAGAATGCCATCGACTTGGCGCGCCGTCTGGGGGTAGATCTCCCAAAAGTCGCGGCGCTCTCATCGATCGAGACGGTCAATCCGTCCATTCCTTCCACTGTGCACGCCGCCTGCCTGAGCAAGATGGCGCAGCGCGGGCAGATCAAGAACGCAATCGTGGATGGCCCGCTCGCCTTCGACAATGCAATTTCAGCCGAGGCGGCTAGCGACAAGGGGATCGACAGCCCAGTATCAGGCGACGTAGACATCGTGGTGGTTCCGGACCTCGACGCGGGGAACATTCTCTCAAAGAACCTGGAGTACCTCGCGAAGGCCAAGATGGCCGGCATCGTGATGGGCGCCAGCGCGCCCGTGGTGCTCACTTCGCGATCGGATCCACCAAAAGCGCGGGTCTTTTCGCTCGCGCTGGCCGGGCTTCTGTGCAGGTTGGGTGGATGCGGCGGCCGGGAGCTGGGCAAGGCGGCCAGATAGAAGAAAGAGGGCAGTCGCGTGCAGCCCTTTGCAGGTGATGGTGCTGCACCGGTCGCTTGGGAATGGCCGTCGAACCCTCGCCGCCAAATCAGGTGAAAACAGGGAGGTGCTATGGCAGCGTACGTGATTGTCGATATTGACGTAACAGAGCCGGTGGAGTATGAGCAGTATAAGAAGCTGGCCGCTCCGACGGTCTCGGCCTATGGGGGACGGTATGTCGTGCGCGGCGGCAAGGTGGAGGCGCTTGAGGGTGAGTGGCAGACAAACCGATTCGTTGTCCTCGAGTTTGAAAACGGGGAGCAAGCAAGGAAGTGGTGGGACTCGCCCGAATACCGAGTTGCGAAGGAAATCCGGCACAGAACTGCACGGACAAAGATGATCTTGGTGGAGAACGGATGATCCCTGACGCTTTCCTGAAGTGGGCATATCAGGGGCGCGCAGCACTTATTCGTCGACAGGCAGAGGGTGAGAGGGTGCCGCCCCATGAGATCTTTCTCGGCTTCACGCGGCACAATCCGGCTGTTGTATCGTACGGCCCTGCCGGGCTGAATGCCTCGATCAAGGGAGTCGGGTACATTCCGAAGCCGGAGTTTGTGCAGGAAACACTCGACGCGTACCTCGAACATATCGGAAGAGGATGGCGGGACGGGTACAGCGACGAAGGGCTCCAACTGCTCATGCGCTTGCTCTATGGCAAGGGTTGCCAAGAGCGGATCGACTTCTTTCGTCTCGGGTCATTGGAGCTTGCCAAGGACCATACTTGGGACAACCTGCGCGCCAACCCGGTCGTGACTCTGTTGTTCTACCAGCCTCCGGCCGTGAGCTTCGAGGTGCGAGGCCGTGCAGAGATCCACGAAGAGGGCAGCATCTACCATCGGCTGATCAATGCTCAGCACGATGTCTATCATCAGCCCCATCCCGAAGGCTGGCCGAAGCGTCCGGCATATCTCTTTTTGATCGAAGAGATCTTTGACAACTCGGCGAGCCCGGAGGGGTTTGGCAGGCGTATCTTCTAGGAAGTCGACCGTCTGACCAACGGCGCCAGGTCGACGCCAGGTGCTCCGATCTGATGGGCCATCTCATCGACCGGGCGCTACTGGCCGGCACTGCATTGGCCTTTGAGCAGATTACTCGCTCGTCGGTGGGCGAACCAATCGGCACCGATGGTCGGCTCGAGATAGTTTGTTGCGCGTACGTCACTCGATCCATCGTTTCACCTCCGGGTCGGCCGCTTCGGGTTGTCAGACCGGACAGGCCACTAGATCAGCCTACTGCGCAAACCATTGCCTGTCCAGCCCAGAAAACGACTTGACGGAGGTTGTCGCTTCTGCTACACTGGCAGCATCATGGATGCGTGTCAGTCTGGCCGCAATCTCGACGGACCCACGACCTCGCTTTGGCTCACGACCGCATGGCACCGGCTCGGTGTCTGTTTGGCCGTAGTGGCCGTGGCCGCTCTAGCGCTAACCTTGAGTGGATGCCACGCCCGCCCTATCCTTGGAAGTGCATCGGTAACGCCGGCATCTATCTCACCGAACGCAGATGGGCTGGACGATGTCACGCGCATCTCCTACAGGCTCTCACGCACCGCTTCCGTGTCGGTCTACTTCGAGAACGCGACGGGCGAGCGATTCTACTTCCGCGAGGGCAAGTCGCGATCGGCCGGTGAGTACCAGGTTCTGTGGGGCGGGGTCATACACCAACCCTATTGGCTGGAGATGGAGGGCAGTCTCGGCCGGCAGCGGGTCGAGAGCTGGGTACTGCCTGATGGGGAATACCGGTGGGTCATTGCAGCCACCGACGATAGGGGAGACACGCAGGAGGCGAGCGGGCCGATTGCCTTGGCAGGCGGCGACACCGTGGTGCCGGAGCTTCAGAGCTTTGGGGTGACGCTGCCCAGGTTCAGTCCCAACCAGGATGGGCTAGAGGATCGCACCGGTGTTTCATATTTCCTGAATCGAGACGTGGACAGCGTTCAGGTATACCTGTACGGTCTGTCGGACCCATCCCTCCGGTATCCTCTGGAAGAACAGGAGCGTGCCGTCAAGGCAGGGAAGGCCGGCTACCACTACTACGATTATGACGGCGGGGTTGACAGAGGGGCCGATCCACCGGCTGATGGCCGATACGTGGTTGTAGCCGAGGCGCGCGATCTGGCCGGGCACCACGTGATAGTGAGCTCGACGTTGACGATCGAGCAGGGTGGGCAGCCGCGCGCCGACGTTGTCCAAGGCACGATACACTGGGCGAGTGCCATGCGCAGCCAATCGGGTACGGAGCTCTACACGGCTCTGGGAGAGACGCTGGTCTTCACCACTTACGTGGAGAACTATGGCACGGTGCCGATCCGTACTTCGGGACCGCCCTCGGGAACCTGCTACCGAAGTGATCAGAACTCGAACACATTGGCATCCGAGTTGGGCGATGACAGCTGGTACCAACAGGCAGGCGTGTGGCGCTTTGGTGTGAACCTCGATGTGTCGCAAAGCGACTTCCCGTACCGATGGGCGGTCGGGAAACTCGAGGAGCTCCGCTGCGAGACAATCGATGGTCGCGAACAGTGCTTTCTCGATCCAGGCAGGCGCGGGACGGTGATGGGCTGTATCGAGCTGGTGGGGCCGTTCCCCCGGCCGGATATCTATGCGTGGGGCGGCCTCATTCATGAATACGTAGGCATCAAGAGCCAGAACAACTACGTGGACCAGGTACTGCTCCATATCGCGGAGCCGTGAGTTCCCCTTGGACCTGGCAATCATCATCGTCAGCTACAACACCCGGAATCTGCTGGGCGACTGCCTCGGTTCCGTGCATGCCGGCCTGGCGAGATCGGCGCTGGAGGGCCAGGTCTGGGTAGTCGACAACGAGTCGGCAGACGGCTCTGCCGCGATGGTGCGTGAGCAGTTCCGGGGTGTCCGTCTGGTGGCGCTGAACCAGAACCTCGGCTTTGCGGCGGGCAACAATGTGGCCGTGCGAGAGATTCAGGCGCAGGGAGACTTGCCACGCTACCTGTTCTTCCTGAATCCCGATACGCTGATACAGGACGACGCGCTGGGAGCGCTGGTGCGCTTTCTCGACTCCTCGCCGCTCGCAGGTGCTGCCGGTGCGAGACTGGTTCATCGGGACGGAGGCTTCCAGCACTCAGCATTCATGTTCCCCGGCCTGGCACAGATCTTCTTCGACTTCTTTCCGATACACCACCGGCTGTCCGATTCCCGGCTCAATGGGCGCTACCCTCGCCGGCTCTACGAGGCGGGGCGGCCTTTCTCGGTCGACCATCCTCTTGGAGCGGCTCTGATCGTGCGATCAGCAGTCCTGGCCCAAGTTGGAGCCTTTGACGAGCGTTTTTTCATGTACTGCGAAGAGGTTGACCTGTGCCGTCGCATCAAGGCAGCAGGGTGGACCATTTCGTGTGTGCCTGAAGCCCAGATCGTACATCTGGTGGGTCAGAGCGCGCAGCAGTCGCGCGACCGGATGTTCGTCGCCTTGTGGCGAAGCCGCTTCTTGATGTATGACAAGCACGAGAGCCGGTGGTTCCGCTGTGCGGCGCGTGCGTTGCTGAGGTTCGGCTTGAGAGCTGAGGAGCGACGTGCGCGCGCGGCGTGGGCCCAGGGCACGATCGATGCCGGGCAACTGGAGAGGCGCTTGGCCGTCTACGATGAGGTGGCCTCTTTATGACGGTGGAACTGGCCGCAGTCGTGCTGACCCGAAACGAGGGCAAGCACATTTCCGACTGCTTGAGGAGCCTCGACTGGGCTGACGAGCGCGTCATCTTCGACTCGGGCAGTGAGGACCAGACCGTCCCGCTGGCTCGGCAGTATGGCGTGCGGGTGCTAACACACCCCTTCACGGACTTTGCGTCTCAGAGGAACGCCGCCCTGGGTGCGGTAGAGGCAGAATGGATCTTCTTTGTCGATGCGGATGAGCGGGCGACGCCGGAACTGGCCACAGAGGTGCGGCGAGTCGTGCGCTATGAGGGCGAAGCGGCGCGGGCCGGCTGGTGGGTGCCCAGGCACAACATCATGATTGGCCATCGGATGCGAGGTGGAGGCTGGTACCCAGATCCCCAACTGCGCTTGCTGCGCCGGGGTAGGGCGCGCTACGATCCCGAGAGACCGGTGCACGAAACCGTGATCCTGGACGGGGCAGCGGGCGTTCTAGAGAACGTCTTGATTCACTACAACTACAATAGTGTAGCTCAATTCCGGCACAAGATGCTGCGCTACACGGATCTGGAGTGCCAGATCCTCCACGAACGTGGAGTACGAGTGCATCCTTGGACCTACGTGAGCATGCCTGTGCGCGAGTTCTGGCGCCGGTTCGTGAGCCTGGCCGGCTACAAGGACCACGTATACGGCATTCTCTTCTGCGGCCTGATGGCTTGGTACACCTTGATCACCTATTGGAAGCTGAGGAAGAGACAGGCCCTTTGCAGCTGAGGCTCAGAGGTAGGACAGGATACGCGTGAAGCCACGGTCGATGTATTCGGAAATGGTGTCTGCGCAATCACGATAGGCTTCCACTGACTCGCCATATGGATCGCGAACATTCTTCTTCTTTCCAGTCATCTCGGCCAGCCGGTATACCTTCCAGATGTACTGAGGCCAGGTCTGGCGTATCATGTCGGTGTGCTCTTGGCTCATCGTGAGAATGAGGTCGGCCTCAGCCACGTCCTCGGCAGAGATTGTGTGAGCGATGTGATCAGAAATATCGATGTGTCTCTCGGACATCACTGTCAATGCGTGAGAGCTTGCCGGCTGACCGTCGAGGGCCCATGTGCCTGCCGACGAGACGCGAAGCCCGGCATCCGGTCGCTCGGCGGCCAGCTTGGCTCTCAGCAGGCCGGCGGCCATCGGTGAGCGGCACACATTGCCGGTGCAGACGAAAAGGATCGCACTCATTGCTTCGTCTTCTTCATGGATAGCTGTCCGTACAGGTAGGCCAACACGGGAGACGAACCTCTAGTACGCGGATTATACAGTAGGCGGAAAGGGTACGCAAATGGATGACAGCATAGCCCACATTTCCTCGGCATGGCCATGTTTTTCGCGGCTTGTGGTGGATCGAGCGGAGGGCTGCCGTGTCTACACCCAGGACGGCCGTCCGTACCTGGACTTCACAAGCGGCATTGGGGTGACGAGCACCGGGCACTGTCACCCGAGGGTCGTGGAAGCGATCCGAGAGCAATCCGGGAAGCTCATTCACGGCCAGGCCAATGTGGTTTGGCACCGTCCGCTTCTGGAGTTGATCTCGGAACTGCGCAGTATCCTGCCGCCCCAGCTGGACACGTTCCTTTTCAAGAACAGCGGGGCCGAAGTGGTGGAGGCAGCCGTCAAGCTGGCGCGTGCGGCGACCAAGCGTCCCAACATCGTCGTGTTTCAGGGCTCGTTCCACGGTCGCACCGTGGGGACGATGTCGCTGACCACGAGCAAGACGGTGTACCGTTCAGGCTACCAACCCCTGATGCCCGGCGTTTTCGTCGCACCCTACCCGTACGCCTACCGCTACGGTTGGGAGCCGCAGGAGACGCTGCGGTGGTGTCTGGACGAGCTCCGGTACCTGTTGGCCAGCCAGACAGCACCCGATGAGACTGCGGCCATCTTGGTTGAGCCCGTGTTGGGCGAAGGGGGCTATGTCGTGCCTCCCGAGCAGTTTCTGAATGGGCTGCGTGAGATCTGCGACGAGCACGACATCCTCCTCATCGTGGATGAGATCCAGTCGGGGATTGGGCGGACCGGGCGCTGGTTCGCATATGAGCACTTTGACGTGGTGCCGGACATCGTGGTGATGGCAAAAGGCCTGGCATCAGGGCTCCCGCTGGCAGCCATCGTTGCGGGCACGGAGCTCATGCAGCGTTGGTCACCCGGCAGTGAGGGAGGGACCTACGGTGGAAACGCTGTGGCCTGCGCCGCAGCCGTTGCGACGATTCGAACCATACATGATGAGAAACTGCTGAGCAACGCACAGAATCGCGGTGAGCAGTTGCTCGCGGGCCTGCGCAGGCTTCAAGCCAAGAACAAGAGGATCGGCGATGTGCGAGGCCTAGGGCTAATGGTCGGTGTGGAATTCACCGATCCAGGGGGAAGGCCTGACAAGGGCCGGGCCAAGGCAGTCCAGATGGCGTGCCTCGACGAGAACCTGCTGATCTTGGGTTGTGGTACGTGGGACAACGTCACTCGTTTCATCCCGCCACTCGTTGTATCGGCCGAGGAAATCGAGGACGGGCTATCGCGCTTTGAGAGGGCTGTGGCCAAGGCCTTGCCGTGAGAAGCGATGGGTGAGGCATCGCGCCGGTGGCGGTGTGGCGACATGAATCCCACTTGCGGCGCCTTGACCAGGCTAAGAGAAGCAACGGCCGGATCGCACGGATCCCGGCCGGGATTGCCGAAAGGCTACGACAGCTCGGGCTGGAGTAGGCCGTAAGTGCCGTCGCTGCGCCGGTACAGCACGTTCACTTTCCCCTCCTCGGCGTTGTAGAAGACAAAGAAGTCGTGGCCAAGCAGCTCCATCTGCTCAATGGCTTCTTCAGGCAGCATGGGGGTCATCAGAAATCGTTTTCGCCGGACGATTGCCGCAGGTGCTTCGTCGTCCTCCGGCTCAGTCTCTATCGGAAGCGGCTCTACGGTCATGCCTGCCCCTCGCCACCGATCCTCACGCCGGCCTTTGTAGCGGGCGATCTTGCGGTACATCCTCTCAAGGACAGTGTCGATCGCAGTGAACATATCGTCGGCCCGTTCTTCTGCGCGCAGGATCACGCCGTTGGAGCGGATGGTGACCTGACAGACTTGACGGTCCTGGGCAGCCTTTGTGCCTTCCGTAGTCAATTCCACCCAAGCCTCGGAAATGGTGGGCAGATAGCGATCGAGCTTGCCAATCTTGCGCTGGACATGGTCCCGCAGACGGTCTGTCACGTCGATATTCTTGCCCTTGATGATCAACTCCATTTTCAGCACTCCTTTTAGATAGGATAGTTCCAGCTTGTCGATGCGCTACTTGGCGCGTGCCAGGGTATAGGCCAATACCGCTGAAGCGCCCCCCAGGCGCAGGGCGGACGCAGCAGCCTCGAGAGTTGCACCGGTCGTGAATACGTCATCGATGATAAGCACCCGACTTCCGCTGAGACGGCTGTCGACACACCGAAAGGCACCGTGTACGTTGGCACGTCTTTCTCGAGGGCTCAAGCTCACTTGGGGTGAGGTTGCCCTGGAGCGGCGGAGGACATCCTCGACGACAGGACTGCCGAGACGCGGTCCGATCTCTCGAGCCAATAGGGCAGCTTGGTTGTAGCCGCGCTCGCGCTCGCGCTTGGGATGGAGTGGAACCGGGACAATGGCATCTACCTGCCCTTGCTCATCTGGGGCGAGGAGGGGCCATGCGTATGCCATCATCTGGCCAAGCGTGCCCGCAAGTATCGTAACACCGTCGTACTTGAGCTGGTGGATGGCTTCCCGGAGTGGCCCACCGAAGTAGGCGAATGCGCGCAAAAAGTCCAGTTCCGGCAGAAATCCCTCGCACTGTCCGCACCGCAGGCCCGGCTCTTGTGCAGTGACTGTGAAGTTGACCTGGGGACCGACGGGCCGACCGCAGCGAAGGCAGACAGGTGGGTGGATGTGCTCGATCTGCTCGATGCAGCGTACGCAGAGCCATGAGCCCAGGCTATGACAACCCGCACAGTGAGGCGGATACAAGAGGTCGACGATCGCGTTTGTCAGCTGCCGGAGCCAGGGCAATCTGGCGCCTCCAGGCAACCGCGCGCTAGAACGTGCGATCACCGTCTACTCGCCAAGCCAGAGTCCGGTTGTCCATCGCAGTACTCCCCAAGTGACACAGGCAGACGTGCGATCCAGTCTATGCTTGCCGCGACGCGAACAACTTACAAGAGCCATTCTAGCACACATTCGGCCGGATGGCAACTTCGGGGACTCGGGCATCAACCGGCCACCCGTGGGGCCTCAAGGAGCGGACTTTAGCTGGTTTATGATGTTTCCGATGGCCGGTTCCACTAGTACGTACACCGCGATGACCACAATGACGATCAGGACGAGCACCAGTGCATACTCAACGAGGCTGCTGCCTGCGTCATTCGACCGGTGTTGCATGTCCACTTGTCTCCCTCCTGCGGGGCTCGCCAACCTCCCACGCGCTTGCATGATACCAGAGTCCGAGGTTTCGCGCAACCGGGGGCTGAGTGTGACCGATGCCGCTCATGTCGGAAGCCTTGGCCAGTCAGGCCGTGCTAGAATCTGGAGTGCTTTGCGGCTCTCGGTCATGGAGGACTTGGTTCACAAGCCGATTTCCAGAGACGACAGGTACTCCGGCGGTATCACGACTGAGAAGACCCAGTGCACTCTTCCGTCGTCGTGCAGACGGATCGATTCTGGCGTCCTTCCGGGAGCAGCGCAAGAGAAATGGCTCAGCCGGTGGGAGCAGGGATGAGCGGTGGGTTCGGGCAGATTTGGCCGAGAGGGTGGCATCTGGTAGAATTGCGACTGTGGCAACCGGAGCCTACTGGAGAGATGCTGTATTGTGTAGCCAGCGACAGACCGTGTGGAGTCTTGGCGCCGCATGGCGGGCTGGGACTGAGTGAGACAGGGGCCTGATGCACCAAGCATGAGGCCCTTTTTCATCGCTAGCGCAGAGGGGCTGAGCGGAGGTGCTCGTGAGCGTAGGACAACTCTATCGGCTGCAGCAGATAGACAGCGAGAGGGACGAGAAGAGCCGGCGCCTGGCTGAGATTGAGCAGAGCCTGGATGTCTCGGACGACGTGGTGGCGGCCCGTGAGGGCGCGGCGGAGGCAGAGCGCCAGATGCACCAAACCAAAGCCAGCATGCGCGCCCTAGAGCTGGAAGTGGGCACCTTGGATGCCCGACTGAAAGCCAACCAGGAACGGATGTACGGGGGCAAGGTCCGCAATCCAAAAGAGCTCAGCGGCCTCTCAGACGAGGCCAAGTCGCTTAAACGCCACAGGTCGGAGCTTGAGGACTCTGAGCTTGAGCTTATGTTGCTTGCCGAAACTCAGGAGGCAGAGGTGGCGGAGCGAGGGGCACGGCTACGCCAGATCGAGGCTGACTGGCAGGAGCAGCATGCAGTTCTCCTGGCAGAGAAAGAGGATCTGGTGGCCCGCCTTGGGGACCTGGAGGAGCTGCGCAGCGAAGTACGCTCGCGGATCGTCAGGGCAGATCTTGCCATGTACGATGACCTGAGGAGCCGGCTCGGCGGCGTGGCCGTCGCGCTGCTAAGACATGGCATGTGCCAAATGTGTGGTGTAGATGTGCCGACGGCAGAGGCCCTAGCTGTCGAACGCGGAGCAGCGCACTTCTGTCCGGTGTGCAACCGCTTGTTGTGCGGCGGGGGGTAGCCGAGGGGAGTAGTTTGGCATTCCTGGGCACTCGGTTCGCCGCCCAGATGAGCGTGCTGCCGTGTGTGATCAGATCTGGGGAGATGGGACCAAATGGCAGAGAGGGAGACCCTGAAGGAAGCTTTGGCCGAACTACAGGCACTCTTGGGCAAGGACCGGGCCACAGACTCGGTATTGCACCGAATGGCGTATAGCCGCGACTGGAGTCCTCGCACCAAGGAGATGGCCGACCTGCCGGACATTGTTGCCGTCCCTCAGAACACGGATGATGTCGTGCGCATCGTCGAGATTGCGCTCCGGCATCACCTGCCGGTGGTGCCGTTTGCGGGCGGAACGGGGATGGGCGGGAGTGTGGTGGCCTGGAAGGGTGGCATCATGCTTGAGACAAAAGGCATGAATCAAGTTCTCGAGGTCGATCCTGAGAACATGTCCGTGACGGCACAGGCGGGCATTACCCTCTGGGAGCTGAACGAGAAGCTGGCGCCGTTCGGCCTATGGCTGCCGCATCAACCGGAGAGCAAGCGGGCCTGTACTATCGGGGCCTCCATCGGATGCGACAATGACTCGACGTTCGGTGTGAGATACGGCAAGATCCTGGACTGCCTGACCGATGTGATGGTCGTCACAGGGCGCGGAGAGGCGGTCCGTTTCGGGCACCGAAAGGCATCCTTCTCTTCGACTGGATACAACCTGATGGACCTCTTCGTGGCTGCTGAGGGCACGTTGGGAGTCGTAACAGAAGCAACCTTGCGGGTCGTGACGCTTCCCAGGACACGGGAGGTGCGGGGCTGGGTGTTTCGCACACTGATTGACGCAGCACGAGCCCTAGAGCGCACACTAGCAAGCGGGCTAAGCGTGGAAAGCGCGCACATCAACTGCCGTCGTCGGCTTCACTTCTACACACACTCCTTCCGTCAGAAGTACGGCCGCGAGCCTGATGTGCCGGATTGGGCTGAATCTATCCTGTTCCTGTCCTTCGCAGGAGACTCCGAGGTGGTGGACTTTGGCTTGGGCAAGGCGCGGCAGATCCTGGAGGGTGAGTTCAGCGCCGAGTTGGTGCGCGAGCAGGAAATGGTCGAGGGATACTGGGACAGCAAGCACCGGCTGGACTTTGTTCCGTTCAAGCAAAAGTGGCCCGACAGCCAGAGATCGAAAAAGTTCGGGGCGGCAGATGTCGGGGTTCCGATGGGCCGGCTGGAGGAGATGTATCACGCATTCCTCGAGATAGCAGCCAAGTACAGGCAGGATATCCTGGGCATGACCGTCTACAACGAGTCGCCGAACAAGGTCAGCCCGAGCATTAGCTTTGCGGTATTCGTGGACGACTCGACGGCCGAAACCGTGGCGGACTTTTACGGGTACGTGCGCGAGATGGGGCTCAAGGCGGTCGAACTAGAGGGCACTATGAGTACCTATATCGGGGACGGCGACAGGCTGGGTGGGTTCAGCGAGCACGAGCACGGCCGGAGCTACCAGTACATGAAAGACCTCAAGGTGTTGTTCGATCCCGAGAACATCATGAATCCTGGGAAAAAGTTCGAGTCGCGCTGGATCGTGGACTGAGGGAGAAGGCCGGCAGCACCAGGCTGGAGCAGGAGCGTGGCCGCGGTGCATATCCGGTAGCGTCACTCGCCCAGGCGCGAATCAATGCGGAGAAAACAGGTAGAGGATGGAAAAGCACCAGGCACTGCAAGAGTTCGCAGATGAGGTATACACGTGCAATCGCACTAGGTGCGGTTTTTGTCGAGAGGAGTGCCCCGTGTATCGGGTTAAGCGGCTTGAGACATACTCCAGCCGGGGACGCATGCTGGCCGCCCGCGGGCTGCTGGAGGGAATCTTAGAGCCTTCTGCGGAGCTCCAGTCGGTGATGGACGACTGCCTGATGTGTGGCTACTGCCAGGCGCGCTGCGCGCTCCATAATCTCGATATCTTCAGTGCAATGCGTGAGGATCTGCGTGAGGCTGGCTACGTATCGCCAAAGCACGAGAAGACGGCGAGCAAGATTCTGGATGAGGGGACGCTCTTTGACCGCCCAGCGCCCATTCGCAGGCACGGCACCACACCCTTGTACCTGGGCTGCTCCTACCAGACCAAGCCACACGAAGTTGAGAAGATCATATCGGTTCTGGGCAAGGTCGGCATCGACGCCCTGGTATCCGACGAGGTGTGCTGCAGCTACATCATTGGGGCTGTTGGGCTGGAGGATGAGTTCGGCCGCGCGCAGGATCGCTTCCGCCAGACCTATGGCTCACACCTAGAAGGTGAGATCCTGACCGTATGTCCGACCTGCACGGCCACGCTGCGTGATGAGTATGGATTGCAGGTGAAGCACGCGCTGGTCGCGGTTGCGGAGAGGCTGGAGGGTCTCAATTCAGGCCCCTCAACCGCAAGGTGACGTATCATGATCCCTGCCACCTGGGGAGGATGCTTGGGGTCACTGAGGAGCCCCGCAGGATTCTTCGGGCGCTGGGGATGGAGCTGGTGGAGATGGAACACCACGGCATCTTCTCAACGTGCTGCGGCGGGGGCGGAGGCGTGCTCGATGTGGACAAGAGCCTGGCGATCGAGGTCTCCAAGAACCGGATTCGCGACGCGGCTGCGGCGGGCGTCGACACGATTGTGACGGCGTGCCCGACTTGCCAGCCGACCCTGCTGCGCGGGGCGGGCCGAGTGGCTAACGAGCTCGGCGTGTTCGTCGACGTGCTTGATCTGTGGGAGCTACTGGACCAGGCGCTGTCGTGACCGGAGGCTGCAGCAGCGTATCCGCCTCCCATTGGCTGACCGCCTGTGGGAGGCTTACCTTTTGCGGCGAGGGATGCTCTGACTGCTTCAGCGCTCCTTGGCTAGAGGGCCAGTCTGCATGTGTTCCCAGTCTTGCCTGGTCAGGCGATATACGTAGTAGGGCACCGGGGTCGAGTAGCCACTCATTTCTGCCGGGAACTCAAAAACGCCCTCGCCAACGCGTGTCGCTCCCGCTGCCTCCTGCATCCTGATCGAAGCGATGTTCTGGATGTTGGGGGTGCCATGCACTGCGACGCACGCAGTGTGGAGAAAGAGGTAGGCGACCATCGCTCGCCAGAGTTCAACCCCGTACTTGTGTCCCCAGAAGGAGGGGAGCAGCTTGACATCAGGATCCACTACACCGTCCTCGTCAAGCTCGCTCATGTAGCACTCGCCGATGGCCTCTCCCGAAGCCAGCAGCTCCGCAACCAACGGCCGCCCAAGCTCAGAAGTATGCGGCTGGCGCAGCTTCTGGCGTATCTCCCTGCGAGAGATGCGCAATCCCCTCGGAAATCCGACAAAGCCCATCACGCTAGGACTGGTCCAGAGGACGTGGTAGAGCTCTGCGTCCGCCAGGGTCGCCGCTCGGACTAGGAGCCGCTCAGTGCGAAGGATAACCAAGCGATCGGTCGGCATCTTGCTCGCACAATCGTGGCACATGATGCGATCGGGTGTCTCTGCGGGCGGTTTCCACAGTGCCTGAGAAGGTCCACCGATTCCGGCGTCATGTCTCAACCGATGCGAAAGAGCAACGAAACGACTAGGCTGCGGACCAGCTCCAACAGAATCAGGGCCACAACCGGCGAGACGTCCACCGTGCCTCCGATAGGGGGGATGATCCGGCGTAGGGGTGAGAGAACAGGCTCGGTGATGCGATGCAGAAAACGGATGATAGAGTAATAGGGCTGGTGGTAGGGATCCGGATTTACCCAGGAAAGCACCACACGCACCAAGATCAGAAACGCATACATCCTGAAGAGGGTCGAGATGACAGTTATGATGGACATCGGCTCAGCTCTCCTTGCTGGACAGGCCATCAGGCCGGTGACCTAGTGGCTCGTAACGGGCGTTACCTGACCGGTCGATGATTGGTGGCCGAAAATGGCGCGGCCGATGCGCACTATCGTGGCTCCCTCCTCGATCGCGACCTCAAAGTCGTCGGTCATACCCATCGATAGGTGGAGCCAGTCAGAGCCTGGAAACTGGCTTCTCAGCTCGTCACGCAGTCGCCGAAGGCTGGCAAAGACCGGGCGTGCCTGCTCAGACTCGGAAACGATAGGCGCGATGGTCATGAGCCCTTCCACCTTCAGATGGGGAAGCGCGAGTAGCTGCCCGATGCCGGAGAACAGCGACTTGCGCGCGTTTGGATCAGTGGACCACGCCGCGGCAGGGAATCCAGATTTCGACGATTCGCCTGAGACGTTGATCTCAAGAAGCACGGGCAATGGAGAGATCCTCCCTACCGATAGCCGGTCCAGTCGGATGGCGAGCCGCAGGGTGTCCAGCGAGTCAATGCAGTGCATGAGTCGCACGACCTGTTTAGCCTTGCGGCTTTGGATGTGTCCGATCATGTGCCAGGTGATGTCCGTTGGAAGGGCCGCCACTTTTGCCGCGGCCTCTTCTATTCGGTTCTCGCCAAAGTGGCAGAGTCCGAGCTCATGGGCGGCGCCGATCAAGTCGATCGACAACGTTTTGGTCACCGCAACCAAGCGAATCTCCGCCGGGTCGCGGCCCGCTCGCAGTGCAGCGGCCGCAATGCGCGCCTGAACCGAACGCAGATTGGCTGCAAGGTCGGTCATGTCGTGGCCTCTAGGCCGTCCTCGGCGTGCGTGGCCCTCGGTGCCGAATCGCCAAAGGGCGGAAAGCCATGGGGATGAATGGAATCCGGTATCCTGGCCTCCGCGCTTTCCTCGGCTGGCATGTACGAGATCGGAAGCGGATCCTCGCGGTCTGCCAGGCGGGCATGGAGGTAGGCAACTACCGCAAAGCGACCGGTCACACCGTTTTCCGCTCGATGTGAGTAGAACTCGTCATTATGGCACGAGGTACAGATCCCAGCCTCTTCAATGTGAGCGACCCCTGTGTCGGCGAGCTGCTGGGCGTTGGCTGCGGGCAGATCGAGGCGCCACTTGCTGCCGTCACGCTGCATCACACGTCTCCAGTTTGGGAGCACGTAGCCCATTGCCGTGGCGACGTTGTCGCCTACCTCATAGCAGCAGGGGCCAATCGCAGGGCCAAGGGCGGCGACGAGGTCACGAGGATCGGAGCCGAAGGTGCGTCGCATGGTCTCAATGGCTCGGCGCACCACTCCCTGAGCCAGCCCGCGCCAACCGGCATGGATGAGTCCCAGTGCGTGCCTCGCCGGGTCGTACAGGAGAATGGGTTGGCAATCCGCGAAGCGGAGCATGAGAGCGAGATTGGGGAAGGCGGTCACGAGTGCATCAGTCTTGGGGCAGACCCGGCCCCTGTCTTGGGGTGTTACGGCGACCACGTGGTTTCCATGGACTTGTTGCCCGGTGACCACTTGATCGGCCTGTATCCTCATATGCTGGTAGATGCGGGCATGGTTCTCCGCAGTCGCCGCCGGGTCATCGCCAACGCTATTGCCGACGTTCAATGTGGCGAACGGCGGCCTGCTGATCCCTCCGAGTCTTGTGAAGACCGTGTGGGACAGGCACTCAACTGGCAAGCTGTCGAATTGGTAGGTGACGAGTTCGCGACTAGTCTCACGATGCAAAGCTGTGTCTCTGGAGCCCGAGTGCGGTAAGTGTAGCATAGATGAAGGTGGGCGGCAAGCGCCTCCCATTCCAAAGAGCAGGTTGCCCATGAGCGCACGGGCTGGGGGAACAGGGTAGAGTCGAGAAGGGTCTGCAAACGGAAGCCCGATTCCGGCCTGAGGGTGCTCGCCCCGGAGGGACTGGATGAGCGCTCTGGGATCAGTTGGCGTCTGGTAGGCGTGGCAGATTGTAGACCCAGCGGCTGATGCCGTCGGTCCACTCGTAGGGCACGCCGAGCTCGGCCAAGCCGATCCAAACGATTCCGACAGCTTCTCGCGTGGTGAGCCATGCACGATCCCGCCACGGAATAGCCGCAAGGTTGGTGCTCGTCGGACTGGGGTAGACTGTGACACCCTGAGCCTCAAAGAGCAAACGAGCCCGCTCGAGATGAAGAGGGTGGCTCACAAGAATCGCGGACTGCCAGCCGTTCTCCTGCATCAACTTGACCGTACTGAGTGCATCGTCACGCGTGGTCATGGATCCCTCGGCCAGAAAGACGTTGTCGGCCGGAATGCCCTGAGCTACGGCAAGGCGGCAGGCAACAGCGGCAGCGGAGAGGCGATCACCTTCGTAGCCTCCGGTACAGACCAGGTAGGGGGCAAGTCCTTGCTGGAGCAGTGCGACCCCGTGCAGTGTGCGTGAACTGAGGTCAGGCCCAGCTTGACCACGGGCGTCCACCTGCGCTCCCAGCACTACCACAACATCTGCGGCAATAGCCTGGTCACGCGAACCAGTATGGTTGATGCGATAGGCCAAGTAGACGAACTGCGCAAGGCCCGCGAAGAGAGCCATGACGCACAAAGCCATCATCCACCGCAAGAGCCGCCGGATCATGCGACCATTGTATCACGCCGATTGCAGGAAGGGCAAGTGGCCTTGACCATTCGCGAGTCCCGAATGGGGTTTCTGTCTGTCCAGTTCAAGCGGTCGGGCTTCCGCTGCTAACACTCGCTGAAGCCGCAGTTGAGACACTTGCGGCAGCCCTCCATTGCGACCAACGTCGCCTGGCCGCAGTCTGGACAGAGGTCCGCGTTCTCACCTGGGACGCTGATGGGCAACGGCAGCTGCTCCGGTGGGGGCACAGATTCTGCCAACGTCATGTGTCGCGCCAGGACTTGGGCGACAGCATCTGGAAGGGAGCGAACGCGGTTGGGACCAAAGCCCATAGGTCGCTGGCCACCGATTCCCGCCAACTGATCGATGACTTCAGTCAGGCGCTCTTGAGTGGTCATGCTGGACGGCATGCGTAGGACCAAGCTGATCAGCCGTCCGATCGCTTCGGCAACGGCCGCGGTGTCAGAGCCAGCCTTGCCAACATTCGCAAATACCTCAAACGGCGCCCGGTCGCCGTTCTCGTTGATTGTGATGAATGCAGTGCCGAGTGGGCTGGGTGTGCGATAGGTCGTGCCGTGAAGAACGGCTGGTCGGGGCTTCAGGGGCTCGGGCTCAGAGCGGGCTACCTCTCTTGCGGAGCGTGTCTTCTTTGTCTCGAGAACAGCCCGCTCACGCGAGCCCGCGACGTACACCGTCAACCCCTTGCATCCGAGCCTCCAGGCCAGGTGGTATGCGCGCGAAACGTCGTCTACCGTAGCCTTTTCGGGGAAATTGACGGTCTTGGAAATGCTGTTGTCGACAAAAGCCTGGATGGCAGCCTGCATGCGAACGTGGCCTTCGGCAGGGACGTCGCTGGATACGACAAAGACTTGGGCGATCTCGTCGGGCACGCCAGGCACTCCCTGGCAGCTTCCTGTGACCGACACGCCTTCGAGAATGCGGTCACGTGAGGTGGAGTTGATGCCTGTGCGCTCGAGGGCTTGCACGAACAAGGGACTGGAATACGTCAGCTCCACATCCTGACTCTCGTCGCGAAAATGGCGCACATAGGCGAGGGCGAAGGCCGGCTCGCAGCCGTAGGCCTCGCAGCCCGCGACCGTCGAGATGGTGCCGGTAGGTGCCACTGTCGTCTGTGCCGCATTGCGTATGCCATAGGTGCGGATGCCCTGCGCGATTCCCTGCCACTCTAGCGGCGGCCGGCCGAACTCGCGTGTGTACGGAGTCAGCGGCGTAGGTGGGCGCCATGTCATATCAGTTCGATCATACATGCTGCCTTCGATGGCAGGGAAGGGGCCGCGCTCTGCAGCACGCTTGATGCTGGTTCGCATCGCGTGATAGCGCACAAACTCGATGATCTGAGCGGCGAACTCTTCACCGTCGGGACTTCCGTAGCGGATCCCCGCGTGATACATCAGGTCGCCCAAACCCATGATACCAAGGCCGATGCGCCTTGCCCTTCGCGCTGCCTCCTCGACCTCGGGCACGGCCGGTAGATACCGGTTGGCGTCGACCACGTTGTCGAGGAAGCAAGTGGCCAACTCGATTGTCTCTTGGAGAAGTGGCCAGTCGACTCCACCCAGTTGCGTGACATGTCTTGCCAGATTGATGGACCCGAGGCAGCAGTTTTCGTAAGGACCCAGCCACTGCTCGCCGCAGGGGTTGGTCGCCTCAAGGTCATAGAGATGTCCAACAGGGTTGTGGCGGTTTGCCGTGTCCAGGAACAGCACCCCCGGCTCTCCGTTGCGGTGCGCGAACTTGACGATCTCGTCAAACACCTCGCGGGCGCGAATCCGTCTCCAGATGGATTGATCCTGAGGGTTGACCAAGTTGTACTCGTCGTCCGACTCGACCGCATGCATGAAGGCGTCGGTGATGCCGATAGAAATGTTAAAGTTGGATATGTCTCCTTCATCGGACTTGCAGCGGATGAACTCCATAATGTCGGGATGATCTACCCGAAGCACAGCCATGTTGGCGCCGCGGCGAGTCCCTCCCTGGGCAATCTCGCCGAATGCCTTGTCGTAGACCCTCAGGAAGCCAACGGGTCCGGTAGCGAGGCCCTTGCTTGAACTGACACGAGCGCCTTTGGGTCGAAGACGCGAGAACGAGAACCCGTTGCCCCCCCCTGTTTGCTGGATCAAGGCAGCCACGCGAAGTGTCGAGAAGATGCCGGCCGGATCGCGGCCCATATCATCATGTATGGGCAATACAAAGCAGGCAGCCAGCTGGCCGAGGGGAGTACCGGCGCCTGTGAAGGTAGGCGAGTTTGGCATGAAGCGGAAGGATGTCAAGATACCGTAGAAGGCGCGGGCGCTATGTGCAGGGTCCTTGTCGTACTGGGCGTCAGGGGCGGAGACGACTGTGGCGACTCGCCAGAACATCTGCGCGGGCGTTTCGACGGGCTCGCCGTCGCTGTCGTGGCGGAGATACCGCCGGCGCAGCACTGTGAGGGCATTCTCCGTCAGGTGGATCTCGTCGTTCGTGTCCCGAGGCTGACCTGGGGCGATAGTAATAGGGAGGGAATCGGCGGTATCAGGCATCTCTATCCCTGGCTAGATTTCGAGCTTGAGTTGTGATTTGGAAACGGTCTCCCGTTGCCTCCGGTCAAGCAGATCCTGGATTTCGTCGGCCAGGTCCTCGACGTCGGCAAAGCGTCGATAAATCGTCGCAAACCGGATATAGGCCACTTCGTCGAGGCGCCGGAGGTTGAGCATGACCATCTCACCGATCTCGCGGCTTGTAACCTCACGACTTCCGCGATGGTAGAGCTCACTCTCAATGCCGCTCACCAGCTCTTCGATGGCTTCTGTGGGGATGGGCCGCTTGGCGCACGCGATTTGGATGCCGCCGACGATCTTGTCACGATCGAAAGGCTCGCGCCGGCCATCGCGTTTGATGACCATGAGCCTGAGCGGAGCGACACGCTCATAGGTCGTGAATCGCCTACCACACAGCGCGCACTCGCGCCGACGACGGATGCCACCTTCAGCATTCCGTGTATCAATCACTCGCGAATCGGGCGCTCCGCACAGCGGGCAATGCATGCTTTCACTCCGAGGCGCTGCATCAGAGCACGGCGCCCAGGGACACTACTGCCGGATTCTAGCAGCAACCATGGTCCGGCTCTACTATGCCTAGTGGCCGATCAAGGCCGGCCCACAACGGGTGGTATGAAGCCAGTATACTACAGTCTGCCCCGAAGCGCAAACCGGAGCGCCGATTCGTTGCGCTGGAGCTTGCCTGTTTAACCTGGGGGACGAGTGGGCCTCGCCCTCCCAAGAGGTGGGAGGGCGAGGCGGGCTGTGTTAGCACCGGCACAGGCCGGTCAGAGAGGCTAACGTCGTCGCAAGAATGACGGGATATCCAGATCCTCATCCACACCGCGCGGCGGGACGCTCGGAGTCGGCATAGGCCGGGATGGAGCCAGTCTCGGACCCGGGCGGGACGTGGTCGCTGCAGCTACGTGTTGCACTGCCACGGGCCGCTGCGGCGCGGCCGAGTCGAACCCCGTGGCGATGACTGTCATGCGGATCTTGTCTACCATGGTATCATCGACCACTGCCCCGAAGATGATGTTCACTTCAGGATGCGCTGTCCTACGGATTATCTCGGCCGCCTCGTTCACCTCAAACAGGCTCATTTCGGGCCCGCCGGTGACATTGAACAGGATGCCCCGAGCGCCGTCGATGGTTACATCCAGAAGCCGGCTCGCGATTGCCTGCTCGGCAGCCTGCACGGCCTTGTTGTCGCCCTCTCCGTAGCCGATCGCCATCAGGGCTGCGCCACCCTGAGCCATGATGGAGCGCACGTCTGCGAAGTCGAGATTGATGAGCCCTGGCAGCGTGATCAGCTCTGAGATGCCCTGGATGCCCTGGCGAAGGACCTCATCCGCCTCGCGGAACGCCTGCTGAAGGCTGGTCTTCTTGTCCACGATCTCGAGCAGGCGGTCGTTTGGGATAGCGATGAGCGTATCAACATGCTGCTTTAGGTTCGCGATACCTTCGTCGGCTACCTGTCGGCGCCGAGCTCCTTCAAACGAGAAGGGGCGGGTGACGACGCCGATGGTGAGGGCGCCCGTCTCTTTCGCGATGCGAGCGACAATGGGGGCAGCCCCAGTCCCCGTACCCCCTCCCATGCCTGCGGTGATAAAGACCATATCAGCGCCGCTGATGGTCTCATAGAGGTCGTCACTGCTCTCCTCGGCGGCCTTGGCGCCGACGGCAGGGTCACCCCCTGAGCCAAGGCCCTTAGTCAGCTTGTCGCCGATCCTCACGCGGTTGGGCGCGTTGGCGGACATGAGTGCCTGTGCGTCGGTGTTGACGGCGATGAACTCGACGCCGTGAAGGCCCTCAGCCATCATGCGGTTGACGGCATTGCTGCCGCCTCCCCCCACCCCGAGAACCTTGATCCGTGCAAAGTTCTCCACATCTGGATTCACGTGCTGCTTCATGTTCTCTCCCTTTCTTTCTATACTCAACTGAACTTCAAACTCGACCTCTATCTTGCCGATGCAACTCTGCTGCTTCAGATGGCGGCCGGCCAAGCCCGCCGGCTGTGACTATCCCGGTAAGAATGCGCGCAGCCACTCGCGGATCTTGGTCCAGAACACGCTCGGGTGGTGCGGGGCCTTGATCACTGTTCTAGCAGACGGCTCGTGGCGCATACCCCAAAGAAGGAGCCCCACCGCAGTGGCAAACGCCGGACCCTCGACCGCATCCGTAAGCCCCTGGAGGTCATGGGGGGCGCCGACACGCACCGGGACATCCAGCACCCGGGTGGCCAAATCCTTGAGCCCGGCCAGCTCGGAAGCGCCGCCACACATGACCAGTCCTGCGGCCAACAAGCCATCATAGCCCAGCCTCTTGATCTCGCGGAGGATAAGGACGAGGATTTCCTCTGCGCGCGCCTCAATCACCTCTGCAAGGCGAAGCCGCGATACCGTCTGCCTTGCTCCGTCGCCAAAAGAGGCGACATCGATTGCTTCGTCCGTGGCAAGCGCTGCTGCCAGCGCATGCCCATATTTAATCTTGAGATCCTCGGCGGTTTTGCGCGGAGTTCTCAGCCCGAGAGCCACGTCCGAGGTCATGTGCTCACCGCCGGTTGGCAACACTTGCGTGTGCCAGATGCTCCCCTCAATAAAGATGCCTATGTCCGTTGTTCCTCCGCCGATGTCGGCAAGTACGACCCCCATATCGCGCTCCGATTCGCGCAGGACTGCCTCACCAGAAGCCAGCGACTGAAGGATGAGGTCATCGATGCTCACGCCAGCGTCTGCCACGCACTTGACCAAGTTGCTGACTGATGTGGATGCCCCTGTCACGATGTGTGCTTCTACCTCGAGGCGCGATCCCTGCATCCCAATGGGATCCCTGACTCCCTCTTGACCGTCGAGAATAAAGCCTCGCGGAATGGCGTGGATGATCTCGCGGTTGTGCGGTATGGCGATGGCTCGGGCGCCATCCAGGGCCCGGTCTATGTCCGCCTGGGTGATGCCTCGCTGGCTGCGTGAGATAGCGACGACGCCGCGGCTGTTCATCGCGGATATGTGCGCACCCCCAACGGAGACGTACGCGCTGTTGATCTCATAACCCGAGATCTGTTCTGCCTTGCGAACCGATGCCCGGATCGCCTCCGTGGCTTCCTGCAGATTCACTACCACGCCCTTCTTTAGCCCGCGAGACGGTGAAATGCCGACACCGATGATCCGCAGTTGATCGTCTTCCTCCGCCTCCCCCACGAGAGCGCAGATCTTGGTCGTGCCAACATCGATGCCTACGATCGGTCTCGGTTCAGTCACTTGTCCCTCATCCCTGCCACCTGCGTCACGCTGTAGACGCAGTCTGGCTGGCCCGCGCCCCTAATTGCCACCGGCCGTGTCTCCAACCCCCGAGATACCATAGACCGGCCGGCTCGCCCATCGAACATCCACATAGGTGGGCCGTATGCTCTTCTCTTCGAAGTGCTTGTTGAGCAACTCCGATACCTGGATCTTCCGGGCCAGATCGTCACTGCTGCCTACGTACACTGGCCACTCCCCGTTCAGTGCCTGCTGAGTGAAGAAGAGCCCTCTCTCGGCGTCGTAGAAGAACACTCGTACCCCTGTGAGCGAGGCGGTCATCTCAAGCACCGATGCCGCGAGCCCAGGGGGGGCTATGCGATCGCCCACCGCCAGCCGGCGGTCACTATAGTCCACCACGAAGACAGTACCTGCAGCACTCGGATCCCCATGGTAGGGCAGTATCACACCCTCTGCATCCAGCCACCAGTCACGATTCTGGCTCGCAGACCGCCAGAGGATCACCGGCTGACGTTCCTCTACTCGGATTGTCACGGATGAAGGAAGGTCACAGCGCACGTGGACAGCGCTGACTCCCTGCAAGCCAGCAATGTTCTCGGCCGCACGTTGTGGATCGATCCAGAAGATCGACTGCTTGTCTACACCGGCCGCCAGATAGACTTCCTGGGCGTCCAAGTGCTGTGCTCCCACGATCTCGGCGTCATAGACAAAGAACCTCTCATCGGAGCTGGCATAGGCGGCACCCCCAAGAAGTAGAAGCAGGATCAGGAGCGCCCACCAACTGACAGCAACTGCCTGGCGGAACTGAGACCAGATGGTGCTTGTGGGCAAGGTAGTCGCGCCACGTCCTTTGGCCGGCGGCTCCTCGACCCGGCGCTTGCGTGGCGTAGTGGCCTCTGTGCGAATACGGCGGCGCGGCAGATGCGTTTTCACGGCAATCGCCTCGTCGAACCTCGTTTTGCGCCCACGCGCGCTGTGGCGTCGGAGCTTCGCTTGCGGCTTGTTCTTCGGCTGGGCTAGCGGAATGCGCACGCTTATTCTCCCTTCTCCGGTCTCTGATACGAGGTGGCTGTGCGTGCTCTGTCTGCGTGCCGCTCCAGGGCCAACTCGATCAGCCTATCGATCAATTCGGCATACGAGATGCCACTTGCCGCCCAGAGCTTGGGGTACATGCTGATTGGGGTGAAGCCGGGTATGGTGTTGATCTCGTTCATGTAGACTACGCCGGTTCCCCTGTCCAGCAGGAAGTCGGCCCTGGCCATGCCTGCGCAGTCCGTCGCCACATACGCCTGCACAGCCATCCGGCGTATCTCGAGCGCTTTGTCGTCCGGCAAGGGTGCAGGGATGAGCAGAGCGGATGTCCCATCTAGGTACTTGGCTGCAAAGTCGTAGAACTCGTTGCCCGGGATGATCTCTCCTGGCACGCTGGCGATGGGTTCATCGTTGCCCAAGACTCCAACTTCGATCTCGCGCGCATCGACGGCGACCTCGACCAGTAGCTTGCGATCGTAGCGCGCCGCCTCGTCCAAGGCATCGATCAACTCCGCACGGTCGTGTGCCTTCGTGATGCCGACGCTGGAGCCCGAATTCGCCGGCTTGACGAAGCAGGGGTAACCGATCTCTGCCTCGACATGTCCAAGAACCTGGTCGGGACGCTGTTCCCATACCATACGCTTGACAGGCACGTAGGGTGTGACGGGAAGTCCGTGCGCGCGCGCGATGTCTTTGAAGAGCAGCTTGTCCATGCCTACGGCAGATGCCGCCACGCCGGCCCCTACGTAGGCAATCCCAGCCATCTCAAGCAAGCCCTGCAGAGTGCCATCTTCTCCAAATGGCCCATGGAGGATGGGAAAGATGACATCCACGTTGCCTATCGGCACTGCCCGGATAGTTTGCCCTCGCTCCTCCAGCATTACTAGTGCATGCGAGACAGCCTCCGCGAGCAGTCCCACAGGAGGACTGTCCCCCGTGCTCCCCGCAGCCAGTGCCTTCATTGGATCATTCGTCGCAAGCCAGCGCCCTTCCTGAGTGATGCCGATTGGAACAACCTCGTACTTGTCGCGGTTGATAGCAGCCATGATGCCTTCAGCAGACATCAAAGACACACTGTGCTCGCTGGATCTGCCACCGAAGATGATGCCTACCCTACACTTGCTCATCGCTTCACCAGTCGCCCACGAGTTCGACCTCGAGCTCGAGCCTGACGCCAAACCGGGACCAGACTTGTTCTCGCGCCCGATCGATCAGCGCCTTGACCGATGCGGCGTTCGCCTCTCCAAGGTTGATGATGAAATTGGCGTGCACGGTCGAGATTTGGGCACCTCCGAACTGAGTGCCTTTGAGTCCCGCCGCCTCGATCAGTCTACCCGCGTAGTCCCCGGGCGGATTCCTGAACACAGAACCGCAGCTTGCGCCAGGTGGCTGTGTGGCAGCCCGCCGTGCCAGGAAGCCGGCCACGCGAGTCGCCAGCACGCCTTGGTCTTCAGGCTCCAGCCGGAACATCGCCGATAGGACGATGGACTGCGGGCCTGCACCCGGTGGTTGATACTTGAGCGCGCTCGTTCGATAGCCGTACACGAACCGCTCGACAGGCCAATCGGTCACGCTGCCTTGAGGTCCAAGTACGGCTGCAGACTGAAGCCCGTCAGCTACGCATCCGCCATTGGCCCCGGCGTTGCCGATCACGGCACCACCCACGGTTCCCGGAATGCCGACTGCCCACTCCAGGCCCGCCAGCCCGGCGCGCACACACTGGCGCGCGACCTGTGCCAATGCCGCGCCGCTCTCTGCTCTGATGCCTTCTGGCACACGGCCGACGGACTTGGCCCGATTGAGCACAACCAGTCCGCGAACCCCGGCGTCGCTGACGAGGACGTTGGCGCCTGATCCGAGGACTCGGCACGGTACGTCTAGTTCCCGTGAAATCCTAACGGACTGAACCAGGGCAACCACGCTGCGGGCTTCCACCAACAAGTCCGCGGGCCCTCCGACCCGAAGTGTGGTGTACCGAGACAGTGGCCGGTTGAGTCGGACAAGGTCCGGCCCGAGTGCCAACTTCAAGGCCTCACTGAGGCGTTCGATTCTGCTCATCGTAGCCATCGTCTCGGTGACTCCTGGCCTCCGGAAGCCATGTCGGCCGAGCTAGCACAGGAAGCGGTGCGAGTTGGCGAGCCTATGTTGCGGACGTGCTCCAGAACCTGCTCACCGACACGATATCCATCGCCAGCGCCTAGAGTGATGACCACAGCTCCCGGCTCTATCCTCTCCAAGAGCCAGGCGGCCGCGCCACTCAGTGACTCGATATAACGAGCGTCTGGGCGCCCGGTGCCGTCAGCCTGCATGCGGGCGACAATGTCTGCGCCAGACACCTGTCCGGTGTCTCGTTCTCGGGCGGCGAAGATTCCAGTAACTACCACGTGATCCGCGTCGCCAAAGGAGTTGGCGAATTCGTCCAGCAAGGCTGCCGTGCGGCTGAAGGTGTGCGGCTGGAACACAGCCCAGATGGTGCGGCCCGGGTACTTTCTCCTTGCGGCAGCCAATGTGACTCGGATGGCGGTGGGGTGGTGGGCGTAGTCGTCCACTACCGTGATTCCGCCGACATGCCCCTTGACCTCAAAGCGGCGCGCGGTGCCTCGAAAGCGAGTTAGAGCTGCGGCGGCAGTGTCAAAGCTCACGCCGACGGCGGCTGTGGCTGCAATCGCTGCGAGGGCGTCAAGTACGTTATGGAGGCCGGGCACTTGCAGTGCGCACTGGCCCAACCGCCGCCCATGTGCGCGGACCTGAAACACGGGGCACCCGTTCAGCTGGACATCCTCGGCCTGCCAGGTGCACCCGGCGCCCAGCCCATACGTTTCTACTCCGGCGCTGTTTGGCATTCGGCGAATTGATCCGGAACCGCTGGACAGGTTCCGAGTCGACGAGGATGAGACGCACTCGGCCAAGTCTTTCGCAGCAGGCTCCTCGGCGCATACGATGAGGATCCCGTTCTCGAGTGCCTGGGCCGCAAATTGCGTGAAGGCTTCCTGCATGTCGGCAAAGGTTGGGTAGCAGTCAGGGTGATCGTGCTCGAGGCTGGTCAAGACCGTGACCTGCGGCCTCAGGCCGAGGAAGGCCCGGTCATACTCATCTGCCTCGATGGCAAAGAGGCGACCAGAGCCAGCCCGGGCGTTCGTGCCGAGGTTTTGTAGGATCCCCCCTACAACAAAGGACGGATCCAGCCCGGCCTCGACCAGGATCCAGGCAATCATGGCGGTTGTTGTCGTCTTGCCGTGCGTGCCTGCGACGGCAATCGTCAGCCTGTCGTGGGTTAGTGACTCCAGGAGATCGCGGCGCTTGAGGACGGTGAGTCCCATGTCCCTGGCTGCGATCAACTCTTGATTGTCATCGGGCACGGCGGACGATACAACGACGAGGGGCGCACCCGCATCGGGCATGTCACCGGGCCCTTCCAGGTTCTCGGCTATGTGCCCGATCTGTACCCGGATCCCCCTCTGCAAGAAGTGCATCCGTAAGCGAAGATCGCATCAGGTCAGACCCTGTCACAAGAAAGCCCCAGCCGTGAAGGACACGAGCAATGGCCGACAGGCCACTGCCGCCGATCCCTACGATGTGGATTCTCATTCCTGGATGGAGCCTCTGCATCTTGCACCTACTTGAGCAGCATCAGGAGGATCAGCAGCACGCCAGGTACGAGAAGAACGAACGGACTGGTGTTCTGCATCAGAGACAACGGCAGGTAGTGGGCAATGGTGTTGTGGAGAGCGGATAGCTGCCCGGTCACAAGGCTCCACTTTGGACTGAAGTAGTTCGCCTGCGCAAGCAAGTCCCAGAGTGTGCCGACGACCAGATATCCGTTGAGGAGGCCACTCAGGAGCCCAAAAACCGACCCAATGAAGCCCTTGACCTGTTTGACTGGGAAGGACAACACATACCCTTCGTATGAGATGTAGGCTATTATGATGATCGCGATGCCAAAGTACGCAGGCTTGAGCCAGCTCCCGGCGTCCCCCGCACTTCCGGATGAGCCGCTGAAGCCAATGATGAACTTGGTCCAGACGATGAAGAGAGTGAAGAGGCTGATCATCAGGATCGCCGCCGTGCCCAGTTCCTTGGCCAGGCCTCGTGCCGCACCTATGGCACAGAAGGCCAGAAGAGCAACAAACCACATGTATTCGACAGGGATCATCTACGTCCGCCAATCCCTTCTCGCGCAGTGCGCCGTGCCAGCAAGCGTGCATGCTGCGCGATGTCAGCCGCGGCATTGGGCCGAGCAAGCGCCATCGTTGCGGCTCGCATTTCGCTCAGTGCATGCCGGTCGGGCAGCAGGGCCTTGATTGTGGGTACAAGCTTGTTCTGAAGCTCATTGTCTGCCAGAACCCGCGCCGCACCATGGCGCTCCATATAGCGAGCATTGTGCGCTTGGTGTTGGCCCGAGTATGGATACGGGATCAGAATGGAAGGAAGGCCGGCCGCCGGGAACTCGCCGATGGTAGCTGCTCCTGCCCTTGCCACTGCCAGATCTGCTGCGACGAGCGCAGCGGGCATTTCGGTCAGATACGCGTAGTGCTGGTAGCGTTGGCGCAGACTGCCAGGAAGACCCCGAGTCGCCTCTTCTACCCAAGGGGCATCCAGATCACCACTTACGTGGATGACTTGGCAAGTGGGCAGCAGCTCGGGCAACCCATGCACCAAGGCCTGGTTGATGGATCGCGCCCCCCGGCTGCCTCCGAAGACGAGAAGCGTCGGAATAGCTGGATCCAATGAGAATAGCCGGCACGCCTGGGCCCTATCGATCTTGAGGAAATCGGGGCGTACAGGGTAACCAGTCACGACTACCTTGCGCCGGGGCAGATGGCGCACCGAGTCCTCACTGGTCACGGCCACGGACGTCGCAAGGCGGCTCAGGAAGCGGATCGCGAGCCCAGGAACAATATCGGGAAGATACACAAGCACCGAAATCCGCTTGGCCCAGGCGGCGAGCGTGACCGGAACACAGGCGTAGCCTCCGGTTACCAGCACGACATCGGGCCGGAAGCTACGCACGATTCGGTGTGCTTCTACTGTGCTGCCCAAGATCTGAGCTCCGTTGCGAAGTGCCGTCCAAAGGCCCATGCCTCGCACGCCGCCTGCTGCCAGGCCGATAAACTCGACGCCTGCGCTCTTGACCATCTTGTCTTCGATCCCGCCGCGACTACCAACCCACAGAAGATCAAGACTTTCCCTGCGGGCGAGCGCGTCCGATCCACGAGCCGTGGTCATTGGGCCGAGGCCTGAATGGGCTGAGCGCATGCTTTCAATTACCGAGAGGGCTGGGTATACGTGCCCGCCCGTCCCCCCACCCGACACCAGCAGTCTCACTTTCGGATGCCTCCGCGCTGGCCGGCTCCCGCGAGATACTTAGCAGGATGCCAGCGCCGACCATACAGAATACCAGGGACGACCCGCCCAAGCTGATAAACGGCAGAGCGATCCCCGTGAACGGAATTGTGTTTGTGACCACAGCCAAGTTGATCAGCGTTTGGAACGAGATCCAGCAGGCGATCCCGGCGGCAAGCAGCCTGCCGAAAGGATCCCGTGTGCGCCGGATCAGTAAGAACCCCCTGTAAGTGAAGAGAGCAAAGAGCAGAATGATCAGCAGGCTGCCCAGCAGTCCGAGCTCCTCGCCGACTATGGCAAAGATGCTGTCGGTGTAGGCGGCAGGTAGCCACTGATGGCTCATCCGGCCGTTGCCCGGTCCGAGCCCCAAGAGCCCACCGCTCCCCATGGCGATGATGCCCTGCCTGAGCTGAAAGTTGGCACTGGACAGTGGATCGCGCCAGGAGTCCAAGAAAGGCTGGAGGCGCTCAAGTGCCAGCGGCATGCGCTTGACGACTAGGACAAAGGCGGCGATTCCGCCCACGATACCCACCGCAAACTGCATTAGGTCAGCCCCGGCAAGGAAGAACATGGCAACTGCAACCAGCACAATGACGATCGCCTCGGAGATGTCAGGCTGCGCCATGACGAGAGCAGCGACGATGCCCACAATGATGGTGAAGGGCAGCAGGCCTACCGGAAGCCGGCGCAGTTGACCTGCCTTCTTGGAGGCGAGCCAGTGCGCGATGTAAATGATCACGGCCAACTTGGCGAGCTCGACTGGGGAGACGGATGGGCCAAAGAGGCGCCTGCCCTTCTCCAGAGCGACGACCGCTACCAAGAGGCCGAGCGCGACGAACATCACGATGATCGATACCTTGGTCAGATGCCGGTAGGGGATAAGCGTGGCGGCAACAAGCAGGACCAGCCCGATGCCAAACCACAGAAGCTGGCGCTCAAAGTAGTGGCCGGCATCATTATAGTTCCGATAGCCCATCGCGAAGGTCGAGCTATAGACCATCATCAGCCCCAGCGCGCACAGGGCTACCACGGATCCGGCGAGCACCCAATCGGGGGCAGTGCGTGTCTTGGCTTGGCTTGTAGGCTTCATGCTTGCTCCAGTGACTTGACGAGTTGCCGGAAGTGTTCACCTCGGGCCGCAAAGTCAGGGTAGGCGTCAAAGCTGGTGCCCCCTGGCGACAGAAGGACTACGTCACCAGCCACGGCCAGGCTGGCTGCCAGATTGACGGCTTGTTCAAGGTTCTCGCACCGATGTGTCCGGCAGGTACCATGGGCAGAAAAGGGCGACCTGAGCATCTCACGCTCGACAAGTGCTGCCGCCTCACCGAACAGGATCATGTGCTTCACTCTGGCCCAGGCAAGATCGGCCATCTCGGCCCAGGGCAGGTGCTTGTCCCGGCCACCTGCCAGCAGGATGACATGCGCGTCGAATGCTCTCAGGGCGGCGATCGTGCGCTCGGGTGTTGTGGCGATGCTGTCGTTGTACCAGCGAACGCCCTTCCACGCGCGAACCAATTCGAGTCGATGCTCCACACCCCGGAAGGTGGTGGCAGCATGAGCGATGGCTTCGACCGGGGCACCGGCTGCGGCAGCCAGCGTGCTTGCGGCCAGGACATTCGCTACGTTGTGGTCCCCAAGCAGCCTCAGGTCGCCTCTCCTGCAGATGGTCTGATCTTGGCCGGAGAGCCGGAGAATGAGGCGATCCTGGCTGAGGAATGCCCCCTCCTTCACTTCCTCCAGGATGCTAAACCAGAGCACGCGGGGGCCCTTGGTCTTGCGGCCCAGGCGGCGCGTCTCCGGGTTGTCCCAGCCCAAGACGGAAGTATCACCCGCGCCCTGATGAGACAATATCAGAGCTTTGGCTGCCCCGTAGGCATCCATGTTGGGGTGTCTGTCCAGGTGGTTCGGCGTGATGTTGAGCACGGCTGCGATATGTGGGCTCCAACCAGCCCGGTCGAGCAGACCAGCCCGAGCCAAGTGAGCCGGGAAGCTCGCCCCATCACCCAGCGGCCTAGACATAAGCTCTAGCTGGAAGCTCGATAGCTCCATGACTACCAGGTCGGTCGCAGCTATATTGCCGAGCTCGACCAGAAGGGGCGTTCCGATGTTCCCACCGACCCACGTCCTGCGGCCGGACGTGCGGATCATCTCTCCGGTGAGGGTGGTGGTGGTGGTTTTGCCACTTGAGCCTGTGATGCCCACGATGGGTGCCGGGCAGAGCCTGGTGAAAAGGCGTGTCTCGCTGCTGATCGGCAGCGCGCGCTGCTGTGCGGCGACCAGAAGTGGGTTGTTGGACGGCACGCCGGGGCTGATGAAAACCACGTCAACCATATCCAGAAGTTGCAGCGGATGTTCACCGAGTACGTAAGTCACCGGTCGTCCAGCCAGAGCAGCAAGGGCGGTGCCCAGCTCAGAGGCCGGCTTGAGATCCGTGGCGAAGACGCTCGCGCCCCGCAGAGCCAGGTAGAGCGCGACGGCACTGCCCTCTCGCGCGAGGCCGACTACCAGCGCGCGGACGCCGACCAACTCAGAGCTAACATCCATCGAGTGATCCATCTCTACATCAGCGCTAGCGCAATGCCAAGCATGGCGGCCATGATCGCGACAAGCCAGAATCGCTGCGTGATCTGTGTCTCACTCCAACCCAAGACCTGGTAGTGGTGATGTAGAGGAGTCATCTTGAAAATGCGACGGCCCCGTCCGGTTAGCTTGCGGGTGAGCTTGAAACAGGACACCTGGAGAACCACAGAGCCCGCCTCGGCGACAAAGATGAAGCCGATGATGGGCAACAGAAGCCACTGAAACGACATGAGCGCCACGACGGCCAGAGTTGCTCCCAGGGCCAGTGAGCCTGTTCCACCCATGAAGAGCTGCGCAGGATGCGCGTTGAACCAAAGGAAGGCAAAAAGCGCCCCCACTATCGTGAAGCAGAAGCTGAGCAAGGGGTTCTGCTGCTGCAGAAAGGCGATGATACCAAAAGCGATGAATGCTACAGCAGCGACCGAGCCGGCCAGTCCATCCAGCCCGTCCGCGAAGTTGGCCGCATTGGCCATTGACAGTATGACGAACGTCGCAAGGGGGATGTACCAGATGCCGACGTCTACCAACTGAGGAACGCCCGGTACGCCGACCCAGTGCAGATCCAGGAACTTGGGGTGGTAGAGCCCGATCGCAGCCGCCAAAGCGAGTAGGAACTGCGTGGGGAACATCACTCGAGCCTTGAGCCCTCCGCCGCCCCACCATCTCCGCACTTCGGCAAGGTCGTCCACTGCACCAAGTGCGCCAAACGCCGCCAGGACCAGCATTGGTAGAACGATGCTCTTGCCGATGAGCGAGCTGCCCTCGGCGAAGTCGAAATAGGCCAAGATGGCCTTTCCGGCATCGAAGCCACTCAGCAGATTGGCCAAGTTCAGCACAGTCGTGATTACAAGGATGGGGACCAAGATCATCAGGCCGCCCATGGTGGGAGTCCCAAGCTTCTCTTGGTGGGCCGAAGGAAGCTCGACCCGAATCTGCTTGCCGATCCGCCACTTGCGCAGCAGACGGATCAGGGGCGGACCCCAAATCACAGCCAAGAAGAAGGAGACCGTCCCTAGGGCCAGGGCGAAGGGCATAGGTCGCGAGCTCATGGTCAGCGCTCCTTTGCCCCGCCAGAGAGTGTAGCGTCCGTGTCTTGTGCCGTTATGGAGGCGACGATTTCTTCCATCTGCACGGTTCGCGAGCCTTTGACAACTATCATGTCACCCTGCCGGACAGTCTCTCGGAGGATGGCAACAGCCTCGGCATTGGTCTCGGCCATGTGGACGGCACTAGAGACCATCCCCGCTTCAATCGCCTGTTCGCCGATGAGCCGGCCCAGCGCACCCACCGTCACGATCTGGTCGGCGACTTCGCGCGCACGGCGGCCTACCAGCTTGTGTCCCTCCTGGGTGAAGGTGCCAAGCTCGTACATCCCCCCAAGGACCGCGACCTTGCGTCCGCTCAGGTCCGCAAGTAGATTCAGCGCCGCTAGGGCGGAGGCCGGGCTTGAATTGTAGGTGTCTTCGATAACGGTTGAGCCAAAAAGACCAGGAACGACGACGATTCGCAGCTGGGCTGACTGCTCAGTCAAGCCGGTGATGATCTCCGGCCAATCCAGGCCGTCGACAAGTGCCACGGAGGTGGCGGCAAGAGCTGAGTGAACGGAGTGGCGACCCAACATGGGAAGGTGGACTCCAAGATCGCGGTGACCGAAGTGGAATCGGAAGCGAACTCCCTGTAGCCCTTGGCTCTCAATCTCGCTGGCCCACAGATCGGCGTCTGGGTTCAGCCCAAAGGTAAAGACGCGGGCTTGCGTCTGATGCGCCATGGCCAGCACGCGCTCATCATCGGCGTTGAGGATGGCCACGCCGCCGTCCTCTGCAGCAGGCAGTGAACGGGGAAGCTCGGCCTTGGCCTGCGCGATGCGCTCAATCGTCACCAACCGTCCGAGGTGACTGTGGCCGACGTTTGTGACAACGCCGATGTTGGGTCGAGCAATCTCGGCAAGTTGCGCGATCTCTCCAAGAGCATACATGCCCATCTCAAGGACCACTCGCTCGTAGGAGGGATCTAGTTGCAGGAGCGTGAGGGGAAGCCCGATCTCGTTATTCAAGTTCCCCTTGCTTCGCAGTGTCCGGTACTTCTGGCTCAGAACGGCTGCCACAAGCTCCTTGCAGGTTGTCTTGCCCACTGAACCGGTGATTCCGATAACGCCTATCGTATGCTGCCGGCGCCAATACCTAGCTGCCGACTGAAGCGCAAGCAGACTGCTCGGCACGAGCAGGCAGACCGGCGCGGCAATAGGGAAGGGCTCAGGGATGGGGCTGTTCGGGTCGAGCACCGGGCCGGGAAAGCCAACAGGTGCCCGCTCCGCGATGACGGCAACCGCGCCGGCCGCCACGGCTGCAAGGATGAAGTCGTGTCCGTCGCGTTGCTCTCCTCGCAAGGCGATGAATAGGCTGCCCGGCTTGACCTCACGCGAGTCAATGACGACACGGCCGACCTCGATCGCCTGGGCGCCGGATGGAACAGACATCCCAAGGTCGCGCTCGTAGATACCGGCGGCGATGTCTGCCACGGTAAGCATCTTCGCCATACCATCCACCTACTGCAGGCCTTGTTGGGCCAGGCGGACGCTGTCTGGCGGGATCTTGAGATAGAGAAAGAGACGCTGTGCTATCGCCTTGAACGTAGGCCCGGCCGTCTGGGTACCCCACTCAGAGGTCTTGGGCTTATCAAGCTTGACCAGGATGGCGAACTGGGGGGCGTCGGCAGGCGCAAAGCCAATGTAGGAGGCAATCGTGAGGGTTGGGTCGTAACCGTATGGCGTCGGTATCTGTGCCGTGGACGACTTGCCTGCAACCCGATAGCCTGGCACTTGAGCCTTGGTAGCGAAGTTGTCCACCGTACCGACCATCATCTCGGTCAGTTGCCGAGCTGCCGCCTCGGAGATTGCCCGGCGCGAGATCGTTGTCTCGACATGCCGTACCTGGACGCCCGTGCCGCCTTCCTCGGGGGTGACGAACTGATCGACGGTGTGGGGCTGGACCAAGAGCCCACCATTGGCTATGGCCGAGACGGCGGTGATCATCTGGATCGGCGTAACGGCAATACCCTGTCCGAAGGCGTTGGTCCCTAGGTCGGACGGAAACCAGTCCGAATCACCTGGCTGGCGGACCATGCCCGGCCCTTCGCTGTCGAGATCGATTCCGGTCAGGCTGCCAAACCCAAAACGGCGCACGTACGTGTAGAATCGTTCAGATCCCATGCCGGTGCTGATTTGGGCGGCTACCACATTGAGCGATTGGGCCAGGCCATCGCTGGCCGTAACCCAATCGTGACCCTTGTTATCCCAGTTGCAGACTGCGCGACCGCCGACCTCCATGCAGGCCGTGTCGTAGAAGAGCGTGCCGGGCGTGATCGTCCCAAGGTCGAGTGCCGCAGCCCAGGTGATCAACTTGAACATCGATCCGGGCTCCCAGATGGCGGAAACCGCCGGGTCAAAGACAGCCAGAGGCTCAGAGGTCGCGTAGCTGTTCGGATCGTAGCCAGGGTAGCTTACCATCGCGAGGATGGATCCACTCTTGGGATCCATCACGATCACGGTACCGCTCTCGGCGCCATACTCCTTGATAGCTTTCTCCAACTCTTCCTGGGCGATGTACTGGATGTTCAGGTCCAGGGTCAGGATCAGGCTGGTACCTTGCCGGCCGGGGTCCTGCTGCTTGGGTGCAGCAGGGAGGGGTTCGCCGACAGCATCTTTCTCGAAGACGGTGCTGCCTGCGACTGGCTTTAGTGCCTCGTTGTAGTAGCCCTCAACGCCGTAAAAGCCCTCCCTCGTGGAGTTCACAAAGCCGATCAGGTACGCAGTCAAGTCCGCCTGTGGATAGACGCGAAGAGGGCTAGGCTTGCACTGGATGCCGTCCAGCAAAAGATCGCGGATCTTCTCTCCGACTTCCTGTGGCACCTGCGCCTTGAGCGGGACCCAGTTGGCAGTCGTACTCAGCACTGTCATCACCTCCTGCTCGGGCAATTCGAGCAGAGGGGCGAGAGCCTTGGCCGTTGTCTCCCTATCCGCTCTTGTGATGTAAGGAGGATCTGCGGAGATGTCCCATTGGGTCATATCCATGGCCAAGATGTTGCCTTTTGAGTCGGTGATGTAGCCTCTGCCACGATCCACAGCCTCTTCCCAGGTTACCTGCATGTCGGACAGCTCCTTCAGCTCCGAATGCTGAAGCAACTGGTACCGGACAAGCTGACCGACAACGACGGCAAACCCGAAGGTAAGCAGCAGGGCAAGCAAGAGAGTTCTGCGTTTGTCAAGGCCTGGGGACACGTCAGTCGTCATCATGACTCCGGGCGTCAGGGTGATACCTGGGCCTGTGTTGATCCCTGGTGGACTTCTGGCTCCGCGGAAACCGGTGTGACTAGGTCAGCCAGTATGCCTTCCGCCAGAGGAGAGGCGATAGAGCCTTCGCCTTCTGGTAGGATGGGTAGATCCGAGACCACGTAGGCCGGTGTCTGCGGTCCATAGCCCAACTCCATTGCCCGTTGAGCAAAGCTGCGCGGCGAGGAGGCTTCGGCGATCGAGTAGAGCACGGCGGCATTTGCGCGCTCGCACTCGGCCAGTTGGTCATTGCTGATCTGGATCTGGCGATCGGTGGACGCAACCTGAAGAGAGACAATCAAGTGCAGCCAGCGGAACAGGATAACAATGGCGACGAAGGCAATACAAGCTGCGCGAAGTGACAAGGTATGGACGGATGGCTGCGTCCGACTCTGCTTGTGCGCCTGAACTGGAACCGGTAACGATTGGCTTGCCATGTGTCCTCCTTGTGCGATCCTTGTGGCGCTATGCGCAACAACTCCTGGGGCCGGCCGCGAATCCGCAGCGCTGCTGTGCTTGCCTGTGGATTCGCGCCAAATTCACTTTGTTTTCAGGCGATTCTACAGCTTCTCTGTGTTTACATACGGTAATTGTACCATTAACGCACATTCCTGTCAAGTTGCGAATCCCCAGTTCGCACATGGGATTGCGCATAGCAACCATGCCTAGGTGTGTGGCGCCGGCCTCTCTGCGGCTGCACGAGAAACTACCGTTCACAGTCGCTCTCCGATTCGCAGTCTCGCACTTCGGCTCCTTGGGTTTCGTGCTGTCTCTTCTGCAGATGGGCGAATCGCTGAGCGGGTGGGCAGAACCATCGAGGCGACATGCCCACATGTGCACACCGGCAGTGTGGGCGGGCAGATGCAGCCGGTGGCTTCCATATGCAGAAAGCGTTTCACCAGTCGATCCTCCAACGAATGGAAGGAAATGACAACAAGCCGCCCACCGGCACGGAGCAGATCTCTCGCCTGCGGCAGAGCTTCGGAAAGGGCGATGAGCTCCTCGTTGACTGCGATGCGCAGCGCCTGGAAGACGCGCGTCGCAGGGTGTATTCTGTCCCGATGGCCGACGACGCCTGCGATCAGGCGGGCCAACTCCCCGGTAGTGGTCAGGGGACGAGCTGCCACGATGGCGCGGGCGATGCGGCGCGAGTGCCGTTCCTCTCCGAGTTCCCAGAAGAGAGTGGCGAGCTCCTCCTGCGGGAGAGTGTTGACGAGATCGGAAGCCGGTCTGCCCTGATCTCGGTCGAACCGCATATCGAGTGGCCCTTCTAGGTTGAAGGAGAAACCCCGCGATGCATGAGCCAATTGTCTGGAAGAGAGCCCCAGGTCCATCAGAATCCCATCAACTTGCACGAAACCACATTCTTTGCTAGTCTGCATAAGAGTTCGGAAATTGGCCGCCTGAAGGGTGGCTCTGTTTCCGAACCGGTGAAGTGCCTGTCCGGCGTAGTGAATCGCCTCGGGATCGGCATCCAGGCCAAGGAGGGTGCCGTCGGGGGAGGATGCCTCCAGGATGCCAGCAGCGTGGCCCGCGGCGCCTATGGTCGCATCGATATATCTCCCGCCCGGGACGATGCGCAGTCCGGCAAGAGATTCGGTGCCAAGTACGGATACATGCTCAGCAAGGCTTTCCATCAATCTGGATTCGGTTCCCTGGCTAAAGGTCCAGGCTCTCGAACATCGCTGAACGCGCTTCCGGGTCGCTGTCGTTCAGCTCCCGCCGCTGCGCCCAATCTGCGGGATTCCAGATCTCGCAGTAGTCGAACTGGCCAATGACGATGGCTTGCCTATCAATCCTGGCGTATTCTAGTAGCTTTCCTGGGATGTTTACGCGCCCTTGCTTGTCTGGCACATCGTCCGATGCTCCAGCCAGCAACTGCCGCCGGAGTTCTCGCACGTTTGTCTTGGTCATCGACTGCTGGCTCAGCTTGCCCACGATCGCTTCCCACGCGGCCTTCGGGTACAAAAGCAGACACCTATCGAGTCCCTTGGTGACCACCACGCCCTCCGCGAGGTGTGCCCGGAACTTGGCAGGAATCGTTATGCGCCCTTTGTCATCTATGTTGTGGTCGAACTCACCGTAGAACATCGCGCCGCCGAGTAAAGGGAATGAGTGGCGAGTGGTCCCACGCTGACCCATAATCCACCACTTGCCTCCACCATAATACACAATCCGCCTCAGGAAGGCAAATCGTGGCTCGCAAAGCGGTGTTCGAACCCCACTTTGTTAATGTTCCCCAGTTGTTGGGGGAAGCTATGAACCATTCTTCGTTTGGTGCGATCGCCGATTGGTGGTAGACTGCCGAGCGGGTGGTCCTCGGGCTCTCCTGGAGAGGTAGCATAGTTCGGCCGAATGCGCACGATTGGAAATCGTGTGAGGGTAAAACCTCCGCGGGTTCAAATCCCGCCCTCTCCGCCAGCGAAAGAGCGACGCCGCAGGTGCTCTGGCACCTGCGGCGTCCGTGTTTTGGGCGGTTGCGGACTAGCCGGTTCGCGCAGCCTTGATGAGGCGGCTGCTCAGCAGTCCACCCAGAACGGCCAGGTCTTCCGTGGGCAGGTAGTGGCTGGCTGCTCCATCGAAAAGCACGCTGGCTTCGGCAGGGAACTCGTCGTCCGCGAGGTGGAGCACAGCAGCCAGCCACAAAGACGGCAGGACACGAAAGCAGAAGCTGAGATCGCCGAATGCCAGGCGCTCGCCGGCGAGGGCTATGGCTGCTGCCTCAAACGCCGATCCGTCGGATCCAAAGCGCTGGGCCAGCCGCAGGTTCGCGCGGCCCTGGAAGGCGGCATCGTACCCTAGTCCTCCGGGCAATGTGCGAAACGCGATCCACTGGTTGGCCATGGGGGTTCCGTCGGCGGTCAGTAGGTAGTGCAGCAACAGAATATGCGTCGTGATGTCCGCTGCGACTTGGCCGGCAGACTGGTGAGCATCGCCTTCAGGCCAGAGCACCCCGTATTCGGTGTCGAGGAAGGGTATAGAAAAGAGGCCGGAGGTTGCCTTTGGGCGAAGGAGATGCACGCTGGCCAGCGCCGCGATGCGTACTGGATCTGAGCGGGCGAACTGCTGCTTGGCCAGAGCGATCGCCGGAGCATATGTTTCGTCAGGTGTCCTAGGCCGAATGGTCATGGCATGCACTCCTCCGAGGTTTGGCGCAAGGGGCAAGGCTGGTGCGCATGGACGCACTGGTCAGCCTGGACCTTGGCACGATTCGGGATTCTACCACAATCCCCCACCTGTGTCCAAGTGCATCCGAGGCAGTCGTCTCTGCCCAGAGTAGGTTGAGCGAATGGCGCACTGAGGGCGGAGTGGATTGGCTCGGCTGTCTCAGTGCATGCACATGCGCTATGGCTGAGTGGGCTCTCGTGATATCGACATTGCCCAGGGAATGCTCGGTTGACGCCCTCGGTCTTTCGTGCTACAGTGTAGCTCGGTATGTTGGTGATTTGATAGCGGCAAAAGGTAGAAACCCATGCGCGTTGCGCTGATAAACCCAAGGTTCCGCCTGCCGATTGACACTCGCACAAGCCCTCACCTGGGCTTGGCCTACCTGGCAGCGGTGTCGCAGAGGCGAGGCGATGTCGTGCGCGTGTACGATGCGGATGTCGAGACAGAGCCTGTCAAGGACTTGATCGGCGGGTTTCGGCCGGACATCGTGGGCATCACGGCAAACACCCCGCAGGTGAAACAGGCCTGGCGGACTGCGCTCGCGATCCGCGATGTGGCCGACATCCCAGTGGTACTGGGTGGCCCGCACGTCAGTGTCGAGTCAGAGAACCTGGACTTGGAATCGCTCGGGCAGCCGGGCGTGCATGTGATCGTCCGTGGCGAAGGAGAGGCCACGTGGCTAGAGATCTGCGACAGGTTGGATGCCTGGAAGCGGGACCAGGAAGACCATGCGACAGAGCGGCTCTTCGATCCCGCGCTTGGGTTCTGGGCTGGGCTGCCGGGCATCAGCTACCGGACGACAGACGGTGAGATGCACCGCAACGCCGAGCGGCCGCCCATCCATGACCTGGATTCCCTTCCTTGGCCGGCCTATGACCTGTTCAAGATGGAACGCTATACCAGCCTTCAGCCGGCGACCGATGCGGTGGAGGGAGCCCGGTCGTTCTCGCTCATGACAAGCCGTGGTTGTCCGTATCGCTGCACGTACTGCTCTCAGTCGGTCATGCCGGTCAGGTGGCGTGCACGGTCGCCCGAGGGTGTCCTCGAGGAGTGGAAGCACCTCGTGCGGGATCGCGGTGCCCAGGAGATTGGCGTCCTCGACGACTCGGCCAACATCCAGGTGAAGCGCCTGGAGAAGCTGTGTGACCTGCTGATTGCCGAGCGGCTGAGCCATGTGCCGTGGATCTTTGTGAACGGGATCCGGGCCAACCTCGCAGAGCGGGCGTTCTTGGCCAGGCTCAAGTCCGCAGGGCTGAAGCGCCTCGCCTTTGGCGTCGAGACGGGCGATCCGCGCATGCTGGAAAGCATCGACAAGCGGACTGACCTGGACACGATCCGGCGGGCCTTTCGAGATGCCAAAGCGGTAGGGTTGGAGACGATTGGCTTCTTCATCGTGGGGCTGCCCGGGGACACGCGCGAGACGATGCAGCGCACGATTGACTTTGCCATCGAGCTGGATCCGCTCATTGCGAACTTTTCCATGATGACCCCCTATCCTGGCACGAAGGTGTACGCGCAGGTCAAGCGCGAGGGACGCCTGTTGATCCAGGATTGGGAGGACTATGTTTTCTTCGAGCAGAAGGCGCGATACGAGATGGGAGAAATGACCGCCGAGCTGGTGGAGACCATGTACCGGCGTGCCTATCGCCAGTTCTACCTCAGGCCGAAGCCGATCCTGCGCCGCTTGAGCTCGAGAGGCTTCTGGCTGAACCTTCCTCGGAACGTGCGGATTGCTCTTCGCACCTTCCTGCCCAAGGCCGAGAAGACCGAGCTGCGCAGGCAGATCGACGCCGATTTCGGCGCACACTGATCCGCAAGAGGTAGGTTTCTGTGAAGACAACCCTGATCTATACCGGGATTGCGGGCTATGGCTTTGGCAGCCTGAGCAGAGGCATGGAGGCGGGCTGGGTGTCGCACGGCCTGGCCTCCATCAGTGCTGCGGCCAAGGCCGAAGGCTTTGCGATCAACCTGATCGATCTGCGAGCGCTGCGGGATTGGGATCACCTGCGGGACCTGCTTGTGGAGCGATCTCCGGATGTAGTCGGCATCGGGATGATGTCGGTGGACTATAACCCAACGCGGCGGGCACTCGAGATCGCGAAGGAGCTACGGCCCGAGTGCGTGACCATTGTCGGCGGGCCGCACGTGACCCTGGCGCTCCAGGACGCGCTGCGGATGCCCAACGTGGACTACTGGGTGACCGGAGAGGCAGAGGTGACCTTTCCGAAGCTGCTGCGGGCGATCGAGCAGGGGCAGCGGCCAGAGGCAAAGGTCCTCGCAGGCGAAGTGCCCGACCTGAACAAGATCCCATTCGCGGATAGGGACCTGTTCTTGGAGGAGTGGCGGAGGTGGGGATACGAGCTCGACAGCCCGGAAGTGCCTTTTGTCAAGGAGCTGCCTCCTCCTTTCCTGACCGTCATCGCCGGACGGGGATGCATCTACAACTGCTCCTTCTGCAAGCCGGGCGAAGACCTGATCTTTGGTAAGGGTGTGCGCCGGCGCTCCGTGGACAATGTCATCGCCGAGCTGAAGGGGCTCAGAGAGCGGTACCACTTTGCGAGCTTTATGTTCCACGACGATTGCCTGACCGAGGATCGGGCGTGGGTGGCGGAGTTCAGCCGGCGCTACAAGGAGGAGGGGTTCACTCAGCCCTTCTTCTGCCAGAGCAGGGCCGACATCATTGCCCTGCACCCGGACATGGTCGCCGTCATGGCCGATGCCGGGCTAAAGGGCTACTTCATCGGCTTTGAGAGCGGCAATCAACGTATCCTGAACCTGTTGCGCAAGGGCACAACCCCAGAGCGCAACCGCCAGGCTGCGCAGATCTGCCGGAGCAACGGGCTTGTGGTCTGGGCGAACTATATGCTGGGGATCCCCACGGAGACGCGCGAAGAGGTCATGGACACTGTGCGCATGATCCGGGAGATCGATCCCGACTACTACAGCCCGGCCTTTTTCACGCCGCACCCAGGCACGGATCTGTACGACTACTGTGTGGAGCAGGGGCTGAGCCTGATCACCGATTATGATAGCTTCCGGCGCAACCCAACTGAGGCCAAGATCAAGGGCCAGGACTATACATTCCTCAAGTGGGCAAGCGAGCTGAGCCAGAAGCGGCTGCTCAAGAACCGAGTGCGGCGCGCGGGCCGAGCTTTTGTCGAGAAGTACACCGATCCCGCACGGTACGTGCGTAGAATACGCAAGATCCTGGGGGCACACCAGACGGTGTAGCTTCCCTCAAGCGGAGGCACGGGACCACGGAGAACCAGAAGAAAGGGCTGGGGAAGTGGGGCGAGGATCTGGCTGCCCGGCTGCTGGCCGGGAAGGGTTATCGCCTCGTCGCACGGAACTGGCGCTGCTCGATCGGGGAGATCGATCTGGTGTTCGAAGAGGGTGGCTGCCTGGCGTTTGTGGAGGTTCGCACGCGCAGGGGCGAGTCGTTCGGCTCGCCGGAAGAGTCGGTCACGGCGCGGAAGAGGGCGCGCCTCATCGCCCTGGCCGAGTGCTACGTCCAGGCCAGCCAATGGCCGGGGGAGTGGCGGATCGACGTGGTCGCGGTCGAGCTGGGCAGCCGTGGGCGGCTGATGCGCGTAGATCACTATGAGAATGCGGTCACCGGCTGACGGGCCGTCGCCTGGCCCGAGCCGGCTCCCCCCCTCGTCGTGCTCGTGGGTGCAACCGCCGTCGGCAAGACTGCGCTGTCGGTTGTGTTGGCCGAAGCCGTGGGCGGCGAGATCGTGTCGGCCGATTCGCGGCAGGTCTACCGCCGCATGGATGTGGGCACGGCCAAGCCCACGGCCGAAGAGCGACGCCGCGTGGCCCATCACCTGCTCGACATCCTCGATCCTGACCAGACTCTCGGACTGGCGGAGTACCAGACGCTCGCGCTGGCGGCCATGGCCGACATCACATGCCGCGCGCGGGTGCCGATCCTGGTCGGGGGAAGTGGGCAGTACGTTCGGGCCGTCGTCGAGGGCTGGCAAGTCCCGCATGTGCCGCCGGATGACGGCCTGCGGCAGGAGCTGTACGAGGACGCTGCGCGCAACGGGCCGGAGGCTCTGCACGCGCGCCTGAGAGAGCTTGACCCGGTGGCGGCTGCCGCCATCGATGCGCGCAACGTCCGGCGGGTCGTTCGCGCCCTCGAGGTCTGCCTGGTCAGCGGGCGGCGCATCTCGGCGTTGCAGACCAAGCTGCCGCCTCCGTACCGGATGCTGCTGATCGGCCTGCAGCGCCCGCGCGAGGAGCTGTACCGCAGGATCGACGAGCGGATTGATGCGATGATGCGGGATGGGTTGGAGCAGGAGGTGCGAGGCCTCGTGGCAGCGGGCTATGGCTTTGACCTGCCGGCGATGTCCGGCGTGGGGTATGGCCAGTTCGCCCCCTATCTGCTGGGGGAGGCCTCGCTGGACGACGTGGTGCGCGCCATCCAGCGCGCTACACGGCGCTTTGCGAGGCAGCAGTCGAACTGGTACCGCGCAGGCGACCCCCGCATTCATTGGTTCGGTGCCTCAGGCGACCCTCTGGCGGACGTGGTGGGGCTGGTGCAGGCTTTCGTGTCGGACCAGGGGGTGTGAGGTGGAGGGCCGGGTATGGAAACCCGGCCTACGGGTGAGCCGGGTATGGAAACCCGGGTTACGGGGGGGCCGGGTATGGAAACCCGGCCTACGGAAGAGGACGGGAGATAGGCGATGAAGGCTATCCTGGTCATGTTCGACTCGCTCAACCGCCGGATGGTGCCACCGTATGGATGCGACCGGGTGCGGGCCCCCCATTTCGAGCGGGCGGTCACCCTCCAGAAGAAGTAGGGCGCGCCGGGCAGGCCGCGGCCGGAGGCAGCGGGGAAGAGGATGGCGAGGAAGGGCCCGGTGGGCTGTACGGCTGTACGGCTGCAGGGCTGCAGGCTGTAGGCTGCAGGGCTGCAGGGCTGCGGCAAGCATGGGTGCAGGCGCCGGGTGGGGAGGGGTGGGTGCACCCTGAGTTTTTTTCCGGAAACAATTACCGAGGGTGCCCCACAGCCTGTTGGCCTAACAGGCGGGATTGCAGGCCGGACGATGTCTGGCGCGAAGGACCGGGCGTGGGCCAGGGCCAGGCGCCGAGGAGGCCGGCGACGCGGCGGGAAGGCGTGGCGCGTGGGCGAGGGCGAGTTGTGGCGGCGGAAGGGGGCGGAGGAGTGCGTGCTACGGAACGTGGCGAGGGAGACTCCGCGGGTGGTGGGGATCGCGGACGTGCTGGGGGGAATGCGGTGGGGCGGGCGCTGCCGGGGGCGGCGGTGACGCCGGGGCGGACGGGATGGGAAGAGGGAACCGGCTTCAGGGCGCGGGCTGACGGTGCTCGCGGATCATCTGCTCAAGCGCGGGGATCAACGGCCCGTCGGTGGGTGCAAGGCGGCCGGTGTCTTGGAGGCTGCGAAGTATGGCGAGCGCGCGGTCCAGGCGCGCGAGGCTTGAGGGGTCGCCTGGCGACGCGGCCTTGACGAGCGACACGACCAGGTCGCGCTGGTAGTCCGCCCGGTCCGGCTCCGCCGCCGCCAAACGCTCGCGGATCGCCAGCGACTTGGCGTACGACTCCCGCGCCTGCTCCCCCTGCCCCAGCGCAGCGTACAGGTCGCCCATCTTGTTGTACGACACCGACAGGTCGCGCTGGTAGTCCGCCCGGTCCGGCTCCCCCGCCGCCAAACGCTCGGCGATCGCCAGCGACTTCGCGTACGACTCCCGCGCCTGCTCCCCCTGCCCCAGCGCACGGTACAGGTCGCCCATCTTGCTGTACGACACCGACAGGTCGCGCTGGTAGTCCGCCCGGTCCGGCTCCCCCGCCGCCAAACGCTCCCGGATCGCCAGCGACTTCGCGTACGACTCCCGCGCCTGCTCCCCCTGCCCCAGCGCACCGTACAGGTCGCCCATCTTGTTGTACGACACCGACAGGTCGCGCTGGTAGTCCGCCCGGTCCGGCTCCCCCGCCGCCAAACGCTCGGCGATCGCCAGCGACCTCGCGTACGACTCCCGCGCCTGCTCCCCCTGCCCCAGCGCACGGTACAGGTCGCCCATCTTGCTCGTACGACACCGACAGGTCGCGCTGGTAGTCCGCCCGGTCCGGCTCCGCCGCCGCCAGACGCTCGCGCGATCGCCAGCGCCTTGGCGTACGACTCCCGCGCCTGCTCCCCCTGCCCCAGCGCACGGTACAGGTCGCCCATCCTGTTGTACGACACCGACAGGTCGCGCTGGTAGTCCGCCCGGTCCGGCTCGCCCGCCGCCAGACGCTCGGCGATCGCCAGCGACTTCGCGTACGACTCCCGCGCCTGCTCCCCCTGCCCCAGCGCACGGTACAGGTCGCCCATCTTGCTGTACGACACCGACAGGTCGCGCTGGTAGTCCGCCCGGTCCGGCTCCGCCGCCGCCAAACGCTCCGGCGATCGCCAGCGACTTCGCGTACGACTTCCCGCGCCTGCTCCCCCTGCCCGAGCGCACGGTACAGGTCGCCCATCTTGCTGTACGACACCGACAGGTCGCGCTGGTAGTCCGCCCGATCCGGCTCCGCCGCCGCCAAACGCTCGGCGATCGCCAGCGACTTCGCGTACGACTCCCGCGCCTGCTCCCCCTGCCCCAGCGCACGGTACAGGTCGCCCATCCGCTCGTACGACACCGACAGCTCGCGCTGGTGGTCCGCCCGGTCCGGCTCCGCCGCCGCCAGGCGCTGCTGGCGGGATAGAAGCTCGTGGTAGCGTGCCAGGGCGCGGCCGATGAGCCCCAGGGAGAGGTGCGCCTGTGCCTCCTCGTCGGCGACGGAGGGGTAGCCAGGATGATCGGGCGGGAGCGTTTCGAGCACCTCGGAGGCGAGGGCGGCAAGGGCCACCGATTGCCGAAATTGGCGGAGGGCACCGAAGCAGGCCAGGGCAGCGCCGAGGGCGGCATCCCAGTCGCGGGCCGCCAGGAAGTTGCGCACCGCCTCGACGGCGTCCTCGAGGCTGTGGGTCTCGTGCTCGACGCGCCACAAGCGGTAGCGGCCGGCGCGCGCGGAGAGGGGCTCCTGCACGGCGGGGCCGGCCAGGGAGAGGAGACCCTCGGCGGTCCAGCGGTGGACCCAGAAGGAGCCGTCGGCGAGCGGATGGGCGAGGGAGAGGCGGGCGAGGCCGTCGAGGGCGCGGGCGGCGGCAGGAGGGTCGCCGGCGCCGGCGTCGCCGCCGGCGAGCATGCGGGCGAGGCCGGCGGGGCTGAGGGGCAAGTTGGAGACGGCGGCCTGGAGCAGGAACTCGTCGAGGCCCCGGGCGCGAGCCAGGTCGAGGAGCTCGTCGAGGAACACGTCGCGGGCGCCGAGGAGGAGGGCGGTGCGGAGGGCGGCGGCGAGACCGGCGGGCGCGGCGCTGCGGTCGAGGCCTTGCTCGGCGAGAAGGCTTTCGAGCTTGGTGGTGACGTGGGGCAGGCGCCCCCGGCCGGCGCGAAGCAGGGCGTCGAGAAGCTCGAGGAGGCGGGGGTGGCCGCCGACGGTGCGGAGGACGGGCGCGAGCCGGTTGGGATCGCGGCCACCGAGCGCGGGCAGGCGGAGGAGGAGCTTGCGGGTCTGGGCGGGGCTGAGCGGGCCTACGGGTAGGTGCAAGAAGTAGGGGTCGAAGCCAGGGAGGGGATGACGGCTGGTGATGAGGAGGCGGCCGCGGCGCGCGCTCTCGGCCAGGACACGGAGGTAGCCGGGCGTACTGGCGTCGAGGAAGCTGCCGCCTCCGAGCTCGAGGTTGGCCTCGAAGTCGTCGAGGACCAGGACGAGCTTTTCTTCGGCGAGGGCCTGGGCGATGAGCGGGAGGCGCAGGCGGTCGTCGAGGTCGGGGCGCGCCAGGAGGTCACGGCGCTCGGACGGCGGTGGCGCCGGTGGATTCAAGGAGGGCTGCGCTGAGGGTGAGGGCGATGGCCGACAGGTCGAAGCGCCCGGCGTGGGCGGCGACGAGCCAGCCATCCTCGTCGAGGCGGCACATGGCACGGCCGGCGATGGCGCTCTTGCCGACGCCCCCGATGCCGGTGAGGACGACGCCGGCGTATTGGCGGGCCTGGTCGCGCAGAGCGTGCAGGGTATCGCGCAGCTCCTTGCGGCGGTTGATGAGATCGTCGATCCGGAGCTGGGGCACCGGCCCGGCGACCTGGAAGACGGGACGATCCGGCGAGGGGCTGCGGCCGGAGGGCAGGGTCGGCGAGTGGGCTCTCGCCGCCGGCGAGGTAGAGGCCGGCGGTGGCGTACTCGGGCTGGGTTTCGGCGAGGCTGTCACCGCGCCGGACGGCCTCGAGGCGCCGGGACTCGAGGTGCTTGCGGGCCTCGGCGAGGGCGCGACTGGGCAGCGCAAGGCCGGACGCGAGGTGGAAGTAGAAGGCACGCGCGAGGTGCGTGGCATACAGGTCGCTGACGGAGGTGTGCATGGCGAGGACGGCAGGGACGCCGGCGCGCAGGAGGGAGAGGGCCAGGCTGCCGGCCTGGCCGTCGTGCACCCCGCCGTGGCAGGCGTTGAGGACGACCAGGGGCAGGGGCCGGCCGGCGCGGCGGATGGGGTCGAGAAGCTGCTCGGCGGTGACGCGAACGGCGCGGCCGTCTTCGTCTTCGAGCTGGAGGGCACCGGGAAGACCGTGGCAGGAGAGATGGAGGACGTGGTAGGCGTCGCGCTCGAGGGCGGTGCCGATCTGGGCGGGGTGGCCGACTTCGAGGATGCGGACGGAGAGATCGCCGCTGCGCTGGGCCTCCTCCACGCCATCGAGGATGTTCTGGAGCTCGCGCTCGAGGTCGAGGACGGGCCCGCCGGCGTGCTCCTCGTCGGGCGCGCCGACGGCGACGAGGACCTTGAGCGGGCCGGGCAGGGGCTCGGCGTGGGGCGCGGGGAGGCCGGCGGGCCGGCGGAAGAGGACGACGGGCGGCTCGACTGCGAGAAGGCGACCATCCGGCAGGCGGAGGGCTTCGAAGGGCAGGCCGAGGAGACCGGGATCGGCGGTCTCGACGCACACCTCGACAATGGTGCCGACGGGGCAGCCGCGCACGAGGTCGGACAGGGCCTCGGCGGCGGATCCAGGCAGGCAGAGAGCGCAGAGCTCGCGCCCGAGGGAAGCGAGAAGACGATCCTGGGAGTCACGCTCGAAGCCGGCGGCATCGCGGTGGATGCCGGCGCGGACGGTGCGCAGGAAGGCGTCCTGGGCCCGGACAAGGGCAGGCGGGAGGCCGGGGAGCGACTGGGCCGCGTGCACCTGGCCGCCGATGCGCACGGCTACGTCGATCCGATCCGGGGGAACGCGATCCAGGCTGATGACCACGCGCTCGACGGCGCCGCCGGCGGCGGACGGTAGGGCAAGCGGGGCGGTGGGCAGGCCGTGGAGGGCAGCGACGATGGCGTCGACGTCGTCGATGCGGGCGCGGGCCAGGGGACGGAGGAGGGGCGGGATCCAGGCGCCGGTGCCAAGGAGGACGGGGATGAGGGGCTTGCGCTCCTCGATGAGCATGTAGGTGAGGGCACTGACCTCGGCGTCGATCCAGCGGCTGCCGCGGGAGTGCTCGGAGAAGACGATGAGGCCGGCGCCGGCCTCGTCAAGGCCGGCGTTGATGCTGGCGACGATGTCGTCGCCGGGCCGGATCTCCCACTTGTCGAACCAGGCGTCGATGCCGCGCTCGCGCAGGGCGACGGCGAGCCGCTCGACTGCGGCCTTGTCCTTGCCCGAGTGACTGATGAAGACGCGCATGACCCCTCCGCCGGATGCGGCGCCGTCGCCGGGATGAGTGCGGGTATGGATTGGGGGGAGTATACCACGGGCCGGTAGACGGGGCAAACGACAGGGCGTGACGCTCGCGGGGAGGGCGGTGGACGATGGGGCCGGGCAGGGGGTCGGGCCGGGGCCAGGTGCCGAGGAGGCCGGCGACGCGGCGGGAAGGCGTGGCGCGTGGGCGAGGGCGAGCTCTGGCGGCGGAAGGGGGCGGAGGAGTGCGTGCTACGGAACGTGGCGAGGGAGACGCCGCGGGTGGTGGGGATCGCGGACGTGCTGGGGGGAATGCGGTGGGGCGGGCGCGGAGGCTGCCGAGGGCGGAGATAGGAGGCGCGGGACGTGAGCTCGGACAAGAAGGCAGGCCAGCCTTCTCGCTCGTACCCAGTCACCCTGACCGCTGGCAATCAGCGGCGGCTGCGTCTCGATGCGGCTATGAAACCCAGACCAGGCACGCCCACCGCGGCGGCAATTGCAGGCGGAAGATCGGCCAGCAGCAGGAGCAGGATCGCTGCGACCACGAATAGGATGCCCACGACGAGAAATGCGATACTCGGTGTGGATCTCACTTCCGACAACCTCCTGTCCAGCCATCTGACCGGTACCCGGCCGTTCGGCCGGTGCGCGCTCACCTGGTCCTGGCCGCCAAGGCCGCGGGCCCGGTTTGTCGCGGCAAGCGCAGCCCAGGCCGTCCCGGCCTAGCACTCGCGTCTGCGCCGGAGGAGCCCGGCCACGACGAAGGTGGCGCCGATCCCGGCGAGCATCCCGGCTAGCGAAGGCCAGTATGGCTCCCCAGGGGCAAGGTGCTGACCAGCCTGCCACAAGCGGCAGCACAATGCCGAGCGCTCCGACGATCGCCAGGACGGCTCCCAGACCTTGCACCCTCGTTGACATGACCGGATCCTTTCCTTCGCTTCGAGGCCCGGTTAGCAGCCCCGACACAGCCGGCCGACCCTTCCAGTGAAGCACGTTCTCGCCAGCCAGGTATAGTATAGCAGCCGGCAGGAACGATTGCATCCCCCAGATTGGGGATTCCTGTGGCGGATGTCTGTCACCCACCTGGCGGAAAGATGGCCGGGTCCAGGTATGCCTGCCCAAGAGAGTGCTGTCCCATCCGTGTGCGTATGGCACAGACCCTCGGCGGCAGGGGCTGGGTTGCGGTCCCTCAGGTGCTGCCCTGAGCATAGCAGGCGGAAGCGCGTCCACAGGGATGCCCACTACGGGCCGACCACCCTCAAGGGGACAAGGGACCGGCTTACCGGTCCGGGGCTACCTCGGGCCAGGGCCAGGTGCCGAGGAGGTCGGCGACGCGGCGGCGGAGGTCGGGGTCGCGCGGAACTGCCGAGTGCAGCTCCCATTGGCGGACGGCTTGGCGGTGGACGCCGAGGGTGGCAGCCAAGGTCGCGCAAGTGAGGCCGGCGGCTTCTCGGGCGCGGATGAGAGCCAGGTTGGGCGGGCGCGCGTCGCGCTTTTGGCGCTGGCGGCCGTACCGGGCCTGGGCGGTCGCGCGCTTGTCGGGGTCGGACATACAGCGGCGGTAGTATTCGCGGTTGTGGAGCCTGACGCGCTCGCGATCGCGGGCGCGGAGCTCGCGCATGTAGAGGCGATAGGCGTCGCGCTCGGCGTCCGTCAGGTCCGATACATGCCCGCCGGCGCTGAGCTTCTGTTTGGCCGAGAACAGGACAGGATTGCCCGCATGCTTCGAGTATGAGGGCATCCAGGTGCCTTGCTCGATCTCGGCTCGCACCTGGACGGCGCGCGCTTCGCCGCCGCGCGCGGCGTACTCGGTGCGCTCGTCGTGGGTGGTGTACTCGAGGGGGCTCGTCCAGAGGCCGCTGCGGACGCGCTGCCTCATTGTGACGGCATGCTGGGGCGCGCTGACGCGAGAGTTGCGGAGCTGCCGGCACTCAACGGAGCAGAAGCGGCGCCGTTTGTTGTCCACCGTGTAGTAGCCGAGGCCGTGGTCGTCGACGTCGTCGCCGCAGAGCTCGCAGCGGGGCCACTCGTAGGGAGGGCCGGAAGCGCCGGCTTCGAAGGGACGGTCCTGGCGGGCGGCCTGCCGCTGGGCCTCTTCCTGGCGGAGGATGCGGCGATAGCAGCCGTGACAGAGGTCGAGCCCGCGCGTGCCGCGCGTGGTGGCGGCACGGCCCTCCAGGACCTTGACGACGTAGGTGAGCCGGAGGACGTTGGACCAGGCGGCCTGGCGGAAGGCGGCAGCCCACTCCTCGGCGGTGTACTGCTCGACGAGGGGGGCCAGCTCCTCGCGGATCATCGCGGAGGCGGGGCCGATCGTCTTTTCGTAGAGGGCGACGACGAATTCCATGGCGATTGATCCTTTCGTGGTGGCTGCCGTGCGGCCGGCGGGCAGCAGGAAGAAGTTGGAGGGGAGGTCGCTCCCCAGGCGGGCGACGCGCTTTTCGACCAGGCCGAGGCGCACCAGCAGCCCGGTGCAGCGCGTCACGGTGTTCTTGGAGAGGCCGGCGCGGCGGGCCAGCTCCATGTGCCGGAGGTAGCAGACGCGCCGGCCGCGGTCCTCGGGCCGCAGGACCCCCCAGCGGAGGAGGTCGTCGAAGACGGCGCGGCCGGTCTCGGAGCCTTCGAGCGGCGCCGCAGCCTGGAGGATCGCGTCAAAGACCTTGAGCACATTGCCTGTCACGCAGGCCAACTCTGGGCCGGTGAGGGCGGCGAGGGCGCGCAGCAGCTCGGGGTCATCGCGTGGGTCGGGCACGGGTTGGGGGCTCCTTTCTGGGTTGGACGATGGACGATGGACAATGGACGACGGGTGGGGATTCGGCGCGCTCTCCGCGCGGGAGAGGGGCGGGACGAGAGAGACGCCGGCGGCGGCCGGTGGAGCAGGCCGGCCGGCGCCGGGTTGGGGGGGCGTGACGGGAGTATTGGGTCTGCCGGTGGAGCAGGGTCGCGTACTCATGACGACAGTATAGCACATATGTTCTATGCCTGTCAATGGGCCGTTTGCCCAACTTTCGGGGCGCGGGGGGAGATCTTTTGGGACAGGAGCCGCATCGCACCCCGCCCGCCATCCGTGTCAACTCAAATGATCAAACCTGAAGGAGCCTGAAGCCTGAGATGCCTCACCCCTACACGAGAAATTGTGCAATCGCGCCTTTTGCTGCTACAATCCGCAGCGATGGTTCATGACAGCCCGCTCCCGCCGCCCATCTGGGTAGACACCCCCAAGGCCCTGCGCGCTATGGTCGACCGCCTGCGCGGTGAGCCCGCTGTCGCGGTCGACACCGAGTCCAACAGCCTCTACGTCTATAGCGAGCAGCTCTGCCTGGTCCAGATATCGGTCCCGGGCGTCGACTACCTGGTCGACAGCCTCGCCCTGAGCGATCTGACCATCCTGGCGTCCCTCTTTTCGAACCCAGATGTCGTCAAGGTGATGCACGGCGCCGAGTACGACTTGGCCATGCTCGACCAGCACTCGGGGCTCGGCGTCGCCGGCCTCTTCGACACGATGTGGGCAGGACGCATCCTCGGCTGGCCGGAGTATGGGCTGGGCGCCGTGATCGAGGCGCAGTTTGGCGTCAAGCTCAATAAGAAGTACCAGCGCGCCGACTGGGGCGTGCGCCCTCTCCCCGCCGAGCAGCTCCACTATGCGCGGATGGACACGCACTTTTTGCTGCGCCTGGCCGACATCCAGTCCCGCGAGCTGGAGCAGGCCGGGCGCTGGCCACAGGCCGAGCACCGTTTCGCCGCGCTGTGCCACACCCACTGGGAGAACCATGGCTTCGATCCCGAGGGCTTCTGGAGGCTGCCCGGCGTGCACGACCTGGACGACGTGGGACGGGGTGTGCTGCGCGCGCTGTGGGCCTTTCGCGACGAGTGTGCGCGGGCCGAGAACCGCCCGGCCTTCAAGATCCTCTCGAACCAGGCGCTCATTGCCATGAGCGAGCAGCCGCCGCTGACGGTCGAGGAGCTGCGCCGCGTTCGCAGCCTGTCGCCCCGCTGCCTGGGCCGCTACGCCAAGCAGTTGCTGGCCGCCCTCCGCCGGGGAGAGCGCGAGCCGGTACCCCTGGAGCAGCGGCCGAAGCCTAACCACTCCGACAGCCTCGCGCGCCACGGCAGGCCGTCGCCCGCCTGCCAGGCCCGCTTCGAGGCGCTGCGCGCCTGGCGCAACGCCCGCGCCGAGGCGAAGGGCGTCGAGCCCGACATCATCCTGAACAACCAGCTTCTGTGGGCGATTGCCAACCTCAACCCACGACAGCCGGCGGAGCTGGCACGCGACGGGCTGCTGGCCGCCTGGCAGATAGACGAGTTTGGGGATGATCTGATGGCTGTGGTGCGGGGCGTTACGGCGAGCAGGGCGGCGAGTAAAACACGTACATAACCAAGATCACCGCCCCCGCCCACAGCGCCACGGCGATCAGGAAGGGCCGGTCGGTGAAGAGGAGATCTTCGGGCGCTCCCCCTTGCCCCTTGACCTGGACCAAATACAGGTAGCGGAACATCCCATAGATCACAAAGGGGATCGTCAGCAGCATGCCGTGGTTGCACGGCAGGTTGGTGGCTGTCGCCGTATAGAGCGAGTAGGCGATCAGGGTCGCCGTCACGACGACGATTGTCATCTGGTCGAGGAAGGGGACGGTGTACTCGTTCAGGATCTTGCGGTGGTTTTCGGCGTTTGCGGAGAGGAGGATCATCTCGTGGCGCCGCCGGCCGATCGCCATAAAGAGCGCGAGAAAGATCGTGCACACGTACAGCCAGGGCGAAAAGCGTTCCGCTTCCGCTACCACCACGCCGGCCGCGACCCGCAGCACAAAGCCGCTCGCCACCGTCATCACGTCGATGATCACCAGGTGCTTCAGGTAGAAGGTGTAGGCCAGGTTGAGCAGGAAGTAGCCCAGGACGATGGCGAAGAAGTAGGGGTGCAGCCAGTAGGCCACCGGCAGGCCGGCGGCCAGGATGACGGCCGAGCCGGCGATGGCGAACCAGGGTTGGAGACGGCCCGAAGGGAGCGCGCGGCGGCGCTTTTTGGGGTGCAGCCTGTCCTTTTCCAGGTCGACCAGGTCGTTGATGATGTAGACCGTGCCGGCGACCAGGCAGAAGATGAGGAACGCGAGCAACGTCTTGGCCAGGAGCGGCCAGTCGGTCAGCTTTTTGTCAAAGACCAGCGCCGCCAAGACAAAGACGTTCTTGACCTGCTGCTTGGGGCGCAGCGTCTGGAAGAGGCCCCACAGGTTGCGCAGAAGCGATTTCATGGGTGGTGTCCAGTCGAGGGCCGATCATACCGGATGTTGGGCGGTCCGTCAACTTGGCCGGACACGTTGTTCTCGGCCGGCCGGCTGGCCGAAACGGCCATCGACCCGATCTCCGCCCGATCTTGCGTTCGCTTGACTTTTCGTCTCCTTGCGGGTATCCTATCGGCCATGGTGCCGAAACAGGGCAGGGAGCGCCTCGACCAGCTCCTCGTGCAGCGCGGCCTGGCCGCCAGCCGCGAGCGAGCGCAGCAGCTCATCCTGGCCGGCGATGTCTCCGTCGGAGAGCGTGTCGTCGACAAGCCCGGCACCCAAGTGCCGCTGGATGCGCCCCTGGCCCTGGCCGCCCGCGCGCCCTACGCCAGCCGCGGTGGGCTGAAACTCGCCGCTGCCCTGGACGCTTTTGCCGTCGACGTGCGGGGCATGACAGCCGCCGACGTGGGCGCCTCCACCGGCGGTTTCACCGACTGCCTGCTCCAACGTGGCGCCGCCCGAGTCTATGCCATCGACGTCGGCTACGGCCAGCTCGCCTGGGAGCTTTTCCAGGATCCACGCGTCGTCGTGTTGGACCGCACGAATGCCCGTTACCTGGAGCACCTGCCCGAGCCCGTCGACCTGGTCGTCGTGGATGTGTCGTTCATCTCGCTGCGACTCGTACTCCCGCCGGCCCTCGGCTGGCTGCGGGAGGGCGGCCAGGTCGTCGCCCTGGTCAAGCCGCAGTTTGAGGCCGGCCGGGAGCGGCTGGGCAAAGGCGGCGTCGTCCGCGATCCGGCGGTGCACCGTGCCGTCCTTTCCGAGATCACGTCGTGGGCCTCGGCGCAGGGCATGGGGCTGCAGGGGCTGATCCGCTCGCCTATCACCGGGCCCGCCGGCAACGTCGAGTTCCTGGCCTGGTGGCTGCCCGGCCGACCCGGCCGGGGGGATGGCGCGGCGATGATCGACGCGTGCCTGGCCGTGGGGGCGAAGTGAGGATCTCACGGCTTGCCGGCAGGTGCAACGCACCTTGGAGGTGCGTCGCACCAAGGGCCTGGAGGGCGCGGTGAAGATCTCGCCCTGGGCCGGCGCGCTTTTGGCGCTTCTGCTGGCGGTCTTTGCCGTGGCGCCGCTGGCCTACCCCGGCTTCTTCGAGTCCCATTCGGGCTTTGTCGCCTCCTTCCGTGTCCAACACCTTCCGGCCGGCGGCCTCTTCGATGCCTCCGACCCCGTGCGCGGCGAGGGCAGCCTGGCCTACTATGTGGCCTGGCCCTTCCTGCAACTAGCCGGCAGCGGCGTCACCGCGATCAAGTGGGGCTATGCGCTATCTTTCCTCCTCGGCGCGCTGGCGCTGTATGCGTGGGCGCGCCTGCGCCTGGGCACCCAGGGGGGCGTGCTGGCTGCGGCCGTCTACACCTACCTGCCCTGGCACCTGGCTACGGTCTATGTGCGCGGTGCCTACGCCGAGGCCTGGCTTTGGGCGCTCTGGCCGGCGGCGCTGTGGGCCTGGGAGGTGCCGCTGGGCCGCGGCCGTTGGCTGCTGCGCCTGGCCGGCCTCGCCCTGGCGGCCGCCGCGTTCGTCGTGCAGCCTGGGTTGACCTTTCTCCTCTTCGTTCTGCTGGTACCGTACGCCGTGGCCGTCTGGCGGGTGCGGTGGTGGCCGGCACGCCTCGCTGCCGTGGCTGCCGCGGCAGGACTGCTGGTGGGCGGCGCCTGGATCGCGTCGGGCGTGGCCGGAGAGAACGCGCCGGCTGCGACCGGTGGATTCCTCTATCCTTACCAGCTCCTTTCGGCTGCGTGGACGCAGGACCTGGCGGGCGGCGCTCTTCCTTACCAGTTGGGCGTTGCCGCCGTTGCACTGTCGATCGTGTCGCTGGGGCTGTGGGCCGTCGATCGCTCTGAGTCTGCCTCTTCCCCCGTGCCTTCGGAGCGCCCGGCTCGCCGGGGAGTGCCCCGAGCAGGGACGCCCACGAGAGGCTATGCTACGGCGAACGCCCGTCGCGCGGGTCTCTACGCTGCCATGGGGTTCTGGGCGGCCGCGCTCGCGGTCACGCTCTTGCTGACGCTGCACTTTTCGGCCCCGCTGTGGAGTTGGCTCCGGCTCGGCAGCCTCGTACCCTATCCCTGGCAGCTCCTGGTTCTGTCCGGCCTGCCGCTCGCCTTCCTGGCCGGCGCAGCGGCGCGTCTCGACCGGCGGCTGGCCGGCCGCCCGCTTTGGGCCGGGATGGCGGCACTGGCGGTCCTGGCAAGCTATGCCTACCTTGCGCCCCGATTCACGCAAGTGGATCCGGGCGCCGGACCGGTCGCCGAATTCCAGCCACTCGCGCAGGCGGAGCCCTCGATCCACCTGCTGGACGCCGAGATGACGCCGGCAGCCGAGATCACCTCGACCCTCACCCTGACCCTTACCTGGCAGGCGCTGGCGCCGGTGGGGACCGACTACACCGTGTTCGTCCACCTGCTGTCGGGCGACAACAAGCTCACCCAGGCCGATTCCTGGCCCTGCTCCGGGGCGTGCCCGACGCACGATTGGCGGCCGGGCCAGGTGGTCGTCGATGTGCACGACATAACGATTCCGCCCGGCGCTCCGGCCGGGCCCTACCGCGTGGCGCTGGGGCTCTACCAGGGCGCCACCGGCGAGCGGGTCGCCGTCGCCGGCCGCGACGATGGGACGGTGTACCTTGATGTCCGGTAAACGGTCGCCCGGCGCGGGCGAGATCCTTCGCTTCGCTCAGGATGACGGTGGGGGGCAGGATGACGGTGGGGGGTGGGGGCAGGATGACGGTGGGGTCGCTCAGGATGGCCATGGGGCGGATCGGCAAGGAGGCCGGGCAGCGCCTGCGCGGGCGGTTTGACGCCTACCTGCTCCTGGTATTGCTCCTGTCCTTGTTCCCCATCGCCCCGCTGCTGCAGCAGGGCTACATGTGGGACGCGCACGATGCCCGGCACGACGTCTATTTCATCTTCGAGCTGGACCGCGGCATCCAGGACGGCATCCTCTACCCGCGCTGGCAGCCCGACTTTGCTTTTGGCTACGGCTACCCATTCTTCAATATCTACGGACCGCTGTCGTCCTACCTGGGCGAGGCCTTTCACCTGCTCGGCTTTGGCTTTGCCGGCGCCGTCAAGATGGTCTTTCTCCTGTCTATCGCCGCGTCGGGGCTGGCCATGTATGGCTTTGCCCGGGCGGTGCTGGGCCGGCGCGCCGGCCTGGTCGCGGCCGTCGCCTACATGGTCATTCCGTACCGGCTGGTCGACGTGTACGTGCGGGCCGCGCTGGCGGAGACGGTGGCCTATGTCTTTGTGCCCCTGATCCTTTGGGCGGTATGGGCCGCGCTGCGCCGGCCGCGCCTGAACACCGTCCTGGCCCTGGCCGTAGCCTATGCCGCGCTCATCTTCACCCATCCACTGACGGCGCTGCTTCTGACCGTGGTGCTCGTCTTCTTTGTGGCTGCCCTGGCGCTGGCCCGCGCGAACGAGCGCCAGCCCTTCCGCCAGATGTCGCGCGGCTCAGTCCTGCCCTTCATCGGGCACCTGGGGCACCTGCTGCTGCCGGTTGCCGCCGGCCTGGTGCTGGGGCTGGGGCTCAGTGCTTTCTTCCTCGTCCCGGCCATGGTCGAGAACCGCTTTGTTCGCGTCGACCAGTGGTATGGCGGCCGGTATGCCTGGGGAGGCGACTTTGTCGAGCTCTTCCAGCTCTTTTCGCCTGTTTGGGGATGGGGCACAAGCGAGCCCGGCCCCGGCGACACGATGAGCTTCCAGCTTGGCGCGGTGCCGCTGGTGCTGGCGCTGGTTGCCGTTGTGGGGCTGGGGCGGAGGGGAGCGAAAGGCCCCCACCCCGCCTCCCCCGTTGCGACAGGGGAGGGGCAGGGCAGGCGGGGGGGAGAGCTCGATGATCGCCTTCTTCGCCGGCTTGGCCGCGGTCGCCGTGTGCCTCATGCTCGGCGTTTCGGCGCCTGTCTGGCAGGCGCTGCCGCTGGCGCGCCTGGTGCAGTTCCCGTGGCGGATGCTAGCGCTGGCCGTGCTTGCGCTCTCGTTCCTTTCAGGCGCCGTCTTCTGGCGGGCCCGCCCGGAGAAGTGGAAGCCCGGCTTTGCTGCGACGGTCCTGGTTATCCTGCTCATCCTCGGCAGCCTGCCCTACATGCAGGCCAAGGTATCGCAGCGCGACGTCACGATGGCCGGACTAATGCAGTTCCAGCAGTCTGCCGACGAGATGACGGGCTCGACCGCCTGGGTCAAGACGATCCCGACTTGGTCCTCCATGGCCGACTACTACATCTCCGGCCAGCCTGTGACCTCCAAGATCAACTACAAGCTTCTGTACGAGCAGGAGGGCGTCGAAGCGCGCACACTGGAGCTGCGCAGCAACCGCGAGCTGATCGAGTACCTTGCACCCGAGGGAGCGCTGATCACGTTCGACACCTTCTACTACCCAGGCTGGCGTGCCTATCTGATCGACTATACCAGCGGCGCGACGATCCGCGAGCTGGCGATTTCGACGCGCGGCGACCTGGGCCTGATGACGGTTGAGGTGCCGGCCGGGATTGGGCGCGTGCTCCTGCGCTTTGAGGACTCGACGCTACGGCGGGCCTCGAAGATCGCCTCGTGGGTGGTGGCGGCGCTCTGCCTGGCCCTCCTGGCTGCCCGGTGGCTGGCGCGCCGCCGCCCCGCGGCGGCCGAGCCGGTTCCAGCCGAGTGCGCGGAAGAAGCCTGCCGGCGGCCGCCACGCCCACCGCGCGATCCCGAGAGGGACGGGCGGTGAGCCGGCTACCCTTCCGCCGCCTGTGGGCGCGCCTCCGCGCCGTCCGGCCGGACCCCTATCCCTGGCTGGTCCTGCTCTTCTGTCTCTTTGCCGTGCTGCCGTTGGCCGGCCCCGACTATTTCTTTGACACGCACGACGGGCTCCACTCTGTTTTTTTCTTGACCGAGTTCGATGCCGCCATCCGTGACGGCGTCTGGTACCCCGGCTGGGGGACGGACCACGCGTTCGGTTTCGGATACCCGAGCTTTGTCTACTACTCGCCCCTGGCCTACTACGCCGCCGAGGCGTTTCACCTGCTGGGAGCGGGCATGGTGGGGGCCGTCAAGTGGACCTGGGCGCTTTCGACGCTTGGTGCCGGACTGGCGATGTATGCGTTTGCGCGCGTGCTGCTGGGCCGCAAGCGGGGGCTGCTCGCCGCGGTGGTCTATGTCTACGTGCCTTACCACCTGGTCGACGTCTACGTGCGCGGCGACCTGCGCGAATATGCCTCCCTGGCCTGGATGCCGCTGGCGCTGCTGGCGTTCCACCGGCTGGCCGAGCGAGTGACGGTCCGGCGTATCGCGGCGGCGGGGCTGGCGTACGGTGCGCTGTGGATGACCCACAACGTTACTGCCCTCATCTTCACGCCGCTCCTGGCCGGCTACGTCCTCTATCTGCTGGCGCGGCCGCCGGCCCTGGCCGAGGGCGCTCCCGGGGCCGGCCCTTCCCGCCGGCGTGCCCGCCTGGTGCAGGCGGCCGGCGCGCTGGGCGGGGCCGTGCTCGGGCTGGGCATCTCGGCTGCGCTCATCCTGCCGGCCCTCCTGGAGCGGAGCTTTATCAACCAGGCGCAGTGGGTCGGCTCCGGCTATGACTATCGCCTGCACTTTGTCTATCCTTTCCAGTTCCTGTCGCCCTTCTGGGGCTACGGTGCCGCCGGCCCCGGGCCCGTCGATCAGATGTCGTTCCAGGTCGGTGCCGTGCCAGCCATCCTGGCCATGGTTGCCCTCGCCGCGGCCCTTCGTCGCCGCGGCAGCGAACGGCGCCAGGTGGTCTTCTGGGGAGGGGCGACCCTCGTGCTCGGGTTCTTCATGCTGCCCATCTCCCGGCCCCGTGTGGGATGCCGTGCCCGTGGCCGGACTGGTCCAGTTTCCCTGGCGCCTCCTGGGGCTCACGGCTGTGACGATGGCGCTGCTGGCCGGGTTGGCGGTGCCGCGCCTGCGCTCGCGGCGCGCCGCCGGCCCGGTGCTGCTTCTGGCGGCGCTGGCCGCCGTCGCCAGCTTCTCCTACACCCTGCCGCAGTACACCCCCGTTACGCCTGAAGACGAGGGTCCACTTCTCGTCGTCGAATTCGATCTCAAATACCCGGACATGAACGGTCTTACCGCCTGGGTCAAGGAGACGCCGATCGTTTCGCCCCTGACGGTGCAGTACCAATCGGGCGAGCCGCTGGTCACGGCCCAGGCGCTTGCGCCAGGCGCCGAAGTGGAGATGATCCGGGCCGGCGGCGCCTCCGACGAACTTGTGGTGCGCTCGGCCGAGGGCACGGCGCTCCAGTTCTACACCTACTACTTCCCCGGCTGGCGGGTGTGGGTCGACGGCGAGCGCCTGCCCGAGTCTGCGCTGCGTCCGGAGGGGCCGTACGGGCTCCTGACCATCGATCTGCCTGGGGGCGAGCACCGCGTCCTGCTCCGCTGGGGCGATACGCCGGTTCGTGCTGCCGGCAAGGCGATCACCGTCGCCTGCCTCGCGCTGGCGCTGGCGATGCTTCCGTTCGGTCGACGGCGCGCCGCGGCGTAGGGTGGAATTCCATTCCCGCGCAAGACGGCCGGGTATGGAAACCCGGCCTACAGGAGCGCGAAGCTGTTTGGCAACAGGCTCCGGCTCTGCTATAATCCCCGCCGGAGATAGCATATGACCGAACATCCCCAGAGGGTTTGCCCTCAGTGTGGGACGCCGGTGGCGCAGCGGGCCGAGGACTGCCTGGCCTGCGGCGCGCGCCTGAAGGATGTGAAGAGGCCGGCCATCCGTGTGCAGCAGGGCAACCTGTGGCTGCCGGTCCTGTTGGTTGTCGCAGCCGTCGTCGTCTGGCTGTGGAAGCCGTGGCAGACCCTCCGGCCTGAGGCGGCTGCCTCGGCCTCCGCCGAGCCCAGCGCCACGGCCACGCCCTCGCCCAACTACGAGATCGCGCCGACCGCCACCCCGCTCCAGACGGCCCAGCCGTCGCCCACGCCGACGCTGCCTCCGAGCCAGACGGTCCACGTCGTCAAGAAGGGCGATACGCTGATCACGATTGCCAAGCTGTACGGCACGACCGCGGCCGCCATCCGCACCGCGAATGGGCTCAAGACCACTTCGCCGATTCACGAGGGCGACAAGCTGACCATCCCACTGCTGGTGGCCGACACGCCGACGCCCAGCCCGACGCTGCCGCCGACGCCTACGCCGAGCGTCTACGTCGTGGTCCAGGGCGACACGCTGAGCGAGCTGGCGAAGCGGTTTGGCACCACCGTCGAGGCGATCCTCCAGGCCAACGGCCTGGCCGACGCCACCGGCATCAGGGCCGGCACCCGGCTCCTCATCCCTGGTGCCGCGCCCACGGCCGTGCCGGTCGTCGTGTACGAGGTCAAGTCCGGCGATACCCTCTCGGGCATTGCCTCCAAGTACAAGGTTACCGTCAAGCAGATCATGGACGCCAACGGGCTCAAGAGCGATGTGCTCAAGATCGGCCAGAAGCTGGTCGTCAAGGGCGCCGTCCCCACGCCAGCCCCAACCGCCACCGAGACGCCGGCGCCGACACCGACCCCGACGCGGACTCCGCTTGCCACGCCGGTCCACGCCGCGCCTGCGCTGCTGGCACCGCCTGACGGTGCCTCCTTTTCCGGCGGCGACACCGTCATCCTTCTCAACTGGGTTTCGGTGGGGATCCTGGACGACGACGAATACTACGTCCTGCGCATGCGCCGCTCCGGGCCGGTGGCCGAGCAGCTCCCGCTCGTCTGGACCCAGATCACCTCGTACCGGATGGATGGCGGACTCTACATCGCCGGCAGCGTGCAGGAGTTCTTCTGGCAGGTGTCGGTCATGCGCAAGACGGGCGAGCAGGCGGACGGCGCCTGGACAGGCGAGGAGATCAGCCCGCGCAGCCCGCAGAGAACGTTCGGGTGGCAGTAGGGCAAGGCACAAGGCACAAGGCGCAAGTGACAAGGCAGAAGGCACAAGTGACAAGGCACAAGGCGCAAGTGACAAGGCGGAAGGCGCAAGGATAGCAGATGGCGGATGGCGGATGGCTGATAGCCGATAGCTGATGGCGGATAGCTGATGGCGATGGCAGATGGCTTAGGGCGAATAGCAGGTATTAGGAGGCAAGCATGGGAACGGGCAAGATCGTCGGGTACATCGTGGCTGCGATTCTCATCTTTTTTGGGGTACTCTGGCTCTGGTCAACCGGGCAGGCCGCAAACCCCGGCGGGCGGCTGGCAGTTGGGATCATTCTCGTTGTGCTGGGCCTGGGGATCATCGTCGCCATCCGGCTGCGCCAGCCCAAGCCCAAGCAGGAAGTGGTCATCAAGCAGCAGATCGACATTGGCGGCGACGTGGCTATGGAGTCGCTGAAGTGCGAGCGCTGCGGCGGCGAGCTGGACAAGTCCGCCATCAGCGTCGTCGAAGGCGCCGTCATGGTCACGTGCCCCTGGTGCGGCGGCAACTACCAGATCGTCGAAGAACCGAAGTGGTAACCCCGCTGCCCGGCGCGCGGCACCGGCCGCGCCGGGCAGAGATCGAGAGGGACGCAATGTTCGCAAAGAAACGAGCCGCTCTCCTGGCCCTCGTGTTGGTGGCCTGCCTGCTGCTCCTGCCGGCGATGCCCGCCGCGGCGCAGGACCTGCTGCTCAACATGAGCAACAACGTCTACGCCGCCTACATCAACGACGACGGCACGGTCGACATTGTCCAGGACATGACCTTCACCGTCGCTGCCTCTTCCATGGCTCTGGACTATGTGGACGTCGGGCTGCCGAACAACTCCTACGATCTGTCGCTGGTCACAGCGTCTCTTGACGGCAAGCCCCTGACCGGCATCAGCCGCTCGTCCAACATCCCCTATGGAGTGAAGGTGGTCTTTGACCCCTATCTCCAGCCAGGGCAGACGGGCACGCTGCACGTCGAGGCTACGGTCAGCAAGATGCTCTACCAGGATAGTGAGCAGGACAACTACGCCAGCCTGGTGCTATCGCCCACCTACTTTGACGGGCAGTACATGACGGGCACCGGCCGGCTGGAGGTTCAGCTCCATCTCCCCGTCGGCATCACGGCGGAGGAGCCGCGCTGGCACGACCAGGAGCCCACCGAGAAGTACTTCCAGGACGACCGGGCCGTGTATGGCTGGATCGTCGAAGGGGACGACGGCGCCACCCAGCACCAGTTCGGCGCATCGTTCCCGGCGACATACGTGCCGGTCGAAGTCGTGCAAAAGCCGCCCGCGTTCAGGATCGACGTGGACAAGGTGTGCGAAAGCCCCATCTGGATCTGCGGGCTGTTCACGCTCGGCTGGCTTGGCCTGACCATCCTCGGAGCGCGCGCCAAGGCCAAGCGCAAGCTGGACTATATGCCGCCCACGGTGGCCGTCGAGGGCACGGGCATCAAGCGCGGGCTGACCGCCGTCGAGGCGGCCGTCCTGCTCGAGGCGCCGCTGAACAAGGTCATGGTCATGATCCTCTTTGGGCTCGTCAAGAAGGGCGCCCTGACCGTCGAGGCGGAGAAGCCGCTCAAGGTCAAGGCGGCCGATCCGCTGCCGGCCGAAACCAAGCTGTGGGAATACGAGCTTGCTTTCCTCCAGGCGATCAAGCCCGACGGCCTGATGGACGAGGCCAAGCTGCGCGACCTGGTCGTCGACCTGATCGGCGACGTGAACAAGAAGCTGACCGGCTTTAGCCGGAAAGAGACCAAGGTCTACTACAAGGACATCGCCGCGCGCGCGTGGAAGCAGGTCGAGGCCGCCGAGACGCCCGAGGTGCTCGGCAAGGCCTGGGGCGAAGGGCTGGAGTGGACGATGCTCGACGACGACTGGGATTCGCACACCCGACGCACCTTCCAGGACCGTCCTGTCATCATGCCCTCCTGGGGGTATGGCTACCGGCCCTGGGTGGTGGCTTCGTCGCCTTCGGCCGGCGGCACGCCTTCGGCCGGCCTGCCCTCCGTCCCGATCACGCTGCCGACGCTGCCCGGCTCCGACTTTGCGAACACGGTTGTCAGCGGCATAGAGAACGCTGCCAACTCGGTCGTCACGAGCGTCGAGCGCTTTACAGGCGGGGTGTCGCAGAAGACGAACCCGCCGCCCAAGCCCTCCTCTTCGTCGAGGAGCGGTGGCAGCCGGGGGTCGAGCGGCGGCCGGAGCTGCGTCTGTGCCTGTGCGTGCGCCTGCGCCGGCTGTGCGTGCGCCTGCGCCGGCGGCGGGCGGTAGGAAAGGGGTGAGAAGTGAGACTCTGGCATACGATCAAGAGCTGGTTTGAGCCGGTGCGCGCCGTCGCGCCCGGGATGTATAGCTACCAGACGCCGCCGGAGGCGCCGCAGCAATACCGGCTGCACCTGCGCGTGGAGAAGGACGGGCGGGGCGTGCTGCTGGTCAACGCCGCCAAGGTGCTGCACCTGAACCCCTCGGCTGCCGAGCTGGCCAAGCTCGTCCTCGAGGGGCGCAGCGCCGGCGAGGCCGCCCGCGAGATCGCGCGCCGCTACAAAGTCTCCCTGGATACCGCCCAGGCGGACTATGAGCGGATCCAGCAGGCGATCCTGGACATCGCCCAGTCCGGCGAAGAGGTCTGCCCGGTCACCTACATGGATATCGACCGGATCGATCCGCTGAGCGCCGAGCTGAGCGCGCCCTACCGGATGGACCTGGCGCTCACCTCTGTCTCTCCGCAGTACGGATCGTTCGACACGCTTTCCACCGACGACATGGCCCTGGAAGGCTGGGTCTACCGGAAGATCGACGAGGTGTTTGGCAAAATGGGCCGGCCCGCTTTTGATGCCGATCCGGTGGGCGCCGACGCAGTGGCCGAAGCATTCAATGAGCGTGGTTGGAGAGGAATCTTCGACGTCCTGGTTCGTCACCTGCGCTTGGGCAGGGTCGACATACAGGTCACAACATCGGATCCATTCCTCAACCGGGCAACTGCCAGAGAACGATTACCCTGCAGAGCAATACCCAGGCCGGATCCCAGAATGCGCTCACAGTCTATGAGCAACACGTTGCCCTGCCCGAATCCCGCTACGTCGTCACAATACACGAGGAGTTCCTGGACAATCCGTTTTCCATTGCGGCTATCTTGGCACATGAGCTGTGCCATGTCGTATACTCCGGAGGGATCGACAATCGACCTTTCCCGGCTGCACAGGGGACCATCCTTGAGAAGGAGACCTTGGAAGCTGAACGGACGGTCGATCTCCTGGTTTTCCTGTTCAAGATCGGCGAGTTCCAGCTCCGTGTTTCCAGGGACAGCCGGCTTACACTCGGCTACTTCAACCAGAGGATTTCGAGAGGATGCAGGAAATCGCTTCAAAGAAGCTGGGGGCATTGTGAAGCGACCGCCTGGCAGTGCTGGAGAACTGTCCGGTCTGGCAGGACCGTTTGACAGCCGGCGGCAGCTGCGGTATGGTGTGGAGACGGATGAGACAACCCGACTCCCGCCTGCGCCGCCGGACGACACCCCGGTGGGCCACGCCGCTCAAGGTGATGGCCCTGCCGGTCGTCGTGCTGCTCTTCGCGGCCGGCTACGCGCAATCGGCGGGCTCCAAGACGGCTGCCGTCGCACGCGTCGCGCCGGGCGAACTGCCGGCCACGGCCGTCGTGGTGCCGACGGAGACAGGCTCCGGCTCGGAGCCGGCCACGCTGCCTGTGGTGCAGCCCACGGCGACGCCCGAGGCGCCGGATCCAGGCCCGCCGTCGATTGCCGGCCCGAGGGTGACGCGCATGCCCGACCCGCCCGCGACGGCGACGCACACGCCCCTCCCCACCGCCACCCACACCGCGACGCCCACGCCGCTCCTGCCAACGCCGGACGGCAGCACGCGGATCGTCCGCGTGCCGATCCTCATGTACCATCACGTGGAAGTGCCTCCGGCGGACGCCGGTGAGATCCGCCGCGACCTGTCGGTCTCGCCGGCCAATTTCGAGCAGCAGCTCCACTATCTGAAACAGGAGGGATACGTGAGCCTCTCCCTCCTGGACCTGGCGCTGCACCTGACGCGCGGCGAGCCGCTCCCGGACAAGCCGGTGATCCTGACCTTTGACGACGGATACCGGGACAATTACACGAACGCCTTTCCGCTGCTGGAGCGGTATGGCTTTGCCGCCACCTTCTTCCTGGTGACGGCGCCCGTCGACGCCGGGAACCCCGATTTCCTGTCGTGGGACCAGGTGCAGGAGATGCACCGCGCCGGGATGGAGTTCGAGCCGCACAGCCTGGACCACCCGGACATGCGCGACCGCGCGACCGAGTTCCTGGTGTACCAGGTCCTGGCGTCGAAGGGGGCGATCGAGGAACGGACGGGCGAGGCGTGCCGCTTCTTTGCCTACCCCTCGGGCCGGTACGACCAGCACGTCATCGACGTGCTCCGCTCGGCCGACTTCTGGGGGGCGGTGCTGACGGAGCAGGGCGCGACGCACCGGACGGACGGCCTCTTTGAGCTAAAGCGCGTCCGGGTGCAGGCGGGCGACAGCCTGGATGCGTTTGCGGTCAAGGTCGCGATGGTGTGGTAGGCGCAGGGTGATGGTAGGTACCCCAATGACTGAATCCCTGGAAACCCACCCACGCCGGTAGTGCTTGTGTGCACTAGTGGACGTGCGCCCCCGTCCGCCGTGTCACCGCCTGCCTCTCAGCCTCCCTTTTCGCGTCTATCGCGTTTTTCGCGCCCTTCGTGGTCCAGGTCGCCCGACCCTCGGTAATTGTTTCCCGGAAAAATCACATGCCGGTAGCACCTGTGCGCACTGAGACGGTTGGGTAAGGACGGGGTCGAAACCCGCCCCTACAGCCCGGCGATGAAGGCTTCGCCCCGTTCGAGCAGCTCGTCGTGATCCGCCGGCGGCCTGGAATCTTCGATTAGCCGGCGCGTGTGCTCGCGCAGGACATCTTCCGCCCGCCGGCACCCCCTCGCCTGCCAGTCGTCAAGCGTCATGGGCGGCAGGACGGCACTCCGGAAGTAGGCGGTGCGGAAGTGCTTGAGAGTCTGGGGAGACATCAGGAAGTTGCCGCCCGGCCCTACTTCGGCGATCTCCTCCAGGGCCAGCGACTCAGCATCCAGCGGGAACCCCCCGGCCAGGGAACGGACCTGTGCGATGATGTCGTGGGCATAGACGGCGATGGCGGGGGAGTAGACGAGCGCGCCCAAGTTGTCGCCGACGAAGGGGACCAGGCCCACCTGGCCGATGCAGCTCAGCAGGTGGTTCATCCACTGGTGCCCGGCCGCGATCAGGTCGGCGCCCCAGCCCATGCCGCTGCCCGAAGTGCCGCAGTGGGGCAGGCCATAGTGCGCCATCATCTCGGCACACGCCAGGTCGACGGTGTAGGAGTGCGGCGTGTAGAAGCTGCCCTTGCCGCGCATGTCGAAGTAGGCGGGCAGGCTCCCCAAGATCATGGGGGTGCCCGGCTTCATGAGCTGGCCCAGCACCAGGCCGGCCAGCAGCTCGGCATTGAGCAGGACGAGCGTGCCGCCCGGCAGGATAGGCGTCGATGCGCCGGCCATGCCATAGTTGGAGTAGATGAAGGGCAGGCCCCGCTCGATCGTCGCGAACATCTTGTCCACCGTCCCCTCGTTGATCACCAGCGGGCTGATCGGGTTGAAGTAGGGGACGAGGAAGGGCGCGGAGCCAGGTCGCCGTGCAGGTGCTCCAGCAGGTCGAGCACGTTGGGGTAGGCGCCCTCGTCGGAGACGAGCAGCACAAGCGGCTTGGCCGTGTTGGCGACCATCTCGAGCACGGCGACCAGGTCGGAGATCTCGGGGGCCACGTCCTGGACGATGCCGACGGTCGAGATCACGTCGTAGCCGGGCAGCGCGTCGCCCAGGCGGACCATGGCCTGCATGTGCCGGCGGCCGAACTGGGCGATCTCCCCCGTGTCGGGCTCTTCGCAGCAGAGGGTGGTGGCGCCGATGCCGAAGCGCGCCGGGCCGGGCAGGCGGAAGGCGGGTGCGCCCGTCCGGGAAAAGATCTCGACGGAGGGCGACGCCACTTGCAGGGCCCAGTCGACCAGCTCGCGGGGGATGCGCACCCGGCCTGCGGTCTCTGCCCCGGCGCCGAGGGCGCGCCGGAAAAGCCTGAGCGCCGGCTCGGAGTCGACGCGAACGCCGACCGACGAGAGGAGCGCCAGGGAGTGCTCGTGGACCTGGTCGACCTGGTCCGGGGTCAGGACGGTGATCCGGGGTTGGACGATGTTGGATGTCGTGTGAGAACTCATGTGTTTTACCCTGTCTTGGGATCGGTGCGGCGCACCTGCCATTGGTGCGCTGCACCTGAAATGGCCTATTCTACAACCCGGCCTCCGTGGGCGCATAGACACGGATCGCCGCCTCGCCGCCCATCGGGCACTTGAACTCGCAGACGCCGCAGCCGATGCACAGCGATTGGACCACGACGGGGCGCTGAAGGAGCACGGCCTCGCCCCCGGCGGTCACCGACTCGACCTCTTCGAGCCGGATAGCCTTGTCGGGCACCGGGCATGCCTCTTCGCAGACGATGCAGGCGACGCCATAGGCCCACGGCAGGCAGCGATTCCGGTTGACGGCCGCCAGGCCAATCCGGGCGTGCTGCTTCTCTTCGAGCGGCAGGTCCGGGATGGCCCCGGTGGGGCACACGCGGCCGCAGGCGGTGCAGCCATAGTCGCAGAAGCCGAGCCGGGGCACCAGGCGGGGCGTCATCCAGTTCTGGAGCCCGGCCTCGAAGAGGCAGGGCTGTAGGCCCTGTGTCGGGCAGGCACGCAGGCAGGCGCCGCAGCGGGTGCACAGGGCGCTGAAATCGACGGAGCCGGCGCCCGGGGGCCGGACGAGGAAGGCCGGCTCGCGCCGGGTGATGGGCTCCACACCGGCCAGCGCCACGCCCGCCGTCGCCGCGGCGGCGGTGAGGAGGAGCTGGCGGCGGCTCGGGTCGTAGGCGTACGAGCGTGCCGGCCTCCGGGCAGGCAGGCGAAAGCGGAACTCGGCGCTGCCCTGGGGACAATCGACCAGGCAGTCGAGGCACACGATGCACTCGGCCGGATCGCTCTGGAAGCCGCTGCGCGGGTCGACGGTGCCCACCGGGCAGTCGCGGCCGCAGCGGCCGCACGCGGCGCAGCCTGCGACTCACCTCGCGGCGCAGGAGAGCCCGCCGGGATAGCAGCCCGAGCAGGCCCCCCAGCGGGCAGAGGTAGCGACACCAGAAGCGCGTCGCCCACCAGTTGAGCGCAACCAACCCGGCCAGGAGCAGGGCGACCAGCGGCGCTGCGGCAAAAACCGGCTGCACGCTCGAGAAGAGGGGGGCCACAAGACCCCGGTGCAGGACGTCGAGCGGCCCCCAGAGGATCTCGAACCGGTAGAGAAAGGCCTCGGCCGAAAAGACCGCGTAGCGCAAGGCCGGCCCAACCGCGACTGCCAGGGTACGGTTCAGGATGGTGATGGGATCCAGGAAGGTGAGCGCCTGGCTGCCGAGAAGGGCGCCGGCCAGGAAGACGACCAGGAGCAGGACCTTGACCACGCGCCAGCGCTCGGCCGGTGGCTTGGTTGGGCGGCGGTCTCTGACCGAGCCCTGGCGCGGCGAGAGCCACTCGAGCAGGCTTCCGAGCGGGCAGAGCCACCCGCACCAGACCCGGCCGAAGAGCAGGGTGAGCAGCAGCACGCCCGCCGCCAGGAGGAGGCCGGTGAGCAGCACGCGGCCGGCGATGCTCGCGACGATCATGAGCAGGGGATCGAGCTGAGCAAAGAGATCGGCCCACAGCCTGCCGGGAAGGTGGGCCGTGGCGCGCACCGAGAGCGCAAGGAAGGCCAGGAAGACGAGGACCTGGACGGCCTGCCGTACCCTGCGCCACCTGCGAGCGGTCATGGAGGCTAGAGAGCGAGCTCTTGGATGTCGACGGACTTGAGGTCGAGCGTCCCGAGGCCCATGTCGGCCGCCGCCTTAATGTAGGGGATGTCGCTGCCCGCCAGGCCGAAAAGCGTCGCGGCGTAGGCGTCGGCGGCGACGATGTCGTGGCCGGCGATCACGGTATTCGCCTGGTGGACGTCGCCGAGGTTGCCGCCGCTGGGGCCGTTGTCCAGCAGGATGCGCACAGCATCGACCACGGTCAGAGCGGGCCGCACCAGGCTCACGAGGTCGGCGACGCGCTGGCCCATGTTGGCATGGATCAGGCCCGGGTTCTCGATCACGCCCAGCAGGTTCTTGCCCCCCAACGTCAGCCGCGCCAGGCTGTGGTGCTTGGCGATGGGGACGTCGATGACGACGTCGGCGGAGAGGATATCCTGGTAGACAGAAACCTTGCGCAGGTCGCGGCCGTCGGGGATCGCCGTTTCTCGGTACTTGGCCGGGTTCATGATCTCCATGATGCCGCCCGCGGCCTCGACGGCCTCGGCGATGCCGCTGCGCACATAGGTGGTCTGCGGCGCGCCGGCGAAGGGCATGTCCATCACCCGCACGCGGCGGGCGCCGGCCGCCAGGCACATCTCGACCAGCGCTGCGACGACCTGGGGATTGGTGGTCGCGGCGTACTCCGGCGTCCGGTAGTCGACACACATGTTGGGCTTGACGATGACGTCATCCCCGGCCTTGACAAAGCGCCCCATGCCGCCAATGGCGGCGAGCGCAGCCTGGGTGATGGCCCTCGGGTCGGCACCGCGCACGACGGACAGGTAGGCCGGGGAAGGAGAAGCCGGCGTTGGTTGGGGCGGGGCGGTAGGCTCAGAGGGCTCGGTCGGAGACCCTCGCCCGTCGACGGAAGGTGTGGGTTCAGGCAAAGAAGTCGGGCCGGCGGTGGTCACAGGAGAAATGGCCGGCTGGGAGGAGGGCTCGACCTGCGTCGCCGGCAGGCTCCCCTGCTCGTCAGGTGTGGGTGGGACCCCACAGGACTCGAGCAGGGCACCCAAGCCGAGCGCAGCGGTGAGCTTGAGGAAGTCGCGGCGTCCCAACTGAGGCCGGCGATCGCCCCCGGCATTCATCCGTGCGGTCCACTCCGGGCCGCGCTGATTCTCAGACACGGGCCTGCCCTAGCGCACCGGCACGGCGACGACGTAGACCCGGTCGGGGAAGGGCTCCCAGGTGGCTCCGCCGCAGGTGACGAGCGTCAGGCGCTCCTCCCCATCCATGGCAAGGTAGGCTTGGTGGCGCCTCAGCTCCTGCTCGTTCTTTTTGCTCCACTTGACGCGCTTGACTTCGGTGACCTCGTAGGTAAAGGTCTGGCCGGCCTGGTTGACCACGGATATGACCTGGCCTGCCTTCAGCCGGCTGACATTGAGGAAGACGCCGTTGTAGCCATACCCATAGTTATGGCCCACGAGGATCTGGTTGCCCACCTCCCCTGGGTTGGCCGACCCCACCCAGTGCCCGACGAGATCGGTGCCGGGACGGCGGAAGAGGCTTTTCAGGTTCAGCTCGACCGTCCCGGTCTTGGCGTTGCGCACCGGCGCGAGCTCGATGATCGACCGGTCGACGCCGATGGCGGGGATGCGATCCGGACCGGCAGGGGTGGTGTGGCCGTGGGAGAAGACTCGAGGGAAGGCGACGGATCGAGGACGAGCGCGGGTGTCGCCGTGGCCTGGGAACGGGTGACGAACGTCGCAGTCGGCAGGGGCACGATGGCTTCGGTCGGCCCGGCTACTGCGGGCTCTTCAGGCTCGCGCAGGGGCATGGCCAAAGGCTGGGGGACGACGCTGGGCAGAGGAGTGGCGGACGCGGAGGGGACATTGACGTGGAGAGAAGCCACCTCGTCGACGCCCAGGTACCTGTCCTGAGCCTCGACCCACCTGTTCAGCCGGCCGATGCCCAGGTAGGCCGCCGCCGCGAGCAACAGGGCAAAACCCAGGAAAAGAAGTACCTGAGACGCGCGGCGCAGCCGTCGGGTGCGACCCGTGACAGAGGTGCGCGGAGGCAGAGTGCCTGAACCGCCGGTCCCAACGTGCATGGGGCCATTGTACCTCAACCATGCACACCGGTCAATTTGGGCGGGTGGCAGTCAACGGAAGCGCTGAGAAGATGACGGGCACTGAGCGCCGGGCTGGAGCCCGGAGAGGCCAGGGTAGGGCAGGGCCCGGGCAAGAGAGGGCGCCGGCGGGCCGGGGCCAAGACGTGTTGATATTGCCTTTAACGCAAGCAATACACGATATTTCAAGTGAAATCGCATGATACGACTTGACAACCAGCAAGAAATGTGCTAAAATGTCGACATATCAGGCGGATAGCGGCGCCCGATGCACTGGGCTGCTTTCGGCCACACCATGGATTGACACGCAAGGAGCATGGCGAACAAGAGACTGAGCTCTGACCAGGCGCACCGGATCCTGCGCCACCACATGCAAGAGCCGGTTTCCGGCCGAGGACCGACCTCGGGACGGGATGGCTGGCGTGTGCGGAGTCAGACTTATGCTCCAGGAAACGTGGTGCTGCGCGCCGACGCATTGTCGAGCGGCCTGAGCCTGGTCGTGCAGGGGCAAGTGGCAGTCTACACGGCCCGGCGGCGAGAGGAGCGGCCGCTGGTCGTCCTCACGCCAGGCCGGACGTTTGGCCAGGCTACGCCGGCGCTTTCGCCCGCCAACGCCACCCTCAAAGCCCTCACCCACTGCGAGATATGGTTCCTGGAGCCCGCACCGGCGCAGAGCACGCCGGCTGCCCGGCAATCGGAGGCCAAGAAGGCGGCCCTGGGACGGAAGTGGGGGCGCGCGGGGTTGGCGCTGCTGATCGTGCTGGCAGCGGCGCTCCTCCTGGCCGTGCCGTCCGGCCGCGCAGCTCTCGTTGCCCTGCCCATGAGCCTGGGCGACTGGTGCCACCAACAGGGCAAAGCGTGGTGCGCCAGGCAGGCGTGGACGGCTGCCGGGCTCATGGCGCCCGACGACACCTCTCCGACCCTGGCGCTGGGGACGTTGGCCTTCCGAGAGGGCGACCTGGATGCGGCGGAGCGGGCCTTTGAGCAGGCGCGCGCGGCGGATCCGGGCACTCCAGAGGCGTACAACAACCTGGGAGTCGTGTACTACCGGCGTGGCGAGTACGAGAAGGCAGCCATTGCCTTTGAGCAGACGCTGGTCTTGGAGCCGGGCAGTGCCTCGGCCGAGCGGAACCTGGGCGATACCTTCCTGGCCTTGCAGGCATATGACGAGGCGATCGGCCACTACCAGGTTGCCCTCAGCCTGGGCGAGCCCAGCGCGGGGACGCTGGCCAATCTGGCCGTCGCACTGTACGAAGCAGGACAACCGGCCGGTGCGGAGAAGGCGCTCGAACAGGCCCTCGCCCGGGCTGGCGACAAGGAAACGCGGGACCAGATCGGCCGCAACCTTACGGCACTCCAGGCCGCGACCGATACCGTCGATAATCCGTAGCGAATAGACCATCCGCCAGACAAGAACGAGGAGGAGACACGATGAACCAAAGAGTCCGCAAGGTTGTACTGGTGACTCCACTGCACCTGGTGACCCTGGCAGTGATCATTTTGGTGGTCGCCGTGATGGCCAGTCCGCGCGCCGGCCTGGCCCAGGGAGGGACATGCATCGACGACGTGACGGGAAGGACCAACAACTGCACGGCGAACGACGTCCGCATCAGCGACCTGCGCAACAGCGAGGACATTTCCTGTGAGGCCGGCTCGGACGTGGAACTGAACCTTCGGGCGCGCCTGGTGGCCACGGCAAACGAGCGCTACGACATCGGCACCTTCGTGGCGCTGGACGGAGGGGAAGCGCGCACTGGCACCTGCCAGCAAGATTACCTGCCGCCACCGCTTTCGGCGGGCGGCACATGCTCGGTGTCGGCGGAAGCCTGCCACTGGGATGGCGATTGTCCCTCGGGCGAGCAATGCACGGGCGGATACGACCCGCTGAGCGGCGCCGGGCCCTTCTTCAACGCCGAGGCGCAGGAGGACGCGGACGACCTGTGTGGGGACATTGAGCAGGCGGTAGAAACCTTCTACGACCTGGTCACCGTCACCGTCCCCTGCCAGGACATGAACGGCGACGGTTACCTGGACATCGGAACATGCGTGAGCTGGGACAACAACAAGAACTCGACCTGCGTCGACGTCGACGGTGCAATTCCAGGCACCGCGGCCAAGTGCAACTGCGAGCTTACGACGGTCGGAAACGTCATCGTCCACGGCTCGCTCCAGGTGACCAAGGTCCCGGTGCCGGACACGCTGGTCGAGCCCGGCGGGAACGTCGAGTTCACCTTCGTCGTGACAAACCCTTCGCAGGCGACCGTCACCCTGGATACGCTCGAGGACTCGGTCTACGGTGACCTGGCTGCGTACGCCGAGACCACGTGCGAGCTGCCGCAGACGCTTGCTCCTGCCGCCTCGTACACCTGCACCATCCTGGCCCCGGTTGTCGGGGCACCCGGGGCACACACCGACACGGTGACCGCCTCCGGGCTGGACCAGAACGAGGACCCGGTGTCTGCGAGCGCGATGGCGCAGGTCACCATCACCGGCCTGCTGCCGACGATCGTCCTGACCAAGACGGTGGAGCCGGTAAGCCTCATGGAGCCCGGGGGCGAGGTCACGTACACAGTCGAAATCGAGAACACGAGCGGTACCCCGGATCCGGTGACGCTGACCAGCCTGACAGACAGTCTGTACGGCGACCTGACCGATCCCTCCAACCCCCTGATCTCGGACGGCACATGCGAGCTGGTCACGATCGATCCCGACGTGGTGACTGTAGTAGACGGCGCCCCCGACTCTGTGCCAACGACACCGGCAGCGGCCTGGCGGCAGGTCAGCGGTGCGAGGGGCAGTGTCGTCCAGGTGGCGAGCATTGACCCTGGTGGGGGAACGGTCACCAATTACTACAAGGACGACCAGACACTGGATCCTGAGGACACCGGCGACCAAGCGTCCTTTGGAGACGCGGGCATTGGGCTGGCCTCCCCCACCGGTGTCGTCCGCTTTTCGTTCGCGAGCTATGTCCTGGGTGCCAATCAAGGCAACGTGGGGGGGACGTATCAGCAATACATCGCCAACCCGATCGCGACTGCGGCGACGGCTCAGGACTATCTCTTGGCCGCCCCGCCCCCTGGTGTCGCCTCAGCTGCCTGGACCCGCACGCTGGATCCGGCGATCATGACCGGCAGCCAGCTTCCGCTCTTCAGCGGCGTGGCGCTGCACGACCTCTTCGTTTATGCCTTCCAGGGCGGCGCCTGGGTAGAGGTACCGTTCCAGTTCGACGAGGTGAACTCGGGCGGCGCGTACGTTGCACTCGAGGACGCGATGCTCGACTCCAACGACGAGCTGGTGTTCATGGCGGCGGACATAGGAGAGACAGCCGAGACCTCGCAGTGGCTCGAAGATGCCGACTCGCGCAACTATCCTCGCTACGAGGTGGAGGTCACGAACCCACTCAACCCTGCAGAGAAGGGGTGGGTCTACGTATATCGCTCCATGACGCTGACATCGACCTTCGCTCCGTACGTAAAGTGGGACGGCTTCAGTCGCGTCTTGGCCGGTTCCTACATTGCCGGTTACGCCCCGATGGTCCACTGGGGCATGGACTCGCTTGAGTTGAATGGTAGCGGAGTGGATGTACTCGATCGAGCCAAGTTCCGCCTGTCGGGCGCCTGCAACGTTGCCGGGACCTGGTACGCTTACTCGCTCAACGAGGATTCTCCGGAGCTTCGGGGCCAGTGGGCTCCGCCGACCATCCAGGGGCCGGTGCGGCTGGGGGGAGGGACACTCACCACGCAAACATGGTCTTACGCAGCGATGTATGTGGCCGGAGGCGAATTCGATGCAGGTGACGTGCCATTCCCCTGCACTGAGATGCGCTACGACCTCTTGCGGCTTTCGAATGACTGGCTGAATCCGTCGGAGAGTGGCATGGCCCCCATGGCCTACTACGACAGCAACACTTCGAGCGGTGGGGTGTACACATGCACCTTCAAGGCCCAGGTGAGCGGCACAGGCGGCAGCGTGATCACGGACACTGTGACTGCCGTCGGCGCCGATGATGAAGGCAACCCGGCAGAAGCCTCGGACGACGCTGCAGTCGCAATCACCGGCAGCCTGCTGCTGGAGGTGATCAAGGAGGTCGAGCCAGAGTGCGTTGCCAAGGCGGGCGACGTAGCCGAATACACGGTCGTCGTGTCCAACCCCAACGACATCCCATTGGACCTCACGGCCCTGGACGACGACCTGTACGACGACCTCACCGATCCCGACAACCCCAAGATCAGCGACTCGACGTGCGAGCTGGCGACGATCGAGGCGTCGGAGACGTACAGCTGCACGTTCAAGGCAGCCGTTGTCTTTGGCCCGGGCAGCACCAGCCTGACCGATACGGTGACGGCGCAGGCGACCGACCGCGCCGGGAAGACGGCCACGGACACGGACACTGCGACGGTCACCCTATGCGTGGTACCGCCTGACACCGGCGTGGGGATGCCGGCGTCCGCGCTGGCCGGCGGGCTGGCCGGGCTTGGGCTGGCATTGGCCGGGGCAGGAGCGTGGCTGCGGCGGCGCAGCCGGTAGCGTAGCATCAGAGTAGGGGCGGGTCTGAGACCCGCCCCTCTTTTTGTCCCACGCATGCGCCTTGCGCCCCATGCCGGTCGCTGCTACATTGGCCCGGACGGCGTGGGGAGGGGCGACCCTGCGATATTGCCGGACAGAACCGGCTTGACAACCGCCTAGTTCGGTGGTAAATGTGGACGCCAGACTTGTCGAATCCAGTGGCCTTGGGAGCATGCAATGATGACCTCCAGAGAACGTGTGCAGGCAGCGCTAGACCATCAAGAGCCGGATCGGGTGCCCCTCGATCTGGGAGGCACGCTGGTTACGGGCATGAACGTCAGTGTCGTCTACGCCCTGCGCCAAGCGCTACAACTGGATCCGCCAGGCACACCCGTCAAGGTGATCGAGCCGTACCAGATGCTCGGCGAAATCCAGATCGACCTGATCGACGCCCTGGGCGTGGATGTCGTGGGGGTCAATCCGGAAAAAGGCTTCTTTGGCTTCAAGAATGAGGGCTGGAAGCAATGGAAGCTGAGCGACGGCACCCCAGTGTTGGTTCCAGATCAGTTCAACACCGAGCCCGAGTCCGACGGGAGTCTCTACCAGTATCCCGATGGCGACCGCTCGGCGCGGCCCAGCGGCCATATGCCCGCCGGAGGGTTCTATCTTGACGCCATTGTCCGGCAAGAGCCGATCGACGAGGAAAAGCTGGACCCCGAAGACAATATGGAGGAGTTCACGCTCCTCACCGATGACGAAGTGAGCTACTTCGAGCGCGCGGTGACGCACCTCTATGAGCACACCGACAAGGCGATCGTAGCCAACTTTGGCGGCACAGCATTCGGCGACATCAGCATGGTGCCTGCTACACAGCTCAAGAACCCCAGGGGCATTCGAGATATCGAAGAGTGGTACGTCAGCACAGTCAAGCGCAAGGACTATGTTCTGAAGGTGTTTGAGCGGCAGTGCGAAGTCGGGCTTGCCAACCTGGAGAGGGTATACCGGGCTGTGGGCGACCGCGTGGCCGTCGTGTTTGTCACCGGGACCGACTTCGGAACTCAGAGTGGGCCCTTCATGTCGGTCAAGACCTACCGGCATATGTACTTCCCATTTCAAAAGGCAATCTGCGACTGGATCCACCGGCACACGGCATGGAAAACCTTCATGCACAGCTGCGGCTCCAACCTGCCCCTCATTCCAAGCTTCATCGAGGCCGGCATCGACATCCTCAACCCGGTGCAGTGGACGGCTGTGAACATGGATGCTCAGATGCTGAAGGACCGCTTCGGAGACCGGCTGGTTTTCTGGGGAGGCGGAGTCAACTGTCAGCAGACGTTGCCATTCGGAACGCCCGATGACGTGCGCCGCGAAGTCCAGGAGCACGTGCGCATCTTTGGCAGGGGCGGGGGCTTCGTCTTCAACACGGTTCACAACGTGCAGCCCCAGACGCCGGTCGAGAACGTGCTGGCCATGTACGAGGCCTTTCGGCAGTACGCGACCTATCCCCTGGAGGAAAAACTGTGAACTCTCGCCAACGTGTCATGCAATCCATGAGCTTTGCCCAGCCCGATCGCGTGGCCGTCGATCTGGGTGCTCACCGTTCGAGCGGCATCCAGGCGATCGCCTATGCCCGCCTGCGCAACTACCTGGGCCTGCCCAAGCGCCCTCCGCGTGTCTATGACATGCCGCAGCAACTGGCCATCATCGACGACGATGTGCTTGACCGCTTCGGCGTGGATTGCATCGAGCTCGGTCGGGGATTCTGCCAGGATGAGGCAGATTGGCGCGAGTGGGTGCTTCCCGACGGAACGCCCTGTCTGATCCCTCACTGGGTCGTTCCCATTCGAGAGAACAACGCATGGGTCCTGAAGGCGGGCGACGGAACGTCCATCGCCGTGCAAAAGCCGGGCATGGTCTATTTTGACCAGACCTACTTCCCGCTGAGCCAAGACCCCGAGTCCAAGATCGAGCGCCTAGAAGAGATGCTGGCGAGCGACATGTGGGACGCGGTCGCTGCCCCGCCCGGCCCGGTGGCCCGCGACCAGGAGGGGGCGCGTTACCTGGCTGAAGGAGCCCGCAAGCTGAGAGAAAGCACATCGCGGGCGATCGTGGGCCTGTTTGGCGCACCCCTATTCGAGGGGGGGCAGCAGCTGTTCGGCATGGAAAACTACCTTGTGCTCCTGGCCAAGGACCCGCCCCTGATCGAGCGCTTCCTGGATCTACTGCTGGCCGTCTACCTGCGCCGGCTCGAGTTCTTCCTGGGTGCGGTGGGGCCGTACATCGACATTGTCCTCTTCAGCGACGACTACGGCACCCAGAATGCGCCGCAGATCTCGCCGCGCATGTTTCGCCGGTACTTCATGCCTCGTCACCAGGCCATCTGGGCGGAGGTCAAGCGACTGGCGCCCGTCAAGATCTTGCTCCATTCCTGCGGAAGCATCCGGGCTCTCCTGCCGGACCTGATCGAAGCCGGCCTGGACGCCGTCAATCCCGTCCAGACCACGGCCGCCAAGATGGAGCCTGCTCAGCTCAAGGCGGACCTGGGCCGGCAGATCGTCCTGTGGGGTGGAGGCTGCGACACGCAACACGTTCTGCCCAATGCCACCCCGGCGGAGGTCCGGGAGCATGTGCTGCGCCAACTGGAGATACTGGCCCCCGGCGGAGGCTTTGTCTTCCAGCAGATCCACAACATCCAGGCCAACGTGCCACCACACAACATCGTGGCGATGTTCGACGCCGTGGCAGAGTTCAATGGTGCATAGAGCCATCTGACGCGCGGCGCTTCCTACTTGACATGGACAGTTGGCCGTGGTATCATTGCAAACGTGTGCAGTGGATTGGATGGGCGCTGCCGTAACCGTAGAGGTGCCTGCAAGACCATCCTGAGTTGAGACATGTCCGCCGATCTGAGAGAGCTTGGCCGATCAGAGTAGAATGGCAGTGCCTCGGGTCTCGATCAAGGATATCGCGCAACGAGCAGCCGTCTCACACTCGACCGTCTCCCGAGCGTTGAGCAACAGCGCCCTGGTAAGGACCGAGACGAGAGACCGCATTCAATGCCTCGCGCGCGAGATGGGCTACTCCCCCGATGCCCTGGCGCGCAGCCTGGTGCAGGGGCGCACTCGGACGATTGGCGTCGTCGTCACCACCATCACCGATCCCTTCATTGCCGAGCTGGTACAGGCCATTGAGTCAGCCGCCTATCTGCACGGCTACACGGTCATCCTGGCCAGCTCCTCTGCCGAGCCCAAGCGCGAGCTGGCGGCAGTGGAGATGCTTCGCTCAAAACGAGTGGACGGGGTCATCGTCACCTCTTCGCGGGTCGGGACGCTCTACCAGGAGCACCTGAACCAGCTGGCCGCGCCGGTCGTGTTGGTCAACAGCCAAAGCCAGCTGGGCGGGCAGTACACCTTCGCCATCGGGGTCGACAACCGGCACGGTGCCTGCCTGGCGACCGAGCACCTGATCGGCCTGGGCCACAGGCGCATCGCCTACATCTCCGGTCCGGCCGATCATGACGATGATCTGGACAGGTTGGGAGGGTACCGGGATGCCTTGAGCCAGGTCGGGATCGAGTTCGCCCCCGAGCGGGTCGTGGACGGCACCGGGCGCGCCGACGGCGGGGAGGCGGCTGTACCCAAGCTGATGGCCCTGGCCCAGCGACCTACGGCCGCTTTCTGCTACAACGACATGACGGCCATCGGGCTCCTGCGCGCGGCCCGCAGGGCGGGGATATCGATCCCGGAAGACCTGGCGATCGTCGGGTTCGACGACATCCCTCTTGCCAGCTATGTGCGCCCGGCCCTTACCACCGTCCGGCAGCCTACCGCCATGATGGGCACGCGGGCCCTGCAGATGGTGCTGGATCTACTTCCGGATGGGAGTCCGGGCCAAAGTGCGGTTTCCGACGTCGTCGTCCAAGGCGAGCTCATCGTGCGCGAATCGTCCATCCCGTTTCAGGAGGGGTAACCGTGCAATCGCTGGCGCTTTCATGGACCCGGTTTCGTGTCAGGCTGGGCAGGAGTCCGGAGGCGGTCGCCCTGATCACATTCCTGGCGGTGTTTTTCTTCTTTGTGATCGGAGCAGACAGGTTCCTGTCGTCGCTCTCCCTGGCCAACATCGCCACCTTTGCCAGCATCATGGGTATTGTCACCGTCGGCGTGGCTATGCTCATGATCGCCGGGGAGTTTGACCTGTCTGTGGGCTCGAATTTCGCCGTGGCTAGCTTTGTGTGGGCGATCTTTATGAACCCCCCGTTCAATGTGGCCCCGCTGCTGGCGATGCTGATTGCCATCGCCTGCTCCACCTTCCTGGGGTTCCTCAACGGGCTGATCGTCGTCGAGCTGGGGCTGCCGTCGTTCATCGCGACGCTGGGTACCCTGCTGGCCTATCGCGGGATTGCCCGCTTTATCGGCAGCAGCGATTTTGCCAAGCATACGTTCACCGACCCGCTGCTGCCCAACATCCTGAACGGGCCGATCACGGTGGTCAACAACCTGTTCGAGCAGGGTACCGATTTCCGAGTCTCGATCCTTTGGTTCATCGTCATTGCCCTGATCGCATCGTGGGTCCTGAATCGCACCCGGTTTGGGAACTGGGTCTTTGCCACCGGCGGCAACGCAGGCGCCGCCAAGGAGCAAGGAGTGCCGGTCAAGCGGGTGAAGCTGGCGACCTTCACCCTGGTCGGGCTGCTGGTAGGTCTGGCCAGCGTCATGCAGTTTGCCTGGCGGACGAGCGTGGATCCGGTGCGCGGCGAGGGATGGGAGCTGATTGCCGTATCTGCCTGCGTTATCGGCGGGGTGTCGATGAGTGGCGGCTTTGGCACGATCGTGGGAGCCAGCCTGGGTATGCTGCTGCTGACTACGCTGCAGCAAGGCCTGGTGCTCATGGGAATATCGGTGCAGGTATTCCAAGCCGTGGTCGGCGTGATCCTTATCCTGGCCGTCATCCTGAACTCCTATCTGAGCCGGGAAAGCTAATGGCTGATGGCCGGTAGTTGATGGTTGATAGTAGCTAGCTGGTCGCTGACGGCGTCTGGCAAGGCCGCCCGGAGGTGAAGAATAGGGAGGCCAACGCCATGCGCGATACGTTGAGAAAGGGGGTGGTCGCTCGAAACGAGGATTGGGGCCGGAAGGGGTGGGCCTAGGGGCCACCATACCACGGGCCGGGGTGCCTGCCTTCGAGAGCAGAGCAGGTCTGTGGAGAGAGAGCATCCAGAAAACCAGAATTCGGAGGAGAAAATGTCTAGAAAGCTTTCAGTCTTGTTGGCCTTGGTGGTGATCTTTACCATGGTCATGGCTGCCTGCGCGCCGACCGAGGAGCCAGCCGTCGTAGAGCCCACGGCAGAGACGCCGGCCGAGGCGGAGCCGACCGCAGTGCCGGAAGCCGTCGATGCCAGCGCAAAGCCGCTCAAGATCTTATGCCGTCCAGCACGCTCTGTGCGCCTGGGACTCGTTCTGGTGCACCGTCGAGGCTGGCATCAAGCAAGCCGCCACGGACATGGGGGTTGACGTCACCATCCTTGGCCCCGACAAGTTCGACCTGGAAAAGACCGCGCAGCTGATCGAGCAGGCGGTGGCGGCCAAGCCCGACGGCCTGGCCGTGACCGTGACGGATGCGGACCTTTTCCGCGCATCGATTCAGAAGGCGCTCGACGCCGGCATCCCGGTCGTCGCCTACAACGCCGGCAACGGACCCGTCATCGACAACATCCCCTACCTCACCTACCTGGGCCAGGACGAGTACCAAGGCGGCTACCAGGGTGGGCAGCGCCTCGCTGCTGACGGCGGCACGAAGGGCGTGTGCATCAACCAGCAGGTAGGACACACCGGCCTCGATCTGCGCTGCAACGGCTTCGTGGACGCCCTGGCCGAGAAGAACATCCCGGCCGACGTGCTGGCCGTCAGCGACGACCCGGCTGCCTCGCAGACCGTGATCTCCGACTACTACGCCGCCAACCCCGACGTCGACATCTTTATGACGCTGGGGCCCAACGGCGCCAACCCATTCTACGCCTTCTACACCGCGGCAGGCCTGTCGGCTGACAAGGTCAAGCACGGCACGTTCGACACGGGCCCCGAGATCAATGCCGCGATCAAGGCCGGAACGACGATGTTCGGCATCGACCAGCAGCCGTTCTTGCAGGGCTACGGCTCGATCGAGATGCTGACCATGGTTGGTCGCTATGGCATCACGCCGGCGCTGCCGGTGACGGCCACGGGCCCCGGCTTTGTCACCAAGGACAACGTGGACTTTGAGGTGGACGCGAACCGTGAGGTGAATGTCTACATGGTCCAGCACGCCCTGTGCGCCTGGGACGCGTTCTGGTGCGTCGTGGAAAAGGGCATCGAAACCGCCGCCAAGGAGCAGGGCATCAAGTACACGCTGCTCGGCCCGGAGAAGTGGGACCTGGAAAAGATGGCGCAACTGATCGACCAGGCAGTCGCGGCCAAGCCCGGCGGCATGGGGGTGACTGTCAGCAGCGTCGACCTGTTCCGCACGGGGATCCAAAAGGGCCTCGATGCCGGCATCCCGATCACAGCCTACAACGCGGGCGCGGGGCCGGTCCTCGACAACCTTGGCTACATGACCTACCTGGGCCAGGATGAATACGCGGGCGGCTACCAGGGCGGTCTGAAGCTCGCTGCGAACGGCGGCACGAAGGGCGTATGCATCAACCAGGTGGTCGGCCACACCGGCCTCGACCTGCGCTGCAAGGGCTTTATTGCTGCTCTGGACGAGAAGGGTATCCCGGCCGAGGTGCTGGCCATCAGCGACGACCCGGCCGCTTCGCAGACCGTCATCTCCGACTACTACACCGCCAACCCCGACGTCGACATCTTTATGACGCTGGGGCCCAACGGCGCCAACCCGTTCTACGCCTTCTACACCGCGGTTGGCCTGTCAGCAGACAAGGTCAAGCACGGCACGTTCGACCTGAGCCCGGAGATCATCGCCAACATCAAGGGCGGCGTGACGCTGTTCGGCATCGACCAGCAGCCGTTCCTGCAGGGCTACGGCGCAGTGACGACGCTGATGCTCAAGATTCGCTACGGCATCAGCCCGGCCTTGCCGGTGACGGCCACCGGCCCCGGCTTTGTCGACCTGACGAACGTCAACGTGGTCGAGGCACTGGCCGGCAAGTACCGGTAGTTTCTTGATCCCTGGGTAGAGGCGGGTGTCCCCCGCCTCTACCCAGCCATGCAGCCGCTCAGCCATCCAGTCGTGCGTGCAGCCTGGAGGCAGCCGGACCAAGGAGGTACAACATCGTGACCAAAGCGCAAGCCAAGGGAAAGCCCGCCTTTCGCCGCTTTCTCGAGTCGCCTATCGCCGGGCCCCTGATCACCCTGGTCGCTGTCTGCCATCCTGCTTACAATCATGCGTACCGAACGGCACCTTCCTGACGATGCGCTCAATGTCGGGCATCGTCAATGCGGCCACGCTGAGCGGCGTCGTCACCATTGGCATCACCCTACTAATGATCTGCGACGAGTTCGACCTGTCGGTGGGCGCGCTGATGGCGGTCAGCGCCTTTGTCTACGGCGCAATAACCATGAACGGCGGCAGTCCCGCTCCTGGCCATGTTGGCGGCCCTGGCTCTCACGAGCCTGCTGGGTGCTTTGAACGGCGTGCTGCTGCGTCTGGACCGGTATTCCGTCTTTCATCGTCACGCTGGGGACGCAGGTCGTCTACCGCGGGGCGCTGTACGTGATTTCGGGCGGCATCATGCTCCAGACAGTCACCAGTGTACCGGTCTACAACTTTTTCAACGGGCGGCTTGACTGGCTCGCCAATGCCATTCCAGGACGCGAATTTCCGCACCTCTCTGTTCTGGCTGCTCGGCATGGTGGCTGGTGTTTCAGTTTCTGCTCGTGCGCACCAGGTTCGGCAACCACATCTTTGCTGTAGGCGGGAGCCCGGGCGCAGCCAAGGCCGCAGGCGTTGAATGTGAAACGCACCAAGGTCATCAGCTTTATCATTTCCGGGCTTCCTGTGGGCCTGGCCGGCATCATGCTCTTCAGCCAGTACAAGACGGCCAAGATCGCGACCGCAGCCGGGGAGGAGCTGAATGCCATCGCCGCCGCCGTCGTGGGCGGGACGCTGCTGACCGGTGGCTCCGGCAGCATCATCGGCGCCCTGCTGGGCGTCCTGATCATCAGCATGCTGCGCACGGGCGTCGTCCTGATGGGCCGTTCCGTCGGACAACTTCGTGGCCGTCGTCGGCGTGACCATCGTGCTCGCCGCCGTTTTCAACTATTGGATCCGCCGGCAGGCCTAGCGCACTGCAGTGGCATGAGGTAGATTGTTTGGGGGTATCCATCATGACTAGCACGGACACCGCAGAAGCGACACTTCATAATGACACGCCTGTTGTCAGGATGGAGGGCATCACCAGGCGCTTTGGCACAATCACGGCCCTGAACAACGTTGACTTCGTCGTCAACCAGCGCGAGGTGGTCGGCCTGCTGGGCGATAACGGCGCCGGCAAGTCTACCCTGATCAAGGTGCTGACCGGGGTCTATCCGCCGACCTCCGGCAAGATCTACATGGACGGCAAGCTGGTGTCGATCCCTACACCGCGGGAGGCGCGCGCCCTGGGCATCGAGACCTGCTACCAGGACCTGGCCCTGGTGCCGCTGATGAGCATCACCCGCAACTTTTTCCTCGGCCGTGAGCTGACGCGCGGCCTCGGCCCGTTCAGATGGCTTGACATACCGGAGATGGACCGCCGGTCGCGCGAAGCGCTCAGGGACATCGGCATCCACATTCGCTCGCCCCGCGAGAAGGTGGGCAAGCTCTCTGGTGGGGAGAGGCAGTCCATTGCCATCGGCCGTGCGCGGTACTTTGGCGCCAGGCTGCTGATCCTGGACGAGCCAACATCGGCCCTGTCGGTGGGCGAGACGCACAAGGTGCTGACCTACACCCTGAATGCCAAGGAACGGGGCATGTCGGTCATCTTTATCACCCACAACGTCGGGCATGTCTACCAGGTGGCGGATCGCTTCGTCGTCATCCGCCGCGGCGAGCTTGTCGGCAGCTACACCAAGGACGAGGTAGACGAAAAGGACATTGCCGACCTGATCACGGGCGAGCGCGAGCGGTAGATACTCGATCTGCAGCCCTGCCCATCCGCGTAGGGTGCACCGAGGCAAACCGCACCAACTCGCATGACCGCCGGCCATGCGCGCCGGGCGGCGGCCCGGCGGACTGCGGTTCCTCCGAAGATCGTATTGCATGCGGCGGGCATGGCACGACTCCGCAATCTTCTGGAGAGGCAACTTTATGAGCGAGAAGACTCCGCTGGGTGCCTGCACCTGGCTCTTTGGGGACATGACGCTGACCGAGATTGCAGGGCGGCTGCGCGGCCTCGGCTTTGACGGCGTCGAGCTAATGGGCGACTTGGACACGACCCGTGCCGCCGAGGCCTCGCAGGTCGTCCTCGACCACGGCCTGGCGGTGCTGTCGGTCACACCGGCGGACTGGTACGGCGGGCGATGGTCGATCTCGCCCACCCCGATCCGGCGATCCGTGCCGAATCGGTTGGGTACTACGGCCGGCTGCTGGAGTTCGCCGCCGAGCTCGAACCAGCGGCAGCAAAGCACCGGCATCCGGCCCGTCGTCGGCTGCCACGGCCACGTGGGGCGCATTCGGGCCATCGGCACCCAGGCAGAAGAGCGGGCCGTGTTCGTCGAAGCAGTGCGCCAGGTCGGCCGAGCGGGCCCGGCCGACGGGACTGCAAGTCGTTCTGGAGGTGCTAAACCGGTACGAGGCGCACCTCAACTGCACGGCCGCCGAGACGGTGCAGTTCGTGGCCGACGTCGGCTCGGACACCGTGGGCATCCTGCTCGACGCCTACCACATGAACATCGAAGAGGCCGATCCCGCCGCCGCCATCCGGCTGGCGGACGGCCGCTTGTGGCTGTATCACGTGGCCGACTCCAATCGCGCAGGGAATCGGCCACGGTCACACCGACTTTTCGGCGCAGATCGCGGCCCTGGCGGAGGTGCGCTACGCCGGACCGGTCATCATGGAGTGCACCGCGCCGGGCCCCGATCCCTTCACGCGCCATCAAGGACGCTGAGATTCGCTGACGTGGCTGGAGACGTACCTGGGCGAGTCGCGCGGCGTGGCTGCGGGCCCGACTGTAGACCAGGTGCAGCCACAACAATGAGGTGCGCCGCACCAAATCATCACGAGCAGGAGTTGGAATGCATGAAACGTGAGATCACGTGTCGGCGTCATCGGGGCCGGCAGAATCGGCAAGCTGCATGCCCAGAACTTGGCCTACCGGGTGCCGGGGGCCAAGCTGGTGGCCATCGCCGACGTCATTGTCGAGGCCGCGCAGAAGCGTGGCGGCGGAGCTCAGGCCCGGCAGCGTACCAGGACTATCGCCGCATCCTGGAAGACAAGGACATCGAGGCGGTGTTCATCTGCTCGAGCACCGACACCCACGCCCAGATCATCGAAGAGGCCGCGGAGGCCGGCAAGCAGATCTTTTGCGAGAAGCCCATCGCTCTCGACCTGGCCAAGATCGACCACGCCCTGGCAGCCGTCGAGCGGGCGGGCGTCAAGCTGCAGATCGGCTTCAACCGGCGCTTTGATCCCAACTTCAAGCGGGTGCGCGACGCCGTCGCCGCCGGGGAGATCGGGACGCCGCACGTGCTGCGCATCACCAGCCGCGATCCGCGGCCGCCTCCCATTGCGTACGTCAAGGTCTCGGGTGGGATCTTTCTGGATATGACGATCCACGACTTTGACATGGCCCGCTACCTGGTCGGCAGCGAGGTGGAGAGCGTCTACGCCGCGGGCGCCGTGCTCGTGGACCCCGAGATCGGCAAGGCGGGCGACATCGACACGACGATCATCACCCTGCAGTTCGCCAACGGCGTGCTGGGCGCCATCGACAACAGCCGCAAGGCCGTGTACGGCTATGACCAGCGCGTCGAGGTCTTTGGCTCAGCCGGGATGGTTGCCTGCTCAAACGACCTGCCCAACAGCGCCGTCGTGAGCAATGCAGGCGGTGTCCACGGCGCGCTGCCGCTTTTCTTCTTCGTCGAGCGGTACACCGAATCGTACATCGCCGAGATGCAAGGCCTTCATCGACTGCATCGTCAACGACACCACCCCGCCCGTCGTCGGGATGGACGGGCGCATCCCGGTGGTGATGGGCTATGCGGCGAAAAAGTCGTTCGAGGAGAACCCGCCCTGTGAGGCTGAGCGAGATATGATCCGAATAGCCGTGGTCGGAGTCGGCCGGATCGGGCTGACCCACGCCGAGAGCCTCGCCAAGCGGGTCAAGGGCGCGCAGTTGGTGGCCGTCACCACCGCACGGCCGGAGCGTGCAGCGGCCGCGCGCGAGCAGTGCGGCGAGGTTGCCGTCTATCCCGATCTCGAAGCCCTGTTGGGGGCAGAGCGCCTGGACGCGGTGGTGCTCGCCAGCAGCACGTCGGCGCACGCCGGCAACGTCGTGCGCTGCGCGACGGCCGGCCTGGATATTCTTGTGCGAGAAGCCGCTCGCGCTGAACCTTGGCCGATTGTGATCGGGCCATCGCAGCGGTCGAGCGGGCAGGCGTCAAGCTGATGATGGGCCACGTGCGCCGCTTTGACGCCGGCCACGTCGAGGCCAAGCGCTTGATCGAGGCCGGGGCGATCGGCAAGCCGCTGGTCTTCCGCTCCATCAGCGGCGACACGGATCCGCCGCCGCCCAGCTTTGCCGACCCGAAGGTCAGCGGCGGGCTGCTCGTGGATGCGATGTACCACGATCTGTACCTGTCGCGCTGGCTGCATGGCCGGCGAGATCGAGCGGGTCTACGCCGAGGGAGGCGCCCTCGTCGACCCGGCCATCGGCGCCGTCGGTGACGTGGATAACTCGGTGGTCACGCTGCGGTTTGAGGGCGGCGCCATGGGATCGCTCTACGCCAGCCGCACCTGCCGCTACGGGCACGACCTACGAATCGAAGTGATTGGCGACGAAGGCGCCGTCCAGATCGGCCGCTTCCGCCAGACACCGGTGAGGCTCCTGGACCGGGGCGGCGTTCACCATGACATGCCATGGACCACACCCGATCGCCTGGGCGATGCGTTCGACGTCGAGCTTCAGGCATTCGTGGATTGCCTCGTCCACGGCACACCTTCTCCCGTCACCGGGGAGGAAAGTCGGGCCACGGTGGCCGCGGCCCTGGCTGCCACACACTCTTTGCACACAGGGCAGCCTGTCTTTGTCCGTTCCATTCTATCCAAGAGTTGAGGAGATAAGCAATGCCAGCCAAGAAAGTACCCGTGGGAATGCTCCCGAGCGACCAGCCGGACCTGTTCTTCGAGGACAACTTCCGTCGGCCGCATGAAAAAGGAGGTCTATGAGGCCTCCGACGCCCAGATTGATGCCTGGCTCGCCGAGTATGGCGTCCCGTCGCCCGTTGAGTGGGCCAAGCCTGGATCCTACATCCAGACGACGACCCGGTGGAAGGTCGAGGAGAACCGGAAGAAGAACGACGTCGTCTTCATCCCCGTCGGCTGCACCGAGCTGCACGGGCAGCACCTGCCCAGCGCCTCCGACACGCTGTACGTCAGCGCGATCGTCGAAGGTGTCCGCCGCTACACGGCGAAGCGGGGCACGCCTGTCAACCTGGCGCTGCCGCCCCTGATGTATGGAGCGCACCCATACCACCACATCGGCATGCCGGGCACGGTCATCGTCCGCGAGAACGTGGTCCGCGAGCTGCTGATCGACGTGATGCTCGGCCTGTGGAACGACGGGTTCCGCAAGCAGGTGATCGTCAACAACCACGGCCAGCTGTGGGTGCTCGAGTCGGCCATCCACCAGTTCCAGATGCGCTACCAGCTTCCCGGCATCTTCCGCGTCCTGGACTGGCACCGCGGTGTCCGCGAGTTCTTCCGGACCACCGAGAAGGGCGGCAGGTTCGACACGAACTTTGTGCACGCAGATGAGTCGGAGACCTCGCTGGGACTACTGCTGCACGGGGATATGGTCGACATGAGCTATGCCGTGGACACCCAGGGCAAGAGTTTTCTGCCCGACGGCCACTTTGACAAGTCGGTCGACCCCTTCAGCCGGCCCAGCCGCTGGTCCGAGGGCGAGGGCCAGATCGCCATCGAGATCGCGGCCACACCCGAGGGCGTCGTCGGCCAGGCAACGCACGGGACGGCGCAGAAAGCCAAGCGGCCGATGGTGGCCATCATGCGCTACCTGACCCTGCTCAACGACGAGATCCTCGAGGCCTTCCCGGCGGGCACGGTACCGCCCGTTGAGGAGGTCACGCTGCGTACCGAGGCCGAGATGGAGCCCTACCTGCGCACACCGCTGAGCCCGGGCTGGAAGCCGGTGTACGCCCTGCCGCGGCTGGGACAGGGGTCGGAACTATAGCGGCCTGCGGCAAGTCATAGGATCGATGCACAACCGTAAGACCCAAACACAGATAGGGGGATGTGAGCAGATGAAAGGCAAAATGCGGGGCGTGACCCTCTTTGCGGACTGGGAGCCGAGGCCCGATTTCAAGTTGGGAGCCAAGGACACCGATGGCAAGGAGACCTACCTGGGCAGCAGGGTGTGGAGGAATCCACGCATGGATATCATCGAGTACGACATCCCCACACCCGGTTCGAATGAAGTACTGATCGAAGTCAAAGCCTGCGGTATCTGCGGCAGCGACGTGCACATGGCCCAGTCGGATGACGAGGGCTACATCTACTATCCCGGCCTGACCGGCTTCCCGTGCATCCTCGGCCATGAGCTCGCCGGCGTCGTCGTCGAGGCGGGAGCCAAAGCGTACGACAAGGTGACGAACAAGCCGTTCAAGGGCGGCGAGCGCGTCTGCGCCGAAGAGATGCTCTGGTGCGGCGAGTGCAAGCCCTGCGCCGACGGGTTTCCCAACCACTGCGAGCGACTGGACGAGATCGGCTTCAACGTCAACGGCGCGTTCGCAAAATACATCACCCTGCCGGCCAAGCTGTTGTGGAGCCTCGAGCCTCTGGCCGATCGCTACAAGGGCGATGAGATCTTCCTGGCCGGCAGCCTGTGTGAGCCGACCAGTGTGGCCTATACCGCCGTCATCGTGCGCGGCGGCGGCGTCCGTCCCGGCGACAAGGTGGTCATCTGCGGCAGCGGCCCGGTGGGCCTGGCTGCGTGCGCTATCCTCAAGCGCCAGGGGGCTTCGACCGTCATCATCTCCGAGCCCCAGGAGAACCGCGCCAAGATGGCCCTGAAGCTGGGAGCCGATTATGCCATCAATCCGCTCAAAGAGGACTTTACCGAACGGGTGCTGGAGCTGACCCGCGGCATGGGGGCCGACCTCTACCTCGAGGCGACCGGCCTGCCGACCGTCGTCTACCCGCAGATCGAGCAGACCATCTGGTACGGCCGCACCCTGAACGCAAGGGTCGTCGTCGTAGCCAGGGCCGATGCCAAGATGCCGGTCACCGGTGAAGTGCTCCAAGTCCGGCGCGCCCAGATTGTCGGCTCGCAGGGACACTCGGGCGATGGGACCTTTTCCCGCGTCATCGAGTGCATGGCCGACGGCATGGACATGACGCCGATCATCACCAAGAAGATCGGCCTGGACGACGTGCCCGAGAACATCGTCATGCTGCGCACCGACCGCAAGGAAGCCAAGATTACCTGCGTGCGGTTCTAGGTCCCGAGGAGTGGCGGCGGCCGCGCTTCGCGCGCCGTCGCACCAACGCGACGTGTGGTGGGCAGCAGGCTGCATGGGCGCTGCGCCTGTTGCCCACCTCCTTCGAAGAAGGCAAGGACATCTTCTGCGAGAAGCCTCTTGTACTCGGCGCATTGAGGAGGATGATCATGGAAGGTAAGGTTTCGCCGTTCCGCTTCAGCAGGATCCTGGTCCCGCTGGATGGGTCGGAGTGTGCGGAGTGTGCCCTGGCGCCGGCGGTGTCGATCGCGCGTGCGATGGACGCAGAGCTGGTGCTGTTCCGGGTAGAGGATCCGATCCCCCGGACGCGCACTCTCTTGAGCTTGCCCGATGTGTATGGCGAGGTGGTGGCCGCGGCCTACCGGGAGGCGGGGGAGTATCTTGCGGATGTGAAGGCCCGCCTAGCCTACGGCAGGATCATCACCGTACATGAGCCGGACGAGGAGGGTGCCGCGCACCAGATCCTCGAGTACTGCGCCGCGCAGGGGATCGATCTCATCGTCTTCTCGAGCCATGGGTATTCCGGGGTGAAACGGTGGACCCATGGAGCCGTGGCCGACAAGATCGTGGATGCAGCCTGGAGCGCCACTTTGATGATCCGCTGCCACCAAGACGAACCAGAAGAGAACGAATAGTCTGAGAGGAAGCTACCATGAATTCGCGTCTGCCTGTCGGCGTGATCGGCCTGGGACGAATGGGCCAGATCTATGCGCGCCATCTTGCACACTATGCCAAGGCCCGGATTGTTTGTGTTTCTGATGTTATCGAGGTCCGCGGACAGGCGCTCGCGGAGGAGCTGGGGATCGAGCCGGCGGCCGGCCAGCCGGCCTGGACGACCGACTACCGTGTGCTGCTGACCAACCCGGCGATCGAGGCCGTGTTTGTGACCTCACCGACGAGCACGCACCGCGAGGTCGTCATCGCCGCTGCGGAAGAGGGCAAAGCGATCTTTTGCGAGAAACCAATCTCGCTCACGTTGGAAGACACCGACCAGATGATCGCCGCGCTCGAGCGGAGCGGCGTGTTCTTCCAGGCTGGGTTCATGCGGCGCTTTGACAATGGGTACGTCGCAGCGAAAAAGCAGATCGAGGCGGGCATCATCGGCAAGCCCGTGACCTTCAAGTCCATCGGGCGCGATCCCTTCTGTCCCGACCTCAACTACGCTCGCCCCGATGTCAGCGGCGGGCTGATCCTCGATATGGCCATCCATGACTTTGACCTGGGGCGCTGGCTGATGGGCGACGAGGTCCGGCGCGTCTATACCGAGGGAGGCACGTTGGCCTTCCCCCAACTCAACACCGTGGGCGACATCGACAACGCCGTGGTGAATATGCTCTTCCAGGAAGGCGCGCTGGGGAACGTGGAAGTGAGCCGGAATGCCCTGTACGGCTATGACATCCGGACGGAGGTCCTCGGGACGCAGGGCGCAGTGAACATCGGTTACTACCAGCAGACCCCCATCCTCACGCTGACGACAAGCGGCATCCACCACGACATGGTGCCGTACATCATCGAGCGCTTTGGCAACGCCTACCTGGCGCAGACCAAGGATTTCGTTGATCGAGCCATCGAGGGACGGCCGCCGGCCGTCACGACCCACGACGCGCGCGAGGCCCTCGTCATCGGGCTGGCAGCCACTCGCTCGTTCCACGACCAGCGCCCGGTGGAGCTGGCGAAGATCCGATGAAGGCAGCCTTTGTCGATTTCGTCTTCGAGGATCGCGATGCGATCTCCCTCGAAGGCTGCGAATTCACGATCCATTCGCCCCTGCGCACGGCAGCGGAGCTGGTCGAGGCCGCCCACGATGCAGATATCCTGCTCATGCGCGACCAGTTCGGCAAGATCACGCAAGAGGTGCTGGATGGCTGCCCGCGGCTGCGACTGATCGTCAACCGGGCGACGGGCTACGACCACATCGACCTGGAGGCGTGCCGGGCGCGCGGCGTCGTCGTTTGCAACGTGCCGGACTATGGCGCGCACATGATCGCCGAGCATGCCTTCGGGCTGATGCTTGCGGTTGCGCGGAATGTCTGTCGCGGGAACGAGCGCTACCGGCAAATGAGACGCTTCGACGACACGGGACTGGGGGGCGTAGAGCTGTACGACAAGGTGCTGGGTGTCGTCGGGACGGGTCGGATCGGCCGGCACGCGATCCGGATCGGCCGGGGCTTTGGCATGCAGGTTGCCGCGTTTGACGTCGTGCAGAACGAGGAGCTGGCCCTGGAGGCAGGCTTCCGCTACCAGCCCCTGCGCGACGTGCTGGCGGCCTCCGACTTCATCAGCCTGCACGTGCCCCTGCTGCCGGGAACCAAGCACCTGATCAACGCGCAGACACTGACCTGGGTCAAGCCCGGAGCAATCCTGGTCAACACATCACGCGGGGGGATCGTCGACACGGGCGCCCTGAAAGAGGCGCTGGCGGCCGGCAGGCTGCGCGGGGCAGGGCTGGACGTTTTGGAAGACGAGCGCACGGTCTACCACGATTTTGGCGACCTGAACGTGGTGATCACGCCCCACCTGGGCTGGTACACGATCGAGGCGCGAGACCGGATCATGGGCATCTCGCTGGAGAATATCCGCGCCTGGATGGCAGGCACGCCGGTCAACAGGATAGCGTGAGCATAGGTGCAGGGCACCGCGGAGGTGCGCCGCACCCAGACGCACTCGAGAGGCAACGTATTGAAGGCACAAGGCATCGTACTGAAGGGCGATAGGCTGGTCGAGGCCGTGACCGAGGAGTTGCCTGCGCCGAGCGGCAGCCAGGTACTGGTCCGCACCCACAGTGTTGGGCTGTGCGGCTCTGACCTCTCGCTATACAGGGGAACCTACGAAGGCCCGAAGAACTATCCCATCTACTTTGGGCACGAGTGGTCCGGCACGGTGGAGGCCGTAGGCCCGGCAGTGACCAAGGTCAAGCCCGGCGACAAGGTCACCGGCGACTGCTCTATCTACTGCGGGGTCTGCGAGTTCTGCGGCCGCGACCGGAACCTGTGCCAGAACATCGAGAAGTTCGGCATCACCGTCCACGGCGCGTCGCGCCAGTACTTCCTCCAGGACGAGCGTTACGTCTACCCGGCCCATCCGGTCGCGGAGCTGGAGCTTGTGGCGCTGAGCGAGCCGCTAGCCGTGGGAGCCCATGCCGTCCGCCGGGTGCGTGAATCTCGCCCGGAGCTCAGGAACGAGAAGGTGCTCGTCATGGGGGGCGGCACGATCGGCCTGTCCTGCTTCTTTGCGCTGAAGGTGCTGGAAGGCTGCCAGCACGTCGAGCTTTTCGACGTGGAGCCCTCCAGGGTGGCCAAGGCACTGGAGCTGGGGGCAAGCCCTCTCACGGACGTCTCGGCGGCAGCGGAAGGGGCGGAGAGCTATGGGGGCCTCTACTCGGGGCACGGGTACGATGCCATCTTTGAGACGTCAGGTGCTCCGAGGGCGTTTCTGCGGGCGATCGAGCTGGTGCGGCCCCTGGGCACGATCATGGCGCTGGGGTTCGTCCCGCCGGTGGAGATCAGCCCGAAGCAGATCACGCTCAAGGCGGCGCGGGTGATGGGCAGCATCGGGGGGACAGGAGAGTTTGAGCGGGTTCTGACGATGACGCTCGAGCAGCCCGACCTCGTCCGGCAGATCATCTCGCACCGGGTGCCGTTTGGGGAGGTCCACCGGGCATTTGAGGTCGCGCAGGACCGGCGCAACGCCATGAAGGTGCTCGTGCAGTTCTGATTCCAAGGCTGAGCCGCGAGACCCGCACGCAGGCCAAGATCTCGGGAAAGGGTTCGACCAATGCCAAGCATGCCCAAGTATGACATTGTGAAGGATGATCTCGGCCGCTTTACCGGCCGGGGACCAGCCTTCGTCACCTTTGGCGAGGTGATGGTGCGCGACACCCCCGCGGACATGGAGCGGCCGGAAAGAACGCGCCTGGTTCACCTCTCGATGGCGGGAAGCGAGTACACCTTGGCCATGGGGCTGGCCCGGCTGGGCATCCCGTCGGCCTACATTACCCGGGTCCCCGACAACCCGTACGGGCGGGCGGTGCAGAACATCGCGCGGGAGAACGGGGTGCTTACCGAGTTCATCGCCTGGGCGCCCAAGACAGAGCCGATCGGCCGCTTCATCTACGAGATCGGCAAGACGCCCCGCCGGGACACGGGCATCTACCAGAGGATGTTCTCGGCCGCGTCAAAGCTGGGGGCGGGCATGGTGGATTGGCCCTCCGCGCTCAAGGATGCGGCGCTGTTCCACACATCCGGCATCACCTTCGGGCTGGCGACCCACAGCAAATACGAGCAAAACTACAACTACGAGGCCTTCCAGGAGGCGCTCGCCGCCAAGCCAGAGGGATGCCTGGTCGGCCTCGATTTCAACTATCGCTCCACGCTCTGGTCGGCCGACCAGGCGCGGGAGCTGATGACCCCGATCGTGACAGACCACGTCGACTTGCTCATCACCACGATCGAGGACATGGCCCAGCTTTACGGCATGAGCTGCGGGCAGTACTCCGCCAAGCAGATCGTGGACGGCGACATGGGCCACGTCGAGGACGATGACATCCGCGCCTTTGCCGAGCTTGTGCACAGGCGGTTCCACACGCGCGTGGTGGCGATCACAATCCGCTACCCGGATAGCTTTGAGCAGCACCGCTGGGAATCGGCCGCCGTGAACTCGGACGGGGACTTTTTCCGGTCGCCCGCGGTCAAGCCGGTCACACTGTTGGACCGGCTCGGCGGAGGCGACACCTGGAATGCGGGCTTCTACTACGGGCTGCTGACCGCGGGGACCGGCCCGGATGGGCTGACCAAAGGGGTGCTGGTGGGCGATGCCGCGACACGGCTGCAGCAGACGCTGATGTTCGACCTGCCGATCATCGATCGGAGCGAAGTCCAGGCCCTGATGAAAGCCGACAGCGCCGGCGGCGGGAAGCGAACGTCACGGTAATAGACAGGATTTGCATGATTTACAGGATTGGGATTGCTCGCTAGGGGACCAGCCATCATGTGAATCCTGTCCATAGAAGGTGAGACAAGTATGAACAAGACAGAGAAGCTGCGCCTCATCCGGGAGAGCGGCGTGATTGCGATCATGCGGGCTCAGAGCTCGGAGCAGCTAATCGCGGCCGCCGATGCCATCCGGGCGGGCGGGGTGAGAGTCATCGAAGTGACCATGACGACGCCCGGTGCACTGGACGTCATCGAGCAGGCAGCCATGCGGTATGGAGACCAGGTGCTCTTTGGGGCGGGGACCGTGCTCGACCCCGAGACGGCGCGGGCGGCGATCCTGGCAGGCGCCGGCTTTGTCGTGGCGCCTACCCTGAGCCTGCCCGTTATCGCGCTCTGCAACCGGTATTCCATCCCGGTGGTGCCCGGCTGCTTCACGCCGACCGAGATGCTGACGGCATGGGAAGCGGGCGCGGACATGGTCAAGCTTTTCCCGGCCGACATCGGCGGGCCCGACTTGGTCAAGGCCATCCTGGCCCCGCTGCCGCAGCTTCAGATCGTGCCTGTGGGCGGGGTCGACCTGGGCACTGCCGCGGACTTTATCCGCAAGGGGGCGGCCGCGCTTGGCGTCGGAAGTGCGCTCGTCAATCAGAAGCTGCTGGATGCCGGCAACATGGGTGAGCTGACTCGCCGGGCCGAGGCGTTCGTGGCCGAAGTGCAGAAGGGGCGCGGGTAGGGACGTCGGACAGGATTGACAGGATTGGGGTCAGGACAAGGAAGGGGTTTGAGAGATGATCTACCCACGCTCGGAGGTCGAAGTCGAAGGCACGACATACATGCTGGTTCGGGACGCGGTGGGAAAGCACCTCGGCATTCGCGGAGACACCCGCGAGTTTGAGGGGGAGATGCGGGAAAACGGGCTCTTCCTTGGACCCCTCAGCCCGGCCAACGCGGCGGCGCTCCGAGACCGGGTGGATTGGCTGCGGCCGGAACCGCTCGGCCTGAAAAAGACGGCCGGCTGTGGGGACCGCATCGGGCTGGCGACGCCGGGCCACATCCGAGCCGTCCGCGCGGCAGGAGGCATTGCCCCGATCCTGGCCCAGCAGTCGATGCGCGAGAATGCGCGCACGGGCCGCTCGCCGCAGCAGGTGATGGACGATGCGATGTGGGGTGTGTTCCAGGAGGGCTGGCGCGAGCCGTGGGGCGCCGATGCCGACCACCTGAAGACGACGGCCGACATCGACCTGTGCGTGGCGGCGGGCTACACCTTCTTCACGATCGATCCCGGCGACCATGTGGACAGCGAAGCAGACCAGTCCCGGCCGGATGAGGGTGAGTGGCTGCAGGGAAAGCTCGAGCAGCTTCCATGGCGAGACCTGGAGGACGACCCGGCGCGGCTGCGTGCCCGATACCTGGGGCGGCAGTTCGAGGTCGAGGGGTTCGTGCTTGAACTCGGGCCCGAGTCGCTGCTGCGCGCCGCCGTGAAGTATGGGCGCGCGATCGCGCACACGGCGCGCATGTACCGCCACCTGGTCACGGTCGAGGGCAGCCGAAGCTTTGAGTTGGAGGTCTCCGTAGACGAGACCATGACACCGACCACGCCGGACGAGCATCTTTTCGTCGCCAGCGAGCTGGCGCGGCTGGGGGTGCAGTGGGTCAGCCTGGCCCCCCGCTACGTCGGGCGCTTTGAGAAAGGCGTAGACTATATCGGGGATCTGCGCGAGTTCGAGACGCAGCTTGCCAAGCACGCCGCGATCGCGCGCGTGATGGGGCCCTACAAGCTCAGCCTGCACTCCGGCTCGGACAAATTCAGCATCTATCCGCTTGTGGCGCGGGAGGCCCGCGAGTTGGTGCACCTGAAGACGGCCGGCACGAGCTACCTGGAAGCGCTGCGGGTCATTGCCGCGGCGAATCCGGCGCTGTTCCGGCAGAACTTGGCGTTTGCCCTGCAATGCTACGAGAGAGACAGGGCGACCTATCACCTGTCGGGCGAGCTGGCGCGGGTGCCGGCGCCGGAGAGCCTGGCGGACAGCGAGCTGGGCAGGGTCCTGGACCTCTTTGACGGCCGGCAGGTGCTGCACGCAACCTTTGGCTCGGTGCTGGAGCGGTATGGCGGGCAGCTGCTGGCAGAGCTGGCGGCCCACGAGGAAGCGTACTACGCCGCACTCGAGGCCCATTTCGCGCGGCACCTGGCGCCCTTCACCCACTAGACAGGATTCACAGGATTCTTGGGACCGCTGGAATTCCTATGATAAGGGATGCCGACATGAGGAACCCCAATCATGTGAATCATGTGTCCAAGGACAGATGTGTGGGATCTTCCCGTTCATGGAGAGTGAAGCATGAAACAGATCACCAAGGCGATTGTCCCAGCCGCCGGCCTGGGGACGCGATTGCTGCCGGCCACCAAGGCCCAGCCAAAAGAGATGCTGCCGGTTGGGCGCAAGCCGGTGGTGCAATGGGTCGTCGAGGAGCTGCAGGCAGCCAACCTGAGCCAGATCCTCATTATCACGGGGCGCAACAAGCGCAGCATCGAAGACCACCTGGATGCGGATCCGCAACTCACTGCTGCACTCAAGGAAGCGGGCAACGAGGCGGTCCTGGAGGATCTGGCTTACCTGGACGAAAAGTCGCGCTTCCTCTTCACCCGCCAGAGTGAGCCCAAAGGGCTCGGGCACGCCGTTTCGCTGTGCGCCGACTTTGTCGACGGGGGAGACTGCGTGGTGGCGCTTGGGGACAGCGTGATTGCTGCCGAAGATCCCGCGGCACCCCTCGTCGCCATGATGAAGGCGTTTGGTGACCTGAACGCCGCGGCCGTCGTGGCCGTGGAGAAGGTGGCGCCGGAGGAGACCTTCCGCTATGGCGTCGTCAGCCTGGAAGGTCCGGAGCCGCCGCCCGGAGAGCCGGTCGCCATCACGGGCATCGTCGAGAAGCCTTCGCAGGGCACTGCGCCAAGCAACCTGGCGGTGGCCGCCCGCTATGTGTTTGCGCCGTCGATCTTTGATGCTCTCTCACGCACCCTGCCCGACCGGCGCGGGGAGATCCAGCTCACCGATGCCATCCGTCTCCTGCTGCACCGCGGAGAACGAGTCTATGCCTGGATCTTGGGCCCAGGCCAGACCCGCTACGACGTGGGGAACTTTGAGAGCTACTTCCGCGCCTTTGTCGACTTTGCCCTGGCGGACGAGCGGTATGGCTACATGGTCCGCAAGTACATCAAGGCCAAGGCCTATGAGCTCTGAGAGACGGGTGCAGCTCTGTTCGGCGCCGGGCAGGGCGGGCATCATCGGAAACCCCACCGACATGTACGGCGGAGCGGTGCTCTCCTGCTCCGTGCCGTTGCGCGCCACCGTCACCCTGACACCTGCGCCAGGGCTCGTGCTCGAGACCAATGGGGAGCGCTGCGAGATCCGCTCGTCAGATGACCTCCGCCCTCGCCAGGACCGCTTCGACATCGCGCGGGCCGTCCTGGACTACCTGCACCTGCCTCCGCTTGAGTGCAGGATCGAGTACGGCAGCGAAATCCCACTGCGCAGCGGGATGGCCGGCTCCACGGCACTGACCGTGGCCCTTCTGCGCTCGCTACTCGAGTGGCTCGGCGTGCATATCAACCTCTACCAGATAGCAGAGAGGGCGCGTTACATCGAGCTCAACTACCTTCAAGTCGTGTGCGGCTACCAAGATGCCTGCATGTGCACCTTCGGTGGGCTCAACTACATGGATTTTCGGGGCAAGCAGTTCTACCGCCGGGCAGAGGCCGAGCTGTATGCCACGATCGAGCCGCTGGGCAGTTACGTGCCCGAGCTGCCTTTTGTGCTGGGATACACGGGCGTCCAGCACTCCTCGGGCGCCGTGCACAAGCCACTGCGCGACCGGTGGCTGGAAGGGGACCTGGCGGTCGTGCAGGGGTACGAGCGGATCACCGAGCTGGCCCGCATGGGGAAGAAGGCGCTGATCGAGGGAGACTGGCCCGGCCTGGGCCGCCTGATGAACGAGAACCACGCCATCCAGCGCGACCTGGGGGATCGGGCGAATCGAACGAGAGGCTGATTGCGGCAGCCCGAGACGCCGGCGCGCTGGGCGCCAAGCTGGCCGGGGCCGGTGACGGCGGTACGATCATCGCGCTATGGCCGAGGCAAGACTCTCGCCCACTTGAGGAGGCCCTCTGCCAGGCAGGCGCATGCGCCTTTTACCGCCCTCAGGTGGTGCCGGGAGTGACTGTGGAGGGCCGGGATGAGCGAGCGTGACACGCTCTTCTCGGTAGAGGGCAAGCGAGCCCTGGTCACAGGTGGATGCGCGGGCCTGGGCCGGGCGATGGCCGAGGCGCTGATAGAGCGCGGCGCACGGGTGGCCGTAGCCGATATCTCGCCGCGGGTTGCGGAGATAGCAGAGGAGATGGGCGCCGTCCCGCTGCACGTAGACCTGTCGGACCGGGCGCAGGCGCTGGCGCTGGTGGGCCGCGCCGTCGAGGCGCTGGGCGGGCTCGACATCCTCGTGAACAACGCGGGTGCGCAGCGCCGCCACCCGGCCGAGGAGTTTCCGCTGGAGGATTGGGATTTCGTCCTTTCCGTGAACCTCGACGCGGCCTGGATCCTGGCGCAGGCGGCCGGACGAGTCATGCTGGCCCAGGGGCACGGCAAGATCATCAACATCTGCTCCATGCTCAGCTTTGGCGGGGGGCTGACGGTTCCGGCCTACTCGGCCAGCAAGGGCGCCCTGGCCCAGATCACGAAGGCGCTGAGCAATGAGTGGGCGGCGCGCGGTGTCAACGTGAACGCCATCGCGCCGGGATACATGGATACGGCGTTGAACGTCGCCCTGGTGGGCAACCCGGACCGAGAGCCGGGGATCCTGGCGCGTATCCCCGCCGGGCGGTGGGGCATGCCGGACGACCTGAAGGGTGTGGTGATCCTTCTCTCGTCGCGGGCCTCAGACTACATCCACGGTGCTATCATCCCAGTGGACGGGGGGTATCTGGGGCGATAGGCCGGAGGGACCTGGCGCCGAGAGGCAGATCTCCCTCCCGCTGCACAACGGCAAGCAGAGGCCTTGCTCATCTCAGAGTGCAGGCAGGGCCTCTGACAGTCTGTAGGAGTTCACTTCGGCGATGCGATGAAATCCAATCGTCGTGCACAAAGAGATTGCCGCCGCATTGTCCTGATTCACAAACAAGAGGATGCGAGGATATTGTTGTAGCAAGGTCCGGCAGACCTCAGTGATGCACACTTTCGACCGCTCCGGCGGCGGTCGTAGGGAAATGAGCTCGAAAACGCGCCTGTTTCTGCATCGCCTCTCCCACATCTCAGATCGGAGGGGGACTTTTTCAGCGCTCTCCTAGACCAGCAACCCCTGCCACAGCTGGTAGAGCCCAAACCCGAGAAGCGCAAGCGCGGAGAACCCGAGCAGAACTCGGTTGACCCGCGGGCCAAGCCGGCGAGCTGCGCCAAACAGCACCACCAGCAGGGTTAGCCCACCGATCATAGAAAAGTAGAAGCCGAACAGGAAGCCCAGCCCGAAAGCCGGCGTTTCTCTCCAACCCTTCACCAACACCGGCCCGGCCAGCATGCTCCAAAAGACGTATGGACCCGGGCTGAGGAAGTTGGTCGCGACCGCCTGCCACAGCGTCTGCCGGTTTTCGCCGGGGGAGTCGACTACCTGGAAGTCGCGGTATGCTTGGGCCGCTTTCCACGCCAGGTACACGACATAGATACCGCCCACAACCTGAATGGTGCGCAGGACCCCCGGCGGCATGTTGGTGAGCAGCAGCACCATCAAGAGGATGATCGGGCCATCGGAGATGAGTGGAGCCAGAACGGCCGGCAGCGTGCGCCTCCAGCCGTTCTTCAGCGCCTGGCCGATGACAAACGCCTGGAACGGCCCGGGCGACGCCGCGCCCGACAGTCCAAGGGAGAGACCTTGCAGGAGATAGGATAGCATGGCGCGTCAATGGTCGACAGACGAGATATCAGTGCGCAGCCATTCTACTAAGGCTTCCACGAACCGTCAAGAGCCTTGATCGTTTGCCAGCAGCTCCGCCTTACACCACAGGCCCTGTTTGCCCCCATGCCGCTCCTCTGCTATAATGGCGCCGGTGGGCGGGCCAGGTCCTTGTCCTGAGCCGGGGCCACCCCACCGGAGAATGCAATGACCCTGGTTCTCGGTATTGAGACCTCCTGCGATGAAACGGCGGCTGCGGTCGTCGAAGACGGCCGCGCCGTGCGCAGCAACGTCGTCGCGTCCCAGATCGACATCCATCGCCGCTACGGAGGCGTCTTTCCAGAAGTCGCGTCCAGGCAGCACGTGCTCAGCATCAGCCCGGTCATCGAGCAGGCCATGGCCGACGCCAACCTCGACTGGGGTGCGCTAGCCGCCGTTGCGGTCACCTACGGGCCGGGCTTGGCAGGCTCTCTGCTCGTGGGGGTGAATGCCGCCAAGGGTCTCGCCTTTGGCCTGGGGCTGCCGCTGATCGGCGTCAACCACATCGAAGCCCACATCTACGGCAACTGGGTTGCGCAGGAATCTGAGCCAGACTTCCCGCTGGTGTGCCTCGTCGTGTCGGGAGGCCACAGCGAGCTGATCCTGATGGCCGGGCACGGCCAATACAGGCGCCTCGGCGGGACTCTCGATGACGCTGCCGGCGAGGCCTTTGACAAAGTGGGCCGCCTCTTGGGCCTGCCCTACCCGGGCGGGCCGTCGATCCAGCAGGCTGCACGCGGCGGAAGCCCGACCGCCTTCAAGCTGCCGAGAGCGTGGCTGCCCGGCAGCTACGACTTTTCCTTTTCCGGGATCAAAACGTCGGTCCTTCACGCGGTGCGGAAGTACCAACCAGACTCGGACAAGGCCCACAGCGCCAACCCGCACACGCCGCTGGTGGTCCGCGACCTGCCGGTCGCGAACCTGGCCGCCAGCTTTCAGGCCGCGGTGGTCGAGGTGCTGATCGAGAAAGCCTGCCGTGCGGCCGAGGAGTACGGCGCCCGCACCCTGCTGCTGGCCGGTGGCGTAGCGGCGAACGAGTCGCTGCGCGAGGAGCTGCGGCGGCAGAGCCCCGTTGCCGTGCGCATCCCGGCGCTCGAATACTGCACCGACAACGCTGCGATGGTCGCCACTGCCGGATTCTACCGGCTGCAGGCCGGCCAGACGGCGGGCTGGGACCTGGACGTCGTGCCCAGCCAAGCCCTAACCGCAATCGGGCAGTAGGGCGGGTTTCCCTACCCACTGCTGGCACTATGAGGATTCCATGGGACGAGAAGAGATCGACAGGCGCCTGAAACGGGTCGAAGGCCAAATCCGGGGCCTGCAGCGCATGGTGGAGCAAGAGCGCGAGTGCGAGGCAGTCCTCACGCAGCTGATGGCCGCGCGAGCCGCGCTGGACAGCGTTGCACTGATGATTGTCGAGAACCACATGAAGGAATGTCTGGCGTCGGGCGACCCGGAGCTGACGCAGCAACGAATGAGGCGCATGCTCGAGATGATCTTCTCCCGCTACTCGCTCTCGGAGTCGAAGAGCGAGCCAACCGTCAGCGCGACCGAACTTACCTGACATGGAGGAATGACAAGATGGCAAAGGCAATCGTCGTCACCGATGACACGTTTGAGGCGCTCGTACTCAAGGCGAAGCTGCCGGCGCTCGTCGACTTTTGGGCGGTCTGGTGCAATCCCTGCAAAATGATCGCACCGACCGTCGAAGAGATCGCGGTTGAAAACGAGGGCACCCTGCTGGTTGCGAAGATGGACGTGGACACGAACCCCATTACGCCGGGCCACTATGGCGTGATGGGCATTCCCACGCTCATCCTGTTCGTGGACGGCCAGCCGGTGGAGCGGCTGGTGGGAGTCCGGCCCAAGGACAAGCTGATGGCCGGCCTGAAGCCGTATCTCAAAAACCAGTAGTCGGGATTTGACATCCGCGGCCAGGTGTGATAGTATCGCCGCCAACAAATGAATAGTAGCAAAGACTGAGATCAGGACTAGTAGCCACCATAGCGGGGGCCAGAGAGTCGGGCCAAGGTGGAAACCCGATACCAGCGCAGGGGGTGAATGGACCTGGGAGTCGCCCGCCGAACGTCCGAGCTTGAGTTGTGCACTCGGGGACTTGGCCAAGTGGCAGAGAGGCCACCTGAGCCGGGAGCAACCAGCGTCGAGCAGGACCTGTAGACCGGGCCGGAATCGCCACCGTTATCAGGGCTAGGGTATCGCCCGAGAAAGCCATGGGCCGTACCTGAATCGAGTGAGGCTGGCACGCCGCTTTCCGATCCGCCCTCGCCGGCGGATCGTTTGTTTGTAAGGCCGGCCTAAGCGAGGTGGCACCACGGGTGCCCGTGCAATTGCATGGGGCGCTCGTCCTCAAGGCAAGAGCGATGTGTGTGATCGCTCGACCGGAGGACGGGCGCTTTTTCGTTGTCTGCGGATGCTTTGGGAGGTGTAGGATGGTACGAAAGAGGATGCTGACGGGCGACAGGCCAACCGGCAAGCTGCACCTGGGACATTACCTGGGCAGTCTGCAGAACCGGCTGCGCTTCCAGGACGAGTACGAGTGCTTTTTCATCATCGCCGATCTCCACATGCTGACAACCCAGTCGGGCAAGGAGCAGATTGTGGGCGTAGAACAGAACGTCCATGACATCGTGCTGGACTACCTGGCAGTGGGCATCGATCCAGAGCGCAGCACGATCTTTGTGCAGTCCGCCGTGCCCGAGACGTATGAGCTGGCGCTCATCCTGGGTATGCTGGTCAACGTTCCACGGCTGGAACGCCTGCCAAGTCTGAAGGAGATGGCACGGGATGCGCGCCTGGAGGCGATGCCTTTCGGCCTGCTGGGCTACCCTGTATTGCAGGCGGCCGATATCCTGCTGCCCAGGGCGCACCTGGTGCCTGTGGGCAGCGACAATGAACCGCACGTAGAGGTTACCCGCGAAATCGCGCGTCGCTTCAACCGGCAGTATGGCCGGGTCTTTCCCCTCCCCGAGGTGATGGTGGGCGCGGAGAGCACGTTAGTGGGCACGGATGGCCAGTCCAAGATGAGCAAGAGCCTGGGAAACGCCATCTACCTATCGGATGACGCGGAGACGGTCGAGCGCAAGGTCATGGCCATGTACACCGACCCGCGCCGGGTCCGGGCCGACATCCCCGGCGAGGTAGAGGGCAACCCGGTCTTTGCCTACCACGACGCTTTCAACCCCAACACGGACGAGGTGAGCGAGCTGAAGGAACGATATCGCAGGGGCAAGGTGAGCGACACCGAGGCGAAGCGCAAGCTGGCCAAGGCACTCAATGCATTCCTGGCGCCTATGCGCGAGCGCCGTACCGGCTTCCAGGCACGCCCAGGCCTGGTCGCCGACCTTCTGATCGAGGGAACGCGGCGGACCCGATCTGTCGCGCGAGAGACGATGGACATGGTATACGATGCGATGGGGCTGTATGGTCCCAAGCTACTGAGGGCCTATTCGCTGCCGCTGGCTACGCAAAACGGACTGGCGGTGCTGTCCTGCTAGGGCGAGTCCGGGCGAGCTCGGTCGAAGCCTTCATCCATCAAGAGAAAAGGGGAGAAACCTTGGTCTACTTGAGAAGCGTAGCCATTCAAAGCGACCGGTTTCCGGATCGCCGCCACTTTCCTTTCAACGTCGCGGCCTTGGGCGAGCGTCAAGAACTGGTGCTGCGCAGCCCAGTCGTGCTCTTTTCGGGCGAGAACGGCTCAGGCAAGTCCACGCTACTCGATGCGATTGCCCGGCGCTGCGGCATCGCCATCTGGGATAAGCCCCGCCGGCACGAGTCACACAACAACCCATTCGAGGCAGATCTGCACAAGTACCTCTCGATCGAGTGGGCAGCCGGCAGCGTGAAGGGCTCGCTCTTCCGTGCAGAGACCTTTCGCGAGTTCGCCGATTTCCTGGACGACATCGCGCTCAGCGATCCGGGACGGCTGCAGTACCACGGAGGCCGGGTGCTGAATACCCTTTCGCACGGGCAGGGGTTCCTAACCTATTTCGAAGGGCGGTTCGAGAGGGCCGGCCTCTTCTTCCTCGACGAGCCTGAGGCTGCGCTGTCGCCCGCGAGCCAGATCAGGCTCGTGCACGCCCTAGGGCGGCTGGAACAGCAGGGCCGCGCGCAATTCGTCATTGCCACCCATTCCCCGATTCTCCTGGGCTATCCCGGAGCCCAGATCTTTTGCTTCGATGCGCCTCGCATCACCGAGGTACGCTACGAGGACACCAACACATACCAGATCTACCGGCGCCTGTTCGGAGGCCAGAGCATAGCGCCACAATTGCATGAGGAGTGTTCTGCAACATCGCGGGGAAGCGGGCTCGGCCGGATACCTTCGCCTATCCCAGAAAGCTCACAGGCCATTGGCCTGGTGCAATAATCAAATCTAGGAGAAAAGCCATGACACAGCAATTCAAGTACAACCTGGAAGAAAGAGATTTGCCGTCGCAGTGGTACAACATCGTCGCGGACATGCAGGAACCGCCACCACCCTACCTCCACCCGGCGACGCTGCAGCTCCTGGGGGCAGAGGATCTGGCTCCGATCTTCCCGCAGGCGCTCATCGAGCAGGAGGTCAGCCGCGAGCGCTGGATCGACATACCGGAGGAAGTGCAAGACATCATCAAGATGTGGCGTCCGACTCCGCTGATCCGCGCCAGACGCTGGGAGAAGGTGCTTGACACGCCGGCTCACATCTACTACAAGTGGGAAGGCGTCAGCCCCGTCGGCAGCCACAAGGCCAACACGGCTGTGGCCCAATGCTACTACGGCAAGAGGGAAGGGCTGAAGGGCTTTGCCACCGAGACCGGTGCGGGCCAATGGGGCTGCGCGCTCTGCTTCGCGACCAAGCTGTTCGACATGGAGTGCAAGGTATTCATGGTGGCGGTCAGCTACCACCAGAAGCCCTACCGGCGCATAGCGATGGAGACATGGGGCGGAAGCGTTCTGGCCAGCCCCAGCACACTGACCAACGCGGGGCGCTCCTTCCTGGCCGAGGACCCCGAGACCCCCGGCAGCCTTGGTATGGCCATCAGCGAAGCCATCGAATATGCAGTCACCCACGAAGGCTACAAGTACGCGCTGGGGAGTGTGGTCAATTTCGTGCTGCTTCACCAGACAACCATCGGCCTCGAGGCCCTAAAGCAGATGGAGATGGCCGGCGAGTATCCGGACATCGTGATCGGCTGCGCCGGCGGGGGCAGCAATGCGGCAGGGATCATCTTCCCCTTCATGCGCTACAAGCTGGACGGCAGCCGGCCGAACCTGCGGGGCATCTTTGTGGAGTCCACGGCGTGCCCAAGCATGACCAGGGGGGCGTATGCCTATGATTGGGGCGACACCGCCAAGACGGGACCCGTCGCCAAGATGCTCACGGTGGGGCATGGCTTTGTCCCGGCACCGGTCCATGCCGGAGGGCTGCGCTATCACGGCATGGCGCCCAGCATCTGCGCGCTACTGGACCAGGGCTATGCCGAGGCACGCGCCTACCATCAGAACGCCTGTTTTGAGGCAGCGCTGAGCTTCACGCACGCAGAGGGCACGATCATGGCCCCCGAGACGTCGCATGCCATCCGCGCGGCGTACGACGAGGCGCTGGCCTGCAAGGAGAGCGGGGAGAGCAAGGTCATCCTCTTCAACGCAAGTGGGCACGGCCACTTTGACCTGGCTGCCTACGACGCCTACTTGCGGCGCGATCTGACCGACTATGAGCTGGACGAGCACTCGATCCGGCAGGCGCTGGCCGACCTGCCCAAGGTCTAGCCCCAGGATGTCCGGTCCTCCCGGAGAAATTTCTCCGGGAGGACCGAACTGATCAGTCCAGGTCTATGACCTCGCCTCTGGTTATGTCCACCAGTGTCACGTAGGGGATAGGGAAGACGGCATTCGCAGAACCGGCTGCGGCCCATACAACGTCGAAGCGACCGAGAGCGCGATCGACGAGAGTGCGCAGGGGCAGGCGGTGCCCCAGTGGCGGTACTCCCCCTACCTCAAAGCCCGTGCGAGCGAGTACCTCGGCCGGCTGGGCGATGCGCAGCCTGTTCTTGCTCAGACCAAGGTTGGCTCGCAGCCTTTTGACGTCGGCGCGGTGGTCGCCCGAGACAAGCACGAGAAGCGGAGCACCATCTGCCAGGAAGATCAGGGACTTGACAATGCTGCCCACAGGCGCATGTACGGCCTGCGCAGCGGCTTCTGCCGTACTGGTATCGGCCGGCAGCTCCCGGACAAGTCCAGGGTCCAGTCGCGCACCGGCCAGGGCTTTCCTGACCCGGTCGACCGTCTCGCTGGCGGCAGACGTCTGGGCGTTCACGAGTTGCTACCCACCCAACTCTATGCGGATCGCCGCAGCCCCCACCAGGCTACGCAGCTCCTGTTCGAGCTCCAGGCAATGGCCGGTGGTGTTGTTCGGAAAATCAATCTGGACCCGGCCGCGCCCCCCGTTGTCGACGTAGAGGCTAAAGTGGTCCTGCCCGCGATAGCGTCCCAGCACTTCGTACACCTGCCCAAGCCGGTGGATGAGCTGCTGCATGTCGCCGGTGCGGCTGAGCGTGATGCGTATGTGGACCGGGCCGGCGCGGACAGGCGGAGGAGGCTCGGCAGGCGAGTCCACCGGGTGTACGGTCGTGATCTCGTTGGTGGCCGAGTCGGCAGCAATGCTCGGTTCCCGGCCGCGCACATTCACCGTTCCGCGCACAATGAGGATCCGCTCCGGCTGCCATAGCTCTTTTGTCGCCGCCCAGACCCGCGGAAAGAGCACAACCTCGACGGTCCCCTGCAGGTCCTCGATCTGGGCAAAGGCCATCGTATCGCCCTTCTTGGTGACGGTCTGGCGGACCAGGTTGACGATCCCCGCCACGGTGACCTTCTGGCCGGCCATCGTCTCGTCGATCTGGCCCGTCATTACCGTGATGGCGCGCTCGAGATCGATCCAGACCCGAGATAGCGGATGATCGGAGATGTACGCGCCGACCAGGTCCTTTTCCCAGGCCAGGATCTCCTTACGCGCCACCTCGGGAAGCTGGGGCAGGTCACCAGCCAGGCGAGCGGTGCCGGAAAAGGCGGGCATGTCGAACATGGAGAACTGCCGCGCGGCGCCCTGCGCCTGCTGGCTAATGCTCATCATCCGGTCCAGGACGGACAAGAGCTGCGTGCGGGAGCCAAAGGGCGTCATCGCGCCTGCCTTGATAAGGCTCTCGAGTGCCCGCCGGTTCACCTTGCCCAGGTCGACCCGGTGACAAAAGTCGTCGATATCGGCGAAAGGACCGCCTGCCGTGCGAGCCTGCAGGAGAACATCAATGGCCCCCTCTCCCACATTCTTGATAGCGCCCAGACCGTAGCGGATGGCAGGACCCTTGGCGCCGGCCGGCTCATCCTCGATGGTAAAGTCCAGCCCGCTGTGGTTCACGTTCGGGGGCAGGACGTCGATTCCCAGCCGCCGGGCCTCGGCGATCAGCACGCCTATCTTTTCGGTGTTGCCCCGCTCGACCGTCAGCAGAGCCGTCGTGTACTCGACCGGGTAATGAGCCTTGAGGTAGGCCGTTTGGCAGGTTATGTATGCATAGTCGGCGGAATGGGCCTTGTTGAAGCCATAATCCGCGAAGAACTCAAAGGCATCAAAGACCTTGTTGGCCGCGGCATCGTCCAGGCCGCTGTGCTCGTGGGCACCCAAGACGAACTTGGCACGGTGCAAAACAAGCTTCTCCCGATCCTTCTTGCCTACTGCCCTGCGGACGGTGTCCGCCTCGCCGGGAGAGTAGCCCGCGATATCGGTCAGGATGCGGATGATCTGCTCCTGGTAGACACAGATGCCGAAGGTTTCCCTAAGGATTGGCTCCAGTGCCGGATGATCGTAGGTAGGCTGCTGGAGGCCGCGCATGCGCGCCACGTAGTCTTCGATGAAACGCATCGGGCCGGGACGATAGAGGGCAACAACGGCCACAATGTCCTCAAAGCGAGTCGGCTGCATCGAGGTCAGCACCCGGCGCATGCCAGCCGACTCAACCTGGAAGAGGCCCGTTACTTCACCGCTCGAAAGGAGGCGAAAGGTGGCCGGATCGTCCATCGGGATATTGTACTGGTTGAAATCCTTGCCGTGCCGCTGCCGGATCAGATCCATCGCCTTGCGGAGGATGGTCAGAGTGCTGAGCCCAAGGAAGTCGATCTTGAGCAGGCCGGTGTTCTCGAGCACATCCATCGTGTACTGCGTTACCGGCAGTCCCTGCTCCGCCCCGCGGGTGGCACGGTGAAGGGGAGTGTACTCCACCACGGGCTTGTCGGTGACCACTACACCCGCCGCATGCGTGCTGGCATGGCGCGATACGCCCTCCAGCTCGCGAGCCGTCTCGATCAGAGTGTGGATATAGTCCACCTCTTCGCCCTTCTGCTTCAGCTCAGGGACCTGAGAAAGGGCGTTCTCCAGGGTGACATGTACCGCTGCTGGCACGAGGCGCGCCACCGCATCGGCCTCACCCAATGGAATATCGAGCGCGCGGCCCACATCCCGTAGAGCCGCCTTGGCGCCCAACGTGCCGAAGGTGATGATCTGGGCCACATTGTCGACGCCATACTTGCGCACGGTGTACTGGATCATCTCCTCGCGCCGCTCCTCCGGGTAGTCGAGGTCGATGTCGGGCATCGTCACACGCCAGGGGTTGAGGAACCGCTCGAACATCAGCTCGTGCTCCAACGGATCGAGGTTGGTGATCCCCAGCCCATAGGCCACGATGCTGCCGGCCGCCGAGCCGCGCACGTTCCACCAGATGTCCCGCAACTTGGCAAACTCGCACAGGTCCCAAACGATCAGAAAGTAGACGTCGAACTCCATCTCATGGATTGTGCTGAGCTCGTAGTTCATCCTGGTCTGCACGGGCTCGCTCGTGAAGGCATCCCCATAGCGCAGTCGCAGCCCCGTCTCGGTCAGATGCCGCAGGTAGGTCTCGGCACTGTAGCCGGCCGGCACCTCGAGCTGGGGCAGATGGTACCCTTTCGGGTCCAGGTTGACACTGCAGCGCTCGGCGATGACCAGTGTATTGCGAAGGGCATCCGGTTGCTCCCGGAGCAAGAGCGCCATCTCGGCGGGGCTGCGCATGTAGTAGCTGTCGTTGTTCATGCGCATCCGCGACGGATCCTTGATGGTCTTGCCCGTCCCGATGCACAGCAGGACCTCGTGCGCGTACGCTTGGTTTTGCCTCAGGTAATGCACATCGTTCGTGGCCACGAGCGGGATGCCCATCTGCCGGCTCATTTCGACCAGTGCGAGGTTCACGGGCCCCATCTCGGGAATGTCGTGCTCCTGCAGCTCCAAGAAGAAACTGTCGGGCCCAAACACCTGGCGATACCACTCGGCCGCTTGGCGGGCGCGGTCGGGGAGGCCCTCCTGCAGCCGCCGGGGCACTTCTCCAGATCCACACGCCGAGAGCGCGATCAGCCCTTGGGCGTGCTCGGCCAGGAATTCGTGGTCCACCCGAGGCTTGTAGTAAAATCCATCGAGCTGACCAGCCGTCGCGATTTGCATCAGGTTGTGATAGCCCGTCTGATCTTCGGCCAGCAGGATGATGTGGGTTGGCCGGGTGTCGAATTGGGGGTCTTTTTGTGTCATGCGCCGGGGGGAGACATACATCTCGCAGCCGACAATCGGCCGGATGCCTGACTTCTTGGCTGCGTCGTAGAAATGGAGGGCGCCGAACATCACCCCGTGATCCGTCAAGGCCAGCGCCAGCATGCCCATGCCGGCCGCAGCACGTGCCAAACTTTCAGGCTTGGCCATACCGTCGAGCAGCGAGTAGTCACTATGAACGTGGAGATGGACGAACTCTGCCATGGGTCCCCTGTGATGAGAGCGGCGAAGACGCCACACCGCTCCCAGACGCCAGTATATCAGAGCAAGGTGGGAGCGGCAAGCGGCCGGGGGCGGAGTTACTGTCTGCCACGCGCCTTGCCAAAGCCGGCATCCTCCACTATGATATGGCTGCAGCACGCCGTCCGATCCGCCTCTGCGCGCCGGGCCCGGCGCACGGCATGATACGCGCAGATCTATTTCCAGCGAGGCAGAGCATGACTATCCTTCCTGATTCACTCGCCGATCAAATCTATGTGAGGGGCAGCCTGGGAAACAGCGACGCCGGCTGCGAGCTGAGTCTCCGCAATGGCCTCGAAGCGGCCACTGTGGTCCGGTTCCAGGGGCTGACGATCGACGACAGGGCCTTCCCACCGGAGCAGATCCTCGTGATCCTGGCAGGCGAAGAGGGGTGCTTGGCCTCGTCGGTCGCTGTCGAGTCGCCCTTGGCACTGCCGCTGGGTGCGCGCGTGACGCTACGGCTGCCGGGCCTACTCCTTGGCCCAGGGAGGCATGCGCTTCGACTGCGCCTTGAGACGGCGGAAGTGGGCGAAATCGTGATCGAGGTGATAGACGGTGCCCCGGACGGCAAGACACAGCAGCCGGTATCCAGCCAGACCGCACCTGCCGGCCTTCGGCCTGTCAGGATTGCCATCCTTGGAGCGGGCAGCACAGTGTTTGCCCGGCAACTCATCACGGACCTGCTCTGCACTCCTGGGCTGGAGCGAGGCAGCTTTGCGCTGGTCGACATCGACCCGGCCCGCCTGGAGCTCGCCCACCGCGCGGCCGAGGTGCTCGTGCAGTCGGCAGGGCGAGAGTGGTCGGTCGAGGCCAGCCTCGACCGGACCGACGTGCTGCAAGGCTGCAATTATGTCATCAACACCATCGAGGTTGCCGGCCTGCGCAGTGTGCGGCACGACTATGATATCCCGCTCAAGTATGGGGTCGACCAGTGCATCGGCGATACGATCGGCCCGGGGGGCATTTTCAAGATGCTGCGCACCGGCCCTGCCTGGCTGGACATCCTAAGGGACATCGAGACGCTCTGCCCCCAGGCAGTCGTCATGAATTACACCAACCCGATGTCGGCCCTCACCCTGTTGGCGCTGCGCGCGACGCGCCTCTCGGTCGTCGGGCTGTGCCATTCGGTGCAGGGCACATCGCGCCAACTGGCCAGCTACCTGGGAATCCCCTACGAGGAGCTGCGCTTCCGGTGCGCAGGAATCAACCACCTGGCATGGTTCACGGAGCTGACGTGGGGCGGGCAGGATATGTACCCACGCCTGCGCCAGGCGGCGGCCGACCCCCAGGTCTACGAATCGGATCCGGTGCGGTTCGAGATGATGCTGCACTTTGGCGCGTTCGTCACCGAATCAAGCGGGCACTTTTCCGAGTATGTGCCCTACTTCCGGAAGCGGCCCGAACTCCTGGCACACTACACGCGTTCGGGCTACCGGGGAGAGAGCGGTTTCTACGCCAACAACTGGCCGCAATGGCGGTCCAAGGCTGAGGAATCGACTCGCGCCATCGTGGACGGCGCCAGCGAGATCGTCCTCAAACGGAGCCTCGAGTATGCTTCCCTCATCGTCGAGGCGATCGAGGGCCGCCGGCCGGCGGTCATCTATGGAAATGTGCTCAACAGCGGGCTGATCGACAACCTCCCGGCGGGAGGCTGTGTGGAGGTGCCGGTGCTGGTCGATGGAAGTGGGCTGCATCCCACGCATTTCGGACCGCTGCCGGCCCAGCTCGCCGCGCTCGATGCAGCACACATGCCGGTACACGAGCTGATGGTCCAGGCGATCATGGAGCGCGACCGTGAGGCTGCCGTCCACGCCCTATTGCTGGACCCACTGACCGCGGCGGTATGCTCCCCGGCGGAGATCCGGCGGATGTTTGACGAGCTGTGGGAGGCTGAGCGAGCCGAGATGGGGGCGTTCGAGGGGTGACGGACTAGAGGGCTCGGTAGGAAAGCATTCGCCCATCGCTGCCTGGGGGAGCGCCGGGCCTCAGGGCGAGATCAGCGCCACTGCGGCAAGCGCCAAGGCCACACCCAGCCACTGGCGGCGCGAGACCGATTCCTTGAGGAACAGCCGCGCAAGCAGAACCGTGATGGCTGGGCCCATCGAGGAAAGGACTGCGGCAGCGTCCATCCGCCCCAACCGGGCAGACAGCACGTAGAAGACGTTGCCCAGGGTATCGAGCACGCCGGCCAACGCGGCAAGGGGAAGCTGCACCGGCGCCGGCAGACCCTTTTGGCGCATGAGCGCTACCACCAGAACGAGAGCGGCAACCGAGGCGCTTCGAGAGGAGACCAGGGGCCAGAAGAGGGCCGTCTCGCTCACACGGTCGATCAGGATCAGGAAGACTCCGAACCCAACGCCGGCCAGCGTTGGCAGTCCCAGATCCCGGAGCTTGAGGGGTGCACCATCGCCGGTGCGCGTGACAAGCCAGACTGCCGCCAGCGCCAATCCAAACCCCAGGAACTGGCGGCCGCCCGCCACACCCTCAATGAACACGCCCGCCGCCACCGGCACGGCGGCCGTGAGCACGGCAGAGATGGGCGCCGCGACCGCCATGTGGCCGGAGGCCATGGCGCCGTAGAGGGCGGCCAGTCCGACCGTGCCGGCGATTCCGGCGACACCGGCCCACATCAAGTCACGGGGCACGGGCAACGGTTCGGCAAAGGACAGGGCCAGGACAAACAGCAGGGATAGACCGACAATCTCGGAAGCGAGGACCACCCCGAACACACGGCCGCGGCGCGAAGCCGCGCCACCGGAGAAGTCGCCTGCTCCCCAACTGCACGCCGCCGAGAGCCCAAGAACAACTCCCCAGAGCTGCTTGCCCATGGGGGCGGATGATACCCGGCCCTCCGGCATTTGTCCAGCAGGGCATGCCCTCGGGCCGGGCTCACCGCACGATGGGGCTAGCCAGCGATCGGCAGGCAAAGGTCAAAGACGTACTCGTCGTAGGAGACACCCGGCGGGGAAAGCAGGTTCTCCAGGCATTGATGGAAGTGCGCCGGCCGCTGATACGGGCTGGCTTCGAACCAGAGCACAAGCTGCTGCCAGACCTCCCCGATGCGGCTCAGCCCTTCGCAGCGTGCTACGGCGTAGCGCCGGGCCGGAATCTCTTTGATCGTGACCTCGCCCTCCCCCTGCACCTCCGGACCAACTGGGACCCAGATCTCGTAGCCGTAGTTCGGGCTGCCCGGCGAAGGGCACGGGTTGTTGAAGCCGAACCACCGGACCGCCTCACGCTTCAGCCCGCTCGCCTCGAGAAACGCTATCATCTTTTTCGAGGCCAGTTCCTCGGGACTCGCCCCGAAGCCGATTACACTGGCAACACGCATCGGGTCCATCGATACGATCCGAACCTGAAACTCACTCACTTCAGCCTCCTTCTGAACCAGATCTCCCCCCAGTCTACCACGGCATACTTGACACCTGCTGTCAGGATTTTGTGGTAGAATGAGAGAAACCAGAGATGAGGAGCATTTGCTGTGCGTGCCGACCGACTTATCTCGATCCTGATGCTGCTGCAGGCCCGCGGCCGGGTTACGGCGAGGTTCCTGGCACGGGAGCTGGAGGTCAGCGAGCGGACAGTCTACCGCGACCTCGACGCACTCAGCGCGGCCGGCGTGCCGGTGTACGCCGAACGAGGCCCCGGAGGCGGGTGCGCCCTGGTGGAGGGGTACCGCACCACGCTCACCGGACTCACGCAGGAGGAGACCCGGGCGCTGTTCATGCTCGCCGTTCCGGCTCCCCTGGCAGAGCTGGGGGTGAGCCAGAGCCTGAGGGCGGCCCTTCAGAAACTGGCTGCCGCGCTTCCGGCCGCCCACAGAGACGAAGAGGAGCGCGTCCGGAAGCGCATCCACCTCGATCCGGAGGGATGGCCCGATCACGAAGAGCCGGTGCCCCACTTGCACACGGCACAACGGGCGGTCTGGCTCGACCGCCGGCTCTATCTCACCTACCGTCTGCCTTTCAGGACCGCGGTCGAGTGGCTGCTCGATCCGTACGGGCTGGTGGCCAAGGCGGGCGCATGGCACCTGGTTGCCGCCAGGGAGGGGCATATGCGCGTACTGCGCATGTCTCAAGTGACAAGTGCGCGGCTGTCGGAAGAGACGTTCGTGCGGCCGGCAGGCTTCGACCTGGCCGGCTACTGGCGCGTGTGGTGCGCCGACGCAGAGAAGAACCGTCCCAGATTCCTCGTCCAGGCCCGTGTCACGCCAGAGCTGGCCCCGGCCCTGGCCCAGCACTTTGGCGACCAGGTACTGGGACCGGACGAGCGCCCCCGCCCGGATGGGGGGGCAGCCAGATTGCCTTGACACTCTGCTTCGAGAGCCTGGAGGCGGCGCGTGAGAGGATCCTGGGCTACGGCCGGGCACTGGAGATCCTCGCCCCATGGGAGCTGCGCGAGAGTGTGCTGGACTATGCCCGGCAGATCGTGGAGCTATACGAGGGCAGCAGATGAGCCAGGCTCAGCCCAGCGGGAAGGGCACGATTTCGATCTCGAATAGCCAAGGCCAGAGCTTGCCGGTGACGAAGAGGCGATCCCCTGCTGCGTCGTAGGCGATCCCGTTGAGCACGTCTACCGGAGAAAGCAGCGCGTTCGGGTTCAGGATTCCCGTGAGGTCGATCACGCCGGTCACCCGGCCGGAGGCTGGATCGATGCGGACGATGCGATTCGACTTCCAGACATTCGCCCAGACCTCGCCGTCGACGTACTCGAGCTCGTTCAGTCTCGTCACCGGGCCCCGGTCGTCCTCCACCTGGAGGGTCGCCGTCTCTCGCAGTGTCTTCGGGTCCAGGAAGTGTAGCGTGGCCGTGCCATCGCTCATGATCAGGCGTGAGCCGTCGGTGGTGAGTCCCCAGCCCTCAGTCGCATAGGAGAAGGTGCGCTCCTGCTCGAACGTCTCGCGGTCGTAGACGAAGCCAATCTGTGATTTCCAGGTGAGCTGGAATATCCGGCCATCCAAGACCGCAATACCCTCGCCGAAATACGGCTCGGGCAGAGAGCGGGACTGCAGGACTGTGCCCGTCTCCAGGTGGACCCTGCGAAGCGATGAACGGCCCACCAGCCCCGTGCCCTCGTAGAGGACACCATCGACCAACACCAAGCCCTCGGTGTAGGCGGCCGGGTCGTGCGGATAGGTCCGGATGACGTGGTAGGTGTAGAGGCGAGTGGGATCGACGGACGTGGGCGAAGGGGAACTCGAGGGAGTGACCGTTGGAAGGGGCAATACCGTAGGCGCAGCCGTAGGCAACGGAGAGAACAGGTGCGTAGCCGTCACCGCCGTCGGCGATGCAGATCTGCACGCCGCCAGGGCGATCAGAAGGACAAGGCCCAGGCAAACGCCAACCGCACAAGCCTTTCGCGACATGCCGGATGGAAGGCGGTCGCTACCTGCCACCCGGCTCCTTGCCATAGGCACAGTCGCTTGCACGCGCGTGGGCTTCACTCCACGCTGACCAGCTCTACCTCGAAGATCAGGGTTGAATTGGCCGGGATGACGCCGGGGATTTCTCTACTGCCGTACCCTAGCTCCGGGGGAATAGTGAGCTTGGCCTTTCCGCCCACCTTCATCAGGGCAATCCCCTCATCCCAGCCGGCGATTACTCGGCCGGTCCCCAAGACAAAGCTGAAGGGCGTCCCGCGATCGTACGAGCTGTCAAACTGAGTTCCGTCCTGGAGGGTGCCCCGGTAGTGTACGTAGACTGTCTGGCCCACCTGCGGAGCCGGGCCAGCTCCCTCCTGTACCTCGATGTACTGCAAGCCGCTGGCGGTTGTAATCACATCCCCTCCGGATGCCTGCGAGCCACAGGCGCTCAGCAGCAGCGCCAGCGACAGGAAGACGACAAGACTGGCGCCCACTTGCGCCTTCCCACCGAGACAACTTGCCAAGAGTCCTCGCACAAAGCGAAAGCACTGCTCGAGCTTCATCTCTTTCTCCCACACCAGTTCGGGTCCAAAAACGCGGGCCCGTGCCGCCGGTAAGGGCGGCAGGGACCCGCCATCTGCTCAGGGAACTCTTGCGCTGGAGGCGCTAAGCCCTCCGGCCGCCCTTGAGCTGGTCCGTCAGCTTCTGGAACTCGTCCCAAGCGCCGTCGGCAGCAAGCCGAGCCTGCTGCGGCCAGGTGGCCGGATCGGCCAGGCGGAGCAGCCTGGGATCGGCATTCCCCAGGATCTCGAGGATGCGGGCCGGGCTCATGTCAGCCAACTGGCGGAAGTTGACGATGCCCGCCGCGTTCAGGACGCTGGCGATCTTGGGGCCAATGCCTTCGATCACCTTCAGGTCGTCGAAGGCGCCCGACACCCTGGAGGCACTCGCCCCTAAGATCCGGCGCCTCAATCTCGGGCAGGTCGACGTCCGGCAGAACTACCTCGGGCAGTGTCACTTCGGGCAGACCGACATCCGGCAGCCCCACCTCTGGCAAATCGACGGCAGGCAGATCTACTCCGGGAAGATCTACATCCGGCAGATCGACGGCCGGCATCTCTGCCCTGGGGAGCCCGACGTCCGGCAGATCCACCTTGGGCAGCTCGACATGAGGTACTTCTATCTTGGGCAGCGCAACCGCTGGCGCTTCCACCTTCGGCAGCTCGACACCAGGCAGGGCTACGCCACCGGCCCGGTGCGATACGGCTGCCTTTGTCTCCTCCTTCGGGTTGAGCCACCACCAGATTACGTAGGCCGCGAACGCCAACAGCACCAATGCAATGAGGACCCAGACCCACCAGCGATTCTCCTGCGGCTCCACTTCCTGGGCCAAAGGATATGCCGACCCCATGAGCGACAGGCACAGGCCCATTAAAAGCGCCGAGAAACCAAGTCTCCGTGCCATTGTTCTCCTCTTCTCCCTTCCGTGGCTAGCGCGACGATGCGCACAGCCACCGTGCCGGCTCCAGCTCAGCCGCCGCTAATAGGTGACGATCCGTTCCAGGCCTTTGGCCTGCTCTACCCAGTTGGCCACCATGGCCTGCGTCGGCAGCCGGCGGACCAGCTTCTTCTCGGCATTGATGGCCTTCATCTTCTCGAACAGGTTGTCTGCCCTTCGCTTGGCGAGCTCGACCACCGTGTCCACGCCCGAGCTCTCCAGCAGGTCAGAGTACTCCTCAGCGACTCCCTTGATGCGAAACAGGTCGGCGCGATTGACCCATTCCAGGATCGACTTGTAGCTGATGCCCGACTTCTCCGCCAGTTCCTTTCGACCCAGGGGCGTCTTGCCTGCCTCTAGGAGGGCCTCAATGGTGCGAATCCCAATTGCCTGGAGCTTGCCAAAGTAGACCTCTCCAATCCCCTCGATTGCCAACAGCTTTGTCATGGTTCTCTCCCTTCTGTTATTCGATCTTATGTGCAAGCGATCGTCCGAGCTGCCTGCCACGCTTTCATCACATTATACCGCGCGGTTGTTACAATGCAAATTGCGCGTCACCAAATATGCTCTCCAGCCGGGGTATGATGGCACTCCAGTCATATCTCGAGGCGGCGAAAGCGTGGGCGTTGCTCCCGAGCCACGTCCTCTTCTCCGGATCGCGATGCAGGGCAACGACCGCGGACGCAAACTCGGCCGGCGTGTCGGCCACGAGCAGATCGTGGCCCGGCACCAGATCAAAGCCCTCGCAGCCCAGGGACGTGGACACAATCGCCTTGCCCATGGCCATCGCTTCCAAGACCTTGAGTCGCGTGCCACCCCCAATGCGCAGCGGGACAACGTAGGTCTCTGCCGATGTGATGTAGGGACGAACATCCTCGACCCATCCTGTCAACCGTACGGCCGGATGGCCGGCCAGGTGAGCCAGACGGGGATGCGGATCCTTCCCAACGATCCAGAAGAGCAGATCGGGCACGTCGCGCTGGATAAGGGGCAGCGCCTCGTTCACAAACCAGAGCACGGCATCCACATTCGGCCGGAAATCCATCTTGCCCGTGAAGACCAGGCCGGGCCGGCCAAGATCGCCTCTGGTCACCTGCGGGATGGTGGACATGGGCGCAACCGGCTGGGTATAGAGCCGGACGTCCACCCCGTTGGGTACTACCACAGGATCGAGTCCTGGCACAAGCATGCGCAGGGCATGGGCATCCACTTCCGAGACGGAAACCACCCGGTCGGCCGCCAGGCAGGCCCGGCGCTCATAGCGCCGCAGACGGCGCCACTGGACAAAGGAGTACGCCGCACCGATCCAGCCCCGGGGATGGCTGCTCCGCGCATCGGTCTCGAAGGCCCGCTGCTGCAGCACGTACTCGGTGTTGTGGTCGTCAAAGACCAGGAGCGGTCCCTGTCGCGGCGTGCCCTTCGGCTGCGCCGCGGCCGCCTCCAGGAGGTAGCGCGCCAGCTCGATCCCCTCGACTTCCAGCACGTCCGGCCGCTTGTCCTCTAGAGCCGAAGCGAGCGCCGCGCTGAACTCGGCCGAGGGCAGGCGCTGGGCCATGTCCGGCAGCCGCGATAGGAGGAGCCCACGCAGGCGCTGGGCCATCGAACGTTGCGACGCGGGCACAACCAGAACGCTGCTGCACAGGCTGTGCAGAGGCGTTTGGGCGCACTGCGCCAGATCGCCGAACGACAGGAGGTGCACTTCGTGCCTGCGCGCAAGGCCCGCGATCAGATTGTAGTTGCGGATCGTGGTTCCCTGGTTGGGAGGGAAGGGAAACTGGGGGGTGAGGATGAGAATCCTCTTGCCAGACGTCATCGCACTGCGTCAGGCCTCGACAGCCCGCCTGTAGATCGCCGCGGTCTCGGTTGCCGCCCTCTCCCAGGAGAACCGAGCTGCCTGGCGAAGGCCCTTCTCTCGCATCTCGCGCCGCGCCTCGGGGTCATTGAGCACTCGCCACATCGAAACCGTCAGCTCGTCGACGTTGTTGGGATCGATGAGCAGCCCGGCATCCCCCACGACCTCTGGCAGGGATGCGACGTTGGAGACGATCACGGGCAGGCCACACGCCATCGCCTCCAGTGGTGGAAGGCCAAATCCCTCGTAGAACGCGGGATGAGCCATCAGCTCGGCGGCATTGTACAAGTAGAGCAAGTCCTCGCTCGAGACCCGCCCCACAAAGTGGACGTACTTTTCCAGCTTGAGCTGTTCGACCAACGCAAAAGCATCTTCCGAAAGCCAACCCTTGCCTCCGGCCAGCACCAGGTGCACATCCTCCTTGTAGCACTCCAGGAGCTGCTTGAGCGCCCGGAGGAGGGTCGGCACGTTCTTGCGCGGCTCGATCGTACTTACGAAGAGCAGGAACCGCCCATCGACGCCGTAGCGCCGGCGAACTTGCTCGCGCGCCTCCTCACGGTCAATGGGACGAAAGATCGCATTGGCCGCCTCGTAAACGACCGTGATCTTGTCTTCCGGTACCCCCAAGTGCTGGATGGCGTCTCGCTTGGTGTTTTGGGAGACGGCGATGATCTGATCGCTCCACCGCACTGCCTGGTCGATATGGCCATAGTAGCGTGCGCTTTCTCTCGTCAGGAAGTGGGGATAGAGCAAGAACGCCAGGTCGTGGACGGTGATAACGGAGCGGCAACGCGGGCGGTCAGGTGGAATAAAATCCGGGGAGTGTAGGATATCGAGCCCCAGCCTCACCAACTCAACATTCAATGATTTCCGCTCGAGGCGGTGGTGGCTGGGCGTCCACAGCGAGACCCGCCGGAAGTTCGGCTGCTCCACGATGCTGGTGCGGTCTTTGCGGCTCTGCAAGAGGACATACTCATTCTCATGGTCGACTCTCGCCAGGCCGTTGACCAGGTGGATGATATACTGGCCAATACCGGCCTGGCTGTAAAAGACCAGCCGGGCATCGATTCCGATACGCATGGCGACTCCACTCCCCTGAAGACCAAAGCAACGCCCTCCACCGCCATTCTTGGTGACCTGATGGAGGGCGCCTGCGACCTGGGCCGCATCATACCATCTTCACGACCGGAGGTCAAATCGGGTGTGGGATAGGCTTTCGTTCAGCCCGGCAGCGTGGTGAAGTGGAACCTCTGCCGGAAACGCCGCAGCAGCCGCAGGACTGGCACGCCCAGCACCAGCAGCAGGACCAAGTTCCCGGCTGCCCGCACCAGGTCCCACCAGAGTGAGGTGACCACGTAGAAGAGGGCATAGCGTCTCAGTGTCTCCATCGCAGTCAATCCCGGCTGCCAATACAGCTCCGACTGGCCGGCGGAGAAAACGTAGGGCCAGAACCAGATGTTCATCAGCGCACCGAAGGCAAACCCAAGAACCAAGCCCCACATGGCCAGCATCAGGGCCTCGATACGTGGACGCCGGTGAAGGTGAGGGAGAAGGCCCGATAGCAACCCAACCCATCCCGCAGACAGCATCTGATAGGGAAGCCAGGGCCCGACGCCGAAGCCGATAAAGGCCGAGACGGCCAGCGAGAAGACGCCCAGCAGAAAGCCGAAGGTCGGGCCAAAGGCATAGCCGCACAGGATCGGCAGAAGGAAGACCAGGCTAAAACCCCCTGGCCCCGGCACTCCACGCAGAACCGCATTGACCGCGGTGAGTATACCAAGGACGGCAATCAGCTTGACGTCCAGCAGGCCGGAAGAGAGGCTATTCAGCGCTGCTGCCAGACAGAGGACGACTACCACCGCGAATAGGAGAGGGGCATCCTGCGTGTGGGCAAGCGACTCGAATCCGTCGCCCTGGTGCGGCATGAAGAAGGGATAGAGAAATGCCGCCAGACCAATGAGGCTGGCGATCACCAGGATGGCCGCGTTCAGGAATCTCTGCATAGTGCGTGATCGTGGGCGGGCCTTGCGCATCGCGTGACTAGGCCCCTCTTGCCGCCCCGGCAAAGGCAAGTGCATCTTCCACCGTCAGAAGCGCCGGATCTCGGAAGAGCTTGGAGACCTGCGAGGCAAACACCAACGATTGGCTCATGACCTGGCGCGTCGGGCCGTCCACAACCACCCGGCCATCGGCCAGGAGTACCACCCGGTCGGCGCACTGCGCGACCAGCTCCACATCGTGCGTGGCCATGAGGATGGTGCGTCCCTGGGCCTTCAGGCGCTTCAGAAAGCGCGTCAGGGCAGCCTTCTGCTCATAGTCCAAGCCGCGCGTCGGCTCGTCCAGCAGCAGGATCTGCGGCTCGGCCACCAGAATGGAAGCAAGGGCCACCCGCTGCTGCTCTCCCACGCTCAGGTCGCGCGGATAGCGTTCTGCATGGCTCGACAGGCTCAGGATTTCCAGAAGTGCCGCATAGTCGCCCAGCGGCTGGTCATGGCCGCGCCGCGTAAAGTCAAGCTCCTGGCGCACCGTATCGCTGAAAAGCAGGGCCTGCGGGTTTTGCGGCACGTAGCCGACCGAACGAATGATGTCTTCCACAGGAGAGAACCGCGTATCGAAGGGTGTGGACCCAGATCCGATAGATCAGCACCGTGCCCTGTCTTGGCCGCAGCAGGCCCACCATCTGCTTCAGGAGCGTCGTCTTGCCCGCGCCGTTGCGGCCCATCAGCGCCACGAACTCACCCTGCCGGATTTCGAGGGAGAGAGCATCCAGCGCAGGATGGCCGTTGTACGAAAAGGTCAGACCGCGGACGGAGATGGAGACGCCCTTCTCCGCCGCGCGACCGGGCGCGGCGGACGATCGCCCGGACTCGACCCCGCCCCCAGGCGTCTCGGGTGCTTCCTTCTCGGTGCCGGCGTGCACATCACGGGGTGCAACCCTCGCCACGAAGCGCCGCCCTTCCTTGACGGTAAGAGGCAAGGGCGACCACCGGAGGGCCTTGGCGAGCCGGATCAAGGGAGGAACGAGGTCCACCTGCGCCAGCACCGCGCGCGGCTCGTCCAGCAGGGGTGCCCGGCCCTCGCCCGGAAGATAGAGGATGCGGTCCACGTATTGCACAACCCGCTCGAGCCGGTGTTCCGACAGCACAATCGTCAGCCCCAGGTCGTGGTTCAGTTTGACCAAGGTATCGAGTACTTCCTCGGCCGCCTGCGGGTCAAGCTGCGAAGTAGGCTCATCCAGCACAAGGACGCGCGGCTGGAGGGTCATCACCGCGGCGATCGCCACCCGCTGCCTCTCCCCGCCCGACAGAGTGTGCACCGAGCGCCCCCGCAGGTGGACAATCCCAAGTTGGTCGAGCGCCTCCTCCACCCGCTTGCGCATCAGGAGGGGATCAAGCCCTTGGTTCTCCATGGCAAACGCAAGCTCATCCTCTACCCTGTCCACGACGAACTGGGCCTCTGGAGACTGGAGAACAAAGCCGACCTGGTCCGCCATGCCCCTCGGAGCCAAGGCGACGGGATCGCGGCCGTAGACGCGCACGTTGCCAGAGATGCTCCCCCCGTAGAAATGGGGCACCAATCCGTTGAGGCATCGCAGGAAGGTAGACTTGCCCGCACCGGAGGGTCCCATCACGAGCAGGAACTCGCCATCCGGAATCTCGAGCGTGAGGCCGCGGAGAACCGGGCCCGGCGCTCCCGGATAGAGGTAGGTGAGGCGGTCGAATTGGATCATTCCACCATATCCTCGTCACAGAGAGCATAGTCCGCTGCCCCACTGCTCCCAGCTCGCCGCTTCTTGTCCGGGCCGGGGCCGGCGGCCGGTGTGAGGAGAGCCGGGATGGCCAAGAGCAGCAGAGCGACACCCAGCCATGGGCTGAAGGGAGGCAGCAGCGAATTCGGCGGATAGGGAACGTAGACCAATAGCTCCGGCACGGTGCTGCGGGCAACCAGCAGGCCGGCGAGAGCGGCGAGGCTTGCCACGGTGACCAGGGTGCTGCGCATGGTCCACCGGCTGCGTCGGTAGCGAGTGCGGCGCACGCGCTTGCCCTCGAGCCAGAACACCACCACAAGCCCGAGGCCTCCGGCAGACACCAGGCTCCAGTTCAGCAGGCCCGCAGAGGGCCGGTAGGCTGCCAGGAATAGGCCGGTCAGGAGCGCGAGCAGCGCCGCCAGGGTGCCCGCCAGCATGAGGCTCGACTGCCGTCCCGAGACGGGCCGGACAGAAGCGCCGAAGCCGCGCGCCTCCATCGTCTCGGCCAACTGGATGGCTCGCTCGAGGCTCGTCGCCAGCAAAGGCAGGACCAACGGCAGCAGCGCGCGCACCCCTCGAAAGCGGTGACCTCGGATGCGCTGCGCCTCCCTGATCTCCTTGGCGCTCAGGACCAACTGCGGCACGAAGGTGATGGCGATTGAGATGACCACACCGGCCTGGAACAGGAACGCCGGCGTGGCCCGCATTAGCTCATAGTGGTCGACCGCTGCGTTGAAGGCAGCAAAGACCACCAGGATGGTGAACAGGCCCAAGCCGTTGACTGCGCCCGCGATGACGGCCTCCAGGGTTACCGGCCCACCGACGACCGGCCAACCCTCCGGCAGCCGGAAGAGCACAGCGTCGCCGCTGTGATTGGCCAGGGCATTGAAGGGGATCGTCAGCACTACCAGAAAGAGGCCAAGCTTGATCAGGCTTCCCCAGCTTGTGCCCACGGTTGACCCGCGCCCGTGGACCGCGTGGACCAGCCAGGCACTGCCCAGGACAAGCACCAGGTATAGAGGGTTGCGGAGCGTAAAGGCCGGCACGGCAGCCGCGGCCAGCCAGACGAGCAGCGAGCCCGTGTTGAGCACATTGAGGGAGTTCCGCGTATCCATGGCGCTATAAGCGGCGCCCGGCCCGCAGGTAGGCCGCCACGGCGGCAAGGGCCAGCAGCATGAGGCCAAAGGGCCAATACCTGCTCAGAGGGCTGGGGGGCCGGACGGAGGCGTCTCCCTCGCCGGGTTCGCTCGCCTGCTGCCCGGGAGAAGGGAGTGGGGTGGGCACCGGGCTCGAATGTGCTGCCGGGAACGGCGATGGCGTCAGGGCTGCGCTCTCACCCGCATTCGGCGAGAGGGCTGCAGCCGGCGTCGGGCTTGCAGCCTCCGCGGAGCCGGTTGGGGTGAGAGCAGGAGATGAGCCACAGATCGACTCGAAGTCGAGTGCCCGCTCGGGCGGCGTGTGGCCATCGCCCCACACCCAGGCCTCGGCCGAGCCCGGCGTAACCTGGTGGATCAGCGCGCCCAGGGGTGAGTAGACCCACTCCACCTGGCCGGGCTCCCGGTAGTAATAGTTCCAGTAGCCGCAGGGGCCATTCCCCATGCACTGGCAGAAGCAGGCCTCCACCGGGTAGTCGCAGCCAGTGCCCTCGATCTTGCAGACTGTGATCCCCCCGCCGTGGGTCGAGTCGATCACATAGTTCAGGCCGGAACGGGCCAGAAGCTCTGACCCTGTCATTTCCTGCCCATCGAGCTCGATGCAGCGGGTGACCAGCGTGCCGTAGTCAAAGCGGATGGCAAGCCCGGCGCGGCTGTCCTGGTCTGTGCGGAGCGGTCCCGTGCTTTGCTCAAGGGCAAGCCCGAACTGACCGGGGGCGAACAGGAGCAGCGCAGCCAGGCCCAATAGGGAAAGCCGCACGGGCCTGGCTCGCCAAAGCAGCGAGTGCGTCGGAAGCAGCACCGGCTACCGCTTTCGTCCTCGGAGAAGTGCGCCGCCGGCCGCCAGGGCAGCACCGGCCGCGACAAGCCAGGCCGGATCCAGTCCCAGGCCACCGGTCACGGGCACCGTGACCGGTGCAGTGCTCACGGCCTCGCCGACGCCCATCGTAGACAGGAGCAATGCCTTGCCGGCACGGGCAGGCGCGGCCTGCACGGTGGCGAGCAGGTTGTCACCTGGAACATCCGCCTTCCAGGCCCAGGCACCACTTGCATTCTGCAAGCCATCGAGCGCGTCATAAGGTGTCTTGCCTGCGGCGCTGGTCCAGCCGGCGCCCGCCGGATCCTGGCCGGCAGCCAGGATCGCCTGCACAGTGACCGCGGTCGAGTTGGCATCGGTCGCGGTGCCAAAGTCGGAGGGGTTCTGGTAGGGCCAGCCGCCATCCTCGTTCTGGATGGTGTCATAATACTCGAGGGCCTTGGTCACGGCAGGGCCATCGACGGCCTCCCCGCCGGCCACGAGCGCCTGGAGGGCATAGGCAGTAGTGTTGGTATCCGCCGCAGTTCCGGCCGTGCCGTCCCAGGCCCAGCCACCGTTTTCCTGCTGGGCCTGGCGGATTAGGCCGAGTGACTCCCCTGGAATGGGCCGCTGCACGCTCTTGAGCGCGACCACGGCCATGAGGGTGCTGACGAACGTATCGGCCGCGCCGCCAATCCTTCCATCCGCGCCGGCTAACGCCTCCAGCTTGGCCACGGAATCGACGCCGCCGAAGGTTCGCGGGTTCTCGCCCGCCGGCACCAGGGCCAGGATAAGCTTGGAGAGGTCGCCGGCACTCGCGGCCGATGGCGCGTTCGCGGCCAGGTAGGTCAGAGGCGTGTTGTCCCCTTGGGCAAACGAGGCGACATTACCACCGAGTGCGACGATGGCAAGCAGGACGTCGGCGGTGGAACCGAGGGCACTCTCGGGGCTGAAGCCGTTGCCGAACCCTCCATCCGCGCTTTGCTGCGTTTTCAGGTAGTCGAGGGCAGCAGGCAGGTCCGCCATAGCCAAGGCCGGCGAGACAAGCAGGGAAAGAAGCACCCCTACGAGGACCAAGCGAGCAACTCCAGATCTCATCATCTTCTCCTTTATCCTAAATCAGATGCCCTGACCTACCGGTCAGGGCATCTGTTTCATATAGAAAACCTCTTGCCTTTCGACAAGAGGTGGTTCATGGCTTGGGAGCCATGCGCCTACCCCCTTTCCGCGAAGGTCTACAGCGCGATCGGGGCGGGTGACCTGGCTCTCTGACGGCAATCAGACTACAGTTGCGGGACAGCGCCGGACTCGCACCGGCTTCACCCCTTGGGCCCCGCGCTTCCGGGCGACAGGGCACCACGATCACTGATATTTAGTTGTCGGCCCAGTCTAGCACGGCCAGCCGGGGATGTCAAGCTCAGGCCAGTCCGTGCACCTCCTGCTCCAGGCGCTCGAAGAAGGCGACCATATAGGCGTGGCGGCCGGCCGCCAGCCGGCGCGCACTCTCGGTCAGAAGGCGTCCCTGGATCCTGACCAGCTTCATGTGGAACTCGTGGACCGGCGTGTGGTCGGCGCGGGTGTCGTCGCTCTCTTGGTAGCCGCCGGGCACGTCACCCCACAGCCTCTGCCCTTCATGCCCGCCGTAGGCAAAGGCACGCGCCACGCCGATCGCGCCGATGGCATCGAGCTTGTCGGCGTCGTGCAGCACCCTGGCCTCTACGGTCTGCGGTGCCGGCCCGGCCCGAAAGCGATGTGCGGCGATGGCGTGCGCGACCGCCTCCACCTTGTCAGCCGGATAGTCTGCCAGCAGGCGGCGGGCCATGTCGGCGCCCGCCTCGGCATGATCGGCGCCCGGAAGGCTGCCGCTGCGCGCCATGTCGTGCATCAGGGTCGCAGTGCGAACAATCTCGAGATCGGCTCCCTCGGCCAGGGCCAGGCGCTCGGCCAGGGCAAGCACGCGCAGCACATGGTCAAAGTCGTGAATGGCGTCCGCGCCCTCGTAGTGGCGGCGCGCCTCTTCGATTGTGATCATTTCCCCTGCCTAGCGAGATGGATGGACCGACAGATACTGCTGGAGGATGGCCGCTGCCTCGCCCTGGATCTGGTAGCTGAACCATTCCTGGTAGCCGGTCATGGCAAAGATCGATGCGCCGACCACAAAATCGTCCAGTTGAAGCTGGCCGTCGTACCAGGCAAGCTGTTCGACGTAGTTGCCGGGGGCGTCGAGTCCCATACCAAGCTCCGCCCAGTAGTCGCGAAAGTCCTGCCAGCCCTGGCCGGGCGGTCCGGGGCGGTTGGCCACTAGGCCGTCCACGCCGCACTCGGTGATGAGCAGAGGGAGCTGCATTCCCCAGGGCAAGAGATGTTGCCGGTACACCTTGCGGTAGCGCAGTGTCAGCCAGCCGTCGTCGCCCGCGTCGACACGAAAGTCCAGAGGCAAGCGGGTGGTCTTGGTCCAGATCGTGGGGGCAGAATACTCGTGCAGGCCGAGGTAGCCCGAGTGGGCTTGGGCCGCCTCGAGCGCCGGCCGGAAGGCCGGCCACCACTCCAGCGGCGGATTACCCGTGCCAAAGTTGCCCACCACGGCCCGCAGCCCGTTATCGGCCAGGAGTCGCACCCTTTCGGCCTCCAGCTCGGCAAGCCGGCGCATCTGATCCACGTCTCCGGGCACCGGCTCGTTGTAGCCCTCCCAGGCATCGACCAGCTCCGCGCGGCCCGGATGCTGTGCCAGGGGAAGGACCGCTTCGACGGCACGGCGCGCCTCGACGGCCACATCGGCGTCCAGGTTGAGCTGTCCAAGGAGCGGCCGGCCGACGATGAGGGTCTTGGGCGAGCGCGCCCGAACATCGGCCAGGAATGCCGGGTCGAACTCCAGGGTTTTGAGCAGCGCGACATTGCCCGTGGCGACCAGGTCCATGACTTGGGGGTGGTACCAGGCGACAAAGAGGCCGAGCTTGGTGGCAGGCCCCGGAGGAAAGGGGGTAGGCAGCGGCGTCGGCGTGGGCGTGGGCGGCGGCGCAGGCGATACTTCTACAGAGGGCGTCGACGACGCCAGGGGCGACGTGAAGGGCCCGGCCGGAGTCGGGGTGACCGGCACTGTTGCTGTAGATGTGGGGATAGGAGGGCTCGCGGACACGCCCTGTGAGGCCGGAGGCGGCTTGGACGGGCCGCAGCCCGAGAGGAACGCAGCAAGGAGGGCTGCGCCGGCACCTCTTAGGAATTGACGGCGATCAATGCGCTCGCTACCGCCAGGCATGCTGCCCATTGTAGCCGAACAGCGGCGCCGGGACAACAGACCCACGGGCGCTCACCCATCCGGCCTGTGGGAACGCTCAGGCTGGAGCGAGAACGGGACCGGGGCTCTACCTTGTGGCCGAGATGCCGGCCCCATGCAGACAAAGACCCACATGAGGCCGGCGTCCCGGCTTGGGGATGGCTAGAGCTTGCTCAGCTCTTCGTCGATCGCCTTGATGATCTCAGGCGTGATGCCGGCTGCCTTGGCCTGCGGCATGGCGGCAATCACCTTGAGCGGCATGCCCAGGGCCATCTTGAGCTGAGGATGCTCCCAGATGCCCGGCAGATGGCGGGCAAGGATCTCCTTGGCGCGTGGGTCGTTCTTCAGCGAGAGCAATGTTGAGCCAGATGAGAGTGCCATGGGTTATCTCCTTTTTCTCGGGCAGCTCGGTGCCGGCGACAGGCCAGCTTTGCTGCCCGGTATTGTACCGCACGCGGCGTCCGTCGTGCAAGCGCGCCCCTATCCACCGCCTAGGAGTTGAAACATTATGATCTGGTCACCATCGCTCAGGACCGCCTCGCGGGACGCAATTCGCTGGCCGATCATGAACATGGCCCGCTCTCGGGTGGGTGCGAGGCCGGGGTACTGCTGCATCAGAAGGGTGACCAGCTTGGATAGCTTGGCGCCTTCCGGCAGCTCGACGGTGGCGTTCTCTGCCCCGGCAAGGTTCTTGTAGAATGAGAAAAACTGGACCGTCACCTTCATGTTCGGTTGCCCGTCAGAGTGGGGTGCAGTCTCCCGGATTGGCGGAGATCCTGCACCCCACTGTCTGTCAGTCGATTAACCCAGCGCCTCCAGGATGGCCTGGTCGAGCTGTTCCAGGTAGAGCGCAAAGGGCGTGTTCTGGTATTCCAGCACAGCCTGTGACTCATCGGTGTCGTACCAGTCGCTCCACCAGGGGGTCTCGCGGTAGTGCGCTTCCTCGACGGGGATGTCCAGCAGCTTGAACACCGCTTCCACGTATTCGTGGCCCTGCATCTGCCAGCTCGTACCGCCTGCGATGTTGAGGATCTTGTTGGCGGCCGCTTCACGCTGCACGGCTGCCAGGAGTGCGGTCACGACATCGGCGCGGGCCACGAACTCCATGCGCTGGTCGCGCATGAAGGGGTAGGTTTCGGGCGGGTCCATCAGGGCAGGGATGACGATGCCGGAGATGCGGAGGATGGTGTACGGGACCCCGGATTCGAGGATGGCCCGCTCGGCCGCGATCTTGCTTTCCCCGTAGATGTCGACAAAACCCTGGGAATGACTGACCCGGATGGGTGGCTCGCACTCCATGGTGTTGCCATAGGTGGCCACGGTGGACGAGAAGACGAGTCGAGCCTGGCCGCCCGATGCGCGGATGGCTTCCGCCAGGCGCCGGGTGCCCCCCACGTTCACACTGAAGGTCTTGTCGCGGTTCCGCTCGCTGGCAAAGGGGAGCAACGCGGCCAGGTGCAGGGCGGCATCCACCCCTGCACCGCGGCCTGCACAGTGTCCGCGTCGCCGATGTCGCCGCGGACGATCTCGACGCCCGCCATCGTTTCCAGCGCGGAAAAGTCGCAGACGGGCAGGTCAAAGACACGGACCTGCTGCCCTAGCTCGACAAGGCGCTGGGTCAGCTCCTTGCCCACGCTCCCCGCGCCGCCGGTAATCAGGATTCTCATAGAGATCGCGCCCCCTCCCTACTTTTTCCGCGGCGGCTTCCAGGTGGCCCACACCTGGCCCGCCAGATCGATGTTCGGCTTGAGTCCAGGAGTGGCCGGTCGCCAACCGGCGGGCAGGACCTCCCTGGTATCGGCCGCCCACTTGAGGGCATGCACTTCGCGCACGATCTCGTCAATGTTCCGTCCCACCTCTGGAGGCAGGATCTGCATCCCCTTGATGATGCCGTCGGGGTTGATGATAAAGTGGCCGCGCACATTCTGGCGCAGGGCCACGTCGAAGACGCCATAGGCCTTGCTGATGTCTGCGCCCGGATCGGCCAACATGGGGAAGGGGATGCCTCCCGGCACCATCTTGACAAGCTCCGCCTCGTGCCACATCTTGCTCGAGTAGACGCTGTCGCAGCTCATCGAAAGGACCTCGGCGCCCAGCTCCTGGAGCTCCGGGTACACATCGGCCAGCATGGTCAGCTCAGTCGGGCAGACGAAGGTAAAGCATCCGGGGTAGAAGAAGAGCACGACCCACTTGCCCTTGTAGTCGCTGAGTGCGACCCGCTTGATCTCACCCTTGTAGTAGGCCTCGGTCTCGAACTGTGGTGCTTCGTGTCCGAACATGGTTAGCCTCCTGGTTATCCGTATAGGTCCTGTACGACGTCGTCCATGCCGCCAAACAGCTCGAGCTCGCGGCGGCTCGGCTTACCTGTTTCCTTGTCCCAGCCCATGAAGTTGAAGAAGTACTCACCCAGGCGCTTGGCATTCACCGTCCCTCCGGCGAGTGGGCCGTCCGTCTGCGGTGGCTCGCCGATGGCGCGCTTGGGCAAGACAAAATCGGCCGGCTTGAAGCCCTCTCGGAGGTTGAACGCATGCCTCATGGTCAGGACGCGCATGGCCCCGCGCATCAGGTCCTGGGACTTGAAGGGCTCGCCGGTGACCGCTTCCATCATGTTGTTGACCACGTTCTGGGCGCCCGACAGCATGGAGAACATGCACAGCCCGACCACGTTCCCGATTCTCGAGGTTGGCCGTGACCATGATGTCCATAAAGCCCGCCGCCTCAGCAAAGTAGCGAGTCTCTGGAGGCCTCTGACCGTCTAGCTGCCCGGAGCCGCCTTTTACGTGGCGGGCCGGGGTCGGATCGAACTGGTAGGTGCGGGCGTAGCCCTGGGCGAGCTTGGGGTCGTGCATGGGCAGCTCGATGCCCTTGACCGTCTGCAGGTACTCAGAGCCCTTGCCCAGCTTGGCCGCGGCTGCTGCCGAGCCGAGGGCCAGGATCTTGCCCAAGCCCGTCTGGTCGGCGATTGCCTGGGTCATGTCGACGATGGCGTCGGCGTTTCCCCAGGTCAGCTCGATGCCCCCGGTATCTTCCTTGGTGAAGAGCCCGTTCTCGTAGCACTCGATGGCCCAGGCCACCGTCGCACCGGTCGAGATCGTATCCAGGCCGTACCGGTTGCAGATATCGTTGCACTTGATGACAGACTCGGCGTTGCCGTTCAGGCACATCCCACCGAAGGTACCCATCGTCTCGTACTCCGGCCGGTCGGTCTTGCCCACGGGCCACTTGCCGTCGTTCACCTCATAGTGCGCACCACAGGCCATGGGGCAGTTGGCACAGCCATAAGCGCGGGTCTTGTACTTGGGATCCATGGTTGCGGCGCCCAGCTCGTTTGCCGCGTCCGGGCCAAGGTCGACCATGCCCACGCCGCCCCAGTTCTTGATCGGCATGTCGCCGCTAAGGGCTCCCATGGTGGTCAGGAGCCCAGTCCCATACTCGCCAAAGCCGGCGGCCATCCCCATCATGCCGCCGCCCTTCAGGGCCGCGCTGATGGCACGATTGACCTCCCGTAGCTTGGCCGGGTTGGCCACCGGCACCTGCCCGGTGCCGCGCACGACGACGCCTTTGAGCAGCTTCGAGCCCATGACGGCGCCGCATCCGCCGCGACCGGCCGCCCGGTGGCGGTCGTTCATGACACAGGCCATCAGCGACAGCTTTTCGCCTGCCGGCCCGATGATCGCCTCCTGCACCTTGTCATCCCCCGTCAACTGGTGCAGCAGCTCGCGGGTCTCGGTGGCATCCTTGCCCCACAGCTCGCCGGCGGGGCGGATCTCGGCTTGCCCGTCCTTGATCCAGATGTACACAGGCTCCTTCGCCTTGCCCGTGACAAACACACCGTCGAACCCTGCTTTCTTTAGCTCCGGTCCAAAGTAGCCGCCGCTGTTGGCATCGTTCCAGCCGCCGGTCACCGGCGACTTGCAGACGACGGTGAAGCGACCGCTGAAGAAGGCGCCCGTCCCCGTCAGGGGGCCGGTCACGATGCCCAGGACGGCATCCGGCCCCAGAGGATCGATGCCGGGTTTCATCATGCTGTAGAGCAGGCGCGCGCCAATGCCATACCCGCCGACAAAGCTCTTGGCCATCTCCTCTTCGAGTGGTTTCTCCTCGATGGCGCCCGTGGAGAGGTTCACAAAGAGCAGCTTGCCTACATATCCACCTTTCATTTCCTTATCTCCTTGTTCGCACGCAGCGGAGCCTAGAGCTCCCGCTCCGCGACCTTGCCCTTCGGCTTGAGGCTCATCTCGATCATGGACAGTTGCAGGTCGGCGTAGGTATAGGGCTCGATGGACCAGTCCATCTTGCGCATGGCCTCGCGGTGAACCATCCCCCACGTGTTGGCGGGAGTGTACGGCTTCATCCAGAAGTCGAGCTCCTCCGCCGGCTGGGAGAGAACCAGCTCATATTCGGAGGTTCCCAGGCCGTTGTACATGCCCGAGTGGATCTGTGCCCATTGGCTAACGCCCGCCATGCCCGAGCAGTTGGTGAACCGCTCGGTACCCGGCTCGCCAAAGCCCAGATCATCGGCCTTAGAGCCCGGTGTGGCGGAGCGCTGCTCGGTCATCTCCAGGCAGGCCATGTCGATGGCGACCGGATCCTTGGAGGCGAAGACGCCGAGGTTCGTCACCACGGGTTTATCGGAAAAGTTCACGCAGTCGCACCAGGGCGTGATATCGACACCATAGTTCACATACCCGACCTTGTCCCTGCCGATGGCATTCACGTAGGCTGCCATGGAATCGGGGATCGTGTTGGCCCACTGGACCAGGATCTCGGGGATGGGGCCCACGATGCCGCTGTACATGCCCGGCCCGAAGCAGGCCGAACAGCCGACGCACTTGGCACGGTCAAACAGCACATTCTCGCCGTCCCAGGAATAGCAGCCGAAGGGGCAGCCCTCGATCAGCCGATCCACCGGGTTGGGATGAGGTGCCTGGGCCGCGGCCTGCGCTGCTTCCTGGTTAACGGTCCAATTCCGGACGCCGTAGAGAGGGTGGTTCAGGAGGTGCGTCGAAGCCTTGCCCTTCTTGGAGCCGCAGCCGATGCCCACGTTTTTCATCGCCCCGCCGAACACGCCCATGGGGTGACCTTTGAAGTGAGTCACCACAATCATGGCATCCAGGTCGAGCAACTGCTTGCCCATGTAGCTGTGCGTCAGGAAGGTGCCGTGCGGGACCGGCACGCGGATTTCATTCTCGCCATACTCGCCGTCGCAGATCCAGATCGGGCAGCCGAGCGTCTCCTCGGTGAGGCCGTGGCGGGCGCCGGTCTTGAGCATGTCGGCGCGGGTGGCGCGGGACGTATACTCGTTGAAGACGATGGTCGTGCAGTCGACCACCACCGGATGGCCGCCCTTGCGCTGTATTTCCTCAATGATCGATCGCACGTATTGCGGGCGCAGGCTCAGAGAACAGCCATGCTCCCCGAAATGGATCTTGACGCCCACGGTGTCGCCGGGCTTGAAGAGTTCGCCCAAGCCGGCATCGCGAAAGACCTTGACGGCCTTGTACTTGATGCTCTCCGCGAGGCCATTCGCCCTGTCGTTCATGAAGAATACTTCTGAAGCCATTGTCGCTTACGCTCCTTTCAGACCCTACGATTGGTTTGGAAACAGCCCTGTGCCGTAATTCCGGCTGCGGCAGTCTGCCAGATGCCATGCCTGCGTCCCCGCAGGCCCGATTTGTTTGCTGCTGAACCACCCCCTTTCCTTCACTCAAAAGGCTGTCGCCCGTCTCGCGATGAAAAAAGAGACTCCCTTGCACCGGTCATTCACCGGCTACCCCTATGCGGGGCAGCCCGTCACAGACGGGGCAAGAGAGCCTCCTTCGCAAGAAACGGCGGGTATGGGGATTGCTCCCCATGCCTAACGCTCACCCGTCCCAGTGGGAGCCAGGTGAGTCGGAGGTCTCGGCCGCCCGCGGAGCCAATCTCCGCGGGCCAGTCGAATCAGGTTGGTAAGATGCCTACGTGCGGCGCGTACCCATGCAGCTAGGTCAGTACCTGTGACTTGGTCGAGATCAGGCGGGCCAGGGCTTCGGAGCGGGCCGATAGGTCGGCAGCCGCCTCGATGGCGTCGAGCGGCTGCCCCAGCGATGCCTGGAGCTGGGTGGCTGCGTTTAGGCAGCCCATCGCCAGATCGGTCCCTTCCTTGCCCCTCAGCCAGATCTTGCGGCGGCAGAGGCCCACCCACTTCTGGGCACCCTCCAGGCCCTCGGTGAGCTCGATGTGCTCGTCGTTGGAATAGCCCCCCTTCAGCTCATCGGTCTTGCCCGAGACCTGCATGAGGATCTCGTATGCTTGCTCGATGATATCTCTTCCGTCAGCCACTGTTCCTTCTCCTTATGGTTTGTTGCACACGAAACTACCTAAGCGGCGCACTCGCTGAACGACCGCTGCAGCTCCTCGCCGTTTTCCAGGTGTTGTCCGATCAGTACGATGGTGCTCTTGCGCTCCTCACCTGGGTTCCAGAGCCGGTCCGCCTGGGAGTGGAAGGTCATCCTCACTCCCTGGAACACGAAGCGGTGCTCGTAACCGACGAAATAGAGGAACCCCTTGCTGCGCAGGATCTTCATGCCCTGCCGCGAGAAGAGATCGTTAATCCAGGCATTGACCTTGTCTCTGTCCAGCGGCCGGGTTTCCGACAGCACCACACTCTGAAAGTCGTCCACGGTCTCCCCTCCGGCAGGCCTAGCTTCTTCCCAATCTTGGACGGTGTCGCGCAGCGCGTCGTAGCCGGGGATACCGTCGAACAGGTCCACATCCAGCACCTTGTCCATCGGGAGGCGGGTAAACGTGGTCCGGTAGAGGCGGGCCATGGCATTGATCCGGCGCAGCCGGCGCTCCAGCCGGACGATCTTGGCCTCGTCCGCGAGGTCGATCTTGTTGACGAGCAGAACGTCGGCAAAGGCCACCTGCTCACGGGCCGTCCGGTACTCGTCCAGGTTCAGCTCGCCGTACTCGGCATCCACGACCACGATCGTGCAATCCAGGCGAAAGTGGTCGCGCAGGCGCTCCAGGAAAAACATGCTGACAAGGTGCTCGGGGACCTCGAGGCCGCTGGCTTCGAGCAGGACCTGGTCAAAGTCGACGTCCTTCCAGGTGAAGCGGCCTGTGCCCTTGACGTCGCACCGGGAATAGAGGCCCTCGAAGCCCCAATAGAGCATGGTCTGAGGATCGACAAAGATGGAGGCCCCGGCGATCAGCAGGATGTGCGCCGCACTGGTCTTGATCAGCTCCTGGTCAATGCCCACCGCTCCATACTCACGGACGATAACCTCGGTCCTTCTTTCATCTTTCTCGGCGAGGATATGGTTGAGCAGCGTGGTCTTGCCGGCGCCCAAGAATCCGGCGACGATGGTGACCGGCTTGCGCAGGCCCCGGTGCGGGGGTTTGGTCAGGTCCTCGTCGTGGTGGTGTCCGTGATAGGTGGAGGCTGCGCCCTCGGTCAATGCATTCTCCTCTCAGGCCGGTCGCTCGATGGCTGCGATCAGGCTGGTTGGCTCCAAGGCCAGCGGTTGGTCTCCGGGCTGCATGCGGATGCTGTTCTCGCGGAGGCTCAGCTCGACCATGCGCGCCCCCGGCGCTTCGGCCACGAACTGCATCCACTGCCCTGCGAAGGCACATAGAGGATCGTCCTTGTCCACCACGATCACGTCGGGACGAAAGGTGCTCAGGCACCGGCGGGCCTGGTCCACGTCGAGCCCACAGGTCTCGATCTCCAACGTCGCCTCGCGGCGAAGGAGGCTCTCCACCCCAACACAGAAGAGCGACTGGTTGGACAGGATCACAACACGCACGGGACGGCTCATGGTATCAGCCACGTGTCCAGTATAACACCGCGGCAGGCGCAGGTCAATGCCTCTGTCCGTCCAACATGGGCCACCGGAAAGCCTATCTTTGGTAGTACTTTCGGGCAACTCCAGGCCGCTCGCAGGCCGGGACAAACGGCGGGGAGCTTCGGCTCAGGGACGTCGAGGGCTAGGTAGAGGAGTCGAGTATGCCCTGGCGCACGGCATAGACCGCGGCCTGAATGCGGTTCTGGAGGTGGAGCTTCTCCAGGATGTTCCTGAGGTGGTTCTTCACGGTGCTTTCGGAGATGACGAGGGTTGTAGCAATGTCGCGGTTGGAGCAGCCCTGGGCCAGCAACTGAAGGACCTCGATTTCCCGGGGTGTCAGGGGATCCGCGACCTGCTCCCACACCTGGCGACGGGCCGGCTGCTGCATTTCTTGAAGGATCTTGGCCGCGATCACACCAGAAAGGGGCGATTCGCCGCGGCCAATTGCCTCCAGCACATCGAATAGGTTGTGCACTTTCAGATCCTTCATAATGTAGCCCTGGGCGCCGGCCTTGATCGCCTCGAACAGGTCCTGCTCGTCATCCGAGATGGTGAGGATCACGATCCTGACGTGCGGCATCTCCCGCTTGATCCGCCGTGTGGCCTCCAGGCCGTTGCAGTTCGGCATGGAGATGTCCATGAGAATCACATCGGGCATCTTCTCGCGCGCCAGGGCGATGGCCTCCAGCCCATCGCCGGCCTCGCCCACCACCTCGAGGCCGGGGCGAGAGGCGAGAACGGCCTGCACCCCCTTGCGGAACAACACGTGATCGTCTACGAGCAGGATACGCAAGGTCACTCACCTGGGGTAAAAGTCGGGCGATCCGGGCAGCCGCACCAGGATCCTGGTGCCTTGGCCGGGACACGAATCGAGCTCCAGGCTGCCCCCCACCTTCTCTGCACGCTCACGCATGACGTGGAGCCCGAAGTGAGGGCGGCCCGCGTGGGCAGCACCGGCTGGATCGAAGCCACGGCCATTGTCTTCGATCGAGACATGGACCTCTCCCTCGCTCCCGGAAATCCGCACCCAGGCCTTGGCGGCCATGGCGTGCCTGCGCGCGTTGGCCAATGCTTCCTGCACGATGCGGATCACCTGCAACTCGGCATCGCCCGACAGCTCGGCGATGGCAGCATCGCTCGCCTCCAGGCAGACGTCCATCCCATAGTGCAGCCGGTAATCGGCCAGGTAATCCCGGAGAGAGGTGAGGAACCGGGATCCGGGTGTGACCGAGGCGCGAAGGTTAAAGATCGACTCGCGCACGCCGGCGTACGCCGCCGCAGCCATCTCCTGAAGCTCCTGCAGGCAGGCCATGGACCTGTCCACCCTGCCGTCTGCCAGGAAGCTCGCGGCAAGCGATGCCTTGAGCTGGATTGCGCCCAGCGACTGCGCCAGCTCGTCGTGGAGCTCGCGCGAGAGCGTAGTCCGCTCTTCCAGGGCGGCGAGTTGTTCCACCTGCCGGTACAGCCTGGCGTTCTCGATGGCCGGCGCAGCGACGTTGGCCACGCCTGCCGCCAGCTCGATCTGGTCGCCGGTGAACGTGCGGCAGTCCTCCCACGTGTATACCAAGGCCACGGCCAGCACCTGGTTCTTGGCCACGCACGGGACGGCCAGCAATGACTTGAGCCCAAGGGTGCTCGCCTGTTCCCGGTCCGTGCGGCCATCCGTGCCGGCGTCGCAGCAGGCCGCCGGCCGCCTTTCTTGCATGGCCTGTTGCACCAAGGCCCAGCAGTACAAATCGAGGGCAGAGCGGACGATCTGCCGGGCGGGGCCTGGGGCAGTCGGCCCGGCAGGCTCCGTGGTCACCCAGGGGGCCTCGGCCTGCCCGACCTCGTCCACCAGGATGAGCAGGCAGTGGCGCGCCTGGGCCGCCGCAGCAATCCCCCTGGCCACGTTCCGCAGGACCCTGTCCAAATCCAGTGTGCCACTGGCAGTCCCGGCCATCTCCAGCAGGATGGCGGTGCGCTCCTGCTCCTTCTGGAGGTAGCGGGTGGCCATTCGGGAGAACGTAGCGACCATGGCGCCCACGCAGGCGCGCAGCGACGCGTCCAATTGGGCCGTGAGTGCCCCTATTACAGCCGGACCGGAGGGGCGGATTTCCAGGATGTAGGGAAGGACGGCATCCTTGAGAAGCCACAAAGCTTCAACGATGTCGTTCAGGCCAATGCCGAGCACATAGGCCAAGCCACCCCCTGGAATATCGGAGCTCTCCCACTCTGCCAGGGGGTCCTTGCCCTCGATCCAGGCGACGAACATATCCTGGGCGCCCAGGTTGTTGGCCAGGATCTCGGCTGAGGGGCGGCGCGCATAGGCAGCATTGGGCATACCCCGTCGAATGACCTCAAGCCAGGAGCTCGCGATCTCCTCGCGGCGTCCCTGGAGGAGTGCGGCAAGTTCCTGGGCCGCGCCGGACTGGGTCGTTGACTCCGCAGTCGAGGCCGGGTTCGCCATAATGGCGTGGACTATACCCGAGGAGCCACGGTGCGTCAAGGCACAGCTGGGGTGATGCCAAGCCTTAGCAGATCAGAATTGCCTATCCGGCCTGTACTGGATCGCCTTCACGAAATGCACGATCCGGATGAGATCGCTGCCGTCCGGGTCGATGGGGCGCGGCAGTGCCAGGACGCGGGGATAGGCGCGGGCGGTCATGCACCGCTCCCGCGCAAGGAGTGGCTCATAAACCACGCGTACAGCTCTGGATTGTCGTATGTCTCTGTCCACGAGTCGTGACCTGCATCTGGATAGACGGTGAATCGCACGTTTCCGCCGCAGTCCTGGAGGGTCTTGACCAGCTCTGACGATTCCTCTACCGGGACGACGGGATCCTTGGCGCCGTGGAAAGCCCATATCGGAAGACGCTTGAGAACACGCACCCTCTCCGGGAAGCCAAAGAACCACTCGCCTCCCCCACACACCGGGGCGATGGCCGCAAAGCGATCAGGATAGAGCGTCGCCAGGTACCAGGTGCCGTATCCGCCCATGCTCAGGCCTGTCAGATACAAGCGGTCTGTGTCCACGGCGTAGCGGGCCACGACCTCGTCGAGCAGCGCAAGCACTGCATCGATTTCGGTCATCCAGGTCGAGTCGACGGGGCATTGGGGCGAGAGGGCAACAAAGGGCAGTTCCGGGCGCTGCTCCATTACCTTAGGGATGCCATGCTTCCTGACGAGGTCAAGGTCGTCGCCGCGTTCCCCTGCGCCGTGCAGGAAGAGGATCAGGGGCCAGCGACGGCGAGCATCCTCTCCATGGTCCTGGGGCAGGGACAGAAGATAGGGCAGCCGAACTGCCTTCTGAATGCTGGCCTCAAAGATACGCGCTGTCTGGGTCATGGGTTGGTTCTCCTGTCGGCGCTCGGCTGCCCATCAGGCACGCGGTCGCCCCTCGAGCACTGCGATGAATCGCCCCCGTGGCGTGTGACGCTCCACGATAGCCCAGCCCTTCAGCAATAGCCTGACCTCAATCATCCTTTGGAAACGAGAAATGCATCTGGACAATCACCCACTTCCCGCCGCGCTTTTCCAGCGTTCCCGTCCAGCGGCAGTTGTCCCAGCCAGTGGGCCGGCCGTTCCACTCGGCGTGATCGTCGAGCAGGCACGAGTACCACGCGGCGTTGCCCAGCTCGGCAAATCGCACGCGCAGATCCTTGACGGCATAGTCCGTGGCCCTGAATTCATCCTTCATCCAGACGCGTTCGCTCAAGCTCTTAAAGGCCTCGAACCCGACAATCGTTGACTTGGAATCAGGATGGAAGATGAACAGGTCCTCGTCCTGCGCCATGATGGAGAACAGCCGGTCAAGGTCCTTGGTCAACGCCCAGCCGATGGAGTCGTGAATGACCTTTGCGACTTCGAGTCGTTCTGCTTCCGTTGGCATCATGGTTCCTCCTTTGTCGGCAGATGATGCACTTGTCCTGCTCTGCCTGCCCCCTCCGATTGCACTAGCGCACCCTCACTTCCACCAGCCACTTGGTCCACTGGTTTCCCTGCGCCTCCGGAATGACGACACGCAAGGGAAAACCGTGCAGGCGAGGTAGGGGTTCACCTTCCCATTCGTAGGCGAGGAAATTGGCCCGATCCAGAGCCTTGTCCAACGGGAGTCTCGTGCTGTACCCATCCGCGCTAACGAACTCGACCTCTTGCGCTCCGTCCTGCACGCCGGCCAAAGCCAAGACATCGGCGATAGCAGCCCCGGCCCACGTCGCTTCGTCCTCGAAGAAGCCGGGGCAGACGAGTATCGGCGTGGCCTGGACCCTGGGCAAGCATCGGATCTCGTCGTAGCCCAGCTCCAGCGGCCGGTCGACCATGCCCGTGACCCGCAGGCGGTAAGTGACCAGGTCCAGGAGCTGCATCTTCCCGGTTACGTGCAGGCCCGTGGAGGGGTCCAGCCGGGTGTAGCCTGGATCACGGGCTGGGGTGGGCACGACGATCGGCCCCATACCGCATGGATTCGCAGCGGCGACAGGGGGCGACGTGGGGGTGGGCAGCGGAGTAAGGGACGTTTCAGCAATGCTGGCTGGGAACGGCGTGGCAGGCGTAGCACAACCGGCCGCCAAGATGACCGCCAGGAAGCCCATCAGCACCAGGGGTACCCAAGGTCGGGCCATCGAACTCACCTCTCCGGCGTCACCGCCTGCCAGCAAGGGGCCAGGGGCAAGAGGGAAAGGCACAGCACGATCATCAGGACTATCGACCGCCTTCTCATCCCGCCCTCTCCCTGCTCATGGCCGTCTTGAGGACCTTCCTCATTGGCTGCACTTTCAGCCCTCGCCCCTCAAAGCTCCGCCCTGCCCTGACCCCCGTCGAGCGCCGGTAACCCAAGGCCATATAGAACGGGACTCCATACAGCGTTGCAGCCACGCGCACCACGGCCCACCCATTCCCGGCGCTCTCCTGCTCAAAGCGCTCCACCAGCCTCGTGCCGATCCCCCTCCGCTGCCGGTCGCCTCTCACAAACAGGCTGGCGAGCCTCTCCTTCCTCCCCCTCAGCACGCCAACAATGTCCCCACTTTCTTCCGCTACATATACGATGGGAGCGCTGACGACCTCGACTATGGCTTCCTGGTGCGCCTTCTCCGGCGATCTGGCATAGAGAAACGGACCCAGAAAGGGGCCTCTCTCACCAGGGGGCAGAAAGGAGAGGTTGAACTGGCTGTAGGTATCGGCGATGAGCCTGCCTACGCTTTCCGCATCACTGGTTGCATAGCAGCGAATGGTGATCATACCCGATCTCAAGATCCGTGTTGTGGAGAGCATGCTGCTATCATACCCCCGAACCCCTCTCCACGCAAGAGAGGAATGCGAGGCACAGGAGAACACAGCCTCTCGGTCTCCCCGCGCCGAATCCCCTACTTGGGGGATGACAACTCACCCGGTGAGCAGTTATGCTGCACCTAGCGTAACGATTGCACAATCAGTGACCGAATCATTCAAATCGGCTCAAAAACGTCATTCCTGTACAGCGGCAAGGGCGGTTGAAACGCCCAGCCCTGTCCGATCCGGAGCTCCACCCCTGGAAAGGGGCTGAGTTCATCGAACGTTAACAACAGATTGCCTTCAGGCTGCCACATCACCACCGCCGTCGTGTTCGAGGCGATACGGACCAACTGCTTGACCGAGGCATGAGGCCGGTCAAAGGGCGCCTTGGCCTGGAAAGGTTGCTCATACAGCCAGGCAGCACCCCAGCGCACCAGGTTGGCGGCCAACACGGTGAACTCCTCCTGGATGGCCAGGCCGGCGGTCGAGCGGACCTTCAGATGGTGCATCTCAAAGACGCGTTTGCCTTCTTTCACCCCTGCCTCGATCGTCTGCCTTGCGTTGTAGAAGTCGAACCAACGCACCAGGTCACCGGTGACGGCCTGGGAGCCGTAGTGAACGAGGGTGGCATAGCGCTCCTTCTGGCCGGTGCGGAAGCGTTCCAGGCCGACGTCCAAGGGATAGGGGCAGAAGTCCAGCTTCAGAGCGGACCAGGCCACCATCTCGGCGTTGTCACCCACTCGTGTCCACCGGGCAGGGCCGGTCACCCGCCGCCGCAGGGCAGCGGTCACCTTGTCGCTGATGGCCTTGCCATAGACCTCATAGCCCATCTCGATCAGGAAGGCCAGGTTCTCGCCGCTGCCAAAGCCGCCATCGAGACGAAAGGTGGCCTGCACGGGCCCTCGGTTGGTGCGGTTCTCTTCGAGGAGGTGGGCCAGGCGGGCCTCCAGCGTTGCCAACTCGTTCTGGAGGCGGTGCACCTTCTGACTCTGACGCGCTACGGCCTGCCGGGCGCGTTGTACCTCGCGGCCCCGCCTCTGCAGCCGCCGCCAGCGCACGGCGACTCTCTGCCGGGCCTTGGCCAGGCGGCTGTAGGGACGGCTGACGCCACGCGGCGGTCCATCCTGTTCCATCCAGCGCGCCACGTCCCGCAAAGAGCGACGCCACTCGTCAGACGCCGCTTGCATCTTGCGTCGAGTGACCTGCACCTGGGCTTGCCTCTCACCCAAGCGGCGCTGGGCGTGCTGTAGCTCGATCCGTTGCTCCCAGATGCGCTGCTCGAGCAGACTCGGTCCGCCGCACAGGCCGAACCCCAGTCCGGGCTTCGGCCGCCCGCACCAACGCTTCTGCTTGGTGGCAGGATACGGTGTCGCCGGGATGGGGCATGACCGACAGCCACATCCGCCCATAGGTGGGACTGTGCATACTGACCAGCGCGGCCTGATACCCCAGACGAACCGAGTCGTCCATCCAGCCAAACGCTGCACCCGGATAGGTCGTGCTCGTGCTCGACACCGGTCGGCCCGTCAGGTCGCCATCGTACACCAGCCCACCACTCTCTTGGACAGCCAGCACCACCTCTCGGTCGATGAACGGACGGCTGACTCGCTCTCCTGCTTGCCGAACGGCTTGCACCGTTTCCGCAGTGCAATGGTGCACGGTGCGGCTGACGCCGCTGTAGTCTGCCCAGCCCGGCTGGCCCCAGGCGTCGGCCACCGCTTGGTCTTGGTCCAGAGGATGCACACCCCGGCTGATGTCCTGCAGATAGGCACAGCCGCTCAGGATCGCGACGAAGAACTCGACAAGCTTGCTCTGGGGTGTATGCTCCTGGCTGCGTTGCGGAATGGGCACCTTCGCCAGCTCCTCGATCAGGCCGATGTGCTGGGCAAACAGGCCCCAGGGCACCAGCATGGCGTGGGTTGTCCGCTTGGCTTCCGGTTCATGGGTGGTGAATGGCTGTAGATTCATCGTGACCTCCGCCGGTGGGCAGTCACGACAGTCTACCTGAAGGCTCTCTGTTGGTAAAGTGCAGTTTTTCGCCGGTTCAGAACGATTCCGGCTCTGATTGCACAATTGTTAGGCTAGCATCATGGGAGCCTGTCAACAGGGGCAGCGAGCGAGGAGGAGACAACATGCCCGTCGAAGAGACAAAGCAGCCGGCCATCACGGTGCCGGGTGCACCGGCCATCCCCGGCCTGAGTTTCCGCGGCTTCCGCGGCGAGGTCGATTATCCCCTGATGGCGGACGTGATCGCCGGCGGCCTGACGGCCGACCAGACCGAGTGGGCGCTGTCCGTGGAGGACGTGGCGCGGGATTACAGCCACCTGGAGAACTCGGATCCATGGCACGACATGCTCTTTGTCGAAGTAGACGGACAGATGGTGGGCTACAGCCGGGTGGAGTGGTACCAGCAGGACGACGGAGTGCGCCTGTACCAGCACTTTGCCCACCTGCGTCCCGCGTGGCGCGACACCGGTCCGGGCTCGCCTGCTGTGGCGACCGGCGAAGAAGGGGGAGCGCAGGGCCTGCGCCACGCCATGGTGCGTTGGTGCGAGCAGCGGCTCCGCGAGATCGACGCCGGCTTGCCCGAGAAACGGCCGGTGACCGGCCGCTTCTTCCAGGCGGGGAGCGAACGCGCCGCAGTTGACTGGCGCAGGGTGCTCGAGGACCTGGGCTACACGCCCGTGCGCTGGGGCTACGAGATGGTCCGCTCGCTCGCCGAGCCATTCCCGGACCTGCCTCTTCCTGAAGGCGTGGAGGTGCGGCCGGTGGGCAGGGAGCACCTGCACGCCATTTGGGAGGCTGCGCACGAGGCATTCCGGGACCACTGGGGCGCCAGCGAGGAGGGCTGGAGCGAGGTGCGCTTCGAGGCCTACCGCGATCACCCGTTGACCCGGCCGGAACTGTACCAGGTCGCCTGGGCCGGCGACGAGGTGGCGGGCGCCGTACAGAACTTCTTGAACGAGAAGGAGAACGAAAAGTACAACCGGAAGCGTGGCTACACGGAGGGCATCTTTGTGCGACGACCTTGGCGCCGGCAGGGGGTAGCCAAGGCGCTCATCAGCCGCTCCATGCGCATGTTCCGCGACATGGGCATGACCGAGACCGCGCACGGGGTCGACGCCAACAATCCCAACGGCGCGCTCCAACTCTACACGGGCCTGGGCTACCGGGTGAACAAGGAGTTCATCACCTTCCGCAAGGAGGCGGCGTAGCGACCAGGCAAGCTCCGGCATCCCTGCCGCGTGGGAGGCGGGATAGACTCCGCCTGGCACAGCGCCGTCCCGTACTTCAGGGCGGAGCCGGGCCCAACCCAGGTTCTTGTGAGTGCCTCGGCATCGGGCGCAGATCACCGCGTGCCCGGCGACCCTCTTACGCTTGGGCTCGACGGCGCGCGGTTGGCTTCATCACCTCAAGGCTGCCAGTACCTCCTGGCTGTGTTCCTGCACCTTGACGTCTGGGAATACGTGCGTGATGATGCCCTTCTCGTCGATGAGGTACGTGGTTCGCAGAATCCCCTCGTACTCCTTGCCGTACCTCTTTTTCTTGCCCCAGGCCTCGTACATCTCGGCCACGCGATGATCGGGGTCGCTGAGCAGGGCAAAGGGCAGGCTAAACTTGATCTTGAACTTGGCGTGCGATTTGACGGGATCGGGGCTGACGCCCAGGACCGCCGCGCCGGCGGCCAGGATGTCGCCATAGTCATCCCGGAACCCGCACGCCTCGGTGGTGCAGCCGGGCGTGTCGTCCTTCGGGTAGAAATACAGGACAACTTTCCGGCCGCGGTAGTCCTCCAGGCTCACTTCCCGGCCATCGTCTGCCGGCAGGGTAAAGCTCGGCGCCGGCGTGTTGGGTTGTAACATGGTCTCCCTCCCAGGTTTCGTGTGGTATGCCGCAGATTATACAACAGGAAGGATGCCGGTCCAAACGGCGGGCTCCCTTCTCGGCAGCCGCGGCCGGATTGCCGACGACGGCTCGTCCAGCCGGTCATCCGACAGCCGCTCGTACTCCAACCGCGGCAGCTCGATGTGGATGTCGATGCGGCCCAGCACAGGCCCGGAGATGAGCTTTGGGTAGCAGGTCACCATGGCTGGCGTACAGGTGCATTCCTTGACCGGATCCCCAAAGTAGCCGCAGGGGCAGGGATTCTCGCAATACATCACTTCTTGTTTCCTTTGAAGGGCCGGCCACGCTGAGAGGGCAACAGGAATGGCGGGTGACAGGTCTGTGATGGACAAGGGCTTCCTCAGCTGCTTCGCATCGCCTAGTGACTGCGAACCACGATGGCGACTACCAGCTGCTGGTGGTGCCGGGCCAGGCGCAGGTGAGGGCGAGCGCCGCGGACGGCTCCATTGCCCCCGGCGACCTGCTGGCGGCGGGCCGGAGGGTCAGGCGGCGCTGCTGGGGAAGGACTACCGGCCGGGCAGCGTGATCGGCACGGCGATGGAGGGGCTGGACGCGGCCGCCGGCAGCGGCCTGATCTGGGTGCCGGTAAGCCCGCGGTAGACCTCGAGGTACGGCTGTGGTTCTGGTGGCGGGGATACTTCTGGCGAGGATCACCGCGGAGAAGAGGCGACGGGCTGGTATTGTGATGGGGTGAATTGTGCTGGCTGCGGGCAGGAGCCCGCGGCTGCAGGCAAGCTCCGGGTGCACGGCGGGGTGCTGGAGCGCAACATCCCACAGCGCCTGCGGTGCAGGCGCTGTGGGATGCCGTACGGACCACCCCCCGTGGTCGCCATGGGGCCGGCACGGGGGCCGGCCCCTACTCTCCTCTTCTCCGAACCGATCTCATCCAGCCTCACGCCTGCAAACAACCGTCCGGCCTCCTCCGTCCAGGGGACCCGCACTCGCCACTCTTCGCAGAGGGAATCCCAGGACTTGCTGATACGCATCGGCCCAGGATCGGGGCGACGTATATCTCCACCCGGAAGGCCATATCGGACGCCACAGGTCCAATGCCATAGTCTCCTGAACTCTGCCGGCCAGGTTGCTGCCGGCAAACACGCTGGTAACCCCTTGGTCGGGTGCTACCTGCGCCTGCGGGCCGCCGTTCAGGAGGAGTGGCAGGTAGATGCGAACCGGGGTGCCGGTAATCAGGATCGTATCGGTGTCAGTCAGCCCGGCAGTGCTTGTAACGATGAGCGTGAAGGTGAGCGGGCCGCTCGGGGCGACCACAGTAGTCACGCTCAGCACCGGCGAAAAGTCGACTTGGAGGCCGCCGACCTGCACCCAGCGGTAGGACAGTGGGCCGCCGTCGGGGTTGCTGCTGGCCCTGGCGTCCAAAGTGACCGTCGCGCCGGGAACCACCTGCTGGTCGGGACCGGCTTCGGCACCCGGGAAGGGACCTACGGTGACGAACACGGTATCGGTGTGCGACAACTTGCCCCCGTCCGTGACTCGCAGGGTGAATCCGAGTCGGGTCCACACAGGCGGCGCGGTGAAGGTCGTGATGCGCAGGTTCGGATTGAAGATGACCGGTATGCCGCGGATCTGTCTCCAGCGATAGGTCAGGGCGTCGCCGTTCGGGTCGCTGCTGGCGCTGCCGTCCAACGTGACCGTGACGCCTCCGCGCACCTTCTGGTTTGGCCCTGCCTCGGCCGTCGGCGCGAGGTTTCTCACGGTGACGACGGTGACGTCGCCATCCGCCAGACCGCCCGAATCGGTGACGGTCAGGGCAAAGGTTAGCGGTCCGGCGGCCAATGGAGCGGTGAAGGTCGTGATCCTCAGGTCGGGCGCGAACGTGACTGGCGCACCGCCGGTCTGCACCCAGTAGTAGGTCAGGGTGTCGCCGTTCGGGTCGCTGCTGGCGCTGCCGTCCAACGTGACCGTGGCGCCGGGATCCACCTGCTGGTCGGGACCGGCCTCGGCCGTCGGCGCGAGGTTTCTCAAGGTGACCACCGTGCTATCGGCGTTGGACAGGCCGCCCGGGTCGGTGACGGTCAGGGCGAAGGTCAGTGGTCCGGCGCTCGGCGGCGCGGTGAAGGTCGTGATCATCAGGTCGGGCGTGAAGGTGACTGCCTCGCCGCCGGTCTGCACCCAGTAGTAGGTCAGGGCGTCGCCGTTCGGGTCGCTGCTGGCGCTGCCGTCCAGAGTGACCGTGGCGCCAGGGTCCACCTGCTGGTCGGGACCGGCTTCGGCCGCCGGCGCGAGGTTTCTCACGGTGACCACCGTGCTATCGGCGTCGGACAGACCGTCCGGGTCGGTAACGGTCAGGGCGAAGGTCAGTGGGCCGGCGCCGGACGGCGCGGTGAAGGTTGTGATCATCAGGTCGGGCGTGAAGGTGACTGGCTCGCCGCCGGTCTGCACCCAGTAGTAGGTCAGGGCGTCGCCGTTCGGGTCGCTGCTGGCGCTGCCGTCCAACGTGACCGCGGCGCCGGGGTCCACCTGCTGGTCGGGACCGGCTTCGGCCGTCGGGCCCAGGTCTCTCACGGTGACCACCGTGCTGTCGGCGTCGGATAGACCGCCCGGGTCGGTGACGGTCAGGGCGAAGGTCAGTGGGCCGGCGCTCGACGGTGCGGTGAAGGTTGTGATCATCAGGTCGGGCGTGAAGGTGACTGCCTCGCCGCCGGTCTGCACCCAGTAGTAGGTCAGGGCGTCGCCGTTCGGGTCGCTGCTGCCGCTGCCGTCCAACGTGACCGTGGCGCCGGGGTCCACCTGCTGGTCGGGACCGGCTTCGGCCGTCGGCGCCGAGGTCGCTCACGGTGACGACCGTGCGTCGGTGTTGGAAAGGCCGCCCGGGTCGGTGACGGTCAGCGTCGAAGGTGAGCGGGCCGGCGCTGGACGGCGCGGTGAAGGTCGTGATCATCAGGTCGGGCGTGAAGCGTGACTGCCTCGCCGCCGGTCTGCACCCAGTGGTAGATCAGGGGGTCGCCGTTCGGGTCGCTGCTGCCGCTGCCGTCCAGCGTGACCGTGGCGCCAGGATCCACCTGCTGGTCGGGACCGGCGTCGGCCGTCGGGCGCCAGCGTTCCTCACGGTGACGACGGTGACGTCACTATCCGCCAGGCCGGTCGTATCGGTGACGGTCAGGGCAAAGGTGAGTGGCCCGGCGCTCGACGGCGCGGTGAAGGTTGTGATCCTCAGGTCGGGCGTAAAGCTCACCGCCTTGCCGCCGGTCTGCACCCAGTGGTAGGTCAGGGCGTCGCCGTTCGGGTCGCTGCTTCCGCTGCCGTTCAACGTGACCGTGGCACCGGGACCCACCTGCTGGTCGGGGCCGGCATCCGCGATCGGCCCGTCGAGGGTTGCGACCTGGATCCGCACCCGCCCTGTCATCTCACCCATCGTGGCGACCACGACTGTCTCGCCCGGCACACCCCCGCCCTCAAAGGTGGCCACCGCCACGCCGTCGACCATTTCGACGGTGGAAGGCACCACCTCCCCCAGGTCGGTGGTGAAGGTGACGGTCCCTGTGCCCGCGATGGGCTGCATGAGACCGTTGATCAGCGTGACCGTGATTGGCGTGCTGGTATCTAGCGGCAAGCGCCACGCCCCCGACTCCACAAGCAATCCGTCGCCGGCCACCGCGCCGGGACGTGTGGCAATGAATATGCCCTCCATCACGATAGGCTCGGGCAACAGGCTGGTGATGGTGCTCGTGTAGACCCCCGTCAGGACGTCGGCTTCCTCCTCGGCATGGCCGGCCAGGGTAAAGCTCCGGGTCACGACTCGCCCGTTCACGACGTTGGTAAAGACCTCAGAAGCGAGGACAAAGTCGTCGCCGGCGGCCGTGCCCGTCAGATTGATCGGCTCTGGAGAAAGCGCCGAGTCCTCGGCATTCACCACGCCGGTCAGGGCGCCCTCGACGTTCACCAGGTCAAAGTTCAGCTCGTAGACGCTGATCGTAATCGGGCTGGTCACGACAAGGCTGCCAAAGTAGGAGCCTCCCACTACGCCGGGGATGGCGAGTGGGGAGATGCCCCGCTCGGTCTCCGCCGTGCGCTCAAAACTCAAGCCGAGCGCCGCCCGCTGGCTGGCGCGGAGCTGCTGGAGCCATTCCTGCGACGGCGCCGCCATCTCCAGCCCGGCCGCCAGCCGCTCAGAGTCCTCTCGCGCCGCTTCCCCCCGGCCCGGCAGCGCCCTGCCGGTCGTGTCCAGGATGATCTGGATGTCCTTGATCTGGGACACGTCCAGGTTGCCCCACGAGTCGGCCGGGATGCGCAGCTTCCAGTGGGAAGCTGCCACGCTCAGGTTCACCAACCCGCTGTTCGGCAGGCCCCCCTGGCCGTTGATGTCGGGCCGCACGACGACCGTCGTGTAGGCCGGGCTGAGGTCGGGGGGTACCAGGTAGCCGACAGGCACCGCCGTGGCGGGATCGTACACCACATTCTGGGCCGAAGCATTGCGATAGGTGGCCTGGCCATCGTGCACCAGCACCACTTCGACCATGCCGGCATCGATAGGCTCGGTGGTGATGATGTTGACCTTGATGCCCTCGTTGCCCGGCAGCGGCTCGCCGATGCCGGCGATGCGGTTGTTCCATATGTTGGGACTGAAGACAAAGAGCCCTCCGGGACGTTGTTGATCCAGAGAGGTCGTGAAGACAATCTCCAGGTCTCCGTTGTCCATCCGCTGGACGAACGCTTGCTGAAGCCGATTGTAGCGTTCCTGCGCCAGTTGCTCAGGGGTCAAGACACCATCAGGATCGAGCTGTTCGTCGCTCAGGAAGAGAAAATCCTCGGCCACCGACAGCGTGTAGGGGTAGCGGTTGAGCTGGCCGGGCAGGTCGAGGGCCTGGTGCCACACCTTCAGGTCGTCCAGGAACAAGCGGATGTCATTTGACGTGCGCGTCTTGAAGATGTCGCCGAGGTTGGGGAAGGGTGTCAACAGCTCGTACTCGCTGGCCCTGGCCGTGAGGTAGGCAAACTGGGCCGCCAGGGCGTGGGCCGCCGCCGATTGGATGGTCAACGAGTCGCGCCACAGGCGGTACGCCGGATTGAGGAGATGGCTGTTGTAGGTCATGATCGTGGGGACGGCCTCCGCGAACAGGTTGACCAGGCGGCTCCAGGTTGCGAGCTGGTTGTCGTGCTCGACGAGCACCTGGTTCAGTTCGGTTGTGGCGATCTGCCACTCCTCCAGCGCCTCGCTTTGCTCGAGGAGCAGGTTCTTGACGGTCTCCGCGCTGGCGGCCCCCACGATCGCTGCCTCCGCCTCGGCCTGCTTGAGCTCCTTGACACTTTCGTAGGCCGCGATCTGTTCCGCGGCCGGATCCCACACGGTTTCCGTCACGTCGGTGTCGGAGGACTTCCAGTCTGAACCAAACTTCAACTCTGCCGACGCCTTAATGCCCACGCTGACGTACGCTTCGGTGTTGGCAGGCTGGGTGGACCCTTTGGCGCCGAACTCAAGCCATGTCGAAACCCCGAACTCTGAGGAGCTGTGCAAACCGCTTTCTGTGCCGGTGCCCGTGGTCCGGGTCGTCTTGTTGGCTTCGAGCTTGCCAATGGCCAGGTCGGCTGCGGCAATCGCGCGTCCCGCAGCCAGCGTCACCATGATCGTCTGGCCGGCTTGCTCCTGTTCGTTCAGGATCTGGAGGGCAATGTTCTGGGCGTGGTTCCAGGCCAGCGCCTGGCGCGCGGTGGCTGTCAGGAAGTCGGCCCAGTTCTTCGCTTGTAGCCCCCCTTCGCACGTCTTGTAGTCGCCGTAGCCATCGCCGTCCAGGTCCTCCGTCTCGCCGCACAGCTCGAACAACTGCTCGTCGAGCTCGTACTTCCACAAATCCAGCTCGGTGGACATGTTCGAGGCATTGGTATCGTAGGTGCGTTGCGCCTCGCGGGCCTGGTCCTCCAGGTCGCGCGCCGTGCCTAGCAATCCGGTTCCGCCGTATCCTTCTGTCAGCACCAGCAACTGCTCGTACGACTGCAGCGGCGCATAGTCGGGCCGGAAGCCGAAAAAGTCAAAACCGGCCTCGATCTGCCGCGCCCGGTCGCGCATGCGGCTCACATTGTTGAGCATCTCCCAACTGCCGTTCACCAGGTAGGCCTGGTCCGTTTCCTCGGCCAGCGTGGCCAGCGCCGCCAGGTGCATTTCCTGGTTCCGGCTGGCCTCGAGGTAGACACCCCGGGCCAGATCGCTGTCTCCCAGCATGTAGTAGCGGCTCGCCGTCTCGTCGAGGGCGGACATCAGCAGGCTGCTGGCCATGCCAAAAGACTCGAACTGGTCGCTGTTGCAATAGTCGCCGACGCGCCACTCGCTAAAGGCGCGGAATATCAGGTCCATGACCAGCTCGAACTGCCGCGCCGCCTGTTCTAGCTCGTCCAGCTCTTGGGCGATGATCTGGTCGGCGTAGGGGAGGCCGCCAGTACTGAAGCGGTAGTCTGTGGCGTCTACGAGATACTCGTTGCCAAAGATCAGGTGGTCGTTGCCGATCTCGACCGCCGCCCCCAACACGCCCTGGCCGCCCCTTTGCCAGACCTCGATCACTTCCCCATCGCGCGTGGTCCACGTCGCCGTCGGCCAGACGCTCACCGCCACGCGGTAGACGTCGACGGTATCGAGCAGGTCGTTGCGCACATGGTCCGGGCCCGTCTCCGGGCAGTATCCCTCGGCGTCGATGTTGTCATAGTCGGAGCAGAAGGCATAGTACCACTCGCCGTCGTTAAAGTTGGAGTAGTTCTGCAGGGCCAGCTCCGGCGTGTCGGCCGACAGGAGCTGGAGGTGCTGCGTGCGAAACGTTGTGCCCTCCGCGAGAAGCGCATCGCCCTCTGCCAGCACGTCCACGATGTTGGCCTCCAGGGCACCCAAGTCCACCGTGGGCGGCAGCGCTGTGAAGCCGATGAGGCGGGCACGCGCAGTCATGTCGAGGGGCAGCGGCTCGCTCACGTCGCCGTCGCCATCCAGGTCGTCGGCGTCTAGCGGCAGGGCGCTGTTGTTCCCCTGGTCGATCACGGGCGACGGAAAGCGGAAGGTGGTGTGCAGGCGCAGGTCGTCGTCGAGGGTGCCGGCGAGGCCGTCGGCGCCGCTGGCACTCACGAACTGCGGATCGGCGTCGAGGTTGCCCGTGCCGGCTGCGCCGCCCCGCACGTCGCTGTAGGTGATTGCCGTTGCCCCGCCCCCGGCGATGAGGCTCTGCTCCGGGTCTTCGTCCCACACGATGCAGTTGGCGAGACTGGCCCCACCGGCGTCATAGAGTGCCCCACCCAGTGTCGCCGAGTTCTCGCTGAATGTAACGTTGATCAGCGCCGGGCTGCCCACCTCGTTGTACAGCCCGCCCCCGGTCGTCGCGGCGTTGCCGCTCAGCACGGCGTTGGCGAGCACCGGGCTGCTGCCCGTGCTGTACATCCCACCGCCCTGGTCCGCGGTGTTGCCGAGCAGGGCCAGTGCGCGCAGCGTGGGGCTGGCGCTGCCGATATAGATCCCACCGCCCCAGCCGGCGGTGTCCTCTCCCGTTGCCCGGCCACCGGTGATGACAAAGCCGTCGAGAAGAGCCGTGCTGCCCACCCCCTGGGCGGTGACGACGTGATAGACGTTGTCGGCGTCGTTGCCTACCGTACCGATGTCTCCGCTCAGCACCGTGGGCTGGGCGTGCCAATCGCGCTCGTGCAGGTACGCTTCGTTCCCGGCAAACCCGCCATAGATCGCGACATCGTCGGCGAGGGCAAAGGTCGCCGCGCGGTTGGCCCCGGTCGTCGGCTTGTACACCCCCTCTGCAACCCAGATTTGGTCCCCGGGCGCAGCCGCCACCAGCGCATCCTGGAGGTCGGTGTAGGCATCGACCCAGGTAGAGCCGTTGTCCGCTCCCAGGGCGTCGGCGTCGACGAAAATGATCCCCGCGACATGGGTCTGCACCATGGCCACGTTGTTCAAGGGGTTCACGTCACGCGAGGTACCCGCGATTTCCGCAGTATTGACGAATCGTGTGGCGTTCGCCCGGGCGGCAATGGTGATGACACCTTGCTCCCCCGCTGCCATATCGCCCACCCACCAGACGTAGCCGGGCCGGACGCCCGTATCGACGATGGCGACTCCGCTGGTCATGACCTCGACATTGTCCAGGCTGGCGGGCAGGATGTCGGTGATGACCACGCCTGCCGCCGGGCCGCCGGCCGACACGTAGCTCAGGGTGTAGGTGATCTGGGCCGGTAGCGTAAGCTCTTCCGTGGGCATCATCGTCTTGGTGATCTGCAGGTCCGTGGCGAGCCGCCCGGCGCGCACGTCGGCCTCCTGGCTCTGGCCCAAGAAGCGGTGCCAGGGTCCGTCTGGGACGAAGGGCGAGTCGTAGAGCAGGCGCGCGCGCCAGCGGTAGAGGGTGTCCTCCTCCAGCCACTCGGCCATCTCGGTCAAGTCGACGCCGGCAGCGTCGATGACCTCGGTCCAGTGGGCAGCGGTGTACTCGCGGCACGACTCGTCGCCAAAGGGCGTGGCCGATGGGCAGGCCTGCACCTGCAGCCGGGCCCTGCCACGGCCCAGCGGGTGGACCGCCTGCAGCGAGACGGAAAAGCTGTCGCGCGTGGCGCGCCCCCACGGCTGCACCAGCATCCCGCTGCCGTCGCCCCGGGTCTGGCGGGGGAGCGCCAGCCGCCCGCCCCCATCGTTTCCGCGCTGGAGTATGACGGTGGCGGGAGGATCATACGCTCCCCTGTGGGCGCCGGCCATCAGCACGTCGGCAAAGCCGTCGCCGTCGACGTCGCCTGCCACGGCTACCTGGCTTCCTATGAAATCTGCATAGTTGCGCCAGAAATAGATCCAGGGCTCCTGGTCGGATTGGACTCCCTGGAAACTGCCAAAGTAGATGTAGGCCTTGCCGATCTCGGAGGGGTTCCAGGGGTCAGGGTACTCGGCGTCAGGTGCGCCGACAAGGACGTCGGCAAAGCCGTCGCTGTTCACGTCGCCTGCCGTGCCCACGCTTATGCCAAAGTGATCTCCAGCGGCTTCACCCCAGATTTCCGACAAGGGCGCGTCCAGGCCCAACGCCGAACCGTAGAACAGGAGCACTTTGCCTTCGCTATTGAGGGTGTAGGGAACGCCGACGATGAGATCGGCGTAGCCGTCGCCGTTCACATCCCCTGCCGTGGCCGCAGTGCAAGGGTAGGCCGAGCTCCCCTGGACGGTTCTGCTCCAGGTCGGCGTGCCGGGGGTGAGCCCAGCCATGTCCCCATGGTAAACGTAGACGGTGTCGGTTCCGGCAACCACGACGTCGGCGTATCCATCTCCGTTCACGTCGCCCGCGGTGCCGACTGTGCCGCCATAACCACCGGTGCCCGTCGTGGTCCAGTCCGCCTGGGCCGGCAGCCCTATCGGACTCCCGTAGAAGACCCATGCCGTGTTCGCGCTCTTGCTGCCAACGACCAGGTCGCTGAAGCCGTCGCCGTTCACGTCGCCCGCCGTTCCTGCAGCGCAGCCCTGGTTGCTGCAGATCGCGGCGCTCCAGTCCGCCGGGCCCGAGGTGAGCCCTGCCGCACTCCCGTAGAAGACGTGCACCGAATTCAGGTCCGACAGCAAGAGGTCGGCATACCCATCCCCGTTGACGTCGCCTGCAGTCCCCACGGTGCGGCCAAGACCGGCTGCGCCTGTCCACGTCCAGTCCGCCACGCTCGATAACCCGGTCCTGCTGCCGTAATAGGCGAGGCTTTCGCTGTGAGCTCGCTGCCCACCACCACGTCGCCGTACCCGTCGCCATTCAGATCGCCGGCCGTCTCTGCCCTCGTGGCATAGGCCCACCAGCCAGGCTCGTCCTGGCTCGGCGCATCTGCCGCCCCGTGGTAGACCGTGGCCCGGCCGGCATTGGCGCCGCCAGGACCGTCGTAGCCCGGCGCGCCGGCGACGACGTCGCCAAAGCCGTCGCCGTTCACGTCGCCCGCGGCGCGCACCGCCAGGCCCAGGCGATCCGCGGCGGCCTCGCCGCTTGCCGTCCGGTCAGGAGTCAGCGACAGCCCCGCCGGGCTGCCCTGGTAGAGCCGGATCTGGCCGGCCAGGCTCTCGGTGCCATAGGCGCCGATCACGACGTCGGCATAGCCGTCGCCGTTCACGTCGCCCGCCGTACCCACGGCAGCGCCCAGGCGGCTGCCCGCGGTGGCGCCATCCACGCTCCAGCTGGGTGAAGATGACAGGCCGCCTACGGCGCCGTAGTAGCCGCTTGCCCGGCCCGCATCTGCGAGCCCGGCGGGATCGAGCATGGGGGCCCCGATGACGATGTCGCTGTAGCCGTCGCCGTTCACGTCGCCCGCCATGCCCACGGCGTAGCCGAACTGGCTGCCGGCGTCCCCGGTCTTGGTCCAAGCCGCGCTCGGCGCCAGTCCCCCAGGCCCCCCGTGGTAGACGTACACCTTGTTGCCCAGCGGCGCCCCGATGACTGCGTCGGCGTAGCCGTCGGCATTCACGTCGCCGGCGGTGGCCACCGCCGCGCCAAAGCGCTGGCCGGCGGACTGGCCGCTGGCGGCCCAGGCCGCGGTTGTCCCGAGGCCGTTCGCGCCACCGTGATAGAGATAGACCTTGCCATAGGCACTGCCATCGGGATAGCCGGCGGCGCCGACGAGCAGATCGTCGTAGCCGTCGCGGTTCACGTCGCCGGCCGTGCCCAGGGCGCTGCCGAGCTCGTCCCCGCCGTATTGCCCGTTGGCCATCCATCCGACGCCGCCCAGTCCGGCTGCGGAGCCATAGTAGACGTACACCCTGCCGCTGCCGTGGCCCGGTGCGCCGATGACGAGGTCGTCGAAGCCGTCGCCGTTCACGTCGCCCGCCGTGCCCACAGCGCTGCCGAACCCGTCCTCCGCCGCCTCGCCGAGGGCGGTCCACGCCGGCTCCAGGCCGAGGCCCGAGCCGCTGCCGTAGTAGACGTACACCTTGCCGGCCCCCGGCCCGGTTTCATCGTTGCTGGGGGCGCCGACGACGACGTCGCTGTAGCCGTCGCCGTTCACGTCGCCGGCCGTCGCCACCGAGCGGCCGAGCTCGTCACCGGCGCTCTGGCCCCCGGCGCTCCACTGGTAGTCCGTGATCACAGGAGTGGACCCAAGAAATACGTAGGCTCGACCCTCATCCGTCTGCACGTTGTCGAACCCGGGTGCGCCGACGAGGACGTCGTCGTAGCCGTCGCCGTTCAAATCACCGGCTGTGCCCACTGCCTGGCCAAAGGCGGCGTCGTCCTGGTCGCTCTCAGCCGTCCACTGAGCGATGCCGCGCAGCCCGGTGGCCGCGCCGTGATAGACAAAGACCCGTCCCTCGTTCGTCTGCCCGCCGTCGAACCCGGGTGCTGCGATGACGAGGTCGTCGTATCCGTCGCCGTTCACGTCGCCGGCCGTGCCGACTGCCTGGCCAAAGGCAGCGTCCTCCTGGTCGCTCTCGGCCATCCAGATAGGCGGATCGATCGGCGGTCCGGAGTGGTCTATGTGGAAGACAAATGCCCGGCCCTCTCCCTGCTGCCCATTGGTGTATCCGGGTGCTCCGACGATGACTTCAGCGTCGCCGTCGCCGTTAATGTCGCCGGCCGCGCCCACCGACTGGCCAAAGTGAGCACCACTGGCGTTGCTCTCATAGTTCCAGCTCGATGTGGTGGACAGCCCGCTGGACGAGCCGCGGTAAAGGAGGGCCTGGCCCTCACCCGCCTGCCCGTTGGTATAGTCGGGTTGGCCGATGATGAGGCTGTAGCAGCCAGTGCCTCCCAGGTCGACTGGGGCTGCGGACTTGCCCGCGGTGCTCCACTTCACATCGTCGAGCATCCCGTACGTGGAGCCGTGGTAGACCTGAACCTGGCCGCTGGTAGGGGCCAGGATGAAGAGGTCGTCGTGGCCATCACAGTTCACGTCACCTGCCGTACCCACCGAGGCGCCGAACTGAGCCTCGTTGACCTGTTTCGTCCAATCGGGAGAAGATGAGAGCCCGGAGGCCGAGCCGAGGTAGACGTAGACATATCCGCGCTGCGCACCCGGTGCGCCGATGGCAACGTCGTCATAGCCGTCGTCGTCCACGTCGCCGGCCGTGGCTACCGAGGCGCCCAACCAAGTGTCTGCCCAGTTGCCCTCCACACTCCAATCCGGCGAGAGGGAGGGACCGGTGGCCGAGCCGTAATAGACATAGGCCCGCCCCGCGTTGGCATGATACGTGCCATCATAGCCGGGGACCCCGACGATGACGTCGTCGTAGCCGTCGCCGTTTACGTCGCCGGCCCCTGCCACTGAGGAGCCAAGCCGGGCGTCTGCCTGGTCACCCGTGACGGTCCAGTCTGGCGTGAGCACCACCGGATCCACCAGCAAGGGGTAGGCGGCGCCGGCGTCGTCGATGCTGATCGAAATGCGACCGGGAGAGACAGACAGATGGGCGTCGAGCTCGCGGCCGGCGGCATCGACGACGACCAGGCCGGTGTAGCGCAGCGCGGCGGCACTGCCGTCCGCCCGCAGGAAGTCGATGCTCTGCGCGTCGTCGCTTAGCGCCGGCACCAGGCCGGTCTCCAGGGCCATGTCGAGCACCAGGGCCTGCCCCGCCTCGCCCGCAGGCGGCGGGGATTCGAGGACGAACCCCTGTTCGAGGCCGCGCTCGTCATTGACGTACCATTCAATCAGGCCGGCGTGCCTGTATTCGAGCTGTTTGCCGTTGACCGTCATCGCGGGCGGGCCGACGACCGGCTGCACGCGCCCCTCGTGGCCGTAGGCAGCGAGGCGCAGGCCCCAGCTCCACGCCGCCTCGCCGGCAGGCACCAGGCGCACGCCATCCGCGGAGAAGGCGAGATCGAACGCATGGACTGGGTTGTGGCCCACGTAGGTGAGCGCACCGCCCTCTGCTTTGCTTTCACTCAGGGCGAACACGTCTTGCTGAACCTGCTCCTGGACCGCGGCCCACCACCCCGCACTGGCACCGGGCACGTTGGCCAGATTGCCAGGAGGCGCCGCCTGGGGAGTTGGCGCTTGCTGCGCCACCGCCTGGCGCGCCGTCACCCCGGCAGAGGCTTCGCCGGACGATGCCTGGGCCGTGTGCCAGGCCGGCGCGAGCAGCGCCACGATCAGGACCAGTGCCGTCAGAGGGTACGTGTTTCTGCTTGTTCGCCTAGACATCGTGTTTCTCCTCCTCCTCAAATGAGGCAGTACCAAGGCCCACATCCTGACTGTCGACTCCGCCCGGTGGGGTTTCCTGGCGCGTCGTGTCGTTGAGGAATGTGACAAACGCCGCCAGGTCTGCAAAGCTGCGGCGTTCGCCGGTGTTGGGGCTGTCGATGGAGGCCCGCCACTGCCACTGACCCTGGTACCGCACGCGCCAGAGCCGCAGCAGGTAGGCCTGATAGCCGTCGCGTTCGTCACTCATACGGCCTCCTCCCCCCTCGTGCCCATGCTCATTATTTCACCCAAACGCGCGTGGATCGCGCGGGAAACGCGCGTGGGCAGGAATCTGCGACGAGTATGCGGAGGCACGCGGCCGTGCGCCGGCCCCAGCCGGTTGCCCCGACCCAGCCCAAGGTTGGGCGCGATATGCTGCGTGTCTACCGTCCGAAGTGGTTGACAACTCGCTTCGGGCGTGATACACTATTCAAACAATGAACGCAGAGCATTGGCTCACCTAGCACTGGCGCTGTTGGGTCCGCTCCAGGCCACGTTGGACGGCGTGACGCCGATCCAGGGCCTGAACTCCGCTCACCTGCGCGCGCTGCTGGCCTACTTGGCCGTCGAGCGCGGGCGGGAGCATTCCCGCGAGGCGCTGGCCGCTCTGCTGTGGGCCGACCGGCCCGACCGCGAAGCCCTCAGCGCGCTGCGCAATGCCCTATCCAACCTGCGCGCAGCGCTGGGCGATCGCCGGATGACCCGGCCCATCCTGCTGGTCACCCGCAGCACGATACAGCTCAACCCCGCCGGCGACTGTCGACTGGACGTGTCTGAGTTTGAGCGGCTGATAGCCGATAGAGGCCACACCCCGTCGGCTCTGGGTCATCCGCTATCAGCGATAACCAATCTGCAATCTGCTGCCGAGCTGTACCGCGGCCCGTTTCTGCACGGCCTGTCAGTGGCGCACAGCCCCGGCTTTGAGGAGTGGGTGCTCTTCAAGGGCGAGGAATACCGGCGCGGCGTCTTGTCCGCGCTCGGACAACTGACCTCGCTCCAGCTTGGGCGCGGAGAAACCGCCGAGGCGGCGCGCTGGGCGCGGCGGCAGATCGAGCTGGAGCCGTACCGGGAGCCGGCCCACCGGCAGTTGATGGCCGCGCTGGCCCTGGGCGGGGCGCGGGCTGCCGCCCTGGCTCACTATCAGGCCTGCCGCCGGCTGCTGGCGGACGAGCTGGGCTGCGAGCCGGACGACGAGACGCAGGCGCTTTACGCTCAGATCCGGGACGGCGGGCTGTCCCAGCCCTGGCCCCGGCCACAGGCTTTTCCTGACGTCCTATCCGCCGCGGAGCCGGCTCCGCCGGCTGCCGGCGCTCAGGGCGCACCTGGTCTGGTGGCTCGGGAGGCGGAGCTGGCGCGGCTGGGCAGCCTGCTCGAATCGGGCTCTCACCGGCCGGGGAGGGGTAGCTCTGATCGCGGGCGAAGCCGGCAGTGGGAAGACGGCACTGCTGGACGAATTCGCGCGGCAGGCCTGCCAGGCGCACGGCGACCTGATCGCCCTGCGCGGGAACTGCAATGCCCTCAGCGGCGCCGGAGACCCCTATCTGCCGTTCCGCGAGATCCTCCAGACGATGGCCGGGGACGTGGAGGGCAGGCGGGCCGGCGGGACACTGTCACGGGAGCAGGTGCGGCGTGTTTGGGCGGCGCTGCCGGCTATGGCTGCGGCGCTGGTGGAGCACGGACCCGACCTGATCGACAGCTTTGTGCCAGGTGCAGCGCTCATGCGCCGCGCCGAGGCGTTCCCTACGCCGAGCCTGCCGAAGCGTACCGGGCCGGCCGGAGCCGCGCGCCCGTTAGGGCAACCCTCGGGGCAGATATGGCAAGCGCGGTTGCGGGAGAGCGTCCGCCGTGCCGACGAGAGGATGGCTTCTGCGGCCACTCCTCAAGCCGACCTGTTCGCCCAGGTGACGGAGGTGCTGCGCATCGTCTCCGCCAGGTGCCCCCTGCTCCTGACGGTCGACGACGTGCAGTGGGCCGATGGCGGCACGGCGGCGCTGCTGTTTCACCTGGGGCGTCGCCTGGCCGGCAGCCGCATCCTGCTTGTCTGCGCCTACCGGCCGGAGGCGCTGCGTGACCCACGAGACCCTAAGGGTCTCGGAAGGCCCTTGGAGTCTGTCCTGCATGAGCTTACCCGGGAGTGGGGGGACATCGTGGTCGACCTGGACCAGGCCGATGGGCGGGGGTTCGTCGAGGCGTTCGTCGACAGCGAGCCGAACTGTCTGGGGGCGGCCTTCCGCCAGGCGCTGTACGACCACACCGGTGGCAATCCGCTCTTCACCGTCGAACTGCTGCGCACCTTCCAGGAACGGGGCGACCTGACGCACGACGAAAAGGGACGCTGGGTCGACGGTCACGAGCTGCCGTGGGAGAAGCTGCCCTCGAGGGTGGAAGCGGTCATCGCCGAGCGGGTGGGCCGGCTGCCGCGCGAGGGACGTCGCCTGCTGGAGGCCGCCAGCGTGGAGGGCGATTCGTTCAGCGCGGAGGTGGCAGCTGGCGTATTGGGTGTCGAGCCTTCGTGGGCACTGCGGTGGCTGAGCGGTCCGCTGTCCATCGAGAGCCGGCTGGTGCAGGGACTGGGGATCCATTCCCTGTCGGCCGGGGGCCGGCCGCTGTCGCGCTACCGCTTCGCCCATGGGCTGTTCCAGGAGTACCTTTATGGCCACCTGGACCCCGTGGACCGGGCACACTTGCACCGCGAGGTGGGGGCGGCGCTGGAAAACCTGTGCCGCGGTGATGAAGTGGCCATGGCGCAGTCAAGTCCGCAATTGGCCCGCCACTGCGAGGAGGCGGGCCGGGTCCTGGAGGCCGTCCGCTACCACCTGGAGGCGGGCCGGTGGGCAGCGAGGCTGGCGGACAACGAGGAGGCGATTGCGCACCTCGAGCGCGGGCTGGCGCTGCTGCAGGGCACGGTGGCCTCTGGGCCGGGGCCAGAGCGGCTGCGCCTGGAGCTGCGGCTGTGCATGGCGCTGGGAGCTCCGGTGATGCTGCAGCGGGGTTGGCAGGCGCCGGCCGGCAAGCGGGCCCTGGAGCGCCTCGCGGACCTGATCCAACATCCAGACCTGCAGGACGACCCGCAACGCCTCACCGCGCTGACTGCGCTGGCGCTTTCGGCAGGGTGGTCGGCCGACCCTGAGCGCAGCGAGAGGGTGGGCCGGCAGCTCCTGGACCTGGCCTGCTCGGAGGGTTCGGGGGAGGCTCGGGAAGGCGACCGGCAGTCCCTCATGCTGGGGCACTGGGCGCTGGGCCTCAGCCACTGGCTGCGGGGACAGCCAGTGCCCGCCCGTGAACACCTGAGCCGCGCTGTGGCCCTGTACGACCCGGTTGCCAACCGTCCCCTGGGCGGGTTGGTGGCAGCGGACCCGGGCGTGATGGCCCGCGCCATGTTGGGCGCCGTGCTGTGGCAGCTCGGCTACCCGGACCAGGCCCGTGCTTGCTTCCGGCAGGCGGCGGTGCAGGGGCAGGAGCTGGACCAGCCGTCGAGCCTTGCTTTTGCCCATTTCGTGGCGATGCTGACCACCTCTGTCCTGGGCCGCGATTGGGCTGCAGCCTTGAGCCACTGCCGGGCCCTGCGGTCACTCGGCCAGCCCGGCCTGGTCTACGGCGTGTGGGAAGAGCTGCTGGCGGCGCTGGAGAAACCCCAGGCCGGTTCCGGCACTGAGGAACCGGCGCCCGCGCAGGGCGTGGCCCGGGCGGTGGAGGCCCAGTCCACCTGGCAGGCTGCAGGCTCTGGCGCGGGGTACGCCGGCCTCCTGCGCCTTCAGGCCGAGCTTTGCGCCCGGGCCGGCCAGGCCGAGATGGGCTTGGGAGCCATGGAGCGGGCCAAGCCCTGGATGGAACGCACTGGCTTAAGGGCGTTGGAGGCCGAAGTCTGGCGCATGCGCGGCGAGCTGCTGCTTGTGACGGAGAGACCTGACAGGTCTGAGGCGGGCGCGCAACGGTTGCACCTTGTCAGGTCCAGGGTCGATGAGGCGGAAGCCTGCTTCCGGCACGCGTTGGAGGTGGCCCGGGAGCAGGGGAGCCGCTGGTGGGAGCTGCGGGCGGCGGCGAGCCTGGTGCGTCTGCGGCAGCAGCAGGGCGAGGCCTTTGCAGCCGAGCGGGCGGAGGCGCGGCAGTGCCTGCGCGAGGTGTATGGGCGGTTTACCGAAGGGTCTACCCTTCCTGACCTGCAGGAAGCTGCGGCATTGATCGCCGAATAGGGTCGAGGCATTCGCCTCGTTCTCAGGCTCTGGGTGGGGAATCTCCGCCTGGCGCTCTGCGCCGTGACCACTGCACCGCGTGGCATACTCGTCTCCTCATCTCTTTGGCCAGCGTTCACCACTACCAGTCGTTCGTCACCTCGAGCAACCCCGGCAGCCCGGCATAGTTCCTCGCACTCGAATATCGCCAGTGGATTGCCTCGTCTACATACCCCCTATTCGCCGGGTTCTCGTGGATGTAGGCGACCGGCGATCTCGTCCCTGCATATCCTGAACGGCGCGGAGCTCCGGCCAGAATCGGCCGCGACGTCAACGCGTCGACGCGGGCATGGGCACAAGGCACAACCTTGACGGGCGTGGCTAGAACTGCCTCCTCGGCCGGTACTGGATCGCCTCCGCCAGGTGCACCGTCTGGATCCGCTCACTCCCCGCCAGGTCCGCGATCGTCCGCGCCAGCTTCAGGATGCGGTGATACGCCCGCGCGCGTCATCTGCAGCTGCTGCATCGCCGCCCGCAGCAGCGCTCCGCCCCGCCTCGTCCAGCGGGCAGTACTCCCGCACCTCCGCCGGCCCCATGTCCGCATTCGTCAGCAGCGGCGTCCCGGCGAACCGCCGTGCGCTGCCGCTCCCGCGCCGCCGCTACCCGCTCCCGGATCGCCGCCGACGCCTCTCCCAGCCGGTCGTCCGACAGCTTCTCGTACTCCACCCGCGGCACCTCGATGTGGATGTCGATGCGGTCCAGCAGCGGCCCGGAGATCCGCTTCTGATAGCGGCGTGACCATCGCCGGCGAGCAGGTGCACTCCTTGACCGGATCGCCATAATAGCCGCACGGGCAGGGATTCATGCGCCGCGATCAGCATAAAGTTGGCGGGAAAAGTCAGCGAGCCCGAGCTGCGGGCGATCGTCAGCTGCCGGTCCTCCAGCGGCTGGCGGAGCATCTCCAGCAGCTTGGTGCCGAACTCGGGCAGCTCGTCCAGGAAGAGCACGCCGCGGTGCGCCAGCGAGATCTCGCCAGGCCGGGGCACGTTGCCGCCGCCCACCAGGCCGGCATAGCTGACGGTGTGGTGCGGGGCGCGGAAGGGGCGGTGGCGGATGAGGGGCGTATCTCGCGGCAGCATGCCGGCCACGCTGTAGATCTTGGTCACGGCCAGCGATTCCTCCAGGCGTCATGCGGCGGCAGGATCGAGGGCACCGCCCGCGCCAGGAGCGTCTTGCCTGCCCCCGGCGGGCCGCTGAGCAGCACGTTGTGAGAGCCGGCGGCCGATACCTCCAGCGCCCGCTTCACATGCTCCTGCCCCTTCACGTCGCGAAAGTCCACCGAGTAGAGTGGCGTCGAGGCATCGCCGGCCGGCGTTTGGTACGGCTGGAATGGGCGCGTAGCCGTGCAGGTGGCCCACCAGGCTGGCAAGGCTCGCCACCGGGATCACCTCCAGGCCGTCCACCAGGGCCGCCTCGGCGGCATTGGCCACCGGTACGTAGATGGTCGACAGCCCAAGCTCGCGGGCGGCCGCGGCCATAGGCAAGACGCCGGTGACGCTTCGCACCTCCCCGTCGAGCGACAGCTCCCCCACCAGGCCGGCGCGCGACAGGTCGGCTTTCACCTGCTCCGTCGCCAGGAGGATGCCGAGCGCCATGGGGAGGTCGTAGGCGGGGCCTTCTTTGCGAAGGTCCGCGGGAGCCAGGTTGACCGTCAGCCGGGCGCGGGGAAGAATCAGCCCCGAATTGACGATCGCCGCCCGGACCCGCTCCGACGATTCGCGCACGGCGGCATCGGGCAGGCCGACGATTGTCTGGGAGGGCAGCCCTCGGCTGATGTCGACTTCGACGGAGACGAGGGTGGACTCCAGGCCGACAAGGGCGAAGCTGTTGACTTTGCCTAACATGCAGTAGCTCCGTTCAGAATGCGCAGGCCTTGCGCCCGCAGCCGGTCCTGGGCCTGCGGGCTGGCGGGCTTCAGCCCGAGCCGTCTTATGTCAACTTTCCGTTCTCAAGAGCCAGGTATAGCTCGGTTACCTTGTCCTTCAGTATGCCACAGGTGTGGCGAACATCCAGGCGACGGGATCCGTTGTCCGAGTAATAGTGAGCCTGCGCAACCGCGATGGTCTTGGTCCCGGGATGTACGGCCATGGGATAGACCGGCAACCTTCGGCCGGTTTCCTTCTCGTGCATGCTGCAGAGACCGACAAAGCCGCACAGCCACGGGTAAAGGTGGGTGGCGGGGTCCGCCGGCTTCTGCGCATCCTCGGGGAATACGAGGAGGTTCTTCCCCTGGGACAAGAGCTGAAGGCTGTGGCGAAACGCGCCGACGGACTCTCCCCTGTGGCGCTCGACAGAGACCGAGCCCAGCCCGTTGAGCAGGGTGACGGAGATGCGCGAGATAACGAAAGAGACTGCCATGCCAAAGGCGCCGCTCAGGTGCCAGGTGGGATGGATAAAGTCGTCGTAGAGGTAGCGGGGCGCTCGCCGGTAGTCGGTCATCTCGGCGATGGCCCACGGGTACAGTCGCAGCGGCATCGACAGGATCGATGCCAGGGGGCCCGCGCTGCCCATGTGATTGGCAACAAAGATAGCAGGGCCGCTCCCCAGGACATTCTCCAGTCCGATCGCCCGGTAGCGGAAGGGCGACCCGGCCAGGCGGACGAACCTGTAGAGGAGAGTGGTGCCGTCCGGTTGTCGTCTCATGGTCAAGTGCCACCGGTGGGAGTATAGCACACGACAGGACGAAGGGCAAGGTATTGAGCAGAAGGGTGGGTGACGGGTGCTCTACCCCTCACGCACCCCTTGCCCAGCGGCCGGATTCAAGCTACAATCCCTGGGCGCAAATCGCCGTCGAGGAGACAGAGACAAAATGCCGCTCACGTTCACCGTCGATCTGAACCAACCCACCACCCCCTTCCCCCACTACTGGGAGTATTGCGTCGGCAGTTGTCACGCTCCGCTTGGCCTGCGGGAGGACTGGCGCCGGCAGCTCTCACAGTGCCACGAAGAGCTGGGCTTTCACTACGTCCGCTTCCACGGCCTGCTGTGCGACGACATGAGCGTCTGCACCGGTGGCGACGGCCTGGTCTACTCGTTCTTTAACGTGGACTCCATCTTTGACTTTCTCCTCTCCATCGGCATGAAGCCGTTCATCGAGCTGAGCTACATGCCCTCCGCCCTGGCGTCGGGGACGCAGACCATTTTCCACTACCGCGGCAATGTGACGCCCCCGCAGAGCTACCGGACGTGGGGCGAGCTGGTGCAGCGCCTGGTCCGGCACCTTGTCGGCCGCTATGGCATCGAGGAAGTGCGGGCCTGGCCCTTCGAGGTATGGAACGAGCCGAACCTGGGCGGCTTCTGGGCCGGGTCTCAGGACGAGTACTTCCGCCTGTACCGGGCGGCTGCGGAGGCCGTCAAGTCGGTGGACGCGGAGATCCGGGTGGGTGGACCGGCTTCCGCGCAGAACGCGTGGATTCCAGAGATGCGCGCCTTCTGCGACGGCGAAGGCGTGCCCCTTGACTTTGTCACGACGCACCATTACCCCACAGACGCGGCGCTGGACTGGGACACGGACATGACCGGCCTCATGGCCCAGGTCCCACGCGGGGTGCTGCGTACCATGACCGCACGCGCCCGTCAGGAAGCCGGGCGCCTGCCGCTCTACTACACCGAGTGGAACTGCTCCTCCGGCCGCACGCCCCAACAAGATGAGTCGTACCTGGCCTCGTTCGCCGTCAAGACAATCGCCGACAACCAGGGACTGGTCGACGGCTACTCGTTCTGGACTTTCTCGGACATCTTTGAGGAAGGGGGACTCCCATCTCAGCCCTTTCACGGCGGCTTTGGGCTGATGACCCTGCACGGTGTGCCCAAGCCCGCCTACCGCGCCTTCCAATTGCTGCGCCAGGCCGGTGACCGGCGGCTCAGCGTCAGTGCCGGCCCTCATCCGACCGTAGATGCATTGGCGACGCGCGGCGACGGACGGATCCAGGTTCTCGTGACCAACCACAACGTCCCGCTGGCGCCCATCGCAGAGGAGCAGGTCACCATCGTCTTGGCCGGCCTCACCGGCGAGGCTGCGCCACGCGCCTCCCTCCTGCGCATCGACGACGGTCATGCCAATCCAAAGCGCCGCTGGCAGGAAATGGGCAGCCCTGAGTATCCCGATGCAGCGACCGTCAGAGAGCTGCTGCGGGCTTCCGAGCTTGGGCCGGAGGCGCTGGCGGGCCGGAGCGTCGACGGCGAGATAGCGTTCGACTTGGCCATCCCGCCTCACGGCGTGGCAGCGCTGGAGATTCAGGGGTAAGTAGAGGATCGCTTTTGATACCGCCCTGTCCTGCTCCTGCGTTCAGCCTTTGCGGAGCGGCGCATTCACGGGATCAAGCAGACCTTGTGAGCCGGAGCACGCCTTCTTTGCCATGCAGTCTGATGCGTCCGGCCGCGGCGCCGTCGTCGACGCCTGCCGGGCACGCACATCGATAGCCCGAAAGTGAGACCTCGGCGAAGAACTCGTCCTGCTCTGTCTTGAGCGTGATCGTCGCCCCATCATCCGTGACCTCCACGATCTCTGAGGTCACATAGTGGATCGTGACACCTGTCCTTGGCTGCCACTCCAGTGGCAGGATCTGTCCCCTTCGCGCCGGAAGGCGGAGAGCCTCCCCACGGAACAAGGCCTCACCCTCGTATTCGATCGTCGTGTCTACCGGATCATCCTGGTAGTTGTTGACAAACAAGAAGCTGCCGCTTTCTCCCCGGCTGAGACGGACATCCGCCCAATCGCTCAGCCGAAAGAGGGGCACGCATCCCATCTTGGTGGCCATCTGGTGAAACACGTCCAGGTCGGCCAGGGCGTCGACCGTCATGGCCGCACCAAACATCATGATCTGCCCGGCACCCATCCCCTTGATGAACCCCACAGCCTGCTTCTCGCGGGTGGCAAAGACTTCGTCGAACTCACCGGAGTAGGTTTCCAGGAATGAAACCGGGACGTCGTGATGGTCAAAGGCATCAATGTCACGTGGGGTGAAGGGTGGATCACCACAGATTGTCTCTATGCCGATGGCATCCTTGAGAACGGTGCACGCCCTGTGGTCGAAATCCTCGATGCACATCCGTCCGGCAAGTACCAGTTTTCCGCCCTGCCGGACGTATTCCACGAGCTTTTGCTGGGTACCGGCGCTGCACCGCTTGTCCATCATCGCCCAGCACAGCGGCGTTCGCGCGACATCCAGGTCGCCGCGGTCAAGGTCCACCGCATCAAAGGGCCGGTGGGTCAGTGCCAGGCCCCGGGCAATAAAGTCAAAGAGGATCACATCGCGCTGGTGGGTGACGACGTTGGTCGTTTCCTGGGTGTACGGGTTGTTCACTTCTGTCATGAAGTAGTCAAGCAGGAAGCCGATGGTGGTGACCGTTTCGGGTTGGGACAGGGTGAGATGGCTGCCGTAAGAATCCAATACCCTGGACAGCTTCGGGTAGCGGAAGTAGTGCTTCCGCAGCGTGCCGTCTGGACGGACTGGCGGCCCCCAGTCATGGCGCTTCACGGGGCTCAGGATGGGATCGTTCTCACCACCAAAGAAGAGGTAGTGGTTGATTGCGCGCATGCCGGAGGATAGGCACAGGCGGGTGTGAAGATCGTACATCGAGGCCTGGCTGCCGCTGTAGTCGTGGTTTCCTCCAGACTGGAACTCGATGGAAAAGAGCGCCTGCTGCTTGTTCTGGAGTCCCTTGGTCATCTCGTTGACCAAGAGCAGTTGGTGGAAGTTGCCTTCGCCGATATACAGCGGATACACGTCCGTGGCGCTGATCATTCCGTCGAGCCTCAGCACGTCGACCAACTGCGACAGCCCAATCGGGAAGGTCTTGCCACCATTGCCAAAGCCGTGGATGTTCGCAACCGGAGGGACCTCCATGCCGTTCGCTTTCGCCTCGGACCAAAGATAGGAGGTATACTCGCGCAGGTAGCCCCGGTAGAACCGCCTGTAGTCTTCGACAATGGCCGCAGCGTAGGGTTCCTTGGGATCGGAGATGCCTCCACGCAAGAAATCCGGCAGGTGATCGGTCGGGTACCGGCTGGAAAGGCGCACTCCATAGGTCTCGACCAGGTAAGCCGCGAACCTGGACATCGTGTCGGGATTGGTGTCCATGATCCTTCTGACCCACGGCATCATCCCCATCTCATTGTCCAACTGGACCATGATGATCTTGCCACCACGGGTGACCTGGCGTGGCGTCAATACCTCGAACACCGCACGGTACCATTTCGCCACGCATCGCAGAAAGTCGGGGTGCATGTAGCTGGCGATGTTCTGGGCCTTGCCATCTTGGCTGACAAACGCTACCTGCGGATACTTGGCAAACACCCAAGGCGGAATTCCTTCATTGATGGTCTCGGCCATGATGTAGGGGCCGGGCCGGGCGATGATGAGAAAGCCCATCTCCGCAGCCAGGTCCAGAAAGCCCGCGAGGTCCCGCATCGGATGGCTGTGGCCATATAGGTCCGAAGCGTCCTCGTCCAATTGGTGCCACAGCCAGGGGATATAGGTGGCCAGCGTGTTAAAGCCGGCGGACTTCAGCAGGCCCAGGCGGTGCCGCCACTGATCCTGAGACGTCCGGAAGTAGTGGAACTCGCCTGCCTGGATCAGTTGGGGTGCGCCATCCAGCCAGAACTGGCCGTCTTCCGCGTAGAAACTGCTCACGATCTTCTCCTAGTCTCCCGCGAGAGCCGGGTCACGCGACCGGGATCGCGCTGTGGCACTTCATGGCAGAGGACTCGCGCTGAATGAGCTTCACGGGGATTCGCGACAGTTGAGGAAGAATCCCGCTTTCCACGAAGCCTATCAGGCCGGTTGCCGCCAGGGAGCCCCACGCAAAGCGCGACGCTCCGACGGTCGACAACGCCGGCCGCATGTACTGCGCGATTTGGATGTCGTCAAACCCAACAATCGCTATGTCGTCGGGAGCAGCGAGACCTTGCTCCGCCATCGCCCTGATGAATCCAATGGCCATCTGATCGTTAGCGCAAAAGACCGCATCGGGTAGGACACCGGTGCCAATGATTTGCCTGGCGACCTCATACCCTGACGCCTCGGTAAAGTCTCCGTAGTAGCATGGGACAGTCACGCCGTGCCCTATAGCCTCGTCCAAGAACGTCTTCATTCTCTCCGCATTGTCAAACGAATCCATGGCACCTGCGACGAAAGAGATCCTGCGGGCTCCCTGGTCGTACAGGTGATGATAGGCCTCTCTTGCCCCTTGCGCATTGTCGATCAACAAGGGGAACAGGTAGTCGGCGGCCAAGTAGCGGTCCAGGACGACGATCGGGAATCCTCTTGAGGCCAGCCTGATGAGGGTGTCGCTCCTCACTTTCGAATCGAACACAATTGCCCCGTCCACGGTGCGGCTTGTGAGGATTCTCCGGTTCGATCGGCTTTCTGGGCAGACAATTAGCTCGTAGCCGGCCCGCAGAACAGCGTCGTGGATCCCTTCGAGGATTTCCTCGTAGAACGAGCCACCAAACCGGGTAATGAAGACGCCAATTGTGTGCGTTTTGCGTGTTTTCAGGATCCTGGCGAAGGCATTGGGGTGGTAGTTCAGCTCCTCCGCCGCCTGGATCACACGCCTGCGCGTGGCATCACTGATCGTGCCGGTGCCGTTTAGGGCATACGACACGGAGGCAATACTGACCTTGGCGCGTTTGGCCACGTCTCTGATGTTCGTCAGTGTGTGGCCTCACTACTCACTCTTCACGATATGCAGGCGCTCCAGCCCCTGCAGTATCTGTTCGTTCTTCATCACGATGCTATGGACGAAATCATCCTCGTGATTCGCCAGCATGAGCAGCGATATGCCTTTGTCAATGCCGATCACATCTGTGGCATACCAATCTCTGGCGAGGTTATAGGCATCCAGGAACCCATAGCGCCCCTTCAGGCGGTCGATGGAGAAGTAGTTCACCATGGCCTGCTGCGCCGGTTCGGGGACGAAGATGATGGAGCCTATCGCCCCGGCCGGTGCAATCGTGTCATCGACGAGGTGCTGCGTGTTGTCGTAGCCCGAGGGTGGCGCGCCGTATCTTCCCTCATACCCCTCCGGCCCATCACATGCAGTCAGGCCCCAGGCACTCGGACCCAAGGTCTCGTACTTGGGCTCCATGGCCGTAGCGAAGCGCACGTGCGCCAGGGAGGCCTCGACCGAATTGTCGAACCAGTTGGTCTTCTCTCTGTCCGTGTACCCCCTGAAGTCGATCCAGGCGTGGCTGAACTGATAGGTGAATATCGAGCCGAACCAGGAATGGATGAACGGCTTGCCATCGCCATACTTGGCATAGTGCCTGGTGAACGTATAGTAGGCCGCATCATCCATCGGGTATGTATCCGATCCGGCGGCCAATACGTACATCATCAACTGCTCTGCGTAAAAGTCCCACTGGCCCCCAAACCCCTCTTCTGGCTTGTATGACATGTAGAACATGTCACGGGACTCGTCATAGTACCAGGGCCAGTTCACGCCGTCGTAGATCCGCTCTGCCTTGGCCTGTATCTCTCCACCAAAGTACTGCCCAGCCGACAGGACCCCCATGAGCAGTATGGAGGTGTCGATATTGGAGACCTCGCACTTCCAGGCTCTCTTCCCGGTCTTCATGTCGACAAAGTGATAGTAGAAGCCCTCCACTCGGTCCATTGCCAGGAGCGTGTCAAGAGTCTTGTCGACCCTATCGTACGCTTCTTGATAGGTGATGTAGCCCTTGGAGATGCCGATCAAGTAGGCAGTCAAGCCATAGCCGACCGACGCCATGCTGGCGACTCCCTCTGAACCCGGATAGCGATCGCGGATGAGGCCGTACCCGGCGCTTGTGGCATCGGTGTTGGCCTGCTCCCAGAAGAAATCAAAGGCCCCACGCATCTCGAACGCGATCACGTCCTCGACGTCGACTGGTTCCTCTGTCTCGACGTCGATTGGTTCCTCTGTCTCCACGTCGACTGGTACCTCTGTCTCGACCTCGATTGGTTCCTTTGTCTCGCCAACGGTCTCGGTCGTCACGACACTTTCACTCCCAACTTGCTCTGTGCCGGCAGGGGAAGCACAGCCGGCGATAGCCAGCGAAAAAGCCACGAGGAGGACGAGCACTCTACTCACCTGTGATACCTGACCTTTCTACCGATTCCACGAACCACCTCTGCAGCAGGAAGTAGAGCACGAGCAAGGGCAGGATGTTCAAGAAGGTGCCACCTAGTTTCACCGCCTCGTTCAGACGATCGAAGATGTTCACCACTCCGGGCGGGTAGAGATTCTCATAGGCCTGGACGAATTTCGAGAGCTGCATTGGCAGCGTCTGGACTCCGCCTTCCAGGAATATGACGGTCAGATACGTCTCGTTCCAATACCAGACCGTCGAGAAAATGATCGTGATGATGAAAGCCGGAGCCGCAGCCGGCAAGGCAAGCTGCAAAAAGATCCGAAGGTCAGATGCCCCGTCCAGGCGCGCGGCTTCTTCCAGCACCTTCGGCAGCGAAAGGAAGGTCTGGTAGAAGATCAGGATGAAAATGGCGCTTCTGAACCCCTGACCCAACGTGGCCGGCAATATCAGAGAGAGGATGTTGCCAAGCAAGCCATACTGCTTGTACGTCAGCATCTGAGGAATCACAGTGTTCTGTGCGGGGATGATGAACGTGGCAAGGATGAGCACAAAGATCAGGTTCTTGCCCCAGAACCGGTACCGAGCCAAACCATAGCCGACCAAGGAGCAGACCGCGGCCTGGATGATCGAGGGGATCAAGCTGACCATGACAGAATTCGCCAGTGTGGTTGGGTAGTCCAATACCCGGAAGGCCTTGGTGTAGTTGCCCAGGAAGAGGCCGGTGGGAACCCATTGCACCATCGGGTTCAGCAGGTCCTCGGGGCTCTTCATGCTGGTGATAAACATGAAAAGCAGCGGATAGAGGTAGACGAATCCGATCGCAGCCAGCAACACATACAAGAATATGCCGGGTACCAGCCCCCGCCTGGTCCGATCTCCCAGCAGAAAGGTTCTCGCATTGTCTACGTAGCGTCTGTCCATCTGCTGCTATCTCCTCGTACCGGAGTTGCGTCTCGCTCCGAGAGCCGACGGCAGGAACACAATCGCGAGAAGCAAGATCAGCACTACGAAGTAGGCATAGGACATCGCACTCGCATAGCCGATGCCACCACCCACTGCGTAGGTGTTCTTGTAGATGTACTGGATGACCTTGTTCTCCGAAAAGTGCGACAGCGTGATAATCGTATAGACCGCAATGATCAACGTGGTCGTGGATAGGGAGGGCAGCGTGATCTTCCAGAAGGTCTCCCATCCGGAGGCGCCATCGATCGCAGCCGCCTCGTAGATGCTCTTGTCGATCTTTTGCAGGCTGGACAAGTAGATCAGGATCTGCACACCGGAGAACCAGAGGATCAAGATGAACGATGTGAGAAGATACTGCACCGGATTCCGCAAAAAGTCCGGGAGTTGGGCCAGGAAGCCGACAATGGCTGCCGAATTGGCGATCCCCGGTACCGAGGTAGCACCCTGCGCTGTCAATTCCCTGATCACCGGGCCGCTGGTGATGACCACCGGCAGGAAAAAGATCGTCCTGAACACCCCCTTGAAGCGGAACTTCTGATTCAGCAGCATGGCGATGATCATCGAGAATATTACTATGATGGGGACCGACACCAAGGTCTCAATCGCATACTCGATCAGAAGCTGCACAAAGTTGGGGTCCGTGAACAAGGCCCTCGAGTAATTCGCCCATCCCATGAAGGCCAGGTCGATTCCCGTGGCCCCAACGGTGACCTCGTTCAGGCTGTATCGAAAGGTCTGAATTAGTGGGGTGAGCGTGAACAGCCCAAAGCCAACGATCCAGATCATGACAAAGGCCAAACCGTACAGAGCCTCTCTCGTACGAGTGCCAATTTCCCTGCGGCGGACAACTCGGCCCGAGCTCACGGTAGCACCTCCCGAATCACAGCATCCCTGCCGTTGACCACAACCTCGCCGATCAAGGCAGGTGCATCTCCATAGTTGACGACAATCTGCTTTCCGTTTGCATATGTCGTGGCGACGACACCTTCCTCCAGAACCTGCCGGGAAACGACAGGCTGTCCCTTGACCGGCCCCAGCAGGTTATTCAGCCACTGGTACGTCTGCTCTATCTCCTCCCCCCATTGCTCGTAGGACGAGGAGTAGATCCAGTTTGATGGTGTCCTGAGGATCTTGGCCGTCACTTCGTGGCTGAGGAAGTAAGACGGATAGACACCAAAATCAGCCAGCCGCAGCAGGTCGTTGCGCAGATTGGATGAGAAATTCAGCGCCGGTCCGTAATACGGCATATAGCCCGCCAAGACAATCTGCAGGAAAGGCACCGCTTCCGTGGTGTAGATATAGCCGCTGTTCGTCAGAGGGATGTCGTAGTAGGCGTCCGCAAAGCCGAACATGTAATCATTCGGCATGTAAAAGGATGTGCGGCCGCGGTTCTCAGACAGCAAGGCCTGGTACTCCTTGATGGCGTCTTCTCTGTTCAAGAGATGGCCGCTCTTGAAGTCGCTGTAGAGCACGGAGCCAAAGCCATCCAGCGCCAGGCCGGCCCCCAGCTTCGAGAAGACGCCGCTGCTCAGCTTGGAGTAACGCTCGCTTGCCGTGTCCAGGTTCAAGTAGTAGTTCACCTTGTTGCGATTGTAGCCCAGCAGGTTCACATTGGTGATCGACATAGCCAGGTCCCTGCTGGGCGAATATCCACCTTCGTCTCGCAGCGCCGCCTGTGGATCGAGATAGAGATAGAGCTTGCCGCCTTCAGCGGCGACCTGCTCTGCCAGCGAGGGAGCTCGTCCTGTGCGGCCTAGCTTGCGCTCTAGTTTGAGCGTCTTGGGGGGCATGGTGGAGGCACCATGTGGCTGCCAGCCATAGTAAATGACTTCCGGGTTCTTGACCTCCAGATCATCGAGGATGGCGGCCATCTGGCTCACCGTAGTCATGGGAATGGAGCGATGCCAGAACAGGACCTTTTCCTTCTCGCCGCCCAGGAATTCGAGCCTGATCCCGATATCGCTGCCAGAATCCGGAGTCTGCTTTAGCACTGCCTTGCTCGATCAAGTATTGCTGATAGCCTCGTGCCATCCCCACATAGTCGCTTTCATCCCCTGTCAGAAACCGGTAGTGGATCCTGACATCAACGCATTGGTGTCGTGCTGCAGGGCTGTCACGCCGGCTCCGGAGCGGTTGGTTGCCTGGAAGTAGCTCTCGTTATAGACAAATGCTGTGGCCAGGAAGTTGAAGTTGGTGATCACGCCTGCCGGATGCGCCTGGACTTCCCCATACGACGCGCCTTTTTCGACAATGGCTATATACGCATTTTGCTTCTCCCCATGCACCATCCCAATGACAGGAATGGACATCTTGTAGGGCCGTATGGCATGCGGATCGTACGGCAGCGTCCCCACCATGCCCAGATCGGAGCCATAGAACCGGCCGTAGAACATGTTCGTCGCCTTGGTGGTCGACGCAAACTGGATGAGGCTTCCCGCTCCATCGGGAATGAACATGTAGCCTGGGATGCTGTCTTCCCTGGTGGCCCCAAAGAAGGGATAGAGATACAGCAACCCCCAGCTTGAAATCGGGGCTCTCTTGCTTGATTGACTCAAATGGTACATCAACGCGGACGCCGTTCTCCTCCAGCGTGACGGCGACGACGATCTCTATCGAGGGCTCAAGGAATCGCACCGAAGCCTCAAACCCCTGGTCGACCGGCTTCACGGCAATCGTATGCTCCGCATTGGTGATAGATGCGCGCCTGCCAATGGCCTTCGGATCCAGGTAGTCGATGCTGATGCCGCTGCGGGCAAAGGCCGTCCAGGTCTTGTTCAGTTGGTCGCCCTCGCCTACCTCGTCGAGATTGGAGCTCCATACATACCCGCTTCGCTTGTCCACCACCTTGAACGCCAGGGTGGCTTCATCCGCGAACAAGCGAAACAGCGCGTTCTCGGCCACTAGCCCAAAGGTCTCTGGTATGCCTTCTGGGGTCTGTACGCCCGTTCCCAGGATGGCAAGCCGCGCCTGCATGCCGCCCGGATCTACAGCTCCCAGCGCCACGGCACCAAGTGGCCTCGAACCCGATGCCAAGAGGAGACAAATCGCCATCAGGACTTGGTATGCGCGTCGCATTCTAGCCACGTAGTCCTATCTCCTGAATCATGGCTGAGATAAAGTCGAAGAGCTGGTTGAACAGCACGTACAGGATGTAGCCTGCCAGCAGGAAGAGAGCCATAGTGAAGATGGTCAACAGGACATTCTTGACCGTCTCGGAGAAGGAGTAGTTGTGGACCTCTTTCACCATGATGAAGAGCATGAACCCCATCCAGGCCCACATGATGTTCAGGGAAAAGTTGTAGATAAACACCTCGTTCAGCGTAAGCACATTGGAGAGGAGCGCAATCGGCAGCGCAATCAGCGCATAGGGGAACAGACTGTAGGCGCTGCCGATGATCACATCCTTCACCCGGCCTTCTCCGTCGCTAATGGTAGACACCAGGTAGTTGGCCGCGTTCCACAGGGCGATGAGTCCGACCGTAAGAATGATCTCATTCTCCACTCGGATGTCCGACAAGGAGGCGTAAGGGCTGAAGGTGAAGCTTGTGATATACAGCGACAACACCCTGACCGCCACGACCCACGCATACAGCAGAAGCGCGAACGCCATGCTGCCTCGAAGATCTTTCTTGATATAGTAGAAGCTATCGGCTGGCTGTCTGATGAACCGGAACATGAAGACAAAATCGTCGACCAGCTTGATTCGTTTCAGCCCTCTGAGCCATTTCCTGATCGGATCGAACCATCTGTAGCGCCTCTCAAGGCGGGTCACGACCGTCTGGAGCCACGATCAGGCCGACCAGTGCCAATAAAGCGCCGGCCAGCGAGCGCTGCAGGGTGAGGTTGCGCAATTCCCAGTAAGACTGCGAGTAACCGCTCCGGTCTTCGGCATATCGATAGGTGGCCAGGGCACTCGCATAGTCCCCTGCCTTGTAGTATGCGTCTGCGATGGCCTGGTAGGACATGATCAGCGAGCCATTGTAATTCAGGACTTCTTCAAAGTACGGCTTGGCTTCGCCGTAAAAGCCCTCCATATACAAGCGCACTCCATCGTGCACGCGCTCTGCGAAGGCGGTGGTCTGATAGATGACGATGGCATTCTTGTCCTTATCGAGCACATACACGTACTCACCATCGCGCGCAATTGCGGTTGGATTCCTCAGCGTGCCCAGGCGTTGATCCCCTTTGTCTTGGGCGCCGAACACGAACAACATCGTGCCATTCAGGTCATACTCATAGATCTGTCCGTCTGCCGTCCACCGCCAAGCATCAGGCCGTCAGCACCCACGTGGATATCCGTGAAAGTCGTCGACCCAAAGGAATCGGGGAAGATGTTCTTGCCCGAGACGGTGAACTTCCGGATGGCCTTGTTGGTGGCAGTGCCTGCCGTAATCGTGTACACCAATGACTGGTGGTCAATCGCGATATTGGATGGTGATGCGGCTTCGTTCTTGATGAATTGATCCAGTTGCTCTTTCGTCAGAAACAACCTCTGCAGGATCATCTTCAAGGACATCGACGCCGTATTGGCCCCAAAATAGCCGATGAAGTTGCCGTTGGTGTTCATCTGGACGATGCCATTGACCGAGCCTTCGCTGATGATGTACAGGTTCTCGCGGGCATCCACCGCAATTTTGCGTGGCAGGAACTCCCTGTTCTTGCCAAATAGCGGCTCGACTGGGCGGCCGAAGTGCTTCAGCAGGTTGCCGTTGCATCGAGGATGACAATCGCGTTCTGCTTTGCGTCTGCGACATACATGGTCCCTTTTGATCGACAAACAGGCCGGTGGGTCCTTGCAGGATCCCTTCGCCATAGGTCGCCATGACCTCGAAATCCTCCAGCTTCACGATCCGCCCGTTGCCGGTATCTGCAATGATAGATGGTGCCATCCGGTGTGATGAACATGTCTTCGGCACCGGAAATGGGCAAGTCCACTTCGGCAAACGGGGTATAGGCATCCTGGGTCATGAAGGCGTATCCCCCCGGCCCTAGTGCCCAGGTGGTATAGGGGGACTCGGCCCTGACGCTGCCACCGAGCAGCACAAACAGGAACGCAATCAAGAACATCCGGATGATCTTTTTCATCATTTGAGACCCGAATGTGACATTGTGCTCATGACCTGGCTTTGCAGGAAGATAAAGATGATCAGGTTCGGCAGGAACATGATCAAGGAAGCGGCTGCGGCGATTCCCTGGCCGGCAACGGCGTTGCTCCAGCTGAGTGGAAGTCAGGGTGCCAAGGTAAAATGCAAAAGTCTTCAGGCTTTCACTGTTGATGTACATGGTGGAGTGTCGGCATTGTTCCAGGTGGCCTGAAAGGTTAAGATGGCAATGGTGGCGATGGCTGGCTTGATCATGGGAAGGATGATCCGCCAGTAGATCATCACATCTGAAGCGCCGTCGATCTGTGCCGCTTCCACGACCTCATCGGGAATTCCGTCAATGAATTGCTTGATGCAGGAACAGGCCAACCGGCATGGCCAGGACCGGCGAGAATATGCACCCAAAAAGTGTCCATCAGATGCAGCCTGTCAATGATCAAGAAGCGCGGAATGGTGACTGCAATGGGCACAAACATCAAGGCCACGGTATTGATGGCGAACAGCGCTGTTTTGAGCTTGAAGCGCTTTTTTGATAGGGCATAGGCTGCCGTGGTGGAGACCATAATGGAAGCGCCAACGGTCACGACGGTAATGACGATGCTGTTGAACAGATAGCGGCTGACCGGAATACCGGAGCCCGCCATCTTGGAGAATAAATCGGTAAAGTTTTTAAAGGTCGGGTTGATGACAAAAAAGCGCGGAGGGTAGGCAAACAACTCGTCCGGTGGTTTGAAGGCGTGTGAGAAGATAAACACGATCGGCAGTAGCATGAGAATCACCAGTGGGAGCAGGATCATGTAGAACTTGATCTGGCTGGGATGAAAGCCCTTCGGATTGATCCCGCTGTAATCGAAATCCTGAGAAGTCGTCAAGAGCTTGAGGCGTTTCATCATTTTCACCTAATCATTGCTGCCGAACAATTTATTCGCGAACCTGGCAAAGAGCAGAACCATCGAGCAGAAGACAACTGAGACTGCAGCGGCATAGCCCATCTCATAGCGCAAGAAACCATAATCCTCAATATGGTTGACGATCAGTTGCCCGGCATATTGAGGCGTTGGGTTGCTGCCCGAAAGGGTGACACCGATGGCCCCTGCCTGAAACGTGCCGACAATAGCCATAACTGCCCCAAACAACATTTGCGGTTTCATCGAAGGGATCGTGATGTAAATGATCTCCTGGAAGCGGTTGCTGATGCCATCCAGGCTGCCCGCTTCATACAGCTCAGGGTTGATTTCCAGGATGCCGGCCAGCATCGCCAGGAAACCAACGCCCATGCTGCTCCAGAGGGTGACAACGATCATGATCGTCATTAAGATACTGCGGCGATTGCAGCCATTGAATTGGCTCCTGGATGATGCTATAGCCCAGCAGCAAGCTATTCAGGTAGCCGTTCTGGTCTCCGCTGAAGAAGGTCAGCCATACGACTGACATGGCAACGCCCGAGGTCATGGAAGGGGAATAGAGAATCAGCGCCAAGACCGTGCGTGGGAGTTTGGGGAGTTGGGCCAGCATCCAGGCAAGCATGAACGACAGGATATAGCCGCCGGGGCCGACAATCACCGCGAATTGAATGGTGTTGGGCAGAACATACTTCATGAAGATATCATCCTGGGTCAGCAGGGTGATATAGTTCTTCAGACCGATGAACTTGGGAGGTTGGATCGTGTCAAAAGCGTGAAGGAAGGCAGGATCGCCACCACCACAGGCACGACGATGAAAATGATGAACATGAGCGCATACATCGGACAGGAAGGCGTAGGCGCTGCCTTCTCTGTCCAACCAATTCTTGAAATTTGACTTTGCGGCTTGGCAGTTGTTGTTAGTTGAGCATTCGTACCCATCCAATTCTTCACCGTATCAATTGTCGGGATCCTGAATTCCTTGACCTGGACCCCATCTGCCAGGTACCCAAATTCTTCCATTTTTCGGGTGATTTCGCGGTTGATGATGATGATGGCATTCGTCGATGGCGGCCGGGGATTGACCCCATCGAAGACAATTTTGTTCCAGGCATTGCTCAATTCCCGCTCCTGCATGTAGCTGCCGGGCAGCTTCACCGGCTCCTGCAGCCATTGCCATTGCTCGAGGATCACGGCTCTGTCTTCCTCGGGCATCGGAGAGTACTGCGAAGGCTTCGAGGTTGGCGGAATTCCAAAGATACTCCAGCCCGTAGTTCAAGATCAATTGCTGCTGGAAATCGATCTGGGTTTCCGTAGACATCCACCACTTCATGAACTCCCAGGATTCCTCCGGTTGATCCGTATCGGCAAACATGATGCTGGCTTGGGCAGAGCCCGTTGCATAGCGGTTCTGGGTGCCATCTGGCCAGCACGGTTGCCGGGTACAGATCGATCGCCCACAGGCCGGTCAGTTCCGGGAGCGGCGGTCAGCAGTTTGAGATAGTCGTAAAGTTGGAGACCCCGATGGGTAAGCTGCCGTAGCGGAAGCTGTCATAGAAGTTGGAAGTGGTCAGCGGCATCCCGTAGATGGTGAAAGCTTTCCGCCATGAACTTGATGGCATGCAACGCCTCGTCACTGCCCAAACCGGTTGAAAACCCATCTTGGCTGTAAGCTCCGCGCCATAATTGAGGATATAGGGCGCAGTCACCAGGTAGCCTTTGCCACCGCTGCCGCTGGACAGATGGTGTGTTGAAATTCATGCCGTACGTCTGCAGTTCCGGCAGGATTTCAATGACCTCATTCCACGTTGTGTGGGATCGGGAATGCCCAGTGATGCCAAGATGTCTTTTCGATAGAAAGTCACCCAGAAATCCTGGGTTTCGGGGATGGCATAGACCGAATCGTTGATGATATAGCTCAGTAACGAGCCGGGCGAGATAGATCCCGGATGAATGAATCAAAGTCCTCAAAGGACCGCAGATCGATTCAGTGCGTTCCGGATGGCCAATTCATACGGGATGTTCGTGCTGACGCCCAAGGCCACATCCGGTTGAATGCCAGCCGCATTGGCCAGAACCAGTTTGGACTTCGTTGGGCATGATGGAGAACTTGACTGCGAATGCCCGTCTTTGGCGTAAAGCTTCGTCCGTCATGATCTGCATCAGATCAACATACTGCCGCGGGCGATTGACCCACACTTCGATTTCGCCTGCTTCGGCTCCAATGGATTGGTAGGGATCGGGCTGAAAAGAATAGACGAAACGCTTGGCCCCATCAGATGAATGAAGTTAGGACGGAACCTTGACCTGCTGCGGAAAGTTGAATCTGGGGAATGGATGTAGATCTTATCCAGTGCCAGCGGTTGGCCTTGCAGCGATGGCAGGAAACATTGCCAAGCAGTTGGGCGGCCGAACCGGAGCCTTCTGAAAAACGGTTCATGCGGGACGGGAATCTTGTCGGGATCCTGAGCCAGGAATAGGGATATTGTCTATGGCCATCTGGTAGGCCAGGATTTCCTGCGAACCGCCTGTCCTGGTTGATGGCCAACAAGACATCCAAGATCTGCTGTAAATCATCGGCAATGGCAAACAATTGCTCTTTGATATCCGGGATATAATCCGAGATGACCCATTCTTTGTAACTGGTCCGACTGGTTTCCGGTCAGTTTCTTGATTTCCAGGGAGAGGGTATTGATATCAAGCAGATACTTTCTTGATTTTTTCGATAGCCGAATGGTAGGGAGCATCGTTGGCTTCGATCCCCAGCACGTTCGTTCCCTTCTTCAGAAATACTTTGTAGGGTCAATCCCCTCCCAGGGTGACATTGGCCCATCTGAGGAGGAAATGAACGGGACTTGAGTTCAGTTCATCATACAGGACACTGCCCATTGACCGTAATTTTTCGGAAGACTGTAAAATTGTTCTTGAAATTTTGCAGGGCGCGCAAGGTGATGCAGATACATGCCATCTTCCGGCACTTCAATTTCATAATACACGGCGCTCCCGCTGCTTTTTCCAGCTATCACCGCCCATGGTGTTCAACAGAATCTTATAGGTATCGTACGGGGTAACATCCAGGCTGCGGCTGTTCACCGGCCGGATGGAGGTGTCGTTTTTATAGCTTGGAAATTCGGCTTCGATCTCAATGGATACTCCCGAAGAATCAGGAGCCTGGTTGTCCGCCAGGTATTGGCTGTAAGTCGGGATATTCTGCAAATGGCGTCAAGATAGATGCTGCCCAGCAGCATCGATTCCTCGGTGAGTGAGAATTCGAAGGTGTGTTGCCCCTGGATCAGTGAAACTTGAGAGGGATATTTCTGGCTGAAATTAACATCCCGCAGGGTCACTTTTGCCCAGCGGATCAGCCGCTCCTGGCGGATCAAGGCGTCATTTCCGTAACGATCCAGGGGGAAGGTGTCACGCGTGTTTCGATAGTAAATGGGAAAAATGATACGCTGTGCATCCGTTAAGTGGAAAAGCGCCATCGATCAATAATTGTGCTTCAGGAGGGTTGATGAATGACTCGGTTGCTGCCATGTCAAAGGAGATGGTGTAATTACCATCCTGCGGCGATCAATACGGTCAAAACTTACATGTCGTCATCTTGCTTGCAGGTAAACACTTGGCTTTTCGTACAAACTGGCGATTTCATCGATCGCTGGACGGCAGACCAAATGAATCGGCGCGTATTTCCGATCGGGTCATGCCTGACTCTCTGTGGCAGAGTCCGCTGACTGGCTGGCTGTTGGCTCGAGTCGCCAAACCGGCGGTGCATCGATACTGTCACAACTGCCAGATAGGACTTGAGCAGCCAGCGTTAATGCTTGCTTGCGCATCAGCGATGAGGATACCACCTTGCGAGAGTCGTAGAGATTCGAGATCACGAGCGCGTTCACAGGGCCAACAAGCAAGCCCTGCGACGCCGCCAATCTCCACATTCTATAATAGAGGAAGGGCGTTGTGTTCCCACAACGCCCTTCTCCACAAATTGATTATTTGTTCATCTCGGCTGCGGCATCAGCCAGGATCTTGTTGGCGAATTCCTCCAACTTAGCAGAGTAGTCTTCGTATTTGTAGCGGCCTTCGATTGGCGAAGTTGAACATGTACCACATGTTCACATCCTTGTCCTCGCCAACATCAATGCCTGGTTTGCCTTCCCAGCGGGCGTTGATGTAGCCAGGGACAATTTTGGCCAGGGATTCAACCATGCTGTTATCCAGGTTATCCAGAGCCGTCAGGATGCCCGGCTTATCCACGAATTCCTTGTAGAGCTCGATGGATGCGTCGTCAACCGAAACCGGCATCTTTGGCGCAGAGCCCGCAGCGCGCGCTAATTCAACTTCCTTGAGATAGGCTTCCTTGGAGAAGGTCATCCACTTGGCAAAGTTGTAGGCTTCCTCCAGGTTGGCCGCGGTCTTGGCGACGACCATCACGTCAAACACGATCGCCTGGTTGCCGCCAGGAACGCCGATAAAGTCCCAGTCGAAGGTGGCGTTCTGGTCACATAGCCCGGCACTGCCCAGGATGCATCCCAGCGCATACCGACTTCCTGGTTCAGGAACAGTTCCCAGGGACCGGTGGATTTGAAGTTGGTCTTCTGCTCGTCCGTCAGGCCCTGCCAGGTGTAAGGTTTCATCTCCGCCGGTCTTGGCAACGGCAGCCTTGAAGGCGGCCGAGTTGTAGTTCATCTTCTCGCCATCAAAGCTGAACCACTTCAGGTGGGGTCCATGCGTGTTGAATACCAGCCCATGACGAATTCCTGCTCATCCAAGCCCAGGACGCCCTTCGAGACATTGTTCAAGGCCAGTGGCGGCTTCAAACGTCCTCGACCGTGAAGCCGTATTCTGGTGCATCCAGTTGGCGGCTTCATACAAATCATTGTTGACAAAGTAGCCCATGATGAACTGGGCAGCCGGCAGACCAAGGACCTTGCCAGAGTAGGTGAAGGCGTCTTTCAGCAGCCTGGGGGACATCGGCCCAGTCGGCATCGTTCGCAGTGAAGTCTGTCAGGTCAGCCACCCAGCCGTTCTGTCACATACAGCGGAACGTTGTTGGCCATGAAGACATCTGGCAGTTCGCCTTTGGCTGCATAAGCGGTGAGGATGGCTTCCCAACCACCTTCAGCCGGACATATCCACAAACTCGATGGTCACATGCGGGTTCATGTCCGTGTAGGCCTTGACCAACTGGCGTTGGATATTGTTTTCTTCTTCGGTTCCCAGGTTCCAGTTGGCATATTGCAGCGTAACTGGCTCAGCTTCGGGCACTTCCGTTGGCTGCAGTGGGTTCTGGCACGGTCCGTCGGCTGAGCTTGCGGAGCTGCGGTCGGCTCGGCTTGCGGCACGGCTTCAGCGGTTGGGGTGCGGGGTTGGGGTGCCACACCTGACAAGGCTCGACAACAGGTCAGCGGCGATCAACAGGATGATCAGTTTAGCATGGGTTTTCATCTCTTTTCTCCTTTGGAATATGCTTTATTAACTCGATAGAAATTCTTGGTCAAATCGTACATCCTGATAAGCTCACTCCGATTTGCACCTCCTTTCTCATTAGCATGGAATAGTGTTCAAATGCCTCAGCCTATCCCATGATGATCTTCGACGTGGTGCACTTGGCCGTCACCAAAGTCCGGGATCAGAGTGCCTTCAAGGAGTCTATCCATCAACAGTCAAGGATTTGACACCCTTGTTGACATGATGAGGGTTTTTTACCTCGATTTCATACAGCGCATTGCGGAATTTGCGCGTCACCTTATAGCCGGGCCAGTCTGGCGGGATGGAGGGATCCACCAGCAGGCCATCCTCCTGCGGCCGGATGCCCAGAATCCAGTGTGTGGCCACCCGGTGCAGCCATTGCGAGGAACCGGTGTACCAGGTCCAGCCACCCCGGCCATAGATACTCGGAAAGCGGACCGTCAATGTTGCCTGGGGTCACGTAAGGTTCTGCCTTATAGGTATCGATGTCCTGGCTGCGGTTGGGCGGGCAAATTCGCCGATAGGCCTCATAGGCCAGTTCCGGTTGACCAGCAAGTGTATAAGCCCAGACAGACCAGGTGGCAGCATGGGTATAAACCCCGCCATTTTCCCGCAGGCCCGGCGCATAGCGGGTAACGTATCCGACATCCGGCCGGGGTTTGGTGAAGGCCGGGTAATTGAGCAAGGTCCCATAATCCTTCAGCAGGTAGTTGGTGACGGAAGCCATGGCCATTTTGGCCCGATGCTGCATCCGCCAGGCCGCTGATCACCGCCCAGTTGTTGGGCATCAGGAATATCTTGCCTTCGTCATTTTCTTTCGAGCCCAAGCAACAAGCCGTCATCGGTGGTTGCCTGCAAATACCATTCGCCATCCCAGCCATAGCGGTTCAGGGCATCCTTCAAGCTCTGGCGGACGATGTCGCAGCGTGTGGCAAAGCGCTCGTCGCCGCGCATCCGGGCAAGCGGAGATGAAGCTCCCAAGGATCATGTATAGGAATTCGCCGACCCAAAAACTTTCACCCTTGCAGCAGCGTTCCGACAGCGCTCAGACCCGTCATTCCAATCGTGATCGCCCATGAGGGGCACCCCTCGCGGCGAAAAGCGCGAGAAGGAGCGTTCGATGGCCCGCTTGCAGTGGTCATAAAGAGTATCCGCAGGACCATTCAGATAAGGGATCATCTCATCCAGAATGCTGAAATCGTTGGTTTCCTTCAGATAGGCATCCAGGATGAACGGCAGCCACAGCAAATCATCCGAGCAGTTGGTGCGTGGCCCACCGCCCCGCGATGGAGAACCACCAGTGCGAAGACATCTCCCTCGACAAATTGGTGCGCGGCATGCAGTCAACAATTGTTTCCTGGCAAATTCCGGCTCGCTGACCAGGAAGATCTGGCTGTCCTGCAATTGGTCGCGAAAACCAATCCCGGCAGATACCTGATAAAAGGCCGATTTGCCCCACAACCGGCAGGAGATCGACTGGTATTTCAACCAGTATTGGTCATGAAATTGAAGGCGTCGTCCGGCGTTTCGACTTTTTCACTGTCGATGAAGCGCGACCAGAAAGCTTTGACCTCCTGGAAAGCCCGTTCGCTTTTTTCAACACCCGTGTAGCGACTGATCAATTCGGCCACATCCTCTTTGCCGTCTTCGGCCGCCCCCAGGGTAAAGACGACGGTTTTCGATTGGCCTGGTTCAAGATTCACCTGGACCTGCAGGGCGGCAATCGCATCGCGTAAATCTGCCCGGCCCGGCCTGCCAGGGAGCGGTCGGTCATGGCCTGCGGTTGGTCATCGTTGTGATACATGCCGATAAAGGATTCCTTGTCACAATCGAATGATTTCAACGGCTCACTCACCGACATAAATGCGGTATAAGGCCAATCGATGTTGTTGTGTCGGCCTTTTTCGTCCGGGAAACCCCACAGGCATTTGCGGGCGTAACCGTGCCTTCGGCAACATCGGCCGATGTTTCGATGAATAACTTGTGAAACTCACGGTGCTCATCCGGCGAAAAACCCAGCAACCACTCTGCATAGGAGGTGATATCCAGTTCACGCGCTTCGCTGCTGTGATTGGTCAGTGTGAGCTGGAAAACCTCAACCGGATCATGTGCGGACACAAAGACGGTTAGTTCGCTTTCAATCTCCTCAAATTGCTGGGTGAATTTGGAGTAGCCAATTCCATGCACAACCGAAAAATGCTGATACGGATGCATCACTGGTTTGTAGGTGGCCGACCAGAAGATATTTCGTTTCAGATCGCGAATGTAAAAATACTTTCCCCAGTTGTCTTTGACTAAGATCCTGAAACGAGCGAGTAATCCGGTTTTGCCCTGCATTCCCCCGCCAACTGTAACCAGACCCGGTCTGGGAAATCATCATGCCATAATCCCCATTGCTGATGATGTTTCCCCAGGGCTTGGGGGTCAAGGGAGTGGTAATAACGTATTCTTTTCCGTCTTCGGAAAAGTAACCGTAGGCGCTTTCGAAGCTCTTACTCATCCTGCCCGCCAGGAGGGTTGGTCGTCACGGGAGTCCATGCCTCCACGCAACTCCTCAGGCAATGCCGCGAATCGCTAGTAACGAGCATCTGCACTTTGTGCAACTCCTCACCCGACATTAGCGGGTGTACGACAGCTTACGACGAGAAAGTGAAACGTTTCACTTCCGAAACGCTACCATATTTGGCCTTCCTTGTCAAATCTGGAGGTGGCTGGCATTCAATTCTTATGTACAATAAAACAGATGCACCTTTGAGGCACATACCCCAAGCAGAAGACGGGTGCCCGATAAGGAGCTAGCCCTGGCGCCGCAGGACAGACCGCGCGGCATAGTAGCCGCACAGACCATGCACTCCTCCGCCCGGTGGGGTTGAAGACGAGCAGAGATAGACGCCCTCCGCCGGCGTCGCATAGGGGTCCAGGCGGGCCACAGGCCGGGTGAATAGCTGGCGAAGGTCTTGGACACCGGCGTTGATGTCGCCGCCGACGTAGTTGGGGTTGTAGGCTTCCATGCCGGCGGCCGTGAGGGTGCGCCGGGCAAGAATGCGATCTCGGAACCCAGGCGCAAAGCGCTCAAGCTGCGCTTCCAGGCGCTCCGTCATGTCCTCGCTCGATCCATGCGGTACGTGACAGTAGGCCCACGCCGTGTGCTCGCCCTCAGGCGCGCGGGTCCGGTCAAAGAGGCTCTGCTGGGCCACCACCACGAACGGCCGCTCCGGATGCTCGCCTCTCCAAGGGGCCGCTTCGGCAGCCGCGATCTCCTCCATCGTACCGCCTATGTGCACCGTCCCGGCGCGCAAGCACTCCTTCGCTCGCCAGGGGATCGGGCCGTCCAGAGCATAATCGGCCTTGAAGACGCCCGGTCCATAGCGGAAGCGGGACAGGGCACGCCGGTAGCCCTCTGGTAGCTGCTCTCCCACTATCCGGACAAGGTCACGCGGCGAAGTGTCAAACAGGTGGACGTGTGCATGCGGCACGTCCGCCCATGAGCGCACCGGGTGCCCCGTGACGATTTCGCCCCCAAGCGACTGAAGGTAGGCACCCAGCGCATTCGCGATGCTCTGCGAGCCTCCGCGGGCCATGGGCCAGCCGACAGCGTGGGCCACCAGGCCGAGGACCAATCCAAAGCTCGCTGTAGCCGGCCCCGTCAGGGGCATCATGGCGTGCGACGCCATGCCGGCAAAGACGGCACGCGCCCGTTCGCCGCGGAACGCCAGTCGGGCCAGCGCAACGGCTGGCAGCAGCCCTGCCAGACCAAAGCGGGCCATCAGAAACGGATGGTGCGGCGGCCGTAGCGGACCGAGAAGGTCATCCAGCAGCCCCTGCCATCCGGCGACGAAGGGTTCCATCAGCCGCCGGTAAGAGGTCGCATCCGGGCCGAGGTTCGCAGCGGTCTGGTCGATGGTGCCTTCGACCAGCACGGCAGTCCCATCGTCGAAGGGATGGGCCAGGCATGCGGGAGGGAAGACCCACTCCAGCCCGTACTGGGCCAGGGGCAGGTCCCGGAAGAAGGGCGAGGCCACGCCCAGGGGATGGAGGGCCGAACAGACATCGTGGACAAAGCCGGGCAAGGTCAGCTCGGCCGAACGCGTCCCTCCCCCGATCGTCTCCTTGGCCTCCAGCACCAAGACCGATTTGCCGGCGCGGGCGAGCGTGATTCCGGCGGCCAAGCCATTTGGGCCGGCACCGACGATCACGGCATCGTAGGTCATCGCCCACCCAGGCGGCGGACCCAGCGCACGGGCATGTGCAGGGCGCTGCGGATGGCCCCGTTGTACCAGACATTCTTCGCCTCCGGCCATTGCAGGCCGGGGTCGAGCAGGACCGCCTGCTGGCTGACCGGCTGTCCCTTGACGCCAAAGTGGGCCGCCAAGTTCTTCAGCGCACCCTGCCAGAACTGGTCCTCGGGCTTGGTGGTCATCCCCAGCCGCATCGCAATCTCGAACAGGGGATCGCTGGCCCGCAGGAGTGCCTGTACCTGCGCGACAGTGCAGCCATCTTCTTCGTGTGCGCTGAAGGTGATCATGCCACCGAACATGTGCCCTTCCGAGCTTATGAAGCAGAAGGACTCCTCGCCGGCAAAGATGACCAGGATACCCGTGGCGATGGTCACGCCCGCCGGGCCTGCCAGATTCAGCAGGGCGACATCGCCGGCCTCGATCGGCCTATCGGCCCCATAGAAACGGCCGGCGGCCGGCCAAAAGCCGCCAAAGCGCGCCTTCCAGACCCTCACCACTTCGGCCGGAGTCACATCGGCGGCGGCCAGGCGGATGGCATAGGTCCTTCTCCACAGCGATCCAAACCCCTTGACGGGGCCGGTTGGGCGCCTGCCCTCGGTGTTGGTGTTGATCGCCTCTTTCGGAAGGGGCGGAAGCCTCAGCCGATCCACCGGATCGGCCCACTTGCCCGCCAATCCCATTGCCTGCGTTTCCCGTGCTTCAACCATGGGTACCTCCGTCCTATGCCCGGCGCCGGCAGTGTTACAGGCTTCCGAGCGCCTCGGCCTCGTTCGCGTACAGGCCAATTACCTCGTCGAGGTGGGTCATCCGAAAAGCTCGCATACAAGCCGCGCTCAAGCCGTAGGCCAGCAGCCTCTGCCGTCGCTTTCGAGTGCGTGCCTGCAACGCGATCAGGAGCCCGGCACCCAAGCTGTCGATAGACTGCGCCTGGCTCATGTTGAGTATGATCGTCTTGACATCGCTGCCGGCTGTGGAGTAGACAGCCTCGAGCGCCCCCTCAGCCGATCTCGTTAGCGAGCCCTGGATATCGAGGATTCGGATTCCCTTGGCCGGGCTGCGCACATCGATCTGAAACGTGGGTAGCGTCATGTTCCACCCCCTCATCTCGTGTATTGCTGGATCGAGTATAGCACATCTGTCACCGGCGGTCAAACGCTCCGCGCCGGCCCTGGCTGCACGTCCGCCCACGTGGCGTAGTGGACCTTTGACGCCCGCTCGGTGCTAAGGCATAATGCGAATAAGGGAGAAGACAGGGATGAGCGATCAAATCCAGGTGAGAGAGCCGCTGCCCCGGACGTTTCTCGGCACCGGCGAAGAGGAGCGCCGCAATCTTGAGCCGGCAAACGTGGTGATCTTTGGCGCATCGGGTGACCTGACGCGCCGCAAGTTGGTGCCGGCGCTGCATACCCTCGCCTGCGAGGGGTTCCTTCCGGCTGCCTCTCAAGTGCTAGGTTTGGCGCGCAGTCCACTCTCCGACGAGGCATTCCGTGGACAACTCTACGGTGGCGTGCAGGCCTACTCGCGCGCCACGCCGGGTGTCTGCGCGCTCTGGCCCATGTTCGAGGACCGCATCTCTTACATGGCCGGCGACTACGACGACCCCGAAACCTACCGGCGTCTGAAGGAACGGCTGGCCGTGCTCGACGCGCAGACGGCCGACTGGGAGTCCGACGAGGCAGGGCGGCCGGCAGGCACGCGAGGAAACCGCCTATTCTACCTGGCCACACCGCCGGACCTCTACCCGCTGATCATCGAGCAGCTGGGCACGGCCGGGCTCACCCACAACACGCCGGGCTGGACGCGCATCATCATCGAAAAGCCCTTCGGCCATGATTTGCCCAGTGCTCGATCTCTGAACGAACAGGTCCACGCCGTGTTTGACGAGAGCCAGGTCTACCGCATCGACCACTACCTTGGCAAGGAGACGGTACAGAACATCTTGACCTTTCGCTTTGCCAACGCGATCTTTGAGCCGCTGTGGAACCGCAACTACATCGATCACGTGCAGATCACGGTGGCCGAGAACGTCGGCGTAGAGCACCGCGCGGGCTATTATGACCGGGCCGGCGTGTTGCGAGACATGTTACAGAACCACCTCCTACAGCTTCTTGCTCTGACGGCGATGGAGCCCCCGGCCCTCTTCGAGGCCAATGCCCTGCGCGATGAAAAGGCCAAGGTGCTGCGGGCGGTCCGCAGATGCACCGAGAGCGTGCGCGGGCAGTACGCAGGATACCGCGCGTCGGAAGGCGTGGCCCCGGACTCGCAGACGCCGACCTACGCGGCCCTCGAGTGCTTCGTGGACAACTGGCGCTGGCAGGGCGTGCCGTTCTACCTCCGCTCCGGCAAGTACCTGGCGGCCAAGACGACCGAGATAGCCATTCAGTTCAAGCACGTCCCCCACCTGCTCTTTCCATCCGAAGCCGGGGCCCAGATCGCGCCCAACGTGCTTTCTTTGTGTCTCCAGCCAAACGAAGGGATGCACCTGCACTTTGAGGCAAAGGAGCCGGGGGCCGGGATGCGGACCCGCTCGGTCGACATGGAGTTTCACTACGCCGAGGATTTCGGCGCGGCAGCCTTGCCCGAGGCCTACGAGCGTCTTCTGCTCGACGCGATGCAGGGGGATGCCTCTCTCTTCACCCGGGCGGATGAGATTGAGCTGGCATGGCGTATCGTAGATCCGATCCTGGCAGCGTGGGCCGGGTCGGACGCACCTGCGCTGGCCTTGTACGAGCCCGGGAGCTGGGGACCGAGCGAGGCGGACGACATGCTGGGCCGGGCAGGCCGCGCCTGGCACACGGGCTGTGGGGAACATGGTTCATGACCGGCGCGAGGTCTTCAACTCACGGCAAGGGATGCGAGCAGTGATGGATGCAGAGGTTGTCATCGTTCCGGATCCCAAGGCGCTGGCCCACGAAGCGGCGGAACGTTTTGCACACCTGGCCCGCGAAGCCGCCGAGTCGCGCGGGCGCTTCGGCGTTGCTCTGTCGGGTGGGTCGACTCCTCAAGCCCTGTACCGGCTCTTGGCGCTGGAGCCGTACTACTCGCAGGTACCCTGGGCACAAGTTCATCTCTTTTGGGCCGACGAGCGATCTGTTCCGCCCGACCATCCCAGCAGCAACTACCGGCTGGCCTACGAGGCCCTGATCGCTGAGGTACGGATCCCTACGGACAACGTCCACCGCATTCGCGGAGAGCTGGCACCCGATGCTGCAGCCCGCGCCTACGATCGGGATCTGCTGCGCTTCTTTGGCGGGTTGCAGCCACGCTTTGACCTGGTGCTGCTTGGCTTGGGGAGTGATGGGCACACCGCTTCCTTGTTCCCCAGCTCGGCGGCGCTGGAGGAGACCAAGCGCCTGGCCGTGGCGACAACCGCTTTCTACGGCAATCGGCCCGCCGAGCGTGTGACGCTTACGCTGCCGGTCCTCAATGCGGCGCGGCAGGTCCTGTTCCTCGTGAGCGGAGCCGAGCAAAGCCAAGATCGTATTGGCTGCGCTGGCGAACGGAGAGCAAGTCCTCCCTGCGCAGCGCGTCCGCCCGGCTGCCGGAAAGCTCACATGGCTTCTCGATGCGGCCGCAGCAGCCGACCTGCCTACCGGCCAAAGACCCACTCCCCTCCCACCATCGTGCGCGTGGGCAGGATGAATTGCAGGTCGTGCGGGTCACAAGCAAAGGGATCCTTGTCGAGCACGATCAGGTCCGCCAAGTAACCGGGGGCGAGCTTGCCCAGGCGGCCTTCCATGCCCGCAGCGTAGGCTGCGCCCGTCGTGAATCCGCGCAACGCTTCCATCACGCTCAGGCGCTGCTCCGGGTACCAGCCTTCCTCGCCCGGTGAGCCGTCCGCCCGCCGCCGGGTGACCGCAGCATGCAGCCCCAGGAAAGGATTGGGCAGCTCCACCGGCGCGTCCGAGCCGAAAGCCAGGCAGGCCCCCGCCTCAAGCTGCGTGCGCAAAGCGTAGGAGAGCCCGGCGCGCTCTCCCCAGTGCCGGTCGGCCGTGAACATGTCCGAGGTAGCGTGCAGCGGCTGCATCGAGGCGATCACGTTCAGAGCCGCCAGTCGGCCGGCGTCTGCGGGGTGGAGAAGCTGGACATGCTCGATCCGGTGGCGCAGATCGGGCGAGCCGAGGTGGTCGCGCTCGTAGGCGCGCAGCCGCTCGTAGGCATCGAGTGTCTCGCGGTTGGCACGGTCGCCGATGGCGTGGACGGCCATGCTCAGGCCGTTTTCCGCTGCCAGCCGTGCATGCTCGAACAGCTCCCCGGCGCCCATCATCAGGATGCCCCGCTCGTCTGCCGTGCCCTCGTAAGGCTCCAGCATGGCCGCCGTCTGCGGGCCCAGGGCGCCGTCCATGAAGGCCTTGACGGGACCGACGCGCAGCATATCGTCGCCGAATCCGGTGCGCAGTCCCAAGCCGGCTGCGTGGGGCAGGTCCTCCAGCGGGATGCTCTTTACCACGCGCAGTTTCAGCTCGCCGGCCGAATGCAGAAGCTGAAGGGCCGCGAAGCACTCCCTTCGGTCGAAATCGTGCACTCCGGTGAGGCCCACCTGCCACAACGTGGGCTGCGCTCGCCGCAGAGCCTGGGCGGTGCGCTCGATCGGAGGGCCGGGGGATGCGGTGCTCTACGAGCTCCATCGCGCTCTCGTAGAGGACGCCGTCCGGGCTGCCATCCGCGGAGCGCCCCAGGCGTCCCCCCTTTGGGTCGGGCGTGGCGGCGCCGAGTTCTGCCAGATCGAGGGCGAGGCGGTTCGTCCAAGCGGCGTGATAGGACTTGTGTGTTATGTAGACGGGGTTGTGCGGCGCGGCCTCATCCAGATCGGCCGCTGTGCCCGGGCCATCCGGCCAGGCGTTCTGGTTGAACCCCTTGCCGAGGATCCAGTCGCCGGGAGGGGTCAGCCGGGCGCGCTCTGCCACGCGCTGCAGGCACTCGGCGCGCGTGGCCGTCTCGCAGTCCACCATCTCCAGTCCGAGGGCATACAGCTCCAGGTGCAGGTGGGCATCGGTCAGCCCGGGCAGCAGCACCTGGCCCTGCAGGTCCTGTACCTCACAGCGACTGCCAAACTCCGCCCGCAGTCGATCCGTGGTGCCTACGGCCAGGATCTTCCCGCCGTCGATGGCGAGGGCCGTGGCCTTGGGCTGCCGGCTATCCAGCGTGTGAATCCGGGCGTTGGTGAGCAGAACTCCGGTCATCGCTTGTGTGTTGACCTCCGGTTGGTTGGCTGCGGGCTAAGCGACTGCGCGATGTGCGCCACCTCAGCCCAGGATAGCGCAGGTTGCACCTGCGGTCAAGCAGGCCCCGCCGGTATCGACAAGCGCGGCGTGGTGATGCGGTTCTGCCCCGGAAGATCACAGCCAGACTGCCGGCTTTCGGGAAGCAGGCTGCACCGTCCCCTTCAGCCTCACGCTGCGGCCGCAACTTGACATTCCCCGGCGGATATATTACTATAAAATCAGTGCAAAGCCATATGAAAGAGCCCATCCTTCCCGAAACCCAGGGACAACAAGACCCGAGCCCCGGCTTGGTCGAGCCGGAAAGCGCCCTGCCCGAGGTGACCATGGCCGGGCTGCCGCCACACCTGCGCGACGCCGTAACGAGGGCCGGCTGGTCAGAGCTGATGCCGGTGCAGAGCAGGGCCATCCCCTACCTGCTGGCCGGACGCGACCTGATGGTCCAATCGCGCACGGGCAGCGGCAAAACCGGCGCCTACCTCCTCCCCATCCTGGATCGCATCGACCCGGCGAGAGCCACCTGCCAGGCACTGGTCCTGGCGCCCACGCGCGAGCTCGCCCGGCAGGTGGCCGGGGAGGCCGACCTTCTTGCGGGCGCGGCGGGCATGCGCACGGCCGCCGTCTACGGCGGCGTGGCCTACGGCCCGCAGCTCCAGGCCTTTCGCCAGGGAGCGCACCTGGTGGTGGGCACGCCGGGGCGCATCCTCGACCACCTGCTCAAGCGCAACCTGTCGCTCCAGGATCTGAGCTTCCTCGTCTTTGACGAGGCCGACCGCATGTTGTCGATGGGCTTCTACCGGACATGAGGGCCATCCAGCGCTACCTGCCTTCCCGGAATGTGCAGGTCTGCATGTTCTCGGCCACCTTCCCCGCGCACGTCAGGCGCCTGGCCGGCGAGTTCCTTCACGACCCCGAGCTTCTTGAGCCTGAGCCGCGACCACGTCCACGTGACCGACGTCCAGCATGCGTCTACTACGTCGTACCGGGCATGGACAAGGACCGCAGCCTGGTGCGCATCATCGAAGTCGAGATGCCTCCCTCGGCCCTGATCTTTTGCAATACCCGCGCCAAGGTAAACTATGTGACGGCCGTGCTGCAGCGCTTTGGCTACGACGCCGACGAGCTGAGCTCGGATCTATCACAGGAAGCGCGGGAAAAGATCATGGCGCGGGTGCGCGAGGGCACGCTCCGCTTCCTGGTCGCCACCGACGTGGCATCGAGGGGGATCGATCTCCCGGACCTGACGCACGTCTTCCTCTACGAGCCGCCCGATGAGCCCGAGCTGTACATCCATCGCGCCGGCCGGACCGGCCGTGCTGGCGCCGGCGGGGTGGCCATTTCGCTGGTGGATGCCGGTGGAGCAGATGGACCTGAGTCGCATCGCCAAACGGTATGGCATCGAGATGCAGGAGTGGCCGCTGCCCAGCGATGCGGACGTACAGGCCCTCGTCGCGGCAGCGGTTGACCGCGCTGTTGGAGGCAAGCCTGCGCGAGCGCGACCGTCTCAAGATCGAGCGGATGCGGCGTTTTGAGCCGCTGGTCGACGAGCTGAGCACAAACCGAAGAGGGCAGGGCCCTGCTCGTCATGCTGCTGGACGACTACTACCAGAAGCCGCTGCCGCCCCTGGCTCAGCCCGACCGCGCGCGACCCAAGCCCAGCTCGCCGAGCCGCAGCGGATCGCCCCGACCAAGAGGCCGGCGGCGACCCTAGGGGAAGGGCCTGTCTACGCCCGGCAGAAGTAGAGGACGAACAGGTCGCTCTCCTGCGTGATCCAATGGGATATGCCCAGGCTGGACGCCTTGTCCACCAGGGGAGCGGGCATAAAGGGTGCGACGACCTTGGTCTTGGGTGAGATAGTCATTCCTGCCATGCTCGGTCTCCTCTACACATAGGATAGGATGCGCTTCTCGCCTTCGAGCGCCCGGTAGCCGGTCAGATCCTGCGAGACTTCGAGGGTACCCAGGTACTCCCCATCCTCGCCGCGCAGGGCGAAATACTCGATGTGGATGAACCTGCCGCCCATGTTGATCCAGAAGGGCGCCCGGTTCTGCCGGCCGCTCCGGAAATCCTCCAGGATCTTGTCCACGATGTGGGCGCTGGCAGGCGGATGGCACTGGCGCACGTCGCGGCCCAGGATGGCCCGGTTCCTCTGGAAGATCCTCTCCCGGCCCTGCGAAAAGTACTTGACCTTGTCATCGCCGCCCACGAAGGTGATGTCGACGGGCAGGGTATTCAGGATGGCCAGCAGGTCCTGCACGGCAAAGCTGCCGGTGGGAAGCTGGACCCGGCCCGCCTGCTGCGGGAGTGCGTCCAGCCCCGTTGTCACTGCCATGCCCGGCGGCGCCCACTGCCACCGGCGGATCGTACAGGCAGTAGCCAAACTCCAGCGACTGCCGCTGGATCTCATACCAGTCTCCGTCAGAGAGGGCGTCCATGAGCATGGGGAAGAGGATCTCCTCCTCCTTGACGATCATATCGGCGACGCCCTTGACGGCCGGCCGGAGGACGATCTCGCTCGAGGCCAGCAGCTCCTCGCGGGTGATGCCCGGTGTCTTCAACACCTCGAGGCTTCCCTTGAGCAGGTCGCGGATTTCGTCGTGCTTGCCCCACATGACTTTGGGCGGGCCCGTGACACCGCCCCGCTCCAGGTAGGGAAAGAGGAGATACTCCTTGCGCAGGTAATGCTTGTTCACGTCCGTGAGCTGGTTGAAAAGCCCGATCAGATCGAGGATGGCGGCCGGTATCTCGGCCTCGTCGACCTGGCCAAGGGCGGCGAGCCGGGCGTTCGTCTTGGCGATGACCGCGGACAACGCCTTGTTCTCCTGGATGAGCACGTCCATGGGGTGCCCCTCGGGGATCGACCTGGACGCGCCCAGGTCGACGTTGCCCTCGAGTACGGCAGAGTGCACATCGCAGAGCTTGAGCAGTTCCTCCTGGGGCAGCCCTTCTTGCAGCAGCTCCTGCTCGACCTCGACGACTTCGCCGTAGGGGATCGTCCCCAAGGTCCGCACCAGATCAGCGTGGACAGCTTCCTGGGGCTCTCCGGCGTGAAGCCGGAGCAGCAGCTCCTTGAGCTTGGCTTTCCTAGCCTTGGAATTGTCTATGGTTTGGCTCATCGGTATTTCCTCCTACATGGCCTGTGTGATTCTTGAGGGTATTGTACGCGCCCGTACCGGGCAGGGGTATGATCTTGGTCACATGCGGCCGCGGGACGGGCACGAGGACCTACACTGCCGTAGTATAGCCACTTGTGGGCGTCCCTACGGGCACCGGACCCCATACTACGAAGGTCGTGCGCCTGTGGTAGAATACACGCAGAGGAGAGGACCATGACCAGTGGTGCACCCATGAACTTGATCATCCGGCCACTATCCGCCGCCAACCAGGCAGACCTGAACCGTTGTGACAACAGCTTCGCCGTGGAAGCCGAGCTGTGCCTGAGCGCCGAGGAGGGCCGCATCGGCTACACGGTGCGCCCGGTGACCCCTTACGTCAAGCGCTACGGCCCCGAGATCGTATGACGCCCAGGAGTATCTTGGCCGGCCCGACCACGCTGCCTGGCTGGCATACGTGGACGGCCGCGTCGCCGGGCAAATCCTGGTGCACGAGAACTGGAACCGGTTCGCCCTCATCTGGGACATCGCGGTGGACCCGCCCTTCCGCCGCATGGGCACCGGCCGCCGGCTCATCGAGCAGGCAATCGGCTGGGCGCGTGAGCGCGGGCTGCCCGGCGTGATGCTGGAAACACAGAACATCAACGTGGCCGCGTGCCGGCTGTACGAGTCGTGCGGCTTTGTTCTGGGCGGCTTTGACGGCTATCTCTACCGCGGGCTGGAGCGGGACACGCGCGAGATCGCCCTGTTCTACTACCTGCTCTTCTGAGGAACCCAGGGAAAGAACACCTCCCCGAGAGGGTCGCTCTCGGGGAGGTCGGGGGGTGCTTGGCTACAGGGAGTCGGTCGCCGGCGTGGTCACCGGCAGAGGCCGGCATCGGCACCAGACATCCCGGTAAAAGCCCCTGGGGCACAGTCAGGTCGATGCAGCCGCCAGGGACGGCCGCTGCGGATAGCGTCGGCGCGGGCCCGGCCGTCCCGCTCGATGTGGGCAGCCGGCAGAGCCAGCTCTCGCAGGTCCAGCCCCCCAGTCGCTTGCTCAGCGCCGGCTGGGCGCTCGACAGGCTGGGCACTTCCCACTTCCAGTCACAGGGTGGGTTGACGCAGATGCGCCTCTCGGCACCCGTGCTCACGCCGGCTACGGCGGGCACCGGCTGCCAGCCACAAGGTGGGTTGATGCAGATCCGGCGCGGGCTCCGCAGGCTCGGGACGGTGTCATCTTGCAGGGCGACGTGCCTGTCGGGCACTCCGGCACCCACGATCAGAAGGGCAGCTATCAGGAGCAGCGCTGCTCCGGCGACCAGTCTATTCAGTTTTGCGTTCATGGCTTTCTCCTCTTGGCTTTGTCTGTCTTGGGCGGGCCTGGGAGCTGCATGCCCAGGCCTGCCGGGCGCTAGCGAACGATCAACGACATGTACGTCACGTGATTCTGCTTCGGGTCATAGACCCAGCCGCTCTTGTAGACACCCGTCACGCTCAGTTGGTAAGTGCCGTGTTCCGCCGAGCGAAGCTGAAAGCGCGCCAGGCCATGCTCATCTGTGTCCGCCTGCTGGGCGACCCGGTCTCCTCCGGGCAGCTTCCACAGGATGCTCACCTTCGCCTTCGGAACCCCAAAGTGATCGAGGTCGTGGATGGAGATGACGGTGATCACGTTGTGGCTGCCATCCGGGTAGTGAAGGTAGCGCTGCAGGATGCTGCCCACGTGCAGGGACGGAAGCACCGTTCCTGCCTGCGCGACCCCGGCCCACATGCTGGCCAGGATCACAACGACTGCCGCGATACTGGTCACGTACTTGGTCTTCATGGCTTCCTCCTTTCTTCTGAGATCCTCTGCCTGATGAACGCAGGGCAACGGGCTTTTCCGGCACGGCAGCCAGGCCCCCATTGGGACCTGGCTGCCGCCCATGCTAGTCGGATGGATCGGAAGCCTTGCACAAGGTGTAAGTGGTGACGTCCAGGACCTTGCACCAGCCGCCGACAACCAATGTCCCCTCGGCCCAGATGCTGCTGCCCACGGCGCCGGGCCCCAGGCTACCGTAGAGGAAGAGCTCGTGATTGCAGCCGTCGGTCAGGTAGTACTGCAGGAAGACACCCGGATGGTTGGGATGCTCGCACACGGAGAAGCGGGTGTAGCGCACCTGGCCGATGGCAATCGCCTGCCCGCCCTGCGCAGAGCCCGCAGAAGCGGCAGGCACACCGATGATCAACAGGACAACCAACAGGACCAACACTTTCGACTTCATCTTTCCCTCCTCGTGATGTTCTTGACCAAATGAACGGAGGGAAGGCGGGATTTCCGGCAGGGGGGACAAAGAAGCGCCCCCGGCTTCTGAGTGAAGCCGGGGGCGCTCGACGACCGCCCAGTGCCTGGTTAGGGAGTGGGAGTCGGGGTCGGAGCGACCGCGTTGCTTATGGCCTCCCAGCAGTTGACGATGTAGGGGCCCTGCACGCTGATCGTGGCCGAGCTGGCCATGATGCTGAGCAGCTCGTCCACGCGGTCAGGACCCCAGTCGCGCCCGGCCAGGAGTCTCGGCAGCATCCGCGCCGCCACACCGCTGGCCATGGGCGTCGAGAAGGACGTTCCCGCCCAGTAGGCAAAGCCGGTGGCGGTGTGCCCGAGAAGGTAGTGGTGGCTAGCAAGCGTCCTCACTGTCCTCGTCCACTTCGCAGGGCTGACCACAATCCGGGGGGAGGCAGTAACTCGTCTGCTTTTCGCCGCTCTCGTCGGTGTAGGTTCCTTTTGCGCCGTCACCGCCCGGCGCGTGCAGCGTTGCCACGTTGGAGAAGCAGGACGCGCCAAAGGCCTCGTTGGTGGCACCGACGGAGAGCGCTATGTCTCCCCACCAGGCCGGCAGTTGAGCCGGCTTGGTGTCGCCGGGAACCGATTCGTTCCCGGAGGCTGCGAAGGTCGCAATCCCCGAGCACTTGGCCGCTGCCAGCAGGAGCCTGAGTGTCGGAAGGTCTCCCCTGACACCATCGAAGCTGGCCATGGCCTCCAAAAGCGCTGGGCTTAGGTGGTACATCAGCCAGTTCGGCTCTCCGAGCTTGTAGCTCCAGCACATCCTGGGGGAGGCGGATCCCCAGGCTGAGGTTGATGACCGCTCCGTCCAGTTCCCTCGCGCTTTGGGAGGCAATGACTTCCTGAGTGTAGGAGACCAGGGAGGTATTCAGGACAGAGAGGTCGCCGCGGGCATAGTCGTCGAGCACGCGATAGACGTGGATCTCGCTCTCCGGCGCGACCAGGTTCACCATGCCGGCGACGAATACGCCGTGCTCGGGTACCGGGCTATGGTCGGGTGTTACGGGCCTGGCATAGGGAAACTTGGGGCGGTGGACGGTCAGGTCCCAGTCCACCTCCTTCATCTCGGACGGCCACGTGTCGAACACGCCGACCCGCACCTTCCGCTTGGCCGCAGCCGTGATTGGCGTAGGCGGGAGGTTGATGCCGGGGGCGGGGTCCCAGACCCACTGGCCCTCGAACGCAGTCTTGGCATCGTCCTCGTCACAGCTCCAGGGCTTGGGATCGTACATGTACGGGCTGCCGGCGCCGCTCCACTGTGACCCGGCTATGGGCGCACTCACGTCGTAGCTGAGATCGGCAGCCACCATCCTCCCCTTCGACTGCGCGAACTTGTTGATGCCGAGGAGGGCAGCCACTTCCGCGGTCGGCACTGGCTCAAACAAGCCCAACAGGTAGACTGTCAGAGGAGAGTCGGTCCCCAGGGTGGGACAACCACGGACCTCGTACAGCCTCATCACGTAGTCATCCCCACCGGCTCCCGGGAGGTTGAACGGTGCCACATTGCAGTTGCCCCAGAGGGCGTCCACGTACGTCAGGCACTGCTGGGTCAGTGGGACGAACTGGAGGCCCACATCCGCGGCGACGGCTTTGAGCACCTCGTCGATCTGATCCGCCGGTCCGCCGACGATGACCTGGGCGGGAGCAAAGAACGGGTGTGCCACCTCCATATCCGGCCCACATAGATTCAGTTCGTCTCCGATCGGCTTGGGCTCCGGACACGGCACCGGTGTCGCCGTAGGCTCGGCGGACTCTTCCGTCGTTCCGCAGCCGGCGATCGACACACAGGCCAGGGCCAGGACAACCGCGGTGACCAGCAAAAGGATCCATCGTCTGTTCATCTTCGTTCTCCTTTCTCGCTATCTCCCGGGGGTGTGGGCTCGGCCCACTCACCCCTAGTACGGGCGAGGCACGCCTCGCCCCTACTACAGCGGCCCGGCGTCGCCCACCAGGCAGAAGGGCGCCCAGAAGAAGGGGTGGGCGTAGGCGCCGCCGTTCTCCTCCAGGAACCGGCGCTGTGCATGGCGCAGCGCGGCTCCTTTGCCCTGGCCCTGGGCCAGGCTGCCGTAGAACGCTTCCATGATCTGCGCCGTCGAGCGGTCCTCCACCGCCCACAGGCTCAGCACGACCGAGGCCGCACCGGCATACACCAGGGCGCGCATGAGCCCCAGCAGCTCATCCCCGCCGGCAAGGACGTTCTGCCCGGTCTGGCAGGCGCTGAGCGTCACCAGCGAGGCATTGAGCCGCATCCCAAAGAGGTCAAAGGTGGTGAGCCTGCCGCGCTCCAGCGTCAGGCCGGAGAAGAGGGGCTCGTCGGGCCGGAATTCGCCGTGTGCTGCCAGGTGGACGACACGGCAGCCGGGCGCCAGCCTGCGGAAGCGGGCCAGGGTGGCCTGCTTTTCGAGGTAAACGTCTCCGCCCAGGAGCTCGGCCACGGCGCGCGCTTCTTGCAGGGCGTGAGGAAGCCGGCCCCCGTTCGAGTGGCCCAGGGCCAGCGTCCCTCCGGCCAGCGCACCACTCCTCTGGCAGTAACGCAGGAGGCTGGCGCTGGGCAGGTAGCTCACCTCGACCCGTTCGAGGAGCCAGCCATTGCCGTCGTGCAGGGCGTGGAAGGGCAGGTAGTGCAGCGCGCCGTGGGGCACGACGATCAGCCGCGGAAAGGCGGCGAGGGACTCTGCCACGGGCGCCACGAGAAGAGCGTGCAGCCGGCGCAGCAGGCCCCGGGCGTTCGCCGCCAGGCCGGGCACCTGGCCCGGCAGGGCAGCCGGCACGGCCCGCAGGTTGAGCCACAGGAGCTGGATCAGCCGCTCGACCTCCTCCGGCCCGGCCGGCAGGCGGTGCGCCTCGACGCCCGAAGGGGTCACCAGGAAAGCGACCAGCTCACCGTCGGCCAGGAAGTACTCGAGCAGGACCGTGTCCGCCGGGAGGTAGGGCTGCACCGGCTCGGCCCGCACCTGCCACAGCGAGGCATCGCGCGCATAGTCGGCATTGCGGATGAGAAGCCGGTGCCAGGCGTCGGCAATCTGCTTCTCCAGGGCGAGGATCTCCTGGCGGACACGCTGGCGTTCCTCGGTCCCTGCGGCCCAAGCTCTCGCGGGCGGCTTCCTCGCGCCCTTCCCAGCGGCGGTAGAGCCGGTCCCGCTCGGCGCGGAGCCGGGCCAGCTCCTCGCACCAGGGGCCGGTCCACCGGCCGGCGGGCGCGCAGGCCCAGGTCGAGACGGAAGGAGAGGAGCTCCAGCAGGGCGCGCGATTTCGCCCGCTCGGCGTAGGCCAGCGCTTCGGCGGCGCGGCCGGCGTCCAGGCAGAGGCGCACAGCGGCCTGGTAGGCGGCCTGCTTGTCCTCGAGAAAGCCGGCGCGGAACTCGACCATCAGTCGGCCGCGCTGGCGCTCCAGCTCCTGGATGGCGCGGTCATACTCGGCCAACGCCTCCGCGGGCCGGCCGCCGGCCTCGGCCAGGGCGCCGAGGAGCTGGTGGCAGGTATGCGAGAGAGGAGAGAGCGAGCGCGCCTCGATCAGATCGCGTGCGGCCTCGGCCTCGCACTGCGCCTCAGCCGGCCGGCCCAGGGCCAGGTTGCGAGCGGGCGGCGACCAGGTGCGCTTGGGCAAGCCAGTCCGGCTGGTCGTGCGCCATGGAAGACCGAACGGCACGCCTGGGTCGCAGCCAGGCTCTCCTCGAACTGGCCGGCGTACAGCAGCAGGGAGGCACGCTCCAGGTCCGTCCCGGCAATCCAGACCTCGTTTCCCTCCTCGACAAAGATGCGGCGCGCCTCGTCGAGCGAGCGCAGCGCCTCGTCCGATCCGCTGCAGGCCGGCGAAAGCAACGGCCTCGTTGAGCAGCGTCTCGCCGACCTCAAAGCGCGATCCCAGGCCGGCAAAGCGCTCGCGGATGCGTTGGCAGGTATCGAGCACGTCGGCGAAGCGGCGCAGCTCGCAGGAGGATGTCGCTGCTGTACAACTCGGCCATCATCGCGTCGCACGGGCGCCCGTCGCGGATGAGCACTTCGCGTACCTCATCCATGATCGTGAGTGCTTCGTTGTAGCGGCCCAGGACGCAGTACGTCCGCGCCAGGCACTGCCGCGCGCGCACGGCCTCCACCTGCTGCCCGCGTCCGGACGAGGGCCGCGTATGCCTTGTGGCTGGCGTCGATCGACTCGTCGAACCGGCCCAGGTCGCGCAGCACGATGGCGATGTCCTGGTCCACCAGGGCCAGGGAGGGCTCCCCTTCCGGGCCGGAGCGCAGGTAAAACTCGCGCGCCCGGTGAAACATGGCCAGGGCCTCGGCGTCCTCGCCCGTCCGCCCGAGCATCATCCCCAGGTTGAGACTCAGGTCGGCAATCTGCCGCCAGCGGCCGTGCTCCTCGAACACCTGGCCGATCCAGCGGCCCGTCTCCAGCGCCTCGGCATAGCGCCCCAGGTAGGCCAGCGCATAGATCTTGCCGATCTGAGAGGCAGGCCTGCTGCAGCGGCTGGCCGGCCGCGCGATAGATCTCGGCCGCCTCGTCGTAGAGCTCGACCGCCCGCTGGTATTCGCCCAACCCGCCCAGGCAGCGGCAGTTTCCCTCGGCACGCAGCCCCAAGGCGCGGTGGCACGGATCTCCGCTTACCTCCCCCATGCTCTCCAGGAGAGAGGAAATCTGGAGCGAGCGCCGGCAGTCGGCCCGCAGCGCCTGGTCCGCCTTGAGCTTGAGCGCCTCCGCCAGCGCATCGTCCAGCAGGCTTCGGTGCTCCTCCAGGCAAGACCGCTGCGCCTCAAGGTCGGGTAGCTGCAGCAGTTGCTCAACCAGCTCTTCGCGGGTCATCTTCCATCTGTCTGTGGCCTGTGTCCTCCGGCCGCCTACGCCACCACCAGGTCCTGGATGTGGATTTCGGCGCCGGGCCCTCCCAGGATCAGCTCATACCCGCCGGGCATCACGCCCCCCAGGACAAAGTTGCCTAACTCATCGACCGCTGTCGAGGCGAGCCTCTCTTCGGCATGCCACAGGTGAACCTCCCACGCTCCTGCTCCGATGCCGGTCACCAGGCCCAGGAGCGCGCGGCGGCCGGGCGCAAGGGCGTCTTCCTGTACCTCGAGCGTGACTTGGGCCTCACCTGCCCGGTAGAGGGCGGGCGCCCCCTCCACGCCGCGCACCGAAGCGTAGGCAGGCGCGAGGGACGGGGCAGGCAGCGGAAATGCCTCGTCCACCTTCCGCACGAGCTGCGCAATCCAGATCTGGAGCCGCTCACGCGCGCCAAACTGCGCCTGGGGAGCAAGCTCCCCAAGGAAACCCCGAAGCTGCGCCAGCTCGCGGCGGCATAGGGGGCATTCCTCCAGGTGCGTGGCAATAACGGCCGCCCGGCCAGCGTCGAGCAGCCCAAGATGGTACTCGCCCACCTGCTCGGACGGCGGGCAGGCCGCCCGGTACAGGCGTGCGGTGAGCTGGCCCTGCACACGGGCCAGGCGCTTTGCCTTCTCCCGGCAAAAGGAACAGCGCTGAAGGTGCGCAAGTACCTGGGGGTCTGCCTCCCCGTCCAGGTAGGCCATCAGGCGCCGGTCATCCAATTCTGGCGGCGATTCGCAGGGCATACCTAATCCTCCCCTATCTCATGAACGACGATTGCGCGCTTTTTCAGGCATCGAGGCCCAGCATTTTTCTGAGCTCGACGTCCCGGCGCAGGCGATCGAGGACGTTTTCCTTGACGCGGTAGATCTCCTCGATGCCGCTGAAGGTGCCGGGGTATTCGGCCAGGATCTCGCGTGGCTTCAGTGCCAGGACGAAGGAACCCAGCACAACACGCCGCTCCTTGTCGTCGTGCAGCCGGCGACTGATCGCGTCCCAGAAGCGGGAGCGGTCAGCCGGGTCGAGGCTCTCACTCTCGAGTGCGGGATCAGGTGGGCCGCCCATCGCGGCAGACTCGTCCGCCGGCAGCTCGTCAGCGGGCTCCCCGCACAGCCGCACCTGGTCCACCACCACGCTGTGCACGATCATCTGGAGATAGCGCAGCAGCGACTTGAGATCGGGCATCTGGAGAAAGCGATCAGGCGTAAGCGCCTGCCACATCTTTTCGAAGGCGCGGTTGACCAGGAACTGGGGCTCCTCGCCGCAGGAGGGAAAGGCCGGATGGCGCTGCACCCAGCCCGCCACCAGGAGCCGGTACTGGTGATAGACCAGGTCCCAAGCGCGTTGGCTGCGCTCCTGGATTGCCCGGCGAAAGAGCTCGAAGCAGTAGCGGGGGTCATTGGCCAGGCGCTGGAAGAACCGCTCCGTTTCCTGCGAGCAGCGGTGGGCGATCCCCGCCAGTGTGAGGAGGTGTAGATCGGGTTGAGTCGACATGTGGCTGTCCCTCTGCGAGTGCGAATCCACAGTTGCGCCCCTGGGGAGAACCCGGCGGGCGCCGAATCGGTTCGTCTTCTGTCGTCCGGCATCCCGGGCCGACCTGTGGGCTGTGGCGGCTGCCGGATCTGCCGGCGGTGGTCACGGCCCTGACACCTGTCGTGCAACGAGAGCGCAACGCAGCGAGGGTTATGTCTGGCTATAGTATAGCACGATGCTGACAAATGTCAATAGGCCGGTGACGCCGCTTGTAGCCGGGCACAACTCGTGCTATCATCCTGCCGTTGTCCGATTCCCGCCCCACAGCAGCACCGGCGGGGAGAGATCAGAACCCGGAGCCCATGCGATTGAATCCTGTCAGGACCGAAAAGCTCTCCATCTGGACCAAGCTGGGCTACGCCATCGGCGACCTGGGCACCTCGGCCGGGCCGGGCACGATCATCCCCTTCTGGTATCTCTATTTCCTGACCAACGTGGCCAAGCTCGACCCGGCGCTGGCCGGGCTGGCCATCCTGGTCGGCAAGATCTGGGATGCCGTCAACGACCCGTTGGTAGGTGCCCTCTCCGATCGGACGCGCACCCGCTGGGGCCGGCGGCGGCCGTACCTGCTGTTCGGCGCCGTCCCTTTCGGTGTGACCTTTGCCCTACTCTGGATCGTGCCCCCCATTCACAACCAGTGGCTATTGTGTGGCTACTTTGCCCTGCTTTACATCCTATTCGACACGGCCTGTACGCTTGTGGCGTGCCCCTTCGCCGCCCTGGCACCCGAGCTGACGCTGGACCACGACGAGCGAACCTCCTTGGTGACCTACCAGATGGTCGTGTCGATCGGAGCCGGCCTGCTGACGGCGATCCTCCTCGGCTCGGTCATCTTCCCTCGCTACCCAGATAGCGAGGGGACGGCATTCCTGGTGATGGGCATTATCGGCGGCATCGTCTTTGCCATCCCGCTCTGGATCACCTTCGCCGCGACACGGGAGCGGCCCGAGTTCCAGGTAGAGGCCGCGCTGCCCGTGCGCCAAGGCTTGCGCTTCGTGCTGGGCAATCGCGAGTGGCGCTACGTCCTCTCCATGGGACTGCTGAGCTGGATGCCGGTGGACATCGCCTCGGCGGTCTTTCCCTTCTTCCTGATCTACTGGATCGGCATGCCCGAGGCCGACGCCAACCTGATCCTGGGCGTCATCCTGGGCAGTGCTGCCCTCTTCCTGCCACTCGTGAGCTGGATGGCGCGGCGGCTGGAGAAAAGGACGGCCTTTCTGATCTCCACTGCCTCGTGGGCCGTAATCATGCTGGCCATTCTCCTGGTCCCGCGCGGCGCGGTAGTACCGGCCTACATCCTGGCAGCGCTCGCCGGGATGGGCGTAGCCAGCGCCCACTTGCTGCCGACGGCCATGAACCCCGATGTGATGGAGGTGGACGAGCTGAAGAGCGGTAGGCGGCAGGAGGGGATCTATGCCGGCTTTTCCGTGTTCATCCGCAAGCTGTCCACAGGACTGGTCCTCGCAATGATCGGTCCGATCCTCTCCTGGTCGGGCTATGCGGCGGCGGCCGAGGTCCAGCCGGCGTCGGCGCTCACCGCCATCCGGCTGATGATCACGATCCTGCCGGCGGTGCTTCTGGTGGCAGCGTGCATCGTCGCCTGGTCGTATCCTCTCACCCGCGCCCGCCACGCTGAGATATCGCGCGAGCTGGCAGAACGAAGGGCCAGACAAGATTAGCAGGATTTACATGATTCACAAGATTAGGAGAACCAATGAGCGCAGAGAGCCTTGATACACTGAAAGAGTTACTGCCCTTTCTCATCCCCGTGCTGCTCCTGGACCTGGGCCTGATCATCTTCGCCTTGGTCGACTGGGCCCGGCGGAAGCGGACCAAGGGTCCAAAGTGGGTCTGGCTGCCGGTGATCCTCTTCGTCAGCACGTTTGGGCCGATCATCTACCTGATCTTTGGACGAGAGGAGGAGCAGGATGCCGGCGATTCAGATTGAGGGCCTTGTCAAAACCTTTGGCGAGGTGCGGGCACTCGACGGGCTGAGCCTGAGCGTTGAGGCCGGCTCGGTCTTTGGCTTTCTCGGCCCCAACGGCGCGGGCAAAACCACCACGATCCGCATCCTTACCGGGCTGGCACGCGCCACCGCCGGGCAAGCCTGGGTGGACGGCGTAAAAGTCACGGCCGGCCGCCTGCACGCCGCCGGGCACGTCGGCTACCTGCCCCAGGACCCATCCTTCTACCCGTGGATGACGGGGCGAGAGATGCTCGAACACGTGGCAAGGGTGTTTGGCCTGCCTGCCCAGGAGCGCAAGGCGCGGAGCAAGGAGCTGCTGGAGCTGACGGGCCTGACCAAGGCCGCGCGCCGGCGCATTGGCGGCTATTCCGGGGGCATGCGGCACCGGCTGGGCATTGCCCAGGCGCTGATGAACCGGCCGGCCGTGCTCCTGCTCGACGAGCCGGTCAGCTCCCTTGACCCCGTCGGGCGTAAGGAGCTCCTCGAGCTGATCGAGCGCCTGCGCGGCCAGTGCACAGTGCTCATGTCCACCCACATCCTGGCCGACGTCGAGCGCGTGTGCGACACGGTGGGCATCATCAACCAAGGCAAGCTGGTGATCCAGGCACCCCAGCAGGAGCTGCTGGAGCAGTACGCCGCTCCGGTCTTCCTGGTCGAGACCGAGGCAGAATTCGTCCCGCCACTCCACGCCTGGGCGGAGGGATTGCGCCCCCTGCCCTGGGTCTCCTCCGTGACCGTGCAGAAACAGTCGGTGCGCGTCCTGGTCAGAGACTTGGACACAGCCAAGCGGGAGCTGGCAGCCTCCGCGATCCAGGCGGGCGTGATCTTTACGCGCTACGAGCTGGGTGTGCCCTCGTTGGAAGAGGTGTTCATGCAGTTGGTGAGCGAAGGAGGCGAATAGCATGATCTTCTGGACGGCCCTGCGCAAAGAGATGCTCGAGCAGTGGCGCACACACCGGCTGCTCATCGTCGTCGTGATCCTTCTCTTCTTCGGGATGGCTTCGCCCGTCATGGCAAAGTACCTGCCGGAACTGCTCAAGATGGCCATCCCTGAAGGGCAGGCCCAGGGGCTGCTCGGCCTCATCCCCACTCCGACGGCAGGCGATGCGGCCGACCAGTACCTCAAGAATACGGTCCAGTTCGGCGTCCTGCTGGCGCTGCTGATGGCCATGGGGTCGGTCGCAGTGGAGAAGGACAAGGGGACCGCAGCCCTGATGCTGGTCAAACCGCTTCCGCGCTGGACCTTCCTGCTGGCCAAGTTCGCCGCGCTGGGAATCACCTTCGCCGTGGGCGTGATGCTGGCGGGGATTGCCTCGTACCTCTACACGGTGCTGCTCTTCGGCGCCGTAAGCCCAACAGCCTGGCTGGCGATGAACGCACTCATGCTGCTCTGCCTGCTCGTCTACCTGGCGCTGACGCTTCTGTGCAGCACGCTCACTCGCTCGCAGATCGTGGCTGCCGGGCTCGCTTTCGGCGCGCTGATTCTGCTGGCCATCGTGAGCGCGCTGCCCAAGGTGGGCGACTGGGCACCCACGCGGCTCTCCAGTTGGGGCGCCGCCCTGGTGCGGGGCATCGACGCGGCAGCCTGGCCGGCGCTCTGGGTCAGCCTCGGACTGATCGTTGTGTCGCTCATCGGCGCGTGGCTGGTGTTTGAGAGGCAGGAGCTGTAGGAATGAACAAGATACGAAGCATCTCCCGCCTGATCGACCCTCAAGCAGTGCTCGAAGGCGCCGGCGTGCGCCTGAAGCGGTCCATTGCGACGCGCACACTCGACTATCTCGATCCCTTCCTGCTGTTCGACCACTTTGGCTCGGACAACCCGGACGACTACCTGGCCGGCTTCCCCATGCACCCCCACCGGGGCATCGAGACCGTGACCTACATGCTCGCCGGGAAAGTGTTCCACCGAGACAGCATGGGGAACTCGGGCAGCATCCAGGCCGGCGACGTGCAGTGGATGACCGCCGGCGGCGGCATCATGCACGAGGAGATGCCCCAGCCGGTCGAGGGCAAGATGGCCGGCTTCCAGCTTTGGGTGAACCTGCCGGCCCGCCACAAGATGATGCAGCCTCGCTACCAGGAAATCCCCTCGGCCCAGATCCCGGAAGTGGTCCGGCAAGATGGCACCCGCATCCGCGTGATCGCCGGAGTGGTCGACGGAGTGCAAGGCACCGTCCGCGACATCGTCGCCGATCCGACCTACCTGGACGTCGCACTGCCTCCGGACAGCTCGTTCACTCAGCCGGTGCCAAGTGGGCATGCCGCCTTCGCCTACCTCTTTGACGGGCAAGGAACATTCGGGGAGCCGTCCGGGCAGCAGGTGCGCGCTACCAGGCTGGCCGTCCTGGGAGATGGGGACCTGGTCGAGGTGCACACGTCGGGCCAACCCGTGCGCTTCCTGCTCATCTCGGGCAAGCCCTTGGGTGAGCCGATCACCCGCTACGGACCCTTCGTGATGACCACCTGGGAAGAGATCGACGAGGCACTGCGCGACCTACGCAACGGCACGTTCGTGCGCTAGAGGCAAAGGCCAGCAGAGGGGGCGCCTGGCCTCACCCTGCCTGGCCGAGCCCAAGACCCGGAGGAACCAATCAAAGACCCACATCTCGTCGATGAGCAGCCGGTCGATTACAGTCGCAAGTGGTACGTCTTGGCGGCCGTCTCGATGGGGATCTTCCTGTCGACGATAGACGGAAGCATCGTGAACGTCGCTCTTCCGACCTTGGTAGGCGATCTCCACGCCGAGTTCAGCACCGTGGAGTGGGTCGTGCTTGCCTACCTCCTGACGCTGGCGACTCTCCTGTTGAGCATCGGGCGCCTGGGCGACATGATCGGCAAGAAACCGATCTATGTCACAGGCTTTGCCGTATTCACCGTGGGCTCGGTGCTGTGCGGATTGGCGCCCACGGTCTACTGGCTGATCGGCTTCCGGGTCCTCCAGGCCATCGGTGGGGCGATGATCCTGGCGCTGGGCATGGCGATCGTCACAGAATCGTTTCCCCCCAACGAGCGGGGCCGGGCGCTTGGCCTGACGGGCACCATGGTGTCCATCGGCATTGTGGTCGGCCCTACGCTGGGTGGGCTGCTGATCGGTGCCCTTTCGTGGCACTGGATCTTTTTCGTCAACTTGCCTGTGGGCATCGTCGGGACGCTGATGGCGATGCGATTTGTGCCGGCCTTCCGGCCCAAGGGCCGGCAGCGCTTTGATCCGGTGGGAGCGGCCGTACTCTTTGTCGGGCTGCTGGCGCTCCTGGCGGCGTTCACCACCGGCGCAGATCGCGGCTTTGGCAGCAGGCCGGTCGTGGTCCTGCTCGCGGTCGCTGCAGCGCTGCTTGTGACATTCGTCTTGATCGAGCGACGGGTCGGCCAGCCCATCGTCGATCTGACCCTCTTCCGGAACAAGCTCTTCAGCATCAACCTGGTTTCGGGCCTGACGACCTTTGTCTGCATGAGCGGAACGACCATCCTGATTCCCTTCTTCCTCCAGGGCGTGCTGGGCTATGACGCACAGAGGGTGGGGCTGCTGATGGCGACGGTGCCGGCGGCGATGGGCTTCGTGGCGCCGCTGTCCGGGGCACTCTCGGACCGGCTGGGTCCCCGACCCATCACGGTAGTGGGGCTGGGCTTCATGGCGCTGGGCTTCTTGGCCATGACGACCATTAACCTGGAGATGGGCACGCTCGGCTACGTCCTGCGCTTTCTGCCGGTCGGCGTGGGCATGGGCATCTTCCAGGCTCCCAACAACAGCGCCATCATGGGATCGGCACCCCGCGCTCGGTTGGGCGTGGCCTCGGGGCTGCTGACGATGACGCGCACCCTGGGCCAGACGACTGGCATTGCCGTCATGGGGGCAGTCTGGTCAAGCCGGGTCTTTTGGCACAACGGGACCGTGCTGCCCGAGGGGGCGACCTCCGCCCCGGCGGCCGCACAGGTAGCCGGCCTGCATGATACGTTTCTGATCATGGTCGGGCTGATCGCCTTCGGCTTGGTCCTCTCCATCTCGGGCGTGGTGAGGGAGCGGCGGAGCCAGTCGCTGAAGGCACTGAACCCCCCGAGCAGCGCTAGACAGAAAGGCCCGGACATAGAGAACTGCCAGGCCGCACTATCTGATTGTCCGTCCTACCGTCTCAGGTGGTACGGCACGTCGATGATCGCCCGCTGGTAGCCAAACGCCGCCGGCGGTAGAGCAACGCCGCCTTGATCAGCCACGTCGTCTGGTTGTGCAGCAGCGCCTGCCAGCGATGGGCCGGCACGAACTCGGGCAGGACGACCGTCGCCTGCTGCCCGTCGTTGTGTTCTGCATCGGTCTCGTCCAGGAAGCCCAGGAGCGGGCCGACGATCGACCGGTAGGGCGAGGGCCGGATGACCAGCGGCACGTCGGGCCACCAATCCTCCCAGCGATCCTGCATGCGCTCGCCGGCCCCCGGCTCGAGCTCGATGTAGAGCGCCGTGACGTCGTCGGAGATGGAGCGGGCAAAAGCGATGGCATCCACGATGCCGCGGTGCACCCCCGAGACCGGCACAACGACCCGCGGACGGGGGAAGGGCTTAGCGAGGGCGGCAAGCCCGCCCATCGACAACTGCTCGGCGACCCCCCGGTAGTGGGCGCGGATCTGGAAGAAGCCGGCCACCAGGAGCGGGATCAGCACGATGGTGATCCAGGCGCCCTCGGTGAACTTGCTGACGCCGACGACCAGCAGGGTGACTGCCGGTGGCCAGCGCGCCGAGCGCCGTTGACGACCGCCTTGAGTCGCCAGCCCTTGCCCCGCTCGCGCCACCAGTGGACGACCATGCCGGCCTGCGACAGGGTGAAGGCCAGGAACACGCCCACGGCGAACAGCGGGATCAGAGCAGTGGGTGTCGCCGCCAAAGACGACGATCAGCGCGCCGGTGGCCACGGACAAGCAGAACGATGCCGTTGGCAAACACCAGCCGGTCGCCCAGGCTGGTCAGCTGGCGCGGCAGGAAGCCATCCGCGCCAGGATGGCCGCCAGGCGGGGAAAGCCGGCAAAGCTGGTGTTGGCCGCCACGGCCAGGATGAGCATCGTGCTGAACTGGATCAGCAAATAGGCCGGCCCGCTGCCCAGCAGCCGCCGCGCCAGCGCGGAGAGGATCGTCTCCTGCGGGCCGGCGACCACGGCCAGGCCCTGAGTCAGCCCGATGCTGCCCACGAACAGCACGCCCATCAGCACGGCCATGACCATCAGCGTGCGCCCGGCGTTCTTCGACTCCGGCGGCTGGAAGGCGGGCACGCCGTTGCTGATGGCTTCGATGCCGGTCAGCGCCGTGCAGCCGGTGGCAAAGGCGTGCAGCACCAGGAGCAGGCGTCAGGGGCTGCGGTGGCCGGCGGCGCGACCGCGGCCAGCGGCTGGGCGCCCTCCGACGGCCAGGCGAACCAGGCCATAGGCCAGCATCGGCAGGTAGGTGACCAGGAACAGGTAGACCGGGATGGCCATCAGCGTGCCCGTTTCGCGCAGGCCGCGCAGGTTGAGCAGGGTGATGACAGCAGGAGCAAGCCGAGCGCCAGGGCCACGCGATACGGCCACAGTGCCGGGAAAGGCCGAGGCGATCGCCTCCACGCCGGCCGTCAGGCTGACCGCCGCAGTCAGCAGATAGTCGACCAGCAGCGCGGCGGCCGCGACCAGCCCGGGCAGCGTGCCCAGGTTCTCGCGGGCCACGACGTATGAGCCGCCACCGGACGGGTAGGCGTGGATGGTCTGGAAGTAGGAGAGGGCGACGATGACCAGCAGCCCGGTGATGGCCAGCCCGATCGGGCAAGGACAGCGACAGCGCCAGCGCTGCCGGCGACGACGCAGCCCCAGGTAGATTTCCTGGTTGGCGTAGGCGATGGAGGAGAGGGCATCGGGCGAAAAGGCGGCCAGGGCGCGGACTTTGTTGAGCCTCTTTTCCGATATCTGATAGGTGGGCAGCGGAGAGCCCACGAGGAGCTGCTTGAGCCGGTTGGCCATGAGTCTGTACCCTTCAGCGCGGGATTACGCCTCGGACGCGCCCGCCTCGATCTCGGAGAGGATGCGGATCTGCACTCCCTGGGAGGAGAGGCATGCCAGGCCTCGCTCGACCTTCTCTCTGTCTCCCCGCAGCATCACGATCAAGTAGCCTCCCCGCGCCGAGACCTGCGCCTCCAGGATGTTTGTCACCAGGTCGAACTGCCGGATCAGGTCGTAGATCAACGGCCGATCGAGCAAGGTGCCGGGGTAGTCCAACCGCACGGTCGTCGCGACAGGCATCCATCCTCCAATACTGCCCGTCGCAGCTTGCACGAAGCGAGTGACGGGCATGGATAGCTCGGCGGGCAGGGGCATTCTAGCACCGCAGATGCACTGTGTCAAAAGGTCGGGCCGCCCGGCGCACCACTGGGTATGTGTGTGAAAGGGTGATAGGGCGATAGGGCTCGCCACCTTCCCGCGTCGGACCTCCCCGAAGCAAGGCCGGATGGACGCCAAACGCCCGCGTGTGGTATCATCCTTCCCGTGCCACAACCAAGGAGACTACGATGCACACCATCCGGCGTACGTTCCAGGGAGGGGCCGACCTTGAGGCCATGTCTGCCCTCGCCCGTGCCTGCCCCGCAGAGCACCTGCACACCATTGACCTGCCCTACCGCTTCAGCTCCTGGGCACTGGACGATGCGGCCAACGCCGGCCTCTGGTTCTCGCCCGAGGGTCGGCTGGTCGCCTGGGCCGCGCTACAGCCCCCCTTCTGGGCCGTGGATCATGCGCGGCAGCCGGCCGCGGACGAGGATCTGGGCCGTCAGGTCTGGGCCTGGGCGGACGCCCGCGCGCGTTCCCTGGCCGGCACCCCGGGTGGACGTCCGGCCTGGTTTGTGAACGTCTTCTCCGGCCAGCAAGATCTCATCCGTGAGCTGGAAGCGTCAGGGTTCACTTGCCAGGCCAGCGCCGGCGAGGATTCCTGGTCCAAGGTCTGGATGCGCCGCCCGGCTGAGCTGCCTGCAGAATGCCCTGTGCCGGCTGGCTTCACCATTCGCCCGCTGGCAGGAGAAGGGGAGGTTGCAGCCTACGTCGAGCTGCAGCGCGAAGTGTTCGGGACGGAAAACATGACCGCAGAATGGCGCAGCCGCACCCTGCGCTGCCCAGAGTACATCCCTGACCTGGACCTGGTCGCCGAGGCGCCCGGCGGGCGCCTGGCCGCGTTCTGTATCGGCTGGCTCGACTTGCGCCATCCGGAAGGGCCGGCCGGCCAGATCGAGCCGATGGGCGTCCGCGAGGAGATGCGCCACCTGGGGCTGGGGCGTGCGCTCTTGTCTGAGGCGCTAAAGCGCCTGGTCCAGCACGGCGCCGGGCAGATCTACGTCGAGACCGACAACTACCGCGACGCTGCCCTGGAGCTGTACGAGGCAGTCGGCTTCCGGGTGTACCGCGAGGTCCTGGTGTACCGGAAGGACTACGAGGAGTAGGGATGCCCTCTTCCACGCAGGACTTTCTGCCAGGACGTGAGCTCAGCCGCCGCTTCTACTGGGAGGCGGTGCGCCCTCTGCTGGACCTGCACTTCCCAGGGCTGCCCCATGCCGCAGCCCTCATCGGACCGGGCAGCGAGGTGCTCGGCTTTGACACCAAACTGTCGATGGACCATGACTGGTACCCCCGCGTGCAGCTATTCCTGCGGGAGGAGGACACCGGGCTGGAAGCCGGCATCCGGCAGATGCTTGCCGGCGGCCTGCCGCACCAGTTCCTCGGACTCCCAGTCGATTGGGTCCCCTACGCTCCCGAGCCGAAGACGCGCGTCATGGCCGCGCGCGACGAGGGGCCGGTCCAGCACGGCGTCGTCGCGCTGACCCTGCGGGCCGCCGTGCGCCAATGGCTGGCGTGGGAGCCCGACGGGCCACCGGAGCCGGCCGACTGGCTCACCTTTCCCTCGCAGGTCCTGCGCTCGGTAACCTCCGGCGCCGTCCACCACGATGGGGTCGGGGAGCTGACCGCCTTTCGCCGGCAGATGGCATGGTACCCGCACGATGTGTGGCTCTATCTTCTTGCTGCGGGCTGGAGGCGCATCGCGCAGGAGGAGCACCTGATGCCGCGTGCGGGATATGCCGGCGACGAAGTGGGCTCGGCCGTCATTGCGGCGCGGTTGGTTCGGGACTGCATGAGCCTCTGCTTCTTGATGGAGCGCCAGTACGCGCCCTACCCAAAGTGGTTTGGGACGGCCTTCAAGCAACTCTCGTGCGCGGGTGAGCTGTCGCCGGTCTTGTGGCGCGCGCTGCAGGCAGCGACTTGGCAGGCGCGCGAGAGGGCGCTCTGCGAGGCCTACGAGTGCCTCGCGCGCCTGCACAACCGGCTGACCATCACCGAGCCGCTGCCCGAGACGGTATCTCCCTACTACTCCCGTCCGTTCCACGTGATCCACGGAGATCGATTCGCCGATGCCATCCAAGAGCAGATCACAGACCCGGCCGTGCGGCAGATTGCGGAGCGCGGCCTGATCGGAAGCATCGATCAATTCAGCGACAGCACCGACGTGCGGTCGTATGGCTGCTGGCGCCCCTGGCTGAGATCGCTCTATACCGGCGAGAGTGCAATAGGCAGAGCGGAGGAATAGGCAAGCGCATGAGTGATCTCGAAGAACGGCGGTTCAAAGTGGTGGTGGAAGAGGGCGTTCCCCGCGGGGACTTGTATGAATTGGAGCAGACCACATACTTCCATGTGGTCGACCGGCTATCAGGCCGGACTGTGCTGACCTTCGAAGGCAGGCTGGATGCGAGCCTGTCGACCAAGACCGGCTTGTGGGACGACTACAGAGCCTCTGGTGCTGCAAAGGTGACCGTCGCCGAGGACGAGCGGTCGGCGATTGTGATCTATCACGACGCACATGAGGAGACCATTCAGATCGGAGAGAACCTAATGAAACGGGACGAGCTTCTTCAGAAGATCCGGGAGGCGCGGGCACAGTGGGAGGCTGCCCTGGCCACGCTCGACGACGCCGTGTTGGTGCGGCCCGGCTTTGCCGGTACCTGGTCCGCCAAGGATGTGATAGCCCACATAGCCTGGCACGAGCGGGAGATGATTGAGATGATCCGGGCACACGCACTGGTAGGATCCGGGCTGTGGCACCTGCCACTGCACGAGCGCAACGATGCCATCTACCAGGCCAACCGAGACCGTGCCCTGGGCGACGTGCGACGCGAGGCGGCCGCCGTCTACGCCGAGCTAGTCAAGGAACTCGAGACCCTCTCGGATGAGGACCTGGTCGACCCCGGCCGCTTCCCCGGCATGCCGGCAGAGTGGCTGCCATGGGACGTGATCGCCGGCAACACCTACGAGCACTACCTGGATCACCTACCGGCTCCAGACTAGAGACGACTGCCCCTCTACCCTCGCGTGAAGACAACTTGACAGACCCTGGGGGCCTCATTATACTTAGCCGGCTAAGAATCTAACTCGACGGTTTGTCGAAGGCAGGCTAGGTGACCCAGGCATCCGATACGGAATCGCTCGACGTTCTGTTCGCGCAAATCTGCCGGCTGAAGCACACCCGCGTCCAAAGCTTGCTGGAAGCCCTGAGCCTGTACGAGGGCCAGCCCGCACTCCTGCGCAGCCTGTGGGCAGAAGAAGGTCTGACCCACACGGAGCTTGCCCGTCGGCTGCATGTCCGCCCGGCAACCGTCACCAAGATGATCCAGCGCATGGAAAAGAGCGGGTTCGTCGAGCGGAGGCCCGATCCGGCCGACCAGCGACTTTCGCGCGTCTACCTGACCGCAGCCGGCCGCTCGGTCCAGGCCGCCGTGCGGGAGGTTTGGCGGACACTGGAGCGAGAGGCATTTTCCGGCTTCTCCGACGACGAGCGGGCACAGTTGCAGCGCTTTTTCCGGCAGATCCGCGAGAACCTGCGCCTGGCAAGCGCACCTCGCTGACGCCAAACCCCAAGACCAGGCATGGAGGACTTGTGAGATCGTTTGCTTTTGCTTTCCGATGCGCCCGGCGCTACGTGCGGCCGCTGGCGATTACCGTGGCAAGCATGCTTTTGCTTGTCGCGGTCCAGTTGTTCATCCCGCAGCTTGTCAAGTTGATGATCGCCAAGGTCACCGATCCGGCCGCTGGAAGCGAGGCCGTAGGCTATGTAGGACGGTTGGCCCTCATCGCACTGATCATCTACCTGGTTCGCGGGGTACTGAGCTTTTTCCGGAGCTACATGGCTCACGTCGCCGGCTGGAGCGTGGTCGCCGATGTCCGCTCCGACATCTACAAGCATCTGCAGCGGTTGACGCTGCGCTTCTACGAGGACAAGCAGACGGGCCAGCTCATGTCGCGCACCATCAACGATTCGGAGCTGCTCGAGCAACTGATCTCTCACGCGGTCCCTGACCTGCTGGTCAATGTCTTGATGCTCCTCGGCGTGACGGCCGTTCTCTTCAGCATGAGCTGGCAGCTCACCCTGCTGAGCATGATCCCGATCCCCCTGATCGTCCTGGCCACTCAGGGCATCTCGCGCTACGTGCGGCCCGCCTTCCGCCAGCGCCAGGTGGAGCTTGGGCAGCTCAACGCCGCGCTGAACGACAACCTCTCCGGCATCCGCGAGATCAAGGCCTTTACGATGGAGGAGGCCGAGGCGGCCCACATCTGGGACCACATCGTCAAGTACCGCGACTCGCTGCTGCGCGCGTTGAGGCTGATGGCGACCTTTCATCCCTTTGTCGAGTTTGCCTCATCGCTGGGCACCATCGTGCTCATCTACTTTGGGGGGCAGCTCGCCCTCAACAAGACATTGCCGATTGCAGACCTGGTTGCCTTCTTCCTCTACCTGGAGATGCTCTACCAACCGGTGCGCGCTCTGAGCGGGGTGTGGGAAAGCGTACAGCAGGCCCTCGCAGGTGCGGAGCGCGTCAACGAGCTGCTGGAAGAGCAGCCCGACATGGTCGAAAAGCCCGATGCCATCCGCCTCTCCGGCCGGGCACGAGGCGCAATCGCCTTCCGCGACGTCAGCTTCCACTACATCGAGGGCGAGACCGTGCTCGACTCGATCGACCTGGAGATCCCGCCCGGCAGCGTCGTTGCCCTCGTCGGGCCGACCGGGGTTGGCAAGACGACCCTGGCCAGCCTCATCCCGCGCTTTTACGACGTGTGTGAGGGCGCCATCACGCTGGACGGCCACGATGTGCGCGACCTGACACTCAAGAGCCTGCGCCAGCAGGTCAGCATCGTGCTCCAGGATGTCTTTCTCTTCAACGGATCGGTGCGCGACAACATTGTCTTTGGCCGGCCCGGCGCCAGCGAAGAGGAAATGCTGCGCGCCTCCGAGATCGCCAACGCGCACGAGTTCATCGCTCGCCTGCCCGACGGCTACGACACGCTGATCGGCGAGCGAGGCGTCAAGCTGTCGGGCGGGCAGCGGCAGCGCCTTGCCATCGCACGGGCTGTTCTAAAGAATGCGCCGGTCCTGATCCTGGACGAGGCGACGTCGTCGGTCGATGCCGAGACCGAGATGCTGATCCAACAGGCCATCGAGCGGCTGATGGTGGGCAAGACCACCGTCATCATCGCCCATCGCCTGTCGACAATCCGCAGCGCCGACAAGATCGTCGTCCTCGAAGGCAGCCGGGTTGTCGAGCAGGGTACGCATGAGCAGCTCCTGGCGCGGCATGGGCTCTATGCCCGGCTGAACGCGGTGCAGCTCGACGACGAGCCAAGATGGAAGATCGTCCGCGAACAGCGTCACGAGATGATGGCCTGAATAGGAGGAACCATGGAGATGCTATCCACCACCGCACATTTTGCCGAACTGGTCCGGGAAAGCTGGGAAGCGCGCCTGCGCCAAGACCCGATCTTTGCTACCTATTGCGGAGACCATCGGTACGACGATCGCCTGCCCGATGCCACGGAAGAAGGCAACGACCGGTGGCTGGGATATCTGCGCGATGTACGGCGGCGCCTCGACATGCTCGACGCCGCCCCTCTGAGCAAGGCCGACCAATTGAACCACCGCATCTTGGGCCGGCTGCTCGACAACGAAATCCGCGAGTACGAGTTCCAGGCATACCGCCTGCCCATCTCCAGGGCCGGGGGCTTCCACCTGGACCTGTGCGAATCGATGCCGCAGATCATGCCCTTCGAGTCGGTCGCCGACTACGAACGCTATCTCGCCCGGCTGGCTTCCTTCCCGCGCTACATCGGCGAGCAGATCGATGTCATGCGCAGAGGGCTACCCCTTGGCTACCGGCCCTCGCGCGTGACGCTGGAAGGACTGGGCGACACCCTGCGCAAGCAGATGGTGATCGATCCCGCCGGTAGCCTTCTGTACGCGCCCTTCATTCATCTGCCGGGCTCCATCAGTGGGGCGGAGGGAGAGAGGCTGGCCGCCGAAGGCCGCGCGGCGCTGATGGGCTGGGTTGTGCCCGCCCTCCAGGCCCTGCTGCGCTTTGTCGAAGAGGAGTACCTGCCCGGCTCGCGCGCCGACATCGGCGCCAGCGGCCTGCCCAACGGCCCCGAGTTCTACCAGCACAGGATCCACTACTTCACGTCACTCGACCTGACGGCCGAGCAGGTCCACGAGACAGGGCTGTCCGAAGTGGCCCGCATCCGGGGCGAGATGGAGGATTCTGATCTGTTCTGTGGGCTTCCAGGGCGATGTCAAGGCGTTCATCGAGTTCCTGCGGAGTGATCCCCGCTTCTACGTGTCGACGCCCGATGCCTTGCTCAAAGAGACCGCCTATGTTCTCAAGCGGATGGACGGCGAGCTGCCGCGCCTCTTCAAGACCTTGCCTCGCACGCCCTACGGCATCCGCCCCATCCCGGAGGCCAGCGCGCCGGGCAACACCGCCGCCTACTACTTCCCTGCATCCGGCGATGGGCGTACGGCCGGCTTCTACTACGTCAACACGTACGATCTCAAGAGCCGGCCCCTGTACGAGATTGAGGCGCTCTCCCTGCACGAGGCGGTGCCGGGACACCACCTCCAGATCGCATTCCAGCAGGAGCTGGATCTCCCCGCCTTCCGCCGCTTCCTCGGCTTCACCGAGTTTGTTGAGGGATGGGCGCTCTATTCCGAGCGGTTGGGGCTCGAGGTGGGGTTCTACCAGGACCCCTATAGCAACTTCGGCCGGCTGAGTTATGAGATGTGGCGCGCCTGCCGCCTCGTGGTAGACACGGGCATGCACGCGCTCGGCTGGTCCCGCCAGCAGGCCATCGACTTCATGGCCTCCAACACCTCCTCGACCCTGCTGAACATCGCCAACGAAGTCGACCGCTACATTGCCTGGCCGGGCCAGGCGCTGGCCTACAAGATCGGTGAGCTCAAGATCCGCGAGCTGCGGGCGCGCGCCGAAGGGCAGTTGGGCGCGCGCTTTGACCTGCGCGAGTTCCACGACCTGGTGCTGGGAAGCGGTGCTGTGCCGCTGGACGAGCTGGAGCGCATGGTGGAAGAGTGGATTGAGGCTTCTCGAGCCGGGCAGTAGCCAGCCATGCAGTCTACCCCCAAAACCCATGGCATCCGCCGGCTTCTTGCCCGGCTTGGCCTGTCCGAGGCGCCCTGGCTGCGTCTGGTGATTGCGTTCCTCGCCGTCTATATCATCTGGGGCTCTACCTACTTGGCCATCCGCTTTGCCATCGAGAGCCTGCCGCCTTTTTTCATGGCCGGAATGCGCAACTCGATTGCCGGCGCCCTGCTCTTCGCCTGGACCTGGCGGCGCGGCGCGCCGCGTCCCAGGCTGGTCCACTGGCGCGAGGCAGCCATCGTCGGCGGCCTTATGCTGTTCTGTGGCAACGGCGCAGTCACTTGGGCCGAGCAAAAGATCCCCTCCGGGACGGTGGCGCTGATGGTCGCCACGATCCCGCTATGGATGGTGTTGCCGGACGTGCTGCGCCGGGGCGGGACGAAGCCGGGGCTCCGCACAGTCGCAGGAGTGGCCTTGGGGCTGGCCGGCGTCTGGCTTCTGGCCGGCACGGGGCGCCAGATCGGGGGTGAACCCCTGGACCTGTTCGGCGTGGCGGTTGTGCTCTTCGCGGCACTCTCCTGGTCGGCCGGGTCCCTCTATTCGCGGCGGGCCAGGCTGCCGGCCGATCCCATACAGGGGATCGGCATGGAAATGCTGGCCGGAGGGGGGCTGCTCCTGCTCGCCGCTGCCATCCGCGGAGAGTGGGGACAGGTTGAGGTGAACTCCATCTCGCTCCGCTCGGGCCTCTCTTTCCTCTACCTGGTCGTCTTTGGCTCAATGGTGGCCTTCACTGCCTATCTGTGGCTTCTCCGGCACACGACACCGGCGCGCGCGGCCACATATGCGTATGTCAACCCCATCGTCGCCGTGCTTCTCGGGTGGGCCTTGGCCGGCGAGCCCTTGACCGCCCAGACCCTGCTGTCCGCTGCGGTGATTGTGGCCGGCGTGGCAATCATCACGACGGCCTCCTCGCCGGGCGGCCACTAGCCAGGCGCGGATTTGCTGTTTCAGAGGAACTTGCGATTTGGCGAGAGGTGGTATCTCCTCCCATGAGAGATAGGTTGGAAGGCACATGCTCAGACGCATTCTAGCGGCTCTCCTGGTCCTTTGCCTGACCTTCCCGGCGGTGGCGGGTTGCGGCACGCCTGCGACCGCCACACCCCAACCAACGCCTGCGGCCGCTGCAACCACCGGGGCTCGGCCCCTCCCCACGGTGCTGGCACCTCCTGAGATCGCCGGGCTCCAACCCGGCGTGACGCCCACTCTTGAGGCACTCGCATCCGAGCTCGACACCCTTCTGGAAGACCTTGAGCACGAAGGGCGATTCAGCGGCTCGGTGCTCGTGGCCCAGGGCAATCATGTCGTTCTCAGCCGGGGGTATGGGCAGGCGGATCGCGAGCGCGGCATCACGAATACGCCGCAGACGAGATATCGCCTCGGCTCTGTCACCAAGCAATTCACGGCCATGGCCATTCTCACTTTGCAGAGCCAGGGAAAGCTCGACGCACAGGACGGCATTTGCCGTTACCTGGCCGACTGCCCGGCTGCATGGCAAGAGATCACCATCCACCAGCTCTTGACCCACACCTCCGGCATCCCCAACTATGTCATGCTGCCGGGCTACGGCCGGACTCGGGCGACGCCCGCCGCACCCGGAGAGCTGATCGCCCGCTTCCGGGACTTGCCCCTCGAGTTTTCACCCGGCACGCAGTTCGGCTACAGCAATTCGGGCTACGTCCTCCTGGGTGCCATCATCGAGGCGGTGTCGGGCGAATCGTACGAGGCCTTCCTGCAGGAGCAGCTTTTCGCTCGGCTTGGAATGGTCGACAGCGGCTACGAGCACAGCCAGAGTGACCTGGCCATCGGCTATGCCGATGAGATGGCGCGCGCCGAGCCCATCGACATGTCGATCCCCTTTGCCGCCGGTGGGCTCTATTCCACCGTGGAGGATCTCTACCGCTGGGATCGAGCTTTGATGGCCGGTGAGCTGCCAGCAGACACGATGTTCATCCCCTACGTCTCCACGCCGAGTTTTGGCGGGGCCGGATATGGCTATGGGTGGTACATCGGGGAGGTGCTCGGCCACCGCTGGATCGGGCACAGCGGCAAGATCGAGGGCTTTGCCGCGCTCAACTCCTGGTTTCCCGATGAGCAGATGGTCGTGATCGTCCTGATGAACCGGGAGGACCTGAAACCGGCCGAGATCCTCCAGCAGATAGCCCGCCTGCTCAACGATAGAGGGTTTCGTAGGTGATGTACTGCTCGTACACCCTCTGGAGGTAGATGCGGGACTGGGGCGCGGTGAGGATCTCGACGAACAGGTCCAGGTCGTCGCCTGAGGACTCCAGCCACCGGATGGTGTTTCCCGGGCCGCCGTGGTACGCCGCCAGCGCTACCAGGATCTGGTCGTCGAAGCGACCCATCTGGCCTGCCAGGTAGAAAGCGCAGAAGCGGACGCTGACCGAGGGGCGGTATAGGTCGTCCAGGGCAAAGTCCTCCATCCCCAGGCTCTGCGCAATCCCCTCTCCCGTGGCCGGCATCACCTGGCCGAGGCCCCGTGCGCCCGCATACGACTCGGCCGACGGTTCAAAGAGGCTCTCCTGCCGGATCAGAGCCGCCAGAAGAAGTGGATCGAGGTTCTTGGCCTGTGCCTCGGCCGAGAGGAGATCGGTGTAGAGCAGCGGGTAGGCCAGCCGCTGCACGGCCTCCGGCGCTTCTTGGACAACGCCGTCCGGCCACAGGCCGACCAACCGGGAGGCGCAGCGCGCCGCGAGGCCATACAATCCTTGCTCGCGGAAGTCGAGGGCAAGCTGGGCCAGGGCAAGGGGATCCTTCCAGGCGGCTGCCCGGGCGCCGTCGTAGGCCGCCAGCGCCTCGCGGCGCATCCCCGCAGCCAGCAGTAGTCTGCCCTGCCGGACATCTGTGCGGGTGACCAGGCTCTCAGGGAGATCGATCAGGCTTGTTCCGGTGGGCACGCTGGTCCAGCCGCGCAGCCAGGCAAGGATGTCGGCCTCGACCTGCTCTTTGTCCCAGGTCGGTGCTTCGATCGTGTCGAGCACCATGCGGCTGCCGGTCAGGCTGCCATTGCTCCGGATCTGCTGCACGCGCAGCGCATAGTAGCCGTGGGAATTCAGCTCCAGGAGCTTGTCCCAGCTTGCCGCGGCGATCGTCTTGTTCCCCACCTTACCCAGCCAGTAGAGGCCGGCATCCCGGTAGGAGGAGCTTGGGTACTTGTCGACCAGCGCCTGCCAGTCCTTCTCGGCCTTCATCTTGTCTGCAGCACGGTAGCGGGCCAGCCCGGCCCGCCACAGCGCTTCCGCGGCATCCTCGTACGCCGGGAAGGCAACCTGCAGGTCCTCGTACAGGCCGGCCGCCTGGGCATAGGCGCCATCCCCCTCTCGCAGCTTGGCCGCGCTCCACAAGGCCTGGGGTGCCAGTTCGTCGGCCGGGAAGTAGGCAGCCGTTTCCAGGTAGGTCTTGACGGCGGCGCCGCTGTCGCCGGCCGATGCGAGCACCTCCGCCATCTTGTACCAGGCTTCGGCCAGCCATCCACTCTGCGGGATACCCGTCGATCAGCCGCTCGAGGGCGGCCAATGCTTCCACAGGCTGCTCTTGGGCCTTGTACACCAGCGCCTTGTAGTAGAGGGCTTCGTCGGCCCTGGGCGCCGGCTTGGAAGCCAGGTAGCGGTCAAAGGCACTGAGGGCCGCTCCATAGGCATCAGCGAAGTTGGCGCCGGCGTAGTAGTCGATTAGGCCGCGCTGGAACTCGTCGACTGGCTCTGCCGCCTCCACCAGGCGGATCAGCGCGAGGTAGGCTGAGCCGGTGCCGGGATAGCGGCTCACAGCGCGGCGGTAGCGTGCATAGGCCTCGTCCAACCGGCCCAGCACGACCAGCGTCTCGCCGGCCATGTACTCCATCCTGGCGCGGGTTGCGTCGGTGCGCGCGATCTTCAAGACCGCATCGTATTCGGCCAGGGCGGCCGGCCAATCGGGCAGGGCAAGGTAGACGGTGGCGATCGTCTCTCGTAGGCCGGCCTGGGCAGTCACGTCCTTTGCTAGGACCAACGCTTTGCGGTAGGCGACGAGCGCCGCTTCCAGGTCGCCGCTCTCCTGGCGGCAATCGCCGATCCATTCGTAGACCAGATCGCCCAATACAGGCTCCCCTTCCACGCAGGCCTCGTAGTGAGGGATGGCCTGGGAGCACTGCTCCAGGCCATCGTAGGCACGCGCGGCCGCTAGGTGAGCCTCGGGCAGGCGGGCGTCGTCTGGGTAGGCGGCGATGAACTCCTCCCACTTGGCTGCAGCCGCAGCCGTGTCTCCCTGTTGGGCAAAGAGCTCGGCCAAGTGGTAGGCTGCCTCGCGTGCCTGCTGGGGTTCCGGACTGCCTGACGACATGGCGAGCAATCCGGCGATGGCTTCTTCGTAGTTCCCGTTGGCCTGGTCACGCTGCGCAGACTCGTACAGGACGCTCGGCGGAAGCGTCGGCGACGGGGTCGGCGTCAAGGTCGCCGTCGGCGTCGTCGTAGGCGTTTGGGCAGGAGTGGGTGTGCCGGACGGTGTAGTCGCCGGGGCTTGGGTGGTGGTAGGAGTCATGCCAGCCGATTCCATGACGGTGACTACGGTCGGCGTGCCGGCAGACTGAGCCTGCGGCGTCGGCAAGAGTGTGCCGGCGCAGCCGGCCAGTCCGGTCAAGGCGAGGCTCAGCACAGCCAACCAGGTGAATTGCGTGAATATCCGGCAAAATCGCATGCAGGCATTGTGCCCGGAAACGGGATCATTGTCAACTCTTGCTCGCGTAGCGCTGCTGCACTACAATGCACACCAAGTCAACCGGAGTCGGCCCGCCGTGATCAGCACCGCGACATGCGACCTAGCCAATACCCTGTGAGAGGAGCTATCATGGAACCATCGAAAAGTGACGAGCGTGGCTGGCGAGCTCTGCCGCGCAACGTTTGGGCGGTGAGCCTGACCAGCTTTTTCATGGACATCTCCAGCGAGATGGTCATCAACATCTTGCCCCTCTTTCTCGTCACCTTGGGGGTGCCCAAGGAGATCATCGGCGCGATCGAGGGTCTGGCCGACACGGTTGCCAGCGTGCTGCAGGTCTTTTCTGGGTGGCTGTCGGACCTGCTGTCGGGGCGCAAATGGTTGGCCGTGCTCGGCTATGCCGTCTCGGCTGTGTCCAAGCCCTTCTTCTACTTTGCCAACGGCGCCGGGACGGTGGCTGGCGCCCGCTGGGCGGACCGGGTGGGAAAGGGGATCCGCACCTCACCGCGCGATGCGCTAGTGGCCGACTCCATCGATCCGAAGCAGCGCGGACTGGCATTCGGTGTTCATCGCGCGGCTGACACGGCCGGGGCCATGCTGGGGCTAATCATCGCTCTCATCCTGGTGTGGGCGCTCCAGCGGGCTGATCTCGACCTGGAGAAAAGGACCTTCCAGATCATTGTGCTGGTCAGCCTGGTACCGGCACTGCTCTCCGTCCTGTCGCTGGCGGTGGGCGCTCGGGACGTGCAGGTCACGTCCAGCCGCAAGCGGCCTCTGCTCACGTTCCGTGGGCTGGGCCGGCCTTTCATGATCTTTACCCTGATCGTGGCACTCTTTACTCTGGGCAACTCCTCGGACGCCTTCCTCGTGCTGCGGGCGCAGGAGCGTGGTCTCAACGTGATGGGCATCCTGGGCATGCTCATCACGTTCAACCTGGTCTATTCGCTGCTCTCAGCCCCGGCCGGCTCGCTGTCGGACAGGGTGGGGCGCAGGCGAATCATCGTTGGGGGATGGCTGGCCTATGCAGTGATCTACGCAGGCTTTGCGCTGGCGCGGACCGGCTGGCAGACGTGGGTGCTGTACAGCCTGTATGGCATGTACTACGGGCTGGCATACGGCACAGCCAAGGCGATGGTGGCCGACCTGGTCCCAGCTGACCTGCGCGGTACGGCATACGGCACCTACAACACTGTGGTGGGGCTGCTCGCCTTCCCCTCCTCTTTCATCGCCGGGGCGCTGTGGCAATACGTCACGCCTTGGGCACCATTTGCCTTTGGTGCGGCCCTGGCACTGCTTGCAGCCGTACTGATGATGGCCTGGAAGCCCAAGACAGCAGATCGCGCGCAGCCATAGGCCATCTGCCATTTGCAGGGAAGACGCGCGTGTGCTAGCATAGCAGCCGTTAATTGAACTGGACACTCATCCAGAGGGGTGGAGGGACCGGCCCGTCGAAACCCCGGCAACCAGTTGGGAAACCAGGTGCCAATTCCGGCAGGTGCGCGAGAGCGTAACCTGGAAGATGAGAGAGGGATAGATTTTCTAGGGCTCTCATCGCGAGAGCCCTCTTTTTGTGAGAGCACAGGATGCGAACGATTGAGTGGGGTGCCGCAGGCACCGTGCGCATGATCGACCAGCGGAAACTGCCGCTGGAGTTCGCCGTCGTCGAGTGCGAGGACTACCGCGACGTGGCCCGCGCCGTCCAGGACATGACGATCCGCGGTGCCCCGGCCATCGGCGCAGCGGCAGCAATGGGCCTTGCCCTCGCCGCCCGCCAGAGCCGGGCGACCACCTCGGACGCGCTCTTCGGCGACCTATCCGAGGCTGCCCGCCTCCTGGCTGCCACCCGGCCCACCGCAGTCAACCTCTTCTGGGCGATTGAGCGGATGTTGAGCAAGGCCCGCACGCTGCAGCGACTCCCCGTGCAGAGCCAGGTCGAAGTGCTGGTCGCCGAGGCGCAGACCATCGCCGACGAGGATGTGGCAATCAACCGCCGGATGGGCGCACACGGCGCCGCGCTGATCGAGGACGGTTTCCGCATCCTGACTCACTGCAACGCCGGAGCTTTGGCCACAGTCGACTATGGGACCGCCCTGGCGGTCGTCCGGTCCGCCCACGAGCAGGGCAAAAAAATACACGTGTGGGTGGACGAGACACGGCCGCGCCTGCAGGGTGCCTCGCTGACCGCATGGGAGCTGATGCGGGATGGGATCTCCATGACGCTCATCGCCGACAACGCCTCCGGCCACCTGATGCGAACCGGCCGTGTGGATATCGTCCTGGTCGGTTCCGACCGCACGGCAGCCAACGGCGACGTAGTCAACAAGATCGGCACATACAAGCTGGCCGTGCTGGCCCGTGAGAACGGCATCCCCTTCTACCCCGTGGTTCCAACCTCCACCATTGACCTCGCTGTGGCGACGGGCGACGAAATCCCGATCGAAGAACGGGACGCGCGCGAGGTCACACACATACGCGGCCTCCAGATTGCGCCTGACGGTGTGCAGGTCTACAATCCGGCCTTTGACGTGACGCCCCACCGTTACGTCACCGGCATCATCACCGAGAACGGCATTGCCTATCCTCCTTTCGGCCAGAGTCTGCGCCGCCTCGTGGGAGAAAGCCGACCATGAGCATCGTCATCACCGGTTCGGTTGCCTTTGACTACCTGATGTCCTTCCCGGGCCGCTTCCGGGAGCACTTCCTGGCCGACCAGATCGAGCACGTCAGCCTTTCGTTTCTCGTCGACTCGATGCGAAAAGAGCGCGGGGGATGTGCGCCTAACATCGCCTACAGCCTGGCCCTGCTGGGTGAGCGCCCCACGGTCATGGCCACCGTCGGCCAGGACTTTGCCGAGTACCGCGCCTGGCTCGAGGGCGCCGGAGTCGACACCTCGGCCACTATCGAGATTGGCGACGAGTTCACCTCTTCCTTCTTTGTCAACACGGACCTGGAGAACAACCAGATCGCCAGCTTCTACACCGGCGCTATGGCGCGAGCAGACCGTCTCTCCTTCCGTGACTTCGACCCAGCGCCCGAGATCACCATCATCTCGCCAAACGCCCCGGCAGCCATGATCAAATACGCACGGGAGTGCCGGGAATTGAGTATCCCCTACATCTACGATCCGAGCCAGCAGATCGTGCGCATGAGCGGCGCCGAGCTGCAGGACGGCGTCCGCGGGGCGCGAATGCTCATCGTCAACGACTATGAGTTCGGGCTGATCCGTAACTGCACGGGCCTCTCGGAGCGCGAGCTCCTTGCCCTGCCACAGAGCACGATCGTCACCCGTGGGGCCGAAGGCTCCACCATCTATGACGGGGGGCGCGAGTATTCTATCCCCGTCGCGCCCCCGGACTGCCTATGCGAGCCGACCGGCGTCGGCGACGCCTACCGCGCCGGTGTGATCAAGGGCATGCTGCGCGGGTACCCCTGGGAGGTCACCGGCCGGATCGGGGCGCTGGCCGCTACCTACGTCCTGGAGCAATATGGCACGCAGAACCATCGCTACACGCCCGGCGAGTTTGCCGAGCGTTACCAGAAGGTATTTGGGCCGGCGCCGGAGCTGGGGGATTTTGTCCGGCCGGCAGTCCGCTAGTTCGCAAGATGGGCGAAGGTCTCCCGACCGAGCCCAAGCTGCTGTGAATCTTAGTTGAGGAGCCAAGGTATGACACAAGAGTTCGACGTGAAAGATCTGAGCCTGGCCGAGTCGGGCCAGGGCCGCGCCGAGTGGGCCGAGCAGGAAATGCCTGTCCTGCGCCTGATCCGTGAGCGCTTTGAGCGGGAGAAGCCGCTCGCCGGAATCCGCGTCTCGGCCTGTCTGCATGTGACCAGCGAGACGGTCAACCTGATGCGCACCCTGAAAGCGGGCGGTGCTGAAATCCGGCTGTGCGCCAGCAACCCGTTGAGCACACAGGACGACGCAGCCGCGGCCCTGGTGGACAGGTACGGGGTCGCCGTCTTTGCCATCAAGGGAGAGAACCACGGTACCTACTACCGCCACATCCACCAAGCGGTCGATCACAAGCCGCACCTGACGATGGATGACGGGGCGGACACGGTAGGCGTGCTGCACAAGGATCGCACCGAGCTTCTGGAAGGGATCATCGGTGGGACGGAAGAGACCACCACCGGCGTGATCCGCCTGCGCGCCATGGCCGCCGACGGTGTGCTCCGCTACCCCATCATCGCCGTAAACGACGCCATGACCAAGCACTTGTTCGACAACCGCTACGGCACCGGTCAGAGCACGATCGACGGCATTCTCCGCGCCACCAACGTCCTGCTGGCAGGCAAGAACCTCGTCGTCGGCGGGTACGGCTGGTGCAGCCGCGGCATCGCCATGCGCGCCAGGGGCATGGGCGCCATCGTCATCGTCACCGAGGTCGATCCCCTCCGCGCCCTCGAGGCCGTCATGGACGGATTCCAGGTCATGACCATGCTCCAGGCGGCACCCATCGGGGACATCTTTGTGACCTCCACCGGCGACAAAAGCGTCATAGATCGCCCGCAACTGGAGCAGATGAAAGACGGCGCCATGATGGCCAACTCGGGGCACTTCAACGTCGAGATCAACATCCCGGCCCTGCGCGAGATGGCCGTCTCGGTCCACAAGCCTCGCCCCTTCGTCGAGCAGTTCACCCTGGCCGGCGGCCGCAAGCTCTCCCTCCTGGGAGAGGGCAGGCTCATCAACCTGGCCGCTGCCGAAGGGCACCCCTCGGCCGTCATGGACATGAGCTTTGCCAACCAGGCCCTGTGCGCCGAGTACATGGTCCGGCACGCCCAGGAGTTGCACAAGGCCGTCTACTCCGTACCGGAAGCGATCGACAAGCAGATCGCAGCGCTCAAGCTCGCGGCCATGGGTATCGAGATCGACGTGCTGACCCCGGATCAGGCTCACTACCTGACCTCGTGGCAAGAGGGCACCTAAGATAATTGTCAATTGTCAATTGTCAATTGTGAATTGTCCAAGGGGGAAACCAACCATGTCAATGACTACGACGTTCATGAGCTCAAAGCAGTTCTTCTTCACCTCCGAGTCCGTTACGGAGGGGCACCCGGACAAGCTCTGCGACCAGATCTCGGATGCGGTGCTGGACGCGATCTTCAAGACCGACCCCATGGCCCGCGTCGCCTGCGAGTGCTCGGCCACCACGGGCATGGTGTTCGTCTTTGGCGAGATCACGACAGATACCTACGTCGACATGAACTCGCTGGTGCGCGAGGTGGTCCAGGACATCGGCTACACCCGCGCCAAGTTCGGCTTCGACAGCGAGACCTGCGGCGTGCTCGTTTCGCTGAAGGAGCAGAGTCCGGACATCTGGCAGGGCGTGGACAAGGCACTTGAGGTCAGGCAATGCGAGGCGACGGGAGACGCCGACTGCGAAGGGGCAGGCGACCAGGGGATGATGGTGGGCTTTGCCTGCACCGAGACGCCCGAGCTGATGCCCCTGCCGATCATGTTGGCCCACAAGCTGTGCCGCCGGCTGGCCCAGGTGCGCAGGGAGGCCTTACTGCCCTACCTGCGGCCGGACGGCAAGAGCCAGGTGACGGTCGAGTACGAATACGGCAAGCCCAAGCGCGTAGACACCATCGTGATCGCGGCCCAGCACTCGGAGGACGTGGACCAGGCCAAGATACGGGAGGACATTGTCCTGCGGGTCATCAAGTACGTGGTGCCCAATGGCCTGATCGATGCCCAGACCAAGATCTACGTCAACCCGACCGGCCGCTTCGTCATCGGGGGGCCCAAGGGCGACGCCGGCCTGACAGGGCGCAAGATCATCGTCGATACCTACGGCGGCATGGCCGGCCATGGCGGCGGCTGCTTCTCGGGCAAAGATCCAACCAAGGTGGATCGCTCGGGCGCCTACTACGCGCGCTACGTGGCCAAGAACCTCGTCAAGGCAGGCCTGGCCGACCGGATCGAGATCCAGGTGAGCTATGCGATCGGCATCGCCCGCCCGATGTCACTGGCGGTGGAGACCTTTGGCACAGGCCAAGTATCCGACGAAAAGATCCTGGAGCTGATCGAGAAACACTTTGACTTCCGGCCGGCGGCGATCATCCGCCAACTGGACCTGCGCCGCCCGATCTACCGGGCGACGGCAGCGTACGGCCACTTTGGCCGTGACGACATCGACGCCCCGTGGGAGCGGACGGACAAGGCAGAGGCGCTGCGCAAGGACGCCGGCTTGTAGCTTCTTTCTCTTGTTGGGGCTCGGTCAGGTGACCGAGCCCCAACGACGGCAGCAGAGGGCCGACCGCAGCCGCCACGTGACTGGACAGGCAAGACCTGCACGTGTATAATCCCCACAGCGCTTCGAGGGAGAGGCCCTGAAGATCTGACGCCCGCAACCTGGTGGCCGAAAGGCGTCATACTAGCATTACAGCCAACTTGACAGGCACCTCCGGCAAGCCCATCGATGCGCTTGATCCGTTTGAGGTGCCTTTCCGCTTATGGAGGAGGGTAAAACGTGAGAGAGCTCGACGCCGGACAGATTGCGGAGACCGTGGCGCGGCTGTGCATCGAGAGCAACTACTACCTGGGAGAGGATGTGCTCGCCTCCTTGCGCCACTACCGCGCGATCGAGCCTTCGCCGGTGGGCCAGGAAGTGCTAGACCAGATCCTGGAGAACGCGGAGGTGGCCCGTGACCGGCAGGTGCCTCTTTGCCAGGATACCGGCCTGACCGTGGTTTTCCTCGAGCTGGGACAGGACCTACACATCACCGGCGGCGACCTGAACGAGGCGATCGCCGAAGGGGTAAGGCGCGGCTATATCGACGGCTACCTGCGCAAGTCCATGGTGAAGCAGCCCTTCTCGGCCCGCGTCAATACCAAGGACAACACCCCTCCGGTCATCCACACGACGATCGTGCCCGGCGACCGGCTCCACATCATCGTGGCACCCAAGGGCGGCGGCAGCGAGAACATGAGCCAGTTGGGCATGCTCAAGCCGGCAGAGGGCCGCGACGGGGTCATCCGCTTCGTCGTTGAGGCGGTGCGCAAGGCCGGGGCCAATCCTTGTCCCCCGATCATCGTCGGCGTTGGCGTAGGCGGCTCGGCGGAAAAGGTGATCTGGCTGGCGAAGCACTCACTCCTGCGCGAGGGGGGCACTGTCAACCCCGACCCGGAGCTGGCCGAGCTGGAGGCCGAGCTGCTGGAGCGGGTCAACCGCATCGGCATCGGCCCACAGGGGTTTGGCGGCCTGACGACCGCGCTCGCCGTGCACGTCGAGACCTTTCCCTGCCACATTGCCAGCATGCCGGTGGCGGTCAACATCCAATGCCATTCGGCACGGCACAAGGAGGCGGTGCTATGAAGCTGACCACTCCCTTGACTGACGACCTCATTGAACGGCTCCACGCCGGCGACAAGGTGAGCATCACCGGTGTCATCTACGTCGGACGCGATTCTGCGCACAAGCGATTGGTGGCAGCCCTCGATGCCGGGCAGCCTTTGCCCTTTGATCCCCACGGCCAGATCATCTACTACATGGGCCCTTCTCCGGCCAAGCCGGGCGACCCGATCGGCTCGGCCGGGCCCACAACCAGCGGTCGGATGGATGCCTACACACCGCGCATGCTGGAGGCGGGCCTCAAGGGCATGGTCGGCAAGGGAAACCGCAGCCAGGCTGTGCGCGACGCGATCCGCAAGCACAAGGCGGTCTACATGGCGGCAACGGGCGGGGCGGGCGCGCTCATCGCAAGAATCGATCAAGAAATCCGAGATCGTGGCATACGCCGAGCTGGGGGCCGAGGCGCTGCTGCGCCTGGAAGTCGTCGATTTCCCGGCCATCGTCGTCAACGACATATACGGCGGCGATGCCTACGAGGACGGCGTCAAGCAATACAACAGGGAGTAGGCAAGGTTTGCCATGAGAGTTCGACTAACAGCCGAATCGGTCCACAGTGAGCTAGTACGGCGCATCGAGGAGTACAGCGGCCAGGACTTGATGGCCTGCTACCAGTGCGGAAAGTGCGCGGCCGGCTGCCCGGCTGCATTTGCCATGGACATGCTGCCCAGCCAGGTGATCCGCTATGCCCAATTGGGGTTGGTGGATAGACTCCTGGAAAGCAAGACCATCTGGCTTTGTGCCGCTTGCCAGACCTGCTACACACGCTGTCCCAAAGGCATCGACCTGAGCCGCATCATGGAGGCGCTACGCGAGATCGTGATGTTCGAGCAAGGCAGCCACATCAACTACGATGAGCTACTCCCAAAAGACCTCGCAGAATGGCCTCAACAGGCGTTCATCAGCGGCTTCAGAAAGTATGCGCTGTAGCGGCAGATGGCCGGCGACAGAGAGTGAGGGTTAATGAAGGTCTCCTATTTTCCCGGGTGCACGCTGAATACCACGGGGAAAGGCTACGACAACGCCGTTCGGGCTTCGGCTGCGGCCATCGGGCTGGACCTGGTCGAGCTGTCCGAATGGAACTGCTGCGGCGCCACCTACCCCCTCATCATCGACAACATGCTCGAATTGGCCGCCCCGGCTCACATCTTGGTTTCGGCTCGGGACCAGGGGGTGGGCGGTGAATCGCCTCTGCTGACCACGGCATGCACTACCTGCTATAACGTCCTGAAGCGGACGAACAAGTTCATCCGCGAGCACCCCGATGAGCGCGATCGCATCAACTCGTTTATCGAGTCGGACTACTCCGGCGAGGTCGAGGTCAAGGACATCCTCCATCTTCTGCGCGACGACGTCGGCTTTGACGCGATCCGGCAAAAGGTCCAGGTGCCGCTCAAGGGCCTCAAGGTGGCCGCCTACTACGGCTGCATGGTACTCCGCCCGCCGGCAGAGGTCGCCTACGACGATCCCGACAACCCTCGCGCGCTCGACGACTTGATGGCTTCCCTTGGAGCGACGCCGGTCGACTACCCGCACAAGAGCGAGTGCTGTGGAGCCTACTTGGCAGTCCAAGCCCCCGAGGTGACCCGCGAGATGGCCTACACGATCCTGAAGTCGGCGCGCTCCGCGGGCGCCGAAGCGGTCGTGACGAATTGCCCGCTCTGCCAGTTCAACTTGGACAGGCGCCAGCGCGAGATGACCCAGTTTCACGCCGGGTTTGTCCCCCTCCCGATCTTACTACTTCAGCCAATTGATGGGCCTGGCGCTTGGGCCTGGATGCGAGTGGGTACGGCTGGGAGCGGCACTACGTGGACGCCCGGCCCCTGCTGCGCACGCTGGGCCTCTGGAATGGATAGACAGATGACCGACGGAACAGACCTGAACGATGTGCGAGGGTCTCCCGACCAAGGTCCGCTCAAGGGTATGCCCGGCGCAGGCTTCAGCAAGCGGGTGCTGATCGTGGGCGCCGGGATTGCCGGCATCCAGGCCGCGCTGGATATTGCCAACTCGGGGCACGAGGTGGTGCTCGTCGACCGGCTCCCGTCGGTCGGCGGGCACATGCACCAGCTTTCCGAGACCTTTCCCACGCTCGACTGCTCGCAGTGCATCATGACACCGCGGACGGTCGAGGTGGGCCGCCACAAGAAGATCAAGCTCTACGTCTACTCCGAGGTCGAGGACATCCAGGGGGAGATGGGCAGCTTCCGGGTCCAAATCCGCCGCAAGGCCGCCTATGTCAAGTGGGATGTCTGCACCGCGTGCGGTGCATGCACTGAGGCCTGCCCCCAGCAAATCCCGGTCGACTTTGACCGCCGGCTGGAGATAGCCAGGACGACGAAGAGCGGCCAGCTGCGCACGACCGGGACAGGCAAGGCGATCTACACTCTTTCGCCGCAGGCCGTACCGAAAAAGCCGGTCATAGACGTCGAGCACTGCACCTGGTTTCAGAAGGGCAAATGCCGGCTGTGCGAGAAAGTATGCCCGGTGAAGGCGATCGACTATGAGCAGCAGCCGGCCTGGTTTGAGGAGCAGGTCGGCGCGATCATCCTGGCTACCGGCTACGAGCTGTATCCACTAGAGAAGCTGGGGGAGTATGGCGGCGGGCAGGTGCCCGACGTGATCGATGCGCTGGCCATGGAGCGGCTGCTCAGCGCCTCGGGCCCGACGGCAGGCATCATGCGACGCCCGTCTGACGGCAAGGTGCCAACGGAGGTCGTCTGGATCCAGTGCGCCGGCTCGCGCGATCCCGAGCTGCACATGCCCTACTGCTCCAAGATCTGCTGCATGTACAGCGCCAAGCAGGCCATGCTCTACAAGCACAAGGTGCACGACGGGCAGGCTTACGTCTTCTACATCGACATCCGCTCCGCAGGCAAGCGCTACGAGGAGTTTGTCCAGCGGGCCATGGAAGAGGACCGCGTGCTCTACATCCGGGGCAAGGTCAGCAAGGTGTTCCGCGAGGGCGACAAGGTGCTCGTGTGGGGAGTGGACACGCTCACCGGGCTGCCGGTGGAGGTGGCAGCAGACCTGGTGGTCATCTCGCCGGCCATGATCGCCTCGGAGGGCACGCGGCGGATGGCCGAGATGCTGGGGCTGGAGGTCGACGAGTTCGGCTGGTGGACCGAGTGCGAGGGCAACCTGGCGCCGCTGGAGACGAATCGGCAAGGCATCTTTCTGGCAGGCACCGGCACCGGGCCAAAGGATATTCCTGAGGCGGTCTCACAGGGCAGCGGTGCAGCCGGCAAGGTGCTATCTCTCTTTGCCCGGTGGAACGGCAGCGGGGAAGGGCAACTCCGCCCGGACGATGCCGACACAGGAAGCGGCGGACGGCCATGAAACGGATAGGCGTCTTTGTCTGCCATTGTGGCACCAATATCGCTGGCACCATCGACGTACCCCGGGTGGTCGAGGAGATCGGCAAGTTCCCGGAGGTCGTCTACGCCGTCGACTACAAGTACATGTGCTCCGACCCGGGCCAGCAGCTCATCCGCGAGCATATCGCCGCGGACCGGCTGGACGCGGTGATCGTCGCGGCCTGCTCGCCGGCTATGCACGAGACCACATTCCGCCGGGCGGCCGAGTCGGCCGGGCTCAACCCGTACCAGGCCGAGATCGCCAACATCCGCGAGCAGTCGAGCTGGGTGCACCAGCAGCAGAAAGAGGCAGCCACCAACAAGGCAATCGAGACCATCCTTACCATCGTCGCCAAGGCCCACTATAACCAGTCTCTGATCCCACTGCACCTACCGCTTGTAAAGCGCGGGCTCATCATTGGCGGCGGCATCGCCGGACTGCAGGCGGCGCTGGATATCGCCGATGCAGGCTATCCAGTCGTCCTGGTGGAAAAGGCCGGTCACTTGGGCGGGCGCATGGCGGAGCTGTCAGGCCTCTATCTGAACCTGGACGGGAGTGCCAACCCCCTCCGGAAAAAGATCGAGGCGGTGCTGTCCCATCCCCATATCCAGGTGCTGACCGGCTCAGAAGTCACCAGCGTCGGCGGCTACGTCGGCAATTTCAGCGTCCTGGTAGAGCAGGGCGTTGGGCCGGAGCTCGGCGGGCCCAGGGAGCGGTTCACGTTCGACGTGGGCGCCATCGTTGTTGCCACCGGCTACGACCTGTACGATAAGCAAAAGCTGGGGGAGTACGGCGGGGGGCGCTACGCCGACGTGATCGACGGCCTGCAATTCGAGGCGATGCTGCGGCCTGATGGCCCTACCGGTGGGCAGATCCGCCGCCCCTCGGACGGCCAGGTGCCCAAGGAGGTGGTCTGGGTGCAGTGCGCCGGCTCGCGCGATCCGGAGCTGCACATGCCCTACTGCTCCAAGGTGTGCTGCATGTACGTGGCCAAGCAGGCCACCCTGTACAAGCAGCAGGTGCCCGAAGGCCAGGCAACCGTCTTCTACATCGACATCCGCAGCCAAGGCAAGGGCTACGAGGAATTCGTGCAGCGGGCCATGGAGGAGCATGACGTGCTGTACGTGCGGGGCAAAGCTTCCAAAGTCTTCCAGGAGAACGGGCGGGTGACCGTCTGGGGCGTGGACACCCTAACGGGTTTGCCCATCGAGGTAGAGGCGGACCTGGTGGTGCTGGCTACGGCGACTGTTCCGCGCGAGGGGGCCGTAGAGCTGGGGCAGCGCCTGCACGCCAGCGTCGACGAGCATGGCTTTTTCAGCGAGGCGCACCCCAAGCTCCGCCCGGTGGAGAGCCTGACGGCTGGCGTCTTCCTGGCCGGGGCGGCACAATTCCCCAAGGACATCCCCGAGACCGTCGCCCAGGCCAGCGGCGCAGCCGCCAAGGTATTGAGCCTCTTCTCCCAGCGCCAGATGGTCCAGGAGCCGACCATCGCTTTCGTGGACGGCGAGATTTGCTCGGGGTGCGGCCTGTGCATCCCGAGTTGCCCCTATGACGCCCGGTCGATGCATGAGTGGCAGCACATTGCCATCGTGAACACGGCACTATGCCAAGGATGCGGGGCATGTACCATGGTTTGCCCCAACAAGGCGTGCCAGCTTGCGGAACCTGGCGCCGGTCCAGGTTCTATCGATGATGGAGGCATACCTGTGAGCCAGCCGATGATCGAGCCAGAGCAAGGCTTTCTGGAGCGGGTCAGTGCTCTGAGCGGGCAGAAGATCTCCGCCTGCTACTACTGCCTGCGCTGCAGCGCCGGCTGCCCCTCCGCCTACGCCATGGAGTTCACCCCTGCCCAGGTCCTCCGCATGGTCCAGCTCGGCCAGAAGGAGCCCCTCCTCAAGCAGCGCAGGCATCTGGCTGTGCATCGGCTGCGAGACCTGCGGCGCGCGCTGCCCAAACCAGATCCACGCCGGGGCCGTCATCGACGCCCTGCGCCAGATCTCGGTCGCCGAAGGCGTGCCCGCCGGTGAGCAGAAGGTCTACCGTCTTCACCAGTCGTTCCTCGACTCCATCAAGTGGTGGGGCCGCCTGCACGAGCTCTCCATGCTCGTGGAGTACAAGCTCCTCAGCCGGGACCTGATCAGCGACCTGGACATGGGGGCCAAGATGTTCCTGGTGGGCAAGATCCACCCACTGCCCAAGCGGATCGCGGGCGTCAAGGAAGTGGGGCGGCTGTTCAGGAAGCAGGGGGAGCGATGACACAGCGATATGCGTTCTACCCCGGCTGCACGCTGCACTCGACGGGGGCGGAGTTCGGCGCGAGTGCGGAGATGGTGTGCGAGGCACTTGGGCTGGAGATGGTCGAGATTCCCGACTGGAACTGCTGCGGGGCGTCGTCCGCGCACAGCCTGGACCACGAGCTGGGGCTCGCCCTGCCCGCGCGGAACCTGGTGCAGGCGCAGGGGGTGGGACTGGAGAGCCTGGCCATCCCATGCGCCGCGTGCTACTCCAAGCTGGCGGCCGCGGCGGTGGCGCTGAAGGAGGACGTGGCCTTCCGGGAGCGGATGGAAGGGGTGCTGGGGACACGCTACGAGGGCAAGGTCAAGCCGCGCAGCCTGCTGGAGGTGATGGTGCGGGACGTGCCGCGGGATGTGCTGAAGGGCAAGGTTGTGCGGCCGCTCAAGGCGTTGAGGGTGGTGGCCTACTACGGCTGCCTGCTGATCCGGCCAACGGAGTCCACGGGGGGCTGGGACGACCCGGAGCACCCGCGCTCGCTGGACGACGTGGTGGAGTGGATGGGCGGGGAGGCGGTGGGCTGGAGCTACGGGGTGGACTGCTGCGGCGGCAGCCTGACGCTGAACCGGAGCGATGTAGTGGTGCACCTGGTGGACAAGCTGGTGGAGAAGGCGCACGAAGCGGGGGCGGACGCGCATGGTGACGGCGTGCCCGATGTGCATGGCGAACGTGGACGGCCGGCAGATGTACCGAGGGGGCATCCCCTTCCTCGGCAAGAGGCCTGAGGGGAGGGCGGTGCCGATCTTTTACTTCACGGAGCTGATGGCGCTGGCCTACGGCCTGCCGATGGAGAAGGTGCTGGGCAAGCACTATGTGGACCCCCGGCCGCTGCTGGACAGGCTGAGGCTGGCGTGACGGGTTGGAGCGGAGGGGCGGGTTTGAAACCCGCCCGTACACCCGGCGGAGCGTAGGATGAGCGAAGACAAGAAGAGACGCGGCGTGCTGGTGGTGGGAGCCGGGATCGCCGGGCATGGCAGCGGCGATGCACCTCGCAGAGGTGGGGGAGCAGGTGGTGCTGCTGGAGAGCGGGCCGGCGATCGGCGGGTCGATGCACCTGCTGGACCACACCTTCCCGAGCGATTCCTGCGGCCTGTGCCTGATGCTGCCCCAGCAGCCCTCCTACTGCCCGACGCTGGAGTGCGAGCGCAGGGCGGGGATGAGGCTGCTGCCGTACAGCGAGCTGGTGCGGTTGGAGGGGGAAGAGGGAGCCTACCGGGCGATGGTCAGGCACAAGCCGCGGTACGTGGACGACAAGTGTGACGGCTGCGGGCTGTGTGCGCAGGCCTGCCCGGTGGCACGCCCGCACGACCACGAGGGATGGCTGTCGCCGGTCAAGGCGGTGTACCGCCCGGCGGGGCTGCGTGCGGTGCCCGACACCTGGGTGGTCGACATGGCCTACTGCACCCGCTGCGGCAAGTGCGTGGCCGCCTGCCCGCGGGGCGCCATCGACCTGGACATGCAGCCGCGCGAGGAAGAGCTCGAGGTCGGGGCGGTGCTGCTGACGCCCGGCTACAAGGCGTTCGACGCACGGAAGAAGGGGGAGTACGGGTACGGCGTCTACCCCAACGTCGTGACCTCGCTGGAGTTCGAGCGGATGGCGAGCCTGGCCGGGGCGAGCGTGGGACGGCTGCGGCGGCCGTCCGGCAGGGGAACACTGAAAAGGATCGCCTTCATCCAGTGCGTGGGGTCGCGCGACGAGCGGGTGGGGGCCGCCTACTGCTCCTCGGCCTGCTGCATGTACACGGCCAAGCAGGTCAAGCTGGCCAAGAAGGCCGGCCCGGAGCTGCAGGCCACCGTCTTCTTCATGGACGTGCGGGCTGCAGGGAAAGGGTACGAGGAATACATCGCCGAGGTGCAGCAGATGCCCGGGGTACGCTACCTGCGGGCGATGCCCTCGAGCGTGCACCAGCGGGAGAAGACGAAGGAGCTGGTGCTCGGGTACATCGGGGAGGACGGCAAGCCGAGGGAAGAAGCATTTGACCTGGTGGTGCTGGCGGTGGGGTTGGCCGCGCCGGAGGGGATGCAGGCGGCCGCGCGGCAGGCGGGAGTCGCGCTGGACGCGTACGGCTTTGCCTGCACCAACGGCTACCACCCGCTGCAGACGGGGCGCGCGGGTGTCTTTGTGGCCGGGGGCTTCCGCGAGCCGAAAGAGATCCCCGAGACGGTGGCAGAGGCAACGGCCGCGGCCGGAGAGGTCGCCGCTTACCTGAAAGGACGGCGGAGACAGGATTCACAGGATTTGCATGATGTGCATGGCGAGCAAGGCGCACCGGGAGGCACGGCTCAACCCCGCGACCAAGTCATGTGAATCATGGAAATCCTGTCCAATCCGCGCCCTGTGCGGAGGAAGAGCCGCGGGTTGGGGTGTTCCTGTGCGGGACCAATGGAGAGCTGGCGGCTGAGGAGGTCCTGGCGTATGCCCGGCGGCTGCCCGGGGTGGCCGTGGCCCAGGAAGTGACAGGGAAAGAGGAGATTGCATCCGCGATCGAGGCCGGAGAAGCTGAACCGGGTGGTGGTGGCAGGCAGCAACGGGCACCTGGACGGCGGTGAGTACGAGGCGATGCTGCGCGATGCCGGGCTGGACGAGCGGCTGCTGCGGCGGGTGAGCCTGCGCGAGCAGGTCGTCTACCCGCACGCCGCCCTGACCTCCCCCTGCCGGAGCGGGGGGGACGGGCTGACGCGCAAGGCGCAATCCCTCATCGGCATGGCCGTGGCATCGCTGGCGGCGATGAGAGGCATGGATGCACTCGCGATTGGCGGCAGGCAGGCGCTCACGCAGCGGGCGCTGGTGGTGGGAGGCGGAGCCGCGGGCATGAGCGCGGCGCTGGAGCTGGCGGGGATGGGGGTCGAGGTCGACCTGGTCGAGCGGGAGGAGGAGCTGGGAGGTCAGTGGCGCTCCATCCGGCACCAGGCGGACGGCAGCGACGCACAGGCAGCGCTGGCGCAACTGACGGGCAGGTGGCGGCGGAGAAGCGCATCCACCTGCATTTGGGGAGCGAGGTGCGCTCCGTCCGGGGCAGGGCCGGCGCCTACCGCAGCGCCATCGGCAGGGAAGGGCAGGAAGAAGAGGTCGAGCACGGAGTCGTGGTGGTCGCTACGGGCGGCAGGCCGGTGCAGACGAGCGAGTACCTGTACGGCCGGCACCCAGGCGTCATCACCCAGCGCGAGCTGGAGGAGCGGTCGTCGACGGCGGATCTGGGGACGCGTGGTGATGATCCAATGCGTGGGGAGCCGCGAAGAGGAGCGGCCCTACTGCAGCCGCATCTGCTGCACCCAGGCCGTCAAGAACGCCCTGCGGCTGAAGGCAGAGAACCCCGGAGTCAAGGTGTACATCCTGTACCGCGAGGTGCGCACCTTTGGCTTTCGCGAGGAGTACTACTGCGCGGCCCGGGAGGCAGGCGTGGTGTTCGTGCGCTACGAGCTGCCGGGAAAGCCGCAGGTCACGGGCAAGGGGCGAAGCTGGAGGTGAGGCTTCGCGAGCCGGTGACCGGGCAGGCCCTGACGCTCGAGGCGGACGCGGTGGTCCTCAGCGTCGGCATCGAGGCGGAAGAGGAGAAGGAGCTGGCGCAGAAGCTCGGGGTGGAGCATGACCGCTGGGGGTTCTTCGAGGAAGAGCACCCGAAGATGAAGCCGCTGGACCTGGGGAAGGGGGTGTACGTCGCGGGGTTGGCGCACAGCGCGCGCTTCCTGGACGAGGCCCTGGTGCAGGGGCAGGCGGCGGCGATGCGGGCGGCGGCGTGGCTGTGGCCAGGGCGAGGTACGGGAGCGGCCAAGCTCGGTGTGGGTGGACGAGCGGCTGTGCAGCTTCTGCGGGCTGTGCGTGGAGGCGTGCCCGTACGAGGGGCGCGTGATGGACTATGAGAAGCGGGTGGCGGTGGTGGAGTATGGGCTATGCCAGGGATGTGGGGTGTGCGCCGTGGTGTGCCCGAACAAGGCAACGAAACAGAAGGGCTACGAGCAGCGCCAGTTGATGGCCGAAGTCGATTGGGCGCTGGTCTAGACATGGCAGGGGTAGGGGCAAGATGCTGATAGTCGAGAGAATGAACAGGAGCCCGGTCACGGTGACCCAGGGGAAGACTGTCGCCGACGGGCTGAAGATCATGGAGGAGCGGGGACTGCATTATCTGCCGGTGGTGGACGAGCAGGACAGCCTGATAGGTATGGCATCTGACCGTGCCTTGCTTCGCGCCAACAGGAGTGAGCCAATTCACCAGGCGATGGCTCACGATCCGATCACAGTCACGGAGTACACGGCGATCGAGGAAGCGGCCAAGATCATGGTTGACCAGCAAACCGGCGCGCTGCCGGTCATGCGCCACGGCAAGCTAATCGGGCTGATCACCCTGAGCGAGATGCTCCAGCTCTTCCTTGAGGTCTTGGGAGCGCGCGAGAAGGGACTGCGACTGACTATGCTGATCCCAGAGGAAAAGGGAAGCCTGGCCAGCATGACGAAAGAAATCACGGCGATGGGCGGAAACATCCTGGCGCTCAGCACCTTCGCCGGTGAGGATCCCACCAATCGGATGGTTACCGTGAAAGTTGCGGACGTGCCCAGGACAAAGCTCGTGGCAATCATGGAAGCGCTGGGCATGGAGATTGTGGACGTGCGGGAGGTATAGGTGCTGGTCCGCGACCGGATGTCTACGGAGCCCGTGACCATACCGGCAGGCACGCCGATTACCGAGGCGTTGCGTATAATGCGGCAGGCTGAGGTGCGGCGCATGCCGGTATTGGATGAGGCCGGCAAGCTGGTAGGCATCGTTTCCGAGAAGGATCTGCTCGTCGCCTCACCTTCCCCGGTTTCCTCGCTGACCGTATCAGAGGTGCACTACTTGCTCAACCATCTCCTGGTGTCCGAGCTGATGTCCAGGGATGTCATCACAGTCGGCCCCGACACGCCGGTAGAGGAAGCCGCCCGGATCATGGCCGACTACAAGATCGGCGGCCTGCCGGTCATGGAAGGCGACCGGCTGGTAGGCATCATCACCGAGACAGACGTCTTCACTGTGCTCCTGGAGATGTTCGGAGCCCGCGAAAAGGGCCTACGCATGACCTTGGAGATCCCGGAGCGCAAGGGGGAGATTGCCCGCATCAGCCTCACCATCGCCCAGTTGGGCGGCAACATCCTGGCCTTGGGCACTTTCTGGGGCGATGACCCGAACACGGCAGTGGTGACGATCAAGGTGGAGGATGTCGACGTGGAAACACTGCTCGTGGCGATGCGTAACTTGGGACTAACCGTCACAGACGCTCGGCTGATGTAGCAGGCATTGCGGGCCGGCCCATAGAATGAGGGAGAGAATGGCAGACGAATTCGAACCGAGGATCATAGCCTTCTTGTGCAACTGGTGCACCTACACCGGGGCGGACCTGGCAGGCACTTCCAGGATCCAGTACCCACCCAACATCCGCATTATCCGCCTCATGTGCAGCGGCGGCCTTGACCCGGTCTACGTCTCCAAGGCACTTCTCGAGGGAGCCGACGGCGTCCTCATCGGCGGATGCCACCCGGGAGACTGCCACTACCAGAGCGGAAACTACAAGGCACGCCGCCGCGTGGCCATCCTGCAATCGATCCTGGAGCAGATGGGCTTTGACCCTGACCGAGTGTGGCTGCGCTGGATCTCTGCCAGCGAGGGAGCCTACTTCGCCGAGACGGTGACGCAGATGGTGGGCGCGCTCAAGGCCAAGGGGCCGAATCCGTTGAAGGGCCAAGGAGCCATCTAGGCAAGGCACAATGCTCAATGCACAATTGTGGCAATTGTGCATTGCCGTACAGGGGGTGAGATGATCGAGACAGAGATGGATGCATCGCCGGGAGCAGGGCAGGCCATACGCGGGGTACTGCGCAGCCTGCTGGAGCACGGAGTCGTGGAAGCGCTGCTGGTCCCGGTGGAAGTGCCGGGGGGAGCCGTCGCGCCGGTCCTTGTGCGAGACGCCGGTGTGCTCGACAAAGCCGCTCCCCTGGCGCCCGTGATGCCGATCAACGCGGCGCGCGCGGCCCAGGCATTGACCATCACCGGCCACCGGCAGAAGCTGGGCGTCGTGCTGCGCTCGTGCGAGATCCGGGCACTGGTCGAGCTGGTCAAGTTCCAGCAGGCCAAGCTGGAGAACGTCGTCATCGTCGGCATCGACTGCCTGGGAACCTACGGCGTCGAGGAATGGCAGCAGGCGGCGGACAAGCAGCCGTTGATCGATGGACTGCTGGCGGGGGCGCAGACCGGCGAGCTGAAAGCCACGGACGGGTTGGAGTTCCGCACGGCGTGCCAGATCTGCGAGCAGCCGGTGCCCACCGGCGAGCACGTGGCGCTGACCATCGGCCTGCTGGGGGCCGAGCCGGGCAAGCTCTACCTCAAGGCGCGGGAGGATGTGGCCCAGGCTCTCGGGCTGTCCGGCGACGGCCGGGCACCGGAGGGGCGCGCACAGGCGGTCGACAGGCTGGTCGCTGCCCGGACGGCAGCGCGGGACCAGGCATTCGCCGCTTACCGCGAGCGAGTGAACTCCATGGACGGCCTGCTGGCCGAGTTCGCGCGCTGCATCCGCTGCCACAACTGCATGATCAACTGCCCGATCTGCTACTGCCGCGAGTGCATCTTCCGCACGCCCACCTTTGAGCACGATTCGGAGCTCTTCTACCAGTGGGCGGAGCGGAAGGGGAGCGTGCGGATGCTGCCGGACACGCTGCTCTTCCACCTGACGCGGCTGAACCACATGGTGACGAGCTGCGTGGGGTGCGGGATGTGCACGGAGGCCTGCCCGGCGGGGATTGACGTGGGGACGGTGTTCCGGGCGGTGGGAGAGAAGGTGCAGGCGCTGTTTGACTATCACCCCGGGCGGAGCCTGGAGGAAGCGGCGCCGGTGCAAGAGTTCCGAGAAGATGAGCTGAAAGAGCTGGGAGAGAGACCCCACTAGGAAGGCGGAATTCGCAATGCACAATTCATGATGGGGCATTGCGCCTTCTGCATTGAGCATTGGGTATTGAATGGAGGGTTTGAATGACTGAACTTCAGATGATCCCTATCTACATCATGGGCAAGCGCTACCTGGTGCCCAACACGTTGACGATCATGGGCGCGCTGGAGTATGCCGGCTACACGCTGATCCGGGGTGTCGGCTGCCGGGCGTCTTTCTGTGGTGCCTGCGCAACGGTCTACCGGCTAGAGGGCGATCCAAAGCTGTACATCGGCTTGGCGTGCGGTACCCTGGTCCAGCCCGGCATGTACCTGACTCAGATCCCCTTCTACCCTGCGGAACGAGCTCAGTATAAGCTTCGGGAGCTGGAGCCGACCTTCTCGACAGTGGTACGCCTCTACCCGCAGGTGCTCAAGTGCCTGGGGTGCGGCACCTGCACCAAGAGCTGCCCGCAGGACCTGAAGGTGAAGGACTACATGGCTGCCGCGATGCGTGGTGACATCGCCCGGGTCGCCGACCTGTCCTTCGACTGCATCATGTGCGGCATGTGCGTCTCTCGCTGCCCGGCCGAGGAGACCCAGCCCAACATCGCCATCCTCTGCCGCCGCCTCTACGCCCGGAACCTGGCGCCTAAGGCCAAACACCTGGCGCAGCGCGTGGCCGAGGTGCGGGCAGGCCGGTTCGACGAGGACATTGCCCGGCTGAAGGCAACGCCCGACGCGGAGCTACGCCGCCTGTACAACACCCGGGATATCGAGCCGGAATAGCACCGAGGCGAAGACCAGCCAGGTCCTGAGCAGCCCAATAGGAGAAGACAATGAAACTCGAAGGATACACGCCCAGCATGCGGGAATCGATCGAGCCGCGTGGTTGCCGGCCGGCCAGCGCGCCTGCACACGGATTGGCCGATGCTCTCGCCCGCCGAGAAGCAAGAAATCCTGCGCAGGTTCCATCCCGACTTTATCCCGGAGGGGATGCGCGAGCTGCGGGTAGGCCCCAACAAGGGAGGACGCACACCGCAACGAACTGGCTGCCCTCCTGGAAGGGCACAGCCGGCTGCGGGGTGCGGCGCTCGACCTGGAGAAGGTGGACTATGACACTGACGTGCTGATCATCGGCGCAGGTGGTGCGGGCTCGGCGGCCGCGCTGCTGGCGTCGCGAGCAGGGTGCCAGGGTCCTGATGGTCACCAAGCTGCGCCACGGCGATGCCAATACGATGATGGCGCAGGGCGGCATCCAGGCAGCCGACAAGGAGAACGACTCGCCCGGCCAGCACTACCTGGACGTCATGGGAGGCGGCCATTTCACCAACGATCCCGAACTGGTCGAGGCGCTGGTACGCGACGCCCCGGAAGTGATCCTGTGGCTGGAAGACCTGGGCTGCATGTTCGACAAGCACTCTGACGGCACGCTGGTGACCATCCACGGCGGCGGCACCTCGCGCAAGCGGATGCACTCGGCACGCGACTATTCCGGCGCCGAGATCATGCGCACGCTGCGCGATGAAGTGCGCTCCTACCCAGAATCAATCACCGTCATAGAGTTCGCCCCTGCCATCGAGCTGCTGATGGACGACAAGGGCCAGGTAGCCGGCGCGGTGCTGCAGAACCTGGAAACAGGAGAGCACCTGATCGCCCGGGCAAAACAGACGATCATCGCCACCGGCGGCAGGCGGCCGGCTGCACTACATGGGCTATGCCTGCACCAACCACTACGGGGCGACCGCCGACGGCCTGGTGATGGCCTACCGGATCGGCGCCAAGCTGGCCTTCATCGACACGATGCAGTACCACCCCACCGGCGCCGCCTACCCCGAGCAAATCGTCGGCCTGCTCGTCACCGAGAAGGTGCGCGGCCTGGGGGCGCAGGTGCTCAACGTGCAGGGCGAGCAGTTTGTCTTCCCGCGCGAGACGCGCGACGTAGAGGCAAGCGCCTTCATCCGCGAGGTGAAGGAGCGAGGAAACGGCGTCACGACACCCTCGGGCTTTGAGGGCGTGTGGCTCGACTCGCCCATGATCGACATCCTACATGGGCCGGGCACGGTCGAGAAGGAGCTGCCGGCCATGGTTCGCCAATTCCGGCGTTTTGGTGTCGACATTGTCCACGACCCGATGCTTGTCTACCCTACGTTACATTACCAGAACGGGGGAATTGCCATCCAGCCAGACTGCAACACGAGCATCCCCGGGCTCCTGGTGGCCGGAGAGGCATCGGGCGGGGTCCATGGCCGCAACCGCCTGATGGGCAACTCGCTGCTGGATGTGTGCGTTTTTGGACGCCGCGCAGGACGCACGGCCGGCCAGCAGTTCCGCGACGTTCAGACCGGCAAGCTGACCCTTGCACACGTCGCGGCATGGGAGAAGGAGCTGGCCGAGGCCAGTATCGAGACCGCTGTCGAGTCACCGCTGATACTGCCGGACTATGCCCGGCACGTACGGTAGGCCTGCCAAGCTCCCGCCGCAACCCCGGCGGGAGCCTTCGTTTCAGGGCGCCAGCGGAGCCCTTCTTTGTCCTCCACGTGTGCGCAGTAGTGCCGGCTCGCACACAAGCGTCCAGGGTCTGTTGTTGTCCCACTGTCCCGCTGTACTTGGGTGTGCCACCGATGCGTTTTCCTAGGATCAACATCGGAAGGGAGACCGTTGACGCTGCGACGGCCCTCCTGCATATACTCCTCCCCCGCGCATGTGTCTTGTCCCTCTGACGGCCAAGGTCCGGCACCGCGCCGCCAACGCGGGGTTGCCGTGTACGGCGAGCAGGAGCTAGCAACTGCTCGTGAGTTCCTCGACCACATCGCGTCTCCAAGCGGCGCCTAGCCCGCTCGGACGCTCCGGACCGCGCTCACATAGCGCCGCACTCGCTCGACGTCGACTGGGTTCTCGGCTATCCCATCGATCTTCAGGCTCGAGCCGACGATGGCGCCGTCGGCATACTCCAGGAATGCAGCGATGTTCTCCTCGTTGGTGCCACTCCCCATGAGTATCGGCCGCGTTGCCAGCTCCTTGGCCCTGCGCACTTTCTCCACGGAGGGCGCGGAGCCGGTCATCCGCCCCGAGACGATCAGTGCATCGGCCCGGTAGAACTCGGTCCACTCGATGTGCGTCTCCAGATCCAGTCCGGGAAAGGGGACTGAGTGCTTCTTGTCCACGTCGCACAGGAGCTTGATTTCCTCCGCGCCCAGCTCCTTGCGCTTTCTCAGGAGGTCGGCGCCACAGCCGTGATCGAAATCGCCGGTGTCCCACAGCCGGGCACCGGTGAGGATACAGACGCGGATGAACCTGGCCCCTGCGGCCACGGCGATCGAGAGCGTCACCAACCCGCCGTTGTGGACAACGTTGATGCCGACCGGGACCGGACTCATCTCCACGATGGCCCGGGCGGCGACTGCCTGGGCAGTCATGGCTTCGGGTCGGACGTCGCTGCCCACGTAGTAGGGCAAGTCCCACATGTTCTCGACCATCAGGCCGTCGACGCCGCCTTCCAGCAGCGCCCCCGCATCCCGCCGTGCGTGATCGAGGATGGTGCCCACTCCATCGCCCATGTAGCCGGGCGCCCCTGGTAAGCGGTAACAGGTGAACCATGCCGATGACTGGCTTAGCCACACCAAACAGCTCTACAAGGGAGCCAATGCGAATGCCGTCCAGCTTTTCTTTCCAAGTTACGTGTGTCATACCTTCTCCTTGTCAGGGATTGGAGGCACGCCCACAAGGGGACGGGCTACCAAGATGCGCTCCCATCATGAGCCTTGAGAGCCTTGCGCCAGGAAGCGCATGGCCAACTCGATGGACGCATGGTGCTGAGCGAAGGCGGGATCGTCCAGGTGGCCAGCCAACAGCGCAGCCACCTCTCCGGCACCCGGGGGCCGGTCGCCCGCCCCGACGCGGCTGGCGGCCACGGCCCCGCAGGCATTGCCGAGAAGCGCCGCAGAAATCCATCCGAGGTCAGCCAGATGGCCCGCGATCAGGCCGGCATCAAAGGCGTCGCCCGCGCCGGTGGTATCCCGAGCCTGGATGGCGAAAGCCGGCAAGCGGACCATCTCACCGTCCGCTGCGAGTAGGCAGCCGTCCCGCCCGAGCTTGATGGCGAGTGCCGTGGAGCAGTGGCTCTCCAAGACCCGGGCGCAAGCTTCGGGGGCAACTTGGCCGGTGAGGGCTTGAGCCTCAGCCAGTGTGGGGATCAAGATGCCAATCTCAGGAAGCAGGCGCAGCACGTCACCCGGAGCCGTCTCGCAGAGCATCAGCCCAGGATCGAGTCCGATGGTCAGGCGATACTCCCGCGCCAAATCGAGCGCTCGGAGCGCGGCGCTGCGCTGCGGCTCGGCCAGCAGTGCGTAGCCTGATAGGTGAAAGAAGCGGGCTCGCAGGAAGGAGGAGTCCCGAATCTCGTCGGGGCTGGTCAGCACATTCGCTCCCCGGTCGCTCAACATAGTCCGCTCGCCATCCGGTGTTACGATGATGTAGATCAGCCCGGTCGCATGGGTAGGATCGCGCTGGACCCCACCGAGGAGAACGCCCACCTCTTTCAGGCACTGTAGGGCCGTCTGCACCATTGGCTCCTGGCCCACACGCCCGATCAGCCGCACGCGCAGCCCTAGCCGGGCTAGCGCCGCTGCCGTGTTCGCCGCCGAGCCTCCACAGTGCACCTCGATCGAGCTGGCTAGGGCATCCTGCCCGGGGAATGGGAAACTCGGGAAATGGGCAATGAGGTCCAGGTTGACATCCCCAAGGACCACCACCTCCACGTTACCGATCGGGCGTGTTCTGTTTCTCCTCACCATATGCCAGCGCATTATACCCATGAGGAGGCTCCGCGGCAACCAGCTTCCGGACGCTTGCGCCAGCGTGAAGGGTGCGGTACAATGGCTCAAGGATGCCCCAGATCCGGGGCTCATGAGTGCACCATCCAGCGAGTGAGCAGAAACCAAGTGGGCGCAGAGCAACGACCGGGCAGAAGATACGAGGTCCTGATGATCGCCCCTACCTCATTCTTCTCCGACTATGGGTGCTCGGTTCGCATCCTAGAGGAAATCCGTGCGCTTCGCCGGCTGGGACACACTGTGAGGGTATGTACCTACAAGAACGGGCAGGATGTGCCAGGCCTGTCTATCGAGCGGACACCCAGCATCCCATTCCGCGCACACTACGAGGTCGGATCATCGCCGCACAAGGTCGCCTTCGACATGCTGCTCTTCTGGACCGTTCTGCTTTGGGCGCTGCGGCGACGGCCCGATGTCATCCATGCGCACATGCACGAGGGGGCCTTCATCGGGGTGGTGGTGGGTCGCCTGCTGCGCATTCCGATTGTCTTTGACTTCCAGGGGAGCCTCACAGGCGAGATGATGGATCACAAGTTCCTGAGGCGGGATAGCCCCTTCTATCGCCCGCTCCGCCTCCTGGAGACTGCCATTGACCGTACGTCACGACTGATCCTCACCAGTTCGCACAATGCTCGAAACCTGCTTGTCGCCGAGTTTGGGTGCCAACCGGAGCGGGTGCTCACCGTGCCCGATGGGGTGGACACAAGTGCATTCTCTCCCCCCACAGAGGGAGAGAGAGAGCGTTTGGCCAATCTGCGATCCCGGCTCAATATCCCCTCTGGGCGCAAGATCGTGGTGTACCTTGGGCTCTTGGCAGGCTACCAGGGGACCGATGCGCTGCTCGAAGCAGCCGCTCTGACGCTGCGCCGCCGGCCCGATCTGCATTTCTTGATTATGGGCTTTCCCTGCGTCGAGGACTATAGGCAGAGGGCAAAGCAGTTGGGCATCGGCGCGCATACGACCTTTACCGGCAAGATCCCTTACGAGCATGCACGGGACTACCTGGCACTGGGGGATGTAGCAGTCGCACCCAAGCTATCCGCCACCGAAGGCAGTGGAAAAATCCTCAACTACATGGCAATGGGCCTGCCCACCATTGCGTTTGAGACACCCGTCAGCCGGGAGTACCTCGGCCAGGAAGGTATCTATGCAGAACGCGGCAATCCCGGCGCCCTGGCAGAAGCGATGCTGCTCGGCCTGAACGATCCGAACAGAGCTCGACGAAGCGCAGCACTGCGGAAGATGGCCATAAGCGAGCATACCTGGGATCAGGCAGCGAGGACTATCGTCCGAGCCTATGGATTGGTGTCCACATGATGCGCCGTCTGCGTGAGCTGTATCGCTACCGCGACCTGCTCAGGAACCTGGTCATCCGCGACCTCAAGGTCCGCTACAAGAACTCGGTCCTCGGCGTCCTTTGGTCTCTGCTCAACCCTCTGCTGATGACCCTGGTCTTCACCGTCGTATTCACGCTGATGGTTCCCAGCCGTATTGCCAAGTTCCCCGTATTCTTCATGGCGGGATTCCTGCCGTGGAGCTTTTTCGCTGCATCGGTGTCGAGCGCGACGGGCTCGATCGTCAGCAACTCGGGGCTCATCAAGAAGGTCTATTTTCCGCGAGAGATCCTGCCTATCGCCGATGTCCTGTCCAATTTGGTGCACTTGTTGGTGGCGTTCGTCGTGCTCTTTGCCATGATCCTGATCTTTGGCGTCAGGCTTACACCGGCGGTTCTGCTTCTGCCTCTCATCATCCTGGCAGAGCTTATGTTCATTACCGGGATGGCGCTTCTGCTCGCGACAATGAACGTCTTCTACCGCGACACACAACACATCTGGTCCATTGTCCTGCAGGCGTGGTTCTTCCTGACCCCTATCTTTTACCCCATCACCCTGATGCCCCAAGACAAGGTCATCCTGGGCATGACGGTGAACATCCAGCTTTGGGCTCGCCGCCTAAATCCAATGGCGTCTCTCATCGCATCCTATCAGGATGTGCTCTACTGGGGCTCACCGACGGGGTGGGACTTTTTTCTCCGGACGTTCGCGACCTGCCTGGCGACCCTGATCATTGGCTTTGCCGTCTTCTCCCACTACAGCCATCGCTTCGGAGAAGAAGCATGAGTCGGGCGCCAGCCGCCGAAGGGCCAAAGCTACCCAGGCGAAAGGCACTTGGCTCGATCCCGCGTCATAAAGGGCTGTGGCTGGCACTGCTTGTGGCGGCTCTTGCCCTTGCTGCTCTCGCCGTCCTCTTTCCCTGGTACGCAAGCGCATACCTGGTGGAGCGCGCCGGCCGCATGCTGGATTCCAACCCCACTTCGGAGGGTGCCAGGGCCACGCTGCTGCAGGCGATTGGCCGCAATCCTCGCAATGCCCAGGCCTACCGGCTGCTTGCCTACCTGGATACGGAGCGTGGCGACGGGATCTCCGCCGCGGACGATTGGGCGCATTTCGTGACGCTGCGGCCCGCCGATCCCCAGGGCTACTGGTCCTTGGCCGCAGCCTGTGAGCGGCTCGCTCCATCCGACCTGGACCGGGTGAGCGGCCAGCCATGTGGCTCAGGTGAGACGGATCGCCCGCAGGCGCTCATCGAGCTCTGGAGGTCAGCAGGGCAGTCCGCCGCGCGTTTTGTGCGCGCCGGCGACACCCTGCGGGAGAGCTCGTGGGACGAGGCCATGGAGTACTACAAGCGGGCGCTGCTGCTCGATCCCCAGTCGGTAGGTGCCTGGAATGGCCTGGGGACAGCCTACCGGTCTCTGGCCAGGGAGGACCTTGCGCTCGACGCCTACGCGCGCGCGGCCGCGCTTAGCTCCGATCCCGAAGTGGCGGCTGCCGCTCATGCAGCCCGCGGAGAGATCCTGGCCCAAGAACTGCGTTGGAGCGACGCAAGCGCCGAGCTGGAAGCGGCCTCGCGCCTGGTGCCGGAAGAAGGCAAGTACCGTCTCAACTACGGCCGGTATCTGTACGAGGCCGGGGGCGACCGGGAGATCGCTCGCTTCCAGCTCCATGAGGCGGCGCGCCTGCTGCCCTCCAACCCATGGCCCCATGTGTACCTGGCCATCCTGGCTTTTGCGGGCGAGGAGTATGAGACCGCTTTGGAGGAAGCCCACACGGCCACCGCGCTGGACGAGGACCTTTTCTGGGCATGGCTCTGGCGCGGCAAGGCGCTCGCGGCGGCCGGCCGGTTGCGTGAGGCCGAGGATTCCCTACGCAGGGCGGTCCGCCTGGCACCCGAGAAGGCAGAGCCGCACGCGGAGCTGGGCCTGTTCCTGGGACAGGCCCTCCGGCTCGACGACGCCATCTCTGAGCTGGAGCAAGCGGTGCGGCTCGCCCCGAACGACCTGGTATACCGTTTTCACCTGGCGGGCGCCTACTACGCCAGCGGTCAGACCGACGAGGCGATTCGCGTGTACCGGCAGATCCTCGAGATGGATCCAGGCAACGCAGCAGCGGAGCAGGCGCTGGTCGACTTGCAGACGAGCCCACAATAGCAGGCGCCCGTGCGGCTCTACTGCTACCCGTAAGGTCCCCCGTAGGTGCCCCCTCTAGGAAGGTCGTCTGTGCTGAGGTGAGGCTTGCAGCCCGGCCGAGAGCGTTACCCTCCCATCAGCGCGGCCGCCGCGCTGCGGGCCCATTCGAGGATCGGTGTTGGCCAGAGGCCGAGGAACAAGGTGACCAGGCAGGCGAGAGCGAGCCCCACCTTCAATGCGGGGCAGATCGCACCGGCCTGGGGCAGGTCGGTTGCGCGCTGCGCACCTTTGCCTGTCATCAACACAATGAGGCGAAGGTAGTAGTACGCCGCAATCGCGCTATTGATCACGCCCACGATCGCCAGCCAAGTGAGCCCTCCACGAACGGCCGCTGCGAAGACATAGAGCTTGGCCATGAAGCCGGCCAGCGGCGGAAGTCCGGCCAGCGAGAGCAGTAGGAGTGCCATCACGGCCGCAAGCCACGGCTTGCGCTCGGAGAGACCGGTCAAGGCTTCGAACGTCTCGCCCCGCAGGTCGACCCCGTACCACCGGGCGACGGCGATCAGCACCCCAAAAGCAGCCACGTTGGTGAAGGCGTAGGTTGCGAGGTAGAAGAGAGCACCGGCGGTGCCCAGCTCGTTGGCGGCCGACAGACCCACCAGGATATAGCCTGCCTGGGCGATGCCCGAGTAGGCCAGGAGTCGCTTCAGGTTGGTCTGGCGCAGCGCCACGAGGTTGCCCACGGTCATCGTCAGTGCAGCCAGTGCGGCCAAGAGCCACTGCCAGTCGCCCTGAGCCCCGCCGAAGGCGTAGAGAGCCACCCTGCCGAGGGCAGCAAAGCCGGCGACCTTGGCACCAACGCTCATGAAGGCCGTGACCGACGTTGGGGCACCCACATAGACGTCAGGGGTCCAAAGGTGGAACGGCACCAGGGCCACTTTGAAGCCCAGGCCGACAATCACGAACCCCAGGCCGACCAGGAGAAGTGGCGACTGCTGTGCGCCTTGCGGGCCGACCACGCCGCGGATGCCCGCAAGCGAGGTGGTGCCTGCCTGCCCATAGACCAGCGCCATCCCATACAGAAGAAAGGCGCTGGCGAACGCACCCAGGAGAAGGTACTTGAGTGATGCCGCTGCCGAGCGCTGCTCTGCCCGGTTGAGCCCTACCAGGATGTAGAGAGCGATGGACAGGATCTCGAGCGCAAGGAAGATGGTGATGAGGTTTATGGCCCCGGTCATCAGGAGCATGCCTGCGGCCGATAGCAGCAGCAGGGCATAGTATTCGACCTGCGCAAGTCCGGAGCGCTCGACGTACTCGACGGAAAAGAGGATAGCCAAGGCTGCGGCGGCCAGGACCACCAGCTTCAGGAACAAGGCGTAGCCGTCGGCCACGAACATGTCCTGCACAGCCGGCTGCGCCAGACCGTCCCACAGGTAGTAGGTGAACGCTGCGGCCCCCAGCACGCCGGCCAACGACACCCACGCCAGTCCACTTCTCCGCCCTCTCGCCAAGAAGAGGCCGAGCACGAGGACGGCCAGGGCGGTGACCAGCAGCGAAATCTCGGGCGCAAGCGGCCACAGATTGAGTGCGGGGCTTGGGATCATTCGCCCGTCTCCTGCGCCTGCATGACGAGCCGCGCCTCGGCCTGCTCGATCATCTGGCTCACAGCAGCATCGGTCGGCCGGAAGATGAGGTTGGGCAGAATACCCATCAGGAAAAGCAGTACCACCAGGGGCAGTATGACCGGCGCTTCCGTCCGCCGCAGGTCGGGCAAGGTCCGGCTCTCCGGACTGGCTGATCGGCCCGGCGAAGACCCGTCTGAATAGGCTGAGCATGTACCAGGCACCGAGGATGAGGCCCAGCGCTGCAAACGCCGCCGCCTACAGGGCTCTGGCGGAAAATGCCCACGAGGATCGCAAACTCACCGGGGAACCCGCTCAGCCCGGGCAGGCCAATGGCCGCCAGGATGACGGTGAGCGCCACGGTGCCCAAAGCAGGCATGCTCTTCCACAGCCCACCCAGCTCTTCGATCTGTCGCGTCCCGCGCCGCGCTTCCACCCAAGCCACGATGAGGAAGAGGGCTGTTACCGTCAGCCCGTGGGAGACAGACAGAAGGAGGGCTCCTTGCACAGCCTGCGTGTTTGCTGCCAATGCCCCGGCGAAGATAAGCCCTACGTGTGACAGGCTCGAGTACGCCACCAGCCGCTTGAAATCGCGCTGGACCAGGGCAACGAGTGCGCCATACAGGATCCCGGCGATGGCAAGTGCCCAGATCCAGGGACGCGCAGCCTCGACGGCGCTCGGGAACAACGGCAGGCAGATCCGGATTACGCCGTAGATCCCCATCTTGGACAGCACTGCGGCCAGCAAGATGGTGACCGGCACCGGCGCCTCCACATAGGCATCAGGCAACCAGCCATGCAGCGGCCATATAGGGGCCTTGACGGCAAAGGCGAGCAGAAAGGCCAAGAAGAGCCAGAGTTGGGCAGGCCAGGAAAGAGGCAAGTCCTGCAAAGCCAGCCGGTCAAAGGTGAGCACACCCATGGCCTGGTAGTTCATTGTCGCCAGGGCGACAATGGCAATCAGCATCGGCGCGCTTCCCGCGATGGTAAAGACCGCGAACTTGATCGCGGCGTGGGCTCGCTTCTCCCCCCCCACCGGCCGATGAGCAGATAGGCCGGGATGATCATTGCCTCCCAGAAGATGAAAAAGAGGATCAGATCGATCGCACAGAAAACCCCCAGCACTCCCGTCTCCAACGCGAGCAGGAGGCGCGCACAGGAAGAGGTCGAGGAAGCCGTTCCCGTCCAAGACACAAAGACGGCAATCAGGCTGGCCAACGCCGTGAGCAGCACTAGCCAGAGGCTGATGCCGTCAACGCCGACGCTGTAGGAAATGCCCAGCGGCGCGATCCAGTCGACGTGGTCCACAAGCTGCATGCCGCCAGACTCGTAGCTGAAGAGGCCCCACACGGCGCCGGCCAGGACCAGGTCGGCCGCTGCGACGGCCAGAGTCCACACTTTGGCGGCTGTCCGGCGACGGCCGAGCAAAATGGAGACGCCGGCGCCTGCCAGCGGCAGGAAGATGAGAATAGTAACGAGTGGGAAGCCGGCTTGGTTCATCCCAGCACACTCCGCAGCAGGAAGTAGAGCACGACCAGCACGACGCCGGCCAGCAGGGCCAGCGCGTAGTGGCGCACCCGACCTGTCTGAATGCGCTGCAGGCCCTCGCCGGCCAGGCATGCCAAGCGCCCCACGCCATTCACAGCGCCGTCGATCCCCCGTGTCTCTACCACGCTCGACAGGGCCGCGGCCACGCTGCGCAGCGGCTTTACGATGACTTCATCATACGCCCGATCTACGTAGTACTTGTGAAAGACCAGGTCGTAGAGCCACCGTCCGTTTTGGCTCCAACGCTCCGCCATGCCCCAGTTGCGGATGTAGAGCCACCAGGCCAGCGCGATCGCAATGGCCGTCTCTACCAACGAGGCACCAATCACCGCCCACTGAGACCATGCGGCCCCCTCCCCGAGGCTCGACCGGGCCGACGCGGCAAAGGCCGGGTGCAGGAACTCGTCTATCGCGTTGCCCAGTCCCAGTACCTTGGGGAGCCCCACGTAGCCGCTGGCCACGGACATGACGGCCAGGATGATCATGGGAACGAGCATGAGCCAGGGTGACTCATGAATGGACGATGGACGATGGACGATGGACGATGATACGCCTGTCCGGGTGCATTCTTCTGTTCTGGCAATCGTGGTCTATGGTCCATGGTCTGTGGTCCATGGTCTGCCGTCCGCGGCTTGCCATAGAACGCGACGAAGAAGAGACGGAAGGCATAGAACCCCGACAGGCCGGCCGTGAGCAACGCCAGAAACCCCAGGGCGAGATTCCCCTCGACGAATGCGAGGTGCATAATCTCGTCCTTACTAAAGAAGCCGGCAAAAAGCGGCACACCGGATATCGAGAGGACGGCCACCAGGCAGGTTGCGAAGGTCCAGGGAAGCTTCTTGCGAAGGCCGCCCATCTTGAAGATGTCGGTCTCTCCGCCGAGGGCATGCATCACGCTGCCCGCGCAGAGGAAAAAAAGCGCCTTGTAGAAGGCATGGGTCGTTAGCTGGAAAAGGCCCATCGTGTAAGTGCCCACGCCGATCCCCAAGAACATGTAGCCCAGTTGGCTGATCGTCGAATAGGCCAGGATCCGCTTAAAGTCCTTCTCCACGATGGCCATGGTCGCGCCGAGCAGCGCGGTCAGGACACCGATCCAGGCGACCCACTGCAGCGCCGATCCTGAACGCTCGAAGAGCGTGTAGCACCGCACCACCATGTAGACGCCGGCAGTGACCATCGTCGCGGCGTGGATCAGGGCACTGACGGGCGTGGGTCCCTCCATCGCATGGGGCAGCCAGATGTAGAGCGGGATCTGCGCGGACTTGGCCGTGGCCCCCAGGAAGAGGAGGAGCGAGATGGCGGTCGCCGCTGCCGGCGCGAGGGCTCCCGCGGCAGGGAATACATCCTGGAATGCCAGGCTGCCCACCTTGGAAAAGATGAGCAGGATGGCGAGGAGGAAACCGAAATCGCCTACCCGGTTGACGAGAAAGGCCTTCTGTGCAGCGTCGGCCGCGGCCTCCCTCTCGAACCAGTAGCCGATGAGCAGGTAGGAGCATACCCCCACCCCTTCCCAGCCGATGTACATCGTCAGGAAGCTGTCGCCCAGCACCAGGACGAGCATCATGAAAACAAAGAGGTTGAGCCAGGTGAAGTAGCGCTTGTAGTACTCGTCGCCATGCATGTAGGCGGCCGAGTAGATGTGAACCAGCGTGCTTACACTGGTCACCACCAGCGTCATCAAGATAGAGACCTGGTCGAGCAAGATCCGGGCCTCCACCTTGAGATCCCCGGTGGCGATCCAGGTGAAGACGGGGATGGTCCACTGGCGGCCGTTATCACCATCCGCGGTCGTAGCTGGGAAGCCAAGCATGGCGGCAAAGACCAGGGACGCTGTGACAAGGGACGCCCCAATCGCCACGCAGGCGATGGCCGCCACGAGCCGCCGGCCCAGCCAGCGGCCTACCGAGGCGTTGATCAGCACCCCCAGCAGCGGGAAGAACAGGATTAGCCACACATAGTTCAGCATGGGTCGATCTCGTCCACGTCGGTGGTGTCCTTGTGCCGGACGAGCGACACGATAACGGACAGCCCAACCGCTACCTCGGCCGCAGCGACTGCCATAACAAGGAGCGCAAAGACCTGGCCATCGATCTTGCCGAGGAAACGAGAGTAGGTAACGAGAGTGAGATTGGCAGCCGCGAGCATGAGCTCCACCGACATGAGCATCACCAGTGCATTCCGCCTGACCAGGACACCGATCGCCCCCAGCACGAAGAGAACCGCGGCCAAGATCAGATAGTACGAGGCCGGAACCATGGTGGCGTCACCCCTCCAGTCTCTTTTTCGCCAGTACCACTGCCCCAATGATCGCGACCAACAGGACGACCGCGGCCAGCTCAAAGGGAATGGCCAAGTCGGTAAGCAGCCGCTCGCCGATCTCCCGGACGTTGTCGGTGCGCGCCAGCGCCTGGGCAGGGGCGCCAGCGGAAGACAGCAGCGCCCAAATGATCCCAACCAGCAGCAAGACCCCCAGCAGGACCCCGGCAGCCCATTGGGCTCTCCGGGTGCCAGGCTTCTCTTCCACTCTTTCGACGCCGAGCAGCAGGACGATGAACAGAAAGAGCACGACAATCGCGCCGGCATAGACGATCACCTGGGACAAGGCCACGAATTGGGCGTTGAGCAGGATAAAGAGCGCGGCCAGGCAGCAAAAGTTCGCCAGCAGGAAAAGTGCGCTTCGGGTGGCGCTGCGTTGGGCGATCACGCCCACGCCAGACGCCACCGCCAGAAACGCCAACGTGAAGAAAACCACCTTCTCCATTGGGCTATCCTTGCTCCTGATCGTCCAGGATGATGGCGTGAGGCTCGGCCGGCTGCAGCAGCCGGTCCTGGGTATAAATCAGGCGCTCGCGGCTGTAGTCAGCCAAGGCAAACTCGCGCCGCAGAACGATGGCCCCCGTCGGGCAAGCCTCCTCGCAGTAGCCACAGAACATGCAGCGCAGCAGGTTGATCTCGTAGACTTCGGCGTACCGTTCCCCAGGTGAACGCTGCACCCCGTCCTTGTTCTCGCCGGCCTGCACGTAGATACACTGCGTCGGGCAGTAGGCCGCGCACAACGCGCAGCCAATGCACCGCTCCAGCCCCTGGTTGGGACCTTCCTCGTAGCGGAGCAGCTCGTGCCGGCCACGGAAGCGCGGATAGAGCTTGACCCGCTCCTTGGGGTACTGGACGGTCACGGGGCGTGTAAAGAAGTAGCGCAGCGTTACCCCCATGGCACGCAGCAGGTGGTAACAGCCGGTGAGTACCTCTCGGATCATGCCACCACCGCCAAGACGACCGCTGTGACCACCAGGTTGAGCAGGGCCAGCGGGACCATGAACTTCCAGCAGAAGCGCATGAACTTGTCATACCGGACGCGCGGAAGGCTGGCCCGGATCCAGATGAAGACAAAGACCATCAGCACAACTTTGGCCACGAAGAGCGCCACACCCACCAGCGGATGCAGACCCGAGAGAACGGCCGGCCACTTCCAGCCTCCCAGGAAGATGGTGGCAGCAATGGCGCTGTTTACCACCATCGCCACATACTCGGCGACATAATAGAGCGCGAACTTCATGCCCCCATATTCGGTCATGAAACCGGAGATGAGCTCGTTCTCCGTTTCAGGCAGATCAAAGGGAGAGCGATTGCCTTCGGCGAGGATCGCAACCAGGAATACCAGGAAGCCCACCGGCTGCAGAACCGCCAGCGGCCAGGACCCTTGAGACTCGACGATCTGCCGGAGGCTTAGGCTGCCGTTGATCAGCACCACCGCTAGCAGAGCCAAACCCATCGGCAGCTCGTAGCTGATCATCTGCGCGGTAGCGCGCAGCGCGCCCAGAAGCGAGTACTTGTTGTTGGAGGACCACCCACCCAGCACAGCGCCATATGCCCCCAGGCCGGCGACGGCCAACAGGAACATCAGGCCCACGTTGACGTCGCCGATCCACAATCCAACCCTCTGGCCGAGGAGACTGATCTCCGGCCCAAAGGGGATCACGGCGAAGGCAATGAGCACGGCCGCAAAGGAGATGCCCGGCGCGATTACGTACAGTACTTTGTCCACGTGGTCGGGGACAATCTCTTCTTTGAAGATGGCCTTGACCGCATCGGCCAGCGGCTGCAGGAGCCCAAAGCGGCCGGCCCGGTTGGGGCCGTACCGAACCTGGAACCGGGCACAGATCTTGCGCTCGGCCCAGGTGGCATAGGCTCCTGCGACGAGCAAGACAAGGACGATGACCACTGCCTTGATGAGAGGAATCCAGAAATCCGTGGACCAGCTCATCGATTGCTCTCGCGCACCGGCTGGAAGCCTTCCTCCGGGATGGTGTCGAGGGTGAGCCCTCGGTACGCGGGCACGACCCTGGCAATCTCGGCGAACACGCCGGCAGCGCCGGCAAACTCCCATGCTTTCTGCCGCCTGGCATCCAGCATGCGGCGAGCGACCTCGGCGACGATCCACCATGCGGGCCGCGCCTGGCCGGGGGGTCGCTTGGCCGCCCGGAGTGCCTGCAAACGCCCGGTCAGATTGGTCAGAGTGCCGTCTGACTCCGCCAGGCTAACAACCGGGAGGACGACCTCGGCCATCGCGGTAGTCTCAGTGGCTACCAGGTCCTGCGCTACCAGGAATGGGACCTTGGCCAGGACCTCGCCCGCCCCCGGGCAATCGGCCACGGGGTTGGCTTCGAGGACCCAGACCGCATCGAGGTGCTCCCGCTGCGCCGCGATCAGCATGCCATCCAGGTCCAACCCTGGCTCGGGGGCAAGCTTGGCGCCCCACAGACTCGCCAGGTGGCCGCGGACCCGGCCATCGCCAAGCGGCTGCCCTCCGGGAAGTAGGTCGGGCAGTGCACCCATCTCGCGTGCCCCAAGCGTATTGCAGTCACCGGCGATAAAGCCCAGCTCGGCATTGTCGAGCAGCAGGGAGAGGTTCGCCAAAGCAGCCCAGTCGTCGGCCGCGCCAGACAGCCATCTCTGCCCGCAAAGGATGATGGGGCAGCCCGCGTGGGCCAGGGACAGGGCGGCTGCCCTCAGCGCGCCTGCCGGCACCGCCGTGGAGCGCTCTACTTGCTCCGGGGTATAGTCCTTGATCCAGGTCCGGAACTCGGCGAGATTCGTGGCGCGGGCTCCGGCTAAGGCCTCTACTCTGGCTTCGAGGATGGCCCGCGCCAAGCCGATGAGCAGCGAAGCCTCGCTTCCGGGGCGCACGCTCAGCCATGGTCCGCCGTACCGCGTCAGTTCGATGGGCATTGGATGGGCCACCACGACCTGCGCTCGATGGCGCAGGATGGCCTTCTTGAGCAAGAGTTCTACCAGCGGGGCCTCGGTGCTGGGATCAAAGCCCAACAGGAGGATCACATCCTTCTGCTCGAGGTCGGGCAGGGAGCTCAATGGACTTGCCCACGGGTGGCACTCTCCCAAGATGATCGACATTGTTGGTGCCCACGACCGCCCGCATGAAGCGCTGGAGGAGGTAGTTCGCCTCGTTGGTCGCGCGTGTCGAGCCAAGCCCGGCAATGGCTGCGGGCCTCTTTCTGCTGCAGGATGCCGGCGAAACGCTGGGCGATCCGGTCGAGCGCCTCATCCCAGGTGGCCGGCTCAAGCTTCCCATCGCGCCGGATCAGCGGCCGCGTCAGCCGGCCCGGGGAATCCACAAGCGCGTGGGAGAAACGGCCCCGGTCACAGATCCAGGCATCGTTCACTTGCATATTCTCGCGGGGCGTGATGCGCCGCAGATCGTTGTTCTTCACGCCAAGTGTCGTGTTGCAGCCGACCGGGCAAAGGGTGCAGATTGTAGGCGTGTTTGTCAGCTCCCAGACACGCGCCTCGAACCGAAAGGCACGGCTGGTGAGCGCGCCCACCGGGCAGAGGTCGATGGTATTGCCCTGCCATTGGCTGGTCAGGGGCCGGCCGGGAAAGGTGTCGAGCCGGGTGGTGGCCCCTCGTCCAAAGAGGTCGAGCTGGTGATCGCCGGCCCACTCATCGAGGAAGCGGATGCAGCGCCAACAGAGCACGCACCGCTCTTGGTCCAAGACTATCCGATCCCCCAGTGGATAGCGCTTGCTCTTGTGCCGTCTCTCTTCCACGTAGCGGCTCTCACCTGCCCCGTCGGCCATGGCCTGATCCTGCAGGATGCACTCGCCGCCCTTGTCGCACACCGGGCAATCGAGCGGGTGACTTGTCAGCAGGAACTCGATCATTGCTCGGCGCGCGTTGACTGCCGAAGGCGAAGTGTGCACACGGACAACCATACCCTCCTGTATAGGCACACTACACGATGTCTGCAGAGCCCGTATGCCCTCCACTTCGACCAGGCATGTGCGGCACGCACCGACCGGCACCAGTTTTGGGTGGTGGCAGAAGGTGGGGATATGAATACCAGCGGCCGTGGCTGCCTGGTAGATGGTCCAGCCGGCAGGGCATCGAACCTGTTGGCCGTCGATGGTCAAGCAGATCATCTGCTCTGTCATCGCGGCCCTCCCTCACCCACCATGCAGCGCTTCTCCCGGATGTGGAACTCGTACTCCTCTCGCAAGTCCCGGATGCTGCTCGCCAGCGGAATGGCCGCTGCATCGCCCAGAGGACAGAAGCACCTGCCCGCCATGTTCTCGCAGATGTCCAGGAGCAAGGGGATGTCTTTTGCACGCCCCTGGCCGTTCTCGATTCGCGCCAGAATATCGTGCATCCAGCCCGTGCCCTCGCGGCAGGGGATACACTTTCCGCACGACTCATGCGCGTAGAAAGAGGCCAACCGCTGGTACAACCGTACGATGCAGGTCCGTTCATTTACGGCGATGATGGCACCCGAGCCCAGTTGGGTGCCGGCCTCGGCCAGGGACTCGTAGTCCAGGCTGCACCGGTACGCCACGTCGACGGGCAAGGCACAGGTCGATGAGCCTCCGGGGAAGATGGCTTTGAGCGGAACACCGCCCTTCGGGCCCCCACAGACATCCTCGATCAACGAGCGCATGGGGGTGTCCATGGGCAGCTCGTAGGTGCCGGGGCGCTCGACATGCCCCGAGACGCAGTAGAGCTTGAGGCCCGGGCTCTTCTCCGTGCCCCACTGGCGGTACCAGCCGGCGCCGTTCAGGACGATGAAGGGCACGTTGAAGAGCGTCTCGACGTTGTTGATCACCGTGGGCTTGCGATACAGGCCCTGGGTTGCCGGGAAGGGAGGCTTGAGCTTGGGGTGACCACGCCCGCCCTCCAAAGAGCTGAGCAGGGCAGTCTCTTCGCCGCAGATGTAGGCGCCGGCCCCGCGCACGAGGCTGATCTTCAGGCCGTATCCGCTTCCGAGAATGTTGGTGCCCAGGTATCCACGCCGGCCGGCCTGGTCGATGGCCGCTTGCAGGCGCAGGAAGCTCAGGCAATACTCTCCACGCAGGTAGATGAAGGCGTGCTCCACTTCGCAGGCATAGCTGGCAATGGCGATCCCCTCGATCACGCCGTGCGGGTCCTGCTCCATCAGGACGCGATCCTTGAAGGTCCCAGGCTCACCCTCGTCCGCATTGCACACCAGGTAGCGAGGATAGACGCCTTTGGGCAGGAACATCCACTTTCGCCCGGTCGGAAAGCCTGCTCCGCCCCGCCCGCGCAGGCCAGAGTTGTGGACCATCTCGACAATCTCGGACGGCCGGCATTCCTTCAGCGCTTTTTCCCACGCCCGGTAGCCCCCTCGCTCGACGTATACGTCAAGCTCGTGGGATCCGCTCACCCCGACGTTGCGCAGCAGCACCTGTGGCCGCTCTCGGCTGGCCGGTGTCGCGTCGTCCATCAGCTATCTGCCATCCGCCCTATGCCCTATGCCATCGGCTATCCGCATTCTGTGATCGGCTATTCCCCGTACATACCGGACCAGCCCCAGACACCGCGGTTGCTGAGGCTGAAGAACTCGTCTTCCAGGATGCGCTGGTGGAGCTTCTCCTCTTCGGAGAGCTTGCCGAACATGTCCTGCCCATCGGGATCGCTGGTCTCTTCGACGAGCAGGCGATACCGCAGCCCCGCATTCTTCTCGTTCTCGATGGCCTGGCTGAGGATGCCGGGCACACCATGATACTGCTCCAGGAGACTGCCCGCCGCCTCGCCCCTGGCGACCATGGGCGCAAACTTCTCCAGCGTGCTGGCCTCGTAACAGATGAACCGGTGCCCGTCTCTCAACGCATGTGCCAGATCGGCGAGCTTCTGGTAGTGATGCTGCTCAAAGGCGGCCAGCCTGCCGAGCAGGTCACGGCCGGCCCGATCCTGGACCTCGACCGCCGCCTGTGCGTAGAATGCATGTGCCTTCAGCTCGCCTTCCATGGCGATCTCAATTGCTTCTTCGATTCCCAGCTTCTTGGTCACGAATGTTCCTCCGTTGTTCGTCCCGCCAGAATCTCGTCGACCTTGTCTTCGGTCAGGCTGTCGTAGAGCCGGTCTCCGACCGACATGACGGGTGCAGTCCCGCACGAGCCCAGGCATTCGACCTCCAGCAGGGTGAAGGTTCCGTCGGGTGTTGTCTCGCCCGGCTCGATTCCCAACTTGGAGCTAATGTACCGCGCCAGTTGGCCGGAACCCAGCAGAAAGCAGGAGACACTCCGGCACACACAGATCACGTGACGGCCCACGGGCTGGCGATGCAGCATCGTATAGAATGTAGCCGTCGACGCGACGAGGGTCGCAGGCAGCCCCATCACGTCCGCCACTTCGTCGAAAGCGCGCTCGGGCAGCCACCCGCCATAGTCCTTCTGAGCAAGTGCCAATGCTGCCAAAAGAGCCGACTCCTGGTCAGGATACTCCTTTTGCAGCCTGCCGATCTCGGTGCACGATTCTTCCGTTAGCACAGCCATCCCCTGCACCCCGCCTCCGTCGCCCTCAAACTACCAAGAGGGCAGGAGAGAGAGCGCTACCTGTCAATCTCACCCAGCGTGATCTCGATGCTGCCCATCATCGCCACGAGATCGGAGAACATGCTTCCGGGCGCCATCACCCGCAGCGCGGTAATGTTCGAGAAAGATGGCCCGCGAATCTTGCAGCGATAGGGCTTCGGCCCCCCGTCCGAGACGAGGTAGAAACCCAGCTCTCCTTTCGGGTTCTCGACGCTAGAATAGACCTCACCCGGTTGTGGAGAAAACCCTTCCGTTACCAATTTAAAGTGATGGATCACCGCCTCCATGCTCGTCTCAAGCTCGTCACGCGGAGGCAGGCTGATCTTGCGATTTGGATCGTTTACCGGTCCCGGACCCACCTTTTCCAACTTGATCAGACCCTGCCGGACGATGCGCATGCTTTGGCGCATCTCCTCAACCCGTACCAGGTACCGTGCGTAGGCATCGCCGTCCAACTGAGTCGGCACGTCAAACTCGTACTCGTCGTACCCGCAGTAGGGCGCGGCCTTTCGCAAGTCGTAGGCAACCCCCGTCCCTCTGAGCAGTGGCCCTGTGCACCCAAGTCCAACAGCCTGCTCTGCACGGATGACGCCCACCCCTTCCAGCCTCGAGCGGTAAATCGGATTGCGGGTGAGCATCGTCTCATACTCCCGCAGGCGCTTCTCGAAGAGATCCACGAACTCCCGCACCTTGCCGGGGAAAGCCGGCGGTACGTCCCAGCGCAAACCACCGGTGGTGAAGTAGGTCGTGGTCACCCTCGCCCCGCACACCATCTCGAAGAGGTCGAGGATCATCTCGCGCTCGCGAAGGGCGTATTCCAGTAGGGCATGGATGGTACCCGACAAGTCCAGGGTCTGGGTTCCTATCCAGAATAGATGGCACGCGAGGCGCTGCAGCTCCAATAAGATCACGCGGATCACACTGGCGCGTGGCGGAACATGGGCATCGACGAGCTTCTCGACGGCGAGAAGATAAGAGAGGTCGTTAGACATTCCCGAGACGTAATCCAGCCGGCTGGGGTAGGTAGCGAACTGCTGGTAGGTGCGGTGCTCGGCCGTTTTCTCGAACCCGGAGTGGAGATGGCCAATATCGGGTGCAGCGTTGACGACTCGCTCGCCGTCCAACTCCACAACGACACGCAGCACGCCATGGGTGGCGGGGTGGTGAGGGCCCATGTTGAGGATCATGGTATCGCCGCGGCCGCTGAACCAGGGAGGGACATCCGATTCCCCCGTGGGCGGATCGCTCACCTGCTCGCCTAGGTGTGCAAGGGCTGGGTCATCGCGGTTGACGGTAAAGGCGACGGATTCACCGCCGAGGGGATAGTCTTTCCGCAGCGGGTGGCCAACCCAATCATGGGGCAGAAGGATGCGACGAAGCTCTGGATGGCCGTGGAAGCGGATGCCCATGAGATCAAAGGTCTCGCGCTCGTGCCAGTCGGCGGCCGGCCAGATGGGGGTGACGCTGTCGATCGCGGGCAGCTCGGCTGAAATTGGGGCCTTCAGCCGCAGACGCCGGCCGTGCCGCAAAGAGTAGATCTGGTACACCGCCACGAAACGCGGCTCACGCCCCAGCGCCAATCGGTCGATGGCGGTGACGAAGAGGCACAAGTCGTAGGCCAAATCGGGATCATCGCGTAGGACGCGGCAGACAGACAGAATGTCGGCCGCCCGAACCGTGACCACCGTCTCATCGCGGTGCCGGTCGACCCCCAGGATGGCCTGGGGGAAGCGCTCTCGCAGCCTGTGTGCGTCGGTTTCGGCGGCGATCATGTGTAGTCGCTAATCTTTTCCGTCTTGATCTTTTCGATCAGGCGCACAATCCCGGCAAAGAGCGCCTCCGGCCTTGGCGGACAGCCCGGGACATAGACATCCACAGGGATCAGACGGTCTACCCCTTGGACGATGGCGTAGTTCTCGAACGGTCCCCCCGTGCAGGCACATGCCCCCATGGCAATGACCCACTTGGGCTCGGACATCTGATCGTACAGCCTTTTGACCACGGGGGCCATCTTCTGCGAGACGCGCCCGGAAACAATCATCAGGTCGGCCTGGCGTGGGCTGCCGCGAAAGGCTTCTGCACCAAAACGGCCAATGTCGTGGCGTGGGCCACCGGCGGCCATCATCTCGACGGCGCAGCATGCCAGTCCAAAGAGCAGGGGAAAGGGAGACTGACCTCGCCCCCAATTCACCAACTTCTCCAAGGTGGAGGTCACCACCGACCCTTCTGGCAGGACGTCCTCTAGTCCCACTCCAGTCCCCCCCGCTTCCAGACGTACAGCAGCCCCACCGCCAGAATCAAGAAGAAGACCCCAGCCTGAGCCAGCCCTACCCACCGCGAAGCCAGATCCCTGAATACTACCGCCCACGGAAAGAGGAATAGGACGCCAATGTCAAAGAGGAGGAACAGCACGGCGTAGAGATAGTACTGGACTGAAAAGCGGCGGCGGGCAGGACCAATGGGCAGCTTGCCCGATTCGTAGGGGGAAAGCTTGGTGGTGGAGAGCCGCTTGGGACCGAGCCACGACGGAACGACGATCGCGATGGCCGACAAGGCCACCGCCACCAAGGCAAAGAGCAGGATCGGGCTGTAGTCGCTCGGCATCTATTGAAGCACCTACCTGGTGAGAACAGCCCCCAGGTCCTCCCGGTCAGGCTGGCTTCCCTGCCGGGTGCATAGTGTGCAGTCTATCACAACCGAGGAGAGGCGTCAAACTTGCGGGCTCCGGCATTGCGTTGAATGGCACCCGGTGCTATTATCCACAGGGTGGAGGGCCGGCGGACACCTTCCCACAACTTGGGCATGAAGCATGGACGAGCGCGTCTTGGTCATCGACAAAGATCAGAAGACACTGGACTCAATCCGGCGTGAACTGGTCGAGCAGGGCTACTCTGTGACTGTGGCGTACAACGGAGAGGAAGGGCTCGCCCGAGCACGCCACCTTGTCTACGACTTGGTGATACTCGACGTCGAGCTCCCCGGCCTAAGCGGTCTGGAGGTATGTCGCCGACTCAGATCCGAGGGTGACACCGTTCCGATCCTCCTTCTCACGGCGCGGATCGACGTGGCCGACCGTGTGGCCGGCCTCGACGCCGGCGCTGACGAGTATGTAGGCAAGCCCTTTGCCATGGAAGAGCTACTCGCCCGGTCGCGTGCACTACTCCGTCGCTACCGAGGAGGGTTTGAAGGGCTGACACTTCGCCTGGGAGACCTGACCATGAACACGGCGACCCGAGAAGTGCGAAGGGGAGGACGGTCTCTGAGCCTAACGGCTCGCGAGTTCTCGTTGCTGGAGCTCTTCATGCGGCACCCTCGCCAGGTCCTCACGCGCGACATCATATTCGAACATGTATGGGGCTATGATCTCGGCGGGGAGTCGAACATCATCGAGGTGTACGTCCGCCATCTGCGGGCCAAGCTCGAAGCGCAAGGCGAGCCGCGGCTGTTGCTTACGTTCAGGGGGGTAGGTTATGTCCTGCGAGAAAGCTGACGCTGACATGGTTGTGATACCCAGCACCCTGCTGGTGCACATGGGTGACGACGGCGTGACAGAGATGTCGCTGGAGGAGTATGTGAAAGGGTCGCTGCCAGGCCACCTGGACTCGGAGGCACCTTTGGCAGCACTCAAGGCACTGGCCGTCGCCATCCGGTCCGGCGCCGCAACATCCAGACAGCATGCCCGCGAGGGGTTTGACGTCTGCACGAGCGGCCATTGCGGAGCATGGCGGCCAGCAGGCCGCAACTCCAACTCAGACCGGGCGGCAGACGAGACGGCGCGCCAGGTCTTGGTCGTCGCGGGAGCCGGCGGGTCTCTGGATACGCGGCCGGCCGCCTCTCCCCGGGTGGTAGGAGCGCCTTTCTTTGCGAGATGCGACGGGCGCACGCGCAGCAGCGACGAGATGTGGCACAGCCCGCTCAGCCACTGCCTCGGCGTGACCTGCAGTTGCGGAGGCTCAGAGCTTGCCGGCCATGGCGTCGGGCTATGCCTGGCAGGAGCCTTGGCCTTGGCCAACCAAGGCGCTTCGGCAACAGACATCTTGAAGCGCTATTACACTGGTGTCGATGTAGCCACGGCCACGGCTGTCGCCCGCCCTCAGCTCTGCCAGAGCCTGATCGTGGGCCGGGTCGTGGACTCGGCCGGGCACCCTCACCCCGGCGTTACGCTGGTCCTAAGCAGCTCGGCTGCTTCATTCCAGCGCGCCGTATCGAACGACGGCCGCTTCTGGTTCAGTGGCTTGCCCGCGGGTGATTGGGAGTTGGCCGTCAAGGGTGCATCCATCCGCCGCTCGGGGCTGCACACAGATGGCCGCAACACGCTGGAGATGCAGGTCGTCGTTCCGGGCCTGCCATTCCTGGAGGTGGAGACCTTGCCGGTCGCATATCCGAAGGCGCTGATCGGTACGCTGGGCTACGGCGGCGTGCCTGTGACCATGACCGACTCGAAGGGCAGCCAGACCACCGTCGAGAGCGGCTCAGTGCCGGAGTTCGACCCCGGTGGATTTTCCATTCCCCTGCCCCCGGCCGGTCCATGCACTCTGGCAATCTTGGGCCAGCGCTTCACCATCGAAGTCGGCGATACGGGCCTCTGGGTGCGATTCACCACCCAGGCGGCTACGGGCCCCAGCTAATCTGCTCCCGAGTCCAGTCGGGGCCCATGTCTCCGCCGAGGTCGAATAGCTTGCGAGGATTGGTACCGTCCGCAGCAATCGCCCACACAGCCCAGGTTCCTCCCTGGTCCGAGACAAAGGCCAGCGTTTTGCCGTCGGGCGACCATACGGGCAGGCCATCGTTCGCGCCATTCGACGTCAGCTGTTTCAGCCCGGAGCCGTCGAGACCGATCACATAGATCTCCCAGTCATCGTCGCGATTGCCCATAAAGGCAACCTGGTTGCCGTGCACATCCGGCCTGCTGTCTCCCGGCTGATCCGTCAACCGCGCCGGCGTCACGGCTTCCGGTGCGCCTGAAACGATGTGCAATCCCAGACCGTTGCAGCCATACTTGGGTGAGTCGAGGCCGCAGCCCCGGTAGACAATCTGCCCTCCCGTTGTCCAGGCCGGCATCTCCCCCCGGACGGCGTCCTGGCCGGTGCGGATTTCCCTGCCCTCGACCTTCCCCCCTTCCCAGGGGATGCCGTCCAGGGCGTACATGCGTGGCTGCCTGTCTACGCCCTGGCGGAACGAGGCATAGACCAGCTTGGTCCCGTCGGGCGCCCATGCGGGCTGTCCATCCTCGGTGTAGGCCGAGATTTCAACCAGGCTGCTGCCGTCAGCCTTGAGCAGGCACAGTAGCTCGTGATTCGCCCGCTCGCCGTTGGCGGCCAGCCACTGACCGTCGGGACTGAGTGCAGGCTGGTGCATCCCGCTGATGACAAGCGAGCGCTCGCTGCCGTCCCTCGCCTTGGCGAGGTAGATCTCGTAGCCGCCCGAAGAGGCACTCCAGACCGGGAAGGCGATCCGGCCTCCGAGTGCCGTGACCGCGCGGGTCGCTGTTGGCTCCGCTGGTGCAGAAGGCAACGTCGCCGCCGGCCCAGGGGTTTCTGTCGCCTTGGCCGTTCCCCGGCACACCTCGCCGGCCCCGAGGGCCTCCTCCTGGCTTGGCTCGAGGGCCAAGGCCTGCTGCACTGTGCTTTCCGCCTCGTCGCATCTTCCGAGCTGCGCGTACGCGGCTGCCAGGTAACCGTACACCTTGGCATCGGTGAGGCCCGCATCGATCGCCTGGGTCAGGGCCTCCTGTGCCCGGTCGTACTGCTGCAGCTCGTAGCTCGCTTTCCCCAGGCCAGCGTAGCTGACCGCCTTGGGACGCAGCGCCAGCGCATCCTCAAAGGCCAGCTCGGCCACGCTCGGGTAGCCTGCATCCAGCAGCATCTGGCCGAGCTCGTGCCGCCGGAGCCAGAGCTGCGGCTGGTAGGCAGCCGCAGTCTGCAACTGGGCGGCCGCCTTCTCGGGCTGATTCTCAAGCAGCCAGAAGACACGTGCCCGGAGCCGGTGTGCATCCGGGTTCGTCTTGCCGAGATCGAGGGCACGCTCGGCCGCCCGAAGTGCCTGCAGCGTCTCTCCGTTGAGCAGGTGTGCCTCGCCCAGGGCGGCGCGTGCCTGCGCGCTTTCGATGCCGAGGGCAGCGGCTTCGAGCGCGGAGTCCATCGCTCCTGCCGCATCTCCGGTGCCGGCAAAGGCACGCGATAGCACAGCCCACGTGTCCGAGCTCTTGGGATCGAGACTGACGGCACGCTGGGCATGCACAAGCGCCATCTCGGGCTCATCGTCGTAGATCAGGGCCCATGCCCAGCCGATTTCCGGCAGCGCATCTTGAGGGTTGGCCGCAACGAGGCCCTCGTACAGGGCAACTGCGTCCTCGATTTGGCTCCTGGAGGCCAGCTCATTGGCCTGCTCGAGCTCTGCAGAAAGGACCGCGAGGGTGGGCTCGGCGGAAGGCACCGGGGTGGAAGGCAGATCGGTAGGCGCCTCTTCCACGACGGCGAGCGCCGGTGTGGGGGACGGCGCCACCGGCTGGGTGGCAGTGCCAGCACACCCCCCGACTACCAAGAGCAGTAGGGCAAGTGCTGCCCACCCTATGGCGGCGCGAAGGCAAGCACACCGATATGGGCCGACTCTCATCATGATACACTCCTCGCGTCTGGCTATGGTTCGACGGTCTCTGTCGGAAGAAGCTCGCTGCCTGTCCGGCCTGCTCTGCCCTGCAGACGTTTCAGATGCACAAGAAGCACCGAAACATCTGCAGGATTGACGCCGGCGAGACGGGCAGCCTGGCCAACTGTGGCCGGGCGAATCCGCGCAAGCGTCTCGCGGGCCTCCAGCCGCAGGCCATGCAGGGCGTGATAGTCGAGGTCCGCGGGAACGCGCCGCTCCTCGAGCCGCCGAAAGCGGGCCACCTCAGCCATCTGCGTCTCGATGTAACCCGCATACTTGGCCTCGATCTCGACCTGCTCGGCCACTCCGACGGGCAGAGGATCGGGAGGTGGGGCCAGCTCCTCGACCAGCGCGTAGGTGACCTCCGGCCGCCGCAGAAACTGGAGGGCGTTGGCGCCGTCGTCGAGGGGCTCAAAACCGTGCTCGGCCAGGCGGGCGTTGGTGCCCTCGGCCCCCGGGCGCAGCCAGGTGCGTGCCAGCCTCTCCGTCTCGGCCCGAATCGCACGGCGCTTGCTCTCTGCTGCCTGATAGCGGTCGCGGGGCAAAAGCCCCACCTGGAAACCCGCCTCGGCCAGGCGCAGGTCGGCGTTGTCCTGGCGCAGAAGCAGCCTATACTCGGCGCGTCCGGTCATGATGCGGTAAGGTTCCCTGATCTCTTTTGTGACCAAGTCGTCGATCATGACGCCGATGTAGGCCTGATCGCGGCGCAGGATGAGAGGCGGCCGGTCCTGCGCCTTGAGCGCGGCGTTGATCCCCGCAATGAGGCCCTGGGCAGCCGCCTCTTCGTAGCCACTGGTTCCGTTGATCTGCCCTGCGTGGAACAAGCCCTCGATCCGCTTGGTCTCGAGGCCGGCCGACACCTCGTGGCAGGGCACGCTGTCGTATTCGATGGCATAACCCGGCCGGACGATCTCGGCCGCACGCAGTGCAGGGATCGAGTGCAGCATAAGGAGCTGCACCTCTTCGGGCATGCCGGTGAATAGGCCCTGCACATAGACTTCGCCGGTATGCCAGCCCTCCGGCTCGAGGAAGAGCTGGTGCCGTTCCTTGTGAGGAAAGCGCACCACCTTCTCCTCAAAGCTGGGGCAGTACCGCGGGCCCGCCGCATCCAAGGTCCCCGGGGCAATGGGGGAGCGGAAGAGGTTCTCCCGCACCACTTGCAGCGTCTCATCTGTGGTATGGACCAAGTAGCAGGGAAGCTGGGGCCGCCATCCTGGCATTCTGCTCACGGGGTAGGCCGGGTTAGGCTTCGTGAGCAGGAACTCCGGAATTGTGAATTGTGCATTGTGCATTGCGAAATGCAGCGGCTCGTCACTGCCAGGCTGTTCTATCGTGAGAGAAAAGTCGATGGTGCGCGCGTCGATTCGAGGCGGCGTATTGGTCTGCAGCCGCACGAGTGGAAAGCCCAGGCCACGCAGGCACGCGGAAAGGCCCGCTGCAGGTGCCTCTCCCGCCCGCCCTCCCGGCCAGGTCTGCTCACCCGACAGGATCCGCCCCGCCAGGAAGGTGCCGGTCGTCAGGACAACTGCCCGTCCCCGGTATTCACGCCCGGTGCTCGTAACCACGCCTTGCACCCGATCACCAGCCACCAATAGGCTCTCAACCAGCGCCTGCTTCACATTCAGGCTCGGCGTTGTCTCCAGGGTGTGCTTCATCGCCAGAGAATAGCGCCGCTTGTCGGCCTGGGCACGCAGGGCATGGACCGCAACCCCTTTGCTCTCGTTGAGCAGCCGGATTTGGATAAAGGTCGCATCGGTCACGCGGGCCATTTCGCCGCCCAGCGCGTCGATCTCGCGCACGAGATGGCCCTTGCCCGGCCCGCCGATGCTCGGGTTGCAGGGCATCTGGGCCACCAAGTCCAGGTTCATGGTCAGGAGCAGCGTTCGTGCTCCGATGCGCGCGGCGGCGAGGGCGGCCTCGCAGCCGGCATGGCCGGCGCCGACGACGATGACATCGTACTGCATGCCGCTCACGGCTTCACCACGCGCGTACTGCCCTCACTGTCATTCCGCCAGTGGGTCCCAATGAACCACCCCTTTGCTCGTCCCCAGCCACAAGCTGCCATCGGGCGCGCACGCGATTGCGCCGTGGTGCACCTGCCACACCTCGGCGTCCAGCGGGATAGGACCTTCTTTTGCGACAGCCCAAAGAGAGCCATCCTGTCTCATGACCAGGCAGTCCCTTGCATCAAGGTCGATCCCACCTGGCCAGGAACAGGCCGGCCAGCCCTGGCCGTCAAAGCACACCAGCCCCCCGTCTGGCGCCACGGCCCACACTTGCCCATCGAGGGCCGTGGACAACGATCCCCGGCGGCCCGGGTATTCCACCCAGGTCGCGCCGTCAAACCGGGCGGTATAGTCGGATCCCTGGGTCCCTTTCCAGCCCGAGACCCACACTGCGCCGTCAGACGCTACCGCCACGGAGCTCACGAGCCGGTCGTAGTACGTCCACGACTGGCCGTCGAATCGACCGAGATTCATGCCGCTGGCAACCCACACCGAACTGTCCGTGCCAAACGCTAGATCGACCACGTCGCCCCTCAGCGCATCGCAGCCACCCCCTACGTCTCGCCACGCTGCCCCGTCCCAGCGATAGAGGCCACAGCCCGCACCGGCCCACAGCATTCCTTGCGGATCGGTCGTCAGGACCGTGACGTTCTCATTGTCCAGAGAGTATTCCCACTGTTCGCCGTCGAAGCGGGCCACGCCGCCCCCCGAACGATAGGCGCTATAGTCGCCGAAGCCAAGCCAGGCGGCGCCGTCGGACGTCACCGCCACCGTGGTCACCTGGTTGCGGGTTGGGCCGCCCCGCAGGGTGCGCCACTTTCCATCCTGGTACAAGCTCACGCCAAGCGTCGTGCCTGCCGCTATGGCAGCGCCGGGCCCGGCGGCCACGGCGTACACTATGTCGGAGCCAAGTCCTTGCTCGCTGGTCACGCGTTCCCAAGCGTCTCCCGCCGGAGAGAGCAGCCCGTAGCCCCCGCCGTGCAGTCCCGGGCCGGTCGCGATCCAGGCGGCGCCTGCGGCGTCAAAGGCAATGTCCAGCACCCACGGCACGCTGATGCCGGGCACGTCGTGCCAGAGAGTACCGTCGAAGCGGTAAACGCGATCGTAGCCGATGTAGACCCAGACCCCGCCGTCCGGAGCCACGGCGACCGTCTTGACGCCGGCGCCTGGCAGTCCCTGCTCTGGTCCATCGGTCGTCCAGGTACCGTCCGCGGGCGAGTAGTGACTTGCGCCCGCGCCGTCGTTGGCAACCCACACCGATCCATCCGGGGAGATCGCCACCTTCCATGCGCGCACGCCTGTCAGGTAGCTCCTCCAGGAACGCCCATCGAAGCGACTGACGCCCGAAAGCGTGCCGGCCCACACATCGCCGCCGGGTGCCACCGCGATCGACTGCACCGACGCATCCGAGAGGCCGTCAGCCGGCGTGTAGCTCACCCAAGCGCCATCTGCCAGACGGCTAACGCCCGCCAGCGTTGCAGCCCAGACACTGCCATCAGGTGCGACCGCGACGTCGTTGACATAGTCAGAGGACAGGCCGTCGTCCGCCGTGTACTGGACATAGGTATCTGTCTCGACATCCCAGCGTGCCAAGCCACCCGTGGTGGCAGCCCAGAGTGTGCCGTCTTGTGCCCAGGCCACTCCATGCACCTCGTTGATGCCCAGGTGGCGCGTCCAACCAAGGGTGGGCAGCGCCGCCGTGGGTGGCGGTGTTGGAGCTTGGGCAGAAGCCAAGGGCAGTGGCAGATCGGTCGGCCGCGGAGCAATGAGCGATGGGAGCGCCGAGGCATCCGGGACAGATGGCAGAGCCTTGCAGCCCGCCAGCAGCCAGGAACAGAGGCACAAGCCGGCGGCCAGCCATATCCCGAAGTGGCGCTGGCTGCCCCGGCGAGCTTCCGTCATGGGAACCTCCTCCCCGTGGCTACCTCCGCCCGGCGAGAACCTTAACAGTCGCACGTCGGCGAACTCCCTTTCTGGCATACAGATTGCGATTCTACCAGCGATCAGCCAAGAAGGCAACGAGCCCCTCTTGCCAGATACGCACAATTGGGGTAGGATCGAGACGGAGCAAGCCGCGGCCTGGCTTCGGGCCGCGAGTCAGCGAACTGAGGGGAGTCCGCACCGTGTCCTTTCGTTTCCCTGGGCAGCGCCGCCTTGCCGAGCTCGCGCGGGTACGCCATGTAACGCAGGTCCTGATGCGGAACGGACTTGGGTTTATGGTGGAGCAGCTTGCCCTGGATCGATTCGCACCCCGTTTCGTGCGCCGCCAATCGGGTCCGGCCGACAGGGCGGTTGGCCGTTTGACGATCCCGCAGCGCGTACGGCACACGCTCGAGGAACTGGGAGCCACCTTCATCAAGGTGGGACAGTTCCTGAGCGGGCGGGCGGACTTGCTCCCTCCCGAGTATGTTGCCGAGTTCACGAAGCTGCTCGACTCGGCGCCCGAGGTCCCTGCCAAGCAGATTCGAGAGGTCATCGAAGAGGAGCTTGGGGCGCCGGTAGAGGCGCTCTTCGCCACATTTGACGATGCGCCGATCGCTGCCGCGTCCATCGGCCAGGTGCACCGGGCCACCTTGCCGGACGGCCGGGCCGTCGTGGTGAAGGTGCAGCGGCCCAGGATCGAGCGTGAGGTCGAGGCCGATCTCGATCTGCTCCTGGGGCAGGCGCGCTTCCTAGAAAAACGCTCCGAGACAATGCGCAACTACAACCTGGTTGCGATTGCCGGCGAGCTGGCGCAGTCCGTACGCCAGGAGATGGACTACCGCATCGAAGGGCGGAACGCCGACCGGTTGCGGAGCGACCTGAACGCCGACCCGCGGCTCCTCGTGCCGCAGGTGCACTGGCATCTGACCACGCGACGGGTCATCACGCTGGAGTACATCGACGGGATACCGTTCAGCAGCCCCGACCGGCTGCGTCAGGCGGGGTATGACCTGCCTTCTATCGCCCAGGTGACGGTGGCGGCTTACTTCAAGCAGGTATTTGTGGACGGCTTCTATCATGCCGATCCCCATCCTGCCAACCTCATGGTCACCGGCAAGCAGGTCGCGTTCCTCGACTTTGGCAACGCGGGCTACCTGACTCCCGCGCAAAAGGACCTGTTGGGAAGCCTCTTCCTTGAGATCTTGGACGAGGATGCGGGTGGGATCGCCCGTACCGTGCTCAAGATGGGCGCCGTGCGCGGGCGGCCATCGCTCGATGAGATCGAGCGCGACCTCCAGCGGCTTCTGGTACGCTATTGGGGCGTGCCTTTGGAGCAACTTCCGGTGGGAGAGATGCTCGCCGAGATCTTTGCCACGGCATTCCAGCACCAGGTCTACCTGCCGGGAGACCTCGCGCTACTGGCACGAACGATCATCACACTGGAGGGAACCGCCCGCGCACTCGATCCCGGCTTTGTCCTGGTCGATGCTGCGAGGCCATTCGCCATGCAGCTCGCCCGCGCCAGGATGTCGCCGCTGGTGGCGGGCCGGCGCGCGTTCCGCGCTGTGCGCCAGGCCGCCGATATGATGCAGGACCTGCCCCGCCGCCTGGACGACCTGTGGGATCAATTGGAACAGGGTGACCTGACCGTCGGCATCGACGTGCAGAGCCTGCCCAAGGTTGTCGGCCAGCTCCACAGCATGGTCAACCGCATTGCGTTCTCCATCGTGGTCGCCGCACTCATCGTCGGCTCGTCTCTGATGCTGCTGGGGGGAAAGAACGCCTGGGTCCTTCCGGTCCTGGGAATCGGCATCCCCGTGGCACAGATCGTGTTCGTCGGCGCCGTCGTGGCCGGCGCATGGTTGCTGATCTGGATGATCCGATCGAGGAGCCTCTAGGCAAACAGGGTCAGGGCCGCTTTCCTTCTCCGAGTCGGAAAGCTAAGGGACGGCGGTCGGAAGCAGCAGGGGCTCCAGATTGAAGGTGGGGCCGACCGTCACCTGCGTGGGGACTGCCGTCTCCAGCGGATAAGCCCGCCAGAAGAGCTCGGCCGCGCAGGAGAAGATGGCCAGCCCGGCATGTTTTCGGTGGCCGTTGGTCCTGAGATAGAGGCCCACGATCTCCAGGTCCTCGGTCACGGCATCCCGGCACTCTGGATCAGGGCCACACTCTTCAAGACGGAGACGGATGAGCCGTACGAGCTCATCATACGCCGATTCGCGGTGCTGAGGGCCATCCAGCCTGAGATAGGCACTTAACGTGAAACGGCCCCGGCTGTCAAAGGACCGGAGCACTTCCAGATCGCTCGCAGGGATCAACAAGACCTCCGACGCACTGCAGTTTGAGGCACCCGTGGCCTATCGTTTGGTCAACGGCGTGAAAAGTATAGCATGCGTGCAAGTCGTGTCAAGTCGGCGCGCACACATAGCACAAGTGGCCGCCTAGGCCTGCCCCAAACCCTCAAGTATGGCCTGTAGCACTGCGGTGAGCGCCGGCCTCCAACGATCCCCCTCGTCCAGGGGAAGCCAGACGGCACGCCGTGCAACGCGAGCCCTCTCCCCCAGCCGTCGTTGGAGCCAGCCACGGTCCACGTTCTCCAGCGTGTCTGCCCGGACAACGATCTGTTCCTCTTCGACGTTGATCGCCTTGGCGCCGGCAGCGACGGCGAGCAGCTTGATCTGAAGCTGGTAGAAGAGATTCTCTGCCTCATCTGGCAGTGCACGGAAGCGATCCTGCAGCTCGGTCCGGAGATCCTGCAGCTCCTCGTCACTCCTTACGCCGGCGAGCCGCCGGTAGAGCTGCAGGCGGAGAGAACTGTCGAGCACGTAGCTTTCGGGTAGGAATGCCCTCAGGGGCAAGCTGATCTGAACCGTCTGATCCAGCGGCTGGACGTAGGCTGCCGCCTCGTCGCCCATCTCGCTCTTGGGCATGGGCCCACCGGCCAGATCCCTCTGACGCCTGGCATCCTGGACTGCCTGGGCCAGCAGCCGAGTGTAGAGGTCAAAGCCCACGGCAGCGATGTGGCCGTGCTGCCTCGCCCCGAGGAGCTCCCCCGCCCCCCGGATCTCCAGGTCGCGCATGGCAATGCGAAAGCCGGCTCCCAGCTCGGTGGCTTCGGCGATGGTCTCGAGGCGCTGCCTTGCCTGGTCTGTCAGCGAGCTCGTCTTGGGATGGAGGAAGTAGGCATACGCGCGCCGTGCTCCACGGCCGACGCGCCCGCGGAGCTGGTAGAGCTGGGCGAGGCCAAACTGGTCGGCACGGTTGACGATCAGGGTGTTGGCATTGGGAATATCCAATCCACTCTCGATAATGCTCGTGCACACCAGGACATCGACCTGCCCGGCCGCAAACTCGAGCATGACCGATTCCAGCTCCCGCTCCGCCATCTGCCCGTGGCCTACGGCAATCCTGACTTCGGGCACGAGCTTCTTGACGCGCTGGGCCATCTGATAGATGCCCATCACCCGGTTGTGGACAAAGTAGACTTGCCCATCGCGATCCAGCTCCCGCAGGATTGCCTGGCGGATCAGCGTCTCATCATATTCCCCGACCTGTGTCCGCACGGGGAGCCGCTCTTCCGGAGGAGTGTCGATCGTGCTCATGTCCCGCACGCCCGTCAGCGACATATGGAGCGTGCGTGGGATCGGAGTTGCCGTCAGGGTCAGGACATCCACCTGCCGGCGGAGCTGCTTGAGGCGCTCCTTGTGACCGACTCCGAATCGCTGTTCTTCGTCGATGACCAGGAGGCCCAAGTCCTTGAAGACGACATCGGACGAAAGCATGCGGTGCGTGCCGATGACGATGTCCACCCCACCCTCGGCCAGGCTCCGGATCACCTGCCCCTGCTGCCGGTGCGAAAGGAACCGCGATAGCATCTTGACGGTGACCGGAAAAGCGGCCAGCCGCTGCGCAAAGGTCTGGTAGTGCTGCTGGGCAAGGACGGTCGTGGGCACCAGCACGGCCACCTGCTTGCCATCCATGACTGCCTTGAAGGCAGCGCGCAGCGCCACCTCGGTCTTGCCGTAGCCCACATCGCCACACACCAGCCGGTCCATCGGGCGTGGCTGCTCCATGTCGGCCTTGATTTCGTCCAGGGTCCGCAGCTGCGCCTCGGTCTCGACGTAGGGGAAGGAAGCTTCAAGCTCGGCCTGCCAGAAAGTATCGACGCTGAAGGCATGGCCATCGACCACCTCGCGCGCCGCGTAGAGCGCCAACAAATCGTCGGCAATCTCCTCGACGGCTTTCTTGGCCGTCTCTTTGACCCGAGCCCAATCGGCCGTGCCCAGGCGATGGATGTCTGGGGCATCCTCGCCGATGCCGACATACCGGCTGAGCCGGTCGGCCTGGTAGACGGGCACGTACAGCTTGTCGCCTGCGGCATACTCGACCAGTAGGTACTCCCGCTCTGCGCCCTGGAAGCCCATCTTGGTGAGCCCGAGGAAGAGGCCAATGCCGTGCTCGACATGGACGACGTAGGTACCCGGCTCCACGTCGGCAAAGAACGCCTCTGGCGCCACAGGCCGGACCTTCCGGGCGCGGCGCGCCGCAGGACGTGCCCAACCGAATACCTCGGCGTCGGTGAGGACGGCGATCCCATTCAGCAGCCAGCCCTCCGCGAGAGTTCCCTGCACCAGGGTCAGGCTGTGGGCCGCAGGCGGCTCCGGGACATTCTCGACAGGCAGCGCCGTCACGTCGCGCTCCGCCAGCAACTCCGACATGCGGCGCGCCTGGCGGCTGACGAGGACCACTCGTCCGCCGGATTCGCGCATCTCCTGGCACCCGTCCAGCACCTTCTTGAGCTGGCCGCCGTACCGCTCGGCATACGTGAAGCGATCAGAGAGCGGGGTCGCTTGGGCGGGCGCTTGTTCCTGCCCATCTCGGTGGTTGGAGCCGAGCTCCTGCCCCTCGCTACGCTCTCCCCCGGCCAGCACCAGCAGCCGGCCCTCGTCCATGGAGGTCAGCATTTCCCTGAGCTGCTCCCAGGCAAAGTATGGCATGGCAATCTCGGGCCAGTTGGCCGGCAGCTCTCCGGCCTTGATGAGATCTGCCTGCAGCGTCTGGGCCTGGTGGTCCAGCTCGACGACATTCACTTGCAGAGCCGACCAGTCATCGACGATGCACAGCCCACCTGGCGGCAGGTAGTCCAGCAGGGTTGCGGCGCGCGAATAGAAAAGGGGCAGGTAGAACTCGATCCCGCGAAACGACGCACCCTGCTGCAGGGCCGCCAGGTCCTGCTGGTACTCCATCCTGGCAGGTGGGTGGCACAGCCGCAGGTCCAGCACTTCGCCGGCGCCTGCCCTGGCCCGCTCAATGCCGGAGGCAGCCAGGCGCGGCAGGGCTTCGGTGGCAGGGGCCAGATGGAACCGCTCAATCTGTTGCTCAGTACGCTGCGTGATGGGATCGAACACGCGCAAGCTGTCTATGTCGTCGCCGAAAAGCTCGATGCGCACCGGGCGGGACAGGTTGGACGGGAAGACGTCGATCAGGCCACCCCGCCGGCTGAAGGTGCCGGGTTCCTCGACCACGGTCTCGGGTCGATAGCCGTTGGCCACCCAGTGGTCAAGCGTGCGTTGCAGATCGATCTCTTGCCCTTTACGGTACTCGCGCAGACCCAGCCGGAACTCGCGCACCGGCAAGGTCTTGTGCATGAGTGCCCTCGCAGAGGCGACCAGGAGAGGAGGATCGGCAAGAGGCGGGCCGTCGTGAGGGCTGCTCTCGGCGCCCGCGCTTTTCCATCCGGCGAGTGCCGTCAGCGCCGAAAGCCGGTCGCTGACCGTCTCTCGGGACCAAGCAACCCGCTCGTAAGGCAAGGCATCCGGCTCAGGGAAAGGTTGGACGGCATCACTTCCGGTCCAAACGCCCAGCTGATCGATCCATTGGCCGACCCGCTCGGCGCGCGCAGTCAGCACCAGGATGGGACGGCGCAACTGGCGATAGAGCGCAGCGACCAGGTAGGGGCGCGCCGGCGTGATGACCCCGAGGCCACGGCGCAGATCGAGGCCGGCGTGTGCCTCCTCGCTGCCGTGCCAATCCTGCAGCGCGGCGGACGAGCCGGGTCTACTTGGCTCAATTGCCTGAAGGAGCTGCAGATAGGCCGCCGACTCTTGGACAAAGGGCAACAGCCCGGATAGGTTCATGCGCAGGTCTCTGAGCTCGGGCCGGGCTTGGTTGTGCCTGGGCTGACAGGTTGGTTAAAGCGGCCCATGGCCACTTCCATGCCGTCTGTGAGCCAGCAATCAATGGCCGACACCGCAAGGTCGACAACTTGGCCTAGCAGTGCTTTCTCCTGCTCGGAGAATGGCAACAGCACATAGTCCGCGGGATCCATCTTCCCCGGCGGGCGGTCGATTCCCACCCGGAGTCGTGGAAAGGCCTGGGTACCCAGCCGCTCGATGATCGAGCGCATGCCTTTGTGACCGCCGGAGCCACCTTCCGGGCGGAGCCGAAGGCGGCCGAGTGGGAGATCCAGGTCGTCAAAGACCACCAGAAGCTGGGGAGGGGCGATCTGGTACAACTGGGCCACTCGGCCGACCGCTCTGCCGCTCAAGTTCATGAAGGTCTGAGGCTTGGCCAAGACCACGGGTCTGCCGCAAGCATGTCCCGCTGCTACCAGAGCGGATGTGCCCCGGCAACGCGAAAAACCCAGGCTATGAGCCCGGGCCAGGGCCTCGACGACGCGGAAGCCGATGTTGTGCCGGTGCCCGGCGTACTCGGCTCCAGGGTTGCCCAGGCCGACGATCATGGCTGGTGAGGAATCGAGCGGAGTGAAGGATCTCCTCCTGGGCGGACGCTACGCCCCGATGTCTTCGCGGTCTCGTCCCGTGAGCCGGCGGACGAGTCCGGTGAGAGCCGCCTTCAAGACGAACAGCACTGCAATGCCGGCAAACACCACCGCGACGACTTCTGCCCCCTTGATCGCTGCATCGCCGATGCTGGTGATCCCCAGAGGCAGCTTGACCGGCTCGGCCGTGGGCTCTGGTGTCTCCGTGGGCAATGGGGTCTCGGTCGGCAGCGGGGTCGGGCTTGCCACCGTTGGCACATCGACCACGATGGTGGCGGTGGGTGCCGGCGTCCTGGTCGGTCCGGCAGGGGTCCGTGTAGCAACGGGGGCAGGCGTGTCCGTGGGGCGGCTGTTGACGACCTGGATTCCCCGCACAAAGAACTCGTCATAGTTGCCGTCCAGCCGGACGGTGCGCAGGCGCAGGCTATAGGTGCCATCGGGGATGACCGTGGTATCCCAGAGGCCTAGCCTTCCCTGGACGACGGGCACGGTAAAAGGCGAGCCCTGGATCGGGGTCCACTGGTCGCCGGGGTTGGGCTCGGGACCATAGTGTAGCTCGTACTTCTGAAAGGATGGATCACTCGCTGCCCCTTCGACGGGCACCAAGCCTCGCACGGAGGCCCGATCGCGGGGCGAGGTGATCGCGCCGGCAGCTCCCGTGGGTGCGGTCCGGAGGGTCAGAATCACCAGCAATAGTGTTGCCAGCAGCAGTCCAGCCACTGTTCGTCTCATGCGCGCCGCTCCCAACATCTCCCACCGGGACGAGGGTAAACCTCTCCCTCTGATATGCCCCGCACTGCCCAAGGGCATCTCTCGCCAGAGAGCGCTTCAGTGTAGCACACGTGAAACCCGCTGACAAATCCTTCACCAGGGCCTGCGCAGCGCAGTGCGAATAGAATCATGCCGCAGCCTGGCCTGTCTGAGTTTGCCTGATCTCGAGGCAAATGATAGAATCGCGCGTTACAGCGTTTCTCCTTCGCGTCGTCTCCAAGGAGGGGCAAAGGTCAAGAAAGGGAGAGACTGGATGAAGAATCTCAGATTCTGGCTGGGGCCAGCTCGCGCCGACTTTTTGTGGATGGACGTGGCCTGCGTCCTGCTCGGCGTCGGCACCTCGATCACGACGCAGCGGCAAATCAACCCCTGGTACGTGCTTCTTGCCTTCGTCGGAGCGCTGGCAGCCCACGTCGCCGTCAATGCCCTCAACGAGTACTTTGACTTCAAGAGCGGCCTGGACCTGGCGAGCGAGCGGACCCCCTTCAGCGGGGGGAGCGGCACGCTGCGTGACCATCCCGAGGTCGCGCGCGCTGCCTTGGGCATGGGGCTGGGCGCATTGGCCGTGGCGGGGATCATCGGGCTCTTTTTCGTGTGGAAGGTAGGCTGGGGCCTGCTGCCCTTGGGCATCCTTGGGCTGGTGACCATCGTGCTCTACACGCCATGGATCACGCACGTCCCACTGCTCAGCCTGCTGGCGACAGGCTTTGGGTTTGGACTGCTGATGATCAACGGGGTGAACTATGTCCTCACGGGCCACTACACCTGGCCCTCCTTTTTTGGCTCGCTGGTCATGTTCTTCCAGGGGAACGCCCTGCTCCTCCTGAATCAATACCCAGACGTGGAGGCCGACAAGAGTGTGGGCCGGCGTAACCTGCCGATCGTGGCAGGCCGCAGGGCGAGCAGCTACGTCTATGGCGTGCTTCTGATGGCGGTGTATGCCTCGCTGCTGGTGGGCGTGGTGCTCAAGGTCCTGCCCTGGCCAAGCCTGGTCCTTTTCGTCACCTTTCCGCTGGCAGTCATGACCGTCGCCGGCGTGCGGCGGCATGCCGATGACCTGCCCGGGCTCATGCGCTTCCTGGGGTACAACGCCATGCTGAACGTCGTGAACCCGGCACTGGTCGGTCTTGGCCTGGTGCTGGCCGCAATCCTGAAGATTCGTGTTGGATAGTCGCAGGAATCATATCGAAGGAGATCAAGGTGAAGAATCCGAAGCTGCTCTTGGGGCCGATGCGCGCCCCCTTTCTCGTCCTGCCCCCGGCCCTCGTGCTGTTGGGCACCGGGGTGGCCGTCTGGTGGCAGGCACAGCAGCCGCAGCCGACCCCCATCAATTGGGGGCACGTCATCCTCGTGCTGATCGGCTCACTCGCGGCGCACATCAGCGTCAACGCGCTCAACGAGTACTTTGACTTTCGGAGCGGGCTGGATTTCCGCACGATGAAGACGCCCTTCAGCGGCGGCAGTGGTACCCTGCCGGCCCAGCCCGAGATGGCGGGCGCGGCGCTGTGGACCGGGTTGATTTCCCTGGCCATCTGCGGCGCGATCGGAGTCTACTTCCTTACGGTCCAAGGGTGGAGGCTCTTGCCGCTTGGGCTCCTGGGCCTCATCGTCATTGTGGTCTACACCACCTGGCTCACGCACAATTGGCTTCTGTGCCTGATTGCCCCCGGCTTCGGGTTTGGCACGTTGATGGTCATGGGCACGGCCTTCGTCCTGACCGGGGCGTATAGCTGGTCGGCCTTTTTCGCGTCCCTGGTGCCCTTTTTCCTGGTCAGCAACCTACTGCTCCTGAACCAGTTCCCCGATGCGGAGCCAGACAAGACGGTGGGGCGGAAGCACCTGGTGATCGTGGCCGGGCGCCGGGTCGGCGCAATCGTCTACACGCTCTTCCTGGCGGCTACCTACCTGTCGATCCTGATCGGCGTGCTGCTCGGGCTGCTCCCCGCATGGGCGCTCCTTGGGCTCCTCACCCTGCCGCTGGCGGTCTTTACGTCCATGAGCGCGGCCCGGTACGCGGAGAATATGCCCAAGCTGGCGCCTGCCATGGGGATGAATGTCCTGATCAACATCCTGACGCCGATCCTGGTCGGCGTGGGGCTGCTGATCGCGGCGTAGAAAGCACAGGTGCAACGCACCTCCGAGGTGCGTTGCACCTGTCTAGAAGAAACGCCCGGCCCTGGGGGCCGGGCTTTGTGTCTGCGCTCTAGTACTCCGGCATCTGCGGAGCGGCCGGCTTTTCCTTCTCCGGTATGTCGCTGATCAACGCTTCGGTCGTCAGAATCATCGCCCCGATGCTCGCCGCGTTCTCTACCGCACTCCGCGTTACCTTCACCGGGTCGATGATGCCCTGCTTGATCATGTCCACGTACACGTCCCGCAGCACGTCGTATCCGACGCTCAGGTTCTTCTTTGCCTTCTGCTCCCGACGTACGTTCTCCACGATCACCGCCCCGTCGCGTCCCGCGTTCACTGCCAACTGCCGCATCGGCTCTTCCAGTGCCCGCCTCACGATCGTCACGCCCGTGTTCTCGTCCTCGAACTCCATCTTGATCTTCGCCAAAGCCGGTATCGCGTTGATCAACGCCACGCCACCGCCCGGCACGATCCCTTCTTCCACCGCCGCTCGGGTCGCGCTCAGCGCGTCCTCTACCCGGTGCTTCTTCTCCTTCAGCTCCACTTCCGTGCCGGCGCCGACGCGGATGATCGCTACCCCACCCGTCAGCTTCGCCATCCGCTCCTGGAGCTTTTCCTTGTCATAGTCCGACGTGCTCGCCTCGATCTCGGCCTTGATCTGGTTGATCCGCCCCTTGATCTGGCTCTCGTCTCCGGCCCCGCCGATGATCGTCGTCTCTTCCTTCGTGCACACGACCTTGTCCGCGCGGCCCAGATCCCGGATCGTCGCCGTCTCCAGCTTCCGTCCCATCTCTTCCGTGATCACTTCGCCGCCCGTCAACACCGCAATGTCCTGCAGCATCGCCTTCCGACGATCCCCAAACCCGGGCGCCTTCACCGCGACCACGTTGAACACGCCCCGCAGCTTGTTCAGCACCAGCGTCGCCAGCGCTTCCCCGTCCACGTCCTCGCAGAGGATCACCAGGTTCTTCCGCCCTGACTGCACCAGCTTCTCCAGCAGCGGGATGATGTCCTGCGCCGCCGAGATCTTCTTGTCGTAGATCAGGATCAGCGGCTCCTGGATCACTGCTTCCATCCGCTCTGGGTCGGTCACAAAGTAGGCGCTGATGTACCCACGGTCGAACTGCATCCCCTCGACGTACTCCGTCTCGAACGCCAGTCCCTTGCTCTCCTCGACCGTGATCACGCCATCCTTCCCCACCTTCTCCATCACGTCCGCGATCAGCGTTCCCGATCTCCCGGTCGTTCGCCGAGATGGCCGCCACGTTCGCGATCTCTTCCTTCGTGTCGATCTCGACCGCCGATGCCTTCAGCGCGCCCACGATCGCTTCCGACGCCCGCGCGATCCCGTTCTTGATCAGCATCGGGTTCGCTCCGGCCGCCACGTTCCGCAGTCCCTCGGTCACGATCATCTGCGCCAACACCGTCGCCGTCGTCGTCCCGTCCCCCGCCACGTCGTTCGTCTTCGTCGCCGCTTCCTTCAACAACTGCGCGCCCATGTTCTGGAACGGCCAACGGCAGCTCGATCTCTTTCGCTACCGTCACGCCGTCATGCGTGATCGTCGGCGCGCCCCACTTCTTGTCCAACGCCACGTTCCGTCCCTTCGGCCCCAACGTCACCTTCACCGCATTCGCCAACGCGTCCACGCCCACCTTCAGGTCGCGGCGCGCTTCTTCCGCAAACGATATCTGCTTCGCCATCGTATCTCTCCCTTGTCTCTCTTCTGCCCTGGCCTAGTCCAGGATCGCCAGTATGTCGGTCTCTTTGAGGATCAGGTACTTCTTGTCCTCTAGCTTCACTTCCGTACCACCGTACTTGGCGTACAGCACCCGGTCCCCCTTCTTGACGTCCATCGGGATCACTTTCCCGTCGTCGTCTTTCCGGCCAGGTCCCACCGCAACTACCACGCCCTCCTGCGGCCTTTCCTTCGCCGTCTCCGGCACGTAGATGCCGCTCGCGGTCATCTCTTCCCGCTCGGTCGGCTCGACCAACACCCGGTCTCCCAATGGTCTCAACTTCAGTGTCATCGTTTCCCTCCTGTACCTTCCTTACTGTGACATGATGGGCGCGTTAGCACTCTCACACGCAGAGTGCCAACGCCTGGGGGTAGTGTACCGCACCCTTGTCCGGGGCGCAAATCGCCGGGTCGCTGTGGCAGTCCGACCGGTGGCGGGGTTGGGCTCAGCCCGTTGAGGAGGGTGTGCCTTCCTGTTGGAGAGGAGAAAACCCTCTCCCCAGGACCTCTTCGGCCGGCGTGAGGGTGACAAAGGCCTTGGGGTCCTGCTCGGCCACGAGCGCCTTGAGCAGCGGTACTTCAGTCACGGTCAGGGCGCACATGAGGACGACATGCGGCTGATGGCTGTACATGCCGACGCCCGATAGTGCGGTGACGCCGCGATTCATCTCGCGCAGGATTCGCTCCGAGACGGCCTTGGACTGGTCGGTGACGATGAAGGCAAGAAGCTGCTGCCGCCGCTGGCTGGGGCGGAACCACGCCGCCAAGGCGAGCGAGGCGCCGGGGCTGGCCGGCTGGTGCCTCGGCCGGCAGATGGAAAGAGCCGTAGCGTGGCAGGACCTCGCCCGCGGCCTGATGCAGGCCAACCGTGAGCAGCGCAAGCAGAAGCAGGGCGAGATTGAAGGCCAGCCCACGGCGAGCACTGCCTCGCCGGGCACGGCACCGATGGCCGCCCGCGACATGATCTCAGCCCAGGAGGAGGAAGGGACCGGATGCAGCCAGACCTTGCCCAGCCAGGCCAGCGCCAGTACCGCATAGATCCAGAGATAGTTCCTGCGCAGGCGACGCCCCAGGGCTTCCCACATGGTGACGGTGAGCTGGGGATGAAGCAGGCTCTCGGCCAGGCTCTCGGCCCAGTCGGCGGAGGGGTGGAAGGGGGGCACCAGCATGGCGGCGAAGAAATCGGTCTCCATCAGCCGAACGCGGTAGCTCCACAGCTCGTAGTAGCGGTCGCGGCGGGCCTCGATATAGAGGAAGAGGGTAACCAACAGGACGTCCAGGATGATCACCTTGTGGTCTTCGGCGAGGGAGCGGCTGAAGGCGAAAGAAAGGGCCGCGCCTGTCGTGATCACCGCCCAGTTGGTCGTCGCATCCAGTCGCTGCCTCCAGACGTTGGCCCGCTGGACCTCGGCCCGGAAGAAGTGGACCATGGCGGTGGTGAACTCGCTGGCGCGGAGCTGGTAGCCGCGGTAGGTCCAGACCGGCTCGCTGCCAGCCGGATCCTGCGCCCGGTTGCCGGCTCGATCGGAGGATGGGTTCTCCGTTTCCAAGGGCTCTCTCCTTCCTGCCGAGCATGATACCATTGGCGCCAAGGGGTGTCAAGAGGCACCTCTGAGCCTTTCCGGACCGCTCTTGCCTTGCTGCCGAACCCTATCACCCTATCAACATATCGGGTATGCCATCGATCCATTTGGGATTTGGGATTTCCGATTTTGGAGGGATTCACCCTCACCCCCGCCCTCTCCCTGGGAGGGAGATGGAGTCGGTGGCCTCACCTCGCCAGTGAGGGGGAAAACCCGAGCCGGCGTCGATTATGCCCCGGACGGCTTGGAGGTCGTACTGCGCGTCGAAGGCGTGCAGGTTGGGGGTGATCGCCTCCCAGGTCTCGCCGGCGTCCTTGACGATGATCGAGCCGCCTTCGGGCGGCGTCCGGTACTGCTCTCGCTTGTCGACGACTTTGGCGGTGGGGACGGTGATCAGCCAGAGGAAGGCCTTCATCGCCCAATTGAGGCGGACCCTATCCTCCAGCATGCGGCAGTAGCGCTGGAGCCAGGGGATCAGCGTGGCCAGGTCGGATTCGCCCATTTGGGCGCCGACCACGCCATTGACGCGGTAGTGGAGCATGACGGCGGCGGCGCCGGCGGCGTCAGGGTGATTCGGGGAGAGCCAGGTGATCGTCTCGGCCGGGCCGCGGGTTTCGGTGTAGGCGATCTCGGTCTCCCAGTCGTTGGCGAGGGTTTCGATGCCGGAGATCCGGTCCTTGGGGATGGGGCGGACGTAGGACATGCCGTCGGCCGGGTTGCGGTGTAGGGTGAGGAAGAGGTCGCCGGCGCGGGCAAGCTCGTCGGAGAGCTCGTGCATGCGGACGGGCATCAGGTTTTTCGGGTGGGTCCAGAAGCGGTCGATCCAGGCGCCTGCCATGCCGGGGGCGGTGGGGGTCAGGCCGTCGCCCAGGCAATAGTCGGTGGTGATGTCGACGATGCGCTTGGCGATGGGGTTCTTGCGCCAGGCGGTGAGTGCGTCTTGGTAGAGCTCCTGGAGCTCGGCGGCGTCGCGCTCGTTGGATGCGGGGGTCGAGAAGCGGGTCCAGCCGTGCGGAGTCGTCGATGCGGACCGGGAGGGTCGTGAGGGCTGCCGGCCTGCCGGTCAGCCGGCGGAGGAGGCGGGCTGCGAGCGAGGGGGGCTTCGGTGCCGGCGCCGCTCGCGATGGCTGCGAGGTGGGTCGTGCCACGGGGGAAGAGTAGCACAAGTGTTCGGGTGTGTCAAATCGGTAGGGGGTATAACCGATGGTTATGGGCGGATGGCAGATAGCGGATAGCTGATAGCGGATGGACGATGGCGATTACTCGCCGGCCGGAGGGAGGGATTCGAGGTTGTCGCGGACGATGCGGATGATGGGGTGGTCGGGAGGGAGGAAGTGGCTCGAGATGCCAGGGCGCGCTCGAAGGCGGCGCGGGCGCCGGCCAGGTCGCCCAGGGCACTGCAGCACCCGGCCCAGGTTGTTGAACGGTGGCGACGTCGGGATGGTCGGGGCCGTAGGCGCGCTCGTCGATGGCCAGGGCGCGCTCGTAGGCGGCGCGGGCGCCGGCCAGGTCGCCCAGGTCCTGCAGCACGCTGCCCAGGTTGTTGACGCGGATGGCGACGTGGGATGGTCGGGGCCGAAGGCGCGCTCGTCGATGGCCAGGGCGCGCTCGAAGGCGGCGCGGGCGCCGGCCAGGTCGCCCAGGTCCTGCAGCACCATGCCCAGGTTGTTGACGCGGATGGCGACTTCCGGGTGGTCGGGGCCGAGGCGCGCTTCGTCGATGGCCAGGGCGCGCTCGAAGGCGGCGCGGGCGCCGGCCAGGTCGCCCAGGTCATGCAGCACGCCGCCCAGGTTGTTGACGCGGGTGGCGACGGTGGGATGGTCGGGGCCGTAGGCGCGCTCGTCGATGGCCAGGGCGCGCTCGATAGGCGGCGCGGGCGCCGGCCAGGTCGCCCAGGGCCTGCAGCACCATGCCCAGGTTGTTGACGCGGATGGCGACGGTGGGATGGTCGGGGCCGTAGGCGCGCCTCGTCGATGGCCAGGGCGCGCTCGATAGGCGGCGCGGGCGCCGGCCAGGTCGCCCAGGGCCTGCAGCACCACGCCCAGGTTGTTGACGCGGTGGCGACGTCGGGATGGTCGGGGCCTAGGCGCGCTCGTCGATGGCCAGGGCGCGCTCGAAGGCGGCGCGGGCGCCGGCCAGGTCGCCCAGGGCCTGCAGCACCCGGCCCAGGTTGTTGACGTCGATGGCGACGCGGGGTGGTCGGGGCCGAAGGCGGCTTCGTCGATGGCCAGGGCGCGCTCGAAGGCGGCGCGGGCACGCGGGATAGTCGGCGACCACGTCGGAGGTGGTAGCCCAGGTCGTTCCAGAGGCACCGGCCTTGTCGCAGCCGGCGGCGTCGGCGGCCGGCAGCGACAGCCTCCAGGTGGGGGCGGAGGCGGAAGAAGCGGGACAGGCAGGCCGGACTCGTTGGCCTCATGGCACAGGCGACCAGGGCGTAGGCGAGGGCGGGCGAGCGAACGCCCGCGGCGCCGTACTGGGCCAGGGAGCGGGCGTACTCGGCCAGGAGAGGGTGGATGGTCGGGCCGGCGTGCGGGGTCGTCGAACGTGAGAAGGCCGAGGCCGGCGAGGAGCGGCCGAGGGCCTCGTCGCAGGCGGTCTCGTCGAGGCCGGCGGCCTGCTCCAGAAGGCGCAGGGGATGGGCTGGTTGGGGGCGCAGTAGCCGGCCACAGGAAGAGGCGGCGGGCGCTCGTCGGCGGTGACCCGCTGCCAGGAGCGGAAGAAGGTGGCGGCCAGGTCGAGGTCGTGGCCGGCGGGGTCGCCCAGGTCGGCACGCAAGGCCCGCATGGCCGGATCGTCGAGAACGGAGGCAGGCCGGCGGCGTAGTCGGCGACGGTGAGGCGGGGGCGGGCGTCGAGGTAGCGGCCGGCGAGCTGCAGCGCAAGGGGCAGGTGGCCGAGGCGCTCGGCCAGGGCGTCTAGATCGGCGTCGGGAGCGGGCCTCGGGCAGGTGCCGGCGCAGGAAGGCGCGGGCTCTCCGCCGGCGAGAAGAGGGCGAGGGGGAGGGGAGCAGGCCGAGGTCGCGCGGGCCAGTCGGAGCGGCGGGCGGTGAGCAGGAAGCGCGACGGGGCCGCGGCGAGCTGAGCCAGCCAGTCGCGGGCGGCGGCGACGTCCTCCAGGTTGTCGAGGATGACCAGGCGGGGGCCGGCTCGCGCCAGGCGGCGAGGGTGAGGGCGACCTGCTCGGGCTGGTTGTCGGGCCAGTCGGGCAGGGTCATGGCGCGCCGCAGGCGGCGATCTCGGCAGGGAGGAGGCCGGGGTCGCGGGCGTCGAGCCAGTGGACGCCGTGGAAGTAGCGGCCGTAGCGGTAGGCGAACTCGACGGCGAGCTGGGTCTTGCCGATGCCGCCCATGCCGGTGACGGCCTGGGTGACGAGGGCGGGGCCGGCGGGGGCGTGGAGGAGGGCGCGGGCGAGGGCCAGGAGCGGTCGTGGCGGCCGGTGAAGAGGGCGTTGCGGGTGAAGGGGAGGCGGGAGCCGGGCGGGAGGGGCCGGGGTCGGGGAGGGTGGCGGGGTCGGGCGGCGGCGGGGGGGTGTAGGCGGTGTCTTGGCTAGCGGCCGAGATGATTGGCTCGGGAACGACCTCTTTTACGGCCGCCTTGACGTCTTCAAGGCTGAGTGCAGGTGCCTTTTTCTCCGTGAGCTGTTGGATGCCGGCGATGGTGCCCACAATGCCGCCGACGATCGCGATGGCAAGCGCGAATCCGGCCCGATGGCGACGAAGGGCGAGCGCCAGTCCTCCGCCAGGTGGGGAAGGAGGTAGGCGTCGGCAACGAGAAAGAGGATGGTGCCCAGCGCCAAGATAAGGATCGCGAGCAGGAACGGGTTGCGTAGGATGGCCTTGCGTTGCTTGCTGATGCAGTCTCCTGTGCGGGCTGCGGTGCCCGGCTGTGGGCGGTCACCGGATCGGGGGAAGTATACCAGAAGGGGGGTGACGGGTCAAACGAGGCAGATGGCCGATGGCTGATAGCTAATGGCCGATAGCAGATGGCTGACGGTTGATAGCAGATACTGATGGCTGATGGCGAGCCGAAATGTTGATCCCTGATCGTGATCCGGATCCTGATCCCTGATGGGTGTGGGGGTCCTGGGGTGGGCACCGGGGAGGCGCTCGGCGGGGCTCCGGGGGCACTGCCGGAGGCCGTCGTTGGTCCCGCCGCAGCGGCGCCCGGAGGGCGTGAGGGTGTTGGGGTCGGCCCGGCTTAGCCCTTGCGCTTGGCGGCGAGTGCCTCGACCTCGGAGCGCAGCAGCCAGCGCCGGCGGCGGAAGGTGCCGGCCTTGGTCTCGTCGAGCAACTCGGTGAGCACGCCGCGCTCCACGGCGCGGACAAGCCCGGGATAGGTGAGCCCGGTCAGATCGCGGGCCTCTCGCATGGTGCATAGCTCGGCGGGATCCACTTCGACAGGCTCGTACATGACGCGCTTGATATGCAATCTCATGGGCTTGCTCTCCTTCGTTTGTTAGGGCAATTGTAGCGCCTGGGCCGTTGGCTGTCAAGCCAGCGGCGCGGTGCCGGCCGTGCGCGCAGCCGGGCCGGTACTCCGGCCGGGCGGTCCTGGCTCGTCGTTGGCGTGTCCACAGACGTGGGGAGGGGGTGGGGAGGCTCCCGGAGGGGCGGGGAGACGGGCGCGGCAACCTGAGCACCAGTCCCGACGGCCATGCAGCGGCCGGCGCGGGCCCGTTCCTCAGGCCACTCCCCTGTTTCTTGTCTCTTGCTCACGGCATGGTATAATCCCGCCCATGCACGAGCTACCCGTCACCCAGTCCATCCTCGACATTGCGCTGCGCCATGCGGCCAAGGCCGGCGCAAGCCGGATCCTCACCATCCACCTGACCATCGGCGATCTATCCGGCTTTGTCGACGACTCGATCCAGTTCTACTTCGACTTCTTGTCCAAGGACACCGCCGCCGCAGGAGCCAAGCTCACCATCGACCGGATCCCACCGCTGGCCCAGTGCCGCTCATGCAAAGCCGAGTATGCGCCGCCTGACAGCCGGCTGTGGACCTGCCCCGAATGTGGCGCCCTGGGGGGCGACGTGATCGCCGGAAAGGAGTTCTTTGTCTCCAGTATCGAGGTCGAATAGGTCCGGAAGAGAAGCCATGTCTGAGACCGCAAGGCAGGTCGCCGTCGTCGAGCAGATCCTCAGCGCGAACGACGAGATCGCCCTGGGCAACCGCTGCCTGCTGGATCAACAGGGCGTCGTGGCGATCAACCTTATGGCCTCGCCAGGGGCGGGCAAGACCAGCCTCATTCTCCGCACGATCGACGCGCTGAAGGGCCGGCTGAGAGTCGGCGTAATCGAGGGCGATCTGGCAGGGCGCATCGACGCCGACCGGGTCGCCGCAACCGGCACACCGGTGATCCAGATCAACACGGGGGGTGGCTGCCACCTCGACGCCATGCAGGTGCAGGGGGCGCTGCGACAGCTTCCCTTGGACCAGATCGATCTCCTGTTCATCGAGAATGTGGGCAACCTGGTCTGCCCGGCCGGCTTTGCCCTGGGCGAGCGGCTGAACGTGACTGATCGCCCACGTACCGGAAGGGGACGACAAGCCGATCAAGTACCCGGGCATGTACACGGTCGTGGATGCCCTGGTGCTCAACAAGCTCGACCTGATGCCCTACCTCGACTTTGACCTGGACGCGTTCCGGACAGCGGTGCGCGCACTGAATGCCGGGGCGCCGATCTTTGGCATGTCGTGCAAGACCGGTGACGGCCTGGAGGCCTGGGTAGAGTGGCTTGTCGCAATGCACAAGGAACAATGCACAAGGCACAATGGAGGATAGGAGGTAGTGCCTTGCGAGTTGAGCATTGACATGCAGCACACCGACGAGTCCTGGGCCTCGGACCTGGGGCGCAAGCGGATCAGCGTCCGCGGCGTGGTTCAGGGCGTAGGTTTCCGGCCTTTCGTTTACCGGCTGGCGCACGACCACGGCCTTACCGGATGGGTGCTGAACCATTCTGGCGGAGTGGACCTCGAGGTAGAGGGCCCGGTCGATGCCCTGGGCGCCTTTGTCCGGACCTCACTGCCAAGGCACCACCGCTGGCGCATATCATCGCCGTGGAAAGCACGGATCTTGCCCCAGCCGGCTACGACCGGTTTGAGATCCGCCACAGCGTGGCAGAAGAGGGGCGCTACCAGCTCATCTCCCCCGACATTGCCACCTGCCCGGACTGCCTGCGCGAGCTTCTGGACCCGGGTGACCGCCGCTTTCGCTACCCATTCACCAACTGCACCAACTGCGGTCCGCGTTTCACCATCATCCGCGACATCCCCTATGACCGTCCGCTGACCACCATGGCGGCCTTTCCGATGTGCCCAGAGTGCCGGCGGGAGTACGAAGACCCCCTCAACCGCCGCTTTCACGCCCAGCCGAATGCGTGCCCGGAGTGCGGGCCGCAGGTGTGGCTGGAGGCGTCTGGGCAAAGCGACGCCCACAAGGGCTAGGCTACGGGAGTGATGCACAACCCGAAACGGAGGGAGATACGATTGCCCGGGCGGCCGAGATGCTGATCGCGGGGTCGATCCTGGCCCTGAAGGGGCTGGGGGGATTTCACCTGGCGTGTGATGCCACCAACGCACGAGCAGTCGAGACCCTGCGCGCGCGCAAGGGCCGGCCGGCCAAGCCACTCGCCATCATGATGGCGACAATGGACGAGGTGCGCCGGCACTGCGACGCCGGCACCGAGGAGGAAGCGCTGCTCACCAGCCAGCAGTGCCCAATCGTCCTGCTGCGCCGGCGCGACGATTCGACTGTGGCGCGCGAGGTGGCACCGGGCAACCTCTACCTGGGCGTGATGCTCCCTTACACGCCGCTGCATCACATCCTGCTCCGCGATGCGGGCCGCCCCCTGGTGATGACCAGCGGCAACCTCTCGGAGGAACCCATCGCCCAGGAGAATGACGAGGCGCGCCGGCGGCTGGGGCACCTGGCGGATGCCTTCCTGATGCACAACCGCGATATTTATGCACGGTATGATGACTCGGTGTGGTTTGTTCCCGGGAGCGGAGTACCATTCTCACCCCGGCCGACGGGGGCGGGTATGGAAACCCGCCCTACGAAACCAGAGGGGGGAGGACAGCCGCTGCGGCGCTCGCGCGGCTATGCCCCATTCCCCGTCCGGCTACCCTTCACGACGCGGCAGATCCTGGCAGTGGGCGGCGAGCTGAAGAACACCTTCTGCATGGCGCGCGAGGATTTGGCTTTCGTGAGCCAGCACATCGGCGACATGGAAAATGTGGAAACGCTCGATCACTTTGAGGCGTCCGTGGCGCTCTTTCGGCACCTCTTCCGCGTCGAGCCGGAGGCGATCGCGCACGACCTGCATCCCGACTATCTCTCCACCCAGTACGCCCAACGTATGGCGGATAGTAGACTGATCGCGGTGCAGCACCACCACGCCCATGTCGCGGCCTGCCTGGTCGACAACGGGTGGAGGCCGGATGCGGGCCCGGTCATCGGAGTGGCATGGGACGGGACCGGCTATGGACAGGACGGCCGCATCTGGGGCGGCGAGTTCTTCGTAGGCGACTATCGCGGATTCCGGCGGGCCGCGCACTTGGAATACCTCCCGATGCCTGGGGGTGAGGCGGCCATCCGCAACCCATGGCGTCTGGCGCTGGGGTATGTCTATGCACTGACAGGCCTGGCAGCGGCACTGCCGGGCATCAGCGCCCAGCAAGAGAAGATTGTCTGCCAGCAGGTGGACCGCGGCTTGAATACCCCCATGACCTCGGCTGCCGGCCGCCTCTTTGATGCGGTGGCTGCCCTGGCCGGCATCCGGCAGGAGGTTAGCTTCGAGGCGCAGGCGGCTATTGAGATGGAGATGCTGGCAACGGAGGCAGCAAGTGCCTCCAGTCCGGCAACGCACCCTGTGACCTACCCGTACGGACTGGACGGCGGGGGTGAGGGGGACTTGCCCTACCTGATCCGCCTACGCCCGCTTATCGAGGCCATCCAGGCCGACCTGGCAGCCCGCGTCACCCCGGCCACGATTGCCCTGCGCTTTCACCACACCATGGCTGCGCTCATCGACGACGTCTGCCGGCGGATCGCGGCAGAGTCGGGTTTGCGAACCGTGGCTCTCACCGGCGGTTGCTTCCAGAACCGGCTGCTGCTGGCTCTGACCGTGGCGCGGCTCGACGATGCGGGGTTCAAGGTTCTCCTGCATCACCAGGTGCCCTGCAACGACGGGGGCATCAGTTTGGGGCAGGTCGCCCTGGCAATGCACAAGGCATAATGCACAAGGCGCAATGCTCAATGCGCAATCGCAGAAGTGAAGGCCGTGACTTCTGTGCATTGTCAATTGTGCATTGTGAACTGTGAATTGTACATTGTGAATTGAGAGTTGAGCATTGACATGAAATACATCGACGAGTTCCGTGATCCGGCCCTGGCCCGCGCGCTCCTCGGCCGCATCCAGGCGCGATCGAGGAGGCCCGTTCGCCTGATGGAGTTCTGCGGGGGCCACACCCACGCCATCCTGCGCTATGGGCTGCGCTCCCTGCTGCCGGCGACGGTGGAGCTCCGCTCCGGGCCGGGCTGCCCGGTGTGCGTCACGTCGAACGCGGACCTGGACCGCGCCATCGCCCTGGCGAGAGTGCCGGGCCTCATCCTGACTACCTTTGGCGACATGATCCGGGTGCCGGGGAGCCGCCAAAGCCTGCAGGATGCCCGGGCCGGTGGGGGTGACGTCCGCATGGTCTACTCGTCCCTTGACGCCCTGCGGATTGCCCGCGACAACCCTACCCGCCCGGTCGTCTTCCTGGGTGTGGGGTTCGAGACCACGGCGCCCACGGTGGCCGCCACGATTCTCCAGGCAGAGGCCGAAGGCGTGGGCAACTTTTCCGTGCTGAGCCTTCACAAGCTTACCCCGCCGGCCACGCGCGCGATCCTCGACGCCGGCGACGTGGCACTCGACGGCATTATCGGACCGGGCCACGTCACCGCCATCATCGGCGCCGATGCCTGGGAGTTCCTTCCATCGGAGTACCAGGTGCCGGTGGCCGTGGCCGGCTTTGAGCCGCTGGACATTCTCCGGTCCGTCGCCGACCTGGTCGACATGATCGAAGACCGGAACCCTGCGGTGGCCAACTCCTACAGCCGCACCGTCACGCGCCAGGGCAACCCTTCGGCCCTGGCGGTGATGGACCGGGTGTTCGAGGTCGGACGCAGCCGACTGGCGAGGATTGGGGATCGTGCCGGCCAGCGGCCTGAGAATCCGCGGGGAGCTTTCGCACCTGGACGCAGGCCGCATCTTCGAGCCGGATCCCGGCCCGGTTCGCGAGCACCGGGGCTGCCGGTGCGGCGAGGTTCTGCGCGGCACAATGCTTCCACCCCAATGCCCGCTCTTTGGCACAGCCTGCACGCCTGCCCGGCCGGTCGGTCCCTGCATGGTTTCGTCCGAAGGGGCATGCGCGGCCTACTACCAATTCGAACAGGATTGCTCATGAGCGACGACCGAGTCCTCCTCGCGCATGGCTCCGGTGGCAAGCTGAGCCACGACCTCGTGCAGCGCCTCTTCTTGCGGCATTTCGGCAATCCCGCCCTCCGGCACCTCGACGACTCGGCCGTCCTTGAGTTGGCCGCTGGGGCCGGCCTGCGCCTTGGCCTTCACCACCGACAGCTACGTCGTTAGCCCTCTCTTCTTCCCCGGGGGAGACATCGGAAAGCTGGCGGTGTGCGGCACGGTGAATGACCTGAGCATGAGCGGTGCCAAGCCCCTCTGGCTCAGCGCCGGATTCATCATCGAGGAAGGGCTGCTGCTGAGCGACCTCGAGCGGATCGTGGCCTCGATGGCCGCCACGGCGCGAGCAGGCCGGAGTCCAGGTAGTGACCGGAGACACCAAGGTGGTGGATCGCGGCAGCGCCGACCGCCTATTCATCAACACCGCGGGCATCGGAACGATCGCGCCGGGCATTGAGATCGGCGGCGAAAGGGCCCGCCCCGGCGATGCCATGCTGCTTTCGCGGCACCATGGGCGACCATGGCATGACGATCCTCACACAGCGCGAAGGGTTGGCTTTTGACAGCCCACTTCAGAGCGACTGCGCCCCCCTCAACGGGCTGGTGGCGAGCCTGCTCGAGGCCACCGGCCCCGGCGGCGTGCACGTGCTGCGCGATCCGACGCGGGGCGGCCTGGCGACCACCCTGAACGAGATTGCCTCTGCCTCCCACGCGGGGATAGAGATCGAGGAAAGGCAGATCCCGGTGCGAGAGCCGGTGCGCGCCGCGTGCGAGCTACTCGGCCTGGATCCGCTGTACGTGGCCAACGAGGGCAAGCTCGTGGCCATCGTCGACCGGAGCGTGGCCCTCCAGGCCCTGGAAGCCCTGCGGCGAGATCCGCTCGGCGCAGATGCTGCGCTGGTCGGCCACGTCTGCGAGCAGCATCCTGGGCGTGTTGTGCTGCGCACATCTCTCGGGGCGCGGCGCGTCGTAGCTATGCTGATGGGCGAGCAACTGCCGCGCATCTGCTAGGAACTCCCCTCCACTCGTTCGAAAAGTGCCTATTCCCGGCCAGCCCGCGACGAAAAGCGAAACGTCTGCCCTGCAGCGTGTGCGTCTTCGCTCCGTCCATGCAGCAGGATCCGAGCGAGACTTTCTCCAAAGATTCGACTTGCCCACTTGACACGAATGGGCGGCCATGCTAGACTCGGGCATACACCCTGCACTCGGTGGCAGGTGCTCTGCGCGTCCGAGGCAAGGTACCTGAGGTTCGTACTTGGGCCAGGTAAGAAGAAAGGTGGGCATGAGCGCCATGGAAAGGAGGGAAGCCTAGCAGAACCTGCTATTTCCGTAGCGTGTTCGGGCTGTTCGAGGCAATGTCAACCTCGCGGCCATCTCGTTGGTCCTGTCAGTCTATCAAGGAGGAACGACGCATATGGAAGGCAATCCAGACACGAGTCTGACTGATTCACTTGCCCAAAAGGGGATCTCGCGCCGCGAGTTTCTCAAGTTCTGCGCGCTCATGGCCGGAACACTTGCCCTGCCGGCCAGTGCGATTCCCAAAGTGGCCTATGCCCTGGAGACGGTCAAGCGTCCTCCCATCATCTGGCTCGAGCTTCAGGACTGTGCAGGCTGCACCGAATCCCTCCTGAGGGCCAACCAGCCAACCGTGGCCGAGCTGGTTCTCGATATCCTCTCCGTCGACTACCACGAGACCATCATGGCTCCCTCCGGTGCCGGCGCGGAGAAATCGCTCATGGACACCGTGGCGGCAGGAGGCTACATTACCGTAGTCGAGGGAGCGATCCCCACAGGAGACAACGCCATCTATTGCTGCATCGGGGGCAAGTCGGCCGAAGATATCCTGAAAGAGGTAGCGGCCAACACGGCAGCGATCATCGCGGTGGGCGCCTGCGCCTTCTACGGCGGCTGGCCTGCCACCCCCCCGAATCCGACCGGCGCCAAGGGTGTCCGGGACATCATCACCGACAAGCCGATCATCAACCTACCAGGCTGCCCCTACAACGTCGACAACCTGACCGCAACAGTGGTGCACTATCTAACCTTCGGCCTACCGGCTATGGACGACCTGGGACGGCCGCTCTTTGCCTACGGACGCCGCATCCACGATAACTGCGAGCGACGCGCACACTTTGACAAGAACGAGTTCGTGCGCGAGTGGGGAGACGAGGGACACCGCAACGGCTGGTGCCTCTACCAGATGGGCTGCAAGGGGCCGGTTGCCTACCAAAACTGCCCCACGATCCGCTGGAACGGCGGCCTGAGTTGGCCTGTCGCGGCCGGGCATGGCTGCATCGCATGCGCAGCCCCCAACTTCTGGGAACGCGCCGCCTATGAGACGGTACCTATCGCAGACGAAGACAAGGTTCCACCCGCCACCTATCCAGAAGTGGAAGGGGCAGGGAAGGGCATCTCGCCTGCCGGTGCCGGAGTGATCGGCGCGGCCGCAGGCTTGGCCGCCGGCGTAGCGGGTGCAGTCGTGGTCCGCCAGCTCACCAAGAACGAATCGGAATGACCAGGGAGGGACAGTGGCCGAGAAACTCGTAATCGATCCCGTCACTCGCATCGAGGGTCACTTGCGCCTCGAAGTACAGATCGACGGCGGAAAAGTGACCGACGCCTGGAGCTCCAGCACCATGTTCCGCGGGCTGGAGATCATCTTGCCCGGCCGTGACCCACGCGACGCGTGGCTCATGGCCCAACGCATATGAGGTGTCTGAACTACGGTTCACGCCGTCAGCTCCGTGCGAGCTGTAGAAAACGCTCTAGGAATTCAGATCCCAAACAATGCCCGCATCCTCCGCAACCTGATCGAGGGCATCCAGTACGTCCAGGACCACGTCATCCATTTCTACCATCTCCACGCCCTCGACTGGGTCGATGTCGTTAGTGCTCTTCAGGCCGACCCCAAGGCTACCTCTGAACTGGCGCAGTCGATCTCTGACTGGCCGGTATCAAGCGCGGACTATTTCCAGGGTGTGAAGGACAAGCTGGCTGCCTTCGTGGCAAGCGGCCAGTTGGGTCCCTTCGCCAACGGCTACTGGGGGCACCCGGCCTACAAGCTTCCGCCCGAGGCCAACCTGATGGCAGTGGGGCACTACCTGCAGGCCCTTGACTGGCAGCGCGACGTCATCCGCGTCCACGCCATCCTGGGCAGCAAGAACCCCCACCCCCAGACCTACCTGGTGGGCGGCATGGCCATCACACTCGACCCCGACAGCGAATCGGCCGTCAACGCCAACAAGCTCGCCCTCATCCGGCAGATGTTCACCAAGGCCAAGGCGTTCGTCGAGCAGGTCTACATCCCCGACCTACTGGCCGTGGCTTCCTTCTACAAAGACTGGGCCGGCTATGGGGAGGGGCTGGGCAACTTTCTCGTCTACGGCGAGTTCCCCGATGCCGCCGGCACGATGCTTTTCCCTGCGGGCCTCATCCTGAACCGGGACATCTCCCAGGTTGTGCCTCTGGATCAGGCCAAGATCGCCGAGTACGTGACCCGCTCCTGGTACAAGTACGCTGCCGGTGATGACAAGGCGTTGCATCCCCTGGACGGCGAGACCTCTCCAACCTACACCGGGCCCAAGCCCCCGTACGACCACCTCGACACGGAGGGCAAGTACACGTGGCTCAAAGCGCCGCGCTACGATGGTCAGGCGGTGGAGGTCGGGCCGCTGGCACGCGTGCTGGTGGCCTACGTCTCCGGCCAGCCAGACGTGGTGAAGGTATCCAACCTGGTCCTCCAGACGCTGGGCGTCGGGCCGGAGGCACTTTTCTCGACCCTGGGTCGCACCGGCGCACGAGGGATCGAGACGCTTGTCGTCGCCCAGAAGCTGATCCCTTGGCTGGACGAGCTGACTGAGTCGATGGCCAACGGAGACCTGGTCGTCCACAACGGCAAGCTGTGGGATCCCGCCACCTGGCCGGCCACGGCGCAGGGCTGGGGCTTTATCGAAGCGCCCCGCGGCGCCCTCGGACACTGGATCCGCATCGCCGACCGCAAGATTGCCAACTACCAGTGCATCGTGCCCTCGACCTGGAACGGCTCGCCCCGTGATGCGAGCGGCCAGCCTGGGGCCTACGAGGCTGCCCTGATCGGCACACCTGTCGCCGATCCGGCCCAGCCGGTCGAGATCCTGCGCACCATCCATTCCTTCGACCCGTGCATGGCCTGTGCAGTTCACGTCGTGGACGCTCGCGGCCGCGAGATCACACGCGTGCAACTGGAAGGGTCCATGTAGGGTGAAGAAGACGCTGGTGCTCGGCCTGGGCAACATCCTGCTCTCCGATGAGGGAGTCGGCGTGCGGGTCATCGAGCGACTGCAGGCACGCTACGAGTTTCCGGGCGACGTCCTGGTTCTCGACGGGGGTACGCTGGGACTGGACCTGCTGCCCTACGTCGAGAGAGCAGGCCGCCTGCTGGTGGTGGACGCCGTGGAGATGGGGGCAGACCCGGGGACCCTGGTTCGCCTTGAGGGCGACAAGATCCCTTCCGTCTTTGGTCCCAAGCTATCGCCCCACCAGATGGGCTTTGCCGATCTCCTGGACGCTGCGCGCCTGACCGACTGCCTGCCGGAGGAGCGAGTGCTGTGGGGCCTACAACCCAGCTCGCTTCAGGTGGGGCTGGACCTGTCGCCCGCCGTTGATGCCCAGGTAGAGCTCCTGGTGGAGAACGTCCTCACCGAGCTACGGATGTGGGGAGCCGTGCCCACCGAGAGGGCGAAACAGGAGGAATCCACATGAACATAGATCGCAGGACCTTTCTCAAGCTGTCCGTCGCCGGAATCGGGGCGGTTGCCCTCGATTCGGCGGTAGGCTTGCCGACAGCGGCTTCTGGCGAGCGCCTGGCCCTGCTCTACGACAGCGCCAAGTGCGTGGGCTGCCGGGCCTGCCAGATGGCCTGCAAACAGTGGAACAAGCTGGACGCGGTCTCTTCGGATGCCGCAGGCTTGTACGAAAGCCCCAAGGGCCTCGCCCCGAACGTCTGGACCCTGATCAAGCTGGCCAAATACCAGGTGAACGAGAGGCGCAGTTACCTCTTCATCAAAGTCGGCTGCATGCACTGCGGAAACCCGGCCTGCGTCGCAGCGTGCCCCACAGGGGCACTGAAGAAGCAATCCGATGGGCTGGTCACGGTTGACCGGGGGCTGTGCAATGGCTGCGGTTACTGCACCCAAGTCTGCCCCTTCCACGTCCCTCAGTTGGAGGTGTTCAACCATCTCACCGGCGCGGCCAAGGCTTCCAAGTGCACCTTCTGCCAGGATAGGGTAGCCCAAGGGCTGCGCCCCTACTGCGTGCAGTCCTGCCCGGTTGGTGCCCTGGACTGGGGGGATAGGGAAGCCATGGTGGCCAAAGCCCAAGGCCGGGTTGAAGCCCTCAAGGCCGACTTCCCCCAGGCAAACCTGTACGGTGAGACCGAGTTGGGCGGGCTGGGACGGCTGGACATCCTGCTTGCCCCACCTGAGGTGTACGCCCTTCCGCAGCATCCCCGGTTTCCCTTCGGGACTACACTTTGGCAGAAGGCCGTCCAGCCGGTCGGCCAGGTCGCCTTTGGCGCGACCATCCTTGGCCTCTTGGGCGCCTTCTTTGTCGCCCGGCGCAGGATTCAGATGGAGGAGGTCGAATGAGCGCGCGGTTGAGAGGTAGAGATTCGGCCATCGCCATCCGCTGGATTCCCAAGTATACGACGCTCGAGCGAGTGTTGCACTGGGTTCACACCTTCTCGTTCATCCCGCTGGCCATGACGGGCTTTGTCCTCTACGCGGGCTGGGTGCAGCCGCTCGGTCAGAGTGCCGCCGGTGAGGCCATCCGCCTGATCCATCGCATTGCGGCCGTCTTCTTCGGGGGAGTGCCCATCCTGTACGCGCTGCTCCAGCCACGGCGGATGCTCATAAACATGAAGGAGTTCCTGAGCTTTAGCAAGTATGACCTGCTGTGGCTCAAGGCGGCCTTCCCCTACTACATCCTCGGCCGCCACGAAGCGATGCCCCCGCAGCCCCGCTTCAACACCGGGGAGCGGCTCACCGCCGTCGTCATGGTCCTGGGGACACTGGTCTTTGGCATAACCGGACTGACCATGTGGTTCCTGAAAGGGATCATGCCCACCTGGCTGTTCCAGGCCATGGTCATCGTCCACGACCTGATGTTCATTGTCACTTTCGCCATGTTCCTGATCCACTTCTACCTGGCCGTGGTGCACCCGATGATGTGGCAGAGCCTGGTCAGCATGCGCTATGGGGTGGTCTCGGAGTCATACGCCCGCGCCCACCATGCCATCTGGTACTATGGCAAGAAGCGCGCCATCGAGCTATGGGAGAAGGAGAAGGCAGGCCACAGACAGTAACGCTGCGCAAAGTGGCGACTTCGGCCGCAGCGGTGTATACTCTGCGGCTGAAGTCGCATTCTGGAGCAACACCATGTGCCTGGCAATTCCCGCGCAAATCAAGTCCGTCCGTGGCCTCGAAGCCGACGTGGAAATCGGTGGCGTTGGCCGCAGCATCAGCCTGTGGCTTACACCCGAGGCGCAAGTCGGCGATTATGTCTATGTCCATACCGGATACTCCATCAGCGTAGTGGATGAGGCGGAAGCACTCGAAAGCCTGCGCCTGCTGCAGGAGCTCGCAGAAAGCTATTCGGAGGATGAGCTGTTCCTGACCTCCGGCGACTCCGCGCAGAGTGGGCGCAATCCGGCGCAGTGAGCCGCGCAGGTACCCAATCAAGGCCAGACGTCGGCCGGGCAGTATCCGCAGTGACAGTTGTAGGCGCGCCGGTGACCGTGGCCGTCGCTGCATGGGCCCTCTAGAGGACTGCTCCAATGAAGGAGAGGCCAATGACATCGCAGGATTCCACGGAGCACCTTTCCCGCCGCACCAAGATCATATACGGCTCCGGCGACCTCGGCTTCAGCATGACCCAGTCGATCATCGCCATCCTCTTTGCCATCTTCCTGACCGACGTCGTCGGCCTCCGGCCGGCGGCAGCGGCGGCGGCGGTCTTTATCGGCAAGAGCTGGGACTATGTCAACGATCCGCTGATCGGCTACCTCTCCGATCGTGTGCGCACCCGCTGGGGGCGCCGGAGGCCGTTTCTCCTGTTCGGGTCCCTCCCTTTCGCCATCGCTTTCACCGTGCTCTGGTGGAGGCCGCCCATCGAGTCGCAACTGGGGCTGGCGATCTACTTCGGGCTTGCCTACCTGCTGTTTGACACCGCCGCTACCTTGGTCTACATGCCGTACTTTGCGCTCACGCCGGAGCTGACCCTGGACTATGACGAGCGGACATCACTCACCAGTTACCGCATGGGCTTTTCCATCCTCGGGAGCCTCATATGCTTCACAGTGCCGCTCATGATCGTGGGCAAGATGCAGCCCGAAAATGCCGGGCGCGTCCTCTTCATGGGTGGTCTCTTTGGGCTGCTTAGCGCGCTACCGCTGCTGCTCGTGTTCCTGAATACGCGGGAGCGCCCGGAATTCCAGGCGCAGGCTCAGCCCTCGTTCAAGGAATCGCTGCGCGCTGCTATCAGGAATCGCCCCTTCCTCTTTGCCGCCGGGCTCTACCTTTTCACCTGGATGGCGATGAACGTAATGGAGCTGATGCTGCTCTACTTCATCAAGTGGCGCATGGACATGGAGGCACAGAGTGATCTGATTGCCGGCACCATCTTTGTCGTGGCCTTGCTCGTCCTGCCTTTCTGGCTCTGGGTAGCCCGCCGGTGGGACAAGCGCCGCGCCTACGTGGCCGGCGTCGTCCTTCTGGGCGGCGGTCCAGATAGCGCTCGCCGTCATCAGTCCGAGCTGGGGGCTGCCGGCCGTACTCGTCCTCGCGGTCCTGGGGGGATCGGTGTCAGCGCGGGCCACGTGCTTCCCTGGGCGATCATCCCCGACGCCATCGAGCTGGATGAGCTCACAACAGGAAAACGCCACGAGGGGATGTTCTACAGCCTGGTGACGCTGGCGCAGAAGGTGGCTGCGTCGGTCGCCATTCCCCTGTCGCTGCTCGTGCTGGACGCAACGGGCTACCGCGCCAACTCAACCACCCAGCCGGCCAGCACGGTGCACGGCATACAGGTTCTGACGGGGCCGGTGCCGGCGGCACTGCTGTGTGCGGGCATCCTTTTTGCGCTGCTCTACCCCCTGGGCCGGGAGCGCCACGCCCAAATCCGGGCCGAGCTCGAAAAGCGCCGTGGCGAGCGGAAGGAGTAAGGGAGGCAGCCTTGCCGGAGCTCACCGTCCGCCCGGTTTCTACCCGAGCCGCACGTTCCTGACCGTACCATGGCAGATCTACCGCGACGACCCGGTGAGGGGCGGGTCTGAGACCCGCCCCTGCAGACGGCTATTGCGCAGGCACCAAAGCGTCGATGACGGGCAAGTAGAGCGTGTCGTACAGGGCGTCGCGCTCTTGGGGATAGCACTGCATGAGCACGACCATTGCCTTGCCCGCGCTCTCGGCCAGTGCGAGGTCGATGGACAGGCCCTGCACCTCTGCGGTGTAGAGGCCCCAGACCAGCCCGTTGGCCTCGCGCTGCCCCGCGCCGGACGGCACCGTCCCGAGCTGCTGCGAGAGCAGGCTCAGTAGGTCGGATGCGGTCATCGCGGCTGCCTGCTCGATCAGGGCGACGACGTCGGTCGCGGAGCTGGCTCGGGCATAGACGCCGGGCTGGGCCGTTTCCTCCCAGCCTTTGGGCACCACACCCTGGATGCCATAGACATCACTCGTGAAGGGCACGAGCTCCAGCTCTGCCTGCTCGGCAGGCACGACGAACTCCCAGTCTTTCATTCCCTCGATACAGGCGCCATCGGGTGCGACCGCCGGGTCCGCCAGGAAGGCCATCAACATCTCCTGCGGGCAGCCGGTCTCTGCGCTTGCCCCGTGTCCCACACCCGGATACTCGAAGAAGTAGCCGTTGGCGAGGGTCTCTGCCACATGCTGGCCCCACGCCGGCGGCGTGATCGGATCGAACTCGCCCGACATGATCAGCGTCGGCAGGTCGCTCGTCACCGCCTGGGTGAGCGTCAGATCGGCCTGGCCCACGTCCCAGTCCGCGCACATCTGCACGCCCAGCTCGCCCAGGATCGAGTCCGAGAAGGCCCGCTTCAGCTCGGGGTGGTCGGCCAGGGCTGCCTCGAAGCGTTCTGCCGAGCCAAAGGCGATCTCGTCGTGGCACAACACCGAGGTCTGCTGGCCCGAGCTTGAGGCCTCCGCCTGCGCCAGAAGAGAGCCCATCAACTGCGCGACAACGGCATAGTTGCCCTGGCTGGCGTCGTACAGGATCTGGGGCAGGGACGGGATGACGCTGGTGGCATACAAGAACTGGAAGAGAAACGTCGCCAGGTTGTCGCCCGTCATGACCACGTCGTACGTATCGCGGGTCAGAGGATTCGTTGCCTGGAAGCGTGCCGGCTCCAGGTTGAGGCGCTCGACGGTGTCCACATAGACGGTTTTCAGGTCGGGGAAGGCGGCATTGCACGCCTCGTCGCCCGCGCAGGTATCGAGCAGTAGGTCAATGGAGCGCGCCGCGTTGGTGGGCGTTTCGGCAAGCAAGTCCTTGTCGGGCGGGTAGACGGAGTCGAGCACGACAGAACGGATCCCCTTCGGGTAACGGCGCATCACTTCGAGTGCGAGCCATGTGCCGTAGGAGGTGCCCCACAGGTTGACCTGGTCGTAGCCAAGGGCCAGGCGCAGGGCCTCCACATCAGCGGCGCTGGCTTCGGTGTTGTAGGCAGAAAGCTCAGCAACCTCGGCCAGGTCCTGCCTGCAGGCCAGGGCCGCATCCTTGACCATGATGAGTGCCTCTTCCTCCCCGACCGGCTTTCCGTCGATCTCCTCGTCCAGCAGCTCCAGGCCCAGCTCCCGCAACCCGGGGCAGTCAAGGGCCGGCTCCGAGAGGCCCACCCCGCGCTGGTCAAAGACGACGAGGTCCCGGTTGGCCGCCAGGACGGGCTCGAAAAGCTGCGCAAAGGTGTATTGAATGAGCTCCAGCGCACTCCCGCCCGGCCCTCCTGAGAGATAAACGATGGGGTCGGGCTCGGGGCTTTCCGCCGGATGGAAGATGGCGACGGCCAGGCGGATGGTCGGGCTCTGAACATCGGTGCGATCTTCGGGGACCGTAAGGTAGCCGCAGTCTACCGTATCGCCCTCCACCTGGCCGGCCGGCAGGTCAAAGGGGCAAAGCGCCTCCTCGAAGCTCGCCACAGGCATGGGCGTCGGCTCGGGCGTGGAGGTTGGCGTGGGTTCCGGGGAAGGTTCAGGCAGCACCGTCTCGGTTGGCGGGGGCTGTGTCGGGGTCGGTTCTGGGCCGCAGGCAGCGACCAGGGGCAAGACCAGGACTACAACCAGCAAGACATTGGCAGCAAATCGTTGTGTTTTCATCCTTCTATTCCTTTGGGCAGCCATCCGGGCAGCGCTTTATCCACTCTGTGCAGCAGCGGCCTCAGGTCGGCCTCTTCCAGCACCAGACCGGCTTCCGCCCGGATCCTTTCCGACCAGGGATTGACCGCGACACCCAGCCGCGCCAGCGGGAACATATCAGCATCGGAAGAGCTATCGCCCACGACCAGGCAGTCTGCCGGCACCACGCCCCACTCCGCCTGGAGCTGAGCCACGATCCCGGCCTTGCCCCCTTCCCGAACGTGGCAGAGTGCCTCTCCAGTGGCGATCCCGTCCTCGAACAGGAGCTCGTTGGCGAAGATGCGGTCGATGTAGAGCTCAGCCTGCACCTGCTCGGCGTGCAGCAGAAGCCCGGTGCTGACCAGCGCCACGAGAACCCCTGCCCGCTTTAGGGCAAGGACCGTCTCCTTGGCCCCCGGCAGGTAGGGGTTCTCGCGAAAAATCGCTTCCATCTGCGCCCGGCTGACGCCTTTCCACAGGCTTGCGTCGAGCCGGAGCCACTCCTCATAGTCCAGCTCGCCGGCCAAGCCCTTCTGGAAAAAGACCTGGGATACCTCCCACGTCCCCAACCGCTGGTGCAGGTAGACGAACGGGTCACGCGCCTGTTTCAGCGTGCCGTCCAGGTCACAGACCGCGAGCTTTAGTCGGCTCATGGCTGATAGCCGATAGCCAATAGCAGATGGCAGATAGGGCATGGCGGATGCTGACTGCAATCAGCTACCAGCCATCAGCCATCGGCTATCTGCTATTGACCGGCCGCCCAGTCACGCAGGAACTGAACCAGCAACCGGACACCGAAGCCGGTTCCGCCCTTTGTCAGGTGCGGCGGCCGCTTGGCCGTGGCAGGTCGCTCCTCAAAAACCATGCCGGCGATGTCGAGGTGCGTCCAGGCATAGCCCTCTGCGAACTCTTTCAGGAAGATGGCCGAGGTGCCCACGCCTCCCATTCGCCCACCGGTATTGCTCAGATCAGCCGTCAGGCTCTCAATCGAGTCTTTGTACTCTTCGAAGAGTGGCATGGGCCAGATCCTTTCGCCGGTGGAGGCGGCGGCTGCCTGGAGGCGCACCAAGAGCCCGCTATCGGTGGAGAAGGCGCCGGCTGCCACGCCGCGCCCCAGGGCGACCACGCACGCTCCCGTCAGGGTGGCGAGGTCGACAACCGCCTGCGGCTGGTACCGGCTCGCGTAGACAAGGGCATCCGCCAGGACCAGCCGGCCTTCGGCATCCGTGCTGAGTATCTCGATCGTCTTGCCGTTCATGGCCCTGAGCACGTCGCCCGGTTTGTAGGCATAGCCGCTGGGCAAGTTCTCGGTCAACGGCATCAGCCCGACCACGTGCAGCGGGATATCGAGCCGCCCCACGGCCCACATGGTGGCAAGCACTGCGGCTGCGCCGCCCATGTCGTCGCGCATGCAATCCATGTCCTCGGATGGCTTGAGCGAGATCCCGCCGCTATCAAAGGTGATGCCCTTGCCCACCAGGACGATCGTGTCCAGATCCTGCCGTCCGGCGTTGTGCTCCATCACGACAAACGCGGCCGGCTCTTCGCTCCCCTGGGCGACGCCGATGAAGGCCCCCATGCCCAGCTCGGCAGCCTCTTCCTCGTCTATAACCTGGCAAGTCATCGACTCAAACCCGCCCGCGATCTCTTCGGCCTCGTCTGCTAGGTCCGAAGGTGTGGCCATGTTGGCGGGCCGGTTCGTCCAGTCCCGGGCTAGGCATGCCGCCTCGGCCACGATTTGGCCGACGCGCGTCCCGGCCTCCACCGCCGGGAGCGTCTCCACATCCAGGAGGACCAAGGTCAGTCGCTCGGGATCGGCGCGGTCGACCGGCTCGCTCTTGAGCTCTTGGTAGCGGTACAGCCCCAAGATTGTGCCTTCCACGACCGTCTGGGCGGCCGCATCGGGTGCCAAGCCACCCGCGCCCGCCCCATGGACGATGGTGCTGAAAGAGCCTACGCCCAGCTCGCGCGCCTTTCTGGCTGCCGCGGCCGAGGCCCAGCGCACCTGCTCCAGGCGGAGCCCTTCTTCCTTCCCGAGCCCGACCACCAGCACCCGCCGCGCAGGGATGGCGCCACGCGGATAGAAGAGGGCGATTTCACCCTTCTTGCCGCGGAGATCGCCGCTCGCGATGGCCTCACTGATAGCGCCGCCGAGCGCCTGGTCCACGGCACCAGTCGCGCCCCCAGGCGCCTCGACGCCCTCAAACAGATTCACGACAATCAGCTCATCTTCGGTGGACTGGATGCCACCGGTCATCACACGGATTTCCATTGGACTCTCCTTATGTTATAGGTCTGGTTCGCTCCAAACAACGGCTCAGGCAGACTTGAGAAGGACCGACAGATCCTCCCGCAAAATCGCCAGGGCGCGCCCGAGCCTTTCCTTGTTCTCCGGCCGATTGGGCCAGAGGCTGGCGCCTGACGGGTGGGGCAGGGGAAGAACCCATCTTCCCCCAACGAAGAACGCTTCCCCAACCGCTTGTTCCAGGGCGAGGTGCCGGCCCAGAAGCGTGTCGATCGCTAACCCACCTACCGCCAGCAGCACCCTCGGCTGCACCAATGCCAGCTCCCGGTCCAGGAAAGGCCGGCAGAGCGCCTGCTCGGCGCGGCTCGGCCTACGGTCGCCCTTGCCGCCCGCCTGCTTGCCCGGGTAGCACTTGGTCACGGCACTCATGTGGCAGGTTGCCCGAAAGACGGCCTCTTCCATGCCTACATCGGCCAGCCATTGGAAGAGCCTCCTGCCGGCCGATGCGTTGAAGGGCCGCTTTACCTGTGCCTCGGTGACGCCTGGCGCCTGGCCGACGAGCATCAGCGGCGCGGGTGCCGGCCCAGAAAAGACCGCTCCAGCCGTGATACCAAAGCCTGCATCAAGACACTTGCGGCAGGCGCGCATCTCGGCCTGCAGGCGCTCCCACTCCTCAGTCACTCTCTTCGTTGACCACGATGACCGTGGTTACGACCTCGCTCGTGAGGCTGGCCTTCACCTGGCAGTACTTGTCTTCGGCCAGGTGCACCGACTCTTCCACTGCCTTCTGCTTCAGGTTGTGGCCGCGCACCGTCCATTCCACCTCGATCTTGAGGATCGTCCACGGTGGATCAGGGGCATTGAACTTGGTAGCCTTGACCTCGATCGTGGTGAACTTTTGTCGCTTCTTGGTCAAGATCCCTACCAGGTCGACGCCGGCACAGCCGACCAGGGCGGCCAACAGCATCTCCGACGGCTTGAACCCCTGGCCTTGGTCATCGGACACCAACACGTGCCCCTTTTCGTCGGTGGCCAGGAATTGATGCCCGCCGGTCCACTTGGAAAAAACCGTTGCCATGACTTGCTCCTTGTCTCTATTTCTCTGGCTGAAAACTCCGTCGGCTGATGGAGCCTGGGCCTAGGGGGAGAAGTAGACCATCCCCACCCCAAGCTTTTCCAGGGCATCCATGGCCGACTGGCTAACCAAGTAACTGGTATCCTCCAAGGCGCCGCACAGCGGCTCGACGGCCCGCTGTGAGCCGGTGCGGCCCAGTGCCCGGACCGCCAGCAATCGGACCGTGGGACGCTCATGCGCCAGCATCGGGGCAAGGGCAACGACCGCCCCCTCGCCGAGCATGCTCAGGGCATCGGCCGCGATCGCCCCAACAAAAGCGCTCTCGTCTGCCAGCCGGGTTGCCAACGCCGGGGCTGCCGAGACTGCACCGATCTTGCCCAGGGCGAGGCACGCACAGGCACGCACGTCCGCGTCTTCGTCTGCCAGGGCAAGGTTGAGCGGCGCAGCCGCCTCCTCACAACCTGTCTCAGCCAGGGCGCGCGCGGCCCACCAGCGGAGGCCGGCGTCCTGGCCGGATAGGAGCGCAGCCAACGGCCCAATCGCTTCCCGGCCGAGGCCTCCCAGGGCAACCGCAGCCGCCTCGCGACTCTCCTCGTCGTCCGTTGCCAACCCTGCCATCAGATCCTGCAGTTCCGAGTTGCCCGCGTCCAAGCCCATCTTGCCGATTATACCCGAAGTGAAGCACATAGTATAATGGAAGCATGGAAATCGACGGCTCATACGGTGAGGGAGGCGGCCAGCTCCTACGGACGGCGCTGGCGATTGCGGCACTGACAGGAGAGCCGCTCAGGGTCGACCGGATCCGGGCAGGAAGGCGCAAGCCAGGGTTGCAGCCGCAACACCTGACTGCCGTCCGGGCCGCCGCCAAGATCTGCAATGCCCGACTCGAGGGCGACCGGCTCAACTCGCAGCAAATCGTCTTTGCCCCGCAGTCGCCTCCCCAGCCCGGCAGCTACACGTTCGACGTCTCGCAGGCGGCCAAGGGAGGAAGTGCCGGTTCGGTCAGCCTCATCCTGCAAACGGTGCTCCTGCCGCTGGCGTTGGCCGGCGGCCCCTCGCAGATTGCACTACGCGGGGGAACACACGTCGCATGGAGCCCACCTTTCGACTACTTGAAGCATGTGTATCTGCCGGTGCTGGCGCGCATGGGGATCGCGGCCAAGCTCCAGATCGAGAAGTGGGGCTGGTACCCGATGGGCGGCGGGGAGATCAGGGTGACGATCGAGGGAGAGGGGGTACTCCATGGGCTGGACCTGAGGGAGCGAGGGTCGCTGCTGCGCGTTCGCGGCATCTCGGCCACCAGCAACCTGCCCAAGAACATCCGCGCCCGGCAGGAAGCTGCCGCGCTCCAGGCACTGCGCTCGCGCGGCGTGAACGCCCGCATCGACCTGGTCGATGCTCCCTCCAAAGGACAGGGTACAGTTGTCTTTCTGTGGGCCGAGTCGGAGAACACCACTGCCGGCTTTGCGTCGCTTGGGGAGCTGGGCAAGCCGGCCGAGCGCGTGGCCGAGGAGGCCGCCGGCGAGCTCCTGGCCTATCTCGACGGCACAGCAGCCCTCGATCGCCACATGGCCGACCAGCTCATGCTACCGGCGGCTTTTGCCTCCGGAGCAACTGACTTTACCTGCGAGGAGATCACGCCGCACCTGGCGACGGTCGCATGGGTCGTAAACCAATTCTTCCCCGGCAGAGTGCACGTGGGAGGCATCGAAGGGCAACCGGGCAGCTGCCGGGCCGGCGTGGACAAATAGAAAGGGGCGACCCCTGAGGGTCGCCCCTGCGAAAGGCGGTTACCGGCTACTCGCTGATGGCCGGCTCATAGGCGGCGAGCACGATGGTTTGCTCGCCCATAGAAACCTCCCAGCGCGGGATCCAGGCCAGGGCGAAGCGGTTTACGCGAACATCACTGCGGCGGGGGCGGATTTCGATCTCTTGCACTTCATCCATCAGCTCCTGCCACTTGGCCGTCAGGTCCGCCTCGGCCTGCTTGGCTTCTTCCTCCAGGTCGGCAATCTGCGCCTCGAGGTTCTTGATGGCCTGCTCCGATTCCTCGACCTGGGCCTTGGCCTCTTTTGTCATGCGCCGCCGGCGCGAGGCAGACGAGAGGGCCGACGACTTTTTGCGGCCACTAAAGAGACCGAACACCGTCTCGGCGCCGGAGAGCAGCTCTTCCCCCTTGCGGCCCGAGAGCTTGTCCTTGTCGACCTCAAGCTCTCGCTCTTCGCGCTCCATCTTGGTCTCGAGCCCTTCGAGCTTTTTCTTGGTGCGGCCAACGAGCTCCTGCAGCTCCTCATCGCGCGCCTTCTCGGCCGCCTGCCGGCAGCGCTTCTGGAAGGCGACGTCGCTTTCTCCCGGCTCCGAATAGAGCTTCAAGTTCGGATTGTAGCGCAGAGTGAAGATTGCATTGAATGCCAGAAAGTCCTCAAACCGTTTCTGCAGCGCGGCGAGCTTTTTTGCCGTGCCCAACCCATGGGGCAGATCGGCAAAGAAGGCATCCTCCTCGGAGCTGCGCTCCAGCTCCTTGGCGCGCAGTTGCACCTTGCCCGCGGACCAATCCAGATCCTCGCCTTCCACCGGCAGCAAGTAGGCCACCTCTTCGTCAAAGGTCAGGCGACTCGCCGCGTGGGCGTAGTAGATGGTCGCCAGCCCTACCAGGCCCGGCGCATAGAATCAGGCTTCCTTCCAGCGATTCCTTACCCCGCACGGCGACGCCCTGTGCCTTGGTCCAGGCCGCCAGGGCACTCTGGAAGGTGAGCTGCACCGGCAGATAGACCTGCTCCACCTCGGAGGGCAACTGCGGAGGGACCGTGCTGTAGCCCGGTCCCGGCTGCGGGGCGGAGGGCGGCTCCTGAACCCCTCGGCCCTGGCCGGTGGCCGCCTTGCGGTCCGTCTTCCCAGTCGACACACCTGGGGGAGTGGCCTCAGCGGCCTCCTCCGCCTGTTTGGGCTGCAAATCGCGCACCTGCGAGAGCGTCAGCGGGCCGCGCAGGTAGCTCATGGCCCAGCGAGTGGTCATGATGGTCGGCCTGTCCTCGTGCACGCTGTGATAGATGAACACGCGCGACTGCATGGACGAGATCATCCTGTCGAAATCGCCGCGGGTTGGTCCGCCGCTGCTCGTCTTCACGCCCTCCAGACCGTCCAGCAGGCGCTGCTTGTCGCGGTCGGCCTGCATCCGGCCGATGAACCAGGTTCCCGCGTTCGTCAGGGCCTTGTAGTCCAGGTCTACCGGGTTCTGGGTAGCCAGCACCAACCCCAACCCAAAGGCGCGCGCCTGTTTCAGCAGAGTGAGCATCGGACGCTTGCTGGGCGGGTTGGAGGTGGGCGGCAGATAGCCAAACACCTCGTCCATGTAGAGAAGCGCCCGCAGGCTGGTGGTGCCGGTCTGCGCCCGCATCCAGCTCACGACCTGCTCCAACAGAAGGGTGACAAAGAACTGCCGCTCGGCATCAGAGAGGTGAGCGATGTAGACGATGCTCACCTTGGGCTTGCCGGTCGAGGTGTGGAACAGCGCGCCTACCTCCATCGGATCGCCCCGGGTCCAGGAGGCAAAGCTGGGCGAGGCGATGAGCCCGTTGAGCAGCATCGCCAACTCCAACCGATCCTTCTCGGGGTAGAAGGTGTCCAAGGGCATGACGCCAAGCTGGGTGAAGGGGGGCTTCTGGACACCGACGATGATCTTGGCCAGATCCATGTCCTGCCCCGCGCGCCAGGCGTTCTCAAAGAGATTGGCCAGAAGGATGTGCTCGCGGCTGCGCATTGGATCGGCCTGGACCCCTACCAGAGCGAGCAAGGCTGACACAATGCTCCCGACCTTGTCGCGCAGCAGCTCGCTGTCATCGTCCCACGATAGGTCGGGGCACTTGAAGCTCTCCAAGATGCTCATCGGGCGTCCGGCGCTGCTGCCCGGTGTGTAGATGACGAACTCGGCCGATTCTCTCAAGCGGCGGATGCGCTCCCCATCCTGCCCCGTGGCAGCCAGGCCTTTCTGCCAGGAGGCGGCCTGTGCCGCCGCAAAGGCCGACGGCTCAAGGTTCTTGCGGCGGGCGTCGTCTTCGTTCACCCAGGGGAGGAAGTCCTCTGGGCGTAGATCGGGGAACGTCAAGAGCAAGTTGGTCATGTCGCCCTTTGGGTCGATCACCAGCGCCGGGATCTTGTCCAGCGCAGCCTCTTCGAGGAGAATGACCCCCAGGCCGGTCTTGCCACTGCCGGTCATGCCGACGATCACAGCGTGGGTGGTCAGATCGCGAGCGTCGTAGGTCACCGGCTCATCGAGGGCCTTACCCTCTTTGAGATCGAACTCCTGCCCCAGGTAGAAGTCGGCCAGCTTTTCATTGATGGGTTGCATGGTGAGTGCCTCCTGGTATGAAACTGAGAAGGCGCAAGTCCGGTCGGGGCCAAGCGGGCACCGCCCCGCGCGCCACGGTCACTAGGGACATTGTATCCGAAATGGGCTCAGATGCAAGCTAACCAGGCACTGGGTAGACGCCGGTGCTTCGGCCAAAACCGGTGCCCGTATGGAGATTGCATGCCTTAGGATTGTACGCCATAATGGCATCCTATGCCTGGTTGGTGGGTTCTGCTCGGGTTACTGATCTCTGCCGGGGCAATCACATGGGCGACCGGTGCGGTGGCCACGCGCATCGAGCACCGTCCGGTGCTGCCCCAGCGGCTGCCACAAGCACTCGCGGCTGCGGGCTGGATGCTCGTCCTCTTTGTGGCCGGGTTGATCGCTGCGCGGTACATTGAGCGCGTCCCGCGTGCCGCGCTGGGTTATGCCGCCTTTGCCCTGATCGGCTTCTCGCTTTCGTTGGCCCATGCCGTCCTGCTGCGGCACAGGCGAGCGGACAGGCAGGAGCCGGAGGCCACAAGGAAGGGAACTATGTATTATGCACTCTTCCTGGGAATCACACTACTCCTCATCTTGCTCGCCGCCGTGCCAATCGTGGCCAGCGACCTTTTCCGCAAGCCCTACTCCCACGCGTGGCGGACCATAAACCAAGTGATGGACCGCTTGAACTACACCTACAACCCGCCCGGCGGCGGAGAGGCCCCCTCTTTCCCCCTTGGCAGAACCCGGGCGATGCCGGCCTGGCTTACCTTGATGTGACGCTCACGACGGCCGATGGCCTGCACCTGGCGGCCTGGTTTGTGCCTGCCCCTGGAGCAAGCACCTCCACTGTGCTACTCGCCCATGGGCTCCAGGACTCCAAGTGGACGCTCCTGCGGCTGATCCCATGGCTCCACGACGCCGGCTACAACGTCATGGCCCCGGACTTGCGCGGTCACGGGGGAAGCGACAAACGCCCGACTACCATCGGCCCAGAGGAAGCGCTCGACGTCCGGGCTGCACTTGACTGGCTGCAGGCACAAGGAGTAGGCGATAGAGTGGTAGGGCTTGGCCAGAGCCTCGGCGCGGCGGCACTGGTGAACGCCGCTGCGCAGGACGGCCGCCTGAAGGCACTGGTCCTGGATGGCCTCTTTGCCGAATGGAAGAATGTGGACTATGCACGGGACTACCGGATGCCGCCTGAGTGGCTGGTGCCGGGTGTGCCCGACCCTGTGGATCTGATCCGGCGCGTCCACATCCCTGTGCTGATTATTCACGGAACGGCCGACAACCTGGTGCACGTCGACCATGCCCTGCGTCTGTACCAGGCAGCCAACGAGCCGAAAGAGCTGTGGATCAACAACTCCGGACATGCGTGGTCGGCCTGGACCTATCCGGAGCTGTACCAGGCAAAGGTCCTGCGCTTCCTGGAAGATACTCTGCAGGCCGCAGAAAGATAAAAGGGGTGACACCGGGCGGTGTCACCCCTATCTGACGAACCGCGATGGTGTTAACGACTGGCCGAAGGGCCCCCCCAACCCCGCGACCTAGCCATCACGTCCGTACAGACCGGATCCAGGCGGAGCCTCGCGGCTCCGCAGGTACATCTGAGAAACTCTGCAACGTACCTTGGCGTTCATCATACATCAATCTCCAACCCTTGTCAAGTTCCAGTTTGGGAGTGCTCACAATCGTTTCACGCAGGCCACCTCCGCCCCCAGTTCTGTGGGGTCGCTTGCCTATTCTGCCCTCGGGTGCTAGAATGGAACCGCGCAGATGGCCTGGATTTCCCGGCCTCTCGAACGCGCCAGATCGGAAGGAGAGAATGAACGTACGCCCTGCGGTCCTGGCCGACGTCAATGCGTGCCTGGAGCTGGACCACACTTACGTAACCGACCATGTCTGGCAGATGCGGGTCCACGAAAGTGATGCCAACATCTCCGTGAATTTCCAGACGGTGCGCCTGCCTCGTCTCATGCACGCCGAATACCCCCGGGCACTCGAGCAACTGCTCGACGATTGGCAGCAGGGCGAGGGGTTCTTCGTGGCCGAGGTCGACGGCGAGGTGCGTGGCTACCTCGACGGAAGGATCCAGCCGTGGCAAGACCTTCTCTGGGTGACGAACCTGGCGGTCGACAAAGACCTGCGCCGGCGAGGCATTGGGTCAGCGCTTGTTCGCCACGCGCGGCGATGGGCGAAGGAGCAGGGCCTTCAGGGTATGCTCGTCGAGGCTGCCACCAAGAACTATCCTGCGCTGCACTTTTACGAGAAGTTGGCCTTTCGGTTCTGCGGCTTCAATGATCAGTACTATCTGAACCAGGACATTGCGGTCTTTTTCGTGCAGGCATTGCGCTAAGTGAGGCAAGGGCGATCTCGGTCATGCCCAGAAGGCAGCCCGAGTCCGCTAGGCGGCAAGACGGTTGGCAAGGGTGACGCGGGGTTGATGTTCTATGGGTGACCTGTCACGCTGGATCACCGGGGGACTGATCCTGACCAATCAGGTCCTTGCGGCTACGATCGTTCTCACTTCATTCTCCCTTCTTGTCTACCTGCTTACGCACAACGTCCGCAGTGCAGTTGCCCGCGCGTTCTGTGCCCTTCTCTTCTTCGTGCTTATCGTCTACGTCGGCGACGTTGCCCTCGTCGAGGTCAACACCCACGCCGCCGCCGTGCAGTGGCTCCGGTTCCAGTGGATCGGCATAGCGCTGGTGCCCGCAGCATATCTCGGTTTCTCCGATGCCCTGCTGCGCACGACAGACATGCGCGCCCATTCGACACGGACGGCGATCTGGGCCAGCTACGCGGTCAGCCTGGTTCTGCTGGGCCTCGTGTATGGCACCGATCTGCTCGTAACGGACGGGATTGTCTCCCCTGCCGGCTCACACCTAGCCGCAGGGCCCCTCTTCTGGGTCTTTGCCCTCTATTTCGCCATCACCGTTGTGTGGGGAGCCATCAATATCCGTCGCGCGCGCCGGAGATGCTTGACACAGGCGTCGCGACGCCGAATGACCTACCTCGGGCTGGCCTTCGCCGCCCCGGCCCTGGGCGCCTTTCCTTACCTGATGCTGACCGGTGTCACCACGCTCCAGCCGGCGAACGGCTTCCGCCTGCTCCTGCTTACGGGGAACCTCGCCGTTCTCCTGATGCTTCTGCTGATGGCCTACAGCGTGGCCTATTTTGGCGCGCTGACACCGGACCGGGTAGTACGCCACGACCTCATCCACTACATATTGCGCGGACCTTTCGTCGGTGCGATGGTCCTATTCATCATGCTGGCGGTGCCCAAGGTCGAGCAGATCCTTGGCCTGCCGCGCGACACGGTCTTGATCTTTGCAGTTGTTGGCTTTGTCGTCTTTCTCCAATTGGCCATCAACCTGGCCAAGCCCTTTATCGATCGAGCCATCTTCCGAGAAGACCGAGACGAAATCACCTGGATCCAGACCCTTGACCGGCGTTTGCTCACCTCATCCGACCTAGACGCCTTCCTGGAGAACACGCTCGCCGCTCTCTGCGACCTCCTTCAGGTACAAACCGGCTTCGTCGCAATCCATGCAGGCGGGCAGCACAGTCTCGAAAAACTGGTTGGCGACGAGGCGGCCGTCCGGGCGTTCGTCCAGAGCCACGATCTCAGTACCCTGTTGCTTTCCACTCCCGGGGATGAACGGCAGCCGTTCACCACCGGCAACGGCTTCTGGCTGGCTCCACTCACAGGTCATAGCAGTGATTCGCTCCTGGGTGTACTCGGGCTCGAAGCACGTAAGGCAGGGCCGGAGCTCACGACCGTGGAGCGAGACCAGGTGCTTTTCCTCATCGACCGGGCTCAGGAGGCCCTGGAAGACCGGTATCTGCAGGAGAGTGTTTTTGACACAATCAAGCGGATCCTCCCCGACATCGAGTTGCTCCACAGATGGCAGGATGCCGCTCAGTTCAGCGGCTCCCCCCCGATCCAGGCCCTGCAAGACAGCCCAATCTACTCGCCAGAATTCCAGCACTGGGTCAGGGAAGCGCTCAGCCACTACTGGGGCGGCCCTAAGCTTAGCGAAAGTCCACTGCTGGGCATGCGGCTGGTCCGAGACATGATGCGCGAGCAGCGGGTCAGCCCGGCGCATGCCCTGCGCACTGTGCTGGCCAAAGCCATTGAGCGCCAGCGCCCGGCCGGCGAGCAAAAGACGACAGCCAGCGAATGGCTGCTCTACAACATCCTCGACATGAAGTTCAGCCGCGGGCTCAGGGTCCAGGACATTGCGCGGAGGCTGGCCATGAGCGAATCGGATCTGTACCGCAAACAGCGAATCGCCATCGCCGGGGTTGCCCAAGCACTATCCGAGCTTGAGCAGGAGCGGCTCGCTCCGCCTGCGCAAGAGAGCGAGGCCGGTGCCCGGCAAAGGACGGTTTGACATGCTCATCGAACTGGCCTATGATAATGCGTTAGCCCGGTCCTCCTACGACATTGCGTAGAAATCACGCGGACGGTGCACCGGCAGCGCGAAGGCAAGACGGCATGGCCGACAGATCTCGGCAGCATGTACAGCACGAGGAGAACGCCTGGTGGAAAGAGCCAGGCGAAGGGTATTGGCGCGCCCTGCTCGACCAGGGTGAGATCGCCCCGGAGCCAGCGCCCCCGGCCGATCCACAACAGATCTTCTACCGCTTCATTGCCGACTCCGAAGCGGAGGATTTGGCGTGCGGCTCCCCAGAACAGGACGCAGAGTTGCAGGGCGAAGAGTGGGATACGGCGCGCGCTGCCCTTGAGGAGCATGCCCCTCTTTGCCTCCCAGTCGTCGGCGCCAATCGCGGAGGGCTTGTGGTGGAGTGGAACGGCCTCCAGGGATTCGTGCCCGCCTCTCACCTCAAGGAAACGCAGTACGCTCGCCCGCCTCAGGAACGCGCCTCGGCGCTTTCACGCCGCATCGGAGAGTCGTTGACGGTGTGCCTGATTGAAGTTGACGAAGTGCAACACCGCCTGGTGTTCTCCGAGCGCGCAGCAGCGTCAGGCGCCGGTTCGTCTTCCGCCCTGCTACAGACCCTACAACCCGGCGATGTGTGCCGCGGCAGGATTCTCAACCTCACGTCCTTTGGCGCCTTTGTCGATCTGGGAGGTGTCGAAGGCCTCATCCACGTTTCGGAAATCTCCTGGGACCGGCTCGGCCACCCTGCCGACATTCTCCATACTGGCGACGAGGTGCACGTCCAAGTCGTGGGTGTGAATCCCGAAGAAGGACGCGTCGCGCTGAGCATGAAGCGGCTGCGCCCGAATCCCTGGGCAGATGTCGATTCCCGGTACCGAGTCGGGCAGGTTGTGGAGGGAGACGTCACCAGCGTGGTGAGCTTTGGCGTTTTTGTCAGGCTGGAGGAAGGGCTCGAGGGCCTGATCCATATCTCCGAGCTGGCCGAGGGAAGCGTCATGCACCCTCGAAGTGTAGTCCGCGAGGGCAGCAGGGTTCGGGTACGCGTGCTCGCCATCGACATACGCAAGCACCGGCTGGCGCTCAGCCTGCGGCAGGCACGCGATGGCGAGCCGCCCGTTTGATGGGAAGAGCATGAGCCGCCAACGTTTGCAGCCAACCAGGGGAAAGACAGCCCCGAAGCAGGCTCAGCCTGCCGTGCCGGCAGGCCGCAAGCCGCCATACCTCCGGCAGGAGGTGTGGGGGGGCGTGTTGCTCGCCGTGGCCCTTCTCACCTTGCTGGGGTTGACGGGCATTTCCGGGGGAGCCGTCCTGGGCGGCTGGGCCAGCTTTGTGCGCAAGCTGTTCGGCTGGGTCGGCTACCCGGTCACACTGGTCGCCGGGCTGGCCGGCCTATGGCTTATCTGGCCGGAGCTGCGCGCGCGGCTGCGCCTGAATCCTGGAGATTGGGTGGGCATCGAACTGCTGCTATTGGTCATCATGGCCGCCGCGCATGCGCCGCTTGTTCTCGGCGATGGCACGGATGCAGCCAGGATAGCGGCCAACGACGGCCAGGCAGGAGGGCTCGTCGGCTGGGCCCTCGCCGATCTCCTGATGAGCGGCCTGGGGGCTGCAGTCGGCTCACTCCTCCTCTTCGCGGGGTTTGTGCTCGCCTTGGGCCTGATCTTGCCCGTGTCGTGGCAAGATCTCAGAGATTGGTTCCACCGGCTCAGCCGGACCATCGCCGCGGCCGCCAGCCGCTTCCGCACGGCGCAACAGGGTACACCGGTAGCGCCTGAGGTCGCCGAGGTACCCTGGTGGGAACAAGAGCCCGATCCTTCCGCGGAGAAGACCCGGAGGGCGGGTTCCCGCACCCGGCGCGGCGGTCATCCAACCAAGAGCAAGGCAGTGACCCATCCAGACGACGGCACCCTGCCGCCGCTCGATCTGCTGAATCCTGCTTCACCACAGGCGTATGGGGATTCCGACGTACGGCGCAAGACGCAGATCATCGAAGAAACCCTGGAGAGCTTTGGCGTGCCGGCTCGGGTGGTGGAGATCCAGCAGGGACCGACGGTCACCCAATTCGGCCTGGATCCAGGCTTTGTCGAGCGCAAGGCTCCGGATGGGCAGATTGCCCGGCACCGCGTCCGCGTCGGGCGCATCGTCAGCCTGACGGACGACCTGGCGCTCGCCCTGGCGGCGGCCCCTTTGCGGATCGAGGCGCCCGTTCCGGGACGGTCTGTGGTAGGCCTCGAGGTACCCAATGAGAAGGTCGCCCTCGTATCGCTGCGGCGCGTCATGGAATCGGAGGAGTTTCGGCGTATCCGCTCCAGGCTGGCGATCGCGCTTGGTGAGGACGTTGCCGGCCACCCTGTCGCCGTCGACCTCTCCCTGATGCCCCACTTGCTCATTGCCGGCGCGACGGGGTCGGGCAAGAGCGTCTGCATCAACGCGATCGTCTGCAGCCTGCTCTTCCACAACACTCCCACCGAACTGAAAGTGCTCATGGTTGACCCCAAGATGGTCGAGTTGGTCAACTACAACGGCATCCCGCATCTGATAGGGAAGGTCATCATCGATGTAGAAGAGGTGGTCAGGGCATTGGCGTGGGTCACCCGGGAGATGGATGACCGTTACCAGAAGCTCCACAAGCTTGGGGTGCGCAACCTGGAGCAGTACAACCAGCGCATCAGCCGGTTCAAGCACGGAGAAACCCTGCCGACCCTTGTGGTGCTCATCGACGAATTGGCCGACATGATGATGACGGCGGCCGACGAAGTGGAGCGCTACATCTGCCGCCTGGCACAGATGGGGCGGGCGACGGGCATCCACCTTGTAATCGCCACGCAGCGACCCAGCGTCGATGTCGTCACGGGGCTCATCAAGGCCAATTTCCCCGCCCGGATTTCCTTCGCGGTCACCAGCCAGATCGACTCGCGGGTCATCCTCGACCATCCGGGCGCCGAGACACTGCTCGGCCGCGGAGACATGCTCTTTGCGGCTCCGCAGCTGGCCTCTCCCACGCGCCTGCAAGGCTGCTTTGTTTCAGACGAGGAGATCGGGAGGCTGACCGAATTCTGGCAGCAGCGGGCCGAGGGTGACAGCGCCGCCCTGCCTTCCCTGCCTTGGGCCGGTATCGAGGACGCGGAGGAAGACGACCTGCTGGAACGGGCCATCGCGGTCGCCCAGGGGCGCGAGCGCATCTCCACATCGTTCATCCAGCGCCAGCTCAAGATCGGCTTTCCGCGTGCCGCCCGGCTCATGGATCAGCTAGAAGAGCAGGGTATCGTAGGACCTGACGAAGGGGCGGGCCGCGGCCGCGAGGTACTGGGCGACGGAAGCATAGACCTAGACAAGATCAGCGAACGGCTCCCCGGCGTGGAGCCGCATTAAGAATACCCTGAATATCCTGTCTGCACGAGGAGGCGAAATTGAGCGGACATTCCAAGTGGGCGACAATCAAACGAAAGAAGGGTGCGACCGATGCCAAGAGGGGGGCGGTCTTTACGAAATTCGGCAAAGAGATCGCAATCGCGGCGCGGGAAGGCGGACCCGACCCGGACAGCAACTTTAAGCTGCGGCTTGTCATCGACAAAGCGAAGGCCGCCAACATGCCGAGGGATAACATCGACCGCGCTATCCGCAGAGGGGCGGGGCTGGACAAGGGCGCTGCCCTCGAAGAGGTGATGTACGAGGGCTATGGTCCGCACGGTGTGGCCTACCTGGTCCAGGTGGTCACCGACAACCGCAACCGCGCCGTCTCGGAGCTGCGCCGCTGGTTCACCAAGGCGGGCGGCGCCCTCGCCGAGACGGGATCGGTGGCATGGCAGTTCGAGTCGAAAGGCTACTTCTCCATCGAGGCGGAAGGCCAGGATGCCGACCAAGTCTTCGAGGTCGCGGTGGAATGGGGAGCCGATGATGTCATCATGGGCGCCGAATACATCGAGATCTACACGCAGATGGAGTCGTTCCAGGATGTTCGCGAGGCACTGGCAGGTCGCGGCTACAAGATCGAATCGGCCGAGCTCACCATGGTGCCCAAGACCACCATCACGCTCGGCGAAAGAGAGACCTTCCAGAACATGACACTCATCAACAACCTGGAAGAGCTGGACGATGTCCAGCAGGTCTACTCCAACCTCGACATCTCGGACGAGATGATGGAGCGGTACGAGGCGCAGTCGGAGTGATTACCCTGGGCATCGACCCGGGCACAGCCATTACCGGCTATGGCTTGGTGTGCGAGCAGGATGACCGGCTTGTCCTGGTAGACTGCGGCGTCATTACGACTGCTGCGGGGCAGGCTCTGCCGCTGCGCTTGCAGGCGATCTACCAGGGCCTGACGGACCTGGTTCGGAGGTTCCAGCCTGGGGCGGCGGCCGTCGAGGAGCTCTTCTTCAGCCGGAATGCGCGCACCGCTCTCGCCGTCGGCCACGCGCGGGGTGTGACTCTGTTGGCACTGGCCGATGCCGGCCTGCCGATCGCCGAGTACAAGCCGATGCAGGTCAAACAGGCGATCGCAGGCTACGGCGGGGCCGACAAGCAGCAGGTTCAGGAGATGGTCCGGCTGTTGCTTGACCTGGACCGAGTGCCCCAGCCGGACGACGCCGCCGACGCCCTGGCGATCGCGATTTGCCACATCCACGCAGCGCGGATGGCAGAGCTCCTCGCTGGGTCGACGTAAGGCCGGCGGAAAGATCTCACGGTTCAGAGAAGGAGTGTCCATGATCGCCAGCCTGACAGGGCACATACTTGCAGCGAGCAAGGAATCTCTCGTCATCCAGGTGAGTGGGGTGGGATTTCGCGTGTCAGTTCCGCAGACACTGCTGGACGGCCTCAGCGATCAGGTAGGTGAGCTGACCCTCTTCACGCATCTGCACGTGCGCGAAAATGAACTTGCCCTGTACGGCTTTGCGTCAGAAGATGAGCTAGTGCTTTTCCGGCTGCTGTTGACAGTTTCGGGGATCGGGCCCAAGGTGGCGATGACGATCCTGTCTACACTGCCTCCGGACCGTCTGCGCGCCGCTATTGTCCAAGAGGATGTCCCGATCCTGACCAGGGTGCCAGGCATCGGTCCCAAGACGGCCAAGAAGCTGGCCTTTGAGCTGAAAGACAAGCTGGCCGACGAGCTCGCCATGGGCGGTATCTCTGCCACCCTGACTGAAGCCGACGCCGACTTGATCGCCGCACTTACCGGGCTGGGCTACAGCGTGTCCGAGGCCCAAGAGGCTATCCGTGCCCTTCCTCGCGGGCCGTTGCCGTTTGAGGAACGGGTTCGGATGGCACTGGCGTACTTTGGCTCCTAGGCGCCCACAAGGGGCTATACTACGTGGCAGGAAGCGCTGACTTGGGCCACGCCAACAAGAAGCCTCCGAGAGTTAATCGCTCTCGGAGGCTTCTTGTTGCCCAGATCGAGTCAGGGCCTTGAGTCGCTTCTCAAAGGTGCGGCGATCGAGGAGCACCCGACGTCCGCATTTCAGGCATTGTATGCCAATATCCGCGCCGATGCGCACTACCCGCCACTCGTAGCTTCCACAGGGGTGCGGCTTGCGCAGCCGCGCCACATCCCCCACAGCTACGTCGACCGGCACGCCGCGCACCTCAAGACGACCACGCTCACGCTTGGCGCGCTTCGGCCAGCACCTGCCCCAGTAGATCCGGCCGATTGGTGATCACGATCTCCACTCCCCACTTGACCAACTGCCGCATCCGGGCCGGATCGTCCACCGTCCAGGTATGGATCCGGTAGCCGCGCCACTTTGCCCAGCGCACGTAGGCCCGGCTCAGCGCCCGGTGATAGGGGTGGAGCGCATCGGGCCGCGCGAGATGCTTCGGCCAAGGCCGCAGGGTCGCGAAGGGATCCATCTTGAAGAGAAGCCCGACCGGGACGCGGGGGTCCAGTTCACGCACACGGCGGACAGCCTGCCGGTTGAATGACGAAACGACGACACGTCCAAGCAGGCCATTACGCTCGATCAGGCCGAGGACGGCTGTGGCCAGGTCATTCTCCTCGCCACCCCGGCTTTTCAACTCGATATTCAGCAGCAGGCGACGTCCAACCGCATCGATGACCTCCTGCAGCGTGGGGATGCGCTCGCCGGAAAAGGAAGGGCCGAACCAGGCTCCTGCGTCCAGCCTCTTTAGCTCGACGAGGGTCAAGTCGCGCACCAAGCCGTGGCCATCGGTGGTGCTATCCAGGGCAAAGTCGTGGATCACTACGACATGGCCGTCGCGGGAGAGGTGAACGTCCAGCTCGACGCCGTCGGCGCCGAGATCGGCCGCCCGCACGAAGGCCGACAGGGTGTTGGCCGGTGCCTCCCGGCTTGCCCCCCGATGGCCAAAGTTAAGCGTCCTCCCCAGATCAAACGCTTCCATCATCGATCCCCCTCAGGCGCAGGGCCTGCCGGCCCCTGTCCAGGCGCTTGACGAGTGCGGCCTAGGCCTGAGCAGCCTCTGCCTTCGGCTTGCGCACCTTCCCGATGAGCTTGCCCGTCTCCCAGACCACCACCAGCGGGACGGCGTTAAAGATCGACGAGTAGGTGCCCGAGAGCATACCCACCAACAGAACGGCCACGAATTGCTTCATCGTTGCCCCGCCGAAGAGGAGGAGCGCGATCATGACAAAGATGGCGTTTAGCTGGGTCACGAGCGACCGGTGAAGCGTCTCCAGCAGGCTGCGGTTGACGATCGTCTCAAAGGGCTCACCGCGCCGCTTGTGGATGTTCTCGCGGATGCGGTCGTAGACCACGATCGTGTCCTGCACGGAAAAGCCGACGACCGTCAGCAAGGCCGTAAGGAAGAGCGCATCGGCCTCCCACCCCAGGACGAGGCCGGCGATGGCAAAGAGCCCGACCGTCACCAGGATGTCGTGGATCATGGCAATGATGGCGCACACGCCGTAGCGGAATGCGTTGGGCACCTTGCGGAAGGCATAGATGATGAACAGCAGGATGAAGAGCGCCGCCACGGCAATCGCCACGATGGCTGCGCGCATCACCTCGGCGCCTACGGCCGGTCCGACGTACTCGAAGCGAAGCTCCTCGAAGGGCCCCACGGCGCTTGTCACGGCATCACCGAGCTCGGCCTTGGTGTCGGGCTGCATCTCCTTCGTGCGGACCATGATCGTCTGGTCATCCGACGTCGTCTGCACGGTGGCCGGCAGGCCGCTGTCGGCAAACACCTGCCGCACTGTGCCGGGCTGCACCGCCTGCTCAAAGCGCATCTCCCACAGCGTGCCCCCGGTGAAGTCGATGCCGAGCTTGACCGGCGCGCCGAACTGGACGGTCGCGATCACCATCGCCACGATGCCCGGGATGATGATCAGTGCCGAAATCAGAAAGTACCAGTGCCGTCTTTCGACTATGTTAAACATATGCTCTCTCTTCCTGCTTCCCGGCTATCGCGTCGCCAGAAGCTCGCTGTCATGCAGCTTTTCGCCGCGCCAGGCGTACAGCACACGCATCAGCGTGCGGGTCACCGTGATGGCGGTAAAGAGGTTGATAATCACACCCAACGCAAGGGTGATGGCAAAGCCACGCACCGAGCCGGCGGCATACGCTTGGCCGAAGTAGAAGAGGATGACGCAGGTGATCAGCGTCGAGATGTTCGAGTCGCGGATCGACGTCCAGGCGCGGCTGAAGCCTGCCTCGATCGCGGCGTGCAGGCTCTTTGCCGGCACGCAGCTCCTCTTTCATCCGCTCGAAGACCAGGATATTGGCGTCCACGGCCATGCCCGTGGAGAGGATAAAGCCGGTGATGGCCGGAAGCGTAAGGGTCACACCGGTGAAGCCGGTGACGCCAAAGGCGATCGCCGCGGCGAGCATCAGCCCGCCCAGCCCCAGCGCCCATATCTCCGTCCGATCGACCAGGTAGCTAATAAGCAGCACCAGGCCAATAAACAGCAGGGCAGGCCACCCGATCTTGAACACCGCCAAGTTGAGCAGGCCGTACATCACCAGGGCAAGGTCGGCCAGCAGGCCCGGCAAACGGTAGTAGATTAGCATGAAGAGCAGAACAATGCCCAGACCAACCATCCCTGCCCGCAGGCTGCGCTGCACCGAATCCTGGCCCAGGCTCGGACCCACGGACCGCACCGTCTCGATCTTGAGCGGGATCGGCAACGCGCCGTATTGGAGCTGGATCGCAAGCTGCTGCACTTCTTCCAGTGTGAACGTCCCCTGGATGACCCCCTTGCCCTCCGGAATCGCGCTCACAATGTGCGGAGAAGAGATCACTTCTTTGTCCAGCGTAATGGCCAGGTAGTAGTAGGGCTCGACGTCGTTGTCCGCATGGGCCGCCGTAAAGGCGCCAAAGATCTTGCCCCCTTCTTCGGTCAGCTCGAAGCTAATGCCAAACTCCCCCGTACTCTCATCACGGAAGGCATTCGCCGTCTTCAGGTAGTTGCCGGTCAGCACGGTCGGATAGGCATAGGTCGGCGTGACGGTCTCCGACGGCGTGATGGTAAGCGTCGGCGTGATCAGCCCGCCGGTGGCGCCTCCGACTCGAGCTTGGGGTAGGTCGTCGTGACCCTGGTGCCCGGGGGAATGAAGGTGTAGCCGGCGTCGATGAACTCCAGCAGGCCGGTCTCCTTGAAGGTGGCGATTGCCTGGTCCGGGTCATCAATGCCGGGCAGCTCGACGATGATGCGCCGTGACCCTTGGGTCTGGACCAGGGGCTCGGTGACGCCCAAGGCGTTGACGCGGTTGTCGATAATCGCCGCCACCTGCCGCATGGAGGCTTCGTCGATCTCTTGGTCGGCCGGCACATCGGCCTCGAGCAGCACCTGCAGGCCGCCGCGCAGGTCCAGCCCTTGGTGGATCACAAACTCCTGGTCGACCTTCCAGTTTCCGATCTTGAAGTGGATGCCCGGGCTCTTGGGCAAATCCACGTAGACGGCAAACGCGACCAACACCAGAATCAGAATGAGCAAGATGACGTTTTTTCGTTGCATTCCCTTTGTGCCACTCCTCCCGGCGGTTCTCTGTGACCGGTCCTGCGCCACGTTTAGGTGGCGCAAACGGCGATTATACCCCATCGGACCCACTTGTCAAACCGATGGATTTCCTCGGAGAAGATCCACTGTGCCAATTGCACGGTCTACGAGTATGAGGAGGGGACCTCCTACGCCCACATGGTGCTGGCCGCCGTGTTGAGCGCTCCTGGGCACGAGCACGTCATCGCCTTGGAGCCGGAGTTCATCACTCCCCAAGATGGGCACGACAAGCAGGATTGTGAGCAGCAGGCCATCAAGCGTTGGGTGAAACGGAATGCGGGGCACTTTCCGGAGTGGGGGGTGACCATCTTGACCGATGATCTGCACAGCCACCAGCCGCTGTGCGAGCTATTGCTGGAGCACAAGTTCCACTTCATCCTGACCTGCAAGCCTGAGTCTCACTCTACGCTGTACGAAGAGGTAGAGCTCTTGACCAAGGTCAAAGGCGCCGTGCAAACGATGTCCATTCGACGCTGGACTGGACGCCATTACGAGCAATGGACCTACCGCTGGGTGGACCAAGTGCCGCTCCGTGTCGGGCCGGATGCTCTGCGGGTCAACTGGTGTGAGATCACCATTATGCGGGAAGATACAGGCAAGCAGAGCTACCACAGTGCCTGGATCACCAGTCATGAAGTGACAGCACAGACGGTCGCGGATGTGGTGGCTGCTGGTCGCGCTCGTTGGAAGATCGAGAACGAAACCTTCAACGTGCTCAAGAACCAAGGCTATCACTTCGAGCACAACTTCGGCCACGGCCGGCAGCACCTGTCTGCCGTGTTGCTCAGCCTGCTATTCCTGGCCTTTCTCTTTCACACGGCCCTTCATCTGTCTTGCCCCGCTGTATCAGGCCATCCGGCACGCGCTGGGCGCGCGGCGGAACTTCTTCAATGATCTGCGAGCTCTCACTCTCTACCTCTACTTCCCTGGCTGGGACGAGATGATCGCCTTCATGGCCCAGAAGCTGAAGCTGGATACAGGCTGACCCGGCTCTTCCATCGTCATTTGCACAAGGCCGACCTCTACAACCCCGGGGCCTTCGGCGACCCCGCGGGCGATATCGCCTGCCAGCACAACCACCAAGCCTTGGCCTTCAAGGTGCCCAACGCGGATTTGACACTCTGCGCCCATTCTGCTATACTGCTTGGACGGTGGCAAAGGCGCCCCGAGGGTGCGCGGCACCCGACGACAGACAAGGCAAGCCAGCAGGAAGAGTAGGCGAACGGGCCCTGGTGAACGGGCTACCGCCCGGCAGAAAGGGGGGTCACCGGCTGCAAGCCCCCTTCAGTAGCCATCCGTCGAAGGTCGCCTGCGTGGAAAGCTGCCCGGTTGAGCCCGTTATCGCTCTTGAGCGGGCCACCAGCGTTCCGGCAGAGCGCCATGTGCTGGTGGCCAAACAAGGTGGTACCGCGGAAGTGACCCCTTTCGTCCTTGTGATGGGAGGGGCTTTTTTGCGCCAGAAGCAAAGGAGAGAAGGATGGATCTGAAGATGCCCTGTGCTCAGGCTCATCCCGCCTCGGGAAAGGAGGTGGTGTCAATGGACGACGTTGACGTTGATGATGGCGTTACGCGCGCGTCTGTTCGCCCTACCTCGAATCCGGAAGAAAGGATGAGCAAAGATGAGTGAGAACTCGAGAACTGAAATGTCCAAAGCCTACGATCCCAGCACGACCGAACAGCGGCTGTATGCCTGGTGGGAATCGAAGGGCTACTTCCAGCCCGAGACGTGCATCACGAGCGGATTGGCCGCGCCCGGCGCGCCGGCTTGGTGTATTACCATGCCACCGCCCAACATAACCGGGGCCCTGCACTTCGGCCAAGCCATCACGGCAGCCATCGAGGACCTGATGACTCGCTACTACCGGATGCGCGGCTACGAGACCCTCTTCCTGCCCGGCAGCGACCACGCCGGCATCGCCACACAGAACGTGGTGGAGAGAGAACTGGGCAAGCAGGGTCTCACGCGCCAGGATCTGGGCCGCGAGGCCTTTATCCAGAAGGTCTGGGAGTGGAAAAAGGTCTACCACGCCCGCATCACCGAGCAGCACAAACGCCTTGGCATTAGCTGCGATTGGGGGCGCGAGCGCTTTACCCTTGACGAAGGTCTGAGCCGCGCCGTCCGGATCGCCTTTCTCCGGCTGTACGACAAGGGGCTGATCTATCGCGGCGCCTACCTGGTGAATTGGTGCCCGCGCTGCGAGAGCGCCATCTCCGACCTGGAGGCGATCCCCGAAGACGAGGATAGCCACCTGTGGTACATCCGCTATCCGCTCCTTGGGGATGGCTGGGCCGGCCCGGCGCACCCGTGGGGCAGTGGGCGCTGGGCGGAGGGCGCCACCGAGTTCATCGAGATGGCCACCACCCGACCCGAGACGATCCTCGGCGACACGGCGGTGGCGACGCACGAGGCGCACGAGCGCTTTGGCAGGCTCGTCGGCCGGACGGCGATCCTGCCGGCCCTGGGACGGCCTATCCCGATCATCACCGACGAGCTGGTCGATCCCGGATTCGGCACGGGAGCCGTGAAGGTAACGCCGGCCCATGATCCAAACGACAACGAGATGGGCCTGCGCCACGGGCTGGAAGCGCCAACGGTGCTCACCGACACGGCCCAGATGAACGATCTTGCTGGCCCTTACGCCGGCATGGACCGCTACGAGTGCCGCCAGGCGATGGTGCGCGACCTCGAGGCGGAGGGTCTACTGCTGCGCACCGAGCCCTATCGCCACAGTGTGGCCCACTGCCAGCGCTGCGATACAGTCATCGAACCGCGCATCTCCACTCAGTGGTTCCTCAACGTGGCGCCTCTGGCCAAGGCCGCCATGGAGGCGGTCCGCAATGGCGAGACCACCATCATCCCCGAACGGGAGGAGCGCCGCTTCTTCCAGTGGATGGAGAGCATCCGTCCCTGGTGCATCAGCCGGCAGCTCTGGTGGGGACATCGCATCCCGGTATGGTACTGCCAGGATTGTGGCAGGCAGACTTGCGCGCTCGAGGATCCTGAGCACTGCGCCCATTGCAGCAGCACAAACCTGGCCCAAGATCCTGACGTGCTCGACACCTGGTTCAGCTCGGGCTTGTGGCCCTTCAGCACCCTGGGCTGGCCCGACGACACGCCCGATCTGCGCCGCTTCTACCCCACCCACATGCGGGAGACCGCCTACGATATTCTCTTCTTCTGGGTGGCGAAGGAGATGATGTTGGGCATCGAGATGACCGGCCGGGCTCCCTACCACACCGTCTACCTGCATGGCCTCATCCGCACGGAAGACGGCAAGAAGATCAGCAAGTCGCTGCCCAACGCCGAGCTGTACGACCCGCTGCGCATCATCGATCAGGTCGGCGCCGACGCCCTGCGCTACACGCTGGTGACCAGCTCGGCGCCCGGCATTGACATGAACCTCGACCCCCGCCGGCTCGAGCCCGCACGCAACTTCTGCAACAAGATCTGGAATGCGACGCGCCTCGTGATCTCTAGCCTCGACAGCACAGGAGTGGACGCTACAGGCCGGGTCTATGGAGTGGAGGCTTTTGCCGGCGCCTGGCCAGTCCAGGAGCCGCTGGCCGACCGCTGGATCCTCAGCCGCCTCAACCACCTCATCGCCGAGGTGACCGCGCTCTTCGACTCGTACCAGTACGCCGAGGCCGGCCGACGCATCAATGACTTCTTCTGGGCCGAGTACTGCGACTGGTACCTCGAGGCGTGCAAGATCCGGCTCTATGGCCAAGATCCGGCCGTCCGTGCCGCCACCCAGTCGACGCTCGTCTTTGTGCTGGAGCGCAGTCTGCGCCTCCTGCACCCCATCATGCCCTTTGTCACCGAGGAAGTCTGGCAGCACCTCAGGGGCGCCTGGCACCCATGCGGGGAGTGGCCAGAGTCGCTCATGATCACTCCCTGGCCGGTGCCCAATCCGGCGCAGATCGACGACCGGGCGGAGGCTGACATGTCGCTGCTGATGGACCTCATCCGCCAGATCCGGAACGCCCGTACCGAGTTCGACGTGACGCCCGGCAAGCCGATCCCGGCCATCCTGGTGGGAGGCGAGAAGCTCGGCATGATCGAGGAGCAGCGTGCTCTGCTGGCCTACCTGGCACGGCTCGACGATGCGCAGTTGCTGCTGACCGCGTCCCTTGAGGAGAAGCCGCACAAGGCGATCGCATTGGTGGCGCCGCAGGGAGTAGAGGCCTATCTTCCACTGGCAGGGCTGGTGGATCTTGACCAGGAGATCGCCCGCCTGCGCAAGGCGCTGAGCGAAGCGGAGCGCGAGATCGAGCGCGGCGAGGGCCGGCTCGCGAACCCAGGCTTTGTCGCCAAGGCGCCGCCGCATGTGATCGAGAAGGACCGTGAGCGGCTGGCCGCCCAGCGCGAGCGCCGCGACCGCCTCGCAGTGCGGTTGAAGGCGCTGGAGGGGTGAGGGAAGAGCTGTCAACGGCCGAATTCGTTGACAGCAATCCCTTGACGGCTACGCCTTCTGTGCCAACAGCTCCTTGATCGCCAGCCAGTCGCGCCGGAGCTGCTCGTCGGTCTCGATCTGGGCGGCAATCTTGGCGCAGCCGTGCAGCACCGTCGTGTGATCGCGCCCGCCCAACAGCTCCCCGATCTGCGGAAGGGAGGTGCGCGTCTCCTCGCGGATCAGGTACATGGTCAACTGCCGCGGCACCGAGACCGTCCGAGCGCGACTCGGCCCGGTCAACTCCTCTCGCGACAGCCGGTAATGCCGCGCCACCACCCCCAGAATCTGGTCCGCCGACACCTCCCGAGAGCGACTGACGATTTCCTCCAGGGCTACCTGGGCAGTTTCGAGATTGAGAGGGCGCCGCATCAGCCGCGCATGGGCGAGCACACGGTTCAGTGCCCCTTCAAGCTCGCGGATGTTGCTGGGGATCTTGCGCGCGATGTATGCCAGCACGTCGTCTGGCACCGGCACGCCGGCCCTTGCCGCCTTGGCTCGCAGGATTGCCGCCCTCGTCTCATAATCAGGGGGCTTGATGTCGGCAATAAGACCCCAGCCAAAGCGCGACCGCAGCCGGTCTTCGAGTGCTGAGAGCGCCTTCGGAGGACGGTCGCAGGAGATCACGATCTGCTTGCCCGCACAGTGGAGCGTATTGAAGGTATGAAAGAACTCTTCCTGCGTTCGCTCCTTGCCGGCGATGAACTGGACATCATCCACCAGGAGCACGTCGACGTTGCGATACTTGAGCCGGAACTCGGGCGTGTCCTGCGCGCGGATGGCGTCAATCAGGTCGTTGGTGAACCATTCCGACGAGACGTAGAGCACCGACAGCCCTCGTTGCTCGGTGGCATGGCCGATGGCGTGCAGCAGGTGTGTCTTGCCCAGTCCCACTCCGCCGTAGACAAAAAGTGGGTTGTAGGCATTGGCCGGGTTTTCGGCCACCGCAAGGCAAGCCGCGTGCGCCAGCCGGCTGCCTGAGCCGACCACGAAGGTCTCGAAGGTGTACGATGGATGCAGTGCGGCAGCGGCGCGGCCGTGCCCGTTGCCATGACCGTTGGACGGAGGCGTCACCTCAGTGGGGGCCACCGGCTGTGGCACGGTCTCGGGAACCAGCGCAAGGTTCTGATCTGCTTCTGCAGCTCGGGTAGTAAAGATTAACTCGACGTCTGGCCCGGCATGCCGGCTGAGAGTGCGCTTGATCACCGGAAGGAGCCGGTTCTGGAGCCAATCCACGGCATAGGCGTGCCGCACATGCACCGTGAGTGTGTCGCCCTCGCACGCGATCACCTGGCTGCCCCGCAGCCAGGTATCGAAGGTGGCGCGCGTCATCTGCAACTGCAGCTCACCGAGCGTGGCCTGCCACAGCCTCTGTGCGCCATCGAGCGTTCTAGTGGTCTTGTTCTCGCCGGCCTCTGGCCCGGCGCACTCACGATCAGAGATCACGCATCCCTCGATATGTCCATGTTGGCCTGCCCCACCGGTCGCCACCGACCGAAATCACCGCGTTGCCTCCGGGCACAAAGCCTCCCTTAGGAGGCGCCACCCGGCGCGTAGGCCGGGTGTGTCCCGTCAGACCCCTCTTCAGTTTACTGACTGTCACGACTGACTGCTATGTGGACCGATCCTGAGGAGGAAGCGGCAGAACGCAGTATAGCATATGGCCACTTGGAGCGCAACCCCTGATTTGCCTTCCTGCCCGCGATAGGTGTCTGGTGCAAGCACCCGTTTTGTCCACAATTAGGCTACAGGCTGCTATGCAGCACAACATCTAGTGTGTCAAGCCCTTGCCATGAAGGTCTAACCTTAAGTTTTCGCGCCGGCCATGATTTAAGGAAGCTTACGTCAAGGCCTGCCTCGCCTCTTGTGCGGAAGCGAAAGGTGCTGCGTTGACACCCTCTGCCCCTTGTGGTAGTATACCTCACATGGGAACCAAGTACATCTTTTGCACAGGCGGCGTCGTCTCCTCCGTGGGCAAGGGAGTCACAGCGGCCGCTATCGGGCGCATCCTCAAGAGTCGTGGCGTCAAGGTGTCGATCCAGAAACTCGATCCTTATCTGAATGTCGATCCCGGCACCATGTCTCCCTACCAGCATGGCGAGGTCTATGTCCTCGACGACGGTGCGGAGACCGATCTCGACTTGGGCCACTACGAGCGATTCATCGACGAAAACCTCACCAGGGCCAGCAACGTAACCTCCGGCCAAGTCTACGCCGAAGTGATCGCCAAGGAACGGCGGGGGGACTACCTGGGCGGCACGATCCAGGTGATCCCTCACGTCACCAATGAGATCAAGCGCCGAATCGGCTTGGCCGGCCGCGACAGCGGGGCTGAGGTAGTCATTGTCGAGGTAGGCGGCACGGTCGGCGACATCGAGAGCCTGCCCTTCCTCGAATCGATCCGACAGATGAGAGTGGAATTGGGCCGCGAGAACACGGTCTACATGCACGTCACCCTGCTCCCCTATATCTCATCCACGGGAGAGATCAAGACCAAGCCAACGCAGCATAGCGTGGCCGAGCTGCGCGGCATCGGCATCCAGCCAGATATCATTGCTGCCCGTTCTGACTATGCCGTCGGCGAATCGGTGCGCGACAAGATTGCCCTGTTCTGCGACGTCGAGAAGCGGGCCGTCATACCACTCGTCACCACACCTATCATCTACGACGTGCCACTGGTTCTCGAAGCGGCCGGATTGGGCGACTACCTTGTGCAGAGGCTGGGGCTGACGGCTGCGCATGCGCCCGATCTCGAGAGCTGGAGAGCCGTGGTGGAGGCCATGCGGCGGCCGGCGGACACGCTGCGCATTGGGCTGGTGGGCAAGTACGTCTCGCTGCACGATGCGTACCTGAGCGTCCGCGAGGCGCTTCAGCACGCTGGCCTGGCACGTGGGGTCTCGGTCGACATCGAATGGATCGACTCCGGCGACCTGGAACGGCATGGGGCAGAACGCCTCAACGGGCTCGATGGGATCGTCGTGCCGGGAGGGTTTGGGTACCGCGGGATCGAGGGCAAGATCGTCGCCGCCGGGTATGCTCGCAGGAACCGGGTGCCGTACCTCGGTCTCTGTCTTGGGATGCAGGTCATGTGCATCGAGCTGGCCCGCCATGCGCTGGGCAGTGAAGAGCCGAACTCGACGGAGTTCGACCCCAAGACACGTTACCCCGTCATCGACCTGATGCCAGACCAACGCGACCTCGCGGAGATGGGCGGAACAATGCGGTTGGGGCTCTACCCATGCCAGTTGGTGACAGGCACACGGGCGGCCGCGGCCTATGGTACGCCGCTCGCCCATGAAAGGCATCGCCACCGCTGGGAGGTGAACAATGCCTATCGCGATCTGCTCACCGGCGCCGGCATGACCTTCTCGGGACTGTCTCCGGAAGGCCGCCTGGTCGAGATCGGGGAGCTGGCGGACCATCCCTTCATGCTCGGCTGCCAGTTCCATCCCGAGTTCAAGTCGCGGCCAACCCGCCCGCACCCGCTCTTCCAGGCATTCATCGAGGCGGCCATCGAGTGGCGTCGCGCCCAAACCTAAGGCCGATTTGCCTTCTAGGGTCGTAGGCTGGTATAATCGGCCCTGTTCGAAGAGGAACTCGCGCCACCCTAGCTCAATCGGCAGAGCAGACGCTTCGTAAGCGCCAGGTTAAGGGTTCAATTCCCTTGGGTGGCTTGAGGGTCACCAGCAGGCCCCAACAGCCCTGAGTTGGGGCCTTTTGTCTAGGTTACTGGGGTCGTTCCACCGAGTACAGATTGATGGCAGAGGAAGAACCGGCAGGCAAAGCGCGCCGCCCCGACCCGCTGAGCGTCCTGTGGCGTGTGCTGTGTGCGCCTCAGATGCTCCTGGTGTTGCTCGGGCTGCTGGTCCTCAGCCTGGTCGCCGCCAGTCTGATCCCCCAGATCCCGCTCTCGGCGCGCAGCAACCCGATGCAGTGGCTGGCTGCGCAATCGAGCCTCGCCGGCAGTGCTTGGATTCGATCCCTGAACCTGTACGATATCTCGCACTCCCTCTGGATGCGCGTTCTGCTGGCGCTCCTGGGTGCCACTCTCCTGGTCCGGATGGCCGAGGCCGTGGAGATCGCCTGGCATGCCACTGCGCCGGGCCGCTGGACGGTAGACTGCTTCCGATTCTGGTCACGAAGCCGCTGCGAGGAGCACGTTTCCACCCTTCCCCCAGCCGAGGCGGTGGACGAGACCGAACGGCGGCTTGCCGGAGGTGGCTATCGCCGGTCCCCCATATCGGATGGCCCGGTGAGAACGTATGTGGCGAGCCGCCGTGCATGGGCACTCTGGGTCGCACCCGTCGCATACGCCGGCTCGGTCGTGGCGCTGGTGGGAGTACTGCTCCTCATCACCTGGGGATGGCAAAGCGAGCAATGGCAGCCTCGACTGGGTGAGAGCCGAAGTGTGGGCGCAGATGGAGCTACGACCGTTCGCATGGAAGGCTTCGATCTGCAGCGCGATGCCTCGGGCAATGTCATCGCCGCCACGACTCTCATCTCCTGGCAGGCTGGAGAGGGCACTCTAAGCCAGTCCACTGCAAGCACAGGTTACCCCGCCACGCAGGGGGGGCTGGCCGTGCGCCAGCTAGGCTACGTACCCGTGCTCTCCATCCGCGGGTGGGACGAAGAAGGACGACCGCTGTTGCTCCAGGAGGAGGCCGGGCCCGGCCTGCCGACCGATGTCGAAGTGGTGTTCCCCGATCCCGAAGCACGCCCCGTTCTCTTCTTGGAGAAGCAGGACCGGCTGCTTGTCCTGAGCTTTGAGCAGGGCCGCCGCGGGGGCCGGCCGGCCCTGCGCTTTGCCCTTACCACAAGTGCCGGGGAAGAGCAGGTCCCCCTGGGCATTTTGTACGAGAGCGGCTCGGTGGGTGTCGATGGGTCGCGACTCCAGGTGGACATGACCTTCCGCCCTATCCTGCGGGCAGACTACTTGCCCGGCGTAGCCCTGGCCATCGCAGGCTCCGCGCTCACGCTCGTCGCGCTTGCCCTGGTCTGGCTGGTCCGCCCGAAGCTGGCCTGGATCGCAGCCGCTCCCAATCAGGCCGGCGGAACGCGCATCCAAGTGGCCTTGTTTCCTTCGAGTGGAGAGGGCAGGAGGACCGGCTATGCTCCAGAAGAGGCAGCGTCTGCCGGCCCGGCTAGTTTGCCGGTCCGGGTCGATGCCTTCCTACATGGTGCTGGTCGGGCAGCTTTCCTTGTGCTAGGTGCCGCATTGGTCGCCGGCGCAGCATGGGCGTGGAGGACAACAGGCTCGGTCTCCGGCCACGCTGTGCCGGCAGGTTGGCCGCTGGCCGGCCTGCTCCTGGCTGCGATGAGCCTCCTGGCCTGGCACCTGCGTTACCGCGGTGTGAGATGGGCGGCCGTCTTGGCCGTCCTGTCGGTGGCCGCTCTCCTGGCCGGCCTCTTCGCTTGACACAGTGAGTCCAGGCAGGCTCCGTGCCTGCTCAGAAGGAGGAATAGAGGAATGGAACCCGTCATCATCGGCGTGGCCGGCGGCACCGGCTCGGGCAAGACCACAGTTGCCAAGGAAATCCTGCGGAGAGCCGGCACCCCGCGCATCGCGTTCCTCCAGCACGACGCCTACTACAAGGACCTGGGAAACCTGCCCCTGGCACAGAGGGCGATGCAGAACTTTGACCATCCGGATGCGCTCGACAATACCCTGCTGATCGCTCACCTGCAAGCACTCAAAGCAACCCAGCCAGTCGAAATCCCGGTCTACGACTTTACCACGCACACGCGCACCGCAGAGACACAGCGCATCGAGCCTCAGCCGGTCATCCTGCTCGAAGGCATCCTCCTTTTTGCCGACGAAGCGCTGCGCAAGCTGATGGACGTCAAGATCTACGTCGACACCGATTCCGACATCCGCTTCATCCGAAGGCTCGAGCGCGACATCAAGGAGCGTGGCCGGACCACCGAGTCGGTGGTCCGCCAATACCTGAGCACGGTCCGGCCGATGCACTTGGAGTTCGTCGAGCCGAGCAAGCGCCATGCGGACGTCATCATTCCCGAGGGTGGATTCAACGAGGTGGCCATGGACATGATCGCCGCCCGCATCCGGTCCATGATCCGGGCGGCCGAGGCGGGAAGATGATCCCAACCTGCGATCTGAGGGCGCAGTACCACTCCATCCGACGCGAGATCGACGCGGCCATCCGCGAGGTGCTCGAGAGCGGTGCTTTCACCCTCGGCCCCCAAGTCCGAGAGTTCGAGCACGAGCTGGCGCAGTTCTGTGGCAGCGAGTATGGCATAGGAGTCGCTTCAGGCACCGACGCACTGCGCCTGGCCATGGATGCCCTCGAGATCGGGCCGGGCGACGAGGTCATCACGACGCCCTTCACCTTTGTCTCCACCGCCAGCGAGGTCACGCGCGCCGGCGGGACTCCCGTCTTCGTAGATATCGAGCCCTCCACGATGAACATCGACCCGGCGCAGGTAGAGCGTGCCATCGGTGCGCGGACGCGCGCCCTTCTGCCGGTGCACCTCTACGGCCACCCCGCCGACATGAGCCCGCTGATGGAGATCGCGGTACGCCATGGCCTGCCCGTGATCGAAGATGCCGCCCAGGCGATGGGGGCAAGCTACCGGGGCCGGCCCATCGGCTCGTTCGGCCTGCTCAGCTGCATGAGCTTTTTCCCCACCAAGCTCCTGGGTGCGTATGGCGATGCCGGCATGATCCTCACCCATGACAGGGCGATGGCCGAAAAGATCGACTTATTGCGCAGGTTCGGAGGATCCACCCGATACCGACACGAGCGGTTGGGCTACAACAGCCGGCTGGATGAGCTGCAAGCGGCGGTGCTCCGCGTCAAGCTGCGCAGCCTGGGTGCGTGGAACGCGCGCCGCCAGCAGATCGCCGCTCTCTACGACCGGCTCCTCTCCGGCGTGCCGGTGTGCCTGCCGCACATCGCCCCGGACGTGATCCACGTCTACCAGGAGTACACCATCCGTGCACCGCGGCGGGACTCGCTTCAAGCCTTTCTCAAAGCGCGCGGCATCGAGACCGGCATATACTACCCTCTACCACTCCATATGCAGGAGCTGTACCTGGACCTGGGTCTGGGCAAGGGCAGCTTCCCCGAGGCAGAGCGCGCTGCCGCCGAGGTTCTTTCGCTGCCGATCTACCCAGAGATGAGGGACGACCAGGTCGAGGAAGTGGCTGCGGCGATCCGCGCGTTCTACGCCGCCTGACTCGGCCCAGCATCTCACGGCTTGAATCCCCGGCTTGCGGTTCGAGGCCGGAAAGCGGTATACTGATTGCATGGCCCAAGCCGAGTTCTCACCGCGTGAGCGTCGCCAGCTTCTGCTATTTGGCTGGGTGGTCGTCGCCGCGATCGCCGTGACGGGCGCATTGGGCGCAACCACTGCACGGCTGCGCTGGACCACCCTCGTCCTGGTGCTGGCCTTTGGCGTGCTAATCGCTTTCCGGCCGGTCAGAAGGATGCCGATCTGGTCAGCGCATGCCTACCTTGCCATCGAAACCGGCCTGGTAGCCCTGCTGATGTACCTGCACGATAACTGGTCGCTCTTTACCGTCCTCGGATCTCTCGTCTGCGTGCAAGTGCTGCTGCTGCTTCCCCTAAGGCCGGGGATCCCATGGATCGTAGGCATGGCAGCGATCACGGGCGCGTACAGCCTGGCCAAGTGGGACTGGCCGGGCAGCCTGGTGCTCGCGCTCTGCTATGCGGGTGCCTATGCCTTCTTTGCCGTGTTCGGCCGCGCACTCGTTGTCGCCGAAACGGCCCGCCGCGAGAGCATGAGGCTCCTGGCCGAGCTCCAGGAGGCCCACCAAAAGCTGCAGGAGTATGCCGGCCGGGTGGAGGAGCTGGCGGCAGTCGAAGAGCGCAACCGCTTGGCGCGCGAGATGCACGATACGCTGGGCCACCGCCTGACCGTCGCCGCTGTGCAGTTGGAGGCGGCGCAGCGACTGTGCTCGATCGAACCGGAGAGATCGAAGGCGATGATCGGCACGGTGCGGGAGGAGGTGCGCGAAGCGCTGGCGGAGCTACGCACGACGGTGACGGCGCTGAGGGCGCCGCTGGAAGAGGACCTCCAGCTACGCACCTCGCTCCGGCGGCTCGTGTCGCACTTTCAGGACGCTACCGGCCTGACCGTTCACCAGGTGCTGCCCGAGGAACTGCCCGACCTGCCGAACAGCCACCGGCTTGCACTCTACCGGGCTGCTCAGGAAGCGCTGACGAACGTACAGCGGCACGCAGAAGCGAGGCAGGTATGGCTGGTCTTGAATATCGCGGACTCGGGCATCTCGCTGCTTGTGAGTGACGATGGACGGGGGATGACGCTGACCGCGGAACGAGAGAGCTTTGGCCTGGCGGGGCTGCGCGAACGGGCAGAGAAGCTTGGGGGCAACCTTTACCTGGAGCCACGGCGCGGAGGGGGGACGCAGCTCACCTTCCGGCTGCCGCTTGCGGAGTTGCCGGTGGAAAGCGGAGAGCATCTACCGGTCCGAGAGTTGTAGATGGACAAGGAAGCACCCATCCGGATCCTAATCGTCGATGACCAACGGCTGATGCGCGAAGGGCTGCGCATCCTGCTCGAGATGGAGCCAGACCTGGAGGTCGTTGGAGAGGCGGGGGACGGGCAAGCGGCCGTGGAATGGTTTGCCGCGCTGGAACCCGACGTGGTGCTTATGGATGTGCGCATGCCGGTTATGGACGGCGTGGAGGCGACCCGCCGCCTGCGCGAGCGGTGGCCCGCTGCGCGGGTGATCATCCTGACGACGTTCGACGACGACGAGTACCTGTTCGAGGGGCTTCGCGCCGGCGCGCTGGGCTACCTGCTCAAAGACGTCTCGGGGCAGGACTTGGCGAGGGCAGTGCGGACCGTGGCGGCAGGTGGAGCGCTCATCGATCCCTCGGTGACGCGCAAGGTGGTCGCGGAGTTGGCCCGCCGGGCGCCCTCGATTTGGCCGCCCCAGAACGCCCTGCGGGAGCCGCTCTCTGAGCGAGAGCGGGGAATCCTGAGGCTTGTGTCACAGGGGCTGAGCAACGGCGAGATCGCCGTCCGGCTGAGCCTGGCCGAGGGCACGGTCAAGAATTATGTCACCGCGATCCTTCAGAAGCTGGGAGCACGCGATCGCACCCAAGCAGCGCTGCGGGCGCGGGAGATAGGGCTGCTGTAGGCACACTCCGCGGCTGGGGTCAGGCCAACAGAGCCGGGCGCAACCCCTCGGCCCAAGCGCGGATCGCTCCCCAGTCCCGGCGGTCGGGGGTGTTGCCGGCCATGGAACTGGCCATGAATCGGAAGAAAAAGAAGAGACGCTTGAACTCTTCGGTATCGTTCAGCACCGCGCCGGCAAAGAGACCAGTATCGACCGGCTTGAGCTCGGGTACGGCCTGGCGCAGCGGCTCGAGATAGGCCAGCGTTGTCTTGCGGGTCTCGGGCGTGTCTTCGGCCATGGTCAGGCAGACGACGAACTGGGCCACCGGCACGCGGCCCAACGCCTGGCGGTGGCGTTTGACAAAGCGGACGATTTCGCCCGGCAGCCGCCCCATGTGGACCGATATGCCCAATACGACGGCCTGGTAAGGGCTGAGATCGCGAACCTCTTTGGCACGGCATACCTCTACCTCCGTGCCGGCGTCGCGCAGCACTTCGCCGATGGCCTCTGCCACGCTGCGCGTGGCCCCGGTCCAGGTAGCATAAGCGATCAGGATCTTGCTCATTGTGGTTCCTCCCATGCTCAGGGGTGGCAATCCACCCCGTCCGTTGCTGTTGCCTTTGCCGCTGCGAAGCCCCTACCTGCGCCGCCGGCTGGCTCCGCCGCCACTGCCGCCGAAGATGATGATCAGACCAAGCAAGTAGCCGAAGTTGTACCAGCCGCCGTTGTTGTGGACCTCGTACATGTGCACGTTCTGGTTGAAGAGCGAGACGATGAAGGTGATAGGCGCAATGATGCCATGCCAGAGCCCTGACCAGAACCCGGCTACCTTGCCCTCTTCGTCGGGCGACTTGGCCAGGCTGTTCGGGCCCGGTGCGCAGCTCACGGTAACCAACAGCACCAGAGCCAAGACGATCAGTACCTTCTTCCCCTTCATCCCAGTCCCTCCTTGCGTATAGGCGGCGTGCTGCCGCCATCATCTATACGACTGTTTGCTCACGACGTTGTGAGTTTCCTGGCCCTTTAGCCCACACTCTCAAGGCCCGAGTCGTCGCTGCTCAGCTCCACCAGCTCGCCGGTAACGGTGTACACCACTCGCTCGCACAGGTTGGTTACGCGGTCGGCGGCGCGCTCCAGGTTGTGCGCTACCCACAGCAGTTGGTTGGCCTGTTCGATGACGTGCGGGTCCTCCATGATGTGGGTCAGCAGCTCGCGGTAAACCTGCCGGTAGAGGTCGTCGATTTCCTCATCGCCCTTGGGGATGGCGCGCGCCAGCACCACGTCGCGCTCGGCGAACGCCTGCAGCGCGGAGTGCAGCAGGTCGCGTACCTTCTCGGCCATGACGGGGAGATCGACCAGCGGCTTGACCAGCGGCTGCTCACCGATCATCAGGTTGATGCGGGCAATCCCCTTGGCATAGTCACCCATGCGTTCCAGCTCGCCCGCGATCTCCAGGATAGCGGCCAGCAGTCGCATATCCCCGGCCATCGGCTGCTGGGTGGCGATCAAAGTGAGCGCCTCGCCCTCGATGGCATAGCGCTTCTGGTTGATGACTCGGTCGGCCGCGATGAGACGCCGGGAGCCGGCGAAATCGCGCGCTTTGAGTGTCGCCACCGACTCGACGAGGGCCTCTTCGACCATGCTGCCCAGGGCCAGGACATCGTCCTGGAGGCGCTGTAGCTCCTGATCAAATGTTCGACGTACCATCATCCTCTCCTTGTATCGCATGGATCCTCCACCCTTCTGCTGCGCCTGGGCTGGGCGGGACCGTCAGTCCCTCTTCCTGGAGCCAGGTGCGGATCTGGTCGTCGATCTGGTCTCGCACCTGCCGGAACTTGGCCAGCTTGTCCTCCTCAGGCCCATCGAACGCCGCCGGATCCTCAAAGCCCCAATGCAGGCGCCGGCCCATGCCGGGAAAGACACTCGGGCAGCGCTCCTCCGCATCCGAACACACTGTCACGACGTAGGCAAAGTGCAGCTTGCCCAGGTATTCCGTGACGCTCTTGGAGTGCTGCCCGCTCAAGTCCAGTCCGATTTCCTGCATCACCTGTACGGTGAGCGGGTTCATCCCCGTTGGCTCCAGTCCGGCGCTGTACGCCTCAAAGTGGTCTGCCGCGTAGTGCCGCACGAATGCCTCGGCCATCTGGCTGCGGGCCGAGTTCCCGGAACAGATAAAGAGCACACGTCCTGTCATCCTGCCCCCCCTCAAGTGGCCCTTCGGCCCTGTGATCCTGGGTCACCTAGCCAAAGCGGCCGGTGATATAGTCCTCGGTGCGCTTGTCGCGTGGTTTGGTAAAGATCTCGGTGGTCGGCGCATATTCGACCAGGTATCCGGCGCGGTCCGGGTCCATGTTGAAGAAGGCGGTGAAATCCGACACGCGCGCTGCCTGCTGCATGTTGTGGGTGACGACGATGATGGTATAGTCCTCGGCCAACTGGCGCATCAGGTCTTCGATCTTCAGGGTGGCGATGGGGTCCAGGGCCGAGCAGGGTTCGTCCATCAGCACGACGTCAGGGAGGACGGCGATGGCGCGGGCGATGCACAGCCGCTGCTGCTGCCCACCCGACAGCGAATAGCCGCTCTCCTTGAGCTTGTCTTTGACCTCGTCCCACAAAGCTGCCTGGCGCAGGGACCGCTCCACCAGCTCGTCCAGGTTGCCCCGGTAGCCATTGATCCGGGCGCCCCAGGCCACGTTCTCGTGGATCGACTTGGGAAAGGGGTTGGGCTTCTGGAAGACCATGCCCACGTGGCGCCGCACCTCGACCGGATCGACCCCCGGGGCATAGATATCCTGCCCCCGGAAGAGCACCTGCCCGTGCGCGTGGGCGGAGGGCACCAGCTCGTTCATGCGGTTGAAAGCGCGCAGCATTGTGCTCTTGCCGCACCCGGATGGGCCAATGATGGCCGTTACCTTGTGCCGCTCGACGCTCAGGTTGACATCGCGTATGGCACGGAAGGAACCGTAGTAGACGTTCAGATCGCGCACTTCAATGGCATGGTAGCGGCCGGAAGGCAGGCTTGCCTCCCCCTGGCGGGCAGTGGCCTCGGGCCGTGCTCCCCCAGATTGGCGCCAGGTTTTCGAGCGAACATGGTCATAGCCTCCGGCTGTAGCGGTTGCGGAGCAAGATGGCTGCCGCGTTGAGCGCCAGCAGCAGCACCAACAACACGAGGATGGCCGCCGCGGCGATGTTGCGGAACTCGGCCTGCGGCCGCGACGTCCACTGGTAGATCTGGACCGGCAGCGTGGTGAACTTGGAGAACGGGCCAGACGGGTCTTTGTTGATGAAGGTGGAGGCCCCGATCACCACCAGCGGCGCGGTCTCGCCGATAGCCCGCGACATGGCCAGGATCGTCCCGGTCAGGATGCCCGGCAGGGCGTTGGGCAAAACGTGAGCCCACACCGTCTGCCACTTGGTCGCCCCCAGGCCGAAGCCGGCTTCGCGCAGCGAGCCGGGCACGGCCCGGAGCGCCTCCTGCCCGTTGATGATGATCACCGGCAGGATGAGAAAGGCCAGCGTCAGCCCGGCCGAGAGGATGGTGCGGCCATTGGCGGTAGTCGGGTCGGCCAGGCCGAAGATGCTCCCGCTCGTCAGCCGCTCCAGCACACGCACAAAAACGGCCAGCCCCAACATGCCATAGATGATCGACGGCACTCCCGCCAGGTTGTTGATGTTGGTGCGGATCAGGCGATTGACCCAGTTGTCGTGCGCATATTCCTCCAAGTAGATGGCCGCGCAAACCCCTACCGGGAAGGCGACCACAATCGTGATCAGAATGGTCCACAGCGATCCTGAGGATCGCCGTCCGCACCCCGGCCCGCTCTGGCTGACTGGATTGCGGGGTGACCAGGAACTTGGCGTCAATCCAGGATAGGAACTGCGCCTGTGCGTCCGGGTACTCCAGGGCAATCTCGGCAAGGACCTCCCGACGATGCGCGAGTGAATCGAACAGCGGCCAGGTCTGCTGCACCACCGGCTCGACCACGCGGTCGACGACCAGGTCGTAGACCTCCTTGCGGCTGCGCTGGGCAAATGGCTCTTCCGTCTCCAGCCGCTGGAACACCGCCGCTTTCAGGTTGTTTTGCAGAATCTGCACCAGTTGCTCTTTCGATTGATCTTCGATGGGCACACCATCGATTGCCAGTGTGCCCGGATCCACCTTGGCTTGGACCGCTGCCAGGCCGAACGCGCCGTTCACGATATTGAAAAGCAGGGCGCTAAGCACAACAATGCCCACGATGGTCGAAGCCAGGAAGACCATCTGCCAAACGCGCGCCGACCTGTGGCGAGCAGGCAGGTTGTTCGCAAAGGGCTCGGCCGGCGTGGGCTCGGTCGGAGGCCTTCGCCCATCATCCGTGTGCTCGTTCTTGGCCATCAGTCGTACACCTCCCGGAAGCGGCGCACGATGCGCTGGCTGATGATGTTGAGCAAGCAGCGTAATCAGGAACAGCAGCAGGCCGATGGCAAAAATGCTGTTGTAGTCGATCGAGTCGTAGCTCAGGTCGCCGCCGCTGATGCGCACCATGTGGCCGGTCATCGTCTCGGCCGAGCGGAAGGGGTTGAAGGTGAAGCTGGGCCCCTGGCCCGCGGCGATGGCCACCACCATCGTCTCGCCCACCGCGCGCGACATGGCCAGGATGAATGCTGCAGCGATGCCCGACAATGCGGCGGGTACCACCACCTTGACCGCTACTTCCAGCTTGGTTGCGCCCATGGCGTAGGCCGCCTCGCGCAGTGAACGGGGCACCGCGCTCAGCGCGTCCTCGCTCATGGAGCTGACCAGCGGCAAAATCAGGATGCCAATCACCAGGCCCGCCGAGGCCATGTTGTAAATCTGCACCGTGTTCTGCCCAAAGATGCCGCGCAAAAGCGGCGTCATGAAGGTCAGGGCAAAGTAGCCGTAGACTACCGTAGGAATGCCTGACAGGACCTCCAGGATCGGCTTGAGGGTCTTCCTGGCACGCTCCGAGGCGTATTCACTCAGGTACACGGCCACGCCCAAGCCAAGCGGCAGGGCAACCAGCATGGCGATCAAGCTGGTAATCAGGGTGGCGGTGACCAGGGGCAGGATGCCAAACTGGCCGATCTGCGGGCTCCACTTGGTTCCGGTGAAGAACTCGATCAACGACACGCGCCGGCCTCGAAAAAGGGCCACGTCCGCCGCAGTGGGCGGCGGCCTGTGTGCCCTGCTGGCCTCGGAGGACGGCGGCTGTTTCAGCGGTCGCATTCTGTACGAGCATGATCTCGTCTTCGATGCGGATCAGGTCGCCGTCCTGGATGCCGGCCCCGCCTCGGGTCAGGTTCAGCTCCGTCGCCTCGGCGTCGAGGGGGGCGACGAGTGCCTTGTTGCTGTCCTCCCACACCCGGCGGGTGAAAAAGCCGAGAGACTCCTTGCCCAGCTCGAACACGATGCCCAGGGTGGTCAGGATCGAGAGCACCCCACACACAAACAGAAAGCCCTGGATCAACGCTTCCCGAACGCGTGGCCTCCTGCGAAGGTCAATGGCCGCGCCCGCTAGAGGCGATTCAGCCATCGGGCCTTCTCGCAATTCCGCCGCCGTGTCGTCCTGCATACTCGTTCTCCGCTCTATAGAAGGGGAGCAACGTACCGGACCGGTACGTTGCTCCCGACAACCCGGGTCTGTCTATTGGCCCATGGCGTCGAGCCAGGCTTGCTTGGCGCCGTCCAGCGCCTCGGTGCTCGCCGGGAAGTAGCCGACCGTAGCCGATCTCTTCGTCCACGTTGGTCAGGTAGTAGTTGATGAACGACGCAACCTGCGGCTTTTCCTGCATGATCTTGGCCGTGGTGTACAGGAACAGCGGACGCGCCAGCGGATAGCTGCCATCCTCGACCGTCGCGAAGGTCGGCGTCACGCCCTCGATCGACAGCACGTTCAGCTTGTCCTTGTTCTCCTCGTAGTAGGCGTAGCCGAAGAAGCCGACCGCGTACGGGCTGCCTTCCACCCCCTGCACCAGCACGTTGTCGTCCTCACTGAGCTGGGTGTTCGGCGGCGTTCAGCAGCGGCGCCTTGTCCTTGGCAAAGATGACCTCAACAAAGTAGTCGAACGTGCCACTGTCCGTGCCGGGGATGAAGCGCTGGATCGGCTCGGCCGGCCAGCCGGCGTTCACGTCCGACCACTTCTCCGCCGTAGAAGATGAGGGCCAGCTCCGCCTTGGTGGCATTGGTCAGGAAGGTGTTCTCCTTGCTCACCACCACCGCCAGCCCGTCGGTGCCGATGCGGAACTCCACCGGCTCGCGCCCAATCGCCTGGCAGTTGGCCTTCTCTTCGTCCTTGATGCCCCGGCTGGCGTTGGCGATGTCGGTCTCTCCCGTCTTGCAGAAGCGCTCAAAGCCACCACCGGTGCCAATGCTGTCGATGGTGATGTTGCCGGTGTAGCCTTCGTCTGCAAACCGCTCCGCCATCCGCTCCGACAGCGGATAGACCGTCGAGCTGCCGGCGCTCACGATATCCCCCGTCACCGACGCCGGATCGACGCTCGGCAGGGCCAGGCCCGGGCAGCCGGCGTCGGTCGCCGTGGACTGTCTCCGACCGGGACCGTTTCCTTAGCCGGACAGCTTGGTCGGGGTCGAAGTCGCGGCGGGCGTTCCGCACGCAGACACGACAAGGGCTGCCAGCAACAAGACTGAAAACACTAGACGACGCATGGTAGATTCTCTCCGTTCTCGACATGATTGTGTGGCGAGCTTTGCCTGCCGAGGATAGGATAACACGGGCTTGTTAACGGAGAAATAAGGGTAGGTAAACGATTTGCTAACAACCTGTTAACGATGTGTTAACGGGGCCCAGCCCCAAGGTAGCACGCCGGAAGGTCAGCCAGAGGAACTGCAACCAGAGACCTCCTGCTCCGCCGGCCGGGGCTGCGGGGCGCTACTGCCCAGTGCGTGAGTTGTCGGCTAGCGGCAGGCTGAAGTAGAACGTGCTCCCCTTGCCCTCGCACGCTTTCGGCCCAGATGCGCCCGCCGTGGCCCTGCACGATGTGCTTGGCGATGGCCAGGCCGAGCCCGGTGCCGCCCCCGCTGCGCGCGCGATCGGCCTTGTAGAAGCGCTCAAAGATGCGCGGCAGATCCTCGGCCGGTATGCCGACGCCGGTGTCCTGCACCGAGATGACGACCTCCGCCCCAGCTACCTCCGCGCTCACCGCAACTGACCCACCTGGCGGCGTGAACTTGATGGCGTTGTGGACCAGGTTGGTCACCACCTTTCGTGCCCGCTCGACGTCGGCGAGCACGGGCGGCAGCTCCGGCTCCAGTCTCAGCGTCAGAGCCACGCCACTGCTTTCGGCCTGGGGCCGGAGCCGCTCGGTGGGCGGGCCAACAACCTCGGCCACGGGTGCCGCTTCCAGGCGCAACGGTACCCGGCCCGACTCGATGCGCGATAGCTCCAGCAGCTCCTCCACAATCTGCGTCAGGGCATCGACCTCGGCGTCCATGCGCTTGAGGAAGCGCTTGGCCGCCGGGGGATCCTTCAGGGCGCCGCCCCGCAGGGTGTCCACCAGCGCCTTCAAGCCGGCCAACGGCGTGCGCAGCTCGTGCGAGATGTTGGCTGATAAAGTCCCGCCGCACCGTCTCCAGCCGCCGGATGCGGGTCAGGTCCTGGAGAATCACCAGGAAGCCATGGGCCTCGCCTTCCCGGAAGGGGGAGACGATCGCCTGGACGAAGAGGTCGCGGTGGGCCAGATCGACCGTGTCCTGCTGTTCCTCGCCCAGCTCGTGGCATCGCTTCCAGAGATCAATGACCTGATAGTGAGGTACGACCTGGCCGATGCTCCGGCCCAGGGCCTTGTCCTCCGAGATGCCAAGGAGGCGGGCAGCGGCTGCGTTGATGAGCTCGACGTGGCCCTCTGCGTCGGTGATGACGACTCCATCGGCCATGTGCTCCAACACGGCAGCCAGCCGGCCCCGCTCCTCCGCGAGGATGGACATCTTGTCCTGGAGCTGCTCCGACATGTGCCGGAACGCGGCGGCGAGCTGCCCCACTTCATCCCGCCGGCTCACCGTCAGGCGGGAAGAGAGGTCCCCCTCCGCAATCCGGCCCGCAGCTTCTGTCAGCTTCCGCACCGGCTGCGCCGTACGCTCGGCGATGACCAGGGCGAGCAGGCCACCGACCAGGGCACTCACCAGGCCGGCCAACAGGATGTTCTGCCTGAGGCGGCGCACACCGGCCTCGATGTCCTGGAGCGACAGCGCCACGCGCGCGAATCCGATGGTCTGCCCGCCGGCCGGGTCTCGGGCCTCTACGGCGCCATACATCATGTCGTAGCCGAGTGTGGCGCTGTAGCGAATGCTGGTTCCCTGCCCGTTGGCCAACGCCTGCCGGATCTCCGGTCGATCCAGGTGGTTCTCCATTCGCGCCGGGTCGTCGTGGGAGTCGCCCAGCACGGAGCCATCGGCACCGATGAGAGTGACACGCGCTTGGAGTAGATCGGCCCAGTGAAGGGCCTGGGCGTCGAGGGTCTCACCGGGCATTTCCCGGCCGAGCTGCGGCGCGAGGGCATCGGCCAGCAGCCGGGCATCGGCGACGAGCTGGCCTTCCAGGTCGGCCAGCCGCACCCGGCGGACCTCCCGCGACAGGTATAGGCTCAAGCCCAAGGTGCCCAGGACGATCAGCCGACGTAGGGAAGGGCGATGCGCCAACGAATGCTACGGGACATGGGTCCTCCGCCTGGGATACCCCGATGGTGGTAGAAGGCAACGGGGCAATTCAGCCCTCGAAGCAGTAGCCGACCCCGCGAACCGTGGCAATGCGACGCGGCTCGGCCGGATTGGGCTCGATCTTTTCGCGCAGCCAACGAACGTGAACATCCACCGTGCGGGTGCCTCCGGCAAACTCCCAGCCCCACACGCGCTCGAGGATCGAGATCCCGCGAGAGTGCCATCCCCCTGTGGCGCGCCAGGAACAACAAGAGCTCGAACTCCTTGGGCTTGAGGCGCAGGGGAATGCCCTTGAGGTACGCCTCATGGCGATCCAGGTCCAGGGTCAGGTCGTCAAAGACCAGGGTAGCGGATGCCGGTGGCGCGCCCTCCTGACCCGACACCTCGCGGTCCAGGCGCACCCGGCGCAGCAATGCTTTGACCCGCGCCAGGAGCTCGCGCATGCTGAAGGGCTTGGTGAGATAGTCGTCGGCCCCAACCTCGAGGCCGACCACCCGATCGGTCTCGCTTGCCCGCGCCGTCAGCATGAGGATCGGTACGGCCGTCTCGCGACGCAGGATACGGCACACCTCAAAGCCATCCAGACCGGGCAGCATGACGTCAAGGAGGATCAGGTCAGGCTGGGATTCGCGGGCAGCCCGGAGCGCCGTGGAGCCATCGCCCGCGAGCCGGACGTCATACCCGGTGGCGGTGAGGTTGTACTCGAGGGTCTCCTGCAGGATTAGGTCATCCTCGACGACCAACACCTTCCCCAGACGAGGGCCGGTTTGACCTGTGCCTTGCTTCGTCTTGCCCATGCCTATCGCTCCAAGATCCGGACCCACTCGGCACCGATGGCCTGCGGAAAAGCCCCGGCGGGCTCATCACCCGCCGGGAAACCGCGATTCCGTGATCCGACCAGGCCGTATGGGCGCCGTCCGGCTAGGCCAGCGCCGCCCGCACCTCTTCCAAATGACCGGCGCTGGAGAGCATCAGGTTCTTGTGGGCGATAAAGTTGGCGTACTCGACCATAAAGACCTTGCCCGGTGCTCGGAAGTCGAACTTGCCAGGCTGGTCGCGGAAGTACTCGCGATGCACGCGGGTCCAGACCAGGCGGCCGTCGGTATCGATATTGACCTTGGTCACGCCGAGGAGAACGGCCCGCGCGAACTGGCGCTCGTCTACGCCCTTGGCAGAAGGATCAAGGGTGCCACCTGCCGCGTTGATGCGCTCCACCTCGTCCTGCGGCACGGAGGATGAGCCGTGCATGACCAGGGGGAAGCCGGGCAGCCGGCGCTGGATTTCCTCCAGCACCTCAAAGTGCAGGCTCTGCGTGCCTTTGAACTTGTAAGCACCATGGCTTGTTCCGATGGCAACTGCCAGGCTATCACACCCCGAGCGAGACACGAATTCCTCCGCTTGGTTGGGGTCGGTGAGCATGGCGTTCTTCTCGTCCACTTTGATGTGCTCTTCCACCCCGCCCAGCATGCCGAGCTCAGCTTCGACGGAGATGCCCTTGGCATGGGCACGCTCTACAACCCGGCGAGTTGTGGCGATGTTGCCTTGGAGCGGCTCGTGGGAGGCATCGATCATCACCGAGCTGTAGAAGCCCGAGTCGATGCAATCGTAGCAGGTTGCCTCGTCGCCATGGTCGAGGTGGACGGCGAAGATGGCTTGGGGGAAGACCTCTTCGGCGGAGCGGATCAGGCCTTCCAGCATTTTGACGCGGGCATAGTCGCGCGCTCCCTTGGAGATCTGGATGATGAAGGGGGCCTGAGAGTCGAGGCTGCCCTGGAAGAGGCCTATGCACTGCTCCATGTTGTTGATGTTGTAGGCCCCAACGGCGAACTTGCCGTAGGCCACTTTGAATAGATCCTTGGTTGTGACGATCATGGGTCGCATCCTCCTTGTGTCGGTGTTTGGCACGAGGTAGTATAACACACATTGTTTGTCCGGCCAAGTAGCCGAGAAGGATGTGGCAGAGCGGGGGAGGCATGGGGATACGGGGGCGCGTAGGAGGCAGGAGGGCTCGGTCGGAGACCTTCGCCCATCGAGTGTTAGGTACGGGAACGCGCGGAGTCACTCTGCTCTGCCACTCTACGGGAGGGTGCAAGGGAAGAGGGTACTGTTCCACTGTGTCACTGTGCACACAGGTACTATGGTCAAGGTTGCGTTTTTTTGCGGAAACAATTATCTCAGGATGGGCGAGGGTGCCAGACGGCGAACGGAGTCACTGAGGAAATGAGGAGCAGTGAAGGCGCCGAGGAGAGCGAAGGAAGACGCCGCACATACGAGGCACCGATGAGCATGCGCCAGCGGGTCGGTGGGCGAGTGGGCCCCGCCCCTACCGCCTGCGTTCATGGTTCAGATGAGTCGGCCAGGATCCGGCGCTGGAGATCCCACATGCGCCGGAAGAGCCCTTCTTGGGCCAGCAGGTCGTCGTAGTGACCGCGCTGCACAACGCGGCCGCGGTCGAGCACGAGGATTTCATCGAAGGCCTCGAGGGCGACCAAGCGATGGGTGATGAGGAGCGTGGAGCGGCCCTGCATGAGGGCCAAGAGCGCAGCGACGAGGGCTCGCTCTGTCAGGGCGTCCAGATCGGCCGTGGGCTCATCCAAGATCAGGATGGGCGCGTCCTTGAGCAGCGCGCGGGCAATGGCCAGGCGCTGGGCCTGGCCGCCGCTGAGGCGCTGGCCTTGCTCGCCGACGAGGGTGTCGTAGCCCTGGGGCAGGGAGAGGACAAAGTCGTGGAGCTGGGCATGCATTCGTCGCTTCGACGATGTCGGCCTCGGTGGCCTCCGGCCGGGCCAGGAGCAGGTTTTCCCGGATCGAGGCGTTGAAGAGGTGGGTTCGCTGCGAGACCACCGACAGCCGGCGACGCCACTCCTCGGCCGAGAAGTCGCGCAGGTCCCTGCCTGCGAGCAGGATGCTGCCTGCAGGGCAGTCCCAGAAGCGCAGCAGGAGCTGGACCAGGGTGGACTTGCCGGCGCCGCTGGGACCGACGACGGCGACCTTCGCGCCCGGCGGCAGATCAAGGCTGATGCCATCCAGCGCAGGAGGCAAGTCGGGGGCATAGCTGAAGCGGAGGTCGTGAACCCGGAGCGACAACTCGCCAGGCGCCGGCAGAGGGAGTGGCGCAGCGTGGTCGCTCACCGCCGGCTGGGCATCTACGATCTCAAACAGCCGCTTGCCTGCCTCCAGGCTCTGGTCCAGGTATTGCAGAGCGGGCGCAAGCGGGAGAACAGCCTCGAAGCTCGATACCACGGCCATGGCAAGAAGTGCCAGGTAGACCCCATCGAGCCGGCCGGCCCCCACGAGCAGGATGGACAGTGCCAGCACGGCTAACGTGGCCAGGTTCATGAGCAGCCCGTTCAGAGCGAGGTGGAGCCCTCCGACGGAGGCCATGCGAAGCTGGAGGGCGTTCAGATCGTGGCTCCGGGCCTGCACCCGGTCGAGGTAGCGGAGCTCGGCGCCCGAGGCCAAGAGGTCGGCCGCACCCTGGATGCCGTCTACTATGGTGCTATTCAGCTCGGCACGGGCCTCGACGGCACGCCTGCCCAAGGGACGGCTGAGAGCACGCACGATCAGGGGAACAGCGGCACCGGCTGCCAGCAGGAAGAGGGAAAGGATCAGCGCCAGATTGAGATCGAAGCTGCCAAGGAGGAGGGCGGCCAGGGCCGAGACAAGAAGTGCAGCCAGCGGAGGGGCGACCGCCCGCAGAAAAAAGTCCTGGAGCGTCTCGACGTCGGCCACGATCCGCGCGAGCAGGTCTCCGGAACGGTACTGCGTCAAGCGCGCTGGGGCCAGGGGCTCGAGCGCCTGGTAGAACCAGGTGCGCAGCCTGGCGAGCAGCCGGAAGGTGACATCGTGCGAGAGGAGGCGCTCCAGGTAGCGCAGAATGCCGCGCGCGATCCCGAAAAAGCGCACACCGACGATGGCCACGCTTAGCTCGGCGATGGAGGGATGCAGGGCGGCCTTCGAGATGATCCAGGCCGAGGTGCTCATCAAGCCAATGCCGGAGGCAATCGTGGCCGCGGCAAGCAGGACAGCCAGCGCCATCCGCCCGGCGAAGGGAGCCACCAGAGAAAGCAGGCGCAGGGCGGTGCGGCTCACGCTGCGCCTCCATAGGCACCGACCAGCGACCGGTAGAGGCCATCCTCCCGGACCAGGTCGTGGTGGCTGCCCTGCTGGACAAGCCGGCCGCCGGCCATGACCAGGACGCGGTCGGCGCGGGCGACGGTGGTCAGGCGGTGGGCGATCATCAGCGCCGTGCGCCCGGCCAGTAGCCTTGTGACGGCCTCGTGGACGGCGTCCTCCGTCTCTGGATCGAGGTTGGCGGTGGCCTCGTCGAGGATGAGCAAGGGTGCATCCTTGAGAAAGGCGCGCGCCACGGCGATGCGCTGCGCCTCCCCCCCACTAAGGGTCACGCCGCGCTCGCCGATCACTGTGTCGTATGCCTGGGGCAGAGCCTGGATGAAGGCATGGGCCTGCGCCTGGCGCGCAGCCCAGATCACTTCGTCGGCGGTGGCGCCGGGACGTGCCAGGCGGAGGTTGTCGGCCACGCTTCCGCGAAATAGCGTGGGCCGCTGCGGCACCCAGGCGAGGCGGGCCCGCCACTCAGAGACAGGAAAGGAGGGCAGAGGGGTGCCGTCCACCAAGATGGAGCCCCGGCCGGGCTCGAGGAATCGCATCAAGAGAAAGGCGACCGTGCTCTTGCCCGCACCCGTCGGTCCGACCAGGGCCACCTTCTCGCCAGGCGCGAGATCGAAGGAGAGGCCGTTGACGGCGGGGCGCTGCCCCCGGTCGTAGGCATACCAGACGTCCGAAAAGGCGACGACAAAGCCCGCAGGAGGCCCGGGCACGTCCGGCGCGGTGTCCCTTTCGCGCACCTCCAGGGGACCGGCCTGCGCAGGCGTCTCCAGGATATCGAAGATGCGCTGGGCGGCAGCGACCCCCTGCATCCCGGCATGGAAGCGCGCCCCCAACATGCGGAGGGGCAGATAGAACTCGGGCGCCAGGATGAGCACGAAGAAGGCCTGCTCGAAGCCCAGGTGGCCGTAGAGCAGGCGCAGGCCGACCTGCACCGCGACGACGGCGGTGCCAAGCGTGGAAGCCATCTCCAGTACCAGGGCTGAGAGAAAGGCAACCCGCAGCACGCCCATCGTTGCCAGACGATAGTCGCCGCTGATGCGGGCGATGGCCTCCCCTGCTCCCGGCTGCGGCCCAGCACTTTCAGAGTGGTCAGTCCCTGGAGGACGTCGAGAAAGTGGGCGCTCATCCGGCTGAGGGACGAGTACTGCCGGCGGGTCAGCCTGCCGGCCAGGGACCCGATCAGCATCATGAAGAGGGGCAGGAGGGGGGCTGTCAAGAGGAGGACGAGGCCCGACACCCAGTCCCGCGGGAAGACGAAGGCGAGCACGCCCAGCGGCACGAGGCCGGCCAGGGCGAGCTGGGGCAGGTACTGGCGGAAGTAGGCGTCCAGCGCCTCGATGCCTTCGACGGCGGCGTTGGTCAGCTCGCCGGTACGCTGCCCGCGGGTGTAGGCGGGGCCGAGAGCGAGGAGGTGAGCGGCGAGCCGGTCGCGGAGGTGCTGCTTGACTCGACCAGCCGCACGCCCGGAGGCCACTTCGGCTCCCCACACCAGGCCGGCCCGGGCGAGTGCCAGCACCAGGAGAATGGCCATCCAGGGCAGCACCTGGCGCAGGGTGTTGTGCTCGAGGAAGACGAGGCCCACCATGCGGCTGAGGGAGCGAGCCTGCCCGACGGTGACGATGCCTGCCAGAAGGCCGAGGAGGACTGCCAGAAGCAGTGCCCAGCGAACCAGGCGCGCCTTGCGCAAGAGACGGTCATCAAGTTTCGCGGGAAGAGCGCCTTGCCGAGAAGGACAGGCCGGGCGCATGCCCGGCCTGTTTGGTCGAGTTGCTAGTACTCCAGTACGTCGTCGCGGCGCAGGCGCTTGCGGAAGACCCAGTAGCTCCAGGCCTGGTAAGCCAGCACGACCGGCACCATGATCGCGGCGACGATGGTCATCACCTGAGGGTGTAGGGCGTCGAGGAGGCGTTGTAGATGGTCAGGCTATTGGCAGGGTCGAGGCTGGAGACCATGACGCGGGGAAGAGCCCGGCCATGAGGAAGGCCACCAGCAGGGCGATGGTCACGCCCATCAGGGCAAAGGCCCAGCCCCGGCGCCGCAGGCGCAGGAAGAGGCCCACCGCCAGCAGGGCAACGGCGCACAGTGCTGCGAGAACCAGGGGCAAGCCGCCGTGCTGGGCGAACAGGTCGGTGACAGGCCAGGTGGCCAGCAGGAAGGCCACGGCGAGCAGCACCACGGCCGGCCAAAGCCGCCAGGCAGTGTGGCGTGCCCGATCGGCCAATGCGCCCTCCGTCTTTAGGCTGAGGAAGAGGGCGCCGTGCAGCATGAAGGCGCCGAGGGTGACCAGCCCACCCAGCAGGGCGTAGGGGTTCAGCAGGTTCCAGAAGCTGCCGACATAGTGCATGTAGGCGTCGATGGGCACGCCGCGCACGATGTTGGCAAAGGCCACGCCCCAGAGCAACGCCGGCAGCAGGCTCCCGGCGAAGATGCAGCCAGTCCCACAGCGCCCGCCAGCGCAGGGTTCTGGTCCTTGCTGCGGAACTCGAGGGCCACGCGCACGCACGATCAGCCCCAGCAGCATCAGGAGCAGCGCCAGGTAGAAGCCGCTGAAGAGGGTGGCGTACCAGTGGGGAAAGGCGGCAAAGGTCGCGCCGCCGGCGACGAGCAGCCAGACCTCGTTGCCGTCCCAGTGCGGGCCGATGGTGTTGATGATCAGCCGGCGTCCCTTGTCATCCTTGCCCAGGAAGGGCATCAGGATGCCGACGCCGTAGTCAAAGCCCTCCAGGAAAAAGAAGCCGGTGAAGAGCACCGCGATCAGGACAAACCAAAGCGTGTTGAGATCCATCGTTCACCTCCGGGTCCAGGTTGCCCTAGTGCGCCTCGGCGGCCGGTGCCTGCCGCGCGTACTTGCTCAGCAGGTAGATGTCGGCCACGATCAGCGCGGCGTAGACGAGGGCAAACGCCAGCAGCGAGATCAGCACGGTCGCCCCACTCACCGGCGAGACACCATCCTCGGTCCTGAGCACGCCGTAGACGATCCATGGCTGGCGGCCCATCTCGGTCAGGATCCAGCCGGTGGAGTTGGCCAGGTAGGGCAGGATCATGGCGAAGGGCAGCACGTGCAGGAACCACCGGGCGGCGGTCCAGCTTGCGCCTCCAAACGAGGTAGAGGGCGACGAGCGCGAGCAGGACCATGAGCATGCCCACGCTGACCATGATACGGAAGGTCCAGAAGGTGACGGCCACCGGAGGCACGTAGTCGCCGGCGCCATACTCCTGCTCCATACTCGCGCCTGGATATCGTTGATGCCCGTGACCTCGCCGCTCCAGCGGTTGAAGAGGAGGAAGGAGAGAGCACGGGGGACGGTCAGCTCCCAGGTATTGCGCCCGCCCTGCCTGGTCGATGCCGGCGACCACGACAAAGTCCGCGGGGTCTGCCGTCTCCCAGTGGGCCTCCGACGGCGGCGATCTTCATCGGCTGGATCTCGAGCATGAACTGACCCTGGAGGTGGCCGACCAGGCCGGCGGATCCCGAGCCGACGAGGGCAAAGACAGCGGCAATGGTGAAGGAGCGGCGGAAGAGCTCGGATCGGGGCTCTTCTTGAGAGGTGGTAGGCGCTGATGCCCAGCACGAAAAAGCCGGCCGTGGTGATGCCCGGCGAAGAGGACGTGGGAGAACTGGAACCAGACGTGCGGATTGGCCAGCAGCGCGCCGAAGTCGGTCATCTCGGCCCGGCCGGCCGCCTCATTGAGGGTATAGCCCACCGGCTGGTGCATGAAGGAGTTGGCGATCAGGATCCAGAAGGCCGACAGGCTGGAGCCGAGGGCGACCAGCCAGATGGTGGCCGCGTGCAGCGCCTTGGGGAGCTTTTCCCAGCCAAAGAGCCAGATGCCCAGGAAGGTGGACTCGAGGAAGAAGGCCAGCAGGCCCTCGATGGCGAGCGGGGCGCCGAAAACGTCGCCCACAAAGCGAGAGTACTCGGACCAGTTCATGCCGAACTGGAACTCCTGGACGATGCCGGTGGCCACACCCAGGGCAAAGTTGATGAGAAAGAGCTTGCCCCAGAACTTGGTCATGCGCTTGTACGTCTCGTCGCCGGTGCGGACGTAGAGGGTCTCCAGGATGGCGACGAGGATGGACAGGCCCAGCGTCAGGGGGACAAAGAAGAAGTGGTACACCGTGGTGATGGCGAACTGGAGTCGGGACAACGCCAACGTGGACATACTTGACACCTCCTCAGGTTGAGGTCACGCCGTGAATTGAGCCACCAGCCGGGGAGAGGATACCATAGGATGCTGCGCGTGTCAAAGGATGCAGGTATTCCGTGACGGCTCGCGCCGGCGATCGGCCGGGGGTAAGAGCAGCACGACACGGCAGACTTGAAGATGGGCAGTTGACAGCAGAGCCGAGCTGGGGTAGAATGCCTGACAGTCCAAACTACCAATCAAAGGAGAAGTGATCATGAAAGCGTTCCTGGGGTTCATGGCGTCGATGGCCGGACGCCTGGCGCGTGTCGTGGCCGGTCTTGCGCTGATCCTTGTCGGCTTCCTGGTCGTGGGCGGCGCTTGGGGGTGGATTCTCGCCATCGTCGGCCTGGCGGTCTTTGCAGCGGGTGCGTTTGACTTTTGCATCTTTGCGCCACTCTTTGGGCAGCCGTTCATGGGGCCTGCCCTGCGCAAGGCCCTCAAGAAGTAGGGTTATCGACAGAGCGATCAGTGCAGCGTCCCAGGTAGCCTGAGCCCGAATAGCCGCGGCCTGAGGATAAGCCTCACCAGGCGTCGCCCGCTGGTCCTGCCAGCGTAGTGAGTGTGCAGACAACGCGGGCCGGGCAGACATGCCTGGCCCGCGCTTCATTTTGCATCTCTCCTCGGCACAGCCGGTGGGGAGGGCTCGTGCCTAGACTCCGGGGCTACACTCTGAGGTGCTGCTCGGCGGGTTGGGTGCCACCGGCCTCCCCAAAGACGAGCAGAAAAGTTGCGGGACTGCTACCGGGATTGCGCCAACGGTGCGGCAGCCGGGCCTCAAACAAGAGAGTATCGCCGGCCTCTAGACGATAGGGCTGACCGGCAACCTCGGTACTCGACTTCCCCTGCACACAGTAGACCATCTCCTGGCCGGTGTGGACAATCGGCTGCGGGCCACTGTCTGCCCCCGGCTTCATGGTCACCAAAAAAAGCTGAGGGATTGCTCTTCCAGGCCGGTGCCCAGGCTTTCCAGGAGCCCTGGGCATTTCCGGAACGGCGCCGCTCGGCGGCCGCATGTCAAGATTGCCTGGACGGGCTCGGCATGCCCTTCGAAAAAGGCGGTGAAGTGAACGCCCAACGCGATGGCCACCGGTGCAGCGTCGAGACGCTGGGCGAGCTATCACCTCGCTCGATAAGGCTGATGGTGTTGGGCGACAGGTCGCAGAGTTCGGCCAAGTGCGCAGCCAAAAGCCACGCTTCTGCGCAAGGCACGAAGCTGCAAACCGAATCGGGGGCGCCCTGCTCGCTCATTCGGATCATCCTCCTTCAAATCCCCAGATGACCAACCACTGAATATACCACATTTCCGTGGGTATTTCTACAGTCGCGAGGGCTTTCTGTCGCTGTAGACAGTGCTGCCCCTTCTATGGCCCGCCGGCCGAGGCCGGTTCCTCCATTCCTAGGCTGAGGACTGGACATGCGAGCACATTAGCAGAAAACGGTCACAATTTAGGTACAATCTCTTGCATAGTGACACTAGATTCTTGTACACAAATCCAGTATTCTGGTACACTGTTTTATGCCATGAGCGGTTTGACAGATATTAAATGTCTACTCAACGGTCAGGCAGCTTGAGCAGCTTCTCTAAGGTGGATCGCATCACCATCTACCGGATGCTCGGTGCCGGCCGGCTGCCGGGGTTTCAAGGTCGGCGGGCAGTGGCGCTTCTCGCGCCAGGCGATCGAGGCCTGGCTACAGGCGCAGCAAGCCGATTTCAAGCCCCGGGATCGCGCCCAGGGCAGACGGGGGCTGCTCCCCTTCACCCGATTGTGCTCTGCCCCTCTCGTGCATCCGGGCCATCCAGGATATTTTGGCCCAGGCGCTCGGCGTGGGGGCTAGTGACCACGGGGCCCGACGGCACACCCCTGACGCCGGTCGCCAACTGCAATCCTTTCTGCGCTCTCATCCTGGGCAGTATTGAGGGTAGCCGGCGTTGCGCGGAGTCGTGGCGGTCATGGGCATCCGAGCCAGAGCACTGCGCAGCGGCCCGCCACCTGCCACGCCGGCCTGCGGTACGCGCGGGGCAGAATCGAGGTGCGGGGAGAGCGGTGTGGCCACCGCACACGCCGGCCAGTATCTGGACCGGCTGCCTGCGGACGCGGCCTGGACCGGACGGATTCTTGAATATCGCGGCGGGCTGCGGCCTGGACGCGGCGGAACTGCGCCTGGCCCTGGAACGCGTACCGGTGCTCGACCGAGATTGCACAGCAGCAGTTGTCCCGCCTCTTGAGAAAGGCGGCGTTGACCTTTTCGGAGATTGGCGAGGAACGGCTCAATCTGGTGGGCCGCCTGCAGCGCATCGCCGAGATTACCCAACTCTAGCATGGCCCTGGCGCCAGAGAGGAACACATCGTGAGATCGTTGTCGACCCAATTGCAGCGGGAGCTACATTAGAGCTGTTCGGACCAAGGGTGGCATTTGACCCTCTGGAGCGGAGCTTTTACAGCCACGACGTGGGATCACTGTTCAGCCTGGTCAAGCCTCTGGTGGGCAATACCCTACCGGCCGCGGTCGTGCAGCCACTGAGCGAGGAGCAGGTGATCCAATTGGCCGCCTTCTCGCGTACGCACGGCGTGCCGCTCGTGCCGCGCGCCAAGGCCACCTCCGGCTATGGCGGCGTGCTGCCCGTCAAGCGGCGGCATGGTCGTGGATTTCTACCTGCCTGAGCCAGTCGCTAGCGCGTGGATGCGGCCGCGCTGACCGTGACCGTGCAGCCGGGCATGGTGTGGGAGAAGCTGGAGCGAGCCGCGCTGCACCGGCAGGGCCTGACGCTTGCGCACTCTACCCCTCCAGCTGCGCCGTCGTCGACGGTCGGCGGTTGGCTGGCCCAGGGCGGGGTCGGCTACGGCTCGTTCGGGTACGGGCCGGTTCGGTGACAACGTGTCAGTGCCCTCGGCGCGTGTGCTGCCCTACGGCTCGGTGCGGACGTTCCAGGGCGGCGACCTGGACCTGATCGCGCGACGCGGAAGGGATCACCGGGCTCATCACCGAGGTCACTGCTCAAGGTGCAGCCGGCTGGAGGACGCGGAGGTCGTTTCCTTGGGCGGGCCGCTTCGACACGGCGGCCAGGTCTGCCGCAGGCGCTTCGAGGCCGGATCCGTCGCAGCAGGCTTGCCCATCTGGTCGGTGCACTTCATCAACCCAAGATGGCCGAGCTCAAGAACCGTTCGCCGCCGCAAGGGCAGCACGGCCACCCCGTCGAGCCAAGCCCGACGCTGCCGGTGGCCTACATCGCCGATCTTCCGGGCTCCTGAGTCCACCGACGCGGGGCCATCGCGCCCGGCCTGCCGGCCCTGGCCCGCAGGCCGGCAAGGGAGATGGTTGTCCGACGAGGTCGCGCGGCACGAGTGGGACGAGCGCTTCAACCTGATGGCACGTCAAGCGACTGGGCCCCAGCCTGGTCCCGGCCGAGGTCGTGGTGCCGCTGGCGGGGACTGGCCGGCGCCCTGGGGGACTCGAGCCGCGATCGCCCAGCCGTTGGTGATGGAAGGGATGGTCACGCCATCGGTCCGGCCGCAGGAGACCACTGCTGGGCTTCATCCCCCACGACGAGCGCAAGTTCGGCTTCAACTTCGTCTTCGGCTCTCCCTGTCCGTGCATCAAGATCGCCAAGAAGCACGGCGGGCGGGCCTATGCCACGGGCTTTACTTCAGCCAAGAGGCGGCCGACGTCCTGGGCGCCGACCGGATGGAGCGCCTGCGCGGACTTCAAGGCCGAGGTGGATCCCGGCGACCTGCTGAACCCCGGCAAGGTCTGGGCGGCGGCGCTGTTGGCGGCCTTCATGGGCTGGCCGGAGGCATTCGAGCCGATCATCGGCGCCTTGGCAACGCGGCCACAGTCGCCCATCGGCGAGCGGCCCGACGCCGCGGCCGGCGCAGGCATCCCCGACGACGTGGCCTGGTACGCCTAAGCCTGCTCCCAGTGCGGCTACTGCGTCGACGAGTGCGACCAGTTCTACGGCCGCGGCTGGGAAATCCAGATCCCCGCGCGGCAAGTGGTACTGCCTGCGCGAGTACATGGAAGGGCGCGAGGAGTGGAACCAGAAGATGGTGGACACGCTTCCTGGTCTGCACCACCTGCGAGCTGTGCGACATGCGCTGCTCCGCTGCATCTGCCCATCGAGCCATCCTGGATGAAGCTGCGCGGTAAGCTCATCCACGACGAGAAGCGGATGACCTTCCCGCCCTTCGAGATGATGGCCGCCGCCCTGCGCAAGGAGGGCAACATCTGGGCCGGCTACCGCGAGAACCGCGCCGATTGGTTCCCCGAGGACCTGAAGGCGCACGGCCTGCCGGAACAGGCCGAGATGGCCTACTTCGCCGGCTGCACGGCCAGCTACGTCGAGCACGACATCGGCAGGCCACGGCCTCCTGCTGCACAGGCCGGCGTGGATTTCACCTACCTGGGCGAGCAGGAGAACTGCTGCGGCATCCCCATGCTGGTCGCCGGCAAGTGGGACACCTGGGAAGACAACATGCGCCAGAACATCGACGCCATGAAGGCCGCGGGCGTCGAAGACGGTGATGACCTCGTGCCCGGCCTGCTGACATGGTGTGGCGACACGTCTACCCGGACTGGGCCGAGAAGCTCGGCATCGACTACGGTATCAAGGCCAGGCACTACAGCGAGGTCGTGGCCGAGCAGATCAAGGCCGGCGAGTTCCAGCTTCCCGAACACGCAAGTCAGCCGATGACCGTCACCTTCCACGACTCGTGCCACATGGGCCGTGCCGGCGGCATCTACGAGCCGCCGCGCGAGCTCCTCCGGGCCATCCCCGGCATCGAGCTCGTGGAGATGGAGCACAACCGCGAGGAAGCGCACTGCTGCGGCTCCGTGCTCAGCCTGGTGGCCGATCCGGCGGTCGCCCGAGCGGGTCGGTGACGTCCGCCTGGCCGAAGCCGAGGCCGTGGGCGCCGCAGGCGATCATCTGCGCTTGCCCCTGCTGCCAGGTTCAGCTCCGCGTCACGGCAGAGAAGACCGGCCGCGCCCTCCCTATCATGGATCTGGGGCCCTGACCTGCCGACGGCACGGGCATCCAGCACGCCAACCCGACCCCCTACGCGCTTGCAATGTGGGGCGTGTTCGAAGAAGATGATCCTCTTGATGAAGCCGGAGGCCATGGCCGAGCTCATGGTCGACCTGTTGCCGGAGATGTTCGCGGCCATGCCGCGGCCATCGGGCGGATGATGAAGATGGTCAAGGCTTCGCCTGCCTCCGTCCGCGATGCGATGATCGCCATAATGAAGCCGATGATGCCGATGGATGATCCCCCGCCTCATGCCGAGCATCATGCCCAAGGTCATGCCGGCATGCTGACCGGCCGTTGGCAAGCCCGTCCCCATGCCGAAGCAGATGGAGGAGCAGATGCCCGACCTGATGCCGGCGGCGATGAACAACCTGCTGCCCAAGATGCTGCCGCTGGTCATCCCGCACTTTATGCCGCTCATGGAGGCGTATCTGAAGGGCGTGTAGGCGAACGGCCTGCGGAATGGTTCCTTGCCGGACTCGGCACGGCCTAGCCGGGCTAGTCCGGCTCCAAGGTGGCAACTGAGGAGGTCAAATGAGATCGCAGTCGTGACGGAAGATGGAGCGACGGTCAGCCAGCATTTCGGGCTGGCGCGCTACTATGCGGTACTGACGGTGGAAGGGCCAACAAGTGCTGGGGCGGGAGATGCTCGACCGCAGCGACACGCTGCCGCCTGTGGACGGGCACGAGCCACACCAAGGCCTGAGGGGGCAGGTTGACTGCCACGGTACCGGCACGGCGGCCGCGGCGACGCACCTGCGCATGGTCCAGCCGATCCAAGACTGCCAGGTGCTGCTGGCGCGGGGAATGAGCTGGAGCGCCCGCGAGTGCCTGCTGGACGCGGGTGTCCGGCCAATCGTGACCGACATCGTGGGCCTGAACGAGGCGGTCCAAGCCTACCTGGAAGGCACCATCGTCGACCACATAGAGACCTCCACTAGAAGCGGAGCCTCGCATCCGGCTCGACAGGTGAGCCATCGAGCCGGGCCAAACCGCACGCACGTCACTTGCGCACCCGGTCTTGACCTCCAGCCTTGACAGTGCTACTATTTAATTGAGAATAGGTCTCAATAGCGGCAGGGAGGCGGTGCTCCATGGACGATCTGGCCGGCGTGAGCGAAGGGCGTTTTCGAGCCGCAGGAAAGCGGATTACGAACCAGCGGCGGCTGCTGCTGCGCATCCTGGCAGAGGCCGGCGGCCACCTGGACGCCCGAGAGGTCTACGACCGCGCGAGGCAGCATGACCCCCGCCTGAGCCTGGCGACCGTCTACCGTACGCTGAACTCGTTGAAGGAGGCAGGGGTCGTGCGTGAGCTGCACCTGGAGGAGGAGCACCACCACTACGAGCTGGATGGGCAGGATGGCCATTCCCACCTCGTCTGCCTGGGGTGCGGCCGGGTGCTAGAGGTCGACAGCCACGCCTTTGTCCAGGCAGCCCAATCGATTGGACAGGCCAGGGGTTTTGTCGTCGACAGTGCCCAGGTGGAGCTGACCGGCTACTGCGCCGAGTGCCAGGGCGATGCCAAGGCCAGAAAGGTGATGGAGCCCAAGAGCGCACTCGACCTAGGCTCCGTGCCGAAGGACGCGTCCGTCTGCATCCGGGCGCTCACAGGCGGGCATACGCTCGTGAGTCGCCTGGCCTGCCTGGGGTTCACACCGGGTGTCCACCTGCGCGTGCTGCAGAACTGGGGCATGGCCCCGTGTTGGTCGCCCTGCGGGACACGCGGGTCGCTTTGGGACGCGGAGAGGCCAGGCAGATCCTCGTCGAATGGCCGACGGCAGTGAGCGGCGGTGCATAGCAGCGAACCGACCCCATGGACACAGCCGCAGTGCCATCTCTCCCCGGCGAAGCGGGGCTGACCGTTGCCCTGGCCGGCCAGCCCAACGTGGGCAAGTCGACCCTCTTCAACCTGCTGACCGGGCTCAACCAGCACGTGGGCAACTGGCCCGGCAAGACAGTGGAGCGGAAGACCGGCATGTATCGCTCGGATGGCGCCGACCTACCCTCGTCGACCTGCCGGGCACCTACAGCCTGACGGCGAACTCCCGGAGGAGGTGATCGCCCGCGACTACATGATCGGGAGCAGCCGGACGTCGTCGTTGCGGTGGTCGATGCCGCCATCGCTGGAGCGAAACCTGTACCTGGTCGCGGAGCTCTTGCCGCTGCGTGGCCCGTTGGTGGTGGCGGTGAACATGATGGACGTGGCGAGCGACCAAGGCATCACGTCGAGCCGCACGTCCTTGCGGCGGCGCTCGGCGTGCCTGTGGTGCCGATGGCCGCGCCCGGAACGAGGGCGTGCGGAGCTCGTGGAGACGGTCGAGCCGCTGCGCCGGGGCGAGATCGCATGCAACCCAAGCCGGCCCGAGATCCGCGCAGGACCACCGCGAGATCCTGGCTGAACTGCGCGCCTGATTGCACGGAGCGTGCCCGAGCCCTACCCGAGACTGGGCGGCGCTCAAGCTGCTCGAGGGCGATGCCGAGATCACGGCCCGTGCGCGAGCGCCTGCCGGCCCAGGTCTGGCAGCAGGTACACCGCATCTTGATGCAGCACGAGGACGCCATCCTGTCGATGGCGGGGGGCCGCTACGAATGGGTCGGGCGGATGATCCGCGCGGCCGTCACGCGTCCCCGCGCCGGCCAGGTCACTCTCACCGAGCGGCTAGACCGCTGGGCCACGCATCCCGTGGGGGGGCTGGTCGTCCTGGCCGGATCCTGGGCGTGGTCTTCTGGCTGACCTATGCGGTCGGCACGCCATTGCAGGCCTTGCTGGAGCAGCCGTGGTACAGCGGCCTGGCCAGGCTGGTAACTGCGCTGCCTCTCCGGCGCGCCCGGCCTGGCTGCGGCCTGCTGGCGGACGGCGTCATCGGCGGCGCGGGCACCATGCTCACCTTCGTTCCCATCCTGGCCATCTTCTTCGCCGTCCTGGCCCTGCTGGAGGACGTGGGCTACATGGCCCGCGCCGCCTACGTGATGGACCGCTTCATGCACCTGATGGGCCTGCACGGCAAGTTTCCTTCCGCTGTTCCTGGGCTTCGGCTGCAATGTGCCGGCGGTCATCGGCGCGCGCATCATCGAGTCGCCCCGGGCGCGGCTGCTGACGCATTCTCCTGGCGCCGCTGGTCCCCTGCACGGCGCGCATGGCTGGTCGTGCTGGCCATCTGGCCCCGGTCTTCTTCGGCCGGGCGGCCCCTGGTGGCGTTGGGCTTGGTCGGCGCTCACTGGTTGTGCTGGCCAGCCAGGGGTGTGCTGGGCAAGTGGTGCTGCGCGGGGAGCAGCGCGGCCTTCATCATGGAGCTGCCCCTGTACCACCGGCCCAACGCGCGGACCATCGGCCTCCACGTGTGGCAGCGCACTGCGCAGTTTCCTGAGGAAGGCCGGCACGCATCATCTGGGCTGTCGGTGGTGGTCTGGGCGCTTGTCCGACGCTGCCCGACGGCAGATCGAGACAAGCTACCTGGCGTGATCGGGCGCCTTCTGGAGCCGGTCGGCGCGCTGATGGGCCTGGACTGGCAGATGATCGTGGCGCTGCTGTCCAGCTTCGTGGTCATCGTCTACCAGGCCGCGCGGCTGTTCTGAGAGACAGACCGGCTGCGATCGAGGCTGCCATGTTGGAGAAACTCCTGAGATTCATCGCCGAAGGTGGCGTGTCTACCTATGAGGAGCTGGCGCGGCGCCTCTGGGTCAGCCAGCCGCTGGTGGAGGCGATGCTGGAGGAACTGGCGCGCCTCGGCTATCTGCGAGCGGTAGCGAATGGGTGCGCAGGGCACTGCGCCGGCTGCTCTTCGGGCGGCTGTTCCGTGATCGGCCAAGGCCGCGTTTGGACTCTGACAGACATGGGCGCCCGGTCAGTGCCCCAGGGAGCAGCAGGCGCAGCGCATACGGCATAACAGCGACGGCGCGTTCAACTGCGCTGCAAGGACGTAGGTTGCTGAGGTCAGGCCTCCGGCGCCTGAGGCCAGATCGGGTCGCCCGATCGGACCACCCCGCCTACGACCACACGGCAGAACACGCCCACGGTGGGCAGCAGGGAATGGCCATGAAAGCTGTAGGTGTGGGCGATCTCGGGGGGCTTTCCCATCTGCTCGACTTCGAGTACGACCTGCTCGCCCACACACAGCCGGTCGCCGACATGCAGGCGCGAGGTGTCAAGACCCCGCGTTGACAGGTTCTCTGCAAAGCTCCCCGGGACGGCACCGAGATCAAGCTCCTGGTTGAGCCGCTCGACGTTCTCCCAGGCCAGCAGGCTTATCTCCCAACGACCCGGACGGGCCGGTCCGGCATGGCTATCATCAACCAGCCCCCAGCCGGGCTGCAACTCCCCCTCGCCGACGTCGGTTTTGGGATCGCTGCGCTGCCGACTGCGGCAGACGGCGATCAGGGTTGGTTTTTCCATTCATCGCTCCTTTGGCCAAGCAAAGGCCGGGCCTCCAGCCGGCAATGTGTGACCGTCACCATACGCCGGGCAGGGGCGGTAGCGCGTCTGCTGCGCATACTCCTCGTAACCAGGCAGCTCCTTGCGCAGAGTCCTGTCCTCCAGATAGGTGCGCACGACAAATATCGCCCCCGAGGCAATACCCGGAATCAGCGCCCAGAGTGAACCAAGCAGGCAAGGCGTCCCCACGATGGACAGGATCGAGCCGACGTAACCGGGATGCCGCACGTACCGGTACGGTCCGCGGGTGGCGACGGTGTGCCCACGCTCCTTCTGGATCCGGACACCCTTCGGAGAAAAAGGCGTTGGAGGCCATCGCCCACAGGAAGAGCGCATAGCCCAGCACAGTGACCAACAGGCCCCCGGCGTGATAGGCGGCTGGGGGCGGACCCGTCCAGCCAAAGCGGGCGTCCAGCCCGGCCAAAATCCAGGAGGCGATGAGCAGCGCCCCAGCCAAGGCTGTGATACGACGGTCCCAGGCCTTCACAGCTTTGTCCGCCATGCCCTTCTCGCGCTCGGCCAGCAACTCGGGGTTGATCGGGATCAGGATCAGCGGATGGGCTGCCAGGGCGGAAACAACCACTCCCAGGAGTACCCAGCCCCATACCCAGTCGAGCGTGCCGGCGCACAGGAACAACATGAGCGCGAAGCCGCACAACCCAAGGGCGGACTGAAGGCACCACTTGACAATCGCACGCCGCACCTCGGGCGTAATCGGGTGTCTATCAGGCGTGCGCATGCGGGTGGCCTCGTGTATGTCTTCCCAGGATTCCGTGCCCTATGCCCCTCTCCTGCCAGTAAGCCGCTTGAGAAGAAGGCTTCCTGCTGCCACAAGGGCAGCCAGTCCGGCCAGAAGGGCAAAGACCCCACCCCAGCGCAGGGGGATCTCGGCACTGCCTTCGGGCACGACCGGGGCATGGGCTCGTAGAATTCGAGAAGGCGGTCGATGGTCGGCGTGGGAACCGACGTGGAACGGGCAGCACCATAAACTCGCCGATCAGGTGCTGCACCTCGTCACGGGCCGCCTCGGCGTGCTTCACCAGCGCGGTCTCCATGAGTGGGTTCGCAAGAGGCGCTGCAGGAAGAGAACCACAACCGGCTCCGGGAGCCACTGAAGAAGCCGGAACTTACGGGGCGTGACGGGAGCCCCAGGACATGCAGAACCCGAAAGGCTTCGCGCATCGCGCGGAGCGCCAGGACCAAGAGGTCCCGGGTGCGCGCCAGCCGGTAGTTATCGACCCCGGCAGCGCGCAAGGCCGGCGCCAGCGAAGGGAAGAGAAGCGCGACGTGGTACTTGAGCCAGGTATCCATGTCGGTGCGGATCTGGGCGCCAAAGCCCGGCGCGTCTCGAGGATGCGGGCGACTCGCTGTGTCCGGTCGTGATGCTGCCATCCACTTCGCCAAAGGGCACGTAGGACTTGTCGTCCTCGGTGCCCGCCAGGACGCGCATGGTGTGACCTTCGCGGTAGCCGGCCGAGTTGGGAAAGCCAATCAACACGCGACTCGCCCAGCGCCTCGACAGGCTCCGCCGGCCCGGCCGCATTGTTCATCAGGAACAGGATGTTGGGCGTGTGTTTGTTCGCCGCCAGCACGGCAAGACCTGGACGCGTGGTTCTTGCGCATGATGACCAGCACCAGGTCGTAGACGTCGCCGGGCGCCAGATCGTCGACAACGTTCACCCGGGTGACGGCTCTTCAGCCGTCTGCGCGTCCGCCAACACGATGCCATACTCTCGCGCTCGGGCAGGCGCCGGCCGCGGGCCAGGATCGAGACGTCGTTGCCTCCCTGGTGCAGCCGCGCCGCAAAGAGGCTGCCCAGCGGTCCGGCACCGTACACCAAGATCTTCTCTTTCGGGTTCATTTGCTCCTCCTGTCCAGCTTAAGACGATTTCTGTGCGCACGCATTGCCAAGGGCGACCGATTCGCAGTTGCTCAGAGGTGCCAAGGGTGTTTGCAGACGCCAAGCGCTCATTCGAATCGCGTGGTGTGATCCGGCACGTCACCGAAACGCGCTTGCCCAGTCCGAAGACAGTGCTTCGTTGGGGCCTCTCTGGATGCGTCGCCCGCTTCCACCCGGATCGGATCGCCCCTGCGCACCACCTTCATCAACGTGTTTGGTCTGCCCACTCCCACCAGACCAATGAACCTGCGACTCCAGCGATGCTCTCGTCAGAATCACAATCACGTAGCTGACAACTCCAAGATTCTCGCCTTGTGCAAACAAAGCCGGGATGGACCAGGGAAGTACTCTCCACATTCGGCCTGAGCAATGACCTGTACCAGAAACAGGACCAGAGCGCAACACCCTCGGTGGCAAATAGCCATGCCCTGCGCTCGCGAAGAAAGCGATCGGCGACAAGGGCGATGGTCAAGCAAGCTGCTATCGCCACCGACCTCGCCTGGCAAGATCACTTGGCATGGATGCCCGGGAAGCCCGACCGCCGCGCCAAATCCAAGAACGGCGAGACAGATCGACGCTGGTCAACGCGGCTCACCAGACCGCGATCACAACGAACTTGGCCAGAACGATAAAGAGGAACTGAAGTGGGCAGCGCGAGAAGTTGCCAACGCACGATCCGAAAACTCCGCGGCGAAACACCCAACTGGCAATGAGACCAAACAGGAAGCCACCCATCGCCGAAGGGCAAACCGAAGGTATTCGGCCAATCAGCAGCGCGACCACATGATCTGCGCCTTGGCACTGATCAGCCAAAGCAGCGCCTTGGCAAGTCCGAGACGCTGTGCGTTGCCATGCGACAACGTGCCAGCGCGGTTCGCGTATCGGTCAAGCCCAGCCGCTCGATCACGCGGCCAACCGCTTCTGGCTCGGTGCCGGGACGCAGGCGACGCATGGATTCCAGATTCTCGCGTACAGAGAGCTGTGGGTATGTGTCCGGTGTCTCAACCATATATCCGACAGAGCGCCAGGGTTTCCTGCTGCCAGCGCAAGATCTCGGTGCCCAGTACGCGTGCTTCGCCAGAGGTCGGCTTGACCAAGCCTAGTAACAGGCGAATGGTTGTCGTCTCTGCTGCGCCGTTGAGGCCGAGAAAACGAGATCGCACCCTGGGCGACGCGGGAAAGATACCCGGTTGACGGCCATGACTACGGTATCACTTCACGAGATAGTTGGTTTCGATGGCTGTGTTCATTCTGCCTATCCTGCAGAGAAGCACCTCGACGCGGCAATCACCGGTACGTCAGCATGCGCCCGGCAGCCTTGGCGGCGATGGCAGCCAACAGGGCAAAGATGGCCACAAACAGAAGCGCACCGATGATGAATTGACTCGGGCCGGTTCCGGCATGGTTTGCCGGCTCTCCCGAAGTGCCGCTCTGCATTCTAGCACGATGCATACGCCACTCCGCAACTGGGAATCGGGCAAGGAGGGCTGCGGGATGCGTGGCTCACCCGTGTTTCTTCTCACGCCGGATTGATTCGGCCACGTGGCACGGCAGCAGCCAGTCTCGAGGTAGGGACTCGGGTGGAAGAGGCGAATCAGTCCAGTGACCTCAGTCTGTCCGCCGCCAATCGAGGATATAGCGGCAGGTCTCGTTAGGATCAAAGGCCACCGCCGCCTCGGGACTGAGCGGCCGGTCGGCCTGATCAAGTACGACCACGTACCAGGTGGTCGTGGCTTGAACGATGGGGAAAGTCATACTCACCGCCGGCCTTGCTGGCGATGACAGGATAGCGATGCCACTAAGCGTTGTAGCAGACCAGGCGCCCACACCGGCCAGGGGATTTCCTGCAAGGCGTCAAGGATATGGCCTACAATGTAGGCGGGGGCCAAGGGGCAGCCGGGGCAGGGGATGCGAAGGATCGGGTTGGGCCGGGGCGGCCGGCAGAAAGCGGTAGGGCGAGGCGGTGGCCGTTGGCGGTAGGCGGGTACGCGTGGCGGTCGGCGCCGGCGTGAGGAGGTGGGCTGCCGGGACGTTGCCGTGGGAGACGGGGTTGTCGTGGCCGTCGGCGGCACCGGTGAGGGAGTTCGCATTGCGGGTTGGGCTCGGCCGGAGTGGAGATCTGGCAGATCCTTGTCGGCCTTTGCGGTAGAGTGCTACTGCTCACCAAGTCCGGCATCGCGGTACGTGTGGGCCCAGTTGTCTTGGCCATGGTCGCCGGCGTACTAGGTTGAAGGGTATGTAGGCGGGGGTTGGAACGGGCAACAAAGCCGTGAAGGCGCTGCAACCCATGGCTCAGCAGGCCCATGATCACCAGCATCAAGATGATCAGGACACATCTACCCAAGCAAAGCATAGGGGTCTGCGCCTCGCGCCGTTGACATCGCCGCCCTTGGTCACCCGCGCCGGCAACTGCCCCCGCCGGAGCAAGGGGGTGTGTCGCACCGCTCCTCCCGTCCGCAGCAGGTGTGTCCCGCTGCGCGGCGTGACTGGCTCTTCAACTACGAGATTGTGGAATGCATCACCGGCGAGCAGGAGAGGGCCGGCCGAGCCATGGACCTCGCACTGCTGGTTGTGGCAATGTCGCCACACAACCAGCTTCTCCAAGATGAAGAACAAGACGATCCCGATCAAAACGGTGCCCATGGCATGCAAGGCCGGGATGTGTTCCAGCGAATGGGGGATGAGTCCCAAGAATGCCACTCCCAGGAGCGTGCCGGTGGCATTGCTGATCAGGCAGGGAGTGGGATCCGGCGGGTCTTGTCCGGAAAGAGCAGGAACAAGTCCGCCAGGAGGATGGCCCCCACGTTGCCCAGCAGGCCAAAGCCGACAATCCAGACCAGGCGCACTTTCAGAACTCCAGAGGGAAGGGATTCATTAGCTGCCTCCCCGCCGCCGTTGCCGGTGCTGCCGTCCGCTGCCGTTTCCACCAGAAGTGAGAGCCTGGCGACTGCGTGCCGCGCCCTCTGCCTGTGTACGGGTTGCCTGGCGGTCCAAAAACTCCACCAGCCAGGGCAGCAACTCTCGGCCGGCCCAGGTCAGGGCCGCACCCAGGGCAGGTAGGATCCTCGATCGTACGGGTGTCAGAGCAGAAGGCGCGTCGACCCGGATGACCTGGGGCTCTGGCTGGAGAGCCGGCAGGCCGGTTGCTTCCACTGCCTTTGCTTGCTGCATCGAGAAGGCGATGGCCCCGCTCGGGCAGGCAGGCACGCACGCTTCGCACTCGCGGCACAGTGATTCGTCTATCGTTGCCTTACCCTCCACAAGGAAGATGGCGCCGGTTGGGCAGGCCTGCATGCAGGCGCCACAGCCGGTACACAGCTCGGCACGTATGCCGATCACTCCATCCTACCCCCTTCGCTTGGTCGCAAGCAAGAAGTATGCGGGCCTTTTTCTCTGCCTTGAACCTGCTCGAAGCCGGTATCTCTCGCAATGGACGCGACGTCTTCGAATCCGAACTTGAACATGTGCAGCGGGTGCAGTCGCCCCAGGACCTTGCGCTTCCAGGCGGATAGCCAGGCCAGATTGTAGTCCTTGAGGATCAGGCTGCCACCGGGCCTGAGAACCCGATAGATCTCTTCCAGACCTCTGCGCGGGTCCTCCCACTCGTGAAACGACGACTGGCTGATCACCAGATCGGCGCATCCTGACTCCAGCGGTATCTCCTCGGCCCAGCCCTGCCTGGCTTCGTAGTTCAGGATGCCTGCTGTGGCCGCGTTCTCTCTGGCGATCGCCAGCATCTCAGCAGATGGGTCCACGCCGATGATCCGAGCCCTCGGCCGCAGCCTGCCAAGCTCGATGCCGAGAAATCCCGGGCCGCAGCCCAGATTCAACGAAAGCCTGCTCCCCAAGGGAAGGCTCAAGACAGGCCACCACCTGCCTGGCAAGTCGAGCATAGACCCACCTCGAGATCAGGCCTCTTCTGCTTGGCGTATTTCGCCGCCCTCTCCTTGTCTTGCCATTGTTCATGCTGCTCACCCATCTCCCTTCTGCCTCCCTAGGGTGACCGAAGTCTACTCCAGCCCGCTCAACTTCCGAAGTGCTGCGCTCAGGGCCTCATTGACCCAGCCCAGCTCTTTGGCGGCCGTGTCGATCTCTTCGGCCACTTCCACGTGCCGGCCCCACGCCCCTTCCCGCCCACTGCTGAAACTCGGCCGCATGCTCGGCGTTGTGCTCAATCCAGTGGGGCAGCAGCGCCCGCAGCTTGTCAAGGTCGGTCATCACCACCATCTTACTCCTCCTGCACACGCACCAGGGTGACCCTATGCTTCAAGAAGTCGATGCGGCTGACCATCGCCTGCACCGTGACTGGTTCCTCAAAGAGGGCCTGCAAGCGCACACCTCCTTCGACTGGTTCGAGCAGGATCACATCACGCATGATCTCCTCTTCCCGGTCACCCTGGGCCAAGTACACCACAGCCTGGCACATCTCGCCACCTCCTCCTCAGGCCGGCTCTATCAGCAGGGCGTTGAGCTCTTTGGCGCCGACATAGCCTACGACCTCGATCTCCTGCGCCGTAACACCCGGCACTCCGGCCACCGCGTCTGCGGATGCTCCAGCGCCAGGTACACGGCCAGCGGGCACAAGGGCGACGAGGGGCGGAATTTGTAGGTGACCTTTCCGTTTTCACCATCCACGTGCAGGTCTTCGATCAGCCGCATGCGGACCACGTCCGCCCCGGTCTCGGGATCGATCACCTGTTGCAGCCGCTCGAGAATGGCCTGCTCAATTTCCATGGCTTATCTCCCTCCCCAACCCTGCGCCGTGAAGATGCTGTCGCAGCCGCGCCCAGATCTCCCGCAGCGCCTGGGCCATGGCCCCTCCGGCCGTAGAGGCGGTCACCGGCAGGCCCTGGACCATGGCCTCGGTGACAACCGTGTCGTAGGGCAACCTGCCCACCAGCTCGATCCCTCTCTCGCGGCAGTAGGCCTCGATGCCGTCGGCGTGCCCGGGTTGAGGTCGGCCTTGTTGATGAGCACCAGCGCCGGCACGCGAAAGTGGTTCACAGTGCCCAGGATGCGCTCCAGGTCGTGCACGCCCGACACGGTGGGCTCGGTCACCAGCAGGGCCAGGTCGGCCCCGGCGCTGGCCGAGATGACCGGGCAGCCGATGCCCGGCGGCCCGTCCACGATGAGCAGATCCCGGCCCTCGTCCAGGGCCACAGCCGGCCCTGCTGCTTGACCATGGTCACCAGCTTGCCCGAGTTCTCCTGCCCGGCGAAGAGGTGGGCGTGAAACAGGGCCCAAAGCGCGTATCGGAGCGGAACCAGAGCCCGGCCTGCTGCTCCTCGCTGTGGATGGCCTCCTCCGGGCACTGGTAGACGCACGAGGCGCAGCCCTCGCAGGCCAGCGGGTCCACGCGATACGCTTGCGTCCTCGCCCGGGACGACCGCATCGAAGCGGCAGACCTCGTAGCAGCGACCGCACAGCGTGCACCGGTCCGGCTCGATGACCGCCACCTGCCCGCCCATGAAGACGTGCTCCTCGACCCTGGTCGGCTCCAGCACCAACTCCAGGTTGGCGGCGTCCACGTCGGCGTCGGCCAGGACGATGGGCATCTCCTGCGAAGCCAGGTGGGCCAGCGCCGCCGCCACTGAGGTCTTGCCCGTGCCGCCTTTGCCGCTGAGGATGACCAGTTGCTTCATCGGCCCGCCTCCCGCGCAGCCGCCGCCGTCGTCGACGATCTGCTCGTAGAGCTCGCGGAAGCGGGGCCGGTATTCGGGCAGCGCCTCACCAGCGTCCTCCCCTCCGAGATGGCCTCGGCGATGCGCCGGTCGTGCGGGATGCGCATCAGGATGGGGATGCCCTCGGCGGCGCAGTATCGTCCACGCCCGCGTCGCCGACGCCGTCCCGGTTGACCACGACGCCCACCGGCAGGCCCAGCTCGTCGCGGGCCACCTGCACTGCCAGCCGCAGGTCGTGCAGCCCAAAGGGCGTCGGCTCGGTGACCAGCAGCACGAAATCGGCGCCGCGCATCGTCTCCACCACCGGGCAGGAGGTGCCGGGCGGAGCATCGAGGATGACCGACTGGCGCCGTCGCCCGCGCGGGCAGGTGCTTCTCTTCAGCTGGCGGATGATCGGCACGGCCATGGCCTGCCCCACGTCCAGGGTGCCCTGGCCAAAGTGCGATCGGCCCGGCTGGCCCGACTCCAGGGTGCCCATGACGTGCAGCACCTCGCGGATGGCCCCCTCCGGGCAGTTGAGGGCGCAGCTGCCGCAGCCGTGGCACAGCTCCGGGAAGACCAGCACCTTGCGGCCGACCACGGCGATGGCGTGCCAGACGCACACCTCGGCGCAGCGGCCGCAGTAGGTGCACTGTCGAGGTCCACCTCGGGGACCGGGACGCCGACCTCCTGGCGCTGGTCCAGCACCGGCTTGAGAAACAGGGCGGCGTTGGGCTCTTCGACGTCGCAGTCCAGGAACAGCGGCGGCCTCCGTCCGCGCATGGACAGCGCCAGGCTGGTGGCGATGGTCGTCTTGCCCGTGCCGCCTTTGCCGCTGGCTACGGCGATGATCATATGCCCTCCTCCCGCCCTGCGATTGCCTTGCGCAGTGCTTCACCCGCCAGCTCGGCACAGTGAAGCGCTCTCGTCGGGCAAGCCGCCCTAGCGCCAGGAGCAGATGCTCCCTGCGGGCTCGATCCGGCTGGCATCGTCCAGCGCCATGCCCCGCACCATCGTGGTCAGCATGTTGCCGCTCGCCTACCGATGTGCCACAACCATCGGTCATGAACATCGCTTCGCGGATGACGTCGCCGTCGAGCCCCAGGTAGATCTCCATCGTGTCGCCACACGAACCCATGATGATCCGCGTGGGCATCTGGAGCCCTCCATGCGGCCCAGGTTTGTGGGATTGCTGCGCCTGCTCCAACACCCTGGTCGAGTACAGCGCCTGTTCTTTGTCGTCTATCTCCCGTTGCAGGTTCCGCCGCCAGGCGTGTCCAGTCTGTCTGTTTTCTCCTTGCTCAACCATTGAAGCCTCTTACCATTGGTGCGGCGGACCTATTCAGCAGCGACAAAGGCGCGCCGCACCAATGCTACTCCCGCTGTCATAGCCGTGCCACATTTGGGGCACTTGACATCGGTACAAGGCTGCCCGACCTGGTGCTTGACCTTGTGCCCGCATAACCGGCATTGGGAGCAAGTCACCGCCCGGTCCGGCAGCTTTCGAGCCACCCTTGCGCCCTGGTCCCCGGCCCTGACCACGACCGCTACCCTGTCCTTGTCCTCCGCCCTTTCCTTTACCCATGGTTGCTTCTCCTTCCCCCAGATATGCTATGTGTAGAAACGGGACTGTGCATCGGCCTAGGGGGTCCTTCTCCAACTGCTCGATCCGTTCCATTGTCTCGGCCAACTGCCGGCGCAGGCCAACAAGCGTTTCGCGAAGCTGCGCCGGCACCCCCGTTTTCTCCGAGCGGCATCCGTCTGCCGGTTGAGGTGGGACATTGCAGGTTGAGACACCAACCGCGCCCCATTCCTCGACCCATGCCACGGCCCATGCCACGCCCCATGCCTCGCCCCATCCCGCGACCGGCACCAAGGCCTGCTCCGCCACCCATGCCGGCGTGAGCTTCAACGTTGGCTCGGCCGACATGGGTTGGACCCGGCCGGCCTTGAAGGCTTGCACTGCCTGACGGATGGTGCCCTCGGGAACCAGATAGCTGGCAATGCCGGCCGCTTCCAGAACATCGAAGGCATTGGGCCCCAAATTGCCTGTCAGCACAGCCTGGGTGCTCCGCCCAACCACGAATTGCGCGGCCCTGGATGCCGGCGCCCCCGCCCTGGTTCATCGCCGGGTTGGGCACGGCCTCTAACTGAATGGTTTCGCTGTCGACAAAGACGTAGGTCGGGCACCGGCCAAAGACAGGACTGGCGGGTGCGTCTAGTGTGTCGCCTTGTGCAGAGACTGCGATTCTCATTTGTCACCTCTTTCTCTTGTTCCGTGCTCGCTTCTGCTTCCACCTATGTGCAACGTACACATAGTATAGCACGAACCGTCTACCATGTCAAGTATTTAGGACAATGTGTCAAGTGCCTATTGACAAATCACATATAGTGTGCTATACTTTGGATGATCGAACCGTGCAAGAATACGAGGATTGAGGAGGAGACATGCCGGGAAGAGGCCACGACACAGGTGGCACAGAGAGGATATTCCCGCCGGGCTGTGCGGTTCCTGGAACCGGCGTTGCTCTTGATCCTGCATCGGGCCCCGCACGGGTATACCTCTGATGGAGCTGGACAGCACGGCCTGGGAGAGACCGATCCCAGCGCCCTATATCGGGCGCTGCGCGAAATGGAAGAGCGAGGCTGGGTGCTGTCCCTGGGAAGAGGAACACACTCAAGGACCGCCGCGGCGGGTCTAGCCAGATCGCTTGGGCGACGAGGTGTTGGGCTGGTGGATGAGCGATGTGCGCGAGACATCTCAGATCATCGACCATCTTCTGGATAGCTAACGCGGGCACATCAAGGAGGGCAGGGTGACCACCATTGAGGCACTGCTCGCCGATTTAAGGTGGACGCACCGGTACGCCATGTGCTGGTCGGCGCCTTCTGGACGGCGGTGGTGGTGGAGGCGATCCTCCCCGCTGCGGCCTGGCTTCCACCCTACATGCCTAAAGCCACGATGATTGCCCGCCGGTTGGCCAGCCCGGGCGACTACGCCAGCACAGCGGGCGGGAGTGGCCGAATACCTGCGCTCGCCCCGTATCCTTGAGGCGAGTATCGGCATGGCCGCTTTCAACGCGCTGCTGGAGGTGGACGAATCGGCCTGTACCGAGTTCAACGCCGAGGACGTGCTCATGGCGTGGCGCACCGACACGGGTGGCCATCGTCGGCCATTTTCCGTTCGTGGAGCGAGTGCGCCAGAAGCAGGAACCTGTTGGGTGCTGGAGCTAAACCCTCGCCCCGGCGATCTTCCTGCCGGCCAGGCAGCGGAGGTGTTGCCTCAGGCGGACGTAGTGGCGCTGACCGGCACGTCTCTGCTCAACCACACCTTTGACGAGCTCATTAGCCTGTGCCGGCCGGGGGCCTTTGTCATCCTGCTCGGAGCGAGCGCTCCGCTCTCGCCGGTCCTCTTGGAGCGCGGGGTGGATGCCGTCGCTGGCACCAGGGTGGTGGACGTGCCGGCCGTACTGCGGGCCGTGGGCGAGGCGGCTATGTTTCGCCAAATCCCGGCAAGCGGCTGTTGACCATGATGCGTTAGGGCCTGACACTAACCAAGTACACGAGAGGCAAATCGGAATGAAAAAAGTGGGGATTATCATCTGCAACCGCTACAACGTGCGCAGGAGGGAAGTGCCTGCGTTCGCTGCGCAACAGGGAAGGGGCCTTCGCCCGGTACCGGGAAGAGGAGGTTGAGCTGGTCGGCTATACAACCTGTGGCGGCTGTCCGGGGGAAACGTGGAATACGCCCCGGCCGAAATGAAAAAGAACGGCGCCGAGGTCATCCACCTCGCGACGGGCCTGGTAGTTGGCTACCCGCCTTGCCCGCGCCTGCAGGCCTTCCGCGAGTTCATCCCAGCCAAGTATGGCCTGGAAGTCGTCGTCGGCACCCACCCGATCCCGCAGAACTACTACCTGACCCACGGCGGGTTGGGGACCTGGCAAGCGGCGAGTGGCAGGAGATCATTAAGGACGTGCTGACGGACGAGGAGGCGTCCAGCGTATGATTGATGAAGGAGGTGAGTGACATGCCTGCAGGAGATGGAACTGGACCCATGGGAATGGGACCGAGGACCGGACGGGGGGCCGGCTACTGTAGCGGCTACGATGCCCCCGGTTGGGCCAATCCTGTATCCGGGCGCGGACTTCAGATGGGCCGCGGACGGGGCGGCGGGGGTCGTGGCTGGCGCCACCGGTATTGGTTCTATGCCACCGGCATACCAGGCCGGGCCCGTACCGGCTTTGTGCTGGCGCCAGGCCGGGAACAGGAGACCGAGTTCCTTCGACAGCAGGCTGAATGGCTGAAACAGCAACTGGACGCCATCAGCCAGCGCATCGAAGAACTGGGGAAAGGAAGAGTAGAGGGACTCACTGACACAACCCCCTCGGGGCGGATGGCTTTTCCGCGCGGTTGAGCATCCGCCCCGAGGCCCAAGCCGGGTAAGGGGACGGTCATCCTCCCACCCGACAGGTGAACCCACTATACCGTGTTGTGCAAAGTGACGCAAAGAGTGGTGGGGCATCCCAGATAAGGGCGCACTATGAACCTGACAGTCCAATACGTGGATGGAATGCGGTTCCTGGCGACGGCCGGCAGCCAAACCGTCGTACTGGACGCCGCACCAGAAGACGGCGGCGGGGGCACCGCCATGAGCGCACCTCAGTTGTTCGCAGCTTGGCTGGGCGCCTGCGTCCTGGAATTTGTGGCGAATTCGTGCCGGCTTCGCGGCACCCCGGTCGAGCGCCTGAGCGTGGAGGTTGCATATGAGGAGGAGCCAAGTCCTCGCAGGCTCAGCGCGCTGAAGATGAAGATCCACATCCAGCCAGATGTTCCTGAGGAGACAAAACGGCGGCTGCTCAGCGTGGCCCGACACGCCACGCTGGCAAACACACTGGCACATCCACCGCAGCTAGAGATGGGGTTCGCTGAGACAAGGGAATAGTCCGTGATCGCGTATGGGCCGGTCCCATCGAGGCGATTGGGACGCAGCCTGGGGATCATATCTGCTCGGCTGCGCAAAGCAAGCTCGTCGAGGTCGAGCACATCGGTCACAGGTTCTACCTGAGAAACGTGAACCGATAGCAGGAGATTCAACAGATGGAGTATTCGGAAACCGACCGAGATCACGCGCTGAAGCCGCGCAACGTTGGGTTCATCGAGGGATTCGACGGCCGGGGTGAATCTGGAGACCCCCACTGCGGTGACGTGGTGGTCATGACGATCCGCGTGCGCGACGGACGGCTGGTGGACGTCAGGTTCTTGGTGCAGGGCTGCGGTGCAGCCATCGCCACGTGCAGCATGGCCAAAAAGTGGCGGTCGGAAAGACCCTTGAGCGAGCAGCCCAGCTAACCGATGCCGATGTGGCGCAAGCTCTTGGAGGATTGCCAGAGCCGAAAATGCACTGCTCCAATTTGGCGGCTACAGCCCTCCGCCATGCCATCGAGGACTACTGGCAGCGACGCAATGTTGACCTGCACGACTGGCGGGCGCTGTACCAGCGTTGATTCAGGGTTGTGTGACGAAGGTCTTTAGCTCTGGGTGATTCACTGCTTCGCCTCATGCTATCCAAAGCGATCATCTGACTTCTTGTCTTTGACCTTGCCCTGGGCGGATGCAAGCCATCCCGTGCGCTCAACCTCGTGGTGATCGATCTCGGGTGCATAAGGCTTGATGTTCAGCAGAGGGGTGCCGTCCAGAATGTCCACGTTCTCGATCTGCAGCAGATTCCCCCCCATGCTCAGCAGCTTGCACCACAGACAGGCCAATTGTGTTGGGCCGGCTCGGCGCATGAGTCGCAAAGACACCGTGTGGCTCGCTATCGAGAAAAGGCGTGACGAGCAGCTTGGGTTCTGCCGCCCGGTGGAAATGGTACAGCAAGATGATGTGTGAGAAGCCTTCCAGATCCTTGAGGCCGGCTGCGAACTCGGCGAAAAGCTCAACCTCTCCACGGACTCCGGCCGCCCCCACCGGCTGAATGGGCATGTTTTCGATGCTCTGAAAAGGGCTCGGGATGATGCCGATCGGCTGATACACGATGCTCACTTGCCAGTTACCTCCCACCGGTGCTCACCGCCGCAGGGTAGCCATCAGCCGCTGCGGGTGGATGAGCAGGTCCAGGCCATCTTCGATGCAGTGCACCACCACGTCGGCGGCGCGTAGTGCCTCGACCCCGGGCCAACCCCTCGGGACCTAGCACTGCAACGCCCAGGGCCGCGGCCGACAGCAGTCCGAGCGTCGTTGACCCCGTTGCCAACGGCGACGACGTGCGCAGCGCCCAGGCGCTTGATGAAGACCTGTTTCTGGCTTGCCTCGGCCCCGGGCTCTATGTGGGTCCAGGGGATGCTCAGCCGTACACAGAGTTGTGCTGCGTTGCCACCGGTGTCGGCCGTGAGCAGGTGAATTGTGCAGACTGTTGGCGATAAGGAAGCCAGCCTGTCGGCCACGCCGGGCAGCAGGTCACCATTGAGGGCGAGTGTGCCGTTCAGATCGAGAACGAGGTGCTCGAACGTGCAGGGGCCGCGGCCGGGAATATCCAGGTGAATCGCCATCAAGCCGCCAGGGAGAAGCGATAGGGCTCACATCTGGAACTACGGCTCTGCTCCTCTCGTCCTTGATGTTGTTACCAGGGCTGTCTCGGCGGAGAGGAAGGCGTCGCATCGCCTGCCGGCTCTTCCCTCAGCCTCGGGCATGCGCTGCAGTGCAGTGATCGATCGCCTCCCGCAGCGTGTTTACCGCCAGGGTGGCACAGTGCACGTGTTCCGGCTGGTAGGCCGTCGAGGGCGATGATCAGTCGCCCGCGTCGATCGCGGCAGCCTGTTCCAGGGACATTCCCCGCACCATCGCCGCCAGCATGCTGCCGCAGGCCACGGTCGGCATCAGCCATCGGTCCTGAACGCAGCCTCGCGACCTGTGCCCTTGAGCCGCAAAAATATCTCCATCGTGTCGCCGCACGGACGCGCAGGCCGCATGGCCGTCCGGATCCAGCATCACCCCCGGTTCCTGGGCTGGTGGGCCTCTTCAATTACCTGGCCGAGCACCGTACCTCTGCTTGCAGTCATCTTTTCTGTGCGGCCCGGTCGCAGCGTGCATCCAGCTGGCCATCTCATCGTCCAACACATCCGGCACCATAGTACACATTCTTCGAGACTGTCACGCATACCCGCCGAAATCATGCGCGGGGGCCGGGTGCCCCGGCCCCCGCTGGGGAGCAGGCATCGCTGCGCGACGGACTGCCTAGGGCTTCCACTCCTTCCAGACTTTGCCCACCAGGTCCGGGCCCGGCTTCAATGTCTTCTGGCCCGGCTGCCAGCCGGAGGGCGTGACCTCGCCGGTGTGCACCACGTGCTGGAAAGCCTTGAGCTGGCGGAGCAGCTCTGTCGGGGTTGCGGCCGACCTCGGGGGTCAGCACCTCCATGGCCCGGATGATGAAGTCGGGGTCGATGATGAAGCGGCCGCGGATGTCGACCCCGGCGGCTTCGTCGTAGACCCCGTAGACGGTCCCGATCCGTGCCGCCGGCGTCGGACAACATGGGGAAGGGGACGCCGCCCTTCGACCATCTTGGACAGCTCTTCCTCCTGCCAGATCTTGTGCACGAAGCGGCTGTCGGTGCTCATCGCCAGGACTTCAACGCCCAGGGCCTTGAACTAGCATACAGGGCGGCGACCGCCGCCAACTCCGTCGGTCAGACAAAGGTGAAGTCGCCGGGGTAGAAGCACAGCACCATCCACTTGCCCTTGTATTCCGACAACTTGAAATTCTTGAAGCCCTGGCCCTTGATGTAGCTGTTGCCTCAAAGTCCGGGGCTTCCTTGCCCGTGCGCGCGATTGTCATTGGTGCCTCCTTCACTGCTGCTTTCTCGGCAGGGACTGGTGCGGCAACGATAGGCCCTGCGACTGGTTTGACGCATCCATCGGCTTCCTTCTTGGCCATCACCTTGTTCTCCCTTTCTCCGGTCTCTCCGGCTGCCCACGATCCCGCGCAGCGAGTTGCCCATCTCCCCAAGACAAGGCTGAACCTACCACCCAGTTTCGCCTCAACGCTCGCTCTTGCAGGTCGAGTGTAGCATGGTTCTGCCAGAGCGCCATAGAAGTGCCATCCGTTTGCCGGCGCAGCGAGTGGCCTGCGTACTTTATGGCTCGCCGCCGCCGGGGCGGCCCAGGCGTCTCTCGACCTCGTCGAGCTGCCGGCGGAGCGACTCCGCTTCCTCTCGCAGGCGGCCCAACTCGTCCCTCTCGTATTCCCCCTCGGCGGGCACAGTACCGTGCCCGTGCTCGGCACTCTCTTGGCACGGGGCAGCACCCTTCAACTGGCCGCCCAGGTAGCGCTCCACCGACTGGCGAACGGTGCCGTAGGCGCCTGTGACGCCTTCGATACCGAACTGCTGAAAGAACATGATCGCCCGGCCGCCCATGCCTCCGGTGAGCATGACATTGGCCCCCAGGCTGGCAATGAAGGCCGGTACCTGTCCAGGCTCGTGTCCCGCGTAGTAGGGGTTGTCCAGGTCGCGGACCCCACTCACCTGGCTGCCCTCGAGGTCCACCAGGACAAAGTAGGGGCAGCGCCCAAAGTGCGGGCCCACTACGCTGTCAAGGCCTTGCTTGCTATCTGCAGAAATGGCAATACGCATCGATGCTCTCCTCTCTGATCTACTGAGTTGGTTCCTTCTCGAGCTTTTCTATCTTTTCCATTGTCTCGGCCAGTTTCCTGCGCAAGTCCCGTAGGGTCTCACGCAGCGCCTCCAGCTCCGAGGCACGGGTCGCCGACTGCCCGGCACCCGCTGAGGCGGGCGGGCGCATGCCCGGAGATGGCCCTGGCCCGGCCCTCCCTGGACGCCTGCGTGGGCCGTGGTGCTGGCCACCTCAATGGGCCGCAACCGGCCGGCCTGGAAGGCCCCAACCGCCTGTCGTACGGAGCCCTCTGGCACCAGGTAGGCCCGCACGCCCGCCGCGGCCAGGACGTCGAAGGCATTGGGCCCCAGGTTGCCGGTCAGCACGACTTGGGCGCCGTGGTTGACGACGAACTGGGCGGCCTGGATTCCGGCGCCACCGCCTTGGCTCATCGCCGGGTTCTCCAGCGCCTCAAAGGCCATCGACTCTCCGTCCACGAAGAGGTAGCTTGGACACCGGCCAAAGACCGGGCTTGCTGGCGCATCCAGTGTGGCACCCTGCGCTGATACGGCAATCCTCATTTCTCTTCCTCCCGTTTCTGATATCGCCCCTGCGACCGGCCCTCACACAGCGGACCGTCGCCCTGCTGCGGGGAGCCCATCGACCAGGTCTCTGACCATCGGCTCAAAACCGGTGGCCGAGTACTCCTCGATCCGTCCCGCATCGCACAGCCGGGCGATCTCGGGATCGACCGGAAGGCGTCCCAGGAAAGGCACGCCGATACGGCGCGCCGTCTCCTCGGCGTGGCTGGGACCAAAGAGGTCATGGCGCTTGCCGGTATCGGGACACTCGAAGTAGCTCATGTTCTCTATCAGCCCCAGGATGGGCGTGTTCATCTGCCGGGCCATGTTGGCCGCCTTGCGCACGACCATGCCGGCCAGGTCCTGAGGCGAGGTGACCAGCACGATGCCCGACGATCGGCAGCGACTGCATCACGGTAAGCGACGCATCCGAGGTGCCGGGAGGCAAGTCCACCACCAGGTAGTCAAGCGTCCCCCAGTAAATGTCGCCCCAGAACTGCTTGATGGCTCCGCTGACGAGCGGCCCGCGCCAGATGACGGCCTGATCCTCCTGTTCCAGGAGCAGGTTGATCGACATGATGCGGATGCCCTCCTTGCTCTGCGGGGGCATGGGGCCCAACGGGCTGTGGCCCAGTTGGCCCCATTGGGGAAGAACATCTTGGGGATGCTTGGCCCGGTGATGTCGGCGTCGAGGATGCCGACCTGATACCCCTGCCGGCGCAGGGCAATGGCCAGCAGCCCGCTGACAAGCGACTTGCCGACGCCGCCCTTGCCGCTCATGACGGCGATCACGTGGCGGATGGCATTCAGATCTTCGACCGAGCCCTTCTCGGGGACGCCGATGCCAATGCGGCGTTTTTCCTCCTCGGTCATCTCGGCCAGGGCGACCCAACCGCTTTGGCGCCCTTCAGTGAGCCGACCGCTCGCTTCACATCCTCAACGATCTGCTCCTTGAGCGGGCAGCCCAGCGTGGTGAGCGCGAGGGTAATCTCGACGCGATCCTCCTTGATACCTACCTGCCGGACCATGCCCAACTCGATCAGGCTCTTGTGCAGCTCGGGGTCCATGACCCCTTCCAGCGCTTGGCGAATTTCGGCTTCAGTTACCACTCCTCAGACCTTTCCTAGAGATTGGATATCGGAGACCCCCGAGACTCACCGGTGGACCTCCATATGGGTATCGTATCTGTCCAGAAAACAGTGCAGTACCATGTCGGTCTGCCGTAGGTCGTCGGCCCACCACGCCAGGTAGTGGTCGCCTTCCTCCGTAATGCTGTACTCGCGGCGAGCCGGTCCGGCGCTGCTGGTGTCCCAGTGCGAGACGGCAAAACCGCGCTCCTCCAAGTCGCGGAGGATGCGGTAGACCGTGCTCAGATCCGCCGGATTGGCTCCGAATCCAAAAGGTCTCAGCTCATCCAGCAACTCGTATCCATGCGCCTGGTGGCAGTGCAGCAGCAGCAACAAGCATGGCTCCAGGAAACGGTGGATGCGCCGCGGACAGACCTGGTCCGGCGCTCCACTCCGCCAGCCACGATAACCATAGGGCATGGCTTGACTTCCTTCTGGCTCCATTTACATGCACTCTGCACATACATACTAGCACACCCTGGGGGTCCGTCAAGTATTTAGGACGTCTGTGCCGCACGGCTTGCGCGCAAAGGCCGGGGCGTTGACCAAGTGAGGGCCGCATGGTATAGTGCTCGGGACGATTGTGTTGGCTCCGATTGGAGGAGCCATGGATCACTTTCGCCTAGTCGCGCCCATCTACGACCGGATCATTCCCCTCCTGATCCAGATCGACTGCGTGGCCTGTTGGAGCTGCCGGCCGCCGGAAAGCTTCTCGACGTGGGCGGCGGAACCGGGCGTGTCGCACAGGCGCTGCGCGGCCTGGTCGACGAAGTCGTCGTACTGGACGAGTCGGCCGCCATGCTCGAGCAGGCACGGCTTAAGGGGTTGACGGTCATGCGGGGCAAAGCGGAACAATTGCCCTTCGCCGACGGCACGTTCGCCCGGATCCTGGTCGTGGATGCGTTCCACCATCTGCAAGATCAAAGACAGGCTGCCGCCGAATTCCTGCGCGTGCTGGCGCCGGGCGGGCGGATGGTCGTTGAGGAACCGAACGTGGAGCAAATGGCCGTGCGATTCCTCGCCCTCGCAGAGAAGGCTGCCCTGATGCGCAGCCACTTTCACTCACCGACTGCCGTGCAGCAGATCTTTGAGGCCGCAGGCGGGGGCGTTCGGCTGGTCCGTGACGGCAGGACCTTTTGGGCTGTGGTGACGAAATCCAGCTCGGCCTGAGCAAAGGGTACTGCCCGAGGATTGGGCTGATGGTCAGAGGCGCGGAGGCACCCCGGTGACCGGTGCCCACCGGGGTGCGAGCGGTCAGCGGTCATAAGGTCGGGCAGGTTGCCGGGGACCCTGCCCGAACCGGTTCAAAGCCCTATGGGGTGCAGCAGGGAACGTCCACGGTCACCCGCCGGGCAGTGAACCCCTCGTCGATCACACTTCCCTGCACACTGGTGGTATCGCCTACCTCGAGATCCTCGAAGCCGATAGGCACGCAGCCGTCTGGGGTGTACGCTCTGTACACCGTGTCGCCGGTCACTTGCACTGGTAGGTCCAAGCCGACGTACGGCTTGACGAACCGGTTGCCGTTATGGACCATCACGGTGATCACGCCGGTGTCGAGTGCGGTGATGGTGCCGGTCACCGTGAAGAGCTGCTTGCCGGGCATGGGTGCCGGCTGCTGCCCGGCCCCGTGGCGCTGTCCGTTCTGTTCCTGGTTCTGATTCTGCCTTCCTGGTTCTGATTCTGCTCCTGGTTCTGGTGCCCGTTTTGGTTCCCGCCCCCGGCAGCCAGCGCCGGAGTGACGGCGACCAACATCACAAGCACGAAGGCCATTAGGAGCATCCAACTCTTTCTCATCGTTTGTCCCTCCATCTTTCGTTTGGTTTCGTGGGCGGCTGTCGTTCTGACCGCTGAATAGAGACCGCTCATGGTTTGCTCGCCCCACCTCCCCCTCCAGAGCCCGGCGTCTGCGCCGGAGTGCCCCTCGGGGGGTCTGCGGTCGGGGCTTCGGTGCTGCCCGGGGTAGTCGACCCGTGCGGTGGTTCGGGCGGCTGGAAGGTCGCACTCGGGACCGGTGTGTGCGTCATGTTCGGCTCGCCGGTGGATCGCGGCGTCATACATGGAGCGGGCGTCTGGGCAGGAGTCCCTCTCCCAATGGGCGACTCAGTGGGCCGGGCCGTGCGGTGTGGCGTCTGGGACGCCCCAGGAGTGGGACTGGGAGAGGGCGCCTGACGCGTGTGCGTGGGCGACTGGCCTGGGGTGGGCGTGCCACCTGGCCGGTCTGTCGGCTCTGCCGGGGCGCCGTTGCGCAGACGCTGCCGCAGCCCTTCGGGGTCGCCCTGCCCACGGTGGGCCTCCTCGCGCACGCGCTCCATCTCGCGCAGAAGTTCCTGCACCGGCGTCTCGGGCGACTCGCCGGCGGCCGAGCGCATCGCCTGCTCTCGAAGCTGGATCGCCTCGGCCAGCTGCTGGAGTGCCGTGGGCGCCGCCGCGTCGTCCAATCGGGTGGCGGCCACCAATGCTTGCTGCAGTTGCAGCGTAGCTCTGCTAGACACAGCAACGCCGACGCCGCGATTCGTCTCGAGCAGAGCCAGGATCTCGTCCATCCGTTCTTGGGCCATTGCGTGCATCAGCGCGAACCTGGCCGCCGGCCGGGCGGTCAGTGCCAAGCGGAGTCGCTCTCCCGCCAGCTTGACGCCATAGAGCGGCTCTCCCGGGAGGCTGGCCGCGGCAGCCCGCTCTGTGCCAAACAAGACGCCGAGCAAGATCGCGACGACGCCCAGAGCTGTCGCGAGTCGAAAGGACCAGGCCGGGCGAGCCTGTTGGCGCACCCGAGCCTCCCGCAGCCGCGCGGCTTCGGCCATGAAGCGCTGCCGGCCGGGGAGCAGGCGATGTGGCGGAGCCGGTGGCGTCCCGGAAAGCCCCCCAACCTGGTGGGCCATCTCGACAAGGGATGCCAGCGGTCCCTCAACCGGCCGTCCCCGGGAGGATGCCTGCAACGCGTGCTCGAATTGGTCAGCTTTTTGTTTCATTCTCGAACTCACTCTCTAGTCACCCAGCAGCTTGCGCAGGCGGCTCACGGCACGGTGTTGGAGCGTTTTGATGGCCCCTTCGCTCTTGCCCATCATCCGGGCCACCTCAGCCAACGGCCGCTCCTCGGCGAAGCGCAGCAGGATCACTCGCTGCTGGTCGGTCGTCAGTCGCCGGATGCCGGCCCGAAGCTGCTGGTTGGTCATCTTCTCGTCTACGATGTCCGCAGGCTGGCTTCCTCCTGCCACCACGTCCTCGTCCAAGGGGATGGCCGGCATCTTCTTCTCGCGCCGGTACTGATCCATGGCCAGGTTGTGGGCCACCCTATAGAGCCATGCGTCAATCCTGTCCCGGGGTGCTCGCCTTGTGCCGAGAACCTGCAGGAGCTTGAGGAACACTTCGCCGGTCAGATCCTCCGCCTGGGCAGCCTCTCCGAGCAGACGATACAGATAGCCGTAGATAGGTGCGGCGTAGCGATCATAGACCTCGGCCAGCGCTTGGGAATCGTAGCTTCCGGCTCGCTCCAAGACTTGCTCATCGGACGTCGTCAACGATTCTGTTCCTCACTCTCAAAGACGCAGGAACGGCCTGCAGGATACGGGTACGCGCCCGATTATAGCACAACCGTGGCCTTCTATGCTTTGGGGAAAACTGGCGGGCCACCCGTATCCTTTTCGCTCTTTCTGCGTCTGGATGTGTAGATGGGCACGTTCACCAGATCATAGGAAAGGGAGAAACAACCAAAATGAGAACCAAGCTGCCGCTGTACCTCGTGATCGCCGTTACGATGTTGGTGTCACTGATCGCCGTCCCGGCCCTGGCCGACGACGACCCAATCCCGATGTGGGTCAGCCGTGCCCGGTTGGCCTACAACGGGCGCTCGCCCCATGGGCCCGACCGGGTTGTGGGCATGATCCATGTGCGCGACGCCAACCTGTCCATGGTCCCCGGAGCCGCAGTCACCGCCGAGTGGACCTTGCCCGATGGGACCGCCTTCCAGGAGACCGCACTGACCTCCTTCCAGGGCATCGCCGAGTTCAGAGTCTGGGCGGGGAGGGGTGTCTACAAGCTGTGCGTCATCGACGTGACCAAGGATGGCTGGCTGTACGATCCCAGCCTGGATCTCGAGACCTGCCCGACATTCATTGTGCCATAACGGTCAGGTAACTGGGCAATCGTAGCCACTGCTCCCCCGGTTCCGGTGGAACCGGGGGAGTTTCTTTGTCTTGAGCGCACCTGATCCACCCGCCACCAGCAGAAAACTCACACCTCCTTCATACATTCTTCACACGTCCACGATACAATCACAGGTGTTGCGCGAGCCCGGCACCTCTGGGGACGGGGGAGCGCAGCCAAGGCTCACACACTAGGGAGGCATCAAGACTATGGCAAATCGAACGAACCTTTCGCCGCAGACGCGCCGCAACTGGCTAATCGTCGCGGCTCTTTCACTCAGCGGGATCGTGACCGCTCTGTCGGGCATGTACTTTCTGTACCTGCCCTCGGGGGGCTACCAAGGCGGCAGGAACCCACTGTACGGCGTGACCATCCTGTTCAGCCGGCACACCTGGGATGCACTTCATACCTGGGGCGGGCTGGCGATGATCGCGGTGGTGGTCGTGCACCTGGCGCTTCATTGGGCGTGGGTGGGGATGATGGGCAGGCGAATGCTCAGGGCGATCAGATCGCGAGGCCACGGGCTGTCGCGCGGCGCAAGGCGGAACATTGCTCTCAACGTGCTGGTCGCGGCCAGCGGCCTGATCACTGCCGTGACGGGCATCTACCTGCTCTTCGCGCCGTCCGGCCACGGCTCAAGCCAGGCCGTCACCTGGGACCTGGTCCACACATGGGCCGGCGTGGTGATGACCGTGGCGGCCGTGGCACACCTGGCAATCCACTGGCGTTGGGTCGAGAATGTGACCCGGCGCCTGGCGCAATCGCTGGCACGGCGCCCTCGGTGGGCCGAGGCGCAGGCCGAAGGCTAAGACGTACCGTGCTCAGAAAAGAAACAAGAAGCTAAAGGAGAGAAGATGACTAAGAAGATCGTGTGGGGATTGGTCGTAGTGGGGTTGGTCGGTATCCTGGTAGCAGGAGCTGTTGTCCGCACCGCCGCCAAGGCGGGAGACGGACCAGAGGCGCAGGGCTTTGGTGCGGGCCGGAGAATCGGCGATGGGTCGAGCGCCGAAGCAGAGGGGTTGTCCGCCCAGGCCGGAACAGGCGAACAGATGCGCGGACTCGGTATCGGCGACGGGACGGGCACCGGCGAAGCAGTGGTAGAGGAGTGGCTCACATTCCAGGGAAGCGTGGCCAGCCTAGATTCCGATGCAATGGTGGTACAGCTCGACTCGGGCGAACAGATCGTGGTCGAGAACCGGCCGTGGTGGTTCGCCCAGGAGCAGGGCTTTGCGGCCCGCCCGGGCGACCAACTGACACTGAGGGCGTTCTACGAGGGTGACAGCATCGAAGTTGGCCAGATGGCCAACGTCCGCACGGGCCAGACGGTGCAGCTCCGCGAGGAGAGCGGGCGGCCGCTGTGGGCCGGCCGTGGCCGTCGCAACGGATAATCATATGTGATCGAGACCTCCCGCAGGCTGCGCGCCTGCGGGAGGAGCATTCCAGGGAGGAGCAGATGCCAGTCTGGAACCTAGCGATCCCAGGCCCGAGCGTGGCCGGGGGACGCGGGACATGGTCCGAGGCAGTACGGTGAGAAGGTTGACATGTCTGAGCAGTTGGAGTATGCTGCGCTCGAGGGAAAGGTAAGATGGCCGGAGCAACGATCCTAGTGGTGGACGACGAGCCCAAGATCGTCAAGACGGTACGCGCCTACCTGGAAAGCGGCGGCTACCGCGTGGTCACCGCGGGCGACGGACGGACGGCACTCACCCTCTTCCGCCACGAGAAGCCCAGCCTGGTGATCCTCGACTTGGGACTGCCGGCCATGGACGGCCTGGATGTGGCGCGCACGCTGCGCAGGGAGAGCAACGTCCCGATCATCATGCTCACCGCCCGCGTGGAGGAGGCCGACCGGCTCGTGGGCCTGGAGCTGGGCGCAGACGATTATGTCACCAAGCCGTTCAGCCCACGCGAGCTGGTGGCCCGGGTGCGGGCGGTGCTTCGCCGGGCGGGACCTGAGCGCGAGGTGTCGACTCCCCCAATCGTTGCCGGTGACCTATCGGTCGACCTGGAACGCCGCCTCGTCACGATGGCCGGGCGTGCCGTCGACCTGACTCCGACCGAGTTCGACCTGCTGGTGGTGATGGCAAGCTACCCCGGGCGCGTCTTTTCCCGAATGGAGCTGCTCGACAGGGTGCAGGGCTATGCCTACGAAGGCTATGAGCGGACGGTGGACGCCCATGTCAAGAACCTCCGGCAAAAGATCGAGCCCGATCCCAGGCAGCCGTGCTACCTGCTCACCGTGTTTGGCGTGGGCTACCGGTTCGTCGAGCCGTGAAACCGCTGCGCTCACTCCGGATCAGGCTGCTGGCCGGCTTCCTGTTGGTGGCGCTGGCCGGTGTCGGTCTGGTCGCTGTTCTGGCCAACCGGGCGACCTCGCGCCAGTTCGAGGTGTACGTCAGCCAGGGAAAACAACTGCGGGCAGAGCGGCTGGCGCCGACGGTGGCTGCATACTATGCGGAGGCCGGAAGCTGGGCCGGCGTGGATGAGTGGTTGGCCACGGTGGGTATTGCACTTCTGCAGAGCGCAGGCCGCGGCCAGGGCGCGGGCCGGGGGCAGGGCAGCACCTCATCAGAGCGGGTGATCGTGGCCGGTACGGACGGCCGGGTGGTAGCCGATTCGGGGGGAAGCCTGGTAGGCGAGCGGCTCTCAGAGGCCGAATTGGCGCTGGGCGCGTCCGTCCAGATGGACGGCAGGACGGTCGGAACCCTGCTCATCCCTGCGGAGCCCGGGGCGTATGCGTCTCTGGAAAGCACATTCCTTCGCAACGTGAACCGGTCGCTGCTCTGGGCCGGACTGGGCGCGGTTGCCCTGGCGCTGGCCCTCGGTGCCATCTTGGCCCGGCAGCTCACCGCGCCGCTGCGCTCCCTGACCCAGGCTGCGCAACGGCTGGCCGCGCGGGGCGCCGGGACGGCACTGGCAGGAGATGCTGAGCAAGTCGAGATACGCAGCCGAGACGAGATTGGCGAACTGGGGCAAGCCTTCAACCGGATGTCTTCCTCGCTTGCGCAGCAAGAAAGGCTGCGCCGCAACCTGATGGCCGATATCGCCCATGAGCTGCGCACGCCGCTCGCGGTCATGCGCGGCGACTTGGAGGCACTGCTGGACGGCGTGTACCAGCCCACGCCCGAAACCCTGGCCTCACTGCATGAAGAGACGCTCCTCCTGTCGCGCCTGGTGGATGACCTGAGGGCGCTGGCCCTGGCCGAAGCCGGGCAGCTGCGCCTGGAGCGCCGGCCGGCAAACCTGGGGGAGATGCTGGCCGGTGTGGTCGAGGCGTTTTCTCTCCAAGCCGAGAGCCAGGGGCAGACGATTCGGCTGGATCTCCCGCCGGAGCCGCTCGCAGCGGAGGTCGACCCGCAGCGGGTGCGGCAGGTGGTGGCCAACCTCGTATCGAATGCGCTACGGCACGCGGCAGCGCCCGGCAGCCAGGTAGTGGTGTCGGCCGCCCGGAAGGCGGGCGAGATCGAAGTCACCGTCGCCGACGATGGTCCCGGGATCGCTGCGGATGACCTAGAGCACGTCTTTGACCGGTTCTGGCGCGGAGAGAAGGGGCGCTCGGGAGGCAGCGGGCTCGGATTGGCCATCGCCCGCGAGCTAGTGGCTGCGCATGGCGGCCGGATCTGGGCCGAAAGCGCCCGTGGGCAGGGGACGATCTTTCGCTTCACGTTGCCCGACCGCTAGCATTGCAGCCAAAGATGGCTACAATACCCCACCTAGGTATTGCAGATCCTGACAGAGCCTGTTATAATGTGGACAAACAAAGCAAGGAGGAATCAGCGATGAGCGAAGAGCTTGAAAAATGCAGTCTGGTCGTTTGTAGTGGAGACATGGACAAGGTGATGGCGGCCTTTATCATCGCCACCACCGCAGCCACGATGGGGCGCGAAACCGCCATGTTCTTCACCTTCTGGGGCATCAAGGCAATCCAGAAAGGCAACCCCACAGGCAGCACCTTCTTTGAACGGATGCTGAGCGTCATGAACCGGGGCGGCATCGAGCGGATCGGACCCTCGAGGCTCAACTTCATGGGGATCGGCCGCTGGATGTTCCAGAAGATGATGAAGGATAAGGGTGTCACATCCTTGGCCGAGCTGCGCCAAACGGCCATCGACTTGGGCGTCACGCTGCTCGCCTGCCAGATGAGTATGGATGTGATGGGAATCAAGCGCGAGGACTTGATTGACGAGGTCGCCGACGTCGTCGGGGCCGCGAGTTACTGCCACCTGGCCCTGCAGGGCAAGACAATGTTCATCTAGGCAACGCTGCTGGCCTGCCAGACGAGCCTGGACCCGATGGAGATTCTCCGAGGTCGCAGTCGTGGCAGGCGGCGCGACCATGATCGCCGAAGCGCAACAGACGCAGAATTGCCTGCTTCTGTAGGCAGGCAACACAAAAAAGGAGAAGAAAATGTCTGAGAGTCCCACCCCAAGCATGACGTTGGATCTGAAGGGCCTACTGTGTCCCATGCCGGTTGTAAAGATTGCCGGTGCCATCAAGAAGGTGGAAGTTGGCCAGATTGTCGAAGCCACCGCCACCGATCCGGGCGTAATGGCCGACATCCCGGCCTGGGCCAAGAGCACAGGACACGAGCTGGTCAAGTTGGAGAGAGAAGGCAAGATTATCACCTTCTGGGTGAAGCGCCTCAAGTAGCTCGATCCCATCCGACAGGCTGCCCGGGAGATCCCTTGGGCAGCCTGTTGGCCATTCTGTGAACAAGGAGGTTCGGATGGAGGCAGGGAAGCTCCTGCGTTTTGCGGAACTCGATCTGCAGATCATTGCACTGTCGTTCTTCGCGCTCATGTACGCCATCAAGGCGTGGACGATGGCGCGCCTGCCGATGAAATGGGAGAATGCCCCGGCCAAGGGCAGCCCCGCGGTCGGGGTGCTCTATTCGTATGCCGCGACCGTAGCGCCGTGGATGATGAGCTCAGCCACGCAGCATTGGACGCGCTGGCTTGAGTTCGGGCTATATCACATCGGCGCGGGGCTGGCGATCCTGGCGACCTTCACGCTGCCCTTTGCGCCCAAGATGATGGAGCCCGCAGCGGTGCGGTACGTGTTCGCGTTCTTTGTCGGGCTGGCCTTTTTGGTCGGCATCGTACGGCTGTGGCGGCGCTACAGCGACCCCAACCTGAAGGTAATCAGCACGCCGGACGACTACTTCTCGCTGGCGGTATTGGAGGTCTTCTTCTTCCTGATGATCATGACGCTATTGGTGAGGACGGACGGCTGGCGCATTGCTTACTTCCTCGTAACCGCGGGGTTCCTATTCTACGTGCCTTTCAGCAAGATATCCCACTACGTCTACTGGTTCTTTGCCCGCGTGCTGATGGGCGTCAAGTACGGGCGCCGGGGCGTGATGCCGCAGACAGGAGGTGAGCTGTGAGCCAGCAGAGTGAGAGCCTAAGGGCAGCGCGGGAGGAACTGGACAAGCGGTACAACAAAATCGTCGGCGTCGCGTCGTCGAACCTGTGCACGCACTGCGGCTGGTGCGTGGACCAGTGCCACTACTACCTGGCGACCAAGGATCCGACGATCAGCCCTGTGGCCAAGGCGGAGCGGGTGCGCCGTGTCTACAAGCGGCACCATGACTGGATGAGCAGGGTTTTCCCCTTCTGGACGGGGGCGAAGGAGCTGACCGAACAGGAGCTGGATGAGTGGGTAGAGATTGCCTACCGGAACTGCACTCTGTGCGACCGGTGCATGGCAAACTGCCCGCTGGCGGTGGATACGGCGCAGGTTCTGTTGGCCGCGCGCGGCGTGCTGCTGGCAGCGGGCAAGGCGCCCGAGATGCTGGTTCAGCTCGCCGACTCTGCCCTGGCGCGGGAGGAGAACCTCGAGTTCTTCCGCGAGTTCTACCTGGAGCAGCTCAAGGAGCTAGAGGTTGAGATCCAGGACCGCTTGGGGAGCGACAAGGCACGCATCCCGGTGGATGTAGAAGGCGCGAAGATCCTCTATGTGCCGCTGTCGGGCGCGCACACCATCACGCCGCCGGCGACCGTGTTCAATGCGGTGGGCGAGTCGTGGACGATCAGCATGTTCGAGGCGGCCAACTACGCCACATACCTGGGAGACATTCCCAAGGCCAAGCGGATTGCCGAGCGCATTCTGAAGGAGGCGGAGCGGCTGAAGGTCCAGGAGATCGTGATCACCGAGTGCGGGCACGCGTACCATACCATGCGTTGGGAGGCCCCCAAGTGGTTCGGCGGGCCACTGCCCTTCCGCGTGCGAAGCATCCTGGAAGTGCTGGACGAGTACGTGCGGGCAGGGCGGCTGCACCTGAATCCATCCGCCAACCCTGAGCCGGTGACCCTGCATGACTCCTGCAACCTCGGCCGCAAAGGCGGGCTATTTGAAGAGCCACGCCGAGTCGTACGCGCCGCAGTGGAGGACTTTCGCGAGATGACGCCCAACCGTGAGCGCGCCTTCTGCTGCGGAGCGGGGAGTGGGCTCGTGGCTATGCCGGAATGGGAGGACATGCGGCTCAAGGCGGGAGAGCCCAAGGCCGAGCAAGTGCGCGCAACCGGCGCGCAGGTCGTCATTGCCTCGTGCGACAACTGCCGCCACCAACTCACGGAGCTGAGCGAGCACTACGGGTTGAACACGCAGGTCATCGGCCTGTCAGAGCTGGTGGTGAGAGCACTGGTGCCCGGAGCGGCCTAGTCGCAGCACGGATTGCAGGAGCGCACTTCTGCAGCCTCGGCCAGAGGCTTGCTAGCCTCATTCGGCGGCGCGGCGCCGGCAGGCAACCGTTACGGTCCTGCCGGCGCCGCTTGCATTGCAGGGCCCATTTTGAGCCTGGGAGGGTGTATGCTATGATGCTCCGAGCACCCACATCCCACTAGCGACAGGGAAGCACGTGGACGATCCTGGACAAGAGCAACCGGCAGATAGCCTGCGAAAGCGCCAGGGCGCCATTGCAGAGGCCTGGTACAGCGCCATCGCGCAGACTAGCTTTGCGCCCTTCAGCCCGACTGAGCTGCGGCAACGCCTGGTCAGCTTGACGGGACAGGCGATCTCGCTGCTCTTCACGGAGCCGTTCCGGGCCGACCATGCCCAGCAGATCGGCGTTTCGCTGGCGAGCCTGCACTACACCCAGCCAGAGGCATTGGGCCGGACCCAAAACCTGCTGGCCATGGAGCTTCTGAGCGGCCTGTCCGCCGACCAGGTGGTCGCCCTGCGCCCCCGGCTTGCGGCTCTGCTGGAAGGGGTGGCTACCGGCTTCTGCCGGGAGACCACCCGCATCTTGCTCCTTGAGCAGGAGGCGATCCGGAGAGCCATGCTCACGGAGCTGGGGGTTGCCCAACGGGAAATCATCGAGGCACGCGACAACTTGGAGGAGCAGGTCGCGAAGCGGACCGAAGAGCTGCAAGAGGCCGAGGAGAGGTGGCGCACACTTGTAGCCAACTCGCCTGACCCGGTCATCACGATCGATCGGGAGGGCCGTGTGCTGTTTGTGAATTACGTTAGCCCCAAATCGGGACTGACGCTGCAGGGTGTCTTGGGACAGAGTGCTCTGGATATGGCGTACCCTGAGCAACAGGAGACAGCAAAGGCCGTGCTCGAGCGCGTCTTCGAGACGGGGGAGAGCATCGTACACGAGGTAGCTGTGAGGCGGCCCAGCGGTGCCGAAGTCTGGTACGCCACGCACGTGGGACCGATCTGGCATGATGGCCAGATAGTGGCAGCCCTGGTGATCGCCCGGGATATCACCGGGCGCAGGGCGGTTGAGCAGGCTCTGCTGGAATCGGAGGAGCGCTGGCGCTCGCTGGTTACCAACGCGCCAGACATGATCTCTACCGTGGATAGCCAGGGCAGGATGCTGTTTGTCAATCGCCTTCCGCCGGAGTCGAGATTTGCGCCGCAGGACGTGCTGGGGCGATCCATCTGCGATGAGGTCGTGCCTGAGCACCGACACATCGTGGAGGCGGCGCTCATGCACGTCTTTTCCACCGGGACCAGCACGCGGTACGAAGCCGCAGTGAGGCGGCCGAACGGAGAGGTCGTTTGGTATGCGTCGAGCCTCGGCCCTCTCTGGCACGAGGGCACAGCGACCGCCGCCATGCTGATTTCGCGCGACGTCACGGAGCGCAAGAAAACGGAGGCAGCTCTGCTGGAATCGGAGGAGAGGTGGCGTACGCTGGTTTCAAGCGCTCCGGACGTCATCTTCACCCTTGCGCCTGGCGGACGGATCGTCTTTGTCAACCACTTTCCAGCCGACTCGCCCTTTGACCCGCAGCGAGTGATCGGACGGTACCTTCATGACCTGACAGTACCCGAGCAAGTTGAGTCCGGCAAGGCGGCGATCCAGCGAGTGTTCGACACTGGGTTGAGCTGCAGGCTAGAAGTGAGAGTGCCGAGGGCCAGCGGGAGAGAGCAGTGGTATGCGGCCGTTGTCGGACCTCTGTGGCATGGTGGCAGCGGTGGCTTCTGCCATCGTGATTGCCAGGGATATCACCGAACAGCGCAAGATCGAGGAGATGAAGGACAACCTCCTCCGGGACGTCTCGCACGAGCTGAGGACGCCGCTCACCAAGGCGCATATGAGCCTGGAGATGGTGCTGGAGCGTCTTGCACGAAGCCCAGTCGACAGGGCGGGCGCTGCCAAGTACGGGCGGACGGCGCTCGAAAACGTGCAGCGCCTGACCACGACCGTGGGAGGCATCCTCGACCTTAGCCGCCTGGAGGCCGGGGTGGGCGGCTTTGCGCGCGAGCGAATCCATCTGCCGGACCTGCTCGGCGCGGTTGCCAGGGAGATGGAGCCCATCGCCACAGACAAGGGCCTGAGCCTGGACGTCCAGGTGGATGCAGACCTGCCTGCGGTCAGGGGCGACCGTGAGAAGCTCGGCCGTGTTGTGCGCAACTTGATCGACAACGCATGCAAATTCGCATCCAAGGGGCAGGTCGTCGTCGCGGCAGGAAGGCAGCGCGACGAGATCGTGATCAGCGTGAGCGATGAAGGCTGCGGCATTCTGCCTGAGAACCTGGAGAGGGTCTTTGACAGGTTCTTCAGGGAGGACCCCGGGAACGACGGCATCGGTGTGGGGCTGCCGATGTGCAGAACCATCGTCCAGGCACACGGTGGCAGGATTTGGGCAGAGAGTGCAGGGCGGGGATTGGGGTCGACTTTTCGGTTTGCTCTGCCCGTTCCAAGCGAAGATGGAACAACGCAGGCCGGCCAAGGATAGGGAGGGAAGAATGAGTACAGCAGACTGGATAACGGACGAGGTGGACCCGAGAAAACCCAACGCGGCCCGCGTATACGACTACTACCTGGGTGGGTACCACAACTTTGAAGTCGATCGGGCCTTCGCCGCGCAGATAGACCGGATTAACCCGCACATGCGGCTGGTGGCCCAGATAAACCGCGCGTTCCTTCGCCGTGCCATCCGTTACGTGGTCGGCCAGGGCATCGGCCAGCTTCTCGACATCGGCTCGGGCATCCCAACCGTCGGCAATGTGCACGAAGTTGCCCAGGGCGCCAATCCGGCAGCGCGGGTGGTCTACGTCGACATCGACCCGGTCGCCGTAGCGCACAGCCAGGCGATTCTAGCAGGCAACGCGAACGCAGCCGCAATCCGGGGGGACGTTCGTGCCCCAGAGGAGATCCTGAGCCATCCCGACGTGACAAGGCTGTTGGACTTGAGCCGGCCGGTTGCGATCGTCATGGCGGCACTGCTGCACTGGGTGCCCGACGACGTGCAGGCTTATGCCGTGGTCCGGCGGCTGCGCGAGGCGATGGTGCCTGGGGGCTACCTGGTCATCGTGCATGGCGTGCCGGACACGCAGCCGCAGGAAGTGGCGGACAGACTGAACAAGGCCGTCGAACAGGTTACGCTTTCGAAGAATCGGACTCCGGCCGAGATCCTGCCCTTCTTCGAAGGAACAGAGCTGGTCGAGCCCGGACTGGTCCTCACGCCGTTGTGGCGCCCGGAGGGGCCAGACGACGTCGGACTGGACAAGCCAGAGATCGGTTTGTGCATGGCGGGTGTCGGCCGGAAGCTGTAGAGGCTGCCGGTCAGAGGAAGCTTGGACCATGGAAGCCAGCATTCTAATCGTCGACGACGACATCCAACTGGGCGAGCTCCTGGGCGACAGGCTGACGTCGGAGGGGTTCCGGGTAGCACACGCGCACGATGGGGTGGAAGGGCTCGCAGCGCTCCGAGAGCAAGAGCCAGACGTGGTGATCCTGGATGCGCTCATGCCGCGAATGGATGGCTGGGAGGCGTGCCGCGAGATGCGGCGGATCTCCGAGGTGCCGATCATTTTCCTTTCCTGCGTCACAGAAGAGAAGGACAAGGTACGCGGCCTGGAACTGGGGGCAGACGACTACATCGGCAAGCCGTTCAGCAGCATCGAGCTGGTGGCCCGCATCCGGGCAGTACTGCGACGAAGCCAAGTTAAGGCCCCACGGCGGGAAGAGAGCCTGTATGTGGACGGGGAGCTCGCCGTAGATCTCGCACACCGAGAGGCGCAGTCGTGCAGGGGGCCGGTGGAGCTCACGCTTACCGAGATGCGGATCCTGTTCTGCCTCATCGGGCACGAGGGTGAGGTTGTGCCGCGAGAGCAGATGCTCATCAGGGTGTGGGGAAACACAAGCAACGCGTCAGACGATAGCCTGAGGCAACACATCCATCATCTGCGGCACAAGATCGAGCACGATCCGCAGCATCCCGAGCGGATCGTGACTCGCAGGGGTGAAGGGTACCAACTGCGGCGGGTGAGCTGAATGGGCCGGCACCTGTAATTCGCGCTGTAATGTGCCGGTGGTACCGTACATGAAGTGGGCATGGTTCACGCAACTGCTTGAGGCCTGGTCGGCCTAAGGGTCAGGCCTAAGCCTCGGATAGCAGGCACCGCCACACACTGCAGAGCATCGTTCTACATCGCAGCGCAACATCGCAGCGCATCGATCACCGACGCAGCACGCTTCAGCACAGCGTGAACCTTGCCCGCTTTTTTGACCCGGACTGGGCAGCTCCGGTCAGCATTCTCCCTTCTGTTACCCGTCCGGGCCACTTTGTCTTTCCTCCGGAACCTGGTATAATCAGCGTGATCTGCTCGCCGCAGAAAACAACGGAGGAAGAATGAATAGCAAGAAGAATCGAGTGGCTATCCTGATCGTAGCGATAGCCATCGTTGTCGGGCTGATCGCCTGCGGGGACGGCGGTCGCATCGGGCAGGTGACGCCTACCCCGACCAAGACGCCCAAGCCGACATTCACGGCCACCCCACTACCCACCGACACGCCGATCCCCACCGACACGCCGCTGCCGACGGACACACCGACGCCGGTGACGCCCACCAACACACCGGTCATCATGACCGCCACCTTCACGCCGGCGCCCACGGACACGCCGACGCCGATCCCGCCGACGGCTACGACGAAGCCCACGTCCAAGCCCACATCCAAGCCCAAGCCCACGTCGACCAAGACACCGATCCCGGCGCCGACAAACACGCCGTTGCCCGCCTTTGCGTTCAAGGCGATACCCTGCCCTACCTGCCCGGGCCAGAACAACTGCGGATCCACTGGCGTGAAGGGCACAGTCTACAACCGGAGCAACGTCGGCATGTCCGGGGTCTACATCGCGGTGTGGACCGACGGCTGGCCGGGGGTGGTATCCAACGCATCGAGCTCAACCGGGACATGGGACGTGCTCCTGGACGTCGCTCCCAAGCCGGGCAACTGGCACGTGCGGGCAGTCGACCCAGCCACATGCCCGCAAGGCGGATCCGTCGCAACCTGCACAGGCTGGCGCTCTGACGAGGTCGTCGTGTCGACGACTTCGTTCTGCGAGGGCGCGGGGGCCGTCAATTGGGCTGTCGTCGACTTTAAGCAGAACTAGGCCACGGAGGGGCGCAGCATGGGCCCCCTACGGACCATGCAAAACAAGAGGTCGGGCCTGTCGCCCGGCCCCTTGTTTTCGGGCGAGAAAGACAGTAGTGCCGGGAGGGGCAAGCGTACCCTGCGAGCGAGGCAGGCACGGCCCCGCCGAGCGACTCGAAAGCTGCCAATGTGGCCGCAGTTGTTTGACATGTTTCGTCGATTCCCCTATAATCGAGGACGAAAAGGGGAGGCAGCGCAGCAATGCCCTACGAATTCGACGCCGTCGACCGCCAGATCGTCGCGGCCTTACAGCAGGATGGCCGGACGTCGAACGTGGAGATTGCCCGGCAATTGGGCGTATCGGAGGCCACGGTCCGCAAGCGGCTGGATCGGATGGTTTCTGAGGATGTCATCCACATTACGGCCATCCCCAACCCGTCCAAGGTAGGCCTTCCCACCGTCACATTCCTTACGCTGGGGGTCGATCTCGCACAGCTTGACCGGGTGACCGACCACTTGGCTCGATTGCCCGAAGTTCGGGCGATCTACTACACGAGCGGCGAGAGCGATCTCATCGCCGAAGTGTGGCTCGCTTCGGCGGATGCATTGCTCCATTTCCTCACTCAGCGCATTGCGGCCATCCCCGGGATCCGGAGCACGGCAACCTCGCACGTGCTGCGCACGATCAAGGACGGAAGCCGTTGGAGGCTGCCGCCCCTGCAGCCGCCGCGCATCCTGGTGGTGGACGACGATCCCGGTTTCCTGGATATCACCCGCCGGATCCTGGAGGCGGAGGGCTACGAAGTGGTGTGTGCAGCGTGCGGGGAGGAGGCCCTGGCCTCCATGCGTGTGTCGCGGCCCGATCTGGTGCTCCTGGACATCATGATGCGGGGCGTGCTCGACGGGCTGAGGACGGCGCGGGAGATGCGCGGCGACGGTGCACTGCGGACGATTCCGATCCTGTTGGTGTCGTCGATCGGCGAGTCGCCCTTCGGTGGGTTCTTGCCCAAGTTGGAGAGCCTGCCGGCCGACAATCTGTTGGTCAAGCCAGTCGACCGTTCACTGCTTCTGGCTGAGATACGGCGTCTGCTGCGCATGCGGGTCTAGCGTCAGGATACGCGGAGTTTTGACGGTTCGATGCCTGCAGGTATAATGGCGGACGTGGATGCCCAGGGGCAGCGTTGCCCCGTAACCGGCAAAGGAGGCGGCCAATGCATCTAGACACACGAATGACGGTCTTTTGGATCGCTCACCTCGTCATGCTGGGCCTTTGGGTCCTGCTGATGCTCTACCTGCTCTCCATCTGGCTCAAGGCCCGGGTCCACGGGGTCTATGCCAAGGCCCCGTGGTGGCGCAAGGCAATCACCGCGATCGTCTACCTCGTCACAGTAGTCTTCAGCCGGCGGTTCTGGCCCCTGCTCAAGTCCTTCCTTTTCGACGGCCTGCTCCAGCGGCGGCTCTTCCAGAAGAACAAACTGCGCTGGATCACCCACATGATGGTATTCGGGTCTTTCCTGGTGATGGGCGTGGTCTCGACGATCACCGGCGTGGTTGTCGAGGGCCTGCCGCTTCTTGGGATGGATCCCGAGAAAGTCGCCCAAATCCCGCTCATCGGCCAGTTGTTCCACGCCGACGTGTGGTGGGTTGCGCTCGTCAACGAGCTGCTAGGCTTGGTACTTCTGGCCGGCATGCTTCTGGTGCTGTATCGCCGCTTCATCAAGAAGGACCCGCAGCTCCGCACCGGGCCGATCGACAACACGATCATCCTCCTGCTGACGCTGATTGCCTTCTCGGGCGTATTCACCGAGACGTTCCGGCTGTTGGCCGACTATACCCTGAACGGCGCCTTTGCACCCGCCCCCGGCATGCTGCCCGCGGAGAAGTACCCACTGGCGCTCTATGGGGCCTTTGGACCGAAATGGGGCTTTGTCGGGTACGGCTTGGCCTGGCTGCTAGGGCTCTTGAAGCTCGGCGAGCCGGTGTGGAATATTGTCTATAACATCGTCTTCTGGCTGCACTTTGTGATCGTGAGCGCCCTGCTCTACTACCTACCCTTTAGCCGCTTTGCCCATGTGATCGCGGGTCCGGTCGTGGTCGCCCACAACACAATGCTGGATTCGGAGAAGGCACGGCACCGCCGACAGCCTGGCCACGCCAAAGAAGCTGGGACAGCGTGAGGGAGGTGCACGATGACAAAGAAGCTTGACCTGCACAAGTTCACGCTGCGCCAGATGTTGGAGATGGAAGCCTGCACGCGATGCGGCGAGTGCATCAGCACCTGCCCCACTTATTCGGAGGCCAAGAACGAGGAGATCCATCCGCTGGCCAAGATCGCGACGACCAAGGAGGTTTGGAAGTCGCAGTACCTGGGCGTGATCGCACGCCTGTTCGGCATCCAGAAGCCCACGGACGAAGAGCTGGAGGCTTTCAGCAACGGTGTATTTCGCTGCACGCTGTGTGCACGCTGCCACGAGGTTTGCCCGGTGCAGATCGACACCCGCCCGCTCTGGATTGCCATGCGAGAGCAATTGGTGGAGTGGAAGCTGTACCCGGCCAAGTTCGACATGCTGCGCGAGCTGGTGACCACCAAGCACAACATCTCGGGGGACGACAACGCCAACCGGCTGGTTTGGACACAGAATATGGACCATGTCCCCGAGGGCCTGGAGCGCAAGGAGGGGGCAGAGACAGTATACTATGCCGGGTGCGTCGGCTCGATGTACCCGCGCGTGTACAGTGTTCCCCAGAGCCTCGCGCAGATCCTGGAGCGGTCCGGCGAGAACTTTACCATGCTAGGGGGCGAAGAGTGGTGCTGCGGTTTTCCGCTCGAGATCGCCGGGATGGGACACGAGGTGCCGGCCCTGGCCAGGCACAATGTGGAGGCGGTACGGGAGCTGGGCGCCCGGCGGCTGGTGGCGACATGCCCTTCCTGCTACCACACCTGGGCGCACGAATACCCGCGCATCCTGGATGAGCCGCTCGGCTTTGACGTGCTCCACTCCACCGAGCTGCTGGCGAGCCTGATCCAGGAGGGCAAGATCAAGCTCAAGCGCATCGATCAGAAGGTAACCTACCACGACCCGTGTGACCTGGGACGGACGAGCGGCATCTTTGACGCGCCGCGCCAGATCCTGAAGGCCATCCCGGGCATCGAGTTCGTGGAGATGGCCGACAATCGCGAGATGTCTTTGTGCTGCGGTGGTGGGGGCGATGCGGAGATGGCCGACGCCGAGCTAACCGCAGCAGTCGCCCGGCGACGAATCCAGCAAGCACAGGAGACGGGCGCGCAGGTCGTGGTGTCGGCCTGCCAGCAGTGTGTGCGCACCCTGACCGAGGCCGCCCGGAAGAACAAGATTCGCCTCAAGGTGATGGATATCTCGGAGCTGGTACTGCAGGCGATGGCGGCGGGTGGCGAGTAGCCGATGGCGTATGGCCTATGGCAGATGGCTGAGGCGCATACTACCGGAGGCAATGGATAGCGTATAGCAGAGGAACATGGCGGATCTTGACCGTCAGTGATAAGGAAATCCAAGGAGGAAACCATGAACATCGACAAGTATAGCTTTCCCGATGAGCTGCTCTACGACAAGGAGCACAACTGGGCACGGATCGAAGGAAACGTTGTGACCGTCGGCATGACCGATTTCGGCCAGTCGCTGGCCGGCGACATCGTCTACGCGGAGGTCCCGAAGGTGGGGCGTGCCGTCAAGGCGGGGGACGCTTTCATGTCGCTCGAGTCGGGCAAGTGGGTGGGCCGTGTCAAGGCGATCGTGACCGGCAAGATCGTCGAGGCCAACGAAGAGCTGGAGTGGGAGAGCGGGCTGATCAACACGGATCCGTACGGCGCCGGTTGGTTTGCCAAGGTCGAGATAACGGGCGAAGCTGCCGGCCTGCTTGCGCCGTCGGACCCCGCGTATGCCGCTTTCATCGCCGGCGAGCGCGCCAAGTACGGCAAGTAGCTGCTAGACCTGACAGGTCTAGCAAGGGAGGTAGAGAGCATGGCCAAGATCCTGATCGTCGACGACGATCCCGACTTTATCCTGGTGTGCAGGCTGGTGCTCCAGGCCGAGGGCTATGAGGTAGCCGAAGCGCACAATGGCTGGCAAGCCATGGAAGCGATCCGTACGGAGCGGCCCGACCTGATCATGCTGGATGTGATGATGTCGACGACCCTGGAAGGGGTCAGCGTCAGCAAGGCACTGGATTCGGACCCGACGATGAAGGACGTTCCGGTTGTCATGGTCTCGTCGATCGCGACGACCGAATACGCTAGCGAGTTTCCGGACGAGCGGGTCCCGATCGATGCCTGGCTGTCGAAGCCGATCCAACCTACCGTCCTGCTGAAGACGGTCAAGCGCTTTCTGGGGTAGAAGGCTGCCCCCTGGATTCCTCCGCAGTGCAGCGGAGGAAGGAAAACAAGGAGGAACCAGCATATGGCTGAGACAATGCCATCTCTCTTGACGGAGAAGGGCCTCGATCGTGACTTCATGAGACAGGTCGAGCCCGACTGGCACAAGCTTCTCACCTGCTTTCAGTGCGGCACGTGCAGCGCCTCCTGCCCTGCCGCAGAGCTGATGGACTATATGCCAAGGCAGGTCTGGCAGATGATGCGGCTCGGCATGCGCGAGCAAGTGCTCAACAGCCGGACGTTCTGGCTGTGCACCCAGTGCTACGCTTGCCAGGTCCGCTGCCCGCGCGGCATCAAGATCAGCGAAACGATGCGCCGGCTGCGCGAGTGGGCGGTGGCAGAGGGCTACCATGTGCCGCAGCAGATCACCAACCTGCGCGAGGCCGTTCGGTCCACCTACAACATCCTCAACGAAAACAATGACACGCGCATGATTTGGAGCCAGAACCTGGATCCGATGCCCATCGGCATGCAGACCACGGGCAAGGGCAGGGCCGAGGTGCTGCTCTACACCGGCTGCGTGTCGGCCTTTTTCCCCATGGCCTACACCATCCCCCAGTCGTTCGTCCAGGTTCTGGAACAGGCGGGGGTCAGCTACACCACGATGGGTGGCGAGGAATGGTGCTGCGGCTATCCGCTCTTTGGGGCAGGGATGAAAGCCGACGTGGAGGCGCTCGCGCGGCACAACATGGCCCAGGCCCGCGCGTTGGCACCCAAGACCCTGGTCGCCACTTGCTCGTCCTGTTACCATACCTGGCGCCACCTCTACCCCGAGTATGCGGATGGTGACGGCCCGTGGAACCAGGAGGTACTCCACGCCAGCGAATACCTGGCCGGCCTCATCAATGAGGGCCGGGTCAAGATGAACGCGCTGCCGTGGACGGTCACCTATCACGATCCGTGTGACCTGGGGCGGAAGAACGGGGTCTACGATGCGCCGCGAGAGATCATCCGGAGCATCCCGGGGATCACCTTCAAGGAGATGGCCCAGAACCGGGAGAACGCGATGTGCTGCGGTGGCGGCGGCGACGTGGCTATGATGGAGGTGGATGTCAGCGATAACATCGCCCAGCGCCGCCTTGCCCAGGCAGTGGCGACCGGCGCCGAGGCGATCATCTCGTCGTGCCAGCAGTGCAAGCGCACCTTGCTGCAAGCAGCGCGCAAGAGCCGGACACGGATCAAGGTACTGGACGTCACCGAGCTGGTCTGGCAGACGATGTTGAAGGAGGAGAAGGCATGACCGGTGAAGAACCACGAATCGGCGTCTATGTCTGTGAGTGCGGGATCAACATCGGTTCGGTCGTCGACGTGCCGGACGTGGTCCGCTTTGCGCAGGGCCTGCCGCATGTCGTGATCGCACGCCCGCACCGCTACACCTGCTCGGAAGCGGGCCAGGAGATGATCAAGAATGATATCCGCGAGCAGCACCTGACGCGGGTCGTCGTAGCGTCGTGCAGCCCGCGCATGCACGAGATCACCTTCCAGAACGCATGCGAAGCGGCCGGGCTGAACCGGTACTACTTCCAGATGGCGAACATCCGCGAGCAGGACTCGTGGGTGGTCAAGGATCACGAGCAGGCGACCGCCAAGGCCAAGCGCCTGATCAACGCAGCGGTCGCGCGCGTCAGCTACCACCGCCCTCTCGAGCAGCGCAAGGAAGGGGTAACACCGGCGGCCCTGGTCGTCGGGGCCGGCATCGCGGGCATCCAGGCCGCACTGACCATTGCGGAGGCCGGGTACCAGGTGTACTTGGTTGAACAGAAGCCGTCCATCGGCGGGCGAATGGCCCAACTGGATAAGACGTTCCCCACACTGGACTGTTCCACCTGAATTCTCGGACCAAAAATGATGGATGCCGGTCGGCATCCCAACATCAAGCTACTGACCTACAGCGACGTAGTGGAAGTCAAGGGTTACGTGGGCAACTTCCAGGTGAAGGTGCGCCAGCGCCCACGCTACGTGAACATGGACCTGTGCACGGGGTGCGGCGCCTGCCAGGAAGCGTGCGTCTTCAAGAAGGGCGTGCCCAACGAGTTTGACGAAGGGCTCTCGCGCCGCAAGGCAGCCTACATCCCGAACAACGGCCAGGGCGTGCCGATGAAGGCCGTGATCGACGATGACGCCTGCCTCTTGTTGGCTCGCGGCAAGTGCGTGAAAAAGTGCGTGGATGTGTGCCCGACCAACGCGATCGACTTTGAGCAGAAGGAGTCGTTCGTCGACCTGAACGTGGGCACGGTCGTGGTCGCTACCGGCTTTGACCTCTTCGATCCGGCTCGGCTGGCAGCCTTTGGATGGGGCAAGTCGCCCGACATCATTGACGGCATGCAGTTCGAGCGGCTGTCGAGTGCGACAGGGCCTACACAAGGCCAGATCCTGACCAAGGCGGGGAAGAAGCCCGAACGGGTGGCCATCATCCACTGTGTCGGCAGCCGTGACTCGAACGCCAACGTCTACTGCTCGCGCGTGTGCTGCATGTACGCCCTGAAGCATGCCCACCTGGTGCGCGACAAGACGGGCGCGGAGGTATTCGAGTTCTACATGGACATCCGCGCCTTCGGCAAAGGGTACGAAGAGTTCTACGAGCGAGTGCAGGAAGAGGGCGTCTACTTTGTGCGCGGGCGGGGCGCGGAAGTCGTGGTGCAAAGCGACGGCCAGATCGTGGTCAAGGCCGAGGACACGACACTGGGCCTCCCGGTAGCCATCAACGTCGACATGGTTATCTTGGCCACGGCCATGGAGCCACAGAAAGATGCATCCAAGATAGTAAGCCTCTTTGGCCTGAGCAAGAGCCCGGATGGCTTTTTCATGGAAGCCCATCCGAAGCTGCGGCCCTTCCACACCAACACCGAGGGAGTCTTCCTGGGCGGGACGTGCCAATCACCGAAGGACGTGCCGGACACGGTGGCGCATGCCAATGCCGCAGCCGCCGAGGCGCTCAGCTTGCTGAGTCGGGGGGAGGTCGTGATCTCACCCCAAACGGCGCTGGTCGACGAGAAGCTGTGCTCGGGCTGCAAGACATGCCTGACGCTGTGCCCGTACACGGCCATCAGCTTTGAGGTGCGCGGGGAGAACGGGGTGGCGATCGTCAACGAGGCGTTGTGCAAGGGGTGCGGTACCTGCGTGGCGGCATGCCCCGCCGGGGCAATCACGGCGCGGCACTTCTCCGACGAGCAGATCATGGCCGAGATTATGGGGCTCTTTGGAATCCCGGCTGTGGTAGCAGTCGGGTAGGCAGGAGCAAGAAGATGAGCGAACGATTCGAACCGAGAATCATTGGGTTCCTCTGCAACTGGTGTACCTACACGGCTGCAGACGCCGCAGGGGTCGGCCGGATGGAGCAGCCGCCCAACGTGGACGTGATCCGGGTGATGTGCTCAGGGCGCATCGACCCTGAGTTCGTCCTCAAGGCGTTTGCCGAGGGGGCCGATGGCGTCATCGTCTCGGGGTGCCACCCGCCCGGAGATTGCCACTATTCCAATGGCAACTTCAAGACGTTCCGGCGCATGCCGCTGCTGGAAATGCTGCTGGCCCAGTACGGGATCGACGCCGGCCGCTTCCATTGGGGCTGGATCTCGGGCGCCGAAGCACCCAAGTGGGCGCACTTGGTTCACGACTTTACCGAGCAGGTGCGGGCGCTGGGGCCACTCAACTGGAAGCAGCGACTGGAGAGCGAGGAGGACTAGCATGGCAGACAAACTGAAACTGGGCCTCTACTGGGCAGCCTCGTGTGGCGGTTGTGAGATTGCCATCGTGGAGCTCCGGGAAAAGATCCTGGACATCGACGCCGCGGCGGATATCCTCTTCTGGCCGGTGGCACTCGACTTCAAGTACAAAGATGTAGAGGCCATGCCCGACAAGCATCTCGACGTCTGCCTGTTCAACGGCTCGATCCGCACCAGCGAGAACGAGCACCTCGCGCACCTGATGCGGCGCAAGTCAAAGGTACTGGTGGCGTTTGGCTCGTGCGCGCACGAGGGCTGCATCCCGGGACTGGCCAACCTCTACACTCGTGAGTCTATCTGGGAACGCGCTTACCTGGAAGTGCCATCGGTGGACAATCCTGACGGGGTTCTGCCCCATTACTCCACTGAAGTGCCAGAAGGCACAATTGAGATCCCGCACTTCTACAAGACCGTAAGGACGCTGGGCCAGGTGGAGGACGTCGACTACTACCTGCCCGGCTGCCCGCCACAGCCACCGCAGATCTGGGCAGTGATCGTGGCCATCCTGACGGGGAACCTGCCACCCAAAGGCAGCGTCGTCGGCGCCACCGAAAAGACGGTATGCGACGAGTGCAAGCACGTCCGCGAGGAGCGCCGTATCAAGCGCTTCTACCGGCCGCACGAGATGATCCCCGATTCGACCAAGTGCCTGTTCGACCAAGGGATGATCTGCGCCGGTCCGGCAACCCGCGGCGGCTGTGGGGCACTTTGCACCAAGGTGGACATGCCATGCCGGGGCTGCTATGGCCCGCCGCCCGGGGTGATCGACCAGGGTGCTGCGATGCTTTCGGCCACGGCCTCGGTGGTAGACGCCGACACGGAAGAGGAAGCAGCTCGCATCGTGGGCGAGATCGTCGATCCGGTCGGCACATTCTATCGCTTTGGCCTGCCTGCCTCGTTGCTGCGCCGGGCGAACGTGTGAGAAGGAGCATCCAATGCAAAAGATCAGTATCGACCCGATCACCCGCCTCGAAGGGCATGGGCGGATCGACATCTTTCTGGACGAGGCGGGGGATGTCGCAAACGCGTATCTCGTGATCCCCGAGCTGCGGGGATTTGAAAAGTTCGCCGAGGGGCGCCCCGTCGAAGAGATGGCGCGCATCACGCCCCGCATCTGCGGCGTGTGCCCCGAAGCGCACCACATGGCATCGGCCAAGGCGGCTGATGCGGTATACAAGGTGGAAGTGCCGCCGACGGGCAAGATGCTGCGTGAGCTGCTCTACTCCGCCTTCTACGTCGCCGACCACATGACCCACTTCTACATCCTGGGCGGTCCGGACTTTGTCCTCGGCCCCGATGCTCCCCCCGCCGAGCGGAACATCCTTGGCCTCATCCACAAGGTGGGCCTGGAAGTTGGCGGCAAGGTCATCAAGGCGCGGGGCATGGCGATGGACATCGTCGGTACGCTGGGTGGCAAGACAATCCACCCCGTGTGCGCGATCCCGGGCGGAATGAGCAAGGCGATCAATGAGGAGGAACGAATCTCGTTCGAAGCAACAGCCCGCCACGAGATCGAGTTTGCGCTCTTTAGCCTCGACATTTTCCGCGAGATCGTGCTGAAGAATAAAGCCTACGTGGACATGATCCTGTCGGACGCCTACACCATGCAGACCTACTACATGGGGTTGGTGGATGAGCACAATCACGTGAACTTTTACGACGGCCAAGTGCGCGTGGTGGATCCCACGGGCAAGCAGTTTGTCAAGTACCGGCCTGAGCAGTACTTGGAAGTGGTGGCGGAGCACGTCGAGCCGTGGACCTACCTGAAGCTGCCTTTCCTCAAGGAAGTGGGCTGGAAGGGCTTTGTCACCGGCCAAGATAGTGGCGTCTATCAGGCTACTCCGCTTTCCAGGCTGAATGCTTCCGACGGGATGGCGACGCCGCGTGCCCAAGAGGCGTACGAAGAGTTCTACCGCACCCTGGGGGGCAAGCCGGTACACCACACGTTGGCCGCCCATTGGGCAAGGCTGGTCGAGCTGCTCTATGCCGCAGAACGGCTGCTGGAGCTCTCGACCGATCCCGGCATCACGAACCCGCACGTGCGGAATATCCCGACCGAGATCCCGACCGAAGGAGTGGGCATTGTTGAGGCCCCACGGGGCACGCTTACGCACCACTTTATCACCGATGAGAGAGGCATCGTGAAAAAGGCCAACCTCATCGTTGGGACAACCAACAACTATGCGCCCATATTCATCTCGATCAGGAAAGCGGCGCAGGCCATGATCAAGAAGGGCCAGGTCAGCGAGGGTATTCTGAACCGGGTGGAGATGGCCTTCCGGTCGTATGACCCCTGCTTCGGCTGCGCGACGCACACACTTCCTGGGCAGATGCCCCTGGAGCTGCGCATCCGCGATCCGCAGGGCAACGTGCTACAGGTCATGCAGCAGAACCTCGGTAGCTGACGGTAGACGACTGAAAGCCGGTAGGCCACCGGCCGTCTGCCGCTTGCCGGCGAGGATGTCACAGGTTGGCGGGGTCAGTGGCGACTCCGCCAACCTGGCTTTTGGGGTGGTCGGAAGGATGCCACGGGCGCACCGCGCAGGGGAGAGGCTCGCTGTCTAGAAGATGACAACGCTTGTGCTGGGTCTGGGCAACCCGATCCTCACCGACGATGGGGTGGGGATTCAGGTGGTGCGTGAGGTGCAATCCCATCTTGCCTCGTCAGGCGAGGCGGGGCAGGGATGCGTTTTTGCCGAGGCGAGCGTGGGGGGGCTCCGCTTGCTGGAGCTGCTGGCAGGCCACGGCCGCGCCGTGCTGGTGGATGCGATCCAGAGGTCCGGCGGCAAGCCGGGCGACATCTGCCGCCTGAAGATAGGCGATCTGCGATCGTCACTCCATTCCGGCTCGACGCACGACATGACCTTTGCCGAGGCGCTGACGTTCGGGCGGTTGCTGGGAATGGAACTGCCCGACGATGATGCCATAGACATCGTTGCCATCCAGGTTTGCGATGTCCTAACCTTTGGCGAAGGCTGCACGTCCACGGTAGAAGAGGCCATACCACAGGCGGTGGCCTGCGTGATGGGTATCCTGCGAGAGCAGGCCAGAACCTAGTGGTGTATCATACAGTTTGGAGACTGCGTGCATGAGTGAAGCGACAGAGACCGACCGGAGGATCCTGGTCGTCGACGACGAGTGGGGGCTGCGTGAGGGCTGCCGGCGCGTCCTCGAGCGCCTTGGCTACCAGGTGGACGCGGCGGCGACCGGCAGAGAGGGTCTTGCCCTTGCGCAGTCCATCGACTATGGGGTGATCCTGCTGGACGTAATGATGCCAGACATGAGTGGCATCGAGCTCCTTAACGCGATCCGCAACCAGAAACCGAATGCCATCTGCGTGATCATCACGGGGTATGCTACGGTTGAGCTCGCGGTAGAGGCGATGAAGCTGGGGGCCTATGACTTTATCGCCAAGCCCTTCTCGGACGACTATCTCGTTCTGGCAGTGGAGAAGGGCCTGGAGCGACGCGACCTCCTCGAGCAGGCCGGCAGGACGCAGCAGGCCGAGGAGGAAGCAAAACGCCTGAACCAGGAGAAAGCGAACCTTGAGGAGCTGGACCGGGTGAAGAGCGGCTTCATGCGCAAGGTGGCGCATGAACTGCGGGCACCGGTCGCAGCCATCAGCAGCCTCCTTACGGCCATCCTCCAGGGCTACGCCTCCCCAGCCAAGGCTCGGGAGCTAGAGGAGCGGGCAGCCGACCGGGCAAAGGAGCTGCTTGGCTTGATCGAGGACCTGCTGAACCTTGCCCGGCTAAAGGATCTCAAGAGCCCGGGGAATCGAGAGATGGTCTCGGTCGGGGCGATGCTGTCCGATGTACTGGCACTACATTCGACCGAGGCTCAAGTGAAGGGGATCCGCATCGATGTGATGGCACAGCAATGCCCACAGGTCGCGGCGGATCCGGGTCACATCAGGCAGTTGTGGACGAACCTGATCAGCAACGCGATCAAGTACACCGGCAAGGCAGGGGCAATCACGGTGCGGCTTTTCGTCGAAGGTGGGGCGATCGTGGGGGTGGTTCGGGACACCGGGATCGGTATTGCCGAGGAAGACATGACGAGGCTGTTTGAGGAGTTCTACCGAACTGAACAGGCCAAGGCATTCTCGAGGAACGGGAGCGGATTGGGACTGTCGATCATCAAGCAGATCGTTGAGCAGTATGGCGGTGCGATTTCTGTGGAGTCGCAGCTCGGAAAAGGCAGCCAGTTCACCTTTCGACTGCCCATCTGACGAGATCGGTCGTTTCCCGGGGGTGCGACATGGCAAGCCAAGCAGAGAGCAAGAAACCGATCCTGATCATCGACGACGAATTGGGCCTTCGAGAGGGCTGCCGTCGGGTGCTGACGCGCGTTGGCTACCGGGTCGAAGTGGCCTCGACAGGCCAGGAAGCGCTCTCCAAGGTCTTGGCAGACGACTTTGGGGTAGCAGTCGTCGATGTCATGATGCCAGACATAAATGGAATTGAACTACTGAGACACATCCGCGCTCACGCCCCGAGTACGATCTGTCTCATCATGACAGCGTACGCTACTGTGGACCTGGCCGTGCGGGCGATGAGACTGGGAGCATACGACTTTGTCGAGAAGCCCTTTTCCGACGACGCGCTCGTCGAGGCGGTGGAACGAGGGCTGGACAAACGGAGGCTCGAGGACGAGATCGCCCGCGCACGTCCTCCGCAAGAGGGAGCCCGCCAGGCCGGAGAGGAAGGGGAAGAGCTCAACACGGCACAGGAGATCATGAGCGCGTCGATGCGCAAAGTGGCGCACGAGCTTCGCGCTCCGATCGCCGCCATTCGGAGCTTTCTGACGCTGATCCTTCAGGGGTACACCACGCCCGAGAAGACGCGCGAGTGGCAGCAACGAGCTGCGGAGCGGGCAGATGACCTCCTGAGCCTGGTCGACGACCTGCTGAACCTGGCCCGGCTGCGGGACCCCCAGTTGGAATTGGCTCCGGAGATCGTCTCGGTAGAGGCTGTGTTGCGGGAGGTGCTAGGATTGCACGGCCCCGAGGCAGAGGCCAAAGGGCTCCGGCTCAAGGTGGACGCCCGTCCCAGCGGAACGATTGTAGCCGATCCCGGACACATCAAGCAATTGTGGACGAATCTGATAAGCAACGCGATCAAGTACACTCAGAGGGGTGGAGAGGTGACAATCCGCCTGAACCGCGAGCCGGGGGCTATCGTGGGCGTGGTGAGCGATACGGGAATCGGGATCGCGCAGGAGGACATCCCCCGCCTCTTCGACGAGTTTTTCCGAACGGACCAGGCGAGAGCGCTCGCCCAGCATGGCACCGGCCTAGGCCTGCCGATCGTCAAGCAGATCGTCCAGCAGTACGGCGGCGAGATTTCCGTCCGGTCGACGAAGGGCAAGGGTTCCGAGTTCACGTTCCGGCTACCCACTGGGTGAGAATCGGCCGGAGGGCGTCGCCATCGCTATTTGGTGCCGTAACCCTCTGCTGCCTCTGGCACGGCTGAGAACTTGAGAGGGAGGGTAATGGTGAAGGTGGTGCCTTCGCCTTCCTCGCTCTGGACCTGGATCTGCCCCCGGTGCATCTTGACGATACCGTAGACGATTGCCAGACCCAGCCCTGTCCCTCTTCCCACCGGCTTGGTCGTGAAAAACGGCGTGAACAGTTTGGCCCGATTCTCCTCCGAGATGCCGGCGCCCGAGTCGGCGATCGATATCCGTACCCCCTGGCCAAAGGGCGCAACCCGTGTGGCGATGGTCACAGTTCCCCCTCCCTTGCCCTCCATGGCGTCGACGGCGTTGTTGAGCAAGTTGATAAAGACCTGCTGCAACTGAAGAGGATCGGCCTCGATCCTGGGCACATTTGGGTCGAGGTGCAGGACAAACTGGGTGCCGGCAAGCCCAGCGTGCCTGCGTTGTTCTTCGACCAGGCGCTCCAACATCTCGTTGGGGCTCGTCGGCTGAGCCATGACCTGGTTCTGCCGGGCAAAGTCCAGAAGATTGCGGACGATGACCTTGCAGCGGTTGGTTTCACCGATGACCATCTGGAGATCGCTCCGGTGAGGATCTCCGTCGGGTGTTTCTTTGTAGACGACGTTGGCGTAGAGAAGTATGGTGGCCAAGGGATTGTTCAGCTCGTGGGCCACGCCAGCCGCCAACTGGCCCATGGATGCCAGCTTTTCTTTGTTGAGTAGCTCCTGCTGCGTCTCCTTGAGTGTGTCTGCCATGTTGTTCAGGGTGCGCATCAGCTTGGCCTGCGCCTCCTGCAGAGCGTCCGCCATGCTGTTAAAGGAGCGCCCCAAGAGCGCCAGCTCCCCATGCCCATGGGGCTCCACCCGGGCTGCCAGGTCTCCCTTGCTCACCTTGTGGGAGGCCGCTACCAGCTCGCGGATAGGCCGGATGATGAGCTGCGCAGTGGGGAGGGCGACAATCCCTGCCAGTACGGCGGAGACCAGGGCAATCAGGGCCACGCGGTTGGTCACTGCCTGCACCAGACTTTGAAACGCCGACTCGCGCGCGCCCACGTAGAGCATGCCTACCACCTGGCCCAGGTGGTCCCGCACCGGCTCGTAGCGAGTGATAAAGTTCTCGTTGACCACGTAGGCACGACCTACATACTCCCCACCCGCTAGCAGCACCTGGTTGAACACGTCCTGAGAAACACGCGTGCCCACAGCTCGCATGCCCTTTTCCGTCATCACATTGGTAGAGACTCGCTCGTCCCCCAGGAAAACGGTCGCCGTGTCGATTCCGGCGACCTCCTTGATGCGGTCGACCAGGGTGAAGTCGTTGTTGAGCAAATGGGCCGACACGACGGCCCCCAGGACTTGGCCGCTCCGCGCCTTGATCGGCCTGACGCCCATGAGCGCCAGGCCGGCGGTGCCCTCTCGCGGGTCGAAGGGGTTGGGAGCCGACTTGGGTGTATCCACCAACGCAATCTTGGCCTGCTCTTCCAGGCCAAGCTGGGCCAGTATCTCCGCGGAGAGTATCTCGGTCGCCGTCTGCGCCTGGCCCTGCGATAGAGCGGCATCGACGATGGGCAGGCCGCTCAGGCTGCCACTGTCCAGCATGGGCAGAATCGTGTTGTCGCGGGAGACAATCCGGCCCACCAAGACGGTCCCGCTAGGATCCAGGACGGCGATCAGGTGGGTACCGCCCAGGGCGAGAACAGTGATCTTGTTCGTGATCTGCTGGTCAATGAGCGCCAGGTCAGAAGCCCGGCCCGCCATGGCGCCCGGCAGCGCTTCTTCGACGAAGGGATCGAGAACCAGCCGATAGCTGATCGCGCCCAGCTCGTCGAGCTTGAGCTGGTAGAAGGCCTTGGCCAGGTTCATGTCACGCTCCACCTGTTTGGCCTCGGTGGTCTCAAGGTAGTCGGTGATGACCTGGGAAACCACAATGGCATTCAGGCCAACGGTCAAGGCCGCGACGAGCACAAAAGCCGTGACCAGCACGAAGATCAGGCGTCCGCCGAGTAGCTCAGAGAAGAACCGCCTCATCGCAAACGACTCCTAAGCAGGGACTACAGACAGCCTGTTTGTGAATGGCTGCACAGATTCAGGCCGGGCTGACTATAGCACGGCCAGGATGAGCTGTCAAAGAAGATCCCAGAGCTTTGAGTTCTTGACGCGACTCCGCGTTGATGATAAAGTGGTCGTGTATACTTTCTTCAAGGAGGAAGAAGTCCATGTCCACCGAGATCCAAATTGATGCCTTTCCCCCCGCCAAGATGGCCGCCCGCATGGAAGATGTGGGAGTGAACAAGGCCAAGCTCAATTTCCCCACACAAGCGGCATTGGCCATCCTTGCGGGCGCTTTCATCGGCTGCGGCGCGATCTTTGCCACGACAGTTGGGGCAGGCACCATCGCCATCAACAACGCAGAGGGGGCAAAGGTTCTGAGCACCGCCCTCCCCTATGGTGTGGTCCGATTGCTCCAGGGCCTGGTCTTCTGCTTGGGCCTGATTGCCGTGGTAGTCGCCGGCGCGGAGCTTTTCACCGGCAACAACCTGATCGTGATGGCGTTCGCCAGCGGCAAGGTCAAACTTGGGGCGCTGGTGCGCAACTGGGTCATCGTGTACTTTGGTAACTTTGCCGGCTCCCTGCTCACGGTCCTGGTCATGTTCTTCTCCAAGCAGTACATCATGGGCAACGGTGCGGTTGGGCTCAACGCACTCAACATAGCCAATTCCAAGTGCAACCTGGGGTTTGTCCAGGCGGTCGCCCTGGGCATCATGTGCAACGCCCTGGTATGCCTGGCCGTGTGGCTCTGCTCCTCAGCCCGGTCGACTACCGACAAGATCCTGGCGATCATTTTCCCGATCTCCGCTTTCGTGGCCGCGGGCTTTGAGCACTCGATCGCCAACATGTACTTTGTCCCGATCGGGCTGCTGATCAAGGGCTTTGTCCCCGCAGATTCGGCTTTCTGGAGCAACATCGGAAAAACGGCCGCGGACTTTCAGTACCTGACGTGGGGAGCGTTCTTCGTCAAGAACCTGATCCCCGTGACGATTGGCAATATCATTGGTGGGGCAGGCTTTGTCGGCCTCGCCTATTGGTTCGCCTACCTGCGCCCGCAGAAGGTCGTCGCCGTGCCGAAAGAGACCAAGCCGACACTCCTGGTCGTGGATGATGATCCCGACTTTGTCGAGATCATCCGCACCGTCCTTCTCAAGGAGGGATACGCCGTCCGGACGGCAGCCAGCGGCGAGCAAGCCTTGGATGCGATGAAGATGGAGAGGCCAAGCATGGTGCTCCTCGACGTGATGATGGCTACACCGCTCGAGGGTGTTGGCGTGGCCCACAAGATGTCGAGCGATCCCGCCCTCAGGGAGATCCCCATCGTCATGATCTCTTCGATCGACAGCAGTAAGTACAAGGATGCGCTGCCTGACGACCTGCACATCCCCATCGATGCCTGGATCAGCAAACCGGTCGACCCGGAGCACCTGGTCCGGACGGTGAGGCGCTTCATCCGGTAGGCATGCCTCTCCGGGCGCGGGACAGCCCCCGGGGGGCAGAGAGGAGAAGAGGGAAATGGAAGGTGACGTCCAGATAGGCTCTCTTTCGGCCAAGTCGACGGGTAAACTGGAGGAAGCGGGCGTGACTCGCTCCCAGATGCGCTGGGGCATGCTATTCCTGCTGTCGGTCCTGGGCGGCGTGTTTGTTGCGCTGGGTGCGACGGCCACCGCGGCGGTCATGGCCGGTCAGTCGTACGGTGCAGGCCGCGTGCTGGGCGGGTTGGCGTTCTGCCTGGGATTTGTCGTGATCGCGGCCACCGGCGCCGAGCTGTTCATGGGCGAGCCACTCACTCTCGCGGCATTCGCCGGTGGGCGTGTGAAGCTGGGCAGCCTGCTGGGCCGTTGGACCCTGGCGTTCGCGGGCAACGCGGTGGGCGTCTTGGTGGTCGTCGGGGCACTCTTCCTGGCCAGGCAGTACGCCAGCTACGGAGGCGCCATCGGGGCGAGTGTCCTTATGCTGGCAGATGGCAAGTGCGGCCTTGGCTTTGTCCCGGCGCTCATCCTGGGCATCTTTGGGGGACTCCTGGTATGGCTGGCGATGTGGCTCTGCTCGTTGAGGCGCTCTTCCGGGGGTAAGGTCCTGGCCCTTCTATTTCCGGTGACGGCGCTGGTGGCCGCGGGCTTTGAGTATTCCATCGCCAACCTCTACTGGATCCCGCTCGCCCTGCTGATCAAGACTTTTGTGCCGACGGCAGCCGCCTTCTGGACGGGGCTGGGTGCAGACCCATCGATGGTGCCAAACCTGACCTGGACCAACTTCCTGCTCAACAACCTACTGCCTGTGACCTTGGGCAACCTAATTGGTGGGGCAGGACTGGTCGGACTGGCCTACTGGTTCCTCAATGTGCGGCCGCACCGGGTCGTTGCGGTCAAGAAGGAGAAGCGCACGCCGCATGTCCTGGTCGTGGACGACGACCCGGACTTTGTCGAGGTCACAAGCATGATCCTGGAAAAGGAGGGCTTCCAGGTCACGACGGCGTACAACGGAAAAGAAGCCTGGCAACTGATGCTACAGCAGAAGCCAGACATGGTCTTGCTCGACGTCATGATGTCGACAACCCTGGAAGGGGTCGACTTGGCGCGCAGGATGGCGGCCGAGCCCAAGCTCAAGGACATCCCGATCATCATGATCTCCTCGATCGACAGCACCTATCACGCAGGCAAGCTGCCTGACAGCATCCAGCTACCGATCGACGCCTGGCTGAGCAAGCCAGTGAGCCCTGAGATACTGCTGAGGACCATCAGGCGCTTCCTCGTGTAAGAAGAACCGCAAGACCCAGGGGTAGGAGGCAGTGGCAGAGGGCACACCAGAGTGCGTGCCCGTCTCTTGACAATTCGGACAACTCCGTCTAGAATCCGGCGACCTTGGGGCGTACGGGAAAGGAATCGAGGATGCAGCGATACGAAGCCATCCACCCCAGATACGAGACCTCTCCAGAGGTCGAAAAGATCGTCGAGGCGGTCTCGGTCTGCTACCAATGCGGCACATGCAGCGGGTCGTGCCCCGTGGCGCCGGCGGGCGGGATGGACTATACGCCTCGCATCATCATCCGCATGATCCAGGCCGGACTCGAGGACGAGGTTCTATCCAGCCAGACGGTGTGGACCTGCTCGGCATGCTACTCGTGCGCGGTGCGCTGTCCCCGTGATATCGACATCACCGATGTGATGATCCGCTTGCGCAACCTGGCCCTCATCCGGGGCTATCCTGCCCGGAGCGGGATCGCTCACCGCGGCAAGGTATACAACGTTGACTTTATGGAAATCGTCCGCCGGCTGGGGAGGATGTATGAGCCCGAGCTGGTGGTCCGCTACCACATGAAGACCAACCCGCTGAACCTGCTGGCTATGACCCCGGTGGCAATCAAGATGCTGCTCAAGCGCAAGCTCAGGCTTTTGCCCGATCCAGTGAAAGGCAAGGCCGAGGTGCGAGGCATCTTCTACCGGCTGAAAAAGGAGGAGTCCCGGCGGGAGCAACAGGCCCGGGAGGAGCAAAAGACGCAGGAGGCTGCAAAGAGGAAGAAGGAAGAGGCAGAGCAAGAATGAAATATGCTTACTACCCCGGCTGTAGCCAGAGCGCTACGGCGGAGGAGTACAACCGCTCTCTCCTCGCTGTAGCCCGCGCACTGGGTACGATGGAGCTGGTCGAGATCCCAGACTGGAACTGCTGCGGCGCGACCCCGGCAGCGGCCATCGTGAGTCCGACCCTGCCCACGAGCCTGGCCGCCCGTAACCTGTCGATCGCGCGCGACATGGGCATGGACGAAATCGTGGCACCCTGCGCCGCCTGCTACAAGAACCTACGCAAGGCCAGCCACGAGCTGAACAAGAACCTGACGGCAGCTACGCAGGGCCGCACTTCGCCGGGGGGCAGCGCACCGGTCAGAGCGCCCGAGGTCCGGCACCCACTGGACGTGATTGTCAACGACGTAGGCTTGGACGCAGTGGTCGTCAAGAAGCCGCTCTCTGGGCTGAGGGTTGCCTGCTACTATGGCTGTCTGCTGAGCAGGCCCGCCGGCGGATTTGACGATCCCGAGTATCCGACCAGCATGGACCGGCTCATGGAGCGGCTGGGCGCCGAGGCAGTCCCCTGGGCCTACAAGACGAAGTGCTGCGGCGGCGGCATCTACATGTTCCATGAAACGATAAGCTTCAACATGTCGGCCGACGTCCTCGCCCATGCCAAGGCGGCCGGAGCGAACTGCGTAGCGGTTGGCTGCGGGTTCTGCCAGCTCCTGCTGGATCTTTACCAGGACAAGCTCGAAGAGGTTCGCAAGACAACTTTCGATCTGCCGATCCTCTATTTTACGCAGTTGATGGGCTTGGCCATGGACCTGGAGCGCTCCGACCTAGGCTTGGAGAAGCTGATCGTCTCGCCCGACCGACTGTTGGCGGAGACGGTGGATGCTCCAGAGGGTGCGCGCGAGCCGAAGGCCAAACCGAAGGCAGCCAAGCTGAAGCGGTGGGGGGAAGCATAACATGGCAAAACCTCGAATCGGGGTGTACGTCTGCCAGTGTGGCTCCAATATCGCGGCGACGGTGGATACCGAAGCGGTTGCTCACTTTGCCGCGGGGCTGGACGGGGTCGTGCTGACGCGCGTCAACAAGTACTCCTGCTCCGATCCAGGGCAGAATACAATCCGCAACGACATCCTCCAGCAAAGGCTAGATCGGGTGGTGATTGCTGCCTGTTCGCCCAGGATGCACGAGCCGACCTTTCGAAGGACGCTGGAAAGCGCGGGACTGAACCCTTACTTCCTAGAGATGGCGAACATCCGCGAGCAGGTCTCCTGGGTACACCCAGCGGGCCAGCCGGCGACGAACAAGGCCATCGACCTGATTGCCGGAGCGGTAGAGCGGGTGCGGCTGCACCAGCCCCTCACCGCGCGGAAGGCGCCCATCGAGCAGTCGGCCATGGTCGTCGGCGGCGGCATCGCCGGCATCCAGGCGGCACTGGACATAGCCGACGCCGGCTACCAGGTCTACCTGGTCGAGCGGGAGCCGACCATTGGCGGACGCATGGCACAGCTCGATAAGACGTTCCCGACCCTGGACTGTGCTACCTGAATTCTTGGGCCAAAAATGATGGATGCCGGTCGGCATCCCAAGATCAAGCTACTGAGCTACAGCGAGGTGGTAGAGGTCCACGGCTACGTGGGCAATTTTGACATCCGGGTCAGGCGCAAGCCGCGCTACGTGGACGAAAACAAGTGCACGGGCTGTGGTGCCTGTACCACGGCATGCGTCTGGCAGGACCGTGTGTACAGCGAATACGAGGCAGGCATGGGGCTGCGCGCCGCCGCCTACATCCCTTTCGCCCAAGCCGTGCCGATGAAGGCAGTCATCGATCCCAACTCATGTCTCTTCAAGACGCGCGGCAAGTGTGCCCAGAAGTGCGTCCAGGCCTGCGAGGCGCACGCGATCGACTTGGACCAGAAAGAGGAGCTCCTCGATCTCCGGGTTGGCACGGTCGTGCTCGCCACGGGCTTTGAGCTCACCCAGCACACGACCCTGGCCCGCTATGGCTACGGCACCTATGACAACGTGATCGACGGCCTGCAATTCGAGCGGCTCTCGAGTGCGGCCGGCCCGACCGGCGGACGGATCGTGACGCGCGACGGTCGCGTGCCCAAGTCGGTCGTCTTTTTGCACTGCATTGCCAGCCGCGACGACCACGCCCACGAGTACTGTTCGCACATCTGCTGCATGTACGGCATCAAGCAGGCCCACCTGGCAAAGGAGAAGACAGGAGGGCAGGTCTACTCCTTCTACATCGACATGCGCACAGCGGGGAAAGGCTACGAGGAGTTTTACCGGCGCATGCAGCACGAAGGCATCTACTTCGTGCGGGGCAAGGTAGCGGAGGTGGTGCTCGACCCTGATGGCAGCGGCCGCCTATTGGTCCGCGGCGAGGACACGCTCCTCGACCGTTACGTCGAAGTGCCTGCCGACCTGGTGGTACTGCTCACAGCCGTTACTCCATCCAGCGGCGCCCGCGACTTGGGCAGGCAGTTTGGCGTGGCGGTGGACAAGGATGGATTCTATGCAGAGTTGCACCCGAAGCTCAGGCCGGTGGACAGCACGACGGCGGGCGTCTTCCTGGCCGGGTGTTGCCAGAGTCCCAAGGACATCCCAGACACCGTTGCGCAGGCCAGTGCGGCCGCTGCCAAGGCGATGGTGCTACTGGCCAAAGGTGAGGTGGAGATCGACCCTACCGTCGCCGAGGTCATCCGGGACAAGTGCTCGGGCTGCGGCGAATGCATCTTGGCCTGTCCGTACCGCGCAATCGAGCGGGTAGGAGGCACAGCTCAGGTCAACATCGCACTCTGCAAGGGCTGTGGTACCTGCGTGGGTGCTTGCCTGGCAAAGGCGATTGTCGGACACCACTTTACCGACGAGGAACTGGTGGCTCAGATCGCTGGCATCTTTGAGCGAGAGCCCATGGAGGCATACGCATGACCACCGGAGCGTTCGAACCGCGCATTGTCGCCTTCCTATGCAACTGGTGCAGCTACGCTGGCGCCGATGCGGCCGGCACCGCACGGCTCAAGTATGCCGCCAACATCCGCATCGTGCGGGTGATGTGCTCGGGGCGGATCTCGCCAGAGCTGGTGATTCGCACCTTCCGGGAAGGGGCCGACGGGGTCATGGTGTTGGGCTGACACCTGGGCGACTGCCACTATGTTAGTGGCAATCATCGGACCGCCAAGCGGTTCCCCATCTTCCGCAGCCTGCTGCGCCACGTGGGCATAAACCCGGACCGGCTGCTGCTCGGTTGGGTATCGAGCTCAGAAGCAAACCGCTTCGCCGAGCAGGTGCAGGAGTTCACCGAGTGGGTCCGCAGCCTGGGGCCGCTGGAGGCAAAGAGGGAACATGTCACACGGGGCACTGCACAGGAGGCACGACCCTGATGGAGAGACTGGGCTCACTGCGTGAAGCGGTAAAAGCACTCTTGCAGGAAGGTCAAGTGACGGGGGTGCTCGCGCTGCGTGCCAGCGGCCATGGAACAGCCCCTCATCTCTACCGGCCAGGCGATGACCTCGGCGATTTGGCTCTATGGCCCAAGTACTACCTGCCCAAGATCGTCGATAGGCTTCTGCAAGCCCTGTCGCCCGATGCGGCAGGGAGGCAGGGGCAGTTGGGCATGGTCACACGAGGCTGCGAAGAGCGAGGGCTGATTGAGCTAGCCAAGCACAACCAGGTAGATCTGAGCCGGATCGTCATGATTGGCCTCGCCTGCACGGTCGAGGAGCGAGATGCGTGCCGGTGTGGCTGGCCCTATCCTAGCAGGATCGATGTGGGTGAGAAGGTGGAAGGCATCGTGGACGGCCTGATCGCCCGGCAGCAAGGGCTCTCCCCCGAAGAGCGCAGCGAGTTCTGGAAGCGGCAGTTCGCGCGCTGCATCAAGTGCTACGCCTGCCGCACTGTCTGCCCCCAGTGCTTCTGCGAGGTGTGCATCTTGGAGGATCCCCTTTGGGTGGAAACGGGGGTGCTCGCCCCTCCCTTCCCCAGCTACCACCTGATCCGGGCCTACCACACGGTCGCCAAGTGCGTGGGCTGCATGGAGTGCGAGTCGGCCTGTCCGGCCGATATCCCGCTGCCCGTCCTGTACGCGCTGCTGCGGAGGGATGCAGAGGAGATGTTCGGGTATGTACCGGGCCGCAGCGTCGAAGACCAACCGCCCTTGGTGGTGGAGACGCTTTGGCGAGAGGGGTAGAGGCCGTGGAATACAGAAACGTCCTGACAACGTGCATCTACTGCGGCTGCGGCTGCGGCCTGCACCTCGAGGTGCTCGACGGCCAGGTAATTGGCACCTTGCCTGCCAAAGGCCATCCGATCAGCGAGGGCAAGCTGTGTGTGAAGGGTTGGAACGCTCATAGCTTCATCCACCACCCTGATCGCCTGTCGGTGCCCCAGATCCGGGATCAAAAAGGGGGGGGGCTGCGCGAGGCAACGTGGGAGGAAGCACTCGACTTGGTAGCACACCGGCTGACTCAGATCAAGGGCGAATCAGGCCCCGACTCGATTGGCTTCCTCACCTCTGCCAAGTGCACCAACGAGGAAAACTACCTCCTGCAGAAACTCGCACGCGCCGTTGTAGGCACGAACAACATCGATCACTGCGCACGGCTCTGACATGCCCCGACTGTGACCGGTCTGGTCGCAGCATTTGGCAGCGGTGCCATGACGAACAGTACCCCCGACCTGGAAGAGGCCGATTGTGTTCTGATCACCGGCTCCAACACCACCGAGGCCCATCCGCTCATCGCGATGCGAGTCCTGCGCGCCCAGAGGCGTGGGGCCAAGGTGATCGTCGTCGATCCGCGCGAGATGCAAATCGCGCGTATCGCCGACATACACCTGCGGCAGCGCGCCGGCACCGACGTGGCCTGGATGAACGGAATGATGCACGTCATCATCCGAGAAGGTCTCTACGATCGTGATTTCGTGGCAAGCCGCACGGAGGGCTTTGACGAGCTGAAGGCGCTCGTGGAGCGCTACCCGCCAGAACGAGTGGAGCGCATCACAGGCATTCCGGCACAGGACCTGGTGGCAGCCGCCAGGATGTACGCCGCCGCCAGGCCGGCAGCCATCCTCTATGCCATGGGCATCACCCAACACACGACAGGTGTGGATAATGTGCTGTGCGTTGCCAACCTCGCAATGCTGACCGGGAACATCGGGAAGCCAGGCTCTGGAGTGAACCCTCTACGCGGGCAGAACAACGTGCAGGGGGCTTGCGACGTGGGTGGCTTGCCCAACGTCTACACGGGCTACCAGCCGGTGACCAGCCAGGCAGTGCGCGACCGGTTTGCCGAGGCGTGGGGCCATGCACCGGAGTGCAAGGTTGGGCTAACCGTGACCGAGATGATGGAAGGTGCCCTGCATGGTAGCCTGCGAGGGCTCTACATCATGGGCGAGAACCCCATGGTCTCGGATCCGGACCTCCAGCATGTGGCTGAAGCGCTCGCGCACACCGAGTTCCTCGTGGTCCAGGATATCTTCCCCACCGAGACGGCCCGCCTGGCCGACGTGCTGCTGCCCGGCGTCAGCTTTGCCGAGAAGGAAGGCACCTTCACCGCAACGGACAGGCGCATCCAGCTCGTCCGGCAGGCGATCACGCCCCTGGGCAGCGCCCGGCAGGATTGGGAGATCATCTGCGAGGTAGCATCGCGGATGAAAGGCGAAGCGAAGAGCGAACCGGAAGCGCGCTTCGGCGGCTGGAAGTATGGCTCAGCGGAGGCGATCCTGGACGAACTGACGGCTCTGACGCCCCAGTATGCGGGGGTAAGCGTCAGGCGGCTGGAGGAGAGAGGAGATCTCCAATGGCCTGTGCCGAATGCGGACCATCCCGGGACGCCCATCCTGCACAAGGAGCGCTTCAGCCGCGGCATGGGGCATCTGACGCCAGTGGAGTACAAGGAGCCGGCAGAAACGCCGGATGAGGAGTATCCGCTTCTGCTGACGACCGGCCGGATGATGTTCCACTACCACACCGGCAGCATGACACGCAGATCGGAGAAGCTTGACCGTGAAGTGCCCGAAGGATACGTCGAGATCAGCCCAGAGGACGCTTCAGAACTTGGCCTTCAGAAATCGGCACGCATTCGTGTGATCAGCCGCCGCGGGCAGATCGAGATCCGCGCCTGGATCACACGCCGGGTGCCGCCCGGAACAGTGTTCATCCCCTTCCACTTCGCCGAGGCAGCAGCCAACGTCCTGACGAACCCGGCGCTTGACCCGGTCGCCAAGATTCCGGAATACAAGGTGGCGGCGGTTAGGGTGGAAAAGGTCTAGCCGGGCCGGCGGGAATGGAATCCCGCCCTACGCCAGCAAAGAGAGGCACCTCGTGGGGTGCCTCTCTTTGTTTTCGCCCAGCCTGAAGCCAAGGCTAGATGATCTCGACTACGGCTTCCTGCTCCTTCAGAGCGTTGGCCGCGGCTTCCGCCTGCTCCTTCGGAACGCCTTCGAGGACCTTGGTCGGGGCACTGTCGACCAGGTCCTTGGCCTCTTTCAGGCCCAGGTCGGGCCGGAAGGTACGAACGGCCTTGATGACCTGGATCTTCTTTGGGCCAACGTCCTTGAGGATGACGTCGAACTCGGTCTTTTCCTCTTCCTCGACGACAGCCTCGGCGGCGGGCGCGGCAGAAGTCGCCGGCAGACCGGCCATGGCCACCGGTGCCGCAGCCGACACGCCCCAGCGCTCCTGGAGCATCTTGGAAAGCTCGGCCGCTTCCAGCAGCGTGAGCTCATTGAGTGCCTGCACCAACTTTTCCAGCTTCTCAGACATCGATTCTATCTCCTTTTGTTGTTATTTCGCTTCATACGGCCACAGATCGCACACACACGCGCGTGCGCGGCACCATGGCAACCACAGAGTACCTACGCGGCCGCCTGCTGGCCCTGCTCGGATCGAGCCTGGAGCACATATGCGAGATCGCGCAACGGTGCCACGATCAGGCCTGCCAGGCTGCTCATCGGCCCCTGAACGGCGCCCACCAGCTGCGCAAGCAGCACTTCGCGCGGCGGTAGATCCGCAAGCGCCTTGGCGCCCGCGGCGTCGACCAACGATGTTCCGACGATACCGCCCCGGATGCGGAGCGGTTCGTTCTCGCGGGCAGACTCGTTGAGTGCCTTGACAACTGCTGCAACATCGCTGCCGCAGTAGCAGACCGCCACCGGCCCCTTGAGCATTTCTCCGGGGTCCGGGACGCCGGCTTGCTCCAACACTGCCCTGAAGAGCGTGTTCTTGACAATGTGGAAGCTGCCGCCAACCTCCCGCAGCTTGACGCGCAGTGCCGTCGCCGCAGCCACGGTCATACCCTGGTACTCTGCCAAGATGACCGCCTGGGACTGGGCCAAGCGTTCCACATAGCTCGCTACCAGTTCCTTCTTCTTGTCTTTGGAAATGGCCAACCTGCCTCACCTCCTCTTTGAATATCGATCCCTAACAGAAAAGCCTTTGTGCCGCCGACACAAAGGCTTCCTTCTCCGGCATGTCCGGCCTTGTGGCCGGCCGGCCGGTGAGTCTGCACTTTGCCTCGGCAGGTAGATGATTAAGCGCCCAAGGCGCGCCTGCTGTCTGCGGCACTATTCAGTTGTACGCCCACAAGGGGCCAAACTACGCGAACTAGACCGTCTTCATCGCCGTGGCGGCGTTGACGTCGACCTTCACGCCAGGCCCCATGGTGCTGCAAACGCCGACCTTCTTGATGTAGGAGCCCTTGGCAGCCGCGGGTCTGGCCTTGACGATGGCCTCCATGACCGCCGCCATGTTCTCCACGAGCGCTTCGGCAGGGAAGCTCACCTTACCAAGGGGCACGTGGATATTCGCCGTTTTGTCGACGCGGAACTCCACACGTCCCTGGCGCGCTTCCTCGATCACCCGCGGCAGGTCCTCATCGTTCACAATCGTGCCCGATTTTGGGCTGGGCATCAGCCCGCGAGGCCCCAAGACGCGGCCGAGTTTGCCGACCTTGCGCATCATGGACGGCGTAGACATGGCGATGTCAAAATCAAGCCAGCCCTTCTGGATCTGATCAATCAGATCATCCGCCCCGACATGGTCAGCGCCGGCTTCGCGCGCGGACCTGTCCGCTTCGCCCTCGGCAAAGACCAGGATTCGCACCACCTTGCCGGTGCCCTTTGGCAGCAGCACAACGCCGCGGACCTGCTGATCCGCGTGGCGGGGATCCAGCCCAGTGCGCAGGTGAACCTCAACCGTCGCATCGAACTTGGCGTAGTGGGTCTTTTTGACGAGGTCCAGAGCCTCTTGAGGCGAGTAGACACGGCCCGGCTCGATGAGCTTGGCCGCTTCCTGATACTTCTTTCCACGCTTTCCCATTTCCGTCTCCTCTGTGGTTTTGGTGGGGAGATCCCCTCCCACGTATCCCGTAGCCGGGTTTCTCTACCCGGCACGGTTCCCATACCCGGCTAGTCTACCACCTGGATGCCCATGCTGCGCGCTGTGCCTTCGATCATCTTCATCGCGCTCTCGACATCGTAGGCGTTCAGATCCTTCATCTTCTGCTCGGCAATGTCCCGCACCTGCTTGCGGGTCACCGAGCCGACGATTGCCCGGAATCCTTCAGCCGATCCCTTGGGGACGCCGGCCGCCCTCTTGAGGAGGTCAGTCGCCGGCGGCGTCTTTAGCTCGAACTTGAACGAGTTGTCGGCATAGATCGTGATCTCGGCCGGGACAATGGAGCCGGCCAGATGAGCCGTGCGCGCATTGTAGTCCTTGCAGAAGGCCATGATGTTGATGCCGTGCTGGCCAAGAGCCGGGCCCACTGGGGGCGCCGGTGTGGCCTTGCCTGCCTGGATCGCCAGGGTTACGATCGCCTTTACCTTTTTCGCCATGTATCCTCCAGCCCGCCCTCCAGGGGTCGGGGTACCTACTTACGCAATCTTCTCTACTTGAAGAAAGTCCAGCTCGACCGGCGTTTCGCGGCCGAAGAAGGAAACCAAGATCCGCACCTTGCCCTTGTCGGGATAGATGCTATCCACGGAGCCAACAAAATCCTCGAACGGGCCGTCGCAGATACGGACCTTCTGACCAGGTCTGAAGCTGACCTTGACCTTGGGCGTCTCGTTTCTCATCCGCTTCAGGATACGGTCCACATCACGCCTGGGCAGGGCGCTCGGCTTGTTCACAGAGCCCACAAAGCCGGTCACGCCCGGGGTATTGCGGACCACGTGCCACGAATCCTTGTCCATGATCATATCGACCAGGATGTAACCCGGGAAAATCCGCCGCTCCACAGTCCGGCGCTGCCCGTCCTTCACCTCGATCTCTTCTTCGGTGGGCACGACGACTTCAAAGATCTTGTCGGACATGGCCAGCGATTCGATCCGGTGCTCAAGGTTCTTCTTGACCTTGCCCTCATATCCGGAGTAGCTGTGGATGACATACCAGGCGCGAGTGCCCTCGCCTTCGGCCACCTCGGCAAGGTCCGCCGGCTCGCCCGCCACCTCGCCCTGGCCGAGGAACGAGAAGTCGCCGTCGTCCTCGGCGGTGTCCGGCGAGGAGAGGCCGACACTCGTGGCCCCCTCATCCGGCACCGGCGCCGTCTCCTCAATGACCGGGGTCAGATACGAGGCGAAAAGGCGCCGGGCCCGATCTTCAGGCGAAAGCATGCTTTCGTCGATCTCGGGCTGTACGCCGTCTGATTCAGTTACCTCGGGCTCGCGCTCGTTCTGCTCGTCTTTCATTCTGTTCGTCAGTTCCAGGATCGCCCCCAATGGCCAGGCTATCGTCCAGACAGGGTCGCCACTGGTCTAGAGAATGAGGCCAACCAACTTCTCAAAGCCAAAGTCAATCACGGCAAGGATGATCGAGAGGAAAGTGGTGACGACGATGACCATGAGCGTCAGGTTAAAGCCCTCGCGCCTGGATGGCCATGACACCTTCTTGAGCTCGAACCAGGTCTCTCGGAAATATCGAACGAGCCTGTTGTCGCGCAGATTGATCTTCGGAATCGTCAGCTTTGCCACTCGCCCTTTTCTCCCTCGTCCGTTTCAGACATTGGAGGACACCGCCCCATGTGTTCCCTCATGTGACGGTGCCCTCTTTCAGCAGGCCAGGCAGGAATTGAACCCGCAACCTACGGTTTTGGAGACCGTTGCTCTGCCAATTGAGCTACTGGCCTTGGTTAGCTGATAGCTGATTGCTGATAGCGTATGGCCAAAGGCTCATCTCCCCCGCCATCGGCAGTCCGCTATCTCCCATTGGCTATCCGCTATTTCGTCTCTCTGTGCGTCCTGTGGCACCGGCAACGCGGACAGTACTTCTTGATCTCCATCCGAGCCTGGTCGTTGCGCCGGTTCTTCTCGGTGGTATAGTTCCTCTCCTTGCACTCGGTGCAGGCGAGGTTGATTACGGTACGGACTGCTTTCTTGGCCATGGTACCTGATTACTCCAGGATCCGGGTGATGACGCCGGCGCCAACCGTCCGCCCACCCTCGCGAATCGCAAACCGCGACCCTGCCTCCAACGCCACCGGGATGATCAGCGTCACCTTCAGGTTCGCATTGTCCCCGGGCATCACCATCTCCGTCCCCGCCGGCAGCTCCACCGATCCCGTCACATCCATCGTCCGAATGTAGAACTGCGGCCGGTATCCCGCAAAGAACGGCGTGTGTCGCCCGCCCTCTTCCTTCTTCAGCACATACACTTCCCCGTCAAACGTCGTGTGCGGCTTGATGCTCCCAGGCTTCGCCAGCACCATCCCCCGCACCACCTCTTCCCGGTCGATCCCCCGCAGCAGGCAGCCCGCGTTGTCCCCCGCGATCCCCTCCTCCAGCGTCTTACGGAACATCTCCACGCCCGTGCACACCGTCTTCCGAGTCTCCCCCAGCCCGACGATCTCCACTTCCTCCATCGCACGCACCCGGCCGCGCTCGATGCGCCCCGTCACCACCGTCCCACGACCCTTGATGCTGAACACATCCTCAATCGCCATCAGGAACGGCTTGTCCACCTCCCGCACCGGCATCGGGATATACTCGTCCACCACACGCATCAGCTCCCAGATGCACGCGTACTCCGGCGCATTCGGGTCCGTGCTCGTGCTCTCCAGCGCGTTCCGCGCGCTCCCCCGCACGATCGGCGTGTCGTCCCCAGGGAACCCGTTCGACGTCAACAACTCCCGCAGCTCAAGCTCCACCAGCTCCAGCAGCTCCGGGTCGTCCATCATGTCGACCTTGTTCAGGAACACCACCATCGCCGGCACTTCCACCTGCCGCGCCAGCAGCACATGCTCCCGCGTCTGAGGCATCGGCCCGTCCGGCGCAGCCACCACCAGGATCGCCCCGTCCATCTGCGCCGCGCCCGTGATCATGTTCTTGATATAGTCCACGTGCCCAGGGCAGTCCACGTGCGCATAGTGCCGCTTCTCCGTCTCATATTCCACGTGCGCGATCGCGATCGTGATCCCGCGCGCCTTCTCCTCAGGAGCATTGTCGATCGAGTCAAACGCCCGGAACGACGACATCCCCTTCATCGACAGCACCTTCGTGATCGCCGCCGTCAGCGTCGTCTTCCCGTGGTCGATGTGCCCGATCGTCCCCACATTCAAGTGTGGCTTCGTCCGCTCGAACTTGGCCTTTCCCATGTTGTAACCTCCTCCTGCAGTTCCGTTCTGTTCTGACCCGATCTCTTGGACCTGAGGCCTATGCCATCCGCTATTTGGAGCCCACGAAGGGAATTGAACCCTTGACCTCGCCCTTACCAAGGGTGTGCTCTACCGTCTGAGCTACGTGGGCAGCCATTTGTGAGCCACCCGTCGGATTTGAACCGACGACCCAGCGCTTACAAGGCGCTTGCTCTGCCGACTGAGCTAGGGTGGCCTGCCCGGGAACCCGCACCGAACCACCCCTGTGTCCCACAGAGCTTCTGAGGGCCAAGTGGCGGCTCAGTATACTGAGAACAAACTGCCTTGTCAAATCATGCCCACCAATGCGCACCGCTCCGGCGGGCGACAAGGCGGAGGGGGTGGGATTCGAACCCACGGAGCATTTCTGCTCACGCGTTTTCGAGACGCGCGCATTAGGCCAGCTATGCTACCCCTCCAAGCGAATGGCTATTTTAGCACAGAGGTCAATCCTGGGCAAACTTCCGGGCGTGGTTGGCAACGTTCCGACGCCGGCCGCACGGCAAGCGCTGTGGTAGAGATGGCGCAGCTCCTCACCGGAAGGCGCGGCCTGCTTGTTGACCTTTCCCTTTGCCCAGTGTATAATGCGCCGGACTTGCAGGGACAAGCTCTATGGATCAGCCACGTATAGCGGTCGTCATACCCACGTACAATGAAGCCGACAACCTACCGGCACTGGTGGGCGAGCTCCTGGCACTGGGCGTGCCTGGGATGGAGATCCTGGTCGTAGACGATGACTCTCCCGATGGGACTGGGCACGTGGCCGACGACCTGGCGCAAAGATACCCCGATCGGTTGCTTGTGCTGCACAGAAAAGGCAAGCTCGGGCTAGGCACGGCCTACCTGGAAGGCTTCGGGCTCGCGATGAAGCGTGGGGCCAAGCTGATCGTCCAGATGGACGCTGACTTTTCGCACTCACCCCGGTACATCCCCCAATTCTTGGCAGCCATCGCCGACAATGATGTCGTGATCGGCTCACGCTATGTCAAGGGTGGGACGCTGGATGAGCGGTGGGGGTGGTGGCGCAACCTGCTAAGCTGGTGGGCCAATGCCGTCTACACGCGGATGATCCTGGGGCTCAAGGCGAAGGATGTGACGGCAGGGTTCAAGTGCTGGCGCCGGGCAACTCTGGAGGGGATTGGCCTGGAGCGAGTTCGCTCTGACGGGTACGTCTTCCAGGTGGAGATGGCTTTCTTGACCGAGAAACTCGGCTACCGGTTCCTGGAGTTACCCATTCACTTCGAGGACCGGCGCATCGGCCACTCCAAGATGTCGATGCAAGTCAAGATCGAGGCTGCCATCCGCACCTGGCAGATCCGTTGGCATCACCGGCACGCGACACGCGCGGCGTGAGAGCCAGGATGATGGTTTGACCGTAGAAGCGGCCGGCAAGCGAGGCGCGGCACCCAGGGATAGGCCCGTGCGAAGCAAAAGACCGTGGTGGGACATTGGGGCTGTGCTCTTGCTGCTCCTCCTGCCATTGGTCTTGTTCTGGCCGGTCACGGTCGGCCCCAAGACCCTCCTCCCGGCGGACAACCTGTACCAATGGCAGCCCTACAAAGCATACGCCGAGCAACAAGGCGTTTCGCTGCCTGCACACAATGAGCTACTGAGCGACCTGGTCCTGGAGAACCTCGCCTGGAAGAGTTTCATCGTCGAGTCGCTCCAGGAGAGGCAACTGCCCCTCTGGAACCCCCACCTCTTCGCCGGGGTGCCCTTCCTCGCTGCCGGCCAACACTCGGCCCTGTATCCCTTCAGCGCACTCTTCTACGTCCTGCCCCTCAGCCGGGCCTATGGCGTGTTCACGGTACTGCAGCTCTGGCTTGCGGGGGTTTTTGCCTACCTGTTTGCCCGAACGCTACGGCTCAGGCATGCCTCTGCGCTCATCGCCGGCATCACCTATCAGCTCAGCGCGTTCTTCCTCGTCAGCGTGGTGTTTACCATGATCGTCGCCGCAGCAGCGTGGCTGCCGCTCCTGCTGACGATTATCGAGAGGGTCGTGCGCAAGCAGGAAGAGAAGGGAACCGGCCCCTTTGTGCCAATCCTCTACATCGCGGCCGGTGCGGTCGCGCTTGGAATGGTGGTGCTGGCAGGGCATCCCGAGATCCTGGTGTACACGTTAATGGTGATGGCCCTGTATGCGCTGGTCCGTCTCCTGCTTCTCCGCAAACAGGTCCGTGCATGGCGGCCGGCCGTGCGCATCGGTGCGTGGCTGGCACTCATGGTGGTACTGGGGCTGGGACTGGGGTCCGTGCAGCTCTTCCCCTTGTTGGAGCTGGTCACGAAGAGCTTTCGCGAAGGATCGGTCACTTACCAGGATGTGGTTGGTTGGGCCTATCCCCTTCGGCAGATCGTGACGTTCCTGGTGCCCGACTTTTTCGGCAACCCTGCAACGCACGGCTATTGGGACCTGGTCACCCGGCAGTGGGTCCCTGCTGATCGCCTCTTCTGGGGAATCAAGAACTATGTCGAAGCGGGCAGCTATGTCGGCATCTTGCCCCTCGTGTTGGCCGTACTTGCAGTTCTCGGGACACGGAAGACCTCGCCCAACCGGCGGTATGTGTGGATTTTTGCCGGCCTGGGGCTGATCTCTTTGCTCTTGGTCTTTGGCACGCCGCTGTACGCGCTCCTCTATTACGGGCTACCGGGCGTCAAGCAGCTCCACTCACCTTTTCGCTGGGTGTGGCCCTACACGCTCAGCATGGCAGTGCTGGCCGGCTTTGGCGCAGAAGCCCTGGCCAACGGCAAGTCGCGGCTGCGCAGCGTGCTCGGATGGGGAGCACTGGCCGCCGGTGGGGTGGTCGTGGGCGCGTTGCTCGCAATCCTGGCAGCGCCGGCCAGATTCCTCCCGCTGGTCGACCGCTTCATGGCTGCCCTGCCGGAGACGCATTGGGTGTTTGGCAGCCAGCAGGCATTCCTTTCGTACGAATGGCCGGAGGTGCTGGTCTTTGGTCTTGTCCTCTTGGCAAGCGGCATTGTTCTTCTGCTTGCCAGCCGAAGGGGCGCTCCATTTGTAGGCACGCGCATCTCGATGGCGCAACTGGTGGCCGTGGTCGTGGTTGCCGTCGACTTGCTCGTGTTCGGGAGTGGCTTCAATCCGGCGGCCGACCCAAAGTGGCTGGAATTCCGACCACCGGCCCTGGAGTGGCTCCAGCAGCAGGTGGATTCCGAGAGGCCCTGGCGGCTGACCACCTACCAGGTCCCAGGCGACACCAAGACGCTTAACGCCAATATCCCATGGCTCGCAGGCCTCGAAGACATAAGAGGATACGATTCGATCATTCCCCGCCAGTACGTGGAGCTCATGGCATGCATCGAGCCCCAGGGAGAGCTACCCTACAACCGCATCGCGCCGGTCTACGATGCCGCGCACCTGAGCTCACCCCTGCTTGACCTGCTCAACGTGCGCTACGTAGTCACCGAAGGCGAGATTGCGAACGCCGATTACCGCCTGGTGTACAACGGCGAGGTGCGCATCTACGAGAACACCGATGTCCTGCCTCGCGCGTTCGCCGTGATAGCGGAGCACGACATTCTCCGAGGGGGCACGGCCGTTGACTTGTGCACGCTCGATCCGCGCACGACGGTCCTGCTTGATCAGGCCACGCTGCCCAATCCTGACTACCCCCAGGTCGCCGTCTCTGGAACGATACAGCCCGCGACGATCGTGTCGTATACGCCCAACGAGGTTGTGGTTGAAGTCGAGATGCCCCAGGAAGGGTGGCTTGTCCTGACCGACAGCTACTTCCCCGGCTGGAAGGCATATCGATCCGAGCCGCCCGCCGCAGCCCAAGAAGGCGCAGAGGACCCAGAGGAATCGGAGCTGGCGATCGCCCGGGCAGATGAGAACTTTAGGGCGGTGTACCTCGACGCAGGCAGCCACCAGGTGCGCTTCAAGTACACACCGATGAGCGCCAAGCTTGGATTGTATGGCAGCTTCATGGCGTGCGTCGTCCTCTTCCTGCTGGTGCTCTTCTGGCTTTGGGGAAGGCTCTACCGCGAGCATGCCGACGACCCGACGGCAAAGCGGGTCGCCAAGAACAGCCTCCTGCCGATGGGTCTGCAACTGCTCAACCGGGTGATCGACTTTGCCTTTGCTATGCTCATGCTGCGCATCCTGGCGCCGGAGATGGCAGGGCGATTCACCTTCACCATCGGGTTCATCGGATACTTTGACATCTTGGTGCGCTTCGGGCTGGGCACGCTGTTGACGCGGGAGGTGGCGAAGGACCGGACGCATGGCGAGAAATTCCTGAGCACGGCAAGCTTTCTACGCATCTTCTTGTGGCTTGGCTCGCTTCCTCTCATGGGGCTGGCCGTTGGGGTCTATGCGCTCCTTGGGCAAATGACGGCCGACATTGCACTGGCCATTGCCCTCTTCGCAATCGGGATGCCTTTCAGTACCCTGGCCGATGGTTTCAGCTCGGTGTTCAATGCCTACGAAAAGATGGAATATCCGGCGGCAGTCGCCACCTTGACGGCCGTCACCCGTGTTTCGTTCGGAGTTCTGGTATTGCTGGCCGGTTGGGGCTTTGTCGGCTTGGCCAGCGTATCGATCGTGGCAAATATCCTGAGCGCGTCACTCCTGGGCCTTCTCATGGCGCGGCACTGCTTCCGTCCGACGAGGCAATGGGATGCCAAGCTCGGGCGGTGGATGATGGGGTCTTCTTTCCCCTTGATGCTCAACCTCTTCCTGGCGACGGCCTTTTTCCGGATCGATGTGCTGCTTCTGAAGCCCTTGAGAGGGGACACAGCGGTGGGTTACTACGGCGCTGCCTACAAGTACGTCGATGGGCTGAACATCATCCCGTCGTTCTTTACGATGGCCGTCTTTCCCCTGATGAGCCGGTATGCTGTCTCGGCGCGCGACTCGCTGATGCGAGCCTACGTGCTCAGCCTGCGCCTGTTGCTGATGATCGCCCTCCCGGTGACGGTAGGCACGTATTTCATTGCCCGGGGATTGATGCTTCTCCTGGGTGGAGCGCAGTACTTGCCCGATTCGCAAATCGCGCTGCAGCTCCTCATCTGGTTCCTGCCCTTCAGCTTTATCAACAGCGTCACACAATATGTGCTGATCGCCATCGACGAGCAACGGTTTCTGACCCGCGCCTTCATCATCGGCGTCACCTTCAACCTCGTCGCCAACCTGATCGCCATCCCCATGTTCGGATACCAGGGGGCGGCTGTCGTCACCGTCCTGTCGGAGCTCGTCCTGCTGGCGCCATTTTACTACTCAGTCCGAAAACACTTGGGGCCCCTGCCGTGGGCATCGCTCTTCTGGAGGCCGGTGGTAGCATCGCTCGCGATGGGCAGCGTTATGTGGCTGCTTCGCGGACTTTGGTGGCCGCTGCTTATCCCAATCGGGGGCGCCGTCTATGGTGTCGTGCTTTTCCTGGTCGGCGGCTTCCGGCAGCCAGACATGGACGTGATCTGGAGGCTGATCTCGCTTGGACGGCTCAGGGCCAAGCTGACAGGACGATAAACGGCGGGCGCAGAGCACCCGCCGTTTGTGTGTTGTTGGTCCTCGAGTTAACTTCGCCTTAGGCGCCGGACCATCAGGAGAACCGTGAGCGTGCCGAGTGCTACGAAGGCAATACCCAGCGCGATCTCGGCGACGCTCAGCCACCACAGTCGAGAGTTCTGAACCTTCTCCGAGCTCCCCTCCGACTGCGCCAGGTCCACCGTGTCGGCTTCCTCGTTGGCGGCCGCCACCAGCGTCGGCGCCAGGGCCAGCGTCGGCACCAGCGTCGCCGTTGGGGAAGGCGTCATGGTGGGCTCTGGAGTGGCAGTCGCGGTCGGCGTGAGCGACGGCTCTGCTGTCGGAGTGGCCTCCGGGGTCGCCGTTCCTAGCTCGCCCCCTGCAGCAACACCGACCACTCCCCTCGGAGCCTCGACGGTGGCTTCTGCCTGCGTTGGCGGCGCCTCCCCGCCCACGCCCATTCCAGGGGGTGCAGCCGAGGCAGCAGCAGCCGCCTGGTCCTCGGCCGGCTCGAGAGCCAGCTTCGCGGCTTCGGCCATGGCCGGCGCTAAAGTCGGGGAGCTTCCACCGGAGCCTCAGCAGCCATGAGCTGAACAGATTCCTGCTGCAGCTCAACGACCTGAGTCGCCTCGACCATGGCCGCAGACTCGCGCCCCATTGGAGCCGGCGCGGAAGCTGGGAGAACCCCAGGCAGCAAGACCTCGCCGACGACCGCCAGCAGGAAGAGCACGGCTACCAGCGCGGTCGCCCCCTGGAGCACGGGCATTCCCCACACGCGCTGCGCCACGCGCGCCCGTTTGGCCGGAGCCGGCACAGGAACCGCAAAGCTGCGCGGGCAGGGGACAACAGGCAGTGCCATCGTCCACTGGACCGTCCGCCGAAGGTTGTCGAGTTCGCAGCGGCACTGTGGGCAGCCATCCAAATGGTGCTCCACGCGCCCCCGCTCACCCGGCGACAGCTCTTCGTCTAGATAGGCCGAGAGCCTCTCCTGGGTGTACTTGTGTTCAGTTGTCTCGCTCTTTTTCCGAAACCAGCTCATCCGAGACTGTCCTTAATGGTTTGTCGCAGCAAAATGTGTGGCGCAAGTCCCCTGCTCCGCATATCGCGCAAGCCGGAGGCTTGCGCCACATCGCGCTGCCTATTCCTAATCACCAACCCTAAGACGAAAGCGAGACGGCAAAAGTTCCCTCTGATCGAGGAGGAGATCGCGGAGCCGCGCCCGGCCGCGGCTCAGGCGCGATTTCACCGTGCCCAATGACATGCCGGTCGTGTCCGCAATCTCCTGGTAGTTTAGCCCCTGCACGTCGGACAAGATCAAGACGATGCGCTGCTCCGCGGGCAGCCTCTGAATGCTGCCCTGGAGCACCTCGTTGAGCTGGAGTCGCTCGACGTGCTCATCTGGCTGCTCAGCGGGATCGCGCAGGGAACGGATGTGGTCTTCTTCGACGTCAAGATCATCCAGTGACTCGGACGGGCGGCGCTGCTTGGCGCGCAGTTGGTCATAGCAGCTGTTGGTCACGATGCGCAATATCCAGGCCTTGAAGGAGCCACCACGGAACTGGCGAATCGCCTTGAACGCCGAGAGGAAGGCATCCTGGGTCGCATCGGCCGCGGCATCGGCATCCCCCAGGATCCGATACGCGACGTTGTAGGCCATGCCCTGGTAGAGCAGGACCAACTGGTTAAAAGCGCGCGCATCGCCCTTACGAGCCGACGCAACAAGCGCTTCTTCGTCCATTCTCAAGCCATCCTCAGACTTGACGGATGCCAATCTCTGACCTATACTTGCCCTCACGCCGGAGTGGCGGAATTGGCAGACGCGCGCGACTCAAACTCGCGTGAGGGTGACCTTTTGTGGGTTCGAGTCCCACCTCCGGCACCAGCACACTCAGTATACCAGGTTCCTGGACCCTGTGCCAATAGGGAGGGCAGGCAAGAAGCCAAGCCCTCGACCTTCTTCCAGCCGCGAGATGCGGCTGTCTTGTTGTGGGGTAAGTCAGGAGAGGGCACCAGGGCCCGATCTCCTGCGAGCACGGTCGAGAGAACAAGGGAATCAAGGAGCAACAGACAATGAGGTTGACGGATATGTCACCACCTCGGGAAGGACGCCGGTCGATTGCCCTGGCCGTTCTCATCGTCGTCGGGCTGGCAGTCCTGGTGCTGACTGCATGCGGTGGGCAGGCTGACCAGTCAGGACCGAGCCTGAAGGTAAGCACCAAAGAGGAATACACCCTGCAGGTTGCGGAAGCCTATGCCGCGGCCCACGACATGGAGCAGGCGAAGGCGCAGCTCGCCGAGCTTGATGTGCCAAACGTGGGGCAATGGGTCATACAGTGCGCGGACCAAGCCATTGCTGAGGGGCGGTCCGAGGCCGACATCCGGTCTCTGTGCGAGCTGGCCCGGGACTTGGGCGTTGAGAGCCCGCAGATGCTGGCGTTCCTGGCTACCGCTACGCCTCTACCCACCGACACGCCGAAGCCCACGCCCACCGACACGCCCACGTCCACGCCCACCCCTACACCCAAGCCACCCACGGCCACGCCTACCTTGGCACCTACCGATACAGCTACGCCGGTTCCAACCGACACGCCCGCGCCAACAGCTACGCCAACGCGCACCAATACTCCCAAGCCCAAGGCCACGCCTGCGCCCAAGCCCACCGCGGCCCCGACCAAGACGGCAGCGCCGTCCTGGTCTTGGACGGCACGGTTGGTTCGCGTGGGCGAGGATGCCCAAATCTGCCCCCCTCCTGGGGGCAACCTCCAGATCCGTGTAACGGTCGTGGACGCCAACGGTTCTCAGATCGGAGGGGTCTGGATTTATGACCAGTATTCCAAGACATACCAGGTCACGGGCAACGTGGACTCGCCCGACTATGGCCCGGGAGAGACCAAGTTCGACTACGGGCGCGACGGGGGCGGAAGCCTGTGCATAGCCACCGGCCAAGGCGGTGAATGTGTGACCGGATTCACCCGTGACATGCCCTGCTTCAACGCACCGCCAATGGAAGACCTTTACGAGGCGGGCTACTGTAGCTGCTGCGAACCTGGGGCCACCATAGAGCGTTGTCGAGAGCTCCAGAGCCAGGGGTCGTGCGGGTGCCTGCTGTGGCACCACTTCTCCTGGCGGGTCGTATACACGCGGGGCTGGTAGCGAGAGGCGATTTGACACGGTCTCTCGCTTTGGTATAATCAGAGTGCCCGCACTGGGAGGTGAATGAGCATAGTGGAAGACAATTGCGTTGGAGGTGCGCCGTTCTTTTCCGCCCTGTCTGAGGCGGATCGACGCCGCATTTCCGAACGGATGCACCTGGAGGTCCGCCACAGCGGCGAGACCCTATTTCGCAAGGGTGAGCAAAGCACCACTCTCTATCTAGTCAAATCGGGCTGGATACGGCTCCTGGCAGACGGCGGAACGCTCATTGCCAGCCAGGGGCCCGGCAGCCTCGTCGGCGAAACTGACGTATTCCTGTCGCGCCCGCGCACCATCGGCGCATCGGTTGCCCACGAAGCCGAGCTCCTGGTCCTAACGGATCATGACCTGGTGGATCTGATCGCCGAGAACCCCCAGACGGGGTTCGATCTGGGCGATGCCTTCGGTTCTCGGCTGGCCTTGCTGGATCGTTTCCTGGTGGAGCGCCGGCTCAAGCAGGTCCCAACGCTCGCCGGGCTGAGCGACAAGCTTCTCCAGGCAATCGCGCACCACCTGTCGCCGGTCACCCGGCGAAGAGGGCAGGCCGTCTTCGAACGAGGGGATATGCCGCAGGGCCTGTTCCTGATCGAGGCGGGGCGCGTGCAAATGGAGCGGCCGAGTGCGGCGGGCGGCCTCACCGAGATGGGGCCGGGGGAGATGCTCGGCGAGATGGCCCTACTGACAGGCGCGCCTTACCGCCATTCAGCCCAGGCTGCCACCGATGTGACCCTCTGGAGCCTGCCTGCAGCCGAGTTCGAGGCCCTCTCCACCGAGTTTCCGCAGCTTCGCCGGGCGATGAGTACGGGCATCCAAGAGTCCCTGACGTCACAGGATAGGGAACAGGCTGCAGGACGACTCGCCAAGATGCCGCTGTTCGCCGGGCAGCCTCGCGAGGTTCTCCTGGCCGTGGCCGAGCGGATGGTCGTGCGCTATGTACCTTCCGGGGAGATGGTCTTTTCCGAGGGTGCGCCCGGCGATTCGCTGTACGTGATCGACTCTGGCCAGGTCGAAATCGCCACTTCGGCCAGAGCCGGCAGCGAGATCCTTGCCCGCATGGGGCCTGACCAGTTCTTTGGAGAGATGGCGCTGCTGACGGGAAAGCCGCGGACGACCGCAGCCCGCGCAGCAAACGACGCTAGCCTCTGGGCACTTGGCCGCTCCGACTTTGAAGGACTTGGCGCTCCGCTACCCTTCCATCAGCCTGGCACTCAGCAAGGTGCTTAGCGACCGCCTTGCCGATATGGACCGGCGATACTCCGAGAGCCAACTGCGCCGCATGAGACTGCTCTCCGGCATGTCTTCGAGCCAACTTGAGGAGATTAGCCGCAGGCTCAGGCAAACCCGCTTCCGCCGCGGACAGGTGATCCTCCGCGAGGGAGATCCCGGTGAGGAGCTAGTCCTGATCGAGTCGGGCCGGGTGCAGGTGGCGCAGGGTAGCGGTCGGGATGCATGCATGCTAACCGACTTGGGTGCGGGGGACGTGGTCGGAGAGCTGGCACTCCTCACCGGCAATCCTCAGACGGAAACCGTCACGGCGCTGAGCGACGTAAACGGGTGGGCATTGGGCAAGGCGGACTTTGACGAGCTGGTTGCAGCCAATCCGGGCCTTGCGCTGGCGCTGAGCCGGGTTCTCAGCGAACGACTGCATTCGGCAGGCGAGCGACGCATGCGGGCCGCCCCCGTGGCCGAGCCGGTGGCCGTGGCAGCGCGGGCTGCCGTCCCGACCGCGCCGACCCCCCACGAGCGGACTGCCCGGTCCAGAGCAGAGGCCAGGCCCGCCCGGCGGGAGCCCAAGCCAAGCCCTGTCGCCGCAGTGAGGTCAGCGCTCACAAACGCTGCTGACTGGTTCGGCTCGCTGAGTCTGGGCGCCAAACTGCGGCTTGTGCTGATCGCGCTCTTGCTCATTTGGCTGATCGGGATTGCGGTCCCATCCCTGCTGATCAGAAGCTTGGCTGCCGACAACGTGACCGACCTGACGGGTGCCATTGCCTTTGTGCAGCGGGACGCCGTCGTGCTGGCAAGAACAGTGGAAACCGAGGCATTGCCAGAGACAGCACTCCAGGCTGCGGGGATGGACGCCAGGGCCCAGGTGGTTCCCATCGAGTCCTTTGCCGCCGAGCCGGCACCCATCACCGAGCCGACAGCCGAGCCCACCCAGGCACCGCCGACCCCTGTACCTGCCACGGCCACGCCCTGGGTCATCGTTGTAACGAGCACGCCGCTGCCCGTCACCGACACTCCGGTGCCGACCGCCACCCCCACTCCTGCACCGACCGCCACGCCCAAACCGAAGGCAGCAGCGGCAGCGGCCGTAGTAAAACCTGCTCCGCCTACACAGCGGCCCCAGCCAGTACGCGACCTGGATAGCAGGCTCGGCTCGCTCAATGTGAACATTGCCGAGCCAGGTGGCCTCAATCCCGGGCAGAGCTACTTCCGGTTGGTGCGCGTGCAGTGGCAGAACGAGGCGGAGGCGGCGGGCGACCATACCATCTACATCGAGGTACTCGACGAGAACGGCGCGAGGTTGATCGGGCAGGGGGTTCAGATCGACTGGGCAGGTGGCGGTCAGCTGGTGTATACGGAGATCAAGCCTCCCACGGAATATCCAACCAACTTCCCAATGTACAACGTGCTGGGCTCCTACCATGTCTCCATCGCCGGCCAGCCGAGCGACCGGATCCAGGGACTGGGAATGGGGACGCCAGATGCCCCCAACATCAAGGTCCACACCAACTTCAAGCTCGTTTTCCAGCGGACTACCTGGTAATCAGGAGACGGACGAACACGGGGGCGGACGCAGGTCCGCCCTCGTTTCTTTGCGCTTGCCCACACCCCGCGACGACACCGGCTACGCAGGAGGCATCCCCCCAGGTGGGCCGTGCGGCTTGCGGGTCATGACGCAGTGTGTTATGATTTGTCCATAATGCACTGCGTCATGCAGAATCTGATGGGCGGAGGCAAAGATGGCAAAGGTCGAAGTTCGTGTAGAGGAAAGCAAGCCGGAAGAGGAGAGGAACCCGTTCCTGGCAATGGCTCGCCGCGTCCTGATGGCAAGCATCGGGGCTGTGGCGCTGACCCAGGATGAGACGGAAAAGTTTGTCACCAAGCTCGTCGAGCGAGGGGAGATCGCTGAGAAGGACGGCAGGAAGCTGGTCAAGGACGTCGTCGACCGGCGAAGGAGCCAGACCGTGAAGGTTGAGGAGCAGCTTGACCGCCGGATCGGCGATATCCTGGGGCGGATGAATGTGCCCACCAAGGCGGACATCGAAGCCCTCGAAGCCAAGATCGTGGCGCTATCCAAGAAGATCGACGAACTGAAGAGGTGATCAAGCGCTACCCAAACCGGAAGCTGTACGATACGGAGGCGAAACAGTATGTCACGCTGGAGGGGATCGCGGCTCTCATCCGCGAGGGCAAGGAGATCCAGGTGGTGGATCATACCACGGGTGAGGATCTGACCAGCCTGACGCTGACCCAGGTCATTCTCGAGCTGGAGAGAAAGCGCACCGGCTTCTTGCCGCTGGGCGTGCTCGCCGGGCTCATCCAGGCCGGTGGTGATACTCTTGGGAGCCTGCGCCGCAGCCTGGCCTCGCCTCTGGAATTGGCACGCCACGTGGACGAAGAGATCGAGCACCGGGTGCAGGCGCTCGTGAGGGGTGGCGAGCTGGCGACGGCCGAGGCTGCACGGCTGCGCGACCAACTCCTTTCGTGGGGGCACCGGTTGCCCCCCGCTCCGGCGCCCAGCGACGACCAGATCCAGCAGTCCCTTGCAGCGCTTGGCGTCCCGACGTCAGAGCAGTTCCACCGGCTGCTCGGACAGCTTGACCGGCTGGAGGCCAAACTGGAAGGGCTGAGTCAGCCAGCGCAGGAGAAGTGACTGGGCCGGCAGGCAACGCCGGACGATCTTGCGGGCAGCCGCAGCTCCATCAGTCTGCGGCCTGCTCCTCCAGGGCTTGTATGACCTGATCCAGCCGCTCAATCAAGAGCGCCCACTGATCGCCCGTCAAGGGCAGCGGCACAGGAGGCGGAGAGGGCGGGGCGGGGGGCTCGACATCCCAGAGAGCAGCCTGGGCAAGAGATAGGTCCGGCCTTGCCTCAGGCAGGATGGATTCCAGCTCCTGCACCACCCGAAAGCTCAGATCTAGGTGAAGGCGCTTCTCTGAGCCAAGCACACCCAGTCCGTCGATTCGATCCGAGGGGCCGGTCGGGTCAGCCACCCAAGCGGAAGCCACCCCGGCATTGGGTAGCTGGTACGCCTCGCCCGCCCCCAAGCCAAATCCAACCGCCCCACTCCGGCCCGTGAGGCCGTAGACGCCCTGCTCTCGCCAGCGGCTTGCGGAAGCCGGCCAGGTGGGCAGCTCAGGAGCGCCGGCCCACGAGCGTACAGCCCGAACACCCTCGAGAGGTAGACCTCGCGTGTCGGTCACGCGGATGACCTGGACGGCCGGGCCTTCGACCACACGGACTTGTTCCAGGCGAAAGATCGGCTGCCCGAGCGACGAAGCCGCGGCCCGCTCCACGTGAAGCGGCCCCAGGTTCGCCAGGAGCCACTCCCAGCTCTGCACCTGGCCCTCTTGATCCAGCACGATCGGCATCGCCAAGATCATCCTCCTCTCAAGCGCGCCGGCACGTCGCCGGGTCACGCGTCACCCTTACTGCCACGCGCCCTCAACAACGCCAATATCCGGTCCAGCCTCTGCACGATCTCATCCAGACGGTCGTAGACGAGCGGTTCTGGCGGACCAGGCGGCGGCACAACCGGGACCGGTAGAGCTAAACCGGGTGGTTGCTCATCCGGCTCGGGCTGCACGGGTGCTGCCGGCTTGGCCGGAGTAGGCGGCTTCTTGGCGGGTGCCGGCTCGGGGAACCGCGCCGGCCGGTAGAGAGGCCGGGCATCCCGAGCCAAGGCCTGCGCCAGCTCCGGCCAGATGTTGTATGTTGCCCAACGCGGATCGTCGGCCGAGCAGCAGCAATAGAGAGCAGCGCCCACCACGTACGAGTCCTTCTGCAGCTCGCCGTCGTACCAAGCCAGCTCCTGCAGGTAGCGTCCCGGATCCCGGCCATGCACCGATATCCAGCCCTGCGGCTCGGGCTGCGCGATCAGGCCGTCCAGGCCACATTCGGTGATCAGCAGGGGTGTGCCGGCAAGGTGCGGCGGCAGCCCGCCCCAATTGTGTGCCTGCTCGCCTTTGTAGACCTTGCGATGGCGCAGGAGATACCAGGGGGAGTCGTGATCGAGCCTGGGCCAGGCATATTCGTGCAGGGCCAGTGCCCCACTGTACTGCTTGGCCGCCTCCAGTGCGGGAAGAAAGTGCTTCCACCAGGCCAACTGGGGTGGATTTCCCACGCCAAAGCTGCCGACCACGACGCGAAACCCATGGCTGCTCATGATCCTCGCCCGCTCAGCCTCAAAGCCGGCCAGGCGCCGCGTCGCCTCGGCGGATTGGACGACCGGCTCGTTGACCCCTTGCCAAAAATCGTAGGTCTTGCCCATCCGCTCGGCCGCCGGCAGAACCGCGTCGCAGTGACGCTGCGCAGCCTTGGCCGGGTCAAGTGAGGGATCGTTGAAGTCAGGCTCTTCGGGCAACGCCAGGCGCCCGACCATCAGGGTGCCCGGCGACTCGGCCTTGACTCGCCGCCAAACGTCGCTGTGATCGAGAATCACGACGAGGGGCGGCTTCCAGGTCACGAGCACTTGGTCCAGGCCGCCAAGCGCCGTGTTTACGTGAGCGCCCAACAAAGCGTATGAGATGGAACCCGGCTCCCTTCACGCAAGATGGCTAGATTGTGCCAGAAATGCGCGGATTTGTAAAGTTTCGGGGACCCGGCCAGGCGAGGGCCAATCGAGGGCGAAGAGTTTGGGCGTTCGGCCCCCTGCGGCACATTTCTTGTCAGGGGCGCGGTGTTGCGGTACAATTCTCACTCAAGCTTGGAGCAAGACGAGAGCAGACCATGGAAAAGCTGATCATCATCGGGAGCGGGCCGGCAGGCTACACAGCCGCCATCTATGCCGCACGAGCGAACCTGAGTCCACTGGTCATCGCCGGGCAGTTTCTGGGAGGCCAGGTAGCCAGCAGCTTTGAGGTCGGGAATTATCCCGGCTTCCCGGAGGATATCAACGGGGCCGAGCTGGCACAGCGGATGCACAAGCAGGCGGAGCGGTTCGGCACTCGGTTCGAGCTCGATATCGTGACCGGTGTGGGCCTGTCGCAACACCCCTTCAAGGTCATGACCTACGGGGAAGAGTATGAGGCGCTGGCACTGATTGTGACGAGCGGCGCTTCTCCACGCAAGCTGAGAGTGCCGGGAGAAGCCGAGTTTTCAGGTCGAGGCGTTTCCTACTGCGCCACGTGCGACGGTTTCTTCTACACCGGCAAGCAGATCGTCGTCGTCGGCGGTGGAGATGCCGCCGTCGAAGAAGCGCTGTTTCTCACCCGCTATGCTGCCAAGGTCACCGTCATTCACCGGCGTGACCAGCTCCGTGCGGAGCCAGTGCTCCAGCACCGCGCCTTTCACAATGACAAGATAGTCTTCCTCTGGAATACGGTCGTGTCGGAGATCCTGGGCGGCGACATGGTAACGGGGTTGCGGCTGCAGAACGTCAAGAGCGGCGAGGAGACCATCTTCCCAACGCAGGGCGTGTTTGTCGCCGTCGGCTACATACCGAATACCGAATTCCTGGGCGGCCAGCTCGCCCTGAACGAGAATGGCTACATCGTGACGGACGAGCACGCTCAGACCAGCGTTGAGGGGGTGTGGGCCGCAGGCGATGTCTGCGACTGGATCTACCGGCAGATTGCCACATCGGTCGGCACGGGTGCTCGCGCAGCCATGCAGGTGGAGCAGTACATCGCTCGACTGGAAGACCGTGTCTACCCCGGCGAGGCTGCCCTGGAGTAACAGGGGCAGAAGCCGGATACCAACGTGCAAATCTCAAGAATAACCAATTCCCAGCAAGGAGAAAACAATGGCTACCGTTACAAAAGAGATGCCCATCGGCGAAGTCGTGCAGACCTACCCACAGACGATCGAGGTGTTCCTGAAGCACGGGCTGATGTGCTTCGGCTGCGCAATCGCGCGCTTTGAGAATATCGAGCAGGGCGCGATGGCGCACGGCATCAACGTCGAAGCCTTGATAACGGACCTAAACGCAGCGGTTTCCAAGAACTAGCAACCGCACCAGAGATTCTTGGCCGCGTAACCGGCCGATTCGCGGGGGTGAGCCATGTGGTACTTCCGAAGCCCGGAGATCGTGTTTGGCGAGGACGCGCTCGACTACCTGTTGGAAATCCAAGGCCGCAAGGCGCTCATCGTCACCGACCCTGTAATCCTGGAGCTAGGGCTGGTGGACGAGGTCAGGCGCAAGTTGGCTGCGGCCGGGATCGAGTCATCGGTCTTTGCCGAAGTGGAGCCCAACCCCTCGCTGGAGACGGTCCGGCGTGGGGCGCAGGTGGCACTGGCATACGAACCAGATTGGATCATCGCGGTGGGCGGGGGCTCGCCCATCGATGCCGCCAAAGGGATCTTTGTCCTGTATGAGCGACCAGATATTCCGGTCGACGGCATCTGCCCCGTCGGCACCCTGGGGTTGCGCCAGAAAGCCCGGCTGATCGCGATTCCAACGACGAGTGGCACGGGAGCCGAGACCACTTGGGCGATGGTGCTCACCGACACAGAAGAGCACCGCAAGATCAACCTCGGCCACGCCGAGAACATCCCCGACGTGGCGATCATCGATCCTGCACTGGTGCTCAGACTGCCCCGCCAGATCACGGGGGACACCGGGATGGACGTGCTCACCCATGCGGTTGAGGGGTATACATCGCAATGGCGCAACGACTTTGCCGACGGCCTGTGTCTCAAGGCAACCCAGCTCGTCTTTGACTACCTCCCCGCCGCCGTTGAGCAGGGCGCCGGCGACCCTGAGGCGCGCGAAAAGATGCACAACGCGGCCACCATCGCCGGCCTCGGCTTTGGAAACTCCATGGCGGCCATGGCGCATGGCCTTGGGCACTCGATGGGAGCGGTATGTGGCGTGCCACACGGCCGGGCCGTCGGCCTTCTTCTGCCCTACACCATCGAGTACACCGTACGCGGCGATGCACCCACTCGCTATGCAGAGCTGGCCCGTTTCTTAGGCCTGATCGCAAACGACGAGACCGAGGGCGCAGCGTCCCTGGCTGGGGCGATCCGGAACCTGGCACGGCGCATCGGGCAGCCCACCACGCTGCAGGAAACAGGCCTATCTGCTGAGCAGCTCGAGGAGTGCCTGCCAAAGCTGGTAGCCAACGCCGGCGGCGACAGTGCGACCTTGATCGGCCTACGGGTACCCGACGATACGGAGATCGAGCAGGTCTACCGGTACGCCTTCACAGGCAAGGCCATCGATTTCTAACCGCCATGGCCAGGCAACAGGCCTGGGTGATTGGCACTGCGAGCCTTCCCGAGGGCTGAGCCCTCGGGAAGGCCTTTTTGCCTGCTTGCGCCATCCCCGGCTCTGTGCTAGAATCGCTCTCACACCGCTATGCGCCAAGGAGGCCACATGAACGGATACATGGGCAGACTTCTGGTCGTGGACCTGACCCGGGGAGTAGTGAAGGATGAGCCCGTAGACCCGGCCATCGCGCACGACTTTGTGGGCGGCGCCGGGTACGCGGCCCGGTATCTCTACCACGACGACCTGAAGCCCGGCACCGATCCGCTGGGGCCGGGGAATACCCTCATGTTCATGACGGGCCCGCTGGTCGGCACACGGGCACCTTCGTGCGGACGGCACGAAGTGTGCGCGCTCTCTCCTCTGACCGGCATCTGGGGAGAGTCGAACTCGGGCGGATTCTGGGGAGCAGAATTGAAGTTCGCGGGGTACGACGGGATCGTCATCCGCGGGCAGTCAGAAAAGCCGGTATGGCTGTCGATCATCGACGGCCAACCGCCGGCCCTGCACGACGCATCGGGCCTGTGGGGATTGGACACCTACGAGACCCAAGCCCGGGTGCGTGACCTGCTGGAAGATCCCAAAGTGCGGGTCGCAAGCATCGGCCCGGCCGGAGAGAACCTGGTACTGTACGGCGCGATCATGAACGACCACGGCCGGGCGGCAGGGCGCACCGGCATGGGCACGGTAATGGGCTCGAAGAAGCTAAAGGCAATCGCCGTGCGCGGTCACCAGCGCGTGCCGCTTTTCGACAAGGAGGCATTCGGCCAGGTCGCCAGGAAAGCAACCGAGATCGTCAAGGATGATATCACCGTCCAGGTCCTCCACGAGATGGGCAGCGCCAATTTTGTAGACATGAGCTACATGTGGGGAAACCTGCCCATCAAGTACTGGACCGGATCCGAGTTCGACGAGTGCACCCAGCTCTCCGGCGTCACGATGTCCGAGACGATCCTGACGCGAGCCGTGCCTTGCTACGGCTGCAGCGTGGCTTGTGGACGCGAGGTTACGCTCAAGGGCACGCAGTACGGCCTGGAAGCGATAGACGGACCCGAGTACGAGACGGTAGTGATGCTCGGCTCCCTCCTCATGGTGAGCGACCTGCCGGGCGTCGCATACGCCAACTACCTGTGCAACCGCTATGGCCTCGACACCGTCTCCGCCGGGTCGTCCATCGGCCTGGCCAACCTGCTCTACGAGCGCGGGATCCTGACCGCCGACGATACCGGTGGCCTGCCTCTGCGCTGGGGGGACATCGAGACGGTCCATACCCTCATCGAGCTGATCGCCCGCCGCGAGGGCTTTGGCAACGTGCTGGCCGAGGGGACAAAGCGGATGGCGGCCCGCTACGGCGCCGAGGACCTGGCAGTGCAGGTCAACGGCCTCGACCTGCCGGGTCACGATCCAAGGGCTTTCTCGGGCATGGGCGCGGTGTATGCGACGTCCCCGCGCGGAGCATGCCACCAGCAAGGCGACATGTACATGGTAGACATGGGCCTGACGATCGAGGAAGCAGGGATTGTGCCCAGCGGCCGGTTCAAGACAAGGGGCAAGGCCAGGGTTGCTGCGCGCACCCAGGACTGGCGGAGCCTGTACGGCGGCCTGATCATGTGCAATTATGTGAACCCCACGGCGCCGGTGTTGGCGGATCTGTTGGGCACAGCCACGGGCTGGCCTGTCGACGTGGCCTGGTGCCAGCAGACGGGTGAGCGGATATTTAACCTCAAGCGCGCCGTGAACAACCGGCTGGGCGTGAAGCGCGGCAACGACCGCCTGCCGCGGGCGCTGATGATCCCACTCCGGGGTGGCTCCAAGGGGCGTACGCCGCAGATGGAGCCCATGATGAAGGAGTACTATGCGGAGCGCAGGTGGGATTGGGAAACGGGGAAGCCGTCGCGGGAAAAGCTCGTGAGCCTGGGCTTGCCCGACATCGCCACGGACTTGTGGGGGTAGCGCCAGGTCAGGGCAAAGCACTTCACCCGGCCGTCTACTCGAGCTGGTGTGGGCCGAACCCCATAGGCAGCAGCTCCGCGATTGTAAAGGTCTGCCAGTGGCCTGCTGTGTCGGCGACGATGACCCGCAGGTCACCCTTGATGCCGCCGAACTCGCGAAGGATCTGCCGGCATGAGCCGCAGGGCATGGCGCCGGTGGCGGTAACGACGGCTATGACGTCGAAGGTGTCTTCCCCCTCTGAGACGGCCTTGACCACCGCCGTCCTCTCCGCACAAGTGCACAGCGGATAGGCGGCGTTCTCCACATTGCACCCTGTGAAAACGCGGCCCGAGGCGGTGAGCAAGGCTGCACCCACCCTGAACTTGGAGTAGGGGGCATAGGCTGCTTTGCGAGCCTTCTGGGCCAGGTTCACCAACTCCTCGTCTGTCACGATCTCTTGTGCTCCTTTGCCTGCTCGCTGCTCGATGCCTGGGGTGCCTCGTCCGCTTCGGCCTCATCACCCTGCACCCGAGCGGCGGGGGTTGATTCCTGGTTCGACTCTGGGGCCGCGGCCACCTGGCGCAGGATACGCACCTTTCGGATGCGCCTGCCAAGAACGGACTCGACCGTGAAGATCAGATCTTCGAACGGCACGCGAGCGCCCACTTCCGGCACCCTGCCCAGGGCAGTGTAGATGAAACCTCCCAGCGTGTCGCTGTCCTCGGTAGGCAAGGCAGCATCCATCAGTTGGTTGACGTCGTCAAGGCTGATGCGACCGTCAACGACATACTCGCTCTCGGCAACCTGCACGACCGGCGGCTCTTCGGCATCGTATTCGTCCTGAATCTCGCCGACGATTTCCTCGAGCAGATCCTCAATGGTGACAATGCCCGCCATGCCCCCATACTCGTCCACCACGATGGCCATGTGAACTCGTCTCTTTTGCAGATCGGGCAGCAGATCGCTGGCCCGCTTGGTCTCGGGGATGAAATAGGCCGGTCGCGCGACATTTCTGAGCGGCACAGTCGTCCGTCCGTCGCGCAGGTAGGGTAGAAGGTCTTTGGTGTACAGGACACCCACTACGTTGTCGATGGTCTCATCGTACATCGGGATGCGCGAGTGCCCGGCGCGCATGATGGCTTCGAGTGCCTCCAGCATGGGCGTCGCTACATCCAGGGCCATGACGTCGATGCGGGGAACCATAACCTGGCGGGCCAGGGTATCGCCCAGATCGAAGATGGAGTAGATCATGTCCTTCTCCTCCTCTTCGATGACGCCTTCCTCCTCCCCAGCATCCACAAGGGTCTTGATCTGCTCCTCGGTGACATAGGGCATGCTACTGGAGGAGGATGCCCCCAAGAGCCGGGAGAGGCCATTGCTCACCCAGACAGAAAAGCGGGCCAGGGGCATGATCAGTGCCGCGATCACCGCCAGGGGACGTGCCAGCCAAAGAGACAGCCGCTCACTGTGCTGCGCGGCCACGGTCTCGGGCACCATGGTCCCAAGAATGAGCATAACGAGCGCCGTAACCAACACCACCAGGCCAAAGGCCACTGGATAGCTGGCGCCCCTCAGCCACGGTTCGAACAGCTTGGCCAGCGGTGGGGCCGAGAGAACCGCCACCACCGCTCCCCCAAAGAAGCTGGTCAGGACCGTCACAAGCTGCGTGGTGGCAAGAAGTCGGGTGGCATCTTCGGCCAGGCGATGCGCCGTTCCGGCCCCGCCCACCCCTTCGTCCACCAATTCCCGCAGGCGTGCTTTTCGCACATTCACCAGGGCTGAGCGCGCCATCGACACCAGGGCGGTGAGCACCAGCATCCCGATGAGAACGAACACTTCCCCAGTCGTCACTTCTCCTCCGTCGATTTCCCAGCCACGTCGCTCCGCACCCGTGCCGGGACCCCATAGGCGACCTTGCGCGCCGGAACGTCGCGGGTGACCACCGAACCTGCACCGGTCTTGGCTCCCTCACCCACCGTCACCGGCGCGACCAGCATCGTGTCGCTGCCGATGAAGGCGTCCTTGCCGACAACGGTGGGGTGTTTTCGTTTTCCATCAAAGTTGCAGGTGATGGTGCCGGCGCCGATGTTGGCATTCTCGCCAATCGTAGCATCCCCCAGGTAGCTGAAATGGCCCATCTTGGCACCCGGCCCCAGGAACGAGTTCTTGAGCTCGCCGAAGTTGCCAACGTGTGCGCCTGCCCCCAGGCGTGCGCCCTTGCGCAGGTGGCTGAAAGGGCCAATGTCACTTCCGCTGTCCATGGCGGCGCCTTCAAGCACTGACAGCTCCACACGGCATTCGTCCCCGATAATCGAATCGCGGACAACCGAACCGGGTCCTATGGCACAGCGATGGCCGATGCTCGTGTTTCCCTGAAGGCTGGTGCCCGGCCAGATCGTGGTATCGCTGCCAATCACCACCCCGGCATCGATGTAGGTGGCGGTCGGATCGATCAATGTCACACCTGCCTGCATCCATTGCTCGTTTATGCGGCGGCGCATCTCGGCCTCGGCCCGCGCCAGCCCGACGCGGCTGTTCACGCCGGCCGCTTCGAGCTCGGTAACCGGCCAGTCGGCCGCAGGCCGGCCCTCACGGGCCGCAAGCTCCACCAGGTCCGTCAGGTAGAACTCGCCGTCCGGATGCGGCTCAAGCTGCGCGAGGGCAGGCCACAGCCACGCGTCACTGAAACAGAAGGCGCCGCTGGTCACCTCACTCTGCCGGTACTGCTCGGCCGAAACCTCCCCTTCCTCGACGATGCGCAGAATCCGGCCGGTGCCCGGCTCGCGCACGACCCTTCCGTAGCCGGTAGGGTCTACAGGCCAAAAGGAAAGGAAAGACATCACGCCGCCTGAAGCGCGATGGCGATCGAACAAGGCCAGCAGCGTCGCAGGACGGATTAGGGGGGTGTCGCCAAAAAGGACCAATACCGTAGGAGACTGTCCCGCGGCCTCATCCCTGGCCTGACGGACGGCATGGGCGGTTCCCAATTGCTCCGCCTGTGAAATGGCTTGGATGCCGTCGCCCAAGTGCTTGTGGACAAGCTCCGCCTTGTGACCGACAACCGCGACCAGGCGGGTCGGCTCCAAGCTGCGGGCCGCATCCAGGACAAAGCGCAGCATGGGCCGCCCGGCGACAGGATGCAGGGACTTCGGCAGGTCAGAGCGCATACGCGACCCCCGTCCTGCCGCCAAGACAATGATGGTCAGATCCAAGAGATCTCTCCTCTGCCGTTCCCCTTCGGAACGGCACAAACTTTATAGCACAGAATTGCGTCCTGTGCAAATGCTTCGCCGGCCTACGTCGCCCTTGTTGTTCCCTCACCCCGCTGCCTAGGGAGAAGAAGAAAGAAGAGCAGTACGCCAAGCAGCCTCAACCCGGTCGAAGCGACAAACGCCCAGCGGATACCAACGCCCTCGGAGAGAGTCGCCCCGAGAAGCGGGCCCGCAAAGGCTGTCACATTCATGAGGGCGGTGTAAAGCGCCACGTAGGTTGGGCGCCGGTCGTCGGGACACACGGTCAACATCACGTTAAAGAGTGCCAGGTTACAGCCGGCCCACGAGAATCCACCCACGATCGAAGTGAGAATCATCCATTCGATGGTGGGGACGAACGCAGTCAGCAGTGTGTAGAGGGTCACGAGCAGTCCCGAGGCGATAAGCAGCCACCGGTCCCCCCAGCGCGCGCGCGCCTTGCCCCAGAGGAGGTAGCCGGCAATGGTACTGGCATCGACGACTACTGCGATCAGGCCAATCCAGGTATCGTTGGCGCCGAGATCCCGTACCCGCAACACAGACCACAAGGCGGCAGGCAGGTAAAGGCCCCAATGGAAGACAAAGGCTGCCATCGTGAAACGTACGAAGCCACGCTGCGAGAGCACGCTGCGGAGGTTGCCGCGCGTCGGCGACCGGCTTTTCCCGGCTCCGGCGGCTAGGGGCCGGTGTGCGGGCATGCGGTTGGGCAGCTTCATCCGGCGCAGGTTGAGGAGGCCAATGAGCGATAGGGCAGACCCGACCCCAAGTAGGATCTGGTAGTTGAGAGGTACTCGCACCAAGTCGAGGAACTTGCCGCCGACCAACGCTGCCAGGGTGGACGTGGCAGCCAGGATCAGCCAGCGCGTGGAGATCACCTGGCCCCGGTTCTCTGCGGAGACCAGGTCCGGGATCATGGCCGTCACTGCAGTGTTGATAATCGCCGTCGGGAGCGTGATGACGGCCTGGATAGCGATGAGAGCCTCCACGCGCCTCGAAACGATAATGAACGGCATGGCTGCCATAGCGATGTAGCCCAAACGCTGCGCCAAGCCAGTGCGAAGAACCAGGGGCAGCCCACGGTGGCGCTCGATCAGCCGCGACGCCGGGATGAGCCAGATCACATTGACCAATGCCGGGAGCGCCGCCAACCAGCCTACCTGCGCCGTAGTGGCCCCCAGGCGCAGGGCAAAAACAGTGACGAATGTGGCCGTCAGACCGCTGAGGATTCCAAACCAGGCTGTCTCGGCGTAGAGGGCGCGGGTGTTGCGGGCCTCGAACGAGTTGGCAGGGGTATGCCAGGGCATCCCCTGCCCCAGGCGTGCGACCCACCTCCTCCAGGTGGGCGCGCCCTGCTTTCTCCTTCTACGTGGCCGCTTCACCCGGTTCACCGGGCCGAGTCGTGCATTGGAGGGCAGCCAAGAGCCTGTCGTAGGTCTGCAGCCAGGTTTCGGGCACGACGCGCAGGTCACCCACGACGGGCATGAAGTTGGTGTCGCCCAGCCAGCGGGGTACAGCGTGGATGTGCACATGCTCCTCGATGCCGGCCCCGGCAACGTGGCCTAGGTTGGCTCCGATGTTAAAGCCCTCTGGCGCCATCGAATCCCGCAGAGCCAGGATACCTCGGTTGAGAAGAAGCATGATCTCGGTCAGCGTAGGGGTATCCAGGAGCTCCAGGCTTGGGACATGGGAGTAGGGCACGACCATGAAATGGCCGTTGTTGTAAGGATAGCGGTTCAGGATGAGGAAGGCGTGCTCTCCCCGGAGCAGAACAAGGTTCTTCCGGTCATCGGTGCTTCCTACAGCGTTGCAGAAGACGCAGCCCTGCGTCTTGCTGCCTTCCAGATATTCGAGTCTCCAGGGAGACCACAAGTGTTTCATTGGCGCTCGTGATTCGTCAGATGCAGGGGTATTGTAGCCGAAAAGCTTCTGTGCTACAATCTCTGCCATGTTTGAAGTGGCTTTCCTGGGTACCTCTGCTTCCGCACCCTCCATCCGGCGCGGGCTGCCGGCAGCCCTGGTCATGTACGGCGAGTATCGCTTCCTGGTGGACTGCGGCGAGGGAACCCAAAGGCAGTTGCTGCGGAGTGGGCTGGGCTTTCGCCGCCTGGACAAGATCCTCTTGACACACGGTCACCTCGACCACATCCTGGGGTTGGCCGGCCTCGCCTCAACTTTCTCTCGGTGGGAAGCGATCGATCGAATGGAAATCTACGGAGGCAAGCCGGCGCTGGATCGGGTTGAAGCTCTCATGCGGGTGGTCTTTGGGCCCACCCGGCCGCCCTTCCGCCTGGTGCTCACGGATCTCAAGCCGGGGATCGTGCACCAGGACGACTCCACCCAACTGATCGCGTTTCCCGTCAGCCACCGAGGGGCAGGCAATTTCGGCTTCGTCTTCCAGGAAAAGGCCCGGCGCCCCTTCTTGGTGGAAAAGGCCGAGGAGCTGGGTGTGCCGGCCGGGCCGGATCGAGCTCGCCTGGTACGCGGCCAGACGATCACCCTGACGAGTGGGCAGACCGTCTCACCCGATGACGTTCTCGGTCCCTCGCGCCCTGGCACCAAGCTCGTCTTCGTCGGCGACGCGTCCCGCGTGGACGACTTGGTGGAAGCGGTACAAGGAGCCGACGCACTCATAATCGAGGCTACCTATACTAGCCTGGAAGCGGACGTGGCGCGCGAATTCGGCCACCTGACGGCCCGCCAGGCTGCAGAGCTGGCAAAGGAGGCCGGCGTGCAGCACCTTATCCTGAATCACATCTCGCGCCGCTACTCTGAGCACGAGATCTTGGACGAGGCGCTCCCCCTCTTTCCCAACACGATAGTCGCCCGCGACTTGGATCATTTTCAAGTACGGCGCGACACTCCCCTGACGAAGGTCGAGCGAGAAGGATGAGGCTGCGCCCGGCGTTCTGTGGTGGAAGCCCAGACGATGTGGAGAAACGGAACCACGGTGAGAGGCACAGCGTCTACAAAGCGACCTTCTGATAAGGATAGCATGCAGCATGAGCCAAGACACCGGTATGGGATCCTCGCCGCACGGCGGACGAGTACCACGCCCCGGAGGCCTGCCCCCCAACGGGCGCGTGACTAGGGGAACGGTCGTTCCGGCACCACCCCCGCGCAGCCTACGGCCAAGACAGCGCCCCAGCTCTGGCTGGATGCTTCTGATCGGCCTTCTCTCCGCACTGCTGCTCGTCGGGCTGGCGGGATGCGGCTTGATCGCTGCGTACGCCGCGATCGCGACGGACTTGCCGGCGCCCGATGAGCTGACCAGCCGGTCTGCCAGCTTCGTCAGCACCCAAATCCTCGACCGCGATGGGCGCCTTCTGTACGAGATCATGGATCCCAATGGCGGACGGCGCATCGTAGTCCCTTACGAAAAGATTGCGCCCGACCTGATCAACGCAACCGTAGCCACCGAGGACAGCAGGTTCTGGCAACATGCCGGTGTAGACCCGATCGGCATCGCCCGAGCCGTGATCCAGAATGTCCGTGAGATGGGCGTCGTCTCGGGAGCCAGCACGATCCCGCAGCAACTGGTCAAACTGGTGCTCCTCTCGCCAGAGGAGCGTACCGAACAGACTCTGAGCCGCAAAATACGCGAGGCGGTGCTGGCATCGGAGGTCAGCCGGCGCTACAGCAAGCAGGAGATCCTCAGACGTATCTCAACGAGATCAACTATGGGAACCTGGCATACGGCATCGAGGCGGCTGCGGAAACCTACTTGGGCAAGAAGGCCGGGGAGCTGACACTGGCCGAAGCCTCGCTTCTGGCCGGGTTGCCGCAGGCCCCCGCGTATTGGGATCCCTACTCCAACTGGGAAGGTGCCAAGCGCCGCCAGGGGGTGGTCTTGGCCCTGATGGCCGAGCAGGGCTATATCACCCGCGCCGAAGCAGAGGCCGCCAAGGCACAGGAGCTTGTGCTCCAGCCGCTCCGGCTCGACATCAAGGCGCCCCACTTTGTGATCTGGATCCAGCAGACCCTGGAACAGGACTATGGGACGGAGGTGCTCTACCGCAGCGGGCTGCGCGTCTATACAACGCTCGACTCGAACTGGCAGACGATCGCGGAGGAGGAGATACGGGCTCACCTGGCAACGCTTCAGGATCAGAATGTCACAGACGCTGCGCTGGTTGCCATGCAGCCGAAGACAGGAGAAATCCTGGCGATGGTTGGGAGTGCCGACTTTAACAACGCCGAGATCGCCGGGCAGATCAATATGGCCGTCCGGCCGCGCCAGCCCGGCTCGTCCATCAAGCCGATCACCTACCTTACCGCGTTCGAGAAGGGCTGGACGCCCGCCACTCTGATCTGGGACGTGACAACCGAGTTCAGAGACGGTGCGGGAAACCCCTACGTGCCCACAAACTATGACGGGAAGGAGCATGGCCCGGTGCTGGTCAGGAACGCACTGGCTCAATCGCTCAATATCCCGGCCGTCAAGACGCTGGATTATGTCGGGCTGCCGGCCATGCTCGATACCGCCCGCCGGATGGGGATTGCGTCCCTTACCCGGGCCGACTATGGTCTCAGCCTAACACTGGGCGGGGGCGAGGTCACGCTGCTCGAGATGGTAGGTGCCTATGCGCGTCCTGGACAACGGCGGGCTGAAAGTGCCTCCCGTGGCCATCCGCCGCATCGAGGATTCGAAAGGGGCCGTGCTTTGGGAGTACCAGGCCCCGGCAGGGGAGCAGGTGGTCAGCGCGCAGCATGCCTACCTGATCACGGACATCCTGGCCGACAACAAGGCCCGGAGCACCGGTTTTTGGCAGGAACAACGCTCTCGTGCTCTCACGGCCGGCCGCCGCGAAGACGGGCACGACCAACGACTACCGCGATGCCTGGACCGTGGGCTACACGCCCGAGCTTGTGGCGGGCGTGTGGGTGGGAAACGCAGACAACTCGGAGATGAAACAGGTCGCAGGGTCGCGAGGTGCCTCGCCCATCTGGCACAACTTTATGGAGAAGGCGCTGGCCGGCCAGCCTGCCAGCCAGTTTGCCCGCCCGGCTGGGATCGAGCAGACCGAAATCAGCGCCGATTCGGGCTCGCTGCCAAGTGCCGCCTGCCCAACCGACCGGCGCCGAACTGAGATATTTGCATCCGGGCAGGGGCCGCTGGGCGCGGAAAACGATTTCCACCAGCTCGTCCGGATCGACACCAGCACCGGGGCACTGGCGGGAGTCTTTTGCCCGGCCGGCGCCGTACAAGAGCAGTACTTTTTCGTTCTTCCTGGGGTGGAAGGTCAGAAATGGGCCGCAGATCATGGCATCCCCCAGCCTCCCCTCACTTCCTGTTCGGTGCATACCGGGTCGGCCCAGGTAGCCCTGTACCAACCCCAGGCAGGCGCTACAGTCATTGAGGAGGTCTACGTCGTCGGCCAGGCCAGCATGCCCGACTTTGACCACTATGTGGTGGAGTACGGAGAGGGTCGCGATCCCGCCGGCTGGGGAGCAGTGACAGGCCCTGTCTACACCTCAGTCGAGGGTGGCATCCTGGCACTATGGAATGTCCGGTATCTGTATGACCGCGACTATACGCTGCGCGTTGTAGTATTCGACCGCTGGGGCAACAGCGCCGAGGCCCGCACCTGGGTGCAAGTGCAGAACCCGACTCCCACTCAGACACCCACCGGAACGCCGTCCCCAACGGAGACCCCCTGGCCGACCGACACGCCCCTGCCTACGGATACGCCTTGGCCGACCGACACGCCCACACCAACCGACACACCGTCGCCCATCCCCACGGAGACCCCAACGCCGCCCACACCGAGTCCATAGGGCGGCTACTCCCCGGCAAAGCCCAGCCTGGCGAGAAGCTCCTCCGGCGACAGGCGGCCGGTGTTACGAAAGACGAGAACGCGCGGGCGATCGTTGACCACCAGGCTCTCGTCTGGCACAAGGAAGGGCGGAGCCGCACCGGGCAGGGGATCGACGCGCGGATTGAGCCAGGCCGCCCCTCGCGTGAACTCGACTGCCAGCTCAAACCCCAATCCTCCTTCGAAGAGCAGAGAGTAGTAGCGGCTCGCAACCGGGTAGCGGCCGGGGAGGCGGGGAATTGAGCCATACAGCCGCCGGCTGGCAACGACGAGATAGTCACTGGCAGCCAGCTCCCTCGTGAGCCTGAGCCACTTCTCCGCTCCATCCGGCTCGTCGTAGAGAGCCAGGGCGCGCAGATTGAACTCTTCGGAGCGCCGTGCCCGCCCGTCAAGCTCAATGGGCAAGGGCAAGGGGGTGTCCCACTCTTCTACGGCCAGCGAGCTGCCGGCCGGCACGTGGCGGTAGAGCCATTCCGAAGCCACAATCCAGGAATGGGGGCGCGCATAGATAGAGAGGAACGCAAGGGCGTAAGACAAAGGATGCAAGCAGTACCAGGCCGCCGGCAGCCACCGGCCACCGGCGGCCGGCGCCGGAGGCCCGGCTGTGGGCACGGGCCACCAGCCAAGCCCCCAGGATGCACAGCGCGGGCACGAGGGGCAGCATGTAGCGCAGTGGGCGCGCATGCAGCGCCCCGGTAATGGCAAGGTAAGGGCCGGCCCACGCCAGCAGCAGGGTATCGGCCCAGTCACCCTGGCGCAGCCAATGGATCAGGCCGGCAGCCAGGCCTGCCCAACCCAACAGTCCCAGCGGCAGCCCCACCCCCCAAAGGGCCGTCTGCCAGATGGAATAGAGGTAAGGCAGCGTCGCCGCAAACTGCCGGGTGTAGGGCACGTCGAGCCGTCCCCAGGCGATCTGCGACTCGCGCAAAGTATCGGCAAGGAAGGTGCGCAGGTCGATGGCTGCATACGGCTCGACCAGCAGGAATGTGATTGCCACAGTCGCCAGCACGAGCAGAAGGCTCTTTGGCCCCTCCAGCCTGGGCTGAGGGGTGGCCTGGGGACTGTGGAGCCAGCAGGCAACTGGGATCACGAACAGAAGGGGAGCCGCGCTGAGCTTGGTCGCCAGGGCGAGGCCCACGGCCACACCCAGCGCCGCCTGCCGTCCGCGGCCGCCCCCCTGGACGAGATTGGAGGCGAGATTCAGGCTGAGCATCACCAGGAAGGTGACCAACACATCGGAGGTGTAGAAGTGACTCGCTTGGATGGGTAGCACGGCCAGGCTGAGGAGGGCGGCTGCAAACAGGCCGGTAGCCGGCCGCACCGTGGCATCTTCTCGCTCTTTCCCAGGCGCCGGATTTGCTTTCCTAAGGCTCATGGCAAGCCGGTAAGTGAGAGCCACCGTCCCCACATCGAATAGGGCTGCCAGCGGGCGGCCGACCAGGTGGAGGTTTCCCGGATCACGCAGCACAGGCCAAAACGGTGCAAGCAGCAGCGCGATCACTCTGACCAAGTAGATCGGCAGCGAGCCATAGGCAAAGAAGTGGGGATTGAGTGGACTTGAGGCCTCGAACGCTTGAGACAGCGCCTCGGGACATCGTAGGCCGTTCGCGACGAAGTAGATCTGCCGCTCGTCGGGGTGGAGCCAGAGGCCACCATCCCATGTCACCCAGGAGAGCCGAAGGGCAGCGGCGATGGCCAGGATGAGCGCCAACAGCAGTGCATGAAGGTACACGACTCGCCTTGAGCCAAGAGCCTGGTATGCGGAAGGTGTGCTCCAACGGGCCATCTTAGCAGCCGATCTGCGCCAGAGGATAGCCATCGATCCGCGATTTGTCAAGCCCAGCACTTATGGCCAATCGCATGGTTGACACGGCCAAGGCGCGACAGTATAATGGGGCGGCGAGGCAGCCTTTCATGACCACACAGCTCACACCAGCCGAATGGGATGCGCAGTACAGCCGCCAGGCAGGCTGGACAAGGCCCACACGCACCTATCTCTACCGGCAGGCGAACCTGGTGCGCGCCCGGCGCGTGCTGGACGTGGGCTGTGGGACCGGCGCCATCACCGAAGAAATGGCGGCGCGGACGCAGGGACAGGTGATCGGCATCGACATCGATCCGGAGGCGGTGGCCTACTCGCGCAGCCGTGGCGGCCGGGCGGAGTACCGCCTCGGGGACGCACACGCGCTCCCCTTTGCCGGAGGGCTGTTTGACGTCACCGTTTGCCATTTTGTGTTGTTGTGGTGCCGGGATCCGCACCGCGTAGTGAGTGAGATGGTCCGCGTCACCCGCTCGGGTGGAGCGGTGCTGGCCTGCGCTGAGCCTGACTATGGCGGGCGCATTGACCATCCGGACCTGCCTCTGGGACGTTGGCAGGCTGAAGCCCTGCGGGGCGAAGGGGCCGACCCATGCCTGGGGCGCAGGCTGCGCAGCTTGTTCTCCATCCCAGCAGTGGGCCGTACCGAGGTTGGGGTGATCCCCGGGCTGTGGGATCCGAGCACACTGCGCAGCGAGTTCGATGCGGAGTGGTCTCTTTGGGAGAGGACCCTGACCGACCGCGTGTCCACAGAGGAGCTGGGCAGGATCAAGGCCGCCGATTGGGCAGCCATCGACTCGGGGGAACGGTTGGTCTTCATGCCGGTCTTTTACGCTTTGGCGCAGCCCCGCTGAGGTGGGGCAACGGGCCGGGAAACTTGCCGGTCATTGCCAGTCCATCACCGGTCGAGTGGAGGAATCGTCATGACTACTGCGCTGGTTGCCGTCCTGGGAGGGATCCTCCCCACCCTGGTGTACGTGCTGCTCTTGTGGTGGCTGGACCGCTACGAAAAGGAACCGGTCTGGCTTCTGGCAACGGCGTTCTTCTGGGGCGCGGTGCCGGCCGCCCTGCTCTCTCTCGTCTTGGAGCTGCTCCTGGACATGCCTTTGTCTGCTTGGGGCGGCGAGGGCGTGGCCTCCAGCGTCGGCGCCGTCATCTCCGCCCCACTGGTCGAAGAGAGCCTCAAGGGGATCGCGCTAATCGGACTGGTGTTGGTCTTTCGGCGCGAATTCGACGACGTGCTGGATGGCATCATCTACGGGGCGATGATAGGCTTTGGTTTCGCTCTGACCGAGAATGTGTTCGCATACTTCCTGCCGATTGCCAGCGCGGAAGGCTTGGGCGTCGGGACAGGCAATCTACTCCTGAGGTCGATCGTCTTCGGGATGAACCATGCCTTTTGGACAGGGATCGTCGGTGCGGCCATTGGCTATGCACGGCAGTCCCGTGGCTCACTCCAGAGGTACCTCTGGCCGGTCATCGGCTGGTGCCTGGCCGTCCTCTTCCACGCAATCCACAACGCCGGGGCAATGCTCTCCGAGCAGACGGCCTGCCTCTCCTTGGGCATCAGTGCCCTCGTGGACTACGGAGGCATCCTGATGCTGCTTGTCATCGCGTTGCTCTTCCTGCGCAAGGAGAGCCGCTGGATCGACCGCGGCCTGGGGGAAGAGGTCACGCGGGGCACGTTGAGTGAGGCCGACTTCCTGCTGCTGCGGTCAGCCAGGCAGCGCGTGCGGCAGCGTTGGGCTGCCTTGGGCAAGGGCGGTGTGACCGCACACCGGGTGGTGGGCCGCTACTTCCAGTGCGCGACAGAGCTTGCATTCAAGAAGCAGCAGCTCCGATCGTACGGCGACGAGGGTGGAAACGTGGCCGAGGTGCAACGGCTTCGTGCGGAGCTGGCCGAGTTGCGCGCCCAGGCTGAGCCCTGGTTATGACCATGAACAGAAAGCATCTCAACACTCTCGAGTTCCCCAAGATCCTGGCTCAGCTCGGCAGGCACTGCACATTTTCGGCCAGCCTCGAGCTGGCGATGGCGCTGGAGCCATCGCCCGTCTTCTCCGAGGTCCAACACCGGCTGCAGGAGACGCGCGAGGCACGCTATCTTCTGGATAGCGTAGGCGGCATCTCGCTGGGCGGAGCGCACGACGTTCGACCGCTGGCGCGGCATGCCCTGCGGGGTGCAACGCTGCCACCCACTGACCTGCTGTACATCCTCGACACGCTGCGTGCTGCGCAGCGAGTGCGGCGCATCCTCGCACGCCAGCACGACCGCATCCCGCTTTTGGCCGACATTGCTGCCCGGATCGAGCCCTGTGAGGCACTGTCGGGTGAGATCAGCCGCTGTATCAGCGATCAGGGCGAGGTGGTCGATCATGCCAGCGAGAAATTGGCCACGGTTCGTCGAGAGCTCCGCACGGCCCACGACCGGCTGCTCGAGAAGCTCAACAGGATGATCACCAGCTCGCGGCTGGCCCCCTACCTGCAAGAAGCGCTGATCACCCAGCGCAGTGGACGCTACGTAATCCCGATCAAGACCGACTTCAAGGGACGCATCCCGGGAATCGTGCACGACTCCTCGTCGAGCGGAGCGACGCTTTTCATCGAGCCGCTGTCGGCGGTGGAGATGGGCAACCAGTGGCGCCAACTGCAGCTTGAGGAGGAGAAAGAAGTCGAGCGCATCCTGGCGAACCTCTCTGCGCAGGTCGGGGGCCTGGTCGACGAGCTGGGCTGGACGGTCGACGCCCTGGCAGAGCTGGATTTGGCCCTGGCCAAAGGCCGCTATGCGGGAGAGATCGATGCCACCGAGCCAATCCCAATCCCCTTCCGTGAGCGGACGATCGGACGGCACCCTGGCTCAACCCTAGACCTACGCCAGGCGCGCCATCCCCTACTTGATCCCCAGAAAGTGGTGCCCATCGACGTCCACCTTGGCGACGACTACTATGTCCTCGTGATTACGGGGCCGAACACGGGAGGCAAGACCGTGTCGCTCAAGACGGTGGGGCTCATGGCAGTCATGGCCCAATCGGGGTTGCACCTGCCCGCTGCAGAGGGCTCGTGCCTTTCGGTGTTTGACGGGATCTTTGCCGATATCGGCGATGAGCAGTCGATCGAACAGTCGCTGTCGACGTTTTCGGCACACCTGACCAACATCATCCGCATCCTGGATGAGGCGGGGGTACACAGCCTGCTGCTCCTCGACGAGCTTGGGGCCGGGACGGATCCCGTGGAAGGCTCGGCCCTGGCGAGATCTGTGTTGACACACCTGCTCGAGCGCCGCTTCACCACCCTGGTAGCCACTCACTATTCGGAGCTCAAGGCCTATGCCCAGACCACGCCGGGCGTGGAGAACGCAAGCGTGGAGTTTGACGTCGAGACGCTGTCGCCCACATTCAGGCTGCAGGTCGGGCTGCCCGGGCGGAGCAACGCCTTTGCCATTGCCGAACGGCTGGGCCTGCCGGCTGGGATCGTGCGGGGAGCGCGCGCGTTGGTGTCACCAGAGGAACTCGAGACGGAGTCTCTCCTGGCCGAGATCCAGCAAGCGCATCGCGAGGCGCTCACTGCTCGTGACGAGGCAGTCCAAGCCCAGCGCGCCGTACGCGAACAGCAGAGCCGGCTGTCCGCGCGCCTTGCCGCCGTCGAGGCGGAGAGGGCCTCGGTAGTGGGCGAGGCCCGAGCAGAGGCCTTGCAGGAGCTGGCCGCCGTCCGGGAGGAGATTGATGCCCTGCGGTCCGAGGCGGCCGGTAGAAAGCAGGCAGCGACTCTCACCGACGAGTGGTTGGCCCAAGCACGAAAGCGGGTGTCGGCCCGAGAAGAGGTGGCCTCCAAACCCGCGCCACGGCCTGTGGTGGAGGATGTGACTCCGCCCGGGGAGCTGGCTATCGGAGACCTTGTCTGGGTGGGAGGGCTGCAGACGACGGGGCACCTCGTCTCTCTCGAGGAGGAAAGCGCCCAGGTCCAGGTGGGAAGCTTTTTCGTGCGCGTCCGCCGCGGCGAGCTCGAGTGGCGGGGAAGGCCGAAGGCCCCCGAGGCCGAACCCCATTCTGCTTCAAGCGGCTTCCGTCCTTCGCCGGGCATCGAGCTTGATCTGCGCGGCCAGACGGTGGAGGAAATCCGGCCGCGCCTGGACAAGTACCTGGACGATGCCTTCCTGGCTTCCCTGCCCTCTGTTCGCATTGTCCACGGCAAGGGCACCGGTGCACTGCGGCAGGCAGTACGCGAGTTCCTGCGTGCCCACCCCCTCGTTCGGTCCTTTCGCGAAGGGGACGCCAAGGAGGGAGGATCGGGTGTGACGGTCGCCTATCTGCAGGAAGAGACGTGAAAAGAGCGGCAGGGCAGCTCAGGTCAGTCGTATTCCAGAGCAGCGGCCGCCATCCAGTCCCGATCGAAGGCATCCTGCATCTCCCCGAGCCTATGGGCTTCTGCCCGGCGGCGCTCGTCTGCCATCCTCATCCCTTGGGCGGCGGGTCGATGCACAACGCCGTGGTAGCCGCCATTGCGCATGCCCTGGAGGCGCGGGGGGTGATTGCCCTGCGCTTCAACTTCCGAGGCGTGGGGCAGAGTGGCGGGGAGCATGACAACGGCCGGGGAGAGGCGTCCGATATCGCGGGTGCTCTCGACTGGCTCGTGGCTCAGCCAGGAGTTGATCCAGAGCGGATTTTCCTGGCCGGCTACTCCTTTGGGGCCTGGGTCGGCCTGGCGTATGCCCAGGGAGATCCACGCGTGAAGGCGGTGGCCGCCGTTGGGTTGGTCGCCTGGCACTACAGCAGCGAATTCTACCGCACCCAGGCACGTCCGGACCTGGGGGTAGAGCTATGGCAATATGATCCCCATTTCCTTCAGTCATTCACCCGCCCAGTGCTGTTCATATCCGGAGAGCGCGACCCTCTATCTCCACCCGACGAGATTCGGCAGCTTATCGACAGAATCCCCGCCCCCAAGCGGCTGAGCGTCATCGCAGGCGCCACTCATTCACTGCAAGGCCACGAGCAGCAAGTGGGGGAGCTGGTGGCGGACTTTCTAACCAACCGGGGATAGGGACTGCCCGTTCTCTGCCTGATCACCGTACAGGTCGTCCCATCTGCGCTGCCCTTTGCGGATGATCGCCGGTCTCGAAGGCCGTCATCTTTGACGTGCAGCGGGCATCCTGCTATAATGACTGACTGCGCTGACCCGGCTGCCATCCACTAGATGGATGAGCGAGTTGGGTTTTGTGTGCCCGAAGGGCTTCGGAGAGCCATTGACGGGAGGGGGGTGAACAGGTTGGCAACGGTATCGCTGAAGGAAGGTGAATCGCAGGAGAACCTGCTCAAGCGCTTCAGAAAGCAGGTCATGAAGGAGCGTATCCTGAGTGACGCGCGGCGGAAGCGCTGGTACATCTCGCCCAGTGAGATGCGCCGGATCGAGAAGCAGCGAGCGATTCGCCGGGCGCGCCGCCGGCTGCGGCAGCGCGAAGCGCGAATGCGCTCCAGGTAGTGTTGTAGGAGGAGAGAGCTTGGCCAAAGAGAGCGAAGACAAAATCGAGGCACAGGGAACAGTCGTCGACTGCCTCCCCGGCACGCAGTTTACGGTGGAACTGGACAACGGTCACCGGATTCTGGCCTACCTTTCGGGGAAGATGCGCCGGTACTACATCCGTGTGCTCTTGGGCGACCGAGTACTCGTCGAGTTGTCACCCTACGACCTAACGAAGGGAAGGATCACCTACCGTTTCAAGAAGCGGCCCGCAGGCGCGCCCGGCGGAGCGCCGTGATTATGCGCCTCGTCTCACGCGGCGCGGCCCCAGGCTAACGCTCTTATCGGTTGTCGACGGTCCACCGCCCCGTGCGGTGATGTCACTCAAGAAGAAGGCCACCTGCTCTATGGGCAGGTGGCCTTTCTAGTTCTCATGCCGAGCTCGGTGACCCAGCTCACTCACACCGATCTAGCCGTTTCCCTTCTTCCAGTCGCCAAAGCGGCCAAGCCGGTCACCAAGGCGCCAGTAGCTGCCTCCCACGTAGGCCAGCAGATCCGCGCGCTCGTAGTCGATCCCCCCCTGGCTGTTCAGCACTTGGTCGTCAGCCTGGATGGCTACCACTTCGCCGATAAAGAGGTCGTGGCTTCCGAGCGCCAATTGATGCATGACGCGGCACTCAAGCGCGATGGGGCACTCGGCGATGACAGGCACGGACACCCGGCTGGCACGTGCCGGAGTCAGACCACAGGCGGTCCATTTGTCTACGGAACGCCCAGATGCCTGCCCACAGAAGTCCACCGCACCCACCTGTCCGGCGCCGGGCAGGTTCACGACGAACTCGCCGTACTCGACGATCAGCGCGTGAGAGAAGCGCTCGCGCCGAAGGGCGATGCCCACCGCAGGGGGATCGGAGCACACCGTACCCACCCAGGCCAGCGTGATAATGTTTGGCTGGGCAACACCACAGCTCACCAGCACCGCAGGCACCGGGTAGAGTGCCGTACTGCCGGGTTTGATCACTTTCATGGCATGTATCCTACTTCTGCCCGAGAAGCTCCGCTGCCAGCCGGGCATAGACGCGCGCGGCATCGACCACGTCGTTCAAGCGAACCTGATCATTGAGTGAATGGGCGTACCGCTCCTCGCCCGGGCCAAAACCCACTGTCGGGATGGAGGCAACGCCGGCGGTATAGGTACCGTCGGTCGAGAAGGGCCAGGCACCGAGGCGAGGACGCGCGTCGAGCGTATCGCGCACACTCCGGACCAAAGACTGCACCAGGGGATGGCCCTCCGGCATCACCCAGGCAGGGAAGGCGTTCCTCTGCCGGCAGTCGAAACCAGTGTAGCTGGTCGCCCGGTACTCGGTCACCTCAGCCTGGGCATTCACATCCTCCCGGCTGATGATGCTCTGGATCTCGGCCAGGGCCTTGCGCTCCGTCTCACCCAGTGTCAGGCGGCGATCGACCAGGAAGGTGCAGCAGTCGGGGACGGCATTGCGGCTGGCAGCCTGGCTGGAAATCTCGGTAACTGCGGCAGTGCCCTGGCCCAGCAGTGGATCCGCGGCCAGACTAGGCACCAACAGCTCGATATCAAAGATCAGCCGGGCTGCGTTGTGGATGGCATTGCTGCCCAGCTCAGGCGCGGCGGCATGGGCTGCCCTACCCTGGACCCGCACTTCCAGCTCCAGGCGCCCTCGGTGTCCCAGCCTTACCTGGAGGTTACTGGGCTCGCACAGGACCACGTAATCGGGACGGATACCCTCCTCTTCAACCAGAACCCGCATGGCGAGGCCTTCGCACGGCTCCTCTTGGACAACTCCGACCAGGAAGAGATCGCCGTTGAGATTGAGACCACTGTCCAAAAGGGCCTTGGCCCCATAGACCATCGCCGCCACGCCGCCCTTCATGTCGCAGGCACCGCGTCCGTACAGGATGCCGTCTTCGACGAAACCTTCGAAGGGGGGATGCTGCCAGCGGCTGGCGTCACCGACGTCGACGGTGTCCATGTGGCTATTGAAGAGCAGCTTGGGGCCTTTCCCCGGGCCGGCTCGCGCGATGACGTTGCCGATGCGATCGGTCCAAACATCGGAAAAGCCGACCGCGCGCATCTCATCGGCCAGACGCTGTGCAAGAGCGCCTTCATGGGTGGAAAGGCTGGGGATCCGCACCAGGTCCTGCAGGAATGTCCTCATTGCAGCCGCATGGCTGGCGGGGAAAGGGATCTTCACCCTCTGGCCTCCGATCCTTCAAGCATGGGAGCATTGTAAGCCAGGGCGTGGCCGGTGTCAAGTTGGCCGAAAGGCTACTGGGCCTCGGCCGGCTGCGGCTCAAAACCTGGCAGACCGCGCGCTTGCCAGAAGCGGGCACGGGTGCTATACTGACCAATGCTTTGTCGGCGTGGAGGCGCGTGTGTCGATTCTTGGTATCGTCTTTGGTGTGGCAGCCTTGTTGGTGGCCCTCTTTGGCGCCAACGCCTTCCTCCTGTGCTGCCTCTACTTCCGTCGCCATGCCAAGCTCGACACCTGTCCCACGCCGTGCGGCGAATGGCCTGCGGTGACCGTCCAGCTTCCCATCTACAATGAGCTCCACGTGGTGAACCGGCTCATCGACGCAGTAGCCCACCTCGACTACCCGCGCGAAAGACTGCAGATCCAGGTGCTGGACGACTCGACCGACGAGACGACCCAGTTGGCCAGGGAGCGCGCCATACGCCACGGTGCGCACGGGCTCCACATCGAGCTTATCCACCGGAAGGACCGCAGCGGCTTCAAGGCAGGTGCTTTGGCTCACGGCCTGGAAACGGCGCGCGGGGAGTATGTCGCCGTCTTTGATGCTGATTTTGTCCCACCGGCCGACTTTCTCAAGCGCACGATCCCGCACCTGGTTGCAGACACGGACGTGGCGTTTGTCCAGACGCGATGGGGCTACTTGAACGCGGCGTATTCGGCCTTGACTCGGGCCCAGACCATTGCACTCGACGGGCACTTTGTGGTGGAGCACATCGCGCGCAACCGGAACGGGCTGGTAATGAACTTTAACGGCACGGCAGGCGTCTGGAGGCGGGCCGCCATCGAAGACGCCGGCGGGTGGCAGAGCGATACATTAACAGAGGATGTCGACCTGAGCTTCCGCGCACAACTGGCCGGGTGGAAGGCATTGTACCAGCCCGAAGTTGTGGCGCCCGCCGAGCTTCCGCCCCAGGTGGCCGCCTTCCGCAGGCAACAGGCGCGTTGGGCGACCGGCGCAGCGCAGTGCCTCGTCAAGCTTGCCGGCCCACTTCTGCGGGGGAGGCTCTATCCGAAAGGGCGGGACGGCAAAGGATCCGAATCCAGGCTTCCTTGGCCTGCCCGCCTGGAAGGGCTACTGCACCTAAGCGTTTGGATTGCCCACCCGATGTCCCTGGTGCTGCTGCTCCTGGCGCCGCTCATGCTGGAAGGCCGGATTCCCATCACCCTCAACCTCTCGATCTTTTGGTTGGCTGCTTTGGGCCCGATCTGCGCCTATGCCGTCTCACAGCGGCGTCTCTACCGTGATTGGAGAGCGCGCATGCTCTACATGCCGGTTCTGGCTCTGCTCGGGACGGGACTGGCCCTCTCGAACACAGTCGCGATCGCGCAGGGCCTGACCGGGCGGCGAACGCCGTTTCGCCGCACCCCCAAGTTCCGATTGGAGGAGCGCACAGGTCATTGGGCAAGCTCACGATACGCACTGCCGTTCCAGTGGATCGTGTTGGGTGAGCTGGCGCTGGCCGGCTATGCTCTGGCCACGGCGGCACTTGCCGTGTCGGTCGGCCACTATCTTTCTGTGCCCTTTCTGCTGCTCTACGTGGGCGGTTATGGGCTCATGGGCCTTCAGGGCCTGCTGGATGCTTGGGCCGGCTGGCGTGCCCATCCCAAGGCGCACCGGGCTCCTGTCATAGCAGAATCCAAGATCGATTAGTGCGGGATTGGTGGATTGAGGAAGGCGCAGGACACCGAGGGAAATCCTGGCGCGAGGACTCGTCGAGAGGAAGGTGACAAAGGGAGAAGAAGAGAGAGGATTCAGAGCAACCAAAGCCAAGTGGTGTTCAAAACTCAACACTAGAGGGGGGAAAATGCATTCGCGTAGATTGATCAACATCTCGATCATGGTTATCCTCATGGCAATGTTGGCGCTTCCCATGGCAAACCAGCCAGTGGCCGCCGGCAGCCAACCCAAAGGGCTCGACAAGGTCGAAGCCCTGGTCCTGGACGAGCTAGCCACCAATGGACAGACCGACTTTTTCGTGTGGATGACCGAAAAGGCCGACCTCAGCCCGGCCGACAAGCTGCTCACCAAGGCCGAAAAGGGCCAGTTTGTGTACGATACACTGGTCGCCACGGCCGACCGCACCCAGGCTGACCTGCGCCGTTATCTGGACGGGGAAAAGGTCACCTACGAGGCATTCTACATCGCCAACAAGATCCTGATCCGCGCCGGCAACCAGGCGCTGCTGACCACCCTGGCAGCCCGGCCTGACGTGGCGCAGATCACCGCCAACCACAAGTTCCAGCTCCAGGAACCCTTCAAGGACGCCAACGCCTCCAACACACCCACAGGCATCGAGTCCAACATCACCTTCGTCAAGGCGCCCCAGGTGTGGGCACTTGGCTACACCGGCCAGGGCACCGTCATGGCCGGCAACGACACGGGACTGGATTGGGATCACCCGGCCATCATCAACAAGTATCGCGGCTGGAACGGCTCGGCCGCCGACCACAACTACAACTGGTGGGATGCCACAGGCGCCTACCCCACCGTCCCCGGCGACGGCCACGGCCACGGCACCCACACCACCGGCACCATGGTCGGCGACGACGGCGGCGCCAACCAGATCGGCGTTGCCCCAGGCGCCCAGACTATCCACTGCAAGAACATGACCGACGGCGGCAGCGGCGACGACGGCACCTTCACCACCTGCTTCCAGTTCGACCTGGCCCCCTGGAATCTGAGCCATCAGAACCCGCTGCCGAGCATGGCCCCCGACGCCATCAACAACTCTTGGGGCTACTGGGGAGGCGGTGCCAACCAGTTCAGGGACGAGATCCAGGCCCTGCACGCGGCAGGTATCCTCGTCGAAGTCTCGGCCGGCAACGAAGGCTCCGGCTGCGGCAGCCTGCGCTCGCCCGGCGACTACTGGGAGGTCATGACCACCGGCTCGGTCAACCATGCCTCGGCCTATCCCGGCACGATGACCGGCTTCAGCAGCCGCGGACCCTCGTCGCTCGACCCCACGCCTACTTCCCCGACATCACCGCCCCCGGCGAGAACATCCGCTCCTCGGTCCCCGGCGGCGGCTATGAGGGCGGCTGGAGCGGTACCTCCATGTCGGGCCCCCACGCCACCGCGCTGATCGGCCTGATGTGGTCCGCCTGCCCCGCCTTGCAGGGCATGGTCTACCAGACCATCGACATCATCACCCAGACCGCGACCCCCGTGAACTACACCGGCTCCTGCGGCGGCAACTATGTGACCGGCCCCAACAACGACTGGGGCTATGGCACCATCGACGACCTGGCTGCCGTCCAGCAAGCCATCGCCCAGTGCGTCGGCGTCGGCACCCTTGAGGGTACCGTCACCGATTCCTCCACCAACCTGCCCATCCAGGGCGCGGCGATCACCGCCGTCTGGTCTGGCGGAGGCACGTGGAGCGATACGACCGATGCCAACGGCTTCTACCAGTTGACCGTGCCCATTGGCCTGTTCGACGTGACCGCGGCCAAGTTCGCTTACCTCACCGAGACGGCCACCGGCGTCGAGGTCTTTGAAGACACCACCACCGTCCAGGACTTTGCCCTGGATCCGGCGCCGTCCTTCACCGTCTCGGGCACCGTCAAGGACGCGGTCACCAATGCGCCGCTCTCCGCCCAGGTCGAAGTCGTGGGCGTGCCCATCGCCCCGGTCATGACCAACCCATCCACCGGCTTCTACTCCATCAGGTCCCCGCCGGCAGCTACACCTTCCGCGCCAGCGCCGACCTGCACCAACCGGTCGACCAGGCCCTGGTCGTGGACAGCAACAAGACCCTCAACTTCCTCCTGCCACAGCTGCCCTGCGTCCTCCTGGTGGACGACGACAACAATAGCCCCGATACCCGGCCCTTCTTCACCGCAGCGCTGGGTACGATGGGCATTGACTACGATGTCTTCGACACCGGCGGCGGCAACGGCCCCGACCTGGCCGGCCTGCTCGGCTACAAGATGGTCTTCTGGTTCTCGGGCGACGCTTTCGGCAGCACTGCCGGACCGAACGCGACCGACGAAGCCAACCTCACTGCCTACCTGGAAGCCGGCGGCAACCTCTTCCTCTCCAGCCAGGACTACCTCTACGACTGGGGCCTGACGCCCTTTGGCCTGAACTACCTCGGCATTGCCTCCTTCACCAGCGACAGCGGCGATGCCACCTCCATGGTCGGCCTCGCCGGCGACCCCATCGGCGGCGGCCTTGGACCCTTCTCCCTCACCTACCCCAGCGGCTACAGCGACTATGGCGACATCGTCAACCCGGCCACGGGCGCTTCGGCGGCCTTCAAGGCCAACAACAACGCCAACAAGCTGGATGTGGACAAGACCAACGGTACCTGGCACACCGTCTTCTTCGGCACCGACTGGGTGGCGCTCTACAACAACAACGCCGCCAACGGCATCACCGTGCTGACGCGCATCGTCGACTGGTTCGGCGGCTGCGAGCCTCCGCAGGTAGACGAGATGCACATCGGCGACATCTGGGGCAGCTTCAGTATGGACCCCTACGGCCGTTACCTGCTCCGGGCAAACGTCCTGGTCCACGACGAGGCCCACGTTGCACTGGGCGAGGTCGCGGTGGATGCTTCGATCACATCACCTACCGGCGGGCCGTTTGCGCGCACGCGGATCACCAAGGCCAACGGCACTGCCCGGTTCCCCTGGGGTTCCGCGACAGGCGGCACGTGGCAGTTGTGCGTGGACAACCTGACCAATGCTGGCTACACATACAACGCAGGCGCCAACGACGTCCCGAACTGCGCAAGCTGGAGTAACTAACCCAACTCAGGCCTGATAGGCTTGGTTTGACCTGTCAGGCCTGACCCACGGGGCCTCCCCGCAGGCCGCGGCTTGCGGGGAGGCCCACCACAATCATAAGGAGGGTACGATGTCCCGTGGAATGCTCAACCTGTCCATTGTGATTGCCCTACTCCTGGGGATGCTGGCACTGCCTGTGGCAAACCAGCCAGTGGCCGCCGGCAGCCAACCCAAAGGGCTCGACAAGGTCGAAGCCCTGGTCCTGGACGAGCTAGCCACCAATGGACAGACCGACTTTTTCGTGTGGATGACCGAAAAGGCCGACCTCAGCCCGGCTGAGGGCTCTTCACCAAGGCCGAAAAGGGCCAGTTTGTGTACGATACACTGGTCGCCACGGCCGACCGCACCCAGGCTGACCTGCGCCGTTATCTGGACGGGGAAAAGGTCACCTACGAGGCATTCTACATCGCCAACAAGATCCTGATCCGCGCCGGCAACCAGGCGCTGCTGACCACCCTGGCAGCCCGGCCTGACGTGGCGCAGATCACCGCCAACCACAAGTTCCAGCTCCAGGAACCCTTCAAGGACGCCAATGCCTCCAACACACCCACAGGCATCGAGTCCAACATCACCTTCGTCAAGGCGCCCCAGGTGTGGGCACTTGGCTACACCGGCCAGGGCACCGTCATGGCCGGCAACGACACCGGACTGGATTGGGATCACCCGGCCATCATCAACCAATACCGCGGCTGGGACGGCTCGGCCGCCGACCACAACTACAACTGGTGGGATGCCACCGGCGCCTACCCCAACGTCCCCGGCGACGGCCACGGCCACGGCACCCACACCTCCGGCACCATGGTCGGCGATGACGGCGGCGCCAACCAGATCGGCGTTGCCCCAGGCGCCCGGCTCATCCACTGCAAGAACATGACCGACGGCGGCAGCGGCGACGACGGCACCTTCACCACCTGCTTCCAGTGGGACCTGGCGCCATGGAACCTGAACCATCAGAACCCGCTGCCGAGCATGGCCCCCGACGCCATCAACAACTCCTGGGGCTACTGGGGAGGCGGCGCCAACCAGTTCAGGGACGAGATCCAGGCCCTGCACGCGGCAGGTATCCTCGTCGAAGTCTCCGCCGGCAACGAAGGCTCCGGCTGCGGCAGCCTGCGCTCGCCCGGCGACTACTGGGAGGTCATGACCACCGGCTCGGTCAACCATGCCTCGGCCTATCCCGGCACGATGACCGGCTTCAGCAGCCGCGGACCCTCGTCACTCGACCCCAGCGCCTACTTCCCCGACATCACCGCCCCCGGCGAGAACATCCGCTCCTCGGTCCCCGGCGGCGGCTATGAGGGCGGCTGGAGCGGTACCTCCATGTCGGGCCCCCACGCCACCGCGCTGATCGGCCTGATGTGGTCCGCCTGCCCCGCCTTGCAGGGCATGGTCTACCAGACCATCGACATCATCACCCAGACCGCGACCCCCGTGAACTACACCGGCTCCTGCGGCGGCAACTATGTGACCGGCCCCAACAACGACTGGGGCTATGGCACCATCGACGACCTGGCTGCCGTCCAGCAAGCCATCGCCCAGTGCGTCGGCGTCGGCACCCTTGAGGGTACCGTCACCGATTCCTCCACCAACCTGCCCATCCAGGGCGCGGCGATCACCGCCGTCTGGTCTGGCGGAGGCACGTGGAGCGATACGACCGATGCCAACGGCTTCTACCAGTTGACCGTGCCCATTGGCCTGTTCGACGTGACCGCGGCCAAGTTCGCTTACCTCACCGAGACGGCATCCGGCGTCGAGGTCTTTGAAGACACCACCACCGTCCAGAACTTTGCCCTCGATCCGGCGCCGCACCTTCACCGTCTCGGGCACCGTCAAGGACGCGGTCACCAATGCGCCGCTCTCCGCCCAGGTCGAAGTCGTGGGCGTGCCCATCGCCCCGGTCATGACCAACCCATCCACCGGCTTCTACTCCATACAGGTCCCCGCCGGCAGCTACACCTTCCGCGCCAGCGCCGACCTGCACCAACCGGTCGACCAGGCCCTGGTCGTGGACGGCAACAAGACCCTCAACTTCCTCCTGCCACAGCTGCCCTGCGTCCTCCTGGTGGACGACGACAACAATAGCCCCGATACCCGGCCCTTCTTCACCGCAGCGCTGGGTACGATGGGCATTGACTACGATGTCTTCGACACCGGCGGCGGCAACGGCCCCGACCTGGCCGGCCTGCTCGGCTACAAGATGGTCTTCTGGTTCTCCGGCGACGCATTCGGCAGCACCGCCGGACCGAACGCGACCGACGAAGCCAACCTCACTGCCTACCTGGACGCCGGCGGCAACCTCTTCCTCTCCAGCCAGGACTACCTCTACGACTGGGGCCTGACGCCCTTTGGCCTGAACTACCTCGGCATTGCCTCCTTCACCAGCGACAGCGGCGATGCCACCTCCATGGTCGGCCTCGCCGGCGACCCCATCGGCGGCGGCCTTGGACCCTTCTCCCTCACCTACCCCAGCGGCTACAGCGACTATGGCGACATCGTCAACCCGGCCACGGGCGCTTCGGCGGCCTTCAAGGCCAACAACAACGCCAACAAGCTGGATGTGGACAAGACCAACGGTACCTGGCACACCGTCTTCTTCGGCACCGACTGGGTGGCGCTCTACAACAACAACGCCGCCAACGGCGTCACCGTGCTGACGCGCATCGTCGACTGGTTCGGCGGCTGCGAGCCTCCCGCCTCTACCCTGCACCTCCGGAGGCTGACGATACGCCAAGTCACCACGACGCCCCCGTACCAGATGGCCGTGCAGGGGATCGTGCACGACGAGGCGCACGCGGTCGCCCCAGGAGTGACCGTGTATGGCGCGTGGACTCTGCCAAATGGCTCGACCATCCCCAGGACCTTTGTTTCCGATGCACTCGGCCGCTTCAAGTTCGTGGTAAGAAGGAACCAATGCGGCCTGTATCAGTTTGATGTCACGGACCTGACGAAGGCCGGGTACGTCTACGACCCCGGTGCGAACCATGTGCCCGCGCACGTGGAACTCGACGTGCCGTGCGAATAGGCCAACAGGACAGGTGCGACGTGCCCTGCGAGGGGTGCGTCGCACCGCACCTCCGCCCATGAAACGCATCGGATTGCTTCACCACCCCAAGCTCCCGGCCACCCAGCCGGTGGCCGAGGAGATGGCCCGCAGAGCCGAGGAGCTTGGCCTCGCGGCCTGGCTCGGCTCCACCTGGGATGCTGAGGCTGTGGCCGCCGAGATTGGCGGCTTGGACCTGCTCATCACCTTGGGAGGGGACGGCTCAATGCTGCGCGCCGCCCGAATGGCCTGCCGAGACGGCGTCCCCGTCCTGGGCGTGAACATGGGCAGGCTCGGATTCCTGTCCGAGATCCAGCCCGAGGAATGGGCCTCCGCGCTGGCCCGCCTCGTCGCCGGCGACTTCTGGATCGAAGAGCGGATGATGCTCTACGCCGAATACTACCGGGGGGATGCCTGTCGTGGCCAGTACAAAGCGCTCAACGATGTGGTGGTGAGCCGGGGCAGCCTGGCGCGCATCGTCCGCCTGGAAACTGACATCGACGGCAGCGACCTGACGACGTATGCCGCCGACGGGCTGATCGTCTCAACCGCGACCGGCTCCACCGCCTACGCCCTGGCAGCCGGTGGGCCGATCCTTCCTCCCGAGCTCAAGAACATCCTGCTCATCCCGATCGCCGCTCACCTGAGCATGAGCCGGGCCATTGTGTTGGCCCAAGGTGCCAAGGTGCGCATCAAGATACACACCGACCACCAGGCCATCTTGACCGTGGACGGGCAGTTCGAATATGAGCTGCTCGACGGTGACTGGGTCTCGGTGCAGGCAAGCCGGTACGCAGGCCGCTTCCTGCGATTCCAGGATCGAACCTACTTCTACCGCACGCTGATGGATCGGCTGCGCGGGTCGGTGGTCTAGGGTTCGTACACCTCGGGGTTCACGCAGTGGGGCAAGCGCTCCCCCCGCAGCCCGGCCAGTAGGTTTTCCGCGGCCATCACGGCCATGCGCGTGCGGGTGGCCCAACTGGCGCTGGCGATGTGCGGCACGACCAGGCAGTTGGGCAATGTGAGGAGCTTGTGGCCCGCCGGTAGTGGCTCGGGCTCCGTCACATCCAGGGCCGCATAGGAAATCTGGCCGGAAGCCAAGGCCTCGTATAGCGCGTCGCTATCGACCACCGGCCCACGTGAGGTATTGACCAACACCGCGGTGCGTTTCATCTTGCTGAGCGCCAAAGTATCGATCAGATGGTGCGTGGCCGCACTCAGCGGCACGTGCAGGCTGACAAAGTCGGACTCGGCCAGGAGCTCGTCCAACGTGCAGCGCACGGCAGCGCCCAGAACCGCCCCTTTCTCCCCATCGCAGTAGGGATCGTAGTAGACCACCTTCATGGAAAAGCCCGCGGCACGGCGCGCCAAGGCCTGACCGATGCGCCCCAGTCCCACGATGCCCAGTGTCGCGCCGTGCACATCGTGGCCCAGCAAGAGCATTGGCCCCCAGGTGCGCCATTGGCCGGCGCGAACATAGCCTGACCCCTCCACCAAGCGGCGGGCAGCCGCCATCATCAACGCGAAAGCCAGATCCGCAGTCGTCTCGGTGAGCACGCCGGGCGTATTCCCCACCGGGATGCCACGCGCCGTAGCCGCGCGCAGGTCAACATTGTCGTAGCCCACAGCAAAGTTGCTGATGACCCGGAGCTGAGACCCGGCGGCATCCATCAGCTCGGCGTCGACGGGATCGGTCAGGAGGCAGAGCAGGCCATCCAGGCCGCGGACCCGCTCGAGGAGCACTCGCCGCGGGGGGGGCAGATCCTCCTGCCAGACGTCAGCATCGCAGGCCTGGCGGACCAGGTCCAGTCCACCGTCTGGGATGATTCGCGTGACAAAGACCTTGGGCTTGGGCATGACCCCTCCACGTAGGCCGGGTTTCCATACCCGGCCCCACCAGGCGGGAATGGAATCCCGCCCTACAAGAAGTGGGGATGGAGCCGAGGCCCCATCCCCTCTGCATGTCTGAGACCCTGGTGAGACCCTAAGGGTCTTGAAGACCCTTAGGGTCTGTTCGGGTCTGGCGGGTTACGGGGTGTTATCCCACTGCGCGCACTCGGGCACATCATTGTCGCCCGGGACGTAGACGTAGCCGGCCTTGGTCAGGCCGTCCACGCAGATCTGCCACACTCCTGCCTGGGTAGAGCCCCAGGGGAAGCTGGCGTAGCCAGTCGAGGGCTTGGTCATGCGCGTGCGCACGAAGGGCCCACCGGCAGGCGACGTGATAGAGGCGTCCACGGCCACGTAGCCCAGCGGGAGATGGTCGGCATCATGCACGCCGACCTTCATCCGCAGGAGGTAGCGGCCGTAGGGATCCATGGAGAAGAAGCCGAAGATGTCGGCCAGGTGCATCGACGCCCCAGCCTCCACCACGTGCATCGTCACTGGGACGATGATAGTGGGATTGGCCGCGTCCTGGGTCTTGACCTTCAGGTTGGCAAAGTAGTCGCCGAGGGCCAGCCCGGTTGAGTCAAAGGTGACTGCCACCGGGAAGGTGCTATCGGGATCTACCGTGCCCGAGGTCGGGTCCTCGGACAGCCACGGAACGTCCAAGTTGGCCACTTCCCCTTCCAGGCGGAAGGCCATGTCTTGCCGGTCTGCGCCGATGACTGCCCAAGACTGCCACTCGGTGCCGTAGCCAAAGCCACCGCCCGGATTCTTGAACTGGGTCCAGTAGCCGTTGGCCGTGTCGGCCGGCTGCCGGCCGTACTGCCCGCCGCCGCTGAAGGGCATCGTCGGGTAGAAGATCAGCCACCAGTGCCCGGACTCTACGGTGACCGGCACCGCCAGGTTCAGGGTGGCGTTGGACGGCATGCCACCGCTGCCGGTGGTGATGACCACCTGCGGGTCGCTGGGCGCCAGCGTGATGGACCAGACGGCCCCGCCGCTGAACGGATCGCCACCCGGGATGCCGCCGTTGTCGGCGTAGATCTGCCAGGTCAGCGAGGTCGCGTTCATCAGCGTAGAGAAGCCGTTCCAGCCGTTGCCGGGGACGAAGACGGTGCTGATGTTCCATGGCTCCGCGTTGATAAAGTCATCGGCCAGGAAGGAGCTGTAGTCTGGGACGTCGGAGAAGTCCTGGTTGACGTAGGCGTTCTGGTTGGCGGAGCTCAGCGGCTGATCCCAGAGCACGTCTTCCGGGTGAGCCGATGGCACCGGCGCCGCCAGAGGCCCGGCGGGCGATGCAACGGTCAGGGCCGGATTGCCACCCTGCGCCGAAGCCTTGCGCGCCGGAGGCGTGGTCCCTTCCAGGTTCCCGGCGAGTGGCTGCTCGGCGATCACGAAGGTCGACGCGCCCGCACCGCTGTTGATGATGCTGAGGGATTCCTCGGCCGTCGCACCCTGCATGACCCAGACTTCGAGCGCAGGCGGCGCCACGCTGATGCACGGCGCGGTCAGGCGTAGGCCAAAGTCCTGGTAGGTGGTCTGCTGCGGTTGGATGAACACCACAGCCGAATCGCCTACGTGGCCGTCAGCGGTGACGTTGATGACCCAGGTACCCTGAGGCAGCCAGGTGGAGTAAGCGCCGTTCTCGTCGGTGACGAGCGTCCCGAAGCCGACGATTTCGACTGTGGCGCCTTCCAGCGGCACGGGGTTCCCGTCGCAGTGACCCAGGCTCGAGACGATGCCTTCGATGCGGCCCCATTCCGACGGACCGTTGACATTCATCGTCGCGGGGACGATGAACTTTTTGTTGACGGGGTCGTTGGTCTTGATGGTGATCTCGGCCAGGTAGGTGCCCGGTTGGGTCACCACGCTGGCGTCAAAGGTCACATCGATGACCGCGGTGCCGCCGTCAGGCGCTACCGTTCCGGCCATGGGGTCCTCGGTCAGCCACAGGGCGTCGCCGCCGGCGCCTTCCACCCACAGAATGGCGTTGTGCAGTACGTCGGCCATCTGCCCGGTCCACTGGTAGTACATGCCGACGTAGCCGTTGATGGTCGCCACCGTCTGGTTGTCCTTGACGGCGACGAACAGCTCGTTGTCCTGCCAGCGGGCGACCTCGGTCGAGTCGGCCGTCAGTACGGTGCCCATCCCTCTGTACAGGTCGCACACGTCGGTGACGCCGTCCATGATCGGGTGGCTGGGGTCGAAGCTGCCCAGGCAGGAGGTGGCGTAGCTGGTTCCGCTGAGGGTCATCGCGGTGTAGCCCTCAGTGCGGAAGCGGCCTTGGTAGCCCCAGCTGGGATCGAGGGCGAACATCAGGTCGATGACCTTCCCTCCCTCATCCACGTAGTCGGCCAGCACATTGCCGATGCCGTTCGCGTCGGCGAAGGTGTAGTTGGCCCACACGACGACGACGTTGTAAGCCAGGAGCTGATCCAGCGTAGGCGTTGCGTAGCGCGGATCGAAGAGATCCACCGCGCCCAGGTCGCCGTAGGCCAGGAGCATATCCCGGATCGGGCTGGAACCGCCGTTGTCGTCGTCCGCTGCGAGCAGCATGACATTCGCCTGGTTGATGGTGCCGCTGGGCCGGACCGTGACGGTCCCGGCGGGGCGGGCCGTGTAGGAACCGGCCGCGATCGCCGTGCCTTCTGGCGCGCTAGAAGGAGCAGCCGCCACGGTCACACCCACAGGCCTGCCGAGCGGCAGGTATCCCTTGTCCACGTCCTTCGCCTCGAAGGTACCTTCGGCGGCTCCGTCGTTGGTCAGGGTGATCTGCTCCACAGCGGTCTGGCCCAGGTCCAGGGTGACTTCGAGGCTGGCCGGCTCTTCGCTCATGCAGGGCTGGAGCCAGCGCAGGTCAAAGTCCTGGACCGTCATCTGGCCGCCTACGATGGTAACCGTGGCGTAGCCGATGGTGTGACCGTCGGCCGTCACGGTGACGTTGTAGGTGCCATTCTCGAGCCAGAGTAGGTAGTAGCCGTTCTCGTCGGTCTCGACGGTCAGGCCTCCCTCGATCGTCACCAAGGCACCCTGGAGCGGTGCCGGGTCGGCGTCGCAGTATCCCAGGCCTGTCACCGTTCCGGATAGCCGACCCCAGTTGGCTGGGGCGTTGACCACCATCGTGGCGTTGATGGTGAAGCTCGTGTTAACCGGGTCGTTGGTCTTGGACTTTACCTGGCCGGTGTAGGTGCCCGGCTGGGTGACCATGCCGGCGTCGAAGGTGACGTCGGTGACCGCGGTACCGCCGTCAGGCGCGACCGTGCCGCTGACCGGGTCTTCGGACAGCCAGAGAGCGTCTCCGCCGCCGCCGGTGGCAAAGGCGAGCGAGTCGGTCTCGGCACCGCCGGGGAAGGCGCCCACAAGCACCGTGTTGCCGGTGGCGGGATCGGCGATGCGCAGCTCGCCCTGGGTGCTGTAGGCAGCCAGGTAGAGGGTACCGGACTCTTCTTCATAGTCCATGCCCTGCGCATAGTTCGCATTGAAGCCGATGTAGCCGATCACCGTGCCGGCGCCCGTCGCCGGGTCGATCTGGACCAGGTTGTCGTTGACGATATCGACAGCATACATCGACCCGTCGGGGGTGATGGCGATGTCGATAGCCGCCGGGCAGTTGGTGATCTCACCCACGACGGTGACTGCGCCGGTGCCCAGGTCGACGGTGTAGAGGGTGGAGCGGGTGATGTTGGTCGAGGAGGCGTACATCGTGCCGTCCACCGAGCCGGTCATACCGGTCCACGTCTCGCCACTATTCGGGATCGACGGGCCGATCGTTGTCACGGCACCGGTGGCGGTATCCACCGTGTAGAGTGTATTGGTGGCGTAGTCGATCACGTAGAGGGTAGAGAAGTCGCCGCCGATAAAGTCGCCGGCGAAGTACTGGTTGCCCGGCAGCCCTGCCACGACCGTCCAGGCACCCGGGTTGTCGTTGGTGAAGGTCACCAGGTTGTAGCCGGGGTAGACGTCGACGGCGTAAGCCTGCTCACCCACCATCTCGGTGATGGCCTTGCCGATCGCCCCAGGGTTGGCGTTGGGGGCATTGGGCGCGCGGCCAATGGAAGTCGGGGTCTTGTCTGGGTTGGCGGGCCGCACCGCCGCAGGCAGGAAGCCCTGCCGCTTCGGCGTGTAGCCCTGCTCCAGGTCCGAGTTCTCGAAGGTGCCCGTGCCGGCGCCGTTGTTGGTGAGGGTGAAGGGCAGCGAAGTGCTGGCACCCAGGTCCAACGTCACGGACATGTTGGCCGTGTCGATGCTCATGCACGGCTTGTCCCAGCGCAAGTCAAAGTCCGCGATGACATTGCCGCCGGGGACGATGTTGGCCGCGCCCGTCTGGCCGAAGGTACCCGGGGAAGGTGACGTCGATGGTCAGCGGGTTCTCTGCCGAGTCGAGCCAGGTGGCCCAGTGGCCGGCTGCGTCGGTCAGGAGCGTCCAGCTCGCGCCGCTGGAGCCGGTGATCACCACCTGCGCTTCTTCCAGCGGAGCGGGGTTGGAGTCGCAGTAGCCGAGCCCGGTTACCGTGCCCTCGATGCGACCCCAGCTTGCGGGCGCCTCGACGTTCATGGCGACGGGAACGGTGACCTTGGGCTCGCCCTTGACCGTCAGCGTAGCCATGTAGGTGCCGGGCTGGGTCACGCCTGCAGCGGGGCTGGCGTCGAAGAGGATATTGACGCCCAGGCTGCTATCGGCCGGGACTGACCCGGAGACTGGGTCTTCCGCCAGCCATAGCACATCTCCGCCGCCACCCTCCATGGAGTTTGCGATGACCTGCTTCAGGAAGGCGTAATCGCTCGGATCGCTCCAGTAGGAGGAATAGACCGAGTCGATGTACCAGATGAAGTTGCCACCGAGCTGTTTTTGGAAGAAGGCAGGCCAGCCTTCGCCGTTGACGCCGACCGTCTCCGCGTCTGGATCGGTGACCCGGATCTGGTAGTAGCCGCCGTAGTAGCCGACGTAGTTGTAGCTATCCGGCAGCCCTGCAGCCAGCGGGTGGCCTGGATCGACCAGCGTCCACTGTGGCGGGTTGGTGACCATCCAGCAGTAGTCGCCGGTGTTGTTCAGGACGATGTAGTCGTTCATCCCCTGAGCAAAGGGCTGGTAGCAGGTGCCACCCAGGAAGATGAGGTTCTTGCCTTCGTCGAGGACGTCCGTGCGGAGCTTCTGGATGTCGGCAACCTCGGCCAACCCGCCGTCCATGGCGACGAGGACGATGTCGTACGGGCCAAAGTCGATGCCGGTCCAGGGGCTGCCGTAGTAGATGTCATAGGCATAGCCCAGTTCGGTCAGTGCCAGCTCAACGGACCCAGTCGTGTCTGTGGTAGTGATGAGCAGGATGTTGTTTGCGTTGATGCGCGACTCAAAGGGCTGGATCTTGGCGTCCGAGCTGGCGCCCTGCGGCGTCACCGGCTGCCCAACGGGCTTGGGAGCAGGCTGCGCACCGAGGAGCGGCAAGTACCCGCCGTCTCGCTCCGTGAACTCGAAAGCATAGTCCCAGGGCAGGCGGTTCAGTGATCGTCGCCGGCTCGCTGAGGGTGCTGCCCAGGGGCACGCTGACCTCCATAGGCGAGGGCATGAACACCACCGCCGCCTGGAGCGCAAAGTCCTGCTGCGTTCCCTGGCCCGAGACGATGGTCACCATCGCTGCCTCGCGGGGCATAGTCGTCGGCCACCGACGGTCAGGTTCCACGTGCCGGGGTCCAGCCACAGCTCGTAGTAGCCCGGTGGCATCGGTAGTAGCACTGTTGCCAAAGTCGTCGGCCACGACGGCACCCTCGATGCCGGTGCCGTTGTCAAAGTCGGTGACAAAGCCATAGGCCCAGCCGCGCGGGGTCAGGCTCAAAGTCCTGGACTGCCGTGCCGTCCTCGGGTACCACGACACCGTAGGCCGTTTCGGGCTGGTAGTGCACATGCGAGGCCGTGATGTCGAAGGTGCCGGCCGCGACGGCAACCTGGTAGAAGCCGTTCGCGTCGGTGGTATCCGTCCAGGTGCCGCCCTCCTGGCGCACTGCGCTGATAGTCGCGCCTGCCACAGGCAGGCTGGTCACAGCATCGGTTACAGTGCCTTCCAGGGTGCCGGCGCCGCCGTAGGAGACGGCGAGCTGCACGGCCGCCAGGGCGTCGATGGTGCCGTAGCCCCAGTCATTGTTGGGGCCGACATTGTAGTCGCCACCGCAGTTGGAGCCATTCTGGCCCGTCAGCGGAACGACCGTCTGCTGGATGATCTGGTAGGTGGTATCAATCTGGCCCTTCAGCGATGGGTTGGCCGACCAGATGAGGCCGATCAGGGCCGTGACGTGCGGGCCGGACATCGAGGTGCCACTCCAGCCACCCTGGTAGCCGCCGCCTGGCACGGACGAGCGGATGTTCTCGCCGGGCGCCATAAAGTCGGGGAAGTAGTTCCCGTCCAGGCTCGACGGACCGCGGCTGCTGAAGCCGGTGATCGTGCCGGGCAGAACGCCACCCGAGTGCTGGATCGAGCCAGTCGTGAAGACTTCCTGGTAGTCGCCCGGGCTGCGCAGCGACTGGCAGCCGGAGCCTTCGTTGCCGGCCGAGACTTCCACGACGATACCGGCAGCCAACAGGTTGTCGACCGATTCCCTGAACTGGTTCTGACCGCCGCCGCCGTAGCCCCAGGAGTTGTTGACCGCATCGGGGGCCATGGCCGGGTTCGCGTTCTGGCCGCTCAGGTCCCACGGCGCCAGGTCCCACTGGAAGCAGGTGATGAACCATTCATCGACGCCACCGCCGCCGTTGTCCATGTTCTTGCAGTGGACCAGCCGGGCGCCGGGCGCCATGCCGATTTGGTTGCCTGCTCCGTCGTCGCCGACCATGGTGCCGCTGGTGTGCGTGCCATGGCCGTGGCCGTCGTTCGGCTCATTCGGATAGGTGCCGGTGGCATCCCACCAGTTGTAGTTGTGGTCGGCTACCGAGCCATTCCACCCGCGGTACTGGTTGATGAGGGCCGGGTGGTTCCAATACAGGCCGGTGTCATTCCCGGCCATGACGGTGCCACTGCCGTTGGCGATGGCCCACGCCTGGTCGGCCTTGACGAAGCTGATGTTGGACTCAACAGCCTCGGTCTTGGCCGGTGGATTGGGGTTGATCATGGGCTCTTCGAGCTGGAATGTGTGGTTGGCTGTGATGCTCGCCACATCGGCCCGGGCCGCCAGCGTTTCCAGCAAAGCCTGATTGCCGCCTCGCACCAAAACGGAGTTGACGATGTAGTAGGCGGTGTACTGGACACCCTGGGCATCCAGGTAGCTCTTCAGGCCGGCCTGGGTGCGGTTGGCAGTGGCGCGCAGGGTGTCAAAGACGAATTGACCTTTCTGCAGCTTGGTTGGAAGCTGACCGGCAGCGCTCAGATCAGCCTTCTCGGTGAGCGAGACGAAGAAATCGGTCTGGCCCTTTTCGGCCAGTTGCTGGAGGACCAAGGCTTCGACCTTGTCCATGCCGCCTGGTGCGGCTGCCGCGGCCGGCACGCTGACTGCCGGCGTAAGCATGGCCAGGACCAGGAACAACACACCAAATAGGTTGAACAACTTGCTCGATTTCACATTGCCTCCTCGTAATGTTGGTACGGCTGACTTACCTTGTCAGAGCCTGGACACGATTGCCTCTATTCGATGATCCCCCTCCTTTCCCGAGTTCTGAGGCTCGAGTCTGCGTCCCATCCTCAGCGACTACTATCTCCAGAACACAAAAGAGGCCGGGAAGTGGCGTCTCAATGGGACACCAACCGATCCCGACCTCCAAGCGCATAGCATTGGGCTGAGCAAGCGAGCCCAGACTTCGAACACCCTGTGACTGGCGGAACAACGACACACCAGCACACATTCTGCATGCTTGCCTCGTTTCCTTTCCTTGAGCCTGCGCCAGTGCGACCGGCCCATATCACGCCGCTCAGTATACGCCGTTGAGCCGGCTTGTCAACTTGGCCCCGCGCCGATCTCACTGTGGGAACGCGAAAAGAAGCAGCAGGTCGTTTACGTTTGTGCCCGTCGGGCCGGTGACGAGCAGGTCGTCCAAAGACTCGAAGAAGGGATAGGCGTTGTTCTCGCGGAGGTGTGCGGCAGGGTCGAGGCCGAGTGCCCGCGCCCGAGCGACGGTGTCTCCCGTGGCGACGGCGCCCGCCGCGCCGGTGGGCCCGTCGTTGCCGTCTGTGGCCAACGCCACGAGCAGTACCCCGGCAAGCCGGTGCATGCCCACGGCAGCCGCCAGGGCAAGCTCCTGGTTGCGGCCGCCTTTGCCCTGGCCGGTCAACGTCACAGTGGTCTCGCCACCCCAGACCAGGCAGGCCGGCCGGGGCACAGGCCGGTCATGAGCGACCAGCTCGCGGGCCAGGGCCGCTGCCACGCGCCCCACCTGCCGCGCCTCACCTTCGACAAAGGTGGAGAGAAGGAGGCTATGAAGGCCTGCGGCGGTGGCAGCCCCGACGGCGGCTTCGGCCGCCAGCCGGTTGCTGCCGACGACGACGTTCTGCACGCACGAGAAGAGGGGATCGCCCGGCTTGGGCGTGTCGGGCAGGCGGCCGGCAAGTCCTGCCCGCAGGTGCTCGCGCACTGCCTCGGGCACACGCCCTGTCAGGCCGTAGCGCTCCAGCACGGCCCAGGCGTCCTCAAAGGTGGTGGGATCGGGGAGCAGTCGGGCCGGAGGCGATGGCGTCCAGCGGGTCACCGACCACGTCAGAGAGAATGAGAGAGACGATGGTGGCCGGCGCCGCACGGCGGGCCAGGTCCCCTCCCTTGAGCAGGCAGAGGTGCTTGCGAAGGGTATTGAGCTCTACGATGGACGCCCCACAGCCGAGGAGAAGGGCCGTGGTCGCCTGGAGATCGGCCAGGCTCAGGCCGGGAGCCGGCAGGGTAGTGAGCGCCGAGGCGCCGCCCGACAGGAGAACCAGCACCAGGTCGCGCGGCGAGAGGCCGGACAGGAGGCCATCCAGGCGCTGGGCTGCATGCACCCCGGCCTCGTCGGGGATCGGATGGCCGGCCTCGACGACCTCGATAGGGCCGGCGTAGCGCGTCCGGCCGGCATGCCCGGACTTGGTCACGACCAATCCACCCGCCAGCCGGTCACCCAGGAGCGCGGCGACTGCGGCTGCCATGGCCGGCGCTGCCTTGCCGGCGCCGATGGCCCAGATGCGGTCGTACGCCGCCGTATCGTAGGCGCGCCCGGCGACCGCCAACGTGCGACCGTCCAGCCGGAGGTGGCGCAAGACTGCGGCCCCCGGCTCGACGGCCTCCAGGGCGGCGGCCTGCACCGCCCGAACGACCTGGCGCCAAGGCGAGGTGCGGATGGAGAAGGGCTCGGAGCCCTCCCCCTCCGTCCCCCCGCCGCGGCAGGGGGGAGGGAATCAGGCGCTGCCATCAGGCTGCAATCCGACAAGCCGGAGGTAGGCTTCGATGCCCTCGAGCAGAAGCCGGCTGTATTCCGGCGAGCGGGCCTTGCCGATATGGCCGATGCGGAAGATGTGGCCGTGAAGATCGTCCAGGCCGCCCGAGACCATGATGCCTCGCTCATCCATCAAGTACCGGCGCATCTCCTCGATGTCGAGGTCGGCACGCTCGCGCACGGCCGTAATCAGGGGCGAGGCATAGGCCTCGTCGGTAAAGAGCTGAAAGCCAAGCTGGCTGAGCCCGGAACGGACCATCTGCGCGGCATCGGCGAACTGCCGGTAGTGGGCCTCGAGGCCCATGGCTGCGATCTGGCGCAGGCTGGCGAGGGCGGCGACAATGTTGTTGGTCGGGAGGGTCGTTGGGGTTGGGTGCCAGCTTCCCCACCGCGTGGCATAGTCCCTCCAGACGCGCAGATCCAGGTACCAGCCGTGATGGCTGTCTCCCGTTCGCTCGATCTGGTCCCAGGCTCGCCGGCTGATCGAGATCGGGGCAATCGCGGGCGGGCAGGCGAGGCACTTGTTGATGACGGTTACGCACACGTCGATCCCCCACTCGTCGACCGGGAGGGGAACTCCTCCCATCGACGACACGGCGTCGACGATGACCGGCACGTCCAGCTCCCGGGCGACCGCGGCGATCTCGCGCAGCGGGTTGAGGACGCCGGTCGAGGTCTCGAGGTGCACCAGGGCCAGCGCCCGGACACCGCGCTCGGCGAGGAGGCGCCTGCGGATGGCGTCCGGATCGAGAGGCCTGTCCAGGGGTCCCTCCTCGGCGCAGACCTCAAGCCCATAGGCACGTGCAAGCGCCACGGTCCGCCGACCAAAGAAGCCGTTGGAGGCAACGAGGATTTTGTCGCCGGTGCGCATCATGCTGCCCAGCGCGGCATCGAGCGCCGCCGTGCCAGGCCCAGGGATCATGAACAGGGTGTTGTGCGTGCCAAAGAGCTGCTGGAGCCGCTCGACCGCCTCGTTGTAGGTGGGTATCCAGAGCGGGCCATAGTGCGGGATGAGCGGCCGGGCGAGCGCGTCCAGCACATCGTCGTCGACGTCGACAGGGCCGGGGATCATCAGCTTCATGGGTCGGGTAGTCGTCACCTGGCACCTCCTGCGATGGTCAGCACAGGTCAGAGCGGGCCCCCTACGAGCCTTCACAGTCCACGCCGGGCTCCGGCTCAGGGAGAGCTTCGCGCACCCAGGCAAACTTGAGCCGGAGTGCCGTGGGATAGTAGCGTTCCAGCACGTCGTACCCGACCTGTTGGCCCCAACCGTGATAGACGCGCGGATCGATGTACGATTTCAGGCTGGTGCCCAGGTTCCAGGAGCGCTTCTTGGCGGCAACAGATGCCTCCGATTTGCACTTACCCTGGGCAAGGCGTGCCGCCTCGAGCTGAGACTCGGCCTTGGCCAGGCGACGCTCTGCGGCATCGACTCGCTTGCGGTAGCGTTCCTGGATCTGCTTCCGCTTGTCGGCTGGGGCGCTCTTCTTTTTCTCGCGGCCCTCCGCCTGGACGGCTGCGAGCTCCTCGCGCAGCGTCTTGACCTGCTCGCGGCAGGCACGCACGCGCTCCTCTGCCTTCTCCTGCCGTTCTTTGAGCTTTTCCCGGCTGCGGGACCAGCCTGCGGGCACCTGGCGGGTGTGGTTGCAGAGCACCGCCGCATCGAGATTTGCCAGGCTGGCGGCTTCCCACTTGCGGTAGTCGGGATCGCCCGGCTCAACCCCGGACGCCTCCAGGCCGGTGCGCACGGCCAAGGTGGCGTGATGGGTGCGAAAGACCTTGGCCGTCAGCCTGGGCAAGATGGAGCCAAGGTACGCATTGACATCACCGCTGTTGATGTCAGGAAAGAGCTGTGGCAGGTCGCGCGTCGGGTGGCCTCGGTCTCCATTCCCGCTGCTCTTGGACGGCCGGGCAGAGCGGATTAGCTCGGCCAGGCTCTCGGCTACCACGGGCGGCAGGTCCAGGGACTTGTGCCACAGCACCGAGTCTTTGCCCAGGAACCGGAACTCGGCCTTGCCCTCGGGCTGGAGCGTGACGTGCTCCGGGCGAAGGGTGGTCGCGCCGACCGTGTCGGCCTCGTCGGGATCCTTTTCGTCCCCCACCCGCAGGCACAGGGCGTCGATCAGGTAGCAGGCCGTGGCAATCATGCGGCGCTTGGGATCGGGGCCGGAAAGGTCCTGCTCGATGCGCTCCCGCACCTCTTCAAGCCGGGCGTTCAGCAGAGCGGGCACGGTCGAACTTGGCGGCTTCCCTGGTCTGCTTGATAGGCGCCGTGTCGCTGAGCCAGACGTACTTCATCTTGCCCGAGAGCTTGTCCTGCCAGCGGGCGACCCACAACGAGTCCGGCTGCCAGACGATTTGCCAATCTCCCGGGGGTTGCGGCGCGTCGGGGCTGAGGTTGAGCGTGATGTCGTGCTGCCGGGCGCCCTCTTTCCACCGGCCACGCAAGGGGTGCTTGCCGCGGCCCATGAAGATGCCGCCCGGCTCGACGATGTAGTTGGCGAGCAGGACCTGCTCGCCGTCGACGAGCGCCCGGCCGAATTCCCGGCGGAGCGCCTCGCGCCGAGCCTTGCGCTCCGCCGCCAGGGAAGCGCGCTCTTCTGGCGTCATCTGCGCCTTGGCCTGCCTCTCCGCCTCGACGACCTGGATGGCAGGCCCGAAGTCCACCTCGGACTCGGCTAGGGGTGAGCCAAGCCCCAGCGCCCGGGCGAAATCCTCGAGAAAGTTGCGCACAAAGGCCCGGTCGGCCACGTAGGGCGTACCCTGCTTTCGGGCCCAGGCGAGGGCCATCTCTTCCTGGGCAGGGCTGAGGGGTACCTGCTTGCCCCGGATGGTCAGCACCAGGCCGAGCGGAGGCGCCGCGTCAGGGACCACGACGCCGTTGTGAATAAGCTGAGTCAGCATATCGAAGCTATACCCAGAAGGTGAGACCTACCATCCCCGGCCCCGGCTGCGACAGAGGGAGGGGAGGACAATCAGCGCCGCCCAAAGATAGCGCGCAGAGTCCTGGCCAGCTCCCACACGCAAGCGCCCCAACGGCAAGGCCGGCGAGGACGATTTTGCCTTCGTCCGGGGTGGATTCAAAGGAAACCTGGCCCTGGGAGACCACGATGGTCCCCAGGGGCTTGCTGGAAGCGCCGCCTCCACCGCCGCCGCCCTCGTTGGGGACCGCCGGCTCGGCCGCGTCGTGCGCCTCGCCCGGCCGCGCCCCCTGGCCAAAGCCCAGGCCGAAGCCATAGCCGACCTGGGCCACCGGGATGATGGTCATTCCCTCCACCTGCTGAGGCTCGCCAAAGGCGGCCCGCCAATTGGCCGATTCGCGTGCTTCTTCGATCAGATCAAAGACTTTGTTGACGGACATGGTCAGACTCCTTATCCAGTCCAGAACCCAGCGCCCATGCGCTATCCTACGCGCGGCGCGCCAGCCAGCGGATGCAGGCGCCGAGAAGAAGGAGGGCGACCGCAATCGCGCCGAGGCGCCAGAGTGCGGCAGCCGTGGCGTCGACGATGGGGACTCGCTTGTCACCCTCGGTCGTGCCAACCACGACCGCTACCGGGGTGATCTGGGCGAATCCGGCTCCAACCCCAGAAATCTGCTCGGCGCCGATGTTGGCGCGGGCACGCCCGAAGGCAATGACCCTCGCCTCCGGGGTGAGCGTGATGTCTTCTACTTGGTACGACTCGCCGCGCACCGTGCGTGCGCGAAACCGCGAGGGCATGGTTTCGCCCGAACGACTCGCCATTGCTCTCCTCCCTTGGGCCGATCGGCGCCCACAAGGGGCTATGCTACGGACTGCCAGAACACCGGCGCGCAGTATAGCACAGATGCAGGGGTCCAACAACCCTCGGGCGCATGGTGGGCTGGCACGCGAGCGGTCGGACACCGTAGGGGCGGGTCTGAGACCGCGCCCAAGTGGAGTGTGCGGGTGTAGGTTAGGGATGTTGGTTGACGCCCTTCAGGCCATCGGCTATAATGACTGCTGCAACGATCAAGAAGGAGGTGTGTATGCCACGATTGGCGCGCATCTTTGTCAGAGCCTCGTTCGTCTACCTTGTGGCTGCCTTTCTGCTCGGCGCGCTGATGGTTTTCGACGGACTGGCCCTCGGCCGGTGGCTTCGCTCGGTCTACCTCAGCCAGATCCACCTGCTGGTGGTCGGCTGGATCAGCCAATTGGCGCTCGGCATCGCGTACTGGATGTTCCCCCGCTTTCTGAAGGAACAGAATCCCCAGCCACGAGGGGCCGCCTGGCTGGCGTGGGCGGTGGTCGTCTGCCTGAACGCCGGCCTGGTGCTGCGCTTTGCGCTAGAGCCGTTTGCCCTGATGACCGGAGAGCCGTGGATGAAGGCGCTGGTGGCCCTTTCAGGAGTGCTGCAGGCGCTGGCGGCCGTAGGCTTTGGCGCCCTGATCTGGGGCCGCATCCGGGCCATGGAACAATAGGAGGTATGGTATGCCACCGACTACGCGCGTATCGGTGAAAGCGGCGTTTGTGTACTTCTGCCTGGGTTCGGCGCTTGGGGCGCTGCTGCTCGTCAACCGCTGGGTAACGTTGTGGCCGGGGCTGGCGGCGCTGCGGAGCAGCCACATTGTCTTTGTCGTCGACGGCTGGGTGACGCAGCTTATCTTGGGGGTGGGCTGGTGGCTGCTGCCGCCGCTGCAGATCGGGCTCAAGCCGGACGACGCGAACTGGCGGCGCCACGGCCAGACGCAGCGGGGGAGCGAGCCTCTCTTCTGGGCGATCATCGGGCTGCTGAACGCCGGCATCCTGTTGAAAGCGATCGGCGAGCCGCTGTTCGAGTGGACGGGAGTGGGCGTGTTCGAGGTACTGGCCGGTGTGTCGCCCTTCTTGCTGCTGGCGGCCGCGATCGGCTTCGTGGCGATCATGTGGGGGCGGGTGAGGGAGCTGAAGAGGAGGTAGTGGGTCGAGCAGTTCATTGTGTGAGTGTTTTCCATGTGCGGAGACTGAGAAAGACAGACACAAGGGAAACTGGCCTCGCATGGGATGTGGCGGCGGGGATCTATGAGCGCGACGAGGTAGATGACATTGCCTTGTTGCGCTCCGGAAGCAACAGCTTGCTTCTCCCTGAATGCCGATTCTTGCATGGTCTGGAGGCTTGGTGCGAACGTGCGATTCACCTGCAATGTGCTGGTGGAACAGATACCCTCTCGTTGTGGAAGATGGGCGCAGGCGAGGTTGTGGGGATAGATATCAGCGAGAGGATCATCGCAGTTGCGCAGCGGAAATCCGCTGCGCTGTCTGCCCCAGCCCGTTGGTATTGCTGTGACGTTCTGGATGCCCCACAGCAACTGGATAGCACAGCAGACCTCGTGTACACCGGGCGGGGTGCATTGCCCTGGATCATGGACATTCAGGCCTGGGCACGCGTCGTGGCGCGCCTGCTCAAGCCAGGTGGAAGGCTGTATGTATATCGAGGGACATCCACTGGATTGGGTCTGGGATATGGCAAGCGACCACCTACCAGCTCGAGCGCGCGAACCGGCCACTACTTCTCGGAGGAGATTGTCAACAATATCGCGGTTGGCCGACAATGTTCTAGATACCATCGAGGAACATGCAGATCGAGACCGGTTTCACGTACACGAGCGCCAACTGCAAGAGCACTGGGTGAGCTGATGAACAAGTTGGTTGCGGACGGGCATGCGATTGGAGCGTTTCGAGGAGCATCCTGACCTGATACTGGGTTTAGTTTCCGATCTGCACCGGCAGAGCTGGCCGGCTGCCTGCCACGCACCTTCTCCCTACTCATGCGGAAGGCGTAGTGAATTATGGGGTGCGTTCGCAAGGAGGTATCATTATGTTTGACGCCATCCTAACGCCCGGTCAGCAGGACCTCCGTGCTGAGATGCGTGCCTTCGTCAGCAGCGTGCCGCGCCAGCTCATCCTGGACATGGACGCCGACCGGGTGCGCTACCCTCGCCACTATGTCGAAGAGGCGGCACGAGCGCAACCTGCTGGGCCTGCGCTTCCCCAGAGTATGGCGGGCGGGGCCTGGGCTGGGCCGACGAGATCGTCGCCTTGGAGGAGGTGGGCGTGCTGGGCACCTCCTTGGCCTGCCTCTACTCGCTGCCCAGCATCGTCGGCGAGGCCCTCGACCGCTTTGGTACCCCAGAGCAGAAGGAGCGCTGGCTGCAGCCCGTGCTGGAGGGGAAGCTGACCGTCGCCGAGGCGCTCACTGAGCCGCGCGGCGGGTCGGACTTTTTCGGCACGACGACGCAGGCGCGACGCGAAGGCGACGAGTTCGTGCTCGAAGGCCAGAAGCGCTTCGTCGTCGGGGCGGAAGGCGCCGACCTATTCCTGGTCTACGCCCGCACCGACCCGCAGGCGAAGCCACACCAGGGTCTGAGTGCCTTCGTCGTCGAGCGCGGGCCGGGCGTGGAGGTGCAGCACGTCTACGGCCTGATGGGCACGCGGGGCGGGGGCACGGGACGGATCTATTTCCGGGGGGCACGCGTGCCGGCCGCGAATTTGATCGGGCGCGAGAACGGCGCGGCCGACCTCTTCTACCAGATGATGATCCCGGAGCGGATGACCAGCGCGGCAGGGGCGCTGGGGATGGCGCGCGCCGCGCTCGAGGTGGCGGCGCGCTACGCCGACCGGCGCAAGGCGTTCGGCCAGAAAATCCGGGCGTTCGAGGGGGTGAGCTTCAAGCTGGCCGACAGCATTACCCAACTGGACGCGGCCCGTATGCTGGTGTACGGTGCGGCGCGGGCGATCGATGCCGGCGATGACCCGGCGCGCTGCCGGCGATTGGTGTCGGAGGCGAAAAAGTTCGCGACCGATATGGCCTGGCAGGTGGTGAACCACGCTATGCAGGTGATGGGTGGGATCGGCTACACCAACGTCTACCCGATCGAGCGGCTGCTGCGCGATACCCGGCTGATCATGATCTGGACGGGGACGAACGAGGTAATGAACCTGATCATCCAGCATGAGTACTACCGGGAACTGGCCGGCCGCAGGGAGCAGGTGCGGGACATCGAGGCGGACGCGCCGGAGGCCGAGGCGGCGGACGAGAAGGTGTACGAGTAGGTTCCGCATGGGACCGATTATTCACCCAGTTGGGGGATGACAGGTCCCCCAGTGCCCTGGTATCCTGACGCGTGATGGACAGGATGACAGGATTCGCAGGATTCACAGGAGTTCGGTAGGGGCAGAGGAGACTGGCGTGCGCGGCGTGGTGCTTCCCATTGTTGTGCTGACCGCGGTGTACGGGCTGGTCATCGCCGGGCTGGTTTTCCTCTTCCGTGCGGTCCGAATCCCGAGGCGGTGGGCGATCGCGCTTGGGTTCTCGGTCTTTGGCATAGCCAGTGGCTTGCTAGCAGCCTGGGCATGGCCTCTTGATTCGTGCACGCTGCCCAATGTCTACGCAGTACTGCTGGGAGATGAAGTGTATGGGTTCTCGGCACAGCGCCTGGGAGACCCGTGGCTGTTGAGTGTACCCCAGGTGTACGTTGTCGTGTCGACTTTCTTGGGTGGGCTGGCAGGAGTGCTGGCCCAGTGGGTCGATGCCCGGATTCGGGCGAGGCGGGCGGGGTAGGAGCCCCAGTCCGTTTGGTTCTCATATCAGCTATTCTGAGCGGCCGCAGGCACCGAAGATCCTTCGCTTCGCTCAGAATGACGATGAGGGGAGGGTGTGGAATGGCAATCGTAGAAGTGTCGCACCTGGCCAAGCGCTTTGGACAGACGCAGGCCGTGGCCGACGTATCGTTCGAGGTTGGGCAGGGAGAGATCTTTGGACTGCTGGGGCCGAACGGCGCCGGCAAGACGACGACCATCCGCATGATGCTGGACATCTTCCGGCCCGATTCGGGCACGGTGCACATCCTGGGAGGCGCGCTGGACGAGGCCAAGAAGCAGCGCATCGGCTACATGCCGGAGGAGCGCGGCCTGTACAAGGACCAGAAACTAGAGCCCACCCTGGTCTACCTCGCCACACTGAAAGGGATGACGGAGGCGGTCGCGCGCGCAAGACTGCCGGAGTGGCTGAAGCGGCTCGATCTGTGGGAGCACCGCACGAAGAAGGTGCAGGAGCTGAGCAAGGGGATGCAGCAAAAGGCCCAGCTCATCGCCACGCTTCTGCACGATCCTGAGCTGATTGTCGTGGACGAGCCCTTCGCCGGCCTCGACCCGGTGAACACGCGCCTGATCCAGCAGATTTTCGAGGAACAGCGCCGGGCAGGCAAATGCATCCTGATGTCCACGCACCAGATGTACCAGGTGGAGGCGCTGTGCGACCGGATCGTGCTGATCGACGCCGGCCGGACGGTGCTCTACGGCCAGGTGGCCGAGATCAAGCGCGAGTTCGCCGGGAATGCGGTTGTGCTGGAAGGCCAGGGCGATTTCGTCGGCCTGCCCGGCGTGCTCGAGACACGCAAGGAGAACGGGACCTGGCACCTGGCGCTCGGGCGGGGTGTCAACCCCCAAGAAGTGTTCCGAGCCGTGGCCGCGCGCGAGGGGGTCAGGATCGAGCGCTTTGCCCTGGAGGAGCCGTCACTGGACGATATCTTTGTCCAGGTGGTCCAGGACGGAGCAGCAAGCCGGAGGCGAGCCATGCATAACCTATGGCTGGTCGCTAGGAACGAGTACCGGCGCACGGTGCTGCGGCGGGCGTTCCTGCTCGCCACGCTGGCGATCCCGGTGGCGATCCTGGTCTTGGTCGGCGCGGTGATCTTGATCGAGCAGTCGGGCCAAGACAACACGCCGGTCGGCTACGTCGATCATGCCGGGATCATGGACGAGTCGCTGCAGGCGACGCTGCCCGATGCGGAGGAGCGGATCCAGATCTATCGCCTATGCCGACCAGGAGGCGGCGCTGGCCGCGCTGCAGAGAGGGCAGATCCAGGCGTTCTTTGTCCTGCCCGAGGGCTACCCGGCTTCGCTGACCACAGAGCTGTATACCCAGCAGGGGACGCTCGACGGACGTGCCTGGGGACAGTTCGACGACCTGGTGCGGGCGAGCCTGGTCGCGGGCTACCCCGAGGAGGTCCAAAAGCGGCTAACGGAGGGCTCGGCCGTGACGGTGCACGATGTGGGCAGCGGCCGGCAGTTCAGCGAGAGCGGCATTGCCAACATCATCCTGCCCATCGTGGCGTCCGCCTTTTTCTTCATTGCCACCATGACGGCCTCTGGCTATATGCTGGAGGCCGTGGCCCGCGAGAAGGAGAACCGCACGCTGGAGGTCCTGGTCACGTCCGTCACGCCGGCGCAGCTAATCGCCGGCAAGACGCTGGGGCTCCTGGCTGCCGCGCTGACGCAACTCGCCGTCTACGCGGCCGCCCTCATCGCCGGGATCGTGCTGGCGGCGCCCTCCGTGCCGGAGCTGCAACAAATCGTCGTGCCATGGGGCTACCTGGGGATGGTCGTTCTGCTCTTTTTTCCGGCCTACATCCTGTTTGCGGCCATCATGGTCACCATCGGCTCTGCCGTGACCGAGATCCAGCAGGGCCAGCAGATCGCGGGCATCCTGAACCTGCTCTTCATGGCGCCTCTCTTTGCGCTGCCGCTTCTGTTGGAGAACTCGACCCACCCCCTGATCGTAGGCATGAGTCTCTTCCCCATCACTTCGTTTCTCACTCTGTCGGTGCGGTGGGGGCTGGGCAGCGTCCCGGTGTGGCAGATCGCCCTCGGGTGGGGACTGCTCGTGGCAAGTGCGGCAGGGATGATCTGGGTGGCGACGCGCGTCTTCCGGGCAGGCATGCTGGTCTATGGGCAGCCGCTGAGCGCGAAGGCGGTGCGGGCGGCACTGCGGGGGTAACCGATGAAAAAGATCTGGTTGGTGACGAAACATGACGCGGGTGTGATCCTGCGCCAGCCGGGGTTCTGGCTCATGGCCGTTCTGCTGCCGATCGTGCTCGTTGGGATCCAAGCGCTCCTCATCTCCCGGGGGTACGAGACGGCCGAGACGGCGCAGGGTGCTGGGCAAGGCACACAGAGCTACGAGATGCCGGCCATTGGCCTGGTCGATCCGGCCGGGCTGATGAGCCGGTTCCCGCCCGAGCTCGGGGAGGATTGGTTCGAGCGGTTTCCCGACGAGGCGACCGCCCGCGCAGCGCTCGAAGCCGGGCTGGTGGAACAGGTTGTGTCCGTCCCAGGGGATTATCTCACCAGCGGGCAGGTGTCGGTGTATGACGAGGGGTTCCAGCTCCTGCGGGCGGGCGGCGGACTGGCCTTTTCGAGCGACACCGCGTGGTTGCTGGACTATATCATCAACTACAACCTGACAGGGGATGCCCAGAGGATGGCGGCGCTGCGCAACCCCACGCCGGGGAACCTGGCGGTAACGCACGAGCTGAACCCGCCGGCCGAGGCCGGCACAGAGAACGCGGCGCTGGCGGGCATGGTATCCAGCCTGGTGCCGTATGTCTTCTACTTCGTGTTGGTGATGGGTGCCAGCTACCTGATGCGCAGCGTGGTAACGGAGAAGGAGAACCGGACGGCCGAGGTGCTGCTGCTCAGCCTGGATCCCAAGCAGTTGATGGTGGGCAAGGTGCTGGCGATGAGCCTGATCGTGGTCGTGCAGGGCACGATCTGGGTGGGCGGCGGGGTGCTGGCGCTGGACCGCAGCGCCGACCTGCTCAAGCTGGGGCAGTTCGAGTTCCCGCCCGGGTTCGTGGTGTGGGCGCTGCTTTTCCTGGTGCTGGGATACCTGCTCTTTGCGTCGGTGATGGCGGCTGCCGGGGCGATAGCCACCAGCGCACGCGAGGCCAACCAGGCGATCTGGATCCTGGTGATCCCACTGATGCCGACGCTGATGTTCGGGTCCGTGATGATACAGAGTCCGGATAGCCCATTGGTGCTGTTCCTGAGCTTCTTCCCCTTCAGCGCGCCGGGCGCGATGGTGACGCGGCTGGCGGTGCAGGCGGTGCCTTTGTGGCAGATTGGGCTGAGCCTGGCGCTGCTGGCGGGCACGGCCTACGCGGCGGTGGTGCTGGGGGCACGCTTTTTCCGGTCGGGGAACCTGCTGTCGGGCGAGTCATTCAATTGGAGGCGATTCCTGGCGGGGTGGAAGGGGCAGCAGGGATAACTCCTGCTACCAGGGCCAAAGGCCAGACGACCGGGTCCAGACAAGCCACGCACCCAGCGCCAGGTAGGGAGCGTAGGCCATGCGGTCGCGGCGCCCGGCGCGGTGCGTAGCCAGGAGCCACAGGGCGCCGGCTCCCGCTGCGAGGATGCCGGCGCCCAATGCGAGGAGGATGTCCGGCAGGCCAAGCATGGCTCCGAGGACGGCGGCCAGCCGGACATCGCCGGGGCCGAGCGCTCCGTGCCTCGGCAGCGAGAGGAGAAGGAAGAGTGCACCCCCGACCGCCAGGCCCAGGAGCGCCGCCCACGGAGCCGGCTGCCCAAGCCAGAGGGCCTGAGCCAGGGCCAGGCCCAGCAAGAGGACGAGCAGGACGCCAGGGACGCGGCGCAGCCGCAGGTCGACGAGGCTGACCAGCAAGAGCAGGCCCGTGAAGAGGACGGCCAGCACCGTCATGCCCAGGTACGCTGTTCGCCAGCCGGCATAGGCGCCCCACGCGGCCAGGCCGGCGGCCAAGGTGAGAGCGCCGCGCCATCCCTGGCGGGCTGCCGCCGGAAGCGTCGGATGCTCGTCCTCGGGTGGTGCCCTGCGGTCCGTGGGCCAGGCCCTTCCGGCCCACCAGGCGCCCAGCCCCACTGCGGCGCCCATCAGGCACCCGATCAGCGCGTACATTTAGTCTGGGCGCGGGCCGAAGGGCTCCAGCGCGTATTCGTAGTAGGTTGCCTGGCAGGGCCGCCCTTTGCCGATCCAGGCGCGCCGCTCCTCCAGCCGGACAATCAGGCTAAAGACGGTCACGCTCTCCGTGCCGTGCTTGCAGATGGAGCCGGGGTAGTTGGCATGGTCGGCGAGCAGCGACTGGAAGCACTCGGGCGTGAGCCGGCCATAGTTCTCGCGCAGCAGCCGCCAGGCGCGGTTGTGACGGATGACCGAGCCGCTGATGGTGTTGCGATCGGCCTCGAAGCGGCGCATGGGCGGGCTGGCGTAGTGGTTGGCGTGGGCCAGCAGGTCGCCTTCGATGTAGACCGGCTCGCAGTCGGTGGCAGAGCCCTCCATGCAATAGACCTCTCCATGGGCGTCGGCGATGACGTTGTTATAATTGGAGGCACGGCGCGGGAGGAGGCAGGCGTTCATCGCCTCTTCGAGCCGGCGCGCCGCCAGGATGGCCCGCACGCAGAGGAGTCGGGGCACGCCGGGCCGGATGTCGTTGCAGTCCACCTGGTTGCCGGTCATGCTGATGCCGGCGGCGTTGAAGCCGGCGCTGTAGCCGGCGCCCCCTACCGTGACCCCCAGGAACTCGGGCTCGTCGCCGGCCTGCACCTTCAGGATGACGAGGTCATCCTCCACTTCGGGGCCCAAGTCGTTGGTGTGCGCTACCAGGGTCGATCCGTCGGCGGTGGCGCGGCCGCGCGCGACCATGTCGGTGCAGCCACGGCGCCAGGCAGCCGGCTCCCACAGCTCTTCGCACAGCCAGAGGAACAGCTCGTCGAAGGGCAAGCCGGCCGCCTCTGCGATGCCCTCTAGCTCGTCGACGTATTGGGGATAGACTTCGCGGCTGTGGACCAGGTAGGCTTGGCCCTGAAGAAGCATGTCTTCCCAGGTGACGCCGCGGGGTAGGCCCTCGCGCGCGCCGGCTGCCATGCGCTGGAGCCTGGATTTCATGGCTTCTCCGATCTGCTGCCCCACCTGGCGGTGGGTGCCGCGGAACTCGAAGATGGGGATCGGATCGGATGGCATAAACCGGTTACCCCCCTCTATCCCCCCCGCTGCGGCAGGGGGGAGGGTAGAACGGGCACAAGACCCTATGCTACGGAATACCCTGCGCGCCGTGCCTCAGGACGCGGCCGGGCAGGGCGCCGGTATGATCCTGGCCGTCGACGACCAGGGTGCCGTTGACAAAGACATAGTCGATCCCCTCCGGGTAGCGGTGGGGATAATTCTCGAAAGGGAAGGTGTGCGGGTAGAGGTTGGTGGCGCGGTCGTGGATACGGTCCAGGTCAAACACGACGAGGTCGGCGTGGGCTCCCGGCTGGAGCACGCCCCGGCCTTCCAACCCAAAGCGCCGGGCGGGGAAGGAGGTCATCTTGCGGATGGCTTCTTCCAGCGTCAGCAGCGGCTCATCCCGCACGTAGCGCTCCAGCACGCCGGGGAACTCGCCGTAGCTGCAAGGCGCATAGGGCGGAGGGTCGTTCAGGAAGCCGTAGGGGGCCAACACGCCGCCGTCGGAGCAGATCATGACGTAGGGATGCCGGAGGAGAAGGCGGATGTTGGCTTCATCGATATAGTCCCAGATCGCCTCGGCGTCGCTGCCGCTTTCGAGGATGAGATCGAAATAGACGTCGAAGGGGTCCCGTCCGCGCTCCTGGGCCAGGGCAGCAAGCGTCTTGCCGGCCGCGCCGGGCGAGCCGGGGGCATGCAGGATAGTGATGCGCTCCCAACGGCCATGCTTGAGCAGCCCGACCGGGCCAAAGGCCGGCCGCCGGTCGAGGACGATCTCGTCGCGGATCTGCCGGCGTGTCTCGGGATCAGAGAGCAGGGCGGCGATCTCGGCAGCAGAGCGCGACTGGATTTCCTGCGGCAGGCCGTCCACGAGGGCGGGCCCCAGGTCGGTGTGCACGTCGTTGTCCACCGTTACGTCGAGCCCCTGCGCCCGGGCCTCTTCGACCAGGCGCAGCGTGGCGGAAGCATCGCAGGGCGCGCCAAACTTGGGCGCGTTGTGGGAAACCTGCACCGGCAGCCCGGCCTCGCGGCCGATGCGGATCGCTTCGGCGACCGCCTCGAGGACCGTCTCCCGCTCGCCTCGGATGTGCGAGGCGTACAGGCCGCCGTAGCGGGCGGCGACCTTGGCCAGCGCCACGATCTCCTCGGTCGCCGCGTAGCAGCCGGGCGGGTAGACCAGGCCGGTGGAGAGGCCGCAGGCACCGGCCTCCATCGCCTCTTCGGCCAGCGCCTCCATCTGGCCCAGCTCGGAAGGCGTCGGAGCGCGTTCGTCCAGGCCCATCACGGAGATGCGCAACGCCCCATGGCCCAAGAGAGAAGAGAGGTTGATGGCCAGGCCGTCCCGCTCCAGGGTGTGCAGGTAACCGGCGAAGGTGCGCCAATTCCAGGTCACCTCAGGTTGGTCCGAGATGCTGCCCCAGTAGCCACGCATCTCGGCCAAGCGGTCGTACGCCAGCGGGGCGGGCGACATGCCGCAATTGCCGATGACCTCAGTGGTCACGCCCTGGTGCACGACGCTCTCGGCGCGCCGGTTGACCAGGATAGAGAGATCAGAATGGGTGTGGATGTCGACAAAGCCTGGAGCCACGAATCGTCCGTCGAGGGAAAAGTGGCGCCGGCCCTGCAGCCGGCCCGGGGGGGAGACGGCCGCCACCAGCCCGTCGAGGATGCCCACGTCCCCCCAGAACCAGGGGGTTCCGCAGCCGTCGAGGACCCTGCCGCCAGACAAGACGATGTCGAGCTTCACGGGCGGAGGATAGCACAGGTAGGGCCGCGTGTCAAGTTCCTTGAAAAGCGAACTCATGGGGTTGCCAAGGCGCGGATTCCGTGGTAGAATAGGCAGCGAGCCTTGATAAGCGAGGACCTTCCTGTTGTATACAGCCGAGATCCTTCGCCGCGCTCAGGATGACGAACCGGAGTGAAGAGGATGCCGCAGAGACGGGGAAATGGCCTTGAACAAGCCCGGGAGTCCAGGGCAAATCAGGCGGAGGAAGGGCGAGTATCGAGCCCCGGCGAGAGCATGGACGAGCTGGATAGGCGGATCCTGCAAACCCTGCAGGAGGATGGCCGGACGCCCTTCACGGAGATAGCACGTCAGGTCAATGTGTCCGAGACGACGGTCCGCGCGCGCTACCAGGGACTGGTGGAGCGGGGGATCGTTCGGACAGTAGCCATCGTCGACCCCTATGCACTGGGCTTCCAGGCGCCCGCGATGCTGATGATTACGGCGGAGCCGGCGGCGGTCGACGAGGTCGCCAGGGCAATCTCAGCGCTGCCTGAGGTCTCCTACCTGGTGATGACCCTGGGGGCCTCGGACCTGATCGCCGAGGTGTTCTGCCGGGACCTTCCGCACCTGACGCGGCTGATCACGCAAAAGATCTATGGAATCCCAGGCGTTCGCTCGGCAGAGGCGTTGATGATCGCGCGAAGCTACAAGCTGAGCTTCCGGTGGTCGCCGGAGGCTGAGACGAAGTAGACAGGCTTGACAGGACTTGCAGGATTGGAGCCGTTCTGAAGCCCGCATCGAATGGCATCGGGACAGCCCCGAGGAAAAAAGGAGTAGCCATGGATTCTTGGGACATGCCGTATCTGGCGACACAGATCCCGGGGCCTGAGGCTCAGGCGGTGGTCAGTCGCTGCCGGAAGGCCGTGACCCCCTCGCTGCCTTTCGCCTATCCCCTGGTGGTGAAGAGAGCGCAGGGGATGGTGGTGGAAGACGTGGACGGCAACCGCTTCCTGGACTGCGCGGCCGGCATTGCCGTCTGCTCGACCGGCCACTGCCACCCTCGGGTCGTAGAGGCAATCCAGGAACAGGCTGCTAGGTTGATTCACATCTGCGGCGCCGATTTCTACGATCCGACTTATGTGGCCCTTGCCGAGCGATTGGGCCAACTGGCCCCGGGGAAGGGAGACAAGAAGGTATTCCTGGGCAACTCGGGAGCCGAAGCAGTCGAGGCAGCCTTCAAGCTGGCCCGCTACCACTCAGGCCGGTCGCAGGTGATCGCTTTCTTTGGTGCGTTCCACGGGCGAACGATGGGCGCAATCTCGCTCACAGGCAGCAGCCCATCCTACCGGAAGGACTTTCGACCGCTGGTCTCGGGCGTGACGCACATCCCCTTTGGCTACTGCTACCGGTGCGGCTACAACCTTTCCTACCCCGAGTGTGACCTGGCGTGTGTGAGCTACATCGAGGATGTGCTCTTTGCGCGGACGGTCCATCCCGACGAAGTGGCCGCCATCTTTGTCGAGCCGATCCAGGGGGAAGGAGGCTACATCGTGCCGCCGCCCGGCTGGCTAGCCAGGCTGCGCGCGTTGTGCGACAAGTATGGGATCCTGCTCGTGGCGGACGAGGTGCAGAGCGGCGTGGGGCGCACCGGCAAGTTCTTCTCGGTCGAGCATTGGGATGTCGAGCCCGACATCGTCTGCTCAGCCAAGGGTCTGGCCTCCGGCATGCCGGTCTCGGCGATGATCGCCCAGGACGACGTGATGGACTGGCCGTCCGGCACCCACGGCAGCACCTTTGGCGGCAACCCCGTGGCATGCGCCGCGGCCCTGGCGACCATCGACGTGATCGAGCAGGAGAAGCTGATGGAAAACGCAGTCCTGGTCGGCGGCCGGCTGATGGCCAACCTGCGCGAGCTGGCAGAAGAGAGCCGGCTGATCGGGGATGTGCGGGGGCTGGGCCTGATGATCGGCGTCGAGCTGGTCAAGGACAAGGGTACCAAGGCCAGGGCAAAGCAGGAGGCCAAGGAAGTCACCCTGGAGTGCTTCAAGCGCGGCTTGCTGCTGCTGACCTGCGGCCCCAACTCGATCCGCTTTGCGCCGCCGCTGGTCATCAGCGAGGCCCAGGCCGAGGTGGCCTTCCAGATATTCGCCGAAGCGTTGGCAGAAGTGGAGGGGCGCAACTGATGGCTGCGAAACCAGTCCCGATCATCGAAGTGAGAGGCGGCCCGCGCGAGCGAGGGCGGCAGCAGGGAGAGGCAGCCCGCGCCGAGGCGCTGCGGGCGATGGAGCGCTATCGCGAGATCCTGCCCCAGGCTGTTGACCTGTCGTGGGAAGCCGGCCAGCGTGAGGCGCGCAAATACCTGCCCTATGGTGAGGAGGTCTTTCCCGAGTTTGTGGAAGAGGTGCGCGGCATCGCCGAAGGCTCGGGCCTCTCCTTTGACGAGGTCTGGGCACTGAACTGCTACGAGGGCTTGACCGAGACCCGCGAGCGGATGTGGGGCTGCACGTCGCTGGCGGTGCGCGACGACCAGACGGCAAACGGCCACGTGCTGCTGGCGCACAACGAGGACTGGACCAGCGTGGACAAGGAGCACGTCTACCTGGTACGCGGCTACCCGGACGATGGCCCGGCCTTCATCGGCATGACCTATGGCCCCCTGCTGGTAAACATCGGTCTGAACGCCGAGGGGATTGGTGTGGCGATCGACTCGGTCTATCCCACCGACGGCCGGATCGGGGTGCCGCGCATCCTCAGCTCGCGCGCGATCCTGGATGCGCGCACCATCGGGCAGGCAATCCGGGCGTGTGTGCCAAAGCTGCGCGCAGGTGGTTATGTCTACATTCTGGCCGATCCCCACGGCGAGCTCTACACGGTCGAGACGGCGGCGACGACGCACGTCATCCTGTACGGCGAGGAGGGCTGGCTGGTACACACCAACCACTACCTGGCGCCCAAGATGCAGGCGCTGGAAGAGGCAGGCACCTACTCCAGCTCGAACGTGCGGCTGAACCGGGCACAGCGGCTGCTGCGGTCCCAGTTGGGCCGGGTTACGGTGGCGTCGATCCAGGATCTACTGCGGGATCACGCGAACTACCCGGACTCGGTCTGCAGCCACGAAGACCCGGAGGATCCGCCCCATGAGCGGGAATGCACGCTGGTGTCGTTGATTATGGACCTGACCGAGCGCGTGCTGTGGGCGGCGCCGGGACCGCCGTGTGAGGGGGAGTACACGGCGTACGGGCTGTGAGGGCAGGACAGGATTACAGGATTTCCAGGATTCACAGGATGCTGCAGGGGGAAGACGCAATGCGGGCGAGCGATCCCTGTCATGCACGGCGGGCAGCATGTCTGGCGACAGTGTATACCAGCCGCCACCGGCTGCACGCCACCGACCGGGTGGAGTATGAGGGCCATCCCTTTTCAAGCTACGAAGTGCCGGCGCGGGCCGAGGCCATCCTCGCCGCGCTGCGTGCGGCAGGGCTCGGGCCGGTGCTGGAGCCGAGGGATCACGGCATTGAGCCAATCCTGGCGGTGCACGACGAGGGGTTTGTGCGGTTCCTACACGGTGTCTACGCCGAGAATGCAGGCTACCGCGGCCGGGCAGAGCCGGTTTTCACGGAGACCTTTGCCACCCGATCTGCCAGGCCAAAGCCGCGGGGCTTCCTGGCGCTCAAGGGGTACTATGCCTTTGGCTTCGGCAGCCCCATCCTGGAAGGGACGTGGGAGGCTGCCTATTGGGCGGCCCAATGTGCGCTGACGGCCGCCGGGCTGGTAAGGTGCGGGGAGGCGCGCGTCGCGTATGCGCTGTGCCGGCCGCCGGGCCACCACGCGGCGGCCGACCTGTACGGGGGCTACTGCTACCTGAACAACGCCGCGATCGCCGCGCGCTCGCTCCAAGCAGCCGGCGAGAAGGTGGCGATCCTGGACGTCGACTACCACCACGGGAACGGCACGCAGGCGATCTTTTACTCGGACCCAGACATCCTGTATGCTTCGCTGCACGCGGACACCGAAGAGGAGTACCCCTTCTACTGGGGAGCGCGCGACGAGCGAGGGGAGGGCGCCGGCTTGGGCAGCAACTGGAACTGCCCCCTGCCGCAGGGGACGGGCGACTCGGCCTACCTGGAAGCGCTGGAGGAGGCTGTGGCAGAGGTGGCGCGCTTTGGCCCGCGTTGGCTGGTCCTCTCGCTGGGCCTGGACACGGTCGAGGGCGACGCGGAAGGCGGGTTTTGCTTGACGAGGGCCGGCCTGGCGGCCGTAGGACTACGCATCGCCGCACTCAACCTGCCGACCGTGATCGTGCAGGAGGGCGGCTACCAGGTGGAGCGGTTGGGGGACGATGCGGTGGCGTTCTTGAGAGCGTTCGCACCGTAGCGCGCGCGGACAGGAGCACCCCCAGCAGGATTCGAACCTGCGACCGACTGCTTAGAAGGCAGTTGCTCTATCCTCTGAGCTATGGGGGCTATTCGATTGGTGGGCCGAGGTCGCTGGTCTCGGCCCACCAAGTATTATAGCGGCGGCCGGGCGAGTTGTCAAAGCCCTCTACCCGCCAATAGCTGCTCCAGGGCGCCGGTGGCGGACCAGTCGGCAAAGGCCTTCAGATCGGGCAGGACGGCGTCGGAGAGGAACTTGACCACCCAGTTGGCCCCCATGGGAGAGATGGTCACCAGCGGGATGCCGGCCTGGTAGGCCTGCCACATCTCGATGGCGGTTCCCATGCTGGCGCTCGGGACGTATGCCACCACCAGGTCGGCCTGTGCGGCCAGGCCGGCCATTGCCAGAAGCGTGGCCTTGGCCTGCTCGTCGCCATAGCTCACCCCCTCGGGGTGGATCTCGTTTGGGTCGACTATCTCGGCACCCGGGATGCGCTGCAGCACCACACGGGCGATCGTGTGCCGGTAGTCCTGGTCGTCGATGAGGCTATCGAGCCGAGAGCCCTGCATGATGCCGGCGATAAAGACCTTCATGGTACCTCCTATGAGGGGATACCCCTCTCCAACAGCTCGCGCGCGATGATCATGCGCATGACGTTCATCGTGCCTTCGGCGCCGATGGAGTAAGAGCGGATGCCGCGAATACCCATCTCGACGGGGCACTCCTTGGTGTAGGCCATCGCACCGAACCAGTCGGCCACCTCGTTCATGGTCTCAAAGCCCACCCGCGGCGCCCGGAGCTTGGCGAGGGCTGCTGCCAGGGCAATGTCATAGTGGCTGCGCGTGCCGGCGCCGTACTTCTGGTCCATGATCCAGGCTGCTTTGTAGACCAGGAGCCGCGTCGATTCGAGGTCGGCGTAGCGGTCGGCCAGGGGGAAGGAGATACCCTGGTGTGCGGCGAGCGGTTGGCCGAAGGCGTGGCGCTCCTGGATGTGCTGCATGCCCAGCTCGAGCACCGCCTGGGAGGCGCCCACGCAGGTGGCACCGATGAGCACGCGGGCAGCCGAGAAGCCCTCCATGGCATGGTAGAAGCCTCGGTCCAGCTCGCCCACCATGCTGGGCCGCCGGCAGGCGGACATCTTCGAGCGCAAATCCCCCCGTGGAAATGCCCATGCGGCCCATGTCCTCGAAGAAGGTGGGGCTGATGCCGGGCGTGCCCTTGAGGGGAAGGCCGAAGAAGGTGAAAGCCCGGTGCTCTGCGGCGGGGTCGGGGTTGGTGCGGGCCAGGAGCAGGTGGATGCCACCCATGGCCAGAGACTCGCGCACCCCGCTGATGTACATCTTTTCGCCGTTGAGCACCCACTCGTCCCCATCCTTCACCGCCTTGGTGCGGCAGGCGCCCAAGATATCGGAGCCGCCGCCCGGCTCGGTGGTGGCGATGCCGAGGAAGGCCTGGCCGGCCGTCACATTGGGCAGGACCTCGGCCTTGAGCTCGGGCGTGCCGTAGCGGTCAAAGACAAAGCCCCAGGCAGCCTCCACCAGGTAGAGGACGGGGATGGCGAGGCTGATGTCGGCACGGCCCAGCTCTTCGGCGGCAATGGCGGCCATGGTCCAGTCCATGCCGGCGCCGCCGGCCTCCTCGGAGCAGACCGGGGCGAGGAGTCCCAACCGGGCCATGCCCTCGATGATCTCAGGCGGGATGCGTCCGGCAGTGTCGATCTCGCGGACGCGGGGCGTGATCTCTTTCTGGGCGAAATCGCGCACGGCCTGGCGCCACAGGCGCTGCTCTTCACTCCACTCAAAGTCCATGCTCTCCTCCATCGAAAGGTGCCAGGCACGGTCGACGTGCCTGGCACCTTCTCTCTACCGAATCGGCGAAGGCGTCAAACCCTCGCAGTCGCGCACTTCCTAGAGCTTGGCGGCGACGGCCTGCGCCATGTCGAGGGAGGTGGCGGTGCCGCCCATGTCATAGGTGTGGACCTTGCCCTCGGCCACGACGGCGGCCACGGCGCCCTCGATCTGAGCTGCCTTGTCCGTCTCGCCCAGCCACTCGAGCATCATCTTGGCCGCCAGGATGGTGGCGATTGGGTTCACCTTGTTCTGGCCGGCGTACTTGGGCGCCGAGCCGTGCGTGGGCTCAAAGACGGCATAGTTCGTGCCGATGTTGCCGCTGCAGCCAAAGCCCATCCCGCCGACCATCTGGGCGCAGAGATCGGACAGAATGTCACCAAAGAGGTTGGTGGTGACGATCACGTCGTAGTTGAGCGGGTTCTTGAGGACCCACATGCCCATGGCGTCGATGTTGGCATCGTCAAAGGGGATGTCGGGATACTCCTTGGCCACCTTGCGCGCGGCGTCCATGAAGACAGCGTCTGTCATGCGCAGGACGTTGGCCTTGTGCACCGCGGTAACCCGCCTGCGGTTGTTCTTGCGGGCGAACTCGAAGGCCGCGCGCACGATCCGCTCCGAGCCGCCGGGCGTGATGGCGCGGATGGAGATGGCCGCATCCTTGGCCAGCTTCTCCATGCCCTTGACGGCGAACATCTCGTCGGGGATCTTGGCGTACTCGACGCCGATGTACATGCCCTCGGTGTTCTCGCGGAAGACGACCAGGTCGATGCCTTCCTTGTAGTTGAGCGGGTTGCCGGGATAGGCCTTGCAGGGGCGCAGGCAGATGTAGAGGTCGAGCAGCTGCCGCATGCGCACGATCGGGCTGCGATATTGCAGACCCTTGCCCTGGAGCTCGGGGACAAGCTCCTTTTCGGCGGCGTCCTTGCCCTTGGAGGTGATGGCGCCGAACATCGCGCAGTCCGTCGCCTTCATCAGGTCAAGCGTGCGCTTGGGCAGGGCGTCGCGCTTCCTTGCACCAAAACTCCCAGCCGATGTCTCCATGGATGTACTCCGCATCCAGGGCGATGCGGTCCAACACGATCCGGGTGGCATCCATGACATCGACGCCGATCCCGTCGCCCGGCAGCCAGGCGATCTTGTACTTGGCCATTGCTGTTCTGTCCTCCTTGAGTATGCTATGTTGCCACGCGAGATTCTTCGCCGCCTGCGGCGGCTCAGACTGACATATCTACTTGGCAGCGAGTTTCTTCTTGACGTAGGGCACAAGCCCGCCGGTGCTGAGGATCTCCATGACGGAAGGGTCCAGCGGCGGGAAGGTGTAGGAGCCGCGCGGGGTGGTGACCGTGCCGGCCTCAAAGTCGATGGTGACTTCGTCGCCGCTCTCCACGGAATCGACGGCGTCGCAGGTGACGATGGGCAGGCCCTCGTTGATGCAGTTGCGGAAGTAGATGCGGGCAAAGCTGCGGGCGACGATGGCGCCGACGCCGATCTCCTTCAGGCAGATGACCGCCTGCTCGCGCGAGCTGCCGCAGCCCCAGTTCTTGCCGGCGACGATGATGTCGCCCGGGCGGACGTTCTTCACGAAACCGGGATCGAGGTCCTCGAGCGCGTGCTGCGCCATCTCCTTGCGGTCCGAGATGCTGTAGGTATATTTGCCGGGAAAGATTACGTCGGTGTTGACGTCGTCGCCGTACTTCCAGACCCGGCCGGTCAGTTTGCTTTCCAAGTTCGTTCCTCCTGTTTTCAGCCTGCCCCCTCCGGGGAACACGCCTTCCGTGCAGGTCTTTCACCTCCCCCGAGGGGCGGAGGGAAACAGCCAGGCTAAAGCTTGATCCAGCGCCACGCCGACTCTGCGAGTGTCCTTCCAATCTTGCCGGGGTCGACCCCGTCCCACTCGACGACCACCACCGCCCACTGGATGTGACAGTACTTGTTGGGATCGCACCAGTCTGTGATGATCTGGTAGACGTCGTTACTGGAATGGAATGAGTAGCCCTTGGTTGGTGGATGGATCCCACGATGTTCACTGCTCGGGCCGACGAGCTGGACCTGGAAATACTCATTGGCCTTGAGCGCCATGCCCCAACTCCAGCTAAAGTCGCAGCCTGCACCGAACTGATCGTAGCAGTTAAACTCGGCCGGTGGGTTCAGCAGAGTGGGCGGCGGATAGGATGCAGGCGTTGGCGTTCTGGTGGGTGGCTTGGGCGTGTTTGTGGCCGGCTTGGGCGTGTTGGTGGGCGTGTTGGTCGGGATCGCCGCCTGGGTGAGCGTCATCATGGCCTGCAGGGTAGCCGGCAGGTCCGGCGTGGGCGGCACAGCAGTGTCGGTCGGCGGCACCGGCGTATCGGAAGGCTGTGCCGCAAGCGTCGCGGCGAGGGCCGCTGCGACCGTCGCCTGAACGTCAGGCGTGGCGGCCTGCACGGCAGGCGATTCGACAACTGCCACACCCTGTGTGGGCGTGGCCGTTACCACGACGACCTGGCTCTGCGGCTCGGACGTGGCCGTCACGACCACGACCTGGCTCTGCGGCTGAGAGGTAGCTGTGATCACAACGACCTCCTGCTTGCCCACCGAGATGTCACAGGCTCCGAGGAGCGGCGTGAGCACCAGGAGCGTGATCAACAGGATCACGCTGGGTGCGCGGCGAAACAGCTTGACGGCGATTCGATTGCACATCTTCTCTCTCCTTTTCGTTCCCTTGCTAGAGCCCACGCGGGTCGGTGACAGAGCCTTTCAAGGCCGAGGCGGCTACCGTGGCGGGGCTGGCCAGGTAGATCTCGGCCTCTGGGCTGCCCATGCGGCCCTTGAAGTTGCGGTTGGCGGTGGAGATGGTTCGCTCGCCGGGGGCCATGCAGCCCTCGTGCGCCCCCAGGCAGGGACCACAGCCGGGGTTGAGCAGCGTCCCGCCGGCGGCGACGAGGTCGGTGATGAGGCCCTCCTGGATGGCCTGGAGCAGGATCTCGCGCGAGGCAGGCAGGACGAGCAGCCGGACCCAGGGCGCGATCTTTTTGCCGCGCAGGATGTCGGCCGCGGCGCGCAGGTCTTCGAGGCGACCGTTGGTGCAGGTGCCGATCAGGGCCTGGTTGATCTCGAGGCCGGCGACCTCGCCCACCGGCACCACCTTGTCCACACGATGCGGCTTGGCCACCTGGGGCGCAAGGGTGGATACATCGTAGTGGAGAATGCGGGCGTAGGTCGCGTCTGGATCGGGGTGGACTTCGGTGTAGGGCTGAGAGGTACGGCCCGCCAGCCAGGCGCGGGTGAGGGCGTCGGGCGCGACGTAGGCGTTCTTGGCGCCCATCTCGGCGGCCATATTGCACAGCGTCATGCGGCCGCCGACGGATAGGACATCGATGGCCGGCCCCGCGAACTCGACCGACTGGTAGTCGGCCCCGTCGGCGCCGATATCGCCGATGATGCGCAGGATCAGGTCCTTGGCGGAGACCTGGTCGGGCATCGTGCCGTCAACCACGATGCGCAGCGTATCGGGCACGCGCAGCCAGATCTCGCCGGTGGCCATCACCGCCGCGGCTTCGGTGCGGCCGATGCCGGTGGCAAAGGCACCGAGGGCACCGTGCGAAGGCGTGTGCGAGTCGCTGCCGACGATGAGCATGCCGGGCAGGGCATGGCCGTGCTCGGGCAGCACCTGGTGGCAGATGCCCTCCCCGATGTCGTAGAAGGCTTCGATGCCCTGGTCGCGGACGAACTGGCGGGTCTCCTGGTGGCTCTTGGCGTAGGTATCGTTGGCTGCCGGGGTAACGTGATCGAGGATGATCACGTTGGTTCTGGGGTCGGCCACGCGCGTCGTGCCCATCTTGCGGAAGGTGGCCGCGATAGCGGAGGTGTTGTCGTGTGTCAGCAGCTTGTCGGGCCGGACGGTGACGATCTGGCCGGCCACCGTCTCCGGCAAGCCAGCTTTGAGCGCCAGGATCTTTTCGGCAAATGTCTTGCCCATGGTTCTCCTACCCCCTCGTTGGGAAATCGGGCCAGGTTGGCCAAGCCCATTATAGTGGGGCACCGCATGCTTGTCAACCGCTTAACGCAACAGGGCGGAAGCGACAGGCTCGAGGCAGCCTGTCGCTTCCGCCCTGTGAACCCCCGGCTTGGTCGCCGGAGAGCTGTTACCTTCCTCGGCCGGCCAATTGGCGGTCGAGCAGGATGAGGCCCTGCCCCTTGTCGCCGATCATCTTGAGCAGGTTGAGGATATCGGTGGCGTTCCGTTCCTCTTCGACCTGCTCGTTGATGAACCACTGGAGGAAACCGGTACCGGCATAGTCCTTCTGCTCCAGGGCCATCCCGTACAGCATCTCGATGCGGCCGGTGATGTGCTGCTCGTGAGCCAGGGTCTGTGCAAAGATGTCGGCCGGCCCGCCGAACTCGGCCGGGGGCTGGCTGATGCCCTGCAACAGGACACGGCCGCCGCGGCCCTCGATATAGCCGTAGAATTTGAGCGCGTGCTCCATCTCCTCCTGGCTCTGCGTCCGCATCCAATGGGCAAAGCCGGGGAGGTTGATCGACTGGCAGTAGGAAGCCATCGACAGGTAGAGGTAGGAGGAGTAAAGCTCCTCCCGAATCTGATCATTGAGAGCGTCCTGCATCTTCTTGCTGAGTTCCATCATGTTCTCCTTCGCGATATTCTTGTAATTCTAGTAGAAAGTATTACACAAAACCCAGGCCCTGTCAAGATCACCGGGTGCTGTGGCATGCGGAAGCCGGCCCGCGCGGCGGGCTAATTGCCCCACTCAGCGCAGCTCGCCGCCTCGCCGGCGCCTGGATCGTAGAGATAGCCTTCCCTGGTGAGCGAATCGACACACAGCTTCCAGTGCCCGGTGACGGGTGAGCCCCAGTGGAAGCGGGCAGAGCCATTGGAATGGGTCATGCGCGCTCGGTGGGCCGGCCCGCCGCCCGGCCACCAGATGGAGGCACGCACTTCGGCCTGCTCCAGGGGCGCGTGGTCCTGGTCGTGCACGACGACGTGGACCGCCAGCAGGTATTTGCCGTACGGGTCAGTGCTGACCCCTCCCGTCAGATCGGCGATGTGCATCGCGCCCTGGGCCGGCTGCGTTGCGCAGCCGCCGGCGCATGAGGCTGCCGGAGCTTGCGCCTGATCGGACAGTGGGCAAGGGCCAGGAGGCTGTTCGGCAGAGTCCGGACCGGTGCGGGCCTCGGGCTGCGGGGCCGGGCGAGCAAGGGCAACCAGCGGCAGAAGGGCCAGAACAAGGATCGCCGCCAGGACCGACTGGGTCTTCGTTCGTCGCTTTGGCATGAGTCCGCTCCTTGTCAGGATCGCTTGGCAACGAGTCGAATGCATGCATACGTTAACACAGAGCGCCGCTTCTGTCAAGAAATAGCAGCAGGCCCTGGGGTCTTTGCCCCCAGGGCCTGGCTTCGTGCTGTTTGACCCGGCGCGTCGCTCAGCGCACTACGCCGGGCGTCAGGCTAGTTGTCCCAGGTCGCGCAGTTCGGGACGTCGTTGGCGCCTGGGTTGTACGTGTAGCCGGCCATGGTCAAGTTGTCCACGCACAACTGCCATGTGCCGCCTGTCGCGGAACCCCACGGGAAGCGGGCGACACCGTTCACGTTCTTGGTGACGCGCGTCCGAGCGAAGGGCCCCCCGGTGGGCGACCAGATCGAGGCATCCACCATAACCTCACCCAGTGTGCTGTGGTTCTGATCATGCACCAAGACGAACGCGCTCAGCAGCGTGCGGCCGTAGGGATCCAGGTGGAAGCTGCCCCAGATATCGCCGATGTGCATCTCGTCCACCTGCGGTGGCTCGCAGCCCCCGAACCAGTCGACGATGCGCTGGAGGACCGTGATGCCGTTGGCAGCGTTGTTGTTGTACAGCGCCACCCAGTCGGTGCCAAAGAAGACGGCATGCCACGTGCCATTGGTCTTGTCCACGTCCAGGCCATTGGTATTGTTGGACGCCTTGAAGGCCAGAGAGCCGCCGTTGCCGGCCGCGACGATGTCTCCATAGTCGGAGTAGCCGCTGGGGTAGGTGAGAGAGAAGGGCCCGAGACTGTCGCCGATTGGGTCACCCGCGAGGCCAACGATGCCGGTGGCGTCGCCCGAGTCGCTGGTGAACGAGCCGATGCCGAGGTAGGTCTGCCCGAACGGCGTCAGGCCAAAGTCATAGAGATAGTCCTGGCTGGACAGGAAAAGGTTGCCCCCCGCCTCCAGGTAGGCCGCCAGGTTGGCCTCGTCGGCCGCATCGGGGCCGGCGGTGCCACCGTAGGTGTCACCGGAGAACCAGAAGACCATGTTGTAGCCCGACAGCTCGTCCAGGCTTGGACCACCGGCGCCGGCGGTGTCAAAGACGGCATAGTCGTACCCCATGGTGTCCAGCGCCGCCGTGAAGTAGGGCAGGGTGTCGGGGGCATTGTTGTCGTCGTCCACCAGCAGGATGCAGGGCAGAGGATCCAGGTAAAAGTCCTGGGTGACGTTGCCGGCGACGGCCACTTCAGCCGTGACCGACTGGTGCAAGGCCGCCGAAGCCTTCAGGTGCCAGGTGCCCTCGGCAACCTGGATGGAGTAGAAGCCGGTGCCTGGGTTGGTGCTCACCGGCGGGACCGGCGCGTCCGTGAACTCGACAGTCGCTGCGAGAGGCGCATTGGTCGAGGAGTCCCGGACGTAGCCACTGACCGTCCAGACGGGAAGCGCCGCCAGGCTCAAGTCCTGGACGGTGGTCCCATCGGCGACGACAACCACGCCCGAAGCCAGGCCGGTCTCGTAGCCATAGACCGTGGCCGTCACGTCATAGCTGTCGGCCGGGAGATCCATGGTGTAGAAGCCGCCGGCGTCGGTGGTCACGGTCTTGTTGTAGCCGCCGCCCGCCTGGGCTTTGACTGCCACGCCCGCCAGGGGGGCGGAGGTGGAGGCGTCCGTTACGGTGCCCTCAAGGGTGCCGAGGCCGCCGCAATAGCCGATGGCGTACTGCACGGCATCATAGTCGTCCAGGATGCCCCACCCCCAGACGTCGTTGGGGTGGTCGACGAAGGGCGCGCACTGCGCGTCGATCTTGGCCTCGGCCGTCTGCATCATGATCTCTTTGGTGGTCGGCACGTCACCCATCAGGCAGGGCGCTGCACTCCAGATGAGAGCCACCAGCGCTGTGGTATGGGGCGCGGCCATGCTGGTGCCGCTCCAGCCACCTTCGTAGCCGCCGCCGGGAACCGAAGAGCGGATGTCGACGCCTGGCGCAGCGACTTCGGGCTTGAGGATTACCTGGCCGTAGGTGCTGTCGGGGCCACGGCTGGAGAAGGAGGCGATGGTGTCGCCCTGGGCGAAGGCTGCCGTGGCGATGATCTCAGGCACGCCACCCGGGTTGCTGATGGTGCTGCAGCCCGAGCCCGAGGTTGCCGGCGGACTTGATGACGGCGACACCGGCAGCATTCAGCGCCTGGATGATGGGACGGTAGTCAAAGCCGGAGGAATCGTACCAGGAGTTGTTGATGGCGTCCGGTGCCTTTTCCGGCAAGGGGTTCTGGCCGTTCAGATCCCAGGGCGCCAGGAAGAACTGGAAGCACTCGTAGCTCATGCCCGCGCAGGCCATCCACTGCGCTCCAGGGGCGACACCGATCTGGTTGCCCACCCCGTCGTCGCCGACCATGGTGCCCATGGTGTGCGTGCCGTGGCTGTCGCAGTCGTAGGGGTAGTCATACCCGCCGCACAGGCCATCATCCCACCAGTTGTAGTTGTGATCAAAGTTCCCGCCGCCGAGGTTGCCGCGGTACTTGTTGACCAGGGCAGGATGCTGGTAGTAGACGCCGGTATCGTTGTTCGCCACGACGAGACCGTCGCCATCGACACCCATGGCCCAGACTTCCGGCGCCCTGACGCGGGTGATGTTCCACTCGATGGTGGCAATCTGCTCTTCCGGCGTCTGCTCTTTGACGACCGGGTCATGCTGTGGGGTGGGCAGAGGCGCGATCACGGCCACGTCGGCGCGGGCGATCAGGCCCTCGACCACTGGGCGGCCGGCCTCCTGCACCTCGATCATATTCTGGATGTAGTATGCCTTGCCCTTGACATCCTGCGAGCGGAGGTAGTCCATCACCGGGCCCTGCGTCTGGTCGGCGACGGCCTTGAGGTGCTCAAAGACGTAGGTGGTCCTTTCGACCTTGGTCTTGAGCGCCGACGCGCCCGAGAGGTCAGCCTGGGCAGTGAGGATGGCAACAAAACCTGCCTTGCCGTCGGCCTCCAGCGTCGACAGCACAGAGGGCGCCACTTTCGACCAGTCGGGTTGGCTTGGCGCAGCCAGTGTGGCCATGGGCACAAGCCCAAGCACCAGCGCGACCAGCACGATCCAGTTCCAGCTCCTTCGCCAGTTCGACATCGTCTTGCTCCTTCTCTTTGGATGGGTAGGAACCAATTGTATCACATTGCTAACTCTGCGCAAGTCCAATCCGTTCGATTGGAAACCAGCTATTGGTCCTGGGCAAGCCGGGTAACCCACAGCAAGAGGCCCAGGATGAGCACGAAGATGAGATCGACGGCGAGCGTCAGGCCAAAGGCAGATGCCAGGTACCCCGCGGCACGGTTCACAAGGAGAGGAACAGATGCGGGGATGGCCCGAAACCCACTGGCCACGAGCACGACCAAGACGGCGATTCCAAGGAAGATCAGCACCGGCCGGACGAACTGCATGTCCGATTCACTCGGCAGCATGGCGTTAGAAACGGCAAAGATGAGATAGAGCCACAGCCAAAAGTCAGGCACTCTGGCTATCTGGCCGAGCCCATCCAGGATCCCCCTCACGCCCAAAGGCTCGAAGGCAGCCGCCCATTCGGCGATGCCCAGCACTCGATTGCCGATGAGAAGGATGACCGCCGCCCCCGCCAGGAGCGGAGCGACCCCGATCAGGCTGCCACGCACGGGATCCACCCTAGCCACCTCGATCGAGCCCAGCGATACGCGCTTGCCCCGCGCCTGGCGCACAGGCCCCAGGGAAAAGCGGCGCACGCGGACGCGGAGAAGCAGTGCCATGAGAAGGTGACTCAGCTCATGGATGACGACGCCGGGCAGCACCAGGACGAAGTAGAGAACGAGCGCCACGTCGGGGTCGCCGACCCAGCGCATGCTCAGCTCCTGCACGTGCTCCGTGATCCAACGCTTCACCCAGAGCAGGGACAGCAGTGTGGCCGTGAGGGCCAGTAGAGAGTCCCAGGAGAGGTGCACCTACCGGTCGATCCCTTCCGCCCCCGCCAGGGTGACCAACACCACCTCCGGCGGGCAGAAGAAGCGGGCACGGGGCAGGCCAAAGCCCTCCATTCCCAGCCCACGGCTCACATACAGGTGGGTGGAACGCTCGCGGCGATAACCTCCCTCGTAGCGCTTCCAGTAGCGAGAAGAGGTATGCAGCGCACCGAACCCGGGCAAGCACCACTGGCCGCCGTGGGTATGTCCTGAGAGGACCATATCGACCCCCTGCGCCGCCGCCTCCGGCATCAGGTCAGGTGTGTGGTGCAGGAGGACGGTGTAGGCGCCCTCTGGCACCCCGCGCAGCAGCCGACGCAGCACCGTACCGGCGAGCTCAAGATCCCGCGTGCAGGTCAAGCCAACCAGCCAAAGGCGGTGGTCGCGCACGACGACCTCGCGGGCTTCGTCCTCCAGCAAGAGAATTCCCAGGCCGTTCAGCACCGGACGCAGCACATCCTGAAAATCAACTTTCGGCGTACCCCAGATGGCGACGACGCCGCCCGGCGCATGGAGCTGGGCAAGCAGGGCGCGCAGGTCGGAGAGGGCGTGTGGATCGCGCCGGTAGCTGGTGTTCAGGTAGTCACCGGTTAGGAGGATCAGGTCAGGCTCCAGCTCTGCCACGAGTCCCGGCAGGGCTCGCTCGCGCGGGGTGGTCCGCTCGACGTGCAGGTCCGATAGCTGCACGATTCGCAGCGGCGTGCCTGGATTTGAGAGCTTGTGGCTGGGGATCTCCACGCGACGCACTCGGAGCCGGAAGGGCTCCACCAGCGTCCCATAGGCCACGAGTACCCAGAGGGAAGCCTGCACGACGGCCAAGATCACCAGGGCAAGAACCGGCCGGTGAGCGGCCAGGGGCAGGGCGACCAGGGCAAGCCCACAGCGCAGCCCGGCCATAGCCAGCCAGGGGGGCGTGACCGGGCCAAAGGAGAGGCCACGGCGGGGCAGCGACGCAAACAGAGCCAGGTCGGCCGCGGAGAAGGCCACGAGGAAGAGGCCGACGGCCAGGGCAGCGGCAGCCGGTGCGCCTGCCACGGCAGCCCACAGCCCGGCCGTCCCGGCGACCAGTGCCACGACAGCCGGCACGAACCGCCAGGCCCGCCGGCGGCCGACCTTCTCAGAGAGAAGGAACAGCCCATAGAGCAGCCCTTCGCCAATGCCGTTCATGAAGGGGGATTCTAGCACAGAGAACATATCGGGACGAATGGGAGCGGGAGCCTGACCGGCCATGGTCGTGGGGACGGCGCGGCTTGCACACCGGCCTGGAAAGCGTTATAATGATGCGAATACACCTGCAAGCACCCGTGTTTGCAGAAGGAGAGAGTGTGTTTAGAAGGTCGAGCAAGATCCGGGACAGCCTGACAAAGACCAGGCGGTCCTTTTTTGGCCAGATCGCCGGCCTATTGGGCGGAGACAAGCTCACCGAAGAGACATGGGAAGAGCTGGAGGCGCTTCTAGTACAGGCCGACGTCGGAGTGCCGACCACAGTCGCGCTGGTTGACAAACTGCGAGATCAGGCGGCCAAGGGCAAGGTGAAGACGAGCCGGCAGGCCGAAGAGCTCCTGAGACAGGAGATGCGCGCGCTGCTGGGCACACCTGGCCCGATGGTCATTGACCAACCCCGCCTTCTGACGGTGGTCCTCATCGTCGGCGTGAACGGGTCGGGCAAGACGACGACCATCGCGAAGCTGGCCCGCTATTACAGGGAGAGAGGCCGAAAGGTCATGCTGGCTGCCGCCGACACCTTTCGCGCGGCCGCCATCGACCAGCTCAATATCTGGGCAGAGCGAGCCGGCGTGCCGATCATCGCCCCTCAGCCAGGGGCCGACCCCGGAGCGGTGGTGTATGACGCCATCCGGTCGAGCCAAAGCCGCAAGGCCGACTTGTTGATCATCGACACCGCAGGACGGCTGCACACCAAGTTCAACCTGATGGAGGAGCTGCGCAAGGTGCGGGGCGTGGCCGCGAAGCGCGTCCACGAAGCTCCGCACGAGACGCTGCTCGTGATAGACGCGACCACCGGCCAGAACGCCTTGGCGCAGGCCAGGCACTTCAAGGAGGCGGTCGAGGTGACGGGCGTTGTCGTGGCCAAGCTGGACGGCACGGCCAAGGGTGGGATCGTCTTTGCCATCGCGCAGGAGCTGGGGCTGCCGGTTCGCTTCGTGGGCACCGGGGAAACGATGGACGACCTGGAAGAGTTCGACCCAGAAGCGTTCGTCGAGGGGCTATTCGAATAAGAGCGACCGGGTTCTGCCCGGAGGGAATGAGATATGGAAGACGTGCGCAGTAAGTTGACCGAGCTAGACGAGCGGATCCAACACATCCAGGTGCGTCTTTGACTTGGCGGCGAAGGAAAAGCGGCTAGGGGAGTTGGAGCGCCAGGCCGCGACACCGGACTTTTGGGAGGATCCCGGGGCAGCGCAGGCGGCCATGCAGGATATTTCCAGCCTGCGCATCGAGGTAGAGCGCTGGCTGACACTTCGCGGGCGTGTGACCGAGGCGTTGGAGCTGTTGGACCTGGCCGAGGGTGACGAGGATGAGACGCTGCGAGAGGGGATTTGGACGGAGGCCGGCCAGGTCTCCGAGGAGCTGGATCGCCTCGAGTACGAGCTAATCCTCTCTGGACCTCACGACCGGGACCCTGCCATCCTGGCATTGCACGCCGGGGCAGGCGGAACCGACTCGCAGGATTTTGTCCAGATCCTGATGCGCATGTATTTGCGCTGGGCAGAACGAAGCGGATTCAGGACCGAGATCCTCGATTCGCTGCGGGGGCAGGAGGCGGGCTACAAGAGCGTGACAATCGGGGTGACCGGCCCCTATGCGTATGGATACCTGAGCGCCGAGCGGGGTGTCCATCGCCTGGTCCGGCTCTCTCCTTTCGACGAGGCCCATCGCCGCCATACCTCTTTCGTGCTGGTCGAGGCGATGCCCGAGATATCGAGCGATATCGAGGTGAACATCCAGCCCGACGACCTCAAGATCGACGTGTTCAGGGCATCGGGAGCAGGCGGCCAGCATGTGCAGAAGAACAGCACGGCAGTGCGCATCACTCACCTGCCGACCGGAGTTGTGGTCGAGTGCCAGAATGAGCGGTCACAAGTACAGAACCGCGAGGTGGCCCTGCGCATCCTGCGCGGCAAGCTGTACGACATGGAGCAGCTGAGGCTGGATGAAGAACAGGCGGCACTGAAGGGCAAGCACATCACCGCCGGCTGGGGGAACCAGATCCGTTCGTATGTCCTACACCCGTACCACATGGTCAAGGATCTGCGCACCGGGTACGAGACAGGCAATACGACGGCTGTGCTTGACGGAGACATCCAAGGGTTCATCGAGGCCTACTTGAAGTCGGAGATTGGCGAGCGGACGGCCCAAGTTGCGGAGGAGTAGACCGGGATTCCCTGCGTTCTGTGCGAGATTCCTTGCTTTTCGCGGGATGCCAAGAAGCGTGTGTGAGCCGATTGTGAGGCTCCGCCACAGGGACAGAGCGATTTGACAGGGTTCCCTGCATAGATATAATGATAGGCTGCGCGTTTGCCTAGGAGCAAGTAAGATAGACAGCAAAGCGTTACTCACGCAGTTCAAAGCGCACCTCGTCGGGTCAGCCCTTTCATCGGCCACTGTGGTCAACTACATGGCCGATCTCAGGGCGTTTTTTCGTTGGGCCGAGCAGATGAAGGGCAAAGATGTGTCGCCGTTCCAACTGGCACCGTCAGACATTGAGGAGTATTGCTCGTTCCTGAAGGTAGGCAAGAACCACGCTCCGGCCACCGTGAACCGCCGCCTGCAGGCACTGCGCAAGTTCTATCACCTGGCAGTGGCAGAGGGGTGGACCGGCAGCAACCCAGCGGAGCAGGTTTCGCTGCTGAGTGAGACGGTGTCTCAGCGCTCGCGGTTTCTGACGGCAGGCGACGTCGAGCGGCTGGAGGATGCCGTACAGCGGGGCCGCCAGCGCTGGGTGGCCCGAGATTGGGCCATCATGCAGGCGTTCTTGGGGGCGGGGCTAAAACTGAGCGAGCTGACCCAGCTCAGGGTCGCTGATGTGCATCTCGATGAACGCGAGCCCTGGCTGGACGTGCGAGACACCGCTGGGGTGCCAGACCGCCGGGTGCCGCTCGATGCACAGGCCGGTGAAGCGCTGGGAAGCTACCTGTCCAACCGCCGGGCACTGCCTGGCGTGGAGCACCTGTTTGTCAACCGGGATGGACGACCCTTGTCCACGCGCTCGGTCCAGAGGCTGCTCCGCCACTATGCGAGGGCTGCCCAACTGAGTGAGCTCACAACACAAGCCCTGCGCTACCTGTTTGCGCGCAAGGCCTACGAAACAAGCCAAGATGCAGAGACGGTGGCCCGCCTGCTGGGGCACCGCCACCTCGCCACGACAGTCCGTTATCTCCGTCCCAGTCCGGCATCACAGGATACCCCGTCGGTGCCGGAAGGCTAGCGTAGCAACTCTGACCGTTCCTGGAGGATGGCCCATTCGCCATCTACCGGGGGATAGTTGTCGGGCTTCGGACCCCGAGCGCCGAACCGACCACAGGAGGGAATGACTTGAGTGTAGTCAAAGATTTCAAAGCCATGCGGATTAGCCTTGCCTCGCCGGCTGCCATACGAGAGTGGTCGTACGGAGAGGTAACCAAGCCGGAGACGATCAACTATCGCAGGCTGCGTCCGGAGCGTGACGGGCTATTCTGTGAGGCGATCTTTGGGCCGACACGCGACTGGCAGTGTGCCTGCGGAAAGTACAAACACCAGCGCTTTCGGGGCGTCAAGTGTGAGCGGTGCGGTGTCGAAGTCACCCGGGCGGCCGTCCGGCGCGAGCGGATGGGCCATATTGAGCTGGCGGCGCCTGTGGCGCATATCTGGTATACGCGCCGCGTGCCCAGCTACCTGGGGCTGCTACTGGATATCTCCCGACGCAATATGGACCGCGTGCTGTACTTCGCCCAGTACGTAATCACACATGTGGACGAAGATGCCCGGCTAAAGGCACAGCGATCCCTCGACTCCGACATGTCCCGGGAGAAAACACGCCTGGAGAAGGCAACTGAGGAGCGGATTGCCGAGATCGAGCTGCGGCTACAGCAGGCACTGGATAACCTCCAGCAGAGGCGGCAGCAGCGTGACGAGGAGCTGGACGAGAGAACCAGCGCTCTGAGCGACAGCATCACCAGCGAGGTGCGCAGCCTGGAGCGGCAGCTAAAGGCAGCGGATGGCAAGGTAGCTGCCGAGCCTATCGCCATCAGCTTCCATGAGGAGCCGGTCGTTGCCGTGGGCGAGACCGTTGGCCGGGATCATCTGACACGCTTGCAGGAAATGGCCACGGTGCGCCTGGACGAGGTTGAGAAGCAGAGCGAGCAAGAGGCCAAGGACACGGCCCTCCTCATTTCGGCCGAGAGCGATCAGCTACGACGCGAGGCCGCACAGGCAAGGGCTATCCTGGCAGAGCGTCTTGCTCAGCAGGAAGGCCAGATCGAGGCTTCCTACACGGAGCGCAAGGAAGAGCTGCGCAGCCTTGAGGCGATGACCTTCCTGCCGGAAAGCCGTTACCACGAGCTGCACGAGCGGTGGGGGACGGTCTTTCGGGCTGCCATGGGAGCCGAGGCCTTTCACGACATCTGCCAGCAGATTGACCTGGATGCTTTGGCCAAAGAACTGCGCGCGCAACTGCACACAACACGGTCTGTCCAGCTCAAGAAGAAGGCCGCCAAGCGTCTCAAGGTGGTCGACGCGCTGCGCAAGAGCGACAACCGGCCCGAATGGATGATCCTGACGGTTCTGCCGGTCATCCCACCCGAGCTGCGGCCCATGATCCAGCTCGACGGTGGGCGGTTTGCCACTTCGGACCTGAACGATCTCTACCGGCGAGTGGTCAACCGGAACAACCGGCTCAAGCGCCTGCTGGACTTGGGCGCACCGGATGTGATCGTGCGCAACGAGAAGCGCATGCTCCAGGAGGCCGTGGACTCGCTGATTGACAATAGCCGGAGAGGCAAAGCGGTCTCGGCACGAGGGCGCCGGCCCCTCAAGTCACTCTCCGATATGCTGAAAGGCAAGCAGGGCCGCTTCCGGCGCAACCTGCTCGGCAAGCGCGTGGACTATTCCGGGCGCTCGGTGATCGTCATCGGTCCTCAACTCGAGCTCCACCAGTGCGGCCTGCCCAGGAGCATGGCCCTCGAGCTGTTCCAGCCCTTTGTCATCAACCGGCTGGTGCAGTACTCTATCGCCATTAACGTCAAGGGCGCTAAGCGGATCATCGAGCGGCGCCAGCAGGAAGTCTGGGAAGTGCTGGAGGAGGTGGTCAAGGAGCGACCGGTGCTCTTGAACCGTGCTCCTACACTGCACCGCCTTGGCATCCAGGCCTTTGAGCCGGTCCTGGTCGACGGCGATGCAATCCAGATCCACCCGCTGGTGTGCTCCGCCTTCAATGCCGACTTTGACGGGGACCAGATGGCCGTCCACGTGCCCCTGTCACCCAGGGCGGTGGAAGAGGCGCGGCAGCTGATGCTTTCTACGCGGAACCTACTCAAGCCGTCCAGCGGCGAGCCGATCGTCGGCCCGACCAAGGATATGGTGTTGGGCTGCTTCTACCTTACCATGGAGCGACCGCCGTCGAGCGACGGCGAGCAGCCCGAGCAGAAACGGCCCGCACCGGCCTTTGCAGACATCGGAAGAGGTGCGCCTGGCCTACGAGCTGGGCAAACTGACGCTGCACACGCCCATCAGGCTGCGCTACCGGAGCTGGGTGGATGACTATGGACTGGACTTCTTGGATCTCAGCGACGAGCTGGTAGAGACGCTGGAAACAGCCTCACTCGATACGGTCGGCAAGATCCTGGATGCGATCGCCGATGGGCGCTTTGCCAGGCTGGAAGGTATCCAGGAAGGGGACGACCTGGAGGTCATGGACATGCTGGGCGCAGTTGGCTTCCGGCTGGCCGACCGACAAAGCAAACCCTACATCGAGACCACGGCCGGGCGGGCCATTTTCAACCTGCACCTGCCACCCCAGCTTCGCTTTGTGAACGATACGATGGGCAAGGGGAAGCTCCAGGACCTGGTGGCGATGTGCCACCAACGACTGGGGCTGCAGGCCACGGCCAAGCTGGTGGACGAGATCAAAACGATCGGCTTCCACTATGCGACCAAGTCAGGGCTCAGCATCGCCGTCAGCGACATCACCGTGCCCCCGAAGAAGGAACAGATCATCAAGACGGCCTCGGACGAAGTGAGCCGGGTGGAGCACCAGTTCCGCCGTGGGCTCATTACCGAAGAGGAGCAGTACCAGCGCACAGTCGAGGTTTGGACCAAAGCCACCGATGATATCACGGCCGCAGTCGCGGAAAGCCTGGATCCGGACGGCCCGATCCGCGTAATGGCCGTTTCGGGCGCGACCAAGGGCAGCTTCACGCCGATCCGCCAGCTGGCAGGCATGCGCGGCCTGATGGCCGACCCGGCCGGGCGCATTATCGCCCTGCCGATCCGGTCCAACTTTCGCGAGGGCCTGACTGCCCTGGAGTACTTTATCTCCACCCACGGCGCCCGCAAGGGCCTGGCGGACACGGCTCTGCGAACGGCGGATGCCGGTTACCTGACCCGCCGCCTGGTGGATGTGGCCCAAGAGATGATCATCGACGCGCTGGACTGCGGCACGCGTGCTGGGGTCTGGATCCACCTGGACGAGACCAAGAGAATGGGCCAGACGATGGTCGAGCGGCTCCTGGGACGAGTAGCAGGGGCCACGGTGGTCCATCCGCAGACGGGCGAGGTCATCGTCGCCGCCCAGGAGATGATCGAGGAGAAGCAGGCCGAGCGAATCCAGGAGCTCGAGATCCCGCACGTCTACGTCCGGTCGCCCCTGACGTGCCAGCTCCGACATGGGCTATGCGCCATGTGCTACGGCCGAGACCTTTCACGAGGCACAATGATCGAAGTCGGAGAAGCGGTTGGCATCATCGCCGCCCAGTCGATCGGCGAGCCCGGCACGCAGCTCACGCTGCGCACGTTCCACACCGGCGGTGTGGCCGGCGCATCGGACATCACCCACGGTCTGCCGCGCGTGCAGGAGCTGTTTGAGGCGCGGATCCCGAAGGGAGAGGCCATCGTCTCGGATATCGATGGCCAGGTGGAAATCGTACAGCAGGACGGAATGCGCGTTCTCAAGGTGGTCAACGCCGAGGTCCTGACGGACGAGTATCCACTCCCGCGGAACTATAGCATCAAAGTACAGGATGAGCAGTCGGTGCTGGAGGGAGAGGCCCTCGCTCAGCACGGAGATCGCACAATCGAGGCGACCAACGCCGGGCGGGTTTTTATCGAGAAGGCGGCGGTGCTCGTCACACCAACGGAGTCGGGAGCCCCAGTGGCCCACGAGCTACCGTCGAACTTCCGGCCGCTGGTGGAAGACGGTCAGGAGGTGGCGGTGGGGGATGCCCTTGCGCAGTCCGGGGCGCGGCAGATCGTATCCGAGGTCGCAGGCACGGCGACCGTGCGAAACCAGACCACGATCTTTGTCCGGCACGAAACCCGTGACGTTAAGGAGTACGAACTGGCTACGAGCGCACGGCTTCGTGTCGAGCCGGGATCGGTGGTCCGGGCAGGCGAGCAACTGACGGAGGGTTCGATCAACCCCGCGCGGCTGCTGCGCATCAAGGGGCGCGAACCCGCCCAGATGTACCTTCTGGGAGAGATCCAGCAGGTGTACCGCAGCCAGGGTGTGAGCATCGCCGACAAGCACATCGAGGTGATTGTCCGCCAAATGACCGCCAAAGTGCGGGTGAATGTTCCCGGCGACACGGACCTATTGGGTGGGGAACTCATCAGCCGGCTGGCCTTTCAGAGACATCAACGAGGAGATCCATCGCGCCGGCGGCCGCAGGGCCACTGCACGCCCGGTGCTGCTGGGCATCACCAAGGCAGCGCTGAACACGGATAGCTTCCTGGCGGCCGCATCCTTCCAACACACGATCAATGTGTTGGCCCAGGCAGCGATCGAGGGCAGGACAGACGGCCTGCACGGCCTGAAGGAGAACGTCATCATCGGCAAGCTTATCCCGGCAGGCACAGGGTTCCGGCGCCGGAGCAGGGTCTCTCTGGACGCACTCACGGCACAGCATGACCTGGAGGCGCCGTCGGCAGCCGCCGAGGAGTAAATGCAGGGTTTGAGCCACCCTGAAGCATACCGCATCTCGGTTCCAAGGGTTGGGAGCGGGTACCATGCCCCAGACTGCCGATGCGGGCAGACGGGGGAGCGACAGAAGAAATGAATCACGAGGGACGAGGAAGAGGGAGAACTGCCCGGGGCCTCGTCCCTCGGCTTTTGGGGCGGCGCCGGCCGTCGCTCTTGGTCCTGCTTGGCCCTTGTCCCGCTTCTCTTCCTGGCCCTGTTCTTCTTCTACCCCATTGCGGAGATCCTCGGGCAGAGCCTGGCGCAGGGCGGCCGGCTCGATCTGTCTCCGTTTGGTGCGCTATTCGATGCCTATCATGCCCGGCTCCTGGCATTCACTACCGGGCAGGCGCTGCTCTCGGCCTTGCTTACCCTGCTGGCAGGCATGCCGGCGGCCTACGTCTTTGCCCGGCACAGCTTCCCGGGCAAGTCCCTCCTCCGGGCACTGACCACGATCCCCTTCGTCCTGCCGACGATGGTCGTGGCCGCGGCCTTCACGGCGCTGGTTGGGCCGCGGGGCCTCCTGAACACCGGGCTGATGGCCGCCCTTGGGCTGGACTCTCCGCCCATAGACCTGCAGCACACCCTGGCGCTGGTGCTGATCGCCCACGTCTTCTACAACGCTGGGATCATCGTGCGCATGGTGGGAGGGTTCTGGTCCAACCTGGACGCACGGCTGGTCGAGGCGGGGCGGCTGCTGGGGGCGGGGCGGCGCAGGGCCTTCTTCGAGATCACCCTGCCGCTTCTTCTGCCTTCTATCCTGGCGGCTTTTCTCCTGGTTTTCCTCTTCTGCTTCACCAGTTTCGGCGTGATCATGGTTCTCGGCGGGCCGCGGATGGCGACGCTCGAAGTGGAGATCTATTACCAGGCGGTGTCGCTCTTTAACTTGCCCGTGGCCGCAGCGCTGTCGATCGTGCAGATGGTGTTTACCTTTGCGGTGATGGCCGTCTACACCCGGCTCCAGGCACGGTCGGCCGTACCGCTCAACCTGCGGCCGGCCGCGGACAGGATACCAGGATTGACAGGGCCCTGGCATCTTCCTCATTATTCGTTGAACCTCGGAAAGCCCGTCTACCTCTCGCGGACCGGCTTCTGGCGGGCGCGGCCGTTGGCGGGCTACTGGCCTTTCTCCTGGCGCCTTTGCTCGCCTTGCTCGCCCGCTCCTTCTTGGGCCAGGGTGGCAATCCGGTGCGGTACTACGCTGCGCTCTTCACCAATCCCATGCAGTCGGCTTTCTACGTGCCCCCGGCGGAGGCGATCGGCAACTCGCTCCTGGTGGCAGTGGGCACCGTCGTCCTGTCGCTGCTGGTCGGGCTGGCCGCTGCTTACCAGCTCGCCGGGCGGCCGAGCCCGCTGAAAACACTGCTCGATCCTCTCTTCATGCTGCCCCTGGGCACGTCGGCGGTCACGCTGGGGCTGGGCTTTATCCTGGCACTGGATCAGCCGCCACTGAACCTGCGCACGTCGCCCCTGCTCTTGCCGCTGGCTCACACGCTGATTGCCTTCCCCTTTGTGGTCAGGAGCGTGCTGCCGGCGCTGCGGGGACTGAACCCGCACTGGCGCGAGGCAGCCGGCGTGCTCGGCGCCTCACCGGCCCGCGTCGTGCGCGATATCGACCTGCCCATCGTGGGGCGAGCGCTGTTGGTCGGCGCCACCTATGCCTTTACCGTAAGCATCGGGGAGTTTGGCGCCACGCTCCTCATTGCGCGGCCGGACTTTCCCACCATGCCGGTGGTGATCTACCGGCTGTTGGGGTCGCAGAGCGCGCTCAACCAGGGACAGGGCCTGGCCATGAGTACGCTTCTGATGCTGGTCTGCGGCGTCGCTTTCCTTCTGCTCGAGCGTTTCCGGGCCGGGGAGATTGGGGAATTCTGGATGGCGCTCCTGGACATGGTCGCAATCTCCAAGAGATACGGCCAGGCGGCCGTTCTGCACTCGGTGTCGTTCCAGGTCGGCGCGGGAGAAACGCTCGGCCTGTTGGGTCCGAGTGGCTGCGGCAAGACAACGCTGCTGCGCACGATCGCCGGCCTGGAGCTGCCCGACAGCGGGCAGATCCTGTGGGAGGGACGCCCACTCGAGCAAGTCCCCGTCCACGAGCGGGGCTTTGGCCTGGTATTCCAGGACTATGCCCTCTTTCCAAACAAGGATGTGGCGGCCAACATCGCTTTTGGATTGCGGATGCAGCGCATCCCGGCGCCGCAGGTGAGGGCGCGCGTGGCCGAGATGCTGGATCTGGTCGGGCTGGAAGGCTACGAGGGGCGGCGGGTCTTTGAGCTATCCGGCGGAGAGCAACAGCGTGTGGCACTGGCGCGCAGCCTGGCACCCCGTCCGAGGCTGCTCATGCTCGACGAGCCGCTGGGCTCGCTTGACCGGGCGTTGCGCGAGGAGTTGCTGCGCGAGTTGGGAGAGATCCTGAGTCGTGTGGGGGTGACAAGCATTTATGTCACCCACGACCAGCAGGAGGCGTTTTCGATCGCGAGCCGGGTACTGGTCATGAATCAGGGACGCATCCTCCAGCAGGGAACACCCGAAGAAGTCTACCGGCAGCCGGCTTCGGAGTGGGTGGCCCGCTTCTTGGGGTTGGATAACCTGGTCGCGGGCCGGGTCGTCTGTACCAATCCGATAGAGATCGAGACACCGCTGGGCTGCTTGCGGGTCGCACCGGGTGAGCCCCTGGAGAAAGGTCAGAGCGTTACCCTCCTCATCCGCCCCGAAGCGGCACGCATGGCAGCCGATTGCCCCGGCCAAGGCGCGCAGCCGCTGGAAGGCATTGTACAGGAATGCTCTTTCCGAGGCGGGCACTACCGCCTGGTTGTGCGGCACGGCTCGGGCCTGGTATTGGCGTTCCAGTTGCTTCCCGGGGCAACGGCTCTGCCCCGATCTGGGGAGAGGGTGGTGTTGGCGCTGGCGCCGGAAGCCATCGGGATCTTGGCCGAAGGGGAGGAGGCATCCGAATGAACCGGTTGCTGGGAGTACATGTCACCAGCCTCGTGGACGGACTGCCCGAGGCGCTGGAGAGGTGGAAGCCACCAATCGTCATCACGCCCGTCGCCGATGCTGCCTGGAGCCGGTTGAAGAAGGCCAGCCCTGGCACCCTAGTCATCTTTGATGCCCACGAGGGCCAACCCGAGCTGACAGATGCCCAAGATTTGGCACTGCTTGCCGAAGAGCGGGTGGACCATGCACTGAGCGCCGCCGGCGGCGTTCGCTTTGACTATCTCCAACTGACCAACAAACCCGCCATTCCCGACCGAGAGGCGCTCGCTCGATTCGCCGCCTTTGAGGTGGAAGCCATGCGCGCTTCCGCTGCCCGCGGATACAAGCTCGCCATCGGCACGTTCGCTACAGCCAGCCCCAAGAGCCTCGGCTGGTGGGATGCTTACTACCCTGCCCTGCGCGCCGGCCGGGGGCACGGGGCCTGCCTGTTGCTGCACGAGCACAACTACCCCTCCCTTCAGACACGCGATGCCATCTGGTACAACCTACGCCACCGCAAGGTCTACCAGCGACTTCCCGAAGAGATGCGCTTGCCGCTGCTCATCGAGTGCGGTCTCGATGGAGCAGCCCGGCGCCAGCAGGGCTCCTGGCAAGGCAAGATCAGCGCACAGGAATACGCGCGCCAGCTTGAGCTTTACGATGCCGCGCTCCTGCGCGATCCCTACGTTCTCGGCGCCGCCGTCTATTGTGCCGGCCAGACCGGCGATTGTCACGACTTCAATGTCTGGCCCGAGCCCGCAACAGCTCTCGGCCGATCCGCAAACCCGCTCTATCGCGGCATCGCGGTCACCCAATACAGCCTGGGAGTCGACGTTTCCTGGTGGCAAGGCACCGAGGTCAACTGGGCGGTCGTCGCCCGCTCTGGCATCTCGTTTGCCATCCTACGCGCTTCCCGGGGAGTCAGAGCCGGATGCCATCTACCTTCGCAACTGCCGGGAGATGGACGCAAGCATTCAGTGTGGGGCCTACCACTATGTCTCCGCTGCCGATAGACCCGCCGACCAGGTGCAGGTATGTGTCCGGCAAATTCGCCAGTTCCCGCTTCCCACCTGGGCCGACCTCGAGGACAACGGGCTGACAGACAAGACATGCCGCAGTTTTGTCGAGGGTCTCGAGCAGTCCCTTGGAGCTGCCGTCGGCATCTACACCAGCCACTCCAAGGCCTCCCAGATCAAGCTAGGCGCCTGGGCGGCAAAGCACCCGCTTTGGGTGGCCGATTGGAGCGGCAGGGACGAGCCGCTCATTCCTGGGCCATGGGAAGAAGCCGGCCGAACATACGCTTACTGGCAATTCAAGGTTGCGCCCACGTGGCCCGGCTTTCCAGGAGCCGTCGACCTGGATCGAAGGGTGCGCCGCTAGCGGAGAGACGGCACCAGGCCGAAGGGCACTTTGCCCGAAGGACCCAAAGGAAGATGCCTGATGTAGACAACGACCCGCTGGACGTCGTGATCAGCCAAGACGGCCGGCTGCGCACGCGCATCCACTGGGAGGTGCGCGGCAGCCGTGTGAGCATCCGGGTGCCGCGCGGCATGGCAGGCAAGGAACTGGACCGGCACGTGGCCGACATCGTTGCCCGAGTCAAGCGCTCACGCGCGCAGTCGCGGGGCCGGGCGGACCAGGACCTCGAAGCGCTGGCGCGCCAGATCAACAGGGCTTTCTTCGGCGGCGAGATCCACTGGAACTCGATCCGCTGGGTGAGCAACATGCACAAGCGACTGGGGAGCTGCAGCACCGGTGGTCCAACGGACGGGGACATCCGGATCAGCGATCGGATCAAAGGGTGGCCCCAGTGGGTAATCGACTACATCGTGGCGCACGAGCTGGCGCACTGCAAGGTGCCTGGTCACGGTCCCGAGTTCTGGGCGCTTGTGAGTCACTACCCCAAGACGGAGCGGGCGCGCGGCTTTCTGTTGGGTGTGGCGTTCCGGCTGGGGAAAGACGCAGAGGAGTGGCTGTAATACGGGTTTTCTGCTACAATTGATGGGCAGAGGATGCCTGCTTACAGACGATGCACCAGGCGTGCGGCAGAATGGGTACCGGCGGGACACGGAACTGAGCAGGCACGGCCGGCGTCATCAGACGTGAATCCGCAGTCAGGGGAACGATAAGCGATGCAAGAGCGCAAGGTGATTTCGCCACCGGTCAAGAGCGACGACAGATACGCCCTCCGGGCAAGTACCGGCACCGCCGGCCGCTAAGCCGGCCCGCCGCAGCGGTCTATCTTGGGAGCTGACCATTGCCCTGCTGGTGGTGGCACTGCTCGTCGCTGGTGTCGCGACACTGGCTGTCATGCAGATTTGGCTGGCCGACCGCGTCCTGCCGGGGATCCAGGTCTGGGACATCAATGTGAGCGGCCTCACACAGGCCGAGGCGGCTGCGCGCCTGCGATCGGACTTCCGCTTCCCGGCAGACCGCTACCCGATCATCCGTTATGGCAACCAGTTGTGGCGGACGACGCCAGACGACGTAAGCGTGCAGTTGGACGCAGCCGCGACCGCCGCGGCGGCCTTTGCGGCAGGGCACGAGGGCAGCCTTGGCAGGCGTCTGCGCGACCAGGTGGACGTGCTGCTCAAGGGCAGGCTGATTACGCCGATCTTCTTCGAAGACCCCGCTGCCGGCGCCGTCCTGCTGAACCGCATCGCCGGTGAAGTCGACCGGCCCCTGCGCAACGCCAGCATCACGGTGAGCGAGAGCCTACAGGTAGAGGTCGCCGCCGGCCAGGGCGGGCGCACCGTCGACCAGGAAGCAACCCGCCGGGCCGTGCTGCAGCGGATGGCCGAGATGACCGGCGGTGAGGTTGCCCTCGTCGTGCGCGAGACCGAACCGCTGTTGACGGATGTGAGTGCCGCCCAGGCGCAGGCGCAGCGCATCGTGAGCGCTCCGGTTACCCTGACGGCCCCGGGCTATGCTGCCTGGACCATCGAGCCCCAGGTGCTGGCCGGATGGCTGGTTCTGCAGCCGGTCCAGGGCGCAGACGGCAAAACAACCCTGCAAGCCACCATTGACCCGGCCCAGGTAGAGGCACTGGCCGGGCAATTGGCTGGCCAAATGGCACGGGCCCCTGTGGACGCTCGATTCCGCTGGAGCGACGCAGCGGGAGGTATCGTGGCCGTCGTCGAGAGCGCAGAGGGACAGGAACTGGACGCCGCAGAGACAGTGCGCCTCATCCTCCAGGCGGCGACCGGAGAAGAGCGCAGTGTGCCCCTGCCCCTCAAGTCGATCCGGCCTGCATTGGCCAGCGAAGACGCGCCAAGCCTGGGGATCGCGGGACTGCTGGCAGAAGGGACTACCGGGTTTGCTGGCTCGTCGGCAGCGCGCATCCAGAACATCACGATAGGTACGGCCCAATTCGACGGGCTGCTGATCGCCCCAGGCGAGACCTTTTCCTTCAACTACTACCTGGGGGAAGTGACCGCCGAGAGAGGGTACGCAGAGGGCATCATCATCTGGGGGGACACTACGCGCGCCGATGTCGGTGGGGGACTGTGCCAGGTGGCCTCGACCGCATACCGAGCCGCTTTCTGGGCCGGGGTCCCCATCGCCGAGCGCACCCCGCACGCCTTCCGGGTGGGCTACTACGAGCCGCCACTGGGGATGGATGCGACCATTTACTCGCCCTCGGTGGACCTAAAGTGGGTGAACGACACGGGGTATCACATCCTGATCCACACGTCGGTGGACCCGAGCGCCCAGACCGTCACCTTTCGATTCTATGGCACCAACCCGGGCCGCACAGTTGAAATCGACGGTCCCTACGAAGCAAACCCAGTGCCGCACGGCGAGCCAATCTACCGCGACGACCCCACCCTGCCCAAGGGACAGAAGAAGCAGATCGAGTGGGAGAAGGATGGCCTGGATGTCACGGTCTACCGGGTCATCAAGGAGAACGGCGCGGAGGTTCGGCGCGACACCTTCTTTAGCCGCTACCGGCCCTGGCAAGCAGTGTACCTGGTGGGAACGAAGGAGTAACTGAGAAAGTTGGTGTGGCACAGTCTACCGACTGTGCCACACCAACGACGAACGAACTAGAGCACGGTACGGATGGAGTGAGCCAGGGCTCGGGCGCGCTCGGGCGCATCCCCCACATAGTCCCGGGCGTCAAGCAGGGCTCGTATCCGATCGGCGGGCAGGTAGGCCAGCAGGGCAGGATCCTGCTCCAGGCGGGAGGCGAGCGGGTTTGGCTCCCCGTCTTGGATAGCCGCCCAGGCGGCCAAGCTGTGCACGCGAATTAGCTCGTGCATCTCCTGGCGGTCTGCTCCGGCAAGCACGAGCGCCATGAGGAGGCGCTCGGTAGCCGCAAAGACACCATAGGTCTCCAGGTTGCGAGCGACGGTTCTGTCGTGAATGACCAAACCACGGACGATGCGCCGGGCACGGCAGACCAGCTCGTCGGTTGCCAGAAAGGCCTCGGGAAGGATCAACCGCCGGTTGGCCGAGTCGTCGAGCGTGCGCTCCAGGAGGGAGTGGGCAGCATTGTCCCAGGCCACGCGCGGAAGGGCAGCAACCCAGCGGGCTAGGCTGTCCATCGCCTCCGCGTTGACCGGATTGCGCTTGAAAGGCATGGCGGACGAACCGACCTGGCGGGATCCAAAGGGCTCGCTCCATTCACCGTAGGGCTGCGCTTGAAGGATGCGCAGGTCAAAGGCAAAGCGGTAGAGTGTACCTGCCAGCCCGGCGAGCGCATTGAGAACCAGCCAGTCTTGCTTGCGCGGATAGGTCTGCGTCGTCACGGGAAAGGCCTCGAGTTTCAGCCTGGCGAGCAGGCGCGCTTCCAACTCCTCGGCAGAAGGTGCAACCGAGGCTGCCAAGAGCTGACTATAGGAGGCCGAGGTACCGGTCGCCCCTCGGAACCCCTTGCCCTTGATCGAATGCCGCACGTGGCGGATCTCGGCCAGATCGATCAACAGATCGAGGCCAGTTTGCGCCAAGCGATAGCCGACTGTCGTCGGTTCGGCGGGCTGGAGGTGGGTGAAGCCGATGCACGGCTGCTCCGCCCGCTCGTCGATCCGGGCGGCCAGATCGGCCAACAGCTCCTGAAGACTGTCCAGGACAAGATCGAGGGCATCCCGCAGCCTGAGGGCATCGGCGTTGTCCTTGACATCCATGCTGGTAGCGCCGAGATGGATGATCCGCCCCCCCAGGGGACACTGCTCGGCGAAGGCACGGACCTCGGCCATGAGATCGTGCTCGATCTCAGCCTCGATCTCCAGGGCTCGCTCGATGGCCACCTGGTCCGCATGCGCACGCAGGTCGGCTGCCTCTTCGGGCGCGACCAAGCCAAGCTCGGCCTGCGTCTCGGCAAGCGCCACCCAGATGTGCCGCCACAGTAGGCGGCGATGGACCTCGCTCCAGATAGCCCGCATCTCCCCGGAGCCGTAGCGCCAGGTGAAGGGTGAATGATAGGTCCTGTGGTCAGGCATGCAACCTCCACGGAAAGCGACCCTTGCCGGTCGCCTCGACACCGGCCCGGAATTCACCACTCAATGGTCGTCTTCACAGCGGGGACAGCGTTCCCCTTGCTGATTATACTCATTCCTGGGAAAAAGTCGATCTGCAGTGTGTACGGTCGCGCCATGCGCGCTGCGCTCAGCATTGGCAGAGGCCAAGATCTATGCTAGAATCGGAGAAGCGCGTCCAGATTGGAGAAGTTCAAATGAAAAGTCGTGTGGTTGGCTTGGTCCTGACGGCCCTCGTTCTGCTGTTCGCCGCTGCGCCCCTGTCTGCCCAGGAGACGGCCGGCGCCCTGGAACGGCCACAGCGCGAGGTCCTACGCGCGGCTCCTCCCCAAGCAGGGGTAGCGCCCGACAGGTAAGGCCCAACCAGGCAGTCACCAGTTGCAGGCGGCCAGCGTCCTGCTTGTGGACGACGACTGGGACTACCAGTTCACCCATCCTGGCAGCCAGGGCGGTCGCCCTTACTATACATCAGCTCTCGACCTGCTGGGCATATCCTGGTCTGTGTGGGATGTACAGAGCCTGGGCCAGCCGGATAGCGCAGCCCTGGAGGGCCACCAGGCAGTGATCTGGTTCACCGGTTATGCCTACAGCGGCCTTGACCAAGATCCGGGCGTATTCACACCCGGGAACGAGGACGTCGTGGGAGCCTACCTGGATGGTGGCGGGAGTCTGATCCTTTCGTCGCAGGAATACTACACCGATTGCTGCGATAACGGTCCGCTAACGGGCTTTATGAAGAATTACCTGGGCTTGCAGGATCTTCTCGACGACGTGATCGCCACTGCAACGGTGGGAGTTGCCGGGAACCCGATCGGCGATAGACTGGGCCCATATGCCATGGCCCGGCCGGACGACTATTCCGCGTACTGGCCGGCCGGCATATACGAAGGCCCCTACGACGACGAAGTGACGGCGCGGCCCGCGGCCGGCACACCGTTTGCCTACGCCAGTCCCTGGAACAGTGGCTCCAGTGCCACCAGCTATGCAGGGGCGGGATTCAACACCCTGTACCTGGCTTGGCCGCTGGAATGGATCGATGCCGCCGGCGAGCGAGCCCAGATCTTGGGCACAGCACTCTGGTGGATGGGGGTGAGCCTCCCTGCGCTTTCCGACCCGGTCATCGAGCCGGTCGACAACGCCGATGGCAACGCCGAGTACCTCGTCAACTGGAACGAGGTCACAGGCGCCACCGGCTACATCCTGGAAGAAGACGACGATCCCGGCTTCGGCTCAGCGGTGGTCCGCTATGAAGGCGCGAACAGCCAGTACCAGGCAGCACAGCAGGAGCTCGGGACCTGGCACTATCGCGTCCGGGCCCACAATCCAGCCGCCGACAGCGGCTGGTCCAACACAGCCTCGACGATAGTGACGGTCCCTGCCCCTCCGGCTCCCGTGCTGGTGGCCATCGACAACCCCGAACACAGCGTCAACTTCTTGATTGATTGGAGCGACGTGACCGGGGCGACGAGCTACACGCTGGAGGAGGACGAGTACGCGAGTTTTTACTCGCCCAAGGTCAAGTACACCGGCGCCGACAGCTTTCTTCAGGTCACGAACCACCCGGGTGGCACCTGGTACGTCCGGGTGCGGGCCACGTCTGCCGGGGGCACAAGCGTCTGGAGCAACGTCGAGTCTGTGGGCGTCGTCCCCCTCGCTCCATTGCTTCGCACGATCAGCAACCCTGAGGGAGATGGCGCCTATTGGGTGATGTGGGATGTCTCCATCAGCGCCACAGGCTACACCCTGCAGGAGGATGACAACCCGGACTTTTCCTCTCCCATTGTGCGCTGCCCCGGCGCGGGAAACTTCTGCCCCATCACAGGGCAGTCACTTGGCGACTGGCACTACCGCGTTCTGGCCAGCAATGAGTTTGGCTCCGGCCCGTGGAGCAACGCCCAGTCCACGGGTGTCTTTTCCGGAGCGCCTACGCTCGCGCCGATCGACAACGGAGTCGGAGGCCACAGCTACCTGGTGGACTGGGGCGGCGTGGGGGGCGCGACCGGCTACCGGCTAGAGGAGGACAGCGATCCGGCCTTTGCCTCTCCCGTCGTGCGGTACGACGGTGCGCAAACCCAGTACTCTGTGACAGGGCAGAGCAACGGTACGTGGTATTACCGGGTACTTGCCTACAATGAAGGTGGAGTGAGCCCGTACTCCAACATCGAATCCGTGAGCGTCCATGGGCTGTATCTGCCGCTGATCCTGTGGAACCGTTAGGCTTGCACCAGAGAGAAAGGTTGCCAGCGGAGGGAGACAATGCGAAACCGAGCGGTTGTCCTAGCCCTGATTGCGCTGGCGCTGGCGGGGCTGTCAGTCGCGGCTGCGCCCAGCCACTGGAATACAGCATCCTGCTCGTCGATGACGACTGGGACTTCGAGTACGGCCTACCGGACGGTCCTGGCGGCCTGCCCTACTACACATCGGCGCTGGCGGCGCTTGGGCTAGGCTACGAAGTCTGGGATGTGCAGACGCAGGGCCAGCCGACAGGAGCAGCCCTTTTGGACCGCGACGTGGTCATCTGGTTCACAGGCTACGCCATGTATGACTTCGAAGACGACCCGGGCGTCTTTACCCCACAGAACGAGACTCGTGTGGCGACCTACCTCGAAGCCGGCGGGCGGTTTCTGCTCTCATCCCAGGAGTACTACTATGAAGCCGACACTATCACGACTTTCATGGATGAGTATCTCGGCGTCCAGGATGCATCCGACGTCTGGGTGTACACTACCACGGTGGGAGTGACCGGCAACCCCGTCGGCGATGGGATCGGGCCGTTGACCCTGGTCCGGCCCGATGACTTTGGTGAGTATTGGCCGCCGGGCAACTTTGAGGGGCCGTACGACGACGAGGTTTACCCACGCGCAGGGGCCGGATCTCCATTCCGGTATGCAACTGCGCCCTTCCCCCCCAACTCGACCAACCTCGAGGGTCCGGCGTTCAAAACGGTCTTCCTGGGCTGGCCTTTTGAGTGGGTCGACACGGTGAACCAACGGGCGCAGGTGCTTGGCTCGATCCTGAGCTGGATAGGGCTGTCGTGGCCTGTGCCGGAGACGCCGGTCCTGTCACCAATCGACAACCCAGACGGAGACGGACAGTATCACATTGATTGGAGTGACAGCATCGGCACGGTCGTTTACACTCTTGAGGAGGATGATGAACCCTACTTCAATTCGCCGACCGTCCGGTACCGTGGGCCCGAGAGCGAGTTCACGGTGACCATGCAGCCACTGGGCACATGGTACTACAGGGCGCAGGCGAGAAGCCCAGAGGGCGATAGCGGCTGGTCGGATGTTGAACAAGTGACGGTGACCCTCGCCCCGCCGGTTGCTCCGGTCCTCCAGCCGATTGAAAACTCGGACGGAAACGGTGACTTCTGGGTAATCTGGGATGAGGTCCCCGGCGCGATCACATACACATTGGTGGAGGACGACGATGCAGCGTTCACATCCCCGGTGGTCCGCCATGAAGGTGCCGGCATCCAACTGCACGTCGAAGGCCAGCCTGCCGGGCTCTGGTTCTACCGGGTGAGAGCGACAGGGGCCGGCGGCCAGAGCCCCTGGAGCAATGTCGAACAGGCAGGGGTATTGCCCGGGCCGCCGGTGCTTGAACCAATCCTCAACCCGGACGGCGATGGAGCCTACCGCGTGGGCTGGAGCAGCGTCGCAGGGACGATCTACTACACACTCCAGGAGGATGACGACCCGGGCTTTGGCTCACCGGTCGCGCGCCGGGTTTGGGGCACCTGCGAGTTCCTGGTCCGGGACCAGCCGGCAGGCACCTGGCACTACCGGGTATGCGCCCACAATGCAGCGGGAGCTGGTCCATGGAGCAACGCCGAATCGGTCAAGGTCGGACAAGCGAAGAATGTCATCTTCCTGCCGCTCATCTTGTACGACCACTAGGATGCCTTGCGGGCAAGGCCGGCCGACGGCCGGGCGTCAAACCCCTCAGTAGCCGTCAAAACCCACCGTCACACGGTCGTCTTCGACGATGGTGGGCACATGGCGACGCCCGCCATTCAGCTCCAGCATGCGGCGCAGGGCAGCAGCGTCGCCCTGGGCATTGCACTCCAGGTAAGCGATACCTCTTCGCCGGAAATCCTCCTTGGCCGCAGCGCAGTGGGGACAACCCGGTTTGGTAAAGATCACGATTTCAGACATCGCTTGGCCTCCCCGCGCATGGCTAGCACGTCACGTGAAACATCGCGATCACAGCCCCTTCTGCCTGGTTCCATGTCTCGACGGCTTCCGGAGTGGGCAGCAGCTCCACGGTGCACGTTTTCCGGGCCAAGTACTCCGCGGCCTCATCCGAGAGCTTGACATAGCCGTACTGCCCCGCGCCGATGATCAGCCGCTCAGCTCCCTTGTCATAGATGTGCTCCGCCTCGGCAAGCGATATGGTGTGCGACGTGCCATACAGCTCGCTCGACAGCTTCTTCTTGCGCTTCTTGACCTCTCCATCCAGGCGGATCACGATGTCGTGGTCCAAGATCTCACCCTCGACGGTGATCGAGCCAAACTGGGTGCAATCGATCGTGGGTACCATGGTTTTTCCCCTCCCCCTACGAAGAAGACGCCCCACGGAGGACACGGTCATCGCCGACGCGGCGAGTGATGCGCTGCTCGTCCAGGTAACCGGCCAGCGCCAGGGCATACTTGCGGCTGGTATTGAACAGGTCGCGGACCTCGGCCACGGTGATCCGCTCATTCTGCTTGAGAAAAGTCACGACCCGGTCTCGCATCTCTTCGTAGGTTTCGGCCAGGAAGATGACCTCGTCGCTGAGCTTGACCAGCCGCCCTTGCTCGATCAGGGCATTCAGCACCTCGGTTCCGACCATCTCGTCGGCCTGAGCAACCGAGGGTGTGGCGTAGGGATTTTGCCTGAAGGTGTAGAAGAGATAGTCCACCGCCTGTTGCTGCTTGGCGCTGAAGGCAGCCCGGTGGGAGGCCCGGTGGACGGTGCCGGCCGTCTCGGCGAGCCAGCCTTCGTCGACGGCCCGGGCGACGAGGTCATTGAAGAGACGCGGTGTGAGGCCTGGGACGTGTGTAGCCAGGCGGCTCTTGACCTCCTCGCGCGGCGCGCCGGCCCGAAGCGGCTGCCTGCGATGATAGTCCTCGAGCAACTCCTCCAGGCGCTCGCGGATGGCTCCCCAGCCCGAGCGGCTGATGATGAAGGCCGAATCTTGCGGGGCAAGGGGTGCTTCGGCGCCGAGGGTGGCGCTTCGGGCCGCCAGGGTCAGGACTTGCCCCTCACCCACAAGCGCCCGCAGGGCCTCACGGGACTGCGCCTGGGGAAGGCTGCTGCGGGCGCACAAATCCTGGGCCTCGCAGGGTTGCCGGCGCTCCAAGTCTTGGAGCAGGATCTCCTCTGGCGTGCCGTGTGCCAAGGTCTCGAGCTGTGCAATGGTCTCCGGCTGGAACCGGTGGTGCTTGCGACCAGGAAAGGGGTTGATCACGACACCGCCGCCGATGGTAATGCTGGGCGAAGGCTGGCGGATGATGAAGCGATCCCCCTTGAGCAGGGCTACAGGCTCGGCCAACTGGAATTGTACCCAACCCTCCTCGCCCGGGGCCAGGACGTTGCTCCCGAGAAGCCGGGCAGTGGCTTGGACCTCGGCTGCGCCGCTGAAGAAATCGACTGCCATGGAGTGTTTCAGGGGCTGTGGTGCATCCGGCAGATACCGCAGATGGCAATCCACCAGCACGGTCGGCCTGAGCCAGCCGGGCGTTGTCACCACGTCGCCTCGGCGCACCTGGTCCTTGCTCACACCGCTGAGGTTGATGGCCACACGGCTGCCGGGAACTGCCTGCTCCACTTTGAGCTTGTGCGTCTGCAGTCCCCGAATCCTGGCCTTGAGTCCCGAAGGTTGAATCTCGACCTCCTGGCCGGCGACAAGTGAACCGTCGCTCAGCGTGCCCGTCACGACGGTGCCAAAGCCGGCGATGGTGAAGATGCGGTCTACGGGCAGCCGCGGCCGGCCGACGTCGCGGCGGGGTGCGCCGGAGGAAAGGACCCGGTCGAGCTCTGCAACCAAGTGGTCGAGTCCCTGCCCGGTGCGGGCCGAACAGCGCACGACCGGCGCTCCCTGGAGCGCCGTGCCATCGAGCACGTCGAGCAAGTCGGCCTCGACCAGGTCGAGCCAGTCGAAGTCCTGGACCGCATCCAGCTTGGTCAGGGCGACGACCCCGCCGCGCACACGAAGGAGGTCGAGGATGGCCAGGTGCTCGCGCGTCTGCGGCATCACACCCTCATCGGCCGCCACGACAAAGAGCGCTGCGTCAACCCCTCCCACGCCGGCGAGCATGTTCTTGATAAAGTCCTTGTGCCCCGGAACATCCACGATCCCCACTCGCTCGCCGCTGGGTAGAGTCAACCAGGCGAAACCGAGGTCGATGGTCATCTCCCTTTCCTGCTCTTCTTTGAGCCGGTCGGGGTTGATCCCGGTCAAGGCACGGACGAGGGTTGATTTGCCATGGTCGACATGGCCGGCAGTGCCGACTACACGCATGCTACTTCTTCTTGGGTTTTTCTTCGAGCAGCTTGTTCATCTCCCCGAGCCAACGGCGCGATTCCTGCGTCTGGTAGGTAACCTGCGATTCAAAGACCTTCCACTGCGCGTCGATGTGAACTTGGTGGTGGGCCAATTGCTCCTCCAAGACCCGGAACCGATCGCCGATCTGTTGGTGGCGCTTGGCCTCCTCGGCCACCTGGTGGTCCCAGCGCAGCAGCTCCTTCTTCCAACGCTTCTCGTCTTCCTCCTGCCACTGCTCTAGCTGGCGCTTCTGACGCTCCTCGGCCAGGCGCTGCAGCTCCGTCACCTGCGTCTGCTCGCGCCGGATCTGCTCCTGGAAGCCGGTCACCTGTGCAACGACCTGGCGGTCCTCACGGAACTCGTCGGCGAAGGCGCGTATGCGTGTGCCAAATTCGTCCAGCCTCTTGAGCTCGGCGCCGAGCTTCTCCACCCATTCGGCGACTACGCGCTTGATCTGCTCTGACTCCAGGAGCTGGCCATCGACAAACTCGCGTTGCTTGGAGCGGATCTGGGCGACGTTTTGCTGAAGCTCACTCGAGTCACCGATCGTGGCGCTGGATCGTGTCTTCGACCATCTGGATCCTCGGCCCCTGCTGCTCCACACGCTTCATCACCTCCAGCACCTCCTGCTGGACGCGGGCGATGCGCTTGCCGTCCTGTTGGCGCGAATCCTCCAGGAAGGGGATGCCACGGACTTTGCTCTCCACATCCTGTTTCAGGCCGGCAAGCTCCTGCTGCAGGGTCAAGACCACCTCGCCTTGGCGCTGCTGCTCGGCCTTGCGCAGTGCATGTTCCTCGTCCAATCGCGGCAGCCGCTGCAGGTCACGGCGGATCTCGTTCAGGGCCTTCGCCGTATTGTCCCGCTCTATGGCCCGCACGCGTTCGCTCTCGCGGGTTTCCAGTTGGCGGCGCTCGTCGGCCTGGGCTATCAGTTGCACCACCTCGCTCTTGAGCTGCCCAATGGATGCCTCGAGCTGGCCAAACCTGAGGAGATGCGCCTGCAGGGACGCCAGCCGCGCCTCCAGCTCCTGGACAAGGCGCGCATGGTCCTGGAGCTCCACAGTCTGGCTATCCACCCGTTGTTGGAGCCGGACCAACTCCGCTTTGTCGCGCCTGTGTTCTTCGTCCAACCAAGTAGTCATTTGACTCAGTTGGCCCAGTTCCATGCTCATGCTTCACGCCTCCAAAGATAGCTCGGCTCAGCGATTCAGGTCGACGACTTGACCACTCGCGACAAAGACAGTCCGCTCTGCGATGTTGGTGGTCCGGTCGGCAATCCTTTCCAGGTTGTGCGCCACCCAGATGAGGTAGGTGGCCTGGGTGATTGTCCTGGGATCCTGCATCATGATGACCAGGAGCTCGCGGTACACCTGGTTGTAGAGGTCGTCCACGGAGGTATCGGCATCGCCGATCTTCAGGGCGGCCTCGGTATCCTGGCGGCCAAAGGCTTCCAGCGCGCTCAGCAGCATGCGGCGGCCCAGCTCCGCCATCCTGGGGATGTCCACCAGCGGCTTGATGAAGGCCTCGCCCGCCAGCTTGAGAGCCAGCCTCGCCGTCCCCTCGGCATAGTCACCGATCCTCTCCAGCTCGGCGGCGATGTTCGAAGTTGCCAGGATCGTCCGCAGATCATGCGCCAACGGCTGTTGAGTGGCAATGAGAACCAGGCACTTCTCGTCTATCGCGTGCTGGGCGGCATTGATCTGGTCATCGTGCTCGATGACCTGATGGGCCAGAGCCTGATCCTGTTCACAAAGCGCCTGGACCGACCGATCGAGGGCGCCGGCGACCTCCTGCCCCATTGCCATGAGATCTTCGATAAGCTCTGCAAGTTGTGCTTCAAAGGCTTGCCTTGCCATGCCAACCTCACCCTAATAGTGAATATCTACCTTGGTACCGACCTCTGCCCAGTTGTAGAGGATGGGAGCGGCGGTGTTGTCCAAGATCACGCAGCCGTAGGACGCCTTCTGGCCCAGAAACCCGGCCCACATCACAGTTCCATCAGGCCGAATCGGCAAGGCATGGATTCCGTTCTCGATGCCGCCGACGTAGTAGATTCCCAGCCAGTAGGGCATTTTCAGGTTCCATACCTTGGAGTAGGCCATCGGGATCTTGTCGAGCACCTTGTAGTGCCCCGTTGCCGTATCCCGTCCCGGCAGGCCGGTTGAGATGACCCACTTGTGAAGCAGCTTGTCACCCAGGTAGACGTACATGCGCTGCTCCGAGATGTCGATGTCGATGCGCTTTGGCGGGAAGAGCTTGTACATCACCTGATCGAGGTGTGTCTTGGCCTTGGCATCCCCGGGTGCCAGCACAAGCGCTGCTTCAAGATCGGCCCGCGCCTCCACCAGGTCCCCGGCCGCCTCACGGACGATCCCGCGCTCGCGATGGGCCAGCTCGAGCGAGTCGACGATGCCGGGCGCGGCGGGATCGAGGTCCCGAGCCTTGGTCAGTGCGTCGATCGCCCGGGTCCAGTCAGCGGTGGCGATGGAGGCCTGGCCCAGTCCTTGATAGGCCTCCAGGAGGCGAGAGAGCCCGTCGCCATAGTCGGGAATCTGTGCCTGCACCACCAAGAAGGAGGTGACGGCGCTTTCCCAGTCGGCTGCCAGGAGCGCCCTGCGTCCGGCAATGTAGGCCTGCGTGGTCGATTGCCAGAGAAGCGCCTCTTCGTCACTTGGGACGGCGGCAAGGGCCTGGTCGAAGTGGGTCAGAGCATCGCCTGCATGCCCGTTCCACACGAGGGCCTGCCCTACCTGCAGGTGCGCCTTTTGGGCCCAGCCGGCGACGGCCGGATCGGATGGGGCCATGGACTGCATGATCGTCACCAGCTCCATGGCGCGATCCCAATCCGTGCCAAGCAGTGCGCTTTCCAGCTGGGGCACAAAGCGGCTCGCGACCTCGGCCGGGCTCGCGGTAGGGGTCGGAACGGCGGTTGGATTGGGCGTGGGCAGGAGCGATGCCAGGCTGCGGCCGGCCGGCCCCCAGGCAAGCAGCGCCACGACAAGGAGCAGCGCAAAGACCCCGAGGGCGAGGAGCCAGCGGGCCACCGCCCGGCCCCGGCGCTTGAGCGGACTGCGCTTCTCCCCCGGCGCATCTCTGCGCTCGAGATCAGGCACCTGGGACGCGCTAGCAGGCGGCTCGTGAATGCGCTTGGGCAAGGGAAGTGGGGCAGATACGCCGGCGGGGGTGGATTCCCGCCGCTCTTCTCCAGGCGTGGTCGCGGCGGGCCTGGGAGGCGCGGGCCGGAGGCGAGCCATCTCTGCTCTGGCTCGGACGTTGCCTGGATCCAGGGCCAGGACGCGGCGCAGCAGGGCCCGGCGCTCCACGCCGGTCTGTGCGAGCCAGGCCAGGCCGAGCCAGGCTTCGGTGCAGCGCGGGTCCGCCTCGACCGCCAACCGCAGCAATTGCCCGGCTTCTTCGCGGTTGCCGCGCCGAGCTGCGATCCGGGCTGCTTCTACCTGGACTGCGCCATCGCCGCTGCCTGCATCGCGAAAACGCTGCAGGCCTGGCCTTGTCGTGGACATAACAGGTTCTCGTGCTCCCTCTTTTCTCGCGGATTGTACCATCAATCGCCGGCTATCGCAAGGATGGTGCATAGCGAACGGAGCGCGCCGGTGGGGGCATAGGCCGCCTGCTCTTTGCGGTGAGGCCTGGGGTGCGGTATAATCGTGGGCTACGCTGTGAGGGCATCGAATCCCTTGGGCGGAGGGCAGCTTGAAGGCACTCATCACCGGAATCTCTGGGTTTGTCGGCAGCCACCTGGCCGAGCACCTGTTGGAAACGACAGACTGGCAGGTTGCCGGGACGGTTTTTGGGCCCACCGGCTCTATCGAACCCATTCGCGGACGGCTGGAGCTATACCCGGCCGAGCTTTCGCGCCTGGAGGTGATGGCCTTCGTCCTGGAGCAGGCTCGACCGGATGCAATCATACACCTGGCGGCACAGCCGCTTGTGTCGGCCTCGCGGATCGACCCGTGGGGAACGCTGGAGACCAACATCCGGGTGCAGCTCAACGTCCTGGAAGGTGTGGCCCAGGTCTGCCCCAAGTGCCGGGTGCTGGTAGTGGGCTCGAGCGAGGAGTATGGGCAGATCAAGCCTGAGGATCTGCCCATCGACGAAGAGACGCCGCTGCGCCCGCTGAGCGCCTACGCGCTGAGCAAGGTGGCGCAGGATCTGATGGGACTGCAATACTACCTGACGAAGGGGTTGCACGTGGTGCGCGCCCGGCCCTTTAACCACTTGGGGCCTCGGCAGCGGACCGGCTTCGTGGCGCCGGACTTTGCCAGCCAGATTGCTGCGGCGGAGCAGGGCCTTCGCCCGGCCGTGATCGAGGTCGGGAATCTGGCCGTCCGCCGCGACTTTAGCGACGTGCGGGATGTGGTGCGAGCGTATGCCCTGCTGATCGCACATGGGGAGCCCGGCGCAGTGTACAACATCGGCGCCGGCGTGTCCCATTCGGTGCAGGAGTTGCTGGATACACTATTGGCGTATAGCCGGGTGCCAATCGAAGTGCGAAAAGATCCGAAGCGGCTGCGCGCCTCGGAGACACCGAACATCGTCTGCGATTCGACTCGCATCCGCGAGCGGACAGGCTGGCAGGCCACGATCCCGTTCGAGCGGAGCTTGCGGGATATACTGGATTTCTGGCGCGAGGAGACATGCCGAAAAGAGCATTGATCACCGGAATCACGGGGCAGGACGGCTCCTATCTGGCCGAGTTCCTGGTAGGCCAAGGGTATGAGGTGATCGGCATGGTGCGCCGTAGCTCCCTGGTCAACCTGGGACGGCTGCGGCACATCCAGAACACGATTACCCTGGTACACGGGGACCTGTTGGATGAGGCCTCGCTCATCGGTGTCTTGCGCGAGTTCGAGCCGGATGAGGTGTACAACTTGGCGGCGCAGTCCTTTGTGCCTACCTCCTGGCAGCAGCCCGTGCTCACCGGAGAGGTGACCGCCCTGGGAGTCACACGCCTGCTGGATGCGATCATGATGGTCAACAAGGGGATCCGCTACTACCAGGCCAGCTCGAGCGAGATGTTTGGGAAGGTGCAGGAAGTGCCCCAGACGGAACGGACACCCTTCTACCCACGCAGCCCGTACGGCGTAGCCAAGGTCTACGGACACTGGATCACGATCAACTACCGCGAGAGCTACGGCCTGCACGCCAGCTCGGGCATTCTCTTCAACCACGGCTCCCCTCGCCGCGGGATCGAGTTCGTCGAGCGCAAGATTTCGCTGGGCGTGGCGGCGATCAAGACCGGCCGGGCACGCGAGCTTCGGCTGGGCAACCTGGAGTCCAAGCGCGACCTGGGATTTGCCGGCGATTACGTGCGGGCGATGTGGATGATGGTCCAACAGGATCAGCCGGACAACTATGTTGTAGCCACCGGCGAAACCCATTCTATCGCCGAGATGTGCGAAGTGGCGTTCGAGCACGTAGGCCTTGACTACAAGGAGCACGTCGTGAGCGACCCGCGTTTCTTTCGCCCAGCCGAGGTGGACCTGCTGGTGGGCGACGCCGGCAAGGCCCACCGCCAGTTGGGCTGGGTGCCGGAGGTCAGCTTCCGGGAACTGATCTACATGATGGTGGATGCTGACGTCCAGGCTCTCGAGCGGGGCGAGCGTTTTCCGGATGTGACCGAGATGACCACGCTGCGGCGATGAACGAAGGAGACCAGTAGAAGAGATGGCAGATATCCAGTTTGGCACAGACGGCTGGCGAGGTCGAATCGCCGAGGACTACACCTTCGACAATGTACGCCGGTGCGCCCAGGGGTTTGCCGCATATTTGCTGGCGCATGGCAAGCGAGGGGAGAGGATCATCGTTGGGCACGACATGCGATTTGCCAGCGAGCACTTTGCCGTGGCCGCCGCCGAGGTACTGGCTGCCCACGGCTTTCGCGCGATGATCACGCAGGGGGCGACGCCCACGCCGGTCATCTCCTATTCGGTCGTAGCGCAAAAGGCAATCGCGGCAGTGAATATCACGGCCAGCCACAACCCGGCCACCGACAACGGGTTCAAGGTCAGGGACGAGCATGGGGGTGCCATTGCTCCAGAAGGCTTGCTAGAGATCGAGAGTTGCATCCCGGCCGACCGCAGCGTGCGGCGCCTTGCGCTCGTTGAGGGCCAGGCCCAGGGACTGATCGAGTATTTCGACCCGGTTCCGGCCTACATGGAGCAATTGGCGCGTCTTATCGACGTGCGCCCCATCAAAGACGCCGGCCTGACAGTGGTGGTGGACGCCATGTGGGGGAACGGCGCGGGGTGGTTCCCTCGCCTGCTGGGCGGGGGCAAGACGCGCATCGTCGAGATCCACGCGGAGAGGAATCCGATCTTCCCGGAGATGAGCCGGCCGGAGCCAATCCCACCCAACGTGAACGTTGGGCTGGCCAAGGTGCGCAGGGTTCACGCAGACGTTGCGATCATCAACGATGGGGACGCCGACCGCTTGGGCGTCGGCGACGAGCGGGGACAGTTCATCAACCAGCTCCAAGTCTATGCGCTCTTGGCGATGTACTTCCTGGAAGTGCGGGGAGAGCGTGGGCCGATCGTCAAGACGCTATCCACGACGTCGATGCTGGAAAAGCTGGGGGCGCTCTATGGCGTGCCTGTCTACCAGACAGGGGTCGGGTTCAAGTACGTGGCTCCCAAGATGCTGGAAACCGATGCACTGCTGGGCGGGGAAGAGAGCGGCGGCTATGCGTTCCGGGGGCACGTGCCGGAAAGGGATGGCATTCTGGCCGGGCTGTATATCCTCGACCTGATGGTGCGCTTGGGGAAGACACCCTCGCAGTTGATCGAGCATCTCTATAGCCAGGTGGGCGCCCACTACTATGACCGCATTGACAGAAGTTTTGCCCCCGAGCAGCGGGAGGCAACCCGGCAGCGCATCCTGGATTTCAACGCGCCGACCATCGGCGGGTTGGGGGTCACTGGGCTGGACACGACCGACGGCTTCAAGTTCGGCCTGACCGACGGTGGATGGCTCCTGATCCGATTCTCGGGCACCGAGCCGATCCTGCGCATCTACTGCGAGACGACCGAGAAGGAACGCGTCCAGCCGATCCTCGAGGACGGCCTGCGGATCACGGGCCTGAAATCGTAATGCTCGTCGATACGCATGCCCACCTGGACATGAGCCGGTTCGACGGCGACCGCGCTGCGGTCATCGAGCGGGCGCGGCAAGCACAGGTTGGGGCGATCGTCAACGTCGGGATCGACCTGGAGTCCAGCCGGCGGGCGGTGCGCCTGGCGGCCGAGCACGACCTGGTCTATGCGGCCGTGGGCGTGCACCCGCACTATGCCAGAAGGCTGGACGGTGCGGCACTGGAGGCCCTGCGGGAGATGGCACTCCAGCCCAAGGTCGTGGCGGTCGGGGAAATCGGCCTCGACTTCTTCCGGGACCTGGCGCCGCGCGATGTGCAGCAGCGTGCCTTCCAGGCCCAGCTTGCCTGGGCCGGGAAACTGGGCAAGCCGGTGATCATCCACGATCGCGACGCGCACCAGGAGATACTCTCGATCCTCGAGGACTGGGCGAGAGATATGAAGGCATCGCCGCTGGCCGGCCGCCTGGGAGTGCTGCACACCTTTTCGGGCGACCAGTCGATGGCCGAGCGGGCGATTGAGATGGGGTTCTATCTCTCGATCTCGGGGCCTGTGACGTACGAGAATGAAGAGCGGCTGCCCGAGATCGTGAGGACAGTGCCGATCGACCGCCTGATGGTGGAGACGGATTGCCCTTATCTCCCGCCCCATCCGCACCGTGGGCAGCGCAACGAACCGGCGTACGTTCGCCTGGTGGCCGAGAAGATCGCCGAGCTGAGGGGTGTGCCGCTGAGCGTATTGGCCGAGGCGACGACGGCCAACGCAAGGCGGTTGTTCGGGCTAAAGGTCGACGATACTTGGGTGCACAGGTCCTAGTCGACAATTCATGATTGTTCATACTGCATTGGTTGAGGATTCAGATTGAAGACGATCGCGCTTCTCGAGCCGCTTGCGGCCGAACTGGAACGAGTGGAGCAGAAACTGCGGGAGCCGCAGCACCCAGATTACCCAATCCTGGGGGACGTGCTGCAGCACCTGCTGGACAGCGGTGGCAAACGTTTGCGCCCCGCGCTGGCCCTGCTCGCCGGGCGCGTGCACGGAGCCGAGATCGAGAAGCTGGCGTCGCTGGCTGCGGCCGTCGAGATGCTGCATACTGCCACCCTGGTCCACGACGATCTGATCGACGGGGCGCTTCTGCGGCGCGGGAACCCGACGATTAACGCGAGCTGGGGCCCCGGCGCCACCGTGCTGACCGGCGACTACCTCTTTGCCCGCTCGGCCGTCCTGGCAGCCGAGACCAAGAACGTGCGGGTGGTGGAGATCTTTGCCGACACGCTGGCGACGATCTGCAGCGGTGAGCTGCGCCAGGTGTTTGACCGCCACTCTCTCCCCCGCGTTGCGAGCGAACGGGAATGGGAAGAGACGCTGAGGCGGTATGACCAGCGGATCCATGCCAAGACCGCATCGCTCTTTTCGGCCGCCACGGAAGCGGCCGCCGTCCTTGGCTCGGCTCCCGAGCACGAGATGCTCGCCCTGCGTGACTATGGGCACTACCTGGGCATGGGGTTCCAGATCATTGACGACGTACTGGACTTTGAGGGAGAGGAAGAGATCCTGGGCAAGCCGGTGGGCAGCGACTTGCGCGAAGGGACCGTGACCTTGCCTGCGCTCTACTACCTGCGCGCCCATCCAGAGGATGGGAGGATCGCCGCCGCCGTGCGCGACGGTGCCGACAACGAGACGGTGCGTGACGTGGTGTCTGCCGTCTGCCGGTCGGGGGCTACCGCGCAGGCCATGGAACGGGCGCGCGCGTTCGTCGCCAAGAGCCAAGCTGCCCTCACCGCGCTGCCAGAAGGGGAGCCCCGCAGCATCATGCACGCCCTGGCCGAGTATACGGTCTCGCGACGGAAGTAGCGTGAGCACCCTCACCCCAGCCCTCCCTTCGCTGCGCTCGAGGGCAGGCTCCCTGGAAGGGCGAGGGGGCGAAGTGGATCTGTCGGTCATCATCGTAAGCTGGAACGTCCGCGAGCTGCTGCGCAGGTGCCTGCTCGCTCTCAGGTCCTCCCCCACTCTCCCTCCGTCCCAAGGAGAGAGGGCAAGTGAAGTCATCGTCGTCGACAATGCCAGCAGCGACGGCAGCCCCGAGATGGTCGCCGCCGATTTTCCCGATGTACGTCTCATCCGGAACGTGGAGAACCAGGGGTTCACGGCAGCCAACAACCAGGGCCTGGCCATCAGCCGGGGAAGAAAACTGGTGCTTCTCAATCCCGATGCCGAGGTGGAGGGAGACGCCCTGGCGACGATGGCTGCCTACCTGGAGGCACACCCGCGGGTGGGTGCCCTGGGCCCACGGCTCCGCTATCCAGACGGCAGCCCGCAGTCGTCACGCCGGCGCTTTCCGACCCTGGCTACGGCGCTCCTCGAGAGCACAGTGCTCCAGGAATGGTGGCACGACAACCGCACCCTGCGCCGCTACTACATGTCCGGCACACCAGACGACTGTGGTGCAGCCGGTCGACTGGGTGGTGGGCGCCTGCCTGATGGTGCGCCGCGAGGCCTTCGAGCAGGTAGGGGGGATGGACGAAGGCTTTTTCATGTACTCGGAAGAGATGGACTGGTGCCACCGGATCAAGGACGCGGGCTGGGAGATCGTCTACCTGCCCACCGCCACGGTGATCCACCACGAGGGCAAGAGCAGCGAGCAGGTCGTCGCCGCGCGGCACATCCACTTCCAGAGCAGCAAGGTCCGCTACTTCCGCAAGTATCATGGGCGCTTCCAGGGCGAGATGGTGCGCGCCTTTCTCCTGTCAACGTACCTGTTCCAGTGGATGCGCGAAGGCCTCAAGTGGCTGGTAGGGCACAAACGGTCCTTGCGCGCCGAGCGGATGCGCGCCTATGGCCAGGTGCTGCGATCGGGACTGCGGATCAGACACGATTCACAGGCTTCGGGGAGTGTTCGTCCGGGAAACGAGTAGACAAAGGGAGATGGCTTGAAGGTCCTGTTCATCAGCGGAGAGTTTCCCCCATGCAGGGGGGAGTGGGCGACTATACACGTGAGATCGGCCTGGCGCTGCGCGACCTGGGGTGTGACGTCCACGTCGTGACATCCGCCGGTGCAGGTTCCGTGCCAGGGCTGACGGTTCACCCTCTCGTGAAACGCTGGAATTGGAGATGCTGGAAGGAGTTGCTGGAGCTCATCCGGCACGAGCGGCCGGACGTTGTGCACATCCAATACCAGGCGGCGGCGTATGCGATGCACCCGGCGATCAACCTGCTGCCGTGGAAGCTGCGGCAGATGGGGAGGGAGCGGCCCAGGGTGGTCGTCACCTTCCACGACCTGAAGGTGCCATACCTCTTCCCCAAGGCCGGTCGCGTGCGCCGTTGGGTGGTGGAGGAGTTGGCCCGCCGCAGCGATGCCGTGGTCACCACCAACCGGGAAGACTACGAAAGCCTGCGCCGGGCTCTCGCTCGCCCACCGGCGCTCATCCCCATCGGCTCCAACATCGCTCCCAGCCCACCTGCCGCCTATGACCGGGAGGCATGGCGAAGACGATGGGGTGCCGGGCCATACGATTTCCTGCTCTGCTTCTTCGGGTTCGTCAATGCCCGCAAGGGGGTGGACACCCTCCTGCACGCACTCGAGGTGCTGGAACAGCAACAGTCCGGGGCGCCCTCATCGCTGCCCCCGGCCCTGAAGGGAGGGCAGGTGCGATTGGTCATGATCGGCGGGCAGACCGGAGCGAGCGACCCGACGAACGTGGCTTACCTGGCCCAGATCCAGGGATTGATAGCGGAGCTTGGGCTGGAAAACCGGGTCCGCTGGACCGGCTACCTAGCACCGGAGGGGGTTTCGGCCAGCTTCCTGGCGGCCGATCTGTGCGTCCTCCCGTTTCGCGACGGCGTGTCCTTCCTGCACGGCACGTTCCACGCCGCGCTGGCACATGGCGTACCGATCCTCACCACGCGGCCGAAGGTACCGCTCCCGGAGCTGGCCCACGGAGAGAATGTCTACTTGGTGCCGCCTGAGGATCCGGAGGCCCTGGCACGGGCAATCGTCGAGCTGGCGGGCGTGCCCGAAATGCGCCGCAGGTTGGGAGAGGGAGCGGGCACCCTGTCTGGGCAATTTCGCTGGCCCGCCATCGCGGCCGACACACTCAAGCTCTATCGCGCCACCGGCGCGGAATAGGGATCCTCTGCGCCGCTCCGGCTCCGTGGTCGGGAGGGCTCGCCCGATCCGGGCCCCTCTACTCGCCGCGGTCGAGGGCGTTCTTCTGCTGCTCGATCAAGTCGGCGACACGCCCCTCTTCCGGTGAGCCATCCCCTTTGTCCTGCAGAGCGGGCCGGGCGGGCGATGCCATTGCGTCTTTTCCTTGACCCTGGGCAGCCCGGCCTGGGCCCTCCCCTGGGTCCGCGGGAGAAGGCCGTGCGGATGGCTTGTGTGCCAATGCACCCAACAAGGTACGCAGCTTTCGCAACAAATCCATGATCTCTCCTCCGTGCCTATGCCGCCATTGTACTCCGGACGCTCCTTCCAGGCAAAGAAGCTGACTGCACGGCTGCACCGCAGCACATCGTGCACACGCTTGCCCTTTCGCGCCGGGTGGGGTAGAATGGCCGAGGAGATGCCATGGCCCAGCCTACACCTGCCCGGATGGCCCGCTGGGGCCTTCCGGTTATCATTGCGCTCTACCTGGTCTTGGGTTCCCTGTATGCCATCTATACCCCCGATTGGCAAGCGCCCGACGAGCCGGCGCACTACAATTACGTCAAATTCCTGGCGGAGCAGCATCGCTTTCCCATCCTAAAACTCGGCGACTACCCTGCCTCTTACCTGGAAGAAATCAAGGCCGCTCACTTCCCCGAGGGGATGAGCGTCGAGCCTATCCGCTACGAGTTCCACCAGCCACCCCTCTACTACCTGCTGGCAGTACCGTTCTTCTGGCTGGGTGGCGGCGCGCTCTTGCCCCTGCGGCTGCTGTCTGTGGCCATCGGTGCCGTGCTTCTGCTGGTCATCTATTGGACCGTGCGCGAGGTTGCCCCTGAGCGGCCACTCCTTGCCCTGGGGGCGACCGCGTTCGCCGCCTTTCTGCCGATGCACCTGGCCATGACGGCGGCGGCGAACAACGACTCCCTGGCAGAGCTGCTGCTCGCGCTTAGCCTGCTGTTCGCGATCCGTTACCTGAAAGGCGCGCAATCCACAGAAGAGCAACCTGAGCGGCGCAAGGGCGAGGTGCGCCTCCTCTTCCTGCTCGGGATCACCACGGGGTTGGGGTTCCTGACCAAGACCTCGGACTATGTCGTTCCCCTGGTTGGGCTCGCAGCCATCGCCCTCCGGCACCTCCGGCTGGAGCGTGACCCTCCCCCTTGGCATGGCACGTTGCTCTCGGTGGCTTGCTATCTGCTGCCTGCCCTTGCCCTTGGCGCGCCCTGGTGGCTGCGCAACATCGCGCAGTATGGCTTCCCCGACCTGCTCGGCCTTGGCCGCCACGGTGAGGTCGTGGTGGGGCAGCTGCGCACCGCCGACTTTGTCACGCAGCAGGGCATCGCGCGGCTGATCCATGATTTCGTCGTGACGACCTTCCACAGCTTCTGGGGACAGTTCGGCTGGATGGGGGTGCTCTTGGACCAGCGGCTCTACCATGCCATGGCCATCCTTTCGGGCATGGCGATGGCCGGCTGGCTGCTCTGGCTGGGGCGCACTTGGGCTCGCCGGGCTACGCCATCCCCCTGGGAGTGGGCGGCCGGAGGGTTGCTGGCTCTGTCGGGGCTGCTGACCCTGGCCACGTATCTCTGGTACAACACCGGCTTTCTCCAACACCAGGGGCGCTACCTCTTTCCGGCATTGCTGCCCATCGGGTTGGCTGTGGCTCTCGGCTGGCGCGAGGCCCTTCGGCGCGAGCGCGCGGTGGCTATGGCCGTGGTCGCCCTGGTCACGGCGACTGGGCTCGCCCTGACCGGCAGGCTCTCTGCCTGGGCACTGGCTATGCTGGTTGGCCTGGCTATCGTGCTGGCCGTCCGGCGTTTTCTGCCGAACAGATGGAACCTGTTGGTCCAGGCTGCGCCCTACCTCCTGCTCCCCCCGCTGGACCTTGTCTGCCTGTTCCTGTTCATTGTTCCACAGCTCAGAGTAGGCTGAGCTCCCTGGGTAGCCTGATGAACAGGTCGAGGCTGAGCGGGCTTCTCCTCAGCGTGGCGCTGGGTCTCTTGGCGCTGGTCGCTGTGTTCCCCGGCCCGGCCGGAGCAGAGGGCTCAGCCGGTGCTCCACCAAGCGCAAAGCCCGCCCGCGGGCCACAGCCGGTCGAGATTTCGGCCACTCTTGTCACCGAGCCCGGTGCCTGCCTTGCCTGCCGGCAGGGATTTGAGCAGGATTCCGAGGGGAGGCTGCGGGCCATCGTGCTCAGCGCGCAGCCGCAGGAATTGGTCGGCAGCCCGCTGGTCCAGGTCGACCACGTGTACACCAGGCTGGTGCAGGGCGTGGCCGTGCGCGTCGCACCCTCCGCGCTGGAAGCGTTGGGCGCGGCTCCCGGCGTGCAGGCGATCTTTCCAGACGCTCGAGTGGAGGCGGACCTGGCAGAGAGCGTACCACTGGTGGGAGCACCCGAGGTCTGGGCACTGGAAGATGGCCAGGGACAGCCCGTGACCGGGCTCGGGGTTCGGGTGGCCGTGATAGACACCGGCGTCGACTACACCCACGCCGCCCTGGGCGGCTGCTTCGGCGTGGGCTGCAAGGTGATAGGTGGCTACGACTGGGTGCACGACGATGGAGATCCCATGGATGACCATGGCCACGGGACGCACGTCGCCGGCATTGTTGCAGCCCAGGGATCCGTCCCCGGCGTGGCGCCGGGCGCCGACATCCTGGCCTACAAAGTGCTCAGCAGCCAGGGCTGGGGCTATGCGTCGGACGTCATAGCCGCGCTGGAGCAGGCCGTAACAGACGGCGCCCAGGTGATCAACCTGAGCCTTGGGGCAGCGGGGACGGCCGACGATCCGGTCAGCCTGGCGGCCGAGGCCGCCGTCGAGGCAGGCTGTGTGGTCGTCGCGGCGGCGGGCAACCGTGGGCCGCGCTCATTCACCGTAGATGCTCCGGCTGTGGCTCCGCGCGTCCTCGCCGTGGCCGCCAGCGACAAGCAGGATCGCATGGCCGAGTTCAGCTCTCGCGGGCCGGTGGCGGCCAGTTTCGCGCTAAAGCCTGACCTGGCCGCGCCGGGGGTGGAGATCAGCTCGACAGTGCCCCTATCCGGCCCAATGGGCGACCCGAGCGGCTGGCTGCCGGCGAGCGGCACCAGCATGGCGGCGCCGCACGTGGCAGGGGGCGCCGCGCTCCTGCGCCAGATGCACCCAGGATGGACGGCGCCGGAGGTACGGGCAGCCCTGATGAACTATGCCCACGACCTTGGCGAGGGACTGTTTGTCCAGGGAGCGGGCCGCCTAGAGCTGCCGCCCGCGGCTACAGCCCCCCTGCTGGCCGTCCCGCCGTCGCTGAGCTTTGGCTTGCCGCTGCTGGATGGAACTGAGGTACTGACCCTGGCGCTGCGCAACGTCGCGACCGTGACACAGGTCGTGACCGTGGCCATCGAGCTGGCCCAGGCGGCCGCCGGGACGGGCGAGCCGATCTCGCCCACGCTGCCGGTGGAGTATGCGACCGTCACCCCAGAGCGGCCTGGTGCTGGCGCCCGGCGAGGCGGGAACCATTACGGTAACGCTGGAGCTCCCGCCGGGGGCAGCGGACGGATACTACGAGGGCCGCTTGAAGATCGTGGGGAGCGTGGTTCTGTCGGTGCCCATGGCCTTCACACTCCTGTCGCGGGTGACGGTGCGCGTGCTGGACGAGCAGGGCCAAGAGATCGTGGGTTGGGGCCACATGGCGGTGCTGGCCCGCGTGCCCGATGCGGATTTCCTGATCAGCAACGTCCCGCTGCAGATTCCGGCCACATTCACGGTGCCTTCCGGCGGGTACCATGCGCAGGCGTTTGGCCGAGTCGGGCTGTATGACCACCTGTTGATCCCTGGGCTGGAGCAGCAGGTGCCCTATGCCCTGATCGAGCCGGCCACGATACTGCCTCACACCAGCCAAACCATCACCCTCTCGCTCGCGGACACTCGTACCTACTGGCTGCCGGCAACCGATGTGGACGGGAACCCGGTTTTCGTCAACGCCTGGGCCGAGTCCTTCCGGTACCGGTGCGGAGATGCCACGTGGCTGACGCGGCTGGGCCAGAGCAACATCCGGGTGTTGAGCACCGACCTGCCGGGCGATTGGCCGGATGGATTCCTGCTCCGCCTCTCGGACACTCCAGCGGATGTGTCGTTCGACCTGTCGCTGCAGGGGGCAGGGTTCACCGACCAATACCGGGATTTTGTGAAGCGCCACAGCACGCGCTGGCCCGCCGACCGGGTGGGAAACATGGGGTTCCCGCTGACCGGCAGCGCCGACCGGATCGAGCTGCTCGCCTGGGAGAGAGACTCACTCGACGCAGGGACTCCCATCACCTTTACCGTCACTGCGGGCGAAGTGGGCCGCTACATTGTCCGCACCGACCTGCCGGGAAAGCTGGACCCACCGTGGGTGGGCTGGGAGACCAGCGCGGAAGGCTGGTGGTATCCACCGACCGGCGGCAGCTCGATCCTGGAGCCGGTGGCCGCGGGACTGACCCGCGCATGGACTGTGGCCGGTGCCCAACACTCGAGCTTCTGGGCCGGAAGCCTGAGCCGCTACCGGCGCTTCCAGCGCGCGTTCTACACGCCAGACTGGACACAGAGCACTCCCTGGGGCGAGGATGAGGACGTCGTCGTGCCCGACGAGTCGGCCCTGCTGCCGCTGCCCCCGGCCGAAGGCGCCTTCGTGGTGGGTGCCGGGCCGATCTTCCCGGCCGTGACCTTTGACAACCGGCCTGGAACCATCCAGATGCGGTATCCGTTGCTGGCCGGCGCGGACGGCTCGCCCGTGATTTGGGGCTCGGACAAACCGGCCTACAGCCTGACCCGCAGCGGTGCAGGTGTGGACGGCGGGACGCTCGAGGAGGCAGGCTTACTGCCCTTTCCCATGCGCCGGTGGCTCGGTCTCGCAGCCGGAAGTTACCAGATGGCAATCACGCCTACCCTCGACGGCAGCGGCATCGGCCCATCGATCGTCCGCGCGGGATTCACCCTGGGCGACGAGGCAACGGACGACCTGGACCCTCCGCAGGTGCTCGGGCTGGCGCTTCCGCAGCGGTTCGAGGCAGGCGCAGCCATGACGGCCACGTGGAGCCTATCCGACGCCAACCCGGTCACCCTGAGCGCGAGCGTGCAGCTTGGCGATGGAGCCTGGGAGCCGCTGGGCGTCGTGCCGCTTGGGGAGGGCCGCTTCTCGGCACGCATCGAGCCCGCCACGGCACCAACCGTCACGCTGGCCTATACGGCGACTGACGTTGCCGGCAACTGGATTGCCTGGCAGCCGGGCGGGGGTGCTTCCGCCCTGGCGGAGGTGCCGGTGACTCTTTCCTTCGAGATGGAGCCGGCGAGCGTCCCCTGGACAAGCCGGCCGGTGACCGTGCGGCTGAAGGGCTCTCTGTTGGGAGGTGACGGACTGCCCCTCTCCGAGACGCCTGCCTGGATCCGGCTGGAGGCCGGAGGAAGATTGGCCGGCTACGTCCGCGACTTGACGGGCACCGTCGGGACATACCAGACTGGGACGATCGACTTCTCCTGGACCTTTGTTCCCGCCGACCTGACCGGCGGCCCTGGGACGCTTCCCGTGGAGATGTCATTTGACCTTGGCATCTATGCCCCGCAGGCCGTCACGCGGACACTCCATGTCGTGCCGCCACTCTACCTGCCTCTGGTCGGCAAGGGCGGCGCACGGTGAAGGCCGACCTGCACGTACACTCGCGGTGCTCCGCCGACGCCGAGTCGAGCATCGCCGAATATGCGCGGCAGGCGGTACGGCTGGGGCTGGCCGAGGTGGGGTTCTGCGAGCACGCCGACTTTGATCCGCGCGACCGCAGTTACGGCACATTGGACCTGGCACGCTACGACCGGGAAATCGCCGAGGCTCGGGCGATGGCGCCTGGGGTACGGCTGCGCCAGGGAGTAGAGTTCACGTTCCAGGCAAGCCTGGCTGCCTCGATCCGAGGCTGGCTGGCCGGACACCCCTGGGACTATGTCGTTGCATCCGTGCATCTCGTGGACTACTGCGACGGCTGGGCCATGATCTCCGAGCGCCGCGCCATCGAGGCCTACTTCCAGGCTCACAGTGCGAGGCAGGCTTACCTTCCCTACTTTGAAGAGCTGCTACGGGCCGTCCAAAGTGGGATGGGCGACGCGTTGGGTCACTTTGACCTGGTAAAACGCTATGGCGCGGAGGTCTACGGGCCGTTCGAGCCCGGCAGCTTTGAAGAAGAGATACGGACCGTGCTGCGAGCCCAGATTGCGCGCGGCATGGCCCTGGAAGTGAACACCTCGGGCCTGCGGCAGGCGCCCGGTGAGCCCTATCCGGCACTGCAGGTGCTGCGCTGGTACCGGGAGATGGGTGGGGAGCTGGTCACCATCGGCTCCGATGCACACCACGTGCAGCACCTGGGTGCCGGCCTGGCGGAGGGGGAGGCGCTTGCCCGCGCGGCCGGGTTCCGCGCCGTGGTGACGTTCGACCGGCGGCGGGTGTGCTTTCTCGATCTTGACCGGGCGGACTCGGCCCCGTGAGGGGGCTGGGGGCGAGCCCGGCGCCAACTGGACAGCAAGAGGAGGTCTGCCAGCATGCTTCACAGTCGCTCACGCCTCGAAGAAATAGAGGACGAGTTTTTGGCTCCCTATGCCATGCGCAGCCGGGAGTCGCGGGGCCGCGCGTTCCCCGATCATGAGCCTGACTACCGTACCGCCTTTCAGCGGGACAGGGACCGGATCATCCACACCACGGCATTTCGCCGGCTCGAGTACAAGACCCAGGTCTTTGTCGTTTCGGAGGGCGACTACTACCGCACCCGCCTGACCCACACACTGGAGGTGGCTCAGATCGGGCGAACCGTGGCCCGCGCACTGGGAGTGAACGAGGATCTTACGGAAACCATCTGCCTGGGTCATGATCTGGGCCACCCCGCTTTTGGCCACTCGGGCGAGCACACTCTGAACGCCCTCATGGCCGGGCACGGAGGCTTTGACCACAACCGGCAGACGCTGCGCATCGTCGAAAGGCTGGAGGAGCGGTACCCGGACTGGCCGGGCCTGAACCTGACCTGGGAGGCCCGCGAAGGGCTGGTAAAGCACGAGACCGAATACGATGTGAGCGACGCGAGCCAGTACGAGGCCGACCTGGCATGCTCGCTGGAGGGCCAAATCGCCAACATTGCGGACGAGCTGGCCTATACCGCGCACGATCTCGACGACGGGCTGCACTCCGGGCTGCTGAGCCCGCAGGATCTTGCCCAGGTGCGCCTGTGGGCCGAGCTGGTTTCCCAGCTTGGGATAAAGCCCTGTACCGAGTTGGAGCAGGTCGATCGGCACCGGCTGATCCGCACCCTGATCGGGTGGGGTGTCACCGATGCGGTACAGAACACGGCACAACGGCTCGCAGAAGAGAGAATCGACTCGCTTACCCAGCTCCGGGCCAGGGGCAAGCCGATCATTGGCTTTTCGGAAGAGGCTGGTGCTCTCATCCGCGAGCTGAAGGGGGTGCTGTTTCTGCGGCTGTACCGGCATTGGCGGGTCATGCGCATGGCCGCCAAGGCACAGCGCACGCTCGAAGCGCTCTTTCGCGCCTACACCGAGGAACCGGGCCAACTGCCTGAGGCGGTGCAAGTCCGCGCGAAGGGGGAAGATGGGCTTGAGCGGATCGTGTGCGATTATGTCGCAGGCATGACCGACCGTTTTGCACTAGAGGAATTCGCACGGCTCTTTGATCCGGCGGTGCGCGTGTAAGGGCCAGGCCTCCTGGTACGCAACCTATCCCTCTTCCATGCGTAGAGACAAGTGATCGCCGACGAAAGCGATCTCGGCGAGAAGTGAACTTGGCTCTGTGAGGTGGAAAGATGGACGTCGGAAGAGCATTTTCGTTCGTGGTGGATGACAAGGACTGGGCAGTCAAGATCCTGATTGGAGCGGGCATTCTGCTGCTAGGCATCCTCTTCTCGTGGGTGCTGCTCATCCCGCTGATCGCCGCGGTGGCACTGCTCTGCGGCTACTCGCTAGAGATTACGCGGCGCGTGATCCGTGGCGACGCGCAGCTCCTGCCAGAATGGAAGGAGTGGAGCACCTTCATAACGGACGGGCTGAAGGTCATCGCCCTCGTTCTCGTCTACGCCCTGCCGATGATCGTCGTCGCCGTGCTTGTGGGCGTCCCTGCCGGGTTCCTCCAGGAATCGAGTTCGCGGATCCCCCTGGCGATGGGAGAGCTTTTGTCGGTACTCACGACATTGGCCAGCATTGCCTGGGGCATTGTCCTGGCCTTCCTTCTGCCGGCGGCCATCGGCCTCTTGGCAGACCGGGGGAACCTGGCGGCTGCCTTCCGCTTTGGCGAGGTGATCGGATTGGTCCGCAACAACTTCTCCACGTACCTGGTCACCGTCCTGATGGGCTGGGTGGCAACGCTCGTGGGAGGGCTGGGCAAGCTCGTCTGCGGAGTCGGATGGCTGGCCACGATGCCTTACAGCGTCATGGTGACCGGGCACCTGTACGGGCAGGCGTACCTGGTAGCGCGCAACCGGGCAGTCTAGCCGGCTGAGGGGCCGGAAGGACCAACCAAGCGTTTCTTGACTTTCGACAAGGAGGACATGATGTTCTGCTCCAAGTGTGGTGCTCCGAACGAAGATAGCGCGGAGTATTGCGGCAATTGCGGCGCTGCGTTGGAGGCCGGCGATCAGCCTGCCGCCGATCCAGCGGCCCCGGTCGAGGTAGCAGCCGAAGTGGTTGCCGAGCCCCAGGTTCTGGAGGTCCAAGCCGGCGTGCCTGCCGGACCGGCCGTCGAGGAAGAGCTCGGGGTAGTGCCCCCTGTGACCGAGACCGGTCGGGCGACCGGCATCGGGCCCGGGATGCAGGAGGCAGTCGTCGTGCCGGGTCCGGCGGCGGCCGTTCGCAGGCAGAATCCGGAGACGGCCTTCTTGATCGAGTTCCTGGCCGGGATCTTTGGTCTTCTCGGGGTAGGCTACATATATGCCGGCCAGACCAACGAAGGCGTCGTCCGGTTGGTGGTATGGCTCGTGTACACCATCCTCGCCTGGGTGGTGATCGGGCTGCTGTCGGCCATCTTGGTCGGCGTGATCTGCATCCCCTTCCAGCTCGTCCTCCAGATCGGTGTGCCACTCTGGTCGGCGAACCGGCTCAAGAAGCAAATGCTGGCTGCGGGGTAGGAGCCAGGGCTCGTCCCGGCTGAAAGGAGAGACAAACGATGGACTGTCCGGCATGTGGTGCACCCAACGAGGATGATGCCCTCTTCTGCGGGAGCTGCGGAACGACGCTGAATGTGGCGAAAGGCGAGGCCGTGCAGGCGACGCTGGCCGAAGTGACGGCCGGAATCGAGGCAGGCCGGGAGGACTTGCACGAGCCGGCACGCCTTCCCGAGGCAGCCCCGCCCCGTGCGCAGGAGCGAGGGTCCATGTACGCTGCGGCAGCCAAGACACTGCCTACCAGTGGAATGGCCATCACGGCGCTGATCTTCGGAATCGGCGGGCTGACATTCCTCCCACTCCTGGGCAGCCTCATCGCCGTAATCCTGGGCCCTATGGCCCGCAGCGACATCCGCCGCCGCTCAGACGAGGTGACCGGCGACGGCGTCGCCCTGGTTGGCCTGGTATTGGGTTGGATCGGCATCGGGCTCACGATCCTGGGAGCACTGATCTTCGGCGCGATCACTGTGTGCGCCCTGATCGGAGCTTTTGGGGCGACCTGGCCGGCGAACTAACTCGCCGCACCCAATAGGCTCGGAGGTCACATGCAAGGTCTGCTCGGCGTGTTCACCGCCTTTGGGCTGGCGTCATCCGCCGGCCTCAACGCGTACATTCCGCTCTTGGTCGTGGCGCTGCTCGGTCGCTTCACCAACCTGATCACCCTGACGGCGCCCTGGGATGCACTTGAAAGCTGGTGGGTCATCGGGATCCTGGCTGTCTTGCTCGTCATCGAGACCGTAGCCGACAAGATCCCGGCCGTGGACACGGTCAACGATACCGTCCAGAGCTTTGTCCGGCCGGCAGCGGGAGCCATCCTCTTTGCCTCCAGCGGTGGAAGCATCAGCAACGTACATCCCGTGCTGGCGATCATCTGCGGCATCCTGGCGGCAGGCGGAGTACACGCGGTCAAGGCCACGGCCCGCCCGGTCATCACGGCCACGACCGGCGGAATGCTCAACCCGGTGGTAAGCACCGCGGAGGACGTAACCTCACTCATCATTTCGCTGCTGGCCATCGTGCTGCCTATCCTGGGGGTGCTGCTTCTGGCGCTGGTGATCGTCTGGTTCGCGCGCCGGATTGCGCGGCGTCGAGCCGACCGGCCGATCTATCGATAGCCGTCACCTGAGCATCGTCCGGGCCCTCATCTGTACAGGTGAGGGCCCGGTTTGCGTTTCCAGGGGCCCGGCGGGTGGTTGCAGACCCTGGTGACTGATGCTATACTGGGTGCCAAGCAGGATCCAGTCTCGATTTAGAGCGTGGTGTCCTGGGTACCGGGACCAGACTACGGGGAGGCCAATGAGCAACACACAAAGGTACTTGCTGGACCGGCAGGCAGAGATGGTGGGGATGCTGGAGCGCCTCGTGATGCTCGAGTCCCCCACGTTCGACCGCCAGGCGGTCAACCGGGTTGGTGAGGCAATCTCGCAGGCTTTCGGCGAGTTGGGTGCCAAGGTCGAGCGGCTGCCGCAGGAGACCTATGGGGATCACCTGCGCGTGACATGGGGCGAGGGCAGCCGCCAAATCCTGCTCATGGGCCACATGGATACCGTCTGGCCCGTCGGCGAGACGCAACACCGCCCTTTCCGGGTGACAGGTGGTGGGGCCGCAGGCCCCCTGATCGGTACGGGACCGGGCAGCTTTGATATGAAGGGGGGCTTGGTCATCGGCCTGTTCGCGGTGGCTGCCCTGCGAGCACTGGGCCTGAAACCGGCGCACCGGCTGGTATTCCTCTTCAACTCTGACGAAGAAGTGGGCAGCCCTACCTCCCGGCCGGCGATCGAGGCAGAAGGAAAGCGCAGCGACTATGCGTTGGTGCTGGAACCCTCGCGCGAGGACGCGCTGGTGACCTGGCGCAAGGGAGTCGGGCGATTTGAGCTTGAGATCGAAGGGGTCGCTTCACACTCGGGCGCGGCCCACGAGCGGGGCGTGAGTGCCGTGGAGGAGCTGGCCCACCAGGTTTTGCGCCTGGAAGGGATGACCGACTACGGACTCGGCACCACCGTCAATGTGGGGGTCGTGCGGGGAGGGTCTCGGGTGAACATCCGGCCCGAATCGGCCTACGCGAACATCGACGTGCGCGTCCTGACGGCAGAAGAGGGCCGACGGATGACGGAAGCAATCCATGGCCTGACGACGGTGAACCCAAGAGCAAAGCTGACCGCAAAGGGAGGACTGAACCGCCCGCCATGGGCACCCTCGTCGGCCAACGATGCCCTGTTTGAGAAAGCCCGGCGCGTGGGCAGCGAGCTGGGCATAGAGCTCTGGGCAACGGGCACCGGGGGCGGCTCCGACGGCAACTTCACAGCGGCGCTGGGAGTGCCCACTCTCGACGGGCTGGGGCCCGTGGGAGAAGATGCCCACGCCCTGACCGAGTGGACCGATCTCGATTCTCTTCCCCGCCGCGCGGCCCTGCTGGCCGGCCTACTCCTGGACCTGGGACGATGAGCATCGTTTACCTTTCGCCCCACCTGGACGACGCGGTCCTTTCGTGCGGCGGAGCGATCCGGCGCCAGGTAGCCCAGGGGGAGCCCGTGCAGGTGATCACCCTGATCACGGAGGACGCCCCACCGGGCAGCGCGCTGTCGCCCTTCGCACAGAGGCTTCACCTCGATTGGGGCGGCCACCCCAGGCCATTCAGCCTGCGGCGCGCGGAGGACCTCGCAGCGCTTACTCTCCTGGGGGCCCGGGTGCTGCACATGGACTACCTGGACGCCATCTACCGGGTCGGGGCGGACGGCGCGTGGATCTACACGGATGGTGGGCTACTGTTCGGGCAGGTGCGCACCGGCGATCCACTCGCCTGCGATGGCGGCAGGCAGCTCGCCGCAGCGTTTGCAGGCCTTCTTGCGCCCGCCTTTCTGCTTGGGGAAGTGAAGAGGGTGTGCGCCCCGCTGGCCGTCGGCCACCACGTGGACCACCAGATCGTACATGCCGCGGCCAGGACGCTGCTGGACTGGGGCTACCCCGTCGCATTCTACGAAGATTATCCCTACGCCGGTAAGCCAGGAGCCACCGACCTGGCGCTGGAGGCGGCAGGAGCAACGGGATGGCGGACGGAGGCCCAGCCGCTGGACGCAGGCGACCTGGAGGCCAAGGTAACGGCCCTGGGCTACTACCGCAGCCAGTTGTCCATCCTCTTCGGGGGCGGTGAGGCGATGATCGGCCAAGTGTGGGCCTTTGCCTCCACCCGCGCGCAGGAGGTGGGCCTGGCCGAGCGTATCTGGTGGCCGCCCGAAGCCGGAGTGGCAACCGGCTCGGGCAAGCGAGGGGATTGAGCCTTGGCAGAGCTGGTCGACCTGGCGCTGACGGCCATGGCCCACGGAGGCTCCGCCGTGGGGCGGCACGCCGGGCGTGTTCTCTTCGTGCCCTTTGCAATCCCAGGCGAGAAGGTACGGGCGGAGGTTGTCGAGGTTCACGACCGCTGGGCCCGGGCAAGGCTGGTGGAGGTCCTGATACCGTCGCCGCACCGCGTCGAGCCGCCCTGCCCCTACTTCGGGCCGGGGCGCTGCGGCGGCTGCCATTTGCAGCACATCGCCTACGAAGCGCAAGCCGAGTTCAAGCAACAGGTGGTGGCCGACCAACTGGCACGGGTGGGCGGGCTGCGCCAGGTCCAGGTCCGAGACATGATTGCCGCGGAAGAGCCGTGGGGCTACCGGAATCACGTGACCCTGAGCCCCATCCACCGCGACCCTCTCCCCGATGGGGAACAAGGCCAAAGCCAGAGCCCGGTGGGCTACCTGAGCGCCGACAGCCACACTGTCTTTCCCGTGGAAGAGTGTCTGATCGCCGATCCGCTGATCGACGAGACCTGGTCCGCACTCGACCTCGATTGGCCACAGCTCCGGCGCCTCACCCTGCGCTGTGGGTCGGCCACGGGGGATCGGATGGCGGTCTTTGAGCTGGATCACTACGAGGATTTCAATATCGAGGTCGATCTCCCGGTATCGTGCGTGATCCTGCTGTCCGACGGCGAGCCCGTCGTACTAATGGGCGAGCGATACCTGACGGAACGGGTCGCCGGCCGCGAGTACCGCATCTCGGCCGGCAGCTTTTTCCAGGCGAACACGGCGGGTGCGGAGGCGCTGGTGTCCGTCGTGCGCGAGCTCCTGGAGCCCAGGCTCCACCATTCCCTGGTCGATCTGTATTGCGGCGGAGGGCTCCTTGGCTTGGCGCTAGCGGACGACGTGGGACGGGTGACCGGCATCGAGTCTGCGCCCAGCTCAGCGGCCGACTTCCGGCACAACGCCATAGGGCTGGACCAGGCCAGCCTGATCGAAAAGGCTGTGGAGAGTGCCCTGCCACAGATTCCAGGCCCAGTCGACCTGGTGATATTGGACCCACCGCGGGCAGGCGCCGGCCCCATGGTCATCGCAGAGATCGGCCGCCTGGCGCCAAGGCGCATCGCCTACGTGTCGTCCGATCCGGCCACGCTTGCCCGAGATGCGCGCTTCCTGGCCGACGCGGGATTCCGCCTCTTGGAGGTGCAGCCGGTCGACATGTTCCCACAGACGTTCTACAACGAATGCGTGGCGCTTTTTGTGCGGTAGGCCTGGGGCACCCAAGGACACCGTGAGCTCACCGTGATCGGACCGGACGGCCAGTTGCCGGTCGCCGAAGCTGGTGATACAATGGTGCGTACTGTGAGCGACGAGACGGACCAACCGTTGCGCGTTGCGCTGGACGCCCACTTGCTGTCGCTGGCTACAAGCTATCGCAGCGCGGGAATCAGTTGGTATGCACAGAACCTGCTGCGTGAGCTGCCCGCCGCGGACCCCAATATCCGGTACACTGTCTTCTTGAACGAGAAAAAGTACAAGGGGGTGCCCGGCCTCGATCTGCGCCTTTCCCGCTTGCCGGCACAGCATCCCGTGGTGCGCATCTTCTGGGAGCAATGCATCCAGCCCTGGGCTATTGCGCGCGAGCGAGCGGACCTGCTCCACGGGCTGGCCCTGGTGGGTCCCCTCATTGGCACCCGTCCTCTCGTCCTCACCATCCATGATCTCAGCTTTCTGCACTATCCCCAGAACTTCCGGGGGGGGAAGCGGCTCTACCTTCGGCTCTTCACCCGGTGGTCGGTGCGGCGCGCGCGGCGGGTGATCGCCCCCTCTGAGTCTACTCGCCGCGACATCCTGGCCCAGTATGGGGTGCCGGCTGCGCGGGTCGACCGGATCTTCTACGGCTTGGACCCGATATTCCACCTCCTGCCGCGCGATCAGGTTGCCGGATTCCGCTGCCGGCAGGGATTGCCCGAGCGGTTTCTCCTCTTTGTCGGTACCCTGGAGCCACGCAAGAACGTGACACGCCTGGTCGAGGCATACGCGCGACTACCGAAGGATCGCCCTCCACTATACATCGTGGGCGGCAAGGGCTGGCTTTACGATGAGGTATTCGCCCGCGTCGAGGCACTGCAGCTGAGTGGCGCCGTAAAATTCGCAGGATACGTCCCCGGGCAGGAGCTGCCCTGGTGGTACAATGCTGCCGAGCTGTTTGTCTACCCCTCGCTATACGAGGGGTTTGGATTGCCCCCGCTGGAAGCGATGGCCTGCGGCACGCCGGTCGTCACATCCGGCGTCTCCTCGCTCCCGGAGGTGGTGGGATCGGCAGGAAGGACGGTGGATCCGACGGACGTCGACGCATTGGCCGGCGCGATGGCCCAGGTACTGGCAGACGCGGAGCTGAGGCAGACGATGAAGGCCGCCGGCCTGGCACAGGCCAAGACATTCTCCTGGCAGGAGGCTGCGCAGCAGACTGTGAGCAGCTACCGGCATGCCATGATTGGCAGCGGAGAACGCGGAAATGTTTGAACGCTACCGGCAGACGCTATCCATTGCCCTGACTGCGCTTGACATCCTGCTTATCAATGTGGCCTTTGCCCTGGCCTATTGGATGCGGTACGACCTCCAGTGGTTTGCGGCGGTGGACCCCGCCTTCAGGGTCCCGTTCCGGGCGTTTGTGCCTATCTCGCTGGCCCTGACGGTTCTGTTGTTGGTGATCTACAAGGTGGGAGGGGTGTACGACCAGCCTCGCGGCGCCTCGTGGTTCGACGAATTCTATCGCATCGTCACCGGGACTGCCACGGGTATCATCCTGGTCATCTTCACCCTCGTGATCTTTTTCCGGCCGATCTACTCACGCCTGATCTTTTTCTATGCAGCCATCCTGATCGTCGTGCTGCTGGGAGCCATCCGGTCGGCCAAACGGATCCTTCTCCAGCAGCTACGGAAGAAAGGGCTGGGCGTGGATCGAGTGCTGATCGTGGGGGCCGGTGAGGTAGGCCGCACCGTGATGCGCAACATCGTGGCGCAGCCCGGATGGGGATACCAGATCATCGGCTTTGTGGACGACGATCCAGACAAGGGCAGCACCGACATCGGCCGCTTCAAGGCGCTGGGCGAGACCGCGAACATCCCGCGCCTGGTCAAGGAGATGGCCATCGACGAGGTCATCCTCACGCTGCCGTGGATGTACCACCGCAAGATCGTGAGCATCATGGCGCAATGCGAGCGGCACCAGGTGCGCGTGCGCATCGTCCCCGACATGTTCCAGATGACGCTCAGCCGGCTGCAGACCGATGACCTGGGTGGGGTTCCCCTGATCGGCGTGCAGGAGATCGACGATCAGCCGCGAGAAAATGCTCTTCAAGCGAGCAATGGACGTGGCGATCTCGCTCATAGGGCTCACCGTCCTGATTCCGCTGCTGATCCTAATTGCGCTGGCCATCAGGCTCGATTCGCGCGGGCCGGTCATCTTCCGGCAGATCCGGGTGGGCAAGGGAGAACGGCTCTTTGCGCTGTACAAGTTCCGGTCCATGCGGGAGGGGGCCGAGGAAGAGCAGGAAAAACTCATGGACCAGAACGAGGCGAGCGGCCCGCTATTCAAGATCCGGAACGATCCGCGGGTGACGAAGGTGGGGCGCTTCCTGCGGCGCACCAGCCTCGACGAGCTGCCGCAATTCGTCAACGTGCTGATGGGGCACATGAGCCTGGTCGGGCCAAGGCCTGCCCCGCCGGGGGAGGTGCAGCGCTACCAGCCATGGCACAAGCGCCGGCTGGAGGTCTCGCCCGGTCTACGGGGCTGTGGCAGGTGTCGGGCCGCAGCGAGTTGACCTTTGACGAAATGGTGCTACTTGACCTGTACTACATTGAACACTGGTCGCCGGTGTTGGATTTGCAGATCATGATCCGAACTGTACCGCAGATGTTCTATTCGGCAACGGCGCGTATTGATGTGGCTCTGGCCTCGCCTCGCGCGGGGTGGAGTGATAAGAGAACCTTAGGAGGCAAGCAAATGTGGCGATGTGGTGTATGCGGATACGTATGGGATGGTGAGGAAGCCCCGGACGAGTGCCCCAAGTGCGGCTCGCCGAAGGAGAAATTCAGCGCCATGGACGAAAAGGCCTGTGGAGCTGATCGAGCGCTCGCGCTTCACCAACAGCCTGCACATGCAGCTGTTCGCGATGCTGGAGCAGGTGATGGACATTGCCGAGGACGGCATAGACGACAACCTGGATCCCGAGCTGCGTCAAGATCTTTCAGCGAGCGCTGGGCATGGCCGAGGCCCTGCCCAATCGATCAAGGCCGAGCTCCAGAGCTCACATGAACAAGGGCAAGTGGGGCTAGGCGGTTTCCGGCCCTGAACAAGGGACCGCGCAAGAGGTAGGGCGGGATCCATCCCGCCCTATTTCTTGTTGCCCTCCGTAAGGTGCCCCATCTGCACGTTCCAGACGCAGCATTGCCAAGAAACTCCGGCGGGAAGACGTGCAGGTCGGTGGCCGTCACCAGAGCCTGATCGAGCCCTTCGTTCAGCCGGTTGAGAACGAAATGCCTGCGCCGAGCGTCGAGCTCTGAGAGGATATCATCCAGCAGGAGCACCGGCTGCTCGCCCGTCTCCCGGTGCATCAACTCCACTTCGGCCAGCTTCAGGGCCAGGGCCGCCGTCCGCTGCTGTCCCCGCGAGCCATAGACGCCGGCATCCACATCGTCGATCAGGAAGCGGACCTCATCCCGGTGTGGGCCGACGAGTGTCACGCCCGAAGCCAGCTCCCGGCGGCGCTGCGCCTCCAACTGGGCCTGAAAGGCCGCCCGAAGTCGCCACTACGTCGGCCGGCTCCGAATGCTCGATGCTGGGCAGATAGCGCAGATGAAGCCGTTCCGCGCCGTCCGTCAGCTCCCCATGGACGCGGTGTGCCAGCTCGTCCAGCGGAAGAAGGGCATGCTGGCGGCGGGTGACCAGGTAGCTGCCGTCTTCCATCAGGCGCTCGTCCCAGAAGGCAAGCTGCGTGGGATCTCCTCCCCGCTCGTCGAGATCGCGCAGCAGAGCGTTGCGCTGGGTGACGACCTCGTTGTAGCGGGCCAGCGCCCGCAATAGAGAGGCTCGATCTGGCACAGGGTCACATCCAGATAGTGCCGTCGCAGGCCGGGCGCCCCGTACACCAGCGCGATATCCTCTGGCAGGAACATGACGACGTTGAGGTGCCCCAGCAGGTCCATGGCCCGCCTGGGAACGCCGTTCAGCCGGATCTGCTTGCGGAAGCGCGCCCCGTTGTTCGTCTCCTGGGTGAGAGTGATCTCGATCGTCAGATCGCGCTCCTCCCTCCCCCGCTCAATCCCCTCCGCAGGCAGGGCAGAAGCAGAGTTGGTCCGGCGCGCAACCCGGCCCACCAGCCGGGCGTAGGGCATCGGCTCCGCTCTCGGCGGCCAGCCAGTTGACGACCTCCCGATCGGCGCCGGCCTGGGGAGAGCGGGTGGTAGCCAGGTAAAAGATGGCCTCCAGGAGGTTGGTCTTGCCCTGGGCGTTGTCGCCCAGGAGCACGGTCACACCGGGCAGCAGGTCCAGGTCGAGCCGGACATAGTTCCGAAAGTTGTGCAGCGAGAGATGCGTCAGGCGCATGGCGCGATTATAGCACAGGTGAGCCAGTTGTGGCGATCCTGGCGGGACGTGTTGCCGTGTCGGCAAAGTTGTGGCACAATTCGGCTTGTGGCTAAGGACCGGATGGCCCATGCCCGATAGAGAGGAACCTCCAAACCGAAAATGAGCGCCAAGAATCTAGCCAAGTACGTCGCAAGACTGGCCCTCACCGCCGCCCTGCTTGCGGTATCCCTGGCAGGGTGCGCTTCGCCGCCCCGTGGGCAGGTCCGGTATGGCCTGACGCTGGCCCCGTCGGGAATCGACCCCCACGTGAACGCCTCGTCGGAGCTGGGCATTCCCCTGACTTCGGTGTACGACACCTTGGTCTATCTTGACCCGGAGACGAACGGGTTCGTCCCAGGCTTGGCCGAGCGCTGGGAGATTTCCGATGATGGCATGGAGTACACCTTCTTCCTGAGGAAGGGAGTCACATTCCACGACGGCACCCCGTTCAATGCCGAAGCGGTCAGCTTCAACTTCGACCGGATCACGAGCAGTGACCTGAAATCGCAGAAAGCCCTCTTCATGTTGGGCCCGTACGACCAGACTGAGGTAGTCGACGAGAGCACCGTGCGCATCCTCCTCAAGCAGCCCTATGCCCCGCTGCTGGACTCGCTCAGCCAGGTGTACCTGGGGATGGCCTCGCCCGACTGCGGTCCAGAAGTGGGGCGCGGACTACCAGCTTCACCAGGTGGGGACCGGGCCATTTGTCATGGCGGAGTATGTGCCCGGCGATCACCTGCTGCTCAAGCCAAATCCTGACTATCGTTGGGGTCCTTCCGTCTACAAGAACCGGCGGGCCCAGGCAGCAGAGATCGAATTCCGCTTCTTCACCGACGCGGCCACCCGCTCGCCTGCGCTGGAATCGGGTGAGGCCGACATCATGGGCGAGATCCCGCCGCAGGACGCCAAGCGACTGGAGTCCAGCTCCGAGCTCAAGATCCAGGTGGTGCCGATCCCGGGCGTTTCGCTGATGTTCTTCCTGAACACGACCCGCCCGCCGCTGGACGACGTGCGCGTCCGGCGGGCTCTGCTTTACGGAACCGACCGGAAGGCCATCATCTCGACCGTGTTCCAGGACCTGTCGCCGCTGGCGTACGGGCCCTTGGCAGCCAACACCCTCGGCTACAATCCGGCCGTACAAACTTTCTACCCCTACGACAGCGAGAAGGCGGCTGCTCTCCTGGCGGAGGCAGGATGGACCGATTCAGACGGCGATGGACTCCTGGACAAAGCCGGCCAGAAGCTCGTCCTGACGGCTGTTCTGATGGGCTGGGGCTCGATGCCCGAAGCGAGCCAGCTACTGGAATCGCAGTGGCAGGCGCTTGGCATCCAACTCGCCAGCCAGGTGGTCAGCTATCCCGAAGCGCTCCAAATCGCCCAGGAAGGCAGCTACCACCTGATCCCCTTCAACCTTTCGGGCAGCGATCCCGATATCCTGCGCAAGTTCTTCCACTCCGAAGCGAGCTTCAACTGGTCCAAGATCGAGCGACTCGGAGATGGACGGCTGGCTGGACGAGGCCTCCCGGCTCACGGATCGCGCCCAAAGGGTCGCCCTGTACGGACAGGTCCAGCTCCGGGTGATGGACGAGGCATTGGTGGTGCCGGTCCGAGACTATGTCAACTTGAATGGTGTGTCAAAGCGCGTGCAGGACCTGCGCTACGACGGCCAGGGATGGTTCCCATGGCTGATCGACGTCGCTATCAACTCATCGGGCAAGTAGTGGAGGCCGGCGCACTAAGTCCGGAAACGACCTACTGCGGCCGGCCTGTTCGGTCCGGGTGAGGAGATGGCCGCCAAGTACTTGTTCAGGCGTGCAGTGGGGGCCGTCTTTGTTCTCTGGCTTGCTGCCACGCTGGCCTTCCTCGCCCTGAAACTGACCCCAGGCGATCCGGCCCAGGCGCTGCTAGCAGCCTCGGGCGCCACGCCGGACGAGATCGCTGCGCGGCGGGCTCAACTCGGGCTGGACGCTCCCCTCCCCATCCAGTATGGACGCTACCTGGCCGAGCTGGTGCGGATTGACCTGGGCGAGTCGTGGCTCCACGGGCGGCCCGTAGGGCAGATGATTGCCGAGCAGCTACCCTCCACGCTGGCGCTGGCGCTGGCGGCGACGGCCGTTGCCGTGGTCCTCGGGCTGCTGCTGGGCCTGCCGGCCGCACTCCGCCGGGGCACCTGGGTCGATACGCTCACGACGAGCATCTCGGTAGTGGGTCTCTCGACCCCCACCTATTGGTCCGGCCTCTTGGCCATCCTGGTCTTTTCCCTCTACCTGCCCTGGTTTCCGTCCGCAGGGCAGGGATCCCTCGGGCACCTGGTTCTGCCGGCAGGCGTGCTTGGATTCGCGATGTCGGGGCAATCGCACGCGTGGTGCGCGCGCAGGTGGCCCAAGTGCTGCGGGCGAATTTCGTGGTGGCGGCACGCGCCAAGGGATTGGCGCCACGACGGGTCCTCTTTGTCCACGTGCTGCGCAACGCCATGGGTCCCGCACTGGCGGTGACTGCTCTGCAGTTCGGATTCATGCTGAGCGGCGCCGTCGTCACCGAGTCGGTCTTTGCGCGGCGCGGCCTCGGCAAGTTGGTCGTCCAGGCCATCGTCTGGCGCGACCTGCCCGTGGTACGTGGCGTGATGCTGGTGGCTGCACTCGCCTTTGTGTTGACCAGTCTGGCGGCGGACCTGGCACGCGGATGGCTCGATCCCCGGCTGCGGGAGGAGCTGCAGTGAGCGCTCGGCCAGTGGGCAGACGTGCGCGACACTTTCGCTCCATCCCCATTGCCGCGGCAGCCTGGCTGGTCGTCGTCGGGGTTCTTGCGGTCGTGGCCCCCAGGCTGGCCCCTGAAGGGCCTACGGCGGCCGATCCGGCCCGCGCGCTTCTTCCGCCGGGGGCCGGCAGCCCCCTGGGGACCGACTTTCTGGGTCGAGAGATATGGGTGCGACTGGCGTGGGGCGCGCGGCTGACGCTGGCGGCCGGGGCAGCGGCGCTCGCGCTGGCCGTGGCCGTGGGGTTGCCGGTCGGTCTGGCAGCGGGGGGCCGGGGCGGCTGGGTCGACTCGGTCCTGATGCGTCTGGTGGACGGGCTCCTCGCCTTTCCAGGGCTCTTGCTGGCCATGGCGGTGATGGCCGTCCTGGGCGCAGGCATAGACTCGGTGGCGATTGCCGTAGGCCTGGCGGCGGCCCCGGCCTATGCCCGGGTGGCGAGGACCGTGGCCCACGAGATACGCATACAGCCCTACATTGATGCTGCCCGGGCAATCGGATGCAGCTCATGGCGGATTGCGGCGCGCCACATCCTGCCAAATGCCGGCCCGGCCCTGGTTTCCTTTGCCGGCGCGCAATTGGGCTCCATTCTGCTGATGATGGGCGCCCTGAACTTCCTGGGGTTGGGTGCTGCGCCGGGCAGCCCGGAGTGGGGCATGATGCTGGCCGATGGACGGGGCTACCTGCGGCAGGCACCCTGGGCAAGCGTCTTCCCGGGGCTGGCGCTGACGCTGACCGTGCTTTCCGCGAACCTATTGGGCGATGCCTGGGAATTGACAGGATGAAGATTACCATCAGGGGGTATGGATGACACAGGAAATGGAGGACTTGCTCCGGGCCGCCGGACCGCTCATCGAGCTGGCAATCGGAGAGGACATCGGGCCGGGCGATGCGACCGAGCGAGGCAGTGCTTCCCGCCGGGCAGCGCCTGCACGGCCTGATCATGGCCAAGGCGGCGGGCGTCATCGCCGGGCTGCCGGTGGCCGAGGCGGTGTTCCGCCGCGTCGACCCGGCAATCGAGTTCACTGCCGCTGCGCAGCCGACGGGCAGGAGGTGGTGCCCGGCGAGGTGGTGGCCGAGGTCGCGTGGCCCGGCGCCGCGGCCTGCTGGCCGCCGAGCGCACCGCGCTGAACTTTCTACAGCGGATGTCGGGCATCGCCACCCTCACGCGCGCAGTTCGTCGACGCGGTGGCCGCACACCGGGCCGCGATCCTGGACACGCGCAAGACGGCGCCCGGCTTTCGCGTCGCTGGACAAGTACGCCGTGCGCATGGGCGGCGGCCTGAACCACCGCGCATGGCCTGTACGACATGATCCTGATCAAGGACAACCACATCGAGGCGGCCGGCGGCATCTGCGCCGGCAGCTGCGCGCCGGGCGCGCGCCACCACCGCACCTGCCCATCGAGGTGGAGGTCACGAACCTGGCCGAGCTGCGGGAGGCGCTGGCACTCGACCCGCGGTGGAGCGCATCATGCTGGACAACATGGCCCTGGAGCAGATGCGCCAGGCGGTCGCACTGGCCGGCGGGCGAGTGCCGCTGGAAGCCTCCGGCAACGTCACGCTGGCGCGCGTGGCCGCCATTGCCGCCACGGGCGTGGACTGCATCTCGGTGGGCGCGCTGACCCATTCGGTGCGGGCGCTCGACCTGAGCATGGAGATCGATGGCAGCCAGCGCCGAGACGGACGCGCCGGCAGGCCGACGGCAGGCCGCGCGACGTCAGGATGCTAAAGACATCGCTCGGCCCGGAGCGCTGGTCATCCTGGGCCACCACTACCAGCGGACGAGGTGATCGCCTATGCTGATTTCCGCGGCGACTCGCTCCAACTGGCGCGCGATGCCGCCCGATGACGCGAGTCCGAGACCATTGTCTTCTGCGGCGTGCACTTTATGGCCGAGACGGCCGCGATCCTGGCCCGGCCCGGCCAAAGGGTGCTGATGCCCGACCCGACGGCCGGCTGCTACCTGGCCGACACGGCCACGCCGGAGGCCGTGCAGGCAGCCTGGGAGCGGCTGGACGCGGTCATGGGCGACGCAGAGCGCCGAGGTGACGCCGATCACCTACATCAACTCGTCGGCGGCGCTCAAGGCATTCTGCGGGCAGCACGGCGGCATCGTGTGCACCTCCAGCAACGCCGAGCGGGCCATCCGCTGGGCGCTGGCGCAGCGGCCGCGCGTCTTCTTTTTCCCCGACCAGCACCTGGGGCGCAACACCGCCAGGCGGCTGGGCATCGCCTCTGGAGGAGATGCTCGTCGTGGGATAGGCACCGGCCGCTGCCGCAACGAGGCAATCCTGCGCGAGCGCAAGGTCATGCTCTGGCCCGGCTGCCTGCAACGTGCACCAGCGCTTCCTGCCCGGAGCATGTCGCAGCCGTGCGCGAGCGCTGTCCCGGCATCCGCGTGCTGGTCCATCCCGAATGCCCGATGGAGGTCGTGGACCTGGCCGACGATGTGCGGGTCGACCTGGGCACATCATCCGCCAGGTCGAGGCGGCGCCGCCCGGCACGCCGCTGGGCCATCGGCACCGAGAGCACGGCTGGTGCAGCGCCTGCAGACAGCAACATCCGGAGCAGCAGATCGTCTCCCTGGCCGGCGTGCCGCCGTTCTGCCCGACGATGGCCCAGATCACACTGCGACAAGCTGGCCGCACGTGCTGGAGGCGCTGGCTGCGCGGCGAGGTCATCAACCAGGTGACCGTGGAGGCCGAGACGGCGCGCTGGGCGCGGCTGGCGTTGGAGCGGATGTTGGCGTGTGGGACGTGGACGCAGTGCACGACTGGCAATGCGACATGCCGGTAGCGCAGAGCACAGGCAGTCGAGTGCGCTACAGATTGTACATGAGCCGTGCCATTGAGACCGACGTCCTGGTCATCGGCTGTGGCATCGCCGGGGCTGGCGGCGGCGCTGCGGCTGGCACAGGACCGCCAGCGGCAGGTACTGGTCGTCACCCGTGCGGCCGCTGCGGAAGAGTCGAACACCCGCTATGCCCAGGGGGGCATCGTCGCGCGCGGCGCCGACGATTCGCCGGAGCTGCTGGTCCGGGACATCGTGGCGGCCGGGGCGGGGTTGAGCCTGCCGGCAGCCGTGCATATCCTGGCCGAAGAGGGGCCTGACCTGGTCGCGGCGGTGCTGATCGACGAGGCGGGCGTGCCGTTTGACCGCGACGCGAGCGGGAAACTGGCTACACCCGCGAGGGTGGGCACTCGGTGCCGCGCATCCTGCACGTGGGCGACGCCACCGGCCAGGCCATCGAGCAGGCTATGCTGGCACGCCTGCGGCAGCTGCCCAACGTCACACTGTGACCGGCTCGACGGCGGTGGACCTGATCACCTCCCCGCACCACGCGCGCGACCCGCTGGCCGTCTACGCGCCCATCACCTGCCACGGCGCCTACGTCCTTGACCGGAAGACAGGCCGCGTGCACCGCGTCCTGGCCCGGGCCACCGTGCTGGCGACGGGTGGGCTGGGCCGCATCTACCGCTATACCTCCAATCCGGAAGGCGCGCGGGGGGATGGGCTGGCCATGGCCTACCGGGCCGGGGCGCGGGTCATCAACGCCGAGTACGTGCAGTTCCATCCCACCACGCTGGCGGTGCCCGGGGGCAGAGAAGTTCCTGATCTCGGAAGCGGTGCGCGGCGAGGGAGGGCGGCTGTACACGCCCGACGGCCGCCACTTTATGGACAGGTACGCGCCGCGAGTGGGGCGACCTGGCGCCGCGCGACGTGGTGGCCCGGGCCATCCACCACGAGATGATTGCGCACGGCTATCCCCACGTGCTGCTGGACCTGGCCGGTCAGATGCCCGCCGGAGCGCATCCGCGAGCGTTTCCCGACCATCTATGCCACCTGCCTGAAGGCAGGGGTGGACATCACGGCCGAGCCGATCCCGGTGGTGCCGGCGGCCCACTATTTCTGCGGCGGCGTGCTGGTCGACGGCTGGGGACGCAGCACGACTTGACGGGCTGTACGCCGTCGGCGAGGTGAGCTGCACCGGCCTCCACGGCGCCAACCGCCTGGCGAGCACCTCGTTGCTGGAGGGGCTGGTGTGGGGCGACCGGGCCGGCCGCGACATCGCGGGCCCTGGCAGGAGCCTGCAGCGCGTGGCCGAGCGAGCAGGTGCCGCCGTGGGAAGATGTGGGCAACGGCGCCCGGCCGACCCGGTGCTGGTCTACCGCGACAGCCGCACGATCCAGCACACGATGTGGCTGTACGTGGGGCTGGCGCGCAACACCCACCGCCTGGCCCGCGCCCTGCGCGAGCTCAACCACCTGTGGGAAGAGATCGACGGCTTCTACCGGGCGACCCGGATCAGCGACGAGCTGATCGGGCTGCGCAACATGGCCCAGGCAGCCTGGGTGGTGAGCCGCGCCGCCTGGCAAAACCGCGGATCGCGGGGGTGCCATTACCGGGAAGACGCGCAGTCGGAGCACTTGACCGGCCTGTACGACACACAGGCACTGGAAGGTCCATGGACCTACGAATAGACCGCACCTCGGAATTGCCTAAGGAGCAGACGAAATGAAGTTTTCAAAACCTGTGACCGAGATCATCCGGCAGCGCTTCTCGTGCCGGCGCTACCTGGACACGCCGATTGGGGTCGAGGAGCGGCGCCGGATGGAGGCGTTCCTTGCCTCCAACACGACCAGCCCGCTGGGCAGCACGGCCCGATTCCTCCTGGTCGCAGCCACGGAGGAGAGCCGGCAGTCCCTGCGGGGGTTGGGCACCTACGGCACGATCCGCAACCCCACCGCCTTTATCATCGGCGCGGTCACAGCCGGATGGGAAGAACCTCGAGGGCTTTGGCTACCTGCTGGAAAAGGCCGTGCTGTATGCTACCGACCTGGGCCTCGGGACCTGCTGGCTGGGCGGCTTTTTCACTCGCAGCAGCTTCTCGCGCGCCATCAAGCTGAGCGGAAAGGAGACCATACCCGCGGTGGTGGCGATGGGATACAAGGCATCCCCTTCGGCCGAGGCGGACATTTTCCGCCAGATCGCGAACGGGGCGCACCGGTTGCCGTGGGAGCAGCTCTTCTTCGACGGCACCTTTGGCGCCTCCATGGCTCGCGAAAAGGCAGGGCTGTATGAGGAACCGCTGGAGATGGTTCGTTTGGGCCCGTCGGCGTCGAACAAGCAGCCGTGGCGGATCGTGCGCGATGGGGCCGGCTTCCATTTCTACGTTCAGCGGACCCCCGGGTACCACAACCCCTTCACCAAGCTTGCGAGGGTTGTGGACCTTCAACGCGTGGACCTGGGGATTGCCCTGTGCCACTTTGGGCTGACTGCCTCGGAGCTGGGGCTGCCCGGCGCCTGGCAGGTCCGCGACCCGGGCATCGAGAGGCCGAATGACGTGACCGAGTATGTGGTCTCCTGGGCCGTGTGACGAATTGGCCATCCTGCGCTGCACAGACACGAAACTGGTCGTCATTCTGAGCCGCCGCAGCGGCGAAGCATGCCCTGAGGCACGAAGGGAATCTCGGGCCTGCACAACCGGAATCCTTCGCCTTCTCTACGCTCCGGCTCAGACAGGAGTTTCCTAGAGTGACTCGTATCCAGCAGCTTCCCGCCTCAGACATCGGCCGGCTTGCCGAGATAGATCGCTCCGAGCAAGTACGCGTGGGCTACACCTACTGCGACGGGGAGCTGCGGGCCGAGGAAGTGGACTGGCGGGTGCCGCCATGGTCTGCCGAGGGAGACGGTCCCCATAGCCTGCCGGCGATGATCCGCTTCTGCAATGAACACCTGGAGGCAGGCGGCGTGCTGCTGGGTGCTCTCGACGGCGAGCGGCTGGCCGGTATGGCGATTCTACGCTATCGCTTGACCGAGAGCATGGCGCAGTTGGCCTTCCTGCACGTCAGCCGCCCGTACCGGAGGCAGGGCATCGCAGCGCGCCTAGCGGAGGAGGCAGCCCGCCTGGCCCGCCTGGACGGGGCGCGCGAGTTGTATGTCTCGGCCACCGAGTCAGAGTCGGCGGTGGGGTTCTACCTCAGCCAGGGTTTCCGGCCGACACACGTGCCCCACCCCGCCCTCTTTTCCCTCGAGCCGGAAGACATCCATATGATCAAGGAGCTGTGAAAGATGAAAGCACGAGCGACAGGCTTCTGGCCCCGGATTGCGGGCTTGGCCGCCGGTGCGGCGGTCGCCGCCGGCTGGCAGATCTACCGCAATCGCCCACTGGAGCGCAGCGCCGGCGCCGAAGGGCTGGACGATCCGGAGGTAGCGCGGGCCTTTGGGCGGATGGCCCGGCTGCCCCAATTCTGGCTGCTGCGGCGGATCGCCATACAGCGCGCGCTGGCCCTGAAGCAGGAGGGGTCCGCGGCCGACCTCGGCTGCGGACCGGGCGACCTGGTGCTGGAGATGGCGCACCTGGCGCCGGGGCTGCACGTCACCGGCATCGACCTGTCGCCCGAGATGCTGGCCCAGGCCGCGGCGCGGGCGGAGGCGTCGGGCGTAGGCGACCGCGTGGCCTTCCGGCTGGGCGACGCACAGCAGATCCCCTTCCCGGATGGATCGCTCGACCTGGTGATCAGCACACTCTCGCTGCACCACTGGTCCGCCCCTATAGCCGTCTTGGACGAGATAGCACGCGTGCTGCGCCCGGACGGGGCATTCGTGATCTTTGACCTGCGGCGCGACTTGGCGGCGCCCTTCTACCTGCTGCTCTGGTTCGCCACGAACGTCGTGGTGCCCGCTGCCCTAAAGAGGGTGAAGGAGCCGCTGGGCAGCCGCAACGCCTCCTACACGCCGCAGGAAGCTTCCGATCTGGCGGCGCAGTCGCAACTGGCAGGCTGGCGCGTCACCCGCGGGCCGCTGTGGCTGACGGTGGAAAGGGATCTCCTCTTGGAAGACAGTTGGGTTCACCCCTCTCCGATCCAATGAACCCAGTGGGCACCCACCTGCTGTGCCCCATTGGCCAGGCGCCTGTCCGCCGTCCATAGCTCGATCCCTTCCTGCTCGGCCAGTGCCAGGTACTGCGCGTCGTACGCCTTGGCCTGCCCAAGCCGGTCCGCCCAGCGGAGCGCTCGCTCGTGCAGATGCGGAGTGGGTGCCAAGCAGCGGACATTCAGTGACAGCACCCGGCCGATCGCCTCCACTGCCAGGTCCGTGGTCATCCACTGCGCGACGACGGCCTTGCGCAAGATGGCGGCGATTTCGTATTCGAGGAGAACCGGGGCGAGCAACTCCCGTCCGGCCCGCTTCCAGGCCACGATCCTCTGCGTCGCCTGGTCGGAATAGGACAAGGGCAGGACGAGGGCCGCAATCACGTTCGCATCCACGACCACGCTCATGCCTCGCCTCGCCCTATACGCTCAACTTCTTCCTCCCACTCGGCCCTGACTTCTGCCAACAGATCGCCTTGGTAGATGCCATGCTCTTCTTGCACCATCGCCCGGATCCGGGTTAGCTGCTCAATCGCCTGCAGCGCAGCAATATCCTCGGCCAGCCGCTCTCTCTCGGCGAGGTGATGCCGCACGATCTCCCGCACCACGTCAGAGATGCTCCGTCCTTCCTGATCGGCGATCTGCACCAGGGCCTCGTGCTGCTCCGACTCCAGCAAGATCTGCGCGCGATGCAATGTGCTCATGCTATCCTCCGCCGATATCCTACACCTACACCTGTGTAGGTGTCAAATCGGCATTGCCCGTTGTGAGGGCGGGTATGCTGGCACCACCCTTAAGAGCCAGAGCGAGCAGCAGAAGAAAGAGGGCGCGCCTCATCTCTCCCCTTCCCCGGTCACCCGGAACGGCGCCTGGAGCAGTTCGGCCGACGAGGGGCCCACGTAGACCCGGTACGCCGCCGGCTCCACGACCCAGCCCTTCGCCCCCTCGTCGTAGTAGGCCAGGCTGCGGGCCGGGAGGTCGAACGTCACCCGCCGGGCCTCGCCCGGCTCGAGCTTGACCCGGGCAAAGCCCTTCAGCTCCTTGACCGGTCGCTCGACCCGCGAGCCATCGCAGCCGGCGTACAACTGGACGACCTCCTCCCCGGCGACGGCGCCGGTGTTGGTAACCTCGACGCTCACCCGCAGCACTTCCCCCTCCCCGATGATGTCCCGGTCGACCTGGAGATCGCGGTACTCGTACGATGTATAGGAGAGACCGAAGCCGAAGGGAAAGGCCGGCGTCTGCCGTCGCGGTCCATCAGCCGGTAGCCGTGGAAGTAGCCGTACTCGATCGAGCCGGCCTTCTGATCGAAAAACGGAAGCTGGCTTCGGACCGCGGAAACGCACAGGGCAGCTTGCCGCTGGGGTTGGCCTTGCCCAGGAGGATGTCGGCCAGGGCATGGCCGCCCTCCATGCCGGGATACCAGGCCATGAGGATGGCCGGCACCAGGCCGCGCCACGCCTCGGTGATGAGGGCACTGCCGCCCATGAGCACGACGACGGTGCGCGGGTTGGCCGCGGCCACGGCTCGGATCAGCGCCTCGTCCTGCGGCGAGAGGGTGAGGCGCACCCGGTCGCCGCGCACCATCTGGCCCGGAAGCTGGATGTCTCGCCCTCGTCGGCGCTGGTGCAGGCCGGCGACCACCACGGCCACCTCGGCCCCGCGCACGGCCTCGGCGGCCCGGCGCAGGAGCTCGGCCGTCGCAGGTGTCGATCTCGCCGCCGGGCCGAGTGCCGCCCGCAATCCCTCGAGAGGCGTGACGACGTGGGGCGGGCGGACGGTGCTGCTGCCGCGCAGGTCGCCGGTGTTCGGCTCGGCCGCCAGCCGGCCGATCAGCGCGATGCGCCTCAGCCGGGCCGGGTCAAGCGGCAGCAGGGGCGACCCTCCGTGGTTACCCACCGGCTCATTCTTGAGCAGGACCATCGACTTCTGGGCCGACTCGCGCGCCAGCGCCCGGTGCGCCCGCCGGCGACCGCCTGCTTCTGGTAGCGCTCCGGCTCGCCGACCTGGCGCAAAGCTGGATCTTGCGGCGAAGAATGCGCAGCACCGCCTCGTCCACAACGGCGTGCGGCACCTCTCCTGCTCTCGGCCAGCTTGACGAGCTTCTTGCCGTAGCACCGTCCGACGGGCATCTCCACGTCCAGGCCGGCCAGCGCCCCGGCCTTGCCGTCGCGCAGCCCCCAGACAAAAGTCGGACATGACAAAGCCCTGGAAGCCCCATTCGTCTTTCAGGATATCGCGCAGCAGGTGGCGGTTGTGGCCGCAGTAGTCGCCGTTGACCTGGTTGTAGGCGCTCATCACCGCCGCGACGCCCTCGTCCACGCAGCGCTTGAAGTGGGGCAGGTAGACCTCGCGCAGGGCGCGCTCGCTGATGCGCACATCCACCTTGAAGCGCGTGTCCTCGATGCTGTTGCAGGCATAGTGCTTGGCGCAGGCCATCACGTGGCGCTGCACGCCGCGCACCAGCGCCGCGCCCATCTCGCCCAGGTGGTAGGGGTCTTCGCCGTAGGTCTCCTGCGCCCGGCCCCAGGCGGGGTGGCGCAGCAGGTTGATGCATACGCCGGCGAAGAAGTTGGCGCCCTGCGCGCGGGCCTCCACGCCGATCGCGTCGCCGATCCGCTCCTCCAGGTCGACGTCCCAGGACGCACCGCGCGCCATGGCTCACCGGGAAGCAGGTCGAGTGGTACATGACCACGCCGCGCGGGCCGTCGGTGAAGCGGATGGCGGGGATGCCCAGGCGCGAACCTTCGCCGGCGGTGATGGGCCGGCTGTTGTAGCCGCGCAGGAACTCCACGAGCTGGCCCCACAGCGAGCTATCGCCCGTCATCTGGGCAACCTTTTCGGCCAGGGTCATCTGTTCCAGCAGGGCGACGGCCTTCTCGTCGATCTGCCCTGGGGAGAGGGTTCCAGCTGCCGGGTCGACCGGCTCACTCCAGGCAAGCGTGGCTTTGGTCACGATACCTCCTTGGTTCCCCATGATCAATTGCGCGCGTAGCATAGCCCCTTGTCGGCGTCGTGTCAAACGGGCCGCTGCGTCCCTGCCCGGCTTTTCGGATGGCGCGATCCATGGTACGCTGGAAGCAGGAAGGAGAAGGACCATGCCAGAGAAGCGAGTGATCATCATCGGTGGCGGGCTGGCCGGGCTGTCCGCCGGGGTCTTTGCCCAGATGAACGGCTACCGAAGCCGGATCCTGGAGCATCACTCACAGCCGGGCGGCGTGGCCGCCTGGTGGAAGCGCGGCGACTATCTGATCGACGGCGGCATCCACTTTGCTATGGGGCACAACGAAGGCACCGGGTTCTACCGGTTGTGCGAGCAGCTCGGCATCGTGCCGGCGGTCAAGCTGGTCGACATCCACACCTACGGCCGCTTCGTCCACCAGCCCAGCGGCTGGAGCGTGACGATGACGCGCGACCTGGATCGGCTGGCGGCGGAGCTGAAAGCGCGCTCGGCCGCCGACGCGCGCCTCGTGGACGGCCTGGTCTCCGCTGCCCGGGCGATGCAGGGCTACGACCTGGGTGGGCTGGGCATGAGCGCGCCGCCGGAGATGTCCGGCCCGCTGGACCAGCTCGGGCAGCTTTGGGCCATGCGCAAGCTGCTGAAGTACATGATGGGCAAGCTGGGCCGGCCGGTGTCCGAGTATGTGCGAGAGGCGCACGACCCGGCGCTGCGCCTCTTCCTCGAGAACCTGTTCCTGCCGCAGTCGCCCGTCTTTTTCGTCGCCATGCTGCTGGCGATGCTCGCCGATGGGCAGCTCGCCTTCATCGAGGGCGGCTGCCGCGACTATGTGGGGGCCATCGAGAAGCGCTATCGGGAGCTGGGGGGCGAGATTGCCTATCGCGCCACGGTGCGCGAGATCCTCGTCGAGAACGGCCGCGCGGTTGGGGTGCGCCAGGCCGGCGGAAGCGAGGAGCGCGCAGACGCCGTGATCGCCGCCTGCGACGGCCGCAGCGTCCTCTTCGACATGTTGGGAGGCCGCTACGTGACCGAAAAGATCCGGCAGCGCTATGCCACGTGGGAGACCTTCAAGCCGCTGCTCATGACCTCCTTCGGCGTGACCCGCGAGTTTCCCGGCGAGCCGGGGTTCACGACGCTGGTCCTCGAGAAGCCCTTTACCATCGGCCCGGAGACGATCCCCGGCCTGTTCGTCCGCATATTCAACTACGGCAGCGGCTACGCGCCGCCCGGCAAGTCGGTCATCCAAGCCGTGCTCGAGACTGGGTGGGACTACTGGAACAACCTGCGCCGGCAAGACAGGCCGGGCTACCAGGCAGAGAAGGAACGGCTGGCCGCAGAGATCCTGGAGCGGCTGGAAACGCTCTATCCCGGCATCTCAGGGCAGGTTGAGGTGACCGATGTGGCCACGCCCTACACGACCTGGCGCTACACGCTGAACCATCAGGGGGCGTGGGAGGGCTGGCTGATGACGGCCCAGGCGATGCGCTCCTCTATCGAGCGCACCCTGCCGGGGCTGCAGCGGCTCTACCTGGCGGGGCAGTGGGTCATGCCGGGCGGGGGCGTCCCGCCAGTGCTCTACTCGGGCCGGCACGCCGTGCAACTCCTGTGCCGGGATGACCGCAGGTCATTTGATAGGATGATAGGCCGGGTTTCCATACCCGGCCCTGAGATCAGAGCCCGTAGTACCCGTACGGGTGCGGGTAGATCGTGTTCCGGGCCGGGTTGTCGCGCTCGTAGAGCACGTACACCGGCTTGCCCGCCTGCTGGCTCAGGTCCGGCTCGCTCAGCGTGCTGACCTTGCCCTCGATCTCCTGCCCCGCGGCGCGGAAATGGTAGACGATGCTCCAGGGGAAGCGGCCGTTGACCTGGATGTGGTAGCTCTGGTAGACACTGACGATCTCGCCCAGGACTGCGGTCCCTTCGCGCAGGATGTCGGCCATCCCCTTGGCCCGGCCATGCCTCCAGGCCATCAGCGGGATGCCGACTCCCAGGAAGCAGAGGCCGAGAATGGTGAACACCAGGCCGATGATCGCCGTAACGGCAGGGAAAATCAAGCCCAGCCCGACGGCCAGGAAGATAGCGCCCAGCAGGCACAGGATGCCGGCCACGATCGCCACTGCGTCGGTAGAAAGGATGCGCCGGACATAGTTTCGCGGTACCTGCCGCGGCGGTGCAGGCGGGACCCGGAGGCTGCTGCTTTCCGCCCCCGGGATTTCCTCCGGGGGCAAGGGCAGCGCTCCGCCGCATTGGCTGCAGGTCGACTGGAAAGACTTGTGATGTGTACCGCACCAGGGACAGGTGATCATGTCCTCATCTCGTGTCTTCACCGCCGATAGGAAGTAGGCGTACGCGCGCCCGCCCCTCGACCACGCTCACAACGGCACCCCTCTCCAGCGACTGCTGATGCTGATCGATGACACCCCGCAGATGATGATTGACCCATTCAGGTCGCATCCTGCGCAAGCGAAACACGACAACGCTCGGGAGCGTTTCTCCGCCTGCCGCGATCAGCTCCCCGAAGTCGAGATCGTGGGTCAGCAAGACGCGATCCTCAGCACGAGCAAGTTCAAGGATGGCGGAATCCGTGCAACCGATCCAGCCCGAGGGCGTGCAGGTGGACAGCATCATGGCCCAAAGCACGGAGGAACGCCACGGTCTTGGGTGAGATCCCCATGTCGGCAAGGAATCTCATACCGCTGCTGGTTCCAGCATTTGCACGCTTTCCTCAGCGAGCCAGGCAGCGTACTGCAACGCCTGACCAACATCATCCGCCTCCAGATAGGGATAGGCATCTAGGATCTCCTGGACTGCCATCCCGCTGGCAACCATGTTGACGATCAGCGACACGGTAATGCGCATCCCTCGGATGCACGCTCGTCCCCCCATCACGTTCGGGTCGAATGTAATGCGATTCAGTCCCAGCATACCCATTGCTCCGTTCTGAGGCGTGCCCCAACGCCATCAAGGTATTCCGACCGCTCTCTCGACCCTGATTGTAGCACAGCACACCGTTCGCTGTCAAACAACCCTCTTCTGGGCAGCCGTTTCCGATCCAGCCCCATGCCGTGGTATAATCGCCGGACCTATGAACACAGACGAGCTACTAGATCGCATCCTTCCCGCCGTCACCAAGCCGGCGCGCTACACGGGCGGGGAATGGAACAGCATCGTGAAGGAGTGGGAAGCCTGCGACGTGCGCTGGGCGCTGGCCTTCCCCGAGATCTATGACATCGGCATGTCCAACCTGGGGTTGGCAATCCTCTACGACATCCTCAACCGCGAGCCGCAGGTGTTGGCCGAGCGCGTATTCGCTCCCTGGGTCGACATGGAGCAGGCGATGCGCGCGGCAGGGCTGCCCCTCTTCAGCCTGGAGAGCCGCCACCCCCTGGCCGAATTCGACCTGGTCGGCTTCAGCCTGCCCTACGAGCAAGTCTACACGAACATGCTCAACATGCTCGACCTGGCCGGGCTGCCGCTCCTGGCCGCAGACCGGGATGAGCGTCACCCGCTGGTCGTGGTCGGCGGTGCGGCCGCCTTCAACCCCGAGCCGATGGCCAACTTCGTTGATGCCTTTGTGCTGGGCGAGGGAGAAGAGGTCGTCCTCGAGCTGACCGAGGCGATCCGCGAGGCCAAACGGACAGGAGCCATGGACCGCCTGTCGCTTCTCCGGAGGCTGGCGGCGATCCCGGGGGTGTATGTGCCCCGCTTCTACGAGGTCACATACACGGCCGATGGGACGTTGGCCGCGGTCGTGCCCAGCGTGCCCGAAGCGCAGTTCCCGGTCCGCAAGCGGATCGCCGCCACCCTGCCGGCTCCCATCCTCCGGCCGCTGGTGCCGTACATCGAGACGGTCCACAACCGGGCGGCGATCGAAATCCAGCGCGGCTGCGGGCGAGGCTGCCGCTTCTGCCACGCCGGGATGACCTTGCGGCCGGTGCGGGAGCGCCCCCTGGCCGAGATCCTGGATGCGGTGGACCAAATCGTGGCCAACACCGGGTACGAGGAGGTGGCGCTCCTGTCGCTCAGCTCGAGCGACTATACACAGATCGAGGCCCTGGTGCAGGGGCTGGTGGCCCGCCAGGGAAAGGGGCACCTCTCGATCTCGCTGCCCAGCCTGCGCATCGAGTCGGTGTCGGTGGACCTGATGGACCAGCTCCAGGCAACGGGCCGGCATGGCAGCTTTACCTTCGCCCCCGAGGCGGGGACGGAGCGGCTGCGTGCGGTGATCAACAAGCCGATCGCGGACGACGACCTGCTGGCTGTCGCCGAACAGGTCTTTGGGCGAGGTTGGAAGACGATCAAGCTCTACTTCATGATCGGGCATCCCACCCAGGACCTGGAGGACGTGGCGGCGATCGTCCGCCTGGCCCAGGAGGTGCGGGCGGCCGGCCGCCGGCTGCTCGGGCGCAAGGCCGAGGTCCACGTGGGGGTCTCCACCCTGGTGCCGAAGGCACATACCCCCTTCCAGTGGCTGCCGCTGGCCTCCGAGGCGGAGGTCCGGGAGCAGCAGGAGTACCTGATGGACCACCTGCGCGGGCCCGGCATCAAGCTGAACTGGAACCACTACACGGAGACGTGGCTGGAGGCCGTGCTCAGCCGGGGCGACCGGCGCCTGGGCGCAGTGATCCAGCGCGCCTGGCAGCTGGGCGCCCGCTTTGACGGGTGGAGTGACCAGTTCCGCGCCGACGCATGGAAGCAGGCATTCTTCGAGGCCGGCCTGGACCCGGCGTTCTACGCCACGAGGCCGCGCACGGCGGACGAGGTCCTGCCCTGGGATCACCTCGACGCAGGAGTCACGAAAGCGTTCCTGTGGCGCGACTACCAGGCCTCGCTGCGCGGTGAGACGCGACCCGACTGCCGGGAACAGTGCACGGGGTGTGGGATCCTGGCGGCCTTCCGGGGAGAGCGGGCCGGCGTGGCGGACGATGCCTGGGTATGCCCAAAGGCGGACCACGGACCACAGACCACAGACCACGATTCCTCGTCCGCGACGCTTCGACCCTCGTCCACAAATCATGGTCCATCGTCCATCGTCCATGGTCCATCGTCAGAGGTCAGCCCATGACCAGCCCCGAGGCCCCGCTGCACCGGCTGCGCCTCACCTACGCCAAGGGGGAGGCGCTCAAGTACATCTCGCACCTCGACCTGGCACGCACCTGGGAGCGGGCCTTCCGGCGGGCGGGGCTGCCTGTCGCCTATTCGCAGGGCTTTAACCCAAAACCGCGCTTCCAGATTGCGGCGGCGCTGCCGGTGGGGGTGACGGGCAGCAGCGAGATGATCGACGTTTGGCTCACCGAGCCGCTCTCAAGCGCCGAGGCGCTCGCCCGGCTGCGTCCGGTCCTGCCCCGGGACTTGGAGGTGACACATGCGGAGCAAGTCGACCTCCGGGCGCCGGCCCTGCAGGCGCTGATGCGCGCCGCCGGCTACCGGGCGACGGTCCATACCGGCGAGCCCTCCGAGGCAATCGAGAGCCGCATCCAGGCACTGTTTGCCTGTCCGTCCATCCCGCGCCGTCGCATGCAAAAGGGGGACTGGCAGACCTACGACCTGCGGCCGCTGGTCCAGGACATCGGCGTCGCATCGGCCGCGGAAGGCGTCCTCCTGCTCACCATGCGCCTGGAGGCGAGCCCACAGGGTGCGGGCCGGCCGGAGGAAGTCCTGGACGCGCTGGGGCTGGCGCTCAACCTGCACAGCGTGGAGCGGACGCAGCTCTATTTTGACGAGTCGAGCATGACCTCGTCGCCCACCACCTTGACGGGGTAGGTGCGGATGTCCTTCACGTCCATGTGAAGGAAGAGGATCGTGGCGCCTTTCACTGTCTGCCCCGTCCGCACGTCGAACCGCGAGCCATGCCTGGGGCAGGTGACGATCCCGTCCTGGATGGTCCCTCGCGAGAGGTGACCGCCGAGATGCGTGCACCTTTCAGAGATGGCATAGAAGGTCCCGCCGACGTTCGCCAAGAGGATCTCCACGTCCTTCGACCACCACCTTTTTCATGCTGCCCGGGACAATTTCGGATGTCTTTGCCACTGCGACGAAAGCCATTGTACCCTCCTTCTGATCTGGCCTCTTTCCGACGGTTTCCCAACCCCAGGTGATCCTTGGGCACCATGCGCCCGGCGCCCGTCCACCATGCCCACGCCAGGAGGTGGGCACGAGAAAGCGCTGCCTTTTCAGTAGCTGCGCAGGACCAGCGGCAGGTAGAGGTAGCTCCGAGGCTCGCCGGCTGCCCCTCCGCCCCAGAACCCGCCGCCCAGGGCAAAGGTCCCGCCTGCCATCCCCCCCGCATCCGGCTGGCCCGCCGTCCCGCCCAGCGAATAGTCCCCGCCCGTGCTAAAGCTCCCGCCCCCACCGTCGACCGTGCTCCAGGAGAGAGTATAGTCCCCACCAGACTGCGCCAGTACGGCGGCTGCGGCCAGAAGCACGAGGCACGCCGCCAACGGCACGATCAGGCGCGACGCACCTTGCAGCCGGCCCCCGTTCCGACGGAGGACCGTGGGAACGCCGCCGCCGGCGCTCTGCGCCGCATCTCGGCTCAATGCACCTGGCACGCTCTTTGCGCTCATGCCTGGCCTCCCGGCCGCCGCCGCAGCCCCGCCGCCGCCCCACCGGCGACCACCAGCCCGCCCGCCAGCAGCCAGGGCAGCGCCGCGCTGGAGCGCGCCGGCTGCGGGCGGCTCCCCTGCGCAGATTGCTCCAGCGCGGTGAGCCGGGCATCGAGGTTGGCGTTCTCCTCTTCCAGCGCCGCGACCTGCGCCTTCAGCGCCTGGTTCTCGGCATGCAGCCCCTGGATGGCCGCCAGCGCCACGCCGTCGGCATCCACCGTGGAAATGTGCTTGTCGTCCTCGCCCACGCCAAAGGCGGCGTAGAAATCTTGCGCCATCGGCCCGATATGCCGGATCGAGTCGTCCTGGCTCTTGTAGCTCCAGGTGGTCACAGGCACGCCTGCCAGCCTCTCCAGCAGTGCCTGCGTGTCGACGCTTTCCACATTCTCCTTGAGCGCCCGGTCACTGGCCGAGGTCCAGGAGCCGGCTCCCGGCTGCAGGTACACGCCGGTGCTCATGCCCGAGTTGCTCCAGAAGACGGCCCCTCCACTGGTGCGGGCCACCCACATGTTGCTGGTGTTGCATGCGACGTCGGAGTTGGTGCTGTCGCCCCAGACGAAGCAGCCCGAGTAGTTCGCTTTCGCGCGGCGGCCGGCGGCATAACTATCCAGCCCCGCCGCGGTGTTGCTCTCGCCCCCGGGCACCGTCGCGCCCGGGCCGCTCGCGACGTTCAACTGCCCGCCGCCGACGGTGGACGAGCTCCCGCCGGCCTGGTTCACGTTGCCGCCGGCAACCACGGCGTACCCGCCGCTTGCGATGTTCGAAAACCCGCCGCCGACGGCCGCAAAGTCAATGCTCGCACTATTGCTGTCGCCTCCGCCGATCGTGGAGCGCCAGCCGCTCGCGACATTCGCCTCACCCCCGCCGACCGTGGCGCCGGCGCCGCTTGCGGTGTTGCCGGCTCCCCCGCCCACCGTAGCGTAGGGGTCAGTGTCCGGGTTCCCGTCGTCGCTGCCGGCCCTGTTGGATCCGCCCCCCCCAATCGTGGCATACGCGTCGAGTGCGCGGTTGTTTGTCTCCGGGTCGTCGGGATCGCTCGGGCCACCGCCCGCGATGGTGGCATAGTCGGCGCTGGCGATGTTGTAGAAGCCGCCGCCGATGGTGGACTCCTCGCCGCTGGCGGCGTTTCCGAAACCTCCGCCGACGGTCGCGTAGAGCGCGCTGGCGCTGTTTTGGTACCCTCCGCCGACGCAGGAAGCCTGTCCGCCGGCACTGTTGAGCGCGCCCCCGCCGACCGTTGCATAGAAGGCGCCGGCGGTGTTGTTGACGCCGCCCCCGACCGTGGAATCGCCGCCGGTGGCGGCGTTGGCATACCCGCCGCCTACGGTAGCGCTTGCCTGGTTGCCTGTGCTGCCGTCGTCGGTACCCGCCTGGTTGCCGTAGCCGCCCCCCACCGTCCCGTAATTGTCGGTGACGCGGTTGCTCCCGGTCGCATCCCCGCCCCCGCCGATCGCCGCCCCGTAGGCGCCCTCCGTCACCCAGTTGCCGGCGTAGCCGCCGATCACGTTCGGGCTCGTATCATTCTGCTCCGTGTACAGGCCCGGCAGCGCCAGCGCGTAGGGTGCCGGCGTCAGCTCCTGCTTGGGGCTCAGCGTCGTGTACGCCCCCGTGCTCCCGCCCGGCCTTACCCCGATCTCCAGCCAGCGCTGCATCCCGTAAAAGACGCCGCCGCCCACGTCGATCTGGGTGGTGAAGAGACCCCCGCTCACCGCCACGTCGTCGGCATAGTCGGTGCCCAGCAGCGTCCCGCTGCTGCCGTAGACCTTGAACTCGAAAGTCGTACGTGCCGTCGGCTGGGACGCCGTTGTCGGTCAGGCGGCCCTGGTAGGTGAACGCCGTGCCCATGAGGCCTCGGGCTGCGGTCCCTGCGCCCGGCCCGCCGGCTGGGCGCTCAGCCCGCCCACGCCCGCCACCAGCGACAGCAGGCACACCAATGCCACCCCGCTCAACACACGCTTGCCTTGCATCCTTGCCTCCCTATGCCGTGATTGGGTTCCGGCCGGAACGGCAGGCGGGCAGGCAAAAGTCGCCTACCCGCCCGTCCGGCACGTTGCTGCCGGGGAGTGAAACCCGAGGTGTCTACGGACGGCCGCGCGCCCTTGCGCTCGCCTCTCCCATCCGGCCGGGGGTATTGTAGCACCGCCCCCGCGGGCCGTCAAACGGCGCTGCGCGGCCCTGCATAGAGAACAGAAGCGCTGAGAAGATGAGCAGCACTGAAACCACTGAACCGAACCCCACTGCGGCACCGTGCGTCCCCAACGCGGCATTCAGTGCGCTCAATGCCTTCATCCCATCAGTGCTTCAGGCTTTTCTTGAGAAAGTACTGGACGATCCCGTCCGGATAATCGTCCATCGCGGCAAAGATGGTGTAGCCGACCGCCTGGTAGAACTCGGGCGCCTGGTAGCTGAAGGTGGTGGTATGCGCGAAGGTGCAGCCATGCTCCCGGCCCATCCGCTCCGCCTCCTCCATCAAGGCGCGGCCGTACCCCTGGCCCCGGATGCGCTCGTCGATCCACAGGACGTCGATGTAGAGCGAGTAGAGCCAGGTCTCGCAAAAGACGCCGCCCCAGACCAGGCCTTCCGTATCCTTCAACAAGACGTTGATGTCGTTGCCCGGCTTTTCGACCAGGCCGTTGGTCTGCGCCACGTTGTAGCCGAACAGGCCCCTGCATACCTGCCGGTACTCCTCTTGGCTGACGTCGCTGGTCAGGTCGAGGGCGGGTTGTTCCTTATTCATTTCCATTCTCGCCGCGATCCAGCTCCTGGGCAATGGCCTTCGGCAGGTCGCGGGTGATGAAGCGCTCGATCACATCGCGCTTGTGGTTCATGATGCGATAGATGCCGAAATCGAGGTCGGCGCAGTCGAACTGGAAGAGCTCGCGGAGCAACTCTTGGAACTTGGCTTGATTCTCACTCATGGAGGCGCCTCTACCGAGTCCTGATTGGGCAATCAGCCTGGCGACACAGGTCCGATGACACGTGAATTATGAACGTGGTCTCGCTTTTTGTCAAACGAAGGAGCCAGCCCACGGAAAGAGCCGTCGAGAGCGGGCCGCCACTGGGGCCCAGGGCCACATAAGTCCGATGCGCGGCTGGAGCGGACACCCGCAAGGGGCTATTCTACGACCGGTTCGCCCGTAGCTTGGGGCCTTGTGCCCGTTCCTGACGCTCATAGGTCGACTTTGATTTGGCCCTGAAGGCGACGCAGGGAGCTGTTGACAAATCGTCAAATCTCGATTAAACTATGGCTACCGGGTCCTCTGCAGGGACGCAGGGGGCGGTCGTTGGCCGAGGCGGCAGGTGTGCCCGGGTGGCCTTCCTTGCAGCGCACCATGCAATCCACGTACCGGAACCTACCTGCTGTTGAGGCTCTCCCTGGACCCTGTCGCGGTTTCCGCGCAAGGCCAGGGGCGCCGGGCGGCGCGGTGGGTTCTTTTGTTTTGGGGTGGGGTGCCAGCCAGAGGCGATGCCTCTTGGCGTGGCCGGCAATCAGGGAGAAAGGAGATCACCATGAACACATTTACCAATGGTCGCGATAGAAGGCGCATCCCGCTCGGCGCCGGCGTATTCGCCTGCCTGAGCACAGCCGTGGTCGCACTTCTGCTGGTGGCCTCGTCGGCCGGTCTCGTGGCGCGCGCCAATCCGGTGGGCGTGGGGCTAATCCCCACCGAGAGCGGCGTGGGGGACCTGTCGTTCAACTGGCTGGCCTACCAAGGGCTGCTGCGCGCCGAGACGGATTTCGGCGTCGTGGGCAGCGTGTATACTCCCTCCGACCCCGGCGACTATGCCGCCCAGATCCAACAGTGCGTGGACGACGGGAACGCGCTGTGCGTCACCGTGGGGTTCGTGATGGCCGACGCCACCTGGCAGGCGGCCCAGAATAACCCCGCCACCGACTTTGTGGCGGTCGATATGACCTGGGAGAGCTACCCGGACAACCTGCGCGGCACGGCCTTCAGCGTCGAGCAGGCCGCGTACCTGGCGGGTATTCTGGTGGAGGGGATGACCCAGAGCGGCGTCGTGGGCGGCGTCGGCGGGGTGGCCATCCCGCAGGTGGTGGCCTTTCTCGACCCGTATCTGTATGGCGCGCAGTGCGCCGACCCCGGGGTGGAGGTGTTGATCGACTATACCGGCACCTTCGGGAACTGGGACCTGGGTGCCCAGGTGGCGCAGCAGCAGATGGATGAGGGGGCCGATGTGATCTTTGGCTGCGGCGGCAGCACCGGCAACGGGGCAACCCTGGCCGCCGCGCAGCACGGCGCCTGGGCCGTCGGCGTGGATACCGACCAGTGGTTCAGCCTCTTCGAGAGCGGGGCCGTGCCGGGCTCCGACAAGCTGCTGACCAGCGTCATGAAGCGCGTCGACAACGCGGTGTACGATACCATCGCCGACGAGGTCGGCGGCACCTTCACCCCCGGCACGGCGACGTACGGCCTGGCGGGCGACGGTGTAGGCCTGGCGCCCTACCACGAGGCTGACGCCTCCATCCCGCAGGCGGTGAAGGACGCGGTGGAGGCGGCGCGGCAGGGCATCCTGGACGGCAGCATCGACCCGTGGCAGCCCTGCACGGCGGGCAGCCTGCCGGGCTGGCGCCAGTCGAACGAGGACGGCTTTGGGGATCCGGCCAACGGGCAGGTCCCCTCGCTGGAGGTGTTTGGCGACTACCTGTATGCCGGCACGTGGGATAGCGACGCGGAGGAGATTGGCTTCCAGGTGTGGCGCACCGCGAACGGCCAGGAATGGGAGCAGGTTGCCGCAGAGCTGGACAACGGCGCGGCCGACCTGGCCGTCTTTGACGGCTACCTGTATGCCGGCACCTGGGACGGGGCTGTGTGGCGCAGCCCGGACGGGCTGGCCTGGCAGCCGGTGGTGGCCGACGGCTTTGGCGATCCCAACAACGGCATTGCCCGCTTTGCCGTCTACGACGGCATGCTCTACGCCACGACCTGGAGCAGCACGGGCACCGAGGTGTGGCGGACGACGGACGGCACCACCTGGATCCAATTCGGCGAAGACGGCCTGGGGGACCCCAACAACAACGGAGCGATCGCCAGCGAGGTCTATGGCGGGCGGCTCTACCTGGGCATCGGCAACTGGGCCACCGGCGCGCAGCTCTGGCGGACGGACGGCGCCGAGTGGGAGGCCCTGGTCACCGACGGCTTTGGGGACGTGGCCAACGGCGCGGTGTCGTCGCTGGCAGAGTTCCACGGCCAGCTCTACGCGGGGCTCCACAACGAGAGCGGCGTCCAGGTCTGGCGCTGGAGCGAGAACTGGGTGTGGGAGCAGGTCGCCAGCGGAGGCTTTGGCAACCCCGACGCCGGCAAGGCCAATGCCCTGGAGGTACTCGACGGCGTGCTCTACCTTGTCGTGCAGAACGATGCCACCGGGCTGGAGGTGTGGCGGACGGCCAACGGCACGGTGTGGGAGCAGGCCGGCTTGGGCGGCTTTGGCGATGCCAACAACGGGTGGTCGTACTTCGACAACGGTACGACGGCCTTCGGCGGGAGCCTGTACATCGCCACGAACAACTTTGTCACGGGCGGCGAGGTGTGGCAGATGCTCGAGTACCGCATCTCCCTGCCCTTCGTGGCCCGCGGCTACCAGCCGGGCAAGATCACGGTATGGCACCAAATGACGGACGAGTACCTCCAGGAGTACGAAGCCATCGTCGCCGACTATAACCAAGCTCACCCGGACAAGATGATGGAGCTGGTCTACGTGGACGACATGGAAAGCGCGCTGGCAGCCGCCATCCCTGCCGGAACGGGGCCCGACATCGTCGCCTTTGGGAACCATTCCACCGGACGGTGGGCGTCTGCGGGCTATCTCGCCCCGCTCGACGACTGGATCGACCAGCCGTACCTGGAGGAGAACTTCGAGCCGGCCGCCGTCCAGGCTGTGCTGTGGGGCGGGCAGATCTGGGGCATCCCGGAGTCGCAGGAGGGGATCGGGCTGGTCTACAACACCGCTCTGATCGGCGAGGCGCAGGTCCCGCAGCCGGACGATTGGGCCGGCCTTCTTGCGCAGGCGGACCAGTTCGAGCAGGCGAACCCGGGCGTGTGGTACCTGTGCAACCAGGGCCTCGGTGCTGTGGATGCGTATCACCCTGCACCAATCTACTTTGGGCACGGCATGAGCCAGTATGGGGGGTACGTGGACGAGCATGGCACCGCGTACCTGGATACGGCGGAGGCGCTGGCCGGAGCCGAGTGAATCCTTCAGATGAGCGCGTATGGGCCGGCGCAGACCAGCCACCAGATCTGCCACGACCTGATGCTCACCGGAGGGGCCGCGATCTGGTGGACGGGACCGTGGGCCATCGCGGACCTGCAGGGAGCCGGGATCGCGTATGGCATCGCGCCCATGGGCAGCCCGTTCGTGGGCGTCCGGGACCTGATGCTGACGCCCAACGCCATCAACCGGGGGAGGGCCGACGACGCCGTCGAGGTGATGCAGTTCTTTGGCAGTGCCGAGGTGCAGGTGCGCCTGACGCTGGCCAACCGTCACCATCCCGGCCAACACGGCCGCGCTGCACGATCCGGAGGTCCAGGCGGTGTACCAGATCGCCCAGTTCGGCGAAGCGGTGAGCCTGGGTGTGCCCATGGGCAACCACGTCTATACTGACTGCCAGTGGGGGCCGGTGGGCGACGCGACCCTGGCCATCTGGGAAGGGAGCGCGACGCCCGAGGATGCGATGGCGACCGCGCAGGCAGCCATCGAGGCATGCGTGGCGGGGATGGGGCCGGCGGCGCGGTAGCGACCCAACTGAAGCGTGCAGGAGGAAGCAGGCGCCGGCCTGCTTCCTTTTTGTCCGCGCGCGGTTCCGATGCCGGGAGGCGAAGAGGCGGGGGCTACTCCATCACTCCACATAGGTCGAGGTTGACTTGGCCCTGCGCTGGGGCCCGCCCCTACTTGCCGCTTGGCCGATCTTGTGATACACTCCTCAGAACATATGTTCGTTTCCACCCCACCACAAGGAGCGACCACACATGGACCACGACCAGCAGATTCAGACCATCATCCTCCGGCTGACCGGTGTGCCGGAGCTGTCACTGCCACAGAGCTTTCAGCTCGACGTGCCGTGGCGCAACATCTTCCAGCAGGTGCGACCTGTGCACTCGCGCGCAGAGGCGCTCCAACTCCTGACAGAGGCCGCCGGCCCCGACGGCGAAGGCCTCGTGGCAGAGCTTCGTGCCCGGCTGCCGGGAGACAGTGCCTTTTCCGCGCCCTCCGCTCTCCGGCGGGAGGCACGCAGCCGGGATGCGGCGGACGACACCGCGGCGCGCTTTCCCTCGCTGCGCGACATCCCGGACGACACGGCCTCGGTGTCGTGGCTCTGGCCCTCCTGGATCCCGTGCGGCATGGTCACCCTCTTCGCAGCAGTCCCCGGCATGGGCAAGTCCCTCGTCACCCTCGACCTGGCGCGCCGTGTCATCGCGGGCGAGCCTTTCCCCGACGGGGCGCCCGCCGCCGCCCCCGGCAGGCCCGTCGTCCTCGTCGACGCCGAGGCAGCGCCCGGCCTTCTCCGCCAGCGCGCCGCCGCCTGGCAAATCGATGCCGGGTTGATCTACCCCATGGCCGCCCACAGCCCCGGCCGGCCCATCGATCTGTCGACCCCGTTCGATATCCGCCGGCTCGTTGAGCTGCTGCGGCAAGGTCCGCCCCGCCCTGGTCATCGTCGACTCCCTCGCCTCCGCCGCCCCGCGCACCGAGACCAGCGTCAAAGCCGCCCACCTCGTCCTCAATACCCTCGCCTCCCTGGCACAGGCGCTCAGGAGTGCAATGCTGGTGATCCACCACCTGCGCAAGCCGCGCGCTCAGGCCGCCGGCTAGCCACCGCCCATCGGCCGCCGACCTCCGCGGCTCCTCGCACCTCATAGCCATCGCCCGCTCGATCCTCACCCTCAGCCCAAAAGACCCGCGCGGCCGGCCTCCTCTCCAAGCCCGATCCCGAACGTCCCGCGCCGGCTGGAAGTGATAAAGAGCAACCTCTGCCCCCTGCCGCCGCCACTCCGCCTCGTGATGGAGCCGCACCCGGGCGCCCCCATCCTGCACTACTCGCCCCTTGGTCGAGACGCCTCCACCCGCCGACCGATGCTCCGCCGGTGCGCCGAGTGGCTGTTGGCCTACCTGGCCGAAGCGGGCCGCCCCGTGCAGCCGGCGGAAGCCATCGCCGCTGCCGGGGAGGCAGGGTTTGCGCAGGCAACGCTCTACCGCGCGCGCAATGCGCTCGGGCCCGCCGTCCGGGAGATGGGCACCGGCCCCCACGATCCTCACAAGAGGTGGGCTCTCGCCCCTGCCGCGGAAGCGCCCTAGAGCGCGTTCTGCAAGCCTATCCGCCTGATCGGCCGCCGGCCAGGCGGCGCAGTGCCTGCGGCGGCTTGCCCGCCTCCAGCATCGCCCGGACCTGCTGCGCGCACTCCTCGGGGCCGTGCAGCGATGTATCGACCTCGAGGTCGTACACGACGTGCGCGTGGACGACCTCGAACTGCTCCCGCGCCTGGCCCCAGGTGCGGTCCTTGCGCTGCTTCTCGCGCTGCTCCAACACATCGAGCGGGCAGCGCAGGCCGATCAGGTAGGCCGGCAGAGGGGCAAACAGCGCCGCGCACTCGGCCACCCAGCGCGGCTCCACCAGGACGTGATCCGCCAACACGTGGTTTCCTGCCCGCGAAAGCGCGGCGATGGCGTGGTGCATCCCCGAAAAGAGCCGGTGGCCCGCCGGGCCGGCCCGGACGTTGCGGCCCAGCACCTCATCCCACAGCGGGCGGTCGAGGTAGCGCTTGGGGAGCATCCAGATGAACTTGTCGATGCCGGCGTCCAGGAAGGGCTCCTCGAGCAGCGTCTGGAGCGCGCGCAGGAGGCTGGTCTTGCCGGAGCTGGAGGCGCCGTTCAGGATCAGGATCGTGCCGGGCGCTATCGTGGGGTCGTTCAACTTGCCTCCGCTGTCGTGGGATCGACGGGCCGCAGCCATCATATCAGGCCGCGTGGCCTGCGTCAAGGGGGTGATGACTCGATGATTGTTTCCCCCGAAATCGGGGGTAGATGTGTGTCAGCGTGATAGAGCGTGATAGAGTACTCATGCCCCACGGGGGCACCACAAAGGATGCAAATCTGGCTCCCTCTGGCACTTTGCTCGCGCGGCGGGAAGGGGGTATAGTCACGGCAGCCGGCAAGGAGGTCGATGTCACGGTAGTGCTGTGAGCCTGAGACTAGAGTAGGACCCGTGCGTCTGGAGGAACCGTGAATTGTCGCCACCCGACAGGGTGAGCACGTAGAGCAGATTCTGCTGCGAACAGACGCCCCGCCGGCGAGTCTGGAAGCGGGAGAGGAACATGGAAGTCATCTACGAGCGGTGCGCTGGCCTGGACGTGCACAAGAAGACGGTGGTGGCCTGCCGGGTGGACAGCAAAGGGAATGGGCGGAAGGAGCAGGAAACGCGGACCTTTGGGACGACGACGGCGGAGTTGCTGGGGTTGGTGGACTGGCTGATAGAGTGGGGATGTACGCACGTGGCGATGGAGAGTACGGGGGAGTACTGGAAGCCGGTGTACAACCTGCTGGAAGGCGAGGTCGAGATCCTGCTGGTGAACGCGGCAGCACATCAAAGCGGTGCCGGGCCGCAAGACGGACGTGGGAGATGCGGAGTGGATAGCGGACCTGCTGCGGCATGGGCTGCTGCGAGCGAGCTTCGTTCCGCCGCGTCCGCAGCGGGAGTTGCGGGACCTGACACGACAGCGGAGCAACTTGGTGCGGGAGCGAGCGCGGTGCTGAACCGGCTGCAGAAGGTGTTGGAGGGGGCGAACATCAAGCTGGCGTCGGTGACCAAGGCGGGCGGGGTATCGGCGCGGGAGATGGTGAAGGCCATAGTGGAAGGGGAGAGCGACGCGGCGGTTCTGGCCGAGATGGCGCGCGGCCGGTTGCGAACGAAGCGGGGGAGCTGGAGCAGGCGTTGACGGGGCAGATGGTGCCCATCATCGCTTTCTGTTGGACAGCCATCTACGGCATATCGCCTTTCTGGATGAACAGATTGAGCGGTTCAGCCAGGAGATAGCGGCCAGGATGGACGAGCTCGAGGTGACCGGGGAGCCCCCTGCGGGAGCGTCGTCTGCGGCGAGTGGGGAGAGCAGGAGGCCCTTGCCAGAGGGAGGCAACCACCAGACGGCGTTGACGGCTGCGCGGGCAATGGCCTTGTTGGATACCATTCCGGGCATCGACCGCTGGCAGGCGGAGGTGATCCTGGCCGAGATTGGGCTGGATATGACCCGATTCGGGAGCGCGACCTGCCTGGCGGCGTGGGCTGGGTTGGCGCCGGGCAACAATGAAAGTGCTGGCAAACGGCGCTCGGGCAAGACCCGGCCGGGCAGCCCCATCATACGCCGAACGCTGACGTTGGTCGCGCACGCAACTGCGCGGGGCAAGAACAGCTACCTGGCGGCCCAGTACCACCGGTTGGCCGCACGGCGGGGCGCAAAGCGGGCCATCATTGCCGTGGCTCATTCGATCCTGGTCATCATCTATCATCTTCTGACACGGCAGGAACCGTACCGTGACCTGGGCGGAAACTACTTCGACGAACGCAAGCGCGAGTCCGTCACAAACCGACTGGTACGTCGCCTGGAGCAGCTCGGCTACCAGGTCGCGTTAGACACAAAACCCGCCAGTGCAAGCATGGGGGTTGCGTAGCCGAAAACGATTTGTAGAGCAGTAGCCATGCCCCTGCGGGGCACCATGAAGCATGAGAATCTAGTTGCGTCTGACGGCTTGCGTGCGGTGCAGGAGGTGAATATGATGACACGAGCCGGCAAAGAGGTCGATTTCATTGTGGTGCCGCGAGCCTGAGAGTACAGTAGGACCTGGGTGTCTGGGGGCACCGTCAATTGTCGCCACTCGAGAGAGTGAGCACGTAGAGCAGATTCCATGAGAAGCAGACACCCCGCCGGCGAGTCTGGAAATGGGAGACAAGAGTGGAAGTCATCTACGAGCGCTGCGCCGGTTTGGACGTGCACAAGAAGACGGTGGTGGCATGCCGGGTGGTCAGCAAAGGAAGTGGGCGAAGGAGCAGGATACAGGGACCTTTGGGACGGTGACGGCAGAGCTGCTGGAGATGGTGGACTGGCTGACCGAGTGGGAATGCACACACGTGGCGATGGAAAGCACGGGGGAGTATTGGAAGCCAGTCTATAACCTGCTGGAAGGTCAGGTTGAGATCTTGTTGGTATGCGTCGCACATCAAAGCGGTGCCGGGTCGCAAGACGGACGTGGCAGACGCGGAGTGATCGCGGACCTGCTGCGCCATGGGTTGTTGCGAGCAAGCTTCGTACCTCCGCGTCCACAGCGGGAGTTGCGGGACCTGACACGACAGCGGAGCAACCTGGTGCGAGAGCGGGCATCGGTGATGAACCGATTGCAGAAGGTGCTGGAGGCAGCGAACATCAAGCTGGCATCGGTGACCAAGACAGGGAGCGTGTCGGCACGAGAGATGCTGGAAGCGATGGTGGCAGGGGAAAGCGATCGAGTGGCCCTGGCAGGGATGGCGCGTGGGAGGTTGCGAGCCAAACGGAGCCAACTGGAACAAGCGTTGACGGGGCGGATGAGTGCACATCATCGCTTCTTGCTGGAGAGCCACCTGCAGCACATCGACTTTCTTGGGAAGCAGATTGAGCGGTACAGTGCGGAAGTCGCGGCCCGCATGGAGCAGAACGATTTGGCCAGCGACCGGCCACTCAACGGGCCAGGCGGGACGGGCCCTGGGCCGGACAAGGTAGCACATCAGGCCGAGGCTCCCGAAGGGAGAGAGAACACGCTGAGCGCCGTGCAAGCGGTGGCATTGTTGGATACTATCCCGGGCATTGACCGCTGGCAGGCGGAGGTGATCCTGGCAGAGATTGGCCTGGATATGGGACGGTTTCCGACCGCGGCACATCTGGCGTCCTGGGCGGGAGTGGCGCCGGGCAACAACGAGAGCGCGGGGAAACGGCGTTCGGGCAAGACACGACCCGGCAACCCCACCTTGTGCAAGACCCTGGTGTTGGCGGCGAATGCGGCAGCGAGAGGGAAGAACACCTATCTGGCGGCCCAATACAGCCGTCTGGCCGCCACGGCGGGGCAAGAAAAAAGCGATCGTGGCGGTTGCTCATTCCATTCTGGTCATTGTCTATCATCTTCTGTCACGGCAAGAGCCCTACCACGATCTGGGCGGGAACTACTTCGATGAACGCAAACGCGAGTCTGTCACCAATCGGCTCGTTCACCGCTTGGAAAAGCTAGGCTACGATGTCGCCCTCGCCTCCAAACCCGCCTCAGGCACCATCGCCGCCTAGCAAAGGACGATTCTCAGAGCAGTGAGAGAGTAGGGGCAGACCCTTTGCCCATTGGGCAGCCGGGATTCCATTTGTGCTCCGAGCCAGATCGCGCTACAATAGCGCAATCCGCCAGGAGCATGAGGAGGCTAGACGATGAAGACGGCCCGATTGGACGTACTCAGCCAGGACGAGGTAGAGCGGATTCATGGCACGTCGATGCAGATCCTGGGAGAGGTCGGCCTCAAGGTCGACTATGGCCCCGCACGAGAGATCTTCCGGCAGGCCGGCGCCGAGGTCGACGCCGCGAACGGCATCGTCCGCATCCCGGAGCGGTTGGTGCGCTGGGCGGTGGACCAGGCACCCGAGCAGTTCACGCTGTACGGGGCCGACGGCCAATTCCGCCTGCCAATCGGCGGCGATGAGGTCTGCTTCGCGGGCCTCGGAACGCCCACCTTCATCCTCGACACCGACAGCGGCGAGCGCCGCCCGACCACCCTCGACGACGTGGTACGCCACATCCAGCTCATCGACGCCTGCGAGCACATCCACAACTCACAGATGGACGTCTGGCCATGCGACATCCCCATGACGACCATCCATACCGAGTCGATCTGGGCCTGGGCCCACCACAGCCACAAGCCCTTTGGCATGGGCTGCTACGGCTACATCCCGACCTGGGACATGATGCGCATGATGGCGATCGCCGCCGGAGGGAAGGAAGAGCTCCGGCAGCGGCCCCGCTTCTTCGCCATCTGCTCGGTAGGCAGCCCCTTGCAGATGCTGCAGATGCAGTTGGAAGGGCTCTTGATCTGCGCCGACTATGGCCAACCGCTGGCCATGTCGCCGGAGGCGATTGCCGGGGCGACGGCGCCGGCCACGTTGGCCGGCCTCCTGGCACAGGAGAACGCTGCCATCCTGGCCCATATCACGCTGGCGCAGGTCTTTCGCCCCGGGACGCCGGTCCTGTATGGCACCGTCTCGACCATCGCCAACATGCGCCTGGGCACGGTGGCCCTGGGCGCCGTCGAGACGGGGCTGATTACGGCCGCTTCGGCCCAGATGGCCCGCTACTATGGTCTGCCCTGCCGCGGAGTCGGCTTGACCACGGAGGCCAAGACCGAGGACGTGCAGGCGGGATTCGAGCGGGCCAACACCCTGCTCCAAGCCGTCCTCGCGGGCGTCCATTTCATCACCTGCGGCGGAACGCTCGACAGCAGCATGGTGGAAAGCGACCCGCTGCTGCTCCTGGACGACGAGCTGTGCGGCGCCGCCCTGCGCGTGGCGCGCGGCATTGAGGTGGACGAGGAGACTCTGGCCCTGGACGCCATACGCCAGGTTGTCGCACACCGGCCCCGGCAACTATCTCGCAGAGAAACACACGCTGCGGCACTTTCGCCAGGAGCACTTTATCCCGCGCCTCCTGGTGCGCGAGCCCTACGACGCGTGGGTGGAAGCCGGCGCCCGCTCCGCACTCGACCGCGCCCGAGAGCGGGTGCGCGAGATCCTGGCGCAGCGCCAGCCCTACCAGCTCGACCCTGCGGTGGAGCAGGCGCTGGCAGAGTTCCGCCAGATGGTGGCGGATCGCCCGATGGAAGAGTTCTACGCGGGCGAGATGGAGGACAGGCAAGATTTCGAGGCGTTGTAGCCATGACAGACTCCAAGCGCAAGAAGCAAGAGCGGCCCAGGGCGCTGAGCACCCTGGCCATCCACGCCGGAGAGGAGCCTGACCCGACCACCGGCGCCCTCACCCCCGCCATTCACATGTCGGCGGCCTTCCGCCTGCCGGGCTTTGGTGCCAACCTGTTCGACGCTCTGACGATGGAATCGACCGAGCCTCCCTTTGCCTACGCGCGCTGGGGAAACCCGACGACGCGCGCGCTGGAAGCCAAGCTGGCAGCGCTGGAGGGAGGGGAGGCGGCTCTTGCCCTGGCTACGGGTATGGCGGCCGTCTCGGCGCTCTGCTTCACCTTCCTGAAGAGCGGTGACCACGTCGTCGCCAGCGAGGTTTGCTACGCCGGCTCGGTTGAGCTGTTCGGCGTGCACCTGCCCCGGCTGGGGATCGAAGTCAGCCTGGTCGACACGAGCGATGTAAAGCAGGTCCGCGAGGCCCTCCGGCCGAATACCCGGCTGGTGTACGTCGAAACGCCGGCGAACCCCGTCCTGCGCATCAGCGACATCCCCGCGATTGCGGCCATCGCGCACGAAACCAAGGCGCTGCTCGCCGTCGACTCGACCTGGGCGACTCCCTGCCTGCAGCAGCCGCTGGCGTTGGGCGCGGATTACGTCGTCCACAGCGCCACCAAGTACCTGAACGGCCACGGCGACGCCCTGGGCGGCGCGATCGTCGGGCCGGCGGCCGGCCTGCACCGTGTCCGCAAGGAGGCCCTCGTGCACCAGGGAGGGGCGATCAGCCCCTTCAATGCCTGGCTGATCATGCGCGGGCTGGCGACGCTGCCCCTGCGCATGGCCCGCCACTCGCAGTCCGCGCTGGAGATTGCCCGCTTTCTCGACGGCCACCCTGCCGTCTCGCGCGTGATCTACCCGGGGCTCGAAAGCCACCCGCATCACGCGCTGGCCGCGCGCCAGATGCCGGCGGGAGGCGGGGGGATGCTCACCTTCCAGCTCAAGGGGGGCCTGGGCGCCGCCATCACCCTGGCGGAGCGGATCCAGCTCTTTACCTATGCGACATCGCTGGGCCATGCCCGGAGCCTCCTGTTCTACTATCCGACCGACCTGTACGTCGACGCCGCGACCTACCTGAGCGCGGCCCAGAAGGCACGCATCCGGGAATGGACGGGCGACGGCCTCGTCCGCGTCAGCGCCGGTCTGGAGGATGCCGGCGACCTGATCGCGGACCTGGACCAAGCGCTGCGGGCGCGATCGGCCAAGGGGCTGGTGGGGCCGGCTGCCTATGCGGTGCTGAAGCGGATCCAGGCGCGATCCACACCGGAGACGGAGGAGTAGCCGGGGCCGGCCGGAAAAGAGCGGCTGAAGCCGCTACTACGAGCCATAGGGAGGGTGTGTGCAGGAAGAAGGAAGCAAGAGGCGCAGTCCGGTCAGCCGTTGGTACCTGGTCTTTGTCATCGCGGTGCTGATGCTGGTCAACACGATCAAGGTAGCCGACCGTGAGTTGTTGGGCCCGATCTTTGAGCCCTTGAGCCGGGACCTGCACCTGAACGACCTCCAGCTCGGCCTGATCCGGTCGGCGACAGATGCCACGCTGATCCTGGGGGTCATCTTCTTTGGACTTCTGGGCGATCGCTGGAAGCGGCGCAACGTGATCGGCCTTGCCGTGCTCTTCTGGTCGGCCATCACCTGGGTGACAGGCCGGGTCCAGAGCCTGGCTCAGCTCCTGCCGGCGCGGGCGGGCATGGCCTTTTTCCAGGCGGCGTTCACCACGTCGGCGTACCCGATGATGGGCGACCTGGTGCCGCGCCGCTCGCGCGGGGCGGTCATGGGACTGATGGGCGCCACCTTTGCCCTGGGAAGCGTGCTGGCGCTTGCGATCACCGGGCTGCTGGGCACAGAAAGCTGGCGCCGCTTCTTTGGCATCTTTGGCCTCCCCGGACTCGTCCTCGGGGTCCTGATCTTTCTCTTTGTCCGCGAGCCGGCCCGGGGCGGCGCCGAGGACGAGGTCCTCGACGGCGGCACCTATTCGGGCCGCTTCACCTGGCCGGCACTCAAGCAGACGCTGCGCATCCCCAGCGCCTGGCTGGTGTACCTGCTGGACGGGTGCCAGGGGTCGACGTGGTGGGCCTTTTCCTTCTGGGCGCCGGCCTACCTGGTGCGCAGGCAGATCGCACCCAACTCCGACGTTGCCGCGCTGGCACTGCTGCCTGCCGTCCTCGGCTTTGTGACGGGCACCGTCCTGGGCGGCTGGCTCATCGACCGGCTGCGGCGCCGCACGGAGCGGTCGGCGGTGTGGGTGGCGCTGCTTTCGACGTCGGGCGCGCTGGTGCTGAGCGTCGTGGTCTTTTCCCTGACGGACCTGACTGCCGTGCTGGTCGCCGGGTTCTTCCTCGGGCTGTTTGGCTACCTGGTGATGCCGGCCATCAACGTCATCCTGTACGACGTCGTCCCCCCGGAGACGCGCTCTTCGGCCACTGCCGCCGACGGTGTGGTGATGAGCGCTATCTCCGCTCTGACCGGCCTGGCCATCGGCGCCGTCAGCCAGTACGTCGGCGCCCGGCAGGGGCTGGCGGAAGGCAACCTGCGCGTCGCGTTCCAGGGAGCCGCCACGCTGCTGCTGAGCGGGGGGATCGTCCTCTCCCTGCTCCTGCTGCGGATCGTGCCGCGCGACATGGCCGCGCTGCGCAAACACGTGGCCGCGAGGGCTCGGTCTGGAGACCCTTCACTGCATTCAGGGCAGGCTCTTCGCCCAACGGAGGCCGGCAAATGAGATTGGCGGATGCAGCTCGATCGTGGCGGCCTGCCCGCGCGCGCACCCTGCCGCCCGCCGAGCACGAGCGCGTGATGGCCGGGGCCCGCATGGAGCGCCATGGCGGGCTCACTGCCCTCTACCTGAGCGGTACACCCTATGAGATGGGCTACCAGCAGGGAACGCTGGCCCGCGATCTGATCCATGGCTTCCGGCAGGCGGCCTATGCCTATGTAACCTCCCAAGTACCGGTGCCCAGGGTGCTCGCCCGGCCCCTGCTCTTCTACTATGCCTCCGCCTACTGGCGCACCTTGGGGGCGGAGCACGTCCGGGAGATGAAGGGCATCGCCGATGCGGCCGGCGTGCATCCCATCGAGGCGCTGGTCAGCACCGCCATCTGGGAAATCCTGCTCGTCTCCGGCTGCTCCGAGTTCGCGGCCGTGGGACCGGCCACGGCCGACGGCTCCTTGCTCCACGGCTACAACTACGACCTGATGCACCCCGATCACGCGCTCATCCAGCCCTACCTGGCCGTGCTTCTCTACCGCCCCGGCACGGGTATCCCCTTCTTCACCGTGAATACGGTGGGCACCGTCGGAGCCAACGCCGGCATGAACGAGGCGGGCATATCGGTCGCGTGGGACAACACGTACCTCAAGGACCGGCACCTGGTCGAGGGAATCCGCCTGCCCGTGGTGCCGTTCATCGTGACGCTGCGGAGGCTCTTGCAGTATGCCACCACCCTGGACGAAGCGGTGCGGACCATCACCCGCACCCTGCCCCGCCCATTGGCCGACATTGTGATCATCGGCAGCGCCGGGGAAGGCCGGGCGGTGGCGTTGGAAACCGCGGGCGGGGTGCACGCGGTCCGCGAGATGGAGGGAGATACCATCTGGTCGACCAACTGCTTCCGCTCGGAGGGCCTGGCCCCGCACGACAGGCGGGGCGACAGCCGCGGGCTGCCGGAGGCCGCGGCATGGACTTGCGTGCCGCGCTTCACCGCCTACGGCCAGCTTTTTTCCTCGGCCCGGGGGCAGATCACGCCGGCCACGGCCGCCGCCTTCCTGCGCGATCCATATCCCCGCGAGGCACAGGGGTTTCTGCACCCGAACCCAGCCGCGCGGGCCACCATCTGCCGTAGCATGACCTCCTGGTCGCTGGTGATGCAGCCCGGGCATGGGCGGTTCTGGGTGAGTGACACCGAGATACCCGGCTGCCAGGGGCGTTTCTACGCGTTTGACCTGCCAAACTGGTCCCGCCTGCCCGAGCTGGACCTGCCAGCCAGCGGCTTTCACGCGGCCCTGGGCGCCGCGGAGCGCTTCCGTGCGGGTGACCTGCCGGGTGCCGAGAGCGCACTGGCCGAAGCCCTGGCCGCGGACGGGCCCTCGGCCCCACTCCAGCTCATGCAGGCCGTGCTGCGGGGCCTGGCGGGCGACGAGGAGCAGGCAGCCGGCGCCCTCCGGCAAGTAGAGACCCGCTGGGCGGGGACGCCCGCCGCGGCCCTCGCCCGGGCATGGTCGGAGAACCGGGCCGGCGGCGGGCCGGCGCTGCCCTTCCCGAGCGCCATCCAGCCGCTGGTCAAGTTTTGCGCGGCAGAGGGGTGGGCAGGCAGAGCCGTCCCCCATGAATAGCCAAAGGAAGCCGGATGTCAGTCTGAGCCGCCTCAGCGGCGAAGAATCTCGGGGCAGAACAACCGAGATCCTTCGCATCGCTCAGGATGGCATGGCCGGCCACCCGGCTCCGGTGCGGTCCTGATGTCGGGCCTGCATGCCGTCACCGGCGAGCAGAGCCGCTTCCGGCGCTGGGCGCTGTTTGTATTTGCCCGTTATCTCGAGCTTCCACTCCTGGGCTGGGGCTACCAGCTCCTGCGCGGCCGCTATCGCCGCGTGGGGCAGAACCGCCTGGTACGGGAAGTGCTGCGCTGGACTGTCGCGGCTCCTTTTGGCTACCTGGGAGACACCGGGCGCCCCATGCCCGCGCCCAAGGTGCTGGAGCTTTTGGACGGCCTGGAGGGGCCCATCGCCGTCGGTCCGTGCCGGTGCCGGGGTACGCACCACGGCTGCGATCATCCCCTGGAAACCGACATCGTCATCCGCACCGGCGTCGAGGCCTGGACGCGCGCCTTTCCTCACGACTACCGGGTCATCGGCAAGGAGGAAGCCAAGCAGATCGTGGAAGAGTGCCGGCAGCAGGGCCTGTGGCAGATGGTCTTTGTCCATTGTCCCGTGAACCAGGAGAACGAGTATGTCATCTGCAACTGCTGCACCTGCGGATGCGGGCCTTACATCCTCAACCATGATCTGGGCCAGCACGCGTATCCGCTGCTCAGGGGTGACTGGGCGGCCATGACCGATCTGGCGCTATGCAACGGCCATGGAGGCTGCGTGGCCGCCTGCCCGTTCGGCGCCCGCGCGCTCCGCGACGGCAGGGTACAGTTGGTGAACCCATGCTTTGGCTGCGGGGTCTGCGTCGACGCCTGCCCGGAAGGCGCCATTGCCATGCAGGAGACTGGGAGGAGCTAGTGTACCGTCCCTACACGCGTGCCCCCTTTGACTCGGCGCGGTGCACCGGCTGCGGCGAGTGCTTTCGCCAGTGCCCGGTCCTGCATCTGCCATTGGCAAAGGCCAAGGAGGAGATCGAGCGGCTGCGCGCGCCTGGCGGAGACGGACCATGGACGAGAGACGACAAACCAAAACTGGCAGCCATGGTCTATCGTCCATGGACCATCGTCCATCATCCATCGCCCTGCGCCACTGCACCTCGTGCCTGGCCTGCAACCAGGTCTGCCCCGAGGACTGCCGCCCTGCCAACCTCATCCTCGACCTCTGGCACGAGTCGTACCTGCGGGAAGGGCTGCCGGCCCGGGCGGCCTGGTTCCTGCCTCACTCGCGCCCGAACTTTCGCACCTACATCCTCGACCGCCTGCCGCAGGAAGAACGCGAGACCGTGGCCCGTTGGCGCGGCGGCCCTGCGCGTGAGTTTCTGTACGCAGGCTGCAACCTGGTCACCACGCCGTACCTGACCTCGTCGCGCCTGTTTGAGGGCATGGAGATCCGGGGTGGCCTGGACTATTGCTGCGGCGAGATGCTCTTCCGGATGGGGTTATACGAGTCTGTGGAGCAGGTAGCCGGGCGCCTTACCCTCTGGTTCCGGCACCTGGGCGCCGAGCGGGTGTACCTGGTGTGCACGGCCGGGCTCAACCTGCTGCGCAACATCCTGCCCCAGTTTGGCGCCGATTTCGCCGGGATCGAGTTCCTGCCCTTCCAGCAGGTCGTCCTGGAGCGGCTTCGAGGGCGGCGACCTGGGGATGACACAGCCGCTCAACCAGACGGTGACCGTGCAGGATTCCTGCCATGCCCGCAGCGTGGCGCCTGGGTTTGCCGACCTGCCGCGGCAGGTGCTGGAGGCCATCGGCGTGAAGGTGCAGGAGGCACCCAGCAGCCGGGAGGGACAGCTCTGCTGTGGCATCGGCGGAGGGTTCTCGCACGCTTCGGCCTACAACCCGTTCGACCTGCTGCTTTCGGCACGGCGCACCTCCCGCGACCACCGGCGTGTACCGGCGGACGCCACGTGCGTCTATTGCTCTGGCTGCCTGGAGATGATGTCCGTCGCCCGCTTTGCCGATCCAAACCACCGCCCGGTGCTGCACCTGCTGGAGCTGGTGCAGAGGGCCATCGGCGAAACGCCGCGCCGGCGCCAGGCGACCCTGGCCCGGCAATTCCTGACCGGGACGGTACGCTTCCAGTTCCCCACGCTGCCGAGCAGGGACCGTTTTTGGCTGCCCGAGATCGCGCCGGAGCCAGACCCGGCGGAGGCCCGATGATCGACATCACAAGGCTCGATCCGCCACCCGTCGGAGTCGGCCTTCTGCGGTCCGCGCAGGAGCACGAAGTCCCGGCCTTTGCCGGGGTCTCGTACTGCCAGGCCGTCCGCCAGGCGGGTGAGGGCCAGGCCCTGCGCGTGCTTCCCGGCTCGATCGACGTCTGCCAATGGTCGCCGGTGGTCCTCGGCCTGAAGCCGGCCGAAGGAGCTTTCGAGGAACACCTCGCCCCCAGGCTCGAGCATCCCGTCCCAGGGCTGCTGCTGGCGCCCCTGGACCGGTTCCCGGGAGCGCCTGACGTCGTCCTGCTGCGCACCACCCGGCAGACGCTCGACTCCCTGATCCGGATCGTGGGCCGCGACCGGCTGTGGCAGGGCCACGGAGGCCGGGTGGCATGGTCGGTGGCGCCCCTCTTTTCCGGAGGCCGCTTCACGTTCCACTACCGCGCGGTCCAGCAGACCAACGCGGTCCTGGCTTTCCTGGCACGTTCCAGGCGCTGGCAGGTGCTCACACACCGGCTGTTCCGCAGCCGCCTGGCCACAGCGGCCTACGACGCGATCATCTCGCGCACGCTGGCCGACATGTCGATGTGCCGTAACTCGACTGTGATCCCCCTGCAGAGCGGTCACATCAACGTCTCTTTCTTCTGTAGCGGAGGCATCACGTGGGGCCTGAACAATCCCGACCACCTGACCTCGGGCTGGCCGTGGACGGTATTCCAGGGACTGCGAGAACCGGCCTCATGACCCCCCTGCCTCCCCGGCCGCTGTTCCAGGCATACCCCGGCCTCCAAGGCCGGGTGCCCTGGATGCCGCTGGCGGACCTCCCGACGCCCCTGGAGCGCATGCACCGCCTGTCGGCCGAGGTGGGCGCGGACGTCTGGGTCAAGCGCGACGGCCTCACCCATCCTGTCTACGGGGGCAACAAGATCCGCAAGTTCGAGTTCGTCTTTGCCGACGTCGTCCGCAAGGGCTCGCGGGCCGTGCTCACCGGCGGAGGGCTCGGATCGCACCACACCCTGGCCGCGGCCGTGATCGCCCGCCAGCTAGGCCTCCGTCCGGTCTGCTCCTACTACTGCCAGCCGGTCACCGAGGATGCCCTGAGGAACCTGCGGCGCACTCCCCCCCTGGGCATCGACGCCCACTTCTCTGGGGATTATGTCGGGCTGGTGGTCTCCTTCGTGCTGGAGTACGGGCGCTGGCTGCTCAAGACCGGCCGGCCGCCCTATTTCATTTACCCCGGCGCCTCGGGAACGCTCGGGGTGCTCGGCTACGTGAACGCTGCCTTCGAGATCCAGGCCCAACTGAAGCAGCTTGGCGAGGCGGAGCCAGAGGCCATCTTCTGTGCCGTCGGATCGTGCGGCACGTTCGCCGGCCTCCTGCTGGGGGCGCGGCTGGCCGGGCTTGCGCTCCGGGTCACCGGCGTGCGGATCATCGAGGAGGACCAGGCCAACGCGGCCAAGATCGCGCGGCTGGCCAACCGGGCGGCCGGGTATCTGCGGCATCTCGATCCGGCCGTGCCTTCGGTGCACTTCGAGCCCGCCGACGTGCCCCTCGTCGGTGGCTACATGGGTGCCGGCTATGCCCATCCCACCGAGAAGGGTCTACTAGCCATCCGGCGTGTCCGGGAGGCTGAAGGGTTGCCACTGGAGACTACCTACACGGGCAAGGCCATGGCCGCCCTGTTGGACTATGCGGGAAGTCACCCCGGCTCACGGCTTCTCTTCGTGGACACCTTTGCCGAAGCGCCGGCCCTCCCGGAGGGGGACTACCGCGACCTTCCGCGCAGGTTCTGGCCCGTCTTCGACCCGTCGCTCGAAGCGCGCTGTTGGTGCCTGCGCTCCCGGCGCGACCCGGCGTTCTGCTGGAAGCAACGCCGGTAGAGAGCCCTCACCCCGACCTTCTCCCTTCGGGAGAGGGAGACTACCCCCACCCCGCCTCCCCCGCTGCGGCATGGGAGGGGAGTCTCTGTCCGGCAAAGGGCGGTGTTTGACGGGTCCTCGCTTTTGTCGTAGAATAGAGGTTCGGATTCTGCGTGCGGATGAGAAACGGGATAGACCTTGTTTGAGAACCTGTCGGACAAGCTCCAGGCTGTGTTCAGCCGCCTTTCCAACCGGGGCAAGCTCAGCGAAGCGGATGTCGACGCTGCCCTGAGGGAAGTGCGGCTTGCCCTGCTGGAGGCGGACGTCAACTTCAAAGTCGTCAAGGAGTTCATGGCCCGCGTCCGCGAGCGTGCGGTCGGCGCCGAGGTGATGCGCAGCCTGACGCCCGCGCAGACGGTCATCAAGATCGTCCACGAGGAGCTGATCCGCACGCTGGGCGAGCCGTCGCGCCTTGACCTTTCGGGGCCGTCTCCGCACGTGGTGATGCTGGTCGGCCTGCAGGGCTCGGGCAAGACGACGATGGCTGCCAAGCTGGCGCTCAGCCTGCGCAAGGGTGGGCAGCGGCCGCTTCTAGTGGCAGCGGATACGCAGCGCCCGGCGGCCATTACCCAGCTCGAGGTGCTGGGGCGTCAGCTCGATATCCCGGTGCACAGCGAGGGCACCAAGGTCTCGCCGCCCCAGATCTGCGCCAACGCCGTCAAGCACGCGCGAGAGGCGGCGTACGGCGTGGTGCTGCTGGACACGGCGGGCCGCCTGCACATCAACGAAGAGCTGATGCACGAGCTGGAGCAGGTGAAGGCCCGCACCAGCCCGCAGGAGATCCTGCTGGTGGTGGATGCCATGACCGGCCAGGATGCGGTGCGGGTGGCGGACGAGTTCAACAAGCAAGTGGGCATCACCGGGCTGATCCTGACCAAAGTGGACGGCGACGCTCGCGGAGGTGCGGCCATTTCGGTGCGTGCGGTCACGGGGGTGCCGATCAAGTACCTCGGCGTGGGCGAAAAGACGGACGCCCTCGAGGTGTTCCACCCCGACCGGCTGGCGGGCCGCATCTTGGGCATGGGCGACATGCTGACGGCCATCGAGAGGGCGCAGCAGGCAGTCGATCCGGAGCAGGCCGCCCGGATGGGCCAAAAGCTGACCAAGGGCGAGTTCGACTTGGAGGATTTTCGGGACCAGCTCCAACAGATCAAGAAGATGGGGCCGCTGAGCCAGATCCTGGACCTAATCCCCGGCATGTCGCAGTTGACCAAGGGCGTCGCGCCTGAGGTGACAGACCAGCAGCTCAAGGCGATCGAGGCAATCATCAATTCCATGACACCGGCGGAGCGGCACAACCCGCGTATCATCAACGCCAGCCGCAAGCGCCGCATCGCCCGCGGCTCGGGCAAGTCGGTGATGGAGGTCAACGATCTGTTGGCGCAGTTCCGCCAGATGCAGCGGATGATGAAGCAGATGGGGGGCGAGGGGAAGCACGGCCGCCGGGGGGGGCTGCGCGGGCTTCTGGGCGGCATGCTGGGAGGCCTGGGGGAGTAGGCGATCCTTCGCTTCGCGCAGGATGACAGATTGGACAGAGTGTGGTAGAATAGGGCTGTGCACCAGCCATCAACCAGAACCGGAAAGATCGTAAGGAGGAAACGAAAGACATGGTAAGAATCAGACTACGCCGAGTGGGTGCCAAGAAACAGCCTCATTACCGAGTGGTGATTGCGGACGGCAGTGCGCCCCGCGAGGGCAGGTTTATCGAGGTCATCGGCACGTACAATCCGCGGACCGATCCGCCAGAGATGCAGATCGATGCTGAGCGCGCTGCTTACTGGCTGGGAGTCGGAGCCCAGCCCTCGGAAGCGGTGCAGCGAATGTTGGACAAGCTGGGCATTGTCGCCCATGCGCAGGCAGCCGGGTCAGAGGTCCAGCCGGCGGTGAGCGTCCCCAAGCCGGCGGCTGTGACGGAAGAGGAAGAGCTGCCGATTCCCGAAGGGGAAGAACTCGGGGAGGAGTTCGAGGATATTGATCTGGGCGAAGACGAGGACCTTGGCGAATCAGAAGACGAGGACCTTGACGTGTCGGAAGACGAGGACTAGTCCGAACTCACCTGAGACAGCCTAGAAGGAGAATCAGAACATGAACCTCAAGGAGCTCATCGAGTACATGGCCAAGTCGCTGGTGGACGATCCTTCCCAGGTGCAGGTGGAAGAGATCGAGGGCACGAACGCGACCATCTATGAGCTGCGCGTGGGCGCAGAGGACATGGGGCGCGTCATTGGCAAGCAGGGCCGCGTGGCCAACGCGATGCGGGCTTTGCTGCGGGCAGCGGCAGCGCGCCAAGGGCGGCGCGTCACACTGGAGATCATCTAGTGACAGACGCCGCACGGCGGCTGACCCGAGGGAAGGACCGGGGCTCAGGACGGCACGGACGCGCTCCTGAGCCCCGTTACTTGGCCATCGGGCTGGTCGCAGGCGCTCACGGCATCCACGGCGAGCTAAAGGTCGAGATTCTGACCGAGGAGCCTGCCCGCTTCGGCCTGCTGAAACGAGTGCACGTCGGCCGGGAGGGAGAAGACCCGCAGCCCCGCAGGTTGGACGCGTTCCGCTTTCACCAGAACCGGGTCTTGCTCAAGATCGAAGGCTGCGAGGATCGGACCACGGCCGAGGCGCTGCGCGGCGCCCTCATCCAGGTGCCGATCGAAGAGGCTCTGCCCCTGAAAGATGGGGAGTACTACGAGCACCAGGTCGTCGGCCTGGCGGTGTGGACCGCCGCGGGCGAGCCCCTGGGTGAGTTGGTCGAGATCCTCTACACCGGGGCAAACGACGTATATGTAGTGCGAGGGCCTGATCACAAGGAGATCCTGATCCCGGCCATCACCGGCGTAGTCCTAGAGGTCGACCTGGAGGCCGGCCGGCTGGTCGTCGAGCTGCCGGAAGGCCTGCGCTGAGGCACGTCCTCGTCCGTCCATCCCCCCAGAAGAGCACGCCACAGAAGGGCGCGGAGGTCGGCAACCGGGCTCCAGGGTGAGGTCCGGCCATTTGCCGTGCTCCTGGCTTTGAAGTAGAATGATGGCAGGAGCCGAGTGAAGGAGAGACCTGACTTGTCCGGCAATGACCTGCGCTATTGGATTGGATTCAACAAGGTATCGGGCATAGGAGCCGTCCGGCTTCGAGCCCTGCTCGACCACTTTGGCACCGTCGAGACGGCATGGCAGGCCTCTGCCCGCGACCTGCACGGTGCTGGGCTTGACGAGCGCTCGGTCGAGAATCTCGTGCAGGCCAGGCGAGATCTGAACCTGGACGCAGAGATAGAGAAACTGGCCCGCAATCACGTGCAGGTCCTTACCTGGGACGACACCGCCTACCCCCACAACCTGCGCGAGGTATATGCCCCGCCGCCCGTCCTCTACGTCCGAGGAAAGATCGAGCCCCACGATGACTTTGCCGTGGCGGTCGTCGGCACGCGCCGCGCCTCGGTCTATGGCAAGGAGGCGGCGCGGATGCTCGGGGAAGGACTGGCCCAGGCCAGCGTGACCGTGGTGAGTGGGCTGGCGATGGGTATCGACACGGTGGCGCACCAGTCGTGCATCAACGCGGGTGGGCGCACGATCGCCGTGCTGGGCTGCGGAGTGGACATTGTCTACCCCGCTCAGAACGCCCGGCTCGCGGCCGAGATTGTCGAGCATGGTGCCCTGGTGAGCGAATATGCCCTGGGGACCCGCCCGGACGCACGCAACTTTCCACCTCGCAACAGGATCATCAGCGGCATGTCGCTGGGGACGGTGGTGGTAGAAGCCGACATGGGCAGCGGGGCACGCATCACGGCGGATTTTTCCGCCGAGCAGGGACGCGACGTGTTTGCCGTGCCGGGCAACATCTTTGCCCGCGGCTGCCAAGGGACCAACCGGCTCATCCAGGAAGGCGCCAAGATGGTCTGTGCTGTGGGCGACATCCTGCAGGAGCTGAACCTGACCATGGTCGGCGAACAGGCACAGGTGCGCGCCGCGATCCCCGAGAACTCCACGGAGGCGGCCCTGCTCGCCCACCTGTCGGCCGAGCCCGTGCACGTGGATGAGCTGGGGCGCGCCGTAGGGCTGCCGATTGCACAGGTGAGCAGCACCCTGGCCCTGATGGAGCTCAAGGGTATGGTGCGCCAGGTCGGGGGCATGAACTTTGTTCTGGCGCGCGAGTCCCGCGCCGAGTATGTGATCGAATAGACACTCAGGCAACAAGGAGGTTGCTGTGATCGAACATCTCTACGCCGTCATCATGGCCGGCGGAGTGGGCTCCAGGCTCTGGCCACGCAGCAGAAACGAGACGCCGAAGCAATTCCTGGATCTACTGGGCAGTCATACGCTTCTCCAGGAAACGGTGGACCGGATCCTGCCACTGATCCCTCTGGAGCGGCTACTGGTGGTGACGGGTGCAGATCACGCTGACGCAGTTCGGAGCCAGGTGCCCGATCTTCCAGGCGAGAACCTGATCCTCGAGCCTGGCCCAAGGAACACAGCACCGTGCATTGGCCTGGCGGCTGTGGTGCTCCAGCAGCGGGACCCTGCCGCCATCATGGCTGTCTTCCCCGCCGATCATGCCATCGCTCGCGCCGAAGCATTCCGGCAGGCCATTTCGGCCGCAGGCCGGCTTGCCGATCAAGGATACCTGGTCACCCTGGGTATTGCCCCAGACCAGCCGCACGTGGGCTACGGCTACATCCAGCGGGGCGAGACCCTGAGCAGCGAGGGCGCCCTGCCGGCCTATAGGGTGAGGCGTTTTGCGGAGAAGCCAGACCCGGCAACCGCGCAAGCCTTCGTCGAGAGCGGAGAGTACTACTGGAATGCCGGGATCTTTATCTGGCAGGCCGCCCGCATCCTGGCCGAGATCAAAGGGCTGCTGCCTGATCTCGATGCCGAGCTGAGCAGGGTGGGAGCCGCATGGGGCTCCGGCCGGCAGAACGACGTATTGAGCGAAGCGTGGAACCGCGTTCCCCGGATCTCAATCGACTATGGGGTCATGGAAAAGGCCGCACAGGTGGCCGTGCTGCCGGTGGACATCGGGTGGGACGACGTGGGCAACTGGGCTGCGCTTGCCGAGCTGACCGAGGGCGACGGGCAGGGAAATGCCGTGCATGGTTCGGGGCGGCATCTCCTCCTGGATAGCTCCGATAGCTACGTCTACACGTCGACAGGACGGCTGGTGGCAGCGGTTGGGCTGGAAGGTTGGATCGTGGTCGACACACCCGATGCCCTGTTGATCTGCCCCAAAGATCGTGCACAAGCGGTGCGGCAGATCGTTGAGCGCCTTAAGGCAGAGGGGCTGGATCGATATCTGTAGGAGTGCCCATGCGGCCGGCGAATCGAGGGGTGAATGGCTGAGCCCATAGAGGGGTATTGCGTCAAGTGCCGGCAGAAACGGGAGATCGCCTCACCGCAGCCGGTCTTCCTCGGGGAGCAGGGCCGCCCCGCCACGCAGGGGCGCTGCTCCGAGTGCGGCACGGTCCTCACGCGCTTTGGCCGCACCCCCGAGCACGAGGGGCTGGCACCACCAGAGCGGCCCGCCGCCCCCAAGAAACCGGCCAAGGCCAAGCCCGCCAAACGCGCGGAGCCGGCCGGCAAGAAGAAGCGGGCTGCGTCGACCACGCCCATGCAGGATCGGACAGGCGGGCCCAAGATGGTGATCGTCGAGTCTCCCTCCAAGGCGCGCACGATGGGCCGCTTCCTGGGAAGCAGCTTCGATGTCGAGGCTTCGGTGGGCCACATCCGCGATCTGCCCCAGAACCGGATGGGCGTGGACATCGAGCACGATTTTGCCCCCCGTTACGTCATCCCGGCCGGAAAGAAGGAGGTCGTCAAGCGCCTGCAAGTCAAGGCTGCGCGGGCTTCGCAGGTCTTCCTGGCCTCCAATCCCGACCGTGAGGGCGAAGCCATCGCCTGGCACCTGGCCGAGGCCCTCGAGCGACAGCTCCGCGACATCCCGGTCCACCGGGTCGAGTTCCATGAGATAACGCAGGAAGCGATCCGGCAGGCATTCGAGCATCCCCGGGAGATCGACCTGCCCCGGGTGGACGCCCAGCAGGCGCGCCGCATCCTGGACCGGGTGGTGGGCTACACGCTGAGCCCTCTGCTCCGAGAGAAAATCGGTCGCAAGAACCTGTCGGCCGGCCGGGTCCAATCGGTGGCGCTGCGGCTGATTTGCGAGCGCGAGCGGGAGATCCAGGCTTTCGTGCCGGTGGAGTATTGGACGATCGAGGCGGAGCTGCGGAAGCAGAGAGCAACAGAAGGGGTAGGTCAGGATCAGGGGGCATCAACCCGCGTGGCACAGCCTGCCAGCTTTGTCGCCAAGCTCATCAAGATCCGGGGCAAGGAGCCCAAGCTCGGGAACCAGGCTGGCGCGCAGGCAGTGGTGGACGACCTGGCCGGCGCCGCCTACGTCGTGGAAAAGGTCACGCGGCAGGACCGCCGGCGCTACCCTTCGCCGCCCTTTATGACCAGCACCCTTCAACAGGAAGCAAGCCGCAAGATGGGGTTCACCGCCAAACGGACGATGGCGGTGGCACAAGCACTCTACGAGGGCAAGGAAATCGGAGGCGGTCAGCGAGTAGGGCTGATCACCTACATGCGCACCGACTCGCTCCACGTGGCTGCCTCGGCCCAGGCCGAAGCCCGCCAGTGGATCGTGGAGCAGTATGGCGAGGGATATGCGCCGCCCAAGACGCCCTTCTACCGGTCGCCCAAGACGGCCCAAGAGGCCCACGAAGCGATCCGCCCCACCGGCGTACGCCGCGACCCGGCTTCGCTGAGGCCCTACCTGACCCGCGAGGAGATGCAGCTATACACGCTAATCTGGAAGCGGTTTCTGGCCAGCCAGATGGCCCCGGCCATCCTCGACCAGACCGTGGTGGACGTCCTCGCCGGCCGGCCGGGACAGGAGATGCCCTACCTGTTTCGGGCCACCGGCTCGGTGGTCAAGTTTCCCGGCTTCCTCCGGGTGTACGAAGAGGGCCGGGAACGGAGCGAAGGGGACGAGGAAGGCGCCGGCGTGCGGCTACCTGAGTTGGAGAAGGGAGAGCCCCTGGACCTGGTGCGGCTGATACCTGCGCAGCATTTCACCGAGCCACCGCCGCGATACACCGACGCCTCGCTGATCCGCGCCCTGGAGGAGTATGGCATAGGCCGGCCCAGCACCTATGCGCCGACCCTGAGCACGCTCCAGGAGCGGCAGTACGTGGAGCGGGTGAACCGCCAGCTCATCCCCACGGAGCTTGGCTTTCTGGTCAACGACCAACTGGTCGGGTACTTCCCGGGCGTCGTCAACGTGGCGTTTACCGCAGGGATGGAGGAGAAGCTGGACCGGATCGCGGTAGGCCAACAGGCATGGGTGCCGATGCTCCACGAGTTCTACGGCCCCTTCGCCGAGTCGGTGGAGGCGGCGCGAGAGAAGATGCCGCGAGTGGAGCTCAAGCCAGAGCCCACAGGCGAGATATGCCCGGAGTGTGGCAAGCCGTTGGTGCTCCGGCTGGGACGGTTCGGCAAGTTCGTGAGCTGCAGCGGCTGGCCCGAGTGCCGCTATCACCCAATCACGGCCGTGGCCGGGGTCACCTGCCCACAGTGTGGGGGAGCCGTCGTTCAGAAGCGGGGCAAACGGGGCAAGTTCTATGCCTGTGCGAACTACCGGCCCAACGACGAGACGGCGTGCAAATGGACGTCGCGGCGGCTGCCGAAGGGCAACAAGCCATAATTGCCTGTTTCTTACTCGTTTTGTGATTCTATCACCTGTTCTTTTGCATTTTACCGGTCTTTTGTGTATAATAGGGCGTGGTGGTTGGCCGCTCAGCCTGCGAACCGCTTGCCATGATTCGTCGAAATAAGAGCACACAGAAAGCGAGGAGCATCTCATGCTACGAACGAACCGCAAACCCCTTTTGATCGGTGTTGGCGCGGGATTGGTGTTGGGCGTGTTACTGGGCATGCTCTTGTTCTGGCAGGTGTGGCCCGTGAAATGGACCAACGCCAACACGTACGACCTGGCACCGGAAGCCAGGGCGGCCTATGTGCAACTGGTGGCGGATGCCGCCAAGGTGGACCGTGACTATGCTCGCGCGGCCAAGCTCTTCGAAGGGTGGTTCCCGGAGGAGAAACAGCAGGCATTTGCGGACGCCGCCAAGGCCTATCAAGACACCGGGCGCACGGACAAAGCTCAAGACGTCCAGGACTTGGGCTTGATCCTACAGGTCCCAACCGAGACCCTCCCTGCCCCCGAGGCGCCAGCCGGGCTGATCGAGCGGCTGCGGGAGCCGTGCCTCGTTTTTGTGCTCGTCTTGCTGGCACTGGTTCTGGCCGCACTGGGTTGGCGTATCCTGTCGAAGCGCCGGAACGCCCAAGCTGAGGGCTCTCCGGAGGAGACGTTCCGGCCGGTCAAATCCAAGATTGACGCAGGAGAGGCTCAGGAGATGGGCACCCCACCGGCGACTCGGCACTGGGTTACAACGTACCGGGCGGGAGAGAGCGCGTACGACGAGTCTTTTCCGATCGAGACTGAGAGCGGTGAGTACCTGGGCGAGTGTGGTGTCGGCATTTCGGAGATGCTCGGTGCCCCGGAGCGGGTGACTGCCTTCGAGGTGTGGCTGTTCGACAAGAGCGACATCCGCACCGTGACGAAGGTGCTCTTGAGCGAGCATGCCTACAGCGATGAGACGTTGAGGGCCAAGCTGGCGGCCAAGGGAGAGATCATGCTGGCCAAGGTCGGCGTCCCCTTCGCCCTGGATACCACCAATATGCAGGTCCAGGCACAGGTAACCGAGCTGGCGTACGACGAGGAGGACGAGCTGCCCAAGGGCGTCATTTCCAAGCTGACCATCGAGCTGAACCTGGAGACCAAGCAAGAGGCAGACGAGCCCGTGGTGCTCCAGTAGGCCATCGCCCCAGGCAGGCAACTGGCAGGAGGCCGGACCGCACGCGGCAGTGGCACCAGGAGGGAGAGCGCCATGAGCCTGAGAACGGCTGTAGGTGAAGTGGCTGTCGTGGGCGGCGATCCGAGTGAGCGGCCCAGCGGTATCCTGGTCGATGAGCGCGCTTCCCGCTCGGCGAAGGCAAAGAGGCGGGGGAATCTCTACGTCCTGGTAGAAGTGACGGGGCCTGCCCTGGGGCGTGACCTGATTGCCAGGCAGTTGCTCGACACCGTTCGAGCTACCTACTTTGCCTGGCAAGGAAGCATTACCGCCGGGCTCCAGCAGGCGATCCACGAAGTCAACGACTGGCTCGTCTCTGAGAACCGAAACTCACTGCGCGGAGAGCAAAGGACCGCAGGTATCTCCTGTGCCGTCCTGCGCGATGATGACCTGTTCATCGCCCAGGCCGGACCGGCGTCGGTCTACTTCGCTCACGAGGGCAACGTTACACGATTCCCCGATACCTCTCCCTGGCTCGACGATACGCCGGTCGAGGACGTCGACGTCGCACCACTCGGTGTGCGGCGCGAAGTGAATGTGGCGCTGTTTCACACACCGGTGAGCGATGGGGACCTGCTTCTGCTGCTCGAAAGCACATTTGCCCGTGGCCACTCACCCGAGCTTCCGATCCTCCTGGTGAGCGTGCCGGCAGAAGAGCTACCGGCCGCTATCAAGAAGGTCGCAAGGGGCAGCGACGTTGCGGCCCTGGTTGTGAACGTCGGGGGAGAGAGCATGGGCGAGGTCCCGGCGATGGGCGCGGCACCGGCGATCGGCCGGCCCACAGTCCAGCCGGCCGCAGAGTCGCTCCAGGAAAGGGCGGCCACGCTGATCGGGCAAGTCCCCTGGAAGGAGACCTTCCGCAGGGCAGGGCGTGGGCTGGTCACCCTCCTCGGCAGTCTATGGGGCGGGCTTTTGACGTTATTGAGGCGGATGCTCCCCAGCCAAATCGGGCCGGAAGCGCCGGCACCCAAGCCGGCCTACCAGGCACAGAAGGCACAAGGTACTCCAAGGAAGCGTCCGCGGGAGGAGGCGCCCGTGAAACCTCGCACGAGCTCGTTGCGCAAGATCCTGGCAGGGTTGGCCATCGCCATCCCGGTGATTGTGGGCCTCGTCGTTCTGGCCATGGTTGTCCAACGAGGCCGAAACCAGAAAGCTGAGCTGGAAGCCCTGTGGACAAACGCCAACCAAAGCTGGGAGCAGGCAAAAACGGCCGGCGACAAGGCTTCAGAACGAGCCCGCCTGAAGGAAGCCGCGGGCTACCTGGAGCAGCTGAGGGCGCGCCTGCCCGAGCGAGCGGATGCAAAAGAGCTGCAACAGAAGGTCCTGGCGCGTCAGGATGAGATCGATCTCGTGCGGCGCATCACCAACTTCTATGAACTCAGGACCTACCCGAGCAGCGCCAAGCTCACCCGAGTCATCGTCCAAGATTTCGACATCTATGTTCTCGACGAGAATGGGGGAAACGTCTACCATCACGAGCTGGATACCTCACAGCAATCCCTAAAGGCCGGCACAGCCGATACAGTGCTCGTGGAAAGGGGCAATGCGATCGGGGGTGTGGTCGTGGGCGACCTGGTGGACATGGCCTGGGTTCCGGTGGGCGAGGGACGCCCCCAGGCCGGCCTTGTCGTGCTTGAAAGCAACGGCTACCTGGTGGAATACACGCCGACCACCGAGCGCCTGACCTCGCTCCGGCCGGCCGGAGCCGAGAACTGGCAATTCCCCCAGCTTGTGGGAGGACGGACACCCGGGCGCGTATACGTGCTGGATCCTGCGCCCGACAAGATTTGGCGCTACCAATCGACGGCGGAGGGATTCTCCGCACCGCCGGACGACTGGCTGACGGCGCCCGTGGACTTGAGTGGGGTGATTGACATGGCCATCGGCGACAGCATCTACCTGCTGTATGCCAATGGCACAATCAGCCGGCTTTCCGCGGGCGCACCAGACGCTTTCGCTATCACAGATTGGGACTCGCCGCCCAGCAACCCCAGTGCGATCGTGGCGCGGCCGTCGGACGAGGCCAAGTCGATCTATATCGCCGACCGGGGGAACGGCCGGATCGTGCAGACCGGCGCCGAAGGCAGGTTCGAGCGCCAGTTCAAGCTGGACGTGTCTATTGCGCAGGGCAGCGGTATCCTGTCGTCCGTCTCGAGCTTGGCCGTCAACGAGATTGGCGGACAGGTGGTGTTCACGAGCGGGAACACCCTCTACATCTTTCTGCTGCCCCAGTAACCCGCACTCGGGCTCCAGGTGCGCCGCACCGCCAAGGTGCAGCGCACCTGAGCCTCACTCGCAGGGATCGTAGTCGGCCCCGAGAATCACCTGTAGATCGACGGCCTGGTTGGGGTCGAGCCGGAGGATCACGTTCTGCGGCTTGACCCCGAAGACTTGGGCCAGCAACGCCACAGCCTTGGGCTTGTCCTCGAAGATGATGATCTGGGAATTGGCATAGTCAGTGCGATCGGCTTGTCCGACCGTCGTGGCACTCAGGCCATGCCAGCGCAGCTCGTCGACCGCCACCTGGACCAGGTAGGCCCGGTCCGTCCCATTCAGCACCTGTATCTCGGCGGCCTCGCCGGCAGCCTGGTCCTCGCTGGCGGAGGGAGGCGCGTATAGGCCGGCCACGACCTCCTGTATCTTGTCCGTCCTGGGCAGCAGCACCTGCCAGCCATCGCTGGTGACCCAGTCCTTGGTCTGGGCGCGGCCGATGTAGCGACTGCGGATGCGCTGTGGCTCCATCTCGACGGCCACCCTAGCCAGCGGAAGGACGTCTCCCAGCCCCAAGTCGGTCTCGATGCTCTTGGTTAGGGCGGAAAAGAGGCCGATGATATTGTCCAAGCCCACGTTCTTGCGCTGGTTCCACAAGGCCCTCAGGAACTTTTGCTGGCGACCTGCGCGGTCAAAGTCAGAGCCGCCGCGACGGGTCCGGACGTAGCGCAGGGCGGTGGTGCCATCCATGTGATAGGTTCCCGGCTCCAGGATTTGATCCCCGCCGGGATCATCCTTCCTGTAGTCCAGGTTCACCGGACAGGTCACCGTGATGTCCACCCCGCCCAGCTCGTCCACCACCTTGGTAAAGCCCTGGAAATCGATGCGGGCCCAGCGGTCAATCGAGATGCCCAGGTTGATGGCGATCGTGTCCTTGAGAAGGCCCGGTCCATCCCCCGGATAGTCGTCGAGGTAGCCTTTCTTGTGCGCGGTGTTGATGCGGCTCCAGCCGTGCCTGGGGATGTAGACCCACAGGTCGCGGGGGATGGAGAGCATGGACACCTGCTTGGTATCGCTGTTCACAAAGGCGACGATGATGACATCGGTGTTCTGGACCTTGAGGTTCTCTGTCGAATCAAGGCCGACAAGCAGAATCGTGAACCACTCCTCTGAGCCCGTGACGGTGGGCAGCGGAGTGGGGCTGAACTGCGGCGTCGGTGTGATAGTAGGCGTCAAGGTCGGCGAGAGCGTCTGCGTGGGCAACAGGCTTGGGCTGACGGCCGTGGCCTTGGGCACGGGGACGGCCGTAAGGGTGGGCCATGGGGTGAAGGTAGGCGACGGAGTGGCGGTAGAGGTGGGTGTGCTGCTGGCCGTGGCCGAAGGTCGGACGGTCACCCGAGTGAGCGGGGCGGTCGCGGTAGAGGTCTCAATCGATGCTGCAGGGTGAGTGATCGGCGGGCGCAGCGTTGGCGTAGACGAAACGACCGCGATAGCCTCCGGCTCCGGAGACGCGCCCAATCCGACCAACAGGCCCAGGCCTGTGGCTAGCAACAGAAGGACGGACAGGCTGCGTTTGAGATTCATTTTCCTACACAAAAACTTGCGAATATGGTGCTCACCAGGTCTTCGCTGGCCGTCTGCCCGGTGATCTCACCCAGCGCTTGCACCGCAGCAGCCAAATCGATGGCCACCAGGTCTGCGACCAGGCCCGCACGGCGCCCCTGCCGTGCGGCTTCGACGCGGCCGAGCGCCCGGCCGAGCGCCTCCTTGTGCCGAGGATTGGTCACCACGGGGGCGGAGGCCGTCACATGGCCGGACAGGACTGCCTCGACGATGGCGTGCTCGAGGCGCTCCATCCCCTCGCCCGTCAGCGCGGAGACGGTGACCATGGGGGCGCTGAGCAGGCAGGAGCGGCCGTCCGCGGCAAGATGGCCTTCTGGGGAGCCAGTTACCAGGTCGATCTTGTTGAGCACGACAATGGCCGGCCCATCCCCGATGAGGGCGGCAATGGCCCGGTCGGCCTCGACCGGCGGCTGGCTGGCGTCGAGCACGAGAAGCGCCAGGTCGGCCTGCGCCAGAGCAGCATGGCTGCGCTCGACACTCAGCGCTTCTATCCGGTTCTGCGGAGACCCGATGCCCGCCGTGTCCACCAGAAGGACCGGCACGCCCTGGAGATTGAGCGTTTCCTCCAGGGTATCCCGCGTGGTGCCGGGGATGTCGGTGACGATGGCGCGGTTGATGCGCAGAAGACAGTTGAGCAGGCTCGACTTGCCGACGTTGGGCCGGCCAACGATGGCCGTCCGCACCCCCTGGCGATAGATGATGCCGCGGTCGGCATCGGCCAAGAGGCGGCCAAGCCCCGCGGCCGCCAGCTCCAGGTCGGCATCGACATCTCGCTCCGGGATCTCGTCTTCTGGAAAGTCGATGCTCGCCTCCAGGTAGGCCAGCGCGCCAACCAGTGCAGTCCGCAGGGCGCGCACCTCGCCAGAGAGGTGTCCGGCCAACTGCCCGACAGCCGCCTGGAGCGACCGGCCGGTCTTGGCGCGCACGACATCCAGCACAGCTTCGGCCTGAGCGAGATCGAGGCGGCCGTTGAGGAAAGCGCGTGCGGTGAACTCGCCGGGCTCCGCCAGGCGTGCACCCTGCCGCAAGCACAGGTCGAGGATGCGGCGCAGGGCGACGAAGCCGCCGTGGCCGTTGATCTCGACGACATCCTGCCGCGTGTAGGTGCTCGGGGCAGGCATGTGCACGGCGAGCACTTCGTCTATCGTCTCGCCTGACGAAGGCTCGTGGATGTGGCCATAGTGCAGATGGTGAGGAATGAGTGACGGCAGGCAGAGGCCGCCGGCCTGTGGCGACGCCGGATGGAACAAGGCGGCCAGGATGGAGGGAGAGTCGGGCCCGCTCATCCGCACGATACCGATGCCACCCTCACCAACGGGGGTCGAGATGGCCACGATCGTGTCGTCTAGGCTATACATCCGGCCGCTCACCAACGGCCCACCGGCAGGATGGCCTGTGCATGCGGGGTGGCCAGGGCCTCGGCCAGATCGTCCCCCTCGCGCACGAGATAGGTGGCCATGCCGCTGACGGCCAACTGGTTGACCAGGTCCTCGTTGCTACGCGGGTGGCCAAAGCTCTGGCGCTCGATGAGCACGGCCACAACGCGCACCCCCCGCTCGATCACGTGGCGTGCGGCAACCCAGAAGTTCTGATCGGTGGGCGTGACGATGATGGCCGTCGTATTGCGCCGGAGCTGCGTTGCCTCCGCAGCGATGATCTCGGACAGGGGGATTTCGCCATCAGAACGGATGACCGCCAGCGTCTCCAGGATCTTGGTCAGTTGGCGCTCGCCCCGGTCGGCGGGAATGACCTCGCGGTGGGGCGCGTACGCGACAAAGCCAACGGCCCGGTCATGGGCGATGAAGTGCTTGGCGAGGGAGGCCACGATGGTGACCCCATACTCGACGGTCGATGGGAGCAGAGTCAAGGGACGCTTGGGCTCCCAGGGCATGGGCCTGATGGGAGATTCGATCGCAGGAGAGGGTGCCTCAAGCTGGACATCGCGCTCCAGGTCCAGAAAGAGCCAAATGTCGGCCGTCGGGTCGAGCTCGAACTCCTTGGATATGAGCCGGCCGGTCCGGGCGGTCGAGGGCCAGTGGATGCGGTTGAAGCTGTCGCCGGGCGCGTATTCGCGCACGCCTGAGACGTTCGTGGTGACAAAGGAGGTGCGGCGGCGCATCGTGTCGCCACCGGGCAAGAAGCCGATGAGCGGCGCGAAGGTCGGGACGTCCACCGTGGCCGGATAGACTATGAAGGGAACCTGCGCGGGCTCCTCCAGCTTGCGCGACATCCGGAACAAACCGAAGGGATCGCCACTCGTGAGGGTTATGGGGCCCAACACGAAGCGGCCCCGCTGTAGGCAGCGGGTGCGAATCGTCTTGGCATAGGACTTTTTTCCTCCAAGTGGGCTGATGACGCGGCTGATTTGGTGGTCAGGCAGGGTCGAATGATCGCGCACCTCCAGCCATACTTTGGCCAGGATGCCGGTATTCTCTACGGTCAGCCTCTCTTCCAGCCACTTGCCCACCTGAGAGCGCGTTGTACGCGTCTGCCTCTCGACCCGTATCCACCGGACACCGACCCACGCCCAGAGAAAGGAGAGGATCAAGAGTGCCATCAGGAGATACCACAGGTTGTAGAGGATATCGTTCCGAGTCATGATGGCCGCGACCGCGACCAACACACAGAGCAGCAGGACGATTCGACTGCGTTTCACAGTGGTTCTCCCAGCGTTACCGGCTACCCGACAAAACCCCGCCGACCTGTGGTTCCGTTCAGTTCAGGAGCGGGGTGGTCTCTGCGGGCGGTGAAGAGGTCGGATGGGGGCAACCGGTCACAGCAGGAGCTACACGAACAACCCCGCTCCAGTGAGCGGGGTTGGTTCGCTGGCAATCGGTCAGGGGTGGGGCTCACCTCCTGGGAACGACGGTTACCTTTCGTCTTTCCCCCTCGCCCACGCTCTGGGTGATGACCTTGGGATGGTTGCGCAGGGCAATGTGCACGAGCCGGCGCTCGTCAGCCGGCATAGGCTCCATGGCCTGAGACCGGCCTGTCCGGACCACATCCTCGGCCACTCGCTTGGCCAAGCTTTCGAGAGCATGGAGCCTGCGGACGCGATAGCTCTCGACATCGACGACCAGATTGGTCCAGTGCTTGGTGCGGTGACTCACCATCAATCGCAGAAGGTACTGCAAGGCGCCGAGAGTCTCCCCTCGCCTTCCGATCAGGATCCCCAGGTCTTCCCCGGTGAGGTTGAGGACCATGGTGGCCGGTTGCCCCTCATCGGACAACTCGGGGACCGACAGGACGTCGATCGTGGCGGGGATACCCATCATCTGCATGAGCTCGTCCAGGACTTGCCGGGATACCTCTTCGTTGTCTGACGGCTGCCCTTCCGTCTCCGGTGGTTGTGCCTCTGAGGGAAGCTTTGCCACTGACCTTGACCTGCTTCTTCTCCGGGCGGGCTTGCGCACTTCCGGGGCAGGGGCGGGCACCTCTTGGGCAGGCTTCGGCCTCTCGGGAGGTAGGGACGGCGGGGGCGACTGCCGCACCGACTCGGGCTTGAGCTCTACAGACGGGGCAGGGCTCGCTGCGGGAGGAGGAGCAACGGGCGGAGCGACGATGAGCCGCACCCGTGCGTGCTCGGCGCCGATCCCCAGCACCCCTCGGCTGCCCTCGCTGATGACCTCGATATCCACTTGTTCCCGGCGAACGCCCAACATTGTCAGGCCGTTCTTGATGGCATCCTCGACGGTTTTACCGCTTGCGACGACGCTTCTTCTTTCTGGTAGTGCTGCTTCCACTTGACATTCCCCTTTGGGTCTTGGCCGTTGTAGCTTCCACATCCTTGGTCTCAGCAGGCCTGGAAGCTCCCGGCCTGGCCCCACCGCTGAATAGCCTGGACAGGTTTATCCCTTCCCAGAATTTGAGGCCGCTCCAGCCAGAGATAAAGCCCTGCGTGATGATGCCGATGACGTTGGACACGAGGAAGTAGAAGGAGAGGCCCGTGGCAAAGTTCAGGCTGAAGAAGCCAAACATCAGGGGCATCATCGTGGTCATGCTCTGGGTCATCCCCTGGGCTTGTGGGTCGCCGCCGCCGGCCGGCGTCATCATCTTGCTCTGTAGATACATGGTAAAGGCGACCAGGACCGGAAGAGCATAGGTCAGCCCGCCCATCTGCTGCGGCGTCAGGCTCAAGTCCATCCCCAGGAAGAACCGGTTGAGAGGCACATCGCTCCAAAGCAACTGGGCGCCCCGTGTGTAGATGTCCTGGGAGAGGGCGAGCAGGTTGATCGGTTGGTTGCCCAACGAATGGATGATCGACTGGTAGAGGCCAATCCAGATAGGGAACTGGACCAGGGTGGGCAGGCAGCCCCCCAGCGGGCTCACGCCGGCCTCTTTGTAGAGCGCCATCTGAGCCTGGGCCATCTTCTCCCGGTCTTTGCCGTACTTGGCCTGCAACTCCTTGAGCCTGGGCTGCAGCGCCTGCATCTTCTTGGCCGAGCGCTGCTGGGGCAGCATCAGCGGCGTCATGATGAGGCGGATGACAATGGTAAAGATGATGATGGCCAGCCAATACTGGTCGCCGAATATGTGCGAGAGCCACAGCAGCCCATTTAGCATGGGCCGGATGATCACTTCATTAAACAGCTCGCCCAACGACGCCTCCTTGACTTCTCAATTGCTTTTCTTTCACGAGACGCTCTCGATCGGCCCGTATGTCTACTGGCTCGCGGTGAGTGTGAACGACCAGTTCTGCACGCCGGTCTCCGCTTCGAGGGCGACCATCTGCCCAGTCGCCTGGAGCACGTAGAGCGTGCCATCGACGACGACCGGCGTGGTCAGGATCTGGGTCGTCGCGAGCCCACTGGGCCACTGCCACAACTGGACGCCGGTCTTGCCGTCCACGGCCGTAACCTTGCCCTCTTTCGATGCCACGAAAACGGTGTCCCCAGACTGGACGGGCGCCGCTCGCAGCACATCGCCCCCGTCGAATGGATAGGAGGGAAGCACCGCTCCCGTAGCCGGGTCCAGGGCATAGAGGTTCCCGTCGAGCGAGGTGACGTACAGCCGGTCACCGGCAAGGAGCGCCTCAGACCAGATCCAGTTCTTGGCCTGGAAGGCAAACCCCTCGACCGCCTGCCCCGAGTCCGCATGGACGGCGTTCATCTTGCCGACAAAGTCACCGATGTATAGGATGCCGGTCCCGGGGTCCAGGGTGGGCCGGGCAGCCAGGGCGCCCTGGGCCTCATAGTCCCACAGCACGGCGCCGGTCTGTGCGTCGAGGCAGTAAAGGTGGTGGTCCAGCGAGGCCACATACACCTTGCCGCCGTCCACCAGCGGCGAGCCCCAGACTGCGCCGCCGGCCTCGAAAGGCCAGCCGGGCTTGACGTTGCGTTTCTCTGCGTCGACGGCATACACCTTTCCCTTGGAATCGCCGAAATAGACCACGCCATCGGCATAGGCAGGCGCACCCAGGACGAAACCGGTGGCTTCGACATGCCATCGCTCCTGGCCCGTCAAGGGGTCAAAGGCGTACAAGCCATAGGTTGGGGGCTTGGTTTCCTGCACGCCGAATCCGACGAACGCCAACTCCCCACCGGCCGTCACCGGGCTCCAGTAGCGGGCGCCGGCGGACTGGAGCGCGGGCGAGAAGCTCGATTTCTGAACCCCTGTCTCGGCGTCCAGCAAGTAGACGGCCTGAGGCGCTCCACTGACGACGTAGACAAGGCCGTTGTCCACCGCCAGATCGGGCCAGTCCTGTGATACCGCGGCTGCCCCACAGGAAGACAGGGCCATGGCCAGCAGAAGCAGCATGGCGGCTGCCCCAAAGATGCGACTTGATTGATTCAAGCTAATTCCTCCTCGAGAGACCGACTCTTGCGTTCCGGGACAGGATCATATCCGCCGGGATGAAAGGGATTGCACCGGCCAATCCGCTTGACGGCCATCCAGCCGCCGGTGAATGGCCCGTAGCGGCGGATGGCCTCGTAGGCATAGTGCGAGCAAGAAGGATAGTAGCGGCAGGAGGGTGGCAGTATCCTGGAGAAGGTGAGCTGGTACAGCCGGATCAATCCAAGAAACAGGTATCTCACTACGTCCCGCTCGTCAATCCCGCCCGGCGCAGCAGCAAGCCGATCGCCTGATCGACCTCGGCGAATGCCGCCTCGCGCGCCGGATAGCGCGCGACCAACACCAGATCCCAGCCGGCAGCAATCTCTGCATTCTTGATCCGGAGCCGCACCGATTCCCGCATCCAACGTTTGACCTGATTGCGTTTCACGGCCTTGCCTATGCGCCGGCCTACAGAGAAGCCGAAGCGGCTGTGTTCCAGGCCGTTGGGTAGCCACGAAAGGACAAGCAATGGGTGGAGCAAAACACGCCCATCACGACGGACCGCCTGAAAGCTGGCACTGGCTCGTAACCGAACCTTCTTGTGCATTGCGCGCCGGATCGCAAACCATGTGCCGCAGCCTGATGGAGGCCAACGCTACACAGTAAGGCGCTGCCGGCCCCTGAGCCGCCGGGCCTTGAGGACTTCCCGCCCGCCCCGGGTTCTCATCCGAGTCCGAAATCCGTGCACGCGCTGGCGGCGCCGGACTTTGGGCTGCCATGTTCGTTTCGGCATGACCAAATACCTCTGATGTAAGATTCGTAGCGCCTAATTATAGCGACTTTCGGACTTATGGCAAAGTCAGGGGGAGGTATGGCTTCGGGCCTGGAAGTGAGACCTAAGGGTCTGTTCAGAGAGCTACTTTCCCACTTTCCCACTTTCCCGGGGTGTGCCAGCGGTTTTGGATTGCCGATTGCCGATTTTGGATTGCGTCTCTGCTTTTGCCGGATCGTTGGCGGCGAAAGACACGATCCACGAAGGGCACGAAGATCACCAAGTTCGTTTCAGTATCCTCTGCCGGATCGCCGGTGGCGCGGGGCGGAGATGTAGGGGTGGGCGGTGCCGGGGGTGCGAGGGAACTGGACCACGAAAGGCGCGAAAGGGAGGGAGGGGCGCAGGCCGCAGGAGGGGCGGGGGGCTAGATTGTCACTGTGCCAGTGTGCACACAAGTACTATGGCTGAGATAGACTTTTTTGGGCGAAACAATTATCGCGCATCGCGCTGCGGGATGGTGAGGGCTGCGGTCCGCTCTGTACTGGTATGCTTGGTCCCACTGAGGCACGAGGTCTTCGATAAGCGACCCTTTTGCCTCCTTGTAGTCCTGTGAGTCTCCAACGCACAAGGATCCGCCGGCCTGCCTGCTGGGCAGCATGGATTTCAGGGCCATGGACGCACAGTGCCCGTGGCCGTCGAGGAGTTCACCCATGCGTCGCCGGATGTTGTTCGACTACAGCCTGCAGCACGTGGCCCTGACCATCCTCAATGGCGTCGACACCCGGCCCCTCCGCGATGCCAGCCAACCCTGGGGGTTGGGAAAAGCCCGCTCGCAGACTCACGCTTCACCTCGCGCCTGGCAGGCGACGACAGATTACAGATAGCGGAGCCGTCCGGCGCCCCTCACGAAGCGAAGGTATGGCCTGGCGGGACGCGGAATGCCCCGGGATATTCCTTCCTACCCAGGCACCGTGCTCTGCTTTTCCAGAGCCTGAGCCACGGTAACGATCATCTGGCCCGCGCGCAGGCTCACTTCTTCCATTCCTCTCACGCCCTCAGAGGCTTCGAGGGTGGCAAGCGCCGCGATAAGGGCATCCATGGCCCAGTTCGGTGCGGGATGGTTCTCATCTGCTTTCCACTTTTTCTGTAGGCCGCCGGACCTACTGAACGACCACCACCAACCTGCGGCGTAGACCAGGATCTAATCCGATTGAGTGAGGATCAGGGGGAACTTTTTAGCCATGACGAAGGACTCCTTTCTTCACTGCAACGTCGCTGGGCCAACGAAGGCTCGCGACCGGCGAAGGGGTAGACGTGACATGCCTCGTCCCACCAAGTCATACCTTCACCGCAGAGTCTACCTGAAGTGCAGCATCTTGTCAACCCGAGTTGCGAGGGCATAGGGCTAGGGCCAAGCCGGCACATTGTCACCCTATTGCTGCAGATCAGCCATACAGATCTCACGGATGGCGTGATAGGCACGCTCGTTTCAATGCCGCGAACGGCTTGAGGTGGATTGCTACTTGTGGTTCTGTACACAATACTGAAAACGCGTACGCTGTGACGGGCTTCCTCACAATCGGCTGGGCGCAGAGTGTCTCGGGAGCAGTTGACCCTGCGGTCGGACCGTGTTACAATGGGTCAGGAAGGAGATGGCAGAACCATGGAGAAGGTTGCGACGTTCGCAGAGCTACTGGAGGCGGCGGATGAGCTGCCGCTGGACGACCAGGAAAGCCTGGCTGAGATCCTCCATCGGCGCGTCATCGGGCGCCGCAGAGAGGAACTTGCTTGCGAGGCGCTTGAGGCCCGGCAGGAATATGAGCGCGGGGCCTGCCGGCCCGTGACAGTCGATGACCTCATGTCCGAGATCCTCGGATGAAGCGCAAGCTGTTGCGCTCGTCCGCTTTCGTCAGAGCCGCGGAGAATGGTCAAAAGGAATCCGGGCGCTGCCGACGACCTGCGTGCCATACTTGAGCTGCTATCCGAAGATGCCTTCCATCCTCGATTGCGTACCCACAAGCTGAAGGGCCCCTTGGCAGACCTATGGGCATGCAGTGCAGGCTACGACTTGCGACTTGTGTTCACCTTCGTCGAGTTGGAAAGAAGAAGCGATCCTGCTGCAGACCATCGGAACCCACGAGGAGGTCTATTAGGCTATCCCGCAGCCGCACGGGGTAGGAGTGCCTCCAAACCTCTGGCCAACGTCGCGATGCCCTCCATCGTGTTGTACCCCAGCACCAACACCCGTACGAACTGCCGGCCGTTCCACTCGATGACCGGCACCTCGATGCGGTACTCGTCGTAGAGCCGGCGCTGGAGCGCCGCCCCCTCGCACGCCGGCAGCGGAAACGCCGCCATCTGCGCATACCACTCCGGCGAGTCGCGGGCAGATAGCTGCGCAGGCCGGTCAGCTCCTCGATCCGCCGCCGCGCCTCCCGCAGCAGCTCGTGGCACTCGGTCTGCACCCGCGGCCAGTCGTGCTCCGCCTGGAACTGGATGGCGGCGGGCACCGACAGGTACGCTGCGGGGTCGCGGGTGCCCTGCCACTCGTTCTCGGCTACAAAAGACCTGACAGGGTTCCCAAAACCTGTCAGGTTCTGTCCTCCCACCCCCAACTCACCACTAACGGCCCGATCAGGTGCTACACCTCACGCCGGGCGTAGAGGAAGGCGCTGCCGGGCGGGCTGCACAGCCACTTGTGGTTCTGTACACAATCTTGAAAGCGGCATCATCCTGACGGCCCGCTTGATGTTGCTCCAAGTGTCGCGCCCCATCACGGGCGCGTGCAGAACAGCCCGCACCGCATACACATGAGGCAGGAGTGGGGTCGCTCCTGCCTCGTCCGGGTGGGTCGGCTTCCTCCGGCACACGTCCGTGCCGGCGCTAGGGCGTTACGGTCATGTAGTAGGTCCAGTCATACACAAAGCCGACGGACGGGATCTCTCCATGGATGTGCATCGTGTGCGGCCCGACGCCGAGCGGCGCAATCGCAATCGTGGTCATATGCGCGACGGACCACGCCGATCCGGCGGGCACCCCAAAGATATTGTCGTCCGGTACGGTAAAGTAGTAGAGCGGAGAGGTGGCAAGGTAGTCTTCGATATTCGGGACGTCAAATCCATCGATGGTCACCTGCACATTGGCCGGGACGGCACTCTGGGCGCACGCGCGAAGCTCCTCAGGTGTGCCGCCGTAGAACGGCGGTGCCTCGAGCGTAGAGCACTCGGATCCTATGACCGGCTGGATCAGAGTCATTCCGCGCGGCATCTCGCACGTGAAGGTCCCGCTGGGCAGGAAGAAAGCGAGGCCCATGCCGGCCCTGTCAATGCTGTCCACGTAGCACTTGGTCCACGGCGCACCGACGCCCGGATTCTCCGGCGCCGGGATCGCAAAGATGGACTGGAAGAAAATGGCAGACCACTGAGCGCGTGTCAGCCCGTAGACTCGGGCATTCGGCGGCAACACGCGAGGATTGCCGCTGCTATTCGCGCTGGCCGCCGGGCCTGCCGCAATCAGCACTACAAGCAAGATCACTACATACACACTTGGCCGTTTCATGTTTCTGCTCCTTTCTCGATTCGGACTATCCACCGAACTGACCCTTCTGTTCAACCTGCTCTGCCTCAACTCATAGACACCTCCTTCTCGACGTACCTGCGCGAGGGGTCCGGTGGGCCGCTCGCACCGCCTAATCCCAAAGCGCCTGGTCCGGTGGGGCCCCCTTGCGTTCGGGCAACCCCGGCGCGCTCCCTTCCTCCATCTCAGCACGCACGAAGGCAAGCAGCTCTACCAGGTCGGCCAGGGCAATCGTCTCGAGTGCTCCGGGACGCTGGAGCGACACCCGCCACACCTTGGTGTCCTGGCTGTCGACCCGCCGCAGCCGCAGCAGGTAGCAGAGATAGTCCGGCATGGCGATTGTCCCCTTCTGTCTCTCTGAGTCTGACCCAAGTGTACCACCCTGCCCTGTCGAAACTCTGACTTTTTCCTGTGGAGATCCTGCGTCGGCAATCTGCCGATAGTCCAGGCTGCGGCTTGACATCTTGTGGGGCGCGCGCTAGAATAGTGATGGCGGCGCACACCTTCGGTGCTCTTGCGGGCGGCCTCTGTGGTGTCGATGCGGCTCGAGGCCTGGAGTTCTGACGGGACTGGAGCCGAGGAGGTCCGATGGCTCGTTTGACCCTCTGCCTGCTGGGATCGTTCGAGGTGACCCTAGACGGACACCCCTTGACAGCTTTTGTTTCGGACAAGGCGCGGGCTCTGCTGGCATACCTGGCCGTAGAGTCGGGGCGTGCCCACTCGCGTGAGAAGCTCGTCGGCCTGCTTTGGCCCGATTCCCCCGAGGCCGCCGCCCGAGCGAACCTGTCGCATGTGCTGACCAACCTGCGCCAGCTCCTCAGCGACCGCGATGCACAGCCGCCCTTCCTCCTGGCTTCGCGCCAGTCCATCCAGTTTAGCCGCGAAAGCAGTAGCTCTGTCGACGTCACAGCCTTCGAGGTCCTGGCAAGTCGCCAGGACCCGTCAGGCCCGGAGCGCGCTGCCTCCCTGTACCGCGGACGCTTCCTGGAGGGCTTTTCGCTGCCGGGCAGCTCCGAATTCGAGGAGTGGCTACTGCTGGAGCAGGAGCACCTGCACCGGCTGGCCATGGGGGCGCTCGCGCGCTTGGTGACTGCGTACGAGGCAGAGGGGCAGATCGAGCGTGCTCTCACCTTTGCCTGGCGGCAGTTGGAGCTTGACCCGTCCTGGGAGAGCGCGCACCGCCAGACCATGCGGCTCCTGGCACAGAGCGGGCAGCGCGACGCCGCCCTGGCCCAGTACCAGGCGTGCCGCCGCCTCCTGGCAGAAGAGCTCGCAGCCAAGCCCTCCCGCGAAACCGTCTCCCTCTTCGAGCAGATCCGCGATGGCCAAGTCCCTGCCGGGCAAGTACAGCGAGCGCAGCCCGCGCAAGCGCCTGAACCGCGGATCGGGCCCGAGGAGCGACCGTGGGCTTTGCCCGGCTTTGTAACCGGTCAGGTGCCTGCAGCCACCAGGCCAGTGTTTGTCGGTCGCGAGAAGGAGTTGGGGCGGCTGGCTGGGCTCCTGGAAGAGGCCCTGTCAGGACATGGGCAGGCCGCGTTTGTCATCGGCGGGCCGGGGCGGGGCAAGACGGCGCTGCTACAGGAGTTCGCCCGGCGCTCCATGGAGGCACACCCTGACCTGCTCCTGGCCATGGGTACCTGCAACGCCTACTCGGGGATCGGCGATCCGTACCTCCCCTTTCGCGGGATGCTCTCCATGCTTACCGGCGACGTCGAAGCGGCGTGGGCCTCCGGCATCCTGAGGGGTGACCAAGCGCGGCGGATGTGGGAAGCCCTGCCTGACATGGCACTGATTCTTTCAATGAGCGGCTCGGGGCTGGTCGGCACTTTGCTGCCCGGCCGGGAGCTACTGGGGCGCGCCCGAGCCGCCGCTTCTGGGGAGGCGGGCTGGGTGCCCCCGCTGGAACGCCTAGCCGATCCCCGCACCAATCCGCCGGGCAGGCTCGCGCAGAGCCACCTGTTCCAGCAGTACGGCAACGTCCTTCTCGACCTGTCGGCGCGGCATCCCCTGCTCTTGGTGCTGGACGACCTGCAGTGGACGGACCCAGCCTCGACCGCCCTGCTCTTCTACCTGGGCCGTCGCATTGAGGGGGGCCGCATTCTGCTCACCGTCGCCTACCGCCCCCATGAGCTGGCCTTGGGGCGGGAGGTTGAGCGTCACCCACTGGAGCCGGTGTTGGCCGACTATCGCGCCCGCTTCGGCGACGCCTGGCTCGACTTGGCCGCCGCAGACGAGGTCGAGGGTCGCACGTTCGTGGAGCGCTTCTTGGACAGCGAGCCCAATGTACTTGGAGAGGGGTTCCGCGCGGCGCTCTTTTGTCGAACACGTGGGCACCCGCTCTTCACCGTGGAGCTGCTGCGGGCCATGCAGACGCGCGGCGACCTGGTGCACGATGTACAGGGGTGCTGGGTGGAGGGCGACCGGCTTGATTGGGATGCACTCCCGGTGCGGACGGAGGCGGCCATCGCCGAGCGCATCGCCCGGCTGCCGAAGCAGTTGCGCGAGATCTTGGCTGTGGCCAGTGTGGAGGGGGAGGAATTCACCGCGCAGGCCGTGGCCGCGGTGCTGGGGCTGGACGAGCTGCACCTGCTCCGGACCCTGCGCGAAGAGCTGGACGCGCGGCATCGGCTGGTACGACAGATGGGAGAACGCCGGGTGGACCAGCGGACCCTGTGCCTGTACCGCTTTGCCCATTATCTTACTCAGCAGCATGTGTACCATGAGCTGGGGGATTCGGAGCGTCGACTGCTGCACCGGCGGGTGGGCGTGGCGCTCGAACAGATCTACTGCGACAGGCTCGAGGATATCGCAGTGCAGTTGGCGCGGCATTTTGACGGCGACCCGGAGCGTGAGTGGCGTTACTCCATTCTGGCCGGCGAGCAGGCGGCCGCGCGGTTCGCCTTTAGGGAAGCTGCCCGCCACCTGGAGCGGGGCCTGGAGCTGTCTCCCAGCCTGGTCGAGGGCAGCCAAGCCGAAGGGGCGCGCGCCCGAGCCTCTCTCTGCTGCCGGCTGGGCCAGGCGTACATCATCCTCAATCGCTATTCTGAGGCCGAGGAGCGGCTGCAGGCGGCCATCACGCTGGCGCAGCAGGCGGAGGATCGCCTCATCGAAGGGCAGGCCACGGCCTGGCTTGGTTTGCTGCGCGCTTGGCTCTGGGATCGCCTGGAGGCCGAACGGCTGCTTCGCCGGAGCCTGGTGCTGACCAGGGAGACCGGCGACCAGGCCACGGAGGCCTTCAGCACGCGCCACCTGTCCTCGCTGCTCGCCGACACCGATCGGCCGGGAGAGGCCGCAGACCTGGTGGAGAGGAGCCGGGCGCTGTACGAGCAGATGGGCGACCGGCAGGGACTTGCGTCTGCGCTCCTCGCGGCAGGCAACGTTGCGCGCTTTCGGGGTGACTGGGAGCAAGCCGAACGATGCTACGACACTGTGGTTGCGATGCCCGAGACCGATCCCATCAACTTGCCGGTGGCCCTGCTTGAGCTCGGCAACCTGGCGCGGCATCGGGGGGCATTTGAGCTAGCGCGTGGCTATGCCGAGCGCGCCAAGGTCCTGTCGATAGAGTACGATCGGAAGGGAGTCGTGGCATACGCCTTGTATGCGCTGGGCAGTGCGGCGACCGGCGAGGGCAAGCTGGCGGAGGCATGTTCGTACCTCGAGCAGGGCATCGCCGTGAACCGGGAGATCGCCGACCCGGCGGCCGTCTGTTGGGGGCAGGCCGATCTGGGATGCGTACTGGCGCGGCAGGGGAAGCTCGATGCTGCCTGGGAGCTTCTCCAGGAGGTGGTCCGGCAATCTCTGAGCATGCAGATCCCTGAGCTCACGGTGTATGCCGTGTTCCAAACAGGTCTGTCTGGAGTTCATGCCGGGCAATTGCAGCACGGGGCAGAACTGCTGGGGCTGGCGTTTCGTGCCGCCCATGCATCGTGCCAGTTGCCAACGGAAGCGAAGCAGGAGCTGGGCATGCTGCGGGAGAGACTGGGTACCGACAGGCTGGAGGCCGCGCTGGCGCGCGGAGCAGGGCTGGACCTCGACCGGGTAGCGGCGGCGATCGTGGCGTGCGACACGCCTAAGCGGTTTTGGGAAACCGGGCTGGGAGGGAATACAGCCCAGATTGACGCGGCCTGATAGAGGCCGCGGCCGGCCACCGCAGGGCCTGGACACTGCCCGGCATTTGCTGACAGGCAGCCTCTCAGGGAAGGATGTGCCAGGTCTATGACCGGGTTGCCTGGGAAAGGAGGTCGTGCAGCGCCCTGACAAGCGCCTCCACGTCCTCCGTCGTGTTGTACCCCTGCACCGACACCCGCACGAACTGCCGGCCGTTCCACTCGATGACCGGTACCTCCACGCGGTACTCGTCGTACAGCCGCCTCTGGAGCGCCGCGGCATCGCATGGTGGGGAAACGCCGCCATCTGGGCGCACTACCCATAGGTGCCGGGCACCTCCGGACAGATCCCCGGCAGGCCGGTCAGGTCTTCGATCCGCCGGCGAGCCTCGCGCAGCAGCTCGTGGCACTCCGCCCGCACCCGCGGCCAGCCGTGCTCGGCCTGGAACTGGATGGCGGCGGGAACGGACAGGCAGGCGGCGGGGTCGCGTGTGCCCTGCCACTCCTGCTCGTCGATGAACCGAGACCTCGCTCCCTGCTCTGGCGGGATCGCCAGTCCCGCCGTTCCTCCGCCGGATCTGGCGATCCGGCGGCGAACAATGGATCACGATTCCACCCCCAGCTCACCACCAGCGGCTCGAGCAGATGCTGCACCTCCCGGCGCGCGTACAGGAACGCGCTCCCCGGCGGACTGCACAGCCATTTGTGGCAGTGTACACAATACTGAAAACGCGTTCGTTTGGACAACTTGTCTCGACCTGGATCAAGTCAGGCGTGTGATGAACAGCGGCTCATGTTCGACAGAAATCGCCTCGCCGTCCTCCAGCATAGCCTCCACGTGCAACCCGATGGCCTCGCTGATGTTGACCCGGGCTTCGTCCACCGTTGCCCCAAACGTATGACAGCTGGCAGAGAAGGAACAAACGCGTGATACGCGTCCTCGTCTGGTTCTATCACAACCGTATACTGGTATGTCTCCATTCGCATCATCCCTCTCTGGCGATACTCAGCCTACGACCACCTGCCATGATAGACATCGTACCAGCAGCCTCGGATGAGAACGCACCTCGGCGCAGGTCCTCTCGGCCCCTTTCTATGACTGCTGTAATAGCCATATGTCCTCCATGTTCTCAGTGTGGGGCCCCAATCCTACTCACCCAACTCTCCAGCAATCTGCCTGAACTGCTCCAGCGCGGCCTCAGGTCCTCCACGATCTCCGCTGCCAGCACGTCCGGGTCCGGCAAGTCCGCCGCGTCCTCCATCGACTCGTCCCGCAGCCAGAAGATGTCCAGCGAGACCTTATCACGCGCCACCAGCTCATCGTAGGGAAAGCACCGCCACTTTCCCTCCGGGGTCTCCTGTGACCAGGTGGGCGTGCGCTCGTGGCGATTCTCTGGGTGGAAACACGCCACGAACTCGTCCAGGGCTTGGCGGGTGAGTGTGTTCTGCTTCAGCGTGATGTGGGTGTTGGTGCGGAAGTCGAAAATCCAGAGGGCCTGGGTCCACGGCTTCGCACTGGCCGGCCTGCGGTCGAAGAAGAGCACATTCGCCTTGACCCCTTGCGCATAGAACACGCCGGTGGGCAGCCGAAGCAGCGTGTGCACGTCGCACTCGTGCAGCAGCTTGCGCCGAACCGTCTCGCCCGCGCCCCCTTCGAACAGCACGTTATCTGGCACGACCACGGCAGCCCGGCCGTTGATCTTGAGCAGCGTGCGGACGTGCTGGACAAAGTTCAGTTGCTTGTTGCTGGTCGAGGTCCAGAAGTCATCCCGCACCACCACCTGCGACTCGCGCTTGACCTCGCCCTCTTCGGTGACATAGGTGACGCTGCTCTTCTTGCCGAAAGGTGGATTGGTCAGCACCATGTCGAACCGGTCACCGGGGTCGGCGGCCAGGCTATCGGCCACGTGAATCGGGCTGGCGCCGCCGTTGGTGCCTATGCCGTGCAGGTAGAGGTTCATCACGCACAGCCGTGCGGCGCTGTCCACGATCTCCCAGCCGTGCAGCGCCTGGTGCCGGAGGTGGTCCCACTGGTCGCGGTCCAGCGGCGCGTGGTGAGACACGACATAGTCATGGGCAGCCAACAGGAATCCACCGGTCCCGCACGCGGGGTCGCATACTGCCGCGCCGGGCGCCGGGCGCATGACGTCGACGATGGCCTTGATGAGCGGCCTGGGGGTAAAGTACTGACCCGCGCCCGACTTGATGTCCTGGGCATTCTTCTCCAGCAGCCCTTCGTAGATCTCGCCCTTCACGTCGATGTCGAGGCCGACCCAGGTCTCGCTGTCGATCAGCTCCACCAGGCGGCGCAGCTTGGCCGGGTCCTGCACCTTGCTCTGCGCCTTGCGAAAGATGACGGGGATCAGCCCCGAGCCTTTGCCCAGCTCCGTGAGGATGTGGCGGTAGTGCGCTTCCAGCTCCTCTCCGTCGCGAGCGAGCAGCGAGCGCCAGCCCAGATCCTCGGGGATGATGGAGGGCCGGCCCAACTCGCGCTCCTGCTCGTCGGCCATCTTGAGGAAGAGCAGGTAGGTGAGCTGCTCCAGGTAGTCGCCATAGGAGACGCCGTCGTCCCGCAGGACGTTGCAGTAGTTCCAGACACGCTGGACGATGGTGGAGGATTGGGTGGACATGGTCGCTCCTGATGACCTACGAGGTGCATCGGCCTTGGCTGTTGGGCGCCATAGATGGGTGCAGCTGGTCTTTTGCCCACCGCGCCGGGTTGGCACGGATATATTCGCGAATGCGCTGCAGCGATGCTTCGTTGCGGATGACGTGTTCCCAGTAGTTGCGTTGCCAGAAGGGGATGCCCGGCGTCCCGCGTAGCCGGTTGATGCGGCGGCTCGTGATCGATTTGAGGTTTCCGACGATGGCGCCCAATGATCCCGAGGGCGGAGCCCTGTAGGGGCGAGGCATCCCACGCGAGCTGACTTGTCTGCGGCGCAGCTGCTTCTATCACAACCATCTCCGTCGACAAACCGGTTGCCGGGGATGCCTCGCCCCTACCGGTGATGACCAGTATGCCATGGACGTGGTTGGGCATGACCACGAACGCATCCAATTGCACGGCGAAATGCCGTGGAATGGCCTGCCAGGCCGCCTGGACCACCATGCCCGACCGGTTGAGGCGGATCTCTCCATCGGCCAGATCGCCCAGCAGGCATTCGGCGCCGAGGACGCAGATCGTCACGAAGTAGGCGCCAGGCGTGGCATAGTCGAATCCGGGCAGCCGGATCGACTGGCGATGGTGTTTGTTCGGATCATAGCGGATCATCTGTCATCTATCAGCCCCTGGGGTAGGGGCGAGGCATCCCCATCAGCGGCCTTCGCTGACGCGGCACGGCCGCCGGCCGCAGCCCGTCTGTTTGACGAATGGGTTGCGCGGGATGCCTCGCCCCTACGGTTCGTGCGCGCGGCTTGGATGCGCTCCAGCAGGGCCGACGCCGGCTCGTCATTTGGATCCTGCGGCACCAGCCGGCCCTCGAAGGCGCATTTGAGGATGGACTGGCGCAGGCGCTCGGCGCGGCGGAGGGCGATCTCGACCTGCTGCTCCAACTCCTGCGCTACGGAGAGCCGCCGTTCGACCTCAGCGACGATGCGGCGTTGCTCGGCGAGGGGCGAAGGGGGACGGGGAGCGCTGAGGTTGCGGACAGACTCGCGTGTAGAGACGTGGAGTCGGACGTGCCACCGGGTAACTTGCTACCCTGCACCCGAGTAGACAGCGGCCAGAAGAGCACGAAACGAGCAGCTCGACAGGGTCATCAACGGACCTTCATGAGATGGTTCTGGTGAACCACGGCATCATGCGCCGCTCCAAATTGGCACGCGCCCAATCTGCTCAACACTGCCGGATCCTTCCAGGACGAGCAGGTCGCCGAGCATGGCAGTTGCCCGGTAAAGTTCGGACGTTCCGCAGCCGATTGACATTCGACCGATTCCGTCCAGTAAGCCTCGTCAACGATCGAACGTTCGGCAAAGACGCAGGTATCGGCATCTGAGTCAATGCACAGGAAGCCGTCTCTGGGAGAACTTGGTGAGTGCCATAGAAGACAGTCAACAATGCGTGCGCACGTCAGATCGAATGCCCACACCCACCCTTCCGGCAACTCCGGCAGCTCCGACGTGTCCGGCGGCTCCGGCTCCTGGTACCGCTTCCCGGGATGCTCTGCCTCCCACTTGGCGCGGCGCTGGGATAGGATGCGCTGAAGCAGCACCGCCGCCGGCTCGTACTCACGGCCCTCGGCACGGGCCAGCTCCGCCTCGGTGGGCACGAGGCGACCCTCGCAGGCGGCCTTGAGGACGGATGCCTTGTAGCGGCGCAGCCTGGCCTGCACTCGCTTCAGCGCGGCGACGGCTGCATCCAGCCGGGTGAACTGGGTCTCGATTTCGGCGACAATGCGGCGCTTGCTCGGCAATGGCGCCAGAGGCAAGGGCAGCCTGCCGTCCATGGGCAGAACACGCAGTGGCAGCAGAGCCAGTCATCCCAGCTCGTCTGGACCGCCAAACGACTCCTGCCGAACGAAGTGGTGACATAGTGGCAGAACGGCCCTGAGGCGCGGCAGCACGCGGAACGATCGGCCAAGCGTGACGCCGATCCGCGACCTGCCACGATGGTCGCAGTTGCCATACTCCATGCACGGGGTGATCTTGCACAGGATGACATCATCTCCGTCTGCAGCGGTCTATTAGCTCTGTCCACACCTCGCTCACCGGCCGGGTCGGTGGACATACCGTACCAGTTGCGTCATCGACCGCTGACATGGGCACGAAATCCTCCAGAGTGCGTCAGCTGAAGTCGTCTGGACGGGCGTGACAGGACTCGACGTCGCGCACGATTCGCCTAGCGTCGTCCATGCCCATCCGTCTGGCAACAGCCATTGGTCGGCCGGCGGCATCCCGTTGGGGCGAGGCATCCCCATGGATTGACTTGTCTGCGCAACGACTGACTCTGTCACAACTCCCTCTGCTGACGGATCGGCCGCCTGGGATGCCTCGCCCCTACAGGGCCATTCCATACAGGCGCCGTGCCGCAATTCCAGCCGGCACGGTTGAGCAGCTCTCTCACGGGCAGATCTTGAGCGGCAGAGTGCACAACTCCGCCTCTGCCAGGTCGGTTTCTTGGCGAAGGATCGCGGCCTCGCGCTCCTCTGCCTGGCAGCCGGGGTCCTGCACCTCGGGTGTCTTGTACTCGACCGGCGCCTCGTGCAACATGCACGCCATGTTGTGCTGCGTACTCCCGTCCAGGTCCAGCGCCATCACCCACATCCGCTCGCCCGATACAGCAGGCGGGGTCTGGAGCGGCGGGAAGGACTCGGTGGTGCCCGCCACGAGGATGCCCGGCTGATGTGCCGGCGTGCCAAAGGCCTCGGCGGAGCTGAACACGTCCACATCGTCGCCGCCATAGAGCCGGCAGAAGAGGGGCACCCCGTCGCCGCGCAGCTTGAGCAGCAGCCCGTGCTTCAGGTAGCCGTAGGCCGGGGAAAAGCTCAGGCCCCCGATGGGGGAGTACCAGTAGAGGCCGGTGCTGCACGACCCGGCCAGGGCCAGTTGCCCGTCAGCCGTCTCGCAGATCGCCTCCCCGTAGGCCAGGCGGCGTGGCTCCTGGAAATAGACCTCGTACAGAAAGGCCCAGTCGTAGAAGTCCGCCCCCGCCGGTGAGAAGCTGAGGGCAAATGCGGACGAATCGTCTTTGCCCAGCCCAAACGAGCCCGCCAGGACAAGGCCGTCCTGGTGGGCGACGGTGATGGATGTGGCAGTCGCAATCCCATCCGGCAGGAGAAACGCCCGCTGCGCCAGCAGCGAGCCGCCGCCGTCCACCTCCAGGGCGAAAATGGGGCTGGGGTTTGGCTGCGGGTACTGGATCGGGCTCAGGATGTTGCCGGCCACGGCAAACCGTTCGTGGCCGCTGGGCCGAATAGCGACGGCCAGCTCGTTAAAACCAAAGTCATAGGACCGCTGCCACACGATCGAGCCATCGGCCGCGTTGAGGCGCAATAGCCAGATGTCCTGTTCCGAGCCTGCCTGGGCCTGCACCGGTTTGATGTAACCGGCCAGCATCAGCCCGTTGTCCGGCGCGGCGGTCATCGAGTGGATGCAGGCATGCTGGTCCTTGCGGCGGAGGATCTGTTGCCAGACGAGTCCACCCTGGGCGTCGAACTTGACCACCGGCGTCTCGAGGCGGCCCACGTTTTCCACGAGCCGGTAGCCGGCGATGACAAAGCCGCCATCTTCCGTCTCCGCCGCGCATAGGGCGCCGGCCCACCAAAAGGGTACCGCGGGCCATGCCCGTTCCCATTCGACCGCGCCCTGAGAGTCCAGCTTGGTCACCAGGAACTGGCCGGGCAGGAAGAGACGGTCGTTGAGCTGGTGGAGCGTGGACGCATCGACGCTGCCGGCGACGAGGATGCCGCCGTCGTGGGTGCGGTGTGCGGCGCAGGCGCGCAGGTCGCGCCAATCGTGACGGAAACTCCTGGCCCAATACATCGTTCACCTCCTGTGCCAGGCCTCGTTGGCAGCCTGCGACTCTCGCCCGCCTCGGGCCTGTGTCGCCGGCACGGCGATGGCCGGCCGGCGGCATCCCGTAGGGCGAGGCATCCCCATGGATTGACTTGTCTGCGCAACGACTGACTCTGTCACAATTCCCTCTGCTGACGGATCGGTCGCCTGGGATGCCTCGCCCCTACAGGGCCAATTCTTGGTTCATCTCGTCCAGCAGAATCGGCAAGTCCACGCCGAACAGCCGCCGCGCGGCAATCCAGCCACCCCGGTTGAACAGCTCCCCCTCCTGAAAGTCCTCCGGGCCGGTCGCCAGGTTGACGCCGATGGCCTGGGCAATCTGGTCCAGCCACCAGCGCTGCTCCGCGCTGAACCGGCGGCCCTGGGCCTGGCTCTGCACCAGCCAATCCTCGTAGCGGCGCTGCACCAGGTCCGGATAGGGCACCAGCTCGTCGTCCATCTGGACGGCGTGGCGCACCAAGGACACCAGGTCGGTGAGCAGGCGGGGCTCGCCCACCTTGTGCACGCGGCCCCGCTCCAGCCGGGCATAGGCGCGCCACAGCCTTTCGGTGGTCCAGGTGTTGGGTGGGAGCTGGATCCGCTCGGCAAGCTCCTTGACCTGCTTCAGGGTGAGGCGCTGCTGCCCATACGGCCGGCCGTAGATGATCTGCAGCGCGGCAATCTCGTCGCGATTCTCCTCGATGAACTTGCCGGAAGGACTCGACCGTCTGGCCGGCCTCCTCGTCGCTGAACTGGGCCTCGGTCAGCCGGTCGGCGCTGATCGTGTCGATGGTCTGCTCGGCGCGCCGGTGAGCATCGACCAGCAGCGTGCGCAGGTACGGATCGTCGAACAGGGCCGCTGCCTCAGCCGAGAGTGCGGCGGCCGCCTGGGCCACTTGTTCCGGGCTGACCTCCGGGGTGCCGCAGCCGGCCACGGCACGCTCGACGTGCTTGTCGGGGTCCACGGCATCCAGCAGCCGGTGTGCCAGCTCGCCAAGGGAGAGCCCACCACCGGCGGCCTCGATGGCCGCGGCGTCGTACGCGCTGGCGTTGCGCTGCAGGCTCGCCAGCCGCCCGGCCAGCGTGGCCAGGATGTCGTCATCCCAGACGCCCAGCGCTACCAGCTCCAACAGCTTTTCGAAGGGCACGGAGCGCTTGCGCTCCAGCGTCTGCGTGTCGTGCTTGGGGTTGTCCACCACGCCAACGGCGTCGACGATGACAAAGCGGGTCTTGTGCAGGGTGTCGGGCGTCACGGCCTGGAGGTCGGTGGGCTGGATGACCCGCGTGCCGCGGCCGAGCATCTGCTCGTACAGGACGCGGGAGCGAACGGGGCGCATGAAGAGCAGGATCTCGAGCGGCTTGATGTCGGTGCCCGTGGAAATCATGTCTACCGAGACGGCGATGCGCGGGAAGTAGCTGTTGCGGAACTCGGCAATCAGGTCGTCGGTATCGACGCCGGTCACCCGGTAGGTGATCTTTTTGCAGAACTCGTTGCCCTTGCCAAACTCCTCACGCACGATGCGCACGATGTCCTCGGCATGACTGTCATCCTTGGCAAAGATGAGGGTCTTGGGCACCTCCGTCCGCCCGGGGTACAGCTCGGTGAAGAGCCTGTCGCGGAACGTGCGGACGATGAGCCGGATTTGCCCTTCCGAGACCACGGTGTTGTCCAGCTCACCTGCGGCGTATTCCAGGTCCTCGTCGAGCTGCTCCCAGCGCGTGGCGCGGGTTTGGCGGTCGCGCCTGTCCACCCAGAATCCCGCCTCGACCTTGCTTCCGCGCTCGGTGATCTCGGTGCGGATGCGGTAGACCTCGCCGTCCACGTTGACGCCGTCGGCCACGGCCCGCTCGCGGGGATACTCCATGACCAGGTTCTGGTTGAAGAAGCCCAACGTCTGCTTCGAGGGCGTGGCGGTCAGGCCGACGATGGTGGCGTCAAAGTACTCGAGCACCTGGCGCCAGAGATGGTAGATGGAGCGGTGGCACTCGTCCGTGATGACAAAGTCAAAGTACTCGATGGGCAGGCTCGGGTTGTAGCGGACCTCCCTCGGGTCCAGCTTGTGCAGCTCCGCCTCCATCTCAAACAGGGAACGCTCCTCGACCTGGGCGTCAAGCTCAGGCTCGCCGCTCAGCATGGAATAGAGGCGCTGGATGGTGGTGATGCAGACCTTGCTCACCGGGTCGAGCACGTTGGATGCCAGCCGCTGCACGTTGTACAGCTCGGAGAACTTGCGCCCGTCGTCGGGCGTGACGTACTGCTGGAACTCGCGCAGGGCCTGCCTGCCCAGGTTGTTGCGGTCTACCAGGAAGAGCACCCGGCGTGCCTTGGCGAACTTGACCAGGCGATAGACAAAGGTGACGGCAGTGAAGGTCTTGCCGCTGCCCGTCGCCATCTGGATGAGGGCGCGCGGGCGGTCCTCGGCAAAGGAGCGTTCCAGGCTCTCGACGGCCTCGATCTGCGCGCCCCACAGGCCCTCGGCCGGCAGGGGCGGCAGTTGTCTCAGGCGGGCGCGCAGGGTGACGGGCTCACCGAGCCCACTCCATCAGCGTCTCCGGCCGGTGAAAGGCAAAGACCCGGCGGCTGCGGGGCTCCGGGTCGCGTGTGCCGGTGAGAAACGTCTCCACGCCGGTGCTCTCGTACAGGAAGGGCAGCGGACGATGCCAGGGGATGAGCCTGGCAGGCAATCCGGCGCTGTACTTGTCGGACTGGGCCTCCACGCCGCTCAGCGGCGTGCCCTCGGGCTTGGCTTCGACCACGCCAATGGGGCGCCGGCCGGCAAAGAGCAGGTAGTCGGCATGCCCGGTGGTCAGGGCGAACTCGCGGACGGCCACGCCCAGGGCAGCTCCGAGGTTCAGCTGGCTGCGGTCCTGGACCTGCCAGCCGGCCGCTCCGAGGAGCTGGTCAATTGTCTGTCGCGCTTTCTGTTCTGGTGTTGTCATCCAAGTAGGCAGGACGGCGGTCGGGGGCCGCGACCAGGCTGCCGACCTAGACGGAGGTCTCCTGGCACGGGTGCACGGGGCTTACTTGCCCGCCACACCTGGCTGACAAGGCGGATTATACCACCTGTATGCTTGGTTCGCAAGACGGGTCGGTGTGTCACTGCCGCGAACGGCATGAGGTGGATTGCTACCAGAGGTACGTCCGGCTCATGAGCGCAGGCCAGCGGTTCGCGTTTCAATGCCGCGAACGGCTTGAGGTGGATTGCTACCTGGTCCGAGGGGATCGTCGCCCCGGCTTTCTGACTGGCTGAAGTCCGGCGTGGTCTGCCCGGAGAGGTGCCGGCCATGCAGCGGCCCCGGCAGAACCGATGCCGGCTCTTGACAACAGAACATATGTTCTGTATAAACTGAAACAAATCCTGCGGGACACGCGCCGGCAGCCAGGAGAGTGCCTTGGGCAACGAGCGCAAACGGAAGCGGCAACCTCAATTGGACATGACGGTGGCGGCCATCCAGCGCCGCTATGGCCCCTGGGCTGTGGCCCGAGGGGCACCGTCCCGGATTGCCGGCTCTGCGGCCGCTACTGCCTCCATCCCCACCGGCTTTGCGACCCTCGATCGCGCGCTTGGGCTCGGAGGCCTGCCCAAGGGAGGGATCTGCGAGCTGGTGGGGCCGGCCACTTCGGGCAAGACGACCCTGGCGCTCAAGATCCTGGCGCAGGCACAGCGGGGCGGCAGGGAAATGGGCGGGTCTGAGACCCGCCCCTACAGGGTTGGCGGGGCGCAGGGAGAAAACCTGGTGGGCTACATAGACCAGGCCCGGTACTTTGACGCCGACTATGCGTATCGCTGTGGCGTGGACCTTTCCCGCCTGCTGACCGGCGCACCGCAGGATTTGGCCGAGGCGTTGGCTATGGTCGAATCCCTGGCCCGCAGCGGGAGCCTGGCAGCGCTGGTGCTGGACACCTTGGATTTTTTGTGGGACGACCCGGGCGCAGCCCACTCGTTGGCCGCTACATTGAACCGGCTGCGAGCGCCGCTGGCCCGCTCGGGCACGATCCTTCTCGTCCTGCACGATTCGCCCGACGCCCAATCGCCCGCCCTCTCGGCGCTGGGCCACTCGTCCAACGTCCGGCTCCAGGTTGTGCGCGAGCGCTGGATTCGACTGCACGGCGACGTCCGGGGCTATGAAGCGCGCGTGGAGGTGCTGAAGAACCGGCTGGGGCCGGCCGGACAGGTGGTGAAACTAGAGATCGAGTTCAACGGCACGGTGCAAGGCAACGGCCTCTAGATGTCTGTGCTCTATTGCGCCATCCCCCATTTCGCCGCTGCCCTGATGCGGCGTGACGGGCCGGACACCGCCCCAGGCCCACTCGTCCTGCTGAGCCCGGAGGGGCGGGTCTGGACACGAGCGGCGAGGCAATGGCGTGCGCCATCCAACTGGGGATGACGGCCCGGGCGGCTCAAGTCCGCTGCCCGGAGGCCCGCCTCGTGGAAGCGGACCTGGACCGCTGCCGGGCCGAGCAGGAAACTCTGTTCCAGGTGTTGGAACGATGCTCCGCCGGGGTAGAGCCGCACGGCTGGGGGGCGGCTTACGTGGATTTGGCGGACCTGGCCCGCGAGCCAGGTGCCGCGGTGGGCCTGCTGCGAGAGATAGGCCAGAGCGTGCGCGGGGCGCTGGGGACTGACCTCCAGCCGGCCCTGGGGTGGGACAAGAGCAAGTTCACTGCCCAGGCCGCGGCGCGACTCACGCAGCCGGGGCGATTGCTGACCGTCGGGCAAGCCCAGGAGCAGCCCTTCCTCAACCCGCTGCCGGTGACCCTCCTGCCGCTGGACGAGGATACTCAGCAGCGGCTGCGCTTCTTGGGGCTCTGCACCCTGGGCCAGTATGCGGCGCTCCCCCCGGCGGCGGTGGGGCAGCAGTTTGGGCGGGCGGGGAAAGTGGCCCACCGCTGCGCCCGGGGAGAGGACGACCGGCCGGTCATCCCGCGCGGACAAGCACGGCGCCTGGAGGCCGCAATCGAATTCGAGACGCCGCTGGCCGAGCGGGAGGGGCTGGTGGCTGCCCTGAAGCAGATGGTCGCCCCCCTGATGGCCGAGCTTCGAGGAGATCTATTGGCCTGCGGGCAGGTGAGGCTGGCAGCCCACTTTGACCGGGGCCTGCGCCAGGAGAAGGAACGGGCCTTTTTCGTGCCGGTGGCCCACGAGGAGCGGATGGTGCAGGCGCTGGGAGAGCTGCTGGACGGGATGCGGTGGCGGGCCGGCGCCACCGGCCTGGAAGTGAGCCTGGAGCAGATCCAGGACGCGGCTGTGCAGCAGACGACACTCTTTCCACAGGAAGAGGAGCGGAAAGGGAAGCTGCAAGAGGTGGAGCGCTACCTGGCGGCCCGCTTTGGGGCAAGCCGCCTGCGCCGGGCCGTGCTCACGCAGCCCGGCGCCCCGCTGCCGGAGTGGCGCATCACCTGGCAAGCGTAGGCACGGCCCATGACGCGGTTTTGGCCGGCCGGGCAACCGGTCATACCATGGGGCGACAGGGAGGAATCGCCGGCCGGGTTCGCCTGGCAAGGTGGGCTCCATGCGATCGAGGAATTCCATAACCGGTGGCGGATCCATACCCGGTGGTGGGATGCGGAGGAAAGCCATCTGGCGCGAGTATGTCAAAGTGACCACCGGCACGGGGTTGCTCTGCCTTCTCTACCGGGACCTGGTCTCGGGAGGCTGGTTCCTGGTGCGGATCTATGACTGACGTTGCGACCATGGACCATGGACGACGAACGAGGGGGACGGATCCGTGACTGGGTACGTCGAGCTGCATTGCCATAGTTGCTTTTCGCTGCTCGACGGCGCGTCGTCGCCGGAAGCGCTGGTCAGGCGGGCGGCGGCGCTGGGCTACCGGGCACTGGCCCTCACCGACCACGACGGCCTGTATGGCGCGGTGCGCTTTTGGCAAGCCGCACGGGAGCAGGGCGTCCGGCCCATCGTCGGGGCCGAGGTTGCCCTGGATGGGCTGGGGCACCTGACCCTGCTGGCCGAGTCCCGGCGCGGCTATGCCAACCTGTGCCGGCTGTTGAGCGCCGGGCAACTGGCCGGCCAGAAGGGACAGCCCCGGCTCACGATCGATACCCTGGCGCAGCACGCCGAGGGACTGATCGGCCTTTCCGGGTGCCGGGAGGGCGTGGTTGCTTCGGCCCTGCGGGCCGCCGGCGAGGGAAGAGCCATCGAGGTGGCCGGCCGGCTGCGAGAGGCGTTGGGCCGGGACCGGTTCTGGATCGAGATCCAGCGGCATCTTTTGCCCACCGACAGGCGGCTGGAAGCGGAGCTGGCGGAGCTGGCAGGGCGCCTGGGTGCCGGATTGGTGGCGACCAACAACGTTCACTACGCCGAGCGCCCCGGGCAGCACCTGCACGACGTGCTGACCTGCATTCGCCACCTCACGACCCTGCCGGAGGCGCTGGCTGCCGGCCTGCTGCACCCCAACTCGGAGCAGTACCTCAAATCGCCCCAGGAGATGGAGGTTCTATTCTCGAGCGCCGGCCCTACCGGCACGGACCGGCGCGAAGCGCTGCGCAACACGGTGCGCATTGCCGAACAATGCGAGGCGTGCCTCGATTTTTCGTCGCAGCGGCTGCCGGCCTTCCCCGTCCCGGAGCCCTTCACCCCTCAGAGCTACCTGCGCCACCTGTGCGAAGCCGGCATGGGCCGCAAGCCCGGCCTGAACCTGGAGCAAGCCCGGCGGCAGATCGAGCACGAGCTGGCCGTCATCGAGCAGGCGGGGCTGGCCGGCTATTTTCTGGTGGTGTGGGACATCGTGCGCTTTGCCCGGGAACAGGGCATCCGCTGCCAGGGGCGAGGCTCGGCGGCCAACTCGCTGGTCGCCTACCTGCTGGGCATCACGCCGGTCGATCCGCTGCGGCACAACCTGTTGTTCGAGCGGTTCCTGAGTGAGGGGACGGGCACGATGCCCGACATCGACGTCGATTTTGCGGCCGACCGGCGCGAGGAGGTGATCCAGTACGTTTACCAACGCTATGGGGAAGAGCACGTCGGCATGGTGTGCAACGTCGTCACCTATCGCGCCCGCTCCGCGGTGCGAGACGTGGCCAAGGCGCTGGCTTTTCCACGGGATGTGATCGACCGGGCCGCCAAATCGCTCGACACGCATTCCGTTGCTAAGGCAATCGGACTGCTGGCAGAAGAATTCCCTGTGGTCCCACCGGATCTTTTTCAGGGCAGCCCTGCTCTGCCCTGGCCTCTTCTGGCCGAGCTGCTCACGCAGATCGAAGGTGTCCCGCGCCACCTTTCCATCCACGTCGGCGGGCTGCTCATCACCGCTGCGCCCCTGGTCGAGGTGGTGCCGCTGGAGCGGGCGACCATGCCCGGCCGCGTGGTGGTCCAGTGGGACAAGAACAGCGTGGAGGATGCCGGGCTGATCAAGATCGACCTGCTAGCCCTGCGCACGCTGGGCATGGTGGAAGAGGCGTTGGGCCACATCCGGGCGCAGCGGGAGGACGAGGGGCTATGCTACGAGCGTGGACCTGGAGCAATTGCCGCTGGATGACCCCGCCGTGTATACCCTGCTCCAAAAGGCCGACACGGTGGGCTGCTTCCAGGTGGAGAGCCGCGCCCAGGCGCAGATGCAGCCCAAGATGCAGCCGTGCCGCTTCGAGGACATCATCATCGAGATCGCGCTCATCCGGCCAGGGCCGATCCAGGGCGGCATGGTGCACCCTTACCTGCGGCGCCGGAAAGGCCTGGAGCCGGTCTCTTACCTCCATCCTGCCCTGGAGCCAGTGCTGGCCGAGACGATGGGGGTGATCGTTTTCCAGGAGCAGGTGCTGCGCGTGGCCATGGCGGTGGCAGGGTTCACCCCCGCCGAAGCCGACCGGCTGCGGCGGGCGATGAGCCGCAGCCGGTCGGAGGAAGCGATGGCCGCGATAGGGAGTAAGTTCGTGGCCGGCGCGCAGGCGAAGGGGGCCGACCCGGCGACGGCCGAGGAGATTTACCGGCAGTTGGCCGGCTTTGCCGGGTTTGGCTTCTGCAAATCGCACGCCGCGGCCTTTGCGCTGGTGGCCTACCAGACCCTTTACCTCAAGGCCTACTTCCCGGCCGAGCTTTTTTGTGCCCTGCTCAACCACCAGCCGATGGGTTTCTATCCACCCGAGGTGCTGATCGGAGATGCCAAGCGCCACGGCGTCCAGGTCCTCGGGCCCGACATCAACGCCAGCCAGGAGACATGCACCCTCGAACAAGGGACGGTCCAGGGGAGAGCCATCCGGCTCGGCCTGCGCTACGTCCACGGCCTGGGCGAGGTCGGGCAGGAGCGCATCGTCGAACGGCGTGGGGAGACGCCTTTTGCGAGCCTGGCCGATTTCTGCCGGCGCACCCGGCTGCTGCGGCAGGCTGTGGAGAACCTGATCCGCGCCGGGGCCATGGACAGCCTGGGCCAGGCGCGGCGCGCGCTGCTGTGGGCCCTTGGCGGGCTGGAATACCAGGAAGAGGGGTTGGAGATCGACGTCCCGGTGGAACAGGCAGTCCTGCCAGCGCTGAGCGCGGAAGAACAGATGTCGTGGGAATATGAGCTGCTGGGATTGGCCGCCGGAGACCAGGTCACCCGGCTGTATCGCGAAGCGCTGCGTGCCCGAGGGGTCCTGAGCAGCAGGGAATTGGCTGCCAGGCGCGACGGGGAAGTCGTCCGGGTGGCCGGCTGGGCCGTGGTTCGCCAGCGTCCGCCCACCGCCAAAGGTTTCTTGTTCATTACCCTCGAAGATGAGGAAGGGCTGATGAACCTGATCGTGCGGCCCGACGTCTACCAGCAATACCGGACGGTGCTGCGCTCCGCGCCTCTGCTGTGGGTGGAAGCGCGGCTTCAGCGGGAAGGAAGCGCTACCAGCCTCCTGGTATCCCGCGCAGCGGCGCTCCAGACGCAGGGCAGCTAGCCGCGCGTCCGGCTTGCCGGTTTTTGCACTCTCTTACTCGTTTTCTTGCATTTTTTCGGGTTCTTTAGTATAATTGAGTGCGGTTAAACCCTGACGGAGGTGATGAACGATGGCAAAGCAATCCAGCGTCAAGGGAAAGGGCACAGAGGTGCTACTCGGCTCACCCCAAGCCACCCAGAGCGTGCCTGAGCCGGACTCTGAGGCAGTATCCCAGCCGGCCGCTGAGCCCGAGGTCGAGACAGCCGCCGTGGCAGCCATCTCCGAAGGAGCGCTCCCCGGCGAGGATGAGGTGGGGTCTGCTCTCTACGAAGAGGCGCGGGCCGCCGAGGCGGTCCTTGCTCCAGCCGACGCACCGTGGCTGGAAGCGGCGGATTGGCCCCCCTCGGCGGAAACAGAGATGGCCTTGATCGAGCACGACCAACTGCGCCAGGCAACTTCGCAAGCGGCCATAACGGAGCAGGAACATGCCACAGACACCGTCTCAACCGAGGCTGCATCACAGGCAGCGACCGAACCGGACATTGAGACGATCATGGCTGCGACCGAGACGGCAAGGGATGGCTGGGACATGCAGGAGCCGGAAGAAGAGGTAGAGGCCGTGGAGCTGCCGGAGACCCCGCTCCCCGCAGACCAGGAAGTGGAGCTGACGCAAGCAGCGGGCGACCGGCTCGCCAAGCTGAACGCCGAGATCGACGAGGTCTACGAGCAGGTACTGAACGAGGTGGGCGACAACGAATCGATCGCCACCGAATGCTACAACGCCCTGCTCAAGGCGAGAGACATCGTGCTGCGCAACGACGTCAGCCGGCTGGCGCAGGCGGAGTACTATGTCAAACTGGCGCGTGCCCGCCTGAAACGCGCATCCAAGAGTGCGACTGGGGCGAGGAAGAATGCGTGGTGGATTTTCGCCTGGGGCCTGCTGTGGGGAATGCTCTACGCAGCAAGCATCGTCTTGCTCGACTCGGCCTATGTACAGGATACGCTCGCCCTACTGAACCTGAAAAACAGCGTGATCGACCCGAAAGTGCTGTTGCCGGCCATGGTCTGGGGTGGCATCGGCGGGGTGCTGGCCATTTGGTACAGCCTGTTCAAGCACATCTCGGCGCGCGACTTTGACGGGAACTATAACATCTCGTACCTGGGCAAGCCGTTCTTCGGCCTCGTGCTCGGTGCGACGGTGTACATGATCGTCAGCCTGCTGGTCACGAGCCTCGGGATCTGGCCCTCCGGCCTGACCAACGGTGAGACGGGGGCGGCCGTCCCGATGGTTACGCCGTGGGTTGTCTACTTTGTGGCGATGGTCGCCGGCTTTAAGGAGAACCGTGTCTTTGGCCTTATCGACCAGATCATGAAGTGGATTTTTCCGGAGCGCAATGCGACGTCGCAGACGTCAGAGGAACTCTAAGCATTCCCGCCCCGTCAATCTCACCTCTCACGGCGTGAGGTCGGGGAACTGGTCCTCTGGAACGTCGTGTGAGCCTGCCGTGCCGCCGGGCACCGGGTTTAGCGTGGCGCTCCAGACCGTGTAGGTGGTGTCCGTCGTCGCGAAAGGAAAGGACTCGTCGAAGCGAGAAGATCCCTCCGGCGGGTGAACGCTCCGTCTCCGGCGTCCCAGTCTTCCCCCAGTGTGAAGAAGAGGTCGTAGTTGCCGTCGGGGATGCTGGTTATGGTGTAGCTGCTGTTGTGCTGGATGTAGACGGCGAGCAGCCAGCCGTCGCTCCGGCTCAGCACGGCCACCGCCTCCAGGTCCAGGCCGTTCTCAACGGTCAATTCGCCCTGGCCGTCCCTCGGCCCGCTCTGCTTGATGACGGAGCCGGTGGCCAACTGCCGGGTGAGTGTGGGGGTCGGCGCGGGGGTCGAGGTGCGAGTGGGGACGGGGGCCGGCGTGCGCGTTGGGCTAGGCGTGCGGCTGGGAGTGGGTGTGTAGGTTGGATAGGGTGTCTGGGTTGGCGGCACCGCTGTATCGGTCGGCAAAGCGGCAACGGTGGCTTGAAGCGCGGCCTCGCCCCAGGCCCTCGTCTCCTGCTGAGCCCAGAGGGGCGGGTGCTGGACACGAGCGTCAAGGGCAATGGCTTGCGCCATCGAACTCGGGGACGACGGCCGGTGCGGCTCAAGTCCGCTGCCCGGAGGCCCGCCTCGTGGAGTGGAGATCTTGACCGCTGCTGGGCTGAGCAGGGGACTTTGTTCCAGGTGTCGGAACGATGCTCCGCCGGGGTGGAGCCGCACGGCTGGGGGGCGGCTTACGTGGATTTGGCGGACCTGGCCCGCGAGCCAGGTGCCGCGGTGGGCCTGCTGCGAGAGATAGGCCAGAGCGTGCGCGGGGCGCTGGGGACTGACCTCCAGCCAGCCCTGGGGTGGGACAAGAGCAAGTTCACTGCCCAGGCCGCGGCGCGACGCACGCAGCCGGGGCGATTGCTGACCGTCGGCCAAGCCCGGGAGCAGCCATTCCTGAACCCGCTGCCGGTGACCCTGCTGCCGCTGGACGAGGGGACTGAGCAGCGGCTGCGCTTCTTGGGGCTCTGCACCCTGGGCCAGTATGCGGCGCTCCCCCCGGCGGCGGTGGGCCAGCAGTTTGGGCGGGCGGGGAAAGTGGCCCACCGCTGCGCCCGGGGTGAGGACGACCGGCCGGTCATCCCGCCGCGGACAAGCACGGCGCCTGCAGGCCGCAATCGAATTCGAGACGCCGCTGGCCGAGCGGGAGGGGCTGGTGGCTGCCCTGAAGCAGATGGTCGCCCCCCTGATGGCCGAGCTTCGAGGAGAACTAATGGCTGCGGGCAGGTGAGGCTGGCAGTCCACTTCGACAGGGGCCAGCGCCAGGAGAAGGAACGGGCCTTTTTTCGTGCCGGTGGCCCACGAGGAGCGGATGGTGCAGGCACTGGGAGAGCTGCTGGACGGCATGCGGTGGCGGGCAGCCGCCACCGGCCTGGAGGTGACCTGGAGCAGATCCAGGACGCGGCTGTGCAGCAGACGACACTCTTCCCGCAGGAAGAGGAGCGGAAAGGGAAGCTGCAAGAGGTGGAGCGCTACCTGGCCGCCCGCTTTGGGGCAAGCCGCCTGCGCCGGGCCGTGCTCACGCAGCCCGGCGCCCCGCTGCCGGAGTGGCGATCACCTGGCAAGCGGAGGCACGGCCCATGACGCGGTTATGGCCGGCCGGGCAACCGGTCATACCATGGGGCGACAGGGAGGAAGCGCCGGCCGGGTTCACCTGGCAAGGTGGGCTCCATGCGATCGAGGAAATCGATAACCGGTGGCGGGTCACACCCGGTGGCGGGATGCGGAGGAAAGCATCTGGCGCGAGTATGTCAAAGTGACCACCGGCACGGGGTTGCTGTGCCTCCTCTACCGGGACCTGGTCTCGGGTGGCTGGTTCCTGGTGCGGATCTATGACTGACGTGGACCAAGAACGATGGACGATGAACGAGGGGACGGATCAGTGAGGGTACGTCGAACTGCATTGCCACAGCCGCTTTTCGCTGCTCGACGGCGCCTCGTCCCCGGAGGCGCTGGTCGGGCGGGCGGCGGCGCTGGGCTACCCGGCCCTGGCCCTCACCGACCACGACGGCCTGTATGGCGCGGTACGCTTTTGGCAGGCAGCGCAGGAGCAGGGCATCCGGCCCATCGTCGGGGCCGAGCTCACCCTGGATGGGCTGGGGCACCTGACCCTGCTGGCCGAGACCCAGCGCGGCTATGCCAACCTGTGCCGGCTGTTCAGCGCCGGGCAACTGGCCGGCCAGAAGGGACAGCCCCGGCTCACATTGGAGACTCTAGCCCAGCACGCCGAGGGACTGATCTGCCTTTCCGGGTGCCGGGAGGGCGGGGTTCCTTCGGCCCTGCGGGCCGCCGGCGAGGGAAGAGCCATCGAGGTGGCGGGCCGACTGCGGGAGGCATTGGGCCGGGAGCGGTTCTGGATCGAGCTGCAGCGGCACTCTTGCCTACCGACAGGCGGCTGGAAGCGGAACTGGCGGATCTGGCAGGGCGCCTGGGAGCCGGCCTGGTGGCCACCAACAACGTTCACTATGCCGAGCGTGCCGGCCAGCGACTGCACGACGTTCTAACCTGCATCCGCCACCTCACACCCTGCCGGAGGCGCTGGCTGCCGGGCTGCTGCACCCCAACTCGGAGCAGTACCTGAAATCGCCCCAGGAGATGGAGGTTCTATTTTCGAGCGCCGGCCCTACCGGCACGGACCGGCGCGAAGCGCTGCGCAACACGGTGCGCATTGCCGAACAGTGCGAGGCGTGCCTCGATTTTTCTTCGCAGCCGTTGCCGGCCTTCCCCGTCCCAGAGCCCTTCACACCTCAGAGCTACCTGCGCCACCTGTGCGAAGCGGGCCTGGGCCGCAAATCCGACCTGACCCGGAGCACGCCCGGCGCAAATCGATCACGAGCTGGCCGTCATCGAGCAGGCGGGGCTGGCCGGCTATTTTCTCGTGGTCTGGGACATCGTGCGCTTTGCCCGCGAACAGGGCATCCGCTGCCAGGGGCGGGGCTCGGCAGCCAACTCGCTGGTCGCCTACCTGCTGGGCATCACCCCGGTCGATCCGCTGCGCCACAACCTGCTCTTCGAGCGTTTCCTGAGCGAGGGAACGCGCACGATGCCCGACATCGACGTGGATTTTGCGGCCGACCGACGCGAGGAGGTGATCCAGTATGTTTATCAACGCTATGGCGAAGAGCACGTCGGCATGGTGTGCAACGTTGTCACCTATCGCGCCCGCTCCGCGGTGCGCGACGTGGCCAAGGCGCTGGCTTTCCCGGGATGTAATCGACCGGGCCGCCAAATCGCTCGACACCCATTCCGTTGCCAAGGCAATCGGACTGCTGGCAGAAGAGATTCGCCTCGTGGTCCGACCGGATCTCTCTCAGGGCAGCCCTGCTCTGCCCTGGCCTCTTTTGGCCGAGCTGCTCACGCAGATCGACGGTGTCCCGCGCCACCTTTCCATCCACGTCGGCGGGCTGCTCATCACCGCTGCGCCGCTGGTCGAGGTGGTGCCGCTGGAGCGGGCGACCATGCCCGGCCGGTGGTGGTCCAGTGGGACAAGGACAGCGTCGAGGATGCCGGGCTGATCAAGATCGACCTCCTCTCCCTGCGCACCTGGGCATGGTGGAAGAGGCGCTGGGCCACATCGGGAGCAGCGGGAGCGCCCACAGGGGCTGCTACGGGCGAGGCGTTCGACCTGGAGCAATTGCCGCTGGATGACCCGGCGGTGTATGACCCTCTGCAAAGGGCCGACACCGTCGGCTGCTTCCAGGTGGAAAGCCGCGCTCAGGCGCAGATGCTGCCCAAGATGCGGCCGCGCTGCTTCGAGGACATCATCATCGAGGTGGCGCTGATCCGGCCAGGGCCGATCCAGGGCAGCATGGTGCACCCCTACTTGCGGCGCCGGCAGGGGCTGGAGCCGGTCACTTACCTCCATCCTGCCTTGGAGCCGGTGCTGGCCGAGACGCTGGGGGTGATTGTCTTCCAGGAGCAGGTGATCCGCGTGGCCATGGCGATGGCAGGCTTCACCCCGCCGAGGCCGACCGGTTGCGCCGGGCCATGAGCCGCAGCCGGTCGGAGGAAGCGATGGCCGCGATACGCGAGTAAGTTCATCGCCGGAGCGCAGGCGAAGGGGGCCGACGCGGCGATGGCCGAGGAGATCTACCGGCAGTTGGCCGGCTTTGCCGGCTATGGCTTCTGCAAATCCACGCCGCGGCCTTTGCGCTGGTGGCCTACCAGACCCTTTACCTCAAGGCCCACTTCCCGGCCGAGCTTTCTTGTGCCCTGCTCAACCACCAGCCCATGGGTTTCTATCCACCCGAGGTGCTGATCGGAGATGCCAGGCGCCACGGCGTCCAGGTACTGGGGCCCGACATCAACCCCAGCCAGGAGACGTGCACCCTCGAACAAGGGACGGTCCAGGTCAGAGCCATCCGCCTGGGCCTGCGCTACGTCCACGGCCTGGGCGAGGTCGTGGCAAAAACGCATCGTCGAACGGCGTGGGGAGACGCCTTTTGCGAGCTTGGCCGATTTCTGCCGGCGCACACGGCTGCTACGGCAGGCTGTGGAGAACCTGATCCGTGCCGGGGCCATGGATAGCCTGGGCCAGGCGCGGCGCGACCTGCTGTGGGCACTTGGCGGGCTGGAATACCAGGAAGAGGGGCTGGAGATCGAGGTCCCGGTGGAACAGGCAGTCCTGCCAGCACTGAGCACGGAAGAACGGATGTCGTGGGAATATGAGCTACTGGGCATGGCCGCCGGAGACCAGGTCACCCGGCTGTATCGCGAAGCGCTGCGTGCCCGAGGGGTCCTGAGCAGCAGGGAATTGGCTGCCAGGCGCGACGGGGAAGTCGTCCGGGTGGCCGGCTGGGCCGTGGTTCGCCAGCGTCCGCCCACCGCCAAAGGTTTCTTGTTCATTACCCTCGAAGATGAGGAAGGGCTGATGAACCTGATCGTGCGGCCCGACGTCTACCAGCAATACCGGACGGTGCTGCGCTCCGCGCCTCTGCTGTGGGTGGAAGCGCGGCTTCAGCGGGAAGGAAGCGCTACCAGCCTCCTGGTATCCCGCGCAGCGGCGCTCCAGACGCAGGGCAGCTAGCCGCGCGTCCGGCTTGCCGGTTTTTGCACTCTCTTACTCGTTTTCTTGCATTTTTTCGGGTTCTTTAGTATAATTGAGTGCGGTCAAACCCTGACGGAGGTGATGAACGATGGCAAAGCAATCCAGCGTCAAGGGAAAGGGCACAGAGGTGCTACTCGGCTCACCCCAAGCCACCCCGAGCGTGCCTGAGCCGGACTCTGAGGCAGTATCCCAGCCGGCCGCTGAGCCCGAGGTCGAGACAGCCGCCGTGGCAGCCATCTCCGAAGGAGCGCTCCCCGGCGAGGATGAGGTGGGGTCTGCTCTCTACGAAGAGGCGCGGGCCGCCGAGGCGGTCCTTGCTCAAGCCGACGCACCGTGGCTGGAAGCGGCGGATTGGCCCCCCTCGGCGGAAACAGAGATGGCCTTGATCGAGCACGACCAACTGCGCCAGGCAACTTCGCAAGCGGCCATAACGGAGCAGGAACATGCCACAGACACCGTCTCAACCGAGGCTGCATCACAGGCAGCGACCGAACCGGACATTGAGACGATCATGGCCGCGACCGAGACGGCAAGGGATGGCTGGGACATGCAGGAGCCGGAAGAAGAGGTAGAGGCCGTGGAGCTGCCGGAGACCCCGCTCCCCGCAGACCAGGAAGTGGAGCTGACGCAAGCAGCGGGCGACCGGCTCGCCAAGCTGAACGCCGAGATCGACGAGGTCTACGAGCAGGTACTGAACGAGGTGGGCGACAACGAATCGATCGCCACCGAATGCTACAACGCCCTGCTCAAGGCGAGAGACATCGTGCTGCGCAACGACGTCAGCCGGCTGGCGCAGGCGGAGTACTATGTCAAACTGGCGCGTGCCCGCCTGAAACGCGCATCCAAGAGTGCGACTGGGGCAAGGAAGAATGCGTGGTGGATTTTCGCCTGGGGCCTGCTGTGGGGCATGCTCTACGCAGCAAGCATCGTCTTGCTCGACTCGGCCTATGTACAGGATACGCTCGCCCTACTGAACCTGAAAAACAGCGTGATCGACCCGAAAGTGCTTCTGCCGGCCATGGTCTGGGGTGGCATCGGCGGGGTGCTGGCCATTTGGTACAGCCTGTTCAAGCACATCTCGGCGCGCGACTTTGACGGGAACTATAACATCTCGTACCTGGGCAAGCCGTTCTTCGGCCTCGTGCTCGGTGCGACGGTGTACATGATCGTCAGCCTGCTGGTCACGAGCCTCGGGATCTGGCCCTCCAACTTGACCAACGGTGAGACGGGGGCGGCCGTCCCGATGGTTACGCCGTGGGTTGTCTACTTTGTGGCGATGGTCGCCGGCTTTAAGGAGAACCGTGTCTTTGGCCTCATCGACCAGATCATGAAGTGGATTTTTCCGGAGCGCAATGCGACGTCGCAGACGTCAGAGGAACTCTAAGCATTCCCGCCCCGTCAATCTCACCTCTCACGGCGTGAGGTCGGGGAACTGGTCCTCTGGAACGTCGTGTGAGTCTGCCGTGCCGCCGGGCACCGGGTTTAGCGTGGCGCTCCAGACCGTGTAGGTGGTGTCCGTCGTCGCGAAAGGAAAGGACTCGTCGAAGCGAGAAGATCCCTCCGGCGGGTGAACGCTCCGTCTCCGGCGTCCCAGTCTTCCCCCAGTGTGAAGAAGAGGTCGTAATTGCCGTCGGGGATGCTGGTTATGGTGTAGCTGTTGTTGTGCTGGATGTAGACGGCGAGCAGCCAGCCGTCGCTCCGGCTCAGCACGGCCACCGCCTCCAGGTCCAGGCCGTTCTCAACGGTCAATTCGCCCTGGCCGTCCCTCGGCCCGCTCTGCTTGATGACGGAGCCGGTGGCCAACTGCCGGGTGAGTGTGGGGGTCGGCGCCGGGGTCGAGGTGCGAGTGGGGACGGGGGCCAGCGTGCGCGTTGGGCTAGGTATGCGGCTGGGAGTGGGTGTGTAGGTTGGATAGGGTGTCTGGGTTGGCGGCACCGCTGTATCGGTCGGCAAAGCGGCGACGGTGGCCTCTGAGCGCGGCCTGAACAGTGGCCTGGTAGTTGGCCGTCGGCGGGATCGGTGTGACTACCACGGTTATGAAGGCTTGCACTGGTGTGGCTGTGACTACCGCAACACTGGTGGGAGCGCCACAGGCTGCGAGCCCCACAAGAAGAGTACTGAGAATCAGATAGCGGATCACCGCCCTCTCCTTTCGCGTGTCTGCTGTGACAAGCAAAGCCGTTCGCTTGGGCGAACGACTCTGCCATGCTGTCTTGTCACTGCCGGACCGTTCGCGCGGTCCTGGCCTTTGCCCGGGAGTGCTGATGCACCGTCAGGCGTTTTCGATACCCTCAGTGTAGCGCAGGTGTTCGGTTTTGACAAAGATGCAATATGCAAAACTACTGCAACCGGCGCTGATTATGCTGGGCTCTACCTGTCCAAGCACACGCGCGGCAGGCGCGATTTGCACCCTGCCGGAACTGTGGTACAATAGCCTGCACTTTGGGCGGTTAGCTCAGATGGCTAGAGCGCCACGTTGACATCGTGGAGGCCACAGGTTCAAGTCCTGTACCGCCCACTACCGGCAGACGGTGGGGTCTGCACCATAGTTGAAAAGCGAAGACCAGGACGAGTAGTTGGGAGACCGGCTTTAGAGAGGGGGAGCCACCGGGTGTAAGCTCCGCCAGCCAGGCCCCGACGAAAACCCCCTGTGAGCCGGCCCTGGAAAGGAGGCGAGGACCTCTCCGAGTAAAGGGATCCGGGTGGCACCCGTTATCGAGCCGGACGAGATGGCAGGTGGGCGGTTCATCTGTCATCGGACTGGGTGGAACCGCGTGAGCATAGTGCCTCTCGCCCCATGGGCGAGGGGCTTTTTTGTTTGTCCGATATCTGACTTTAGGAGGAGAGAACCATGGCACTGGACAGGAGAATCGGGGACGAAGCCCTGTACAGACTGCGGCACTCGACGGCCCACGTGATGGCCGAGGCGGTGCTGGCGATGTTTCCGGAGGGCAAGCTGGCCTTTGGCCCGCCCATCGAGAATGGCTTCTATTACGATTTTGACCTGCCTCGCCCCCTCGCGACCGAGGATCTGGCTGAGATCGAGCAGCGGATGCAGGCCATCATCAGAAGCGACCATGCCTTCCTGCAGCGCGACGTCAGCCTCGAGGAGGCGCGAAGATGTTTGCCGGACAGCCCTATAAGCTGGACCAAATTGCCAAGCTGGCCTCGGGCGAGGAGGACGAGCATGGCGAATCCGGCGCTGAGCCGGTCAAAGAGTCTATCGCTCTATACGCACCATCACTTTACCGATCTGTGCCGGGGGCCGCACCTGGACCGCACGGGCGAGATCCCGGCTGACGCCTTCAAGCTGCTAAATGTGGCGGGCGCCTACTGGCGCGGCGACGAGAAACAGCCCATGCTGCAGCGCATCTATGGCACAGTCTGGCCGACGGCCAAGGAGCTGCAGGAGTATCTGGCCTGGCTGGACGAGGTGGAGAAGCGCGACCACCGCCGCCTGGGGAAGGAGCTGGACCTCTTTCAGCATTCACGAGGAGGCCGGCGCCGGGCCTGGTCTACTGGCATCCCAAGGGTGCACGCATCCGGGCCATCATCGAGGAGTATTGGCGGCAGCGGCACTTTGAAGGCGGCTACGAGCTCGTCTACTCGCCGCACATCGGGCGGGCCCGGCTGTGGCAGACAAGCGGGCACTTGGACTTTTACCGGGAGAGCATGTACTCGCCCATGGACATCGACGGCATGGACTATTACATCAAGCCCATGAACTGCCCGTTCCACATCAAGATGTATCAGAGCACAGCGCCGCAGCTACCGCGAACTGCCGATGCGCTGGGCGGAGTTGGGTACGGTGTATCGCTACGAACGCAGCGGCGTGCTGCACGGGCTGATGCGGGTGCGCGGTTTCACGCAGGACGACGCCCACATCTTTTGCACGCCGGAGCAGATGGAAGACGAGATCCTTGGGGTGCTGCGCTTTTCGCTGCGGATGCTGGAGGCCTTCGGCTTCAGCGATTCAAGGCCTACTTGGCGACGAGGCCGGCGAAGGCCATCGGCGAGCCGGAGCGCTGGGACCGCCACCGAAGCGCTGCAGCGGGCCATCGCGGTGGAGGGATTGCCCTATGAGATGGATGAAGGGCGGCGGAGCGTTCTACGGTCCCAAGATCGACCTGAAGCTGCGGGACGCGCTGGGCCGTGAGTGGCAGATGACGACGATCCAGTTCGACTTTAACGAGCCGGAGCGCTTTGACATGACGTATATCGGGGCCGACGGCGCGGAGCACCGACCGTACATGGTGCACCGCGCGCTGCTGGGTTCAATCGAGCGCTTCTTCGGCGTGCTTATCGAGCACTATGGCGGGCGTTTCCCGGTCTGGCTGGCGCCGGTGCAGGCAGCGATCATCCCGATTGCCGAGCGGCACATGGCGTATGCCTTGCCAAGTGGCGGAGCGGCTTCGGGAGGCCGGCCTGCGGGTCGAGGTGGACGAGTCGGGCGACCGCATGCAGGCCAAGATCCGCGAGGCGCAGCTCCAAAAGATACCCTACATGCTGGTCATCGGTGATCGTGAGGCGGAGGCCGGCGCGGTGGCGGTCCGCCTGCGCAGCGGGCAGGACTTGGGCGCATGCCGGTGGCGGACTTTTGCAGGATGGCCCTGGAGGCAGTTGCAGAGAAGCGCGAGCTCTAGCTTTGGTAGGATTCCGGGGCAGGCGGGATTGCCTGCCCCGGCTTTTTGTTTGCCCGCTGCTGCCGGGCCTGGGCGATCCAGTGCTCGAGCCTAGCGCTTGCGGAACCGGACGAAGCGATATCCGATGTCACGCTCGGTGAGGAGATACTGGGGGTGGTGAGGCTCCGGCTCCAGCTTGCGCCGGAGGCGATAGATTGCCACGCGCAGCGCCTCGGGCCCCGTGTCGTCGGCATACCCCCAGACCTTGGCAACCAACGTCGCGACCGGCAGCGTCTGCCCGGCGTTGCGCACGAGGTGGAAGAGAAGCTTGGCCTCGGTGACCGACAGCTTGACGACACCATTCGGGGTGTGGGCTTCGGAGAGGCTGAAATCGAGGGCCAGGCCCTCATCCACGACGACGAGCGGGTCCGAGATTGGGGAAGGTCCGGCCGTGCGCCGCAGAACCCGCTCCACTCGGGCGAGTAGCTCTCCGTAATCGAACGGCTTGAGGATATAGTCTTCGGCGTACTGGCGGATGGCTTCGATGCGCGTCTTGGTATCGCCGACGCTGGTGAGGAAAATGAGGGGCAAGTCGCCTCGCTTCTTGATCTGCGCGGCCAGCTCAAAGCCGTCCATGCCGGGCATCAGGAGATCGATCACGGCCAGGTCAGGGAACCTTCGATCCAGTGCAGCCAGCGCCTGCCGCCCGCCTTCGGCGGCCATGACATCGTAGCCATCAAGCTCCAGGCGCCGCTCGAGCATGCGCAGCAGATCGACGTCGTCGTCCACCAATAGCAGCGTCGTGTAATCCACGCCAGCTCCCCAATTGCCATTCTATATCAAGGGCCCCCTTTTGCCAATTGGAGCAACGGCTTGCAGGAAACGCGAGCTTGGAGTACAATTGGACCTAGCTTTTGGCGCTACTCAGATCGCCCCTGGAAAACGAGGAGGTTAACCATGAGCAAAGCAGGTACCGAGGGATCTCAGGAAGAACGCCCGCTCCCCGAGGTGGATCGCATTCGCGACATCATCATGGGTCCCCAAATGCGCCTGTACGAGCAGCAGTTCAGGCGCATCACCGCCCAACTGGAGCAAATCGGCAAACAACTGGATGAGCTCAGGGCAGGGCTGGACCGGCAAAGGACCGACCAGGAGGCACGGACCCAGAAGCTCCAGCAAGAGACACAGCAGCGCCTGGAGGGCCTGGAAGCCAGCTTCACGGCGACACACAAGCAGATGGAAGCCAGGATGGAAGCGCAGAACACGGATCTTGCTGCTCAGATCCGGGACCGGTCGGCCGAACTGCGCAAGCAGAGCCAGGAGACACGCGAGGAGTTTGCCCGGGCCTTGGCGTCGCTGGAGGACGACAAGACGAGCCGTGACCACTTGGGCAGCCTCCTGGTGGAGATGGGAACACGGCTGAAGGAACAGGCCGGCATCGCCGACCTGCTGGGGCAACTGGACAAGACGAGCTAGTGCGGGCTTTTGCCGGTAACGCAAGACCGTAGGACAAGAGACGTGTCTTCAGACGAGGGGGCGCCGCCCGGAGCGGGAACGGCTGTGCAGAAAGACGGCGGCCTGCAAGAGCTGCGCGACATCTTGCTGCGCGAGGACCCCAAATACCTGGCCGATACCGTCCAAACGGTGATCGCGGAAGCAACGGCCGGGCGGGTGGAAGAGTCGAAAGAGGAGATGGCGGCTGCCCTGGCCCCCGTGCTGGGCCAAGCCATCCGGCACCAGATTGCCGAAGCCCAAGACGACATCGTCGACGCGCTGTACCCGGTCATCGGGAAGGCAATCCAGCGCGCGGTGGCCGAGGCGATGCGCGCTTTGGCGAGCCGCGTGGACGACGGGCTGCGCAGCACATTCAGTGTGAAGCGCCTGGGACGGCGCCTCCGGGCACGCATCCAGGGGATCCCAGAATCGGAGCTGGTGCTGCGCGAGGCACTGCCCTTTTCTGCACAGGACGTCTTCCTGATCCATCGAGCCTCGGGGCTGCTGCTGTGCCACCTCTCGGCGGATGCCGCACGCGACGCCGACAGCGACGTGATCGGCGCCATGCTGACCGCGATTCGCGATTTTGCCCAAGACGCATTCGGCGACCGGCGCGAAGGGGGCCTGGACGAAATCCAGTACGGCAGCCTGTCCATCCTGGTTGAGGCAGGGCCGTGGGCTTACCTGGCGGTGGTCGTCGACGGAATCGCGCCGGAAGACCTGCGGCACCAGATGCGGTCCGCCCTGAGCGATGTGAACAGGGCCTATGCACCCGCGCTGGAGGCGTTCGACGGCGAGCTAGCCACGCTGGCGGGCGCAGACGAGCACCTGAAGCCACTGCTGGGGGCAGCGCCTTCCAAGGCCAAGCCAGAAGGGCCGGCGCGGGTCCCGTGGCTGGCGGTTGCCGGGGCGAGTGCTATGCTCCTGGTCTGCCTGGCCGCGGCCTGTTTCGGCGCCTGGAGGCTGACGTGGGGGCGCCCCACCGCTACGCCCGTCCCGACGGCCACCGGCACCGTGGCACTCACACCTACGCCTGCGCCGACGCCCACCTGGACCCCTTCGCCGACCCTTACTCCGCTGCCGACCCATACGCCGACGGCCATACCGACTCCGACTTTTACCCTTACCCCAGTCCCCACCTCGACGCCGACCCGGGCACCCTTTGTCGGCGTCATGATCGGGTCAGTCTGGCTGCGAGCCGAGCCGCGGGCCAACAGCCCCGTCACCGGAGAGACGGTGACGACGGGGCGACCGGTCGAGATCGTGGCCATCGCCGGCGACTGGTACCTAATCCGCTTTCCACCGGGAGATGCCAACGGGGTACAGGGATGGGTGCCGGGCCAGTGGGTGGGGCTGGTGGCGGCCCCCCCGATGGAGATCATTACTCCAGGCCCGTAGAGGGGAAAGGGCGGATGAGCCAAACTGAGCGGCGCTTGATCAAGAAGGTCTGCCTGCTGGGCGACTTCGCCGTGGGCAAGACCAGCCTCGTGCGTCGCTTTGTCGAAGGCCGCTTTGACGACAGGTACCTGAGCACGATCGGCGTCAAGGTCGACCGCAAGGTATTGCACGCCGTGGGGCCGAGCGGTCCTGTGGTCCTGAGCGTGATGCTGTGGGACCTGGCAGGCGGGCCGAACATAGGCCCTGTATCTCCGAGCTACTATCGTGGTGCCGCCGGCGCCGTGATCGTCTGCGATGTGACTCGTCCAGAGACGCTGACCGGAGCCGGCCGCTATGCCGAAGGGTTTCTGGCTACCAACCCCGGCGCCCTGTGGATCCTGGCCGCCAACAAGGTAGACCTGGCCGAAGGGCGCCTGGTGAGCGACGAGGATCTTGCGCAGGCGGCAGGCCGCCACGGCGTGCCGCTCTTCCTGACCAGTGCAAGGACAGGGGAGCAGGTTGAGAGCCTCTTCGAGCGGCTCGGCATGCTCCTGGTCCAGGCGGGATGAGGGAGCCGGGGATTGGCGAAGAAGAGTGCCGGTGAGCGGCTGAACGAAGCGATCCTTTCCGACCTCCGGGTGACCGTCGTACACGCCGGCCCGGGGCTCGCCGTCCTGGCGCACTCGCCCTGCCTGGGCGCCTGCGCCGAAGCAGTGGGCGATGACCTGCGCGGCATGGCGCTCGTCGATGTCTTCCCGGAGCTGGCCGGCTGCGAGGAAGAGCTGCGAGCCGTGGCTTGCGGGGAGCTGGCGCGCTTTGAGCTTCCGCTGATCAACCGGGTGAATGCGGAAGGCTCCCGCACGTACCTTTCGCTGACCGGCCTCGCGGACCCGGAGATCGAAGGCGGCCTCATCCTGCTCATCCAGGACACAACTGAGGTAGGTCATCTCGGCCAGCAGGTGATGCAGCAGCTGAACGAGGTCCGCCTGCTCCGGGGGCGGCTAGAAGCAGCCAATGCCCGCCTCGTCCGGCTGGATGCGGAAAAGTCGAATTTCGTTCGGATGGCCGCCCACGACCTGCGCGCTCCGCTGGCGATCATCCGAGGTTATGTGGAGCTCGTGCAGCAGTTGGCCGGCCCGGGGTTGGGCGCCGAGGCTTCCGAGTATCTCGGCATCGTATTGGACCGCAGCCAGCAGATGGCCCACCTGATCGATGCTCTGCTGGACGTCGAGAAGATCGAGTCAGGGGAGGCCGGGCTTGTACGGGAGCCGGTAGACCTTGGCGCTCTGGTCGAGCAAGTCGTACAGGGCTTTGCGCTACCAGCGCAACAGCGGGGCCTGGTTCTGCAGTGCAAAGCCGCACCGGACCTGCCCCTGATCTCGGCCGACAGGATGCGCCTGGGCCAGGTGCTGAACAACCTGGTGGGCAACGCCCTGAAGTTCACGCCGGCCGGCGGGCGGATCACCGTCGAGCTCCTGGCGCGGGAGGGGGAGGTTGTCTTCGAGGTCAGCGACACGGGGCCGGGCATCTCCGAGGCGGACCAGGCACGCCTCTTCCAGCGGTTCTTCCGCACAGACGACGCCCGGATAAGTGGAACAGCCGGCCACGGGCTCGGGCTGTCCATCGTGCGGGCGATCGTCGAGCAGTACGGCGGCCACGCTTTTTGCCGCAGCCGGCTCGGCCAAGGCAGCACCTTTGGCTTTGGCCTGCCCCTTGCATAGACAAAGCCAAGTCCATCCCGCGATACACGAGGAGATTCCCCCATGCCGAAGCCAGCCGATCTCGATCCGCGTGCCTACTCAGCCGATGGTGGAGGGGTGGGCGTCCTCCTGATCCATGGGTTCACCGGATCCGTCGCCGAGACGCGGCCGATGGGTGAGTACCTGGCTTCGCGGGGCATAACGGTACGCTGCCCACTGCTTCCGGGGCACGGCACGTCGGCCGAGGATCTGACCCGCATCCGGTGGCAAGCATGGGCGGCGACGGTGGAAGAGGCCCTGGGGGACCTCCAGGGCCGGTGCCAGGTGGTGTTTGCCGGAGGCCTATCCCTGGGCGCGCTGCTGACCCTGTGGCTCGGCGCGCATCACCCAGAGCTTGCCGGCCTCATCCCCATGGCGCCTGCCGTGCAGGTCCAGAACCGGTTGATGCCTCTGTCGCTCGCGCTGCGCTACGTGATGAAATACCAACCAAAGGGCGCCGTCGGCGACCAGGATCTGGGTGATCCCGATGGGCTCGGCAACATCTGGTGCTACGACGAGACGCCCCTGTGGGGAGCGGCCGAGGTGTACCTGCTCCAGCGCCGGGTGCGCAGGGCACTGCCACGCATCCGGCAACCGGTCCTGATATTCCAGGGGCGGCGCGACGCCACCTTGACCCCCGGGGCAGCACAGGTTGTGTACGGTGGCGTCGCCTCGACCGACAAGACGCTCGTCTGGCTGGAGCACTCGGGGCACAACGTGTTGGCCGACGGGGAAAGGGAAACGCTCTGGGCCCGCAGCCAGGCATGGATCATGCAGCGCGCGGGCTCATAAGCGGGCCGCGGAGCCGAAGGAGGCTGCTCCTCCGGCTCCGCGGCCCCGTACGTCCCTCTCTGACTGAACCGGGGGAGGCCTCGCTCTGCGCCCCTACAGCTCGGTCCCCTCGGCCATGCGGATGAAGGCTCCGTGCCAGCTATGGAACCAGACATCGCCGCTGCTGCCGTGCACGCTCAACATACCATCGATCACACCATCCTTCAGAAAGTGGAAGGTGTAGTAGCCATAGAAGGTATCGGCTTCGCCGGCTGCACGGCCCGGCATGTTGTCGTCCAGCCAGCCTTGGGCGATTTGCCCGGCCTGCTCCGCCGACACGGTCATCTCACCGGATGCGGCGTAGCCCCCCATCATACCACGCCGGCCGCCCCGGCCCATCATGCCGTACTTGGCGTTCCACATCATGTTGGGGCCCATTTCCTGCGATACTGCCCCGGTGGACCGGTCGACCAACAGCTCCATGGCACCGGTGCCTGTGTCGGCTTCCCGCACAAGCGCATAGAAATTGTACTCGAATTCCATGATCTCTTCGATCACCAGGCCGGTGTAGCCTGTGCGATCCAGGTAGCGCTCGACCGCCGTCGCCGGCCTCGTCCAGCGAGATGGCCTGGCCCGCCACAGGGGACGGGCTGACCCCGAGCAAGGCATCCCCTGTTGTGTGCCCCAGCCCATCATCCCGCGGCCAAATGAGCCGCCTCCGCAGACGGCGCCGGGCTGGTTCGGGCCCGTGCCCCAGCCAGTGCTATCCGGCACCCACGCGCCGTCGGTTCCCCGGCACGCGGCACCGGAGGCGACCCTTCCTGGGAACAGGGCACCACCCAGCATCATCCCCCCTGCCACCAGGGCCAACACCAGCACGACCACTCCCACCACGATCAGGGTAGTCTTCATCCAGAAACCTCTCCTTTGCTTATGGGCGTTATTGCCGCGGTTGTCCGTGCCCGCCTTGCGAAGCAGCGGCACCGAGGGCCTCCGTATAGTCTATCACTGCGCCCTGCCGCCGGCCAGCGCCATTTGGCCTGGTCTGGACCACGCCAAACGGCCTATCCGGGCACGCTTGCAGGGGGTTGACGGGGGGCTGGCCGTGTGGTAAGATGGGCGCCAGGGAGATACGCCGATGAGCCAACCGATCCGCGTCGTCCTGGCCGACGACCATGCCGTGGTGCGCAAGGGCATTCGCGAGTTCCTTGAAGCGGAAGAGGATATTGCGGTCGTGGCCGAGGCGGGCGACGGCGCAGAGGCAGTTGCCCTTGTTGCCAAGCACCAGCCAGACGTGGCCGTCCTCGACATCCAGATGCCGGGCGTGACTGGGATAGAGGCCACGCGCCGGATCCGGGCCGAGCATCCGAGCGTCCGGATCCTGGTGCTGACTGCATACGACGACGATCCGTATGTCTTTGCGCTGCTCCAGGCCGGTGCCCACGGCTACCTTCTCAAGACCGCCGACTCGTCGCAGTTGGTCGAGGCGGTGCGCGCCGTGCATCGCGGGGAGCCGGCCCTCGACGCCAGCATCACGCGCAAGATGGTCAAAGAGCTGGCCCGCGGCCGCTTGCCGGGTGCCCCGAGCGCTGCGGAGGCGCTCACGGAACGCGAGCTGGAGGTGCTCCGCCTGGCGGCGCGAGGGCTGACCAACAAGGCCATCGCACACAGCCTGAACCTCAGTGACCGGACGGTGCAGGGGCACCTGGCGAATATCTACGGCAAGCTAAACGTCGGCAGCCGGACCGAGGCGGTGACAGAAGGCCTCAGGCAGGGCTGGATTGTGATTGAGTGATGCTCAAGAGGATGCGGGGTTTTCGGTTTCGAGGCCTGGCCGCCCAGATCGTTCTGTGGACGGTGTTGCCGCTGACGCTGGTGCTCATCGGGGTGGCGTTCACCGGTGTCTACAGCCACGAGCAAGCGATGAGATCCATGGTCGAAGAGCGCGATCGTGCGTTGGCGACCGTCACCGCAGCCGAGGTACGAGGGCTGCTGGCCGAGCGTGCATCGGCGCTGGAGAGGCTGTCCCAGAAGCCAGGCTTCTGGCAGGATGCGGGCGCGCAACACGAGATACTCGCCGCAGCCGGCACCCTGGAGGGACAGCTCGCGGGTGAGGCAGCACTGCTTGACGACGAGGCGCGCCTGGTAGCCGTGGGCAACAGCGAGCCGGCGTGGTCGCTGGAGAGGGAAGCACTCAGCTCACTCGTCCGCACTGTGATAGCCCGGCAGGATATGGCCCTGAGCCCCGTGCTGGAGGTCCTGGAGATCCCAGGCGCATTCCTGCTTGGCGTGCCGGTCTATGATGCGTCAGGGGCCATGGCAGGCGTGCTGGCGGGCCCGGTGAGCGCGGCGGGCGCAGGGATCGATCGGATGCTGAGCCAAGCCCAGGTGGGGGAGCATGGTGTTTTCTACCTAGTGGATCCCTCCGGTCTGGTGGTAGCCCATTCCGCATCGGCGCACGTCCGTACGAGCCTGGCAGGCCACAGCGGGCTGGCCATTGCGCAGCGGGCGACCGAGCCGGGCGCGACCGAGTGCGTGTCTCCGGAGGGCGAGAAGATGGCCCTGGCATACGCCCCCTTGGAGCCGGATTCCGGGTGGCGGGTCATCATCGAAGAGCCGTGGAGCGAGCTCTCTAGCCCGGTTTTACGCTACTCTCAGGCCGTGCCTTTGGTAGCAGCCCTGGCAGCCGTCATCGCCCTGTTGACCTTGTACTATGGCATCCGCTCGATTGTACAGCCCCTGCGGGCCCTGACGAGGCGAGCAGAGCAGGTGGCCTGGGGAGATTTCGGCGCGGTCCATGCACCCGTCGGCGGCGTCGAGGAGATCGAAGACCTACGGCGGACGATGGACGACATGGCGCAGCGAATCCAGGCCTACCAGAGGGGCATGCACAGCTATATTGCCGCCATCACGCAGGGCCAAGAAGAAGAACGCAGGCGCCTGGCGCGGGAGTTGCACGACGACACGGCCCAGGCACTGATTGCGCTAGGGCAGCAGGTGGAGATGGCGCACAAGCTGCTGCCCACCAGCCCTGAGCGAGCCTCCGAGCGCCTGACCACGGTCCGCAAGATGCTTTCGGAGACGCTGGAAGGGGTCAGGCGCTTCAGCCGCGATCTGCGCCCGGTCTATCTCGAGGACTTGGGCTTTGTCCCCGCACTGGAGATGCTGGTGAGCGAGGCTTGCCGGCGCCAGGAGGTGTGCGCCGAGCTGCAGATCTCGGGGACGGTACGGCGGTTGCCCCCTGAGATGGAGCTGGCGGCCTTTCGCCTCGTGCAGGAGGCGCTGCACAACGTGCTGCAGCATGCCCAAGCAAGCCACGCCTGGGTCGAGGTTCGGTTTGCCGATCAGGAGCTGGCTCTCAGCGTGCGCGACGATGGGCGGGGGTTCCAGCCGCCGGACTTGCCCGACGCTATGGCGCGTGAAGGTCACTTTGGCTTGATGGGCATGCAGGAACGGGCACTCCTGTATGGTGGCACCCTATCTATCCGCTCAGCGCCCGGCCAAGGAACGCAGGTGACGGTGCGCCTGCCCCATCCGCCCCAAGCCACAACGCAAGGACACTAGGCTCTCCCTCCGGCCGCTTCCAAGGCCATTCCGCGCTTGTGCCGGGGATACCCCGCCATTTGGCGGGTATGGGTTGGGCCATCTGGCGCTGTCGCCTGCTCCCTTTCTCTGCTACATTGTCTTTACCTATTCTCGAAGCAAAGGAGAGACGATGAGCCAGATCGAATCCCGCGGCGCCAAGCGTGCCCGCTTTGGTGCCCAACAGAATCGAGCGAAGCCAAAGGGAGCTTCACCCCTCGTACTCATTGCCGGCCTGGTGGTCGTATTGGCCGTGCTAGGGGGTACCATCTATGCCCTATCGCGGCCATCCGCCACCGCTGCCGCAGCACCATCGAGCAACGCTGCCGGGCAGGATCTACCGGCCCAGGCCGCCACGCAGGGGCACGACCCCTATCCGCTGATCGCCGCCGATGGAGGTGTAGTCCGGCTGTCCGTTGCGAGCCTCGACGACGGCTTGGCCCATTTCTATACGCTCATGGTCGGAGGCCGCCCGGTGGAGTTCTTTGTCGTCAAAGACGAGTCCGGCACGGTGCGTGCGGCGCTCAACGCGTGCGAAGTCTGCTTCCCTGCCAAGCTGGGGTATCACCAGGAAGGCAATGAAGTGGTCTGCAACAACTGCGGGCGACGCTTCCCGATCAGCCAGGTCGGCGTGGTGCACGGCGGCTGCAACCCTGCGCCCCTGAGCCCAGTCGTAGAAGGTGACTCGATCGTTATCCAGGAAAGCGAGCTGGCTGACGGCTTGAAGCTGTTCTAGGGAAGGGGTAACGATGCGACTCATTGATGTCTCTTTGAACAACCTGCGCCGGCGCAAGGGGCGCATGGCCCTCCTGGTGTTTGGGCTAATGATCGGCGTGGCAACCGTCGTTGCGCTGACCGCCATTACCACCACGCTGCGGGCCGACATTGCGAGCAAGATGGACCAGTACGGCGCGAACATTCTGATCGTGCCAGAGGCCAATGACCTGTCGCTGTCCTACGGTGGAGTGACCGTTGCTTCCGCGGCCTTCGACGTGGGGGAGCTGACGATGCCTGACCTGGTCCAGATCGAGACGATCAAGGATGCGGCCAGCATCGCCATCGTTGCTCCCAAGCTGCTGGGCACGACCAACGTGGGCGGCCAGAATGTTCTCGTGGCGGGGGTTCGCTTTCCGGATGAGATCCGCCTAAAGCAGTGGTGGCACGTTTCCCAAGGGATGGAGCCTTCGGACCCGGGGGATGCCCTGCTGGGATCGCGCCTGGCCACGACACTCGGCCTGGGCCCCGGTGACCGCGTCGAGATCCAAGGGCAGAGCTTCCAGGTGGTGGGGGTCCTGTCCGAGAACGGCTCGCAGGACGATGACATCCTGTTCATCGACCTGACCGAGGCCCAACTGGCCATGGGCAAGCCGGGAAGCGTCAGCCTGGCCGAGGTGGCCGCGCTGTGCAATGCCTGCCCGGTAGAGGAAATGGTCGACCAGATATCGGGCGTGCTGCCCCAGGCGCGTGTGACCGCACTGCGCCAGGCCGTCCAGTTGCGCATGGACACGGTCGGGCAATTGGAAAAGTTCGCGCTGGCCGTGTCGGCCGTCGTGGTGGTTATCGGGTCGTTGGTCGTCCTCACGACGATGCTCGGAGCAGTGGCAGAACGCCGGCAGGAGATTGGCCTGTTCCGTGCGTTGGGGTTCCGCCAAACGCACGTGATGCGCGTCATCCTGAGCGAGGCCGCGCTTGTGAGCGTGACCGGCGGCCTGTGTGGGTGGCTGTTGGGCATGGGAGCGGCGATCATCCTGGCGCCGCGCCTAGCCGGCGTGACCGAGCCGGTGATCTGGAGCCCATGGCTCGCCTTCGCCGCCCTCGGCGGTGCGCTGATGATCGGGCTGCTGGCCAGCCTCTATCCGGCTCGGAGCGCTGCAAAGCTGGATCCCAGCATCGCGCTTCGGTCGCTGTAGGAGAAGACCATGATCACGCTGGAGAAGGTAAGCAAGATTTACAACGGCAACCAGGTGCCCGTGTATGCACTGCGCGAGGTGAGCCTGAGCGTGGCAGAAGGTGAGTTCGTGGCCGTGATGGGGCCGTCGGGCTCGGGCAAGAGCACGCTGCTCAGCGTGCTGGGCGCGATGAATTCCCCCAGCGAGGGAACGGTGGTTATCGACGGCATCGACGTCTACCATCTTAAGGCGGAGCAGCAGGCTGACTTCCGGCACGAGTACATTGGGTTCGTCTTCCAGCAGCTTCAGCTCTTGCCCTACCTGACCGCTCAGGAGAACGTGCTACTCGCGCTGGCCATTGCCCACATGCCAAAGGCCGAGAAGGCGGAACGCGCCCGGGAGGCACTGGCGCAGGTGGGATTGAAGGGCAAGGAAGACCGCCTGCCCTACCAACTATCGGGCGGAGAGCAGGGACGCGTGGCCGTTGCCCGGTCGATGGTCAACCAGCCGCCGCTGCTGCTGGCGGACGAACCGACCGGGAACCTGGACCGGCAGACCGGGACGCAGGTACTCGAGCTATTGCGGGAGCTGAACCAGGCGGGCCAGACGGTGATCATGGTCACCCACGATCCGCTGGCTGCCCAGTATGCCAGCCGCACCGTGCAAATCCTCGACGGACAGGTCGTCGGGCACCAGGAGATGGGCAGACCGTAGGGCAGGCAGAGCCTAGACCCCGGGGTAAATCAGCGCAGCGTAGTAGTAGACGACCGGTGCCACGAAGAGCAGGCTGTCGATCCGGTCGAACATACCCCCATGGCCCGGGATAAGGTCACTGAAATCCTTGACGCCCACCTGGCGTTTGACCATCGACTTGGCCAGGTCGCCGAAGGGGGCGACCGTTGCCACCAACACGCCGAGCAAGAGGCCGTGCAGCCAGGGCAGGCCGACCAGCCAATGACCGAGAAGGAGCGTCGCAGCCACGCCGCCGATCCAGCCGCCGACCGTCCCTTCCCAGGTCTTTTTTGGGCTGAGGTAAGGGGAGGAGGGGTGCCGGCCGATCGCCTTGCCGACAAAGTACGCAGCGCTGTCGTTGATCCAGGTGACGAGAAAGACGAGTGCAAGCCAGCGAGTGCCGGTGCCGAAACCAAAGGGGGACGAGAGGTCGCGCAGCAGGACAAAATGGCTGATCAGCCAACCAAGCCACAAGGCGGCTCCCAGCGTGAGCGCCCAGCTCTGCGTAGGTTTGCCCTCCGGCCGGCGCAGGATCTGCGCAATGAGCGTGCCGATGACCGCCGTGGTGAGGACAAGGCCGGTCAAGTGCTGGCCGGGAAAGCGGACGATCACGAGGAAAGCAGCCATGACGAGGGAGCAGGCAGGTAGGGAAGGGCGGTAGCCGGCTTGCCCCATCAGGCGGAAGAACTCAAAGGCCGAGCGAACTACGACGAGGAGGAGGACGGCTGCGAGGATCCAGCCGCCGGCCCAGGTGGCAACGGCCACAAGCGGGATGAGAACGGCCGAACTCAGGACACGGGTCCGCAGCATGGCTTCCCCTATCAACCCCTATTCCGCAGGAGGGCCAAAGTCACCTGTGATGCCTCCGAAGCGCCGGTCGCGCCGGTCGTAGGCGAGGAGTGCCTCGTGGAGATCGTCACGGCCGAAATCGGGCCATAAGGTGGGCGTGACATAGTACTCTGAATAGGCAGATTGCCAGAGCATGAAGCCGCTGGTGCGCATCTCTCCGCTGGTGCGGATGATCAGATCGGGATCGGGCTGGCCGGCCGTGTAGAGGTAGCCGGAGAGGAGCACCTCGTCGACCGCTTCTGCAGGGACGCCATCCCGGATGATGCGCTGCACGGCCTGAAGGATCTCGGCGCGGCCGCCATAGTCAAAGGCGACGTTGAGCACGATGCGGTTGTTGTTGCGGGTTAGCTCCACGGCATCGAGGATCTGCTGTTGGAGGCTCCCGGGCAGGCGATCGAGGCGACCAATGTGGCGGATGCACACGCCCTCTAGGTGCAGCTCGCGGAGCTCGCGCTTGATCACCTGCTGGAGAATACGCAGCAACCCCCTGACTTCGGCTGGCGGACGCCTCCAGTTTTCGGTGGAAAATGCCCAGACGGTGAGGATCTGGATGCCAGATTCGGCACTCGCCCGCAATATGGGCCGCAAGTTCTCGGTGCCGGCTTGGTGGCCTTTGAGCCTGGGGAGGCCGCGCGCCTTGGCCCAGCGGCCGTTGCCGTCCATGATGATGGCGACGTGCTGTGGCACGCGCACTAGCTAGATCTCCATGATCTCGGCTTCTTTGCGCCGGCCGATATCGTCGATCTTTTCTATGAACTTGTCGGTGAGCTCCTGGACCTTGTCGCGGCCCTCGTAGTAGTCATCCTCGGAGATGAGCTTCTCCTTCTCATAGTCTTTGAGATCCTGGAGAGCATCACGCCGCAGATTGCGTATGGAGACCCGCGCTTCCTCGATACGGCGTGCCACCATCTTGACCAGATCCCTGCGCCGCTCCTCTGTGAGCCGCGGGATGTTGAGACGGATGAGCTTGCCGTCGTTCATGGGGGTCAGGCCGAGGTCGGACTTTTGTATGGCACGTTCGATGTCGGCGAGGGCAGAAGCGTCCCATGGCCGGATGACGAGCAGGCGTGGCTCTGGGACGGCAATGCTGGCGAGTTGGTTGAGGGGCATGACTGTGCCGTAGTACTCGACCGGCAGCTTCTCCACGAGTGCCGGAGAAGCGCGGCCGGTTCGGATGCCCATCAAATCTTCCTGCAACGCATCCACCGACTTGGCCATGCGCTCCCTTATGTCATCCATTACCTCGTCAATCATCTTGTCCCCCTGCATTCGCGGCTCGGCGCGCCGAAACGCGAAGGCGAAACTCAGTCACTGATTGTAGTCCCCACCACCTGGCCGAGGATAGCCTTGATTAGAGCATCGGGCTGCCAGAGATCGAGCACCAGGATCGGGAGGTCGTTGTCCATACAGAGAGTGATGGCGGTGGAGTCGAGCACGCCCACGCGCATGTTCAGGGCATCGAAGTAGCTCAGGTGCTCAAACCGCCTGGCTTGGGGGTTGACCAAGGGGTCGTCGTCGTAGACACCGTCGACCTTGGTCGCCTTGATCAGAAGGTCTGCATCCAGCTCGGTAGCACGCAGGGCGGCGGCGGTATCCGTCGTGAAATAGGGATTGCCCGTACCGGCCGCCAAGATTACGACACGGCCCTTTTCCAGGTGACGGACGGCCCGCAGGCGGATGTAGGGCTCCGAAACAGCCCGCATCTCGATGGCCGTCTGGACGCGGGTGACAGTGCCGATCCGTTCAAGGGAATCGGCCAAGGCCAGGGCATTGATGACAGTGGCGAGCATGCCCATCTGGTCGGCTGTGGCGCGGTCCATGCCGTGCTCGAGGCCCATTTCGCCGCGCCAGATGTTGCCGGCCCCAATGACGATAGCCAGCTCGACCTCGTATTCCTTCAGGCGCTTGATCTTGGCCGCGAGCTCGTCAGCCATGTCGGGGTCAATGCCGTAGCCTCCCGGGCCGGCCAGCGACTCGCCGCCCAGTTTGAGCAGGACACGCCTATAGCTGATTGCGGCCACCCTCGCCTCCTGGAACTGGATTCTACTGCTGCAGGGGCGGGATTCCCCCGCCCCTGCTCTGCCCCGCGGGACATCCACCGGCCCTGAGGCCGATGGCCGGCTAGCCGCCGACTTCGAATCTCACGAACCGGCGCACGACGATGTTTTCGCCAAACACAGCGTTTCTCTGCTGGACCAGCTCGCGTATGGTAACGCCCGTGTCCTTGATGAAGGGTTGCTCCAGCAGACAGACCTCGGCGAGGTACTTGGCGCGCTCGGCCTCTCCGCTCAAGCCACGCTCGGCCAACTCCTTCTCGATCAGATCGTCCGGCACATCCGCTGCTGCCAGGTAGAGAGGCTTGCCGGCGACAACCTGCATCGCCAGATCGTGGGCCAGGGTTCGGAACTCTTCGGTGCGAGCGACGAAATCGGTCTCGCAGTTCACCTCGACCAACCCCGCAATCTTGCTGCCGGCGTGGATGTAGGAGCCGATCAGCCCTTCACGGGCCACACGCTCGGACCGCTTGGTGGCGGCCGCCATGCCCTTTTCCCGCAAGTAGTCGGCTGCCTGGGCGGAATCCCCGTCATAGAGGTCCAGGGCCTTCTTGCAGTCGAGAACACCGGCACCGGTCTTCTCGCGAAGATCCTTGACCATCTGAGCAGTAATCGCTGCCATAGTTAGAACACCTCCTCGTCCAAGTCTACGTCGACCCCCAGGTCTTCTTCCTCAAACTCATAGAGGCCCGAGCGAAGCTTGGCAAGAGTGGCAGCGCCGAGATACTGCTCCTCTTCGGCGACCTCCTCTTCGACTTGCACCGCCTGCCGGATTCGCAGGCCTTCATTGACCGCGTCGGCCATGTGACCAACGATCAGGTTGATGGCGCGGATGGCATCGTCGTTGGAAGGGATGACAAAGTCCACCGGGTCAGGATTGCAGTTGGTGTCCACCATGGCAATCACCGGGATCTTGAGAATGCCACCCTCTTTGAGAGCGATCCCTTCTCGGCGGACATCCACGACGAACATCATGTTGGGAAGTCGGTTCATCTTCTTGAGGCCACCCAGCCGGCGATTCAGCTTCTCAATGAGCTGCTCGAGCTTGAGTGCCTCTTTCTTGGGCAGGCGCTCAAAGTCGCCCGCATCCCGTCGCTGCTCCAGCTCCAGTAGGTAGCCGATCCTCTGCCGGATCGTCTGCCAGTTCGTGAGGGTGCCGCCCAGCCAACGCTGGGTGACGTACGGCATGTTACACGCTTCGGCTGCCGCCGCCAGGCCCTCTTGGGCCTGCTTCTTGGTCCCGACGAACAGAAGCGTGCCCCCCTGCGCGACGCTCTCGCGCACCAGGTTGTAGGCCTGCTCCAGGCGAGTGATGGTCTGCTGAAGATCGATGATGTGGATGCCGTTCCGCTCGGTGAAAATGAACGGCTTCATCTTGGGGTCCCACCGCTGGGTGCGGTGGCCGAAGTGCACTCCTGCTTCCAGGAGCGCTTTCATGCTGACTCTGGACACGATTTCCTCCTAATTGTTTTTCCTCCACCCCCTTCATCCCGATGGGAACCGGCACGAACAACCACCGGCACAGCCCAGCGCGTCTGAGGGTGTGCGAGATAGATTTGGCAGCGGCGAGTATAGCATACGCACTTGCACGGGGCAAATCCCCCGCGACATATGGGAAAACAGACAGACGAACGGTCTGCGGCCAAGAAAGGACTAGGGCTGAGGGGACCACCACGGACAGAGATCTCATCCTTGAGGCTGATTGATATTGCTGTCGAGTTGCGGTATAATACGGAGGGTTTCTGCGCCGGCGACCGGAGTCATTTCCATTCAAGGAGGGTATACGATGACGACTCAACCGCAAAAGAACAGAAGCAATCCCTGGCAGACATTCAGCTTGCTGTCGATCGTGGGAGCAATTGTCCTGCTCCTCCTGCTGGTCGTCGCGCTTTTGCTGCCGGATGGCACAATCGCCGCGCTTGCAGGCAGGACTGCCGCTGTAGCCAAGGCCAACTCCGTGGCCCTAGCCCTCGATGACACGACGGTTGTGACACCTACCATCACGACTACCCTCGAGACAGACGCGACCGCGGAGATCGCGCTGGACCAGCTTCCGACGGCGGCCGGGTGCACCGGGTGCATGCACATCTGGATTATCGACCGCTACGAGAGGAAAGGAGTGGGGGGGGGATGGAGAATGACCATCACTTACCCCGACGGCTCGAGCAAGACTTTTCGAGTGCCCGCGGGTGGTGACTTCTATGTTCCCACCTGGAACCCACCGCCCGGCGTGTGTGCGGGACCCTACCAGATCACCCTCGAGGTGCCCGCGGGGTGGGAGCCGATCACTCCTGCGTCGGTGCCGGTAACGCTGACGGGCACGGAGGGGAAGGACAAGTGCGCACAGGTTCGCTTCAAGGTTGGCCTGTTGCCTACCCTCAAGGTTGTGAAGCTAGACCAGGTGGGGCCCGGTGGAAAGCCGGCCGGCATCCCTGACTGGAAGATGACGGTCACGGACAACGCCGGTGTGATGTTGGATGGGACGACCGACGGGCTGGGTGAAGTGTACTTTGCCCTACCGCACTTGGGCGAATGGCTGGTAACTGAGGAAAGCAAGGTAGGCTGGCAGCCGGCGAATCCGGCCGTGCCCTTCCAGCTACTCAATATCACGCCACCTGCCACCCCGACGCCTACGCCCTGGATCGTAGAAGTCAAGTTCATCAACAAGCAGATCCGCGACGGGTGCATCGAGATTCTCAAGAGAGACTCGGCGGGCGAGCTACTCGACGGCTGGACCGTGACGGTGCACCGGAACGATGGGACATACAAGGACAGGATTGGGCTGACCGGAACCGACGGGAAGGGCAGGGTGCTGATCTGCGGACTGCCTATGGGAGACTATACGGTCACAGAGACGGTGCAGGCCTGGTATAGAGCAGACAGAAAGATCGGCCCCTCACAGCCTGCTACGCTGACTACGCCGGGCGCTACGGCATCTCTGACGTTCGTCAACGAGCCGTTGGGCTGCATCGACGGCCACAAGATCGATTACCTGAACCGCGGACTGGGTGGCTGGGAAATCAATGCGACGAACGGCTTGACCGGGGATCGATACGCCACGGTGACGAATGCGCTGGGTTACTTCTACTTCCCGGACCTGCCTTTTGGCCCCTACACGATCGAGGAAGTCGTGAAAGACCGGTGGTCGCCGGTGACGGCCTCGACGCAGCAGGTGAACGTCGCAAAGCGTGGGCCTGGGTGTGCGCCCGTCCGCTTCAAGAATATCCGGGATTCTGCCTGTCTCGAAGTGTACAAGGGAGACGCCTCGGATCCGAACAAGGCCAGCCCGATTGGTTACAGCGGCGTGGCAGGCATCAAGATCACGCTGCGTCCGGCGTTTGGGGGCACCGCGATCGAGATGGTGACCGACGGCACGGGCCGCGCCTTCTTTGACAACCTCACGCCGGGCATGTACGTCGTCGAGGAAACGGTGACTGACCCATGGGTAGCGGTTGGATCCAGCAAGATCGGACCGTTCGAGCTGGGCGCCAGTGAGCCATGCTGGCCGCTGAAGTGGACGGGGCCGGTGGTCTTTATGAACCGTCAGAAGACGATGGCACCGCCCAAGAAGGATCCGCCTCCGCCCAAGAGCACCTCTACTTCCACGAGTAGTGGCTGCCATGCCTGGTACACGGTCCGGGCAGGGAACACTCTATACAGCATTGCGCGGAAGTATGGAAGCACTGTCAGCATTCTGATGAAGGCCAACCGTATCTGCAACGCGAACCTGATCTATATCGGGCAGAAGCTGTGCATCCCGTAGGGGGCTTGCAGCCGCCTGGTCTGTGAGCAGGAAACGGCGTCAGGGAGGTACTCCCTGACGCCGTTTGCATAAGAGGTGCGAGCAGGTGGCTAGGCCTCCGCTGCCACCTGCTCTCCGTAACCCAGCAGAGCCTTTACCTGGTCATCGGTCGGCGCCTCGGCGTAGACTCGCAGCAGGGGCTCGGTGCCAGAAGGCCGGATGAGGAGCCAGCTATCATCCTCGAAGCGGTACTTGACGCCGTCGAGGGTGTCGATCGCCCGAATAGAGACGCCGGCAATGCCGGCCGGTGCCCCATCCGTCAGCCGGGCCACCATCAGCCTCTTGTCCACGGGATGGCGCAGGTGTAGGTCTGCGCGGGCGTAGCGGGCCGGCCCGACCTGGCGCTGGATGTCGGCGATTAGCTCGTGCAGCGGCACCTTGGCCTGAGAAATGATCTCCAGCAGGAGCATCCCCATCAAGATGCCATCGCCCTCCGGGATGTGGCCCTGGATAGAGAGCCCGCCAGATTCCTCTCCCCCGATCAGGACATCACCCTGAAGCATATAGTCCGCAATCTGGTTGAACCCAACCGGCGTCTCACGGAAGGGAAGCCCGTATCGGGCAGCCAGTCGATCGACCATCATGGTGGTTGACACCGTCTTGACCACCATGCCGCGCCAGCCCCGCTTCTCGACCAAGTAACGCAACGCCAGGGCAAAGATGTGGTGGGGATCGACAAAGTTGCCCATGCAATCCATGGCGCCGATGCGATCGGCGTCGCCGTCGGTTGCCAAGCCCACATCGGCATGGGTGGCTTGCATGGCCGCGATTAGGGCGTTGAGGTAACGGGCGATTGGCTCCGGATGGATCCCGCCAAAGCCTGGGTTCATCTCCCCACGGATCTCGGTGACCTTGCAGCGGGTCCGGGAGAGCATGCCTCCGATGCAGCCCCGGCCTGAGCCATACATCGCATCGGCCACGACCCTCAACTCACCGCCCGAGATGATGTCGAGATCGACCAGTCGCCCGAGGTGCGAGTAGTAGGCCCACAGGGGATCGAACCGCCGGATTAGCCCCTGGTCCAGCGCCTGCTGGTAGTCCATGATGTTGGGTCCCCGTGCCTGGGCCTCGGCCTCCACCAGGTAGTGCTCCACGCGCCCAGCTTGCTGTGGGGAGGCCGCGCCACCATAGGATGCCTTGAGCTTGAACCCGTTGTAGCGAGGTGGGTTGTGGCTGGCCGTAATCATGATCCCCGCAGCGGCCTTCTTTTCGACGACGCTGTAGGAAATGGCAGGGGTGGGCGCGTCGGCCCGTGTGAGCCAAGCGACGATGCCATTGCCGGCCATCACACGAGCGACTTCGGCGGCATAGCGATCGGAGAGGAAACGGGTATCGAAGCCGATGACCACCTCGGGCTCGCGGCCATTGGCCCCCTCCTTTCGCACATAGTCTGCGACTGCCTGGGAAATCAACCTGAGATTGCTGAAAGTGAACTGGTCGGAAATGACGGCACGCCAGCCGTCGGTGCCAAACCGTATGCTCATGGTATCGTTCGTCTCCGTTCGTTTTGGGTCAGACTTGGCCCCGGCATGGGCTAGGGGGCATTGCTCATCACTCCGGCTGCCGCCTCCTCCGGTGTGAGCTCGCCGGTTAGGACGGCGTTCACCGCCTCTTGGAGAGCAGCCGCTACCTGGCTGTAGCCCAGTACAGTGGGACGCGGATAGGCCGCGAACAACTGCTGGTCGAGAAAGGCGGTATAGGCATCCGCCGGATCCCAGTATGCCAGCGACGACTGGAGCGTGGGAAGGGTGCCGGCGGCCTGGTTCCACGCAGCATTGGTCTCAGGAGACAGCCAGAGCTCCATGAAGCGGGCTGCCTCTGCCTGACGGGCTGGATCGGGCGTGATCAGCACCAATGCCCAGCCTCGGGCAATGGGGGCTGCCGGCCCGCCAATGGAGGGAATCGGGGCCGGCATCGCAAACACGGCTTGGCTGCGCTCCGCCAGGTAGCGATGAGCGCTGACCTGGGCCATTGCGGCCAAGCCGGACCGGTACGCCTGCCAGGAGTCATCGGTCGTGTGGTACTGGAGTATTGCTTGTGGGAAGAGGCCTTGGGATGCGCCGTCCCTGTAGAACTGGAGAACCGCCACCAGGCTCGATTCGTCCAGGAATGAGGTGCCGCTTGTTGGTTCATCCGAGCCCGGCCTCAGGGCCTGGTATTGGACCAAGAAGGCATCGTTCACCAGGCCGCCCTCACCGCCAGCAGGGAAGACGTAGGGCACACTCTCGCTGATCACCCCCGTCCAGGAAGCCGGTGCGCGTGACAGTCGGAATGAGTTGTAGACAAGGTGATCCAAGTCCGCCTCGATCTGCAAGCAGTAGAGTCCCCCCTCGAAGGTACAGGCCCCACGGGCGAAGCCATACAGACCAGCAACGAGATTGGGAGTTAGCAGGGTGTCGAGCGGCTGCGCCAGCCCGGCACGGACGATCTCATCGACCTCGTCCACGTCAACATAGGCGAAGTCGGGCAGAAGATTCGGCACTACGGCACCGGTGTTGAGCAAGTAGCGCTGGATTCCGGCCTGCCCGTGGGGCTGCTTCAGAAGGAACCGAAGACGCAAGTCAGGCAGAGAGGCTACCTGCGCAGCAAGAATCTGTCCTTGGGGCACCCCTTGGGTAGGCGAAAACGCCTCGGTGGTCCAGAGCGTCAGTGTGAAAGCTTGCGTCTGAGGGACCGACTCGTCAGGCGGCGAGGTCGGCCCGGGGAGGGCCGGCTGGCCGGTAAGAGAGGGCGTACCGGTGGAGCCAGCGGCAGGTTGAGGCACGCCTTGCGTACAGGCACACAGCAGCCCGGCAGCCAAGGCCAGGCCAAGCAGGATGGCGCACGCAAGCGGCAGGCGACCGTGCTTCACAGGCAGGCTCACCAGTGGATGGTCTGCTCGCGTCCGGGCCCCACCGAGACGTAGGAGGCACGAACACCCAGCAGCTCCTCGATGCGGGTCACATAGCCGCGGGCCGCAGGCGGCAGGTCGGAAAAGACACGCACGCCCGTGATATCCGTCCCCCAGCCCGGAAGGCTCTCATACACGGGCCGGCAGCGTTCCAGGATCGCCACATCGGTCGGAAGCGTCTCGAGACGCTGTCCATCGAGCTGGTAGGCAACGCAGACCGGTATTTCGTCGAAGCGCGAGAGGATATCCAGCTTGGTGATGGCCAGCTCGGTCAAGCCGTTCACCTGGACGGCGAAACGGAGGCTCACCAGATCCAGCCACCCACAGCGCCTGGGGCGGCCCGTCGTCGTGCCGAATTCATCCCACGGCTGCGCGCCCGTGCCGCGCAGCATTTCGGCCACTTCGCCCCCCGTCTCGGTAGGCATTGGGCCGGCCCCAACCCTGGTCTGGTAGGCCTTGACCACGCCGACGACTCGCTCGATGTTGTGTGGCCCAATGCCAAGGCCGGTCATCATGCCGCCGATGGTGGGGTTGGAGCTAGTGACGAAGGGATAGGAGCCGAGATCGATGTCGAGCAAAGTGCCCTGCGCGCCCTCTGCCAGGATCCGCTTGCGAGAGCGGAGCGCACGGGAGATTTCCTCCGTACCGTCGGAGATGTAGGGAGCGAGCCGCTGCGCGTGTGCCAAGAGCTCCTGAACAATGGTACCGGCATCCAGCGGCGGCTGGCCGTAGACCCGCTCTAGCAAGAGGTTCTTGGCTGCCACTTGGTCGCATACACGCCGTTCCAGGTCGGCCGGTGCGTGAAGCAGCTCTTGAGCGCGAATGCCCGTGCGGGCCACCTTGTCGGTGTAGGCCGGGCCAATTCCGCGCAACGTCGTGCCGATGGCCGCACCGCCGCGCGCACGCTCCGACACGCCGTCGAGGGCAATGTGGTAGGGCAGAATCAGGTGCGCGCGCCCATCCAGCTTGAGCCGCTTGGAGGAGACATCGACGCTTCGATTTGCCAGAAGGTCCATCTCCTCCAGCAGGCGCCCAGGGTTGATCACCATGCCTCCGCCAAGCAAACAGGTGACCCGAGGGTAGAGGATGCCTGAAGGGATCATGTGCAGCGCAAAGCGCTCTGTGCCCACTGTGACGGTATGGCCGGCGTTGTCGCCGCCTCCGTAGCGGGCTACCAGGTCGGCATCGGCCGCGAGCAGGTCTGTGATCTTGCCTTTGCCCTCATCGCCCCACTGGGCACCAAGGATGACTGTGATCGACATAGGAGCCCCCTCTCAGCCGCCAAAGAGCGGCACGACGGCGAACGTGTTGACATCCACGAGCCCTTTGTCGGTCAGCTTGAGGGCCGGGATGACGGGGAGGGCCAGGAACGACATGGTCATCAGCGGGTCGGGCAGGGTGCATCCGAGCGCATGCGCCGCCTGGGTGAGCGCCGCCCCCAGGGCGCTCACCTCTTCCAGGGGGCGATCGGACATCAAGCCTGCGATGGGGAGTGGGCAGGCCGCGCATACCTGGCCATCCACGACCGCGACCTGACCGCCCTCCATTTGGGCAATGGCGGCGATGGCCGCCCGCATATCATCGTCGTTGGCGCCGATGACCACCAGGTTGTGCGAATCGTGGGCGACACTGGACGCAATCGCTCCACGCCGGAGACCTATCCCTTTCACGAGCCCAAGGCCGACGTTTCCGGTCCCACGATGCCGCTCGACGACGGCCATCTTGAGCAGGTCACGGTCAGGATCTGCAACAACCCGCCCCTCGTGGATGGCCGGCTTCATGCGCAGGTGCTCGGTGACGACCTGTCCGGGGATCGCGCCAATCACCCGCGCCGGCCCTTCGCCTGCCGGGATGGTCAGATCGACGGCCGAGGCGTCCACGTGGACGCTGGGCCGGAGCGGCACCCTGGTGCCGGAGGTGACCGGCAGGAAGTAGCCCTCTTCGGCCACCCGCTGCCCCGCCGCATACACCTGGGCCACCCGGACCGTTGCCAGGTCGTCCAGAACGACCAGGTCAGCCGCGCAGCCGGGAGCTACGGCCCCTTTGTCGCTGAGCCCAAAGTACTGGGCCGTGTTCAGCGTGGCCATCTGGATGGCAAGGACCGGATCGAGCCCCCACGCGATCGCCTTGCGCACAAGATCGTCGACGTGCCCTTCGGAGAGCAGGGTCTCGGGATGGCGGTCATCGGTGCAGAAGTGGCAGAAGCGGGCATTGGCCGGTGTGACCAGGGGAAGCAGCGCCCGCAGATTCCGTGCAGTGGTCCCCTCGCGGATAAAGATGTGCATGCCCAGGCGCAGCTTCTCGCGCGCCTCGTCCGGGTCCGTGCACTCGTGGTCCGAGTGGATGCCGGCGGCGACATAGGCATTCAGATCCTTGCCGGACAATCCGGGCGCATGGCCGTCTATGGGCCGGCCGGCGGCCGCATCGAGCTTGGCCAGGACCTCGGGCACGCGGTAGAGAACTCCAGGGTAGTTCATCATCTCGGCGAGGCCAAGGACCCGACCAGCACGGAGCAGCTTCGCGATCTCGGCAGCGCCCAGTTCCGCACCGGACGTCTCCATGGCGGTCGCCGGCACACAGGAAGGGGCCATGACGTAGACGCTCAAGTAGAGGCGCCGGCTCGCCTTCAGGATGTAGTGCACGCCCTCCACCCCAAGCACGTTCGCGATCTCGTGGGGATCACAGATCACAGCGGTCGTGCCATGGGGCATCACGGCTCGAGCAAACTCGGCCGGCTGGACCATCGAGCTCTCCAGGTGAACGTGAGCATCGATGAAGCCGGGGCAGAGGTACCGGCCGCCCAAGTCAACCACCTGGCGCGCCTGGTATGCGCCGAAGCCGACCACGCGGCCGTCATGTATGGCAACGTCAGCCTGATGGATCTCGCCGGAGAGGACGTTAACCAGCCTGGCGTCTGCCAGGAGGAGGTCAACAGGCTGCTCTCCTCGTGCAACGGCGATCACGTCGGAAAGACTCATGGCTCACCCCCGTCCTGGATAGGTCATGGCCGCGTTCCATTCTTGGGCAGCGGGGCGCTGCTGACACGCAGTTCCTGCCCGAGCCGGCCGAGAAAATCGCTGCAATCTTCGAGGGTCAGGCCGTGGGCGCGGCTGGGCTCGGCTGCCCGCGCCACGAGATCGCGCAGCAGAGCCTCGTCACGCGGCGCGAGGCCTCCTTTGGCAAGCGCACCGGTCGCCCAGAGCGCGAGCTGGGGGAGAGAAAGCTGGTGAGCCAAGTAGGCATTGAGACTGCGCAGGATCTCACCCCTGGCCAGCACCTCTTTGTAGAGATGCTCCTTGAGAACTCCAACAAAGGGCAAGTTGCGGTAGCCTTCGGCGAAATCGAGACCATAGCCGACCACAAACTTGTCGGGGATCTCGAACCCAACATAGTCCACGGTGATGGGGACCAGCCGGCGGTCCGGCTTGTCGAGCAGGGCACAGATCCGAAGGCTCACCGGATCGCGTGCCTTCAGAGTCTGCACCAGGTAGGAGAGTGTCTTGCCTGTGTCGACAATGTCCTCCACGATGAGCACGTGGATGCCGGCGATGTCGGTCTCCAGGTCCATCTCCAACCGGACGGCGCCGCTGTCGGTCCTGGCGCCGTAGCTTGAGATGCCGATAAAGTCGAGCTGAATGGGAATGTCGATGGCCCGCATCAGGTCCGACAGAAAAACGACGGCGCCGCGCAAAAGGCCCACAAGCAATAGGCTCTTCCCACGATAGTCTTCCGAGATGCGGCGCCCGAGCTCGGAAACCTTGGAACGGATGGATTCCTCGTCCACCAAGATCTCGGCGATGTCTTCGCGCATGGTCATGTACGCCTCTGTGAACTGTCTGGATGCTACAACCTGGCCAAAACGAAAGCAGTATAGGCGATAAAGGGCGGGTTGTCAATGTAGGCATGACCTGGCAGGTTGGACGCGGTGGCTCGCCAGGCGGAGCCGGCTTGCGCGCGGCCTCAGATATGCTAGAATGGGCGCATGGCAAGCAAGACGCTGGCAAACCTCCAGGAGAAGCTCGATGCCCTGCCGACCAAGCCCGGCTGCTACCTGATGAAGGACTCTGGCGGGACGGTCCTGTATGTGGGCAAGGCGGTCAACCTTCGCTCGAGGGTGCGCTCCTACTTCCAGGCATCAGCCAGCCTCAGCCGCAAGGTCGACCGGTTGGTGTCGAGTATCGCGGATCTGGATTTCATCGTCACCGCATCGGAGCTGGAAGCGCTGATCCTGGAAAGCAACCTCATCAAGCTGCACCGGCCCCGGTTCAACGTCCGCCTGAAGGACGACAAGCACTATCCGTACATCAAGATCACCTGGCAAGAGGAGTATCCGTGCGTCCTGGTGGTACGACGCATGGAACGCGACGGTGCTCGCTATTTTGGGCCGTTCACCGCGTCATGGGCCGTCCAGCAGACGCTGAATACGCTGCGCCGCATGTTCCCCTATCACACCTGCAGCCGCACGATCACGGGGCAGGACGAGCGTGCGTGCCTCTACCTAGATATCGGGCTGTGCCTTGGTCCGTGCATTGGTGCTGCAAGCAAGGCGGAGTACCGGGCGATGATCGACGGCCTGTGCCATTTCTTGGAAGGGCGGTCGGACCGGGTGGTGGCAGACCTGGAGGCCCGGATGCAGGCTGCCGCCGGACGGTGGGAGTTCGAGCAGGCCGCGGCATACCGGGACCAACTGGCCGCCATCCAGCGCGTGATCGAACGACAAAAGATCGTCTCGGCGGCGATGGCCGACCAGGATGTGATTGCGTTTGCCCGTGCGGACGGCGATGCCTGCGTGCAGGTCTTTTTCATCCGGCACGGCCGGCTGATCGGTCGCGAGTACTTTGTGCTGGACGGTGCCGCCGACGAGAGCGATGCGGAGGTTGTCACTTCATTCGTGAAACAGTTCTACGGGGAGGCCGCCTACGTGCCGCCCGAAATCCTGCTGCCGCAGGAGATCGACGAGGCACTCGTGATCCAGGAGTGGCTGCGCAGCCGCCGCGGACAGAAGGTCCTGATCCGGGTGCCTCGGCGGGGCCACAAGCGCGAATTGGTGGAGATGGCCTCCGAGAATGCTTCAGAGACTTTGGGGCACCTGCGTGCCCAATGGCTGCAGGATGAGGGCAAGCAAGCCAACGCCATCGCCGAGCTGCAGGAGGCCCTTGGCCTGCCAACGCCGCCCAACCGAATCGAGTGCTTTGATATCTCCACGATCCAGGGGAGCGCCACGACCGGGGCGATGGTTGTCTTTGTCAAGGGGGTACCGCGCAAGAGCGACTACCGTCGCTTCCAGATCCGCGGGGTAGAAGGCAACGACGATTACGCCAGCATGAGAGAGATGCTGCGGCGCCGCTTCCACCGCGCCAAGGATCCCGAGCTGCAGGGAGAGCAGACGCCGGGAGGCCCAAAGACGTCATGGGACATCCTGCCCGATTTGCTGGTGATGGACGGGGGCAGGGGGCAGCTGAACGTGGCGCTGGAGGTGTTGGACGAGTTCGGCCTGCGCGAGGTGGTGCCGGCCGTGGGGTTGGCCAAGCAGGAGGAGGAGATCTATCTGCCGGAGCGACCGGAGCCGGAGCGCCTATCGCGCACCTCGGAGGGTTTGTACCTGATGCAGCGGATCCGCGACGAGGCGCACCGTTTTGCGGTGACGTACCATCGCCAGCTGCGCGGACAACAGACGGTCACCTCGCAACTGGATTCCATCCCAGGCATCGGCCCACGCCGGCGAACGGCGCTGCTGAAGCAACTGGGGTCGCTGGAGGCGATCCGCGCTGCCAGCGTCGAGGAATTGGTCGCCGTACCGGGCATGACCCGCAAGGCAGCAGAGCAGTTGAAGGAGCACCTCTAGGCCGGACCTCCCGCAGGCTCTGCGCTTGCGGGAGGTCTGTACTCACCGGACTACTTGCCGAAGAGGTCCATCACGCGGGCAAGCCAATCGCGGATTGCCTGAAGGAACCTCTCAAGAGCACTTGCGTGTGGAGTAGGCGTAGGCCCCGCCGCCGGGGTCTCTCCGGCCGCCGGGCCGACGGTCGCCGGCACGGTCACCGCGGGGGCATCTCCCTCGCGCACCTCATAGGCGGTATCCCCCAGCAAGACGATCACGTGGTCGCCCAGGGCGAAGTAGCGCCCCCACTCGGGCCGAGAAGCGACGAGTGCAAAGTAGTCATCGCTGCCAAAGCTGACCTGGACCGGGGTCATCTTGCCGGGATCGAACGTGGTGTCGGTCCAGGCGCCATCGTTCAGGATGAAGGTTTTGTCCCCCACGTAGCGCACAGGGCTGACCGGATTCCCGTATTCGTCAGTCGACTCGCCACCCAACCCCTCGGGCATGGCCGCAGCGGGTGCAGACTGTGCCCCGGCCAATGCTTTCTCGGCCGCGCTCCGGTCCACCGCGCCCTGTCCAGAGGAAGGGGCAGGTGCCTCAGTCGCTGCCGCGAGGTACTGCTCGGCAACCTGCTCGCGGCCTGCCTCGCTCAGCGCCTGCTCGGTCTCCTCGACCAAGAAGGAGGTATAGGGGGTAATGATGCCGTAGCGCACAGAGAGCTCCACGATCTCGTCCACCACCTCGCCGTCCTCCCCATGCAGACGGATCTGCTGCAGCAGGTAGCCGATCTTGCGCGTGGCCCACAGCCGGGAGATGAACTCCTCGCCACCCTGCTCGTGAAAGGTCACGCCGTCGTAGCGGAACGACTGCTTCTGGTCATTGACCGTGCCTTCCAAGGTCACGGCCGTGGCCCCTCCCTCTCGGTAGCGGCCTACCACAACCAACTGCGTCCCGGCAAAGAGGTCGGGCAGGGGATAGGGATAGACGTCCGCGACCTCGATCCCGCCGAAGCCAATCGACAGGTCCGAAAGAAGTGGTGTGCTGACTTTGGCGTAGAAGGCGGACACTACCTCGTCGATTGCCTCCTCGGGACGCACGTAGCCGGTGGCTCCGCGCTGATTCTCGGCGATGGTATCGAGCAAGGTGGTATTCACATCGTAGCCAACGCCAAAGGGGAAGATGCGCGCGTTTTCGGGCGCATCCTGGCTCACGTTGGCGATGATGCGGTCCACGTCCACCTCCCCGGTTGTGGGGAGGCCATCGGTGAGAAAGACCAGGATGGTGGGCCGGGTGTCGTCGGCCATGGCGAGTGCCTCGAGCAGGGCACGGTTGATGTCGGTCGAGCCGTTGGCATCCAGCCGGGCAACAAAGTCGCGCGCCTCGCCCCGCTCGCCGGCCGGGACCAGGCCACGAGCGTAGGGCTGCGTGCTCGTGCTGAAGGCAATGATGTTGAAGCGGTCCTCATCGTTCAGGTTGTCCAGGATGAAGCTGAGGGCCTCTTTGGCCTGCTCGATCTTTTGGTCGCAGCGCATCGAGCCCGAGATATCGAGAACCAGGATGACGTCCTTGGCAATAACCTGCTGGGTGTCCACCTCGACCTTGGGCGCAGCCAGGAGCAGGAAGAAGCCATCGCTGCTTCCCTCGGGCTTGTAGGTGAGCAGGTTGACGCCCGACGTCTTCGGGCGAGACGGTGTAGTAGAGGACAAAGTCACGCTCGGGCCGGACGTTGGTCTCCTCGTAGCCAACGACGGCATCGTGGTCCCCCTGCCGGTCGATGCTTACCGTGTGGCTCGGGCTATAGACGGCCTTGATCGGCTCCTGGCTGCGGATGGTGACGCTGACCGAGACATCCTCGAGGGGGCGGTGGCGAGAACTTTTCCGTGTTGAGCGGGTAGACGTATTCCACCAGGCCGTTGTCCACGGGTAGGACCTGGCTGTATTCCAGCTCGATGCGCCTCTCGGCGCCGGCCGGGATGGGGAAGATGCTGGCCTGGAACGTGTCGCGGCCCACGTACTCGAGGAGTGCGGGATCGCGCCGGCTCCGGACTATGTCCTCGTAGATGCGTCGCGCCTCTTCCCGCCCGAGCACCTGGCCCTCCATGCTTTTGGCCGTCGACCCACATCGAGAACTCGCCGATGGTCGCCTCTTCGGGCAAGGGGAAGATGTAGGTGCCCTCGATTTCGTAGGAAGCCTCGTTGATAAAGACCTGATCCACGTGGGTGGTTGCCACCTGCTCGTCGATGGTGACGGTAACATGGTGGTACTTGACGGTGAGGTAAGGCACTTCGATGGGCGGCATTTCGGGTGGGGGCACAGGGATGATCAGGCCGTCGGCCAGCGCCGGCGCGGCCGGGATGATCCACAGGGACATGATGAACAGGGCCGCCAACAGCCGCTTTGTCGTTCTTGCGTTCATGACTCGACTCCTCCGCTTGAGCTTCTGACACCTACAAGACGCCGCAGCCGGCGATGGGGTTCCGGAAGATGAGGAAGAGCCCGGTCTCGGGTGAGACCGGGCTCTTGGGCGCCAGCGAGCAGGTTCCGCCTAGTCCTCAGCCTTGTGGCAAAGTGTGCACTGCTCCTTGACATAGTCCGTGTGGTTGGCCGGTGCGGGTTTGAGCTTGCCCTCACCGTGGCACGACAGACAGTCAGCCATGGCACCCTGCGTAGTGTGCGGGATTTTGGGCGCCGCCCGTACTAGACCGGAGGCCGATTGGGCCCAGCCTTCCGGCGTGTGGCAGGTGTCGCACGTTTGGCCGAAAGTGGTTCTCGGGCGGCTTGTGGCAGTTGCTGCAGACATACTCCGGCACTCGCTGCCCTTCAGCGTGGCAGACATCGCAGGTCGCGCGCTGGTGAGCGCCGACCAGTGGCACCGGGTGCAACTCCGGCGGGAGCACCGCGCCCTGGAAGCCCTCCGGGGTGTGGCACGTCTCACACTCCGGGCCAAAGTGGGTTTGCCTGGGGGCTCGTGACACTCGGAGCACTTGTAGGTCAGCTCCTTGCCTTCGGCATGGCAGGCGATGCACTCGAGTGTGGCATGCTTGCCTTCCAGGGCAACCGGGTGCTGGAAAGTCTGCCATCGTTGCCTGGTCAAAGCCGGCCGGTGTATGGCAGCGTTCGCAATCGTCGCCAAAGTGGGTGGCTTGGGGCGGCTCGTGGCAGTTCGAGCACTTGAACTCGGGCTTGGCCTCTCCCTTGTGGCATGAGGAGCAGAGCACCTGGGCGTGCTTGCCCTTCCAGCGGAATGGGATGTGGGAAGGCGGCATCCAGGTTCACCGCAGGCCAGGCCCGGCCGTGGCAGGAGGAATTGGCGCAGAAGCTGGAGTTGTCGCTCCCGAACTGCGATCTCGCCATGGCACTCCGCACAGGCTTCGCTCGGCCTGGAAGCGGTGGTCGGCATGAAGTTGGTCGCCAGGTGCGAAGGCGGCTCCTGCACGTAGCCGGCCGGCACCTGCGGCGGGCGGCTCACCCGCGGCCACGACTCGGGAATGCTGTGGCAGATGTTGCAGTGCAGCCGGATCGACTCGCCCTCGGCGCTCAGGTGCTTGCCGTCGTGGCAGCGGAAGCAGCCGGCAAAGTCCTTGTGCTTGCCATTGTCGGGAAAGTCCTTCCAGGTGACGCCGGGCTCCTCGAAACCAGCCGCGGGACGAACTCCTTGCGCCAACTGGCTGCGCCTGCGTCGATCTCGGCCGGATACTTTGCCGCGGCCTCGGGGTAGCTCGGCCGCGTACGGTCTGCTTCAGCCGTCGACGGCTGCCAGGGCCGCTTCCTGGCTGGCATAGTCGGCCGATGAGCAGCTCGTAGCATCTCCTCCTTGACATAGGGCAGGTCTGCTGGCTCAGCCGGCCGTCGGCCAGGGCTGCGTCGACCAGGTCCTCCGGAGAAGGGAAGGGATGGCCCGACGCGGTTGTGGCAGTCCACGCAGTCCATCGTCCTCTTCTCGGCGCTGGGCAATCTCCGCCGCGGTGAGCGGCTTGGTCACATCGTTGTACTCGACTGTGCGGCCATCGGGCAGAGTGGTGCGCACCCAGCGGATCTCCTGCTTGTCCTCGTCGCTGGCGATGTACTCGACCGGGTTCTCGATGTGCCAGTGGATGCCGTAGCCCGAGCCCTCTGTCGCGCTGGCCCCCGCCGGTCTTCAGGATCAGGTAGGTGTCTTCGCTCGGTGTTCTGCTCGTCAGGCCCGAAACGTTGCTGACTCGCACGCGGTCGCCGTGGAACGCGGGAGGCCAGTGGCAGTTTTCGCACGACTCGTTGGCGGGGCGCATCGTCTCCGACTGGAGAGGGCGCTCGTAGTTCTTGAAGATCACCTCGCGGCAGATGGCGGAAGTGGCCGGCTTTGAGGATGATACCGCGCAAGGTGCCCAGCCGGCCCATGTGGCATTCCGTGCACTTGATCTCGGCGTGGTACGAGTCCTGAAACGCGGCCGGCTCCTCGGGGTGGACGTCGTGGCAGGCGTTGGTGCAAAAACCCACGCTGTTGGAGTACTCCCATACCTGGATGGCGACGATGCCAAAGACGATGAACCCGGCAAGGAACGCCAGCCCGATCAGCACCGCGCGCCAGAACGCGCGCCTGCGCCAGGCCTTCCTGTTCTTCTTGACCGCGGCTGCATCCGGGGGAGTCTCCCCCACGGCGGGGGACTGCTGTAACTCGCTCATAGACACCTCCCAATAGTCGTCGTCGAGATTTGGCGGCCCTGCACAGAAGACATTGTACCAGTCTACTGAGGGCTCGTCAAATGGACATGCAGCTCGCCTGACCGGCGGAGCTGCCTGCTCATCTCTTTTCGTTCGGACCGTTCGGGCCGGAGGCCAAGCCTTACTTCTCGGGAGCGCCGGCCTCGATCCAAGCCAACACTCGCTGAAGCTCTTCGGCACTGAACATGCCAGGATGCTTGCCGCTTGTCTGGCGGCTGATCACGAGGCTGGTATTGGGCTCTCCGGGGACAATGCCCGGGCCAGTCTTGCCCCCGGTCAGCGCTGCCTGGTAGCTGCTGAGGTCCAGCCCACCCAACGGGTTGGCCGAGCTGTGGCAGGCGCCGCACTTTTCTTGCATGAGCTCGCCAATGCCACCCTGCCAGGTGTCGGGCGCCTGGGGAAGCGGGGTCTCACCAGGCACCGGAGTTGGAGTGGGTGAGGGCGGTACCGGCGTGGGTGTCGGAGCCAGCGTCGGCAGAGGGGTCGCCGTGTAGGGTGCATAGATGGCGACGTCCTCTGCCGCAGGCGCGGTCGCCAGTGCTGTCGTCTCGGAGGCTACGAAGAAGTAGACGCCAACCATCATCGCCGCAGCCAGTACCGCGAAGACCGGGAAGAAGATCATCTTCCGGCGGCGCATGGTGGCCGGATCGGGCCGCGACATCAACCTTGCCGGCCTTGATATCGGCCAGGGCGCGGGGGTGCTCGTCCTCCATCTCCTCTTCGGTCATCTTGCCGTGAAACATGCTCAGGTTCAGGTGCCGGATGTGCACGGTGTAGAGGTGCCAGATGAGGATGGCCAAGACGGCAAGCAGGGCTTCCTTGCCGTGGGCGGCCTTGGCCGCCGGGACAAAGGAGCCCGGCAAGAAGGCGGGTCGTGAGGATCGGGTTCCAGAGCATGAAGCCGGTGATGCCCATCACGACGGTCCCCCAAATGACGGCCCAGTACTCCAGCTTTTCCGCGAAACTGAAATGACCTTCCTGCGCACGCTTTGGGCTCAGCCCCAATCCGTGCTTGAGGAACTGCCAGATGTTGACGGCGTCCTCCTTGCCGGGCAGGATGCTCGGCTTGGTACCCAACACAAAGAACCTGTAGCCCTGAATGCCGAGGTGGTAAATCGTCTCGAACATCAGCGACGATGGCGGAGATGTGGTGGATAAGGCGGGTATTCTCGATGCCGCCGAAGAAGCGGATGATGGCACTGTACACAGCCCAATCCACATGCTGCTGGACAAGGCCGGTCACTGCCAAGAGGGTGAAGCTGGCAAAGAGCAGCCAATGCTCGACCCGGTCTGAAATCGAGAAGCGCTGGTATCTGGTGTGGCTAGGCATGTTGGTGCTCCTTCTTCCCGCGGCTGGCGATTCGCTTGCGCGCATCGATGGCGACAAGCACGATCATCAGGCCCAGCACCGCAGGGATCAAAGATCCAGTAGAAGAGGTTGACAAAGAAGACCAAGGGCGTGCGCTTGGGCTCGGGCCGGTAGTGGCCGATCCAGGAGGTGGGAAAGTTGGCCGTGGCGTCCGGGTGGCATTTCTGGCAGGTTACCAGCAGGTTCTCCTTGATCACTGTACTCTCCGGGATCATCCACCATGCGCATGTCGTGCACGCCGTGGCAGTCGATGCAGACCGGCTTGTTGGTCTCCTGGCCGGGCGCCAGCTTCTCAAAGAGGGTGACCGTGGTGCCGTGAAAGTCGGCCACGTAGGTGTCATAGACGTCGGCGTTGAGGCCATACTTGCCCATGAGCGCAGCGTCGGAGTGGCACTTGCGGCAGAGCTCCGGGAGAAGAGGTGGAAAGAGCTGCTTGCCGTGTCCCCCAGCGGTCCCTGGGTCCTGTGGACGCTGATGGCAATCGGTGCAGGACGGCACATCCGCGTTGCCCTCTCCGAGGAGCGCCCCGCCGTGGACGCTCTCCTTGTACAGCTCGAAGATCTCGGAGTGGCAGCGCTCGCACATCTGCGAGCCTCTGCTGAGCGGCTCGGTCGGGTCGCATGATGTTGTGGGTACCGTGGCAGTCGGTGCAAATGGCCGCGTTCTCGTCGCCGGCGGCAACGGCTTTCTGGTGCGCGCCGTCCAGGTTATCGGCATATTGATCTTCATGGCATTCCACACAGGCATCGCGGTACAGCAGGATGCTGAGGTCACGGCGCGTTCGTACGCCAAGATCCTGCCAGGCAGCATCACCCTTGGGGTGTGCCTGGAGATCGACGTCTGGGTGGCACTCGATGCACGCGTTCCCCTCCTGGCCATGCACTGAGGCGTTATAGACACCCGCGTCCACCGTCAGGTAGATTACTTCTCCCGAGGGCAGGGTGGCCTGCATCCCCGGCTGGCCGTGGCAGGCCAGGCAGCCGTCGTTGGCCGAATTCTGGGCCAGGACAGGCCGGCTGCCGGCCCATGCCAGGCCCACAGAAAGTAAAGCCCCAAGAGCTATAAGCAAGATAGCACGTCGCCTGAGAAACATCCGCGTTCCTCCTCCAAAAGTGGATACAGATGGGAAAACAACCGCGCGAGGATACCTCATCCGGCAGGTTCTGTCAAACTGGTTCAGTGGCTGGCTCCTGTCGGGCGCGAAAAGGCACGCCGGCCGCCCCGGCTCAACGGGCTCGGCTCAGGTAGGATTCCGACTTGCAGGCGAATGCCCGGTACGGCATCAGCCTGAGCGCAGGCCAGAACCGCCCTCCTTTGCCCGTGCTCGCTCGGCTTCTAGCCTGCGGTCCAAATCCCGCTTGATGAGGATGAGCGAGGCGACGACCAGCAGGATGACTGCCAGGGCGACGATCATGCCAATGCGACGGGTGTCGATGTCCTTGAGCGCCGCTTGCGCCGATGCCTGCGCCTGTTTGCTCAGGTCGGTCGACTCTTTCGCCTTGGCCTGGATGTCGGCCACAATAACGGTATGCTGCGAAGCGCGCGCCTCAATCAGGGGAGTATTCGCCTTCTGTAGAAGCTCCTCCTGCTGAACCACGATCAAGCGCGCCGCGCGGGCCTGGGCGATGGCCGCCTCCGCCTGCGTGTAGGCGGCGTCGGCCCCTTTCAGCGCCTGGTAGATCTCCTCCACCTGGGCGGCGGCGGGACTCCCCGCCGCGTGGCACGCGCCGCAGTGCCGATCCGCTGCTCCCTGGAAGAGATCGAGCGTGGGAGGCGTCACGTCATGCTGTCCATGACAGGTGATGCAGCCTGGACCCCCTTGGCCGGTCAGGCCCGCCTTGTGCGCGCCTTTCTGGTAGTACTCCTGTGTCGCGGAATGGCACTGCCCACAGACGGTCGCTACCTGGGTAAAGCCCGGCGGGGCAGCGCCATGCACGCCGTGACAGGTCGAGCAGGTCGGCGCCCGCAGGTCTTGCTTCTGCAGCACAGCCGTTCCGTGGACGCTCGCCTGATAGAGCTGGTACTGGTCCGAGGGAATGGAGTAGGAGGCCATCAACGCCGCGTCGGCGTGGCAGCGTGCGCACATGGCCGGCTCGTTGGTGGGGTAGACCGTGGCAGCCGGATCATCTACTTTCATTACTTTGTGGCCACCGTGGCAATCGAAGCATGTGGCCACATTCCCGTCGCTCATGAGCAACGCCTTGCCGTGCTGGCTCTGCCAGTATTGCTCAAATTGGTCGATGGGTATGTTGTACGGGCCGCATCAGCTCGACGTTGCTGTGGCACGAGGCGCACAGGCCAGGGATCTGCCCCTTGGACGGCACTCCCAGGAATCCTGCCGCAGGCGACATGGCGCCTTCGTCTGCCTGGTTGGGGTCGCCCCCGTGGCAGCTCACGCAGCCCACGCCCTGGGCGGCATGAACGCTTGCCTGCCAGTCGCCGCGTGTTCTGGGCAGATGTACCCGCCGAGGCCCTCGTGGCAGGTCACACACGAGTTTTCGCCGAAGAGCTGGGGCTCGCTGATCGGAGTGGGAATGACGTCGATCGAAGGCGCCGGCGCCGCCGACGCACTCACTCGGTGGCATCCAAGGCACGTGTTGTCCGTTCGACCTTGGTGGTCCGCAGGGAAGGGCCTCACCTGTCCTGCGCCGTGACACGACACGCAATCTTCGCGGCCTGCTGTTGCATGTGGGACGGACGGCGCGGTGACCGGCGTCGCCGCGGCTGCCGCCGCACTCATCTCATGGCAATTGAGGCATACCTGTTCGGTTTGGAACGTATGATCGAGGGGAAATGGCCTGGTTCCACCCGCGGCATGGCAACTGAGGCACTTCTCCCGGCCCTGTATTGGGTGAGGCACAGCCGGGACGCCCGCGTTGTCACGGACACGATGGCACAGAGTGCAAGTGTCGTCGGTGCGGCCTTCGTGTCCCTCTCCGATTTCTACGGTCTTGCCATGGCAGCTCAGGCAGTCCACGTGGCCGGGCAATGCGTGGGGTACGGACGGCACATCCTCCAGCGCCCATAGAGGAAGGGCAAAGACCGCTGCGATCAGCATCACGATAGCGAGAGCAGCAAGTGGCAGCAACACCCGCGTGAAGCGCATGGTCATCCCCTCCCTAGGTCAGCCTTGCCCAGATGGACAGACGCGACGAAAACAGCCAAGATGAGTGCCGTGATGACCATGGCAAGGATGCGCTTGCTCGGCCGCCGCTCCGGCTTGCGATCCAGGAAGGGCAGCAGGAACAAGAGCAGGATGCCGATCGCGGGGATCAGGATGCCGGATAACTCGGCTGCCAGCCCCGGTCCGATGATCATCGAAGGCACCTTGATAAACTGGTAGATCCAGAGGAAGTACCATTCGGGCTTGATGTGCTGGGGGGTGCTGAAGGGATCGGCCTTGTCCTCGAGTCCGGCGGGCAATACTGTAGTGAGAACAATGAGGCCCGCAAGGAGGACAAAGCTGACGATCACTTCGAGGATGATATAGTTGGGAAAGAAGGGAATGGTATCCTTCTCTGGGTACTCGGCGTGCTTGTAGCGGCGAGGAGATCCATGTTCCGTCTGAGACATTCGTTCTCTACCTCCGTCCTGCCTGCGGGGGGCCTATAGCGGACCAGAGATGCCCTGGCGCCGGATGATGATGAAATGAACACCCAGAAAAAGGAGGGCGAGCAGGGGCAGCACCAGCATGTGTATGCCGTAGAAGCGAGTCAGGGTCAGCCCGGTGATGTCAGCACCCGCTCGCAGCAGGCCGAGCAGCGCCTTGCCCACAAGCGGAACTACTCCCAGGATCTCGCTGCCCACCGTGGAACCCCACAAAGCCTTCTGGTCCCAGGGCAGAAGGTACCCGGTAAAGCCGAAGGCAAGTGTCAAGAGCAAGAGCGTCACACCCGCCACCCAGTTCAACTCGCGCGGCCTTTTGTAGGCACCCGTGATGTACACGCGCAGCATGTGTGCCACACAGAAGGCGATCATCAGGCTGGCGGACCAGTGGTGGATGCCGCGGATCAGCCAGCCGAAGCGAACGTTGTTCATGATGAAGAGGATGGATTCGTAGGCCTCGTTGGGCGTGGGCTTGTAGTAGAGCGAGAGGAGGATGCCGGTGATGCCCTGGATGGCAAAGAGGGCGAAGGTGATTCCCCCCAGGCAGAAGTACCACTTGATGGCATGCTTGGGCACCGGCTTCTTTAGAAAAGCCTGCAGCGGGATGCGAACGTCAAAGCGCTCGTCGAACCAATCCCCGACGCGTGTCCACCAGTTGGCGCGAGGCCTTGCTTGCATGAGCCTTATCCTCCCTGGACGTAGATCTGGTCGCCCTGCACCTGAACCTGGTATGTGGGGAGCGGAGCAGGTGGTGGGCCGGAGATGACGTCACCATTGATGCTGAAGTAAGCGGCGTGGCATGGACAGGCGACAACCGCTTTCTCCTCATTCCAGAAGACAATGCACCCCAGGTGCGTGCAGGTGGCAGAGAGAGCCTTGAAGCCGTCTGCAGTGTGGATGACGAGGACCGGCTTGTTGGCCACCGAGTAGACCTGGCCCTTGCCTATCGGGAGGTCGGCCGTCGAACCCACGGCGACCGGCCCGCCTCCCGCAGCCGCAGCCTGCTTGGGTGGCCAGAGGTAGGCGATAATTGGGGTAAGTACGCCCCCGGCAGCGGCCGTTGCGGAAACACCAAGGAGAAGGTACCTCAGGAAGCCACGCCGGCTGATGGGGTGATCCAAGACAGACTTGGCCGATTCGTCGGGCGATTCGCTCATCGCACCTCCCATGACTCGAACAGTATGGCAAACCAGCAGTATTGTACCAGATCAGGCGCCAAAAGGCACGTTTCACGTGACCTGAGTTGGACGGGACAAAGCGGAAAAAGATGCCCGGCACCTTGCGGTGCCGGGCATCCGGTGTCAACTCCGGCTAGGGCCGGGCGAACTTGGAGACGTCACCGCCCAGGTCCTCGATGCTATCGAAGAGGATCTGGATGGCATACTTGGCGTTGTGAACTCCGGCGCCGGGGTTCTTGCGCATGAAGTGGAAATTGAAGGAAGCCTTGAGCAGGCGTGGTGTCCAAGTGGAGTATCTGATTGGGCTTCCATCCAGCTCGTCTGCCTTGTCGTCGCCGTCGGCGTCGACAAACCAGTAGGGGTAGGCATCGGTGTTGTAGGTGATGCCGGTGCCGGCCGTGGTCTTGGCGTATGCCTGGATTTCGGCGTAGAGAGCATCGCGTAGGGAGCGGTACTCCTGGCGAATGCCTTCGGTGACATCGCCATTGCCGTTGTAGTCGGCAGCCGAAGAAGGCATGCGGATGTCGTCTACCGCGACGTCACCGTGACACGTCTTGCACAGCTCTTCCTTGGGCGCCCCGGTATGGACGTCGTGGCAGCCCACGCAGCCGGCCTTGCCGTCCACGGCCATGTGCGGGTTGGTGCCGACATAGGTCTTGCCGTCGTACTCGTAGAAGCCTTGGGCGTCGGTGCCAAACCACATCGCGCCGATGCCGAGGTAGTGGGCATCGACGAAGCGCATGCCTTCGGCGACGACATCGGGCTCCTTGCCGGCAATGGCCTTGTCAACCTGGACCTTGGAGGCGCGGCCCTGGTGGCACTCGATGCAGAGGTTGCTGTCGGGATCTGCGTAGCCGACTGTCTTGCCGCTGGGGAACGTGACCTCGGTCACCTCGTAGCGCGCGGGCCAGGCGGCCTCGTTGTGGCAAGTCGAGCACTGCATGCTGCTGGTCACTGGCATGGCGACGTTGGCGTCGTTCTCGATAAACTGGGGCACGCCCCCGGCCTGGTGGCACTTGACGCAGCCAGCATCGATGGCCGGATCCTCGTCCCAGTGACGGAAGGCCTCAGCCGACGCGTTAAAGTGACCGGCGTCGGTGCGGTTCATGTTCTCCATGTCGATGGGCGTCGCCAGCTTCTCGTTTAGGCTGGCAATCGAGTCGTAGAGCAGTTCGATGACGTACTTGCCGTTGTGCACGTACGAGCCTGGGTCCTTGAGGGAGAACTGGAGGTTGTAGGCGGCTTTGAGCAAACGTGCAGTCCAGCCCTTGTATTGGTTAGGGAAGATTGCCTCGCCCTCGTCCACTGCGCCGTTGGCATTGGTGTCTCCGAAGAAATAGGGATAGTTGTCAGCGCTGTAGACGATGGCGCCGGTGGAGACTTCGGTGGCATACACCTGGATGGACTGGAGTAAGGTCTCCTGGAGGCCCTGAACCTCATAGTAGATGCCTTCGGTGATGTTGCCGTCGCCGTCATAGTCTTCCAGCGAACCGGCCTCGCGGACGTTCCGGGCATCCTCGGCAGTCGCGAGCTCATGGCAGAAGCAGGTCTCTACCTTGACTTCCAGCGTGTGCTGGTCGTGGCAGCCAAGGCAGGTGTCATAGCCCGCGGTGTGCTCGAACTTGACGTCGTAGGCCTGGCCTGGATACTCGTAGCCGCCCTTTGCCTCAGTCCCGTAGAACGTCGCGGCGGCGGCCAAGTAGTGGACATTCACGAAACCGAGACCCTTCACCACAGTGTCGTCGTCGGCTGGCGCCTTCTCGGTGATAGCCGCATCGACGCTCGGGCCAGCCTCCGCGCCTTGGTGGCACAGCATGCAGCGGCCCTCAGGTCCATCAACGGTCACGGTCAGTCCCGAGGGGAACGGAATGACGCTCAGGCTCGAGGCAGCCTCGTTGTGGCAGGCGTTGCAGGTGATGACCTCGCCGACGGGAACGCCCTTGTCGAGCTGGAAAGTCACGTCCTGCTCGATGCCAGCCGCATAGGCCTCGTAGCCTGTACTGGTGTGGCACCTGGCGCAGGCTGCCTCGACTTCCTTGGGGTCATCCTCGTTCCAGTGGTTGAACGCAGCGGCCGACTTATCGGCGTGGGCCGAGGTGGACCATTCGGTGCCGTAGGGGCAGGTCGTTGTCACGCCACCGCCGGCCGATACTTCGGGACAGGTGGGGCAGGGCTCAGCTGTCGGGACGGCCTCGGGTGCGGCGCACGCTTCTGCCGTGGGACACTCGGCCTTGGGGCAGTCCGGGCATGGTGTGGCTGCCGTGCTCCCGCAGCCAACCAGGACCACCGCAAGCACCAGCAGTGCAAACGCCACAACAATCGACACTTTCCACTTCATCGTATCATCTCCTCCTGATTTCAGAATCATACTTTCTTTCCTCATTGCGCATTTGCTCCTGGGTCAGAGCGTGACATCAATCACCGAGATCGACTGTACCATCCCCCCTTCCTGCCCGCTCGTCTTATTGACTACTGAGACCGTTTTGGTCCAAGAACGCGCAGAAAGGGCTGTGCCTTCCCCTAACACAGACCAAGAAATAATGATAGCACATATGCGGCCTGGGCGCATCTGACATTCGTCCCTATTTTCCCGGGACATTCCGGCAGTTGTGCGGTACGCGCCACGATGCTATACTTGCCCTAAAGATGCTGACCGAAGTCCTGGAAGTCAACTGGCTGATCCTCTATTTTGTCTATGGCCAGGTCTTTTTCATCATGGGCCTGGTGACCGCTCTGCAATGGCGCCAGCGGAGCCATCTCGAGCTAGCGCGCTCTCTCCCCTGGCTCGCGGCCTTTGGCGTGACCCACGGCCTGAATGAGTGGGGGTATATCTTCGTCCCTCTACAAGCCGTCTATCTTGGGGAGACGGCCGTGCAACTGATGGTCGTCGCACACCTGCTGCTGTTGGCCATTTCCTTCTTCTTCCTGCTGCAGTATGGCATCGAGTTGGTGCTGCCGCTGGTGCCAAGGCAGCGCTGGCTCCGGGCCCTGCCGACCGCAATGCTGCTCGTGTGGGCACTCGCCGTGCTCCTGTGGGGAGTGTGGACACACGATCCGCTCAGCGTGCTGTTCGACGTCGGGGACGCACTCAGCCGCTACCTGTTGTGCCTTCCGGGCGCGATCCTTTCGGGCATTGGACTGCTGCGCCAGGCAGCCCAGGTACGGAAGGCCGGGCTTGCCCGCATTGGCAACTACCTTACGGGGGCGGCCGTGGCCTTTTTTGTCTACGCGGCAGTTGGAGGGTTGTTGGTGCCCGCAGCCCGGTTCTTCCCTGCGAACCTGCTGAACTATGAGCTGCTGGACACGACGATCCAGGTCCCTGTACCTATCCTCCGGTCGATCTGCGGCCTGGCCATGGCTGTGTTTGTCGTGCGCTCGCTGGACATCTTTCACGTCGAGACCGATCACCGAATGGCCGCGATGGAGCACGCTCGACTCCTGGCCGAGGACCATGCGCGGATCGGCCGGGAGCTGCACGACGGCATCATCCAGCAGATCTATGCTACGGGCCTAAGCCTGGAAGTCGCCCGGCAGATGGTGGGAGAACAGCCGACCCAGGCACAGGCTCGCATCCAAACGGCTATGCAGACGCTCAACACAACCGTCGAGGATATCCGACGCTACATCTTTGACCTGCGCGCTGCAGAGCAGAGCCGTGAGCTGGAGAGTGTCCTGGAAAGCCTGGTCCGGGAAGTACGCCTGGACACGCTGGTGGAGGCGAGCCTTGAAGTCGTGGGGCAGCGCTGCTGCATCCTGAGTCCCCAGCAGAGCTCGAACATCGCCCAAATCGCTCGAGAGGCGCTGAGCAACGTCGTCCGGCATGCAGGCGCTACGCAGGTGACGGTCAACTTGAGCTACCTGGGGACCCAGACCAGACTGTCTGTCGCCGACAACGGCAGGGGAATGGAGCTCGATGGCCTGGAAAACGGGTACAAGGCGGGGCATGGCCTGGCCAACATGCGCTCACGCGCCCTGTTATTGGGTGGAACGCTAGAGATAGAGTCTGAGCCGAGACGTGGGTTCAGGCTCGTGGTGACCATCCCCTGCGAGGATAGCCATTGCGAGACAGGAACCCAGCCGGGACCAGCCATCGTGCAGCTTTGAGTGCGCCACCCGGCCAGACCGGCCGGCGCGCAAGGGATGGGGCTGCTCGATTGGGGAGGAGATAAGGCAGATGCCGCTTAGGATTCTGCTGGTCGATGATCACGAGGTGGTGCGGGTGGGCGTGCGCGCCCTGATCGAGCGACAGGCAGGGATGGCAGTCGTCGGCGAGGCAGGCACGGTCCGCGAGGCAGTGCTCCAGGCAGAAAAGCTGGCACCGGACGTGGTGCTGCTGGACATCCGGCTGCCGGGAGGCAACGGACTGGAGGCGTGCCGGCAGATCAAGGCCGGGCAACCCGACATCCGGATCATCATCCTGACATCCTTCCCCGACGAAGAGATGCTCTTTGAGGCGATCGCGGCCGGCGCAGACGGCTATGTCTTGAAGCAGATTGGGTCGGACGATTTGATCAGGGCCCTGGGGCAGGTCGGCCGGGGCGAAAGCCTGCTCGACCCCTCGCTGACTGCACGGGTCTTTGCCAAGATGCGTGAGGTGCACCGGCAGGAACGGGCGAGAGCCTTTGCCGACCTGAACTCCCAGGAGATGCAGATCCTGGCCGGCATCGCCGAGGGAAAAACCAACCGCGAGATTGGCGACAAGCTGCACTTGAGCGAGAAGACGGTGCGCAACTATGTAAGCCGGATCCTGGCCAAGCTTGATCTGACCTCGCGTGCGCAGGCCGGCGCTTATGCAGCCCGATTCCGGATTGAGGACTACCTGTAGGTGTTTGACCTGGGAAAAGCGCCGGCGGGCCCAGTCCCACACGTGGTAGATGAGCTTTGCAACGCCTGCCGGAAATGCCTGGCGCGTTCCGTTTGCCGCACGAAAGCGATCCTTCAGATCGACCCGGGAGAGCCCCCCTTCATAGACGGCAACCTATGCTATGGGTGCCTGGCCTGCATCCCGGTATGCCCGCAGGGAGCGATCGTGCTGAACCAAAGGGCCCCAACGAGTGAGGGGGGCGAGCAAGAAAGCACGCCGGTCTAGCCCCCGAGCATGCCGCGCGACAGCGCCAGAAAGAAGGCCCTCACGAGAGACACGGCATTTGCCCCACAAACTTGGAGAGCCAAGGGTGGCCCCATGACCCTTGGCTCTCATTCAAAAGGAGGAGAAGAGAATACAATATGGAGCATGGCCCATGCTGACCTGCGGCTGATGGTTCTGGCCGGTTGCAGTCCCTGACCGCGAGGTTGCTCGCCCGCCATGAGCCATGCATTTTCAAGTGTCTGCATGATACCACAGACCGGTCTTGCATACTGGATGGAAAGCTGACGCCTACCCTACGCTCAGCCGACGCTGCCCGGGGATCAGGTTTTCGGCAGGATCTTTTCGGCCACGACGAAGTGGGAGAGGCCAAACGCGCGCAGGGGGGTATTCTCCAGGAAGTAGGTGACGCCTCGTAGGATACGCCCTAGAAAGCGGCGGCGGTGCAGAAGCTTGTCGTAGCCCGGAAAGATCTGGGTGTGCACGACGATTCTGACCGGGAGGCCGGCCAGGAGCTGCTGCATGCCATGCACCGTGTAGGCGCGGACATGAGGGCAAAAGTGGTTGCGCAGGCGATTGGGGAGGTAGTTGACGAGCGGGACGTTGCCGAAATGATACCGCCCCCGCCAGTAGGCTCCGTGGGTCTCGAAAGGATAGAGGCGATTCGGCGCAAAGAGGGCGACTCGCCCGCCGGGTTTGGACGAACGAGCATTCCGCGAATCCACGGCCGATCCGACCGGTTCCGGATCGCGAAGTACCCGTACTGCCTCGGCAACCGCCTGCCGGTCATCGGTGACATGTTCAACTACTTCATGCAGCAGCACGACGTCGAATGCCCCCGACGGATAGGGTAGATCCTCCGCCGGCGCGACCGTGATGTTGGGCAGCTCACGGGAGGCCTCTGCAACCTTATCTGCGTCAATATCAACCCCATGGACGTCCTGGCTGTAAAGGCGGAAAGAGCGCACATACATGCCCAACCCGCACCCCACATCCAGGATGGTGCGCTCCTCGAGCGGCACATAGCGGCGGATCAACTGCAGCCGCCGCTCTTGCCCAAAGCCCCAGACATAGCTAGGATGGCCGAGGTGGATGGCTTTGTCCTCACTCACGGTGCACCGCCCTTCCCCTAGAAGCCGTACGCCAGGCGCGTCGCCAGCCGGGCGGGCAGTCCGCGCTCCAGCATTTTGTCCTGGGTCCGCCGGTACGGATAGTCCACGCGCCGGTACTCGACCACAAGCGTCTCGGGATCGAGGAGCAAGTAACCGGCCTGAGGGTTGCCGTCCCTTGGTTGCCCGACGGAGCCGGGGTTGATGAGCATCCGTTCCGGCCCAAGCGTGTATGGTTCCCGAGAGGGCTGGGACCAGATCACGCGATCGCGGCCTTTCTGGGCAGCCTGGCGGATCAGGATTGGGACATGTGTGTGGCCGTGGAAGCAGAAAGCTGTTTCATAACCACCAAAAGCGGCTATCGCAGACCGCGCATCCAGGATATACTCCCAGATCGGGTGGCATGGGCTGCCGTGGACCAACCAGAAACGCTCCATGGCCGGCTCGGGCAGCTCTTTGGGCAACGCCTCCAGGAAGGCCAGATTGTCCGGCGTGAGCTGCTTCTGTGTCCAGATGGCGGCGTCACGTGCATCGGCATTGAACTCGGCCAGGTCAAGCTTGCCCAGCGCTGCCCAGTCGTGATTCCCCGCAACGCAAAGATGAGACGCCGAGCGGAGCAACTCCACGCAGGCATTCGGATCTGGTCCGTAGCCAACGACGTCGCCCAGGCACCAGATAGAGTCCACCGGACCGGCGTGGCTCAGAACGGCCTCGAGTGCTTCCAGGTTGCTGTGGATGTCAGAGACGACCAGGCAGCGCATGCGGGGTTCCTTTCGTATGTCGAGAGGCCCGGCCCGCCAGAGTGACCCACCCCGCCAGGCAAGACCCAGCGGGTACGGGCGGCCCCGACCTTCACGCCGGTATACTATCACACCTTTCCAGTTCGGGTCAAGTGCTTGCCGTTTCTGCGTGCCGGGTGTAGAATTGTCCTAAAGGGCCCACCGTCATGGCAATCCTGGACCAGCACACGCTTGACTTTATCAGTCACAGTTCTGAGCAAACCCATCGGTTTGGGGTACGGCTTGGAGCGCTTGCCCGAGCGGGTGATCTGATATGCCTGGAAGGTGAGCTAGGAACGGGCAAGACCTGCCTGACACAGGGCATTGGTGAGGGAATGGGGATTGTCGAGACGATCACCAGTCCCTCTTTCACCCTGATCGCCGAACACCGGCCGTCCTCAGAAGGGCCCATGCTGTACCACGTTGACCTGTACCGCCTGACAGCCCCCCTGGCTGAGGCATGGTCCATCGGCCTGGAGAGTTACCTCCAGGGTGATGGCGTATGTGTCCTGGAATGGGCGGACCGGATCCGTGAAGAGCTTCCCACGGAGCGACTGTGGATCACCCTACGCCACGTGGGCGAGGCCAAACGGGGCCTTACCATGGTCGCCTCGGGGTTCCGCTATGATGAGCTGCTCCGGCAGTTCCGCGAAAGTGCCTTTGGGCGCTAGGAGGCCGCGTGTCATGCCTGGACCTGAGAGCATGTTCCAGTTTGCATGGTATCCAGTGAGACACACCGGGAGGCGTGCATCATGCTCGTAGCAATCGACACCGCCACCCGCATGGCCAGCATTGCCCTCTATGACCAAGACGGCGGGCGAGTCCTGGGTGAAGAGTCGTGGAACTGCTCGGATCATCACACGGTCGAGATGATGCCGCGGCTGGTCCGCATGATCGAGCAGCAGGGTGTGGCTCCGTCTGCCTTGAATGGGGCCGTCGTCAGCCTGGGGCCGGGGTCCTTTACGGGGCTGCGGGCCGGGCTGGGTGTGGCGAAAGGCCTGGTCCTGGCACACGGGCTGCCACTGGTCGGCGTTCCGACGCTGGAGGTAGTAGCCCGACCTCACACCCTCCAGCCATTGCCTATCTGGGCCGTCTGCCAGGCCGGCCGTGGGCGGATCTGCGCGGCCCACTACGTGCGGCGACGGGGGCGGTGGCTACAGCAGGGCAACTACTACCTGACCACCTGGCAAGAGCTGTGCGCCGAGGTCGAGAGGCCGGCCTTTCTCTGCGGGGAGATCGACGCTCGCGATGCCGACTTGATCCGCGAGCAGCTCGGCCCGGATGTGACAATCGCCACACCGGCAGCCTCGCTCCGGCGGGCAGCCTACCTGGCCGAAATCGGCTGGGAGCGGCTATCCCAGGGTGAGTCTGACAATCCCGCCACTCTCACTCCAATCTACTTGCAGCAGCCCAAGATCGATGAATAGTACCCTCTTCGTCGTCGAGCCCATGGTCCTGGCCGACGTCGACCAAGTCATGCAGATCGAACGGGTCTCTTTCTCCGCCCCGTGGTCGGCCCGAGCTTACCGCTACGAGATCAGCGAGAATCCTCACAGCACGATGCGCGTGGTGCGGCCGAAACCACGCTGGCAAAGCTCGCTGGGCTCTGCCCTGCAACGACTGTTAGGACAAGTGCCGGCACCCGCGCTCGGCTACGCCGGCGCCTGGCACCTGGTAGACGAGATCCACGTGAGCACGATCGCCGTGCACCCTGATTGGAGACGCCGAGGGCTGGGGGAGCTGCTCTTGGTGTCGCTCCTGGAGCGGGGACTGGAGCTAGAGGCCCAGCGCGCAACGCTCGAGGTACGTGTCTCGAACCTGGGGGCCCTGGCGCTCTATCGCAAGTATGGGTTCGAGATCCTCTCGGTACAAAAGGCCTACTATTCCGACAACAACGAAGACGCGTACATCATGGGCACGCCGGAGTTGGGATCCGCTGAATTCCTGGCTTGCCTACGGGCGTGCCGCGCCCAGCTGCTGGCTCGCCTCCGAGACGGAGGGGAAGACACAAGCAGCGCAGAGACTCAAAGAGGAGACAAAGGGTGTCGCAACTGAAGCTCCTGTACGAAGAGATCCAGACGTGCCAACGATGCATCCTGGCCCAGGGCCGGACACACGCGGTACCCGGAGAAGGCCCAGAGAATGCAGACATTATGTTCATCGGAGAAGGGCCCGGGTTTCACGAGGATCGCCAGGGCCGGCCTTTCGTCGGGGCCGCCGGCCAGTACCTGGAGGAATTGCTCGGCGGGATCGGACTCAGACGGGCAGACGTCTACATTGCCAACGTCATAAAATGCCGTCCGCCCGGCAACCGCGATCCAGAGCCCGCGGAAGTCGAGGCCTGCCGGCCATTCCTGGACAGGCAAATTGAGCTCATCCGCCCCCGGGTGGTGGTCACGCTCGGGCGCTTTTCCATGGCGCGCTATTTTCCAGGGGCCTCTATCTCGCGCATCCATGGCCAGCCCAAACGCGTGGCAGGCGTGATCTACTTGCCCATGTTCCATCCGGCCGCAGCGCTGCACCAGCCCAAGTGGCGGTCTGTAGTGGAGGAGGATTTCCTCAAGCTCCCAGGCTTGCTGGCCAAGATGGAGGAGGTACGAGAGGAAAAGCCCGAACCTCCACCAGCTGAGCAACTGAGTCTGTTCTAGCCCGGCCAGGGTAGGGCGGGGAGACCCCGCCCTGACGCGAGCAAAGGAAGGCACCTTGTCCGAGAATCGCATCAAGATCATCCCCCTGGGCGGAGTCGGCCAGATCGGCAAGAACATGATGGTCCTGGAGGCCGACGACCGGCTGCTGATCATCGACTGCGGCTTGATGTTCCCCGAAAGCGATATGCTCGGCATTGACATCGTCATACCGGACATGAGCTATGTCTTTGAACGGAGCGAGCAGGTCGAAGCGATCATTGTCACGCACGGGCACGAGGACCACATCGGCGCCCTGCCCTACCTGCTGCAGAAGGTGCAAGCCCCGATCTTTAGCACACGGCTGACGCAAGGGCTAATTGAGGTGAGGCTAAAAGAGCACCACCTGCTTGCCGGTGCCGACCTGCGGACCATATCCCCCCAGGACGTCCTGGACTTGGGGCCCTTCAAGGTCGAATTCTTCCGGGTGTGCCATTCGATCCCCGACGGTATTGGATTGGGCATCACGACGCCGGTAGGCCTGATCGTGCACACGGGCGATTTCAAGTTTGACCAGACTCCGGTGGACGGCCGGCTGACCGATTTTGCCAAGCTCGCGGAGTTGGGCGGGCGCGGCGTCCACGTCTTGCTCTCCGATTCCACGAATGCCGAGAATGACGGGCAGACACCTTCCGAACAGGTAATCGGCGAGACGCTCGACCGAATCTTCTCGTCGGCCACTGGCCGGATCATCGTCGCTACCTTTGCTTCCAATATCTCTCGGGTGCAGCTCGTGTGGGAGATGGCGCGGAAGCATGGGCGCCGGCTTGGCATCGTGGGGCGGAGCATGATCGAGATATGTCAGGCGAGGCCGCAGAGCTGGGCTACCTGGACCTACCTCCAGATGAGCTGCTAAGCCCCCAGCAGATGAACGGCCTGCCTCCCAGCCAGGTGGCGATCGCGTGCACGGGAAGCCAGGGTGAACCGACATCGGCGCTTGTTCGGATGGCCATCGGCGAGCATCGCCAGGTGAACGTCCGCCCCGGCGATCATGTTGTCATCTCGTCTACGCCGATCCCCGGCAATGAGGAGCTTGTCAACCGGACCATCGACAACTTGTTTCGCGCAGGGGCAGAGGTCTACTACCATGAGATTGCCCCAGTCCACGTTTCGGGGCACGCCAGCCGCGAGGAGCACAGGATGATGCTCAACCTCACCCGCCCGCGCTTCTTCGTGCCGATCCACGGGGAGTACCGCCACCTAGTCCACCATGCTCGGATTGCAGAGGGGATGGGTATCCCTCGAGAGAACATATTCGTGGTCGAAAGCGGGCAGGTGATAGAGTTCGGGCCGGACTGGGGTAGGCTGGGCGGCAAAGTGGCGGAAGGGCACGTGCTGGTAGACGGCTTGGGGGTAGGCGACGTCGGCAGCGTCGTCCTGCGCGACCGGCACCTGCTGTCGCGAGACGGCTTCGTCGTCGTGGTTGTGGCGGTGGATGCCAACAGCGGTGAGCTTGTCCAAGGACCGGACATCATCACGCGCGGCTTTGTCTACCTACGTGAGGCGAGCGAGCTGATCGACATGGCGTCGGGGCGGATCGTGCAGGCGCTGAAGGGAGGCGGGCCCAGGGCGGACCTCACCGCCCGGGTCAAGGACAGCCTCGGTGAGTTCCTCTACGCGCAGACCAAGCGGCGCCCCATGATCTTGCCAGTAATCATGGAAGTGTAGAGGCAGCCCCGTCTTTTTCTCCTTGGGCTTGTGGATGACGTAGAAGCGTACCTTCTCGCTCTCTGTCTTGTTGCCGGCCGCATCAAAGGCCATGACCTTCACCACGTGCGACTCGGTATAGCCGTGGGTGCTGGATACGATCATCGTTCCGGCGTCCCAGGTCTGAGTGATCGTCTTGCCGTCTGGGCTGACCTCGACCCAGGTCACGGTGATCGGTACGGTGGTCACAACTCCGGCGGAATCGGTGATGGTCTTGGTACCATAGATGGGCTGCATGTGACGATCTTGAGCTTCAGATCCTGCATCGTGAGCACCCACTTGATCCCGTAGGGCTCTACCACGCTGTAATCGAGCAGTTTGTCATCGAGATAGAATTCGACCCGATCGATCAGGACATTGTCGCTCACATCGGCGAAGAGGTTGGCCCACTCATCCTTTTCCACCTGGTAGACGCGGCCGGGCCACGGGTAGCCGACGTAGGCCTCAGGCGGGGTGTTGTCCACCGTCACATAGATGGTCGAGCTGTTGGCCCATTGGCTGTTGTCGACGACAGCCAGCTCCAGTGTGTATAGGCCATCTCGAAGCCCGCGCACATCCCAGAACTCGAGCACGTCGTTGGTCACCTGGTTGTAGTGATCACCGCCAATCTGGCTCCAGGAGGAGGGGTTGAGCCCTTCGCCGAACCGGAGGCGGTACAGGGCAAAGTTGCCCGATCGGGCGTTGCCCCGGACGGCCACAACGCCGGCCACATGGCCGCCGAGCGTCGGCGTGCTGATCACCACGTCCCCGCTCTCCGGGCTGCAACCGTAGATCTCGTCGCGCTGGGTCGGAGGCTGCGGAACGCCCTCTTCGCGTACCCAGTCGGCTGCCTCTGGCGGGATAGATCTCGAACACGCGTTCCTCTACCTGGTCCGCGGGCGTGCAGGCTGTAGCCAGCTTGCCGCTGAACTTGTTCACCCGCTCAAGGCGATGGACATTGCAGAACTCGGTGGGCTCAGTGCCTTCAATAAAGAGGGCACTAATCTTCTTTGGATCATACTCGGTCGGGAGCAAACCTGAGACCGAGCACACACTTCACCGAGGTGAGCCCATCGGGAACGGGGAAGGAAAGCACGACTTCGCCCAGGATCCGGGCAGCATAGCCCTCGCTGTAGATCCGCTCCATCACGTTGTGCCAGAGTGGGCCGGCACCGTGGGTGCTCGATACCCCTTCCATCGGCGTGTTGTCGTTGTTCCCTACCCATACGCCGGTGACGATCTGGGGGGTGTAGCCGACGGTCCAGGTATCGCGAAAGTCTGTCGTGGTGCCTGTCTTGACCGCGGCCGGCCGGCTCGAGTTTCAGAACGCTGTTGCTGCCAAAGGCGGCGGCTCGGGCGCTGTTGTCGGACAGGACGTCTGTGAGCAGATAGGCCTCTTGGGCCATGAGCTCTTTGCCGTCGGATAGGACGATGTTGCGCGCCTCGGGTTGGTCATACTGGAACAGCACCTTTCCCGTAGCGTCCTCCACGCGCAGGATCGACACAGGGTCCAGCTCGCGGTAGCCGGGCTGTGCCAGCTTGGTAGGCTGGCCCATCATCACACCGCCGTTGGCAAAGACGCTGTAGGCATAGGCCATGTCAAGCAGCCAGACTTCGCCTCCACCCAGGACCAGGCTCAGGCCATAGTAGTCCAGGTCCATGTTGAGAGTGTTGATGCCCAGGGCATGGGCGTTGCGGATGACGTTGCCCACCCCGACCAGGTCCAGAACCTTGACCGCTGGGATATTGTACGAGCGTGCCAACGCCGTCCGGAAGCTCTGCGGGCCATGGTACTTGCGGTCATAGTTTTCGGGGCAGTAGGGTGGATTGGGCCAATCGTCGAAGCAGGAATGTACGTCCATGATCATTTCCTGCGCTGTGTGCCCCTGATGCAAGGCGGTCAGATAGGCAAATGGCTTGAACGACGAGCCTGGTTGGCGAGGAGCAGTTGCCACGTTGACGTTGCCGTCGATTTCTTCGTTCCAGTAGTCGATACTGCCGACCATCGACAGGATTTCGGCGGTTCGCGTGCGCAGAATCACGACTGCGGCGTTGGTCACGTCCTTTTTCGCGTCCTGCAGCGCTTTGACTTGGGCGTTTGCCTCCTCTTCGGCAACGCGCTGCATGTCGAGATCGATGGTGCTATACACCCGCAGGCCCTGGGTGTAGAGGGTGTCCTCACCATACATATCCACCAACTGCTTGCGGACGTACATGGCAAAGTGCGGAGCGACAATGTCGTAGCGCTTGAGCGTCGCGCTGTGGACTTGGAGGTCCTGCGCAAAGGCAGCATCTGCCTCGGTCTGGGTGATGTAGCCCTCTTCCACCAGGCGTTGTAGGGCAATGCCCTGCCGCTTCTTGGCTTCTTCTGGATTGTAGACGGGATTCATGCCTGGATACTGAGGGATGGGCGCCAGCATCGCGCATTCGGCCAGGTCCAGATCGCGGGCGTGCTTGCCAAAGTAGGCCTGGGCGGCTGCCTCCACGCCAATCGCCCAGTTGCCATAGTCGTTGCTGTTCAGGTACCACTCAAGGATTTGGTCCTTGGAATAGAGACGCGAGATCTCGACGGCCAACATGCCCTCTCTGATCTTGCGGCTGTAGGACCTGACGTAGCGCTCCTCTTCTGGGATGATGATGTTCTTGACGAGCTGCATGGTGATGGAGCTGGCACCCTGGACCTGGTTTCCTTGCAGGTTCGAGATGAAGGCCCGGGCAATGCCGGCCGGATCTACCCCCATGTTCTCGTAGAAGGTCTTGTCTTCGAGTGCAATGGTGGCATTGCGTAGATTGAGAGGGATCTGGTCCAGCGGCACCTTTTCTCGGTCGGCCCGGCGCGGATCGATCACTTCCATGAGCAGCGTCTGGCCGGTGCGGTCGTAGATCTTGGTCGTTTCGAACTGCTCTTGGGCCGTGACGATCTCGTTCGGGTCCGGGAGGTCCTCCGCATAGTAGGCATAGACGCCGACGGCGGTTCCCGCAGCCGCCACGACGGTGAACAAGGCACCAAGCAGCATGAGGATGACCATGCTGCCGAAGACACCGGCAGCGACCTTGCCCGGGCCTCCCCGGCTTTTCTTCCGGCGTTCTCGGCGGTGGCGCAGTAGCCAGATCGTTTGCTCTGTTCTCATGGCGTGATGCTAGCAGAACAATGCAGAATGCACAACTGCCAACACAGTGCACAATCCCCCGCCCTGAGCATTGTTCATTCGGCATTGAGCATTGGGATGTTGACGCCGCGCTCGCGGGCAAAGGCGATTGCCTCCGGGTATCCGGCATCGACGTGGCGGACCACGCCCATGCCCGGGTCGTAGGTCAGCACCCGCTTCAGCCGGCGCGCTGCTGCCGGCGTGCCGTCGGCCACAATGACCTGCCCGGCGTGGAGGCTATAGCCGATGCCGACTCCGCCTCCATGGTGGTAGCTGACCCAGGTCGCCCCCCCGATGGTGTTCATGGCAAAGTTGAGAAGTGGCCAATCGGCGATGGCGTCGGAGCCATCGCGCATCCCCTCGGTCTCGCGGTTTGGACTGGCGACCGACCCACAGTCCAGGTGGTCGCGGCCAATCACGATCGGGGCAGTGAGCCTCCCGCTTGCTACAGCGTCGTTGAAGGCAAGCCCTGCACGGTCGCGCTCCCCATAGCCAAGCCAGCAGATGCGGCTCGGAAGCCCCTGGAACTTGACCCGCTGCTGAGCCATCTTGATCCAGCGCACCAGGTGCTCTTTTTCGGGGAAGAGGTCCATGATGATCTGGTCGGTCTCGTAGATGTCGTTGGGATCGCCCGAAAGCGCCACCCATCGGAAGGGACCCTGGCCCTCGCAAAAGAGCGGCCTGATGTAGGCCGGCACAAACCCCGGGTAGGCCCAAGAACCATCGGGATCGCCGCCGACTTTGGCGTCACGGTAACCGGCATTGAAGGCCATCTGCCGCAGGTTGTTGCCATAGTCAAAGACAACTGCCCCGCGTTCCTGCATGGCAACCATCGCCCGGCAGTGGTCCGCCATGGCCTGCATGGAGCGCCGCTGGTACTCCTTGGGGTCGCGACGGCGCAGCTCGGCCGCCTCTTCCAGGCCCACGCGGTTTGGCACGTACATCAGCGGGTCATGGGCGCAGGTCTGGTCGGTGACCATGTCGGGCGTGATGCCACGTACGACCAGCTCGGGCAAGATGTCGGCGGCATTGCCCAGCAAGCCGATGCTCCTCGGCTGCTGCTTACGAAGAGCCTCTTCCGCCAAGGTCATCGCCTCTTCCAGGTTGTCGACCACCACGTCGAGGTAGGCATGGTCCAAGCGGCGTTGGGCTCGCCAGGGATCGATCTCGACGCAGAGGGCTACGCCCTCGTTCATGGTGACCGCGAGTGGCTGCGCGCCGCCCATCTCCCCCAGCCCGGCGGTGAGCACAAGCTTGCCCCTGAGGCTGGCAGCCGGCCCGTAGTGCTTTCGTGCGGCAGCAGCCAGGGTCTCGTACGTTCCCTGCAGAATGCCCTGGGTGCCGATGTAGATCCACGAGCCGGCCGTCATCTGGCCGTACATGATCAGCCCCTCGGCCTCCCAGCGGTCGAAGTTGGCCTGCGTCGCCCAGGCAGGCACAATGTTGGTGTTTGCGATCACCACGCGGGGAGCATCCTCATGGGTACGGAACACGGCCACGGGCTTGCCGCTCTGCACCAACAGGGTTTCATCCGGCTCGAGCCGGCGCAGACTTTCGAGGATTGCATCAAAGCATTCCCAGTTTCGCGCCGCACGCCCCCGGCCGCCATATACGATCAGGTGCGCCGGGTCGCCCGCCACCTCCGGGTCCAGGTTGTGCTGGATCATGCGGTACGGGGCTTCGATCAGCCAGTTCTTGCACGTGAGCTGAGTCCCTCGTGGAGGATGGATTTCTCTAGCAGGCATTTCTTGCCTCCTACACGTCAAAGTATAGCTCCATCTCGTACGGATGGGGCCGGTCACGCACCTGCATATGCTCGCGCGTCATCTTGAAGTCGATCCAATCCTGGATAAAGACCTCGTCCATGACGCCGCCTGCCAGCAGAAAGTCGTGGTCGGCATGGAGCGCCTCCAGCGCCTCGCCGAGGGACGAGGGCAGGCCCTTGATCTTGCGCCGCTCTTCCTCGCTCCAGGAGAAGACGTTCGTGTCGATGGGGCCGAAGCCGGCCTGCGTGGGGTCGAGCTGGCGCACGATGCCATCCAGCCCTGCCATGAGCTGCGCGGCCAGAGCGAGATAGACGTTGCAGGTCGCGTCGGGTGGGCGGAACTCGAGGCGCTGGTCGGTGGGGGTGCAGGCATACTTGGGGATGCGGACCGCGGCACTGCGGTTGCCCAACGAAAAGAAGAGGTTGACGGGTGCTTCGTAACCGGGCACCAGGCGTCGGAAGGAGTTGGTGCTGGGGTTGGTGAAGGCCAGCAGGGCCGGCCCGTGGCTGAGCAGACCGCCGATGTAGTGTAGGGCCGTCCGGCTCAGCCCGGCATAGCCGGCCGGATCGTAGAAGAGCGAGAGGCCGGCGCGGGTGAGCATCTGGTGAAAGTGCATGCCGTTTCCCGCTTCGCCGAAGAGAGGCTTGGGCATAAAGGTGACGGTCTGGCTGTGGCGGGTCGCGGTCATCTTGGTGGCATACTTGACCAGCATCGTGACGTCGCCGCTTTGGAGCAGGCCCATCATCGGCGTCTCTATCTCGACCTGGCCCGGCCCCCCGACCTCGTGGTGGTGGTACTTGATGGGAGCCCCCATCGCCTCCAGGTTCAAGCACATCTCGCTTCGCAGGTTATAGAGCGAATCGCGGGGCGGGTGGGCATGGTACCCCCCATGCAAGGGGATGTAGTAGCCAAGGCCGCCCGTGGGGCTGTTCCACCCTCCTTCCGTGGATTGGAGACGGTAGCCAACGCGATGGACCTCGTTTTCGTATGCCACCGAGTCGAAGATGTAGAACTCGTACTCCGGGCCCCAGCAGCTTGCTTCGGCGATGCCCGTCTCCTGGAGGTAGGCCTCTGCCCGGCGCGCGATGTTGCGTGGGTCGCGCGGGAAATCGAGGCGGGTGTCGGCCTCCTTGGCCGAGCAGATGAAACTGAGTGTGGGTGCATCCCAGAACGGATCCATGAAACCCGTGGTAAGGTCGGGAACCACGACCATATCGCCGGCCTTCAGAGGCTTGAGCCCGACGCTGGAGGCATCAAAGCCCACACCCTGCAGCAAGAGGTCCGGCGTGAATTCGCGGGCGGGGACGGTGACGTGGTGCCAACGACCCCACAAGTCGGTATACTTGAGATCCACCATCCGCACGCCGTGCTGTTGAATGAACTGCTCGGCCTGATCAAAGGTCTGAAACATCACTTGCCTCCTTGCTTTGATAGACATGAAGACCAAGAGTCTCTCGTTTGTCTGTTCGCCGTGCCCAGGGTAAAATAGAACGAGCGGCTACTGGATGCGGACAACCAGGCGAGCTTTGCTCCACAGGCCTTCGAGATCATAGTAGGCGCGCAGCTCGGGGTCAAAGATGTGAACCACTACAGAACCATAGTCCAGGAGAACCCAGCCACATTCAGGCTCCCCTTCCACGTGAAGGCACCGGCCGCCCGCCTTGGTGGCTTCGTCCCGCACCTGTTCCTGTATGGCCCGGACCTGGGGCGTGCTATCGGCATTGCACAAGATGAAGTAGTCGGCCAGCAGCGATACCTGCTGCACGTCCAGCATGACGATGTTCGAGCCAAAGCGCTCGGCAATCGCATCGACAATTGTATGGGCCAGTTCTAGTGACTCCAGGGTTTGTACCTCCTACAATTGAATCTCTTTCAAATACTCTTCCATGTGCTGCCAGTGGGTGCCACGCCAGTAGACACGCCGGCAAGCAGGACACTGGGAGAACGACGGCTGGGTCTGCGCCACATAGGGCGGCACCAGCGCGCGGGCTGTTTCCAGGTCAATCGCCTGAAGCATATCATTACACACCGGGCAACGTGGCGCAAGTCTGCCGATCTCAACGCCCAGTGCCCCCGTGCCAGGGGCGCATTCGGCCAATGCCTGCCGGATTTGCTCGTCCAGGTCTTCGCTCAGGATGAGCAAGGAAGTGATTCCGCGCCTCCGGGCAAGCTCCCGGTCGCGCGTCAGCAACACACGGCCTTCGGCCCGTGCCAGACGCACCAACTGGTGGTCGTTCAGGCCCGGGTCAAATAGGGTATCATAGCCCAGGATACGCAGCCACTTGGCCAGCGTGCCAAGCATGCCGTCGACGACAAAGCTTACCGACAAGGAATTGCTCCCGATGCCAAGCACACTATCTGCAGTTCTTGCCCTGACACTTCCGGCTGGTCTGATACTTGTCCTGGTAGCCGGGCTGGCCGGGCGGCGCCCGGCTAGGTCCGCCGTGGCCGGCCTCGGAGCCGCAGCCTTGGCCGCCGTCTGCCTGTGGGCCTGCGGCTTTGCCTTCTACGCTGGAGGCATCGGCCTCACATCGTCCCTGCCCGGGCTGGAAGGCCTGGTCTGGGAATGGGCCTCGCCTCTCAAGCTGGACTGGGGCGTGCTGGGGCTGCGTGGCTTCTTCCTGCTCGGAGATGCCGCGTCCCCTGCCGCCTTGAACCACTACCTGGCCATCCTGACACCGCTCACCATCGCGGTCGCATTGCCTCTACTCACGCTCCGCGAGCGGACGCCGGGCTGGATGGCCGCGCTTGCAGGCGCCTTTGTCGGTGGCCTGGTCTTTCCGATGGTCGGTAACTGGATTTCCGGCGGCGGCTGGCTCATGCACACCGGCGAGACCCTCGGCATGGGCCACGGCTACGTCGACGCGACCGGGCTGAGCACGGCCGCCCTGGTAGGCGGGATGGTTTCGCTGCTAGGCATCCTTGTCTTCGGACGCCGCCTGCCGCCGCTCCCGGATGGCGAGACACCCGCTCTGCCACCGGTGCACCTGCCGGTGCTGGCGATGCTGGGCGCCGGCCTGGTGGGCATCGGCGCGATGGCCCTGGTCGGGGCCGATCCCGTGCGCAATCTCGCCGAGCTGAGCAGCGCCCGGGCTGCGGTGAACCTGGTCCTGGCGGCCGCCGGCGGCGCCCTGCTGCCCTGCCTTTACACGTGGTTCACGACTGGGGCGGCCGACTCGCTGGCAGCCGCCCGCGGCGCGGCAACCGGCGTGATCGCCGTGGCGGGCGCTGCGCCTTTTGTCGCGCCCTGGACGGCGTTGACCACCGGCGCCGTCGCCGGCCTGCTTGTTCCCCTCGCCACCTTCTTGCTGCACAAGGTGCTGCGCATCGACGACCCCATCGGCGCCATCTCCATCGGCTTGTTGGGCGGCGTGCTGGGTGCGCTGGCGCCAGGCGTCTTTGGCGACGGGCTCACCGGCCTCGGCTGGAATGGGACGGGCGGCGTGAGCTCCGTGGGCGCGAGCGGCCAGGGAGTCACCGGCCTGTTCCCGGCGACCGGGCTCACCGCCGACTGGCCGGGGCAGATCAATGCCCAACTGGTCGGGCTGGCCGCCATCGCCGCGGCAGCGATGCTCCTGGTGGGTGCCCTATTCCTGGTTTTGAAGGTTCTTCTCCTCCTCTGGCATGCCGTGCCGGCACCAAAGGAGGAAGACTAGCGGGGCGATGGGCCTTGCGCTCGCCCTATGCCGTCCGCCTAAAGGGCGGCAGCTCGCCCTCGTCACGAAGTGTGTCAAAGATCCAGCCCACACTCTGCTGCGTGTGGACGCGCCAGATGGCTTGGGCCAGGATGCGGGCCGAGGTCACCAATTGGACCTTGCCCCCTACCGACTCGAATGCGGTGGCCGTCGTGTCCGACAGGATGACCGTCTTCAGCTCGGGATGGTTCTGAAGCCTCTCCAGCGCTCCCACCGTAAAGTCGGCATGGACGGCGGCCGCATGCACCTCCGTGGCACCCCTCTCCCGCAGCCTATCTACCACCTGTAGAAGCGTGCCTCCTGACTGGATCATGTCATCAAAGATCACAGCCGGCCGGCCGGCCACGTCTCCCACCATGTCGATGAAGGTGGGCTCATTCTTCGACGTCCGCCGCTTGAACGCAATGGCCATCTCATCACGCGCGATTGCGAGCTTGTCCGTTTTCAGGCAATCCCGGAATTCGGTGGCCCGCGCGACTCCACCGGCATCCGGAGAGACCACGACCGCCTCTTCGAGATCCAGCTCTTTGCGAAAGTAGGCCGCCATGCGCGACGCCATGCGCATGTGGTCGACCGGGATGTCGAAAAAGCCCTCGATGGCCGGTGTGTGTAGGTCCACCGTCAGGAGCCGGTCGGCGCCGGCCTGCGTGATCAGGTTGGCGACCAGCTTGGCCGTAATCGGCTCGTGCGCCCGCTTTTTCTTCTCCTGCTTGGCATACGCCATGTAGGGAACCACCGCGGTGACGCGTCCGGCGGAGGCTCGACGCGCAGCGTCGATCATGACCAGCAGTTCCATCAGGTTGTCATTGATCGACTGGTAGGTGCACACATCGAGGCCCTTCCCGCCCGGCGTCCCTGTTGTCAGGCACGGCCGCTTCTGTGGGCCAGAGTGCGACTGGCAGATCGGTTGGATGATAAAGACATCGGTGCCACGGACTACGCAGTCAAGATCCACCTGGACTTCGCCATCGTCGAAGCGGCCGACGCTCGTCTTTTCCAGGGGCTGGCCTAGCTCCTCGGCGATCTTGGCCGCGAGCTGCACATTGGCATTGCCCGCGATCAGTTTCAGCTCGCCAAAGTGACGCCTCAGATCCTCCATTCTCCTGCTCCCTTCTGGCAGTCGCCGGGCCGAGGGAGCGACACACTCTGCGCCGTCCCATTGGCCCCAGAACCGCTCAACCACCCAACCTCGCCTCGAACAACCTCGTGTACACCGCGCCGCCGGGCCCAAGAATCGCTTTTGATGTAAGAGACCGCCGTCGCTTGCATCTCACCCAGCGCCTCGACAACGCTCGCGGCCACAGCGTCCCCGATCATGCGCACCTCGGAGTGGGAAGCGTACTGCTGGACGCGCCCGAGCGTCAGGTGCGGGCTAAAGGCTCTCTGCTCGGCAGGAAAGCCCAAGGGGCTCACGTGGGCCTCGACTGCCTTCTGCAGCCGCGACAGAAGCGCCCAGGGGCTCTTCCACGCCCACCCAAACCACACGGGGCTGCCGCATGTTTGGGAAGCATCCGAGGCCCTTTGCGGCCAGCCGAAACGGCCCCACCTCCTCGGCCGCCCGGGCAAAGGCTGCCTTCACCCCCTCCACGCTCGCTACCGGCGTGTCCCCCAGGAACTTGAGTGTCAGATGGATTCCTTCCACATGCACCCAGCGCACAGTTCGCGCCGCGATTCGGCCGCTCAACCCTTCCTGAGCGTGGCGCAGCGCCGCCTTCAGGGCATCGTCCAACTCAATCGCGATGAAGGTTCGCAGCGTCTCCATCCAAGCCTCCGCTAGCCACCAGCACTCGCCAGGCATTGCCTCCAAGTATCCGTCGCAGTGTAGCGACGGGCATCCTCACCCTCTCCATACGCTCGATCATGCGCTGAGGCGAGACGAGAGGGTAGTCTGTCGCAAAGAGGACCTTGCCCGGGGCGAGGTGCGCGACCAGCTCGAAAATGTCATCACGGTATAGCAGGAGCGAGGCCGCGGTGTCGTAGTATACGTTGCGCATGACTGCCGCGATTTCGGGCATCAGCTCGTAGAAGATGGTCCCACCGCCCCAATGCGCGCACACCAGCGTTGCTTCTGGGAAAAGCCGGGCAAAGCGTATCACTTCGTCGGGTGTCACCGTTCCTTTGCCTGGATAGAGGTGCCCCACCGGCTCACTGCAATGGACCAGGAGTGGCATCCTGTGCTCCCGGGCAGCCTCCACGACGGGCGCCATCGCCTGCTCGTCGTCGAGGCGAAAGCCCTGCCCATCGGGCATCAGCTCACCAATGCCATGCAATCCGCCGGCGGCGCAGCGCTCCAGCTCACGCACCGCCCCATCCCCTGCGCCCGGGTTGACAATGCCAAAGCCAATGAGGCGATCGGGGAAGCGCTGAACTGCCTCCATGACATAGTCGTTGTCACGCCGGCAAAGGTCCATGTCCCGCCAGCCGAAGCCAAAGGTTACGGCGCGGTCCACCGACGCACGATCCATGGCGGAAATCAGGTCCTCGGCTGAAGACAGACGAGCCTTGGGATCGGTGTACAGATCGCGGAACCAGGCATCGCACACACAGTACTCGTCACGCCGTGCGATGATCTCCGGCGCCGTGATGTGCGTGTGGAAATCGATAATCACTCTCTGTCTCCGTTTGGGAGTATAGCACACGGGAGGCGAAACGCCAAGAGAAAGCCAAGACCAGGGCAGGGCAGCCATCGCAGGATGGCCGCCCTCTGCATCCCGATCGGGGGCCTAGCTAGTACCGCGTGATGAGGATTGCATCCAGGCCGATCAGATCGCCATCCGGCCCGGCCGTGTACTGGAATCCCACGCGCACCGGCGTGCCGGCGGGCAGATCGGGCGTCAAGTCCACGCTGCTTGGCACCCACAGGTAGTAGAGGGGGTCCGTCGGCCAATCGTTGTTGGCCGTGTGGACCAGGATATCGTCGCTGGCCCCGCCATCCCAATCACCGATCACCAACCAAACCCTCAACCTGGAATCATTCCAGAAAGAAGGATCGCCGAAGGAGTAGAATCGAAGCGAAGCCGTGGTGGCCTGGAAAGGAGGGCTGAGCAGTACTTCATCTTGATCCATGCCGGTCCCATTGCAGGCGGCGGAGTATGAGCCTTCATAGGCTCCCGGGTAAGTTGGGGGCGGGAAGGGTGGAGTGAAGGGCCAGATCTCCCAAGTGTAGACGGGGTCCGTGGCGACCAGGGTCCAGTCATCTGGAGGAATGGCTCCCCCCTCAAACCCCTCGTCGATCAGGACGTCTGGATCGTAGGCCCAAAGGCCTAGAGGCAGATAGAGGTCGCTGGTGACGATCGCCGATCGCGTGTTGCTCCAGGGACCAGAGCCGGCAGCCCCTATGGCGCGGGCACGATAGTACCAGGTACCTCCCGGCTGGTCACTGACACCGAACTCCGGCGCGCTCCCGGTGTAGACTACTTCTGGGCTAGAGAAATAGGGATTGGAGCTCTGTTCCAGAGTATACCCAGTCGCCCCCGGTACGTTGGGCCAGCTAACCATATAGGTTCCATCCCCGTCTGGGTTGCCGATCGGGTCAATGACCGGCGCCGCCAATGGGCGAGGGGACACATTGGTGTTGGCCGTGCCGCTCCAGGGACTATCGCCGGCCATGTTGTAGGCCAGCGCGCGGTAGTACCAAGAGCCTTCCGGCTGGCCGGTCACGCCGTACTGCGGCGCACTCCCTTCATAGCGTACCGCCGGACTCGTAAACGCCGAGTTGTCGTCCTCTTCCAGCCTATAGGCAACAGCGCCCACAGGCGTGGACCAACTCACCATGTAAGCATCGCCGCCGCCCGGGTTGGTGATCGGGTCCAGAACCGGCGCTGCGGGCCTGACCACCGCGGCCTGCGTGTTGCTCCAGGGGCCGTCGCCCGCCTGGTTGGACGCCAGGACACGGTAGAACCACATCCCGCCGGTGTGCCCACTGACGTCTAGCTGGGTGCCGGCCCCAATATAGACCGCAGTGGGTGAAGTGAAACTGCTGTTGTCATCTTCCTGGAGCGTGTAGCTCGCCGCGGTAGGCACGTCGTTCCAGTCGACCAAGTAAGCGCCGTCGCCATCTGCATTGCTGATGGAGGAAAGGACAGGTGCGGCCGGCGGGTCCAGCGCTTCCAGGAGGGCGGCCATGGCATCGATCCGGCCGTGGCCGTAGTTCACATCCCAGCCATTGGAGCCAAGGTCCACGGCCGTGTTCTCGATGATGGTCTGCACCTGGTCTGGGGAAAGCGTGGAATCGAGCGACCGCACAAGCGCAGCCAAGCCCGAGACGTAGGGGGTGGCCATGGACGTACCCTGCAGGTAGTCATAGTTCTGATAGTAGCCTTCATCGTTCATGACGACGTGGTAGGTCGGCATGGTACTGTAGATGCCGTCGGGATCGTGCAGGTATGCCATGTCCCCACCGGGGGCGGCAATGTCGCAGTGGGAGCCATACTGAGAGTAGTAGGTATAGGTATCCGACGGCCCCGTGGCGGCCACAGCCATCACATTCTCGCACGCCGCGGGGTACGATGTCGGGTTTTGGTTCCGGTTGTTGCCCATCGCGGCCACCACGGAGCTTCCGGCCGCATGCGCATTCGTGACGGCGTACTGGAGATACCAGTCGTTCGACGTGGAGCCAAGGCTTAGGTTCAGCACATCGGCTCCATTGGCAAAGGCCCAATTGATGCCGGACACGACATTCGAGGTGTAGCCGCTGCCGGATGCGTCGAGCACACGCACCGGCATGATCCGGGCCTGCCAGTCCATGCCGGCCACGCCGGCACCGTTGTTCGTGACGGCCGCGGCGATGCCCGCCACGTGCGTCCCGTGGCCGTTCAAATCGTGCGGGTTGGTGTCATTCTCGACAAAGTCGTAGCCCGCGACTATCCGAGACGCAAGCTCCGGATGGGCCTCATCGATGCCCGTATCGATGATCGCGAATCGTGGACACTCGAGCTGCCCTTGGATATGTCCCAGGCCGCTGGGGATTCCATAGTAACATGGGCCCATTGCTTGGAGAAGTGGGGATCGTTGGGTGTACCCAACACCCGATAGACGTAGTTGGGCTGGGCATACTCGACTTGCGGCTCACGACCGAGCCAATCGACGATTGCCCACTCCTGCCCCTCCGGCACCTGCCAAATCTCGACGTCGATCCCGTAGACATCCCCGGCGTAGGTCGCTCCATGGCGAGTGCGGAGAGCTTCCTCTGTGCCGGCGGCCATCCCCGGCTCGAGCTTGACGAGCACTTCCCCGGGCTTGAACTCGCCCGGCGCCGCAGGCAGACCAACCGCAGGCAGCGGCCCCTGCGCCGCAGCGGGCCAGAAGCTGCCCAACACCAAGAGAGCGAGGAGAGCGAGAGTCGCAGCAGGCCTTCCTGCCTGCCGATGCAGCCACCACACATTGCCAGTTCTCATGCCAGTCCCCCCGCACCTGACTATAACCGACAACCTTTCGGGTGCCAACTGCCGCTAGGGCGCCGGCGGCACGGGTTCTGTTGGCGGCTCGGTCGGCGGTTCCGTCGGCGGCTCAGTGGGCGGCTCGGTCGGCGGTTCCGTCGGCGGCTCGGTAGGAGGCTCCGTCGGCGGCTCGGTCGGGGGTTCCGTCGGTGGCTCGGTCGGGGGTTCCGTCGGTGGCTCGGTCGGTGGCTCGGTCGGCGGCTCGGTCGGCGGCTCGGTGGGTGGCTCGTCGGTCTGCGTTGGCGCCAGCGTTGGCTTCGGCGTTTTGGTCGGCAGGGGCACACTCGTGGGAGGATAGATTGGCCGCGGCACCCACAGGATAGTGCCGGCATAGATCGTGTCGCCCGTCAGGCAATTGTACTGCTTCAAGGCGATCACTGTAGTGCCGGAGCGCTGGGCGATGTTGGTCAGAGTATCACCCCGCTGCACGATATAGTTATACCACTGGGCCGGCTTGGTGCACCACCTCCGTGGTGTCTTGGTAGCCGCCGGAGGACGCGCGGGGCGCACCGTGGCGGTCGGCGTTTGCCCTGCCGGTGGCCATGTGGCCGGTGCTGACGTGGCAGTGATCTCAAAGGGAGGCACGAAGATAACACCAGCCTCGGATGTGGCAGGGACGGTTGTGATCCCTGTCTCCACGCCTGACGAGGGGGTGACAGATGCGGTCGGGGCGAGCGTTACGGCTGTTGCATCAGCCCCTTGGCTTGCGGTTGGCTCTAGCTGCGCCGTGGGCGAGCCCCCCCCTTGGCGACACCAGCCAATCCCTGCTCCTGGCCGGCAAGGATGGCCGCCACGCCCAGGTTCAGCACGGCGACCAGGGGAAAGAGGAGACCTGAGAGGCGGGACACCCAACCACGCATTGTCACGATCCGGTTGTTCCCTGCCCTGAGCCCGCCCTCGAGCGCGGCGCAAATCCACGTGGCTTAGCCCCTCCTCTTTCCTCGCCCCTTCCGCTACGGGGAGGGTGGAGGGAGGCCACACTGGAGCCGGCTGGGTCGGGCTCCCCGTCCCATGGGGGGAATTGGCTCAAGGTTGGCTCCCCAACTCCTCGTGCCCCTCGGCCAGCCAAGGCCGAGACCTCAAGTCCCCGGCGTTGGTCGCCCAGAGACCGGTGCAGCTCTCTGATCCGGTCCTGCGCGTCCTGGTAACGTCGGGCATTCTGAAGAGCAACCATTACCTGGTCGGCCATGGACTGGCACAGCTTGGCCTCATTCGGTGTGAAGGAGCGGCGTGAACGGGAGTTGCCGACCAGGATTGCCCCGACGGCCTCTCCATCGTGCAGGAGCGGCTGGACCAGCAAAGGCCCTGCCTCGCTCGAGCCTAGCAGGTTGAACAGGATCCTCAACTGCGCATTGTCCGGGTCGTCGACCATCACGGCCTTTTTGCGGCGCATGGCCTGTTGGATGGCCAACTGGTAGTCGAGAGGGAAGGTTACTGCTTCTCCTCGAGGCGCCACCGGCTTGCCTGCCTGGGCATTGTAGACGGAGGCCAGGCGCACGTAGCCGGGCTCTGTCTCCTCGGGAAGGGCAACGGCGCACTGGTCGGCATCCAGCGCGCGAGCCACCCCGCGGACGGCGCTCTCAAGCACGGAGGGCAAGCTGAGCGAGCCGGAGACCTGGCGTGCCTCTTCGACCAGTAGGAGCAGGCTCTTGATCTGGTCGAGGGAGGCCTGGCTAATCTCCTGCAATTGCTCGGTGTGGAGGCGTAGGCTGGCAACGATCCCCTGGTAAACCGCCACCACGATCAAGGGGTAAGCCACCAGATTGGAGAGTCGCTCCCAGGTGGGGATGTTGGGGTTTTGCCCGGCCAGGAGCATCTGCAGCAACCCTCCGAGGAACAGGAAGGGTATGGGACCAATCGCCATGGCAAAGGGTACCCGGCCGGCGCCTGCCGTGGCCCCTCGAAGAGTGCGCAGCACAGCCAGACCTACGAGAGAGGCCAATACCATCTGCCATATGGACCACACGGTCGACTGCCAAGAGAGCGTGTAGTCTAGGCCAGGGAGCTCGTTGACCGCTCTGTTCCAGAGGAACAGAAATGTTGCGCCGCACGCAAATGCGGCTAGGAGGTGAGAGGAAAAGAGCCAGCGCCAGGCGCGTCCCTCCGCCCTGCCCGCCCGCAGCACGCCCCATCCCAGAAAGCAGATGCTCGCGGTATCTGCCAGGCGCTCCAGGGGAAGAAGACTCGTCACCGGGACCAGTTTGGCCGCGGTCAGGAGCACTGCTCCAATGTAGAGGAGGCGAACTCCGGCCAGGCCAGCCATGGCCACAAGAAGCCTGCGGGCCTGTTCGTCGCGGGCGCGACGCCACTCCCCCCAGGCCATGGCCAGGGTAGCTTCAACCGCCAGAAGCAGTAGGAGGTGGTAGACAAAACTGCCCAGCGGAGAGCCCAGGAACTCACCAAGTCTCATCAGGATTGGCATCTCCACTCCAACGCTATGGATTATAGCAGTTTTCTATGGAAAATGCAAGTTCTAGGGGTGGATTTGCTGATTTTCACACAAAGAGAAGTGGATCGCCCGGCTTTTACTTTAATATCAGATGAAAGAACCCCGTTTTCCTTAAGAAAACGGGGTTCTCCAGGGTTTTCACCGGTTAGTCCTACAGCATAGGTAGTAGCCCGGCAACCCAGACCCACTATAGGTAGCGCAGGCCACGCGACTCACGCCTATGCAGCATGCAAGAAGCACAAGACGTGGCCCAGGTTCTGCTCTAGCGCTTGGTGTACTGCGGCGCCTTTCTGGCTCGCTTCAGACCGGGCTTCTTGCGTTCCTTTTCTCGGGGATCGCGCGTAAGAAAGCCGGCTCGACGCAGGGCCAACCGCAACTCCGGGCGGGCCAACAGCAGAGCACGGGCAACACCGTGTCGGATTGCCTCAGCCTGGCCGGTCACCCCACCTCCAGTGACCTGGACCGAGACGTTGTAGCTCGCCTCGGTGCTGGTCAGCTTGAGCGGCGCCGCTACAGCCATCCAGTCCTGAGGACGACCGAAGTGCTGCTTCAGCGACTTTTCATTGATCACAATCTGGCCATCGCCAGGATACAGACGCACGCGAGCGATCGCCCGTTTGCGCCGGCCCACACCTTCGTAGAAGCGAACATCATCCGACATTGTCACTCTCCCCAAAGTCTAGCGGTTTGGGCTGTTGCGCCTGGTGAGGATGCGAACCACCGGCATACACCTTGAGCTTCTTGAACATCCGTCGCCCCAGCCTGTTCTTGGGCAGCATACCTCGAACTGCCTCTTCCAACACCCGCTCCGGGTGTCGCTGTAGCTGATCCCGCAGGTTGATGGTTGTCAGCCCCCCAGGATATTCAGAGTGCCGGTGGTAGAGCTTCTGATCAAGCTTACGCCCGGTCACCCGCACCTTTTCTGCGTTGATAACGATCACAAAATCGCCACAGTCCAAATGGGGGGTATAGGTCGGTTTGTGCTTGCCCTTCAGGATCGGGGCAATGCGTGCCGCGAGCCGCCCAAGGGTCAGGCCCTGGGCGTCGACCACGTACCACTCCTGCCTAATGTTCGCTGTTTTCTCGGTAAAAGTCCTCACTGCACAACTCCTTGAAACGTTGCATCATAATCCACCCGCATCAGACACAGCCCCTGAGCAGGCGCTACCAGCCGGATCAGGCTCCGATCTCTAGCCCGTAGCAGACCTTCAAACTCCTCAACCGTCAGCTCCCCGATGCCCACCCGGACAAGCGTCCCGACGATGCTCCGCACCATCCGGTAAAGGAAGGCGTCAGCCTCGATCTCAAAGACCAGGCGTCCACCCTCTCGCGATCGTGAAGCTCCTGTCCGGCATTCCCACTCCGCCCGACAAACGGTGCGGACCGTGTTGTCTCCATGCACCGGTCGCCCAAAGGTCGAGAAATCCCTCTTTCCTATCAGGAACCGGCTGGCGGCTTCCATCCGTTCTTGATCCAGCGGCGGCGCCACATGCCAGGTGTATCTCCGCTCCAGCGGGAGTCGCCACGACTGGTTCACTACGATGTACCGATAGGTGCGGCTCCGAGCGGAGTATCGAGGATGGAACTCCTCGGTGGCAGGTCCTAGAGACAGGATTGCCACATCGGGCGCCAATGTTGCGTTGAGTGCATTCTGGAGAGCCGACAGGTCGTGCTTCCAGTTGGCTGTGAAGGCGATGACCTGGCCCCGGGCATGAACTCCCCGGTCGGTCCGGCCGGCGCCCACCACGCGCACATCGTAGCCTGTTACCGCTCGAATCGCTCGCTCAATCTCTCCTTGAACTGTCCGTTCTCGCGCCTGGACCTGGAAGCCGTAGAAATCGGTCCCGTCGTATTCCAGCCTGGCCCACACTCGAGTCGCAATGCTCAATTCTGAATGTCTCAATGCACACTGCTCGATGCCCAATTGCGCACGGTGCATTCTTCCTTGTGCATTGCGCCTTGCCTTACTCCACCAATTGCAGCAGCGCCATGGGCGAGGAATCGCCCCGGCGCATCCCGACCTTGTACATGCGCGTGTAACCGCCCGGGCGCTCGGCAAAGCGCGGCGCGATCTCGTCCACCAGCTTGTGGGCCACATCCTTGTCCGGCAGCGTCGCCAGCACCTGGCGCCTGGCATGCAGAGCCATCTGCCCCGCCACATCCGCCAGGGCCTTTTCGTCCCCCTGGTCCACCAGCGCGATCAACTGCTCGGCTCGCTTGGCACCGAACCAGGCCGTGAGCGTCGTTTTGTTGCGCTGCTTGGCCAGGTCGATCACCCGGTCGGCGCGCCCCTTGCGTGCCTTGGTCACAAGCCGCTCAGCCAGTGGGCGGATGGCCCGCGCCTTGGCCTCGGTGGTCATGATCTCCTCATGGCGGAACAGCTCCGTCATCAGTGTACGATACAATGCGTGTCGCTGGCCGCTTGACCGCTTGAAGTGGCGGCCTACTCTCCCATGTCTCATCTCTCGTCCATCCCCTCAAACCGAGCCGCTATTCGCCGGCGATCGGCCAGTAGCCTCTTGCTTCCAGTTTTTCTTTCAGTTCCTCCAGCGACTTCTGGCCAAAGTTCCGGATGTTCAGGAGCTCTCGCTCGTCACGCTGGAGCCTTTCCAGGATCTCGCCCACCTTCGTGATGCCCGCTCTCTTGAGGCAGTTGAAGGCACGCACCGACAGATCCAGCTCCTCAATGCTCACTTCCGCGATGCGCTCGGGAATACGGCTCACCGGCGCGTCCGGTTCCATTCGCACGGCGGCCTTGCCAAAATCGGCAAGCACGACCAAGTGCTCGACAAGAATCTGAGCACTTGTGCTCAGTGCCTCGACGGGCGAAATCGTGCCGTCGGTCCAGATTTCCAGGATCAGCCTGTCGTAGTTGCTGATCTGGCCGATGCGCGCCCGCTCAATCCGGTGGTTCACCTTGCGGATCGGGGCAAAGACGGCGTCGGCAGGTATCTCGCCCACAGGCAGCTTACCACGCTCCTCCACAGGCGAATATCCTCGGCCTCGCGAGAGGCCCATTTCCATCTCCAGGTCGGCTTCAGGCGAGTCGGTGGTCAGAAGGTACACCTCAGGATTGACCACCTCGACGGTCGGAGGACATACAATGTCTCCTCCGGTGACGACGCCTTCGCCCCGCACATCCAGCCGCAGCCGGGCGGACTCTTCCTCATCGTCCAGGAAGCGGAACCGCACTTGCTTCAGGTTGAGCAGCAACGACGTCATATCCTCACGCACATGAGGAATCGTCGAGAACTCGTGATGGATACCCCTCACGTACACCGAGGAGATCGCAGCGCCCTCCAGCGAGCCAAGCAGGACCCGCCGCAGAGCAATGCCCAAGGTGGTTCCGTACCCGGATTCCATCGGGCCGATCAGAAAACGCCCATAGTTTCTAGCCTGAGCATCGATTTCGATCTTGGGAAAGACCTGAGTCATCAAGCGGCACCCCCCTCTCAATTCACAAGGCCCAATGCGAAATCCACAGTTGTGCCCTCCGCCTTGTTCCTTGTTCCTTGTGCCTTGCACCTTGTCTAGCGGCTGTAGTACTCAACAATCAGTTGCTCCTGAATGTCGGCACTGATGTCAGCCCGAACCGGCAATGCCAGGACGCGACCAGAGAGCGCCTCATCATCGCGCGTCAGCCACTCGGGGGCAGCTCGGTGCTCCAGATCCTCAACCAACGTCTGGAAGAAGCTGTTCTGCCGGCTGCCGGCCCGGACGGACACCACGTCCCCAAGCCGAACCAGGTAGGACGGGACATCCACCTTGTGACCATTCACGTCGAAATGACCGTGCCGCACCAGTTGTCGCGCCTGGGCCCGCGACGACGCAAAGCCCAAGCGGTAGACGATGCTGTCCAGGCGGCTTTCAAGCATGGTCAACAAGTTGGCACCCGTCATGCCCCGCTGCTGCGATGCCTCGGCAAAGTAGCGGCGGAATTGTCGCTCCATGACGCCATACACCCGGCGGGCCTTCTGCTTCGCCCGAAGCTGCCGGCCATAGTCCGATACCTTCCTGCGGAACTGGGCCTGTTGCCCATGCTGCCCGCCAGGATAGGGCCGTCGCTCAAAGGCGCACTTGGGCGACGAACAACGATCTCCCTTGAGAAAGAGCTTTGCCCCTTCACGACGACATAGCTTGCATGTCGCGCCAATGTTTCTAGCCATAGTTCCCTCCTGAATGGCCTGTAGCGCAAGCCACGAGGCTTGCGCAGTCGCCCAAGCGACTAAACACGCCGTCTCTTGGGCGGACGGCACCCGTTGTGCGGGATGGGCGTCAGGTCAGTAATCGACCGGACCACAATGCCCGCTGATTGCAGCGAACGGATCGCCGCTTCCCGGCCCGGTCCAGGTCCCTTGATGTAGACATCCACCTCGCGCATGCCGTTTTCCTGGGCAATACGCGCCGCCTGTGTGGCAGCGACCTGCGCCGCATAGGGTGTGCTCTTGCGCGAGCCCTTGAAGCCCACCGCCCCGGCGCTTGTCCAGCCAAGGGCATTGCCCTTCGGATCGGTGAGCGTAATGACCGTGTTGTTGAACGTGGCCTGGATGTGTGCACGACCACGCGGGACCATGCGCTTCTCTTTGCGTGCCCCGCGGGCTGGTGCTCGACCTCTGGTTCGTCCCATCTTACCTCCTCAGACGCTATCTGCCAACCGTGAACTACTTCTTGGCCCGGGAGCGGCGCTTGCCGGCTACCGTCTTCTTGGCGCCGCGTTTCTGGCGGGCGTTGGTGCGGGTGCGCTGCCCGCGAACAGGCAGGTTCCGCCGGTGACGGATGCCCCGGTAGCAGCCGATTTCCTGCAGCCGCTTGATGTTCATCGCCACCTCGCGGCGAAGATCGCCCTCCACCCGGTAGTTCCGGTCAATGACCTCGCGCAGCCTGGCTACCTCGACCTCCGACAGGTCTCGAACACGGATGCTTGGATCGACGTTCGCCGCGCCCAGGATGTGACGGCTTGTGCTCGGCCCAATGCCAAAGATATAGGTCAACGAGACCTCTACTCGCTTTTCCCGGGGCAGGTCTACACCCGCAATACGTGCCATTGTTACCCTCCAGTGCTCAATTCACAATGCTCAATGTGCAATGCGCAATGCTCATTTCCCAGTCGTGCATTGTGCATTCTACGTTGTGCATTCGCCTCTTAGCCTTGCCTCTGCTTGTGCTTCGGGTTCGTGCAGATCACCCGCACCACTCCGTGGCGCTTGATAATCTTGCAGTGTTCACAACGACGCTTGATCGACGGTCTGACTTTCATCCTCTACCTCCAAGTCCTTGCTTCCTGCCTCTACAGCCTGGTCAGGACCTCGGGACCATGTTTCGTTACCACAATCGTATGCTCAAAGTGCGCCGACCGTTTCCCGTCGGCTGTCACCACCGTCCACTCATCATCGAGCACCCGCGTCCGCCAATCACCGGCGTTCACCATCGGCTCCAGCGCGACCGTCATCCCCGGCCGCAGTTGCACGCTGCCCATCCTCGGCTCGTAATAGTTCAGCACCTGCGGGTCCTCGTGCATCTTCCGGCCGATCCCGTGCCCCGTGTACTCCCGCACCACCGCAAAGCCCTGCCCCTCCACGTACCCCTGCACCGCCCGCGAGATGTCCGCCGTCCAATTGCCCCGCCTGCGCCGCCTCGATCCCCCGCCTCAGCGCCTCCGCCGTCACATCCATCAGCCGCCGGCTCTCCTCGTCCACCTCGCCCACCGCCAACGTGATCGCCGCGTCCCCGTGGTACCCCCGGTAGATCGCCCCCACGTCCACCCCGACAATGTCCCCCTCCACCAGCCGCCGCGGCCCCGGGATCCCGTGCACAATCTCCTCATTCACCGAGGCACACATCAGCCCCGGGTACCCCCGGTACCCTTTGAACGAAGGGATCGCCCCGTGCTTGTCCACGATCACCTGGCCCGCAATCGCCTCCAGCGCCGCCGTGGTCATCCCCGGCACCAGCTCCGCCTCGATCCGCGCCAGCACCTCCGCCACGATCCGCCCCGCCTGCCGCATCAGCGCCAGCTCCTGCTCCGACTTCAGGCTGATCATGCCCCTTTCGCGTCTTTCGCGCCCTTTCGCTGGTCCAAGAGCCCCAATCACCCCCAGCAGCGCCGCCTGCACCCCCTCGATCCCCGCCAGCCCGTCCACCTCCACCAGCAGCCCCTTCGCCCGGTAGAATTCCACCAGCGGCGCCGTCTGCGCCAAATACACCTCGATCCGGCGCCTCTGCGTCTCCGGCGTATCGTCCGCCCGCTGGTAAAGCGCCCCCCCGCACCGGTCACACACCCCCGTCACCTTCGGCGGGCCAAAAAGCTGGTGGTACAGAGCCCCGCACCCCCGGCACGTCCAGCGCCCCGCCAGCCGCGCCAGCAGCACCTCATCCGGCACCACAATAAACGGCACCACCGAGACCTTCGTCCCCAGCTCCGCCAGCATCCCCTCCAGCGCCAGCGCCTGCGCCACCGTCCGCGGAAAGCCGTCCAGGATAGCGCCCCCTGCGCAGTCCGGCCGTGCCAGCCTCTCCCGCGCCATCCCCGCCGTCACCTCGTCCGGCACCAGCTCCCCCCGCTCCATAAACCCCTGGGCCGCCAGCCCCAGCGCCGTCCCCGCCCGCAAGTGTTCCCGGAACAAATCCCCCGTCGAAACATGCGGCACCCCCAGCGCCGCCGACAGCCGTTCCGCCTGCGTGCCCTTCCCGGCCCCCGGTCCCCCCAGCAGCACCACCACCAGCGAGGTCAAGTTCACAATTCACAATTGACAATTCACAAGTCACAATTGCCCTTTCCCACTTCTCACTTGCACCTTGTCACTTGTCACTTGCTCCTTGCCCCTTGCCCTTGTCCCACTTGTCACTTGTCACTTGTACACTTGTCACTTGTGCCTTAGCCCAGGATTCCCCTCTTCAAGAACCTGTCATAATGCCGCATCTGCAACTGCGCCTCGAGCTGCCGCATCGTATCCAGCACCACGCCCACCACGATCAACAGCCCCGTCGACGAGATCAGCATCACCTGGTTCCCCGTAAAGCCCTCCGTCCCCGGGATCACACCCGCCAGCAAGTCAATCAGCCACGGCAGCACCGCCACCGTCCCCAGGAACAGCGCCCCCACCAGCGTAATCCGCCGCGTCTTCTGCGTCAAATAGTCCGCCGTCCGCTTCCCCGGCCGGATGCCCGGGATAGACGCCCCCTGCTTCTGCAAGTTCTCCGACATATTCGACTGCTGAAAGATCACATCCGTGTAAAAGTACGTAAACCCCACCACCAGGAAAAAGTACAGCGGCCAATAGATCGTGTACTGCGGATTGAACACCCGGTCCACCCAATACGCCGCATTCTGCACAAACCCCACCGGGTCCTGCCCCGCCGGCCCCATGAAATAGCTCGCAATCGTGCTCGGGAACACCATCAGGCTCTGCGCAAAGATCAGCGGGATCATCCCCGCCATATTCACCCGCAGCGGGATATGCGTCCGCACCGAGCGCGTCTGCCGCAGCCGCCCGCCCCGCTGCCCCAGCGTCCGGCTCGCATACTGCACCCAGATCATCAGCTTCCCTTCCTGGATATACACGATCCCCAGCACCGTGATCGTCGTCACAATCGCAAAGATCGCAATCGCCAGCCACTGCTGCCCCACGATCAGGCTCAACAGCCTCTGCGGCAGCCGCGACACAATCCCCCCCAGGATAATGATCGACGTCCCGTTCCCAATGCCCTGCTCCGAGATAAGCTCCCCCAGCCACACCGCAAACAGCGTCCCCGCCGTCATCGTTAAGAGAATCGCCACCGTCGTCAGCGGCGCACTCCGGAATCCCCAATTCTCCAGGATCTTGCCGCTCGTGCTCACCTGGTTCATAATCACCGCCTGCCCATACGCCTGCAGCCCCGCCAGCGGCACCGTCAAGTACCACGTAAAGCGGTTCAGCTTGTTCCGGCCTTCCTCCCCTTCCTTTTGCAGCCGTTCCAGCGCCGGGATAATCGGCGCCAAGAGCTGCAGGATGATCGACGCCGTAATGTACGGGTACACACCCATCGCCATCACCGAAAACGTCGCCATCGCCCCACCCGAAAGCAGGTCCAGCAGACCCAAGAGCTGGTTCGAGGCAAAGATCTCCTTCAGCGCCGCGCTGTTCACCCCCGGCACCGGCACATGGCAGAACAGCCGGTAAATCGCCAGGATCAGCAGCGTGTAAAGCAGCTTCTTCCGCAGGTCCGGCAACGAAAAGGCGTTACGGACGGCCTGTATCATACCAATCTACTCCTCTGAGAATCCCCAGTCGTGGCCCGTCTCCCAACACCGGGCCCCTTTCGCGTCTTTCGCGTTCTTTCGCGGCTTTCGTGGTCCAAAGAGCCCCTTTCGCGTACTTTCGCGTCTTTCGCGGTCCAAGACCCCGTTTCGCGTCTTTCGCGTACTTTCGCGTCCTTCGCGGTCCAAGACCCCGTCTCCGACCTAGCCCCCTCCGACCGAGCCCCGTCGACCCCGATTCACCTCCCACGGCAGCACGTCCACCGACCCCCCGGCCCCCTCGATCTTGGCCTTCGCCGAGGCCGAGACACGGTGCGCCTTCACCACAAGCGGCCGGTCCAACTCCCCATGCCCCAGGATCGCCACCGGCCGCTCCGCCGACTTCACAATCCCCGCCGCCGCCAGCGTCACCGGCGAAACCTCCGCGCCCGCCGCAAACCCCTCCAGCCGGCACAGGTTCACCGGCTCATAGTGCACCTTGAAGATATTCGTAAAGCCCCGCCGGAAAGGCAGCCGCCGCACCAGCGGCAATTGGCCACCCTCAAAGTACGCGCCCTTCACCCCGCCCGAGCGCGCGCCCTGGCCCTTCGTGCCGCGGCCCGCCGACTTGCCCTGTCCCGCCGCAGTCCCGCGACCCACACGCTTCCGCCGCTTCCTCGACCCCGGTACCGGGCCAATCTCATGCAGTTTCATAGTCCACCCCCAAATTCAATGCACAATGCACAATTCACAATTCGACAATTGCCAATTCCCACTTGTGCATTGCATTGTCACTTGTCACTTGTCCCTTGTCACTTGTGCATTGTTACTTGACTCTCCACCCTCACCAGGTGGCTCACCTTGTCCAGCATCCCCCGGATCGCCGGCGAGTCCGGCTGCTCCACCACGTCCCCCAGCCGGCGCAGCCCCAGCGCCCGGATCGTATTCTTCTGCCGCACCGAGTAGCCGATCGCGCTCTTCACCCACGTAATCCGCAGACTAGTCATTCGCGTCCCCCCGGATCCAGAACGGCGTCACCCGCCGCAGAGGCACCCCGCGCCTGGCCGCTTCCGCCGCCGGATCCTTCAACTGGTCCAGCGCGATCATCGTCGCCTTGATCACATTCAGGATATTCGAGCTGCCCAGCGACTTGGTCAGGATGTCGCGGATCCCCGCCGCTTCCACCACCGCGCGCACTCCGCCGCCCGCGATCACCCCCGTCCCCGGCGACGCCGGCTTCAAGAGCACCCTCGCCGCCGAAAAGCGCACCTGCACCTCGTGCGGGATCGTCGTCCCGGCCAGCGCCACCGGCCGCATATTCTTCCGCGCCCGCTCCGAGCCCTTCCGGATCGCATCCGGCACCGCGCGCGACTTGCCGATGCCGACGCCCACACTCCCCTTGTTGTCGCCGACCACCACCACCGCGCGGAAGGCAAAGCGGCGTCCGCCCTTGATCACCTTGGCAGTACGCGCGATATGGACCACACGCTCGTCCAGACCATCGCCCTCTTCCTTTTCCCTTGGACCCCTAGGCTTACGGGTATCTCTCCGGCCCATCATACCTCCCTGATCAATTCACAATTGCATCAATGCACAATGACAATGCAATTGACAATTCCGACTTGTGCACTCTGTCCTTGTGCACTTGTGCACTTGTCACTTGTCACTTGTTCCTTCGTCCTTACGTGTTGCCCCTCAAAGTCAGCGCGCTCTTCCGTCGCTCCCTAGAAATCCAGCCCCGCTGCCCTCGCCGCCTTCGCCAACGCCTCGACCCGGCCATGGTACACATACCCGCCCCGGTCAAACACCACCTGGCGGATCCCCGCCTCCAGCGCCCGCTTCGCCAGCACCTCGCCCACCAGCTTCGCCTGCGCCGTCTTGTCCTTGTCACTCACCCCCGCCAGCACATCCGCATCCAGCGTCCCCGCCGAAACCAGCGTGTGGCCCCGCCCGTCGTCAATGATCTGCGCATAAATATGCCGCAGGCTGCGGTAGACACACAGGCGCGGGCGCTCCGCCGTGCCGCTCACCCGCTTGCGCACCCGGATATGCCGGTGTTGGCGCGCCGTTCGTTTCTGCTTCGCCCTGTCCATGAGACCTCCTACCCTCACGATTCCTCCTACTTCTTCCCCTTGCCGATCTTACCCGCCTTGCCCGCCTTGCGCCGGACATGCTCACCCGCGTAGCGGACACCCTTCCCCTGGTAGGGCTCAGGTGGACGTTGGCGCCGGATGCGCGCCGCCATCTCTCCGACCAGCTCCTTGTCCCGTCCCACGATCGTGATCGTCGCGCCGTTCTTCGGCACCTCAAACTCGATGCCCTCCGGCGGCTTGAACTCCACCGGGTGCGAGTACCCCACGTGCAGCATCAGGTTTTTCCCCTGCTTCTCCGCGCGGTACCCCGTGCCCACAATCTCCAGCACCTTCGCAAAGCCGTCCGACACCCCAATCACCATGTTGGCCAACAGCGTCCGCGTCAAGCCGTGCAGCGACCGGTGCGTGCGCGAATCCGAAGGCCGGCGCACGTGCAGCACGCCCTCCTCCAACGCAATCGCCATGTCCGGAGAAAAGGCCCGGCTCAGCTCCCCCCGCGGCCCCTTCACCGTCACCAGGCTGCCCAGGATCTCCACCTGCACCTTGGGCGGCACAGGGATAGGTTTCAAGCCAATGCGAGACATCGTACCCCCCTCACCAGACGTAGCAGAGCACTTCGCCGCCCACACCCAGGCGACGAGCCTCACGCCCCGTCATAATGCCCCTGGGGGTGCTCACAATCGCAATCCCCAGCCCGCTCAGCACCCACGGCAGATCCCGCTTCCTCTTGTACACACGCCGGCCCGGCTTGCTCACCCGCAGCAGCCCCGACACCACCGGGCGACGCTTCTCGTCATACTTCAGCCATACCTTCAGGTTCGGCTGAGGACGCTCGTCCGTCACCTCATATCCCTGGATGAACCCTTCTTCGAGCAGAACCTTTGCGATCGCCACCTTCATCTTCGAGCTGGGCATCAGCACATGGCTCTTGCGCAGCATCTGTCCATTCCGGACTCGGGTCAGCAGATCAGCAATCGGATCGGTCGCAGGCATACCACACCCCCACTTCCTGTCTAGTCAATGCACAACTGACAAGGAACAATTGACAATTGACAATTGACAATTGTGCCTTCGTCCTTACCAGCTCGACTTCGTCACACCAGGGATCATGCCCTCCCCGGCCAGCTCACGGAAACAGATGCGGCACAGCTTGAACCGGCGCATATACCCTCGCGGCCGCCCACACCGGCCACACCGGTTCCGCACCCGCGTCGGATACTTGCGACGAGTCTCCCGCACGACAATACTAGTCTTTGCCACGTCTCCTCCAAATCAATTGACAAGTCACAATTGACAATGTCACAATTGACAATTGACAATTCCCACTTGTTACTTGTCACTTGTCACTTGTTCACTTGTCACTTGTTACTTGCGCGCGCTACCGCGCGCGAAACGGCATCCCCAGGTGCCGCAGCAGCGCATACCCCTCTTGGTCCGTCCGGGCCGTCGTCACAATCTGGACCTCCAGCCCCCGGATCTTGTCAATCTTGTCGTAATCGATCTCAGGGAACGCAAGCTGCTCCCGCAGCCCCAGGCTGTAATTCCCCCGGCCGTCGAACGCATCCGGCGACACCCCGCGAAAGTCCCTCTGGCGCGGCAGAGCAATACTCACCAGCCGGTCCAAAAAGTCCCACATCCGGTCCCCACGCAGCGTCACCTTCACGCCCACCTGGTTCCCCTCGCGCAGCTTGAACACCGCAATCGACCGCCGCGCGCGCGTGATGATCGGCTTCTGCCCGGTGATGATCATAATGTCCCCCACCGTCGCATCCAGCGCCTTCGCGTTCTGCAGCGCCTCGCCCACGCCCACATTCACCACGATCTTTTCCAGGCGCGGCACCCGCATCACATTCGTAATCCCCAGCTCCTTCTGCAGAGCCGGAACCAGTTGTTGGTACAGTTCCTTCATCCTAGGCATCGTCAAACTCCTCAATTCACAATTGACAATGACAATGCGCAATTGCACAATTGCTCAATTGACAATTCCGACTTGTGCATTCGTCACTTGTGCACTTGTGCACTTGTCACTTGTGCATTCGTCCTTACTCAATCGCCTCATTGCACTTCTTGCAGAACCGCGTCCTGGCGCCCTCATCCGACTCCCGGAAGCCCACCCGCGTCGCCTTCTTGCACGCCGGGCACACCAGCATCACCTTCGAGATGTGCAGCGGAGCCTCCATCTCGATGCGCCCCACCTGCGTCCGCACGTCCCCCGTCCGGCGCTGGTGCTTGATAATCAAGTTCACGCCATGCACCACCACCCGGTCCTTGTCCGGGTCACGGCCCGTCCTGCGCCGGAAGCGGTCGATCTTGTAGCCGCGGATCACGCGCTGGACCGTGCCCTGCACCTTCTTCCCGTCGCGCCTCGCAGCCGATGCGTCCGCCCCACTGATCAACTGGACCGTATCGCCCCTCTTAATCCGTTCCATATCTCCCTCACCGCCTGCCTACAGCACCTCGGGTGCCAGCGAGACAATCTTCATGAACCCCTTCTCACGCAGCTCGCGCGCCACCGGGCCAAAAATACGCGTGCCCTTCGGGTTCTTCGCCTGGTCCAGGATCACAGCCGCATTGTCGTCAAACCGGATAAACGTGCCATCCGGCCGGTGGATCTCCTTCTTCGTCCGGACGATCACCGCCTTCACCACGTCCCCCTTCTTGACACTCCCGCCCGGCGACGCCCCCTGCACCGCAGCCATGATCATATCCCCCACCGAGCCATACCGGCGCGTCGAGCCGCCGATGACACGGATACACAGGATCTCTTTGCCTCCCGTGTTGTCAGCCACCTTCAGCACAGTCTCCTGCTGAATCATCTTCTTCCTCCACTCTGCTCAATGCCCAATTCACAACTGACTCAATTCCCAATTGTGCCTTGTGCCTTGTGCATTGTCCCTTGTGCATTGTGCACTGTGCATTGCGCATTGTGCATTAGGCCTTCTCCAGGATCTCCGTCACCAGCCACCGCTTCTCATGGCTCAGCGGCCGCGCCTCCACGATCCGGACCAAGTCCCCGATCTGGCACTTGTTCTCCTCATCGTGCGCCTTGAAGCGCGAGCGCACCGTCAGCACCTTGCCATACAGCTTGTGCCGCGTCTTGCGCTCCACCACCACCACCACCGTCTTCATCATCCGGTTGCTCACAACACGACCTTCGAGGACCTTCCTCTGTTCCTTCATTTCGCCTTCTTCCCCCCCGATGGGCGAAGGTCTCCGGCCGAGCCCAACATTTCCTTCGCCCGAAGGATCGTGCTCAGCCGGGCAATCTCCCGCTTCACCTGCCGCAGCCGGGCATTGTTCTGCATCTGGCCAGTCAGAAACTGAAAGCGCAGATTGAACAGCTCCGCGTGCGTATCCTCCAGCTTGTTCTTCACTTCCACCGAGGTCAGCTCCCAGATATCCCGCGCTTTCATTCTTCGCCTCCGAGCACTTCTTCGCGGCCGACAAAGCGCGTCTCGATCGGCAGCTTGTGCGCAGCCAGCCGGAACGCCTCCTGCGCCGACGCCAGGTCCACGCCGCCGATCTCAAAGATCATCCGGCCCGGCTTGATGACCGCCACATAGTGGTCCACCATACCCTTGCCGCCGCCCATGCGCGTCTCCGCCGCCTTCTGCGTCACCGGCTTGTCCGGGAACACCCGGATCCAGATCTTGCCACCGCGCTTCAAATAGTGCACGATAGCCCGCCGGGCCGCCTCAATCTGCCGGCTCGTCATCCAGCACGGCTCCATCGCCTGCAGGCCAAACTCCCCAAACGACAGCGAGTTCCCTCGATGGGCCTGGCCCTTCATCCGTCCCCGGTGCATCTTCCGGTACTTGAATCGTTTTGGCATCAACATCGCAGACTCTCCCTCAACCTCGCCCCTCGTTCCTCACCCCGCCGTCCCTTCCCCTCCCCTGCCGCAGCGGGGGAGGTTGGGTGGGGGTGCTCCCGAGCGGGAGTGCACTCTACACAGCCAGGTTCTCCGTCGTCGCCTTCTCCGGCAGCACCTCGCCCCGGTAGATCCACACCTTCACGCCCACACGCCCGTAGGTCGTCAGCGCTTCCGCCCGCGCATACTCAATATCCGCCCGCAGCGTGTGGCGGGGCACCTGGCCCTCACGAGCCGACTCGCGCCGCGCCATCTCCGCGCCCTGCAGCCGGCCCGCGCACGTCACCATCATCCCCTCGGCCCCCAGGCGCATCCCCCGCTGAATCGCCTGCTTCATCGCCCGCTTGTACGAGATGCGGCGCTCAATCTGCTGCACGATCCCTTCCGCCACCAAATACGCATCCAGCTCCGGCCGCTCCACCTCCTGGACCTCGATGTGGACCTTCTTGCCCGTCATCTCCTCCAGGTTCTTGCGCAGGTCATTCACGCTGGCGCCCTTCTTCCCGATCACAATCCCGGGCTTCGCCGTCCAAATCTTCACCGAGACCTGCTTCGCCCTCGGAAAGCGCTCAATCTCAATGTTCGAGATGCCCGCGTGCCCCAAGTCCTTGCGGATCCGGGCCCGGATCTTCATATCCTCAGCCAGCAGGTCCGCATACTCCTCGCGCTCCGCGTACCAGCGCGCCCGCCAGTCCTTGATGAACCCCAGCCGAAAGCCGTGCGGATGTACCTTTCGCCCCATACAATCCCCCTAACTCTTCGCCGCCGGGCGGGCGGTCTCCTGACCGGCCCGCTCGCGCAGGACAACCGTGATGTGCGACGAGCGCTTCACAATACGCTTGAACCGTCCCCGCGCCCCAAACCGGCGCCACGGGCGCACCGGCCCCCCGTCGGCCGAGATCGAAGCCACGTACAAGTCCTCGACCGCCATGCCAAAGTTGTTCTCCGCATTGGCCACCGCCGACTTCAAGAGCTTTAGCACCGGGTCGGCCGCGCGCTTCGGCATCAGCCTCAGCATGCTCAACGCCTGCTCCGCCCCCATCCCACGCACACTGTCCACCACCAGGCGCACCTTGCGCGGCGTCTGCCAGACATATCGCACCTGAGCTCGGACCTCAAAATCCTGGTCTTGCATCGCTCATCCCCCCTACTGAGTCCGCGTCTTGCGTTCTTTGCGCACGTGCCCGCGGAACGTGCGAGTGGGGGCAAACTCACCGAGCTTGTGGCCCACCATATTCTCGCTGATATAGATCGGAACATGATGCCGGCCATCGTGAACAGCAATCGTGTGTCCCACCATCTGCGGGAAGACAGTCGATGCCCGCGACCAGGTCTTGATGACCCGCTTCGACACGCCCGGCCGGTTCATCTCCTCCACCCGCGCAAGCAGCTTCGGTTCAACAAACGGTCCCTTTTTCAGCGATCTCGACATCCCAAACCTCCGAATTCACAATCCACAATGCTCAATGCGCAATTGCACAATTGACAATTCACAATTCCCACTTGCTGCACTTGCTGCATTGTGCACTTGTGCCTTGTCCTACTTGCGCTTCTTCCCCCGCCGCCGGACAATAAACTTGCCCGTCGTCTTGTTCTTCCGCGTCCGCAGGCCCAGCGCCGGCTTGCCCCAGGGCGTCTTCGGCCCCGGCATGCCGATCGGCGAGCGGCCCTCGCCGCCACCGTGCGGGTGCGAGTGCGGGTCCATCGCCGAGCCACGCACCGTCGGCCGGATGCCCATCCAGCGCTTCCGCCCCGCCTTGCCCAGCGTGATATTCCCGTGGTCCGTATTCCCCACCTGGCCAATCGTCGCCGTGCAGCGCACACTCACCTTGCGCACCTCGCCCGACGGCAGCCGCACCTGGGCGTACTCCCCCTCTTTGGCCAAAAGCTGCGCCGACGTGCCCGCCGCGCGCACCATCTGCCCGCCCTTGCCCGCGTGCAGCTCAATATTGTGGATCGTCGTGCCCACCGGGATATTCGCGATCGCCAGCGTGCTGCCCACCCGCACTTCCGCCTTCGGGCCCGACATCACCGCGTCACCCACCATCAGCCCCAGCGGCGCAATGATATAGCGCTTCTCCCCGTCCGCGTACGTCACCAGCGCGATGCGCGCCGAGCGGTTCGGGTCATATTCGATCGTCGACACCTTGCCCGGCACATCGAACTTGTCCCGCTTGAAATCGATGATGCGATACAGCCGCTTGTGGCCGCCGCCCTGGTGCCGGACCGTGATCCTGCCCTGCGCATTGCGCCCGCCCTTGCCCCTCAGCTCCCGCACCAGCGACTTTTCCGGCTTGTCCCGGGTAATCTCCTCGAAGGTAGAGGCACTCATCCCTCGCCGGCCGGGAGACGTCGGCTTGTAATACTTGATCGGCATCTTAGACCCCCTCGAAGAACTCCTGGATCCGCTCGCCGGGCGCCAGCGTCACCACAGCCCGCTTCCAGCCCGCCCGCGCCACGACCCACCTGCGGCCCATCCGGCGCCGCTTCGGCTTCATCATCATCGTGTTCACCGCCACCACCTTCACGTCAAAGATCTTTTCCACCGCCTCTTTGACCTGGTGCTTGTTCGCGCCGGTGTCCACCTCAAACACATACTTCGTGTCATCCCGCTGCAAGTCCGTCTTTTCCGTCAGAACCGGGCGCCTCAGAACCTGATAGACGTTCATGCCACTTCCCCCTCAGGTTGTCCCAGGATCCCCTCGATCACCGCCAGCGACTCCAGCGGCACGATCAGAGTATCGTACTGCAGCAGGTCGCGCACGTTCAAATACTGCGCCACCAGCGTCCGCACCCGCGGCAAGTTCCGCACCGAGTGGAGGATCGTCTCATTCCGCCCCGGCAGCAAGATCAAGGCCGACGACCCGATGCCCAGCGTCTTGAGCATCTCGATCATATCCTTCGTCCTCGGCTCTCGCATCTCCAGGCTGTCCAGCACCACCACCTGCGACCCCGCCGCCTTCACCGAAAGCGCCGAGCGCAGCGCCTGCCGGCGCATCTTGCGCGGCATCTGCTGCCGGTAGCTGCGCGGCTGCGGGCCAAACACAATCCCGCCGCCCCGCCACTGCGGCGACCGGATCGAGCCCTGGCGGGCGCGCCCCGTCCCCTTCTGGCGCCACGGCTTCCGGCCGCCCCCCGCCACCTCGCCGCGCGTCTTCGTCTTGTGCGTCCCCAGCCGCGCGTTCGCCAACTGCCGCAACAACGCCTGGTGCATCAGCGCCTCGCTCACCGGCACCCCAAAGATGTCGTCGCGCAACAGCGCCTCACTCACCTGTTCGCCCTGCTTGTTATATACTGGCACCTGCATCTGCCACTCTCCTCACGGCCGATAGCTTATAGCCGATTGCTGATAGCTGATTGCCGATCGGCCATCTGCCATCCGCTATCTGCCATCCGCCATCCGCTATCTGCGAATTTTCTTCATCTCACGCGTCTTGCGCGCCTGCTGCACAACCACCAGGCCATGCTTCCCGCCCGGGATCGCCCCACGCACCGCCAGCAAGTTCCGCTCCGGGTCCACCATCACCACCTCCAGGCCCTGCACCGTCACCTGCTCGTCGCCCATGTGGCCCGGCATCCGCTTCCCCTTCACGATGCGCCCCGGCGTCTTGCACGCCCCGATGCTGCCCGGCGACCGCTGCCGGTCCGATTGGCCGTGCGTCATCGAGGCCCCCTTGAAATTGTGCCGCTTCATCACACCCTGGAAGCCCTTGCCCTTCGAAGTGCCCGTCACGTCCACCAGCTCGCCCACCTGGAAAACCGCCACCGTCAGCTTCTCGCCTTCCTTGAGCTGGGCCGCCTCCTCCTCCGAAAGCCGGAACTCGCGCAAAAAGCGCAGCGCCCCCAGCCCCGCCTTCTGCAGGTGCTGAGCCTCCGGCTTCGTCAGGCGCGACGGCTTCGTCTCGGCAAAGGCCATCTGGACGGCGTAGTAGCCATCCCGCTTCTCAGTCTTGATCTGAGCGACAAAACAGGGGCCCGCTTCGATGACCGTAATTGGGACGACCTCCCCCTGCGCGTTGAAAATCTGGGTCATCCCGACCTTCTTGCCTAGAATCCCCTTCATCCTACCTCCTCGGGACTGTCAGGCTAGGCGCCCTGCACCATCCCTATTCACTTCCTCGGCGCTAGTGGCCGCGCTCTCAGCGCGCCCTTCGCACCGAGTCAGCAGTATGCCGGCCTTTGAGGTGCCAGGCACTTGCCCACTCGAAACACCGCGACCCTACAACTTGATCTCGATATCCACACCCGCCGGGAGCTGCAGCCGCATCAACTGGTCCACCGTCTTGCTCCCCGGCTCAATCACATCGATCAGCCGCTTGTGCGTCCGGATCTCAAACTGCTCCCGCGAGTCCTTGTCCACAAAACTCGAGCGGTTCACCGTAAACTTCTCAATATGCGTCGGCAGCGGCACCGGGCCCACCACCTGCGCCCCCGTCCGCTCCGCCGTATCCACGATCTGCCGGGCCGACTGGTCCAGAATCCGGTGGTCAAACGCCTTCAATCGAATCCTGATCTTTTGCTTCGCCATGCTGTGCCCCCTACTCCAGGATCCGGGTGATGACGCCGGCGCCAACCGTCCGCCCACCCTCGCGAATCGCAAACCGCGACCCTGCCTCCAACGCCACCGGGATGATCAGCGTCACCTTCAGGTTCGCATTGTCCCCCGGCATCACCATCTCCGTCCCCGCCGGCAGCTCCACCGACCCCGTCACATCCATCGTCCGGATGTAGAACTGCGGCCGGTATCCCGCAAAGAACGGCGTGTGTCGCCCGCCCTCTTCCTTCTTCAGCACATACACTTCCCCGTCAAACGTCGTGTGCGGCTTGATGCTCCCAGGCTTCGCCAGCACCATCCCCCGCACCACCTCCTCCCGGTCGATCCCCCGCAGCAGGCAGCCCGCGTTGTCCCCCGCGATCCCCTCCTCCAGCGTCTTCCGGAACATCTCCACGCCCGTGCACACCGTCTTCCGAGTCTCCCCCAGCCCGACGATCTCCACTTCCTCCATCGCCCGCACCCGCCCACGCTCGATGCGCCCCGTCACCACCGTACCCCGGCCCTTGATGCTGAACACATCCTCAATCGCCATCAGGAACGGCTTGTCCACTTCCCGCACCGGCATCGGGATATACTCGTCCACCACACGCATCAGCTCCCAGATGCACGCATATTCCGGCGCATTCGGGTCCGTGCTCGTGCTCTCCAGCGCGTTCCGCGCGCTCCCCCGCACGATCGGCGTGTCGTCCCCCGGGAACCCGTTCGACGTCAACAGCTCCCGCAGCTCAAGCTCCACCAGCTCCAGCAGCTCCGGGTCGTCCATCATATCGACCTTGTTCAGGAACACCACCATCGCCGGCACTTCCACCTGCCGCGCCAAAAGCACGTGCTCCCGCGTCTGAGGCATCGGCCCGTCCGGCGCAGCCACCACCAGGATCGCCCCGTCCATCTGCGCCGCGCCCGTGATCATGTTCTTGATATAGTCCACGTGCCCAGGGCAGTCCACGTGCGCATAGTGCCGCTTCGCCGTCTCATATTCCACGTGCGCGATCGCGATCGTGATCCCGCGCGCCTTCTCCTCAGGAGCATTGTCGATCGAGTCAAACGCCCGGAACGACGACATCCCCTTCATCGACAGCACCTTCGTGATCGCCGCCGTCAGCGTCGTCTTCCCGTGGTCAATGTGCCCGATCGTCCCCACATTCAAGTGCGGCTTCGTCCGCTCGAACTTGGCCTTTCCCATCTTCTACTCCTCTAGCTTGTCCCACGCCCCTCTTCCGCCCGGGCGGGGGCAAAAAGCACTGCATCTTAGCCGACAACCACGCCCCGTGCAAATCCAGGGGCCGCCATGGCAGAGGCCCCGGCCCCCGTCACCGCCGGCCGCCCATCAAGATCCGGTCCAGCACCTCCGGCGGCACCCGGTCGTAGTGGTGGAACTCCATCGTAAAGGTCCCCCGCCCCTGCGTCATCGAGCGCAGGTCCGTCGCGTAGCCAAACATGTTCGCCAACGGCACCATCCCCCGCACCGCCTGCATCCCCAGCCCGCGCGGCTGGAGCCCCTCGATCTGCCCGCCGCGCGCGCTCAAGTCGCCGATCAGCGCCCCGCTGAACTCGTCCGGCGCCACCGCCTCCACGTCCATCACCGGCTCCAGCAGCACCGGCGACGCCTTGGCCACCCCGTCGCGGAAGGCCGTCGAAGCCGCCACCTTGAAGGCAAACTCCGTCGACTCCTCCTCGTCAAAGGTGCCCTCCGCCAGCGTCGCCTTCAGGTCCACCAGGCTGTAGCCCGCCACCACCCCGCTCTCCAGCGACTCGCGGACCCCCTCGCGGATGACCGGCACGAGCCGCTGCGGCAGCATCTTCTCCGTCGTCTTGTTGGCGAACTCGAACCCGCCGCCCGCCGGCAGCGGCTCCAGCTCCAGCACCACCCGCGCGTACTGGTTGTGCCCGCCCAGGCTGCGCGCAAACACCGCCTCGCTGCGCACCGCCGCCGTGATCGTCTCCCGGTACGTCACCTGCGGCTTGCCCACATTCGCCATCACCCGGAACTCGCGCAGCATCCGGTCCACCAGCACCTCCAGGTGCAGCTCCCCCATCCCGCTGATGATGAGCTGCCCCGTCTGCTCGTCCGTCCGCACCTTGAAGGTCGGGTCCTCCTCCGCCAGCCGCTGCAGCGCCTCGTTCAGCCTCTCCTGGTCCGCCTGCGTCCTCGGCTCGATCGCCACCGCCAGCACCGGGTCCGGGAACTTGATCGATTCCAGCACCACCTGGTGGGTAAAGTCGCACAGCGTGTCGCCCGTGAAGGTGTCCTTCAGCCCCACCGCCGCCGCAATGTCCCCCGCCTCGATCGACTCGATCTCCTCGCGGCGGTTCGCGTACATCCGCAGCAGCTTGCCCGGCCGCTCCTTCTTGCCCGACCCCGGGTTCAGCACCGCGCTGCCCACCTTCAGCCGTCCCGAGTAGACCCGCAGGTAGGTCAGCCTTCCCACGTACGGGTCCGACATCACCTTGAAGATCAGCGCCGCGAAGGGCTTCGCCTCATCCGCCAGGCACCGCACCTCCGCGCCCGACTTCGGGTCCAGCCCCGTCATGGGCGGCACATCCAGCGGCGAGGGCAAATAGTCGACCACCGCATCCAGCACCGGCTGCACGCCCTTGTTGCGCAGCGCCGATCCGCACAGCACCGGCACCAGCGCTCCGCGCAGCGTCGCCCGGCGCAGCCCCGCCCTCAGCGCCTCCGCCGGGATATCCAGCCCATCCAGGTAGCGCACCATGATCTCGTCGTCACACTCCGCCACCTGCTCCACCAGCTTCTCGCGGCACTCGTCGGCCAGCGGCTCCAGCTCCGGCGGGACCGTCACCGTTTCCTGGACCGTGCCCAGGTCGTCGGCGTAGATGCGTGCCTGCATCGTCACCAGGTCCACCAGCCCGCGGAACGACTCCGCCGAGCCGATCGGCACCTGGATCGCGGCCGGGTTCGCCCCCAAATGCTCCCGGATCATCCCCAGCGAGTGCCAGAAATCGGCCCCGAGGCGATCCATCTTGTTAATGAAGCAGATGCGTGGCACACCATAGCGGTCGGCTTGACGCCAGACTGTCTCAGACTGGGGTTCCACCCCGGCCACCGCGTCGAAAACGACCACGCCCCCGTCGAGCACGCGCAAGCTGCGCTGGACCTCGGCGGTGAAATCGATATGTCCAGGAGTGTCTACGATGTTGATCTGGCAATCTCGCCAGAAGCAGGTCACCGCTGCCGCGGTGATTGTGATCCCTCTCTCGCGCTCCTGCTCCATCCAGTCGGTGACGGTAGTCCCATCATCGACGTTGCCCATGCGGTGGGTACGACCGGTGTAGAAGAGAATCCGCTCGGTCGTCGTCGTCTTGCCCGCATCGATATGGGCAATGATGCCGATATTGCGCGTACGCTCGAGGGAAACAACCCTGCTCACAGGACGACCTCGAAAACCCCGATCTACCAGTATATCGGTCTACCCTGGCTCCAAGGATGGAGCATTGGTAGACCGATACTTGGCAAACTGGTCAGTCAACTACCACCGATAGTGGGCAAACGCCCGGTTCGCCTCCGCCATCTTGTGGGTGTCTTCGCGCTTTTTCACTGTCGCGCCCTGGTTGTTGGCGGCATCGAGCAACTCGCCTGCCAACCGCTCCGACATGCTCTTGCCCGGGCGCTTGCGTGCTGAGGCAATCAGCCAGCGGATCGCCAGCGAGACCTGGCGATCGGGCGCGACTTCCACAGGCACCTGGTAGGTGGCGCCGCCGACGCGTCGTGGCTTGACCTCAACAGCCGGGCCCGCGTTCCTCAGCGCCAGCTCGAACATCTCCAAGCCCGAGCGCTTGGCACGTGTCTCCACCAGGTCAATCGCATCATACATGATGCGCTGAGCCGTGCTCTTCTTGCCGCTGGTCATCAGCTTGGCGATGAACTCAGCCACAAGGGTGCTGTTGAAGCGAATGTCGGGCACAATCTCTCTTCTCTCAGGACGATTCCGTCGTGACATACCTAGCTCTCCAACCCGGGGCTGTCCCCCGCTCTCCTAACTCGCTCTACTTCTTCTTGGCCGGGGCCGCGCCCTTCTTCGGCAGCTTCGCCCCGTACTTGGAGCGGCCGCGCTTGCGGTCCTGAACGCCATCGGAATCCAACGCGCCGCGGACGATGTGGTAGCGCACACCAGGCAGGTCCTTCACGCGACCGCCACGGACAAGGACCACCGAGTGCTCCTGCAGGCTGTGACCTTCGCCCGGGATATAGGCCGTCACTTCGATGCCGTTGGACAGACGCACGCGGGCGATCTTGCGCAGGGCCGAATTGGGCTTCTTCGGCGTCATGGTCTTGACCTGAGTGCAGACGCCTCGCTTCTGGGGGCTACCCTTCTGTAGTCGAGAGAGCCTGCCCTTGAGCGCGTTCGAATTGAAGCGCAAGGCTGGTGCCTTTTCCTTCTTCGGCTTTAGGCCACGCCCACGTCTCACCAGTTGATTGATTGTCGGCAACTTGCTCCTCCTTCACATCTTCAGGCTCGCCGGACATAGAGGCCACCGCCAGACATCTGCGATGGCCCTTCTGCGCTCGCGCAGCGGTGCCTGAACCACCGCCGCACGCTTAGGCGATCAGAATCTACTCGCAAAACTCGACTTTAGCATAGCTCGAAACCCAAGTCAAATCGACTCACGCTCAAGGCTTGCGCCATGCCGCAGGCGCGCGCACCCCAGCGGGAGACATCAGAACCCGGAACTCCCAAAGACTCGTGCCAGCTCATCACGCTCGAAGGTTCGCAGAGGCACCAAGCCCGAGTCGGTGGTCACGCGCACCTCAGGAGACCCTTCGACCATCCGGCCAATCACCGAGGCGTTGATTCCCGCACCCTCCAGTTGCTGTACCATCCGGCCCGACTCCTCCGGAGCAGCCGCGACCAGGAGAGCGCCCGAGGCGATCAGGCCCAGCGGATCCAACCCCAGAGCGTCGCAGAATGCCCGAGTTTCAGGCAGGAACGGCACCTGCGCCAGGTCAACTACGATCCCTTTTCCCGAGGCCAGAGCCATCTCCCACAACCCGGTAGCCAGTCCTCCCTCTGTCGGATCGTGCATGGCGTGAGGGTGGCCTGCCTGCTGCACGATCTGCGCATCGCGCACGACGGAGATGCCGGGCTCCTCCAGCAGGAGCCGCGCACGGGCCAGGGCGCCTGCACCCACACGCGAAGCCAACCGATCGCCCATCTCACGGGCCAGGACTGCCGTCCCTTCGATCGCTATCCCCTTGGTGAGGATGACATCGTCGCCCACGAGCGCCCCTGCCGTCCGCACAAGTGCGGCCTTGTCCACCTCGCCGAGCATCAGGCCGACTGCGATCGGGCGGCCGAGCCCGTAGGTGATCTCGGTATGCCCGCCACACAGGACAATTCCAAGCGACTTGCAGGTACCGGCGACCTGCGCCATGATCGCCTCGACCAGAGAACGGCTGGTCGTTCGCTCTGGAAGAAGCAGCGTGAGCAGCAGCCAGCGGGGTTGTGCCCCCATGGTGGCAAGGTCATTGGCATTCACGTGCACGACATAGCGGCCGATCTCGTCGGTGGCGAAGGTGATCGGATCTGACTTGACCACCAGGTAGCGGTCTCCCATATCCAGCACGGCCGCATCCTCGCCGATTTGAGGCCCTACCACGACTCGAGCGTCGCGGCTGCCATGGCGCTCCAGGAGCTGCTGAAGGAATTCCATCGGCAGCTTGCCCACGCCCAGTATCTCCGAGTCCGTCATTCGCCATTCCCCTGGCTTCCAATAGGTAGAGACAGAGAGAGGGCCTCCCCGCGGTCGAGGAGGCCCCCTCTGGCTTTGGCGCCGTAGCTCACCCGATACTCTGAGGTGATGCTACGGCGCGCGCTGTACGACTATGGTCCATTTGCATCACCTCCCTATCCTAGGATAGCACCAATCAGAACGCCCTGTGGGCTCCAGACCGAAGCCATTCTCCCACAGGGCTTCCGTTTTGTCAAACTTGCTCTGCGACAAGTGCAGGGGTTGCGCTCAACCAGCCGGGCCTAGGGAAAGATCCCTCGCGCCTGGATCGCATCGGCTACCCGCTGGACGGAGAGCATCAGGGCGCCCTTCCGCAACGGAACCTGCTTCTGACGGCTGAAATCCCACACCTCGGCGAAAGCGCGCACCATCAGGTTCTTGAGAGTACGGTTGACTTCCGCCTCTTCCCAGAAAAAGTTCTGGAGATCCTGCACCCACTCCAGGTAGCTTACGATGACGCCTCCGGCGTTGGCCAAAACGTCGGGAACCACGATCACACCACGCTCGTTGAGGATCTCGTCGCCTTCCCGTGTGGTCGGACCATTGGCGCCTTCGACCACCATGCTCGCCCGGATGTGGGGCGCATTGTCGGCCCGAATCTGGTGCTCCAGGGCAGCCGGGATCAGCACATCGGCGTCGGTGAGCAGCAGGTCGTCATTGCTGATATGCTCTACGCCCGGAGCCTCGTACCCATCGAGGAGATGCTTTGGATTCGCAGCCACATGCTGATTGAGCTGGTTGACGTTGAGGCCTTCCGGGCTGTAAAGCCCGCCGCTCACGTCGCTAACGGCGATGATCCTGCACCCCATCTCCTGGAGAATGGTCGCTGCGTGCGAGCCCACATTTCCAAAGCCCTGGACTGCCACCGTAGTAGCACTGAGACGCTTGCGTTTTCGCTTGAGCAGCTCGGCTGTGACAAAGGCGATGCCCCGACCGGTTGCTTCCTTGCGGCCCAGCGACCCACCCAGCGCGATGGGTTTTCCGGTGACGATCTCCATCACTGCCTTGCCTTCCAGCATGCTGACAGTGTCGGCCATCCAGGCCATGATCTGGGGGTTGGTGTTCATGTCGGGTGCGGGAATGTCTCGCTTGGGGCCCAGGATGGGCATGATCGCGGCTGTGAAGCGTCGCGTCATGCGGCTCAGCTCGGCCTGAGACATCTGCGTTGGGTCGCACTGCACACCGCCCTTGGCTCCACCATAAGGAATCCCAACCACCGCGCACTTCCAGCTCATGAGCATCGCGAGCGCCCGCACCTCGTTGAGGTCGACCTCCCGTGCGTAGCGGATTCCACCCTTGCACGGTCCACGCGCGCTGGAGTGTTGGACGCGGTAGCCGTCGAATACCTCTATGCGGCCATCATCCATTACGACGGGTACCGCGACCATCAACTCGCGCTCAGCGCGGCTCAAGATAGCCCGGATGCCCGGCTCGATATTGAGCGCGTCAGCCACTTCATCAAGCTGAGCACGCACCGTATCCCACAGATCCTCCTTGCGCACCTCGGCCTGGAGGATGCTGGGGCCCTGCAAAGTCAGCATGTCGGTCCCTAGTTGTCCCATGATCTCCTCTTGTCTAGCTTCTGACACGCGAAGCGACCTCCGAAGCCGGTGCGGCCCGGAGGTCGTCGCGGCAGCATCTGGGCTATCGCTCCCAGATCGGTAGTGCAGGGTTGTAGATGGACGACAGCAGGGCGGCGATGCCGATGCGCCTCTCGACGTCCTCGTCAGTGATCACCTGCGCGTCCAGAAGGTGAGCCATCCGGCGCGGGCCAACCAGGCTCGCGTACTCCTGAGCCAAGGCGCTGTCCAGGGCAGAGATCAGCGAGTGAAGTGCCCCAGTCCGGCGCGTGGTCCAGACGATCAGGTGGATCATCGGCGCCCGCGGCCCCTCGGCAAACGTGATGTCTTCCTGCGTGGCGTCGTAGCCGTACATGGAAACGGACTTGACGTTCTCGTCAAGCGCACCCAGCGCCTCGGCGACCTGTCCCGCCAGGCTGTAGTGGCAGTACTCGCGCGCGGCTGTGTCGCCCTGCCGCATACGTTCCAGCGCGATCTCGGCCGTCGGCAGGCCCATCTTCTTGGCACAGAAGTCGAGCGCTCGCGCGACCGCCCCTTCCATGGCGCTTGACGCGTCAGGCAGCCGGAAGGCAGGCGTTACGTCGACCTCGACATCGGTAATGGTTCGCACGTGATTCTTGTTCATCGGATCCTCCTTGTTTTCGATCAGAGCTGTTCTTGGTTGACCTTGCATCGTAGCCCCATGATAGCAGACAGGCCGTGAGAATCTCATAGAAACTATCGGGGGTCTCCTGAAGAATCCGTGAAAAAAGCGGGATGACCCCCACCGGAGTGAGGGTCATCCCGTGCCCGTCCAAAAACCCCACTAGATCTGGGGAAGGGTCCCGGCAGCTATCCTCCCTGGATCGCCTCCTCTGGACAGGCGAGCATGTAGCCAATACCGGGCACGGTGAGTATGAAGTGGGGATTGGCCGGATCTGGTTCGAGCTTCCGGCGCAGATAGCGCACGTAGGCACGCAGATAGTCCACGTCGTCTCGGTACTCCGGCCCCCACACCGCGCCCAGCAGCTCGTGATGCAACTGAACGCAGTTGGGTTTTAGCGCCAACTGGCGAAGGAGACCATACTCAGTGCGGGTCAGCGAGACGGGCTGGCCAGCCACCCTGACGGTGCGCTGCGCAAAGTTGATCTCAAGGTCGCCGCATACCAACGTACTGGTGACGACCTCATCAGGCCGGCGGGTGCGTTTCAGCACCGCCTTGATTCGGGCCAGCAGCTCCTTGGCGTTGAAGGGCTTGGTGAGGTAGTCGTCGGCGCCGACATCGAAACCATGCAAGAGATCGCTATCGAGCGCCTTGGCCGTGAGCATGATGACCGGCACATCGGAGAATTCGCGAAGGCGCTGGCAGATCTGGTATCCGTCCATGCCGCCCGGCAGCAGGATATCGAGCAGTACCAGATCGGGTTGTTCAAGCGCCACCGATTCGAGCGCAACGGATCCCGATCCGGCAGAGATCACCTCATAGCCCATGGCCTTCAGTACTTCGCTGACCAGGCGCACCACTCTCGGCTCGTCTTCGACAACAAGGATCTTGTCACCCACTCTCTGCCCCTCTACTCTTCGGCCGGCGCCCGGCCCTGATCTCGCGTCGGCAGTGCAAAGTACAGCGTGGTGCCCTGCCCAAGCTGGCTGTCCGCCCAGATCCTGCCTCCATGGCTTTCGATGATGGCGTGGGCAATCGGCAGGCCAAGGCCAGATCCCACGACGTGATGCCCCAATCCGGTCTTGGCGCGGAAGAACTTTTCAAACAGCCGGTTGAGATGTTCTGGGGCGATGCCGGGCCCCTGATCGGCCACACTCACGACGACTTCATCCGGCTGCTCCTCCCCCCGCACAATCACCAACCCTCCGTCTGGGGAGTACTTCACGGCGTTGTCGAGCAGGTTGCGCAGCACCTGGACGATGCGGTCAGGATCCGCATCCACAATAGGAAACCCGGCCGGAAAATCGACCAAGAAACGATGGCTGGAGCTGCGTCGCGCGAAATCCTCGGCGATGCCCCGAGCCAACGTGCGCAGCTGGACCGGCTGGTATTCCAGCCTGAGCAGTCCGGCATCGATGATGGACGATTCCAGGAGGTCGTGGATCAGGTCCTGGAGGACATTGCATTCCTCATCGATGATCTGCAGAAACTCGCGCTGGGTCTCGGGACTGAAGCTGACGTCTTCCATGAGAAGAGCGGTCGAATACCCCTTGATTGAGGTCAAAGGGGTCCGCATCTCGTGAGCCAAGACCGAAATCACCTCTTCCTTCAGGCGGTTCGCCTCGCTGAGTGCTTGTGCAGCCTCGAGATCACTGCGGAGGCGGGTATTCTCTATGGCCAGGGAGATCAGATCAGCCACGCGCCTGAGAAAATCCAGGTCAGCCTCGGTGAAGCCACTGGGCTGGCGCAGGTTCACCAGGGTAAGGGCGCCAAGTGGGGCATCGCCTATCCCAAGTGGCACGCAGATGGCGCTCAGCGGCTCTGCCAGGCCGACGGTCGACTGGACAAATCGGCTCATGTTCTCAGGGGTCATGTTAGCCATGGCTAGGGTTGTGCTCTCGCGAGTGGGATACAACTCCGACCGACCTGAAAGGAATGCCTTGCCGGCAATTGCCTCGCCCGGCGCCAGGCGAATGCTGTCAAAGTACCTAGAATCGTAGCCGTAAGCGCCTCTGGCAACCAGGCACTCTTCCGCCGGGTCATGGATCCACAGACTCCCTGCGTCCGCCGCCTCCAGGGTATCGATGAGGGCCTCCACAAGGCTCGAGAGCATCTTCTCCTGATCTTGTTGCGTGACGAGAATCTTGGCGATCTCAAAGATCGTTCTCAGCCGCTGATCTTGCGCCGCTTGCGGTGCCTTCGCGCCACGAGGAGAGGCGGTAGGCGAGCCATCCGGTTGTTCGGCTACCTCAGGTGACATCAAGGAAGTAGGTTCCCTTTTCATTTGGCCCCTTGCCTTCAGGCAGCATAGCACAGTCTGCCCTGGCCCGCAATCTGGCGGGCTGACTTCAGAATGTGAGACGCGCCACAAGTGGCGCGTCTCACATTCGACGTTGCTGCCGATGGCAGTCAGCCCTGCCAGAGTCGCGGTTGCACCCAAGGAGAGGAAGGACGCTCCGAACTTCGGTCAGCAACTTGGCCATCCGAGCCCGCCCACGACGCATCGAGGCAATGCTCCGAGACAAGGCAGCGGATGCCCCTCGACACTATCGAGCAGTATAGCACGCTGGGCATGAGAATCGCATGAAAGATACTGGGTGCTTTGTGAAAAAACGATGAAGGAAACCTCGGTGTGCCTCAGTGAGGCCACCATTCGGCAAGGCCAAGAGCGCTTATGTCACGGAGAGGGTCGCTGGAACGCCTCCTGAGCCAGCGCGATGGCACCGAGCACGCCGGCACAATCGCCCAAAGCCGGAGGAACGATGTACTCCTCGATGCGCTCCAGGATCTCGGGCGCTCGGACATAGCCGGCCAATAGCGCCTTTACCTCTCGCCTGATGGAGGGGAAAAGCTGCGCCTGGTGCATGACACCCCCACCGAGAATCACGCGCTGAGGTGAGATCACCAAGATGAGGTTGGCGACACCCAGCGCAAGATAGTGAGCCTCGAGCGGCCAGGCAGGGTGATCGGGCGGGAGATCGCTCCCCCGTTTGCCCCAGCGCCTCTCAATTGCCGGCCCGGTGGCCAGGCCCTCCAGGCAGTCCCCGTGATGGGGGCAAACCCCGTCAAAGGGGTCCTGCTCCCTATCGTGGGGGATCCGCATATGGCCCATCTCAGGATGCACCATCCCATGGAGCAGCCTGCCACCCGCCATTCCGCCACCGCCGACACCGGTTCCGATGGTCAGATAGAGGAACGTGTCGAGCCCCTGCGCTGCTCCCCAGCGGTACTCACCGAAAGCAGCGGCATTGACATCGGTGTCGAGGCGGGTCGGCACGCCCAACTGGGCCCGCACCTGACCGGCTATGTCGATATCTTGCCAGCCGGGCTTGGGGGCGGTGGTGATCTGCCCAAAGGTGGGCGACGCAGGGTTGAGATCCACAGGCCCAAATGAGCCAATGCCGACGGAAACCACCGGCGCGGGCTGGCGCCGGAAGAAATCGACCGCCTGGCGCAGGGTGGCGTCGGGGGTCGTGGTCGGGAACTGGACCTGCGCCAGGATCTCTCCTGACCCGGTACCCACCGCGCACACGAACTTGGTGCCGCCGGCTTCGATACCTCCGTAGAGCTCATCCGCGGACAATCTTCCCTCCTGCGACCACTGTCCGGACCAGGTTGGTACCGAAACGATAGCCAAGGTGTGTATACGACGCTGTATCCAGAATGATCAGATCGGCCCGCTTGCCCGGCTCCAGGCTGCCCACATGATCGCCCAAGCCTAGAGCGTGGGCGGCATTGATCGTGGCAGCGCTGATCGCCTCGGCGGGAGTCATGCGCAGATAGCGACAGGCCAGGGCAATCACGAACTGCATCGACTCGCACCAGCATGTGCCCGGGTTGCAGTCGGTGGCCAGAGCCAGAGCCCCGCCGGCTTCGATCAGAGTCCGAGCAGGCGTGTAGTCGCGCTGCCCCAAGCCAAAAGGGGTGCCGGGCAGAGCAACCGCGATCGTCTCGGACCTGGTCAGCAGCTCGATCTCGTCGGGCGGGGTACACACCAGGTGATCGGCCGAGATGGCACCCAGCTCCACCGCCAGTCGCGTTCCACCCAGGGGCATGAACTCGTCCACATGGATCTTGAGGCCAAGGCCTAGGTCCCTGGCCGCCTGAAGGATGCGCCGAGACTGATCGAGGGAAAAGGCACCTTCCTCGCAGAACACATCGCAGAAGAGCGATGCTCGCCCTAGAGACTGTGTCCAAGGGGAGAAAGGCTCCCGCCTTTGCTCTTGCACAATGGCCGGCAGCATCTCGGCAACCAGGAGATCGACGTAGGCTTCTTCATGCCCTCTGTATTCGGCCGGCACGGCATGGGCGCCGAGGAAGGTGGGTACCAGTACACCGGCAAACTGGGCCTGCAAGGCGCGGATTGCAGCGAGCTGTTTGATCTCGTCGTGGGTGTTGAGCCCGTAGCCGCTCTTGATCTCCACGGTTGTCGAGCCGTAGGAAAGCATGCGCCCGAGGCGTAGGCGGCTCTGCGCTACCAACTCGTCCAAGCTGGCCGCTCGGGTGCTGCGCACGGTGCTCATGATGCCTCCGCCGGCGGCCATGATCTCCATGTAGCTGGCCCCGGCGAGTCGCATCTCGAACTCATCGGCTCGGTCTCCCGCCCACACGAGGTGAGTGTGCGGGTCCACAAAACCGGGCAGGATAACATGGCCCCCCGCGTCGAGAAGCTCGGTGGCGCGGACCTGGCGGAGCAGCTCCTCAGACGGCCCCACGGCCAGCACGCGGCCACCGGCGAGGGCCACGGCGCCGTTCGGGATGATCCCCAGGTCACCCAGGGCCGCTTCCCCGCTTGGGCGCACCGGGCGAGGCGAGGGTCAGAAGCTGGGAAGCGTTGTGTATAAGCAGGTCGGCACGCGGGCTCACAGTGCCCCCACGAGTGATGCTCTCACGCCTGTCCCCGCTTTTCGTCAGGGTGCCGGTCAGCGCCCTTCTCCCCCCGCAAGAGCTCCAGAGCGTGGGGAAGGGCCGGCAGGATCGTCTCCAAGTTCTCTCGCACCGCCTTGGGGCTACCCGGCAGGTTGACGATCAGCGTGTGCCCCCGGATCCCGGCTTCGGCACGCGACAGCATAGCATGGGGCGTCACCCGCAGGCTAGCGGCGCGCATTGCCTCGGGCAGGCCCGGGGAAGGGCGCTCGATGACGTCGCGCGTGGCCTCGGGCGTGACATCGCGTGGGGCAAAGCCGGTGCCGCCCGTGGTCAGCACCAGGTCCAAGGCCTGCTCATCGGCCCATACCCGCAAGGTCGCGGCGATGACCAAGCGCTCGTCAGGAACGATGGCCTCTTGCTCGACTTGGGCCCCCAGGCACTCAACAACCAACTCGCGGATAGCCGGACCGCTCAGGTCCCGGTACTCGCCTCGCGAGCCACGATCACTGATAGTGAGTATTCCAACTCGAATCGGCAGCTTCCGCCTCCGTGTGTTGCCTCTCGCCAGACCCGCGAATCCCGTGGGTTCTGTCAAGGAGGGCTACGCGACCGGCTCCTCCTTGAGAAAGACCCGCCAGGCGCCGCCGATTCCATCTTCGGTCACGCCATAGTAGACGTGGAGGCTGCCATCGGGCATGCGCTGCACCAGATCGTAGCGCAGCTTGCCTTCGCGCTTGGATGACTTGGACACTCCCAGGCGGCCGTCGGCCGGATGCCATTGCACCTGGTCTTCCTGGACGGGGTGGGTTTCGAGCTCGGTGATGGCATAACGCCATAGCTTGCGGGCCGAAGCGCGGGTCACACTCTGAACTAGGCTACCGTTGCGGAGGTCCTTCATCGTGTGGTAGAGCACCCCCTTGCGCTCCACGCTCTCGAGGATCTGCACCCCTGTGCCGGGCGGTTCGACACCCGCTGGCAATGAGGCCTCTGCCTCGGTCGGCGGCATCTCCGCTGCGACCGGCGGCTCCAACTGGAGCTTGCGCCGGACCAAGGCAACGATTTCATCTCGCATGGCAACGTTGGTCTCAGCCTCTTGGCGCAGGTAGATGGTCGTGCCCTCAATGGCATAGGGTGTGTCCGGACCAGCGGGCACGCTGATCTGCACCACCTGCCGACCCTGGGTCTCAATGGCTGTGACCTCGACTTCGAGCAGCGGCGTGATCTTGCCTTGGATCTCCGTCTTGATCGTTGTGATCGCCTCTTCGGGATCGTCGACCCCACCCGGTGGCGACTTGGGGTCGGCTTTGACGCCGACGAAGATGGTGCCGCCGTTGGTGTTGGCCATGGCTACCACATCGCGCAGAATCGCCGTCAGCCGCCCCCCTGCCTTCGACCAGCTTTCATGGAAGGCCTGAACGATGCTCGGTCCCGCCTCGCGGGCCATCTGCACGTGATCAAGGGGCGCCTTGGCCGGCCGGTAAGGCCGAGTCCGGGAAAAGTCCTCGCCGAGGAACACGGCCTTGATAGCGTCAAAGCTCACGTCAAGAAGCTGGATCTCGGTCACCCTATCGCACCAACCCAGGCGGGAGGCGTCCGAGGGGTGCCGGACCAAACGATGGGCATCGGATCCCTGGATGCAGTGCATGCGGCGCGGGTATTCCGGCTTGTTTCCGCTAAAGAACCAGGCGGTCGTCCGGCGACCCCTGCTTGTCTAGGTCGGTCACCTCCAGGGCGTGGAGATGACGATCTTGGGTATAGGCAATCCGTGTCTGCCCGCCAAAGTCGAGGCCACGCAGCGCCACTCCATGGCTGGAATTGGCATGGGCGGCAACGACCAGCCTCCCGCCTCGTCGATCACCCGGTACGCCGTCAGAACATCTGTGGTTGCTCCCACTTCGGTGGCCCCCACATCCAGCATGGTCGCCGGCACATGTAGCTCTATCAGGAGATGCTCGAGCATCCGGGTGCTCGTTTCGGGGGGAAAGATCGCCAGGACGTGAAATCCCAGGGTTGCCGTGACCTCGAACCCCGGCAGGACCAATACCCGGTTCCCAATGCGCCGGAAGTCATCCAATCGGCGCTGCTCGTCGGGCTGGATACGCTCCAATCGCTCCAGCAAAGCAAGCTTTTCAATCTCCGCCTGCAAGGCAGCGCAGCCGGCAACCGTGTTGTGGTCCGTGATAGCGACGATGTCCATCCCCTGCATCTCGGCCTTGCGCAGTAGGTCGAGGTAACCGGTGCTCGGCTCCAGCCAATCGGCCGAGCCAGGCGTGTGGAGATGCAGGTCCATTTTGTACCATTGCATCTTCTGCGGTTGTGTTTTACGTTTAGTCACTTTGACTCCTTGTGTTTGATAATCGATCTTCAATTGGTGGCAGCCCTCACCCTTTTCCTTCTAACGACCCATCAACGGCCGACCGTGGGGACGCACCTGTAGCTGCCCCTTGCGGCTTGGCTTCCGGAAGGCCATGGCAAAGGGCAGCGACCAGCACATCTTCCACCCGCTCGGCAAAAACAAAGGTCAGTTGTGTACGGATCTCTTCAGGAACGTCATCCAGGTCGGGTTCGTTCCGCTTGGGCAAGATCACCGTGTCCAGGCCCACCCGCGCGGCTGCCATCACCTTCTGCTTGATGCCTCCCACGGGCAGCACCCGGCCGCGCAGCGTGATCTCGCCCGGTCATAGCCACATTTGGCCTGACGGGCCTGTCGGTCAACAGAGACACCAGCGCCGTTGCCATGGTCACACCGGCCGATGGCCCATCCTTGGGCACAGCCCCGGCCGGAACATGGATATGCAGGTCGCTTTCGGCAAAGAGGTCCTCGTCAATGCCGAGACGAATCGCCTTCGACCGCACATAGCTGACCGCCGCCTCGGCCGACTCTTTCATGACGTCGCCCAGCTTGCCGGTCAGGATCAGCCGCCGGCTGCCCTTCATGCGCGTGGCCTCGATAAAGGTGATGTCTCCGCCGGTCGGCGTCCAGACCAGCCCGATGGCCACGCCGGGGATCTCGGTCCGCTCGGCGGCTTCGAAGTAGAAGCGCGGCTTGCCCAGGTAATCAGGAAGGTCCTGCTCGCTCGACGTGCACCGAGACGCCCTCCTGTTCGGCCACCTTGGTGGCCACCTTGCGGCAGACGGTGCCGATCTCGCGCTCCAGGCTGCGGACCCCCGCCTCGCGGGTATAGTCGCGGACGATGGCCCGGATCGCGCCTTCATCCAAGGTAATCTCGCTGGTTCGCAGCGAATTCTCCCGGAGCTGGCGTGGCAGCAAGAACTGCTGCGCGATTCGGAGCTTCTCTTCTTCGGTGTAGCCATCCAGCTCCAGGATTTCCATCCGGTCGAGCAGCGGCACCGGGATGGTGGAGAGCTGGTTGGCGGTGGTGATGAACATCACCTGGCTCAGGTCAAAAGGCACATCCAGGTAATGATCGCGGAAATCTCGTGTTCTGCTCCGGGTCCAGTACCTCCAGCAGGGCCGACGAAGGATCGCCGCGCCAGTCGGCGCCGACCTTATCGATCTCGTCCAGCATAAACACGGGGTTCCGGGTGCCCACCCGCTTAAGCCCCTGGATGATCCGGCCCGGCAAGGCGCCAATGTAGGTTCGCCGGTGGCCGCGGATTTCGGCCTCGTCGCGCATCCCCCCCAGGCTCATGCGGATGAACTTGCGGCCCATGGCCCGGGCGATGGAGCGCCCCAGGCTGGTCTTGCCCGTGCCGGGAGGGCCCGACAAAGCAAAGGATCACCCCCTCGCGTTCTTCGCGGATGGCATCGGAGCGTTCCTCCTGCTCTCGCTCGGCCCTGCGCTCTTGCTTGAGCTTGCGCACGGCCAGGTACTCCAGGATGCGATCCTTGATATCCTGCAGATCGTAGTGGTCTTCGTCCAGCACCTGGCGGGCATGCGGCGATATCCAACAGGTCTTCGGTGGCGATCTGCCAGGGCATTTCGACCAGCCAGTCCAGATAGGTCTTGATGACCGAGTACTCGGCAGCTTGGGGCGGCATCTTTTCGAGGCGGCTCAGCTCGCGCAGAGCCTCTTTCTCTGCCTCCTCGGGCATCCCAGCCGCCGCGATCTTGCTCCGGTACTCCTCGATCTCGACCGCCTGCTCGTCAGCTTCGCCCAGCTCCTTGCTGATGGCCTTCATCTGCTCGCGCAAGAAGTACTCGCGCTGCATCTTTTCCATCTCGCGACTGGGCCTCGGTCTGGATCTTGCGCCCCAGCTCCAAGACTTCCAGCTCCCTGGTCATGAGCGCCGTTGAGCTTGAGCAGTTTCTCTCGTACGCCGTCGATCTCCAGGATGGCCTGCGCATCGGCGATTTCCATGCGGATGTTGGTGGCGATGAAGTAGACAAGTTGGCGAGGGTCGTCCAGGTTAAGAGCCGGCAGTGACCAGCTCGTCGGGCAGTTGCGATACCAGAGAGACCAGCCTCCGCGAGCAAGTCCACGGCGTTGCGCATCAGCGCCTGCATTTCGAGGCTATCTTCGACTGTATCAGGCAACGGGACGACACGCGCCCTGAGGTAGGGTTCATCGGCCGGTCCACTCCTCGATCCGCACCCGTTCGACACCCTGCACCAGCAGGCGAATGGTGCCGTCCGGCGCCTTGATCATGCGGTGGATGGTAGCGGCGATGCCAATGCCGTACACGTCTTCCGGACCCGGCTCTTCCTTCTCGGTATCTCGAGAAGTCACCAAGCCGATCAACTGCTTCTTCACGGTGGCATCATCCACCAGGCGCATCGAGCGAGGTTGGCCGACATTCAAAGCCTGGAAGGTGAGGGGATAGACCACCACCCCCCGCAGGGGCAACATAGCCAGTTCTTCCGGAATCATGGGCTGATTGCCCAGCGGTGTGGGGAAACCACCTTGCTCCAAATCCTGCATTGAATCCAATCTCCTGGCCTAGCTATTCTGCAAGGTGACGACCGGCACCTGGCGTGGCTTGGCTGTCGGCATACGCACGATCAGAAAACCATTCTCATAGACAGCCTCAATCCGGCCCCCGTCGACGGCGCGCGCCAGGTGTACCTCGGTCTCGAACTGGCCATACAGGACTTCCATCCTTTGATAGGCCCGTTTCTCAGCCGGATCACGCCGGATTCCGCTGATGGTAAGCCGTCTGCCCTCGAGCGAGACAAGGAAATCGTCGCGTTCCATGCCCGCGATCTCGACCTTGACTACAACACTGTCATCCGTCTCGTACACATCGGTGGGCGGACACCAGACACCCTGCTGCCCGGAGTTGACCCAGCGCTGTCCGGGTGTTCCATCCCGGAGCAATCTCATCCAATCCGTACGCTTCTGTTCCACGCTCGAAGAACCTCCCTGCATCCCCTCAGGATACCACCCGGGCGCCCTGGCTTCTGTAGGCCAGGGCACCGAGATCGCGGCACCTTGGGGAGATACTACACAATTATACCACATTTTTCTGATCTTCCCAAACCACCCAATGCGTGGGACGGACAGAGCAGGTGCGCGACGACCATCGTGGCGTCGAGAACGAGTTGACTTTTCCGGCAATGCCTGATATGTTCTATGTCGCAAATCGACAAGGAATGCCGGTTCCATGTACGAACTAGACTCCATTGACCGCGCAATCGTCGATCTTCTGATCGAAGACGGACGGATGTCCAGCGCCGACATCGCGCGCCGGATCGGCCATGTGTCGGAGCGGTCTGTCCGCTATCGTTTGGGGCGGATGCTGGACGACAGGGTAATCCGCGTCAGCGCTATCGTTAACCCCAGAGCCGTCGGATTTGGCGTCACCGCAGACGTCTTGCTGGAAGTAGAGCCTGGCCGAGTGCAGGAAGTGGCCCGCAAGCTGACCGGATTCGCGCAGGTCAGCTACGTGGCATGCTCGACCGGCGACCGGGATCTCAGTATTCAGATTTACGCCCGCGACAACCAAGAGCTATACCAGTTCGTGACCGAGGTCATCGGTCACGTCCCCGCCGTCCGGCGAACCACGACCATTCTGGTGCCTGTCATTGTGAAAGACGTGTACGACTGGCACATCCCCAACCCCGCCTCAGAGGATCAAAAGGAGGGTGACAGAGGCTCGTAGGACCAAGCACCCTCATATCACCGCACAGAGCGCCCAAGGAGGGACAGCGTGAAACGTCACATGAGCCAGGCCCTGTGGGACAGGGCTACGAAGTCGATGCCACTAGGCGTGAATTCGAATTTCCGTTACTGGGGAGACGATGCAACCCCCTACGTGCAGCGGGCCGAGGGAGCCTACCTCTGGGACGTCGACGGCAACCGGTACATCGACTACCGCCTGGCCTTTGGGCCGATCATCCTGGGGCATGCCAACCCGGCGGTGAACGCCCGTGTGCGAGAGACGCTCGACAACGGCGTGCTTTTTGCCATGACGAGCGAAGCCGAGGTACGCGTCGCCGAACGGATCATTGCCCTGTGTCCCGGCGTGGAGAAAGTCCGGCTGGTGAACTCGGGCACCGAGGCCACCATGCATGCCCTGCGCATTGCCCGGGCCTACACCGGCCGTGAAAGGGTTGTCAAGTTGGAAGGCCAGTACCACGGCTTTCATGACTACCTGATGTTCTCGACCTACGGCGATCCTTCCGCCTACGGCAGCCGCCGCAGCCCGATCCCCGCACCGATGACCTCGGGAATCCCGCGATGCCTGCACGACTTGATCCTGAGCGTCCCCTACAACGATCCTGATCTGCTGGAACAGACCCTGCGCCACACGTGGCACGACGTGGCAGCCATCATCGTCGAGCCGATCCTGGGTAACCTGGCCGGCATCGAGCCGCTGCCGGGCTTTCTTAGCCTTCATCCGTGAGCAGTGCACCCGGTACGGCATCGTCTTTATCCTGGATGAGGTCAAGACCGGCTTTCGCATCGCGCGGGGCGGGGCGCAAGAGGTGTATGGCGTCATGCCTGACCTGGCGACGTATGCGAAGGCCATCGGCAACGGCTACCCTGTCGCCGCCTTCGGGGGCAAGCGCGAGATCATGGACATTATCGGGCGGGGAGTATCGCAAGGAGGGACCTACTGCGGAAACGGTGTGGGGGTGGCCGCGGCCGACGCCGTCCTGGAGCTGCTGCAGACGCAGCCCATCCTAGAGACCATCGCCGAGCGCGGGCGCAGGCTCCAGACAGGGATCAGGGCGATCTTTGACCAGGCTGGCATCCAGGCGAACGTGCACGGCCACCCGGCCATGTTCGGTTTCAGCGTGGGGATCGACAAGCCGCTGGACCAGCGTGCCTGGGCAAAGAGCGACAAGGACTACTACCTGCGGCTGATGGCCGCTCTGTACGAGCGTGGTGTCATGCCAGACAATGACCCGCGCGAGCCCTGGTTCCTGTGCTATTCCCACTCCGACGCAGATATCGATGCTACGCTCAACGCAATGGAGGACGTGGTGCGAGTGGCAAGCCGGTGAAGGGCAGCATGCAACCTTGGAGGCAACAATGACTGAGGCTCAACCCATGTCCGCCGAAGAAATCGTGCGGCTGAATCGTGAGTATACGCTCTTCTCCTGGTCCGTGCAGGGTACCGTAGACCCTATCCCCACAGTGCGAGCCGAGGGGGTCTACTTCTGGGATGCGAATGGCAAGCGGTACCTGGACTTTTCCTCGCAACTGGTCAATGTCAACATCGGACACCAGCACCCGAAGGTGGTGCGCGCGATCCAGGAACAGGCGGCAAAGTTGTGCTTCGTCCAGCCCGCGCTCGCCACCGAGCCACGCGGCCTGCTCGGCAAGAAGCTGGCCGAGATCGCGCCTGGCAATCTCAAGAAGGCCTTCTTCTGCCTTGGGGGCGCGGAGGCCAACGAGAATGCGATCAAGATCGCCCGCTGGACCACGGGCCGGACCAAGATCCTGGCCCGCTACAGATCCTATCACGGCGCAACCCACGGGGCGGTGGCCCTCACAGGCGACTACCGCCGCTGGGCAGCCGAGCCGGCGATGCCCGGCGTGGTGCATGTCTTTGACCCCTACTGCTATCGCTGCACCTTTGGGTGGACGCGTGACACCTGCCACCGCGAGTGCATCACCCACATCGAGGAAGTGATCCGGCACGAAGGCCCGGACAGAATAGCTGCGATCTTTTTGGAAGGGATCGCAGGAACCAACGGCGTCCTCGTCCCGCCGGATGACTACTGGCCACGCATTCGCGCCATCTGCGACAAGTACGGCATTCTGCTCGTCGACGACGAAGTCATGAGCGGCTTTGGCCGCACCGGCCGCTGGTTTGCGGTGGACCACTGGGGCGTCGTGCCCGACATGATGACCCTGGCCAAGGGGCTATCCAGTGGCTACCTTCCCCTCGCCGCCGTGGTTGTGTCTGAGCCCATCGCGCGGTACTTCGACGACCACGCGCTATTGGGCGGCCTCACCTATGGCAGCCACACCCTGTCCTGCGCTGCCGGTCTCGCTACCGTACAAGTGTACGAGGAGGACGGCCTCATTGAGAACTCGTCTCGCCTGGGCAGGATCCTGGGGGAACGCCTGGAAGAGATCAGGTCACGCCACAAGTCAGTCGGTGATGTGCGGTATATGGGTCTCTTCTCGGTAATCGAGCTGGTCAAAGACCGGGCTACGAAGGAGCCACTGCTTTCGGCCGGCCTGAGCAAGTACCTGCGCGAGCAGGGGCTTTTCACATTCCTGCCATCGAACTTGATCTTTGTCACGCCGCCGTTGTGTATCACCGAGGCGCAGCTCGACGAGGGCCTGGCGATCCTGGACCAGGCACTCCAGATCGCAGACAAAGCCTGAGCCTGAGAGGAGGCCCATGAATACTCAAAGCTACGAGGATGCCCTTGCCTACTCGCGCCGCTGGCTCGATATTATCCAGCAGGATACGCTCTCAACCGAGCAGGCACGGGAGATCATTGCCGAGACACGCGACAACTTTGCGGAACACTTTAACCGCGGGTTCCTCGAGTACCGCAAATCGGTGACTGAAGCGGGGGACTGGACGGCGGTGGAGTGGACCGGCCGGGGGGCACTATTCTGGGATGCCCTGGGCCGGGAATACATCGACTGTCTGGGCGGTTACGGGCTGCTGAGCCTGGGATGGTCGCACCCCAAAGTGGTCGATGCGGTTCGCGCACAGCTCGGCCGCACGCCGATGCCGAGCCAGGAACTGCTCGACCCGCTGCGGGGGGTGCTGGCCCGTTTGCTGTCCGAGATCACACCAGGCGACCTCCAGTACTCCTTCTTCGTGGCCAGCGGCACTGAGACGATCGAAGGGGCCATGAAGCTGGCCAAGATCGCCACAGGCAAGCCATGGTTCATCGCCTCCCTGGGCGGCTTCCATGGCAAGACCACCGGCTCGTTGAGCCTGATGGGCAAGGACTATTTCCGGCAGCCAGCCATGCCGCTCTACCCATGGGTGCGCCACGTGCCTTACGGCGATGCGAGCGCTGTGGAACAGCAGATTGTCTCCCTCCAGGCCGTGGGCGAAGGGGTTGCCGCGGTGGTCATGGAGCCAATCCAGGGGGAAGCCGGCGCCATCGTGCCGCCCGACGACTTCTGGCCGCGGCTGCGCGAGATATGCGATACCTACGGCGTGTTGCTCATCGCCGACGAGGTGCAGACCGGCCTGGGACGCACCGGGACACTCTGGGGGGTGGACCACTGGAACGTCGTCCCGGACATCCTCTGCCTGGCCAAGTCGCTGGGAGGCGGCGTAATGCCGGTCGGCGCGTTCTGCGGCAACGCCAAGGTGTGGCAAGTGATGATGGAGCCCAACCCCTTCATCCATACGACCACCACCGGCGGCAGTCCCCTGGCATGCGCTGCGGCCATCGCGGCGATCCATGTTGTACTGGAGGAGCGGCTGTGGGAGCAGGCTGCAGAGAAGGGGGCCTATTTGAAAGGAGAGGTGGAAAAGCTGGCACAGCGCTATCCTGCAATCTATGCGAAAATCACCGGGCGGGGCCTTCTGATCGGCCAGCACTTCCTGGATAGCCAGGTCGGCTACAGGGTGGCGGCTGGTCTGTTTCGCCGTGGCGTCTTGGTCGCCGGCACCCTGAACAACGCCAAGGTGATCCGCCTGGAGCCACCGCTGATCATCACACGGGAGCAGATCGACACTGTGTTGGACCGCCTGACGGACACGCTGGTGGAAGTGAACAAGACTGTGTAGGGAAAAGGAGAGAACGCAGCCATGTCTCAGAACAGCAACAGCACTCGGGCCGCCGAGATCAGCGCAGAAGCCAAGAAGCTCAAACGCGAACTCACGCTTCTGCCCCTGTTCGGGCTGATCTACTTCACGGTCAGCGGGGGATCGTTCGGCATCGAAGGGCTGGTCGGCTGGTCCGGGCCGGGATTGGCCCTGCTTCTCATTGCCGTCACGCCTCTCGTCTTCAGCCTGCCAAACGTGCTCGTGGTGCGAGAATTGAACAGCATGATGCCGGCCGAAGGGGGGTACTACCACTGGGTGAAGAAGGCCTTTGGTCCCTTTGCCGGGTTCATGGCCGGGTGGAACAATTGGGTGGTTACATGGCTGGATGTTGCCATTTATCCGGTACTGGCCGCCTACTATCTCGGGTTTTTCTTCCCTGCCTTGCGCGAAGGGACCACCATCGGCGGGATAGACGTCTCCGCCGGATTCCTCCAATGGGTCATCGCGGCAGTCCTGATCTGGCTCATCAGCTATATGCAGATCCATGGAGCCCGCCTGTCCGGCCTATTCACCGACTGGCTGGGGATTGTGATGATCATTCCCCTCATCCTGATGACCGTCTTGGGGATTGTCGCCTGGATACGGGGTGGTCAGACCATATCGCTGCCCTTTCTGCCCGAGGGCGAGAACCTGACGGGCGCTCTGAGCGTCGGCCTCTTTGTCGTGATGTGGAACTATATGGGTTGGGAGCTGCCGGCCGTAGCCGGGGACGAGATCAAGAACCCCAAGAAGACCTATCCTCGGGCCATGGCCCTCGTGCTAGTCGCGGCCGTCGCCACCTATATGCTGCCGGTCGTCGCCGGCCTTCAGGGCGGCGGGGGCGAAGACGGAAAGTGGCAGTTGTGGGGCATTGAGGCCTCGGACGAGGAAGTAGGCATCGTCGGCGATCTCGCCGGCGAAGAGGCAGACGAGGCAGCGCTCCAGCAGACGTCCGACCAGTTGGCCGCCTGGAGAGTAGAGCCTACCTCGTCCATCGGTTGGGAGTTCCCCGAGATCGGGGCGGCCATTGGCGCCAAGCTCGGAGGAGCCAAACTGGCCAGGCTGATGGGCGCCCTGCTCAGCATTGCGGCGGTCCTCAGCATGATAGGGCTATTTGTCGGGAACAGCCTGGGCGGCAGCCGTATCCCCTTCGCCCTGGCGGAGGACGGCATGTTCCCGCGCTGGATGGTCCGGGTGCACCCGAGGTATGGCACGCCTTGGGTGGCCATCCTGTTTGTCGGTGTGATCTTTACCATCTTCTCGTGGCAGGCCTTTGCCTTTCTCGTGGTGGCCGATGTCTTCCTGCAATGCTTGGTGATCCTGGCCGAGTTTGCGGCCGTGTGGAAGCTACGCTTCACCCTGCGTGACCTGCCGCGGGACCGTGTCCCCGGCGGATGGGTGGGGTTGGTGCTGGTCACCCTTGGGCCCACAGCGATCATCCTGCTGGCGATCTACAGCCAGTTTGTCGAGGAAGGGTTGGCGTCCCTGGGATGGGCTCTGGTTTTCATGACCCTGGGCATTTTGCTCTACATCCCGTTCCGCCGGTTCCTGAAACCAGGCATTCCCGACGTTGACCCGTTCCGGCCGGAACCTGAAGAAGGGTAGGAGGGAGCTCACATGAAAGCCTTGCTCGTAGGTGTAGGGGGCGTGGGCGAAACCATCGCCGTGATGGCCCAGCGCCGCCCCTGGATTGAACAGCTCGTCTTGGCAGACTATAACCTGGAGCGCGCGCGGGAGGTGCAATCCAGGCTGGAGGACAGGAGCCGCTTTCCGGTGGAATGGATCGACGCTTCGCACCAGGATCAGGTCGAGGCACTGGCGAGGAAGTATCACGTCGATCTGATCCACAACGCCGTCGACCCGGTCTACAACGAAGCGATCTTTGACGCCGCTTTCGCTTACGGCTGCACCTACATGGATATGGCCATGACGCTCTCGGAGCCGCACCCCACCGACCCATTCCACCGGCCGGGCATCAAGCTGGGCGACTATCAGTTCGAGCGGGCGGAGCAATGGGAGAAGAAAGGCTTGCTGGCCTTCCTCGGCATGGGGGTGGAGCCCGGACTGGCCGACGTGTTTGCCCGCTATGCCGCCGACTATCTCTTTGACGAGATCGACGAGATCGGCGTGCGGGATGGCGCCAACCTGGAGGTACGGGGCTACGAGTTCGCTCCCAACTTTTCCATCTGGACCACGATAGAGGAATGCCTCAACCCACCCCTCATCTGGGAGAAGAAACGGGGGTGGTACACAACCGAGCCGTTCTCCGAGCCGGAGGTGTTCGAGTTCCCAGAAGGCATCGGCCGCATCGAGTGCGTGAACGTCGAGCACGAGGAGGTGCTGCTGGTCCCGCGCTGGATCAAGTGCCAACGTGTGACCTTCAAGTACGGCCTGGGTGACCAGTTCATCAACGTGCTCAAGACGATCAAGATGCTGGGACTGGACAACAAGGACCCGATCGACGTCAAAGGTGTGCAGGTGGCGCCGCGAGACGTGGTGGCCGCATGCCTCCCCGACCCGGCTCACCTGGGAGACCGGATGTCGGGCAAGACGTGCGCCGGCACATGGGTCAGCGGCAGGAAGGATGGGAAGCCGCGCCAGATCTACCTCTACCAGGTCGCGGACAATGACGACTGCATGCGGGAGTGGGGCGTACAGGCAGTTGTTGGACAGACTGGGTTCAACCCCCTGATCGCCTGGGACCTGCTGCAAAGCGGGGTTTGGCAGGGCAAGGGTGTCCTGGGTCCGGAAGCCTTTCCTGCCAAGCCGTTCATGGACAAGATGGCGGAGTACGGCTTTCCCTATGGGATTCGAGAAGGGTCATAGGAGATCCCGCCAACCCAGATCTGGAGGTGAGAAATGCCCAATGGATATGCAGGCCGCATTCTACACGTGGACCTCGGGCAGGGCACGATCGAGGTGGAGCGGCCACCGGAGAGCTTTTACCGCAAGTACCTCGGGGGTTCAGCGATGGGGATGCACTACATCCTCAACCAGGTGCAAGCCGGCACCGACCCGCTGGGACCGGAGAACGTCCTGACGCTGATGGTCGGTGTTCCCACGGGCGCGGCGATCTCGGGCCAGAGCCGGATGTGCGCGAACGCTCTCTCGCCGCTTACAGATGGCATCGGCGACAGCCAATGTGGCGGGTTCTTCCCGGCCGAGATGAAATTCTCCGGCTTTGACGGCGCAGTGATCACGGGCCAGGCGAAGGAGCCGGTCTACCTCTGGCTGCACGACGGCCAGGCCGAGATCCGTCCGGCCGGGCACCTGTGGGGCAAGGCCACCGCCGAAGTGGAGGATCTGATCCGCGAGGAGCTGGGCGACCCCAAGATCCAGGTCGCCCAGTGCGGCCCGGCCGGGGAGCAGCGGGTGCGCCTGGCTGCGATCATCAACATGGCCAACCGCGCCAACGGCCGTACGGGCATGGGAGCGGTGATGGGATCCAAGAACCTGAAGGCGGTGGCGGTTCGAGGCAAGGGCAAGCGCCTCCCCGTTGCGGATGCCACAGCGATGAAAGAGCTGGCGCGTTGGGGAGCCGACAACGTGATGAACGCCCCAGACATGGCAGGTCTGCGAGAACACGGGACAGACGGCGTGCTGGGGTTCCAGAATCTCATTGGCTGCCTGCCTACCTTCAACTACAACGCCGGCCAGTTCGAGTTCTTTGAGGAGATCATGGGTGAAACCATGACCGGCACGATCCTGAAAGACCGAGACACCTGCTACGCCTGCGCCGTGCACTGCAAGCGGGTAGTCGAGACAGAGTGGCAGGGACACAAGGTTGAGCCGCGCTACGGAGGGCCGGAGTACGAGACCTGCGCGACACTGGGCTCCTACTGCGGCGTCCACGATCTACCGGCCATCGCCTACGGCAACCAGCTATGCAATGCCTTCGGACTGGACACGATCGGTACCGGGGCCACGATCGCCTGGGCCATGGAGTGCTTTGAGAACGGAGTCTTGAGCGAAGCCGAGATCGGGTTCCCGGCTCCGATGGGCAGTGCCGAAGCAATGGTTCGCCTGGTGGAGATGATTGCACTCCGCCAGGGGTTCGGTGATCTGCTTGCCGAGGGATCGCGGCGTGCCGCCGAGCGGCTGGGCAAGGGACATCAGTTCCTGATCACGTGCAAGGGCGCCGAACCCCCGGCACACAATCCTCACGCCAAGCGATCGCTGGCCCTGATCTATGCGGTGAACCCCTTTGGGGCCGACCACCAGTCGTCGGAGCACGACCCCATGATCGAGGAAGGGGCAGCCGACCTATACATGGGGCGCCTGAAGCTGCTCGGACTGGAGCAGATGCTGCCGCAGTACTCCCTGGATGCGGACAAGGTGCGGTTTGCGCTCAAGACGCAGCACTTTTACTCCTTCCTCGACTCGGCCTGCCTGTGCCAGTTTGTGTGGGGGCCGGCCTGGACGCTGTACGGTCCCGAAGAGACGGTGGCAATGGTGCAGGCAGTCACCGGCTGGAACGATTTCACCCTTGCGGAGCTACTGGAAGTGGGTGAGCGGCGCCTGAACATGTTGCGCGCCTTCAACGCGCGGTTGGGGATTGACCGGCATTGGGACCGTCTCCCTGCCAAGTTCTCTCAGCCCCTGGCCGGCACCGGCCCGACCGCGGGGATGGCAATCCCAGAGGAGGAGATTGAGCTCGCGAAGGACGAGTACTACCGCCAAGCGAGATGGGACGAGCTGACGGGCAATCCGACGCCTGAGACGCTGGAACGTCTTGGGCTCGGATGGGTGCTATGATGTAGGCCCGCTCTGTTCTTTGAGCGGATGTTCAGGCTTTGGTGGCGTGCACCGCCCTGGGAGCGGCGCACGCCGCCCTGTTGTTTCGCGTTGCCTTGTGGTGAAGTGGCCGAATTAGGGACATCGCCTGGCAATAAGGATAGTGATGTCGTCTGATTGCTGAACGTCGCCGGCAAATGCGTTCAGCTCATCGACGATGGAATCGACCGCCTCCTGGGCACTCGCCCCGGCGCATGCCTCCATAGCCTCACGGAGCCGTCCTATGCCGAACTGCCGGTAGCCGGCATCCATCGCCTCTGTCACACCGTCGGTATAGAGAACGAGAAGATCACCCGGAGCCAGGTCGATCGTCCGCTGATCCAGCTCGATACCGGGCACCGCCCCCAGAGCAATGCCATCCGACACCAGCTCCTGGATCTCTCCAGTATTTGCCCGCTGCACCAGGGGCCGGTTGTGCCCCGCATTGGCATAGACCAACCGGCCGCTGGAGGCATCGAGCACGGCGTAAAACGCGGTCAGAAACAGGCCGGAGCGACTGTCCTTCAAAATGATCGGATTGGCTCCGACCAGGATCTCGGAAGGGCTTTTCTTGCCCAGGGCCATGGTTCGGATTACCGTGCCACCAAGGGCCATGAAGAGGGCGGCCGGCACGCCTTTGCCCACCACATCAGCGACTACCAGGTCAAGCCTGCCGGGCGCATCAGGGAACTCGAGAAAGTCGTAAAAGTCCCCACCAACCAGCCGCGCCGGCTGATAGTAGACAGAGAACTCCCAACCTGGTATTTCCGGCGCACCCTTGGGAAGGAGGCCGAGCTGGATCTCCTGCCCAAGCTCCATCTCCCTTTCCATGGCCCGGCCCTTCACTTCTTCTTGGTGCAACCGGGCCTTCTCGATGGCAATCGCCGCCTGGTTGGCCATCAGGCGCAGCAGGCGCAGGCCGCTCTCATCCAATAGACGAGGCTGCCGTGCCTGGACCGTGAGGAGACCAATCGAATGTCCTTCCACCAGCAGTGGCACGACGGCGTATCCCCGAAAGCCCTCTGCCTTCAGCCAGTCCGGCAGAAAGGGAGCCAAATCGCTTTGCTCCAGGTCCTCCACCAGATATGGGCTAAGAGTGCGCATCGCCCGCGCGGGTCCTCTCTCGCCATCCGAGCGAATCTGTCGCCGCCCCTTCACCGGATCTGCTCGCCAACCGCTGGCAGCCCGGAAGTCCAGGAAACTCTCCTCGTCGCCCGGCAGGAGCAGCGCAGAAGCATCGGCCTGTAAGACCTGTCGCACCTGCTCCACCAGGTAGTAGATGAGATCGTCCAACTCCAGGCGGCCCAGCAACTGGTTGGAGAAATCGAGCAGTACGGCCTGCTCCTGTATCCGCTGCTCCCGCAGCAGGTCAAACAGCCGCGCGCGCTCCAGCGCGGTCCCGATCTGGCTGCCCACATTCGTCAACAGGGCCAGCGCCTGAGGAGAGAAAGAGCTCCAGTCGAGGCCGGCCACATTCAGGATCCCGAGGATCCGATCCCCAGAGCGGAGCGTCGCGGAGGCGTGTACCGCCAGGCCACGGCGGTCACCTTGCGAATGGCCGAGGCGACTGCACTCGATCACGTTGTACGCCTCGTCGGCCCCCGACTCGTCCAGGCGCCTCTGGCAGGCACAACCTGGCTGCCAGGTTTGGGCGTCGCCGGGATCGAGGGCGGGCGGCAGATTGTGGTGGGCAGCCAGCGTGTAGCCGTTGCCCTGACCCTCACGAGCCCCGCCGTCCTTGACAAAGATCCAGGCGGCCTCCAAACCCATCAATTGGACGAGGTCGGCCAACACGCCCTCGAGCATGCCACGAACGTCCACCGCTCGATTCAGAGTTTCGGCTATGTGGTTGAGCTTGGTGAGCTTTTCGATGAGCTGCGCTTCCGGAGACATAGCGATCTGGCTTACCCTTACAGCAAGGATACACCCGCCGCGTCTGCCTGTCAGTTTAACATGATATAAATCTGTAGTTTCTCCTTTTACCGGCCGGTGGTGGTTTGACAACAAGCGAGAAGGGCCGTAGAATAGCCCCGACAGGGCGCTATGCGAAGAACGAGGAGGAAAACCGATGACCGCTGAGCAGTTGCCGCTCTTCTCAGGACAAGAACCCCCGGAAAGCCGCGCCACACCCCGTGGCCCGTCGAGCCCACTCAGCGCCGAGGCACCGCTGAGCCTCGCCATGGAGCGCTTTCGCGAGCACCTGGTCCAGAACGACTACGCGGAGAACACCGTCAAGTCCTTCTTGGGCGATCTGCGTATTCTCAAACGGTTTCTGAAAGGCGATCCCCCCATCGGGCGTCTCGGGGTTGCGGATCTGCAGCGCTTCCTGCTTTGGCTTCAACACGAGCGCGGGGCACCCTGTAGCCCCAAGTCCTACGCCCGCCGGCTGACAACGCTGAAGGTGTTCTTTGGCTGGCTCTATGAGGTCGGGGCCAGGCCCTCCGATCCCGCTGCCGGGCTGGTCCACAAGCCGGTGCAGACTCCCATGCCCCTGATCCTGTTTGACCGGCAGGTGGAGCAGGTGCTGGCCGTCACGCGCGACATGATGGCCAGGGAAAAGCCCGATCCCCGCCCGCACCTGCTCGTCACACTGGTGCTTCACACCGGGATCAAGAAACAGGAGTGCATGGGTATCAAACTGTCACACATCGATCTCTCGAACCCGAGGGAGCCGGTGGTCCATATCCGCTATGCTAACCCACGCATGCAGCACAAGGAACGAAGGCTGCGCCTGCCGGCAGAGTGGACGACGACACTGGAGGCCTATCGCCGGGTCTACGAGCCCAAAGAGATCCTCTTCCCGTGCACGCCCCGCAACCTGGAATACGTCCTGACCGATGTGGCCAAGCAGGCCGGCCTGCACGATGGCCTGTCCTTTGAGATGCTGCGATGGACGTGCGCCGTGCGCGACTACCAGGCGCGAATGGATCCCGACAAGCTGCGGCGCAAGATGGGACTATCCATGATGAGCTGGCGAGAGACTGAGCCCAAGATCGTGCGGTTGGCCGAGCCGCCCCTGTAGATGGCCGGCTCGTCAAAGAGCCACGCCTGGACGCGAACCGGCAGCACGTCTCCAAGCGAGTTGTTTGGTCTTCCATCCGAGGCATGGTATACTGGCGAGAGTAAGCAGGTTTCTCGAGAGGAGGCACATGGGCTTGGCTGTTTGGCGTGATCTTGCATTGATGTGGCTGATCCTATGGACCTTCATTGCGATCCTCCCCATCGGTGTCATCCTGTTCTTTGCCATCAAAGGGATGCACCGCCTGCGGCCGGCGACGAGAAGTGCCCTCCGGTCTGCCCAGTCCAAAGCCCAACAGGTAAGCGATGTGACCGGCCGTCTTGGCGCCAAGGCTGCGGCACCCGCCATTCATCTGCGCGCCAGAGCAGCCCAAGTGGACCGCTTGAGCAAAGCCATCTTCAGAAGGAGAGAAGGATGAACCCAAGGCAGAAGAGCATCGTCGTCGGCTCGATCCTGGGCGCAGTAATTGGTGCCCTGGGCGGGTATCTTTTCACCAGGCGGTTCGAGCAAGTCGAGGGGAGAGCCGCGCCGGAATCCCTTTCGCTGCGATCGGTTGCACCGGGCGATGCGGCAAAGCTTATCATCGCCATCATCGGCGTGCTGCGCGGCGTCGCCGAACTGGGTGAGCGGCTGTAATCCCACTGCGAGGAGGCAGATAGGCGTGTACGAGATCATTCACCGGGAGGATTTGGCCCCCGTATCCAAGCTGCTGGTCGTGAGAGCGCCTGCGGTAGCGCGCAAGGGACGCGCCGGCCAGTTCGTCATAGTGCGCATCGACGAGGAGGGTGAGCGGGTTCCACTGACCATCGCGGACTATGACCGGGACGAGGGCATCATCACCCTCGTCTTCCAGGAGGTCGGCAAGACCACGATGCAGATGGGCACGCTCCAGCCGGGCGACTGTTTCGCCAGCGTGACCGGTCCCCTGGGCCTGCCCAGCGAGATCGAGGCCTATGGCACGGTCCTGTGCGTGGGCGGAGGCGTGGGCATCGCACCCATCTACCCCATTGCCCGGGAGCTGAAAGCAGCCGGCAACACCGTGATCTCCATCATCGGCGCGCGCAACCAGGACCTGCTGTTCTGGGAAGAGAAGATGCGCTCCGTGAGCGACGAGCTGGTGGTCTGCACCGACGACGGGTCGTATGGACGCAAGGCACTGGTGACCATCCCGATCAAGGAGCTGCTCGAGAGCGGGCGGCGTGTCGATCACATCTGGGCCATCGGGCCGGCGATCATGATGAAGTTCTGCGCCCTGACCACTCAGCCCTTCGGCGTGCCTACCATCGTCAGCCTCAACTCGATCATGGTCGACGGCACGGGCATGTGCGGCGCCTGCCGGGTGGAGGTCGGCGGGCAGACACGTTTTGTGTGCGTCGATGGCCCCGAGTTCGACGGGCACCAGGTGGATTGGGATCAGCTCCTGGCCCGCCAGCGCATCTACCCGGAGCAGGAGAAGCAGGCGGTAGAGCGGTGGAAGCACAAGTGCGAATGTGGTGGCTAGCAGGGTACTGCACGAGCGAATGGGGCTCTGCCAATCGACCCTTCAAAGGAGAACCCAATGCCTGAACCGATCCGAGACTTGCCCCAGCACGAGCGCATGAAGATCCCGCGCCAGGCCATGCCGACCCAGGTGGCCGAGGAGCGGGCGCACAACTTTATCGAGGTGGCCCTTGGTTACCCGGAGGAGCTGGCTATGTTGGAGGCGAGTCGTTGCCTCCAGTGCAAGCGCCCCAAGTGCGTCGAGGGCTGCCCGGTGGGTGTGAACATACCGGCCTTTATTGAGCGGCTCCGCGAAGGCGACATGCCGGGTGCCGTGCGCGCTCTCAAAGGGGACAACAACCTGCCGGCCATCTGCGGCCGGGTTTGCCCGCAGGAGACGCAGTGCGAGGTGGTGTGCGTCATGGGCAAGAAGTATGAGCCGGTGGCCATCGGACGCCTGGAGCGCTACGTGGCCGACTGGGACGTGGCCCACGTCTCGCCGCCTCCAGAATCACCGCCCCCCAGCGGCAAGAAAGTGGCCGTCATCGGCAGCGGTCCGGCGGGGCTTACCTGCGCCGGCGATCTCGCCCGCTACGGCCACAAGGTGACGATCTTTGAATCGCTCCACGCACCCGGCGGGGTGCTGATCTACGGCATCCCCGAATTCCGGCTGCCCAAACACGTCGTCCGCGCCGAGGTGAGCTACGTGCAAAAGCTGGGCGTCGAGCTCCGGCTTGACTCGGTGATCGGCAAGACGCTCACGCTGAACGAGCTGCTGGGTGAGGAGGGGTACGACGCGGTGTTCCTGGGGACCGGCGCCGGCCTGCCGATGTTCATGCGCATTCCCGGCGAGAACTATAACGGGGTCTTCTCCGCCAACGAGTTCCTGACCCGGGTGAACCTGATGAAGGCTTACCTCTTCCCCGAGTGGGACACGCCGGTGAAGGTGGGCCGGCGCGTGGCTGTTGTTGGCGCGGGCAACGTGGCCATGGATGCATCGCGCTGCGCGCTGCGCCTCGGCGCCGAGGAGGTGCACATCGTCTACCGGCGATCCTCCTCCGAAGTGCCGGCGCGGGCCGAAGAGGTGCACCATGCCGAGGAAGAGGGCATTATCTTTGACTTTCTGACCAACCCGATCGAGATCTATGGGGATGACAAGGGGTGGGTACGCGGCATGCGCTGCGTCCGCATGTCGCTGGGGGAGCCCGACGCGAGTGGGCGGCGGCGGCCGCTGCCGATCCCCGGCTCCGAGTTTGACATGGATGTGGACATGGTGGTGATGGCGCTCGGCACGCAGCCCAACCCGCTCGTCTTTACCGATTCCGGTGGGTTGGAGCGGACTCGCCATGGCACGGTCGTGGCCGACGAACAGACGGGCAAGACCACAAAGGACCGCGTCTGGGCCGGTGGCGACATCGTAACAGGGGCTGCCACCGTTATCTCGGCGATGGGTGCCGGCAAGCGAGCGGCCGCCGACATCGACCGGTACCTGCGTGGAGAGGCGGCCTCGTAGCCTGCGCTGCAGGATGGACGCCTCGGCAGTCGTGCACTGGCGTGCCGGCCGAACCGTCGGAACAACCGAAGCCAAGCCGACGTCTACAATAAGAGGTTTGTGACGGAGGTGGAGGAGAAGATGAGACGGCGAAGGTCGTTTTGGCTCTTGGTGGGCGCCCTGGTGGCGCTTTTCGGAATGGGGGCGTGTGGGCTCCTGCAGCGGGCGACGCCCACGCCGCTTCCCACTCAGTCTCCTGTTGCCCTGGTAACATCCACCCATACACCTCTACCGGCAACACAGGTTTCCCCGACCGAGACGGTGTCTCCGACGGCCATCTGGGTGCCAACCGACACACCGGTCGTGGTGCCGCCTACCACCATGCCCAGCCCGGTGCCGGCAACCAACACGCCTGCGCCGACGAACACATCCGTTCCGCAGCAGCCTACGGCCACAGCGACTCGCACAACCGCACCGACGGCCGTACCGACCGCGGTTCCGACCGTGGTTCCGACCGTAGCGATCACGGACTGGATGGGGGAGTACTTTGCCAACCGGTCGCTGCAGGCCCCCGCCAGGGTGGTGCGGAATGACAGGGTCGTCGACTTTTCCATGCCAGCAGGCACTGCGCCCGCCACCGGCATGCCCAGCGAGGACTGGTCTGCGCGCTGGAGCCGCACCTGGTTCTTCCAGGAAGGCAACTACCGTTTCCGGCTGCTGGTGGATGACGGCGCGCGGCTGTACGTGGGCAACAAGCTACTCATCGATGCCTGGGCCGACGGAGCGGAGCGGGAATTCACCGCCGATCGCTTCCTACGGGGGACCGTGTCCATCCGCCTTGAGTACTACAACCACACGGGGACAGCACGGGCACGGCTGAACTGGGAGCAGGTAACCCAATACAGTGGCTGGCTAGGCAGCTACTTCGACGTAGCAACCGTCTCCGGGGTGCCGATCTTCCAACGGGGCGACACGGCCATCCAGTTTGATTGGGGCACAGGCTCCCCACGGCCCGATATCCCGGCCGACAACTTTTCCGTGCGCTGGTGGCAGCACTACAACTTTGGCAAGGCCGGGCAGTACCGCTTCCGCACAGCCTCGGACGACGGCGTGCGGCTCTGGATCGACGGACAATTGGTGATCGACGGCTGGTCCGACGGAGTCTCGAGCCGCGAGAAGGTCGTCAGCCTGACCGCAGGCTACCATGACGTGCAATTGGACTACTATGAGCACCTGGGAGGGGCGCGTGTCCAGCTCACGATCGAGCTGGTGCAGAACACCCCGACGCCGACGAAAACGGCCACAGCCACGCCCACGCGTACTCCGACAGCGACGCCCACACGGACGCCGACTCCATCGCCGACGAGTCCGTCTTCGACGCCCACGCAGACGCCGACCCCGTCGCCGACGAGCCCGTCTTCGACGTCAACTGACACACCCACCCCTACGCCTACGGCCACGGAGCCGGTGCCCGATACCCCGACGCCGACCGAGACCGCCGCGCCCACGGACACGCCCGCGCCCACGGACACGCCTTCGCCCACGGACACGCCTTCGCCCACGGACACGCCGGTGCCTACGCCGACCAACACGTCGGTGCCACTCCGTCCGGCGATCAGCCTCGACCCAGGGGCGGGCCCGATCGGAGCACCCGTCACCGTGCTCGGCAGCGGTTGGCCGGCGGGTGTGCAGATCGACCTGTCGTTGGTGCGCTCTCTACCCAAGGCCGAGCCATCGGAGCCGGTAGCGCAGGTGACGGCCGACAGCGCGGGCGCCTTCGAAATCCAACTGGTGGTTCCTCCGGATGACGGGTGGGAAGGGCTTCCCTCTGCAACCATCCAGGCGGAATCGGCCTCGCCCCGGTACCGAGAGCGCGCGGTCTACCGGCTGCTGCCCAAGCTGACGAAGGTCAAGTTCGACGTTATCCCGACGTCCCAGGAGCGGTTTGCTCTGCCGGACGTGACCTACCTGGCCCTGAATAGCGAGGAGGCCTGGAACAAGTGGTTTGGTCCGGAGCCGGCTCCCATCCAGCCGCCGGTGAATTGGGAGAAAGAGGTGGTGCTGGGGGCCTTCCTGGGACCGCAGGGGGTCGATGCGAAGGTAAGTGTGACCTCGATCGTCCAGCGCGGGGACGTGGTGTCTGTCTGGCTGTCGGTCGCCGTACCCGAGAAGCCTTCGATCGTCGACAGCACGGCCCATGTCTCGCGGGTCATGGTTCGCGTGCCTCTCGATACGCTGGCGGCGACTGGGACCAAGCCTCCGGCCGGGCTGGAGTTTGCCTTCCTGGACGTGGCCGGACGGCTGTTGGCGCAAGGTCCGGCCGGCAGCGAGCCCTTGCGGGCGCCCGAGCGTGCTTCGCTGCTGAAGGCAGAGCCGCTGGCGGCCGCGCAAGCTGCACCGCCGGAAGGCGGGGCAACTCAAACGGTGCAGGAATCGGTCCGGGCCGTTGAAGCTGTGGCGCCCTCGGACTCTCTCGCCGAAGCGCCGGCCCCCACCGGGGCAGCCGCCGAGGTAGCGGCCGTCGCAGCGGCGGCACCGGCCGAGCCGGGCGCTTCTGCCGAGTCGAAGAAGGCGCCGACTGCCCTGCTGCTGACGCTTGGGGCCGGGGTCTTTATCCTGGCCGGTTGGGGGATCGGCGTAGCAGTCAACCGGCGGGTAAGGCGAGAGCAGTAACCGGCTAGAACCACCTCTCGTGCAGCCGGTCCAGCGTCCCATCCTTGCGCATCTCGAGGAGGACGCGGTCGATCTCTTCGAGGAGGAGGACGCTGTCCGGCCGCACGGGGATGCAGTAGTCCACGTCGACGACCGGCTCACCGGCGATGCGCAGGCCTTTGCATTGGTGCAGGTAGGTCAGTGCCGAGATGCGGTCCACCACAGCGGCATCGACCTCACCGGCCTGGAGGGCACGCAGCGCATCGCCGGCCGTGTCGTAGCGGCGCAGGCCAAGCTGCTGCAATAGGAGCCTCTCCTTTGTCTCGCCCTCGGGCACAAAGCCCCACTCGACACCCACGGCGCGGCCTTCCAGGTCTGCCACGGCTTCGATGCCGGCCGTATCCTCGCGGATGACCATCACCGGCCCGGCGTTGAAGTAGGCGAAGGAGTAGCTCACGTCCCGGGTGCGGGCCGCCTCGTAAGGGAGTGCAGAGAGCACGGCATCGCAGCGGCCGGCTATCAGCGCATCGTACAGGCTATCGAACCCTACGACGACGAATTCGGCCTGCACCCCGGGCGACAGCCGCGGGGCCAGGAGGCGCGCCAGATCGGCGTCCAATCCCTCGACCTGCCCGGTCGTCGGGTTGACCGACTCGAAGGGCAGCCAACTGGGATCAGTGCATACCCGCAGAATGCCTGTCTCGCGGATGCGGTCCCAGGTCTCGTCCACCGGCTGCAGGCTGCGCAGCAGCAGCCAGGCACCTGCGGCGACGAGTGCCAGCACCAGGCATGCCGCCCACCAGCGAACCGCCCTACGGCTGAGCTTCGGGCCGAGCTTCAACTCCCTCTACCTTTCCGATGTCCAAGGATGCCCACACCACCCCCCGCCTCCCCCGTCGCAACGGGGGAAGGGAAAGAGGGACAGCGCCCACAAGAGGCAATGCTACGGCGATTCGCTCCTGGCATAGTGCTGCACCGCGGTGTAGATGGGCTTGGCGGTAAAGTCGGGCGTGACGAAGGTAAAGTAGTCCAGGTAGCTATTGGCCGGGCGGGGATAGCGGAAGGCCCATAGGGCAACAACCTTGCACCACGGCCACTCCTCGGCTGCCTTCTGGTAGGCACGCACGGTGAAGGCAGCGCGCTGCCCGGGCTGTACCGCCTTGGTCCAGCGCGGATGGTCGTTCCAACCTCCCTCGGTTATGTAGACGGGAAGCTCGGGATATCCCGCGTCCACCAGCAGCCCGTGCAGTAGCTCGGTACGGGCGAAGTTGACCGTGGCCGGACCGGCCGGCGCATCGGGGGGCATCTTCCAGCCATAGGCATGCACCGCAAGCCCGTCCATGCCGTCGCCGGCGCCGGCAGCCAGCATGCGCTGCAGGTACTCCAGGTCGTTCATGCCTTCGGGGTCACCCGCCGGCGCCAGGGTGGGTGCCAGCGCCCCGCCCAGCACGACGACTTGCGGATCGGCCCGCTTTACCTGCGCGTAGGTGGCGCGCAGAAGGGCGGTGTACCCCTCGGGATCGACCGGGCGATAGCCCCACTCCAGGCTGATGTTTGGCTCGTTCCAGACGACGATCGCATGCACGCGTCCACGGAAATGCTCGGCAAAGGACCCGGCATAGCGCGCGAACTCCTCATAGCGCTCCACGTCCAGGTAGGTCGGCGTCGTAGGCTTGTCTTCCGTGCCGGGGCGGGCCCACTCCGGGACCAGGCCGAGGCGGGCGATGACCTGGAGCCCCTGCCGGCGCGCGTGATCGACCACCTGGTCCGCGTGGGTCCAGTCGTAGCGCTCCGGCGAAGGCTCGGAGTAGGCCCACGGGAAGTACTCGACGATCCAGCCCGCCCCCATCTCGCGCACCATCTCCAGGGTGCGCTTGATCTTCCAGGGCTCGACTTCGTCGGTCAGGCGGGTGTGGATGCCGATCTTCAAGTTGGCCGTGACTACCTGCTGCTGGGGGCCCAGCGCCACGACCGGCGCAAGGGGCCGGCCGGCGACCAGGCAGAGCGCTGCCAGGAGCGCCAGGCGCAGGGCACGCGGGGCCGACCGGCACAGGGCCATCCTCGTCTGCATGGGAGAGATTATACAGGCATGGCGCGGCGTGCGCAACCGGTCCGGCGTCAGCGCAGGGCGAGGCGAGCTGTGCCAGTGTGCCAGTGTGCACACACATACTATGGCTGAGGATGGCGTTTTTTGGGGGAAACAATTATCGCCCATCGCTTGCCGGGATCGCGGGGGCTGCTGCCGACGTCGACGATGAGGCTGGCGAGGGTGCGGCGGGGGAAGCCGGCCTGGCGCGCGGCTTTGACGACGTTGCGGGGCTTGACAGGCGCGCCGGCCTCGGCGAGGGAGGCAAGAAGCCAGTCCGCGCAGAGCCGGGAGTGAGAGGGCGGCCCGATCTCGGGCGGCTGGGGTAGGTAGCGGAGGCCGGGGTAGGAATAGGGCGGGGGCGAGGGGGTGCAGCGGGCGCCGGCAGGGGCGCGACAGCACGAGCCGAACGGCTTGCGCCACGGGGGGAGGTGAGGTGCGGGGCCCGCTCGGGCTCCCCCAGAAGTCCAAGGCTACGGGGCCGGAAGCTCACTCTCCTGGCGAGACCGCGCACCGGAAGCCGGTCTGGTAGCTGTTCAGAATGCGCGGCACGGTGCCGCCGCCGCGCCACGCGATGCGGACGACGTTACCGCCCTGCATCCAACTGCCGCCGCGAGATGTACGATGCCACCCACTTGGCGGCCCCTGGGGGTTTTCGTAGGGCGACTCGCTGTAGTAGTGCGGGAGGTACCAGTCGCTGACCCACTCAAACACGTTGCCGCTCATGTCGAGCACGCCGTACGGGCTGGCGCCGGTGGGATAGTCCCCCACCCGGCTGGTGTCGCCCACGCAGGAGCCCTGCATGGCGTCCCAGTAGTTCAGTCGTGAGCAGTCGTCGTCGTCGTCCCCCCAGGGGTACATCCGCGTATCCGCGCTGCCCCGCGCCGCCTTCTCCCACTCCGCCTCCGTCGGAAGCCGCTTTCCGGCCCAGGCGCAGTAGTTCGTGGCGTCGTCCCACAAGACGTAGAGGACCGGATAATCCGCGAACTCGGGGTTTTCGTAGTAGAAAGGGCGGGAGTAGGAAGAATAGTCCAAGGGCGGGGCGCAGGCGCCGGCGGAGACGCACGAGGCGTACCGGCCGTTGGTCACTTCATGCCTGTCGATGTAGTAGGTGTCCAGATAGACGGTGTGCAGAGGCAGCGCGGACGGCCAGTCCGCGTCGCAGGACTCGTTTGGGTTGCTTTGGTCGCAGCCCATCTGAAACTCGCCGGCGGGGACATAGACCATCTCGGGCCATGGGTAAAGACCGGTGACCACGGGCAGGAAGAGGGTGGGGGTGGTCGGTTCGGTGGCGACAATGGGGCTGGCGGCTGCGGGCTGAGCAGGGCCGGGGACGGAGACTTGTGGGCCGGCCGCCGGGGCCTGGCTGTGCGCCCTCGGGGAGGACGCTAGGCTCAGGGGCAGGAGCAAGGCCAAGACTCCCGCCAAGGCGAAAAGGCGATGGAGTAGCCATCTGTTCATCGCAACCTCCTCCGGTTTGGTTGGCCGCTGCCCAGCGGCGGGTGTGGCCAGAAGATCACTCTCATGGCGAGGCCGCACATCGAAAGCCCAAGGCTTCGTTGCGCCAGTCCCGGCCGTGGGGGGGCATGGTGGGGTTGCGGTACGCGGCGCGGAGGTAGCCCAAACCACCGCTCCAGCCGCCGCTCCAGCTGCCGCCGCGCACCACCTTAGTCGGACCACTCGGTGGCCCTTGCGGGTTGCTGTAGGGAGAATAGCTGTAGTAGCTACTGTCGTACCAATCGTTCACCCACTCCAATACGTTTCCGCTCATGTCCAGCGTACCGTAGGGGCTGGCTCCGGTGGGATAGTCGCCCACTTGGCTGGTGTCTCCCACGCAGTAACCTTGCACATCATCGTTGTAGTTCAGCCGCGAGCAGTCGGGGCTGCTGTTCCCCCAGGGGTACATCCGAGTGTCCGCGCTGCCGCGCGCGGCCTTCTCCCACTCCGCCTCCGTCGGGAGCCGCTTGCCTGCCCAGGTGCAATAGTCCTCGGCGTTGAACGAAGAGATGTAGATGACCGGATAGTCGGCGTAGAGGGGGTTGTCGTAATAGGAGGGGCGGGTGTAGGAGTAGTTGTACTGCGGTGGGTCGCAGGCGCTGGCGGCCACGCAGAACGAGTACTGGGCGTTGGTAAGCTCATGCCTGTCGATGTAGTAGGCGTCCAGGTACACGGCGTGCAGCGGCAGCTCGTCGGACCACCAACAGGTCTCGCTTGGGTTGCTCTGGTCGCAGCCCATCTGGAACTCGCCGGCGGGGACGTAGACCATCTCGGGCAGAGGAAAGAAGCGGGCAAACAGGGGCAGGAAGAGGATGCTGGTGGGCGGTTCGGTGGCGACGATGGAAGTGGCGGCTGCGGGCTGAGCAGGGCCGGGGATGGAGACTTGTGGGCCGACCGCCGGGGCCTGGCCGTGCGCCTTCGGGGAGGACGCTAGGCTCAGGGGCAGGAGCAAGGCCAAGACTCCTGCCAGGGCGAGAAGGCGATGGAGAGCCGACTCTTCATCGAAACCTCCTCCGGTTTGGTCGGCCGCTGCCCAGCGGCGGGTGCGGCCACAAGCTCACTCTCCTGCCGAGACCGCGCACCGGAAGCCGGTGAGGACGTAGGTATCGCCCGGGGCCATAGCGGCGCGGGAGGAGGCGCGGACGCCATACCACATGTTGTAGAAGCTGCCGCCCCGCATCACCCTGTACTCGCCGGAAGGCGGACCCTGCGGATTCTCGTAGGGCGAGATGCTGTAGTAGTCCAAAGCGTACCAGTCGTTGCCCCACTCGTACACGTTGCCGCTCATGTCCAGCGCGCCGTAGGGGCTGGCCCCGGTGGGATAGTCCCCTACCCGGCTGGTGTCGCCCACGCAGCAACTCCCGGGCGGATTCGGTGCATAGTTCAACCGCGAGCAGTCGGCGGCGGCGTTCCCCCAGGGGTAGATCCGCGCATCGGCGCTGCCTCGAGCTGCCTTCTCCCACTCGGCCTCTGTCGGCAGGCGCTTGCCTGCCCATGTGCAATAGTCGGTCGCGTCGTACCACGAGACGTTGACCCTCGGGTAGTCGGCAAACTCGGGGTTGTCGTAGTACGAGGGCCGTGTGTAAGAGCCGAAGTACATCGGCGGGGCACAGACGCCCGCGGCGACGCACTGGGCATACCGGGCGTTGGTGACCTCGTGCCTGTCGATGTAGTAGGCGTCCAGGTAGACGGCGTGCAGGGGCCGCTCGTACTCCAGGCAGGATTCGTTGGGGTTGCTCTCGTCACAGCCCATCTGGAACTCGCCGGCCGGGACGTAGACCATTTCGGGCCACGGGTAGAAGCATGCAACCTGGGGCAGGAAGAGAGTGCCGGTGGTCGGTTCGGTGGCGACGATGGAACTAGCGGCCACGGGCTGGGCCGGGCCGGGGACGGTAGCTTGCGTGCCGGCCGCCGGAGCCTGGCTGTGCACCCGCAGGGAGGGCGCGAGGGTCAGGGGCAGGAGCAAGGCCAACACTCCGGCCAGGGCGAGAAGGCAAAGGTATGACCGTTTCTTCATCGAACCCTCCTTGGTCCCATTGGCCGCTGCCCGGCGGCGGGTGCGGCCAGAAGCTCACTCTCCTGGCGAATCCGCACACCGAAAGCCCAAGGCGATGTTGTCGCCGCTGTATGGGAACATGAAGAAGCGGTATGAGGCGCGGGCGTAGTGCCAGCCGCCGCTAAAACCTCCGCCGCGCCACACCTTGTCCGACCCACTCGGGGGGCCCTGCGGGTTCTCGTACGGCGAGTCGTCATAGTACTCCTCGTCCCACCAGTCGTTGATCCACTCCGCCACGTTCCCGCTCATGTCCAGCGCTCCGTACGGGCTGGCGCCCGTGGGATAGTCGCCCACCCGGCTGGTGTCGCCCACGCAGCAGTCCGGCGCAGACTCGCAGTAGTTCAGCCGCGAGCAGTTGGGGGCGTCGTCCCCCCATGGGTACATGCGCGTGTCGGCGCTGCCCCGCGCCGCCTTCTCCCACTCCGCCTCCGTCGGCAGCCGCTTGCCGGCCCAGGCGCAGTAGTCGGTCGCGCGAAACCACGAGACGTGGAGGACTGGGTAGTCTGCGAACTCCGGGTTCTCGTAGTAGGAGGGCCGCGTGTACGAGTAGTTGTACGCCGGCGGCGCACAGGAGCCGGCGGCGACGCACTGCGCGTACTGGGCGTTGGTGACCTCGTACTTGTCGATGTAGTAGGCGTCCAAGTATACAGGGTGCAGGGGCTTCTCGTTGTAGTAGGGACAGGTTTCGTTTGGGTTGCTCTCGTCGCAGCCCATCTGGAACTCGCCGGCGGGGACGAAGACCATCTCAGACGGGCGATAGTTGCCGGCAATGAGGGGCAGGAAGAGGGTGGTGGGCGGCTCGTCGGCGGTGGCCTGCGAGCCGGCCGCCGGAGCCTGGCCGTGCACCCGCAGGGAGGGCGACCGCGTGAGGGGCAGGAGCAAAGCCAGCAGTCCTGCCAGGGCGAGAAGGCTGTGGGAGAGCCGTCTGTTCATCGAAACCTCCTCTGGTTTCGTTGGCCGCGGCCAGATGGCGGGAGCGGCAGGCGTACTGACCGGCGCGAACGGCGGCGGCGCTACTCCTCCGCGAAGTAGTCCGAGTCGGCGCGTTTCAGCTCGTAGGTCGCGACCGAGGTGACGCCGATGTTGTAGTCGATCATCAACTGGGCAAGGGTCGCCCCGTCAATCAGGACGATCTTGCTTTCGATCGTCGAAGCAAAGTGCAAAGCAGGCTGGCTAAAATCGGACGTGGTGATGAACACGCCCCTCCTGGCCCGCTGCCCCTGGAGAGCGCCGGCAAAGCTCTGGATCTCGGGCCGGCCCACGGTCCCCTCCCAGCGCTTGGCCTGGACATAGACCACGTCAAGCCCGAGGCGGTCCTCCTTGATGATCCCGTCGATGCCCCCGTCTCCACTGCGCCCGATTGCCTGGCCGGCATCCCTGCGGGTGCCCCCGTAGCCCATCTTCACCAGGAGGTCGATGACCAAGCGCTCGAAGAATGCGGGTGAGCAGCCCTTGACCATGTCGAGCAGGTCCTTGGCCAGGCCGTCCTGAATTCTCTGGAACGCGGCCTCGATGGCCTCTTCGGGCGTTGCCGTCTCCTCGATGACAGGCCGTTGCCCCTCTTTGGGCTGCTTCGGAGCTGCCTGAAACTCAAGGAACTCGGGGAAGCGCCGGAGATAAGCGATACTGATCGCAGGCGGCTTGTCGGCAAGAACAGCCAGACCACGCTCGGTGATCACGAAGCGCGCCCGCTGGGGCGACTGGAGAAGGCCGGCCTTTCCCAGGTAGAACCTGGCCCAACCGACTCGGTTGTCGAAGGCGGGCGCGCGCCCGCTCGGAAGAAGCTCGTTTCTCTCGGCCTCCGTGAGGTGGAACTGCGAAGCCAGGGCCTCGATCGCCTCGCGCGACGAGTGCTCCTTTCGGTCACCAGTCAGCTTGAGCAACGGCAGCATCAACGACTGGAAATCCGGGATGGACATTGTTTCCTCCTTTGGGGCAGGGTTCGCTCCTGCCGTCGCTCCGTGTTGGCACGCACCACGGGCGCTCCGCGTCCCCCTGTCGCACGCTTCCATTCGGGCAGGCCCCCGTACCTGCCCCCCTTTCGCGCCTTTCGCGGCTCTTTCGCGTATTTCGTGGTCCAGGTCCCCTACCCCGCCCCCTCCACGATCGCGATCTCTTCCTCGGTCAGTCCGTACAGCTCGTAGACTAGCGCGTCGATCTGGCGGTCGGTGGCCTCGATCTGGCGCTGGTAGAGGGCGCGTTCCTCGGGGATCGCGGAAGCGGCGAGCTTCTTGTGGAGGTCGAGCATCTGCTCGACGAGGGCGACCATGCGGTCGTGGCGGGCGACGTCGGCGGGGTTGGAGAAGTCGATGGTGCGGATGGGGAGCTGCTGGATGTACTGACGGTTGAGGGCGAAGTAGCCACCACGGAATGGCGTGCTGACGCTCCGGAGGAAAGCGCTTGCTACGCGCGAGTTCAGAATGCCAAGCAGATAGCAGTAGGACATGCTCTGGCCAGGCAGAAGACAGATGCCGTAGCCGCCACCGCCGCCGCCTCCACTGCCTACAAAGTAGAACTCTCCCCCGAGGTCTGCCGCAAAGCAACTGCCACGGGCAATGGATGGCACCAGCAGCTTGGAAAGACCGAAACTTGTGTGGTTCTTCCTGTATACGTAGCCGTGCCAGTCTGACTGTCCGAGGCGCCCTTGTCCCCTCGCAGCCAGGCGGCTCCTGTTGATCTCCAAGTATCGCCAGGTAAGAGGAAAGCGCCGACGATACTCCGCAGGGCTGAGCAGAATCGAGGTGCCGCCACGAATCTCGTAGGGGAAAATGAGGCGCTTGGTAACGTCAGATAGGTGATAGCGGCGAACATTCAGAGAGCCCTTCACCAGGCGTCCCAGGTGATCATTCTCGAACTCGTGAAGCTGTCCAGTGGCCTTTGACCTGCAGAACACACTGGTCCCTTCGCGGCTGACTTCCTCGAGAATGTACACGTCATCGGCGTCGGTCTGAAGCCCGACAAACAGGCGCGCTACCGCCCCGAGCTTGGTCGGCATGCCGGCCAAACGGTCAATGAGACCGGCCTCCGATCGCACCGCGAAGTTCCACTCGCTGCCGTTGGCTTTCTGGGCGTCGAGCGCACCCTCCATGGCGACGCCGCCCACCCTCCACGCCTCCAAGTCGTGTGCCTCCACGAAGCGGAACGTGTCCCTGCCGGCCTTGTCCAGGAAGAGCAAGCACGTGTAGGTCGTCGCCCCAGGAAAGACCTGCTGGTCACCAAAATGCACGATCTCCGCCAGATGTGCCGGCCGGCCGCAATGCGCTCGCGCAGCGCCTCGCCGTACTTGGCCTGGAAGAACTTGTGCGGAAGGATGTAGCCCATCCGCCCGCAGGCGTTCAATAGCTCCAGCGCCCGCTCGACGAAGACGACGTAGATGTCGTAGTTGCCCTTGCCGGCGGAGGCGTACCGCTTCTTGTAGTACTCGACCTCGGTGGGCGCCCACTCCTTCATCGTCTGGATGCGGATGTAGGGCGGGTTGCCGATCACGACGTCAAAGCCACCCTCACTGCCGGACGGGAGGTCACCCCCCCTCTGTCCCCCCGCTGCGGCAGGGGGGAGGATAGGCGACCACTCTGCGGCAGGGGGGAGGAAAAGCGATCACCGTGCGGCAGGGGGGAGGGAAAGACGGCCGGGAACTCGCGCGTCCAATCGAACGGATTGACCCGCCGCATCTCCTCCTCATCGGGCAGGAGCCGGCCGTCGAAGTAATCCGGCCCGATGAGCGAGTTGCCGCACTTGATGTTGTTCCCCAGGTCGGGCAGCGCCCGCTCGTGCCAGAAGGCGAACTGGCTGCGCACCGTCTCCTCGGACTCTCCCTCCAGCACCTTCAGCAGCAGGCTGAGCTTGGTCACCTCCACCGCCTGCCGGTCGATGTCCACCCCGTAGATGTGGTCCAGCAGGATGCGCTTCTTCTCCGACGTCGTCAGCCGCCAGTCGCCCCGGGCTCCCTGGTACACCGCCGGCTCCCTGCCGCGCGCGTGCTCTGCCGGGTCATGCTCCTCGTACCAGCGGCGGTAGTGGTCCAGCAGGAACTGGTAGGCGCCCAGCAGGAAGGAGCCCGACCCGCAGGCCAGGTCGAGGATGCCGGAGCGGCATGACGGCTCCTTCGGGAGCACCACCCCCACCCCGCCTCCCCCGCTGCGGCAGGGGAGGGGCAAAGCGCTGCTCGCCGCGCAGCTCGCGCGGCCCCTTGCCCTCGACCAGCCGGCCCACCGTCTGGCGTACGATGTAGTCGACGATGTAGGCGGGGGTGTAGTAGACGCCGCCGGCCTTGCGCACCTCCGGCTTTTCCTCCACCTTGGCGACGTGGCCCGCCGTCAGGCGGATCACCTTGCCCAGGAACTGCTCGTACACCTGGCCCAGCACCTCGACCGGCAGCACCGAGAACTCGTAGGGGCTCGTCCGGGTAGTAGAGGCCGGCCAGGATCGGCTTGAGCACCTTGTCGTCGATCGAGAGGGTGGGCGACAGGCGGTCGCGGTGAAAGTCGAAGAGGCCGGAGTTGTACTTCTCGTCGGCCTGGCGGAAGAGGTCGCTCACCAGCCGCGGGTAGATGTCGCGCCCCGCGGCCAGGGCCAGCAGCCGGCCGTAGATCTCGATGCCGCGGTCCTCGGCGATGCGCAGGAAGAGGATGCGGTCGATGGTGTGCTGCACGGCAAAGTTCAGCTCGTGGACCGAAAGCCCGCGGTTGCGCAGGGCAAGGTTGCGGGCCAGCGCCTCGCGCCAGCCCTCGATCTCTTTCAGGAACTCGGCGTCCACCTCGCCGGTGCCGCGCTTCGCCCGCGGTGTCCTGCGCGTAGCGGTCGAAGGAGCCCCGCAGGACCGATTCCTTGGCGAAGACGGCATAGATCTCGCCAAAGCGGTCCACGTATTGATCGAACGTCAGCACACGAGACGCGGCCGACGGCGGCGCTGTCGGCCGGCGCTGGGGCGCCGCAGGCAGTCGTAGACGGAGAACTCCTCAAAGTCGGTGAGGATGCTGAGCGGCAGCTTGGCGCTCCAGGCGTAGCGGCGCAGTTGGTAGGCAGGCCCGACGTCGGTCCGGACGGCAACGGAGGGTTTCTTCGCCTCCAGGAAGAACTTGCGCGTGCCGCCGATGCGGAAGCAGTAGTCGGGCGCCTCGACCTTACTGCCGACCTTGAGGGCGTCCTCGTGGATGACGTCCTTGTACTGCTCGGCGTAGCCGTGGACGTTGCGCACGTCCCAGCCGAGGGCCTCGAGGAAGGGGTTGATGAACTCGATGCGGACCTGCGCTTCCTTGTACTCGGGGCGCTTGTAGACGGCGAGGTTGCGGCCGAAGCGCTCGACCAGGTCCGCGACCTGGGATCTGCCTTCGTCGAGGGAGCGTGCGATGGGCATGGTATGTCACCTCACGACGCCCGCAGCCTCGCTAGGCCAGGCCTACACGACGCAGGAGCGTCCAGGCGCGGCTTGGGCCAGGTGAGTATACCACCGGCGGCCGGACGCGGCAAACGACAGGAGCGGAGCCGGCGCCCGGCCTAGCCGTGAGCCAGGGGAGGAGCGTGCGACGACGAGGCCGGCTGCGCTGTCGGAGTGCGGGTGTTCGAGCCGCCCCGGGGGTACCTGTTATTTGTACCAGGTGAGAAGCTGGTACTTCAATCAGGGAAGTGTCTGGTAGTTCTCGCAGGGGGAGTATCTGGCATTTCTACCAGGTCGGTCGAGCCGAGCTGGCGTGCGCCATACCTTCTTGTCCTGCTTTGTCACACTTCGCCGGCCCTCTCGTGCTGTGTTGTGCGGCTCTTGGCAGTCAATCGCCGATTCGTGGCGGAGCACGAGCTACATGAGCAGATTCTGGTGGCTATCTCCGCTGCCACTCGAGGTCAGCCCGCAACGCGCGATGGGAAGCGTTAAGGTCGTAATGGGAAACGTTTCGGCCCAGACGGGAGGTGTTTGGCTGCCCATGGGAAGCGTTCTGCGCGTGATTTGTCTTGACGGCGATGGGATTAGATTCCTCAGCCAGCTTGGCTACGTGCCGCTGCTGTGCTCAAATGCCTCCTGGACCGAGCCCACAAGGGCGCAGTAGGGACAGACATTCTCGAAAGGTGGTGAAGCCCAAGTCCATGGCAAGACGCTCCTTGCTTCTTTCCCGCTTGATGCTTGTCCTGGGAGGGCTGCTCATCCTGGCCGGCCTTGGCTGGGGCATGTGGTCGTGGCTCCACTCCCCACCGTCCCCGACTATCACCGGCGCCAGCGCAGTAGTACTGGCCGAGGCGGCCCCTCCTCGTCTGACACCTGCGCCCACAGCGACCTTCTCAGCCCGCACGCGACCGTCGGCAGGGATGCCTACGCCCGCACTCCTTCCCGAGTGGGAGGCCGAGCAGGAAGAGACCCTCCCTGCGGTCACACCCACCTTGAGGCCGCCCTCACCGGCTTCACCGACGTCAACCCCAACCCCGCAGCCGGCCGCAGACCAGCCGCCCACGCGCATCATCGCCCCGGCCATTGAGCTGGATTCCAAGGTGGTGCCGATGGGTTGGGAAGTGGTGGACCACAGCGGAACCTTGGTCTCGGCGTGGGTCGTACCCGACAACGCCGCCGGATGGCACGTGAACTCGGCGCTGCCGGGCCATGGGGAGAACGTTGTCCTGTCGGGGCACCATAACATCGAGGGCAAGGTCTTCCGCCACGTAGTAGACCTTCAGCCCGGCAATGAGGTCACACTCTACGTCGGAGACGTGCTCTACACCTACATCGTCACAGAAAAGTACATCCTCAAAGAAGCAGGCATGCCGCTCAGCGTCCGCCAGAGAAATGCGCAGTGGATCATGCCCACCGGCGATGAGCGGCTCACACTGGTTACCTGTTGGCCCTACGAATGGCCGGGCAATACCCACCGGGTAATCGTCGTCGCCCGGCCACCGGGCTCTTTCCCAGAAGAGAGCGACAATGTTCGGTGATGAGAGAGTTGCCGCGATGGGCCGCAGGACAAGAGGAAAAAACACAAGCCCGAGCGGAGGGTAGCTCGGGCCCGTTGTGGGCATCCAGGGCCAGGCGCCTTGCCTGGCCCGTCTTGGTTGTACCGTCAAGCGCCCACGCGGGTCGGCGGGTCGCTCGTCTGGATAGGTGGGCCGGCTAATTGCCGCCCATCTTCGAGGGCACCTCCTGCACGATGACGCCCTGGTTGGCCTCCACCTCGTAGGGCAACAGGTCCGCGGTGGTCAGGAAGAGGCTGGTGTTGCCATGACAGGCGTCGCATGACTCGGTCTGCGGCGTGTTGCGCTGGATATTGTGCGGTGTGGCATACTTCCAGGTCGGCACCGCACTGAAGTTGGGCAGCAAGTCCTCGCCGTAATAGTCGAATGAATTGGGATCGATCGGGACGTGACGGACGACTGTGTACTTCCAGGGCCGCTCCTCGCTCCGGAGGGGGTTGAGGCCGATCTTGAAGCCCATTACCGAGTCCCCTATCTTGAAGTACGCCGTGCCATCCTGTTGGCCCACGTGGCAGCTATAGCAGCTCTTGTAGGTGGTTGAGTGGCACACCTGGCAGCTCATGGCTTCCAGGTGCTCAGCGGTGTGAAGGGCTGGGCCTTCTCCAGCCTTGACGTTGTGGCAGTCGGTGCAGGCCGGGTTTTGCGCGCCGGTATAGCGGGTCTCGCCACCGTCGGACACGCCGTGCATCTGGTCCTGTGTGTGGCAGGCGAAGCAGGGCTGGCTGCCGGGGTTCCAATGGACGTCGGCCTTGACGCCCTCGTTCTTGCCCTTGTACTCATTCTCGATGCGGCTGCCGTGACAGCCGGTGCAGCTCTGGTTCATGGGCGGGATCTTTTTGAACTCGTGGCCTGCCGAGAGGCCGCCGCCCAGGTTGGTCGGCCTACTGACGTGACACTGCCCGCAGCTCGTGTGGCACTTGGTGCAGTGGTTTTTCTCCATCTCTTCGAGCTGGACCATCGTGTCGGCAGTGCCGCGGGCGGCTAGGACCGTCGTGTAGCCCGTCAGATCGGAGTGCAGGCTGCCGGCGTCGGCCTCGACGATGGCACTGTGGCACGGGCCGCACGCCTGGGCCGAATCGGGCTCGCTGACGACGCCCTGGTGGGCAGCATCCTTGTCGGCCGCACCGCTCGTGCCGCCGTGGCATTCGATGCATCCCTGCTGGCCGTGGATCGAATCGACGAATTCGGCATTGCTGATAAAGACCTTCTCCCATGCCTCCAACGGAGGCACAGAGCCACCTCAGCCCTCCCCCTCCGAGAGGGAGACCGCCGTCGGCTCTGGTATTGCGAGAGCCTGCAGCGTTTCCTGACTGGTGTGGCAACCGATGCAGGCCGAGTTGTCGGCGGGCTCGGGCGTCGGTGTGGCCGTCGGCTCCGGCGTGTCCGTGGGGATGGGGGTGACGGTGGGCGCAGGTATGTCGGTGGGCGCCACCGTCGGTGGCTGGGTGGGAGGAGTCGTCGCCGTCGGCTGGGCCGCGACCTGCGTGGCCGGAGGCGCCTCGGTGGCGCCACCGCAGCCCGTGAGCGCGAGCGCCGTGAAGAGGAGCACCAGCGCCGCGGCGATCCAGAAGGTCCTTCCTTTCGTCATCGCGGTCTCTCCTTTGAAACTAGACGTATGGACGCCTTACCAGGAAATGAGCGGTTCGGCAAGAGAAGCGGGCCGGGGTTATGAGGCCCGGCCCGCTGATCTCCCATGGATGCAGCCCGGCGGCTGGCCGCTCAGGCCGGCGCGGATTGCATCCGATGCGGCAGGCCTACGCTGCCTTGCGCTGGCGCAGGACCAGGCCGGCGGCTGTGGTCAGGGCGCCCAGGCCCAGCAGCAGCCCCTGCACGGGGAAAGCCGCGCCACCGGTAACGGGAACGGTAACCGGCGCAGCGGGCGTAGCGACAGCAGCCGGGGTCGTCAGGCCGGCGGCGGTCATATAAGGGTAGTTGAAGGTGTTTTTGGTGGGATCGTAGTACTTGTTGCGGACCGCGAGGTCCTTGGTCCAGCCTTCCATGCCGAAGACCAAGTTCGAAGCGTTGTAGCCGAGCAAGTTCAGCACGCTAGTGACCTGGCTGCCGGTCTGTCCGGTGTAGCAGTAGACCACGATCGGCTTGTCGGAGGGCAGGAGGGCGAGGTTGCCGGGGTTGAAGACGTTGGCCAGGGGCACGTTCACCGCACCCGGGATGTGACCCTTGGCATAGTCCTCAGGCGCGCGCACGCTGAGAATGAAGGGATCGTTGCTGGTATCGCCGTCGTTCAAGTTGTCGTACAGGTCGACGGCCTTGATGGTCTTGAGGCCGGCACTGAAGTAGGCGTTCGCCGCTTCCTGGAAGGTGGCACCCAGAGGGGTCGGCGCCGTGAAGGTCGTCGTGGGGACGTTGGCTTCGGTCTGCACCGGGTAATCGGCACCGGTGGTCTCGCTGAAGGTCTTGCTGCCGGCGGCCGGGTCGTTGGTCCAGGAGCCAAAGCCGAACTGGAGGTTGCTGGCCTTGTAGCCCATCAGGTTCAGGACCGAGGTGATCTGGCTGGCGGTCTGGCCTGTGTAGCAATAAACCACGATGTCCTTGTCGGTGGGCAGCTTCGCCAGGTTCTCGGCGGTGAAGAGGGTCTTGGCGTCCATCCAGGTAGCGCCGGGGATCCAGCCCTTGGCATTGTCTTCGGCACTGCGCACGTCGATGATGAAGGGATCGTTGCTGGCGTCGCCGTCGTTAAGATTGTCGTAGAGCTTGTCGGCGGTGATGGCCTTGATGCCTGCGGTGAAGTAGGTGTCTGCCGCGCCGGCGATGTCGTCGGCAGCGAACGCGGCGGTGCCGAGCACAAGGCTGAGCACCAGAACGAGGGACAGGACAGCGGGCTTCTTCATAATCTTCTCCTTTGATAGATTTCGCTCAGGGCTGAGTATTGATATCGCTGAGCTTCATGAGAGATTATAATGGAGGTGAATGGTCCTGTCAAGTTGCAGGCGGAGCGGAAGAGGGCAAACGCATCTGGAAGGGAGTGACGTATAATGGGGTTCGAGCCGGATAGTCAAGGACGGACCCCATGGAAGCGAGGCCGACCGCTGCCATCGCAGCGCATTTCTCGGAGCTGGGGATCTGCGGGATGATAACAAGCGGCACCAGTTGCTGGACATCGTCATCATTGCCATCTGTGCTGCGATCTGTGGTGCTGATAGTTGGGAAGATGTGGAGTTGTTTGGAGACGCCAAACAGAACTGGTTCAAGGGTTTCTTGGCACTGCCGCATGGCATTCCCTCTCATGACACATTTGGCCGCGTCTTTGCCATTCCGGACGCCGAGCGGTTCCAGACTAGCTTTGTGGAGTGGATCCAGGCGGTGGAGGAATTGACGGCGGGGCAGATCGTGGCGGTAGACGGCAAGACCTTGCGCCGTTCACATGACAGGGGGAATGGCAAAGGAGCCATCCACATGGTTAGTGCCTGGGCCTCAGCGAATGGTTTGGTGCTGGGCCAGCAAAAGGTAGATGACAAGTCCAACGAAATCGCGGCCATCCCACAACTACTGGACACGTTGGAGGTAGCGGGTTGCATTGTGACCATTGATGCCATCGGTTGCCAGACCAAGATCGTCCAGCAGACTATCGAAAAGCAAGCGGATTATGTGCTGCCTGTCAAGGAGAACCAGGGCAAGCTGCACGAAACGCTACGACTGCTATTCGATGACCCTGCTGAGCTGAGATGGGTGCCGTGTGACTACCACAAAACGGTGGACAAGGGCCATGGTCGCATCGAGATCCGAGAGTGCTGGGCTACCTCCGACGCGCAGTACCTGCGCTATATCGCCTCTTTGGCCGACTGGCCAGGACTGCACACCGTCGCCATGGTTCAGGCAGAACGCCGTATCGGCGAGGAGAGTGCCGTGGAACGGCGGTACTTTGTCTCCAGCCTGCCTGCGGATGCCAAGCAACTCCTACGCGCCGTGCGTGGCCATTGGGTATCGAAAATGAGCTGCACTGGGTGCTGGACATCGCTTTCCGCGAAGATGATTGCCGAGTGCGCACGGGCAACGGCGCCCAGAACTTCGCCGTGCTGCGACACATCGCCCTGAATCTACTAAAACGCGAAAAGACACTATTCGGCCGCCGATCCGTACTCCATTGTGCGGTTTTTTATGCAACACCCCCCCGGGGGTACCTGGTATTTCCTACAGGGTAGTACCTGGTAGTTCTGACAGGTTGGTCAGGCAGACCTTGCATGCCACGCTATTGACGTCTCCCTTCAAGACTTACCCACTCTCCCTCCAGCAGACAGTGCCCTTCCGGCAGATGCAGCCCAGGCTATCTTGGGTGAGCTCAGGATCGGCTCAGCCTTCCGTCTGTGACCCGTCCAAGTGCGTTCGATTGGGAAGACGCGGAAACTGTGGTACACTGTGACCGTCGGTACTTGGCTCAGCTAGTCACAGCCCTGGAACCGACTTGTGCGGGGAGGGAGAAGGCCATGTACAGTCCTCAGTTTCAGCGTTCCGACAGCCTCATCGCGATGGTCGCCCGTATCGAGGGTTCCCGTGCTGTCCTGCTACGCTCCCCGATTGCGGCGCAGTGGGAATCCCAACTGCGCCATGAGGCATTGATCCGCAGCGCTCACCACTCTACCAGCATCGAAGGTAATCCCCTTTCTCTGCTGGAGGTCACCGACTTGCTCGAAGGCCGAGACGTGGCAGCACATCCGCGTGAAAAGCGCGAAGTGCTTAACTATGCAGGAGTGCTCGACTATATCGATCAGGGGTATCGGGGCCGCCGAAGCAAACCGGTAGGCGAGAACACAATCCGCCAGCTACATCGCCTTCTGATGCATGATCTCCTGCCTGAGGACGAAGCCGGTGCGTACCGTCAGGTCCCCGTGGTTGTCGGGATCCCAGCCACTGGGGAGGTTCGCTTTCGACCGCCTGCATGGGACGAGGTGCCCGATCTGATGGCTGGCCTCGTCGATTGGCTAAACAGCCCTTCAGCCAGTGGCCTGATGCCTGTCTTGCACGCTGGAATCGCTCACTATGAGTGTGTGCGGATTCATCCCTTCATCGATGGCAACGGGCGCACGGCCCGGGCCCTGGCTACCCTGATCCTGTACATGCGTGGCTTTGACACCAGACGATTCTTCGCGCTGGAGGAGTACTACAACACCGATCGACGGTCCTACTACGAGGCTCTTGCCGCAGCCGACGAGAGCGGAGATCTCACCGAGTGGCTCGAGTACTTTGCGCAGGGCATTGCAGTAGAGATGGTGAGACTCGAGCAGCGTATCGAGGCGCTGGAACAGATCGTGCAGCGGGTGACGCCGTCGGAGATGGCTGTTCTGGGTCTGAACCCGCGCCAGATCAGGTCGCTGGAGTTCCTGCTGCACGAACCGCGACTTACGACAGAGTTGTACACCCAGTGGAACCGTGTGTCGCGTGCGACGGCTCAACGGGACTTGGCCGATCTTGTGAACAGAGGACTGCTTCGACAGCACGGGCTCGGTCGCGGCACCTACTATGCCCTTCCCAACTCTGATGAGGCGCAAACGTCCGGGTGTGAGGCGTAAAATGAGGCGCAAACACGCGACCAGATCTCGGCAAGTCGCGAAAAGCTGAGCGCGAGTGCGCCTCGAGGGCAACGCATGACGCGAAAGCAGATCTACGTCGTCGTCCATGGGCGGCAGCCGGGCATCTATCAGAAGTGGTTCGGCGAAGAGGGGGCGCATGAGCAGGTTGAGGGGCTAGAAGATGCTGTGTTCAAAGGCTTCGAGACAGTCGACGAGGCGCTGGAGTGGCTCAGGGGGTTTGACTCGGAGACGCTGCTATGGCTGGCTCCCAACCTGCTAGACCTGGTCGAGCCGCACAGCTCTGGACGAAGAGCTCACAGCCCAGAGGATTGGCTGAAGACTGGAAATGTCCTGATCTTTGCCGACGGTCGGGCGATCGAGAATTCTGGCCCTGGTGGCTATGGCGTCGTTCTATGCTTTCGGGAGCATAGGAAGGAGCTGGCGGGCGGCTTTCGGAGGACATCTGCCCATCGCATGGAGTTGATGGCCTGCATCGAAGGTCTGCAAGCCTTGAGGTTCGCCTGCGAGGTCATTCTCTACTGCGACTCCAGGTACGTCGTTCGTGGCGTGAACACAGGCTGGGCAAAGCGCTGGCAGGCTGAAGGGTGGAAGCTCCATGACGACCAGGAAGTCAAGAATGCGGACCTGTGGAAGCAACTGCTCACCCTGGATGAGAAGCATCGTGTCCGCTTCTGTTCCATAAAGAGCTGCGCGTTGCACCGAGACAGCATCCGCTGCAAGGAGTTGGCCACAGAAGCCTCCAGGTGCCTCGGGCTCCCCCCGGATCTTGGATACGAGAAGAGCATCCCTGATTCCGCCCGCACCTGATGACCAAGGGAGAAACCAGGTCGGTCACCCCCTGTGTTCAGCAACTGAGTCCGCACGCTAACCCCGCAACTCATTACTGTTCCCACTCCACAGACTGGGCCAGGATCACGGCCGTGGGGAACGTAGAGCGCTGTTGCCCACGAGCGTGGGCTCCTGAGATGTATCATTTTGATGCACGGGGCACGTGTAGCCACCGAGGGAGGCATCTCGGCTGCTGAAGGTCGGAGTTCTGGTGCCAGGCGGCTTCTGGTGCAAGATGCGGCGTGTGCGCAGATTTGCCCGGCAAGGCAAGTTGTGCTAGAGTAGGCCTGCGGCTTGGGCCGGAATGGTGAGGGCGGCCTGATAGCGTCGGCCTAGTCGGTGGTCGATCCGTACTCCATTGTGCGGTTTTTTATGCAACACTCCCCCGGGGGTACCTGGCATTTCTTACAGGGTAGTACCTGGTAGTTCTAACAGGCCGGTCCGGCCCGAGCCATACATATTCCGCTTTGTCACACCTTGCGAGCCTGACCGTACTCCGTTGTGCGGTTCTCTACATTGCACCGCCAGGGGCACCAGGCAATAGGGCGAAGCGAGGTAACACTCCTCAGGATTGCTGCGCGGCCTGACCCTGAGAGACGGCCAAGATCTTGTCGACCCTGCGCCCGTCCATGTCCACCACTTCGAGCTGCCAACCGCGGCACTCAAATCGATCCCCCGGCGAGGGAATGCGCTCGAGGCACAGCATAGCCAGCCCGCCCAGCGTATGGTAGTCGGAGCCCTCGTGCGGCAGCGAGTCCACCCCGAGGAGCTCCTTCACCTTCTCGACAGGCAGCATGCCATCCAGCAGCCAGGATCCGTCCTGCCGCTGCACCGCTCCCGGCTCGGCGGCCCCACCCGGTGCCGAGATATCACCGACGATGGCCCGCAGGATATCGTCGACGGTGAGCAGCCCTTCGAGCCCTCCATATTCGTCGACCACCAGGGCTGCATCTGTGTGGTTCTCTTTGAGCCGCTCCACCGCTTCCAGCGCAGTGACGGTCTCAGGCACGAAGAGGGCCGGGCGGAGGATGGCCTCCAGGTCCAGCGGCCTCCCCTCGAGACCTGCGGCCAGCAGATCCTTGGCATAGACCAGGCCGAGCATGTGGTCCAGGTCGCCTCGCGCGACGGGATAGCGCGAATGCCCAGCCGTGGCAACGACGGAGCGTACCTCCTCCGCAGGGTCGTCGAGGTCCAGCCAGACGACGTCCATCCTGGGGGTCATGATGGCCTTGATGGGAACGTCACCCAGGCGGAAAATCTGCTCGACCATCTCCTGTTCGCCAGGCTCAAACACGACCCGCCCGCGTGCCATGCTCGAGGAGGAGGCTGATCTCCTCTTCGCTCACCGGAGCTTCTTGTCCCGGCCGCACACCGAGGAGGCGCAGAACCAGGTCCGTGGACAGGCTCAGGAAGCGCACGAGGGGCGATGCCAGGCGGGAGAGGGTGCGCATGAAGGGGGCAAGGCGGGCCGCCACTCCCTCGGCGTTGTTGAGACCCAGGCGCTTGGGGACCAGCTCGCCGACGACAAGAGTCAAGTAGGTAATGGCCAGCACGACGACCGCCACGCCGATCGCCTCGCCGTACGGAGCCAGGAACGGGACCTTCTGCAGCGCGCCCGCCAGCTCCTCAGCGATGGTGGCGCCCCCAAAGGCGCCGGCCACGATGCCCACCAGGGTGATGCCGATCTGGATCGTGGCCAGGAACTGGTTCGGAGCGCTGGCAAGCTCCAGGGCCGCTTGTGCTTTCTTGTCTCCCTCCTGGGCCTGCTGTTGAAGCCTCGTCTTGCGTGCCGATACAACGGCGATCTCGGCCATGGCAAAGATGCCGTTGACCAAGATGAGCAGCAGAACGATGAGTATCTCGACCGCAATCTTGCTCATGCTATCTCCGGAGGGCGGCAGGCCGTCGGAGGCTAGCCCTGACGGGCAGGTGCCCCCCAACTGAGTTCCACTTCTACCGCATTGTAGCACCATGGGCGACAATCCGCAAGAATGCCGTCGATTGCCTGGCCTGCGACCGGCGCCGAATCAGGGGCGTTGCTTCGGCTATCAGGCCGTCACGCGTCAGGGTGTGTTTGACAAAGGCCCGCACTATAGGGTAGACTTGCCCCGGTTGGGGAGTAGCCTATCCCCCATGGTGGGGATGAGCAGTCGTCAACACGGAATGCGCAAGCATCCCGGCTGCTCTAGTGTACACACGATGGCGAGACCACCACGACCTTGGGCGCCGTGGGGTCTTCGCCTTTTTTGTCTCCCACGGCTCACACTCGTACATGTGGAGGGATAGTGCATTTCGATCTGGTCAGTCTCATCGAGGCAGTAGGCTACATCGGCCTCATCTCGATCGTGTTCGCCGAATCGGGGCTCTTCTTCGGGTTCTTTCTGCCCGGCGATAGCTTGCTGCTGACAGCAGGGCTGCTGGCGGCGCGCGGTCAGCTCGACATCGCCATTCTGCTCATCGTGCTGCCCATCGCCGCCATCCTGGGTGACAGCGTTGGCTACTGGTTCGGCAAGAAGGCAGGGCCACGCATCTTCACGCGGGAGAACTCGCTGCTCTTCCGCCGCAGGAACTTGCTGGCGGCCAAGGCGTTCTATGAGCGCCACGGAGGCAAGACGATCGTGCTGGCTCGCTTCATGCCCTTCATCCGCACCTTCGCGCCCATCGTTGCAGGGGCCGTCGAGATGAAGTACGGGCGGTTTCTGTTCTACAACGTCGTGGGCGGGCTGGTCTGGGGCGCCGGCGTCACGGCAGCGGGTTACTACCTGGGCCAGACGATCCCCGATCTCGACCGCTACTTCCTGGCGATCGTCGCGGTGGTCATCCTCGTTTCGGCCGCCCCGGCCATGCTCCACATGCTGAAGGAATACGGTCCGGAGGTCAGGCAGCATCTTGGCCGACGGCTGAGGCCTGGGCGCCCCGGAACCCGAGGCCGACGCCGACTGACAAGCAGGCCGCCGTCGAGGCGCAGTGGCGGCAGATGGCGTGAGATCTGAAGAGGAGATGACGATGGATTGGTACCGGCTGGCGAGTGCAGAGGTTGTAGACCGGCTGAAAACGGATCCTGAGCGGGGCCTTACCCAGGCAGAGGCCACGGCGCGGCTGCAGACGCATGGGCCAAACATGCTGGCCGAACGGGGCGGCAAGGGGCCCTGGCACATCCTGTGGGAGCAGCTCACCGCCGTCATGGTGGTGGTGCTGATCGTCGCCACCGCCGTCTCGCTGGTCCTGGGTGACTACAAGGACGCGATCGTCATCGGTGCGATCGTCGTCATCAACACTCTCCTCGGCTTCTCGCAGGAGTACCGCGCCGAGAAGGCGATGGCCGCGCTCAAGCGCATGACCGTGCCGAACGTCAAGGTCCGGCGTGACGGCCGCGTGCGCGAGGTGCCGGCGCGCGAGCTGGTGCCCGGCGACGTCGTGCTGCTGGAGGCAGGCAACGTGGTGCCCGGCGACGCCCGGCTCCTGGAAGCGGTCAACCTGCGCATCCAGGAGGCCGCGTTGACCGGGGAGTCGGAGCCGGTGGACAAGGATGCGCACCTTGTTGCCGAGACCGACCTGCCCCTGGGCGACCGGCGCAACATGGCCTACATGGGCACGGTGGTGACGTACGGGCGGGGCCGGATGCTGGTGACTTCGACCGGCATGAACACCGAGCTGGGCGCCATCGCAAGCATGATCCAAGCGGTTCGCTCAGAGCCAACCCCGCTCCAGCAGCGGCTGGATCACCTGGGCAAGCGTCTTGCTCTGCTTGCCCTCGGCATCGTGGTCGTGATCTTTGCACTCGGGCCTGATCCGCGGCGAAGACCTGAAGCTGATGTTCCTCACCGCCGTGGGGATGGCTGTGGCGGCCATTCCGGAAGGGCTGGCGGCGGTCGTCACCATCGCGCTCGCCCTGGGCGCGCAGCGCATGCTCCGGCGCAGGGCGCTCATCCGCAAGCTGGCGGCGGTCGAGACGCTCGGCTCGGTGACGGTGATCTGTTCCGACAAGACCGGCACGCTCACCGAGAACCGCATGACGGTGACGGTCCTGGACGTGGCCGGGCACCGCCAGAACCTGGACGTGACGCCGCGGCTTTCCAGGCCCGAGCAGGCCTGCCCGGAGACACCATGCTCGGGGTTGTCGCTGCTGCTGATCGGCGGAGCGCTCTGCAGCGACGCCTTTGCCGTTCTCCCCGAGCCGGGCGGCGCTGGCGGCCGAACCGAGGCGGCCGAAGTTATGGGCGATCCGACGGAGGTTGCCCTGGTCGTGGCCGCGGCCCAACTGGGTCTGGACAAGCAGCGCCTGGAGCAGGTTGCGCCGCGGGTGGCGGAAGTACCCTTTGACTCCGCCCGCAAGCGGATGACCACCGTACACTCGGTCGCGGACCCGGCGGATGCGCCCGAGGTGCTGCGCAGCGTCCTGGCGAGCGGCCCTGCGCCCTATGTCGCCTTCACCAAGGGCGCCGTGGACGGGCTCTTGGAGGCCTCCACCGCCGTATGGTCCGAGGGCGTCGAGCCGCTGACCGAGAGTTGGCCGAGCGCATCCTGACGGCCAACGCGCAGCTGGCCGCGGACGGCATGCGGGTCCTGGGCGTGGCCTTCCGGCAGCTCGCCTCGCCGGACACCCGGCACGACGGCCGCTCCGTCGAGCGGGACCTTGTGTTCGTGGGCCTGGTCGGCATGATCGATCCGCCCCGGGCCGAGGTCCGGTCGGCCGTCTCGACTTGCCGGACGGCCGGCATCCGCCCGATCATGATCACCGGCGACCACCCGCTGACGGCCAGCTTCATCGCCCAAGACCTGGGCATTGCCGAAGACGCGGCCATCATGACGGGCCAGCAGCTCGATGCGCTGAGCCAGGAGGAGTTAGAGGCAGCCGTCGACCAAGTGTCGGTCTACGCCCGGGTCTCGCCGGAGCACAAGCTCAAGATCGTCCAGGCTCTGCAGAAGCGGGGACACATCGTGGCGATGACCGGAGACGGCGTGAACGACGCGCCCGCACTGAAGCGAGCGGACATCGGCGTGGCGATGGGCATCACCGGCACCGACGTCTCCAAGGAGGCCGCGGACATGGTGCTGCTGGACGACAATTTCGCCACGATCGTCGCCGCGGTGGAAGAAGGGCGGGTGATCTATGACAACATCCGCAAGTTCATCAAGTACCTGCTGACCACCAACTCGGCAGAGATCTGGCTGATGCTGCTGGCGCCCTTTCTCGGCATGCCCCTGCCGCTGCTGCCCCTTCAGATCCTCTGGATCAACCTGGTGACAGACGGACTGCCGGCGCTGGCGCTGGGGCTGGAGCCGGCCGAGCGGAACACGATGCGCCGCCCGCCCTATCGCCCCGGCGAGAGCGTCTTCAGCCGGGGCATCGGGCGCCACATCGTGTGGGTGGGCATCTTGATGGGCCTGTTTTCCCTCGGCACAGGCTACCTCTACTGGCGAGCGGGTGCGGCGCATTGGCAGACCATGGTCTTCACCACCCTGGCCCTCTCCCAGATGGCGCACGTCATGGCCATCCGCTCGAGCCGCGATTCGCTGTTCCGGTTGGGCCTCTTGTCCAACAAGCCGCTGCTTGCGGGCGGTGTCGCTGACGCTGGTCCTGCAGGTGGCCGTCGTCTACCTTCCCACCCTGCAATCGTTCTTCCGGACGGTTGCGCTGCCGCTGCCGGATCTCCTCCTCAGCTTTGGCCTGAGCAGCCTCGTTTTCATCGGGGTCGAGCTGGAGAAATGGTGGACTCGTGCCCACGAGGGCCGTGGCGATCACCGGCGGCTGCAGGCTGAAGTGACAGACCGGGGATGAAACGCCTAACCCGAATCCTGCTGATTGCCGGCGGTACGCTCTGTGTGGCCCTGGCTGTGCTGGGTCTTTTCCTGCCTGTGCTGCCGACCACGCCGTTCCTGCTCCTGGCGGCCGTCTGCTATGCCCGCAGCTCCGAGCGCTTCTATCACTGGCTTATGACCAATCGCTGGTTCGGAACCTACATCAGGAACTACCGAGAGGGTAGGGGCATCCCCCTCTGGCACAAATGCTCGCCATCTCGCTGCTGTGGCTCACGATTGGCTATGCTGTGTGCTTCGTGGTGCCTCAATGGTGGGTCAAGGGAATCCTGCTTGGCATCGCGGTCGGCGTCACCATCCATCTGCTGAAAACCAGGACGGCAAGGCCGATGCCAGAGATTCCCCCGCAGCGCAGCGAATACAGGGCACCCGAAGACCCAGCCTGAAAAGCCGTACTGGCCCCAGGGAAGGCTATGAGCTGCTGACGCTGAAATGTCTGGGGCAGGCGCCCTTCTCGGGCAACTTGCGGTGCGTGAAAGGATTTGCCTGGCTCGGCAGGCTGTGCTAGAGTGAAGTCGCAGCCAATGCTTACTCTGCAGTCGAGCCGTACTCCATTGTGCGGTTTTTTGTGCAACACCCCCCCGGGGGTATCCAAAAAGTCGTCCTGCCAGTCACCTCAAGCTGGCAGGACGATTCTTGTCATCTGGCCCGGCTCTCTATCTTCCCTCCCCTCAAATAGCGGCTTTCAGCCTTCAGAGCTACGGAGAAGGCATGGACGGAACAACGCAGCGAAACCCGATGACGACATTGCGCTTGTCGGGTTCCAACCACGCGCGACAGCCGGTGCGCGCGTTGTCGAGTGTCCCGTTCCACGCGCCGCCTCGCAGCGTCCGCCAGTCGCCCGAATTCGGCCCGTGCGGGTTGACCGGAGTGGAAAGGGTATAGCCGCGGGGGGTGAACCAGTCGCTCACCCACTCCCACACGTTGCCGGCCATGTCCAGCGCCCCGTACGGGCTGGCACCCGCCGGGTAGCTGCCCACCGGCGCCGACTCGGCATAGCCGTCGTCGCCCCCCGTGTCTTTGCGGCTGAGCGCACAGTTGATGTCGCAGTAGTTGACCTTGCTCCCGTCAAAGCCGGTCCCCCACGGCCACATCCGCTCATCGGTCCCCCGCGCCGCCTTCTCCCACTCGGCCTCGGTGGGCAGCCGCCCCCCGGCCCACTCACAATACGCTTGCGCATCGTCCCAGCTCACGCACACCACCGGGTGATTCGCCTTCGCTTCATCGCCGTAGGTCGGTTTTCCTGTCTCGCAGCCCCCCGGCTCCCGGTGTCCGGTCGCCTCCACGAAAGCGCGGTACTGCGCGTTGGTTACCTCGGTGCGGTCGATCCAGAAGGCATCCAGGGTGACCTTGTGCACGGGGCGCTCGTTGTCGTCCCCTCCGCCGGCTATCGTACCCATGATAAAGTCGCCCGCCGGCACGGCAACCTGGGTCATGCGATCCTGGCTGCGCGTGCGCGTCGCAACGGTGGCAGTGGGGGCTGGAGTTGTCGGGATAGGGCTGGGAGGAGGGCTGGCGCTTGGCGTGGCCGTCGGGGCAGCATGGGGTCGACGTCGGGGCAGGAGTGCTCGTGTCGGTGGGCTTTGGAGTGGCGGCCGGTGCCGTCGGCGTCACGATCACAGGGGCGGTCTCTTCCACCGCAACCTGGGTAGCGACTCGATCGGGGGCCGCGGGGCCACCGCAAGCCACGATCAGTGCGGCAAGCAGGATCAGGAACACACAGCGCGTCATCTTTGCCTCCGGTACTTCTATCCATGCCAAACAAACCGAAAAGCCGCTCGCTTACGCGGACGGGTCTTCGGTGCTGCCCAGCCCCGCCGGGCCGTTCGCGTCGGCCTGGTCATCACCCTAGAGGCTTGCACCTGGCAGGGCGATATCTATCCTGATATGGACTAACTCACGAATAATGCAGCTTGTTCACCTTTGGCAAGTCGCCGATATCACAAACTCACCTGAACTGGCGCGCGGCGCGATGCAGGAGCAAATCAGGATCGGAGGGTGCTAGATCAGAGGACCAGGGCAGAGTTCGCCTCAACCTGGATAACATCGATCAGTTGACCGTCGGCGGCCAGGACATCCAAGTCCTCCCTGCCTTCGAGAAACCGCCCCTATCGGACGGAGCAGCTCAAGGCTGCGTACTGGAGCGGCGACACAGGCCTAAGCCCGTTGGGGGCGCCAGTGGTCGCTGAGGCAAAGAGAACAAAGCTGCCCAGACGATCCGTCCTACAGCCTGGCATACTCCATTGTGCGGTTTTTTATGCAGAACCCCCCCGGGGGTATTGTACCTGTCATTTGTACCAGGTGTGAGGCTGATATTTCTATCAGCGAAGCAATATGTGTCGTTAGTGTCTCGTGAAGTATATCATGGCGCAGATGAACGGTCAAAGCGGAGGCCCATCCTACTTGCCCTGCGTTCTGATAGAATCACTCATTGGTAAACTCCTCCACAAGAATAACTGAAATCAACGGCAGTCCCAGGGAGTAAAGCCGGCGCAGCACGCTCTGCAAAGCAGCCTGGTCGACGGTGCCGGTCAGAGTGGTGACCGGCGGACAATCGCCCCCACTTTCGACTGCAATCGTCATCCCTCCGGCCCAGTCTGACCATCTCGCATCCAGCTCGCCGGGGACTTGAATTCGGTAGGTCGCCGGCCCGTCCAAAGTGAGCTTCTGTTTGACTGTATTCATCAATTGTCTCCCACGCTCGTGGCGTCATCGTAGACAGTGACGACTACATGCCCCTTTTTGTGCCCCTCTTCAACATACCTGTGAGCCTCAACGATTTGCTCCAGCGGATAGTGTCTGTCTATGACCGCTCTTAGCTTTCCCGCCTCGACGAGCTCTTTGAGGAAGACCAGGTCTTCGGTCCTGAGGTCACCTCCGGAACCGGAATCCCGAGCAGTATTGAGATAGGTACCTGTCTGTTTCAGAGACTGCTTGGCTCGTGAAGGCGGAATCTTGTCTACGGCGTCAAAGACAACATCATAGGTCTCACCGCTTTGGGTGAAATCCTCTCGAGTGTAATCAATGACCTTGTCGGCTCCCAGAGATTTCACCATTTCCAGATTCGTGGTGCTGCAAACCCCGGTAACCTCTGCCCCAAAGTACTTGGCAAGCTGTACCGCAAAAGTTCCAACACTTCCAGAAGCGCCGTAGATCAGCACCCTTTGTCCACTCTGGATATTCGCCTTTCTGAGAACTCGCAATGCCGCAAGTCCCCCAGAAGCAAGACCAGCGGCGGCTTCCTCATAGGTCGTATTGGCTGGTATTCGTGCCAGCATCCCGTCTTCAGGCAGGCATTTGTACTCGGCATAAGCACCAAAACCTGACCGAAAGGTGGATGCAAAAACCTGGTCACCCTTCTTGAACCGCTTGACATCTTTGCCTACCGATTCAATCTCCCCAGCCAGCTCCATCCCCAGTATGGGGCTCCTTGGTCTTCTGAGGCCAAGGGCGATTCGTGCCATGAGCCATTGCCAGAGAGGAACATCGAAACTCCGAATTCTCACATCCCCCACATGCACTGTTGTCGCATGGACTCTTACCAATACTTCATTGTCTTTGGGCGTCGGTTTTTCGACCTCCTGGAGCTGAAGAACTTCGGGCGGTCCGTACCGTGTGCATACAATCGCTTTCATTTTGGCATCCTTCACTCTTTCAATGTGGTGCCATCAGGCTGCTTCCAGCGCACGACTTTTCCACTGTTCGACATTGACACCCTTAAGACGCCCAATATCCTCGGAAAGAAGCCCGACTTGTACATTAAATAGCCAAGCGGAAGGGGCCAGACAGATAGGATTTGAGAAGCCCTATCTCCCCACACCTGCATATCGATAAAGAACTGCACTTGCGCATGCCACTGGTCGGTTGTAAACAAGGTCGAATAGCCGCCATCGAATTCTCTTCTCTTGGTGTGATCTCTCTGCTTATGTTGTGTGTGGGGTTTTTCAGGAAGACAGGGAAACATGGATGAGGCACATGAGCCTCATCCATATTATGTGAGGCTAATGAGCCTCTTCCAGTTTCTTGAGTGCATTTAGGTTGAATCCCTTGATGACCAACCAGAGCCCCATCGCCAGTTCCTGCACGAACAACGGTAGCGCTAGAAAACCCAGGTCGGCGCCGCCGATGTCGAAGAGACTCAACAAGCCGTCAACCACAGAGAGAGCCGCGCCGATCATGCCCCAGAGGGTCAGCCAGCGAGGGATCAGTCTGGTGCGATAGAAGGAGGTGTATAGACACATGGCCCCGATGAAAAAGAACACGGTCCCGATGTCGCCGTTCTTGTCACTGACCGCAAGCACGAGATTGCCAACAGCCTGCAAAGTAGCCGAACCAGCCCCGGCGAATTCTTTGCTGAGCGCAGCGAGCAGCACCCATAGGACGGCCGCTATGATATACGCGGCTCCCTCCAATGCCCCCCGGAAAACAACCATCCCCATCGCCAGGGCTTCGCTATCTTTTCTGAAGAGCGGGTAGAGGAAGACAGTCATCGCCGACAGCAAAATCCCCATCAGCATGATGAAAAAGGCACCCAGGGTAAGCCGCGACGGGTCGGCGCCAAGGTTGACCGAGACCTCACCGGCATTGAACTGCCCGGCCACGACAATTGAGAAAATCCCCATTATCGTCCCGAGGAAGTAGAGAGCGCCTGCCATCACTGAATTCAATCGATAAGTTTTCATTTTGGATTCTCCTTCTTTTTGATCTGACGAGTTGCTGACAGAAGTGGACTTCCGCGTTGGTTCCGACCTATCTTGGGTTATCATCGTTTCTTCTCCTCCTTGCCAGCTTCTGAGATTGGTGAAACGCTACGATAGCAGTATAGCAGCCAGGTGGTATTGGTGTCATACCCCTGGGGTATTATTCCGAGGGTTAATTGCAGGCCTGGAAGGGGGGAATGGCGGGCAAAGCGGGCTGCTATCTGCCCGCCCGTAGGGTAGCTAGACTCTGTATGTCATCAGTGCCGAATCTCGCACCCCGAGTAGCTAGGCGGAAGGCAGAATCCCCAAAGCCCTTGCCCTGGCAACCGCCTCCGCCCGGTGGTGGGCGCCGAGTTTGCTGTAGATATTGCGGGTGTGAACCTTGACTGTGTTCAGGGAGAGGAAAAGCTTGCTAGCGATTTCTTGATTGGTCAACCCTTCGGCGATGAGTTGGAGCACTTCAAGTTCGCGTTCACTTGGCGGCTCAACCCATTCAGTTCCGTGAGTCTTGGGCGCCAACTTGTGAGCCTGCTCTGGTTCAGCTACCGGAACTGCTGCCAACAACCGCCGGACATAGTCTGGTGCAATTCTCCGAGAGAGGGCCTCGTAGAGCAAACGAGCCATAGGCGGACCTTCATCCACAAAGAGTCGGACGTAGCCCTCTGGTTCGGCCAGGGTTAGAGCCCGTTCGAGGGGGTCGAGAGCACGGGGGATGTTGCCTTGCGCATGGTGAGCTAGCGCCTGCAGCAACAGGATTTCGATGACGCTTCCCGTCCTCCCACCTTCTTCCGCCCCTTGCAGGAGGCACTCCAGTAGTTCCACTGCCTCGTGGATGGAACCATCTAGCTGATCGCTCTCATACTGGGCGATCAGCACCCTCGCCAGGGTGATGTGCTCGAACTCGCGCAGGTAGCTGAGACCGGCATCCACGGATAGTCCCCGCTCACGCGCCCAACCTAGGGCTTCAGCCAACCTGCCCTGCCTAACCCACACACGCGCCTTCATCGCCGCTATGGGACGCACGTTGGGCAAGGGGGTTAGGACATACAGGCGCTCCGCCTCGTCTAGCAGGTCGAGCGCGCTATCCAGGTCTCCCAGGGTCTCCTTTAGTCGTGCCTGAGCAATGCACCAGCGATACTGCCAATCCGGTAACTCAACTTGCTCACCCAGCTTCTTGCTTGTAGCCAAGTCTTGTGCGGCGGCTTCCAGATCGCCCCGTTCGCGGTGTAACGCGCTTATTCCCGTATACACGTCCTCAGCTCCCGAGGGCATTGGTTTGCCAAACTCAGTCGCTAGCTTCAACGCGCGCTCATATGTACTTGCTGCCTCGTGGAGATGTCCTAGCGTCATCCTGATATCAGCTAGGACGAATGTACTGCCGATTGCGCCAGGGATGTCGCCAGCTCTCTGCATGCCGGCCAGGCCATCGGAGAAGATCCGGGAGGCTGCCTCCAGGTCTCCCTGCGCCCAGTATGTGAGCCCCAGGAGCGCGGTTAACGATGCGCGCCTGAGATGGTCTCGCTCTGGCAGGAGGTCGAGTGCCCGTCGGGCGTACTTGACGGTGCCGGGTACGTCGCCAATGGCCATTGCGTAATAGGCCCGCGCAGCGGCTAGCGATGCTGGCAGCGACCGAAACTGCTCCTCGTCTACAACGACCATTTTGGTCGATGGGGCTTCCGGTCGATCACTCATGCCAGTTGTCGGTTCCAGCCACCTTTCGGCATCCAGTAATCGGGCTTCGGCGGCCTCCAGCTTGCCGGCACTCAAATATGCCTGGGCATACAAAACGCTGAGCACAGGTCTGGCGCGGACCAGCTCTTCCGGCAGCGCCTTCGCCACGCCAAGCCAGGCGATTGACTGAAAAGGCTCATTCCAATCTGGCCATGACAACTCGGCCAAGTCCGCTGCTCGCTCGAAATCTTCAGCGGCAAGCGCGTGGCGGATCGCATCGGACGGCAGACTGTTCTCCTCGTACCATTCACTGGCTCGGCTGTGTAGCGTTGGAATCTGTTCCAGGTGGGCTTGGCGCAACCGCTGACGTAACAAGTCAGCAAACAGATGGTGATAGCGGTACCAGCGCCGCTCGCTATCCAGCGGTACGATGAACAGGTTAGTGCGTTCGAGGTATTCCAGGGTTTCCTGCCCGGATGTAGATGGGGCGGGTAGAACGGCATCACAAAGAGGGCCGCACATGCGATCCAGGATGGACGTGCGCAGCAGGAAAGTCTGGACACTTTCGGTCTGCTGGTGCAGGACTTCTTCCATCAGATAGTCCAGCACGAAATGGTGGCTGCCAGTGAAAGATTTGATGAAGCTGGCGGCGTCTTGATGTCCTTGCATTGAGATCGCAGCCAATTGCAGGCCCGCAATCCAGCCTTCGGTGCGGGTTTCTAGTGCGGCGATGTCTTCTGCCGAAAGATTCAGTCCCATCACCTGGTTGAGAAAATCAGCTGCTTCGGAGGAAGTAAATCGCAAGTCGGCGGCGCGCAGTTCGGTCAACTGGCCCCGGGCGCGTAGCCGGGCCAGGGGCAGATGTGGATCCTCACGGGTGGCGATGACCAGGTGCATCTGCGGTGGCAGGTGCTCGAGCAGAAAGGTGAGGACATTGTCAACCGGTTTGGCATCGATAACGTGATAGTCGTCAAGGACGAGGATGAAATTGCCCGGGATGGTGGTGATTTCATTGAGCAGGGCCGTCAGAATCGATACGGTGGGCGGCGACTGAGGCTGCGAAGCGTGGAGCGTACCCAATACCCCTGCTCCGACATTTGCTGTAATCGTCTGCAAAGCAGCGATAAAGTACGTCAGAAAGCGTATGGGGTCGTTATCCCCTTCATCCAGCGACAGCCAGGCCGCCCTCACCCCTTCCCCTCTCCCACTGGGAGAGGGGCCAGGAGTGAGAGCGGCGACCCATGCGCTAACCAGCGTGGTTTTGCCAAAGCCAGCGGGGGCAGAGATGAGGGTCAGTTTGCGATTCAGGCCCGCATTCAGCCGCTCAATCAAGCGCGGGCGAGAGACCAACTCGGGCCGGATAGGCGGAATGCGCAGTTTCGTTTGCAGGATCGGATACGGTTGCATGAACTTCCTTCGTGTTGCACGACGATGGCCTCACGGTGAGAGTATATCATGTCGCAGTTTCGCTGTCAAAGGGAATGCCACGTCCACAGGAAAAAGCTCGCGCCGGTACCGCGAGCATGGTGTCTTGCTTGTGACCGGATGCAGGAAAAAGGTCAGTTAGGTCTTGCTGGTCTGTTCGACAGTTATGACTACTTTTCCTTTGACGTGTCCTGCTTCAAGATACCGCAGAGCTTCAGGGACCTCACTCAACGGGTAGCATCTATCGATAACAGGCACTACTTTGCCGGCTTCAAAAAGCTCCGTCAAGAGAGTCAAATCTTCACTGTTGTTTGGTTTCCACATCCCGATACCGATTTTCCTACTCCCGATCATTGAAATCAATGGTCCCAGAAACACGGCCTGGAAGATCGCAGCCGTGGAACCTCCCACAGGGACGAAAACTCCCTTGGGATTCAAAGCCCGCATGTAAGCAGACATCGAACGATATGCCACAACATCAAGAATCAGACCATAACGCTGCCCACTCTTGGTAAAGTCTTCTTGCGTGTAATCAATGACCTGGTCTGCACCAATCGAGCCCAGCATGTCCAGTTTCTCCGTGCTGTCCACACCAGTCACCTCAGCCCCAAAGTACTTGGCGAGCTGAACCGCAAATGTACCCACGCCACCACCCGCACCATTGATCAAAACCTTATGTCCCGGCTGAATCGGTCCTTTCACGCGAAGCTTCTGCAAGGCGACAACCGCTGCTGTTGGTACGGCTGCTGCTTGCTCGAAGGTCATACTGGCCGGTTTCAGCCTGAGTGCTTCTTCAGGAATACATACATACTCGGCAAAAGCGCCACTACCAAGCGGAAAGGACAAGTCCCCCCATATCTCATCACCTGGCCGAAAGCGCTTGACGTTTCTGCCGACCGCTTCAACCCGCCCCGCTACGTCAGTTCCAAGTATCTTGTGCATTGGTCTTAGTGGCGCCGCGATTCGGGTAAAAAACATACCTCTCAGGGTTTCCAAGTCAGCTGCATTCAGGGATGTCGCATGAACTTTGACGAGTGCTTCATCCTCCTTGGGAATGGGCCTTGCTACCTCTTTGAGCTGTAGAACGTCCGGTGATCCGTATCTTGTGCATACAATTGCTTTCATCTGGGCCTCCCTACTCACAAGAAAAGGCGATGTTTCGGCAGCACGCTTTGTCAGGTTCAGGTCTTCGTTTCCAGAGTGATCACCACTTTTCCTCGGGCGTGACCTTCTTCCAGGTACCGGAAGGCCTCAGGGGTATCGCTCAGCGGGTACGTTCTGTCGATGACCGGTGTGACCTTTCCAGATTCAACGAGCTCCCTCAGAACAACCAGGTCCTGATGGTTCGGTATCGCAACAAACGGGCGTCCCTGCTGGCGCACGAACGCTGGCAATACGAACGCCTTGACAACGTAGCCCATGCCAGCATGGCCGGTGTTAGGTATGAGAGTTCCCTGGGGGGTGAGCGCGCGTCTGCAGTCTGCAAACGAATGGTTCCCCACATTGTCGAGGATGAGATCGTAGCGCTGTCCACTTGACGTAAAGTCCTCTTGGGTGTAATCCATGACATGGTCTGCGCCGATAGATCGGACCAGGTCCACGTTCCTCGTGCTGCAGACGCCGGTCACTTCCGCTCCTAAGGACTTGGCGATCTGCACAGCGAAGGTCCCCACGCCTCCCGACGCACCATTGATCAAGACCTTCTGACCTGGCTGTAGCTTTCCCGCATCGCGAAGGCCGCGGAGGGCAGCGACTGCCGAGGTAGGTATGGCCGCGGCTTGCTCAAACGTGAGGTTGGCCGGCTTCAGCACGAACTTGTCTTCTCCAGCACATGCATACTCGGCGCAGGCGCCGTTGCACACACCGAATACCTCGTCACCTGGTTGTAACCCCGTCACGTTCTTGCCGACCGCCTCAACGTGCCCTGCCACATCAAGTCCCGGAACATAATTCTTCCTTGGCTTGAGCAGCCCGACAAACAAACGCATGGCGACCGGCATGCCCCTCATGGCGAAGTAGTCCCCTGCGTGGATGGCAGCCGCGTGAACGCGTACCAGCACTCCGTCATCCTTGACCACCGGCTTGTCGATCTCCTTGAGTTCGAGGACATCCGGTGAGCCGTATTCGTTCTGAACGATCGCTTTCATGGTTTTTTCTCCTTATTCCTTTTCCAAGTAGCTGATATCCATCAGCTATTTGACGTCTGACTGATCCGCCTGGCCAGTCCCGAGCGTAGTCGAAGGGCCGTGTTCGAGAGGACTGACCGAGACCAAAGGCATACCCAAATCACGCACCTTTTTTAGCAATCCATGCAACGCGGCCTGATCGACCACAGGGCCGGTTAAGAGCGTGTCGCCGTTGTCTTCCAGCGTGATGGTCAGACCACCAAACCAGTCGCTCCACCGGTCATCTAGGTGTCCCTTGAGGCGGATTTCGTAAAGTCCAGGCTCGGACTGATCCTCAGATGATGCATGTGTTTCACTCATTCTGCGCCTCGTCCATTTTCCAGATATGGAAGAATTCTTCAGTGCTGTATCGGTTCTTATCTTCCTTCGACCAAAGAATACCGAAAAATGTGATGAGGCGTCATCATTACACGTGATGATTAAGGTGATGATCTTTTTTGGAGGGTTGTGAGGGAAACAGAAAGTGCCGGCAGGTGATTCAAAACCCCTGCCAGGACCGTGGATTTATGATTGAGTACTGGTTAGAACAAATCGAGTTCTTCTGCGCGGCGGACGGCAGCCCGGCGATTGTTCACTCCCAGCTTGGCGTAAATGTTTTGGGTGTGAGTACGAATGGTGTTCAGAGACACCACGCAATCGACGGGCGATTTCCGGGCCGTTCAAATCGGTTCTGAGAAGCTTGAGCACTTCCAGCTCACGTTCGCTCAGCGGCTCTATCATGTCTGATTTTTGATGGATGAGTGCTGATTTTGGCGCAGCCACCGGTTGTGTAAAAGCAGCCAGGAGTTTGTCCGCATAACCGCTCAGCGGATGGTCTCGATTGCGCGATTGCTTTTCAATCAACAATCGCATCGCTTCGCCTTCATCCACAAAGATGCGAACATAGCCTTCCGGCTCGGCCAGGGCCAGGGCGCGTTCCAGCGCGGCGAGAGCCTGGGGGCGATTGCCCTGCGCCTCGTAGGCCAGCGCCTGCACCAGCAGGATGTCGAGCACGCTGCCTTGGCGCTTTTGCGCTTCGGCGGCTTGCAACAGGCGTGCGAGCAGGGCGTTGACCAGCGGGTTGGCGATTTCCAGCCGGGCCAGGGTGAGGTGCTCGAACTCATGCAAGTAGCTGACTTCATCTGCCAGCGAAAGCCCGCGTTCTGCCGCCCACGCCCGGGCCTTATCGGGCCGCCCCTGTTTGAGATAGATGCGCGCTTTCAGGGCCGCAATGGGGCGCAGGTCAGGCACGGCGCTTTGGATATAGACCCGTTTGGCCTCGTCGAGCAGGGCCAGGGCGGTTTCCAGATCGCCTGCGGCCTCTTTCAGTTGGGCCTGGGCCACATGCCAGCGGTGCAGCCAAACCGGGGTGGTTTGCAGACCCAATTCGGCGGCTCGTTTCAAGTGATGAGCGGCGAGGGTGTCATCTCCCCGCTGACGGTAGATCATGGACAGGCCGAGATGATGGTGGGCAGTGATGTGTTCGGCCTCCGGGCCGTGTTGGGCGGCCAGCTGCAAGGCATCCTGATAGGTCCGCTCGGCCTCGCTCAGGCGCCCCAGGCCCACCAGCAGGTCGCCTACACCAAAGGCGCTGGCAACCACGAAGACGTGATTGCCCAGCCGGGTCATGCTCTCCATCCAATCACCAAGCGCCCGGATGGCCGACTCCAGGTTGCCGCTGGCCCAGTGGGTGGACTCCAACGTGATGGCAGCCCGGGCGCGGAGGTTAATATCATTCTCGGGAATCAATTGGATGGCCTGTTCGGCATATTTCACCGTGTCGGCCAGGTTGCCCTGCATTTGGGCGTTGTAGGCGCGGGCCAGGGCAATGCTGCCCGGGAGGGGCTTGATGTCCGCCTTGTCCGCTGCACCAGCCATGGCCTGCTCGGCGTTTTGCAGGTGAATTTCGCTGGTTTCCGGCTCCCCGGCAAGCGAAAAGGCCCAGCCAAGCTGGACGCACAGCGCGGGCCGGGCGCGAATCACCGTCTCTGGCAGCTTCTTCACCCAGCCCAGCCAGGCGGCCGTCTGGAAACTTTCCTCCATCCCCTGCCAGGCCGCTTCAGCCAGCCCCGCCGCCCGGACAAAATCCCCGGCTCCGATGGCGTGGTGAAACGCCGCGCCCAGGTCGCCGTTCTCTTCATGCCACTGGCTGGCGCGCAGGTGGAATTCGGCGAATTCTTTGGGTTTTCCCAGGCGCTGGCGCAGCAGATCGCCAAAGAGATGGTGATAGCGGTACCAGCGCCGCTCGCTATCCAGCGGCACGATGAACAGGTTAGTGCGTTCGAGATATTCCAGGGTTTCCTGCCCGGAAGTAGAAGGGGAAGGTAGAACGGCATCACAAAGCGGGCCGCACATGCGATCCAGGATGGACGTGCGCAGCAGGAAAGTCTGGACACTTTCGGTCTGCTGGTGCAGGACTTCTTCCATCAGATAGTCCAGCACGAAATGGTGGCTGCCAGTGAAAGATTTGATGAAGCTGGCGGCGTCTTGATGTCCTTGCATTGAGATCGCGGCTAATTGCAGGCCCGCAATCCAGCCTTCGGTGCGGGTTTCTAGTGCGGCGATGTCTTCTGCCGAAAGATTCAGTCCCATCACCTGGTTGAGAAAATCAGCTGCTTCGGAGGAAGTAAATCGCAAGTCGGCGGCGCGCAGCTCGGTCAATTGGCCCCGGGCGCGTAGCCGAGCGAGGGGCAGATGTGGATCCTCTCGGGTGGCAATGACCAGGTGCATCTGCGGCGGCAGGTGCTCGAGCAGAAAGGTGAGGGCATTGTCAACCGGTTTGGCATCAACAACGTGATAGTCGTCAAGGACGAGGACGAAATTGTCCGGGATGGTGGTGATTTCATTGAGCAGGGCTGTCAGAATCGATTCGGTGGACGGCGGCGGAGGGGATTGGAGCACCGCCAACACCCCTTCTCCAATATTCGCCGCAATCGTCTGCAAAGCAGCGACGAAGTACGTCAGGAAGCGTATGGGGTCGTTATCCCCTTCGTCCAGCGACAGCCAGGCGACCGGCCGCTGGCAACCCGTGACCCATTCGCTGACCAGCGTAGTCTTGCCAAAGCCGGCGGAGGCAGAGATAAGGGTCAATTTGCGGCTGCAAGGCCCCCGTTCAGCCGCTCGATCAGGCGAGGGCGCCGGACGATTTTCGGCGGAGGTGGGGGGACATAGAGCTTCGTGGCTAGAATTGGCATAGGCATATGTCAGCAATGCTCTCATACGGTTTCACAAAGAAAGCTACCTTTCTTGTCGGGCGCGCCGCACAAAGTAGATGCCGGCATAAGGATGGCATGCCTGGCATGCAAGCCGCCTATCACTATTATACCACGTTGCCATGCGAGCCACATTGCGCCGCATGCCGGCGACTAAGTACAGCCCTGTTTGGTCATGATTTCTCGCCATGTCCCACAGTGATGACGACATTTCCCTTTTTATGTCCCTTGTCGACATACCTGTGAGCCTCAACCATCTCCTCCAATGGATAGCATCGATCAATGACCGGCCTTATCTTTCTCGTTTCAACCAGCTCCCTGAGTAGAATCAAGCCCTCAACATGCAGCTTTGGCGATCCATCATCGACCGATATGAATTGGCCATCCGGCGCCAGTGCGTTCTTACCCTGCAGGTTTGAGCTCTTTCTCTTGCCAACCGCGTCAAAGATGAGATGGTAACGCTCTCCTCTCTTCGTGAAATCATCTCTGGTGTAGTCAATGACCGTATCGGCTCCCAGGGATTTCACCAGATCGAGATTGGTGGTACTGCAAACTCCGGTCACTTTCGCTCCAAAGTGCCTGGCAAGCTGAACCGCAGAGGTACCCACCGCTCCGGAAGCTCCATAGATCAGCACATTCTGTCCGCTTTGGATGTTGCCCTTTTTCAGAAAGTGCAGGGCCAGAAGGCCCCCATAAGGAACAGCGGCGGCTTCCTCATAGCCTACATTGGACGGCATTCCTGCAACTAATCCGTCTTCAGGCAGACACGTGTACTCAGCATAAGCGCCAAAACGCATCCCGGCGATGGTGAATGCGTAAACCCGGTCAGCGATTCGAAATCGCCGGACATTCTTGCCTGCCGCTTCTATCTCTCCTGCGAGCACTATGCCGAGTATGTTTCGCGGTTTCGTCAGCCCCACCGCTAGGCGCATGGGAATCCAAAACGCGGGCGAAACGGTGCCGCTTCTGATGATGCAGTCACTTGCTGTGACTGCAGTTGCGTAGATCTTGACGCGTACTTCATTCTGCTTGGGAGCAGGCTTTTCCACCTCTCTGAGCTGAAGAACCTCCGGTGGTCCGTATCTTGTGCAGATAACTGCTTTCATGTGAGTACTCCTGGTTCTTTGCTGGTGCGGGCCTGTCGCTTGAATATGGAAGAGCCAGCCAATCCAATGCCCACAACGTACAAGACGCTCTGAACAACATTCACCTGCCATCTCGCATTTCCGACTCCTGCGGAAGCGATAAAGGCCATCACTTCCACAAAGCCGATCACGAACAGCAACACCCAGAAGGCCCATGTCTGGCCGGCGATCAGGCTTTTTCGGATGAGCAACCACACCAGCACCGAGAGAACCACCGAGCAAGAGTTGTACAGGATCGTCAAAGCATTGAGCGATGCAATGACCTTGGCATCCAGGCTGGCGATTTCAGATTCTTCAAACACCAACACCAAGAGTGGGGAGTTTGCGTTGAAAATGACGACACTGGTCAATATCACGGCGGCGAGGAGGAAATTGATGCCGCTCCATAAGTAGAGGAATCTCGAACCTGCTTTTAGCATTTTGGCTTACTCCTTTCGATGGGTTGTGTCCGCTCTTTCAGGTCTATTCCACGAGCATTACCATGTAGCTGAGCGGGGAGAGGGAGGGCCTTCAGCCCTCCCTCTCCCCTATAGTGCAAATCTATGACGCGCTCAACAGCTCGTTCGTCGCTGTTTTCGCAGACAGAGAAGCGACTGCAGATGGATTGAATCCTTTAACGATCAGCCAAACCGCCAGAACCATTTCCTGCACACCGATAGGAGCCGCCAGGGGAATGTAGCTGGTAATACGGTTACCGCTGAACAAGGCCAGCACGCAAGCCGCCATCATCAGGATGATCGCGACGATACCAAAGCCCGACAACCATCGGGGAATGAGCCGTGATTGGAAGAACAGGTAGTAGTACATAAATGCACCCAGGCAGAAGGCGAACACCGCCACCAGCCCGGCGTGGTCGTGTACGCTCACCAACGAACCGCCGATAGCCTGAAGCGACGTACGATCGGCAGCGAGTGCTGACGTGAACTGCTGGCCGGTTGTCAACACGGACAGCAGGCACACGAGGCCGACCATGTAAAAGGCCGTCTCTATGGTCCTGAAGACGACAGAACCAAGGGCCAGACCCGCATTCCACTTCTTCAAGACCGGATACATCACGACGGCTATGCCGGCACATGCAAAGTGCGCGATGAGATAGAGCAGCGCTCCTGCGGCCACCTGGTTCGCATGTGCGGAGAACCGAATGAGGTAGTCCGTACCAGTCAGAGCGGGCATGAGCGACGCAGCCACGAAATGTGTGACGGTCGCAATGATGAACATCACGCCAGTAATGACCGCGATCTTTCGGGTTGAACGTCCAACTTTCGAATCTGTTCCAGTAGTCGATTTGTCTGTGTTCATTTCTTTCTCCTCTTTTTTATCGATTTGGATGAGTCTCATTGAATCGGATCTGACTGATCCGCCTGGCCCTGTTCGAGAGGACTGACCGAGACCAATGGCATGCCCAAATCACGCACTTTTTTGAGCAATCCATGCAACGCGGCCTGATCGACCACCGGGCCGGTTAAAAGCGTGTCGCCGTTGTCTTCCAGCGTGATGGTCAGGCCTCCAAACCAGTCTGTCCACTGAGAACCCAAATGGCCTTTGATCCTGATCTGATAGACCATGGGTTGACCTGGATCCGTTTTTGGTTTGAGTTTGTTTGACATTACCTTGTACCTGTTGTGGCCGGTCATTGCAGCCTGCGCCACTTGCTCAATGTACAAGTAGTATAAGGGCTACACGGTGTTAGCGTATAGACACTTTAGTGTTGGTTAGAGGTGTTGCTTTGAATTATTGGGGGAAAATGTTGAGGAAAACTGATACTTACAACAAACCCAGCTCGTGGGCACGGGCTACAGCTTCGGTGCGACTTTGAACTTGCAGTTTGTCAAAAATTCTGCGGTTATGCCCTTTGACCGTGTCCAGGGCGAGGAAAAGCCGCTCACCAATCTCACGATTTGAGAGTCCCTGGGCGATAAGCTGCAATACTTTCAACTCGCGTTGGCTCAATGGCTCGATAAGGGGCTGGTCGGGTGGGACAGGGGGCAGATATGATTCGCCTTCGCTTTTCCGCTCATCAGCTTCAAAGACAGCCAGCAGTTTACCGATATAGTCCGGCATCATCCCATGAGCAGCTGCTTTGGACAAGAGTTGAGCCATCGGGGCACCCTCGTCTACAAAGATTCGGATGTAGCCCTCAGGCTCCGCCAGCGTCAGGGCGCGTTTCAGCGGCACCAGGGCAGCCGGGAGGTCGCCTTGTGTCTGGCGGGCGAACGCCTGCAGCAGCAGAATTTCAAGGACGTTGCCCATTCGTCCGCCCTCTTGCGCTGCGCGCAGGAGGCGCTCCAGCAGCCCCACTACCCCATGAATGGAGCGGTCAGTGCGGTCGCCCTGATGACGGGCCAGGAGCACCCTGGCCAGGGTGATGTGCTCGAACTCGCGCAGATAGCTGAGGTCGTCCTCAACAGACAGGCCCTGCTCACGCGCCCAGCCCAGGGCTTCACCGAAGCGACCCTGGGCTACCCACACCCGTGTCTTCCACGTCGCGACCGGACGAACATTCGGGGAAAAGCTACCGTCATATAGGCGCTCGGCCTGGTCGAGCAGGTCGAGCGCGCCGTCCAGATCGCCTTGGGCCACCCGTATGCGAGCCATCGCCACGCACGAGCGATACGGGTTTTGCCGCAGCTCAGCGAGCTCGCCCAGCGCCTGGCTTCTGAGCAGGTGCTGCGTGGCAGCATTCAGATCGTTATGCTCTCGGAGAAGGTCGCTCATGCCCACGTACATGTCTGCCGCTCCGCGCAGCACCGGCGCACCCGGCTCCGTCGCCCACTGCAATGCCTGCTCATAGGTGGTCATGGCCTCGTGGAGACGGCCTTGCGCAATCTGGATATCCGCCAGGACGATGGCGCCGCCGATGGCGGCAGAGATGTACCCGGCTAGGCGCAGAATTGCCATGCCATCGGCAGTCATCCGGCCGGCGGCCTCGAGATCCCCGCTCGTCCAGGCGGCGAGCCCCAACTGCGATGCTGCCCCTCCACGCATCACATGGTCGTCCTCGGGTGCGAGGTCGAGCGCCCGCCGGGCGTTTTTCACGGTGCCGGGCATATCGCCCCGGGCCAGGGCCTGCCCGGCACGGATAATGGCTATCATACCCGGCAGACGGCGAAATTCCTCTTCGTCCACGACGACCATCCCCGCCGCCGGGGATTCCGATCGCTCGCGCATGTCAGCCGTCGTGTCCAGCCACCGTTCGGCGTCCCGCAGTCGGGCCTCAACGGCCTCTAGCTCGCCGCCACCCAACAATGCCGAAGCATACTGAACGCTGAGCACCGGCCTGAAGTGGACCAGCTCGTCGGGTAACGCCTTTAGCCAGCCAAGCTCCGTGACCGTGGCTTCCTGTCTATTCCTACGAATTGCTGGCACGACCAACTCGACCAGGTCCGCCGCTCGCTCGAAATCCTCGGCGGCCAGCGCGTGGCGGATCGCATCGGCCGCCGAACCATTGTGTTCGTACCACTCGCTCGCACGCCGGTGCAGAGCAGGAACTTGATCGGGCTGCTCTGCCATCAAGTGCATACGAAGAACATCGGCAAAAAGATGGTGATAGCGATACCAGTGGCGCTTGTCATCCAGCGGAACGACAAAGAAGTTGCCTCGCTGCAGGGCTTCCAATCGCGCGTTGCCTTCCTCCTGGCCGGTGACGGCATCGCACAGCGAGCCATTCAACCGGTCGAGAATGGCGGTCTGGAGCAAGAAGTTGCGGACAGGTTCGGGCTGACGCTGTAGGACCTCTTCGACCAGATAGTCCACGATGTACCGGTCGTCTCCGGCGAATGCCCGGATGAACCCGGAAACATCCTGGTGGCCCTGCATGGAAAGCGCGGCCAATTGCAGACCGGCAATCCAACCCTCGGTGCGGGTTTCCAGGGTGGATATGTCTTCTGCCGAGAGGTTCAGGCCCATCACCTGGTTGAGAAATCCGGCGGCTTCGGAGGGGGTAAAACGCAAGTCGGCGGCGCGCAGCTCGGTCAATTGGCCCCGGGCGCGTAACCGGGCCAGGGGTAGATGTGGATCCTCACGGGTGGCGATGACCAGGTGCATCTGCGGTGGCAGGTGCTCAAGCAGAAAGGTAAGGGCATTGTCAACCGGTTTGGCATCAATAACGTGATAGTCGTCAAGGACGAGGACGAAATTGTCCGGGATGGTGGTGATTTCATTGAGCAGGGCTGTCAGAATCGATTCGGTGGACGGCGGCGGAGGGGATTGGAGCACCGCCAACACCTGTTCTCCAACGATTCGCCGCAATCGTCTGCAAAGCAGCGATGAAGTACGTCAGGAAGCGTATGGGGTCGTTATCCCCTTCGTCCAGTGACAGCCAGGCCACATGCAGGTCGGCTGCCTGCGATCCATTCGCTGACCAGCGTCGTCTTGCCGAAGCCGGCGGGGGCAGAGATGAGGGTCAGCTTGCGATTCAGACCCGCCTTCAGCCGCTCGATCAGGCGCGGGCGCGAGACCAGCTCGGGCCGGATAGGCGGAATGTGCAGTTTCGTTTGCAGGATCGGATACGGTTGCATGAACACTCCTTCGTGTTGCACGACGATGGCCTCACGGTGAGAGTATATCATGTCGCAGTTTCGCCGTCAAAGGGAGTGCCACATCCCCAGGAAACGAATCTCGCGCCAGTACCGCGAGTATGGCGGCTTGCTTTGGCGGCGATGGAAAGTGTTCTGTCTGCCGAAGGGAAGTGTTTCGGCCCGGATGGGAAGTGTTTTGGCTGCCGCAGCGAAGTGTTTCTGTGCCGATGGGAAGTGTTTTGGCTCAGATGGGAATCGTTTGACCCTGATGGGAAGTGTTTTCGCCCGGAAGGGAAGCGTTTGGCCCGGATGGGAAGTGTTTTGGCAGCGATGGGAAGCGTTCGGCTCCCAAGGGAAGTGTCTCGGCTGCTGGAGGGCCGAGTTATGGCGCCGGGCGCCTTTTTGTGCGAAATGCGCCGTGAGCAGATTTGCCTCACCAGGCAAGTTGTGCTAGAGTGAAGTCGTAGCGAAGAGCTACTCTGCAGTCGAACCGAACTCCATTGTGCGGTTTTTTATGCAGAACCCCCGGGGGTACGTGCCTGCTACTTGTACCAGGTGTGATGCTGATGCTTCTATCAGTGGAGCATCTGGTACTTCTATCAGGAGGAGTAGCTGGTACTCCCAACTGGGGGCAAGCCAGTCTTTGACAGCCGTGCCCATCGGAGGCATAATAGCGCTGTAGCCGCAAGCGCCAGGGTTTGGCCGGGGGAGAGAGGAGCATGAGATCCGGCTGGGAACCCCGTCACCGGCCGGTTCGACCCGATACGAACCGGACCTATCTTGTCGCCTGCCCTGATCCCACTCTGCCACAGGCCCCGCACCGCACGCGCGGTGTGGGGCCTCTGCATGGATAGAGCCTCACAAGGAAAAGGAGAGGGAAAATGGAAGCCAGGCCTGTTCAACGCCAGGTCTACCTCGATTGGCTGCGTGTGATTGGCGTGCTCGCCGTCTTTGTCTACCACACCACCCGCTTCTTCAACACGGGAGATTGGCACGTCAAGAACCCCACCGTCTACCCATGGCTCGACGTCTGGGACGGCTTTGCCACAACCTGGCTGATGCCCCTGCTCTTTGTCGTCTCGGGCATCAGCCTCTTCTTCGCCGTGGGCAAGTCGGGCGCCGCCAAGTTCGTCAAGGACAAGGTGCTGCGCCTGGTGGTGCCGCTGCTGGTGGGCATGTTCACCCATGCCTCGTTGCAGGTGTACCTGGAGCGCCTGACGCACGGCGATTTCAGCGGCACCTACTTCCAGTTCCTGCCTCACTACTTCCAGGGATTCTACACAGGGGGCAATCCGTCTGCAGGCAACTTTGCGCTGACGGGCATGCATCTCTGGTACCTGGCGTGGCTTTTTGCTTTCTCCCTCCTCCTTTACCCCCTGATGCACTGGCTCGTAGGCCGTGGGAAGCGCGTGCTGGAGTGGCTGGGCCAAACATTGTCGCTGCCGGGGGCCGTCTTCGTCCTGGGACTGCCGGTCTTCCTTGGTTCGCTGGACAACCAGGCCAGCCCGTTCCTTCTCGGGAGTGAGGCCGGCTGGAACCTGCTCGTCTACCTGTGGCTGCTCCTGTGCGGCTTCCTGCTCGCCTCCAGCGAGCGGCTGCTCGACCGTGTCGAGAGCCTGCGCTGGGTATCCCTCGCCCTCGGTGTGACCACGATCGGTGCCGGCTTGCCGATCGGCTTCCGGGGCGGCTTGCCGGCCTACGGCACGGCGCGGTATGCGGTCGCGCTCGGCCTGCGCGGGTTGAGCGCCTGGTGCTGGGTGCTGGCCTTCCTGGGCCTGGGCAGGCACTACCTGACCAGAAAGACGGCCTTCCTGGGCTATGCCAACGAAGCCGTCCTGCCCTTTTACGTCCTGCACCAGACGGTAATCCTCGGCGTGGGCTACTTCGTGGTGCAGTGGGCCATACCTGGGCTGCTCAAATGGCCCATCATCTTAGCTATCTCGCTCACCGTCATCATGGCACTCTACGAGCTTCTGGTGCGGCGGTTCAACGGGCTGCGCGTCCTTTTCGGCCTGAAGTGGCGCCCAAAAGCGCCGGCTGCGCAGTCGAGGCCGGCCGTGCCGGCAGCCGGCTAACCCGATACAAGGAGGAGCAGCATGATGGAGCAGAGTGTTTCCCCGCCTTCCGGCGGCGATCCGCAGGCGCCTGCGCGGCTTCATTATCTCGATACGCTGCGCGTGCTGGCTGTGGCAATGGTCTTTGTCTTTCACGTTTTCCGGCCTTTCAACGTCACTGACTGGATGGTCATGAACGACACGACCAGCCCAGTCGCCATCGCTTTCGAGGCTCTGGTCGGCCCCTTTGGGATGCCCTTCTTCTTCCTCCTCTCGGGCGCAGGTACCTGGTTCGCCCTGCGGCGTCGAACACCGCGCCAGTACACCGTCGAGCGCGTCACCAGACTTCTCGTGCCCTACTTGCTCGGATCCCTGCTTCTCACACCGCTCCAGGGCTACTTCGACTGGAGGTTCTGGTCCGCGCGTGAAGAGCAGCCCCTCACCTACCTCCAGTTCCTGCTCGACCGCTGGCAGGGACCCAATCCCACCGTCTTTGACTGGTTCGGGTACCATCTTTGGTTCCTCGCCTTCCTCTTCTGCGTCTCCCTCGTCGCCCTGCCTGTCTTTCTCTGGCTGAAGCGCGAGCCAGGTCAGCTGTGGGTTGGACGGTTGGCGGAGCTGTGCCTGCACCGCGGAGGCATCCTGATCTTCCTCCCGCCACTTCTCATCGTCCAGATGGGCCTGCGCCCCTTCGCACCGCAGTCGTACGGCTGGAGCGACTTTGTCTACTACCTCGTTTTCTTCATCATCGGAGCCCTCTTTGTCTCCGACGACCGCTTTGCCCGTGCCATCCGCAGAGATTGGTGGCTGGCACTGGTCGTCGGCGTCGCGGCCTTCCTGGGCCTGGGAGTCATGGTAGCGCTGGGGTTCTCGGAAACCTGGTTTGCCGATCCCAGCCTGCCCGGTTTCTACCTTTGGTGGGCCGTGGCTACCCTCGACACCTGGTGCTGGATCGTCTTCATGTGGTTCGTCGGCATCCGCTTCCTGGACGTCACCAGCTCATGGCTGCGCCGCGGGCAGGAAGCTATCGTGCCCTTCTACGTCTTCCACCAGCCGGTGATTGTGGCCTTTTCGTTCTACGTGGTGCAGTGGCACACGAGCGTGACCGTCAAGATTCTGGTCATTTTCGCCGGCTCGCTGGCCGTCACCCTGGCCATCGTCGAGCTGCTGGTTCGACGGATCGCTCCGCTGCGGGCTGTGTTCGGTATGAAGAGGAGCACGTAAAATGGAGAGAAAAGCCTCCGCGAGGGTGTACTGCCTGGACTGGCTGCGCGTGGTGGGCACTCTGGCCATTCTGGTCTACCACTCCAGCCGCTTTTTCAACATGGGGGACTGGCACGTCAAGAACGCGGTCTGGTATCCTTGGGTAGAGGTGTGGAACCGGTTCGCCACGGTCTGGCTGATGCCGCTCATGTTTGTCATCTCGGGGGTCAGCCTGTTCTTAGCGCTGGGGAAGAGGGACGGAGCAGGCCAGTTCGTCAAGGACAAGGTGCTGCGCCTGCTGGTGCCCCTGCTGGTAGGCATCTTCACCCACGCCTCGCTGCAAGTCTACCTCGAGCGCCTGACCCATGGCCAATTCAGCGGCACCTATTTCCAGTTCCTGCCACACTACTTCCACGGAGTCTACGGAATCACGGAGGGTGGCAATTTCACCGTGCATGGTATGCACCTGTGGTACCTGCTCTACCTGTTCGTATTCAGCCTCCTTCTCTACCCTCTCTTGCGTTGGCTGATGGGGCGAGGCCGGCACGTGCTCTCCAGGCTGAGCGCTGGGTTGGCATTGCCGGGAGCGGTGTTTGGGCTGGCGCTGCCTATCATGCTGTTCGAGGTGTTCGTCGGCCCCAACAGCCCGCTGAGCTTCGGGGACGCAGGCTGGCCCGCGATCATCTATCTGTGGCTTGTCGTAGCCGGCTTCCTGGTCTTCTCCGATGAGCGAACGCAGGCCAGCGTCCAGCGCCTGCGGTGGGTCTCCCTGGCGCTGGCTGTGGCCTCGACGGCGATCTATCTCGTTCTCTCATTCCGGACCGCCGGACTCACCTTTGGCACGCCACTGTGGGCCCTGGCCCTCGGGCTCAGGGGGCTGGCGCTCTGGAGCTGGGTATTGGCGGCGCTGGGTCTTGGCCGGAAGCATCTGAGTTTCAGCACGCCCTTCCTGGCGTATGCCAACGAAGCCGTGCTACCCTTCTACATCATGCACCAGACGGTGCTGCTGAGCGTGGGCTACTTTGTCGTGCCATTGGCCATCCCTGACCTTCTCAAGTGGGTGATCATCCTGTCAGTCTCGTTCGCGATCATCATGGTCCTGTATGAGCTCCTGGTGCGGCGCTTCAACGTGCTACGCTTCTTGTTCGGCATGAAGCGGAAGAGCAAACCTTCTGCTGTGCAGCCAGGAAAAGCTGCATAGTCAGGGAATCCGGGAAATACCGCAGAACGGTGAGGTGCACTGTGAGAAACCGCAGATCGAGGCTGACAAAGACCCTTGTGTGGACGCTAGCCATCTTGGTTGGGATCGTGATTGTCGCTTTGGCTGCCGCATGTCTGGCCTATCCGCCCAGATATGTCTTCCGGCTCCTCGCTTGGGGAGGGTCGGATGCGTTCGATTGGCGAAAGTTCCCGGAACACCATCTGGCAGCCGCTCCTACGGCATTCGAGTTCGATAGATCCATGGACGAGCGTGTGCCTTCCCTTCTCTCGGAGCTGGCCGGCGCTGACGACTGGGGAGCCTTTCTGGAAGAGAACCAGACACAGGCCTTTCTTGTCGTCCAGGATGGAACCATCCTGTATGAGGAGTACTTCAACGACACCCAACGCGATTCGATAGTGACGTCCTTCTCGGTGGCGAAATCCTTCACATCCGCGTTGATCGGCATCGCCATCGACGAAGGGTACATCAACAGCGTCAACGATCCAGTTACCGACTACCTGCCTGAGTTGGCCTCGCGAGATGCCCGCTTTGAAAAAATAACCATTCGCGATCTCCTCATGATGTCCTCCGGCCTTGAGTATGAAGAGAATCGACTCCTTGGGTTCAACGGCGACGATGCGCTGACCACCTACTATCCCGATCAACGTCGGCTCGCACTTCAGAACACGAACGTCATCGATCCCCCTGGGGAGTACTTTCTCTACAACAAGTACCATCCGCAGCTGTTGGGGATGATCCTCGAGCGCGCCACAGGTGTCTCTGTGACCGAGTATCTGCAGGACAACATCTGGGATCCGCTGGGGATGGAATTCGACGGCTCGTGGAGCATTGATAGCGAGGCCAGCGATTTCGAGAAAATGGAAACCGGCGTGAACGCCCGGGCCATAGACTTTGCCAAGTTCGGTCACCTATTCCTGAATGACGGCACCTGGAAAGGCCGGCAAGTCATCTCGAGCGCGTGGATTGCCGAGTCGACGCAACCTTACCTTCCCAAAGACTATGCCGGCTACTATCCCGAGGATTGGTTCTCGGGTCTACCGGGACAGGGGTACTACAAGTATATGTGGTGGGGGATAGCGATAGAACCGGGAAGCTACGATTTCGTAGCCGCAGGCGACAAGGGACAGTTCATCTACGTCTCACCTCGCAAGTCGCTCGTCATCATACGAAATGGCATTGATTATGGGATTCCATTCGATGCCTGGTTTGGCCTGTTCTACCGATTCGCGAACGAGTTATGACCAGGCCCGGCCCCACAAGACGGTGCGGCGGTCCGCGGGCTCAGGTTCGTCCAGGAATCGTCGGGGAGGGAGAGATGGACGCAGTGCCGCTTCTGTCCACCAAGCTCTATGCGCCGCCGCCTAGGCCAGAGCTCATCCTGCGGCCTCGCCTGCTCCGGCGGCTGGACGACGGGCTGCGGCCGGGCATACGGCTGGTCCTTGTCTCTGCCCCGGCCGGCTACGGCAAGACCACCCTGGTGAGCAACTGGCTGAGCGAGAGTGGGGTGGACGCCGCCTGGCTGTCGTTGGACGAGGGCGACGACGACCCGGTGCGGTTTCTCCAGTACCTGTGTGCGGCCCTCCATAGCATCGTCCCTGCCGTCCAGGTCACGCCGGCCGCCGTGCAGGAGATGCAGCGGCTGCCGCCGGCGGCGATGGTCCACTCCCTGATCAACGAGGTGGCCGCACACCCGTCGCCGTTCGTGCTCGTCCTCGACGATTTCCACGTCGTCCACGCCCCGGCCGTTCTCGAGATCCTTACGTCTCTGGTCGAGCATCTGCCGGCACAGATGCACCTGATCCTCCTCTCGAGGTCGGATCCCGCCGTGCCGCTGTCGCGCCTGCGGGCCCGCAGCCAGCTGATCGAGCTTCGGGCCGACCAGCTGCGATTCACGCCTTCCGAGGCGGAGAGCTTTCTCAACGGCGTCATGAGCCTGCGCCTTTCCCCGGAGCACGTCGCCGCAATGGAGGCGCGGACGGAAGGCTGGATCGCCGGCCTGCAGCTAGCAGCCATCTCGATGCAGGGCTCCGACGACGTTCCGGCCTTTGTTTCCGCATTCAGCGGCAGCCAGTCATACATCATGGACTACTTGGTCGACGAGGTGCTCAAGCTCCAGCCCGAGGAGATTCGCGGCTTTCTCCAGCAGACGTCCATCCTGGGCCGGATGTGCGGACCGCTGTGCGATGCCGTGGTCGGGGCCGGAGCGGAGCGAGGCGGTGAGGGGCAGGCGATCCTGGAGGCTCTGGAAGAGAAGAACTTGTTCATCGTCCCGCTGGACGGCGAGCGGCGCTGGTTCCGGTACCATCACCTGCTAGCAGACGTACTCGGCAAGCACCTCGAGCGGACGTCGTCGGCGCAGGTGCCGGAGCTGCATCGCCGCGCCGCGCAGTGGTACGAGCAGAGCGGGTTCGTCGCCGAGGCGACCGACCACGCGCTGAGGGCGGGGGACCGGGAGCACGTGGCGCGGCTCATCGCCCAGAACGGCTGCCAGCGCATCCTGGACGGCGAGGTGGCCACGCTCCTGAAATGGCTCGAGGCCATCGAGCCTGAAGTTCAGCAGGACGTCTGGCTGAGCATTCAATATGCGTGGGTGCTGAGCCTGACCGGGCACCTGGAGCGGGTGGAGGAGATCCTTCAGACCGCCGAGCGAGTTATCGCCCCGCTCCAGCCGACTCGTGAGGTCCAGATCTTGAGGGGCACAATAGCCGGAGCGCGCGCTCACCGGGCGAGCATGCTCGGGGAGACGCGGCAAGCGGCCGAGTTTGCCCGTCAAGCGCTCGATTGCTTGCCTGACACAGATCCTTTCTCGCGGAGCATCCGCAGCGCCACCGTCTCCCTGCTGGGAGAGGCCAGCTGGCTGAACGGGGAGCTGGAAGAGGCGCGGCAAGCGTATTCCGAGGCCGTGGAGATCGGCCGGGCAGCAGGCTACACCGGCATGGTGGTTCTCGCCAGCGCCAACCTCGCCGGCATCCTCGTGGAACGCGGACGGCTCAACGAGGCGGCCAGGGCATGCGCCGACGCCCTGGCGTTGGCCACTCGTCCCGACCCCCGGCTCAGACCGTGGGCCGGTCACGTCTATGCGGAGCTGGGCAGCCTGCAGTACGAGCGGAACCAGCTCGATTCCGCGGCGCAGTCGATCCAGCGGTGCATCGAGATAGGCCGGCAAGGGGAGGATTTCGAGCTGCTGACGAGGGGCTATGTGATGCTGGCGCGCCTGGAACAGGCCCTCTGCCATCCGGAGGCAGCTGAGGCGGCGATGCAGGCCGCGCATGGGCTGGCCGTCCGGCACGCCTTCACGCCGCGGCGGTCAATCTGGATCCGGTCGGCGCTGGTCTGAGCTGCGCCTGGCGCGCGGGGAATTGGACGACGCGCGCTGCCTTGTGCGGCAAAGCGGCATCTCGGCTGAGGACCCGGTACCCTACGCCCGCGAGCCCGAATACGTGACGCTGCTGCGCGTGCTCCTGGCGCAGGGCGACCGTGAAGCCGCGCTGGGGCTGTCGGATCGATTGCTTCAGCAGGCACAGGCTGCGGGCCGCAGCGGGCGAGCCATCGAGGTGTTGATCCTCCAAGCGCTGCTGTTCCAGAAGAGCAAGGAACCGGCCCGGGCCCTCGCCGTGTTGGGCGCGGCCCTCTCCCTCGCGCGGCCGGAGGGCTATGTCCGCGCCTTCTTGGACGAGGGCGAGCCGATGCTCCACTTGTTGAGCCAGGCCCGAGCACATCGCCTGGGAGAAGGATACGCCGCCGAGTTGCTGCTGGCGACCAGCCGCGCCGGCTCTGCGCGCTCACCTCAGCCGCCTTCTGCCCAATGGCTCGTCGAGCCGCTTACGGAGCGCGAGATGGAAGTTCTGAAGCTGATCGGGTCCGGGCTCACGAACGAGGAGATTGCTTCGCGGCTTGTCATCTCGCACGCAACGGTGAAGCGCCACATCAGCAACATTTATGGCAAGCTTGACGTGCCCAGCCGGACCCAGGCCATCTTGCGGGCGAGAGAGCTGCGACTGCTCGACTGAGGCCGCCCGGATCCCTACACCCCCAAATACAACCCCATCTGCATCCTAAGGCTGATGACTCCTACGTGCAGACCTGCTACACTGCATCGTGGAGGAAGCATGAGAGGCATGGACGGCAACCAGTGCCACGGAGATCCAAGGAGCGGGACTGAACCCGGCTCGGACTCCTCGGGGCCCGCGGGTCCTCTCTGGGAAATCAGGGTGAGGGGACATCTGGCCGGCGACTGGCGCGATTGGCTGGATGGGCTGGAAATCACGTCGCAGGCCGGGGGCAACACCGTCCTGTGCGGAGCTATTGTGGACCAGGCAGCCCTCATGGGCATCTTGAACAAGCTGAATCGTTTGAACGTGACCGTTCTGTCGCTGAGGCAGGTCGGAGAAGAAGAGTGAGAGAGAAGAGAGGAGGCAATGAAGCATGGAATCCTTGAGATGGAAGGTAAGAATCGCAGTACTGTGGCTCATAGCCGCGGAAGCCTATTCCGCGCACATGATCATGGTGACCATAGACCCGGTTTCCATGAAGATGATGCTTGAATTGGGCGCAACGATCAATGCTGCAGGGTGGCTATTCGGGGCAATCTACTGGCTGATTCCACTCTGCATGGCTTTTGTGGCGCTGAGTGCGAAGGGCTCCTCCAATCGCTGGGCCAACTTTGTTCTGGGCATCATAGGTACGCTTCTTGGCATCTACCACTTCTTCATGTGTGGCGTGCCTTTGTCCTTCATACCGCCAGGTCCCGTGGCAGGGCCAACTTCCTATCACAGCCTTCTCTTGGGTTCGGCAGTTGTGGCTACAGCGCTGATAACCTGGTATGCATGGAAGTGGCCCAAACAAGAAGCGTGAGCTAGGAGCTGGTGCACAGGTGCCAGCGCGCCTGAAGCGGTTCCCTTGGTCCGCGCAGAACCGCGGAGCAAGGATAGAGAGTACATCAGATGAAAGGAGAAATCACGATGCACGGCAAGAGAGAAGAGATCCCCCTGTTGTTTGAGGCCGGCTCCTACTACAGCCGTCAGACCGAGTGGGGAGAGATGGATGCGGGTTTCTGGGCCTTTCCGGCTGGATTCGACTCCGCCCTCTTGTTCCCAGGGTTGCCGCACGGCTGCGAGTGTCCCCACTACGGCTACCTGCTCAAGGGCAGAATGCGGGTGGTCTATGCCGACCACGAAGAAGTCATCACGGCCGGGTCCGCTTACTACTTGGAGCCGGGTCACCTCCCAGTGATGGAAGAAGACTGTGAGATGGTCGAGTTCAGCCCCAAGGAACTGAGCCGGAGGATGATGGAGATCGCCGGTCGTGCTATGGCGGCTATGTAACCAGGCGGTCCAGACACTCACTTCACGGTAGCAGGACATCCGTCCACTCAGATCAATCAGGGACGCAGGTGAGCGTCCCTGATTGATTGCGTTTCAGTCCAGTTCTGGCTGCACTTTCCCGCGATCTTGAAGGGGTGGGCCGTGATCGTGACCTTGGCATGAGGTCTCTGGTTGTCCCTTCCGAATCGTGCGACTACGGCTGCCTGGGGCTCCTGCCTGTCACAAAAGGCCTCTCTTTCATACTTGTTTTGAGAAGCCGTACACCGAGAAGCTGGAAGGCGTTTACACGGTTATGAAGAGCACACCGCTCCCGCGGAAGGGGCAAAGGAAGCGGCTGACTCCCGGCTATCCGGCTATCACCGCCACCGTAGTCAACCTCCCCGAACGGTGTTGACCTACGCCAACTGGTTCTCCTACGTGACGGCTGATTTCGTGAGTGAGAATCGAGAGATCTACCACGCGATTCGCACCACGCGCCTTGTTTCCTCACACCAAGCTACGCTTCGTCGGGGATGGAACTGGATAACCAGAAGATCTTCCACCAGATAGACCTGGTGCACGCTGACTTCACCATTCGCGCTTCCCACGATCGCACCGTCGAGGTCTACAATGACCGGCTCGACCGTTGGGAGGAGGAGCTGTTGCACGATTTGACGGCTTCTGTGCCGCTACCCTCAAGTTCCGCGTCGCTTTTACCCACGCTCGCAAGGTGCGACACGTCCATATCCAACTGGGCTGGCTTCGTTCAGTATTGACAAAACATTCCGTACGTAGTATAATAGCGCAGTATGACGTTGAGCTTGAGGAAGGAGCCAGGGAAGTGCACCTTTTCGACAAAAGACACTTTGTGGAGGATGTCAGCCTCTATTTCGAGCAGATGGGCCTGCCACGCACGGCCGGACGCGTGCTGGGCGTGCTGCTGATCTCCGAGCCACGGGCGCAGTCGCTCACCGACCTGTGCGCGTGGCTCGGCGCCAGCAAGGGCTCGGTCAGCACGACAACACGCCTCCTGGTCGAGATGGATCTCATCGAACGGGTGCCGTCGCCCGTGCCCAGGCAGGTCTGCTTTCAGTTCAGGCCTGGGGGCTGGGCAGTCTTTATCCGCCAGCGGCTCAGACTGTGGGCTTCGCTGCACCAGATCACGGAGCAGGGTCTTGACCTTCTCAAAGACAGGGATCCGGCCCTGCGCGACCGGCTGCAGGAAGCACACGACATGTTCTCGCTCATCGAGGAGGAGCTGCCCGCCCTGCTGGAACGGGTGGAGGCCAGGCGCAAGGGGTGATGGAGAACGCATGAAGAAGGTGTGGTGAGGGATGGGAACCGAATCCCGCACGCGCGCAGATGGGAGGCAGAGATGACAGACAAACGCATGCTCCTGGCCGGCTTGGCGGCCGGCGCGGTGGGTGGGCTTCTGGTAGGGCGGCGAAAGGCGGACGGGCCGCGCCGGATGCCCTACCTGGACGCCGGCCAGCACGTGCTGGCCGAAACGCGCGGCCTCGTCCAGGCGACTCTGCTGGCCGCGCGGGTGCAGGCGCGCTACGGCGAGCTGTACGCTCGCCGGCTCCACTTTGGCCAGCCGGCGCTGCGCCAGCACTATGAAGAGGGCATCCTGCCGGCCCTGGCTCTCTACCAGGCCTTGCGTGAGGAAGGCGACGACCAGGAAGCAGCCCTGGCGGAAATCGACCGCATCGTCGCCGCGACGGTGGAGCGCTCGGGCCGCCGCCGGCTGGTGTGGGTCTTGGGGCGCCTGCCCGATCCCTTCGCGGTTCTGCGCATCGCCAATCGCTGGGCGATGAAGCACCGGTATCCGCCGGAGGGGTGGCGATTCGAATGGGTGGAAGACGGCGAGCAGTGCATCGCCTACGACGCCCGCGAGTGTTTCTACGTGAACGTGCTCACTTTTACGGCGCGCCGGAGTTGACGGCCCATCTGTGCACGATCGACGACCTGCTGTACGGCGATCTGCCCGGCATCGCCTGGAAGCGCACCAGGACGCTGGGCCGGGGCGACGACCGGTGCGACTTCCGGTTCTGCCGCACAGGCGCGGCGGGCGCTGCGGAGAAGCAAGCATGAAGATGCGCATCGAACTGAGCGGCGTCCCGGAGACCCTTCTCATTCCTCTCTATTGCCGGGCGGTCGAGAGCCAGCGGCCCGACGCGCTGGTCAAGGACGGTCGGGCGACGGAGATCCTGGGCCGGATCGACTATGACTTTTCCCGGGTCAAGCTTCCTGCCCACGACGTGCTCTTTACCATCATGCGCGTGCGCGAGTTCGACCGCCGCACGCAGGCCTTTCTGGCCGCACACCCCAACGGCGCCGTGGTGAGCATCGGCTGCGGGCTGGATACCCGGTTCGACCGGGTGGACAACGGGATGGTGCAATGGTACGACCTGGATCTGCCGGAGGTGATCGCGCTGCGCCGGCAGCTCCTGGACGAAACGCCGCGCTGTCATTTCATCGGGTGCTCGGTGCTAGACCCGAGCCTGGATGGACGCCGTTGCCGACCGCCCGGAACGTCCTTGTTTGTTCCTGGCAGAAGGTGTGTTCGCCTACCTTGGGGAAGTGGAGGTCAGACGGCTCGTGCTGCGGCTGCAAGAGCGGTACCCGGGCGCCGAGCTGGTCTTTGACACCATGACGCCGTCCATGGCCTGGCTGAACAGCCTCCATCCGCCCATCCGCAAGCTCCACACCCGGCTCTGGGGGATTAAGCGCAGCCGGGGGCCGGAATCCTGGAGTCCCGGCATCTGCCTGCTCGACGAGTGGTTCTACTTTGACCGGCAGGAGCCTCGCCTGGGCCGGGTCAGGCTGATGCGATTCATCCCGCTGCTGAACCGGGCGAACAGCATCGTGCACTACCGGCTTGACAGCCCGGCTCCGTAGTGGCGGAACGCCGGTCGGCCGGGAGGGCAGTTGACGGGTGGGGCGCAGGAGGATGATCATGCCGAAGAGGGTGCGTGGGTGCTGAACGAGACGTTCTCCAGCTCAGGCAGACTGGACAGAGGGGGTGGTCATGGCTTTTCCACTCATCATCGAAATGCAGGCGGTCACCAAAACTTACCCGATGGGGGAAGTCACCGTGCATGCCTTGCGCGGGCTGGACCTGGCTGTGGCCCGCGGCGAGTTCATCGTCTTGCTGGGACCCTCCGGCTCCGGCAAGACCACCACCCTTAACCTGGTGGGTGGCCTCGACCGGCCCAGCGGCGGGCGACTGGCGGTGGACGGGGAAGAGATCGCCGGCTTCAACGAGACCCGCCTGGCCGAGTACAGGCGCAAGAAGGTGGGCTTTGTCTTCCAGTTCTTCAACCTGATCCCCACCCTGACCGCCCTTGAAAATGTCGAATTCGCCCTGGCACTCACCCAGCGCGGCCGGTCCATACCCGCCCGGGCAGGCGATTTCTTGGCCATGGTCGGGCTGCAGGATCGCGCCGATCACTTCCCCTCTCAGCTCTCGGGCGGCGAGCAGCAGCGCGTGGCGATTGCCCGCGCCCTGGCCAACCGTCCCCCGCTGTTGCTGTGTGACGAACCGACCGGCAACCTGGATGTGGACACGGGCCGCCAGGTGCTGCAGGCCCTCCGCGACGTGAACCGGGACGAGAGGGGCCACCGTCGTGCTCGTGACCCACAACACCAGCATCGCCCCGATGGCCAACCGTGTCGTCCGCCTGCACAACGGCATGGTGGACCGCGAAGAGGTCAACCCCAAGCCACAGCCGGTGGCAGACCTGGCATGGTGACGCCATGAAACTCATCCTGCTCAAGACTTGGCGAGATCTGCGCGCTTCGCGGGCGCAATCCATCGCCCTGATCGTGATCGTCATGCTCGGCGTGGCCAGCTTCGCGGCGACCGTCGCGGCGTACCGCGATCTCGACACCTCCTACAACCGCACCTACGACGATCTGCTCTTTGCGGATGTGACCTTTGCGGTACAGGGCGCCCCGCAAACAGTTGCCGACGAACTGCGCGACGTGGAAGGCGTGGAGGGTGTATTCGGCCGGCTGGTGATCGATACCGGATTGGAGCTGCCGGAGCGCAACGGCGAAACCCCAGACCCCATCCGCGCCCGGCTGATCGGCCTCTCGGCGCCGGAACGCCCGGAGGTCAACAACGTCCTGGTCCTGGAAGGCCGGTACTTTCATTCCGCGGAGGATTCCGCGATCCTGCTGGACACCCATTTCGCCGAGTATTTCGACCTCGGCCCCGGGGATACCGTCTCGCCCATCCTGAACGGGACGCGGGTCGACTTTCCGGTCGTGGGAGTCGTAGCCAGTCCGGAATACCTGATGGTCAGCCCCAGCAAACAGGAAATCATCCCCTCAGCCCGCTCCTTCGGCGTCTTCTTCCTGCCCCTGGAGAGTCCTGCAGGAAAGGCTCGGCGCGACGGGGATGGTGAACGACATCGCGATCCGGCTGGAGGAGGGCGCCGACGAGCCGGCCGTGGTGAAGCACGTGCAGGAAAAGCTCGCGCCCTACGGGCTGACCGCTACCACGCTGCGCGCCGACCAGCCGTCGAACGCCAGTGTGAAAGCCGACGCGGAGCAATTCCGCGACGTCGCCTATCTGCTGCCGTCGGTGGTTCTGCTGGTGGCGGCCATCTCGGTCTACGTGATGCTCGGCCGGCAGGTCCGGGTCCAGACGCCGCAGGTCGGCCTGATGAAAGCGTTGGGGTACTCCGACAGGGCCGTGATGGGGCATTTCCTGCTGTATGCGCTGGTCATCGGCGTGATCGGATCGGCTGCGGGCGCGCTGCTCGGCCTTCCGATTGGGAAATGGATCACCGAGATGTACGCCGCGGAGCTGGGAATCCCGATCATCGAAACGCGCTTCTACCCCGATCTGATCCTGGGGGGTGCGGCGCTCAGCCTTGTGGCGACGATCGTGGCGGCGATCGCCCCGGCGTACGGGGCAGCCCGGCTCCTTCCCGCCCAGGCCATGCGTTTCGACCCGGCCATCGCGCAGGTCAAGGGCCACGCGTCCCTGCTGGAGAGAATCGTCCGCCTGCCCCTCATGCTGCGGCTTCCGGTTCGGAGCGTCTTTCGCGTCCGGCGCCGGTCGCTGACCACCGCGCTGGGGATCGTCTTCGCCTACATCCTGATCCTGATGGTGTGGGGACTGCTGGACAGCATCGAGTTCTTCTTCACGGAGAGTTACGAAATCATCGAGCGCTGGGATGTGTCGGTTTCCTTTGCCTCGATCCAACCGCCTGCTACGCGGGAAACGATCCTGGAATGGGACGGGGTGAAGGCGGCGGAGCCCATCCTGCAAGCCCCGGCGACGATGAAGGCCGGATCCGCCTCCGAGGACATCCTGCTCACGGCGTTCGATCCCGACCAGGAGATGCACGTCCTGCAGCTTCCGGAGGGCACGACCGCCCGCGAGGCTCTCGCCGGCGGGCGGCTGGTCATCGCCACGGGGCTGGCGAAAGTACTGGGTGTCTCCGAGGGAGACCGGGTAACCCTGGAGACCCCCTTTGGAACGGAGGAGTTCATACTCGGCCCCACGACCGACGAGATGATGAACGCCGTGGGGTATCTCTCGATAGAAGAGGCCCAGGAACGCCTGCACACCCTGACCGTTCCGTACAACGGGCTGTACCTGACTGTGGACGATGCGCAATCGAGGCAGATCAAACTCGACCTGTATCACCTGCCGGATGCGTCCGCCGTCCAGCGCAAAGCCGACCTGGTGACCGACATGCGCGGATTCATGGGTCTTTTCTACCTGCTGATCGGGATCATGATGGCCGTGGCGGTGTTGATGGCCTTTGCGCTGCTGTTCAATGCCATGACGGTGAGTGTCCTGGAGCGCAAACGGGAGTTCGCCACGATGCGTTCGATCGGCAGTGGGACCGGCCGGATCGCCGCGCTGCTCTTTGCCGAGAACCTGATCCTGTGGCTGGTAACCCTCGCGCCAGGCCTGCTGCTGGGTCATTGGATGGCGCTGCAGGTGGGGACGGCGTTCAGCGCCGATCTGTTCACGTTCAATATCGTGGTGGCGCCTACCACGTACGTCATTCGCCGCCGCCGGCATCCTGCTGACCATGCTGCTGGCTACACTGCCTGCCATCCGGCAGGTGAGCCGCCTCAACCTGGCAGAGGCCACCAAGGTGCTGACTTGAGAAAGGCCTTTGGCGTATACTTCTAGTCTCGGGCAGAGGACATTGCGTCTGAGTCTTCCCTGTCTCATTCCCTTTCGAGCAGCGCACGCGCCGGCCATCGCAGCTTGGTGCTCTCCGAGATCAGGATACTGACTAGGCCAGGTACGATCAGCAGCGCCAGCTCCCAGCGCTGCAGCGGAGCAAACGAGAACAGGCTGCGCAAGAACGGGACCACGAGGGCCAGCCCCAGGAAGAGCAGCGCACCGCCCACCACCCAGCGCACCGCCGGGTTGGGCACGCGCAGCATCTCCAGAATCGATCGGGTGCGCGAACGGTTGGATAGGATCATGCCCAGGTTGGCGATGACGAGATTGGCGAAGCTCAGGGTGCGCGCCTCCTGCTCACCATGCCCGAGCGCCAGGACTGCTGCATAGATGCCCGCTACCACTGCCAGCGCGCCCAATCCCTGGATCAGGCCCCTGAACACCATCGCCCCACCAAAAAGCGGCGCTTCGAGCCGACGCGGGGGGCGGCGCATGATGTCCTTTTCTTCCGCTTCCATCTCGAAAACCAGCGTGCAGGCAGGGTCGATAATGAGTTCCAGGAACAGGATGTGAACCGGCAGCAGTGCCAGCGGCCAGCCGAAGAGCACCGGCAGCAGCGCCATGCCCGCGATGGGAAGGTGCACCGAGAAGATGAAGGTGATGGCCTTCTTGAGATTGTCGAAGATTCTGCGGCCCGTTCGAACCGCCTGGACGATAGAGGCGAAATTGTCGTCAAGCAGTACCAGTGCCGATGCCTCGCGCGCCACATCGGTACCCCGCCCGCCCATAGCAATGCCGATGTGGGCGGCCTTGAGTGCGGGCGCGTCGTTGACGCCATCGCCCGTCATGGCCACGACTTCGCCGTTGGCCTTGAGCGCTTGCACGATCCTCAGCTTCTGTTCCGGCACGGCGCGGGCAAAGACGCAGGTCGTCTTGATGCGCTCTTGCAGCTCAGCGTCGCTCATCCGATCCAGCTCTTGGCCGGTGATGATCTCATGAAGGGGACGGAGGCCGATCTGCCGGGCGATGTTGCGTGCTGTGCCTGGGTAATCGCCGGTAATCATGATCACGCGGATGCCGGCTTGGTAGCATTCCTGCACCGCCTGCGGCACTTCGGGGCGGATGGGGTCGGCCAAGCCGAGCAGACCAAGGAACTGGAAGTCAAAATCGTGCTGTTCGTGAGGCAGGTCTTCAGGTCGAAAGTGGGCCCGGGCGACACCGATGACGCGCAGGCCATGCTCCGCCATTTCGTTGATCTGCCTGTGAAGGGCCTGATGGCGCGTCTCGGGCAGGTGGCACAGATCAATGATCGCCTCCGGTGCCCCCTTCGCGGCGATGATCTGGCCCCGCCCGTTGGGTGAGCGCCACACGCGCGACATGGCCAACAGGTTGTCCGAGAGCGGATACTCGCGCTGCAGGGTCCAGTCCCGGTGTAGATGTTCGGTGTCCAGCAACGTGCGCCCACCGAGCTCTTTCATCGCCTTTTCCATAGGATCAAAGGGATCGGAGGGGCTAGCCAGGATGGAGTACTCTGCTACCTCGTGCAGCTCATCCGGCAAGATGACCTGCTGACCGTCCACGTCGTAGACCGTGCCGTCCACGGCGATCCTGGTCACGGTCATGCGGTTGAGGGTCAGTGTGCCGGTCTTGTCAACGCACAGCGCCGTGGCTGCGCCCAGCATTTCCACAGCCGGCGCCCGCCGCGTGAGCACCTGGCGCTGTGCAATGCGCCATGCACCCAGCGCCAGAAAAATCGTGAGCACCACTGGGAACTCTTCGGGCAGTGTGGCCATGGCTAGCGTAATCCCGGCCAGGAATCCGTGTAGCCAATCTCCCCGCGACAAACCAAAGAGCACCACGACCAGAACACACAGGCTCAGGCCGACGAGGGCAAAGTTCCTCACGATCCTGGCCGTCTGCTTTTGCAGCAGCGTCTCCTCTGGCCCAAGCGACTGCAGCGCCTTTCCGATTTTGCCCATCTCTGTGTGCGGGCCGATGGCATATACCTGGGCGATGCCCTGGCCCTTGACTACCAGCGTGCCCGAGTAGACAGACGGTTGGTCGTCGCCGCCTGGGCGGCCCATCTCTTCCTGCCCATCCCATCGTCTCTTGCGCACCGGCACGGATTCGCCGGTGAGCAGCGACTCATCGATGCTCAGATGGCTTACGGACAGCAGCGAGGCATCGGCTGGGATGCGGTCGCCCTCGGAAACCAAGACGATGTCGTCGCGCACCACGTCCCGTCCGGCGATGCGCTGCTGCACGCCGTCACGGATCACCAATGCGCGCGGGCTGGAAAGATCGCGCAAGGCTTCCAGCGCGCGCTCGGTTTTCTGCTCCTGGTAGAGTGTGATGGCGATGATGACGCCGACGAACCCCAAGAGCATCAGCGCTTCCCTGGTGTCGCCCAGGAGGAGATAGAGCACCCCACAGGCGATCAGCAGCAGGAACATTGGCTCGCGCATGACGTCGAGCAAGGAATGCAGCCAGGTGCGCTTGCCGGCAGAGGGTATTTCGTTGTACCCATCGCGGGCCAGCCGTTCGCGCACCTGCTGGTCTGTTAGTCCCTGCAAGTTGGTCTCGTCGAAAGTAAAAGGCATGGATTACCTCTAGAGCTGTTCTAGTTGGTCCTGGCCTAGCCAAACACCATGGCAGTCTGGGCACACCTCGATCCGCAGGCCATTCCGGTCGGCCTCGTTCAGCTTCCGCTGGCAGACCGGGCAGAGTCTAGCCATCTTGGTCAGAACCATACCGCGTGGCGGCCTCCTCCGCACCGCAGGGAAAAGCAAGTGCAAGATCAGCGCCGCCAGTCCGATGACCAGCACCCCGCCCACCAGCAGGGCGGGCAGCCCTAGCTCCCCTGAACCAAAACCATGCATTGTTGCCTCCGGGTCGAAAAGAAGGGGATGGCCCAAGAGCACCATCCCCCGGAGTCCTCGGCTGGATCGCCGGGTCCCCCGTCCCACGCAAGCCCAGCCTGGGCTCTGCTGGCAATCCTCTTTCAGAAGGTTCGTCGCCAGAATAGCAGGGCAGTATGAAGCTGAACCGGCAGCTGCATGAAGATTTGGTGAAGGTTTGGCGCGAACGCCTATCCACCGCGCAGGGTGGCGGTCCGGCGAGGACGAAAAGGCCTATCGCTATGAAAGAGGGGGAGTGCTGACGAACAGGTCGCTCGTGGCCGGCAGGGAGAAGAAGAAGGTGCTACCCTGGCCGAGGCCCGGACTGAGGGCCCCAATCGTTCCGCCGTGAGCTTCGACCAAGTGCTTGGCGATGGTGAGGCCGAGGCCGCTGCCCCCGCCGGCCCGCGAGCGCGACTTGTCCGCGCGGTAGAATCGCTCGAAGACGTGCTGCAGCTGCTCGGGCGACAAGCCGATGCCAGTGTCTATGACTGATACCGTCACCGTCATCAAGTTGTCGGACGTGGCCTTGACGGTCACTGTGCCCCCAGCAGAGGTGTATTGCAGAGCATTGCCCAGCAGGTTCACCATGACCTGGGTCATGCGCAGCGCATCGGCCCGCAGCATGGGCAGGCGGGGAGCGACCTCGACGTGCAGGGCGACGTCTTTGTCCTCGTATTGCGGCTGCAGCCGCTGCGCCACGGAGCCGACCAGGTCGCCGATGGCCACCGGGCGCAGGTCCAGGTGCACCTGGCCGGCCTCCGCGCGCGATAGCTCCTCCAGGTCTTGCACAAGGCGCTGAATGCGGTTGACCTCACGCTGCAGCGCGGTAAGTGTATCCGGTTCGCAGGGCAGCACTCCGTCGATCATTCCTTCCAGCCCGCTGCGAATGGCGCTCAGCGGTGTGCGGACCTCGTGCGCCAGGTCGCCGACAAGCTCCGTACGGCGGCGTTCGGTGTCCTCGAGGGTGCCGGCCATTTCGTTGAACGATTCGGTCAGAACCCCCAACTCGTCCCGGCTGGGCGGCTCGATCCGGTGGTGATAGTCACCCGCTGCGATCCGCTGGCTGGCGGCAGTCATGGCCTGTATAGGCGCCAGGATACGGCGGGTGGTGAAGAGGCTGGCCGCGACCGCAGCCAGCACGCCGGCGAGCGTCCCGACCATGAGCTCGTCGTGGACGGCCCTGCTCAGGTTCGCCTGTAGGTCTGCCTCGAGTGCCGGGTCTTGCTCCTGGAGCGCCTGGAGGCGGGCGATGTTGCGGGTCAGAGCGTGGGGCGTCTGCAGCTCGGCCGTGACATCCAGAACTACGACTCCAATGGTCAACACGAGAAGGTAGGAGAGGAGCAGCCTCCACCCCAGCCTCTGCTGAAACGCGTGGAAGAGTCTCATAGCGGAAGGTCCTCAAACCGGTAGCCGGCTGCCCGCACAGTCACGATCAGCGCCGGGTTGGCCGGATCGTCCTCGATCTTTTTCCTGATTCGGCCGATGTGCACATCGGCCACGCGCTCATCACCGTAATAGTCATGGCCCCAGACGTGCTCGATGAGCTGCTCCCGGCTCAACACCCGGCCGCGGTGCTGTGCCAGGGCAAGCAGCAGGTCGAACTCGATGGGCGTGAGCTCCGCTTGCTGGCCATCCTTCCATACCTTCCTCGCGCCGGCATCGATGCGCAGGCGACGAAATACCAGCGTGGGCTCGCCGGTTTCGGGATGGCGCCCGCGGCGCAGGATGGCCTTGACGCGGGCAACCAACTCCCGCGGGCTGAATGGTTTGGTCAGATAGTCATCGGCGCCCATGCCCAATCCCACCAACTTGTCCGTCTCGGTAGCCTTGGCCGTCAGCAGCAGAACGTAAACCTCCGATTCCTGCCGCAGGTGGCGGAGGACCTCGAGGCCGTCCATGCCCGGCAGCATCAGGTCCAGGACGACGAGATCGGGGCGGTAGGTGCGCGCCGCCCTGAGCGCTGCCGGACCGTCCGCGGCCGTGTAGACCGTGAAGCCTTCAGGCTCCAGGTAGGCGCGTAGGGTACGCACGATCGTCTCCTCGTCGTCCACAACCAGTATCTTGGCGCCGTTCATCCAGCCTTCATCCTTCGATCGAGTGCCGTTGCCGAGGTGAATCACTGCGGGATCGTGGCGCAAGGTCCCACAGCTTCTCTCGGTCACTTGCACCATTATAAACGCAGGCCTCAAATGGGTCAAGAGACCGTGCAGGGGTCCTGCCGCCGGCCTTTTATGCGGCCGATCCGTAGTCCATTGTGCGGTACTTTGCTGTGTACCCCCCCGGCGATGCGAACGCCCGGTGGCGTGGCTCGCCACAATATGCGGTGCGTGCAGTGCGCCGCGGCCGTGCCCACCAAGAGGAGGGCTAAGAGACGGGGCGGCCGAGGGGATCGGGGGCGGGGATGACGCGGGAGCGGGCGAGACCGAGGGAGAACTCGCCGGCTGCGCGGGCGCGATGAGGTCGGCGCAAGGGCGGCGGAAAGGAGCCGATCGTCGTGGGTGAGTTGGGGCCGGCGGGAGTCTCGATGCGGTGGGCGGGGTGGACACCCCAGTGGAGGTTGGCGTCGATGGTGCCCTCGGAGGGGATCTCGTAGCTGCAGGCGGACGCCTGCCGGAAGAACCACCAGGAATCGGAGAGCGGCAGATGGCTGATAGCGGATGGCGGATGGCCTATGGACGACGGTGGCTCGGTCGGGAGGCCGGCCGCAGCATCTGTGTCGCAACAGCTTCTGGCGCTCTCCGCGTCCTTTCTTGAACAAAGCCGCCATCTCCTATATACTGGGCGCCACAGCATCCACGCAAGACGCAAAAAGGACGGGACTTGCTCGCCTTGTGACGGCATCCGTGGATCGCGCCATGGGAGGGTTTTGTGACAAGAACAAAGAAGATCGGCATCCTGACGGGCGGAGGCGACGTCCCCGGCCTCAATGTGGCGATGAAAGCCGTCGTCGAGCGGGCCTACGACGAAGGCTGGGAAGCAGTCGGCATCCGCAAGGGATGGGCCGGCCTGCTGCACTGCAACATGGACAGCCCCCAGGCGCGCAAGAACCTGATCGTGCCCCTCACCAAGACCTCGGTGCGGACCATCGACCGCACGGGCGGGACCTTCCTGCACACGTCTCGCACCAATCCGCAGCACGTCCGGGCAACGGATGTGCCTGATTTCCTGGAGGGCACGGGCGTGCTCGTCGAGGGAGAGGGCGACAAGGCGATCTACGACTTTACCGCGCACGTTCTCAAGGTGCTGCGCTACCTGGAGATCGATGCACTGGTCCCCATTGGCGGCGATGACACACTCTCCTATGCCGCCCGGCTGCACCAGGAGAACTTTCCGGTGGTAGCCATTCCGAAGACGATGGACAATGACGTGTACGGCACCGACTATTGCATCGGCTTCTCTACGGCCGTCACGCGCAGCGTCGAGCTGATCACCGCCCTGCGCACGCCGAGCGGCTCGCACGAGCGGATCGCGATCGTGGAGCTTTTCGGACGCAACTCGGGTGAGACGTCGCTGATCGCGGCCTACCTGGCCGACGTGGACCGGGCCATCATCTCCGAGGTACCCTTTGACATCCAGAAGCTCTCCATGCTGCTGGTCCAGGACAAGTACAGCAACCCGAGCAACTATGCCATCATGACCATTTCGGAAGGTGCACACGAGATCGAGGGCAGCCTGGTCCACTATGCGGGCGACGAAGATGCCTATGGTCACAAGAAGCTCGGCGGGATCGGCGCCGTGACGGGCGAGAAGCTGAAACAGCTCACCGGCGAGAACGTCATCTACCAGCAATTGGGCTACCTGATGCGAAGCGGCGCCCCTGACTCGCTGGACCGGATGGTGGCGGTCAGCTACGGGCTGCTGGCGATGACCCTGGTGGTCCAGGGGCGCTCAGGCCGGATGGTGGCCCTGCGCGACGGCGTGTACACCCACGTGCCACTCAACCGCGTCATCTCCGGCGAGAAGCGCGTGGATGTGGACGAGATGTATGACATGGAGCAGTACCGGCCCAAGATCCACGACATGCTGGGCAAGCCGATGTTCCTGTACTAGCCAGAAGCAGCCGGGAGGGAAGGCGATGGGTGAGATCTTGGACGAGGCACTGACGTTCGACGACGTCCTGCTGGTTCCGGGGCGCTCGGAGGTATTGCCGGGCGAGGTAGACCTGCACATCGGCCTCGCACCGGGCGTGCGTCTCAACATCCCGGTGCTGTCGGCTGCGATGGACACTGTCACTGAGGCCCGAATGGCGATCGCCCTGGCCCGGGAAGGGGGCGTGGGCGTCCTACACCGAAACCTGGACGTGGAGCGCCAGGCGGACGAGCTGGAGAAGGTCAAGCGCTCCGAGTCGGGCATGATCGTCGAGCCAATCACCCTTCCCCCTACAGCCACAGTGGCCGACGCAGAGGCCATCATGAGCCGCTATCACTTCTCGGGTGTCCCGATCACCGAGGATGGACGCCGGCTGGTGGGCATCCTCACCAACCGCGACATCCGGTTCGTGACCGACCACAGCCTGCCGATTTACAGCCTCATGACCCCCAAGGAGCGCCTGGTGACGGCGCCGGTCGGCACGACCCTGGAAGAGGCGGTCGCTATCCTGCAGGAGCACCGCATCGAGAAGCTTCCCCTGGTCGACGATGAGGGGGTGCTCAAGGGGTTGATCACCGTCAAGGATATCCAGAACCGGCTCGACTATCCTCTGCGCACGACCGATGCCCAGGGCCGGCTGTTGTGCGGGGCGGCGATCGGGGTGGGCGAGGCAGGCATGGCACGGCTCGACGGGCTCGTGGAGAAGGGGCTGGACCTGGCCGTGATCGACACCGCCCACGGCCACACCGCGGACGTCCTGGCGATGGTGGAGCGGGCCAAAGCCCGCTATCCCCGGCTGCCCCTGGTCGCGGGCAATGTCGTCACAGCGGAGGGGACGCGGGACCTGATCGCTGCCGGAGCCGACGTGGTCAAGGTCGGGGTGGGTGCCGGTTCTATCTGCACGACACGCATCGTGACCGGGGCGGGCATGCCCCAGATCACGGCCATCCGCCTCTGCTCGGAGGAAGCCCACCGCCAGGGGGTGAAGGTCATAGCCGATGGCGGCATCAAGTACTCGGGCGATATCACCAAGGCGCTGGCGGCGGGCGCCGATGCCGTGATGCTGGGCAGCCTGCTGGCCGGCCTGGACGAATCGCCGGGGGAGCTGGTGATCTACGAGGGCCGCCGCTTCAAGGAATACCGCGGCATGGGGTCGCTTGGGGCGATGAAGGGGGTGGCGCGGGACCGGTACGGCGTGTCTGTCCCGGCGAAGGGTGGTAGAGCGTCCGGCAAGGTCGTACCGGAGGGGATCGAGGGGCAGGTGCCGTACAAAGGCCCACTGGCCGAATACGTGTACCAGCTCGTCGGCGGCCTGCGCTCGGGTATGGGCTATGTGGGTGCCCACACCCTGGCCGAGCTACAGGAGAAGGCACGCTTTGTGCGCATCACCAATGCCGGGCTGATCGAGAGCCACCCACACAGCGTGTTCGTCACCAAAGAGGCGCCCAACTATCCCATCAACCCTGAGTAGGCCGGGGGGACGATCCACGAAGAGCACGAAGGACACGAAGGAGGCGCACTGCAGCGAGCACACAAACAGGGCGGAGCATCGACTATGCAACGCCGCACGCTGAGTAGGCGAATCGCTTGACAGCGCAATCCGTGGACCTGGATGCCGTCGTATCGGCAGTCGCCGCGTCGAAAAAGTACCGGGCGCTGTGCGAGGATACGATCAGGCGGGTGGCGGAGCACCAGTTGGCGGTTGAGCCTTCCGGCAGCCTGAAGGCAGCCGTCAAGGCGACTCAGCGGCGGCTCCACCAGGCCTACGGGGCGTTTGAGCAGGCATTTGACGGTGAGAGTGCCTATCATAGGCTGGAGGCTGCCTACTTCTCCGGATCGGCGGCCGAGGTGGAAGCCACCTGCCGGCAGATGATGGCGCTCCACCAATCTACGCGGGAGCGCCTGCCGGTCATCGACCGGTTCTACCGGGAGATCTGGGCAGTGACGGGCACGCCGAGCACCATCCTCGACCTGGGATGCGGGCTGAACCCGCTGGCGCTGCCCTGGATGGGGTTGGCGCCGGGCGCGCGGATCATTGCCCTGGACATTGACCGGGAGCGGGTCGAATGGCTGAACCGCTATCTCGCCCTGGCGGGCGTCGAGCCGCTGGCCCGATGCCAGGATGTGCTGGCCCACCCGCCCGCCGACGCCGCGGATGTGGCCTTGCTCTTGAAGATGAGCCCGACCCTGGAGCGACAGGAGCCGGGGTCCACGGGGCGGCTCATCGAGGGTCTGCGAGCGCCCTGGGTGGTGGTCAGCTTTGCCGTCAAGAGCCTGGGCGGGCGCGAGAAGGGGATGGCGGGGAACTACCAGGCGCAGTTCAAGGAGCTGGCGGCGGGCCGAGGGTGGGCGGCAGTCGAGCTGCGATTCGACAGCGAATTGGTGTTCATCGTAAGGCACAAGTGGCAATTGACAATTGACAATTCACAATTCGGAATTGGGCCTTGTGCATTGTGAATTGTGCCTTGTTCAAGGAGGTTTCATGACTGAGAAAAAGATCCGCGTCTTGATCGCCAAGCCAGGGCTGGATGGCCACGACCGGGGAGCCAAGGTGATCGCCCGCGCGCTGCGCGATGCCGGGATGGAGGTCGTCTACACCGGTATTCGCCAGACGCCGGAGATGATCGCCGAAGCCGCGCTCCAGGAGGACGTGGACGTGGTGGGCATGTCGATCCTTTCGGGTGCCCACATGGCCCTCTTCCCACGGGTGATGGACCTGCTGCACCAAAGCGGCATGGACGACGTACTGGTGGTGGTCGGCGGTATCATCCCGGACGAAGACATGCCGGCGCTGAAGGAGATGGGGATCCAAGGGGTGTTTGGGCCGGGCACGCCCACCGACCAGATCGTGGGCTTTATTCGCGAGAATGTGCCGTGACGGGCGGCCAGGATAGCTCGGGCCGCCTCACCGAAATCGTCGAGGGGGTGCTGGCCGGGCAGGTACGGTCCATCGCCCGGGCGATCAGCCAGATCGAAAACGACGGAGCGAGAGCGCAGGGGCTGCTCGCCGCCCTGCACCCGCACACCGGCCGGGCGCACATCGTCGGCGTGACGGGGCCACCGGGCAGCGGCAAGAGCAGCCTGGTGAACGCGCTGGCGCTGTACTTCCGGCACGCCGGCGGCGGGCAGCGGCCTATGACGGTCGGGATCATTGCCATCGACCCCACCAGCCCCTTCTCCGGCGGGGCGATCCTGGGCGACCGGATCCGCATGCGCGACCTGACCGGCGACCGGGGGATCTTTATCCGTAGCATGGCCAGCCGCGGCAGCCTGGGAGGGTTGGCTTGGGCCACGTCGGACGCGGTGAAGGTGCTGGATGCCGCCGGGTTTGACCTGATCTTTGTCGAGACGGTGGGCGCAGGCCAGGCCGAAGTGGACATTGCACGGACCGCGCATACGACGATCGTGGTCGAGGTGCCCGGGCTGGGCGACGACATCCAGGCCATCAAGGCCGGTATTCTCGAGATCGCGGACGTGTTTGCCGTGAACAAGGCCGACCTGGACGGTGCCGACCACGCGGTGACGGCGCTGCAGATGATGCTCGACCTGAATACCGGCGGGGCACATACCGTGATGCACCATGGCCGCCTGATGGAGGTGGTCACGGGGGGCGGCGAAGCGGCCGCGCCGCCCGCCGCAGCCGCCGCAGGGTGGAGGCCCCCCATCTTCAAGACGGTGGCGACCCACCGCGAGGGGATCGCTTGCGTGGCCGATGCCATCCTGGCGCACCGGGTGCACCTGCAGCAGAGCGGCGACCTGACCTGGCGCGAGCGCGAGCGCGCCGCCAGCGAGCTGGAAACGATCATCCAGCAGGAATCCCTGCGCGAGGTGCTGTCGCGCACGAGCCAGGCCGACATGAGCGCGCTCATCGACCGGATCGTGCGCCGCGAAGTGGACCCATACACCGCCGCCACCGGCCTGTTGGGGAACCGGTGGGGGTAGAGGACAGACTATGCCTACGCAAAAGATCCTGAACGGCATTCGCCAGTTCAGGGACCGCTTTGAGACGGACCGGGAGCGGCTTGTGCGCCTGGCAACCGAGGGGCAGCGGCCCCAGGTGCTGTTCATTGCCTGCTCCGATTCGCGCGTGGCGCCCGAGCCAATCACGAGCGCGGACCTGGGTGACCTGTTCGTGGTACGCACGGTGGGCAACCTGGTGCCACCCTACGGGACCGGAGACCTGGGCATGGGCGCTGCCCTCGAGCGTGCCATCCTCCACTTGCACGTGCCGCACGTTGTGGTGTGCGGTCATACCCAGTGCGGGTTGATCCAGGCGCTGGAGTCACCGCCCGATTGGAGTCGCGAGCCCCACATCGCGCGTTGGATCGAGCATGCCCGCCCGGCCAAGACCAAAGCCGAAGCAAAGGGCCTGCCGGCGGAGGAGCTGCCCCTGGCCGTGGTCCGCGAGAACGTGCTGCTGCAACTGGAGAATGTGCGATCCTACGACCCGGTGCGCGATGGGGAGCGCTCGGGGACCGTCACCCTGCACGGCTGGGTGTACCACCTGGAGACGGGTGAGATCGAGGCGTACGATGCGGGATTGGGCGACTGGAAGCTCTTGAGTGCGGGTACCGACTAGCGCTATTGCGTGAACCCAGCCACGAAAAAGCCCGTCTCGCTCGTGAGACGGGCTTTTGTGCACCTTGTGCAGAGGATTACACGTCCAGGTTTCTGACGCTCTTGGCGTGGGTCTGGATGAAGCGGGTCCGAGGCGGCACGGCGCTGCCCATCAACATGTCGAAGGTGCGGTCTGCCGCCGCGGCGTCCTCGATCGTCACCTGGAGCAGGGTCCGGCGCTCGGGGTTCATCGTCGTGTCCCACAACTGCACCGGGTTCATCTCGCCAAGCCCCTTGTAGCGCTGTACGGCGACCTTGCCTTCTTTGTGCCGCTTGAGCGCTTGGTCCTTCTCTTCCTCCGTGTAGGTGTATTGGGCTCCCTGCCGCGTCTCGATGCGGTAGAGCGGAGGCTGGGCAATGAAGAGATGCCCGTTCTCGATAAGCGGCTGCATGTAGCGATAGAATAGCGTCAGGAGCAGGGTGCGGATGTGGCTGCCGTCGACGTCGGCGTCGCACATCAGGATGACCCGGCCATAGCGCAGGCCGTCGAGGCTGAACGCCGCACCTACCCCGGTACCCAAGGCCGTGATGATGGCCTTGACCTCGTTGTTGCCCAGGATCTTGTCGAGGCTGGCCTTTTCGACGTTGAGGATCTTGCCGCGTAGGGGCAGGATGGCCTGGAAGCGTCGGTCGCGGCCCTGCTTCGCGCTCCCCCCGGCGCTGTCACCTTCCACGATAAAGACCTCGGTCTTGGAGGCGTCGCGCTCCGAGCAGTCCGCCAGCTTGCCCGGCAGGGTCATGCTCTCCAGGGCGCTCTTGCGGATCACCAAGTCGCGGGCCTGGCGGGCCGCCTCCCGCGCTCGCGAGGAGGTGAGGCACTTCTGTATGATCTTTTTCGCTTCGGTCGGGTTCTTGTCCAGGAAGGCGGCGAAGGCCTCGGCCACCACCGATTCAACTTGCCCACGGACCTCGGCGTTGCCCAGCTTGGCCTTGGTCTGGCTTTCGAACTGGGGGTCGGTCATCTTGACGTTGAGGACGGCCGTGAGCCCTTCGCGGGCATCCTCCCCCGAGAAGTTGGCATCTTTGTCCTTGAGCAGCCCCTTGCTGCGCGCATAGTCATTCAGGCAGCGGGTCAGCGCCGAGCGGAAGCCGGTCACATGCGTGCCGCCGTCTACCGTGTTGATGTTGTTGGCGAAGGCAAATACCGACTCGGCGTACCCGTCGGTGTACTGTATCGCTGCCTCCACCTGGGTGCCATTGATCTGCTTTTCGACATAGACGGGCGGATGCAGGACGTCGCGGTTCTTGTTCAGGTAGCGGACAAAGGAGGCGATCCCTCCTTCGAAGTAGAAGGAGATCTCGCGGTCGCCGGGCCTGCCATCGACCGGGCGGGTGTCCAGGAACCGGAGGGTGAGGCCGCGCGTGAGGAAGGCCATCTCCCGGAAACGCTGCAATAGGATCTCGAACTTGAAGTCGAGGGTGTGGAAGATGGTGGTGTCGGCCAGGAAGGTGGTCTGGGTGCCTGTCTCGCCGGACGGCGCCTTGCCCACGACCCGCACAGGCGTCACGGGCCGGCCGCGCTCGTAGCGCTGCCTGTAGAGCTTGCCGTCGCGCCGGACCTCGACCTCCATCCACTCCGAGAGGGCGTTCACGGCAGATACGCCGACTCCGTGCAAGCCCGAGGCCACCTTGTAGCCGCCGCCGCCGAACTTGCCGCCGGCATGGAGGATGGTCATCACCACTTCCAGGGTGTCCATCGGCTGCCCATCGGCCCGCTTCTGCGTCGGATGGGGGCCTACCGGAATGCCACGCCCGTTGTCCAGGACGGTGACGGAGCCATCCGGGTTGATCGTGATCTGGATCCGGTCGCACACGCCCGCCAGCGCCTCATCGACGCTATTGTCTACCACCTCCTGGACGAGGTGATGGAGCCCGCGGACGTCGGTCGAGCCGATGTACATGCCCGGCCGGCGGCGGACCGCTTCCAGGCCCTCGAGGACCTGGATATCGCCGACGCCGTAGCCGGGCGCAGTTTCTTTCTTGTCCACTACCGACCCTTTGGCATCACGCTTGCCGGGAGCCTTACGCCTCGGTTTGCTCGGCCATGGACTGGATCTCCAGCCGCAGCTTTTCCAGCGGCGCGCCGAATGAGCTCTTGTGCTCGGCCCACAGGACGCGCGCCTGCTCCGGCGTGACGAGGCTCAGGACGAGCTGTCGCTCCCCGTCCTCGTCCGGCACCACATGGGAGAGGAAGGGGACCTTGCCGGTGATCAGCCGCACGCCCGCTACCATGGCTGCGATAGCCGCGGCCGGTATGGCCGCGCCAACCACAACCCGGCGACGAGGTTTGCCGGGAGCCCCACGAGATCAAGCACTCTAGTCGACCTATGCTTCGCCATTGCCCTCACCCAATGTAAGCTCTATGGCAGGGGCAGCCGCCCTTGCCTTGCCCATCTGCTGCCGGATCAGGGCCGCGAGCGCGTCGGGGCTGTCCAGCACGATGCGGGTGCCCTGCTTGTCTGACCTGATCGAGATGAGCTTGCCGGTAAAGAGATAGGTCAGAGCCACGGCGCCGGCCGCAGCCACCGCCACGAGCCCCAGAACCAGGCCCAAGTCGTATGCCAATCGCTTGAGGAATCCCATATGCACCTCCCTGATGGTCGCCGAGGCGAACTGGATACCGGAGGGAGTTGGGCGACCCAGCCGCCTCTCCCATGTCCCATTCTACCCAAGAACCGGGGGGAAGGCAAGTGATCGAACGCACGGCACGCATCCGCGACGGAGGGTCTAACGCAACTCTAACGCGGCTCTAGCGTGCATCTAACAGAACTCCCTTAGAATAGTACTATTAGGCTAGGAGGAACCCTTGTGCCAGACGAATCGATGTGTGCCAACTGCGGAATCGTGATCCGCTGGCAGCCGACGAAGGTCGATACCAAACTATACTGCTGCCCCGGCTGCGCAGAGGGTGGTCCCTGCCGGTGCGATTACGACAACCTGCCCCTGCCGGGCGAAGTGCAGGCGCTGGCGTGCAGGGAGCTTCGCGGCCTGCTCGATAGGTGAGGCCGGCCTAGGGCAATTGCATCTAAACTCGTTTGGGAGTTGAACGGTTTCGCCCAGTAGGGTATCCTCCGGAAAAGCATGGAGGATACCCGAATGGAACGAGAACCGGCTGCATCCATCGTTGGCCATTTCGTGGATCTGGAAGATCCCCGCGTCGAGCGTACGAAGCGGCATCTGTTGCTGGACATCGTAGTGATTGCCATCTGCGCTGTCATCTGTGGGGCAGATAGCTGGGTGGCAGTAACATTGTTTGGCAAGGCCAAGCTTGCATGGCTGAAGCGGTTTCTGGAGCTACCGAATGGCATTCCGTCCCACGACACATTCGGGCGGGTGTTTGCCCGACTGAAGCCAGAGCAGTTTGAGAAGTGCTTTCTGCAGTGGATCGCAGCGGTCAGCGACATCACCGCAGGGCAGGTGGTCGCGATCGATGGCAAGACGGTACGGCGCTCACATGACACAGGCATAGGCAGAAGCGCCATCCACATGGTGAGTGCCTGGGCCACTGCCAATGAGTTGGTTCTGGGCCAGGTGAAGGTAGATGACAAGTCCAATGAGATCACCGCCATTCCGGCCTTGTTGCAGGTACTGGAGGTCTCGGACTGCATTGTGACCATCGATGCGATGGGGTGTCAAACGGAGATTGCGAAGACGATTGTGGCGCAGGGAGCAGACTATGTGCTGGCTCTCAAGGAGAACCAGCCGCACATGCACGAAGACGTGAAGCTGCTGTTCGATGACTTGGAAAGCAGCCGGTACCGAGCCTACTCGTATGAGCGCGACTACACGGTAGACAAGAATCATGGGCGTCGCGAGAAACGGACCTGCTGGGTCATTTCGGACCCGGAGGTGCTGCGATTCCTACGGGGAGCGAGCGAATGGGCCAAGCTCAACTCGGTGGTGAAGGTGCAGGCCAGACGCAGCGTGGGCGACCAGGAGACTGTGGAAGACCGATACTACATCTCGAGCCTGGCCGGAAACGCCGAGCGGTTGCTGGGAGCGACGAGAAGGCACTGGGCCATCGAGAACAGCCTGCATTGGGTTCTGGACATCGCATTTCGTGAAGACGAATGTCGCGTACGCAAAGATCACGGACCGCAGAACCTCGCCATTCTGCGTCACATCGCAGTCAATCTGCTCAAACAGGAGAAGACCGCCAAGGTGGGCATCGGCAACAAGCGCCTCCGTGCCGGTTGGGACGAGGAGTACCTGCGAACGGTCCTTGCCGGCCTCTTCCAGTAAGATGCGATTGCCCTAGAGGCCGGCCCCCCGGCACTTGTGGCATAGTGCGCCGCGTGCTATAATGGCGAGTGGTAAGGAGCCAGAGAGATGTTTTTCGACATACGGTACTTGATCATTGCTCTCCCCGCGCTGCTGCTGGCGTTCTACGCACAGTGGAAGGTCAATTCGGCGTACAACAAGTACAGCCGCGTGCCCAACCGGCGCGGCCTGACGGGCATGGATGCCGCCCGCGCTCTGCTGCGCAGCGCCGGGCTGGCAGATCCCCGTCGAGGAGACGCCCGGGAAGCTAAGCGACCACTATGACCCAGGAAAGAATGTGCTGCGCCTGTCGCAGGGGGTGTCGCGAAGCCCCTCGGTGGCCGCGTTGGGGATCGTGGCCCACGAGGTCGGGCATGCTCTGCAGGACGCGACGAACTATGGGCCGCTGCGCGTGCGATCTGGCCTGGTGCCGATCGTGAGCATTGGCTCGTGGCTGGGTCCTATTGTCTTCATCGCCGGGTTTCTCCTTTCACAGGTCACGGGGTCGACGCTGGTCGCGTGGATCGGGCTGTTCCTGTTTGCCGGCACCGTAGTATTTGCGCTGGTTACCCTGCCGGTCGAGAGGAATGCGAGCAAGCGCGCGCTGGAAATCCTGGGTGGCTATGGGCTTGCAGACGGTGCGGAGCTCGCGCAGACGAAACAGGTGCTCGACGCTGCGGCATTGACGTACGTCGCCGCCCTGGCCCAGTCGCTCTCGACGCTTCTGTACTACGTTTTCCTGTTGACGGGCTTTTCGCGAAGAGACTAGCGTTCGAGACAACATCCGAGCGAGGGGCTGAGCAAGACTCAGCCCCTCGTTTACTTTAAGCGCGTGCAACAGCGGCATCCCGGATTTGACATCCTGGACGGGAAAGCGTATAGTACAGATACATCAGTTAGTAAGGTATTTGACCATGGCTATCCAGGAACAGATGCGCAAAGGGACGACCACCGTGATCGTGCTGAACCTCCTGGCGGAGGTTGGCCGGCCGATGTATGGCTACGAGATCATCCAGGAGCTGGAAGCGCGCAGCCGGGGCGAGTTTCGCTTCCGGGAAGGGCTGATCTACCCGCGCCTGCACGAGATGGAGCAGGACGGGCTGCTGCGGTCGGAGTGGCAGGGGGAGGAAGGCGAGCGGCGGCGCAAGTTCTACACGATCACGGCAGAGGGCCGGCGGCGCCTGGCGGAGGAGCTGCAGGATTGGCGGAGCTTTGCGCTGACTGTGAACCGGCTGCTGGGGGCGGAGAGCAAGACGTGAGCGACATCGACGGCGTCCTGGCGCGCATCCGCTCGCAGATGAAGCTGGACGGCGAGACGGAGCAGGAGATCCTGGCCGAGATCCGCAGCCACCTGGAGGAGGCGGTTGCCGAGGCGCGCGCGGAGGGGATGGACGAGACGGAGGCGCTGGCCAGGGCGGAGGCCCGCTTTGGCGTCGAGGAGGAGGTGGGCAGGGAGTTGCAGGCCACGCATGCGGGGTGGGGCACGGCCGATGCGGTGCTGGCTGCCGCGCTGCCTGTGGTGTGTGCCCTGATCCTGCGCTGGCTGGCCTTCGCCCCCGACGGGACGGCGGTGGGCTGGCAGCAGGTGCTGAGCCGGCCCGCGTTTTGGCTGGTCGCCCTGGCCGGCCTGCTGCTGCCGCTCGTCAAGTTCAGGCGCTGGCGCTATGCCCTCGCCGGCTGGGCCGTCTTTTGGGCGTTGACCGTGATTTTTGTCGTCTCCCCTGCGCTGCGATGGTAGCGGCACTCTGCCGACCAATGCAGAGCTTGTGGAAAGGTGATAGAATGATGAAAGACCTGGCTGTCATCGAGACAATCCTGCGCAACCGCTACCACTTTTTCGCCGAGATCCGCGACGGGATCGGGCTGAAGGACAAGATGCGGGCGATGCTCATCTCCAGCCTGATCTTCCTGGCGCTCTACGGCGCGGTGCTGGGCTCGACCCACAGCCTGTGGCAGGCGCTCAGCTCGGCGGTCAAGCTGCCGCTGCTGTTCCTGGCCACGCTGATCATCTGCTCGCCCACGCTCTACTTCTTCAACGTGCTCTTTGGCTCCAACCAGAGCCTGACGCAGAACGTGGCCCTGATCCTGACGGCCATCACGGTGACGTCGGTGCTGCTGCTCAGCTTTGCGCCCATCGTGGTCTTTTTCCTGCTCACCACGTCGGGTACCAGTTCTTCAAGCTGCTGAACGTGGCGATCTTTGCCGTCTGCGGCATCGTGGGCGTGGCTTCCTCAGCCAGGGGATGCGCATCGTCTCGGCGGCGGGCAAGAAGGGGCCGGGCGCGGCGCTGGGTGATGTGGCTGTGGGTCTGGTCTATGCCTTTGTCGGCAGCCAGATGGCCTGGACGCTGCGGCCCTTCATCGGCGCGCCGAGCATGAAGTTCGAGCTGTTCCGCCAGCTGGGCGGCAACTTTTACACCAACATCTTTGCCAGCATCGGCGAGATCCTGGGCTTTTTCGTGGTGCAAGTAGGAGGAAGACGATGACAGCAGAGCAGAACCCCTGGGCGAACAAGCCTTCGACCACGGACCAGATCCTGGACCTGCTGTTGGACGCCCTGGCCGAGCGACAGCGGGCGCGGCGGAGCGGCAGGCCGCGCCGCTAGCCGAGCCCCCACGCTCGCAGAGGCGGAGGAATCCCCCGCCACCCTCTGAGCCGCCAAGCACCTGCTCGCCTCGAGGCGAGAGGAAGACGCAGCCCCCAGCCGTGCCCAGCCCTCGAGGCGAGGCGAGCAGCAGAAGCGCCCTGCGAGCCTGGCGGAAGCCGCGCGCCGGGAGCCCCCCGGACCCAAGCTCGAGCCGCAGGCCGGGCGAGGAGGGCTGGGAGCCGCCAGCGCGCCTGCCCAGCATCCAGATGGGCAAGATCCTGGGCCGGCTGGCGATCCTGGTCGCCATCCTGGTCGTCGTGATCAACATCCCGGTCAACCCGCCATGGCGTGAGCCTGGCGCGCATCCTGCCCGACACCGCTTCGCTCATCATCCGCGATGGGCTGGTGCTCAAGGGGAGCGGGCCCGGAGATCTATATGCTGCAGGACGACAAGCTGCGCTGGATCAGCAGCCTGGATGCCTTTGAGCACCTGGGGCTGACGTGGGAGGACGTGCACGTGGTCGACGACGCGTTCCTCGAGCAGTTTGAGATGGGGCACCCCATCCACCTCATCCTCAAGTGCAACGGCAGCCCGCACATCTATGCGCTGGAGAACGGGAAGAAGCGCTGGATCAAGGACATCGACACGTTCACGGCCGAGGGGTACGTGTGGGAGGACGTGCAGCTTTGTGACGTGCCCGTACCTGCGCGGCCTGCCCGACGGGCCGCCGATCCCGGAGGATGCCGGACGCCGCCGCAGCCGTAGCGAGACACCGGCCCACTCATGCAGACCGCCGCTCCCGCGGCGGTTCTGTTTTGACGGCAGGTGTGCCGCTGTGTACATGGATGCTCCACGGCTTGGTGCGCGAGATCGCTATCCAGCGCTTCCTCCGAAACGGTCCTGCCAGTTCGAGTATCGGGCAAAAGACCCTCCCATCGGATAGGGCCGAAACCCGCCGGATGGCTGGTCCGTTCGGCGAGTTTGCTGTGGTAGCATGTAGATTCGAGCACGCACTCTTGCTGCTCCCATTCCGGCCGACAGTACAAGGAGGGAACCAACAATGGCAGAACCACTTGATGCGGTAATGGCGTTCCACAATGCCTTCCGGCGCGACATGGGCAGGATCGACGCTGCGGCGCTCGACTCCGCACGCGGCAAACCGGGGCTGGCGCCGGCGATCGAGCGCTTCCGGTTCTTCAACGAAGTGCTGGTTTGGCACGCCCACGGCGAGGAACTGGCCATCTTCCCCGCGCTTGAAGCCGTCGCGCCTTCGGTCGCCGAGGCGTACGAGAGAGATCACCGAGGCCTGGATGCGGCATTCGACGCCTTGAGCGCGGCCGTGTCTGCACACGACGCCTTGGAGACGGCGCGCGCCACTGCCGCCTTCAAGTTCCATCTCGACATTCACCTGGGCAAGGAAGACGCGCACCTGTACCGCCTCATGAGGGAGCGCGTGTCCCTGCCCGACCAGGGCAAGGCAGTCGGCATCATGTCAAGCACCGTGCCACAGGACCGCTTCCCGGAGGTGATCGCGTGGATGTTCCCCTTGTTGGGCCACGACGACCGCGAGAACATGACCCGCATCTGGCAGATGGTGATGCCGCCTCCAGCATTCGCGTGCGCCAAGCAGCTCATCCAAGAGGCGATCGGCAATGACTGGCAGAGCTGACACGGCGAATCCCTACGCTGGTAGGCGGCCGGACAGCCTGGATCGACAAAAAGCGCGACTGGGGTCCCGAGGTGCGGAGTTGGCCACGGCCTTTCGCATTCCCTCAGGCGTGGGCAATGGGCTATGGGGCGAGTGGCGTACCCGTAGGCC
>CAVPBH010000028.1:0-156903 GCA_963701775.1 uncultured Chloroflexia bacterium
AAGAGGCCCTGAGCCCGAATTGTGTTTTTTCGCCAATCGTGGTATAGTGAAGCATCTCAAATCAAGGAGGTGCACCTCATGGCCAAGGACAAGGACAAGAAGGGCAAGAAGGGGAAGAAGGACAAGAAGGATAAGAAGGACAAGAAGGACAAGAAGCCTGAGTAGAGGCGTCGACCAGGCGTGAAGAGCCGGCCTGCCGGACCTCGGACGAACAGGACCGGGCCGCTGAGCAGGCCGGCCGCAGGCAGCCTGGGCGTCGGGCGGACGGGCCTGATTGCCCCATCTGCGGAGGCGTGATTCGCCGGCCTCCACCACCGGGACGCGTGTCGCGGCGGGTGGAGGCCGGTGCTTTTTGTCTCCCCCTCACCGCATCCGGTAGACCCGCGCCTCATACGGCCGCAGGCTCAGGCTCCGAACATCCTCGGCGGGTCCACCTCATAGTTCCCGATCAGCAGATCCGCCGCATCGCAGCGGATCTCGTCCGGCAGCGCAAAGGCGGCCCTTCCCCCCGAAAAGTTGAGCAGCACCAGCAGGCGGTCATCCTGCCACGAGCGGGTGAACGCATAGATCGTCGGGGTCCGTGCCGGCGATCAGGTCGTACCGGCCATAGACGATCACCGGGTTCTGCCGGCGCAGCCGGATGAGATCTTGGTAGTAGTAGAAGATAGACCCACGATCGGCCAGCGCCTGCCGGACGTTGATGCCCTGGTAGTTGGGGTTGACCCTGATCCAGGGCGTGCCCGTCGTGAAGCCGGCGTTCGGGCTCGCGTCCCACTGCATCGGCGTGCGTGCGTTGTCCCGGCTCCTGGCGTGGACAATCGCCAGGGCGTCGTCGGGTGTCATCCCCATCTCGTCGACGCACTCGCGGTAGAGGTTGAGCGTCTCGATGTCGCGGTAGTCGTTGATCGACTCGAAGGCGACGTTGGTCATGCCGATCTCTTCGCCCTGGTAGACGTACGGCGTGCCCTGCAGCATGTGGGTGAAGGTGGCGAGCAGCTTGGCCGACTCGACGCGGTACCGGCCGTCGTCGCCAAAGCGGGAGACGGCGCGCGGCTGGTCGTGGTTGCTCAGGTAGAGGCTGTTCCAGCCCTTGCCCTCCAGGTCCACCTGCCAGCGGGTCATCACCTGCACCATGTCCCGGAGCCACTCGGGCCTCACGCTGCCCTGCGACGCATCTCCGCCGAAGCCGGCGTCGAGGTCCATGTGCTCGAACTGGAAGACCATGTTCAGGGCGCCGGTCTCTTCGCCGGCGATGGCCAGCGCGTCCTGCGTGGTGACCAGGGGCGTCTCGCCGACGGTGAGGATGTCGTAGCGCGACAGCACCTCGCGCTTCATCTCGGCGAGGAACTCCAGCAGGCGCGGACCGTGGATGAAATACAGCCCGCCATACTGGTAGCGGCCGAAGCCCCCCGGCACGTCGGGCAGCCCCGGCACCTTGGAGATCATGTTGATGACGTCCATGCGAAAGCCGTCGACGCCCTTGTCCAGCCACCAACGCATCATCTCCCAGATCTCCGCACGGACCTTGGGGTTCTCCCAGTTCAGGTCGGGCTGCTTCTTGGAGAAGAGGTGCAGGTAGTACTCGCCCGTCGCCTCGTCGAGCTGCCAGGCCGAGCCGGAAAAGTGGGAAGCCCAGTTGTTCGGCTCGCGGCCGTCCTTGGCGGGCGCCAGATGTAATAGTCGCGGTAGGGATTCGTCCGTGGACTTGCGGGACTCGACAAACCAGGGATGCTCGTCCGACGTGTGGTTGACGACGAGGTCCATCACCAGCTTGATGCCGCGCCGGTGCATGCCGGCGAGCATCTCCTCCCAGTCGGCCATCGTGCCGAACTCGTCCATGATGGCGCGGTAGTCGCTGATGTCGTAGCCGTTGTCGTCGTTGGGCGAGCGGTAGACGGGCGACAGCCAGACGACGTCGACGCCGAGCGCCTGGAGATAGTCCAGCTTGCTCGTGATCCCGCGCAGGTCGCCGATGCCGTCGCCATCGCTGTCGCAGAAGCTGCGCGGGTAGATCTGATAGACGACGCTCTCTTTCCACCAGGCCTTCTTCATCTTCGCCTCACCCGTGTCATGATGCCTCGAGCTTAGCACAGCCGGCGCCGGATCGGCAAACCCGCCGAACCTCGCCAACAGCGCCACGTCAAAGTTAGGCAGTGGACCCACTTCGCCCCTGGTCCTGTCACCCTGAGCGCACGAAGGGTCTCTGCTGGGCCAGACCGAGGCGCTTCGCTTCGCTCAGCATGACATCGTTCGGGGCTTTGGCCTCTTCGTGTCCTTGGTGGATCGCATCCCCGCTTCCAAGTTGACATCCCCCGCGGCCGGTGCTATCATTTTGCCTGCGCCGCAGAGGTGCGACAACTGACCGGGCCGGTAGATGGCCCCATTCCCTGGACAGGCCGGGGAATGGGGTTTCATGATCTAGAGAAGGAAACGCAGTACCCATGCTTGTAGAACGAACCGATCTGCGCAACGTCGCCATCGTTGCGCACGTAGACCATGGCAAAACGACGCTGGTGGACGGCCTGCTCAAGCAGGCGCACGTCTTCCGCGTCCAACCAGCAGGTCGCCGAGCGCATCATGGACTCCAACGACCTGGAGCGCGAGCGCGGCATCACCATCCTGGCCAAGAACACCGCCATCTCCGTCTACGACGAAGTGACCGACCAGCAGGTCAAGATCAACATCGTCGACACCCCCGGCCACGCCGATTTCGGCGGCGAGGTCGAGCGCGTCCTCAACATGGTCGACGGCGTGCTCCTCCTCGTCGATGCCGCCGAAGGCCCCATGGCCCAGACCCGCTTCGTCCTCCGCAAGGCGTTGGAGATGGGCCGCCACGCCATCGTCGTCATCAACAAGGTCGACCGCAAGAACACCGACCTCGACCGCGTGCTCAACGACACCTTCGACCTCTTCGTCGACCTGGGCGCCACCGATTCGCAGGCCAACTTCCGCGTCGTGTACGCCATTGCCACCACCGGCCAGGCCGGCCTGACGCCCGAAGTCGGCCCCGACCTCAAGCCCCTCTTCGATGCCATCCTGCGCGAAATCCCCTGCCCCAAGGTCGAGGTCGACGCCCCCCTGCAGATCCTCGTCACCACGCTCGATTACGATTCCTACCGCGGCCTGACGGCCATCGGCCGCGTCTTTGCCGGGCGCGTGACCGCCGGCCAGCCCCTGGCGCGCCTCACGCTCGACGGCCGCCAGCTCACGGAGAGCGCCCGCTACCTCTACGTCCACGACGGCCTCAGGCGCATCGAGGTCCCTTCGGCCGAAGCGGCGAGATCGTCGCCATCGGCGGCCTCACGCAAGTAGCCATCGGCGAGACGCTGGCCGATCCCGAGTCCCCGGTCGCCCTGCCCGCCATCAAGGTGGACGAGCCCACCGTGCGCATGACCCTGGGCGTCAACACCTCGCCCCTGGCCGGCCGCGAGGGCCGCTGGGGCACCACGCGCAAGCTGCGCGAGTACCTGTGGGACGAGGTGCGCCACAACGTCGCCCTCCGCGTCGAAGAGACCGGCCTGTCCGACACCTTTACCATCTCGGGCCGGGGCGAGCTGCACCTCGCCATCCTGATCGAGACCATGCGCCGCGAGGGCTACGAGTTCCAGGTCTCCGGCCCCAAGGTCATCCTGCGCGAAGGGGCAGACGGCGAGATGCTCGAGCCCTACGACGAGCTCTATGTCGAGACGCCCCCCGATACCGTCGGCGCCGTCGTCGAGATGCTCGGCAAGCGGCGCGGCGTGATGATCTCCTTGACCGATGCGCCCGCAGGCAACGTGCTCATGACCTACCGCATCCCCACCCGCGGGCTGCTCGGCTTCCACTACCAGTTCCTGAGCGCTACCCGCGGCCTGGGCACCATGAACACCCTCTTCTACGAATACGGGCCGATGGCCGGGCCGATGAGCCCCCGCTCGCGTGGCTCGCTTGTCGCCTGGGAGCCGGGCGTGACCAGCACCTTTGGCCTCAAGAACGCCGAGGAGCGAGGCAGCCTCTTCATCGGCCCCGGCGTCGAGGTCTACGCCGGGATGGTCGTCGGCGAGCACCAGCGCCCCGGCGACCTGGACGTCAACATCTGCAAGACCAAGCACCTGACCAACCTGCGCCAGTCCAACCAGGACATCGAGATCCGGCTCACCACGCCCGTGGAGATGGGGCTCGACCGCTCCATCGAGTACCTGGCCGACGACGAGCTGCTCGAGGTGACCCCGGAGAGCCTGCGCATCCGCAAGCGCATCCTCGACCGCGAGGAGCGACGCCGGCAGCGCATTCACTCCAAGGAAGCCACCGGCTAGCCACACCGGTGCGGCGCACATCGCCGGTGCGCTGCACCTGAAACTGCCTGTTGACATCCCCCGTCCGCGGGTGTATAATAACGACCAGAGACGCACCAACGGACCTTGCCTGCTTGCCTTGCTTCGGTTGGGGCGCCCCGCTGTCCCGTATACAGAGAGGAGGCTCACGATGGACCAACCTGCTCCGGCGCGGTCACCCCAGCCGGCGGAGGGAGTGCCCCCCGCCCAGCCCAAGTATGAGCCGCCGCGCGTCATCACCTACCGCGGCGCGCAGATCCTGGAGGAGCTGGGCCCCGCCCAGGCATGTTCCTTCCTCCATTCGGTCGTGTTTTGCGGCTAGACCTGGTAGGCTTGCCTAACCTGCCAGGCCTCTTTTCAAGGAGGTGCCATGAACGCGACGGGACGCTGGTTGGCTTTCCTTCTGGTTGCTGTGCTGCTTCTCTCCTCGCCGGGCGCCGCGCCGGCACGCTCTGCCGAAGCGGTCGCCCTCGATACTGAAGCCCGCCCCCTGGCTGATCTGCTCGCCCCCGACGGCACGCTGGATCTGAACACCGGCTTCGCCGGCGGCCTCGAACCGGCCGGTTACCGGTTGGTTAGCGGACCGGGGGAAGCGCCGCGCTTTGCGCCGCCGGCCCCGGAAGCACTGGGGGACGCCCGCTGGTCGGAGATCTTTCAGCGCGCGGGCACATCGAGCCAGGTCTATGCCCTGGCGGTCGTCGGCAGCGATCTCTATGTGGGCGGCATATTTGACTATGCCGGAGGGGTCTTTGCCCCGCGCGTAGCCAAGTGGGATGGCACTACCTGGAGCGCGATCGGTCCAACCATGGGCGGTTACGTCTACGCGCTGGCGGTGAACGGGACCACCCTGTATGTCGGAGGGTACTTCTCCGAGGCAGGCGGGATCTCGGCCAACAACATCGCCCAGTATGACTCGGTCACCGGCACCTGGAGCGCCCTGGGCAGCGGCGTGGACGGCTTCGTCCACGCCCTGGCGGTCGACGGCAGCGGGAACCTGTATGCCGGTGGCCGCTTCACCCACGCCGGCGGCAACGCCGCCAGCGGCGTGGCCAAGTGGGATGGGGCCAACTGGAGCGCCTTGGGCAGCGGCATGGGGGGCTCTTACCCCTGGGTCTACGCCCTGGCGGTGGACGGCAGCGGCAACCTGTACGCCGGCGGCGACTTCACGAGCCGGCGGGAAGCTACGTGGCCAAGTGGAACCCCGCCACCAGCGCTTGGAGCGCGCTGGGCAGCGGCACGAACGGCACCGTACGAGCCCTGGCGGTGGACGGCAGCGGCAACCTGTACGCCGGCGGCGGCTTCACGACTCCGGCAAGCAACTTGGCCAAGTGGGACCCCACCCCACCCGGCGCCTGGAGCGGCCTGGGCAGCGGGACGGATGGCGTCGTGCTGACGCTTCTGGTAAGCGGCAGCACGCTGTACGCAGGCGGAGGCTTCACCCACGCAGGCGGGACGGCGGCCAACTACGTGGCCCAATTCAGCGGCGGCACCTGGAGCGCCCTTGGCACGGGCGTGAGCACCTACGTCCAGGCGTTGGCGATAGTGGGCGGGACCCTGTACGCCGGCGGCCAGTTCAGCGCCTCCGGCGACCTGTCGGTCAACTACGTCGCTCGCTGGACCGGCAGCACTTGGACCCCCCTGGGCTGGGGCACGTGGGGCTACTACATGGATATCCAGGCCATGGTAGCCGATGGCAGCGGCAACCTGTACGTGGGTGGCCGGTTCACGACCCCGGCCAACTACGTGGCCAAGTGGGATGGCAGCGCATGGATCACCCTCGGCAGCGGGATGAACAACTACGTGTATGCCCTGGCGCTGGACGGCAGCGGGAACCTCTACGCCGGGGGCGACTTTACCGCGGCTGGCGGGATCGCCGCCAACCGCGTGGCCAAATGGAATGGCAGCGCCTGGAGTGCTCTGGGAAGCGGGATGAACAGCGGGGTCTGGGCGCTGGCGGTGAGCGGCAGCACGCTGTATTCCGGAGGCGTGTTCACCACCGCCGGCGGGAACGCGGCCAACTACGTGGCCCAATGGAACGGTACAGCCTGGAGCGCCCTGGGCAGCGGGACCAACGGGACGGTCTGGACCCTGGCGGTGGACGGCAGCGGCAATCTCTATGCCGGCGGCGAGTTCACCAGCCCGGCCGGCTACCTGGCCCGCTGGAACGGCAGTGCCTGGAGCGCCCTGGGCAGCGTGGTGAACTACACCGTGCGTGCCCTGGCGGTCGACGCCGCCGGCAACCTGTACGCGGGCGGCGGGTTCAGCAGCCCCGGCAGCCAGGTCGCCATGTGGGACGGCACGAGCTGGAGCGCCCTGGGCAGCGGGACGAACAACTGGGTCACTGCCCTGGCAGTCGACGGCGCCGGTGGCCTATATGCCGGCGGTGCCTTCACTACCGCCGGTGGCGTGGCTGCCAACTATGTCGCCCACTGGGACGGCTGCACCTGGGCAGCCCTCGGCAGCGGGGTCAGTGGCGGCGGCGTCGAGGACTTGGCCCTCTCGAGCGGGCAGTACCTGTACGCCGGGGGGAGCTTTGTCAGCGCGGGCGGCAAGCTCTCCAGCGGCATCGGCCGCTGGCTGATGCTTCTCTACCCCGGCAACTGGGACCCTGCCGGCTACTGCATGGACCCGCCCACCAGTGTGAACATTGGCCATATCGGACGCTGCTGTGCCGAGGAAGGCGAATACATCTGGACCGACCGGGCTTCGGATGAGCGCACGAACGCAGACCGCGGGCCCGATTCCGACAAGGACCTGGTCGAGTTTCGAGTGACGGCCGACGCGTCGAACATTTTCTTCCGAGCCCGCTTCCAGGACGTCACCAACGCCGACTATCCCTATCTGGCCATCGCCGTGGACACGACGCTGGATACGAGCGGCCAGGTCTGGCTGGGTGATCTGGCAGACACTCGGGTCAGCAGCTCCGCCGCGTGGGAGCGCGAGATCGTAGCCAACCTTGGCCGTACGGGCTACTACGACACCGGCTGGACTTGGCACGACGCCGGCGCGAGCTGGATCTCGGCCGAGGAAGACACGGTGGAGATCCGCATGCCTTGGTCGGCGCTGGGGGTGACCCCGCCGCAGAAGCTTCGCTTCACCGTCTTTGTCGGCGAGCATGCCGGGTACGGCGCCCTCACCGAGGTCTACGGCCCAGACTGCCTGGATGCTCTGACCTGGGCGGGCGGCGCGACAGGGAACACCTGGCCCGACGAGATCAACGACTCGGATGCCACCATCGACTACTACTTTGACACCTGGTTCAACGCCTCGGGGAACGTGTACAGTCCACTCCTGATCACCGCATTGCTGGCCGATGGGCCGGGCAGCCCCGAGTGCGAGTGGGTGCGCCTCACCGACACCGCCGGGCTGACGCTCCCGCTGCTGAACTGGAAGATCGGCGACGAGGAGACCAAGGGCAGCGGTGAGGGCATGAAGTCCTTCGGCGGGGTGACCATCAGCGGAGGTTCCATCCTCCTCGCCAACAACATGGGCACCTGTAGCTGCAGCTTCACACCCGACTTTGCCTTCTCTTCGATGTCCGGCTATGCCTGGTGGGCCAGTGGCAGCGTCGACCTGGACAATGCCGGCGACGAGGTGCTGCTGCTTGACGACCGGGACACGGTGCTGGATGCGGTGAGCTGGGGCAGCGGCAGCTATCCCGGCGTGAATCCTCACACCGCCCTGGCGGACAGCCATTACCTGGACCGGTCGCCGGCCAACGTCGATACCAACAACTGCGCGGTTGACTTCCTGGATGCCACCGGCCCCTGTCCCCCAGAGCCGACGCTGGTCGAGCTCGCCTCCTTCACGGCGCGGGCGGAGCCGGGGCTGGTGCGCGTGGCATGGGAGACACTGAGCGAGATCGACAGCGCCGGCTTCAATCTCTGGCGGAGCGAGGCGGCGGACGGAGAGTACGCGCAGCTCAACGCCGGGTTGATCCCGGCGCAGGGCGGGCCGGCGCAGCCGGCGTCGTATACCTACGACGACGTGGCGGTGACGGACGGCGTCACCTACTACTACCGGCTGGAGGCGGTGGACCTCTACGGCCAGAGCCAGCTCTTCGGCCCGGTGCACGCGACGGCGGGGATGTGGCGGCGGGTCTACCTGCCGTTGTCTTCGCGCTAGACCGCACCTGATCCCCTCTCCCTTCCGGGGAGAGGGGGGGGTCCGCAACCAGAGACCTCCGAGGTCTTTACCTCGGAGGTCTCCGTTCGTCCACCCAATCGGTGCGGCGCACCTCGCCGGTGCGCTGCACCTGAAACTGCCTGTTGACACCCCCCGCCCGCGGGTGTATAATAACGACCACAGGCGCACCAACAGACCTTGCCCGCTTGCCTTGCTTCGGTTGGGGCGCCCCGCTGTCCCGTGTGCAGAAAGGAGGCTCACGATGGACATATCCTGTTCCGCTCCGGTCACCCCAGCCGGCGGAGGAAGCACCCCCCGCCCAGCCCAAGTACGAGCCGCCGCGCGTCATCACCTACCGCGGCGCGGACATCCTGGCGGAGCTGGGCCCCGCCCAGGCATGTTCCTTCCTCCATTCGGTCGTATTGTGCGGCTAGACCTGGTAGGCTTGCCTAACCTGCCAGGTCTTTTTGTCTCCAAGGAGGTGCCATGAACGCGACGGGACGCTGGTTGGCAATCCCCCTGGTTGTCGTGCTGCTTCTCTCCTCCCTGGGCGCCGCGCCGGCGCGCGCCGCGCACCCCGAGGCGCCGCCCTCGAGCCAGGCCCGCCCATTGGGGGACCTGCTCCTCCCCGACGGCACGCTGGACCTCTCGGCCGGCTTCACCGGCAGCCTGGACCCGGCTGGCTACCAATTGGCGAGCGGTCCGGGCGAGCCGCCGCGCTTCGTGCCGCAGGGCACTGAGGCGGCCGGCGACGAGCGCTGGTGGACCGGATTCCAACCCCCCGGGACAGAACAACATGGTCCACGCCCTGGCCGTGAGCGGCAGCAGCCTGTACGCAGGCGGCAGCTTCTCGACCGCCGGAGGGGGGACGGCCAACAGCGTAGCCAGCTGGGACGGCACCGGCTGGAGCGCCCTGGGCAGCGGCACGAACGGCCAGGTCTACGCCTTGGCCGTGGACGGCAGCGGGAACCTGTACGCCGGAGGCTACTTCACCACCGCCGGAGGGAACGCCGCCAACAACGTGGCCAAGTGGGACGGCAGCACCTGGAGCGCGCTGGGAAGCGGGGTGAACAACTACGTCTGCGCCCTGGCGGTGGACGGCGGCGGCAACCTGTACGCCGCGGGCGAATTCACCACCGCCGGCGGGAACGCGGCCAACCGCGTGGCCAAATGGAACGGCAGTGCCTGGAGCGCGCTGGGCAGCGGGATGAACGACACCGTCTGCGCCCTGGTCGTGAGCGGGGCGACCTGTACGCCGGGGGCCAGTTCACCACGGCCGGCGGGAACCCCGCCACCTACGTGGCCCAATGGAACGGCACCGCCTGGAGCGCGCTGGGCAGCGGGATGAACAACTACTGTCCGCGCCCTGGCGGTGGACGGCAGCGGGAACCTGTACGCCGGGGGAGATTTCACCACCGCCGGCGGGAACGCGGCCAACCGCGTGGCCCAATGGAACGGCAGCGCCTGGAGCGCCCTGGGCGCCGGGACTGAACGGCTCGGTCTATGCCCTGGCGGTGGACGGCAGCGGCAACCTGTACGCCGGGGGCTATTTCACCACCGCCGGGGGGTACGCGGCCAACTACGTGGCCCATGGAACGGCAGCGCCTGGAGCGCCCTGGGCAGCGGATGAGCGACGGGCGTCTTTGCCCTGGCGGTGAGCGGCAGCGCCTGCACGCCGGGGGCGAGTTCACCGACGCCGGCGGCGTGACCGTCAACTACGTAGCGCGGTGGAACGGCAGCGCCTGGCGTGCCATGGGCGCCGGGATGAACGGTGTCGTCCACGCCCTGGCGGTGGACGGCAGCGGCAACCTGTACGCCGGGGGCGAGTTTCGGCACCGCCGGTGGGGTCAGCAGCCAACTACGTGGCCAAGTGGGACGGCAGCGCCTGGAGCGCACTGGGCAGCGGGATGAACAACACCGTCTGGGCCCTGGCGGTGGACGGCAGCGGGAACCTGTACGCCGGGGGCAACTTTACCACCGCGGGCGGGAACGCGGCCAACCGCGTGGCCAAGTGGAACGGCAGCGCCTGGAGCGCACTGGGCAGCGGGATGAACAGCGCCGTCCCCGCCCTGGCGGTTGACGGCAGCGGGAACCTGTACGCCGGGGGCGACTTCACCACCGCCGGCGGGCTCGCAGCCAACCACGTGGCCAAGTGGGACGGCAGCGCCTGGAGCGCCCTGGGCACGGCGGGATGAACGGCGTCGTCTATGCCCTGGCGGTGGACGGCAGCGGGAACCTGTACGCCGGCGGCGACTTCACCACCGCCGGGGGGATGCGGCCAACCGCGTGGCCAAGTGGAACGGCAGCGCCTGGAGCGCCCTGGGCAGCGGGATGAACAACTACGTCTACGCCCTGGCGCTGGACGGCAGCGGGAACCTGTACGCCGGGGGCCAGTTCACCACCGCCGGCGGGAGCCGGCCAACCGCGTGGCGAAGTGGAACGGCAGCGCCTGGAGCGCCCTGGGCAGCGGGATGAACGACTACGTCCACGCCCTGGCAGTGGACGGCAGCGGGAACCTGTACGCCGGAGGTGATTTCACCACCGCCGGGGGGAACGCCGCTAACCGCGTGGCCAAGTGGGACGGCAGCGCCTGGAGCGCCCTGGGCAGCGGGACGAACAGCTACGTCTATGCCCTGGCTCTGGACGGCAGCGGGAACCTGTACGCCGGGGGCGAATTCACCACCGCCGGCGGCAAGCTCTCCTACTACATCGGCCGCTGGACCGCTCTCCCTCTACCCCGGCACCTGGGATCCGACCGGCTACTGCATGGACCCGCCCACGAACGTGAACACCGGCCACGTCGGCCGCTGCTCCGGGCAGTACATCTGGCTGGACCGGACGTCGACGAGCGCACCGACGCGAATCGCGGCCCCGACTCCGACAACGACCTGACCCAGTTCCGCGTGACGGGCGATGCGTCGAACATCTACTTCCTTGCCCGCTTCCAGGACATCACCGACGCCGACTATCCCTACCTGGCCGTCGCCGTGGACACGACGCTGGACACGAGTGGCCAGGTCTGGCTGGGCGACGATTCCGACACGATGGTGAGCGGCTCCGCCGCCTGGGAGCGCGAGATCGTCGTCAACCTCGGCAAGACGGGCTACTATGATCCCGCCTGGAACTGGACCAATGCCGGCACCAGCTACATCTCGGCGGCTGACGACACGATCGAGATCAGCATGCCCTGGTCGGCGCTGGGGGTGACTCCACCCGGGAAGCTGCGCTTCACTGTCTTTGTCGGAGAGCATGCCGGGTATGGTGCGCTGACCGAGGTCGTACAAATCAGACTGCCTGGACGCCGTGACCTGGACCGGCGGTCTGACAGGGAATACCTGGCCTGACGAGATCGGCGAGAGCGATCGACCATTGACTACTACTTCAACGTCTGGTTCAACGCCGCCGGCGAAGTGTACAGCCCGCTCCTGGTCACCGGCGTGCTGGCGGACGGGCCGGGCAGCCCCGAGTGCGAGTGGGTGCGGCTCACCGACGTAGCGGGGCTCACGCTGCCGCTCCTGAACTGGAAGATCGGCGACGAGGAGACCAAGGGCAGCGGCGAAGGCATGAGGCTTTCGGCGACGTGACCATCAGCGGCGGCTCCATCCTGCTCTCCAACAACCTCTCCACCTGCGGGTGCGCCTTCTCGCCCGATTTCACCTTCACCTCCATGAACAACTACGGCGCCTGGGGCAGCGGCAGCGTCGACCTGGACAATGCCGGCGACGAGGTGCTGCTGCTCGACGACCGCGACACCGTGCTGGATGCGGTGGCGTGGGGCAGCGGCAGCCTATCCCGGCGTGATCCTCACACCGCGGCCGGCGGAGAGCATCTCCTGGAGCGGCTGGCCCAAGACGTCGACACCAACAACTGTGCGATCGACTTCGCGGCGATCGTCATCGGCCCCTGTCCCCCCAGCCGACGCTGGTCGAGCTCGCCTCCTTCACGGCGCGGGCGGAGCCGGGGCTGGTGCGCGTGGCATGGGAGACGCTGAGCGAGATCGACAGCGCCGGCTTCAATCTCTGGCGGAGCGAGGTGGCGGACGGAGAGTACGCGCAGCTCAACGCCGGGTTGATCCCGGCGCAGGGTGGGCCGGCGCAGCCGGCGTCGTATACCTACGACGACGCGGCGGTGACCGACGGCGTCACCTACTACTACCGGCTGGAGGCAGTGGACCTCTACGGCCAGAGCCAGCTCCTCGGCCCGGTGCACGCCACGGCGGGGATGTGGCGGCGGGTCTACCTGCCACTGCTCGTGCAGTAGGCCGGGTTTCCATACCCGGCCGTCTGACCCCTCCCCCGCCGGAGCGGGGGAGGCGGGGTGGGGGTGTCCTCCCTGTCAATCCTGTCTGGTTCTGCGCCCCAGCCCCACCGCCAGCGCGTCCGACAGCGAGCGCGCCGGGATCGCCTCGATTCCGGCCGGCACATCGCCCGGGTTCCGCCGCGTGGCCGGTATGATGCAGCGCCGGAAGCCCAGCTTGGCCGCCTCGTTCAGCCGCCGCGACAGGTGGCTGACCGCGCGCAATTCGCCGGACAGGCCGATTTCGCCCACCGCCGCCAGGTCATTCGGCACCGGTACGCCCTGGAAGCTCGAAGCCGTCGCCAGCGCGATCGCCAGGTCGGCCGCCGGCTCGCTAACGCGCAGCCCTCCGACCACGTTCACGAAGATATCCTGGTCGTAGAGCTTGAGCCCCACGCGCTTCGACAGCACAGCCACCAGCAGCAGCAGCCGGTTCGTGTCCACCCCGTTCGGCGTGCGGCGCGGCAGCCCGAACGAGGTCGTCGAGGCCAGCGCCTGGATCTCCACCAGCAGCGGGCGGCTGCCCTCCATCGTCACCGCGATGGCCGAGCCGGCCGCCTCCGGCATCCGCTCGGCCAGGAACACCTCCGACGGGTTGGTCACCTCGACCATGCCCTGCTCCGACATCTCGAAAACGCCGACCTCGTGCGTCGAGCCGAAGCGGTTCTTGACGCGAGCGCAACAGCCGGTAGGTGTGGAAGCGGTCGCCCTCCAGGTAGAGCACGGCGTCGACGATGTGCTCCAGCACCCGCGGCCCGGCGATCGCGCCCGTCTTGGTGACGTGGCCGACCAGAAAGATGGGGATGCCTTTCACCTTTGCCAGCCGCAGCAGCGCCGAGGCGCATCGCTTGACCTGGCTGACGCTGCCGGCCGACGACTCCAGCTCCTCGGAGGCGATGGCCTGGATCGAGTCGACGATCGCCAGCGCCGGGTTCAGCGCCTCGATCTGCGCCAGGATCGGGTCCAGGGCCACCTCGGAGAGGACAAAGAGGCTCGGCTGCTGAAGCCCGAGCCGGTCGGCCCGCATCTTGATCTGGTGCACCGACTCTTCGGCCGAGACGTAGAGCACCGGCCGGCCCTCGCCGGCAAGCTGGGCCGAGGCCTGCAGGAGCAGCGTGGATTTGCCGATGCCGGGGTCGCCGCCGATCAGCACGACCGAGCCGGGAACGATGCCCCCGCCCAGCACGCGCGACAACTCCTCCATCGCCACGGGGATGCGCTGGAGCTGGTCGGAGCGGATCTCGGGCAGGGACTGCGGCTGCGCCGAGGGCGCCAGGGCGCGCGCTGCGGCCGCCTCTCTTCGCTCGTCGACGAGGGTCTCGACGAGGGTGTTCCACTCGCCGCAGGCCCGGCACTGGCCCGACCACTTGAGCTGCGCTGGCGCCGCACGACTCGCAGACGTAGTGAACGCGGGACTTCAAGTTACGCCCCCTCAGTCCCCGCCGCTGCTGGCAGGGGGAGGCGGGGTGGGGGTTGCTCCCGCACCCCTGCACACGCCCGAAGGGAGCGGGAGAGAACAGCCCCTCAGCTCAGGCTCACCTCGGCCGCCTCGGGGGCGGCGCTCTCCTCGGGCGGGGGCCCGCCCTCAGTCTCGTCGATCCGGAAGACGAGTGCTCCTTCGCCCAGGTCGCCCACGACGGACTGCCCCGTCCCAAACCGGCCGGCCAGCACCTCCTCCGAGAGCGTGTCCTCGACCTCTGCCTGGATGACGCGGCGCAGCGGCCGGGCGCCCAGGTGCGGGTCAAAGCCCTTCTCCGCCAGGTAGTCACACGCCGCTTCGGTCAGGCGCAGGCTCAGGCCATGGTCGGCCAGCCGCACGTTCACCTTGCCCACCTCCAGCGCCACGATCTGCTGGATATGCAAGCGCGTCAGCGCATGGAAGACAATCACCGCGTCGACACGGTTCATGAACTCGGGCCGGAAGAGCCGGCGCAGCTCCGTCAGCACCTTCGACTTCATATCGTCGTACGATTCCTGCTGCGAGGCGGCCGTCTCCTGGCTGCGCTGGAAGCCCATCGCCGTCGAGCGGCTGATCACGTCCGCGCCGACGTTCGAGGTCATCATGATGATCGTGTTGCGGAAGTCGACCTTGCGCCCCTTGGCGTCCGAGAGGTGGCCGTCCTCCATGATCTGCAGGAGCATGTTCACCGCCTCGGGATGCGCCTTCTCGATCTCGTCGAAGCAGATCACGGTGAATGGCCGGCGCCGGACCGCCTCGGTGAGCTGGCCCGGCGTCGTCGTAGCCGACGTAGCCCGGCGGCGCGCCCACCAGGCGTGAAATGGTGTGGCGCTCCATGAACTCGGACATGTCGAGCTGCAGCAGCGCCTCTTCGGTGCCGAACATGAACTGCGCCAGCGCCTTCGCCAGCTCGGTCTTGCCGACGCCGGTCGGGCCAAGGAACAGGAAAGAGCCGATGGGGCGCTTGGGGTCCTTGAGGCCGGCCCGGGCACGCCGCACCGCGCGCGAGATGGCGGCGATCGCCTCGTCCTGGCCGACGATGTGCTTGTGCAGCGCCTCTTCCATGTTCAGCAGGCGGGCCGACTCCTCCGTCTGGAGCTGCATCAGCGGCACACCCGTCCACATCGAGACAATCTCGGCGACGTCTTCCGCGGTCACGGCGACCGGTGCCGACGACGAATCCCAGCTCACGCGGAGCTGCTCCAGTTCGCTGCGCAGGGTGCGCTCCCGCTCGCGCAGGGCAGTTGCTTCGGCCCAGCGCTTGGCGTCGATCGCCGCGTCCTTCTCCCGCTGCACTTCCTTGATGGCCGTCACGGTCGTCTGTAGCGAGCCGGTCTGCGGCAGCTTGTACACCCGCACCCGCGAGGCGGCCTCGTCGATCAGGTCGATCGCCTTGTCGGGCAGGAAGCGGTCGGTGATGTAGCGCGCCGCCAGCCGGGCTGCGGCCTCCAGCGCCTCGTCGGTGATCGGCAGGCGGTGGTGCGCCTCGTACAGCTTGCGCACGCCCCGCAGGATCGAGATCGTGTCGTCGACGCGTCGGCTCGTCGACAAACACAGGCTGGAAGCGGCGCTCGAGCGCGGCGTCGCCCTCGATGTGCTGGCGGTATTCGTTCAGCGTCGTGGCGCCGATGCACTGCAGCTCGCCGCGCGACAGCGCCGGCTTCAGGATGTTCGCCGCGTCGACGGAGCTTCCGGCCGCGCCCGCGCCGACGAGCATGTGCAGCTCGTCGATGAAGAGGATCGCGCCCGAGCCGCGGATCTCGTCGATGACCTTCTTCAGGCGCTCCTCGAACTGGCCGCGGTACATCGTGCCGGCCACCAGGCTGCCGATGTTGAGCTGCAAGACGCGCTTGTCCAGCAGCGTCTCCGGCACTTGGCCTTGCAACGATGCGCTGGGCCAGCCCTTCGACGATGGCCGTCTTGCCGACGCCCGGCTCGCCGATCAGGGCGGGGTTGTTCTTGGTGCGGCGCGAAAGGATCTGGATCACGCGCTCGATCTCGGTCTGGCGGCCGATCACAGGGTCCAGCTTGCCGGCGTCCGCTAGCGCGGTCAGGTCGGTGCCAAGCTGGTCGACGGTGGGCGTGTTGCTCGGGCCGCCGCGCCCGCCCGCCTGGATGGGGCTGTCGACGAGCATCCGGCTGACCTGCTCTTCGATCTTTTCCGGGGACGCGCCCAGGCGGCGCAGTACCTCGATCGCGATGCCATCTTCCTCCCGGATCAGGCCCAGGAGCAGATGCTCGGTGCCGATGTAATGGTGGCCGAGCCGGCGCGCCTCCTCGACGGCGACCTCGAGGACGCGCTTCGTGCGGGGGGTCAGGGTGGGGGGACCGCCCATCGGCCGGATTCCGCGGCCGACGGCCCGCTCCACGGCCTCGCGGATCTCGTCGGCCGAGAGGCCCAATTCTGCCAGGACACGCATTGCGACGCTGCCTTCCTCGCCCACGAGGCCCAGCAGCAGGTGCTCGGTGCCGATGTACCGGTGATTGAGGCGAAGCGCCTCGTTCTGAGCGGCGGTCAGCGCCCGGCGTGCCCGCTTCGTAAAGCGGTCCAAGTTGTCAGCCACGTTTTCTCCCTTTCACCAGCCCTGGCTCGGCTGATCACCCGCAGCCTGGGCCTCCCGGGCAAGCCCGGAGGGCCCCTCAGGCCGCGCGCCTCCAGTATAGGCCAAGTCTGGCCAAAAGTGGGTAAGCCGTGTCACAAAGGAAACGGTCTAGTCCTCGTGCTCCTCCTCGTCGTCGTCTTCGTCGTCCGAGTCTTCCTCTTCGTCCAACGCCTCGTCCTCGTCTTCCTCGTCGAGGTCCTCGTCGTCGAACTCGTCCTCGTCCAGCTCTTCTTCGTCGAGATCCTCGTCGTCGAAGGGCTCTTCTTCCTCTTCCTTTACCTTCTTCGCCTGGGGCCGCTCGCCCTCCAGCTCCGCCCGCCAGTCAAGGTCGGCGTACGCCGGGTCGGCGACACGCCGGATGGAGAGGCCCATGCGCCGCTTCTTCGCCTCGATGCGGATGATGCGCATCACGTGCTTGTCCCCCTCGTGAACCACTTCCTGGGGGGTGTTGATGCGCGCCTCGCTCAGCTCCGAGACGTGGATCAGGCCCTCGATCTCACCGTTGACCAGCGCGAATGCGCCGAAGGGAGCCAACCGGGTGACGAGGCCTTCGACGAGCTGGCCGACGTAGTAGCGCTCCTCCACCGTCGTCCACGGCTCGGGCTCCAGCCGCTTGCGGCTGAGCGCGATCCGCTTCTTCTCGCGGTCGACGCCCAGGACGTACACCTCGACCTTCTGGCCGGTCTTGAGGATGTCACGCGGCTTGGCAGAGCGATCCCAAGACAGCTCCGACAGGTGGATCAGGCCGTCCGCTCCGCCCAGGTCGACGAATGCGCCAAAGTCCGACAGGCTCGTGACCGTGCCGGTCCGCACTTCTCCGACCCGCAGCTCCTCGAGCAGGCGCTTCTTCTGGCTGTCGCGCCACTCGCGCACCGCCGCGCGCTCCGAAAGGATGAGCCGCTTGCGCTTGCGGTCGATCTCGATCACCTTGGCGTGGATCGTCTGGCCGACGAGGCGCGCCCAGCGCTCCTCCGGCTGCTGCTTGTCGCTGCCTTGGTGGTCGGGGCCGAGCTGCGACGCCGGCACAAAGCCGCGCAGCTTGCCCATGCGGACGATCAGGCCGCCCTTGTTAAAGCCGGCCACCTGGCCCTCGAACGCCTCCTGCGAGGCGTGCAGCTTCTCGGCGTCGACCCAGTCCTTTTCCTCTTCCGCGCGGCGCAGCGAGAGGAGCAGGTTCCCCTCGCGGTCCTCGGACCGGATGACGTAGACAAAGATCTTGTCGCCGACTTTGAGGGTCTCCAGGCCGTCGCGCCCCAGGCGCTCCAGCTCCTTCGCAGGGACGATGCCCTCCGACTTGGCGCCGACGTCCACCAGCACTTCGGTGGGCGTGACGCTGACGATCACGCCTTCGGTGATGTCCCCCGGCTTGAGCTTGCGGAAGCTCAGGTCCGTCTCCATCAGGGCGGACATCGGGTGCTCTTCTGGTTGCTCGACGGCCGGCGCTGCTGCCTCCGGCTGCTCGACGGCCGGCAGTTCCGCCTCCGGTTGCTCGACGGCCGGCAACTCCGGCTCCGGCTGTTCCACGATGGGCTGCTCGACAACAGGCTGCTCTTCCGTGGGCTGCTCGATGGGCGCTTGCTCGATTTCCTTCCCCTCCTCGGGATCCGTCTCGATGTTCTGCTTCTCCTCCATAGAGATGAAAAACCCCCTAAGATCACAAGATGTGGGCCGCGGCTGCATGGCCGGCTGCGCCATACCGCCGACTAACCATTCTAACCGATCCTGGCGAAAAGGCAAAAACGGAGAGGGCATGCAGACAGCACGGGGGACACGGAGAGTTACTTTCCCACTTTCCCACTTCCCCGGGGTGTGCCCTTGCTGCGGCCCTCTCGTGCCGTCGCTCCGCGGCGGTACGCACGGCCGGGCGCTCCGCGTCCGCGCGCCGTCGTAGCATAGCCCCTTCTGGGCGTCGGAGAGGTCACATAGGCAGCCCAAGCAGAGTGGCGGAGTAGAAGCCCCGAGCGTGCTCGGGCATGCCCCGGCAAGCCGTGGACTCTTGCGTCTACCGGGTGCCGAACAGCTCCTCGACCAGCACCTCTTCGCGAACCGCGCGCAGGCGAATTGTCGGAGGCTGAGAGCCCTCGTCAAAGTGGCAAAGGACCGCGTCCCGGACCGCCTGTCTCAGAATCCTCCCAGGTATCAGCCTCAGTAAAGATCGAGTAGCCTAGCGCCTGGGCGGAGTATCCGCCTTCCGGTGCCTCTTCGACAAGAAACAGGATTTCCGTGGCTATTGTCTGCCGCCCTTTTCCTCTCGTGCCGTCGCTCCGCGGCGGCACGCACGGCCGGGCGCTCCGCGTCCGCGCGCCGGTCGTAGCATAGCCCCTTCTGGGCGTCTTGTTCCCGGCCGGCCAGGCGACTGCCGCAGAGCGGAGCGGAGAGGCACCCCCACCCCGCCTCCCCCGCTGCGGCAAGGGAGGTGATAGCGCCTCACCCGCCCCGCACGAGCAGGAGGTACGCCAGCACCGCGTGCCCGATCGTGCTCACGATCAGCACCAGCCAGATCGTCGGATGCTTCCGGCGGTTGCTCTTGTGCCGGAAGAGCATCATCCCGGCCCAGCCGCCGGCGAACCCGCCCAGCACCACCAGCACATTCAGCATCAGCTCCGGCGCGCGCCGCCAGCCGGCCTTGGAGGAGAGCTTGTCGGCGCCGTAGACCGCAAACGTGGCTGCGCCGAGCGCCGCCAGCCAGGCGCCGTAGAAGGGCCAGCTCGTCTGGCTCTCGACCAAAGCGAAGACGGCAGCAGCCACGATCGCGGCGCCCAGGCCGTAAGCCACCTCTTCGCTTCGCAGCCTCACTCTAGATCGTCCACTCGTCGTGGACGATGCCCACCAGGTACCAGGCGCCGTCCATCTGCTCAAACACCAACCGCAGGCTGCGCCAGTCCATCCCGCCGTACTGCGGGTCAAACCCCGAGAAGTAGTACTCCACCGGCACGCCGATCGGATACGCCTCGCGGATGTTGTTGATCGTGTTGCCCTGGCCGATGAACTCGTCGAACCCAATCTCCTCCGGCTGCGCAAAGTCGACGTCGTACACGAACTCGGCGTAGTACGCCTGGAACGTCAGGTCGATCGGCAGGCCCGAGCCGTCGTGGTAGCCCCAATGGTACACCGTCGGGTCCGGCCAGAGCCCGGCGACCTGCTCGCGCGTGAAGAGCATGTCGGCCTCGCCCGGCGCCCCCTGCAGCGTTCGCACAAAGGTGTAGGGCGAGAACATGACCCCCTTCAGCGGGTGGACCAGCGCCGCCAGCTCGGCCATGTCGTGGTCGCGCAGCGCCAGCACTGCCTGGGCAGCCTTCTGAGCCAGCGAGTCGCCCACCTCCCCCACCTGGCGGGCCAGGAAGGTGCGGTTGGACCAGCCGCTCACCCCGGCGTAGCGCACGTGGACCCAGGGCGCGCCGCCGACCTTCTGCTCGCCGGCGTAGACCTGCACGCCGCGGCCGTAGTAGGGGATCGTCCCGGCGACCGGCTGGTCGGCGCCCGGCCGCACCCGCACGTTGAGCACGTCGCCGGCATAGACCCCGACCACGGCAAAGTTGCCCAGGCTCGGGCCCTCGGTGGGCGGGACCTGGGTGGGCGTGGCGGTCGGCGCCGGCTTGGTCGCCGTCGGCGCGGGCAGCGTCGCCGACGGGACGGCGATCGCCGTCGGCGGAACCGAGGTGGCGGTCGACGTGGGTGGGGCGGCGCTGGCGGTCGGATTGGCCGGCGGCGCTTCGGTCGCGGTCGCGGCCGGCGCCTGCGCGGTTAGCGTGGCGGCCGCATCCTGCATCACCGCCACCTGTGTCGCCACCGCGTCGGGCGTGGCACTCGGCGTCGCCTGCGAGCCACAGGCGGCGACTACGACGAGCAACAAGGCGAGAGCGAGAATCCGTTTCATAAACCCTCCCTGCCGGTAGGATACCACTTCACAGACGCGAGGGCAGTGCTCTGGGTTCCCAGGCGTCACATTACTCCAGGCTGAGGAGCAGCCAGAAGAGTACGGCCGCTCCGACCGGCGCCAGGAGGGCTGCCGCCTGGTGCAGCCGCAGGACCAGGCCCGGCGCAGGCTTGGCGCCGCTCAGCACGCCGCCCGTCGCCGCCGCGGCAAGCATGGCCAGGCCGGTGAGCGGCGGCTGCTGCGATCACCCCCGCGCCCAAGCCCGCAGCGCGCCCGAGCTGGACCAATAGTACGACCAGGAAGATGCCGGCCCCGAGCCCGAGTAGCTTGTGGACCGTCAGGATCAGGGTGCTGAAAGGCCGGCCGCGCCGGCTCAACCAGACGCCTGACAGGAGGATGACCAGGAAGAACGCCGCGGCGCCGATGGCGCGAACCTCAATCACGCCCATGCTCCACCTCCGTGGCGCGATCATACCACTTCACAGCCGCCAGGGCAACCTTCGGGGCTTCCGGGCCTCCTCGTACGGAATGGGCCGCTGCGGGGGTGGACCCTCGCAGCGCGAGCCTTTCGGACCAGGTTGGCGCCTCGCCCAGGCCGGTGTACACTGCGCCTGTCGCCGAACGCGGGCCGCCTCGCCCAGGGAAAGACAAGAAGGACGAGATGATCGGGCAAGGCGCGGCGTAGGGCTTCTCGTATGTGGCACGGGATAGGAGTGCGAAGATGCCCCTATTTGGACCACCGAACGTCGAAAAACTGAAACAGAGACGGGACGCAAAGGGGCTGATCAAGGCGCTGGCCTACCCGAAGGAGGCCGGCTGTGCGAAAGGCCGCTGCCCTGGCCCTGGGAGAGAACCCCAGCCCCATGGCGGTAGAGCCCCTGATTGCTGCCCTGAAGGACGAGGACGCGCAGGTGCGCGTGGCCGCCGTGGCGGCCCTGGGGAGGCAGTGCGATGCCCGAGCCGTAGAGCCGCTCGCCGTTCTCCTGCGGCGAGGCGTGTTCGAGCTGCGCGAGGCGGCTGCAAAAGCCCTCGGGCAGACGGGCGATGCCCGGGCCGTGCCACAGCTTCTTGGCGCGCTGAGGGACCCAGAGCACTCGGTACGGAGAGTCGCAGCCGGGGCGCTCGATCGCCTTGGCTGGGAGCCTGACCGGGGTGAGGCCGGCGCAGCGTATTGGATCGCAAAGGAGGAATGGGCCAGGTGCGGGGCGATTGGCGCTCCGGCCATCGGGCCGCTGACCGGCGTCCTGGAGGATCCCTACTTCAGCCGCGATGCGTACCGGGCCGTCGCCGTGGCGCTCGGCCAGACAGGGGATGCCCAAGCCGTGGAGCCGCTGCTGGATGCCCTGGCGAACTTTGAGCCTCCGACTCGTGCTGCTGCGGCCGCCGCTCTGGGCCAGATTGGGGACCCGCGCGCGATTGGCCCGCTGGTCGCCGCCCTGGCGACCCCAGACCCAACGGTGCGCGAAGCTGCGGCGCGGGCGTTGGAGCTCCTCGGCTGGCAGCCGGACCGGAGTGGAGCGGCCGCGGCTCCTACTTCCCCCCGCTGAACGAGAACCGGATCGCCTTCTGGCTGCAGCCGTCCACGCAGGTGCCGCACAGGATACACTCGGCGTCCTCCATATCCGCGCGCTGCACCATCTCGTGCACCTCCAGGCTCATCGGGCACTCCCGCGTGCAGGTCAGGCAATCCGTGCACTTGGTCGGTGCGGCCACGAGTCTGAGCGCCGGCCAATGCACTCGGTTGCGCAGCCACCGCCCCAGGATCATGAAGGGCGCCATCCAGCACACGGTGTGGCAGCCCGCCCGCCGGCCAAAGACGAGTGCCAGCGCCAGGAAGAGCCCGACGATGATGTAGTAGATCATCCACCAGGGCGGGCCGCCGCCGTCGGCCGGGATGGCGAGCGTGACACCGCCCGGGATCTGGTAGAAGGGGTCGACGGCGCGGTAGCCACCGGCGCGGATCGCCAGGAAGGCGATCAGCCCGATCCAGGGCAGCCAGATGGCCCACTTGATCCAGTCGGCCCTGCCGCGCGGAAAGCGCTTGTTGTTCACCGGCGCCGCCACTTCCTGCAGCGCGCCGGCGGGGCAGGCCCACCCGCACCACAGCCGCCCGACGAAGAGCGACGAGAGGAACATCAGGCCAAAGACGAGAAAGGAGCCGTTGACGATGCCCTCGGAGGCGCCGCCCAGGATGAGGGCGGGCGAGAAGTAGTAGAGCGTGACCGGGAAGAGCAGGAGCGAGAGCAGGAGCAGCCCCTTGCGGATGCGCTGCCGGGTGGCGAGCTGCTTGATCTTCATGGTAGGCCTCCCTGGTGGAATGGGCTGTCGCTGCCGGCAGCCTGCGACAGGATACCATGCACTGAGGGCTTGGCGCAAGGGATCGCCTTCCTGGAAGCTCGCAGCTTCCAGGAAGGTCTTCTCCTGGCTTGCCCCTCCCGCCTCCCCGTGCTACAATCCCCCGCATGGAACTAGCCTACGAACCCATTACCGTCAAGCTATCGACGCCTTTCCGCATCGCGCACGGCGTGAGCACCGAGCGCAACAACGTCCTCGTCCGCCTCTCCGACGGCGAGCACGAGGGCTGGGGCGAGGCCGCGCCCGTCCGCCAGCACCACGAGACGCAGGCCAGCGTGCTGGAGTACCTGGCCTCCGCCACCCGCGCCTGGCCGGCCGGCGCCGACCCCTTCCGGCTGGAGGATCTCCTGGCGGCCCTTCCCCCCGGCTCGCAGGCCGGCCGCGCCGCGCTGGACATTGCCCTGCACGACCTGGTCGCCAAGAAGCTGGGTGTGCCGCTCTACCGCTTCTTTGGCCTCAACCCCGCCGCCGCGCCGCCCACCTCCTTCACCATCTCCATCGGCCCGCTCGACGAGGTGCGCAAGCACGCCGCCGCGGCCCCCTTCCCGATCCTAAAGCTCAAGCTTGGCCCCGACGTCGACCACTGCCTGGCCTCCGTGCGCGCCGTGCGCGAGGTGACGCCGGCGCGCATCGTCGTAGACGCCAACTGCGCCTGGACCGAGGAGCAGGCGCTGCGCGCCATCCCGGCCCTGGCCGGCCTGGGGGTCGAGTTCGTCGAACAGCCGCTCCCCGAGGAGGACATCGAGGGGCTGCGCCGCGTGCACGCCGCGTCGCCGATCCCGGTCTTTGCCGACGAGCCGGTGCGTACCTCGCCCAACATCGCGCGCCTGGCCGGCTGCGTGGACGGCGTCAACATCAAGCTGATGAAGTCAGGCGGCCTGCGCGAGGCGCTGCGCATGGTCGCCGTCGCCCGCGCTCACGGCCTGCAGGTGATGCTCGGCTGCATGATCGAGACGTCGCTCGGCATTACGGCCGCAGCGCACATCGCGCCGCTCTTTGACTGGGCCGACATCGACGGCAACGTGACCGTGACGAACGATCCCTACCTGGGGGTCACCCTCGACTACGGGCGGCTGCGCCTGCCGGAGGGCCCCGGCCTGGGTGTCACGAGACGAGCGATGCCATCGTTGATCACGCCGCTAGAGCGTAGCTACGTTTGTGATTCTGCCAGATAGTCCGCGTCGGCGTCTCGTAGGCGCTTCAGGTGTGCGTCAAAATACTCCTCGTTGAGAAAGTCACTGCCCCAGTCCGGGGCATTCTGTGCGTGCACCCCCACATGCCATAGGTACCGGGCGCACACGAACAACGGGACCGCCTGCACATCCAGGTCACCGATAGAACGGGTCTCACGGTAGGCCTGCAGAAACGAGGGCCAGCGTGCGGCGACCGCATCCTCCAGGCGACAGCACCACAGAAACACCGCCAGGTCGTAGGCGCGGTAGCCATAACCGCCGCAGTCAAAATCAAAGAACGTCAGGGTGCCGCTAGAGTCCGCCTTGGCATGGTAGCCCTGGAGATCGCCGTGGCAAAAGCCCTGCTCGAGCTCTTCGGCAGGCAATCGTAGAAGCCGTTGGCGCAGGGTCTCGGCAAACTGCTGCACGTAGGCCCAATCGTCCGGGCGATGGGCCAGGAATGGTTGCACGTAGTGGAGAGGCCGACTGGTGAAGTAGGGAATGTCCAGGTGGAAGCGCGCATGCGGGCTGCTGAAATCTTCCAGGGCGCCGTGCATCTGCGCCACGGCGCGCCCGTAGCGTTGAGCTACCTGCTCAGGCTCGTGCGCATAGGAAACCTCCTGGCCTGGGGCCTCCGCAAAGAGCGCCACATAGCGCTGCCCCTCCGGGGCCGACACTGCACAGAAGCATTGCCCATCCCTGTACGGCACCGGCCAAGCGGCGGGAAAGCTCTTGTGCTTCAGATGATTCAGGACGTCGAGTTCGCACTGGATATCCTCCAGCGTGCGCCACCCCTTCCGGTAGGCTCGTAGCCAGTAGGTACGGCCTTCCGCCGTCCTGACCCGGTAGGTGTGATTGAAGCCGCCCGAGTAGAAAGTGCACTGGCTGATCTCACCCACCGCGAAACCCGGCAGCACCTCGTGGACCAGCGCTCCGGGAGAAAGGATCGAGGCAAGAACCGGAAAAACCTCCCCGCCGTGCATCACTCCACCTCACACTTTGCGGCTTGCGCCATGCGGGCCAGGATGGCTCCCATTCTGGCCGTCCGAACAACAGGCGAAAAGTGGCTGCCGCCGGGCCCACTCGGCGTGGGGACAGCCGCGGTCGGCGGCCGCGCTCAGCGCGGCGAGCGCCCGGTCGGCCTCGCCCAAGTGCGCCCAGGCCAGCGCCGCGCCGTGTAGTAGGCCTCGGGTGACGTCGCCCGCAAAGAGCCTGCCCAGCAATGGGCCGCGCTCGCACAGTGGCCGCCTGGAGCGATGCCAACTCAGAACCAGCAACGGGGCGAATCCATCGAAACTGGCCGCAGTAATCATACACATGGACTCACGACTTCCGCCAAGACACCTGTGCTGCGGTTCTACCGGCAGTATAGCAGAACGCCGCACTGGCGCCAAGCGAAGACCTCAACACCGACCGCGTGAATCGCCCTCCGCTCCCGGCAAGCGGGACCGGAACAAGTGCCGAACGGAGGCGGCTTTCTTGACGGGACAGGAAAAAGGCGGCCCGCTGACCGGCTCACCAGGAGAGCCTCACCGATTGCGGTGGGGTGCAGAGTGCCCCCAAGTGAATACTGCGCGTATCCCTGTAGGTATACCTGCAGCTAGGAGTATGCTGTGGGAGAGCGATAGCCCATCATGCCGCGGGGCGGCCGTCTTGCTGCTGGAGAATGCTGGCCCTCGAACGAAGGCTCAGACAGACAGCCTCAGGAGAATTGCCTGCTCCTGCTCCCGTCTCCGGACGTCCTGCGGCCAGGCTCGAACCTGTGCGACTCACTCCCCCGGCGTCGGCCAGCCGGGGCAGGTGGCGCGATAAGGCTCGCCGCCGAGGGCCTCCTCCCACTCCGCGCGGGTGAGGTTGCGGCCCGCGAGCTGGCAGGCCAGGTCCACCAGGTCGTCGCTCCGCACCCGCCATAGCCGCGCTTCGCCCACACAGCCTCCCGATGCCAGCCAGCGCCCGTCGGGGCTGAACGCCAGGGCGTAGACGCCGTCATAGTGCCCTTGCAGCACAGCGGGCTCCGCCGCTGGATCCGCCAGGTTCCACAGGCGCACCGTGCTGTCCTGGCTCCCCGTCGCCAGCCGCGCCCATCCGGGCTGAAGGCCACGGCCAGGACGGCACCCTCGTGGCCCTGCAGCACCCAACCGGCTCCACGGCCGGGTCGGTCGTGTCCCATAGCCGCGCGGTACCATCGCCGCTCCCCGTCGCCAGCCGGCGCCCGTCAGGGCTGAATGCCAGGGCCGTGACACCACCCCCGGGGACCTGAAGCACACGCGGCCGCGCAACCGGGTGGGCCATGTCCCACAGGCGCGCCGTGCCATCGCCGCTCCCGGTCGCCAGCATGCCCCCATCCGGGCTGAATGTTAAAGCCGAATCCACACTTCCTGCCCTGCCCGAACAGCCGGCCAGGCCGCCGGGTCGCCACGTCCCACACGCGTGCCGTCCCGTCGTCTTCCCCGTTGCCGCCAGCGCCCATCCGGGCTGAAGGCCACGGCAGAGACAGAGTCCGTGTGTCCGCGCAGCACGGCCGGCTCCGCCGCCGGGTCCGACAAGTCCCACAGGCGCGCTGTCCGCGTGCCGTAGTCACTTGTCGCCAGCCAGCGCAGATCCGGACTGAAAGCCGCCGCCCGGTCCTCGCCCTCGTACTCGCGCAGGTTCTCCGGCTCGGCCGCCAGGTCGGACAGGTCCCAAAGCCTTGACTCCCCGCTGGTACTCGCCCACTCGACGGCGCACCCGCCCGGCACACTCGCCGTCGCCAACCGGCGCCCATCTGAGCTGAACGCCACGGCGAAAACCGCAGTGCCCTGCGCATCAAGCACAATCGGCTCAGCCTCCACGTTGGGCGCACGCCACGTGTCCCATAGCCGCGCGGTGCCATCGCCGCTCCCCGTCGCCAGCCAGCGCCCGTCCGGGCTGAATGCCAGGGCTGAGACATCCCCTTCATGCCCGCGCAGATAAGCCAGGTCGTAGTATCCGCAGCTCTCCACACGTCCCAGTATCCGCACCCCCCGCAAAGGTCCCACAGCAGGACTGTGTGGTCGTCCTCGCTCGCCGACGCCAGCCAGCGGCCGCCGGGGGAAAGACCCAGGACCCGGGCGGGGCCCTCGTGCCCCGGCAGCACAAACGGCCCCGCCGCCGGATCGTGCAGGTCCCACAGGCGCACCGTGTTGTCCTCGCTTCCTGTCGCGAGCCGGCTGCCATCCGGGCTGAAGGCCATAGCATCCACCGTGAGATCGTGCCCTTGGCGCACGACCGGCTCCGCCGCCGGATCGGACAGATCCCACAGGCGCACCGTGCCGTCCTCGCTTGCCGTCACCAGCCAGCGCAGGTCCGGGCTGAAGCCCACCCACCAGGCGCTGGCGTCGTCGTACTCGCGCCGCACCTCCGGCTCGACCGCCATGTCGGGCAAGTCCCACAGGCGCACCCGGTTGTCCCCGCTCGCCGTCGCCAGCCGACGGCCGTCCGGGCTGAACACCAGGGCGCGGACATGGTCGGCTTGCCATTGGGGCACGCCCCGCGCCTTCGGCGGGCCGGACACGTCCCACAAGCGCGCTGTGTCGTAGCTCCTCGTCGCCAGCCAGCGGCCGTCAGAAGAGAAGGCGAGGTCGGCGACCGTATACTTGTGGCCGCGCAGCACGACCGGCTGCGCAGCCGGGTTGGACACGTCCCACAGGCGCGCCGTGTTGTCCTCACTCCCCGTCGCCAGCCAGCGGCCGTCGGGGGAGAAGGCCAGGACGACGACCGCACCCTCGTGGCCGCGCAGCACGGCCGGCGGCGCGCTCGGGTCGGCCACATCCCACACGCGCACCGTGCCATCCTGACCACCGGTCGCCAGCCAGCCCCCGCCGAGGCTGAAGGCCACGGCAAGGACAGGCCCCTCGTGCCCGGTCAACGGAGTCCCGCCCACCATGGAGAGCACCTCCCGGACCATCTCCTCCGCAGCAGGGACAGGTGGCTCTTTGGCCTGAAGGGTCACGCTCAGTGCCTCGACGGCAAGGAGGAGGCTGCGCTGGGGATACGCGCCAAGGGCCGTCTGGGCCTGCGCCGCCAGTTGGCGCGAGAGTGCGACCCGGGCCTGGCGCTCCTCGTGGCTGCACTCCGCTTTCGGCCGCCGCCTCGGCGGTGGCGTGCGCGCTGGCTTCGCTCACCAGAGCCGCTTCAGCCGTGGCGCGTGCAATGGCTGCGCCTACCACAGCCGCCTCGGTGGTGGCGTGCGCGCTTGCTTCGGCCGTGGCGTGGCTGTGCGCCTCCTGGAGAGCGTTGGTTTCCGCCGTGGCGCGCACCAGCGACTCGGCGGCCGCGGTGGACCAGGCAGCCGCCGCCTCGCGGCGCGCCTGTTCGGCGTGCCAGGCCAAGCCGGCCAGGGCAAGCGAGAGTGCGAGGAGGGCCACGACCAGACCCAGCCACCTCGCTCTTGTCATGCGAGCGCCTCCTTTCCCGTCCGGTGGGCCGCAGCACGCGAGGTCCTGTCAATCAGGCGGAGCGCCGGCTCAACCGATACCCAAATCATACCAAGGAAAGGCTCCCACGTCAAGGGGTCCTCGAAATGCCATCCAGTCGGCGCAAGGCTCGCGGCGCCTAGCACCGCCCTCATGCCGGATACCCCACCTGCTCTTCCACGACAGCCCGCGGGCTCATTTCTGAGGCAGGTACACCGCCTCGAATCCAGCCCCGCGGACCGTTATACGCTCCGAGGCTTCGCCGTCTAGCTGGAAGGACAGCGTGAAGTCGCGTTGCGGTGTGGTAAAGAGCGTGGGGGTAGTCGACACAAGGTCGAAACAGCCCTGCGGGAAGGACACGACCGGCTTCCCCTTGATCGCCTGAAATCGGACGTCGTGCGGCAGGGATCCAGGATTCCCCTTTGCGTCGCTCAAAACGTAGCCGCCCATGAGCCGTTCCAGTTGCTCGTCGCTGAGCTGGACCTGGTCGGTCGCAAGCGAAGCAGACATCACAGCGGGAACCCCCGGAACGACAGTCCGATCGAGCGCGCCCGGCGAGGAACCAGGATAGGCCCGCTCGTGCACCTGGAGCAGCCGGTCCGCCAGGTCACGCCGTCCCACGCCGGCAAACAACTGGCGATAGGCCCACAATTCTCTATCCAGGACCTTTCGCACGTCTGGATCTGTGACCTTGCTCAATTGATCGACGAGGGCGTCCTCGCCGGCTTCCCAATCCACCTCGGGCACGGCCTTTCCAAACTGCCGTGAGAAGACAAAGGTCTCGTAGAAGGCCAGCGCCACAGTCTGATACGTGATGTCTGTCATCGCCCATGGGACGTTGAGGTAGTCGGTGTTCGCCAGGACGATGAAGGTCAGACCCTGCTCCGGCGCCTTGACAATGTTGGCGGATGCCGAGGGCGGCATCTGGCCGGCGTGCCAGTTGAGCTGTGTGCCCATGAATTCCTCCGAGAACCAGCCCAGCCCGTGGGTGAGGTCGGTTCGATCCGGGTAGATGGGCACTCCGGCCGAAAGCATCTCGACCTTCGTCTGCTCTTGCAGGAGAACGGTCTGGTCGAGGGCGATGTCGAACTTGGCCAGATCGTTGACCGTCGAGATGAGGCCACTTGCCGCCGAGAAGCCCCGTACGGTGTAGATGCCCTGGACCACTTTGAGGGATGGAGCCAGCTGGTACGGCTTCGCTGTGCCGATGACGGTGGCGTCCCAATCGGCCGGGTAGGGAGAGAGGCCAAGCGCGATCGCACAGGGTTGGTAGTCCATCCACGTGTTGGTCATACCGGCGGGTTCCAGGATCCGTTCTTTCATGAGCGTGCCGAAGGACCGGCCCGTGGCCTGCTCCGCGACGCGGCTCAACAGGGCGTAGGGGCCCCCGTCATAGCGAAAGACCGTGCCGGGAAGCCCCGAGGAGGTGTGCGTCAGCAGATGCCGCACCAGGACCGTACCCTCGCTCTCCAATTCGACGCCGTACTTGGACACCGGGTCATCCAGGCTGATCAACCCCTCCTGGACGAGTTGCATGACCAGGGTGGCAGCGACAGTCTTGGTGACCGATGCCAGGTGATAGGGCGTGTCCGGGGTGGCCTCGATCTGATTCTCCAGATCAGCGTAGCCAAAGCCCTTGGCCCAGACCAGTTTCTGGTCCATGACCACGCCGGCCGACATGCCGGGGATCTTCATCTGCTGGCGGAGGTACTCCAGTCTCGCCTCGAACTTCTGCCACGTTCCAGCCTTCACTTCCGCTCGCTTGGGTGCGGGTGTTCCACAGCCAGCCAGCAGCGCGATGACTAGTCCGAAGGTCAGGACAAGAGAGCAGCGAGAGGAGATCTGCGAGTTCATCTGCCACCTCCGAGTGCTGGCCTGCTATGGCTTGTCCACGAGCCGGTACTCCGTGTGTCCGCCATTCCATGACCCGACCATCACAGATCCCTCGCCATCGATTTGGCGGACAATGGCTTCGAGTGCCTGGTGGACCGTCATGCCACTTACGTCGAGGGTGACCTCACGATCCCCTTCACCCTCCCATGGGGTGATCGCGAGTCCAGAGGCCGTCGAGATCTCAGCCAGCACGCTGCTCACCGTGGCATCCTCATAGGACATGCCCTCCGGCAACCGCACGTCGAACTTCTTGAACCACTCAAGCCGAGCTTGGTAGTCACGCTCGCTGGCACGCATCTTGAGATTGTCTATGAACGTACGGCGCGAAATGGTAAGGTGCGTCCCGTCGTAGGTGTACTTGCACTCGACCTGCTTGCAGACGGCGACCAGGACTTCACTGACCGTCGCGCGCTGCATCGTGAGGGTTACATGTCCTCGAACGAAAGGGCGGACGGCGATCGCACAGCCTGCTTCTCGGGCAAGCTGGTCGAAAACCACCTTCACGTCAACATACGTGACATTGATGGTCACACGCTTGTCCATGTCGAAAGCGCACGATGATCGATCCACCTGCTCTGCCGATGAGCAGGCGGACAGAGCCAGGGCAGCGAGCAGCACGAAAGCCAACGCTGCCGATCCTGCGATTGATTTGAAGCGAGTCTCTGAGCACATGTTGCAGTCCTCCCCAAGGTTTGCGCCAGCCGCGTTCCGGATCATCCGGAAACGTGTCGCCTGGTCCACTGAGCATAGTGTACCAGCCGCATGGGGGAGACGTCATCCCCGATCTGGGGGAACCGGTAGGGGAAAGTCCCAAACCATCTTTGGGAAGGGGCTTCGAGGCATGTGCTTGTCAGCGTCCGTGCGCGGTCACCGGACGCCAACGCCGTCCGCGACCGCGATAGTCGTTCCTGCTTGGTATACCAGTTCTTAGCATACCCAAGGCAACTCGAATCCCTGTCGCAGCCGTGAGAGACCCAATAGGGTCTGTGTTGCCCCCTCCACAGCACAGGAATCCCCGCGCGCCGAGTCCTTGCAGGGCGGTAATTGTTTCGTCAAAAAAACGCCGGCCGCAGCCATAGTACCTGTGCGCACACTGGCATACTGGCACAGCGCCCACCAAAACAGAACCGCCGCTTTCGCGGCGGTCCGGCCACTTCTGGAGGGCCTGACTACCCAGAAAACCGTCATTCTGAGGGAGCGTAGCGACCGAAGAATCTCCGGTTCCCCACCGAGCGCAGAGAAGCGAGATGCTTCGCTTCGCTCAGCATGACGGCTGTTCTCTTCTGGAAAAGCCCCTTCTTCCTTACTCGACCGCGAAGCAGGCCACCCAGTGACCACCGCCCACGTCGCGGAACTCGGGTTCTTCCTTCCCACAGCGCTCCATCGCCAGCGGGCAGCGCGTGTGAAAGTTGCACCCCGCCGGCGGATGCGCCGGGCTCGGCACGTCCCCCTCCAGCACCATCCTCCGCCTCTGCTCCTCCACCACCGGGTCCGGGATCGGCACCGCCGACAGCAGCGCCCGCGTGTACGGGTGCAGCGGGTTCTCGTACAGCTCCTTGCGGCCCGTCAGCTCCACGATCTTGCCCAGGTACATCACCGCGATCCGGTCCGAGATGTGCCGCACCACCGACAGGTCGTGGGCGATGAAGAGGTAGGTCAGGTTGAACTTGGCTTGCAGATCCTCCAGCAGGTTGATGATCTGCGCCTGGATCGAGACGTCCAGCGCCGAGATCGGCTCGTCGCACACGATGAACTCGGGCTGCACCGCCAGCGCGCGGGCGACGCCGATGCGCTGGCGCTGCCCACCCGAGAACTCGTGCGGGTAGCGGGTGACAAAGTAGGGGTTGAGCCCCACCACCTTCAGCAGCTCCTGCACCCGGTCGCGGCGCGCGCGGCCCTTCAGGATGTCGTGTACCTGGAGCGGCTCGCCGATGATGTCGCCGACGGTCATGCGCGGGTTGAGGGAGGCGTAGGGGTCCTGGAAGATCATCTGCATCTGCCGGCGCATGCGGCGCAGCTTCTCGCCCTTGAGCTTGGTCAGCTCTTCGCCCTTGAAAACCACCGTGCCGGCGGTGGGGCGGTAGAGCTGGAGGATGGCTCTGCCGGTGGTCGTCTTGCCGCAGCCCGACTCGCCGACGAGGCCCAGCGTCTCGCCGCGGACGATGTCAAAGTTGAGCCCGTCGACGGCCTTCACCGCGCCGACCTGGCGCTGGATGACGATCCCCTGCGTGATGGGAAAGTGCATCTTGAGACCACGGACCTGGACGAGCGCGCCCTCTTGTGTCATGCCGCACCTCCCCGTGAAACGTCCACCCAGCAGGCGATCGAATGCCTCGGACCCGCCGGCTCCAACTCGGGCCGCACCTCGCGGCACTTTTCGACGGAGTAGACGCAGCGCGGCTGGAAGGGACAGCCCGGTGGCAGGTCGATCAGGTCGGGCGGCAGCCCTTCGATGGAGGTGAGCTTGTCCGCCCGGATCTCGTCCAACCGCGGCAGCGAGCCGATCAGGCCGAGGGTGTAGGGATGGCGCGGGTTGGCGTACAGCTCTTTCACCGGCGCTTCTTCCACCACGTGCCCGGCGTACATCACCATCATCCGGTCGGCCAGCCCGGCAATCACCCCCAGGTCGTGGGTGATCCAGATGATCGCCAGGCCAATGCTATCCCGCAGCCGCTTCACCAGGTCGACGATCTGCGCCTGGATCGTGACGTCCAGCGCGGTCGTCGGCTCGTCGGCGATCAGGATCTGGGGGTTGCAGGCCAGGGCCATGGCGATCATGACACGCTGGCGCATCCCACCCGAGAACTGGTGGGGATAGTCGTCCAGCCGGTCCGCTGCTTCCGGGATGCCGACCATCGCCAGCAGCTCGGCAGTCCGCTCGCGCGCCTGCTTCTTGTTCATCCCCATGTGGAGCTGGAGCGCCTCCATGATCTGCCGGCCGATGGTGAGCACCGGGTTCAGGAAGGTCATCGGGTCCTGGAAGACCATGGCGATCTTGTTGCCGCGCACCTTGCGCATCTCGTCGTCGCTGAGCTTGAGGAGGTCGACGCCCTCGAAGAGCACCTCGCCGGCCGCGATCTTGCCGGGCGGCATAGGGATGAGGCGCATGACGGAAAGGAGGCTGACGCTCTTGCCGCATCCGCTCTCGCCGACGATGCCGAGGGTCTCCCCTTCGTCGATGTGGAAGGAGACGCCGTCGACGGCCTTCACCACCCCGTCCTGGGTGTGAAACTCGGTCCGTAACCCTTTGACTTCCAGCAGTGGCATGTCTCGTTCTCCTGGGTGCCGGCTGCGCACGAAATCGGCCCGGCGCTCCGAGCATAATACCAAAGGTCGCGGCAGAAGTCAAAACAACGCTCACCTGCTTCAGCCTCGCTCTGCTTGGGAACCTTGTGCCCGTCCTAGCGCCCACACGGGGCTATGCTACCCCGCCCGTGGGTCCAGCGCCGCGTTCAGCCCATCGCCCAGCAGGTTCCATCCCACGCCAAAGAACACGAGCGCCAGCGTGGCCGGCAGGAACACCCACCAGTAGGCCAGCGGGTTGCCGCCCAGTCCGATGACATAATCCCGCCCGACGGCCAGGAGCTGGCCCCACACCGTGCCCCCACCCATCCCGATAAAGTCGAACGCGGCCGCCAGCACCACCATCGCGCCCACGTCACGCGCGGCCACCACGATCACGGGTGCAAGGGCGTTTGGCAGCAGGTGCCGGCGGATGATGCGCGGGCCGGGCACCCCGACCGCCCGCGCGGCCATGACATAATCGGCCTGCTTGAGCTGCCGCACGTTCACGCTCACCAGCCGCGCATAGGGCATCCAAGAAAAGAGGATGAGCGCCACCAGGACGGGGGTCAGGTTCAGAGCTTGGAAGATCTGCAGCATGCGGGTGGGCTCGTCCCAGACCGTGGCCGGAAGCATCACCTGCCCGATCAGCCACACCGCGGCGAGTACCGGGAAGGCGAGAAATCCGTCGCTGACGCGCAGCACCAGGCTGTGCACGATGCCGCCGGCGTAGCCGCTGATCGCGCCGAGCAGGGTGCCGATCACGGCCGTGATCAGGGTGACGACCAGCCCAAAGCGCAGCGCCGAGCGCGTCCCCCACACGACCGAGTAGAAGACGTCGAGCTGGCCCGGGGTTGTCCCCAGCAGCGCCTCGCGGCTGGGCGGCTCCGGCAGGCCGACCCGCGCCCGGCCCACGACGCGCGTGGTGCTGGGGTTGGCGGGATCGTCCGGCGGGGCGAGCACCGGCGCCAGGATCGCGACGAGGAAGAAAATCCCCAAGATGGCACACGCCAGCCGAACCTGGCTGTTCGATAGCGCACGCCGCAGGCCTCTCATCTGCCTTCCCCACCGCCCCGCAGGCGTGGATCGACGAGCACCTGGAGGATGTCGAGCGTGAGCATGATGGCCAGCACGCCCAGGACGCTGTAGACCGAAAAGCCGGCGGCCAGCGCCACGTCCGGCTCATAGAACGTGTAGGTGATCAGTTTTGAGACGCCCGGCCAATTGAAGACGATCTCGACGACGTACACGCCCGTAATCAGCGTCGCGGCCGAGAGCGCGCTGCTGGTCAGCCCGGGCGCGATCACATTCGGCACGGCATGCCCCCACAGGATGCGCCTCGGGGCGAGCCCCTTCGCGTGTGCCGCCGTGACGTAGCCCTTGCCCGTCTCCTCGATAATCAGGGCACGCGTCACCCGCCCCAGCGTCGCCCAGTGGAAGAGGCTCAGCGTCACCACCGGCAGCACCAGGTGGCGCGCGGCGTCCAGGCTCACCCCCCACTCTCCGTTCAGAACCGCGTCGATGCTGACCAGGCCGGTGAACGTGCGGAAGGAGGGCGAATCGACCACCATCTCCGCGCGCGAGCTGAGCGTGCCCGGCAGAAACCAGTGCAGCCCCACGTAAAAGATGGAGAGCAGCACCAGCCCCAGGACAAAGGGCGGGACCGACGTGGCGATGTAGGCCGCCAGCCGGAATCCCCGGTCGCCGGCGCGGCCCCTCTTCCAGCCGGCGGCCGCGCCGAACACCAGGCCCAGCGGGATAAAGAGCAGCAGCGAGAAGAGCGTCAGCTCGGCCGTGGCCGGCGTCCGTTTGACGAGCACCTCCAGCACGTCCGCGCGCAGCAGCGGGCTGTAGCCCCACTCGCCCCGCACCATGCGGCCGAGCCAGCGCACGTATTGGACCGGGAAGGGGTCGTCCAGCCCGTGCTCCTTGATGATCGCCTTGATCATGTTCTGCTCGATCTGGGGGGACATGTTCGACCGCGTGCGCTTGCCCATGTACAGGCTGACGCGCGACTCGAGCGGTGCCAGGTTGATGATGCCGTAGATCAGCGCCGTGACGATGACGAGCGTGACGGCGACGGTGCCAATCCGCTGGAGCACGAAGGCGAGTACCGGCAAGGGTTTCATGCGCTACACCTGACTCTCACTGGTGCCCACGCTCCTGCGTGGGCACCGGCGCCTGGACGCTCTGCGTCGCATGGCTGCAGCGGCGCAGAGCGCCGGGGAGTGCGTTCCCACGGGGACCGTGGGAACGAGGAATGGGGCCTTGTGCCCGTGGTCACCGGATTGCCCCCCGCAGCGTCAGCAGCACGACCGCGAGCGCGATCAGCAAGAAGACGACCTGCAGCCAACGCCCCGTCCGGTTGAGCCACACCGCCGCGCCCTCGTCGCTCCGGTCGAGCACGTAGGGCAATCCGGCCAGCACCAGCAGGATGATGGCCGGCACCAACACGCCGGCCACAAAGACCGACCCAAAGCGCAGCAGCTCCTGTATCCAGAGGAAGAACCAGGGCGCGTGCGGCTTGTCCACCAGTGCAGTGGGATCGGCCGGCGGGCCCAACGGCGCGTCGACCAGCAGCGACAGCCCGACCACGGCCGCCAGCGTCAAGAGCAGCGCCACCACCTCCATCCGCACCAGGTGCCCGCGGTCGACCCTCGGCGATCCCTCGCGGTGGGAGATGCCCCCGTCGCGCCGCACCCGGAAGAGGTGCCAGCCGGACAGGACCGCCGCCGGCAGCGCCAACCCCAGCACGTGCCAGGTGTAAAAGCGCAGGATCGCCGGCGAGCCGATCGCCTCACCGCCGACCATCGCCCGGTAGAGCGCCGGCCCGATGCCCGGGATCGACTCGGCCAGCCTGGTGCCGACCATCAGCGCCCAGGCGGTGTCCTGGTCCCAGCGCAGGACAAAGCCGGAAAAGTCGAGCACCAGCGTCAGCAGCAGGAGTGCGACGCCGATCAGCCAGTTCAGCCGGCGGCCCTTGTAGCCGCCGCTGAGCGCCACGCGTGCCATGTGCAGGCAAACGGTGCCGACCATGAGCTGCCCGCCCCAAAAGTGGAGGTTGCGCAGCAGCCAGCCGGCCGGTGCCATGTAGGTGATCTGCCGGATGGTCTCGTGCGCGCCTTCGAGCGTGGGCACATACAGGAACATCTCGACGATCCCGGTGATGCCGAGGAGGAGAAAGAGCGCCAGCGAGATGCCGCCCAGCCCAAAGGTGTAGGAGAAGCGCACCTCGCGCGCCGGGATCGTCGGCGGGTGCAGGTGGTAGTAAAAGTTGGGTCGCTTGGGCGTCATCCCCAGGCTCCAGTCATCCTGAGCGAAGCGAAGGATCTCGCCTGTTCACAGCGCAACGGTGTCATGGCAAGAGCCGTGCGGTGGCGTCGACCGGCTTGGTGCGATCGACCATGAGCTGGCCCTGTGCCTCGTCCAGCCACAGGTGCAGGAAGCGCAGCCCCTTCGTCGCCGGGCCGTTCTGCACCTGCCCCTGGCCGTCGAACCGGCTGTCGTGGCATGGGCAGACAAAGCCGCCCTCTTCGCCCAGCTCCACCAGGCAGCCCAGGTGCGGGCACACGGCGTCCACGGCGTATAGCCCGCCCGCGTCGTGCCCGACGTAGGCCCGCGCCTCGGCGACGTAGGAGAGCGCGTCGCGCGGGTAGCCGTCCGGCTTGCCCAGGGGCAGGATCGCCTGCTCGGAGCCGGGGGGCTCGTACGCCAGGAAGCGCACCACCTGGCTCGTCGCGGCGACCGCGGCCGCCGCCACCGAGCCGCGCGCCAGCCAGGTCAGGAACGTGCGCCGGCTGACCTTCCGTTCAGGCATGGGTCTTTCCCAGCCGCCTTGCGGCGGCGAGCGCCAGGAGCGGCGCCGCACTCGCGGCCAGCACCCCCGCCGCGCGCCCCGCATGGCCCGGCGCTCCGCCGGCCAGCCTCCCGGCCTCGGCCGGCCGGCCACTCTCGTGCAGCAGGAAGGCGGTCACCGCCCAATACTCCGGATCGGAGAGCGCGCCGGGCCGCTGCGGCGGCTGCGTCTCGCGCAGGTAGGCAAAGAGCGCGTCCGCCTGCTCAAAGTGGCCGAGCGCCCCGGCCGTGCCGGCCACGGCGGGCACCTCGCGCGGGATGGCAAACGCCGACAGCTCGGACTTGCCGGTGTGGCATCCCCGTGCCCAGCAGTTCTGGTGATCCTCGGGCCAGGCCAGCCGGAACTCGCCGGTCAGCCCCTGGCCCCGGTCGCCGTGGCACGGCATGCAGTTGTAGTAGTAGACCGAGCGGCCCCGCTCCACCTGCGTCGGCGACTCGCCCAGCACCGGCTCGGCCAGGCGGTCGACTGCCGGCTCGCCGGCTGGCTGCGGCGGCGTGAGGAGCCGGCCCGAGAGGCCGCCGGCGCTCAGCGGCAAGGCTATGGCCGGCCAGAACAGGGCGACGGCCAACACTCTCCCCAGGCTCGTCACTTCACCGCCCCCGCAGCAGCCCGTAGAGCAGGGCGGCGCCCAAGAGCAGCCCTACCATCGTCCCCGCCACGATCCGCTCAACGCGCAGGCCGTCGTGGTGCGATTGCACCAGGTTGGGCAGCAGCAGGATCTTGCCCGCGTTCTCCGGCCCCAGCGGCCTGTCGCCCAGGTCGATCTTGTTGGCGTCGGCCAGGTAGGCGGTGAGATTCCAGTACGTGTCGTCCTCGAAGAGGCCGGGGTAGGACCAGGGCATCTTGACGCGCATGTACTCGAAAAGGTCCTGCGCGGTCTTGTAGCCGGTCAGAGCGCCGGTGCCCATGATCAAGGGCGAGGTGCGCGGGATTTGGAACCCGTAGGGGGGATGGGCAGCGCCGTGGCACTTGGCCTGCCAGCAGTTCTGGTCCTCGGGGTCGAGCACGTCGCGCCACTCCTCCGTCAGCCCCTGCCCGCGGTCGCCGTGGCAGACCATGCACGACATCCAGTATTCGACGTGGCCCAGCTCGATCTGGGTCGGGGGATCGGAGAGCGCCGGCCTGGCGAGCCGTTCCGTCGGCGACATGCCGGTGCCGGTGTGGATGGAGGTCGGTTTGGGCGTGGGTTGGACGGCCTGGGCGCGGGTGGGGCCCGGCGATAGGGCGTTCGCGGCGGCAGCCAGCAGGACGGCCGTGACGGCTAGGACTCCCCACAGCGGCTTCTGTGTCGCCTTCATCGCTCGAGGTGCATCTCCGCTTTCTCGGACGCAGCCGGCGCGTCCGGGGCAGAGTATACTAGAGGCGGGGCGGGTGTGCAAAAGGCCCTTGGGTGTCTCAGCGCGAAGGCGCCAAAGACGCCAAGGTTGTCCGGGCTCTCACTTACCGTTCTTTGCGCCTTTGCGGTTGGCGCCAAGGCGTGGCTCAAAGGCGGTTAACCATACGCTTGATGCCCTGCTTCATGAGCGGCACGTGCCAGTTGAGCAGGTTTTGCGTTCTTGGGAATCTCCAGAGGGCAGGAAGCCCAGGCGGCAGTCGCCCAGCTTGAGATATGTGGAGCTGCGACCTCGTGGATGGGCAAGAGGGCTTGCACCGCGTTGTTCTCGACAACCACGCAGCCCTCGACGGCATGATCCAGTCGGTCGCCGGCGTCGATCTGCAAGCCGGCGTACTGGACGGGAAGGAGAAGCTCGCACTCGACCTTGAGGCCGACGCTTCCGAAGCTCGTAGGCGAGGCAAGCCTGATGCGGCGAAGGAGCGAAAGATGCCGAGGTTGGCGTACAGGTTGGGAAGGAGAAGAGGCGGTGGACTTTGTAGGCGACGCTTCCGAAGCTCGTAGGCCAGGCAAGCCTGATACGCCGATTCTAGCAGGCCGGGCCCGAGGGGGATGCAGCCGACTGCTTGGTCGAACTCGGCAGCTTCGACGAGGCCCAGGCGGAGTACGAGCGGGCGCTGACTATTGGCAGAGACACGGGCGACCTTAGCGAGATTGCCGCTCGCCTCGGCCAGCTCGGCACCCTGGCCCTGCAGCGCGGCGACCTGGCGAAGGCGGCGAAGCGCTACGCTGAGGCGCTCGAGGCATTTCGCGCGCTGGGCGAGCCAGAGTCTGAGGCAGGCTCCTGGCACCAGCTCGGACTGGTGGCAAAGGAACGGCAGGACTGGGAAGAGGCCGAGCGCTGCTACCGCGAGGCGGTCCGCATCATAGAGCAGATCCAGGATCTGCCCGACCTTGCCAGGAGCTACAACCAGCTCGCCCTCGTCGCCGAGGGTGCAGGCCGGCCGGCCGACGCCGAGCGCTGGTTCCTGCGGGCGCAGGAGCTCGAGGACCGAGTTGCCCCGCACGACGCCGGTACGCTCAGCAACCTGGCGAACTTGTACCTCTCCCAGGGCCCCGGGCGGCCAGGCCTCCAGGCCGGCTGCCCGAGCCGCGTGCCACAGCTCGCGGTCGAATGTGGCGAGTGTGACGGGCTCGCGGAGGGTCTCCCGCCAGAACACGGCCGACGCCAAGTGCACGGCGTCGTAGCCGCGCAGGCCATAGTCCCAGGCCAGGGCGTCGGCGCGGGCCAGGAGGGGCTCGGAGAGCTGGATCCGGGCCAGGTGCGGCCAATCGGCGCGGAAGGCGCGCATGGCGGCCTCGGCTTCGTCGCGTGACACCCACCCCAAGCGCGCAGCGCGGGCGAGCGCAGCGGCCACCTCGGCACGGCTGACCATGCCGGTTCCCACCGTGCCGGCCTGGGCGATGACCTGCTCCACATCGTCCGAGCCCGCTTCGCGCACGTAGCGTTTGACCAGGGCGCTGGAATCCAGGTAGAGGATCATCCGCGCTCCTCGATCAGGAGGTCGGCCACAGAGTGCGTTCCACGCACGGCGGCGAGGGGCAGCGCCGGCGCCAGCCCCTGGCCCGACCAGGCCAGGCTGCCGGCGTCGACCATCGCCTGCAGCTTCTCCTCGAGCGGTTGGCCGGCCGGGACGAGGTGTGCCACCGGTTCGCCGTGGTCGGTGATCACGATCGTGTCGCCCATCCGGACCTTGCGCAGATAGTCGCTGAGGCGCGCTTTGAGCTCGCGCACGCCGACAGTCACCTCGCTCACGATGCCCTCCCTTCCAGGACCATTGACGTGACTACATCATACACAAAGTAGGCACAATTGTCAACCCGCGATCCTCCGTGCAAGCTCTCGGCCTTCCGGTAGGCGCGCGGCGGCGTTTGACCTCCCGTCCGGCGCGGTGTACAATCACCCGCAGCGAGGAATCCCATGCACCGACGCCTGGCGCTCTTTCCCGAAACGACCGAAGTCGTCACCTACCCCGGTGGCGAAGCCCTGTCCATCGCCGGCTGCGACCTGGCCGCGCTGGCGGCCGAGCATGGCACGCCTCTCTACCTCTACGACCGCGCGACGCTGGAGACGGCGCTCGAGGCCTACCGCGGCGCGCTGGCAGCCTCCTACCCGGTCCCTTTGGCATCACCTACGCCGGCAAGGCGTTCCTCTGCACGGCGATCGCCCAATGGGCGGCGCGGGCCGGCCTCTGGATCGACTGCGCCGGACTGGGCGAGATCGGCATCGCCCGCGCGGCCGGGGTGCCGCGCGCGCAGATCGTCGTCCACGGCGTGAACAAGAGCCCCGCAGAGCTGTCGACGGCGGCCGCGCACGCCGGCACGCTGGTCGTCGACCACCTGGCAGAGCTGGAGCGGCTGGCGGAGCTTTGGCGGCCGGGCTGCACCTTTCCCGACCTCTGGCTGCGCTACCGGCCGGGCGTCGTGGTCGATACCCACGCCTACATCCAGACGGGCCAGCACGAGAGCAAGTTCGGCATGGAGGAGGCCGAAGTGGCCGCCGCGGCGGCGCTCTGCCGCGCGCGGGGGCTGCCGCTGACCGGGCTCCACTTCCACCTCGGCTCGCAGATCCGCGAGCGCGCGCCTGTCGCCGAGGCGCTGGACAGGACGCTGGACCTGGCGGCCGAGATCGGCCTCGAGGGCGCGTGGGCGCTCTCGCCGGGCGGGGGGTGGGGGGTAGCGTACGCCGAGGAGGATCTGCCACAGCCGGACATCGCCGCCTATGCGCGCTGCGTCGCCGAGACGGTCGCGGCGGGCTGCCGGGCGCGCGGGCTGCCGCTGCCGCGCATCCAGCTTGAGCCGGGACGGAGCCTGGTGGCCCGCGCCGGGGTGGCGCTGTACCGCGTGGGGAGCACCAAGCGCACGCCGCACCGCCGCTGGGTGCTGCTCGACGGCGGGCTGGCCGACAACCCGCGGCCGGCGCTCTATGGCGCGCGCTACTCGGCGCTGCCGGTGCGCGATCCGGGGCGGCCCGCCGCCGGCCCGGCCACGCTGGCGGGGCCCTACTGCGAGTCGAGCGACGTGCTGATCCGCGACCTGCCGCTGCCGGAGCTGGAGCCGGGGGAGCTGGTCGCGCTGCCCGCCTCGGGCGCCTACCAGGTGTCGATGGCCAACAACTACAACGGCGCGCGCCGGCCGGCCGTGCTCTGGCTGGACGAGGGCCAGGCGCGGCTGATCCAGGCGCGCGAGTCGCTGGAGGACCTGGTGCGCCGGGACCGGTCGCTCGTGGGTGGCCCGGGCGCTTCTCCCGGCCGCGTGGCCTACACCAAGTACCAGGCGCTGGGCAACGACTACCTGGTGGTCGACCCCGCCGAGCTGGCTGAAGAGCTGACGCCTGCCCAAATCGCGCGCATCTGCGACCGGCACTATGGCGCCGGCTCGGATGGCCTCCTTCTCGGCCCCTACGAGGACCTGGAATGCGACTTTCGGCTGCGGCTGTTCAATCCCGACGGCGGCGAATTCGAAAAGTCGGGAAACGGGCTGCGCATCTTTGTGCGGTCGCTGTGGGACCGCGGGCTGGTGGGCGGCGAGCCCTTTACCATTGCCACGCCGGGCGGTGCCGTGACGGCGCGCGTCGAGCAGGAGGGCCGCCGGGTGACGGTGCAGATGGGCACGGTCTCTTTCTACAGCGTCCGCATCCCGGTGGCGGGCCCGCCCCGGGAGGTGCTCGACGAGACGCTGGAGGTGGGGGGGCGGCGTTTCCGGTACTGCGCCGCCACGATCGGCAACCCGCACTGCGTGGTGCTGTGCGACAGCGTCTCGGCAGAGGAGGCGCGCCGCTGGGGGCCGTACGTCGAGGCCGACCCGCGCTTCCCGAACCGGACGAACGTCCAGTTCATGCGCGTGCTGGACCGGGGCCGCATCCAGATCGAGATATGGGAGCGGGGGGCCGGCTACACGCTGGCCTCTGGCAGCAGCTCGTGCGCGGCGGCCGCGGTGGCGCACCGGCTCGGGCTGTGCGGCTCCGAGATCGCCGTGCAGATGCCGGGTGGCGTGATCGACATACGCATCGGCCCGGATTGGGCCGTGACGATGGCCGGCGCGGTGGCCCGGGTGGGCAGCGGGGTGCTGGCGGACGAGGTGTTCACCCTCCCCCCGGCCGCAGCGGGGGGGACGTAGGGGGGAACGAAGGACCAAGGAGGAGACTGATGCAGCCAACCGGTGTAGTGCTCGATACGGTGGCCAACCTATACAGCGGCCCCGGGACGGACGTCGACGTCGTGACGCAGGCGAGCCTGGGGACGAGCCTGGCCGTAGAGCAGAGCAGCAACGGCTGGCATCATGTGCTGCTGCCCGACGAATACCGCGGCTGGATCGAGGCGCGCCACGTCCGGCTGTACGAGCCGGGTGAGCCGCCCTACGCCACGTCCGGCCGCGTGGGCGAAGTGCAGACGCTGATGCCGTTCTTGTACTATGTGCCGGACGGCGTCTCTCATGCGCCTGCCGGACGGGTGACGCTGGGCGCGCGGCTGCCGCTGGTCGAGGAGAGGGAGGATTGGACGCTGGTGGCGCTGCCCGACCGGGTGCAGCGCTGGATGCGCGCCGGCGATCTCGCGGCCGTCGATCCGGCGCTCCCGCGGCCGCGCGGCAGCGTCGAGGCGCTTCTCGCCACGGCCCGGCGCTTTCTCGGAATCCCCTACCTGTTTGGGGGGACGACGCCGCTGGGGATCGACTGCTCGGGGTTCGTGCAGCTCGTCTACCGGCTTAACGGGGTGCAGCTCCTGCGCGATTCTCGCATCCAGTACACCGACCCGAGGCTGGCGCCGGTGGAGCGGGACGCGCTGCAGGCGGGGGACCTGATCTTTTTCGGGCGGGAGCGCATCACGCATGTGGGGCTGTGCCTGGGAGCCCCGGCGTTCATCCACGCGACGTCCTACCGCGTGCCCGTCGTCCAGATCTCTTCGCTCGAGGAGCCGCACTGGACAGAGCTGTACTGGGGCGCACGCCGGCCGTAATGAGCGAGACCTGACAGGTCTTCAAGACCTGTCAGGTCTGGTCTATCGTACTCCCCGCCAACCCGGCCCGCGCACCACGCGCCCCGGCTTGGCGCCGGTGTGCTCGCCGCACTCCAGCACCTGCACGCCGTTCACCCACACGTGCTCTACGCCGGTGGCGTATTGGTGCGGCTGGTCAAAGGTGGCGTGGTCCTGGATTCGGCCGGGTCGAACACGACGACGTCGGCCAGGTAGCCGGGCGCCAGCCGGCCCCGCCCTGCAGGTGCAGGTTCTCCGCCGGCAGCGAGGTCAGCCGCCGGACCGCCTCCTCGAGCGGGATCACCCGCTCCTCCCGGACGTACTTGCCCAGCAGCCGCGCAAAGGTCCCGTACGCCCGCGGGTGGGGGCTCGCCTCCAGGAAGACTCCCTCCGGCGCCTGCGACGCCCCGTCGGAGCCAAAGCTGACCCACGGCAGCGCGATCTGCCGGCGGACGTTGTCCTCCGACATCGTGAAGTAGACGGTGCCCACGTCGCTGTCGTCCTCGATCACCAGGTCGATGGCCGTCTCCTCCGGCGATGTGCCGCGCATCGCCGCCACCTCCGCCAGCGTCTTGCCGGTGAGCGGCTTCAGCGCCTCGCTCCGGAAGCCGACCAGCAGCACCTTCTCCGGCGAGCCGGCTGCCAGGTAAGTGTTCTCCCACTCGTCGTTGGGCGTCGCCATCTCGCGCGCCACCCGCGCCCGCAGGCCTGGGTCGCGCAGCCGCTCGATCCAGGCCCGGTGCCCGCCCTCCTGCACCCAGGGGGGCATGGCCGCGTCCAGCCCCGTCGCCGAAGCGGGGTAGGTGTACATGTCGGCGGTGATGCGCAGCCCCTCGGCGCGCGCCGCCTCGATCAGCGCGATCGCGTCGTCCAGCTTCGCCCAGTTGGCCCGGCCGGAGGCCTTCAGGTGGTACACCTCGGCCGCGATCCCGGCCGCGCGCGCCACGCCGGTCAGCTCCCCGAGCGCCTCCAGCAGGTGGTTCCCCTCGTCGCGGATGTGCGAGATGTACAGCCCGCCGTACTCCGCCGTGGCCCGGGCCAGCGCGACGATCTCGTCGTTGCCGGCGTAGCAGGCCGGCGCGTACAGCAGCGCCGACGAGAGCCCCACCGCGCCCTCTTCCATCGCTTGGCGCACCAGCGCGCACATCTGCGCCAGCTCCCCGGCGCTCGGCGGCCGGTCGGCATAGCCCAGCGCGTAGATGCGCACACTGGTCGCACCGACGAACGAGGCGACGTTGCACGAAACGCCTCGCCGCACCAGCCAATCGAGGTACCCACCCAGCGTCCGCCACTCGACGTCATAGCGGATGCGCCCCTGGCGCGCCGTCGCCTCCGCTGCCATCTCCTCGCTCAGCGGCCCCATCGACCGCCCCTCGCCCAGCACCTCCAGCGTGACGCCCTGGCGGATATTGGATTGCGAGCGGCCGTCCTGGATGAGCGACTCGCCCGCCCAGGAGAGCATGTTGATGAATCCTGGCGCGACGGCGAGCCCCCGCGCGTCGATCTCCTTCCGGCCGCGTGCCCGCCCCAGATCGCCGGCGGCGGCGATCCGGTCACCCACGAGCCCGATATCGCCGCCGGCCGGGCTCTCCCCGAGCCCATCGTACAGAACCCCGTTGCGGATCAAGACGTCGTATTCACTTGGATGGGACAATGCGGCAGCTCTCCAAAGTAACGGGATCGAACCTGTGAAAGAGGCACTCGATGGCATAGCCGCCGCCGGCCGGCGCGGCCTCCACCTGCACGTAGCTGCCCCACTGCGCCAGCCTCCGCACCTGCGGCTCCGCCGCCCAGCGCCGCGGCCTGGTCCTGCAGCCAGGCGCGCAGCTCGTCGCTGGCCGAGAAGCGGCAGTAGGGGCAATCCTCCGGCACCTGCCCGGTCGCGATCACCGCCGCGAGCCCTTTCAGGTAGGGCTGCTTGGCGTCGTAGCAGAAAGAAAGCTGGTCGGCCACCACCCGGCAGGTGATCCAGGCGCCGTTGTCGAAATCGGCCACCACGAATACCGTGTCCGACATGCCGTCCGACCCGCCGATCGACAGCGAAACCTTCTCGCCCATCAGCTCGCGCACGCCCTTGATCGCATTGTAGTTGACGCCCTTTTCCAGGCTCAGCGCAAAGAGGTCGCCCTCGTAGGTGCGGCCGGTGCGGATCGCCTCGTACACCTGCTGTGGGGCCACCCGCAGCGGGCGGTTGACGACGTTGTCGTTGATAAAGCCCACGCCCAGCACCAGCGGCAGCGGCAGCAGCATCAGGAACCAGCCGCGCGCGTTCAACCTCCCCCCTGCCGCAGCGGGCGCCTCTCCTTCCCCCCCCCCGCGGGCCTGCCCTTGAGCGAAGCGAAGGGACGGAGGGGGGGACCTCCATCTCGCCCGAGATCGTCTCCAGGCGGTAGGGTTGCACGAGGCCCAGCATGCCAAAGAGCAGCAGCGTGAAAAAGCCGGCCAGCGCCATGCCGGTGCCGGCAGTAACGTCAAACGGGAAGATGGGCAGGCCCCAGGAGTCGAGATCGGAGAGCCACACCGTCAGCGTGCGTCCCTCGTAGGGGAGGTGCCCCATCAGGAGCATCATCAGCGCGGCGGTCACCAGCCAGACCAGCATGGAGGCCCAGGCCTTGCCCAGGCGCACGGCCAGCCATCCGCCCAGCCCGCCCAGTGCCACCAGCGTCAGCACGCCGCCGATCAGGCTTGGGTAGACGAGCCGCACGTGGCTCAGGCCCAAAGAAACGGCGTCGGACGCATAGGCGCCCAACGCCAATGCCAGCCCCGCCAGCGCTCCCGACAGGAAGCCGAGCTGCAGGGTCTGGTCGGCCGGATCGGTGCTTGTTTCCTGTGGGCCCATTTTCGCCATTTCACTGCTCATCGGTCACTTCTTTGCGCCCTTGGGGACCCCGGCGCCGAGCGCCGGACAAAACTCGTTCCCACGGGGACCGTGGGAACGAGGGATTTGGCCTCCCCCGCTTACGGGGGGATTGAAGGGGGCTCTACCCCCGCACGCTCCGCAGCCTCGGATCCAGGATGTCGCGCAGGGCGTCGCCGATCAGGTTCCACCCCAGGCCAAAAATGAGCAGGGCCAGGCCCGGGTAGACCACGATGTACCAGTTTGTATTCAGGCTCAGGATCCAGTCGCGGGCAAAGCTGATGATCTGCCCCCAATCCGCGTAGCCAATGTCCGTACCCACCCCCAGGAAGGAGAGCGCCGCGAAGGAGAGCACCGCGTCGCCCAGCCGGAAGGAGGCCAGCACCAGGATCGGGTAGATCACGTTGGGCAGGATGTGGCGGATGATCAGGCGGTTGTCCTTGGCGCCGATGACCCGCGCCGCCAGGATATAGTCCCGTTCCTTGGCCGATAGGATATCCCCGCGCACCACGCGCGCGTAGCGCGTCCAGCCAAAGACAATCAGGGCGATCGTCGGCGGCCAGATGCTCCGGCCGAACTTGGGTACCAGGATGGCCGCCAGCATCAGCGCCGCCAGCAGGAAGGGGAAGGCCATAAAGATCTCGGTGATGCGCTGCAGCACGTCGTCCAGCCATCCCCCGTAAAAGGCCGAAATGGACCCCACGATGATGCCGATGAACACCGTGCTAAAGGTGACCACGAGGCCGGCGAAGAGGGCGGTGCGCGAGCCCCAGATCACACCATACCAGATGTCGAATTGCCCCGACGCGGTGCCCATGATGTGCACCCACTCGTCCTTGCCCGTCAGCAGCCTGTACCACCCGGGTGCGTCCGGCGGGTTCTTGGCCCATACCGTGCCCGGCGGCTTGGGCACGGGACCATACCCGTCGCGCGGGATCAGGTACGGGTCGGGCGAGAGCTTGGACGGTGGAGCCAGGACAGGGGCGAACACGGCCATCAGGATAAAGAGGGTGACAATGATCAGGCCGGCCACCGAGAGGGGATTGGTGACCACCCCGTGCACGATCCGGTACCACTCCGGACCCAGGAGCTTGCGCAGCCCCTTCAGCTCCGGCAGGGTCCAGCCCGCGACGTCGTCACGGGTGATCGTCCTCTGCCCCGGGGTCTGCCTCGGTGTCATCGTGTCTGTTGCCATTCATCACCTCATTCACTCGGTGCGGCGCACCTCGAGGGTGCGCTGCACCTGGTCTCTCCCTAGCTCAGCCTCACCCGCGGATCCAGCAAACCGTAAACCACATCGATCACCAGGTTCGCGAGGATTACGACCACCGAGGTAAACATCGTAAAGCTGACCACCGTCAGCAGGTCCAGGCTGCCTGCCGCGCGGGCGGCCGCCTGCCCCATCCCCGGCAAGTCAAAGATCGTCTCGGTGATCACCACGCCGCCGATCAGGCCCACCACCGTGAACCCCACCACCGTCACCACCGGGATGAGCGCGTTCGGCAGCGCGTGGCGGTTCGTCACCTTCCGGTCCGAAAGCCCCTTCGCCCGCGCCGTCGTCACATAGTCCTGGTGGAGCGATTCCAGCATCGACGAGCGCGTAATGCGCAGCAGCATAGCGACTTCCACGTAGACCAGGGTAATGACCGGCAGCACCAGGTGCCGCGCCGCGTCGAGAAAGATGTCAAAGCGCAGGTTCAGAATCCCATCCAGGGTGTACATGTTGGTGTAGCTGCGCCATGATTCCGCAGCCACCACCCGCACGGCCCAGTCCGATAGGCGCCCGGGCGGGAACCACTCCAATTGAGCGTAGAAGAATGTCAGCATCAAGAGGGCAAAGACAAAGGTGGGGAACGACCAGCCGATGATGGAAAAGACGCGCGCCAACTGGTCTATGAACTTGTTGTGATGCGTTGCCGCGGTCACCCCCAATGCGACGCCGATTAGGATGATCGGTAGCCCGGCCCACAGCGCCAGCTCCAGCGAGACGGGCAGCCGCCTGAGCAACAGATCCTTCACCGGGATTCGGCCGGTCCGCGAAAAGCCCAGGTCCCCGCGCAGGATGCCACCCACTCTCTCGCCGGACTGCGAGTCCTCTTTCCCCACCAGCCAGCGCCAGTACTGCACGTAGAAGGGGTCGTCCAGCCCGTAGCGCGCGATCACCGCGTCCAACGCCCCCTCCGTGTGGGGGACGTCCCGGATGTACAGGGCCGAGCGCTCGACCGGATCGAGCGTCATCATCATCATGAAGATAAGCACCGTCACGCCAAAAACCGTGATCGGCAGTTGCAGCAGGCGTCGGACGATATATCGCGTCATCGGCTCTCCCTCGTCTCAGGGAAGCTCACCGGCGGGGACGCGCGCCCCCGCCGGTGAGGGCGAGTGACCTCAGGTCAGGCGGCTACTCGGTCTTCAGGCCAAGAGCGTAGTAGTAGCCGGCGAAGAGCAGTGGGTTGTAGTACCAGTCCTGCACCCAACGCTGCTCGTAGCGAACCCCGGCCTCCTGCGACAGGGTGACCTGGATCGCCGTGTCGTAGAAGAGCTGCTGGAGCTCGGCATAGATGCGGGTGCGCTCCGCTGGATCGGGTGCCATCACGCCGGCCGTCACCAGCGCCTGGAACTGCGCCTTCAGGTCGTCGGGCAGGTTCTGGCGCCCGGCATAGGTGCCGACCGTGAAGGGCTGCACCCAGTTGTGCGGGTCGTGGATGTCCTCGACCCAGCCGCTGGCGGTCAGCGGAAGCTGGCCGGCGCGGAAGTAGCGCAGCATCGTCGGCCAGGGCAGGCCGATGCACTCGATCTGGTACGCGGCGTTGACCGATGCCAGGTTCGACTGCAGGATCGCGCAGGCCGTCTGGCGGCCGACGTTGCCCGTGTTGTAGGCCATCTGGACGCGGAAGCCGGTCGTGGCTACCGCGCCGTCCCAGGCCAGGGCCATCTCGTCCGCGCATTTCTGCGTGTCGTACTCGTACATCGGGCCGTCAGGGTTGTAGCCCAGCATGCCGAGGATGATCGGGCCGTTGTTGCGGATGCCTTCGCCGTTCTGCGCGTCCGAGATAAAGGCGTCATAGTCGAAGCAGTAGTTCATGGCCTTGCGGACGTGGATGTCGGTGAAGAAATCGGGCGGGATACCGTTGCCGTCGAGCTGTCCGCTGCCGATGTACGGGTTGACGCCCGTGTCCTGGCTCAGGTCAAAGTTCATGAAGATGTTCGTGCGGCTGACGCTCGGCAGGCCGCCCCACTTGCGCAGCGGCGCGTCGGGGTTCTCGGTCGGCGTGCACTCGTTGGTCAGGTAGTCGCAGGTCTCGCCCACATAGGTGGAGTCTACCTGCGGCCGGTTGGCCGCAGGAACTGCCACGCTCTCGGCATCGCCCGCCTGCAGGATGGCAAAGCGGGTGCCCCACTCATCCACCAGGTTTTGGACGATGCGCTTGATCCGCGCAGTGCCGCTCGGGCCGCCGGGCCACATCTCGTCGCCCTCGGCGCGCCAGTAGTCCTCGTTGGCGACCAGGACAAAGCCCTCGTCCGGCGTCCAGCTCTCCAGCTTGTAGGGGCCGGTGCCCATCATGACGGTGCCCAGCTTGGTGTTTTCCGCGCCCGGGGCGTAAAAGTCAACCCACGTGTCGCAGGAGCCGTCCCAGTCCCCCTGCTCGATGGCCCAATCCTGGTCAATCGCGGAACCCCACGACTGCGCCAGCGTGGCCAGGAAGGGACCCCAGGACTGCGCCAGGTTAAAGGTCAGCGTGCCGGCCGCGTCGTCTGCCACGATCGCCGCCTTGGCCTTCTCGCACACCGCCACCAGCTCCTCCGGCGTGGCATTTTCCTTCAGCGCCGCCGCATCGCCGGCGTAGGCGCCCTCGCCGATCTCCTCGGTGATGTCGCCCGAGGCATAGCCCATGATCGGCTCGATCAGCAGCCACTGCGGGCCGTTCGGATCGGATTGGAGCAGGCCGCGCTGGAAGGCGTAGGCAAAGTCACTGGGGGTCAGGTCGTTCCCGTTGTGGAACTTGACGCCCTGGCGGATCTTGAAGGTGTAGGTCAAGCCGTCCGCCGAGATACCGCCGTTGGCCACACTCGGGAGCTCGGTGGCCAGGACCGGGACGTACTCCGTCATCTTCTCGCGGTTGAAGAAGACGAGCCCTTCGAGGACGTTCATGATGATCGCCGAGCTGGCCGTGTCGTAGGCCAGGGCGGGGTCCATCGTATCGATGTCGCCGAAGGTGACCAGGGTGTAGGTGTCGGGATCGGGCGCCACGAGGGCAGCGGGCACGACTTCTTCCGGCACCGCCGTGACCTCGACCGGAACCTCGACGACCTTGGTCTCGACGACGGTGACCGGCTTGCCTTCCACTTCGACGATCTTGGTGACCTCGATGATCTGCGGCGTGGGCGTAGCCCCGCAGGCCGCGATCATCGGGATGAGCATGACCAAGACCACGAGCATTGCCAGTTTCTTATTGGCTTGCATTGTCTCCTCCTTCATTGGATACCGATTTTGTGTGCGAAATGTACTGCGGTCAGGTGCGGTTGTCCTGCCGGTCAGCATAGGTCCGCTTCATCGCCTCCTTTCCCTGGGCCGCAAGGCGGCCCCGCAGATGCGAAAAGACAAACCGGTACGGGCTAACCGCAATCGTACCACAATAGGCGCAACAGGTCAAGTCGGCTTCGGCTGCATTATCATGTTGGTTCGGCCCGGCACCTCGCCCTTCCGGGGCCCTATCACCCTGAGCGAAGCGAAGACCCTCGGCTGCGCCACTCAGCCTCAGGCCCTGTCACCCTGAGCGAAGCGAAGGGTCTCAGCTCTGTTCTCTATAGAGAGCACCTGGCCTTCTTGCCCGCGTCGGTCCGGGCTGCTATAATCGGCAGAGCGGTGCTCCCCTGGAACGAACGACGGGTGCGGTGTGTCCGGGTGGTCACCAGAACTCATAGAGGCGAAAGGCAACCCATGACGGAAGAATCATTCGTGCAGACGCGCTGGTCCCTGGCGGACCTGCTGCCGGGGACGTCGGGCCCGGAATTCGATGCGCTCGTGGCCGAGCTGGAAACAGCCGTGGCAGGGATGGAGGCGCGCCGAGGTGCGCTTTCGCCCGAGCTGCCGCCGCAAGAGTTCGCCGCGCTGGTGGCGGACTTTGAAAAGATCCAGGCGACCAGCTCACGGCTGGGCAGCTACGGCGGGCTCTGGTTCGCCGGCGACACGCAGGACCAGGACGCCCTGGCCTTCCGTGGGCGGATGGACGCGCTGATTACGGACGTCCAGAACCGGATCCTCTTCTTCACGCTCTGGTGGAAGGGCCTGGACGAGGCGGCGGCGCAGCGGCTGCTGCCGGCAGCCGGCGACGCGGCCTACTTCTTCGAGTCGCTCCGGCTCTTCAAGCCCCACACGCTGACGGAGCCAGAGGAAAAGATCGTCAACCTGAAGGACGTGAACGGCGTGCAAGCCCTCGTCACGGTCTATGACATGATCACGTCGGGCTTTTCGTACCGGCTGGAGGTGGACGGCGAGACCAAGACGCTGACGCGCGGCCAGCTCATGACCTACGTGCGCGGGGCGCGGCCGGAGCTGCGGGCGGCGGCCTACCAGGAGCTGTACCGCGTCTTTGGCGAGCAGAGCAGCGTGCTGGGGCAGATCTACCAGCACGTAGCGCGCGACTGGGCGAGCGAAAACCTGAAGCTGCGCGCCTTCGCCGCGCCACTCGCGGTGCGCAACCTCAGGAACGACATCCCCGACACCGTGGTGGACACGCTGCTGGAGGTATGCCGCAGGAACGCGCCGGTCTTCCAGCACTACTTCCGGTTAAAGGCGGGCTGGCTGGGCGTGCCAAAGCTGCGGCGGTACGACATCTACGCGCCGCTGGCAGACGTGGAGCGGACGATTCCCTTTGGCCAGGGGGCGCAGATGGCGCTGGAGAGCCTGGAAGGCTTTTCGCCGGAGCTGGCGGTGCATGCGCGCCGGGTCTTGAGCGAGAACCACCTCGATGCGCAAGTCCGGCCGCGCAAGGACACGGGCGCCTTCTGCGCGAGCGCGGTGCCGGGGCTCACGCCGTGGGTGCACGTGAACTATGACGGCAAGCCTTCGGACGTCGCCACGCTGGCGCACGAGTTGGGGCACGCGGTGCATGCCCTGGCGGCGGCGGACCACTCGCCGCTGACCTTCCACTCGTCGCTGCCAATGGCGGAGACGGCCTCGAACTTTTCCGAGATGCTGCTCCTCCAGCGGCTGCTGGCCGAGGAGACCGACCCGGCCGTGCGCCGCAACATCCTGGCTTCGAGCGTGGACGATGCCTACGCCTCGATCCAGCGCCAGGCCTTCTTCGTGCTCTTTGAGCGGGAGGCGCACGCCCTGATCGAGGCGGGTGCGACGACAGGCCACCTGGCGGAGCGGTACAGGGCGAACTTGGTGGAGCAGTTCGGAGACGCGCTGGAAATCGCCGACGAGTTCCGCTGGGAGTGGATCTCGATCCCGCACATCTACCAGGTGCCGTTCTACTGCTACGCCTACTCCTTCGGGCAGCTCCTGGTGTATGCGCTCTACCGCCAGTTCAAGGCCGAGGGAGCGAGCTTTGTGCCGCGCTACCTGCGCATCCTGGCGTACGGCGGCTCCAAGAGCCCGGCGGCGATCCTGTCGGAGGCGGGCATCGACATCGCGTCGGACGCGTTCTGGCAGGGGGGATTCGACGTCATCGGCGGCATGATCGACGAGCTGGAGGGGCTGGGGTAGGCGACCCCCACCCCGCCTCCCCCGCTGCGGCAGGGGAGGCAAAAGAGGCGCCCGGTCGGGAGACCGGGCGCGAACGAGCGCGTGGACGGTGCACGAGAGGAGGGGACAAACCCATGGCCGAACCGGTCGCGCAAACGAGCCCGCCCGACATCGAGACCGAGGTGTTTTCGCCCATGTGCTGCAGCGTCTGTGGGCGGCAGGACGAAACGCTCAGGGATAGCATCTTCCCATGGGTAGCCAGCGCGCTACTCGTGACCACGCGCCGGACCTTTGTCGGACGGTGGTGCGGCCGGCACCGCCGGGTCCAGCTTGGCCTGGCCGCCCTGATCACCTCGACCGTTGGCTGGTTGGGGGTTCCCTGGGGCGTCATCCACACGCCCCTCACTCTGATCAAGCTGGCGGGCGGGGGCGAAGACCTGTCCGAGGAAAACGCCCGCCTCCTGAAGGATCTGGCCCACTACAAGCAGCGTTCCGGCGACAAGGAAGGTGCGCTTGCCTGCCTGGAGGAGAGCCTGAAGCTGGCTGACTCGCCAGAGGCACGCGACGAGGAATCCTTATCCTGGCCCCGGAGGTGGGACCGCCGCCACCAGAGGCAAGGTGGTCGCTTGCTTGGCCTTTCCTGTCGGTCCTCCTCGCTGCGGCGGCTCTCGGTGGCGGCGTTGGCCTGCTCGGTGCGCTGGCCGCCACGGCCCTCTCCCAGATGGGCGTCTCCGGGTCACTTTGGGCAGGGTTCTTGCGCTCGGTGCCCGTGGCGGTGATGGGCTACATGGCCGTGCTTGGCTTGCAGCAGGGCCTGGGGTGGGCGCTGGGCCGCGTGCGCTCCGTGCAGCCGCTGCTCGCTCACTGCCTGGCACTCCTGGCCTCCGGCCTGGCGGTGTATGGCATGCTGCAGGGCTGGGCGGTGGGTGAGAACTGGACTCTGCTGATGAGTGGGGATGGGTTCGAGTCGGTGGCAGACGCCCGCCTGACTGCGGCTGCGCTGCTGGTGCGCGGGGGTCTCCTGACGGCCTGGAAGGCCATCGCCGCCGGCGAGATCTCCGACCTGATCTACCTCGCCGTCATGCTGGCGCTGGCCGGGCTCTTCGCCTGGACAAGCTACACCGCGGCCGGGCGATCGGTGCGCTGGCGTCAGGCCGTCGAGCAGGCACGCGGAGAGACCGCCGTGGGAGCAAAGGGCCGGCTGGCGTTGGGGTGGGCGGCCGTGCTGCTTCCGGTACTGGGCACGTCCCTGCTGGCCGCCGCCATCCCGCAGCGAGGGATCGTGGACCTGCCACAGGCGCTGGCCCTCAGCGCACGCGGCAAGGAGCTGATCTACCAGGACAGGGTCGACGATGCGATCGAGCGGCTGCGGCGGGCGATCGAGCTGCGGCCGGCTCTGGCCGAAGCACACTCCAACCTGGGTTGGGCACTGCGCGCAAGGGGGGAGCCCGAGGCCGCCCTATCCGAGTTTGAGGCCGCACTGAAGTGTGATGCGCGGTTGGCCGATGCCCACCATGGGATGGGCGTGGTTCTCCTTGAGGAGGGGAGACTCGATGAGAGCATCGAGTCTCTGAGGGTCACCGTCGAGCTGGACCAGAACATACCGTATGCGCTGTACAACCTGGGGTCCGCGTATGTGAAACGCGGGCAGTTCTCCGATAGCCTCCCCGTGCTGGAAGGGGCCGCCCGGCTGGCACCCGACGATCCTGATGTCCCCTACTTGCTGGGAGAGGCATGCTACCATCTCGGCCGGTATGAGCAGGCGCGCGACTCCTACCTCGCCGCGCTCCGGCTGGACCCGGAGCTGGCGGAGGCCCACAACGCCGCGGGCTGGGCCTACTACTACCTGGAGGAGCACGACAAGGCCTTGAGCTCATTTGAGCGCGCGATCAGCCTTGACCCGGACCTGGCAGAAGCCTACGACGGCATCGGGTGGGAGCGGATCCTGGCGGGCAAGCCGGACGAAGCCGTCGAATCCTTCCAAGCCGCCATCGAGAGGGATCCGGGCTTCGCCGAGGCCCATAACGGCCTCGGCTGGGCCTACTATGCACAAGACGAGCTGAGCCAGGCCAAGGCATCCTTCACCACCGCGATTCGAGCTCGATCCCACGCTGGCCGAGGCCTTGCAGGGTCGCGGCCTGGCCTATCTCGATGGCGGGATGGCTGCCTTGGCGAGAAAGGACTTGGCAGAGGCGATACGCCTCGCGCCCGAGGTCGCCGAATCCCACGGCGGGCTCGGATGGGCCTACCTGGCGTCAGGCATGGACGCCGCGGCGATCCTGAGCTTTCAGCAGGCAGTGAGCCTGGACCCAACCTTGGCAGATTCCTACGTGGGGCTGGGGACGGCCTTCACGGCAGAGAGGCAGCTCGAGCAGGCCATGGCCGCGTATCAAGCCGGCCTGGAGCTGGCGCCCGAGGACGCCTATGCGCACCGAGAGCTGAGCTTTGTCTACCTGCAGTTGGGGCGCACCGAGGAGGCGTTGACGGAGGCGCAGGAGGCGGGCCGGCTCCTGCCCGGCGATGCGGCGCAGCTCACGAACCTGGCGCTGGCGTACCTGGCAGCGGGAGAGGTCGACCTTGCCATCGGGCCGGCCCAGCGCGCCGTCGTGGCAGACCCCGATTACGATCTGGCGCACTATGCCCTGGGGATGTGCTACCGGGAGAGCTCGCCAGAGAAGGCGCGGGCTCAGTTTGAGCTGTTCCTGGAGCTGTACTGGGACGGGCCGTATGTGGATGCGTACAAGGCGGAGGCCGAGCGGTACCTCGAGCAGCAGCCGTGAGGGATGGCCGGCGGGCCCGCCGTCCCTCACAGCTCCCGTCATCCTGAGCCCACAACCGTCATCCTGAGCCCCAAGCCTGTCATCCTGAGCGCAGCGAAGGATCTCGCTCGATGTAGGCACGCACTGGGCCGTCCACTTCCCTGCTCTCCTCGGACGCTCACTGCCGGGTACGCCGGCTCTCAGGGCTTGGCCGGCTCCGCGTCTTCCCCCGGCTTGGGCTCCGCATCCTCCCCCTCCTTCGGCTCCACGCCGTCCCCTGGCTTCGGTTTCCCATCGTCGTCCGGCCCATCGTCGGGCTTTTCCGCCGGCTTGAAGGTGACTTGGATGGCAGAATGCTTCTCCTTCTTCTCTTGGGCCGCGGGCTTTTGCGTGGCGATGACCGAAGTTTCGCTCGGATCCTGGCCCTCGTAATCGAGGTCAAACTTGCCTTCGACCTCCGTCCGGGCATCCGCGAGGGTCTTGTCTACGATGTTCGGTACCTCGATCACCTCGACTTCGACGCTGTTGGTCTTGCCTAGGGCGTGCAGGATAGCCTCGACGACGCCCTGCTTCGGCGCGGCTGCACCGCTCAGGCCAAAGGCCCAGCCCAGCGCCAGGATGTAGTCCATCGGCGAGCCGAAGGTGGGCACCTTCCAGGCGATGTAGGCCAGGCCGGCGATGGTAGCCACGATCGCGACGAGGATCGTGGCCAGCCATGCCTGGTGCTTGAGCACGACGCGGCTGACCGCGGCCCGGTCCCACTTGACGTCGAGCCCGGCGGAGGCCACGATGCGACCGCCGCGCATGCCGACCGCCTGGTAGTGGCCGCGCTTCACGGCAAAGGGAAGCGCGACCGGGCCGAAGCGCCCGCTGTCTCCCCTGCGCAGCTCCCAGAGAATCTCGTCCTGCACCGCTTCCACGCCGGGCAGAGGGAGTGCCTTGAGGTAGAGCGAATCGCCGGCAACCAGGTCTTCGGGCTGTGGGACGGCGTACGGAAGCCGCACCTCGACCGGTATAGAGTACTCGCCGCACGCCGCCAGGGCGATGACCGTGTGCTGGCGCGGATAGGCCCCGTCCGGATCGGCCATGACATCGACGCGGTACTGGCCGTCCTTCTGCTCGCCTTTGGCCAGGCCCTTGCTGGCCCAGGCGGCCTCCACGTCGGCGCCGTCCGGTTTTTCCAGCGAGAAGGTACACGACTCGTCACCATACAGGATCAGCACGCCGTCGGGTGTGGCCTGGGGCCGCGACGCGTACGGCTCCTCCTTCTGGCACCGAATCCTCAAATCCGGCTTCCTTTCGTCCTCGGATCTGCCGCCAGGGGCGTCCCCGCCCAGGCAGCCTCCTTGACCTCCTCTCGCTCATCCTTGTCGACCCGCGGGGCCTCGATTTCGCCAAGCAGGCGCTCCGCTGGCTGTAGGTACTCCACCGCGCGCGCTACATCGTGGACGTCCAGGGCCACGGCCGCAAGAGTCAGTCTCTCGTCGACCCGGTCGCACTTGGCACCTTCTTTGGACCAGCGACGTGCCCTGCGCAGCCGCTTGCGCGCCAGCTCGATGCGGTGGCGCAGCACGGGTACCGATTTGAGGCTGTCGCCCAGGCTGACGCGCATGAGCCAGCCGAGGAGCAGCGCGCCAAAGAAGATGAGCAGCGCCGGCCACACCAGCCCGTCCCGTGCCCGCGCGACGACGTCGACCACCCGGCGGACCCGGCCCCCGTCGGCGTACACCGCGAGGGTGCCCTTGTACTCGCCCGGGTAGGTGACGCCTTGGATGTCGAGGGGCACCGCGTAGGGGTCTACACCCGCTTCCTTTTGCGCGGTCGCCTTGCTCACGAGCAGGCCGGCATGGCCTCCTGCCTCGTCCACCAGCTCGCTCGGGACAATGGTGTACTGCGCCGGCAGCAGCTCCTTCTCCCACAGCCGCAGCGTATGGCTGGCCCATTGGACCTCACTCTTCCACGGCCAGGGGCGCACGCCGCTGAGGGTGATCGTCATCGGCTCAGAGGCGTCTACCACCCGGCCGGCCAGCGAGAGCGCCGGGCGCACCACGGCCACCGTGATCGGCCGCGAGAGGGGCGTGCCTGGGACGGCGCCGCCCTGGGCCGTGAGCGTCAGCCAGCCCTGGTAGGTGCCGGCCGCCGGCAGGGCGCCGGGCTCAAAGCCGAAGGTCACGTTTGCCTCGCCCTTGGCCGGCAGCTTGACCTCCTTCTCGGCCGCCGCAACCCGTCCCAGCGCCGCTTCCACGCCCTTCTCTCCGGTAATCACCAGCCGGGCGATGACCTCGACGTCCTTGTCCAGCGAGTTCGCGAGTGCGACCTGGACCTCGGGGTACGGGTCAGAAAGGACCAGCGTATCCTCGTCGCCGGGGTACGTGAGCGTCACCCCCAGGGTCGGAGTCGGGGTGGGGGTGGCACTCGGGGAGCCCGCGGCGTCCTCTTCCTCTTCCACCTCCTCGGTTGGATTCGGCGTGGGGTTTGCCGCGTTCGGGTCGCCGGCATCCAGCCCGGCATCGGCCGGCCGCCCGGCATCGGCCTCCTCGGTGGGCTGCAGCATCCCCAGCGTCTCCTGTACCTCGGCCAGCTTTTTCTCCAGGTCGGTGCGGGACGTGATGCTGTCCACCGAAACGTATCCGGCGGCCACGAGCAGGAGCAGGACGGCGACAGACAGCAGCCAGGGCTTCCAGTTCTTGAGCATCATGCACACCCCTTTCTGAATTTGGTGCCTGCATGGCACCCAAAGCAGGACGGCGGCAAAAATCTCCGCCCGGCGCACATAGGGTCGTCCCCGGCGCGGCAAGGGCACCCGCGGCCCCCGAATGCGCGATAGCGTCTATAGTATCGCGCAGGTGCGCCTCTCTTGTCAAGCGCCGGGCAAAACCGTTACTTCCCCGGGCAGAACGACTGCATCGCGCCGTACAGGTAGTCCTTGCGCAGGCTGACAAAGCCGGCGATCGAGCCCGAAGAGTCCAGGAAGCCGGCCGGGTCCTCCCACCCCAGCTTGCGCCAGTCGCGCAGGGCGTCCGCCATGATCGTATAGTAGAGCGCATTCATCTTCGGCACCAGCTCGGACTCGTCAAAGATCGTGGCCATATATCCGGACAGGCGATCGCAGTAGTAGCTGCGGAACTCGGGCACCGCCAGCACACGGCTGCGCAAGAGCGAGCCGTTGCCGGTCGAGTCGGGGTGCTCGATCGTCCCGAGATCGATGGGTGACCCTGAGCGGGTAAAGCCCCAATCCAGGTCGTAGGGCACCAGCTCCCACATATCCGTCTCGAGATCGTGCACCAGGTAGAGGTTGCGCGTCGCCGAATCGTCGTTGGCGGTCAGCACGATGATGGCCAAATGGTCCAGGAACAGCTCCACGTCCATCACCTGCGAGAGGGCAGCCGGGAACTCGGCGTCGGGGGTGTAATTGATCAGCTCCAGGAAGGCGATCAGGTCGTCGTAGGGCAGGCCCTCATTCGTCTCTTTCTCGTACCAGTACTGGTAGGTCGGCAGGTCGGGCAGGACTTCTGCGAAGCGGCCGGCCACCTTGTAGATGCTCGCGCTGGGGCTGCGGCCGGAAGAGACCAGGAAGCCCTCGTCGACCTGCTCGTTGCGCGTGTAGACGCCGCGGTAATCGCCGTTGAGGGTGAGGAGCACGATCTCGGCGCCGGGCGGCCGCAGGCCGGCAGCTTCGAATAGGCCGTGGGCGAGCATGGCGTGCATCATCGAAACGTCGGCCCAGTTCGCGTTCACGTTGATCCGGTCGTGGTTGGGGAAGGGCGACTCGGCGTCGTCAAAGACAACCTTCCACGATTTCTTGTCAAACGTGCGGCCCAGCGTGCCCCGGAAGCGCACCTCGACGTCGAGGGTCTGGCAATCCCAGGTGAAGGTACCGGGCACCCTCTCGTCCAGGAAGGGATCCATCTGGAGGATAGCCAGGTTCTCGGGCGAGACCTCGAGCTGGAAGAGCGGCAGTGTCGCCTGGTTGACGTCGAGTGCGGCGGCCGAGACGGGGTCGCCTGGCGCCGACTCGTTGCCGTAGGCGTCGACGGCGGAGACGCGGTAGAAGCCGAGGCTGCCGGGGGCGGTGTTGTGCTGGTACTTGGAAAGGTGCACCGGCGAGGCGGTCAGCCGGGTGTAAGGCCCCTGCGGCTGGCTGGCGCGGTAGACGTGGTAGCCGGCGAGGTCGTCGTCCGAGTCCGAGGCCCAGTCCAGCAGCACGGCCTCGTAGGAGGGCGTCGCCGACAGGCCGGCCGGGATGGCAGGCGGGGCCGCGTCGGGCTCGCGCGCCACAAGCTCGAGCGCGGCGAGCGCCGTCTGGCCGGCGGAGGGCAGCGCCAGCAGGTTCAAGTCGCCGTCGGTCACCGTGATGGCAAAGCGGGCGTCCATGGCATAGTAGCGGCCGGCCTCCGCATAGACGTCCAAGTCGTCCAGGAGGGTCTGACCCTCGGCGACCAGGTCCATGACGGCCAGGCCGGGGCCGTGGACGACCTGTTCCTGGAAGCGGAGGGTCAGAAGATAGGGGCCGTTCGGGATCCGGCTGGCGCGGTACTCCTCCCAGCCGACGCGCTGGACCTTGTAGAGATAGTCGTCCTCCGTGCCGCCGACCGGGTTTTCCTCCCACCAGTCGTCGGGCAGGTCGGGCTCACCGCCCAGGGCGCCGTAGCCGGCCGCCTCCGTCCAGGTGCGGTCTGCCAGGTAGAAGGTGCCATCGCGGGCGGTGTAGGGCACGCTGGCGCCGCAGGCAATCCGGAGGGGGAGGGGAGCGGCGCCGTAGCTCATGCTGCGGCCCACCAAGGGCAGGTAGACGCTGCTGACACAGCGATTGGCCGCGCCCGGGCTCGCGCACTCTTGGATCTCCCAGCCGCCGCTGCCGTCGGGCTCCCGCCCGTAGGCGACGTCCGTGCCGAGCGCGGGGAACTCGACGCCGTCGATGCGCACCAGCCCGCCACCCCCATACAGCGCCACGCTCTCCCCGTCGGCGCTCAGCTTAAAGTTCGTGTGCAGCGGTCCCTGCTCCGTGTCGTCGTCGGCGTAAAAGACCAGGTACCCGCCGGCCGAGATCACCACGCCCGGCGCAATCGGGAACTGGGTCGGGTCGGCGGCGCTGTCGGTGAGGTAGAGGCCGCCCAGGTCGATCTCCACCGGGCCATAGTTGTGCAGCTCGAGCCAGTCGGGATACTCGCCCGGCTCGTCGGGGTCCTCGAGGGTGGCGGCGTTGTCGGCCATGATCTCGTTGAGGGCGAGCGGGAGGGGCTGGAAGCCGGCGACGTAGCCGTAGGTGTACTGGGGCGCGCCGGCGGGGTCGGTGGAGACCCAGCCGGCATCGTCCTCAGCCTCGACATAATACAGGACTGCCGTGTCCAGGGGCCAACCGGGGATCGTGGCCGTGTATAGGTCAGCCTGGGCCAGCATCGGGGCCGGCAGCCACTCGACGCCCGCGCTGTACCAGAGCGTCGCGGTGAGGATCAGCCCGTCGTCGGTGATGGTGGAGGTGACGGTCACGGCCTCGCCGGCGGCGGGGTACGCAGGGGTGCGGACCGTGCCGCTGATGGCCGGCGGCTGGCCGCACGGCTCGTTGGTGGCGCCGATGGTGGGCGCCGCATAGAAGAGCCAGGCCGGCCCGCCGTCAGGGCAGCGGCCCTCGGAAATGTCGGTGGCCTGGGCGCCAAAGGCATACGTATCGACCGGGGCGTTGCCGTGGGCGTCGGTGTCGAACAGGCCGATCTCCTCGCCGCCCTTGGAAAGGGCAAAGTTGGTGTGGAAGATGCCCTGCTCGGGGCTCGAGTCCGCCCAGAAGTAGACGTAGCCGCCGGCGGGCAGGGTGATGGGCACCGTGACCGTGATCTGCCACTTCGTGGGGTCCTCGAGGTTGTCGGTCAGGTACATGCCGCGCAGGTCGATGTCGGCGTCGCCGGCATTGTACAGCTCCAGCACGTCGTCGTATTCGCCCCACTCGTCGGCGATGACGGCGTCGTTGTCGGCCAGGAACTCGTTGACAAAGATGGGCGGCGGGTCGGCCGCCCGCGTGGCGGGGCCGGCGGCGAGCCAGGTGGCGAGCGCCGCGGCGACGACGAGGGCAAAGAGCGCGAGTCTGCGCATGGTGGCCTCCTCAGCGTGACCTTCCCGGAAGCCTCAAAGCTTCCCAAAAGGCAAGTATAGCGGCGAAGGCGCTCGCTGTCAAAGAGCGGCGATGAATCTGGCCCAGGGCTACTCCTCCGTAGGCCGGGTTTCCATACCCGGCTCCTTGACGTGACCCTGAAGCGAAGGGTCTCTGCCCTTGACATGCACGCCCGCACGTGGCATACTCTCCCACAGATGGGCGACGGTCTCCCGACCGAGCCCCCATGGAGGGGAATATGATGCGCTTCAGAACCGATCAAGCCGCCCGCAGTGCAGCCTGGGCCGTGCCCCTGCTGGCCGTCGTCGCGATCCTTGCCGTCTGCTGCGCCGGCTGTTCCGGCGAAAAGCACGGCTCCATAGACGTCGCCGCCTTCAAAAAGATGGCCCGCGGCGCCCAGTGCGCCGATATCCGCAACCGGCTCCTCGTCATCGACGACGAGCTCGTGCTCAGGGACAAGGCGGGCAACTGCTCGGATGCGGCCTATTCCCAGGCGCTGTACGCCGCCGGCCCCGACCAGGCGCTGTGCGTCTACCACGACTCCATCGCGGGACCCGTGCAGGACTGCTGGGACGCGGCCTACCAGGAGATGTTTGAGACGATCCTCGCCAACCTGGACAAGGCCGACCTGGGGCTCGGGCCGGAGCACACGGTGGAAGAGGTCCAGTTCTGAGGCAAAACGCCGTATGCGACATCGCCGGCCGCATTTGACAAGTGCGGCCGAATGTGATATAGCTTACACAAGGTACAAGGCTCGTACCCCAATACCTGGGGCATACAAACAAACGCCTGTTAAGCGTCTGCCGTACTTGCCCCTGGGACTTGTACGAGCCTTCCTGTGCGACGAGCCCGGTTCGTGCCCCGACCGCAGAAGCGTACAAACACACAAAAAGGGTCTGTGTGGGGGCAACCCCAAGTTTGAGTCAAGCTTCTGGAACTTGCACGAACCGGTTTCTGGGAAAGTGGAGCAGTAGATGCAATCGCCAAGTCAGGCCAATCTGTATAGCACAATCGCGCGAGTCGATCACGATCGGCCGTCGCGCGCTGGCCTGTGCTCTGCTCCCGCGCTGAGGTGCAATCGGGTCTGACCCTCAGTTGGCAGTGTTTCACAGGGGCGTGACAGCCAGGCAGGGCCGGCTCACGCCCCTGTTTTGTATTCTGGAAAGGAGGAACACGCACCATGACCGGATTGATCCCGTACCAGGACCGCCAGGTCCACGTCCGCTTCGAAGGCCGGAGCTGGGCAATCGCTCTCGCCCTGCTCGACATCGGCGACCTGAGCACCGCCGACGAGGTCCGCGCCGCTTTGGCCCGGTACCTGGAGGTGCCCGAGCCCAAGCTCGCGCTCTATGTGGTCGAGCGCCACGCCAACGGCAACATCACCGTCCGGCCGGAGGCGGTATTCGGCTGATAGCACGATCCCAGGCAGTGGAAGGGAGGAGAACCGGATGACAATCGAACAAGACGTGCGCCTAAAGCTGTTCAACACGCTGTTGACCACGCCGCACCGCGACCTGGACGGCATCTACCTGGTCCACCAGGAGATCCTCAAGGCCGACCCGCGCTTCTACGTCCAACTGGCGGCCTGGTACTTTGTCGAAGGCGAGGTGCGCGACCACAAAGAGGCATTCGTGGCCTGCCTCGCGCTGAGCGACTTTCCCGGCCACCGCGACGTGGGCCTGGCGCTCCTGCGCCAACTGCCTCCCTACGAGGTCGGCCGTGTCGTCGACTTTGTCAAGGGCGGCGTGGTCCGGCGGCGCGTCCGGCGCGGTCGCGTCGTGCAGACGGTGCCCGAGAAGCAGGGTCTCTTCTGCAACGTCCCGCGGTCGATGGTGACCGAGGTGACCCGCTACCTGCGCGAGCGCGAGGCAGACCCCGGCTGGTTCGACACTTCGGTGCTCCAGGCCAGGCAGGCCATGAAGAGGCTGTACGCCGGCCTGCACATCGTGCCATCGGCTCGGGCGCAGGCGATCCTGTTCGACGAGGTTCCGCCGCCGGACTCTCGGCTCTTCGCGCTGAAGCAGATCGCCCGCGCACACAGCCCGGCCGAGCAGGCACGCGCCATCGTCGAGCATCGCATCCCCTACCGGGTGGCCGTCTCGGCGATCAGGCAGATGACGCCCACCGTGCTGGTGGCACTGATCGACAGCATGAGCCCGCAGGAGCTGATCAACAGCCTTGGCTCGCTTCGGCAGCGCGGCGCCCTGGACAATCCGGAAGTCAAGGCCCTGATCGACGCCAAGCTGGAGAAGGCCAAGACCGCCGAGCGGGTGTCGGCCTTCAAGGCCAAGGTGGCCATCGAGGCCGCCGGCCTATCGGAGGATGTGGCGCGCAAGCTGGAGGCGGTCACCGAGGCCCAGGTGCGGGCCAAGGGCGCCATCACGCGCCCGACGGCCCTGCTGGTCGACAAGAGCGGCTCGATGGAGCAGGCGATCGACATGGGCAAGCAGATCGCGGCCATGATCGCCGGCGTCTGCCAGGCGCCGCTCTTCGTCTACGCCTTCGATACCCTCGCCTACCCCATCGGGGTGCCTCGACGGGACGGCGCCGCCATCGGCTTCCTGGCGTGCCTGGGCCGGCTGGCGGGCGGCGATTCGCCGTCCGGTCAGGCCAAGGCCCCGGCGACGCTCGCCGAGTGGGAAAGGGCCTTCGCCGGCATCAAGGCCGGGGGCCAGACCTCGTGCGGCGTGGCGCTGGAGATGATGCGCCGCCTGGGGCAGGCGGTGGAAGAGATCGTGATGGTCACCGACGAGGAGGAGAACGCAGCGCCGCGCTTTGTCGAGGCACTCGCCCGCTACCGCGACGAGCTCAAGGCCGCGCCGCACGTCGTGTTCGTCAAGACCCGGGGAGCAAGCGCCCTGCTGGAGACGGCCTGCAAGGGGGCGGGGATCGACTACGACGTCTACCACTTCACGGGCGACTACTACGCGCTGCCCAACCTGCTTCCGCTGCTGTGCCGGCCGACCAAGCTCGATCTCCTCCTGGAGATCATGGCCTACCCGCTGCCGGTGCGCAAGGCGGCCTGAGCCAAACCCCAGAGAAACCCTAAGGGTCTCCGCAGACCCTTAGGGTTTGCCCGCCGGGCAGGATCTCAACCCATGAGCGTAAACCACCTGTTGGACAAGATGCAGGCAGCCGAGGAGTCCTTTCTCAAGGCCGAGTTCCTGGCTCCCGTCCCGGCCGGGGGGCGCGTCCGCGTGCGGATCGCCGGCCTGATCTGCACGCTGGCGGTGGTGGGCGACGCCGAGCCGGGCTGGGCGATCCTCAAACCGTTGGCGCTGGATCGGGCGCAAGCGGTGGCCCGCCCCAGCCCAAGGCAGATCAGGCAGTACCTGGGGCTCTTCCCGGCGGTGCGGCTGATCCTGGCGAGACACGAGCAAGGCGGCTGGCGGGCGATGCCGGCGCACGCCGCAGACGCCCGCTTCCGCATCGACGGGCCGGTGCCGCTGTACCTGGCCTCGGGGGCGGAGGCGTTCCAGCAGGTGATCGCGCGCTTTGATGGGCACACCTTCTGGTTCCAGGAAGTGGACCGCCGCCGCAATCCGGCGGTCGCCGCCTACCTGCGAGAGGCGCTGGCAGCCGGGACGCCGCCCGCCGAGCTGCACCGGCCCACGCTCACGGCCCAGGAGCGCCAAGCCTACGCGTGGGTCCACGCGCCGATCGAGCAGGCGCAGCGCGACAGGCAGGCCGGTCGCCTGCGCGAGGCCCTGGCCCACGCCGGGGCCGAGATGGCTTCGTACGTCGAGCGCGACGACTCGTACACGGTGGTCTATACCGTGGACGGCCGGCCGCACCGCTCCACCGTCCGGCGCGACGACTTGACCGTGCTGGCAGCCGGGATCTGCCTGTCCGGCGAGGACCGGCGGTTCGACCTCGCAAGTCTGGTCGGCGTGCTGCGCGAAGGCGCACGCGGCTGGCGCCTGGTCCGCGTCGACGAATAGGGGCGCTGTCAGCCATGCGCGAGCCAAGCGGGGGGTTGGCGGGCCATTGCCGCGCCCGCGCCTGGCGTCTCAGGCTGCGGCGACCAACCTCCGGCGGGTCCACATCGGTCGAGACCGGCTGGACCTGGGCGCTGGAGAGGGAGGAGGCCCAGGGCGACGTGGTCGGGTTCTACCGCACCCACCCGGGCATCTCCCCCGTGCCCAGCGCCCGCGATGCTTCCACCATGCGGGCCTGGGTGAGCTGCTTCGGCAAGCCGCTGCTCTGCGCGATCCAGGGCCAAGCCGGCCTGCGGGCCTACCTCTTCGACTCCGGCGAGGCCCAGGGCCCGCCCCTGCCCCGCGCTGCCAGGCGCGCAGGGGGGCGGACGGTCTGGATGGAGGATCCGGCGGATGAGTGAGCTGTTCTACCACGAGACACTCTATCGCGGCGCCGGTGCGCTGGAGCGCCTGGCCCGCGCCCGCCTCGCGATCTGTGGAGCAGGCGCCGTGGGCTCCCACCTGGTGGACAACCTCGCCCGCCAAGGGCTGCGCCACTTCACCGTCGTCGACTCCGATCGCGTCGAGCCCCACAACGTCGGCACGCAGCTCTATGCGCAGGCCGACGCCGGAGCTTTCAAGGTCGATCTCCTCCAGGCCGAGGTCTTCCGCGCGGTGGGCGTGGAGCTCGCCGCCGTGCGCAAGCGCCTCTCCGCGCAAAACGTGCGCCGGCTGCTGGACGGGGCGGATCTGGTGGTCGACGGGTTCGACAACCACGAGTCCCGGCGCCTCGTCACCGAGCACTGCCGTGCCGCACGCCTCCCCTGCCTGCACGTCGGGCTCAGCGCCGGCTATGCCGAGGTGATCTGGAACGAGCACTATCGCGTGCCGGGCGACTCGGTCGAGCCGGGCGCCAATGCGTGCAGCTATCCCTTGGCCCGCAACTTGGTCCAGTTCGCCGTCGCCCTGGCCAGTGAGGCCGTACTCCGCTTCCTGCTGGAAGGCCGGCAGCACAGCTACTCCTTCACCCTGCGCGATCTACACATCAATGCCGAAGGGGTCGAGCTTTGACCCCCTGTCGGCCTCCCTGTGGTACAATGGCTCCAGGCAATCCTGGAAACGCACCCTCTGCGCTTCGCCGGTAGCAGGCCACCCCGGCATCCGCAGCAGGCCAAGATCCCGAGGCAACGACCATGCTGCTGACCATCACGTCCACCGCCGCACCGGCCACCGACTTGGGGTACCTGCTTCACAAGAACCCCGCGCGCCTCCAGACCTTCGAGCTGGCATTCGGGCAAGCCCACGTCTGCTACCCGGAGGCGACGCCAGATCGGTGTACGGCCGCCCTTCTGCTCGATATCGACCCGGTCCGGCTGGTGCGTGGCCCGCATGGCGCTCCGGAGCAGTACGTCAACGACCGGCCCTACGTCGCCTCGTCCTTCATGAGCGTCGCCATAGCACAGGTCTATGGCAGTGCGTTGGCCGGCCGCAGCCGGGAGCGCCAGGCCCTGGCCGACACCCCTCTGCCGCTCACGGCCCGGCTGGCGGTGGTGCATTGCCGCGGGGGAGAATCCGTCCTGCGCCGGCTGTTCGAGCCACTCCACTACACCGTCACCGCCGAGCCGCATCCACTGGATGAGCAGCACCCGGACTGGGGCCAGAGTGACTACTTCTCCGTCACCCTGTCCGCCACGCTCCGTCTGCGCGATCTGCTGACCCACCTCTACGTCTTGCTGCCGGTACTGGACGCCGAAAAACACTACTGGATCGGCGATGACGAAGTGGACAAGCTTCTTCGCTTCGGCGAGGGTTGGCTCAGCCGGCACCCGGACCGCGACCTCATCACGCGGCGCTACCTCAAGCACCGGCACCTCGTCCGCGCCGCGTTCGAGCAATTGGCCGAGGAAGATGCCCGCAATCCCGATTCTGCCGAAGAGGCGCACGCCCAGGAAGAAGCCGAGATCGAGCAGCCCCTCAGCCTCAACGATCAGCGCATGGGTGCGGTGCTGGCGGTGCTCCGCAGTTCCGGCGCGCAGCGCGTGCTGGACTTGGGCTGCGGCGAAGGCCATCTCCTGCGGCTCTTGCTGGCCGATAGGTCCTTTGCTCAGATCGTGGGGCTGGATGTCTCGCACCGCGCGCTGGAGGTCGCGGCAGAACGGCTTCACCTGGAACAACTGCCGCCCATGCAGCGACAACGCATCCAACTGATCCACGGCGCGCTCACCTATCGTGACGCGCGCCTCGCAGGCTATGAGGCCGCCGCCGTCGTGGAAGTGATCGAGCACCTGGACCCATCCCGCCTCGCCGCGTTTGAGCGAGTGCTCTTCGAGTTCGCGCGGCCCGGACTCGTCGTCTGCACGACCCCAAACGCCGAGTACAACGCCAGGTTCCCCGCCCTGCCTGCCGGGGGATTCCGTCACAAGGACCACCGCTTCGAATGGACCCGCGCCGAGTTCCAGGCCTGGGCCCACGGCGTCGCCGAGCGCTTTGGATACACCGTGCGCTTTCTCCCGGTTGGTCCGGAGGATCCGGCGCTGGGGGCGCCCACGCAAATGGGGGTGTTTGCCCGATGACCACACTGACCATTCCCGAGCTCTCGTTCGTCGTCCTCATCGGCGCATCGGGCTCCGGCAAGTCGTCGTTCGCACGCAAGCACTTCAAGCCGACCGAAGTGCTGTCGTCCGATTTCTGCCGGGCCTTGGTGTCGGATGACGAGAACAACCTGGCTGCCACGGTGGATGCCTTTGAGGTCCTGCACTTTGTCGCGGGCAAGCGGCTCGCCGCCGGCCGGCTCACCGTGGTGGACGCCACCAACGTTCAGCCCGAAGCGCGCCGGCCGTTGGTGGAGCTTGCGCGCCAATATCACACCATCCCGGTCGCCATCGTCTTCAACCTGCCGGCCAAGGTGTGTCAGGAACACAACCGCGCCCGGACCGATCGGAGCCTTGGCCTGCGCGTCATTGCCCAACACACCCAGCAGTTGCGCCGGTCTCTGCGCCATCTGAAACAGGAGGGGTTCCGCCACATCTACATCCTGGACACGGTGGAGGAGATCGACTCCGTCGTGATAGAGCGCCAGCCGCTCTGGAACAATCAGAAGCACCGGCACGGCCCCTTCGACATCATCGGCGATGTGCATGGGTGCTTCGACGAGCTGGCCGGGCTGCTCCGGCAGCTTGGCTACACCCTCACGCAGGCCAACGGCACGCTTCACGTCCGGCCGCCCGAGGGCAGGCAGGCCGTCTTTCTCGGCGACTTGGTGGACCGCGGTCCGGACACCCCGGCGGTGCTCAGCCTGGTCATGGGCATGGTCGCCGAGGGGACGGCGCTGTGCGTGCCGGGCAACCACGACATGAAGCTCGTCCGCAAGCTCAGGGGCAGGCAGGTACAGGTCACGCATGGCCTCGCCGAGTCATTGGCGCAGCTCGAAGCCGGGCCGCCCGAGTTCCGTGCCAGGGTGCTCGAGTTCCTGGACGGACTGGTCAGTCACTACGTCCTGGACGAGGGCAAGCTGGTGGTCGCCCATGCCGGCATGAAGGAGGAGATGCAGGGACGCGGCTCGGGCCAAGGTGCGTGACTTTGCCCTATATGGCGAGACGACCGGTGAGACCGACGAGTTTGGCCTGCCCGTCCGCTACAACTGGGCGGCCGGATATCGGGGCAACGCGATAGTGGTCTACGGGCACACGCCGGTGCCCGAGCCAGAGTGGCTCAATCGCACCATCAACGTCGACACCGGCTGCGTGTTCGGCGGACGGCTGACCGCGCTCCGTTATCCCGAGAAGGAGTTGGTCTCCGTCCAGGCGGCGCTCACCTACTGCGAGCCGGCGAAGCCTTTCCTCCAACCGGACGTGCCGGCGCCTGCCCTCTCTGCCCAGCAGCAGCACGACGACATGCTGGATATCGAGGATGTGTCGGGCAAGCGCATCATATCGACCCGCCTGCACCACAGTGTGACCATCCGCGAGGAAAACGCGGCCGCCGCCCTGGAGGTCATGAGCCGCTTTGCGGCCAACCCCAAGTGGCTCATCTACTTGCCTCCCACCATGTCGCCCTCCGAGACCACGCAGCAGCCAGGCCTGCTGGAGTATCCCACCGAAGCCTTTGCCTACTACCGGCAGGAGGGCGTCGGCCAGGTGGTGTGTGAAGAGAAACACATGGGGTCACGCGCGGTGGTGATTGTCTGCCGAGACCAAGACGTGGCGCGCGAGCGCTTTGGGGTGGTGGGCGATGGCATCGGCATCTGTTTCACCCGCACGGGACGGCGCTTTTTCAACGATGCCTCGCTGGAGACGGAATTCCTGGCGCGGGTGCGCTCGGCGGTGGATGGCAGCGGCCTGTGGGAGGAGCTCAAGACCGACTGGCTGTGCCTTGATTGCGAGCTGATGCCTTGGTCCGCCAAAGCCATGGATCTGGTGCGCCAGCAGTATGCGGCGGTAGGAACGTCATCGCGGGCCGCCCTGGCCGAAGCAGTGCAAGCGCTGGAGCAAGCGGCGGACCAGAACCCCGAGACGGTGGCCCTGCTGGAGCGCTACCGTGAGCGCGCGGCGATGGCCGGCAAATACGTGGCTGCCTACCGGCAGTACTGCTGGCCCGTCAACTCCCTGGCCGACTTTCGACTGGCGCCTTTCCACCTGTTGGCCAGCGAGGGTGGAGTGCATTTTGCGAAAGACCACGTCTGGCACATGACGATGCTGAGCCGGCTCTGCCACGACCCGCTTCTCATGGCGACGCCCTACAAAGTGATTGATGTCACCGACCCGGCGAGCCAGGCAGACGGAACAGCCTGGTGGGAGGAATTGACCGAGCGGGGCGGTGAGGGCATGGTGGTCAAGCCGCTCGCATTTGTGGCCAAAGGGCGGCGCGGCCTGAGCCAACCGGCGCTCAAGTGCCGGGGACGCGAATACCTGCGCATCATCTATGGCCCGGAATACACGGCCCCAGAGCATCTCGCCCGGCTGCGGTCCCGTGCCCTGGCCGGCAAGCGCTCGTTGGCCCTGCGCGAGTTCGCCCTGGGCGTGGAGGCACTGGAGCGGTTTGTCCGTCGCGAGCCGCTCTCTCGAGTGCACGAGTGCGTATTCGGCGTCCTTGCGCTCGAAAGCGAGCCGATAGACCCAAGACTCTGAGACGAACACCGTCATCCTGAGCGCAACACCGTCATCCTGAGCGCAGCGAAGGATCTCCCCGCCTTGCTCCGCGCCCCGTCTCGGGGCGCGCGGCCCCAGTGATCCTGGGCGCAGCGAAGAATACTCGCCTGCCCCAGACCTCCCACCCCTCTCTTGCACAGCGATGGGCTTGGAGGGTACAATCAGAGCAGCTGGTCGTGACTACATTCCAGAGTAAGAGGATAGCCGCATGGCCATCGAATCGAGCCGGCAGACGGCGAACGATCCTGCGGGCGCGGCGCAGCCCCGCCGGAAGGTGACGCTCCTCCGCCGCTGGCGCGAGCGCGTGCGCGAAGACATCCAGTCTGTCTACAACCGGGACCCCGCGGCGCGCAGCATTTGGGAGGTGCTGACCTGCTACCCCGGCCTGCACGCCATCTGGCTGCACCGCATCGCGCACCGCCTGTGGCAGAGGCGCCACCTGACGCTGGCTCGCTTCCTGTCCCACGTCAACCGCTTTCTGACCGGAATCGAGATCCACCCGGGCGCCCGCATCGGACGGCGGCTGTTCATCGACCACGGGGCGGGTGTGGTCATCGGCGAGACGGCGGAGGTCGGGGACGACGTGCTGATCTACACCGGCGTGATCCTGGGCGGCACGACGTCCGAGCACGCGAAGCGGCACCCGACCATCGGAAACTCGGTGGTGCTCGGATCGCACGCGGTGGTATTGGGCAACATCGCGGTGGGCGATGGGGCCAAGGTCGGCTCCGGATCGGTCGTCGTCCAGCCGGTTCCTCCGGGTGCGACGGTGGTGGGCGTGCCCGGGCGCGTCGTGCGGGTGGACGGCCGGCGGGCGCAGTCGCAGGCCGAGGAGATGCTGGAGCACGGCCGGCTGCCCGACCCAGTGGTGGAGACGCTCAAGTGCCTGGTGGAGCGGGTAGAGCATCTCGAGACCCGGCTCCGGAACGAGGCGCAGGCAGGCCCGGCAGGCCTGGACGAGTTCGTGCCGGTGGACTGCATGCCGCAGAAAGCGGGAGACAAGACGACATGACGGCGCCAAGAGCAGAGTCAATCCTGGACCTTGTGGGCAACACGCCGGTGGTGAGGCTGCGCAAGCTGCCGCCGGCCGGGTCGGCGACGATCTGGGCCAAGCTGGAGCGGAGCAACCCGGGAGGCAGCGTCAAAGACCGGATCGCCCGGGCGATGGTCGAAGCAGCGGAGCAGGCCGGCCTGTTGGAGCCGGGCGGGACCATCGTCGAGCCCACCAGCGGCAACACGGGCATTGGGCTGGCGATGGTCGCGGCGGTGAAGGGCTACCGCCTGATCCTGACCATGCCGGAGACAATGACCGCCGAGCGGCGGGCGCTGCTGAAGGCGTACGGCGCCGAGCTGGTGCTGACGCCGGGCGCCGAGGGGATGCGGGGGCGATCGCCCAAGCCGAGGAGCTGGCACGGGAGCACGGCTACTACATGCCGCAGCAGTTCAAGAACGCGGCCAACCCGGAGGTGCACCGCCGGACGACCGCGCGCGAAATCCTGGAGCAGGTGGGCCAGGTCCACGCGTTTGTCGCGGGCGCCGGTACCGGGGGGACGATCACGGGCGTGGGCGAGGTCCTCAAACAGGCGCTGCCGGGGGTCCTCATCGTCGTGGTCGAGCCGGCGGGCTCCCCTGTGCTATCGGGTGGCCAGCCGGGAAAGCATCGCATCCAGGGGATCGGTCCGGGATTCGTGCCCGAAATCGTCAACCGCGGCGTCATCGACGAGGTCGTGCGCGTCGCGGACGAGGACGCGGCCCAGACGGCACGTCGTTTGGCGCGAGAAGAAGGCATCCTGGCCGGCATTTCCTCGGGCGCGGCCGTCTGGGCCGCGCTGCAGATCGCGCAGCGCCTGGGGGAGGGCAGGGCTGTGGTGACGATATTGCCTGACACGGGGGAGCGCTACCTGAGCACCGGGCTGTTTGACTAGCGCATCGTGCGCCCAGGTGGTCAGGATCGGGTGATAGCCGGCAGCCCCGGCGAGCCGCGGAGCAGGATGTGCGTCCCGAGAAAGCGCTGCGAGATCATGTGAGAGGGGCGATCAAGTCCTCTTGCCCAGCGCCGCGGTGAGCCGCCGCAAAGCGGGCGATAGGTCGCCGGCTTCGAGCCTCACGTCCAGGATGGAAAACCCCTCGGTGTCGGCACGGGCCGAAGTCAGCGCTGCAGCCAACTGCTCCTCGGTTTCGACTACGTAGCCGGTCCCGCTGCCCAGCACCTCGGGCAGGCGGCTGTACTGCCAGGGCAAGACGTCATTGAACGCGCCGTCCAGCATCGGCCGTTCGGTGCCGTACCCGCGGTTGTTCAAGACCACCACAATCGGACTGAGGCCATACCGCACCGCCGTCGAAAGCTCCATGCCCGTCATCTGGAACGCCCCGTCGCCGACCAGCACCAGGGGGCGCAGCATAGGATTGCTCAATTGCACCGCGATGCCGGCCGGCACGGCAAAGCCCAGGGAGGTGTAGTACGCCGGCGAAAGAAAGTGCGCTGCGCGGCAGGTCACCAGGTCGAGGGCGCCGAACAGCGCATCGCCGATGTCCGCGACGACCACCGTGGTGCAATCCAGGAAGGCGTCTATCTGTTGGAAGAGCCGTTCCACCGTGATCTTGTGATCCCGGTGTCGGCACAAAGCTGACCGACGGCGCCTCAGGCTTGACCCAGTCTAGTCTGCACGGGCTGAGCTCGCTGCTGATCAGCCCCTGGACAAAATCCGCGGCGGTCACGCCTTCGTAGGCGTGGTAGCCGATGCCGATCCGCTCGGCATTGATCTGGATCGACCGCCCCTGGTCCAGCTCCGCCGTGTAGACGCCGAGGTTGGTATCGGTCAGCATGACGCCCAGCAGGATCAGGCAGTCGCTGCCCTCTACAATGCCGCGCACCTGCTCATCGCCCAGGCTGCCGGCATACACTCCCATGTAGAGCGGATGCGTCTCCGGGATGGCCGACTTGCCCATGATAGACACGGCCAGCGGCACATTCAACGTCTCGGCCAGGTGCATCGTCTCTTTCTGCAGGCCAAAGCGCTGGACCTCTTCGCCGGCCAAGATGACCGGCTGCTCGGCCGCGGCGATTCTCTTCATGGCTTCCTGCAGGGCTTCGGCCAGTGCCGCGGGCTCGCTCCGCGCCTCCAGCCTCTCGCGGCTCTGTGCGGGAGCGCCGGTGGCCGCCACCATGTCGCGGGGCAGCTCCAGGTAGCCCGGCCGCTTGGTGCGCGCGATGGCGGCCAAGACGCGGTCGATCTCCCGGAAGGCCGTCTCGGGATCGCTCAGGTCGGCAGAGGCCACTGTAAGGTGCTCAAACACCTTCCTTTGCGTGTCGAACTCGGCCACCTTGTGGTGCAGCATCGGATTCTTGAACCGCTCGCCGGTGCCGGGCGCTCCGCTGATCACCAGGACCGGCACCTTTTCGGCAAACGACCCTGCCGTTGTGTTGGCCACCTTGAGGCCACCTACGCCGTAGGTTACGCACACAACACCCAGGCCGTTCAAGCGCGCGTAGGCGTCGGCGGCAAAGCCGGCACCCTGCTCGTCGGTGGTATTCACCACCTGTAGAGGGCTGTCCTCCAGCGCCTTGAAGAAGCGGAGGACATAGTCACCCGGCACGCCAAAGACATGCCGCACCCCACTGGCCATGATTCGCTTGATGAGATAGTCCCCGATACTAGCGTGTGACTCCATAAGCAATCCTCCGTTTTTGTTCAACTGGCTTTGGGGTAGGCATTGGGACCGGCATTGCTCAATGAGCTCTCGCCTGTGCCGACTGCAGCAGGCATGAGGCCGCATTGCACGGAGGCTTCGCAGGCACCGTCGCTGCCCCGGCCGGCGGTGAGCGGGTAGATGGTAGCACCCTGGCCGAAAGAAGTCAAGGCCACGCGTTCAGGTAGGGATTTGCGCGTCCTGCAAGTGTCCTGCTCTTGACAAGGCAGCCGGGTCGCGGTATCATGCGTGGTATGGTGGTCATACCATTCCGGCCTGAGGTGACTCAGGCCATGCGGGAAGGACTCGTGCCATGACCGACTTGCCTCTGACGCTGCTCCGGTTCGTGCTTGCTGCACTCCCCATCTTGGTGGTGCTCGTCCTCATGGTCTTGTTCCGGTGGGGCGGCGCCAAGGCCGGCCCGGCCGGCTGGTTCGCGGCGCTCCTCATCGCGACGCTGGCGTACAAGGCCGGGCCTGGCCTAGTCGCCTACTCGCAGCTCGAGGCGATCCTGCTGTCGCTGTACGTGCTGTACATCATCTGGATGGCGCTGCTGCTCTACCGGGTTGTGGAGCAGGCAGGGGCCATCCAGGTGATCGCGCAGGGCATTGTCCGCTTGACGCCCGACCGGCTGCTCCAACTCCTGATCCTTTCGTGGGTCTTTAGCGCCTTTCTCCAGGGGGTGGCCGGATTCGGCGTGCCGGTCGCCGTCGTGGCGCCCCTGCTCATCAGCCTGGGCTTTGGCCCGGCCTTGGCGGTGGCAAGTGCCTCGATCGGACATTCCTGGTCGGTGACGTTCGGAGACATGGCCTCCTCCTTCAACGCGCTGATCGCGGCTACCGGGCTCAACGGTCTCGACCTGGCACCCTGGTCGGCAGCGCTCCTGGGTGTTGCCTGCCTACTGTGTGGCCTGGCGGTGGCACACGCGTTCCAGCGCTGGCAGGGCGTCCTGCGCGGCTTGCTGGCCATCCTGATCGTCGGGTGTTCGATGGCTGCGGCCCAATACCTGCTCGCGACGCAGGGGCTGTGGAACCTGGCGGGGTTTGGCGCCGGCATGGTGGGGCTGGTGGTGAGCGCGGCGGTGACGCGGCTGCCCTTGTACCGCCGGAAAGAGGCCGGGCAGCCCGTGCCCGAGCAGAGCCCGTCCGGGATGAAGCTCTGGACGGCCATCTCTCCCTACCTGATCCTGATCGGCCTGGTGACTGCCGCCGAGCTGTGGGAGCCGCTGCACGCCTGGCTGAACCGGATCGAGGTGAGCGTGCCCTTCCCCGCGGACGTGACGGGCCTGGGTTGGGAGGTCGCAGCCCGGACCGGGAAGCAGATCAGTGTCTTTGGCCACGCGGGGGCGCTGCTGGCCTACACGTCGATCGTCGCATTCCTCATCTACCTGGCGAGCGGGCACCTCAAGGCGAAGGATGCTCGCAAGATCCTGCAGGGCACGATCCGCAGCGCGGTGCCCTCCAGCCTGGGCATCGTGACGATGGTGGGGATGGCCATCATGATGTCGAACAGCGGCATGACCTATGTCCTGGCCCGGGGCCTGAGCGAGACGGTGGGCAAGGCGTTTCCCTTCGTCTCGCCATTCATCGGCCTGCTGGGCGCCTTCATGACGGGCAGCAACACCAACTCGAACGTCGTCTTTGCCGGCCTTCAGCAGACCACGGCGATGCTGGTCGGCATCTCCGTGCCGCTCATCCTGGCCGCCCAGACGACCGGCGGCTCTCTGGGCAGCATGCTGGCGCCGGCCAAGGTGATCGTCGGCTGCAGCACGGCCGGCCTGGCAGGGCAGGAGGGGAAGGTGCTGCGCATCACGCTAGTCTACGGCCTGGTGATCGGCGCTCTCATCGGGCTGTTGGCCTGGCTGCTGGTTGCGCTGGTGTAGCTTGAGGAGGTTGGTATGGACGCGCTTCGCAAGGTCTTTGGCAAGAAGAACAAGCACTCATTCCAAACAATCGCCCTGGTGGCCTTGATCGTGGTCCCGGTGCTGCTCTACTACGCGGCCGGGGCCGGCGCCGGCGCGGCGACGTACGCGCTGCTGGGGGTGATGGCCGTTGCCATGGGGCTCACGATGGCGGTGAGCTAGGGAGCGGTGGGACCAGTTCAAAAACTGGCGCCCATTGCCTCTTGACAAGGCGAGTAGTTCGTGCTATGATATGGTGGTATGGTGGTCATACCACATCGTGCGATGTGTCCAGGGAATGACAGAGGAACCATGGAAGAAACCGGCGGTTTTTCACCAGTCGTAGAGCGGAAGAGGCTTTACCAGGAAGTGGTCGACCAGGTCACCGAGCGGATCTTGGGCGATCATCTGCAGGTTGGGGACAGGCTGCCGGCCGAGCGTGACCTGGCCCGGCAGATAGGTGTCAGCCGCACGGCCGTCCGCGAGGCAATCCGGGCACTGGAGGAGAAGGGCCTGGTGGAGGTGCGCCAGGGCTCCGGCACCTTCGTCCGCTCGCCTGCGGCGGGCTCGGTCTCCGCGTCGTTGGCGCTCTACCTGCACACCAATGTGGCCCGCTACCTCCAGCTCATGGATCTGCGCTCCATCCTGGACGTGGAGATTGCCGGACGCCTGGCCCAGGGCATAGCGCCAGAGGACCTGGAGTGCCTGCAGGCGCGGATCGCGAGGATGCGCCAGCTCCTCGATTCTCCAAGCGAGTACGCCCAGGAGGACGCGGCGTTTCACATGGACTTTTACCGGGCCGCGAAGAACGAGGTCCTGCTCATGATCATGCAGCCGGTGATGGACCTGCTGGAGGAGGCGATGTCGGTCAGCTTCGAGGAGCCGGGCAGTGCGGAGAGCTCTCTGAGCCAGCATGAGAAGCTGGTCGAGCGCATCGCCGCCGGGGATTCCGCCGGCGCCCGCCGCATCGTCAAACAGCTCCTTGTTCGCGGGGAGATGAGAATGAGGCACAGGCTGTAGGCCATGGCAAGACCAACACCGCGCGACGAAGCGCTGGGGTTTGTTGGCTCGCTGGATCGATGCGCGATCCTGGTCGTCGACGTGCAGAACGACTTCTGCGCGGCAGGCGGCGCGTTTCACCGCGAAGGCAGGAACCTTGACGACATTCGCCGCATGCTCCCGATCCTTTCGTCGTTCCTGGACGGCGCGCGGCAGGCCGGCGCACGGATCCTGTTCGTGCGGCACGAGTACCAGCCGGCCCAGCTGACGCCGCTCATGCGGGATCGCGAAAGGCTCCGGTACGGCGGCGAAGGCTATCCCATCGCCGGCACGTGGGGCGCCGAGCTATGCCCCGAGGTCAGCCCCCTCCCAAGTGAGCCGGTGCTCGCCAAGCACTGGTACAGCGCATTCTCCAACCCCGAGCTGGAGCGCCTGCTTGCCGCACACGAGGTCGAGACGCTGATCCTGACCGGTGTGCTGACGAATGTCTGCGTGGAGACGACGCTGCGCGACGCCGACACGCGGGACTACTACTGCGTGATCGTGAGCGACTGCGTGGCGAGCGATTCCCCGGAGCTTCATCGAGCCACGCTGGCCAACGTCGAAGGGTATTTCGGCTGGGTGTGCACGTCGCGCGAGCTGAAGGACCTTTGGAGGGAGGAAAGAACGGAGTGATTGCCGAGACGGTTGTCCTCGACGCGGAGGTCATCACCATGACGCGGCCTGCCGCTCAGGCCGATGCCCAGGCGCTGGCCGTGGCGGACGGCAAGATCTTGGCGGTGGGCAGCAACGAGGAGATGCGCTCGCTGGTCGGTCCCGGCACGCAGGTGCTGGGCCTGGGCGGCAAGGCGGTGCTGCCGGGGTTCATCGATACGCACGTACACTTCATGCAGTTGGGTCTGGGTCTTCTGGGCCCGAGCGCCTATGGGGTCACCTCCGCGGACGAGGTGCTGGGGGCCATCGCGGACGCTGCTTCGAAGGCGGACCCGGAGCAGGTGATTCTGCTCCACGGGTACGATGCCGGCGTGGTCGACCACCCGGTCACGCGCGTGGACCTGGACCGCGTCGCGCCGCACCACCGGGCCATGATCGGCGACATCGGCGGCCATGCCTGCATCGTGAATACGCGGGCCTGGCAGGCGCTGGCGCTGCCCGACGACCTGGTGGGCATCCGCCGGACTGGCACGGGGGAGCCGACGGGCGTGCTGGTGGCGCTGGCGAACAACGTGGCCCGCTACCGGTACTATGGACTCATCGAGGACGCGAAGCGCGTTGAGGCGATGCATCGCGCTGCCGAGTTCACCGCCCGGTTCGGGATCACAACGGTCCATGCCCTCGAAGGGGGCAGCGCGGACGGCCACGGCTGGCTGCCCGAGCGCGACGTCGAGGTGATGCTCCAGGAGCGGGAGCGGCTGCCGATCCGGACCGTGGTCTATTTCCAGTCGACCGATGTGCCGCGCGCGGTGGCGTGGCGCCTGCCTCGCATCGGAGGCTGCCTGTATGTGGATGGGGCGTGGGGGGAGCACACGGCTGCGCTGCTCCAGCCCTATGCGGACGATCCCCTCGACGCGGGGCGTGCTGTACTTCTCCGATGACGAGCTGAACGCCTACGTGGAGCGCGCGCACCTGGCGGGCCTGCAGATCAGCATGCACGCCATCGGAGACGCGGCCATCGAGCAGCTCCTTACGGCGTACGAGCGCGCGCTGGCGCGGCATCCGCGCAGCGATCACCGGCACCGGATCGAGCACTTTTCGCTGCCCATGCCGGAGCACGTGGATCGGGTCGCGCGCCTTGGGGTGGCGGTGGCGATGCAGCCAAACTTTGCCCTGATGCCCGATACGGGCGCTTCAGACGACTACCAGTTCGCCAGCACCCGGTTCCTGGGCCCAGTGCGGGTCAAGCGGCGGCACCCATACCGCACGATCGTCGATTCGGGCATTCTCGTGGCAGGCGGGTCCGACGCGGACGCCGGCGAGATGGGGCCGATGCTCGGCATTCACGCGGTGGTGAACCACCCCGACGACGAGCGCCGGCTGACGGCCTTTGAGGCGCTGGCGCTGTACACGGTGAACGGGGCGCGCATCGGGTTCGAGGAGGGCACGAAAGGGCACGATCGAGGCCGGGAAGCTGGCCGACCTGGTTGTGCTGGGCAGCAACCCGCTGACGGCCAACCCGCGCACGCTGATTGACATTCCGGTGGCGATGACCATCGTGGGCGGGCAGGTCGTGTACGAGCCGAGACCCTTCCGGGCAGGGAGGCATGGCTCTCGTGACCGCCGATCTTGTCATCCGCGATGCGAATGTGCTCACGATGGAGCGGCCGGGCGCGCAAGCCCAGGCGCTGGCTGCCGCGGCGGGCCGCATCCTCGCGGTGGGCAGCAACGCGGAGGTCGAGTCGCTGGTCGGACCCGAGACGAGGGTTCTCAGCCTCCCCGGCCGGACGGTGCTGCCGGGCTCTATCGACTGCCACGTGCACATGACGCAGACGGGCCTCGGCGCGCTGGGGCCGAGCGTGTACGACGTCGCCGACACGGGCACTGTGCTCGAGGTGGTGGCCGGCGCGGTGAGCCGGGCGGCCGCTGGAGAGCCGGTGCTGGTCCATGGCTGCTGGTTCGGCGGCCTGGACCATCCGGTCACCTCAGCGGACCTGGACCGGATCGCCCCGCGTAACCCGGTGATGGTCGTGGACGTCAGCGGGCACGGCTGCCTGGTGAACTCGCGCGCCTGGGAGGCGCTTGCCCTCCCCGCCGGGATCGACGGGGTGGTGCGGGCGGCGTCCGGCGAGCGCAGCGGGCGGCTGGTGGCGGAGGCCAACACCCTGGCCCGCTACCGCTACTACGCAACGATCGATGATACCCAGCGTGCGGCGGCGCTGGAGAGGGCGGCGGAGATGGCGCTGCGCGTGGGGATTACCACGGTGCACGCGCTGGACGGCGGCTGCGACGACGGCCATTCCTGGTTCCGCGAGCGGGACGCGGAAGTGCTCCTGGCCGTGCAGGATCGCCTACCGGTGCGGACGGTGCTCTACCTGCAATCTACCTGCGTCGAGACGGCAGTGGCCTGGAAGCTGCCGCGCATCGGCGGCTGTGTCTGGCTCGACGGATCCTACGGTGACCACACCACTGCGCTGCGCGAGCCCTATTCGGATAGGCCCGATACCTGCGGCAAGCTCTACTTCACGGACTCGGAGCTCGTTCGGTTTGTGGAGCGGGCGCACCTGGCTGGCCTTCAGATCGCCATGCACGCCATCGGCGACGCCGCAATCGAGCAGCTACTGGACGCCTACGAGATAGTCCTGGCGCGGCATCCCCGCGCGGATCACCGTCACCGGATCGAGCATTTCAGCCTGCCCACCGCGGCGCAGATCGACCGCGCCGCGCGGCTGGGCATCGCGCTTTCCATGCAGCCGAACCAGGCAGCCATGCCCAAGGGTCCTCACCAACACATGCCGGCCTCCATGCGCTACTTGGGCGCGGAACGCTACGCCCGCCGCCACCCCTACCGCCGGATCCTGGATGCCGGCTGCCTGGTGGGCGGCGGATCCGACAGCGATCCCAAGCCGATGGGCCCGCTGATCGGGGTCCAGGCTGTGGCGAGCCACCCGGACGACGAACGCCGGCTGACGGCGTACGAGGCGCTCTCGCTCTATACGGCCAACGCGGCAAGGCTCGCCTTCGAGGAGGGCGAGAAAGGGACATTGGAGCCGGGCAAGCTGGCCGACCTGGTAGTCCTTTCCGCCAGTCCGCTGGAGGCGGATCCGGCCGCGATTGAACAGATACCTGTGGAGATGACCCTAGTCGCAGGAAGGATCGCCTACCGGCGGCCCGGGGGCTGAGACGTGAAGGGAAGGAGGGGATGTGCGCACGATGACGAGTGGCATGATTCGCGGTGAGCACGACTAGACGGGGGGGACGGAGGCTGCCGGCGGGAAGGGGAAAGTCCACCGGCACCGGCCCGTCCGCCAAAGGAACGGACGAAAGGTTTCCAAAAAGGAGGATGATGAAATGAAACGGTACCCAAGGTTCTCGCTTCTCGTGACCTGCCTGGTGTTGGTTTCCATGCTCTTGGCCTGCGGCGCAACGCCGACCGCCGAGCCGCCCGTTCCCACCGAGGTGCCGGCAGCTCAGCCCACGGCGGTACCGGAGCCGGCAGCAACCCAGGGAGGCAGCCTCATCTTTGGGATGAGCTATGAGCCCTCCACGCTCGATCCGCACGTGGGAAGCTCTTACGAGGGCGCCACGATCGATCGCGCGGTGTTCGACACGCTCGTCCGGCAAGACACGGACGGCACCTTCCACCCCGGGCTCGCGTCCAAGTGGGAGATCTCGCCCGACGGCCTGACCTACACGTTCTTCCTGAAGGAAGGCGTCAAGTTCCACGACGGCACGCCGTTCAACGCCGAAGCGGTCAAGTTCTCCTTTGACCGGATCGTCGCCCCCGAGACCGCATCGGAGCAGGCCATCTCGCTCGTCGGGCCCTACACCTCGGCCGAGGTGGTGGACGAGCTGACCGTCAAACTCATCCTGAGCGAGCCTTTCGGGCCTTTCCTGAGCGGCATCGCGCAGCCGAATGTGGGCATCGTCTCTCCGACCGCGGTCGCCAAGTATGCCGACCTGTTTGCCGACAACCTGGTGGGGACGGGCCCATTCATGTTCAAGGAGTATATGCGGGCGGACCACATCACCCTGGTCCGCAACCCCGACTATGCCTGGGGCTCGGACTTTTTCGACCATCAAGGGCCCGCATACCTCGACGAGATCCAGTTCAAGTTCATCGAAGAGGCCTTGGTCCGCTCTGGCACTTTGGAGACCGGGGAGACCAACCTGATCAACGACGTGGCGCCGGACGACTTTGTCAAGTTCGCGGCCGACAGCAAGTACACCACCTATAGCATCATTCAGCCCGGCACGCCGTTGGCCGTCGCCATGAACGTCACCAAGGCACCCCTGGACGATCTGAAGGTGCGCCAGGCGATCGAGTATGCCATCGACAAGAAGGCGATCGTGGACACGCTCTTTGCCGGGCTCTACGAGCTGGCCTATAGCCCTCTCGCTCCGAACACGCTGGGCTACTGGAAGGGCTCGGAGGAGATGTACGGGTACGACCCCGAAAAGGCCAAGAGCCTGCTGGCGGAGGCCGGCTGGGCGGATTCGGACGGCGACGGCATCCTGGACAAGGCCGGGACGCCCTTCAAGATCACCTGGCCGACCTTCAAGTGGCAGCGCATGAACGAGATGGCAACCATCATCCAGGCGCAGCTCAAGGAGGTCGGCATCAATCTATCCGTCGACGTGGTCGGATTCTCGGCCATGTACGAAGCCGCCAACAAGTGCGAGCACAACCTGGTCCACACCGGCAACACGGACGCCGACCCCAACGCGCTGAGCATCGTCTACAACTCGGCGAACGTCGGAAACGGCTGGGCGTGGTCGTGCATGAAGGATGGTGAGATCGACCAGCTCCTGAAGGAGGGCCGTGCCACCACAGATCCGGCGGCGCGCATCCCCATCTATGAGAAGCTGCAGCAGCGCATCCTCGACCTGGCCCTGGTCATCCCGATCCGGCAGTTCACCAACCTGTTGGCGACGCCGGCCAGCGTCCAGGGGCTGCGCTTCGAGCCCATCGGGTTCGCGCCCGAGTTCTACGACGTGCACATCGAGAAGTAGCGACTGGACTGGAGGAGGGCGACCTGCTCAGCAGGTCCCCCAACCCCGGGCTAGGAAAGATGTCTGTGAGCGCAGATCTCGTTCTGACCGGCGGCAACGTGGTGACGATGGCTCCCCAGGGGGGCCATCCGGCGCGCGCGTTGGCCGTGGAGCGCGGCCGGATCGTGGCGGTCGGCTCCGAGGACGAGATCCGGCCCCTGGTGGACGGCCACACTCGGGTCGTAGACTTGGGGGGCAGGGCCGTGCTGCCGGGCTTTGTGGACACGCACGTGCACCTGGTGCAGACTGGGCTGGGCCTCGCAGGGCCCGACCTGGCCGTTTGCCGCTCCGTCGAGCAGGTCCTGGAGCAGGTGCGCGCGGGGCTGGATGGCCGTCTGGTCGGGTGGCCCGCTTTCTTCCACCGGTGCGTGCTGGCCGGCCTCGACCGGCCCCTGACGCGCCGGGACCTCGACCGGCTGGCAACGTCCATCCCCCTGGGGGTAGGGGACATTGAGCTGAACCGGTGCGTGGTGAACAGCGCCGCTCTCGACGTCCTGGGGATCGCACCTGAAACCCGTGGGCTCGATCGGTCCGGTCCCGGCGGGGAGCCAACCGGGCTGATGGCCGAGGAGGCGCACGTGCAGGCGCGCGCGTTCTTCTACAATGCACTGGACGACGCAGAGCGGCTGGACTGCGCGCGGAGCGCCTGCGAGCTGGCTCTGCGGGCCGGTGTCACCACTGTCCATGCGATCGAAGGCCGGGAGGCGTTTGGCTGTCGCGACCTGCCGGTGCTCGCAGGATTGCGGCAGGCACTGCCGTTGCGCCTGGTGCTCTACTCTCAGAGTGCCGACCTGTCGCGCGCCGCGATCCCGGGCGTGCAGGGCATCGGCGACTTGTGGGCCGACGGCGCCTACGTCGATCGCAGCGCGGCCCTCGTCGAGCCGTACGCCGACGACCCGGCCACCCGCGGGCACCTCAATTACACGGCTCAGGAGTTGGAGAGGCTGGTCTTCCGGGCCAATGCCCTGGGGTTGCAGGTGAGCTTTCACGCCATCGGTGATGCGGCCATCGAGCAGGTGCTGGACGCGTACGAGCGCGTTCAGCAGGGCAGCCCGGACCTGGCAGCGCGCTGCCCCAGGATCGAGCATTTCTCGCTGGCGTCTCAGGCGCAGATGGAGCGGGCGGTGCGCCTGGGCGTGGGCGTGGCGATGCAGCCGGCGATGAGCGCCGGGCCGCAGGAGATCGTGGCCCGGCGGCTGGGGCCGGAGCGTGCCCGCCGGCGACACGCCTATCGCGCGATCGTCGACGCCGGCCTGTTGGTGGCCGGCGGCTCGGACAGCGACGTGACGCCGATTTGCCCGCTGGCCGGCATCCACGCCGTGGTGAACCAGTCCGAGGCAAGCCGGCGTCTTTCGCTGCCGGAGGCCCTTGCTCTCTTCACGGTGAACGGCGCAAGGCTGGCAAGCGAAGAGGGGATCAAGGGCACACTGGAGCCCGGGAAGTTGGCCGACATGGTCGTCCTGGGCTGCAATCCGTTCTCGGTCCCCTTGGACGAGATCGGGGCGATCCCAGTTGCGATGACCCTGGTGGGAGGCCAGGTACGGTGGGTGCTGCCGGGCATCGGAGCAGCCGCAGCCCAGGAATCAGGAGGAACGTATGCGCATTGATTGCCACAGCCACCTTGGTGATCTCGGCGACTTCAGGGCCGCCGAATACTGGAAGGCGCAACCGCCGGGTCCCGGATTGGGTCGCCGAGCCGTACCTGGAGGCGATGCAGAGCGTCGACCGGGCCATCATCCTTTCGCACTGGGGACCGCCCAGCATCAACAGCAACGAGGTGGTCTGCCACTTTTGCCGGGAGCACCCCAAATTCGTGCCCTTCTACAACATCGACCCCAGGACGCCGGCGGTGCTCACCGACCTCGACCGGCTCGCCGGCGAGATGAGCGGCAAGGGCATCAAGCTGGGGCCGATCTACCAGGGCTTCCAGCCGGACGATGAGGCATACTTCCCGGTCTATGAAAAGATTCAGGCGCTGGGGCTGCCCATCCTCTGGCATCAAGGCTCATCGTTCGATGCGCGTGAGGGTCCGCTGGAGTGGGCCAGCCCGGTGCTGTTGGACAAGATCGCTCGAACCTTTCCGGAGCTGAAGATGGTCATTGCCCACCTCGGCTTTCCGTGGATTCGAGAGACGATCGCCCTGGTTCGCAAGCAGCCCAACATCTGGGCAGACGTTTCGGGGCTGCGCCTCCGCACCTGGATCCTCTACACCGCGCTGGTCGAGCTGATCCAGTATGGCGGCGAGGACAAGATCTTTTTCGGGACGGACTTTCCCTGGTTCACGCCCGCCGAATGCCGGCAGGGCCTTTACGAAGCGGCGGCCATTCCCACGGGCACCCACATGCCGCAGCTTCCCCCTGAGGTGGTAGATGGGATCATCGAGCGCAACGTGCTCGAGGTCCTCGGGATTGGCGAATGAGGAGAGGAGGTGGAGTGCAGATCTGCGAGCTGTTGGACGTGAGCTATTGGATGAACTGGATCGATTCACGAACGGGAGGGGGAAAACAATGAAATCACGCAAGTTGTTGGGCATGTGTATCGCGTTGATTCTGTTCGCTTCGCTGCTGGCGGCCTGCAGCCCCACGCCGGAGCCTACAATCGTGGAAGAAGAGCCGACGGAGGTTGTGGTCGAGCCGACGGCCGTGGTCGAGGAGCCCACCGCCGAGCCCGAGGCCGGAGCCTGCCCCGCGGAAGGCGGCCAGCTCGTCGTCGGCCTGTCGTGGGAGCCGTCCAAGATCGACCCGCACCGCACGGCCGCCGAGAACGGCGTCCTTCCGGTCATGCAGGCCTGTGAGACCCTGGTCATTCACGCGGCCTCGGGCGGTTATGAGCCCTATCTGGCCAAGTCCTGGGAGGTTTCCGACGATGGGCTGAGCTACACCTTCCACCTTCAGGAGGGCGTCCTCTTCCACGACGGCACGCCCTTCAACGCTGAGGCGGTCAAGTACAATCTGGACCGCATCGTGGACCCAAACACCCAGTCCGAGGAGGCCATCGGCCACCTGGGACCCTACGAAAGCACCGAGGTGGTGGATGAGAACACCGCCATTGTCCACCTGTCCTCGCCCTTTGCCGCGCTGCTGGACGGCCTGGCCGTCGGGTGGGTGTGCATGGTGTCCCCGACGGCGGCACAGCAGTGGGGGACCGCCGACTTCCAGGATCACTTTGTCGGAACAGGTCCCTTCATCTTCAAGGAGTGGAAGCGCAACGAGTACATCCTGCTCGAGAAGAACCCGAGCTATTGGGGCGGGCCAGCGTACTTCAAGCACCACGGCAACGCCTGCCTGGACTCGGTGATTTTCAAGTTCGTCGGGGAGGATGCGGTGCGAACTGGAACCCTTGAGACGGGCGAGATCCATGGTAGCCCAGGAAGTGCCTGCCGTCGACGTGTCGAGCGGCTCAAGGCCGATCCGGAGCATCACCGTCCAGGTGCTTCCGTCTCCCGGGACAGGCATCATGCTCCTGTTCAACATGAGCAAGCCGCCCACGGACGATCTCCTGGTACGCCAGGCGTTGGAGTATGGCATCGACCAAAAGGCTATCGCCGACGTCCTCTACCAGGGCCTCATGTGGCCGGCCTATGGGCCGCTCAGCCAACGTCACTCCCTGCTACTGGTCTGGCGCGGAGGAGATGTACCCGTACGATCCGGAGAAGGCCAAGGCACTGCTGGAGCAAGCGGGTTGGAAGGACGAGAATGGCGACGGCATCCGGGAGAAGGACGGAGCGCAACTGACCCTCGACTTTGCGTTCCACGGCGGCTTCCCGGTGCTACCAATCCGCCGCCCATCGTGCAGGCGCAACTGAGGAGATCGGCGTAGAGGTCAACCTTCAGCCTCTGGCCGTGGCGGCCTGGCTGGAGGCAGGGCGCTCCGGGAACCAGCAACATCGGCACTCGTGGACTGGCGTGCCTCCGATCCGGATACCGACCTGCGGCTGGTGTTCCACTCGGAGAACGCCAATGGGTTTGAGTGGAACCATCACAGCAACGCGCAGTTGGACGACCTCCTCACACAGGGTATGGTCACCACAGATCAGGCAAAGCGCTGCGAGATCTACACGCAGATTCAGCAGATCATCATGAACGACGCGATGATCAAGCCGGTCAACGAGTATGCGGCCGTGTGGGGTGTGCGCTCAGAGGTGCAGGATCTGTTGTTCAAGGCCCTCGAGCCCTCCATGTTCTGGGCATACGGCGCGTACCTGGGCGAACCCGCAGCCGAAGTGGTCCAGCCGACGGCGGTCCCGCCGGCCGCGGTCGTGCCCACCGGCGGAGAGCTGGTCGTCGCCCTGGGATCAGAGCCCTCCAAGATCGATCCCCATATCACCGCGGCGAACAACGGCGTCCTCACCCTCATGCAGGCGTGCGAAACGCTGCTCTACGTCAAGCCGGACGGCACACTGGTGCCCGGGCTGGCCGAGTCGTGGATGGCTTCGGACGATGGGCTGAGCTACACCTTCAAGCTCCGCGAGGGCATCAAGTTCCAGGACGGCACACCCTTCAATGCCGAGGCCGTCAAGTACAACTTTGACCGTATCGTCAATCCCGACACCGGGTCGGGGATGGCCATCGACATGCTGGGGCCGTACTCCAGCACCGAGGTCGTGGACGAAACCACCGCAGTAGTCCATCTGGCATCGCCGTATGGCGCCCTGCTGGCAGGCATCGGGGACCCCAGCATCTGCATGGTGTCCCCTACCGCTGCCGAGCAGTGGGGCGTTGAGGAATTCCAGGATCACTTCATCGGCACCGGTCCCTTCATCTTCAAGGAATGGACCAGGGGAGAGCACATCCTGCTGGAGCGAAACCCGAACTACTGGGGCGGCTCCGAATTCTTCAAGCATCAGGGCCTGGCCTACCTGGACTCCATCGTCTTCAAGTTTGTTACCGAAGCTTCAGTCCGCTCGGGGACGCTGGAGACCGGTGAGACGCTCGTGGCCGCAGAGCTGCCGGCGGATGACGTCAAGAGATTGGATGCCGAGGATGACATAGACGTCTTGATCAAGCCATCGCCGGGAACGCCGGTGATGCTTCTCTTCAACATGAGCAAGGCGCCCTCCGATGATCTGAAGGTCCGCCAGGCTATCAGCTATGCCATCGATCAGAAAACGCTGACAGAAGTGCTCTACAAGGACCTCTTCGGCCCGGCGTACGGCGTGCTCAGCCCTCAGTCGCAGTGCTACTGGCCTGGGGGAGAGACCATGTACGCGTACGATCCGGAGAAGGCCAAGGCGTTGCTCGAAGACGCCGGCTGGACCGATACCGACGGGGATGGCATTCGCGACAAGGACGGGCAGCCCCTGCGATTGGACTTTCCAACGCATGGCGCCTATCCCCGCTACACGAATCCCCCTCCCATCGTGCAGAGCCAGCTCCTAGAGGTGGGCATCGACGTCAATGTCATGCCGGACGCGGCGCCAGCCTGGCTTGAGGCGAGCCGGTCGGGGGAGAACGCTCTCACCATCATGCAGTGGGTGGATCCCAACACGGGCGTGAATCTCCGCAGTCTCTTCTTGAGCTCGAACAGCAGCGCCTTTGCGTGGAACCATCACAGCAATGCCGAGATCGATGCCCTGCTTGAGGAAGGCATGGTGGCCGGCGACCCAGAGAAGGCATGCGAGATCTACGACAAGGTCCAGCAGATCGTGATGGAGGATGCGATGATCAAGCCACTGCACCTCTTCTCTCGTATCTGGGGAGTTCGGTCGACTGTCAAAGACCTCCAGGTCAATGACTACAACCCGGCTTTCTTCTGGGCCTTCGATACGTATCTGGAACCGTAGGGCAAGAGGAACGGTCGGGGAGGGCAACCGCCCTCCCCGACCACCAAGGCTTGTGAGAACCAAGGCGGGAAGAGTAAGCCAGACATGATAGACATTCACACACATCCGTGCAGCCTGCGGGATAAGGAAGCATACCGGTATTTCGAGAACTCGGGTCACGTGCCGGCGAGGGTGCTTACCCCTTACCTGGAGCACATACGCTCTGTGGATAGGGCGGTCGTCCTGGCACTCTGGGCGCCCAGCAGCGGCATTGAAGCGAGCAATGAGTTTGTCGCCGCCGTGGTGCAGCATGCTCCCTCGAAGCTTGTCGGATTCGCCAGTGTGGATCCCTGCGATCCGGGGGCGATTCCCCAGCTGCAGAGGGCTGTTCGTGACCTGGGGCTGCGAGGCCTCAAGCTGGGGCCGATCTACCAGCGCTTTGTCCCAGACGATCCGAAGCTCTGGTCTTTCTACGAGAAGGTCCAAGAGCTCCACATTCCTATTATGTGGCATCAGGGCGCATCTTTCCTTATGCCTGACGGGTCGCTCCCGGATGCCCGGCCGATCCTGCTGGACAGGGTGGCCAGCGCGTTTCCAGAAATCAGGATGGTGATTGCGCACTTTGGGTTTCCCTGGCCGTCCGACGTCGTCGCACTGCTGCGCAAGCACCCCAACGTCTACACCGATATCTCGGCGCTCTACGACCGCCCTTGGTTTCTGTACAACGCGCTCGTGAGCGCTATCGAGTACGGCGTCCAAGACAAAGTGCTCTTTGGGACCGATTATCCCGGGATCACGCCGGGTGAGACCGCCTTGGCCATCAGGCGGCTGGCTGACTTGACCCGCGGGACGGGTCTGCCCATGGTGCCCAAGCCGGTCATCGAGGGCATTGTTGAGCGAGACTCGCTTCAGGTTCTTGGCATCGCATGACGTCTGGCACACGCGGCGACAGCCTTGCCGTCTGGCAACGTGAGAGCGGCTCGTCATAGGAGATTGATGATATGTGGCGGCAGATCGTTCGCAGGCTTCTCCTCTCGATCGTGGTGCTCTGGATCGTGTCGACGCTGGCGTTCGCCATGATGCGGTTCCTGCCCGGCGATCCGGTGGCGGTCATGCTGCAGACCAGTGGAGGTTCGGCCGAGAGGATTGCTCAACTGCGCGAGCAGCTCGGTCTGAACGAGCCGGTCTCGGTGCAGTACGTCAAGTTCCTGGGGGGGATCATCCAAGGTGACCTGGGCAAGTCGCTCTTCACCGGCCGATCCGTAACCGAGATGATCCTGGAGCAGTTCCCGGCGACCCTGGAGCTGGCCGCGGCCTCGCTGCTCGTCGGTGTTGTCGTCGGCGTCGGGCTGGGCCTCGTCTCCGCACTGAAGGAAGGATCGTGGATCGACAACGCGGCAATGGTGTTTGCGGTGGCTGGGGTCTCCATGCCGAGCTTCTGGGCAGGCCTGCTCTTGATCTTTCTCTTTTCTCTCACGCTCGGATGGCTGCCGGCCACCGGCCAGGGCGGGATCCAGCGGCTGATCATGCCGTCGCTGGTCCTTGGCTTTAGCGTCGCAGCCACGATTGCCCGGCTAACCCGCTCAAGCATGGTGGAGGTAATGCGCAAGGAATACATCACCACGGCGCGTGCAAAGGGGCTGCGGGAACGCCTGGTGATTTCCCGGCATGCGCTCAAGAATGCGCTCATCCCAATCCTTACCATGGTCGGCCTCGAGGTCGGCTGGCTGTTGGGCGGTGCGGTTGTTACTGAAACCGTCTTCTCGCGGCAAGGAATCGGCCGCATGGCCATCCAAGCCGTTCTGCAGAAGGACTTTCCCCTGGTGCAGGGGACGGTGCTATTCGCCGCGGTGTTCTACATGGCCGCAAACCTGGTCGTCGACGTCCTGTACATGTTCGTCGACCCTCGAATCAAAGCGGGGTAGCCATCCATGAGTGACCAACGACAAGTGCCGACCCTAGCCATGCAGAATGGTGCAGCGATGGCTGCCAGGGCCAAGCCGGCGAGTCCGTGGAAAATGACGCTCCGCCGGGTGGCCCGCAACCGCGGTGCAGTAATCGGTCTGGCCATTACCCTATTCTGGGTTGCCTGCGCGGTCTTGGCGCCGGTGGTCTCGCCCTACGATCCGATCAAGATGTCGCCGGCGGACCGGCTGAGCGCACCCAGCTGCTGCTCATTGGCTTGGAACGGACCTCTACGGTCGTGACGTATTGAGCCGTGTAATCTGGGGAACTCGCCTATCGCTGCGGGTCGGTATCCTCTCGGTCGTAATCGGCGCGCTGGCTGGCACAATCATGGGACTGGTCGGCGGGTACTTTGGCCGGGTGGCCGACGAGATCATGATGCGCATCGTCGATGCCTTGCTGGCCTTTCCGGGAATCCTTCTCGCACTGGTGATCGTGGCCTTCATGGGACCGGGGCTGAACAACGTGATCATTGCCGTCGGGATCGGCCAGGTGCCCTCCTTTGCACGGTTGGTGCGCGGTTGCGTCCTATCGGCGAAGGAGGATCTGTATGTGCTCTCCGCGACGGTCATCGGCTGCAAGACCTCGCGGATCGTCGTCCGCCACATCCTGCCCAACATCGCGGCACCCCTGATCGTGCTGGCGACGTTGAGCGTCGCCTGGGCCATCCTGGGGGCGGCCTCACTCAGCTTTCTGGGGCTCGGCGCCAAGCCGCCGACGCCTGAGTGGGGGACGATCCTGAGCGAAGGGCGCGACTATCTGCGCGTTGCGCCCTGGATCACGACCTTTCCCGGCCTGGCGATCATGTCGCTCGTCATCGGGGTGAACATGATGGGCGACGGGCTGCGGGTGGCGCTCGATCCGCGCATGAAGGTGGGATAGGGGAGCGACATGGAGAAGGTCCAGATCCTGATCAGCTTTGACCTGCGGCCCGGGCTCGCCGAGGAGTACAACGACTATGTCGTCAAGACCGGCGTGCCTTTCTGGCGGTCGCAGCCGGGCGTTATATCGGTCAAGGGCTACCGCAACATCCTCGGCGCTTCGCCGCGCATCGTGTCCGAAGTGGAGTGCGAGAGCCTGGACGTGGCCATGCGCATCCTGGCAAGCGCCGAGTACCAGGCGATCGTGGACCAACAGGCCCGCTTTGTGACGGGGCGAGCTGTCCTGCTCTTGGCGCCCACCGGGCGAACGCAGGAGTAGGTGACCAATGCAGAAGGCGGAATGCACAATGCACAATTCGGGGGAGCGGAGTAGGCAGCCGGTCCTCGAGCTTGGCACGCTAACGCTCAGCCGCGGCCAGAAGGCCAAGGGCTCGCTGTCCGTGGCACCGCGCGGGGACGGCTCGTCCATAGCGCTGCCCCTGCTGGCGGCGGTAGGCACGGAGGACGGGCCCACGGTGGTGGTCAGCGGCGGGGTGCACGGGGACGAGTACGAGGGACCACGCGCGATCCAGCTCCTGTGGCAGCAGCTCGATCCGGCGCACCTGCGCGGGACCTGGATCGGGGTGCCCGTCGTGAACGTGCCGGCCTTTGAGGCCGGCCGGCGCGAGAGCCCGATCGACGGCTTGAACATGAACCGCATCTTCCCCGGCCGGGCAGAGGGTTTTGTCAGCGAGCGGATTGCTCACTGCTTCATGAGTGAGGTGGTGGCAAGGGCCGACTATTACCTCGACCTGCATGCCGGTGGGAACGGCTTCTCGATGACGCCGACGGTCATCTTTCTCGAAGCGGGCAGCGATGCGCTCCAAGCGCGCGAGCGCGCGCTGGCGAAGGCCGCCGGGCTGGGTCTGCTGTGGAAGGGCACGGGCGGCTGGTCGTCGGCGCACGTGGAGGCGGTCCGGCGCGGCATCCCGGCCATCCTGGCGGAAATCGGAGAGGAGGGGCGCTGCAAGAGTGAGCGCCTCGACCTGGCCATGTGCGTGATCCACAACGTCATGATCCATGCCGGCATGCTCCTCGCCAAGCCGGTGCTGCCGGAGCGGTGGACCGTGGTGGCCGGCACCTACATGCAGAGCGCCGCCGGCGGCTGCTTCTATCCGACGGCACCGGCCGGGGCGCGGGTGCAGCACGGGGAGAGTGTCGGCGCAGTTTTCGACCTCTGGGGCGAGGTACTCCAGACAGTGGTGGCCCCGTGCGATGGCATCGTCGTCTCCACGCGGACCTTTCCCTCCATCCGGCCGGGGGAATGGACGACGTTCGTGGGCAGAATTCTAGAGATAGGGGAGTCAAGAGAAGAATGATGAGAAGCAACTATGCCGTTCAGGCCAGCCCTCGCTTTGGCGTGCTCACCGAGCAGCAGATGGCCGACATCCACTCGGCCAGCCTGGAGATCCTGTGGCGGACCGGCTCGCGGATGTACAGCCAGGAGGCGTTGGAACTGCTGCGCAAGGCGGGCGCCGACGTGACGGACGGGAACCTGGTGCGCATCCCGCCCCATCTCGTGGAGTGGGCGCTGCGTACCGCCCCACCGCGCGTGATCCTGGCCAACCGGAACGGCGAGCGGACCGTCGTCCTGGAGGGCAACAGAACCTACTACGGCACGGGGTCGGACTGCCCCAACATCCTGGACCTCGAGACGGGGGAGAGGCGCCCGTTCCGGAAGGCAGATATCGAGCAGGGCATCCGCCTGTGTGACGCGCTGCCCAACATCGACTTTGTGATGTCGATGGGGTTGGCGTCGGACGTGCCGATCAAGACCTCGGACCGGCACCAATTCGAGGCGATGCTCCTGAACACGGTCAAGCCGATTGTCTTCACGGCGCACGACCTGGACGGCATCCGCGATATCGCGGAGATGGCGGCCGCGGCGGTGGGCGGGCACGACGAGCTGCGGCGGAACCCAACGCTGATCCTGTATGCCGAGCCGACGACGCCCCTCGTGCACACCCGCGACTCGGTGGAGAAGCTGCTGTTCATGGCGGAGAACAACCTGCCGGTGCTCTACGCGCCCGGGATGCTGCGCGGTGGAACCGCGCCGGTCACGCTGGCGGCCTGCCTGGCACTGGCCAACGCCGAGAGCCTGACCGGGCTGTTGGTCTCGCAGCTCAAGCGAGAAGGCGCTCCGCTCGTGCTGGGCGGGGGCGCGCTGGTCATGGACATGCGGACGATGGTCAGCTCGTATGGGGCGCCCGAGCTGCAATTGGCGGGGGCTGCGCTGGCGGAGATGGCCCACTACTACGGGCTGCCCAGGTTCAGCAGCGCCGGTGCAAGCGACTCCAAGGTGGTCGACCAGCAGGCGGTGATCGAGGGGACGATCTCGATCCTGATGCAGGCGTTGGCGGGCTCGAACCTGGTGCACGACGTCGGCTTCCTGGAGTGCGGGCTGACCAGCTCGTACGAGATGCTCGTCGCGATGGACGAAGTGATCGCCATGGCCAAGCAGATCATCAAGACGGTGGAGATCAACGACGAGACGCTGGCGCTGGACGTGATCCACAAGGTGGGGCCCGGCGGCAGCTTTGTCGCCGAGAGTCACACCGCAAAGCACTTCCGCGGTGTATGGTTCCCGAAGCTGCTCAACCGCCAGAATTTCGACACCTGGGCGGCGGAGGGCCGGCAGACCATGGGGGACCGTGCGCGCCAGAAGGTGCGGGACATCCTGGCGACGCACCAGCCGCAGCCGGTGCCGGCCCAGGCGCTGGAGCGAATCAAGGGCATCCTGCAGAGCGCCGACGCCAGGCTGGGTGGGTAAGAGGACGAGCGATGAGCGCTACTACGATCGGTGTTGGGCGTGTAGAGAAAGAGCCATGGGCAGGGTCCGGGTCACGACGGTGGGCCTGCTGAGGGCGAACGTGCCGGAAGGTGCGCAGGTGGAGTCCGGCCAGACGGTCGCGCAGGCGGTCGCTGCGCTGGGGCTCAGCACCCGGCGAGGGGATCATTCCCCTGGTCAACGGCGCCCTGGTGTCCTGGGGCAGGCTCCTCGAAGACGGCGACCGGCTCGACTTGGTGCAGAGCGTGGGCGGGGGCGTTTGAGCCTCCGGGAGCCGGGGATAGAAGAGGCGAGATCCTTCGCTGCGCTCAGGACGACAGGGGCTGCGAAGATGAAGGAGGAGTGGACGTGAGCAGACATACGAGACTGGGCGGGACGCACGGCAAGATCGTGCACGTGGACCTGACGGCGGGCACGGTGCGCGTGCGAGACGCCCGATCCGGACGTCTACTACAAGCTGGTGGGCGGGCGCGCACTGGTCGCGTACTTGCTGCTGCGCGACCTGCCGGCTGGGTCGGCCGCCCTGGGGCCGGAGAACCCGCTGATCTTCGCCCCGGGCATCCTGCAGGGGACCAACCTGCCGGGCACGGGCCGCCACGGCGTCGGCGCCAAGTCGCCGCTGGGCGGAGCGCTGGCAAGCAGCGAGGCGGGCGGATGGTGGGGGCACGAGTTCAAGCGCGCCGGCTTTGACGCGCTGGTTATCCGCGGGCGGGCCGAGCAACCCGTCTACCTTTGGATCGCCGACGGGCTGGTGGAAATCCGGCCTGCGGCGCACCTCTGGGGCAAGGAAACCGGCGCGGTCGAGGCGCTTATTCGCCAGGAGCTGGCGGACGACCGGGTGCGGGTGGCCCAGATCGGCATCGCCGGCGAGAACCAGGCTCGGATTGCCTGCATCATGCACGACGTCAACCGGGCGGCGGGACGCGGCGGGCTTGGCGCGGTCATGGGCAGCAAGAGGCTGAAAGCGGTCGCCGTGCGCGGGCACAAGGCGGTACCGGTCGCGGACCGGGCGCCGCTCGCAGAGCTGGGCAAGTGGCTGGGCAGCGTATACGAAGAGAAGCTGGTGTGGGCCGTCAAGCGCGGGACGATCGGCGGGATCATGAACCTGGGGCGGATCGGCGCGCTGCCGACCCGCAACTTCCGGGACCCGATGTTCGAAGGGCGCGAGGGGATCAGCGGTCAGCTCATGATGGACACGATCCGCACGGGACGCGACACCTGCGCCGTCTGCCCGGTTCGGTGCAAGCAGGTGGTGGAGTACCACGACCCGGATGGCCGCCACAGCCTGGACCCGGTCTACGGCGGGCCGGAGTACGAGAGCATGGCGGCGCTGGGCTCCTACTGCTGCGTGAGCAGCCTGCACGCGATGGCCAAGGCGAACGAGCGCTGCGCGGCGTACGGACTCGATACAATCTCGGCCGGAAGCGTCATCGCCTTTGTCATGGAGTGTGTCGAGAAGGGGCTGTTGACGGCCAAGGACACCGGGGGCTACCTGCCGCAGTGGGGCGACGGCGATGCCATGCTGCAGGGCGTGAAGATGATGGCCCAACGCACCGGGTTCGGCGCCAGGATGGCGGACGGAGTGCAGCGGCTGGCGGCGGAGATCGGGCGGGGCAGCGAGGAGCTAGCCATGCACGTCAAGGGCGTGGAGCTGCCCATGCACGAGCCCAGGCTCAAGGCCGGGATGGGGCTCGGCTACGCGGTCGCCCCGGTGGGTGCCGACCACATGATGGACATCCACGATACCAGCTACGCCAGTGCGGGCGACGCGCTGGACCGCGTGAACGCCGTCTACCAGGTGGGTCCCCTGCCGCCCGGCGACCTGGGGGAAGAGAAGGTGAACCTGTTCTACCACGAGGTGAACTGGCAGCACTTCCTGGACTGTGCCGTGCTGTGCATGCACTATCCGTACGACTACCAGCAGATGGCTACGGCCCTCACTGCCGCCACCGGGGCCGACTACGGCATCCGCGATGTGCTCGCCGTGGGGGAGCGCGCGCAAACGCTGAGCCGGCTCTTCAATTACCGGGAAGGGCTCGGCGAGGAGGACGACCGCCTGCCCAGTCGGGTAATGGAAGCCTTTGAGACGGGGCCGCTGGCGGGGATCGAGATCAAGCCCGACGTCTTTGCCACCGCCCGCCGGCGCTACTACGAGCTGATGGGCTGGGACCCAGACACCGGCCGGCCGACCGCGGAGCGGGTGGCGGCGCTGGGGCTGTCCGGCCTGCTGTAGCCGGTGCGCGACAACGGATGATCGCACTTCTTATACGACGTACACAACATATCGGAAAAAGGAGCAATCTACGATGATAGAGTACAAGATGACCAAATCGGCCGAGCTGTTTGAGCGGGCCAAGCGCTCGCTACCCGGCGGCGTCAACAGCGTGGCGCGGCTGGCCCCGCACGACGTGCTGCCGCATCCGCCCTACTTTGAGCGCGGGAAGGGCTCGCACATCTGGGATGTGGACGGCCACGAGTATGTGGACTTTGCGCTGGGCTATGGCCCGCTGATCCTGGGCCACTGCCCGCCCAACCTGATCGCCGCCGTCGAAGACGTGATCGAGAATCGAGGGACCACGAATGGCATCTGCCACGAGCTGGAGATCGAGGCGGCGGAAAAGGTCGTCGGTCACCTGCCGGCCGTCGACGTGGTGCGCTTCGGCAACTCGGGCACCGAGTCGGTCATGATCGCGCTGCGCATCGCGCGCGGGGTGACGGGCAAGGAAAAGATCGTCCGCTTCGAGGGCGCCTACCACGGCTGGAGTGACGTGATCCACTGGAACACGCGCTCGCCGCTGGGCGCCATCGGCGCGAAGCACGCGCCGCGCCTGGTGCCCGCCACCGCCGGCATCGCCGAGCCGTACGGCCAGTGCCTGGTCATCCAGCCGTGGAACGACCCGGACGTGCTGCGCAAGACGATCAAGCGGCGCGCGCACGAGATCGCGGCCATCATCACCGAGCCGATCATGTGCAACCTGGGCGCGACCATGCCCAAGGAGGGGTATCTCCAGTTTCTGCGCGAGATCTGCACCGAGAACGACATCCTGCTGATCTTTGACGAAGTGATCACCGCCTTCCGGCTGGGCCTGAGCGGGGCGCAGGGCTACTTTGGCGTCATGCCCGACATCACCACCATGGCCAAGGCGCTCGGCGGCGGCTACCCGGTTTCGGCGGTGGGCGGCAGGCGCGAGGTCATGGAGATGCTGAGCCAGAACGCCATCACCTCGGCCGGCACCTACAATGGCAACCTGCTGTGCATGGCTGCCGTCAAGGAAACCGTCCGGACGCTGGAGCAGCCCGGCGTGTACGAGAAGCTGCACGCGCTGGGTGATCGGCTGCGCAAGGGGCTGGCGGAGGCAAGCCACGAGGCGGGCATCCCGGCGGTGGCGCAGGGCGTCGGCCCGGTTCTGCAGATCTGGTTCCAGGAGAAGCCGGTCGCCAACTATCGCGAGGGGGCGTCCAGCAAGAGCCAGGCGATCCACCCGTTCTTCATCCGCGAGCTGTACAAGCGCGGCGTGATGGTCAACCCCAGCCAGTATGGCGTGTGGTACATCTCGACCGCGCACACCGAGCAGGACATTGACTTTGCCATCGAGGCAGCACGCGGCGCACTCCAGGTAGTCAAGACGCTGCTCTAGCCCACGGGTAACGCCCGGCACAGGGAGGCGACCATGAACAAGATCCTGAACAACATCCTGGAGGCGGTCGGCGGCACGCCGGTGATCCGGCTGAACCGTCTGCCCGGTCCGGACGACGCGGAGGTGCTCGTCAAGTTCGAAGGGCTGAACGCCGGCGGCAGTGTCAAGAGCCGCACGGCGCTGAGCCTGATCGAAACGGCCGAAGCCGAAGGGCTGATCCGCCCCGGCTATTCAATCCTCACCGAGTGCACCACCGGAAACCAGGGCATCGGCATTGCCTTCGTGTCGGCCGTCAAGGGGTACCAGGCGTGCATCGCCGTGCCCGAGCACTACGGCATCGAGCGCGTCAAGCTGATGCGCGCCTACGGGGCCCGGGTGATGGTGACCCCGGTCGGCGAGAACCAGACCGAGACGATCCTCAACTGCCGGAAAGCATGCGAGGCGCTCAAGGCCGAGTACGGAGACCGCGTCTTCTGGCTGCGCCAGTTCCGGAACACGGCCAACCCCAGGATCCACCGACAGCGGACTGCCTCCGAGATCCTCTACCAGACCGACGGCAAGCTGGACGCCTTTGTCCACGCCATCGGCACCGGGGGGACGCTCGGTGGCGTCTCGGTATTGCTCAAGGCGGCCATCCCCGACATCCAGATCTATTGCGCGGAGCCCTTCACCGGTGCGATGGAGGCCGCCGGCCGGAGGGAGCTGCACCGCCAGCAGGGCATCGGCGACGGCCAGCCGGTCCGGTTCCTGGATCGCTCTGTGATCGACGGCTTCTTGACCGTCACCGACGACGAAGCGTACGAGACGGCCAGGAAGCTTGCCTACATGGAGGGTATCCTGGCCGGGGTCTCCAGCGGGTGCTCGGTCCACGCGGCGCTGCAGGTCGCTCGCCAGCTTGGCAAGGGCAAGCGCGTTCTGACTATCTGCGCCGATACCGGCGAGCGTTACCTGGAAGGGGACCTGTGGAAGTACGAGACACCGTGGGAGCTGCCTTAGGCTGGGTGTGGAGACCCGGCCCATCGGTTGCTGCCGGCGCTGCCTGCGCAGGCAGCGGGCCCCTACATCCTGTGCCGTGTGGAGGTGAACATTGCAGACTGTCTTGAGAGGAAGCGGTGCCGAGGTAGTCATCGGGCCAGGACGGCCACTGGCGCTGATCGGCACCCGCATCGACGCGGCAAAGGGTCCCATGGCCGAGGCGCTCCGGCGCCTGGACCTGGTGCACATCCGGCTGGAGGCGCGCGCCCAAGCCGATGAAGGCGCAGACGTGATCGCGGTCCATGTGTGGGCAGAGGGGATCGACCAGGCGCGGGTGCTGCCGCAGGTCGTCGAGGCGGTGGCAGAAGCGGTTCCCCTTCCGCTGTGCATCCAGACGGAAAGCCCGGCCGCCCTGGCTGCGGCCCTGCGAGTCTGTCCGGGCAAGCCCCTGGTCGGCTCGATCAGCGGCAAATCGATTGCCCTGAACGAGCTCGTGCCGCTGGCCGCCGCACACGGCGCGGCCGTGCTGGCGACGGCGGTCGACGAGTCCGGGATCCGCGCCGCTTCGACGACCGGATCGAGCTGATGCGCAACATCCTGCGTGCGGCCATCCTCGGAGGGGTTGCCCGGCAGGACATCATCCTGAATCCGGGGCTCGAGGCGCTGCCGGAGGATCCGGAGGCGGCAAAGACCTACCTCCAGGCCGCCGCGCACCTGGCGCGCATCGAGCAGCTCAACGTGGCCCTGGACGCGGCAGCCGCCGGCGGGCAGGAAGACGGCTCGGGCACCGGTCAGGTTCTTCTGGCGCTGGCCGCGCGCGCCGGGGTGACGTGCGCTCTGGCCAATCCGGCTGTGTGCTCCAGCACATCACGCGTGATCGACCTGCTCCTTGCCCGGCCGGGCGCCGCCGAGCGCTACCGTGCGCTGCTCCCCGGCGCCGGACGGGGAAACTGAGAAAGGAGGGCACATGCCACTGCTGGAAGTCAAGGGGTTACGGACCGAGTTTCACACCCAGGACGGGGTGGTGAAGGCCGTCGACGGCGTCTCCTTCTACATCAACGAAGGGGAGACGCTCGGCATCGTCGGCGAGAGCGGATGCGGCAAGAGCGTCAGCCTCCTCTCGGTCATGCGCCTCATCCCCAGGCCGCCCGGCAAGATCGCGGCCGGCGAGGTGCTCTTCGAGGGCGTCGACCTCCTCAAGCTGAGCGACGACGAGATGCGCAAGGTGCGCGGCAACAAGATCGCCATGGTCTTCCAGGACCCGATGACGTCGCTCAATCCCGTGCTGACCATCGGCCGGCAGATGACCGAGGCACTCGAGCTGCACATGGGGATGAACAAGAAGCAGGCGCGCGAGCGGAGTGCCGAGCTGCTGACGACGGTCGGCATCCCGGAAGCGAAGGACCGCCTGGACGACTATCCCGCACCAGTTCTCGGGCGGGATGCGCCAGCGCGTCATGATCGCCATGGCCCTGGCCTGCAACCCAAAGCTCCTGATCGCCGACGAGCCGACGACCGCGCTGGACGTCACGATCCAGGCGCAGATCGTCGACCTGGTGAAGAGGCTGCGGGACGAGATCGGCATGGCCATCATCTGGATCACGCACGACCTGGGGGTAATCGCGGGGCTGGCCGACCGGATGATGGTGATGTACGCCGGGCACGTGGTGGAAGAGGCGCCGGTGAAAGAGCTGTACGCCAACCCGCGCCATCCCTACACCCTCGGCCTGATCGGCTCGCTGCCGCGGCTGGACGAGATCCGGGCGGACAAGCTCACGTCGATCGAAGGGCTGCCGCCCGACCTGATCGACCTGCCGCCGGGCTGTCCCTTCGCGCCGCGCTGCGAGCCAGCTGCTGAGAAGTGCCGGGAGGGGCGGCCGCCGTTGCAGGCGATAGGTCCCATGCACTATGTCGCCTGCTGGGGCGACGGTGCAAAGGGAGGTGCGGCATGACAGAAGAGGGCGCGCTCGTCCAGGTTCGTGGTCTCAAGATGCACTTTCCCATCACGCAGGGGATCGTCATCCAGCGCCAGGTCGGCGCGGTCAAGGCCGTCGACGGGCTGAACTTTGACATCGTCCGCGGCGAGACGCTCGGGTCTGGTGGGCGAGTCGGGCTGCGGCAAGACGACCACCGGCCGAGCGATCCTGCAGCTCTACCGCCCCACCGCCGGCACGGTGGTTTTCAAGGGCGAAGAGCTGACCAAGCTCAAGGGCGAGAAGCTGCGCCGCATGCGCCGGCAGATGCAGATGATCTTCCAGGACCCCTACGCCTCCCTCAACCCGCGCATGACCGTCGGCGACATCATCGGCGAGCCGCTCCAGGTACACGACATCCTGAAGGGCCGCGCGCGCCGCGACCGGGTGCAGGAGCTGCTGAAGGTGGTGGGGCTGAACCCCTACTTTGTCACCCGCTACCCGCACGAGTTCTCGGGTGGGCAGCGCCAGCGCATCGGCGTCGCCCGCGCGCTGGCGGTGCAGCCCGAGTTCATCGTGTGCGACGAGCCGATCTCGGCGCTGGACGTCTCGATCCAGGCGCAGATCATCAACCTGCTGGAGGATCTGCAAGCCAAGTTCAACCTGACCTACCTCTTCATCGCCCACGACCTGTCGGTGGTGCGGCACATCTCGGACCGGATCGCGGTGATGTACCTGGGCAAGATCGTGGAGCTGACGGGCCGCAAGGAGCTGTACGAGAACCCGCTGCACCCGTACACGCGGGCGCTGCTGTCGGCGGTGCCGATCCCGGACCCGGTGGTGGAGGAGCAGAGGCGGCGGATGGTGCTGGAGGGGGACGTGCCGAGCCCGGCGCACCCGCCGGCGGGGTGCAACTTTCACACGCGCTGCCCGCTGGCGATGGAGCGCTGCGGGCAGGAAGAGCCCGAGTTCCGCGACGTGGGCGGCGGCCACTGGGTGGCCTGTTTCGCGGTCGAGGGGTGACCGCGGGTGGAGCTTTTGTCTGAGCTGCTCGGCTGGGTAGGAGGTGCCGCGATCCTGGTGGCCTACTTCCTGAACAGCCTGGGCAAGATTGGGACGGGCCGGATGTACCAGGCGCTCAACTTCCTGGGCGCGGCCGGGGTCGTGTGGAACTCGGTCTACCACCTCGCGTGGCCTTCGGTGGCTCTGAACGGAGCGTGGGCGGCGATTGCACTCGTGGCGCTGGTGGCATTGAGCAAGCGAAGCAAACCGTAGGCGAACAGAGAGAGCGGGAGACGCTCGTACGTGGCATGGGGCCGCCCCGGACGCCAGGGCGGAGCACAGCACCTATATCAACCTGGAGTAGGAGAGATCAGACGCATGGCAAGCATTTTGGAAAGAATCGCGACCAAGCTGTATGAAGGTGAGGATGAGGACGTGGCCGACCTGGTCCAGAGATCGCTGGACGAAGGCATAAGCCCGGCCGAAATCCTCCAGGATGGCCTGATTGCCGGAATGGATCAAGTGGGACGGGACTTTAAGGCCGGCGACCTCTACGTACCCGAGGTGCTGATCGCAGCCCGGGCCATGCATGCCGGAATGAACATCCTGCGTCCCCTGCTGGCACAGGGCCAGGTGCCTGTTGCCGGTAAGTATCTGATTGGCACCGTGAAAGGCGACCTGCACGACATTGGGAAGAACCTGGTCAGGATGATGCTCGAAGGAGCGGGGTTCGAGATGGTCGATCTCGGAACCGACGCGAGCCCGGAGGTCTTTGTTGAGGCCGTGCGGAAGCACGGGAAATGCATCGTGGGCATGAGTGCCCTGTTGACCACCACGATGGTCCAAATGAAGACGACAGTCGACGCGCTGCAGGAGGCCGGCCTGCGCGATACGGTCAAGATCATGATCGGCGGCGCCCCTGTCACTGCCGCCTATGCGCAGCAGATCGGCGCGGACGCCTATGCACCGGACGCAGCCAGCGCAGTAGACATCGCCCGGGACCTGGTGCGGTAGCCAGAGCCACTGCCCCGGCGGCGGTTGGCGCGCCATCCGCCACCGGGGCAGCGTGGTTCAGCCGGATGGCAGCCACGGAGTGGACGGTTCTGCCGTCCACTCCGTGCGCTGACAGGCCGTGTATACTAGGCTCCTTGGAGGAGCCGCAGGGCGCTCTCGGCCAGGATGGCTGCGCCGATGGGCAGACAGCGCTCGTCGACGTCAAAGCGCGGGTGGTGGTGGAAGCGCTCGTCGCCCTCGATGCCGCAGCCCAGGGCAAACCAGGTGGCGGGCACCAGGGCGGCCATCACGGAAAAGTCCTCTCCTGCCATGCCGTATTCAGGCCGCTTGAAGCACCCGGGCCCGAGAAGGCCGGCCGCCGCCGCCCGCACCTCGGCTGCGATCCGTGCGTCGTTGACGGTGGGCTCGAGCCGTGGCCTGATCTCCAGCTCGTAACTGCCGCCCAGGACCTGGGAGATCCTGAGCGCCGATTCTACTTGCGCGTGCAAGATGGCTCGCACCGCCGGCTCTTTGTAGCGAATGGAGCCCAGCATCTCGACGCGCTGCGGTATGACGTTCGCCGACCTCGCCGGCGCGGACCGACGTCACGACCAGGGTGGCCGCCGCGCCGGCCTCTACGCGCTGAGAAACGAGGCCGTGCAGGGCCAGGATGACGTGGCCGGCGATATAGAGAGGATCGATCGCCTTCTCGGGCATGCCGGGGTGACCGCCTCGACCGAAGATGGAGGCGGCAAAGACATCCGTACCTGCGGTCACTGCCCCCGCGGAGACCTTGACCTGGCCGACGGGGCTCGAAGCGTCGACGTGCAGCGAGATGGCGGCCGTGACCCCCTCGAGAGCGCCATCCTGCACCATGCGCTGGGCACCGGTGATGCCCTCTTCGTCGGCTTTTTCCTCGGCGGGCTGAAACAGAAAGCGCACCGTACCACCGAGGTCCGTCCCCGCTAGGAGAGCGGCCACCCCCATGGCGATGGCCACGTGTGCATCGTGGCCGCAGGCATGCATGACGCCCGGACACCTGGACGCATACGGCACGTCGTTTTCCTCCCGGATGGGAATCGCGTCCATGTCCGCCCGGATGGCAATCACCGGCTGCCCCTCCCCGAGCTCGGCCACCACTCCCGTGCGGCCCACTCCGGTGCGGACCCGGCAACCGAGGCGCCCCATCTCTTCCGCGACACGGCCCGCCGTTCGCGTCTCCTGGAAGCTCAGCTCGGGGAAGGTGTGCAGCTCACGCCGCCATGCGACGATCATGCTCCTGGATATCGATCGCTCGGTCAAGCATAGTGTCGTCCCCCTGTGACCTCCCCTTGCGTGGCAGCCGGCGCCGGCTGCCCGCTCTGCGCTCGCCCTGCCCGGCGTGGGGGCTAGTGTCCGGCATCCAGGCTGTTTCGGAATATCTGCCCGTCTTTGACGACGAGCTTGACATTGTCTCGCGATCGCAGCACTCGGATGTCGGCCAGCGGATCCCCTTCCACGACGATGAGATCCGCGAGCTTGCCCGGTGTCAGGGTCCCGAGGCTGTCCTCCATGCCCAGCAGCTCGGCGCCGGTTTTCGTGCCCGCCACGATGGCTTCCATGGGGCTCAGCCCGGCGTCGACTAGGAGCACCAGCTCGTGGAGGTTGTCGCCCTGGTCCCGGCCGAACGCGTCGGCCCCCATCGCAATCTTGACGCCGGCCTCGTGCGCCCTGCGAACGCTCTCCTTGTGATCGGCGATGAGCGCCCTGGCAACCTCGATCGATCTTGCGTGCACGCCTGCGGCCGGATCTCGCTCTATGACCTTTAGAATGCCATAGTTGCAGTTCAGGGTCGGCACAAGGAAGGCGTTCCTTTCGAGCATCATCTCAATGTCCTGATCGCTCAGGTAGAACCCATGCTCGATGGTATCGATGCCTGCCTCAAGGGCATTGCGCAGACCTACTCCGCCTTCGCAGTGGGTCATCGTGCGCTTGCCGGCGGCCTTGGCTTCATACACGACGGCTCTCATCTCCTCGACGGTGAACTGGGGAGCCGGAGGATGCCCGATGCCGGTCGTATAGACGCTGCCTGTGGAAGAGACCTTCAGAAAGTCAGCTCCTGCCAGGAGGAGCTCGCGGGACTTGCGGCGGAGGTTCTCCACCCCACCGATGAAGCAGCGTACCGTGCCGTACATGTCGTTCAGGTCAACCTTGGCTCCGGCCGCGAGGTTGAGGTTGAAGAGCCCGCCGGTCTGCGTCATGGGCACGATGCAGATGAAGAGACGGGGACCCGGGACCAGGCCTTGCTCGACGGCGAGCTTGAGGCCGAGGTCGACTCCGCCTCCGTCGCGCAGCGTCGTCACCCCAAGGTCCAACATCGTGCGCAGGTTCCCGAGGGTCTTGACGACGGTCAGGGACATGGGGGTGGTGACCCTGGTCTCGAGGTTGTACTCGTAGGCAATGGCGTGGGAATGGCAGTCGATGAGGCCGGGCAGGATGGTCCTGCCGGTAGCATCCACGACCTCGGCATCCTGAGGCCAGCTCAGGCTGGCCTCTGGCCCAACCGCCTTGACCTTGCCATCCTGGATGATGACGGCAGCGCCGGGGACCGGTGCCGCTCCCGTGCCATCGATAAGTGTGGCGCCTTTGACGACTATCACTTCTTGCATACCTCCTGGTCCTGTGTCGAATCTATGTCCTCGTGCCCGGCATCTCGAATGCCGGAGATACGGGAAGCCGCCTCACGGCTCGATCACTCCGCTGAAGGTCGTGACATCGAGCCCGATCTTCCTGAGCTCAGAAAGGAAGGGGGTGAATCCCAGGCTATCACCGGCCATGTGGCCGACGACGATCAGAGTCCCCAGCTTCTCACTGCGCAGGCGCACCAGGTCGGCGTGGCCAATGCGCAGCGTGAGCAGGGTCTTGACGCCGTGCGCATGATAGGCCTTTAGCATGGCGTAGCTGGGAATGTCGAGCGCTCCGTGCGCGAAGTGCGGCCGGCCTGCCGGGTCTCCGGCGCTGCCGGCGGCCAAGAGGGGAGATACCCGGGCATTCCTGACCTCTCCGAACTCTTGCAGGATGTGCATTACATCCAGCGCAGTCGCGGCCGGATGCGCCGATGCAAGGTCGTCAAGCCGGCTCTGCACCCGCCGCCGCCCGATCTCGTCCAGGGGTGTATGGATGTTCATGAACGGCATGCCGATGAGCCGGGCGACCGAAACTGTGTGCTGGTCATTCCGGGCGTGGGCACCCAGCTGCATCGCCTCGACCTGGCCCGCGGCAAGCTCCTCCGCATCATGCGGTGGGATTCCGGCCGCGACCATCTGAGGAACGTGGCGCAGGTACTGCTGCCAGGCCAGCAGCGTGGCCTCGGGCGGGTGGTGGGCAATGACCAGGTCGTAGCCAAGCCTCTTGGCGATCTCTAGCTCGGCCGGGCCGGCGTCGATCCCAAAGAGGACGCGGCGGATCCCACTGCCGGGTACCCAGATTCCAGAATCGGTGGGGACATCCGGCAGCCCGGAAAGCTGCAGAGCCATCTCCATAATCTGCTGCGTCGTAGTCACTTCACATCCTCCAAGACACGACCCGGCTTGAGCACCTCCGGGATCAGGCGTCGAGCTCCGGATAGGCCTCGTCAAAGGCGGCCAGCGCGCCGGAGAAGCAGCCAAGCGGGGCCCGCACCTGGCCGGCGCCTATCACCCCCCCGCGCTGGTGCGCAATGGCCGTATCGATGATAGGGGTGATCCCGGTGTGGACGACCTTGCGGAGGTCGATGCCGACGGGCGAACCCTCGAAGTCCAAGTTGGGGATCTGGTAGTCCTGGTTCACCGCCGTCGTGATCTGGCGCATCTCGTGGGTGAGCTCAACCGCCCTGGCGAACGAGCCGCCCACAAACTGCTGCAGCGATGGGGCGGCTGCCTGCACGTGGCCGCCCAGCCCAACGGTCTCCATGATGGCACTGTCCCCGATGTCGAGTACGGCATCTCCATCGCCCCAGTCAGAGGAAAAGTACAAACCCTTCACCTTGTTCGCCGGGGCGGTGAACCAGCGCTCGCCCAAGGCGCTGACCTTGATGCCGAACTCGACGCCGTTTCTCGAGAGAGTGGTGACAATCGTGCTGTACGGGATCCCCTTTGCGGGCTCGATCGTTGCCTTGGCGGCGGCCATGGCGATGCACAGGAAAAACTGGTCCGCTTCGGCGAGATAGCGGGCACTCTCCTGGAGCATGGTGGGGGTAGGCCGGCCATGAGAAGCCAGGGCAGCATCTCTTTGAGGAGCAGCCCGCTGCCGGCGGTGTTGCGATTGTGACACTCGTCGCCCATCTGTAGCGCCCTGGCGATCAGGCCCTGGACCTCCAGCCCTCCACGCAGGCGGATGGCTGCTCCCAAGGCGGGACCGAGGACTTGCTGGAGCCACATCCACTGCTTTCGCGCGCCGAGATCATAGTCTCCCCAGCGCAGCTCCTGGATCCCCGGTCCCTGGTAGAGCTGCGAGTACCCGACCGTTCCAAAGGCCTCGTTCCGTACCACGATCATGGGCATGGACGCGCTGGTGATGCCGGCCATGCCGCCCACAGCCCCGCAGTCGTGGCACGCGCCCAGCCTGACTTGGCCCTCCTCGATGAGACTGGCAGCCTGTGCCGGGGTTTCGGCCAGGCCCTCGTAGATAGCGGCGTTGATTGTCCCGAGGCGCTGCGGCCCACACATCCTCTCCCAGGAGATTGGCGGGCCGGCGTGCAGAACTGTGTTCTTGCTCATGCCCGGGAGCACGTCGATCGCAGGCCGGACATCGACCCAGACCGGCCGGCTCGCCAATACTAGGTCGAGTGCCTTGCCGTTGGCCGCTTCGATCTTGCTCGATCTTGTCTCCACGCCGGCCATCTCAACCTCCCAGGGTGCGGAGATAGCGCTGGGAGAAAGCCCGGAGCGCCTTCTCGAAGCAACCGAGGGGCGCGCGCACCTGGCCCGCTCCAATCAGTCCCTTTTCCCGGTGGGTGATGGCCGTGTCCAACAAAGGAGCGATGCCGGTCTGAACCACCTTGCGTACGTCGATGCCTGTGGGCGCACCGGCAAAGTCGAGGTTCGGCATCTGGAACTCGGGATTCGTGCCGATGCATATCTCTCGCATCTCGGCCGTGTTCCTGAAGGCCTGCTGGAGCGAGCCTTTCACGTACTGCTGCACGGTTGGAGCGGTGGCCTGGATCATTCCCCCCAGGCCGATGGTCTCGGTGATGCAGCTATCCCCCAGGTCGGGCGCGGCATCCTCGGGCCCCCATCCGGACCGGAAATAGAGCCCCTCCACCATCAGGGCCGGCGCGGTGAACCATTCGTCGCCTAGCCCACTGACCTGGATTCCGAACTCGACGCCGTTGCGGGCCATGGCCGTCACCATCGTGCTGAAGGGAATTCCTTTCGCGGGCTCCAAGAGGGCCTTGGCTGCTGCCATGATGGCGTGCAGCAGGAAATGGTCCGAAACTGCGAGGAAACGGGTGCACCTGAGCACCACGTCCGGATCATCCGACGCTTGGATCAGGTGAGGGGCGACTTGCTTGAAGAAGAGGCTGCTCGCGGCAATGCTGCGGTTGTGGCATTCGTCGCCCATCTGCACTGCCTTGGCTATCACGCTCTTCACATCGAGCCCACCCATGGCCTGCAAGACAACCTGAAGGACGGGCGCCAATTCCCTCGCCTGCCAACGCAGGTGGGCGCCGATCTCATCGTCGTAGTTCCCCCATTTGAGCCCCTGGAGCGACCCGGACTCGAAGAGGCCGCTGTAGGCGCGGTAGCCGAATTCCTTGTTCTCGACCACGAGCATGGGTGTAGAGGCGGACGTGATGCCCGAGCCGGCGCCCACCGTGCTGTGGTGGTGGCAGGGCTCAATCGCGATGGCGCCGCGTTCTATCAGCCGCACGGCCTGCTCGGGCGTCGCCGCGAGACCTTCATGCATGACCGCCCCGATTACGCCGTTGCGGTGCGGGCCGCACATCCGATCCCATGCGATGGCGGGGCCAGAGTGAAGGACCATCTTCTCTGTCATGCCCGGGACCACCTGCAGGGCAGGCTGCACATCGATCCAGACCGGCCGCCCGGTCAGAAGTATTCCCAGGGCCTGCTGGTTCGCATCCGCGATTCGTTGCTTGATGTCTGACACGCTGTGCCTCCCAAGGCTCTCCGATCTCGACGCGCCTCACGGCAGTAGGTCTAGAGGAGCTCGTCCAGGATTCCCATCAGCTCGGGGTCGCCCTGGGCCGGGGGTTCCCACGTGACATGGGCTACCTGTGCCCCCTGCTCGGCCAGCGACCTGGCAAACAGCTCCAGCCCAATGTTGACCACAGCAAGCTCACCCTGCAACAGCTCTTTCGGTTTGTTCCCCATCGGGTCTCTACTTCCTGGCATTCGATGCCCCTATTGACTGGATGATGGCTCCCGCCATGCGAGCTGCCTCGGCATTGCTGGAGGCAAGATATACCCCTTCCTCCGCGAGCAAGGCCTCCTGCCGCGAGCGCTGTTGAGGGTCCGCTTCGGTGCCGCAGACGTAGGCGACCACCGCCAGGGACCGTCCACCCGAGGAGGCGCGATCCCTCGCCTGGCGGATCGCCCTGGAGAGGCCTTCGGCCGGGTTCGGGTGCGAGCCAAACCCGAGCATCACGTCGAGAAGCACGACCGCCACGTCTGGGTCTTCGGCTTCGCGCAGGAGCCGCTGGGTCCGGACGGTTGGATCGATCATGGGGTGCGCCCTGCCCCGGGTGAACTCGTCATCTCCAAGGTCAACCAGCGTGTGCTGGTGACTGCGCCACGCGTCCGTGAGCCCGAATTCTGCTTTGAGCGGGATGTTCGAGTAGAGATCGCCGAGGACCCCGTTGAGCACGAGCATGGCCTCGTAGCAGAGCGTGCCGCCCGAGAAGAGCCCTCGAAGATATCGCTGCCCCGGAGCGAAGGGCCCGACCTCGCCGGCCTGGATCTGAAGGGCATCTGCCTTCTCGGCCCCAGCCGGTGCCCCCGGCGTATGAGCCCCGCCTGCCAGCCGAGCGGCGAGCAGTGCCGCCTCCTCCAGTGTCTCGGCCGGTATCATCCCCGCCGCAGAGACGATCGAGGAATCGTAGCCCAGGAAAGTGACCACCACAGGCTTTCCGCAGCCGGCGGCCCGATCCAGAACGCGCCTTGCCACCACCGCCTCGGGCGGCTTGGCGGCCAGAACGATGACCTGTGTGGCAGGATCGCCGGCTAGGAGATCGATGCCCATCAATGTGGTGATGCCGGCTGCGGCGGAATGCAGATCGCGGCCGCCGGTGCCAATCGCGTGGGACACCCCCACGCCCAGGCGATCCAGCAACACGCTGATCTCCTGGATGCCCGTGCCGGATGCTCCGACGATGCCCACATTGCCGCGACGGACGACGTTGGCAAACCCCAGGCCGACGCCGTGGATGATTGCCGTCCCGCAATCGGGCCCCATCATCAACAACCCACGCTCGGCGGCCAGTTGCTTGAGGGCGGACTCTTCCGCTTCGGACACATTGTCGCTGAAGAGCATCACGTGGAGACCCCGTTCTAGGGCCCTTCGCGCCTCCGAGGCAGCATACTGGCCGGGCACAGAGATCAGTGCTACGGTCGCGCCCGGCAGGGCAGACAGGGCCGATTCCAGGGTCCTGTGCGTGACCCCACCCCCAGCGGCTGCCGCCTGCGTGAGCAGCTCCGTGCCTTTGGCCAGCGCTCGCTCAGCGGCCTCCTCGGACGCAGCCACGACCACAATGACCAGATCATCTGGCGCTGCCTCCCGCGCCTCGGCGCCGAGCAGCCCGGAGACGTCCAGCAGCTTCTTGTTGTTCGTAGTGGCCATCATCAAGATGGCCTCCTGGACACCCTCTTCTCTGCGGACCATTTCGGACACTTGCATCAACCGCACCGAGTCGTGATACTCGTGCGGCCTGACCAACACTCGTCTGATCATCGGCTCTCCGCAATGGAAGTATCATGAAACAGGGGATAGGCACCAATGGCGTCAAAGCGCAGCCCGGTGATTCCGGCACGCGTCGCAACTATGTTTGTATTGCAGTGCAGGGGAGCGATGAGTGCCTCTTCCATGACCGTCCTTTGCACTTGCCGGTAGATGGAGAGGTATTCGTCTCTCTGCAGCGTGCGCTCGCCGCGCTCCAGCAGCGCGTCAAAGCCGGGCCGGTGCTCCGCCGATCGCTTGCTCCACCCATAGCCGTCGTGGCTGTGGCGGGAATGGTAGACGTAGCTCAGGAAGTGGGGCGAGCTTGCATACTTGCCCTGGGGAATCAAGTGGTGGTCGCCGCGCCGGCCCGCCTGGATCCATTCCGGCGGCGCGAGCTGCCGCACGTTCACCTTGATCCCTGCCTGCAACAACTGGCGCTGCACGATCCGGCCGAACTCGGGATAGTAGTTGACAGGCAGTGCATAGAAGTCGAGCTCGAGTCTGCGTCCCGCTTTGAGGCGGATGCCATCGTCGCCCGCCTCCGCCCAGCCTGCCTCCTGGAGCAGGCGCCGGGCCTGCTCGACGTCGTGCGGGTAGAGCTGCTCGACCGAGGGCTCGTAGCCGAGCGTGAACTGCGACAGGGGGCCAAATGCCCTCGGGAAGTGGCCGCGGAACACCTCCTGTACCAGCGCAGACCGATCCATGGCAAAGTTGATCGCCTGCCGGACGGCCAGCTCGTCGGTGGGCGGCCGGGCAATGTTCATCATCATGCATACGGGGATGCCCCGGATGGGCCACGTGCCCACGCGGTAAGCAGGATCGGCTGCCAGGCGCCCTATGTCGGCCGGCGGGACGTAAAAGACGGCACTCACCCGGCCTTCCTCCAGCGCGGCGGTGCGCTGCCCGTCGTCTGGTAGGAAGAGGAACGAGATTTCGTCGAGGTAGGGTGCGCCCCGGTTTTGGACCAGGGGAGGAGCCCAGGCATACTCCGGGTTCCGCCGCAGGGTGATTCGCTCACCAGGCCGCCATTCCTCGAATCGAAAAGGGCCGGTCCCGACGGGATGGCGGCGGAAGTCCGATCCGAACCGCTTGACCGCCGTGGGTGACACCGGCGCCAGCCACCCCTGGCTGAGCGAGTCCAACAACAACGCGTACGGGGCAGAGAGGCGTATCTCCAGGGTGTGCTCGTCCACGACGCGCGAAGACTGGTAGGGGCCGAGCATGCTGCCTGCCAACTGAGACCGGTTGGCCGGATCGACGGCGCGGTCGAGCGAAAACTTGCAGGCGGCTGCGTCGAAAGGCGTACCGTCGTGGAACTTGACGTCGCGCCGCAGCCGGAAGCGGTACAGCGTCTCGTCGGGCGAGATCTCGAAAGACTCGGCCAGGTGAGGGAGGTAGTCCCCCTCCACTGACTTGTAGACGAGTGTGTCAAAGACGCCCATGGTCATTTGCAGCCCGAGCTCTGCTGCGTTGATATGGGGGTCCACGCCCGATGGCTCATAGTGAACGCCGACGCTGAGCCGTGCCGTTGTGTTCTTCCTAGCCGTGGTTTCCTCCCTCACTTTCCCAGGACTGCCCGATGCCACTCGCTGTCCGGGCAGCATGTGCCTGATCCTGCCGAAGGCCCTATTGCTGTGACCGCCGGATCTCAAAGACAACAGGGTGTTCGGCATCGGGACAGGCGAACGTCATCACGTCAGGATCTTCCAACCCTGGGAACTGGGCACCGAGCCTCATCGCGAACAGGGTGGGCATCATGGCCGTAAACGCAACGGGGCAGAACGTCCCGCCAATCGACCGCCCGTCGTACACAATCTGGTCCCCGAGCCTGTGGAAGGCACACTCGCTGGCGATCGACTTGACGGTTGCTGTTACTTTGTACATTTGTTCCTCCTATGCGCCGGCCGGCGAAGGGCCTGCGCCGATATCGTGTCCATCCTGTCCGGCGATAAGCCGTCGCGCGTAAGGCTTCAGGCCGGCAACCAGCCGGTGTAGGCGATTCTGCTCCGGGGATCGCTCTCGTGCCAACCATGCCTGGAGCTCGCGGGCCATGGCATCTTTGTCGATCTTCCGGTGTTTCCGGTTCTCCATCACGATCTCGCCGTTCACGATCACTGTGTCCACGTCTTGACCCTTCACCTGCTGCACGATCCGCTCTGCGATGTCCGGGCGACGATCGTCGACAGCCGTCTCCAGGCGTTCCAGGTCAACCGTGATGAGATCGGCGCGCTTGCCCGGCGCAAGCGTTCCGGCGGCGTGCTCCATTCCGAGTGCCCGTGCTCCGTTGCGCGTGGCCATCGCCAGGGCCTGCCTTGCCCCTGGATTTGGGTCTCCGGGAGCGCGATGGAGCAGGGCAGCCAGCCGCAGCTCCTGCACCATGTCACCGTCGTCGTTCAATCCGAGGCTGTCCAGCCCGAGGGCGACGTTGATGCCCTTCATTAGCATAGCACGCACCGGTGCCGTGCCGCTGTGCAAGCGCAGGTTTGAGCTGGCGTTGTGGACCACCGAGACGCCGCTGGTCGCGAGCAGGGCCATGTCGCGCTCCGTGACCCAGACGCAGTGCGCGCAGGAAAGCCTGGGCGAGAGGAATCCGCGCTCGGCCATGTACTCCACGGCCGACTTGCCATACCTCTGGCGTGAATCCATCAACTGATACTGGCTCTCAAGCAAGTGCGTCTGGATCGAGAGACCCAGCGCCGCTGCTTCCTCCCAGATGCGGATGAGCAGGTCCTCAGTGCACCAGTGGACGGACACGGGGCCTGCCATCAGATGGAGGCGCTCGGACTGCCTCCCGGCGTGCCATGCCCTCAATACGGCCAGGTACTCATCCGCCGCCGGAGGCCGCCGGCCTTCCAGGAAGACTTGGGCAGGACCCTGGAGATCTGCAGGCAGGTCCGGCAGCATTCCGCGCACCATGGTGGCGGCCATGCTCATATCCAACGTGGTCAAGGCGAGGACGGCCCGTATTCCAGAGTCGTCGTACGCCCTGGCAGTTGCGGCCAGCGCGTCGCCGTAGTGCCCTGCTCTGCCGTCGTAGAAGCTGTGCAGGACCGTGGTCACGCCCGATTCGATCAATTGGGTGCAAGCCAAGGCTGTCGAAAGATAGGGATCGATCTCCGGCAGCCTCAATAGATCGAGCAACCATGGCTCGACGGCGTCGTCGGGAACCCCCATCTGCAGGGCCGATGGGCTCCGCAGGTGGTCGTGGGCGTTGATCAGGCCCGGCATCACCAGGTGGTGCCGGGAGCCAATCTCCCTGTCCGCCCGGTACGCCTCGCGCAGCTGCTCATACCTGCCCACCGCAAGGATCCTGTCGCCCTGCACGCAGACCGCGCCGTCTTCGATCGTGCCCTGCTCGAGGAGCGGGTCGGCTATGACCACCCCGCCCCTCACAATCAGCGAGCAGGGCTGCACAGCTCCGTCGCTTGGGCGCTCAGGAACAGCGCCGGCCTGCGCTTGGGTGCTTCTATCTGACATCGGTCCTGCCACGGCTAGATCCTGAGCCGAGGATCCAGGGCGTCGCGAAGCGCGTCGCCGAGCAAGTTGGTCGCCAGGACCACCACCAGGATAGAGAGGCCGGGGAAGATCGCCGTCCAGGGCGCATCCCACAATAGGGCTCGGCCGTCGTTAAGCATCGCACCCCACTCCGGGGTGGGGGGCTGCGCGCCCAGCCCGATAAAGCTCAATCCCGCCGAGCTAAGAAGCGCCCATCCGTAGGACATGCTGGCAAGGACCAGCACGGGGGCAAGGCAGTTGGGCAGGATGTGCCGCAGGACGATGCGCTGGTCCTTGACGCCCACGCAGCGCGCGGCGTCGACATACATCTCCTGCTTGGCGGACAGGACGGACCCACGGACCAGGCGCGCGAAGCTGGCAATGCCGCCAATGCCTACCGCGATCATCACATTGCGGATGCCGGGACCGAGGAGGGCGACAATGGTCATGGCCAGCAGGAGGCCCGGAAAGGCCATGAGCATGTCAATGATCCGCATCATGACATCGTCCACCCGGCCGCCGATGTAGCCGGCCGTCACGCCCCACAGAACACCGACCAGGGCCGAGACGCCGACCGAGAGAAAGCCAATCATCATCGACACGCGCGCGCCATAGATCACCCGGCTGAGCACATCGCGTCCAAGCAGGTCGGTGCCCATGAGATGCGTTCGACTCGGCGGCAGTAGCCCTTCCGTGACCGAGGTGAGGTAGGGATCTTGGGGGGCCACCACGCCTGCCAGGACCGCCAACAGGATAAAGAAGAGAAGGATAGCCAGCGAGGCCAGCGCGACGCGGCTTCGCACGAGGTGCCGCAGCGCGATACTTGTCGGACTCGCGGAACGAACCCGGGACACTCCGTTTTCAGGCTGCGCAGTCACGATACAGCATCCTCCCTTGGCGCGTCTTAGCTGTAGCGGATCCGGGGATCGACAAAGCCATACGAAAGATCGACCACCAGGTTGAGCAAGATATACATCACGGCGATGTAGAACACGCCTCCCTGGACAACCGGCAGATCCTTGGCCTCGATGGCGTTGATCAGAATCCGGCCAATCCCCTGGCGCGCAAAGACCACCTCGACGATGAACGAGCCCGACACCAGCCAGCCGAACTGGAGGCCAACCATGGTCACGATGGGAATGAGGGCGTTGCGCAGCCCGTGGCGAATGATCACCACCTTCTCGGCCAGGCCCTTGGCACGGGCCGTCCGCATGTAATCCTGCCTGAGGATCTCCACCATGCTGGCGCGTGCGGTGCGGGTGGTGCTTCCCATAGCGCCGAACCCCAGCACCGTGGCCGGGAGGATCAGCTGCTTGAGCGTGCCCTGCCCTGAGGCCGGTAGCCACTTCAGGGTGACGGAGAAGAGGAGGATCAGCATCAGGCCGAACCAGAACGAGGGCATCGCCACGCCGATCGAGGAGATGGCCACCAGGACACGGTCAATCCACCTGTTCTGATAGACCGCGGCGAGCACGCCCAGGAGGGTGCCGATGGGCAGAGAGATCAGCATGGCCGCCAGCGCAAGCTCGAGGGTCTTGGGTAGGGCCTTCAGGATCTTGGCTACCACCGGCTCAGCGCTGGAGATGGACACGCCGAAATCGCCCTGGATGGCGTTGCCCAGGTAGCGCGTGTATTGGGTCAGCAGCGGGTCGTCCAGGCCGAGCTCAGCCCGGAGGCGCGCGATCTGCTCGGCAGACGCGCCGGAGCGGGCCAGCATGATGGAGGCCGGATCGCCCGGCAAAAGGTACATCACGGCAAAGGTGATGGTGAGCACGCCGAATATGACCGGCAGGGCGCTCAGCAGACGTCTTGTCGCATAGATCAACATGGCTTCCAGACTCCCGGCGCAAGCTGCGCAGGACTTACCTTTGTCCGGCGCACCTCGCAAGGTCTCGCGGGGGGACGAGTCCCCCCGCGAGCATGTTCAGTCAGACGGCACGCGCTACGGCTCGATGTAGGTATCGTAGAGCGTGGGAACGAGGCCTACGGAGCGCCACGTGAGTCCCTTGACCTTGTTGTTGACGCCGACCAGGAGCGCATAGTCGTAGATGGGGCGGATGAGCGCCTGGTCCATGATCAGCACCTGGGCCTGCCGGTACAGCTCCAACCGCTCGGCTGGATCGAGTGCTGCTGCTCCCTGGTCAAGCAGGGCGTCGAGGTTGGGATCGGCGTACTTGGACCATGCGAAGCCGGTTTCCGCGTTCTTGGAGTGGAAGTAGCCGGAAAGCGAGTCTACCGCGGAGTAGCCCGAGCCTCCCATGATCAACATATTCTTGATGCCGTCGGCGCCGGCCTGCATCTGCGTCGGGAAGCTCATCATCTCCAACTGGAGGTCGATGCCGATTGCCTTGAGCTGGCCCTGGGCCAGCTCGCTGAAGGGCTGGCTCTGGCCCCAGCCCTGCACGGACATGAGGATGGTCAGCGGCATGCCGTCCTTATCGCGGATGCCGTCGCCATCGGAATCCACCCAGCCGGCTGCGTCCAGGAGCGTCTTGGCCTTCTCCTGGTCGAAGGGGTACATGTCGTCCAGCTCCTTGGCGTACTCAGCCGTCACCGCCGAGAGGGGACCGTGGGCGACCGGGTTGAGCCCGCGCATGACCGCGTTCACACCGGCCTGGACGTCAATGCCGTACAGGATAGCCTGGCGCACCTGGATGTCGTCGGTTGGGGCAAGCTTGGTGTTCAGGAACCACATCTGGGGCTGGCCCGTCAGGAGGTTGATCACCAAAGAAAGGTCGGGCGAATTGCCGATGCGGTTGGCATCCGTGGGCAGCAGGTCAATGGCCACATCCACGTCCCCCGCTTCCAGTGCCGGAGCCCTGGTCGCCGGCTCGGGCAGAAACCGCCAGGTGATCTTGCTCAGGTAGGCCGGGCCTTGGTGGGAGAAGATGGAGGGCGCCCAGTTGTAGTCAGGATTGGGCACGAGGGTGTAGTGATCTTCCGGCAGGTACTCGGAGAACATAAAGGGGCCGGTGCCGACCTGGTGGAGGTGATACTCCTCGCCCCACTGCTGGGCAGCGGTGGGCGATACGATGCTGAGGTAGGGCAGGCTCAGCGCCCAGAGGAAGAAGCCGTCCGGCTGGCTGAGCTTGACGGCGACCGTGAACTCGTCCGTCGCCTCGACGGACGCGACGGATGCCATGAGAGAGCCGGCCTTTTCCGATTTCGGCGCGACCTCGGCGATGCGGTCAAAGTTGAACTTGACCGCCTCGGCGTTGAACGGTGTGCCGTCGGTGAACTTGACGTCGTCCCGCAGCGTGAAGGTGTAGGTGAGGCCATCCTCCGAGACGGTCCATTCCTTGGCCAGGCCCGGCACGAAGGTGCCGTCTGACGCTTCGTACACCAGCGTGTCATAGATCGGCGAAAGGACGTACAGCACTTCCCAATCCACGTCCAGGTGCGGGTCCAGCCGGCTGCCGGCCTTGGTGCTGGAAAGGATCAGCTCGCCGCCCTTGGCCTCGGGCACGGCAGTGACCTCCACTTCGACGATCTCCGGCGTCCCGGCCACAACCACCGTCTGCGGAACGACCTGGGTGATGACCTTCTCGATGGTCTCGGGCGTCGCGGGGGTCCCGCAGCCGGCCAGAAGGGCCGCCACCAGCAAGACTGCGACAACAGCAGGAAGCTTCTTTGAGAAAACCATTTTAGTTCTCCTTATCTCGATTTGCTCTAGATATGCGATCCGGACAGAATGGAGTGCTTCAAGCTTCTTGTTGGTCCTATAATACACCTCCTCTGCGGCTCAAACCGTACCTCATCATCTGCCATGATTGAGGGAACCAGATTCTGCAAGCTGTTTGGCCAGTCGCTCATCTTCTAACGATAGCACGCCGGGGCAAGCCGGGTCTTTTGGACGAAATCGGGATCGTGCGTGTAAAAGACCGTGCCGCGGCGTTCCCGAACGAGGCTGTTGATGCGGCGAATGGATTCGAGCGCAGCCTGGTCATCGACGGCCACCCCGGGTAGGATCTCATCCCTAAAGTTCTCTTCGAGATCACCGGCATCTCCGACGAGCACCGCAGTGCCCGTTTCCGGCAGCTCGACGACCAGCGACTGGTGGCCCGCTGTATGCCCAGGGGTGCTCAGGATCTGCACGCCGGGCAACAGATCCACATCTCCCTCGACGATCCTCCACTGGATGCCGGGGTACTCATAATCGCAGTCAAACCAGAAGGGGGAATGGTTGGCGCTGAACGCATAGCTGAACTCGCGGCGCTGCACAACGACCTGTGCGTGCGAAAACAACCTGAGGTTGCCGGTGTGATCCAGGTGCATGTGGCTCAGGACAACCTGCCGCACGTCGTCCGGGCCGACTCCAATCGCATCGAATTGCGCGAGGAGCTCGTGCTCGGGCCGCACGACCGGGGCCATCCACCCATGTCGCCCGTAGTACTGCTGCCGCAGGTCCGGATCCCGCAGGATGCGCGCGTTTACGCCTGTGTCGAAGAGGATGTATCCCTGCTCGGTCTCGATGAGAAAGGCAGAAATCGGTTCGGCCAGGATGATGCGCCGATCCGCGCCGCGGGTCGATACGGCCTTGGGCAAAAACTCGTAGCCGCACAGCAGGACGTAGAGCTTCAGAGCCGGTGCCCTGCGTGGCCCTTCCTCCGCAGCCGGAATCGCCTCTGCCATGCCGGTCTCTCTCACGAGTGGCTCCGGATGAATCCGAGCAGCTCCTGCACGATGATCTCCTTGTCATAATCCAGCGTGGCCGAATGGAAGGAGTTGAGCAGCCACTTGATCCGCTTGTCCGTGGAGCGAATCTCGTCGTAGAAGCGAAAGGCATTCCTGGGCGGCATCGTCTGGTCCTCGATCGACTGGAGGATGAGAGTGGGCACGGTGATGCGCGGCAGGATCTCTTCCGTCGCTTTGGCAAGGGCCAGAACGCCCAGCGATGCGCTGGCCGGCCGCTCTCCGTAACCGCTCGGCGTCACGCTGGGATCCTTGGTGCCCGGGATGTTGCCGTGGGCCGGGAGCAGCGTGTCCCCCTCCTCCTGGAAGGCCAGATAGGTCGACGGCGAGTAGAAGAACGAAACCCCACCGTTGATGGGCACGATGCCCCGCAGCAGGGAACTCTGTGTGGCCCCCAGGAATAGGGTGATCGTCCCCCCCATGGAAAGCCCCGCCACAAAGGTCGCCCGGCAGCGAGCGGCGAGCAGTTGGAGGTGCCGCGTGGCGGCCGACACCCAGTCGCGGGCGGTGGTACGGGCCATGTCGTGCGGGCTGGTGCCGTGCCCCGGCAGGAGCGGGCAGTAGACCGTGACACCTGCCTCGGCCAGGCGCGGACCCACGTAGCGGAACGAGCCGCACGATCCGCCCCAGCCGTGGATCAGCAGGCAGCCCGCGTCCCCCGCCTCGCAGAAGAAGGGCGCAGCCCCGGGCAAGTGCGCCTGCTTGCCGGCCGATTCCAGGTAAGCTTCTATGCTCTCCACGTGTGCCTCAACCGCCCACCGTCCTGTTCGAGACAGAATTGGTATGATGACTCGACCATCATATTATACAGTGAGCGGACGGTTTTGTCAAGTGGCAATTCGAAAATGTCAGGCAAGCTGGCGAGCGACGGAATCATTGACAGATTCATGCTTCTCCAGTACCATGGGGTTGGCTCGGTGAGGCGTGGCAGGCTGGCTTCCTGCTTCTCCGGCCGGGGCTCCTCGACATAGACTGGCGTTTCTCAGGCGACAGGAGGGGGAGAGTGCGGCTTCACGCGACCAGCGTGGGGTATCGGGCGCATGCCGCGAGCCGGCATGGGGAAGAAGCCCGAGTCCTGGGCGTGTTTGAGCACGCCTGCAGCTTGCTGGGCGGAGATGGCTGGGCATGGGCTCTGCTCACCCGGCTGCGGCCCGGCCCGATGAACCTGGTTGTGCCGAGCCTGGGCCGCGCGATAGAGCGGCTGCGCCCCGGGCAGCAAGCCCGGTTTGTCGATCAGAGCATCGTCCTGCCCGAGGCCGAGCTGGTCGTCGAGCTGGAGGGTGCGGTGGTCTGGCCTGGGGTCGCGCTGCCGGCCGGGCCTCTCGCCGGGGAGCAGGCGCGCCATGCCGCTGTTCTGCAGGCAGTGGACGCTTGCCCAAGAGATGCCGGACCGCCAGGGCTGGATGGCTTTGTTGCCCGAGTTCCTGGACTGCGCTCTCCGGCCAGGGCGCCCGGTGCGAAGCAGCCGGCAGCTCCGGGCACCACGCTTCCCCGTGGCCAGTGGCTCCCTGGGCCGTGGCAGCCGCTCGCGGGCTGCGCCAGTCGATCTGCGACCGGCGAATCGATCAAGCCTGCGTCCACGCGCGCGACATGATCGGCGTGGGTCCGGGCCTTACGCCGGCCGGAGACGACTTCCTGGCGGGCCTGCTGGTGGCCTTTGGCTACGCCGGCCGCGCGGAACCAGATTGCCTGGACTGGCTTGCCCCCCTGGCCGGGCAGGCAGCGGCTTGGGCGCAAGGACACACGACACTTGTAGGCGAGCAACAGCTCCGCCTTGCAGCCTCAGGGGAGGCCGACCAGGCCCTCGGGCAAGCCGCGGTTGCAGTGCTGTGGGACGTGCAACCGGTCGAGGCGCCGCTGCACGAGCTGCTGCAGATCGGCTCGTCGTCGGGCGGGGACACACTGGCCGGCATCTGCTTTGCCTCTGAAGTGCTGAGCCTTGTGGCACCGGCTCGTCTGGGGATCGATAACGCCCGCGAGGTGACCGAGCGCAAATCTGATGTGGGCGGCCTCTCAGCCGCCGGAACCGAAAGGAGAGCAACCATGATCGGCAAGCAGGAATTCGTGGAGCGGATGGGCCGGCTCCGGGAAAAGGTGCGGGAGAACGGCCTGGATGCCTTTCTCGTCACGGCCCAGGAGAGCATCTACTACCTGACGGGCGTGACGTACGTCCCCCTGGAGCGGCCCTTCTTCATCCTCGTCTACCCCAACGATCCGGCGGTCCTGCTGGTGCCCTCCTTGGAGCAGGAGCACCTGCGTGCGGCGCCCAACGTCGGGGCGCTGCACCACTACTGGGACTACCCCTCGCCTCCGGGTGAGGGCTGGGCCGAGCGTCTGGCCGGGCTGCTGGCAGGCGTCCGGCACCTGGGGGTCGAGCCGGCGCTGACCCAGGAGATTGCCGTGCAGCTCCAGGGCCCGCGCGTCCTGCCGCTGGTGGAAGAGCTGCGGTTGGTCAAGTCGCCGGCGGAGGTGGAGATGCTGCGCCGGGCGGCCTACTACGCCGACCTGGGCATGGCCAAGATCCTGGCGGCTTCCTACTACGGCGTGGCAGAGATCGAGATCTTTTCGCTGGGTCGCTCGGTGCAGATGGACATCATCAAGAACACGGCCTTTGATGCGCTGACGACCAGCACGCTGACGGCGGCCTGGCCGGCGCCGGCGAGCGCGATGCCGCACGGCGTGCCTTCGGTGGGCGACCGGCTGACGGAGGGGCCGCAGATCGGGCTGAGCCTGATGCGGGTCAACGGCTACTTCGCCGAGTGCGAGCGCACCTACTTCGTGGCGCCGCCGAGCGCGCAGATGGTGCAGATGTTCGCGACGATGCGCGAGGCTCGGCGGCGGGCCTTTGCGCTCCTGCGGCCGGGAGTGCGCTGCGACGAGGTCGACCGGGCGGCGAATGGCTATCTGCGGGACGAAGGGCTGGGCGCGTACCTGCTGCACCGGACGGGCCACGGCTTTGGGCTGGGCGGCCATGAAGGCCCTTGGATCTCGGAGGGGAGCGGCGATGTGCTGGCGGCGAACATGCTGGTGAGCGTCGAGCCGGGGATCTACCTGCCGGGCGTGGGCGGCTTCCGCCATTCGGACATGGTGTTGATCACCGAGGAAGGGTATGAGCCTCTGACGCGCTATCCCGACGGCCTGGAGGAGCTGCGAGTGCGGGGCGCCAAGCTGCTCCCCCGGCTGAAGGGCGCGCTGACGCGCCGGGTGGTGGGGGTAAAGTAGATGCGTGCTGCGGCGCTCTTTGACCTGGATCATACGCTGCTCGACACCAGCTCGGGCCGGCTCTACGGGCAGTACATCTTCCGCCTGAAGCGGATCGGACGGAGGGAGCTGGCGCACGTCCTCTGGTGGAACCTGGCGGCCAAGCTGGGGCTGCTGGACATGGCAAACGTGATCCCCAAGCTCTTGGTGCAGGCAACGGGAGAGGACGAAGCCGCCATGCGCGAGCTGTGCGACCGGTGGTTCGCATCGGACGTGATCCCGCACCTGACAGAGCGCGGGCAGGCACGCGTGCGCGAGCACCAGGCGCAGGGCGACGTGGTGGCCCTGGTGTCGGCTTCGACCCAGCACGTCGTGCGGCCGATGGCCGACTACCTGGGCATCCCCGGCCAGTTCGTGTGCACCCGCCTGGTGAGCGCCGGCGGGCGGTTCACGGGCGAGGTGGTCGAGCCGGTGTGCTATGGCCAGGGCAAGGTGGTGTGGGCGGAGCGATTCGCGGCCGAATGGGACGTGGACCTGGCGGACAGCACGTTCTACTCCGACAGCATCAGCGACCTGCCGCTGATGGAGCGGGTGGGGCGGCCGGTGGCGGTGAACCCGGACATGAGACTGAAGCGTGTGGCGCAGAAGCGCGGCTGGCCCGTGGAAAAGTTCTACTAGGGACAGGTGGGGGGAGAACCACGTAAAAGATGAGGGGGAGTGAGGGCCCTGATCCACCAAGAGCACGAAGGAGCACGGTAGTGAGAACCACCCAAAGGATGAGGGATGGGGCGGTACCGATTCCTCCTCGGCCCTCTGAACGCATGAGGTGGCTGGGGATGGTGGCCGTGGCGGTGGCGCTTGCCGTGGTGTGCCAGGCCGGCCGGCCGGCGGCGGCGGAGCACGCGACAAAGTCAGACGCTCCTGTGCAGGGGATGGCGTACGGCCCGTTCCGGGAGGGGCAGAGCCCGGACTGGGGCATCTACCCGACGCTGGACGAGGTGCGGGAGGACATGCCGCTGCTGGCGCTGGTGGGCAACGGGGTGCGGAGCTATGGCTGCCAGCACCTGGAGACGGTGGTGACGGCGGCGGCGGAGGTTGGCCTGCCGCTGGCGCTGGGGGCATGGCTGAGCGGCGACGCGCAGGCGGATCGGGCAGAGATCGAGTGCGCGGTGGCGCAGGCTCTGGCGAGCCCGAACGTCACCAGCGTGGTGGTGGGCAACGAGTCGGTGCTGCGCGGGCAGCTTTCGCCGGCGCAGGTATGTGACTACCTGGCGGAGGTGCGCACCCGGACGGGCCGGCCGGTGACGACGGGCGAGCCCTGGCACGTGTGGGCGACCAACCCGGCGCTGGCCGCCTGCGCCGATTTCCTGCTGGTGCACATCCACCCCTACTGGGAGTGCCAGACGATCGAGGATGCGGTTGGGTTCGTCCAGGACAAGTACGGGCTGGTGACGGCCCAGTTCCCGGGGAAGCGCGTGGTGATCGGCGAGACGGGCTGGCCCTCGGAGGGCGTGGGCCGCGAAGGGGCGTGCGGGCCGATGCCGGAGCCGGCGGCGGAGGAGCAGCGGCTGTTCGCTGAGGGGTTCCTGGCGTGGGCGCGCCCGGCGGGGGTCGAGTTCTACTTCTTTGATGCGTTTGACGAGCCGTGGAAGTGCGCAGGGAACCCGGCGGGGGTAGAGTGCCACTGGGGCATCTACGACACGGGGCGGGTGGCCAAGCCGGCGCAGGGGGAGTTTGTGCACCGGCAGTGGGTGCCGCTGCTGCTCAGGGGGCACTGACCTTCCGGGAAGCTCTCAACTTCCCGGAGGGGCTGGCCCCCAGGCGCCTCTAGGGTGATGAGCGCTGTTGCGATGTACGATCGGCGCCTGGAGAGTCGCGGGATGGCTTTTCCCCCAAGAGGCGAGCCGCAGCCGCGTGCGCAGGACATCTCCGGCACCCCGGGACTGTCGTCCCAGCGGCGCCGGCTAGCGGGCGCCGGCCGCAGCAGTCATCCGTCCCCGGCCGGGCCGCCGCCTCGCCGCCCGTATCTCGCCCGCCAGCGCGGCGATGGCCACCGCTGCACAGAGCCAGGCACCCCACAACCTCAGGGCGGCCGCCGCGGACCAGCCCGCAACCAGGAAAAAGGCCGAGACGGCAGCGGCCAGGGCCCATGCCGTCAGGTGAAAGACCCACAGGCCCCGGCGCTCTCTGCCGACGAGCAGAAGCAGCGTGCTGAGAAAGGGAAGCACCGGCAGGAAAAGCAGGCAGACGACCAAGAAGGAGCCTGCGAGCTCGCGTGCCCCATACTCACCGGCTCCGGAGACGAGCGACACAAGAATCCCTCCGGGTCCGGCTGCCTCCCATAGCGACCAGCCGAGTGACACCGGCACCCCGCAATAGTCTCCTTCCAGCCGGATGTTCGGGGCAGAGCAGGAGTACTCTGCTGGCACTACGATGAGTTCAAACACCCAAGGCCCGGCGATCGCCACCACCAGCAATATTAGCGCTGCCACCCGCACAGCAGTTTTCGGGACCCTAACCCGCGACATACCGCCGCTACTCTACTGGATCCAGATCGGCGACGAGATCGCTTCGTCGTTGCGGCCGTTGCCGTCCCGGTCCACCGCCAGGCGCACGATCACGTAGTAGTAGGCCGGCGTCGTGTTTCGCAGGTCGGATAGCCTTGTGAGGATGCACGTGCCCGATACCGCCCGCGTCTGGATGAGATCGCCGTTGCGGTAGAGCCGCACCTCCTGGAAAGTGTCGCCGCTTCCGTCGCAGGCCGAGACGCGGAACAGGCGCGGCACGCCCGTCAGCCGCGAGCCCATCGGATAGCCGCCGCAGCGCAAGTCGAGCACCAGGTCCGCATCCTCGGTGGCGTAGAAGCGGCGTGCCCGGTACGCAGACAGGATCGCCTTGCGATTGAGGCTCTGCGCCTGCACGGCGGTCCGGTAACTGTTCATGGTGCCCCAATTGGCGTCGTGGTTGTCTTGGGCGCCCTGCGCGCCGAGATACCACTGCTGCTGGTTGCCGGCGTCCCAGTAGGAATAGCTGCTGTCCCAGCTTCCGTCGTAGTAGTAGGTGTCAAAGTTGCCCCCGCCGTTCCAGGTCTCGATGCCCACCATCTGTGGCACGGCCGGCGTGTACAGCTCCAGGTGGTAGAACTCGGTGCCGAGCAGGTCAAATTCGCCCGGATGGTTGAATAGCCCAATCGCCGCCGGCCGCGCCGCCAGCCAATCATAGATGGCCGAGAGGTCAAAGTCGCTCACCGCGCCGGTAAAGTCGTTCGAGTTGATGACGTTGATGTGCCCCAGCACCGGGTTGCTCCACTCAAAGCCCCATAGGGCGGCAAAGCTGCCCGGTTGGTCGGTGGACTGCGCGGCGTCGAGCACCTCCTCCCATTCGCTCTCCCATGGCCAGACGTCCAGCTCTTCGCCGTGGTCGGTCAGGGCGAAAAAGTCGAGGCCTGCCACGTCGCGGGCATAGGTGTAGGCCTCCAGGGGCGTGCCGGTGCCGTCCGACAACCCGCTGTGGGCATGCAGATAGCCGAAGTAGGTGTTGAGGGCCACACCGGCCAACGCCGGGTCGGTATCGGGCAGGGCGGCGGCCGGCTGGGGGGCGAGGTCGGGTGCCGCCTCCTCCAGAGCCTGGGCGATCTGCCAGAGCGGCACGGCTGCCAGCCGCTGCGCTGCTTGCCGGACCGAGTCGTCGACGGTCCAGGCGGCAGGGCCGGCGCGCCGGGCGAGGTCGCGGCATTGCTCCCAGGTCGGCCGGAGCTGGCTGCCGCGAAGCGCGACCGACAGCGCGGCGCTGCGGGCAAAGGCGGTGTCGTCGTGCAGGGCGCGCAGCAGGAAGAACTCGAGCACGGCCGGATCGCGCCCCTGCGCCAGGCGGTAGGCAAGGACTACGTGCTCGTCCCAGGATGCGGCCTGGGCGTAGCCGGGCGCGTCCAGGTAGTCGATCAGGCGCTGCATCTCCTGCCGGATCGAGGCTGCATCGGGCGGCTCGTCCGGCCCGGCCAAGCCCGCGGGCGCGTGCAGGGCCGGCAGCACCAGCATGAGTGCGACGGCACACCAGCGCAGAACAGAAAAGCGGTTCTTCATCGTTCCTCTCCCTCTACCTTCAGATTTTTCAGGAAACCCACGATCTGCCCCACGGGAGGCATCTCGCCAAAGACCTCATCCTTGCACTGCCTCGGCTGCGAAAGGACACTGTCGGGAGGTGGGGCGCCGGCGAAGACGCGGCGCTCGACAGCTTCGCGGCTCGCCCTGGACCAGACGCTGACCTCGCAGCACAGAGCGACAGCCTGGACGATGCTGGAGCTCACCCGCCGGCCAAATGCGCTCGGGCTGCCCCACGAGTAGGCCAGCTTCACGATCGTTTCCGCCTCCGCTTCGTCCGTCGCCAGGACCTCCGGGTCCAGCGCCGCGCGGAAGACGCCACGCCGGGCAGCCGGCGGCTGTAGCCGAAGCGCTCCTGCCACTTGGCCTCGGACTCGGCATCGTACCCGACAAACACCTTGGGCCGCACGCGGAGCCTGCCCGCGCCCGCCAGCGCCTCTCGAATCGCCTGGAGCGTGCGGCGAATACTCATCGAAACGACCTTTCACCGAAGTGGCTAGATGTAGATGTATCGGGGCGCGGCCTCGGCCAGGACCCGGCCCAGCTTGCTCGAATCGACCCCGTCCCACTCGACGACGATCACCGTCCACTGAAGGCGGCACGCGTTGTGACCATTGCACCACTCCCCGAATCCTCCACGGGCCGAACCGGTCGTAATAGTAGGTCCAGGAGAGCTCCTTGGTCGGCGCGTGGACACCGCGGTGCTCGCCGTCCGACCCGATGAGCTGCACCTGGAAGTACTCGTCGGGCCCGAGCACGCCTTCCCAGGACCAGTTGAAGGCGCACGTTGCCCCGGCGTGCGGGGGCTCGTGCCAGCACATATAGTCCTCGGCGGGCGCGAGCAGCACCGGGGGCGGGTAGGCCGCCGGGGTCGGGGTGGCCGTCTTCACGGGCCGGGCCGTGGGCTTCTTGGTGGGTGTGGACGTGGGAGTGGGTGTCTCGGTTGGTGTCGGGGTGGCGGTTTCGGTCGGCGTGGCGGTGAAGGTCGCCGTGGGAGTGGGAGTGGGCGTGAAGGTCCGGGTCGCGGTGGGCGTGTCGGTGGGCACCTCAGTCGAGGTGGGCGGCGGAGTGGCAGTACGCGTGGGGGTGACGGTTGCCGCCTGGGTGGGGAGCACCGCGATCTCGGTGACGCTCTCCTGCCTGCCCGCCCCGCCGCAGCCCAGCACGCACAGGCAGCCCAACAGGCTCAGTCCAAGCATGAGCACCCTGCACATGGTTCCTCCTTTTCAGACCTCTGCGGTTTCTGTCCCCGCCAGCCGCACCGCCGCCGCGCGAGATCCGCTCGGCGCTCGGCAGCGCCTGGTCCTCGCGCGCACGGTCGTCTCTGCGAGCCCCTCAAGCCGGACAAAGACATCCGAAGTCGGACAGACTTCCGATGTCTGGCACGGCAATGAAGGCGGACGGTTATGCTTCCGCACCAGCCGCACCGCTGCGGCGCAGATGCGCTCGACGTTGGGCAGCGCCTGGTCCTCGCGCGCACGGTCGTAGGGGATCGTCGTCTGGGTGCACACCCGGCCATACCGGAACGCGATGCCGGCCTCGGCTACCACCGCCGCCAGCTCGCCCGACAGCCCAAACCCCTCGTAATCCTCGTCCACGGCCAGCAGCCGGCCGGTCCGGGCGACCTCGCGGCAGAGCGTCTCCCGGTCGAGCGGGCAGAGCGTCCGCAAGTCCAACACGCCCGCCGAGATGCCCTCCGCCTCGAGCGCCGCTGCCGCCTGGAGGCAGCGGTGGACGCCGGCACCCACGCTCACCAGCGTGACGTCCTTCCCGCCGCGCCGCAGCTCTGCACGGCCGAGAGGCAGCGGCTCCCAGCGGCGCGGCACGGCGCCCTTCGCCCCTTCGGCCGGCACGTCGAACTGCACCGTGCGCCGCCCGCTGTAGCCCAACGTCTCCAGCCAGGTCTCGGATAGCAGCTTGTGCTCGAAAAAGATCACCGGCCCGCCGTGCGCCAGGGCGCCGAGCATCAGTCCGCCGGCATCGGCCGGGGTGGAGGGGACGGCGACCGCCAGACCGGGGATGTGCGCCAGCCATCCCCACAGCGACTGCTCGTGCTGCCCGCCGTCGCCGTAACCGCCCCCACACGGCGCGCGCACCACCAGGGGCACGCTCCACCGCCCGCCCGAAAACGCCTCTACCTTGGCGGCGTGGTTGAGCAGCGCGTCCACGCACACACCGAAAAAGTCGGCCATGTACATCTCGACGACGGGCCGCAGGCCGGCCATCGCCGCGGCCACTGCCGCGCCCAGGAAGGCGCTCTCGCTGATCGGCGTGCCGCGCACCCGCTCGGGGCCGAAGCGCACCAGAAGATTCCGCCGCAGCATCGGCACGTCCTCGCCCCAGACGACGATACGCGGGTCCTCGGCCATGGCCTGACCCAGCGCGTCGTCGGCCGCCTCCGCAAAGCCCATGCGCCTCATGCTACCCCCTCCTCCATCGCCGAGGCGACGATCTCGAGCACCTCGCGCCGTACGCCGTCCTCCAGATCCCGCAGCTCGGCGGGATTGACCTCCAGGGCCGATCGCGCCCTGTTCAGCGGGTCGTTGGACCGCTGCCGGGCCGGATCGCCGGCCTCCGCCTGGCTCGCCGCCAGGACCGCCCTGAGTCCGGCCAGCCGCTTGCCCATCGGCGCGCCGCCCCTGCGCCCGAAAGATCGCGTCAGCGGCCCTGCGATCGCCGGCATCTCGCGCAGTGGCCGGCGTGCCAGCCGGAGAAGCTGGAAGCCCAGGAAGTGCCCCTCGAGGTGAACACAGCGGGCATGCAGGAAGGACGGCCCTCCGCCGGACCGGGCACGCTCGATGGCCGCGCCCGCCGCCGCGAACACCCTCAGCACGTCCAGCCCGTCGACGGCGGCGGGCGGCACCCCCAGCCCGCGCGCCCGCTCCTCCAGGCTGCCCGCCGTCGAGTTCTCGGGCCGCGTCGTGATTGCCCAACCGTCGTCCTTGCATACAAATAGGACCGGCAGCTTCCAGAGCGCCGCCAGGTTCATCGACTCCAGCAGCATGCCCTGGTTCATGGCGCCCTCGCCGAAAAAGGCGACGGCCACCGAGCCGGGCCGCAGCCGCTGGGCGGCCAGGGCAAAGCCGGCCGCCGCCGGACCCCCGGCGCCGATGATGCCTGACGATGCGGCCAGGTGCTCGCGCGAGAAAAGGTGCATGTGCCCCCCCATCCCGCCGCACAGCCCGTCGGGCCGGCCCAGCATCTCGCGCAGCATCAGGCGCGCGTCGACACCCCGCACCAGCAGCGCGGCCGTGCCGCGGTGGTCGAGCGCCATCGCGTCGCCGTCGCGGAGCTGGCTCACGACGCCGGCAATGATCGCCTCCTCGCCCGTCCCCAGGTGCATCTCGCCCGAGATCAAACCCTCCTGCCAGAGCCCGGCCACCGCCTCTTCGAAGAGGCGGCAGCGGAGCATGAGCAGGTACAGCGCTTTCGCGTCAGGTTGCATCGCTCATCCCTCCTCGAATTGGATCACTGCGGCTTCACGCCATTGCAGGTGGCGCCGGTAGAGGAAATGCAGGTTGTTGGCAAAGAACGTGTCGATGAGCCAGCCGTCAAAGGGCGGCGGGACCGGCAGTGTGTCGATCTTGCTCTCGGGCTCGCCCGCCTCGACCAGGCCGCGCGCCAGCCCGTCCAGCGTGCGGACGTAGGCCTGCATCTGCGCGAGGCTCTCCGCCGTGCCCACCGGGCCGTGGCCGGGCACCGGCAGCCAGGAGCCTTGGGCCGAGATCGCGTCCAGGGCATCGAGCAGCGCGCCGGGATCGCCGCCGCCCAGGTAAGGGTGGCACTCGACAAAGAGCAGGTCGCCCAGGAAGGCGATCCGATCCTCCGGCAGCAGGAGGACGGCATCGCTCGGGGTGTGGCCGGCAAGCTCGATCAGCTCGGCAGTGCGGTCACTCCCGTGGAAGGCCATGCGCCCGCAGAAGGTCACGTCCGGCGCGCGGACCCGGAGGATGGGCGCGGCGTCGACGACCGCCTGGAAGTCATCCACCCAGAGGGCCGCCTGGATGCGCTCGGCCTCGGTCTCCGCGGCAGCGTACGCGGCCCGGGCCGCCTCCAGCCTCGTGGGGGCACTGGCGAGTGCTGCGTCATAGTCCTCGCACCCCTTCGTGGCGACGATCAGGCGGCGCGTCGTCTCGGTGGAAAAGATGGGGGCGGGAAAGGCCTGGTTGCCCCAGATGTGATCATTGTCGTAATGGCTGTTGACGACCAGGTCCACGGGGCGCCCGGTGAGGGATTCGGCGGCGGCGCGAAGGTCTTCTGCCGGCTGCGGCGCCATGAAGGTGTCAAAGACGAGGGTGCGGCCGCCGAGGTCGACGATGCCGGCGTTGCAGATGGCGCTCCCGCCCTGCCGGTGGATGGCGGCCCAGACGCCCGGGGCCAGCGGGTGAAGGCGAAAGTGCCTGGAGACCGGGAGCGGATTGTGGGCGATCATCGTTCCTTCCTCCTCGGGGTCGATTATAACGGCAAGGCGGCGCGGGTGCAAGGTGGGAGACACGGGGAAGGGGTGCAGCCCTATCACCTATCCAGGCTGGGCTGATGCCCTCCCCGGCGGGCCTCGAAGCCCAGCCGCCGAAGCATGGGCTCGGTCGGAGACCTTCGCCCATCCAGGAGGCTGGCCGCAGCAAGGGGGGCCGGCCTTTGCGCCGCGCGGCAAATGGGAGTACAATCCGGCCATTGACTTTGCCGGATAGCGCAGCGCGGCTCTTGCCGGCCGTGACTGTGCCGCGCCGTCCAGGAGGTGGAGATGGAAGAAGAGGCTCGAATCGTCACCGACAGCAGTTGCGATTTGCCGCCCGAATCCCTACGCGAGCTGGGGATCGAGGTCGTGCCCCTCACCGTGAACTTTGGCACAGAGGAATACCTCGACGGCGAGCTGTCGATGGACGAGTTCTGGGCCAAGGCCGCGGGGCCCAACCCGCCCCGCACCTCCCAGCCGTCGCTGGGCGCCTTCCGCGAGGTCTTTGAGCGCCTGGTGGCCGGAGGCCGGCGCGTCTTGTGCGTCACCATTACCAGCAAGCACAGCGGCACGTTCAACGCTGCACGCCTGGCCGCGGAGGGCTTTGACGAGAAGGTGCACGTCTTTGACTCGCTCTCCACATCACTGGGCCTCGGTTACCTTGTGGTACAGGCTGCGCTGACCGCGCGCGCGGGGCAGGCCACCCAGCGCCTCGTCGGCTCCCTGGAAGAACTGCGCTCGCGCATGCACCTGATGATCGTGCTGGACACCCTGGATAGCCTGCGGCGCGGGGGAAGGGCCGATGGCTTCATCGCTCTGGCCGAGCGCATGACCCGCCTGCTAAATATCAAGGTCATCATAAACATGGTGGAGGGGCAGCTCAAGCTGGAGGGGGCCGCCCGCTCGCTCCGGGGCGCGCTGGCCCGCGTGCAGGAGGCCGTCGCGAAGCTGGGTCCGCTGGAGGCGCTGGCCGTGGTCCATGCGCGGAACCCGCACATGGCAGAGCAGGTGGCCGACGAGCTGGCCAAGAAGCTGGGGTTTCCGCGCGAAAAGATCTGGGTGCGCGAGACGGGGGCGGCGCTCTCCACCCACGCCGGCCCGGGCGTCGTTGGCGTCATGGCCGTGCCCGCGGCACGCACGAGCTAGAAACCACATAGACCTCGGAGGTCTTCAAGACCTCCGAGGTCTGGCAAGCTTTCTACCGTACCTGGTACGGCACGTCGGTCACCGTGATCTCCGGCCTGGAGAGGAGCGCCCGCCGCAGCATCTGGGCTGCGTTCGTGTGGAGCAGGTTGTGCCACCTGTGCCGCGGCACGAACTGCGGCACCACGATCGTGATCAGCTCGCTGGGCTGCCTTCGGCTGGCAACCATCTCGACGTAGCCGAGCAGCGGCTCCAAGAACAGCCGGTAAGGGGAATCGACGATGACCAGCCGGACCCCGTCTCCCCACTTGTCCCACTTGTCCTTGATCTTTTCGGCCTCGGCTGCGTCCATCGACACATGAACGGCGGTCACGTCGTCCGACAGGGCCCGAGCGTACTCCAGGGCCTTGAGCGTCCCCTGGTGCACGCCGCTGATCGGCAGGATCACCCGGTGGCGTTTCTGGCCCGGCGCATGCGGAAGGTGACGCTCGAGCGATAGGTCCGCTGCCAGGTCTTTGTAGTGATGGTGGATGCGGAAGAAGATGAACACCAGCGCCGGCACGAGCACCACGATAATCCACGCGCCCGAGGTGAACTTGGTGGCGGCAAAGACCAGCATCACGACGGCCGTGCAGACCGCACCAAATCCGTTGATCACCATCTTCAGCCGCCAACCAGGCTCGTAGCGCAGCGTCGATCCACGCTCCTTGACTTCCTGGCCGGGAGAAAGGTGGCCGATTTTCCACCAGCGCTTGGCCATCCCCGCCTGCGACAGAGTGAACGACAGGAATACGCCGATGGCATACAGCGGGATCAGGGCCGTAACACTGGCACTGAAAAGGATGATGAGGCCGCACGCGATCAGGGCCAGGGCCCCGATGCCCCTCGAAAAGACAAGCCGGCTGCCCCGGTAAGTGAGCTGCCGTGGCAGGAACCCATCTCCGGCGTGCAGCGCGCCCAGCCGGGGAAAGTCGGCAAAGGCCGTGTTGGCAGCCATCACAAGGATGACCGTCGTGCCGGCAATGGTCGCCAGATAGAGGATCCCTCGCCCGCCAAACGACGGTGCGCGCAAGCTGCGAGATGACCGTCTCCCCCTCCGACGGGATTGCGCCGATCTGGTGGGCGAGGAAAGTGACGCCCAGGAGCAGCGAGCCCAGGATGACCGCCATCCAGATGAGGGTCGTGCCGGCGTTCTTGCTGCGCGGCTCCTTGAAGGCGGTGATGCCGTTGGAAATCGCCTCGACGCCCGTGAGGGCCGTCGTGCCACTGGCGAACGCGCGCAGAACCAGGAACAGCGTCACGGCCGGCAGCGTCTGCACCGTCTCGATGGAGCGGGGGGATGCCACCGCTCCAAGCGAGCCCGTGATGTACCGGACCAGGCCCACGGCAATCGTCGCATAGAGCATCACCAGGAAAAAGTACGTCGGAAGGGCGAAGGCGGCCCCCGACTCCTTTACCCCGCGTAGGTTGACCGTCATGATGAAGAGCACGAGCGCCACCCCGATCCAGACACGGTAGGCAAAGAGCGCCGGATAGGCGGATATGAGCTGCGCCACGCCTGACGAAACGGAGACGGCCACGGTGAGGATATAGTCGGTGAGCAGCGCCGCGCCCGCCGTCTGGGCGGGCAGCTCGCCCAAGTTGTCGCGGGCCACGATGTAGGCCCCTCCCCCACCGGGATAGGCATGGATGGTCTGCTCATAGGAAAGCGTAAGGATGAGCAGCAAGCCCACAATGGCCAGCGAGAGAGGCAGTGACAAGCGAAACGCTGCCACGCCTGCGGCTGCCAGCACGAGCAGGACCTCTTGGGGGCCGTAGGCTACGGATGAGAGGGCGTCGGAGGAGAACACCGCGAGCCCCACGAGCTTGCCGATCGTCTGGTGGGGGGCGTCGGCCGTCGCCAACGGCCGGCCGATCAGCCAGGTACGCCAGGTACGAGGCGGCGCATGGTTCGCCTCCAATGTGACTATCGTAGAGCCCCGCTTTTCTTCCACTTGCATGACAGCCATTCGATTCCCCCTGGTCCCGGACGCGCCAGCCGGGCACCTGGGTCTAGGCACCCGGCTGGAGATAGAGTCTTGGCGCCCTCGCGCCGCGGCACCGCGAGCCCTCGCTCGCCTGCCCTGGAGTAGTATACCCGGAACCGGGTCAAGATAGCTTCAACGGCAGGCAAAAACCGCTCAAGACAGCGTCAAGATCGCCTCTTGGCTGCCGGGGCCCGGTCAGTTCCGGCAGGCTCGCCGGGCGGAGTGGAGGTGCATCCCGGTCTTGACAGGGGCTTGTGCCCCGGCCCGGCAGCTTTGACACACAATTGAGCCGCTTCCTGCTATGATGAGAGTGCGGCAGCCTGTTGGCCGCGTCTATGTGCCTTAGAGGAGCTGAGGAACGATGAGAAAAGAAGAAAACCGCCCTTCGTGGTGGCTGTTGTGGCTGCTCGGATTGGGGCTGATTGGCCTGTTGGTCCTGGGGGCAACGGCCCCCCTGTCGGAGCGCGGCCACACGGCAGCGGCGATAGGCATCGTGGTGCTCGCCTGGATCGTGGTGGAGGCCTGGCTGCGGGCGAACCGGCGGGCGCTGCTGCACGTCGAAGGTCTGACGCTGGTGGAGCTGCCCGATGCGGACGCCGCGCCGGACCTGCCGGGTGAGCAGGGGGCGCCGGCCCCAGCTTCGCGACAGGCGCCGGGCCTGGGCCAGACCCGGATCGTGGCCGTGCTGCCGCCTGCGCAAGGTCCGGCGAACAGGCGCTGGCCCGATGACCGAGGGTGGCGTGCGTGTCCTGGTCGTGGACGACGAGCGGCCGATCCGGCGTTTTCTGCGCGCCTCGCTCGATGCCCACGGCTACACCGTCCTGGAAGCAAGCACAGCCAAAGAGGCGCTGGCCGCTGTAGCGGAAGGCCGGCCTGACCTCGTCCTGCTCGACCTGGGGCTTCCGGACCTGGACGGCGTCGAGGTGACCCGGCGGCTGCGGGAATGGACCCGCATCCCGATCATCGTCCTGTCGGTGCGCGACGGGGAGGCCACCAAGGTGGAGGCACTGGACGCGGGCGCAGACGACTATCTGACCAAGCCCTTCTTCATGGGTGAGCTATTGGCGCGCATCCGCGTGACCCTGCGGCGCGCGGCCGCGCCGGCCGATGAGCCCGTGCTCGAGGTCGGTGCGCTGCGGGTGGATTGGACCCGGAGGCAGGTGTCGGTCGGGGACAACGCCGTCGTGCTGACGCCGACGGAGTACGACCTGTTGCGGGCCCTGGCCCAGTACGCCGGCAAGGTGCTGACGCACCGGCAGCTCCTGCGTGAGGTGTGGGGGGCGGCCTACGAGCCCGAGACTCACTTGCTCCAGGTCAACGTCAGCAATCTCCGGCGCAAGATCGAGCCCGACCCCTCGCGTCCCAGCTATGTCCTGACGGAGGTCGGCGTCGGCTACCGGCTGAGGGCAGAATAGCGAAAGGGCGGGTATGGAAACCCGCCCCACGTGTTAGGAAAGGCGGGTATGGATACCGGCCCTACCTCCGCCAGCGCGTCACGGCACTTCGGCAAAGGTAGACGCCGGCGCATAGGCAATCCCCACCATGCTCGGCCCGGTGTGGGCACCCAGCACCAGCGACAGCGACCCAACCGGCAGCCAGGAGCACTGGAAGCGCTCGCCGACCATCTCTCGCAGCAGCTCGGCGCCTTCGGGGTTCCGGGCATGGAGCACCTGCACGCGCAGAGCACTGCCCGCCGGGTGCCTGACCGCGATGTGATCGACCAGCCCGCGGACGGCGGCCTTGAAGCTGCGGGCCTGGCCCAACTGCTCGTAGGTCCCGTGCACCTTCTCCACCCCAATCATAGGCTTCAGGTTCAGCAGCGAGGCGATCAGGCCTTTCAGGTGGCTGATGCGTCCCCCGTGAATCAGGTACTTGAGCTCTTGCAGGGTGTAGGCGCTGTCGGTGGCTGCGCCGATCCGCTCCACGAGCGCGAGGATGCGCGCCAGGGGCCAGCCCGCCCTTCTTGCCCGGGCAGCCGCTTCCACTTGCCAGCCCGAGGCGGCCGACAGCGTCTTGGTATCGACGAAGGTGATCTTCGCCTCCGGCACCAGCTTGCCCGCCGCCTGGGCTGAGCTCAGCGTGCCGCTCAGGCCCGAGCTCATGTGGATCGACAGGATCTCCGGGTCCTCGGCCGCCAGCCGCCGGTAGGCCTCGGCGAAATCCCCCACCGAAGGCTGCGACGTCGTGGGCAAGCTGTTGCTCGCCACCAACAAGTCGTAGAACTCGTCGGAGCTGATGTCCACACGCTCGCGGTAGGACTTGCCGTCCAGGGTGACGACAAGGGGTACTACGTGGATCTCCAGCTCGGCCAGTTCCCCTGGCGGCAGGAGCAGGTCTGCGCCGCTATCGGTTACAATCTTCATGGTTGCCTTCCTTTCTGAGCCTTTGCTCGGCGGGTGCTGAATCCTGCTCCGGCAGGACTACGACAAAAAGGCGCGGACCGGAGTAGTCCGGTCCGCGCCGAGGGTTGTTGCCTGTAAATCGATGCCCGTCATCGCGCAATGCCTATTGGATGGGTGGTCTCCTAGCCATCGCGGCCTGGTGGGCCCGCGTTTCTACCAGCGGGGACGTCGCCCGCCGCTGGAGCCGGCGTCGCGCCGGGGGCGGTCGGTCTGGGGCTGGGCCTTTTCCACCTTGATTTGGCGGTCATCCACCATCTTGCCGTTCAGGGCAGTCACTGCCTTGTTGGCGTCCTGCTCCGTGGCCATCTCGACGAAGGCAAAGCCCTTGGGCCGCCCGGTCTCACGGTCCATGATCACGTTGATCGATTGGATCTCGCCGAACTCGGCGAACAGGGTGCGCAGCCCGGCTTCGGTGGTGCTGTAGCTCAGATTGCCGACGTAGATCTTTTGGGTCATGATATTTCCTCTCCGAATGCGATGTTAGGAGGAAGGAGCCGCCGGCATGGAAAAGTAAGAGCGCCCAGACCAGTAAGTCCGGGCGCTCATCGTCTTTGACAGTCCAGAACCCTACTTCATCCTACAAGAAAAGAGTACCACACTCGGCAGATCAGGGCAAGTCAGGGGCATCGTGTGGCGAGGGCAAGCACGACCGTGCCGGCTTTAGCCGGGTTTTCCCGCTTCCTTCCGTTCCTGCTCTAGGTCAAAGCTCCAGTAGCCCGGCCCTTCGGCGTAGAATCGCCGGTTGCGCTCGATGTCCTCGGCATACTCCGCCGGCAGATCTTCCTCGGGCCAGATCGCGTCGGACGGGCATGCCTGCATGCAGGCACCACACTCAATGCAGGTGTCGGGGTCGATGTAGAAGTGGGGCCAATCAGGCTTGTCCTTCGGCCCGGGGCAGATGCAGCTCACCGGGCAGACCTCGACGCAGTCGCCCACGCGGCTGCATAGCTTCGTGATTACGTAAGCCATTGGTAGACTCCTTCCCATTCTGAGGGTGTGGCCTCCCCATCGGAGGCCGTGTGTACGTTGGATTTCGTTTGGCCTGCCTCAAGCACCCTTTCCGACAGGTGGGCCCCGGGCAGATCTCGCGCCGCCTCTTCCAAGACACGTCTCATACGGTAGCGGGCCGGCAGCATCTCCTGGCGGCTCAACAGATGGTCGCGCAGCAGCGCCCGGCCGCGGCTGAGGCGCGACTTGACCGTTCCCACCGCCAGGCCGGTCACCTCGGCAATCTCCTCGTACTTTAGCCCCTGTACGTCCGCCAGCACAAGCACGGCCCGCATTCCGCTCGGCAGGCGCTGGATACCTTCCTCGAGCACCTGGTTGAGCTCGCGACGCTCGACGACTTCGTCGGGCTGCTCCGCGGTGTCGCGCAGCCTACTGACGATATCCTCGTCCACATCCAGATCGTCGAGCAGCTCACTTGGCCGGCGCCGCCGGCGGCGAAGCTGATCGTAGCAGGCGTTGGTGACGATGCGCAGTAGCCAGGGCCGGAACGAGTCAGCCCGGAGGGTGTCGATGGTTCGGAAGGCCGCCAGGAACGCATCCTGCGTCGCGTCCGAGGCCGCATCCCTATCACCCAGGATCCGGAGGGCGACGTTATAGGCCATGCTCTGGTGAAGCCGGACCAGCTCGTTGAACGCGCCGGCATCGCACGTGCGAGCCGACGCAAGGAGGGCAGCGTCATCCATCGCACGAGGCCGTCTAGCCTAGCCGGACTTCCCTGCTGCTTTCCCAGAGCCCGTGGATGTTGCACAGCGCCAGCGCAAACAGAGTTCCTGCCGTATTCAGCCTGAGCGAGATGCTGGCCTCATGTTGCGTGTAGACCGGTCCCGTGTTTGGCCCTTTCGTGGACTCTCCGTGGGCAGAAAACTCCAGGTGCGCCACCTGGTGGGTGAGCTTGTTCCCCTCCGGCTGGAAGTAGACGTCGATCCAGCGGATGTGGTGCTCCGTGGTGTTGGGATGAGCGATGTGCTTGCCAAGGCTGACTCTGACCTCAAAGACCTCGTCCGCCCTGACCTGGTCCGGCGACTCGATCACCGGCACGTGTTTCTCAGTCTTCCAATCGGCTCGCTGGATGTACTCGTTGAGCTCCGGCATGGCGTTTTTCCTCCTGTTCTGTTCTCGTCGAGTTCTGAGGCTCGCCCCAAATCCCAACTGGGGAGAGCCGGTCCACGACTAGATCTTGGTCAGGAACTCCCGGGCCGCGTGCTCCCATTCCTGGCTCTCCAAAGACACAGTGGAGCCCTTTCCCTTCTCACCGCCCGCGGCCTGGACAAAGACGTGCCCACCACCCCCTTCGAAGCGGGCGCAGCACTCGGCGCGTTCGAGCACCTCAAGGCCCCATCCTCCGGGTCCGAAGAACGATACCGCCCGGTCTATGACCTGTGACGGGACAAGTCTACTCTGCTTCTCAATGCTGATCATGGCCTAGTCCCCCTTGATATATGATACAGGGGAATCTGCCGCGAGGCACCCGCCATCTGGCGGGACCCCGACCTACCCGGTCGGACGGTTCCTGTTGCTGCCGGAGGTCAGGCAGGAACGCCACAGAGAGTGACGCACCCAAGGGGCCGCTGAGCTCATGCCGATGGGCTCAGGCCCTCTTTTTGCAGGTGAGGCTGATTCCGGTATAATGCCGTTGTGCCGTGTGCTTGGACGCCCCAGCCCTGGCTCTTGGAAGAGCCTGGGCAGGCGCGCGAAAGGCTCTGGTTCATTCGTAAGGGGATGACCATGATGACGACGGATGCACTCCTTCAGCAGTTCGACCTCGCCAGGAAGCATCTGATGGCTCTTCAGCAGCAGACGCCTGCCTTCCCGGGGCAGCCGGAAGCGCCGAACCCGACGCTGCAAGGACTGGCCGCCAACCTGCTGGCTCTGCAACAAGGCTTCGATGATCTCATTCGGCAGAACGAGGCATGCATGGCCCGGTGTCGAGAATGGGAGGCGGGGCACGCCTTCTACCAGAGCATCTTCGAGTTCACCCCGCACGCCCGCCTGCTGACAGACCTCGACGGCATCATCCAGAGCGCAAATGCGCCGGCGCTAGATCTTCTGGGTGTGGCCGAGGGCTCGCTGATCGGCCAACCTCTGAGTCTTTTCCTCGCCGTTCCGGATCAGCAGGGACTCGGGCAGCAGCTCGAGCGGCTGCGGAGCGGCGAAAACTTGATGGACTGGACGGTCGGGCTCTTAGCGGGAGGCGCTATTGTCCCCGCCTCGCTCGATGCCGTGCCCATTTACAGCACTGAGCGTAGGGTCATGGGCCTGCAGTGGCTGCTGCGCGACATCAGCCGGCAGGCAGCGACCGAGGAACCACTGCGCCGCAGCGAGCACCTGCTGCGCAGTTTCATGGAGCAGTGGCGGGACGGCGTCGCCCTGACGGACGAGCAGGGCACGGTCGTAGAGTGGAACCAAGCCATGGAGCAGATCACCGGCCTCTACGCTGTGGAGGCGTGCGGCCGGCCGATCTGGGACGTCCAGTTTGAGCTGGGCTCAGAGGCCGAGAGAACACCTGCTGCGCGCGAGCGACTGAGGTCCGGCCTCCAGGAACTCCTGCGTTCGGGGCAGGCACCATGGCTGGGGCGGGTCCTCGAGCGCGAACAGGCCCGCCGCGACGGCTCAGTACGGGTACTGCAGGGGGTTGTGTTCCCCATCAGGAGCAACAGAGGCTTCATGCTGGGCAGCGTTACCCGCGACGTCACAGATCGCAGGCGGGCGGAGGAGGAACGGGAGCGCCTGTTGGCCGAGAACCGCGCTCAACGCGAGTTCCTTGAGCGCCTGGTGGAGTCGGCGCCCGTGGGCATCGCCGTCTTGCGAGGAGCTGACCATCGCTACGAGCTGGCCAACCCCTACTACCGGTCGCCTGACCGGTGCGCCCGACAGGCCGATAATCGGGCGCACGATCGTCGAGGCCATTCCCGACCTGGTGAGCCGGCGGATGCCAGAGCTCATGGACGAGGTGTATCGCAGCGGCCAAACGGTCAGCACCCGGGAAGTCGAGCTCACAATCGGCCCAGGCCGAGAGCAGACCTATTGGGATACAGACCGGGTACCTCTTCGGAACCCTGACGGCGCCGTGGACGGCATCCTGGTTCTCGCGCGCGACGTCAGCCGCTACGTCCAAGACCGCAAGCGAATCGAGGCACTCAGCGCCCAGGCGCTGCGCCAGGCCGGCGAGCTGGAAGCCATCGTGGGCGCCTTGGTGGAGCCCATCTTGGTCTTTGATGCGCACGGCGCGGTCGTCCGGGCGAACCCGGCCGCCGTGGCAGCGCTCGAGATCGACCCCGTGAGACTGCCGGAAGGTGAGCTGGCCCGCAGAATGAGCGTGCGGCACCCGGATGGCCGCCCGATTCCCGCAGATGAGCTGGTTGCCGCGCGCGCCCTGCGGGGAGAGCGGGTGCGCGATGACTACCAGACCCTGCTCACGGCGGGCGGGCAGGAGCGTGCCATTGTGGCATCGGCCGCCCCGATCGTCACCGGGGACGGAGTCTCAGGCGCAGTGATCGCCTGGCACGACATCACCGACCTGAGGCAGGCGGAAGCGGCTCTGCGCGAAAGCGAGGAGAAGCTGCGCACGCTCTTTGAGCTGATGCCCATCGGCATTTCGATCTTGGACGAGGATCGTCGAGTCACCGGCCAGAACGCTGCGTTGGAGCAGATACTCGGACTTTCGCGGGATGCCCTGCAGCGGGGCAGCCACGTGGCCCGCACATACCTCCGCTCGGATGGAACGCTCCTTCCCCCGGACGAGTTCCCCAGCACACGGGCCTGGAAGGAACAGAGGCCGGTTCGCGACCAGGTGGGCGTCGTCAAGGAGGACGGCACGGTGAGCTGGCTTGACGTCAGCGCCGCGCCGGTCCCCTTCGCCGACTGGAAGGTGGTCGTCGCGACGGTGGACGTGACGGAGCGCAAACTGGCCGAGCAGGCACTAGTCCGCGCACGCGACGAGCTGGCAACTCTCCTCGATATCTCCAATACGGTGGCACTGAGCATCGACCTGGAACCTCTCGTGGCCTTGATCCTCGAGCGCCTCAGGGACGTGGTGGAGTACGACGGCGGGGGGGCATTCAGGCTGGAGGCCGGAGCACTCAGCCCCGTGTTCCACCGCGGTGCAATCGCGCCAGATGACCTGCTACGCATCGGGTCCCACCTGGAGTCTGCGCTCGCACACAGCGTGGTCCTGGGCCCAGAGCCCATGATTCTGGCCGACGTCCAGGGCGACAGTCTCCTGCGCGGGGCCTTTCGGAAGGCGACCGGCGCCGGCTGCGAGGCAATGGCCCCGATGGTCCGATCCTGGATGGCAGTCCCGGTCACCATCAAGCAGCAGGTGTACGGAGTGCTATACATGTACCACAGCCAACCGAGCCGCTACGCGGCAGAGCAGGCAAGGCTGGCCCTGGCTTTTGGCAACCAAACTGCGGTGGCGATCGAGAACGCGCGGCTGGTTGGACAGGCCCAGAGGTTAGCCACGGTCGAGGAGCGCCAGCGCCTGGCTCGCGAGCTGCACGATGCCGTCTCCCAGACCCTCTTCTCGGCCAGCCTGGCGGCGGATGTGCTGCCGCGCCTGTGGGAGCGCGACCGGGAGGCCGGGCTGCGCTGCCTGGAGCAGGTGCACAAGCTGACTCGAGGCGCCCTGGCCGAGATGCGCACCTTGCTCATCGAGCTGCGGCCGTCTGCCCTGATCGAGACGGATCTGGGAGCCCTGCTCCGCCAGCTCGGCGAAGCTGTGACCAGCCGGGCCCGGGTTGCGGTCGCGGTGGAGGCTGATTTCGAGGGCGCTCTTCCACCCGATGTGCAGGTGGCCATCTATCGCATCGTCCAGGAAGCACTCAACAACGTCACCAAGCACGCCGGCGCACAGCGCGTGAGCGTGGGCCTCCACCACGTATCGACCGGCCCCTTGCCGGGCGGAGCAGCGCAGATCAGCGGCGTCGCGCTTTCCATAAGCGATGACGGGTGTGGCTTTGAGTTGGAGGGCATAGCCAGGACCGGAAAGGGCCTGGGCCTGAACATCATGCGCGAGCGCGCGCAGGCCGCCGGCGCGGATTTCCAGATTCGCAGCCGGCCCGGCGAGGGGACGCAGATCGTCGTGATCTGGCCCAGAGGCGCTGCATGACAGGGACTCCGGGATGGGGCCACCTGGCGAAGGCACCGGTCTTCGGCATGGGCGCAGCCTCCATTTCTCCCAAGGAGTGTGAATCTTGACCTCACAGCATAGAATCCGTGTGTTGATCGTCGACGATCATCCTATGGTCCGGACGGGGCTGGAGCTGTTTCTGCTGTCGTTTCCAGACCTGGAGCTGGCCGGCACGTCGGCCGATGGCGAGGAAGCGGTGCGGGACTGCGGCCGGCTGAGTCCCGACGTGGTCCTGATGGATATGGCCATGCCCGGCATGGACGGCGCCACCGCCACGCGCACCATCCGGAGCCGGTACCCCGGGATCCGGGTGATCGCCCTGACCAACCTCCAGGCTATTGAGGCCGTCCAGAAGGCCCTGCGGGCTGGCGCGACGAGCTACCTTCTCAAGAATGTCAAGGCCGACGAGCTGGCCACGGCAATCCGCGCGGCGTACGCCGGCCGCAGTACCCTGGCGCCTGAGGCTACTCAAGTTCTCGTTGAGGCCTCTGCGCAACCCACGCCGGACATCGAGGCGCTCACCCCGCGCGAGCTGGAGGTGCTGGCATGGATGGCCAAGGGGCTGAGCAACCCTGAGATTGCCGAGCGCCTGGTCATCAGCCCGGTAACCGTCAAGTTCCACGTAGGCAACGTCCTCTCCAAGCTGGGCTGCACCAGCCGCACCGAAGCTGTGGTACTCGCTATCCAACGCGGCCTGGTCTCCTGACCCCGGGGGTTCTTCCCCCCCAATCGAATAGGCCAGAGACTCCCCAGCCGTCTAGGCTCAGGTCTCTCCGGGCAGTCGGTGCGCCCGGAGAGACTTTGCTGTATGCTGGAGCCAGGTTTCGGCTTGCCCGCCGAGGGCACTTTGCCCAAGCAGGCCCGAGAGGACGGCAGACCGTGGGAAGTAACCATCCGGCACCACGCGAGTGCATTCGAGTCCTGGTTCTGGACGCCCATGCAGGACTCCGCGGCGCCATCGCTACCCTTGTCGAGGCCAGCGAAGACATGGAGCTAGTCGGGCAGGCAGCGAGCCAGGGAGAGGCACTGCGCTTGTGTGTCTCCCGGCGTCCCCATGTCGCACTTGTGGGCATCGCCTTGCAGGGCCCGAATGGGCTCGATGCCATCGGCGCCATCCACCGGCGCTGGCCTCAGGTGCGGATCATCGCCATGGGCAGCCTCCAGGAAGCCCAGCACAAGCAGGCGGCCCTTGAGGCGGGTGCCGCCGGCTATCTGCTCAAGAACGTGTCCGCCGACGAGCTGATCACCGCCATCCGTGTGGCGCATTCCTCACCCCGTAGTATCGGCGCAGAAGCCATGTTGCCTGCGGCCTGCTAGAGCAGACGCAAGCCTGAGATTGACGCAAAGGAGTGAACCATGCAGACCAAGACACGAGCCCGAGCAAAGGCCGCCGCCGCCCTGCTGCTGATTGTGGCCCTACTCTCCGGAACCCTCGGTTCCCGGCAGGCAGAGGCCCAAGGGGCCGCCACCGTCCCCGGCGACACCGGCGTGCAGGCTGTGGTCTCCTTCGACTTGTGGGCCATGCCCGCGTCGCTGCTTCTGCCCGACGGAACGACGGTTCCCATGTGGGGCTACGCCACGTCTCAGGCCGGCCCTGCCGGCGTGCCCGGCCCGGTCCTGGTCGCCACGCAGGGAGACACAGTCAACGTGACGCTGCACAATAGCTTGGGCGTGCCTACCTCACTGCACATCACCGGCCAGGCACTGGCGCCCGACACCGTAGGGATAGAACCGGCGGGAGAAAAGACGTACACCTTCACCGCGGCGGAGCCGGGCACTTACCTGTATGAGGCAGGGCCGGTCCCCGGTGCGGCATACCAGGTCCCGCTGGGCCTCTACGGCGCTATCGTCGTCCGGCCCACCCTGGGGCCCAACTATGCGTACGACGACCCGGCCACCCTGTTCGACGTCGAGTCGGTGCTGGTGTTGAGCGAGATCGATCCGGCGCTGAACAGCGCAGCCGATCCGGCGGCGTTTGACATGCGCGGCTTCACACCCCGGTACCACCTGATCAACGGCCTGGGCTATCCCGAGACCACCCCGATCGTCGCTGCGGCCGGCCAGGTGGTGCTGCTGCGCTACGTCAACGCCGGGCGCCTCGGCCGAGAGATGAGGACGCTTGGGATGGACCAGACGTTCCTGTCGCCGGGCAGTGTGGAGCTTCCCTCCTACCGCACCCTGGCCGGCGAGCTGCTGGGCGCCGGAGGCATGGCCGACGCGTTGGTCACCATCCCTGTGACTGCCCAGGTGGAGGGCCGTGACGTCGAGGATGAGGTTGGCGTGCCTCCCACTCGCTACCTCCTGTACGATGCAGGTATGCGGCTCTACAACGATGGCGCCAAGGGAGCCGGCGGCACGCCGCTCTTCGGCGGGATGCTCACCTTCATCCAGCCGGCCGGTGGGCCGGCAAACCCGCCGGGCCCGCAGGCGAGCGACCTGGCACCGGCGCCCAACCCGGCCGGCGGCTCGATGTCGATAATTGTTTCTGCCAAAATTCGAGGGTCACCCCCCCCCCACCAGGCCGTCACGGCAGCCAGGTTCTTCGTCGACGCGACCACCAACCCGCCTCATGCCATGTCTGCCGTGGACGGCGCCTTCGACGAACCCACCGAGGTGGTGCGCGGTCAGATCACCGTGGCCGAGCTGGCAGGTCTGGAGTCCGGGCTGCATGCGGTCTATGTGAGTGGGCGGGACGCAGAGCTGAACTGGGGGAGCGACAGCTTGGCCATCCTCTACCTGGACAAGGTCGGGCCGGCGACTTCTTCCGTCCTCCTGACCCCCCTTGTGACCGATGGCAGTCAAGACGTGAGCGTCCGGGCAACCGGCGACGACGCTGCCTCGGGCGGCTCAAACGTCGTGGGGGCGGAGTACTTTATCGATCCCGATCCCAACACCCCGCCGGCGCCGGGTACAGGGACGACCATGGCCGTCGACTCGACGGGCACCGTCGCGGGCATGACCGCCACCCTTCCGCCGGCGGTCATGCAGGGCCTGGCCGAAGGCGCGCACACCTTGGGTATCCGGAGCAGGGACGCGCTGGGCAACTGGGGCGAGTTCTCGTCCGCCGGCTTCCCCCCGGTACTCCCAGCCCTGCCTGTAGACAAGACCGGCCCGACCGTGAGTGAGCTCAGCGTCTTCCCCAACCCGAACAACGGGAAGCAGGGCGCCAATTCCATCATGCAGTCGGTGCGGGTAAATGCCACGCTGGAGGATCCGCCGGCGGGCGTCCATGGCGGCGCCCAGTCCCTGGTCAGGGGGGCGGAGGGCTTCATCGACACGGTCGGGGACCCGGGCACCGGTTTCCCCTTCATCCCGTTGGATGGCGCGTTCGATACCACGCTGGAGGATGCCTACGCGTTCATCTCGCTGTCGATCATCGATCCACTCCCCGAGGGCGACCACCGCTTCTACGTCCGGGGGAGGGATTTTGCCGGCAACTGGGGAGCGGCCCTACCCGCCGTGTTCACCGTCGACAGGACCCCCCCGGCCGTCAGCGGCGTGGTTGCCGGCCCGAGCCCGGAGTGTGGCAGCAATGCTGCCCTCACGGCGCTCGCCACCGACTCGGCCACCAGCATCGCGGCAGCCGAGTGGTTTGAGGGTGCCGACCCGGGAGCCGGCCTGGGCACGTCCATGGCCGTCGGCGCCGGTTCGCAGCCCGTTAGGGTGAGTGCTCCGATCGACGTGGCGGGCTGGGCGGGTGGAAGCCACACCCTGTACGTGCGTGCCCGCGATGCCGCGGGCAACTGGAGCGCGACCGGCAGTGCCGTCCTCACGGTGCAGGCCGATGCGATCTTGGCCGATGGCTTCGAGCTGGGCCTTGTGCCGCCCTGGAGCTCGGTGACCGGCCAGGACACGATCGTCACGCGCCAGGCCGGCGCAGCCAGGACCGGGGCATTCGGCATGCGCGCCACCCTCGATGGAACGACGCCGGGGTACGTGCAGGACAACACGCCTGCTGCCGAAACCTCCTACCACGCCCGCTTCTACTTCAACCCTCAGACCTACGCCACGGCCCTCGCCGCGCACACGGTCTTCAGCGGCCTCCGCGCCGGCAGCACCACCCCGATCTTCCGGGTGGAGTACGAGCGTACCGAAGCTGGGCTGTACCAGCTCCGCGCTGTGGTGCGGCGCGCCGGAGGGGAAACGGCAACCGGTGCCTTCGCCGTCACGAGCGACAGATGGCATGCCATCGAGATCGACTGGGCATCCGCCCCGTCGGCGCCCTTCAGACTGTACGTCGATGGGACGCTCGTCCAGACCCTCACCGGGCTGAATACGGGCGCGTTCACGCTGCAGAGCGTGAGGCTTGGGCCCTCGGGCCAGCTCGCGGCAGGGATGCAGGCGACCGAGTTGTACGACGATTTTGTGTCGTGGCGCTGCCCGGTCACCGGGCCATAGGTGGAGGAGCACAATGAAAGGGAATGACCAGCTTCTGATCGTCCTCAATGGGCTTCTGGCCGATGAGCTGACCGCCATCAACCAGTACATGGTGCACGCCGAGATGTGCGACAACTGGGGCTACGAGCGGCTGGACAAGGCGATCCAGTCGCGGGCGATCCAGGAGATGGAACACGCGGAAAGGCTCATTGCCCGCATCCTCTTCCTGGAAGGCATGCCCATCGTCAGTAAGCTGCATGCGATCCACATCGGCGACTCCGTGGAGGCCCAGCTCAAGAACGATTGGACGGCTGAGTACGACGCCATTCAGTCCTACAACGTTGGTATCGCCGTGGCTGTTGAGGTGAGCGACAACACGACCCGCGAGCTGCTGGCGTCGATCCTGGGCGACGAAGACGCTCATGTCGATTGGATTGAGGCCCAGTTGACCCAGATCGCCCAGATGGGGATTCAGGTCTACCTCGCCGAGCAGACAGGGTAGCCGGGGGGCTACTGAACCTCGTCCGGCCGCACCTCGCGCCCCTCGCGCGCCGAGACGTGCGCGGCCAGCGTGAACTGCAGCACCGCCTTGCCGGTGCGGCCGTCGAGCACGGGGCTGGCCCCCGCCCCGCAGCGCACCGATCAGGTGCCGCGTGCAGTCGACAAAGCTATCGTGCCACTCCACCCGCTCGACCGGGATCGCCTGCGTCCTGCCGTCGCGGAAGAGCATCAGCTCCGGCAGGTCCACCGTGCGCGCGGTACAGCGGTTGACGAAGAGGATGCCCCGGTCGCCGATGACCTCCACGCGGTCGTCGTCGGCGTAGTAGAGCGACTCGATCACCATGTTCGGCGTGTGGGCAAAGTCGAGCAGCCCGTAGCGCCGTGCCCGCTTGAACTGGAACATGATCGTCGCCGGGGCATCCACGTACTGGGTGGGCACGCCGGCCGAGCTGCGGTCGATCCAGGCATACACCCGCTCCACCTCGCCCATCAGGTCGTAGGCCAGCGAAAACAGGTGGTAGCCGTGGTCGAACACGAGCGGGCCGCCGCCGCACCTGGCCTTGTCCATCAAGCGCCACACCCAGGAGCTGAGCGGCACCTTCCAGCCCGCGCCGCGCCTGCCGGTGTTGACGTGCAGCCGGATCATCTGCGGCTCGCCGATCTCGCCGGCCTCGATCATCTCCCGGGCCCGCACGTGGGGCGGGTAGAAGACGAAATTCTCAAACACCCGCAGCACAACGCCCGCCCGCTCGGCTGCGTCGATCATCTCGTCGGCCTCGGCCGCGCACAGCGCCATCGGCTTCTGCACCGAGACGTGCTTGCCGGCCTTGCACGCAGCCACCGTCATCGGCGCGTGCAGGTGGTGGGGCACAAGCAGCTCCACCAGCTCTACCTTGGGGTCCGCGAGCAGCGCCTGGTAGTCGGTGTACACCCGCTCCACGCCCCACGCCTTGGCCTTGACGGCCGCGCGCCGGCGGTTGGTGTCGCACACCGCCACGATGCGCGCTTCCACCTGGTCGCGGTAGCCCAGTTGGTGCAGGTCCGAGATGCGGCCGCAGCCGACGATGGCGACGCCGAGAGGGTTTGTCATGCATGCACCTCCATGCCCCACACCCTATTGCTCTTCCGACCGCTCGCGCTCGTAGCGCGCCCGGCGCTCGGGCAGGTACGTGGGCACCGGCACATCCCACCAGCCGGCGGCCGGGCTGCCGGAAGGGGGTAACTCCGCTCGACCATCACCTCGACGACGGCCGGCAGCCCGGAGGCAAAGGCCCGCTCCAGCGCCGGGCGCACCTCGCCCGGGGCGGAAATCCGTCTCGGCGTGGCAGCCAAAGGCGCGGGCCAGCGCCGCGAGGTCGGGTGAGACGGGCACGCCCTCCTTCAGGAACTCGGCGCCCACCGCCCGCTCCTCGCCATAGACGGCGGCCTGCAGGTCGCGGATGGCGATCCAGCCGGCGTTGTTCGCCACGACGTACACCGCCGGGATGCCATACTGCACCGCGGTCGCCAGCTCCTGGCAAGTCATCAAAAAGTCGCCGTCGCCTACCAGGCCCAGCACCTGGCGCCCCGGCGCAGCCAGCTTGGCGCCCAGCGCCGCCGGCACCGTCCAGCCCATCGTGCTAAAGCCGCCCGCCGTCAGGTTGGTCCTGGGCTCGTAGACCATCGCCTCCTGGAACCACTGTGCCTGGACGTTGCCCGAGGAGGTGACGACGATGGCATCGCGGTCGAGGAACGCACGCAGCTCGGCGATCAGCCGCGAGATGGTGACCGGCACGTGGTCGGACGCAGCCAGCTCGCGCACCTGCGCCAGCCAATCTGCCCGCAGCCGCTCGACCTCGTCAAGGTAGGCCGCGCGACCAGGCCAGGCCTGCCCCTCCCCGCCGGCGCGGAGGCAGTCGACCAGCGCGGCCAGTCCTGCCCGGGCGTCGGCGATGATGCCCACCTCGGCCGGGTAGTTCTTGCCGATCTCGCCGGGATCGAGGTCGAGGTGGATGAGCCGCGTGGGCGGGATCGCGTACGTGGCGCCCTTCCGGTACGAAGAGGTGGATTCGTCGGCAAAGCGCATGCCCACCGCCAGCAGCACGTCGGCGCTCCGCGTCAGGGCATTGCCGCAGGTCGTGCCTTTGGAGCCGCCGTGAAAGCCCGCCAGGGGATGGTCCTCGGGGAAGGCGCCCTTGCCCATCATCGTCGTGACGACCGGTGCTTGCAGCAGCTCGGCCAGCGCCCGCAGCTCCTGCCAGGCCCCGGCGGCGATGACCCCGCCTCCGGCGACGATCACGGGGCGCCGGGCATCCGCCAGCAGGCCGAGCTGCCGCGGCGATGGACGCGGGGTCAGGCAGCACGGCGCCCGAGGGGCGGAAGGCGCCCGGCCGGGTCAGGCCGGCGCCCACATCGGCGTCGTCGCACTGCACGTCCATCGGCAGGTCGACGACCACCGGCCCGCGCCGCCCGGTCAGCATCTCGGCAAAGGCTCGCTGCAGGATGCGGGGCAGCCGCGCGGCGCTCGTCGGCCGCCAGGTGCGCTTGGCGATCGGCTCAAAGACGGCCAGGCTGTTGGCGTCGGCGCGCCGCTCGATCTCCTGGAGCACGCCTCGCCCGGCCATGTGCGTGTGGCTGTTGCCTGTGAGCACCAGCACCGGGATGCCGTCGACGTAGCAGGAGGCCACGCCGATCACCGTGTTCATCGCGCCCGGCCCGATGGAGGTAAAGACGGCCAGCGGCACGCCGGCCACCCGGTAGTAGCCGTCGGCCAGGTGCACCGCGGCCTGCTCGTGCCGCACCTGGATGATCTTCAAGCGCTCCTGGCCGGCGAGCGCGTCCGATAGGCCCAGCGTGCCGTGGCCGGGGATGCCCACGATGTAGGGCACGCCCTCGGCGACCAGCGTCTCGACGACGATCTGCCCGCCCGTCAGTCTCATCGTTCCTCCAGCTTCTTGCGCAGCTCGGCATGGCTCCGGCGCGTGATCGGGTACCAGAAGAGCAGCGGCAGCGCCACGGCAAAGAAGAGGAGCGGCACCGGCCCGAAGAAGAGGCGAATGCCCGTCAGGGTGTGGGTGCTCTGCGCGACGTTGGGCACGTAGCCGTAGAGCTGGAGCACCCAGCCCGTCGCGGCGATGCCGAGCGCGTCGGAGAGCTTGGTGGCCAACCCCCACACGCCGTAGTAGATGCCGCTGCGGTGCTCGCCGGTGCGCAGCCGGTCCAGCTCCACCACGTCGGGCACCATCGCCCAGGGAAAGACCCACTGGGCCGAAAAGCCGATGCCCGCCACCGCCGCGACGACGTACACCCAGGGCGTCGGCCCCGCCGGCAGGAAGAAGGTAGCGGCGACGGCGAGCGCGCCGATCGCCAGCCCCAGCGCATAGGCCGGGCCCTTGTTCCAGCGCTCGGCCAGCATCTTCCAGGGGAAGAGAAAGAGCGCGACAAAGACCAGCAGCAGGCCCATGACCAGGAACACCTGTTTCTCCATGCCGAGCTGGTAGATCAGGAAATAGGCCATCAGCGTCTTGATCAGGGCAAATCCGGTGTTGGCCAGCAGGTAGGCGACCAGCAGCCGGACAAAGGGCCGGTTCTGGAAGGTGTCCACCAGCGTGCGCCAGGGCGCGGCGCGCGCCGTGCTCCGCGCGATCTGCACCCTCTCCCGCAACCCGGCAGCGGCGATCCAGAGCACGGCGCACGCCAGGATGCCGTAGACGATGCCCACCACGCCATAGCCCTCGCGCTTGGAGGCAAAAAGGCCGACCAGGAAGGGGGTCAGCGCCGCGCCGACGATGTAGGCCGGCACCGCGAGCGCCATGCGCCAGGCCGTCAGGCCTGGCTCGCTCGTCATAATCGTCGGTCAGCTCGGCGGTGAGGGCGTAGTAGGGCACGTTGGTCAGCGTCCAGACCGTGTCGAAGAGCAGGAACGTGCCGGCGATCCAGAGGAAGGTCCCGGTGTTCGAGAGGCCCGCCGGCACCCGCCACAGCAGGATGACGGCAATCGCCAGCGGCAGCGCGCCAAAGATCATGTAGACCCGCCGCTTGCCAAAGCGTGACCGCGTCCGGTCGGAGGCCCAGCCGAAGAGCGGGTCGTTGATGCCGTCCCACACCTTGCCGATGAGCAGGGCGCTGGAGGCCAGGGCCGGGGCGATGAGCGCCCCGTCGGTGTAAAAGACCATCAGGAAGAACTGGATGGCCGAGTTGACCACGGCGTTGCCGACGTCGCCGACGCCGTAGAGGAGCTTGGTGGTCCACCGTAGCTTCTGGCTCTGTTCCATGCTTCACCCTCCGCTTGCCTGTGGCGACGGCCTACCTTGCGCGTAGGCCGGGTTTCCATACCCGGCTACCCATGCGTCACGAGCGGCACGTCCAACATGGTCACCAACCCCGGGCGTGCCGCGACCACGCTGCGAATGGCATTGACGGCGATGGCCACCGTGGCAATGTCGCCGTTCGTGCCCTTGAGGCTGACCTCCAGGTCGGGCTTGCCCGATATCTTGATCGTATCGCCGTCCTCGTCCAGGTCCAGGGCCGCACGGAAGGTCAGGGTGACGAACTCGCCTTCGGCCGTGAACCCGCGCGCCACCTGCTGCAGCCCGCGCACCCGGCCGGGTGCAACCTCGAAGAAGGCCGTGCGCACCGGCTGCTCGGCCACGATCGGCTCGACGGCCGACTCGTAGCGCACTAGCGTGCGGCCGAGCGTCGTGAAGAGCATCGCCATCGACTCGCGCAGGCCGACGTGGCCCATGCGGCCCTCCTCCATCTTGGCCCGGAACGCCTCCACGGACATCCCCGAGCCGATCTTGGCCTGGAACGGGCCGCGGCGCAGCGATGCATTCATGGCGCGCGTCACTTCGATCCGGTCGACACGCTGGCAGATGGCAGTCAGCCCGAGCGGCAGAGCGTCCATCAGGAAGCCAGGGTTGACGCCGGTGCCCAGCACCGTCTTGCCTGCCCGCCGGGCGACGGCGTCGATCGCTTCGGCCTCGCTGCCGTGATCCAGCCAGGGGAACGACAGCTCTTCGGCCGTCGAGACAACGTCGTATCCCGCCTCCAGGATCTCGACGATCTGGCCTTTGAACAGGTCGAAATAGGAACGGGTGGTGTGCAGCACCACGTCGGCCTCGGCGTGCACGTCGGCCAGCCGGGCGGCGACGGGGATGCCCAGCGGCCGGCCGAGCCCGATCACCTCGCCCAGGTCACGGCCGGCCTTGGCCGGGTCAATGTCCACGCCGCCCACCAGCCGAAGGTGGTCGCGCTCGAGGACGTGGCGCGCCACAGCGCTGCCGATCGGCCCCAGGCCGTACTGGATGACACGAATTGCGTCGGTCATTTTCTAGTAGTCCTCCATTCGGGTAGGCCGGGTTTCCATACCCGGCCAAGGGGGCGGGAATCGAATCCTGCCCTACATTTCTGCGCCTGATGTCAGCTCGGCAAACGCTTTCTGCAGCCGGCGCGTGATCGGGCCGGGCCTGCCGTCGCCCACCGGGCGGCCGTCGATCTCGACCACGGGCGTCACCTCGAGGAAGGTGCTCAGCGCCATGCACTCCTGCGCGCGGCCCAGCCAGGGTTCGAGGATCGGGAACTCGTCATAAGGAATCGCGAGCGTGCGGCACAGGTCCAGCACCGCCTGGCGGGTGACGCCGGCCAGCACGTACTGGCTGCGGGGCGGCGTGACCAGGGTCCCGTCCAGGACCGCGGCAAAGTTGGTGTGGGTGCCCTCGGTGACGGCCCCGTCGCGGACAAACACCGCCTCCTCCACGCCCAGCTCCTTCGCCCGCTGCCCCGCCAACACGGTGGGGAGCAGCGAAATCGACTTGATGTCGCAGCGCGCCCAGCGGATGTCCGGCAGGAGGGCGACCTTGATGCCTGCTTGCTGCTGCTCGGTGAGCGGCACAAACGCGGAGGGGAGCCCGTAGACGGTCGGCGGGATCGGCGGGTCGGGGAAGGCGCGGCTGCGCGACCCGGCCCCCCGCGTCACCTGGAGATACACCGTGGCGTCGCCTGTCAGGCCGTTCTCACGGATGAGCCGGCCGGCCACCGGGCCCAGCGATGCGGCCTCCAGCCCGGCGATCCCCAGCTCGCGCAGGCTGCGCGCCAGGCGTTCCAGGTGCGCGTCCAGCCTGAAGAGGCGGCCCCCGTAGGCGCGGATGACTTCATAGGCCCCGTCGGCCAACAGAAAACCCCGGTCGCTGGGGGAGATGTGGACCTCTTCGTGAGGCATGTAGTGCCCGTTCAGGTAGGCGATCATGGTCGTTCTGCCTCCGGCATTCTACTACAACCTGCCTATTCTGTCCCACCCAATGCCATGTAGTAGCGGATCAACGCCTCGATGCCGCCGTAGTAGTTGGGCAGGTGGATCTTTTCGTTCGGGGCGTGAATGTTGTCGTCCGGCAGGCCAAAGCCGGCGAGCACCACCGGCGCCCCGACCGCCTCCTGTAGCTCGCGCACGATCGGCAGCGAACCGCCGCCGCGCAGGTAGCGCGTCTCGCCCCCAAATACCTCGCCCAGCGCCCGGGCCATCGCCTGCACGGCCGGCGCCCGGAAGTCGACCACCGCTGGCCGCGCCCCGCCCAACAGATGGCATTCCAGCGTCACCGTCGGTGGCACCATCGACCGCAGGTACGACTCGAACAAGCGCGCGATCTCTTCCGGTTCCTGGTCCGGCACCAGCCGCATCGACACCTTGGCGCCCGCCCAGGCCGGGATCACCGTTTTCTTGCCCGGGCCGGTGAACCCGCCCGGCAGGCCGTGGATCTCGAGCGTCGGTCGCACCGCCGTCCGCTCCAGCGCCGTGTAGCCGGCCTCCCCGGCCGGGAGCGGGACGCCGGTCAGGGCGCGCATCGCTGCGTCGTCGATGGGCAGCGCCGCCAGCAGTGCCCGCTCCTCCGCCTCGAGCGGCCGCACCCTGTCGTAAAAGCCGGGAATCTGGATCCGCCGGCTATCCGCGTCCTGCAATGCCGCCAACAGTCGCACCAGCACGTTGAAGGGGTTGTCGACCGCGCCGCCAAAGGTGCCCGAGTGCAGGTCGTGCGCCGGCCCCTGTACGCGCAGCTCCATGTAGCAGTTTCCGCGCACGCCGTAGGTGATGAGCGGCGTCTTGGGGTCGAGCATCGCCTCGTCGCAGATCAGCACCGCATCGCACGCGAGCTCGCCGGCGTGGTCGCGCACGAAATCGGCCATGTGCGGGCTGGACATCTCCTCCTCGCCCTCCAGCAGGAGCTTGAGGTTGATCGGGAGCCGCCCGGCCGTCGCCAGGTAGGCCTCGGCCGCGGCGATTTCGGCCAGGAGTTGCCCCTTGTCGTCGGAGGCGCCCCGGCCGTAGAGGTCCTCGCCCCGGACGGCCGGCTCAAAGGGGGGCGATAGCCACTCCTCCAGGGGATCGGCCGGCTGGACGTCGTAGTGGCCGTAGGCCAGCAGCGTGGGCGCCTGCGGCCCGGCGTGGAGCCAGTCGGCACAGAGTACCGGCCGGCCCGGCGTGGGCAGGGCGCGGACGTTCTCCAGGCCGGCCCGGCGCAGGAGGCCGGCCAGCCACTCCACGGCGCGCTCCATGCCGGCGCCGTGCTCCGGCGCCATGCTCACGCTCGGGATGCGCACCACCTCGCACAGCCGCGCGAGGTACTCGGCGCGGTGGGCGCGGGCATAGTCGAGGGCAGAAGTCAGCATCGTCTCCTCCTCATGGGAGCGGAAAGGGAATCCCGCCCTACCCTGGATCGTACAGCGAGAAGGTGGCGGTGTCTGCCTCCCAGCCCAAGGACGCCCAGAACGCCTTCGCCACCTCAGATTCTATACAGGTGTGGGTTTTCAGCACCCCGGCACCGCTTTGCCGCAGGAATGAACTTGCCGCCTGCGCCAGTTGGGTACCAATCGATTGGCGGCGAGACGCCGGCTGCACATACAGCTCCTCAATCGTGCCGACCAGGCCTTCCATCACCGGATGAGACGATACGGATGCAGTCACAAACCCTACGACTTCTGCGTCCTGCTCGGCCACAAAACAGCACACCTGGGGGTGGGAGGCGTACCCTTCGATCACCCTGCGAAGGCGTTCACGATCTGCCTGTGTCGGGCCGGTGTCTCCGCCTTCGGCCCAGTTTTCACTCCACAACTGGAGAACCGCATCTACCTGCCCTGTGCCCAGCTCCTTGATCTCCATGCCATTCCTCCGAGAAAGGATCGGCGGCCGCACTGCCTGACGCATTGTACTCCTGAGCCCATCGCCGTGCAAGGGAGAGTGGTAGGTCCGAGAGAGACATGCGTTGAGAAGGCCGGGTTTCCTGACCCGGCCAAAACGGGAACAGACCTGACAGGTCTTGAAGACCTGTCAGGTCTGTCGTGTCCCGGCAGTGTTAATCGCCTTCCGGTGTGCCGAGCAGCTTAGCTCACGTGCAACTCAGCTACCCGGCGGAAGTGAAAGCCGTAGATAGCAAGCGTAATGGCCAGCGGGAAGAGACGTGGGCGCCGGAACAGAGTCCAGAAGAAGAGCCTCCAGTAGTGGAGGCGCTCTGCGCCGCGGATGCCCAACTGGTAGACCGACCGCCCCAGTGCCAGAAGATACTGCAGCTCGAGGTGCATCTTGACCCTTGGCGGCCGGTACTCGCGCAGGAAGGTCACCACGCGCTGGTAGTAGAGCCGAGGCGCGTAGACCGGATGAACTTGAGAGCGTTCTTAAAGCTCCAAAACGTGTCGGGAAACTCGGGGTAGGCGAGCAGTACGTTCAC
>CAVPBH010000029.1:0-17668 GCA_963701775.1 uncultured Chloroflexia bacterium
CAGCGGTCGTCCGTATGACGATCCCGCGCGAGCAGCCTGGCCGGACTGCAAGCCGTCAACCCTCAATCTTCCAGCCCTCGAACGACCGCTCGTACAGCGCCGTCATATCAGCCGGGGTCGCGGGCCGCAGGTTGACCTGGCTAAAGAGCGCGTATACCCCTGCCTTCAGCATGCCGACCATCTGGGGGATGCCGGCCGGATCCACCTGCTTGGGGTCAAAGGCCCGCGGGAAGTTGCAGTTCGCCAGCAACCGCTTGACGGTGTGGATGAAGCGCGCGGCCTGCTGCTCTCGAGTGCCTGCCGGCGGCGTGTCTCCACCCGCGGCCATGGCGCCGCCCAGTTGCGCCATGCGCTCGACGGCGGAGGGCAGCGTGAACTCGAGCACGTAGGGCAGTAGGATGCCGTTGGCGACGCCGTGCGGCACTTCGTACAGGCAGCTCACCGGCCAGCTCAGCGCGTGGGTCAGCCCCAGGCGGGCATTGCCGCACGCGATGTTGGCCATGCTGCTGCCCAGCAGGCACGCGTCCTTGGACGCCAAATCGCGCGTCGTGGCTGCCTTGAGCAGGTTGGCACTCAGCATCTCAACCGCGCGTAGCGCGATCGCATCCGTCAGCGGCGTGGCCTGGCTGGTGAGATAGGCCTCGATTGCGTGGCACAGGGCATCGATCCCCGAGACCACGGCCTGGCGGAAGGGCAGCGAGACAAGCAGGACCGGATCGAGGATGGCGACCGGCGGGAAGGTGAGAGGGCTGGCAATGGCCATCTTGATGCGCCGCTCATGGTCCGCCAGGATGGTCACGGCTGAGACCTCGGTGCCCGACCCGGCGGTCGTCGGGATGGCGATCACGGGCCAGGGCGGCACCTTGACGCGGCCAAAGCCCTCGTAGTCGCGGATGCTGCCCCCGTTGGTGGCGACGACGGCGATCGACTTGCCGGCGCACATGGGGCTGCCCCCTCCGATGGCAACCACCAGGTCACAGCCGGCTTCCAGCCCGAGGACAGCGCCCCGGCGGACGACCTCGATGTCGGGATCGGCCGGCACGTCCACAAAGACGACGGCCTCGATTCCCGCCTCGCGGAGCGAGTCCAGGACCGGGGCCAGCAGGCCGGCCGCCTGGACGCCGGCATCGCTGACGACCAGCGCCTTGGTGCCCTTGAGCAGGCGCGCTTCGCTCCCCAGGCGCGCGGTGCTGTTCGGTCCGTGCACGATCTTGGTCGGCATGAGATACTGGTAGACAGAGTCGGTCATGGCAGGCCTCCGCTTCGTTTCGCTTTGCCCCCAGGCGGAAGGCCGGCTCAGGGCTTGCCGCCTGGGGGTGAGAGGAGAAAGCGCTAGATCCGGATGCTGAGCTCGGCCAGCTTGGCCGGGGTCGGCACCCCGTTGGCGTCCCAGCCGCGCTCGCGGTAATAGTCGGGCAGCATGGCGCGCACGTCGACCGTATGGCCGGTCGCGTCGGGCTCGGTGGCGAAGCGAGGCGGCAAGGTGTCGGCCCGGCCGTCCAGCCCTTCGCGCACGTTGAACATACGCTCCAGGGTGTTGATCCGCTCGCCGATGCGGTACACCTCGTAGGCCTCGATCGGCATGCCGGTGGCGATGCTGGCTGCCTGTCCGAGGAGTTCGGGACTGATGCCCAGGTCGACGACGAACATGCACATGATGATGCTGTCGATGATGGCCGTCGAATCCTGCATCTTTTTGACGAGCGCCGGCTTGGGCTTGAGGTCGAAGCGGTCGTAGTTGCCCAGCACGCCCAGGAACTCGGCGGCGATGGTGAAGGCTTTGTTGTGATCGGCGCCGCGCTGGGCCGTCGCCAGGTTCAGGGCCATGCCGGTAAAGCCGCGCGGATCGTAGGCCCCGATCTCGAGCCCCTTGGAGTGCATGGCATACATCCAGGCGTCGCCGCCGATCCGCTCGGCTGCCACCTTGGAGCCTTGGGCAAGCAGCTCGCCGATGCCAGGCGTGCGCCGGGCCATCAGCTCGATGAGCGGCCGCAGCACCGACGCATTGCCGAAGCGGAGCTGCAGGCCGCCGGTGTCGCAGCCGGTGAGGATGCCCCGCTCGAACAGCTCCATGGCAAAGGCGATGGTCGTGCCGGTGCTCATGGTGTCCATGCCGTAGGCGTCGCACAGGTCCCCGGCCTGGATGATGGAAGGGAAGTCGTCGATCCCACAGTAGGTGCCGAGGGCACAGATCGTCTGGTGCTCGATGCGCTCGGTCCGCAGCTTGATGCCCGGCGTATCGACCACCGCCACGCTGCCACAGACGACCGGGCAATCGGAGCAGGACTCGAAGCGGGTGACGTACTCGCGCAGCGCCTCGCCCACGAGGCGGTGCCCCGTCTCGAAGTGGGTCTCGCGGAAGTTGCGCGTGGGCATGGCGCGCAGCTCGTTGATCGCGCCCAGCATGCCGGTGGTGCCGAAATCGCGGAAGGCGCCGCGGATCGGGTTCGAGCGGATGACGTCGTGCAGCCTCTTGGCGGCGGTGATGGCCTTGTCGGGGGGCAGCCCCATCTCCACGCCACCGGTGCCCCGCACCGCGACGGCCTTGAGCTTCTTGTGGCCCAGGATGGCACCGCTGCCCCCACGGCCGGCGGCGTGCTGCTCGTGCATGACCGAGGCCATGGGTACGAGGTTCTCGCCCGCCTGGCCGATGCCCGCGACCTGGAACTCTTGCCCCAGCTCGGCCTTGAGGGCCTCTTCCGTGGCAAACCAGTCCTTGCCCCACAGGGCGCCGGCGTCGCGCAGCTCCACGCGGCCGTCGTCGACGAGCAGGTAGACCGGCCGGGTCGAGACGCCGGAGATGAGGATGCCGTCGTACCCGGCGTATTTGAGCTCGGGGGCAAAATGGCCGCCCGCATAGCCAACGCTCAGGGTGCCCATCAAGGGCGACTTGACCCCCACTGCGAAGCGCGCCGAGGTGGGGACGAGCGTCCCCGCCGCGGGCCCGGTGATGAAGAGCACCTTGTTGTCCGCGGAAAAGGGCTCGATGCCCGGCTTGAGCTCATCGTACAGGATCCGCGTTGCCAGGCCGCGCCCGCCCAGGTAGAGCTCCACCATCTCGTCGGTCAGGGGCATCTGGCCAAAGGTGCCCGTGCCCAGGTCGACGGTCAGGATCGTGCCTTTGTAGCCTTTGTACTTCATGCTGTCACCTCCGCCAGAGCAAGCGCGGCCTCCGGACACCAGGCCACGCACAGCGGCTGCCCGCCGCACAGGTCGCACAACACGATCTGCCCCGACGGCTCGTCGAAGGCGACGGCCGCCTGGGGGCAGGCATCCACGCAGCTCATGCACTGCGTGCAGGCCTCCTTGTCAAAGCACACGATGCCACCGGCCAGCTCGAGCGCCCCGCTGGGACAGACCGCCACACACTCGAGCTGCGCGCGGCCGGCGCACAGGTCGCAGACGTGGGCCGCCAAGTCCCCGAACTTTTCCCGGCGCTCAATCCGGATGGCGGCCACGGCCGGCTTGACCTGGCCCACCCATCGCATCGAGCAGACGGCTTCGCAGTTGACGCAGTTGACGCATTTTTCCGAATAGAACTCGATCATGGTCCTTTCCCCCTCTCTCCAGGTTACGGCAGGGTCGTGGAGCGCTCGGCGGTCTCCACCAGGCGGCGGCCGGCGATCCGCTTGCGGTCGAGGCTGGTGTCGGTCGGCCAGGCAAAGCTCAGGGCGCCCGCCTGGCAGAAACGGACGCAGTAGGGCTCGCCATCGCACAGGTCGCACTTGACGACCCGCTTCCGGTCGGCATCGAACTGCACCGCGCCGAAGGGACAGGCGATCATGCACATCCGGCAGCCGATGCAGCGGTCGTAGTCCACTATCATCGCACCGGTCGCCTCGCTGCGCGAGATGGCGCGCACCGGGCAGATGCCCATGCAGGCGGGCTCCTGGCACTGCTGGCAGATCATGGGCACGTCGAGGCCCTCTGCCTCCCACTTGACAATCTGGACCGCCGACTTGGCCGGGTTGCACTCGCCCAGGTGCTTCAGCGAGCAGGCCACCTCGCAGGTCCGGCAGCCGGTGCACTTTTCATAGTTCGCTACGAGTACTCGATACAATGTTCACCTCCCGCGGGCAGGCACCGTGGCCTGCCTCCTACAGATGCGCCAAATCCGACGCAATGTCGTCCAGTCCAAGCGCGCCCAGGCGCTCGGCCGTCGGGATCCCCTGTGGTCCTGTCCCAGCCACAGTCGGCATAGAGCTCGTCGAGGAGCGGTGGGAGATCGACCGTGTGTCCTGCCGATGGGCCGGCCGGTATGGGCTCCGCCAGCAGGCGGCGGGGCAGCGTGTCCCCATCGCGCCGCAGGCCGAGCCGCACGTTGTAGGCCCTTTCCACGTTGCTGCTGCGCTCGGCGGCCCGCAGTAGGTCGGGTACCGTCCAGGCCATGCCTGTGGCCGCATTGATCAGCCGGGCGGCGCCCTCCAACCCCAGGCCGGCGCCCTGGAACGCGCAGTAGATCGCCGAATCGATCACCATCCGGAACTCGCGCACGCGGCGGACCATCGCCCCCTTGCCCTGGGTGGCGAAGCGGTCCCACTTGCCGCTCACGACCTCTTCCATCACGACGTAGCCGCCGGCATGGTGGCAGCCGCCGCGCGGCCCGGCCGAAAAGACGAGCGCCTGGCCTTTCACGCCGCGCGGATCGTAGCCGCCCAGCTCCATCCCCTTGGCGTGCATCGAAAAGGAGTCGTCCTCGATGCCAAAATGGAGGCGGGCGGCCTCCACACCATCGGCCAGGGCGGCGCCTACCCCTTCGCGCTCGGCCATCTTGCGGAGCAGGATGGGGATGGCCTCACCGCGGCCAAAGCGCACGTCGAGCCCGTCGAGCCGGCCGGCGTCCAGCAGGCCGCGCTGCACGCACTCCATCACCCAACCGATCGTCACGCCCGCCGAGATGGTGTCGAGCCCGTACAAGTCGCACAACATGTCGGCCTGCACGACACGGCCGATGTCGCCGATCCCGCACTGCGAGCCGAAGGAGTAGACCGTCTCGTACTCAGGGCCTTCCGAGATGGAGCCATCGGTTCCCCGGCAGATCTTGGAGCAGCCGACGGTGCAGGTGGGGCAGGCCACGTCCTTGAGCACCGCCTGCTCGCGCATCGTGCGGGGCAGGAGCCCTTCCGCCCCGTCGAACGTCGCCTGCTGCCAGTTGTAGCTGGGCATGATGCCGTGCTCGTGCACCACGCCGACGGTGATGGCCGAGCCGTAGCGCGAAAGGCCCTGGCGCAGGAAGGGGGTGGCGGCAATGCCCTCCCACGCCCGGCGCACCTCGGCCATAAAGCCGGGCAGGTGGTGCACCCGGACGTCGCCGGTGCCGATGACAGCCACCGCCTTGAGGTTCTTGCTGCCCATGACGGCGCCCGGACCGCCCCGGCCCGCGGCGCGCAGCTCGCTCAGGACGCAGGCCGTGCGGCTCAGCCGCTCCCCTGCCGGGCCGATGCAGGCGATCTTGGCTTCCCCCCAGCGCACCATGCTGCGCCGCAAGATCGCCTGCGTCTCGACCGTATCGCACCCCCAGGCCTGCCCGGCATCGACGATCTCCACGCGGCCGTCGACGATGCGCAGGACCGACGGCTCGTCCGCCCGCCCTTCGACGATCAGCCCGTCGTAGCCGGCCTGCTTCAGCTCACCGCCCAACAGCCCCGAGCAGATGGTAAAGAGGTAGAGCCCCGTCAGCGGCGACTTGCAGCTCAGGCTGTAGCGCCCGCTGGAAGGGGCGGCGGTGCCGACCAGCGGCCCGGTCAGGAAGAGGAGCTTGTTGGCCGGCGACAGGGGATCGACCCCCACCGGTACCTCGTCATACAAGATGCGCGCCGCCAGCCCTCGCCCGCCGAGGTGGCCTTCGGCCAGTGCCTGACTCAGCGGCTCGACCTGCCAGCTCCGGCTCGACAGGTCCACGCGAAGCAGCTTGCCCATGTACCCCTTGTAGGGGAATCCCGTCATAGCGTCCAACCCTCGATCGTCCCGGCTTCCATCACCCGCCACCCGCAGCCAGCCGGCCCCCGTAGGAGAGCGCGCCGTAGGGACAGGCGCTCACGCACTCGGGCGACTCGCCGCAAAAGTCGCAGCACACCGGCACCCTGCGGCGCGGCCACTGGCTGAGCGCCCCATGCGGACACGCCTTGACGCACGCCCCGCAGCCGGTGCAGTCCTGCGGGTCGATGACGACGATGCCCAAGCCACCGGCCAGCTCCACCGCGTGAGTGGGGCAGGCCATCACGCAGGCCGGCACCTCGCAGCGCCGGCAGATCTCCATGCGGAAAGAGATCGGGCCGTCCGCCACGATGTGCAGCCGTGCCTTGGCCAGGTTGAAGCCCAGCTCCTTGGCCGCGGAGCAGACCACCTGGCACACCCTGCACCCCGTGCAAAGCGCGGCGTCCAGGACAATCGTCTTGAAGGACTCGGGCATCTCACGCTCCAAACCCACCACCGCCCTCACCTACGCGTCCACCGTCGGCGGGTATGCCGGGTGGGAAAAGACGAACACCATCACCAGGTCGGCTGCGTAGGGGTTGGAGACGCCGTGGGGCACGCCGGGCGGGATGTAGAGCGCCTGCCCGGCCGCGTACTCGACCGCCTCGGACCCAACGGTGAGCTGCCCGCGCCCCGAGAGGACGTAGCACAGCTCCTCGGCTTCGTGGACCTTTTGCGGGGTGTTGGTGCCCGGCGCAAAGACCGAGAAGCCCAGGCAGCTCTCCTGTGCCCCAACGGTGCCGGCCGTAAGCAGCAGCCGCGACCAGCTCCCTCGCCCGAGGAGGATCGGCTCCACCGACTCTAGCGGCACGACCTTGATCCTGTTTTCGACCATTGTCTGCTCCAGTCTCCGTATCTCCAGATGCTTCGGTCGCTGCGCTCCAGATGCTTCGGTCGCTGCGCTCCAGATGCTTCGGTCGCTGCGCTCCAGATGGCTGCGCAGATGCTTGGTCGCTGCGCTCCCTCAGCATGACGGCTGTGCGCGGGACCCTAGATGAGCAGCTTGCCCTCTCGCATGATCCAGCGGCCGCCGACCTCTATGCTGACGTTGCGCACGCTTCCGTCCAGGTGGTACTTGCTGTAGCTCTGGCCGCCGGGATAGGCGTGGGCATTGTCGCCCAGGCCAAAGTGGACCGTGCTGAGCTTGCCCTTTTCCGAAGGCGTGCCAAAGGGCGAGCGCTCGCTCGTGCCGATGGCGAACTCGGCGACGATGTTCCCGTTCGAGTCCGAGCCCTCAATCGTCCGCCTGAGCGAGTCGGCGGCGGCGCCACCCGCAAAGCCCACCACGCGGCCTTCTCGCACGTCGAGCCGGATCGGCTCGGGGAGCGTGGTCGCGGCGCCGACGCCCAGCATGATGCCGTCGTAGACGATCACGCCCTCGGTCTTGGTCTCGACGGCGGCGTAGGCGACCTCGCCCCAGATGGGGATCGGCCCCATCATGACGCCCGGATCCTCGATCGGGATCACCTTGAGCGGCGGCCGGCCCTCGATGTTGATGCGCACGTCGGTGCCGGCCGGCGATGTCACGTGCACCCAGTCGGCGCCCACCATGGCGGCCATGATCCGCTCGGCCCGGCCCACCGTGGCCCGGATGTCGTCCAAGGTCATCCCGGCCCACGACGAGCCCATGCCGGGCTCGATCGACGCGATCTTGGCGCCCTTGTCCACGGCCGCGCGCACGGGGTTGACGTGCGCAAAGCGGTTGGCCCACTCCAGGTTGGTGATGATCAGGATCTCGGTGGAGTTGACCATGGCGGCGGCCAGATGCGGCGGGGGCTCCATGGGCAAGGTGACGTCGGCCAGGCAGGCCACGACCTGGGGTGTCACGTCGGCGATGACGGGCCGGGCGCCCACCGAGACCGCCACCCCCGCGATCGCCTGCGCCTCCTTCCGGTGCTCTTCGTCGGCGATGACCAGCAGGCTATCGCCCTCCTTGACCGTCATGCAGGTCTCGACAATCAGGCGTGCCCCTTTGATCAGCGTGGTGAAAGAATTCATTCTACCCTCCTCAACCTATCGGGAATCTCGGCAACCGCACTGTATGCTTGCCACAGCAGCCGCATGGGGTGGGCCACCTCCCGCCCCGTGCCGTACCGGATCTGCATCTCGCAGCCGGCGCAATCGGTCATCGCCAGGTCGAGCTCGGGATCGAGCATGGCGGAGAAAAGCTCACGCCCAATCTCGGCCGATTTGGCCCGGTTGTGCGCCTTGAGCCCAAAAGAGCCAGAGAGCCCGCAGCAGCCTCGATCCACGACCCGCACATCGAGCCCGGGGATCAACCCCAGCAGAGCGACGTTCTCCCGCCCGGCGTCGCGCACGCGCATGTGGCACGGGACGTGGTAGCCGGCCACTTTTTCCAGCGGGCCGAGGTGGGTGTCGAGCCGCCCTGCCGCGTGCTCCCGGAGGAGAAAGGCTCCGACGTCCAGCGTGTGCTCCGCGACCCGCTGGGCCTCGGCACTTGCCAGGATCTGGGGGAAGTGGTGCTGCAGTGCCAGGGCGCAGCTCGGGCAGCTCACCACGATGTCCAGCCCGCGGTCGACCTGCTCGGCCAGCCAGCGAACGTTGGCCGCCGCGAGCCGGTGTGCCAGGCGCATGTCTCCGTAGGAGTAGGCCGCCACCCCGCAGCAGGTGGGTGGAGGCAAGATCGGCTCGAAGAAGTTGCGCGCCAGGACGCGCGCGACGTCGAGCCCGAGGGCAGGATCGGTGTAGTTGACGTAGCAGCCGTAATAGTAGACCACCTTGCGGCCGGAGGGCCACTGCCTGGCCCGGAACTCGTGCTCGAAATCGCGGGCGTAGAAGCGGGGCAGCGGGCGCCGCCGGTCGAGCCCAGCCACCCACTCGACGGGCACCCGGGCAGGCGCCAGGCGGAAGAGGCGGTTGGCCAGCGGCGCTGCCCGGCTGGAAAGGAGAAAGAGCACGTGGATGTGGCTGTAGAGGCGGTCGCGAAGCGGATACTCCTTCTCCTCGCGGCAGAGCGCGATCATGTACGGGATCGGGATATCCAGCGGGCAGAGCATCTGGCAGCGCCCGCACTGCGCACAGTCGGAAAGTGAATCGTTCGCGCCGCGCAGAAAGGCAAAAAGGTAATCGCGCGGCTTCCAGCCCGCGCTCCCGCCGAAGTAGGGGAAGGTGGGGCACTCGCGCTGGCAGGCGCGGCAGCCGATGCACAGAAAAAGCTCGCGGTAGCGCTCATCGGCCAGGAGCGCACTGCGCCCGTTGTCGAGCAGGATGACGGAAACGTCCTGCCCGGGCGCGAGAACCTTCGGCCCCTCCGGGGCCTCAGAAGGAGGAGTGGGCAGGGAGGCGGGGAGCGGCGGCACGGACGCGGCCTCGCGGCCGTCTTCGACCTCCCGGCTTCCCCGGCCGGGCACGCCCAGGGCGATGCTGGCGGCGCCAAAGCGCGCCATGGCGCGTGCGACCAGCTCCGCGGCCGCCCAGTCGCGAACGATCTTGTCGAGCCCCACCAGCAGGATCACCTTTTGCGCCCTGCCCAGCGTCTCGGAGATGTTGCGCAGGTGCTGGACGAAGAATACGGCGCCATCTTCGGCCGAGACGGCGTTCACGCCGAGCAGCGCCACCGTGCCGTCTTCCAGGCCGCCGGGGGCGGCCGGCCGGGCAGCAAAGGCCTCCCAGGCGGCTTCGCCGGTGGGAGGTGTGATCTCCCAGTAGTGCCCGATACCCTTCTCGGGGCGCTCGTACTGCCCGTCGTAGGCCTCGACGAAGGAGAAGCCGGCGACCTCGAGCTCGGGGCGGATTTCGGCCACACTCGCCGAGCGGTTCACCACAAGCGGCCCGGGGCGGCCCAGCGTGGACGCCAACCAGCCGGCGGCGGCGGCCCCGGTAGGGGCCTGGCAGACGGCGATGCCGGCCGCAGCCAGCAACTCAGCCAGCCCGGCGCGCAGCGCGTCGAGGTGACCGGCCGCATCCTGCCGCACCTCGCGAAGCTGCCTCTTGATTTCGGCGTCGCCGGCAGGCAGGCCCTGTGGCTGCTTGTCCACGAGCTGCCGGGCAACCCGCTGGGCCTTGACCCCGGAGTCGGGCTGAAGCAGCCAGAAGGCAGGTGGCCTCACCCTATGCCGCTGCATTCCCCGGCCTCAGCCGCCCGCCACCGGCGGGATGAAGGTAACACGGTCACCCTCTTGCAGGGGGCGCGAAAAATCGCTCTGCGCCACACCGTTGACGACGATGATGAACTGCGGCTCGAAGCGGCCGGCCTGGTCGAAGAGCAGCTTGCGAAAGGCGCTGCCGTAGCGCGCCGACAGCTGCCCCGCCAGGTCGGCCAGCGTCGCGCCTCCGGGCAGATCGGCCTGGTCGTGGTACGTGCCGGCCAGGTCGCACAGGGGAGCCAGGTAGGTCAAGATCAACCGGGGCATGAGTCCTTCCCCCTACGACTCGATGCCCAGGACGCCGCGCTTTTCGAGATCGTCGGCGACGTCCTTGAGCCCCAGCGCCTCCAGGCGGGTGCGGGTGGGGCGGCCGTCGTGATCGTAGCCGCGCAGGGCATAGTATTCATCCAGCATGAGCTGGTACTTGTCGCGGTCGAGCACCGCGCCCGTGGGCAGCACCTCGTCGAAAAAGCGCTCCGGCGGCAAGTCGTCCTTTCGGCCCAGCCCCAACCTGCGCTGCATCGCATACTCGATGGTGTAGACCCGCTCGCCAGCATCGAGCATGTCCTGCCACGTCAGGTCGAGACCTGTCAGGGCAGAGACCAGCTTTGACATGCGGTTGGGCCCGATTCCGAGCCTCCACGATGTGATGAACTTGCACAGCTCCAGGGCATCGGCCGTGGTGCACTGGTCCTGGTAGTACTTGACCATGTGGGCCTTGCCCTCGTACTTGTCGCGGTTGAGCAAGTCCAGCTCCAGCCACTTGTCCACGTGCGGCTCGGGGACATCCAGGTCGGCGATGATCTCGGCGCGCTTGCCCCGGTACCAGTGGGCAAAGACCTCGAGCGTGGGCAGCCCGCGCAGGTGGTCGGCGCCGCGGGTCGAGGTGCCCACTTCCAGAGCACCGCCCTTGTAGGGCCGAGGGTCATAGGACGAAAGCGTCATGCCCTTGGTCTGAATGGTATAGTAGTTGACCCGCTCGAAGGGCAGGCCCTTGCGCTCGGCTATCTGCTGCGCCATGCGCACGAAGCCGTCGGAGAAGACTGCCCCAAAGCCGCGGCGCTCGCTCATCTGGCGAAGCAGCTCGGCCATCGACTCGGTATTGCCCCACGAGAGGTCCAGGCCGCCCGTGTCCTCCGCGTTGATGATGCCATCCTGCCAGAGATGCATGGCGGTGCAGCAGACGTTCGAGGCCTGCACGACGCACACCCCCTCGGTATTGCAGAACTTGTTCATCCACAGCGTCGAGGCAAGGTCATCGTTGCCCGAGCGTGCGCCAAAGCCGTCCGTGGCTTCGTATTCCACCCCCTCGGCAGCGTTCGCCCAGGGGCCTTCCTCCACCGCATAGTAGTGGCTGCAGTGCACCGGACAGCTAAAGCACCCCTTGGACTTGCGGCTGTACCGCTTGACGAAAGTCGGGCCGTCGAGCGGCTCCCAGCCCTCGTAGGTGTTCTCCTGCCAGTTCCTCACGGGCAGGGCCTCGCCGGCGTTGTAGACCCCCAGCAGCACCGGCGTCCCGTACTGCGACCACGACGGGTAGATTGGGTGGTGCAGCAAGGTGATCGTAGGCTTCCTCGCAGGCTGCCATGAACTCGAGCGGCTTGGCTACCTTGACGCCCTGGGTGCCGCGGATGACGATTGCCTTCAGGTTCTTGCTGCCCATGACCGCGCCATTCCCGCCGCCGCCCGGCGCGCGCGTCAGGTTGCAGAGGGTGACGGCGATGGCGACCTTGCGCTCGCCGGCCGGTCCGATGGCAAAAACCTGCGCCTGGGGCTGGTGTGTCTCTTCACGCAGGAGGGCATCGGTCTCCCAGGTGTCCTTGCCCCAGATGTGCCCGGCGTCCCGGATTTCCACCAGGTCGTTCTCGATGTATAGGTAGCAGGGCTTGGGCGAGCGGCCGAGGAGCACGATCGAGTCGTAGCCGGCGAATTTGATCTCGGGCCCAAAGTGGCCGCCGGCGTTCCCGTCGCCAAAGACGCCGGTGATGGGCGAGCGCCCGACGGAAATGGTCACCCGGCCGGTGCTGGGCGCCAGGGTGCCGCTCAGGACGCCCGCCGAAACGCAGATGACGTTGCGCGGATCGAAGGGATCCTGCACGTCCGGATCGAACAGGTCATAGAGAAGGCGGGAATTGAAGCCGCGGCCACCCAGGTAGGCCCGCGCCCAATCGGGTTTCAGCGGCTTTTTCTCGACGGTGCCCGTGCTCAGGTTGACGTAGAGGATCTGTCCAGCCCAACCGTACATGCTTCCTCCTTGCAGGCCTATCCCAGGCCGTAGCTCTCCCAACGCCGGCTCGCCTCGCTCATGTACTTTTCCGGGGGCAGGGCCACGGCGGGATAGTTCCATTTCTTGGTGGCGTCTATGCAGATCTTGGACGAGCGGCGGTCCCACAGCGGCACGTCCGGGGGAGCCGGGGACGGGTCGAGCAGGAGCGACGAGGTGTTCGGGATGAAGAAGATGTCCCGCAGGGGCTCGACGCGCCAACTGAGCACCCATTCGCGCTGGAATGGGTCGCGGATGTCAATGTCCTCGTCGGTCACGATAACCCACTTGGCAAACGCCGGGTGGTGTGTCCAGGCCGCGCAGAGGACTTGCTGCGCGTGGCCCGGGTAGCGCGTTTTCATGCTGATCCAGAGCACGGCATAGCTCCCGCCCGTCTCCGGCAGGTGCACGTCCACGATGCCCGGGACGTTGAGCTTGTGGACCAGGTGGTTGTAGACGTTCGCCTCCTCGGGGATCTGGCGCATCAGGCTGCTCTCGCTGGGCGGCATCTGGCTGAAGAGAGCCTGGTAGATCGGGTTGCGGCGGTGCGTGATGGCCTTGATCTCAAAGACGGGGAGGTCGTAGGGCCCACCCATGTAGCCGGTGTACTCCCCGAACGGGCCTTCGGTCTCGCGGAAGCCGGGAGCGATGGTGCCTTCGAGCACGATCTCGGCGTGGGCCGGCACGTTCAGGTCGATCGTCTTGCACTTGACCACCGGCATCGCTTCGCCGAGCAGCCCGCCGGCGACCGCGAGCTCATCGACGCCATAGGGCACCTTGGCTGCAGCCGACATGAGCACCGTGGGATGCACGCCCACGACGACAGCCACGGGCATCGGCTTGTCGGCTGCCTCGTATTGGGCGTAGTGCATGGCGCCATGCTGGCTCGGCAGGTCCCACAACATGCCCGTGCGGTTGGGGCCCTTGACCTGCATCCGGTAGATGCCTACGTTGGGGATGCCGGTCTCGAGGTCCCGGCTGACCATGCACGGGGCCGTGACGTAGGGTGCCCGGTTCCTTGTCCGGCGTCCACGTGGGGATCGGGAACCTAGTCAGGTCTACCTCGTCGCCGGTCAGGACCACCTCCTGGCAGGGGGCGGTGGTCACCTCCTCCGGATCAATCGTGTTGTCGAGCGCCTGCCGCCACTTGGCCGTCACCGCGTCCGGAGAGGGACCGATGCCAAGCGAGGTGACGTATACCTGGCGCGACGCGCTGACCGTGCCGACGACGACCGGGATGTCGTAGCCCTTGACGCGGCGGAAGCCGAGCGCCTTGCGATTGACCGGGGAATTGCGCTGGAAGAAGAGGCGCGTCACGCAGGTGATCTCCCAGTCTTTGTCCACCTCCTGGTCCACCCATTGGAGCAGGCCTTCCCTCTCCAGAAGTGCAAGATGTGTTCGCAGGTCATGCTTCATGGTCAGGCTCCTTGTTCTGGTCGATTGTGGCAGCCCTACCCAGCCTGCCGCAGGCGGTCAAATACGGGGTCACCCTGATCCACCATCGTGATGGCATCGTGGGGACATAGCCAGTAGCAGACCGAGCATTCGGTGCATTCCTCGGGGCGCACGAGGGTGGAGACCTTGTCCACCAGCGCCAGGGCCTCGCAGTGGGCGGGCCGGATGCAGAATCCGCAGCCGGTGCACTTGGCCGGGTCTATCGAAGGCCACATCGGCAGATACTGTACCTTGTCGGGCGTGGTGATGTACTGCAGCGCCATACCCCGGAAATCGGAGAGCCGCTCGTAGCCCATCTCCCCCATGTAGGCCGAGACGCCATCCCGCAGCTCCTTGAGCAGCTCAAAGCCCAGGTAGTAGAGCGCCGTGCAGTAGGTCAGCGTCGTCGCGCCGTACATCAGCATCTCCACCGACTGCCGCCAATTGGTCAGCCCGCCGCCGCCGGCAATCTGGACGCCCGGAATCTTCATGCGCATCTGGGCCACGTGGCGATAGGCCAGCGGGCGAATCCAGGGCCCACACAGCCCGGCAAACGCCTGGTTGGCCGTGGTCGGGTACCTGGGCCGGCCTCCGTTGTAGACGTCGACCCCAGGCAGCGACTGCGGGCAGTTGATGGCCGAAATCGCCTTGGCGCCGCCTTCGAGGCATGCCCGGGCCACAATGGCCGAATCGCTTGCCTCGGGCGTGCCATCTTGGCCATCACCGGAATATCGACCGCATCGGATACCGCCTTGACTACCAAGCGGGCGAGTGGCGGGTTCTGGCCGAGCAGTGCTCCCATCTCCGCCGTCGTCTCGAGGCCGAGGCTCTTGGCCATGATGCCGACGTTGGGGCACGACATGTTCAGCTCCAACATGTCCGCGCCCGCCTCCGCCAGCATCTGCCCGAGGCGGGCCCAACCGTCGAGGTCAGAGCCGGGGCCCATCATGTTGCGCCATGATCTTGATATCGCTCGTCTCCCTGCGGGCCTGCCGGGATCAGCTCCTGGGCCTCGCGCACCGAGAGCCGCTTGCCCGAGGGCGAGTAGAGCGCCGACCCCCGCTCAATAATGTGGTAGGGGCGAGCGTAGAAGGGGACCTCCAGGAAGGCCAGCTTGGTGCTGACCGCGCTCGCTCCCCAGCGCTCGGCCTCCTTGATCTTGCTGACGCTGTTCGTCAGCTCTGACGAGGCGACGATGAATGGGTTCTCCAGGTGAAGCCCGGCGAACTCCACAGACAGATCCGGCATAGGGTTTCCCTTTCTGGCACAAAGCCCTGCACCTACAGCCGGCGCACCTGGAAGACAAAGCGGGTGCGCCTGGCGCAGAAGCGAAGCTTGGAATACTCGATAGGACTGCCGTCATCCAGGTGGGCAACGGTTCGCATGAGATGGACCGGCGCGCCGGGCGCAATCCCCAGGATGGAGGCTTCGTGGGCGGTGGCCTCGGCGATCTCCAGGGTGCGCGTTGCGCCGGACAAGCGCTGCCCGCAGTGCTGCTCCAGGATCTCGTAGAGCGAGCGGTTGGTCAGCTCTTCTTGCATCACGCCACTGCACGGGGCAAAGGGCAGGTAGGTCGTCGCGACGACGACGGGCTCGTCGTCGACGCGGCCCACCCGCTCGAGGTGGATCACGTCCACGCCCGGCGCAAGGTGAAGGCGGGCAGCGACGGCATTGACCGCCGGCTCGACCGTTCGCGAAATCAGGTGCGAGGTGAAGGGCTGGCTGCGCTCACGCATCTCCTCGGCCAGGCTCGTCAGCCTCTGCGCCATCCCATACTCCACCTTGGACGAGCTGCCGACAAAGGTGCCGAAGCCGCGCGCGCGGTAGAGCCAGCCTTCCGCCACTAGCTCGCTGAGTGCCTGGCGCACCGTCCCTCGGCTTAGCTCAAACCGGCTCCGCTGAGCGCCTGCTCGGATGGGACCTGGTCGCCTTCGACCAGCTCGCCGCTCTCTATCTGGCCGAGGATCCACTCTTTGAGCTGGTAGTAGAGAGGGATCGGGATGTCCTTGCGGATCGTTTCCAGGATGGTCATGGGGGGGCTCCTCGCTATGCGGTCGCCGTCGCGGACTCGGAGTCCACGCGTGCCGCCAAGACGCCCATCGGCACCGGCTTGACCGAAGGGCGCAACTGAAATTGCTCGATCTCCGACTGCGTCTTTCCCAGCTCCCGAGCAAGCGATCTGTGTCACTACCGGGCTGCAGTTCCGCCCCTGGCACGGCCCCATGCCAGCCTGGCTCCTCATCTTCACGCCGTAGACATCCGTCGCGCCCTGAGCAATGGCCTGCAAGATAGCGTCGGCTGTGACCTCCTCGCAGCGGCAGACGATCGTGTCGGTCGTCACCAGGTTTGCACACAGCTCGGGATCGAAGGCATAGAGCGCGTCGACCATCTGCCGGAACCGCTGTAGCCGTGCCAACCTCTTTCGGATTGGGCGCGAGCGCTCCTCAAGCTGCCGGTCGCTCAGCTTGCCCTGCCGCCGGGCGACCGCCAGGGCTGCCAACCTACCCTGTTCCTTGGCAATCTCAACGCCGCGGATGCCGGCGGCATCCCCGACGACGAACAGGTTGGGCACGCTGCTCTCCAGCCACGCGTCTACCTTTGGCGCATAGCACCCCCAAGCCGGCACATATTCAGTCGCGCAGCCGCACGCGTTGGTCAGCTCACTCGAGGGCAGGAAGCCGAAGCCTAGGCAGACCGCGTCCACGGATAACTGCCTCTCGCTCCCGGCACCGGCTTCGAGCGATCGTCGAGCGCGCGACCACCGCCGACTCTACGGCCTCCTTGCCCAGGGCACGGACGATGGTGTGCCCGGTCAGGTAGGGCACTCGGGCCGCGCGCATGGCCTTCAGGTAGGACCAGCCGTCGGCCAGCGTGGACCCGTTGCCCCACAGCGCTGGGGCGTGGCGCAGGTACTGCCACAGCGGAGCCATGCGCCGGGCTTCCACCACGGCCACGACCTCCGCCCCCCCATCCAGGAGCTGCTTGGTCAGGGCAAGGAGCAGAGGACCGGAGCCGGCGACCAGAGACCTTGCGTCCCGGGAGCACGCGGTAGGTCTTGAGCATGATCTGTGCGCCGCCCGCCGTGATGACCCCCGGCAGGGTCCATCCCGGAAAGGCGACCGGCCGGTCGTAGGCGCCGGTGGCGAGGAGGAACGCGGGAGCCTGCACATCCCAGGCAGCGCTGGGCATCTGCCAGGCTCGCGATGCGCCTGTCCGCAGGATCCCCCATACGGTCGTGCCTATCAGCACCTGGATGCCCGGTTGGAGCCTCTCTGCTCACGCCGGCGACCAGGGCTTCGCCTTCGGCGTATTCGCGTCCGAGCGCGCCGCGGCTGGTGATACGGAACTCGCCCGGCAACCGCCGGTAGTATTGCCCGCCCAGGGCGCGGTTCTCGTCGACGACGACGATGGAGCCAACGCCAGCGCCGGCTGCCTCCGTCGCTGCTGCCAGGGCGGCAGGTCCGCCGCCCACGATGACGAGGTCAGCACTTTTCATCACGGTGCCTCCTCGCCCGGCTCGGGCAGCGACAGCGGCGACGTGCCGGCACCATGTTGGGTCCGACTCTGAGGTTCGCGGCCACCAGCGGTCATGCACGCCCGTACGTTCGGCTCTCCGTCCACGGTGACCAGGCAGCTATTGCACACCCCCATGTTGCAGTAAGATGCCGCGCGGCGCATGGTCCCGCCGTGGTGTGCAGGACCCGCTTCCCGGCTGCCAGCAGGGCGACGGCGATCGTCTCCCCTTCGTAGGCCACAATCGGTCGCCATCCACCTCGATGGCTACCCGCCTGCCTCGCTCCACCCCTGTGCTGCGTCGCAGCTCCTGAGTCATTCTCTGTGGTCTCCCTTGACACGTCCATATTGGCTAGTACAGGCTTTCGACTTCGCG
>CAVPBH010000030.1:0-9452 GCA_963701775.1 uncultured Chloroflexia bacterium
GCAGGGCGCCGGCCATGCAACAGCCGTAGCCGTCCGGAAAGGCCAGGTTGACCTGCCGGGGCTTCGGTTCTATACTCGGGAGTCGGCCAGTTTCAGAGGTGCACTGCGGCACGTATGCTCATGCTATCGAGGGTACGGCCGCCGGAACCACGACGCCGCCCAACACAATTGCGAGGAGCAGGACCATGCGCACGATCGACTACCACGGTACCCAGATAGAAGTAGACGAGGACGGCTTCCTGACCGATCCTTCCCTTTGGAACGAGGAGATGGCCCGCGTCTTGGCGGAGCAGGAGGAGGGGATCACGGAGTTGACGCCGGATCACTGGCGGCTGATCCACTACCTGAACAGGTACTACGCCGAGCACGGCTCCGCGCCCATGGTCCGCCTGCTGTGCAAGGAGACGGAGCTCAAGCTCAAGCAGGTCTATGAGCTGTTCCCCAGCGGCCCGGCCCGGGGCGCGTGCAAGGTCGCCGGCCTGCCCAAGCCGGACGGCTGCGTGTAGCGCGCGGCGCGGCCCAAGGGATCGGCAACGGAGTCTGCCTTGTTCCAGCACCTGACCCACGAGATCGGCACGGCGATCCTGGTGGCCCTCTACCTGTTGCGGCTCGCCGTTCTCCTGCGGCGCCGGCGCGCAAGGGACCTTGCCAGCAACCCCAAGGGTGAGATCTGGCGGGGCACGGTGGATGCCTTTGTCACCATCGTCGTGCCCTGGAAGATGGAATCGACGCGCAAGCACGGACTGCGTTACGTCGAGTTCGCCGTCTTTCACCTGGGCGTGTTCGTGAACATCCTCCTGTCGTTTGTCCTGGCCTATGCGCCGGGCGTGCTCTCCGCGCCGGTGCGAGGGGTGGTGTTTGTCCTGCTCGCGGCTTCGCTCGCCGCGGGGGGGCTGCGCCTCTACCGGCGCGCCTCTCGCCCCGAGATGCGGATCATCAGCTCGCCGGACGACTATATCGCGCTGGGCATGGTGCTGCTCTTCCTGCTCACCGGGCTGCTGAGCCTGCTGGGGTGGGGGCCGGGGACGATCGCCTACTTTGTCATCGCCGCGCTGTTCCTGGTGTACGAGCCGTTCAGCAAGATCCGTCACTATATCTACTACCCGTTCGCCCGCTACTTCTACGGCGCCGCCGCCGGGCGCCGCGGCGTGACCGGCCGGAGATAAGGAACGCAAGGTGCCGGAGCGGAACGAGACGGCCAAAGCCCTGCAGGTGCTGAGCCTGCGCCTGACGCAGCAGCTCGAGGCGTCGATGCACGCCTGCACGCACTGCGGGCTGTGCAACGACGCCTGCCACTACTACGTTTCCATCGGCGAGCCCGAGCTGGTGCCTGCCTACAAGGCCGACCGGCTGCGCAACGTCTGGAAGCGCAAGTACGATTGGCTCGGCCGGGTGTGGCCCTGGTACGTGGGCGCGCGCGAGCTGGACGACGAGGTGATCCGGCAGCTCTGGGACACGGCCTGGGGCTCGTGCACGATGTGCGGGCGGTGCGTGGTCAACTGCCCGATGGGCGTGGACACGCGGCTGATCATCGCGACGGCGCGAGCGATGCTGAATGCCATCGGCCTGGTGCCGGAGGGGCTGCAAAAGACGGTGGACCTGCACCTCCAGACGAAGAACAACATGGGGGTGGACGACGCCGGCTTCCGCGACACGATCGCCTGGCTCGACGAGCAGCTCTGTGACGAGCTGGAGGTGGAAGGGCCGGTCATCCCGCTCGACAAGCAGGGCGCGCGGGTGCTCTACCTGGTCAACCCGCGCGAGGTCAAGTTCTACCCCCTCTCGCTGATGGCAGCGGCCAAGATCATGCACGTCGCCGGCGAATCGTGGACGATGAGCACCGACTACTGGGACGTTACGAACTATGCGCTCTTTTCCTGCGACGACGTCGCCGCACGGCAGATCGGCCTGTGGGCGCTGGAGGCCGCGGCCAAGCTGGGCGTGCAGGAAGTGTGGATGTCGGAGTGCGGCCATGGCTACAACGCGCTGCGCTGGGAAGGGGAGAACTGGCTGGGCCAGCCCTTCCCCTTCCGTGTGCGCGGGTTTGTCGAGCCGATGGCCGAGTACATCCGGGATGGGCGCATCGTGCTCGACCCGTCCAGGAACGCGCTGCCGGTGACCTACCACGACCCCTGCAACCAGGGGCGCAAGGGCGGCATCCTGGAAGAGCCGCGCTACATCCTCTCCAGGAGCGTGAGCGATTTCCGTGAGATGGTGCCCAACCGCCTGAATGCCTACTGCTGCGGCGGGGGTGGGGGCATGCTTTCGATGACCGAGTTCTCGCAGCGGCGGCTCGACGCTGCCAAGGTCAAGGCCGGGCAGATCGAGGCGACCGGGGCCAAGATCGTCGCCACTTCGTGCCACAACTGCCTGGACCAACTGGCGGAGGTGAACCGCAAGTACAAGCTGGGCACGCCGGCGAAGAACCTGTGCGAATTGGTGGCGGATGCCATCGTCTGGCCGCCTGAGGTCATCCTGAGCAGCGAGATCGGCTCTGCGTCCGTATGGGGCCAGAGACCGGTGTGCGCTTCCTCAGAATGACACTGCAGACGCACCACACAAGGAGGGTGAAAACATGGGCAAGCTAATCTACCTGGACAACGGGGCGACTTCTTTCCCGAAGCCGGAAGAGGTGTACACCTACATGGATTACTTTATCCGGAACTTTGGGGTCAACCCGGGCCGCTCCGGGTATGACCTCTGCATGGAGGCAGGTGCACTGGTAGACGATACCCGGAAACTGCTGGCCTCGCTCTTCCACGGCACCGATCCGAACCGCCTCTGCTTCTCTTACAACTCGACCGATGCCCTGAACCTCATCATGTTTGGCATGCTCCGCCCCGGCGACCATGCCATCTCGACGACCATCGAGCACAACTCGGTGCTGCGGCCGCTCTACCACCTCTCGCGCGAAGGCGTCGACGTCGACCATGTCCCATTCGACGGCGCCGGCTTCGTCGACCCCGACGAGATCCGCCGGAGGTTCCGGCCGAACACCCGCCTGGTGATCGTCAACCACGCGTCGAACGTGATCGGGACGGTCCAGCCCATCCGCGAGATCGGGCGGTACTGCCGCGAGGCCGGCATCTACTTTGCCATCGACGCATCGCAGTCGGCCGGCAAGGTGCCGATCGACGTGGAGGAGCAGTTCCTGGATGCCGTGGCGTTCACCGGCCACAAGTCGCTGCTGGGGCCGACCGGCATCGGCGGCCTCTACGTGCGCGAGGGTGTCGAGATCCGGCATACGCGGGCGGGCGGCACGGGCGTCCGGTCGGCCGAGCGCGCCCACCTGGAGGAGTATCCCTTCCGGCTGGAATATGGGACGCCCAACGTGGCCGGGATAGCCGGCCTGCATGCGGGGCTGAAGTGGATCGGGGCCCGCGGGATGGGCGCGATCCACGAGCAAGAGATGGTGCTGGCGAGAATGCTGCGCGACGGGCTGGCGGGCATCCCCGGGGTGATCCTGTATTGCCAGGAGGACCTGGCGAACCACATCGCCGTCCTGGCCTTTAACGTGCAGGGCATGGACGCCGGGGACGTCGGGACGATGCTGGACGTCGACTATGACATTGCCTGCCGGACCGGGCTGCACTGCGCTCCCCTGGTGCACGAGCAGCTTGGGACGGCCAAGATCCGCGGGGCGGTGCGGTTTGGCATCGGGCCGTTCAACACCGAGGCGCACATCGCGGCCGCGGTCGAGGCCGTGAGGGAGATCGCGTCGCTGAAGCGGTAGCGACCGAGCCCGCCCCGAGAACAGAATCAGGCCCTATGCCGCTTGCCCGGCTTCTCCTCGACCAGGAACTAGCAAGTGCGATACGTCGTCGACCTGTTCCAGGTGGCGCGTGTTGTGGGTGAGGCGCTAGCCCGAGAAGCCAACCGGGCTCCTGCTCGCTCGCGGCGGTCCGGCAAGCCAAGTGCTGTCATTCGGATCTCCTGCTCCTGGTCCCACGGGTAGACTTCCGTTCCGCGGGCAGCGGCGCGGATGGCCGGGTCGTCCGAGTAGTACCCGCGGCGCTCGGGGGGAATGAGCGCCGCGATGTGCCGCATGATCTCGTGGCCGATTTCGTCCAGCCGTCGGCGGCCTTCCCGCCCCCGGCCCTCCGCCCGGAAGGGGCCAAACGGCTCGCCAAACCGCACGGTCACGCGCGCGCGTCGCCTCCGGCGCAGGCTCGGCAGGACGTCGTACGTGCCGTCGATGCCGACGGGCAGGATCCGTGCGCCGCTTCGGACCGCCAAAAAGGCGGCGCCGGGGCGCGCCGGCCGCAGCACCGTGGCCCAGGACCCGCCTTCGGCGCGATCCCCACCACGCCGCCCTGGGCCAGCACCGCTTCCACGGCACGCAGCGCGCCCCGCGAGCCGGTCCCGCGGTGCACCGGAAAATAGCCCCACAGTTTGAGCACCGAGGTGCCCCACGAGGGCCCGCTCGGCGTGCGAAAGCCGCCGATCACCTCGATCGGCCAGGGCGTCACCCGCAAAACCAGGGCCGGATCGACGAACGAAAAGTGGTTGGCCGCGAGCAGCAGCGGGCCGTCCTTGGGCACGTGCTCGCGGCCGTAGACATCGAGATGGGTGAGGGTGTCAAAGAGGACGTGGACCACGCCCCGCAGCACGCCGCGGATGAGGCGCCGGCGGGGGTAGCGGATCGGAGGATTGGGCGGTTGCATCGCCATCGAGCGCTCCCTTCATTGCTGCTCTCGTGCGCCCATTGTAGCAGAGCCGCGGCAGGCCGTCAAACGCCTGGTCGGCGGCCTGGGAGCTTCCACTGTGCCAGTGTGCCACCGTACGGGGAGTGCATCACCCCTCGGGTGCGTTGCGCCTGGTCTGCGTCCCCGCCCTCAACGCTATCCGGGCGTCCCGCCCCTGGGGACAGGACGCCCGGTGCCGGGCCACCGGCCGCGCGGACCGGGTGGCTAGAGCGCCTGCCGGATCTCGAGCAGGAACGCGCGCAGGTACGACCGCTCGGCCTCGATCAGCCGGCGGACGTCGGTCTCGTCGCGCTCGACGGCGGCGATTGCCTCGTCGCAGGTGTAGAGCCGTCCGCTGATCGCCTGCATCCGAAAGTCGGGCCCGGCGCGCAGCCGCTCGACAACCAGCCTCTTGAAATCGGCCTCCGAGAGCGTTTCCACGGGCACGATCGCCTCGCGGCCCGACACAATCTCGTCGTAGTAGATCAGCTTCTCGCGCGCCGGGTCATACGCAAGCGGCTTCGCCCGGCTGCTTGCGTCCATCTTGGGCACTGGCATTGGCTTCCCCTCCTGGCGGCCCGCTCACCGCACCGGCAGCACCTTGTGCAGCTCGCCGGCCTTGACCAGCGCCTTTTCCAGGGTCAGGGAGATGGGCCAGCAGATCCTCACCCAGTGGTGGGGCGAGATCGTCGCCGCCGGATCGCCCGAGAGGGTGAGGTCGTCCCTATCCTGCGTCAGGACGGCCGCCGTCCAGGTGCCGGGCACGGAGGCGATGGCCGCATTGAACGCGGCGACGGTGGCGTCGTGCGCCTCCTGGGCGGTGTCTCCGTTGGCCATGGCGAAATCCCACGCGGCATCGGCCTCGGCAAACAGCTCCCACATCGACGCACCGCCCTCGTCCCAGACCAAGTTAAAGTTCTCCCGGTAGCCGCCGAAGGAGTGGGCGCCCTGGGCCACGGTATCGGGCCCTAAACTGAAGCCAAGGTGAAACCCGCAGAGCGGATGACCGCGGGATGGAGAGGAGGAGAAATGGCGCAAAGGCCGCGTTGGATCGGGCACAAAAGGCGGTCCGTCTCGGGAGAAGGGATGGCGCGATGGCTGTTGGCCCGCAGACTCGAGATTGACAGAAGTGCACTATCCTGATAGGATACTTGTAGCTGCTGACAAGGAATCGGCACAGTTCAACCCACCGCACCACCATGCTGCCCCACCGTCGCATCAACGCAGCAAGCCTGAGGCCCTACGGCCCGATTTGCTAGTCCGGGACTTGGAAAGGAGACAACATGGCCGCAGATCTCATCAAGCAGGCTATGAACGCCTATTGTCATTCTGACGCCAACGACGACGGCGATTGGGCCATCGACACGCTGGACTATCTGCCGTTCGAAGATCCCGACGAGCAGATTCGGTTCGACGCCCAACTGGTTCTGGTGCTCGTGGAATCGAGGTTGCTCGACACGCTGCCGGACGGAGTGCCCTGGGACGAGGACCTGCTCTCGAGGCTGATCCGGCTCAAGGCCGACCTCCGGCGGGAAGGGCGGCTCTCCAGCCGGTTCATCAAAGCGCGGGTCTACGCCGGCCCAAGGCACCAGGATGGGCGCACATTGCTGGCCATGCGCACTTTTCTCACCGCCGTCCGGAATGCGTTCCCGAGCCTGCAGGGTGTGATCCTGGTAGGCGCCTTCCCCGAGGCCATGCTCGTCCGGCTGTTCCTGTGGCGCAAGGACAACCTGGACTTCCAGGTGGGCGACACCATGCACCATGGTGTGAGCATTTTGTGCGCCACGCCCGAGATCGTCGCCCACCGCGCCGACCTGGTCCTGGGCGACCTGACCGGCAACTGGGACGCTCTATATCGCGAGGCATCAGGGATTCCCTCCTGGGAGGCCATGCCCTCTGCGGGGACGATAGGCGGCTGGCCGCAGGCCAACACCATTTTCACGTCCACGGAGTTCACCTTCGAGACCCTTTTCTTCGAGGACTTTTTCTGGATCAAGGATGCCGTGTACGCACTGCTGGCCTCTCCCCCTGAACAGCCTGATGACCTCTGGGCTCAGATCCACAACATCCGCTTGAATCCCGAATTGGCGCCCGGCGACCGCCTGCTCCCGAATCCGATCGCGCATCCCGATATCGCCGTCTCGCGCATCAATGCCTACAACGTCGCCGTGCGGCCCGACCCGGCCGTGGTGGGCACCGACGGCCGGTTCTTTCTCGACGCCAACGGCAAGCCGCAGGCCTTCCACACCAACCAGAACTTGGATCTGAGGGGCGAAGGAATGGTGCGCGATCCCGTCCTGGAGCGCCGGCTGTTGGTAGAGTATTTCGATCGGAACCACCAGTACCGCAGTGGCGCCTTCTCGAACCTGCCCTACCGCACGGCCGCGATCGCCGCAGAGGACTTTGGTGTTGGGGGCATGAACGCCTACCTGGCCCACGCGTCGAACAGGTTCGCGCCCAGCCTCGCCGTGGACCATGCAAACCTGTTGGAGTATGTGCAGTGGCTGCAGCGGCCGGCTGTGCTGCGCGGCATAGACTGCCATGGTACGCCCTGGTATACGTCGTTCGAGGAGGACTACCAGGCCGCGGACCTGGAGGCTGCAGCCGGTGGCAAGCCCTGGCGCTGGATCCAGGACGGGAACGAGGTCCGGCCCAGTTTCGAAGGATTGGGCAAGTTCGCCGACGTGTTTCTGCACAAGACCCTATGGTACAACCGGCTGTTGCGAGGCCAGGGGGCGAGTGTGGTCGTGCACAAGTCGTGCGAGTGCAACAGCCCGGCACGAGCGGCCGATCTGCCGTACAATGCTCCGCTGTATGCCACCTGGCAGAACGCCGAGGGCATCCTGTTCTATCTGAATTCGGTGGCGGTGATTGCCCGGGCCAAGGAGTTCAACGATTTTCCGAAAGGTTTGACTGACGCCCTGGCCGCCTGTCGACACGCCACTCTGGGCGAGGCGTGGAAGGCTACCTTTGACAACGAGGCAGCCGATGCGAGCCTGGCTCAGGACAACGAGAGTGTCAGAGCCAAGAGCTCCTACAACTGGAGCCTGCTTGGTGACTGGACCCTCTGCATCGACGAGTGGGATGTCTATAGCCCTTGGAAGCTTGTCATAGCGCTGAGCCGGATGGGCAACGCGCCGCTGGCCACCGGCCGGCCTTCCGCCTATGCCTGGGAAGGGCATCCCGGCCGGCACGTGGTATTCCGGGGCGTGGACAGCCGCGATCCACGAGCTTGGTGGCACGCGGATACAGGCTGGCACCATGCCGACCTAAGTGACCTGACGGGTGCCCCGCCTGCCGCCGGCGATCCGGCCGGCTATGCCTGGGACGCACACCCCACCCAGCATGTGATCTACCGGGGTGCGAACGGCACGATCCACGAGCTGTGGTGGAGCCAGGACGCGAATTGGAACCACCAGGACCTGAGTGTGGTGACGGGTGCGCCGCCTGCCGCGGGCAATGGGCCGGCTATGCCTGGGAAGGGCATCCCACCCAACATCTGGTGTACCGGGGCGTTGACGGTCACATCCACGAGCTGTGGTGGAGCGATGACGCGAATTGGAGCCACGCAGACCTGAGCGGGCAGACGGGCGCTCCTCCTGCCGCGGGGGAACCGGCCGGCTATGCCTGGGAAGGCGACCAGACCCAGCACGTGATGTACCGGGGCGTGGACGGCCACATCCACGAGCTGTGGTGGAGCGACGACGCGAATTGGAACTACGCAGACCTGAGCGGGCAGTCGGGCGCTCCCCTCGCCGCAGGGAACCCGGCCGGCTACGCCTGGGAGGGCGACCAGACCCAGCACGTGATGTACCGGGGCGTGGACGGCCACATCCACGAGCTGTGGTGGAGCCAGGACTCTGGCTGGCAGCACACCGACCTCAGTGCCGGGACCGGCGCACCTCCTGCGGCGGGGGAATCCGGCCGCCTATGCCTGGGAGCGCGATCGCACCGAGCACGTCCTCTACCGGGGCACGGACGCGCACATCCACGAGCTGTGGTACATGCCGAGCCGGGCTGGCAGCACGCCGACCTGAGCCTGGCCACCGGCGCACCGGCCGCAGGGGGAGATCCGGCTGCCTACGCCTGGGAGGGGGGCGGCACGCAGCATGTCGTCTACCGGGGGGTGGACGACCAGGTCCACGAGCTGTGGTTCCGCTCGCGGAACTATGTGCCTTGACGGTGCCGGCCAGGGAACGTTGTCCGTTGCACTGGCCTGCCGCTGAAAAGGCCTCCGGAACGTCTTCTTGACGGCCGTGTATCTGCGGCATGTCGGGCACGGGTGCCTTCTCACCATGCCTGTGATAGCTCCTATGCGGAGCATTCCAGGTTCGGCGCCAGAAGCTTCTCGAGGCCCTGGGCGCCGGTGAGCCGGTGTGGCAGCTCCGGCCAGAGCCGTGGGAGTGAGCCAGTGGCATCGTGACGCCGGGCGTGGGATGACTCTATCAAGAACCAGCCACGAACCAAAGCGCACGAGCCGTTGCCGACGACGCAGTAACAAATCGCCGGCGTTTGCATTTCTCCCTTTGTGCACCTGGTAGCCGTGGTGAATCAGGCACTTGTCCGGGGAGAGCTCCCGCCAGGCGATGGGCGATAATTGTTTCCCCCCAAAAAACTCCATCCACACCCATAGTACCTAGTGGCACAGTCGCCCTGCCCCTGCCCCAAACACCCCCAAGTACACACCATTCACAGACCAGAGGCAACTTATGGAGCAATAACTATCCACGTCGCTCGCGTCTTTCGCATCACCCTGGCGCCTTTCGC
>CAVPBH010000031.1:0-189073 GCA_963701775.1 uncultured Chloroflexia bacterium
GACGGAGCTCTGGCACGGACAACGGATGCAGGTGGATATTGCGCTGCACCAACTGCCTCGACGGCGTGGTGACCGGGGCCTGGGGATCCATCAAGTGAAAGGCTGATGTTGACCAGCACTGGATCCGCATCCAGTATCAGCGTTTTTGAGAGGAGGGGCGGCCTATCCCCAGTGGTACTGCCGAAGAGCGGCGGCGTGAAGAACGTTGTGCAGTGGCGCATGAAGCGCGGTGGCCAGAGCTGAGTCGACCCGGCGCCACCTGGATGCAGCGGGCGGCCCTTGGAGATCTCGACAGCAGCAAATCTTGCAGAAAGAGGCGGGGAAGACTCGCAGAGGCTGCGTGAGGCAGCGCCACCAGAAAGTACTAAGAAACCATACTTGCGGAGAGAGCGGGTTGAGATGAAACCCCGAGTCGTCGGCCTACGTTGGAGGCTGTAGATGGTGTTGACGGTATTTGGTGGGCGTCCGGACTGCTCGACTCCGATGTCCCGATAGGATGTCTTGTTCTTTAGCATGAAGTACATGCATCCGTGCCAGCTTGCTAAGCAGCGGCCACATTGGCTATCTCAGCGCCGTGTTTGGCCCGCATACGGGAAGAAGGCACCTAGCGCACTTTGGCTTCGGTTCAGACCTTGGGCTGCCATGCGCAGAGCCTGGGCCGCCCGGTTCTTCGTCTTGCGCCGCCCCCGCTTCTTGATTTTGCCACCCGTGATTTTGTTGTTCGGACACAGTGCCAGCCACGAAGCAAAATGCTTAAGCCGCTCTGCGACTTGCTCATGTCGGGCCCACCTCTGACACAATGACCTGAGCGGTCAAGACATTGACTCCGTCGATTTGAGTCAAAAACTTACTCCCGCTATCTTGTACAACTCGGCGCGCAGGTCGAAATGGGGAGCGTTGCCGGGGCGTGGCCTCTGCCTCGGTGGTGGAAGAGGGCTTCGTTCGACGCTCTATTCAGGGCTTGAATGTGGCATACTTGGCCTGGATTTCGTCATCGCAGGTCCGACAATCTTCTAAGTATAGACGTCGTACAACTCGACTGCCTGCCGAAGCGTGAAGATATGCTCATCGCGATAATAGCCATCCAATGCATGCGCTATCTTCCTGCTCGCTCTTGGCACAGCCAGGCTGCCGATAGCCAGCCAAGACAGATGGGGATCGCTCGCCGCGCAGAATGGCGCGAACTGATCGTCATCCCGTCTGCCCCAGCGACGACCCGTGATCAATGTTGACCAACTTGAGATCGATCTGTTCCAGTGCCTTCTGCATGTGCTGGATGTGCGTCGCCCGACAGCGAATCAGATTGTCCCGATGGCGCACGCGCCATTGCAAGGCTCGGATATCGTCGTCAGGGTGGAGAGAATAGGTGCGCACCAACCCGCGCAGGTATGTAGCTGTTGGATCCACTGGCAATCCAGGACATCTGTCTTCTTGCCGGGTATGTTTTCTATGTGCCGGGCATTCACCACGTACACCTCGAAGCCCGCGGCGGTTAGCAAATCATACACCGGGATCCAGCACACACCCGTCCACTCCATGGCGACGGTTGTCACCGAACACTCACCCAACCAGCGAGCTACAGCCTGTATATTGGGTGGCATAGGTGCCTGAGTGTCGCACCGAGTTGGCTGACCGTCCTTCAGGTACGCAGACACACCCCTCTCCCGCACCTATATCGGGACTAGCTGCGTCCAGATTGATTTGGTCGAGACTGTTCAGATCGACTGTCTTATGCTGCTCTGTCCTCTTTTGCCTACGATGAACTCCCTCCGCGTTCGGTCTCTGTAGTGCCTAGACCCGATGATGGAGGGTAAACGTATGGTACTACCGGGGTCGCAGGGTCCCCGAATCAATATCCGCGGCCACCAATGAACAAATCACGCATCTCGGACCATGTTGAAACACGGGCACTTCAGGTATTACTTTTCAGCCGGTCTTTGCTGTCTAGACGCCGAACCGCTATTGTACCCGGGCACCAGGTTTCTTTTAATAATCAACCGCGTGCGCGCGGCGGCCTGTTGACATGCACCCTGGGGATGGTTCGGCTGGCAATATGCCGCTTGCACATTCCGGCTTCTTGGGGTAAGATCAAGGGTGTAAGCAGGAGCCACAAGCGCGATGGGGGTCGGATCGGGTGCCTGATGAAAAGAGTCAATAGACAAGAGGGCTGAACAGCCAGGCTCCGAGCCTCGGGGAACAGCATGTTGACATCCTGGAGCAAGTGAGGGAAGCCGCTGCAAAGCAAATCCTCTTCTTGCCTCATGCTGTCAACCAGATGAACTCGCCTGACCGCCTGATCACAACCCAAGAAGTACGGGCGGCTGTGTTTGGTGGCCTGGTGATCGAGGAGTATCCTGAGGATGTGCGAGGGCATAGTTGCCTGATCCTGGGCTGGGGTGAGGAAGGCCGACCTCTACACGTAGTATGTGCACCCAAGGCAGAGTATCTGGCGATCATCACCGCGTATCTGCCCAGTGCGCACCAATGGGAACCCAACTGGCGGACTCGCAGAAGGAGGTAAGCATGGAATGCCTATATTGTAGTGGCACGCTGATGCGTAAGAGAGTTAGCTACGCCGCCACGCGCAAAGGATATCATCTAATCATTGATGATGTGCCAGCTTGGGTATGTGAGCAGTGCGGAGAGCCGCTCTTTGACGAGAAGACAGTAGACACGATCCAGGAACTGCTGCGCGGCGTGGATACTCGCTTGAAGGACTCTGCGCTTGCGTTTGCCGCGGCATAGCCGCGGTTGCTTCCCCCTGGTGTGTATGCGGCGCACCGGTGCCCTCTCCCGATCGGGCGTGCAGTGCAGCAAACGAGCCGCCCTCTGAGGCACAAGCAGTACACCCCACTACTGCAAAGGCGCCAGACTACGAGAACGCACCGGCCTGGTCAGCGAAACACATGGCACGCTAGTCTTCCACTGTTGTTATCCACTGCTGGATAGCCGCGCATCTACCAGGCAGTGGTCTGGCGAAGAGGGGGCTGCCGAACAGGTCGAGGGCGTCGACGAAGCCATCTTCAAAGGGTTCGAAGAGAATCAGGAAGCAGTGGAGTGGATCAGGGGATTTGACCGTGAGACGCTGCTACGGCTGGCCCCCGATCTGCTCGATTCGTTTACTGGCGCTCATCAGGACAACAGGCCAAGAGCCCGAGGACTGGCTGAGAGCCGCAGCGTGGTGATCTACACGCACGGCGCGGTGATCGCGCTCCGGACCTGGGTGGTTATGGCGTGGTCCTTTGCTTTGGGAACCATAGGAAAGAGTTGTCGGGCGGTCTTAGTAGGACGAGCGACCGTCGCATGGAATTGATAGCGTGCATCGAAGGCCTGAGGACCCTGAGGTTCACGTGTTGGGTCGTTCTGTACAGTGACTCCAGCTACGTCGTTCACGGCCTGACCAGAGGGTGGGCAGAACGCTGGCAGGCAGAGGGATGGAAGCTGGGCGACAATCAAGAGGTAATGAATGCGGACTTGTGGCGGCGACTTGTGACCCTGTGCCACATACACCATGTCCGTTTCCGCTCGGTTGGGGGATTGGCATCGCACCATGACTATTCGCGATGTACCGAGTTGGCCACGGCTGCGGCCAAACACCCTAACCTTCCTGCTGACCTGAGCCGCGGGATGGCATGCCTGACATCGGTCGCGCTCTGTGAAGTGTCACTAGTAGCGGTGCGAGCTCCATGTTTTTCGGAAGCGCTCGCCAACTCACATCTCCACCAGCGGCTTAGGTCGACGACGGATGAGATCGAATCTACAGGTATGAGTTTCGCAAGACCGTAGAGAAAGCGGCATAATTCGGCTGAAATCAACTGACGGTCGTCAGATTCTGCGACTGAGCAGGAATCCACCAACTGGCCGTTGTCGCGTGACGCGCGGTCGCCACGAGGCAACGGCCTGCTGTTTTGGTTGAGGATGGCGAGACTGCTCAAGGCAGGCGGTACTCTCGCTATTCTGGACCTGTATGCATCAGGAGACCTGAAAGACGTTCTCAGGCATGGTAGCCGTGCCGGCGAGTCTCGTGCTCACATTGATCAAAACGGGCTGCTTGACAGCACCACGCCACATTCGCGAAGCCTGGGCACAGCATGGGCGCCATGACACCTACCTGACCCTGCCGGCGGTGAGGCGAGTCTGCGAGGGGGTACTGCCTGGCGCTCAGGTGAGGCAGCATCTGTTGTGGTGCTATTCGATCATCTGGAGGAAGCCAGCTTGACCAGAATTCGATTGGCCCCTGAAAGGACCCCGGAAACGTCCACTCGACTGTCCGCCGGCAACGCAAGCAGTCGGCCAAGAGGGGGTTTGCGCAAGCGGAGGGCCGCCGAGAGGCAGAGTCATTCATGAGACAGTAGCCATGCCCCTGCGGGGCACCATGAAGCATGAGAATCTAGTTGCGTCTGGCGGCTTGCGTGCGGTGCAGGAGGTGAATATCATGACACGAGCCGGCAAAGAGGTCGATTTCATTGTGGTGCCGCGAGCCTGAGAATAAGAGTAGGACCTGGGTGTCTGGGGGCACCGTCAATTGTCGCCACTCGAAAGAGTGAGCACGTAGAGCAGATTCCATGAGAAGCAAACACCCTGCCGGCGAGCCTGGAACTGGGAGACAAGAGTGGAAGTCATCTACGAGCGCTGCGCCGGTTTGGACGTGCACAAGAAGACGGTGGTGGCATGCCGGGTGGTCAGCAAAGGAAGTGGGCGGAAGGAGCAGGAGACACGGACCTTTGGGACGGTGACGGCAGAGCTGCTGGAGATGGTGGACTGGCTGACCGAGTGGGAATGCACACACGTGGCGATGGAAAGCACGGGGGAGTATTGGAAGCCAGTCTATAACCTGCTGGAAGGCCAGGTTGAGATCTTGTTGGTGAATGCGGCGCACATCAAAGCGGTGCCGGGTCGCAAGACGGACGTGGCAGACGCGGAGTGGATCGCGGACTGCTGCGCCATGGGTTGTTGCGAGCAAGCTTCGTACCTCCGCGTCCGCAGCGGGAGCTGCGGGACCTGACACGACAGCGGAGCAACCTGGTGCGAGAGCGGGCATCGGTGATGAACCGATTGCAGAAGGTGCTGGAGGCAGCGAACATCAAGCTGGCATCGGTGACCAAGACAGGGAGCGTGTCGGCACGAGAGATGCTGGAAGCGATGGTGGCAGGGAAAGCGATCCAGTGGCCCTGGCAGGGATGGCGCGTGGGAGGTTGCGAGCCAAACGGAGCCAACTGGAACAAGCGTTGACGGGGCGGATGAGTGCACATCATCGCTTCTGCTGGAGAGCCACCTGCAGCACATCGACTTTCTTGGGAAGCAGATTGAGCGGTACAGTGCGGAAATCGCGGCCCGCATGGAGCAGAACGATTTGGCCAGCGACCGGCCACTCAACGGGCCAGGCGGGACGGCTCCTGGGCCGGACAAGGTACCACATCAGGCCGAGGCTCCCGAAGGGAGAGAGAACACGCTAAGCGCCGCGAAGCGGTGGCATTGTTGGATACTATCCCGGGCATCGACCGCTGGCAGGCGGAGGTCATCCTGGCAGAGATTGGCCTGGATATGGGACGGTTTCCGACGGCAGCCATCTGGCGTCCTGGGCTGGAGTGGCGCCCGGCAACAACGAGAGCGCGGGAAACGGTGTTCGGGCAAGACACGACCTGGCAACCCCACCTTGTGCAAGACCCTGGTGTTGGCGGCGAATGCGGCAGCGAGAGGCAAGAACACCTATCTGGCGGCCGAATACAGCCGTCTGGCCGCACGGCGGGGAAAGAAAAAAGCGATCGTGGCGGTTGCTCATTCCATTCTGGTCATTGTCTATCATCTTCTGTCACGGCAAGAGCCCTACCACGATCTGGGCGGGAACTACTTCGATGAACGCAAACGCGAGTCTGTCACCAATCGGCTCGTTCACCGCTTGGAAAAGCTAGGCTACGATGTCGCCCTCGCCTCCAAACCCGCCTCAGGCACCATCGCCGCCTAGCGAAAGCACCATTCTCAGAGACAAGAATCGGCTATGTCACGCTGCTGGTACGGGAGTACGACGAAGCTATCGCGTTCTTCACGGAGTCCTGCGCTTCGACCTGATCGAGGATACCGTACTGGAAGGCGGGAAGCGATGGGTTCTCGTCGCACCGCCGGGACCAGCCGGCACCTGCTTACTGCTGGCCAAAGCGGCGACCCCAGAACAGGCGGGCCACGTAGGCAATCAAGCAGGTGAGCGAGTGTTCCTGTTCCTGCATACCGATGACTTCTGGCAAGCATTTGACGAGATGAGGGCACGCGGAATTCAGTTCCTGGAGGATCCGCGACAGGAACCCTACGGCACCGTTGCCGTGTTCGTAGACCTGTACGGGAATCGGTGGGACCTCTTGGAACTGCGCGCTGCTTGACCAAACGCAGGGACAGGCTGTCCACTGGGCTACCGCATACTTTCGGTACTCTCTTTTCTTGCCGCTGACTGCCCCCCTCGAATCCAGGGGCGGGCGGATACGTGAACTTGGCCGAGCGCAATTTGACTCGTCAGCGAGGTGGAAAGTCACACCGGCTCGGGTGGTGCCATGTCACCCGCCAGCGGCTTGTTGCATCTCGCGCCAGAGTCGTGCTTTCCGCGGCAGGCAGTGGCAATTGTGTCGTGTTCCGCTTGTTGCAGGCCTACATCTGTGCTATACTTGTGTGCAATGGCACGCATGGGTCGCCTTGCTGCATGGGCGGGTTGTCGGAGAGGATTGCGAGATGACTGCCGAGACGATCGCTCGAATGACACCATCGGAGTTCAAGGAAATGCTTGAGACCGTCGTGGAAGCGACGGTTGAGCGGACGCTGCTGGAGATGCTGGGAGATCCCGACGAGGGCCTGGAAGATCCGAAGTGATGTACGAAAGCGACTTCTGCGCCAGAGACAGGACGTCGCGGCTGGACAGCATGGTCAATCACTCGACGATGTTGTCCGACAACTCGCACTGGAATAGTCATGTATCAGATCCGCATTCTGGACGCGGCTATACGTGATCTGGCACGGCTGGATCCGGCAGTCGCGCGGCGCATAGTCAATCGGATACGCTGGTTCGCAGAGAATCTGGACGACATCAAGCGGGAAGCGTTGACAGGCGATCTTGCCGGATTGTACAAGCTTCGAATCGGTGATTATCGCGTTGTGTATGAGCTCGTTCAGTCAGAGCAGATGATGGTGATCCACCTCATCGGCCACCGCAAGGAGATCTACCGCAAGCCCTAGCTACTCGGCACGTACCTCACACTTCCACCAGTACCTTATGTCGGTGACGGATCAAATCGAATGTACGGGTGTGCGCCCTGAAACAAGGCCTTCATTCCCATTGTCGCCACCCCGCCGGCCCGTTTGCGGAGTTTGTCCCGCTGCGGGCCGCGATGGTCGGTCGCTCCTGGCTGGCTCACCGTCGCCAGCATCACGGGTCAGTTCAGGCCCCGGAGGCCTCTAGGTACCGCCTTTGCCTGTCTTTCGCTTCTCTATGTCACCTGCACCTTCTAACCGGTTGGCACCGGATGAACTGCTGGCCGCCTATGCCGTGCGGTCAGCTTACCCCGCTGCCGGTCTTTCAGGTAGCGGTCGATGCGCCGTAGGTTCACCGCCAGCGCAGAGCAGAGGACGGTCATGGTGACCCGGATCCGACCACGCACCCGCACCTTGCCCTGCGCCCAACCATGCTTCAGTTGGAAGATGGCTGCCTCCACGGCAGTGCGTAGATTGCGCGCTTCGGCCTTGTGCCGCTCAAACAAGCGTCGCCTGTGTGCCGACCGGGCACGCTCCCTGGACACTGTCATGCCCCACTCGGTCTGCGTCTTGTCCGGCCGTGTCGGACAGCGCGCCGCCAACGGGCACTGGCCGAGACGGCCGTGTCGAAGCTCCAGCGATACGATTGGCCTCTCGGCTCGATCTGCCCACCTTCCTGGGCGGACAAGTTACCTGGGTGACTTCACCCTGGGCATCCAGCGTCGTCGAGAAGTCCGACACGGCCAGCGCCTCTGCCTATGGTCGGGCAAGGTACCGGTCAGCCCGCTGGTGATCTGCTGCATCTGCGCGTCGCGCAGCGGCTGGTCCAACTGCGGACTGGCAACGCCCCGTCAGTCACCAGCAGGGTCGCCCGCAGGCGCTCCTGCAGCTCGGGGAGACCCTGCTGCAGCAGTTGCACATCGCTCACCTGGTTGGGCGCCACCTGCACCTGGTCGATCAACTGCACCGGGTTGGCCGGATGGCAGGTCTCTGCGATGTGCGCCACGTAGCCCTTGTACGCCCGGTTGCCCTTCATGCGATAGCTGGCCTCCAGGTCATCCAGCGACTGCAGGCAGCGGCGCCGATCTCTGCGTTGGTCTTGGCCCGCACCGCCTCCGCTTCCAGCACAAAGTTCTCCTCGAAGAAGCGCTTCGCCACCGCGTACAGCGGCTCTTCGCCGTAGCCGTCTGCCAAGTCGCCCAGCAGACCGTAGAGCACCTGGCCCACCTGACCAATCTGCTCCCATACCACCTCCCGGCCCTTGAGCCGGTACACGTACTGACCGGCGCTTTCCTTCACATACGGCTCGAATACCGCCTTTTGGCGCTCTCGGTCCGCTTCATTCAGCACCCGCCACAGCCGTTGCAGCAGTTCGACCAGCAACTCCAACCGGCTCAGGTCCGCGATGTTGGACAGGATCATGGTGCTGTCCAGCCGCTGCATCTCGGTGCGCACCTTCAGCTTCGCCATCTGGCTATCGGTGACCTGCTCAAACACTCTCGCAAACAAGTTCTTGCCGGTGCTCAGAGCATGATCCACTACGCGTCGCCGAAAGTTGTACAGCGTGCGCAGGCAGAAGTCATCTTCACCGAAAACCTCGCAACCCAGCGCATAGCGTACCTGCAGATCGAAGCAGAAGCGGTCGTACAACTCCTCGTCCGACCAGTGCCGCCCCTCCTTGAGGATTTCCAGCCCCACCAGTACGTTGACCGGCGTGTTGGGCCGCGAGCCCTTCTCGCTGTACAGCACCGCAAAGGTATCTTCGTCGATGCGCCGGAACACCTCTTCACGAAAGGTCGCCGCCCACGAGCTGTGCAGCCGCTTCAGCAGCTTGGAGGGCAGGCTGCTCACATCCGTCAACAGGAGCGGTTGGGCTGAACGCGGGTTCTTGCGATACATGGCACCATCCGGGTCACCAGAATGACAGCATTATACCAAGTCCGTCGGATTGTCACACCCCGGCTTTTTTCAGGGCGCACACGGGTATAAGTTTCGAGCCGTACACGATCATCCCGTCATTTCGGCCGAAGCCGTTTGACCAAGACCAGGCCAAGGAAGAAGTAGGGCACAACTCTTTCGATCGGTGCCTGCCCATCAGGCTTTTAGACAATAGGGCGTTTCTACCCTAGTTGCCGACGCCATTCCTCGGTGTTCTGAGGGATGGCGCCTTGCCATTCTATCGAGGCGTGTGGGCCACTGATGAGCCTCCCCTATTGGGTCTTCCCGCCTTACCGTCTCCTTCATCTTTCGGCGGCTAAGGCCGACGCTTGACAGGATGCGCACAATCAGGCATAATGTGCAGCAGAGGTGGGGCAATCTGGTCGAACGGCCCAAGTCTGCTGACGGAGAAGCCAGTTGGATGCATCAGCGATACTCAAGCAGCTGAAGCAAGCCGTAGAACAACACCAGGTCAAGATCTCGCTGCATGCAGCCGAAGAGGCGTTAGCAGAAGAGATCACCAGACCCGAGATCGAATCGGCGACGTTGAATGCTCAACTACTGGAGGATTATCCTGACTGGTGGCTGGGGCCGTCATGCCTGATTCATGGGCAGACAGGGAGTGGGCGTAGCTTGCACCTGGTTGTGTCCTATTCTGATCTGCCTGTGACCATCATCACGGTGTATGAGCCTCGCCCGCCCAAGTGGATTACGCCCACCATGAGAGGAGGCCGGAAGCGATGAAGTGCGTCGTTCAAGGATGTCCGGGCGAGATGGAAGAACGCCGGATCGTCCATACATTCGTCCGCGGGAGGAAGCCGATTGTGGTGGAGGACCTGCCGGCCTTGGTCTGCCCTGTCTGTGGATACACGGTGCTGGACCTACAAGTCCTGGATACGCTGTTTCTGTTCGATCCCGAGACCGCTGAGCCAGTGAGTCAGGCACCTGTCTATCGTCTGCCGTTGTCTCCGGTTACCGTCGGCTGATGCGTGGCAAGTAGGACCGAGCGCCGGCTCAGGGCTCTGACAACCAACAGCGGTTCGCCGCAACTTCTAGTTCATATCGCCATCAGCACCTTGTGTCTACGACGTCTCAAATCGAATGTACAGGTATTAATTCCGCAAGGATGTAGAGAAAGTAGCATAAAACCGCTGAACTGCACTGAGGTCTGCCCAACTTCAGCATCTGGCCGATTCACCTGGTGAGCAAGCCGCTGCCCGGCGACCGCCACCGACTCGCCAACCCTGCCCGGCAGATCCCGTTCGGAGAACCTGATTCGGCTGGCGGTTGCCCTGGGATCGGCGATGGCTCTCGGCCTGCTCTGCGCAGCAGCCTTTCTCATTGTGAAACGCCTGCGGCGGTAGGCAGCATGCCGTTGCCAGGCGACCTCGTAGGGTCGCGCGACAGCGGCTTGTTGTTCTCTTGTTCCTCTGATAACCCCAGTAAGCTCCAGCTAAACGTGGAATGCCACAGCGAGCCTGATACGTCTCGTATTCACCGGGTGTTGCTCTGTTCACTGCTCTGAACGCCCCGAAGTCGAAGCAGGTTATTCGAGCGGAGGGAAAAATGGAGGGAGACCCAATGAAACGCTACGCCTTGGTGTTGCTCATCCTGCTCATGGTCACTGCGTGCCGGCAGGGAGAGCCCACGCCGACGCTAGTGCCGCGGGCGCCTACCACGGTTACTGTTGTGCCGGCCCGCACACTCGTTCGCCCCACGGCCACGCCCGTGCCCCCGACCGCCACGCCGGCAAAAGCGCCTATATCCACCCCCACCACCCTGCCGGAGCCCAGCCCATCGCCGAAGCCGGGCGCCGGCAGCCATACCTGGTGGAGAACCTATGGCGGGAATCGCAACACGGATACTGGCGGTCTTCTCATCGCCGATGATGGAGGGTTCTTCGTCGTAGGCACCACGAACCTCCAATTCGAGTCTGTGCCGTTGGGGGATGTGTACCTGCTGAGGACGGACGCAGCAGGAAAAACCCTGTGGGAGAAAACCTACGGCGGAGAGGGGTATGATGCAGGCCAATCGATCTCCGAGACCGCCGACGGCAATCTGTTGATCGCGGGCACGACGACATCCTTCGGCGCCCAGGGGATGGATGCTTATCTGCTCAAAGTAGATCGGGATGGCAATGAGCTCTGGTCCAGGACCTACGGCGGCCCACTGGACGAGATGGTTGGGGTGGTCGGGCAGATGCCAGACGGCAGCTATGTCCTGGGGGGCAATATCGTGGACCCCAACGACCCGATCGCCGATCCCGGGGCACCGGGCTATGGTGGCTTTGCCGGCCGCAGCAACCTCTACGTGCTCAAGGTCGACGGCGACGGCAACGAGCTCTGGTCGCGTACCTACGACAGTGAGCACAATGTGATCGCCGCGTCAGGGGTTCTGCTTCCAGACGGCGGGCTGCTTGCACTGGCGACCATCACCCGCTACCCAGACCCGGATGACGACATCCAACTGCTGAGACTGGATGGTGACGGTAACATCGCCTGGTCGCGCACCTGGGAGGAAGGCAGCAGCACTTCAACCGCTCTCGTCAGGACATCGGACGGTAACTATCTCATCGCAGCCTCCTACGCGCCGCTGGAGGGGAACGAAGCCGCAAAGGAGGACTTCCTGTTCATCAAGGTCGATCCCCAGGGCAACGAGATCTGGCGAAACAGCTTTGGCAACCCGGAGCTGATCGACTATGGTGTCGAGCTGGCACGAACCAGCGACGGCGGCTATGTCACCGTAGGAGAGCAGACCAGGGATCGCACTACCTGGCAGGGAGACGTGGCTCTTGTCAAGGTCGACGAGAAGGGCTATCTCTTGTGGCAGCAGACCTGGCCGGCCGCGCACACAATGTTTTCCCGTGTGGTCCAGCACCCAGATGGGGGATTTGTCATCGCCGGAGCGACGTTCCAGGAGCCTGTGTTCAAAGTCTTGTTGGTGAAGACAGACAGCCGAGGGGCCGTCGGCGAGCCCTCCTCAGCGCCCGATCGCTCGACAGTGGCAGGCAAGATCAGCGCCGGCATCCAAGAGCTGGCCGCGCAGGGCCGGTTTTCGGGCGCGGTGCTCGTTGCCCAGGATGGGGAGCCCATTCTGAGACAAGCCTACGGGCAGGCTGACCGTGCGCTGGATCTGCCCAACCAGGTGGACACCAAATTCAACCTGGGCTCCATGGACAAGATGTTTACCGCGGTCGCCATCATGCAACTGGTCGAGCAGGGAAGACTGGCCCTGGACGACGTGATCGCCGATCATCTGCCCGACTATCCCAACCAGGAGGTAGCCAAGGCGGTGACGATCCACCATCTGCTGACGCACACCTCGGGCCTGGGGGACTATTCCGAGAGCGATCGCTACGAAGAGGTTCACGATCAGATCAGGAGTCTGGAGGACTATTTGCCCTTGTTCGTCGACGCTCCCCTGGAATTCGAGCCGGGCGAGCAGTTTCGCTACAGCAACTCGGGGTTTATTGTCCTAGGATTGATCATCGAGGAGGTTACCGGGCAGAGCTACTACGACTACGTTCGGCTGAACATCTTCGAGCCCACCGGGATGACGGACACAGGGGCCTACGAACTGGACGCCGGTGTGCCGAACCTGGCGTGGGGTTATACCCGGTTCGATGCCGAGTACAACGTGATGGACGAGATCCGGAACAACTCGTTTTGGATGCCGATGAGAGGCGGCTCAGCCGGGGGAGGCTTTTCGACCGTCGAGGATCTGCTCCGCTTCGGGAACGCGCTGCTGGATCACCGGCTCCTGAGCCCGGCGTCGACGGAACTGCTTCTGGCCGGCAAAGTTCGGATGGGCGAGCATGCCCAGTACGGGTACGGGTTCATGGACAGGATGGTGGAGAACCAGCGCGCTGTTGGCCACGGCGGCGGGGCCCCAGGGATCTGCAGCCTGATGAACATCTATCTCGACCTGGGGTACACGACAATTGTGCTGACCAACAGCGACGAGGACTGCATGGCCGCAGACGAGATCATCAAGGCAGCGCTGTTGCCTTAGAATCCGGCAGAGCCGGCCAACAGCATTCTAGGCTGCAGTAGATTGGTTCAGACGGAGGGGATCAATGTTCAGCGAGCTGGGAAAAGCCGAATTCTACCATCTGCTGCCGCTGCTCCATTCTGTCCCCCGAGACCCCATGCTGTATATGGTGCTTGAGGGCAATCGGCCTGGGCAAGTCTTTGTGGATCGGCCCTCGAGCTCTTCCGTGGCGTTGATCTGGACCGGGATGGAATGTGCGTACCTGATCGGCGAACCCGCTGGCTATGGCGCCGAGGTTGTTCAAGTCGTCGAAGAGCTGATCCTGCCTATCCTGGAGGAAGCCGGATCGGACTTTGTCACGATCTTTCCCTGTGGCGTGTCGCCAGTTGCTGTGCAGGCCTGGTTCCACATGCGCCGGCCGGTAAGCTTTGGCGTCAACTCGTTCACCTTCGAGCGAGATGGGTTCGAGATGCTGCGCCTCCAGGTCAGGCCGTTGCCGCCGGGCTATGAGCGAGTCAGGCTGGACAGGCATACACTCGATCAGGCAGCCTGTCAGGGCATCCAGCAGGATATCCTGTTCTGTTGGGAGTCGATCGAGCGCTTTGAGGCGCTCGGGCTGGGTTACGGCATTTCGAGCCCGCAGGGCGAGGTGGTCAGCGCCTGCTATGCGATTGCCTACGGCGCGCAGGCATTCCACATCAACATCTGGACGCACCAGGACCACCGGAGAAAAGGGTTGGCGCGGCACGCAGCGATTGCCTTTCTCGACGAAGGCTTGCAGCAGGATCGGACGATCTACTGGATCAATGACGCCCCCAATATCGCTTCACGCCGCCTGGCAGAGAGTGTGGGTTTTGTCTATGCTGGAGACCTGACCACAGTGGATATCCCAGTTCATCCCCACCATTTTCACCTGGGCCTGGCCGAGCACTTTGCCAGCTACCTGGGGCTGTATCGGCAGGCCGGCGAGTTGTACGACGAGGCCTTTGCCATCCAGGCAGGCAACTCTGAAGCGTATCACCGGGCCGCGTTGGTGTGGTGCCAAGCTGGCGATCCTGCCAAGGCAGAGATGTACCGGCAAAAGGCTGCTGCCGCCAAGTAGAGCACGCTCCCAATCAGCGCAAAGCCGATGACGATCGATAGGAAACGCGGATATGCGTCCCCAGGGTACTGCGTTGCTCAGCATACTGAACGCCCGGCAATCGACTGAAACCCACTGAACCCCGCTAGGTTTCAGGTCCTAGCCGATTCATTTGGTCAACAAGCCGTTGTCCGGCGGTCGAATGTGGCCGCGCGACAGCGGCTTGCCCTCTATGCGAGCGTGCTCATATTAGCTGTCTCGATTCGAGGCTCACAAGTGCCACGTCTGAGCCTACCTCACCCCTGCGCCGCCTCCACCACCTCCCGGATCGCCTCGACCACCACCGCCGGCTGCTCGACCTGCACGTAGTGACCGCTCTCCTCGGCGATGACGCGCCTGCCCCGCGTGGACAGGCCGGCCATCTCGGTGTGCAGCTCGGCCGCCACCGCCTTGAAACGCTCGGCATCCGCCTCCGAGATTCCGTGCCCCGCGGAAATCGCGGGCCGGCCCGCCGAAATCATTGTCAAGGGGATATCACCCAGCGACTGGATGTGCCGGGCACGCACCAGGGCCAGGCTCTCGGGCATGGCAAGCGTCTCCCTCGCCGCCGTCTCAAAGTACTGCGGGCCACGGAAGACGAGGCTCAGGTAGGCAGCCCGTGCCTGTGGCGGTATGGGCACCGGCCACACGTTCCGCTTCATCTCCGCCAACAGCGCCAGCAGCCCGATGGAGCTCATCGCCCGCAAGAGGCCGAAGAGACAACCCATAGCTCTGGTGCTGGTTGCCTGCATCTTGGCAATTGCCTCCGGCATGCGCGCGAACTGCTCCTCGTGGGTGGCGTCCACCAGGACCATGCCCGCGACCTCGTCCGGATGCTCGTTGGCGTACAGGCGCACGTACATCCCCCCGATAGAGTGACCGACGAGCACGTACGGAGGTTCCACACCCGCCCGCGCTAATAGCGTGTGCAGCTCATCCACAATCGTGTCGGCCGTGCGCGGTTTCGAGCTGGCCTCGCTCCAGCCCAGGCCGGCGCGGTCGTAGGTGCACACGCGTGCGAACTTGGCCACCTCGGGTTGGACGCTGGCCCAGCTCAACCCCGGTTCGGCGTGAGCAGTCTCCATTACGACGGTCGGACTGCCAGCCACGGGCGTGCCCTGGCAGTTGAGGTGCAGCCGGTATCCACCCACGTCCACGATACGCCCTGGCGCGGGGTATTTGGCTGCCAGCTTGGCTTTGGCCCTGGAGCCCAGTGCCCAGGCCAGGCCGGCCAGAAGGGCCAGCAACAAGACGATTCCCCCAACGACTATGCCTGCTGTCATCCTTGCCTCCTTGGTTGTGGGAGTGTGGCTGAGCACCCCCTTGAGAGGATGCTCAGCTCCTTGCTGCCCAGATACCCTTTGTCCAGGTTATCCCGCCCGCTTCCTCAGCCAGGTGCTGCACAGGCCAGTGCCGATCGAGAAGACGATGATAACTGGGATGAGGACCTTGAGGATGTAGGGGTTGAAGAAGGCGTAGGCACCCATGGCGCAGCACGCAGCAAAGACCAGCGCTGCCACCATGATGAACACGCCCATGCCCACAGCCTGGGCTCCCGTGAAAAAGCCCGGGCTCTTGTCGTTCTGCGCCGCGATCAGGTACCGCACCGGCGGGAAGGCCCGGATGGCTACGCTGTGCAGCCCGAGCAGGAATATCCCGAGCGCGAAGCATCCCCACACGCCGAATACCGCCGCCGGGATCGACTTGCCCAGGCTGGCACCACTCGTCACGACGAGCGCGATGGCCGCCACCAGCCCTGCCAGGGGCAAAACCAGGCTGGCCACTTCCAGGCGCTTCATCAGCCTGTCCGAGGCCCGCACCGTCTCGGGCTGCTGCTCCAGGTGGCGGGCCAAGCGGCCCACCATCTCTTCCTTCGAAACAACCGCTGCTTTCTGTACCACTGCGCCTGACATACTGCACCTCCTCCTTGTTTCCTGGATTGAGCCTTCTCTCTCAGCTCTGCCTTCACTATAGCAGTCAACCGGGTAGAGTGTCATCCATCTCCCGATAGATTCAGGAGTTGATACTCACGACCCTCTTCATCCCTCGGTTGTACTTCTCTCCCTCTACGCGAGCCTTATCCATCCTCATCGGACACCTCCTCGATAGAATGTACCGCAGCAAGCGGCAACCCCAAATCCCGCAGCCTGGCGATCAGCCCGAACAGCGCCGCCTGGTCCACGACGGTGCCGGTCAGCACCGTTTCGCCTTCCTCGGTGTGCGTGATCGTCAGGCCTTCGAGCCATTCCGACCAACGCTTGTCGATATGCCCTTTCATCCGGATCTCTACCTGGTGCATGCGTGTTTCCCTCAACTTCCAGATCTGGCAGGTCTTCGGGCTTGCCCTGGATGGGACCTGCCAGATCTGTGGTCTACAGCCTACCGGGACCGGACAAACTGCCTGTAGAGGGCCGAGACCAGGCCCAAGATGATCGCGGCCGGGATGACCACCCCAAGCGCCGTGCCGACGATGCGCCCGTAGCCCCCGATCATCTCCGTGTCGAAGGTCCACACAGCGTAAGCCAGGATACCCCAGAACGCGCCGGCGGCCAGGGCCATCGCGATGAGAACCCATCCCGACCACACAGCCCTGGACCCCGTGACAAACGCCCGCGGCCTACCGTTCACGGTCCAGGGCAGGGATGCCCTCAGGACGATGGTGTGCAGTCCTTCCAGGATCATCAGCGGCACGGCGCTCACCGGGAAGGCGAACCAGGCCGCAGCAATTGTGGTCCCCAGAAAGGCGGTGTGGCGGATCGAGACGTACAGCGCCACGGCAAAGACACCCACTATGAGTGCAAGGCCGGCAACTTCCAGCACCTTCATCCACTTGTGAAACGCCTGCTTCGCTGCCGGCTGCTGCGCCAGGTACTCAGCCATCTGCGCCTTGATCTCCTGCCTGCTCATTCTCGTCGCTCTTGCCGGAACGGTCCCTTCTACATTCATCGTCTTCTCCTCTCTCCGTTTTCTGAGTATGGCCCCATTCTATCAGCCGGCCGGGTAGAGCTGTCATCTATCGAAAGATGGATTCGGGGGTTGATTCTGCACACCAAGGACAGGGCCGGTCATCGAGACCGGCCCTGTGCTCCCTAGCTGGAGGCGCTACAGTAGTTCCAAGTCTCGGGCCAGCGCTGCTGCCTGTGTCCGGCTGCCGGCGCCCAGTTTGCCGCAGATGTTGTGTACGTGGGTTTTGACCGTGCCCACGGTGATGAATAGCCTGCCGCCAATCTCCTGGTTCGAGAGGCCTTCTGCCATGAGCCGCAGCACCTCCAGCTCGCGTTCGCTCAAGGGCTCGACGAGCGGTTGTCTGCGGGCACGGCTCCCCTTGCCTCCTGGCAGAGGGCTTGTGGGCGGGGGCATGCCGCCGAGCAGTCCCTCTACAAACTCCGGCGCAGCATGGCGCACGCCCGGCAGGAGTGCCGCGACGGCCGGCCCCTCGTCAAGGAAAGCGCGACGATAGCCTCCGGGAGCCGCCAGGCGCACCGCCTCCTCGAGGCTGGCCATGGCCTGTTCTTGTTGGCCGAGTGCCTGCAACGCCGCGGCCTGCAAGGTGCGCGCCGTAATAAGGCTCCGCACAAGGCCGCTGCCCCGGGCAAAGCTCTCCAGGTGCGCCAGCAGCGTCAGCGCCTCGGCCAGCCAGTGCTGCGCCAAGAGCACCCGGGCGTAGGTGAAGCACTCGACCTCGCGCAGGAGAGTAGGCGAGTCCGCCGGCGACAGGCCGGACCTGTCCGCCCAGCGCACTGCGGCTTCGACGTTCCCTATCCTCAATTGCCAGTCTGCCTCCCAAGCTGCCGCGAGAGCATCCGCTTGCGTCAGATGCAGTTGTGCGGCGGCGCGGAGCGCGCCGGCGACTGTCGCCAGAGCGGCTTCCGTTTCTCCCGTTGAGTGCTGGATCCAGGCCAACGTGAACGCCGCCTGGATAACGGCTGTTGTGGGGCCGGCCTGCCCTCTGAGCTCCAGGCCGCGGCCGAGGTGCTCACGCGCTAGAGCCAGCTCATCCAGATCGTAATGGATCAGGCCCAGGGCGAGATGGGTGTACTGGGCCAGGGGCAAGCGATTGCCCCGTACGTCCACGCCAAGCTCAAGGGCCTGATGGCAGAGTGCGAGAGCCTCTTGTGGCCGGCCCTGGAGGTGCTCAAGCCAGGCCAGGTTGCCCAGGGCGCCGACAGCACTGATGGGTAGGCCCTTTTCCCGGCCAAATCGGGCCATCTCACGGAAGGTCTGCGCCGCAGCGGGTAGATCCCCCATTCCGGCCTGCGCTGAGGCCAGGTTGGATAGGGCCGCTCCTCGGAGGCCGAGTGGGTCACCTTCCTCCAGTAGGGCAAGGGCTTGGTGTGCCAGCTCTATGACGCGCCCCATGTCAGGCTCGATCTGGGCAAGATAGATTCGCAGGCAGATCACCGATGCCTGGCTGGAATGTGGTGCGCCGGGCGGGAGGAGATGGCCGGCAAGTTCAATCCAGATCCTGGCGGCATCAAACTGCCCCTGCCAGAGCAGCGCCCACGCCTTGAGGGCAGCCAGCTCGGAACTGGCTCGCAGGCGCTCCTCCGGCAGGGCGCCGAGCCAGCGGCTGAGCGTGGCGAACTGGCCGTTGTTGATGGCCATCGTGGCTGCCCCTTCCATGAGCCGGCCTGCTTCGTCCCAATCCTGCGCTGCCAGGGCATGGCCCATCGCCTCCTCCGGAAGCCCATTCTGCTCGTACCAGCGCGCGGCCCGCAGGTGCAGGGCTGCCCGGTTGAGCCCCTCCCCCTGGCTGCGCAGCAGGTCGCGGAAAAGGCGGTGGTACCGGTACCACTGCCGCGACTCGTCAAGTCGCACCAGGAACAGGTTGGCCTGGTCCAGCGCCAGCAGCATCTGCCTGCCATCGTCGCGTCCCGTGACCGCGTCGCACAGCGCAGCCGTCAGGCGATCGAGGATCGAGGTCTTGATCAGGAACTCTTGCACCGCCGGTGCCTGCCGCGCAAAGACTTCCTCGATCAAGTACTCCAGGATGTACCGTTGGCTTCCGTCCAGGTCGCCGACAAAGCGCGGGATATCGTCGCTCTGGCGCATCGAAAGGGCCGCCAATTGAAGCCCGGCGATCCAGCCTTCCGTCCGGCGGTGGAGGGTGGCAACATCGGCAGAGGATAGCTCCAGCTCCATTGTCTTCCGCAAAAAGCCCGCCGTCTCCTCCTCGGTGAATTGGAGATCGCGCTGCCGGATGTCGGTCATCTGCCCGCGCGCTCTCAGCCGAGGCAGCGCCAGCGGCGGGTCCTCGCGGGTGACGATCACCAGGTGCATCTGGGGAGGCTGGTGTTCCAGGAGAAAGCCCAGTTGCTGGTGGATGGGTGGGGATTGGATCAGGTGGTAATCGTCGAGAACCAGCGCAATCGGCTGTGGAAGGGCGGCGAGGTCGTTGAGCAGGCTGGAAAGAAGAGGCTCAGCCGGAGGGGGCTGACCCGCTTGCATCATCGCCAGGGCAGCCTGGCCGATAGCGGGGTCTACTCTCTGCAGCGCCGCCAGGAAGTAGGTGAGAAAGCGAGCGGGATCGTTGTCGTTTTCGTCGAGGGAGAGCCAGGTGAACGCGACGGCTGGAGTCGTGCCGCATCGGCCATGCTGCCATTCGCTCACAAGGGTGGTCTTGCCAAAGCCGGCAGGGGCCGAGATGAGTGTCAGCCGGTGGCCCAGACGCAGCGCTTGCTCCAGCCGCTCCACCAGGCGCGGGCGCTCGACCAATTGGGGCCGCACCGGCGGCACGTAGAGCTTGGTCGTGAGCAGGGACATGGTTCTCATCCCTCCAGGTCACAGTGCCAGACAAGCCCTGGTCTCAGACCGGATATCTGCGACGCCCACATCCTACCACATCCGGCCCAGCGCCACAACGCGCTTGGGATCCGGAACACGCCGTAACGTACCCCTTTCCCGCGCTTGGGGCAGCGTGCCCCTCACGTCTCCACCCACGCGAGGCGAAGCCGCCCCCCGCAAGGCGCCATGCTACGGAGCCGGCTGGACGTAATCCAAGTAGCGATTGACGATGGTGAAGCCGACGGATTCGTACAGGTTGAGGGCGGGGGTGTTGTTGAGGCCGGTAGAGATGCTCACGCGGTCCATCCCGAGGGCCTGCATGCGGCGCATGCCTTCTAGGAGGAGGGCGCGGGTCAGGCCGAGGCGGCGGTAGGCCGGGCGGGCGCCGACAGGGCCAAAGTCGCCTACGTGGTTCTGGGTGTCGATCCAGCCGTTGACGTAGGAGGCGAAGGTGCCGTAGAGGGCGACGGCGACCAGGTCAAGCTCGGGCTCGTAGCCGGGCAGCCGCATGAAGCGCATGTAGTCGACGGCAGAGACGTTGCCGACGGACCAGGGCTGCCACACCTCGCGCTGGACGGCGGCGCGCTTGGGGGCTTCGATGGGACCCGATACGGCGCGGAGGTGAAAGCCTTCGGGCAGCGTTGAGGCGGGGATGGGCCCCTTCAGCGGGCGGATCATGTTCACCTCGGCGAACCGGCCGCTGTAGCGGAAGCCGTGCTGCTCGAGGAAGGCGATACGCCTTGCGTCGTCCTGGCGGGCACCGGACGCCAACGCGCCGCCAAACCCAGGCACGTCGCGCGTCCGAAGGTCGACCAGGCACTCCTCGGCCCAGGCAAGCGCTTCTTCCTCGATGCCGAGCCACTCGTACTCGGGCAGCACCTGGCAGTCGAAGGAGGGGTCTTCGCCCAGGATGGCATAGGCGACGAGCCGGCCGGCGTCGTGCCAGAGGCGGACGTACTGCTGCGGATCGAGGTGGCAGTCGACCATGAAGAAGGAGAAGGCCAGCTCGCCGACGTGCGCGTAGCGCCAGTCGGAGGTGCGGGCGCGGGCCTCCATCAGCAGGCCGTGCATCTGCGAGAGGTCGGGGAGGGACCGGTAGAGGCGGGAGGTCCAGGCGTGCGATGGCTCGTTCATGGGTGGCTCCTGGCTAGGCCGGAATGTCCTTCTGGCACTGCTGCCACTCGGGGTCGCGGGCGAAGCCCAGTTTGTTGAAGAGCGACTGCATGGGCGCGTTCTGAATCGCGGTGCAGGTCTTGAGCACGGGGTAACCGTGCGCGGCGCCGTAGGCGATGGCGCGCAACTGGAGAGCGAGGGCGATGCCCCGCCCGCGGAAGGCGCGGCGCACGCCGAGCAGTCCCCCCATGAGGACGTCGCCGCCGAGATCGGCGCCCCATTCGCTCAGGCCGGCGTAGGTATCTCCACACACGGCGATGCAGTAGGCATCGTGTACGAGAGTCGGATCGCCCAGTGCCCAGGAGGCCCACTCGTCGAAGGGCTGGTGCTCGATGCGCGTGTCTTCCTGGGGGACATCGTCGGTGACGTCCCAGTAGAGGTCGTAGAGCTTGGCGTCTCGCCCGGGGTCGGACTCGAGCTGGCGCAGGGTTTGACGGCGATGCCGCCATCGAGGAGGCGCGGCTCGAGGCCGGCGTAGGGGCTGGGATCGAAGGATGGGATGTCGAGGTGGACCGGCGTCTCGCGCCACGCCTCGTAAAAGCCGCGGGCCTGGAGGAAGCGAAAGCCCTGGGGGTGGTTGGTGAAGGCGTCGGCGCGGAAGACGCGCGGGTCGAAAGGCTCCACGCCGGCCATGAGGCGGTCGTAGAGGGCCGTGCCGATCCCTTGGCGCTGGTGGGCGGGGCCGACCTCGACGTTGACGTAAAAGCGCTGAGGGTGATAGTCGACGATGCTCTGCCCGTAGGAGGCAAAGGCGACGACGGCTCCATCACAGGCGGCGACCAGGCGCTGATAGTGGACCTTGGGGCTGCGGTGGCGGTCGGCCTCGGCCCAGGCTTCAGGGGTGCGGGGGCGCTCCGGCCAGACGATGCCCAGGCTGTTGTGGACGGCGACGATGGCGGGATAGTCGGCCGGTTCGAAGGGGCGGATTTCCATGGTGGCTCTCCTTGGGATGGGCGTGTGGGTCCTGGATCAGGCTTGGGGCTTGCGCACCCGGACGTGCAGAAAGTAGGAGACGACCTGGGCGTCCTGGATGGTGGGGCAGAGCGCCACCGTCTCGTCGGACGGCCGGGGCTCTTCGACGCGCTCCAGCCGGAAGCCGGCGTCGAGCAGAAGGTTCAGCCATTGGCTCAGGGTGCGGGTGAAGCGTGGGGTCTGGAACTTGGGTAAACCCTGCCTGACCTCGGCAGGGGCGGAGCTAAAGAGCCACTCGGCGACGTCGCCTTCGAGGTTGCGGAAGTAGTCGCCGACCTCGATCGCATAGGTGATGCCGCGCTCGTCGCGCAGGTTGCGGCGGTGGGGCGTGTCGAAGCAGGGGTGGGTGATCGAGAACTGGAAGAAGCCGCCGGGCTTGAGGACGCGATAGGCTTCGGCCAGCACGCGGCCGGTCTCGGGCATGTCCATGAGGCTCATGAAAGCGGTGGCGAAGTCGAAATGGCCGTCGGGAAAGGGCAAGTCGACTGCGCTGGCGACGCGGTAGTCGATACCGAGAGGCTCCTGCTGCTCAGCCTCCGTGGCATAGCGGACAAACGTCTCGGCAATGTCAACGGCGGCAAGACGGGCGCCGAGGCGCGCGACCTGGCGGGTGTTGTGGCCTTCACCGCAGCCAATGTCGATGCCGTACAGGCCGCGCACGTCGGGGAGCATGGCAAGAAAGGCGGGCGTGTTCAGATAGTCGCGGTAGACGTCATAGCCGGCGCGGGCGAGCCGGGTCCACACCTCGGCATTGGCGTTCCAGTAGCGGCCGGCTTCTTCGTGGTCCATGGGTAGGCTCATGCCAAGGGGTACCCGCGCCACAGGTCTTCTTGGGAGATGAGGGGCCGGCTGACAGCCTCGATGGTTGCCGGACGGATGGCACCTTCGGCGACGATCTGGTGACCGGCGCTGCGCACGGCGGCCGAGACAGCCTCGCCACCGGGGGTCAGCTTGCCCTGCTGCCTCATCAGGAATGCGTGGGGCCGGAGGAGGGCGCCGGCGAGCGGCAGGCCGGCATCGGCGGCGAATTCCTCGGCGATGTGCAGGACGGTGCCGCAGTTGCCAATCTCCCACCATCCCGAGACGCAGATGAGGACTATGTGGCGGATGGCGACGTCACTCCGGAAGCGGGCCCGGGTGCGCCCGTCGCTGAACGTGCACTGGAGGGGGTCGAGGAGGGGGCAGAGCCGGTTGATCACCTCCTGCATGGCGCCGGGCAGGGGGATGTAGACGGGGGTGGCCAGGACGAGGATCTCGGCCTGCCGGAGCATAGGATAGATGGGCTGCATGGAATCCTTGATGCAGCACTCGCCGGGGGTCTCGTTCCAGCAGACCATGCGGCCGCAGGAACAGGGCTTGGGCTTGAGGCGAGTGGCATAGAGGAGGTCGACGTGGGCGCCGGCCTCGGCCATGCCCTCGACGAAGGGCCGGACGACGAGGGCGGTGTCGCCCTTGTCCAGGGTGGGGCTGCCGTTGATCACGACTGCATTGGTCATGTGCGCCTCCTTTCGGGCAAGGCAAAGTCGCCTGTCCGTGGGTGAATTGTAGCAGGGATGGGATGGGGCGTCAAAGGCGGGGTGTGAACCGCTGAGGGGATGAAAGGCGCTGAGTACGCTGAGGGAGGGGGGGGCAGTGTCTCACTTTCCCACTTTCCCACTTTCCCACTTTCCCGGGGTGTGCCATCGGGTGTTTTCTCTAAGGTTCGACATCGGGTAGGGGCAGGCGGGAAGGCTCAAAGGTCTGCAGGCCGGGATCAGTCGGGCAGGCTTGACAGCCTGGGCCGGCCTGGTAGAATGTCCCCCATCATCCGGAAGAAGGAGACCACCTTGCGCACGACACCGTTTGGTCCCGCGACGTTTGAGCTCTTGGCCGGCATCCATGCGAACCCGACAAAGCTCTACTACCAGTCTCACAAGGAGGCGTTCAAAGCCGAGGTGGAGGAGCCTTTCCAGCAGGTGTTTCGCCAGGTGATGAGCGCGCTCCCGCCGCCGATCGCGGCGCAGATGGAGACACAAGAGCACCTCTTTTCGCGCTTTCTGAAGAATGACTATGGCCGCGGAGGCGCGTGGGATTTCCTGTGGGGAGCGTGCTACACCAAGGGAGGCCGGCGCACAGAGGGTGCGCAGCTCTATCTGCACATTGACCGGAACGTCCTGAAGCTCGGCTTCTACATCGGGGTGTACGCGGGCGGGCTGCACGAGCGATTCACACGGAACTGCCGGGCGCACGGGTCTGAGATGCTGCCCTACCTGCGCCGGGTGCTGCCCGAGACAATCTTGAGCTTTGACACGAACGACACGGGGGTGCGGATCGCGCCGGTCTCCCGAGGCAACGTGCGGGTGACCTGGGAGAGCTACCTACGGAACCCATACCTGCTGGAGAATGACGTCTGCATCCGGATGCCAAAGGGCGAAGTGCTAAAGGCGACGGGGCAGGCGCTGGTGACCAAGATCCGGGATACACACGTGAGGCTCTTCCCGCTCGTCCTGCTGGCGGTGCATGAGGACCCGATGCCGGCGATCCGGCAGTATGCCGGGAGCGTGGAGCTGGGTTAGAGCGCGACTTCGGCGACAGCCCCGCGACCCCGCTGAACGATGGTCGGTAATTGTTTCCCCTGAAATTTCACCCTGACCATAGTACCTGTGTGCACAGTGGCATAGTGGCATAGTTGCCGCCAAGCCGGCCCCGAAGGAAAAGCTCTCTCCTTCGTGGCGGCCGGCTCGATCGGGAGGATGGTCATGGGGCCTTTCGGTAGCGCGGGAACTCCTTCAGCAGCCGGAAGCCGACGCTGGTGTAGAGATCGCGGGCGCGTGTGCGGAACTCGGCGACGGTGTTGAGCCGGATGACCTCGACGCCGCGGGCGCGCAGGTCCCAGAGGGCACGCGTGAGGAGCGCGCGGGCCAGGCCCTGCCGGCGCCACGCAGGGCGCACGCTGATGTCGTACATGAAGGCGCGGCCGTTCTCGATGACGGGCGTGACCTGGCCCACGACCTGGTCGCCTGCCCAGGCGATCTGCCAGAGGGAGGGGTCATGCCGTGGCTCGCTCAGACCTGCAATCGAGTCTTCCAGTGCCCAGGTCACATGGAAGCGATCGCCGGCGTACTCGTTGCGATACGCCTCCTGCATGCTCGAGGCAATGAGGGGAATGTGCTCGGGCAGCGCAGGGCGCACCTCCACGCCGGGCGGTAGGGGGTGCATGGGCGGCACGGCAGAAAAGCCGAGGCCCATCTCGAGCACGGTGTAGCCGGCGGTGTAGCCGTTGCTCACCAGGAGCGCGGTGGCCTCGGGCATGGCGCTGTTGGCATTGGCGGCGAACTCGAAGGGCTCGCCCGGATGCTCGGCGGTCGCCAGCCGGCGCGCGGTCTGTTCGCCCCAGTGCAGCATGGCAGTGCCGATCCCGCGGCCGCGCCAGGCGGGCAGGACCCAGCCGAGGATGAGATAGACCCAGAGGCCGTTGTCCTCGGACCAGGCGTCGACCAGGGTGTAGCCCACGACCTGCCCGCCGGCCTCGGCCAGGAGGCGGCGATCCTGCTGCCCGGCGGCGATGAGGCCGGCTACGGCATCCTGCATCTCCTTGAGGCTGGGCAGGCCTTCGGAGGTGGAGAGCAGGTCCACCTGGTCGGCCTCGACGCAGGCTCCGCGGAGGGCATGGACGGAAGCGGCATCCTGCTCGTCGCGGAGGTGACGGAAGGCGAGGCCTGGGACGGCGGGCGCTTCGGTAAGTTGGATGGCACCTGTCAGCATGGTGGCGAGCCTTTCTGAGCGGGATTGTAGCACTGGAGGAAGAGGGGTGTCAAGACCGCCCACGAGGGGCCAGGTTACGGCTGTGGGGCTTCGGCCGCCGAGTCCGGGCGACGGGGCAGCACGAATTTGAACCAGATGATGGGCATGGAGACGACGCAGGCTGCAACGGTTACCCAGAAGGGGACCTGCGGGCCAAAGCGCTCCCATAGCTGCGCGCCGATCCAGGGGAAGGGCAGCGAAAGCAGGCCGAGGGAGGTGCCAAAAAGGCCATAGGCCAGGCCACGTCGCTCTTCGGGCACGACCTTGGAGATGAGCGAATCGTAGGCCGGCATGAGGCAGCCGATGCCCAGGCCGTAGACCGCCATGGCTGCCAGGAAGCCGGGCAGCGCCACCGCCCGGAGCAGGATCACGAGCCCGCCCGTGACGAGGAGAAAGCCGGCGAGGATAACCCTACGCTCCCCCGTCCTGTCGGCCAACCAGCCGGCCAGGGCGGATGCGGCGACCGTCGCAACGCCCGAGGCAGCGTTGAGCCAGCCAATCTCCTGGACGTTCAGCCCACCGATCTCGGATAGGTAGATGGGGTAGAGTTGGCCGATCAGGTTGAAGGCGGTGTCGCCGATGGCGTCGGTCACCCAGATCCAGGTCAGGATCCCGCCGGCGAAGAGCAGGGCGAACATCGCGCCCAACTGGGCCTTGAGCCCGGCCATGGTCGGCCTGGTGGTGCTCTTGTGGGAGGCAAAGCGCTCGGCCGTGGCCATCCAGATGCGCACGGCGGTGGCGGCGGCAAAGAGGATCAGGGCCACCAACATCATCGAGCGGAAGCCGTAGTGGTAGGCGAGCGAGCCTCCCAACGCCGGGCCGACGACTGTGACGATCATGAAGATGGACTTGGTGAGGCCAAAGACGCGCCCGCGCTGCTCCTCGGGCGACTGCTCGGCGATGTAGGCGCTGAAGCTGGGACTGACCACGGAATTGGAGACATAGTCGAGGCAGAGCCCGACCAGGATCCACTCCCAGGAAGGGGCCAGGAAGAAGACGATCCAGCCGGAGACGGAGATCGTGCTGCCGATGGCGATGCTGCGCAGCCGCCCGATGGTGTCGGACAGCCACCCGCCGAGGATCTGCAGCAGGGTGGGTACGAGCGACGCCAGGGTAAAGACCAGCCCAACCTGGCCGACATCGGCCCCCAGGTCGACCAGGTAGAGCGACATCATGCTGTAGCCCATCTGGCCGGCGATGTTGGCCAGGATCATGGCCAGCAGGAACCAGCGAAGGTTGGCGTGGAGAAGTGGTCTGCGCTGTTCGGTCATGCTTGCCGAGCTGTTGTGCTATACTGGGAGTATAGCATACCCAGGGCCGGAGGTGCATAACCTACAATGCGATTCGTCACATTTTCCCAGGGTCACGCGGCTCGGCTCGGCCTTGTGGCCGGGACTGCCGTGATCGACCTGCACTTGGCCGACCCCACGCTGCCGGCGGAGATGCGGACCTTGAGTTCATTACCCGGGCCACGACGCTGCTGCCGGGGGACGTCATCCTGACCGGCACGCCGCACGGCACGGGGGGATTCCGCCGGCCGCCCCTCTACCTCAAGGACGGCGACGTCGTGGAGATTGAGATTGAGAAGGCGGGCCTGTTGCGCAACCCCTGCCGGACTGTGGCCGGCAGGGAGAAGTGAAGCGGACACCCGGTCCAAGACCTCATTGAGTCTCGATCGCGACCACCGTGACCGCACGGTCGGGCGCCTCCGGCGGTCCGTCGATGCATAAGCGATCTCCGGAGCGCTGGAACGGCAGCGGCCGCCCTCCGGCCAGCAGCGATACGGCCGAGACAGGCCAAGGGAAGCGCGGGAGAATCAACTGTCCCCCGGCCGGCCAATCCAGGACGTGTAGATAGACCATGTTGCCCCGGGCGGTCGTCCTTGCCCACGCCAGGTCCTGCACCGGGCCATAGGTGGTCCCGTACACCGACTCGCCGTGGGCGGCCATCCAGCGGCCCACCTCCTCCAGGCGCTCCAGTGCCTCCGGTGGAAGGGTGCCGCGTGGAGTCGGGCCGACGTTGAGCAGGTAGTTGCCTCCCCGGCTCACGACCTTGACCAGGTTTTGGATGAGCTGGGCTGCCGGCTTGAACGTCGTGTCGCGCGGATTGTAGGCCCAGCTCCGGTTCATGGTCATGCACGTTTCCCAGGGCTGGAACTCGCCGGGGGCCGGTGCCTGCGAAACGGGCAGGCTCGCCGCCAGCCCGCCCTCGGCATAGGTGCGGCCCGCCTTCTGGATCAGCCTCCGGATGCCCGGCACCCGCAGCAGGAACAGGATGGTTCGCACCTGGCGCCCGGTGAGGGCTGCGGCCGGCGACTGGCCTTTGACCGGGATACCACCCCGGGGAATGGCCTGTTCGGGCGTGATGAAATCGTAGGGCGTGCCCAGCCGGTCGTTGACCAATGTGGCCGGGCTGCACTCGGAGATCAGCCGGTGAAACCGCGGCGGATCATACTTCTCGTGATCCATCAGGCCGTCGAACCATACGGCACACACGGGTCCATACCGGGTCAACAGCGCGCGCAGGTGCCCTTCCATGTAGTCAAGATACGTGCCCCACTCGGGGCGACCGGGCTCGCCCAGCCAGTTGCGCGCTGCCGGCAGGCGGGTATCGCGGTAGCCGGGATGGTGCATGTCGGGCGGCGAGTAATAGAAGCCCAGGCGCAGGCCGCCTCGGTCGCAGGCGCGCGCTAGCTCAGCACACACATCGCGGCCAAAGGGCGTCGACGTAATCTTGTATTCGGTGCCCGGCGCATCGAACATGCAAAAGCCGTCATGGTGCTTGGCGGTGAAGATGAGATACTTCATGCCGGCCCGGTGAGCCAGGCGCACCCACGCGTCGGGGTCATAGTCGGCTGGGTTGAAGGAGCGCGGCAGTGCCACGTAGTCGGCCTCGTCGATCGATGGGCTGGCAGGGTAGAGGATGGCCGACAGATCGGGGGCCATCACCGGCCATGAGGCCTCGACCCCGGCGACCGAGTAGGGTCCCCAGTGGACGAAGAGCCCAAACTTGGCCTCCTCGAACCAGGCAAGCCGGCTGTTCGCCAGGGCGGCCTGGTCGTGGGCCGGTTCCTGGCGGTGAGTTCAGCATGCGTCACACTCCTCGGACACGTTGTCCATACGATCTCATTGTATCGGCGAATTCAGCGCCGGGCAAGTAGGCAGCGGGCGGGCTGGGGCAAAGGCACGACCCCCGGTTGTCATCCCTGCCCCTTCCGGCTATAATCCCCCCCGCAGGGAGGCATCATGGAAAACCAATATCGCGTCTACGGCTACCGCTGGGTTGTTCTCGCCCTTTTCATGTTCGTCAACCTCACCATGCAGATGCTCTGGATCGCCTACGCACCGATCACCGGCCCCGCCGCCCAGTTCTACGGCGTCACCGACCTCAAGATCGGCTTCCTGGCCATGTCCTTCATGATCGCCTTCGTCCCCCTCGCCATCCCCGTCTCCTGGGTGATCGATACCTACGGCTTCCGCCGGGCCGTCTCCATCGGCGCCGTTCTCATGGGCGTCCTGGCCGTGGCCCGCGGCCTCGCCGGCGCCAACTACACCCTCGTCCTCTGGAGCACCATCGGCATCGCCGCCGCCCAGCCCTTCTTCCTGAATGCCTGGACCAAGCTGCCGGCCAACTGGTTCGCCGTCGGCGAGCGCGCCACCGCCGTCGGCCTGATCACCCTCGCCAACCTGGTCGGCACCGCCCTCGGCATGGTGCTTACCCCGCTTCTTTTCGAGAGCATGTCCATCCCCACCATCCAGCTTATCTATGGTGGCATCGCCGCCTTCTCCGCTCTCCTCTTTCTCCTCTTCGCGCGCGACAAGCCCGCCACCCCGCCCTGTCCGCCCGGCATGGAGGTCCGCTCCCTCATGCTCGACGGGCTGAAGCACGCCCTCAGGGTCAAGTCCTTCTGGCTCTACCTGGCCATCACCTTCATTGGCTTTTGCATCTTCAACGGCTGCACCACCTGGGTCGAGAGCATCATCCGCCCGCGCGGCTTCACCCCCACCGACGCCGGCACCACGGGCGCCCTCATGCTCGTGGGAGGGATTCTCGGTGCCGTCATCATCCCCCCTTTTCCGACCGGCAGCGACGGCGCAAGCCCTACCTACTTCTCGGCTTCGGCCTGGCCGTCCCCGGCCTGGTCGGCCTGACCTTTGCCACCAGCACCTGGCTCCTCTTCCTCTCGGCCTTCAGCCTCGGCTTCTTCCTGGTCAGCGCCAGCCCTGTCGGCACACAGTACGCCGCCGAGATCACCCAGCCCACGCCCGAAGGCACCTCCAACGGGCTCGTCCAGCTTTTTGGCCAGGTGTCCGTCGTCTTTGTCTACGTCATGGAGGCACTGAAAGGCACCAATGGTGCCTTCACCCCGGCGCTCCTGCTGGCGGTCGGCCTGATGGGCATCGCCATTCTCTTGATCACCCAACTGCGCGAGCCAAGGCAGCTCGCGGAGCAGCCCTCACGCACACCCGCATCGAGATCATAGGACGGGAGGTTTTCGAATGGTTCCCGACGTAGTGGGCGAAGAGCCCGCCCTGCTGAGTGGCTTCACCGTCGTCCAGGTGGGCGATTGCGTGGCCGACTCGAACAAGAACCGGGTCATCGCCGAGCTTTGGGACGACGTATCTCCGGCCTTCCCTTACTTGAATGCCGCCGTCGCCAACCTGATGTACAACCCCGGTGCCGGCACCCTCACTGTCAAACGTGGCGGGCGCATCCTCACCTTCTATCCGCACGTGGCCGTCATGGCCAAGATTGACGGCGAGGAAGATGCCGTCGCCCAATTGCGCTGGTTCCAGCAGCTCTGCAACGACATCTGGCGCAGGCGCGACGAGATCTCCCCTGCTACGAGCGTCGGCAGATGTTGGGCCCGCTGGATGCGTATATGCTGCTCCCCAAGCTTCTGAGCTGCGGGGTCTGCGGCGAGCCCACTTGCTGGGCTTTTGCCTACCGGCTGCTCTTTGGAGAGGTCCACCTGCAGGATTGCCCGCGCCTGGCCGAGCCCCAGTATGTCGAGGGCGGCCGCCGGCTTGCAGAGCTCCTCGGGTGAGCCTGTTTGTGCACGAATGAGGTGACCTATGCGATCCACTGCATCCACCGTGGACGAGTACCTGGCCGAGCAGCCCGAGGGACGCCGCGCAGAGCTGGCTGCAGTGCGCCAAGTAATTCTGGACAACCTGCCCGAGGGGTACGAAGAGGCGATGAATTTGGGCATGATCACCTACCAGGTGCCGCTGGAGACCTATCCAGACACGTACAACAAGCAGCCTCTGATGTACGCCGCGCTGGCAGCGCAGAAGCACCACATGGCTTTGTACCTCACCGCGATCTACATGGATGAAGGCACCAGCCGGCAGTTCGAAGCGGCGTACAGGGCAACGGGCAAGAGGTACGACGTGGGCAAGTCGTGCGTCCGCTTCCGGAAGCTGGAGGACCTTCCCCTTGCCCTGATCGGGGAGACCATGGCCTCGTTGTCCGTCAGCCAGTTTGTGGAGCGGGTGCAGGAGGCGCGGTCTACCCGGTAGCCTCGATGGCGCCATCAAGTTCTGGGCCGTCGCAGAGGCGCAGCCCCTAGCTCGACAGCCACTCCTGAGCCAGCTCGGCCACCCGGGCCGGATCCTTGCCTGCTACCCAGGCCCACGCCGCTGCCAGCGTCCCCGGCCCCTGCTCCGCCACAATCCGCGCCAGAAGACCCTGCGCCCGAAGCCGCATCGCGTGGGTGGCCGGCTGCGACAGAACAAACGCCAAGACCTGCGCGGCTCGCTCGCCCTGGCCGGCCGCGTCGAGGACCTGTGCCGCCACCACCAGGACGTCCTGCACCTGAACGGCGTTATGCAGCTGGCCCGCATCGTCGGCAGCGAGGGCCGCAGCGAGGACTTTGACGGGCACTTCCGCCCGCAAAGGACGCACAACCGCGAGCGCTGGATCCGTGTCGCGTCGGCCTGGCTGCAGGGGTTGGCCCTGCCGGCAGTGCAGCTCGTCCAGGTCGGCGACGCCTACTACGTCCGGGACGGCAACCACCGCGTCTCGGTGGCGCGCGCCTTCGGGCAAGAGTCGATCGATGCTGAAGTGACAGTCTGGGAGACGGGCGCTACTCCTTCACCAGCTCGCGCCTAGCCCGCTCCATGATCTCGTCCAGGTGCCTCTGCACATCGTCCGGAAGCGGCTCCACCTGGTGCGTGCGCAGGATCTCCTGCGCACGCACGCGCGCCCGCGTGACCACGCCCAGGCGCTCCTCGCCCGAGCCCGGCGCCTCGCTGATGCCCGGCACCCACAGCGCCCCACGGCGCATCTGCCGGGCAGTGTGCCGCTCCCCGAGGAACACGCCGTCGCGCTCGATTGCCTCCCTCATCACGTCGTACGCCAGCGTCTCTTCCGTCACCTCGCAGCCGCGCGCGATCCGCTTCATCAGGCTTATGATCTCGTCGTCGATCACGGCCACCTCGTAGCCGCCTGCCAGCCCGCTCTCCGTATTCCCCACCCCGGAGAGCAGGTCGACGCCGGCCAGTGCCGGCACCAACGCATTCCCCAGCCGCTGGTAGGCGAACTGCGCGTCCAGAAGCCCGACGCCTCCCGCCAGCCCGTACGAGTCGCATGCCAGCCCCAGCCGGTGAGCGAGCTGCCCCGCGCACGCCCCCGCCAGCCCCACCTCCGGTCCGCCCCACGACGACACCGCCGTCCTCAGATCGACCGGGCTGATCCGCGAGCAGTAGAGCACCTCCGTGCCCGGACGGGCGCAGGCAGCGATCAAGAAGCTTGCCAGCACCTCGGCGTGCTGCTGCGCCAGGCTGCCGGCCATCGTGATAGGCCCGGTCGCGCCCAGCGACGGGCACGGCAGTGAGTGGAACGGTGCGCCCGAACGGGCAACGGCCACGATTGCGCCGGCAACGCTCTCGGTGAACGTCATCGGACTCACGGGCGACACACTAATCGCCAGCGTCGGCCGCGCACGGAACGCCTCCATCCCCCCGCAGCAGGCGGCTGCCATCTCGACGACGTACGCCACCTGCTCCGCCTTGTCCACACCCCCCGAGCTGACCGGCTTGCGCGTGTTGCGCAGCAACGTCGCCGTGCCCGCCAGCTCCATCAGCTCCGGCCGCACGTCCTGCGCGCCAAAGAGCGGGATGACCACGTCCACGTTCGGCAGCGCGTCCAACAGCCGGGTCATCTCCGCCACGTCCCACAGCAGCGCCGGCCGCCGCCGGCCGCTCTCCGGGTCGTAGACAAAGGGCGGCCCCCCGCCATTGTGAAAGCGGATCTGCCCGTCGCCCAGCGCAAAGCCGGCCGAGCCGCGCATGTCCGGCATCTGCCGGTGCGCACGGACGTTCCTCAGCGCCCACTCCACCGTGTCCCGGGGGATGCGCACGCGTCCCCGTTCTACGCGGCAGCCGCGCCCTGCCAACATCTCGGTCGCCTCGGCGTGCTGCAGCAAGATTCCCACCTCATCGAGCAGACGGTAGGCCGTCTCCTCGATACGGGCTAGCTCTTCCTCAGACAGAAACTCCAGGTACGCGTGTCTCTCGGCCATGGCAGACGCTCCCTTTCCACCACCCATCATACGCTTGATCGCGCCAATCTTCAAGCCCCGGCAGGGCTCACTGCCCTGTCTTTGACAGCTTGTCGGTGATGTGCTACAATCCCCTCGTCGCACAGGATTTCCCTATGCCAGAGGAGTGGCAGGTATGGACGAAAGCAAAGCAGCTCTGATCCGGCAGATACCACTGTTTGCCGACCTTCACGGCGCCGAGATCGGCTTCGTCGGAGATATTCTGCACGAGGTCGATATCGCCCCCGGCATTCTTCTCTTTGGCGAAAACGATCCCGGCGACCGCTTCTACATCATCGTCTCCGGCGAAGTCGAAGTCATCAAAGCGTTGGGCACTCCAGAGGAGCGCACCGTCGCCGTCCGCGGCGCGGGCGAGTTCTTTGGAGAGATGAGCCTCTTCGAGGCCGATGGACGGCGGACGGCCGGCGTGCGTGCCCTGACTCCCGTCCGCCTGCTGGAGATGCTGCGACCCGACTTTGACCTGCTCCTCCACCGTCGCCCTGCCGTTGCGTACCAGATGATCCGGGTGCTGAGCCTGCGCCTGAACAATTCCCACAACACGACCATCGCCGACCTGCGCGAGAAGAACCGCCAGCTGGCGCGGGCCTACGAAGAGCTCAAGGCTGCCCAGGCACAGATCATCGAGAAGGAACGGCTTGAAAAGGAGCTCGAGATGGCTCGTTGGATCCAGCGGAGCATATTGCCCAGCGTCCTGCCCAGCGTTCCCGGCTATGACCTGGGCGCCTTTCTGATGCCGGCGCGGGCTGTGGGCGGCGATCTCTATGACTTTATCCCGCTGCCCGACCACCGGATCGGTGTGATGATTGGCGACGTGTCGGACAAGGGGGTGCCGGCCGCGATCTTCATGGCACTGACCTACAGCCTACTGCGCGCCGAGGCCGCCCGCTGGTCCTCGCCCGCTCGCGTCCTACAGGCAGCCAATCATCACCTGCTGGGTATGAACGAAGCCGGCATGTTCGTGACCGTCCTTTACGGCGTGCTGGATTATCGCCACGACTCTTTTCTGTACGCACGGGCCGGGCACGAGATGCCGCTGCACTTCGACGCGTCGGGGGAGCTCGTTCCTACTGAACGCGGCCAGGGCCAGCCTTTGGGCCTCTTCGACGTTCCTGACTTGGAAGAGCGGAGCATTGGCCTTGATCCCGGCAGCATCCTCCTGTTGTACACCGATGGCGCGACCGACCTCACCGACCCGCAGGGGAAACGCTTTGGCCCTGACCGGCTGCGGGCGCTGGCACGGGCCAGCCGCTGTGAAACTGCCCAGGCGATGTGCGATCAGGTCTGGGCCATGCTCGACCAGTATCGCGGGGCCAGTGCCCAGTTCGACGACGTCGCCCTGATCGCGATCCAGGCGAGAGGGTGACGCGCGGGCAGGGGGTTCAGATGACAGCCTTGCAGACGCTGCGCGAGATTGCCCTATTCGATGGCCTCACAGACGCAGATCTGGCTACCCTTGCAGACTGCCTGGGGAGGCGCGCGTTTGGCAAAGGCGTCTACATCTTCCACAAAGACAGCCCAGGTCACGTCCTCTATCTCATCGAGTCGGGCCAGGTCCGGCTTTTCGTCATCAGCGATGCGGGCCAGGAAATCTCGACTAACGTATTGGGACCCGGGGAGGTGTTCGGGGAAATGGCCGCCTTGGACGGGCGGCCCCGTGCCACGGGGGCGATAGCCCTCGAGAGCACCGGCACGCTTACCCTTCAACGGGAGGACCTATTCCGCGTCCTACAGACCTGCCCCCGCCTGGCGCAGAACCTGATGGAGTTGCTGTCCATGCGCTTGCGCTACGCCACCCGCTCGATCGAAGACTTGGCCTTCCTCGACGTCAACAGCCGAGTCGCGGCGCGGCTGCTAGATCTAGCGTCACGCTGCGGCGTAGAGCGAGAAGGCATTGAGATTGAGCTATCCCTCACACAGAGCGAGCTGGCTACCTGGGTGGCTTCCAGCCGGGAGAGCGTCAACAAGGTGCTGGTCGCCTTTCGTACCAGGGGCCTAATTGCGCTGGACGGAACGCGTATCACCATCCTCGACCGGCGCAGGCTCGAGCAGCAAGTGCGGTCGTAGTTGCTGCCCCCAAGCGGCAAGCTGTGAGCCAGATCACAGCCTGGCAGTGAAAAGGTTCACCCACCACGTGTGAAGGAAGCCATAGACGCTGGCAGCCGTCTGGGGTATGATTGGGTCAGGCTTGCGGAGACAATCCAAGTCGCAGAAAACCCGAAAGGAGAATGTACGATGAGTCGCGAAGCAGTGGAGGCTGTTATTGGCAAGGCAGTGGTGGACGCCAAGTTCCGGGCGGCGCTGTTTTCCAACCCGACCGAGGCGTTGGGTGGCTACGATCTGACGCAGGAGGAAGTCGCGTCGCTGATGGCGATCGACTTTGAGACGATGGAGTCGTTCGCCGGCACCCTGGACGAGCGGGTCTCCAAGGTCGGTCTCGGGTTCGGGCTGCTGGGTGGCTCTCACCTTACGGGCGGGCCCGGCGTCACAGGCGACCACGGCATTACCGGCGGGCCTGGCATTACAGGTGACCACGGCATCACCGGCGGGCCCGGCATTACGGGTGACCACGGCATCACCGGCGGGCCCGGCATCACGGGTGACCACGGCATTACCGGCGGGCCTGGCATTACAGGTGACCACGGCATCACCGGCGGGCCCGGCATCACGGGTGACCACGGCATCACCGGCGGGCCTGGCATCACGGGTGACCACGGCATCACCGGCGGGCCCGGCATCACGGGTGACCACGGCATCACCGGCGGGCCTGGCATTACGGGCGACCATGGCGTCACGGGTGCGTCTGGCATTACCGGGGCCTCTGGCATTACGGGCGGGCCTGGCATCACGGGCGACCACGGCGTCACGGGTGCGTCTGGTATCACCGGAGCGTCCGGCATCACGGGCGACCACGGCGTCACGGGTGCGTCTGGTATCACCGGAGCGTCCGGCATCACGGGCGACCACGGCGTCACGGGTGCGTCCGGTATCACCGGAGCGTCCGGCATCACGGGCGACCACGGCGTGACGGGTGCGTCCGGTATCACGGGTGACCACGGCGTGACGGGTGCGTCTGGTATCACCGGGGCGTCCGGCATCACGGGCGACCACGGCGTGACGGGTGCGTCTGGTATCACCGGGGCGTCCGGCATCACGGGCGACCACGGCGTGACGGGTGCGTCTGGTATCACCGGGGCGTCCGGCATCACGGGTGACCACGGCGTGACGGGTGCGTCTGGTATCACCGGGGCGTCCGGCATCACGGGCGACCACGGCGTGACGGGTGCGTCTGGCATCACCGGCGACCAGGACATAACCGGCAACAGCAACATCGAGGGCGCAACGCCGAACGCAGGCTAGGCCACGCGGGCCGGATCTGGCCGTAGCCTCCCGTTCCCTGGCAACGCTGCCGGACAGGTCCAGAGCCAATTCGGAGACGAGTCTCGGGCCGACTGACTATGGCAGTCGGCCCGTCTCCATTCTGTTTTGTCAGGATGAACCAACTGGAGTGCGCCGGTCTCACGCTTCCGAACGGGCTGCGGCTCCTCCTTGTCCTGCGCCCGCACACGCTTACGGTCGCCGCGCGCGCCTACGTGCGTGCCGGGAGCCGCTACGACGCCGAACACCCACTGCCCGAGGAAGCCAGCCCGGCCCTAGGCCTGGCACATCTCACGGAGCACCTACTCTTCAAAGGCACGCACCACCGCACACAGCGGCAGCTCTTTGCAGCGATCGAGGGCCTGGGTGGGACGCTCGAGGCAGGGACGGCCAAGGAGTACCTCCACATCAGCGCCGTCATGCCGTCCGGGGGCCTGGCGGCGGCACTGCAGGCCATCTCCCTGGTGCTGGTCGAGCCCGCGCTGCGCGAGGACGATTTCTGGAACGAGAAACTGGTCCTGCTGGAGGAGATCCGGCGCGCCCAGGACCGCGAGGAGCGCATCTTCGACCTGTTTGCCGAGACATTGTGGCACGCGCACCCATTTCGGCATCCTGTGTTGGGCACCCTGCCCGGCCTCCAGGCCCTGGATCATGCGAGCATGCTCTCCTTCTACCGGCAGCGTTTCGTGACCGGAAACGTCGTGCTCTGCATTTGCGGCGCCTTCGATCCGCTCGAAGCGCGGCAGCGCGCCGAGGAGTGCTTCGGTGCCCTGCCGCAGGGCGGGGAGGAGCGCCCGCGGCCGGCCGAAGAGCCACCGCTTCAAGGCGTACGGCGGGCACACCTGGAGCGGGACCTGCACCAGGCGACGCTGCTGCTAGGTGTGCCCACCGTCCATATGGGCCACCCGGATCGCAACCCGCTCAAGATTATTGAGCGCGTGCTCGGCATGGGCGGCAGTGCCCGGCTCTATCAGCGGCTGCGCGAGCAGGAGCGACTGGTGTACGGCGTCCAGACTGTGATAGCCCAGTACGAGGATGCCGGCCTCTTCGCCGTCCGCTGCGCCTGCGACCCGCAGCACCTTCCGCACGTGGAGGCAGCCATCCTGGAGGAGTGGGACCGGCTGTGCCAGGATGGGATTGGGGAAGAGGAGCTGAGAGCAGCACAGGACAACTATTCCGGGACGCTGGCCCGACGCTTTGAGACGAACCTGGCCGTGGCCGGCATCCACGGGATCGAAGCACTGCTCCACCACATCGAGCCTCTGGACGAGGCGGTGCGCCGCATCCGCGCCGTGCAGTGCGCCGAAGTGCTGCAAGCCGCGCGGACCTACCTGGATGGCCGGCGGCACGTGGCCGTGACTATCGGGCCACTCGCAGCTAAGCGCCCGGAGTCCACCGAGGCATTTCGGTAGGGGGTTGTGGCTGCGGCCGGAGCCGTGGCTGGACGCCTGCAAGGGGCTGTGATACAATTGGGGTGGTCGTAACCAAGGGCCTGGAGCCCGTCGAGACCGTTCCGTTGGTTGAAGGAGATCTTCTCATGGAGGCAACGTCGCTTCGAGACAGCTTGGCAGCCGGGGGATCGGCGCTCACCGCTGGAGGCAGCGGGCTGCTTGCGTGGCTTCGAGCCAAGGTGGATTTAGCCCAATACCGGCCCCAGGCGATTCCAGACGCCGAGCCCAGCCGGCTCCAGGACCGGCAGGGCCCCTACATCATTCTCAAGAACCCCCATGCCAAGACCTATTACCGCATGGGCGACCACGACTACTTCCTGTGGCAAAAGATGGACGGCACGCGGACCGTCAAGGATCTGGTAGTCGCCTACTTCCTGGAGTTCAAGTCCTTTGCCTTCTCGCGTGTGGCCTCGTTGGTCCTGGGGCTCAAGCAGAACAGGCTCCTCGTCGACCAGCCGGCCAACATCTATGGCCAGGTCCGGCTCCAGTTGGTCCGCCGGCGCCCCCAGACGCGAGTGCTGGGTATGCTGTCGGCGATCATGGGCAAGCAGTTCGCCGTCGGCGGGCTGGACCGCGTACTGACCGGCCTCTACCGCTGGGGAGGCCGGCTTTTCTACACCTGGCCGGTTCTGATCCTCTACCTCCTCCTCTCCATAGCCGGCCTCTACTGCTTCTTCCGCGCTTTCCGCCAGGGTGGATACGGCGTGGCCCAGATCAACGGGTCGTATGGATGGGGAACGGCGGTGCTCGCCATTGCCTACATAGTCGCCATTTTCATCCACGAGTCGGCCCACGCCCTGACCGTCAAACATTACCGGCGCGAGGTGCGGCGCGGTGGCTTCATGTTCTACGCAGGGATGCCTGGCTTCTTCGTGGACACCACGGACATCTGGATGGAGGGCAAGCGCGCCCGCCTGGCCGTCACCTGGGCGGGGCCCTACAGTGGCCTGATCCTGGCTGGCCTCGCCAGCATCGTGATGGTCATCTGGCCCTCCTTTGGTCTGAACGCCGTGCTCTTCCAGTTCGCATTCATGACCTACATGCTCGTCTTTTTCAACCTCATGCCCCTGCTGGAGCTGGACGGCTACTATATGCTGATGGACTGGCTGGAGATCCCGGGGCTGCGCCGCAAGTCGCTCGACTTCGTGCGCACCGGCTTGGCAGCCAAGCTGAAGGGCCTGCCCTCGAGCGCAGCGAAGGGCCTTCGGCGTGTCGGCACCAGGGTCAAAGCATTTCTCATCTCCTTCTCCCGGGAAGAAAAGATCTTTACCGTATTCGGCCTCCTGTCGTCGGCGTGGACTGTCTACGCGCTGTACCTGGCCGCTCGCTTCTACCAGACGCGCATATCGAGCGCCGTGAGTGGTCTCTTGAGCCGGGAGATGGGGGCGGGTCAGACGATAGTCACGGTTGTCGTGCTGCTCCTCAGCTTGATCCTCGCAGCGTCGCTGGCCTTGGGTTTCTGGGGCATGCTCCGGAACCTGGTGCGCTCGGCCGCCCGCAGAGGCTTGTTCAGGGGCTGGAAGCTCGCCGCGACCCTGCTCGTCGCCTCCCTCATTCTTGGCCTCCTGCCTGGCAACCTAGGCCGCTCGAATTGGCTGCCCATCATCGGCCTGATAGCCTTGGGCGCGACCGCCGGCCTGATGGCGCGCAGTGCGACCACTACCAAAGGATCCCGTCTGGCTCCCTTCTTCTGGCTGCTTGCCGGCCTGGCGCTGGCGCTCTTTTTCAAGGAGGCCGCCATCCTCGCCCAGGCATGGGGCTGGCTTGGCGCCGAGCCGGCCGGCCTGAGCGCAGCCGGCCTGGGCCTGTCAGCGGCACTCTGCCTGATCGGAGCGGGGCTTAGCCTGCTGACCGGAACGGGCCTCAAGCAGCTTGCCCGTTGGGAGCAGGCCTTCCTGGTCGTGGGCTTGGCGGCCTGCTGCGTCCTGGCCTTTTTCCTGGCTGCATGGCTCCCGGCGCAGTTCAGCCTTTGAATCCCGCGCTTGGCTCGCCGTGGCAGGCCCCGTCACTGCACTTTGGCTCCTGGTCGCGCTCGTGCCGGCCCTGGTCTCCTACGGGCGAACGCGCATGGCTCCCTCTTGGGCCCTCTTGGCGCTCGCGGGGGCCGGGCTGTTGGTCACCACTCTGATTGACGGTTCGCCCGTGCTGCCCTACCTGCACCTGGCAGCAGCAGCCCTGGCGTTCCAGCGAGCCTATGCCGGCCTCGCCGCCGCCCAGGCACAGCCGCAGGCCACCTTGGGCCTTAACGACATCCAGCGCGTGGATGGCGCTTTCGGCTCGACCGTGCGCAGCCTCGGAACAGAGTGGCGTGCTTTCGCGGGCGAGCGCCAGTCGCGCGCGCTGGAGAACACCTTCAATACCTACGCCCTTGCCGCCGGCTGGCAAGTGCGGGTGGTGAAGGGGCAAGTCGAGCAATCCCTTCCTGCCGACGCGCCTTTGGTGCAGCGGGGCGAGACCTATGCTGCCGCACTGACGTCGCTGCTCGACTTGATGGTCCGGCAGGCCGGCGAAGAGCAGACCGTGCGGGCGCTTCAGCGCGCCTACGACGGCCTGCCCTGGGACCAACGTGAGGTGGCCGCCCAGTACATCTTCTGCGACGTGCGCCGGGCCGAGGCGCTGAGCCGCGCATTCCGGTCCACCCAACAGAGTTACCGGGCGCTGCTGCGGCGCATTCCGCTCTTTGCCACCATGGACGAAGGGGATCTCGACCTGCTGTGCTCCCAGTTGCGCTTGGAGCAGGTCCCGCCGGGCCGCACCGTCATCCGCCAAGGCGAGCTGGGCGACCGTTTCTACGTTGTGCACCGTGGCCACATCGAAGTGACGCAGCGCGATGCAGCGGGCGTCAGCAACGTTGTGGACCAGCTCGACCGCGGTGACTACTTCGGCGAGCTGGCCCTGCTGAACGACGCGCCGCGCAACGCCACTTGCCGCGCCACTGTGCCCACCGAGTTGCTGTCGCTGAGCCGGATCGATTTCGAGCGGCTGGTCAAGGTGCGCTTCGCACTGCGCGACACGGTGATCCTCCATCGCCCGGGCTGACTTCCTGCGCCGAGTGCCGCTCTTTGCCGACCTCGATGCGCACCAGATCCAGCTCATCACCGCCCAGATGCGGGAAGAGAGCTACGAGCCGGGGGTTGAGATCATCCGCCAGGGCGAGGCCGGCGAGACATTCTCCGTGATCGAGTCGGGGCGCGTCGAGACGTCGGTGCGTCAGGATGGAGTGGAGCGGGTGGTCGCCCAGCGCGGGCCGGGGGAGTACGTGGGCGAGATTGCCCTGCTGATGCAGGTCCCACGCACCGCCACTGTGCGTGCACTGACCGAGGTGCAAGTGCTGGCGCTGGACCGGGAGGACTTTAGCCGGCTGGTGGCCGGGCATCTTTACCTCAGTCGCGGCCTGGAGCGTGAGGCCAGCCGCCGGCTGATGGCGCTTCGAGCGAACTCCTCTCGCCCGCAGGGGAGAGGCAAGGATAAGGGAGAACCAAGATGAGCTGCTGGCATTGTGACCGTCCGGCACACGGCGTGTGTCGTTTCTGCGGGCGAGCGGTGTGCCGCGAGCACGCCCAGGTCCTGCCACACATCGAGGCGCTGTACCACGACGAGAGCGACGTGCAGAAGGCTCTGGTCGTGGCCGAGGCGCTCTACTGCGACGTCCGCCCCCAAGATGACCCGGTGGAGCTTCCGCAGCTAAGGTAATCAGACCTGACAGGTCTCGGAGACCTGTCAGGTCTCGTGCCCATGTGGAGAAGCCGATGAAAGAAGAACCCACGACAATTCCGCCGCTGGACGACCTGGTGGCCGCTACCGGGCGGCGCGGGCCGCGTATGATTGGGAGGCTGCCCTCTCCTAGTCGGGCCAGGCCCTGGCGCAGCCGGGCATCCCGCCCGAGACCGCCTACGCCCTGCTCGACACGCAGGCGGAGGCCCATCGGATGCTCGGCGACCTGGCTACGCTGGAAGCCGACCTGGAAGCCATGGCCCGGCTCGTGAACGAGATGCGCGACTCGCTGCTCCAGGGTCAGCTCCATCGCCAGGCGGACCTGCTCGGGCGAATGGGACGAGTCCCCGAGGCGCGGCGGTGGCGCAGGCTGCGCTCGATGTGGGCCGGCAGAGGGAGGATCACGCCTTGGAAGCCGCCGCCCTGGCCGCCCTCAGCTCAGTGGAAGGTTTTGAGGCGCTCTATCATACCGCGCGCGGCCACGCCGAACAGGCGTTGGAGTTGTACCGCTCCCTGGGGGACCCACTCGGAGAGGCGCAGGCTCTCTGGTACCTATTCTGGCCAACTCGCGCCAGGAGCGCGTGGCAGAGGCTGTCAGCCAGTTGGAGGAAGCCCTGGAGCTCTTCCGTCGTGCAGGGGATCGGGGCGCGGAGGCCCGGTGCCTGAACGGGCTCGGTACTGCCAACCCCGATGTGGCGCAGAGGCGCGCGCTCTACGAGCAGGCCCTGGCTGCCTTCAGCGCCATTGGCGACCGGCTCCGCCAGGCCCAGATGCACAACAACCTGGCCCTGGAGAACGCGCACATGGGGCTGTACGCCCTGGCGCGCGAAGATGCAGCCGAGGCGGTGGCGACCGCCCGCCGGAAAAGGGCGCGGACGGATTTTGCGTACTACCTGGACACGCTGGCCCGGGCGTACATGGCCCTGGGTGAGGCTGCCCATCCCGAGGCACTCAACCGGGAAGGGCTCACTTTGTCACGAGAGGTGGGGGACCTGGGCGTTGAGGCCTTCTACCTCTCGGGTTGGGCCGCGCGGCCCATGGGCGGGCCGGCTATCCGAGGCCTGTGACCTCTACCGCGCGGCTGCCGAGCTCTATGGGGGCTTGGGCGTCCCCGCCGAGCAGGGCACCTCCCTCGCCTGGCTCGGGTCGGCGTGCCTGGAGTTGGGGGATGTCGAGGCTGCCCGAGCGCACACTGCGCGGGCCGCTGCCCTCCTGGAGAGCATCGGCAGCGCCGCTACGGAGTACCCACCCCAGGAGATCTGGTGGTGGCGCTACCGGGCGCTCGCTTCCCCCTCCCTGCCGGGGAGAGGGGTGGGCGTGAGGGGGAGGTCTCCGACGATGCCTGGCGTGTCCTCGACCGGCGCGCGAAGCGGTGCTCGCCCCCATTGCACCTGACGGACGACGGTCTGCGCCGCAACTACCTGAACAAGGTGGCGATCAACCGGCAGATCGTGGAAGAGTGGCTGCGCGAGGCGTCGCGCCGAGGGCTGCCTCTGGCGCCGCTGACCGGCGCACTGGCCGGACCCGGCGGCGGGGAGGCCCAGTTCGGGCGCATGCTCGACATTGGACTGCGGCTCAACGCCCGCCACGAGACGGGCGACCTGGCGCGCTTTGTGGTCAACCAGGTGGTGGAGCTGACCGGCGCCGAGCGGGTAGTCCTGTGGCGCGTCGACGGAGAGGGGCGCCGGCAACCAGCCGGCGAGTTCGTGGTGGCGGGTGCGCCTCCTGCGCTGGAAATCGACGTGTTACTCGACGGCGTCTCGCTCAAGCGCCAGGCTCAGTTGCACTATGCGCCGCCCGATGCTCCCGAGCTTGAGCAGCGCTCGCAGCTGTGCGTGCCCCTTATGGCCGCCGGCAAGCTGGTCGGCCTGATCTTGCGAGATGGCCGGCATCTCGGCCGGTTTTCCGAGTGCGACCGGGACCTGCTCACAGTGCTGGCCAACCAGGCGGCTGTCGCCCTGGAAAACGCCGCCTGGGCCGAGAGCCTGGAGCAGCGGGTGGCGGAGCGCACCGCGACCTCCAGGCAGCCAACTCCCAGCTGGGCGAGCGCACCGCCGAGCTGGAGATCATCAGCAGCGTGCAGGGGGCCCTGGCTGCGCAGCTTGACATGCAGGCCATCTATGACTTGGTCGGCGACAAGATCCGCAACATCTTTGATGAGGTGGTCTCCATCGTCACCTACGACCACGTCTCGCGGATCGTCTGCGAGCGCTATGCGTTTGAGGGAGGATCAAGAGTTCTTGTTATAGAGCCACATCCGTTCCTCGAGGGGGTATGAATGGCCACCTGATCCGCACTCGCCAGCCGGTGCTGATCAACGAGAACATGGAGCAGCGTGCCGCGCAGTTCGGCCTGTTCACAGTCCCCGGCACCGAATCGTCCAAGTCCGCTCTGTGGGTGCCACTGATCGCGGCAGGCGAGGTGACGGGCTCCATTTCGCTGCAGAACATCGACCGCGAGCACGCCTTCAGCGAGCCCGACGTGCGGCTGCTGACAACCCTGGCCGGCAGCATGAGTGTCGCACTGGAAAATGCGCGCCTGTTTGACGAGACCACCCGCCTGCTGGCCGAGACGCAGCAGCGCACGGCCGAGCTGGAGATCATCAACAGCGTGCAGCAGGGTCTGGCCGCGCAGCTCGACATGCAGGCCATCTACGACCTGGTCGGCGACAAGATCCGCGACATCTTGATGCCCAAGCGGTAACCATCACCACGTACGACTTCCGGCACGGCTTGCGACGCCGCGCTACTACATCGAGAAAGGGCAGCGTTTTCGCGACGAACCCTATCCTTTGACGGATGAGGGCGTCGCCGACTACCTGGTCCGAACCGCCAGGTGGTGTTGATCAACGATAACGCCCTAGTGCGCGCAGCCGAATTCGGCATGACTCTGGTCCCAGGAACCGAGAACCCCAAATCGATGCTTTTTGTGCCGCTCATTGCGGGGAACGAAGTGAAGGGCGTGATCTCGCTGCAGAATATCGACCGCGAGCAGGCATTCAGCGAGTCCGATGTGCGGCTGCTCACCACGCTGGCCAACAGCATGAGCGTGGCGCTGGAGAATGCGCGCCTGTTCGACGGACGAACCGCTTGCTCGCGGAGACGCAGCAGCGCACCTCGGAACTTGAGGTCATCAACCGCTTGGGCACAGCCCTGGCCCGGCAGCTCGACGCGGGCGCGATCATTCGCCTGGAAGGTGAGCAGGCGCAGGATATCTTCGGTGCCGAAGTGGTGAATATCTTGCTGCACAACGCCGCGACAGGCATGATCTACGATGCGTACTCGTACGATCGCGGTGACATGACGACCGCAGCGCCGTTTCCCCTCGGCAAGGGGTTGACATCGGCCGTCATTCGGTCTCGGCAGCCGCTGCTGCTCGGCACCAATGAGGAGCAGGTCGAGCACGGTGCGCTCCCATGGTATTGAGGGTCACCCCGGGACAAGCCCACACAATCCTACCTGGGGGCGCCGATCGTCGTCGGCGAGCGCGTCATCGGCGTGGTTAGCGTTCAAAGCTATCGGCAGCACGCCTACGATGAGGCCGGCGTCCGCCTGCTTTCGACCCTTGCGTCCAGCATGGGCGTGGCGCTGGAGAATGCGCGGCTTTTTGCCGAGAAAACCGGCTTCTCGAAGAATCACGCCAGCGAGCCGCCGAGCTTTCCACCGTCAACCGCATCAGCCAGGCGCTGGCTTCGCGGCTCGAGGCGGACACGCTGATCCTTGGTCGGCGAGCAGGTTCGTACGGCCTTCCAGGCCGATATCGCCTACGTAGCCATGCTCGATCGGCAGGCAGGCAAATCCACTTTCCCTACATGTTCGGCCAGGAGATAGCGCCCCTCAGGCTGGGCGAAGGGTTGACCTCCCAGATCCTCCTCAGCGGGCAGCCCTTGCTCATCAACCGCGAGATCGGAACGCGCGCGACCGAGCTGGGTGTCCAGCGCGTGGGGGTGGAAGCTCGGTCCTACCTGGGTGTGCCCATCCCGGTCGGCCCGGAGGCTATCGGCGTCCTCAGCGTTCAGAGCACGTCCCAGGAGGGCCGGTTCGACGAGGACGACCTGCGTGTACTGAGCACGATCGCCGCCAGTGTAGGTACGGCCTGCGGATGCCCGTCTGTACCAGGAAACCCAGCGTCGAGCCGGGAAATGGCCGCGTTGGCCGAGATCGGCAGCGACATTGCCTCCACCCACGAGATGGAGCCGGTCCTGGAGCGCCTGGCCGCCAGGACCCGCGGCTGCTGCGCGTGCGCGACATCGCGCTCTACCTGGTGGAGCCCGACGGGCATACCCTGCGCGCCGTCGTGGCCTTGGGCAAGTACGTCGATGAGACCAAGGCCCAGACCCTCGCTCTGGGGAGCGGCATCACCGGGCACGTTGCCGAGAGTGGTGTCGCGGAAATCGTCAACTTCCCCGACAAGATCCGCGTACCCGGCACATCGCCGGCACCCCGACCCTGAACGAGGAGCAGGAAGTGCTGATGGAGGCACCGCTGATCTCTCGCGGACGGGTCATCGGGGTGATGGCCGTCTGGAGGGTTCGCGACCAGGGCCTCTTTGTTGCGTCCGAGCTGGAATTCCTGGTCAGTTTGGCGCGCCAGGCGGCCATCGCCATCAAGAGCGCCCGGCTCTATGCCGAGACCGAGCGCCGCGCCACTGAGATGGCCGCCCTCGCTGCCGTCGGACGCGAAATCTCGGCGACTCTCGACCTCAGCTTGTCCTGGAGCGTATCGCCGGGCAGGCGCGCGAGCTTCTGGGCGCCGGGTCCGGTGCCGTCTACCTGCTCCAGCCAGACGGCTCCACCCTCAGGGCCATTGCTGCCGCGGGCGACACGGCAGAGCAGGTGCTTGCAGACGAGTCGCAGTCGGCAGGGGCATCATCGGAAGCATCGTGAAGTGCGGCGTAGCCGACGGATCGACGACACGTCCCACGATGCGCGAGGCATTCACATCCCCGGGACAGATGACACCGAGGAGGGGGAAAAACTGATGGTGGCGCCCCTCCTGGTTCAGCAGCAGGCGATTGGCGCCCTGGCCGTTTGGCGTGACCCGGAGGACCCCGTCTTCAACGAAGCCGAGCTCTCCTTCGCCAGTGGCCTCGCCCAGCAGGCAGCCGTCGGCATCGAGAATGCTCGCCTCTTCGAGGCCGCCCAGGAGTCGCAGCGGCGCATGGCCGACATCATCGACTTTTTGCCCGATGCCACGCTCGTCATCGACGCGACGGTCGGGTCATTGCCTGGAATCGCGCCATTGAGGAGATGACCGGGGTGAAGGCGGCGGACATGGTGGGCAGGGGCAACTACGAGTACGCGCTGCCCTTCTACGCCGAGCGCAGGCCGATCCTGATTGACCTGGTGCTGCTGCCCGACGAAGAGATCGAGGCGCGGTACATCAGCTTGCGGCGCAACGGCGCGGCGTTGTCGGGCGAGACGCCGGTGTCGAGCCTACGGGGTCACACGGCATACCTGTACGCCACGGCCTCCGCACTGCGCAACTCGAAGGGGGATGTGGTCGGCGCCATCAAGACAATCCGCGATATCACGGACCGCAAACGCGCCGAGGAGGAGCTGCGCGAGGCCAAGGCGGCCGCCGAATCGGCCACCCAGGCCAAGAGCGCCTTCCTGGCGACGATGAGCCACGGATCCGCACCCCGATGAACGCCGTCATGGCATGACGAGCCTCCTGCTAGACACGCCCCTGTCTGCAGAGCAGCGCGAGTTCGCGGAGACGATCCGCTCCTCCGGCGACGCACTGCTCACGGTCATCAACGATATCCTCGACTTTTCCAAGATTGAGGCACGCCGCATCGATCTCGAGCGCCAGCCGTTCGACCTGCGAGAGTGCGTGGAGAGCGCGCTGGGCCTGGTTGCCGGCCAGGCTTCCGCCAAGGGTATCGAGGTGGGCTGCTGGATCGATCCGCAGTGCCGGCCGGCATCCTGGGCGATGAGACGCGCCTTCGCCAGATCCTGCTCAACCTCCTCAGCAATGCCTGCAAGTTCACCGAGAAGGGTGAGGTCCTGATAAGCGTGACCCTGGGTGACGCGGAGGCTCGGGGGCACGAGACGTGGGGACCGCCCCCGCGTCCCAGCGCCCTCCCCTATCCGCCTTGATTCATTTCTCCGTGCGCGACTCTGGCCTGGGAATCCCCCCCGACCGCATGGACCGCCTCTTCCAGTCCTTCAGCCAGGTGGACAGCTCCACGACTCGCAGATTTGGCGGCACCGGCCTGGGCTTGGTCATCAGCCGCCGCCTGGCCGAAGAGCCTGATGGGCGGCCGGATGTGGGCCGAAAGCGCCGGCATCCCCGGCCAGGGCAGCACGTTTGACTTGACATCCAGGCGTAGGCGACCGCCGACTGGCCCAGCGCCGATCTCGAGGCCGAAACCCCCAACTGTAAGGCGGCGGGTGTCCATTGTGGACGACAACCCATCAACCGCCGAATCTCACTTCTAAACCCAGGCGTGGGGCCTGTTGTCCCAGACCACCGGTTCGCCCACAGAAGCGCTGGCTGGGTCCGCCGCGGCGAGGCTTTGATGTGGCCAGGAGGGACCGGCAGATGCCCGAGAGGGACGGGGTAGATGCGGGCGACGAGCTCGGAACTGCGCGGCGCGGACCTGCCCCTGGTCATGGTCAGCTCGATGGGCAAGGGAGAGGGCGAAGAGAGACACCTGTTTGTCGCTTTCTTTGTCAAGCCGGTGCGCGCCTCCTTGCTCTATAATACCCTGTAGGCCTCCTCGCCGGGCGTCCGAGGCAGCGACGGCCAGTCCGGCAGTGGCTGCGCCCCAGTTTGACCCGGAGATGGGCAGGCGCCGGCCGCTGCGCATCCTGCTGGCGGAGGACAACGCCGTGAACCAAAAGCTGGCGCTCCGGCCTCTGGATCGGCTGGGCTACCGGGCCGATGTAGCCGCCAACGGCGGGGAAGTCATCCGGGCGGTGGAGCGCCAACCGTACGACCTCGTGTTCATGGATGTGCAGATGCCGGAGATGGATGGCCTGGAGGCGACGCACAAGATCTGCGCCCGCTGGGCGCCGGCGAGCGGCCGCGCATCATCGCCATGACCGCAACGCGATGGCGAGGACCGGGAGGCATGCCTGGCGGCGGGCATGGATGACTACCTGGCCAAGCCGATCCGGGTGGAAGAGCTGGTAGCCGCGCTCGCCAGGAGCCAACCGGTCACAGGCGGGCCCGAGAAGCCCGCTGAATCTGAATAGGCAAAGGACTGTGGCCGCGACAAACCACTCCGAGGCAGAGTCCAGGCTGCGTGCCTGGCGAACCAAGATACTGAACCTGTCTCCTGATCGTCGTGGCGATTGTGGCTGCCTCGATGATGGTGACGACCATCGTCGAGGCGGCTTCCAGGCAGGGCCAGTGGCCTACCCTGATCCTCGACGGTACCCTGACGCTGGTGCTGGCGGCGCTCGCGGTCTTCCGGCGCGTGGATGCTCGGGTCCGGGCGTGGGGTGTCCTGCTCGTTCCCTATGTTGTGGGCGTGACCTCGCTCGCCACGTCCGGCCTCAGCGGTGACGGCCGCCTGTATCTGCTGGCCCTTCCCATTGGCGCGGTCATCCTGATCGGCGCGGGATGGGATCCTGATGTCGGCGATCAGCATTGTCACATTGGCCGCCTTTGCCATCCTGGCCGGCCGCGGCGCACTGGCACACTCGCTGGTGGCGGAGCGCAATTCCCTGCTCGCGGCAGACTGGATCACAGAGGGCATCGGCACGCTGGGGCTCCTGGTTATCATCATGGCATTGCAGATTCTGTTCCATCGCTTCCAGCAGCGCCTGATCCGCGACGAGCATCGCTCCCGAGTTGACCTCCAGCATGCCCGGGAGCTGCTGACAACAGAACGCGACCCTCAAGCAGCGGGTAAAAGCGCACGGCCGCGCTGGCCGAAGCCACCCGGCAGGCAGAATTGGCGACGCAGGCCAAAAGCGCTTTCCTGGCAACAATGAGCCACGAATCCGCACCCCGATGAATGCGGTGATCGGCATGACGAGCCTGCTCCTCGACACCCCGCTCTCGCCAGAGCAGCGCGAGTTCGCCGCGACGATCCGGTCTTCGGGCGACGCGCTCTTGACGATCATCAACGACATCCTCGACTTTTCCAAGATCGAGGCCGGCCGGCTGGACCTGGAGAGCGCGCCTTTCGACCTGCACGAGTGCATCGAGGGTGCGCTCGACCTCCTTGCTCCCGCCGCCCGCGAAAAGAACCTCGACCTGGCCTACCAGGTCGATCCGGAGGTACCGGCATCCGTTATCGGCGATGTTACGCGCCTACGCCAGGTTCTAGTCAACCTCATCGGTAACTGGATCGAGTTCACCGGGCAGGGGGAGGTAGTGGTGAGCGTGACCTTCGGCGACGCGGAGGCACGGGGACACGAAGGCCCCGGGACCGTCCCCGCACCCCAGCGTCTCCCCCTCTCCGCGTTGCTTCACTTTTCCGTGCACGACACCGGCCTCGGCATCCCGCCCGACCGCATGGACCGCCTGTTCCAATCGTTCAGCCAAGTCGACGGCTCAACCACGCGCCGGTACGGAGGCACCGGCCTCGGCCTGGCCATCAGCCGGCGCCTGGCGGAGATGATGGGCGGTGCCATGTGGGCGGAGAGCGCAGGCATCCCGGGACAGGGAAGTACCTTCCACTTTACCATCCAGGCGCAGCCAGCCACCCTCCCGGCACAAGCTGATCTCCGAGCCGAGGCAGCGGACCTGCGGGGCAAGACGGTTCTGATCGTGGACGACAACGCCACCAACCGGCGCATCATGTCCCTACAGACGCGAGGCTGGGGCATGGCGCCGCGCGACACCGGCTCGCCTGCCGAGGCGCTGGAGTGGTTGCGCGCGGGCGAGGTGTTTGACGTCGCGCTCATGGATCGCCAGATGCCCGAGATTGACGGCCTTGCGCTGGCCTCGGGAATCCGCCATCTCCAGTCGAAAATGCCCTTGGTCATGGTAGCTCGCTCGGACAGCGCGAGGCCGAGATCGAAGCCGCCGGCTTTGCGGCCTTCCTGCTCAAGCCCATCAAGCCCGCGCAGCTCGGCCACGCACTGGTCGGAATCCTCGCCAGACTGCCCACGGCCGCGCCCGCCAAACTTTCCGGGGCTGCACCTCAGTTCGACCCAGATGGGCGTGAGCCACCCGCTGCGCATCCTCCTCGCCGAAGACAACACCATCAACCAAAAGCTGGCCCTCCGCCTGCTCGAGCGGCTGGGCTACCGCGCCGACCTCGCCGCCAACGGGGTGGAAGCGATCCGTGCGGTCGAGCGCCAGCCATATGACCTGGTCTTCATGGACATGCAGATGCCGGAAATGGACGGCCTGGAGGCAACGCGCCAAATCTCCGCACGATGGGCTGCCGGCACGCGGCCGCGCATCGCTGCCATGACCGCCAACGCACTGATAGAAGACCGCGAAGCCTGCCTGGCAGCCGGTATGGATGACTACTTGGCCAAGCCGATCCGCGTCGAAGAGCTGGTGGCCGCGCTGCTCCGGTGTGAGGTTAGGGTATGAGCACACAGTCGACGCCTGCACCCGCCCGGTCAGATCCGCCCCCCTGCCGCCCCAGATGGTCGGCCGCCCGTTCGGTTCCGATGAGGCCGGCCGCCCGGTGGGCCGTACCAAGGGCACGATCATGCGCGCCACCGTGGAGTACATGTTGGAGTGCGTCGCACGGCGTGCGGTGGACAGCGGGCGTCCACCGGAAGATGCCCGGTCAGCCGCACTGGACAAGCTCATCTCCCGCCTCAACGCGTCCATCTCCGATTCGCGCTATCATGTCACCTCCGACTATCTGATGGACGAGGGGCACAGCTACTCGGTCGAGTTCAATGTCTTCCTCAGCGACATCTGCCGCGACCTGTCGGGCGATCCAAGCTCCCATTTCAACTGCGGAGTGCGGGGTACGCCGGCTGCGGTGCTTGTCCTGGCCAGTACGCTCTCGCTGGCAAGGTCTATCGCCTGCTGCCCCGCTTTGCGGCCAAGATGGCCGACACGGATTTCGAAGTCGTGTCCGTTAGCGCCAACCAGGCGGTGATCCGCTGGCACAGCAAAAGGACCTGGCCCGCCTCCCCCAGTCACTACGTGCAACCTTCCTCGACCTGTCTTGCGAGTACATTCAGGGCATCCTGGCTGCCATTCCGCAGGTGCATTCACATCTGCCCCAGGCCGCCGTTCGTGACCTGCGTTGCCAGTTGCGCGGGACCCCTACTGCGAGTGGGAGTTCACCTGGGCTGACCTCAGGAGGCGCAGCACACCCGCGTCTCGCGCTCAAAGCTGCCGCCGGCCTCTGCCAAGAGCGGTCGCTCAAGGCAATCGCCAAATGGCAAGCTCGAGCCGGATGAGGAGCTGGCGCACCCCGCCTCTCCTCCCCAGTCCGACGAGACCTTGCCTCCCCTTCCGAGCCACCTCGACGGCCCACCCTTTGGAGCTGACAGGGCTGGTCGGCCGATCCGGCAGATCACCGGCGGGGGCCTGATCGGGGCGTTGCGGCACATGCAGGACTATGTGGGGCGCCAAAGGGGCGCGAGTTGCCAGCCGGCCTGCCTGCGGAAGAACGCGAGGCCCGCATCGCGGAGGCTCGGAGCGGGGCACTGGATCGCCTCGTCGAGCAGCTGAACTCGATCGTGCCCGATCCACGGTATCGCGTCACCCGCGACTATCTGCTGGACGAAGGAAACTACTACTCGCACGAGTACAACCTGTATGTAAACGAGTTCGCCCGGGAAATCTGCGGCGATCCCTACTTCCACTTCCATCGCGGTCTCAAACATTCCAGCCGCAATCCTTGCTCTGGTTCGGCCACTGTCGCTGCGCCAGATCTACGGGCTGATCCCTCGCCTCACGTCGCGGGTCACGGAGGCCGATTTCGAGGTGATCTCCACGGAGTCGCTTTCGGCCGTGATCCGCTGGCTCCCGGCCCGGCAGCTTGCTCAGCTTCCGCCCGCCCTTCACAGGCGTATCTGGCGATGGCCTGCCAAGCCTACCAGGGCGTGTACGCCGCCATTCCCAGGCAGCGCGCAGGGCTGCCCGTTGCCCAAATCAGGGAGCATCGTTGCGCATTGCACGGCGACGAGGCCTGCGAGTGGGAGTTTACCTGGGAGACGATGCAGCCTCGAACCGGCCCTGAATCTGGGTTGGAATTGTCCTCTCGGTCGCGCTCCTCATCTACACCCTCGCACGGCTACCTGGCTGGGAATGGACCGCAGTCGCCTCGGCCATACTTCCGGCCGTCGGCGGCTGGCTCCTCTGGCGCGCCAGGAGAGCGGCCCAGGCGCAGGCAAGGGCAGAGCAGTTGCTGCTGGACATTCGGGATGCCGCCGAGCAGCAATTCGACGACTTCCAGCAAGGCAACGCGGAGCTTCAGCTCGCCAACACAACGCTGAACCATCGACTCTCCGAGCTATGGCTCTGCACGAGATCGGCCAGGCGCTGAGCGTCACCCTGGACCTAGACGAGCTGTTGGACAAAGCCTGCGCGCCGTCGCGACTCACTTCGCCTTCGACCGTGGCCTGATCCTGCTCCTGGAGGAGCGCGCCGGTGTCCGAGTGTTGGGTAGTGGCCGCCTGTTCGGCGGCACGCCCGAGATGGCTGCCCTTCTCGCGCAGGCTGAGATCCCTCTCGATGGCTCGATCCCCTTCTGGGCCGAGATCGACCAGTCCGCCCATCCTCGGGTGGTGGGTGATCGCGGCAGAGATCGATGATGCAGACAGCCGCGGTTTCCTGAACGCGCTGGGGGTACGCGCCTTCCTGGCTGTGCCACTATTGGCGCAGGGCAAGCCCGTCGGGCTGCTTGCGGTCGACAACGCAACCACCGGTCGGCCCCTTTCGGGCAGCCTCCAGGACCTTCTCGTCACCGTCGGCACGCAGATCGCCAGTGCCGTGGACAGTGCCCGCCTATACCGCACGCTTGAGCAGCGTGTGACGGAACGCACCGTTGAGCTGGCCGAAGCCACGCGCCGGGCCGAATCCGCCACCCAGGCCAAGAGTGCCTTCCTCGCCACCATGAGCCACGGATCGGACGCCGATGAATGCCGTCATCGGCATGACCAGCCTGCTGCTCGATACCCCGCTGTCGGCTGAGCAGCGCGACTTTGCGGAGACGATTCGCACATCGGGCGATGCCCTGCTGACCATCATCAACGACATCCTCGACTTTTCCAAGATCGAAGCGGGCCGGCTGGATCTCGAATCGGCACCCTTTGACCTGCCTGAGTGTGTGGAATCGGCCCTGGACTTGCTGGCGCCCATCTGTCGGCGAAGAGTCGAACCTGGCGTACCTGATCGAGCCGGGAGTGCCGGCGGCGATAGTGGGTGACGTGACGCGCCTCCGGCAGATCCTCGTCAACCTGATCGGCAACGCGGTCAAGTTCACGGAGGCCGGTGAGGTGGTGGTGACCGTGTCTACGGGTGAGGCGGAGTCCGGAGCAGGGACACGACCGCCCGGCGAGAAGGTGTCGCGTACACTGCATTTCTCGGTGCGGGACACGGGTGTGGGGATCCCACCGGACCGGATGGACCGGCTGTTCCAGTCCTTCAGCCAGGTCGACAGCTCCACCACGCGCCGCTACGGCGGCACCGGGCTCGGACTGGCAATCAGCCGGCGGCTGGCAGATTTTATGGGCGGGACGATGTGGGCGGAGAGTGCAGGGGTGCCGGGGGAGGGGAGTAGATTCCCCTTCAAGATCGAGGCGCTGGCGGCGGAGCTGCCGGTGAGGAGAGAGTTGCAGGCTGAAGCAGCGGACCTGAAGGGCAAGCGCGTTCTCATCGTCGACGACAACGCCACAAACCGCCGCATTTTCTCCCTTCAGGCCCAGGGCTGGGGCATGCTGCCGTCGGACACGGGCTCCCCGGCTCAGGCCATCGACTGGCTCCGCCAGGGCACCGCCTTTGACGTCGCGCTCGTCGACCGCCAGATGCCGGAGATGGATGGGCTCATGTTGGCGTTGGAGTTGCGGCGGCTGGCGCCTCACCTGCCGATGATCATGGTGAGCTCACTGGGACGGCGCGAGGCGGGCACGGAGGCGGAGGGGATAGCGGCGTTTCTGCTGAAGCCGATCAAGCCCTCCCAGCTCTACAACGCACTTGTCGGCCTGTTGTGCGGCAGGTTGACGCCAGGCCCGCTGAGGCCGTGCGGCACTTTGACGGAGAGATGGGGAAGCGGCATCCTCTCCGCATCCTTCTGGCCGAGGACAACGCCGTCAACCAAAAGCTCGCGCTGCGGCTGCTCGAGCGTCTCGGCTACCGCGCCGACCTGGCGGCGAATGGCGTCGAGGCGATCGTGCAGTGGAACGGCAGGCGTACGACGTGGTGTTGATGGATGTGCAGATGCCGGAGATGGATGGGCTGGAGGCGACCCGGCAGATCCGAGCGCGCTGGGCGGAGGGAGAGCGGCCGCGGATCGTGGCGCTGACGGCGAACGCGTTGGCGGAGGATCGAGCGGCGTGCCTGGAGGCAGGGATGGACGACTATTTGGCGAAGCCGATCCGGGTGGAGGAGCTGGTGGCCGCCCTGGAGCGGTGTGCCGCCCAGGAAACACACTCACGACACGAATCGAGGAGAGGGACATGAGTGAACAAGAGACAATCGACCGCGCCGTGCTCGACGGTCTGCTGGACTCGGTGGGGGGCGATGCCGAGTTTCTGGCCGAGCTGATGCAGACGTACTTCGCGGACGCTCCGGACCTGTTCGCCGCGATGCACGCCGCGCTGGCTGCCGGAAAGCCCGACGACTTCCGGCGGGCTGCGCACAGCCTCAAGTCCAACAGCGCCAACTTTGGAGCGATGAGCCTCTCCCGGATGGCCAAGGAGCTGGAGGAGATGGGCAGGGCCGGCACACTCGACGGCGCTCGGGAAAAGGTTGCCCGCGCGGAGGAGGAGTTCGCCAGAGTCCGAGAGGCTCTCGAGCTGGCAATCGCTTGATGATCTGAGGTATGAGCGCCGTGGTTGCTCGCAGACTGACCGCATTGCTCGAGATAGAGCCCGGCGAGGGCCGGCTGGTGGCCCTGATGTTCGCCTGCTCCTTTCTTCTCGGCAGCAGCGTCACCCTGGCGAGCACGGCCGCCTACACCCTCTTCCTGTCGCAGCTCGGTGCCGTGAGGCTTTCCTACGCCTTCATCGCCATTGGCCTCGTTGTTACCTCCGCCACCCTGGCCTATCTCCGGCTGAGTGAGCGGCTCTCGCTCTCCAGGCTGGCGGCTGCCGGTGTCACCCTTGTCCTTCTTGTGTTGGCCGGTGCATGGCTCGGGCTGTCTCTGGCCGGAGCCGTCTGGCTGGTCTTTTTGCTTCCCGTTGCAGCCGAGCTCGCGAACACCCTCACCAGCATTGTCTACTGGAACCTGGCGGGAAGACTGTTCACCTTGCAGCAGGGCAAGCGCCTCTTTGGCCTGATCGGGACAGGTCGGGAGCTGGCCAAGACGGCGGGCGGTATGATTGTCCCTGCTCTGGTTCTGTGGATCGGCACGCCCGCCCTGCTCCTGGTGTCCGCAGTCTGCTGCGCCTGCGCGCTCGCCCTGATCTTGGTCACCACCCGCTCGTATGCTGCTTCCCTGTCCACTCCGTCCGGCGAGAAGACGGGCTCCGCTGCTGGCTCTGCCGCTCCGAGTTGGTGGAGAAATCGGTACGTTCTGCTGATCCTGGTGATCTTTGTGGTTGCGATGATGCTGTGGTGCACCCTGGACGTCGTCTTCTGCGATCGGGCAAGTGCCACCTTTGGCGACGAAGACCGGCTGGCCAGCTTCCTGGGCCTATTCTTTGGCTTCGTCGGACTGCTCACCCTGCTTGGGCGCGGCTTCTTCACCGCGCGTTTCCTCCGGAGCCGGGGCGTTCGGGGTGGCGTGCTGCTGTCTCCGGCGCTGATCCTCGGCAGCACCGTTGTGGCCGTCGTCGTCGGCTCGGCCTTTGGCCTGGTCGTCGCCTTCTTCTGGACGGTGGCTGCGGTGCGTGTCTTCGCCGACGTCTGCTTTGGCGCTGTCGACATCCCCGTCTACAACATCCTATACCAACCCCTGCCGGCTGCGCAGCGCCTGAAGGTCCAGGCATTGGTCGAGGGCGTCGCCGGTTCTCTCGCGCTGGGGCTTTCTGGCGTCGTCCTGTGGGCCCTCACCGCGCTCCTCAGACTGGGCCCGGTGAGCCTCTCCTACGTGGTGCTTGCCCTGGTCATAATCTGGGCCGCGGCGGCGGGCCTGCTCGTCCGCGAATACCCCCACCGGCTCAGGCGGGCCCTGGCCACTCGCAGGCTGGGCGCGGCCCCGCGTGTCTTGATAGACGCCTCGACCGAGGCGATCCTGAGGCGCGAGCTGCAGAGCCCTTCGCCCGGCGTGGTGGCCTATGCCCTGACGATGCTCGAGGCGATCGGCTCCGACGCCTTGGCGCCATGCCTGCCCGGCCTGCTCGACCACCCTTCCCCCGAGGTCAGGATGGACGCCCTCCGGCGGATTGAGCGACTTGAGGTGACCGGTGCCAAAACTGCGATTCGCCGCCGCCTGGAGCGGGAGCCGGATGCCGCCGTGTGTGGCAGCCTGCTTCGCACGCTGGCCGGCCTCGCCGGGAGCGATGGACTCGACCGCCTCATGCCCCACCTGGACGATCCCGAGCCAGAGACCAGACGGGGCGCCCTGACCGGCCTGCTCCGTCACGGCGGGGCCGACGGGGAGAGCGCAGCAACCGACACGCTGCGGCTGATGGCCGGCTCTTCGGACCCGGGCCTCCGGCTGCTGGCAGCGAGGGTGGTGGGTGACGCGGGTGCCGAGAGCCAGGGCGAGCTGCTGCAGCCGCTCCTCCAGGACCGAGACCCCCGGGTTCGGCGAGCGGCTCTGCGCGCTGCTGGACAGCTCAGGAGCCCTCTCCTCTGGCCACAGGTCGTCGCCGGCCTGAGCGACCCGCTCTGCGCGCGGAAGCCGTTTCTGCGCTGATCGCCGGGGCCGAGGGGTGCCTGACCAACCTTTTCTCTTCTTTTGACGCCGCGCAGGACCAGCCACCCAAACAGCGCCGGCTCGTCCAGGTCTGCGGCCGCATCGGCGGGGCCAGGGCAGTGGCCTGGCTACACGATCACCTGGATTACCCCGAGTACCGCATCCGCACGGAGATCCTGCATGCCCTCTGCCGCAGCGGTTACCAGGCCCCGGCTGCCGATGCTCCCCACGTGCTCGGGCAGCTCAAGGCCGAAGCGGCTCTCTGCGCGGGAGTCCTGGCCGCGCAAGCCGACCTCGGAAGCGGCGATGCGGTAGGGTTGCTCCAGAGTGCGCTTGGCGAGGTGATGGCTCAGTGCCGCACACGTGTCTTCTACCTGCTCTCGTTCCTGTATGACCGCCGTTCGGTCCTGCAGGCGCGCGACAACCTGTCCCTGGCCTCGGCCGATCGCAGGGCCTATGCGCTGGAGCTGCTCGACGCCCTCGTTTCGTCCGACCTCAAGCGCCTAGTCCTGGCGCTCCTTTCCGACGTACCTCCCGGCCAGAGGGCGCATCCGATCCACGCGCTCTTCCCCCAACAGCCTTTCTGCCGCCTAGCGCGTCTGGAGGAGCTAATCTCCGATCCGCCGGCTGGGTTGGGTGCCTGGGTCCGGGCATGTGCCTTGTACGCAGCGGGTCGGCTCCCAGCCGATGCGCTTGCCACGGCCGTCGCAGATTCGATGCACGCTCCGGCCCCTGTGGTCCGGGAGACTGCGATCTGGGCCGCGGCAAGGCTGGATGCTGGCGGGGTGGGCACCGGTGTGCCATGTCAGGAAAGCAGTTGCGAGGGAGAAAAGACGATGCTCACGACGGTCGAGAAAGTGATTGCCCTCAAGAGGGCTGCTGTCTTTGCCGAGGTGCCGGAGGAGACCCTGGCCGAGCTGGCCCCATGCCTGGAGGAGGTAGAGTACGGCGCCGGGCAAGCCATCTTCCGGAAAGGCGACTTGGGCGACTGCCTCTTTCTCGTCGCCGGTGGCTCAGTGCGCGTCCACGATGGCGACCGCACGCTGGACGTGCTGTCCGCCGGCCAAGTCCTTGGAGAGATGGCGGTGCTGGACTCGGAGCCCCGTTCGGCGTCCGCCACGGCCAGAGTGGACAGCCTGCTCCTCCGGCTGGACCAGGAGGCGCTGTACGAAGCAATGGAGGAGCGCGTCGAGGTGGCTCGTGGGGTGATCCGGATGCTATCCGGCCGCCTTCGTGCGCGCATGGCCGATCTGAGTGTATTGCACCCTCAGCAGGAGAGATAGACGATGCCGGAGAGCAGCGGTCGGATGCTGGTGGTCGACGACAACCGGATGAACCGGATGATGCTCGAACGCGCGTTGGTGCAGGAGGGCTATAGCGTGGCCACCGCCGAGAATGGGCGCCAGGCCCTTGAGATGCTTGCTGCCGGGCCTTTTGACGTGGTCCTGCTCGACATTCTGATGCCGGAGATGGACGGCTACGAGACGCTTGGCCGCATCAAGCAGGACGAAGCCCTCCACCACATCCCCGTGATCATGATCTCGGCCGTCGAAGAAATGGACAGCATCGTCCGCTGCATCGAGATGGGAGCCACCGACTATCTGCCCAAGCCCTTCAAGCCGGCCTTGCTGCGTGCCCGGATCAACACATCGCTGGCCGAGAAGCGGCTGCGAGACCTGGAGCGCGAATATCTGGAGCAGGTCGGCTACGTGGCAGATGCCGCCGCTGCGGTGCAGGCAGCCCGCTTTGATCCCGCCAGCCTCGACCGGGTGGCGGCTCGTGAAGACGCCCTCGGCCAGCTTGCGCGCGTCTTTCAGCACATGGCCCGCGAGGTGCACCTCCGTGAGCAGCGACTGAAACAGCAGCTTCAGCAGATGCACCAGGATGTCGAGGAGATGCGCAAAGCGCTCGTCGAGCCGCTCGCCGTCTACCTGCCGATGGACCGCCGCCAGGCGCTGCTGCGCGGCGAGTCGCTGCCGGACAGTACTGCCGGGGCCGCGCTCTTTGCCGACATCTCCGGTTTCACGCCCCTTACGGCCGCCCTGGCGCAAGAGTTGGGCCTCAGGCGTGGGGCCGAGGAACTGACACGCCTCCTCAACGAAGTCTACGAGGCGCTGATTTCGCAGGTGCACCTTTACGGTGGCAGCGTCATTGGCTTCAGCGGCGACGCCATCACCTGCTGGCTCGACGGCGACGATGGCCTGCGCGCCCTGGCCTGCGGGCTCTCCATGCAGCACGCCATGGCTCCTTTCTCCTCCCTGACCACCTCTGCCGGCACCCCCGTCTCGTTGGCCATCAAGGTCGCCGTCGCCGCCGGGTCCGTGCGCCGGTTCCTGGTCGGCGATCCGCAGACCCAGACGCACGAGGTCATCGCCGGGCCGCCGCTCGACGAGCTTGCCCGGGCCGAGCACCAGGCCCGTCGCGGCGAAGTGGTGGCAGCGGCCGGGGTGATCGAGCGTGCCGGCCTCCGGGTAGCGGTTGAGGAGTGGCGCGTGGACGAAGAGTCGGGCCGGCGCTTTGCCGTCATCGCGGGGCTGGCCGAGCCCGTGTCTCCCCGGCCTTGGCCCGAGCTGCCCCCTGAGACTCTTCCCGACAGCGTCTGCCGTCCCTGGCTGGCGCCCGCCGTCGCCGCCCGCCTGTCGAGCGGAACCAAGCAGTTCCTGGCCGAGCTACGCCCGGCCGTGGCGCTCTTCCTTAGCTTCCGCGGCATCGATTACGACGCCGACGACCACGCCGGGGCCAAGCTCGATGCGTTCGTCCGGTGGGCTCAAGCCGTCGTGTACCGGCACGAAGGGATTTTGGTGCAGCTGACCGTGGGCGACAAGGGAAGCTATCTCTATGCTGCATTTGGCGCGCCAGCAGCCCATAGCGATGACGAGGCTCGTGCCGTACAGACGGCGCTCGCCCTCCGCCTCCCACCTCCTGAGCTGGGCTCCATTACCAACATCCAGATCGGCGTCGCCAAAGGCCGCATGCGCACCGGTGCCTACGGCAGCTCGACCCAGCGCACCTACGGCGTGTTGGGCGACAAGACCAACCTAGCCGCCCGGCTCATGCAGGCGGCCGGCGAAGGCATCCTGTGCGACGAGGTCGTCTTCCAGGGCGCGCAGGAGCAGCTGGCATTCCAGGCCCTGCCGCCCATCCGAGTCAAGGGCAAGACCGAAGCCATCCCGGTCTACCGTCCCACCGGGGGTCGGGTGCACACTCCCCAGTCGGAGGCGGCTATCCAGGCGATGATCGACCGGCTAGCCCCCGCCGAGCAGCTCACGCTGAAGGTGGCAAGCGTGGCCGGCCGCACTTTCTCGCTTGCCCTCCTACAGGGCATCTTCCCCGACGAGGCGGACGCGCCGCACCTGGACCGGCACCTCCGAGCGCTGGAGCGGCTGGAGCTGATCACCGGGGAATCGGCCGAACCCATCTACACCTTCAAGAGTGCGGCGGTCCATGCTCTGGCCTACGACTCGCTGCTCTTTGCCCAGCGCCGGCACCTGCACCGCTTGGCCGCCGAATGGCACGAGCGCACTTTCGAAGATCTTTCTCCCCACTACGCCGCGCTGGCCCATCACTGGCGCCGGGCAGAGGAGCCCGCCAAGGCGATCGAGGCTCTCGAGAAGGCCGGCCAGCAGGCGATGCGCGCCGGGGCGTTCGAAGAGGCCGAGCGCTTTCTCGCGCAAAGCTTGGAGCTGAGCGCCCAATCTGCCGTCCTGAGCGAGAGCTTCTATGACACGACCCCTGCCGATTTCGAGCGCGCCCAGCAATCTGCCCTGGCCCGCCTGGAGAAAGAGCTGCCCGCCGAGCTTACCTATCACAGCCTGGGTCACACCCGGGACGAGGTGCTGCCGGCGGCGCACAGGCTCGCGGAGATGACCGGCGTTCCGGAGGCCGACGTGCGGCTGCTGGAGACGGCCGCCGTCTGTCACGACCTGGGCTACACCGAGCAGCGCCAGGAACACGAGCGGGTGGGCGCCGAGCTCGTGGCGCAGATCCTGCCCGGCTTTGGCTTTAGCCCGGCTCAAGTTGCTGCCATCCAGGGGATGATCATGGCCACCCAGCTGCCGCAGTCGCCTCGCACGCTCCTGGAACAGCTCCTGGCCGATGCCGACCTCGATGTGCTGGGGCGGGAGGACTTTGCCACGCGGAACAGGGATCTCCGGGATGAGCTGGCTGCTTCAGGCACGCAGATGAGCGACGAGAGGTGGTACAGAAGCCAGCTCCAGATGCTGGAGAACCACCACTACTGGACGGCGGCGGCCCGGGCCCTGCGCGGAGAAGGAAAGGCGAACAACATTGCGCTTGTAAGAGGTCTGCTGGCGCAGGCGGCCCAGGCCCAGTGACACAATGAGGAAGATTGGAGGAAAACGCCGTGGACATCAAGACCGAAGCAATGAGACGCTGTGAGTTGATCACCGTAGCCGGGCAGATCGATAGTTCAACCGCACCTGCCCTGGACGCGACCCTGCTGGGCCTGACCAAGTCCGGTAAGAGGAACCTGGTCGTCAACCTGAGGGACGTTACTTTCATCTCCAGTGCTGGCCTGAGAGTCCTGATGGCGACTCAAATCGCCGTCCGGAGGATGATACCCGCAGGATCCGTGGTCATCTCCGAGTGCTCAGCCCAGCTCAAGAGCACGTTCGAGCTGGTCGGATTCCAGCACCAGTTCCGCCTCTACGACAGGGACACGGAGGCCGTCGGGAGCTTCTGAGACAACACCATTCCGGCGACTACTGACCAACGACTCGCAGGCGACACTCACCTCACCCCCGGGTCGGGGCGCTGGCCTCCACGACGAGGCGGCCAAACCCCTGTGCGTCACTCGGACTGAGGCCGGCAGCGCAGCGTGCCTGGGCTCAGCACGACCTACCCGGCCACGGCTGGTTGTACCGCGGCGAACCCGACGGGCCCATGCCACTCGCTTCGAGCAGCGCGAAACACCCTACGGCAGGCCGTGCCGGTGCATCTGAGGGGCGAACTGTGGAGAGCGCAGGGCCGTAGGCTAGCAGAGCAGGCTCGAAGCGCTGCGGGCTCTAGTGATCAGGAAGCCCGGCCTGAATCGTCCTACATCCACGGCACCGCCGGCGACCGGTGGAACTGCCTCCCCATCGCCTCCAGCCGCGGCCCATGCGCCGCGAGGCGCAGCCGGTATTCCTCCCAGCTCCTCCCCGCCGCCGGCGTCCACCCAATCTCTGCGATCCCGAGGAGCCGCGGCAGCGCCATGACCTCCAGGTCGGCCCGGGTGCACACGGTCTCCGTCCAAAGCGGTGCCTCGACCCCCAGGATGTCACTCTCAGAGACGCCCTCGAGCTGCGTCGCCGGCTCCCACGAGTATGCGTCCGGCACATCCACGTGACCTGCCCACTCCAGGCCGAGCGGCGTCGAGGCGTCGTACTTCATGTCCAGGTAGGTCCGCGCTGCCGGCGACAGGATCACCTTCGCACCCTGGGCGGCCGCCTGGCTTGCCAGCCCGCTCAGCCAGTGCTGGGCGACGGTCGAGCGCAGCAGCCGCGCCTGGGCGATCTCTTCCCAGCCCACCACCTGCTTGCCGTGCGCGTGCACGATCGCCTGCACCCGCTCGACGAAGGGTACATAGGCGTCGGGGTCCGTGGACCACGCCTCATCCCCGCCAATGTGCAGGTAGGGTCCAGGCGTCAGCTCGGCTATCTCACGGATGACGTCCTCCACGAACCGATAGGTAATCTCCTTGTCGAGGGCCAGCGAGCTGTGCCCCACCTCCGTGCAGGTATACGGTGGGCGCGCCACACCGTCTACGTTCAGCTCCGCATACGATGCCAGTGCCGCCCCCGTGTGCCCTGGCATCTCGATTTCGGGCACCACCGTCACGTACCGCGCCTGCGCGTAGGCCACAATCTCCGCGTACTCCGCCTGGCTGTAGAATCCACCGTCCCCTCCACCGGCAGCCGAACTCCCCCCGACCTCCGCCAGTCGCGGCCACGATCGGATCTCGATCCGCCAGCCTTGGTCGTCGGTCAGGTGCAGGTGCAGCACGTTCAGCTTGTAGGTTGCCAGGAGGTCGATCACGCGCTTCACCTCTTCCACTCCGAAGAAGTGGCGCGCCACGTCCAACATGAAGCCCCGCCATGGGAAGCGCGGGCGGTCGCGCACCGCCACCGCCGGGATGACCCAGGGCCCGGGCTGGCGTTCCGGCCGCTCCACGGAAGGCGGCAGCAACTGGCGCAGGGTTTGGGCGCCCCAGAAGACCCCAGCCGGGCGAGGGGCCGCGATCCTGACATACTCGGGAGTGACATTGAGCTCGTACCCTTCGTCGCCCAGAGTGACATCCCCTCTCCCAACCGTCAGGAGCAGGTCACCCGGCAAGCGTACGCTCCGGCAGCGGACGACCGGAAGTGCATACCCGGTCGCCGGCCGCAACTGCTCGGCCAGCGCGCGCCCAACGCCGGCCAGCCGGTCATTGCCCGGATCGACAAGGATCCGGCTCTTCTCCGTCAGCGCAAAGGCGCCCTCTGCGGGTACGACCGAGACAGGCAAAGGAATGAGCGGGCTCATCTGCATTTCCGCCTCTCTGGCTCTCATCTTACCTGCTCACGCTCTTGCTGTCAACGTCTCATCGACGTCCCCACGAACCTCGTACGCCTTCGCTTGCCTCCTTCACCCTTTATGCTATACTTCCCCCATGAAAGTCGCCATCGTCCACGACTGGCTCAACCAGCAGGGCGGGGCCGAGGCCGTGCTCAGCACCCTGGTCGACCTCCTGCCCGGTGCGCCGGTCTACACCTCGATCTACTCGCCCGTCTCCATGCCGGCCGCCTTCCGCCAATGGTCCATCCACACCACCTGGATGGACCGCTTGCCGGCCATCCACCGCCGCCACCAGCCCTACCTTCTCCTCTACCCTCTCGCCTTTGGCGGCCTGCACCTGGCAGGCTACGACCTGGTCATCTCCAACAAGTCCGCCTTCTGCCTCGGGATCAAGACCTCGCCCGGCACCCGCCACCTCTGTTATTGCCTGACCCCGACCCGCTTTGTCTGGGAGTATGACGCCTATGTCGGCCAGGAGGAAGCCAGTCCCCTGGCACGCACCATGGTTCGCCCTTTCCTCGGCGCCCTGCAGCGTTGGGAGCTCGCCGCCGCCTGCCGCGTGGACACCTTCCTCTCCATCTCGCGCGAGGTACAGGCGCGCGTCCGCCGCATCTACGGCCGCGAGTCGACCATCCTCTACCCGCCGGTCGACACCGGCCGCTTCACTCCGGCCGATGGGCACGACGACTACTTCCTCACCGTCTCGCGCCTCGTCCCCTACAAGCGCATCGACTTGGCCGTCCAGGCCTTCACCCGGCTCAACCTGCCCCTTTGGATTGCGGGCAATGGGCGGGATTTGGCCAGGCTCCAGTCCCAGGCCGGCCCGAGTGTCCGCTTCCTCGGCCGCGTCTCCGATGATGCGCTGGTCGGCCTGCTGGCCCGCTGCCGGGCCTTTCTCTTCCCGGGTATGGAAGATTTCGGCATCGCACCCGTCGAGGCAATGGCCGCCGGCCGTCCCGTGATCGCCTATGCCGGCGGCGGCGCCCTCGAGACCGTCGTCGAGGGGATCACCGGCACCTTTTTTGCCGAACAGACCCCGGAGTCGCTGGGCGAGGCCGTCCGCCGCTTCGAGGCCTCTGCCTTCGACCCGGTCGCTATCCGGGCGCACGCCCGGCAATTCGACGTCTCCGTTTTCAAGGCCGGCATGCGCTCGGCCATCGAGAACGAATTGGGGGGAGTATGGAACTGAGGGAATACGGCCGCATTCTCGGCCGCCGCTGGCCTATCATCGCCTTCCTGGTAGGGTTCGTCTTGATCCTGAGCCTTCTCTTCCACCGGGCGCCGGCCACCGTCTACCGCGCCTCCATGCGCTTCTCGGTCGGTATTGAGGGCACCGAGCCGGTGGCTGCCGCCAACGGTGAAGGCCGCTCGGATGCCTGGCTCGCTTCCGAGTACCTGGCCGACGACCTGTGCGAGGTGGTCAAGGGCGGCGACTTTGCACGGCGCATCGGTGAGCAGGTTGGCTTTGCCGTTCCGGTAGGGGCCATCTTTGCCAGCCGTGAGCACCGCATCATGTCGGTCAGCATCGACTGGCCCGGCCAGGCCCAGGCGCAGGCCATCGCCGAGGCCGTGCGCGCAGCCGTCCAGGACGCGGGCCAGGAGTACTTTCCCCAGTTGGAGGGCACCCAGGCCAAGGCCGTGCTCATCGACGGGCCGGGAATCGCCCCCGTCGGCCTCAGCCTGCGGCAGAAGCTCGACCTGCCCTTGCGGCTGCTGATCGCCTTGGTGGCCGGGGTGGGCCTCGCCTTTCTCTGGGACTACCTCGACACCTCGGTCCGCGACCGTGCCGAAGTCGAGTCCCTGGGCGTTTCCGTCCTCGGCGAGATCCCGCGCCCGCGCTTCCGTCTAGGGCGCCGGCGCCCGCTGTGACTGCACCTCCCCCGTTGCGACGGGGGAGGTGGGGTGAGGGTCGAGACCACTGTCCGACTCGCGGGCTTGCTCAAGTGCCCAGCCCGTGCTAGAATATTCCGACTTGGGCGTATCGGAGGCAATTGTGGAGTTTCGTGACTATTGGCGTATCGCGCGCAAGCGTGGCTGGATTATCCTTCTCGTGGCGGTCGTAGCTGCCGTGGCAGCGCTGGGCGTGAGCCTCATTATCCCCAAGACCTACGAGGCCACCATCCAGCTCAGCGTCAATCCGGCGCGCGCCGATTGGGGACTCAGCCAGGCCGCCAAGGAGCTGCTGCGCAACTATGTGCTCAACATCAAGAGCCACCGTATGACGCAGAAGGCCATCGACCAGGCCCAGTTGGACATGACCACCGACCAGTTCCTTGCTGACCTGGACGTCAGCGACGATTCCTCGAACATGAGCATCACTATCGTGGCCGAGAGCCACAGCCAGGAAGAGGCACGGCTCATGGCCCAGACGCTGGCCGACCTTTTTGTCCAGGAACGCGACCAGTGGAACCAGGAACAGGACAAATCGGACCGGATCGACGTCACCAAGGTGGATGACATCCGCTACGTGCCCCTGGCGCGGCCGAATAAGAAGTTCAACACCCTGGCGGGTGCCGTTTTTGGCGCGATCGCCGGCGGCATCATCGTCTTTTTCCTGGAATGGCTCCAGTCCGACACCCTGCGCACCGCATCTGACGTCGAAAAGGCCACCGGCAGCACCGTCCTCGGAGCCATCCCGGCCGGCGGTCAGGCCAAGCCCGGGCGTGCCTCCCGGTCCCGCCTTCCCTCCTGGATCGATTCGGGCGTCCTCCTCTTCTTCTTTGTGGGGCTCGTGATCGGTGCCGCTCTTGGCGCGCTGGTCGTCGCGCTGATCTAGAGTCTTGTGCCCGCTAGCTTCTGTGTGAGGTTCCGCGAATATGAATGAAAAACTAGGCCAGCTTATCACCGTCTCCGAGCCCCGCTCGCCCATCAGCGAGGCCTATCGAACCCTGCGCACCAACCTCGATTTCGCCGGCCTCGATCGCAAGCTCCAGACGCTCGTGATCACCTCCGCCGGCGTGGGCGAGGGCAAGTCGACCACGTTGGCCAACCTGGCCGTGGTCACCGCGCAGGCCGGCCAGAAGGTGATCCTCGTTGACGCCGACCTGCGCCGGCCCAGCCTGCACGGCATCTTTGGCCTGGCCAACGACTCTGGCCTGACGACCATGATGATGGATGAAACGGCCCTCGCTTCGCCGCCGCTCCAAGATACCGGCATCGAAGGGCTCTCTCTGTTGGCCAGCGGTCCCCTGCCGCCCAACCCGGCCGAGCTGATGGGCTCGCGCCGAATGGAGGAGGTCATCGCCGCCCTGTCGCAGCGCGCGTCCCACGTCTTCTTCGATACGCCGCCCGTCGTCGCCGTTACGGATGCCGCGGTTCTGTCCACCAAGGTGGATGGCGTGCTGCTCGTCATCAGCGCTGGCAAGACACGCCGCGAGTACGCCCGCTCCGCCGTGCAACGATTGCAGCAGATCAACGCGCGGTTGGTGGGCACAGTGCTCACCAACGTATCGACGGGGGTCGGTTTCACGGGTTACTACTAGCCCGATACCGGGTCAGACGGTGCTGCGTCCGCCGCCGCTTGGCCGGGGTGGCGGACGCTTTTTTGAACCAGGTTTGCCTGTAGGGCGGGGGCTCCCCGCCCGCATTGTAAGGGCGGGTTTCAAACCCGCCCCTACCGAGGCGCAGAGAGAATGAGCAGTCGTGAGCGGGTCTATCGTACGGAAGCGATCGTGCTCCGCCGTACCGATTTCGGTGAGGCGGATCGCCTGCTCACCGTCTTTACGCCAGAGCGCGGCAAGATCAAGCTGATCGCCAAGGGGGCGCGCAAGCCGGCCAGCCGCAAGTCCGGCCACGTCGAGCTTTTCAGCCACGGCCTCTTCCTGGTGGCGACCGGCCGCGAGCTGGACATCATCACCCAGGCGGAGACCCTGGAGCCATACCGGCCGCTGCGCGAGGATCTGCTGCGCACGACCTATGCGTACTATGTGGCCGAGCTGGCCGACGGCTTCACCGCCGAGCGCGATGAGAACCACGCCGTCTTTGACCTGCTGAAGGCCGCCTTTGGCTGGCTCTGCACCACCCAGGATCTCCAGATGGCCGTCCGTTACTTCGAGCTACATCTCCTGGGCCTGGTCGGCTACCAGCCGCAGCTCTTTGTCTGCAGCGGCTGCGAGAAGGTCCTGGAGCCCGAGGTCAACTACCTGAGCGTGGCCGACGGCTCTGTCCTGTGTGCGCGCTGTGGGCACGAGAGGCCGGGCACGACTGAGCTTTCGGTCAATGCGCTGAAGGTACTTCGCTTCCTTCAGACGCGCGAGTGGGAAACGTGCCGCCTGCTCAAGCTCGCGGGCGCCACCCACGCCGAAGTGGAGCAGGCGACGAGCCGCTACATCACCTACCATCTTGAGCGCAAGCTCAAGTCGGTCGAGTTTCTACACCACCTGCGCAGCCAGATGGCGGCGGGCGAAAGGGAACAACCATGACACACTCCGAAGAAACCCGGGCAGCCGAGGCCTTGTCCTTCCAGGAAGTGATTATGCGGCTCAACCGCTACTGGGCCGACTATGGCTGCTTGATGTGGCAGCCCTACAGCGAGAAACTGGGCGCCGGCACCGGCAACCCGGCCACCACGCTCCGCGTCCTCGGCCCCGAGCCCTGGAACGTCGCCTACGTGGAGCCCTCCTACCGCGCCGACGATGGCCGCTATGCGGAGAACCCCAACCGGATGCAGATGCACACCCAGTACCAGGTCATCCTCAAGCCGGAGCCCGGCAACCCCCAGGAGCTCTACCTGGGCAGCCTCGAAGCCATCGGCATCCGCATGCGCGAGCACGACGTCCGCTTTGTCGAGGACAACTGGGAAAGCCCTGCCCTCGGCTCCTGGGGCCTTGGCTGGCAGGTATGGCTCGATGGGCAGGAGATCAGCCAGTACACCTACTTCCAACAGGCGGGCGGGCTGCCCTGTGACCCCGTGCCCGTCGAGCTGACCTACGGCCTGGAGCGCATCGTCCTTTACCTGCAGAAGGTACACTCGGTATGGGAGATCGACTGGGATGGGGTCCACACCTACGGCGACATCTACAAGCGCTCCGAGATCGAGCACTGCATCTATAACTTTGAGCTCGCTGACGTCGAGCGCCTGACCCAGATGTACAACCTCTACCTGGCAGAGGCGCGGGCCTGCATAGCCCGTGGGTTGGTCATTCCCGCATACGACTATGTGCTGCGCTGCTCCCACACCTTCAACCTCCTCGATGCGCGTGGTGCCGTCGGCATCACTGAGCGCGCCTCCTACTTTTCCCGCATGCGCGACCTCAGTCGCCAGGTCGCCCGCCTCTACGTCGAGCAGCGCAAGGAGATGGGTTACCCATTCCTGAGCTACGCGCCCGCCGTACCCGCTGTGGCCGGTCTCCCGACCGAGTCACCCGCCACTGTGACCGGCCTCCTCCCTGCTGTGGCCGGTCTCCCGACCGAGCCACCCGCCACTTTCCTGCTTGAGATCGGAACCGAAGAGCTGCCTGCTGGTGATTTGAGGATAGTCCTTGATTATCTCTCCGCAGCGGTACCCAAGATGCTCGACGAGGCACGGCTATCGTACGAGCCGGTCCGGGTCGTGGGCACGCCCCGACGCCAGGCCGTGCTCGTCTCCGGCCTTGCCCCGCGGCAGCCCAATCGCACCCTCGACGTGCAGGGCCCTCCCGCCAAGGTGGCCTTCGACGCCGCCGGCAAGCCCACTCGCGCCGCGGAAGGCTTTGCCCAGAAGCAGGGCGTCCCCGTGGAGTCGCTGCGTGTTGTGACCGAAGGCGACAAGACCTACGTGGTCGCCACCCGGACCGAGGCAGGGCGCTCGGCAGCCGCAATCCTCTCCGAGCAATTGCCGGGGCTGCTCGCCGGCCTCCGCTTCCCCAAGGCGATGCGCTGGAACCAGTCCGGCGTTTCCTTCTCGCGGCCGCTGCGTTGGCTCGTGTCCCTGCTGGGCGACCAGGTCATCCCCTTCGACTTTGCCGGCGTCTCGAGCGGGCGGTCCAGCCGTGGCCTGCGGCCCCTCGGATCGCCCCCCTTCGAGCTGGCTCACGCAGACGACTATCTCGCCACCCTGGCCGCCCAGTCCATCGTCCTCGATGAGGGGGAGCGCCGTGAGCAGATCCGCACCCAGGCCGCGGCGTTGGCTGCCTCCGTCGGCGGCGGCATACCCGACGATCCCGACCTCCTCGACGAGGTGACCAACTTGGTCGAGTGCCCCACCGCCCTCCTCGGCCGCTTTGAGCCCGACTTCCTGGCACTTCCCCAGGATGTGCTCGTCACCGCCATGAGGAAGCACCAACTCTACTTCCCCGTCACCGGTCCTGAGGGCAAGCTCCTCCCTTACTTCGTGACCGTGCGCAACGGCGACGACCGGCACCTGGACACCGTCCGCGAAGGCAACGAAGAGGTGCTGCGCGCCCGCTTCTCCGACGCGCGCTTCTTCTACGAGCACGATATCCGCAAGCCGTTGGAAGAGTTCCTACCCCGGCTGGGCACCCTCACCTTCCAGGAGCAGCTCGGCTCCATGTTGGACAAGTGCCGCCGGTTGGAGCAACTCGTCCCGCACGTCGGCCGTGGTCTGGGGCTGGGCGAGCCCGATCGGGCCGTGGCGCTGCGGGCCGCCCACCTCTGCAAGGCCGACCTGGCCACCCAGCTCGTCATCGAGTTCACCAACCTCCAGGGCTTGATGGGCCACCACTATGCCCTGCGCTCGGGGGAGCCAAGTGCGGTCGCCCTCGCCATCGCCGAGCACTACCTGCCCCGCTCGGCCCGCGATCGGCTGCCCGCCACCAAGCCCGGCCTAGCTTTGGCCATCGCCGACCGGCTCGATAGCCTGGTCGGCCTGTTCGCCACGGGCCTGGCGCCCACAGGCTCCACCGACCCCTACCACCTTCGGCGCGACGCCCTGGGTATCGTCCAGAGCCTCGTCGCACACGAGATCCGCCTTCCCCTGCGCCCGCTCCTCGCGCAGGCGGCCGTCCTCATGCCCGTCGCCGCCGGCGATCAGGTGCTGGAGGAGGTCCTGGCTTTCATCGGCGAGCGGCTGCGCGGCTGGCTGCGCGATAAGGGGTTCCGCTACGACGTGGTCGATGCCGTCCTGGCCGAGCGCGCTGGCGATCCCTACAGCGCCTACCGCACGGCCGCCCAGTTGTCGGCCTGGGTGGAGCGCTCCGACTGGCTCGATCTGCTGAACGCCTACGGGCGCTGCATCCGCATCGTGCGCGACCAGCCGCGAGAGTTCGAGTACACGCACGGCGCCGATCCTCATCCTGCAACCGTCGCCCTTGGGGAGGCCTATCGGCAGGCTCGCGCCCAGGTCACGCCCCATAGCGACGTCGACCGCCTGTTGACGGCCCTCTGGCCGGCCATCCCTGTCATCAACCGCTTCTTCGACGAGGTGCTCGTAATGGATCCCGACCGGGCCCTGCGAGAGGAGCGCTTGGGCCTCCTTCAGGCCCTCTGGCGTCTGAGCCGGGGCATCATCGACGTCACCCGGCTGGAGGGGTTCTAGAAAAGTCACGGGGCACAATGGCGAATTCGCCATTGCGCCCCGTGCATTGCGCCCTGTGCCTTGCCTCAGGCCGCTTGTCCGCGCATGGATCGTTTCTGCTCAATATAGCGCAACTGGCGGCTCGCCAGCTTCCCGCCGTCCGGCAGGTGCTGGCTGTTCTTCAGGGCCTGCATGAACCACCGCTCCGCGTCCGCGAGCCGCCCCCGCTGGAACAGAAGCTGCCCCAGCTCAAGCGCGCTCGAGGCGTCCTCCGGGTTCTCCCTCAGGACTTCCAGGTACCGTTCCTCCTCATCCGTGAGGTGGTCCTTTGCCAACACCCGTCCGATGTCAAAGACATAGTCCGGATCGTATCGCTCTGCCTTGTGCCTGATCAGCGCGTGGGCGCGGGGGAGGATCCAATCGAGCTGGCGGATTACCCTTGCGTCTATGACCGCGGTGGTCTCTCCGGCGCCCCGTGGAGCGTGAAGCTCCAGTTGGTCGTCTTTGTCAAGCACGGCATTGAGGGTCTTGACCTGGTCTCCGACACGCAGCCGCTCGATCAACAGAGAGGTCTCCCCGATGTTTGTCACGTGCAGGCTCTCCCCATGCCGCACGATCCGCATGTTCTGCTCTTCTAGGCCATCCTCCTCCTGGTCGACCGAGAGGATCGCCTGCTTGGGGTACTGCACGTCGAGCATCTCCAGGTAGTCGGCTGTGTAGTCTCTCAGGATGCCGATGTGCTCGTGTACTGTCCCGCCCTCGGTCACTTCGACCACCACCTTGGTCCCGACGTACCTCTCCAGAAGGGGATCGTACTTCGTGCCCACGTAACCGATGATGCTTTCGCTCACCTTGCTCAGGTACGCGTCACTGCCCGCCGAGATACGCCGCTTCGGGGTGGTTTGGGCATAGCCGACCAGGATCCCGATCGCCTGGCTTACCGAGTCGGACACGGTGTTCAGGAAGTTGCGGCTGTGGCGCTGCAGTCGCCGCCAGAACCCCGGGTGGAAGGTCTTCTTGGATTCGCGCTGGCGCTTCTTCCACTGCTCGCCATCGATCTCGTCCAGGTAGCGATAGAGCGCCTGGATCCGCGGGAACTCGTCTTTGTACAGGATAAAGCTTGTCTCGATGTGGTACTCGTCCTGTACATCGCTCTTGTAGACAAGCTCGATGCCCGTCGGGTGTAGTCGCATGTTGCCCCACACCAGTCGGCCGTCCACCATCTCCATGGTGACGTGATACCCCGAAAAGTCCTGCATCACCCGGTCCTTCTGCCGGCCCTTCAGGTAGCCGCTGATCAGGACTCCGACCAGGAGGACGATCATCGTGATCAAGAGCGTGCTGTCCATGCGCTTCCCCCGCCTTACCTCTCCGCCTGCAGTCTACCACAAAAGGCGGGACAAGTCCATAAGGATTAGATTAACAATGGAAACAGACTGCTAACCAATCCTTGACAACAGCGAACACTGTGGGCGTACCGGGGTTGAGGTCCGTATTCCTCGCAGTCGCATTGCCGGGCAAAACATGCCGCTTCCCACTGCCGTGCAATCGTGCTATACTTGCCCTATGACCCTTGCCCATCCCTTCGCAGCGCGTGAGGGCCGGCCCTCGTGGGCCAAGCTCACTCCTGGTTCGCGCCGCCAACTGGCTCTGGGCGCAGTCGTCGTGCTCGCCCTTGCCCTCCGGCTACTGCGCCTGGGCTTCCAGCCTCTCTGGTGGGATGAGGGTTGGAGCGTCTACTTCGCCACGACGACGCTCGATTCCATGGCGCGCCTTACCGCCGTCGATATCCACCCCCCCCTCTACTACGCCCTGCTGCACCTCTGGACTGCTCTCTTCGGCGCCTCCCCGATCGCAGCACGCCTGCTATCGGTCCTGGCCGGCACGGCCGCCGTGCCCCTCCTCTACCTGGCTGCCCGCAGGCTCGCCGGCGCCAAGGCCGGGCTGCTGGCCGCCCTCCTCCTGTCCATCTCTCCTTTCGCCGTCTACTACTCGCAGGAAGTGCGTATGTATGGCCTCGTCACCCTCCTCGGCCTAGCCGCCTTCTATTTCGCGCTCAAGATGGTGGACTCGGCCTGGAGCGTGGTGCCGTGGCTCGGCTACGTGCTGGCCGCCGGCGCCGCCCTCTACACCCAATACTACGCCGGCTTTCTGCTTCTCGCGCTCAACCTGGCAGTGATCGCCCGCTGGCTCGCCCGTCGCCATTCCTTCCGGGCCTGGCTCCCCTGGCTCAGCGCGCAGGCGGCCGCCCTGCTTCTGTTCCTCCCCTGGCTCCTCTACGCCGGCAACAAGCTCCTCACCTACGTCCGCTACAAGGTGGGGGTTGAGGAGGACGCGCCCATTCCCTTCCTGCGCTATCTTGGGCGCCACCTGGCGGCCTTTGACTGGGGCCACGCCGAAGGCGGCCTGACTGCCTGGTGGTGGGTTGGGCTCGTCCCTCTTGCCCTCCTCGCCGCGTGCCTGTTCCTGTCTATCAGGCTGCGATCCCGGCGGCGTCGGGCAGCCGTCTCCGCACCTGCGCCGCACCAGAGTGAGGGGAATGGCCTCCTCCTGGCCTGCGCCCTGATCGTCCTGGGATTGGTTCTGGGCGGCTTTGTGGTCAATCTTCTCTTTCCCTTCACCGCCCCGCGCATCGAGCGCCAGCTGCTGCTGGCACTGCCCTACTTTCTCATCTTGGTCGCTGCTGCTCTCTTCCACCTGTGGAGGCGCCGCATGCTCCTCGCGCTGCTGCCGCTGGCCTCCTTCGTGCTCGTGGCAATCCTCTCGCTGGCCTTTTTCTACACCGTCCCGCGCTACGCCGACGACGACTACCGCCCTCTCGCTTCCCGGGTCGCTGCCCTGGCCCGACCGGACGACGCCCTTGTGGCCGTGCATCCCTGGCAGATCGGCTATTTCGAGTCTTACCTGCCTGGTGACCGACGACCGGAGCTTGTTCTCTCGCCCCGCGAGGTGCTGCCTGAGGAGCGCCAGTATTGGGCCGACGATCCCGCACTCATGGCCTCCGATCTGGACCGGCTGCTGGCCCGAAACGGCCGGCTCTGGTTCCCGGCCCACCAGTCGATGGGCCGCGTGCTCGAGGACCAAATGGACGCCTTTCTTGTAGAGCACGCCTACCCGGTGCTGACCCAGTGGTACGGCGATACGACGGTGCTCACGCTCTTCTCCGCCGGGCAGACGGAGAATCAGCCCTTGGCGGCGCGGTTGGGCGACTGGCTGAGCCTGGATGGCGCCGCTCTGGGTGCCGGCCCGGTGGAGGCCGGCTGGGGAGTGGTGCCAGTGGACCTGGCCTGGAAGCTGGTAGGCCCTCCCGGCGCTGCCTATACCGTAGGCCTGCGCCTCGTCGACGCCGCCGGCCGGGTCTGGGCCCAGCGAGACTCCGAGCCGCAGGGCGGGCGCGACCCCTTCACCCTCTGGCCGGTGGGCACGTCCCGCCTGGACCGTCTCGGCCTGCTCGTGCCGGCCGGCACCCCACCGGGTCGCTACCGGCTCACACTGCGCGTCTACCGCACGGCGGACTTGGCGCCATTGCCTGCGGTTCAGGATGGCCGCGGTGCCTCCGAGGTGCCCCTCGGCACCGTGCAGGTCGTCCGGCCCGGCACACCGCCTGCGGTGGAGGCTATGCCGATCGGCGTCCCGCTGGAGCGGGACGCCGGCCCGCTTCGCCTCCTGGGCTACACTCTGCGCAGCACCGAAACGCAAGTGGTTGGAGAGGTAGTCGAGGTTGATCTCTTCTGGCAGGCGCTCAGTTCTCCAGGCGAGGATTTCTTCCCGCGGCTCCAGCTACTGGACGAGACGGGCACCGTTCAGGCCGAGCTGGCCGAAAAGCCCGTGGCCGGCACCTACCCCACAGCTTGGTGGGCAGCCGGTGAGTTGGTGCGCGACCCGCACGCCCTGACTGTCCCGGCCGCCGCGCCCGCGGGCCGCTACCGGCTTGTCCTCAGCCTCTTGCGTGCCGCTGACGGCCGGCCGGTCTCAATGGGGGCAGGCCGCACCTCCGTCGACCTAGCAGGCATCCGGGTGCAGGGAAGGGAGCACAACTACGCGCGACCCGCGCCTCAGCACGTACAGCAATTCCTCCTGGGCGATTCGGTTGAGCTGGTCGGCTATGACCTGGGGGAGGCTGCCCTGGCGCCGAGTTCGCCGATGTCGCTGACCCTTTACTGGCATGCCCTGGCGACGCCCGACAAGAGCTACCGTTCCTTTGTCCATCTCCTGGATGCAAACGGCCAGATCGTGGCGCAGGATGATGGGATACCCGGCCAGGGGAAGCTGCCTTCGCTCGGCTGGCTGCCCGGCGAGTACCTGGCCGACCCGCGGGCCCTCCTCATGCCCTCCGGCCTGCCCGAGGGGGAATACCGGCTCGAAGTGGGGCTCTACGACCCCGTCACAGACCTCCGCTTGGGGGAGCGAGTTCTGCTGGAGACGACCCTACGCGTGAGCGCCGCCGCTCCGTAGTATAGCCCCTGGTGGGCATTCTCTTCCCCTCTCTTTTTCAGGGAGAGGGTTGGGGTGAGGGTAGATTGCCCTCACAGGCGTCATTCTTGCCTATCCTCCCGCGCCGGCCGACTGAATCCCACCCTCCGTCATCTTTCGCGCGTCCAGGATCCGCTCGGCCTCCTCGGCGGTCAAGTACCCACGCTCCACGACCACCTCCCGGACGCTCCGGCTCGTCGCCATCGCCTCTTTCGCCACCTCGGCGCCCTTCAGGTAGCCGATTACCGGGTTCAGCGCCGTCACCAGGATGGGGTTCTTCGCCAGCCAGCCCGCGGCCTTCTCGCGGTTCGCCTCCAGACCGGCCACGCACTTGTCCGTGAATGCCCGGATGGCCCCGGCCAACACGTGCATCATCTCGAAGAGGTTGTGGGCGACGATGGGCATCATCACGTTCAGCTCGAGTTGGCCCGCCTGCGCGGCCAACATGACTGCCAGGTCGTTCCCCATCGCGTGGAAGCAGGCCATGTTCAGCATCTCAGCCATCACGGGATTGACCTTGCCGGGCATGATGCTGCTGCCCGGCTGCACCGCCGGCAGGCGCAGCTCGTCGAGCCCAGATGCCGGCCCGCTTGCCAGCAGCCGGAAGTCGTTCGCGATCCGCGTCAGCGTGATAGCCAGCGTGCGCATCGACGCGGAAAAGTCGGCCGCATCCGCCAGGCTCTGCATCGACTCGAAGAGGTCATCTGACGGGTACAACGCGAGCCCCGTGATCTCCGATATCTTCTGCACCATCCGTCCGTGGTACTCGGGGTGCGCATTCAGTCCCGTGCCGGCCGCCGTACCGCCGATACCCAGACGGCGCAGCCCCTCAGCCGCACGCCGGATGCGCTCCCCGTCTCGCTCGACGGCGCGCGCATATCCCCCAAACTCCTGCCCCAGGCGCACAGGCACGGCATCCTGCAGGTGCGTCCGCCCCGACTTGACCACGTCGTCGAACTCGAGTGCCTTGGCACGCAAACCGGCTGCCAGGCGGTCCACGGCACCGGTCAGCTCATCGAGCCTCCACAGACAGCCAAGGCGGATCGCCGTCGGGATGACGTCGTTGGTGGACTGCGCCATGTTGACGTGGTCATTGGAGTGCACCGGTTTCTGTGGGTCGGCGACGGCAAAGCCCAGGATCTGGTTCGCCCGGTTGGCGATCACCTCGTTGGCGTTCATATTGTGGCTGGTGCCGGCTCCCGCCTGGAACGGGTCGACCACGAACTGATCGTCCCACCTGCCCTCGGCCACTTCATGCGCAGCCTGGACAATCGCGCTGCCCAGCCTGCCGTCCAGCAGCCCCAGCTCCATGTTCACCAGCGCGGCTGCCTGCTTGATCACCGCCATGCTCCAGATGAACGCCAGGTAAGGCCGCATCCCGCTGATGGGAAAGTTCTGTACGGCGCGCATCGTCTGGGCGCCAAATAGCGCCGCTGCCGGCACGGCGATCTCCCCCAGTGAGTCGCGCTCGATCCGCGTGTCGCTTCCCTCATTCTGATTGATGGTTGGCATGGCTTGGCCTCCGGTAGGTCTTGGTTCTGCGGGCTGACAAGGCAATGGGCAGGACGCGACGCCTGCCCATTGCTTCTCAGCCCCCGGCGCACCTACGCCAGCAGGTACGAATCGGCGTAGATCAGCTTGTTTGTCAGCACCTGGACCGTCTTGAACAGGCTCACCTGGTCCGGGTCCGATGTATCGATCGAAGCGATGTCCAGCTCGCCGTCGACTTTGGTCACGTCAAACAGGCGCAGCAAAAGACGGTCGTACGCCGTTGATGGATCCCGCTCCCGCACCACCCGCAGCACGTCCATCAGCTCTGGATCGAGCAAGTTGCCCACCAGCGCGTCGAGCCCAGAAGCCAGCAGCATGGTCACGTATGCCTGGACGATGAACGGCTTGGCCGCGTCGGCGACCCCGTCGGCGATATCGTCGAGGTGCACCAGTGTGTTCGGGGCCGGATCGGCAGCCACTTTCAGCAGCCGCAGGGTCTCGACCGTGGCCGGCACCTTGGGCTGGTCGCACGTCAGTGCCGCCACCAACGGGTCCACGTACAGATGTTCCAGGGGCAGGCCCGCCTCCAGCGCTTGCGGGATCAGAATCTCGGTGACGCGGCTCACCCGCTCGTCTGTGGGAACCGGCAGCCCCTCGGGGCAGGCCGAAAAGGCAAGTCGAGCGCGCGACCTCTTGGCCAGTGCCAGGTAGGGAGCCAAGTCGTCTACAGCCGGCAGGGTGGCATCGATCATCACCATATCCTTCGCCGCCTCCAGGCCTGCCTCCAGTGCATGCGGGTTGTCGCTCCGCAGCACGAGCGGTACCTGCACCTCGGAGTGGATGGTCTGCACCAACCACGCCAGTGAATCGGCGCCGTCGTGATGTTGCGGTCCCATGTCCACCAGCAGCCAGTTGGCCCCTGCATCCACTTGCTGTCGCGCTAGCTGTCGCACCACCGCCTCGCGCCTCAGGCTCACAGCCGCTGCCAGAACCGGGCGTGTCAGGCGGAATTGATTGCCGATGAGTAGCATAGTCGTCTCTTCTTTCTACGCCCTAGAACGGGGCGAACCCCATGGCGTGCTGAAACTGGTCTCGTAAGAAGCCGTACTCCCCTTCCAGTATCCCCAAGTGTGTCGTCTCCATCCTTGCCAGGTCGGAGAACATGCGCCGGCCGCTGGGGTGTTCCACCTCGGCTGCGGCCTGTGTGTAGAAATTCACGGCGTCCTTCTCGATCAGGTACGCAACCCGCAGAGCAGACAGGTCCGACGTGTAGGCCGTCACGTTCTGCCGGACCCGCTCGCGCGAAAAGATGGGCGCGCCCCCAGGCTCATCCCATGCCATGCCCCGGTACTCGGCCCACTCGCCGCCCTCCTGGAGCATGGCCATCGTGTTGCGCAGCAGCTCCAGGTGCATGATCTCGTCCTGTGCCAGCCGCTCGAACATCTGGCGGGCGTTCTCGTCCTCGGTGGCTTCGGCGCAGCGTTGGTAAAAGTTGTGGCCGTCGATCTCTGTCTGGATGGCCATCTGCAGTGCGGCGAGGGTGGCGTCGATCTCAGCCATGCTTCTCCTCCAACTCCTCTTCCTCTTCGTCGGTGCCTCGCAGGTCGAGCAGCCAGTCTTTCCGGGCGCCCGCATCAACCTTGGCCTTGACGCGTGCGTGCCCTTCGGCGCGCAGGTGCTCCTCCAGTTTGGCACGGCCGGCACCGGTGGAAGGGTCCACCTCAGGCCAGCGGGCCTTCACGGCTTCTTCGGTCGTCCAGATGCAGTAGCGGAAAACGCGCTCATCCCCCTCGAGCACCCGCAGGTAATACTGAAATCGGCCGCGAGGCTCGGGCTTGAACCCTTCTTCCACGCTGTGGCCCTTGTACGTCCACCTGTGGCCGCGCCCCGAGCGCTCACCGCCCTCCATGGCCTGTGTCTGCGCCAGCAGTTCGTCCGGGTCGGAGGTGGGCCGGGCACATAGCGTTCCCAGGCACACGTACGCTGCCGGTGCCGGGAGCGCGGGGTAGCCAAGTCGTGCAAGCCGTCCGGGCTCCCAGACCGGATCCACTGCCTGGACCGTCTTGTTCGAAGCGTATGCCCGGCGGCCCGCACGCAGCAGCTCAGCCCGCACAGGGTCCTCGTTCTCTCCCACCACGGTGATCAGCAGCGGCTTGCGCAGGAACCGGTCGACGGCCAGCGCAAAGCGCGCTGCCTCGAACCCCAGCTCCGGTACAAACGGGAGCAATGCCTCGAGGGTCTGCTGCGCGGACTGGCGGTACTCTTCCCGCCCGGTCAGGCGGTGCAGGCGAAGACAAGCCTCCGCCGCAAGGACGTTCTCACGGAACGGTTTCGCGCGCCGGCGCAGCCGTCCCACGGCCTCGGGTGCGGCGACCGTGTCGAAGTAGCGCCCGTCCGTGTCGCGCAGCGCATTTTGCGCAAACCGGATCAGCGTCTCGGCCCGCTGCAAATAGATCTCGCGTCCAAAGTGCTCAAAGGCGTCGAGCCAGGCCAGCGCCATGCTCACCTGGTCGACCAGCAGGCCGGGCACGTGCGGCGCCGTGTCGAAGTAGTGGTGCATGCCCAACCCCTCGCGGTAGCCGTTGGCCCAGATGAACTCCATCGCCCGGATCGCAAGGTCGCCGTAGCGCGGCTCGTTCAGTACGGCACTCGCCAGCAGGTAGGCAGATGCGACGAGCGCGTTCCTCTCCGTGTAGGCGGTCCTGTCCACGTACGGCGCAGCCTGCCCTGCCCGGCCCTGGGCATCCAGGGCATAGTAGGCGGGGTCTGCTTCCTGGCTGGCGCCGACGTACCCTCGGTCTCGATCCCAGAGCACGGTATCAAGATACTGCAGCACCCCATTCGCCGTCGCCAGGTAGTCCTGCTGCCCAGTCGCCTGGTAGGAGCGCAGGTACAGCGCCAGCATCTTGCCCTGGTCGTCGGCGATCTTTTCATAGTGGGGCGCCGTCCAGTCGTCGGCCGTGGCGTAGCGGAAAAAGCCTCCGCCCACCCGGTCACAGATCTCACCGCGTGCCATGGCTATCAGCGAGCTGCCCACCACCTCACTCAATGCTTCGCTGCCCGTGCGATGCGCGTGAGCCAGCGCGAACTCTAGGACGTCTGCTTGGAGGAATTTGGGCGCACCTCCGAAGCCTCCGTGCTGCCTGTCAAAGGCGGTTACTACCCTCTCGGCGACATCGTCCACAAGTTTGGGCTTCAGGGCACCGGCCTCTTCCGCCACCTCCTCGCCCTCGTCTACTGCGAGGCTGTGCCGGACGGCGAGGGGAACAGCCTCCGGCTGCGTCCCTCCTTCATGCCGGGCAGCCACGCGATGCAGCGCCGAGAGCATTTGCTCCGCGGTCAGGTAGTTGTGGCTCTCCAGCACATCTCCTTCGGCATTCAGAAACGCCGTGGTCGGCCACCCACTCCTGTTGTAGCGAGCATCGACGTCTGGGCGCTTGTCGGCATCTACCAGGATGGGGATAACGCCGGCATTGATCGCCTGCACAACCTGGGCGTCGGCCAGCGCTGCCTGCTCCATCAGGTGGCACGGTTCGCACCAGGGCGCCGTAATGTAGAGCAGCACCGGAAGCTCCAGTGTGCGGGCCAAGTCGAAGGAATCGTCATCCCACTCGTACCACGTGATCGGCAGGCGCTGCCTGCCTAGCTCCAGGTCCGGCTCAAACTGCTTGCGATATTCCGACTCGAGGATCGCCTCGTGCTCCTTCTCGTGCTTGGCGAGCGTCTCGAAGAGCGACCGGGTAGCGGCGTCTGTGGCTGATTGGGCCATGCGCGCGTAGAACTCGTGTGCGTCCCGCTCGCGCTGGATCGCCAGCCTCCAGGCCTCTGGGATCTCATACAAGGCTTGCATCGTCTACTCCTCTGTCCCTCTCTGCCTCTTGACGAAGCCGATCCTTGTCCAGGATCGTCAGTATCCGCCGGCCCGAGCTGACAAGCCCGCGCCGTCTCATGTCTTGCAGGGTCTTGCTGACGGTCTCCCGCCAGGTCCCCAGCATCTCGGCCAGCTCCTGGTGCGTAGCCCGCACCATGCCGTGGGGCGCGTCCCCCGCAAGCTCGAGCAGCAAGGCCGCAAGCCGCGCCGAGACCGTGCCATAGGCCATCTGCTCAAGCCGGTTCTCGGCCTCCACGACCCGCTGGCCCATCGCCCGTACGAGCCCTAACGAGAACATGGCCTCGTTGGACGAAAGCTCGCGTACCCTGTGGCTGGGCATCATCGAGACGGTGCCGGCTTCGAGCGCCACTGCGTGGGTATTGACGGCGAGCTCTCCCAGGACCGAGTCTTCGCCAAAGATCGAACCCGGACCCAGGGTCGCAATCACAAAGCGACGTCCATCGCGGGTGGTACGGTAGAGCTGCACCCTTCCGCTCGCCACCAGGAAAAGCGACTGGCCAATCTCCTCCGCCGAGGCCACTTCCTCACCCGCGCGGAACGAGCGAGCAGTGAACGCTTCGCCCACGGCCCGGCTTCGTTGGGCAAGGCGATCCCACATCGCGGTTGCGCCCTTCTCTGTCGGTGTCATATTCCCCCTTCCCGGCGTGGGGGGTACCACATCCTCCGGGGAGTCTCCCTCATCACCCATTCCGGCTTACTTGCTTCGCGAGTCTGTCGTACTGGCCTTCCAGGAACTGCGCGTGGAATGCTTCCTCATCGCGCAGCCTCGTGAAGAACTCCTTCAGCTCCTCATCCTCTGCGAGATCCAGGGCCAACTGGTACTTGGCCCTCGCCGCGTGCTCTTCCAGCATCATGATCTTGATAAAGTTCAGCCAATCCATCCTATCCTCCTGTGAGATTGATTGTACGGGCCCCGAGACGCGCACCAAGGCCCCAATAGCAGTCAAGCCAAGGCGTGCGGTCCCAATAGCAGCCGCCATGCATCATTCTACATGGGCCGCGTTAGAAGGACATTAACATTGCAGGCTTGGGGCGTTAGAGTCGCGTTAGAGTTCTGTAAGCTCACTCACAATTCCGGCTGGCTCGACATCGGTGGGCGCCTTCATCACCTCTGCCAACAGGGCGGTCGCGTAGGAGCCAGGGGGCAGCCAGAAACGCAGCACGACGCCATCCTCGTACCAGGCTTCCAGGTCGTGTGCCTGGAAGCGAAGCGACCTCCGCTCGCCGCGAAGCTGCAGACCCTCTCCAACACGGAAAGCTTCTGGCTCCAGCCCTTCCTCTGACAAGATCGCTGCCTCGATCTGGCCCGGGTGGCCGGTAGGGCACATCATCTTGTAGCCAAGGATCGGCCCCGTGGCGCTGATCTCGAAGCGGCTGGCGCGGTCCTGCTCCACGGCCTCGTCTTCCACCCGAAAGATCGAGTGCCACGGGTGCTTCATCGCCAGATCGCCGGTCATCACTTGGTCGAGCGTTTCCAGGCGCCTGTCCAGCACGCGGTTGAACAGCTCCGACTGGTAAGCCGACAGAAGGAACCCCTTGAGTCGCTTGGGCACCGTGGCGTAGCCTTGCCTCAAATCGCCACCGCTGCGTTGGATGGACAGGAGCGCATTCCGCTCGTCGGCCATCGAGCCGGGAAAGAGGTTGTGCGCCCCTCTCCAATCCCCTGCGTCGGCACGCGCCCGCGCTTCCTGCACCCTCGGGCTTTCGCCTGGATGAGGTGCCCCAACGAACTCCCGGATAAAACTCTGTGCGTCGCGCCGCAGAATGGCTCTTCCCAGGGCAGCCGAGTTGCCTCGCATGCCGAAGCGCTGCGGGCCAAAGTAGTTCGGCACGCCACGACGGGACAAGATGCCCAGGATGGCCCTGCAATCAGCCAACGCCGGCTCGCCGACGCCTCGGATGCGGATCGTGAAGCGATTGCCGCGCAGATGCCCGACCTTGAGACTCTGCCGGTGCCGCTTGGCCCAAAGCACTTCAATCCCCGGCAGATCCATTGCATGGACCTGCTCTGGCGACACCCTCTCGACAGACAAGACCTGGTTGGTCACGGCTTGGGCGTCCTTGAGCCCCGCGTAGCCGATTCGGCCCGGCCCCAGGCCCAACGCCCGCGCGACCTGGCGCATCGCCTCGAAGCTGGAGATGCCCGACTTGCGGATCTCAAAGAAAGTGTGGGAGCCCTCCCCGCATGGGGGATACAGCGGGAGCTCCTCCACGCAAAAGTCAGCAGGGGTTTCCTTGATCCTCCCGCCAATCCCCGGAAGGTCCTGTGTCAGATAGTGCATGTCCCTCTCCCCAATGCACATGAGAATGCCTGCGTGCGCCCCGGGACTATAGCAGACAGGCTATGGCGTGTCAAGCGCAGCCGTTTGAGAGCGAGCCGCTTTCGTGCTATACTCCCCTCCAGCTCGCTACTGAGGTGGACTATGTTTGAGATTCCCCCGCGCAATAGGCCGGAGAGCGACAGCGGCTACTTGGAAGAGCTGACCAAGGCCGTCTTCCAGGTTGGGTTCAGTTGGCGCGTCATCCGGGACAAGTGGCCCCGCTTCAGGGACGCCTTCGACGGCTTTGATGTTGCCTCGGTAGCCGGGTACGCCGAGCCGGACCTGGAGAGGCTGTTGGCCGATAGGGGCATCGTGCGCAACCGCCGCAAGATCGAAGCCACAATCCAGAATGCGCGCACGATGTGGAACTTGATCCAGCAGCACGGTTCCTTCCATGCCTACCTCCGCACGCTTGACGGACTCGAGTACCCACGCCGCCGCGGCGAGCTGTGCCGCCGTTTCAAGGGCGTTGGCCCGACGGCCGTGTTCGTCTTTCTCTGGTGCGTGGCGGAAGACGTCCCGGATTGGGAAGAGCGGGCGGCCTAGGCACACTGCCGGTCAGTGACTGACTGTCAGTCAGCGACCAGCGTGCGGATTTGCATCGCCGGACGGAGTATGGTATAATCGATTTCAGTTCCGGAGTCAATGCTGCTCCGGCGAGAATGGACTCATTGGACCGGCTCGGCCGATCCAACGGCATCTGGGAGCCTGAGGGGTGAGATGAAACGCCGCCCAGCCAGAGCGCAGACCCTCGACACGGCAAGCCGGTCGCCGCTGGGCGATCGAGCAAGCCGGGCTGCCCAAGTTGGCCTGATGTGGCCTGCTTGGGCGCTTTTTCTTTTCCCCCGCCGTGTCGGCAGCAAAGGGAGATACGACGAATGATCAAACCAGAGCAAGGCTTCCTGGAGCGGGTCAGTGCTCTGAGCGGGCAGAAGATCTCCGCCTGCTACTACTGCCTGCGCTGCAGTGCCGGCTGCCCCTCCGCCTACGCCATGGAGTTCACCCCTGCCCAGGTCCTCCGCATGGTCCAGCTCGGCCAGATGGAGCCCCTCCTCAAGAGCGCAGGCATCTGGCTGTGCATCGGCTGCGAGACCTGCGGCGCGCGCTGCCCAAACCAGATCCACGCCGGGGCCGTCATCGACGCCCTGCGCCAGATCTCGGTCGCCGAAGGCGTGCCCGCCGGCGAGCAGAAGGTCTACCGTCTTCACCAGTCGTTCCTCGACTCCATCAAGTGGTGGGGCCGCCTGCACGAGCTCTCCATGCTCGTGGAGTACAAGCTCCTCAGCCGGGACCTGATCAGTGATCTGGACATGGGGGCCAAGATGTTCCTGGTGGGCAAGATCCACCCGCTGCCCAAGCGGATCGCGGGCGTCAAGGAAGTGGGACGGCTGTTCAGGAAGCAGGGGGAGCCATGACACAGCGATATGCATTCTACCCCGGCTGCACGCTGCACTCGACGGGGGCAGAGTTCGGCGCCAGTGCGGAGATGGTGTGCGAGGCACTTGGGCTGGAGCTGGTCGAGATTCCCGACTGGAACTGCTGCGGGGCGTCGTCCGCGCACAGCCTCGACCACGAGCTGGGGCTCGCCCTGCCCGCGCGGAACCTGGTGCAGGCCCAGGGGGTGGGACTGGAGAGCCTGGCCATCCCATGCGCCGCGTGCTACTCCAAGCTGGCAGCCGCGGCAGTGGCGCTGAAGGAGGACGTGGCCTTCCGCGAGCGGATGGAAGGGGTGCTGGGGACACGCTACGAGGGCAAGGTCAAGCCGCGCAGCCTGCTCGAGGTGATGGTGCGGGACGTGCCGCGGGATGTGCTGAAGGGCAAGGTTGTGCGGCCGCTCAAGGCGTTGCGGGTGGTGGCCTACTACGGCTGCCTGCTGATCCGGCCAACGGAGTACACGGGGGGCTGGGACGACCCGGAGCACCCGCGCTCGCTGGACGACGTGGTGGAGTGGATGGGCGGGGAGGCGGTGGGCTGGAGCTACGGGGTGGACTGCTGCGGCGGCAGCCTGACGCTGAACCGGAGCGATGTAGTGGTGCACCTGGTAGACAGGCTGGTGGAGAAGGCGCACGAAGCGGGGGCGGACGCCATGGTGACGGCGTGCCCGATGTGCATGGCGAACGTGGACGGCCGGCAGATGTACCGAGGGGGCATCCCTTTCCTCGGCAAGAGGCCTGAGGGGAGGGCGGTGCCGATCTTTTACTTCACGGAGCTGATGGCGCTGGCCTACGGCCTGCCGATGGAGAAGGTGCTGGGCAAGCACTATGTGGACCCCCGTCCGCTGCTGGACAGGCTGAGGCTGGCGTGATGGGTTGGAGCGGTAGGGGCGGGTTTGAAACCCGCCCGTACACCCGGCGGAGCGTAGGATGAGCGAAGACAAGAAGAGACGCGGCGTGCTGGTGGTGGGAGCCGGGATCGCGGGCATGGCAGCGGCGATGCATCTCACAGAGGTGGGGGAGCAGGTAGCGCTGCTGGAGAGCGGTCCGGCGATCGGCGGGTCGATGCACCTGCTGGACCACACCTTCCCGAGCGACTCCTGCGGCCTGTGCCTGATGCTGCCTCAGCAGCCCTCCTACTGCCCGACGCTGGAGTGCGAGCGCAGGGCGGGGATGAGGCTGCTGCCGTACAGCGAGATGGTGCGGTTGGAGGGGGAAGAGGAAGCCTACCGGGCGACGGTCAAGCACAAGCCGCGGTACGTGGACGACAAGTGTGACGGCTGCGGGCTGTGTGCGCAGGCCTGCCCGGTGGCACGCCCTCACGACCACGAGGGATGGCTGTCGCCGGTCAAGGCGGTGTACCGCCCGGCGGGGCTGCGTGCGGTGCCCGACACCTGGGTGGTCGACATGGCCTACTGCACCCGCTGCGGCAAGTGCGTGGCCGCCTGCCCGCGGGGCGCCATCGACCTGGACATGCAGCCGCGCGAGGAAGAGCTCGAGGTTGGGGCGGTGCTGCTGACGCCCGGCTACAAGGCGTTCGACGCACGGAAGAAGGGGGAGTACGGCTACGGCGTCTACCCCAACGTCGTGACCTCGCTGGAGTTCGAGCGGATGGCGAGCCTGGCCGGTGCGAGCGTGGGACGGCTGCGGCGGCCGTCTGGCAGGGGAACACTGAAAAAGATCGCCTTCATCCAGTGCGTGGGGTCGCGCGACGAGCGGGTGGGGGCCGCCTACTGCTCCTCCGCCTGCTGCATGTACACTGCCAAGCAGGTCAAGCTGGCCAAGAAGGCCGGCCCGGAGCTGCAGGCCACCGTCTTCTTCATGGACGTGCGGGCTGCAGGGAAAGGGTACGAGGAATACATCTCCGAGGTGCAGCAGATGCCCGGGGTACGCTACCTGCGGGCGATGCCCTCGAGCGTGCACCAGCGGGAGAAGACGAAGCAGCTGGTGCTCGGGTACATCGGGGAGGACGGCAAGCCGAGGGAAGAAGCATTTGACCTGGTGGTTCTGGCGGTAGGGTTGGCCGCACCGGAGGGGATGCAGGCGGCCGCGCGGCAGGCGGGAGTCGCGCTGGATGCGTACGGCTTTGCCTGCACCAACGGCTACCACCCGCTGCAGACGGGGCGCGCGGGTGTCTTTGTGGCCGGGGGCTTCCGCGAGCCGAAAGAGATCCCCGAGACGGTGGCAGAGGCTACAGCCGCGGCCGGAGAGGTCGCCGCTTACCTGAAAGGACGGCGGAGACAGGATTCACAGGATTTGCATGATGTGGATGGCGATGCGAGCATCGCACCGGGGACGGGCAACGGCTCAACCCCGCAACCCAGTCATGTGAATCATGGAAATCCTGTCCAATCCCGCCCTGTTGCGGAGGAAGAGCCGCGGGTTGGGGTGTTCCTGTGCGGGGCCAATGGAGAGCTGGCGGCTGAGGAGGTTCTGGCCTATGCCCGGCGGCTGCCCGGGGTGGCCGTTGCCCAGGAAGTGACAGGGAAAGAGGAGATCGCTTCCGCGATCGAGGCCGGGAAGCTGAACCGGGTGGTGGTGGCAGGCAGCAACGGGCACCTGGACGGCGGTGAGTACGAGGCGATGCTGCGCGATGCCGGGCTGGACGAGCGGCTGCTGCGGCGGGTGAGCCTGCGCGAGCAGGTCGTCTACCCGCACGCCGCCCTGACCTCCCCTCTGCCGGAGCGGGGGGGACAGAGGGGGGAAGGGCTGACGCGCAAGGCGCAATCCCTCATCGGCATGGCCGTGGCATCGCTGGCGGCGATGAGAGGCATGGATGCACTCGCGATTGGCGGCAGGCAGGCGCTCACGCAGCGGGCGCTGGTGGTGGGGGGCGGAGCCGCCGGCATGAGCGCGGCGCTGGAGCTGGCGGGGATGGGGGTCGAGGTCGACCTGGTCGAGCGGGAGGAGGAGCTGGGAGGCCAGTGGCGCTCCATCCGGCACCAGGCGGACGGCAGCGACGCACAGGCAGCGCTGGCGCAACTGACAGGGCAAGTGGCGGCGGAGAAGCGCATCCACCTGCATTTGGGGAGCGAGGTGCGCTCCGTCCGGGGCAGGGCCGGCGCCTACCGCAGCGCCATCGGCAGGGAAGGGCAGGGCCAAGAGGTCGAGCACGGAGTTGTGGTTGTCGCTACGGGCGGCAGGCCGGTGCAGACGAGCGAGTACCTCTACGGCCGGCACCCAGGCGTCATCACCCAGCGCGAGCTGGAGGAGCGGTCGTCGACGGCGGACCTGGGGACCGTGGTGATGATCCAATGCGTGGGGAGCCGCGAAGAGGAGAGGCCCTACTGCAGCCGCATCTGCTGCACCCAGGCCGTCAAGAACGCCCTGCGGCTGAAGGCAGAGAACCCCGGAGTCAAGGTGTACATCCTCTACCGCGAGGTGCGCACCTTTGGCTTTCGCGAGGAGTACTACCGCGCTGCCCGGGAGGCAGGCGTGGTGTTCGTGCGCTACGAGCTGCCGGGAAAGCCGGAGGTCACGGGCAAGGGGCAGAAGCTGGAGGTGAGGCTTCGCGAGCCGGTGACCGGGCAGGCCCTGACGCTCGAGGCGGACGCGGTCGTCCTCAGCGTCGGCATCGAGGCGGAAGAGGAGAAGGAGCTGGCGCAGAAGCTCGGGGTGAGCGTGGACCGCTGGGGGTTCTTCGAGGAAGAGCACCAGAAGATGAAGCCGCTGGACCTGGGGAAAGGGGTGTACGTCGCGGGGTTGGCGCACAGCGCGCGCTTCCTGGACGAGGCCCTGGTGCAGGGGCAGGCGGCGGCGATGCGGGCGGCGGCGTGGCTGTGGCAGGGCGAGGTACGGGAGCGGCCAAGCTCGGTGTGGGTGGATGAGCGGCTGTGCAGCTTCTGCGGGCTGTGCGTGGAGGCGTGCCCGTACGAGGGACGCGTGATGGACTATGAGAAGCGGGTGGCGGTGGTGGAGTATGGGCTATGCCAGGGATGTGGGGTGTGCGCCGTGGTGTGCCCGAACAAGGCAACGAAACAGAAGGGCTACGAGCAGCGCCAGTTGATGGCCGAAGTCGATTGGGCGCTGGTCTGACCCCAGTCTGAGAATCGAGGGAACGTATGGCAGACGAATTCGAACCGAGGATCATAGCCTTCTTGTGCAACTGGTGCACCTACACCGGGGCGGACCTGGCAGGCACTTCCAGGATCCAGTACCCACCCAACATCCGCATTATCCGCCTCATGTGCAGCGGCGGCCTTGACCCGGTCTACGTCTCCAAGGCACTTCTCGAGGGAGCCGACGGCGTCCTCATCGGCGGATGCCACCCGGGAGACTGTCACTACCAGAGCGGAAACTACAAGGCACGCCGCCGCGTGGCCATCCTGCAATCGATCCTGGAGCAGATGGGCTTTGACCCTGACCGAGTGTGGCTGCGCTGGATCTCTGCCAGCGAGGGAGCCTACTTCGCCGAGACGGTGACGCAGATGGTGGGCGCGCTCAAGGCCAAGGGGCCGAATCCGTTGAAGGGCCAAGGAGCCATCTAGGCAAGGCACAATGCTCAATGCACAATTGTGAATTGTGCATTGCCGTACAGGGGGTGAGATGATCGAGACAGAGATGGATGCATCGCCGGGAGCAGGGCAGGCCATACGCGGGGTACTGCGCAGCCTGCTGGAGCACGGAGTCGTGGAAGCGCTGCTGGTCCCGGTGGAAGTGCCGGGGGGAGCCGTCGCGCCGGCCCTTGTGCGAGACGCCGGTGTGCTCGACAAAGCCGCTCCCCTGGCGCCCGTGATGCCGATCAACGCGGCGCGCGCGGCCCAGGCATTGACCATCACCGGCCACCGGCAGAAGCTGGGCGTCGTGCTGCGCTCGTGCGAGATCCGGGCACTGGTCGAGCTGACCAAGTTCCAGCAGGCCAAGCTGGAGGACGTCGTCATCGTCGGCATCGACTGCCTGGGAACCTACGGCGTCGAGGAATGGCAGCAGGCAACGGACAAGAAGCCGTTGATCGATGGACTGCTGGCGGGGGCGCGGACCGGCGAGCTGAAGCCGGCCGGACGGGATGGCGTTCCGCACGGCGTGCCAGATCTGCGAGCAGCCGGTGCCCACCGGCGAGCACGTGGCGCTGACCATCGGCCTGCTGGGGGCCGAGCCGGGCAAGCTCTACCTCAAGGCGCGGGAGGATGTGGCCCAGGCTCTCGGGCTGTCCGGCGACGGCCGGGCACCGGAGGGACGCGCCCAGGCGGTCGACAGACTGGTCGCTGCCCGGACGGCAGCGCGGGACCAGGCCTTCGCCGCTTACCGCGCGCGCGTGAACTCGATGGACGGCCTGCTGGCCGAGTTCGCGCGCTGCATCCGCTGTCACAACTGCATGATCAACTGCCCGATCTGCTACTGCCGCGAGTGCATCTTCCGCACGCCCACCTTTGAGCACGATTCGGAGCTCTTCTACCAGTGGGCGGAGCGGAAGGGGAGCGTGCGGATGCTGCCGGACACGCTGCTCTTCCACCTGACGCGGCTGAATCACATGGTGACGAGCTGTGTGGGGTGCGGGATGTGCACGGAGGCATGCCCGGCGGGGATTGACGTCGGGACGGTGTTCCGGGCGGTGGGAGAGAAGGTGCAGGCGCTGTTTGACTATCACCCCGGGCGGAGCCTGGAGGAAGCGGCGCCGGTGCAAGAGTTCCGGGAAGACGAGCTAAAGACCTTGGGCGAAAGGCCCCACTAGGAGCACTCTATGAGCGAGAACGGGAAGCCACCCGCTGCGCTGGTCATTGGAGCCGGCATTGCCGGAATCCAGGCCGCGCTCGACATTGCCGATGCGGGCTACCAGGTGTACCTGGTCGAGCGAGAGCCCTCCATCGGTGGGCACATGTCGCAGCTCGACAAGACCTTTCCTACCCTCGACTGCTCTGCCTGCATCCTGACGCCCAAGATGGTGGACGTGGCGCGCCACCCCAACATCGAGCTACTCACCTGGTCCGAGGTGGAGTGGGTCGAGGGGGAAGCCGGCCACTTCCGGGCACGCATCCGCAAGAAGGCGCGCAGCGTCGACGCCGACAAGTGCACTGGATGCGGGCTCTGCGTCAAGAACTGCCCGATCCGGAACGAGGCATACCTGCCGATCAAGGGTCCCGGGGAAAGCTGAGGGTAGGCGCATGATGGAACCTTCTGCGATGGACAGAATCCTCGAGCGGCACGGCCGGGATCCGGCGAACATCATCGCCATCCTTCAGGACATCCAGTCCGAGATCAACTGGCTGCCCGAGGAAGATCTGCGCTACGTGTGCAAGCAGCTCGAGATCCCCTTCTCCAAGATGATGAGTCTGGCAAGCTTCTACCGGGCCTTCAGTCTGAAGCCGCGTGGCAAGCACATCATCCAGGTCTGTCTTGGCACGGCTTGTCACGTGCGCGGAGCAGACCGCATTGCCGACACGATCGAGCGCGAGCTTGGGGTCGTGGCAGGGGGCACAGACGCGGGCCTGCAATTCACGCTGGAAACCGTCAACTGCCTGGGCGCCTGTGCCCTCGGGCCGATCCTGGTGATCGACGGTGAGTACCACGGCGGGATGACGTCGGCCAAGGCGACGCGCTTGTTGGCGCAGGTCCAGAAGGCCGGCGGCAACGGCCACGAAGAGAGCGACGACTGACCCACGAAGAACACGAAGGGAAAGGAGCGCCGGCTTGGTGACTTTCGTGAGCTTTGGATCGTATTGGCCGGACTAGGAGCCGACTGGAATGAGTGTCGATGCACAGCTTCGCAAGATAAGGAGCGCGGAAGACCTAGCGCAATGGCGCCAGGAGCTGCAGCGCCGCCGCGACCCGGAGAAGTCCTGCTTGGCCATCTGCGCAGGCACCGGCTGCCAGGCCTACGGCGTGAACAAGGTGATCGATGCATTCCGCTCCGAGCTCCGGCAGCGGGGCTTAGCGGACCGAGTCGAGGTCTTGGCGACGGGCTGCCCGGCTTCTGCGAGCGCGGTCCTCTGATGACGGTGAAGCCACAGGGCATCTTCTACCAGCGTATCCAGGTCAAGGATGTGCCCGAGATCGTCGAGGAGACGCTGATCCACGGCCGGGTGGTCGATCGCCTGCTTTACCAGGATCTCCAGACAGGGGAAAAGGTCGTCCACGAGGTCGACGTGCCTTTCTACAAGCTCCAGCGGCGCGATATCCTGTGGATGAACGGCCTTCTCGATCCGACCTGCATCGACGACTATATCGCCCTGGGGGGCTATGGTGCGCTCCTCAAAGCGCTGTACACGATGCAGCCCGAGGAGATCGTGGAAGCGGTCAAGAAGTCGGGGTTGCGTGGCCGAGGCGGCGCCGGTTTTCCCACAGGGCGCAAGTGGGCGGAGGTGCGCCACGCCGAGGGCGACCTCAGGTACGTCATCTGCAACGCCGACGAGGGAGACCCCGGCGCCTTCATGGACCGCGCGGTGCTCGAGGGCAACCCTCACAGCGTATTGGAGGGGATGATCATCGGAGCCTACGCCATGGGTAGCCGCCAAGGCTACGTCTATGTGCGCAACGAATACCCGATGGCCGTGGCCAACATCGCCCTCGCGGTAGAGGCAGCTCGGAGCCACGGGCTGCTGGGCGAAAACATCGCCGGGTCGGGGTTCAGCTTTGACGTGGCCATCCGGCGCGGCGGTGGCGCCTTTGTCTGCGGCGAATCGAGCGCGTTGATGCAATCCCTCGAAGGGAACGTCGGCGAGCCGCGCGCCAAGTACGTGCACACCTCCGAGAAGGGCCTCTGGGAGCGGCCAAGCTGCCTGAACAACGTCGAGACCTGGGCCAACATCCCGCTCATCGTCAACAAGGGATGGGAAGCCTTCGCCCAGGTCGGCACGGAGGGCAGCAAGGGCACCAAGATCTTTTCCCTGGTCGGCAAGATCCAGAATACCGGCTTGGTCGAAGTACCCATGGGTGTCAAGCTGCGCGAGATCATCTTTGACATCGGCGGGGGCATCCCCGGAGGACGGCCCTTCAAGGCGGTGCAGACCGGCGGCCCATCCGGCGGATGCATCCCCGAGTCGATGCTGGACCTGACGGTCGACTTCGACGCATTGAGCAAGGCCGGTTCCATGATGGGCTCCGGCGGCATGATCGTGATGGACGACCGGACCTGCATGGTCGACTTGGCGCGCTACTTCCTGGGCTTTCTCAAGGAAGAGTCGTGCGGCAAATGCGTGCCGTGCCGCGAGGGGATCGCGCGCAGCCTCGAGGTGCTCACCCGCATTTGTGGCGGCCGGGGCCGGGAAGACGACATTGGGCTCTTGCAGGAGCTGGGAGAGACGCTGCAGGGCTTTTCCCTGTGCGCTCTGGGCAAGAGCGCGGCCAACCCGGTCCTGTCGACCATCAAGTACTTCCGGGAAGAGTACGAGGCGCACATTCGCGATCATCGTTGCGCGGCGGGTGTCTGCAAGCCGCTGATCGAGTACTGGATCGATCCAGCTCTCTGCACAGGCTGCACTGCCTGTGCACGCCCCTGCCCGGAGCACGCCATCAGCGGCGACAAGAAAACGCCCCACGTCATCGACCCGCATCTGTGCATCAAGTGCGGCGCCTGCTACGACATCTGCCGCTTCAACGCCATCCTGATCCGCTCGGGCATTTCTCCCTCTCCCTTCCAGGGAGAGGGTCGTTTCCCCTCTCCGGCGGTGGAGGCCTAAAGCATGAGTGAGCGTGTCAAGGTAACGATTGACGGCAAGGAAGCGTGGGTCGAGCGCGACACTACGATCCTGGAGGCGGCCCGAGCGCTGGGCATCGAGGTCCCTACCCTGTGCCACAACCCGGCCCTCGAGCCGTACGGCGCGTGCCGGATGTGCACCGTCGAAATCGTCGGTAAGGGATGGTCGCAGCTGGTCACCTCGTGCAACTATCCCATCCGGCGCGAGATGGAGGTGCTCACTGCGTCGGACAGGGTGATGCGCGGGCGGAAGATGCTGGTCGAGCTACTGCTGGCCCGCTGCCCCGACGCGCCCCTGTTCCAGGAGATGGCGGCCAAGTACGGCGTCGGCCGGCCCCGTTTTGAGACGCAAGAGGCCGATCTCTGCTACCTGTGCGGCCTGTGCGTGCGCGTCTGCCACGAAAGGGTGGGGGCAAAGGCCATCAGCTTTGTTGGGCGGGGCGTCGAGCGCGACGTCGCTACCCCCTTCTTCAAGATCTCCGAGGCCTGTATCGCCTGCGGCGCCTGCGAGTTCATCTGCCCGACCGGCGCCATCAAGGTCAGCGACGTAACCGACAAGCCGATCCGCCCGCTGCCGCTCGAGTTTGACATGGGGCTGCGCGGCCGAGGGAACATCTACATCCCCTTCCCGCAGGCCGTGCCCAACGTGCCGGTCATCGACCGCGCTCACTGCCTCTACTTCCAGGCTGGCACGTGCCGTACGTGCGAAGAGTTCTGCCCACCGCATTGCATTGACTACACCCAGGAGGACGAATTCCTTGATGTTGAGGTCGGAGCTGTGGTGGTCGCCACCGGCTTTGACCCGTTCGATGCCAAGGCCAAGCCCGAGTTTGGCTACGGCCGCTACCCCAATGTCATCAGCGGGCTTGAGTTCGAACGGCTAGCCTCTGCTTCGGGTCCGACCCAGGGCAAGATCAAAATCCACGGCAAGGTCCCGAAAGACATCGTCTTCGTTCACTGCGTCGGCTCGCGTGACAAGCAAGCGGGCGGCGAGTACTGCTCGCGCATCTGCTGCATGTACACCGCCAAGCAGGCACATTTGGCCCACGACAAGGTGCCGGGCTCGCACATCACCGTGTTCTACATGGACGTGCGCGCCTTTGGCAAGGGCTTTGAGGAGTTCTACGACCGCGTGCGCGCCGAGGGCATCACCTACCGCCGCGGCAACCCTTCCGAGATCTACCGCCGCGGCGAGAAGCTGGTCGTCCGTGCCGAAGATACGCTATTGGGCCACACGATAGAGATGGAAGCCGACCTGGTCGTGTTGGCCACCGGCGTTATGCCCCGGGCCGATGCAGAGCAGGTGGCCTCCATGCTCGGCCTGGAGCGAGGGGAAGATGGTTTTTTCCAGGAGCTGCACCCCGAGCTGCGCCCGGTCGATACCAAGCGCAAGGGCATCTTCCTGGCCGGGACCGTCCAGGCCCCAAAGGACATCCCCGACACGGTAGCTCAGGCCAAGGCGGCGGCTTCCGGCGCGATCGTGGAGCTTTCGAAGCTTAGAAGGGAAACGGCCCGGACTCTGACCAAGAGTGAAGAGGGGTAAATCATGAAGGTTGACACGCACGACTTTGCCAGAGACTTCACCCTGCTGGAATGCATCCAGTGCGGGCGGTGTACCGGAGGCTGCCCGGTCTCGCTCAAGACCTCGCTGAACATCCGCTCCATCATCTACGAGTGCTTGATCGAGGACACGATCGACCCCAGCCGCTTGGATGTGCTGTGGGACTGCACCAACTGCCTGACCTGCACCATCCGCTGCCCGAAGGACATCCACCCCTCCGACGTGATCATTGGCCTGCGCGGCTTTATCGTCGGCGAGGGACGGGGCCTGCCGCCGCGCGTGCGCGATGCGCTGAAGAGCGCCTTCACCCGCGGCAACACGCTGGGCTATGCCACCGAGGGGCGTGACGGCTGGGTCGAGGGCCTCGACTTTGAGGTGCCCAACGTCATGGACTCGGGCAGCACGGATCTTCTCTACTACATCGGCTGCACCCCGGCCTACGACCCGCGCATCCAGCCCGTCACCCGGGCACTGGCCACTGTCTTTCAGCGCACCGGCATCGACTTTGCCACCATGGGTGTCGACGAGCAGTGCTGCGGAAACGAGATCCGGCGCATGGGCGAGGCGGATGGCTTCCAGGGGCTGGTCGAGGGCTTTCACGAGATGCGCCAGGAGTTCAAGGCGCAGCGCATGGTTGCCGTCTCGCCCCACTGCTTCAATGCCTTCAAGAACGAGTATGGCGAGATGCCCTTCCCCGTCTACCACTACACGCAGCTGGTGACCGAGCTTCTGGAGCAGGGCCGGCTGAAGCTCCCCGGCGAAGTGCGGGCCAAGGTGACGTACCACGATCCCTGCTTCCTGGGGAAGCACAACGGCATCTACGACGAGCCGCGCTACATCCTCAGGCACATCCCTGGGGTCGAGTTCCAGGACCTGGACCGCTCCCGTGAGTGCAGCGTCTGCTGCGAGGGCGGGGGCGGGCGCATGTGGGCCGAGGGCACGAACATCAAGGATCGCCTGGCGCACCAGCGGGTGCGAGACGCGGTGTCGATGGGCGCCGAGGTGCTGGCCGTGGCCTGTCCCTTCTGCCTGCTGACCCTCGAAGACGCGGTCAAGACGCTGGGGCTGGACAGCCAGATCCGGGTCATGGACATCATGGAGCTGGTGGCGCAAGCAATGTAGAATGCAGCACAATGCACAATGCGCAATTGAGAATCCGTCCTTGTGCATTGTGAATTGAGCATTGCACATCGAGGAGTGATTATGCCGGCGAGAGTTGGAGTCTACATCTGTCATTGCGGGATCAACATCGCGTCCATGGTCGACGTGCACGCCGTGGCCGAGTACGCGAGCATGCTGCCCAACGTGACCATCGCACGCGACTACATGTACATGTGCTCCGACCCTGGACAGGCGCTGATCAAACAGGACATCCGCGAGCACAATCTGAACCGGGTCGTCGTGGCCTCCTGCTCACCGCGCATGCACGAGACCACCTTCCGCACCGTGATCGAGGACGTGGGGGTCAATGCCTACTACTTTGAGATGGCCAACATCCGCGAGCAGGTCTCCTGGGTGCACGCCGACCGTCTAGTCTCCACCGACAAGGCCAAGGAGCTTGTCTCGGCCTCGGTCGCCAAAGCGGTGCTCCTGGAACCCCTGGCCGAGCGCGAGGTCCCGGTCACGCCAGCGGCACTGGTGATAGGTGGAGGCATTGCCGGCTTGGAGGCGGCGCTCGACATCGCCGAGGCCGGCTACCAGGTCTACCTGGTGGAGCGCGAGCCCAGCCTCGGCGGCCGCATGGCCCAGCTCAACAAGACCTTCCCGCGCATGGAGGAAGCGGGTTCCTTGGTCGTCTCTGAGATGCAGCGGGCCATGGAGCACCCGAAGATCGAGGTGCTTGCCTATGGAGAAGTGGCGTCCGTCGACGGCTACATCGGGAACTTTCAGGCCAGGGTGCGGCGCAAGGCCCGCTTTGTCGACACGGCCAAGTGCACGGCCTGTGGCAAGTGCGCCGAGGCGTGCGTGCTGGCGGGCAAGGTACCCGACGAGTGGCAGCGCAGCCTGAGCCGGCGCGCAGCCATCTACCGCCCCTTCCCGCGCGCCCTGCCGGCAGCCTACACCGTCGATCCCACCCATTGCCTGAAGCTCACAACGGGCGACTGCGAGGCCGGCCCGCCCTGCGCCCTGGCCTGCCCGGAAGGCGCGGTCGATTTCGACCAGCGGGACGACGAGCTCATGCTCAAGGTAGGCGCGATCATCGTCGCCACCGGCTATGACCCGTTCGATGCCCGGCGCAAGCCAGAATTCGGCTATGAGCGATACCCGGGAGTCATCACCTCGCTCGAGTTCGAGCGGCTGAGCGCGGCCGATGGGCCGACCGGCGGCCGTATCGTCATCCCCGGCACCGACCGGGCGCCTCAGAACGTAGTCTTTGTCCACTGCGTCGGCTCGCGCGACAAGCAGGTCGGCAACGAATACTGCTCGCGCGTCTGCTGCATGTACACCGCCAAACAGGCCAACGTCGTCCTCGACCAACTCCCCGAGGCGCGCGTGACGGCCTTCTATATGGATGTGCGCGCCTTTACCAAGGGAGGAGAAGAGTTCTACGACCGGGCGCGGGCGCGAGGCGTGCGCTACCGGCGCGGCAACCCCTCCGAGATCTACTGGCGGGGGGACAAGCTGATCGTGCGCGCCGAGGATACACTCCTGCGCCGAACGGTCGAGGTGGAGGCAGACCTGGTGGTGCTGGCCGTCGGGCTGGAGCCGGGCGCCGCCGGGGAGGGCGTGGCGACGCTCTTGAAGCTCTCTCGCTCCGCCGACGGCTTTCTGGCCGAGGCCCATCCCAAGATGCGCCCGGTGGATACAAACAGCGACGGTGTCTTCCTGGCCGGAACTGCCCAGGGACCCAAGGACATCCCCGACACGGTGGCCCAGGCGAAGGCAGCGGCCTCGTCGGCGCTAATCCCCCTGTCCAGAGGTGTAGCCAAGGTCGAGGCGATCACCAGCGCGATCTACCGCGAGCAGTGCGTGGGCTGTGGGCTGTGCGAAGCGTCGTGTGCCTACGGAGCGCTGAGCCTGCACCCCTGGCGTGGGGTGATGGTGGTCAACGAGGTGCTGTGCAAGGGTTGCGGCGCCTGCGCCGTCGCCTGCCCGTCCAAGGCGATCACGCTTGGGCACTTTACCCAGAAGCAGACCCTGGCCATGCTGGATGCGATCCTTGCATAGCAGATGGGTATCTCGATGACTGGCGGGTACATGGACACACCCAGCATCTGGCAAGGACGCTTGGTCCGGCTGCGTTCGGTCGAGCCGGAGGACTGGGAGCAATTCTTTGGCTGGGACGCCGATACCGAGTTTGCGCGCTACGACTACAGCATCTGGTTTCCCGGCTCACAGGAGCAATCGCGCAAGTGGACAGCCGATCTGGCAATGTCCGGCGCCAAAAACCACGAGTATCGCTGGGTGATTGAGACGCTGGAAGGTGAGTTCGCCGGAACGCTCAACACGCATACGTGCGATGCACGGGCCGGCACCTTCCGCTACGGCGTTGCCGTACGCCGCGAGCATTGGCACAAGGGCTACGCCTCAGAAGCCATCCAACTGGTGCTTGCCTTCTTCTTCCGCGAGCTGCGCTACCAGAAGGTCAACGTAGAGATCTATGAGTTCAATGCCGCATCGCTCGCCCTGCATAGGAAGCTGGGCTTCCGCGAGGAGGGCCGGCTGCGCCGCACGGTCTACACCGGCGGCCGCTACTACGACGAATTTGTGCTGGGAATGACCATCGAGGAGTTCGAAGAAGCGTTCGCCCCTGCCCTGGACGGCATGAGCCAGGCTCCTGAAGTCTGAGGCCAGCGGCAATTGCGCATTGTGCATTGCGAATTGTGAAGGAGGGACTATGAACTCAATCGTCTGTCTAAAGGAAGTCCCGGACACCGAGACGCGTATCGAGGTCCGGGCAGGCAAGGTCGTCGAGGAAGGGATCCAGTACGTCGTCAACCCCTACGACGAGTTTGCCCTGGAAGAGGCCCTCAAGTGGCAGGAAAAGCTCGGCGGGAGCGTCCGGCTGGTCTGCCTGGGGCCGGAGCGGGCGCGCGAGAGCGTGCTCAAGGGGCTGGCTATGGGGGCCGATGAGGTATACCACCTCTCCGATCCGGCCTTCATGGGAGGGGATGCCTTCGCCACGGCCAAGGCGTTGGCGGCGGCCATCCAGAAACTGGGAGGCTACGACGCCATCTTTTGCGGCAAGCAGGGCGTCGACGAGGACAATGCTTCCGTGGGCATCATGCTGGCCGAGCTGCTGGACCTGCCCCACGTATCGGTCGTCACGAGACTCGAGATCGCCGACGACGGCAAGTCGGCCCGGGCCGAGCGCGAGATCGAGGGCGGCCGCGAAGTGGTCGAGACACCTCTGCCCGCGGTCATCACCGCGCAGAAGGGACTGAACGAGCCGCGTTACCCCTCGTTCCGTGGCATTCGCCAGGCGCGCACGAAACCCTACATCTTGTGGAGCGTCGGGGATGTCGGGCTGGATGCCTCTGCCGTCGGACTCGCCGGGGCCAAGCTCCAGGTGGTCGAGATCCTTGCCGCCGCCGGAGCGGCCGGCGGGCCGTGTCATCCCCGGGGAGCCGGCAGACGCGGCCAAGGAAGTCGTGCGCCTGCTGCGCCAGGAAGCCAAGGTGATCTAGGAGGCCAACATGGGAAAGAACGTTCTGATCGTAGCGGAACAGCGTGGCGGCGTCCTCAAGAAGGTCGCCTTGGAGCTCCTGGGCGTGGGGGCCAAGCTGGCCGCCGGGCTGGGCGGCCAGGTCGAGGCGGCGTTGTTGGGCTCTGGTGTGGGAGGGCTGGCCGGCACCTTGGGCCAGTGTGGCGCGGCCAAGGTCTACCTGGCCGACGACCCGGCGCTGGGCACCTACTCGAGCGAGGGCTATGCCAGCACCCTGGCGGCCCTCATCCAGCAGGTGCAACCGGCCATCGTCTTGGTGGGGGCAACGGCCATGGGCAAGGACCTGGCGCCACGGCTGGCAGCCAGGCTCGGTGTGGGCCTGGCCTCGGACTGCACGGCCTTTGACCTGGAAGGCGGGCGGCTCCTGGCCACCCGGCCGTTCTTTGCCGGCAAGGCACTGGCCAAGGTCAAGCTGGTGGGCGATCCGCAGATTGCCTCGGTGCGGCCCAACGTGCAGCCGGTGCCGGCTCCCGACGCAGGCAAGAGCGCGGCCGTGGAAGCCGTGCCGGCGGCCGTGGGCACGGTACGTGCCAGAGTGGCCGAGGTGGTCGCTGCCGGAGCGGGCGAGATCGACGTGGCCGAAGCGACCGTCATCGTCTCGGGCGGGCGCGGCGTCGGCGGGCCGGAGGGCTTTGCCCCTGTCAGTAGCCTGGCCAAGGTGCTGGGCGCGGCGGTGGGCGCGTCCCGGGCCGCCGTGGACGCCGGCTGGATCGACCACGGCCACCAGGTGGGGCAGACCGGCAAGACGGTCACCCCGAACCTGTACATCGCCTGCGGTATCTCGGGCGCCATCCAACACCTGGCCGGCATGAAGACCTCCAAGGTCATCGTCGCGGTCAACAAGGACCCCGAGGCGCCGATCTTCAAGGTCGCCAACTATGGCATCGTCGGCGACCTTTTCGTGGTCGTCCCGCTGCTGGAGAAGGAGTTCAAGGCGCTGCTCGCAGAGTAGGCGCGGGGCATAGACTCAAGCAGGAGGCCGGGCCTATCCAGGGGCCCGGCCTCTTTTGGATCCCCGACCTGCCGGGGCTCGCCAGAGTAAGATCGGGGCACCGGTAGCAGTCACTTTCCCACTTTCCCACTGTCCAGGGGGTGTGCTCTACCCGCCTGGAAGCAGCCTGCTTCCAGGAAGGTGCATCCCGCGCTGAGAATGCATGAGACGGTAGGCGGGCGGGCGCTGCCCGAGCAAGCACAGGACTCCTGGAATGAAAAGCGGGGGTTGCTTTCTTGGCCAGCTTGCGGTAGAATGAGGGCGGATGGTGAGGTGTAGGGAAATGGCGAAGAGACGGATGAGGGGACTCTGCGGCATCCTCTGGCTGGCGCTGATCCTGTTGGCGCCCGCCGGTGCATTGGCGCAGGATGTGCACCACGTCGACGTGCTCGAGATCGACGGTGCGGTGACGCCGATCATGCTCAGCTATATCGAGCGCGGCATTCGCACGGCAGACGACGACGGTTCCGAAGCGCTCATCCTGCAGATCAACACCCCGGGGGGCCAGCTCGACCTGATGAACAAGATCGTCCAGGCGCTCCTCGCCTCGGATGTGCCGGTGGTGGTGTATGTGTCCCCCAGCGGGTCGTATGCGGCCTCTGCCGGCACACTTATCACGCTGGCCGGCCACGTGGCAGCCATGGCGCCAGGCACGACCATAGGCGCTGCCAGCCCGGTGGGGAGCGAGGGAGAGGACCTGGGCGAGACGATGGAGGCCAAGGCCAAGGAGGAAGTCAGCGCCCAGGCGCGGGCTCTCACCAAACGGCGTGGGGAAAAAGCGATGGCCTGGGCCGAATCGGCCATCCGGGAAGCCAAGGCGGCCACCGCCGAGGAAGCCCTCGATCTGGGCGTCATCGATTTCATCGCCCAGGACCTGGATGAGCTGATGGCCAAGCTGGATGGGTTCCGCACAACCGTGAATGGTCGGGAGGTCGTACTGCACACCGAAGGCGCCGTGGCCCAGGATCTGCCGATGAACTTTGCCGAGCAGTTCCTGCACATTATCACTAACCCTACCGTCGCTTACATCCTCCTGACACTGGGCATCAATGCCATCCTCTACGAGCTGTCGAGCCCCGGCGGCTACGCGGCGGGTATTGTGGGCGTTGTCTGCCTCGTGCTGTCCTTCTACGCGCTGGGCGTGCTGCCGGTAAACTATGCCGGCCTGCTCTTCATCGGCCTGGCCTTCATCCTCTTCATCGTGGACATCAAGGCGCCGACGCACGGAGCGCTGACGGTGGGCGGGATCGTCTCTCTGGTGGCCGGAGGACTCATCCTCTTCAACTCACCGCTCTATCGAGTGTCGGTCGCCGCGGTCGTGGGCGTGGCGACGGCGACAGGCCTCTTCTTCGCTTTTGCCGTGGCCAAGGCGGTGAAGGCACAGCGCAATCCGATCACCACCGGCCGCGAAGCGCTTGCCGGCCTGATGGCCGAGGCGCAAACGGACCTTTCCCCGGAGGGGACGGTCTTTCTCAAAGGTGAGCTGTGGGATGCGGTCGCAGACGATGGCCCCATCGAGAAGGGGGCCTCAGTCCAGGTCGTTGCCGTGGAGGGGTTCCGGCTGCGGGTTAGGAGGGTCGATCTGCCCTAGCCGCCGCTACTTGTCTCTGCGCGGCACCCGGTGGCACTGCCGGCAGCGTGCCTCGTACGACTCGCTGCCCCCCACCAGGATGATGGGGTCATCGTAGGCCGCCGGCTCGCCGTCGATCAGCCGCTGGGTGCGGCTGGCCGGCGCGCCGCAGACCACGCAGATCGCCTGCAGCTTGGTCACCTCTTCCGCCTCGGCCATGAGCAGCGGCATCGGGCCGAAAGGCTCGCCGCGAAAGTCCACGTCCAGCCCGGCCAAAATCACCCGCAGGCCGCGCCTGGCCAGCTCGGTGCACACAGCCGAGATCTCCCAGTCGAAGAACTGCGCCTCGTCCACGGCGACCACGGTGGTATCTGGCTCCAGCCGCTCGAGGATCTCGCGAGCAGTGCCAATGGCAGTGGCCTCCCATTGCAGACCGTTGTGCGAGGCTACCTGGACGGGATGGTAGCGTTTGTCGATGGCCGGCTTGAAGACCTGCACCTTCTGCTTGGCGATGCGGGCGCGGCGCACGCGGCGGATCATCTCTTCGGTCTTGCCGCTGAACATGCTGCCGCAGACGACTTCGATCCACCCGCCGTTGTAGCTGTGAGGCATCAACTCCCTGGCTCCTTCCTGGGCCGGCCCTTGGGGACGGGCCGGTCACCTTGACCAAAGAAAAAGGGGCAAAGCTCTCACTCTGCCCCTATGCTCGCCATCGGCGTGCTATGCCTTCTCTTGCTCCGCCAGCCCCACCTTCTTCTCGAGGCGTCGCATGAAGCGGTCAACCTGCCCGGCCGTGTCCACGATGCGCTGCTCGCCGGTGAAGAACGGATGGCACTTGGAACAGACGTCGGTGTGGATCAACTCCACCGTCGCCCCGGTCTTCCAGGTGTTGCCGCAGGCGCAGATGACGGTTGCCTCCGGGAAATACTTGGGATGGATCTTTTCTTTCATGTTGCCCTCTCCTATACCTGCACCGGCTCCGGTTGGGCTTCCGGTGCCAAGACGTTCACCCGCTTGCGCCCATCGCGGATCGTCTCGAACTTGACGTATCCGTCGATCGTCGCAAAGAGCGTATAGTCCCGTCCGACGCCGACGTTGTCGCCGGGCTTGACCTTGGAACCATGCTGCCGGACGATGATGCTGCCGGCGGTGATCAACTCACCGTCATAGCACTTGACGCCCAGACGCTGCCCGGCGCTGTCGCGCCCGTTGCGCGAGCTTCCCCCAGCCTTCTTGTGTGCCATCTTCCCCTACTCCTTCCAGTCCTGCTACGCCGCGATCTCGTCGATGCGCAGGCGGGTGTACTGCTGCCTGTGGCCCTTCTTGCGCCGGTACCGGTTGTTGCGCCGGAACTTGAAGATGATGACCTTGCGCGTCATCGCCTGACGCATCACGGTTGCCTTGACCTTAACGCCTGCCACCAACGGCTGGCCAATCTGCGACTTGGCGCCGTCTGTTACCAGAAGCACCTCGTTCAGCTCGATCTGCTCGCCCACAGCGTGGGGCAGTACTTCGACGTCGATTGAATCGCCGGGCGTGACCCGGTATTGCTTGCCGCCTGTCCTAACGACTGCGTACATCAGGGCTGACCTCCAAACACTTGACATCAACCGGCGGCGGACACCAGCTCCCGCCGCCGCACTGGCAAAACGCGATTATACCATGGAGTGCGTGCCTGTCAAACTGGGGCATGCCCAAGGTTTCGCGGCGCGCCGCATCGCCCACAAGCTCGCGGCAGCCCGCGTGTCAACCCAAGTGATAATGTCACCGAATTGGTGCATCGCCGAGAATGCCGGCTCCGTGCGCGTGCTGGAGAAGCTGGGCATGCAGCGCGAAGGGCGTCTGCGCGAGAAGGAGTACTTCAAGGGCCGGTGGTGGGACACGCTGCTGTATGCGATTCTCGACCAGGAATGGCAGGCACGAGCCGACACCACGGGAACGTTTTGCACATAGGCGTCCCGCACTTGACAATTGCCACCGGAATGCGCTACAATTGACACGTGTTAGTAACGCGCATTAGTGACGTTGCTCAGTGAGAAGGAACATGGTGCCCCGAAAGCAGGTGACCAGCCGCGACGTTGCTCTTCGTGCCGGCGTCTCGCGCACCACCGTCTCCTTTGTCCTCAACAACGTGCCGGGCGTCAAGATCACCGACGACACCCGCCAGCGTGTGCTGCAGGCTGCGCGTGACCTTGGCTACCACCCCACCGCCGCCGCGCGGTCGCTCGCCAGCGGCAAGACGCAGCGCATCGGCCTCGTCCTAGGCGAGGGGCAGCGCCGGCTCGCGGGCGACGCCTTCATCCCCCAGTTCCTGCAGGGCATCACCGCATCCATCGCGCGTCGCGGCTATCTGCTGGTGCTGCAAATGGCGGAAGACGTGCCCACCCGCGCGGCCTACGACCGCCTCCTGCGAGAGCAGCAGGTGGACGGGCTGATCCTGTCCGGTCCTCGCCTCGACGACCCCCTTCTGCACGAGTTGGCCGCAGAAGGCTTTCCCCTGATCCTGCACGGGCGCTTGAGCGACTGCGAAATACCTTGCGTGGACGTCGACAACCGGGCGGGGGCGCGCCAGGCCACGGCCCACCTTGCCGGCCTCGGCCACCGGCGCATTGGCTTTGTCTCCAACGCCCCCATGTTCTACTCGGGTGCGCAGGAGCGCCTAGTAGGCTACCATGACGCACTGACCGGCTACGGTATTCCCTTGGACGAGTCGTTGGTCAAGATCTCGGGCTTTAGCCCCGATTCAGGCGCCGCCGCCCTGCGCGAGCTTATCAAGGCATCCCATCCGCCCACAGCAGTCTTTGCCGCCAGCGATGTGACTGCGCTCGGGGTGCTGGGGGCCATCCACCAGGCCGGTCTGCGTGTCCCGGAGGACGTGGCGCTGGTGGGCTTTGACGACATCTTCCTAGCAGCGCACGCTGTTCCTCCGCTAACGACGGTGCGGGTGCCGGCCTATGGCCTTGGCTGGACCGCGGCCGAGCTTCTCATCGCCCTGATCGAGGGCGACGAAGATATTGCCTCCATTACGCTGGAAACTGAGTTTGTCGTTCGCGAGTCCTGCGGTGCACGTCGCGTATCGTCGCCGGCCTACCGGCCGGCAGATGTCGCGGCCGAGGGAGCACTGCCCATGACACCGGTATGGGCAGCGGAGGAAAGGGGGTGATCGCAGCAAGCTGAGCAGGAGGGGTGCGGCCGGAGTGCGGCCCGCGCCAACAGGGGATGCATGTTTTCCCCATCGACTCAATCGACTGATTCCAAAAGGAGAGAAGTACGATGAAATCCAAGAGTTTCGCACTGCTAGCCCTGGTGCTGATCGTCAGTATGCTGCTGGCGGCCTGCGCCCCTGAGGAGACCACGGTGGTCGAGCCGACTACGGCCACAGAGCCCGAGCCAACCGCGGTCACGGAGCCGGAGCCGACCTCCGTCACGCAGCCCACAGTACCGTTCCCGGTGCTGCCGGGCGGGTACCTGGAGAAGGCTATCGCGGGTGAGTATGCGGGCACGACGGTGGTGGTGGACGGTCCCTTCACGGACGCCGACGAGATCAAGTTCAAGGAGTCGTACAAGGCGTTCGAGGAAGCCACCGGCATTACCATCAACTACATCGGCAATAAGGAGTTCGAGACGTCGATCGGCATCCGCGTGGATGCTGGCGACGAGCCGGACATCGCCGACTTTCCGCAGCCTGGGCTGCTCGCCACCTTCACCCGCCAGGGCAAGATCGTCGACCCGTCGACCTTCATCCCCATGGACTGGCTGAAGCAGCAGTGGAACGAGAGCTGGCTGGAGATGGCGATGGTGCCCGGCCCGGACGGCAGCGACATCATGGGCGGCCTCTGGTATCGCTTCAACGGCAAGTCGCTGGTGTGGTACCCGAAGGACGACTTTGACGCGGCCGGCTACGAAGTCCCGACCACCTGGGATGAAATGATCGCGCTGTCGGACCAGATCTTGGCCGACGGAGACGCGCCATGGTGCGTGGGCATCGAGTCGGGCGTGGCCACAGGCTGGCCTGCGACCGACTGGATGGAGGAGGTCATGCTGCGCACCACCTCCCTCGAGAACTATGACAAGTGGGTGAGCGGCGAACTCGACTTCGCCTCTCCTGAGGTCAAGAAGGCAGCGGAGACGTTGGGCGAGCTGTGGTTCAAGGACGGCTACGTCTTTGGCGGGCGGAACGCCATCGTCTCGACCTTCTTCGGCGACGCGCCGGCGCCCATGTTCGAAGTGCCGCCCAAGTGCTGGCTGCACAAGCAGGGCAACTTTATCACCGGCTTCTTCCCCGAGACGGCCAAGGCCGACGTGGACTACTCCTTCTTCTACCTGCCGCCGATCGACGAAGCGTACGGCAAGCCGTTCCTGGTAGCCGGCGACATCATGGGCATGTTCAACGACCGCCCGGAAGTGCGCGCGCTGATGGAGTTCTTCACCGTCCCCGAGTCCGCCAAAGGCTGGCTCGAGACGGGTGGTGCCTTGGCGACGCACAAGACGGCAACGCCGGACATGTACGGTGTGGACCTGGAGCGCGGCATCGCCGCGCTCGTGCAGGGAGCCACCTCGTTCCGCTTTGACGCTTCGGACCTGATGCCAGCAGAAGTGGGCACCGGCTCCTTCTGGAAAGGCATGACCGACTGGGTCTCTGGCGCAGCGGACCTCGACACCGTCCTCGGAGAGATCGACGCTTCCTGGCCGGCCGGCGAGACCGGGCAGGGCGGCCCCTCCGAGGGTGAGGCTGCCGGCTTTGCCGTGCTGCCGGGCGGGTACCTGGAGAAGGCGCTCGCAGGTGAGTATGCGGGCACGACGGTGGTGGTGGACGGTCCCTTCACGGACGCCGACGAGATCAAGTTCAAGGAGTCGTACAAGGCGTTCGAGGAAGCCACCGGCATTACCATCAACTACATCGGCAATAAGGAGTTCGAGACGTCGATCGGCATCCGCGTGGACGCTGGCGACGAGCCGGACATCGCCGACTTTCCGCAGCCTGGGCTGCTCGCCACCTTCACCCGCCAGGGCAAGATCGTCGACCCGTCGACCTTCATCCCCATGGACTGGCTGAAGCAGCAGTGGAACGAGAGCTGGCTGGAGATGGCGATGGTGCCCGGCCCGGACGGCAGCGACATCATGGGCGGCCTCTGGTATCGCTTCAACGGCAAGTCGCTGGTGTGGTACCCGAAGGACGACTTTGACGCGGCCGGCTACGAAGTCCCGACCACCTGGGATGAAATGATCGCGCTGTCGGACCAGATCTTGGCCGACGGAGACGCGCCATGGTGCGTGGGCATCGAGTCGGGCGTGGCCACAGGCTGGCCTGCGACCGACTGGATGGAGGAGGTCATGCTGCGCACCACCTCCCTCGAGAACTATGACAAGTGGGTGAGCGGCGAGCTGGACTTTGTCTCTCCTGAGGTCAAGAAGGCAGCGGAGACGTTGGGCGAGCTGTGGTTCAAGGACGGCTACGTCTTTGGCGGGCGGAACGCCATCGTCTCGACCTTCTTCGGCGACGCGCCGGCGCCCATGTTCGAAGTGCCGCCCAAGTGCTGGCTGCACAAGCAGGGCAACTTTATCACCGGCTTCTTCCCCGAGACGGCCAAGGCCGACGTGGACTACTCCTTCTTCTACCTGCCGCCGATCGACGAAGCGTACGGCAAGCCGTTCCTGGTAGCCGGCGACATCATGGGCATGTTCAACGACCGCCCGGAAGTGCGCGCGCTGATGGAGTTCTTCACCGTCCCCGAGTCCGCCAAAGGCTGGCTCGAGAACGGGTGGTGCCTTGGCGACGCACAAGACGGCAACGCCGGACATGTACGGTGTGGACCTGGAGCGCGGCATCGCCACGCTCGTGCAGGAAGCCACCTCGTTCCGCTTCGACGCCTCGGACCTGATGCCAGCGGAAGTGGGCACCGGCTCCTTCTGGAAAGGCATGACTGACTGGGTCTCTGGTGCAGCGGACCTCGACACCGTCCTCGGAGAGATCGACGCTTCCTGGCCGCAATAGTGCCCAGGAACTAGTATGTACGGGGTGCCCGTCACCTGGCAGGTGACGGGCACCTGAGAACCCACAAGGAGGTCTGCCCATGGACTACCTGGTGAGTGCCGAACGACGAAAAGCTGGGCCTGCTGCGAGGTTGCTGGCATTCATCCTCCGGCTGGCCCTGGCGGTGCTCATCCCCCTGATCGCCTTCTTTGTGCTGTACGAAGGCTTCCTTTTCCTACGAGCGGGCGACGCGCCCAAGTGGCTGGTCACGGCCATCGCGATCATCTGGGGCGTCGGCGGTGTGGCCGTTCTTTACTGGATCTTTAACTGGCTGGTCGAGATGCTGCCCGACCAGTGGATGGCGCGGCTTCAGCCCTTCGTGTTCGTCGGGCCGGCGATCGCTATCCTGGCCTGGTACCTGGCAGTTCCCACGGTGCGCAGCTTTGTCATTAGCCTCTTCGACCGCGATGGTCTCCAGGGCACGTTCGTTGGTCTGCGCAACTACCTTACCATCTTTTCCGACCGGCAGATGCTCCAGGCGTTTCGCAACAACATCCTCTTCTGGATGGGCATCGCCACGCCCCTGACCGTGGCCTTTGGGCTTCTGGCGGCCGTCCTGGCCGACCGCAGCCGGTGGGAGCGCGTGGCCAAGTCGCTCATCTTTATGCCCATGGCCATCTCCTTCGTCGGCGCCAGCGTCATCTGGAACTTTATCTATGAGGTCAAGCCGGTTGGCGCCGCCCAGATCGGCCTCCTGAACGCGGTGGTAGTGGCACTGGGCGGCCAGCCGCAGGCCTTCACGGCCTGGACCGCGATCGCTCCGCTTAACAACCTCTTCCTGGTGATCATCGTCCTCTGGCTGCAAGCCGGCTACTCGATGACCCTTTTCTCCGCCGCTCTCAAGGGCATTCCGGAGGAGATCATGGAGGCGGCGCGGGTGGACGGGGCGACCGAGATCCAGGTCTTTTTCAAGATCATGATCCCCTACATCACGGGCACGATCATCACAGTTACCACTACTATCATCATCTTCACCCTCAAGATATTCGACGTGGTGTGGGTCATGACCGGCGGGCAGTTCGGCACCGAGGTGATCGCCACCCAGTTCTACCGAACTTCCTTCAACGCCCGCAACGCCGGGCTGGGATCGGCAATCGCCATCGTCCTCTTCGTCGCCGTTATCCCGGTGATGATCTATAACCTGCGTCGGTTCAGGGAATCGGAGGCGTTCTAGCATGACTCGACTACAGAAACTTCGCGGACCGCTTCTGGTCAACCTCGCGTTGGCCCTGATCGTGTTGATCTGGATCGTGCCGATCATCGGCCTGCTCGTTTCTTCCTTTCGCGACCGGCAGTCGGTCCAGACCACCGGCTGGTGGAATCTCTTTCCCCACCGGGCATGGGTTGCCTCCGAGCAGCTCGATCCCAGGGCCGAGGGCCTGGTCGTGGACGAAGAGAACCGGGTCATAGAGGTCTATGGCACGCGGACCACCTTCGACGAGCTGCGGCAGGGTCTCGATATCGACGGCAAGCGCGTCCAGTGGGTCGGCAACTGGCGCATCGGCAAGGTAGAAATCCAGGAGCGCAAGTGGCAGGTCGACTGGGATTTCTCTCTGGACAACTACAAGCAGGTGCTGGGCGGCAAGGACTTTGTCTACAACAGGCCCGACGGCACGCAGCAGATCATACCCGGCGACGACATGTGGGGTGCGATCTTTAACTCCATTGCCGTGGCGGTTCCATCGACAGTGATCCCCATCCTGATCGCGGCCTTTGCCGCCTACGGCTTTGCGTGGATGAAGTTCCCGGGCCGGCGCCTGCTTTTTGTCCTGGTTGTGGCCTTGCTTGTCGTGCCGCTACAGGTCGCGCTAATCCCGATCCTCCAGTTCTACAACAAGGTCCAGCTCAACGGCACCTACCTGGCCATCTGGCTGGCCCACACCGGCTTTGGCCTGCCGCTGGCTACCTACCTGCTCTTCAACTACATCAGCGCCCTGCCGCGCGAGACGCTGGAATCGGCATTCATAGACGGCGCCTCCCACTTTACCATCTTTATGAAGATGATCCTGCCGCTGTCGATCCCTGCCCTGGCCTCCTTTGCCATCTTCCAGTTCCTGTGGGTGTGGAACGACTACCTGGTGGCCCTCATCTTCCTGGGCGGCGACAAGAGCCTGATGGTCGTGACCATGCGCCTGGCCAACATTGTAGGCGATCGCGGCCAGGATTGGCACCTGCTTACGGCCGGTGCTTTCGTCACCATGGTGCTGCCGCTTGCCGTCTTCTTTGGGCTGCAGCGCTTCTTCGTGCGCGGCCTTCTGGCCGGCTCGGTCAAGGGCTAGACATGGACTTCCGGGGCCCTTCTGGCCCCGGAAGATCTCCGGGCCTCACCAAGGCACCCGCTTGCCTGCGCATGTCCGATCGGAACGCTGCCCGCTTCGACTGGTTCCTGTGGTTCCTATGGATCATGGCGACGGCCTGGGGATGGATCGCGGGCAGCATCCTCTTCCCCGTCATCTACCTGGTCGCATCCGGGGTGGGCGTCGCGGTCTTCCAGTGGTTGGTGCTGCAGCGCCGCTTGCCCCGTTCCTGGCGCTGGCTGGCCTACACGGCGGCCGGCTGGGCCGCCGGCGCCCTGCTCGCGCTCGCGGTGGGCGAGTTCGAGGCTGGCTTCTTCCCCGGCCTCTTTGTGGGTTCCGCCGCCGGCCTTGCCCAGTGGCTGATCCTGCGCCGCGAGGTGCGTTGGGCCGCCTGGTGGATCCCGATCAGCGCCGCGGGTTGGTCTACCGGGCTGAGCATGGCCCTGGCCCCACTCCTGGCCGGGGTCATGGCCGGCACCATGACCGGCATTGCCCTGGTGCTGCTCTTGAGCTATCCGCGCCAGCCCCAGACGTCCGCAAGCCGGGGGGCGCGTTCGAGGTCCACTTATGGCTAATCCCCTCACATTCGACGTGCCGGTGACATACCAGGCCTTTCGCGATGCCTGGGCGCGCGACCACGACAGGCTGGTCGGGGCCTACGCCGAGGGCCGGACTTCCTTTCTGCCCAACCTGCTTCCCGAGATTGCGGTGCAGATCCCGGCGGCTGAGGTGCTGCGCATCCTGCGCACACGCATTGGGCAAAGGGTGGACCTGGCCCTGAAGCACGTGGCCCTGGACGCGACCGCCCCCCTGCCGGCCACCCTGGAGAGCCCGGTGGCCGGCCGCCCCGACGGGGCCTGGCTCAAGGCCAGCAACACGGCCGGCATCAACGTCCGCACAGTGGGCAGCTTCTGGAACGTGGTCAAGTATGCCCTTACGCTGCCAGCCGCTTTGGACTCCATCCACCTGCTGCCCATCTGGGAGCCGGGGGTCGTCGCCAGTCTGTACGGGATGAGCAGCTGGCAAATAAACCCCGAGTTCTTCAGCCCGGAGCTGGCAGTGGCCTGTCCTGAGCTCGATACGGTCGAGCGCCAGCTCCGCTTCGTCGTGCACCTCCTGCACGCAATGGGCCGGGCAGTGGGCCTGGACGTCATCCCGCACACCGATCGCTTCTCCCAGATCGTGCTCAGCCATCCCGCCTATTTCGAATGGCTGAAACGCGAAGGTGAGCACATCGCCGACCATTCGGCAGACCTCCACCGGGAGGCGGAGGTGGCCATCCTGACATTCCTGGCGGAGCACGGACCGGCTGTCGCCGGCGAGGCTATCTCGCTCACGGTGCAGGGCTTCTTCGGCGCCCTACCCGAGCCGGCGCGGCTGCGGGCCCTCTTCGGAGAGGAGCGTGACCACGCCGGGCGAGAGCGGCGCCGTCTCCTCCTGGTGCACCACTTGAACAGCCTGGGCCTGGAGCCGGTGCCGGCGACGATGGCCCCGCCCTACCGCGGCATCGAGGTCGATCCGCGCACGCGCACCGTGGACAGCGACGGCAACGTCTGGTACGACTACTACATCACCCGCCCGCAGCCCATGTCGCGCGTCTTTGGCCCGCTGGCCCGCTACAAGCTCTACGACTGCCTGGAGGAGAATGCGGACTGGGTTGTCGACTTCTCGCGGCCGCGGCCCGAAGTATGGCGTTACGTGTGCGACCACTACGCTGACGTCCAGGAGCGCTTTGGCTTTGATTTTATGCGCGGCGACATGTCCCACGTCCAGATGCGCCCCGACGGCGTGCCGGCCGCTGTGGATGACAGCTACGATCTACTGCGCGCCGTCAAGCGCACTATCCAGGTGGAGCGCGGCGTCGCCTATTTCGGCTACTTTGCCGAATCATTCCTGGCGCCCCGTGACGTCATGGGCTACGGCGACGAAGTGGACCACCTAGAGGCCTCCGAAGCCGACACGACCCTGGGTGATCTCCAGTCTACGGTCGTAGGCTCACCGGAGTTTCTGCAGCGGCTGCGCCGTTACCACGACCTGGCCACGGCGCGGCGGACTGTCCCCTCCTTCACCGCCATCACCGGCGACAAGGACGACCCCCGCTTCGACGGCTACTACCTGGCAGGCAACGCGCTCCGCCTCTTCCTGGCCCTTTTCTTGGGCGACATGCCCAGCTATACGGCGCTGGGGTTCGAGACGCGCGACCCGCACCCCCAACCGGCACCCAACGAGCACTATACCAAGCTTTACGTCTTTCACGAGGTGGACGGCCCCAAGGCCACGCGCGGCCCCTATGTCTGGGGCCGCAACGCCGCCCTCTTTGCCCAGGTCACGCGGTTGCGGCTGTTTGCCGAGCAGGCCGTGCCCTGCGTCCGCGGCCGCGCCACCCGTTGGCTCATCGCGCCCGATGCCACCGCACACCACAGGCACCTGGCCTGGACGCAGGTGGGCGACCGGCCCGACTACCTCTTCGTGGCCAACGCCGACACGGCGGCGGCGCTGGGGCCCTTCGACGTGCCGCTGCCTCCCGGCCTGAGCGGCGCGGAGACGCTCGAACTGGAGCTGAGCACCGAGGAGGGCGGACCCGCAACGCAGGCCCTGGCCTTCACCGGCCGGGGCTACCGCGTGCCCGGCCTGGCTCCGGCCGAGGGACGCGCCTACCGCTTCAAGTACGCAGCAGGAGCCGCAGCGCAGGCCGCAGGACAGACGTCGCAGGAGGCGGGACGATGATCGCCATTCCCGAAGGGGACCTGAGATCTCTTGGCCATAGGCGAAGCGCTCATCGACTTTATCTCGGTTGAGGAGGCCGGTCGCCTGCTCGATGCGCACACCTTCCGCAAGTACCTCGGCGGCTCGCCGGCCAACATCGCCATCAATGTCGCCCGGCTGGGCGGCCGGTCGGCCATCTTTGCCAAGACGGGCATCGGGGCGCACGGGCAGTTCATCCGGGCGGAGCTGGACCGGGCTGGAGTGCAGACCGGTTACCTGGTCATGGACCCCGAGGTGCATACCAGCATCATCTTCGTCACCCGCACGCGGGGCACGCCTGATTTCGAGCCATACAGGAACGGCGATTTCAAGATCTCCCCGGACGACCTGCCCGAGGAGGCGATCCGCCGTGCGCGGGTGGTCCATGCCTCCACATGGCCCCTGTCGCGCCAGCCCAGCCGCAGCGCGGTCGAGAAGGCATTTTCCCTTGCCCGCCGAGAGGGCAAAATCATTTCGCTCGACCCCAACTATAGCCCGGCTATCTGGCCCGATCGGGACGAGGCGCTAGAGGTGCTGGGGCGGTTGCTGTCCTACGCGACGATCACCAAGCCGTCGCGCGACGATGCTTCGCGGCTCTTTGGCCCCGGCCTCACGCCGGAGGAGTACATCGAGCGCTTTCACCGCCTCGGCCCGCCCGTCGTGGTCTTTACCATGGGGGCCGATGGCCTGCTGCTGTCGGCCGAGGGCCGTCTCCGCCACATCCCCGCCCTCAAGGTAAAGGTGGTGGATGCCACAGGGGCCGGCGATTCCTTCTGGGCCGGTTTCCTGGTGGCGCTGCTGGACGGGAACGAGCTTGAGCACTGCGCGCGGTTCGCGCGCGAGGTCGTGGCCCGCAAGCTGGCGGCCGTGGGGCCGTTGCCGCCGGGGATCGAGCGGGAGGAGCTGTACAGGGCAACAGACAAGGCAGAGTGATTTTGGATTCTCGATTTCGGATTTTGGAGTGACAGCCGGGACAAAGCGAACCCCGCGCGGCCAATCCACAATCCAGAATCCGAAATCGAAAATCGTTTCGGGGGGAGCATGACAACCGACTGGTACAAAGACGCCGTCTTCTACGAGATCTATGTTCGCGCCTTTGCCGACGGCAACGGCGACGGCATCGGCGACCTGCTCGGCCTGATCTCACGCCTGGATCACCTCCGGGACCTCGGCGTAGATTGCTTGTGGCTGCTGCCCATCTCGCCGTCGCCCCTGCGCGACGACGGGTACGACGTGGCCGACTATTGCAGCGTCCATCCCGACTATGGCACCTTGGAGGATTTCCGCTGCCTGGTGCGCGAGGTACACGCCCGCGGCATGCGCGTCATCGCAGACCTCGTACCCAACCACGTCTCCGACCAGCATGCCTGGTTCCGGGCCTCGCGCGATCCTGCCCACCCCCAGCACGTCCACTACCGTGACTGGTTCGTCTGGAGCCCCACCGACCGCCGCTACGCCGGTGCGCGGATCATTTTCCTGGACACCGAGCGTTCCAACTGGACGTGGGACGAAAAGCGCGGCGCCTACTACTGGCACCGCTTCTTCCACCACCAACCCGACCTCAACTACGATCACCCGTCTGTGCAGGAAGCGATGCTGGACGTGGCCCGTTTCTGGCTGGAGCAGGGAATCGACGGCTTTCGTGTCGACGCCGTGCCTTACCTCTACGAGCGTGAAGGGACAAGCTGTGAAAACCTGCCGGAGACGCACGCCTACTTGAAGCGCCTACGCGCCGGGGTCGACCAGGCCGCGCCGGGCAGCCTGCTCCTTTCGGAGGCCAACCAATGGCCTGAGGACGTGCGCCCCTACCTCGGAGAGGGCGACGAGTTCCACATGAACTTTCATTTCCCCCTCATGCCGCGCATCTTCCTTGCTCTGGCCCGCGGCGACCGCGCCCCAATCGTTGAGATCCTAGCCCGCACTCCGCCCATCCCCGAGGTCTGCCAGTGGGCCACCTTCCTGCGCTGCCACGACGAGCTGACCCTGGAAATGGTGACAGAGGAGGAGCGCCAGTTCATGTGGCGCTTCTACGCCCCGCAGCCGCGCATGCGGCTGAATCTGGGCATCCGCCGCCGCCTGGCCCCCCTCCTGGACAACGACCGGGCGCGCCTCGAGCTTGCCTACTCTCTACTCTTCACCCTGCCCGGCTCACCGGTCCTCTACTACGGCGACGAGATTGGCATGGGCGACAATATCTGGCTGGAGGACCGCCGCGGGGTGCGCACCCCGATGCAGTGGACCACCGGGCCCAACGCCGGCTTCTCGGCGGCCGATCCGGCGCACCTCTACGCGCCGGTCATCGACGATGCAACATACGGCTACCGCACCCTGAATACCGAGGCGCAGCGGGCCGATCCCAACTCGCTTCTCAACCACCTGCGCCGCCTGATCCAGGTGCGCAAAGCCCACCCCGCCCTGACGCGCGGGAGTTTGCGGATCAAGGACGCCCTGCCGCCGGCCGTGCTTGGCTTCGTGCGCACCTTCGGTAAGGACGCCGTGCTGGTCGTGCACAACCTGTCGGAACAACCACAGTCGTTCCGCCTGGTCGACGACGCCTGCGCCGGTGTACAACCCGTGGACATGCTCAGCGGCGTAGCCATGCCCAACGTTCCGGCCGGAACCATACAGCTCGACTTGCCACGCTATGGCTATCACTGGCTGGAGCTGGCCCGTTAGCTCCAGTTCGTGACTCAGCCAGCCCTGAGAAATGGTGTTGCTTCCAGGGCTGTGCTACAATCTTCCGGCCGCAGCCTAGACCAGTGTTCAGGGAGGAACAGATGGCTTCAGAGACACCGCCCCATTGGGATCTGTCGAACGTCTACCCCGGACTCGAGTCGGACGAGTTCGCGCAGGCAGTCCACCGCCTCACCACCGGCCTCGACGAGATGGATGCGTACATTCAAGCTCACGGCATCACGCGGGGCGGACCCGTACCACAGGGACCGGCCGTGCTCGCAGATGTCCTGGCCGGCTACCTCGACCGCATGAATGCCTTGCTTAGCCACTCCGGCACCTTGGGTGCCTACTGCCAGTCTTTCTTCTCGACCAACTCGTACAACACCGTGGCCCGGCGCAAGCAATCGGAACTGGAGCTGCTCGGCGTGCGCCTGGAGCGGCAGGCCGTCCGGTTCCGCGGCTGGATCGGCACCGTGGCGGAGCAAGCGGAGCTCTTCGAGGCAGCACTCGCCCTCGAAGGCCCGCCCCACGAACACGCCTTCCAGCTCCGCGAGGCGGCCGAGCAGAGCCGCTACTTGATGAGCACCGACGAAGAGACGCTCGCCGCCGAGCTCTCCCTGAGCGGCGGCCGCGCCTGGCAAAAGCTCCAGGCGGTCGTCATCACCCAAGTCAAGGTTCCCTTCGAGCGGGAGGGCCGACTGGAGGACGTGCCCATGAGCGTCATCCAGACCCTGCGCACCGACCCCGACGGCGAGTTGCGCCGCCGCGCCTACGAAGCCGAGCTGGAGGCGTGGAAGGTGGTGCGCGAGCCGCTGGCCGCCTGCCTGAACGGCGTCAAGGGGACGGTGAACACCCTCGACCGGCGCCGCGGCCGCACCGATTGCCTGCACCAGCCGCTCGACCAGGCGCGTATCGACCGCCAGACGCTGGAGGCGATGCTCGGCGCCGTGGCCGATTCCCTGCCGGCCTTCCGGCGCTACTTCCGGCACAAAGCATCGCTCTTGGGCAAGGAGGCGCTCCCCTGGTGGGATCTCATGGCCCCGGTCGGCCGCTCCGAGAGGCGCTATGCCTTCTCCGAGGCGCGTGATCTGCTTCTACAGCAGTTCGCTGCTTTCTCTCCCCGCTTCCTGGCCATGGCCCGTCGCGCCTTTGACAACCACTGGATCGACGCCGAGCCGCGCGACGGAAAACAGAGCGGTGCCTTCTGCATGGGTATCCCTGACCTAGAAGAGTCGCGCGTCCTCTGCAACTTTGACGGCTCCTTCGACCAGGTCTCTACGCTGGCGCACGAGCTGGGACATGCCTACCACAACAACTGCTACATCGGCAAGACCCGGCTGCAGCGCGGCACCCCGATGACCCTGGCCGAGACCGCTTCCATCCTCAGCGAGACCATGGTCACCGACGCCGTCCTGGCCCAGGCGCCGGATGCCCAGGAGCGCCTGGCGATCCTGGAGACCTTCCTCATCGGCGCGGGGCAGGTGGTGGTGGACATCTACTCCCGCTTCCTTTTCGAAAGGGAGGTGTTCGAGCGGCGGGCGCGCGCCGAGCTCTCGGCAGACGAGCTGTGCGAGCTGATGCTCAACGCCCAGCGGGCGGCCTACGGCGACGGCCTCGACACCAACTACCTGCATCCTTACATGTGGACCTGGAAGCCGCATTACTACCGCCCCGGCCTTTCCTTCTACAACTTTCCCTACACCTTCGGGCTCCTCTTTGGCCTGGGGCTGTACGCCATCTACCAGCAGCGCGGCGCGGCCTTTGTCCCCGAGTACGAGGATCTGCTGCGCTCCAGCGGCGGGGCAACAGCCGCGGACCTGGCGTCTCGCTTCGGCATCGACATCCGCCAGGGTGCCTTCTGGGAGAGCAGCCTGAAGATCATCGAGGCAAGGATCGAGCAGTACCGTGCATTGTAGCGCATAGCGGCCGAGAGCGCCGCTAGAGAGAGGAGGAAGGACTACATGGCAGCAGAGACTGCCGGGTCCCGGCCGTCCGCGGGCGGGCGCATGTTGTACGTCGACAACATCCGTGCCGGGCTCATCACCTTGGTCATCGTGGGCCACATGGCGATCACCTATGGCGCCCCCCTTGGAGATTGGTACTACAGTGAAGGCGAGGCAGGGCCCATCTTTTCGATCGTCGCCACGATCCTGCTGGGCATCGGTGCTGCCTTCCTCCTGCAGCTCTTTTTTATGATATCCGGCTACTTCACCCCACGCCCCTACGACCGCAAGGGGGCCGGCGCCTTTCTGCTCGACCGGCTGAAGCGGCTCGGCATCCCCCTGGTTCTCTATGCGGTCGTCATCAACCCGCTGGTCATCTACTGGGCCGAGGTCCATCGTGGCTTCGAGGGGACTCTGTGGCAGTATGCGTCGACCAACCCCTCCAATCTGACGAATGCCTCCGTGGGCCCGCTGTGGTTCGTGGAGGCGCTGCTGATCTTTTCCCTGGCCTACGCCCTCGTCCGGCTCCTCTCGGGCAGGTCACGCGGGGCAGTTGACCTTGCCGTAGCACCGATTCCGGGCAACGTCTCGATCGCCCTCTTTGCCCTCTGCGTGGGCCTGGCCACCTTCGTCGTCCGCATTTGGGCGCCGGTGGGCTGGAATTGGGAGCCTCCGCACCAGGAGCTGGCACACTGGCCGCAGTATATCGCCTTCTTTGCCGCCGGGATCGCCGCCTATCGCCGTAATTGGTTTGAGCGCTTCCCCACGGCCCGGGCGAAGCTCTGGCGCTGGGTGGCCCTGGCACTCGTCCCCGGGCTCCCTGCTCTGGCGGTGGCGGCGGGGGCGCTCAGCGGAGAAATGGACACACGCGCGGCCGGAGGCTTCAACCTGCTCTCCCTAGCCTACTCGCTCTGGGAGGGATTCATCGGCGTGGCCCTGGTTATCACCGTCCTGGTCTGGTTCCGCAACCGCTTCAACCGCCAAGGGCGCCTGCTGCACGCCATGTCGGCCGCCTCGTACGCCGTCTACGTCCTCCACCCGCTGATCATCGTGCCGCTTGCCCTGGCCCTGAGCGGCATCCCACTCGATCTTGGCCTCAAATACCTATTGGTTGCCCCCCTTGCCGTCGCCCTCTGCTTCCTGGTGGGACACTTTGTCCGGAAGCTGCCGCTTGTGAGGAACATCCTGTAGGGAGGTGAGTACGATGACAGCCACAGCTCGCGCCACGAGCCCCTCGGCCGCGCCCGCCAGGACGACAGGCCGCCTGCTCTACGTCGACAACATCCGCATCTTTTTGACCGTCCTGGTCATCCTTCACCACCTGATGGTGATCTACGCCGGCAGCGGCGGCTGGATCTACCACGAAGGCCGTCAGGACGAGCTCACCGCGCTCTTTGGCAACTGGTTCTGTGGGGCCAACCAGGCCTACTTCATGGGGCTCTTTCTCTTCATCTCCGCCTACTTTGTGCCAGGATCCTACGATCGCAAAGGCCCGGCCAGGTTCCTGGGCGATCGCCTGGTCCGCCTGGGCATCCCCCTCGCCTTCTATTCCTGGATCCTCCGGCCGGTGCTCATCTACCTGGGCCTGCGCGACGAGCTGGGCGTTTCCTTCTGGGGGTGGTATACCCATGGTTACTTCCGCGACTATGGCATCATCGGCGGCGGTCCGCTCTGGTTCATCGAGCTCCTGCTCATCTTCTCGGTGCTCTATGTCGTGTGGCGCCTGCTCTTCCGGCCCAAGGCCGCGCCTCCGGCTACCGTCCCGCGCTTTGCGAGCAGCCGGGCCGTCGCCCTCTTTGCCCTCCTCTTGGGGGTGGTCACCTTTCTCGTGCGGCTCGTCTTTCCCGTCAACACCACCTTCACCCCTCTGAACCTCCAGTTCGCCAACTTTGCCCAGTACATTGCGCTTTTCGTTCTCGGGCTGGTGGCCTACCGCCGCAACTGGCTGGCTGCCCTGTCGGATGCGACGGGCAAGCTGTGGCTGGGGATCGCCCTCCTGCTCATCGTCGCGAGCGGACCGCTGATCGCTCTGATGGGCGCGGCCGAGAGCGCCGAACCGGTCCCCGGCGGGGAGGTCTTTTCTTCGCTGCTCAGCGCCGTATGGGAGGCGTTTGTCTGCGTCGGTATGTGCATCGGCCTGCTCTACCTCTTCCGGCGCCGCCTCGGCCACCAAGGCCCCGTGGGGCGCGAGCTGTCGCGCACGGCCTACACGGCTTACCTGATCCACGAGCCGGTCATTACCTTCCTGGCGCTGTTCTCCGAGGGCATGGTGATCTACCCGTTGCTCAAGTTCGCCCTGGCTGCCCTGGTGGCGATCCCGCTCTGCTTTGGCTTGAGCAGCCTGATCCGCCGCCTGCCCTACGCCGATCGGGTCCTGTAAGCCCGAGCACTTGCCTGGTATCGCCCACGCTTCAGCGCGGCGCCTGCCGGCTGGCTGGCAGCAAATCAATCGGTCGCCCGGGTCAAGTTGACGCAAGCCGGGAATCCGATATACTTAGCTGCCGGGCAATCCAAAATCAACTGTCCTGACAAGGGACTCTTGCTGGAGGCAGACTGTGGCAAAGGACAAGAGGAAGATCGTCGTTACGCGTGACGGCCCCTACGTGGTTCACGGGCATATCCCCCTGGTCCGCAAGACACAGGTGGTGTCGGAGTATGGGGAACCGCTAACCTGGAAGAAAGAAGGGGAGATCGAGACGCCCGAGTCGTACGATCTCTGCCGCTGCGGCAAGTCCGACTACTTTCCCTTCTGCGACGCGACCCACACACTGGTCGATTTCGACGGCACCGAGACGGCAGAAACGGGCCCGACGTCCGAGCGCCAGGTCGTCTACGAGGGCAGCACCGGCATAGTCGTCAAGCGCGACTACTCTCTGTGCATGGAGTCAGGCTTCTGTGCCGACAGGAACACCGACGTCCAGGAGATGACGCCTCACACCGATGACACCCAGGTGCGCTCGCTGGTCATGGCCATGATCGAGCGCTGCCCCTCGGGCTCCTACTGCTACTCGCTCAAGCCAGGGGAGCCTGACATCGAGCCCGATCTGCCGCAGCAGATTGCCGTGACGACCGAGATTACTTCGGGCGGCCCCATCCCCAGCGCTCTCTGGGTGACCGGACAGATCCCCGTCGAGCGGGCCGATGGGCAGCCCATGGAAACCCGCAACCGGGTGACGCTCTGTTGCTGCGGGCGCTCGGGCCAAAAGCCCCTCTGCGATGGCACGCACCGGCCGATGGATCCGGCAGAGCAGCGCATCCTCGGCCACGACAAGTGACGGGTCTTGTGACCATCGGCCATCCTGAGTTGTCGATGGCGCCATCCACGGCTCATATCCAGAGTACTGTGACAAACGCAACGTACGGGCCGCTGGCGGTCGAGTTCGCCCGATGCCGCTAAGCGAGAGCCACGGTGCTCTGCTCTCCGTAGCATGGCCCCCTGTGGGCGTCGTAAGCTAGCCCTTTGTGGGCGCCCTCATCCCCTCGCTACAGTGACCATGGCCCGGAACAGGCCATAGGCAGCCGGCACATTCGCCGCCGTGAACTCGATGCGCCGGCCTTCCGGCCGCCGCATGCCCGGCAGGAGCATGGCCCGGTCTGCCATATCCCCGGTCATAAGCTCCACGCTCAAGGTGACGGGCGCTGCCACTCGGAACGGCGCGGGGGCCTTCCCTTCCCGCAGCCGACGCACGGCCCGCGCCGCCGCTTCCTGGATCAGCCGCTGGCTCACCTCGGGCGGCAGGCACAGGGCCGCCATCCGGCCGCTGGCTTGTTTCACCTCCGCCGTCTCGATCGCCCCCAGCAGTTCCTTCGCTTCGGCGCACACCGTCTGATCACCCGAAACCATTATCACCGGCGCACCAAAGTGGCCGCACACGGCCGCGTTCCAGCCCGTCTCACCCAGGAGCTGCCCGTTGACCTTCACGCTCGCCACCGTCGAGCTGGACCAGGTGTGGTCCAGTATCCCGTTCACGGACCCCACCCGCGCGTGGTAGCCGACGAACATCGCCGCGCTGATCCCGGTGTCTGCTCCTTGCACCATCGATAGGGGCGAAGGGCTGCCGCTGTTCAGCCGGGCGCGGGGGTCCAGCTCTTCGATCAGGATATTGCGGCCCGCGCCGTGCCCATCCGAGACGACGACCTCGTCCGCGCTGCCCTCGAATGCCCCCCGGACCGCCGCATTCACGTCCCCCGTCATCAGCTTCCGGAAGCGCTGGTACTCCGCATGCTGCGAATCCACGTGATCCCAACAAACAACCCCGGTGACGCCCTCCATGTCGGCGGCAATCAGGATCTTCATGAGAAACCTCCTCTGTAGGCCACCACCGGCCTGCTGTGAAATGGGCGTGCGCGCGACATTGATGATAGCATACCCGCCGCCAATTGCCAAGAGCCGCCTTTGCGTGATATAGTGTGCCTGGGTGCCCCGGGCCCCGGGCGCCATCGTCGGGGCAAAGGGACTCCGCCATGGTCGTGCCCTCACGCGAGGGGCGGCAGGAGGCAGCATGAACCGCCGGAGGAGAGGTCTGATCGCCCGTTGGCGGGAAGGGTTCGAGGTCGCCCGCGTCATCCGGAGCGCCGGCCCCCTGGTGTTCCTGGTGTTTGTAGCGCTCCTCGTGGCTTGCACGTCCGCCGGCACGCCGGCACCTGGGCCCACTCCCACCACCGAGGCTCAGCCGGCTCCCCCCCCGACCGCTAGTGGTACCAGCCGCCCGCGCTACGACAACGACATCCGCTTCACCAACCTGTCGCTCGACCAGGGCCTGTCGCAGAGCGTCGTGCAGGCCATCTGGCAGGATCGGCAGGGCTTTCTCTGGCTCGGCACCCAAGATGGCCTGAACCGCTACGACGGCTACTCCTTCCGCGTCTTCAAGAACGATCCCGGAGACTCCAGCAGCCTGAGCAACAACTACATCTACTCTATCGCCGAGGACGCGCGCGGCTTCCTTTGGATCGGCACGGCCGGCGGCCTGAACCGCTATGACCCTGCCACGGAGCGGTTCCAGGCCTTTTTCCACGATCCGCTCGATTCCAACACCCCCAGCAGCGACGCGATCGGCGACCTCCTGGTCGACAGCGCGGGCACGCTCTGGGCGGGCACCATCTCGCAGGGCCTCAACCGCCTCGACGGCGATGTCTGGACGCGCTACGTGCCGAACCCGGACGATCCTGCAAGCCTCAGCAGTGGCGCCATCGCAGCGCTCTACGAGGATGGTGACGGCGTGCTCTGGGCCGGCACAGGAGGCGGTGGGCTCAACAAGCTCGACCGCGCCACAGGGCGCTTTGTCCGCTTCCAGAACGATCCGCAGGATCCCGCCAGCCTGCCAAACAATACGGTGACCTCGATCGCGGAGGGTGCTGACGGAACGCTCTGGCTGGCGACGTCCGGTGGGTTGGCTGCCATGGACAAAGGTTCCGGACGCTTCACGCCTTACGCCGCCGATCCCGCCAATCCCCACAGCCTGAGCGACAACCTTCTGCTCACGGTCTTGGTGGATCGCAGCGGCGCTCTGTGGGCCGGCACGAATACCGGCGGCCTGAACCGCCTTCTGTGCCCCGGCTGCGCCTCGCCCACGTTCGTACACTATGCCCCCGTCACCGGCGACCCCACCTCGCTGGGAGGTTCGGGCGTGGTCTCCAGTTACCAGGATCGCGGGGGCGTTCTCTGGTTCGGGACTTTTGGCGGCGGGGTCTCCCGCTATAGCTGGACGGGAGAGAAGTTCGCCCACATCCGCTCGGTGGCGGGCGACGCCAACAGCCTCAGCGACAACGCCATCTGGAGCTTTTACGAGGACGGCCAGGGCGATCTCTGGATCGGCACGGTGTCCGGTGGGCTGAACCGCCTGGACAGGGCGACCGGCCAATTCGCCCACTACCGCTATGACCCAAACGTCGCAGAGAGCCTCAGCAGCGATTTCATCATGGCGACCTATGAAGACAGTCAGGGCCGCTTCTGGGTGGGTACGCTCGGAGGCGGGCTGAACTTGCTCGACCGGCAGACGGGGCGCGTCTTCCGCTACGAGACGCCCGCCAACGTCTCCTCCTTCCTGGAGGAGCCAGCAGGCACGCTCTGGATTGCGACCACCGGCGGCCTGGGTCGCTACGACCCTGCCTCCGATTCCTTCGAATACCTTGTGAACAACCCGGAAGACCCCAGCAGCGTGAGCGACAACAACCTCACGGCACTCTACCAAGACAGCCGGAGCAGATTTTGGGTGGCGACCTTCTCGGCCGGCCTCAACCAGTTCGACCCGGTTACCGAGGCGTTTGTGCACTTCCGGCACGACCCGGAAGATCCCAGCAGCCTGGCCTCTGACCTGGTGCTGGCGCTCCTGGAGGACAGAAACGGGATCCTCTGGGTGGGCACAGCCGCCGGCCTCGACCGGCTGGACGCGACCACGGGGGGATTCACCCACTTCCGCCAGCAGGACGGTCTTCCCAACGACACCATCTACTGCCTGCTCGAGGACGAACGGGGCCACCTTTGGATGAGCACCAACCGCGGCCTGTCCGATTTTGATCCCCAGGCCTCGACCTTCACCAACTACACGTCGGCCGACGGGCTCCAGAGCAACGAGTTCAACCAGGGTGCCTGCTACCGGGACACGGCCGGTCTCCTCTACTTCGGCGGCATCAACGGCTATAACGTCTTTCGCCCCGCCGAAATCGTCCGGAACCAGTATATCCCGCCCGTCGTCGTGACCGGCTTTTCCCTCTTCAACATTCCCCTATTCCCAGGGCCCGATTCGCCCCTGGCGCGGGCCGTGCCCGCCACCTACGAAATCCACTTGGGCTACCGGCAGAACTTTTTCGCCTTCGAGTTCGCCGCCCTCGACTTTGCCGCGCCTGAGCGCAACCGCTACTCGTACCGGATGGAGGGCCTGGACGAGGCATGGAACGACGTCGGCACGCGCCACCTGGCGCAGTACACCGGCGTCAAGCCCGGAGACTATACGTTCTGGGCGCGTGGCTCGAACAGCGATGGCGTCTGGAACGAAGCGGGCACCTCCATCCGGATCGTAATCCCCCCTCCTTTCTGGCAGACCTGGTGGTTCCGCGGCCTGGTGATTGCTCTTGCCGCCGGCGTCGTGGTGGGCGGCTTTCTCCTTCGCCTGCGCATGATCCAGGCCGAAAAGAGGCGCCTGGAGACACTCGTCGCCGCGCGCACCCAGGAGCTCAACGACACGATGTTGGAACTTTGCCGCTCGCGCGATGCAGCCCAGTCGGCCAACCGGGCCAAGTCCGTCTTCCTGGCGAACATCAGCCACGAGCTGCGTACCCCGCTCAATGCGATCCTGGGCTTCAGCCGGCTGATGCTCAGCTCATCGACGCCCTCAAAGGGCGGTACGACGCCCACAAGGGGCTATGCTACGGCGGCCGGGCGCGAGACTCTATCGCCTGCCCAACGCGAGGACCTGGCGATCATCAGCCGGAGCGGCGAGCACCTCCTCGGGCTGATCAACGACGTCCTGGAGATGTCCAAGATCGAGGCCGGACGCATCACCCTCAACGAGCACGCCTTTGACCTGCACCGCATGCTGGAAGACCTGGAAGACATGTTCCGGCTGCGGGCCGAAGCCAAGGGGCTGGCCCTGGAGAGCGAGGTGTTGCCCGGCGTGCCGCAGGCCGTCCGCGCCGACGAGGGCAAGCTGCGCCAGATTCTGATGAACCTTCTCAGCAACGCGGTCAAATTCACGCAGTCGGGAGGCATCGTCCTGCGCGCGAGCATGCGGCCCTCGGGCGAAGGGCCCGGGCAGATATCCTCCCTCCTGCACGTCGAGGTGGAAGACACCGGCCCGGGGATCGCGCCCGAGGAGCAGGCTGCGATCTTCGAGCCGTTTGTCCAGTCGAAGAGCGGCCGGCAGGCAGCGGAGGGCACAGGACTGGGCCTGTCCATCAGCCGCCAGTACGCGGAGCTGATGGGGGGCACCCTCTCCCTTTCGAGCACGCTGGGCCGCGGCAGCCTCTTCACCGTCGAGGTCCCCACCCAAGCCATCGATCCGGCCGCAATGCAGGACGCCCGCCCGCAGCGCCGGGCCGCCGGCCTGGAGCCGGGCCAGCCGGCCTATCGACTGCTCGTCGTAGACGACAAGGAGGTGAACCGCCAGCTTCTCGTGCGCCTGCTGGGCCCGCTCGGGTTCGAGCTGCGCGAAGCAACCAACGGCCAAGAGGCGATCGACATTTGGCAGGCATGGGCGCCCCACCTGATCTGGATGGACATGCGCATGCCGGTGATGGACGGCTACGAGGCCACGCGGCGCATCAAGGCTACCCTGCAGGGCCATGCCACCGCCATCATCGCCCTTACCGCCAGCGCTCTGGAAGAGGACCGCAAGATCATCCTCTCCGAGGGGTGTGATGACTATATCCGCAAGCCCTTCCGTGAGCAGGAGCTGCTCGATGCGCTGGAGAAGCACCTCGGCGTCCGCTTCGTGTACGAGGCAGCGGAGGAGGATCGACCACAGACCATAGACCACGAACCACGGGCTACGAATGCGGCAGAACGGATGGCGGCATTGCCTCCCTCGATCGTGGGAGAACTCCGGCAGGCGGCGCGCTTGGGGGCGGTCGATTCCATCCAGGCCTCCATTGCCCAGATCCGCGCTCTGGATGCCGGCCTGGCCGATCTGCTCGCTGCCTGGGCCGATCGATTCGAGCACGACAAGATCCTGGCACTGATCGAAGCGCGCTGAAGCGCGCACTACGAACGGCAGAGGGCAGATGGGATCCCAGCAGGCTCAAGCACCGGACGAAGTCCTGGTCGTAGACGATACGCCGGCCAACCTGCGGCTCCTCTCGCAGATCCTGGTCGAGCACGGCTACCGCGTCCGGGCCGTCACCAGCGGCGCGCGGGCGCTCGAGTCGGCGCAGGCCTCGCCGCCGAGCCTGATCCTGCTCGACATCCGCATGCCGCAGATGAGCGGGTACGAAGTGTGCGAGCGCCTCAAGGCCTCCGAGCGCACCCGCGACATCCCCGTGATCTTTATCAGCGCGCTGGACGACGTGGAAGACAAGGTGCGCGCGTTCCACATGGGCGGCGTGGACTATATCACCAAGCCTTTCCAGATCGGTGAAGTGCTGGCCCGCACCGAGACGCACCTCGCCCTGCGCCGCCTCCAGGAACAGCTCCGGGAGAGGAACCGCCGCTACGAGCGCGAGCTGGCGCTGGCCGGCCGGATCCAGTCCAGTTTCCTGCCGCGTTCGATCCCGGACGTGCCCGGGTGGCAGATCGCAGCACGCCTGATCCCGTCACGCGAGACGTCCGGCGATTTCTACGACCTGGTGCCCCTGCCCGGTGGGCACTGGGGTATCGTCATCGGCGACGTGGCAGACAAGGGCGCCGGTGCCGCCCTCTTCATGGCGCTGAGCTGGAGCCTGATCCGAACCTACCTGGCCGAGCACCCATCCACGCCCGCGCGGGCCTTCGAGGCAGTCAACCGCCGGATCCTCCAGGATACGGTCGGTACCGAGTTTGTCACGGCCTTCCTTGGAGTGCTCGATCCCGGCTCTGGCAGGCTCGCCTACGCCAACGCCGGACACTGCCCCGGCCTTCTGCTGCGCGCCGATGGGGAGGTGGACTGGCTGACACGGACCGGCATGGCTCTGGGCGTGGTGGATGATGCCCACTGGGAAGAGGAATATGTCGACCTGCAACCCGGCGACCTTCTCGTTCTCTACACCGACGGCGTGACCGAGGCCCCCAGCCCGGGCGGTGAGCTCTTCCGGATGCCGCGCCTGCAATCGGCCGTCCAGGCCTGCGGCCGGGCGGGCACCGTCGAGATCCTGGAATCTGTCCTGGATGAGGTCACGGCCTTTGCCCAGGACGCCCGTATCCAGGACGATATCGCGTTGATTGTTCTGAAGAGAGGGACGACGGACGATGGGCGACGGACCATAGGATGGACGATAGACGATAGTCGGCCCCGGACGCGTCGCGTCCGCAAGAGCCCAAGATCCCCAGGAGGTAGCATATGTTCGTTCGTCTGTTTTTGATCGTTCTGCTGTTTGGAACCGGCGTTGCCATGCCCTCCGTAGTGCCGGAGACTCTCTCCTACGTCGAGTCATCTGGCGGCCTGGGCACGCCTGAGTGGGAGGCGGGCAACAGCGAGCTGGAGCTCGCCGACCTGAACGGCGACGGGCACCTCGACATTGTCTCCATCGGCGACCACGGCTGCCCCTACGTCAACACCGACGAGCACGGGCTAATGGTCTGGTTCGGCAACGGCGCCGGCACCTGGAGCAACTTTATGTACGGCGACTTTGGCTACGGCGGCGTCGCGGTGGGCGACGTCAACAACGACGGCCTCCAGGATGTCGGCTATGGCATGCACCACAACTACTCGGGCGTCGACCTGGGCGACCAGCTCCTCGAAGTGGCCCTGGGCAACGGCACCGGCCAGTTCTGGACTGCCTGGGACGACGGCCTGGCGACCAACGGCGAGGACTGGGGCATGTTCGACACCGATTTTGCCGACGTCGACAACGACGGGGACCTGGACGTGGGCTCGATGTCCTTTGGCTGCTGTGCCGGCGTCCACGTCTACCTGAACCAGGGCAACGGCACCTGGGTGCAGAGCTATGGCTTCGTGGGGGGCAACACCGACCACGGCTTTGCCTTCGGCGACGTCAACGGCGACGGGTTCCCCGATTTCGTCGCCGGCCAGCAGAATGGCACCGTCTACCTGGGCAACGGCAGCGGCGGCTTTGTCCACGCCGACGGCAACCTGCCGGGCGGCGGGTCGTCGGGCCGCATTGGCCCCGATCTGGGCGACGCCAACGGCGACGGCCGCGACGACCTCTCCTGGTGCAACACGAGCGGCGGCGTGGAGGTCTGGACCTGGACCGCCGGCAATGCCTGGCTGGAGCTTTCCGGCAACCTGCCCTCCAGCGGTACCTGCGAGTTCACCCAGCTCCGCGACATGAACGTGGATGGCCAGGGCGACGTCGTGGCCTTTGGCTACGGCAGCGCCAAGATCTGGACCGGCAACGGCGCCGGGGCATGGACGCAGGCCGCCACCATCACGACGCCCTCGCCCGGCTATTTCTCGGCCTTCCGTGCCGGCGGCGATGCCGACCACAATGGCTATCCCGACATAGCGCTCGTGTCCGAGGAGGGAGGGTGGCCCAACGAGCAGAACCACCTCCACTTCTACAAAGAGGCGTCGGTGCCGGCCTCCCTCTCCGTGGCCCCCGTCTATCCGCTCGGCGGCGAGACGCTGTACGCCGGATCGGCCCGCTTCCTGGACTGGGTGAGTGCCGTCCCCGGCAACGTAGCCTCCAGCGTCGCCGTCGAGCTGTCGGTGGCCGGTCCCGGCGGCCCCTGGCAGCCGGTCGCGGCAGGACTCCCTAACAACGGCCGCTATCAGTGGCTGCTGCCCGCCGACCTGCAAAACAGCAGCAACGCCTACCTGCGCTACACCGTCACCACCGCCTCTGGCTCCGTGACTTCGGTCACGGCGTCCCCTTTCACCATCGCCGGAGGCTCTGACTTGCCTACCGTGCATGTGGACGTCATCAAGTTGGCCGGCACCACCTTGTCCGGCAGCTACCGCATGAAGGCCTCGGTGCGCCTGAAGGACAGTGGCGGGGCCGTCGTCCCCGGCGCGGTGGTCACCCTGGAGCTGACCTTCCCCAACGGTACGGTCCGCATCAAAGACGCGCTCACGAACGCGCGGGGCATCGCCCAGGAGGTCTGGGCGTCCAAGACGGGCGGCACCTGGCAGGCATGCGTCCTGGACGTCCAGCACCCAGGCTACGTGTATGCCCCCGACCAGAACGTCGAGACATGTGACAGCCTGGTGTATCCATGACACAGAATCTCTCGTTCCCACGCAGAGCGCGGGAACGAGGGTAGCTGTCTCACTGTCTCACTGTCTACACACATGCTATCGCCGCAGGTGTTTTTTTCGGGAAACAATTACCGCACCTTCCCGAAGTGAGGATAGCACATGCCGCACCTGTTCAACCGTGACTACACACCCGCCGACCTAGGGCGCTTCACCAGCACCCTCGACCAGATTGCGGGCGTGCGCTTGGCCGAGCTTTCCGACGGCCGCGCCCGGGGGATGCGCACCGCCGACGTCTGGACGGGGAGCGGGCTGCGCTTTTGCGTACTGCTCGACAGAGGGCTCGATATCGGCCCCGCAGAGTTCTGCGGCGTGCCTCTGGCCTGGCTCCACCCGGCCCTCGGCACGCCCGAGCACTACGAGCCTGCAGGCTATGGCTGGCTCCGCACTTTCGGCGGAGGGCTGGTGACGACCTGCGGGCTCTCGCACTTTGGCCAGCCCGAGCAGGACGGGGCTGAAGCCCTCGGCCTGCACGGCCGTATCTCGCACATTGCGGCGCACCAGATCCGCACGTCAGCCGAGTGGCAGGGCGACGACTATCTTCTCACGGTCGAGGGCCTCGTCCGGGAGTCGGCGCTCTTTGGCGAGAACCTTCTCCTCCACCGCCGCATCACGACCCGCCTGGGCGCCACGTCCTTCCTCGTCGAGGACCGCGTCCGGAACGAGGGGCACCGCCCGGCTCCCCACATGCTGCTCTACCACTGCAACTTTGGCTTCCCAGTCGTGAGTCCCGGAAGCCGGCTCGAGGTGGACGATATCTCGGTGCGGCCGCGCGATACTGCCGCAGCCGCCGGCCTCGGATGACCACACACGCTTCGGCCCACCCGTCCCGGGCTACCAGGAGCAGGTCTTTTTTCACACGCCCCGCCCGGGACCCGACGGCCTGGTCACGGTCTCGATCGTGAACCCCGAGATGGGCTTGGGTGCCTACGTGCGCTACCGCGCGGCGGAGCTTGCGGCCTTTAGCCAGTGGAAGATGATGGGTGCGGGCGAGTACGTGTGCGCCCTGGAGCCCTGCACCGTGCACGAGACGCCCCGATCCCAGTTGCGCCGCGAGGGCCGATTGAAGGTCTTGGAGCCCGGCGAAGAGGTCCACTACCTGCTTGAGGTAGGGGTGACGACACTGGGCAAATAAGTGCAGCGCACCCGCGAGGTACGCTGCACCGGTAGCCGCAAGGAGACAATCGCGCATGAATCTACAGCAGCTCGGCACTCTCATCGCCATCGCCGACCAGGGCGGCCTGTCGGCCGCGGCCCGCACGCTGGGCATCAGCCAGCCTGCCGTGACCAAGCAGCTCCAGCGCCTCGAGCAGGAACTGGAGACGACGCTGCTCTTGCGCAGTGCCCAGCGCCAGGTCGCATTCACCCCCGGCGGCACGCGGGTGCTCGCCTTTGCCCGCGAAACCCTGGAGCGCGCCGGTCTACTCCGAGAGCAGCTTGCCCTGCTCAAGGAGGTCACGCCGGGCAGCCTGGCCCTGTCTGCCAGCACCATCCCCGGGGAATACCTCCTGCCGTCGCTGCTGGCAGCTTTCCATGCGCGCTATCCCGAGGTACAGCTTCGCTCGACGGTCGCCGACACCGACGAGGTGGCCCGGCAACTCCTGGCAGCAGAGGCCGACATCGGCTTCGTCGGTGCCCTTCCCAAGGGGGCGGGCGCGCTGCGCCTGGAGCGACTGGTGACCGACGAGATCGTGCTTGCCCTGCCGCCCGGGCATCCCCTGGCACAGCGCGCCTCGGTAACGCCGGACGATTTGGCCGGCCAGACACTCATCGTCCGCGAGGAGGGCTCCGGCACGCGGCGCAGCGTCGAGAAGGCGCTGGCCTCTGCCGGGTATAGCCTGCGCCGGGAGGACGTGGCTCTTGTTCTCGGCTCCACCCAGGCCGTCCTGCAGGCAGTGAGCCAGGGCTTGGGGATCGGCTTTGTCTCGTCGATTGCAGCCGCCGACGCGCAGGCGGCCGGCCACCTGGTGTGTGCGCGGGTGGCCGGCCTGAACCTACAGCGCGAGCTGTACCTGGCCTACCTGCCGGAGCGGACGGCCGATCCGGCCGTCGCCCACTTCCTGGCATTTGCCCGGGCGCACTTTGCGCGGTAGGGAGGGGGCTAGACGATGGACCATGGACCATGGACGACGGAACGCGGAGCGTCCGGCTGTGCGTGCCGCCGCAGAGCGACGACACGAGAGAACTCGGGGTGGGCAGGTATGGAAACCCGCCCTACGGGTTGCCTGCCGACCGGCTCTGGGGTAGAATCGAGGGGTCATGCCGCTCCAAGACCTGGTCATCCGCAGCCAGCTCATCCCGCCCCGGCAGCGCAAGGGGGTGGTCCGCCGTCCCCGCCTCGAGTCGGCCCTGTCGGGCATCCTGGATTACCCCGTCACGGTCGTCCACGCCGCCACCGGCTACGGCAAGTCCACCGCGCTCGCCGCGCTGGCCGGCATCGTCGATCCCCTGGCCTGGTACACCATCACCGAGCCCGACCGGGACCCTCTCCTCTTCCTGACGCACCTCATCTGCGCCTTTGACCGGCTGGAACCTGCCGGCTGCGCGCAGGCGCTCCGCGTCCTGGAGGAGGGCGGTGGGCGCGTGACCTCCGCCGCCCTGACTCCCCTTCTCAATGCCCTCACCCTGAACCTCGACCGCGAAGCGGTGCTGGTGCTGGACGATTACCACCTGGTCGGCAACGTGCCCGAGATCGCCGGCCTGGTGGAGCGCTTTGCCGATTACTGCCCACCTCGCCTGCACATTGTCCTCTCCAGCCGCCAGCCTCCCTCTCTCCCTGCGCTCACGCGCTGGCAGGCCAAAGGCAGGCTGCTGACCCTGACCCGCGCCGATCTGGCCTTCGTATCGAGCGAGATCGAGGCCCTCTTCCGCGAGTACCGCTGGCCCATCACGCCCGAGCAGGCCCTGCGCCTGGCGGCCGAGACCGAAGGCTGGGCGATTGCACTGCAGATGGTCGGCCGGAGCCTGCACAGCGGCGCCTCCTCCGGCCTGGACGGCATCCTGGGCAGGCTGCCTGCCACCCTTGATTCGCTCTTCGATTACCTCGCCCAGGACGTCCTGGCGCGCCAGCCCGAGGCGATCCAGCGCTTCCTGGTCACCACGTCGGTGCTGCGCGAGATGCAGGGCCCGGCCTGCGACCATCTGCTGGGGGTGCAGGGCAGCATTGCCACCCTCCGCCGGCTGTACGAGGACGGGCTCTTTGTCGTCTCGCAGGGAGATGACGTCTATCGCTACCAGCGGCTCTTCCACGACTTTTTGCGGGCCCAACTGCGGGCGGCACGGTCGGGAGACCGGCCGCAGCAGGAGTGGCAGGCCCTACACCGGTCGGCAGCAGCCTATTTCCGGCGGGTGGGGCATCGCGAGGAGAGCGTCTATCACCTCCTGGAGGCCGGCGAGCACACGCAGGCCGCCGAGCTGCTGGTCGAGATCGGCCCCGGGTTGGTGGCGGTCGGCCGGTTCGACAGCCTCACCGCCTGGATCGCGCGCCTGCCGGAGGCGGTGCAGCCGGCCTATCCCGCCCTCGATCTACTGCTGGGCGACGTGCTGCGCCTGCAGGCCCAATTCGATGAGGCCCTTGCACGGTACCAGGCAGCCGAAGCCCGCTACGCACAGGCATCCGACCGCCTGGGCCGGAGCCGCTCGCTGCGCGGCCAGGCCCAGGTGTACCTGGACACCATCCGCCCGCTCAGGGCCGATGACCTGCTGGAAGATGCGCTGCGCCTGCTGGAGCCACAGGTCCACCGCGACGAGTCCGCGGCGCTGCTCGACCTCCTCGCCGAAAACAAGCTTAACCAGGGTTTCCCCGACCAGGCGCAGGTGCTCCACCACGAGGCCCGCCTCCTGCGGACCGAGACCGACCCAGAAGAGCTGTACCTGGAAGCACGCGCCATGCTGCGCACCGGACGCCTGGCGCAGGGCCGCCAACTGCTCGAAAGGCGCGCGGCGGAAGAAGGCAGGGCGGACCCTGCGCGGCCCCAACGGTTCCATCGCGAGACGCAGATGCTCCTGTCGCTGATCTGCGCCTTCCAGGGAGACGTGGCGGCCGCCGGGCAGAGTGCGCGAAGGGGGATCGCGACCGGGCAGGCCCTGCAATCGGCCTTTGTCGAAGCCGTCGGCTACATGCGCCTAGGGCATGCGCTCCAGCTCGAAGAGGCCCGGCCATGGGAGCGGGATCCGGCCGCCCCCGCCGGCGGCTGGTGGACGGCCACCCCCACCGTATGCCAGGCCAGGGCCTGCTACGAGCGAGCCATCGGCCAGGTGCAGACGTTTAACGTGATGCGCACAACCGTGGAGCCGCTCTGGGGCCTGTGCCGAATCTATGCCTACGGCGGCGACCTGGCGGCCGCCCGGCGCTACGCCGACGAGGCGCTGGACATCGGCGGCCGCGCCGGCGACGAGTGGATCTGCGACCTCGTCCGGGTGACCATGGGCGCCGGCTATGCCATGCACGGCGTCTCCGACCAGGCCCAAGCGTGGCTCGGCCGGGCCGAGCAGGGGTTCGAGCGCGTCGGCGATCCTTTTGCCCGCTCGGCTGCCCGGCTCTGGCTGGCCCTGGATGCCTGGTGGAGCGGCGACGCCGCTCGCGCGCTCAATCTCCTCGCCGGGCTCCTGCCTGCCGTCCAGGAGAACGGCTGGGAAGCGCTGCTCACCGGGCGCACCCAACTGGGCCTCAAGGATGACCAGGCGGCCCTTCCCCTGCTGGTCGAGGCGCACCGCCAGGGCATCGAGGCACCCTACCTGGGCCGCCTGCTCGAAGGGCTTGGCCTGGGCGACGCCGAGTACCACCCCGGCTACACCCTGTGGGTGCGGACCCTCGGCCAATTCGCCCTGTGGCGGGGTGACCGGCCCGTCGCCGACCGCGACTGGCAGCGCGAAAAGGCGCGCCAGGTCTTTCAGCTCCTGCTGACCAACCAGGGACAGTCCTTCTACCGCGAGCAGATCGTCGAGAGCCTGTGGCCCAACCTCCCTCCCGACGCGGCCGACCGGGATTTCCGCGTCGCCTACACCTCCCTCACCCATGCACTGGAGCCCGACCGGCCGCGCACGGCGGCCGCCTTCTTCGTCCCCCGCCGCGGGAGCCTATACGGCCTGCGCTCGGGTGCGAGCGTCAAGGTCGACATCGACCAGTTCGAGCAGTGGGCCGCGTCCGACGACCTCGACACGCTACGCAAGGCCGTCTCGCTCTACGACGACTACCTGCCCGAGTGCCTCTACGACGACTGGCCGGCCGCCCGGCGGCAACGCCTGTGGCAGGTCTACGCCTCCGCGTCGGAGCGGCTGGCGCGGGGCCTGATCCGGGCCAAGGCCTGGCCGGAGGCTATCCGGGTTTGCGAGGCTCTGCTGACGCGCGACCGGTGCCACGAGGCGGCCTACCGGCTGCTGATGCGGGCCTATGCGGCGCAGGGTGACCGGACGCAGGTCAGGAGCGTCTACCTGCGCTGCGCCGCGGCCCTGCGCGAGGAGATGGGGATCGAGCCGTCGCAGGCCACGGTGTCTCTCTTCGAGAGACTCTCGGGCTAGCGCTGCAGCCGGCCGCCACCACGCTGCGGCAGGGCTCGTTCCCGCGCCCCCCTGCCGGTGCAGCCGCCTGGCGCCAAGACAATCTCGGGACCAGCCTCACATCCCCTGGTAGGGCCTTGCGGCAAGCGCAGCCTTCCTTGACCGAAGCGGAGGCAGATGGTACAGTGGAGTTTGGCGTCGATCTCGGGCGCCATGAGCCCGCGCGACGACCGTCGCGACCCAATCGAAGGCACCATCGCGCCGAGCCGGGTGCCGGAGGAGAAGTACCATGCCCCAGTCCGGCCGCACGTTTCGCACCCTTGTCTCTTCTGCCCTCAAAGACCTGGTGGCGGAGTGCAACGCTCCAGAGACGGAGTCCGTGCCATGACCAACCCGACCGCCCCCGCAACCCGCTACTGGGCGTTCATCAGCTACAGCAGCAAGGACGCGGCCCACGCCAGGTGGCTCCACCGCGCCATCGAGACCTACGGCATCCCGGCCAAGCTGGTGGAGCACGGCCACAAGACCCCCGTGGGCGAGCCGGCACCCAAGCGGCTGCAGCCCGTCTTCCGCGACCGCGCCGAGCTGCCGGCCTCCTCGGACCTGGGCCAGAGCATCGGGGAGGCGCTGGCCGCCTCGCGCTACCTGATCGTGATCTGCTCGCCCAACGCCGCGCAGTCCCGGTGGGTGAACCGGGAGATCGAAGCTTTCACCGAGCTGGGCCGTGGCGGCCGCATCTTCGCCTTCGTCGTCGACGGGGAGCCCAACAGCGGCGACGCGCGCGAGTGCTTCCCGCCCGCGCTCAGGCAGCACGAGCCCCTCGCGGCGGATGCCCGCCCGCAGGGTGACGGCCGGGCCGACGCCCGGCTGAAGCTGCTGGCCGGCATGCTGGGGGTAGGCTTCGACGCGCTGAAGCAGCGCGAAGCCCAGCGCCGGGTCCGCCGCCTCGAGCTGGCGGTAGCCATCACGCTCGTGCTCGTCTTGGCGTTTGCCGGCCTGGCCTGGTATGCCAACCAGGCGCGCGAGCGGGCCGTCGTCGCCGAAGCCAATGCGGTCACCGAGGCGCACACGCGCGCCACCGCCGAGGCGAATGCGATCGCCGAGGCGCATACCCGCGCCACCGCCGAGGCGAATGCCGTGTCCGAGGCACACGCGCGCGCTACCGCCCAGGCCGTGGCCGATGAACAGCGCGCAGTGGCGGTCAGCCAGAAGGAAGAGGCCGAACGGCAGGCACGATTGGCCCTCTCCGGCCAGCTCGCCAGCGAGAGCCGCGTTTACCTCGGCACCAGCCCGGACCTGGCGCTGCTGTTCGCGGCGGAGGCGCTCAACGCCTACGACACCTTCCAGGCACGCTCGGCGCTGCTTTCGAGCCTGCTGCAAAGCCCTCACCTGGAACGCATCCTCCGTACGCCTGAGAACGCCACCGCGCTGGCATTCAGTCCCGACGGCAAGACGCTCGCCACGGCAGCCTGCACGTCCCGGGACACCTCGCAGAAATGCACGGAGAGCGGCCTTCAGCTCTGGGATCTGGCGGCCGGGCAGCCGGCAGGCCAGCCCATCCCCGCGCTGCCCGGCATGATCTGGGGCCTGGCCTATGCCCCCGACGGCCGGTCGCTGTTCGTGGGCGGGGCCGGGGGCGCCACCCGTGAGTGGGATGTGGCAGGCCAGCGCTTTGTAGGCCAGTACACGCTCAACGCCACCACGGTGACCAGCCTGGCCGTCACCTCAGACGGGCGCTACCTGGCTGCGGGCAGCTGCTATTCGCTGTCCATGCCGGGCGGCCTGTGTGAAGGGGGCGGCCTGGGCGTTTGGGACCTTGCGGCACGCGAGCCGGTCAGTGTGACCTTGGAGGGCCGGGCGCCCAGCAGGCAGGGGCTTGCCCTCAGCCCGGATGGGCAGTGGTTGGTGGCCGCCGACTGCGCCCGTGTGGAACCGAACAAGTCCAACGTCGACGTGTGCGTGCAGGGGGAGGTGCGCCGGTGGCGCCTGCCCGGCGGGGCGCTCGAACGCTACACGGTGACCGCATCCACGTCGGCCATCCTGGCGGTGGCCTTCACGCCGGACGGCAAGACCTTGTTTGCCGGTGAGGCCGCCGGCTCGATTCACCCGCTCGATCCGGCGACCCTCCAGGCGGCCGGCACCCCTTTCCGGGCGGCGCAGGGGCTTTCCCTTTCGAGCCTGTTGGTCAGCCCGCAGCTCGGCGGCCTACTGATTGCCGATACCTCAAGCCAACCGGCGCAGGTCTGGCGGCTGAGCGCCTCCTCTCCGGAGCCGGTCAACCTGGCCGCGAGGCAGGGCTCCACGTTCAACATCAGCCTCGCCCTCAGCCCAGACGGCGGCACCCTGGCGACGAGCACCTGCCCGGGCGGAGCCGGTGCGCCGTACCCGTGTCCGGCCGGCAGTGAAATCCAGTTGTGGGACCTCGTTCTGTGGCACCCGGCGGAGCAGGTCGTGCGATTCGACGCCGCAGAGCACCCTGAAATTGCCCTGCCGGCCGAACCGGCGGCGCCGGTCGCGCTGGTGCATTCGGGAGGCAAGCTGCAGCCGGCTGGATCTGGCATCCGGCCGGCCCGCGGGCGAGGTCCTGTTCGAGGGCGACGACGCCCTGCTGACGGTCCGCCTGAGCCCTGATGGCAGGCGGGCCGCGACCATCGATTGCGCCCGGCGCAGCTCCGACAAGGTCCCGTACTGCCTCGAAACTGAAATCCGCTTCTGGGATCTCAGCCACCTGGCAGCCGCTCGGCGGGCCGGCGCGCGTGAGCGGCTGGGTGCTGCACGCTGTCTTTAGCCCCGATGCCTCGAAGCTGGCCGTCGACGGGCCGGATGACACGGTCATCGTCCTGGACGCGGCCACCGGCGCCCAGGTGAACGCCATCGGAACCGGCATTGGAGTCGGTTTTCGCGAGATCAGCTTCGCCTCCGACTCGGGCGCGCTGGCCGTCTCCGGCTGCCTCCCGAAGGAGGGGAAATCCCTATGCCAGTATCACGATGGGGTCAGGGTATTCGACGTCGCGAGCGGCAAGGAAGTCGGCACGCAGATCGGCCCGTTCGATAGCTCGGTGACCGCCCTGGTCATGGGGCCGGCGGGCCGGCATACCCTGGTCGCCCTCGCGCTATGGTCGTTCTCGGGGCAGGAGTGGGGCGTTTGGGACTGGGAGAGCGGCGCCCAGGTGAGTGAGCCGGTGCGAAGCCGTGCGAGCGCCCTTGCCTTTAGCCCAGACGGCCGGCTGCTGGCGGCGGCCGGCCGCGAGAGCGCGAACTCTTCGAGCGATTGCCTCACGCGGCTGTGGGACCTTGAGCAGGGGCAGTTGCTCGGCGCGCCGCTTGTCAGCAAAACCTGCGGATCGCGTCTTCTGTTCAGCCCGGATAGCGCCCGGCTCGTCTCCAACAACTCAGCCGAGCTGATATTCTGGTCGCTGGCCCCGGCCGACTGGCAGCAGCGTGCCTGCCGCGCCGCCAATCGCAACCTGACGACAAAGGAATGGAAGGCCTACGTGGGCGAAACGGCCTACCACGAGACATGCCCTGAGCTGCCGTAGGATAGAGGACATGCGTTGACGTCTGCCCTCCTCGCCCTGGGCGGCGGGTTGTTCCTTCTGACGGTACACTGCAGGTCGGCGCCGGTCTCGGACGCTCTGAGTCCCGGCGATGATCGTCGCGACCATATCCAAGGCACCCTCGCGCCAAGCTGGGTGCCGAAGGAGTGATGCCATGCCCCAGTCCGGCCGCACGTTTCGCATCTTTGTCAGCTCCACCTTCAGCGACCTGGTGGCCGAGCGCAATGCGCTCCAGACCTACGTCTTCCCCCGCTTGCGCGAACTGGCTATGGCCTATGGCTGCCGCTTCCAGGCCATCGACCTGCGCTGGGGCGTGAGCGAAGAGGCTGCTCTCGACCAGCAGACGATGAAGATCTGCCTGACCGAGATCGAGCGCTGCCAGAAGGTCAGCCCGCGGCCCAACTTTATCGTCCTGCTGGGCGACCGCTACGGCTGGCGCCCGCTGCCCTATGCCATCCCCGCAGCGGAGTTTGACCTGCTGCTGCCGCACCTGACCGAGAAGGAACGCGGGCTGGCCTGCTGGCGCGAAGGCCAGCCGGCGGACGCGCAGGGATGGTACCGGCGCGACGACAACGCTGTGCCGGCGGAGTACGTGCTGCTGCCTCGCCAGAAGGGCACGCGCTATGAGGACTACGACACCTGGAGCGACGAGGTGGAGCGCCCGCTGGTGGCGGCGCTGGAGCGGGCGGCGCGGCAGGCCGGGCTGGAGGAAGACGCGCTGGCCAAGTACACCCTCTCGGCCACCGGGCAGGAGATCGTGCGCGGGGCGATGAAGGTCGGATGCCCCGGGGCACGTGTTCGGCTTCTTCCGCTCGATCGCCAACCCCGACGAGATGCGAGGGCTCGGCCGCGAGGGAAGCCTACCTCGAGCCGGACCCGAGCCTCCAACGGCGCCAGCAGGAGCTGAAAGCCGACGCTGGGGAAGCGCCTGCCCGGGAACATCCACGAATACGCAGGCGCGACGTGGCAGGACGGGCAGCCTTTCGACGGCGCACATCGGCACCTTGCCGGCCACCCTGGACGAGTGCCTGAAGCTGAACGAGGGGAGCACCGGCAACGCTGTGTGAAGCCGTCTGGCTGCGGCTCTCGCGGGTGATCCTGGCCGAGACCGGCCGGCTCGGGGCGGTCGATCCCGCTGCAGCGCGAGCAGGAGGCTCACCAGGAGTTTGGCGCGGGAGCGCGCGCGGCTGTTCGTGGGGCGGGAGGAGAGCCTGGCGCGCATCGCCGAGTACCTGGCCGGCAGCGACACCGCACCCGCTGGCGGTGTGGGGCGAATCGGGCTCGGGCAAGTCGGCGCTGATGGCCAGGGCTGTGCAGCAGGCGCAGGAGCGACCACGGGGCCGGTCGCGCTTGTCGCTCGCTTCATCGGCGCCACGCCCGAATCCTCGAACGGCCGCGCCCTGCTGGAGAGCCTGTGCCGGCAGATCACGCGCGCCTACGGGGGCGACGAGGTCCACCATCCCCCTCGAGTACCGCGACCTGGTGCCGGAGCTTCCCAAGCGCCTGGCCCTGGCCACGCCGGAGAGGCCGCTGGTGCTCTTCCTGGACGCGCTCGACCAGCTTTCCGGCAGCGACAACGCCCGCAGCTTGATCTGGCTGCCGCCGGAGCTGCCGCCGCATGTGCGTCTGGTCGTCTCGACCCTGCCGGGGGAATGCCTTGTGGCGCTGCAGAGCGGCTCCCGCCTCCTCCATGCTGCAAGTGCCCGCACTGAGCGCGCCCGACGGAGCGCGCCTGCTCCAGGCCTGGCTGGACGAGGCACGCCGGTCCCTGACGGACGAGCAGCGGGCCGACATAATGGCCAAGTTCGAGCGCGGAGGAGTGCGCCTGCTCCAGGCCGCGCTGGACGAGGCGGGCCCGACGCTGACGGACGAGCAGCGGGCCGACATAATGACCAAGTTCGAGCGCGGCGGCGGGCTGCCGCTCTATCTCAAGCTGGCCTTCGAGGAAGCCCGGCATTGGCACGCCTACGACGGGCTGCCGGCACTCTCCGACCAGGAGCCGGGCGTAAGCGAGGACATCCCGGGGGTCATCCGCGACCTGTTCTGGCGGCTGGAGCAGGAGAGCAATCACGGCGAGGTGCTGGTAGCGCACGCGCTGGGCTACCTGGCGGCCGCCAGGAACGGCCTGAGCGAGGATGAGCTGCTGGAGGTGTTGTGGCGGGATGAAGAGCGTGAGGGCCGACTTTTTCCGGCGCTCGCCCAAGTCCCCGCACCAGATTGCCGCCCTGCCGGTGGTGATCTGGGCGCGCCTGTACATGGACCTGGAGCCTTACCTGGCTCACCGCAGGGCAGATGGCGCCGACCTGATGGGGTTCTACCACCGCCAGATGGCCGAAGCGGCCGTGGCCAAGTACCTGGGCAAAGAGCGCCACGCCGGCTTGGCGGCCTATTTCACCCCCCAACCGCTCTACCTTCAGGGTGGGGAGGCAGTACCCAACCTGCGCAAGCTGTCTGAGATGGTCTACCAGCAGGCCCGGGCCGGACTTCCGGCGCAGGTGGAGGGGGCGCTGCTCCATTACCCCTACCTGCAAGCCAAGTTGGCCGGGCAAGGGGTGCAGGCGCTGATCGAGGACTATGCTTTGGCTCCGATAGCCGGCGTAGAGGGCGAAGAGGCCAGGTCGCTCTCCCTCGTGCAGGGTGCACTGCGCCTGTCGGCCCACGTGCTGGGCAAGGACACCTCCCAGCTGGCCGGCCAGCTCACCGGGCGGCTGCTGGACAGCGCCGCGCCTGCGACCAAACGTCTCCTGGACAGAATCCGGGAGGAGCAGGCCGGACCCTGGCTGCGGCCCCTGACTCCTGGCCTGGCGACGGCAGGTGGGACCCTGGTCCGCACACTGAGTGCGGAGTTCACCCGGGTCCTGGCCTTGGCGGTGTTGCCCGACGGGCGGCGGGCTGTCTCCGGGTCGTCCCAGTCACTGAAAGTGTGGGACCTGGAGAGCGGCGCGGAGCTGGCCACGCTGAGCGGGCACACGGGCGATATCCATGCCGTGGCGGTGACGCCCGATGGGCTGCGAGCGGTGTCCGGGTCGGACGACAAGACGCTAAGGGTGTGGAACCTGGAGAGCGGGGCAGAATGCGCCACCCTGGGTGGGCATACCAGTCGGGTCACGGCCGTGGCGGTGACGCGCGACGGGCGGCGGGCCGTCTCCGGATCGGAAGACGAGACGCTGAAGGTGTGGGACATTTCGGCTGCGCTCAATGCAGGCCTGGGGAGCGGGGCGGAGCTGGCCACCCTGTACGGGAACTGCAGCCAGGTCTATGCCGTGGCGGTGACACACGATGGGCGGCGGGTGGTGTTTGGGTCGTCGGACAATACGTTGAAGGTCTGGGACATTCCGGCCCTACTCCCTGCGGGCCGGGAGAGCGGCGATCAGATAGCCACCCTGCGCGGACACAGCGGCGCCGTCAACGCCGTGGCAGTGACGCCCGACGGGCTGCGAGCCGTGTCCGGGTCATACGGGGAGCTGAAGGTGTGGGACCTCGGGAGCGGGGCGGAGCTGGTCACCCTGGCCGGCCGTGGTCCCGTGGCGCTGACTTCGGATGGCCGCAGGGCCGTCTCCGGATCGGACGGCAAGACGCTGAAGGTGTGGGACATTGGCTGGAGCAGGCGGGAGCGAGAGCTGGTCACCCTGAAGGGGCACACGCAACGGGTGAATGCCGTGGCGGTGACGCCCGACGGGCGGCGGGCGGTGTCGGCGTCGGATGACCAGACGCTGAAGGTGTGGGACCTGGGGAGCGGGACGGAGCTGGTCACCCTGCGCGGGCACACGGAACCATGTCACTGCCGTGGCGGTGACGCCAGACGGGCGGCGGGCGGTGTCGGGGTCGTGACGAGACGCTGAAGGTGTGGGACCTGGAGAGCGGGGCGGAGCTGGCCACCCTGAGCGGGCACACGCGGAGGGTCAATGCTGTGGCGGTGACGCCCGACGGGCGGCGGGCGGTATCGGGGTCGGACGGACAACACGCTGAAGGTGTGGGACCTGGAGTAGCGGCGAAGCGGGCGAGCTGCGCCACCCTGCGCGGGCACCGCAGCGCGGTCAGTGCCGTGGCGGTGACGCCCGACGGGCGGCGGGCGGTGTCCGGGTCGCGGGACAAGACGCTGAGGGTGTGGGACCTGGAGAGCGGGGCGGAGCTGGCCACCCTGTACGGGCACAGCGACTGGGTCAGGGCCGTGGCGGTGACGCCCGACGGGCGGCGGGCGGTTCGGGGTCGGGCGACAAAACGCTGAAGGTGTGGGACATCGCGGCCGCACTCATTGCAGGCGACGTGGAGGGCTCAGCGGACCACCCTGCACGGGCATACCGAGAGTATCGCCGCCGTGGCGGTGACGCCCGACGGGCGGTGGGCGGTGTCCGGGTCATGGGACAAGACGCTGAGGGTGTGGGACCTGGAGAGCGGGGCGGTGCTGGCCACCCTGCGCGGGCATAGCGAAGCAGTCAGAGCCGTGGCGGTGACGCCGGACGGGCGGCGGGCGGTGTCCGGGTCGCGGGACAAGACGCTGAAGGTGTGGGACCTGGAGAGTGGGGCGGAGCTGGCCACCCTGCGCGGGCATACCGGACGTGGTCAATGCCGTGGCGGTGACGCCCGACGGGCGGCGGGCGTGTCCGGGTCGGGGGAGGGAGCTGAAGGTGTGGGACATTCCGGCTGCACTCCATTCGGGCCCGGAGGCTGAGGCAGGGCGTGCCGGCCTGCGCGGGCACAGCAGCCAGATCAATGCCGTGGCGGTGACACCCGACGGGCGGCGGGCGGTGTCCGCGTCGGACGACGACACGCTGAAGGTGTGGGACCTGGAGAAGCGGGGCCGAACTGCGCACCTTGCGCGGGCATAAGAGAGAGGTCTGCGCTGTTGCCGTGACGCCCGACGGGCGGCGCGCGGTGTCCGGGTCGGGCGACAACACGCTGAAAGTGTGGGAATCGCTGGCTCGAGGCCTGGGGAGCGGGGCGGAGCTGGTCACGCTGCGCGGGCATAGCGACCAGGTCAAGGCCGTGGCGGTGACGCCCGACGGGCGGCGGGCGGTCTCCGCGTCGGAGGACGAGACGCTGAAGGTGTGGGACCTGGAGAGCGGGGCGGAGCTGACCACCCTGCGCGGGCATGGCGCGGCCCGGTCAGCGCCGTGGCGGTGACGCCTGACGGGCGGCGGGCGGTGTCCGGGTCGTAGGACAACACGCTGAAGGTGTGGGACCTGGAGACCGGGGCGGAGCTGGTCACCCTGCGCGGGCACTGCGGTCCGGTGAGTGCCGTGGCGGTGACGCTCGACGGGCGGCGGGCGGTGTCTGCGTCGATCGAGCGGGACGCTGAAGGTGTGGGACCTGGAGACCGGAACGGAGCTGGTCACCCTGCGCGGGCATACCAATGCCGTCAATGCCGTGGCGGTGACGCCGGACGGGCGGCGGGCGGTGTCCGGGTCCTCGGACAATACGCTGAAGGTGTGGGACCAGGAAAGCGGGGCGGAGCTGGCGAGTTTCACCGACGAAGGCGAGCTCTATGCGTGCTGTGTCTGCCCTGATGGAGCCACCATCATTGCCGGCGGGGCCAGCGGCCGGGTTCACTTCCTGCGCCTGGAGAACATCACACCCGGCCCGGCGGTGGTGACCGCATGGCAGGAAGGGGCTTCAATCGCCCACGCAGACGCTCCGTGGCAGCGGTGGAGACGACCACCTACCGCGCAGAGCAAGAAGGCGAGCGCCGGGTCTCTCGCCTTCGGCTGTATGCGCTGCCGCGCCTGGTCAGAGATTCCGGATTCCGCCCTGGGCACGGAGGTCGCCTGCCCTCACTGCGGCACGGTGGTCAGGCTCAACCCGTTCGTCATCGAGGCCGACTGGCGACCGGTGGCGGCGGCGTGGAAGGGCCAGCCGTAGCGCAGGGTCTTGTTATGTGCTCCTGGCGCTCACGCTCCCTGGCGCCCCACGCCCCAGAGTGAAGCGGTGCAGAGCGCCGGACGGCTCGTTCCCACGGGGACCGTGGGAACGAGGTCATCCCGGACCCTGGCACGACCCAGTGACGAGGGTACCTTTTCTTGCCCGGTACTGTGCCCGATGGTACAGTGAAGGTTGGCGTCGATTTCGGATGCCATGAGCCCACGCGACGATCGTCGCGACCATATCGAAGGCACCACTGCGCCGAGCTGGGTGCCGAGGAGCGATCCTATGCCCCAGTCCGGCCGTACGTTTCGCATCTTTGTCAGCTCCACCTTCAGCGATCTGGACGCCGAACGCAATGCCCTGCAGGAGCGGGTCTTCCCCCGCCTGCGCGACAAGGCGGCCGCAACACGGCTGCCGCTTCCAGCCGATCGACCTGCGCTGGGGGGTGAGCGATGAAGCATCGCTCGACCAGCAGGCGATGAACATCTGCCTGGGCGAGATCGCCCGCTGCCAGAAGACCACGCCCGCGCCCCAATTTCATTGTCCTGCTGGGCGACCGCTACGGCTGGTGCCCGCCTCCCTCGCAGATCCCGGCGGCAGAATTCGACCCGCATGCTGGAGGCGACCAGAAACCTGAGGACCAGCGCTCCTGGAAAAGTGGTATTTCCACGACCAGAATGCCGTGCCGGCGGAATGGAGCCTGAACCCGCGCCAGCGGGGCAGCGAGATGGAGCTACGAAGGCTGGCAGCCGGTGGAAGCTGCGCCTGCATGCGCATCCTGGCGGAAGCCGCCGGCAAGCTGGGGCTCCACCTGAAAAGGCTGCCGTACACCGCCTCTGCCACCGAGCAGGAAATCGCCGCCGGCGCGCTGCGGGTGAAGGAAGCCCCCGAACATGTGCTGTGCTTCTTCCGCACCATCGACGGCCTGCCGCAGCAGTTCAACCCGGCAGCCCGGGACTTCCTCAACCTGGATGAAAAGGATTGGACCATCGACAGAGCGGCACACGAGCAAACAGGGATCTGAAAGAGCGCCTGGCGGCTTATGTCCCCGCCAATGTTCACACCTACCAGGCGCGTTGGACCGGCGACGGCATCACCACCGACCATGTCGACCAGATCTGTGAAGATGTTTACACCTCGCTTCGCGCATCATCCTGGGTGAGATCGAGCACCCGCATGAGACTGTCCCGGCCGAAGAGGGCATGTCCACATCCGGCCGGATGAATTCCTGGATGATGAAGGCTTGCGCCCACCACCATTTGCTGAAGAGCGCCTGGGCTTTTTTGTCGGGCGCAGGAGATGCTCGCGAATATCGCCGGTCATCTGAAGGACAGTGGGCACCGCAGCCTGGCGATCGTCGGGCACGGGCGGCACGGGCAAATCTGCGCTGATGGCAAAGCCATCCAGCAGACCAGGCGCGCATCCCCAGCAGGTCGTCTACCGCTTCATCGGCGCCACCCCGGGATCATCGGACGGGCGCAGCCTGCTGGAGAGCCTGTGCCGCGAGATCTCCCGTCGCTACGGGGCGGAGCGAGGCGGACATCCCCACCGACTACCGTGACCTGGTCCCCGAGCTGGGCAAGCGCATGGAGCTGGCAACTCCGGAAAGGCCGCTGATCCTCTTTCTGGATTCGCTCGACCAGCTTTCCACCAGCCAGGACGCCCGCAGCCTGATCTGGCTGCCGGCGAGCTGCCGGAGCAGGTCTCGGTCATTGTCTCCACCCGGCCAGAGGACACTTCAAGGCCCTGCAGGTCGAAGCAAGCCCGGGTGGAGGAGCTGGGCGGGCTCTACCGCCAGGAGGGCGATGAACTGCTCACCCAGTGGCTGCAAAGTGTCCAGCGGACCTGAAGGCTGCCCAGAGCCAGGAGGTGCTGGACAGCTTCGAGCAGTCGGAGGGCAACCCGCTGTATCTCAAGCTGGCTTTCGAGGAAGCCCGGCTGTGGACCTCCGATCCGGCCCAGCCCCAGAAAAGCTGGCGCCGGGGTGGAGGGATCATGAGAACAACATGATCGACCGGCTGGAGCAGGAGGGCAACCACGGCGAGGTGCTGGTCTCGCACGCGCTGGGCTACCTGGCGGCCTCGCGCTACGGGTTGGCGGAGGATGAGCTGGTCGACCTGCTCTCCCGCGACCTGGAGGTGTACGCGCTGGTTCTTCAGGAAGAGCTACCACCTTCCGGCCGACCTGGTGCAGCGGGCGATCGAGTACCGCCGCGAGCCACCGGCCCAGCCGGACCACGGCGGACGGGCCATCCCGGACCAGGACGAGGAGAGCGCCGCGCTGGCCTGGCTCGACAGAAATCCGCGAACGCACCTGAGAAGTGGCGGAATTCCTGATGGAGGTGCTGCCCAAGGGCGGATGGGCCGCGCCTGCCGGTGGTGCTCTGGTCGCGCCTGTCCTTTGACCTGGCGCCCTACCTGACCGAGCGGCTGGTGGACGGCAGCTCGCTGCTGGACTTTTACCACCGCGAGCTGGGGGATGTCTCAAAGGCGGCTTTCCTGGCCGAGGGCAAAGACAGGCCTACCACGCAGGCTGGCGGATTACTTCCGCTTCAAGGCCGATCCTGCGGGCGACCGGAGCTGGACTGGCGGCAACATCCACGGCTTGAGCGAGCTGCCCTACCACCTCACGCAGCTGCCAGGTACGACGAAGCCTACCAGACGCTGACCGATTTCAGTTCCTGGAGCACAAGGCCGCAGAGGTGGGTCTCCTGGTCGAGCCAGGACCAGGAGGGGCACCCGGTCAAGACGTCAAACGGCGTGCTGCAAGTCCGGGAGGACATCGAACGGCTGCAGCGTGCGAGCCGGCGGTGAGGCTCAAAGCCTTCGCCATGCGAGGCAAAGCACGGTGCTTCGGGACCTTTTCCCGCGCGCCTGGCGACGCGAGATCCATCCCTCACCCAGTACCCAGACCTGCTGTGGCAGCAGTTGCACAACCGACTGCAGCGGGAGGGCGAGCCGGTAGCCGCGCTCGTGCGCCGCAGACGTGGAGCGGCGCAGCGCCCCGGAGCAGGTCCTGGGCGCGCACGCGCACCCCCTACCGGGAATCGCAAGCGCTCCTGCGCACCCTGACCGGCCACGCCGGCGAGGTGCGCGGCTGTGCGGTCAGCCCGGACGGCGCTGGATCGTATCTGGCAGCAGCGCACAAAACGCTCAAGGTGTGGGACGCGACCAACGGGCAGGAACTGCGTACTCTGACCGGTCACACCGCGGGTCAACGCGTGCGCGGTAGCCCCGGACGGCGCCTGGATCCTCTGCAGCGACGACAAAACGCTCAAGGCGTGGGACGCGGCCAGCGGGCAGGAACTGCGCACTTTGACCGGTCACACCGGCGCGGTCAGCGCGTGCGCGGTCAGCCCGGACGGGATATGGATCGTCTCCGCAGCTCCGGATGGACGCTGAAGGTGTGGAATGCTGCCACCGGAGGAGAGCAGCGTACCTTAGCGACGGATATCGGTCGGTCTGGCGTGTGCGGTGAGCCCCGACGGGGCCTGGATCGTCTCCGGCGGCCGCTTAGAGATGTCCGACTATTTCACGCTGAAGGTGTGGAATGCGGCCACCGGCGAGTGCCTGCGCACTCTCCCGGTACCCCGAGCCCGCGGCTTCAAGATCGAAACGCGCTGCGCGGTGAGCCCCGACGGCACCTGGATCGTCACCGGCGGCAACGACTGCAAGCTGTGGCTGTGGGACGCGGCCGGCGTGCAACAACCGCGCACCCTGAGCGGCCACACCAGCCGGGTAGCGAGTTGCGCAGTGAGCCCGAGCGGCGCCTGGCTCGTCTCCGCAAGCTCGGACGGGACGTTGAAGGTGTGGAATGCAGCCAGCGGGCGGCAGTGAGCACCATCAACGGCCACACCAGCCTGGTCTGCGGTTGTGCCGTGAGCCCCGACGGGACATGGATTGTCTCTGCAAGCACAGACAACACGCTCCGGGTCTGGGACGTTTCGGCCGCGCTCCAAGCCGGTGCGTCCACCGGAGGGGAGCTGCAAGCCGTGGGCGGCGACACCCAGGCGGTCCTGGCGTGTGCGCGGCGAGCCCGGACGGGGCATGGTTCGTCTCCGCCTGCAACGATGGGACGTTGAAGGTGTGGGACACGGCCACCGGGCGCATGCTCCGCACCATCGCCAGCCACAGTATGGTCCGATGGCATTGCGATCAGCCCGGACGGGGTCTGGATCGCTTCCACCGGCACGAACGCCAATTGGGATCATTCGTTGCGGGTGTGGGATGCGGCCAGACAGGCGAGTGCCTGCGGACGCATCCCTCCGAGCCTGTCGGCAAGTGTGCGGTGAGCGCGGGATGGACCTGGATCGCCATCGTCTCCGACAGTACCTTGGGATGGACTGAGGGTGTGGGAGGCGGCCAACGGCCGGGAACTGCGCACGCTCCGCGGCCACGCTGCGTGTGTGCATGACACTGCGATCAGCCCGGATGGAACTTTGGATCGTCTCCGCGAGCAAGGACCAGACGCTGCGGTTGTGGGACGCGCCAGCGGGCAGGTAGTGCTGCGCACTCTGACCGGTCACACCGGCGCGGTCAACGCGTGCGCGGTCAGCCCGGACGGCGCCGGACTCCTCTCCGCCAGCGACGACAAAACGCTCAAGGTGTGGGACGTGGCGCAGCGGGCGGGGGATGCACACCTTGAGGGGCCATACCAGCGATGTCACCGCTTGCGCGGTCAGCCCGGACGGCGCCTGGATTCTCCGCCGGCTGCGATGCCACGTTGCGGGTGTGGGATGCGGCCACGGGTGAGGAGGCGCTCATCGTCCCGCTGCTCGGCTCGCTATCCTGCGTGGCGGTGCACCCGTGGCTCCCGTTGGCGGCTTGTGCCGGTTGGGTCGGCGGCCTCTACCTGCTCGACCTGGTGGGCATCAAGTACGGGCCGATCATCGTCACGGCTGCCAAGGGGTCACAGGGGCTCGTCGTGCGCTGCCCTGCTTGCCAGCATTACGTTTGCGATTGAGGCCGGGTCCTGGGCAGCGAGATCACGTGCGGCACGCCGGGGTGCGACCTGCGCCTCAAGCTCAACCTGTTCCAGATGGAGGCAGAATGGCCACTTGGCAAGGCCGCCACTCCACGGCCAGACCACAGCTCCGAGGCGGACACGCGGCCGGCAGGCTGCCGAGCGCAACCTCCCAAGAAGGAGAGCTGGCTCTCGAAGGCTGCGAGGAAACTGAGGAGTAAGGACCATGCCCCAGACCGGCACGCACGTTTCGCATCTTCGTCACCTCGACCTGCAGCGACCTGGTGGCCGAGCGCAACGAGGTCCAGGAGCGCGTCTTCCCGCGACTGCGCGAGCTGGCTGATCGGCGCACGGTAGTCAATTCCAAGCAATCGACCTGCGCTGGGGCGTGAGCGATGAGGCTTTTCTGAACCAGCAGTGGTGATCTGGGGCGAGGCTGTACCTGGAGTTGGGGCCGTATCTGGCCCACCGCAGGGCGGATGGGGCAGACCCAGATGAGGTTCTACCACCGCCAGCTCCGCCAGGCCGCCCTGGGCACGGAGGTCGCCTGCCCTCACTGCGGCAAGGCGGTCCGGCTCAACCCGTTCGTCATCGAGGCCGACTGGAGGCCGGTGGCGGCGGCGTGGCGGGGGGAGGTATAATCCATGCGCACCGGGTCATCCTGGGCACGGCGGACGTCCGGGCAGGCCAACCCTGCCGGCCCGGTTTGGGCGCTTTACCCGTGACCAAGTAACAAACTCAGGAGGTACGATGCCAACCGACCAAAGCACCAAGAAACAGGGAGGGCTGCTGGCGCGCCTTGCTCGAGCAGCGCAATCCCTCGGCGGCCACAGAAAACCCGAACAAGTGCGCTGGACAGAAAGCGGCCTGCCCGTCGGCACCCCCAAGAACCTGGCCGGGCTGCAGACCATGCTCTTTCCGCCGCCGCGCATCTGGTGGGAAAAGGCCGAGATGGAGCTCTGCCTGGTACCCGCCGGCGAGTTCCTCATGGGCAGCGCGGAGGCCGATCCGGTCCCGGACGACGAAAAGCCGCAGCACCGGGTATACCTGGATGCCTACTACATCGGGCGCTACCCGGTGACGGTCGCGCAGTATGCCCGCTTCACCGGCCGGGCCGCACCGGCGGGCAAGGAGAGCCACCCTGTGGTGGACGTTTCGTGGAACGAGGCTGTGGCCTACTGCCGCTGGGCGGGGCTGCGGCTGCCGACGGAGGCGGAGTGGGAGAAGGCGGCGCGTGGGACGGACGGCCGGATACCCCTGGGGCGACGAGTGGGATGCGGGCAAGTGCAACTCGGCGGAAGGCGGGGAAGGGGCGCACGACGCCGGTGGGGGCCTACAGCCCGGCGGGTGATAGCCCCTACGACTGCGCCGACATGGCGGGAAATGTGTGGGACTGGGTGGACGACTGGTACGACGAACACTATTACGCGTGCTCCCCTCCCCGAAACCCGCCGGGACCATCCTTTGAGTCGTGGAAGGTGACGCGCGGCGGCGGTTGGCTCCACAACCGGCTGTACGTCCGCACTGCGGTCCGCCTTGCCATCGGCGACCCGGACAGCCGCCAATACAACTTTGGCTTCCGGTGTGCGGCCAGTGTGCAAGTACCAGGCGGTTTGAGCGAGGCGTGAGCCACCCTGCACGAGACGACGGGGCGCGTGGCGATGGCATTGCCGCGGGGGGCAGCGCAGAAGCGAGCGCTGAGCGCATGGCGAAAGGCCGTGCCGCGTGAGGACTCAGTGGCTTCGGTTATATTGGTCTTGTTCCCAGGCTTCCCAGTTGCGGCGGCGTTCGGCTTCGGCCTCGTCCTCTTCGCGAATCCGCCTCCTGACCTCTTCGAGTGCCTGACCTGCACGCCTGCGAACATCTTCATGCTCGCTCGTCAGCGCCTGTTCCAAGGCCGGTAGAACTGCCTGCCCGCCAATGGCCCCGAGAGCTTTCAGTGCGGTGCTTCGAACACCTTCCTCCCCGTCCTTCAGAGCCTCCTGCAACGCCGGGATCGCACCCAATGCGCCCATGTCCGCGAGAGCTTGGACTGCGGCACGCCGGACAACTGCGCTCTCGTCCTTCACAGCTCGCCCCAGTCCCGGAATCGCCTCAGACACGCGCATGTCTCCGAGAGCTGTGGCTGCGGCAGCTCGAACCCCAGCATCGGCGTCCTTCAGAGCCTCGATGAGCAGCGCGCTTGCCTGCTTGGGTCGGGTCGCTGCGATGGCATCCACGGCATCCCTGTGCAGGTCCGGTTCGAGGTCCTTCCAGACGGCGCTCGGCGTCATGGGTGCGTGGTCGAGGGTGCTGCGGAATGCCGATCGCGCGGCATCGCGCACAGCCTCCTGGCCGTCCTTCAGCGCGACGATCAGCCACCGCAGCGCACGGGGGTCGCCGAACCGGCAGAGCGCCCAAGCCGCACACTCGCGCACGTACCCGCGGCCGGTCTTTAGCGCGATGATCAGCGGCTCCACAGCGCGGGGGTCTCCGATTGCGCCCAGGGCTCGCGCCGCAGCGCCACTCACGGCGCCGGATCTGTCCTGCAATGCACGGATCAGCGCCTCGTGGGAGCGGGTTTCAAACCTGCCCCAACACTCTGATATTCCCCTGTAACTCCCCTGTAACAGCGCTATGATACGATGGTAGCAGCATAGGTGCGCCGCACCTACGAGGTGCAGCGCACCAAAGAATCCAGGAGGCAATGATGACCGAAGGCAAGACCCCGTTTGACCAGGGCATGGAAATGTGGCAGCGCATGAGCGCCGGCTACACGGACGCCGTGACCAAGGCCGTCGAGCAGACGATGGCGCAGTCCGCCGGCTTCCAGGCGCAGGTGAACCGCGCCGTCGCCACCGCCATGAGCGCCCAGCTCGAAGCCACGCTGACCGCCATCCGGGCGCTTGAGGTTCAGGTCCAGGCCATGGCCGCCAAGGTCGACGAGCTCCTGAAGAAGCAGGGCTAGCGCGGAGGTGGGCGGGTCTGAGACCCGCCCCTACAGGACGCCCGTGGATGGATGGGGGTTCGGGCCGCTACAGGACGCCCGCACAGGATGCCCGTACGCTATGACTAACGACTGGATCTCTGCCTGGGAGCAGGCGGCACAGGCGGCCAACGGCTGGATGGCCGGCGCTGCCAAGGTGCAGCAGGCCTCGTGGAGCGCGGCCATGCGCTACATGGAGCTGGCGGCCTATGCCTATTCGCGCGCCTTGGGCAGACCCGCCCAGGAGGCCGCGCCCTCGGACAGCCGCTTTGAGGACGAGGCGTGGCGCGAGAACCTCGCCTTTGACCTGATCAAGCAGAACTATCTCGTGGCGGCCCAGTGGCTGCTCGAGATGACGGATGGCTTCGAGGAGGTCAGCCCCGAGACCCAAAAGCGCGTCCGCTTCTGGACTCAGCAGGCCGTCGACGCCATGAGTCCATCCAATTTCGCCCTCACCAACCCCGTGGTGCTTCAGGAAACTCTGCGCACGGGCGGCATGAGCCTGGCGCGGGGCATGCAGAACCTGCTGGCCGATCTCCAACAGGGGCGCCTGCGCATGGTGCCCGACGGCTCCTTCGAGCTGGGCAAGGACCTGGCCTGCACGCCCGGCAAGGTGGTCTACCGCAACGAGCTCATCGAGCTGATCCAGTACACCCCAACCACCACCCAAGTCCACGCCGTGCCGGTGTTGGTCATCCCGCCCTGGATCAACAAGTACTATGTGATGGACCTGCGGCCGGCCAACTCGATGTTCAAGTACTTGGTCGACCGGGCTTTACCCTCTTCACCATCAGCTGGAAGAACCCGTCCCCGCGGCGACGCCGCCCTGGACATGGATTTCGGCGACTATATGGAGAAGGGCCCGCTGGCGGCCCTGCGAGTCGTCCAGGCTATCACCGGCGCGGAGCGCGTCAACCTCGTCGGCTACTGCGCCGGCGGGATGCTGCTGCAGACCACATTGGCGTACCTGGCAGCCATGGGCCGGGACGGCTCTGTTGCCTCGGCGACGCTCTTTGCCGCCCACCACGACTTTTCCGACGTCGGCGACATCGGCGTCTTTATCAGCCAACCAGACGTCCAGTTCCTGGAGCTGCTGATGAAGGCCTCGGGCGGCTACCTCGACGGGCGGAACCTGGCTGCTACCTTTAGCATGCTGCGCTCCAACGACCTGCTCTGGCATTTCGTCGTGCACAACTACCTCCTGGGCAAAGAGCCGCCGGCCTTTGACATGCTCTTCTGGAACGGCGACGGCACGCGCGTGCCCGCCCCCGTCCACTCCTTCATGCTGCGCGAGTTCTTCCTGGGCAACAAGCTGAAGCAGCCCGGCGGGATCTCGCTCCTCGGCACCGGCATCGACGTCAGCAAGATCACGACGCCTGTCTATGCCGTAGCCGGAAGCACCGATCACATCGTGCCGTGGAGGGGCGCTTTCCAGATCCGCCAATCGTTGGCGGGGGCTCGGTCAGGAGACCTTCGGCCATCTTCGGTCCGCTTTGTCCTGGCCGAGAGCGGCCATATTGCAGGCATCATCAACCCGCCTGCCGCGCACAAGCGCTCCTATTGGACCAACGACGATCCTACCGCCGACCCGGAGCAGTGGCTCGCCGGGGCCACGCAGCACCCCGGGAGCTGGTGGGTGGACTGGACCGCCTGGCTGGCGGAGCGCTCCGGCGAGCAGGTCGCGCCGCCGGCGCAGGGCAACGCCGACTATCCGGTCCTGGCCGATGCGCCCGGCGCCTATGTGCTGGAGAAGTGAGTCTTTTCTGGGTGAGGCATGCCGCTACGCGGCATGCCTCACCCAAGAGTGGGGGGGAAGAAGTGACCGAGCAAGAGAAGAAACCCGATCCGTTTGCCCAGATGCTCCAGTTCTACGAGGAGTGGACCAAGACCTGGGCCGCGCCCCTGAGCCAGATGGTGTCTAGCAAGCCCGTCGCCGACTCGATGGCGCAGCAGATGGAGACCAGCCTGACGGCCGCCGCCTTTATGCGGCGGCAGATGACCGAGCTGATGGAGCAGACGCTGCAGCAGATGAACCTGCCGAGCCGCAAGGAGGTCCTCAGCCTGGCCGAGCGGTTTACTTCTTTCGAGATGCGCCTCGACGACATGGATGCCAAGCTGGACCAGATCCTGGACCTGCTGAAGGCGAAGAGGTGAAGTGACGAGACACGTTCTTGGTCACGTGTTCGTGCTGGATTCCTCGGGCGAGATGAGGATTCACGAAGAACACGAAGAACACTAAGGTTCTTGGGCGATGTATCGTGTCCTTCGTGCATTGCGTGGATCGGGCGTTGAGACTGCTCACGGTGACGGATCCACGAAGAACACGAAGAACACTAAGGTTCTTGGTCGATGTATCGTGTCCTTCGTGCACTGCGTGGATCGGGCGTTGAGACTGCTCACGGTGACGGATCCACGAAGAACACGAAGTGCACAAAGTGAGGTCGGCCCGGTCGGGAGACCGGCCGCAGCAGAGTGGAAGCGGAGCGTAGGAAGATGTCTGTGCCTCCTTTTGTGCGTGACCTGAATCCGACGGCTATGCCCGGCCTGTCGCCCGAAGAGCAGCTCCGGGCGCTGACGCGGTACAACGCCGGCGTCCAGGCCATCCTGGAGTCGCTCGACGCGCCTGTCGGAAGGACGCCCGCCGAGGTTGTGTGGACCCTCAACAAGGCCAAGCTCTATCACTACCTGCCCACCCGCCCTGAGAGTGAGCGCCATCCGATTCCCCTGCTGCTCGTCTATGCCCTGATCAACAAGCCCTTCATCTTCGATTTTGGCCCCGGCCGCAGCTTTGTCGAGTACATGGTCGGCGAGGGCTTTGACGTGTACCTGCTCGACTGGGGCGCGCCCGGCTCCGAGGACCGCAACACCACCTTCGACGACTATGCCACCCAATACCTGGCGCGCGCCGTGCGCAAGGTGGTGCGCACCTCCGGCGCCACCGAGATCTCGATGCTCGGCTATTGCCTGGGCGCCAACATCGCGCTGATCTACGCCGCGCTCCACCCCGAGGTGCCCCTGCGCAACCTCATCCTACTCACCATCCCGGCCGATTTCTCCGCGTCGCCCGAGGGCTCGATGGCGATGTGGCTGGAGAAGGAGCGGCTCGACGTCGACAAGATGCTGGCGACGTGGGACAACGTGCCAGGCGAGCTGATCCGCTTCTGGGCGAAGATGCTCAAGCCGGCCGAGAATTTCGTCGGCTCCTACGTGAACCTCTACAAGTACCTGGACAACAAGGCCTTCGTCGAGGCCTGGAAGGCGATCAACCGCTGGATTGAGGACGTCGTCCCCTTTGCCGGGGCAGCCATGCGGCAGTTCGTGATCGACTATGTGCGCAACAACGAGCTGGTCACCGGCAAGCACTATGTCGACGGCCAGCTCGTGGACCTCTCCAAGGTCCGCGCCGCGCTCCTGAACGTCTGCGCCCAATACGATCACCTCGTCTCGAGGGCCCAAGGAGAATCCATCATGGAGCTCGTCTCCAGCACGGACAAGGAGTTCCGCGTCCTGCCCTCGACTCACGTCGGCCTGATGGCCAACATCAACGCCCGGCAGACGTACTGGCCGGGTCTCGCAGAGTGGCTTGCAGCCCGTTCGGGCATGTAGAGGTCTGGGCAGGCACGGGGCCTGCCCCTACGTAGGGCGGGTTCGAAGCCTGTTGCAGAGGGCGGGTCTGAGACCCGTCCCTACAGAGTTATTGAAGGAGTGATTTCGTGGATTCGGTAGGCATTGAAAGCGTCGGCGTCTATCTGCCGCAGACCGTCCTGACCGCGGCGGAGATCGCCGAGCAGAGCGGCATCCCGGAATGGGTCATCCGCGACAAGTTCGGCATTCACCAGAAGCACATGGCCGGCCCAAACGATCACACCAACCAGATGGCGATCTGGGCCGCCCAGGACTGCCTCTCCCGCTCCGACATCTCGCCCGACGAGATCGACCTGGTGCTGTGCACCACCGAAGAGTGGAAGGAATACCTCCTCTGGACCGCCGGCATCAAGCTGGCGTACGACATCGGCGCCACCCGCGCCTGGGCGATCGACGTCCAGATGCGCTGCGGCACCACCATCGCCGCCATGAAGATGGCCAAGGACATGATGCTCGCCGATCCCGACATCAACACGGTGCTCATCGCGGGCGGCTATCGCAACGGCGACCTGATCAATTTCAAGAACCCGCGCGTGTCCTTCATGTACAACCTCGCGGCCGGCGGCGGGGCGATGCTCCTGCGCAAGAACCATCCGCGCAACCACGTCCTCGGCTCGCACCTGATGACCGACGGCACGATGAGCGAGCACGTCCTCGTGCCCGCCAGCGGCACCAAGCGCTTTCCCACCGACGAGGCCGTGGCCCAGGGGCTGTTCTACCTCGACCTGGTGGAGCCGGAAGCGATGAAGGACCGCCTCAACGCCGTCTCGATGGACAACTGGATGCACTGCATCGACGAGGCGCTGCGCAAGTCCGGCTACACGCGGGCCGACATTGGCTATCTGAACGTGCTGCACATGAAGTACTCCGGGCACCTGGACATGCTCCAGCGCCTGGGGCTGCGCGAGGACCAATCGGTCTACCTGTGCGAGTATGGCCACCTCGGGCCAGCAGGACACGATGCTGTCGATCGTCGAAGGGCTGAAGCAGGGCCGCCTGAAGGACGGTGACCTGATGGTCATCGTCGCCGCCGGCATCGGCTATGCCTGGGGCGCCGCCTGCGTGAAGTGGGGAAGTCATTCACGTCCCCCACCTGGCCACGATGCATCCTACCTAACCGAGAAAGGAGTAAATCATGCGACTTCAAGGCAAAGTAGCACTCATCACCGGGGGCGCAGCCGGCATCGGCAAGGCCACGGCGCTGCGCTTTATCGAAGAAGGCGCGCAGGTTGTCATCTGCGACGTCAACCAGCAGGCGGGCGAGGCCGCGCTCAGGAGCTCGGCCCGAACGCTGCCTTCTACAAGCTCAACGTCACCAACCGCCAGGCCGTGCAAGCCTGGGTGGACGAGGTTGTCGCACGATTTGGCCGGATCGACATCCTGGTCAACAACGCGGGCGTCCTGCGCGACGGCCTCCTCGTCAAGATGGCGGAAGGCGAGCTGGTCAAGCAGATGCCCGAGGCCGATTTCGACCTGGTGATTGCCGTCAACCTGAAGGGCGTCTTCAACTGCACCCAGGCCGTCGCGCCCGTACATGATCCGCCAGAAGAGCGGCGTCATCCTCAACGCCACCTCGGTCGTCGGGCTGTATGGCAACTTGGGCCAGACGAACTATGTGGCCACCAAGGCCGCCGTCATCGGCATGACCAAGGTGTGGGCGCAGGGAGCTTGGCCGGCATGGCATTCGCGTCAACGCCGTGGCGCCCGGCTTTACCGCGACCGAGATGGTCGATGCAGATGCCCGAGAAGGTCCTGGAAGGCATGAAGGGCCGCACGCCCCTCGGCCGGATGGCTACGCCGCTCGACATCGCCAACGCCTATCTCTTCCTGGCCTCGGACGAGGCCGGCTTTATCTCCGGCGCGGTCTTGAGCGTCGACGGCGGCATCGTGGTCGGCACGTGAACGTTGGACCACGGTTTGCATGATTTGCAGGATTGCGGTCGCCTGGCGACGGAATCCCGCAGCAGTCCCCATGAAATCCTGCCGATACTGAGAAGAGAGGACAACGGTGAATCCTCAAGAGCTGTATAAGCAGAAGCTGCTCACGATACCCGAAGCGGTGTCTCTGGTGCAGTCGCACCAGACCATCGGCGTTGCCATGGCCGCAGCGGAGCCGCCCGGCCTGCTCGGCGAGCTTGGCAACCACCGTGATCGCCTCTCCGGCGTGACAGTGTGGGTCTGCCTGCCCCTGCGCAAGTACGACTTTGTCCTGAAGCCGGAGATGGCCGGGCACTTTTTCGTGGAGAACTGGTTCTACGGCGCCCCCGACCGCGAGGTGCATCCCCAGGGCCGCACGTCCTACATCCCCAACAACCTCCACGCCGCCGCCGCCTGCAAGCTGCATGCCGCCGGCCAGCACCTCGACATCTTCTGGGGCACGGCCACGCCCCCGGACCACCGCGGCTACATGTCGCTCTCCACCAGCCTGGTGATCGAGAAGCAGCTCATCGAGGCGGCCGACCTGGTCGTCCTCGAGGTCAACGAGAACCTGCCCTGGACCCTGGGCGATACCCAGATCCACGTCTCCGAGGTCGATCACCTGGTCGAGAACCACGTGCCCGTCTTTGAGATGCCGGCTGCCTCGCCGGCCGAATGGGAGCGCGCCATCGGCGGCTACATCGCCGAGCTGATTGAGGACGGCTCGACCCTGCAGCTTGGCATCGGCGGCATCCCGAACGCCATCACCGCCTTCTTGATGGAACGCCGCGACCTCGGCATCCACACCGAGATGTTTGTCGACGGCATGATCGACCTCTACGAAGCAGGCGTCGTCACCGGCCGGCGCAAGACGCTCTACAAGGGCAAGATGGTCGGCACCTTTGCGCTGGGCACCCGCAAGCTCTACGACTTTCTGGACCGCAACCTGGCGGTCGAGTTCCAGCAGGGCAGGCTGACGAACGACCCGTACGTCATCGGCCAGAACTATAGGATGATCAGCGTCAACACGGCGCTCCAGGTGGACATCAACGGACAGGTCTGCTCGCAGTCGATCGGCCCGCGCCACTACAGCGGCACCGGCGGCCAGCTCGACACCCACCGCGGCGCGCAGCGCTCGCCCGGCGGGCGCGGCATCATCGCGCTGCGGGCCACCGCCCGCGGCGGCACCGTCTCGACCATCGTCCCGACGCTGTCCGAGGGCGCCGAGGTGACCGTCCCGAGCCACGAAGTGGACACCGTGGTGACCGAGTTCGGCATCGCCGAGCTGAAGGGCAAGTCTATCAAGGATCGGCTGGAAGCCCTAGCCAAGATTGCCCACCCCGACTTTCATGCCTGGATCCGCGACGAGGCAGCCCGCCTCATGATCGTGCCCCGGGTGGCCGTGCCCGGCATTGAGCTTGCCAAGCCGGCCCGCGCCGCCACCGCGCCCGGCGTGACAGCGGACGCCATCCGCCTCGGCACGTTCTGCGACCTGTCGGGGAGCAACGCCACCATCGGCCTGGCCGCGCTGCGCGGCTACTCGGCCTACTACGAGCACGTCAACCGCTGGGGAGGCATCCACGGCCGGCGGATCGAGCTGGTCGTCAAAGACGACCGCTTTGACCCCGAGCGCACCCTGGCCGCCGCCCGCGAGCTGGTCGAGCAGGACGTGGTCTTTGCCGTGGTCAGCCCGCTGGGCACGCCGACCAACCTGGCGGCGATGGACTATCTGCTCGAGCAGCAGGTTCCCGTCGTCTCACCGCACAGCGGCGCATCCATCTTCTCTTCGCCCCTCAAGCCCACCTACTTTGCCCTGCAGCCTTCCTACCAGGTCGAAGGCCGCCTGCTTGCCCAGCACGCGCTGGCCGAGCTGAAGCCCAAGGAGATTGCGATCTTGGCGGTCGACGACCCGTTCGGCCGCGAAGGCTCGGATGCCTTCCGCGAGGAATTGGCCCGCAGCGGCACCGCCCCGGTCGTGACGGTGTACCACGCCGCGGGAGAGAGCGACCCGCAGGGCTGGCTGGCTGCCCTGGCCGCGCCGCAGCCCGACCTGGTGCTGCTCTACACCTACGTCAAGCCCGCCGCCGACCTGCTGCGGGCAGCCTATGCTGCCGGCTTTCACCCGGCCTGGCTGGGCAGCTACGTCATCTCGGGCCCCGACCTGTTCCGCCTGGCCGGCGCCGAGGCGACGCATGGCCTGCACGCCGCCGGCTACCCCGCCGGCCCGCGCGACCACCGGGGCGAGACGCTCTACCGCAGGCTGATGACCCGCGACTATGCCGACGAGACGCCGGGCACCCACAGCCGGATCGGCTACGCGGCCGCGCAGCTGGTCGTCGAGGGGCTCCGGCGTGCCGGCCCCGAGCTGACCCGCGCCGGATTCATCGCGGCCCTGGAATCGATCCAGGACTGGACGGGCGGGCTCCTGCCTCCGATCGGCTACAGCGCGACGGACCACCGCGGCCTGACCGCCCTGGCCATGATGCGCGCCGTCGCCGGCCGCTGGCTCGTGGAGAAGGGATTGCTGAGGCTACAGGAGTGAGCGTAGCACCAGGACGCGGAGACGCAGGGCCCTACCCTCACCCCAACCCTCTCCCTAGAAGGGAGAGGGAGGAATAACAGGAGAGACGCATGTCACGCTACGGAACGATTGTCAGCACGGGGAGATACCTCCCCGAGATCGAAGTGTCGAACGAGGAGCTGAGGGCCCACTTCGGGGCCATCAACCCGAAGCTGGCCGAGGTCGTGGATGCCTTCGCGGAGAGCACCAGCTACAAGCGCCGCTACTACGCGCCGCGCGACTGGGCGGCATCGGACATGGCCGTGCTGGCAGCCCAGGAGGCGATCGAGCGCGCGGGCATCAGGCCCGAGCAGATCGACATGGTCCTCCTCGGCACCGACACGCCCGACTATATCACGCCGGCGACCTCGACCGTCCTCCAGTACAAGCTCGGCGCGGTCAACGCCGGCAGCTACGACATCGGCTGCGCCTGCGCCTCCTTCCCGACCGGCGTTGCGGCCGCGGCAGGGCTGCTGACCACCAACACCTGGATGAAGTACGTGCTCGTCGTCGGCGTCTATATGATGAGCAAGCTGGCCGATCCCAACGACGTCACCCGCTTTTTCTACGGTGACGGCGCCGGCGCCGCCATCTTGGCCGTCGACTCCAAGCCCGGCTTCATCACGTCCGCCTACATCGCGGACGGCTCGTACCACAAGAACTGGGGCATCTACTCCGGCGGCACGTACGAGCCGGCCACCGTCGAGTCGGTGCAGGCAGGCCGCACCCAGGTGCGCCTTATCGAGCGCTACCCGCCCGAGGTCAACCACGAGGGCTGGCCCAAGCTCGTGCGCGCGCTTTCCGCCCGCGGCGGCTTCGCGCTCGACGAGATCGACCAGGTGCTCTTCACCCAGGTGCGCCTGCCGTCGATCCACCTGGTGATGCAGGAGCTGGGCCTTCCCCTCAGCAAGACCCATTGGATCATGGACGAGTGGGGCTACATGGGCTCCGCCTGCATCCCCATGTGCCTCGACAGCGCACTCGAGCAGGGCAAGCTGAAATCGGGCGACCTGCTCGTGCTGATCGGCTCGGGCGTCGGCTACAACCAGGCCGGCGTTGCGATGCGGATGCCGTAGGCGGAATGCACAAGGCGGAAGGCACAATGCACAAGGACGATGGACCATGGACGACGGACTGTGGACGCGGAGCGCCCGGGAGCGCGTGCCGCCGCAGAGCGACGGCACGAGGGTGATAGCGGAGGGGAGATGGCGCACACGCTGGTTGAGTTGATCGAGGAGAACCTGGAGTGGCTGGTGGATGAGATCACCAAGGATGCGATCCGGCAGATCCCGACCTACGGCAGGGCGCCCATCAAGCAGACCATGGGCCGGATGGAGCGCCTGCTCAGGATCCTGGCCGAAAGTGTCCGGCAGAACAACCCAGAGATCATGGAGCAGTTCCTGGAGGGCGTTGCCGAGCAGCGGCACGACGGTGCCTACCCGATCGGCGAGCGGCATGCCATCCTCGACAGCACGGAGCGGCATCTCCACGATTTGGTCGCGCAGTCGACGAACGAGCAGATGGAGCGAAATGCCCAGAACGCCCTGGTGCGCGCCATCATCGATTCGGCGCACATGGTCTTTAGCAAGGCGTACCTGCTGCTGGCCCAGAGCAAGGCCTAATGGGCCGTGGGAGTGAAGGCTTTGGCCGGAACGAGAAGAGGCAAACAGTGAGCAGCATACCAACATTGCCCGGAATTTCGTCTCACATGGTCCGCACGCCGCGCCTGCAGATGCACGTGCTGCGTGCCGGGCCCCCGGACGGCATCCCCGTGGTATTCGTCCACGGCAACGGCACGACTGCCACCTTCTGGGAAGAGACGATGCTCGCCCTACCGGCCGGCTTCCAGGGGGTCGCCGCCGACATGCGGGGTTTTGGCGACACCGAGCCGTTGCCGATCGACGCCACCCAGGGCCTGGGCGACCTGGCCGAGGATGTGCATGCACTGATCGAAGCGCTCGGGCTGGGCCGCTACCACCTGGCCGGCCACAGCCTGGGCGGCGGCGTCGCCATGAAGTGCGCCATTGCCCACCCGGCCGCGCTCCTGTCGCTCACGCTGGCCGGCACCATGTCGCCCTTCGGCTACAGCGGCAGCAAAGGCCCAGAAGGCACGCCCTGCCACGCGGACGGCGCCCCGGCCGGCGCTGCGAGCACCAACCCCGAGGCCGTCCGCCTGCTGGCCGTGAAGGACCGCAGCACCGATTCCCCGGCCTCGCCGCGCAACGTGCTGCGCCAGCTCTACGTCAAGCCGCCCTTCGTGCCCAAGCGCGAGGAGGAGCTGCTCACCGCCATGCTTTCGCTGCGGCTCGGACCCGACTGGTACCCGGGCGATTTCGTGCCCTCGGCGCACTGGCCCGGCGCCGCGCCCGGACCCCGCGGCCTGGTCAACGCCGTCAGCCGCCGCTACTTCGATGCCGGCGCCCTGGCCGGCATCCGGCCGCAGCCGCCGATCCTGTGGGTGCGCGGCGCCGACGACCGGATGATCTCCGAATGCAGCGCTGCTCGACATCGCCGCGCTCGGCGCCTGGGGCTTTGTCCCGGGCTGGCCCGGCATGGAAGAGTGCCCGCCCCAGCCGATGCTCGACCAAATCCGGTTCGTCCTGGAGCGCTACCGGGCCAACGGCGGCGCGTATGCCGAAGAGGTCATCGCCGATTCCGGCCACAGCCCGATGCTGGAGAAGCCGGAGGAGTTCAGCGCGCTGCTGCACGCCTTCCTGCGGGGGGCATAGGGCCGAATGCACAATTACGCACAATGCACAATGCGCAATGAAGTGCAGAGTGAGGGCGGCTGCGGTCAAAGAGACCGCTACCGAGCACAAAACTGGAGGAATGTAGGATGACGCAACGAAAACTGGGCCGCGGTGTCGCCATCGTCGGGGCAGGCATGAGCCGCTTTGGCGCCTTCCCGGGGATGACGTCCCGCGAGCTGTTCGTGGAAGCCTTCCGCGAGATGCGCACCTCGGTCGACAAGGGGCTGGACCCCCGCGACGTCGAGGCGATCTACGTCGGCAACTACTCGAGTGACCTCTTTGAGGGGCAGGGGCACACTGCGCCGATCATGGCCGACTGGGTGGGGCTCACGCCGCGGCCGGCGACCCGCGTCGAGGATGCCTGCGCCAGCGGCGGCGTCGCCCTGCGCCAGGGCATCTTGGCCATCGCCTCCGGACTGTACGATATCGTGCTGGTCGGCGGCGTCGAAAAGATGACCAACCTGCCAACCGAGCGGGTGACCGATACCCTGGCGACCGCCGGCGACGTGGTCTACGAGATCGCGGCGGGCTTTACCTTCCCCGGCTTTTACGCCGCCATGGCTACCGCCTACATGGCGCGCTACGGCGCCACACCCGAGACCTTTATGCGCGTCGGCCTGAAGAACCACGACAACGGCTCGCTGAACGACAAGGCCCAGTTCGGCGCCACCATCCGCCAGATCATGGACAAGCGCATCGCCTCCGCGAAGGCCAAGGGCCGCCCCGTCCCCACCTGGGCAGACGAGATGGCCTTCCTGCACGACGACGCCGCCAACCCGGTGATTGCCTGGCCGATGCGGCTCTACGATTGCTCACCCATCTCCGACGGCGCTGCGGCCGTGCTGCTCGTGGCCGACGAGCTGGCCCGTTCCTTCAGCGAGGCACCGATCGCGATCGTCGGCTCCGGGCAGGCGTCCGACTCTGCCCTGCACGACCGCGCCAGCCTGACGGGCCTGCGCGCGGCGCAGGAGGCCAGCCGGCAGGCCTACGCCATGGCCGGCGTGGCACCGGCGAACATCCGGATCGCCGAGGTGCACGACTGCTTCACCATCGCCGAGATCCTCGCGACCGAGGACCTGGGCTTCTTTGCCCCCGGCGAGGGCTGGCGGGCCGCCGAAGAGGGCCTCACTGCCCGCACCGGCCCGCGCCCCATCAACACCTCCGGCGGGCTCAAGTCCAAGGGCCACCCGGTGGGCGCCTCGGGCGTCGGCCAGGTCCTGGAGATCTGGAAGCAGATGCGCGGGGTCGCCGGGGCACGGCAGATCCCGGGCGGCGTCGACCTGGCCCTGACGCACAACGTGGGCGGCACCGGCCAGACCTGCACCGTCCACATCTTTGAGCGGAGGTAACCCATGGCCGAGCGAGAATTCACCAGCGCCTTCTTTTACCAGTACCTCGGCGAGCACAAGCTGATGGCTTCGCGGTGCTGCTCCTGCGGCGCCCTCCACCTGCCGCCCCGCGCCCTCTGCCCCACCTGCTTTGGCGAGGAGATGGAGTGGGTGGAGATGGGCGACAGCGGCTCGCTGCTGGCCTTTACCACCATCCACATCGCGCCTACCGCCATGATCGAGGCGGGCTACAACAAGGACAACCCCTACTGCACCGGCATCGTCCGCCTGGACGAGGGACCGACGATCAGTGCGCAGATCCTCAGCGTGGATGCGCGGCACCCGGCGCAGATCGCCGTCGGCATGCCGCTGAAAGTCGCGTACCTGGAGCGCGGCGAGGGTGACAAGCGCCGGACCTACCTGGCGTTTGAGGCGATAGAGGGTTAGGATCAGGTGCAGCGCACCCCGAAGGTGCGCCGCACCTGTACAAGCAGGAGCAAAATGCCGAAGGTACCGGTCAACGGAATCCAAATCTACTACGAGCTGCACGGCCCGGCTGACGCCGAGGTAGTGGTGCTCTCGAACGGCATCCTGATGAGCACCGCCAGCTGGGGCTTCCAGGTGCCGGCGCTGTCGCGCCGCCACCGCGTGCTGCTCTACGACTGCCGCGGCATGTGGCAGTCGGATCACCCGGCCGGCCCCTACTCGATGGAGCTGCACGCCGACGACCTGGCCGGCCTGTTGGACGCCCTGGGCATCCGGCGTGCCCACATCGCCGGCATCTCCTACGGCGGGGAACTGAGCTTGGCCTTTGCCCTCAAGTACCCCGAGCGCACTCGCAGCCTGATCGTGTCGTCGTCGGTCAGCCAGATCGATCCGCTCCTGCGCGCCTGGGGCGATTCGTGGATGGCGGCCGCCCGGCTGCACGACCCCGACATGCTGTTTTTCGCGACCTGCCCCCTCAACTTCTCGGAGGCCTTCATCGCCGCCAACCAGGCGACCCTGGCGGCGGCCCGTGAGCGCTACAAGCTGCTCGACATGGACGCCTTCCTGGAGCTGATGTTGGCCTTCACGCGGCTGGATCTTACCGCGCGGCTGCACGAGATACAGGCGCCGGCGCTGGTGATGGTCGGCGAGGACGATATCCTCAAGCCGCGCAAATACGCCGAGATCATCGCCCGCGAGATCCCCGGCGCCGAATTCGCCGTCGTGCCGCACGCAGGCCATGCGGTAAGTTGGGAGCAACCCGCGCTGTTCAACACGCTGGTCCTTGGGTTCTTGGCCAAGCACCAGGAGACGCATTGATGGACGCCCACAAGGGGATGGGCAACGGACGGGAGGAGAGTATTCTATGACCAACGTCGTCATCCGCGCCGATTTTCAGCTCGGCGAACAGGCCAGCTTTACGAAGACCGTCACGGAGTCTGACGTAACGACCTTCGCCGGCCTGATCGGTGATTTCAACCCGCTGCACGTCGACGCCGAATACGCGCGCAAGAGCCGCTTTGGGCGCCGCATCGCCCATGGCATCTTTACCGCCGGGCTTATCTCGGCGGTCCTGGGGAACAAGCTCCCCGGCACCGGCGCCATCTACCTGAGCCAGCAGCTCGAGTTCCTGGCCCCGGTATTCATCGGCGACACCGTCACCGCCACCGCCGAGGTCATTGCCTGGCGCGCCGACAAGCGGATCATCACGCTAAAGACCGAGGCAACCAAGCAGGACGGCACGCAGGTCGTCACCGGCAAGGCGGTCCTGCTCGTCGAGCGCCCGGCCGAATAGCGGAGGCAAAGCGTGTTCACTTTCGACTGGCTGGCCAAGCGGGCCCAGCTCTCGCCCGACAAGACGGCGCTTCTGGACACGGCGACCGGCCGGCGCTTCACGTACGCCCAGTTCCAGGAGCGGGCAAGCCGCCTGGCCGAGTTCCTGCAGACCGAGTGGGACATCCAGCCCGGGGACCGGGTGGCGATCCTCGCACCCAACTGCACCGACTATTTCGAGGCGCTGTATGCCTGCGCCAAGGCCGGCGCAATCCTGGTCTGCCTGAACTGGCGCCTGGCCGTGCCGGAGCTTGAGGCGATCGTGCGCGACTCGACGCCGCGGGCGCTGATTGACGATCCGGGGTTCGCCGCCGCCGCGCACGCGCTCCTTGGGCACACGGCGCTGGAGCGCCTCATGTACCTGGGAGACAAGGCGCAGGGGCTCGGTCAGGAGACCTTCGCCCATCAGGAGAAGGGCGAGTGGGGCTACGAGCGCGCGCTTGCGCAGGCGAGCGGCAGGGCGGTCGTGATGCCTCCGCGCGGCCTGAACGAAGTCTGGCACATCCTCTACACGGCCGGCACGACCGGCCGGCCCAAGGGCGTGCTCCAGACCTTTGGCATGGTCCTCTACAACGCCCTGAACATCGGCCTGGGAATCGACCTGACGTCGCAGGACGTGTCGCTGAACCTGCTGCCCTGCTTCCACACGGGCGGCCTGAACATGTACGCCAACCCGACCTTTCATGTGGGCGGCACGGCCATCATCCAGCGCGCCTTCGACCCGGCCGAGACACTGCACCTGCTCTCCACGCAGGCCACCGCCTTCTTCGGCGTGGCCGCGGTGTACCTGTTTATGAGCCAGCACCCCGACTTTGCCAAGACCGACCTCTCGCACGTCCGCTCCTGGGCATCGGGCGGTTCCGCGCTGCCGACCAGCGTCCTGGAGACGTACGCCAGGCGGGGCATCGTCATCCAGCAGGGCTTTGGCATGACCGAAACGGGCCCGACCGTCTTCCTGGTCGACAAGGAGCACGCCCTGAGCAAGGGCGGCTCGGTGGGCAAGCCGCAGATGCACGTCCAGGTGCGCATCGTCGACGGCCACGGGCGCGACCTGCCCCCGAACCAGCCCGGCGAGCTACTGATCCAAGGCCCGGGCGTGACGCCCGGCTATTGGCAGCTCCCGGAGGTAACGGCCAAGGCCATCGAAGAGGGCTGGCTGCATTCCGGCGACGTCGCCCGCGTGGACGAGGAGGGCTACTACTACATCGTCGACCGCATCAAGGACATGTTCATCTCCGGGGGCGAGAACGTCTACCCGGCCGAGATCGAGAACGTCATTTTCCAGATGCCCGAGGTGGCCGACGTCACCGTCGTCTCGGTGCCCGATCCGCGCTGGCAGGAGGTCGGCAAGGCGGTCATCGTCCTCAAGGAGGGCGCGGCGCTGACCGAGGAGCAGGTGATCGCCTTCTGCCGGGCCAGGCTGGCGGGCTACAAGACGCCGAAGTCAGCCGCCTTTGTGCCGGCGCTGCCGCGCAACCCGGCCGGCAAGGTGCTCAAGAACGAGGTGCGGGGGTGGTTCATGGCGCAGGCCCCGGACAAGGGGGCAGCATGAGCGACGAGTTGTACGTCGGGCAGACCGGAGACCTCTACCGTCGCTTTGAGCAGTCCGACTTTGACCGCTTTGCGGCCGTCAGCGGCGACGACAACCCGATCCACGTGGATCCGGCCTTCGCAGCGCGGACCAAGTTCGGCCGCACGGTGGCGCACGGCATGCTGCTCTACAGCGTCGTGTGCAGCGTCCTGGGCACGCACGTTCCCGGTCCTGGTACGGTCCAATTGGAGCAGGAGCTGATGTTCCCTAACCCCACATACACCGGGGAAGAGGTGACGGCCCGCGTCGAAGTGACCGAGGTCGACGGGGAGGGCGGGCTGGCCACGCTCACCACCGTGCTCCTCCGTGCCGACGGCAAGCCGGGACTCGAAGGCCGGACGCGGGTGCGGGTGCCCGGCGCTCGACCGGGAGGGCCGGATACGGAAACCTGGCCTACACCTGGCAGAGGGCCGGGTATGGAAACCCGGCCTACGCCTGGCAGCGAGGCGTTCAAAGGCATCGAGGTCGGGCAGCGCGCCGAGACGCGGCGGGCCTTTGGCCTGAGTGACCTGGCGGAGTACGTGGACCTGGTGAGCGATGACAACCCCCTCTTTGCCGACGTGGCCTACGCCCGCCGGCTCGGCTTCCGGGACCTGCTCGTGCCCGGCGGCCTGCTGGGCGGGATGATTTCGTTTCTATTGGGCACCCGGCTGCCTGGGCAGGGGACCAACTACCTGAAGCAGCGGCTCGAGTTCCCGGCGCCGGCTTACGCGGGCCAGGAACTGACCGCCGCCGTCGAGGTGGTTCGCCTCCGGCCTGAGAAGCAACTGGTGAACCTGGCGACGACAGTCCAGGGCCCCTCCGGCGAGGTAGTCTGCCGGGGAGAAGCGCTGGTGCTCGTCAGCGATGTCGGAGCGTAACGGCAGATCCGACTTGGAGGGAGGTGATTGCAGACAGAAGAAGCGGCAGTTGTATCGACAGGAAAGTGTGTAACCAAGAAGCGAGTTCGTATCTTTAGGAGGAGGATCCAATGAAAACGTTGTACAAGCTGTTTGCCTTACTGATGGTGGTGGTAGTGCTGGTTTCGTGCGCCCCGACCGAGGTCGTCGAAGAGCCCACGGCAGTCGCCGAGGTGCCCACGGCGGTCGCCGAGGTGCCCACCGCAGCCGTCGAAGAGCCCACGGCCGTGCCGGTCGACGAGGGCCTCACCTGTGCGGAGCCGCTCAAGATCGGCCTGATCACCGACAAGACGGGCGCCCTGGCCCTCTACGGCGAGATGATTGAGCGCTCCTTCCTGCTGGGCATGGAGTACATGGCCGGCGCACCGGGGACCGCGGAGAATGTCTTCCAGGTCGACAACTGCCAGGTGCAGGTGCTGATCCGCGACGACCAGTCCTTGCCGGACACAACGGCGACGATCGCGCGCGAGCTGATCGACGTCGAGAACGTCGACCTGCTGGTCGGCACGGTCTCCTCGGGCGCGACGGCGACGCTGCAGCAGATCGCGCTGGACAACGACAAGATCCTGATCGTCGGACCGGCCGCGGCGAACGAGATCACGGGCGCCAACTTTTAACGACCACACCTTCCGCGTCAGCCGCACCAACTACCACGACGCCGTCAACCAGTGCGAGTACATGACGTCGCAGTACAAGACGTTTGTACAGATCGCCCCGGACTATGCCTTTGGCTGGGGTGGCGCGCAGGCGTTCCGCGACGCGTGCACCTACTACGGCGGTGAGTTCGTGGCGGACGACATCTTCGCCCCTGCGGCCACGACCGACTTTACGCCCTACATGGACCAGATCCTGGCGTCCGGGGCCGAGGCGTGGGTCGTGACGTGGGCCGGTGCCGGCTTCATCTCCATGATGCAGGCCGCGCAGGACACAGGCGTGATGGAGGAGATGGTGCTGGGCACGGCCTACATCAACAACTCGCTGATGCCGGTGTTCTTCGCCAACGCAGTCGGCCAGACGGCCGGCATCCTGTATCACTACACCGCGCCGCAGAATCCGATCAACGACTGGCTGGTGCAAGAGCTGAAGGCGCGCTACAACGTGGTGCCCGACCTGTTCGACGCGGACGGCATGAACGCGGCGATCGCGGCCATCACCGCCTTGAAGGCGACCAAGGGCGACACCTCTTCCGCAGCGCTGATCGCAGCGATGGAGGGGATGGAGTTCGAGGGCCCGAAGGGAACGATCCTCTTCCGGCCTGAGGACCACCTGGCAGTCCAGGACATGTACATCGTCAAGCTGGTGAACGTCACCGACCCGGAGAGCAAGTTCTTCGAGCTGGTCAAGACGACCCGGCCTGAGATCCCGTGCCTGCTGCCCGAGGCGTTGAAGGATCGCTGCGGCGACCTGCCCTACGGTAAGTTGGCGGCGGCTGCTGCTGCGCCGGAGCCCCTGACGTGCGACGAGCCGATCAAGATCGGCCTGATCACCGATAAGACGGGCGCCCTGGCCCTCTACGGCGAGATGATCGAGCGCTCCTTCCTGCTGGGCATGGAATACATGGCCGGCGCGCCGGGGACGCTCAACAACAACTTCAAGATCGACAACTGCCAGGTGGACGTGCTGATCCGCGACGACCAGTCGACGCCGGACACGACGGCGACGATTGCGCGCGAACTGATCGACGTCGAGAACGTCGACATGCTGGTCGGCACGGTTTCCTCGGGCGCGACGGCGACGCTGCAGCAGATCGCGCTGGACAGACAAGATCCTGATCGTCGCGACCGGCCGCGGCGAACGAGCATCACCGGCGTGAACTTTAATGACTACACCTTCCGCGTCAGCCGCACCAACTACCAGGACGCCGTGAACCAGTGCCAGTACATGACGACGCAGTACAAGACGTTCGTCCAGATCGCCCCGGACTATGCCTTTGGCGGGGCGGCGCGCGGCTTTCCGTGACGCGTGCACCTACTACGGCGGCGACGTTCGTCGCGGACGACATCTTTGCCCCTGCGGCCACGACCGACTTCACGCCCTACATGGACCAGATCCTGGCAAGTCCGGTGCCGAAGCCTGGATCGTGACCTGGGCCGGCGCCGGATTCATCCCCATGATGCAGGCCGCGAAGGACACTCGGCGTGATCGAAGAGATGGTGCTGGGCACGGCCTTCATCGACAACTCCCTGATGCCCGTGTTCTTCGCCAACGCGGTCGGCAGACGGCCGGCATCCTGTACCACTACACCGCGCCGAAGAATCCAATCAACGACTGGCTGGTGGCAGAACATAAAGGCTCGTTACAACACAGTGCCCGACCTGTTCGACGCGGATGGCATGAACGCGGCGATCGCGGCCTCCCGCCCTGAAGGCGACGAAGGGCGACACCTTCCGCGGCGTTGATCGCGGCCATGGAGGGCATGCAGTTCAGGGCCCGAAGGGAACGATCTTCTTCCGCCCGCAGGACCATCTGGCCGTGCAGGACATGTACATCGTCAAGCTGGTGAACGTGACCGACCCGGAGAGCAACTTCTTCGAGCTGGTCAAGACGACCCGGCCTGAGATCCCGTGCCTGCTGCCCGAGGCGCTGAAGGACCGCTGCGGCAACCTGCCCTACGGCAGCCTGAGCGGCCAGAATCCAGTCCGTTGTAAAGTAAGTCCCTGAGGGTGCAGCGCATCGTTCACGGATGCGCTGTACCCCGCCGTAAAAGAAGGAGGCATGGCAACCGAATACATCATCGAGACCCACAGCCTCCGCAAGCAGTTCGGGGCGCTGGTCGCCGTGGACAACGTCAGCCTCCAGGTCCGGAGCAAACACGCTGCACTCGATCATCGGTCCCAACGGCGCCGGCAAGACCACTTTCTTCAACCTGTTGAGCGGCAACCTTGCGCCGACCAGCGGGCAGCGTCCTCTTCAAGGGGCGCGACATCACGGGCCTGCCGGTACACCGCACCGCTCCACCTGGGCATCGGACGTTCCTTCCAGATCACCAACATCTTTCCCAACCTCACCGTCCTGGAAAACATCCGTCTGGCGAGCCAGGCCCTCGGGCGGGGCAACTTTTCGTTCCTGCGCCACTACGCGCCTTCCGCCGGTACGAGGAGCGGGCCTGGCAGGTGCTCGAACAGGTGGGCTTGGCCGAGCGCGCCCTCACACTGGCCCGCAACCTGGCCCACGGCGACAAGCGCAAGCTCGAGCTGGGCATGATCCTGGCGCCCGATCCCGAGGTGCTGCTCCTGGACGAGCCGACGGCGGGCATGGCTGCCGAGCAGGTGCCCGAGCTGATGGCGCTCATCCAGGGGATTCGCCGGGCCGGCAACAAGACCGTCATGCTGGTCGAGCACAACATGAACGTCGTCATGAGCGCCTCGGACCGGATCACGCGTCATGCACCAGGGCCAGCTCCTGGCCGAAGGGACGCCGGGCGAGATCAGCCGCAACCAGGTCGTCCAGAGCGCCTACCTGGGGGGGCTGTATGATCTGTCGGGGAGCATGGGGAGAGGGTGGCGCGGTCGGGAGACCGGCCACAACAGAAGGGGAGGGGAAGGAGGGATGATGGACAACGAGCTTGAGGTCCGCGACATCCATACCTTCATCGGCCAGTTCCACATCCTGCAGGGCGTCAGTTTGGAGGTGCCGCGGGGCAGTATCATCGCCCTGCTGGGCCGCAACGGCGCCGGCAAGACGACGACACTCAAGTCGATCCTGGGTCTGACGCCTCCGCGCCAGGGCAAGGTGCTCCTCGCCGGACGCGAGATCCAGGGACGCCGCAGCTTCGACATCGCCGCCCTGGGCATCGGCTTTGTGCCGGAACACCGCGCCATCTTCCGCGATCTCTCGCGTGCGCGAGAACCTGCTGATCGCCGAGCGCAAGAAGGGCGACCTTGACCGCAAGCAGAAGATGATCTTTGACCTCTTTCCCGACCTGGAGCGACTGATCAAGCTGCCCGGCACGCACCTTTCCGGTGGGCAGCAGCAGATGCTTGCCGTGGCCCGGGCGCTCGTGCCCGACAACCAGCTTTTGCTGATCGACGAGCCGAGCGAGGGGCTGGCGCCCGTCCTGATCGAGCAGATGATCGAAGCCATCCGCAAGCTCTCGGCCGAGACGACCATCGTGCTGGTCGAGCAGAACTTTATCGTCGCCAGCCAATTGGCCCAAACGTACGTCATCATCGAGGAAGGGCGCTCGGTGAAATCGGGCAGGATGGCCGACCTGGTGCACGACCAGGCGACGATCCATCGCTACCTGGGAGCCGCGTGAGGGAGGGACCATGGAAACGCTACGCAAGAACCGGACGCTCCTGATCACCCTGGCCGTGCTGGTGGTGCTCTTCGTGCTTGCGATCCAGGGCATGCCGGCCTCCGACTGGGTCATCACGCTGCTGCGCGGGGTGGCCGTCGGCGCCGTGACCTTCCTCGTCGCCTCGGGCCTGTCGCTGATCTTTGGCCTGCTGGACGTCCTCAACCTGGCCCACGGCGCGCTCTTCATGATCGGCGCGTACGTCGGCTGGACCGTGTACGTCCGACCGGACACCTTCATCGACCTGCTGCCGGCGATCCTGGTGCTGCTGGCCGGGCTGCTCCTCCGGCCGCTGTGGGGCAGGCTGGTGGGGCGGCTCCAAGTGCCGAAGAGGGGACAGAAGGGACTGTGGGCGCTGGCTGCGCGGGCCGCGCCGTGGCTCCTGCTGCTTCTGGCCCTGTTCCTGGTCGTCCTAGTCTTTTCCCGATGGCCGATTGCCAAGTGGGACCAGGACTCGGCCTCGCAGAACCCGGCCTCGAACGCCCTGGGGCTCGACCTGACGACCAAGGCAGGCCAGCCGCGCACGCCGTTCGCTGCGGCCGCCCAGGGCTCGGTGTGGGCGCTGCTCGCCCTCTTCGGCGGGGGGCTGTTCCTCGGCCTGGCGCAGGCGAGCTTTACCCGGCTGCGCGGCGAGCCCGCCGCGCGCCCGCGCTGGACGGGCATGATCGTGCCGCTGGTGCTCCTGCTCCTGGGCCTGGGCGCCTACCTGACCAACGACGGGCTGACCGCCTGGCTGATGGGGCTGCACACCACCTGGATGTTCCTGATCGCCATTCTCGTGGCCACCATCACCGGCGGGGCTTTGGGCGCCCTGATTGAGGTTGGGCTCGTCCGGCCGCTCTACGCCCGGCCGATCTACCAACTGATGCTCACGCTGGGCGTCGGCGTGGTCGGCATCGAGCTGGTCCGCGCCGTGTGGGGCAGGACCGAGTTCACGATGCCCAAGGCGGCCATCTTCCAGGGCTCGGGCGATGCCTGCCCCGCGACCTCGCTTTCGGGCTGGTTCACCGACCACTGCTCCACCTTCTCGCTGTTGGGCGGCCGGCTGCGCACCTACAACGAGGTCTTTCTCATCCTGGTGGGGGTCATCGTGCTGGTGGCCGTGTGGCTGCTCCTCAAGCGCTCGCGGATCGGGATGATCATCCGCGCCGGGGTCCAGGACAGCCAGATGGTGGAGGCGCTGGGCATCAACGTCCGGCAGGTCTTTACGCTCGTCTTTGCGCTGGGCGCCGCACTGGCCTCGCTGGGCGGGGTGGTGGCCGGCCCGGCGGCGGGCCTGTCGCCCTTGATGGGGGAGAGCTACCTCCTGGTGGCGCTCTTTGCCCTGGCGATCGGCGGGCTGACGAGCTTCCCGGGCGCCGCGGCGGCCTCGCTGCTGGTCGGGCTGCTGCAGCAGTTCATCATCAAGTACGGGCAGATCGGCATCAACCTCCCTTTCAGCGACAAGGTGTTCAAGCCAACGCCTCCCCTGGTGCCGGCCTCTGCCGTGCTGCTGATGGTGATCATCCTGCTCGTGCTGCCCCAAGGGCTCTTTGGTAGGAAGGAGTAAACGATGGAAGCCACAGCGACCACAAAGCGCGCTAAAGCGCGCACTACGAACGGGCTCGGGCTGCTGATCGTCGTCCTGGTGATGTCTGCCGTGCCCTTCCTGATCGCGCTGCTGGACGGGCAGTCGATCGCCGGCGTTTGGGCCAACGAGCCGGGCCAGTCCAAGTTCATCCAGGGGCTGCTGATCGAGGTGTTTATCCTCGCCGTCTTTGCCCTGAGCTACGACCTGATCTTTGGCATCACCGGGCTGCTGTCGTTCGGCCACGCGATGTTCTTTGCCGTCGGCGCCTACCTGACCGGCATAATGTTCAAGACCTTTGGCTGGTCGCTCCTGCCCACCCTGGGCCTGCTGGTCGTCGTCTCCATCCTCCAGGCGCTGCTCTTTAGCATCGTGCTGCCCCGGGTGAAGGGGGTGACCTTTGCGCTGGTCACCCTGGGGATGGCGGAGGTGTTTCACATCATCATCCAGACGCGCGAGGTCGTCGACTACACCGGTGCCGACGTTGGGCTGCAGGGGATCCCCATCCCGGCGTTCCTGAACCCCGCCACCGAGCGACTGCGCTTCTACTTCATCGCGCTGGGCATCCTGATCCTGGTCTACCTGCTGTGCCGGCGCTTCGTCGACTCGCCCACGGGCCACGTGTGCGTCGCCACGCGCGAGAACGAGGGGCGCGCGCTGATGCTGGGCTACAACACCTTTTACTTCAAGCTGGCGGCGCTGACCGTGGCCTCGTTCATCGCCGCCCTGGCCGGCATGATGCACGCGATCTACCAGCCGATCGTGAGCCCGCACATCGCGAGCCTGCCCTTTACCGTGAATGCGCTGCTGATGGTGCTGATCGGCGGGATGGGCACGCTGACCGGCGCCCCGATCGGCGCCGCCGTGCTGCGCCTGCTGAGCTTTTACTTCGAAAAGTTCTTTGGCGACTCCTCCGGCTTTCTGCTGGGGCTGGTGTACGTGCTGATCGTGCTGTTCCTGCCGTACGGGGTGGTGGGCACGTGGAAGCTGAAGAGCTTTCAGTGGCGCGGGGGGTGGAAGAGGCTGCTGGGCGCGTTGGGGCTGGGGAAGGGGTAGGGCCCGGGGGAGACGATCCACGAAGAACACGAAGGGCTCACAAAGGGGGAACCAGGGCAAAGGCCGGGGCGCTTTCTTTGGCCCGGGGAGACGATCCACGAAGGACACGAAGGGCCACAAAGGGGGAACCAGGGCAAAGGCCGGGGCGCTTTTCTTTGGCCGGCAGGGAGGCGATCCGACGAAGAACACGAAGGGCCACAAAGGGGAACCAGGGCAGACGTGGCTAGTGTGCCAGTGTGCTAGTGTGCCAGTGTGCCACTGTACACACAGGTATTACCGTCGAGGGAGTATTTTCCGGGAACAATTATCGCAGGGTGTCCACTGGTTCCCACGGTCCGCCGGGGAACGCCGGGGCGGGGCGCTCCGCGCCGCAGGCAGCACGCCCAAGGGCCTCTCATTCGGTTGGCGATAGGGGGCGGTGGGGCCGGCGCACGCCGATTACGCGGGAGCCATCTCGGCAGCCTCCCGCGTTATGACCGGGTGGCTCTCGAGGTAGAGGGTGTCGTAGCTCAGATCGAGCCCGCCGGGCCACTCTACCGAGCCGGCGACGACTCGAGCCGCGCGGAAGATCGCAGGAGGTTGTAGGCGGACGAAGACGCCCCGGTGCAGGTAGGGTTTGAGGTCGAATACTCGACGCTCCCCATTCTCGAAGAGCAGGTCCAGCCGGTAGCCGTCAAGGGCTTGGACCTGGCTGACATATGGATTCATCCGTACCTCCTACCTCAACGGCTCGATCTCGAACACTTCGTCGCCGTTCAGGGCCAACTGCCAATCGGCCAACAACTCCTCGCGATGTATCTCGATCCATGCCTGCACCAGCCGGACTCTGCCAAACGGCAGTGCACCGGCGAGGACCTCACCCTCATCAATCCCGAAGACTGCTCGATGGCCAGCATACTCCGCGTGCACATGAGGCATGTGGTGCTGCTTGTCGTCGAAGAAGTACATGCGGATCACGATGCCATAGAACATGGATAGAATCGGCATGATCGAAATCCCTTCCGATGTGGCAACTGACGCCGTGTCCTCACCTCGGATCATACCTCAAGGTTCCTCCGGTGTCAAACAGCAGACAGCTCAGCCGATCCAGTTCGTTCCCATGGGGGCCGTGGATACGCGGGGCCTGGGGCGCGGAGCGTCCTGAGGGCGGGGAATTGAATCACTGAGGGGATGAGGAGGATGAGGGAGGTGAGGGAGGGGCGCAGGCAGGAGCCGGGGGCGGTGTTGGACGCGGAGCGTCCGACGGGCGTGCCGCCGCGGAGCGACGGCACGAGGGCCGGCTTGGCCAGGGTGAGAGCCCGTCCCTAGCTCGAGGGGGGTCACAGGTCAAAGACCTCAATGTCGGGATTGACCGGTTGAGGGTGAGGCTGTGGTGCGGGCTCGACGGCGGGTGAAAGGGCGGGTTTGAAACCCGCCCCTGCCGGGGGAGCGTGGTGCAGCGGTACACGCGAAACGGAGGGGATATCGCCCCCCTCCCGCCCCTCGGGCGGCTGAAGGGCCTAAGGGAATCGGGGTCGGGGAGTATCCGGCTTTTCCGCCGGGAGGGGGTCGCCCGGGACGAGCTGGGCCGGCTGCCCGCGCCGGGTCTCCTGGTTGACGATCCAGCCGTTGCGCTTGGCGACGGCTACCCGGCGCGATGCGGAGTGGGGGTCGAGGCCGAGCCGGCCGGCCAGCGCGCGCATGGTCACCGGAGCTCCCAGGTAGAGGGCGCGCAGCGCCTCCACGGTGGCCCGAGTCTCGGGCTTGACGGTGGCCTGCACCCCTTCACTCACCAGGCCGGCGACGAGCCCGTACACGGCCCGGTAGTCGGCGAGCTCGGCGACGATCCGGCCGGCGACGATCTGCCGCTGTGCCTGGTGCAGGATCGCGTGCGCCTTGACCAGGGAGAGCAACGAGCCAAAGTCGCGCCGCAGGCGGACGGCGGACGGGTCGCAGCGCTCGGCGAGCTGCCCGACATAGGGGATGGTGACCTCGCGCACGCCGGCGAGCCGGAGCCATTCCTGGAAGGCCTGCCACTGCTCCAGGTCGGCCGGCGCCTGCCCACCGCCGTTGGCGCGCTCGGCGATCGAGCGGATGACGGAGTGGGTCTGCTGGGGGTCGTCGCGAACGGTCAGGCTGAACAGGCGGGTTTCCAGCTCCGGGTCGAGGCTGACCGAGGTGGTGGTGGTGACCAGGCCGGTCGGGCCCTCGCGCTGGATGAGCCTGGGGACGATGCCCCGGTCCGTTTTCTCGACGGTCTCGTACCTGAGCCGGCCCTCGGACACCAAGCTCCGGGTGATGTAGGTGGCGAATGGGCCGGAGAGCCCGGCAGCCTCGTAGAGGACCAGCATGCGGTGGGCGAGAGGCTCCTGGCTGTAGGCGAGGGCGTGCTCGCTCATGCCGGAGAGGGCATAGTAGGCAGAGGGCGGGAAGGCACTGAGGACCTGGTCCACCAGGAAGGACTTGCCGCCTGCGGAGGGCCCCTTTACGGCCACCGAGATGGGCTTGGCCAGCAGGCGGGAGGTGAGGGCCAGGTAGAGGATCTGGGCGTTCTGGTCCTCGCCGACGAGGCCGAGCCGCCGGCAGAGCGCGGAAAACTCGGCCAAGAGGTCGGGGCAGGCAAGCAGCGGGGCGGCCTGCGCCTCGGCGCGGGCGATCTCGGCGCTCTGGGCCGCCTGCACAATCTGCCGGTAGGGGGTGGCCGCGGCGATCAATTCTGCGACGAGCGCGGGCACATCGTCGCCCTGGAGGTGGCACTCGCTCGGGTCCTTGCGGCCGGACGGCGGCGTGATCACCCTGGAGGCCGGGAAGTGAGGCTCCCAGGCTCTTGACAAAGAGGGCACCGCCCTCGTCCGGCTCCTGCCAGGCATACGACGGTAAGCCCCTCCAGGAAGGGCGCCCACTCCGGCTTCCAGCAGGTGGCACCCGGAATGCCGAGCGCGGGCAGGCCGTAGAGCCAGAGGGTCTGGGCATCGGACTCGCCTTCGACGAGGAGGAGGTAGCCGGCCGCGCGGGCCGTGTCGAGCTTCCAGAGGCCGTAGGGAAGGGGCTTGGCCCCTTTCCGCCAACTGAAGGGGTTCTGGCCGGCGCCGCCGAGGGAGTGGCGAAAGCGGACGACAGCCTGGTTGCCGTCGCGGTCGAAGTAGGGCATGGCCACGGCCGCGCGGCCGCCGACGTAGACGGTCCTGAGGCCGAGGCCGCAGAGCAAGTCGAGCGGCAGGCGCTTGGCCCGGGCGTATTGCTTCGAGCGTCAGAGAGGGAGGGGGAGCGGGGACGGAGGGAGAGGCGGAGGAGAGAGGGGGGGGGTGTGGGGGATTCCTCCCGTTTTGCGTGGACTGCCGTACCGCGTGCCATGCCCAGCTTGCCGGCGAGGGAGGCGAGGCTGCCCTGGGCGCCGCAGGCGAAGCAGGCGTAGCCGCGCTCGCTGACGGAGAAGCTGCCGGCGTGGTGGTCGGCGTGGAAGGGGCAGAGGGCCCAGTACTCGCCGCGGGGGTCGGGCCACTTGGCGTCGGGCGCGTCGCCGCGATTGAGCCTGGCAAGGACCTGGTCCAGGAGGGGGGAAGGGGGCAGGCCGGTCATCGCCGCGCCTCCCGGCCGTCGCGCACGGCCCACACCCGGCGCTTGAGCTGCCGCTCGGCGGAGATGTAGCGGAGGACGTTGACGGTGGCCCGGCCCTCGGCGTAGGAGGCCAGGAGATTGGGCGCGGGGTAGGGCGCCAGGAGGAAGACGACGCGCCGCGGGTCGTGCCCGTCAATGCCGGCGAGGGTGTGATCGCCGGCGAGGAGGAAGGCTGCGAGGTAGAGGTCCGAGGTTTGAAAGTGCCGGTTCATGTTCCATCTCCATTCTGCAAGTAGGGCGAGGCATCCCCAAGTCTCGGTTGCCCGGCAAACTTTCGCCAGGTGCAGCTTCTGGCGCCGCGGCGCGGGTTGCGGGGGATGCCTCGCCCCTACCAGGGCGCCTGCACCCGGTTGGTGCTACGCCTCAAGTGTATCACCAGCCGGGGGGCGAGCGGGTCGTTACAGGGAATTCGAGGGAGATTCAGGGCGATAGGGGAGTCGCGGCCGACTGGGACGCCGCCGAATGAATTCGGCGGCTGCTATCGGAAACCCGCTGAAGCGGGTTCAACAGCAACGCGCTTCGGCGCGTTTGGCATGCCCGGCTCCGGTTGAAACCGAAGCCGGGTCTACCGGCTACGGACGCAAGGGATGTAGATCTCAGCTTGGACTTGGTTCAGTCGAGGTCGCCGGCGCGCCCTGCTAGGATGATGTCCTCGATCACGTCGGCCGAGTACTTGATTTGGAGCTTGTGACCTCGAAGCCTCTCGCTAATGCCAACGTAGGAAAGGCCTTCTTCTTCATACCAGGGCCTGATTACGTTCCATACCAGCCGCCATCGCTGGAAGACGCCGCGTCTCTTTGGGACATGAGGCGGCTTGGCCGCGGGGGGCTTGGCCTGGGCGACGTCTGGTGCCGGGACCGGTAGGAGATCGGGCTCTGGGGCTGCCACGGTGCCGTCCGCGATGAAGGGAGCTAGGGCTTGGGCCGCTTCGGGCCAGGCGCGCGCGATGTCCCGGAAGAGCGAGACGATTGCGGGCCGGAGGCGGGGACTGGTGGAGCACTCGACGACAATCTCCATCCGCCGGTCGCCGCATGGGAGAACGAGAAGCCCAGGAACGGCTGCCAGTGGCGCAGGGGAGGTGAGCGGCTGCGACATGTCATCTTCGGTAAGGAAGTAGACCTGGCGGAGGGCAAGGACGCCGAAATATGTGCGCTGTGGCGGCTGAATGCCTGTGCCGGAGGGTGGCGGTGCCGGCGGGGCCCGACAGGCCGATGGGGCCGGAGAGGTGCATGTCTAGCCAAGCGACAAAGTCGGGTTGGGGTGGTGGAGGCGTAGAAGGTGAGGCGCGCCATGGGGGCGATCGTCCCTGAGGCGTTCCTGCTGCGAAGTGCTCGGCGAGCGGGTCCGGCGAAGGAGAGAGGGTTCGGACTGTTTCGGTCTTGCATGATTCATCCTCCGCAGGGCAGCTGCGCTGTGACGTGGCGCCCCAGGTGCCGCCACGCCGCGGGCGACCCCTTCCCTTGATATAGAACATATTTTCTATCTGGCAAATCGGGCGGGCGCGGATCCGCGAGGCTGGCTCCGGTGCCTCCGCGAGGTACTGCAGGCCCTCACCGATGGCGACGGCCACGGTGATCACGGAGACGCGGTGGTGGGTGCTCCAGCAGTTGTGCCGGTGGAAGTGAGCGGACTGCTGCGCGCTAGGGAGTGCGCCCGGGTGAGGCGGCTGCTCGGTCTCCGGGATTCTGCGGTTGCTGCGCTTCTGCGAGATGGTCGGCGTAGGCCATGGCGGCTTTCCGGGCGGCCTGGAAGAGTGCCGATATCATCGCGGTGCGCATAGAACTCGGACAAGGCCTGCCGGGTGGGAAGGTGAGCGCTGGCCGCGACGAGCCACTGAAGAGCCAGGTCACTGCCACCCTCCCCGAACACCTCATGGTACCACTGCGCCAACTCGCTCTCTGGCTGGTGTTTCAGCCAGCCCGAGGCGATTTCGGTGGCCATGGTTTGCCCAGAGAAGGCTAACGCGGGTCGCAAGAGGCTGGGGATGCGTCTTCCGGTAACGGCTGACCATGGCCAAGATACAGGCGCACTTGACGGGGTCGCGATAGTAGCCGCAGGGACGGAGGGTTTTGCGCGGCAATTCAGCACAAAGACGGCACAATAGACCCTGGCGATACCATTCTCCGCGATGGTGGAGTTGCCGCTACCGCCACGGACCCACCGCTTTGAGACTTGAGAGCAACGAGACTCGCTGTGTGCTGGACCGCCAAAGATAAGGCGACTAGCGATGCGCTTCGTGTGCCCGTGGACCAATGAATATGGGTGTGTAGGCTCGTCCTGCTCTAGTCGCCAGCCTGGACAGGTCGAGTCGCCTATGGCAATATCCATCGGTCTGTGCGTGTGGATTTGGCGAAGAAGCGGAAGTGGTAGGTCCCCCTGGATTCCTCAAAGAAGAGGATGTCAGTGATCCGGCAGGATACAGCCAGAAGAGGCCAGTCTCTGCTGTCAGCAGGCACTCGTCAAGCTCGTCTGGCTCGACACACGCAATGAAGTCACCGAAGACCCCAATTACGTAGCTGAGGCCACGCCTTTCAGCCAGCGCGCTGTATCGAGTAGCCTTCTCCCAGAGTGCACTATACAGACGTTCCGTGTTAGGCGCCACCCAGTTGCACCAGATACCCTTTGCTTGAAGCTGGTCCACAACGTCTTGTGAGGTCGCCGCAGAAGGATTGAAGTTGAGCAGTTCCACGACACACTGAGGCCTGGCGCTCTCATCCAGGATATGCACCAGCTTGGTGTTTGGACTCAATCTTGGCGTTGTGAAGATCGGCACCTGAAGACCGTTCATCGCCAGAAACGCCCCAAGAATCAGTTCCCGGAAAGTGTGCATTACCTGGACTTTGTCATGCGGCTGGTCTCTGAACTTGCGGATGAATTTCCTGGCTTCGCTCTCATCAATGTAGCTGAAACAGCGGTAGACAGCTGCGTTCATCTTCCAGCCCTCAGCTATCTGCCCGTACTTCATTTCCATCTGCGCCTACTCAAAGGCCCATCCTCTTGCCTGCCCGAAGAAGCCGAACTCTGTCTTGATTCCGACCAGAGGACCTTACTCCGAACCCCTCACTCTACAATTGAGAGGAAAGCTGTCTGGCGCCCTGGGAACGACCGTCCCGAATCTGCTGTCAAGGCGGGAGGGAATCTCGATTTCCCTGGGAATCGCGCCAAAGAGAGCCAAGAGAAGATTCTTGGGCGATTCCCTTCTCCGCAATGGTTGACCTGCCGCTTCCGCCACGGACTCGCCCTTTCGAGCCTGATGTGCACCGGGTCTCGGCGGCAGCCGCCTGACGCGACGTAGCTAAAGAAGGCCCCTGTTGGTGCCGTCTTCTACGATGGTAGACCTGCAAGACGGGCGCTGCATAGCTCCCGCCACGCCTCTGTCACGGAAGTCCCGGAGTCACGAATGGCGGAGTTGCAGAAGGCGTTGAGGCAAGCCCGACAGTAGCAGGGACAGTAGACGTGGCGGAAGCCGTTGGTGGGGAGGGGACGGTACTTGTGGGACCCGGGGTGGAAGTCGGGCTGGGTGTGGCTTCTCGCATGCGCAATGGCCCGATTCTCTCAAGGCGGAACTGCACGTTGGACTGTCCCGCACCTCAAGGAACACGAAGCTAGGCTTGACCTCTGCATTGGTGCTGTCGAAGGGAGCAGCAATCATCCAGTCGCTGTTGGCGACCAGCACAACTCTCTGGGCGACGTGGAAGCAACCCAGAATTCCTCCTGAGTGAGGGCAGAGGCCCGGCCGGCAAAATAGACCACAAAAACCGCAACGAATCCCCAAACGATTGCCCTAGTCTGGCTTGGCTTCAGAGACCGCGCAGACCAATATGCCAGTGACCGCTTGCCCTCCCATATGTCCTGCTGTTGTGCCCTCCGATTGTCTAGCGCCTCCATCTTTTCTAGGTAACTTCGGCGGTCGCGTCTGGTGAATGGGGCACGAACAGTGTATGAGAGAAACAGTAGGACAAAGTACCCTATCCACTCTCTCCAGAGGGTCCTATACAGGACGAACAATGCCAAGAGAGGGACTAGGCAGGGGGTTACGAACCGGAGCCTCCACTCCATCGATTGCGGAAGTTTCTTCGGTAGGAAGGAAAACACCACATTGAGAACCACGAGGACCATGACCACTGCGATGAGCAGTCCGACCGCTGCCTTGAGGGCTTCCACCACGTTGAGAGAAATGAACTCCGCAGGAATCGGTAACGCGCCTCAAAATACCCCAACTTGTACAGAAACACCGTCGCATAGGCTGCCACGGGGAAAGCCGCTGCGATGAGAGTATCAGTCAGTGGAATCAAGCCAAACAGCCTTTGGCGTGATTCCTGCTTTTCTGCTTCCTGCGATGCTACACACTCCTCATGGCTGAACTCACAGATGATTGGTGAGCAAACAGCGAGCGCTCAAGCGTTCGTTGCGCAAGAACCAAGCCAGCGTTTGCAGAAACCCGCAATGTGGGTGACCGCATCCCTGGACATGGCTCACAAGGTATTGGCGCGTCCAGCAAGCGTATTATACCCCCGAACCCCTCACTCTGCAAAGAGAGGGGTGGAAGGCATGGTGCCTCATCCTGTCGTTTGCCCACCTGTGCGACGCGCGGTATAATGAATGCTGCCGTGTTCCTGGGCGCACCCCGAGGACAGCACCGAAGGCCGTTGGCGCAAGCGGGCATCTCTGCTTTTTTGTCTTGCGGTGGAAGAGCAAGGGAGGCACTACTTCGAAATGTCAGGCACAAGAGGGTTGCGGAGCTTAGTCGTGGTGTTATCGATGCTCACATTCGCCTGCGCTTGGACCGCAGAGCGAACGGGAGGCGGAGCAGATGCCGTTGCCGCAGACAATGACTTTGTTCAGCATTGACCGAATGCAAAACAGCGTATGAAGAGGCGTCGGAGTTCAACAAGAGCTTCCCCGGTACAGTTGGCCGCGTAGAGGATGTATGTACGTGGCCAGAAAAAGCCAGGCCCGTCTTCGGACGGTTTGGCACCTGCATCAGGTCACTGCCGCAGCCGAATGACCGCAACCTGATAGCAGCACGTGCTGATCTTCTGGACTCGGTTGTCGCCTATGAGAAGGTCATCGAGCTAAAAATACAGCACTTCTGTACTGACGGAGCGAGCTCGACCGAAATAAGCGGCTGGGCAGACAAAGCCAACGCTGCTCTGGACTCTGCCCTAAGCTTGACATGGCGGCGTACAACGACAGCATCCAGTGAGGGCTATCGGGCGTCCACGCCGCAAGGATGCTGCCGGTCGAGTCAAAGGGATAGTGCGAGGGAAAGCAATATGCCCGACAACCTTCTCTACTACGGCGACAACCTGGACGTTCTTCGGCGCCACGTCAAGGACGAGACGGTGGACCTCGTCTACCTCGACCCGCCCTTCAACAGCAACGCCACCTACAACGTCCTCTTCGGCGAGCAGGACGGCACCAGGGCGGCGGCCAGATCAAGGCCTTTGAGGACACATGGCACTGGGACCAGGCCGCCGCCGAGGCCTACGAGGAGGTCGTCGAGGCGGGCGGCAAGGTCTCCGAGGCGATGCAGGCCTTCCGCATGCTGCTCGGTGACAGCGACATGCTGGCCTACCTGGCCATGATGGCGCCGCGCCTGGTGGAGCTGCGGCGGGTGCTCAAGCCGACCGGCAGCATCTACCTGCACTGCGACCCGACGGCCAGCCACTACCTCAAGGTGCTGATGGATGCGGTCTTTGGGCCGCAAACTTCCGGAACGAGATCATCTGGAAGCGGACCAACGCCCACAGCGACGCCAAGCGAGCTGGCTCTGCCTGTCAATCCATGACCATCCTCTTCTACTCCAGGGCCGACGAGTTCACCTGGCAATCCGCCAGTACGCAGCCCCACGACGAGGCATACATCGCCGCCAAGTACCGCTACGTACGACCACGGACGGCCAGGGCGCTATACAGCTCGACGACATGACCAGCCCCAGGACCCGACGGCCCGAACATGACCTACGAGTGCAAGGGCTTCACCGCCGAACGGCTGGCGTTACTCCCGAGAGAACGATGGGCAGGCTCGACGCCGAGGGCCGGATCGTACCAGCCAAGCCGGAGCCGTGTCCCGCCTCAAGCGCTACCTTGACGAGATGCCCGGCACGCTCCTCGGCAACGTCTGGACCGACATCCCACCCATCAACTCGCAGGCGCAGGAGCGCCTCGGCTACCCGACCCAGAAGCCCGAGGCCCTGCTGGAGCGCATCATGCTCGCCAGCAGCAACGAGGGAGACACGGTGCTCGACCCGTTCTGCGGCTGCGGCACGGCAATCGCCGTGGCCCAGAGGCTCGACCGCCGCTGGATCGGCATCGACATCACCCACCTGGCGATCGCGCTGATCAAGCAGCGCCTCCGGGACACCTTCGGCGATGCGGCCGTCTACAAGGTCATCGGCGAGCCGGTAACCCTGCCCGACGCCCGAGGCCTGGCCGAGCAGGACCCCTACCAGTTCCAGTGGTGGGCCCTGGGGCTGGTGGGCGCCCGCCCTGTCGAACAGAAGAAGGGCAGCGACAAGGGCATCGACGGCTGGCTCTACTTCCACGACGAGGCCGAGGGCGGCAAGACCAAGCAGGTGATGCTGTCGGTCAAGGCCGGCCACACCAGCGTGGCCCACGTCCGCGACCTGCGGGGCGTCATGCGAGCGGGAGAAGGCCGAGATCGGCGTTCTGATCACCATGCAGGAGCCGACGCAGCCGATGCGCGCCGAGGCGGCAGGCGCCGGCTTCTACCACTCGCCCGGCTGGAACAGGAGCTATCCCGGGATCCAGATCCTGACCATCGCCGAGCTGTTGGAGGGAAGGGCATCGACATGCCCCCGATCGGGCAGATGAGCACCACCTTCAGAAAGGCGCCAAAAGCAAAAGACAACGGCACGCACACGCAGCCACCGCTAATGGACCCATGACGAGCGCCCTGGCCATGCAGGTGGCCCCAGCGAGGCGGGCGGCGGTCACATTCGGCGCACGGACACGGGCATGATGCGGGCGATCCGTAGAGGTCCCTCCTAGTGGGAGCCAGGCGGATTCAGTGCGGGAGACCGGAAATGGAAGAGAGGGTGATTTCACTTACTCAACAGCCTAGCCGACCGCTTCACACTCGGCCAGAGGGAACGACAGTTGACACCAATCGTGATACCCTTGCAGGCGTAGCGAAAAATGATATTGGGCCTCCACAAGAAAGTCGCATCGCACGTATCCCCTTTGATGACGGCACGGCTGCGAATCAGGCTAGTTGCGGTAGCACTCGCCCGGCAGGAGAGCAACATGAGCAAGGACCATAAGTGGACCGAAGCAGATATCGACGAGCTGCCACGCGGTGAACATGATTACTTTGAACGCAAGAGCGGACAACTGCTTGATAAGGACAAGGGAGGCCTTCTGAATGCGATCGCAAAGGCGATCTCGGCCTTTGCCAATTCTGGCGGAGGCCACTTGATTCTTGGGTAGACGATAGCGGGACTCCAGATGGTGTACAACCAGAAGTGGGTCAAACGATACATCAGTTAGGGACTGGCTAGAGCAAAAATACTCCGTATCTCTGATTATGCACTGTCAGATTTCCGGTTTACCTGCTTGCGAGAGCCACCTCTTCTCGTATTCCTGTAGGCCGCGAGGTCGTCGTTATTGACGTTGGGGATAGTGCCTCGGCCCGCATTAGTTGGCACTTGATAGGAAATACTACTATCGTAGCGCAGGCCGCTCGGAACCAGCGCCGCACTTCTATCTGGAGCTACTTCGCCAGCGTCTGACAAATCCAACCAGGCAACAATTTGCTCTCACCAGACTCAATTTGCTGGACGCCTATGTAGTGGAGGGTGGCATCTTCCTCGAAACGAAGCTGGTCTTTCTCGTAGAGAATACTGGTCGCGTCGCCGCCTATAAATGGGCTCTTCTTCAGAAGTGTAAACAACGTACCTGATGGCCGCGAGGATGACTACCGCGTTGGTTCGGAGCATTACCCACAACAGAAGCCCAGGAAACCCAGGGCTGGAGGTATCCGCATTGATGACACAATACTGCCGGGGCCTCTCGATCGAAAGTAGGGATGTCGGTTTCCTCTTGCGTCCTTTAGTGCAAGTGCCTGACTCACTGCAAGCAGAAGTGGAACAGATGATACTCGATGTTGTTTTCGGATGCCAGTTGGCAACTGAGACGTTGCCAGGCCAACTGAAGCAGGTAGACCTTCGCTCAGCTGCAAATGCGAGAGAGATAGTTGAGTTTGTCACGTCGCACCTTCGAAGTAGAGGCCTCCAAACACTATGTAGGTGTATCCTAAGAGTCATCGTCTGCTTACTGGTGTGGGTCCGGTCGTGGCGCCTGCCAGAGGCCACATAGCAGGGTGCCCGACAGCACGAAGGACGAGTGACAAAGGCTCCCGCCATGGCGCCATGAAGGATGCTCTCGAAGATGACACAACAGAAGCCAAAGAGGGGCAGGAGGCAAGCTATGGGCAGTTCCGTGAATGCATCTCCTACAGGGAGCCAGGTGGATTCCGCATACACGGCAGTTGTCTGCTCCGACTCATCTGCTTGGCAACAATGCAAACTGGGAGCAAGTGATATGAAAGCCAGCCTAGCAGCTATCGTCATCCCTCAACTCGATGAACTTATCGTGCAGTACGACGAA
>CAVPBH010000032.1:0-150977 GCA_963701775.1 uncultured Chloroflexia bacterium
GAATTGCGCAAGAGTTACGCTAGTAGAGCCGGTATCCGCACGCTGGTGCAGCCACCTGCCTTCAAGGACTTCGACGGGCTCAGGGCTCTGCCTAAGAGCCGATGTTAGGTACGATTCAAGCGAACCAGTGATCTGACGCCAGTCCGGTCTCTGTAAGGCAAGGCGGCTGAGCAGCTCTGAAGCCGCCGGCCATCGGCCAGTCCGACCGTACCAACTGAGCCACGCTCTACCTCCGCCAACGCCTCGGCGGCCTTGGCCCTACACCATCGGTCCTCACCTATCCTCACGAGGCTGCGGTTAGATGCGAGCCGCTTTGACAGAGGTCCGAGGAAACGCTCGGACGGCCGCACGGAGGCACCAGCTGCTCCAAAAAGATACTGGCTTAGGATGGTCGTCGTGTCGAGGACTGCGAAAGGGTCGCGAAACAGGGGCTCGAGCGAAACGCCCGACAAATGAAGGCCTCCATCGAGGAACCACCAACCTGGCGCAATCTCCACCAATGCTTCGACGCGCTGCGAGCAAAGCCACTGGCTCAGTGTATGCAGCCTGAAGCCTGTGCTTCACGTGGTCCGGCCAACCGGTCGTAGCAATGAACTGGGACAGACTCACTGGCCTGCCCGTGTCCCCGATCAGGCTCACCAGTGAATCGCAGAAACCCCGAAGCACTGCCCGCGGGAACGCACAGTCGCTGCTCAACAGCGCAACACAGTCTTGGCTACTGACTTCTGCTTTGAGGGCTTAGCAAGCAGGCGCTCGCGGGTCGGCTTCTTGGGGCAACGCCAGTGCTCAAGGAGCGAATCAGCAACGTGATCGAGGGTTGTTGGAGCGGCCTGCGTCGCCAAGTCTCTGATGACCGATCGGACCGCGCTGCCTAGGTGTTCCTGGTGTATCCACCAGTCGCCGCCCAGCCAAAACACGGTCTTGATTCGCCCGAGGCTATCCGATACGTGTTGCCCATACTCGCGTTCGGGCTGTGTGGGGGTGTCTGCCAGCAGTTGCTGGAGTGTCATCGGTCGAGGTGACTGACGGAGCTTGCCCTCCAAAGCCTCAAGGGGAATGCACCACCAGTGGAGGTCGCGATTTGCGATGTAGCAGGCCTCAGGATTGTCGCTTTGGTCGATGACCAGCTGGAAGCACGCCGCAGAGCTCGTAAACTCACCCGCAAACAGGTGCACGAAGGCCTGGTCGAAACAGGTGCGGACCTCGTCTATGTTCACAGCGCCACCGACCTTCGCCCCCGCGTTAGTTGGGTCTCGGACGGCTGCCTGGGCGCGCGTCCTGGAGGCAGCCGTTCGTACCCCTCCTGGTCTGAGGCGCCGTGGCTGACCGACTGGCCGGTGTCGTGGCAACCACCGCAACAACTCGCTGCCGGCCGCCACTGGGCGCCATGCTGGGATTCGCGAGGCCGCGCATCGTGGCTGGCGTGGCGCGGCCGGACGCCGGGTGGCAGAGACCAATCAGGCCGTGGGTCTTGCCGCCGCCAAGGGCCGTTTCCAGGCGGAGCATGGCGTTGGAGGCAGGGCGCAGGCCGGTGAGGCGGGCAAGGGCTTGGGAGTGGAGCAGGCGCAGCCCCTGGGTGGCGCAGGTATTGTCGAAATAGGTGGAGGGATGGCTGGTAGACAGGGTCTGCCCGGCCGTCGACCACGTCCTTGAGGCGGGCGGCAAAGATCTCCTCGGGGAGGTCGCCTCTCAGGACCTCGGGGCGGGGCTGCAGGTGTCAAATATGGTTCGCATCGGCAACCCTCGCTTCATGCCGCGACTGTGCGGGCTGGTACTCGAAGGGCGTGTTGGCCAGAGTCCATTATACCACACGGGCGGAATGCTGGCAAACGACAGCCACAGTCGCTAGCGACAGGGTCTTTGCGTTGGCGTGCGCGCGAAGGAGAGCGGGGACGAAGAGAACACCCACGAGGGGCTGGGCTACGGGCATGGACGAGTGGGCGCGGAAGCGCTCCGGCGGACGTGCCCACGGAGGCCCGTGGGCACGAGGGGATATTGCCTACCCCTAGAATGAGATCCTTCGCTCCCTGGGGTCGCTCAGGATGACAGAGGGCACTGGGGTCGCTCAGGATGACGGAGGTCACTGCGGTCGATCCGAATGACGCTGGTTACTGCCCTGTCCCAAAAGATCCGCGTGAAAATCGGGTCACACCCCCAAAGTTGGGACAACTGCCTATTGACATCCGGAAGACTCCGTGGTATCTTGGGGGCAGAACAGATGTTCTGGCCGCCCACAGCCGGCTACCGGCCGGCCCATACCTACCCCCCAGGGAGGAACCCCCGATGTACCCGCACTTGGAGACCTCGGACCAGGTGCACCGCACCAAGAACAGGTGCAGCGCACCCAAGAGACGTACGATGTACCCGCACTTGGAGACCTCGGACCAGGTGCACCGCACCAAGAACAGGTGCAGCGCACCCAAGAGACGTACGATGTACCCGCACTTGGAGACCTCGGACCAGGTGCACCGCACCAAGAGTAGGTGCAGCGCACCCAAGAGACGTACGATGTACCAGCGCTTTGAGACCCCGGACCTTTCCCTCGCCGCCTACCTCTTGGCCCGCGACGGCCGGGAGGTGCAACGATGACCGCGGCCCCGCTTTCCGCCCACCTCGCCGGCATCCTCGCCCGGCTGGATCGCGGCGACGCGCCCGACGCCAAGTGGCCCGACGCCCGCGGCGAGTTCTGGGCGCTGTGCCCCTTCCACGCCGACCACCACGCCGCGCAACTTTTCGGTGAGCGAGCGCGGCTACGCCTGCTTTGCCTGCGGCGCCCAGGGCGGACTCGCCTCGCTGGCCGAGAAGCTGGGCGCCGAGATGCCGCGACACGGACCAGGTGCACCGCACCACGGGCAGGTGCAGCGCACCGAAGAGAAGGACGGGGGCACCGGAGGTGTTGCAGTGTTGCACGCTGCAGAGGGGAGTGAAGACTTTTTTTCTCTCACGCTGGAGGAGTACGCCCACGCCAAGGGCCTGCCGCTGGACTTGCTCCGGCGCCTCGGCCTCCAGACCGTCTCCAGGAAGGGCCATCCGGCCGTGCGCATCCCTTACTTCGACCGGGAGGGAAACGAGGCCGCGGTGCGCTTCCGCCTCTCGCTCGCCGGGCCCGGTCCGAGCCGCTTCCGCTGGACTAGCGGCGCCAAGCCCCTGCTCTATGGCCTGTGGAAGCTGGAGGAAGCGCGCACGGCCGGCCGTGTCCTCCTCGTGGAGGGCGAGTCGGATGCCCAGACGCTGTGGCTCTACGGGCTGCCGGCGCTGGGCATCCCGGGTGCCTCCTGCTGGCGGCCGGAGTGGGCCGCGCTGCTGGAGGGGCTCGCGGTCTATGCCTGGCAAGAGCCCGACGACGGTGGCGCGCGGCTGATCCGCTCGCTCGCGGACTCGGTCCCCGATCTGCGGGTGATCGCGCCGCCGGCCGACCGCAAGGACATCTCGGAATGCCACCTGGCGGGCGACGATGTGCCGGCGCTGGTGGCGGAGCGGATGGCCGCGGCCGCCCCCTGCCGGCAGATCGAGAGGGCGGAGGAGGTGGCCCGCGCCGAGGCACTGGCCGCCCCGCTCCTGGCCTGCCATGACCTCCTGGCCGAGGTCGCCGCGCTGTGCCGCCGGCTCGGCCTCACCGGGGAGGAGCGGAACGCGCAGATCCTCTACCTGGCCCTCACATCGCGCCTTCTCGACCAGCCGGTGTCGGTGGCGGTGAAAGGGCCTTCGGGCGGCGGCAAGTCGTTCCTGGTCGACACGGTCCTGAAGGCCTTTCCGGAGGCGGCCTATTACGCCCTGACCGGCATGAGCGAGAAGGCGCTGGCCTTTGGCACGGAGCCCCTCTCGCACCGGATGCTGGTCTTTTACGAGGCGACGGGGTTCGCCGGCGAGTATGGCCCCTACCTCCTGCGCAGCCTGATCTCCGAGGGCCGGGTGCGGTACCAGTTCACCGACAAGAACAACAACTTTGAAACGAGGGTGATCGAGCGCGAGGGGCCGACGGGCGCGATCACGACCACCACCCTGGTCAGCCTCGACCCGGAGCTGGAGACGCGCCTGGTGAGCCTCACCGTCCGCGACGATCCGCAGCAGACGCGCGCCGTGTACATGGCGATCGCCCAGCACGACGGCGCGCAGGCGCCCGGCCCGGACCTCGCGCCGTGGAGGGCGCTCCAGGAATGGCTGGGGCTGGCCGGCGTGCACCAGGTGACCATCCCCTACGTCGAGCTGCTGGCCCAGACGTTCGGGAATTCGGCGGTGCGGCTGCGCCGCGACTTTCGCGCGGTGCTCCACCTCGTCAAGGCGCACGCGATCCTGCACCAGACGCACCGCCGCATCGTCGACGGGCTCGATCGTCGCCGAGATTGACGACTACCGGGCGGTGTACGGCCTGGTGAAGGAGCTGGTGAGCCAGGGGGTGCAGGCGACGGTGCAGCCCGAGATCCGGGCGACGGTGGAGGCGCTGGCCGCGCTCTACCAGGTGGGGGCGCCGGTGGGCATGCGGCCGCTGGCCAAGCGGCTCGGCCTGGACGTCGCCTCGGCCTCGCGGCGGGTGTTGGTGGCCCGGCGCAGCGGCTGGATCGTGAACCAGGAGACGCGGCGCGGGATGCCGGCGCAGCTCGTGCCGGGCGACCCGCTGCCGGGCGAGGTGCCGGTGCTGCCCGACCCCGAATCGATCCTGCCGGCCGACGAGAAAAAGAGTGCAGGTACCCCCGTACAGGGTGCAACGCTGCAACACTCTCCTCCCCGTCGACGAGGAAACCGAGGAGTTTGACGTATGACCGCGCTCGACGTGCTGGATACGCTGCTGGAGCTGGGGGTTGCCGTGACGGTCGACGGCGGGGGGCTGCACCTGAATGGGCCCAAGGGCGCGGTCTCGGCCGAGCTGCTCGCCGAGGTGCGCGCCCACAAGGCGGTGCTGGTGGCGATGCTGGGCCCGCTGGATCAAGCTGCACCGCAAAGGCGCCAAGACGCCAGGGTGCCTGCGAACGGGTGCCCGCGGCCGGCGTGGGCGGAGGGGCAGATTGGGATCGAGGAGCTGCGGGATTTCCTGGAGGCGCACCGCCTGCGGGTCCTGGATGTCACCTGGCCTGAGGGCGCCAAGCGCCCGTTCGCGGTGCTCACGCCGGAGGATGGGGAGGATTGAATTACTGAGATGAACGGCGCAGAGGACGCTGAGGACAGGGCGCGGAGCGCCCAGGACGGCGTTCCCACGGGGGACCGTGGGAACGAGGAGAACGCCCACAAGGGGCTAGGCTACGGGCGGGCGGGCGACGGGCATGGACGAGTGGGCGCGGAGCGCCCGACGGACGTGCCCACGGAGGACCGTGGGCACGAGGAGTGAATCACTGAGAAGATGAGCGGCGCTGAGGACACTGAGGGCAGGCTCACCTCGCCGCGGCGTGGTACGAGAGGGCCAGCCCCGAGACGTTGACGGCCGAATCTACCGCCTGGTGGGTGCCCAGCCCAAAGCCGCCGGCGTCGCAGCCCACGTAGTAGAGCCCGGGGATGGGCGACGTGCCGTCCAGGCGCGGGTCGCCGTATTGGTCCACCGACAACGCCAGCCCGTAGGTCTCGCCGCCCTTGCCGGGCAGCACGGCATCGCGTCCCACGGAAGGCACGGTGGCCGGCCCAAAGGTTTCCTCGCGCTCGATGTGCTCCAGCACCTCGGGCTGCATCTGGGCGACCTTGGCGCGGACGCGGGCCAGGTAGGGGGCGGTGTCGATCGCAGGGTCGGGCAGGCACGACATGCAGGCGTAGACGAGCTGCTTGCCGGCAGGCGCCATCCCGGGGTATAGGGAGGTGGTGCCCAGGTAGAGGTAAAAATCGGTGGGAAAGACCCCGCGCTCCATCTGGCGAAAGCTCTCGGAGGTGGAGACGTGATCGTGTGTGAGGTAGATGTTCATCGGCGCCGTGAGCACGGGCTTGTCCAGCACCCAACGGTAGCCGACGCACGCCAGGTTCACCTCCAGCTTTTTGACCCAGTCGACATAGCCGGCGGGCAGGTGCTCCTCGCCGACCAGCTTGAGGACGGTCGGCTGGATGCCGGCGTTGCTCACGACGATGGGCGCGCGGTATTCGACGCCGCCGGCGATGACGCCGGCCACCGCGCCGTGCTCGACCAGGATCTTTTCCACGCGGGTCTCGAAAAGCACCGTGCCCCCGAACCGCTCCACGGCGCCGGCCAGGGCCTGGAAGACGGTGCCCACGCCCTGCCGGTAGTAGCGGCCGCCCCCGTAGCGGGTGGTCTGCTGCATGGCCCGGACGAGAGCGGCGGCGCTCAGCCGGTCGGCGGGGACCTCGAAATAGCCCTCGGCATACACGGTCAGGAGGTAGGCGAGGAGGGTGGGAGGCAGGTGGTAGCCCGCAAGGAAGTCGAGGGCAGGGACGCCGCGCAGCGCTTCCAGCCGCTCCGGCTTGGCGGAGAGCACGTCGCGGAAGAGCCGGATGAGCGTGGGCATCTGGAGCCAGCGCAGCCCCAGCAGCCGCCTGATGTCGCCCATGGACTGCTTGTTGGAGCGCATGTCCATGACGCGGACCTCTCCGCCCGGCAGCTCCATGTAGAAGCGGCCGATGAGATCGGGGTAGATGACCTGGACCTGGGACTCGAGGCCGAGCAGATGGACGAGCCTCTCGAAATGCGAGTTGTGGGCCGGCACGCAGTTGATTCGGGAACATCTCGAAGAAGAACCCGTCGCGCTGAACGGTCATCATCCGGCCGCCGGCGGCCTTGGCCTTTTCGATGAGCAGGGTGCGGAGCCCTGCCTTGGCCAGCAGGGCTGCGGCGGCGCTGCCGCCTGGGCCGGCGCCGACGACGATCACATCATATTGGCTGCCTGTCCTCATGCCACCTTCCATCGTTCTCCCTCCTAAACTCTCTTGAGCATGTTGCGCCAACCAACCTTCATGCCGGGGTTCCGGACCCCGGGGAGCAGCTCGACAAAGCAGAGGCCCACGCGCGTGCCCTGGGGGTCGAGGATCTCCGCCAGCAGCTCGAAATAGGCCAGGTTGAGCTGGCCTTCCACCAGCGGGCGGATCTCGTAGTCTTTCTGCCTTGATGCCGGGCAGCACCAGGTCCCAGCCTTGTGAGAAGGTGACTCCATTGACGGTCACGTAGCCCTTGGGGGTGTAGGTGTAGTCGCGCACGCGACGGCCTCGCCCGGCGCGGTCGACGTAGGTGCCGTCCAGGTAGGGATGCTGAGGAAAGGCAAAGAGCATCACTTCTTCGTCGTCGAAGAAGCGCAGCGAGAACCACTCCCAGTGGCTGCGGGTATCGACCAGCCGGTAGGGCCCCCACTGGCGGTCACACCACGATTTCCCGGTCACCTCCAGGCTGACGCTCTCTCCCGAAGGCTCGGTCCAGGATATCCGGCCGGCGGTCGGCATGTTGGTGTAGGAATAGTAGACCGTGCGCTGCTGAGGGTCCTCGGGCATGCCCATGACAAGCACGCCATCGTCGCCATGCCAGACCGCGCCCTTGCCTTTGTCCAGGGTGAGGGCCAGCTCGAACTGGGGTGTCTTGGCTGCCAGGAGCATGCGGGCCTCTTGTTTCTCGAGGCGCGCGAAGGGGGCAAAGCTCACGACGCTCGCGTTGGCATAGACGTTCCTGCTGCGCACGCCGGCCTTCTGGATGAAGCGGTGCTTGCCGGTCTGCAAGTCGGTGAGGGCAAGCTGGAGCACGTAGGGGCTGATGCCGTAGATGCGCGGATGGATGATGGTCCACTGGTAGGAGTAGAGGCCATCGGTCCCGGCGGGGCCGGCCAGGTAGCCGGTGACGTACCACCAGCCGGAGACCTTCCGGTGGGGAGGCCACTCGGCGTCGAAATCGCCGTGGTCTCGCTGCCGGTAGGGAACCGTGACGTGGCTCTTGTCGCTCATGATGGTTGCTCCTTTCGGCCAAGCGCTTGGGCGGACCCTGCCGCCGGCCCTGCTATGCCATGCGGCTACCTTGCCCAGGGCAGCCAGGGGACGAGTACCCGGTCCCAGAGCTGCGAACCGTCCCAGGCGCCTGCCGGCAGGCCTGCCCCTGACACGAGCGGCGCCATCTTGAAGGGGATTCCCAGGACGATGCTGAACCAAGCCCACTCCTGCTTGGGGATGGCGCCGAGCCCCCGCCCCAGCTCGGCGAGCGACCGGCTCTTGGCGAGGCCCCTCAGCAGGTCGACGTTGAGCTTTTGCTCGACGAGGCCGAGCCGGGGTCCATGGGCATCGAAGATGAGATTGTCGCCGCCGGCGCCCTCGTGATAGGGGTCGGTGGGGTCCATGTCCTGGTAGTAGCTGGCGCTGACTCTTACGCCGACGGGCACGCCGGCCTGCTCCGCGACCTGCCGGGCGGCCGCATCGAGCGCGCCGGCTGCCAGGTCGCGCAGCACCTGGGGCCAGAGCCAGCCCTCCTTCATGACGCCATTGCGGACGCGGGAATCGACCTTGGCGACGACGCGCCCGAAGCCCTTTTCGACGTGCAGCCCGACGTCGAGGAGGTTGCGGCCCTCGCTGGAGAGGTAGTGGAAGATGAGCTTGCCGCGGCCGTAGGCCGGCCACTCGGTGCCGGGGACGAGCCACCAGGTGGTGTGCACGGGCTCGAAGCGGTTGTAGGGCCGCGCGGTCAGGGATGTGGGGGCCGCGACGTCCTTGTGGTAGCGATGGACGGCGGCCGCGGCCGATTGGGCGCTGGGAAAGGCACACTGAAGGATCATGGGATCACCTCGAAGGGGGTGAGTGGACGCGGAGCGTCCGGCGGGCGCGCCCACGGAGGACCGTGGGCACGAGTGGAATCGGCGAGCGCGCGGCGGTCAGGAGACACCGGGCGAGTCCGCCGGCTCTGTCTTTCCGGCGCGGTCTGCGTAGGGAGCGTCCGGCTCGCGGAGCACGGCTGCGCCCTGGGCGTGCGGGATTGCCCGAGGATGGTCCGGCGCGGGGTGGGAGGCTGCGCGACGCGTGGCAGGCAGCGCCGGTTGAGGCCGGCCCACTACCTGCGCCAGGGCGACGTTGACATACTGGTTCAGGCTCACTCCCTCCTGCTCGGCGCTCTCGACGAGCGCGCGGTGCAGGGAGCGGGGCACGCGCACGACGAACTTGCCGCTAAAGTCGTCGAGGTTGCGAGGCTCGGGGATGGGCAGGCCGTCCTCCAATGAGACCTCGAGCCACAATTCCATGGCCTCGTGGATCATCGCCAGCAGCCTCCTCGGCTGTGTCCCCATGGCTCATACAACCAGGGAGCTCCTTGACGGCGACAAACCAGCCACCGGCAGGCTCGCGAACAGCTCGATCGTGTAGGGAAGCCCAGGTAGTACTCGACTGTCCTTTGCATAGTGGTATTCCTGGTCCTGTCTCTCGCCCCTACATAGTACCGTATATGGTACTATTTGTCAAATCGTCCAACGGTCTTGTGGGCCATACTCCCGACAGCCACAAGAGGGCCGCCGTGCACGGCGTCGACGATCGCGCGGTGAGGGCCAGGGCAGCGGTCATGATGCCGGCCCGGTAGGCGAGGTCGACGGCGGCAAAGATGACGGGCATGCCGAGGGCCTAGAGGAGCTCGGCCAGGGAGTTGGCGGCGATCCAGCGGAGGTAGAGGTGGCGGTTCATGGCAAGGGCCTCCTGATTGGTTGGCCGGCTGGTTGATCGTGCATCCAAGGCATTCCCCATACTTTTCCTCTTTTCCACAGATCCAGAGTCGTTTATCTTGCGTACAATAGGTTGTAGCATAAAACAACATAGGTATCGGCATGGAAGCGTGGATTGCAGTGCCGATACAGGTCCAGTACGATACGACAATTGACAAGGAGAACAGAAATGAAGAATGTCAGGTTCAGATTGATTCCGGTGTTGGTTGTGTTTGCTTTGGTGTGTTTGGCTGCGCCAATGCAGATCGCGCTAGCTGCCGGCGTACCCATCGCTCCCTCGCAGCTTGAAGCCAAAGCAAGCTATCCAGGTGACCTCGCAGTTTCCTTGACGTGGGTCGACAATTCCTTTGACGAAACCACGTGGGAGATTGAGCGTTGCGTTGGTGCGGGATGTAGCGACTTTGCCCTCCTCGCAACGCGCGACGCCAGCATCTGGGGACCCTGGCTAATGACGTTGGGCTGGATGAGGTCACTACCTACTCCTATCGTGTCCGAGCGGTGAATGCATCTGGTCCATCGGGTTACAGCAATGTTGCCTGGGCTACCACCAGCTATGCCCGACCTAATGGTCAGGCGAGCAACCTAGTCGGGACCTTGATCGATGGCACGGTGCAACTCACCTGGACCGAAAATGCCACGAACGAGACCCGCTTTGAGATCGAACGCTATGAGGTGAATGGTGGTGAAACAGCCTTCAGTGTGATTGGCACCGTCCCCCCCGACACCACCAGCTACGTTGACGGTACAGCACTCAGCGGCACCAGCTATACCTACCGCGTCGTTCCATGGCGGTACGATGTCTTTGGTGGAGCGCCGGATACAGTGACCGTGCAGACAGGGGTAGGCATCGCCGCGCCGGAGGCTTTCAAAGCGGTCGTGGCTCAACGGACGTCAGTCCGCCTCAGTTGGAAGGGCTCGTTCGCGGCAGGCACCCAGGTGGTCGTGCAGCGGGAGAACTGCGATGTTTACGGCTGTTACGGCTGGCTCACCATTGGCCAGGTGGATGCCTCAACCAGGCGTTTCACTGACAGCGCACTCTCGCCTGCCGCAACGTATACCTACCGCATCCGAGCCGTCTCGACAACGAGTGTCTCTCCGTTTACCAACAGCATCACTGTGACCACGCGCTGAGGCACGCGAAGAAGCGCCGCGTTTACAAGAGCAAGGCAACCGCCTGACTACCAGGGACCCCCGGCCACCCGGCCGAGGGTCCCGTTTTTTTGCGCAACACCGTCGCCGTCGCGCAGAATAGTGTCTGGCGCTTCGCCCAGGATGACGGAACCACCCTCACCCCAACCCTCTCCCTCGAGGGAGAGGGGGAAGAGGCCCCCCCTCAGTCCCCCCGCTGCGGCAGGGGGGAGGCCCCTGGCGGGAGACCACTAGTAGCCTGGGGGCAGGCTCGCCCTATCCATCAGCTCTGCAGCTCGCGAAGCAGGTCCAGGCGGCCCAGCACCCACAGCGCGGCCAGCGGCGTGTTATTGGCGATGACTGGCCCGGCGGGCATCGTCCAGATCCTCCTGGAGCTCCTCTGGTGCTTCGCCAAAGGGCGATAGGCCGTGTTGGCCCAGCAGGAACAGGAAGGTGATCCGCGGTACGCCCGCCAGGCGCGCCGCAAGCCCGGTGCTCAGCCTGCCGGTCTCGTACATCTTGAGAGCCAGCAGCAACCTCGCCTCGGCCTCGAATTCCTCAGGCTCTTCCTGCAGAGCCCAAAGGACTTCGCCGGGGTACTCGATGGTCCGTGTACTCATCGCTCGGTTCCTTTCGCCTGCTCGGGTCGATCACACAGGCTATTATAGCATAGGACCATCTTTTACTCATAGCGCAGGGCGTCGATGGGGTGGAGGTTGGCGGCGCGGAGGGCGGGGTAAGTGCCGAAGACGAGGCCGACGGCGCTGGAGACGCCGACGGCGAGGAGGATGACCTGCGGCGTGATCTGGGTGGAGAGGTCCTCGGAGAGGCCGGAGATGAGCGTGGCGCCGGTGCTGCCGAGGAGGATGCCGAGGACGCCGCCGATGAAGCTGAGGACGATGGCCTCGAGCAGGAACTGGACCAGGATGTCGCGACGGGTGGCGCCGACGGCCTTGCGGATGCCGACCTCGCGGGTGCGCTCGGTGACGGAGACGAGCATGATGTTCATGATGCCGATGCCGCCGACAAGGAGGCTGACGCCGGAGATTGCCCCAAGAAAGATGGTGAGGACGCCGGTGATCTGGCCGGCGATGTCGAGGATCATCTGCTGGCTGGTGGCACGGAAGTCGTCGGGATCGCCGCTTTCGAGGCCGTGGCGCTCGCGCAGGATGGCGTTGATCTGCTCGACGGCAGCCTCTACTTGGTCTTCGTCGACGGCGCTGACATAGATCGCGGCGAGAGGCCGCTGGCCGGACAGGGTGCGCTGCGTGTAAAAGCGCGCCTGGGCCGTGGTGACCGGCACAAAGGCGCTGTTGTCTTCCTGGCCAAAGCCTCCCTGCTCTTTGATGATGCCGACGACCTCGAAGGGCACGCCGTCGATGGAGACGGTCTGGCCGATGGGATAGTCGTCCTCGGCAAAGAGATCGCCGTATAGCGTCCAGCCGAGCACGGCCACGCGCGACTGGCCGTCGAGGTCGGCCTGGGTGAGAAAGCCGCCGAGCTCGAGGGTGAGGTTGCGCACGGGGGCGAAGGAGGCGTTGGTGCCGGTGACGGTGGCGAACCTCGCCTCTTCGCCGTGGGTGATGCGCAGGGAGCCCTGCATGACGGGAGCGACGGCGGCGAGCGCGGGGGCGTTGAAGGGATCGGAGAGGGCCTCGGCGTCGGCGGTGGTGACGTAGGCGGGGCGGGTGGAGCCTTCGGGGCGTTCCGGGAAGACGAAGATGAGGTTGGAGCCGATGGCCTGGATTCGAACCGGCGACGGTGGTTTCCACCCCCTGGCCGACCGAGAGAAGGGTGACGACGGAGGCGACGCCGATGATGATGCCGAGCATGGTAAGGACGGCGCGCAGCTTGTTGGTTGCGAGGCCGGTGAATGCGGTGCGGAGGCTTTCGAGAATGTTCACGACACACCCCCATGCACGGCGGGCGATATGGACTCGTCGCGCTCGACCAGCCCGTCGCGCAGGCCAATGATGCGGCGGCTGCGTGCGGCGATGCCGGCGTCGTGGGTGACAAAGACGACGGTGATGCCCTGGGCGTTGAGCTGCTCAAAGAGGGCGAGGATCTCGGCGCCGGAGCGGGAGTCGAGGTTGCCGGTGGGCTCGTCGGCGAGGATGATGCTGGGGCGGTTGACGAGGGCGCGGGCAATGGCGACGCGCTGCTGCTGGCCGCCGGAGAGCTCGTCGGGCCGGTGGGACATGCGGTCGCCCAGGCCGACGGTCTCGAGGGCCTCGGAGGCGCGCCGGTGACGCTCTTTGGCGCTGATGGCGGCGTAGACGAGGGGCAGCTCGACCTGGCGCAGGGCATTGGTGCGGGGCAGGAGGTTGAACTGCTGGAAGACGAAGCCGAGCTCCTGGTTGCGGACGTGCGCGAGCTGCCGGTCGGTGAGGCGGCTGACGTCGAGGCCGTTCAGGGTATAGGCTCCGGTGCTGGGCGAGTCGAGGCAGCCGATGACGTTCATCAGGGTGGACTTGCCGGAGCCGGAGGGCCCCATGATGCTGAGGAACTCGCCCCGCTCGATCAGGAGCGAGACACCGCAGAGGGCGTGGACGTCGACGGTGCCCATGTGGTAGGTCTTGGTTATGTCGGTTAGCGTGATCATGGGTTGTTGCTGCCGCCGGGGCGGAACTCGCTGAAGGGCCCGCCGGAGGAGCTTGCGGTCCCCGGAAGCACGGGCAGGACAAGGAGATCGCCTTCTTCGACGCCCTCGAGGATCTGCACGCTGGACGAGTCGCGCAGGCCGATGCGCACCTCGACCTGCTCGGTCAGGCCGGAGGGCAACTGGCGGGTGACGTAGTAGCGGCCGGCCTCGCGGTCGGCGGTGATGGCGCGACTGGGGACGAGCAGGGCGTCTGCCGCACGGGCGACGACGATTTGGACGTCGGCGGTCATGCCAAGACGGATGGGCAGGTCGCCGGGAGTGAAGCCGATCTGGACGGCGTAGGCCTGGGCGCCGCCGATGTTGGTGGAGGCCGGAGCGATGGAGTCGACGGTACCGGTGACGACCCGGCCGGGCAGGGCGGTGAAGGCGAGGTAGGCGGACTGGCCCTCGACCAGCTCGGAGATGTCGACCTCGTCGATGGAGACGTCGAGCTGCAAGTCGCCGGCGCTGTCTACGACGACGGCGGGCGTGCCGGGCGAGGCGTATTGGCCGGCGGTGACGTTGAGAAGGACGATGACACCGTCGAAGGGAGCGCGGAGGATGGCGTCGTCGAGCTGGGCCTGGGTCTGCTCGAGGGCGAGCTGCGCCTCGTCGAGGGCGGCCTGGGCGACGGCGAGGGTATCGGCGTCGGGCAGGGCCTGGAGCTGGGCGATCTGGGCCTGGGCCTGGGCGACCTGGGCGTTGGCGGACGCAAGCTCACTGGCGGTCGGCCGGGCCTTGAGCTGCGCCAGAGCGGACGCGGCCTGGAGCATCTGGGCCTTGGCGGAGGCCAGCTCGTAGGGGGTGGGACGGGAGAGCAGGGTGTCGTAGTTGGCCCTGGCCTGGATGAGCGCGTTGGTGGCCGACTGGAGCTCGAGGGACTGGGGCAGCATGCCGATGATGGGCGAGTCCTTGACTGCGTCGTACGCGGACTGCGCCGTCCGGACATTGGACTCGGCCTGCTCGAGGACAGCCTCGGCAGCAGCGCGTTCGGGGGCGGTGGGGCCGGCCTTGACGGCGTTGTGGTAGGCCACGGTGCTGTCGTAGGCGGCCTGGGCGTAGGCCAGTTCCTCGGGCAGGGGGCCGGCCTTGACCCGGTCGTAGGTGGCCTGGGCGGAGGCGAGCAGGGCCTGGGCGGAGGCGAGCTCCTCGGCGGTGGCGGGGCGCTCGGCCTGCCGCAGGCGGGCCTGGCTGGTCTGAAGCGAAGCCTGGGCGCGGGCAACCTGCCTCTCGAGCGCAGTGGTTTCGAGGCGGGCAAGCTCGTCGCCGGACTGCACGGCCTGGCCCTCGACGACCGAGACGCTGATAACGCGGCCGGTCGACGAGAAGGAGAGCGAGGCGCGGCGCTCGGCGGCGACGTTGCCGGTGGCGCTGACGGTCTGCTCGATGGAGCCACGGGCGACGGCCGCCGTGGTGACGGTGGTGGTGTCGCCGGCGGAGCGGGCCTGGAGCCAGGGCCGCACGACGAAGAGGCCGACGGCGGCGAGAACGAGAACGAGGAGCAGGATGCCCCCGATTAAGAGTCGTCTTTTCATCATACCCTCCATGCTTGCATGCGCGGTGCACCGATGCATGCAGACAGTCTATTCTACAGCAAAGAGGCGGGCTGTGGAAGTCTCGTGGGTCATGTCGCGGCCGATTGAATCACTGAAGAGATGAAGGGCAGGGGAACGCCCACGAGGGGCTATGCTATGGAGGCGGGCGAGTGGACGGCGGGCATGGGCCGAATGGACGTTGAGCTTCGGATGGGCGTGCCCACGGAGGACCGTGGGCACGAGGAGCGGCCGGCATTAGCCGGAGCGCTCGCCGGCGATCCGGTAGGCCTCGAACTTGGCCTTCTTGCCGATGGCGATGACCCAGACGACACGACTGTCCTCGTCGACACGGTAGACAATGCGATAGCGCTGGCCCGCAAAGTGGAGCGACCGGTAGCCGGTCAGGTCGAAGCCTGCCTTGTTGCCCAACTGCTCACCGGCCTGAGGATGGGTCTTGAGCTTGGCGAGCTGCCGCGCCGCCTGCTGCTGCAAGCCGCGATCGAGTGAGACGAGGTCAGACCGGGCTGCTGGGTGTAGCTTTACCCGATACTCGGCTGTCATCACTGGGCCTCAAGGCCCAGCTCTTGCATAACCTGATCGAGGTCCTGATACTCGTCGGGGCGCGCTCTCTCGCGCTCTTCTACCAGGCGCGCCAGCATCACGTGGTCGAGGGCTTCTTCGAGCTCGGTCAAGCGCTGGTACTCGTCCAGGCTGATGAGCACGCCCTCGATCCGGCTATGGCGCTGGATGAACCAGCGGCCGCTGGCCAACCCATCCAGCAGGCTGGGAAGGCGCGTGGCAGCCTGCGTGATGGTGACCAGCTCGTCCGGCGACAGTGTTATTTTGCCCATGGGCATCCCCCTGAAACTATGGGTTAGAACCATGGTTATTATACAGGGTTTTGGCCGGGTTGTCAAGGGGCGATGCGGACGATGGACGCGGAGCGTCCGACGAGCGTGCCCACGGAGGACCGTGGGCACGAGGACGGCCGGCGCTAGAAGGAAAGGTGGAACCAGTTGGTGCCGGTGCAGGTGCCGCAGACGAGGACGATGAGGAGGATGACGAGGATCACGCCGCAGCCGAGGCCGCCACACCCGCCCTTGCCGAAGCCGAGGTTCTTCTGAAGCCAACTGTAGGCGACGCTGATGATGCCTATCCTGAGTAGGCCGCCGAGACAACCGGGACGATCGTTCATTTGTTTCTCCTTCTTGTATCGTACGTGTGGGTGGCCTGTCGACCACCCACACTTGGAATACGAAAGAGCGTCAAGAAGGTTGCGGCACGGGTCAGAAGACCTGCTGTAGGATGTAGATCGACTCGTTGGCGAAGCGGATGAAGGGCTCGGGATAGAGGCCGATCACCAGAATGCCGAGGGTCGTGACGGCGAGGCCGGCGAGGAGGCCGGGCGGCACGCGGATGGGCGCGGCGCCCTCTTCCGCCGGCTCGAAAAAGATCTGGCGGACGACGTTCAGATAGTAGAAGGCGGCGACGACGCTGGTGAGGATGCCGACGACGGCCAGGAGGAGCGTCTGCCAGACGTTCATCTGGAGGGCGGATCCAAAGACGAGGAACTTGCCCAGGAAGCCGGCGGTGCCGGGGATGGCGGCCAGCGAGAGGAGGCCGATGAGCAGCACACCGGCCAGGATGGGCGAGCGCTTGACCAGGCCGCGGTAGTCGGCAATCTCGGTGGAGCCGGTGGCGTGCTCGAAGGCGATTACGGCAGTGAAGACGGCCAGGTTGGTGAAGAGGTAGCCGAAGAGGTAGAAGAAGGTGCCGTTGATCCCGAGGAAGTTGGTGGCGACGTCGGTGCGCAGGCAAACGAAGCCGATCAGGATGTAGCCGGCCTGGGCGATGGAGGAGTAGGCGAGCATGCGCTTGATGTTGGTCTGGCGCAGGGCGATGAGGTTGCCCAGGATCATGGAGAGGACGGAGAGGGCCATCAGGAAGGAGAACCAACCGATGTCCCAACGGAAGCCAAAGAGCGCGGTGAGCAGGACGCGCATCATGATGGCAAAGCCGGCCGCCTTGGAGGCAACGGACAGGAAGGCGGTGACGGGGGTGGGCGCTCCCTCGTAGGTGTCGGGCGCCCACTGGTGGAAGGGGGCCAGGACTATCTTGAAGCCAAAGCCGGCGAGGAGCAGGACGATCGAGGCGACGGCGAGCGACTGGACGGAGGCGTCGCCGGCGGCCAGGCTGTAGGCGATCGGCCGAGAGGTTGGTGGCGCCGGTGGCGCCGTAGAGGAGCGACATGCCGTAGAGCATGACGGCCGAGGCGACCGCGCCGTAGAGAAAGTACTTGATGCCCGCCTCGTTCGACTTCTTGTCGCCGCGCAGGTAGCCGGCCAGGATGTAGGAGGTGATGCTCAGAAACTCCATGCCGAGGTAGAGGCTGATCAGGTCGATGGCGGAGGAGGCCAGGCAGATGGCCAGGCAGGCAAAGACGAGCAGCGCGTAGAACTCGCCGCGGTAGGGCGTGCGGTTGCGCAGCCAGGGGACGGAGGCGAGGATCACGAGCGCGACGGCGACGATGGCGAGGATCTTGAAGAAGAGGGCAAAGGGATCCACGGTCATCATGGCCAAGACGGCCACCGGCTCGGTGCCCAAGAGAAGGAAGGTGGCGACGAGGGCGGTGCCGAGGCCGATGAGGGCCATGGCGGGAAGCCAATAGGCCTTGGCCCTCTCACTGCGCTCGGGGCGAGCGGGGCGGGCGGGCCAGACGAGATCGGCGATCAGGATCGCCATCCCGGTGATCAGCAGGATGAGCTCGGGTGAGAGCAGCCGTAGAGTTTCGCCTAGGTCCAAGACTCACCTCCAGATCAATGCACAATGCAGAATGCAGGGTTCGCAATTGAGCCTTGCTCATTGAGCATTGTGCACTACCCAAAGAGCCATTGGGCGAAGGTGTTGAAAAAGTTCACGAGCGGCGTGGGAAAGACGCCAAAGCCGATCATGAAGAGGACGAGTGGCCAGAGGGTCACCTTTTCGAAGGTCACCATGTCGGTGAGCTTGGTGCCGTGGGTGACCTCGTCCCACTTGGCCTGGTCGAAATCGCCCAGGAAGACGTACTGGACGATTTTCCAGAGGATGTAGGCGGCGGTGACGATGATGCCGAGCACGCCGATCGCGGCGAACACGGGCATGATCTGGAAGGCGCCCCGGAATACAAAGAACTCGGCCCAGAAGCCGGCGAGGCCGGGCAGGCCCAGGCTGGCAAGGGCGGTGACGAGGAAGATGCCGTAGTAGTAGGGCGTGACCTTGGAGAGACCGCCAAAGTTCTTGAGGTCGCGGGTGTGGGCGCGCTCGTAGATGACGCCGACGAGGAAGAAGAGGCCGCCGGTGATGATGCCATGGTTGAACATCTGCATCGCGGCGCCGTTGGAGGCCATGGCCACGGCGTCGGCGAACTTGGGGTTGCCCCAGCCGGCGGCGGCGGCCGCGAGGCCGAGGACGACGTAGCCCATGTGGCTGACGGAGGAGTAGGCGATCAGCCGCTTGAGATCCCACTGGGCCATGCAGACGAGCGCTCCATAGACGATGGAGAGGAGGGCCAAGATGGGGATGATGGGCACGGTGGTGCAATAGAACTTGAACTGCTCGGGAAAGATGGGCAGGGCGATGCGGAACATGCCGTAGGCACCGAGCTTGAGGAGGATGCCGGCGAGGATGACGCTGCCGGCGGTGGGCGCCGCGGTGTGGGCGTCGGGCAGCCAGGTGTGGAAGGGGAAGAGCGGGACCTTGATGGCGAAGGCGATGAAGAAGGCCCAGAAGGCGGCGATGCCCAGCCAGGCGGTGCCGCCAAAGACGGGCCCGAGAGAGCCCGCCGCGCCCAGCCCCTGGGTCAGCTCGATGATGTCAAAGGTGCCGTGGTAGAAGTAGAGGCCCAGGATGGCCAGCATCATGAAGACGCTGCCGACCAGGGTGTAGAGGAAGAACTTGATGGCGGAGTATTGCGGGCGGTCCTTGGGTTGGCCCCAGATGCCGATGAGCAGGTACATCGGGCACGAGGCCGATCTCCCAGAAGACGTAGAAGAGGACCAGGTCGAGCGAGACAAAGACGCCGAGCATGCCCATCTCCAGCAGGAAGAAGAGCAGGAAGAACTCTTTGACCCGCTTGGTGACCGTGAAGGTGGAGTAGATCATGCTCAGCAGGGTGAGCAGGGCGGTCAGGAAGATCAGCGGGATGGACAGCCCGTCGGCGCCGAGGTGGTAGTTGACGTTGAGGGTCGGGATCCAGGAGACGATCGTCTCAAACTGGATGCCGCCGGCTGCCTTGTCGTAGGCGAACCAAAGCCAGGTGGCCAGCCCGAAGGGGATGACGCTGATGGCGATCGACAGGTACTTGATGAGGCGCTCCTGGCTCTTGGGGATGAGCAGGATGGCCAGTGCCCCGAGCAGTGGGACGAAGGTGATGATTGTCAGCAGTAAGCCCATAACTCCTCCAGTCAATGCACAATTCACAATTCGGAATTCACAAGTCGGAACGCACAACTGCGCATTGAGCATTGCGCATTGTGCATTGCAGCTAGCCCCGCACCAGGAACAGAGCCGAGCAGCAGCAGGACGGTGGCGGCTGCTACCAGAGATAGTTTTGCATCTTGCCGGTCTGGACGGCGCGCATGAGCTCGCCGAACTCGGTGGTCACGCGGCCGACGCCGTTGACGGCGCCGTCGATGATCGGGTTGTCGACGACCTTCTTGCAGCGGTCTCGGACAGCCAGCGGCCAAAGCGGCCGACGCCATCGACGATGGGGTCGATGACGAGCTTGTCGTCAAAGTCGAAGCAGGCCTTGGCGAAGCGGATGACGGGCCGGATGATCGCGGCCTGGTAGATCTCGTCGATGTAGTACTTGTTCTTGAGCAGGGTGTAGACGGGCCCAGCGGCTTTTGAATGGGATCGACCCGCTCGGTGAGGGGCTTGCGGCCGTAGATCAGCCAGGCGATGAGCCAGCCGCCGAGCGGCCACGCAGGGTGGAGATGGCGGCGATGAGGAAGTTGAACTCGCCGTGGGGGAGGTGCTCGCCGACGATGACGGCGTTCTCGCCGATGAGATGGAAGAACTGGTTGGCCCAGGGCGTCCCGAAGCAGGCCGAGGAAAGTGGCAAAGACGGCCAGGATGATCAGCGGCCAGGTCATGCGAGCCGACGCACTCGGGCGCGTGCGTGGCGGCCTCGGTGCGCGGCTTGCCGGCGAAGGTGAGAAAGATCTGCCGCCCGGTGTAAAAGGCGGTGAGGAAGGCGGCCAGGGTGAGCATGAGCCAGACGGCGAGGGCCCAGCCGTGCTGGACGCCGAACTCGCCGCCGTGGAGTGCGCCGTTCCAGGCATCGGCCAGGATCTCGTCCTTGCTCCAGAAGCCGGCCCAGGGGAAGATGCCGGTGAGGGCCAGCGCGCCGACGATAAAGGTCCAGCCGGTGCGCGGCATGCGGCGCAGGAGGCCACCCATGTTCAGCATGTCGTTGGGGTCGAACTCACTCTCACCATGGGAAGACGATGCGTGGGCGTGGCTTTCACCCTCACCCCGACCCTCTCCCTTCAAGGGAGAGGGGAGGCGTGGTGGTGCCCATGCTCGACGCCGTGGATGACGGAGCCGGAGCCGAGGAAGAGGAGGGCCTTGAAGAAGGCGTGGGTGATCAGGTGAAAGACGGCGGCGACGTAGGCGCCGACGCCGAGGGCGGCAATCATGTAGCCAAGCTGGCTGATGGTGGAGTAGGCCAGGACGCGCTTGATGTCGTTTTGGGCGAGGGCGATGGTGCTGGCAAAGAGGGCGGAGAAGGCGCCGATGAAGGCGACGACGCTAAGCTGCGAGCCCCCGTGCACGGCGACGAAGAGGGGGAAGGTGCGGGCGACCAGGTAGACGCCGGCGGAGACCATGGTGGCGGCGTGGATGAGGGCGCTGACGGGCGTCGGGCCTTCCATGGCGTCGGGCAGCCAGATGTGGAGCGGGAACTGGGCGGACTTGCCGACCGCCCCGCCAAAGATGAGGAGGGCGATCAGGGTGCCCCAGGGCACGGTGCCGAAGGCGTAGGTGGTGGCGAGGGTGTGGAGGGTGTCTTCGGCAAAGACCTCACGGAAGGAGAGGGTGCCGGTCTGGGTGTAGAGGAGGAAGATGCCGGCGAGCATGAAGGCGTCGCCGACGCGGGTGGTCAGGAAGGCCTTCAGGCCGGCCTGCTTGGGCGTGATGCGCTTGGGATCGGAGTAGGACTTGTCGAACCAGAAGCCGATGAGGAGGTAGGAGCAGAGGCCCATCAGCTCCCAGAAGACGAGGAGCGTGAAAAAGTTGTCGGAGACGATCAGGCCGAGCATCCCGCAGGCAAAGAGGGAGATGTAGGCAAAGAAACGGGAGTAGCGGGAATCGACCTCGCTCGGTGCCAAAGTTCATGTAGCCTTTGGAATAGATAAAGATCATGAGGCAGACAAAGGGCACCATGAAGAGCATCAGGCCGGTGAGGGTATCCACCTGGAAGCCAAGCTTGAGCACAGTCGAGCCGGTGGGGATGTCGAAGAGGTGGACGGGGTAGCTCTGGGTGGGCGCGGTCAGGCTGGCGGCGCCTCTCCAGGAGAGGAAGAAGAGAACCCAGCCCAGGATCCAGGCCAACCCGATGCCGATCCAGGCGATCCAGGTGCTCAGCAGCCGGTTGCGGTTCGTCCAGAGGACAATCACCGCAAAGGCGGCCAAGGGAAAGAGCGGGATCAGCCAGGTGAGATTGAAAAAGAAGTTGTTCATGGGCTTTCCTCGCTCCTACAGCTTCATCGAATCGACGTCTTCGACGTCTACGGTCTTGCGGTTGCGGTAGACGGCCAGGACCAGGGCCAGGCCAACGGCCGCCTCAGCCGCGGCGACGGTGATGACGATGATGGCAAAGACCTGGCCGCCCAGGGTCTGCCTGGCCGCCTCGACGTGGCGCCAGAAGGCGAGGAGGTTGATGTTCACGGCGTTGAGCATCAGCTCGACGCCCATCAGGATGCCGATGGCGTTGCGGCGGGAGAGGGCGGCGTAGAGGCCGATGCAGAAGAGGGCCGCGGCGAGAACCAGATACCAGGCGAGCGGGACTTGCATAGCTAGAACCTCCCTACAATGCTCAATGCACAATGCTCAATGCACAATTCGGACTCTTTCCTTGCGCACTGTGCACTTTGCCTTGTGCATTCCACTCTCATTTTTCCCTCGCGATGATGACCGCCCCGACCAGGGCGACCAGGAGGAGGATCGACGCCACCTCGAAGGGCAGGGCGAACTGCGCCGGGCTGACGAGGGCCTCGCCCAACTTGCCGACCATGTCCGTGGGGAGGGTCGAGTCGACGACGGGCCACTTGACGCGCAGCAGGATAATCACGAGCACGGCAAGGAGGCCACCGGCGACGAACACGCCCAAGCCCCAATCGCGGTTGCGGGCTTGGAAGTCGGGCGACATCATGTTGCGCGAGAGCATGACGGCAAAGATGATCAGGATCGAGATGGCGCCGACGTAGACGAGGAGCTGGATCATGGCCAGGAACTCGGCCTCGAGCAGGATGTAGAGGCCGGCGACGCCGACGAAGGAAAGGACGAGAAAGAGCGCGGAATGGAAGAGGTTGCGTTTGAGGACCACGCCAGCCGCGCCGGCCAGGGTGACCAGCCCCAAGACGATAAAGACTACCTGCGAGACGTTCATAGGCTGCCTACCTCTCCGCGGCGACGATGCGCTTCAGGGCCGAGGGTCCCTCGGTGCGGCGCGCCGTCCGGTTCAGGATGAAGAATGTCACGGCCAGGATGACGACGTTGGCGACGAGCATGACGGCGCCCTGGACCCAGGGGACGGCTTTGGGATTGGCGACCGGGATCTTGACGACGAGCGCCGCGACCAGCAGGTTGACCAGGGTGAGGGGAACGAAGAACTTCCAGGCGAAGGAGACGAGCTGGTCAAAGCGCATGCGCGGGAAGGTGCCCCGGAACCAGAGCATGATAAAGATGACGAAGCAGGCCTTGGCGAAGACGATGACGGGCGAGAGCACCGGGGCGACGTCTTCCAGGCCGAAGAACTTGTAGCCGCCGAGGAATAGGGTGGAGACGACGATGGCGACGGCGAACATGTTGACGTATTCGGCGATGAAGAACATGGCGAACTTCATGCCGGAGTATTCGACCATGTAGCCGGCCACCATCTCGGAGTCGGCCTCGAGAAGATCGACGGGCGAGCGGTTGGCCTCGGCCATGGCGCAGATCAGGAAGATGAAGCCGGCGATGGGCATGACGGCGAAGAAGGGGATGGTCTGGCGCTCGACGATCCCCTGAAGGGACATGGTGTCGGTGAAGAGGACGACGGCCAGGATGCACAGGACCATCGGGATCTCGTAGGCGAGCAATTGGTTGACGACGCGGAAGGCGGAGAGGAGAGAGAACTTGTTGTTGGACCCCCAGCCGGCTATGAGGATGGCCATTACGTGGATGGAGCCGATGGCGAGGACAAAGAGGATGCCGACGTTCAGGTTCTGGCCGATGACGCGGAAGCCGAAAGGCAGGACGGCAAAGACAAGGAGCGCCGGCATGGCGACCAGGAGGGCGGCGAGCATGTGCAGGCCCCGGTCGGACTTGTGCGGGACGATGTCTTCCTTGGTGAGCATCTTGATGGCATCGGCGAGGGCGATCAGGGTGCCGTAGGGCCAGACGCGGTTGGGGCCGGGCCGGTCCTGCATGCGTGCGATGACCTTGCGCTCCATCGGGGTGAAGATGATGACGGCCATGATGCCGACGACGAGGAGGATGATGGCGAGGACGATGTCGATGATGAGGTTGACGCCCCAGGTTGGCACGCCCCATCCGGCGAGGACACCCTCCAACCAGTTCCCCAGTTCTACCCAGAAATTGAGAATAAAGCTCATGGACCTTACCTCTAATGGGCTAATGGCGTATGGCGTATAGCGAATGGCTGAAGGCCGCCTGGCTATCTGCCATCTGCCATACGCTATCTGCCGTTATTGCCAGCGCAGGGCGCCTTTGCGCCAGGCGTAGACGAGCCCGACGGTCAGGATGGCCAGGAAGATGAAGGCCTCGAACCAGGCGTAGAGGCCCAGCCTGTGGTAGGCGACGGCCCAGGGGAAGAGGAAGACGGCCTCAACGTCAAAGACGACAAAGACGAGGGCGTAGATGTAGTACTGGGCGCGGAACTGGACCCAGGTGTCGCCCACGGTCGGTTGGCCGCACTCGTAGGTGTCGGTCTTGGACGGGTTGGGCTTCTTGGGGCGCAGCAACCAAGCCACCCCCAAGGCCACGAAGGGAAAGATGATGGCTATGACGACAAAGATGCCGATAAAGTTATAGTCTGACAGCAATGTCATGCCCTCCCTTTGCCAGGCTACAGAACGCGCCGAATTATGCCATAGCTCTTGGGGATAGGCAAGTTGGGCGGGCGGCGGACACGGGGATGCGGGGAGAGGGAGACGCAGAGCGTCCCGGACGGACGTGCCGCCGCAGAGCGACGGCACGAGGGTCAAAGCACGGGCACGAGGCACTAGACTACGAGAGCTTTCGGGCTTGCGGAGGGTCCGTGGTACAATGGGGGGCATGAGCGCAATCGTCGAGTCCCCCGAGCGAGCGGCCTGGGATGCGCGAGTTTCGGCTGCGCCGGGCGGACATGTGCTGCAGAGCTGGGCGTGGGGCGAGCTGAAGGCGCAGTTTGGCTGGGGCGTGGAGCGAGTGGCCGTGGGCACGGCCTGCGCCCAGGTGCTCTTCCGGGCGCTACCGGGGGGCCTGGGCAGCCTGGCGTATGTGCCGCGCGGGCCGGCGGCCGACTTCGGGGACACCGCAAGCGTACGCGCGCTGCTGGAGGCTGTCGTGCCGGCGGCGCGGAAGAGGCGTGCCATCTGCCTGAAGGTCGAGCCCAACCGTGAGGAGGGGCCGGCACTGGAGGCCACACTGCGCGCGCTGGGCTTTCGCCCCAGCCCGCAGGCCGTACAGCCTCGGCGCACCATCCTGGTCGACCTGGAGGGTCCGCCAGACGCGGTGTTGGAGCGGATGAAGCAGAAGACGCGCTACAACGTCCGGCTGGCGGAGCGCAAGGGGGTGACCGTCCGGGCAGGTGGTGAAGGGGATTTGCCGGCCTTCTACCGGCTGATGGAGGTTACGGCGGAGCGGGACCGGTTCGCCGTGCACAGCGAGGCGTACTACGCGGCGGCGCACCGGTTGTTTGTGCCGGCGGGGCAAGGACGGCTGCTGCTGGCGGAACATGAGGGGGAACTTCTGGCCGGGCTGGTGGCCCTGGCCTTGGGCGATACGGCGTGCTACATGTACGGGGCGTCTTCGGACGAGGGGCGTAACCTGATGCCCACCTACTTGCTCCAGTGGGAAGCGATGCGGTGGGCGAAGGAGCGCGGGTGCCGGCTGTACGACCTGTGGGGCGTGCCGGACGAGGAGGAGGCGGTGCTGGAGGCGCAGTTCGCCGATCGAAGTGACGGGCTGTGGGGGGTGTACCGCTTCAAGCGGGGGTTTGGCGGGCGGCTGGTGCGGAGCGTGGGGGCGTGGGACTTCATCTATGCCCCGCTGCGCTACCGGATGTATGCGCTGGCCGTGCGATGGCTGGGACGCGGGCAGGCGGGGTGAGTACCCCCCTCCGTCCCCGCCGCTGCGGCAGGGGGGAGGCACCCTCACCCCAGCCCTCTCCCAGTGGGAGAGGGAGAACGGTAATTGATGAAGAGGGTCGAGGTCGGCGACGCGGAGGCGTGGGACGGGGCGCTGCTGGCGCTGCCGAACCCGCACGTGCTGCAGAGCTGGGCGTGGGGCGAGTTCAAGGCGCGCTACGGCTGGCGGGCGACGCGGCTGCTCTTCGTGGAAGCGGGCAGGACGGTGGCTGCGGCGTCTGTGCTGGAGCGGCGGCCGGGCCGGCTGCCGGCGGCGGTGCTGTACGTGCCGAAGGGGCCGGCCCTGGATTGGACCGACTGCGCGGTGCGGGAGCGAGTGGTAGCCGAGCTGGAGGCGCTGGCGCGGCAGAGGCGTGCGCTTTTCGTCAAGATCGACCCGGATGTGTACTACCCGGCGGGTGCGCCTGGGGCGGGTCTGAGACCCGCCCCTACAAGCCATACAAGCCAGGGCGGTGACCGCCCGGAGGATGCGCCGGCCTGCGGGGGACGGCCGGAGTGCGCGCCGGCGCTGGCGGAGGAGCTCGCAGGGCGGGGCTGGCGCTTGTCGACGGAGCAGATCCAATACCGCAACACGGTGCTGCTGGACCTGGCACAAACGGAGGAGGAACTGCTGGCCGGGATGAAGCAGAAGAGCCGGTACAACGTGCGGCTGGCGCAGCGGCGCGGCGTGACGGTCCGGGTAGGTAGTGCGGATGATCTCGCGCTGTTCTACGGGCTGTACGCAGAGACGGCGGCGCGGGACGGGTTCCTCATCCGGCCGGCGGAGTATTACGTCGACGCATGGGGGAGGTTCCTGGAGCGGGGGATGGCGCACCTGCTGCTGGCGGAGGTGCAGGGCGAAGCGGTGGCCGGGCTGGTGCTCTTTGCCTTCGGGCCGACGGCGTGGTACATGTATGGCGCGTCGTCGGACCGGCACCGCGAGGACATGCCGAACCAGCTTCTGCAATGGGAGGCGTGCCGCACGGCGAAGGCCGCGGGCTGCCGGCTGTATGACCTGTGGGGCGCGCCGGACAGGCTGGAGGATACGGACCCGATGTGGGGGGTGTACCAGTTCAAGGTGGGGCTGGGCGGCAAGCCGGCGCGGGGTGTGGGGGCGTGGGACTTCCCGAGCCGCGCGCTGGGCTACCGCCTGTACACCGACGTCATGCCGCGCGTCCTGAGCCGGATGAGGAGGAGAGCCGGATCCACGAAGGACACGAAGAGCACGCAGGTTTCTGGGAATGCCGGGAGGCAGTATGAGCGATGAAGGGGCGGGTGGCGGGCTGTTGATCCCGGAGGAGCTGCCGCCGGATCACCGGTCGGGGTTCGTGGCGGTGGTGGGCAAGCCGAACGTGGGCAAGTCGACGCTGGTGAACGCCTACCTGGGGGAAAAGATCGCGATCGTGTCGGACAAGCCGCAGACGACGCGCGACCGGCTGCTGGGCATCCTGACGCTGGTGCGGGAGCGGGGCGAGGCGGCGGACGCGCAGATCGTGTTCGTCGACACGCCGGGCATCCACAAGCCGCTGCACAAGCTGGGCGAGCACATGGTCGACACGGCCGTGCGCGCAATCCCGGATGCAGACGTGGTGCTGTTCCTGGTCGATGCGTCGCGCCTGCCGGGCGAGGAGGACCGGCAGATCGGGCGGATCCTGACCAAGGAGAGGCGGGTGCCGGTGCTGCTGGTGCTGAACAAGGTCGACCTGGTGCCGGAAGCGGAGGTGGCGGCGCGGGTGGAGGCCTACCAGGCTCTGGGGCCCTTCGAGCCGTGGCTGCTGGTTTCGGCGCTGCGCGGCGACGGGCTGCCAGAGCTGATGGAAGCCGTCCTGCAGCGGCTGCCCTTTGGACCGCGCTATTTCCCGGAGGAGCAGGTCACGGACCAACACCTGCGGTTCCTGGCGGGGGAGCTGGTGCGCGAGCAGGTGCTCCGCCACCTGCGGGAAGAGGTGCCGCACGCGGTGGCGGTGGTGGTCGAAGAGTTCAAGGAGCGGAGCGAGGAGATGACCTACATCGCGGCCACGCTGCTGGTGGAGCGCGACACGCACAAGGTGATCCTGCTGGGGCGGAACGGGGCGATGATCAAGCGGATCAGCCAGGGGGCGCGGCAGGAGATTGAGAAGCTGTTGGGCACGCGGGTGTACCTGGAGCTGTGGGTGAAGGTGCGGAAGCTGTGGCGCTCGGACGAGGAGGAGCTGGAGCGGTTGGGGTATGGGCGGGGCCGGTAGGAACGGGCACTGAGGCACTCAGCCGAGAGACGGACGATGGACCATGGACGACGGGCACAGAGGCTCCGATGCTCCGACGACGGACGATGGACCATGAACGACGGCACAAGGCCCCAGATTACGGGGGAAGCGTGAGCAAGGCGGAAGGACATAGAGAGCGCGTGCTGGTGGTTGGGCACCGGGGGGCGGAGGCGGTGGCGCCGGAGAACACGTGGGCGGCACTGCGGGCCGGCTACGAGGCGGGGGCCGACCTGCTGGAGATCGACGTTCAGTTGACGCGCGATGGGGAGGCGATCCTCTATCACGATTTCACGCTCTACCCAAAGCTGCACGACCCGCGCTGGGTGCGGGACCTGGCATGGGAGGAGCTGCGTGGGCTGGACGTGGGGCGCTGGTACGGGGCGGAGTTTGCCGGCGAGCGAATCCCGCGCCTGGCGGAGGTGCTGGATTGGGCACGCGGCCGTGCCGGGCTGCAGGTGGACCTGAAGCATGGTTTCCAGGCAGCCGGCGACGACCGGCTGGAACGCGCGGCGCTGGAGCTGATCGACCGGGCCGGGATGGGCGGCACGGTGGTGATCTCGAGCTGGGACGAGGTGGCGCTGGCGCGCATCCACGCGCGCAGGCCGGAGGTGGCGCTGGCGGTGAACCTGCCGTCGCGGGTGGCGGATCCGGCCGGCCGTGCCGCGGCCGCCGGGGCAAGCTGGGTGATGGCCTTCTGGCCGCAGATCGACGCCGGAGAGGTGGCGCGGCTGCACGAGGCGGGGTACACGGTGTGCCTGAACGAGCTGTTCACCCATGAGTATGGCGAGGCTGTGCGGCTGGGTGTGGACGCGGTGACGGCCAAGGATCCGGGCGCGGCGCGGAAGGCGCTGGACGAGATCCTTCGCTTCGCTCAGGATAACAGGCGAGGAAGCAGGCATGAATAGCATCCGGGTGCTGCACTTTGGGGACTTGCACATCGGCATGGAGAACTATGGCCAGATCGACCCGGAGACGGGCGTCAACGGCCGGGTGATGGACTTTTTGCGGCGCCTCAGCGAGCTGGTGGAGTATGCGCTGCAAAACGAGGTCGACCTGGTGCTCTTTTGCGGGGATGCCTACAAGACACGCGAGCCGAGCGCGACCCACCAGCGCGAGCTGGCCCGCCGCATCAAGCGGCTGACCGGTGCGGGGATCCCAGTGGTGCTGCTGGTGGGGAACCACGACCTGCCCAGCCAGGAGAAGCGGGCAACAAGCGTCGACATCTACCACGCGCTGGATGTGCCGAACGTGGTGGTGGCCAACCGGGACAAGCTGCACCGGCTGACGACGCGGCGGGGAGAGGAGATCCAGGTGGCCACAGTACCCTACCCAATCCGGCAGCGGCTGCTGGAGCGGGAGGAGTACCGGGGCAAGACCATCGCCGAGCTGGACAAGGTGGTGGAACAGCTCGTGACCGAGAATATCCAGGCGCTGGCAGCGCAGGTCGACCCGGCGGTGCCGGCGATCCTGGCCGGCCATTTCAGCGTGTCGGAGGCCGAGTATGGGTCGGAGCGCTCGGTGATGCTGGGGCGGGACGTGGTGGTGCTAAAGGGGGTGCTGGCCGATCCGGCGTGGGATTATGTCGCGCTGGGGCACATCCACCGCCACCAGGAGATCAACGGAGGGCAGCGTCCGCCGATCGTCTACAGCGGGAGCCTGGAGCGGATCGACTTTGGGGAGGAGAAGGAGCCGAAAGGCTTTGTCGTGGCCGACATCCGGCGCGGGGCGTGCGAATGGCGGTTCCAGACGGTGGCGGCGCGGCGCTTTGTGACGATCGACGCCGACGTGCGGGCGGAGAGTGCGCCGCTTGAGGCGCTGCTGGAGGCAATCGGCCGGCACGAGGTGAAGGATGCGGTGGTGCGCGTCCGGGTGAAGGCGCTGCCTGAGCAGGAAGGGCTGCTGCGCGACGCGGACATCCGGAGGGCGCTGAAGGACGCCTACTTTGTGGCGGGGATCAGCAAGGAAGTGGAGCGGGCCTACCGGCAGCGGCTGGGGGGCGCGTCGCCCGAGGGGCTGGCACCGGCCGAGCTGCTGGCCCGCTACCTGGAGAGCAAGGGAGCATCGCCGGAGCGGATCAAGGCGCTTTTGGAGCGCGCCGAGGCGATCTTCCAGGGAGACGAAAATGCGTAAGCTGCTCACGCGATGGCAGTTGTGGCTGGGGCTGGTGATCAGTGCGGCATCCTTGTACTATGCCCTGCGAAAGCTGGACCTGCCGCAGGTGTGGGGCTATATCAAGAATGCCGAGTATTGGTGGCTGATCCCTGGCGTGGCGATCTATTTCTTTGGCGTGTGGGCACGGACGTGGCGTTGGCACTATATGCTGCGCGCGATCAAGCCGGTCCCGCTGCGGCGGCTCTTCCCGGTGGTGTGCATCGGCTACATGGGCAACAACATCTACCCGGCGCGCATCGGCGAGCTGCTGCGCGCGTATGTGCTCAAGCGCAAGGAGGGGGTGGCTATCAGCGCCAGCCTGGCGACGATCGTGGTGGAGCGCATCTTTGACGGCGTGGTGATGCTGCTGTTTGTATTCGTGGGGCTGCCGCTGGCGCCGTCCATCCCGGGCGACTGGCGGCGCTTTGTCATCGTCTTTAGCCTGCTCTTCTTCGGGGCGCTGGCGGTGTTTTTTGTCGTTGCATCGTCGCCCAAGCGGTCAAAGGCGGTGTATACCTGGATCATCGACCGGCTTGTGCCGGAGCGGTTCCGGGAACCGGTGCGGGGGTTTGCCGACCGGTTCATGGAGGGGCTGTACTTTCTGCGGAGCGGGCGCGACGTGCTGATGATCTTTGTCACGTCGCTGGTGGTCTGGCTGGCGGAAACGGGCAAGTATTGGTTCGTGATGCATGCTTTCCCGTTCGAAGTGTCGTTCTTTGTGCTGATGCTGATGAACGGCGTGGTGAACCTGTTTACGACGATCCCGTCGGCGCCCGGGTACCTGGGCACGTTCGACGCGCCGGGCATCAAGATCCTGGCGGCATTTGGTGTGCCGGAAGAGATCGCGGGGGCGTATACGCTGGTGCTGCACGCGGCGCTGTGGCTGCCGATCACGCTGCTGGGCGCGTTCTACATGTGGCGGGAATCGATCTCTTGGCGGGATTTGGGCGAGGCGGCCCAAATCAGGAAAGCCGGACAGGATTCACATGATTGACAGGATAGGAATTCACCCTCACCCTGCCCTCTCCCTGAGGGAGAGGGTGAAGCTAGCCGCCGGCGACGGGTAGGAAGAGGGAGAGCCGGTCGCCGTCGCGGAGAGGCGCGTTGGCGGCGCGGTCGAGTGGAACGAGCCGGGCGTTGAGAAATAGGGCATAGGGAATCTGGTCGAGGGGCGTGCGCAGGCCCTTGCCCTTCATGCCGGCGTCAAAGTCGGGATAGCGGGCGGCCAACTCGGCTAGGACGGCGGCGGCGGTTGCACCCTCGGACAGGGTGAGGATGACCTTGCTTTCGCCGACGACCTGCGAGAGCGGTGCGCCGAGCTTGACGGTGATTTTCATGGTGTTGAACCCCCCTGTGACAGCCGTGAGGCCGTCAGGCACCGGGCTGACCCTGGCCGGAGTCGTCCGCGGAAGGGCGGGATGACGGCAAGATGCCACCACGGCGCACTGCCTCTGCACGAAGGGTGTCAAGAAGGGTGCCGGGCTGCAAGCCGGCCGGCGTGAGGGAGAAGGCGCCGGGCGGTGGCGACACGGCCCCGGGTGCTGCCAGGGCCAGAACCCCCTCTCGACAGGGCACGGCGAGGTCGGCCACATAGTCGACGCCGCCCTCACGCACGGGATAGCATCTCTCCGGTTCGAGCCCTGCATCGCGCAGGGCGTGGTAGAGGCGATCGACGAACTCGCCCCCTTCGACAAAGAGGTCGTTGATCTCGGCGGCGGCCTGAAAGCGATCCCAGGTGGTGTGGATGAAGGAGATACGGCGCCAGCGGAGGCTGACGATGGGCGGCTCGCGGCGTTGGAGGGGGCCAAGCTGGAGCTTGAGGTAGCGCTCGTTCGCCCGGGGATGGTCGGGCTCGTCGGGCAGGAGGTCACGCCGGGTGACGAGCTCGTGGCCCAGGCGGGGCGCGTAGTAGTGGACGGCCCAGGACCGGTCGCCGAAGGCGGCGGTGAAGTAGAAGGCGATGTACTCAAAGGCGGCGCCGCGGGGCGCCCGGTCCTCGGGCAGGCGATACCAGCCCTGGTCGCGGGCGATGGCCAAGTCCTTGGGGCGGCTCATGACGGCGACGAGGACGCGATCATCGGGGTGCATTTGTGAACCTGTCATCGGTTGCTTTGCGCTTCATGAACCGCAACGAAACGAATCGGGCCTGTGCACTCGTCAACGAGGAAGCGCACTCAGGCGGTCTCCGGCACCAAAGGCATGAATCAAGTGCTCTGCAAGGACTGGGCAGCAAACAGCAGGCAGGCCTGGATGTCTTCGTGGACAACCCCTTCATACTCGCTCAAGAATCTCGGCTTCGGTCGCGCCGTGAGCCAGCAGGCCCAAGATGAACTCGACTGTCAACCGAGTGCCCCGTATCACGGGCTTGCCGGTCATGACCTTGGGGTTCAAAGCGATGCGTTCTAGCAGATGCTCTTCCTGCATCAGTTCTTCACCTCCGGTGCTGATTATACACCAGACTTGGGCAGGTGTCCATGGCCGGATCGGTTCTGTGCTACCAATGCAGGTCCGCGAAGGTCGGGAAACGAAACACGATGGGTCTTTTGTGGCTACCGGATGGGAACGCGGTTCTGACACTCGGGGCGACGCTCCGCGGTCGAACAGGCCCCGCTCGTCGCATAGGGAAAAGACCCTCCGACGGGATAGGGCCGAGACCCGTACGATAGCCATTCCGCTCGGCCGGTTTTCATCGTATTATGAGAGGGGGCAGCCTGTAGGCTCGAGAGCTTGCCGGAGCCGGCCAGGTCAAGGCCTGTCCGCGACATCACACACTGGGTCAGGGGCCCGGTTTCTCCGGAAACGGGCCCTTGCTGTTTGGTGCGAGATCCAAGATCGCGATTCTTGCGTATTATGAGCAGACAACAAATCTACATTGAGGAGCAAGGCATGATCAACAGGCAACGATTCGGAACCAGGCTGGGCTTGCAGGCAGCGTGGATTGTACTAGTGATGGTTATGGCGTGGGCGCCGGTCGGAGGCGCGTTCGCCCAGGAGGTGACCCTCCTCCCCGCAAGCTGGCTGCCCGGAGACAATGCCATCGGCCTGGCGGCGGAATTGCAGCAATCTCCGGCCATCGCCCGCGGCGGCGACGTACTCCTGGCCGTGTGGGACGACCACCGCTCGATGCCCAGCGGAACCGGCTATTTCTACGAGACCTCGGGCGACATCTATGGCATGCGGCTGGACGGCAGCGGCAATCTGCTCGATGCAGTGCCCTTTGTGGTCACGCAGGCCCAGGCAACCCAGGAAAACCCCAAGATTGCGTGGAACGGCACGCACTGGCTCGTGGCCTTTGAGAGTTACAGCGTCACCGCGGGGGGCTACTACCAAAAGTCGTTGGCTGCCGTGCGGGTGGCCCCGAATGGGCAGGTGGTGGATGCCGCCCCCATCCCGATCTACAACTTTTCGCCGGCGGGCGGCGCCTGGGCAGTTGCCAGCGATGGGACGGACTGGGTCGTGGTTTGCCAGACCAGCGACTCCAACAGCAGCCTAAAGGCGGTGCGCATCACCGCCGCCGGCACCGTCGCGCAGCCCCCAAAGCTCCTTGTGCCGAGCACCTACTATCTGCGCTTTAACCTGCGCCTGGCCTACGCCGGTGGAGTCTACATGTTTGCCTGGATGGATTATGACGACACACTGGCCCTGCGCTTCGACAGCGCGCTGAATGTGCTGGATCCAAGCCCCATCACGCTGCTGGCCGGATACGGCCTGGAAAGCCTGGCCTCGAACGGCAGCCAGTTCTACATCGCCTGGCACAAGACGCAGCCGAACTACACGGTCGCCGTCACCGGCTCGCGCGTGGACACCAACGGGCAGAAGCTGGAGCCCAACGGCGTCAACATCTCCGGCAGCAACCAGCCCCAGTACGGCACGACGACCAGCGTGGCCTGGGAGGGCACGAACTGGCGGGTAACCTGGGGCTGCAACAACGGCGTGCGCATCGCGCGCGTCAACGCCGGCGGCCAGGTGTTGGACCCGGGGGGCGTGGCGCTCACGGGCCCGTCTACCGGCCCGACGGCCGGCACGCCGGCCGGCGGCGTGCAGATCGTGTGGGGAAGCTACATCTCTGCCGAGAACGACGTCTACACGGCGAACGTGAGCGCCGGCAACTCGGCCGGACCCAGCAAGGGACTGTCTATTGGCGGCCCTATGCAGATTCGCTCTGACGTGTCAGTGGGCGCCAATGGTTCTATGGTCGTCTACCGGAGCGACATTGGCGGTGCGCGCCGGATCATGGCCCAACCCCTGGATGCCAACGGCGTGCCCATCGGCGCCGGCCCGCTCCAGCTCGACTCGGGCGATACCCTGTACGGTCCGGGCATCCCCTCGGTCGCGTGGAACGGTTCGCTGTACCTGGTTGCCTGGAACAACAGCAGCGGGATTGTGGCCCGGCGCGTTCTGCAGGACGGTACGCCGGTCGATCCGGCGCCGGTCGCGGTCACTTCCGGCTTTGGCCCGGTCGACGTGGCGGCACTCGGTGATCTGTTCCTGGTGGTGGGCCTGACGTACGACACGTACCCCGAGTGGGTGTACGGCGTGGGGGCGCGGGTGCGCGGAAGCGACGGCGTGGTCCTCGATCCGGCAGGGCTGGCCCTGAGCCGGGAGCTATGCCCGGTGGGCAGCCGTGACCACGCTGGGCGGCCGCTGGCTGGCGGTCTGGCACCTGACCTGGAGCCACGACGATACCAGCGGCAGCACCGTGGGGAGCTTTGTCAACGCCGACGGCACCACTCCCGGAGAGTTCTCCATCAATGGGCCCTACTCGGCCGCGGGCGGGAACGGCATCTTTGAGGTAGCGGTCGCTGCCAGCAGCGACAAGGCATTGGTGCTCCAATCCAGCGAGCTGACCTCAGGCGTGGAGACTGACCTGGTGGCGAACCTGGTGAGCACAAACGGCTCGGTGCAGCCGGCCATCAACCTGACGCCCTGGCTGGGCAACCAGTACCGGCCCCGCGCTGCCTGGGACGGCAGCCAGTTCGTGGTGGTCTACAACGAGCAGAGGAACCGCTTTGCGCCCTCTACACTGGATCAACTCGACGCCCGCAGCGACCTTTTTGGCATGCGCATCACATCGGCGGGGGCCATCGTCGATCCCAAGGGGTTCGCCTTCTCCCTCTCGCGGGCCGGCGAAGCGTATCCCAACGTGGCGGCCTCGGGCGGCGTGAGCCTGCTCACCGGCTCGGTCGTGCGCAACGAGTCACCATTCGCCGCCTACCGCGTAGGGTACCAACGCTTTGGCGCCGGGGGCAACCCGTGGCCGGTGGCCGTGGCCTCGGCCAACAGCAGCGGCGGAGACGTTCCCCTGGCCGTGAGCTTTAGCTCGGCCGGCAGCACCGACCCGGGTGGCAGCATTGCCTCCTACGCCTGGGACTTTGGCGATGGCAGCAGCTCCAGCCAGGCCAACCCAAGCCATACCTTTGCCGTACCCGGCAACTATGTGGTCACGCTGACCGTCACCGACAACCAGGGGGCGCAGACGGTCAACACGGTGCCCCTGGCGGTGACCGCACCGAACCAGCCGCCTGTGGCGGTGGGCGTTGGCCGAGCCTGCCAGCGGGCCGCCGCCGCTCGACGTGACCTTCTCTGCGGACGGTTCCTACGACCCCGACGGCGCCCTGGGCAACATCCGCTGGCAGTTCCACGACGGCAGTGTCTACTGGGGCTCGACGGCCTACTACACCTACCAGCAGGCAGGAACCTACCAGGTGACGCTCACCGTGTGGGACAGCCGCAACGCGACCGACACCGATACCCTGACGGTGTACGTCGGTCAAACCAACCAGGCGCCGGTCGCCGTCGCCTCGGCCAACCCGACCTCGGGCGTCGCACCGCTGGCGGTCAACTTCAGCTCCGCCGGCTCCTACGACCCGGATGGCACGATCTCGAGCTACGCCTGGGCCTTTGGCGATGGAGGGACATCCAGCCAGCCCAACCCCAGCCACACCTACACCAACGCGGGCACCTACCAGGCGACGCTAACGGTCACCGACAACCAGGGGGCTACCGACTCGGAGAGCGTGACCATCACCGTGAGCCCGCCAGGCTGCACATCGAACTGCCTGCGCTCCACCGCGATCAACCTCACCTATACCGTGCAGGGCAACCGCGTGAACGTCACCGGGCTGGTGAAAGTCAGGACCGAGACGGGTGCCGTGGTACCGGGTGCCACCGTATACGTCACCTGGACCCTGCCCGACGGGACGAGCCCTGCCCAGTCCGCGGCCACCAACACCACAGGCTTGGCGAGGTTCAAGGCGCGCAGCGTGCACGGCACCTACACGCTGACCATCACCAACATCGCCAAGACAGGATACACGTTCGACCCGGCGCACAGCGTCTTGAGCAAGAGCCTGATTGTGCCGTAATCCCGGCATGGCCTGATGGCCGGCCGCATCCCAAGCCTTGCGCAGGATTGATGCCTGCGCAAGGCTTTCGTCTTTGGTGACGAGACAGAGCTGCACGAAGCCAGACAACGTAGCAATGGCCGTCTCGAAAGCCGGGACTGCGACACCGGCTTGGCCGTGTCTAGGGGGTGTGATAGAATGGTGAGGTGAGCACAGGAGATTGGTTCCAGGAAGAAGTGCGCGGCAGGTGAGCTATTCGGTGAGTGACCATCGGAACCAGGATGACGAAGGCTTGATGCAGTTGATCGCGAAAGGGCGACAAGAGGCCCTGAGCGAGCTGTACGACCGGTATGCCCGCCTGGCCTTCAGCCTGGCCCTCCAAACCACCGGCGATCCAGCCAGTGCCGAAGAGATCACCCAAGACGTGTTCGTCCGCGCATGGGAGCGGGCGAGGCAGTACCGGCCTGACCTGGGCACGGTGCGCACCTGGATTGCCTCGATTGCCCGGCACCGCTCGATCGACCACCTGCGGCGCTTGGGCGCCCGCGTCGAGGGGCAGAGCGTATCGTGGGACGAGATCGAGGACGGGCCGGGGATAGAGGTGCCCAGCGGCAGCACGCAGCAGGAGGCAGAGCTTTCGATGCTGCGGGCGGAGGTCCGCGCTGCCGTGGGGCTACTGCCCGAAGAGCAGAAGCAGGCGTTGGCACTGGCCTACTTCCGAGGATACACGCAGGGAGAGATTGCCACGGCGCTGGGGGTGCCGCTGGGGACGGTCAAGACGCGCATCCGGCTGGCGATGGACAAGCTGCGCGCAGCGCTGCAGGACCAGGGTTGAGAGTTCTCCTGCAAAGTGCGAAACCGCGCTTGCCAGACAGATCTGAATGCCGCCGGGATGCGTATACGAGAGTAGGAGACGTAGAACGTATGCATGTCGTGGAGCAATTGGCGGCGTATGCCCTGGACTGCCTCGACGAAGAGGAGGCAGCCCGGGTGGCGGAGCACCTGGCGGGGTGCGCGCAGTGCCGCCGCGAGCTGCGGAGCTACCTGGAGGTGACCGGGCGGTTGGCGCTGGCCACGCCCCAGGCGGCCCCGGAGGCGTGGGTGAAGCGGCGGGTGATGCAGCGCGTCGAGCGGGCGCGCCGGGCGCAGGAGGCGGCACCTCGCCGCACGTGGTGGAACGCGCTCGCCGGCCTGTTCCGGCGCTCGGCCCCGGCCTGGGGGCTGGCAGCCCTGGCGGCGATCGTCGCCCTGGCGGCCGGGAACGTGTGGCTTTGGCGGCAGTCCCACCCCACGACGCCGAGGACCGCGCAGATGATGGTGGTAGCGATGGTGCCGGCCGAGACAGCGCCGGGGGCGCAGGGCAGGCTCGTTATAAGCTCGGATGGGGAATACGGCTCACTGGTGGTGGAGAACCTGCCCGTGCCGGATGCGGCGCACCAGTACCAGGTGTGGCTGATGCAGGGCACTGAGCGCATCAGTGGCGGCATCTTCTCGGTGAACAGCCATGGCTACGGGGTGCTTGAAATCCTGGCGCCGGAGCCGCTGATGAACTACTCCACCTTCAGCGTGACCCTTGAGCCGCTGGGCGGCAGCCCGGCACCGACGAGCGCGGTGGTGTTGGAGGGGAGTCCGTAGGCTAGTGATATTTGCGTACACCGGACCGGGCAGGCCATGCCCAGGCCACCGGAACCAGGGACCCGATTCTCGAGAATCGGGTCCCTGGCTTTTTGCGACGTGGCTGCCCGGTCTTTATGCCGTTCTAATGTGGTGAGGAATCCCAGGTCGAATCCAGTGCGTACTATGGGATGAAGGCGTCCGATAGATGACGCGAGATGATATAGAGTGAAAGGTGAATACAATGAGAGACTACAATAGTTTCGAAAAAGTGAACGTCAGGCGGCGCCGCCCGACCATGATCCTGGCAGCCAGCGCGCTGCTCCTGGTCGCCCTCGTGGTGGCAGCCTGTGGACAGGCGGCTTCGACCGCCGTGCCGGCCGCGCAGCCGACCGCATCGGCACCGACCAGCGTGCCGGCTACCACGGAGCCGACCTCAGTCCCGACCACCGTGCCAGAGACTGCGGCCATCATCCCGTCGGTGACGGTCGCCGACCAGGCGATTGTCGAAGACAGCGTGACGATCGCCCAGGTTGTGAGCGACGGCCCTGGCTGGCTGGTGGTCCACACCGACGCAAGCGGGAAGCCGGGCCCGGTGTTGGGCTACAGCCCGGTGAGCGACGGCGAGAACACGAATGTGGTGGTCCTGATCGATAGCTCCGATGCCACCCAGACCTTGTATGCCATGCTGCACAGTGACGCGGGCACGGTCGGGACCTACGAGTTCCCCGGCCCGGATGGGCCGGTGCTGGTCGGTGAGCAGATGGTCAGCCCTGCCTTCCAGATCACGGGCGGCCTGGCCGCAGCGCCCACAGCCAGCGCAAGCCCTTCGGCGCCTGTGAACAACCCGACGGTAGCGGTCGGGGAGGCCCAGATAGAGCTGGAAGACAACGTGGCTCGGCCGCAGGTGCTGACGGTCGCGGTTGGGACGAGGGTCAAGTTTGGCAACAGGGACGCGCAGGCTCGCATCATTCGATCGGACTCGGGCGCTTTCACCAGCGGGACACTGCAGAAGGGAGAGGAATACTTCTACACCTTTACGGAGGTCGGCGAGTATCTCTACTACAGCGACCCGGGCGGCGGGCCGGGCGGACAGGGACTCTCGGGCAAGATCATCGTAGTGCGGGCCGGCGGTTCGGCACCGGCGGGCAACCCGACGGCTGCTGCGACCACGGTTGGCGGGTCGCCTACTGTGGCGGTGGGGGAGGCCGAGGTCGAGCTGGAGGATTTCCAGATGGTGCCCCAGGTGCTAACGGTAAAGGTTGGGACCCGGGTCAAGTTCAGCAATAAGGACCAGGCAGTGCATACCGTCACATCCGACACGGGCCTGTTCGACAGTGGATCGCTGCAGAAGGGGGAGGAGTTCTTCTACACCTTTGCGCAGGCCGGCGAGTACCCCTACTACTGCGCCCCACACGGCGGGCCGGGTGGGCAGGGCATGTCGGGCAAGATCATCGTCGTGCCGTAGTCCAGGAGTGAGAGGGCTGTGGGATCCCCTACAGCCATAGAGCAATCGGCGGCGCCGCACCGAAGGGTGCGGCGCCGCTGCGTTGGGTGGCTGAACCGCCGAGAAGATGAACGGCGCTGAGGACACAGAGGGCTGTCGAGCCTGCGGCAGTGGCCTGAGGAACGGACAAGCGGCCGAGCATGGAGCCACCAAGGCGCGAGTGCGGCAGCTCCGCAGGCCGGCCGGCTCGCGGTTGACAGGAGAGGGGCCTGGGGGTAGCATAGAATCACTGAGAAGATGAGGGGGACTGAGAGCACTGAGAGGGGCAAGGGGTGTGGCGGAGATGACGATCCGACGGGCAACGGTGGAGGATGCCGAGGCACTGGCCCGGCTGCACGTCGACGCGTGGAGGGTGGCCTACCGCGGGCTTGTGCCCGATTCGCGGCTGGACAGCCTGGATTACGAGCGGAGGGCGACGCGCTTTCGGGAGCAATTGGCGGGGCACGGTCTGGAGACCGCCCCCAGCAAGGAGGAGACCTACGTTGCGGAGCGCGGGGGCGAGATCCTCGGCTTTGTCACGCTCGGGGCGTGCCGCGACGCCGACGTGGACCCGCAGAGGGTGGGCGAGATTTGGGGCATCTACCTGGCGCCGCAGCACTGGCGCCAGGGCGCCGGCCGCCGCCTATGCCGGTTCGCCGAGGGGCTGCTGGCGTCGCGGGGCTGTGTCGAGATCAAGCTGTGGGTGCTGGCCGGGAACGTCCGGGCACGGCGCTTTTACGAGGCGATGGGCTTTGCGGCTGACGGCGCAGTGAAGGTGCTGGACCTGGACGCTCCGCTGGAGGCGGTACGCTACGGCAAGCGAGGAGAGAAGAGCATGGAGGCATTGGAGATGGCAGCGAGCATCCTCCGCGAGCTGGATGCCCTCGACGAGCAGAGAGCGGAGCCACTGCGCCAACTGCGGCGCGCCTACTCCACAGAGCTTTGCTCGCGGCCTGGGGCGTTTGTGCTAGAAATGGCGCATGCGATCGTGGCAGTAGATAAGCACCGCTGGATCGCCTATGAGCTGGTCGCCGCTCACGAGGGCGCCTACCACTCCCTGAATCGGGAAGAAGTGGAAGCCCTGGGCCTCGGGATCGACAGTTGGTGGAGCGTCGACGGATTCGCCCGGACGCTCTCCGGGCCGGCGTGGCGCGACGGGCTGCTGCCGGCGGATGCGATCCGCGACTGGGCACAATCGGCCGATCCCTGGTGGAGGCGTGCCGCCCTGGTGAGCACGGTCGCCCTCAATGTGCGATCACTCGGCGGGCGGGGTGACGTGGGCCAGACCCTGGGGATCTGCGAGATGCTGGTTGACAGCCGGGAGGAGATGGTGGTGAAGGCACTGTCCTGGGCGCTGCGCGAGCTGGTCGTCCACGATCCGGACGCCGTGAGGGCCTTCCTGCGCAGGCACGAGGGGGTGCTGGCCTCGCGGGTCAGGCGTGAGGTGACGAACAAGCTGGAAACGGGGCTCAAGAACCCGTAGGAGGCTCGAATGGCAGATACGACAATGGATGAGCCGCTGACCGTGAAGCGGTTGACCCTGGATACATGGGACAGTTTTGAGGCTCTCTTCCGGGAGCACGGGACGCAGAACGGCTGCTGGTGCATGTACTGGAGGACGTCGCGGGCCGAATGCCAACGGGGCTATGGGGAGGGAAACCGGCTGGCGCTGTATGCCATCGTGGCCGGCGGCAAGGTGCCGGGCATCCTGGCGTACGAGGGGGACAGGGCAGTCGCCTGGTGCTCGATTGCGCCGCGGGAGGACTATCCCACGCTGGACCGCTCACGCACGCTGAAGCGGGTGGACGACCGGCCGGTATGGTCGATCACCTGCTTCTTTGTGTCCAAGGCGTTCCGGAGGCAGGGCGTAACGGAGAGGCTGCTGCTGGCGGCGCTGGACTATGCCCGGGCGCAGGGGGCCGAGATCGTCGAAGCCTACCCGCTGCGGACAGAGATCACGAAGCTGCTGCCCTACGAGCGATACATGGGCATCCAGTCGACCTTTGAGCGGATGGGGTTCGAGGTTGTGGCGCAGGAAACCGGGCGCCGGCCGGTGATGCGGCTCTACCTGCGCTAGGCACGGAGAAGGCGGCATCGCGGGTGGGCGGCCAAGTGCGGGGCCGCCCCTGCGATTGGGGCCTGCCCTGCTCGGGAATGCACCAGGCAGGCTGTGTGCTCGGTGGGCAGGATCTCTGCGGGAAACAGCCTCCAGGCCGATAGGATTCATGGTAGAGCCTCCAGAAGTCCAAGCCTGTCTACGACATGAGTCATCTCTATATCGCGGGCAGGGTCAGTGCGAACTCTACCCCCCACTGTACCCACCGCCTGAGGTCCGCGTCCGCGGCAAAGCCGGGCGGGGCCACCGTGATCCATCCCTGCATGGGCCGGCCGGTGAGGTCGAACGGCCGGGCATGAGGCTTGTCCAGGGCTTGCGCATAGCGATCCGGCCCAACGCGGACGATGAGCTCGCCCTTGTGTACGCCGCCGGCCATGTTGCCCTGCACGATGAAGCCGACGCCGCCGAACATGCTCTTTTCGACGAGGCCGGAAAGCCCAGCCAGTAGGGGGCGGATTCGCTGCATAAGAAGCTCGTCCTGCTCGTATCTGCCTGGCATGGTCTGCCTCCATGAACCTCCCCGAAGGCGCGCGCCTTCGGGGAGGTTATGCGACCGGCTATTCCACGATGACCATGTCGCTGCTGCTGCGGCCAAAGACCTCGGGGGAGTACATCTCCTCGGCCTTGGCCGGGGGCACGACGAAGGTGCCGGGCGTGGTGGCGCGGGCGATGTAGGAGTAGTTGTAGACGCCCTCCCACAGGAGCGGGGTGAAGGCCTCGGCGCGCTCGTCACGCATGTTCTGGTGCTCGTACCAGGGTCCCCACCACCACCAACCGTAGCTAAAGTCGGGGAGCTGGAGTCCTGGGGGATGCTGCCCGAGACGGCGAGGGCGGGGTTGACGATCTCCAGCCCGGCGGGCAGCGGGTCGACGAGGGCGACGTGATAGCGCCGGTTGTCGGCGACCATCATCAGCTTGCACACGGACGCGGGCGCCGGCCTTGATGTGCCAGACGCCGTCCTCGTCCCTGGTCACGTCGGCCGGGTCGTCGACGGCCTCGTAGGTGCGCTGGACCACAAAGCCCATGTCCAGCGCATCCAGGGTGAGGTCGGTGGGCGCGTAGCGGAGCCCCAGCCGGTAGTAGAGCCGGCCGGGCCCTTCCTTGCTGAGGATGAGGTCCTGCGCCTCGTCGAGCTCGGCCAGGTAGGACATGGGGACATCCGACTCGTGGCGCTCGGTGGTGCGGCCCCGATAGGCATGCTCGCCGACGTAGGCGTCGCCCAGCCAGATGCGCGCCACGAAATCGGGCGTCTGCGACTCGAAGGTGTTGAAGTAGCTATCGAGGGCGAGCAGGATGAAGACGTTCTCCTGCGTGCTGTTCCAGCGGCCCTGGACGCGGTGCGCCAGCAGGCCGTTGACCACCTTGGGGATGAGGTCGCTCTTGCGGGTCGCCGGCGATCAGGGCATCGAGGACGATGGCGTCGGTGCGGCGGTCGGAATCGAGCAGCAGGTAGGTCTGGTCGCTGTAGGACGTGGTAAAGTTGGCCGCGCCGGCCGTCTCGACGGCACGGTTGGAGATGTGACGCCGGATCGTCTCGACGGTGGCTGCCGAGCGGGGATCGTCCGTTGAGCACCTGCCAGAGCCAGGCGTCCGCCTCGAGCGACAGGTTGTCGAGGCCGGCCTCGTCCAGCAGCTTCTGGGCCTTTTCCACGTCGCCGTCGCCCATGAGGGTGCGGCACGTAGAGCGCGTAGGCGCTCAGGGAGTGGCGCGTGGACTGTGTCGTACCAGGTGGGATAGTGGTTCTCGATCTGCCGAAGGTAGTCGAGGGCACGCGAGCGCATCTCGGGCGGGACGGCAAAGTCCATCTGCTCGGCACGCTGGAGGGCGTGGGCGGCGTGGATGGTGTTGAAGGGGATGGACTCGCGGCCGCGGTACCAGTAGCGGAAGCCGCCGTCGTCGTTCTGGAGCTTTTGAAGGCGGGCGATGTCGCGCACGACGGCGGCCTCCATCTCGGCGGAGGAGGGCAGCCCCTCGGCCGAGAAGGCCTCCAGCACGTCACGCAGGGCCGAGACGGCCAGGATGCGCGACGCCAACTGCTCGGAGCACTCGTAGGGGTAGGAGACGAGGTAGAGGACGGCGTCGGTGAGGGCCTGGAGCGCGGTGGAAGAGGTGGTAATCTCCAGGCCGCCGAACTGCGAGAAGACGGAATCGCCGACGGCCGCCACGGGCTGGGCGACGGCGCCCTCGTCGACGACGCCGTAGGTGGCAAAGGCCTCGGTCGTGGCCGGGGTGTAGACGGGGAACTCGCCGGATGCCGCGTCGGCAAAGGCGCCCGAGACGGCGGCTACCTGGAAGCGGGCCGTGCCGGCCTTGAGGGTGGTCGCTGGGAAGCGCACCTCGAGCCGGTCGCGGGCGGGGACGGTGAGGCGCAGGCCCTGGCTGCCGGTCGAGCGCCAGGTTGGTGACCCGGAGGGCGACGTCGACGGCCATGGGCTCGTCCGTCTGGTTCTGGAGCACGACGGGGAACTCGAACCGGTCGCCGAAGTTGAGGAAGCGCGGCGCAGAGGGCCGGACCATGAGGGGCAGGCGGGCGACCAGGTTGGCCTCGGCCGTGCCGAAGTGGGTGCCGCCGGAGACGGCGACGACCATGACGCGGTAACGGGTGAGGTTGTCGGGCAGCTCGATCGCCACCTGCGCCGTGCCGCCGGCGCCGGTGCGGACCTCGGCGGCGAAGGTGGCAAGCGGGTTGAAGTCGGTCCGCACGGCGATGGGCGGCTGCGCTTCGGACCCGGCCATCCCCTTGGCACTGTCACCGGGCGCCGGCGCCATGGCCGGCGAGGCTGTGGCCTGGGCCGCCGATTCTTGGACCACCACAGTCTCGAGGACATCGCGGCTGGCCGGCGGCTTCCAAGGACTCGACGTTGGCCAGGATAATCTGACTCGCGGGCATAGTGGCTGGTGACGTCGGCGGGCCGCTCAGCATAGAAGAGGGCAATGGGGTCGGCCAACTGGTAGCCGGTCAGGGCCAGGATGGCCTCGTCGACCACGACGACGGCCAGCTCGGCGTCGGGGACCGGTTGGCCGGCGGCGTCGGTCAGGAGCAGGTCGAGGGTCGTCTCGCCGCCAGGCTCGAGCTCCTTCTCGCGCGGCACCGCCTGGAGCGACAGGGTGCGCTGCAGGGCCGGGATGGGCAGATTGAGCTCGCCGGAGGCGTAGGCGGGCCGCGGCAGGAACGCCGGCGACGGGCTCGCCCAGGTCGTCGGTGCGGGGTGCGGAGCCCACCAGGTCTACCTGCAAGTGCAGGTTGGGGATGTGCGGCCTCTTCAATGGGCACGTCCAGGGTGACGGTGCCCTCGTCGATCCGGAAGCGCTCGGTGTAGAGGATGCCACTTCGGCTGACGGTGAGCAGCCCTTCGGCCGGGCTGAAGGGAGACTGCACCAGGATGTGGGCCACGTCGCCGGGCTGGTAGGTCTCCTTGTCCGGGATGAGGGTGGCCTCTTCCTTCTCGACCTTGCGCGCCGACGGCTGCTTGCCGCCGCTGACCCAGCGGGTGAAGCGGCTCTGGTTGGTGCGACCGCGGGAGTCGGTGACGGTCGCGGTGATCTGGTACTCGCCGCCCACGTCGGTCTTGAAGGTGCAGGAGACGGGCTCCTGGGTGGAGCCCACGGTGCACTCCTGGAGGTCGACGGCTTCCTGAGTCCAGACGCCACGGACGGTCTTCCATTCGAGGCGCGCGGCCTTTACAAGCACCGGGCGGTCGGCCACGGGCACGCCGTCCAGGTCGGTGACGATGGTTTGGATCACCAGGGGCTGGCCGCGCTCGACGAAGGTGGTATCGCAGCGAAGGCCGACGTAGAGGTCGGCGGGGTGGACGAGCAGCGACGTGCTTGCCGACCAGGCCTGGCGATTGACGTCCATGACCGTGGCTTCGGCGCGGATGCTCACGGGCTTGGGCTCCGCCGGTTGGCCGAAGTCGAGCTTCAGGTAGTGGGTGCCGGAGGCGTCGGTCAGGCCGGTAAAGGTCTCGACCTCGGACTCGGACTCGTACGGCCAGTAGGAGTCGTAGAAGCGCCACCAGGGCCGCCAGGTGCCAAAGATGAAATCGGGCCAGTTGGGCGGCGAGTAGCTGCCGGGGGTGGACGTCACATTCCAGTTGACCTCGGCATTGGGCAGCCCACCGCCGGCATAGTAGGCCGCTTCGACGGCGACCGTGGCCTCGCCGCCGGCGAAGTAGGGACCGGGCGTCTCGTTGCGGGCCTTGACCTCGAACTCGGGGGTGCGGAACTCTTGCACCTGGAAGGAGTGGCCGAACGACTGCCCCGCCAGGTTTCCGAGCCTTCCGCGCGCGTCCAGGTTGATCGAGGTGTAGCCCAGGTTGGCGTTGTCGGGCAGGGTGAAGGAAAAGTCGAAGCCGCCCAAGGCGCTCGCCTTCGCCTCGCCGTTCAGCAGCATCGTTGCCCTGGGAGTCCATGACCTGGTAGCCGACGGCCTGCAGCCCGTCGCCGACCAGGCTGACGTCGCCGTCCTGCCGGCCGCCCACCTGCGCGCAGCCAGCCCTTGACGTGTACCTCTTCGCCGGGCCGGTACATGGCGCGGTCGTCAAAGACGTACCAGCGCAGCTCGTCCTGCACCGGCCTGGGCTGCCAGGTGTCCCCACCCCAGACCCAGACAGAGGGCGGCAGGATGGCCACGTCGGCGCCCTTGCGGGCGACCAACTGGGCCGTACCCTGCGCGGGAAGCTCAAAGCGGGCCGTTCCGTCGACGCCGGTGACGGCTACCTGCTTGCCGGCATCGGCTCTCAATAGCGACCTCGGCGAGCGGGGCGCCGTCCTTCAGGGCGGTTGCCCAGGCCACCGCCTGGCCGGCGTCTGAGAAGGCGTCGAGGCCGATCTGGGTCACCTGGACCCAGGCACGGATCATCGGGTAGTAGCTGTCCTTGCCACTGGGATGCGGCTCCGGCTCGACGATGACTACCAGGTGGCCCAGGCCCCCCTCCAGGGCCGCGCCCAGGTCGATGCCGGTCTCGAGGAGCACGTCGGGGGCAGCCTCGAGCGGGATGGTCTTGTCCATCGCCAGGCGGCCGGGAGGCTCCGGTGCATCCGCCTGATAGTAGTACTCCTGGAGAAAGGTCCTGTAGGCGACCCAGTCGGAGGGCTGGACCTGGTAGGCGCGCACCTTGAGGCGCTTGTAGTTGACGGAGTAGACGGTCAGGGCCGGCTTCTTGGAGGCGGGATCGAGGGTGACGAAATCGCCCTGCGGCCCGATGAGGGAGGGCTCGGCGGAGCCCACCTTGAAATCGAGGACGGCCTCCTTGCCCAGCGTCTGGCCGAAGGTATCCTGGATGGCAGCATCGACGGTGACGGTGTAGGTGGTGCGGCCGGCGGTTGCCCCGCGAATGGAGATGGTGTTGCCGGCCACGTCGACGGTGGCGCCCGGCAGCGCCGGCTCGATGCGCAGCATGGCCTCCTGGTAGGCGTCCACGTCGAGGGGGTTATTGAACTCGATGTAGAAGGGCGTCAGCGGTGGGCATTCCTCGCCGTACCAAGAGCAGCCGTGGCGCTCGATGCGGAGAGGGGCGTAGGTGCGAAACTCGTAGCTCTGTGCCGCCTGGGTGACGAGCGGCCCCTCGGCGGAGGGTGTGCCGGGACCAACGGTGACGGCGATGGCGGCGTCGGCGGGCAGCGGGTCCGGGGCGACGAACGCCAGCCAGCGGCTTTCGCCGGCGTCCTTGGAGAGGCGGGCGGCTTCTTTGTCGGCGGCGACCTGGCCGGCCGTTGCCAACTTGAGAGGCACCTCACGCCCATCCGCCGTGAGCTTGATTGAACCGAGAACAGCGTCCGGATCGACGCGCTGGTCGAAGGTGACCAGGAAGAGCGGCTCCAGGGGCTGCGGGCTGCCATACGGGATAGGAGGTGAGCATGCGGGGCGGAGGCGTGGAGAAGGTCCAGCGGACCTCCTTGGCCAGGACGCCACCTGCCGCCGACCGGGTGCCGGCCGGCACGGTGACAACGTACTGGGTGGCCATGGGGAGGCGGTCGACCTGGGCCGAGTCGAACTCGAAGCGCAGCGTCTTGGTGCCCAGCCACTTCCAGGTGCCCGGCAGGGCGGGCTCGAGCCGTACCGGCACATCGCCGGCCGCCAGCGCCTCGAGCGTCGCCAGCGCCACCATGGGCTGGTTGAAGGTCACGTTGACGAAGGGCGCCAGGGAAATCTCGCCCTCCGGGGAGTAGCGCAGCACTTCCAGGGGGCCGGTCGCAACCTCAGGCGGCGTGACGGGCGCAGCCGGCGGGGGAAAGTCCTCTTCGATGGTCTGGCCGGGGCGCGGCGGAGGGAGGGACTCGTCTGGGAGGAGGAGATCGACCTGATCCTCGGGCTCGCCGCCGATATCGGGCAGCCGGGCGAGGAGCGAGGCGACGTCCGGATCGGGCAGGGGCTCGCCGGCGGCGGGAGGCAGCAAGGCGACGGCCTGGGGCGCCGCGCCGCCCTCGCTCAGCGAGAGGAACGGCCCGCTGCTCCCCTGAGCAAAAGTCTCTACGGCGCCGACGGATACACCGGACATGGCTTTACCCGATCCTGTCGTCTCGACCAGGGTGGGGGAGGTGACGCCCTCGGCTTGGCGTTTGTGCGCACTGCGCCAGAAAAGGAAGGTGACTGCGGCTGCGACGACTGCGACCAGGAGCAGAGCGCCGGCGATACGGAGCCGGCGCCGGCCGGGCTTTTCTTTCCGTGAGTTGGCCATGGCATGTCCCCCTTTGCGATATGTGGGCTTGCGGCTGTATGGCAGACGCGGGAAAGCGAAGAGAAGTTCCGGTGCAGACTACAAGGACTCTCACCTGCTTTTGACCCCTAACCCAGATGCCATTGTGTGAGTGTAGCACAGGTGAACGCATTGCGCACATTTGGCGGCGACCTACCCGGTGCGCGGCTTGAGGACGCCGAAGTGCCAGACACCCCTGGTGAGATGACAAGACCGATCACCTCCTGAAACTAAACTTGACATTTCCCCCGCTTTGTCGTACAATCTTTCATTGTAAGGTCAAGCACTCGGTAAGGTTGCCCAACGCCGCAGTTGGGAGGAGCTGGATGGAAGAAGGACTGAACGACTTCCGGCAAAGGCTGGAGGATCACCATCTGAGCCTCACCAAGAGCCAGCAGAGGATTGCCTCCTATCTTCTGGCAGGCTACGACGAGGCTGCGTTCATGCCGGCGGCCGACCTGGCACAGGAGCTGGCGGTGAGCGAGGCCACCCTGGTCCGCTTTGCGCGGGCCATCGGCTACGATGGGTTCCGCGACCTTCGCCGCTGCCTGCAAGGGCTCTTCCGCGCCCAGGCCACCCCCGCCAGCCGGCTGCGGCACAAGCTCGGAGAATTGGCCAGCAGCCAGGGCCACGTCCTGGCGAAGGTGCTGGACATGGAAGTGCAGTACCTCACCGAAGCCTCCCACAGCGTCGATCCGGCCGACTTTGACCGCGCCGTTGAGCTGCTGCTGAGCGGGCAGAGGATCTTTGTGTTCGGCAGTGGCCCGTCGGGCACCCTGGCCGAGCTGGCCGAGCTGCGCTTCCGCCGGCTTGGCATCCTGACCATCGCCATGACGGAGTCGGGACGCCACCTGCTGGAAAAGCTACAGCTCCTGCGGCCTGGGGACGTGGTGCTGGCGAGCGGTTTCAACTACCTGCGGCCCGAGCTGGTGAGCGTGCTGGAGTGTGCCCGGATGACAGGCTGCCCCTCGATCCTCTTGACCGACACGTTGGGGCCGGCGCTGCGGAGCAAAGCCGATGTGATCCTTGCCGCCCGGCGGGGACCGGTTTCCACCTTTCACTCGCTGACGGTGCCGATGTCGATCTTGAACGCGCTGATCCTGGCGGTGGCGATGGCCAGGCCAGACGAGAGCCTGACCGCGTTGAACCGGCTCCAACAACTGCGCGACGCATTTGGCCTGGACGCTGCTTCCCCGGCGCTCGGCTCCGGCCACGGCAAGGTACCTGCCAGACACTCGTCCACGGAGGAAGGCCTGTGAGTACACGTTCTGCCGCAGTCTCTCCGGACTCGCTCTCGCTGAGGGTGTTGGCCTCGAGCAGAAGGTTCATCCGGTGGATCAAACGGCCCCACATTGTCCTGTCCTTGATCATGCTGGCCCTGTTGTTCTACATGGTCGTCATACCCCTGTATCGCATGGTGGCGACCACGGTGACCTACCAGGGCAAAGACCTCACCCAGGTGCCCGGTGCCGAAGTAGGCAAGCTCACCGCTTATCACTATGTCAGGATGTTGACCGGGGTCCTGGGCAGGATCTACGCGTATACCCCGCTGCGGAATTCGTTGACCGTAGCGACCGGGGCCACGCTGCTGGCACTGCTGATCGGCGGATCGTTGGCCTGGTTGGTGGTCCGAACCGATATGCCGGGCAGGAAGCTGATCAACCAACTGGCGGTGATCCCCTACATCATGCCGTCCTGGACCCTGGCCCAGGCCTGGCTGGTGTTCTTCAAGAACAGGCTTTCCGGCGGGACGCCGGGTGTCTACGAGTGGCTGACAGGACAAGGGCCCCCGAACTGGCTATCCTACGGGCCGGTGCCGATCATCATCTGCTGCGCACTGCACTACTACACTTTCTTCTTTCTGTTCGTGTCGGCGGCGCTGATGTCGATCGATTCCAACCTCGAAGAAGCGGGGGAGTTGGCCGGAGCCAGCCGCAGCCGTATCCTGAGAAAGATCACCTTTCCCCTTGTGATGCCGGCCATCCTCTCCGGCTTTATCATGACGTTTTCCAAGGTCATGGGCACCTTCGGCGGGCCGAATATCCTGGGAATCCAGGTCAAGTACTATGTAGTGGCTACCAGGATCCGGCAGAGCATCGCGATTGGAGACAGGGCGGATGCCTTTGTGTTGGCCATCGTGCTGGTCCTGTTTTCCATGTCCGTCATTTGGCTCAACCAAAAACTGGTCGGGACGCGCAAGAGCTACGAGACGATTGGCGGACGGGGCTTTGTCTCGAATGCGAGTAAGCTGGGCAGGATGAAACGCCCGATGATGATCGGCACGATCGTTTTTCAGATCCTGGTCATCGTCGTGCCGCTGGGCCTCTTGATCTGGTCCACAGTGATGCTGCAGGATGGGAACTATAGCCTCAGCAATCTCTCGTTGCAGCACTGGATTGGAGAGAGCAACACCATCTACAACCATGGAGAGCCCGGCGTCCTACGCAACCCCAAAATATACCAAACCGCGTGGAACTCTATCCGGCTTTCGTTGTGGACGGCGTTCTTCACGGCGTTTCTGGGCATTATCCTGGGCTATGCCATCGTCAAAGGCCGGGGCACCCGGTTGAGCAAGGTGATCGAACAACTGGCGTTCATCCCGTACATCATCCCGGGCATTGCCTTTGGCGCCGTCTACATTGCGATGTTCGCCAAGAAGCTGGGACCGATCCCGGCGCTGTACCCGACCTTTGCCCTGTTGGTGATCGTCTCGGTGGGCAAGCATCTCCCCTATTCCTCCCGTTCGGGCGTTTCTGCCATGATGCAAGTCGGCCGGGAGCTGGAAGAAGCGGGCCAGGTAGCCGGCGCGAACGCCTGGCAGCGGTTCAGGCGCCTGATCTTTCCGCTTACCAGCAGCGGCTTTGTGGCCGGATTCCTGTTGACGTTCATCACCACCATGCGCGAGCTGTCTTTGATCATCCTGCTGGTCACAACCGAGACCCAGGTGCTGGCCAGCCAGACCATGTTCTACACCGAGAATGGAGACGGCCAGATGGCCAATGCCGTCATCCTGATCCTGATCACGCTCGTGGCAACAGGACACTTTATCATCAGCCGGTTCCGGGGCGGCAGCCTGCGAAAAGGCCTTGGGATGTAACAGGAGACCAACCATGGAAGCAACCATCAGAATCAATCATCTCACCAAGCGCTTTGGCAGAGTTGTCGCCGTCGACGATTTCAGCCTGGACATCGAGCCCGGCTCCTTTCTCACCCTGCTGGGCCCTTCGGGGTGCGGCAAGACGACCCTGCTGCGGTGTGTCGCAGGCCTCGAAGACCCGGATGGCGGTGAGATCTATATCGGGGACAAGCTTGTGTTTTCTCACGCGCAGGGGATTTCGGTGTCCCCCGGGCAGAGAAACCTGGGGCTTGTGTTCCAGAACTATGCCTTGTGGCCGCACATGACGGTCTACAAGAACATGACCTTCGCGCTGGAAATCAAGAAGCTGCCCAAGGAAGAGATGGAACAGCGGGTCAGGGAATCGCTGGCCGAAGTGCAGATGGAAGGCTACGCGGACCGCTACCCACGCGAAATGAGCGGGGGGCAGCAGCAGCGGATTGCCTTGGCGCGCATGCTGGCCTATCGTCCCAAGGTATTCTTGATGGACGAGCCCCTCTCCAACCTGGACGCTCGCCTGCGCATGGACATGCGCGCCGAGCTGAAGCACCTGCACCACGTGGCCGGAGCGACCACGATCTACGTCACCCACGACCAGGTGGAAGCACTGACCATGTCTTCGCAGATTGCGGTGATGAAGGAAGGGCTGCTTCAGCAATTGGACACACCCGATCGCGTCTACCACTACCCGGCGAACCTGTTCGTGGCGGATTTCATCGGCAACCCAAAGGTGAACCTGATGGACGGCGTGGTGGATGGGGAAGGGTCGGTCGATCTCGGCGAGTTCCGGATTCCCGTCGATACCCATGGCGCGGCCGGAGAGGTGGTCGTGGGTGTGCGACCGGAAGACATTACCATCTCGACGGAGCCGGTGCCAGGCTCGGTGGCGTTCGTGGCGTATTCCGTCCTCCCGTCTGGGGCCGATTCTACCATCGTGGCGCAACTGGGCAAGCTGGAGCTGACCGTCAAGGTCATGGGAATCAGCAAGATCAAGATGGATGAGCGGATCTGGCTCACCTTTGACCGTGAGTCGACGAACCTGTACGATAAGAAGAGTGGAGACCTGGTCGTGGCGAAGAGCTAGCCAGGAAACACCCGCGGAAGGACAGGCTACGGAACCGGGGTGGGAGCGAAAGGAGGGTAAGCAGACAGAACACAGCGTGCCGCTACGTATTGTTCCAGTGACCCGTATCTTGAGTAGAGATCGAAGGAGAGAGAAATGAAAGCGTTTGCGAAGTTACTCACCATCTGTTTGCTGGTCACCTTTGTGGCCGGCTGTGGCGCGCAGGCTACCCAGGTGCCCGTCGTGACCACGGCACCCGAAGTGACCAAGGCGCCCGAGCTCACTGCCGCGGAGCAGTGGGCGAAGGCGAATGGCTTTGGACCGTACCAGCCGGCCCAGGAAGACTGGGCGGCGATCGAAGCAGCAGCCAAGAAGGAAGGGAAGGTGGTCGTCTACTGCAACTCTTCCAAATTCGCGAAGCTGCTCGATACGTGGGCCGCGCTGTACCCGGACATTGCCCTCGAGGGCGGTGATACCGACGACATCGCCACCAAGATGTCGGCGGAGCAGGAAGCCGGGAACATCGTGGGGGATGTGTGGTACAACAGCGATGGGCACCTGCTCTACGGCGAATTCGTGCCCAATCAATGGCTGTGGTCATACGTGCCGCCGGGACTGGTGGTCGACGATGTCACGGCAGACCGGCCCTTTGCGCTTGCGCGCCACGGTGTGGATGTGATCGGGTACAACAGCGAGATCCACCCGGAAGGGTGCCCCCTCAAGAACTGGTGGCAGTTGACCGAACCGGCGCTGAAGGGCAAGTTCTTCATGGAGGACCCGGCGGCGGATGCCAGCACGACGGCCAAGATCACCCTGATCGTCCAACACGCCGACGAGATGGCTGCGGCCTACCAGGCACTGTACGGCAAGGATTGGACCACGGACGCAGCGTATGGCGATGATACCCTCAATGCGGGGTACCTGTTCCTGAAGAAGCTGGCCCAGAACTCACCCGGGCTTCAGCCAGGTGGGGATGAAGTGGACGCGGCATTTGCGACGCTGGGCATGGACCCGGCGGTGGAGCCGGGGTACGGCTGGACCGGCCTGTCGAGCCTTGAGACGACGCTGGACGGTGAACTGGCCATGGCGCCATGCCTGGGCCTTGAGCCGGTCGTGGGTATCCTGAAGTCGACGTACCTGGGCGTTGCCAACGGTTCGACGCATCCCAATGCTGCCAAGCTGTTCATCAAGTTCGCTCTCACAGCGGAAGGGACCAAGCCGTGGAACGCCATCGGCAACTACCCCACAATTCCAGGCGTCGAGCCGGCCGAAGGGATGCCTGCTCGAGACGAGCTGAAGCTGTGGCCCAGCGACGATCTGTACGCGTACCAGAACAACAGCCAAGTGCGCGACTTCTGGTCTATCAACCTGCTTAGCCCTCAATAGGCCAGGCCGGGTGAGAAGGGGTACCTTTGGACACGGACGCGCGGCGTCCGTGTCCAAAGGCCCTGCACACCTGGAAGCTTTGAACATGGCAACCAACCCCATCCAGGCCGTCGTCTTTGACATGGGCGGCACGCTCGAAGAACTTTACTACGACGATGCCGTCCGGCTGGAGGCTGCACGCGGCCTGCAGGCGCTGCTGCGCGGCCTGGGGCTGGATCCTGGCTTGAGCGCGGCCGAGCTGAAGGCGACCGTTGCCAAGGGGATGAGGGCCTACCAGGCCTGGCGCGAAGAAACCGAGATCGAGCTGCCGCCCGAGAGGATGTGGACGGAGTACATCCTGCCCGATCATGGCCTGCCCCGCGAGCCGCTCAGTGCGGCCGCAGAGGAGATGGCATTCTTCTACGAGACGCACTTTTACGTGCGCAGCCTGCGCCCCGAAGCGCCGGCCATGGTGGAGGCGCTGCGCAGGAAGGGGTTCCGCCTGGCGATTGTCTCGAACATCACCAGCCGCCGGATCGTGCCGAGCGTCCTGGAGGAGTATGGCCTGGCCGGCTACTTTGACCCGGTGGTGACCAGCTCGGCGTTCGGCCGCCGCAAGCCCAACGCGCAGATCTTCCAGGAGGCGGCCCGCCTGATGGCGCTGCCGCCGGCCGCCTGCGCGTACGTGGGGGACACGATCTCCCGGGACGTCATTGGGGCACGGCGGGCCGGCTATGGATTGGCCATACAGATCCGGTCGTTTATCACCGACAAGGTGGACCGACCTACAGGCACCGGCCCGGAAGGGGATCGGACCATGGTGCCCGACGTAATCGTACAAGACCTGATGCAGGTTGTCACTGCCGTCAGCGCGAAGGACTGAGAGAAGGGAATGTGGCACGGTCAGGAGACCGGCCACAGCATGGGGGGTGGCACGGTCGGGAGATCGGCCACAGCAGCAGTTAGATCGGGGGTGGAGAAGAGAAGTGACTATTCGGGGGATCTTTTTCGACGCGGCCGGGGTATTCTACCGGCGACCGTTGCCAACAGACAAGTACATGCAGGGACTTTTGAGGGAGAAGGGATACGCCACCGAGCTCTCGGCGGAGGACCGGGTACGCCAGAAAGCGCTGCGATCCCGGGCCGACAGCGGGCTGGTCAGCCATGATGCGTATTGGGACGGGGTGCTGGAGATGCACGGCGTCGGCGATCCGGAAGAACGAGCGCCGATGGTGGCCAAGATCCACGCCTTCTCCGACAATGTCATAGCGATCCCCGGTGGTCGGGAGGCCGTCGCGACCCTGAAGCAGCGCGGCTTTGTCATCGGCATCATCACCGACACGGTCTACCCGGTCGAGCGCAAGATGCTATGGCTCGACAAGGTAGGCGTCGCCGAGTACGTGGACGTGGTCACCTGTTCTACCGTGCTCGGCGCGCACAAGCCGAAGCCAGAGCCCTACCTGGCTGCCCTGAAGGAGGCGCAGTTGTCTCCGGAGGAGGCAGCATTCGTCGGCCACGATACGGACGAGTTGGCGGGCGCGCACCGGGTGGGCATGACCACCGTCGCCGTACACTACGAGGCGGACGCCGAGGCAGACTATTACGCAGAGTCGCTGCTGGACCTGCTCAACATACCGATCTTCAAGGAAGCAGAGATGAACCAAATGGAAGAGACAATCCGGAATATCGAGGTGATCTTTATCGACGTGGGCGCCACGCTGCGGTACCTGGTGGTGGACGAGCCGTACCAGGCCCATGCCAGGCAGCAGATCGCCACCTTCGTCGGCACAGAAGAGTCGCCCGAGGCGTTCTGCGAGATGTTGGACAAGCGGTACAAGGTCTACCGGAAGTGGGCCTTCGAGACACTCCTGGAGGCCCCTGAGAGGGAGCTGTGGACGAAGTGGATGCTGCCCGATTGGCCGGCCGAGCGGATTGCGCCGCTGGCGGGGGAGCTGACGTACCTGTACCGCCAGACGATGGGGCACCGGCATGCACAGCCTGACGCCAAGGATGTGGTGGTCGAGCTGAACCGGCGGGGCTACCGCCTGGGGATCCTGAGCAACACCATCACCGAGCGCGAGATCCCGGAATGGCTGGAGCAGGACGGCCTGAGCCAGTACTTTCCGACGGTCATCCTTTCTTCCATCTTTGGGCACCGCAAGCCGGGCCCGGAGATCTACTGGGAAGCAGCACGCAGAGCAGGCGTCGAGCCTGCGCAGGCTGCGTACGTGGCCGATAACCCCTCGCGCGATGTGGAAGGCTCCAAGAGGGCCGGCTTTGGGATGATCATCATCATGGGGACGCCGGAGGAGCTGGCGAAGAAGGACATGAGCGGCGAGTACCAACCTGACATGATCATCCGGACACTGAGCGATCTCCTGGACATTTTTCCCGAGCGGAATCGCTGACGGACGACTGACCATGGACGACGGACCACGGACGATGGACGATAGAGGAAAAGGTGCAGCGCACCGACGGCAGGTGCGCCGCACCGGAGGGGCCGCGCTCGCCCGGGCAGTCAGGGAGCTGTACGGCGCGGGCCAGACCGACTATTCGCTCGAGCCGATCGTCCTGGTAGACGCGCAGGGCGAGCCGATAGGCCGCATCGAAGATGGAGATGCGGTGGTCTTTTGCTGCCGGCGCGGCGAGCGAGAGATCCAACTGACAGAGGCGTTCGTCGAGCGAGAGCGGGACCTCTTTCCACGGCGAGACTTCCGAAACCTCACTTTCGTGATCCTGACCCTATACCACGAAAAGTTCAAGGACCTGCCCGTCGCCTTCGCGCCGAGCAAGATCGGGGACACCCTGGCCGAGATCGTCAGCCGGGCAGGGCTGCGGCAGATCCACGTCGCCGAGTCGGAAAAGTTCGCGCACGTCACCTTCTTCTTCAACGGCGGGAACAACCAGCCGTTCGCCGGAGAGGAGGATGTGCGCGTCCCGTCGCCGAGGGGAGTCCCGTTCGACCAGGTGCCGGAGCTGAGTGCGGCGCAAGTCGCGGAGCAGATCGTGCGCGGCATCCACGAGCGGTACGACCTCATCGTGGCCAACTTCGCCAACGGGGACGTGATCGGGCACACCCAGAACCGCGAGGCCAAGATCCGGTGCGCGGAGCTGGTGGATGCGCGGCTGGGGCAGGTGGCGGATGCGGCGCTGGCTGACGGTTATGTCGTGCTCGTGACCGCCGATCATGGCAACCTGGAGGTGATGACCAACCCCGACGGCACGCCGCACGTCTCGCACACCACCAACCCTGTGCCGTTCCTGCTCCTGGACGGGCGCAGGGGAGCGCACGGGGCCGTACACGACGGGAGGCTGGCGGACGTGGCGCCGACGGTGCTGGAGGCGATGGGGATCTGACCCCCCCGCTGCAGCAGGGGGAGGGACGATGGCGGCGAGGAAGCCTGGTCGGCTGCAAGGTGCACGACTGGGGAGGGCGCAGGCGCGTGCTGCTCCTGATCCTCGACGGTTGGGGGATTGGAAGCGAAGACGATACAAACCCGATCTTCCTGGCGCAGACGCCGGTGTGGGACCGGCTGGTGCGAGAGTATCCGTTCGCGAAGCTGGAGGCCGCGGGCGACGCCGTGGGGCTGAAGCGGGGGAACGCCGGCAACTCGGAAGCGGGTCACATGAACATCGGGGCCGGACGGATCGTGCTGCAGGACGACGCGCGGCTCGACCAGGCGATGCAGGACGGCTCGTTCTACACCAACGAGACGCTGTGCCGGGTGATCGAAGAGACCCGGCAGCGGAAGGCGAAGCTGCACCTGATCGGGCTGCTCACAGAAAAGAGCTCGCACGGCATCATCGACTATCCGCTGGCGCTGCTGCGCATGGCGCGCGATCGTGGCCTGGAGCAGGTCTACCTGCACATCATTTTCGACGGGCGCAGCACGCAGCCGGGCAGCGCGCCGGCGATGCTGGAGAAGCTCGAGCACCAGGTGGACGAGATTGGGATCGGACAGATCGTCACGGGGGTCGGCCGGGGGATCGCGCTCGACCGTGACGGGAATTATGCCAAGACCCAGCGCGCGTACGACGCGCTGGTGTTTGGCACCGGCAAGCACGCGGCCAACTGAAGCAGGCCTGCCATGGATCCGAGAACTGTGCAGGCACTGGCGGCTCCGGCCGGAACCAAGATCGCCCTGGTGATCATGGACGGGCTGGGTGGATTGCCGCTGGAGCCGGGCGGCAAGACCGAGCTGGAGACCGCGCACACGCCCAACCTCGACGCATTGGCGGCCCACTCGGCGCTGGGGCTCACGGTGCCGGTGGGGCCGGGGATCACGCCGGGCAGCGGGCCGGGGCACCTGGCCATTTTCGGGTATGACCCGATCGAAAATGAGATCGGGCGCGGCGCACTGGAGGCGCTCGGAGCTGATTTTGAGCTGGGCCCCGAGGACGTGGCGGCGCGAGGCAATTTCTGCACGGTGGATGCCGCAGGGACGATCACGGACCGGCGCGCGGGGCGCATCCCGACAGAGGCAGGCAGGGAGCTGGCAGGGCTCCTGCGGACCATCCGACTGGACGGTGCCGAGCTTTTCGTGGAGACGGTGAAGGAGCATCGCTTTGCGTTTGTCATGCGCGGGCCAGGTCTTGGCGAGGCATTGACTGACAGCGATCCCTACACGGGCGGCTTCGTTCCCCTTCCGGTGCGCGCGCTGGAACCGGGAGCGGAGAGGGCGGCAGGCCTGGCGAACCAGTTCGTGGAGCGAGCGCGGAAGCTGCTGGCGGGCAAGCACCCGGCGAACATGATCCTGCTGCGCGGCTTCGCGCGCTTTCCGCGCCTGCCCGGCTTCCAGGAGCTGTATGGCCTGCGCGCGGCGGCGATCGCGGTCAACGGGATGTACCGGGGGGTGGCCCGCTCGGCGGGGATGACGGTGCTGGACGTCCCGGGCACCTCGCCGGCGGACGAGTTCGCGGTGCTGGAGCAGGCGTGGGGCGAGTTTGACTTTTTCTACCTGCACATCAAAAAGACAGACACCGCCGGCGAGGACGGCGACTTCTGGGGGAAGGTGCGTGCCATCGAGGAGGTGGATGGGCTGATGCCGCGCCTGATGGCCCTCCGGCCGGACGTGGTCATCGTGAGCGGCGATCACTCTTCCCCGGCGCTGCTGCGGTCGCACAGTTGGCATCCCGTGCCGACCCTGCTATACTCCGGCCTCGTCCGCGCCGACGGGATCGGGGCATTTGGGGAGCGTGCGTGCGCGCGAGGCAGCCTGGGCGTGCTGCCGGCCAAGAGGATCCTGCCGATCGCGCTCGCGAATGCGCAGCGCCTCGCCAAGTACGGCGCGTAATCTGTACCGTTACTGAGGGGGTATGAGGTCTGACACTGCACTGTCCACGATGTGGGCGATTGGCCGGTTCGAGAAGCTGGCCGATTTCTTTGACGCGGGAGCCAGGCTGGGGTTTTCCCGGTTTGAGCTGAATCACGGGATCAACTCGGCGATGATGGCGGGCCTGTCGCTGGACGGCACGATCACCAGCGTGCACGAGCCGTGCCCGGCCGACGTGTCGATGGGGGAGCTAAAGAAGCGCCATTGGATCATCTCGGCGCTTGACGAGGAAGAACGACGGCAGGGGGTGGCCGCCATAGCGCGGAGCATCGACCTGGCGCACGAGCTGGGCGCCCGGGTGGTGGTTGTACATCCTGGACAGGTCGATATGGACCCGGCCCTGGAGCGGGCCGTGCACAAGCTGTATCGTGATGGCAAGTCGCACCTGCCCGAGTATGCCGAGGCAAGGGAGCGCATGGTGGCGGCACGGGCGGCGCAGGCCGAGGCGAACCTGCAGGCAGTGCGCCGCAGCCTGGTGGAGCTGGCGGCCCATGCGGCCAAGAAGGGGGTCAGGCTGGGGCTGGAGAACCGCTACCACTACTTTGAGATCCCGCTGCCGGATGAGCTGGAGGAGCTGCTCGGCCTGGACCTGGAGGAAGTCGGCCACTGGCACGACGTCGGCCATGGCAAGATCCTGGAGAACCAAGGGCTAGGCACGCACGAGGAGTGGCTGCGGAGGTTCGGGGACCGGATCATTGGGGTCCACCTGCATGACGTGGTGGGCCTGACGGACCACCTGGCCGCCGGCCTGGGGCAGATCGATTGGGGGATGGTGGCACGGTACTTGCCGGCGGATGCGCTGCGCACGTGCGAGTTCCAGTTCACCAACTCGCCGGAAGAGGTGGTGGCCGGCCTGCGGTGGCTGGCTGAAACGGGATGCCTCGAGGAGCATAGCGTTTGGCAGATAGCGATCTACAGCTGATGGACGACCTGGACAGCTTGTGTGGCCTCCTCTATGAGAGGATGAAGCGGATCCATCCGGGCATCGAGGAGCTGGAGCCGTACGAGTTCCGGTATTGCCTGGATCCCTGGCTGCCCCTGGAGGGGGAGCAGGCGGGGGTACCGCTGCTGCCAAAGGAAGAGGTCGAGAGGCTGGTGAACAGCCTCGAGTTCTATGCCGGCATCCAGCTCAAGCCGAGGGTGGGCGACCGGATCGTCCTGGACAAGGCGATCGTGCGCCTGACCAAGATGCTGCTCGTGGGGCTGGCGACGGGGGCGTACCCAGAAGAGTGGGTTGCGGCCCACTTTTACCTGGACATCCGAGGCTTCTACTTCCTGCACCGGACGGCCTATTTCACGGATCGGGTGATCGCGCACCTGGGCGGAAGGCCGTTCAAGCGCTTTGAGCCGAAGCAGAAAGAGCTCGAGCGGTGCCACGAGATCGGGTACAAGGCCTTCAAGGAGGCGAACGCCGAGGTAGACCGGGCGTTCATCGAGGCGGTACTGAGGCCTCGTCGGCACGAAGGGAACGCCCATCCTGGTGGCGATTGCCGGACCGACGGCGGCAGGCAAGACGGAGATCGTGGCACGCCTGCGCGGCGAGATGGAACGATCAGGCAGGCAAGTAACGTCCCTTGAGATGGACAACTTTCTCACGGACCGGGAGCAGCGGGAAGAGAAAGGGATTCACTACTCTTGGGCGGGAAGCAATCCACCTGGCGCTTTTTCTGTGCAGCCTGGAGGAGATCCGCCAGGGGCGGAGGATCGCCACCCCGCGCTATGACTTTTACGATGCGACGTCGAGCCACGACCTGGATGGCAGACTGAAGCCAGGCCGCAGCCCGATCGAGATCGAGCCGGCGGACGTGGTCTTTATCGAGGGGAACCAGCCTTTCCTGCTGGAGGAGGTTGCGCCCCTGATTGGCTTACGGGTGGTGTACCTGACGGACGACTCGATCCGCATGAGGCGGAAATGGAGACGCGACATCGATTACCGGAAGAAGTATGAGCCGACCTACTTCCGCAACCGGTTCTTCCGGGAGCAGTTCTTGATGGCTCAGCGGTGCTACGTGCCCCAGATGGAGGTGTGCGACATCGTCGTCGACACCAGCGGCGGCGCGCTGTGGGTGACGCCGGAGATCGCCGGAATTCTGGCAAGATCGCAACAGGGGGAATAGGCCTGCATGCCTGTGCTATTGATTGTCATCATCGCCCTTGTCACTGGTGTTCGACTTCTTGAACGGGTTCCACGACTCGAGCAACATCGTGGCGACCATGATCTCGTCGCGGGCCATGCCCCCGCGCATGGCACTGGCGCATGACGGCCGTCGCCGAGTTCTGCGGGCCCTTCCTGTTCGGCGTCGCCGTGGCGACGACCATCGGAAGCGAGGTGGTCGATCCGGCAGCCATCAGCAGCGCCGTGATCATTGCCGCATTGGGCAGCGCTATCTTGTGGAACCTCTTCACCTGGTACTTTGGGTTTCCCTCCAGCACGTCGCACGCCCTGATCGGGGGCATTCTCGGGGCAGTGGGTGTGGCCGAGGGGCTGTCCACTATCCGCCTGGCCGGCCTGGAAAAGGTGCTCATCGCTCTGTTCGTCTCGCCCATCCTGGGGTTCGTCATCGGCTACCTGGTGCTGAAGCTGGTTTACTTCCTGGCTCGGGGAGCGGGGCCCAGCGTCAACACGTTCTTCAAGCGAGGGCAATTGGTGACCGCCCTCGGCCTGGCCCTGAGCCACGGCACGAACGACGCGCAGAAGACGATGGGCGTCATCGCCATGGCCATGGTCACCACGGGCTTTACGACGAGCTTTCGTGTCCCGTGGTGGGTGATTGCCATGAGCGCCGGGGCGATCGCGCTGGGGACTGGGCTCGGGGGCTGGCGGTTGATCAAGACGCTGGGGGCCAGGTTCTACAAGATCCGACCCGTGCACGCGTTCAGCTCTCAACTGACGTCGGCAGGCATCATCCTGGGAGCAGCGCTGCTCGGTGGCCCGGTGAGCACGACCCAGGTGGTCAGCTCGTCGATCATGGGCATCGGCGCCGCCGACCGAGTGTCGAAGGTGCGTTGGACGGTGGCCCGCGACCTGCTGGTGGCGTGGCTGCTGACGATCCCCATCTCGGCGCTGGTGGCGGCGGCTCTGTATCTGATCGTGAGTCGTTTCCTGAGATAGTGCAAGAGGGTGGGTAATTCTGCCCCATTTGGAGGGATTAGGTGGGATTCAAAGAGTTCTTTCGACCGAAGCAGGACAAGTTCGTGCAGCTCTTGATCCAACACGCGGAGACGACGCTGGAGGGCATGGATGCACTCGAGGCGTTCATGAAGACGCGCAGCGACGAGGCTGCCTCGCGCGTGACCCGCGCCGAAAAGGCCGCCGACGAGATCAGGCGGATCCTCATCGACGAGCTGCACCGCACGTTTGTCACGCCCATCGACCGCGAGGACCTATTCGCGCTGTCGCGCGCGGTGGACGATGTGATGGACTATGCCTACAGCACGGTGGAAGAGATGCAGATCCTCGACGTGGCGCCGAACGAGTTCCTGCGGCGCATGGTCTCGCTGCTGAAGGATGCCGCCGCCGAGATCCACCTGGCGATGCTGCGGTTGAAAGACAACCCGGGCGTGGCCAGCGAGCATGCGTCCCGGGCAAAGGCGCTGGAGAACCGGGTAGAGCGGGTGTACCGCGAGGCCATCGCCGATCTCTTTTCGGGGCCGGAGGATATTGCTTCGGTGATGAAGCTGCTGAAGCTGCGCGAAATCTACCGGCACTTGAGCAACTGCGCCGACCGAGGAGATGAGGCGGCCAACGTCATCCACGACATTGTCGTGAAGATGGCGTAGTGAATGCACAAGGAACAATACACAAGGCAGAATGCACAATGCACAAAGAAGAACGAGCTGATCCCTGCGAAGAATCTGCCGTTGCGCATTGTGCATTGAGCCTTCCGCATTCGCCGTATGATGTAGCCTTCCTGGGGAACTATACCAAGGACACGATCGTGTCGGCGGCCGGCACGCGGATGGTGGACGGCGGCGGGTTCAACTATGGCGCGCACGCGGCGGCGGCGATGGCCAACCGCGAGGGGGTACCCCTGCGGGTGGCGGCGATCACCCGGCTGGCGCGAGAGGATTGGCGGGTGGTCGAGCGGCTAGTGGGCCTGGGGGTGGACGTGCTGGCGAAGGAGACACCGCAGTCCACCTGCCTGAGCCTGGTGTACCCCAACGCGAACCCGGACGAGCGGGAGATCTATGTCGCGAGCAGCGCGGGCACCTACTCCGTGGACCAGGTGGCGGAGGTGGACGCGGAGGCGTTCGTGCTAAATCCCTCGTTCCGCGGCGAAATCGAATTGGACGTGATTGAGGCGCTGGCGTCCAAGGGTGCAAGGGTCGCGGTCGACGCGCAGGGCTGGGTGCGGGTGCCCCGGGAGGGAAGGCTGGCGTACGAGCGATGGCCGGACGCGCGCCTCTTCCTGCAACACGTGGGCATCGTCAAGGCCGACGTGGTCGAGGCCGAGTGGCTGACGGGGGAGCCAGAGATCCACCGGGCGGCGCGGCTTTTGGCCGGACTGGGGCCGGAAGAGATCGTGCTGACGCACCGGGACGGGCTGCTGGTATATGCCGGCGGGCAATACCACGAGGCCGGGTTCCACCCGGCGGCGCTGGTGGGCCGGAGCGGGCGGGGGGACACCTGCCTGGGCTCGTACGTGGCGAAGCGGCTGTCGGCGGGACCGGGCGAGGCGACCACCTGGGCAGCAGCGCTGACCAGCCTGAAGATGGAAAAGGAAGGACCTTTCCGGGGGACGAGCCAGGATGTGGAGCGGGTGATTCAAGAGCGCTATGTGTAGGGGAGACGAGACGAATGCCCGCAAGGCCACCCGACGGGGTGGCCTTGTTCTTTCTGGGCACAGCGGGCGCAACGCCATTGGCTGCACGCGCCAAACGATGCTAGAATAGCAACCCCGGCAGGTGGCCAAGACCTGCCAGGCATGAGAAGGGGTGGGAGTGACTCAGACTGAAGAGATCCTGGCAGGGTTGAATGCCGCCCAGCGTGAGGCAGTAGAGGCAGTGGAGGGGCCGGTGCTGGTCCTGGCGGGACCGGGCAGCGGCAAGACACGGGTGCTGACCCACCGGGTGGCCTACCTGGTGAGGGAGTGCCAGGTGCCGGCCCGGCAGATTATGGCCGTGACCTTCACCAACAAGGCCGCACGGGAGATGAAGGAACGCCTGTTCCAACTGCTGGGCGAGCAGTTCCGGCTACTGACGATCGGCACCTTTCACGCCATCTGCGCCCGCATCCTGCGCCAGGAGGCAGAGGCGGCCGGCATCTCACCCCAATACGTGATCTATGACAGCGCGGACCAGCTCAGCTTGGTGCGCCAGGCGATCCGGGCGCTGAACCTGGACGACAAACTGTATCGCCCGCAATCGATGCACGCGCGCATCTCCCAGGCCAAGAACGAGCTCCAGGACCCGGCGGCGATGCCGGCGGGCACGTATCGGGAGGAGGTGGCGCGGCGGGTCTATGAGAGATACCAGGCACTGCTCGCGGAGAATGGGGCGCTCGATTTCGACGACCTGCTGATGAAGGCAGTGTTGCTCCTGCGCCAGGACGCCGAGGTGCGGGCCAAGTACCAGCGACGCTACCCCTTTATCCTGGTGGATGAGTGGCAGGACACGAACATTGCCCAATACGAGCTGGTCAGGCTGCTGGCCGGGGCAAGGGCCAACCTGTTTGTCGTGGGAGACGAAGATCAATCGATTTACCGATTTCGAGGCGCAGACTATCGCAACGTGGCGCGGTTCCGCGAGGACTTTCCCGGGGCACGCATCATCCTCTTGGAGCGCAACTACCGGTCGACGCAGACGATCCTGGACGTGGCCAACGCGGTGATTGCCCGCAACGTGCACCGTCACCCGAAGAAGCTCTTTACCGAGAAGCAGGGGGGGCCGCAGATCAGCGTGGTGGAGGCGTACGATCAGCAGGAGGAAGGCGACTGGATTGTAGGCGAGATCCAGCGGCTGGTCCGCCAGGGCGATGCCAAGCTGGGCGACTGCGCGGTGATGTACCGGACCAACGCCCAGTCACGCCCGCTGGAGGATGCCTTTGTTCGGCGCGGCATGCCCTACAAGCTGGTGGGGGCGACGCGCTTCTACGAGCGGAAGGAGATCAAGGACGTGCTGGCGTACCTGCGTCTGATCCACAACCCCTACGACGGGGTCGGGCTGACGCGGATCATCAACGTGCCGCCGCGGAATATCGGGCAGCAGACGGTGACGACGCTGGTGAGCTGGGCGGCGCAGATGGGGGTGCCCGTCTATGCCGCACTGCAGCTTCTTGCGGGAGAGGGCGGGGAGGAAGGAGCACGGGCGGACGGCAGCCCGCGGCCCGGGGAGAAGGCACCCTTGGGAGCGCGGGCGCAGCAGGCGCTGGCGAGCTTCACCCGACTGCTGGAAGGGCTCATCCGCGCGCGCCGCGAGCTGAACCTGCTGGAGCTTCTCGACCTGCTCCTGGAACAGACGCAGTATGGGGCATTCGTCCGCGACGGGACGGAGGAGGGGCAGGCACGCTGGGAGAACATCCTGGAGCTGCGCAGCGTGGCGCGCGATTATGCCGACCTGCCGGTTGAGACGGCGCTGAGCACCTTCCTGGAGGAGGTGGCGCTGGTTTCGGACGTGGACACCCTCGACGAGAAGGTGGATGCCCCGACGCTGCTGACGCTGCACGCCGCCAAGGGGCTCGAATACCGTGTGGTGTTCATCGCCGGGATGGAGGAGAAGCTTCTACCGCACAGCCGCTCGATGGACGACCCGGAGCAGATGGAGGAGGAGCGGCGGCTGTGCTACGTGGGCGTGACGCGTGCCAAGGACCGGCTTTATCTACTCCATACCTTCCGGCGCACCCTGTACGGAGAGAGCGAGATCCGCGAGCCTTCCCGCTACCTGCACGACGTCCCGGAGCACCTGCTCACAGGCCGGCGCGACAAGAAGCCGGCCCGGCAGCCGTCGCTGGGGCTGGAGCCAGGGCGCTTCCTGGGCCGCTCGCCAGCCGGCACTTTTCCCTCGCGCCCCTCGGAGCCGGGATTGAGGGCTGGTCAGAGACCTTCGCCCATCCGGAGGACGGGGAGCAGACCCCAAGGTGGCAGGAGCGGGAGACCGCAACTCCGCGCCGCGGCAGGGAGCAGGAGCCCGAGGCTCCAAGCTTCCAGGCGGGAGACAGGGTCATCCACAAGGTGTTTGGCGACGGCATTGTGACGGCGAGCAAGCCGGTGGGGGGCGACGAAGAGGTAACGGTCGCCTTCCCGGGAATCGGCCTGAAGCGGCTGATGGCCAGCCTGGCGCCGATGGAGAAGGAAAGCAAGTGACAAGGCACAATGCACAATTGGCAATTCACAATTGTGGACTGCCCACTGAGCATAGCGACTTGGGCCTTGTGTTACGGCAGGGCAATCGTCTCGAGTGAGACTTCATCTCCCCCAGCCGTTAGCGGCACCCGGCGCTCGGTGCGGGGGTCGTATAGACCCACAACCAGGGTGTAGCGGCCGGCCGGTAAATCTGCGGGCAGGGGAATGGAGTGCCCATCCTCGATAGGATAGCCGGTGGGCCACAGGCCGGTGGGCCAAGCGCCGCCGCAAGGCGGGCCATCGCCCTGCGAGACAGTACCCCCTGCCGCGTCCCGGAGATGCACGAAGACGGTCAGATCCTCGCCGACGGGTTGCCCGGTCTCCCACCCCAGAGTCAACACCAGCCCATCCGTCCCCCGCACCAACTCGTACCGCGCCAGGCGGATACCGTTGGCAAACGAGGCGCCAACTTCTGAGGGCAGGGGTGCGCTCACGGGGGTTAGGGTCCCGACCATGGCCAGCGGGACCTGGTCTGCGCCCTCCGGCGTCCGCAGGCGAGAGACCGACTCGTCGTACCAGCCCACGCTCAAGGCATAGAGCCCGGCCGGCAGGTCAGCCGGCAGGGTGAGGGTGTAGCTCATGCGCACCATCTCGCCGGGCGCCCACCGGGACGTTGGGTAGAGACCGTTCCAGGGCTGCCGGTCGTCGCCGGCGCGGCCCTGCCCCGCCGCATCCAGCAGGTGCAGGAAGGAGGTATAGCTCTGGGTCATGGGCTCCGTCGCCTCCCAGACGATGTCCAGGGAGACGGCCTGGCCGGGCTGCACCTCGACGGGGGGAGGGTGTGGCCCACCAGGCGCGGGCCTCCGACGAAGGATGCCTGACGCTCTCGCGCCAGGGGCGCCGGCCGGTAGAGGGTGTACTTGCCCACCCGCTCCGACAGGCGATAGCCGTAGTCCAGCGCCGACATGAAGGTCCGCGTGTAACGGCCGTAGCGATCCACGTCGATGCGGGAATCGCCCTCGAAGATAACCAGGGGGAAGGCACCGGCACGCAGGTTTTGCACCTCCCACGCCTGGTCCCAGCGGCCGGCGAGCGCCAACTGGCTGAGCTGGAAATCGTAGTAGGACACGGGCTTGCTTGCCTGCACCAGCAGGCCGGCGTCCTCCGACAGGATCGGGCCCGGGGCGGCCGCCACGCGAGGAATGAGTGCCTGGTTGGAGGCTGCATCGGCGCGCATCTGCTCTGCTGCCTGGGCCGGGGTGTGCCACATCAGGACGACTTGGATCAGAAGAAAGATGGGGGCGGCGCGCCCGGCAGGCCAGCGCTGCAGCCGGGGCAGGGCCAGACCTGCGGCCAGGCACAGGGCCGCAAGGGGCTCCAGGAAGTAATTCTCCCAGGAACCGGCTTTGCCAGCCAGCACGACCACCAGAAGAGCAAGAACCAGGTATGTGGAGATGAGGTTCGTCGCTCCTGACACCTCGACAGGAGACGTGACAGGGGCCCCGGCATCGGCCGAAGGATGCTTGCGCCGCCAGCCGGCCGCACCCCACTCTGCGAGCCATACCAGGCTGAGCAAGAGAAGTATCAGGTAGGTATGGGAGAAATGCCACACTTGAGCGAGCAGCCGGTCCAAGTGGAAGAGGTTGACGTTGGTCGCCACCAAGCTCTGCCAGAAGGCTCCGCCGGTGGCGATGTCCAGGGCCAGGAAGGGCACGCCGCCGAGCAGGAGGATGAGCGCGGCGAGGAGAAAGGCCTGCCGGTAGCGCCGGGCGAAAAGGAGCGCGAGGACGCCTGCCGCCGGTGCGGCGACGAACGATTGCTTACAGTAGAGGCCCAAGGCGAAGAGGAGAGCGGCCAGGGCGAGGTCGCATGTACGCACGGCAGCGCGCCTCAGCGCTCGCCAGACGATGTAAAGGCCAGCGAGGCTCAGCGCGAGCCCGGGCAAGTCGACGCGGAACTGCGGCGCCCAGTTGTAGACGTAGGGCGCGCCCAGCCAGGCAAGGGCCACGGCGGCGGCCGGCACCGGCTTGTCCGTAGCACGCCGCACCCAGGCAAAGAGGAGGGCGGTCACGCCGAGCGCAGCCAATGTGGCCCAGATGCGGCCGGCGACGTAGCCGAAGCCTGTGACGGGAAAGGTGATACGGGCCAGGAGCAGAGTAAGGGGCGGGTAGTTGATGGTGCCCAGGGGGAGATTGGCCAGGGGCTTGTAGAGCGGCTCACCCGCGGCCAGCCGGCGGGCGAACTCGAGCATGAAGCCCTCGCCGTAGAGGAGCTGGTAGCGGTAGCCGAGGGCGCGGATGCAGAACCATAGCGTGAAACACGCGAGCAGCGCCAGGCCGGCCAAGGCGAGCACCCAGAGGATGATACGCAGGCGCTTGGCGAGAACGGACCCTCACCCCAGCCCTCTCCCTTGAAGGGAGAGGGAGAAGAGTCATGGCTCATCGAGCAGAACCTCCAGCGTGTCCAGCGGCCGGTCGCCCTCGGCCGGGTAGAGGGTGATGGTTAGGGTGGAACCGGCCAATTGGACAGCGGCGGGGATCGGATAGGCGACGCGCACCAGGTCGCCTTGCAGCGCCCGCCAGGTGTCGGGCTCCTGGGGCGTGTAGAGCGCCACTTCCCGGCCAGTAGCGTCCGTTAGGCTGGGGGCGGTGCGGTAGGAGGGTGCGAGGACGGCGGACTGGGCAACCCAGTAGAGAGCGAGCGAGCCGGAATCCGCTTCCCAGCCGGCCAGCATCAGGTGATCGCCGGCCTGCAGGTAGAGCTCGTGAGGGATCCGCTCCAGCCCCGCCCTGTGGAGCCGCACCCAGTTGCGCGAGGGGTCAAGCTGCTGGGCGGCGGCCCAGTCGGCGTGGGCCGCGCTGAAATCACCGCGTACGAATCGGTAGGTCCCCCGCTGCCAGTAGCCCTCCGACAGGTCAAACTTGTCGTAACTGGCGTGGGGGTAGTGTGCCAGGATGCCCTCGTTTCCAGCCGGGCGATCTCGCGCCGGGCAAGAATACCGGACGCGGCCAGGAGGCCGGCCACCAGCAGCGGCAGCGCCAGCAGGGCAAGGGCTAGTCCTCGGCCGGGCAGCCGGCGGATGCGGCCCACGAGCCAGGCCTGGCCGAGAAGGAGCAACGCGCCGGGCACCGCTAGGAACCGGGGCGAGCGCGAGACGCGGGAGAGAGGAGATGCAGGCGCAGCAGGGCCGGCAGGTCCTGCAACACCTCCCCCTGGATCACCATCTGCCATGCGGCCGGGATATACTGGCCCGGATCAACCAGCCGGTTGAAATCGGCCAGGAAGAGGCCGTAGGTCCAGGCGATGCAGGCAGCCATTGGGATGTAGAGCAACACACGCCACCGTACTCGCTCCAGGAGCACAGCCAGCGGGAGCGCCAGCCAGGGAAGGGTGCAGATGAGGTAGCGCGCACCGAAGGAGGCGCCGCCCCACCAGGCGATGTTGCAGCTCGCTGCATAGACGGTGGCGGCGAAGGCCAGAAGCAGCGAGAGGGCGAGGCGCCCGTCGCGGCGGAAGAGCGGGATGAACCCCCCGGTGGCAAGAAAGAGGAGGGGCGCGTAGAAGTAGAGGCCATGGTAAGAGGAGAAGAGGATGCCGAACAGGCCGGGCTGGAGCCAGAAGAGCTGCTGGCCATAGGGCGTGCCCAAGAAGCTGCCGAACATCAGCTTCCAGGTGACTAGCTGCGGAGAAAAGCCGGCCAGGGCACCGCCGAAGAGCGCGATGGCAGATAGCAGATGGCCGATAGCGGATGGCGGATGGCAGATGGCAGATGGCGAACGGCGCCGGGCAGGGGGCAAGATCCAGTCGCATGCCGGCAAGATGAGGATGACGGCGTGGTAGCTGGCGATGCAGGCTGCGGCGCCGGCGAGCAGGCCGAGGAGCAGCCAGTCGCGCAGGCGGCGCTCGCCGCGGGTGCGATCCCAGACGAGGGTGAAGAGGGCAACCAGGAAGAGCGCCGGCATGTGGGGGTTGAAGAAGCGGGTCCAGTAGTAGAAGAAGGAGCTGCCGAGGGCCACGGCGGCCACGGCCAGCGTCGCCCAGCGGGGCGCGGTGTGGCGCGCAACCAGGCGCCAGGTGAGGATCAACGCCAAGAGGCCGTAGGCCCAATTCCCCAGGCTGAGCCAGATGCCCGTCGCAAGGTCCCCGCCGTCGCAGGGGCCTCCCGTGGCACGGCAGGTGAGGTGGCCCAGCGCATGGAAGGGCAGGAAGGCCAGCGCGGTGCCGATGTTGTGCAGCTCCAGGGCATAGCCGGTGGGGGTGACCAGGACTCGCTGGCCGAGCGCTTCGTTGTTGTTGTAGAGCAGGAGATTTTGGTCGAAGAGGAGCGAGTTGAGCTGGCTGAGGTAGTTGCGGCCGTCGGGGCCGTGAAGGCCGGCGGGCAGGTCGACCGGCTCCAGCAGGAAGGCGAGGGCAAGGGCCAAGGCAACCAGGACCAGAGCCCAGAGCCAAGGTCGGCTACGCCGACGGCGTTGTTCTGCCGGCAGGGTCATGGGGTCCATTGTATGTGGAACAGCGGGCGCCGTCAAGGCTCCACGCGGACGGCACCCAGGATGACCCGATCCAGTGGGGCGCCTGCCGCATCCAGCGTCATGGCGCGCGCCAGGTTATCTGCCCGGTACATGCCGACTTCGACAGTATAGTCGCCGGGCGGGGCGCCGGGCGGGATGCCCAATGTGACCGTGTCGACAATGGTCGTGCCGGGCACCCAGAGGAGCGTCGGGGCGGCGCCGTCCTGCGGCTGGCCGTCCCAGCCTGCGATGGAATGCCCGGCGGCGTCCAGCAGCTTGACGTAGACGCTGTAGTAGGCGTCGATCTTGCCCAGGGCACGCCAGGTGAGATGCACTTTGAGCGCCCCCCCAGGCTTGACGGTGGACGGCACGGTGCCGGTGACCAAGCGGGCGGGCACGGGGAACGGCGCAGGAGACGCAGCTCCCGCATCGCCCACGGTCACCTCCCCTGCCGCCGAGATGGGGCCGAGAGGCCCGGCCTGGGCGGCCAGCGACAGGCGGTAGGTGCCCGGCCTGGAAGGTGCCGTGAGGCCCAGTGGGATGACGGCAGCCCCACCGTCCGGCGACGTGACGAGGGGCACGTCCACAGTGAGCGACTCCGAAGTCGATACACCGGAGGCTTCCCAGGTGGCGGTCAGCACAAGCAGTTGGCTGGGGAGGATCGAGTAGCTGCGCGATGCATGGTTGACCGCGACAAGGTAGGTCGTGTAGGGTTGGCCGGCCGTGGCCTGGGGCGGCAAGTAGGCGACCACAGAGAGGTCGTCCGCAGCCATCGAGCGCTCATGAAGCCGGTAGATCTGATCGGTGCCGAACGACTGGACCAGTGCCATGTCCGCGGACTGCGCCAGCTCGGCCTGCATCTCCTGCCAGCGGCCGGCGGGGTAGCGACCGGTGTGGATCACGACGTACTCGACGCCCAGGGCCTGCAGCAGGCTCACGCTGCGCTCGGAAGGAAAGCGCTCCATCTCGTACACCACCTGGCCGTGCTTGGGTGGGATGAAGCCGCTGTAGCCGTCGGGGGTGGTGTGCCAGTGGATGGTGGAGAGGTACTGGTACTCCAACTGCGGCCCGCCGGAGGTGAAGGCCATCGGCAGCTCCAGGATCGCCGTGCCGGGCTGCGCCGCCAGCCAGCGGTAGGTAGCGGGGACGGACTCCCCCACCGGCACGACCTCGGCATGCGCAGCCGGCCAGACGATCGACTCCAGGACGACGAGCAGGAGACAGCCGCCCGCGAGCAGTGCGGCAGTCGCCGGTGCCCGGCGGCCGGTGGATGCGCCACGCCCATCAGCCGGTGACAGCGGTCCGGCGGCGAGCCAGTGCGGCTACCCCGTAGCCCGCTAGAACGGCGAGCGCCAGCATGACCAATGCGTCAAAGCGCACGGGCGCGCGCAGTGCCTTGAAGCCGGGCACCACGGCGTAGAGCCAGGCGTAGGGCAGGACGATCCCCCACCCCGCCGGCCGGCCGGGCGCGAGATAGAGCCGCGGGCCAAGCGACAGGGTGAGGGAGGCTAGAAGCAGGGCAAAATAGAGCCAGCGGGTGCGTCCCCGGCCCGCTGCGACGCCGGCGACGGCCAGAATCAGCGCAACGAAACCGGGGAAAAGGGCGTCGACCGGGTAGCCTCCCGACTGGGGCGCCTCCTCACTGGGAAGCCAGCCCTCCAGAAGAAGAGAACCGGGAGGCACGGACAGGTATTGGCGCAGGCTGGCGGAAAAGGGCTCGCTGTCGGCCAGGCTGCGCTCAAAGCCCAACTCCCTCTGCACCCGGAAGTAGGGCAGGGCAAAGGGCAGAGCGACCAAGAGGCAGCAGAGGGCCGTGAGCAGCAGAGCAAGCGCCACGCGCCCGGGGCCGGCAGCGGCCGGCCGGCGCCACATGCGTCGACCGATCCAGGCGGAAAAGGCAAGGACCACGAACAGCACGACGGCCAGTGCAAGCAGGATGCCGTAGTAGAACGAGGAGAGTGCTTGCAGGCTGAAGAAGAGGGTGAAGAGGGCCATGTAGCGGGGCCGGGGATGGTGCAGCAATCCGTGGAGGGCCAGCAGGGCGAAGGGCAGCCACTGAGTGGTGAGGAGCTGGGCCTGCGCCAGGTTGGTCATGCGGTATGAGCAGAAGGCCAGGATCGTGCCCGCGACGAGTCCCGCACCCGCAAAGCGGGTCAGCTTGAACACCAGCAGGTAGGTGCCCAGGGCGGTGAGAAAGAAAGAGAGGAGGAGCGCCAGGTTGTAGCCGAGGATGGGGTTGCCGGTGACGGCCGTGACCGGAAGCGCCAGCAGGCCGTTGCCCAGCAGCAACTCCGAGTAGGCCAGCGTGCGCCGGTAGGGGTGGAAGATGTTGGCATCGAACAGGTGCAGTGGATCGTCGAGGAGCTGGTGCCCGTCCCAGGCCGTGATCCAGACGTTGAGCAGGGCATCCTGCCGGTCCTCGACCGCACCGTCCAGGTCACGGGCCAACGGCCAGGTGAGCACCAGGCTCAAGATGGCAAAGAGCAGGCATGCCACGGCGGTGGAGCGGCGCGTTCTGTTCTGTGTCACAGGGAGTCATTATACCGCTTGTTTGGGCGCCAGACAACTTTGACGCCGCCTGCGTTTTGCCGTAAGATGGAAGGCTGTCAGGAGCAAGGAACTGTGCTGGACAAAGTAGAACGAATCGCTGAACGATACGAAGAACTGAACCATCTCATGGCCGATCCGGCGGCGGTCTCGGACTATGTCCAGATGGCCACGTACGCGCAGGAGCAGGCGGAGATCAAGGAGCTGGTGGTCGCGTTCCACCGCTACCGGTCGCTGGAAAGCGAGCTGGCCGATACCCGCGCGATGCTCGATGGCGAAGAGGATGCCGAGATGCGCGAGCTGGCCGGGCAGGAGATCGCGCGCATCGACGAGGAGATGGGGACGCTGTTCGAGCAGATGCGCCGCCTGCTGCTGCCCAGGGATCCGAACGACGAGAAGAACGTCATCGTCGAGATCCGGGCAGGCGCCGGGGGCGACGAAGCCGGCCTTTTTGCCGCCGACCTGTACCGCATGTACACCCGCTATGCCGAGACCCAGCGTTGGAAGACGGAGATCGTCAGCTCTCACGAGACTGGGGTCAAGGGGTACAAAGAAGTCGTCTTTGAAATCAGGGGCCGGGGGGCCTACTCGCGGCTCAAGTTCGAGAGCGGCGTGCACCGCGTGCAGCGGGTGCCCACCACCGAGGCAGCCGGCCGCATCCATACCTCAACGGCGACTGTTGCGGTGCTGCCCGAGGCTGAAGAGGTCGAGATCCAGATTGACCCCGGCGACCTCTCGATCGACAACTATGGCTCGTCCGGGCCGGGTGGGCAGCACATGCAGAAGAACATGACGGCGGTGCGCATCACCCACAAGCCCAGCGGCATGGTTGTCTCGTGCGAGAGCGAGCGCAGCCAAACACAGAACCGGGAGCGGGCCATGGCGGTGCTGCGCGCGCGACTGTACGAGGCCGAGCGGCAGCGGCTGGCATCTGAGCGGGGCGAAGAACGACGGCTCCAGGTCGGATCGGGCGAGCGCAGCGAAAAGATCCGGACGTACAACTATCCTCAGAACCGGGTGACCGATCACCGGATCGGCCTGACGCTCTACCACCTGGAACAGATCGTGAACGGCGACCTGGACGAGGTGATCGACGAGCTGGCGACGACCGAGCAGGCCGAGCGCCTGCAGGCCATTGGTGGTGACACAGAAGACGAGTAGTCGATAGCAGATCGTGAGTGGCGGAAGGCCACTCGGGGTGGGAGGGGCGATGCAGATTCGAGAGGCCTTGGCCCAAGCGGTCGAAAGTCTGCGCAACCAGGAAGTCGAGTCGCCCCGGCTGGATGCGGAGCTGCTGCTGGCCCACGTCCTGCAGGTGAACCGGGCAGCCATCCTGACCTGGCCCGAGCGCAGGCTGACCCCCAAGCAATTGACCTCGTTCCGCGACCTGGTGTCACGCCGGGCAGCCCGCGAGCCGCTGGCCTATGTCGTCGGCCACCGCGAGTTCTTCGGGCTCGACTTTTCCGTCGATCCGCGGGTGCTGATCCCGCGGCCGGAGACGGAGCTGCTGGTCGAGCGTGCCATCGAGATCGCCCGCGGAATCCCTCAGCGGCCCAAGATCGCCGACGTAGGGGCGGGCAGCGGCGCTATCGCCGTGTCGGTGGCTGTGCACCTGCCGAATGCGGTGGTGTATGCCCTGGATAGCTCGGCAGGGGCACTGGCCATGGTCGCCGAGAACGCCCAGCGCCACGGGGTGGCCGACCGCGTCTGCTGCTTGAAGGGGGACCTGCTGAAGCCTCTTCCCGAGCCGGTCGACGTGGTCGTGGCGAACCTTCCGTACGTCACGACGGAGGAGTGGATGGCCCTGCCACCCGAAATCCGCGACTACGAGCCGCGGCCTGCGCTCGACGGCGGGGCCGATGGGCTGACCTTCATCCGGCGCCTATTCGAGACCGCTTGCAGCTACCTGCGCCCGGAGGGAGCGATCCTGGTGGAGATTGGGGCAAGCCAGGGCGCAGCGGTGACCGCCCTCGCGCGCGAGGCGTGCCCGGATGCCCAGGTGACACTCTGCCGGGACCTTGCGGGGCTCGATCGCCTGGTCATCGTGCGGGGGCATGGAGCCGAGGCCACCTCCTGCAGCGGGGATTAGGCCCGCTCCTTGTACGCTACCACGCCAAAGGCCCCCGGCTTGCGCACGATCTGAGAGAAGCCGGCTTCCTGCAGGCGTCGAACCACTCCCCGAGCCACACCGCGCCCGGAGCGGCTGTCGAGATCGCCGATGTAGTGAAAGAGCCGGCCGCCGCGCCTGAGCACCCGCCACAGCTCCCGGTAAAAGGCACCCGAGTAGAGATCGCCGGCCAGGCTGAACGTGGGCGGATCGTGCACGATGCGTGAAAAGTGCGCGTCCTCCAGTTCCTCGACCACGTCGTAGGCATCGCCGACGAGCCGGACAATGCGCGAGTCCCCAAAGAGGGCGGCCGACCAGGGGTTGAGGCGGGCCACCTCCAGCACAGCCGGATCCAGCTCGACGGTGACCACCTGCTCGGCGGTGCGCGCTGCCTGGATGGCAGTATAGCCCAAGCCGGTGCAGGTATCCAGGACGTGCCCTACCAGGGGAGCAATGGTGTGCACCTTGGACAGCGTGTCGCGGTGGGGATCGGTGCCCTGGATCCGGTGCATGGGGATACCCGAGACGAGCAGCGTGGGTGCCCGGCCGGTGGGCATCAGGCTGTAGAAGCGGTTCAGCTCTTCGGAGAAGCGCTGGATGGGGATCACCTGGGTGCCCTGCACCTCGAAACAGGTGAGCTCGTTCGCGGCGACCGCTTCGATCCCTTCCCACGGGAGTGTGCATCCGCCGGGCAGGGCTACGCCCTGTGCAGTGAGGGCCACCTCGCAGGTCGTGAGGCCCAGGTCGAGCGAGGTGACGGCCCGATCGCGGCCCTGCTCCCGGGCCTGCAGCAATGGGCCGGCCTGGAAGCAGGAAAGAACCGGAGGCTGGGGCGCACCGGCTTGCCCGGCCTGTCCGGGGCGGGCGGCGCCGCTACCGGAGCCCGGCAAAGAGGTCATGGCTGCCACCGTCGTCCCCTACCGCACTTTCGGCCAACTGGAAGCACTCCCAGGACTGCAGATCGCGGGCAGCATCGGGCGGGAGCAGGGCGAAGAAGCTATCTGGCTTGAGCTGGGTGGCATGACATTGGATGGCGGCGCGCTTGGTATCCCAGTAGTCACCCACCGAGACGTCGGTGGTGCACGCCTCATCCGGGATGCCCCACGGTCCTTCCTGGCGCTGCAGCAGGCGCTCGGGCACAGGCATCCCCAGCTCCTGGAGCTTGGCCACGACCGCCCGGAAGAAGCGGCGCGGGATGGCCGTGTAGTAGAGCTTGGCCGGGCGGTGGGGCGCAAGCCCGGCCGAAAGCTGCTCGGGGTAGCACGCCGGGTCACCGGCGGCCGCGAAGGCGGCCTTGGTGTGGTGGTGGACGGCGATGTGGTCGGGATGGCCATAGCCGCCTGTCTCGTCGTGGGTGACCAGGACGTCTGGTCGCTCGCGGCGGATCAGGGCGGCGATGCGGCCCACGACCTCGCCGGCATCGGCCATCGCCAAGGCGCGCGGATCCTGGTTTTCCGGGGTGCCGGCCATGCCAGAGTCGCGATAGCCCAGGAAATGGAGAGCATCCACGCCAAAGAGATCGCAGGCGCAGCGCAGCTCTTGCTCCCGCGCCTCGCCGAGGCGCTCGGGCGTGGCCAGGTGCGGGTCGCTGATTTCGCCGGCTTCGCCTCGCGTGGCGCACACGAGCACGACGCGGACGGCGGGATCGGCTCCGTAGCGGGCCATCGTTCCGCCGATGCCAAAGGATTCGTCGTCGGGATGGGCAAAGACGGCCATCATGGTCAAGGGTTGGCGGTCAGTAGGCATGTTTCCTCTCTCGGGCAGGCACGATGGGCTGTCCGATGAATGCACGAGATCGTACGGACGGGCGGCATTCTACCACAGCCCCCAACAAGGGGCAAGAGGCTTCAGCCTGTAATTGCTTCCGTAACAATTGGGTGGTAAGATACTCAAGGAGTCAAACAACAGGAGGATAGAATGGACGAACTAATCAAGCAGGTGACAAAGAAGGCAGGAATTTCCGAGGATCAGGCCAAGAAGGCAGTGGACGCCGTGCTGGGCTTTCTCAAGGCCAAGCTACCGAAGCCGGTGGCGGCACAGATCGATGCTCTTCTGAAGGGCGATGCGGGCGGGCTTAAGGGCGCGGCCAGCAAAGTGGGTGGGCTGATCAAGAAGAGCTAGGCGCATAGCCCAGCCGAATTCCGACATACCTCCCCCCATCCTATGGGATGGGGGGTCTTTTTTGTTGACCACCGGCCCTTCTTCCGGTACAATGCCGGCGTGGACCTCTTTGATCACGCCCGCAGGGAACAGATCGAGCGCGAAGCTCCCCTGGCCGCACGGATGCGGCCGCGGACGCTGGACGAGTTCGTGGGCCAGGAGCACATCGTCGGCCCGGGGCGGCTGCTCCGGCGTGCCATCCAGGCCGACCAACTGTCCTCGGTCCTCTTCTACGGGCCGCCCGGTACCGGCAAGACGACCCTGGCGATGGTCATCGCCCACACAACCCGGAGCCATTTCGAGACACTCAATGCGGTGCTGGCCGGTGTGGCCGACATCCGCCGCGTAACGGAGGAAGCACAGAAGCGGCGTGCCCTGCACGGGCAGCGCACCATCCTCTTTGTCGACGAGGTGCACCGCTGGAACAAGGCACAGCAAGATGCCCTGCTCCCGTGGGTTGAGAACGGCACCGTGGTGTTGATTGGCGCGACCACGGAGAACCCCTACTTCAGCGTGAACCGGCCCCTGGTGAGCCGGAGCCGCGTCTTCCAGTTCCGCACCCTGACCGAAGCCGACCTGGTTGCCATCGCCCGCCAGGCCCTCGCCGACCCGGAGCGCGGCTACGGACGGTTGAAGGTCCACATCGCAGAGGATGCCCTGGCGCACCTGGTCGACGTCGCCAACGGCGATGCCCGCGGCGTGCTCAACGCGCTGGAACTGGCGGTCGAGACTACCCCACCGGACGACGAAGGGATCATCCTCGTGGATATGGCCGTGGCGGAGGAGTCGATCCAGCGGCGGGCGGTGCTGTATGACAAGGACGGCGACTATCACTACGACACCATCAGCGCCTTCATCAAATCGCTGCGCGGCTCCGACCCCGACGCTGCGCTCTACTGGATGGCCAAGATGGTGTACGCTGGGGAGGATCCCCGCTTCATCTTCCGGCGGATGCTGATCTTTGCCGGGGAGGATGTCGGCCTGGCGGATCCGAACGCCGTGCGCGTCGTCCTTGCGTGCGCCGAGGCCTTTGACCGGATCGGGCTGCCGGAGGGCCAGTTTCACCTGACGGAGGCGGCCCTCTACCTGGCTACAGCGCTCAAGTCCAACTCGGCGCTGGGTTACTTCGATGCCCTCAAGTTGGTGGAAAAGGAACGGCAGGGAGAGGTGCCGGCGCACCTCAAAGATGCCAGCCGGGACACGGAGGGATTTGGCCACGGCAAGGGATACGTCTACCCGCACGCCTATCGCGATCACTGGGTGGCGCAGCAGTACCTGCCGGACACGCTCCAGGGGCGCGTCTTTTACCAGCCCAGCGACCAGGGCCACGAGCACAGCATCGGCACGCAGGTGGCGCGCCGGCGCGAAGCACAACTGGCGGCGATGGTGGAGAGCGAGCGCCCGCTCGAAGTGCTGACGTATGCCGTGGGCGATCGCGCTCCATGACCGGTGGCTGCAACGCACCATCGGCAACGCCGGCGAGCGGCTTGGCCGGGTCCGGGACCGTGTGCTGGATGCGGCACGGCTACAGCGCCACCACGTCGTGCTGGATCTGAGTGCCGGCTCCGGGCTGCTTACCTGGGAAATCCTGCGGCGCGCACCCGAGGGCGGCACCTGGGCCCTGGCCCAGAGCCGCGAGGCAGGGGAAGGGCTGCGCCAGCAGGCGGAGCGTCTGCCAGAGCTGCGGCGGCCCGTGGTGCTCGTAGGGGAGATGGAGGAGCTGCCAGAGCTCTTCGCGCTGCGCGGTGAGGCGGAGCTACGCTTCGACGCCATCGTGGGACGGAATGTGCTGGGTGCCTTGGCCTGCAAGGAGAGTGCCCTGCAACTGGCGGCCGGCCTCCTGCGCCCCGGCGGACGCGTGAGCCTGGTGGAGACAGTTGTTCGAGGGGCGCAGCGGCTCTATGAGTTGGTGGACCTGTCGCTCTTGAGCAGCGATCTCCAGGCACGCATCGTCGAGGCAGAAGAACAGATCTATGCCGCAGAAGACGATCCGCTGGTCAACTGGGGCGAACAAGACCTCGAACGGATCCTGCGCGCAGCAGCCGGATTGGACGAAGTCTCTGTCGAGATCGAGGCGCAGACAACCGAGACGCTGATCGGCCCGGCGGCCATCGAGCGATGGTTCTCGACGGCCCAGGAGGGGAAGCGCCTCTCCTACGCACAGCAACTTCTACGCCGGGTCACGCCCGACGAGCTCGCCGAGGTTCAGGCGCTTTTCCAGCGGCAGCTTGCCGGGCAGACCGTCCCCTGGCACAGCATGCTCGCCTTCGCCGGCGGCTGCGCGCACGCCTGAGAGGGCACCCACTGCGACAAAGCGAGGCGCATGCCGGGTGGCTTGCGCCACAGACGGGGCAGTTACTCGCCGACCACGAAGCTGAGGATGAGGCCGTGGACTATCTGCTCGACGGGGGCCTTGTCGTCGGTAAAGACCATCGTCGGGTTAGTGAACTCGGCGGCGCGCTCCACGGCACCTGCGGCGACCTGCTGGAGGATCGGGTGCTCCATCAGCGCCGCGTTGGCCGCCAGGTTGTCGAGGCGGGTGGGCTGGTTTGTGGCCACAACCAGGACGTTGATCAGGTCCTGGCCCGGCTGTGCCAGATCCACGGTATAGACGTTGGGAAAGACCGCGCTCAGCGTGCCGGCGAGGACCTCGACGAGGCTCCAGTCGGTGCGAGTGCGGCCCACGTTGATCGCCACCACGCCATTCTGGGTCAGGTGGTCGCGCGCCTGCTCAAAGAACTCCTTGGTGGTGAGGTGGAAGGGGATGTAGGGCGGGCGGTAGGCATCAATGGCGATGACGTCGTACTTGCGTGAGCTATTGGCCAGGAAGTAGCGCCCATCCTGGGCGACGGCGTGGAAATTGGGCTCTGTCATGTCAAAATAGTCGCGGCCGACCTGGATGATCTCGGGGTCGATCTCGGCGCCGTCGATAGGGATGGGACCATAGACTGCGGTGTACTGCTTGGCCTCGGTGCCGGCTGCCGAGCCGATGACGGCCATGCTTCCCACCTGGTCTGCCGTGAAGGGAGGGTTGTTGAAATAGGGCGCGATCAGGAAATAGTCCCAGACGCCCCCGACCAGGACCGAATCGGGGTTGTAGATGGAATGTACCCCCTCCCCCTCGTTGAGTCGCAGCCAAACCTCGTTTCCGTAGCGCACGACCTGGATGTAGTTGTAGGACGATTCGGTCTCGTACAACAGCTCGCCGGACGTGACCGGCTTGACGACTCCGGCCGGAAGCGCCAGGATCAGGATCACGAGCGCGATGGGCATCAGGAGGTAGGGAAGGGCGCGAGCCTTGAGTGCCCAGAACAGCCCGAGAAGCGAGACCGCCAGCAGGGCAAAGGAGAAGACGAGGAAGGTGTTGCGCGTGCCGATATTGGGGATCAGCAGCAGCACAGGAAGAAAGGTCCCCAGGATACTGCCCACCGTGGAGAGGGCATACAGCCCGCCCGCGATCCTGCCGGTCGATTCCACCTGCTCTCCCTGCATGCTCAGGCGGATGGCAAAGGGTGAAACGCAGCCCAGCAGGGTCACCGGCACGGCAAAGAGGGCCACCACACCCAGCAAGGACCCGGCCAGGATGCCCGCACTGTACTCGGCAAATCCGCGTACGGACCAGAGAAGGACAGGCCGAGCGATAAAGGGGACCAGGCCGATCAGAAAGGCTGCCCAGGCAGTTATCTGGAACAGCGTGCCGTAGCTCGGTTTTCTGTCGGCCCATTTGCCGCCGACGTAGTAGCCGATGGTCAGGTAGGCCAATACCAGGCCGATGAGAACGGCCCATATGATCAGCGAGTTGCCGAAGAAGGGATCGAGGAGCCGAGAAGCTGCCATCTCGCTCCCGAGGCTGACCATGCCCCCAACAAAGACCGTGAGCAACAAGAGGGTTCGTTTCATCTTTTCGGGCGACCGTGCTAGGCCGCTGCTGCCTCCTGGTAGTAAGGTGCTGCCGATTGTACCATCCTTGGCAGAGCGGGGCAAACAGGTTTGGCTGTGGGATTGTTTGCTGGTATAGTGGGAGGCAGTATGAAGCAGAGAGAGTCCGAGATGGAGGCCCCGCTCACGATCCGGCCTTTCGACGGCTCGTTGGCGGATGCAGAGGGACTCCTGGCCGTCGAGCGGGCCACGTTTAACGAGTCGCCCTACACGCCCGAGCAAGTGCGAACCATGCTGGCCGAGGGGCCGCAGCGAGCATGGCTGGCCGTTCAAGGCGAGAGCGTAACCGGCTTTGCCGTCGGCTTCCCGGTGACCGGCCTGCGTGGGTCGTGGTGGGAGGTCGATTTGCTCGCGGTGCACCCGGAGTGGAGAGGGCGCCGGCTGGGGCACCGCCTCATCGAGGCGGCGATGGCCCATGGGGCAGGGGTAGCCCGGAAGGCGCGAGCGCTCGTGGCCGACGACAACGGCGCCTCCGAACAGGCCTTCCTGCGGGCTGGGTTCCGGGTGACGCCAGGCGCGCGGGAGCTATTCATCCTTCGCCCCGGAGAGGCGGCGCGCGGGCACCGCACGCGATGGAACGGCCACGTCAGGGAGGCGAGCAGCCGAAGTGAGGCACTGGAGTGCCTGGCAAGCCTGCCGGGCGCTGTCTCCCCTGCCGGAATGACGCCTGAGGGGCGGGGGGATGCGACAGGAGAAGAGCCCAGGGCGAAAGGGCTCACCCTTCTCCTGGCAGAGCAGGGATCCGACTTGGAGCGTGCACGGCCTGCGGGCTGCGCTGAGCTCGTCGAGGTGCAGACCCTCCTGTACCATGGGGTGTGGATCGAATCGCTGCGGGCCGCTTCGCCCGGCGCGTGCGAGGCGCTGGTCGAGCAGGCGGTTGAGCGGGTCTGCGAGGCCGGCCTCGACGAAATCGGCGCGGTTGTTCACGAACAGGACTGGACACTGCAGCGAACACTCCGGAGCGCAGGCTTTCGCTCGCTGGGCGGATTCCGGTGGCTGGTGGCCCAGATGCCGGACGGCTCGAAACTGTCCTGAAGGGAGGATACGATGCGCATTCTGATCACGGGTGGGGCGGGGTTCCTTGGAGCAGCCCTGGCCAACCGGCTGGTGGGGCCCGCCGGTGGGCACACCACCTTGGTGCTGGACGATCTCTCTGCCGGCGATCCAAAGCGCCTCGATCCCCGGGTTCTATTCACCCGCGGGGACGTCAAGGACGTCCCCAAACTGTGGACGATGCTCCAGGGAGTTGACTGCGTCTATCACCTGGCTGCCCGCGTGCGTGTGCCCGAATCGATCTATTATCCCGGCGACTACAACGACTGCAACGTGGGTGGGACAGTTGCCTTGATGGAGGCGGTGCGAGATACCGGGGTGAAACGGGTGGTGTTTGCCTCGTCGGCGGCGCTATACGGAGAGCAGGCAACGCAGCCAATCTCGGAGGGCCAACGCCCCAATCCCAATTCACCTTACGGTGTGAGCAAGCTGGCAGCCGAGTACTACGTATCCACACTCGGAGACCTGAACGGGATCGAGACGGTCTCGCTCCGCATTTTCAACGCCTATGGACCCGGCCAGGATCTGCCACCCAGCTATCCCCCAGTCATTCCCCATCTCTTGAGACAGGCCTTGACGGGAGGATCACTGGTGATCTTTGGCGAGGGGAATCAGACTCGAGACTTTGTGTATGTGGATGACGTAGTCGATGCGCTGGTGGCAGTTGCTACCGCGCGTGAAGTGAATCGGGCCGTGATCAACATCGGCTCGGGCCAAGAGACGAGCATCCACGACCTTGCCGGCCGGATCGCACGGGTGACCGGCAGGAAAGCAGACGTCCTCTACAACCGGACGCAGGGGCGAGGCGTAACGCGGCTGGTGGCCGACGTTGCTTTGGCGCAGAGGACTCCTCGGGTGGAGCCCCTCCACGGACCTGGACCGTGGCTTGCGCCTGACCCTGGAGCACGATCTTCGCTTCGGTGGTTCTTCTCAAACAGGGTTGAGCAGGTAGCCCACGCCTCGCACCGTCTCGATGCAACCGAGCTCGCCGACGGAGTAGCCCAGCTTTCGGCGCACGGAACGGACAAGGGGCCGCAAGAGGGTCCCGGCCTCCACCCGGTTGGTGTCCAGCCCATGAGTTACCCGCACAAGCTCCTCGGGAGTGACCACCTGGCCCACGTTCCGTGCCAGGTAGGCAAGCACAGTGAACTCCCGGGCAGATAGCCTGACCGGGTGGTCGTCCATCCACACCCTATGCTGTGACGGGTCGACCCGCAAGCGGCCGAGTTCCAGCAGTTGGCCTTCGCGGCGCGGAGGTTGGCCCAGTGTGCCGGCAGCCTCCGCAAGCTGCCGGGCCCGGAACAACCTGCCGTGTACCGCAGCCAGGACATCCTCCGGTTCAATGGGCTTGGTCAAGTAGTCGTCGACACCGAGCTCCTTGCCATAGCGGATGTCACTGTCCATGGCTCGGGCGGTCAGAAAGAGGTAGGGGATTGCGACCCACTCCGGGTTCGCGCGGATGCGCTCGAGGAGCTGGTAGCCATTCATACGAGGCATGGCAATGTCAGCCAAGATCAGATCAACTGGTTGTGTTTCCAGGATGGATAGGGCCTGAACCCCATCCAGGGCAGTCAGCACCTGGTAGCCCTCTGCTTCCAGCGTGACGGTCATAGATTCCAGTACGGCGGCATGATCGTCAACGACCAGGATCGCGGCGTTCGCTTTCATGTTAGTCCTCCTCAAGCGGCAAGAAAACGGAAAAGGCGCTGCCCTCGCCAGGAACTGAGGCGACGGCGATACGACCTCCATTTAGCTCGACAAGCTCGCGCGCAATGGAGAGCCCAAGCCCGGTGCCAGGGATATTTCCCTGCGTTTTGACACGGAAGAAGCGTTCACAGAGATGGAGGATGTCCTTCTGCTCTATACCGATTCCGGTATCGAGAACTCGAAGGACGGCCCACCGGCGCAAAGCCAGGCCTTTGTCCTGAGCAGCTGGGGGCAATCCTGTGATCCACGCCCCAGGACCGGCCAATAAGGGTAGGCCAACCTGCAGGCGGCACTCGCACGTGATCTGTCCTTCCTCTGGGGTGAACTTGATGCCGTTGTCCACCAAATTGCGGATCACCTGCCGCAACTGGCCCTCGTCTCCTCGGACAATGAGCTCCTCCAGGCCAATCACTCGCAAGACCTGGCGCCTGGCCCGGGCCAAAGGCCTTTGCTTGTCAGCCTCCTCACGGACCAGCAGGGCAAGGTCGACCTCTTGGCGTTCCGCCGACATGCTCCCACTGTCGATGCGTGATACCTCTAGTACATCTTCGACGAGATCGTTCAGCAGGGCAACCCGCTCGCGGATCGACCGGACCATTCCCCTGCGCTTGTCATCGTCAAGGCGGGCATACAGGCGGTCCAGGTTCCCCACCGAGAGGGTGAGGACAGAAAGTGGAGTGCGCAGCTCGTGCGAGACGTTGGAAACAAACTGGTCCTTGATGCGCTCTGCCTCTTTGAGGGGAGAGATATCGCGCTGCACCCAGACAGAGCCAATCAGGCGGCTGCTGTCCTCGGGAGAGAAGAGCGGGGCCACCGTCACCTCTGCGTCGTAGAGAGTGCCATCCTTCCGGCGGCTGGTTGTCTCGCCGCGCCAGGTTTTCCGTTCGCCGAGAGCAGCCTGTGCCTGGGCATAGACCGCGGAGGAGTGGCCGTCGCCCTGGAGTGCCCACCAGTTCTGTCCGAGTGTCTCTTCACTACGAAATCCCGTCAATTCAGCCACGGCAGGGTTTGTGTAAAGGACCGCGCCCGATACGTCAGAAACGATCACCGCCTCTCCCAGGGATTCCAGGATAGCCTGGGTACGGTCGCGCTCCGCCTTGAGCTCACGCGTGCGCTGAGACACGGTTTCTGCCAAGCCGCCAGCATACTGCCGTAGTTGTTCGTGCAGCCGGGCGTTTTGAATCGCGACCGCCAGGGGCGTTGAGACTTCGTAGACGGTCTCGATCTGTTCCGGGGTGAAGGCGCTGCCCTGTCGCGACTCTATGTACAGCACGCCGATCAGCTCTCCCTGAGCCATCAGAGGAATGCTGACCTCGGTTCGCGCGTTTTCAGCTGGAGCCTCGCCCGGAGGCGAAGCTTCATGAGTGAGGTCGGTGCCGGGATCGGTGTGCGTCGCCAGGACCGTCGGGAGGGCCGACTCCGCCCCGAAAGCGACGATGCGGGCACGCCGGCAGGGTACGAGGAGCCCGATGCGGGCCAGTGTTGCCTGGGCAATCGCTTCCGAGGATTGGGCCTCCACGATCGCCCGGTCGATCTGGTGCAGGGTTTCCAGCCGCTCCGCGTAGCTCCGCAGGACCCCCTCTGCACGCTGGCGCTCTTCACGGGTCTGGAGTGCGATCATGCCGTACGCCAGGTTGTCCGCCAGCTCTGCGAGTAGATCGATCTCTTCCGCATCGAAGGCATCCGGCTCGGCCGCATAGATATTCAGCGCACCGAAGGCTCGTCCTTCGGCCATGAGCGGCAAGGCAATAGATGAGGCATAGCCCCTGCGAATAGCTTGTTCCCGCCACAGGGCGAATGCTGGCTCGGTAAGTATGTTCCTGGCGACCGCCGGTCTTCCTGTGCGGATCGCCGTGCCGGTAGGCCCGCGGCCGCGCTCTGAATCATCCCACGAGATTTGGACTGATTCGAGATAGCCCTCCTCGAAGCCTGCCTGGGCGACGGGCCGCACCGTCTGGCCGAGGTCCTGCTCGGCCAAGCCGACCCACGCCAGCCGATATCCACCGACCTCCACGGCTGCTTCGCAGACCGCATGGAGCAGGTCCGATTCTCCCTTGGCACGGGACAGCACGTCGTTCGACCGGCTGAGCACCTGCAGTCCGCGGTTGGCCTTGCGCAATGCTCGCTCAGCCTGCTTGCGCTCGCTGATATCGGTGTAGACCCCCACTACTCCGATCAGCTCGTCATCTACCAGGATGGGGGATCCGGCGAGAAGAACATCCACCTGGGTGCCCTGCTTGCAGTAGCGCACCGTCTCCATGGGGGGTACTGCTTTCCCGTCCAACACGCGTCGGGTGATCGCGACCGCCTCTTCGAGGGTGTCCGGGTTGGTGACCAAGTCATCCAGGTCGCGGCCGATCACTTCGCTGCGCGAGTAGCCAAATAGCCGCTCCGCGCCCAGGTTCCACTCGACCAAGCGGCTCTGCGCATCCACCGTGACGATGGCATCGGGAGCCGAGGCAAGGACCGCTTCCAGGTACTGGCGACGCTCCTGCAGCTCGCGCTCGGCACGAACCCGTTCGGTGATATCCGTGAAGGCCGAGAGGACGCCAGAGAAGCGGTCGCCGTCGAAGATGGGCTGGGCAGCAACCACCACCGGAACCCTCTGGCCGTTCTTTGCTTGGAGCGCGGTCTCGTAGCGCCCTCCGACCCCTATTGCACGGCGCTGCGTCCGCCTGCTCACCGGACCGACTTGATCGTCCGGAACGATGACTTTCCAGGACCGGCCCAGCAATTCCTGGGAGGTATAGCCCAGCATCGCTTCCATGGCCGGGTTGACAAAGGAAATATGCCCCTCGCTGTCCTCGATCAGGATGCCTTCGGCTACTCCCTGCACGATGGACTCGTTGAAGGCTTTGAGTTGCCTGGTCTCCTCAAACAGCCGCGCATTTTCCAGCGCCTGGGCCGCGTGCTGCGCCAGAGACTGGACGACCTGCAGCCCGCTCTCTCCGAAAAAGTCGGGCTCCGCATGGTCAACCATGAGCGCGCCGATCATCCGGCCATGCGCCACAAGTGGGACGCCCATCCAGGAGCGCACGTGCTCGGCGCCGGGAACCCAGATCCACCCATCCAGATCCCGGACGTCGCCACTGACTACCGGATTGAGATCTTGAGCCATCCGGCTTAGGATTGGGCTCTGCTGCAGCATCCGTCCTGCCGACCGGCTGACAAAGTCACCGTTCTCGTAGCCGGCAGCCGCGACCAGATCTGGCACGTCCCCCTCGTGCAGGACCAGTACCGAGGCAGTGTCGTACACCAGGACCCGACGCAATTGGTCAAGGATGAGGCCCAGGATCTCTTCCACTTCGAGGCTGGCACCCATGACTTGGGCAGCCTCCCGCAGCACCTCTGTCTGGGCCCGGGCAGTGCGCTCTGCCTCCAGGAGCCGTGCTTTCTCAATGGCCGTGGCTGCCTGGTCGGAGAGCAGGCTGGCCAGGCGGACCTGGCTGTCGTCAAACAATCCGACTGCCTCATCATCAGCCAGGACGAGCACGCCGATGACCTGGTCCTGCACCTTGAGCGGCACAGCCAATGTCCGGCGGAATGGGAGCCCGGGATAGGCTGTGGCCCTGCCGTCCCAGCTCTGATAGTCTGAGATCATGCGGGGCTTTCCGGTCTGGGCTACGCGACCCGCCAGCCCTTCACCCAACCGAAGGCTCGGCTGGGTTGGAACAATCGCCATGCGATAGCCTGCCGCCAGCTCCAGGGTCTTTCCATCGGGCTGGAGCAAGTAGAGCCCCCCCAGGTGAACCCGTAGCAACTCGGTGGCTCGGTGGACAATGGCCTCAAGAAGTGCCTGCAGATCGGGTTGCGAGTTGATTTCCAGAGATGTCTGGTACAGGACCGCCATCTCGTGCACACGCTGCTCCAGCCCGGCCTCCGCTCGCTTCCGCATCAGGAGCTGGCCGGCCTGGTTGGCCACATGCTGGACGAGATCGATGTCATGTGCAGAGAAATCGCGCCTCTCAAAGGCATCGAAGCCCAGCGTGCCGATGATCACCCCCTCGGCGATCACGGGCACGATCAGGATCGAGCGGACATTCCGCTCACGCATCAGGTCATGCACCGGGAGAGAGACGTGGATCGGCTTGGGCATCACTCACCAGCGAGAGGAACCCTGTACTTGATGACATGGGTCATTGAGGGGTTGTCGGGCACTGGAATGACCGCTCCCAGTGCACTGGAACTGCCTGGGGGACGAAAGTCGGCGATCACCTCTGCTGCTGTTTGTTCTGCATTCATGCTGGCAAAACCGGCCTGGGGAACGTCCAGGAAGTGGGCCAGCTCGGCGCATACGGCGTGCAGTGCTTCCGAAATCCCTGGTGCGGAGGCGATGAGGGTCGAAAGCCGGTACATCAAGGTCGTTTCCTGCAGACGGCGCTGGATCTCGGCCTCCACGCGCTTGCGCTCGTCTGCCTCCTGGCGGAGTTGCGTGTTGGCCGACATCAGATCGGACGTGCGCTCGGCGACCCGCTCTTCCAGTGCCCGTGCATGCAGCTGTACCTGCTCGTACAGGCGCGCGTTCTGGAGAGCCACCGCCATCTGGGCGGCCACGGTCTCCAGAACGCGCTGGTCCACCTCAGTATAAGCGTTAGCCCTGGTGGTTTCGACGTTGACCACGCCCAGCAGCTGGTCGCCGATGCGCAACGGCACGCACAGCTCGGACTGGATCCCCTCACGCACGGCCTGGTAGCGCGCATCGTGAAGGACGTCACCCACTCGGACGCTTTGCCCATGCTCGGCAACCCATCCGGTGATGCCCTTGCCCAGTCGGAAGCCGTGCGACGCGATGACGACCTTGTCCATCGCCACAAAATCCGGACCCTGGCCTTGGTCGGATACGGCAAAAGGAATCAGCCGCCCTGTTTCTCCATCGATGAGCAACACAGAGCCGTACTCGTACGCCAGCACCTCCTCGAGAACGCCGATGATTTCCTGCGCCAGGGTTGCAGGCGTGAGCAACTGCTGCAACCGCTGGCTGGCCCGGTAGACGGCCGTCAGTTCGAGAAGGGGGCGCAGCTCCTGCGCGCAGGGCTGCACCAAGGGGGCTGCACCGGCTGCCTCCATCACAGCCAGGCGCCGGCGCAGTTCCTGCGTCTCTAGAACAAGCTGACGCTTCGTCTTGTTCTCGTCTTTCATCGCGCGCCCCATCTCCACACAGGCGGAGGGTACTTGGTACCCTGCCCCCAACGGCCAATCTATTGTAGCACGCTCCGCCCAGGGCGGCAAGAGCCCGCGGGCGCTGCTTGGCCGGGGGCCGGCCAACTCCGAGTGAGCGGGTGGGGAGGAGGCATTGGAGCCGCGCCAGGGCACAAGTTGCGCAGGAATTGGTTGACGCTTGGCGTTCTGGTATAATGGCCGGAACGGGAGCCTATCGATGTCTATCCTGGTCGCGGAACGGATCGCCAAGTCGTTCGACCCCAACGATATCTTCTGGGACGTTTCATGCAGCGTCGCCCGGGGGGACCGGATTGCCCTGGTGGGCCGGAACGGCAGCGGCAAGACGACCCTCATGCGCATCCTGGCCGGCATGGAGGCGCCGACGGCCGGAAACGTCCACCGCGCCAAGGGGCTACGCATCGGCACCCTGCCACAAGAGGCCCGGCTGGAGGGCCCAGGAACGCTGTGGCAGGAGATGATGACGGCCTTCGAGCCACTCAGGGCGCTGGAGGACCGGCTTCATGCCCTGGAGGCAGAGATGGCCGACCCGGCGCGGGAGCAACTGGCCCTCGAAACCTATGCCCCGCTGCGCGAGCGCTTTGAGCTCCTGGGGGGATACTCCTACCAGGATCGGGCCCGGCATGTCCTGATGGGCCTTGGCTTTCCACCAGAGGAACATGAGATACCCCTCTCGCACTTGAGCGGTGGGCAACAGACGCGCGCCTTCCTGGCTCGCCTGCTGCTCGAGTCGCCGGACCTGCTGCTCCTGGACGAGCCGACCAACCACCTTGACCTGCAGGCCATCGAATGGCTGGAGGAGTACCTGAATAGCTGGGATGGGACGGTGATCCTGGTGGCCCACGACAGGTACTTCATGGACCACGTGGTGCACAGGGTGTGGGAGCTGGCCTTTGGACAGGTGGAGGTCTACTCCGGCAACTACAGCCATTACGTCCAGCAGCGCTCTGACCGGTACGAGAGGCGGCTGAAGGAGTTCCGTGCCCAGCAGGAGATGATCGCCAAGGAAGAGGACTTTATCCGGCGATTCATGGCCGGGCAGCTCACCCGCCAGGCCCAGGGCCGGCTGAAGCGCCTGGAGCGGTTCAAGGAAGATGAGGCCATCGAACGGCCCAAGCAGGAGCACTCGATCAAGCTGCGCTTCCAGGCGCCTCTGCGCAGCGGCGACAAGGTGGTTTGGAGCCAGGACCTGGTGGTGGGGTACAAGCCACAAGCGCCCCTCTTCCGCTGCCCAAACCTGGACCTGCGCCGTGGTGAGTGCGTAGCGCTCCTGGGGCCGAACGGCTCGGGCAAGACGACATTCCTCAAAACGCTCCTGGGGCAGGTGGATCCGCTCTCCGGGTACATCCGGCTGGGCGCCAGCCTACGGATCGGCTACTTCTCCCAGGTTCACAGTGAGCTGGACCCGGAAAAGAGCGTGCTCGACGAAATCCTGGAGGTCAAGGACCTGCCGCTGGGGGAGGCGCGCAACTTCCTGGCACGCTTCCTGTTTACGGGCGACGATGTGTTCAAGCCGATCGGCATCCTGTCGGGCGGAGAGCGAAGCCGGGTGGCGCTGGCCAGGCTGGTCCTGCAGCGCGCCAACTTGTTACTCCTCGACGAGCCCACCAACCACCTGGACATCACTAGCCAGGAGGTGTTGGAGTCGGTCATGGACGAGTTCACGGGCACCATCGTCCTGGTGACGCACGACCGCTACCTGGTGGACCGTCTGGCCACACAGCTTTGGCTGATCGAGGGTGGAGGGCGAGGCCTCACGGTGTTCAAGGGGACCTGGAGCCATTACGTGGCGGCCCGCGCTGCGCTCGAGCAGAAGACGCCGGAGCGGCAGGCCAAAGATAGGCGAACGGAAGAACAGCGCCAGGCCAAACGCGACGGCCAGCGCGCCAGGCGTGAGGAGGAGGCACGCCAGCAGCGCATCGGAGAGCTGGAGGCCGATATCCACCGCCTGGAAGGGGACATCGACCGGTTGCAGTCCGAGATTGCTGCTGCGAGCGAGGCTGGCCTTGTGCAGCGGCTCCAGGAGCTGAGCGCCCAGTACGGTGAGATTGAGAGCCAACTCCATCAGCAGCTAGACCTTTGGGAGGAACTGGCCGCATGAGGCAACGCCTCGTGATCGGACTGACGGGGAATATCGCGACCGGCAAGAGCGAGGTGGGCCGAATCCTGGCCGGCTTGGGGGCGCATGTGATTGACGCCGACCGGGTGGCCCATGACGCGATCCGCCCCGGAGAGCCGCCCTTCGACGTCGTGGTCTGCGCCTTTGGCCCAGAGATCGTGGCGCCCAACGGCACGATTGACCGGGCCAAGCTGGGAGCAATCGTGTTTCGCGACCGGGCGGCGCTGCAGAGGCTGGAGGAGATCATCCATCCGGCGGTCACGGCCGAAGTAGACCGGCAGATCGCGCAGGTCAGAGAAGGGGTGGTGGTCGTCGAGGCGATCAAGCTCATCGAGACGGGAATGCACCGCCGGTACGATGAGCTGTGGGTTGTGACGGCCCCTCGCGCGGTGCAAATCGCGCGGCTGGTGGAGACGCGCGGGCTGGCGGAGGAAGAAGCAGCCCTGCGCGTGGACGCGCAATCCCCCCAGGAGGCCAAGGCCGCGCAGGCCGACCGCATCATCGAGAATGACGGAGACGTCGAGCAGCTTCGCCGGAAGGTCAAAGCGGCGTGGGCCCAGCTCCTGGAAGAGCCCGTCACCATCCGCGCAGCGCGGCGGGGCGATCGCGGCGATGCTGCCGGGATAGCGGCTGTGTTGAATAGCGTCATTGCCGAGAGGCGCTATACAGCCATGGCCGGTCACTGGACGGCTGAAGCCGAACAGGCATACCTCGACGGCCTGAGTCCACGCTGCGAGGTGTTTGTGGCCGAGACGGCGGGCGACATCGTGGGGCTGCAATCCATCGCGCCTTTCGTGAGCTATCCTTCGAATATGGATCACGTTGCTGAGTTTGGCACCTTTATCCTGGCGGAATACCGCGGGCGCGGCGTGGGGCATAGGCTGGCTGAGGCAAGCCTGAGATTCACCCGGACGCATGGCTACGAGAAGGTGGTGGTCTTTGTGCTCGCAGACAACTCCTTGGGCCTGGCCTACTACCGCAGCCTGGAGTTCGAGGAAAGAGGGACGCTGCAACGCCAGACCAAGATCGATGGAGTCTACCACGACGAGGTCATTTTGGAGATGCATCTTTAGGAGGGGACAATGTCCTTCAAGGCTTGGATATCGCGCCACCCCCAGCTCACCGCCTGGGCGGTCCTGGCGGTGGGCATGGTAGTAATCCTCATCTGGGCGGCCAGAAACGTCGGGCTACTGCCCGGTCAGTGGGCTGCCCTGATTGTTGCGACCATTCTCCTGGCGGGGCTATGCGTGTGGATCATTGGCTGGGATAAGGAAGACGAAGAAGAGAAACCGGCGGTCGCGGAACCGCCGGAGAGCGCCGAAAAGCAGTAGGGGCGGGTTTGAAACCCGCCGCGTGCACCCACCCTACGCCCGTGCGTCAGCCGATCGCGGCGGCGCGGCGCTCCTGGTAGATCGCCAGCAGGCGTGCCATCCGCTCCGGCTGCAATTGCCCCCGAGGCGTGGGCGTCTCGAAGAAGCGGCGGGGGAGGTCCTCCAGCCGAGCCTGGAAGCCCAGCCTTTCTCGCAGCCGGATGCGCTCCCAGTAGATACGCTTTCCCATCGAGCGCAGGTCGTCTACGCTGCGCTCGATGCCTACAGTGGCCAAGGCCTGGCTGATCGTGCCCAGGTCGTAGACGCCGCGGGCGAAGAGGCAGATCGCGATGCTGGTCTGCACGATCCGCTCTGCCTCGTCGGCGATGATGTGGTCGACGATCGCTTCGTCGGTGTAGGGCTCCAACTTCTGATCGATGGCATAGCCGGCGTTGTCCAGGTGCGAGTGGCGCGCGCCCAGCAAGTGGCCGAGCACATGGGCGTAGCCCGTCCAGTAGCCTGAAATGCCCTGCCCGCCGGCCGCAGCGACATAGTCAGCTCCGCCATAGTGGCGCGCCGCGGCCACTTCCCCTTGGCCCAACCACTGCCCCAACTCGGAGCTACCCGCGGCAATCGCGGCCACGGCGCGAGAGTAGCACTCGACATCCCCCCAGCGCAGATCGACCCCGGCGAATTGCTCGGGGCCGACGGCACCCTTCTCCATGGCCTCAGTGGCCCAGGCCAGGGCGGTGCCGCAGGATATACTATCCATGCCCGCCCTGTCGATCTCTTCGATCAGCCGCAGGATATGGGGCCGGTTGCCGACGCCCAGGAGGGACCCCACGGCATACACGAGCTCGTGGTCGTAGGCGACCATCGTGGACTCGTATTCCCAACCAGGAGCAAAAGGCCGGCGATAGAGGGCCACGTGAATGCAGCCGATCTGGCAGCCGGCGCAGGCCCGCTTGGTGATGAGCTCTCCCTCGGCAAAGGCTTCGCCACTGATCTCGGCTGCCTCGCCAAAGTACCCCTGCCGGAGATTGTAGGTTGGCAGTGCACCCAGCTCATTCAGAGGAAGGACGTTGGAGGGGGTGCCCAGCTCGTGGTACTTTTTCATGGCGTCGGTATGCAGCACTCGATCATAGATCTCGGCATAGAGCCTTTTGTAGGCACGGCTGTCGGCAGGCAGTTCGAGCGCCTTTTGGCCGATGACTGCAATCGCCTTCAGGTTCTTGCTGCCCAGGACGGCGCCGAGGCCCAGCCGGCCAAAGTGGCGGAAGGTGTCGACGTTGGCGTTGGCGTAGCGGATACGCGACTCGCCGGCCGGCCCGATGCGGAGGATGGAGCGGTGCCCAGCCCCTGTGATCCGGTCGCGGACCGCCCTGCCCGTCTCTATCGTATCCATGCCCCGCATGGCATCGGCAGGCCGGAGCTCGATCTTGTCGCCGTCGATCACCAGGTAGCTGAGCCGCTTTGCCGCGCCGGTGAGGAGGAGCGCATCGTAGCCGGCATAGCGCAGCGCCGAAGCAATATGGCCGCCGGCGTGGCTCTCTCCGTATTCTCCCGTGAGAGGCGAGCGGAAGGTGGCGGCCGCCTTGGTGACGACGGGGAAGATGGTGGTCAACGGGCCGTTGGCGAATGCGACGGGCTGGCTCGCGTCGAGAGGGTCACGATCGACATAAACCAACTCGTCGAGCAGGCGGCTCGCGACCCCTGTGCCGCCGAGATAATCTAGCCACAGATCATGGCGATCCTGGAGATGGGACTCTCCCGTGGTCAGGTCGACGTGCAGCACTCGGACAAAGTCGCTGTTGAGCATCATCCCACCTCCGCATCTGCGAGCTCGAGGCAATCGTGCGGACAGAAGCGAGCGCATTGGCCGCAGAAGATGCAGACAACCGGCTTGTTTTCCTGCTCATCCCAACCAATGACCTGGATCGGACAGGCCTCCACACACTTGTGGCAGCCGATGCACTCGGCCTTGCGGTAGGCCATGCCGCGACCGCCGGCCCGCGGTGTGAGCGCTTCTGTGGGACACGCCTCGGCACACGGCACAGGCTCGGAACAGGCGGTGCAGATGTCGGCCACCATCCGGCCCATCACTCCGCCGCGGCTTCGGACCTGGATGGCGCTCTTGTACGGGGAGAAGCTCTGGTAGACCATGCGGGCACAGGCCAGCATGCACGACTCACATCCGATGCAGCGCGCCATGCGAGGCGCAGTCAGTATCTTGGGCATGGAAGCACTCCTCTGAGCCTGCTAGCGGACGGCATTGGGATCGACGGCATAGAGCCACCAGTTGTTGGCGATGGAGCCCGTGAATCCGGCTGCCCTTGGCAGGTGCCGGAACCACCACTTGTGATGCGCACGCATGTCGCCATTTCCCCACTCGCGGCAGTCCACCTGCCGAACCAGACCCGCGGACTCGGGGAAGGCCAGCCAGTCGTCGCAGTTGCTGGGCACGGGCGCCGGGTTTCCCCAGTCGTAATCCGAGCGGCTGTTTGGTGCATAGTGCATCCACCCACAGTTGGCGCGGCCGGGCGCGACCTTGTCGTGGAGGATGAAACGCTCCCAGAGGTTGGCTTCACCAGTGTACCCACGCCAGGCATGTCTGAGGAGGGACTCGGCGCGATGCCCAAAACTCTCCAGCATCGGGCCGACATCCCGCTCGAAGTTAAAGCCCATGATGACAAAGCGACGGGAGATACCGTCGTCGCGGACCAGGGGCGGGGCATTGCACCAGAAGGCACCAGGGCCTACCATGATCGATTCGTAGAAGCCGGCATAGGGGAAGCCGAATAGCCACACTTCGTCGACCTCCCCCGACTCGACACGGCCCAGGAGGCCAAAGCCGTCGATGACTGTCCCATAGTCCAGGGTGTCCTGGCTGTGCCAGCCCGACTTGCTCTGCCAGTTGGCAAGGTAGCTTCCCTCATCGTAGCGGAAGCCGTCCGCCTTGGTCGGCCAAGAATCGACATGGATTCGCTCGACGACCTCGAACTGGACCAAGCCATTGCTGCACTCGCGCAGGTCGGCAATGAAATCTGTCACGAGATGGTCCACATTGTACCAGCCCAGGGCGCGAGATAGCTGCTGCCCGTTCGAGGATTGGAGCGTGGGATCGAAGATGATGAGCAGGACCCGGGGACGCAGGGGCTGGATGTCCACTCCCTCGCCCCGAAGAGGGGCAGGCGCCGGCTGAGTGCCAAGCCCCAGGGCTCTCTTCAACTTGGCCAGAAGCTCGTCCCAGAAGCTCACAGTAGGGAACCCCTCCTCCCCTCGGCTTCACACAGGGCAATGCGGGCTGCTACGGCTTCTCCCGCGCTTGCACCGTCTCGAGCGCGATGGGCGCATAGTGATCGAACTCCATGACAAAGGTGCCGCGGCCCTGCGTGCGCGAGCGCAGCGCCGTAGCATAGCCAAACATGGAAGCGAGCGGTACGTGAGAGCGAATGGATTGAACGCCGCCGGAGCGTGTCTCGATGCCCAGGATGGATGCGGAGCGACTACTCAAGTCGCCGATGACCTCACCCAGGTAGTCGTCGGGCGCGATCACCTCGACGCGCATGATAGGCTCGAGAAGGATCGGGCTGGCCTGCAACACTGCCTTGCGCAATGCCATCGAGGCAGCGGTATGGAATGCCCGCTCCGACGAATCGACGTCGTGGGCCTTGCCGTCCACCAGGGCGGCCTTGATGTCCACCATCGGCTGCTGTGCCAACACACCGCGGCCCATCGCCTCCCGGAGGCCGGCCTCCACCGCGGAGATGAACTGGCGCGGCACCGTCCCTCCCACCACCTTGTTTTCGAAGAGGAAGCCGGTCCCGGGCGGCTGGGGCTCCACCTCGATCTCGACCACAGCAAACTGCCCATGGCCACCCGTCTGCTTGACCAACCGGCCTTCTGCCCGCGCCGGGCGGGTAATCGTCTCGTAGTAGGCCACTTGGGGGTGACCCGCGGTGGTATTCACGCCGAACTCGCGGCGCAGCCTTTCCAAGATCACGTCCAGGTGCAGCTCTCCCATGCCGGCCAGGATCGTCTGACCCGTGCGCTCGTCCTGGCGCGCCTGGAGTGTGGGGTCCTCTTCGGTGAGGCGCTGAATTGCCAGCGCCAGCTTGTCCTGGTCGGCTTTGGTCCGCGGTGCGATGGCCAGCTCGATGACCGGTGCCGGAAAGGAGATCCGCTCCAGGAGGAGAGGGTGGTCTGCGTCGCTCAGAGTGTCACCCGTCGTCACCTTGAGGCCCAACACTGCGCCGATGTTGCCCGCGGATATCTCGTCGACCTCCTCTCGCCGGTCGGCGTACATGCGCACGAGCCGTCCCACCCTCTCCCGCTGGTTCCGGTTGACGTTGAGCACGGTTTCGCCCCGCCGGATGGCTCCTGAGTAGACGCGGAAGTAGGCAAGCCGTCCCATGTAGGGGTCGGTACTGATCTTGAACACCAGCGCAGCGGTTGGCGCATTGGTCTCTGGCCGGCACTCCACTTCCTCACCTGTCACTGGGTCCTTGCCGATGACGGACGAGATGTCCAGGGGAGAGGGCAGGTAGTCCACCACAGCATCGAGCAGCATCTGGATGCCCTTGTTGCGCAGGGCCGTCCCGCACAACACCGGAACGACCTTGGTCGCCAGGGTCGCCTGGCGAATGGCAGATCGGAGCAGGTCGGGAGGCAGCTCCTCGCCGTCGAGGTATTGCTCTGCCACGCCATCGTGGACCTGGGCAAGCGCCTCGATCATCTCTATGCGGCGGCGGGCCACTTCTGCCTGGAGATCGGGCGCAAGATCGGCCGCTGCGACCACCCCGGGATCGGTATGCTCCTCCCCGCAGTACATGATCGCCCGCCGTTCGACCAGGTCCACAATGCCGCAAAAGTCGCTCTCTGCGCCGATGGGCATCTGCACGGGGATGGGCCAGGCACCCAGGCGCTGGACGATACTGGCGATGGTGCGGTAGTAGTCGGCGCCCATGCGGTCCATCTTGTTCACGAAGCAGATGCGTGGCACACCGAAGCGATCGGCCTGGCGCCACACCGTCTCCGATTGGGGCTCGACCCCGGCGACGCCGTCAAAGACGACGACTCCGCCATCGAGGATGCGCAGGCTACGCTGCACCTCGGCGGTAAAGTCGATGTGCCCTGGCGTGTCAATCAGGTTGATCTGGTAGCCGCGCCACTCGGCCGTGATGGCTGCAGACTGGATGGTGATGCCGCGCTCGCGCTCCTGGGGCATAAAGTCGGTGACGGTGGTGCCCTCATCGACGTTGCCCAGGCGGTGGGTGAAGCCGGTGTAGAACAGCACCCGTTCGCTGACGGTGGTCTTGCCGGCATCGATGTGCGCGATGATGCCGATATTCCGGATCGTTTCAGGTGATCTAGCGCTCATGGTGTTCCTCATCGTCGGGCAGCCAATCATCTCGATCGAAGAGCCCGCGACAGCCCAGCCCTTTTGTCTCGAGAACACACCCATTGGCGAAATAAGAGAAGTCGAACTCGGTCTGATCCCCCGCCTTCTTACCGGGGAGGGGCATCAATCGGGCAGTGAGCGGCTTGTCCAGGCGCAGTGCGAGTGCGGCAACGTCCAGCAGAATGCCGGCAAGCTCGTCCTCGCTCACATTGCCTGGCAGAGGGACAGTATCCAGCCCGGTGCCACACACGGCAGAATAGAGCAACAGGTCGTTGACGCTGAAGAGTTGGTCCCGGCTTCGGTCTGCCATCGTACGATCCTCCAGCACCGGAAGCATCAGCCCCGAGAAGCCGCAGCGTGGGTAGCTTGCCCGGCGCAGGCAATTCGTCAGGAAGGCGGCAGCAAAGAGGGTGCCCGAGGCACCGAACCGCTCCACCCCCAACCGTTCCATGGCCGCGCCTATGCTCCGCGCCTCTTCGGGGAAAGGCGCCAAGGAAAAGTCGATGCCGGCGAAGCGATAGCCGTACCGTTCCGCCATGGGCCGGATGCAGTGCACCATCTCCCTGGCCGCACTCTCGATTGCGGTCACCAGCCGGTACCGCGCCTGGCTCAGCGAGCCCGCGCCCGAGCAGGCCTCCACAGCCAAGCCGGCCGACTCTGTCGCCAGTGCGACGGCCGGGGGGCCGTCGTCATGGTAGGCGGCTGGGAAGAAGGGGGAATGCGGCCCCACGTTTGCCAGCATCGCCAGCCGAAGGTTGCCAAAGCCCAGCGCGGTCGTGTGCGCAATCTCGCTGACTATCTGTGCGGTGCGACGAATAGCGGCCAAGTGAATGCCCTGCCCCTTCCGGGCAACGAGCACGCTGGCAAAGACCGAATCGGTCGCGCGGATCAGCTCGGCGACTCTGTCGAGACGAGACAGGTTGGCGTCCGCAGAGTCAGCCAGGACCGGCCCCAGCGAGAGGTAGCCGAAACCATTCTCAGCGCACTGGCTCCACAGCTCCTGTGCCTGATCCAGTGGATCTCCTGGCAGAAGAGAGAGCGGCTGGGTCGCCAGCCGCGTCGATTGGACGGGGAAACCGGCTGATTCCAGGCCATCCCTGGTCTCATCTGCCAGTTGCCCGGCCTCGCGGATCGCCCAGGTGCGCGCGGGCGGCTCTTCCCCGATGCTTGCGAAGCAGGTTACCGAGCGTACGTTCATGGCATGCTGCCCCGCTGTTGGCGGGCTGCCTCGAACAGGATCACCGTCGCCGCCATCGCGGCGTTGAGCGATTCCGATTCGGCGGCCATGGGGATGAAAACCTGTCCTCCAGCCAAGGACCGGGCTTCCTGCCCGGCGCCTTCTGCCTCCCCGCCTACGATCAGGGCAGAAGGGGGTTTCCAGTCGACTTGATCATAGGCCACTCGACCCTGTGCCTCAGCCAACCATACTACCCGGCCGGACACCCGATCACGGATGGCATCCCAGTCCAGCCTGGTTGTGGGCAGCCGGAAGTGGGCTCCCATCGCCCCGCGCACGACTTTGGGGTTGTGAAGGTCTACGGTTTCGGGTGTCAGGATGACCTGGCCCACGCCTGCGGCTTGGGCGGAGCGGAGGATAGTGCCCAGGTTACCCGGATCGCGCAGGCGGTCCACGATGAGGATCAGGCCCGGCCTCGGCGGCAGGTGGTGGAAAGGAACGACGGCGAGGACCCCTTGGGGTGACTCGGTCTCTGCGCAAGCCTCCATCACTGCCTCTGAAACAAGCCAAGCACCCGCCTCGGCCTGCTCCAAAGCAGACCTCAAGGGCTGGGCCGGCGGGCTAGCGAGCCACTCGGGTGTGTAGAAAACGAGAGCGGGCTTGGCGCCCGCTCTGACCATCTCTTCGACCAGCCGTGTTCCCTCAACAACAAAGCGGGCCTCCCGTTCGCGGACTCGCCGGCGAACGAGGGCCCGTACTTGTTTGACGCGTTCGTTGTGAGGGCTGGTGATCACCGGCTAGTGGCCCGCGGCCAACTGAACCAGGCTAGCGAAGGTTGCGCTGTCGTGCACAGCCATGTCGGCCAGGATCTTGCGATCCAGCTCGACGCCGGCCTGCTTCAGCCCATGCACCAGGTGGTTGTAGGACAGCCCATTGATACGGGCCGCAGCGTTGATGCGTGCGATCCAGAGGCGGCGGAAGTCGCGCTTGCGATCGCGGCGATCGCGGTAGACGTAGAAGAGCGACTTCATCATCGCCTCATTGGCTCGCTTAAAGAGGCGACGCTTGCCTCCTACCTGGCCCTGTGTGAATCGTCGGACTCGATTATGTCGTCTTCTGGGCCGAGGCCCTCCCTTTACCCTTGGCACTTCTTACTCCTTTACATTGGCTGATGGCGGAATGACCGGGCGAATCGCCGCCCCGCTATGACTGATAGGGAAGCAGCCGGCGCAGGCGCTTCTTGGCGCCACGGTTTGTGACCTCAAACATCTCGTCGAACATCCGCTTCACCCGGACGGGCTTGTTGCGACGCAGGTGGCTCTTGCCGACCCTGGTCCTCATCAGCTTGCCCGAGCCCGTGTACTTGAAGCGCTTGGCGGCAGCCTTGTACGTCTTCATCTTGGGCATGTTTCCTCCTTAGAAAGCGATTGCCCCTATCCTGCCCAGGGGCAACGCCTAGTCCTTCCTAGTGCTAGAAATCGAGCAGAAAAACTGTGTGCGTCCCTTGCCTCTCACGCCCCCGCGGCGTGCTTCTTCTTGCCGGACTGGGGAGCCACGATCATGAGAATCGTCGGCCCTTCGAAGCTGGGCGGTTGCTCGATGGTGCAAACATCCGCGAGCGCCTCCGCAACCTTCTCCAACTGTTTCATCGCCTGCTCCGGATAGGTGATCTCGCGACCCCGGAAGCGAACGCGAAACTTGACCTTGCACCCTTCCTGCAAGAATTCGCGCGCCTGACGAACCTTGAAAGCGATATCATGCTCTCCGATCTTCGGCCTGAGCCGGATCTCCTTGACCTCGATATCCTTCCGTGCCTTGCGCGACTCCCGCTCGCGTTTTGCCCGCTCGTACTGATACTTGCCGAAATCCATCAGCTTGCAGACCGGGGGCTCAGCGTTTGGGGCCACCTCGACCAGATCCATCTGCCGCTCGTCTGCCAGACGCAGGGCTTCGGACCGAGGCAGGACTCCGAGCTGCTTGCCATCGGAATCGATGACGCGCAACTGGGGCGCCCGGATAGAGGCGTTCACGCGTGTTGTATCTCTGCTGATCTCTTTCCTCCTGTACAGAATAACCGGCCCTCTATCGACCGCGATAGCAGGCCACGCTCCACCCTGCACCCGACCACGCTTATGTCAGGCGCAGCAAACAACAGGGGTCACCTTCGCAACCCACATTGAACGCGGATTATACCCGAGAAGGATCACAGGGTCAAATATGAGGGCGCGGTACGTAGCGGCCTTACGGCACTACTCCTCCGGCCGGATCAAGACGAAGGCGACCTGGCCCGGCTGCACGTTCACCGGCCGGACGATGGTCTTGTCCCCCTGTTTTACCTTGACAAGGTAGTTGCCGGCCGGCACATAGCCCAGGCAAAAGTTCTCGCCGAGGGACTCGTCCGGATTCACTTCCTGTTTGGCATAGGTCAGCGTTTCGCGCCACCACTTGCCCGGCGCGGCCGCGCGGAAGAAGCTGACGGCCAGGGTGGGAACGGGCTTGCCCTGCGTGTCGAGGACAAGGCCCGCAATGACACCATAGCCGGGCGCGGGCTTGAGCCACAACAAAGGGTTGCGCGTGCTCTCGTAGGTATTCTCGCCCAGCCTCACCTCGACGTGAAGATGGGTAGCGCCATAGGCCGCTCCGGTGCCTCCAACCAGGGCCACCACTTCACCCGGTTCCACGTGCTGACCGGCCTGCACGCTCACCACCGACAGGTGACCAAAGAGCACGTACACCGCCCGACCCTGAAAGCGCTGATCCAGCTCCAAGATCACCAGGTTGCCGTAGAAATCGAGCCGGGCACCATATTGGACTTCCTTGTCTGTACCGGCCACGGCAATGGTGCCGGCGGCCGGCGCCATCACAGGCGTCCCGCCAGGCTTGGGGTAGTCTGCGCCATGGTGCAGGCGAAAGGGCTTGCGATCGGCCCCGTAAGGGAAGTAGTCGCTCTGATAGGGCTCTGACTCGCTGTCGAACACCAAGGGCGAGGCCAACCAGAGGTGGGACCCGGCAGGAGCGGGCGTCGGAGTAGCCGGGATAGGTGTGGGTGTAGGCGTTCCAGTGGCCGTGGGCGTCGGCGTGAAGGTCGGCGTAGGCGTGGCCGTAGGCGTCCGGGTCGGGGTGGGTGTGACGGTCGACGTGGCCGTTGGGCTTGGCGTGGGAGTGCCAAGCGCAGGACGCCCCGACGCTACAGGCAAGGCGCTCAGGACCAGGATGGCGACGAAGACCAGGATCAGGGCGCCCAGGAGATTCTTTCGCGCGTCCAATCGTACTCGCCACTGCCGTATCCGCCGCCCAGGTCAAAGAGCCTGCGCTGGTTGGTGCCGTCGCTATTCATCACCCAGATGGCCCAGGCGCCACTGCGCCTGGAGACGAATGCGATCGATTTGCCGTCGGGTGACCAGGTGGGCAGACCGTCCTCAGCGCCGTTGTTGGTCAATCGTTTCAGGGCGCTGCCGTCCACGTTGACGCTATAGATCTCCCAGTTGCCGTCGCGCCCAGACATGAACGCCACCTTGGCCTGGAAACCGGCCGGAGCGGTGTCGCTGTCGTGCTCGGTCAGGCGCTGCGGGTTGGCACCATCGGTTCCGACGACATACAGACCGCAGCTCCCCCCGCCACTCCAGAAGGCGCAGCCCGAGTAGACGATGCGCCCATCCGGCATCCAGAAGGGGTAGGAGCCCGATAGCTGCGTGTTGCCGAAGGGGATCCAGTGCCACTGTATGCCATATTGGTCGTGGACGATACCCAATAGCGTCCGGCCATCCCCATAGGCCTGCGAGGAGTAGACGAACTGTTGCCCGTCGGGCGACCAGGAAGGGAAGGAGTCTTCGGAAAACTGGCTGACCTGCCGCAGGACACCCCCCCAGAGCCGAGCACGTCCAGGTGCTCATACTCTTCATTCCGGTCACCGTTGGCCACCAGCACGGTTCCGTCGACCCAGAACTGGGGTTGTCGAAAGCCGGTACCGGCAAGGATCCGGCCCGTGCCGTCGATCTGGCTGACGAAGAGCTCGTACTTGCCTGAGTCGATGTAAGGATTCCATAGGGTGAAGGCAATCTTGCCTGCCAGTGTTGGGGGCTTGGGCGTAGCCGTCTTCTTTGGGGTAGGCGTTGCCGAGGGTTTCGGCGTTGCGCTGCCCTTGGTGGGCGTCGGGGTGCGGGTGCCCAAGGCGATTGGCGTCCAGGTGGGCGTGGCCGTCCTGGTAACGGCCGGTGGCGTGACGCCCGGCTGCGGGATGATGAGCACCATCCCGGGCCGGATCAGCGCCGGATCGGTGATGCCGTTCGCGGCGACCAGCGCCTGCACACTCACCCCAAAACGCACAGCTATCTCGGAGAGCGTGTCGCCCTTCTGGACAACATAGGTCTGGAGAGGACCCGGTGTGAGGGTGGCGGTGCGCGTCGGGCTCGGCACAGGGGTCACCGTAGGGCTTGGAGCAGACGTCGGCGACATCGGGACCGGAGTTGCGGTTGGCGCAGAGGTAGCCGTGGGAAGGGTGTACCGTGGGAACGGGCGTATTCGTGCGAATGGGCGTCAGAGTCGCGGTCGGGGTGCGGGTAGGCGTACGCGTGGAGGTGGGCGTGTAAGTGGCGGTGGCCGGGCGCGGAGTCCAAGTCTCCACCAGGGCTACTATGGTCCCGGTGGCAGGAGGAGGTGTACCGTCGCCCATATCGCGGAAGAACAACACCCAGCCTGCCGCCCCCATGCCCACGATGCAGCCGATGAGAAGCAGGGCCGCGGCGCCGGTAATGAGCCAGCGCGGGACCGCGGGCCGGGCAGGACGAGCTGAGGGCATACCAGGTACCGCAGGGATCGCCTCGGCCAGGGATGGCCGCGACACCGGCGCTGCAGAGCCCATCGCACCGGTTGGTGCTTGCGCAGGGTCTGCGAACACCCAGTGCAGGCCGTCGTACACGAGCCAGTGCCCCGACCGGCCGCTGAGCATCCACCGGCGGCCATCGTCCCCGACCACACGCAACTGGGAAACCTGAAGGAGAAAGGCGTCCTCTGCCAAGTCTCCCCGGATCAGCCTCTCTTCTAGCTCACGATAACGTTGTTCCGCCTCAGAAAACTGGCTCACGCGTTGCGCCTCACCTATTCCAGGATCCGCTCGACAACGGCGAAGTAGGGCTTGAGGGCGGTCCTGATCCCTTCGTCGTCCACCAGGGAAGCCAACAGGCGCCAGTCGGCGCTATCCAGCTTTTGTTTTGCGGGACGGCTGCGCTTCAGCAGAGTGATACTCTGCTCAAAAAGCCCCTGCGCCAGGTCCTTGTCGCCGTGCATGGCCCACGCGATGCCGGCCAACACCAGCAACCGGATCGAGCCGTGGTGACCAAGAAGCTGCCGCAGCCGCTCCAAGACCGGCACCGGGTCCTTCCTTCGCAGCACGGCCTCTGCCCAGCAGTCGTGGCCCTGCTCGAACTGCATTGGGTCCAATGCCGCCACGGCCTGGAACTCCTTGGCCGCCTGGTCTGCGTTGCCCTCCAACTCGGCGATGATCCCTCGCTGAAAGCCGGCCTGCAGCGCATTGTCGTCACGGGCGACGTACTCCAGCGCCTGTGCGTGGCGGCCTGCGGTGGTGAGCATCTGGTAGACGTTGCGCACCGTGTCCTTTACTGTGGGCTCCAGTTCGAGCGCCTTTTCCCACTCCACCACGGCCTCGTCCAACTGACCCATGGCATCGTATAGCCGGAAGCGCCCGAAGTGGATCTCGGCCAGGATCTTGGGGTCCTGCTCGGGCTCGCTGCGGCCTGCCACATCCAGCGCTTGGGCGTAGGCCGAGCGACTCTCGGCAAAGCGTCCTTCGATCCTCGCCTCGTTTGCCAGCACAAGCCAGTTCCAGACATCGTTGGGGCTTTCATCCGCCAGCGCCCGGAGCTCCCTGAGGCCCTCCTCCACAGCGCCGCCTGACATTCGAAGAACCGCCAAGTCCCGGCGCCACAGAGCGGAGCGGTCTGGGTGGGTCTTGAGCAGCCTGCCTTCGGCCTCAATCGCTTCTGCATAGCGCCCTTCCGCCTGGAGCAATCCGGCCAATTCCAGGCAGGCGCGTAGCTGCACGTTTCGCAGGCCCTCGCGGCGCGCGAAGACGCTATCGCTCAAGCGTCCCAGGCGCTCGACCAAGCGGGTAAAGAGCTCGATGGCTTGCTCTATCTCGCCGGCCTGGCCCAGAGCCTGCCCACGAAAGAAGAGATCCTCGTAACTTCCTGGGAGAAGGTGTTGGGACATGGTCAACCTCTATTGGCCTTCTGTTTGTTGCTCTTTCGGACATGGCGATAGACGTAGTAGGCCAGTCCCAAGACGATCACGATGGCGATAGGGATGTCGAAGGGGCGCATGATCGCCCGCAGCTGCTCCCAGTGTTGGCCGAAGTAGAAACCACCCAGCGCCAGAAGGGCACACCAGATGAAGGAGCCCACGAAGCTGTAGAGGGTGAACCGGAGGAAGTGGATGCGCACCACACCGGCAGGGAAGGAGATGAAGGTCCTGACGATCGGGAGCAGGCGGGAGAGAAATGCCGCCCAGTCGCCCCACCGGGCAAACCAGCGGTCGGCCTTCTCCAGGTCTTCCTCGCTGACCAGAATGTACTTGCCGTAGCGCTCCACGAGCGGCCGGCCTCCCCATGCGCCCAGAGCATAGGAGACGACCGAGCCCAGAGTGCAGCCCACGCCGCCCCAGAGACCACCGAGCAGCACGGCATGCCAGGCGGACAACGCTTTGGCCTGGACCAGCATCCATCCCGCCAGCGGCATCGTCACTTCGCTGGGGATAGGGATGTTGCAGCTCTCCAACGCCATGATAATGACGACGCCGAACCAGCCAATCGACTGGAGGAGGTTCGTCAGCCACTCTACCAACTGCTGCTCAATGCCCAAGTCTACACTCCACAACAAGAATAGCAGTCAATTATAGCATCCACGGTGGAAGGTTGGCAAGTTGGCCGTCGTTGGGCGCTTTTGGAGCCCGGCGGGACCAGGTAGCCGGCAATCCTGTGCCGGCCGTCGAGCGTTTGCCCGAAAGCAGACTCTATGGTAGAATGATACCTGCACGCCGTTCGTGCAGCCGGGCAAGACACTTGCTCCGAATGTAAGGAGGCTCGTCGAATGGCCGAGTTCCGGTACGGCGACCTGACATGGCCCGAGATGCGGGCAGCCATTGCCCGCCAGCCGGTTGTGCTGCTGCCCTTCGGCACCGTGGAGGACCACGGGCTCCATCTTCCCCTGGACACCGACAACATCATCGTGGAATCGATCTGCCTAGAGGTAGGCCGGCAGGCGCCACGCGAGGTCCTGGTGATGCCCCTCATCTCCTATGGCCTCGACGAGCACCACATGGACTTCCCCGGCACGGTGTCGGTAGATATGCAGACACTGCTGCGCCTTGTCTCGGATGTGGGAATCAGCGTTGCCCGGCACAATTTCACGCACCTGCTGATCGTGAACGGCCACGGGTCGAATGCATCCATTGCCGAGCTGGCGGCGCGCCGCGTGGTGCTAGAAACCGGCGTTGTCTGCGGTGCCATGAGCCCGAATGCTGCGATCGATCCCACCCTGGCCGAGCCAACCCTATCCCAGATGCGGCGGTCCGGACCGGGAGGCGTTTCCCATGCCTGCGAGTACGAGACGGCGATGATGCTTCACTTGCGGCCAGACCTGGTGCAGATGGACAAGGCCGTGCGCGAAATCGGCCAGGTCAAGCTCGAGTACATGAACTGGGACCATCCCGAGCCCAGTGTGATCCAGTGGCAGGACTGGTGGTCGCGCATGAGCGAGAGCGGGGTGTGTGGCGATCCGGCGGTGGCTACGGCCGAGTTCGGCCAGGCTCTTTTCGAGACGACCGTCAGGAATTTCCTGCGGCTGGTGCGTGAGTTTCGGGAGATTCCCCTGCGGCCGCGGCGCGACCAGCACGGGCCCGGGTAAGGGGGGCTGCCGGGAGGGCTTTGCCCTATTTGACACGCCGCGCGCAATGCTGTATAAGAAGAACAGACTTCCGATCTGGCGGATTGAGAGGAGGTGGTGGCGATCGCACCTTGACAGCTCATGGGCTCCCGCTACGCCTGCGGGAAGGCCCGTCTCTGGGGTTCGGAGACGAGCAAGCTTTGGGTCGCTGGTGCCAATCAGCGAACAACCAACGGCCCCCAGGAGTTCCATACACATTACCAAGGAGGAGTTGCGATGAAGAAGAGCTGGCTTTTCTGTGTACTGGCCGTGGTAGTCGTGGCCTCCATGCTTCTGAGCGCGTGCGGCCCGGCAGCGGAACCGACCGCGGTGGTGGTGCCACCGACTGAGGTAGCGGCAGAACCGACCGCGGCGCCTGCGGCGCCCAAGATCGCTACCTTCATCTGGACCCAGGAGTTCGACACCCTCAACCCGGCCTACAGCAACATGTGGTTTTCCACAACCACCTTCGAGCTGTGGGAGTGTTCACCCTGGAGCTTTGACGACAAGGCTCAGGCGTTTCCATGGATGCTGACGCAGCTGCCCAGCATGGACAACGGCGATATCTCGGCCGACGGCAAGGCCATCACCATGAGACTCCGGGATGACCTGGTCTGGTCGGACGGTACGCCGCTGACGTCAGCCGATTTCAAGTTCACCTACGACATGTACCTGAACCCGGCCAACGCCGTCTCCTCGACCTATCCCTACGACCAGATCGAGACGCTGGAGACCCCAGACGCGCAGACGGTGGTGATGACCTTCGCTGAGCCGTTTGCCGCCTGGCTGACCAACATTTTCTGGCGGGGCATCCTGCCCGCTCACGTTCTCGGGCCGGCGTTTGAGAAGGACGGGAACATCGACCAGGCCGAGTGGAACAAGAACCCGACCGTAGGTTGTGGTCCGTTTGTCTTGGCCGAATGGGAATCGGGGAGCTTCGCCCGCTTCGTCGCCAACGACAACTACTGGCTGGGCCGGCCCAAGATCGACGAGATCTTTTTCCGGTTCGTGCCCGATGACGCATCGCAGGTGGCGGCGCTCAAGGCCGGGGACGGAGACCTGGGCACCTTCATGGCCTTTTCGGACATCCCGGGCTTGCAGGAAGTGGGTATCACGGTCATCACCGCCAACTCGGGCTACAACGAGGGCATCTATATGTACCTGCACGAAGAGAAGGGGCACCCCGGACTGAAGGACCTGGCCGTTCGCAAGGCGATCGCGCTGGCGACGGACCGGTTCTCGCTGAACAAGGACCTGCTGCTCGGCTTGACCGTGCCCGCCGCAACCGACTGGGACAACACGCCGTGGGTGGATCCGAGCCTTCAGCCCTGGCCCTATGAACCGGAGCAGGCCAAGCAGCTTCTCGACGACGCCGGCTGGGTCGATAGCAACGGCGACGGCGTGCGCGACAAGGACGGGGTGGAGCTGGTCTTTGACTATGGCACGACCACGCGCGAGATCCGCAAGGATACCCAGGCCGTGTTGCAGCAGCAGCTTGAGGCGGTCGGGATCAAGGTCAACCTGCTCAACTACGAGTCGGACCTCTTCTTTGAGACCTACGGCAACGGCGGCCCGGCGGCTGTGGGCGACCTGGATCTGATCGAGTACTCCGATTCGCCGGACTTTCCCGATCCCGACGCGGCCGCCTGGCTGTGCAGCGAGATCCCGAGCGACGAATACCCCGATGGTGTGGCGGCCAGCCAGATCTGCGACGAGACGCTGGACGGGTTGTTCCAGCTGCAGCGAACCCAGGTAGACTTTGCCACTCGCCAGAAGACGTTCCAGCAGATCACCAAGCACATCTTTGAGAACGTCTACTGGTTGGGTCTGTGGCAGGACCCCGACGCGTTTGCCATCGGCAAGCGGCTGAAGAACGTCAAGATCTCGGGTCCCACGCCGTTCTACAACTGCATGGAATGGGAGCTGGCCGAATAGGGCCGTGCTGGCTGGCGGAGAGAGGTCTGGATAAGGCGGGGCCGAGACGGAGCATTCTGCCCGTCTCGGCCCCTGGTTTTAGCTCGCCTTTGCGAGGCAATGCGGCGCCGATGCAATCTCTGCTAGTTCGACGTGGCGGGGCGCCGTCGCGCCGAGGCAGTCTCCTTCGGGCAAGATCACGGTTGGGGAGGTAAGAATGGGCCGCTATGTGGCTCGACGCCTGTTGCAGGCGATCCCGCTGCTGCTGATCATCAGTGTTGTCCTGTTCGTGCTCATGCAGAGCATCGGCGACCCAGTGGCGACGATGGGCGGCCGCAGGCCGACGCGCGCGGCGGACCGAGAACGTCTGCGACGCCTGCTGGGCCTGGACAAACCGGTGATCGTCCAATACCTGTACTGGCTGGTCGGCAACGACTGGACCAAAGTGGATCTGGACGGTGACGGGGTGGCCGAGACCCGAGGCCAACGCAAGGGGGTGTTGCGCGGTGACTTTGGCTCGTCGTTGAGGAAGCGCCAGCCGGCGCTTGACCTCATCGGCGAGCGGCTGCCAAACACACTGCTGCTCATGGGGGCCTACGAAATCGTGGTCATCCTGGGCGCCCTCGGAGTCGGCATCTACTCGGCTGTGCGCCAGTACTCCCTGTTTGACCATGTGGTAACCGCGGCCTCGTTTGTCCTCTACTCCATGCCCATCTTCTTCATCGGTCTTCTGAGCATGTACATCTTTGCTGTGAGCTTCAAGAAATGGGGGCTGCCCTACCTGCCCACCGTTGGCATGTTCGAGCCAGAGGTTGGAAAGACAGTGCCCCAAGTGCTGTGGCACATTATCCTGCCGGTGATGAGCCTGGCCTTGATCAGCCTGGCCGGCTACAGTAGGTACATGCGCAGCTCGATGCTCGAAGTTCTGGGGCAGGACTATATCCGCACTGCCAAGTCCAAGGGATTGGAGCGGCGCTACGTGCTCTTTGTACACGCTCTCAAGAATGCTGCGCTTCCGATCGTCACCATCGTCGGCCTCGACCTGCCGTCCCTGCTGGGAGGTGCGATCGTCACCGAGCGGATCTTTGGTTGGCCGGGCATGGGCCGCCTCTTTTTCGATAGCGTAGGGGACGCGGATACCCCCGTGCTGATGGCCATCCTGATGATGGTCTCGGTCGCGGTGATTCTCTTCCAAATCCTCACCGACGTCGCCTACGCATGGCTAGATCCACGCATCCGCTATGATTAGGGAGGAAACCCATGAGCAGTGAGGCAGTCGTCACCGTGCCGAAGCTCGCGGCGGACGAGCTGGAAGCCCCGCCTCTCACTCTGCGCCAGTTGACCTGGCGCCGTTTCCGGCGGCACAAAATGGCGCTCTTTGGGACGACGATGCTCCTGGTGCTAATTCTCTACTGCTTTGGCGGCCCACTCTTCGTGTCGGAGAAGGAGGCGAACTTTACCGACACGTCCGCACGGTTGCAGCCACCGTCGGCCGAGCACCCGTTCGGGACCGACACCGTAGGTCGCGACATCCTGGCCCGCACCATCTACGGAGGTCAGATTTCACTGATCATTGGCCTGACGGCCATGCTGGTCGAGCTGGTCATCGGGATCCTGATCGGCGCGCTGGCCGGCTACTACGGAGGTTGGCTCGACGCCGTGTTGATGCGCATCACCGAAGCCGTGTTTGTCATTCCCCAGATTTTCCTACTGATCGTGATGGCCAAGTTCTTTAGCGGCACGCTGCCGAGCATCAACCTACTGGGCCGTACCTTCAGCGGCAGCGTGATCGTGGTCATTGTGATTATCGGGGCGACGAGTTGGATGTACCTGGCACGCATCGTGCGAGCCGAGTTCATCTCGCTCAAGGAGCGGGAGTTTGTGCTTGCGGCCAGGGCGACCGGCACACCGGCCTGGCAGATCATCTTCGGGCATGTCATGCCCAACAGCATCGCCCCGATCATCGTCTCGGCCACACTGAGCATCGCCGGCGCAATCCTGTTGGAATCATACATTAGCTTCCTGGGCATGGGCGTGCAGGCGCCGACTGCCACCTGGGGCAACATGCTGGATGGGGCGATGAACTACATCCAAGAGGCACCCTGGTTCTGGTTCTTCCCCGGCATCCTGATCGTGCTGATCGTGCTGAGCATCAACTTCCTAGGCGACGGGCTGCGCGACGCCCTCGACCCCCGCAGCCGGGCAGCCTGAGCGACCGGCCAGGAGTATCCCATGCGCGACATCCCGTTGCTCGAAGTGACCGACCTAAAGACCCGCTTCCACACGCCGGAAGGCACGGTGTATGCGGTGAACGGCATCTCTTACATGCTGTACGAAGGCGAGACCTTGGCCGTGGTCGGCGAGAGTGGCTGCGGCAAGTCGGTCAGTATGATGTCGATCTTGGGGCTGATCCCCATCCCGCCCGGCGAGATCGCCAGTGGGAGTGCCATGTATCGCGGCAGGGATCTGCTCAAATTGCCCGAATCTGAGATGGAGCATGTTCGCGGCAAAGAGATCGCCATGGTCTTCCAGGATCCGATGACGTCGCTCAATCCGGTGCTTACCATTGGCAAGCAGATCACCGAGTCGCTGCAAAAGCACACCGCACTGGACCGACAGGCTGCCAGTGACCGCGCCGTGGAGCTGCTGGAGCTGGTGGGCATTCCCGATCCGCGGCGGCGGCTGGGTGCCTATCCCCACCAGTTCTCGGGTGGGATGCGCCAGCGGGTAATGATCGCGATGCAACTGGCGTGTGATCCGGCGATCCTGATCGCCGACGAGCCCACCACGGCCCTCGACGTGACCATCCAGGCGCAGATCATGGAGCTGGTAATCCGGCTGCGGGAAGAAGTGGGGATGGCCATCATCTGGATCACACACAACCTGGGGGTCGTCGCCGGGCTGGCCGAGCGCGTGATCGTGATGTACGCGGGTCTCATCGTCGAGGAAGCCGCCGGTGGATGACCTATTTGAGGATCCGCGCCATCCCTACACTGCTGCCCTGCTGGCGGCCTTGCCACGCGTCGATCGGAGGCGCGACCGCAGACTAAAGTCGATCCCCGGTGCCCCGCCCAACCTCGTGGTTGAGCCATGTGGTTGTCCTTTCGCACCGCGTTGCGAGTTCGTTATTGAGCGCTGCCAGTCGGACACGCCTCCCCTCGAGTTGATTGGGCCTCGACACAAGATCGCTTGCTGGATTGACGTGGAGACAGGAGGGCCCCGATGAGCCAAGAGCAGGCACTGGTCCGGGTCGAACGCCTTGTCAAGCACTTCCCGATCACCCGCGGCATCCTCATCCAGCGCCGGGTCGGAGCGGTGCAGGCAGTGGACGACATCTCGTTCACCATTCCCCGTGGCGAGACACTGGGATTGGTGGGCGAGAGTGGCTGTGGCAAGACCACCGCCGGGCGGGTGATCTTGGGCCTGTACCCGGCTACGGCGGGATCGATCTCGATTGACGGCCACAATGTGCGGACGGCCAAGGGGGGCGAGCTGATGGCCATCCGTCGCAAGGCGCAGATGATCTTCCAGGATCCGTACGCCTCGCTGAACCCTCGCTGGACGGTGAGCACCATTGTCGGCGAACCGCTGCGGGTGCACAAGCTATACAAGACACAGAAAGAGCGGACCGAGCGGGTGAAGGAGTTGATGGGCCTGGTTGGCCTGAGCTCACGGCTGGTGAACCGCTTCCCGCACGAGTTCTCGGGTGGGCAGCGCCAGCGGATCGGCATCGCCCGAGCGCTGGCCTCGCAGCCACTCTTTATCGTGTGTGACGAGCCAATCTCGGCGCTGGACGTCTCAATCCAAGCGCAGGTCATCAACCTGCTGGAGGATCTGCAGGATCGCTTCAGCCTCACCTATCTGTTCATTGCCCATGACCTGAGCATGGTGCGCCACATCTGCACACGAGTTGCCGTGATGTACCTTGGGGTCATCGTGGAGTTGGCCGAGCGCAACGAGCTATATGAGAACCCGCAGCACCCCTATACCCGGTCGCTGCTCTCGTCGGTGCCGGTCCCCGACCCGAAGACGGCGCGCTCCCGGAAGCGTCAGGTGCTCCAAGGTGACGTGCCCAGCCCAATCAACCCACCGGGTGGCTGCCGCTTTCACACTCGCTGCCCGGTTGCCGTGGAACGGTGTTCCCTCGAGCGTCCGGAATGGCACGACATCGGCGGAGGGCATTGGGTCGCCTGCCACGTCGAGTGAGACAATGCGCAAGGCACAAGGCACAATGAGGAATCCACCACTGTGCATTGAGCATTGTGCATTGTGCATTGAGAAGGAACTCCTATGGAAGGTGAGCAATTCCTCCAGGCACTGCTGAGCCTACCTACCCTGTACGATGCCCAGGTTTCCAACGACGGCAGGTGGGTGGCGTGGAGCTGGTACCGGGTTGGCCCGGCTGCGGACGTGTATGCCGCTCCGACCGATGGCTCCACAGCTCCCATCCGCCTGACCGACACGTCCCAGAACACCAACCTGAGAGCGTGGGCGCCCGACAGCCGGGCTGTGCTCGTGGCAGAGGACCAGGACGGCAATGAGCGCGACCAACTCTTCCGCGTGGACCTGGATCGGCCCGGTGTCATGCACGCGCTCACGGAAGCCTCTCCTCGCTTTTTCCTGCATGGCGGGCAGCTCCACCCCAACGGGCGCTGGCTGGTGTACGCGGCCAACTGGGATGAGGAGAAGGGCCAGGAGATCGAGCCCTCGTGGCTCTACCGCCAGGACCTGGTGACCGGCGTGCGGCGCATCCTGGCGCGGCCGCAACGCGGCTGCTGGTACGAGCCCAAGCTCAACGACCCAGGGACGCACCTCCTATACCAGCGCAACGAGCAGCACCCGGCCGGCCGGCAGATCTGGATGGTGGACATCGACGGGGAAGGGGACGGCGAGATCTATAGCGCCGGGCCAGACAAGAAGGCCTGGGCATCGTGGTTTCCCGATGGGAGGCGTGTCTTGATCCTGGCCGAGACCGGCACGCACCAGCGAGTCGGCGTGTGGGAGATGGGCGGCACCGGGGTGCGCTGGCTGCTGGATGATCCGGCGCGCAACGTAGAGGCTGCGTACGTGCCCTATGCCAGCCGGCAGGCCGTCGTAGTCGAGGTTAACCAGGCACGCACCCGTGCCGTGCTCATCGACGTGGAAAGCGGAGCCGAGAGCCCGCTGCCCGACGTGGCAGGCAACCTCGTCCCCCTGGCGCCGGTCGCGCCGGGAGAATGGGTGGGCGAGTACTATAGCTCCCAGCAACCCAACGACCTGGTGCGCTTCTCGCTGGAGGGGATGGGCCCGGACTCGGTTGTGAGCCTGGCGCGGGTGTGGGAGCGCACGCCACTCACGCCATACGACCTAGCTGCGGCGCAGGACTTTCGCTGGCGCTCGGTCGACGGGCTGGAGATCCAGGGGTGGCTGTACCCGCCGTATGGTGAGCCGCGGGGCACGGTGGTGTATGTGCACGGCGGGCCCACCTGGCACAGTGAAGACCGGGTCAATGCCTTCATCCAATACCTGGCACACGAGGGGTTCTACGTCCTCGATCCGAACTACCGGGGCAGCACCGGCTTTGGCCTGGCGTTTCGCCTGGCGATCAAAGCAGACGGCTGGGGCGGGCTCGAGCAGGAGGACATCCGCGCCGGGATCGAGGCGCTCATCGCCGTCGGGGCGGCCAAGCCGGGCAAGATCGGCATCACCGGCACCTCATACGGGGGCTACTCTGCCTGGTGGGCCATTACCCATTTTCCACCCGAACTGGTGGCGGCTGCAGCACCGATCTGCGGCATGACGGACCTGGTAGTTGACTATGAGACCACGCGGCCCGATCTGCGCCCCTTGAGCGAAGAGATGATGGGAGGGTCACCGGAGCAAGTGCCGGAGCGGTACCGGGAGCGGTCGCCCCTCCATTTCGTAGGCAACATCCGGGGCCGGCTGCTCATCGTGCAGGGCCTCCAGGATCCGAATGTGACGCCGGAGAATGTGCGCGTAGTGTGCGACGCGCTGGAGCAGGCCGGCATCCCGTATGAGATCCTGGCATTCGAGGACGAGGGCCACGGCATCGCCCGGCCCAAGAACCACCAGGTCCTGTATCCTCGACTGGCAGAGTTCTTTGGCCGGTAGCGGGTAGCATATGGCTCATAGCGGATGGCAGATGGCCGAAGCCATGCGCCGTTCGCTACGGGGAGGGGAGAATGGACGAGCAGAAGGCGCCGGCCAAGCAGGTTACGCGCCGTGATTTTCTGAAGGCGCTGGGGCTCAGCGTGGGAGCGCTGGCGGGCGCAGGCGTCGCCTGTGGCCGCGGAGGCGAGATGGTATCTCCGGCGGCGACTCAAGCGGTTGTTCCTGCAACCCTTCCCCCCACCTCTCTCCCCACAGTTCTGCCGCCCACCCAGGCAGTTGCCGCCACTGCGCCTGCTGCCACGGCCACTTCACTCCCGGCCGCAGAGATGGCCGACCTGGTGCTCCTCGGCGGAAAGGTGATCACCATTGATCCGGCCGATGCCATTGTCCAGGCAGTCGCGATCCGGGGAGGGCACATCCAGGCGGTCGGGACCGACGAGCAGATCCGCGCGATGGTCGGGCCGGCCACGCAAATGATAGAGCTGAAGGGCAGGGCCGTCACCCCGGGCCTGATCGATGCCCATTGTCACCTGCAGATCCAAGGCCTGATGAACAGCTGGTACGTGCCCTTCCTGGCCCCTGAGGTAAAGACCATGGCCGATCTGCGGGCCAAGCTGGCCCAAGTGGTCGCCGGGACGCCCAAGGGCGAATGGATCCAGGGCTATTTCCTCGCAGTCACGGAGGGCCGGCTGCCGACCAAGCAGGATCTGGACCCGGTGTCGCCCGACCACCCGGTGTGGATCCTGCAGCAGGGAGGGCACTACGGCTCGTGCAACAGCCTGGCCCTGCGCATCGCCGGCATCACGGCGGAGACACCCGACCCCACGGGCGGCGTCATCGAGCGGGACGCGCAGGGTGAGCCGACCGGTGTCTTCTACAACCACCGAGCCATGGATATGCTGCGACGAAGCGCCCCAGTCTTCACGTTGGATATGGTGCGGGAGAACATTGTCTCAACCCAACCCCTCTTTGCCGCTTGCGGAGTCACCACCTTTCACGACAACAACGTGCGCGGCGTGGATGCGATCGCGACCTACCAGGCAGCCGGCAGCCAGGGAGACATGATCCTGCGGGGTGCGGTCTACTACACTCTGGAGTGGCCGGAGGACGTGAACCGGGCGCTCAAGGGGATCCAGTATGGCGAAGGGGGCGAGATGCTGCGCTTCGCCGGCTTCAAGTTCCTGCTGGACGGACAGGCCAAGATGGCCTACTGCCACGAGCCGCACAATGGCGTGCGCTGGGACCTGCCCACGTGGGAGCCCAAGAGCTTCAAGGAAGCGGTGCGCGTCCTGCACGACACCGGGCTGCAGATCAGCGTCCACTGCATCGGCGACGCGGCGGTTGACCTGACGCTGGATGCGTACGAAGAGGCAATGAACGCCAACCCCCGCTCCGACCCCCGCCACCGGATCGAGCACGTAATCCTCACCACGCCCGAGGCCACGCGGCGGATGAGGGACCTGGGTGTGGTGGCCTGCGCCCAGCCCCAGTTCCTGCGGCTGACGGTGGACGGGTATACCAGCATCTTTGGCGAAGAACGGGGCAAGCGGACGATCGTCACGCGGGAATGGCTGGACAAGGGGGTCCACCTGGCCCTCGGCTCGGATGCGCCGACGACGCCCTGGTACACCCCCCAGGTAACGCTGCTGGGCGCGGTGACCCGGCCGACCCGTGACGGCACACCCTACCTGCCGGAGCAGGCGCTGACCATGCAGGAGGCACTTCGCGCCCACACGATGGGCTCCGCCTATGCACTGCACGAGGAGGCGATCAAGGGGTCGATCGAGGTGGGCAAGCTGGCCGACCTGGCGGTGTGGGGCGAAGATCCCCTCTCCGCAACGGCGCAGCAGTTGTACAACGTTCCGATCGATCTGACCCTCGTCGGGGGCAAGGTGATCTACCAGCGAGCATAGAGGTGGCCGAATTGGACTAGCCCGGTCCATATTGTGATCCGGCTTACAGAATTCCGGGCGGAGTGCGCTATACTACAGACACTCCTTTCTCCTCCTTGTGAGGAAGAAGAGCGGGGGACTGGCAAGGGACCCCGCTCTTCTTTCTTAAGCGGCCTCTACACCACGATGCTGACCAGGCGCCCCTGGACCACGATCACCTTCCTTGGCTCCCCACTCAGGTAGGCACGCACGCGCCCGCTCTCCAGCGCCAGCCGGCGGGCTTCGTCGTCGGCGATGCCGGCCGGGACCGAGATCCGGTCGCGCACCTTGCCGTTGACCTGCACCACCAGGGTCACCATCTCCTCTGCCGCCAACTCCGGGTCGTATTCGGGCCAGGGCTGCTGGTGCACAGAGAAAGGCCCTCCACGCCGCGCCCACAACTCTTCGGCGATGTGGGGTGCGAAGGGCGCCAGCAGGCGGATCAGCACGTCGCAGGCAAAGCCCGGCTTCTCCGCGGCGTCGGAAAGCGCGTTAACCAGGCCCGCCATGCCGGAAAACGCGGTGTTGAACTTGAAGGCCTCGACATCGCGGGTGACACGCTGTATGGTGCGGTGCACAATCCTGACCAGGGGATCGTCAGAGTCCGCCGGCGTATCTGCGTTCCTCCTTGTGTCCTCCGTGTTCACCGTGGACCGCGCTTGGCAGACCTTCCACACCCGCTCCAGGAAGCGCTGGGCGCCGATGAGCCCCTCTTCATCCCAGATCACGTCGTTCTCGAAGGGCGCCATACCCAGCAGGTGGACGCGCAGGATGTCGGCACCGGTGCGCTCGACCACTTCGTCTGGCGTGATCACGTTGCCGCGGCTCTTGGCCATGCGCCGGCCGTCGCGAGCGTGCAGGACGCCCTGGCTGGCCAGTCGCGGGAAGGGCTCCCGGAAGTGAAGCAACCCGGCATCGGCCAGCACCTTGGTCCAAAAGCGGGCGTAGAGCAAGTGCATGACTGCATGCTCAGCCCCGCCCACGTACAGGTCGACGGGCAACCAGCGACGCACCGCCTCGGGGTTGAAGGGACCCGCATCGTACCAGGGATCGGCAAAGCGCAGGAAGTACCAACTGGAGCAGGCAAAGCCGCCCATGGTATCGGTCTCGCGCCGGGCAGGCCCGCCGCAGGCAGGGCACGTGGTGTTCACAAAGTCAGGCAGGTTCTCCAGCGGGGAACGCCCGTCGCCGCGCGGCTGGTAGTCGGGCATGTGGGGCAGCAGCACGGGCAGTTGCTCCTCCGGCACAGGCACAGCACCGCAGTGGTCACAGTGGACGATGGGGATGGGCGCGCCCCAGTAGCGCTGGCGGCTGATCAGCCAGTCGCGCATCCGGTACTGGACGACGCGCCGGCCGTATCCGGCATATTCCATCTGGTCGGCGATGCCCTGCCACGCCTGCGCGGACGGCTGGCCGTCGAAGGGACCGGAGTTGGCCATCATCCCCTCACCCTCGTAGGCGGCCGTCACTATTCCCCCTCTGTCCCCGCAAGCGAGGGGGACGATCACCTGGACGACCGGCAGCCCATACCGCCGCGCAAAGTCGAAGTCGCGCTGGTCGTGGGCCGGGACGGCCATGATCGCCCCGGTCCCGTAGCCGGGCAGCACATAGTCGCCGGCATAGACCGGCACGTGCTGGCCGTTCACCGGGTTAACGGCATAGGCCCCGGTGAAGACACCGTCGCGCTCGCGCTCCGTGCTCAGCCGCTCGATCTCGGTAGTGCGGCGGGCACGCTCCTGGTAGGCCACCACCTCGGCCCGGCACTCCGGCGCGGTGATCTCTTCCACCAGCGGGTGCTCCGGGGCCAACACAGCAAAGGTCATGCCATACACCGTGTCCGGGCGTGTCGTATACACGCGAAAGGACGTGCCTTCGCGGCCGGCCACGGCCATCTCAAACTCGACACCCTCGCTCCGCCCGATCCAGTGGCGCTGCATGGCCAGGATATGCTCGGGCCAATCCAGGCGGTCGGTCTCGGACAGTAGCTCCTCGGCATAGGCCGTGATGCGGAGGAACCACTGCCGCAGGTCGCGCCTGACCACCGGGCCGTGGCAGCGCCAGCAGGTCCCCTGCTCCACTTCCTCGTTGGCCAGCGTCGTCTGGCAGTGCTCGCACCAGTTCACTGGTGCCATGGCCTGGTAGGCCAATCCGCGCTTGTAGAGTAGCAAAAAGATCCACTGGGTCCAGCGATAGTAGGAAGGATCGGATGAGCTGATCTCGCGCTCCCAATCGTAGGAGGCACCGACCAGCTCCATCTGGCGCCGGTAGTTGGCGGCATAGCGCACCGTGCTATCCCGAGGATGGACGCCCTTGTCGATGGCTTCGTTCTCGGCGGGCAGCCCAAAGGCATCCCAGCCCATGGGATGGAGTACGGTATAGCCCTTCATGCGGTGGTAGCGGCTGATGACGTCGGTCGGCACATAGTTGCGGCAGTGCCCCACGCTCAGCCCCGCACCCGACGGGTAGGGGAAGAAATCGAGGCAGTAAAAGGTGTGCTCGCCCCCCCCGGGCGTGCGGTACAAACCGGCCTCTGCCCAACGGCGCTGCCAATGAGCCTCGACGGCATGCGGAATGTATGGGTCTGATGTCTTCATGTCGCTCCCTCCGATCTCCCCAAAAAGAAACAGGGCCCCCCACCTGGGAGACCCTGTCTTCAAGAGTGGCGCAAGGACTACACGGCCCCTGCTTCTCCCAAGCACGAATAGCTCCTCCGCAGGAGGAGCCCACTAAGAAGGGCCAGGAAGTGCCGCTCGCTCATGGTTGCTCTTACGCTCTGCCAGCTTCGATAGATGCAGTATAGCCGATCGTACGGCTTTGTCAAGTTAACAGTCTCGTCCTCAGCGGCCCGCTAGGGCACGGTGATTTCCTCGCTCGTTTCCTGGTTCATGGCCGGGTCGTACTCGTAGCCGCTCTTCTGGATGTCCAGGATGGCGATGACGTGGACACCGGTCAGGGTAGACTGCCGGGAGAAGAACGCCGATCCATTGGGCATCGTCACGCCAGTCTGCACCACCGTCGATCCATCGGGGTGTGTCCAGCGGGCCGTCACCGTTGCCCCGGAGACGGGCAGGCCGGCTTCGTCCCAGACAGGCACAATGCTCTGCAGCTTGTACCTGGGGGCAATGTACCTGTAGGTTACTCGTATGTTGCCCACGTACATCTTGGGCGGTACGGGGGCCACCTCGACGGTCCAAGGCTGTGTCCAGGCCGAGGTACCGTAGCTACTGAAGGCGCGAACCCGCCAGGTGTGGACGCCGAGGTCCAGGGTCTCTTGCCAGGATGTGCCATACACGACGGTTGAGGTGCCGTCGAGATAGACCTTGAAGCCGTCGGGCAGGCCTCCGGTTCCGGCGCGCCATTGAAAGAGCACGTCGGACTGGTTCGTGACGGTGCCGTCCGGCGGAGCCACCTGCACGGGGCTGCCGGGTGCCTCGCCGGCATGGCTCAAGAGGATGTAGGCTTTGCCTGCGCTGGTCAGCTCGGGCAAATCGACGGCCGCAGTTGAGGCCGGATCCTCAAGAGTCTCCTGCCCGCCGAAGGCGCCGACGACAAAATCGTCCCGGCCGTCCCCATCCACATCCCCGACTGCCGAAATGTCGTAGCCGGCAACATCCAGGGCTTCTTCCCCAACATAGACCGCATCGGCATTCTCAAGGGGATAGCTCTGCCCCCAGTCGACGGTCGCTCGACCCAGAACCAGGTATGCAGCGCCGGCCGCATCCGCCGCCCGGCTGTTGTGCGGCGCGCCGACGACGAAATCGGCAAAGCCGTCGTGGTCAAAGTCGCCAACCCCGCTCACCCGCCTGCCAGCCTGATCGCCCGCCTCTTCTCCTGCAAAGGACGCGTCGGCCTGCTCCAGCGAATAGTCCATGCCCCAGTCGGCTGCAGCCCGGCCCAGGATCAGGTAGGCTTTGCCGGCATCGGTGCCGGCCTGGTCGCTGCGCGAGGCGCCGATCAGAAAATCGGCATAGCCATCGGCATTGACGTCGCCTGCCTCCGCGACGCGCCGCCCCGATTCGTCGCCTTCTGCCTCTCCGAGGAAGGAAGCATCCGCCACAGAAAGGGAATAGCGCATGCCCCAATCCGCGGCTGCGCGGCCCAGGACCAGGTAGCTCTGACCTGCGTCGACGGCACCATCGTCGCTTGCGATCGAGCCAATCAGGAAGTCGGCGAGCCCGTCGCCGTTGATGTCGCCAGCGCCCGACGCAGAACGGCCGACGCGATCGCCAGAGACCTCGCCGACAAAGGAAGCATCTGCTCCGTCCAGCACGAAGGCGTCCCCCCAGTCGGCCGCGGCGCGGCCAAGGATCAGGTACACCTGGCCGGTATCCGCGCTGCCATAGTCACACTCGGGGCAAGTGATCAAAAAGTCGTCGCAGCCGTCGCCATTGACATCGCCTGCCGTCGAGACGTAATAGCCGCTGTATTCCAGCTTGTGCTCTCCCAGGAAAACAGCGTCGGCCTGGTCGGCCGGGAAGCCCTGGCCCCAGTCCGCACTGGGCCGCCCGAGGAATAGGAAGGTCTTGCCCTGGTAGATGCGATTGACGTAGCACTTCCAGCCGCTGATGAGAAAATCCGAATATCCGTCGGCGTTGACGTCGCCGGCCGTATAGACCTGGCGGCCCGTCATGCCCGCCTCGGGGCAGCCGTGGAACGAGGCATCGGCCTGAGAGAGGACGATCGGGTTGTCCGGCCATTGGTCTCGGGGGCGGCCCAGGACGAGGTATGTCTTTCCCGTAGCGGCCAACTCAGTCTCTCCCAGGCTGAACGAGGTCAGCGGGGCGCCAATCAGCACGTCGGCATAGCCATCGCCGTTGACGTCGCCGGCAGGCGAGGTCGAATACGCCGCCCACCCGCCAACCTGTTCTCCGAGGAGCCTCACGTCCGCACTGCCCAGTCCACTCTCCAAGGACTCGGGAGATCCTGCGTAGCCCAGCCCAACCAGGCCGGCCGCAATCGCCGAAAGAAGCACTGCGACGATTAGCCAGCTTCGTACGCGTTTCATGGAACCTCCTCAACAAGACACAAGGAATCGGTGCTACTTCGCGCCCCCGCACGCGCCGGCAAAGATTGTGCCGACGGTCGACACCAGGGTTTGAGCGTCAACGGTCCTCCAGGTGTAGACACCGACGTACGTCCCGCTCACCAAGTCCTCGATCTGCTGGCGATAGGCCAGCCACTCTTCGGCATCCGGCGCACGGTCGGGGGGAAGTGTGATCTGCGTCCAGATCGAGATGTCGGGGTTGCCGGCGCGGATCAGGTCGATCACTCGTTCGACCCCCTGCCGGTAAGCCTCTCCGGGCGGATTCTTCTGGAGCTGCTGAGTTTGAAAAACCCAGATATCCGCCATGGCCGACATTCCCGCGTACTTGTCCTCGTTTGCCGACATAAGCTTGAAGCCCGGCCCCATGACCAGCAGCTTGCCGTACTGGTCGGCGAGGGCGCGAGCCTCGGCGGTGGAGCCGATCAGATCTTGCCATTCCTCATCGGGCGTGCTCTTGCCGGTTTCCAGACCATAGGCCAGCGCCTCGTATTCGAGGCCGAGATCCTGCGCCCTCGCCGCCTTTTGCCCAAGGGCATCCAGCGAGGGAGCGCCAATCACCCGGATCCAGCCCTCGAGCTGCGGGAAGTAGGTCTCGGCGTTCTCGACGGTGGCTGCCATGACCAGGCCAGGATTCGCCTTGTACTTGGTCAGGACTGAGCCGGTCTCGTCGCGCAGGCCGGTCCCCAGGCGGCAGCTGCTCTCCGGAAGGGGTGTTAGTGCCGCGTGCGGTGTGGCCGGCACAACCGGGGTGGTCGGGGCAGGGGTAGGAGAGGTACGGGTCGGGCTCGGCGACGGCATTGCCGGGCTGGGTGAGGCGGCGAATGGGGTGGCAGAGGCACCCGGCGGCGTCGGCGAAGGGCTTGCCCCGGCGGGTACGGCCGTGGGAGTCGCCCATTGGCCACACGCAGCCAGCAGCAGGCCGGATACGATCAAGCATACAACAAACCCGCAACGTCCAAGTCTCATTCCTCACTCCAATAGAGAAATATCCCCGGGGTGGGTTAGCAGACTGCCAACCCACCCCGCAAAGTGCTGCGCCTTACGGCACCATCAGATCTTCGCTCGTCTCCTGGTTCATGCTCGGATCGTACTCGTAGCCGGCCTTCTGCACGTCGAGGATCGTGATCGTGAAGAGCCCGGTCAGCTTGGACGTGCGCGTGAAGGCGGCTGCGCCGTTGGACGCCGTCGTTCGCGTCTGGGTAAAAGTCCGGCCGTCTGGCAGCGTCCACTGGGCCGTCACATCGGCGCCCGCCACCCGGTTGCCTGCCTCGTCCCAAACCGGCACCTTGGCCTGGATCATGTAGGTGTTGGGCACGGTGATCTTGTACTTCATGACGATGTTGCCCACATAGATCTTGGGCTCGCCGCAGCCGGGGAATTTGAACGAACCGATCCGGGTCTGCCAGTTCCGGTTGCTGTTGACCTCGTAGTACTCCTGGGTGTACCAGAAGGTGCAGTCGTCCACAGGATCGACGGTCATGGCGCTGTAGTCTCCCCAGCGGCCAGATCCACTGAGCTGCACGCCGGTGCCCTCGATGATCGAGTTTTCGCCCTGCGGCAGGGAACCCAGGGGGTCGGTGACCAACCGCCCGGCGTAGCGGATCGAGGGCTTGAGCGTACTACTGGAGACGCTGTACCCCACGGCCATGTTGCCCTGGCCGTCTACCGCCACGCTGCCCATCCAACGATAACTGCTATCTGGCTGGTACGTGCTCTGCTGGTAGATCAAGGGTGAGCTTCCCGGACTACGAAGCTCGTACCAGCGCACACCCGTCACCCCACCGCTGACTACCGTGTGGTTGACCCACAGCGACTCGTGAGCGCCAAAGTTCCGGTACTGGAGCTGGAACATCAGCCGGTCGCCCAGGCTATCCACCATCTCACCGGGAGAAGGCTGGGGGATGTCCCCCGGATAGCTGAAGGAGGCCACACCAATGTTCGTGGGCCCGGCAAAGGTCGAGTTGCCCGGGTTGGCCCAATCCACATGAAACTTCCACAGGCGGAGCAGGTTCGAGCCGAGCGCCACGAAATAGTTCGGAGAGCCGGCGGGGGGCTCAGCCCCGCGCACGTTCGACGGCAGCAGGCTCCAGTAGGCAGAGCCGAGGTTGAAGGCCACCGAGCTCATCGGCAGGCCGTTCAGCATCGCTGCGCGGTCCAGCGCCCAGACGCGCGCTCCCGAGACCGTGCCGTAGAACATGTTGGCCGACATATAGTAAGCATCGGGCCAGACGCCCAGCTTGGGATAGTCGTTGAGCGAGTTGGGGTCGGAGGGGTTGGCGGGCAGTGCATAGAAGTACCAGCCGCCCGACACGGGGTCTTCGGATTGGGAGACGGCGATGCATTCGTAGTAGGGGCCACTGCTGCCGACCCAGCCAAAGTCGCTGATGAGCCAGCGTCCCGCCATCTGGTCGTAGAGGACGATCACGTCTCCCCGGTTGCTGTAGTCGCACAGGGTACCTGTCCCGTCGAAAAAGTCATTGTACGAGATCAGGACCTGGCGGGTGCCGGTGGCCTTGTCGAACATGCCGATGCCGATGTTGACCACCTGAACGTAGTGGGTAAGGCCGACATCTCCGTTGGTGTCGGGCGGCACCCAACTGCCGGCGTCTGTCCCCTGCAAGCCGGCAAAGGTGATGATGGGCGCAGGTATCTGGTCGGTGCCGGGAAGTGTCTGCGCTACAGGATCCACCCAGTCCGGAACCGGGCCGGGATGCTCCTGCCCCAGGATAGGGAGCAGTGGGATCTCGCCTGCCTGGGAGGCACCGTCCGTGAGCTGTGGCAGGTCGCGCAGGTCACCGTTGAAGACGCCTGGAACGACCGGCTCACCTACGAAGGGGCCCTGGATCAGCGAAGCCTCTGCACCGGCTGCAGCCGGCGCGGCGACCACGGTGGGGCTGCCCTGCGCCACCCCCAGGGTGAGAAGCAGTGACAGCAAGACGACGATGTGGACGACTCGATTTTTCATACATTCTCCTTCTTGGGTTGTATAGGACAATCGGCCACAGGACACAGGCAGGTACACTGAGCTTCGGCCGGTCGGACTTGCGGCTATATGCTCCAACAGCGGGGCTTGGGCATTCTAGCACATCTTGACAGGGGCGACAAGCGCGGCTACAATGGCAGCAGAAAGGAAATGCGCCAGGGCACGGCCTGCGAGAGTGCACACCTCGGCCATTGCCCTGCCAAGGATGCAGACGTGGCAAATCAATCCGAGACCGTCTCCGAAGCCATCGAGGCGTTTCGCCGGGACTTGGCCATCCGGCGCTCGCCGCACACGGTGGAGGCCTATACCACCGCCCTGCGCCACCTGGAAACCTACTGTTCTGAAACAGGCCGGCCGGCCGACCAGATGCCGGTCTCAGAGGTAGACCCGGATATGGCGCTGTCGTACGTGCGCTGGCTCCAGGAGAAGAACCCGGTCGGTCCCACCACCCTGGACAACTACCTGAGCGCGATCAGCCGGTTCTACCGCTGGCTCATGCTGGAGGCTAGGGCAGGCTTTTCCGCGGCCGACTTTGCCCGGCTGCAGGAACGGCTAAGCGACTTGCGAGGCCGCCGCCCTCCTCGTCCGCTGCCGCACGTGCCGGCAGAGGACGCAGTCCAGGCCCTGCTGCAAGCGGCGTACGCGATCCCCCTGCCGAAAGAGGCCAACAGCCTTGAGGGACGGCAAGCCATACTCCGTCGGCTCCGGAATATCGCCCTGCTGGAGGTGCTGCGCAGTACAGGGGCCCGGGTCGGTGAGATCGTGACGCTGCGCAGGGCCGACCTGGAGTACGAGCGTAAGGCGGCCATCGTCACCGGCAAGGGGCGCAAGCAGCGCCTGGTGTTTCTGGACGACAAGGCATGGGGCGTCCTGACTTTTTACCTCAGAACGCGCCAGGATGGAGCATCGGGGCGAGCGCTGGCCGGGCTCCCGCTCTTTGCCAGGCACGACCGGGGCGCCGGGAGCAAAATCCTGCCCATCACCACCAACACCGTCAGGGCAGCGATCGAGGAGCTATGCCACGCAGCGGGCATTGAAGAGGCCATCACGCCCCACAAATTCCGGCACCGCTTCGCCACCGGCGTGCTCTCCGCGACGCACGACCTGGCAGCCACCCAGGACTTGCTGGGGCACTCCTCGCCAACGACGACGCGCATCTATGCCAGACTGACCGACGAGGACACGGCCGAAGCGCACAAGAAGGCACGAGACCAGGGGCAGATCTGACCATGCGACACCGGGATTTCTGGCCGGTGGCAGCGCTCCTCGTCGTCCTTTTGGCCGGCACAGGGCTCGTGTACGTCGCACTGCGCACCGATCGGGTTGTGCAGACGCCGGCGCCGTTGGTGCCAAACCCATCGCCCACTCCCTTGCCTCAGGTGGCCCCACCTTCTTCCCCCCGCACCGGGGGGAGCAACTCTGCCCTCACCGGCGCCTGAATCCATCGCCGATCCTTATGCTCTCCTCTCACAGGAGGAATTGCTCACGACAATCGGCGCGCTTGCGAGCATCCAGCCCTATTCCGGCTGGCGCAATTCGGCCAGCACAGGTGAGTCGGAGGCACTAGACTATGTTAGTGAAGCACTCGACGGGCTCGCTCACCTGCGCGATATGGGGATGGAACAAGAGCGCCAGAGTTTCGGGGTCCCGCTCGGCACCGAGATCTGGGAGACCCGCCTCGACCTGGCGCTGGACGGCAAGGCTGTCCGGGTGCCAGCCGGTGGCCTGAGAGGGCCGCGGACCGATGCCACCCTGGCGCTGGGCTTTGACTCCGACGGCGCATTGACCGACTCGGAGCGGGATCCCGTCGTCGTCGAGGGGCCGGTCACCAGCATTCGGTCGCCCGGTGAGCTGGCCGAGATCCCTCCTGCAGGTCTTGAAGGACAGATCGTGCTGCTCGACTATGCCGTGATCGATCCGGTTGTCCGTGGCGGGATGCAGCAGGCTATGGAGGCCGCAGCAGAGCTGTTGGCCAAAGCGCCGGCCGGGCTGGTGCTCGTCACGCAATTCTCAAACGAGCAGGGCGAGAGCCACGGAAGCTTTGCCGGAGACGGAGGTGCCCTCAGCCGACTGGAGGGCAGCATGATTCCCCCAGTGCTGCACGCCCGGCTGGAGGACATGGCCGCCGCCGGGATCGAAGGTTGGGAAAACCTGGCGCGCGTACAGAGCGCGACCCTACGCTGGGACGCAGACGTGCTCTCGCCGGCCCTCTCCGGGAACCTGGTGGCACGAATCCCCGGCCGCGATCCATCCAAGGCAATCGTGCTAGGCGCGCATATCGACAGTGTCAACACCCCAGGTGCGATGGACGATGGCAGCGGATCGGCCGTCCTGCTGGAGATCGCGCGGGTGTTGGACACGACGCAGGTGCAGCCGCCCACGGACCTATACCTGGCATGGTTCGGAAGCGAGGAGCTGGGGCTGCTCGGTTCGACTCACTTTGCGAGCACACACCCAGATGTGATGGACCGGTCGGTAGCCATGCTGCAGATCGACTGCCTCACCTATCCCCTGGAAGGCATCGAGGCCCAGCTTGTCCTGGTCACCTGGTCAGGGTCTCCTCTGGGGGAGGAACGGTTCACATGGCCGGCCCACCTGGCCAAGGCTGCACGCCTGCATGGGGTCCCGGTGGGAATGGAGGACGTTGCAGGAGTCTACTCAGACAACCACGTCTTTGGCGTCTCGTCCGTGGCGAACGCCGATCTTATCTACATGGATCTACAGGCGATGGAGGCAACAGGCAGCCTTCATTATGCCGCGCACATCCACGACCCCTACGACACCGTAGAGCTGGCACGAGACAAGGCAGACGTCCTGGAGCAGATGGCCCGCGTGGCGCTGACGGCCGCGCTCGGGCCGCTTCCGTGAGACCAGAACGGGGGGGGGCCTCCTACGCCGCGACCGCGATGGCGAGGTCCAGGACGGGCTCGGGATACCTGCCGACCACACGCCCAGCGCCGAGTGGCTGCCCGGCCACGACGAAGCCGAGATCGCGACCATTGGTTGAGATCCAGCGATAGATTGCGGCGGCGAAATCCTCCAACCGCTCAGCACGGATCCCCACCACCAGCGCTTGCTCCTCGGACGTCAGGGAGAAGGTGAAGTCGGCGTAGCCCGCCGCAATCGCACGCGCCGGGTGGTGAAGCAGCATCTTTCGAAATCGCTCACTGATGACGGCGGCAGCCAGCAATTGGTTCAGACCTTTATGCTCCATTCAATATCCCCTCTTCAGAATCCACTCAGGAGCCGCCAGTAGGATCACAATCCCGGCGGCCAGGATGAGGTCACCCGCACTGAAGGCCGTTGGCCAGGAAAAGGGAGGTGGGATCGTCAGGACATCCGACAGAGGCCACAGCCGCGTGTCGCCTCGCGCCAGGATAATGTCCTTCGAGTTGGCATAGTGTGTGCCCTCCGGCCACTGTTGCACAGAGCTTCCCGGGTTGATCGTGACCAGGGCCTGGGGAGTGATCGGCATGAATCCCCGGTTGGCCAAGATCACGACCAGATTGCAGATGATCCCAACACCCACGATCAGGATGGCACCGAGCCTGCGGTTGCACCAGACGAACAAGAACAAGAGAAAGTAAGAAGCCAGCAGGAGTGCCTGCTGAAGCCGAAAGCCACTTGCAGGCCCTGCCGGCGCCCGTAGCATGGGCAACTGAAGGGCCAAAGCCAGCAGGGCAAGCCATGCCGCACGCAGGGGGATGGCTGCAATCCGGCCAGCAACTCGGCTCCTGTAGCGCACCAGGCTCGCCGCCAGACCCAGCACGACGGCTGCTACCAGGATCATTGACGAAGCCGCCGAGTGGTTTGGCTACCGGGGCGACGGATTCTGCCCGCTACCGTCACCTCACGGCAGGCTAAGGCCGCCGGCGCCCCCGATCCCTGATCCGGCGCCCGGGGCACCGCTCGCGACAGCCAATGCCGCCAGGGTCAGCAGGATATACAGGACCTTCTGATTGCGAGGTGTCGCGAGCTTGAGCCAGAGATTTCGCACGTTCTTCATTGTTACCCTCCCAGAGTTGATACGGGTGGAGTATAGCACGGTACTCTCACCAAGCGACTCACCAAATCACTCACCACACATCGGGCAGCCCTTGCCCACCATACACAATACAGGCCACCCCAAAGGGGGGTAGCCTGTATTCTGCTGGCCTGGTCATTGCACAGGTGGGGCACTCAATGGAGGTGACTAGTGAATAATCTCGAGATAAGCCTCCTCCGTCTCTTTCGCGGGGCTAAGGCCGAGGTCATCCCGAAGAGCATCAACGCAAGCCTGGTACTGCCGAATGGCTGCTGCCCGGTCGCCCAGGCGCTGGTAGCAGCGCATGACGTCTCGGTGTACTGCCTCGCGATACGGGTCGAGGGAAAGCAGGCGTTGGTACAGCTCGATTGCGCGCCGCAGGTTCCGCCCGGACGCATGAAGCTGGGCCAGGGTCTCCAGGGCGACCAGGTATCGCGAGCGCAGGCGCTCGCGTTCGAGAGCCGACCAGTCGGCATAGATACCTTGAAGATAGTCGCCACGGTAGAGAGTCAGCGCCTCTTCCAGTAGATCGATCACATCGGCCTGCGGTGCCGGCCGCTTAGCTTCGTCGAGCAGCTCCTCAAACGCCTCCACGTCAAGCCAGTGGCTGACTGTGGAGTTGAACCGGTACAGGTCATCCTCGAAGAGGATCACCTGGCGCACGAGAGTACGGCGCAGGCGGTAGAGGGTAGAGCGGAAGATGCCGTCCATTCTCTGGGGCGCATGATCCGGCCAAAAGATCTCGCCAATCCTCTCTTTGCGCAGCCCTGAAGGATGCTGGAGCAGGCAAAGGAACAGGTCGCGGCTCTGCATCACGGGCCACTGGACGGGCTGGCCATCCATCTCAACCCGGATGTCGCCGAGCGCCCAAATCCGCAGGCTTGGCCGCGACTGGGTCTCTGCAGCGAACTCGACAGGGCCGGCCACGATGCGTGTGCGATGGGCCTCGATCCGCTCAATCAAGCCGGGCAAGACATCCCAACCGACATCCTGCTTGAGGGCAAAGCGGAGGAGGGGAAGGATTGCATGGCCGTCCACGACGAAGAATTGGTCGGAGCCCAACCGGGCAGTCAGCTCCAGCGTGGACCTTAGATCGGCAAGGGCGTCCTCACTCTGGCCCGCCTGAAGGGCAAAGTGGGCTCGATACAGGCATGCGCGAGCCAGCTCCTGGACAAGGCCACTCGCCGCGAATACTTCCACCGCCTTGTCGAGATGATGCCGGGCGGCCACCCGATCTCCTTCGTCACCGGACAGAATCCCCAGCGAGGCATGGCACAGGGCGGTCTCGTAGCTCGAGCCGTTGGCCTGTGCCTGCTCCATGGCACGCAACAGGTATCCCCTGGCTTGCGCCAAATCTCCCTGGAGGCGGAATGTGTTTCCCAAAGCGCCCAGGGCGTAGGTGACGATGAAACCGATGTGGGCCCTGCTTGCAGCATCGAGAGCCTGCTTGAAGGCCGCCTGGGCCTCTCCATACTCGCCCAGGTCGCGGCGCAAGTCCCCGAGGCTGGCCCAGGCATAGGACTCCACCCGCAGGTCTCCGGCCTGCTGCGCCTTGGCGATCGACTCCTTCAGGATGGGCATGGCCTCGGCGTAGCGGCCCTGGGCGGAGTAGACGACTCCCAAGCCATTGAGGGTGTTCGCCCAGGGACCTGGGCTTTCGAGCCGCTCCCAGCTCCGCAGGGCAGCTTGGTAGTAGGCGATCGCCCCTTCCAGATCTCCTGCCCGCTCGTGGTTCAGGCCAAGGTCATGTTGCGTCAACGCCACGCTGTAGAGATCGTCCAGTCCAAGGTACAAATGCAAGGCCTGCTGCAGGCTCTCCCTACCCTCTGTGATCTGCCCGGCTTCGAGCTGGCAGAGGCCAATGTTGCCGTAGGCCCGCGCCCGGGGCCACTGCTCCTGTGGTGCGTCGCCCGCCACCAGGGCCAGCGCCTGACGGCTGCAGGCAAGGGCATCGGCCAGCCGTCCCTGGAGCCGAAGAAGGGAGCCACTCGTCGCCAGAGCGAAGGCTGCCCTCGGCAAATCGCCCGATAAGGAGAAAGCAACTTTGGCCCGCTCGAAGAGGGCCAGGGCAAGGCCGTAGACAGCGCGCTCCGCGTAGATCTTGCCTCGCAGCATCAGTAGCTGAGGCCTGGCTTCGCGTATGGGCTCGGGCAGGGCATCGATCCAGCCGGCCAAGGTATCCCACCGGCCGCTCTCGAACAGGGCTCCGCCGGCCTGCTGGGCGATCTCGGCGACCGTCTCGTACTCCCGCAGTTTAAGATAGCGGCCGACTGCCTGTTCCCATTCCCCCCGGCCGGCGTATGCCCTGGCAGCCCGGTGGGTCAGGTCGCGGTATCGCTCCTGGTGCTGGCGCAGCAGGCTGGACTGCAGGAACTCGCGGAAGAGGTCGTGGTAGCGCAGATGATCCTCTTCGCCCTCAAAGTCCAGCACGAACAGGTTTCGGGCCCGCAACTGGTCGAGCAAAGGCGCAGGGTCGTCTATGCCAAGCACTTGCTGGCATAGCTCTACATCCAGCTCATCCAGGACGGAAGTTGCCAGGAGAAAATCGCGCAGGGGTGCAGGCTGTCGATCCAGCACCTGCCGGGAAAGATAGTCATAGAGATCGAGGCCAATCCGGCCACGGAGAGTGACGTCGGACTGTGCCTGTTGCCAGCGCGGCGCCACGCCCAGAAGAAGCCCTGTGATCCAGCCGCCGGTGCGCTGAGCCAACAGCTCCGACTGCTCCAAGCTCAGCTCCAAGCCATAGCTGCGCTGCGCCAATGCCTGGATCTCGAGCGGGGTAAAGCGCAGCTCGTCGATGCTCAGTCCCGCAGCCTGCCGCCGGGCGACGAGCAGTGAGAGGTTGGGGAGGGCTGGCAGCATGCGAGAGGCCAGGATAACGTGGCAGTTTTCGTCGACGTACGTCACAAAGAGGTCGAGGATCTCGTTGACCTGGTCCTGGCTCTCGACCGTGTGATGATCGTCCAAGATCAGGACAAAGTACTCGGGGATGGTTTGGTAGATCTCCTGCACCAGGGTAGCCACCAATGGGTGCAGGTTGGCCCCTAGGTCCGTGGTCTCTCTTAGCAAGGCTCGGGTTCGCGCGCCAAAGGCCGGAAAGCGGTGAGCAATCGAGGCGATTAGGTACTCGAGGAAAACGCGCGGATCCTGATCAAACGGATCGAGCGTATACCAGCATACCGGCCACTCTGTATCGTGAGCTAGCTCGGCAAGCAGCGAAGTCTTGCCATAGCCGGCCGGCGCGGACACCAGGATGAGCTTGCGGTCCAGGTGCGCGTGGAGCAGATTCACCAGGCGCGGACGCGGGAGGAGGTCGGACCTGCGCCGGGGGATGCGGATTTTCGTGGCGATCAGCCCTGCCGGGTCCCCCAGGGATACCGGCGCCGCATGGGGCTGTCCGGCGTTCAGCGGTTGTCCGCCGCGCTCAGGGTCCTGGCTCATGGCAGGCTCTTCTCGAGAACTTGGCCTGATCGCTCATGGTGCCTAGCCTGGTACAAGACCACCTTTCACCTTCCCCGCATGCGGATTATATCACAGAGCCGGCCGGCCGGCTACTCCAGGCGCGGGATTGTCCACCGAACCAGTTGGCAGTTGCGCCCGCAGGGTGGTACAATCGCAGACGTGATTTACCTGTCGGACATCCTGGAGGCCACGGGAGGAACGGTCCACGGACCCGTCTTTGCCGGCGAGTTCACCGACTTTTGCTACGACACGCGGATGCTCAACCCCGGAGAGCTGTTCCTGGCCGTTGTGACCGACAAGGGCGATGGCCACGACTATGTCGAGGATGCTGCACGCGGAGGCGCCGCGGGTGTGTTGTGCCAGCGGCCCTTTGACTTGGCCTCCCCTGGCGTCACCTGCATAGTGGTGGACGACACCAGGATTGGCCTGCTGGAGTGGGCGCGCTTCATCCTGCGCAAGCTGAGCCCCAGGGTAGTGGGCATCACGGGATCCAGCGGCAAGACGACGACCAAGGACCTGGCGGCAGCCGTCCTGGCGAAGCGCTACCCTGTCTTTCGCAACTATGGGAGCTACAACACGCAGCACGGGCTCCCCATCGCCCTCGGCCGGTTGGCTCCCGAGCACCGCGTGGCTGTGCTGGAAATGGCGTGCGATGGTGTTGACCAGATCCGCGACCTGGCAGCGCTCACCCGGCCGCAGATCGGGATCGTCACATCCGTCAACGAAACTCACCTGGCCTTCCTCGGCTCGCTTGATGCGATCGCAACGGAGAAGGGCCGCCTGGTGGAAGCGCTGCCACCGGCCAAGACGGGCGGCGTGGCCATTCTCAACTACGACGATCCAAGGGTGCGGGCCATGGCCGCGCGTACGCAGGCCCGCGTGGTAACCTATGGACTGGATTCAGACGCGGACCTGGTGGCCGGCTACGTCGAGGCCGGCCCGGAGGGCACGGCCTTTACCGTTTTTGTGCGTGATTTCTTCCCCGTCCCCGGGTACCGGGGCGAGCGGAGGTTGCGGGTGCGACTTCCGCTCCTGGGCCGGCACCAGGTGTACGCTGCCCTCGCGGCCGTCGCCCTAGGTTTGGTCATGGAGGTTCCGCTTGACCAGGCATTGGACACGCTGGCCTCGATGCGGCCGCTGCCGGGCAGGCTCAACCCTCTTGAGGGTATTAACGGCAGCCTCATCCTGGACGATTCGTTCAGCGCCAGCCCGGCATCGACCCTGGCGGCGCTGGACACGCTGGCTCTCTTCCGAAAAGGCAGGCGGCTGGCCATCCTGGGTGACTTGCTCGAGCTGGGAGCGTTTGAGGCCGAGGCCTGCCGCGCAGTCGGCCGGCGCGCGGCCCAAGTGCTTGACTTGCTCGTCGCGCAGGGGGATAGCGCCCACCGGATTGCCGAGAGCGCCGAGGCGTCGGGTATGCCGCGTGACCGGATCCTGGCGACCTATACCACCGAGGACACACTACGAGGCGTAGCGCCGCACTTGGGGCCAGGAGATACCCTGCTGGTGAAGGGGCCCGTGGAGGCGCGCATGGAGCAGGTGGTGACCGGCCTGCTCGCCCAGCCTGAGCATGCCGCTGATGTGCTGGTGCGGCAGACGGCGGGCTGGCGACAGGTCCGCCTGCTGCACCCTGGCCGCCCCACCTGGCTGGAGGTGGACTTGGATGCCATCGCCCACAACGTCCGGCGCGTGGTCGGGATGGTGGGCGCGAATGTGGCCGTGCTGGCGGTCCTCAAGGCGGATGGGTATGGCCACGGCATGGTCCGGGTGGCGCGCACGGCACTCAACAACGGGGCGCGCTACCTGGGCGTGGCCAGTGTCAGCGAGGGGGCGCTCCTGCGCCGTGCAAGCATCTCCGCTCCCATCCTGGTGCTGGGCTTTACGCCTGCCTGGCAAGCCAGAGAGCTGGTGCTCAACGGCCTTTCGGCCACCATCTTTGATCTGGATGTGGCGCAGGCCATCGGCCGCGCCAGCCGCGAGATGGACCGGCCGGTGGCTGTCCATGTCAAAGTAGATAGCGGCATGGGGCGGTTGGGCCTGCTGCCTGATGAGGTCCTGCCTTTCGTGCGAGAGCTGCGCCAGGTGCCCGGCCTGGTGCTGGAAGGGATCTTTACCCATTTCTCGGTGGCCGACAGCGACCCTGTCTACACGCGCTATCAGCTCGACCGCTTCCGGTCCGTGATCGGGGCGCTCGAAGAAGCAGGAATCCGGTTCCCCCTGGTCCATGCCGCCAATTCTGCGGCCATCCTGGCGCTAAAGCAAAGCCACTTCAACCTGGTGCGACTCGGGATCGCGATGTATGGGCTCCAGCCATCGGACCAGGCGCGGCTGCCGGACGATTTCCGTCCAGCTCTGTCCTTCAAGACCCAGGTCGCGCAGGTGCGGAGATTGCCGCCGGGGAGCTATGTCAGCTATGGCAATACCTACCAGACGACCGGCGAGCAGGTGTTTGCCGTCTTGCCGGTGGGCTACGCCGATGGGTTCCGCCGCGCACCGCGCCATTGGGGCGAAGTGCTGGTGCGGGGCCGGCGGGCGCCGATCGTGGGCCGGGTCTGCATGGACCAAACGATGATCGACGTGACGGCTATCCCGGCGGTGAGGCAGGGCGACGAGGTGGTGCTCATCGGCGAGCAGGGTGAGGAGAGGATCACGGCCGAAGATGTGGCCGAGCGCCTGGGGACGATCAACTACGAGGTCGTGAGCGAGATCCTGGCGCGTGTGCCAAGGGTGGTGTAGCCGTCCTCTACCGGCGCCGGGCCAGGCGAGTGAACGTCCCGCCTATTGAGGGGAGTTAGGCAAATACGCCGTACAGGGGAAAGGAGGTAGTCTATGAGCACCCGCAAGAAGCTCTATCGTGCCCTGGGATTCACTCTATTGTGGCTTGGCATCCTGTTGGCGATGGCATTGGCCGTCGCCGGCACGGTGGCCGACCTCGAGGCGGCCTTCTATGGGTTCCCTCTATGGGCCGAAGAGTCGTTGCCCGGCTTCCGGTGTCCGGTCCTGATGACGAGATGGGAGACCGGCACTGTTTCGGTGACCCTCCGGAACCCGACGGACAGGACAATCCCTTTCCTGGCCCGCGCCGAGATCAGCACACGGGGTCCGACCAGGGATGTACGGACCAAGGTGGAGGTCGCGCCGGGCGAGAAACAGAGGGTCGAGTGGAGCGTGACTTCAGCTGACATTGACCTGGGGTTCTTTGTCTTTGTCAATGGAATGACCAATCCCACCTATCCCTACCCATATCGACAGAGCATGTGTGGCATCCTGGTCCTGGACGTGCCCGGCCTCACGGGCAACCAGGTCTTTGTCCTCACGCTGGTGGTCAGCGTGCTGAGCATGGTGGGGGGGATGAGCCTTTGGGTCGTTGGCAGCCAGCCGCTGGAAGGAAAGAGGCAATCCGCGACGGCCGCGATGGCGTTTCTCGTGATTGTGGTCCTGGCCGCTATGGTGGTGAGCATCTTTGGTGCATGGGTGGTGGGCGTCATCCTGCTCGCACTGGCATTGCTCACCATCACGGCGATGCTGTACCTGGTACTGGCCGACTAGCATTGCAGAAATGGGAGGAGTCAATATGCGAGACCAAATGAGAGATGCGCTGAGGCGCAGCAAGGCCGACTATACCGAGATCCGCATCGAGCAGCGCGAAGCCACGACCGTGGCGTACCGCGGCAAGAACCTGGAGACCGCCAGCGCGATCGTCGACACCGGGGGGATCGTGCGCTGCCTGTGCCGGAACAACGGCTGGGGCGTCGCCAGCTTCAACAGCCTGGAGGATCTGTCTGCACGCGTCGAGCAGGCGTACGTGTGCGCCCGCATGGCACACAGCGAGCAGCCGATCGAGCTGGCACCCATCCCGGCCTCGGAAGAGCAGATTGCCATCTCGCTGCCCCACGATTTCCGGCGGGTGCCCCTGGCAGAGAAGAAGGCGTTGGCCGAGGGGTACAATGCCATCCTGCTGGGCAGCAGCGACAAGATCGTCGAGCCCAACGTCGTCTACCAGGATTCGTTCGTTCGCTACTTCTTCGCCTCGTCGGACGGCAGCTTTGTCGAGGAAGAGCGCCCAAGCGTCTCTATCGTACTGATGGCTCTCGCCCGCGACGGAGACAATGTGCAGACTGCCTACCAAACGAAGGCCGGGCCCTTTGGCTTTGACTATGTCCAGGGATGCGAGGGGCTGGCCCACACCGTCGCACAGCGCGCGCTCGATCTCTTGAATGCCGAGACGGTGGTCGGCGGCCGGTACCCGGTCGTCTGCAACCATGAGCTGGCCGGCGTCTTTGTCCACGAAGCCTTCGGGCACCTGTCCGAATCGGACTTTGTGTACGAGAACCCAAAGGCGCGCGAGATGATGGTGCTGGGGCGGCGCTTTGGGCAGGATTTCCTGACCGTGTACGAAGATGGCTCTGTCCCCGGCGTGCGGGGCACCCATCGCTACGACGACGAGGGCACACGGACCCGTCGCAACGACCTGATAAGGAATGGCGTCCTCGTCGGCCGGCTGCATTCGCGGGAGACGGCAGCGAAGATGGGCGAATCGCCCACAGGCAACGCCCGAGCGATCAACTACCGCCATCCCCCGATCGTGCGCATGACGAACACTGCAATTGAAAACGGGAGCACCCCATTCGATGACATGATTGGCGACATCAGGCTCGGAATCTATGCCTGCGACGCGTATGGCGGGGAGACCGCGCTGGAGAATTTCTCCTTCAGCTCTGGCTATGGCTACATGATCCGCGATGGGCAGCTCGCCGAGATGGTGAAAGACGTGATCCTGGCCGGCAACCTCTTCACCACCTTGGCGAACATCGACGCAGTCGGCAACGATTTCGAGTGGCTGAACCACGCAGGCGGCTGCGGAAAGGGAAGCCAGTATCCGCTGCCGGTGGGGATGGGCGCTCCGCACATCCGCATCCAGGATGTGGTCATCGGCGGGCGATAGGGGGCACTTGGGAGGATTATCGAAAATGGACATCCTAGAACGACTTCAAGCGCAAGCCGAACAGGTGGAGGTGGTCCACCTGCGGAACGAAGCCACGAGCGTCGAGTTCGAGGCCAACCGGTTCAAGACCAGCAAGGTGGAGGAAACGAGTGGAGTCGCCGTGCGGGTCGTACGTGGTGGGCGGCTGGGTTTCTCGGCTTCCAGTGACGAGCAGGCCGTCGAGCGGTTGGTGGCCAACGTCCTCGAGTCGGCCGCCTACGGCGACGAGGTTTCCCTGTCTTTCCCCGGTCCTGGACCGGTCCCCCAGGTGCAGGCGTTCGACCCGGCCATCCCTGCCCTGCCCGTGGAGCGCCTGGTGGCGATCGGGCAGGAGATCGTGGATCTCATGCTGAGCACAGACCCGGGGGTGCAGGCCAACCTGAGCCTGACACGGAGAGTAGAAGAGATCACGATCCGAAACCAGACAGGATTGGAGGTCGCCTCCCGGCGCTCGCCCTTGTCCATCGGCGTGGAAGTGGCCCGCATAGAGGGGGACGACGTCCTGATCCTGTTCGACATGCTTGGGAACCACGGTGTGGGACGACGGCTACATGGCGTTTGCCCGGCGCCTGGCGGACAAGCTCGTCCTCGCCCGCCGGCTGACGACCATGCGCACCGCCCGGATGCCCGTGCTCTTTTCCCCGGCCGGTGCACTGTCACTTGCACTCCCGCTGATGGAAGGCGTGGACGGCAAGAACGTCTTCAACGGCGTATCTCCCACTGTGCGGCAGAATTGGGGAGAAGCTGCTCGACGAGAAGATCACCCTGGTGGACGACGGAACGCTGGACGGCCGGATGGGCAGCGCGCCGTACGACGACGAGGGCGTGCCACATCGCCGCAACACCCTCTTTGACCGCGGCGTGCTGGGCAGCTTCCTCTACGACCTCAAAACAGCGGCCCAGTCGGGGGTGGAGTCGACCGGAAACGGATCGCGGGACCTATTCCGGCTGCCGCGGCCGGCGCCCACCAACCTGGTCCTTGCCGGAGGTGAGACGCCCGTGGCGCAGATCATCGCCGGCATCGACGACGGACTGCTGGTCGAGAACGTGCTTGGCCTCGGCCAGGGCAACATCATCTCGGGTGCCTTCTCCAACCCCCTGGCGCTGGCGTTCAAGATCGAGCATGGGGAGATCGTGGGACGGGTGAAGGACGTCTCCATCGCCGGCAACGTCTACGACCTGCTCAAGGATGTGGCCGCCGTGAGCCGGGAGACGCAGTGGGTGTACGGCAGTGTCTGCCTGCCCTACATCCTGTTGCCCGAGATGAATGTCATTGCCAAGGAATGAGCCCGGCCACCAGGCAGGGCAGGAGCGCAGGTTGGTGGCCTGGCTCAGATCGGAGACGAGACCATGACAGAAAGCCGAAACGTAACACGCAGCGTGACGATCGCAACAACACCCGAGCTGGCCTTTGAGGCGCTGACCCGAGGCGGCGAGCTGCGCGAGTGGCTCTGCGACGAAGCGCGCACCCAGGTGCAGCCCGGCGGGCGCTACGAGGTGCGATGGAACCAGGGATATCGCGCCGAGGGCCGGTTCGCGACACTGGAGGCACCGCAGCAGGCAGTGGTCACCTGGCGGGGGAGCGGTGAGCCGGGAGAGACCAGCGTGCACTTCACCGTCGCCGCTCTCGGAGAGGGCGTGCAGGTGTCGGTGCTTCACTCCGGCTTTGGCCCGGGGAGTGAATGGGACGGCGCCGTGGCGTGGGCAGAGCGCGGCTGGGCCTCCGGGCTGGAGAACCTGAAGTCGGTCCTGGAGAGCGGCATTGACCTGCGCCTGGCCCGCATGCCCTTCATGGGCATCCTGTACGAGTACTGGAATGCCGAGCGCGCTGCCAAGGAGGGCATCGCCGCCGACCGCGGGATCTACGTGGCCGGTACAGTGGAGGGAACAGGTGCCCACGCCGCGGGGCTCGGCCACGGGGACGTCATCGTCGCCATCGACGGCGTTCCTACCGGCGACGTCGAAGCGCTGGAGCCGATCCTCTCGGCCCGTCGTGCCGGCGACACCATCCAGATGGAGCTGGTCCGCGGCCAGAAGCGCGAGACGGTCGCCGTCACCCTGGGATCACGGCCGATGGAGGAGCTGCCTGCCTCCACGGAAGAGCTCGCCGGGCGGCTGGCTGCCCGCTTTGCCGAGACGGATGCCCAGCTCAGGGCCCTGCTGCATGGGGTGTCGGATGAGGAGGCGGAGCGTGCGCCTGCGCCGGGCGAGTGGTCGGTCAAGCAGGTCCTGGCCCACCTCTCGGCCGGCGAGCGGGACACGGAGTATTTTCTCATCGAGATAGCAGAGGGCGGCTGGCCGGAGGGAGTCGAGGGCAGTGCCGAGGCGGTGAAGGCCCGCCTGGCTGCTGCGCTTTCGGTCACGCCCACCGTCCAAGGACTGGTGGAGCGCCTGGTGCTCGAGGAGGCGGAGGTGGTGGCGATGCTGCGGCTGCTGCCGGGCGAGGCGATGGCCCACAAGGCCCGGATGCGCCGCATTGCCCAGAACATGCGCTACCACCCCATCCACACGCAGGAGCACCTCGCGCAGATCGAGGCCACTATCAAGGCCGTGCGCGGCAGTTGAGCCTGGTCGGGTAGAAGGTCGAAGAGGCAGGAGGCAGCGTTCCCCCCTGCCTCTTTCGTGTGGCACGGCCGGACCGATGCACATCGGCCTCGTCAGGAAAGGTAGACGATGCTGGCTTTTGGACGAGTCGAGTGCGGTGACCTGCCCTTTTCGAGCAAGCGCGAATGGCTGGTGACCAACGGCATCGGCGGGTATGCCATGGGTACGATCGGCGGCGTCCTGACGCGCCGCTACCATGGGCTGCTCATCGCGGCGCTCCAGGCGCCGGTGGGCCGCACGCTGCTCGTGACCAAGCTCGACGAGACCGCCGAATATGGCGGGCAGACCTACCTTCTGTACGCCGACCGCCGGGCCGGGGGGAGGGTGATGCCACAGGGGTTCGTTCACCTGGAGCGCTTTTTCCTGGAGGGTACGACGCCCGTGTGGCGCTATGCCTTGGGCGACGCGATCCTGGAGAAGCGCGTCTGGATGCAGCAGGGGGCCAACACCACGTACGTGTGGTACCACCTGGAGCGGGCAAGCGTCCCCCTGGTACTGCGCGTCCGGGCGCTGGTGAACTACCGCGATCACCACGCCAGCACCCACGGGACACGGGCCTTCCTGCCTGCGCGCAAGTCGGTACAGAAGGTGGATTGTGGCCTGCGCATTAGCATGCGCGAGAAAGGAGTGCCGGTGTACCTGCTCAGCGACCACGCCCAAGCAACCCCCGAGCCGAAGTGGCTCCGCGGCTACTTCCTGAGCGAAGAGGAATACCAAGGGCTGGATGCGCTGGACGACAACCTGGCTGCCGGCCGCTTCGATTGGACACTCCATCCTGGAGAATCGGTCACCTTTGTCGCCACGACCGAGCCGGATGCCGGCCTGGACGGAGAAACGGCCTTTGCCGGGCAGCGGGCGCACGAAGAGCGGTTGCTGGCCCAGGCACGAGCTTCACGTCCCATTCGGGCGATCCGGCCATAGAGCACCTGGTGTTGGCGGCCGACCAGTTTGTGGTAGAGCGGCCCCTCCCCCCTGCCGCAGCGGGGGGGATAGAGGGGGGGTATGGCTGCTCGGTCATCGCCGGCTATCCCTGGTTCGGGGACTGGGGGCGCGACACGATGATCGCTCTGCCCGGGCTGGCGCTGGCGACCGGCCGTTTCGAGGTAGCGGAGAAGATCCTGCGCACGTTCGCACACTATGTTTCGCATGGGCATGTCCCTAACCGCTTCCCCGACGAGGGCCAGGCGCCCGAGTACAACACCGTCGATGCCACGCTGTGGTACTTTGAGGCCATCCGCGCCTACCACGAGGCGACCGGCGACGAGGCCCTGCTGCGCGACCTCTTCCCGGTGCTCGCAGGACATCGTCGACTGGCACGTGCGCGGCACCCGCTACCAGATCCACGTCGACCCCGCCGACGGGCTGCTCTACGCCGGCGAGCCGGGCGTGCAGCTCACCTGGATGGACGCCAAGGTGGACGACTGGGTGGTCACCCCGCGCATCGGCAAGCCGGTGGAGGTCAATGCGCTGTGGTACAACGCGCTGCGCGATCATGGCCGAGTTCGCCCGGCTCGCTGGGTGAGCCATCCGAGCGGTACGAGGCGCTGGCGGAGCAGGCGCGGGCCGGGTTTGCCCGCTTCTGGAACGAGGAGGCCGGCTACTGCTACGACGTGCTCGACGGCCCCGACGGGAACGACCCGTCGCTGCGTCCCAACCAGCTCTTTGCCGTGTCGCTGCCGCACAGCCCGCTGCCCCCGGAGCAGCAGAAGGCGGTGGTGGATGCCTGCGCCCGGCACCTGCTCACCTCGCACGGCCTGCGCAGCCTGGACCCGCGCCATCCCGACTACAAGGGCCATCACGGCGGCGACCGGCGCACGCGCGACGCCGCCTACCACCAGGGGACGGTGTGGGGCTGGCTGATCGGGCCGTTCGTGAGCGCGCACCTGCGGGTCTACCGCGACCCGGCGCTGGCGCGGTCGTTCCTCGTGCCGCTGATCCAGGAGCTGGACGCGCACTGCGTGGGCAGCCTGAGCGAGATCTTTGACGGGGACCCGCCCCACACGCCGCGCGGCTGCATCGCCCAGGCGTGGACGGTGGCGGAGGTGCTGAGGGTATGGAAGGGGGCCTCAGATCTTCAGCCAGAGCAGCCATAGAATTGGGACTCCGCAGACGAGAGTGCGATCCGCCACCTGGCGCGAGCGCTCTCTTGAAGGCCAAGGGCCTCTTGGCAGATGCGCCATGCAGCCTGTGGGGCGGCTGTTTCGGTGAGATTCGTCCGGTCCCCCACCCAAGAATAGGACGCGGTTGCCCTAGCCCTACTGGCTCTTCTCCGTGGACATTTGACACCCCCCGCCTCGTCGTGGTATTGTCAGTTGCCACCCAACTACGGGACCCGCACCTCATGCGTACCGCGCAGCCAAAAAGAGACAAGGAGGTTTCGATGAGCAGACAGCGTTCCTATCGTTTCCTCGCCCTGGCGGGAGTCCTGGCCGTGCTCCTGCCCCTGACCCTCATGCCTTCCCTGCGAGCGCACAGCCAGGCACCGGGAGCCAACGAGCAGGCGGCCGCCTCCCTGGTGCCTCCAGCCACCACCTGGACCGACCCCTTCGACGGTCCGCCTCTGCACAGCCACTGGTTCTGGATGAACGAGGACCCCACTCACTGGAGTCTGACCGTAAACCCCGGATTCCTGCGCATTATCACGCAGCAGTGGAACAACAACTACTTGGTCCTGAACGCTCCAGTGGGAGACTATGAGATCGAGACGCACGTCTTCATCGAGCCGACCGAGAACTTTCAGCAAGGCGGCCTGGGTATCTACCTGGACGACCAGAACCAGCTGGCCCTCAGCCGCGCCTACTGCGGCTACATCCCACCCTGCCTGGGCAATGCGGTGTATTTCGATCTCACCGAGGCTGGGGTGCCCTCCAACTACGTGCTGGCGACTACGCTGCAGGATGAGATCTGGCTGAAGATCGTCCGCCAGGGGAGCGTCTACAGCGGTTACGCCAGCGAGAATGGCACGGACTGGACCGGGGTTGGCGCTTGGACAGTGGGTTTCACTCCGACCAAGATCGGGCTGAGAGCCGGCAACAACTTCCAGCCCGTCGGCGAGATCCTGGCTGACTTTGACTACTTCACCCTGGTGGACCACTCCTACCGGCTGTCGTTGCCCCTTGTCATGCGCGCCTACCCGCCGCCCACCATCCCCGGCATGGTCTACGTCCCCACCGGTGAGTTCCAGATGGGTTGCGATGAGTACAACCCCAATGAGTTCTGCTACTCCAACGAGCTGCCGCTGCACGTCACCTATCTGGACGCCTACTACCTGGACTCTACCGAGGTCACCAACGCCCAGTACGCAGGGTGCGTCACCGCCGGCGCGTGCGAGCCGCCCTCCGACTTCTCCTCCAACACCCGCCCGTCCTACTACAGCAACCCGGAGTTCGCCAGCTATCCGGTCATCTACGTCTCCTGGTACGACGCCGTGGACTACTGCACCTGGGCTGGCAAGCGGCTGCCGACGGAGGCGGAATGGGAAAAGGCAACGCGAGGCAACACGGACACGCGGATGTACCCGTGGGGAGATGACGACCCCGACTGCTCACGGCTGAACTTCTACGATGATTCCGGGAACTACTGCGCAGGGGACACTAGCCGGGTGGGGGATTATCCGACGGGCGCCAGCCCGTACGGCGCGGTGGACATGAGCGGCAATGTCTTCGAGTGGGTGAGCGACTGGTATCAAGGGGACTACTACACCATCTCACCCTACAGCAACCCGCAAGGCCCCTCCTATGGGTCGTATAAGGTTGTCCGCGGCGGCGGCTGGGGCACCGCCTGGTACTTTGTCCGTGCCGCGTCCCGCGGCGGGCCCGAGCCAGGCTATCGCGGGAACTTTGTCGGTTTCCGGTGTGCGGATTCTCCAGGAGAGTGAGCTTCACCCGGCCAGTCAGGGCTGCCGATGGCTGTCTGACGTCGGTCTATTCTACCGGCGGAAGCGCGACGCACACTGCAAAGGTAGTCTGAGCGAGGCTTTTGATGGGTACCCGCCTTCCACGCCGCTGGGGTGCATCGCGCAGGCGTGGACCGTGGCGGAGGTGTTGAGGGCGTGGACGGCTACAGGCAGTCTTTAGGCAGGGATCGCAAGGCATTTGGCGAGCGCGCGCCCATGATGTAATGGCAACTGGTGCGTGGGCCAGCCTACATGGGCTAGGTCCGGATGACGTCGGGCAAAGCCAGTCGCAGGTCAATGCTCGCCCAGCAGCTGCGGGCAAGATCCATCCCCTTGGGCGGAAAGTGGGCGTTGATGACCTTGAATCCCTTGGTATGGAGGAGTCTCACCGCAGGGATGAAGTCGCGGTCGGATGAGGCCAGGATGGTGACATTCCAGGCGCCTTCCCACGCCAGGCTGAGCAAGTCGGTCACAATCGAGGTGAGCACGCCTTTCTCGACCATTGCCGCAACTGGGGCATTGTGCCGTGGAACAACAAACAGACGAGTGTGGCTGACCGCTTGCGGCAAATCCGCTTCGCCTCTCGCGCCTTCGCGCTTTCACACACTCGGGCGTTCGGGAGTCAAGGTTCGGAAAAGGTGACCTGGCGCAGGCTGGTGCAGCCGAGCGGTACCAGCCGCACAGGCACTTCCCGTTTCGTTAGCGGATCGATCGCTGTGCCTTTGATTGAGAGTGCAAGATCCCAAGGCCTGTCCGGATTGAGGTCCGCCGCATCTACCTGGAAGTCGGTCTGCCTGACCCAGTTGAGTGGAACAGCCGCACCTGCTTCGATTTCCGGGAAGCAGTACAGGTCATGGAATGCGGCGAGCGGATAGGATCTCCCTTTCCTGATCTGGCTTAATATCGGTCGCGCGAACACCAGAGGGCCATAGCTCAAGAAGTGCACCCCCGTCCGCCAGGTATGGTCTTCTACGCCTGCCTCGAAGTGGAGTGAGACGCGGTCGCCGGTGTGCCACGTCCGGCGTAGGGCAAACAGCGTCTCATGTTTCTGGGCGGCCCGTTCTTGGGGAATGACGCAAGTACAATCCCTTGCCCATCCGGGCACTCGAAACGCCAGCTCGAACTCCAGAGGTCGCTCGACCTCGATATCGAGCGTTACGTCCAGGTTGAAGGGATAGCCGGTCTCCTCGACGATGTGCACCGCAGCGCCCTTTATCGTGGTCCGCACCTGGCACGGCCCGTACAGCGTTGCGACCAGTCCTGCCGGGCTGTGCATCCACATGGCCTTGACGTAGTAGGGGTAGATGCGGCCAGCATTGGGAACGCAGCACACGGCCACATCCTGGTGGGCTGGCGAATACTTGTAGCGAGTCTGGGGATTCGCAGGCAGCGGAGGATCATCCGGATGCAGGGAGCCGGCCATGATGTACGAGTTGTCGGTCTTTAGGTAGGCAATCGCGCTGACTTCTGGGTGTCTTGCCCCCTGGTCAGCGTTAAAGAGCAGCCACTCGGCGCGATCTCCCCAGCATGCGGCGCCGCTCCTTTGGAGCAGATGGGTGTACGAATCGAGCAGCTCATGGATGGAACAGTATTCGTAGCCAGTCTCGGATGGATCGGCCATCCTGCCGACTATGAACTCGTCACCAATCGGGCCGCCGCTCGGGGTCAGGCATCGGTCCAGTTTCGCCAAATAGGCCTCCAGCGCCCCTCCCAAGGCCGGATTGCCGGAGCCGTAGGCCGCTGCGAGCAATGCGCGCAAGTGCTCGTAGGTGTGCACGCCGTGGCCCCGGAAGGGTATCCCGCGATCGACGAGATGCCGGTACTTGACGTCGTCCTCGCTCGCTCCGCTTTGACTGTACTGCTGGTAGAGCCACACAGCATATTGGGCGTATGCCTCCCTCCCTGTGAGCTGCGAGAGCCGCACCAGAGCGTCGGTGAGCATCAGACCGTGGCTCTCACCGGCCGAGGAACCCTTCACCCCGAACGGCCGGGCGTGCCCCGCCGGAAACGCTTGCATGGTGAGCCGCACCGCCCGCTCGATCGCCCGCAGGACTCGTGCTTCCCCGCTGGCCTCGTAGTAGCCAATGAGTGCCCTAAAGAGGGTCGCCTGCGCCCACAGTTCGCCGTTTTCACCTGTGAAGTTAGAGCGCAGGTCGGGCACGTAGATGCCCATGTAGCCGTCCTCGTCCTGAGCCGCCAGCATGCGGTGCACGTAGGCCCTCACCTTGGTCAGGGTGTCTGCGTCATCGAGCATGACCGCCGTTCGGATCAGTCCATCCCACCAGTTGGACTGGGTTTCGCTGTTCCACCAGAGAGTCTGGACCTGCCACGCTGCTTCCTGCGCGACAAGGCCCAGCTCCTTGCGGCTCACCCCTCTAGTCAGGCGGTCCCTGCCGTAGATGTCATCCTCTCGGATCAGGGCAGGTACCAGGTTATCGAGGTGGCCGAGGAAGCCAGCCTCCAGGTCGTGCTGCATCTGGCGGCGAATCCAACCCGCAGGCTTGATCTCGCCAAAACGCAGCCACTCGTAGGCAGGTGGCTTGGGATGGATGATCTCAAAAGGGCTCTGAGAGCCAGCCTCGCCGGATGGCATGCTGCTCAGCCTTCCGCCTCCGAGTTCAGGGGAGCCCGGCTGGTGGGGATCATGCGATCCCCTGCTGAGCATGGCGCAGGGCATCGGCCAGTGCCAGCAAATTCGCTTCCGGAGTGCCATCGGGTATCTCGCAGCCGGCCATGATGAAACTGCGTGTGCCCCCTGTGCGTACGCAATGCAGCACGGCCTGCCTCACCGCCTCTGGGCTGCCCAGGAGCATGATGCCAACCGGGTCCACGTTCCCGCAGGGAGCGACTCCGCCTCCGAATACTGCCGCCGCCTTGTCCCAATCCACCATCCAGTCCACGTCAACGATCGCTGCGCCACTGCGTGCCATGTCTGGCAGGATGCGATTGGTGTTGCCACAAATGTGAAGGCGTCCTACGGCGCCCAGCTCACGGACCGCCGCGAAGATGCGCTGTTCGTAGGGAAGCGCAAAGTGCTGGTACATCTTGGGCGAGATCTGCGAGCAGATGGCGTCGCCCACGCCGATGATATCGGCCCCCGCCTCGATCTGGGCCCTGGCAAAAGCAATCGCCATCTCGGTGCAGAATTGCACCAACTCGGCCACCCAGGCCGGCCGATCGTAGAGATCGACCAGGAGCTGGCCTACCCCGCGCAAATCGGCTGCCTCGGCCAGGCCACCCTCCACCCACCCCATGATTGGGACCTTCCCGCCCGCCTGTCGGCGGAAAAGCCGGACGGCCTCCAGGCGGTCGGTCATGCGCCGCCCGTCGCCGGGAGCAACCGGGCGCAGCTTGTTCAGATCGCCCGGATCCACCAACAGAGGCCGCTTGCTCAATGGCAGGTCATCGTCTGGGAACTCGACGCTCAGCCCCAGATCCGCTGACTCACGATAGGGATCGGAGATGGCCTGAAGGATATCCAAGCGAAAGTCTTCGACGACTGCCACATTCGCTTCTACCAGAACACGGTGGTCGAGGTAGTAGCGCGAGAGCGGCTGCCCGATGTGGTGGGCGGCCCGCGTCATCATGATGCAGAAGTTGGGAGGCCAATCCACGGGCTCGCCTCTCAGGCGGGACATGTAGCGCTGGTAGGAATTCATGGTGTTCGTTCCACATCCACTTGACACCCGGGCTTGCGCTGTACGGCCCTGCAGATTCCTCAAAGCGAAAGCCTCTGCCGGCGCGAGTCTCCTGTAGCGGTGTGGCGGCATCTGATCCTCTGCCGATCGTATCCGATTATACACCAGCGGCCTCTCAAGCCAAATCTCCTGCCTGTGGCATTTGCTTCGCCGCCTGCCGTAATGCCCCGGTTTGTGTTTCAGATCAGTAGACGTCCACTCTGATCCTCTCCTGCGGGCGTCAGGCACAGCGAATACGTCAGTTTGAGTTCCGCACTATGTTGATCGCGGAATGATACCTAACCGCTTCCCTGACGAGGGCCAGGCGTCCGAGTACAACACCGTGGATGCCACGCCCTGGTACTTCGAGGCCATCCGCGCCTACCATGAGGCCACCGGCGACGAGGCCCTGCTGCGCGACCTCTTCCCGGTACTGGCCGACATCGTCGACTGGCATGTGCGCGGCACCCGCTACCAGATCCACGTCGATCCCACCGATTGGCTGATGTACGCCGGCGAGCCTGGCGTGCAGCTCACCTGGATGGACGCCAAGGTCGACGACTGGGTGGTGACGCCGCGCATCGGCAAGCCGGTGGAGGTCAATGCCCTCTGGTACAACGCGCTGTGCACTATGGCCGAGTTCGCCCGGCTTGAAGAGGATGGGCGAAGGTCTCGTGACCGAGCCCACTGCGCCTCGGTCGGAGACCTTCGGCAATCGAGAGAGACGTATGAGGCAGTGGCGGAGCAGGCCCGTGCTGGCTTTGCCCGCTTCTGGAACGAGGAGGCCGGCTACTGCTACGACGTGTTAGGTGGTCCAGATGGCAACGACCCATCCCTGCGCCCCAACCAGCTCTTTGCCGTATCGCTGCCGCACAGCCCTCTGACGCCGGAGCAGCAGAAAGCAGTAGTGGATGCCTGTGCGCGGCACCTGCTCACCTCCCACGGCCTGCGCAGCCTGGATCCCCGACATCTCGACTACAAGGGCCATCACGGCGGCGACCGGCGCACGCGGGACGCGGCCTACCACCAGGGGACGGTGTGGGGCTGGCTGATAGGGCCGTTCGTCAGTGCGCACCTAAAGGTGTACCGCGATCCGGCGCTGGCGCGGTCGTTCCTCTTGCCCTTGATCCGGGAGCTGGATGCGCACGGCGTAGGCAGCCTGAGCGAGATCTTTGACGGCGATCCGCCGCACACCCCACGCGGCTGCATCGCCCAGGCATGGAGTGTGGCGGAGGTGCTGAGGGCGTGGAAGGAGACACGGTGAGCCGCCAATTCCAGCTGGAAGCTCCATTGGCTGGGGCTGGCTTCGGGAAATCGGTTTGACACGCAGCGCCAGATGTGCTAGAATGGGTATAGTGACAAACCTTGGGGAGAGGACCGGTTGGTAAGCAGCATGTCCACCATTCTGGCAGATCGCATTGAGATCAACTCATCCGTGATGCTGGGCAAGCCCGTGATCCGGGGAACGAGAATCCCGGTCGAGCTCATCCTCCCCAAGTTGGGCGAGGGGGCAACGGAAGCCGACCTGTTGGACGCCTATCCACGCCTGACCCCTGCCGACATTCGGGCGGCGCTGACGTACGCCGCGCTGTCGCTGGCCCACGAAACGATCAAACTACAACCGGCGTGACCCCTCCGCTGCCCCTGCGTTTCCTTGCGGAGGTAGGGCAATTGCATCTAAACTCGTTTGGGAGTTGAACGATGTCGCCCAGTAGGTATCCTCCGGAAAAGCATGGAGGATACCCGAATGGAACGAGAACCGGCTGCATCCATCGTTGGCCATTTCGTGGATCTGGAAAATCCCCGCGTCGAGCGTACGAAGCGGCATCTGTTGCTGGACATTGTGGTGATTGCCATCTGCGCTGTCATCTGTACTGGGCAGATAGCTGGGTGGCAGTGGCATTGTTTGGCAAGGCCAAGCTCGCAGGCTGAAGGGGTTTCTGGAACTGCCGAATGGCATTCCTTCCCACGACACATTCGGGCGGGTGTTTGCCCGACAGAAGCCAGAGCAGTTTGAGAAGTGCTTTCTGCAATGGATCGCAGCGGCTCAGCGACATCACCGCAGGGCAGGTGGTCGCGATTGATGGCAACACAATCTACGCCGCTCACATGACATAGGCATAGGCAAAGGCGCCATCCACATGGTGAGTGCCTGGGCCACTGCCAATGAGTTGGTTCTGGGCCAGGTGAAGGTAGATGACAAGTCCAATGAGATCACCGCCATCGCGGCCTTGTTGCAGGTACTGGAGGTCTCGGACTGCATTGTGACCATCGATGCGATGGGGTGTCAAACGGAGATTGCGAAGACGATTGTGGCGCAGGGGGAGCGGACTATGTGCTGGCTCTCAAGGAGAACCAGCCGCACATGCACGAAGACGCGAAGCTGCTGTTCGATGACTTGGAAAGCAGCCGGTACCGAGCCTACTCGTATGAGCGTGAGTGGGACACGGTAGACAAGAATCATGGGCGTCGCGAGAAACGGACCTGCTGGGTCATTTCGGACCCGGAGGTGTTGCGATTCCTACGGGGAGCGAGCGAATGGGCCAAGCTCAGCTCGGTGGTGAAGGTGCAGGCCAGACGCAGCGTGGGCGACCAGGAGACTGTGGAAGACCGATACTACATCTCGAGCCTGGCCGGAAACGCCGAGCGGTCGCCGGGAGCGACGAGAAGGCACTGGGCCATCGAGAACAGCCTGCATTGGGTTCTGGACATCGCATTTCGTGAAGACGAATGTCGCGTACGCGAAGTATGACGGACCGCAGACCTCGCCATTCTGCGTCACATCGCAGTCAATCTGCTCAAACAGGAGAAGACCGCCAAGGTGGGCATCGGCAACAAGCGCCTCCGTGCCGGTTGGGACGAGGAGTACCTGCTGAACGGTCCTTGCCGGCCTCT
>CAVPBH010000033.1:0-55139 GCA_963701775.1 uncultured Chloroflexia bacterium
AAGAGCAGGGCGAGTCCTCACCCGTGCCCCACAGACCTCTTTCCGGTTGTGACATCCCGTGTCCCAGGTAACCAAACCCGAAATCCCACTCGTCGGTTCCGTTTCCATCTCGCCGCTGAGTCGCGCGGCTCGCTGGGCCTGTGCTGATCGCGGCCTTCACCGGGCTGCTCTTTGACGGCATCGAACTGGGCGGGATGCCGGTCGCTTCGCTGGTCGGTCTCCCGGAGTCTGCTGGGGTGAGCAATTCACCGACACGCTGGCGGGCGATTGGTTCGCACGGTTCACGGCCAGCCTGATGCTCGGCGCCGCCGTGGGCGGCATTGTATTGGGCGGTCTCGGCGATCCGCATTGGCCGCACGCGGGCGATGGCGGGATCGAACGCGAGCAGGATGTCCTCGAGAATCTCAACGACGGTCACCTTCACGCCCAGGTGCGCCGCCAAGGCACGCCAGTTCGCACCCGATGTAACCGCCGCCCACCACCAACATCCGCCCCGGCAACGCGCTCCGGGCGAGAAAGGCCCGGCTCTCAACCACGCAGTTGTGGTTTGGAACGCATCCGGCACCAGCGAGGTTGAACCGGTGGCGATGATGAGCTGCTTCGCGATCAGTTCGACGGCAGGCGATCCGACGGCGGTGACGGCCAGGCGATCCGGGGCCAGGAATCAGGCCGTGCCGGCAAACTCGGCGAGCCTCGCCCGCATTGCGGCGAGCGCCTGCGCCCGAACCTCAGCCTTGCCCCCCAGGTCTGCGTGCTGTGCTTCCAATGCCTCGATCGTGTTCTCGTCCATCCTGTAACCCTCCATCAATTAGAGGGGACCGCCCGAGGCCCATCACGGCACCCCGGGCGAGCCCGGTCTGTGATCTTACCCCTCCGCCTTTGCAGCGGCCAGCTCAGCCAGAGCCCGCTCGTGCTCCGCCTCCGTGCGGGCGAGGTGCTCCGCTGCGGACTTGCTCGACGCGCGCGCTTGCTTCTCTGCCAACACGTGCTCATAGTCCGCCACTTGCGCCGGCGTGAGCGGTCCGCGTGGCCGGTTGCCCAGCAGCAGCTCCAGCGTGCGCTCCGCTGCGCCCAACTCTTTCCATGCCTCAGTGACCTGGCTCTTGCGCCCGATCGGCCGCGATCTGCGCCTGCACCTCTCTCTGCTCAAAATCCTGTGTGCCATGTGCTCTTTCCCTCCGTTATCCCGGCCCGTAGCCGGCTCCCTACCCCTAGCTGCCGTACATCTTGCGCCGTATGGTGGCGCGAACCCACTCGGCCATGCTGGGCGCGCTGCGTGGCGGCTCGCCCGTCCCCGCGCCCGCGTTGCCCTGCGGCGCAGCCGGCCTCGGCTGCCCAGCCGTGAGAAGCCACTCTAGCGCCTCCGCCCGCGTCTTGCCCAATATTTTGCACACGTCCTCCGCGATCTCCGCCTCTGTGAAGTCCGGCTGTTGGTTGCCCCGGTTGCTTGCCTCTGATAAACTCGTTCATTGCCTCACCTCCATCTTGTGCTACTTCCCTCTGGGAAGCGCCCTAACCCTGAAAGGACCTGGCCGCGCGTGGCGGCCGCGAATAGGGCGATTCTCCAAACCACACGGCCAGAGCCACGGCGAGCACCATGTCATCGGACGCCGCCCCTCTCGCCAAGCCGAGTAGCTATCATGCGCCGTCGCCGTGTCGATTTCGACCCTGGAAGTTGAGAAGCTCGCGGACCAAGACCGGCGTCTCTGGCAGCTCTGCGAACTTGAGCCGGCCAGTCTGCAAAGTCACCTTGCATGCCCCCACAAGATTACGCTTGGGCACCCGGAAGCGCCCGCCCTCGCGGCCGACTTGCATCCCCCCCGGTGATCAGCACCGGCACCGAGGCCAGCCGGCAACTTGGCCGCGCGCAGCAAATCGACCACCGGCGCACCAACCCCGGTGCCGTCGACCACCAGGCTAATCACGCAGCCTGCCAGAGCCGGCGCTCGCAGCATGCCCCCCAGCTTGCTTACAATGTCCGGGTAGCTTGTGCCCAGGGCGAAGCGCTGCAGGTGGCGGACCTGATACGTCGCCGGCTGCTCGCCCTCTCTGGCGGCTCAGCCACGCAGAGCGCGGTATAGTCTGCGCTCTGGCCCAGGTCAAGACCCAGGAAGTAACCCGTTTCCATTCTCTACCCTCCCAAACAGGGGCACGATTCCGCCGAGATTGCCCCCATGACTTCGTCATAGGAAAAGACCTGGTCGGTCGTTTCGACGAGCTCGACCGTACTCCTGCAAATACCACCAATCCCCAATCGCCGCGCGCTCTTGGGCGAGGAACTCCGGACTTATGCGCGGACACTCCGCCGCCGTGACCTTGACCCGCCGCCAACCCTCGCCGCCCTCGGTCCATTCGTGGTGAAACCATCCCCGCTTGCCCCAAGGTGTGCTGAGGGCAATGAGCCGCCCGCCCGAGACGGCGAGCATAGGTCTAACGCTGAGGTAGAGCTCATCGGCCACGCGCGCCCTCGTCATCACCAAGAGCTTGACCCCGGAGTAACCCCTGACCGTGCGCTCCGTCCCGGGCAAGCTCAAGATGCGAGAGCCGTTGGTCAGCTCGAGGCGCAGAGCTGAGAGGGATTGCTCCGGCACCTTCGCCCCCAGAGCGCCATACATCCCCGCCACGGAGCGGAAGAGCTCTTGACTTTCGCGCAAGCTGGGCGAGAGCAAGAGCACAAGCGCCGGCCCGCGATAGAGAGCCTCGTGCAGCGCCGTGGCCGCCGCCGTTGTGCTCTTGCCCGATTGCCGGCTGCAGAGCAAGAGCGCCGCCCGCGCCTCGCTCCGCAAAAGCTCCGCCTGCCAGGGGTCGGGCTCGAGCCCAGCCGCGCGCATCATTGCAGCCGGATCCAGGGTGAGCGCCAGGTCAGTCGCCAGCATGCCCCACCTCGCCAAGCGCCTTCGCCACGGCTGCGCGCGCTTCCGGGTACGGCGCCAATGCAGAGACCACGACCGCCCGAACCTCGATCGATTGCGGCATGATCAGGACGTTGACCGTCCCTTCCTCCTGCAGCTTCCGGTCAGCTCCGCCAGGAGCTCAATGCAGCCGCGCGCCTCGCGGATGCCGGCGAGCGCCGTCTTGAGGTCTTTGGCTTTTCCTGCTTCGCCGGTTATGCTCTTGGCCCATCGGAGCAGTTGTTGCACCTGGTCAAGCAAGTCGTCGCCCCTCGCAACCTCTGCGGCATCTTGTGCCCTGACAAGCGCGTCCGCCAGGTGATTCTCGCGGTGCCTTGCGAGCGCATGCTCTGAAACGCCATATATCGCAGACAAACCGCGAGCGGCGCCGCCAGTCACAAGCGCCCGGTCTATCGCTTCCCTCTCGGGATGCGCGCAGACTGTGCAGGTTCGCGGCATGTCTCAGCCCTCCGCCCCTGGCGTTGGGATAATCCCTCTTTCGGGAAACTCCGCCCCGGTCGCGGCCATGTCGAGGCACCGGATCGCATGTATCAGCCAAGCCAAGACCACGACCGGCCCTGACCCCCACTCCCAGCACAGGACCGCCCGCTCGAGCGCCTGCTTGCCCAGCTCCGCCGCATCCCCTCGAATGTCCAGGGGCGGCATGGTCGGCAGCCGGCCAACCAACCCCGGCCCCGGTGATCTCGTCGACCATATCAGCAAACCGGAGCACCTGCTCGCGGACTTGCTCGCTCGGCCAACCCCTCGCCCTGTTGTCTGTCGTCATCTTTCCCCCTCAGCACCCAGGGATCGGCACCCTCACCCGGCTATTCAGGATGTTCTTGCCCGTCGCGATCCGCCCCCTGCGGATCCGCCTGGCCGGAAGAGCCTGCCCCATTTGGCGCGCATCCGGTCGACGCCGGCGCGCTCTGCTGCCATCGTCCGCATGCTGACAAAGCCCCCCCGCGCCTTGCCGTGGTCGTGGGCATAATGGTAGGCATTTGGCGCAGCGTCCGCCGGTGCAGCCTGATATTCTGCAGCCAGAAGTCATAATCATCTTTGCCCAATACCGACTCGTCATACCTGAGCACCGGCTCCAGGTGCCCATTGAACGGGCCGAGAATAGGGGCGAGCAGGTTGAACGGCTGAAAGGTGTCATGCCCGCCCTCGTCCTTGTTTTGTTGAATCCCCCAGAGCTTGACCCCAAAGTCAGCCGCCAAGATGAACCCCTGGACCATGACCTCCCAGAGCTCGTCAGGGGTCAGCCAGCGGTGGCCGCCGTCCTCCCAGAGCCCGATCCGGCTGATATCGTCATCCAGGATGAGGGTCCAGGGGCACGGCGACAGGTCCAGAATCGCATTGCTCTTGCGGCAAAGTTGCCGTCGCGCTCGTCCGGGACCGTCACGACCCGATCCGCGCCATAGCATGCCCGGTAGGCCTCGCCCTGGCTCTCCGGCACCCAGACCTGGGCGAACGGCGCGATCTCCAGGGTCTTGACCCTCCCAGCGCGCCGATAGCACTTGACTGCTACGGCGATCTGCGCGTCAAGCACGGTCCAAGACCTCCAGGAGCTTCGAAGCCGGCAAGACCCGCCCGAGCCCCTTGTGTTTGAAGGTGGACCGCCCGACCTTCCCGGACAGGACCACCGGCACCTGCAGCGCCTCCACGGCGACTTGCCAGTCGAGCTCATTGTCAAAGCAAAGCCCAGGTAGTCATGCCGCTCGAAGAGCTCCGGGCAGATTGTCAGCTCGGCCCTCCCGTTCCTGGCCGGCCTCAGCCCCACCTCTCGAGGTCGTCACTCTGTGAAGAGGTCGCCCAGCTCGATCCCCTCCGCCAGGTCGGGCTCGATCTGGTCGCCGTCCCATCGAGACCCAGCTCTCCGAGCCGTTGTCGGCATACGCCAGCCGGCGCGCGCATGCCGTCGCTCCTCGAGGTCCAGGTCCGTGCGCTGGACGGCGACGAGCTGCCGGCCATCCGTCTGGACGACGATCACATCGTCGATCCCGGCCCCCCGCGCCGCCTCCACGGTCTTGTTGCCGGCCAGATCTCGCCCCTCGCGGTCGAGCAGGACGGACCGGCCCGCGCCCAGCTCGCCGGAGGCTCGCGTCGAGCGCCGCCGGCCGCGCCTGGTGCCCTTGTTGGCGTTCTTGCGATCCAGCTTCAGGTCCCTCACCTTCTTTGCTTCCGTCACCTTCGCCCCCTCTCTCACGTTGGGATAACCGTTGCTTGCGTGAACTCAGCCGCCGCGCGTCACAGTGGCGGCAGGTCGTCGTCCGCCTGGTCGCCGGCGCCGAGCGGCTCAAACTCGCCAACCGGCGCGCCGCCCTGGTCGGGCCAGCGCAGCCCCATCAGGCGCAGCCCCCAGCGCTCGCAGAAGTCGCGCAGGTCGTCGAGCTTGACCGTCTCGACCTTCCCATCCGGCGCGAGCTGGGCGGGCGAGCACCTCGAGCAGGGCCGCCTTGTGCTCTGAGACCACGGCGCGGATCTCCGGGCTCAGCACCCCGCGCGGCGCTTCGAGGCGCAGCCGGCCGCCCTCGACGGTCACGGCAACCCCCAGAGCAAAGAGCAGGTCGAGCAGGTCCGCCGCGGTCATAGCTCGAGCACCTCGATTCCTTGGGCTCCGCCTCGGGTGTGCCAACTGTGCCGGCTGTGCCAACTGTGCCAGCTTGCGGGGAGGGTGCCGGTGCTTGTGTTGGCACCGGTGCCGGTGGCTGCAGCTCGTCCGGCAATGGCAGCCCGTACGCGATTGTCAGCCGCCCAAGGTCGTCGAGCCCAACCCGCCACTTGCGCGCGCCATGCCCGCCCGGGCGCGCAGCCCGCTTGAGGCGCATCTTACGGAAGACCATGCCCACCCGCTGAGCCGTCACCTTGACCAAATCAACGCCCAGGTCATCGGCGGCCGCGATAATCAGCGCGTGATCTTTGACATCCTCACTTGTGATCTCGAAATCACGAGACCCTCCTGTAAGGTTGGAACAGTTGGCTAGGTTGGCACAGTTGGCACAGAGAGCCCGGATCACCAACACCACAAAGTCATCTACCTCGAGCGCCGGCCGCTCTGACTGGTAAGCAACGGAGAGCCCTTCCATGCGGTCCCAGAGCCCTGACACCCCCTGGTCGTCGAGCCAGAGCGCCACGGCGAGCAAAGCGCGCCACGGCTCGAGGCTTCGCCCTGCAGCCGCGCCAAGCCGTTGACCCGCTCTTCGTACCCCTGCAGCTCTGGCAGCCGCGACAAGCCAAGCGCCCACAGGTCATCTAGCAGAGTGCGCCGGTCGTGCGGCCAGAGCCCATATTGCAGAGGGTCGGCATTGCCCCTGCGCCTATCCCCGGTGCGGATCAGCGGCACGACGATTGTCCGGCTTGCCAAGATCGGGTCGGGGAGCTCGGTGGCTGAGAACATGCGCGGACAGAACGTGTTGACGTACCTGGTCCGCCACGTCTTGTCGGCCTGCAGCTCTTTGAGGGGCACGGTATTGCCTCGCCTGTTGCCGGCCAGCAGGAGCGCGCGCTTGTCCGGGTCCGTGCGGCGCGGGTCGCTCAGCCCTTCCGCGTCGTCGAAAGCGAGACAGGCGCCATAATCCGCCAAATCGCGCAAGCTTGCGAAAGAGCCCCCAGAGAGGATCACTTGCCCCAGGTAACCCAGCTCGGCGATCACCGTCATAAGCTGTGTTTTGCCGCTTCCCCGGTCGCCATTCGGCCAGAGAAAGCCGGTCACGGTGAAGGCGTCCAGAAACCAGGTGGCGAGGGTATAGCAGCCGGCCATCTCTGCCATTGTGCGCTGCGGGCCCAGCGATCGGTCAAAGTCAATGAACCGGTCTATCACGTCGACCGCCCGCCCGAACACGTCCGCCGGCGCGGGCCGTTTCCCAGCTCGATAAGCCCTCACCCCTGCAGCCGTCCAGAGCCGGTCAGCCGGCGGCACCTCTGACAAGTGGACCTCGCCCCCGAGCTCGTCAAGCGGCGCATCCCCCGCGCCTTGACCGTCCGCAAATATGCGCCCATCGTCGCGGACTATCACCAGGCGCTGCTCGGTCGTCACCAGGGGCGGCACATGCCGGACCACCTCGCCGCGCGCGTTGAGGCCTCCGCTGTGGTCACTCGAGCATATACCCACGTCGCCGCGCATGCCCGCGCGCCAAGCATTCTGCAGCGGCCGCCGCAATGCCGGCGGCGCAGCGTCGAGCAATTCCACGACCGCCGCCGCCGCCTTGGGAGCTGGGCGGGGCGCGGTGATAAGCCCCTCGAGCTCTGCCACGGTGTGACCTGCAGCGAGCCAGTCGTCAACCCCCTGCTTGCTGCCGTCAGCCGCAGGCGGCAAAAAGACCGCCGTCACATTCGCCCGCGCGCGCTGGCAGATTCTCGGTCAGCCGGTCGACGGCGGCCCGGACCCCTGCCTTGGTCATCACGTCAGAATCGAAAACGATCCGCACCTCTCGCCCATTGAGGGCGATCCGATCCCAATCCGCGAGCCATGCCACGCCCCCGAGGTCGTTCTTGCCTCGCCAATTCCAGACCCCCAAGAGCGCCACGACGCAGAGCCCGCGCGAGGCGAGCGCGTCCGCTTTCTTCTGACCTTCCGTGACCCAGAGCGGCACCGCCGGATTCCCCAGCGAGGGCCGGCACACAGGCGGACAATCTAGCCGGCCGCCTGAGCCCTTCGGCAATTCATACCGGAGGACTTTGCACGGATGCGAGCCGTCAGGATTGCGCCGCCCTCTATCCTCCCAGACCCGCGGATTGTCAGGCCGATAGACGGCAAGCGCGTTGCTGCCGTCCGTTGCCCACAGGGGGAGGAGCAGCCCCGGCACCTTGCGCTGAGCGGTTGCGAACCCCAGCGCCGCGAGCTCGTCCGGGTCCGTGACGGTCCGGTATCCCCGCGCCAGGATCACATCGTCGCTGATACCAGACCCAGCCCGGAGCATGCCCAAGTGGGCGGGGGAGAGAAGCGCCTCGATTGCTTGCGCTGCGCCGCTCATTGCTCCGCCGCCTTGGTCTCTGCCGGCTCTGCCTGCGCGGCCTTCTCGGCCGCCTCGAGCTCGAGCGCTCTTTGGTGAAGATACCGGTAGGCGCCTGCGAGCGCCTCGCCGATCTGGTCGTCGGTGAGCTCGCCCAGGGGAGGACCTGCTTCCGATAAAGAGAATGCGCCCTTAGCTATCATGGGCGCATTCTACCCCCTCACTAGAGGGGCGTCACGGGAATGCAGGTATTTTCTGGTATTATCCTGGTATCAACCTTTGAGGACCTTTCGCCGATAGTCAGCGTGAAGCCTCTTGATTGTCGGAACGGACCATCCCGTTTTGGCCGCCACATCGGCGAGCCTGGTCTTGAGCCCCAGCTCGAGCCGGAGGTGATACCAATCAAACCACCGATCCAAGTGAGCCCCAGGCTCCGGCTCTGGCGGCGCCTCTGGGCTCGGTGTCAGAAAGCGCCGCGCCTCTGCCTCGGCCTTTTGTCCTGTCGGCTCGCATTGTGCAAGTCGCATTCTGGCTTTGTAGGCATTGCCGTCGCCCCTCTGCAGAACTTCGGCGAGCTGTGCCTCAATGTGCCCCTCTTGGGGAGGGGCGGCCTCAAGCCTCTTTCTGAGCTTGTCCGGCGCTCTGGCATAAGCCTCGAGCGCCTGACGGGTGAGCAAGAGGCGGAAAGCACCATGATCTTGAGGGGCGCTCGGGTAGAACGGCTCTAGCCGGCTTCTCAGGGCGAGCCAATGCTCTACCCCTTTTGCCGGCTGCCTGCCTGGGAAGCTCGTCACGGTGAGCTCGGTCCGCTCCGGCCCATCCCCCAGCGCCGCAATGAGGATCCCGCCCACCGTCCAGGCCGCGCGCTCTGCGGTCGAGCCCCGGAGCACGATCCTCCGGGCAAGACACGACCTCATCTCAGCAGTTGCTGCAGCCCCATGTCAAGAGTGACCTTCTCAAGCTCCATTGTGCCCACCTCCCAAACAGAACCGGCCCACCCCGGCAATTGCCAGAGCGGGCCGATCATGGTATCATCCCTCTATCGGGGCGATTGCCCGCCCTGGTCCGCGCCCTGGAGGCTGACACCTCGCAGGGCGCTTCTTATGCGCTCACATCGTAGCACACTCACTCAGATACCGCAAAGCCCACTTATCCCAAACTGCCTAGGCGGGCGAGAATGCCCACCTCACCAGGTCGGCGCGCTCGAGGTGGTCGACGTATCGTTGCGTGGTCGCCAAGCTCGCATGCCCCAGGAGCCGTTGCACCACCACCGGCGAAGCGCCCGCGCGCAGCACCTCGATTGCCATCGTGTGCCGCAGCGAGTGCGGGCTGATCGGCTTGGCGATCCCTGCTTCCCCGGACCAACCCCTTGACCACCTGCCTTGCCCGCTCCGGTGTCAGTCGCGGACTTTGGCGCGTGGCGAATAGATACCGCTCCCGGTCAGCCTTCCGGCGCAGCGTCCGCCCGCTCGCCCTCAGCCAACCGTGGACCGCCGCCACGACCGGCGGCGAGAGCGGCACCTCCCGAGACTTTCGCCCCTTGCCCAGCTCGACGTGCACCCACCAAGCCCCGCCTTCGTCCTGGTAGAGATTGCCCACGCGCACCCCCACGAGCTCAGAGACACGCAGCCCGCCCCCCAGCGCAAGCGCAACAAGTGCCACGTCTCGGGGCCCATGCAGGCCGGCAGCCTCCAGGAGCCGGATCCGCCTCAGCGCTGAGCACCTGGTATGGCTTCTCAACGTGCGAGCTGGGGCTCTTGAGCACGAAGGCGATCACGTCCTTGCTCAGCCCGACAATCCCGGTCAGCCTCCAGAAGTTGAGGAATTGCCGGAGCGCCACTAGCTTGAGGTTGACCGTCGCTGGGCTCAGCCGGTCGAGCCTGTCCGGTATGCGAGCCACGAGCGCCGCGCGGTACTTTGCGACGCCGGCGGCTCGACGTCGCCCGGGCATGCAGCGCCAAGCGCCCGCATTGCCTCAGCCACGGCGCGCCCATACGCGAGGCGCGTCCGCTGAGCTGAGCGTGTCAAGATACGTCTCAAGCGCCAATTGCCAGGGCACCCCTTGTCTCCAATTGGAGACATTCTGAACAACAGCCACGCTGGGCACGGTGGCCAGGGCTCGATCGTCGACCAACACCACACTTGTATCCATGCTATGCAGCCTCCCTTCTCAGAAGCACCGGAGCTTGAGCTCTCACCCCCTTGGGCGTATACTCACCCAAGACCAACCGGGCAGAGAGCCAGAGATTGTGTGTGTTGTGTCCAGAACTATAACATGATCTTCTCGTGGCGCCGGCCTTTCTGCTGCTGGCGATCGGCTGCATGTGGTTCGTGACGCGCGGGGAAGCCAAGGCCAGCTAAGGCCATGGACGGATTGCCCGACCCGCTCGTCGTGATCCTGGGCACGGTAGCCTTTGCACTGGCGGCCATCGGCGGGCTGTTTGCCTTCGCCTGGCTCTGGACGCGGTATGCTCGGCGCCAGGTACCATCTTCTGCGGAGACAGCGGATATCCTCAAGGCGGCAAGGGAGAGAGAGCCGCAGCTTTCGCGCAGCTACTTGCTGCAAACGCTCTTCGGCATCCTGATGATCGCGCTGCTGATTGCGGGCGTGGTCCTCGCGGTCAAAGGGTGGCCCATTCTCTTTGGCGTGGTGGCGGTCTTCTTTCTGCCTGCTGCCTTCATCGCCAGCGGCATTTCGATCATCAGGAGCCAGTTTGTCGTTGTCAACCGGTTTCTCCGCCCCAGCCGGCTACTGACCGGTCAGGAGGCGGTGCGCAGGGGCAGGATCCTCATTGTGATCGGGCTCGGTCTTCTCGTGGCTTGCCTGGCGCTGGCTTTCCTGACCTACACCAGCGCCTGGTTTGGACGCGGTGTGCCGACGCCCTGAGCTGCCCCATCGAAGACAAAGGAAGGCCGCCCACTCGGGCGGCCTTCCGATTGGCCATCAGCCATAAGCCATCTGCTATAGGCTATACGCCATCCGCTACGGATAGACCTGCACCCAGTCGCCGGCCTGTACCTGAAAGATGTAGATCTTTTGGTCCTTCAGATCACCGCCGGCATCAAAACTCAGCCTGCCCATCGGCGTCTCGACCCCCGCCAGGCCGCGGATGGCATTCGACCTTGCCGATCCAGGCTCCCCGCCTTCTTCACCCCCTCGGACAGCACTTCCAGCGCGCTATAGCCATTGATGCTGTAGGTGTCGGGGTTGCGATATTCGACCGCCTGGTAGGCCTTGATACCAGGTGTCGTCGCAAGGGCTTTGGGGCTGGGACCAAAGGCTGAAACGTACATCCCCTCGGCCGCGGTACCCGCCTCGTCGATAGTGGCCGCCAGGAACGCGCCGTCACTGGCCAGGAAGGGCCTGGAGCCCTGCTTCCACGAGCGCGACCCGCAGGTAGGGGGCCTCTACCTCATAGCCGGCGTAAAAGACCGCGTCCGGCTGCGCCGCCAAATCTGCGGTACTTCCTTGGCATACGTGGCCTGCTCCACCGCCACCTGCAGCGTCACGCACAACCTCGGCGCCCAACGACTTGAGTTCGGAGGTGATCAACTGGGCCAGGCCATGCCGTACGGGTCGTCGTTGTGAACCATAGCGATGCGCTTGGCCCCCAGAGTGTTCACCAGGAATCCGGCATCCACCCGCGCCTGCGTCGTGTCGTTGGCGTTGACTCGGAAGAAGTTGCGTGTAGCCTTTTGTGTCAGGCTCATCTCGCTGGCGGTAGGGGTGATCACCACGAACGACAGGTCTTTGTAGACCTCCATCGCCGCCAGCGTCTGGCCGCTGTTCAGGTGCCCGATGACACCCAGCACTTCTGGCCCTGGCCGACGGCCGACTGCGATCTCCTCGGCGATGCTGACGGCCACATCAGAGTCCGATTGGTCGTCCACCCCGACAATCGTCACCTTGTAGCCCAGCAGCCCACCGGCGCAGTTGATCTGCTCGGCCGCCAAGCGCGCCCCGCCCAGCACCGTCTGCCCGGCATTGGCCTGGAAGCCCGAGAGTGGGCCGGCGACATAGACGAGAGCCTCGCCCTTGGCCGGCTCCTTGCAGCCCGTGCCGCCGTTCGTGCCGCCGCAAGCGGCAAGCAGCAAGCAAGCAATCAGAAGTGCGACGGCTATTCCTGTTGTACGCCTCATAGTTGAACCCTCACCTGTACCGTTCCTTCGCTTCACTCAAGTCAATCCACGAAGAACACAAAGGACACGAAAACGGGTAGCATAGGCCTTGGTGCTCTTCGTGAGCTTCGTGGATTACGGCGTCCCTTTGCGGATAGTCTTTGCCTGGGCATCCAGGGCGGCCAGCTCCGCCGCGCTCAACCCGGTCCCGAGGGTGTCTGCCCCGGTTTGGTACACCTCGTCCATGCTGCGCACGACATCTTGCAGCGCCTGGACCTGGTCGTGAACATCCTGCTGCAGCCGCTGCGCCCGGCCGGAGGCCACGTCGCGCGCGCCCAGGATCATCACCTGCGAGTAGACCGTGCCCATCGCGGTGATGGTGGACTCGAGCTGGAACTGCGCCTGTTCCATCACGTTCTGGAGCTTGCGCAGGTTGTCCCGCTGGATATGCTTCTGGGCGATGGTCTGGCTGATTTGACGCTTGACGGTGTCGTCGTCCTCGAGCGCCAGGCGCTTCTTCAGGCGCTCGATCTCGGGATCGACCGACTGGAGGTCCTGCCGGATGGTGTCGTCTCCCAGGTAGGCATCGAGCCGCTGAGCAAGGCGGAAGACGTTCTGCATCCAGTCGTTGACCCCACCGCTGACGTCCGTGAGGTGGTCGCGCAGGATGGACTCGCGGCCCTTGCCGATCGTGGTGTGGATCCGGTCACGGTACTCTAACGCCTTGGAGACGCGGGCGCGCAGGGCATCGTTCCGGATGGTGCCGGGCTTGAACTTTTCCCGGAACATCTCGGCCACGGCCCGGGCGCGGAACTCGGGCTCTTTGATGCTGCTCCACACAAGCGCGATCTCTCCGGCAAGGCCCAGGATCAGCCAATACCACCACTGCCACCCTGGGAAGCCGAGGCTCCGGCCAAACACGACCAGGACCAAGGTCAGGGCGAGGATGAAGGCGCTTTCCCATCGGTAGACAGAGCGGGCCACAATCGCCCGTCCCGCGCGTTTTTCTAGCTCGTCCTGCAGGGTAGGTTTGGCCATGTCCTAGAAGTACTGCGACAGGATCTTGTACAGACCCTGGATTGTGTCGGGGTCGCCCCGGAGGGCCTGCCCGCCGGAGGGCTCCGCAATCGCCTGGAGCATCTCCATGTCGGCGTCGTCTCCGTAGGCCACGCAAAAGACCAATACCTCGACGCGCGAAGACTGGCTCAGCTCGCTCACCAGGTCGCGAAGGCTCGTGTAGGAGGTGTTCTCCTTGCCATCGGTCATGACGACGATGGCGTTTATGCGCTCGGTGTCCCCATAGGACTGGAGCTGGCCGTAAGCCTCGTACACGGCGTCGAGCAGGGCTGTGTCGCCGCCGGCCTCCATCTGAGCGATGGCCACCTGGAGCGCCGTGCGGCTGCTCCCCAGCTCCGCCATAGGCACGGTGGTCTCGACGTAGGTCGAGAAGGAGATCAGGCCGACCCGCTCGCTGTCGCCCTGGATCTGGTCCAGGAAGGTGGCGAACGCCTGTTTGGCCTGGGGCAGCTTGTCCTCCGACGACATGCTGCCCAATCGGTCAGCGACCAGGTAGACGTTGGCGTGCCGCTTGGTGTACCACCACACGTCGCGCACGACGGAGATGACGTTCGCGCCGGGCACCTGGAGTGTTGTCTTGGGCTCGGCAGGATCCACGCCATTTTCGGCCGTGATGGGTGACTGCGGGCCATCGTGCGGAATGGTATAGTCGGCCGGCCGGTAACCATGGCCTAGAATGACCTGCTGCGCTTCGGCCGAGAGCAGGTAGTCGCGGAAGCGGGCGAAGGCCTGGCGCTGGTAGACCGTCAGGCGGGCCGTCTCCAGCAGGGCAAGGGGTGGTCTTCCCAGAGGGTGCCTTCCGCCGGGTAGAGGGCAATCAGGCGCTCCTGCCCCTGCCGCTGCTGGTTAAAGTAGACGACCATCTGCTCCTGGACGACAAAGGCGTCCAGAAAGCTGTCCCTTCCTTCAGCGCGCGCTCGATGAGCGCGGTCTCGTCTCCCTCACCATAGAAGCGGACCGTCTTTTCCAGGGCGGCCACATAGTCCAGGTTCGACTGGAGCTGCACATCCTCGATGGTCAGGCCGCGTGTCTTGCCGGCCGCCGCGTAGAACTCGGCCAGGACGGCCAACACACCGCTGGCCGAGCTGGTGGAGGGGTGGCTCCAGCGAAAGTCGGGGTCCGACTGAGCACGCGAAAGGAGATCCTGCCAGCTCACGGGGTGCTCTGGCCAGCCCATTTGCCGGGCCGTGGACTCCCACGCGGCGATGACGACCGGGCTCACGGCGTAGCGCACCGTCTCGCCCACCACCATGGCGCCGGCCTGGGCCTCGCCCCACTCTGTGTCGAGCTGTTCGAGCCACACGGATGAATCGGGCGTCATGGCCTGGAAGGTCGCGCTGCCGCCGATCATCGCGTCCAGCATCGCCTCAGGCGCCAGAGGCACGGCCTCGACCTGGATAGCTTGCCCTTCCGGGGTCCTGAAGCCCTGCCGGTTGAACTCGTCGACGAGCTGGGTGAAAGCCGCTTCCTTCTCCGGCGAGTAGGCAACGGTGAAGCCCGCCTCTGCCATGGTCGGCGTCGGGGTTTCGTCGGGCCCCGTAATTCGGCCGATCACAGCACTGACCAGCCAGCAGCAAGCCAGCACAAGGATCAGCCCGAGCCCCAGGAAGGCCAGGATCAGGCGTGGATCGCGTGGAAGAGGAACGTCGTCTGCTCATTCTTCCCTCATTTGCCCCGAGCGGGTAGACCCCGCTCCTACCGCCCCGCCACGTTCAGGTCGAACCAGCGGAGCAGGGCCTGGAGCACGTCCCGGTCGGGCGAGCGCATGGCCGTGGTGCGGGGCACGATCCCCATGACTCCCTGTGAGGCCCACTGGTCAAAGAGGCTCCCCTCCCCGGTCACAGGCACAGCCGGGTTGGCAGGGCGCAGCCCGAAGGCGAGGGCCTTTTTCTGGATCTCTTCCGTCAGCAGGTACTTCTGGAACTCGAGCGCGGCGTTCTTCTCCTGGGCAGTCGTCTCGGGGCCTATCCAGATCGTGAAAGGAAAATCGAACCAGGAGACGTATTCGGGATAGACGATGCGCAGCGGGTCGGCCCAACGGGTCTGGATGCCCTGCATGTTGACCAGCAGGTCGCTCTCCAGTAGCTGGCCGGCGTCGCCGGTGGTGTAGCCAAAGAGGGCCAGGTCGGCCACTGTGTAGGTCCCGCCCGACAGGTCGCTCATGGAGCTGAGGATCTCGCCCAGCCACTTCTGAAAGTCGGCATTCGTGACATCTTCGACCGCGATGTTCGTCTTGCCAAAGTACTCTCCGGCGGCTGCGACCATGGCTGCCAGGCCGCTGACGTTCTTGCGGGGGTTCGAGATGGCAAGCTTGAAAAAGCCCCAGTCGCTCTGCCCGCCCAGATCGGCCCATCCGCCGGAGGCCAGCGCCGCGTCGTGGATGGTCTGCCACGAGATTGTGCCGTACTTGGTTTCCAGGGCGGTGGCCCGGCTATCGTAGATGCCCCAGGCGAGCAGCGAAGTGACCAGCGGGCGTGCGCGGTACTCGCCGTCGGTCAGGAAGACGTCGCGGCCCAGCCGCTCGGCGTAGGCGGCATTCACCAGCTCTACCAGGTAGCGGCTATCGGGGATCCAGGCCGTGGGCACCGGCGAAAACTCGTCCCGGTCGTAGCGCCCCTTGGCGGTCAGGCCGTCCATAGGCGTGGCGGTGACGTGGATGGTGCGGCCCTCCAGTGTATGCTTCTCGGCGTTGTACTGGCTGGCCGCCGCCTGCACCCATTCGGACACCGGCAGGGCGGCGACGATGGTCACCTCCAACGCCTCGGTGTCTGTGTCCGGTTCGGGCGTGGTCGGCGTGCGGTTGCTTGCCCAGTTGTAGATCAAGCTCGCCGCGACGATGACGACGGCCAGGCCGATGATGACGAAAAAGATGATGCGCGTTCGGTTCATCGCAATTCTCAATTCTCAAGGCTCAATGCCCACGATTGTGCATTGAGCCTTGTGCACTGTGCCTTACTATTGCAGGCCGAGGCGGGCCTTGCGCTCGGAAAGCTGCGCCTCGAGCGTGCTGCGCTCCAGTACCTGGTCCATCTGCGTGTCCAGGCTGGCGGCCATCATCTCGCTCTGAGCCGAGGCCTTGTCCAGCCGGGCGCGGATCGACTCGGCCACGCGCGCCACGTCGGCGTCGCCCGACCCCACGAGCGAGTCCAGCGACTTCATCGCCTTGACGGTAATCTCCTTGGAGCGGGCCAGGTCCAGCAGCGCCTGCAGCTCCTCGCGCTCCTGCTTGGTCGTCGTCAGCTTGGCTTCCAGCTTCAGGCGAGCATCCTGCAGGGCCTTGAACTCGGACTCCTGGCGCGTGACCATCTCTTCATAGTTCTGCAGGAGCCGGGTGACGGTGTTCAGCTTGCTCTGGGCCGCCAGGGCCAGCTCTTCCTTGCCCTCGCGGAGAAAGATGTCGATGTTGCGGTCAAGCTCTGCGGCCTGCCGCTCCAGGTCTGTCTTCTTGCGGCGCAGTGTCTTGAGCTCGCCGCCCACCGTGGCCACGGCGTCTTCGAGGTTGGCCAGGTTCTCCTCGACCTCGCGCACATACTGGTCAAAGACCGCGAGCGAGTTGGCCTTCAGTGCCGAGTCGACCAACGAGTGCAGGTTGGCCGAGATCAGGGTCTGGATCTTTTTCAGTAAGCTTGCCATGGAATACCATCCGCCTTTCTCTGATAGAATTCAAACAGTCCATTCGCTATACGGGATGTGGGTGTACAGGTTTCGTGCTCAGGGTATGAGCGGTCCGCTCCGGTTATGTCTCGACCGTTTCGCCGGGCCGGGGCACGGCGACTTTGGACACGTTCAGATCGCGGAGCCCTTCTGCCAGGGCCAGGCTGGATGCCTCTTCGCCGTGCACGACGTAGGCGGCCTTCAGCCGTTCGGCCCCCATTTGCCGGACGTACTCCAACAGCTCTGTCCGGTCGGCGTGCGCGCTGTAGCCGTTGATCGTCTCCACACGAGCACGAACTGAATACTCCTCGCCAAAGATCTTGACCACCGGCGCATGCTCCACCAGCCGCCTTCCCAGCGTATCGGGCGCCTGCCAGCTCACGATCAGGATGGTATTGCGTGCGTCTTCGATGTTGTTCTTGAGGTGGTGCAGGACACGTCCGGCCTCGCACATCCCCGAGGCGCTGATAATGATAGCCGGGTGCCGCAGGAAGTTCAACTCCTTCGATTCTCGCGTCGTGCGGGTGTACGACAGGCCGTCGAAGCCAAAGGGGTCGCGCTCCTTTCGTCCGGCCAGGAACTCGTTCAGCTCCCGGTCAAAGCACTCCGGGTGCATGCGAAAGACCTCTGTGACGTTGAGGGCCAGCGGACTGTCGACGTAGATGGGCAGGGTGGGGATGTCGCGCTGTTCGGTCAGCCTGTGCAGGGCGTAGACCAGCTCCTGGGTGCGGCCCACGGCAAAGGCCGGGACGATCAGCTTGCCTCCCCGGTTGTAGGTATCCACCACCACGTCGCGCAGCGCCTTCTCGGTTGACTCGACGGGATCGTGCAGGCGGTCGCCGTAGGTGGACTCGATGAGCAAATAGTCCACATCCTGCACGATGGCGGGATCCTTGAGGATGGCCATTCCTTTGCGTCCCAGATCCCCGGTGAAGGCCAGCCGGGACTTGGTCCCGTCCTCCTCGATATCAAGAACCGGGATCGCCGAGCCAAGGATGTGCCCCGCGTCGCGGAAGGTCACCGTTGCGCCCGGCGCGACTTGGAACGACCGGTCATAGCCGATGCTGGAGAAGCTGTTGATGCTCGCTTCAGCGTCTTCCAGCGTATAGAGCGGCGCCACCGGTGGCTCGCCCTTTTTTGCACGCTTCTTGTTGACGTACTCGGCGTCCTCCTCGTGGATGTGGCCCGAGTCCCGGAGCAGCGCAACGCAGAGGTCTCGTGTGGCCGGCGTGGCGTAGATTGACCCGCGGAAGCCGTCCTTGACCAGGGTAGGGATGTTCCCTGCATGATCGATGTGCGCGTGCGAGAGGATCATCGCGTCGACCGCCCGTGGGTCAAAAGGCAGCTTGCTGTTCCGGTCATAGCTCTCCTGGCGCTTGCCCTGGTAGAGCCCGCACTCGAGCAGGATCCTAGAACCGTTGACGGTGAGCAGGTACATCGAGCCGGTGACGGTGCGCACGGCCCCCAGGAATTGTATCTTCATGATGACGCCTATCTGTCCATGAGTGCAGCTACGCCCGGCAGGACCTTGCCCTCGAGGAACTCGAGGCTGGCGCCGCCGCCCGTCGAGATGTGGCTCATCTTGTCTGCCAGCCCCGCCTCTTTCACCGCCGCCGCCGAGTCGCCGCCTCCGACGATCGTGGTGGCGTCGGGCAGGGCCGCCAGCGTGCGGGCCACAGCCCGTGTGCCGGTGGCAAAGCGGGGGAACTCAAAGACGCCCATTGGCCCGTTCCAGACTACGGTGCGGGCGCCGATGAGGCGCTTCCTGAAAAGCTCGCGCGTCTTCGGCCCGATGTCCAGGATGCGCCAACCGGCCGGGATGCCGCTCACGGGCATCACCCGGGAGGCAGCCCTGGCATCGAAGCGCCTCGGCTACCGTGACGTCCACCGGCAGAACCAGCTTGCCGGCGCTGCGCTGAAGCAGGCTGCGGGCCGTGTCGAGGGCAGCATCTTCCACCAGGGAGTCGGCCACGTCGAAACCGCCGGCCTTCAGGAAAGTGTTGGCCATGCCGCCGCCGATGAGCAGCGCGTCGACCTTGCCCAGCAGGTTCTCGATCACGGCGATCTTGTCCGAGATCTTGGCGCCTCCCAGGATGGCGACGAAGGGACGACGTGGCGCAGCCAATGCCCCGCCCAGGTAGGCCAGCTCTTTCTCCATCAGAAACCCGGCCACGGACGGCAGGTAGTGCGTCACTCCCTCGGTCGAGGCGTGGGCACGGTGGGCCGAGCCAAAGGCGTCGTTGACGTACAGGTCGGCCAGGGCTGCCATCTGTGCAGCAAAAGCCGGCACATTCTTCTCTTCTTCCGCATGAAAGCGGGTGTTCTCCAGCAGGATGACGTCGCCGGGCTTGGCGGCGCGGCAGACTGCTTCCACTTCGGGCCCAACGCAGTCGTCGAGCTTGGTCACCGGGCGTCCCAGCAGCTCTGAGAGCCGGAGGGCGACAGGGTTCATGCGCAGGCTCTCCACCACCTTGTCCTTGGGCCTGCCCAGGTGAGAAGCGAGGATGACAATCGCGCCCTGCTCGAGTAGGTAGCGGATCGTGGGCAACGACTCGCGGATGCGGATATCGTCGGCCACTGTCCCTTCGGCCAGAGGCACGTTGAAATCGACGCGCACCAGGACGCGCTTGCCCTTCACGTCGATGTCACGGACGGTCTTTTTTTCCATTGGCTAGAATCCTTGCTGGGCTAAGTAGTGGGCCAGCTCGGCGACGCGGCAGGCATACCCCCACTCGTTGTCGTACCAGGCCACCACCTTGACCATGTCACCGATGATCATGGTCGAGAGGGCGTCGAGGACAGAGGAGTAGGATGTGCCCTGGAAATCGGTCGACACGAGAGGCAGGGCGGTATAGCCCAGGATGCCCTTGAGCGGCGCCTCGGCAGCCGCCTTTTCGAAGGCGGCGTTCACAGTCGCCACGTCGGCGGGCCGCTCCACGTTGGCGATCAGCTCGGCGATCGATACGGTGGGGATGGGGACGCGGTAGGCGCAGCCGTTCAGCTTTCCCTTCAGCTCCGGGATGACCTCGGCGACGGCCCTGGCTGCGCCGGTGCTCGTCGGCACGATGTTGGTGGCCGCCGAACGCGAGCGCCTGGGGTCGCTCTCCACGTGGTCGAGCACCGGCTGGCTGCCAGTATAGGCGTGGATGGTCGTCATCAGGCCTTTCTGGATTCCGAACTGCTCGTGCAGCACCTTGGCCACAGGTGCCACACAGTTGGTGGTGCAAGAGGCGTTCGAGATCACCTTGTGGCGGGTGGGGTCGTACTTGGTGTGGTTGATGCCGACCACGACGGTGATGTCGGCCTTGGGATCGGGTGCTGTCACGATCACCCGCCGGGCGCCGGCGGTGAGGTGCAAGCCGCCGCGTCCCTTGAAATATCCCGATGCCTCGATCACCAGGTCGACCCCAAGCCGCGCCCATTCAGGGACCGGCCCGTAGGGATTGCGTCCGACGATGCGCGTCGCTCGGCCATCTGCCACGACTATATTCGCACCGCCCTGGAGGTTTGCCTCGACCTGGTGATCCCAGACTCCGTAGTTAGAGTCGTACTTGAGAAGGAGAGCCCGGTTTTCGGTCACATGCGGGTTGCTGACGCCGATATGGGTGATCTGCATCTCCTCCGAGTATTGCTCGTGGATGATCTTGAACACCTGCCGGCCGATCCGGCCAAAGCCGTTGATCGCCACTCTGATGGCCATCGGTCTCTTCCCCTTTCGGTTGCCTCTTGGAGGCGCGCTATGCCTGGTCCAGTGTAACCTTGCTCTGGCTCGACAGGAAGTTGGCCAGGTCGGCTACGCGGCAGGAGTAGCCCCACTCGTTGTCGTACCAGGCGATGACCTTGACCATGTTGCCTCCCATGACGTTGGTCAGCAGGCCATCGACGATGGAGGAGCGGTCGTCGCCCTTGAGGTCTGTCGAGACCAGCGGATCCTCGCTGTAGCCCAGGATGCCCTTCAGATCCCCCTCGGCCGCAGCGCGCAGCGCTGCGTTGATCTCATCCCGCGTCACCTTCTTCTCCAGCTCGGCGACGAAGTCGACGATCGAGACGGTGGGCGTCGGTACGCGCAGAGCAAACCCGTCGAACTTGCCCTTTAGCTCGGGGATGACCAGGGCCACGGCCTTGGCCGCGCCGGTAGATGTGGGGATAATGTTGATGGCGGCTGCCCGCGCGCGACGCGGGTCCCGGTGCGGAAAGTCCAGGATGCGCTGGTCGTTGGTGTAGGAGTGAACTGTGGTCATGAGCCCGCGCCGGATGCCAAAGACCTCGTGGAGGACCTTGGCCACTGGGGCGAGGCAGTTCGTCGTGCACGACGCGTTGGAGATGATGTGGTGCTTGTCTCGCTGATACTGCTTGTGGTTGACGCCCATGACCACCGTCCAGTCCACGCTGTCAGACGGCTTGGCCGGCGCGGTGATGATCACCTTCTGTGCGCCGGCGACGGTGCGGTGCAGGGCTGCCTGCTTGCCATCCTCGAATACACCCGTCGACTCGACGACGATCGCTACCCCCAGGTCTCCCCATGGGATTTGGCTCGGATCGTACTGGGCGAAGGTCTTGACTTCACGCCCATCGACCATGAAGCTTCCTTCCTGGACCTCGACCGTACCGGGGAAGCGGCCGTAGGTCGAGTCGTACTTGAGCAGATTGGCCAACGTCTGGTTGTCGGACAGGTCGTTGACGGCGACGACTTCAAGGTCATCCGGGTATCGCTCCCAGATGGCGCGGAAGGCCAAGCGGCCGATGCGGCCAAAACCATTGATTCCAACTCTGATCTTCATTTCAAACCCTCCAAGGAATTCCAGAATCCACAGCACAGGGCGAATGGGTTGTTGGCCACTTGCCCGTTGCCAGCTATGTCACGTGAAAGATGTCGCTGCTGGAGACGATGCCTACAATGTCCTGGCCGTCAAACACCAGCACGCGGCGGATGTCGGCCCGCGCCATCAGGGCGGCACAGTCCCTCAGGCTGCAATTCGGCGGTACGGTGATGACCCGCTTGGTCATGATGTCTTGGACCAGTATTGTCCAGGCTCTCGCCCTTCCGCGATGACTTTTTCGACGATGTCGGTTTGGGTCACAAAACCCCAGGTGTCGCCGGGGCTCCTGCGCTGGACCAAGAGGCTAGAAACGTTCCATTGCTTCATCGTTTCGATGGCCTCTGCGACCGTGGCGTCGGGGCTGATATCCACGACGTGCCTGGTCATTACTTCGGAAGCGGTCTTCATATCTGGTTCCCTCCTCACTCGTTGAACATACAACTGCGATAGAAATCGATGATCGTGCTGCGCCAGCAGCCCGTGGTCGTGCCTCCAGGGTACCTGCGGATCGACCAGAGGAGCCGCAATTACCTCGTAGCCCGCGCCTGCTGGGAAGCTCAGCTCCACCATCTCCACCGTCGGGTATTCAGAACTCCGGCCCACTGCGCTGTTGGCGAGCACATAGGGAAAGAGCCCTCGCCCCACGTGGCGCTGCAGGCCGTCCACGTGCTGCCCCACGTCAAATCCGTCCGTCTCGCCGGCCTGCGTGGCCACGTTGCAGACATACAGCTTTCGCGCCGGCGACGCCTCGACAGCCCGCCGTATATCCTGCACCAACAGGTTGGGCAGGATGCTGGTAAACAGGCTGCCGGGTCCTGCAACGATCAGATCGGCCTCCAGGAGAGCGCGCACTGCTTCGGGATAAGCTCGTACCCGGTCGGGCCGCAGGAAGACGCGCTCGATAGGGTAGCCTGCCCTCGGGATCTGTGATTCTCCATCCACGCGGGCCAACCGGCGAGACTTTCCGCCCGCTACCGGCGCCTCGCGCAGGTCGGCCACCAGGGTGACGTCCTCCAGCGTCGAAGGCAGGATGCGCCCGCGCACCGAGAGGACACGCCCCGCCTCCAGGATGGCTCTCTCGAAGCTGCCGGTCACCTCGGCCAGGGCGGTGATGAAGAGGTTGCCGAAGGAGTGGCCGTTGAGCCCGTTGCCCTGCCCGAAGCGATACTGGAAGAGCTGGGTAATGAGCGCTTCGTCGTCGGCCAGGGCAGCGATGCAGTTGCGAAAGTCGCCCGGGGGCAGCACCCCAAGCTCGCGGCGCAGCCGGCCGGAAGAACCACCGTCATCGGCGACGGTAACGATCGCGGTAATGTACGGTGTGTGAGCCTTGAGGCCCCGCAGCAGCGTCGATAGCCCCATGCCCCCACCGATGGCTACTACTCTAGGGGCCTGACCTGTCTCTCCGACTTTCGCCGCAGCCTGCATAGGTTCCTTCCAGCCTGTCATTATAGCCGAACTCGCCGCCCCCGTCAATGTAGGCGCGCGAGGTTACGGCAGTTCCAGGAATTGCCGCATCAACAGCGCTCCTGTCGGAGCCGGCGGGCGACAGCGCAATCAGACAGGTGAGCAGGTCGACCCTTGGTTCGTACGGGGGTCGGCCGCTTCACAGAGGCAGCGGGGTGCCCAGCCCTTGCTCAACCGCCCGCCGGTAGACAAGCGGCGCCACGGCCATGTCGTCCATCGCCAGCCCCAGGTTGGCGGTCATGGTGCGCTCGGCTGCCGTCTCGCGTCCCGGCTTCTGCCTGACCACCAGCTCACCCAGGTCCGCGTGGATGGGTGGGATCTCCTGGAAGTAACCGGCCGCCTGGTGGTGGCGAAGCTGAGCCACGTCGTCCGTGCAGAACTTGGCCTGGCGCATGGCGTCGGGATGCCAATAGGAGTCATAGTCCACGAGCGAGGCAAAGGCCCCTTCGTCCAGCCAGCCGGCCTGTATGGTGCGGTGCGGCCTCTTCAGGATCGGCCCGGCCGTCACCACGATGTCGCAGCCGGTCACGGCCTGGCGCGGCGTGTCCACCACCTGGACGTCGAGGCCCAGGCGTGCACCAATCTCCTCTGCGTACCGGTGGGCCGCTTCGTCGTACACGTCGTAGGCCATCACCCGTTTGAGTGGAAAGAGCACGGCCAGTGCCGCGACGTTGCTCCGCCCCTGCACCCCGCAGCCCAGCACCCCCACCACCGAAGCCTCGGGGCGGGCCAGGTACCTTGCCGCGACCGCCGTCGCCGCACCGGTGCGCATCGCCGTGATCCAGGTGCAATCCATGGCCGAGACCGGCAGCCCGGTGTCGGGGTCGTTGAGGATGATCAGCCCGGAAATATAGGGCAGGCCGCGCGCGGAATTCCCGGGGAAGCCGCTCACCCATTTGACACCGGCCGATCGCTGGGCCGGGATGTAGGCCGGCATGGCGTGGCAAAAGTTGTCGCCGCCGCCCGGGTGGATTGCCAGCTTGGGCGGTGCCTCGACCCGGCCCAGCCCTTTCTCGCGGAACGCGGCCTCCACCGCTTCGATGATCTCGGCCATGCCCACGCCGGCCGCTTCCACGTCCGCTCGAGAGAGATACAGAAGCTGGTTTCGTGGCATGGCTGCCTCACCGCCCATGGTTCTCGAATGCCCGTCCAAGCGCCTGCTCCAAATCGTCGATGATGTCTTGGGCATCCTCGATGCCCACGCTGAGCCGCACCAAGCCCTCGCCGATGCCGAGGGCCGCGCGCGCTTCCGGCGACAGCAGCCGGTGCGACGAGTGCGCCGGGTAAAGGGCCAGGCTGTAGACGTCGCCCAACGTCGTGGCCGGCAGGACCAACTCCAGTGCCTCCATGAAGCGAAACACCTCGGCCCGGCCTGCCCCGCGCAGATCGAAGCTAAGCATGCCGCCAAAGCCGCGCCCCTCGAACAATCGTGCTGCCAGCGCATGCTGTGGATGGTCTGCCAGGCCGGGATAGTGCACCGCGGCCACCGCCGGATGCCCGGCAAGCCACTCGGCAACGGCCTGGGCATTTGCGCAGTGCTGCCGCATGCGCAGCGGCAGCGTCTTGAGCCCGCGCATCGCCAGCCACGCTTCCTGGGGCGCGAGGTTGGCCCCCAGAAGCTTCTGACGCTCGCGCAGGTCTCGCCCTTTCTCCTCAGAGCACGCCACGACGCCGGCCATCACGTCTCCGTGGCCGCCCAGGTACTTGGTGGCCGAATGCACGGCATAGTCGGCCCCCTGATCCAACGGCCGGAGCAGGTAGGGCGAGGCAAAGGTGCTATCCACGACGAAGAATGCGCCGGCGGCATGGGCCATCTCGGCCAGAACAGGCACGTCGGCCACCTTCATGAGCGGGTTGGACACAGCCTCGCACAATAGGGCTGCCGGGCCCTCCTCCGCCAGGGCGCGGGCCACCTGGTCGTGATCGGCGATATTCACGAAGCGCACCCCGATCCCCAGGGCCGGGAAAAGGCGCTCCAGTAGGGCGTAGGTGGCGCCGTAGAGGTCCGACGCGGCGACAACAGCCCTCCCCGCGCGGGCGCCTGCCCCAAGCAGCACCGCGTGCAGGGCCGCCATCCCGGAGGCGAATGCCACGGCATCTCCTGCCCGCTCCAGGATGGCCATCGCCTGCTCAAAGGCAAGGACGGTCGGGCTGCCATAGCGCGTGTAGACAAAGCCGGGACGCTGCCCGCCGAACACGGCGTCGAGGTCATCCAGCTCGTCGTACAGGTAGCCAACCGAGTGGTAGATCGGGGTGCTCACTGGCGTGAAATCGGGGCGCGGACCGCGCTCGCCGGCATGGACCGCCTGGGTATGGATGCTTCTGTCCTTTGGTGCTCTCTCTTTGGTCATTACCCAAACCGCCCTGTTACGTAATCTTCGGTGCGCTGGTCCCTCGGCCGGGTAAAGATCTCGGCCCCGGGACCTGCCTCTACCAACTCTCCACCGAGGAAGAAGACAGCCAGGTCGGCCACCCGCGCCGCCTGCTGTACGCTGTGGGGCACCATGACGATGGTGTAGGCTGCCTTCAGCTCCTGTAGCGAAGCCTCAACCTTGGCCGTCGACAAGGGATCCAGCCCTGACGTGGGGTTGTCCAGGAGGATCACCTCCGGCTCCAGCGCCAGGGTCCGGGCGATGCACAGCCGCTGTTGCTGCCCACCGGAGAGTCGAAGCGCCGGCTCGTCGAGGCGATCCTTCATGTCCTCCCACAACGCGGCTTTCCGCAGGCTTCCCTCCACCAACTCGGCCAGGCGTTCCGCTCGGCGCTCGCCCCGCATCCGAGGTCCATACTCCACATTCTGGCGTACGGTCAGGGGCAGGGCAATCGGCAGAGCAAAGACCATCCCCACCCGGCGGCGCAGCTCCGTCACATCCACTCCAGGCGCATAGATGTCGGCCCCGTCCAAGAGGACTTGGCCGCTCCTCTCCGTCTTCTCATTCTCGATCAGGTCATTGAGCCGGTTCAGGCAGCGCAGCAGCGTGCTCTTGCCCGAGTGGGAAGGACCAAAGAGCATCGTGATCTGGTGCTCTGGGATGTCCAGGGTGATGTCCCGCAGCGCATCCTTGTCGTCAAAGCGAAAGGTGAGGTGACGGATCGACAGCTTGGCTACCATTGCCGCCTCCGGCGGAAGCGGCTGCGCAGAATCGTCGCGGCAACATTCATGCCCAGCACCAGGATCAGCAGGACCAGCGCCGTGCCGTATTGCACCTGGAGCGGCATCCCCGGCACCTGGGTCGAGATGACGTACAAGTGATAGGGCAGGGCCATCGTCTGATCCAGGGGGCTGCGGGGAAGCTGCGGCAGGTAAAAGGCCGCCACGGTGAAGAGGATGGGCGCCGTTTCGCCCGCTGCCCGCTCCAGCCCGAGGATGATCCCGGTCAGGATGCCCGGCAGGGCGTTGGGCAGGACCACCTGGCGGATCGTCTGCCAGCGCGTGGCGCCCAGGCTGCGGCTCACCACCCGGAAGCGCTGGGGGACGGTCAACAGCGCCTCCTCCGCCGTCGAGATCACCACCGGCATCGTCATCAATCCGAGGGTCAGGCTTCCGGCCACGATGCTGGTCCCCAACCCGAGGAAGAGCACAAAAAGCCCCAGCCCAAAGAGCCCGTACACGACCGACGGAATGCCCGCCAGGTTGATGATGGCCAGCCGGATGGCGCGCGTCAGCAGGTTGTCCCGGGCGTACTCGGCCAGATAGATCGACGCACCCAGGGCCAGCGGGATCGAGACGATGGCCGTGCCAAAGGTCAGCACCACGGTCCCGATCACCGCGGGCAGGATGCCCCCTTCCTTCATGCCGCTGCGTGGAAAGCTCGTCAGGAACTCCCAGTCTATGGCACCGATGCCCTGGACGACGATGTACGCTACCACGAGGACGATGGGGACTATGACCACCACGGCCAAGAGGGTGAGAATGGTGAAGGCAATGCGCTGACTGGACTGGCGAGACATCAGTGGCTCACCCCATCAACCGGCCACCGCGGCGGGGACCGCCGCGGATGATCACCACCGAAGCAACGGCGTTGATGATGAACGTCACGACGAAGAGCAGGATGCCCACCGCAAAGAGCACGTGATAGTGGGTGCTGCCCTGCGCCACTTCCCCCATCTCCGCCGCGATGGTCGCCGTCATCGTCCGGACCGGCAGGAAGAGCGCGTTCCACTCCTGCGGCATGCGCGCCGCGTTGCCGGTGACCATCATCACTGCCATCGTTTCCCCAATCGCCCGGCCCACGCCCAGCATCACGGCGATGATTACCCCGGAGCGCGCGGAAGGCAGCACGACTCGCCAGATCGTCTGCCAGTGGGTGGCGCCCATGGCCAATGCCCCATCCCGGTAACTCTGTGGCACAGCATCGATGGCGTCCTCTGCCACGCTGATGACCGTCGGCAATGCCATGTAGCCCAACATGAGCGATCCCGCGAAAGCGGTCAGCCCGGTGGGCACGTCGAGTACCTCACGCACCAGCGGCGCGACGACCGCCATCCCCAAGAAGCCCAACACCACGGACGGGATACCCGCCAACACCTCGATCACCGGCTTCAGGATCTCGCGCAGCCAATTGGGCGCAATCTCTCGGATAAAGATCGCCGTCGCCAGGCCAAGAGGCAGGGCGAGAACAACAGCCCCGGCCGTCACCAGCACCGAGCCCAAGATGAGCGGCAGAGTGCCAAAGAGCTCCTCGTTGGGGTACCAAGTTTGGCCAAATACGTTGCCCAGCGAGGTCTCCCAGAATGCCGGCAGCCCCTCTCGCAGCAGAAAGAGAAAGATCAGCGCCACGAAAAAGATCGCCGAGAATCCGGCCGCCCGGATCAGCGTCTCTATGAGAAACTCACGTCGTTTTGACTTGCGCATCGCTTAGCTCTGGCCGCAGGTCGAGGGGCAGGCGCGCCGTGGCGTACGGGGCCTGGCCTGCGCCTCAATCCAGCGGCACGAACCCCTGCCCCAGCACGATGGCTTGCCCCTCCGGCCCCGTGATCCACTCCAGGTAGCCGGCGATGGCGCCCTGTGGCTCGCCCGCAGTGTAGATGTAGAGCGGCCGCGCGATCGGGTAGGTCCCATTCTTGACCGTATCGACCGACGGCATGACGTATGGCTGGTCGTCGGCAGGAGCCACCGCGAGCACCTTTTGGTCGGAGGTCACATACCCCAGGCCGTCGTAGCCGATGGCGTTGGGGTTCTGGCGTACCTCGGCGGAGATCCCCTCCGAAGAAGGCATCAGCAGCGTGTCAGGGGAGAAGAGCGTCTTGTCCTCTTTGTTGCCCCGGCGGACCACTTCCTCCAGGAAAAAGACGTGCGTGCCACTGTTGGACTCACGCGAGAGGATCACGATCGGCCGGTCCTCACCGCCTACCTGGAGCCAGTTTTTGATCTTGCCCGAGAAAATGTCGGAGAGTTGGGGGATCGTCAGCCCATCGACTGGGTTGCTTGGGTGGACGACGACGGCAATGGCATCCCCTGCGACGGTGTGCTCCACCGGATAGACGCCGGATTCCTGAGCTTGGCTCACCTCGTCGGCCTTGATCTGGCGCGAGGCGTTCGCCATGTCGACGGTTTGGTTAATCAAGGCGGCAATGCCGGTGCCACTGCCGCCGCCGGTGACCGAGACCTCGATGGAGGGGTTGAGCCCGTTGTAGGCCTCGGCCCAGGCCAGTGCCAGGTTGACCATCGTGTCCGAGCCCTTGTTCTGGATGCGGGTGGTGGAGACGGCGGTAGTGCCGGGCACTGGGCCGCCTCCGCAGGCGAGCAGGCCCACCAGAAAAAGAAGAGCCAGGAACGCGCCAGCTCCCCTGCGTATTGCCATGGCCACTCCCTTCTCTCTCATTCGAAGCCGATTATAGCACCGGCCAACCTTCCGGTCAAACGGCCCCTTTGACTTTCCCCACCCGCTTTGTTACAATTCCGGCGGTCGGTACCGTCAAGGCCGGCACGCAGTCTGCGCGGTATCTGGCGGTCCGATTCAGAGGCATGAGTGATGGCTCACACAGAAAAGATGAATGTGCGGGATCTGCACCTCTATTATGGCGAATTCCATGCCCTCAAAGGAGTGGCTATCCCTTTGAAGGAGCGCCAGATCACCGCCCTGATCGGGCCATCAGGCTGCGGCAAGTCCACCTTCCTGCGCTGCCTCAACCGCATGAACGACACCATCAAGGGGGTACGTGTCACGGGGGAGGTTCTGCTAGACGACCAAAACGTCTATGCACCAGGCTTTGACGTCGTAAACCTCCGCCAGCGGGTGGGGATGGTCTTTCAGCGACCGAACCCCTTTCCGCAGAGCATCTATGCCAATGTTGCCTTTGGCCCCCGTGTGCTGGGCATGCACATCGGCCGCAGCCTGGACGACCTGGTGCGGAGCAGCCTGGAGGGTGCTGCTCTGTGGGATGAGGTGCGGGGCAATCTGAAGGGATCGGCGCTGGATCTGAACGCCGGTCAGCAGCAGCGGTTGTGTATCGCGCGTGTGCTCGCCGTGCAGCCAGAGGTGATCCTGATGGACGAGCCCTGCTCAGCGCTCGATCCGGTGGATACGCTCGCAGTCGAGGACCTGATGCGGCGGCTGGAGCAGGAGTACACCATCGTCATCGTGACGCACAACATGCAACAGGCTGCCCGTGCGTCCGACTGGACCGGCTTCTTCTGGCTGGGGGAGTTGGTCGAATATGGGCCCACCCAGCAGGTTTTCACCAAGCCTGGGCAGCGCCTGACCGAGGACTATATCACAGGCCGGGCGGGGTGACGGTGCCTCAAACGAAAGAGCGCGGACCAGGTGTTTCTGGTCCGCGCTGTCCTTTTCTGTTCGGTTGGGCGATGCTAGACCGCCGGGTGACGGTCCCAAGCTCGCCGGCAACGTGCCTACCAGCGAGGCCGGCGGCGTTCTGTCGAGCGCCGGTCGTCGCGATCGGCGCGCGGCTTGGCCTTGTCGACCCGAATTTCCCGGCCGTCTACCGACTTGCCGGTCAGCGCCTGGATGGCTGCGTCTGCTGCCTGCTCACTCGCCATCTCGACGAAGGCGAAGCCCTTGGACCGGCCCGTGTCACGGTCCGTGATCACATTCACCGACTGGACCTCGCCGAACTCGGCAAACAGCTTCCGCAGCGTGTCCTCGGTGGTATCGTAGCTCAAGTTGCCGACGTACAGATTGGTGCCCATGAGACTTCCTTTCAGTTCAGTACGACCACATCGGCCGCGCGCAGGCCCTTGCGGTCCTGCTCGATGGTGAACTCCACTCGCTGCCCCTCTTCCAGGTTCCGGAAGCCGTCGCCCCGGATGGCGGAAAAGTGCACAAACACGTCCGGGCCACCTTCGCGGGTGATGAACCCATAGCCCTTCGCCCCATTGAACCACTTGACGGTCCCACTCATTCTCTCCGACATTTCCACACCTCTTACTGAATTTCTCAGGGGGAAGAGTTGAAGGACTGGCGCTCTCATACAAAAGCACCCAGAGCCGTAAGCCTGGGTGCTCGACTACTCGACCGAACCAGATTCTTACTTCCACCTGCGAGCATATAGTACAACGGGGCGATTTCTATGTCAAATCCAGGCATGGCCGATGCAGGCAGGCCACCTCGGTGCCAAGCTGTCGCTTGACCGCACCCGCCCCATCGTGGTATCCTCTTTTTCACATATGGTGGATGCGCCTCAGGACGTTTGAGCGGCACCCCGGCCATGAAAGTGAGAGGAGGAACGCCCATGAGCAGCCCGGAAAAGGCAACCGAGACCCAACTGAAGAACATCCAGGCAAGAACCGGAAAAACGCTCGACGAGCTGAGCGCCTTGGTCCGGCAGAGCGACCTGACCAAGCACAGTGAGGTACGCGCCATGCTCCAGCAAGAGCTGGGCTTGGGCTATGGGGACGCAAACGCGCTGGCGGGTTATGTTCTGCAATCGGGCGCGCGGACTGAAAAGGAGGGCGGCAGCACCACCTCCGATGTCCTGGCCGAGATCTACACCGGGGCCAAGGCTGCACTGCGCCCCATCCACGACCGGTTGATGGCAGCCATCGTCGAATTCGGCCCCTTCGAAGTCGCGCCCAAGAAGGGCTATGTTAGCCTGCGCCGCAAGAGGCAGTTTGCCATGATCGGCCCGGCTACGAACACCCGCATCGAGGTCGGCGTCAATGTCAAGGGCCTGGAGCCCAATGCCCGCCTGTTGGAGCAGCCGGCCGGCTCCATGTGCAACTACAAGGTACGTCTCGCGGTCGTCGACGAGGTGGATGTTGAGCTAGTTGCCTGGATCAGGAAGGCGTACGACGCGGCCGGCTAGAGAAGTGGCATCCCGGATCCCGGCCGAGCTCGATCCCCTCTGCCAGGCCCTGCAGAGTGGGATGGCACAGATACTGGGGGACAAGCTGTTCGGCGTGTACCTCTACGGCGCCATTGCCTTCCCCGAGGGGGGCGCCACCGGGGATATCGACTTTCACGCCATCCTGGCGAGTCCGCCGGACGCTTCTGAGAGGGAGGCCCTGGCAGCGCTGCACACCGGCCTGGCCCGCGCCTATCCGCCCATGGGCGCCGAGCTGGACGGCTGGTACATCCTGCTGGACGATGCTCTCCACGCGGCGCGCCCGGAGCATCAGCTCTCGCCGGACATGTACGACCACTCGTGGGCTCTACACCGCGCCCACCTGCGGGCCGGGCGCTGCTTCGTGCTCCACGGTCCCGCTCCTGATCAATTCCTTCCTGCGCCGTCGTGGCCCGAGCTGGAAAGTGCCCTGGAGGGGGAGATGGAGTATGTCACGGCGCATCTCGCCGATGCGCCGGCCTATTGCGTCCTCAACCTCTGCCGACTGATCTACAGCCACCAGACGCGCGACGTGGTCGTCTCCAAGCGGGCGTGTGCGGCCTGGGCCATGGAACGCCTTCCCGGTTGGCGGCCCCTGATCGAAGCGGCGCTGCGGTCCTACGATCGAGGGGCTGCGGACGAGGAGCTCTGGCCGTCCAGGGTGGCGGCCTTCTACGGCTTCGCCTGCGAGCAGATACGCGTGGAAACCGCTCGCTAGAGGCTCGCACGGGCCAAGTCCCCCTCGCCTGGCCAGGAAGGGGACAATCTCCCCAGATTCCGCTGCCGCAGACTCCTATACTTGGCACTTGGGGCAGAAGTAGCAGGCCCCGCCCAGGTACTGGATCTTTTGCACTGTTGTGCCGCACTCGGGACATGGGCGCCCGGCCGCCTCCTTGTCCATCTGGCGGACGAAGCGGCCCGGGTTCCCATACAGGTCGGTCTCGTCGTATCGCCCGCCGAGCTCGATTGCGTCACGCAGGGTCGCGAGGATGGCATCGTAGAGTGCGCGCCGCTGTCCAGCATCGAGGTCGGACAGCGCGTGCCGGGGATGGAGCCGGGCGCGAAACAGGATGTCCTGTGCAATGGCGTTGCCCAAGCCTGGGATGAGCTGATCCTGGGTGAGGAGCCCCTTTGCGCTGCGCTTTTCGCCGGCGAGGAGGCCGTCGATGAGCGCGGAAAAGTAGTCGAAGGTGAACGCCGGGTCCGTGGGGATGGGCCGCATCCCCTTGACGTATTGCCTCTCTTGTTCCTCCCCGGCTTCGTACAGCTCCATGGCCCCCCACATCGCAGTCATGAGGGTCAGCGCCGAGCCATCGTCAAAGGCCAGGTAGAGGTGGTAGGTGTCGGGCGGGCGTATCCCCGGGGCGTGATACAGCATCTTCCCGCCGCACTCGCCGAACAAAAGGATGTACCCCGGCTCCAGTGGGACGAAGAGCCATCTGCCCTTTGCGTGTGCCGGCCCGATCCGCTTGCCGGCCGTCAGCCGGGCGAACTCCTCGTGGCTTCGGTTGTACCAGACAAACTTGTGGGGCTTGTTGCCGAGCGACCCACTGCGGACCGTTTTGCCCAGCAGTGTGGCGTTGATCTGCGATGCCAATACTACGTACCTCGGGTAGCTCAAACATGCTTTCTCCTCATCCCTCTGCCGGCCCGCGGTGCTTTGCCCAATCGTACACCGAGCGCTTGTAGCCCTCGGGCATCGGCAGATCGACGACCTCGTGCACGGGAAACCAGCCGACCTTCTTGTGCTCGTGGCTGAGCACGGCCTCGCGCTCTGTCCGCTCCACGCAGCCATAGGTGATAATCAGAACGCACGCCCCGGGGAAGATGGTGTAGACCCAGGCGTCGAGCAGAGCAGCCGCCGCAACATCCAGCCCCAGCTCCTCCTGTATCTCGCGCGCGACGCATTGCTCGGGAGATTCTTCCGGATCGAGCTTGCCGCCGGGCAGCTCCCATTCGTCGCGCTCGTTGTAGAGGAGCACGACCCTGTCTCCGCGCAGGACGACTCCTTTGACCGAGACGGGGAAATGGTGAGACACAAGACCCTCAGCGTGTCTTCTGGCGCCGGGCCAGCATCTCCAGGGCTTGCCGCACGCGCCGCTCCCTGGTCTCCGGGCGCTTGGCTTCGACGATCCATTCCACGTATTCTCGGCGGTGTGTGTAGGCCAGGGCTTCGAAAAACGCCTTTGCCTGAGGGTTTGCTTCGAGCGTTTCGGCTAGGTCGTCCGGAATCTCGACGTCTCGCGCCTCTTCATCCCGCACCAGGGTGACGTGCACCCTGTCGCCGATGGACTTGCCGATAGTCTCCCGGATTGCCTTGGTCCCCCCCAACACGTGGGCGCCGCCCATAGGAACGACCGATCCGCGACAATAGAGGGCACCGTCGAAGCCGGCTTTGACCGGGACGCGCGTCCGCGTCCCAAGCTGCAAGATGACATCCGCCGGAATGTCGACCCAGTCGCCTCCCCTGGGAGCTTACCGAATCTCGGCGTCAAACTCGCACTGATCTACAAGCCCTCCGGTGGCCTATGTCACGCAATCGCCTTCGCAAGCGCGGCGCCCCACTGCCGTGCCCGCTCGATCTCGCCCTCGCGCAGGGGTCCGTAGGTCCCCTTGATCAAGAAACGCTGCCCCTTGGCGATGCGGCGGTATCCTTTGCGCTCCAGCCGGCGCAGGATGCCTCCCGTGGCGCCGCCGGGCGATCCCTTGAAGCGTGTCTCGAACGCAGCCACACGTCCTTGTCCGGGTGGCAAAGCCTCGAGCCACGAATGCAGCGTCGGATTGGAGAAGTCGGGCTCGGGTGCTTTGCCCGGGGTCGTGACGATGCTCTTCCGGCGGCTTTCCCTCGGGAGGCCGAATGCGTGCAATGGCGCACCCGCCACGATCAGGCCGGCGCCGGCGATAGCCTTGGCCGTCGCCTCCCGCGTGGAGAGCACCTGCGCCTCCGGCCCGATGCCTTCCGCGATCGCGCGAGCGATGGCGGCGGTATTCCCCCACAACGATTCGTACACCACCAAGACTTTCATGGTCCCCTCTCCTTGTGATGTGCAAGATGGCTGGCCCTAGGCCGCAGACTCCCACGCCTCCCGCAGCCCGGCACGAACCTCGTCGTCGATCTGGCTCACGGAGTGCAGCTCCAGATGGTGCATGAAGCGCCCCGGGGCCGACTCGACGATTTCTTTCCAGCGCGGCGATGGGTCTCTGTGCCGGAACGGCAGACTGAGGACAAGCGGAGCGTGCTCGCCGCGGAGATATCGATCGGGCACCCATGCCCAGGCAAAGGCCCGGCGCCGGCGGAATGCAACCTGGCTCGCTGTAACGCGGATGTCAGCAGCCCCGGTAGCCTCCACTGCGCCGCACAGCGCATCAAAGACACGCGTGGACTCCTCCCATCCGGCAAAGAACTCGTCCAGTGTCATTCCGCCTCTTCAATCTATTATGCAGCCGAAGGCCCTGCCTGTCAAACAGGGCCGGTGAATGCCAGACCGGCCTCGAATGGCGGTGCATCTCCTGCCGCACGCCCATGACATACACTTCCGCCGAGTAGGGGTTGTGCTGTTTGAGGCTCAAGAAGCCCGCGACCTGGTCGCCGTCACAGGTCAGGAACGTCGGAAGGCCATCGATCTCAGCGGCGTACTGGACGATGGCTTCCTCGATGCCGAACCAGTCCGGCAGCGAGCGCAGAATGGGCTCGCAGAGGGCTGCGACCCCGCGGCTGGGCTCCTCAACCCGGCAGCTCACGGGCCGAATTCGACCTCCTGGCTCAGGCCCATGACGTACCGGACGAATTCCAGGGTGCACTGAAAGTCGGCGGGATCGGCGGGCCGGCGCACGGATGCCTCTGGGACCGGCCGGCCGGCCCACGTCCTGTCGATCAACCCTGCCCACGATGGGTCCAGGTGCGCCTTGGCCCACTCGGCCCCGGCACGCTTGGACCCGATGCGGCCGGTGTGGAGAGAGTGCAACATGCGGCAGTAGCTCAAGACGATAAAGGTCTGATAGAAGTGGTTGGCATAATGCCCCGGATCGGCCAGAATCTGCTGCCCCCAGTCGTGGATGGTTTCCCTGATCTCCTGGCACAGCAATTCGACGGGGATGGGATCCAGCAGCGCGGCCGGCTCCGGGCCGGCCAGGGCTATGCCATGCTCGCGCACAGTCCAGCGGACAACAGCGGTGTTGCAGTGCTCGGACCGCACGAGGGAGCGTGCCCCGTTGTCGAGGTACCAGAGCGGCCGGCCGCGCTGGGAATAGTGCCGCAGGATTTCCTTCGGGAAGTAGGATCCTTCCAAGTGCTGCGCCCAAGCGCAATCCAGGCCATAGATGCGCTCGTGCATGCTCTGCAGGGCCGCAACCTGGTCGTCCGATAGCTCGTCCTCCACTACGGCAAGCCAGTCAACATCGCTGTGGCGGTCAAAGTCACCGGCCGCGAAGGAGCCTTGCAGGTATGCGGCGACAAGAGAGCCGCCCAAGACCACCTGCATGCTCTCGACCAGCTCGAGCAGGACGGCGTTGAGATCGGGGTAGGGAGTTGGGTACATGAGCCTCTACCCGGCGTCGTACGCAGCGATCGCCGCCGGCAGGGCCTGCGTGACCCCCAGGCCTGCGGCAGGCAGTCCCAACAGAATAGCGCTGATCACTTCTTCGCGCGTTGCACCGGCCTGCTTGGCGACCTTGACGTGGAACGGGATGCCGCTCTCCAAGCGCATCGCCGCAAGCACGGCCAGGTAGGCCAAGGCCGCGGTTTTCTTGTCCAGAGCACTCGCACCGGCCAGGCCTTGGACCATAGAGCCCCACGCCTGCGCATGCTGCGGGGCTTCGCTCATGAAGGCTTGAAACGCCCTACTGATCAAAGGCGGTTGGTCACTCATCGTTCTCTCCTTTCGAATCCTGTCCCACTGAGTGCTCCTGTCCCCTGGCAGCACGAAGCGCACCCAGGCGTCGCTCGTTCTCGTAGGGACGAATGAAGCACAGATAGTCGTCTTCTGGAATTGTGTCGCCCGCCCTCTCCGTGACCCACTCGTAAGTCACCAGCCGCTGCGCCACCCTGTCGCAGACGTACTCCTCACACTGGGCGCAGTTTTCCAGGCCCTTCTCGATGACACAAGGCCGGACGGGACAGGCCTTGTCGATGAGCCTGGGGTCTTGGGCCATGCAGCCGTCGCATAGGATTCGCTCGGGAGGAATACGAAAGCCGTAGTACTTGAACCATCCGTCGCTGAGCTTTTCCCGATCGGCAGGATTCCTCGACACGTTTGGTGCGTATGCGAGGCAAAGGTCGCAGCGGTAGCCACAGCGTGAAAGGATCGCGTCCATTGTGCCCTCCGTGGTAGTGGGTACGCCGAATCCGTGACCGATGATAGAGCACAACCCGAGATCGGTCAATGCGTGTCTCCACCAAGTCTCCCCCTCGCCTGTGCTGCGAGTACTCCATCGCCGGCTCCGGGAGTCAGGTCGCTGGGAGCTCTGGGGAAGCCTTTGCCGGGCGCCCAGGCGGCAAGGGACGGCCGTAGGACTGCGGGCACGTACCCCTCGCTGCTTGCACTATGCAGTGAGGGGTACCGGTTTCCCCTATGGGGCGGGTGCGGACTCGGGCCGGGCGTGCTTCGGCTGGTAGACGCCAAGGTTGCCGCCGCCCGGCAAGGTTAGGTAGGTCAGGAACCCCCAGTCCTGGCTCTGCACAGGCTCGCAGGCGATCCCGTGCCGGGCCATCTCTTTGATGGATGCCTCGATGTCGTCGCACATCAGAAAGAGCTCCTGCCTGCCGCCCTCGTCTGCCGGGTGCACCGCCACCTCGGACGGGGGCAGGGCAAAGATCAGCCAGCCATCGCCCTCGTTCACATGCGGAAACCCCAGCACGTCGCGGAAGAAGCCGCGGTCCGCCTCGGCATCCCTGCTGAAGATGATGGAATGTGCGCCAGTGATCATGGTGTTGCTCCTTCGCTGGCTCAGAATGCTGGGACTGGCGGGGGCAGCTCGTGCTCCGGCCGGAACTGCGTCTCGTACAGGTCGGCATAGAGGCCGCCCTGTGCCAGGAGCTCGGCATGGGTGCCCTGCTCCACCAATCGGCCTTGGTCCAGCACCAGGATCACGTCGGCCGCCAGGATGGTCGACAGCCGGTGGGCGATGACCAGGCTGGTGCGCCCGACCAGCAAGGGCTCCAGCGCCTCCTGGATGAGCGCCTCGCTCTGCGAGTCCAGGCTCGATGTCGCCTCGTCGAGGATCAGCAGGCTCGGGTCTTTGAGGATCACCCGGGCGATGGCCAGCCGCTGCTTCTCCCCGCCGCTGAGCCGGTAGCCCCGCTCGCCGACCACCGTGTCGTAGCCATCGGGCAGGCCGGCAACCATGTCGTGGATGTTGGCCGCCCGGCAGGCACGCTCCAGCTCGGCCTGCGTGGCGTTGGGGCGGGCGTAGAGCAGGTTCGCCCGCACCGTGTCGTGAAAGAGGTAGGTCTCCTGGGTCACCATGCCGATCTGCTGCGCCAGCGATTCCAGGGTCACACTGCGAAGGTCGTGGCCGTCGAGGGTGATACGGCCTTCGGTGGGATCGTACAGCCGCGGCAGCAGGTAGGTGACCGTCGTCTTGCCGGCTCCGCTGGGGCCGACCAGGGCGGCCAACTGCCCCGGCTCGATCTCGAAGGAGAGGTTGCGCAGCGCCCAGCGCCGCGTCTTGATGACGCCCTCCGCCTCCTTCGGTTTCCCCCCATTTTCGCCGGGTCCGGCGGCGGACTCCTGCGGTGCCTCGTCCTCGGCCAGGTAGCTGAAGGACACATCCTCAAAGCGCAGGCGGCCGTCCACGCGCTTGAGCTCAACCGCCCCTGGATGGTCCTGGATCTCCACCGGCAGGTCGAGGTACTCGAACACCCGCTCAAAGCTGACCATCGACTGCGCGAACTCGACCTGGACGTTGGACAGGGACGAGATCGGTCCATACAGCCTCGTCAGGTAGGCGGCAAAGGCAACGATCGTGCCGACGGTGATGGCCTCGCGCAGCGCCAGGTAGCCGCCCACCCAGTAGATCAGGGCCGTACCGATGGCGCTGGCCATGCCCAGCCCCAGGAAGAACCATCGGCCCACCATCGCCTGCCGCACGCCGGTGTCGCGCACGCTACCTGCGGTCTTCTGGAAGCGGGCCACCTCCTGGCGTTGGCGGCCAAAGGTTTTGACCAGCAGCGCGCCGTTGATGCCCAGCGTCTCGGTGATGATGTTGCTCATGTCGGCGTTGTACTCCAGGGCCTGGCGGCGGAGCCGGCGCAGGATGCGGCCCACGCGCCGTGCCGGCAGCAGGAAGAGCGGCAGCACCACCACCGAGAGGAGGGCAAGCCGCCACTCGATCGAGATCATCACCGCCAGGGTGGAGAGGAGCGTAATGCCGTTGGACACGATGTCGGGCAGAGTGCTGACCACAGCGCTCTGGGCGCCGACCACGTCGTTGTTGAAGCGCGATACGATCTCACCCGACTTGGTGTGGGTGAAGAAGCGGAGCGACATGCGCTGCAGATGGTCGTACATCGACTGGCGCAGGCTGAAGATGATGCCCTCGCCCGCACGGGCACTCAGGTAGCGCTGTCCCACGCCGATCAGTCCGCTGATCAGGGGGATGCCGATCATGCCAAGGGCCAGCCAGCCAAGCCGGGTGAAATCCCGGTTCGGCAAGACGTTGTCGATCAGGTCACGGTAGAGAAGGGGCGGCACCAACCCGACGAGCGAGGTGAGGATGATCGCCAGGAGCAGCAAAGCCAGCGAGCGCCAGTAGGGCCGGGAGTAGACCAGCACCCGCTTCAGAAGCTGCCGGCTGACCTGGGGCCGGCCCTTCGATTCGTCGTACTCCATAAAGCTGCGCCAACCACCACCGTGCACTATGTTCGCCTTTCTACGGCTTTCGCAACCGCTACCATTCCTTGATCCAGGGCTCGTACAGCTCGCGGTCGGGGCCCATCACCGATTGGTACAGCGCATTGGCCGCGGCGCTATAGCCCGCCACGAAGGCCAGGGTCGCCCCCATGCGCCGGAGACGCCGCAGCCCCTCGGTCAGCAGGGCCCTGGCCAGGCCCCGGCGTTGGTGCGCAGGCACCGTGGCCACGGGCTCGAAGTGGCCGCTGCGCGTGACGTCGTCGAACCAGATGGTGCAAAACGACGCGATCGCTCCATCGGGTGCCACAGCCACCAGATCGAGGTCACGGCGGTAGAGCGGGGCCGTCTGGATGTTGCGGTACCAGGAGGGATCGTCCCGGTTCTCCACGGCCGTCTTGATGTCTCCCTCGTGGAAGCCCAGGCCTGAGGCGTAACAGCGCTCCAGGAGCTCAAGTCCATCCCCCAGCGAACGGATGGTGTACCCTGGCGCCAGCGACGCATCGGGAATCGGCGCATCCAGTTGGCGCCGCCACTGATACTCCGGCCAGTCATCCAGGGTGTACCCACGCCGGATCAGCATGGCCCGCCGCTGCGCGTCCTTCTCCGGTGACCAGACATACAGCCTGTGGGAGCCATCCTCCCTGTATCCGAGCCAGGCGCTCCTCGGCCACGGTGAGCATTTCCTCTTCCAGCTCGAGGGTGCGCAGGCCAGGATGCACGCACAGGTGCGCTTCGCCGGGGCCGCCATCAGGCATGAGAAAGGCGACAAGCTTGCCGCCCGCCTCCCAGAGAAAGGCCACGTCTTCCAGCCGCACCTTGGCGCAGTTGACACTGGTGTGCCAGCGGGCATAGTCGAGCCGGGACACATGCCAGCTTCGCTCGAGCCGGCTGTTCAGCAGGAAGACCTGCCGTAGGAACTCGCGCATGCGCCAGAAATCGTCCTCGGCTTGGTAGGGGCGGAAGGTGGGTTTCATGGGTGTCTCCCCTGCGTTGTCATTCGTTAGCCGGTGCTCCCGGCCTCGCGGCGCATCGCCCAGATCGGCACGCCCAGCTTCGGCACTCGCCCTTCACTCGCCACGTGGAACCCGTACTTCTCGTAGAAGCGGACGTTCCTCTCCGATCCCGTCTCCAGGTAGCACGCAGTCCCCTCTGCATCGGCTCTGCGCAGTGTGGGCTCCAGCAGCCGGCTTCCAACGCCCTGCCCTTGGCACGTTGGATCCACCCCGATGGCCCACAGATACCAGTGCGGCTGCGGGGCGTGGAGATGGTGAATCCGGCCCGAGAAGCTTTGGTAGGGGTCGAAGCGGCGGTAGGCAGCCCATCCCATCTTCAGGGGGGTGGCATGAAGACCGCTGCGCAAAATCCGGCCTAGGGTGATCTCGGTCCGTCCCGGGGGCAGCCAGCAGGCTACGCCTTCCAGCGCCGGCGTGGTTTCCACATGGCCGTAGAGGAGGGCGTAGTGGACGACCTTGTCGAAGAGCCAGGTGAGCAGGGCCGCGCGCTTGCTGTCGTCGGGGATTACGCTCTCGTAGAGGACATCCGTGTGGAAGGCCCGCCCGAGCAGGGCGCCGGCCTGACTTCGCCGCGCCGGGTCAAGCGAGACGAGCTCGCTACTCTGTCCGAATCTTGCCATGCACGCCCTGCGTGAGTATAGCACAGGGACCACGGTGGGCCAACTGGGAGTCACACGGTCAGCTTCGGCTGCGGCCAGTCGTCGGGCAGGGTGAGCGCCTGTTCGAGCAACCTGACATATTCGCCTGGGTTGAAGAGCGCTGCAGCGTGGCCCATGGTGCCCATGTTGACCACTTCCACGGAGCGCCCGAACAGCCTTTCGTAGCGGGGAATGTCCTTCTTGTTCTGGGTGGGATCGTTCTCAGCGCTGAGCACGATGATGCGCCCTGCCCAGTTGCGATAGGCGGTGGGAGTGACGGTGCCCTTTCGTGGACCACCCCAACAATCCGGCCAGCCCTGCCGAGATGTCAGGCGCTCTCGCCGTACTACCCAGGCCGCCTGCCAAAGAAGGCCCCATAGATGAATTCCCGCTCAGGTACCTCCCTCTGCTCAAAGGCTCTGAATAGCTCGGCATCTGCGTAGGCCTCCGCACGGTGGTCGATCCTGAGAGAACCTCCATTGAACTCGACAAGGCAGTATCTCCCCACGGCTTCGTTGTAGCATCCCAGCGATCCCGGATTCACGTATCGCGCCCGTCCCCGCAGATCCGAGCTCGCGTGGACATGCCCGTAGCAGATGAGTTGGCCTGCCTGGCCCTCGAAAACCCTGTCCAGGTCCTCTGCCTTGGGGTGTCGTACCGTGGGCACCAAGTCACACCCGGACTGGGCCAGCCCATAGTGCAGGAATGCTGTGGACACTCCCTCAAACTCTCGCTCGATCAGATAGGGCCATTGCCGGATCGCCGTGCGCAGCTCGCTCCCCAGTTGTTGATGCGTCCACCTCTGGTGCTCTACTTCACCCTCGCTCATCCAGATCGGCCTTGGCTCCGGCAAGCCATCCACCAGGTACGCATCGTGGTTCCCCATGACACAGTGGATGTTGGGCACGCCGAGCAGCAGCTCCAGAGCTTCGGCCGGGTACGGTCCAATGCCGATCGCGTCGCCGGTGTGAAAAACGGCATCGCATCCCTCTGTGCGGATGGCCCTCAGAACAGCCTTCAAGGCGGGTAGGTTGGCGTGAAGGTCGGTGAAGACCGCAATTCGCACCATGGGGCTCCTCGTGTTCGGTGTGCCTTCCCAGAGTGTCAGGAGCCCAGGGGCTGTACGAGATCCCACCTGTTGCCGTATAGGTCGAGGAAGACGACGACCAACCCGAACGGCTCATGGCGTGGCTGCTCGGCGAAGCGAACGCCTCGAGATTGCATGTGGTCATAGTCATCCCAGAAGTCGCTCGTGTGCAGGAACAGGAAGACGCGGCCGCCGGCCTGGTTGCCGATGTGTTGAATCTGCTCCGGGGTGTCCGCCTTGGCCAGCAACAGGGCCGTTTGCCCCGCTCCCGCGGGCGCCACAAGAACCCAACGCTTGTCCCCGCCGAGCGGCGTATCTTCCACCAACTCGAAGCGCAAGGCATCGGTGAAGAAGGCAATCGCCTCGTCATAGTCGCGGACGAGGAGCGCGAGCGATGCGATCGAACGGCTCATGGCTACCTCCTCGGCTTCCCGGAGCAATGATGGCGATGCGCATGGATGGCAGCTCTCCCTGCGGAGCAGCCCCGCTACGGGGCGTCGCTCCGACAGCGCTTGTAGTAGTTGATCAGCCCATTGGTCGATGAGTCATGGGACCTCACCTGCTCTTCCCCGCACATCTCCGGCAGAATGACCTTGGCAAGCTGCTTGCCGAGCTCGACGCCCCACTGATCGAAGGAGTTGACGTCCCAGATCGCGCCTTGCGTAAAGATCTTGTGTTCGTAGAGTGCGATGAGCGAGCCCAAGGTCTCGGGCGTAAGCCTGGGGTAGAGGAACGAGTTGGTCGGCCGGTTACCCGGAAACGTCTTGGCAGCAACCAGCGTTTCCAGTTCGGCACCGCTGCACCCCGCAGCCAGAAGATCGGCCCGCGCTTCATCGGGTGTCCGGCCCTTCATCAGCGCCTCGGTCTGGGCGAAGTAGTTCGAGAGCAGCAGCGTGTGGTGCTCGCCCAGCGGGTTCTGGCTCTGCGCCGCGGCCAGGAAGTCGCAGGGGATGAGCTTCGTCCCCTGGTGAATGAGCTGATAGAAGGCGTGCTGGCCGTTCGTGCCCGGCTGCCCCCAAATGATCGGGCCGGTCTGGTAGTCAACCGGTGCGCCCTCGCGCGTGACGCTTTTGCCGTTGCTCTCCATGTCTCCCTGCTGGAAGTACGCCGGGAAGTGCACCAAGTACTGGTCATAGGGGAGGATGGCATGCGACTGGGCCCCGAAAAAGTTGTTGTACCAGAGGCCAAGCAGGCCCATGACCACCGGGACGTTCCCTTCGAACGGCGTGGTGCGAAAGTGATCGTCCACCCGGTGGGCGCCCTCGAGCAGCGCTTCGAAGTTGTCCATGCCCACGCAAAGCGCAATAGACAGCCCCACCGCGGACCACAACGAATAGCGCCCGCCGACCCAATCCCAGAACTCGAACATGTTGGCTGTGTCGATGCCGAAACGCGCCACCGCTTGACCGTTCGTGGACATGGCCACAAAATGCCTGGCGACGGCCGCCTCATCCCTGGTGAAGGCGACGAACCACTCCCGGGCGGAACGCGCGTTGGCCATCGTTTCTTGCGTCGTGAATGTCTTGGAAGCCACCAGGAACAGCACCGTTTCTGGGTTGACGACTCTCAGGGTTTCCACCAAGTCGGTGCTGTCGACGTTGGAGACAAAGTGCACACGCAGGCCGGGCTTGCCATACGGCTTTAGCGCCTCGCACACCATCTTGGGGCCGAGGTCCGACCCGCCGATGCCGATATTGACGATATCGGCGATAGGCTTGCCGGTGTATCCTCTCCATGCACCCGAGCGGACGGCTTCGCTGAAGGCCCGCATCTTGGCGAGCACGGCGTTGACCTCAGGCATGACGTCTTGTCCGTCCACGGGGATCGGGGTGTTCGAGCGGTTCCGCAGCGCGACGTGCAGGACGGCTCGTTTCTCGGTGTTGTTGTACTTCTGGCCGGTGAACATGGCCTCGATCTTGGGACGGAGGCCGGCCTGGTGTGCCAGCTCGAACAGCAGGCGCATGGTCTCCTGCGTCACGCGATTCTTGGAATAGTCGAACAGGATGTCGCCGATTCGCAGAGAAAAGCCCTCGAAGTGCTGTGGGTCTCGGGCAAAGAGGTCACGCATGTGCACATGGGCTATCTCTCGCTGGTGCTTCTGCAGCGCCTGCCACGCCGGCAAGTCAACGAGTCGGGGCATAGCTCTCTCTCCTTTCACGGGACGGGTGGCCCACCTGCCCTACCGGCAGTCGCAATCGTGCGCGGTGGGCTCCTTTCGCCTGATCACGAGACCTGGTGCCGGCACAGATGCCGGATACCCGCAGCTCCGGCCACGATTACGTCGGTTGCCAGCCCCAAGAACAGCCCGTGGGCCACGATACCTGTCCGGGCATCGAGGCGGGCGCCCAGGCTCACAGGATCGTGAATCGGCCCGAAATGGCCATCCAGGATGAGGTTTCCTTGGTCTGTCCTGGCCGGCGTACCATTGTCTTTTGTCCGCAAGTGGACCTGGGCACCCAGTGATTCCAGGTAGGCGGCCTGGGTCCGCCAGCCGAAAGGGATAACCTCGACGGGTACCGCCCAATGAGTGCCCAGGGCCGGCGACAGCTTCGATTCGTCCACAATGATGATCTCGCGGCGGCTGGCCTGCGCGACGATCTTTTCACGCAGGAGGGCTCCACCGCCGCCTTTGATCAGATTCAGGTCGGGGTCGACCTCGTCCGCACCGTCGAAGGTCAGGTCGATTACAGGGTGATCTTCCAGCGTGGTGAGGGGGATGCTGAGGCGCCTTGCTTCGGCCTCGATCGTGCGCGAGCAGGGAATCCCCTGGATGCCCGTCAGCTCACCGCGGGCAAGCCTCGCAGCCAGGCCGCGTACGGCCAGGATCGCGGTGCTCCCGTGACCGAGGCCCACGATCTTGCCCGACTCAATGTACGCCAGAACCTGGTCGGCCGCTTGTTGCTTGAACGACTGCTCCGGCGCCACATGCACCTCCGTTCAGGACACCGCTTTCCTGCGGCTCGCCTCGACGGCGCCCAGGAGAGCAGTGAATGCATCCGCGAAGGACTTGACGCCCTCCTGCTCCAGCTCGTCGGTCACAGTGCTCATCGAGACCCCCAGCGTCTCCAGGGCGACCAGCACCTGTTCAGCCTCCGCCACGTTCTCTTCCAGGCTGCCGGGACGCACCTCGCCATGATCCAGGAACGCGGCCAAAGTCTGCGGCGGCACGGTATTGACCGTGTTCGAGCCGATCAGCTCCTCAACGTACACCACATCCCGGTACGCCGGGTTCTTGGTGCCGGTAGAGGCCCACAGCGGACGCTGCACCCGCGCCCCTCTGGCCTGGAGTACCTGGAACCGGTCGGCGGCGAATGTCTCCTTGAAGTCGGCATAGGCCAGCCGGGCGTTCGCAATCGCGGCCCTGCCCAGCAAGCGCGCCGCCTTGTCGGCCAGTGTGCCGTCGCGGCTGATCATCCCCATCAGGAGGCCGTCTACCTTCGTGTCCACGCGAGAGACGAAGAACGATGCCACCGAGGCGACGGAGCCTATCGGCAAGCTCTCGGCGGCGCGCTCCTCCAACCCCTTCAGATAGGCTTCCATCACGGCCGCATAGCGCTTGGGCGAGAAGATGAGGGTGACGTTGACGTTGATGCCCGCGGCGATTGCCGCGGCAACCGCCGGCAGGCCGGCCTTTGTGGCGGGAATCTTGATCATCAGGTTCGGCCGGTCTACGCGTTGCCAGAGCCTCTTTGCAGCCGCTAGCGTACCCTCGGCATCCTCCGCGAGGTAGGGGCTAACTTCGAGACTGACGTAGCCGTCGCCCCCGCCGCTTTCTTCGTACAGCGGCCGGAACAGGTCTGCTGCCCTCTGGATATCCTCGATCGCAAGCTGCCAGAAGATCTCCTCTGCGCTCCGGCCGGCCCTGGCGAGCGGTATCAGCCCGTCGTCATAGTCCTGCGACTTGGTAATCGCGTTCATAAAGATCGTCGGATTGGAAGTCACGCCGCGGACCTCTCCGCGTGCGATCATCCCGGCCAGTGCACCGTTTTCCAGCAGGCCACGCTGGATGTTGTCGTACCAAATTGACTGGCCGGCAGCATGTAGCTTTTGAGTCGTATTCACATTCTACTCCCGCACTTTGTACAGTTTTTCGCCGGCCTTGGCCACGTAGAGGACGCCTTCATCCTCGCGGTTCTGCCAATCAGCCGGGTTAATCGTGGCCGGATCCAAGTAACCCAAGTTCAACCTGGCGCAGTCCGCGGCCGAGATTCTGCTTGCCAGCGTGACCTTGACGTTCGCCTTCTCAACGCCGTCCACCATCACGCCCGACCCGCGCACGTGCGTGCTGTGCGCCAGCACGCCCAGCGGCACGTGCTTGTAGCGGTCCCAGTCGCGCAGGAAGTAGGGCAGGATATGATAGCCCACTTCGTAGATGTATTTGCCGTGGACGGGACTGACCACATCAAGGTGCGGGGCGTATATCACGACCTCGCCTCCCACTTCCACGACAGGCTCCATCTTGTACATGCATTTGGCTGCGGTCCAGAGCTCGTCGTACATGGGCGGACAGCAAGAGAGTACACGCCGGTACGGTTGATCGCACCACACGATATGCCGTTGCGCCGATGCGTCCGCCGCCGCACTCCAGGTGTCATACACGTCGCCGATGAGCATGCCTGCCAGGTCGTGCCCGTCGACGATCAGGGCAGCCAACGTGACCGGCGTCTTCAAGCGTCGGGCTGCGGCATGAACCATGGCCCGGACAGGGGTCTCTTTGAGCCCGATGGTGCCGACAACCGTCGCGAGCGCACCCAGCCAATGGGTGGCATTGATCATGTCCGGCCCGGAGATGCCGGGGAAGAGGTACTTTGCGCCCCCTGAAAAGCCCACCACTTCATGAGGGAACGTCGGGCCGACGATGACGATGGCATCGTGCTCGAAGACGGCCCGGTTGATACGGATGTTGACTTCGGCCGGCAATGACGGGTGCCAGTTCACCCCGGCGAGCTGCCTGATCTCATCCTGGTCCATCACGCCGAGCGAGGTTAGCGCCGCCGGATCATCCCATGCATGATTGAGCAGGCCCACATGACGGAAGGTCGTCGCGCGTTCCTCTGCGGTGAGGCCCACCAGGTGGCTCAGGCCCTCTTCCGAATATCCCGGATGCGTCCCCAGGGCGACCATGAAATTCAGCTCGCGCACATCGTGCAGGACCTCGACGATCATGCGGAACAGCTCGGGCAGCGGCAGCGAGCGGGTGTGGTCGGGGATGAGAACCAGCACCTTTTGCCCGGCGAATCTGCCACCCAGGCCTTTGGCCAGCGCCGCCATGATGGCATCGTGTGTCAGAAGGCCGGTTTCCGAGATTGCTTGAGCGATGATCATCTATTCCGATTCTCCCTGGCAGGAGCGTCCTTGCGGTCGCTGATTACACCCCGGCGTATGCCGAGAACCCGCCATCCACCGGTACCGTGATGCCCGTTACGAACGAAGAGGCCGGCGAAAGCAGCCAGAGGACACTGCCCAGCAAGTCCTCGGGAATGCCGAAGCGGCCCATGGGGGTGTGCTCGATGACCTTCTGCCCGCGCGGGGTCAGCCCGCCGGTTTCCTTGTCGAGCAGCAGAAAGCGGTTCTGTTCGCCGATAAAAAAGCCGGGCGCGATCGCGTTGACCCGGATCTTGCCGGAATAGTTCTGCGCCATGTGCACGGCAAGCCAAGCGGTGAAATTGGTGACGGCAGCTTTGGACGCCGAGTAGGCCGCGATGTTCGTCAGCGGGCGAAACGCGTTCATGGACGAGTAGTTCAGGATCACCCCTTCGCCCGTCTCGACGAACTGCTTGGCCAGGATCTGGCAGGGCATGATGGTCCCGAGGAGGTTCAGGTCGAGCACGAATCGCATCCCCTCCTGCGGTATGTCGAAGAAGCTCATGGCCGGGGAGACCGTGGCTTTCGGGCTGTTGCCGCCTGCGGCGTTGACCAGGCCGTAGAGCGAGCCAAAGCGCATGTTGATGGCCGCACTGGCGGCCGCCAGGCTGTCGTGGCTCAGAACGTTGACCTGGAATGCGTCGACATGGTCTGCGCGGACCCCGATGCGCTCCTTGATTGCCGGAACCCCGGCCAGGTTGAGGTCGAGGATCATGACGTTCGCGCCGCAGCCGGCCAACGCGACGACCACATCACCGCCCAGCGCGCCGGCGCCGCCCGTCACGGCAAACGTCTTGCCGGAAAAATCGTACATTGCCATCAGGTCATCGCGGTTCATCTGTTTTCCCCCTAGAGACTGCAGGGTCTTGCTCGTTGCCGCCTCACCGCGGCGCCGGCCCTGCGAATCGCGCCCACTCTTCCTTCTGCGCGCTAAAGCTTGTACGTGCGCCTGGCCAGTCCGTTTGCCAGCTCGGGCGCCATTTCTGCGGCATCCGCTAAATCAATCAGCCCACGCACCACCAGCCCAGCCAGCCAGTTGGCCGACGCCCGGCGCCAGACATCGTGCCGTGCTGGGATCGAGACGAAGGCGCGTGTGTCGTCGTTGAACCCCGCGGTATTGTATAGCCCCGCTGTCTCGATTACCTGGTCGAAGTAGCGCGCTATGCCGTTGAGGCTGTCGCTGAACCACCAGGGCGGGCCAATCTTGAGCGCGGGATAGTGCCCGGCGAGCGGCGCCATCTCGCGCGAATAGCCGGTCTCGTCCAATGTGAAAAGGATCAATGTGAGCCGCATTTCGTTGCCGTAGCGATCGAGCAGCGGTTTCAGATTGTACACCCATTCGGCCGCCACCGGAACATCGTGCCCCTTGTGGGCCCCGAACTGCTCGAAGACGCTCGGGTTGTGATTCCGGTAGCAACCGGCGTGTACCTGCATCACCATCCCATCCTCGACGCTCATGCGTGCCATCTCAATCATCATGTGGCCCGTGAAGCGCCGGGCGTCTTCGGACGTCGCTTGGCCGTTCAGTGCGCGGGCAAAGATCGTCTCAGCTTCTTTGGGCGACAACGCCTCCGTGTAGGGCGTCTCTACGCCGCTGTCGGTCGCAGTGGCGCCCATGCTCTTGAAGAAAGCCCGCCGCTCCTCCAGCGCGGTGATGAGGGCCTTGGCCGTCGTGATCTCTCGGCCGGTGGCCTCACTCAGCGCGCCGAGGTGCGCGCGCCAGCCGGCCGTCAAAAGATTCACCACTTCGTCAGGACGGAAAGTGGGTCGCACGACCCCTTTCCACCCCGATTCCTGGATCATCTTATGATAGGCGAGCGAGTCACCGGCGCCATCGGTGGTGCACAGGACCTCGACTTTGAACTTCTCGAACAGCGCGCGGGGGCGATACTCGGGCCGGGCCAGCTTGTCTGCCAGCTCGTCGTAGATAGCCTGTGCCGTAGCGCCCGTCAGCTTCTGCCGGATGCCGAACAACTCGTGCATCTCGTGCGCCAGCCAGACGCCGCTGGGCGTCCCGCGGAAGAGGTAGAAGTGATCGGCAAAGGTCTGCCAGATCTTGCGATGATCCGTCTCGACAGCGCCTCCGTTGCGCCGCGGGATGCCCATCGCCTCCAGGGCGATGCCCTGGGAGTAGAGCATGCGGAAGACGTAGTGGTCGGGGATGATGAAGAGGTCGGCGGGCGTACCCAATGTCGCGTTCTCATCGGCCAGCAGCCGGGGGTCGACGTGGCCGTGCGGCGAGACGATGGGCAAGGCCGCAATGGTGTCGTAGATTCCGCGTGCCACCCGCCGCTGCCCAGGGTCGGGGGCGAAGAAGCGATCTGGGTCCAAGATTGCTGGTCCCCGCACGGCGGTTCTCGGTTGCGTTCGCATATGACCTCCAATCGCGCTGTCGCTCAGCCCCGCGCCAACGCTCGCTCTATGTGTCCCGCTCCCTGCTCATCCTGCTGCCGTGCTTGCTCAATCACCGGAACCATCTCGCGGCGCACCGCCGGCTCTGCGAAGCGGCGGAACGCATCGGGATTCTCGATGCCGCCAGCCAAGTCCCACAGCTCCCACATCAAGCGGTGCTCGGCGGCATAGCAGGCCGCAGCGTGCATCAGGTCCTCTGCCGCGCGATAGTGCAGGATGTCCGGCTCGCTGGCTTGGAGCAGGAACTGCGAGCCATACCAGCGCGCCTCGGCAACCAGGCCGACGGCGGCGTTGTGGACCTCGTGACGCTGGCGGAGGACCGCCTCGTCGTCGGGGAAATCCTCGTCGCGCAGCAGGTGCTGTGCCCAGGCCGAGTAGGCTGCCAGCCCATTGTGCCGGTCGCCGAAGGTGACCGAGGTGCGCGTCACCCGGAGCATCCACTCCAGCGCCTTGCGATAGATCTCCGGCAGCGGAGGCCGCTCCTTCTTCTCGCCGATTACGGCGATGCCAAAGCCCGGCGGGTAGCTGAACCACTCCCGCGCTCGAAACTCGCCCGACGGCTCAAACTCGAGTCCCGCATTGAAATCGGGGATGGACTGGAAGAAGCTCCACCCGATGAGCACATCTCCACTCTCGTCATAGCCGGTGATCAGGGCCGACTCGGGCGGCCCCACCGGGCCAAACGCCAGCACGGGCCGTCCCTTCTGGATGCTCTCGACGATCCGATCACGGAGGAGGGCCTCGTCACGGCTGCCATTCTCCACGCCAACGAATTCGTATTCATACCCCGCGGCCCGGAAGGCGCGCTCAAAGGGTGCGCTGGGGTCGTCCGACATGTACATGATCTCCATGTTGTCTTCGGCCCAGCCGGGCTTCCAGGAGAGAAAGGAAGCCACACCCGAGACACCCACAAAGAAGGAATAGGTACAGGTGACTGTTGTGCCGGGTGGCAGGGAGTGGCACCTACGGCAACCGTAATCCTCGCCGAAGTACTCCATCAGGGCACGCATCACGGACGGGAAGCAGATGTCTTCCGGGCAGCCGGGCCCGCCCTCGTAGAAGTGAACAGGAGGAACGCCTTCCAGGACGAGACGACTCGGATAAGCAGCCATAGTACCTCCGCTCTCGAATCTCAATTGCTGGATCGTCGTTGCTTCCTCTGGCAGCGAGTGTAGCATGGGTGCGGGGGTGCGTCAATTGGCCGGCGAAATCAGGGGGCATCGAGGAGAGGCTTTTTCGCGAGGATGAGTGTCAGGCCGGTTCCCATACTGCCCGTGCTCCACTCCCCCGGCAAGCCAATCTCCGTCGCACAGAACCCACATCCGGCAAGCAAGGAGCGATACTCACCCCACGTGTAGGCCTGCGTGCTGGATGAGTGGCGCGCCACCTCCGCTGTCGTGGCATCGACGATGTAGTAGCGCTCGATTGCCACGCGGGCCTCATCGTCCCAGTAGTTTTCTTGGAGGCAGAGATGCGGCTCGTCGGAGAAGAGCCCGCACGGCGCAGAATACCACGAGGAGGGCTGCTTTCCCATCTGGCACACCGCTTCGAAGGTATGTGGCTCAATGAGCAGGAGGCCGCCCGGAATCAGGGCACGGTAGGCTTTCTCAAGGATACCCCTCGCTTCTGCGGGGCGAAAGACGTTGAGCTCTCCAAAGACCTGCATGACGAGACCATAGCCGCAGCCGTAGTCCGCCGTCCGGATGTCCTGTTGGATGTACGCGGCCTCAAGACCACCTTTCTCGGCCTGCTCCTGCGCGTAGGCGATTGAAGCTGGAGAGAAGTCAATTCCGAGGCAGCGGTGCCCAAGCCTGGCAAGCCGGTTCGCGTAAAGCCCGGGACCACAGCCAAGGTCAAGGATCCGCGTGGGCTTTCCCTTGAGCAGGTAATCGTGAATCCACCCCACGTGGCTGTCGATGATCTCGAAGCGGCGGCTGGCAGCATCGTGCTTTTGAGACAGATGCTCCTGCAGCATCAGCCGGCTGAAGCCCGGATCACTCCACGGGATCTTTTCTCCCTCGGACCACGGTCCGGGGATGCCCTGCCTATGAATGACATCAAGTAGGTTCAAAGGCCACCCTCCTTTCTGGATCGTTGCCTTCGCACTTGAAGTATCCCGCCAATTGAGGCTAGACGAATGGTGGGTGACGATGCAGGGGGCGCCCTCAAAACTGCCGTGGGTCTTCCGGTGCGGGCTGGCGCTCAACGCCCTCTTCGGCGGGCGGCGCTTGCGGAGCTGGTGTGCTGGCGGCCGTGCTATCCGCCTCTTGAATCCCCGTGGCCTCTGTCTCGACTGTCGGAGGATGGGCGACGGTGGCTGCCCCTCGCTTGGAGAACACGCGGACCAAGCTGAAGCGCTGCGCGACCCGGTACATGCTGCCCATACCCATGAATGTGGCAAGCACTTGCGCACTGGGCAGCTTGCCTTCCCGGCGAAGTCTCCAGTACTGCCGCAGCTCAGGTATCATCGCGCACCAGAACAACGCATTGGCCACCAGCACGAAGACAAGCTTGGCCGGGTCATGGGTGCGAAACCACTGCCGTCAGATCCCCGATCTCCAAGAGCGTCATGCCTAGGTTGTTTAGCAGGTCGGCGGTCATCCGGGATCCTTCTGGCCGGCAAGTTGCTGCATGATGGACAGTGCCTCTTCGACATATGACCGCGCCGCCGCAGCGTTGAGTGCCGAGGGACAACGTGCCCATGTTGTTGAGGGACGCGGCGACCGTCGGGTGTTTCGGGCCGTAGAGTTCCTTGCTGACTAGCGAGGGCTTGGTTATGGTACTGCTCCGCTGCCGCGTAGTGAACGCCCATCAATTGCAGCAACACGCCGAGGCTATTGTGCGCCCATCAATAACGGCGGGGTGCTTCCCGCCGTTGTGCCCCTTGTTAAATCGCCAGGGCCTGTTCGAAGTAAGACCTCGCTTCCGCTTTGCTGCCCGTGGCTGTGAGCAAATTACCGAGGCTAGTGAGCATTTCGGCGGTAGCAGGGTGTTTGTCGCCCAGCAATTCCCGGTGATATCGTAATGTAGGGGGGCCAGATATGGAAGCATAGTGTTTGACGTGATGTGGGCCTGCAATCCATGAGAAGATGGCTAAGGCTGTGGGAGGTGGCAAGGGTTCGAGGGACGGCAGGGCACCGCGCGGATGTCATGGTATTGAGGCGGATCGGAGGCTCGGCGCATAGCCTGGCTGCAAGTGGGTCTGGTCGGATTGCGGCGGGCGTTGCTATCTGGCCCCGAGGGAGCTGTAGTGCGGAGAGACTGGGTTACGAAGAATCCAGGCGTGGGGCGGGTAGATTCTTGGCGAGACCGTAGAGGATGACCTCATACAGGTGTTTCATGGACTGAAAGGTGAAGTGACGGAAGTGGGAACGCAGATTGTCCCACAAGGCCCGCTTGCTGCCGACCTTTTTCCACACCGCGCGGAACAGAGGGCAGCAGAGTTGTTGCGTTTGGTCGACCAGGAAGGCCAACATCATGAGCATCGAAAAGACCACGGACCAGGAAGGCGAGGTAGAACTGGCCCTGCACCGACATCGACCAGATGTGTTGCAGCGGCGAAACGGCTTCGCCCGCCCGCCGGTAGTCCGCCGCGGCCGCAGCCAACTCCCAGTTCTGGTAGTAGCCGAGACTGGCCAGGGTCTGGTCGGCGAACGTCTCCCACCGGGTCTGCGGTTGCACCAGCACGGTCAGCACCCCGGACGCCGCGAGTACCACGATCAGCGCCGGCAACAACCGCCGAACCAACCGGTTGAGGTGCGGCCACGGCGACAGCGAGGTGCCGGGGGTCAGCACACCGCGCAACAGCGCACTACCGAAGAAAAACCCGGATAACGCGAGAAAGACATCGACCCCGCCGGACACCCGGCCGAACCACACGTGGAAGATCGCCACCAATGCGATCGCGAGCCGCGCAGCCCGTCCAAATCGTGCCGGTACAGGCCCGCCCGAAGCCGGACCGGCGCCGCTTCGGTCGGACGCAAGTCGATCGGGCCCGGGTCGGTCGACTCGTACGGCCGGGTCAATGTGGGGGTGGCCATGATCGCCGCCCAATCTATCAATTCCACGGTCGCCGAAATCCGGGCGGACGGCGGCAAGGTCAGGCTGCTCCCGTGTCGGCGTTGACTCCCAGCAGATCAGTGCCATCGACGCTGCGCACATCTGGCACCCGTACAGCTCCATCGGTGGCGGCGCCGGGTCCGGGGCCTTCCCGCCGGTTGTCGCGGTGGGCGCCAAGGGGGCCTGGCTGACCGTCATCCAGGACGGGACCGAGATCGGTGTGCTGGACGCAATGGCCTCCTGGTGGACGGCGTCCACGGCCACGGCCACCCGGTGCTCGACGGCGCCATCACCCGGCAACTGCACACGATGAACCATGTGATGTTCGGCGGACTGACCCACGAACCGGCCGCCCGACTGGCCCAACTACTGGTCGACATCACCCCGGTAGGCCTGGACACGGTGTTCTTCTCCGACTCCGGATCGGTGGCCGTGGAGGTCGCGGTCAAAATGGCGTTGCAGTACTGGCGCAGCACCGGCCGATTCGGCAAGCGCAGGCTGATGACCTGGCGGGGCGGCTATCACGGGGACACCTTCACCCCGATGAGCGTCTGCGATCCCGACGGCGGCATGCACAGCCCTGTGGCGCGACGTGTGGCCGAACAGATCTTCGCCCCGGCGGTCCCGACCGGCTACGAGCCCGGTTACATGTACGAGTTCGAAGCCCAATTGTCCTCGCGCGCCGATGAATCGCCGCGGTGATCATCGAACCGGTGGTTCAGGGGGCCGGCGGGATGCGGTTCCACGACCCGCGGTACCTGGTCGACCTGCGGGCCATCTGCGACCGCAACGACGTCCTGCTGATCTTCGATGAGATCGCCACCGGATTCGGCCGGACCGGCGAGCTGTTCGCCGCCGACCACGCCGGGGTCACCCCGGACATCATGTGTGTGGGTAAGGCGCTGACCGGCGGCTACATCACGCTGGCCGCAACGTTGTGTACCCGGGGGATCGCCGAGACCATCAGCCCGGGCCGGCCGGGGCACTGATGCACGGCCCAACCTTCATGGCCAATCCGCTGGCCTGTGCGGTGGCGGTGGCCTCGGTGGAGTTGCTGCTGGGTCAGGACTGGCGGGCCCGGGTCGAGGCGATCGGCGCCGGTCTGGCGCGGGGGCTTCAGCAGGCCCGGCTTTGCCGCAGGTCACCGACGTCCGGGTGCGCGGGGCGATCGGGGTGATCGAGACCCGTCGGCCGGTCGATCTCGCAGTGGCCACGCCGGTAGCGCTGGATCACGGGGTCTGGCTGCGCCCGTTCCGCAATCTCATCTACGCGATGCCGCCGTTCGTCTGTACCGACGCCGAGGTCGAGCAGATCACCGACGCGATGGTTGCGGTCGCCCGTGCCTGCTGTTCGGAGTCACAATCACCGGCAACCTAGGGTAGAGAGGCAATGACCGGGACTGAGGTTTCACCGCTGGCCTGGCTGGACGACCTGCAACAACTGCGCCGGCAGA